>NZ_CP150146.1:0-4800000 GCF_037963825.1 Paenibacillus sp. FSL H8-0282
GTGGACAGCCATACTTCCGAATTATGGCAGCAAATTTTATCGATTATTCAAACCAAATTAAGCAAGCCGAGCTTTGATACCTGGTTTAAGGCTACTAAAGCGATAACCTTCAACTCCCAGGTTCTCATTATCTCGGCACCTACAACGTTTGCAGTAGAATGGCTGGAAAGTCGTTACACCAAACTGGTAGGAGCAACCGTCTACGAAGTCACAGGGAAACAAGTGGATGTAAAATTCGTGATTGAAGAAAGCAAGCCGCCTGAGCTTGTGGTTCAACAATCCGCTCCGACTCCCGTAGTATCAAGAGAAGAAGCACAAACGCATCTGCTCAATCCAAAGTACACTTTTGACACCTTTGTAATCGGCTCTGGGAACCGCTTTGCGCATGCAGCCTCACTGGCAGTAGCCGAAGCACCAGCCAAAGCATACAATCCCTTGTTTTTATACGGTGGTGTAGGTCTGGGCAAAACCCATTTGATGCACGCAATTGGGCACTATGTCCTGGAACATAACCCAAATAACAAGGTAATTTACATCTCGTCTGAGAAATTCACGAATGAATTTATCAATTCGATCCGTGATAACCGCGGTGAAAGCTTCCGTAACAAGTATCGTAATGTTGACATTTTGCTTATCGACGACATTCAATTCCTCGCTGGAAAAGAGTCTACACAGGAGGAGTTTTTCCATACTTTCAATGCGCTCCACGAAGAACGCAAGCAAATTATCATCTCCAGCGACCGACCACCAAAGGAAATTCCCACACTGGAAGAACGGCTGCGTTCCCGGTTCGAATGGGGCTTGATTACGGATATTCAACCACCAGATCTGGAGACCCGGATTGCGATTTTACGCAAAAAGGCTAAGGCAGAGAACCTTGATATCCCTAATGAGGCCATGATGTATATTGCCAACCAGATTGACACCAATATTCGTGAGCTTGAGGGTGCATTAATCCGGGTAGTTGCTTATTCTTCGCTTACCAACCAGGATGTAACCACTCATTTGGCAGCTGAAGCGCTCAAGGATATTATTCCTTCCAGTCGTCCCAAGATGATCACCATCGCTGATATTCAGCAAAAAGTCGGAGAATACTACAATTTGCGCCTTGAAGACTTCAAAGCACGCAAAAGAACCAAAGCCGTAGCGTTTCCACGTCAAATCGCAATGTATCTATCCCGTGAACTAACGGATTATTCGCTGCCTAAGATTGGTGAGGCTTTCGGAGGACGTGACCATACGACCGTAATTCATGCGCACGATAAAATTACACAGGCATTAAAGGTCGATCAGGAGTTGTACAAAGTGGTAAATAATCTTGCGGAGAAAATTAAAAATCCTTCCTAAGAGGAACAAAGAGCCTATACACAATCTATACACATGTGGGTAGGCTTAATTTTATGCTGTTTGGTGGGGTTATCCACATATTCGTCGCCCCTACTACTAATACTATTAAATAACTATAATAATTCATCATGTAAAGACGCGTAATTAACAGACTCAAATCCATCGAAATTCCCAATTTTTCAGCTAGGAGTGAAATCATGAAAATAAGCATTCTTAAAAATGAGCTCAACGAATCCATTCAACACGTATCCAAAGCTATATCCAGCAGAACAACAATCCCTATTTTGACCGGTATTAAACTGGAAGTTAGCCATCAAGGCGTCACATTAACTGCAAGTGATACCGATATTTCTATTCAATCGTTTATTCCAGCAGAGAATGACAGCCACACCATCGTGAAGATAGATCAGCCAGGAAGTGTTGTCCTTCCCGCTAAATTTTTCGTCGAGATTATTAAGAAGCTGCCCTCCAAAGAAATCCACATGGAAGTAAAAGAAGGATTCCAAACGTACATTTCTTCCGGATCCACTGAGATTCAGATGGTAGGTTTAGACCCTGAAGAATTCCCAGTGTTACCGAGCATTGAAGAGAATGACACGATCTCTCTACCAGGTGATTTGCTGAAAAATATGATTAAACAAACAGCCTTTTCTATTTCTACCCAAGAGACAACTCCGATATTAACGGGTATACTATGGAATCTGAGCGACAATGAGTTTAAGTTTACAGCGACTGACCGTCACCGCTTGGCAACAAGAGCTGCTAAACTTGAAGGCACGGAAAATGTCAATTTCGGAAATATTGTTATTGCCGGTAAAACCCTTAATGAGCTCAGCAAAATTATCCCTGACCAAAATATGCTGGTTGATATTGTCGTTGCGGATAATCAAGTTCTCTTCAAAATCGACAAAGTACTGTTTTATTCACGGATCCTAGATGGGATTTATCCTGATACTTCTAGAATTATTCCAACAACCTACAAAACAGAACTAACTTTAGATACAAAAAAATTAAGCGAATCGATTGATCGTGCTTATTTGCTGTCCCGGGAAGAAAAAACAAATATTGTTCGTATGCAGACGCTTGATCAAGGCGGTATTGAAATTTCTTCAAGCTCATCAGAGCTGGGTAAGGTTCGCGAGGAACTTGAAGTCATTGATTTCAAAGGTGAACCTCTCAAAATATCTTTCAACTCGAAATATATGCTTGATGTATTAAAGGTCATAGAGAGCGAGCAGCTCGTTATTGCATTTACAGGGATGATGAGTCCGATCATTTTGAAACCACTTGACCAAACCAATAGCTTGTATATCATTTTGCCTTACCGTACAACAAATTAATGCCAACATTCATGAACATGTGGATAAGTGGCTGAAAGGATAAAAACCATGAAAAAAATACTTATCCACAGTGGATACATTAAGCTGGACCAATTTCTGAAACTCGCAGATTGTGTATCCACAGGTGGAATGGCCAAAGCTTTATTGCAGGAAGGTCACGTATTGGTCAACGGAGAGGTAGAGGAACGGCGCGGCAGAAAACTTTATCCGGGTGACAAAATCGAAGTGCAGGATAACGGTACCTTTGAGGTTGAAGGCGGAGGAGTAAAAGAGTAGTACGCTAGGGGAGGAACCATTTCGTGTTTGTTAAAAATATCGGTCTGCAGCATTATCGGAATTACGGGCTGCTGCGTCTGGAGAGCCTGGGCGATGTGAATCTGATTCTGGGTCAGAACGCCCAAGGCAAAACAAACCTCATGGAGGCATTGTTCGTCCTGGCGATGACCAAAAGCCACCGCACCTCTAAGGACCGCGAACTTATCTCCTTCGATGCCCCCGGAGATGCAGCTCAGATCGTTGCCGAGGTGGAACGCAAGTATGGCGATCTCAAGCTGGAGCTCACCCTATCTGCCAAAGGTAAAAAAGCCAAGATCAATGGTTTGGAGCAGCGGCGCCTTAGTGAGTTTGTTGGATCTCTGAATGTGGTCATGTTTGCACCGGAAGATTTAGAGATTGTAAAAGGGACCCCTGGTATCAGACGGCGTTTTCTTGATATGGAGATCGGCCAAGTCCAGCCTAGTTATCTATTTCACCTACAGCAGTATCAAAAAATTCTCTTGCAAAGAGGTAATCTCTTAAAGCAATTATGGGGAAAAGAGGCTGCAGGGAAAGAGCTTCTGGAAATCTGGGATGCTCAACTTGTAGAGCATGGTGTTAAAATCGTCAAAAAAAGGAAACAATTCATAAAGAAGCTGCAAATATGGGCTGAAAGCATTCACCGGGGGATTACGAACGGCGGAGAAGAACTGAAATTGCTCTATGTCCCCTCTTTCGGCGATCGGGATGAGGAAGATGAAGCTGTCTTATTAGACAATTTTATGTTAAAGTTATCACAAACGAGAGAACAAGAAATCAGGCGCGGCATGACGCTGACGGGTCCCCATCGGGATGACCTGTCCTTTTTTATCAACGGAAGGGAAGCTCAGGTCTACGGTTCTCAAGGACAGCAGCGTACCACGGCTTTATCGCTTAAGCTGGCGGAAATCGAGCTGATCCATGAGGAAATCGGAGAATATCCTGTGCTGCTTCTTGATGATGTTTTATCCGAGCTTGATCCTTACCGCCAGACCCAGCTTATTGAAACCTTTCAAAGCAAGGTACAGACATTCATTACCGCTACAGGAATTGAGGGTCTGAATGCCGATAAATTAAAGGGCGCCAGCCTATTTCATGTTCATGATGGAAAAGTTGAGTTATAAAAGAGCGGAGGACGATCATGTATATTCATTTGGGCGGGGAGAAGATCATTAGGTCTTCGGAGTTAATTGCTATATTTGATATTTCGATTGAGAAATCTTCCAAGGTATCTAAGCAATTCGTTATTCACTCTGAGCAGGATAAGAAGCTTGAGCGGATTGGCGAAGAGGAAGCAAAATCTATTGTCGTAACTAAAAATATCGTGTATTACTCCCCCATTTCCTCCTCCACTCTTAAAAAAAGAGCCAAAATTTTGCTCGAAATATAACTTGCATTGGGTAACAAAGAGATAATCAGAAAGAAGTAGGTGAAGGCATGTCAATGAATCAACCGACATATGATGAGAGCCAGATTCAGGTACTGGAAGGGCTGGAAGCGGTTCGGAAACGTCCGGGCATGTATATTGGTTCGACTAGTTCTAAAGGTCTCCATCACTTGGTATGGGAGGTCGTCGATAATAGTATCGATGAGGCACTCGCAGGTTATTGTGACCGGATTCAAGTGATTATACATGAGGATAACGCGATCACTGTTATCGATAATGGACGTGGCATACCTGTAGGTGAGAATGTAAAGCTTAAGAAGTCGACGCTTGAAGTCGTAATGACCGTGCTGCATGCAGGTGGTAAATTCGGCGGTGGCGGATATAAAGTTTCCGGTGGTTTGCATGGCGTGGGTATCTCTGTAGTGAATGCCTTGTCTGAAAAGGTCCTTGTTAAGGTCAAACGTGACGGTCATATCTACCAACAGGAATATAGACGTGGTGCACCGCAGTATGACATCAAAATCGTTGGCGATTCAGATGAGACAGGAACGACTACAACCTTTCATCCGGATCCTGAAATATTTACGGAAACCACAGTTTTTGAATATTCGACACTGCTTACTCGTATTCGGGAGCTGGCTTTTCTTAACAAAGGAATCGAGCTTTCACTTCATGATGAGCGGACGGATGTCACCAACGTGTTCAAATACGAGGGTGGTATCGTTGAATATGTGAAATATTTGAATGAGAAAAAAGAAGCACTACATGAGGATCCGATCTACGTGGAAGGCTCACGCGATATGATCCAAGTTGAAGTGGCTCTCCAATATAACGATTCGTATACTGAGAACATCTACTCTTTTGCGAATAATATTAATACGCATGAGGGCGGAACGCATGAATCCGGCTTTAAAAGTGCGCTGACCCGTATCATCAACGATTATGCTCGTAAAGCGGGAGTATTGAAGGATAGCAATTCGAATCTGACTGGTGATGACGTGCGTGAAGGATTGACAGCCATTATTTCTGTCAAAATTCCAGATCCACAATTCGAAGGTCAAACGAAAACTAAGCTCGGAAATAGTGAAGTGCGGGGTATCGTAGAATCACTGTTCGGAGAGAAATTACAAGAGTTCCTGGAAGAAAACCCAGCAGTATCACGTCGCGTTCTTGAGAAGTCACTTTCCGCGTCGCGCGCACGAGAAGCTGCCCGTAAGGCACGTGAGTTAACCCGTCGGAAGAGTGCGCTTGAAGTCAGTGCTCTGCCTGGTAAACTCGCCGACTGTTCATCCAAGGATGCCTCGATCAGCGAACTATACATCGTCGAAGGTGACTCAGCGGGTGGATCGGCTAAGCAAGGCCGGGATCGCCATTTTCAAGCGATTCTACCGTTGCGTGGTAAGATCCTAAACGTTGAAAAAGCTCGCCTTGACCGTATTTTATCTAACGCCGAGATCCGCGCCATCATTACGGCTTTGGGCACAGGGATCAGCGATGACTTTGACTTATCGAAGGCTCGCTATCATAAAGTCGTTATTATGACCGATGCCGACGTCGATGGAGCCCATATTAGAACGCTATTATTAACGTTCTTCTATCGTTACATGCGGAAGCTAGTAGACGCGGGTTATATCTATATTGCACAGCCTCCTCTCTTTAAGATTGAGCGCAATAAGGTTATCCGCTACGCAGGCAGCGAGAAGGAACGCGATGATATTATCGCTTCTTTTGGAGAAAATGCTAAGGTTAACGTCCAACGTTACAAAGGTTTGGGAGAGATGAATGCAACCCAACTTTGGGACACAACGATGGACCCTGAGACCCGTATGATGCTCCAGGTTACGATTGAAGATGCAATGCTGGCAGATAGTATTTTTGATACACTTATGGGTGACAATGTTGAACCAAGACGTGACTTTATCCATGAGCATGCCAAGAACGTTAGATACCTTGATGTGTAAGAACAATATTTAATACAACCTCCGGCTTCTATTCCTAACGGAATGAGAACGCTGGAGGTTCTTTGATTTCAAGCTTCTTTTTAGGCTCTTGTGGATTGTTTATTGCGGGCCGAATAAGGGGATTTTCTTGCTTTTACACGTCCATAGGCTACGGCATAGCGATGTATTTTACGATAGATTGATTTATCAGGAAATAATTTGAATACAGCAATGGACGGAAGAGTGTTGACTTCCAGCAGCCACATATCCAGATGTTGATCCATGGCAATATCCAGACCAATCTCTTTGATTCCTGGATAGGCAGATTGAAGCTGTGTCGCGATTTGTATACCCAAAGCTTTTAAGTGATTGATCGTAACTAGGACTTCAGAGGGCGGCATATAATTTTTTAGCAGAGTACTTACGGAAAGGATACTGCCTCCACTGTGATAATTGGTGACGATTTTTTGAGGGGCAGCTACTCTTCCAAGCATTCCTGTTGTTTCCCATACTCCTGATGGAGTCTTTTGGGTAAGAACCCGGAGATCAAAAGGGCGGTCTTGATGACGCAGAAGGTCAATCCCTTTTTGAATCAAATAGGTTCGATTCTGAATTCGTTTCTGTAAGTTCTCATACAGCTCTTCTGGTGAGAAAAACACTTCCGCAGTCTTCCCATATCTTAAAATATACAAGATCTGTTCTTCGGGCTCTTCTTTATTAACATTATCGAGGTCGGCACCGTGTTCAGCTTTCTGTTTGCTAGTGCTAAGAGTTACAGTACGCTGCTCAGCTCTCATTACACCGATACCATAACTCCCTCGATCTGGCTTAATATAGACCATTGTATATAACGCAAGCATCTCCTTAAGAGCATTGACATCGAATTTACGGGTATCAGGCACATATTGCAATAGAGAGTGATTTTGAAGGATGACTTTCGTTTTAGCCCATTTGCTTGGGACGCGTTGAATCTTCATTATCTTCCTCCTTATGAGTTTTGTGCAGGAATAGGTCCTTTGGGTTCCTTGTTGTAAAAAATGCAGTGGCAGCATAATCTTTGACAGCTGAAAATCAGGACAAGCTACCTAAACAATGGTATAATATAAGGATATGGGGTTATGCCTTATCGAACGATATTAGGATAATAAAACCGTGTTTCTTGTCTTTACAGTCTATGTAGTAAAGATATTTGCGGAAAGGGCAAATACCCTGATAAGCGCAAAAAGAAATCAATATTAGAAGATAAAAGGCTATCATGTTTAATTGTGCTACTTTTGTGAAAGTAATATAATTAAGGGTAGCGGTTTTTTAACTGAAGGAGGTCCAGCAACTCATGGCTGAACAAAATAACCCACAAGTCAAAGATCGGGACATTGGCGTGGAAATGCGTGAATCCTTTATGGATTACGCAATGAGCATCATTGTTAGCCGGGCTTTGCCAGATGTGCGGGACGGACTCAAGCCGGTTCACCGACGCATTTTGTTTGCGATGTCGGAGCTTGGAATGTCTGCGGATAAGCCTCATAAGAAATCTGCAAGAATCGTCGGTGAGGTTATCGGTAAGTACCACCCTCACGGTGACTCAGCTGTCTATGAAACAATGGTACGGATGGCTCAGGATTTCTCGATGCGCTATATGCTTGTAGACGGTCACGGGAACTTTGGTTCGATTGATGGTGATATGGCCGCGGCGATGCGGTACACAGAAGCCCGTCTCTCCAAGATTGCAGGCGAAATGCTTCGTGATTTGAACAAAGAGACAGTTGACTTCGCACCCAACTATGATGGTGAAGAGAATGAGCCGGTTGTATTGCCAGCCCGTTATCCGAATCTGCTCGTAAATGGGGTATCTGGTATTGCTGTAGGTATGGCTACTAATATTCCACCGCATAACCTTGGTGAAGTTATCGATGGTGTGCAGGCGATGATTAAGAATCCTGATATCACGCCAATGGAATTGATGGAGTTTATCCAAGGTCCGGATTTCCCTACGGCTGGATATATTTTGGGTCGTGAGGGCATTCGTCAGGCTTATCGTACGGGACGTGGTTCAGTGACCATGCGTGCGAAGGCAACGATCGAAGAGAACAACGGCAAGGCTCGCATCATTGTGCATGAGCTTCCATACCAGGTTAACAAAGCAAGATTGGTTGAGAAAATCGCAGAATTAGTACGTGAGAAACGGATCGAAGGTATAACGGATCTTCGAGATGAGTCTGACCGTAACGGTATGCGTGTAGTTGTTGAGATGAGACGCGATGTTAATCCAAATGTAGTATTAAACAATCTATATAAACATACTTCTATGCAATCCACATTTGGGATCAACATGCTTGCCATCGTAAATAACGAGCCGAAAATTCTTAATCTGCGTGATGTACTTTATCATTATTTGCAGCACCAGATTGAAGTTATTCGTCGTCGTACTATATTTGATCTTAAAAAAGCTGAAGCACGCGCTCATATCTTAGAAGGTCTGCGCATTGCGCTTGATCATCTGGATGAGGTGATTGCGTTAATCCGTGCTTCACGGACAACTGATATAGCCCGCGAAGGCTTAATGAGCACCTTTAGCCTCAGTTTAGAGCAGGCTCAGGCTATCCTCGATATGCGGATGCAACGTCTGACCGGTCTGGAACGGGAAAAGATCGAGAATGAATATAACGAATTGATCGTTAAAATTGCAGAGTACCGTGAAATTCTGGCTAACGAGCATCTTGTACTGGAAATCATCAGCAACGAGCTGCAGGATATCCGTGATAGATATTCTGATGAACGCCGGACAGAGATCACGGTTGGTGAAGAAAGTATCCTGGATGAAGACCTTATTCCACGTGAAGAGGTTGTTATCACTATTACACATACAGGATATATCAAACGTCTACCTGTCAGCACCTACCGCAGTCAGAAGCGCGGAGGTCGCGGAGTCATGGGGATGGACACCAAGGACCAGGATTTCGTGGAGCATCTCTTCGTGAGTAACTCTCATAACTATCTGATGTTCTTTACCGATAAGGGTAAAGTTTACCGGATTAAAGCTTATGAGATCCCAGAATTGGGCCGTACAGCCCGGGGGACGCCAATCATCAACCTGATTCAAATCGAACAAGGTGAGAAGATTAGTGCGGTAATCCAAGTGGAAGATGGCGATAGCGACAAATATTTATTCTTTGCTACCCGCGAGGGTATCGTGAAGAAGACGCCTCTTGGGGATTATAACAACATCCGTAAAGGCGGTCTTATTGCTATTAATCTTCGTGAAGAAGATTCCCTAATCGAGGTTAAGCTGACTGATGGACAGCAAAATCTCATTATCGGTACAGCTCGCGGAATGTCGATCACGTTCTCAGAGAATGATGTGCGTTCTATGGGACGTAGCGCGACTGGCGTTAAGGGTATTACGCTTGACGGAAATGACCATGTCATTGGTATGGACTGTGTCGATAAGGAGCTTGAGGTTCTGATTGTTACTACCAAGGGCTATGGTAAACGGACACCAGCCGGTGATTATCGTTCCCAGACTCGTGGCGGTAAAGGGATCAAGACCATTAATCTCACCGATAAGAATGGTCCTGTCGTGGGTCTTAAGGTCGTTAAGAAGGATGAAGACTTAATGATCATTACGACTAGCGGTACCCTGATTCGTACCAGCATGGATGGAATTTCTACTATGGGCCGTTATGCTCAAGGGGTTAAGCTGATTAACATCCGTGAGGATGACGCAGTAGCTACCCTGTGTAGAGCTGACAAGAACGAAGAGGATGAATCTGAGGAAGTGGAAGGTCTGGAAGGCTTGGAAGGGCAAGAAGGCCTGGATGGGCAAGATACAGTCGAGGAATCTGGCGATATTGATCAGCCTGAGATCCTGACTGAGGACGAAGACACTGACTTAGAATAGGTTGAATTCAAAAAAGAGCAAGGGCTTCTATTACAGAAGTTCTTGCTCTTTTTGTTGCTTTTTGAATGACCGATGCTTCAAAAAATAAAATAAATATTTTGAAAGAATAGTTTTCACTGCACTAGTGTCTTCCATTTATCCGTACTATAATTAGCCAATAGAATCCTATAAAGTACTAATTTCTCAGAAATTATCTGTCTTATCAATGTGAGGTAATGCTGGGTGTACGGCTTATAGAAATTAAGGGGCTGAGTATATGCCAAATATATTGGTTGGAGAAGTTAAAGCAGGCTCAAAGATAATAAAGGATGTAATTACACCTTTAGGGGGGACTTTATTCACTAAGGGAAAAATATTGCTCCCTCGTGATCTAGATATTTTACAGGCTTTTTTGATTGGGCAAGTGGAAATCGAAGGTGACCAAGGTGAGGCGAGTTCGGATGGAGCCAAAACAACAGCTAAGCAAGCTTCCCCTAAAGCTGGAGCCATTATCAACGAATCGATGTTGGCCAAGACTAATTCTCCTCTACATGATGAATACGATAAAATGCTCACTCTTATTAAGAACAGCTATCGATCGGTAACGGCAGCTTCACTTCCTATTTTTGAGCTTCGCAGTCAGTTAGAGACATTAATAGGTTATTTGAAGGATTATCATGTCTTGAAGTTTACACCGCGCACTTTAAAATATGAGGATTACAACTATCACAATGCTGTGTTGTCCGCGTTGACCTCCTATAAAATTGCTCAGTGGTGTGGGTACCCACAAAAGGATTGGATGCAGATTGCTTTTGCAGGATTATTACATGATATCGGCAATGCAAAAGTAGACAGCTCACTTTTACAGAAACCGGAGTCACTTAACAATAGTGAAATAGAAGAGGTTCGCCGACACACTACATATGGTTATCAATTATTACGCAATGTTACAGCGATTAATGAAGGGGTAAGACTTGCCGCCTTGCAGCATCATGAGAAGATTGATGGCTCTGGTTATCCATTGAAGCTGGACGGCAGTCAGATTCATTTCTACGCTAAAGTAGTCGCAGTAGCAGATATATTCCATGCTATGACCTTAGAAAGAGCCTACAGAAGAGCACAGTCTCCTTATTTGGTACTAGAGCAGATTCTGACAGAAAGCTTCGGTAAGCTTGACCCAGTGATTGTGCAGACGTTTATACAGAAGAGTACTGATCTCTTTAATGGCACTAGAATCAAATTAAGTGATGGCCGTCATGGGGAGATTATCTTCACTGATCGCGCAAACCCTACACGTCCGATGGTTAAAATAGAGGAAACAATAGTTAACTTGATGTTGGAACGTGAATTGTATATTCAAGAGATCATTGCTTAGGGCGTAGGTACAAGGGAATAAGGCTGTGCTAGCCATTATATATCGCAGTATTGAGGCTTATGGCAGCACAGTCTCTCATTTATCTATTATATTTCAAAAAAAGACTTGCAATGCATCTCCATACATGATATATTCTAAGTCCGGCCAAGAAGTACACATGCCGAGCTCGAAAAAGAAGTTAAAAAAAGAGCTTGACATTAAATAGCCGAACATGATATAGTATAAGAGTTGCTGCTGAGACATTAAACGGCGCCAACGAGAACTTGATCTTTGAAAACTGAACAACGAGTGAGTAGGAAATCACGTAAGTGAAATCCAAATTAGAGAATTAATTTTCTCGTCAGATGTTTCAAAATGAGCATATCGCTCTTTTCAATACTAATTGGAGAGTTTGATCCTGGCTCAGGACGAACGCTGGCGGCGTGCCTAATACATGCAAGTCGAGCGGAGTTACTTTGAAAGCTTGCTTTCAAAGTAACTTAGCGGCGGACGGGTGAGTAACACGTAGGCAACCTGCCCTTCAGACTGGGATAACTACCGGAAACGGTAGCTAATACCGGATAATTTCTTTTTTCTCCTGAGAGAAGAATGAAAGACGGAGCAATCTGTCACTGAGGGATGGGCCTGCGGCGCATTAGCTAGTTGGTGGGGTAACGGCCCACCAAGGCGACGATGCGTAGCCGACCTGAGAGGGTGAACGGCCACACTGGGACTGAGACACGGCCCAGACTCCTACGGGAGGCAGCAGTAGGGAATCTTCCGCAATGGGCGAAAGCCTGACGGAGCAACGCCGCGTGAGTGATGAAGGTTTTCGGATCGTAAAGCTCTGTTGCCAGGGAAGAACGTCCGGTAGAGTAACTGTTACCGGAGTGACGGTACCTGAGAAGAAAGCCCCGGCTAACTACGTGCCAGCAGCCGCGGTAATACGTAGGGGGCAAGCGTTGTCCGGAATTATTGGGCGTAAAGCGCGCGCAGGCGGCTATTTAAGTCTGGTGTTTAAACCTTGGGCTCAACCTGAGGTCGCACTGGAAACTGGGTGGCTTGAGTACAGAAGAGGAAAGTGGAATTCCACGTGTAGCGGTGAAATGCGTAGATATGTGGAGGAACACCAGTGGCGAAGGCGACTTTCTGGGCTGTAACTGACGCTGAGGCGCGAAAGCGTGGGGAGCAAACAGGATTAGATACCCTGGTAGTCCACGCCGTAAACGATGAGTGCTAGGTGTTAGGGGTTTCGATACCCTTGGTGCCGAAGTTAACACAGTAAGCACTCCGCCTGGGGAGTACGGTCGCAAGACTGAAACTCAAAGGAATTGACGGGGACCCGCACAAGCAGTGGAGTATGTGGTTTAATTCGAAGCAACGCGAAGAACCTTACCAGGTCTTGACATCCCTCTGAATCTGCTAGAGATAGCAGCGGCCTTCGGGACAGAGGAGACAGGTGGTGCATGGTTGTCGTCAGCTCGTGTCGTGAGATGTTGGGTTAAGTCCCGCAACGAGCGCAACCCTTAACTTTAGTTGCCAGCAGGTAATGCTGGGCACTCTAGAGTGACTGCCGGTGACAAACCGGAGGAAGGTGGGGATGACGTCAAATCATCATGCCCCTTATGACCTGGGCTACACACGTAC
Organism: Paenibacillus sp. FSL H8-0282; assembly: GCF_037963825.1. Taxonomy (NCBI): domain Bacteria; kingdom Bacillati; phylum Bacillota; class Bacilli; order Caryophanales; family Paenibacillaceae; genus Paenibacillus; species Paenibacillus sp. FSL H8-0282. The sequence goes on from NZ_CP150146.1 coordinate 13,187, forward strand.
TACAATGGCCGGTACAACGGGAAGCGAAGCCGCGAGGTGGAGCCAATCCCATCAAAGCCGGTCTCAGTTCGGATTGCAGGCTGCAACTCGCCTGCATGAAGTCGGAATTGCTAGTAATCGCGGATCAGCATGCCGCGGTGAATACGTTCCCGGGTCTTGTACACACCGCCCGTCACACCACGAGAGTTTACAACACCCGAAGTCGGTGGGGTAACCCGCAAGGGAGCCAGCCGCCGAAGGTGGGGTAGATGATTGGGGTGAAGTCGTAACAAGGTAGCCGTATCGGAAGGTGCGGCTGGATCACCTCCTTTCTATGGAGAATCGTTCTCTGCAATGAGAACATTCAAATCGGAAGCTAAGCTTCCAAACTCAGGTTTAGGCCTGTTACTCACTCGTTGCTCAGTTTTGAGAGTTTAAGCTCTCAAGTAAGACTTGATCCTTGAAAACTGGATACCGAAACGAATTTGCGTTTTAGAACATCTTTTAGCAACTTGTGTAAACAAGTAAATGTTATTAGTGAGATGATTCCAAAGAGAATGTCATCGTATGATATTTTCCTGCGGAAAAATCAAGGTTAAGCTAATAAGAGCACACGGAGGATGCCTAGGCGCCAGGAGCCGACGAAGGACGTGGCGAACAACGAAACTGCCTCGGGGAGCTGTAAGCAAGCTTTGATCCGGGGGTGTCCGAATGGGGAAACCCAGCTGTGGTAATTCGCAGTTACTCATACCTGAATACATAGGGTGTGTAGAGGCAGACCAGGGGAACTGAAACATCTAAGTACCCTGAGGAAGAGAAAACAATAGTGATTCCGTCAGTAGCGGCGAGCGAACGCGGAACAGCCTAAACCTAAGAGCTTGCTCTTAGGGGTTGTGGGACGTCTCACATGGAGTTACAAAGGAATATGGTAGGTGAAGAGGTCTGGAAAGGCCCGCGATAGAGGTAAAAGCCCTGTAGCCTAAACTGTATTCTCTCCGAGACGGATCCCGAGTAGTGCGGGGCACGTGAAACCCCGTATGAATCCAGCAGGACCATCTGCTAAGGCTAAATACTACCTGGCGACCGATAGTGAAACAGTACCGTGAGGGAAAGGTGAAAAGCACCCCGGAAGGGGAGTGAAATAGAACCTGAAACCGTGTGCTTACAAAAAGTCAGAGCCCGATCTATGGGTGATGGCGTGCCTTTTGTAGAATGAACCGGCGAGTTACGTTTAACATGCAAGGTTAAGCCGAGAAGGTGGAGCCGCAGCGAAAGCGAGTCTGAATAGGGCGAATTAGTATGTGGACGTAGACCCGAAACCGTGTGATCTACCCCTGTCCAGGGTGAAGGTGCGGTAACACGCACTGGAGGCCCGAACCCACGTACGTTGAAAAGTGCGGGGATGAGGTGGGGGTAGCGGAGAAATTCCAATCGAACTCGGAGATAGCTGGTTCTCCCCGAAATAGCTTTAGGGCTAGCCTCGGTATAAGAGTAGTGGAGGTAGAGCACTGATTGGGTGCGGGGTCCGCAAGGATTACCAAGCTCAGTCAAACTCCGAATGCCATATACTTATTGCCGGGAGTCAGACAGTGAGTGCTAAGATCCATTGTCAAAAGGGAAACAGCCCAGACCATCAGCTAAGGTCCCCAAGTGTGTGTTAAGTGGGAAAGGATGTGGAGTTGCACAGACAACCAGGATGTTGGCTTAGAAGCAGCCACCATTGAAAGAGTGCGTAATAGCTCACTGGTCGAGTGACTCTGCGCCGAAAATGTAACGGGGCTAAACACACCACCGAAGCTATGGCTAGATGCTTTGCATCTGGGGTAGGGGAGCGTTGTGTAGGGGTTGAAGGTGTACTGAAAAGAGCGCTGGACACTACACAAGTGAGAATGCCGGTATGAGTAACGAAAAGATCAGTGAGAATCTGATCCGCCGAAAGCCCAAGGTTTCCTGAGGAAGGCTCGTCCGCTCAGGGTAAGTCGGGACCTAAGGCGAGGCCGAAAGGCGTAGTCGAAGGACAACAGTTTGAAATTACTGTACCACCGTAATCCGCTATGAGCGATGGGGTGACGCAGGAGGGTAGTGACGCGGACTGATGGATGTCCGTCTAAGCAGTGAGGCTGATGTGTAGGCAAATCCGCACATCATTAAGGCTGGGCTGTGATGGGGAGCGAAAATTATAGTAGCGAAGGTCATGATCTCACACTGCCAAGAAAAGCCTCTAGCCAGGAGAAGGTGCCCGTACCGCAAACCGACACAGGTAGGCGAGAAGAGAATTCTAAGGCGCGCGGAAGAACTCTCGTTAAGGAACTCGGCAAAATGACCCCGTAACTTCGGGAGAAGGGGTGCCCCGGTAGTGTGAATAGCACGAGGGGGCCGCAGTGAAAAGGCCCAAGCGACTGTTTAGCAAAAACACAGGTCTGTGCGAAGCCGCAAGGCGAAGTATACGGGCTGACGCCTGCCCGGTGCTGGAAGGTTAAGGGGAGTGGTTAGGGGTAACCCGAAGCTATGAACCGAAGCCCCAGTAAACGGCGGCCGTAACTATAACGGTCCTAAGGTAGCGAAATTCCTTGTCAGGTAAATTCTGACCCGCACGAATGGCGTAACGACTTGGGCGCTGTCTCAACGAGAGATCCGGTGAAATTTTAATACCTGTGAAGATGCAGGTTACCCGCGACAAGACGGAAAGACCCCATGGAGCTTTACTGCAGCTTGATATTGAATTTGGGTACGATCTGTACAGGATAGGTGGGAGCCGTAGAAATCGGAGCGCAAGCTTCGGTGGAGGCGCCGTTGGGATACCACCCTGATCGTATCTAGGTTCTAACCTAGTACCCTTACCGGGTACGGGGACCGTGTCAGGCGGGCAGTTTGACTGGGGCGGTCGCCTCCTAAAGAGTAACGGAGGCGTTCCAAGGTTCCCTCAGAATGGTTGGAAATCATTCGCAGAGTGCAAAGGCATAAGGGAGCTTGACTGCGAGACCTACAAGTCGAGCAGGGACGAAAGTCGGACTTAGTGATCCGGTGGTACCGCATGGAAGGGCCATCGCTCAACGGATAAAAGCTACCCTGGGGATAACAGGCTTATCTCCCCCAAGAGTCCACATCGACGGGGAGGTTTGGCACCTCGATGTCGGCTCATCGCATCCTGGGGCTGAAGTAGGTCCCAAGGGTTGGGCTGTTCGCCCATTAAAGCGGTACGCGAGCTGGGTTCAGAACGTCGTGAGACAGTTCGGTCCCTATCTGTCGTGGGCGCAGGAAATTTGAGAGGAGCTGTCCTTAGTACGAGAGGACCGGGATGGACGTACCGCTGGTGCACCAGTTGTTCCGCCAGGAGCATGGCTGGGTAGCTACGTACGGACGGGATAAGCGCTGAAAGCATCTAAGCGTGAAGCCCCCCTCAAGATGAGATTTCCCAATTAGTAAGACCCCTTGAAGACGACGAGGTAGATAGGTTGGAGGTGGAAGTGCAGTAATGCATGGAGCTGACCAATACTAATCGGTCGAGGGCTTATCCTATACTTAGAATGCAAATTCGTTTCGGATTCAGTTTTCAGGCATCAAGCCTGTAACACGCTTAGAAATTCATTGTCACTTCTGGTGAAGAACCGAATTTCACGCGGCAGCGTCTGTTTCACAGACGCATGTTTGGTGGCGATAGCGGAGGGGTTCCACGCGTACCCATCCCGAACACGACCGTTAAGCCCTCCAGCGCCGATGGTACTTGGACCGAAGGGTCCTGGGAGAGTAGGACGTTGCCAAGCACACAAGACCACTGTTGAGTAATCGACAGTGGTCTTTTTGTTATGTATATTTACTTAAGGATTGTTGCAAATTAAATTATGTTTGACAGACTAGAGTGTTTAACCCATAATACAATTCATACTAAACATATAAGAATTATAGGGGGAGCGAATTATGTCGTACTTTAGTGTATCTATTAAGAAACCGATTCTGTTGGGGGCAATAGCAGTTTTGCTATTGATGTTAATTGCAGGGTGCTCGGGGTCTAATAATAAGGCTGATTCAAATAAAGAGGCACAGGAAAGTGCGAGTCCGGCAACTCAAAGTCCTCAAACTGCAGAACCTGCAACGGGAGGGACTTTCGTCTATGGACGACCTGCTTCTGTAACTTCGCTGGATTTGCATAATCAGATTACGTCCAACAATGCTTTTGCAATCGACAAAGTTTTTGAATCATTAGTCGCTTTTGACAGCAAAGGTGAAATTGTAGATTGGCTTGCTAAGTCACATAATATCAGTGAAGATGGTCTGACGTATACATTCGAGCTTCGTGATGGGTTGAAGTTTTCCAATGGTACGGATGTGACCGCAGAAGATGCTGTATTCTCTCTTGAGCGGCACTTGAAGGTAGGCGGCCCGCTGGCAATATCCGCAAAAGTCGACACAATCAAAGCGCAAGATAACAAAACGCTTGTTATTACACTTAAAGAGCCTTATACACCATTTATCTCGGAGCTATCTAATTTCTCAAATGGTATCCTTCCTAACAATTTCGGTGGATTATCCGAAGAAGAATTCTTCAAGAAACCAATCGGTACGGGACCTTTTGTTGTTGAAACATGGGACACTGCAGGTGATCTGACCTTCACTAAGAATACATTCTACTGGCAAGAAGGTAAACCCTATATTGATAAGCTCGTTTATAAACTGATTGAAGATGACAGTCAAGCAATTAACCAGCTGAAGGCTGGAGAAGTTAATGCTATTGAATCTTTGGCCCTGCAAAATGCCAATGAGATTAAAGATGGGGCTGACACTAAAGTAGTTACTAACGGTAGTTGGGTGACAGAGCAATTGTTCTTTAATACGTTGGATGAACATTTTTCTGATGTGCATGTCCGTCGTGCTCTGGCGCTGGCGCTTGATCGTGAGGGCTTGACCAAGGCGCTAACCTTTGGTTATGCACAAACAGCAAACTCATTGCTGCCAACAACGATTCCTTATAACGCAAATGATACAATCAAAGCACTGAACTTTAATATCGAAGCAGCCAAGGAGGAGCTTGCAAAATCTGCCTTCCCTAATGGCTTCACTACCAAATTACTTGTAGCATCCGGTAATAGCACAAGAGCTCAAGAGGCACAAATTATTCAGGCAGCGGGTCAAACGATCGGGATTAAGATTGAGATTGAATCGATTGAACTTGCCACTTTCCGTGAACGTTTCTTCGCATATGATTTTGCGGCAATGCTGAACAGCGGCCAAGCGGATTCCCCTGAAGCGAACTCTATTATTGCTTTCCAGACCGATCCGGAAGGCTTCAGCAAATCATATTGGACGCATTATACAAATGATGAAGTAACGAAGCTTCTATATGAGGGACAAAAAACTGCGGATGGCGATGAACGTGCACAAATCTATACTAAGCTGCTGCAGACCCTTGCTGATGAAGTTCCTTATATTCCGCTTTACTATCCAGATGTTTTAAAAGGTATTCGTTCTTCAGTTGACGGTCTTGTTGTTCTACCGAACGGCAGTGCCCGTTTCGAAGATGTCCGCATCAGCCAATGATGAATCTTAAGCAGGTGTTAAATCAACCGAAAGGAAGCAAGGGCTCTTACAACTGGCTTGTGATATCTCTTATAAAAGCACTGGCAGTGATCTTCTGCGTAATGATAGCAGTCTTTTTCATCATTCGAATCGTGCCGGGAGATCCAGCAAAAATGATTTTGGGAGAATACAGTACCCCTGAGGCGCTCAAGAGTATGCATCATACTCTTGGGCTGGACCTCCCTTTATGGGAGCAATTCATCCGATTTGTGAAGACGCTGTTTACTCAAGGAGATACTGGAAACTCCATTATTATGGGGACATCAACAAGAGAGTTGATTACACAACGGGCCCCTGTTACTTTGCTGCTCATCGTGATGGCTTGTGTGTTGGCGATTTTTGTATCCCTTCTGCTCGCTACGGTAGCCGCTACGCATAAGGATAAACTGCTGGACCATTTGATACGTATTTTTCCTACAATTACTCTAGGTATGCCAATCTTCTGGGTTGGCTTACTTTTAATTTTGCTCTTTAGTGTCCGGCTTGGCTGGTTCCCTGTTGGGGGAGTAAGTGAAGGGTGGGTCGGAACCTTGCATAGTCTTGCACTTCCAGCAATCACTGTTGCTTTTTCACAGGTTCCTACGCTTGTTCGTTCATTAAGAGCGCAGATGCTTGAAGTGTTAGAATCGGATTTTGTAGTCACCCTTAAGGCTGCGGGCATACCAAACAGGGTTATTTTATTTAAACATGTGCTGCGCAACTCTGCTCTTCCTACGTTAATGCTGCTGGGTGTGAATATTTCTTATTTAATCGGAGGCACCTTGGTCGTTGAGCAGGTATTTGGAATTAAGGGAATTGGCAGCTTATTGTTCACCTCAATTTCGAAACGGGACTTTCCGGTTATTCAAGGAATAGCACTTTACTGTGCGCTATCTGTTGTGATCATCAGTCTCTTGATTGAAATCATTTCCTGGTGGCTTGATCCCAGAACGAAAGGAAAACAATGAAAACTATAAGACTAGACTCGCGATTGTATGAAGACGGTAAGATAACAAGCGGCTTAAAGCGAATATGGAATACCCCATCACTTCTAGTGGGAATTATTATGTTTGCAGCTCTTATTCTCTTGACTGTGTTTATACCTTATATAAGTCCTTATGACCCCTCTGAGCAAAATTTGAGTGCCTTTTTACAGCCTCCGTCAGCCGAACATTGGTTGGGAACTGATCAATTAGGGCGTGATCTGTTTACCAGACTGGTTTATGCAGCGAGGACTGATTTGAAAATCATGGTCTTGGCAGAAATCATTCCCTTTTGCACAGGTGTATTTCTAGGAATGCTGGCAGGATATTACGGCAAATGGATCGATACAGTTATTACACTGTTGTCAGATACATTCATCGCCTTTCCTTTTTATCTGATCGTTATTATCGTTGCTTTTGCCAGTGGAGCAGGAGAACGAGGCATTTATATTACTTTTATCTTTGTAGGATGGATTGTCTTTGCCCGTGTCGTGAGAGGTCTTAGTGCTTCTTTTCGTAATCAGGAATGGGTGGCGTCCGCTCAAACCTTAGGGCTACCAGGAGTGAAAATTATTTTGCGTCATCTCCTGCCGAATGTACTTCCGCAAGCCGTGGTCGTCCTTATGACAGATATGATTGGATTGCTTGTTGCCATTGTTACGCTCGGGTATCTTGGTATCGGCATTACACCGCCAACTCCTGACTGGGGGACAATGATTTCAGATGGACAGCCCTTCATCACTACAGCTTGGTGGCTCTCGGCCGTTCCGGGATTTGCAGTGGTGTATACGGGGATAGCTTTGTCGCTCCTAGGTGATGGTTTGGCAGACATATGGAGGAAAAAATAATGTCTATACAACCCATTTTAGAAATAGAGGCGCTATCGCTGGCAGCTAAGTCAAATGAGAGATTGGTTAATAATGTTAGTTTTTCGCTGGGTAAAGGGGAGAGTCTGGGATTAGTAGGTGAATCGGGATCAGGAAAATCGCTTACACTGCGTGCAATTTTAGGCTTGCTTCCAAATGGTGTTGAACAGACTGGTGGCACCATTAAAAGTGACGTAAGCAGTGCGATGGTATTTCAAGATCCAAGAGGTGCGCTTGATCCGCTCTGTACGGTTGTCAAACAACTGGCTGAAGTTGTGTATTACAGACAGAGAGTAAGCCGTAAGACTTCGCGGGTAATTGCACTGGAACTGCTCGAAAGGCTTGGTCTCCCCGATTCATTGAAGAAAAAGGACCGGTATCCGAGTCAGCTGTCAGGCGGTCAGTGTCAACGGGTAGTCATCGCTCTGGCACTGGCGTGCAAGCCAGGCATACTTCTCTGTGATGAGCCGACAACGGCACTTGACGTCACGGTTCAACGGCAAATTATTGAGACGATCACGAGCCTCCAGCATGAGCTCAGTTTTGCCATGGTATTTGTTACGCATAACCTAGCGATTGCAGCAAACTTGTGTTCACGGCTATGTGTAATGAAACAGGGACAGATTGTTGAGCAGGGCAATACCCTTGATATTTTGCGAAATCCGAAAGACCCTTACACACAGATGCTGATTGATTCGGTGCTTCCTTTGCCAGAGCTTGAAGGGAGTAGAGACTCATGGAATTAGCCTTACAAATAAAAGATTTAACTGTTCATTATGGCGGCTTTACTGCACTGGATCATATCAATCTGAATCTTGAGCAGCACACCACCCTTGGGCTTGTTGGAGAATCCGGATCAGGGAAATCTACGCTGGCGCGAGTAATTGCTGGACTGATTGCCCCAAATGAGGGACAGATTCTGTTGGGAACCCAAGAATTAAAAAAGAAAAGAAGCCGTGAGCAGCACAAAACAATCCAGATGATATTCCAAAATCCAGATGCTTCGCTAAATCCTAAACATTCGATTAGGCAAATTCTTTCCGAGCCCTTATTGTTTCATAAAATAGTGGGGCGTACAGATGTTGAACAAAGATGCAAAGAGCTTTTGAATCAAGTTCATTTAGAACAAAAGGCGTTAGACAAATTCCCACATGAATTTTCCGGCGGCCAGCGTCAACGAATAGCGATCGCTCGTGCATTAAGTGTTGAGCCAAACATCCTGATCGCGGATGAACCTACAAGTGCGTTGGATGTATCTGTGCAGCTTAGTGTGCTCGAACTGTTCAATACGCTGAAGGCTGAGCTTAATCTCACCATGCTTTTTATTTCTCATGATCTAGGAGTAATCAATGCAATTAGCGATACGGTAGCAGTTATGCGGCAAGGAAAGCTCGTGGAGCAGAGTCCGCGGGACCAATTCTTCATCCGTCCTAAACATGAATACAGTTATGAGCTGTTGTCGGCGGTTCCGAAAATGCCAAAATAAAGTACATCAGGAGGTTTTTTTATGAACCGAGAACATAAAGGATACGTGCCACTTTCACTGGCTGAGTACAATAAGCTAACACATTTAATTTCCAAAGTCTTGTTTACTGAGCACCCTCCAGTTATCATTCCGGCTGAGGCAATCCTTGGAATCGAGGCGGTAGCCGCCGGAATAGCTGCACCCGGTCGAACCATTGTAAATATAGTAACAGGTCCTTATGGAAGTTTATTTGGAAAATGGCTTGAGCGGGGTGGAGCAACGGTTGTTGAAGTAAAGGTTCCTTTTGATGAAGTGGTCACTAGCGACCAAGTTGCTTCTGCGATTAAGGAGTTTAAACCTTGTGCCCTTTCTTTTGTTCAAGCTGAAGTGGTTACTGGAGGCTCTAATCCTGCTAAAGAAATATTTGAAATTGCAAAAGAATTCAATCTTATTACTGTGTCTGACTCCGTATCTGCGGTTGGGGGAGAGGCCCTGCTGGTGGATGAATGGTCCGTTGATTTTGCAGTTATAGGTGCGCAAAAAGCCTTAGCTGGACCCAACGGTGTTAGTGCCGTAAGTATTTCTCCACGTGGCTGGGAATTTCTTGAGTCGAATGAAAATGCTCCACGCAATTCTATTTTATCCTTGCTGGATCTGAAACCATCACTGGGAGACGCCGCGCCATTGCGGGTTGCCCCAAACATTCCTACGCTGGAGGCTAGAGCCTTGACTCAAGCTTTGACACGAATTGAAGAAGAAGGATTGGATCAAGTAATCAAACGCCATGAGCGAGCCGCAGCAGCTGCTGTAGCTGGTATTAAATCCTTGGGGCTTGAGCCTTGGCAAAAGGACAGCAGACATTATTCTACGCTGACTACAACGGTGCGGATTTCTGGAAAGCAAGAGTTGCGGATTGAGCAGCCTATAGGCATTGTGGCTCCCGGAGACGGAGAATTATTTGGCCATCTTCTACGGATCAACCATTTTGGAACGAATGCTGAGCGGCAAAGTGTGGAGAAAGCTATATCCACGCTTGCCGAATTGTTGAAACAAGACCCTGTTCAGGCATTAGCAGCTGTTCGGCTGGCATGGGGGGAATGAAGATGATTCATAAGCATCCAGAACTGCAAACGTTCAATGACATTTTTATAGCAGGTATCGAAGGCAGACGTTTTGATGTCGTGATAAAGGATGGTCGTTTTTCATCCATTACTGAAGCGGATCCGCATCAAGTAGAGTCAAATCTTGCAGGAACAGATCTGTGGCTAAGTCCGGGTATTATTGATCTTCATACGCATTTAGCTTGGACAGATTTTGACCACTCTGATCAATTGAAGCGCGATGCCAACCAGATCGAAATTATGCAGGCACAAGCTTTTGAAGCTACTCTTAGAACGGGTGTAACGACTGCCCGTGATGCAGGTGGGATTCTGCCGAGCACAGTGCAGCATCTTGTCCAGCAATATCAGCATCCATTAAGAGTGCAGACCAGTAGCGATATGATTGGAGCAGCAGATGCCCGTGGTCTCAAGCATTTAGAACAACGCATGGCGGAAATCTTTGCTACAGGAGCGGGTTGGATAAAAATCATGGCCACAGGCGGGCTTGGAGCACCTACCGAGAAAGTCGTTGACCCGATCTTTTCCGAAGAAGAGTTCTCGTTCATTGTTCGTAATGCACATGCCCATGATAAGAAGGTACTGGTTCATACCTGGGGCGGAGTGACGATAGACTGGTCCATCCAGGCCGGCGTGGAATCAATAGAGCATGGGATGTTTCTAACTGAGGATCAGGCAGGAAGACTTGCTAACTCGAGGGTAGCGTTTGTACCCACCACATCAATTTATCGTATTGCTGCAGACCCAAAAGGCGTTCTAGCGTTGAACCCGATCATTTGCGACCGAGCTGCCCGCGCTGCCGAATGTCATTCCAAGGCCATTCATTATGCAAAAAGAGAAGGCGTTCGTATTGGATTCGGTACAGATTATGCCACACCTGCACTACATGGCTATAACCTTCAAGAACTGGATACATTGATTGATTATGGCTTAACTCGGAGAGAAGCTTGGCAGGCTGCGACTAAAAGTGCTGCTGATATTCTGGGGAGCGGTAACGAGCTGGGACAAATTGCAGAAGGTTTTATTGCAGATGCTGTTGTTTTCAAAGTGGATCCATATGAAGCGCACAATGCGGAGGCACTTCGAAGCAATATCATTGCCGTAATTACTGGAGCGAAGGAAGCGGAATTAATCTAGAATCGTCTAAGCTTCTTCTAAAAAACAACTGTTATCTTCTGCAGTTGTTTTTTTACTTTCTAGATAATTAGATGATAAGGGGAGGTAGTTATTATAATACGATAATACATAGATGATGTTTTATGCTTTTGATTTTATATAAAAAAACTCTTGCAATGCATCTCCATTCATGATATATTCTAAGTCCGGCCAAGAAGTACACATGCCGAGCTCGAAAAAGAAGTTGAAAAAAGAGCTTGACATTAAATAGCCGAACATGATATAGTATAAGAGTTGCTGCTGAGACATTAAACGGCGCCAACGAGAACTTGATCTTTGAAAACTGAACAACGAGTGAGTAGGAAATCACGTAAGTGAAATCCAAATTAGAGAATTAATTTTCTCGTCAGATGTTTCAAAATGAGCATATCGCTCTTTTCAATACTAATTGGAGAGTTTGATCCTGGCTCAGGACGAACGCTGGCGGCGTGCCTAATACATGCAAGTCGAGCGGAGTTATTTTGAAAGCTTGCTTTCAAAATAACTTAGCGGCGGACGGGTGAGTAACACGTAGGCAACCTGCCCTTCAGACTGGGATAACTACCGGAAACGGTAGCTAATACCGGATAATTTCTTTTTTCTCCTGAGAGAAGAATGAAAGACGGAGCAATCTGTCACTGAGGGATGGGCCTGCGGCGCATTAGCTAGTTGGTGGGGTAACGGCCCACCAAGGCGACGATGCGTAGCCGACCTGAGAGGGTGAACGGCCACACTGGGACTGAGACACGGCCCAGACTCCTACGGGAGGCAGCAGTAGGGAATCTTCCGCAATGGGCGAAAGCCTGACGGAGCAACGCCGCGTGAGTGATGAAGGTTTTCGGATCGTAAAGCTCTGTTGCCAGGGAAGAACGTCCGGTAGAGTAACTGCTACCGGAGTGACGGTACCTGAGAAGAAAGCCCCGGCTAACTACGTGCCAGCAGCCGCGGTAATACGTAGGGGGCAAGCGTTGTCCGGAATTATTGGGCGTAAAGCGCGCGCAGGCGGCTATTTAAGTCTGGTGTTTAAACCTTGGGCTCAACCTGAGGTCGCACTGGAAACTGGGTGGCTTGAGTACAGAAGAGGAAAGTGGAATTCCACGTGTAGCGGTGAAATGCGTAGATATGTGGAGGAACACCAGTGGCGAAGGCGACTTTCTGGGCTGTAACTGACGCTGAGGCGCGAAAGCGTGGGGAGCAAACAGGATTAGATACCCTGGTAGTCCACGCCGTAAACGATGAGTGCTAGGTGTTAGGGGTTTCGATACCCTTGGTGCCGAAGTTAACACAGTAAGCACTCCGCCTGGGGAGTACGGTCGCAAGACTGAAACTCAAAGGAATTGACGGGGACCCGCACAAGCAGTGGAGTATGTGGTTTAATTCGAAGCAACGCGAAGAACCTTACCAGGTCTTGACATCCCTCTGAATCTGCTAGAGATAGCAGCGGCCTTCGGGACAGAGGAGACAGGTGGTGCATGGTTGTCGTCAGCTCGTGTCGTGAGATGTTGGGTTAAGTCCCGCAACGAGCGCAACCCTTAACTTTAGTTGCCAGCAGGTAATGCTGGGCACTCTAGAGTGACTGCCGGTGACAAACCGGAGGAAGGTGGGGATGACGTCAAATCATCATGCCCCTTATGACCTGGGCTACACACGTACTACAATGGCCGGTACAACGGGAAGCGAAGCCGCGAGGTGGAGCCAATCCCATCAAAGCCGGTCTCAGTTCGGATTGCAGGCTGCAACTCGCCTGCATGAAGTCGGAATTGCTAGTAATCGCGGATCAGCATGCCGCGGTGAATACGTTCCCGGGTCTTGTACACACCGCCCGTCACACCACGAGAGTTTACAACACCCGAAGTCGGTGGGGTAACCCGCAAGGGAGCCAGCCGCCGAAGGTGGGGTAGATGATTGGGGTGAAGTCGTAACAAGGTAGCCGTATCGGAAGGTGCGGCTGGATCACCTCCTTTCTATGGAGAATCGTTCTCTGCAATGAGGACATTCAAATCGGAAGCTCAGCTTCCAAAACTCAGGTTTAGGCCTGTTACTCACTCGTTGCTCAGTTTTGAGAGTTTAAGCTCTCAAGTAAGACTTGATCCTTGAAAACTGGATACCGAAACGAATTTGCGTTTTAGAACATCTTTTAGCAACTTGTGCAAACAAGTAAATGTTATTAGTGAGATGATTCCAAAAGAGAATGTCATCGTATGATATTTTCCTACGGAAAAATCAAGGTTAAGCTAATAAGAGCACACGGAGGATGCCTAGGCGCCAGGAGCCGACGAAGGACGTGGCGAACAACGAAACTGCCTCGGGGAGCTGTAAGCAAGCTTTGATCCGGGGGTGTCCGAATGGGGAAACCCAGCTGTGGTAATTCGCAGTTACTCATACCTGAATACATAGGGTGTGTAGAGGCAGACCAGGGGAACTGAAACATCTAAGTACCCTGAGGAAGAGAAAACAATAGTGATTCCGTCAGTAGCGGCGAGCGAACGCGGAACAGCCTAAACCTAAGAGCTTGCTCTTAGGGGTTGTGGGACGTCTCACATGGAGTTACAAAGGAATATGGTAGGTGAAGAGGTCTGGAAAGGCCCGCGATAGAGGTAAAAGCCCTGTAACCTAAACTGTGTTCTCTCCGAGACGGATCCCGAGTAGTGCGGGGCACGTGAAACCCCGTATGAATCCAGCAGGACCATCTGCTAAGGCTAAATACTACCTGGCGACCGATAGTGAAACAGTACCGTGAGGGAAAGGTGAAAAGCACCCCGGAAGGGGAGTGAAATAGAACCTGAAACCGTGTGCTTACAAAAAGTCAGAGCCCGATCTATGGGTGATGGCGTGCCTTTTGTAGAATGAACCGGCGAGTTACGTTTAACATGCAAGGTTAAGCCGAGAAGGTGGAGCCGCAGCGAAAGCGAGTCTGAATAGGGCGAATTAGTATGTGGACGTAGACCCGAAACCGTGTGATCTACCCCTGTCCAGGGTGAAGGTGCGGTAACACGCACTGGAGGCCCGAACCCACGTACGTTGAAAAGTGCGGGGATGAGGTGGGGGTAGCGGAGAAATTCCAATCGAACTCGGAGATAGCTGGTTCTCCCCGAAATAGCTTTAGGGCTAGCCTCGGTATAAGAGTAGTGGAGGTAGAGCACTGATTGGGTGCGGGGTCCGCAAGGATTACCAAGCTCAGTCAAACTCCGAATGCCATATACTTATTGCCGGGAGTCAGACAGTGAGTGCTAAGATCCATTGTCAAAAGGGAAACAGCCCAGACCATCAGCTAAGGTCCCCAAGTGTGTGTTAAGTGGGAAAGGATGTGGAGTTGCACAGACAACCAGGATGTTGGCTTAGAAGCAGCCACCATTGAAAGAGTGCGTAATAGCTCACTGGTCGAGTGACTCTGCGCCGAAAATGTAACGGGGCTAAACACACCACCGAAGCTATGGCTAGATGCTTTGCATCTGGGGTAGGGGAGCGTTGTGTAGGGGTTGAAGGTGTACTGAAAAGAGCGCTGGACACTACACAAGTGAGAATGCCGGTATGAGTAACGAAAAGATCAGTGAGAATCTGATCCGCCGAAAGCCCAAGGTTTCCTGAGGAAGGCTCGTCCGCTCAGGGTAAGTCGGGACCTAAGGCGAGGCCGAAAGGCGTAGTCGAAGGACAACAGTTTGAAATTACTGTACCACCGTAATCCGCTATGAGCGATGGGGTGACGCAGGAGGGTAGTGACGCGGACTGATGGATGTCCGTCTAAGCAGTGAGGCTGATGTGTAGGCAAATCCGCACATCATTAAGGCTGGGCTGTGATGGGGAGCGAAAATTATAGTAGCGAAGGTCATGATCTCACACTGCCAAGAAAAGCCTCTAGCCAGGAGAAGGTGCCCGTACCGCAAACCGACACAGGTAGGCGAGAAGAGAATTCTAAGGCGCGCGGAAGAACTCTCGTTAAGGAACTCGGCAAAATGACCCCGTAACTTCGGGAGAAGGGGTGCCCCGGTAGTGTGAATAGCACGAGGGGGCCGCAGTGAAAAGGCCCAAGCGACTGTTTAGCAAAAACACAGGTCTGTGCGAAGCCGCAAGGCGAAGTATACGGGCTGACGCCTGCCCGGTGCTGGAAGGTTAAGGGGAGTGGTTAGGGGTAACCCGAAGCTATGAACCGAAGCCCCAGTAAACGGCGGCCGTAACTATAACGGTCCTAAGGTAGCGAAATTCCTTGTCAGGTAAATTCTGACCCGCACGAATGGCGTAACGACTTGGGCGCTGTCTCAACGAGAGATCCGGTGAAATTTTAATACCTGTGAAGATGCAGGTTACCCGCGACAAGACGGAAAGACCCCATGGAGCTTTACTGCAGCTTGATATTGAATTTGGGTACGATCTGTACAGGATAGGTGGGAGCCGTAGAAATCGGAGCGCAAGCTTCGGTGGAGGCGCCGTTGGGATACCACCCTGATCGTATCTAGGTTCTAACCTAGTACCCTTACCGGGTACGGGGACCGTGTCAGGCGGGCAGTTTGACTGGGGCGGTCGCCTCCTAAAGAGTAACGGAGGCGTTCCAAGGTTCCCTCAGAATGGTTGGAAATCATTCGCAGAGTGCAAAGGCATAAGGGAGCTTGACTGCGAGACCTACAAGTCGAGCAGGGACGAAAGTCGGACTTAGTGATCCGGTGGTACCGCATGGAAGGGCCATCGCTCAACGGATAAAAGCTACCCTGGGGATAACAGGCTTATCTCCCCCAAGAGTCCACATCGACGGGGAGGTTTGGCACCTCGATGTCGGCTCATCGCATCCTGGGGCTGAAGTAGGTCCCAAGGGTTGGGCTGTTCGCCCATTAAAGCGGTACGCGAGCTGGGTTCAGAACGTCGTGAGACAGTTCGGTCCCTATCTGTCGTGGGCGCAGGAAATTTGAGAGGAGCTGTCCTTAGTACGAGAGGACCGGGATGGACGTACCGCTGGTGCACCAGTTGTTCCGCCAGGAGCATGGCTGGGTAGCTACGTACGGACGGGATAAGCGCTGAAAGCATCTAAGCGTGAAGCCCCCCTCAAGATGAGATTTCCCAATTAGTAAGACCCCTTGAAGACGACGAGGTAGATAGGTTGGAGGTGGAAGTGCAGCAATGCATGGAGCTGACCAATACTAATCGGTCGAGGGCTTATCCTATACGTAGAATGCAGATTTGTTTCGGATTCAGTTTTCAGGCATCAAGCCTGTAACACGCTTAGAAATTCATTCTCACTTCTGTGATGAACCGAATTTCACGCGGCAGCGTCTGTTTCATAGACGCATGTTTGGTGGCGATAGCGGAGGGGTTCCACGCGTACCCATCCCGAACACGACCGTTAAGCCCTCCAGCGCCGATGGTACTTGGACCGAAGGGTCCTGGGAGAGTAGGACGTTGCCAAGCACATTAAGCCATTGTTGATTTATCAGCAGTGGCTTTTTTGTTTTTTTTGGACAAGAGTGTTGTTTGAAGGGGAGTACAACATCTGAAGGGGCAGTAATTGAGTGACATTTTTGTTACCGACGCTGAGGTCGATACAAGTATAATAGATAAGTGCAAATAATAAGCAACATCTCTAATACGAAGGAACTACTCATAAATTCTAACTTTGAATTTTCTTGTGTCTTTAGATGCATTGTGGAGGTAAGGAGGATTTAAGGCATGAAACAAACAAGAATTATTAAGATATTAATTTTTTCGTGTATAGTAGCTTTAATACTGGCAGGCTGCGGTACGAAAGCGCCCAGCTGGGATGCTTTTGAGGGTGCGCTAAACGAGAAAAATTTCCCTGTGCCCCAAGAGGCGTACTCACCAGACCAGACTACGACAAACGTTGCTATGGATTATGTGCGTTATTCTTTACCTGGATTAAAGGAGAAGAACGGCATCCCAGAGGAGTATATGGATACTATTAAGGCCTGGGGATGGGTTGAACAGGAAGAGGAGAATACCGATTCATCTGGTGTTTTTCAGAAGGATGGAGTAACGGTTCATTTAACAGTGCATGATGATTATTTTATAGTTATGATCCCTAAAGAAAAGAAGGCCTTAATTAAAGGTCTTAAGACAAAATAAATAATCGCCGTCCTTTATGGATGGCGATTATTTATTTATATGCGAATACAGATTAATCGTAATCTATTGAGAGTAATAGGAGGCATCGGTTGGATTAAACTTAAGCATGCCTTCCTTGTTGCGTTGATTTATTTTGAACAGTGTATAGAGACGGGGCAATAAAAGCCACAAGTGGCAAATAATCAGGGATACTGTAAATGCCGGTGGTGACCAAAAAATAAAGAGAGCTGCGATACAAAGACCAATATAAAAATTATGTAACTGTACTTTACGGAAAATGCGGTAACTAATGTGTTGATCTGGCATGAAGCCAAGCCACGGGATTTTAAATGAGATGGACCATCTTTTTGAAATAGGATGCCCGGAGATTAGAAGTACTGAGCGTGAAATAACATATTGAACCCAGAACATAACCGGAGCAGCTATAATTAAGTAGAGAATACTCCACCAAGAAAGAAAGACTGTCTCGAGCACAAGGACCAAAAGAGGGAGCAAAATATAAACACGCAGCAGAGGTGCCGTTAGATTAATTTTTTTGATTAATTTATATTGATAGAATGTAGCAGCGCCTTTGGTGTTGGGTTCCATATAAAATAGACTAACCTCCTCACAGATTCATATGTTCTTAATATCGGCGAATGAAAGCATTTTATTAAACTATGGGCGAATATTCACCGATATAGGGGCAGCGGAATATATATAATACACGAAACGAAGGATATGAAAAAACTATGAAAAGGTTTAAAATGATAGAAGGTGTATCATACTGTTCTTAAAAGAGTCAAGGTGGGATGGTTATGGAACAGCAAACCGGGCAAGCTTGTATCATTTGTGGGCAGGAAAAAGAAGAAGGTATTGTGATTGTCTCGCATTTTATTTGTGAGGATTGTGAGGCAGAAATGATCCGTACCGAGGCAGAAGATGCTAAGTACCGTTTTTTTATTGGCCAGATGAAGAAGATCGGATTGCAAAAGAACGCTTAAGTAGAGCAACTCTGTTAATTGATGCGGATAAGAGAGCAGTCTGGATGAAAGATATAAGGGCTGCATTAGAGATATTCATATACGGCTTCCTCGTTGTTTAAGCGGGGGGAGCCGTTTTGCTGTTCAGTCAGATGCTTTTATGAGGAAACATAGGAGTTTCTGAATATTTACGTTAAAATAGAAGGAACCCTATGGGAAGGAATTTAATATGAATAAATTACAACGATGTAGGGCACCTGTATACGAAATGCTGGAGCAATATAGAATTGTGGGTAATATATCTTATCATGTGCCAGGACATAAAAATGGAGCGGCATATGACGGCGTAGAAGGCGCTGGGTTTCTAGATGAGGTCATGAAGTACGATGTTACGGAGATTACCGGCACGGATGATCTTCATCATCCTGAGGGAGTCATTAAGGAAGCACAGGAATTGGCTGCGGATTGCTTTGGAGCAGAGGAGAGTTTTTTTCTAGTTGGCGGAAGTACGGCGGGTAACCTGGCGCTGATTCTAACGGCTTGCCCCGAGCCAGGAATGGTTCTGATTCTTCAACGAAATGTGCATAAATCAGTGATTCATGGTCTTATGTTAGCT
The DNA here is from genome assembly GCF_037963825.1 of Paenibacillus sp. FSL H8-0282. Classification (NCBI taxonomy): domain Bacteria; kingdom Bacillati; phylum Bacillota; class Bacilli; order Caryophanales; family Paenibacillaceae; genus Paenibacillus; species Paenibacillus sp. FSL H8-0282. The sequence goes on from NZ_CP150146.1 coordinate 31,953, forward strand.
GGAGTGAGGGCTGTTTTCGTCGAACCGCTGATTGATCCACTCAGCGGCTTGGCAGTAGCGCCGGCGGCAGAAGCTGTTGAGGCTGCACTTGCAGCCTATCCGGAAGCCGCCGCTGTATTTGTCACCATGCCCAATTACTACGGCATGGGCAGTGACCTTGCGCCCCTCGCGCGTATTTGCCACGACAGCGGTGTACCGCTGCTTGTCGATGAAGCGCATGGGGCGCATTACGGGCAGCACCCGGCACTGCCTGCCGGGGCGCTTGCTTGTGGCGCAGACGGCGTAGTGCAGTCCACGCACAAGATGCTCACTGCGATGACCATGGGCGCTATGCTGCATGTTCAAGGGCAGCGGCTCGACCGCGCCCTGCTCTCGCAGCGGCTCGCCATGGTGCAGAGCTCCAGCCCATCATATCCTATGATGGCGTCGCTTGATCTTGCCCGGCGGCTGCTGCACAGCCGGGGCAGCGAGGCTTTCACGGCGGGGCTGGCCGCCGTGGATGTCCTGCGGCGCGGCCTTGCCGAGCTGCCGCGCTATGGATTGGTGCAGCCGGCAGAGCCGCTGCACGACGGTACGCCGCTGCATAAGGCGGCGTACGAGACGCAGGACCCCTTCAAAGTCGTCATTTATGACGCCACCGGGGTCCTAGGCGGTTTCGAGCTGCAGCGCAGGCTCGAGGCTAAGGGCTGTGTGCCGGAGATGAGTGACGACCGGCACGTAGTGCTGCTGTTCAGCCTCGGTTCGAAGGCTGAAGATGCAGCAAGGTTATTGCAGGCGCTGGGGGAAATAGAGTCGGAGGATACATCCGAATCACCGCACACCGCTGGCATTTTAGAATCTCAAAATATTTCCACGTGGAACAATTTGAATGTTTTACAAATCTCGGTACCCGTTCCCTTCTCTTTGAAGCCGGTGTCAGCCAATGAGGTAGAAAGTATTAATCTTGAACACAGCGTGGGGAGAGTAGCTGCAGAAATGGTAATTCCCTATCCACCAGGCATTCCATTATTATATCCGGGTGAGGTCATCACAGATCAGATACAGCAAAGACTGACTGGTTTAGCTTATGGAGGCGCGAAGTTCCAGGCTTGTGCTGATCCGGTCTTACAGCGTATTAAGGTATACAACATTCAGAAGGGCGGAGAAGTATAAGTGGGCAAAGAAGGTTTCTTCATAACATTAGAAGGGGGCGAAGGCTCCGGAAAAACAACGGTACTGGGCAGAGTAGCAGCATATTTGCAGAATCGGTCCATGCCCTATCGAATTACACGTGAACCTGGAGGCATAGAAATCGCCGAAAAAATTCGCTCTATTATTCTGGATCCTGCCCATACTGCAATGGATGCACGTACAGAGGCATTGCTGTACGCTGCATCAAGAAGCCAACATCTCGCTGAAGTAGTAGAGCCAGCTCTTAGAGAAGGGCTTACAGTCCTCTGTGACCGCTTTGTAGACAGCAGTCTCGTTTATCAAGGACATGCAAGAGGATTAGGTATGGAAGAGGTGTGGAGTATTAACCGTTTTGCTATTGGAAATCGCATGCCCGATCTAACCTTTTATCTGGATGTAGACCCTGAGATTGGATTATCACGGATTGCGGCCAATCAAGATCGCGAAGTCAATCGTCTGGATATGGAGAGTCTTGCCTTTCATCAGAAGGTTCGTGAAGGTTATCATTTATTAATTAAGGCGAATCCGGAGAGAATAGTAGTTCTTGATGCAAACCGCCCTATTCATCTGGTAGAACAAGATATCGTGAGAACTCTTGAAGAGAGAGTATTAAAGGGTTTTTAGGGTGTTTTGTCTAATATAATAAGAGAAGTGGCATATAACTAAGCGTTTGCTTATGAAGTGAGGTTACTACTAAGAACACATTAAGTAGTAATACTCCATAAAACTTTTTTGGGAGGGAATGCGAAGATGAAGTTGATCATTGCAATTATCCAGGATAAAGACAGTAACCGGTTATCCAGTGAGCTAGTAAAAGCCAATTTCCGTGCTACCAAACTCGCAAGTACAGGTGGATTTCTGCGGGCGGGAAATACGACATTTATGATTGGGGTAGAAGACAGTCAGATCGAAGCTGTATTGAACGTTATCCGTAACAGCTGTAAAGTGCGTGAACAACTAGTCACTCCAGTAACTCCGATGAGTGGCACGACGGATTCCTATTTACCGCTCCCTGTTGAAGTACAGGTCGGTGGCGCTACTGTATTCGTGCTTCCTGTAGATCGTTTCGAACATTATTAAGTATAATATAAATGAGTAAGTCATTTACAAAAAAGGGGCGGTAGATAACCTTTGAAGATCAATCCGGGATATAGGCCCTTAAAGAGTGAGCTTCCAAATGCAGAAGGGGCTAATAAGCCTGTTCAGCAGAAATCGTTCTCTGACGTTTTTCAGCAGCAAGGTGAACAGAAAACCAAAGATGAACTAAACCGCCAGATCAAAGAAATACAGTCACAAGGCGACCGTTTATCTAAGTCTATGACCATTCGTGAACTCACCATTTACCGGATGATGATCAAAAGGTTTCTGGAAGAAACCGCTCGTAGAGGCGTTATACTGAAAGAGACACGTGGATGGGATAGACGTGGGCGGGGTAAGCGTTACAAGCTGCTTGAGGAAATTGATGCGGCTTTGCTATCTATGGCAGACGATCTGCTGAATAGTGAGCAGGGCCGAATAGATCTGTTGGGACGTGTTGGAGAAATTCGTGGGTTGTTAATCAACCTTTCTTTTTAAAGTTTTGGGAGGAAATTATGCCTTTTCATGATATAGTAGGCCAGGAGCATGCTAAACGGCTACTCCAAAATGCCTTGCGCAAGGATGCTGTGAGCCATGCTTATTTATTTACAGGACCAGCAGGCAGTGGACAAATGAAGACGGCGCTGATGTTTGCCCAAGCAATTTTTTGCACGGAAAGCAAGGATGACGCCTGTGGCGAATGTCTAGAGTGCCGAAAGGTTGAGCATGGAAACCATCCTGATTTGTCATTGCTGCAGCCCGACGGTGCAAGCATAAAAATAGACCAGATCCGTGAGCTGCAGCGTGTCTTTTCCTATCGATCTGAGGGTGTGAATCCAAAGGTTTATATTATAGATGGGGCAGACAAAATGACGGTACAAGCTGCCAATAGTTTGTTGAAGTTTCTGGAAGAACCGCCAGCTCCGGCAGTGGGAATCCTAATATCTGATAATAGTCGTTCTTTATTGCCGACGATTCAGTCACGGACTCAGCGGATCCCATTTAGTCCGTTAAATCCGGATATTATGCTTCAAGCGCTAGCAAGTGAGGGTGTGCCGATCCCCTTAGCTCGATGTGCAGTATCACTCAGTTCGGGACTTGATGGTTGCAGGGAACTTTTGGAACAGAATTGGTTTGCAGAAATGAGAAATCTAGTGTTACAATTAGCTAAGGAGTCCTTAAGCAAGGGCAGCTCCACGGTAGCAACTGCCGGGCAGAAGCTGTTCAAGACTGGGCTCGCTGAACATTTGGATATCCTTTTCAGCATGTTCCATCTATGGTTTAAAGATATGCTCTACTTCCTGTACCGCAAGCACGAAAGTATCGTTTTTATAGATCAGTTAGACTTTATTTCCAGGCATGCCCGTGGGCGCAGTGCGGAACAATGGGTGGCTTATATGGGATATGCTGCAGAGAGTACTAAGAAGCTGCGTTCCAATGCCAATGCCCAGTTGTGTCTGGAGCAGTTCTTAATCCGACTGGAAAGTTAAAGGATTAGCAATGATATATCCTCCGGATGTCGCTTTACCTGGAAGTATCGTTTTAACAGACGAGGAAGGACAAGCATGGATCATCAGGGAGCGGACATGCCCATAGGTTCCTTTTACCGGCAAACAAGGGGGTTAATTTTTGTACAGCGTAGTAGGTGTCCGTTTTAAAAAAGCGGGTAAAATATATTATTTTGATCCACTTGATTTTCCGATTGAACGAGATCAATGTGTTATTGTTGAGACAGCACGTGGGGTGGAATACGGTAAGGTTGTCGTAGGCAAAAAAGAGGTGGAGGAGTCCGATGTTGTACTACCCCTCAAAAAAGTGATGCGTATTGCCGGAGAAACCGACGCACGCGTTGTTGAGGAGAACAAAAGCGCCGCTAAGGAGGCTTTTACCACCTGTTTAAATAAAATACGCGACCACGGTCTCAAAATGAAGCTCGTAGATGTAGAGTTTACTTTTGACCGTAATAAGATTATATTTTACTTTACGGCTGAAGGACGCGTTGACTTTAGAGAATTGGTTAAGGATCTGGCAAGTATTTTTCGGACCCGCATTGAGCTTCGGCAAATTGGGGTACGTGATGAAGCTAAGATGCTAGGTGGACTTGGACCTTGTGGACGAGTGCTTTGCTGCTCCTCTTGGTTAGGGGATTTTGAACCCGTATCCATAAAAATGGCCAAGGATCAGAACCTTTCACTTAATCCGACGAAGATTTCCGGACTTTGTGGACGTCTGATGTGTTGTTTGAAATTTGAGCATGACAATTATGAGAGTGTAAAGGAAGAAATGCCAGCGGTCGGCAAGATTGTCGTGACCTCATTGGGGGATGGCAAAGTAGTAGGAATCAATGCCGGAAACCGTACGGTTCATGTACAGTTGTTTGAAGTGGGCAAAGTTAAGGAACTTCCAATGGATGATGTTGTCGTCAAGTAAACCATATAAGGTTACTTTCGGGGTGGAAACTTGGAGAAGAAAAATATATTTGCACACATGCAGGATATGGAAGCGCAGATGGAAACGATGCGCGCCAATCTTGGAGAATGGAAACAGACGGTAAAAGAACTGATGGAAGCTAACCAGAGGTTAACTCTGGAGAATGAACAGCTTCGCAAAATTTTAAAGCGGGATGCACCTTTGGATCCTACCGTAGATTCTGCGGAGGCGGAAGCTCTTTTAGCTACCGGAGAGGGAACAGAAGAGGTTGTCGGGGAAGGTTATGACAACTTGGCTCGACTTTACCACGAAGGCTTTCACATCTGTAATGTTTATTTTGGACATTTACGCACGGAAGGTGACTGTCTGTTCTGTCTTTCTTTTCTTAATAAATGAGGATATCCAGCCGTAGGAGATTAATCCTACGGTTTTTTTTGAATTTTAGCCAATAGGCATATGCCTTTGAAACAAGTTTTTCTCATCAAAACCTTTAGGAGATTATTACATGACGAATTCTTTTAATGATATATCTGTCCCCTTGTTACCGACGGAGCGGGTGGATGATTTACTAACACATGACCTGCGCATTATTCAAAGTGATGAAGTATTTAGTTTTTCTATGGATGCTGTATTGCTTGCTCGTTTCGCCAGTGTTCCGCCACGTGGAAGAGTTCTAGATCTTTGTACGGGAAATGGTGTAATACCGATTTTAATGACTACCCGGACAAAAGCTTCTATAGAAGGCATTGAAATACAACCTCGTTTAGCTGATATGGCTCGTCGTAGCGTGGCTCTAAATGGCCTTCAGGATCAGGTTGTAATTCATGAAGGTGATTTGCGCGAGTTATATACTACCGCAGGACATGGGGTGTATGATGCAATAACGGTAAACCCTCCTTATATGCCGCTTAATGGCAGTGATCTGAAGCTGAACAACCATCAAGCTATGGCTCGCCATGAGATAGGCTGTACACTGGAGGAGGTCATTCAGGCTTGTGTGCGATTGGTTCGGACGGGCGGAAAGGTAAGTATGGTTCATAAACCACAACGGTTGGTTGATATTATCAGTCTTATGAGACAATATAGACTCGAGCCAAAGATTATTCGGTTTGTACATCCACGTGCCCATCTGGAGGCAAATATGGTATTAATCGAAGCCGCACGTGATGGAAAGCCTGAGGTTCGTTTACAACCACCGCTCATCGTATATAATGAGGACAATCAATACTGTCCAGAGATTATGGACATCTACTATGGTGCTAAAGAGGGTAAATCATGATGATATCATGCCAAAGCAGTTTTCAAAACAAGACTAATACCAGTACTCAGGAGACAACAGGGTCGCTTTTTCTGGTGGCTACACCTATCGGTAATCTGGAGGATATGACCTATCGTGCAGTCCGCACATTACAGGAATGTGATATTATTGCCGCGGAAGATACGAGACAGACCCGAAAATTACTCAGCCACTTTGAGATTTCACCTTCGATGTTGTTTAGTTATCATGAGCATAATAAGGCCGCCAGTGGACCTGAGCTTGTACGCTATATAATAGAAGGAAAAAATTTGGCACTCGTCAGCGATGCCGGTTTACCAGCGATTTCTGACCCTGGAGCGGATCTTGTAGCCCTTGCTATAAGTCATGGAATTCCGGTGATTCCTATCCCTGGAGCTAACGCAGCGTTGTCAGCTTTGATCGCTTCTGGTCTATCTACGAATACGTTCACCTTTATCGGCTTTCTTCCCCGAGAGCGTAAGGACATCCGAGCAGTATTAAGTCCACTTCGTTCGGCTCAAGGCACTTTGTTGTTCTACGAATCTCCCCATCGCGTAGTTAAGACACTTGCTCATCTTCAAGAAGCATTCGGTAATCGCCAGATTGTGTTGGCACGTGAATTAACGAAAAGATATGAGGAGTTTCTACGCGGTTCGATTGAGGAATGTACACTATGGCTGGCTGAACATCCTCCGCTAGGCGAATATGTTATTGTCGTAGAAGGGGAGAGCAAGGAAGATGCAGAAATCGCAGAATCGGCGTGGTGGCGTCAGTTAAGCATTGAAGATCATGTAGCTCATTACGAAGCACAGGATGTACCACGGAAAGAGGCTATGAAAAAAGCGGCATCAGACCGGGGTGTAGCCAAACGGGATATTTATAATGCGTTGCTTGATAGAGCAGAAGAGTAAGTGTTATAGACGAATTCCTAGAATAACTAAGGATTTTCGGAGCCGTTTCGAGCTTGAATGATTTATCTGCGGGTTAATGTATTTTGTACAGTTATTTTTGAATTTTTTTATGTATTTGTTCGTTTAGTTGTACTTCATACAGTTATAAAGGTGGAAAGGATTGATTTCACGGAGATATAGGAAATATAAGTGTATAAAATACAATTAATTCGTTTAATGGTAAAAAGCATTTAAAATAACTGTAAGAAATACAACTAAGTATTACTAGTTCCGTCTTGAAGCACATTGCCCTTAGGGAGGGGATAACCAGGAGGGCAAACCCAGACATAAAAAATACCTCCCGCGGTCACGGGAGGTCAAGGAGATATGAAAAGGTTAGAATTAACAATTTGATTAGTTCTATTATATACTATTTAATTTAGTTTGTCACAGGGGTAGGGATGGAAGATATGCATTCATGACAAACTATTTTTCCTTTAAAGTAAGTTACGTTCTCAGCGTTGCCACAGAAAATGCAGGCAGGCTCATACTTTTTAAGCATAATCCGTTCGCCATCAACGTAAATTTCCAGTGCGTCCTTTTCGCCAATGCCAAGTGTACGGCGTAATTCAATAGGAATAACAACCCGTCCAAGTTCGTCTACTTTTCTTACAATTCCTGTTGATTTCATCATAACAATCGTTACTCCTCTCAATGTTCCAAAAACGTCATTATTCGACATTGTTCACTGTTTTATGATACTTATAATACCAACGATTCCCAAATCAGTCAACCTTTTTTCATAGGCTGAATAAGAAAATTTCCATAAGAACTTTGAATGTCCCTATAAAAATTAAGAATTACCCTGAAAGCATTTTGTCGATTTACCAAGACCAAAAATGATACTTTTCGACAAAGTACGACATAATTACTTATTATATACTGATATTAGTTAAAATCATATTAAATTATTAGAAGGAGTTGATCTCATGAAGCAGCCGCTCACGGAAGAAAAAGTTTTCAAGGATCCCGTTCATAATTATATTCACGTACAGGATACGATTATTTGGCGACTAATTAATACAAAAGAATTTCAGCGTTTACGCCGGATTCGCCAGTTAGGTACCTCATATCTCACTTTTCATGGTGCAGAGCATAGTCGTTTTTCTCATTCTTTAGGAGTATATGAAATTACACGCAGAATCATTTCGCAATTTGAGCGCAGCGGGTATAAGGATTGGATTCCAGAAGAAAGTTTGCTTACTTTGTGTGCGGCTTTGCTGCATGATTTAGGGCATGGCCCATTTTCACATTCTATAGAAGAAGCTTTTGAAATGAACCATGAGGATTGGACCTGCCGGATTATTTTGGAGGACACGGAGATTACCGAAATATTGCGTGATGTGGAGGAAGATTTTCCTCGTAAAGTAGCCTCAGTTATCTCTAAGACATATGAGCATGAAATTGTTGTCAATTTGGTTTCCAGTCCACTGGATGCTGATCGTATGGATTATTTGCTGCGTGATGCGTACTATACAGGTGTAAACTATGGAACCATCGATATTGATCGGATTTTGAGAATGCTTCGTCCTTATAATGGGCGGATTGTAGTAAAAGAATCAGGTATGCACGCCATTGAAGATTATTTAATGTCGCGTTATCAAATGTACTGGCAGGTATATTTTCATCCGGTGACGCGCAGCTCTGAAATTATTTTGCGTCAAATCTTCCGTAGAGCTAAAGAGTTGTTCCAAGAGGGATACAAATTTCGCTTTATGATCGCTCCGCTGGAAGATCTCTTTCGAGGAGAAGTAACAGTGAAGCAATATTTAATGCTTGATGAGGCACTGGTACAGACTGCTTTTATGCAATGGACCCTTGAAGAAGATGAGTTATTAAGCGACTTGTGTACCCGTTTTATTCATCGTAAACTGTATAAATATGTAGAGATCGAGAATTTGGATACAGATATGATTACGGAAATCCGCAGCAGTTTTGCGGGAGCGGGACTTAACCCAGAATATGACTTAGAGATTGATTATCCGACAGATTTGCCTTATGATGTGTTCCGTCCAGGAGCAGCCTTCGACAATAATCAAATTTTACTGCTTGATCGGAATGAGCAATTGCGGGAAATTTCAGAGGTATCGGATATTGTGCGCTCAATAAGCGGGATTCATCGTGGCAGATATCACCTATATTTCCCACAGGATAAGCTGAAAAAAGCCCTTACACGGTTGCCCTCTTCTGTAGCAGAGATTTTTGCAAAATAATACAAATATTTATGGAACTATTGATAAAAACAACAAGGAGTGAGCTTTAAAATGTATCTGTTCGACACTCATACACATTTAGATGCGCCTCAATTCGACGAGGATCGCGAGGAAGTTATAGCTCGTGCAGTAGAGGCCGGAGTTAGCAAGATGATCAATATTGGATTTAATCGGGAAACGATCCCTTCAACGATGAAGCTGGCTGAATCTTATGATTATATTTATGCAGCGGTGGGCTGGCATCCACAGGATGCGATTGATATGAAAGAGGGGGACCTCGATTGGATCGCCTCTCTTTGCAGCCATGAGAAAGTGGTGGCCATCGGAGAGATTGGGTTGGATTATTATTGGGATACCTCTCCCAAGGATGTGCAGCAGGAGGTCTTCCGCAAACAAATTGGACTAGCCCGTGAACTAAAAATGCCAATTTGCATACATGACCGTGATGCCCATGAAGATGTCGTACGGATTTTACGGGAGGAAAAAGCAAATGAAATTGGTGGCGTAATGCATTCTTTCTCAGGCAGCTGGGAAACCGCAAAAATGTGTCTAGATCTAGGATTTCATTTGTCATTTGGAGGACCGATCACGTTCAAAAATGCCAGAGTGCCTAAAGAGGTGCTTGCACAGACGCCATTGGACCGATTATTGATCGAAACAGACGCTCCATATTTGACTCCACACCCCTTCCGAGGCAAGCGAAATGAGAGTGCTCATGTGAAGTTAGTAGCAGAGGCTGCGGCTGAAATTAAAGGGTTAACATGGGAAGAATTGGCTAAAATTACGTATGCGAACGCACTGGAACGATTTGGGATTGTCTGAAAACAGGAGTAAAACGGGTGAAAAATAGAGAATGGCCGATATATTAAACTTTTTTAATATAAAAACGGCTGATTATTACAATATTTTAACCATATATTTGCGTAAACGTGGTTGAATCGTCCTTTACAACATGCATCAAAACAGGATATCATCTTTTCAGTGATGTGAGCTGTTGTTATTGTGACAGCCATTGATTCATGGATCGTCTCGCTGAGTCTCCGTATGGAGAACGGGGGAACCAATATTGAACTGCCGCATGCCTGTATCTTGAATACGACTAGGAATTGCCGCAGAACAATATTTGATTTCTTCACGTGGTCTTTGGGGTGAATTTAAGGGCAACCGCCGTGAGCGGGTGACCTGAAATAGGGCGTCTCTCTTTCGTCCGAACCCGACAGCTAACCCCGTAAGCGCAAGTAAGAGAGGCAACCTCGTGCACAAACATTCCCGCGTATTCTGACATCGGAGAAGCCACGAAAGAGTCCTCAAGAGAACTCTTTTTAGGCTTCTTTATTTTTGAATAAACTGAATGTTGCCCGCATACTGTTATATAACAGGTGTGGGAGTAGCTGTGCCGAGCAGGCGATCCATGAGCAGGAGACGCTAAGTTAATACGTGCGTATCCTGTGACAATCTCAAATAGTTTCGTCAAAGAAATTCAGTCCTCATGATATACAAATTGACGACGAGGCTATGTAAGGAGGATGGAGAGAATGGGCTTATTCCAACCAGAGGTATCCCATGATTCGCAGTCATCCAGCAGGTCTTTCGCATTACGGTGGGAGCAAGTAAATACTCGCGTACTTTTACTTGCAGGTGTGATTTCAATCGCAATCGCGCTGTTAATTCTGCTGTACGTACACGGTCAAAGTAATAAACAATTAGTTTTAGTAATAGACGGGCAAACACAGACACTTGAAACGCGAGAAGCACTTCTTGGTGATGTGTTGGAGAAAGAGCAAATTTCGCTGCAGCCGCATGATGAATTATCTTTAGGTCTGAGTGATGAAATAAAAGACGGTGACCGTGTCGTTATCAATCGTGCGCAGAAATTTAGCCTTACTGCGGACGGAGCAACAAAAACGTTATATACGACCGAAGACACTATCGGTCAAGCGATTGACAAACTGGGTATCAACCTAGAAGGCTATGACAAGATTTTTCCTTCGTTAGACACCACCATCTCTGCTGACATGGAGATTAAGATCGTTCGTATCAACAAGCAAACGGTACAGCGAACAACTAACTTACCTTTCCGTGTTATTAAGACAGCAGATCCCTCCCTTACTGTGGGAACAGTTAGAGTGGCACAGGCAGGCAAACCAGGCGTCATGGTTCAGCATATTGAAAAGATCTATCAAGACGGAGAACTGGCCTCTATGCGCATGATCGGCAAGGAAGTACAAACGGTAACAAAAGATAAGATCATTGCCGTTGGTACTAAAGCACTTCCTAAGCCTACTGTAGTTGCTAAAGCTACAACAACTTCCAAATCAAGCACTACCTCCAAAACGACTAAAGTTAGCGCTAAGACTAAGAACGTCACAAGCAAGGCTGGCGTAGACTTTGAGTACAAGAAGATGATTAAGAACGTCTCCATGACAGCTTATTCGTCAGAAGAGCCAGGGATAGGTACTAAAACTGCCTCCGGAACACGCGTAACGGAAGGTCGTACAATTGCAGTAGATCCGAATGTAATTCCTATTGGCTGGTGGGTTTATATCGATGGGCTTGGATTCCGCCGTGCAGAGGATACTGGCGGTGCCATTAAAGGCAATAAAGTGGATGTCTATTATGATTCCCTGAGCCATGCTCGTAATTTCGGCCGTAAATCACGTACTGTTTATGTGATTGGACCTGTGAAACCAGAGCTTAACTAGAACTGAAGCTTTTGCAAAAAATCCTTTGATAAGCTATAGTGATGATAACCGTTAAGGAACGCTGGATGATCATTTCGTTGATCGCAGAGCAACCGCTCATCACTTATACATTCTTTAACCAAAAGAAGAGGAGCGAATCCTCTTCTTTTTGCTTTTTTTGGAAGGAGTCAAGAAATATGATTAAGGAATTAATCGTCGTTGAAGGCAAAAGCGATACCGTAGCCATTAAGCGTGCTGTAGAAGCGGATACCATTGAGACAGGCGGCTCTGCTGTAAACCGGACTGTAATTGCTAAGATCGCGCTTGCTATGGAACGTAGAGGGGTTATTATTCTTACGGACCCGGACCATGCTGGGGAGCGAATTCGTAAAATCGTTTCAGCGAAGGTGCCGGGCTGCAAGCATGCTTTTATTCCAGAGAAGGACGCAACTCGAAAAGGGGATATCGGTGTAGAGAATGCATCGCCAGAGGCGATTCGTCATGCGCTGCGTAATGTACATACCTCTTTTGAAGGAGCACCTGCTTTGATTGGTATTGATGATCTTATGGCCGCTGGAATGCTTGTACACCCTCGGGCTGCTGAAAGACGTATGGCGCTTGGTAATTTGCTTGGAATCGGATATTGTAACGGCAAACAGCTGTACAAGCGGCTGGCGATGTTTGGGATTACGCGGGAGGAATTTGCCGGGGCTCTCGCCCAAATTGATCAGGGAGGCATTACTTCATGAGTGGTAGAGAGGAAATTTCGACTCCAAAACGGACCAAAGAGATTATTCAACGTTATGGATTCAAGTTCAAGAAAAGCCTGGGACAGAATTTTTTGATTGATCAAAATATTTTGGACAAGATTGTAGACGCTGCTGGACTAGATAGCGATTCTGGGGCGCTGGAGATCGGGCCGGGAATTGGAGCGCTGACGGAGCGTCTGGCACTAACAGCGGGTGCTGTAACTGCCGTAGAGATTGACCGTAGACTGATTCCAATATTAAAAGACGTACTTTCCCCCTATCCCCATGTTAAGGTTCGTAACGATGATGTCCTCAATGTGAACTTGCAGGAAATGTTCAAGGAAGATTTCACCACTGTGAACAAGGTCAGTGTGGTTGCTAACCTGCCTTATTATGTGACTACTCCGATTCTGATGAAGCTGCTCGAAGAGAAGCTTCCCCTTGATAACATCGTTGTAATGATTCAGAAGGAGGTTGCGGAGCGTATGGCTGCATCTCCAGGTGGAAAGGAATACGGAAGTCTTAGCATTGCCGTGCAGTACTACAGCGAGCCTGAGCTCGTCTGTATCGTGCCACGTACGGTATTCATCCCTCAACCTAATGTGGAGTCTGCTGTTATCCGTCTGAAGGTTAGAGAGCATCCTCCGGTAAAGGTGGAGAGTGAGAAGCATTTCTTTGAAGTGGTTCACGCTTCTTTCACACAGCGCCGCAAGACGATTGCTAACAATCTGAAGGCTCGTTACTTCCCTGAACAAGGACGTGAGCAGCTGGAGGCTTTACTCGCAGAAGCGGGTATTGAACCGACCCGTCGCGGAGAAACACTCAGTCTTGAAGAATACGCCCGCTTAAGCAGTGTTTTGCTAGCCGCTGGAATTGAATAAGCAATAAGAAACGGTTGTTGTCTTAAAGGACGACAACCGTTTCTCGTAGAAATATAAGGATGTTATTTTGGTGGAGCATTATACATTCTTATATTTTAAAAATATGGCGAGTTATGAACCAACTGAGGCCTTTGCCCATACGATGGGGTAGAGGTGGTGGTTGTAATGAATTTAGGAGACTTGGTCGTTCGCAAATCTTATGGCGGTGATTTAACATTTCGTGTAGATAATATCGTGCAGGATAGAGCCGTCATTAAAGGCACAGATTTCCGCCTGTTGGCGGATTCTCCTCTGGATGACCTGGTTCAAGTGCCTCCTACCCGAATAACGGAACGGGGACAGCAAGCACAGATCAAAGCGAAGGAATCACTGACACAGCTGCGGAAGGACCGTCAGGAGCAAAGTCAGCGGAGCGGGGGAACCCTAACAGAGGGGACATGGGCTCCACCGTCCAAGGAAGCTCCTTATTTTGAAGTGCCAGGTAAAGTACTGCATCTGGATGGCGATCCGGCATATTTGAATAAGAGCCTTAGCTTATACGAGCAGCTGCGGATTCCCGCTGAAGGGCATCATGTTCATGAATCTGCAATGGCTGATACGTTATACCGGCTGTTGCCCCGTGTACGCCCAGATATTGTAGTGATCACTGGTCATGATGGGGTACTGAAGCAACAGCATACTTACGATCTGTATAGTCTGAATAGCTATAAAAATTCGCAAAACTTTATAGCTGCTATTAGGGTAGCTAGGGAGTATGAGCGGAATTTTGATGCGTTGACTATTGTTGCCGGTGCTTGTCAATCTCATTTCGAGGCCTTACTTGGAGCTGGAGCTAATTTTGCCAGTTCACCTGGTCGAATTTTGATCCATGCTCTGGATCCCGTGTATGTAGCAGCAAAATCATCCTTTACTTCCATCAGGGATACTGTAAATCTTAGCGATGTTCTGAATAATACCATCAGCGGCAATCAGGGTATTGGTGGTGTTGAGACCCGTGGCAGCTTCCGCATCGGAATGCCGCGACTGCAGAATCTGTCGGCGCTAAAAGTGACACCATCAGCCATTTAAGCGGCAGAGATAGGTCTATGGTGTCAGGAATATAGGTAATTTGAATGGGCTGAATAGAATATCCGAAAGAAAGGGTGAGCGCTGAGCTTAACCCTTTCTTTTTTTCTTTGTAATGCCTATATTACAGATAACAAGGATATTAGTCCGGCGCTGATTTCTCGCAAAAAAATTCCGTTGACAACGAAATATGCATCAACTATAATTAATTATTTATTTGCTTTGACATTGTCCTGAAAAAGTTGTATAATGGACAAGAAAAGAGGTGGTCGTCAGGTAATGGCTAATAACGCGCTGTTGGAAATCAAACGCAGTCTTGAAGCTCACGTCGGTCATAAGATCACATTGCGTGCAAACGGAGGTCGTCGTAAAACCGTTGAACGCACAGGTGTCCTGGAAGAAACGTACCCTTCTGTATTTATTGTCAAACTGGATCAGGAGCAGCAAACTTTTAAGCGAGTCTCCTATAGCTATGCCGATATACTTACTGAATCTGTGGAAATCACAGTTTGTGAAGACGATGGGCAGATGCGGATTATGTATATTAAAGCTTAATGTTTCACGAACAGTCTCCCTTGGAGGCTGTTTTTTGTTTGCGTTTTTTGGGACAAATATTTGGTGCATGATCCGTGTGCTAAGCAAGCATACTAATTGGGCAACGGGTTAATCATTTATTTTCATAAGGGAGGAATTCCGTAATGAGCCGCAGAAAACGAGGCATGATGTCGGAGGAATTGAAGACAGAGTTAGCCAAGGAGCTGGGTTTTTATGAAACCGTGGAACGTGAGGGCTGGGGTGGAATTACAACTCAAGACGCTGGCAACATGGTGAAAAAAGCGATACAGCTTGCTGAACAGGCTGCGCGGAAATCTTAAATTTTAGGCTATAAAGTGAATATTACTGAAAAAGGGTGCGTCTAAATGGCGACACCCTTTTATTATTGGACTTCATTAGAAGTTTCTCATATAATATGTTAAGTTGTTTTTACGGGAAAAGCTGAAGGTGGGTGAACGCCTTGAAAATGTATGAAAAGGCACCAGCTAAAATTAATTTGATGCTGGATGTGCTGCACAAACGTGCTGACGGTTTTCATGAGGTGGAAATGATTATGACCATGGTAGATTTAGCAGACCGCTTAGAGCTGTCTGAGCTGCCAAGGGATACTATTATAATATCAAGTCAGGCTGGTTATATTCCCCTGGACGAGAAAAATTTAGCTTTCCAGGCGGCAAGGCTTATTAAAGACCGTTATAACGTGAAGAATGGGGTACATATCCATCTGGATAAAAGAATTCCGGTTGCGGCTGGCCTGGCTGGCGGCAGCAGTGATGCCGCAGCTACGCTACGCGGTCTAAACCGTCTGTGGCGTCTGGGTATTCCTGCGCAGGAGCTACAGGAGCTTGGCGCTGAGCTGGGTTCTGATGTACCTTTCTGCGTCACAGGCGGCACAGCCTTGGCTACAGGACGAGGCGAAAAGCTGACACCAATCAATAACCCGCCACAATGCTGGGTTGTGTTGGCGAAACCACCGATCAATGTATCGACTGCAGAAGTGTATGGACGCGTTCGGAGCAATAATATAGCGGTTCATCCTTCTGCTCGAAAGATGCAGCAAGCGATAGAAGCTGGAGACTTTGGGGGCGTGTGCAACCATCTGGGCAACGTGCTTGAAGATGTTACCCTAAAGCTGCATCCAGAGGTTCAGCAGCTTAAGGAAGCGATGATAAAGCTTGGAGCAGATGGCGTACTGATGTCAGGCAGCGGACCTACCGTATTCGGGTTAGTGTCCAAGCAGTCTAAAGTAGCAAGGATTTACAACGGACTGCGAGGGTTCTGCAAGGAAGTCTACGCAGTGAGATCACTGAATTAGTCTGCTTCTCTTGTGTAAACCCGTACAAAAGTGATATATTTTTCTAAAATATTCGGTTTTGGCGAGGAGCATTCCGTGAAGAAATTAAAAAGAAGCCAACGTTTGGTAGACATGACTCAGTTTTTACTTGAGCGGCCGCATGAACTACTGCCGCTGTCTATATTTGCCGATCGCTATGGAGCGGCTAAGTCCTCCATTAGTGAAGATTTGGCAATCATAAAAGAAGTATTTGAAGGTGAAGGCATCGGAGAGCTGCAGACTTTAGCTGGTGCAGCGGGTGGAGTACGTTATATCCCGGTTATGCCTAAAGATATGGCGCTTACCTTTGTGCAGCGCTTATGTGTGCAGCTAGAGCAGACTGACCGGATATTGCCTGGCGGTTATTTGTATATGTCGGATCTACTTGGGTTGCCGTCTTTGATGGAACAGGCGGGTAAGATCATCGCAACGGCCTTTTACGGATCGGAAATCGATGTGGTGATGACCGTTGAAACGAAAGGCATTCCACTAGCCTATGCAACAGCAGCACAGCTAGGCTTGCCGGTAGTGCTTGTGCGACGTGACCATCAGGTTACAGAGGGATCAGCAGTAAGTATTAACTACGTATCAGGATCTCATAAAAGCATACACACAATGTCTCTCTCCAGACGTGCACTCAAGGAGAAATCGCGAGTACTTATCGTAGATGACTTCATGAAGGCGGGAGGGACTGTACGTGGTATGGTCGATCTGCTCGGTGAATTTAATGCCGAGGTTGCTGGGGTAGGCGTTTTAGTGGAATCAGGCGCTGTAGAGACGGAAGAGCGTCTGTTGCACGATTACGTGTCCTTGGTAAAACTAAGTGAAGTAGACTCGAAAGAGCGGAGAATTTCGGCGCATCCGGGCAACTACTTTTCCTCTTGATTAGCCATTCTCTTACATTTTCAAAAAGCGTGGAAATTGTCGAAAACGTAAGGAATATTAAGAAAACTACTCGATGTATGTCGAAAACAACATATCCCAAAAAATATATTTCTTTTTTAGGTATTTTATGGAATCAAAAAGAAGGAATTCGCTTTGCTGTGTGGAATTATACACCAAGTCTCTGATGGAAAAAGGTGGTGAACACACACATGCAAATTACGGATGTCAGACTCCGCCGCGTTAACTCTGAGGGGAGAATGAAAGCAATCGCATCCATTACCATCGATAACGAGTTTGTTGTTCATGACATTCGCGTCATCGATGGCAATAATGGGATGTTTGTTGCAATGCCCAGCAAGCGTACACCGGACGGCGAATTCCGCGATATCGCGCACCCGATCTCTTCGGGAACACGCGAGAAGATTCAATCCGCGGTTCTGGCCGAGTACGATCGCGCCGCTACGGAAGAAGAAGAAGTTATTGAAGAGGGAGCTTAGGCTTCCTCGGAAGACGGCTACCTTTTGGGTGGCGTAGGATCCGCCGTTTTTGATAAGATCACACCGACATACACTTCATGAATTAGCAGCCTGATCTTGCAAGAAAAGCTATTGCTGGTGAAGGATTTGACGACATCTTCGAAAGGCAGCGATAAATGCTTTTCTAACTTGGGGTTTATAGAAAAGAGAACCATGACTTCATGGTTCTCTTTTCTTTTTGCCCGGAATGAGATATATTCAGTAGTGAGTTCAAGAGTAGGAGGTTGGCATTCTTGAAAAGAATGGCTGTAGTACTTGCCGCAGGTCAAGGCAAGCGAATGAAATCTAAATTATATAAGGTGCTGCACCCCGTTTGCGGTAAGCCGATGGTAGGGCACGTGCTTGATACAGTAAAAGCGACCGGATGCCAGCGCACCGTTGTTGTTGTTGGGCATGGCGCAGAGAAAGTTAAGGCCTATGTAGGTGAAGGAGCGGAATACGTTCTGCAGGAAACTCAGCTCGGCACTGGCCATGCTGTCAAACAAGCAAAGGATTTACTTGCTGGCGAAGAAGGAACAACTATAGTTATTTGTGGAGACACACCACTCGTAACCACGGAGACCCTGGAAGGACTCATGGCGCTTCATGAACAGCGTAATGCGGCTGCAACCGTATTGACAGCTGTTATGGAAAAGCCTACAGGCTACGGAAGAATTATTCGTGGTGAAGATGGCGGCGTTCTGAAGATTGTAGAGCAGAAGGATTGCACTACTGAAGAAGATGCCGTTCAAGAAATCAATACAGGCACTTATTGTTTTGATAATGCTAAATTATTTGCTGCACTCGAGAAGGTAACGAACAGTAATAACCAGCAGGAGTATTATTTGACTGATGTGATTGGGATTCTTCGTTCACAAGGGGATACCGTACTAGGATATCAGACCCATGACGCAGCTGAGTCTATCGGCGTTAATGATCGTTTAGCTTTGTCCGAAGCGGAAGCCTTTATGCGTCAACGTATTAATCGTAAACACATGCTGGGCGGTGTGACCATCATTGATCCAGCCTCCACTTATATCGGAGCAGATGTAGTTATCGGATCAGATACTACGCTTTATCCAGGAACCATCCTGAAAGGGAAGACTGTAATCGGGGACAATTGTGTGATCGGACCGGCTAGTGAAATCGAAGACTGTCAGATTATGGATGATGCAACGATTAAGCAGTCCGTATTGAATCAAGCTCAAGTCGGCGCACGGACAACCGTTGGGCCTTTTGCCTATTTGCGTCCAGGCTCTGTGCTTGGAGAAGAAGTTAAGGTTGGAGATTTCGTCGAGATCAAGAATGCTACTATTGGTGACGGTTCAAAAGTGTCACATCTTAGTTATGTCGGCGACGCATCTGTAGGTAAGAATGTAAACGTCGGGTGCGGTGCGATTACCGTTAACTACGACGGGTATAATAAATTCAAGACAACAATCGCAGACGATGCCTTTATTGGCAGTAATGTTAACCTTATTGCTCCAGTTACTGTGGGCAAAGGGGCTTTTGTTGTAGCAGGTTCGACAATTACACGTTCCGTTTCCGAGAACGATCTGGCTGTAGCTAGAGTAAGACAAGAGAACAAACCGGGATATGCAGAGAAGATCCGTTCCCGTGCAAAAGCGAAGAAAGACCACTCGAGTCCATCGTAAAGCGTTGCTAAGAAGCGCCGGACGGACTTATATTTCCGCGCCGGCGCCTTTGGAAAGCTAAATTCCGTCACGGAGGGTTTATATTTTATGACTTATTGTGATTCCAAGTTAAAGATTTTCACCTGTAACTCCAATCCTAAGCTAGCTAGTCAAATTGCTGATTACATCGGGATTCCGATGGGTGAATCACACACCACAAGTTTCAGCGATGGAGAAATTCAGGTCAAGCTGTCAGAAAGCGTTCGGGGATGCCATGTTTATATTGTTCAATCCACTTGTGGCCCTGTAAATGATAACCTGATGGAGCTTTTGGTTATGGTAGATGCGCTTAAACGTGCCTCCGCAAAAAGCATCAACGTGGTTATCCCTTACTACGGATATGCCCGTCAAGATCGTAAAGCCCGTTCCCGTGACCCCATTACCGCTAAGCTGGTAGCGAATCTAATTGAAAAGGCTGGCGCTCACCGTGTAATCACGATGGATCTTCATGCCATGCAGATTCAAGGATTCTTCGATATTCCAGTGGATCACTTGCTTGGTGTACCGATTCTGGCTCAGTATTTCCGTTCCAAGCAAATCGAGAACCCAGTTGTCGTATCGCCGGACCATGGCGGTGTAGTACGTGCAAGAAAGCTTGCTGATTTCCTGAACGCTCCACTGGCTATTATAGACAAGCGTCGTCCAGAACCTAACGTCAGCGAAGTTATGAACATCATCGGTAATATCGAAGGCAAAACAGCCATCCTGATCGATGATATCATCGATACCGCTGGAACGATCGTACTTGGTGCTAATGCTTTGATGGAAGGCGGCGTGAAGGAAGTATACGCATGCTGTACACACCCAGTATTGTCTGGTCCTGCACACGAGCGTCTGGAGAATTCTCCAATCAAAGAAATTATCGTGACGGATACCATTCCAATTCGCAGCGCGAATCCAACCTCTAAGCTCAAGGTGTTGTCCGTGGCTCCACTTATGGGTGAGGCAATTATCCGCGTTCATGAAGAGTTGTCGATTAGTAAATTGTTCGAGATTGAATAAATATAACGAATGAATAGTACAAAAGGGTTACACCTCCGTTCTCGGAGATGTAACCCTTATCGGCGTGCTACAGGTAGAACTACTGGATTTAATATCCGGGACGGGAGACAAAGGTGAATAAACTGCGGTTATATAGTGTCCCTTGTAGCTCCACGAAAGCTTCGTCTACCGCTGTTAATACACCGATATCAATATGCACGTCGCCCTTGTATATTTCCACGGGCACAGCATATTGGATGTGGTACTGAAAATGGCGTTGATGTGTCAATAATTCGCCTTTGTGCGGCATGGGTTATCACCTGTCTTCGGAGTATAATTTCGCTCTGGTTGCACAGAGATATGTAGATTAGATCTATTGTACCAAAAACGGACTCCTCTTGCCGGAGAGCCCGAACGGAAAGGAAAGGTTCGATAATGAAATGGATTGTCGGATTGGGAAATCCCGGAACACAGTACGCGAAAACAAGGCATAATGTTGGCTTTATGGCTTTGGATGAGCTTGCTGCCCAGAACGGAATTGCCTTCAACCAGAGCAAATGTAAATCCGTCATCGGTGAAGGGGTCATTGGTGGCGTCAAAACCGTATTGATTAAGCCCATGACCTTTATGAACTTATCCGGTGAGGCCGTTCGCGCTTATATGGATTATTACAAAGTTCAACTTGAAGATATGATCGTCGTTTATGATGATTTGGATACAGAAATCGGAAAAGTCCGCTTGCGTTATCAAGGAAGCGCTGGTGGACATAATGGAATTAAATCCATCATACAGCATGTAGGAACACAGAATTTCAATCGGGTACGAATGGGTATTTCTCGTCCTGAGCCAGGTTTTGCTATTGTCGATTATGTTCTTTCTACTTTTCCTAAGAAGGAAAGCGATCCGCTTAAGCAAATGATCCTTAATACTTGTGATGCACTGGAATACAGCTTACAGCATTCATTCGAGCAGACAATGGCTAAGTTCAATGGTTAATCTGTAAACCCTGTTGTTTTTAAGGCTAAAGATGAAGCTGCCCGGACATACTGAAGGTATATAGTACCTTCAGGAGGCATATAGATGGCAATAAACTATGTTTGTAGGCACTGTAAGACATCTCTAGGCAGTATTAATAGAAGTGATGTTACAGAAATGCAGTTGGGCCTTCATTCCTTGACCCCTGCGGAGCGCAGAGATATAATAGCGTATAATTCAGAAGGTGAAATCACGGTAAAGGTTACTTGCGACTATTGCAAGGAGGCTTTAGAGAACAATCCGGAGCTTAGCCTGCTGACAAGTCCGCTTCAGTAAGGTGGAAGCGCCTGTCTCTATCGTCATCCGCAAGCCTTGGCGTTACAGCTGAGGCTTCTTTTCGATTCCAATCATAATAGGTGACGGTGGCTATGCCACCGTTAGCCTGTTTAGTAAGAGAGGTGCGCCTGTTGTTACAAGGTCTTATAGAAGCTTTTTCCAAGGATCCCGATTTCCAGTCTATCACCCATGGTGTTGCTGCAGGTATGAAAGAGCAGCTCATTTCGGGGCTTACAGGTTCTGCTAGACAGATTATGCTTGCAGCATTACATGAAGAGACAACTCGTCCCTTACTTGTAGTGACTCATAATATGTTTTCGGCCCAGAAGATGGCCGATGATTTGCAGGAAGCGCTTTCCCCTGACCGGGTTCTGCTCTATCCCGCCAATGAACTAGTGGCTGCAGAAGCGGCTGTATCAAGCCCAGAGACACTGGCTCAGCGTATAGATGTGCTGACCAAATGCGCTCAGGGCTTCCGTGGTATTGTTGTAGTTCCTTACTCAGGAGTGCGTAGATTGCTGCCAGCCCCAGAGGTTATGGCAGAGGCACAAGTCACCGTTTCCCAAGATGGAACGCTTGCTCTGGATGAATTTTTGATGTCCATGATTGAAATGGGCTATGAAAGAGTAGAGCGGGTTGAAAATCGTGGTGAACTGAGCGTACGGGGTGGAATAATTGATTTTTATCCAATGACATCTCCTTTGGCTTATCGGGTTGAGTTATTTGACGATGAGGTTGATTCCATAAGAACTTTTGATCCAGTGGATCAGCGTTCTATTGATAAGGTACGTAGTGTGAAGATTACACCGGCTAAAGAGATTATAGCTAGTAGATTGCGCCAGGAATCTGCTTCTGCTGAAGCCTCAGCTATGATGGAGCGACAGTTGGAGAAGATGGCGGATCGCCAGGCGAAGCTCAGGCTGCGGGAAGAAATTGGCCGTGAGCTGGAAATGCTGCGGGAAGGTACTTATTTCCCGGAGATCTATAAATATATCAGTCTTTTATATCCTGAACGCTCTCATTTATTTGATTACATGGCCCAGGATACCATTCTTATTCTAGATGAGCCGACAAGACTGCTCGAAACGGCGAGACAGCTTGAACGGGATGAATCGGAATGGAATCTGCATTTGCTGCAAAACGGCAAATCATTGCCGGATCTAGATCTCTCTGTCGATACGGATGTTGTTATGTATCAGCGCCCGTTCCAAAGCCTGTTTATGTCAATCTTTTTACGTCAGGTTCCGCATATTCAGCCTCAGAACATTCTTGGGTTTATCAGTCGTGGAATGCAGGATTTCCATGGCCAGATGAATGTGCTGAAATCGGAAATGGAGCGTTGGCAGAAGTCCGGTGTTAAGGTAATGATGCTTGCGAGCAGTGAGGAACGGATTGAACGAGTGCGCAGAGTTCTTTATGATTACGGCATTAACGAGCCGATGATTATACAAGGAAATCTGGGTTCTGGTTTTGAGCTGCCCTCTATTCATCTAGCTGTTATAACTGAGGGAGAAATGTTCTCTCAGAAGCAGCGGAAGGCACGGAAGATCTCCAAAGGAATAGATAATGCAGAACGGATCAAGAGTTACACAGAGCTGAAAATCGGTGATTATGTCGTCCATCAGAACCATGGTATCGGAAAATATATGGGAATCGGCACGCTTGAGGTCAGCGGTATTCACCGTGATTACATGCATATTTTGTATGCTGGCGGCGATAAGCTCTCAGTTCCGATTGAGCAGATTGACCTGATTCAGAAATATGTCGGTTCCGAAGATAAAGAGCCGAAAGTATATAAGCTAGGCGGCAATGAATGGACACGAGTGACCAATAAGGTTCGTTCCTCCGTTCAGAATATTGCTGATGATTTAATAAAGCTATATGCTGAGCGCCAAAGTGCCGCAGGATATGGTTTTGAAAAGGATACACAGGAACAGCATGAATTTGAAGAAATGTTCCCTTACGAGGAGACCCGAGATCAGCTTCGGGCTATCGAAGAGATTAAGAAGGATATGGAACAAAACCGGCCAATGGACCGATTGCTTTGCGGTGATGTTGGGTATGGTAAGACTGAAGTGGCTATTCGGGCGGCTTTTAAATCAGCGATTGAAGGTAAACAGGTGGCGGTGCTAGTCCCGACAACGATTTTGGCTCAGCAGCATTATGAGACCTTCCGGGAACGTTTCGCTAATTACCCGCTTAATATTCAGGTCTTAAGTCGTTTCCGCAGCCGTAAAGAGCAGAACGAGACGATTAAAGGCGTTAGGGCAGGAACTGTCGATGTAGTTATCGGTACACATCGTCTGTTATCTCAGGACCTTGTATTCAAGGATCTGGGGTTATTAATTGTGGATGAAGAACAGCGTTTCGGCGTGACTCATAAAGAAAAGCTGAAAAAACTGAAAACGAATGTAGACGTTCTTACGCTGACTGCAACTCCAATTCCTCGTACGCTACATATGTCGATGCTCGGAGTGCGGGATTTGTCTGTCATTGAGACCCCGCCAGAGAACAGATTCCCTGTGCAAACGTATGTAGTGGAGCATAGCCAGACCCTTACGCGGGAAGCTGTAGAGCGGGAATTAGCTCGTGGTGGTCAAGTCTATTATCTCTATAATCGTGTGCAGGGCATTCAAGAAATGGCTGCTCAAATCTCTATGCTTGTTCCTGAGGCTAGAGTTGGCATCGGACATGGTCAAATGTCGGAATCTGAGCTGGAGAAGACCATTCTCGATTTCCTTGACGGAGAATACGATGTGCTCGTCAGCACAAGTATTATTGAGACGGGCGTAGATATTCCGAACGTTAATACACTTATTGTGCATGATGCGGATAAAATGGGCTTGTCTCAGCTCTATCAGCTGCGTGGACGTGTAGGCCGGTCCAATCGGATCGCTTACGCTTATTTCACGTATCAACGGGACAAGGTTCTGACAGAGGTTGCAGAGAAACGTCTGCAGTCTATTAAGGAATTTACGGAGCTGGGCTCTGGTTTCAAAATAGCGATGCGAGATCTGTCTATTCGCGGTGCAGGTAACTTGCTGGGTGCAGAGCAGCATGGCTTTATCGCATCCGTGGGGTTTGATCTGTACTCACAAATGCTGGCGGAGGAAATTCGTAAGCGTAAGGTTACTGTGCTTGGGGAGGAAGATACATCCCTGAAAGAAGGCAATACAGTCATTGATTTGTCGATTGACGCGTATCTGCCGTCAGAGTATATTTACGACAGTATCCAAAAAATTGAAATTTATAAAAAAGTGGCGGCAGTAACCTCCTTTGATGATGCTTCCGAGCTTGAAGATGAGCTCTTGGATCGGTTCGGTGAGTTACCTGAAGCCGTGGTAAATCTACTATCGGTCGCTCGTTTGAAAGTGTATGGAAAAATGTATGGCATTGATTCCATGATTAGACGCGGAGATGATGTTACCTTGAATTTCTATGAGGGAAGTCTCGGCGCTTTAGACACAGCGAAACTCGCCAAAGTTGGAAATAGCTTCGAAAGACGTGTACAATTTGATAGGGATGCGAAAGCCAGTATCCGGGTCAAATCGAAAGATTTAAGTGATAAACAGCTGCTTGACTTGCTTGAACAGTTTCTTAAGGAAGCTAAACAGTCTTTTAAATCGAAGGGAGAACTACACAATGTCGTTAAATAAAACAAAATCATGGAAAGTGCTGCTCGTTTCATTGGCAGCGGCAGTTTCCTTTTCTATGCTAGCAGCATGTGGAAATAGTGCGGATGATAATCAAGCTGTGGCCACTTATAAAGGTGGAACGATTACACAAAAGGAATTTGCAATGGATCAGAAAATCATGAAATTTCTCTCTCCACAACAAGCGCAATATTTAGAGATCGATGCGTTTAAGGAGTCCATTCTGAAGCAAGAAGTGGGCTTTGAATATTTGGCTTCCCAAGCAACGGATGAAGCGAAAAAGCAAGCGGAGAAAGAAGCCGATACTCAAATCGCAAGCATTAAGGAACAGTTGGGCGATACCTATAAGAAGACATTGAAAGATGCTGACGTTACAGAGAAAGATATTCGTACTTATATGGAGCGTGTGCTGACAGTTTATCAGGATATGCTGCTTAAAGTGACTGATGATGAAGTTGTCAAAGAATTCGAAGCGACTAAAGGCGACTTTACGGTTGCCACACTGCGTCATGTGCTAATTGGTCTGACAGATGCAGACAACAAAGAGCGTACCAGCGAAGAAGCGCTTAAAATAGCGAAAGAAGTTAAGGCGAAGCTGGATGGCGGTGCTGATTTCGCAGCCATCGCTAAGGAATATTCTGACGATACTGGCTCTAAAGAGGCAGGCGGAGAATATAAAGATAAAGCTGTAGGCACTTATGTGGAGGAGTTTAAGAAGGCTGCTCAGACCTTGCCTCTAAATACCATCAGTGATCCTGTAGAAACTTCTTACGGTTACCACATCATCAAGGTGGAGTCCCGTACAGACAAGACTTTTGACCAGTTAACGGATGAGCAAAAAGAAGGCATTAAGAGCTCAATTGTATCCAAGAACCTAGAAACGTTCATGGAAAAGGATCTGGAAGGCATTATTGAGAACATCAATCTGCCAAAAAGCTCTGCTGCCGCCGATGAAACCGGAACAAATAGTGGAACAGAAGCCACTACAGCTCCAAGCGCATCCCCAAGTGCTTCTCCAAGTGCTACAGATGCCGCTGAATAAACATCGGTAAATGTGGACAAGCTTACCTTAGAAAAGCCATCTTCACTTAAAGTGAAGATGGCTTTTTATTTCGCAGAAACGGTTGTAGAACTACCTTTATCTTGATGCAGATATTAATACATGTCAGCTTATGTATAAGGATCTGGGAAGAGATGAATACTATGGTCAGATATTACGATAAATCACTGGGATTATCCTTTCCCATAATGGACAGTAGTAAGACCATACTTCTTAAGAAAGCGGGGCACATGTGAAATGAAAGCTACTGGAATTGTTCGCCGTATTGATGACCTCGGACGCGTGGTTATTCCCAAAGAAATTAGACGTACTCTTCGTATTAGAGAAGGAGACCCACTGGAAATATTCGTCGATCGGGACGGTGAAGTCATTCTCAAGAAATATTCTCCGATTGGTGAGTTGGGTGACTTTGCAAAAGAGTACGCGGAGTCATTGTTCGAAGGTACTGGACACATTACGATGATTGCTGATCGTGACACCTTCATTGCCCTTGCAGGCGGCTCCAAAAAAGATTATTTGGAGAAACAGGTAGGAGTGCTGCTGGAGAAAGTCATGGACAGCCGTAAGACTGTGTTAGAAACCAATGAAGGCAGTTATGAAATTGCTAAAGATCATCCGGATTTGGTGTCCTCATATGTAGCCTCACCGATCATTTCCGGTGGAGATCCTATTGGTTGTGTAGTGATGGTGAGCAAGGATGATTCGGCGAAGATGGCGCAAATGGAAATAAAAATGGCCGAAACGGCTGCCGCTTTCCTGGGCAAACAAATGGAGCAGTAATCTTAATTTAGACCCCGCTTTCCTTTTGGTAAGATATACAAAGGGCAAACGGGGTTTTGTCGTTTACACAAAACCGTTTCTACTTGTGGGCATACATACGTTATAATATAGAAATTCATCCCATCAAAGTTGTAGAAGCAGGTATTATATGAAATCTAATACACAAACATCACGATTGCTGCAAGGCGCATTTATCCTTAGTGCCGCGGCCATTATCTCAAAGCTTATTGGCACACTTCAAAAAATTCCGCTGCAAAATCTAGGCGGAGATGCTGTATTTGGTATATACAACACAGTGTATCCCTTGTATACAATGCTGTTAACGGTAGCTATGCTAGGTCTGCCTGCGGCGATCTCCAAATTTGTCGCCGAAGCTTCGGCTGGGAGACGCGATGAAGAAGGCCGCCGGATTCTACTATTATCCGCGCTAATTACAGGCATCAGCGGCTTGATTATCGGCGCCATCACCTATGCAGGTGCACCCATCATTGCCGAATGGGTAGGTAACTCACATGTAATGCCTGCCTTGCGGACAAGCGCCTGGGGTCTGGCTGTTGTCCCTGTCATGTCGGCCATACGCGGGTACTTTCAGGGGCTGCATAATATGGTTCCTACTGCCGTGTCACAGATTGTAGAGCAGTCTGTACGGGTTACAGTGATGATTATTCTTCTGTTATATCTCACTTCGCAGGGAGCAGGAGCCGAGAGTATCGCTGCTGGCGCGCTGCTTGGTTCTGCCGGAGGGGGAGCCGCAGGGCTTGTAATTATGCTGCTGTACTTGAGACGTCACCGCCGGAGGGTAAAACAGGAAGCTGCTGCTGAAGTAGCTGGTGCTGTCGAAAGTCAGCGTGTAAGAGCGCTGGATGCAGGACATGGGCTAGGTTCCAAGCAAGGGTTTATGGGCATTAAAGCAGGTACACTGCTGGCTTATGGAATTCCCGTAATGCTAGGTGCACTGGCTATGCCTCTTATCGGTCTTGTAGATGTATTCACTGTGCCTCGACTGCTGTCGTATGACGGAAGTGAAGTAGCTGCGATGGCCCAGTTTGGTGTGTACAATCGGGGTTTGCCACTTGTGCAGATTATAACGATGATTGCCACCTCACTGTCTGTTGTGTTCATTCCAGCTTTGGCGGAAGCGAAGTACAAGGGAGATATGAAGCTGATTGAGACCCGCTGCAGCTTGTCGCTGCGTTGGTTCTGGCTGTTAGGTCTAGCGGCCTCAGCGGGCCTTGCAGTGCTTGCTGAGCCGATTAATATGGCTCTTTACGGCGATACCGCTGGCAGCAGCACAATGACTTGGCTGGCTTTTACCGCTGTTGGCGGTACAGTGAGCATCATCTCTGCTGCGCTCCTGCAGGGCCTCGGCTACGTGCGCGCCCCGGCCCTGCACCTTTTGGCCGCCGCGCTGCTCAAGGCGGCCCTGAACCTGCTGCTGGTTCCGCAGCAGGGCATTACCGGCGCGGCCATCGCTGGCGTGGCCGCGCATTCGTTCGCAGCAGCGCTTAACGTGCTGCTGCTGTACCGCCAGGGCCATCTGCGGCTTCGCCTCGCAGATGCCCTGGCACGGCCCGCGCTGCTCACAGCGGGCCTGGCTCTTGCCGCCGCAGCTGCCAGCTGGGGCACTGGCGCCGCGGCTACGGCCGCTGGCATCGGCGGCGGACGCACCGCCAGCTTGGCGCAGAGCCTGCTCGGGGTACTCGCAGGCTGCGTTGTCTTTGCCGTAGGCGCGGTGGTGCTGCGGCTGCTCAGCGAAAGCGAGCTTCGCCAGCTTCCGGGCATCGGCCCGTCTCTGGCGGACAAGTTCAAGAAGCTGCGTTTATTTCCATAATTAACCCGCTTAAAAGGAGGAACAGATATGAGTGCAACATTAACAGTTGTTGGTCTCGGGTCAGGTAATCCTGATCGGCTGACACTAGGAATTATAAAAAAACTGAAGGCAGCATCCGTTGTCTACGTTCGTACCCAAGAGCATCCAGTTATGGCTGCTCTCACCGAGCTTGAAATCGCCACGCAATCCTTTGATGGACTGTATGAAACATTAGCTTCGTTTCCTGAGGTCTATGCCGCAATTACTTCAAAATTGAT
Source organism: Paenibacillus sp. FSL H8-0282 (assembly GCF_037963825.1). Lineage (NCBI taxonomy): Bacteria > Bacillati > Bacillota > Bacilli > Caryophanales > Paenibacillaceae > Paenibacillus > Paenibacillus sp. FSL H8-0282. The sequence continues at coordinate 61,300 of NZ_CP150146.1, forward strand.
TGAAGAGGCTCGCTCCGCCGCAGACGGTACAGATATTGTCTATGCGGTTCCGGGGCACCCCATGGTTGCAGAGTCAGCTGTTTCACAGCTGCGTCAGCGTTGCCCGGAAGAAGGAATAGAACTGCAAATATTAGGCGGGGAGAGTTTTCTGGACGAGGCGTTTGTGCGACTGGGGTTCGACCCTATTGAAGGCTTCCAGTTATTAGATGCTTCAGGCATTCGCAGCGCTCAGCTTCAACCTGAATTGCATACTCTGATTGGCCAGGTTTATGACAGCTTTACAGCTTCGGAGACAAAGTTATGTCTGATGGAGCTGTATCCACCCGAATATGAAGTGGTGGTGGGTCATGCCCTTGGCGTGGAGAACGAAGAAAACATTGTGACTGTTCCTCTATACGAATTGGACCGGCTTGAGGGTTATGGCAATTTGTCTCTGGTCTATGTACCTGCGAATCGTGAGGAGAAGCTAAGAAATCGTACTTTCGCTCGCTTGCATGAGATTGTTGATATTTTGCGCAGTCCGGACGGTTGTCCGTGGGATCGGGAGCAGACTCATGAATCTTTGCGTAAAAATCTAATCGAAGAAACCTACGAAGTGCTTGAGACGATTGATGAGGATGACCCAGACCATATGAAAGAGGAGCTGGGCGATCTTTTGCTGCAGATCATGCTGCACTCCCAAATGGAAGAGGAGCTGGGCACGTTTAACGTATTTGACGTCATAGAAGGACTGAATGATAAGCTTATCTTCCGCCATCCCCATGTATTTGGTGACAAGAATGCGAATGATGCTGAAGAAGCTCTGATCAATTGGGAGGGCATGAAGGCAGAGGAGAAGCGGCGTAAAGGCGTGAAGCCAGAGGAATTATCCGCCCTCAGTGGGGTTCCGCGTGATTTGCCTGCACTTATGAAGGCGTACAAGCTTCAGAAAAAAGCATCCAAGGTGGGCTTTGATTGGGACAACGCTACGGATTGCTTAGCTAAGGTTCGTGAAGAAATAGAAGAGCTGCAAGAAGCCATCGATACGGATGCAGCCGCCGAGGATCAAATCCTGGAGCTGGGCGATCTATTATTTGCTGTTACCAATGTTGCCCGATTTATTGGCGCAGATCCGGAAGAAGCTTTAACCCGGACCAACCGCAAATTTGTGCGTCGGTTTCAGTATATCGAGCAGAGTCTGCGAGCCAAGGGTATGAGTGTAGAGGATAGCAGCTTGGAAGAGATGGAAGAGTTGTGGCAGGAGGCAAAGACTGAGGAACGAAAAGTATAGTGATTTTCTCAGACTATGTACGGTATACGGACCTTAAGATGAGGCAATGCTGTGAAAGTAGCATTCATCTCTGATTTAGATTATGGCGAGTAGTTTAATAGTGCTATAGAATAGATTCTGCGACGATTTCTGAGAAATAACTGTTTCTTTTTTTAAAAAACGACGATTCGTGGCAGGATTTTAAGATGACATCAAGAATATCATAAAGACGAAATGACGGCTTGCCCCATAATATGGCGGTGAATCTCGTTTCATTTATTTTTTCGTATCCTAGGAGGAACTTTAAATTATGAACAAGACAGATTTGGTAAACAACATTTCCGAGAAAAACGGATTGGCAAAAAAAGATGTAGAAGCAGTATTGAACGGATTCTTGGGTGAGATCACAGAAGCTTTGGCAAAAGGCGATAAAGTTCAACTGATCGGTTTCGGTACATTCGAAACTCGTAAACGTGCAGGACGTACTGGTCGCAACCCGCAAACGGGCACAACGATTGAAATTCCAGAATCAACTGTACCGGCATTCAAAGCTGGTAACAAGCTTAAAGAAGCCGTTAACTAATGCGTCTTGACAAATTCCTGAAAGTGTCCCGATTAATCAAGCGCCGTACAGTGGCCAAGGATGTGTCCGAACAAGGCCGGGTGCTGATTAACGGGCGGGAATCTAAACCAAGTAGTGCAGTTAAGATCGGCGACGAGATTACTGTGCAATTTGGACAAAAGCTTGTAACGGTCAAAGTCGAAAAGCTAGTCGAAACGACACGCAAGGACGAAGCCGCTGGTATGTATACCCTACTTCGGGAAGAGCCTGTGGCCAAAAGCACCGGCTTGGACTGGTAGGAGTAACATAGTTAATAGTAAATAAGAAGGCACAACTTTACATATTGTAGAGTTGTGCCTTCTTTTTTCTTTTTTATCTCTCTTATTTTAGTGGATTGGAATGTTCTATAACTTCTTCTACTGCCATAGATTAGAGGTAAGAAGGAGGGGTACATGCTATGATCGAGCCAGGAAAGGTAAATAAACAGCATGATCTGCACATGCGCAGTCGTAAACAGCTAGAGTTGACGGGCGTGCAAAATGTGGAGAGCTTTGATAGCGAGGAATTTTTGCTTCGTACAGAACTCGGCCATCTCACCATTCGCGGGAATCATTTACATATCAAAAATTTAAGTCTGGAGAATGGACTGTTGTCCTTGGAGGGCAATGTACATTCCCTGATTTATCTAGATCCCGGATCGCAGGGCAAAAATAAAGGTCTACTCGGTAAGCTATTTAAATGAATCCTGCAGTTCAGTGGCTGACGCTGTTCTACATGATATTGGCCGGGGTGACAATGGGACTGGCCTATGACAGCTACCGGGTGCTGTCGCTCAAGTTCAATTTTCCCAAATGGCTGAATGCCATGCTTGACCTGCTGTATTGGCTTTGTGCTGCTTTGTTTGTTTTTAGAATGCTCTATGCCGGAAATCAGGGGCAATTGCGATTTTATGTCTTTTTAGGTTTATTTCTAGGAATATGGATCTATTTTTTGATCTTCAGTGTTACGGTGCGGCGTTTTGTGTTAATGTTAATTCAATCGGTTCAGTATATGTGCAGATTGCTATGGAGACTTGTGGAGATTCTAATAGGTAAACCTCTTCGCTGGCTTTGGCGCCTTATTATAGGGTTGCTAGTGCTGCTAGGTCGTATTCTATTATTCATCCTTAAGCTTCTGCTGCGTCTAACGAAGCCAATTTGGGTATTACCAGTAAGGTGGATTTCTCCATGGTTATCTCGGCTTAAGCATAGCGCCTGGATCGTGAAGATTACTGGATGGATTACCAAATGGCGGAAACGCTGACCTTTGAATTAGGGGGTACGCTGCATGAACAGATTCACTGCGGAAGAGAAAAGTAATCCCAGCAAAAATTCGGCCGCAGGCGCGAAGAGAAGAAGAGTCATGTGGATTCTCTTTGTGGCAGTATTTTTTGGCTGGGCGGGTTATACTTACTTCAATCAAAGTGCGGCAATTACGGACAAGGGCGAGCAACTCGCCAAGAAACAAAAGACTAGTGAGAGCGTCACAGCATCTTTGAATCAACTGAAATATGAAGTGTCCAGACTTAATGATGATGAGTATATTGGCCAATTAGCGCGTAAATGGTACAATATCTATCCTCAAGGGGAAACTCCTATTCGAACAGAGCAATCAGAGCAATAATACCGGCTAAAAGAGGCTTTTACTCTGTTGCCTTGCTTTGCTCTTTACTGTATAATCAAATCACCGCAGACAGGATGACCTTAATATTCGTCTGTATATTTTTAAGGGAGGATCATTTTATTCTATGGCAATTGAAGTGGGCACCAAGTTAGAAGGCAAAGTGACAGGCATCACGCATTTCGGAGCATTTGTGGATCTGTCAGGAGGTGTCACAGGTCTCGTTCACATCTCGGAAATCGCCGATAATTACGTCAAGGATGTTAACGATCATCTGAAGATTAGTGATGTAGTAACCGTCAAGGTGATCAACGTCGATAAGGACGGCAAGATCGGACTTTCCATTAAGCAGGCTGTTGACAAGCCAGCATCGGAAGTACGTCCGCCTAGAGCTCCAAGACCAGAACGTCCTAGCGGCGGAGACCGTTTCGGCGGCGGTGGCGGCAGTGGTGGAGGCGGCGGTGGATTCAATCGTGAACGGGGTGGGCGTCCATTTAAGCCTGCAGCCGGTAAACCTTCATTCGAGGATAAAATGTCGCGATTCCTGAAAGACAGCGAAGAACGGATATCTTCGATTAAGAAGAACACAGAAGGAAAGCGCGGAGGCCGTGGAGCCAAACGCGTATAATCCAATACCTGTACATCATAAATAACCGCAAGGGCATTTCGCCCTTGCGGTTTTTTTGTCGTGTCATATAAACTTGCCGACAGCATCCATGTCATTCTCACATAACTCTAGGGCAATCGCTGGCGAATGACCGCCAGGCTTGCGCCTAAAACTGCACTGGAAACAAGCTTAAGGAGAAGCAACCTACTGCGCCGCAAGGGATCGATCTATTTTTTTAGGAATAATGAACAAAGGCTTTTTTGTCGGAAATTTCTTATGACTGTCCCTCCATTTCTGACAAACTTTCTCAAATGACCCGCTATATAATGAGAACCATAAATTCTTAAACGGGTGGTGTAGGGAAATGAGTAAAAGCAATGTGGTGAATTTGCCAGAGTGGACAAGAGTGGGAAGCGAAGATAAGAAGCAGAGACAAGCCTTAGGCACGCGTATTATAGCTTGGGGTCAGAAGCAGCGTTATATTCAGCTTATTACAGCGAAGAAGTGGATGCTTCTGTTAAGCTTTATGGGGTTTCTGCTAGGTAGAGCTATGATTCTGGACGAGCTGTCCCCTTTTGCTGTCGCATATTTTGCCGTCATTGTGTTTATGCGTCGAGACTCTATGTTACCTGTAGCAGGTGCTATTATAGCTGGCAGTCTCTTCACTCCGTTTCCGGGTGCCTTGGTTACTACGGCTGAACTGATTATCTTTTTTCTTGTTTATAGAGGGCTTGAAAGTTTCGAACGAATAGATTTGTCTTATGCACCCCTTATGGTATTCGTATCCTCGTTTATGGTTGGCCTGTTCAAGATTGTTCTCGGACCGTCTCTTTCCTGGTACCCCTTTATGATGACAACTCTGGATGCTTTACTTGGGTTTGTTCTTACCCTTGTGTTCATTCAGGCACTTCCTCTACTAACTTACAAACAAAAGAGCAGATCGCTGAGGAACGAGGAGGTTTTATGCCTTATTATTTTGTTAGCCTCCGTAATGACAGGCCTTGTGGGCTGGACCCTTAATGGTTTGTCATTAGAGCATATATTGTCTCGTTATTTAATTCTGCTCTTTGCCATGGCGGGGGGCGCTCCGCTCGGTGCAGCTGTTGGGGTGGTGACGGGGTTGATCCTCAGCCTGGCCGATATCAGTGCTATCTATCAGATGAGTCTGCTTGCTTTCTCCGGAATGCTAGCGGGAATGATGCAGGGTGGGCGAAAGGGTGCGGTATCTATTGGCATGCTGCTAGGATCAACGATCCTTTCCGTCTATTTTACGGGTCCGGGTGATATGATGGCCTCAACATGGGAGACCTGCGCAGCAATAGTGCTGTTTCTAATAACGCCTAAGGCGATGATATCGGCGATTGCAAAATATGTACCGGGCACGTCAGATCATAGCCGATCTCAACATGAATATGCCCGCAGGGTCAGGGATCTGACTGCAGAACGGGTCACTCAATTCTCACAGGTATTCCAACAGCTCTCCAGTAGCTTTGGACAGATTCCACGTGCCGGAGAAGTGGGCAAATCGGATCGTGAAATGGAAGATTTTATGAATACGGTCACAGAAGGAGCCTGCGCTGGCTGCATTCGCCGTACCCACTGCTGGGATGCAAAATTCTATCAGACATATAGATACATGACAGATATGATGACAACTGTTGAGGAATGCCCTGATATTACGGCTGCTCAGCTGCCACCGGAATGGAGCCGTATTTGTGGCAAAACCGGTGAAGTGCTTGAGGTCATGAAGGGACAATATGATCTCTACCAACATGATATGCGGTGGAAAAGACAAATATACGATAGTCGCCAATTTGTTGCCGAGCAGTTGTCAGGCGTGTCACAGGTTATGGAAGACTTGGCCAAGGAAATTAAGCGTGAGGGACAGGCCATGTATCGGCAGGAAGCGCAAATCCGCGAGGCTCTTGAGAAATTGGGACTGTCTATTCATGGCATTGAAATTTTAAGTCTGGACCCAGGACGCGTAGAAATAGAAGTAGTGCACGCTTATAATCGCGGTTTTGATGAATGCCGTAAAATGATTGCCCCACTCCTCTCCGACATTCTGGATGAGAATATTGCTGTCATGAGTGAGACGGCGGTTCATCCCCGGGAAGGACTCTCGATGGTTACCTTTGGTTCAGCCAAAGCCTTTGAGGTAAACACGGGTGTGGCAGTTGTTTCTAAAGGTGGAGATATGCTATCTGGCGATAGCTTCAGCACCGTAGAGCTTGGAAATGGAACCTTTGCAGTTTCCATCAGTGATGGAATGGGGAATGGTGAACGGGCAAGGATGGAGAGCAGTGCCGCACTCGGCATGTTAGAAAAGCTGCTGCAATCCGGAATGGATGAGAAGCTGGCTGTAAAGTCGGTCAACTCAATTCTTTTATTACGCTCCCCTGATGAATTCTATGCTACTGTCGACATGGCTTTAATCGATCAATATTCTGCGCAGACAACGTTTATGAAGATTGCTTCAGCACCAAGCTTCATCCGGAGGGGGAGTGAGGTCATTCCAATAACCTCTAGCAATCTGCCGATAGGAATCATTAAAGATATTGATGTGGATTTAATCAGTATGCAGCTTCGCCCCGGCGATATTTTAATTATGATGACCGATGGTATTTATGATGCGCCTGGATATGCCGTTAATAAGGAGATATGGATGAAACGGATGATCCAAGAGCTTGAGGGTGATGATCCTCAGGATTTAGCGGACAGCCTGTTGGAGAAAGTGATCCGTTATCAGGGCAATGAGATCCTTGATGACATGACTATTGTCGTCAGCCGTCTTGATCATTTTCATCCGGAATGGTCCAGCCTGCATATGCCGGGCATCGGTCGTATGGAGCGCCCGCGTACGGTAAGTTAGTTATTTTAGGTTTAGGTTTAGTAGGTTTTAATGTTGGGCACGCGCGAAGCGTCGTGTTGCTTGTATAGTTTAAGGCACGCGTAAGATATCGTGCTGCTTGGGGGGCACGCGCGAAGCGTCGTGTTGCTTGTGAGTTTGTAGCACGCGTAAGACGTCGTGCTACTGGAGGCAGTCGAGGCGAGTCCGTGATGTGTAACTCGCCGGCCTGTACTATTCTCGTTTCAATGGTCGGCTGACTTGGGACGGAATCTGTAGATCTAAACTGTTTACTAGTGAAGGTATGGAACGGAGAGAAAGTTTGGAGCTGTAGAAGCGGAGCGTTCGCCTTTGTCCTCGGATTCCAACCGCGAGAGGCGGTTCTAATCAAGGAATCTGAGGACAACAGCGATCGAAAGCCCAAACATTTCTCGCAGTTCCCCTATTCACTAACCCCCTCTGTTTTGATCTAGACTCCCCACTTAACATCAACCGTTTGAAATCTCTCATTTCTGGATATGCTAGAAACAGAGGTTCAAACAAAGGGGGAGTTGAGGGTTATGAAGCAAATTATGCTCATTACTGACGGTTGTTCGAATGTAGGAGAAAGTCCGGTGTTGGCAGCGGCGCATGCCCTGCAGGAGGGAATCACCGTAAATGTGGTCGGTGTAGTTGATTATGGTACGATCGGTGAAATCGGCAGCCGGGAGATTGCCGACATTGCCAAGGCCGGGGGAGGCCTTAGCCGAATAGTCGGAACACCACAACTGGCGCAGACGATTCAGATGATGACACGCAAGACCGTGGTTCAGACGATCCAGCAGGCGGTTAATAAAGAGGTAAAAAAGATACTAGGCGACGGCTCACTGGATCAGCTGCCTCCTGTTCAACGTTCACAGGTTGTTACAGTTGTAGATGAACTGACAGAAACAACGCCGCTGCGCATTGCACTTCTTATCGATGCCAGTGCCAGTATGAAGCCTAAACTGGGTGCTGTGGAAGATGCAATCCGCGATTTGGCACTCAGTTTAGAAGCACGGGAAGGCAAGAGTGAGATCGCTGTGTTTCATTTTCCCGGAAATAACAGCAGTGAAGATGCCAAGCTTGATCTAGATTGGACGCATGACATGTCAGGTATTCGTACGCTATTCTCTAAATTACACATGAGAGGCGCAACACCGACTGGCCCAGCTATTTTCAAGGTGCTTGAACATTATCGTTATGATACACTGGATGAACATCGTGGACGCCGACTAAGCGATGACCACGACGAAAGAGAAGGGATGATTGGTGGGTATGTCGTCTAATCCGTCCTATCCTACTGGTACCTTAATTAACGGCAAATGGCGGGGTAACCGTTATGTCGTTGAGCGGATGCTGGGAAGGGGCGCGAACGGAACCGTATATCTTGTGCAAAGAGAAGGCAGACGGGAAAGGTACGCGCTAAAAATCGGATACGATACACTTGAACTTCAATCGGAGATCAATGTACTGACCTCGCTGCAATCGCGACGAAAGCGGAATGAACATCGGGCTCGTCGTGAGAATCCATTGTCTTCTTATTTTTTGGAAGCGGATGATTTTGCGAATGGGGATAATATCCCCTTCTATGTGATGAGGTATGTTGAAGGCAAACCGCTGCATCATTTTTTATCGAAAAACGGTCCCGATTGGTTAGGCCTGGTAGGTCTTGGTCTGCTTGAAAAGCTGCGCACACTGCATGAATGTGGATTTGTGTTCGGTGATTTGAAGCCCGAGAACGTCATGGTATCTAAATACGGTGAAGTGGAACTGATCGACTTTGGGGGCACAAGCCCTATTGGTCGTAGCGTGAAGCAGTTTACCGAATGGCATGATCGTGGTTTCTGGAATGCGGGCAGTCGAATCAGCGATGAGGGTTACGATCTTTTCGCATTTGCTGTGCTGTGTCTTCGTTTGCTCAATGAAGAAGGGCTCAAAAAGGCAGCCTTACAGCTGCCGCAGACGAGAAGTGTGGACGAATTATTTAAGCTGGCTAGAAATTTACCCAATAAGAAACTATCCTCCTGGATTTGTATGGCGTTAAAAGGGGGGTTCTCAGGCTCTGCGGATGCTACTGAGGTCTGGCGAAACCATATTTATAACTCGCGCAGAAAGCGCCCGGATAGTATGGACACCCCCCGGTGGTTAAAAAATGCATTCGCATTGTCTTTGTTTTTGCTCGCCTTTACGATTTATTGGGTATTCCGTTTTTGAACTCATACATATAGTTGGAGAGAGAGGGGGGCGCATATGGAGCAAATGAATGGACTGGTGGAGTCTGTATTGGAGTCAGCAGCCGAGCATGAGCTGTGGGCGCCCCATGACACCATTGTAGTCGCAGTTTCCGGCGGCCCGGATTCTGTGGCTCTTTTGCATGTTTTACATGAAATATCTTTAAAATTTATACCGCTTACCTTAATATGTGCTCATGTGAATCATGGATTTAGGCCGGAGTCGAAGGAAGAGGCAGAGCTCGTACGTGGTATGGCTGAAGAATTGGGACTGCCCTTTGAGTTTGCGGAATTCGATATTCCCTCCTTGGCTAAAGAGAGTGGACTTGGTCCTGAGGGTACTGCACGTGAGAAGCGGTACGAATTTCTGATTGATACGGCGCACCGATATGGGGCGCGTTCTGTTGCTCTGGCTCATCATGCTGATGATCAGGCAGAAACTGTAATTATGCGTCTATTACGCGGAAGTGGCTTATCTGGACTGTCGGGTATCAAGTGGAAAAGAACAGAAAAAAAGGTGGAACTCATTCGCCCATTCCTACGTATTAACAAAACAGCACTTTTAGGGTTATGCCAAAATGAAGGTTTCACTTATGCTGAGGATGCCACCAATCTGCTGACGAAATACAAGCGGAATGCCATTCGTTTGGAAGTTCTTCCTTTTCTGGAAAAGTATAATGGCAGAGTGAGGCAATCCCTCGTACAGCTTGCGGAAATTGCGGGAGCTGAAGATGAGTATATGGAGACGTCTGCGGCAAAATGCTTTGAAGAGCTAGTTTCGGAAGGGGATGGGAAATACACCTTTAACAGAGCTTCATTTGCTGCCATACCCTCCGCTTTACAACGGCGTTTGATTAAACTAATATTAAATTATCTGTCGGCGGATTTATCTGCCCTTGATTTCCCCAAGATTGAAGCTGTACGTCGGGGAACGCTGCAGAGCTATCCCACCACCTGGAGCTTGGATTTGGGTGGAGGCCTGACTTGTGTGCGGCAATATGATAGTATCTTGTTCTCGTCCAAGCCCACGACGCCACAGGCAAGCTATACATATCGTCTGTTTTTACCGGACTCTGAGCTTAAATTGGAGGAAATAGGTAAGGTGATGTCGATGGCGGTACTGGAGAGAGAAAACTTTTTTGTACAGGGGGAGGATTATGGGAAGATGTCGGCTTGGTTTGACCGTGATGAACTGGTCTTTCCACTGACGATACGATCCCGATTGCCTGGAGATACCATAAGGATCATGGGATTAAACGGAAGCAAAAAGGTAAAAGATATTTATATTGATGATAAAATACCTGCTTCCGAACGGTCATTGATTCCCCTCGTTTGTGATGGTTTGGGCAATATCGTCTGGATTCCGGGCGTAAGACGCTCGATGCATGCCGCAGTAGGGCGGCACACGACCTCCGTACTTCTATTGTCTCTGGCAGAGCTGGATGACCACGAAGTCACGTAATGGTCGAAGTAAGTCTTTCATAGTATAACTTAGGAGGTTTCGCAAGTTGCAAAACGATATTCAAGAAGTATTGATCACCGAAGAGGAACTTCAGCAGAAAATTAAGGAGCTCGGTCGAACACTGAGCGAAGAATACGCAGGTCGTACCCCTTTAGTAATTTGTGTACTAAAAGGTGCGTTTATATTTATGGCAGATTTGGTTAAAGCCATTACAGTACCTGTTGAGATGGATTTCATGGCAGTGTCCAGCTATGGAGCATCCACCAAGTCCTCTGGAGTAGTCAAAATTATTAAGGATTTGGATGTATCGGTAGAAGGCCGCGATATCTTGATCGTTGAAGATATTATTGACAGTGGTCTTACACTCAGCTATTTAATTGAGTTGCTCCGCAACCGGAATGCTGCTACTATCTCTGTGGTTACCTTGTTTGATAAACCATCAGGCCGCACTGTTAATCTTGAAGCCAGCTACACAGGCTTCGTGTTACCTGACGAATTTGTAGTAGGCTACGGATTGGATTATGCCGAGCGGTATCGGAACCTCCCATATGTTGGAGTACTGAAACCTGAGATTTATTCCAATTGAACTAAGGACTGCCTCGATCATACGGATCGGATACCCACAACTTCCTTTATTTGAGGTGTCCCAAGAGGCTATGGTACAATAACTTGAGTGTTGTGAGAGGAGGTAGGGGATGAATCGGTTCATCCGGAATTCTGGTTTTTATTTGATTTTATTTTTAGTCGTGGTGGGTATTGTCCAGTTTGTGAGCAATGGAAATGAAGCCGCCGATTTCCCTAGATACGACGAGTTACGGCAGGAGATCAAGAACAACAATGTGAAGGATTTGACGGTTCAGTTTGAGGGTAATGCCTTTCTGGTCACAGGCGAGTATAGAGAGCTGCCTGCCGATACTAAATCGAAAAGCTTCTCCACATATATTCCTCCTACAGATGCCGCTATCAATGAACTGATTCAAGCCAGTGATGTTAATGGGATTGAATTAACTCAGAAGAAAATGGAAGGTACCAGCATTTGGCTGACATTCCTTTCTTCAATTATCCCACTGGTAATTATGTTCATCTTGTTCTTCTTCCTGTTTAACCAGGCGCAAGGTGGCGGCGGTAAAGTCATGAATTTCGGCAAGAGCAAGGCTCGGTTATATAATGAAGAGAAGAAGAAAATCAGCTTTGAGGATGTAGCAGGGGCGGACGAAGAGAAGCAAGAGCTTGTCGAAGTCGTTGAGTTCCTAAAAGATCCACGCAAATTTGCAGCTGTTGGCGCACGTATTCCTAAGGGCGTATTGCTTGTAGGTCCTCCGGGAACAGGTAAAACATTGCTTGCCCGTGCGGTAGCAGGTGAAGCTGGCGTTCCTTTCTTTAGTATTTCCGGTTCTGACTTTGTGGAAATGTTCGTGGGTGTCGGTGCTTCTCGGGTACGTGATTTGTTCGAGAATGCTAAGAAGAATGCTCCATGTATTATCTTCATTGATGAAATTGATGCTGTGGGTCGTCAGCGTGGCGCCGGTCTTGGTGGCGGACATGACGAGCGTGAACAGACGCTTAACCAATTGCTGGTTGAGATGGATGGATTCGGTGGTAACGAAGGCATTATTATTGTAGCGGCGACTAACCGCGCTGATATACTTGATCCGGCATTGCTTCGTCCAGGACGTTTTGACCGTCAAATTACGGTTGACCGTCCTGATGTGAAAGGCCGTGAAGCTGTACTTAAGGTTCACGCTCGTAACAAACCGCTTACGAAAGATGTAAGACTGGATGTTGTTGCTAAACGCACAACCGGATTCACAGGTGCTGATCTGGAGAATCTGCTGAATGAGGCAGCTTTGCTAGCTGCACGTCGTAACCGTAAAGATATTTCCATGATTGAAGTGGATGAAGCTATTGACCGTGTTATCGTAGGTACTGAGAAACGCAGCCGTGTGATCAGTGACCGCGAGAAACGTATTGTAGCTTATCATGAAGCAGGCCATACTATTGCAGGTTACTTCCTTGAGCACGCTGATATGGTGCATAAAGTTACTATTATCCCACGCGGACGTGCAGGCGGATATGTTATTATGCTTCCGAAGGAAGATCGGATGATCGTTACCAAGCAGGAGCTTTTGGATAAGGTTACTGGATTACTTGGTGGACGTGTTGCTGAAGAATTGTTTATTGGTGAGATCGGTACGGGTGCATACAGTGACTTCCAACAGGCTACGCGCATCGTGCGTGCCATGATTATGGAGTACGGTATGAGCGATAAGCTTGGACCTATGCAGTTCGGATCTTCTCAAGGTCAAGTATTCTTGGGTCGTGATATTGGGCATGAACAGAATTACAGTGACTCCATTGCTTATGAGATTGATCAGGAAATGCAGAACTTTATTACTTCGAGTTACGAACGTTGTAAAGATCTGTTGATCAAACACTCCAAAGAAATGCACTTGATTGCCAATACATTACTTGAGAAAGAAACACTTGAGCTTGATCAGATCACACAACTGATTGAACAAGGATTCCTTTCCGAGGATGGTAAACCAGAGGGTGGCGAAGGTGTTGCCCATGAAGTTGGCGAGCCTGTCATCGACAATATCGGTGATGTGCGAGTTCGCATTCAAGGCAAGCCTGAGGATGAACAGTCCACACTTCCTGACCTATCGAAGGATATCCCGAATAACCCTGATTCTGAGGGTAATGACGGTTCTGACGATGACAATAAAGGTGGGGGCACTAGCCTTACCTAATTGGGTCCACCATTCATATGATGTAAATTTATCCGGAGAACGTAACTGTTCTCCGGATTTTTTATTTTAATTTTTAAGGGATTCTATGCCTTAAAGCCTGTCCAGTTACATTGACAGGGGCTGGAACGTTGTGTACATTAGTGATTAATATTACTTACTATTTATATCAGCATGTTCATTTTTTCACCATGATGGCGCATGCCATTTGATAACATCATGTCGGCGAAAAGCCGCGAGGATTTAAGGGGGAGAACAATCGGTGGAAGCTCTGGCGCTTGAGCGCAAGCAGGAACAGAATCGAGAACTTCGTAAACGTCTTGAACAGCTTAAAAAGGAACGAAACGCAATCATTTTAGCTCATTATTATCAACGTGATGAAATTCAGGAGGTTGCCGATTTCCGGGGCGACTCTTTTTTACTCGCTCAGAAAGCTGCAGAGACAGATGCGGAAGTTATTGTATTCTGCGGTGTTCATTTCATGGGGGAAAGTGCAAAAATTCTAGCCCCGAACAAAACCGTCCTTATTCCTGATGAACGTGCAGGCTGTCCAATGGCAGATATGGTCAATGTAGACGGTTTGCGTAAGCTAAAAGCTCAACATCCAAATGCTAAAGTAGTCACTTATATCAACTCGTCCGCCGAGATTAAAGCAGAAACCGATATTTGTTGTACCTCTGCTAATGCTGTGAAAGTAATCGAATCCCTTGATGCCGAAGAGATTATTTGGGTCCCAGATAAGAATCTTGGTCAATATGTACAAGATCAGACGGGCAAGAAGCTGATTATTTGGGAAGGCTATTGCAACACTCACGACATGTTGACCGTCAAAGATGTAGTAGAAATGAGAGCAAAATATCCAGATGCGGAATTTGTAGTTCATCCAGAGTGTCGTCCTGAAGTAGTCGCCATGGGTGACTATGTAGGCAGCACTACATCAATTCTGGAGTATTGCCGGAAATCGGATCGTAAGCAATTTATCGTTGGAACGGAAGATGGTACCGGATATCAGCTTCGTAAGGATAGTCCAGATAAAGAATTCCATTTTGCTACCAAATTTCTTGTTTGTCCTAATATGAAAGTTAATAATCTAAAAAAACTGGTGAAATGCCTGGAGACGATGAAGCCACAAATCTATGTACCGCCTGCTGTCGCCGACAAAGCCAGAACATCCCTAGAGCGCATGCTACAAGTCCGGTAGCATGCGCTACTCTTTCGTTGAAACAGGTGAAAAGCGGTCATGATTCCACAATATTTGGTTGATTTTGATCTTCGGGATATTCCTACGGTAAAGACAGATTGTATTGTTATTGGTTCAGGGATTGCCGGGTTATTCACAGCTATTAAAGCCAGTGAAGATCGGCGTGTCATAATGATCACAAAAAAATCAGTAATGGAAAGTAATACTCGCTATGCACAGGGGGGGATCGCAGCTGTTATAGCTGAGGATGATTCCCCTGCTTACCACCGGCAGGATACCTTAATGGCCGGAGCAGGTCTTTGCTCCTCAACAGCTGTCGATGCACTTGTTAATGAAGGGCCGGAAGGCGTTCATGAGTTAATTCGCTTAGGAACTCTGTTTGATAAGGAAGATGGGGTACTGGCTTTGACTCAGGAAGGTGCACACAGCCACCGCCGTATTTTGCATGCTAATGGGGATGCTACAGGTTATGAGATTGTTCGTGCATTGGCGGAACAGGTAGCCGAACATGAGAATATTGAGGTCTGGGATGATCATTATGTTATCGATCTCATCACTGAAGGTGGAGAATGTGTAGGCGCATTATTGCAACGGCCCGGTGGTGGAAGGTTGTTCCTGCAAGGGGATGCGACCATTTTGTGCTCTGGTGGAGCAGGACAATTATATCGATACACTACCAACCCAGAAGTAGCTACAGGAGATGGTGTAGCGATCGCCTATCGCGCTGGGGCTCATATACGAGATATGGAATTTATTCAATTTCATCCTACAGCACTTAGTTACCCGGGAGCTCCTAGATTTTTAATCTCCGAAGCTGTGCGTGGGGAAGGAGCAGTCTTGCGCAATATTAATGGAGAACGGTTCATGGAACGTTATCATGACCTGCTTGAGCTAGCTCCGCGGGATATTGTAGCACGAGCTATTGTAAGTGAAATGGAACATACTAAATCAACGTTCGTTTATTTGGATATTACACATGAATCTCCAGAGATGGTGAAGCATCGGTTTCCCACAATATATGAGACATGTATGGGCTATGGACTGGATATTACAAGTGATTGGATTCCAGTGGCTCCCGCTGCGCATTATATGATGGGGGGGATTAAGACCGATCTGAATGGAGAGAGCACCATCCCACGTCTGTTTGCTTGCGGAGAGGTTTCCTCCACAGGCCTGCATGGCGCTAACCGTTTAGCTAGTAATTCATTATCTGAGGCCATTGTATTCGGACAGCGTATTATTGATCGGATTCATGAGCTTTCCCCGCTGGACCGTGATGTTTTATCGGTTAACAGTAACGAGGGACGTGTAGATTCGCCAACTCAAGCTATTGTGGAACGTCGTTTGAAGCTACAGAAGGTAATGGTTCGATATGCCGGACTACGTCGTAACGAAGAGATGTTACTTAAAGGACTAGATGAATTAAAACGACAGCTTCCAATATTTGGATCAGCATTGTCCAAACGTGAGGAATATGAATTTGCTAATATGCTGACCTGCTGTTTGCTTGTGACAGAGTCTGCTCTGGCACGGGAAGAGAGCCGTGGGGCGCATTACCGTGAGGATTATCCGCAGCGGGATGATGATCAGTGGCGTAAGCACCTGCTTCAAATTCGCGAACTGGGAATAGTGGAGGAATTAAGCGATGATGTTTAATGGTTACAATGAAGAGCTAGTACAATCCATCAAGGCCTGGTTGCGGGAAGATGTTGGTTCCGGAGATGTAACCACGCAGATGACGATTCCAGTGGGCCATGAGTCCAAAGGGATTATTCATGCCAAGGAAGACGGTATAATTTGTGGCATTCCAATTGCAGAGCTGGTCTTTGAAATTGTGGATCCGGCACTTAGTTTTACAGCCCTTGTCGAAGAAGGCCAAGCTGTAACTAAAGGGACAGTAATTATTGAGGTTGAGGGCAGCACACATGCAATTCTAACAGGTGAGCGGCTTGCGCTTAACTTGATGCAGCGTCTTTCGGGTGTGGCATCACGTACAGCTTCTTTCGTGCAGGTGCTGGAGGGATTACCGACTCGTCTAGTAGACACACGTAAGACTACACCAGGTCACCGGATGCTAGAGAAATATGCTGTTCGTATTGGTGGAGGCTATAATCACCGTTTTGGCTTATATGATTCAGTTATGATCAAGGATAATCATATCAAAGGCGCGGGTGGTATTCGGCAGGCTGTAGGTCGTGCCCGGAAGAACATCCCGCATACGATGAGCATCGAAGTGGAGACCGAGAATTTAGAGCAAGTCGAAGAGGCGCTGGCAGCAGGTGCTGATATTATAATGCTCGATAACATGTCTAACGATATGATGAAGCAAGCTGTGGCTAGGATTAAATCGAAAGCTCCGCATGTTAAGACAGAGGCTTCTGGCAATGTATCGTTAGAAACCTTACGCGGGATTGCTGAAACGGGTGTGGATGTGATTTCTGTCGGGCGCCTTACGTACTCCTTCTCCAGTCTGGATATCAGTCTAGACCTTAATGCCAAGAAGGAAGGGCCTTTGTCATGATGCTTGCTGTCGATATCGGTAATACCAATATTGTTCTCGGTGTATATAGAAAACGCGAATTGCTGCATCATTTTCGGCTAAGCACTGCGCGTCAATCGACCGTGGATGAATATGGAGTAATGATACACAATCTTTTTCACATGTCAGGTATATCTGTCAAAGACGTTGAAGGTGTAATTATATCTTCGGTTGTTCCGCCACTAGTTAAGACTATTGAGGATATGTGTATTAAATATATAGGGAAAGACCCATTGATTGTTGGACCAGGGATTAAGACGGGGCTTAACTTACGTTATGAGAATCCGCGTGAAATTGGCGCAGACCGGATTGTTAATGCAGTTGCTGCGATTGAACAATACAAATGTCCACTTGTCGTTGTTGATTTTGGTACGGCTACGACTTTTGATTGCATTGATGCAGGTGCTAATTATCTTGGTGGCGCGATTGTCCCCGGTCTAGGCATTTCAACGGAGGCATTATACCAGCGGGCATCTAAGCTGCCGCGAATTGAATTGGAGAAGCCTAAAAAGGTCATCGGGCGTAATACGGTGCACGCGATGCAGGCCGGGATTATTTTTGGCTATGCGGGTCAGGTTGAGGGCATTGTTAAACGAATTAAAGTCGAGATGAACGCTCCCGAACTGAAGGTTATTTCGACCGGAGGCCTTGCCTCGCTAATTGCGGGTGAAACGGACTGTATCGATGAAGTAAATCCTATGTTAACGCTAGAAGGATTAAGAATTATTTACGATCGTAACCAATAAAGATAAAGAAGCCTAAAAGGCGAAGAGATAGGAGGGCTATGCACCCAATGGAAAAAAAGAAGGATCGACTAATCCGCGGCACGGCTCTTAATGGTAAAGTGAGAGCGTTTGCTGTCCGCACAACTGAATTGGTTGAAGAACTAAGACGCAGACACGATACGTATCCAACGGCTACAGCCGCAATGGGACGTACAGTTACCGCTGCAGCCATGATGGGCGCTATGCTCAAGGGTAGTGAGAAGCTGAGTATTATGGTTAAAGGGAATGGACCGATCGGACAAATCGTTGCAGAATCCAATGCATTGGGAGAAGTGCGTGGTTATGTGCATAATCCTCATATTCATTTACCGAGCAATAGCATGGGGAAGCTGGATGTAGCTGGAGCGGTGGGAACTGAAGGGTTCATTGATGTTATAAAAGATTTAGGTATGAAAGAGCCGTACAGAGGTAGTATTCCTATTATCTCCGGGGAGCTTGGCGATGATTTTACCTATTATTTTGCGGTTTCTGAGCAAACTCCAGCTGCGGTCGGCCTAGGTGTACTGGTAGATACCGATGAGTCAGTAATTGTGGCTGGAGGATTTATTGTTCAGCTTCTTCCTGGTCTGACTGATGCGGAGATCACAGAGATTGAAAAAGCTGTAGGGGCGATGCCTTCTGTAACAGCGCTTCTCGATCAGGGGCTGGAGCCAGAAGAAATGCTGCGCTACCTGTTGCCGGATGCAGTGGTTATGGATGAACTGGATATTAACTTTGCTTGTCAGTGTTCGCGTGAGCGGGTAGAGCAGACATTGGTTAGCTTAGGACGGGATGAACTGGAGAGATTAATTGCAGAAGATGAACAGGCTGAAGTCGTATGCCATTTTTGCAATGAGGCTTATGTTTTCAATAAGGACGATTTACAGGTCATTTTAGAACAAGCGAATTCGTAGGGTATTGGGATGATGACGAGACAGGAACGTGCACTTCGCAATACGGTTATTATTCTAGCTGTAGCAACTTTAATGCTCGGGGGTCTATTATTCTGGAGTTTGCGCGCCATGGCCCTTCTTAAAGGAGATACAACAGACAATGAATCACCGGATGTAGCGACTGCAGGCGGACAACCGATAACGGATCAGCAGTGGATGGATGAGCTCAAAAAAAAGCATGGAGAAGAAGTGTTAATCAGTATGCTTAACCATATTGTCGTGAACATGGAAGCTAAGGCATTAGGAATTACCGTGACAGACGATGAGGTTAAGCAGGAACTGGCACGCACTATAGTTGGGTACGAATCAGAAGCGCAATATTATGCTCAAATGCAATCTCAGCTCGGATTATCTCGTCAGGAAGTGTTCGCAGAGACAGCTTATCGTCTGTCCTTACAAGCGATAGCCACGGTGGGCATTACAATCAGTGATGCCGATATAGATGCTTATTTAGAGCAAAATGCCGAGCGCTTCATTCCAAAAAAGGAAATGCAGCTTTCTATGATCAAGGTCTCATCCTATGAGAAAGGCCAGCAGGTAATGGATCGCTTGGAACAGGGTGAGGATTTCGCTGATTTGGCTAGGGAAGTGTCTATTGATGATGAGAGTCGGCAGCACGGAGGCAGCTTAGGCAAAGTAGAGGAAGATGACCCTTTTTGGCCAGAGGGAATGTTAAAGACTGCCGCTGGATTGGATGTGGGTGATATAGCCGGTCCAATCGAGACAGGGGAAGACTTCGCCATTATCCGCTTGGAGAGTATTCACTCTCCAGAAATGCCGGATCAGAAAGAAATTCGGGCGCTTGTACGTCAAGAGCTGGCTTTGGAGCAAGCCCCTCCCTTGCAGCAGGTGGAAAGCGATTTACGCAATAAATATGAGGTATCAATAAATATTGACAACAGCCTGCAAGATTGATAATATGATATTAACGTAAACCCTACCGTTTTAGTCGGAAATAACTGACGGTGGTCAACAATTTAAACTCCATACACAGAAGCATAAAGTCATAATTTACGTTCTTATATCGCATTTATCATTCTAAGGAGGTTTTTGCTCATGGCTAAAGTCGTTAACAACGTAACAGAATTGATCGGAGGTACTCCGCTCGTTCGTTTGAATCGTCTGGCACAGGAAGGCTCCGCAGATATTTATTTGAAATTGGAATATCAGAACCCGGGATCAAGCGTAAAAGACCGGATTGCAATCAGCATCGTGGAAGAAGCTGAGCGTGAAGGTCTACTGAAACCGGGAGGTACGATTGTAGAAGCTACTAGTGGTAACACTGGTATCGGCCTGGCACTTGTAGCTGCTGCTAAAGGTTATAAAGCAGTTATCGTAATGCCGGAAACAATGAGCTTGGAGCGCCGTAATCTCCTTCGCGCATATGGAGCGGAATTGGTGCTGACCCCAGGATCGGAAGGTATGAATGGTGCGGTTAAGAAAGCAGACGAAATTCTGAAAGAAAACCCAAGCTATTTCCCATCCGAGCAATTCAAGAATAAAGCGAACGTGAAGATTCACCGTGAGACTACTGGACCTGAAATTATTGACGCTATTGAATCCATCGGCGGTCCTTTGGATGCTTTTATTGCAGGTATCGGAACAGGCGGAACGATCACTGGTGCGGGTGAAGTGCTGAAAAGCCAATATCCTGATATTAAGATCTATGCTGTAGAACCTGCTGCTTCCCCAATCTTGGCTGGAGGCAAACCAGGTCCTCACAAAATCCAGGGTATCGGAGCTAACTTCATCCCTGAGATTCTGAACCAAGATATCTATGATGAAATCATCCACGTTGAGAATGATGAAGCTTTCGAAACTGCACGTCGTGTAGCTAAAGAAGAAGGCGTCTTGTCTGGTATTTCTTCAGGTGCTGCTGTATTTGCCGCTCTTAAAGTAGCTAAAGATTTAGGCCCTGGCAAAAAAGTAGTAGTCATTATCCCAAGTAACGGCGAACGTTACCTGAGCACACCACTTTACAATTTCGAAGCGTAATTGTTTGCAATAACGTAAATCTATAAGAGTCTTCATACCACTTTTTTGGTGGTGATGGAGACTCTTTTCGTTGATTTAAAAGGCATTTGGTACTTTGCATATATGGCAGGCTAGACGTGGTAATTTTATTATTGTTGAAAAAAGCTCTGGTTTTTGCAGAAAACGAAAAAATCATAATAATTTCCTATCGCTGAGGGCTTTTCAATAATGCCTTAAGTACAGTATACTGACAGGCAATATACTACTGACGATTTAAAATAATTAAAGTCTGGACAAAACTAAGCAAATGCTTACGAAGCGAGTTTTATTGCGAAGTGATGTCTACGAAGTAATGGCTTCATAAAACTAAGCAAATGCTTACGAAGCGAGTTTTGTCTCGATGATTAAACTGTAAGATGATGCTAGACAAAACTTAAGCAAATGCTTACGAAGCAAGTTTTATTGCGAAGTGATTTCTACGAAGTAATGGCTTCATAAAACTTTTAGGAGGATGGCTTTGGAAATCATAACAACCTGGAACGAGTGGGAACAATGGGCTGCTGAAGACTGGAGCATGTTTCCCTTGATTATAAAATCACCCCGGTGCACCAACGAATTACCCGCGGCCTGGGAGCAAGCCTGGGAGTTAGCTTCCCAGTATTCTGTAGTTTTAGAAAGTGGTAAGGGTGGCCGTTATACGTACTTGGGCTTAAATCCTGTTTCGATATTGAAAGGCAAGGAGGATAACGCGGAAGTATTTAGCTTCCCTACTGAATCTTTGGAATCAGCATCAGTGGACGAGGAGAGGACACCTGAGGCAACAACACTGCATGGACAACCGCTGGAGCTACTGCAGCAATGGATGTCGGATTTTACGTCGCCTAAGTTAAAGGATGAAGATGTTCCTCCTTTCTCTGGTGGATGTATTGGATTCCTTGGTTATGATGTGGTTCGTTCTTTGGAACGATTGCCGTCTCTTGCCCAAGATGATCCTGGTTTTCCTGATTATCTTTTTATGAGGTTTGACGAGATATGGATTTATGATCACGAAGAGCATGTGCTGTATTGTGCTGTCCACGTTCCAGTTCCAGCAGACTGTGGGCTGGAGGATCTGCAAAATCTCTATCTTGGCAGTATAGAACAGGCTGGACAAATGGTAGAGCAGTGGCAGCTGATATCTTCAGCTGCAGGATTGGATGATGAGGCTGTGGGCAGCATTGAGGCCCTTACAGTTTCATCAGGAGAGTGGCCGGGCATGGCTTCGGCTTTTTCGCCTGAGAAGTTTCAGCAGGCAGTGGTGGACGTTCAGGAATACATCCGCCAAGGCGATGTCTTCCAAGTGAATCTCTCGCTGCGCCAGGAGGCGCAGCTGAAGTCCTCGCCGGAGGATGTTTACGAGTGGCTGCGCAAGCTCAACCCGTCCCCGTACATGGGGCTCTTGCGGTCGCCCGGCTTCGCGCTGTCCAGCGCTTCACCGGAGCTGCTCGTCAAGCTGCACGGGGACAAAGTGAGCGCCCGGCCCATCGCCGGCACCCGGCGCCGGGGACTCACTCCCGCGGAGGATGCCGCCATGGAGGCGGAGCTTCGCGGGAGCGAAAAAGAGATCGCCGAGCATATCATGCTTGTCGATCTGGAACGCAACGACATCGGGCGTGTCGCTGCATACGGTTCCGTCAGCGTTCCGGAGCTGATGACGGTGGAGCGATACTCTCATGTGATGCATCTCGTTTCGCAGGTAGAGGGCCAGATTGCGCCGGATAAAGACGTTTATGCGGTTATCGCAGCTTTATTCCCGGGGGGAACCATCACAGGGGCTCCCAAGGTAAGGACAATGGAGATTATCGAAGAACTGGAGCCGGTTCGACGTGGACCCTATACAGGTTCGATGGGTTTCATTGACTATAACGGCAATATGGAATTAAATATTATTATAAGAACGCTGGCTGTAAAAGACGGGGTCGGATATATTCAGACAGGTGCCGGCATAGTGATCGATTCTGATCCCTACCGTGAATACCGTGAATGCCATAATAAAGCCAAAGCGGTAGTGAAGGCAGTACTCTGTAGTGAACTGCAGCAGGAATTGCCAGCTACCAGCGGAGCCGAAGGGGGAGTAGCACTGTGATCTTGGTCATCGATAATTATGATTCCTTTACGTATAACCTCGTACAGTATTTAGGTGAGCTTGGGGAAGAGGTTAAAGTGCACCGCAATGATGAAATTACCATCGAAGAGATTGAAAAGCTGGCACCTGACCATATTCTAATTTCACCAGGCCCATGTACACCAAATGAAGCGGGAATTAGTCTGGAATTGTTGCATCATTTCAAGGGGATCATTCCGATCTTCGGCGTATGCCTTGGACATCAAGCGATTGGACAAGCATTTGGTGGCAATGTCATCCGTGCTGAGCGTTTGATGCATGGGAAGACATCGCCTATTTACCATAACGGGACCTCAGTTTTTGAAGGTCTGGAGTCTCCTTTTACAGCTACCCGATATCATTCACTGATTGTAGAGCGGGAGAGTCTCCCAGATTGCTTGGAGATTACGGCTGAGACTGAAGAAGGGGAGATTATGGCATTGCGCCATAAAGAATACCCTATTGAAGGTGTACAGTTCCACCCGGAATCTATTATTACGGATCATGGTCATACGATGCTGCGTAACTTCTTGAAACGGAGAGCCGGAGAAACGGCATGAAATATATAGGATTTAACAATGGTGTCATTGACGCCAGAGAAGCCGTGGTTTCTGCCTTGGATCACGGCTTTTTGTACGGCATTGGCTTGTTCGAAACCTTTCGGACCTATGGGGGAGTTCCCTTTTTGCTGGAGCGTCATTTGAAGCGTATGGCAGAGGGGTGCAAGGAACTGGGCATTCCATTTGAGGCAGAAGCGGCACATCTGCTTGACTGGATTAAGCGCGTTATGGACAAAAATGAATTAAAAGAAGCTTATATACGCTATACCGTAACAGCCGGTGAGGATATTCTCGGATTACCTGCTGGTGATTATCAAAAGCCCAATCATTTGTTGTACATCAAAGCGCTGCCGAAAGTATCAGATAATCTTTACAGTGAAGGCAAAGAGCTGCAGCTGTTGTCCTTGCGGCGTAATACTCCTGAGGGAACTGTGCGATTCAAGTCGCTGCATTATATGAATAACATTCTGGCTAAGCGTGAGCTTAGAGGGTATGCTTCTGCGGCAAATGGTGCTGAAGGACTAATGCTGACGGCAGAAGAATTTATTGCGGAGGGCATTGTCAGCAACATCTTTTTTATTAAAAACAACAGGCTCTATACCCCAGATCTCACCACAGGCATTCTTCCGGGAATTACCCGGGAAATGGTGCTGGAGCTGGCTCTTAGTGTAGGCCTTAGTGTTGAAGAAGGAACATATCACTGGGAGCAGTTGAAAGCTGCTGATGAAGTGTTTCTTACCAATTCCGTACAAGAAATTGTTCCTGTTACCGGGGTGTGGCACGGAGATGCAAGATTTACTATAGGTACTGGCCAGTGTGGAACAATTACTGCTGGCTTGATTTCATTATATAGAGATAGGACGGCGATTGCGAAATGAGACCAGTCCTCTTTAAGCGGACATACCGTTGTGGAAATACAGACTTGGAGTTAGGAAATCGAACATTGATTATGGGCATCCTTAATGTTACCCCTGATTCTTTTTCAGATGGAGGACTTTGGGATCATCCGGACAAAGCCGTTGAGCATGCGCTGCGTATGGCTGCAGAGGGTGCTGATATTATTGATATCGGCGGTGAATCTACTCGTCCTGGTCATCAACCGGTGGGACTTGAAGAGGAGTTAGCCCGTGTATTGCCTGTGATCGAGAGTATTCATAAGGCGGCACCTCATCTTCCGTTATCCATCGATACCTATAAAGCTGAAGTAGCCCGCCAAGCTATGGCTGCGGGTGCCCATATCATTAATGATATATGGGGTTGTAAGGCTGATCCGGAAATGGCGGCAGTGGCCGCTGCTGCTGACTGTCCTATTATTTTGATGCATAACCGGCAGGACCGTAATTATACGAATCTGAGTGCGGATATGTCGGCTGACCTTAAGGAAAGTATTGATCTTGCGTTAGCCGCAGGTGTTAAGCCGGCCAATATCATATTGGATCCAGGTATCGGCTTTGCTAAAGATTATAATGAAAACCTGCAGGCAATGATGCTTTTAGACGGGTTGACTGAGTTAGGCTATCCGTTGTTACTGGCGACGTCCCGCAAAAAATTCATCCGCACGGTACTTGATTTGCCGTCTGATGATGTTGTGGAAGGCACCGCAGCTACAGTAGCTTTTGGTATTGCTCAGGGTTGCCAGATCGTCCGTGTACATGATGTATCTCTAATTAAACGAACGGTTAAGATGTGTGATGCGATGTTGTATGCTGCACCTCCAGTGGTGCGTGAATAGCTATATTTTACGAAAAAGGGCGGATTAATCATGGATAAAATGACAATGCATCGCATGGAATATTACGGATACCACGGTGTATTTGAGGAAGAGCGTAAGCTGGGACAACGTTTTTACATTGATTTAGAGCTTGAGCTTGATTTGCAGGGTGCGGGCTTGAATGATGATTTGAATCAAACTGTGAATTATGCTGAAGTTCATGAATTAGTCAAAAATATTGTCGAAATAAAGTCTTTTAAGTTGATTGAAGCTTTGGCAGAATATATTGCATCCTCCGTACTGGACACTTATACTGTTATCAATGCAGTAACGGTTAAGGTAACTAAACCTCATCCGCCTTTCGACATTCATTTTCAGGGAGTGACTGTAGAGCTGCGCAGAACTAGAAAGTGAGAACAAGGTCCATGAATATACATTCCACCTCTGAAGAATCAGAGGCTTATATTGCTTTAGGGGCTAATTTGGGTGACCGCGAGGGCACACTGTCAGAGGCTTTGAACAGACTGGACGCTCATGATGAAATATCGGTGGTCCGCTGCTCCAAAGTTTACGAGACAGAGCCAGTTGGTTATTTAGATCAGCCGCAGTTTCTCAATATGGCAGCAGCTTTGCGAACGACACTTGCGCCCGAGTCCTTGCTGGAAGTGATGTTGGGGATTGAAACGCAGTTGGGTCGTATCCGGGATATCCGCTATGGACCGAGAACGGTAGATTTGGATTTGTTGTGGGTTGAGGGTCAGATGCTCGATACACCACATTTAACGTTACCGCATCCACGCATGTTAGAGCGTGCTTTTGTATTGTTTCCGCTCAGTGACATCGTTCCACAGAATGAACAATCTTCCGGACTTCGCAAGCTGATTACAGCAGCGCTTCAAGACATAGACGGGAAGGAAGGAATTCGGTTGTGGACAACAAGCGTTTGGGACGGAGGGTCAGGGCATTCCGTAAGCTAAAAGGGTATACTCAACAGGATCTTGCGGATCTTGCCGGAATTTCCTTGGCTGTGCTTGGTGCAGTCGAGAGGGGTAACAGACGATTAGAAGATCAAATTTTAGATAAAATTGCGAATGTTCTAGGGGTTACAACAGAAGAGCTTGTGGATCCCAACTCATAATTTCCAAGAATTAAAAGGCAGGAAGTGATACGAATGCTGAAGATTGGCGATATTGAGATGAAAAATCAGGTTGTTCTGGCACCTATGGCTGGCGTGTGCAATCCGGCTTTTCGTCTGATCGCTAAGGAATTTGGTACAGGTCTGGTCTGTGCGGAAATGGTAAGCGATAAGGCCATTATTCACGGAAATACACGTACTCGCGAAATGTTGTTTGTAGATGAACGGGAGAAACCGCTTAGTTTGCAGATTTTTGGCGGGGATAGAGCATCACTGGTACAAGCAGCTAAAGTCGTTGATAAAGAAACCAATGCTGATATTATCGATATCAATATGGGATGCCCAGTGCCAAAAGTGACTAAATGTGATGCGGGAGCCCGCTGGCTTTTGAATCCCGACAAAATCTATGAAATGGTCTCTGCGGTTGTCGATGTTGTCGATAAACCGGTAACCGTGAAAATGCGGATTGGCTGGGATAGCGAGCATATTTTTGTCGAAGATAATGCGCGTGCGGTTGAACGTGCCGGGGGTAAGGCTGTCAGCGTACACGGTCGTACCCGCGAGCAGCTTTACACAGGCCATGCGGACTGGAACTACATCAAGATGGCAAAAGAAGCAGTTTCCATTCCCGTTATTGGCAACGGGGATGTTAATACACCTGAAGATGCTCGGGCTATGTTGGATCAGACTGGCTGCGATGGTGTAATGATCGGGCGTGGAGCACTCGGTAATCCTTGGATGTTGTATCGTACCATTCAATATTTGAGCACCGGCGAGCTTATGCCTGAACCTGGTTTGGATGAGAAGATTAAGGTTGCTATTCTTCATATGGATCGTCTGGTAGCTCTTAAGGGAGAAGCTGTAGCTGTCCGTGAGATGCGTAAGCATATGGCTTGGTATTTAAAAGGCTTGAAGGCTGCCGCTAGAGTGAAGGATGTCCTTATGACAGAAACAAAACGCGATGGAATGGTGAGGATATTGAATGATTTTGTCGTTCAATTAAAGTATGAAGAAGAGAGCAAGGGCATTGAAATGTCTTCTTCTGCTGTATAATCGCCTTTTTTCTGCTGATATTTGAACACATCTGACTTTATATGTGGTGTCATTGACATTTTGTAGCGGTTCCAATATAATTTCACAGTATAAAATCGCCGTTACAGTAAGAGCAATGCAGCAGGGAGGGTTCTTATCCTTCTAGATTAGCATATAGTATGGTGTTTTCAATAATTGTATACGACAGGAGAATCGGTTGAGATGAGCGATAAAGAAGTCATCCTTACGCCGGACGGGCTAAAACGTCTGGAAGATGAGCTGGAGACCCTCAAATCCGTAAAACGCCGTGAGGTTGCTGAACGGATTAAGGTAGCGATTGGCTACGGAGATATCAGTGAGAACTCGGAGTATGAAGACGCGAAGAATGAGCAAGCTTTTATCGAAGGACGCGTTCTCACTTTGGAGAAGATGCTTCGCAACGCGCGTATCATCAATAGCGACGAGATCGTTACTGACGTAGTAAGTATTGGTGTTACTGTAAGTGTCGAGGATTTGGAATATGGGGACACTATGGAGTATACGATCGTAGGTACAGCAGAATCTGATCCACTGAATAACAAGATTTCCAACGAAAGTCCGGTAGGCAAAGCTATTATCGGAAAAAAAATAGGTACGGTAGTTGATGTTTCTACACCTGCAGGAGTTATTCAATATAAAATTCTCGATATCAGAATGAAGTAATATACAGACCTTAATGTCTGTAAATAGATGTGCTGCCATATGTATTAGTCACTTCACTGTACATAGGTAGATAAGGGAACATGTTTGGGAAAGCTTCCTTAGGGAAGCTTTTTTCAAATCATCCAGAAACGATAGGTAAAACAAACTGCTTATATTTTGAGCTGGAACGGGACTGTCCTCTAACTATGGAGACGGAGCCGTTTCTTCTTGTGTATATGATATTACTGAGTTATAAGGGGATGAATCGCATGACCGAGGAAATGAACAATGTGGACAATGCAGAGAACGAACTTAGTGAGCTTTTGCAGATCCGCCGTGCCAAACTGGACGAGCTAAGAGGACTTGGTATTGATCCTTTTGGCAAAAAATACGAGCGCACAGCTAACGCTGGCGATATCGTAGCTAAGTATGATGGACTTTCCAAAGAGGAATTGGACGAGCTTTCTGTTGAAGTGAGCATTGCTGGGCGTATTATGGCAAAACGCGTTATGGGTAAAGCCAGCTTTGCGCATATCCAGGACCTTAGCGGAAGAATTCAGCTTTATGTTCGTCAAGACAGCATTCCTGAAACTCAATACGCGGCGTTTAATGTTCTCGATCTGGGAGATATTATCGGCGTTCGTGGAACAGTATTCAAAACCAAAACAGGCGAGACCTCCATCAAAGTGCATAATCTCGAAGTCTTGTCCAAGTCCCTGCTGCCACTTCCTGAAAAATATCATGGTCTTAAAGATGTAGAACTGCGTTATCGCCAGCGCTATGTTGATTTGATTATTAATCCGGAAGTTCAACAGACCTTTATTGCCCGTTCAAGAATTATTCAATCGATGCGTCGTTATTTGGATTCACTTGGTTATCTTGAAGTTGAAACACCTACACTTCATACGATCGCCGGTGGAGCAGCTGCGCGTCCGTTTATTACTTACCACAACACACTTGAAATGCAGCTGTATATGCGGATTGCTATCGAGCTTCACTTGAAACGCCTTATCGTTGGCGGTTTGGAAAAAGTGTATGAAATCGGCCGTGTCTACCGTAACGAGGGAATGTCGACTCGTCATAATCCAGAGTTCACTATGATTGAGTTGTACGAAGCATATGCTGACTACAAGGACATCATGAATCTCACGGAGAATATGATTGCACATATTGCCCAAGAGGTATTAGGTACACAACTGCTGGATTACCAAGGCAAAGAGGTAAATCTGTCTCCAGGATGGCGTCGTGTAACTATGGTTGATGCTGTTAAAGAAGTAACCGGTGTTGATTTCAGCGTTCACATGACAGATGACGAAGCACAAGCTTTGGCAAAAGAACATCGTGTGCCTGTTGAGAAACATATGACGTTCGGCCATATCCTTAACGCTTTCTTCGAGCAATTTGTAGAGGAAACTCTAATTCAGCCAACCTTTGTAATGGGACACCCTGTTGAAATTTCACCACTTGCGAAGAAAAACGATGAGGATCCACGCTTTACCGATCGTTTTGAGCTGTTTATTGTGGGTCGTGAGCACGCTAATGCATTTAGTGAATTGAATGATCCGATTGACCAACGTCAACGCTTTGAGGCACAGATCCAGGAGAAAGAGCAAGGTAATGACGAAGCTCATGAGATGGATGATGATTTCATCCGCGCCCTGGAATATGGTATGCCGCCTACTGGCGGACTGGGAATCGGCGTAGACCGTTTGATCATGCTGCTTACCAATTCTGCATCGATTCGCGATGTATTGCTGTTTCCACATATGCGTAACCGTACTGAATAGTATCTATAGAACACAGGGCTTAAGGGAGCTGTCTAAGGGCAGTTCTCTCAGCTACTGTTGATTAGAAGCAGTGCTTTCACTTCATCGCTCCTATAGAATGTAGAGATTTAATATTAGTTTCAAAAAAACTCTTGCAATGCATCTCCATACATGATATATTCTAAGTCCGGCCAAGAAGTACACATGCCGAGCTCGAAAAAGAAGTTAAAAAAAGAGCTTGACATTAAATAGCCGAACATGATATAGTATAAGAGTTGCTGCTGAGACATTAAACGGCGCCAACGAGAACTTGATCTTTGAAAACTGAACAACGAGTGAGTAGGAAATCACGTAAGTGAAATCCAAAATTAGAGAATTAATTTTCTCGTCAGATGTTTCAAAATGAGCATATCGCTCTTTTCAATACTAATTGGAGAGTTTGATCCTGGCTCAGGACGAACGCTGGCGGCGTGCCTAATACATGCAAGTCGAGCGGAGTTATTTTGAAAGCTTGCTTTCAAAATAACTTAGCGGCGGACGGGTGAGTAACACGTAGGCAACCTGCCCTTCAGACTGGGATAACTACCGGAAACGGTAGCTAATACCGGATAATTTCTTTTTTCTCCTGAGAGAAGAATGAAAGACGGAGCAATCTGTCACTGAGGGATGGGCCTGCGGCGCATTAGCTAGTTGGTGGGGTAACGGCCCACCAAGGCGACGATGCGTAGCCGACCTGAGAGGGTGAACGGCCACACTGGGACTGAGACACGGCCCAGACTCCTACGGGAGGCAGCAGTAGGGAATCTTCCGCAATGGGCGAAAGCCTGACGGAGCAACGCCGCGTGAGTGATGAAGGTTTTCGGATCGTAAAGCTCTGTTGCCAGGGAAGAACGTCCGGTAGAGTAACTGCTACCGGAGTGACGGTACCTGAGAAGAAAGCCCCGGCTAACTACGTGCCAGCAGCCGCGGTAATACGTAGGGGGCAAGCGTTGTCCGGAATTATTGGGCGTAAAGCGCGCGCAGGCGGCTATTTAAGTCTGGTGTTTAAACCTTGGGCTCAACCTGAGGTCGCACTGGAAACTGGGTGGCTTGAGTACAGAAGAGGAAAGTGGAATTCCACGTGTAGCGGTGAAATGCGTAGATATGTGGAGGAACACCAGTGGCGAAGGCGACTTTCTGGGCTGTAACTGACGCTGAGGCGCGAAAGCGTGGGGAGCAAACAGGATTAGATACCCTGGTAGTCCACGCCGTAAACGATGAGTGCTAGGTGTTAGGGGTTTCGATACCCTTGGTGCCGAAGTTAACACAGTAAGCACTCCGCCTGGGGAGTACGGTCGCAAGACTGAAACTCAAAGGAATTGACGGGGACCCGCACAAGCAGTGGAGTATGTGGTTTAATTCGAAGCAACGCGAAGAACCTTACCAGGTCTTGACATCCCTCTGAATCCACTAGAGATAGTGGCGGCCTTCGGGACAGAGGAGACAGGTGGTGCATGGTTGTCGTCAGCTCGTGTCGTGAGATGTTGGGTTAAGTCCCGCAACGAGCGCAACCCTTAACTTTAGTTGCCAGCAGGTAATGCTGGGCACTCTAGAGTGACTGCCGGTGACAAACCGGAGGAAGGTGGGGATGACGTCAAATCATCATGCCCCTTATGACCTGGGCTACACACGTACTACAATGGCCGGTACAACGGGAAGCGAAGCCGCGAGGTGGAGCCAATCCCATCAAAGCCGGTCTCAGTTCGGATTGCAGGCTGCAACTCGCCTGCATGAAGTCGGAATTGCTAGTAATCGCGGATCAGCATGCCGCGGTGAATACGTTCCCGGGTCTTGTACACACCGCCCGTCACACCACGAGAGTTTACAACACCCGAAGTCGGTGGGGTAACCCGCAAGGGAGCCAGCCGCCGAAGGTGGGGTAGATGATTGGGGTGAAGTCGTAACAAGGTAGCCGTATCGGAAGGTGCGGCTGGATCACCTCCTTTCTATGGAGAATCGTTCTCTGCAATGAGAACATTCAAATCGGAAGCTCAGCTTCCAAAACTCAGGTTTAGGCCTGTTACTCACTCGTTGCTCAGTTTTGAGAGTTTAAGCTCTCAGTAAGACTTGATCCTTGAAAACTGGATACCGAAACGAATTTGCGTTTTAGAACATCTTTTAGCAACTTGTGCAAACAAGTAAATGTTATTAGTGAGATGATTCCAAAGAGAATGTCATCGTATGATATTTTCCGACGGAAAAATCAAGGTTAAGCTAATAAGAGCACACGGAGGATGCCTAGGCGCCAGGAGCCGACGAAGGACGTGGCGAACAACGAAACTGCCTCGGGGAGCTGTAAGCAAGCTTTGATCCGGGGGTGTCCGAATGGGGAAACCCAGCTGTGGTAATTCGCAGTTACTCATTTCTGAATACATAGGAAATGTAGAGGCAGACCAGGGGAACTGAAACATCTAAGTACCCTGAGGAAGAGAAAACAATAGTGATTCCGTCAGTAGCGGCGAGCGAACGCGGAACAGCCTAAACCTAAGAGCTTGCTCTTAGGGGTTGTGGGACGTCTCACATGGAGTTACAAAGGAATATGGTAGGTGAAGAGGTCTGGAAAGGCCCGCGATAGAGGTAAAAGCCCTGTAGCCTAAACTGTATTCTCTCCGAGACGGATCCCGAGTAGTGCGGGGCACGTGAAACCCCGTATGAATCCAGCAGGACCATCTGCTAAGGCTAAATACTACCTGGCGACCGATAGTGAAACAGTACCGTGAGGGAAAGGTGAAAAGCACCCCGGAAGGGGAGTGAAATAGAACCTGAAACCGTGTGCTTACAAAAAGTCAGAGCCCTATTAATGGGTGATGGCGTGCCTTTTGTAGAATGAACCGGCGAGTTACGTTTAACATGCAAGGTTAAGCCGAGAAGGTGGAGCCGCAGCGAAAGCGAGTCTGAATAGGGCGAATTAGTATGTGGACGTAGACCCGAAACCGTGTGATCTACCCCTGTCCAGGGTGAAGGTGCGGTAACACGCACTGGAGGCCCGAACCCACGTACGTTGAAAAGTGCGGGGATGAGGTGGGGGTAGCGGAGAAATTCCAATCGAACTCGGAGATAGCTGGTTCTCCCCGAAATAGCTTTAGGGCTAGCCTCGGTATAAGAGTAGTGGAGGTAGAGCACTGATTGGGTGCGGGGTCCGCAAGGATTACCAAGCTCAGTCAAACTCCGAATGCCATATACTTATTGCCGGGAGTCAGACAGTGAGTGCTAAGATCCATTGTCAAAAGGGAAACAGCCCAGACCATCAGCTAAGGTCCCCAAGTGTGTGTTAAGTGGGAAAGGATGTGGAGTTGCACAGACAACCAGGATGTTGGCTTAGAAGCAGCCACCATTGAAAGAGTGCGTAATAGCTCACTGGTCGAGTGACTCTGCGCCGAAAATGTAACGGGGCTAAACACACCACCGAAGCTATGGCTAGATGCTTTGCATCTGGGGTAGGGGAGCGTTGTGTAGGGGTTGAAGGTGTACTGAAAAGAGCGCTGGACACTACACAAGTGAGAATGCCGGTATGAGTAACGAAAAGATCAGTGAGAATCTGATCCGCCGAAAGCCCAAGGTTTCCTGAGGAAGGCTCGTCCGCTCAGGGTAAGTCGGGACCTAAGGCGAGGCCGAAAGGCGTAGTCGAAGGACAACAGTTTGAAATTACTGTACCACCGTAATCCGCTATGAGCGATGGGGTGACGCAGGAGGGTAGTGACGCGGACTGATGGATGTCCGTCTAAGCAGTGAGGCTGATGTGTAGGCAAATCCGCACATCATTAAGGCTGGGCTGTGATGGGGAGCGAAAATTATAGTAGCGAAGGTCATGATCTCACACTGCCAAGAAAAGCCTCTAGCCAGGAGAAGGTGCCCGTACCGCAAACCGACACAGGTAGGCGAGAAGAGAATTCTAAGGCGCGCGGAAGAACTCTCGTTAAGGAACTCGGCAAAATGACCCCGTAACTTCGGGAGAAGGGGTGCCCCGGTAGTGTGAATAGCACGAGGGGGCCGCAGTGAAAAGGCCCAAGCGACTGTTTAGCAAAAACACAGGTCTGTGCGAAGCCGCAAGGCGAAGTATACGGGCTGACGCCTGCCCGGTGCTGGAAGGTTAAGGGGAGTGGTTAGGGGTAACCCGAAGCTATGAACCGAAGCCCCAGTAAACGGCGGCCGTAACTATAACGGTCCTAAGGTAGCGAAATTCCTTGTCAGGTAAATTCTGACCCGCACGAATGGCGTAACGACTTGGGCGCTGTCTCAACGAGAGATCCGGTGAAATTTTAATACCTGTGAAGATGCAGGTTACCCGCGACAAGACGGAAAGACCCCATGGAGCTTTACTGCAGCTTGATATTGAATTTGGGTACGATCTGTACAGGATAGGTGGGAGCCGTAGAAATCGGAGCGCAAGCTTCGGTGGAGGCGCCGTTGGGATACCACCCTGATCGTATCTAGGTTCTAACCTAGTACCCTTACCGGGTACGGGGACCGTGTCAGGCGGGCAGTTTGACTGGGGCGGTCGCCTCCTAAAGAGTAACGGAGGCGTTCCAAGGTTCCCTCAGAATGGTTGGAAATCATTCGCAGAGTGCAAAGGCATAAGGGAGCTTGACTGCGAGACCTACAAGTCGAGCAGGGACGAAAGTCGGACTTAGTGATCCGGTGGTACCGCATGGAAGGGCCATCGCTCAACGGATAAAAGCTACCCTGGGGATAACAGGCTTATCTCCCCCAAGAGTCCACATCGACGGGGAGGTTTGGCACCTCGATGTCGGCTCATCGCATCCTGGGGCTGAAGTAGGTCCCAAGGGTTGGGCTGTTCGCCCATTAAAGCGGTACGCGAGCTGGGTTCAGAACGTCGTGAGACAGTTCGGTCCCTATCTGTCGTGGGCGCAGGAAATTTGAGAGGAGCTGTCCTTAGTACGAGAGGACCGGGATGGACGTACCGCTGGTGCACCAGTTGTTCCGCCAGGAGCATGGCTGGGTAGCTACGTACGGACGGGATAAGCGCTGAAAGCATCTAAGCGTGAAGCCCCCCTCAAGATGAGATTTCCCAATTAGTAAGACCCCTTGAAGACGACGAGGTAGATAGGTTGGAGGTGGAAGTGCAGCAATGCATGGAGCTGACCAATACTAATCGGTCGAGGGCTTATCCTATACGTAGAATGCAGATTCGTTTCGGATTCAGTTTTCAGGCGATCAAGCCTGTAACACGCTTAGAAATTCATTGTCACTTCTGGTGATGAACCGAATTTCACGCGGCAGCGTCTGTTTCACAGACGCATGTTTGGTGGCGATAGCGGAGGGGTTCCACGCGTACCCATCCCGAACACGACCGTTAAGCCCTCCAGCGCCGATGGTACTTGGACCGAAGGGTCCTGGGAGAGTAGGACGTTGCCAAGCACACAAGACCACTGTTGAGTAATCGACAGTGGTCTTTTTGTTATGTAAATAAAGAATTCATTAGGCTATATTTTGAGATACTAAGATGGAGATAAGCGTGGCTTAAAAGGTGAACAGAGATGCATTGTGAATTTTTTACACACTAAATTGTCCGCCCAGCACGGACTAACGTCCAATAATTCGCTTACTCGGCGGCCGTTTTTTGAATACCTACTCTGATGATGTAATGTTCTTGACAGTCCAAATGCCCTTTGCTAAGATGGCAATAATATATTTTTGGATAAGCATCTCAAACCTTAATTGAAGATCTACACTTGTTCAGCCCCCAGATGTACAGAATTGTCTGTCGTGAATGGACTGGAGTCAAAGGTTCTTCTTTCATAAAGTTTGTAGGCGGGTATAATTTAAAACAACCGAGGAGGAATGACCCAGGTGTGGAAAGATAAGTTTGGTAAAGAAGGTCTAACTTTTGATGATGTGCTGCTGGTTCCGCGTAAATCTGAGGTACTGCCTAAAGAAGTGGATTTGACCACAGTTCTAAGTAAGAATGTGAAGTTGAATATTCCACTTATGAGTGCAGGTATGGACACAGTCACAGAAGCCGCCATGGCCATTGCAATTGCTCGTGAGGGTGGCATCGGGATTATACACAAGAATATGCCTGTAGAGCAGCAAGCGGAAGAAGTAGATCGTGTGAAGCGTTCCGAGAGCGGAGTTATTACGAATCCATTCTCACTTACGGCAGAACACATGGTATCTGATGCAGAGCTTTTAATGGGTAAATATCGCATTTCCGGAGTGCCGATTGTAGACAGTGACAATAAACTTGTCGGTATTCTGACTAATAGAGACTTACGCTTTATTCATGATTTCAATATTCAAATTAAAGAAGTTATGACACATGAGAATCTTGTAACAGCTGCTGTGGGTACAACCCTTCAGGAAGCAGAAGGTATCCTGCAACGTCATAAGATCGAGAAGCTCCCCCTTGTGGACGAGAATAATATTCTTAAGGGCCTCATCACCATTAAGGATATTGAAAAAGCTATTCAATTCCCTAACGGAGCCAAAGATGCACATGGCCGTCTACTTGTTGGAGCAGCTGTTGGTATCTCTAAAGACACCTTCGAACGTACTGCAGCATTAGTAAAAGCTGGTGTGGATCTGATTGTAGTCGATTCTGCACATGGTCACCACATTAATATTATTGAAGCGGTTCGCCAAATTCGTGAGTTGTATCCTGATCTTACGATTGTTGCTGGTAACGTAGCTACAGGCGAAGCAACCCGTGAACTTATTGAAGCTGGTGCATCTGTAGTTAAAGTAGGTATTGGACCAGGATCGATCTGTACAACACGCGTTATCGCTGGTATCGGCGTACCACAGGTTACAGCCATTTATGATTGTGCCACAGTTGCTCGTGAGTACGGAATTCCTATTATCGCTGATGGCGGTATTAAGTATTCTGGGGAGATCACTAAGGCTATCGCAGCGGGTGCTCATGCTGTAATGATGGGAAGTATGTTTGCGGGTACAGAAGAAAGCCCAGGGGAATCTGAGCTTTATCAAGGCCGTAAATTTAAAGTATATCGTGGTATGGGCAGCATGAGTGCCATGAAACAAGGCAGTAAAGACCGTTATTTCCAAGATGATGATAAAAAGCTCGTTCCTGAAGGAATTGAGGGACGTATTGCTTTTAAAGGGCCTCTTTCGGACACTGTTCATCAATTGATCGGCGGATTGCGCTCAGGTATGGGCTATTGCGGTACAAAGTCATTGGAAGAACTGCGTAACGATACTTCTTTCATTCGTATCACAAGTGCTGGACTTCGTGAGAGCCACCCGCATGATGTGCAAATTACAAAAGAAGCTCCAAACTATTCCGTATAATGGACTAACCGTATTATTTTTTGGACAGACAGGACTATTTCGTCCTGTCTGTCTTTTTTTGCGGGTACCCCTGTGTTAGAATAGAACAAGCTATTGATATGAGATTTAAAGGAGAGTCGTAATCATTGAAGCACAAACTAAAATTTAATGGTAAGCAAATTGTAATTAAGACAGCGACTGTAGGTCTGCTTTTAAATATGTTAATGAACCCTGTAATTCCAGCATTGGCTGAAGCGGGCAAAACTCCGGTTACAACCGAAGGTGCCGCAACTGCTACTGAAACTGCACCCAAGACCAACGCAGTTAAGATCCCTTCTGTGGAATCTCTTAACTTGGAATTGAGTTCTGCTATTCTAATAGAACCAACTACAGGCCAAGTACTTATGGCTCTAAATCCAGATACACCACTCCCACCTGCGAGTATGACCAAGATGATGACTGAATATCTTGTATCTGATGCCGTGAAAAAAGGAGACATCTCTTGGGATCAAAAGGTTATCATTCAAGAGAATGCTTCCAAACAGGTCGGATCACGAATTTTTCTGGCGGCTGGAGATGAACATACGGTTAAAGAGCTATACATAGCGATGGCTGTAGGATCGGCGAATGATGCCACGGTTGCTTTGGCAGAATTGGTATCGGGTTCAGAAGAACAATTCGTAGAACTAATGAATCAGACTGCACAGAAAATGGGCATGAAAAATACCTATTTTATTAACTCAACCGGACTTGATCGGGCAGACATGCCGAAGAAATTCCGTCCTGATCTTGATAAAGAGACTGTAATGTCAGCTAGAGATGCAGCTACTCTTGCTAAATTTATAGTTACTGACCACCCGGACTTCACTGAATTTACAACGATTCAGTCTTATAAATTCCGTGATCGGGATACAGCGCCGATCATTAACTACAACTGGATGCTGGAAGCTAACAAAAGTATTCCCAACTTTAAGGCATATGCTTATCCAGGTCTAGATGGACTGAAGACTGGCCATACCACAAATGCAGGTAACTGCTTTACCGGTACTGCTGTGCGTGATGGAATGCGTCTAATCAGTGTTGTTATGGGTGCTAACTCAGAGGCACATCGATTCACAGAAACTAAAAAAGTGCTCGACTACGGATTTAACAACTTTGAAATTAAACAGGTTGTAGCTCCGAAGGCTGTTATTGCTGGCACGGAAACAGTTCCGGTACTGAAAGGAAAGAATAAAGATGTTTCTATAGTTACTGATGAAGGAGTTTCTTTCATTGTTCCTAAGGGAACTGTTTCTCCTGAAGTTACTACAACTGTTGTAACAAATGACCCTGCAACTTTGGTTGCTCCTATAGCTCAGTCCTCTAAAGTAGGTAAAGTTACCTATTCCTACAAGGCTGAAGGCATGCAAGCAGCACAGGAGAAAACAGTTAATCTGATCACTGTAGAGGAAGCTGAGAAAGCTGGCTGGTTCAAGTTGTTCCTTAGAGCGATTGGCGATTTCTTCGGTGATTTATTTTCAGGGATCAAGAACTTGTTCTAATGCAGTTTGGTGTCGAAATCAGCAGTAAATCCGAGTAAATGGGTTGTAGATTTCCCTTCATTGGGGTAAAATTACAAGTTAGATTAAGATAGATCATTCGGGGGGTTAGGACATGGAAACAGGTACATCGCGAGTTAAAAGAGGCATGGCAGAAATGCAAAAAGGCGGCGTCATTATGGACGTCATGAATGCAGAGCAAGCAAAAATTGCTGAGGCTGCTGGTGCAGTTGCTGTTATGGCTCTGGAACGCGTACCTTCTGACATTCGTGCAGCTGGCGGTGTAGCACGGATGGCCGATCCTACAATTGTAGAAGAGGTTCTCAAGGTGGTAAGTATCCCTGTTATGGCTAAGGCTCGTATCGGCCATTATGTAGAAGCGAAAGTTCTAGAATCTTTGGGTGTTGATTACTTGGATGAGAGTGAAGTTCTTACTCCTGCTGATGAAGTATTCCATATTGATAAACATGAGTTCACCGTTCCTTTTGTATGTGGAGCGAAGGACTTGGGAGAAGCACTGAGACGTATTAACGAAGGTGCCTCCATGATCCGTACAAAAGGTGAACCAGGAACAGGCAACATTGTTGAGGCCGTGCGTCACATGCGCTTTATCAACAGTCAAATCCGTAAAGTAACGAATTTGTCCAAGGACGAGCTATATAATGAAGCAAAGAACCTGGGAGTTTCCTACGAGCTGTTGCTCGAAGTACATGAGCTTGGCAAACTGCCGGTTGTTAACTTTGCCGCTGGGGGTGTAGCTACTCCTGCAGATGCTGCTCTTATGATGCATTTGGGTGCTGATGGTGTATTCGTAGGCTCGGGTATTTTTAAATCGGACAATCCTGAGAAATTTGCGCGTGCGATTGTTGAAGCCACTACACACTATACTGATTACAAACTGATTGCTGAAGTATCCAAGAACCTTGGTGCACCAATGAAGGGGATTGATATTGCAACTCTCACCCCGGCTGAACGTATGTCGGAGCGTGGCCGTTAATAGAGAGAAGGTTGTAGGATGAAGATAGGAGTATTGGCGCTGCAAGGCGCTGTTACGGAGCATATTGTTAGTATAGAGAAGACCGGTGCAGAAGGCGTGCCTATCAAGCGTGTGGAGCAGCTAGAAGAGGTTGAAGGCCTGATTATCCCCGGCGGAGAAAGTACAACGATTGGAAAGCTAATGCGGAAATATGGCTTCATAGAAGCCATCCGTGATTTTTCTGATCAGGGTAAGCCTATTTTTGGCACATGTGCGGGTATGATCGTGCTGGCCAAAAAAATTGCCGGTGGTGAACCGGGGCATTTGGAGCTAATGGATATTATCGTAGCCCGGAATGCATTCGGCCGCCAACGGGAAAGCTTTGAATGTGATCTGGAGGTTAAAGGCATTGATGAGCCGGTTCGTGCTGTGTTTATACGTGCACCGCTTATCAACGAGGTAGGACCGGGAGTTGATGTGCTTACAGTCTATAATGATGAGATTGTAACCGCGCGCGAAGGCAACTTGCTGGTGTGTTCTTTTCATCCAGAACTGACCGATGATTTCAGACTGCACCAATATTTTGCCGATATGGTAGAGGCGAATAGGGAAGTCCAACAACAAAATTGCATATAAAGAACATCCTGACTCTTTCAAAGCTGTAATCAGCATTTTGAAAGAGTTTAGGCTGTTTTCAGGAGGGAAACTTTGTGTTAGATGTAAAAATACTACGTAGTGATTACGCAAGAGTGGAAGAGGCTTTAGAAAAACGGGGCAAATCACTGGACTTAATTGCTGATTTTCCACAACTTGATTTGCGTCGACGTGAATTACTGCAAGAAACCGAAGGTCTTAAGAACCGTCGTAATACAGTTTCAGGTGAAGTAGCGAAAAAGAAAAAGAACGGCGAACCAGCAGATGATCTAATTACAGAAATGCGTACAGTGTCTGACCGAATTAAAGAGCTTGATGATGAAGTACGTGAACTGGAAGCTCAGATTGCTGATCTTACTATGAATATCCCTAATATTCCTCATGATTCAGTTCCAGTAGGGAAGTCTGAGGATGATAACGTTGAATTACGCCGCTGGTCGGAGCCCAAAGAGTTCGGATTCACTCCGAAATCACATTGGGAGCTTGCGCAGCAGCTTGATATTATTGATTTTGAAGCTGCAGCAAAGGTTACAGGATCCCGGTTTGTTTTCTATAAAGGACTCGGAGCACGTCTCGAACGGGCGCTGATTAACTTTATGATGGATCTTCACAGTGGTGAGCATAACTATGAGGAAATGCTGCCGCCTTACATTGTGAACAAAGACAGCTTGTATGGTACAGGACAACTGCCTAAATTCGAAGAGGATCTGTTCAAGCTGCGGGATACCGAATACTATTTGATTCCTACAGCTGAAGTACCGGTAACGAACTACTATCGCGAAGAGATTTTAACGGCAGCTGACCTGCCTAAATACCATGTAGCTTACAGCTCTTGTTTCCGTTCTGAGGCGGGCTCGGCGGGCCGTGATACTCGCGGTTTGATTCGCCAGCATCAATTCAACAAGGTAGAGTTGGTGAAGCTCACCACCCCTGAATCCTCTTATGAGGAATTAGAAAAAATGACAGCAGACGCTGAAAGTGTGCTGCAGCTGTTAGGACTGCCTTATCGTGTACTTGGGTTATGTACGGCTGATATGGGCTTTACATCGGCTAAGACGTATGATTTGGAAGTGTGGTTGCCTGAGAGTGGGATGTACCGTGAGATCTCCTCTTGCTCAAATACAGAAGACTTCCAAGCACGCCGGGCAAATATTCGTTTCCGTAAGGATCCAAAATCGAAGCCTGAATTTGTTCATACGCTGAACGGCTCTGCTTTGGCTGTTGGACGTACGGTTGCTGCAATTCTTGAGAATTATCAGCAAGAGGATGGCAGTGTTCTGATTCCAGAATGCCTACAACCTTATATGCGCAATGTAAAATCGATACAACCAAAAACTATTTAAAGATATAGTTGCTTTTTCTTTGCATTGTATGGTACAATCCTAATGCATGTGAAATTTAAATGCATTTGGAGAGGTACCGAAGCGGTCATAACGGGGCGGTCTTGAAAACCGTTAGGGTGCAAGCCCACATGGGTTCGAATCCCATCCTCTCCGCCATTCCTTTATGAACTTAAAGAATAATTAGATAGAAACCGTTCCCTCTGGGGGACGGTTTTTTTGTTTTGTTTGGTAGACCCAGTTCTATTGAGAATAAAAAGCTTCATTTCTCCGCAATGTATTAGAGAAGGAGGATGATCATAATCATGGATAGATCATTAGAAGTTGATCAGCATAAGCTTGTCTCAGCCTGGCAGGAGCGTTTGCCGGCGTTGATGGATGATGGGGATAGTTTCAGTGTGCTGGCGGATAATGGGGATCCGAATAGCTTGCTGATTCATTTTAATGCGGCAGGTCATCAAGGCTATTCACTGGATTTTCGCTGCAAGTATGTAGATAGCAGAGAAGTGGCAGTGGATCTGCTGGATGTGGAACAGAGCGGTCTCCATATTGATGAGCGTAGCGATGCCGTACAGCAGCTGGCACAGCAATACTCACGGCAAATTCATGAATGTGCTCAGGCTCTTCAGAACTTGACCAATCCTTAGGAGGAATGAAAATGTCGAAACCAAAAAGTATCCCTGTTCCTGGGGCAGAGCCAACAAGTGGTGAGCGGAGAAAAGACCATGCTCCTTCAGGTCCAGAACCGCTTTCAGGTTCTAAAAAGGTGAAACAAGCGAACCATGTTGACCACCATAATCCACAAGGTTAACAAATAAAAACGTTAAGAATTTTAAAGAAGTGTTTCTTGATTTTTACAAATGGTTTATCATAGGAGGGGGAGAGATTTCTTTTACAATGGGAGAGGAGAACAATAATGAACAAAAAGTGGGGTTTGTCGGCCGCTGCATTGCTGCTTACAGCAGCAGTAATTCTGCCGGGATGTGCAAGTAAACAGGAGGCGCCAAAAGAGGCCTTAAAATCAGCCGCTACTAAAGCGACTACAATGTCATCTTATGAGATGAAGAGTAAATTCACGATCAACGATCTTACGATCGAGACCTCTGACGCTGAATCTGCTGCAATGACTACACAGGTACTTAGTATGCTTAAGAATGCTGATATTACCATTGATGGGGTATATCAAGCAGAGCCAATGCAGACAGAACTAACTATGGTTCTGAATCTGAAAGGCGATATGAGCATGAGCTTTAATGTTCCTATGGTAATGACTGCCGAGAAGTTGTATGTTAAGATTCCATCTATTCCTTTCGTACCGATTCCTGAGACGATCCTCAATAAGTTTGTAGAGGTTGATCTGAAGGCGTTGGCAGAGCAGGAGGGTGCAGAATTTAACCCAAGTACGATGGATACTCAAAAAATGCAGAAGCTGTCTAATGAAGTGGTGGACACTGTCCTAGCTGAATATGACGAAGAAAAATATTTTAACGAGATTGATCCCAAAGATGCTAATTTACCAGAAGGTGTGGAAGCTAAACAAGTCGTTCAGTTCCAAGTGACTAACGATAATGTTAAAGAAGCAATCACTATCTTGGTGAATAATGCCCTGCCTAAAATTATTGATATCGTAAGCAAGGAAGAATACAAGGATATGCTGCAGATTAAAGATGCAGATCTAGCTAAGGCTAAAGAAGAACTGACATCAGGTGAAGCTAGAACTGAATTGGATAAGGGCTTAGCTGATCTTGATAAGTACCTTACCATCAACCAGTTCCACTATAATACTGCGATCAATAAGGACGGATACGCTGTGTATCAGGATTTATTGATGGATGTTAAAGTAAATGATCCGGAAGATGGCACAAAAGTGGCCTTCTCAGTAAATGGAACGGGCCAATACAGCAAGATCAACGAAAAGCCGGTATTCAAGATTGGTATCCCTCAAGGTGATGATGTAATTACAATGGATCAACTTGGAGAAGAATTCGGTGGTTTGGGAACTTATTAATCCCAGTTCGCAAGATAAAGACCCGCATGAGGCGTATATTATACGCCCATGCGGGTCTTTTTTTAGGAAAAAAAGTAGCACTGATTCCTGCGACAATGCAGAATCCTATTTCTGTTCCTCTGTCAGCACATCTTCAGTTAAGATTGCGTAGGTTTGGTGATCCTGCCACTGTCCATTTATTTTAAGATACTGACGGGCAACCCCTTCAGGTTTAAACCCACTCTTCTCCAGGACTCTTCGGGAAGCTTCATTATGCAATAAAATAGCTGCCTGAACTCTATGTAGACCTAAGGCTCGGAAAGCATAGCCAAGGACTAATCCGACCGCTGCTGTCATATAACCTTGTCCTTGCATCCGATGATCCATTAAATATCCTAAATCAGCATATTGTGCTACACCTCGTGAGACGTTGGACAATGTGATCTGACCGATTAGCTGTCCATCCAGCAGATAAATGCCGAACATATAAGCTCTGTCCTGTAGGGCGTCCTCAATACGCTGATTGATGATCTGTTGCTGACTGTCCAGGGTAAAGAAGTGCTCATCACGTTTTGGCTCAAACGGTTCGTGGGTTACCCGGTTATTTAAACGAAGCTCCAGCAGGCTCTGTGCATCCTTAAGCTCAAGTGGAGAAATATAGATCCCTTGAGAGGTATGATATAGAGTAAGGGTCATTTAGGAGTCCTCCTTTTGTTTAATTGGCTTTTTACGTAAACGGCGAAAGAAGGAGGTGAGTAGATCTGCACATTCTTCTTGTAAAACATCCTGTATTACCTCAGTTCTATGATTAAATCGCGGCTCTTCAAGCAAGTTCATGAGGGTCCCGGCACATCCAGCTTTAGGGTCAGGCGTTCCATATACCGTGAGAGGCACTCTGGACTGCACTATTGCTCCTGCACACATCGGACAAGGTTCTAGGGTGACGTACAGCTGGCAATCCAGCAGACGCCAAGAATTCATGACATTGCTGGCCTCGCGAATGGCTACCATCTCTGCATGGGCTGTCGAATCCATTGTCGTTTCTCGTAAATTGTATCCACGTCCTATAATTTCACCATGTCGAACAATGACAGCGCCAATAGGAACCTCACCTAATGCCTCAGCTTTACGTGCTTCTGCGATCGCCTGCCTCATCCAATATTCATGAACCGCTTGTATATCTTCTG
Source organism: Paenibacillus sp. FSL H8-0282 (assembly GCF_037963825.1). Lineage (NCBI taxonomy): Bacteria > Bacillati > Bacillota > Bacilli > Caryophanales > Paenibacillaceae > Paenibacillus > Paenibacillus sp. FSL H8-0282. Next base: position 106,114 of record NZ_CP150146.1, read on the forward strand.
GCGATTCATTGGCTTTAATATTCAAGATCATCTTCCCTTCTTCTGTAACCATTGTACAACGAACAAATATTCGTTCTTAACAAAATGTGCATAACTCTGTGGATAACAGCCTACTTATACACATTTTTGTACACATCGGACTTTAATAATTTGTTTATATGTGCATAAGATGTGGATGGTTTCTTATATATTGTAGAGAAACACCTTTTGAATTTCAATATTTCGTGAATTAATAGGCTTGTTTTAAATGTCCTTTTCAAATGAGGGGGCAAAAGGTATGATGTTTATTATAGGCTCCGCAAGGATTTACCAGTGGATAAGAGGTGAATAACAGTTTGTCCATAAAGACAAAACTATCTGCTATTATTTTTGGAGCGGTACTGCTAATTTTAGCATTGAACCTGACATTTAACCTTTATGCCGCTCAGAATAATCTAAGAAATGAAAACGTAAATAATATGCAGATCACCGCTATGCAAATGGCTGTTTCTGTAGAACAAAGTAACTATAGCTCTAACTATGTAGAATATCAAATTGCGCATAACTTAAGAATGGCTGCCATTTTTGCCTCTAAGGAATTGGGTCCGGATTATAAGAATATAACCAACGCTCAACTAAAGGCTCTAACTTCCAAGTTGGGCGTGTCTAATATTTCAATTCTGGTAAAGACTGATAATGATATCGTGGTGACAAGGGCATCAAATCCTATTGATATTGGAATGTCCACTCAAGGTTGGGGGTACTGGTACCTTGCCCTTTTGGAGTTATTTGATAATCAGGAAGTCACTGTGGGGCAAGGTCAGGCATTGGATCATTTTTGGTCAGGCCCATTTGAATATTCAACCTACAATCCCGATTTCATTGAGAAGTGGGGTTATTATCATGATGAAGCAAGCAACTACATCATTAATCCTGTTATGCTCAATACTGCGGCTAGTGAATATGTCAAAATCACCAATCCCGATCAAATTGTAGAGCGAACCAAAGAAGTTAATCCTGGGATTTTAGAGCTTACAGGATTTAATCCAACAACATTTGGTTTAGCGAGTATGGCGGGCGATGGAAGCGATGCATTTAAAAAGAAACTTGGCAACCGCCCAATTAAGTTCGGTACCTATACTTATGGTAATGTGGAGCAAGATAAAGCGGCCATTCTATTAGCTCAGCAGAAGCAGAAGCCAGTTACACTGGAGACGAGAGTACATGGAAAAAGAGTACTCAAAAGCTTCATTCCTATCCAGACTGCTAAAATGGAACCTTATGTAATCGGTGTAGTTTTGGATTATTCTGTGATTTCATCCGTAGTTCATGAACAATTAACCAATTATTTGACTACGTCTCTGTTGTTGCTGGCATTATTTTTGCTATGTAGTTACATACTTTCAGGTTTTGTTACCCGTCCAATTCAGGCTATACTTGCTAAAGTCAATGATGTAGCGCGAGGTAAGTTCGAACCTCCATTAAGCGTAACCTCTCGTGATGAGCTAGGTCAATTAGCCTTGCGGATTAACGCTATGACTTCTCATCTTATGCAACGCACCAATCGTCTTAAGCAGACGCTGGAAGAGAACCGGGCAGTTAAGGAGCATTTGGAATCCGTAATTAACGGTACGTCGGATGCGATTCATACGTTGGATATGGAGGGACGAATCACTAGCACTAACAGAGCCTTTGAGGAGCTGTACGGATGGAGTGCAACAGAAGTGATAGGCAATATGCCATATCTTGTACCCGCGACAGCGCTTAAGCAAGAGGAAGAGCGGCTTGACGCGTTAAGAAATGGTGCAGTTCTGCCGCCGATCGAGACAGTGAGACTTAAACGGGACGGATCATTAGTTGAAGTTAGCGTTAGTACCTCGATAATTCGAGATGAAGAGGGTTATCCCCATTCCTTTATTCACGTTTCTCGTGATATGACGGAACGCAATCGAATGGAGGAGCTGCTTAGACGCTCTGAGAAACTAACTACAGTCGGCCAATTGGCCGCAGGAGTAGCTCATGAGATTCGTAATCCTCTTACCACATTAAAAGGATTTCTACAGCTTCAACAGGAGAAGGAGCTCTTGGTTCCGCTTCATATAGAGCTGATGTTATCCGAGCTGGAGCGGATTAATCTTATCGTCAGTGAATTTTTAATTCTGGCTAAGCCACAAGCCGTTCATTTTCAGGAGAAAGATCTTCGCTACATATTAGGTGATGTAGTTTCTCTATTGGATAGTCTGGCTCATCTACATGATATTCAATTTAGTACGAAATTCTCTGAACAACCTGCTACTGTACATTGTGAAGAGAACCAGCTGAAGCAGGTATTTATTAATATTGTTAAAAATGCAATTGAGGCTATGCCCGAGGGTGGAGTCATTTCGATGGAAGTTTGGAACTCTGTGGATTGCGTCTTTATTGTAATTAAAGATCAGGGTGAAGGGATTCCAGAGGACGTGCTGCCTAAGCTGGGTGAACCGTTCTTCACGAATAAGGAATCGGGGACTGGTCTTGGGTTAATGATTAGCCAGCGTATTATTCAGGCTCATAAGGGTCATTTGGAAATACAAAGTGAAGTTGGCCGGGGGACAACCGTTATGATTAAGCTGCCTGCAGCTGGAGGGGTTACACCTTGGCTCAACATTAAGGATGAACGGAGTGAAGAACAACGTGAGAATTAATAAATTCATCAGTGAGACAGGGTACTGTTCACGCCGAGAAGCAGACAAGCTTGTGGATGCCGGCAGAGTTACGATCAACGGAGAGCCTGCTGTGCTGGGCAGTCAGGCTGTTCCGGGCGATGATGTGCGAATAGATGGTATAGCGCTTGAAACCTCGAGCCAGACGGTCTACATTGCTCTAAACAAGCCGGTTGGGATTACATCAACCACAGAACAGCATATCAAGGGGAATATTGTCGATTTTGTAGGTCATCATGAGCGTATATTCCCGATTGGTCGTCTCGATAAGGATTCGGAAGGATTAATCTTGCTTACTAATGATGGTGATATCGTTAATAAAATTTTGCGGGCGGAAGGCCGGCATGAAAAAGAATATGTGGTTACCGTGGACAGACCCATTACGCCTTCATTTATTACCGGCATGTCGAGCGGTGTGAAAATATTAGGTGAGAAGACGCTGCCCTGTGAGGTCACGCGTATTACGGAGCGTGTCTTCCGTATTATTTTGACAGAGGGCAAAAATCGCCAGATTCGTCGTATGTGCAGCGCTTTTGGCTATGAGGTTCGAAAGCTGCAACGCATTCGGATTATGAATATTCGCCTGGGGGCATTGCAAACGGGAGAATGGCGGGAGCTGTCTGCTGATGAGAAGAAAGAGCTTGGAGCTACGCTGAACTACGAATTACTGTAGGAATGTTATTACAATGTTACAGGTCCATATAGAATGTAGTACTCGCAACAAAAAAGAGCTGTCCGGGGTCTAAGACCTTTGGACAGCTCTTTTTATTACCTTACGACATCACTTATTCAGCAGAGGGAACAATCCCTGTAAACTCTTTGGATTCTTGATATTTGCGAATAATGGAAACCTCTACCCGGCGATTCTTGCTTCGACCGGTAGCTGTGTCATTATCCGAAATAGGATGATACTCGCCGTATCCAATCGCACTAAATTTGCGCGGATTTAGATTCGTGTTCTGCAGCAAAATCTTCATAAACTGAAGTGCCCGATCCGCACTCAGATCCCAGTTGGATGAATAGTTGCTATTAGAAATCGGAATATCGTCGGTGTGCCCTTGCACTACTACATCATAATCCGGGAATTGCTGCAGCATCGTTGAGATGGATTTAGCTAATTGCCGCGAATCATCCTTAACAATGGCTTGGCCAGAGGCGAACAATGCGTTATCACTGATCGTAATCATTAGCTGAGATTGATTAAGCTTCGTACTGAGCAGATCAGTTAGACCGTTGCTCTTAATATATTGATCGAATTGTTTCTTAAGCTTCTCTAAATCCTCTTGTTCCTTTTGTCGTAGCTTTGCCATTTCTGCTTCTTCAGCTTTCTTGGAAGTAGAGCTACCCATCTTATCATTTTTCCCTAGATCTTCTTGAGTCTTACTAGGCATTGCTGCCCGCTCTTCAAGAATACCTGTACCGCCATTAAGTGCGGAACTGAAGGCTTGACTCATCTCTTCAAATTTCTTGGCATCCGTTGCGCTCATAGAATACATAACGATGAACAGAGCCACCAGAAGAGTCATGAGATCGGAATAAGGTAACAGCCACGATTCATCGGCATGTTCTTCATGCTCTTCGTGTCTAGTCTTTTTGCTCACCTGATCCACCGTCCTTCTCATTTAACTTAACGCGTTGCGAAGGTGTTAGGAATACAGCAAGCTTCTGATTGATGGCAATAGTAGATACACCGGACTGTATGGACAAAAGACCTTCGACCATCATCATTCGAACTTCGATTTCTTGTTTGGAGAGACGTTTCAGCTTATTAGCAATAGGATGCCATAATACGTAACCTGTAAAGATACCAAGCAAAGTGGCGATGAAGGCAGCCCCGATTGCCGCAGCCAATTTGTTCATATCACTCATATCAGCCAGAGCGGCGATGAGGCCGATAACCGCCCCGAGCACCCCAAGGGTAGGAGCATACATACCTGCCTGTGAGAAAATGAGCGCTCCTGCTTTATGTCTATCCTCTGTGGCGTGGATATCCTCCATGAGGACATCGCGGACAAAATCCTGATCATTTCCATCAATGATCATCCGCATGCCATTCCTGAGGAAGTTATCTTCTATTTCATCGACCTTTGATTCTAGAGCCAACAGACCTTCACGCCGTGTGATAGAAGCCCATTCCATAAACATAGTGATTAATTCGGGTTTACTGATTAATTTCTTTTTGATAAAGATCATTTTGAACAGACTTGGAATCTTTTTGACCTCGTTGAAAGGAAAGGCCATGAAAATAGACGCTGCCGTACCCACCAAGATAATAACGTAAGCAGCAGGTGTGGCCAAAGCATGAAGTGGAGCGTGCTTGAGGATCATGCCCCAGATTACAGCAACCAAACCAAAAATTAAACCAATTATTGTTGAAATTTCCATTTTGCACCTCGTCCGTGAGATTTAAGATGTGTTCCGACAATGCCGCGTATATCATCCTTGAAACAGCGGCAGGGCACTCTGTGCGAAACCGAATTAACGTATATTCTTATTTATCGACATCATTCGGTTTTTTGTGAAGTCATTTTTTCGGCTATAATGGATAAGGTAAGTAATTATTCATCTGTGAAGAAAACGGAGTGATATACGTGGGTGTAAAGCATGGTAGAGATTACGGTGAAATTCTAACAGATTTGACCGAAGCCGTCGGACGAATTTCCGATGGATATTTATTTTTTGAGATGGATCCGGACGAGTGGCAGGAACTACCCCAAGAATCAAAGCTGGAGGTATGGGAAGCATTGGCTGAGGATCTTTTCTTCGCGCTGGGTAATGAACCTATGATTGAGGTGGGGAGCGGCGTAATTATTTACGATAAGGACACGCACCGCATTAATATTTTAGTTGGCGAAGAGGATTTGGCTTCAGTGGTTTTAATTTAGGCGGAGGAGAAGTCTGTACGTAATTTGCCCGTAGTCAGTAGCCCGTGTTAAAATTGATAAAGCCGAGTTATAATCGCTGGGATTTGTGAATACATTAAATCGAAAATATCGCCTTTATCCTGGCACATCCCTTGGACCTCAGAAGCTAAGGGATGTTTTGTTTAAAGCCTAAGACAAGTAAAGGGAACTGCGCACTTTACTGCAATTTTTTGTAAGGGAGGAAACGAATTGTTATTTACGGAAGAGGAACTGCGTGAGGAGATCACCAAGCTAGAGGGCTGGAAGCTGGAAGATAACGTTATGGTACGAAAATATATGTTCAGCCAATATATGAAGGGCATTGCGTTTGTTGATGAAGTAGCCACGATTTCAGAAGCCTTCGATCATCATCCACATATTACGATTGATTATAAAACAGTTACACTGCGACTTGAATCTAATGAAGAAGATGGGATTACGGCTCTAGATCTTCGAGAGGCGCATCAATTTAATGAAGCCTTTGAAAAAAATCACTAGTTTAGCCGAAATCATAAAATAAACGCCCGTGCAGAGATAGTCACCTATCTCATACACGGGCGTTTTTAGTTGCTTGGGTGGGTTACTTTTTCTCTGAGAGCCAGAGTGCGACGTTGGCGATCTCTTCAGGCGCTAGTTTCTCCTTAAAGGAAGGCATTTGGCCACGTCCTTTAGTGACGATGCTATAGATTTCCTCAGCGTCATGCTGGCCACCTTCATTCTGAAGACTTGGTCCAACTCCACCTTGAAGCTGATCGCCGTGACAGGTGATACAGCTGGCTTTCACGGTTGCTTCTGCCTTTGCTGCGTCCAGTTGAACTACCGGCATCGTGGGCTTATTTTCTTCCGCTACCTCTTCTTTACCCGGAAGTGTAAACATGAGTACTACCGCAAAGGCACAGGCGGCAAAAAACAAACCGCTCATGATCCATTTCTGCATCCCAATTCGTCCCTTCTATGTAAGCTGCTCCCTACATTATAGCTTATGGTGAAGCGTTATCATAGGGTTTGTGACAAAAAAATGAACGAGAATACAATCATTCTCATGAAATATATGGTATTTAATATCATTTGTCATAGACCATGCAATAAAAAGGTTTGTCTCCTGTAGGTGTGCGGCGTTCATACGTATCTGTAATCGTAAATCCACATTTTTGATAAGTTCGAATGGCGCGTTGGTTCCAGGTCAGGACTTCTAGATCTATCTCACGATCAGGATAACGATTCAAGGCTGTCTGGACGATGGCATCTACGAATAGTTTGCCTAAACCATGGCCGCATAGATCGGGGCGCATCCCAACTCCTAAACGAACGACTCCTTCCATCGGGAACAACTGTGCGAATCCGCACAAAATCTCTTGTTCATTTAATATGGAGATATATTGTTCCTCCCGGAGCTGCGGATCGCCAAACTCGATGCCAAGAGCCTGCATCTGCTCCCACGGCATCCAGCCATAAATATTATATGGGGGCGTATAGCTCCACTTACAAATAGCTTCTCCGTGAATTGCCTCCATAGGAACAACATGAAAAGTTACCGAGGGATTTATCATAAGGTCAACGATCTCCTTTCACGAGGACATTGCTATATTACTAATTATATACAAAATGGGGGAGGTTCGACTCAGAAACTTTATATGAGAGGAATGTTTTACAAATTATGAGAGGGGTAAATAAGTAATAAGACAAAAAAACAAGCTCTCCTCCAAGAGTTACCTTGGAAAAGAGCCTATGTACGTTACTTATTGAACATCATCATTGTCTTCCGATTCAGCAGCAACCGATTGGTAAGCGTCTGTGCTCATAATGCGCTTAGCACCAACGTAGCGTTTCACGTAGTAGCTATCACTCAGAGAGCTAATCGTAACACCGCGTGAGGTAGAAGCGTGTGCGAACTTACCTTCACCGACATAAATGCCGACATGGGAGACACCTTTGCCACTTGTATTGAAGAATACAAGATCTCCGGCTCTTATATCATCACGGGAGATTGCTGTGCCCATTTGATATTGGGAACCTGATTGGTGTGGAAGGTTAATGCCAATCTTATCAAACACATACATTGTAAATCCGGAGCAATCAAATCCGTTAGTGGATATACCGCCGGATACGTATTTAGTACCGATGGCCTTGTCAATCACTTTATCCATTTTGGAATCTGCGAAAGCGCTTCCTGCTCCGATGGTGAGGATGATGGAAAAGCTTAGTACTGCTGCTGCTAACTTCTTCTTCAAAAGTGTATACCCCTTCCAAATGCCTACGAGGTTAGCTTAAGGGTTCGGTTGAAGGTCCCCTATGACCCCTCTATATAATGGAGGTCAATTCACCCAAAGTTGGTTCCCCCGTTTTCCTAATAGTTAGGAAACTCGGCTCATACTGTTGATTAGGATTAGCTTGTAATCAATACATGACAAAACCTTTGTAAATAACAACTTAATGATTACAAAAATGTTACTAAAATCTCACTGCGCTAATTGTAACAAACAGAAAGCCGCTTGGCAATCGTTTTTAACATATTAATGCAGAAAAATTGGCATTTTTACGGTAGAAAGGCATATGTAAGCGTTAATAATGACCTAATTTTTAATATAATTGCAATTTTTATCAAATAAACGTGTTTCAATCGGGCTCTAATAGTGTAAAAATATATTATGGAAAAAGAAAAACCCGAATTTGATTACGGGCATAATCAGATTCAGGTTCATATAGTTGTAATTATGAGGTTATAGTTGTGAGGAAGGTTTCAATCGAAGGCTACAGCTTGATAAGCTGAAGTACTCATTACTCTTTTAGCGCCAACATAACGATTGGCCCAGTAGGCCTGACTGAGTGAAGTGATGGTCACTCCACGCGAAGAGGACGATTGTGCGAATTTTCCGTTTCCAACATAAATGCCGACATGGGATACTCCATTGCCAAGTGTGTTAAAGAACACTAGATCACCAGAACGCAGATTGCTTTTGGATACAGCAGTTCCAACGCTATATTGAGCTTTTGATGTACGAGGTAAAGTAAGACCCACATTCTTGAATACATATTTTGTAAATCCAGAGCAATCAAATCCGGCAGTGCTTGTACCTCCGGTTTTATAGGCAACTCCAATAGTCTTTGAGATTACAGTGTCCATCTTAGAGTCGGCAAAGGCGCTTCCTCCACCAATAGATAATGCCATTACAAGTCCTAGCGCCGCAGCGACGCATTTTTTTCTTAAATTATGTCTTTTCAAAAGATGTACTCCTTCCAAGGCCTGCGAGGTTAGCTTAAGGGTTCGGTAGAAGATTCCCTATGATCCCTGTAAAGCGAGATCAATTCACCCAAAATATGGTTCCCCCACTTCCCGGTGCAAAGGAATTAGGCGTGTTAAGCACCAAGAGAATGACGTTTCGACAGTTACACTTACGATAAATACATTTAGTTATGTAGGAATCGTTTCAATTGATTACAAAATTGTTACTAATAGCACAGGACTTATTGTAACAGAGCTTTTATGATTTTGCAAATACTCTTAAGTTATCCGTAATGGGAAAAAGTCCCAGCTCCTAAATACAGGAATTGGGACCTTTTTATTATGTCAAATAAGGTTAATTTATTGTGGAAATGCTTTGCTACGCCATAGATGATATTGTGCAGAGATTCCCCACATTTTTAAGAGCGTAGAAGGTAGTGGTGAGATTTGCCGTATTATAAGTGCCGGCAGGCCGGGACAGAACAGACCCGTCAGTCCGCACACTAGCAGTAGGAGCAAGCCTCCCGCACCAAGTACAATGGAAACACCTATAGCAGGAATCAGTGACCGCAAGCAGATGAACAGTGAGGAGAACATTCCTGTACCGCCGGTGTAACCAAACTGCATATATAGAAGAAACAGGCGCACGATAAAAATATATATAAGCCATGCCAATACGTATGGTACTAAATGAAGTAACAAAGTGTAGTTAAACAAAGAGGATAAGAACAGCCCGTACATTTTTGGAGCAAGCCAGTAAAGCGGCAGCAGGGTCAGCACCCATTCGATTAGGCTAAAGACTAAGACAGGTAGTCCATAGATCTTCATGCCGGGGAAAAAGAACAGCCCGCGCTCGCCCTTTCGCTCCTGGTGCAGCTCATGCAGCAATCCTGCCCTTATGAAAGGAGAAAGCAGAAGTCGCAAGACAACAAGTCCTAGAAGCATCCATAACCAAGTGCGTATCGCAGGGTCAGTATTCAAGCTGAACTGTCCCTCGATATAATACAACAGTCTGCCCATACCGCTGCCGCCGGCGTCTTTATCTGGATAGCGCAGTAGAATTGGAATAATAGCAGATCGGATGAAACCATACATAAAGTAGCCCCAGAGCAGTCGGTAGATGAAGAGCAGAATTAAAATATAAAATTGCTCCTTCATGCTTTGCCAGCCGCGGGTTATCGATGTTCTCACAATCATTCACCTCACCAGACAAGAGTTCCGAGCACGGTTTCAAGTAGTTTAGTTACACTTAACGTCCAGCGAGAGAGCGTCTTGGGCTCTATTTCCGCCAGCCTAAAGTTGTTTAAATGTTTGCTCTCCAATAAGATGGAATGCTCAGGGTCAATCTCAGCAGAGAGAAGAGGCTTATCGCTTAACAATTGAAACGTAGTCTCTGCTCCTTCACCGTTCCAGACCCGCTGCACCGAAGAGCTGTCGGCGAATGTGAATTTCACGGGAACATCAACGTAATGGCTCCCTTTATTTGAAATCTTCACTAATGATTCGTAGCTTTGAGCATCGCCGCTGTTATTTTTTTTAAAAGTAATCGTATCTACTGAGAAGTCAGGCGCACCATCACCATAAATGTAATCATCGAAATATGCCTGCCATGATTTTTTGGTTACCTTCTCAACGACTTTCTGAAAATCTGACGTAGCGGGATGCTGGAAACGGAACTTACGAGCGTAGGAGGACATGATGTTGTTCATTGCTTTGGTACCTACCTGGCGTTCGATATCTTTAAGTACAAGCTTGCCGCGGATATAAACATTTCGGCTATAGGAATCCGCCCCTGCATATTTCCACGTTTCCAGATTTAACGGCTCAGGTATAGTCACCAGGCTGGCCTGTAAAGGCAAATTAGACTTGATACCGTATTCTTGTTCCATAAGTCTGTCTTCGGCATAGGAAGTAAAGCTTTCATCCAGCCAAGCCTCTTCGAATTCATTACTGGCTACCATACCGTAGAAGTATTGATGGCCGATCTCATGAATGACGGTTCTTTCAAGTGAGGTATCTGGAGAAGAATCTGCGGCCCCAAAGGCTGTAATAAGGGTAGGATATTCCATTCCTCCAGCGCCGTTTCCCTCCTTAGGTGGGACGATAATAGACAGCGTAGAGTAGGGATAAGGGCCATACCATTTGCTGAAGTAGGTCAGGGCAGCCTTGGCAGCTTGAAGGTAACGCTCTTGTAAGTCTTTGTGCAGTGGGTCGAGATACACCTTAATTCGTACTCCAGGCACTTCCGGCGTAGAGAAAGCTTCCTCTGCTACTGTAAAATCAGGGGATGCAGCCCAAGCGAAGTCGTGGACATCATCGGCGTAGAACTGATATATTTTTTGATCTTGTTTGAGCTTGGCATTTTTTACAGGAAATCCGGTCGCAGCCACCGTATAGTTGGAAGGAACGGCAATCGTTACATTAAAGATGCCAAAATCACTGTAAAACTCAGAGGTCCCGTGATACTGATGCAGGTCCCAGCCTTCTTCTTTAACTCCGCGTGTGCCCTTAGGCTCGTATACACTAAGCTTAGGGAACCATTGCCCAGCCATAACGAAGTTACCTGAAGCACCCATGCGAGCAAAGATTTTGGGCAGCTGGACTTCATACTGAAGCTTAAGTGTTACACTTTCCCCACCATTAACAGGCTGAGGAAGATGTACCTTTAGAAGCGTCTTATCGTTGATATTGCCGTCATCAGGTTGAACATATTGCACTCTTTGCATTAGCGAAGTTCCCTCTGTCGTGCGCAGATCGGTCAGCGTCATATTTCCGAAGCCGTTCTCAGGCATGCTGTCGCCTCTGAGCGTCCCTCCGGATTCCTTCATAAAGGTGGTATCTGATGAGGCAAATGCATTTGGATACATGTGAAAATATAAATCACTTACTGGCTTTACTCCGGGGTGTGTCCAGGTTACTGTCTCAGAAGCTTTTAAGGTTTCTGTGTCAGGAACAAGCTGGACATCAATGTGATACTCGACTACCCGCTGGCTTAAAGCCTCCTCTGCCGGGACGGGTGCGCTCTCAGGCAATACCTGCTGTGGTACGGCTGCAGGCGCTGTGCCGCTGGAGGACTTGGCCTCTTTTGAAGCAAAGCTAGTAACAGAAGCTGTTGAGCTATCCCCTGAAAAGGCCCATATTCCTCCTCCCAGCAGCGCGAGGATGGCCAGGGTCGCAAAGATGATGTACTTTAATGACAGTGACTTCATAGTGTGATTCCTCCCGTGACAAGCATCTACGGGATGTATATGTTTGCAATCGCCGCATTATTAGCTAAAATTAAATTATTCGTAAGAGGAAGGGTGTGCACTCGTGGACAACATACAACCGGAGGGCAAGAAACAGATTGCCTTAAATATTGTGAACGCTAAAAGTAAACATAAAGGCTTTGGAGCAGGCTCTATAGATCTCAACAACGTTTCACCTGTCATTATTGATGGTGATGTGGCGGTTATTGATATCGGTGCCATGCATGCCAAGAGCAAGGTGGAAAAAGGAATTAAATTTTCCATGAATCGTGAAGATGTACCGAATGGAAGACAGGTTTGGGTGGTATGGGTAGCGGTAGACCGTACATTGGAAGCTCAATTTTATGGTGGAATCACAGCCTGTGAAATGTGGATTGATACAGAAGCGCGCCGCGGATGGAAAATTCTTGCCGAGCATGTCAATAAGCTGGATGCAGCTCTTAAACGCAAGATCGATGTGGCAGGGCTTGGAGCCATTGAGAAGTCGGCGCTCAAATCCCTTCTGATCTCTCATAATGAAGCATGGTGGAATGCATCCTCAGATGAGCTTAAAGCTGCACTGACTGAATAGTATAGGAGCCTCCAGAAGGGTTATCCGATATAGAAAAAGCTTCGACCTCCGGAAATAGGAGCGTCGAAGCTTTTTTAATTTATGATTTGCTTGTGCTGCTAAGCTTGCGTTTGAGCTGACTCACTCTGGCTTGGCTAATCCCGAGGATTTCTGCAAGTTCTTTTTGGTTGGCATAGGGATGATCTTCAATAGCTTGTTCCAGACGTTGGCACATTTCCTCTGTCTTCGACTTTCGGATGCTGGTGTTGTGCTCAGGTGCCTCAACAACAAAATCCTCACGTGACTCTGGCAATTGAGACATGCGTTCAGGATCGACAATTTCTTTTAGACAGCTGCTACAAATAAACTGCTCTTTATAGTAGGTGACATGGTCGTGGCTTCTGCAAAATGTACACTCTGTCGAGGTGTACTTCCTAAGGACGATGATTTTTTCGTCTAAAACAAAAAATTCGATAGGATCACCAATGTCGATATTACGCGTCATACGGATTTCTGCGGGAACCACAATTCTCCCAAGACTGTCTAAACTCCGGATCATGCCTGTATCCTTCATCCCATGTCCCTCATTTACATCATTATATTTTGGTTTCTAATAACTATTATAGCAGTAATTGAGAGTTAAGAGAATGGGGTAAGCATAATAAATAAAACGGTTACATCCCTTATGTGATAAGTGATATTTGAATTTGGAAATCCTGTTGTTACTACAATATATAACTTATAAAAAAAGAAAAACCCCTTCAATATAAATGAAGGAGCTAATTCAACCACCAGCGTTTAATGTTCTTCCATAGGGAACGATTCTCTTCAGCAGGATCTACCTTGCTTTGTGTGTCATCGACAGCAGGAGCGGCGCCAGTTCCATGCAGTTCGCAGTATTCGGTGGGCTCAGTTCCACTAATAAAGGTTTCCAGTTCTTTGTCGGGACATGCTGCTGTAGCAAGTTTACCGGATTGCGGATTGACGTATACGCTGACCACTCCATCTGGAATGGGGAAAATTTTTGGAGGGACATTTTCCAGCGCTTTTTCAGTAAATTGGGCGAAAATAGGAGCTGCACGCCGTCCGTCGGTAGTTGCGATGTCACGCCCCTTGTCGTACCCAACCCAGACTGCCGTTGATAGCTCCGGGGTGAAACCTACCATCCAGCCATCTGTATCCGTAGTACCGGTCTTGCCGGCTACCGGACGTTTGATTATGGAAGCCACACGATTGCCCGTCCCCCCAGTCTCGAATACCCCCTCCATTAAACGAGTCAGTACATAGGTAGCTGAAGGTTCTACGACGGTTACTCCTTTGGGTTGAGGTGCTTCATACAGGACCATGCCATTTGAATCGGTTATTTTTAGAATGGCTGTGGTCGGCATTTTCTGACCGCTGTTTCCAATTACAGCGAAAGCCGCAGCCATTTCAAGCGGACTGATCGGTGAAGTGCCTAGGGCCAGTGAAGGTACGCTTTGAAGTGGACTGTCAATGCCCATCTTCGCAGCCATTTCGCTTACTTTATCCGCGCCGATCTTCATAATTGTATTAACAGCATAGATATTGTCGGATGCTGCGATAGCTTGCCGCATATTAATTTCACCCAGATACTTATCTCCAAAGTTTCGGGGCTGATACGTTTTGCGGTTGTTATCATAATGAAACATCGTTGGCTGACTATTGAAGACCGAAAGTCCTGTCATCTCTTTGGATGAGAGTGCGGCCAAGTACATAATCGGTTTAAAGGAAGAACCCGGCTGGCGTGTGGTGGCCAAAGCATGATTGTACTGGTTGGTACGATAATTTTTTCCGCCGACCATTGCTTTGATGTAACCGGTGCGAGGATCGATGGATACAAGCGCAGTCTCCAGATCACTAGTTTGATCCATCTCTTTGTCAACGGCATTTTCTGCGGCATGCTGCATGTCAGGATCTAGGGTGGTATAGACATTTAGTCCGCCTTGCTCCAGCTCATCATTACTGATGTGGAGCGATTCTATAGCCAAATTGCGGATATAATCCCGGAAATAAGGCGCAGCTACAAGCGTATCCTTTTGCCCTTGCGGCTTGAAGTTTAAGTTCTCTTGGACGGCTTGTCCCGCTTCTTCCTGAGTGATATTACCTAAATTCGCCATGACGGTCAGGATGATTCTCTGGCGCTTTTTAGCATTGTCCATGTGGTTGTATGGTGAATAATAGGTAGGTCCCTTTGGAATTCCAGCCAGCATGGTACTCTCTGCCAGGTCTAAATCCGCTGCAGATTTCCCAAAATACATCCGTGAGGCTGCTTCAATGCCGTAAGCACCGTGGCCATAGTAGATATTATTTAAATACATGTTCAGGATTTCATCTTTGCTGTATTTCATCTCCAGCTGCATCGTATAGACAGCTTCTTTAGCCTTGCGCGTCCACGTTTTTTCATGGGATAGGTAGAGGTTACGTGCGAGCTGTTGAGTTAGTGTACTAGCACCCTGCGACCGGTTCCCCTCTTCCAGATTGACAAGAACAGCTCGTGCCATCCCTTTCAGATCAAATCCGGAATGCTCATAAAATTTACGATCCTCGACTGCTAGTGTAGCTTCAATGAGCAGGGGAGAAATTTGACTTAATTTGACCGGTTCGCGGCTGCGGCCGTCTGAGGTAAAGGTGGCAAGAACATTGCCCCGGGAGTCAAACAGCTTGGAGCGCACATCATCGCTAATCGGTGGAAGATCTTTTTGATATAGATAACCGAGCAGAGCTCCGGTGGTTAATACAAATAATATGATCAGGGCTGCCAGCAGCCGAAATAAACGCCGGAAGCGGCTTTTTCGTTTCGGTGGATTCGTTGATTCGCGTGTCATGGCACCAGACTCCTTTCTCTCATATTATGGGGAAGGATCTGGAAGGATATTCATTAGGGATATGGAGGGTAACAAATTGTTTCTATTTTGTGATTGTTTAAGGTAGATAGGGTATCCTCTCTGGCGGTATAACAGAGTAGGGATTGTGAGTAAGGGTATATACATATTAGGAGGTGTCATCATGAAATGGACGAAAAGGATTCATAAGACGACAATAACCGCCCTCTCGGCGACGCTTATTATGGTTTCAGGCTGGAGTGCACCTGTAACTTCTGTACATGCTGCGGCTACACCAGCACCAGCGACTTGCGGCACGGGAGATCACGGCTTGCTACAGGCCCTGCAAAACAAGCATTCAGGTGATGTATCTACACCGCTAAGCTTTTCTGATGTTCAGTTTTTGAATGGGAATACCGGACGGGCAGCAGGTAATGGATTTATGATTGGTACCTCTGACGGAGGTTGCCATTTTCAAGAGATCTATCAAGGCCAATGGAGCTTCAAACAATTCGATTTTCCCGATAATGTACATGGCTTTGCTCTTGCTTCTGTAGAGGAGGGGCAGGCTCAATATTTAATTGGTACTTCTAACGGTGGCTCGGAGTGGAAGAGACTTTCGAACAATGCCGTCAGCTTTGAAAGAATAAATTTTATCGATAGTAAGAAAGGTTTTGCTTATGAGAGAGCCGCAACGTATTACACCAAAGACGGGGGGCTGAGCTGGAGTAAGATTTCCACCCCACCCAATACACGAGGCGCTTATTTTAGTGACCGGAATACCGGCTGGGCGGTTGTAATCGTGCCCGGAAGCGGATATCGGGTAATGAAGACCACAGATGGAGGGGGAACTTGGAGCCTTTCACTGAAGGCGGCTTTTGCCGAGCCCGAGTTTGGACAAATCTCCGCTAAGGGAGATCAGGTCGCTGTAGTGCTCTATGGCGGTACGGGGATGAGTCAGACCTCCTACTCGCTGTACGAAAGTGCGAACAGGGGGAAAATTTGGAATCGTGTGATCGCTCAGGAAACTGCGGGCGGCGGACCTGCGCCAGGCAGCGGCAAGGCTGAATTCAATAAAGGGCCAGCCGCTGGCAAACCCGGGAACCTGCAGCTTGTAGGAAACAGCACATCCTTTTTAGTGGGGTTTTCCCCAGCAGCAGAGAAAGTGGCAGTTGGACGCTCTTATAACGGCGGTAAGCAATGGACTAATCTTCCGGAGCTCGCTGGTTATGACGGGGTAATCTCCTTCACTAGTAATAAAGAGGGCTGGCTCGCCATCCGTGAGCTTGATTACTCTTCCTTGTATGTGACCAAAGACGGCGGAGCTTCATGGGAACGCAGGTTTTCTTTAAAAGTGATGACCCAATAATTCTCTTCAATAAAAAATATAAGGGTCCGAAGTATTGTAAACATCGCAAATAGACAGCAGAGCAGCGATTCTCCGGATACTTGGAGAATCGCTGCTCTGTATTTTTTATCCTTGGTTGCTTGCTTGAATAGTACCCTTATCAGTGGCCTTATCAGATCCCTCATCCTCGGAGGGGTACGGACCCAGTTGACGTTATTTGCAAACTTTCGGCCTTTGGGATAGGGTTTCGGACTCCAGTAACACTATCGCCTAGAAAGAGGTTCAAATGGGTTGCTTTTTATGCCAATAGCGACTAAGGGGTCCGTTATCACACCGAATATGGAATCATACTGCGTTTAAGGTCATCTATGTCCGATAGGTGCTTGGTAGGTGCAAATATTATCGAAGTAAATGATATACATAGAGAATGGACGTTCAAAGTGTGCTTTTAATCATCAATATGGTAATATTTTATGTGCTTATGAAGATATGCTTGATTCTGTATTGAAATGCTTCTTTGAACTGGATTATAGTGTACAATGGGAAAGCGAAATAGGCCTTTGATTAATATAAAAATGTTTAAGCTTTGCCATTAGACGTTTTTCTTATGCAGAATGCAGAGGCTTGCAGAATGGAGGAACGTGTGATGCCTGAAATACAGTCTGACAAATATGATGTCTCTATTACGCTCGTGAGCCTTCAAGATGGTCAGCGAAATGTTATGGAAGCGAATGGAGAAGTAACATCCAAGGGACCGCATCTATATATTCAATATGAAGAATTAGAGCAGGGTCCTCGCGGAGAGGAAGTTTCTGTTCGTACAACGATAAAGATTGCAGGCAATCAACTGAAGCTAATCCGCCATGGCGGGATTCAGTCGGAGCAGAGCTTTGAAGCTGGACGGCGTCTGCCAGGATTCTACCGCTCGCCATATACGCAGTTCAATCTTTCTACGGAAACGAACAAGCTGGAAGTTGTGCGCGAAGGGCGTTCTTTAACGGTTGCCTGGGAATATGATTTGTACGTTTACGAGGAATTGACAGGAAAGTTCGCTATTAGTTTGCATATACAGGAGGAACCGAAATTATGACACATAGTAAGAATCCGTTAGAGCTTGTAAATGAACGGGTAAAAGAAGCCATCGCCGATGCGATTGTGAATGCTGGGCTGGTTGCACCGGAAGAGGTTCCGGATATTGTACTTGAAGTACCAAGAGATAAGGCGCATGGTGATTTGGCTACGAACGCTGCTATGCAGCTGACCAAAATTGCTAAACGTAATCCACGCCAGATTGCTGAAGCTATTATTGAGCATTTGGATACGAGCCGAGCTTCTATTGAGAAAGCGGAGATTGCAGGACCAGGCTTTATTAACTTTACCCTGTCTAAGAATTACTTGTACCCAATCATAAGCCTTGTTGCTGAGCAGGGGGATGACTATGGCCGTATTAATCTGGGTCAAGGTCAGAAGGTTGAAATGGAGTTCGTCAGTGCCAATCCAACGGGTAGCCTACATTTAGGGCATGCCCGTGGTGCTGCTGTCGGTGATGCGCTGTGTAATGTGCTTGATTATGCAGGTTATGAAGTGACCCGGGAATATTATATTAATGATGCCGGTAACCAAGTGGCTAATCTGTGTAAATCCATTGAAACCAGATACCTTCAGGAGCTGGGACAAGAGGCAGAAATGCCGGAAGATGGTTACCATGGTGAGGATATTAAGGGTTTTGCGAAGGAGCTTGTGGCAGAAAAGGGCGATACCTTGCTCGAGATGAGCCCTAGTGAGCGCGCTGCTTTTTTCCGGACCTATGGACTTAATAAAGAGTTGGATAAAATCAAACGTGATCTAGGTCTTTTCCGTGTAAACTTCGATATCTGGTTCAGTGAAACCTCGCTGTATGAGAACGGAGAAGTACTGCGCTCGCTGGACGAGCTCCGTGATCGTGGAGAAGTGTATGAGCAAGATGGGGCAACTTGGCTGCAAACGACAAAATACGGGGATGATAAAGACCGTGTCTTGATCAAAAATGATGGCACATATACCTACCTTACCCCGGATATTGCTTATCACAGCGATAAGTATGGCCGCGGTTACGATAAAATGATTAACATTTGGGGCGCTGATCACCATGGTTATATTCCGCGGATGAAGGCGGCAATGTCAGCCCTTGGCAATGATCCTGAGAAGCTAGTGGTTCTGATTGCTCAGATGGTCAGCCTGTTCCAGAATGGTGAAAAGGTCAAAATGTCCAAACGTACCGGCAAAGCGGTTACGATGGAAGATTTGATGGAGGAAGTAGGGATCGATGCGATTCGTTATTTCTTCACCATGCGCAGCATGGATTCTCATCTTGATTTCGATATGGATTTGGCGATCTCTACTTCTAATGAAAATCCTGTATTCTATGTTCAATATGCGCATGCGCGTATTTGCAGTATTTTCCGTCAGGCAGAGGAGCAAGGGATTTCTATCCCTGATTACGCGGAAATTGACTTCTCCAAGCTGACAGCAGTGCATGAATATGACCTGCTGCGCAAAATTGGTGAGCTCCCGGCAGAAATCGCTGTTGCGGCTGAAGGTTATGCTCCACATCGCCTCATTCGTTATGTATATGAGCTGGCTGCGATGTTCCACAGTTATTACAAAGCTGAACGTGTAATTACTGAGGATGCTGCTCAAACCGTGGCGCGTCTTGCTCTGCTTGGCGCAACACGTACTACTATTGCCAATGTACTGCGTCTTGTCGGAGTTTCTGCACCGGATCGCATGTAAATCAACAGCAAACGACAAAAAATCCGCCTTCCGGTTTCCTGGGGGGCGGATTTTTCTTTGCTGCCGTTCTTCGCACCGGCATCAGCTGCGCTAACGTCAGAGTGACCCACCCGGTGCCCGGGCGGGGTCTACACGTTCGCGGAGACCGAACGCTTCGCCCTTACTCCTGCTCTCAGCAGGCGTAGGGCATCGGCAGAGCCGCCGCCTAGGGATGCGCGGCGCTGCCCCTTACGCAGCCGCACCGGGGACGCGGTGCGGCGCAAAAGCAGCTTCAGCTCCCTTGGCGTGAGGCCCGGTCGCAGTGCGAGCAGCAGTGCTGCGGCTCCCGTGACATGCGAGGTCGCCATGGAGGTGCCGCTCATTTCTTTGTAGCCCTCCTTCAGCCAGCAGGAGGGCACGCCTTCGCCGGGCGCGTATACATCGATATATGAACCGCGATTGCTGAAGCCGGCAACCCGGTGTCTTTTATCAATGGCGCCCACGGCTATCGTCTCGGGATAACGTGCGGGATAGTCCCCGCCACGTTTGCCGTCATTCCCAGAGGAGGCAATGACGGCGATTCCGGCCCGATACGCTTTTATAACCACATTGTGGAGCGCTTTGCTTCTAGTCTTCATTCCAAAGCTCATATTAATGACGTCGATTCGGTTCTGCACACACCAATCAATACCTAGCACAATATCGGATACATAGGCTGATCCACTATGATCAAAAGCCTTGACTGGATATAGCAGCGCTCGCGGCGCCACTCCCATCATTCCGCGATTCCCCCCTGCTGCCGCTAAGGTTCCGGCGATATGAGTTCCGTGCCCATTATCATCCAGCGGCAGCATTCCGCGGTGTAGTAGGTTGACTCCAGTGGCTAATGAATGCTTCAGATCGGGATGACGGTAATCCGCGCCGGTGTCAATGACGCCGATTTTGACGTGAACTCCGGTTGATTTAGACCATGCCTGAGGAGCATGAATCGCTTTCACCCCCCATGGGAGCGCTGCGATTCCGCTTTTTTCGTTAGCTATGGAATGGATTTGGATTTGCAGATCGTCTTCGACATTTAGAAGGTCTGCAAATCGGTTCATCAGCTTTCCGGCGGCAGCGGGCACGAAGAAGGCCCGAATCAGCGGAGATACCTGTACTTGCCGCAGCTCGGGCTGCTTTGCTTTTAGAGCCTTCCATTGGGAGAAAGCTCCGGCATACTGGCGGGGATCGTTGAAGGTAAGAATACGCCGCTCACCATTTTTGGGGGCAACCGATATTTCTTCAAGAAGCATGTTCCAAAATTTGTAATAGTCCATAGGTTTCGCTGTCCCTCCTCGGTGCCCTGCTGCCATATTGTATGAGCGGAGGGAGGGGTCCGAATGGGAACTTGCCCTTTTTTAAGGAAATGGGCTGCCCAGCGTGTCAAAAGACGGCGCTTTACATAAAATAAACAGAAGAGATTAAAACTCTCTTTGTAACATCCCGTAAGGAGCCGATCCTTGGCGTGGATACAGTCATGCGCGGAGGTCTTCCTCCGCCTTTTTAAATCCCATTTCTAAAAACTTTGGGTGCGGCGACCCTTGCTACAATTACATATCAACTCTTCTTGATGAAGACAGGTTTCCTGTATGGATAATAAGCAGGAGGCTTTTTCTGTTGGGCGGTTCTTGCATTTGACTTGCATTTTGTTGTTAAATAGGTTTTACTTAGTTTTGTTAATGGATATTATTGAAATAAACCGTAATGTGAACAATGCGTGAGAGGAAGTGTCCTTTAGTGAGTACGCCACTCAATTTAAAGCTAGACCCTGAGAAAGTTAAAGAAATGCCAATGGTGGATCTTGCCTTTCTGGTGCTTAAAGCAGCCAATACACCGTATTATTACCGTGATCTGATGGTCGAGGTAGCCAAGTTACGCGGCATGACCGATCAAGAAAGCCAAGATACTATTGCCCAGTTATATACCGAGATTAACATTGACGGGCGTTTTGCCTGTGTCGGAACCAACCTTTGGGGACTGAAACGCTGGTATCCTCTTGAGCGCTCCGATGATCCGGTTGGTAACACTAAACGGGTGCGCATCATCAACGATGAAGACGATGATTTGGAAGATGACGATTTTGCTGATGAAGAAGAAAACTACACAGCTGAAGAAGAGGATTTCGACGCTATCGATGAAGATCGCGACGACCTCTATTCTGACGACGACAGCGAAGAAGAAGTCGACGAAGATGTCGTGATCGATGAAGATGACATAGACGAAGACGATACGGACGAAGACGATGCAGAAGATGGCGACGATGAAGATTCCGAGGATGACAAGTAAGATCAATAATCAGAAGAGTCTTGTCTGTGGCATAATTCCTCCCTTGACAGTGGGGGATCGTCAGAGTAAACTATTGCATGGGCTTATCATGTAAGTTAATAAACGTGTTTTCTAAAATAAAAAGTGCCCCGGTTCTACGGGTGTCACTTTTTTGTTTTTTTAGATGCAAAGTAGCTGTAGATTAATGGAATTTGAGGGATGACGGTTTATGTTTTCCCCGGTGAATTAAACTTTTGATTTCCCCTGTTTTGATGATAGTAAAACGGGTTACGATAAACACCATGTGCCGCTTTTATGTTTGGACTTTATTTAGGAGGGTTTTACAGTGACAAAGTATATTTTTGTAACGGGTGGCGTTGTGTCTTCCCTGGGTAAAGGCATTACCGCCGCTTCGCTGGGCAGGCTGCTCAAGAACAGAGGTCTAAAGGTAACGATTCAGAAATTTGATCCGTATCTTAACGTAGACCCTGGAACAATGAGCCCTTACCAGCACGGAGAAGTCTTCGTAACGGATGACGGTGCAGAGACTGACCTTGACCTTGGGCACTATGAACGGTTTATTGATATCAATCTGTCGAAGAACAGCAATGTGACGACAGGTAAGATCTATTCATCCGTAATCAGCAAGGAACGTCGTGGAGAGTACTTGGGTGGAACTGTACAAGTTATCCCGCATATTACGAATGAGATCAAAGAACGCGTGTTCCGCGCGGGCCGTGAGACCAACTCTGATGTTGTTATCACAGAGATCGGCGGTACTGTAGGGGATATTGAAAGTCTTCCGTTCCTGGAAGCGATTCGTCAAATCAAGAGTGATATTGGCCGGGAAAATGTGATGTATATCCACGTAACCTTGATTCCTTATATCAAGGCTGCTGGAGAAGTGAAGACGAAGCCGACACAGCATAGCGTTAAAGAGCTGCGCAGTATCGGTATTCAACCGAATGTCATCGTGTGCCGTACGGAATATGAGCTTTCCGCAGATATGAAAGCCAAAATCGCACTCTTTTGCGATATTGATGCTAATGCTGTTGTGGAATGCCGCGATGCTTCGACATTATATGAAGTTCCATTGAACCTTCGTGATGAAGGATTGGACGAGATTGTTGTTAATCATTTGAAGCTTACAACACCTGCGCCAGATATGCGCGAATGGGAAAGTATGCTTAGCCGGATTCAGAAATTAGAGAAGACAGTAGAAATCGCAATTGTAGGTAAGTACGTAGCACTGCATGACGCTTATTTGAGCGTTGTTGAATCACTTTCACACGCAGGTTTTGCTGCGAATGCAGAGGTTAAGATCCGCTGGGTGAATGCAGAGGAAATTACGGATGAGAACGTGGACGAAATGCTGCGTGGTATTGGCGGTATTCTTGTTCCTGGTGGTTTCGGTGATCGGGGAATCGAAGGTAAAATCTCCGCTATTCGTTATGCCCGTGAGCAATTGATACCTTTCTTTGGAATTTGCCTTGGAATGCAGGTTTCTGTAATTGAATATGGCCGTTCTGTTCTTGGACTACAAGGTGCAAACAGCTCCGAAATCGATCCAAATACACAATATCCATTGATTGATTTGCTTCCTGAGCAAAAAGATATTGAAGATATGGGCGGCACTATGCGTCTTGGGTTGTATCCTTGTAAGATTATTCCGGACTCTCTGGCAATGTCTTGCTATGATGATGAACTGGTATATGAGCGTCACCGTCACCGGTATGAGTTCAACAATGCTTACCGTGACGAAATTGAAAAAGCAGGACTGGTTATCTCCGGAACTTCTCCGGATGGCCGTCTAGTAGAGATCGTAGAGCTTCCAGAGCATCCGTGGTTCCTCTCGGTTCAATTCCACCCGGAATTCACTTCACGTCCGAACCGCCCGCAACCGCTATTCCGTGAATTTGTCAAAGCCTCTTTGACGCATTCCGAGCAGCAATAATTTATACACAGACAGAAAGAACCCTCGGTTCTTAAATAGTCGAAGAGAGCCTTCATCCGAAGGCTCTCTTTTTGTATTACCCTTTAATAGAAATATTGTAACTGACATTTATTTCATTTTAGACTCTTTATTTACCCATTTTATCCAATTAGCAGGATTTGGACAGTAAAGCACGAATAATAGGTTTCGTATGGAGTAGTTTCTAAAGGGGCCGGTCGCTGTGGAGAGCGCGGTATAGTCAATCTGCCTTAATTTCTGGGAGGGTATCGTATGGAAAAGAAGAAAGTATTAATTGTCGATGATCAGAATGGGATCCGGATTCTTCTTATGGAAGTGTTCAATAGTGAGGGATATACAACATTTCAAGCGGCTAACGGAAAATTGGCATTAGACATTGTTCGCAGCGAGTCACCCGATTTGGTCTTACTCGATATGAAAATACCGGGAATGGATGGACTCGAGATTCTGAAGCATCTAAAGGAGATCAATCCGTCCATTAAGGTCATTATGATGACGGCCTATGGTGAACTGGACATGATTAAGGAGGCGACCAAGCTAGGGGCGTTAATGCATTTTACAAAGCCGTTCGACATAGACGAAATGCGCGTAGCGGTAAACATGCATCTTCATAACAAGTCTGTGGATCAATGCAGTTAGAACGGTGATTTCTGTATCGGTCCTATTTCGCGTGGTGACTCCGAAGAGGATGAGTGTAATTGTTATATGGGCTGGATAAAAATCGTCCCACCGGGACATTTTTTTGTTTACCCTATTTAGTATTTGACACAGGATGTGCTATAATAAGCCTGTATGTGATGTCGGTTTAAAAACATAGCCAACCAACATTCTTAGGAGGATGAAACCATGCCATTAGTATCTATGACAGACATGTTGAACAAAGCACTTGAAGGAAAATATGCAGTAGGTCAGTACAACATTAACAACTTGGAGTGGACTCAAGCTATTCTTGGTGCCGCTGAACAAGAAAAATCACCAGTAATCCTTGGTGTATCTGAAGGCGCAGCACGCCACATGGGCGGCTTCACTACTGTTGTTAAAATGGTTGAAGGTCTAATTATTGACATGAATATCACTGTTCCTGTAGCTATCCACCTTGACCATGGATCTAGCTTTGATAAATGTAAAGCAGCAATTGATGCTGGATTTACATCCGTAATGATCGACGGTTCCCATCACCCAATCGATGAGAACATCGATATGACTAAAAAAGTCGTTGAATATGCTCACGCTAAAGGCGTTTCTGTAGAAGCTGAAGTAGGTACTGTTGGTGGACAAGAAGACGACGTTATCGGCGGCATCATGTATGCTAAGCTTGATGAGTGCGTACGTATTGTGAAAGAAACAGGTATCGACACCCTGGCTCCTGCACTTGGTTCCGTTCATGGACCTTACCATGGCGAGCCTAACCTCGGATTCAAAGAAATGGAAGAAATCCGTGACGCTACTAACATCCCAATGGTTCTTCATGGTGGTACAGGTATTCCTGAACATGACATCAAGAAAGCCATCTCCCTGGGTACTTCCAAAATCAACGTGAACACTGAGAACCAAATCGTGTTCGCAAAAGTGGTTCGCGAAGTTCTAGCTGCTAAACCTGATGCTTACGATCCACGTACATTCATCGCACCAGGTCGCGATGCAATCAAAGAAACCGTTATTGGTAAAATTCGCGAATTTGGATCCAACAACAAAGCCTAATCATTGTAGCTTCCGCCTCAGGTGGACAAGCAATTTGTTAAAGGATAGGGCTATTACTCTGTCCAGTTGAATAGTTTGATGAGGAAAGCACACCGCTTAGCCGGTGTCTTTCCATTTTCATCACTAAAAGTCCACAGCACGTATTGCCCACCCAGCTGCAATACACGTAGGGGGAAATTGATAAATCTATGGAAAAATTAATGATTGGCGGTGGACGTCCGCTAGAGGGCGTTGTAACCATCAGTGGAGCAAAGAATAGTGCCATCGCGCTTATTCCTGCGGCAATTTTGGCCGAATCTGAAGTTGTTCTGGATAATTTACCGTCCCTTAGTGATGTAGCCGTTTACTCCGAAATCTTGCAAGAGCTTGGCGCTAATGTATCCTGGTCAGGCAATCAGATGAGAATTGACCCTTCACGTATTGTATCTATTCCAATGCCCAATGGGCCGGTTAAGAAACTTAGAGCTTCGTATTATATGATGGGAGCTCTGCTTGGAAGATTCAAAGAAGCGACAATAGGTCTTCCTGGTGGCTGTAATTTTGAACCTCGTCCAATTGATCAACATATCAAGGGATTCGAGGCTTTGGGAGCAACAGTTACCAACGAACATGGTTCTATCCATTTATATGCAAAAGAGCTACGCGGTGCGAAGATTTATCTGGACGTATCAAGCGTAGGTGCCACTATAAACATCATGCTGGCGGCTTCACGAGCCAAAGGCTCTACAATTATTGAAAATGCGGCTAAAGAGCCTGAGATTATAGATGTAGCTACCCTATTGAACTCTATGGGCGCTGTTATTAAAGGCGCTGGTACAGAAACCATCCGGATCGAAGGGGTCTCGGAAATGCACGGTTGCCGTCATTCCATTATTCCCGATCGGATTCAAGCAGGAACTTATATGATTGCCGCTGCGGCTACGCGCGGTAATGTGTTGATAGATAATGTTATTCCTAAGCACTTGGAAGCCTTAACAGCCAAGCTTTTAGAGATGGGTGTGGATATTGAAGAGCTTGATGAAAGTATCCGAGTTATAGGTAGAGCTAATTATGAACATGCAGATGTTAAAGCACTGACCTATCCTGGATTTCCTACAGATTTACAATCTCCTATGACAAGTATGCTGACACAGGCAGAAGGGGTTAGTGTGCTTAGCGATTTCGTCTACAGCAACCGCTTCAAGCATGTGCCAGAGTTGGTAAGAATGGGCGCCAAGATTCGTGTTGAAGGCCGATCTGCAATTATTGAGGGCAGTAAACTTAATGCTGCTAAAGTAAAGGCAGCTGATCTGCGTGCGGGTGCAGCCCTTGTCATTGCCGGGTTAACAGTAGAAGATGGTATTACTGAAGTGACCGGCGTAGAGTATATTGATCGTGGTTATGATAATTTAGTGAGCAATCTTCGGCAACTTGGTGCTCATGTTTGGCGTGAGAATGAATAATATTAGGATATCCCGCTTGGAAGGAGTATTAATTTGCGGCCAAACCGCATATTTCCTTCCATTTGGGGTAATACTAACCTAATGAGCATTTTAATAGAATCATATTTTTGCCTAGTAGATAGACTAGGAAGAACTCATTTAAAAATTGAATAGGTGGTTATTACATGGATCTTCAAATTTCCGATCTGGAAGAAATGAAGCTGACCGAGTTATATAAGCTGGCCAAGAAATACCAGATTCCTTATTACGGACAGCTGAAGAAACGGGAACTGATCTTTGCGATCCTTCGGGCACAGGCAGAGCAGAGCGGTCTCATGTTTATGGAAGGCGTACTAGAAATTTTGCCTGAGGGCTATGGATTTCTTAGGCCGATTAACTATTTGCCCAGTGCTGAAGATATTTACATCTCAGCTTCACAAATTCGTAAGTTTGATCTCAGAAGCGGAGATCTTGTGTCTGGTAAATGTCGGACACCAAAAGAAAATGAACGATATTTTGGCCTGCTTCAAGTCAATGCCGTTAATGGCGAGAACCCTGCTAGTGCAGCGGAGCGTCTTCATTTTCCAGCATTAACACCACTTTATCCGCAAGACAAGCTACCGCTTGAAACATCCCCTACTCATTTGTCTACCCGAATAATGGATTTGCTCGCTCCTGTAGGTTTGGGGCAGCGGGGTTTGATTGTAGCACCTCCAAAAGCAGGAAAAACGCTCCTCTTAAAAGAAATTGCCAATAGTATTTCCACTAATAATCCTGAGATTGAGCTCTTTGTATTGCTGATTGATGAACGTCCTGAAGAAGTAACCGATATGCAGCGTTCTGTAAAAGGCGAAGTGGTTGCATCGACGTTTGATGAGCTTCCAGAGAATCATATTAAAGTGGCTGAGCTTGTGTTGCAAAGGGCACTTCGTTTAGTTGAGCACAAGAAGGATGTAGTTATTCTTTTGGATAGCATTACGCGTCTGGCGCGTGCTTATAATCTGGTGGTTCCACCATCTGGACGTACACTTAGCGGGGGGATTGACCCGGCGGCTTTTCACCGGCCGAAGCGGTTTTTTGGTTCTGCACGGAATGTGGAAGAAGGCGGCTCATTAACTATTTTGGCAACAGCATTAATAGATACTGGCTCGCGTATGGATGATATTATATATGAAGAATTTAAGGGTACCGGTAATATGGAGCTTCATTTGGACCGCAAATTGGCGGAACGCCGGATATTCCCAGCTATCGATATTCGTCGTTCAGGTACACGTCGCGAAGAAGTGCTCTTGAGCAAAGAAGAACTGGATACGATTTGGGCGATTCGCAAAAATATGAACGAATCCTACGATTTTGTGGAGGGATTCATCAAAAAGCTGCGTGATACGAAGACTAATGCTGAGTTCTTGGCATCCTTTGACGTTGCTGGGGCAAAAACAACACCAAACGGGACTGCAAGTAACGGGGGCACCTCCAACAGCGGTACAGCTGCTCGTCGTACCACGCGGGCGAAGACACCTTCAGTGCCTACAACTTGAGAATTGATAATAAGAGGAGACTAACATGTATTTGGTATATGCCGACGGGCAAGGAAACGTATATGATCATCCTGAACTGTACGGGCTAGCCCGTAGTGGGGATATGATTGTTGAAATGCTGGAGGAAGAATTAATTCCATTACCAGAAGGTGCTACGCTCGTGGGCTTGCCTAGTACACGTGCTGTGGGTATGAATCCTGAGACGGGTGAAATGATGTCTTTGCCGGAAGGTTCGCAGGCTGTCGGAGCGCTGCTGCCGCAAGGCTACACTCGTCTATGTCTTCCTGGTTATGTGAAGACAGATAAGTCTTATAAGCTTCCTCTGTTTGGGTATTCGGCTGTAGTGTGGAAGGATGGCGGGTTCTATGTTGCGGCAGACCCTACCGATAATCCAGAGAAATGGAATCCACTTAATTGTGACAAAGAAGATCTTGAAGTCAGTGTTGGTGAGATGACAGCCAAATATCCTGATAACCGCCTCTATGAGCATCTTTCTAACTGTGCGCTTGGCTATGAATGCCTGACTTCCTCCAATACCTTTTTAGGGCGTTGGGAGGGCGGTGTACCCGTCTCTTATTCATGTAATGCTGGATGTTTTGGTTGTATTTCTGAGCAACCTGATGATAGCGGCTTTGTATCTCCGCAGACTCGGATGAATTTCCGGCCTACGGTCAACGAAATTTCACAAGTTATGTTGGAGCATTTAAAGACGCCTGAATCGATTATCAGCTTTGGACAAGGCTGTGAAGGGGAACCTTCCACGCAGGCAAAACTTATTATAGAAGCTATTCGTGAAGTGCGCTCGATTACTGATATGGGCTATATCAATATCAACACCAATGCGGGATTAAGCGATCATATGCGAGGAATCGTTGATGCTGGGCTCGATTTGATGCGTGTCAGCACAATCAGTGCCCTTGATGACCATTATAATGCTTATTACAAACCACGCGGTTATACATTGGCCAATGTAGAAAAATCTTTGAAATACGCTGCTTCGCAGGGGGTTTACACATCGATCAATTATCTGATCTTCCCTGGAGTGACTGATCGCGAAGAAGAGATTGAAGCGATGCTGGAGTTTGTAAGACGTACTGATCTTAAGCTTATTCAGATGCGCAATCTAAACATTGACCCGGAGAGTTATTTAGAGTTGATTCCTCCTGCCCAGGGTGAAATCCTTGGGATGAAGACGATGCTTGATATTTTCCGCGATGAACTGCCGGATGTAGTTATAGGCTCTTATACACATGTGCCACCAGCAGATATGGCGCGGGCTAAGCGGCGGGGAATCAATATTTAAGCAGCTAAAATGTAAAAATGAAACATATTGCCCAATTTGATATTTCGTGCTAAAATACCACAGTGTAATCATATAACTCTGGGTCCGCATGAGGCTTAGGGCATGAGAGGTGAAATTCAAAATGCAAGAAGCAATTCAACCAAAGTATAATGTAACTAAGGTAACCTGCGCATGTGGCAACACTTTCGAAGCTGGCTCTGTTAAACAAGAGCTTCGTGTCGAAATTTGCTCCAACTGCCATCCGTTCTTCACTGGCAAGCAGAAGTTCTTGGATGCCGGCGGTCGCGTTGATAAATTTAAGAAGAAATATGGTATCTAATTTGAACAGTCGCTTTGCGGCTTAACGGTTAGATTGAGCCCCCAGTTGTATAGCTGAGGGGCTCATTTTATGTCTTGGAGTTGATTTTTGTCCGAGCGTGAGCTATACTTATCTTCGCCGTGCTAGACGGGGAGGTAGCGGTGCCCTGTAACTCGCAATCCGCTGTAGCGAGGTTGAATTCCTGTTAGAGGTGCTATCGATGTGAGGCCTTGGTTCCTACGGGCTGTGTTGACAGTTGGGTCCTCCGCAATGAGTGCTTATGAACCTGGTCAGGTCCGGAAGGAAGCAGCCATAAGTAAGATTACTCTTGTGCCGGAGGGTGGCCTAACTCGAGCAGTCATGTAGGGTTGCCGCTTGGATCGTAGCCATCAATAACAGGTGCACGGTTTATAATTCTGTTTATCATAGCATCTTTGCCACAAGCAAAGATGCTTTTTGTTTTTGGTCAATAGCCGATGAATATAGTATAATAAATTTGCGACAAATGCCGGGAAAGCGGCAGCTTAAGAGAGGGTAATGCATAGTGGAACATATCGCGCTGTACCGTGCTTGGCGGCCGCAGTCGTTTCAAGACATGGTTGGACAACAGCACATTATCCAAACGCTGCAGAACGCAATTCGTGAACAGCGGGTTTCGCATGCCTATCTGTTCAGCGGTCCGCGGGGAACTGGTAAGACAAGTGCTGCTAAAGTCTTAGCTAAAGCGGTTAACTGTGAACGTGGGCCAGGTCCGGAACCTTGTAACGAATGTCCATCCTGCCTGCGAATCGCTGCGGGTAATGTAATGGATGTGCAGGAAATAGATGCGGCATCAAACCGGGGCGTAGAGGAGATCCGTGATCTGCGTGAGAAGGTGAAGTATGCACCTACCGAGGTGCGCCGTAAAGTGTATATCATTGATGAAGTGCATATGCTGACGACAGAAGCTTTTAATGCTCTATTAAAGACTTTGGAGGAACCGCCGTCACATGCGATGTTTATTCTTGCGACAACGGAACCTCACAAATTGCCGGCGACAATAATTTCCCGTTGTCAGCGTTTTGACTTCCGTAGAGTGGCGTTAGAAGAACAGACCGCCCATCTGACTGCTATTTGTGAGAAGGAAGGGATTACAGCGGATAACAACGCATTGCAGTATATTGCCCGTCTATCTGATGGTGGTATGCGTGATGCATTGAGCTTGCTGGATCAGATTTCATCCTTTACAGATGGTAATGTTACGTACGAGCAAGTGTTAGGAATGACAGGGGGAATTCCCTCCGAGCAATTTGCACGTCTTGCCACTGCCATATTAGAAGGTGATATGGGTCTTCTTCTGGAGCTCGTTGAGCAGCTTATGCATGAAGGTAAAAGTGCAGATAAATGCCTAGAGAATCTCATGTATTATTTCCGTGATTTATTGATGATTAAGATGGTACCCGAGGCCGATCAATTAACAGAGCGGGTGCTGAATCCTGCTGAATTTAAAGATATGGCCACCGCATTTTCTCGGGAGCGTCTATTTCAGATTGTAGATACAATCAATAAATACCTAGGTGAAATGAAATACGCAACACATCCTCAGACACTGTTTGAAGTGGCGCTGATGAAGCTTTGCAGCTTGCAGCAAGAGGTAAGTCAGAGTGCCGCATTTGCTCCGTTAGGTGAAACAAATGCCGGAGTAAGCGCGAATAATTCGAGCATTGACTCTGGTGAACTGGATCTTCTCAAAAGACAGATCGCAGCACTGGAGAAGAAGCTGGAACAGGCAATGCAATCCGGTGGTATTTCCGGAGGAGGGCGTGATGGTTCTCCTGCACCGAAATCGCACGCGGTTCCAACACCGCGGGTTTCTTCAGCCTCCAAAATGCCTCCTAACGTAGATAGGTTTATTGCTGGTAAGGATAGTCCCGATTTTGCAGCTATCTATAAACAGTGGAGCCTTGTCCTGCAAGGAGTAAAAGAGGAAAAGGTAACGGTTCATGCATGGTTTGTAGACGGTGAGCCAGTATCGATTATGGAGGATGCGGTACTTGTTGCATTCAAGAACACGATTCACCGCGATACTACTGAGAAGCCGGCAAACAGACAGGTTATTGAGAGTGTGCTTGCAGCGCGTCTAGGCAAACCTTATAGACTTGTAACCATGATGCTTCGTGACTGGAATGAAGCTGCCCAGAAGTCTGTGGGACAGACTGGCAAAGAAGAACTGCAGCTGGAGCATGAACACGATACTGCAGAAGCTAAACCTGAACCTTGGATTGATGAGGCTATCCAGCTTTTTGGAGAAGACCTTGTTGTCATAAAAGAGTAATATAAACATACTAGCGCTAATTGCGCATTCCAAAGGAGAGACGATGTATGAATAATATGAACCAAATGATGAAGCAAGTTAAGAAAATGCAGGAGCAAATGCTTAAAGCTCAAGAGGAACTCGGAGGCAAGGTTATTGAGGGTTCATCAGGTGGCGGCGTAGTTACTGTTCAAGTAAACGGCCACAAAAAATTGCTGTCTATTCAAATTAAACCGGAAGCCGTTGATCCGGAAGATGTTGAAATGCTGCAAGATCTTGTAATCACTGCTGTAAATGATGCATTGACTCAAGCTGAAGAGCTTGCTAACAATGACATGGGTAAATTCACTGGTGGAATGAAGATCCCAGGCTTGTTCTAATAGCCCACTCCACTTCAGTCTAAAGGAGAATTATTAATTTGTATTATCCCGAACCGCTAGCTAAGCTGATCGATGCTTTTACGCGTTTGCCCGGGATTGGACCGAAGACAGCCGCCCGGTTAGCTTTTCATGTGCTTAACATGAAAGAGGATGAAGTCATTGATTTTGCAAAAGCGCTAGTAAGCGTCAAACGCAATCTTCACTATTGCTCGGTCTGCTGTAATATTACGGATACGGACCCATGTAAGATATGTCAGGACAAAACTAGAGATCCTTCAGTGATATGTGTGATTCAAGACTCTAAGGATTTGGTGGCTATAGAACGAACCAAGGAGTTTAATGGATATTACCATGTTCTTCAGGGTGCTATTTCACCTATGGAAGGTATCGGCCCTGATGATATTCGCCTGAAAGAATTATTGACCCGTCTGAGTGATGAGAGAGTAAGTGAGCTTATAATGGCGACTAACCCCAACATTGAGGGAGAAGCAACGGCGATGTACATTTCTCGTCTTGTTCGGCCGTTTGAGATTAAAATCACCAGGATAGCTCATGGCTTGCCTGTAGGTGGCGATCTTGAATACGCTGATGAAGTTACTTTGTCCAAAGCATTGGAAGGCCGTCGCGAGCTATTCTAGCAGCTCTATAGTGGTATTTTTCAAAAAGGAAGCCCTCGGGTTTCCTTTTTTTTGTTCTAAGTTTGTCCCTATCCCGATATGAATGAGAATAACGAGATGTGTATTTTGCATCAAAATTATTCTGAGGAGGAATTGAAATGGGATGGTGGAGAGAACTGTGGTGGGGAGTGGATAAGGAACAAGGCGAAAAGGAAAGTGAGGGATGGGAAACCCTCTTAGAGGTCCGTAAGGCGCATTCAGAGTGGGAGAGGGCGTACTTGATGTTCGACGAGGCGTTGGGACAGGATCAGATAGATTACGCGATATATATTTTGGAGGCTGCAGAACGTAAATATCAGATACATCTCAAACATGCAAAAAGCTTGGGGTTGAACAGCAGTCAAATATAAGGGCTTATAAATAAATGTATAAGGGGGATCTACATGCTTAGAATGATAGCTATGGGCGTATTGATATTATCCGTTATCCTATTAGGTTTAGTTGTATTTAGAAAAAAGCTGGGTTTTGGGTGGCTAAGTTTATTTGGGGTTCATTTGGTATTGGCTGCACTCGGGATATATGTAGTGAACTTCTCAGGTTTGCTCACGCAGGTGTATATCCCTTTGAACCCTGCAACTATAGGCGCAGTAACGGTTCTTGGGCTTCCTGGCGTGGTGATGTTACTCGGATTAAGAATAATTTTATTTTAATGCTTGACGTGGCTTTGAAAAATATGATACATTAAGTCTCGCCCGTTTGGACAAGCTGTTGATTAACAACTTGCTGAAATGGTCAAGCAAAAAAAGAAATTAAAAAAATGCTTGACGAAAACAAAGGCGCTGTGATATATTATAAAGGTCGCTGCTGACAAGCAACGACGACGAAAGATGAGACATTGATCTTTGAAAACTGAACAACGAGTGAGTGGGAAATCACGTAAGTGAAATCCAAATTAGAGAATTAATTTTCTCGTCAGATGTTTCAAAATGAGCATATCGCTCTTTTCAATACTAATTGGAGAGTTTGATCCTGGCTCAGGACGAACGCTGGCGGCGTGCCTAATACATGCAAGTCGAGCGGAGTCATTTTGAAAGCTTGCTTTCAAAATGACTTAGCGGCGGACGGGTGAGTAACACGTAGGCAACCTGCCCTTCAGACTGGGATAACTACCGGAAACGGTAGCTAATACCGGATAATTTCTTTTTTCTCCTGAGAGAAGAATGAAAGACGGAGCAATCTGTCACTGAGGGATGGGCCTGCGGCGCATTAGCTAGTTGGTGGGGTAACGGCCCACCAAGGCGACGATGCGTAGCCGACCTGAGAGGGTGAACGGCCACACTGGGACTGAGACACGGCCCAGACTCCTACGGGAGGCAGCAGTAGGGAATCTTCCGCAATGGGCGAAAGCCTGACGGAGCAACGCCGCGTGAGTGATGAAGGTTTTCGGATCGTAAAGCTCTGTTGCCAGGGAAGAACGTCCGGTAGAGTAACTGTTACCGGAGTGACGGTACCTGAGAAGAAAGCCCCGGCTAACTACGTGCCAGCAGCCGCGGTAATACGTAGGGGGCAAGCGTTGTCCGGAATTATTGGGCGTAAAGCGCGCGCAGGCGGCTATTTAAGTCTGGTGTTTAAACCTTGGGCTCAACCTGAGGTCGCACTGGAAACTGGGTGGCTTGAGTACAGAAGAGGAAAGTGGAATTCCACGTGTAGCGGTGAAATGCGTAGATATGTGGAGGAACACCAGTGGCGAAGGCGACTTTCTGGGCTGTAACTGACGCTGAGGCGCGAAAGCGTGGGGAGCAAACAGGATTAGATACCCTGGTAGTCCACGCCGTAAACGATGAGTGCTAGGTGTTAGGGGTTTCGATACCCTTGGTGCCGAAGTTAACACAGTAAGCACTCCGCCTGGGGAGTACGGTCGCAAGACTGAAACTCAAAGGAATTGACGGGGACCCGCACAAGCAGTGGAGTATGTGGTTTAATTCGAAGCAACGCGAAGAACCTTACCAGGTCTTGACATCCCTCTGAATCTGCTAGAGATAGCAGCGGCCTTCGGGACAGAGGAGACAGGTGGTGCATGGTTGTCGTCAGCTCGTGTCGTGAGATGTTGGGTTAAGTCCCGCAACGAGCGCAACCCTTAACTTTAGTTGCCAGCAAGTAATGTTGGGCACTCTAGAGTGACTGCCGGTGACAAACCGGAGGAAGGTGGGGATGACGTCAAATCATCATGCCCCTTATGACCTGGGCTACACACGTACTACAATGGCCGGTACAACGGGAAGCGAAGCCGCGAGGTGGAGCCAATCCCATCAAAGCCGGTCTCAGTTCGGATTGCAGGCTGCAACTCGCCTGCATGAAGTCGGAATTGCTAGTAATCGCGGATCAGCATGCCGCGGTGAATACGTTCCCGGGTCTTGTACACACCGCCCGTCACACCACGAGAGTTTACAACACCCGAAGTCGGTGGGGTAACCCGCAAGGGAGCCAGCCGCCGAAGGTGGGGTAGATGATTGGGGTGAAGTCGTAACAAGGTAGCCGTATCGGAAGGTGCGGCTGGATCACCTCCTTTCTATGGAGAATCGTTCTCTGCGATGAGAACATTCAAATCGGAAGCTAAGCTTCCACGATAGAACCCTCGGGTTCGAACACTCACTCGTGTTCAGTTTTGAAAGAGCAAGTCTCTTTCGTATGCGTTTGGTGGCGATAGCGGAGGGGTTCCACACGTACCCATCCCGAACACGACCGTTAAGCCCTCCAGCGCCGATGGTACTTGGACCGAAGGGTCCTGGGAGAGTAGGACGTTGCCAAGCGGACAACCAATTCATTGGTTGATTCACAATGTTATATATGTTATATGGGCTTTTAGCTCAGTTGGTTAGAGCGCACCTCTGATAAGGGTGAGGTCGGTGGTTCGAGTCCACCAAGGCCCACCATATAACATTATAGAGTAATTTTATGGGGCCATAGCTCAGCTGGGAGAGCGCCTGCCTTGCAAGCAGGAGGTCAGCGGTTCGATCCCGCTTGGCTCCACCATAAATTTTTAAATGAATAACTTTTTTAACTTGATCCTTGAAAACTGGATACCGAAACGAATTTGCGTTTTAGAACATCTTTTAGCAACTTGTGCAAACAAGTAAATGTTATTAGTGAGATTTTTCTTCGGAAGAATCAAGGTTAAGCTAATAAGAGCACACGGAGGATGCCTAGGCGCCAGGAGCCGACGAAGGACGTGGCGAACAACGAAACTGCCTCGGGGAGCTGTAAGCAAGCTTTGATCCGGGGGTGTCCGAATGGGGAAACCCAGCTGTGGTAATTCGCAGTTACTCATTTCTGAATACATAGGAAATGTAGAGGCAGACCAGGGGAACTGAAACATCTAAGTACCCTGAGGAAGAGAAAACAATAGTGATTCCGTCAGTAGCGGCGAGCGAACGCGGAACAGCCTAAACCTAAGAGCTTGCTCTTAGGGGTTGTGGGACGTCTCACATGGAGTTACAAAGGAATATGGTAGGCGAAGAGGTCTGGAAAGGCCCGCGATAGAGGTAAAAGCCCTGTAACCTAAACTGTGTTCTCTCCGAGACGGATCCCGAGTAGTGCGGGGCACGTGAAACCCCGTATGAATCCAGCAGGACCATCTGCTAAGGCTAAATACTACCTGGCGACCGATAGTGAAACAGTACCGTGAGGGAAAGGTGAAAAGCACCCCGGAAGGGGAGTGAAATAGAACCTGAAACCGTGTGCTTACAAAAAGTCAGAGCCCTATTAATGGGTGATGGCGTGCCTTTTGTAGAATGAACCGGCGAGTTACGTTTAACATGCAAGGTTAAGCCGAGAAGGTGGAGCCGCAGCGAAAGCGAGTCTGAATAGGGCGAATTAGTATGTGGACGTAGACCCGAAACCGTGTGATCTACCCCTGTCCAGGGTGAAGGTGCGGTAACACGCACTGGAGGCCCGAACCCACGTACGTTGAAAAGTGCGGGGATGAGGTGGGGGTAGCGGAGAAATTCCAATCGAACTCGGAGATAGCTGGTTCTCCCCGAAATAGCTTTAGGGCTAGCCTCGGTATAAGAGTAGTGGAGGTAGAGCACTGATTGGGTGCGGGGTCCGCAAGGATTACCAAGCTCAGTCAAACTCCGAATGCCATATACTTATTGCCGGGAGTCAGACAGTGAGTGCTAAGATCCATTGTCAAAAGGGAAACAGCCCAGACCATCAGCTAAGGTCCCCAAGTGTGTGTTAAGTGGGAAAGGATGTGGAGTTGCACAGACAACCAGGATGTTGGCTTAGAAGCAGCCACCATTGAAAGAGTGCGTAATAGCTCACTGGTCGAGTGACTCTGCGCCGAAAATGTAACGGGGCTAAACACACCACCGAAGCTATGGCTAGATACTATGTATCTGGGGTAGGGGAGCGTTGTGTAGGGGTTGAAGGTGTACTGAAAAGAGCGCTGGACACTACACAAGTGAGAATGCCGGTATGAGTAACGAAAAGATCAGTGAGAATCTGATCCGCCGAAAGCCCAAGGTTTCCTGAGGAAGGCTCGTCCGCTCAGGGTAAGTCGGGACCTAAGGCGAGGCCGAAAGGCGTAGTCGAAGGACAACAGTTTGAAATTACTGTACCACCGTAATCCGCTATGAGCGATGGGGTGACGCAGGAGGGTAGTGACGCGGACTGATGGATGTCCGTCTAAGCAGTGAGGCTGATGTGTAGGCAAATCCGCACATCATTAAGGCTGGGCTGTGATGGGGAGCGAAAATTGTAGTAGCGAAGGTCATGATCTCACACTGCCAAGAAAAGCCTCTAGCCAGGAGAAGGTGCCCGTACCGCAAACCGACACAGGTAGGCGAGAAGAGAATTCTAAGGCGCGCGGAAGAACTCTCGTTAAGGAACTCGGCAAAATGACCCCGTAACTTCGGGAGAAGGGGTGCCCCGGTAGTGTGAATAGCACGAGGGGGCCGCAGTGAAAAGGCCCAAGCGACTGTTTAGCAAAAACACAGGTCTGTGCGAAGCCGCAAGGCGAAGTATACGGGCTGACGCCTGCCCGGTGCTGGAAGGTTAAGGGGAGTGGTTAGGGGTAACCCGAAGCTATGAACCGAAGCCCCAGTAAACGGCGGCCGTAACTATAACGGTCCTAAGGTAGCGAAATTCCTTGTCAGGTAAATTCTGACCCGCACGAATGGCGTAACGACTTGGGCGCTGTCTCAACGAGAGATCCGGTGAAATTTTAATACCTGTGAAGATGCAGGTTACCCGCGACAAGACGGAAAGACCCCATGGAGCTTTACTGCAGCTTGATATTGAATTTGGGTACGATCTGTACAGGATAGGTGGGAGCCGTAGAAATCGGAGCGCAAGCTTCGGTGGAGGCGCCGTTGGGATACCACCCTGATCGTATCTAGGTTCTAACCTAGTACCCTTACCGGGTACGGGGACCGTGTCAGGCGGGCAGTTTGACTGGGGCGGTCGCCTCCTAAAGAGTAACGGAGGCGTTCCAAGGTTCCCTCAGAATGGTTGGAAATCATTCGCAGAGTGCAAAGGCATAAGGGAGCTTGACTGCGAGACCTACAAGTCGAGCAGGGACGAAAGTCGGACTTAGTGATCCGGTGGTACCGCATGGAAGGGCCATCGCTCAACGGATAAAAGCTACCCTGGGGATAACAGGCTTATCTCCCCCAAGAGTCCACATCGACGGGGAGGTTTGGCACCTCGATGTCGGCTCATCGCATCCTGGGGCTGAAGTAGGTCCCAAGGGTTGGGCTGTTCGCCCATTAAAGCGGTACGCGAGCTGGGTTCAGAACGTCGTGAGACAGTTCGGTCCCTATCTGTCGTGGGCGCAGGAAATTTGAGAGGAGCTGTCCTTAGTACGAGAGGACCGGGATGGACGTACCGCTGGTGCACCAGTTGTTCCGCCAGGAGCATGGCTGGGTAGCTACGTACGGACGGGATAAGCGCTGAAAGCATCTAAGCGTGAAGCCCCCCTCAAGATGAGATTTCCCAATTAGTAAGACCCCTTGAAGACGACGAGGTAGATAGGTTGGAGGTGGAAGTGCAGCAATGCATGGAGCTGACCAATACTAATCGGTCGAGGGCTTATCCTATACGTAGAATGCAGATTCGTTTCGGATTCAGTTTTCAGGGAGTCAAATTCCTGTTTGGATTGCTGTGGTACTGATATCGTTTGGAGAGATACCCAAGTGGCTATAAGGGGACCCTCTGCTAAGGGGTTAGACTGCGTAAGCGGTGCGTGGGTTCGAATCCCACTCTCTCCGCCATTTTCAATCCATAGCAATACTAATTATTGTGGCGGTGTAGCTCAGCTGGCTAGAGCGTACGGTTCATACCCGTGAGGTCGGGGGTTCGATCCCCTTCGCCGCTACCATAATACCTGGAGGCTTAGCTCAGCTGGGAGAGCATCTGCCTTACAAGCAGAGGGTCGGGGGTTCGATCCCCTCAGCCTCCACCATTTTCATCTTTTAGAATTGCTTTTACACCGTGCCGGTGTAGCTCAACTGGTAGAGCAACTGACTTGTAATCAGTAGGTTGGGGGTTCAAGTCCTCTCGCCGGCACCATTTTTAATTAATGCGGAACCGTGGTGTAGTTGGCCTAACATGCCTGCCTGTCACGCAGGAGACCGCGGGTTCGAATCCCGTCGGTTCCGCCATTTTTTCCACAAAATGAGTGGGAAGTGTAAGACTTTTCCGCTTAATTGTCATGTAATCTTATGGCTCGGTAGCTCAGTCGGTAGAGCAGAGGACTGAAAATCCTCGTGTCGGCGGTTCGATTCCGTCCCGAGCCACCTTTTTTGGGGGATTAGCGAAGTGGCCAAACGCATCAGACTGTAAATCTGCTCACGTACGTGTTCGGTGGTTCGAATCCATCATCCCCCACCATTTATGAGCCATTAGCTCAGTTGGTAGAGCACCTGACTTTTAATCAGGGTGTCGAAGGTTCGAGTCCTTCATGGCTCATCCCAAACAGAAAGTCATCACCTTAGGGTGGTGGCTTTTTTTGTGTTTTTATGTCGTATTATAGTAGCGCGCTGCTGTAGTGATTAACATAATATTAGAGAATATGCTAAAATAGGCGAAAAGAGCAAAAGTGGTGGAGTATGGTGACTATGGATAGCGAAACATTGCGAAAAAAGTTAGAGCAGCTCACCGGAAAGAAAACCGGAATCAAGCAGTTAGGGAGGCAACATTCAGCTTCTCTTTTTAGCCTGGGATTGGAAGCACAAGAACAGCCGGTAATCCATGAAGGTCATCTTTGGGCACCATTATATGAGACTGATGGACGTGTAACCGCTGTCTGGGTGGAATTGGATGGACTTAACTCTTTGGAAATACAATTAGTGAATTATGCAGTTCGAAACTTTGCAATTGCACTAAAAGCTACTGGGGTTAGAGAAGAAGGGGAAGCGGAGGCTCGGCAGCTGGGTACCTGGTTGAACACCGAACTGGAGCAAGAGAAAAATGACTCTGAGATACCCGATGAGATGGCTCTAAAGGGACGTTTATTCGGAGATATGGTTCCATTCCTACTTAGCAGTGAGAATGCACATAGCCCGCAGATCACTTATCGTTCCTTAATGAAGCTGCTGCGCAGCTATTTTGAGAATGAAATTCTGCTTATACCTCTTCAAGAAAAAGAATGGTTAATATTGGCCCGGAAGGAACTACTCACGGGCGGAGATGATAAGGATGAGGAAGAAGAGAGTGTAGATGAAATTCTGGCTCAGACCAGTATGGGCTTGCACGAACTGATAGCTAGCGAATGGGTAGGTGTATTCCATTTGGCTGTAGCTCCGGCTATCGTTCCTGTTAAGGGATTGACGGGATCCGTGGCCTTGCTGAGGGAGACTATTGTACTCGGACGTATTTTCCAAGTGGGTGAATATATTCATTTACCTTGGGAGCTGCATTTGGAACGTTTGGTTAACAGCATTCCTGATGCACGGCGTAAACAGTTACTTGGACAGATTGGCGACTATTCTTCCGTATTATCGGATAAAGAGATGCTGATGACCCTGGAGACGTTTTTTGAGATGGATTGTAATGTAAGTGAAACAGCCAAGAAGTTATATATTCATCGCAACACGCTTTTATACCGTCTGGACAAGATAAAACAGGAGACGGGTGCCGATGTGCGTAGCTTTGGGGACGCTGCTATTGTGAAGCTTACTATGCTTTTGTATAAAGTGACGAAAAGGAAATAGGTTTTTTGTGAACGTTACAAATAGCCACCGTGTCCCGTCTAGGGTAATATA
Organism: Paenibacillus sp. FSL H8-0282; assembly: GCF_037963825.1. Taxonomy (NCBI): domain Bacteria; kingdom Bacillati; phylum Bacillota; class Bacilli; order Caryophanales; family Paenibacillaceae; genus Paenibacillus; species Paenibacillus sp. FSL H8-0282. Next base: position 147,752 of record NZ_CP150146.1, read on the forward strand.
AATGTACAAGGAAAAAAGAATTTTTCAATTAATCAATAATTAACTCGAGGGGGAAATACAATGGCAGGCGTACGTTTAGAGCATATTTTCAAAAAATACCCGGGTTCAGATAAAGCAACAGTAATGGATATCAATCTTGATATTAAAGATAAGGAATTTCTAGTATTGGTTGGACCATCCGGTTGCGGTAAATCCACAACTTTGCGTATGATCGCTGGTCTGGAAGAAATCTCCGAAGGTAAAATGTACATTGGCGATCGTGTAGTCAACGACGTTGCACCTAAAGACCGCGATATCGCGATGGTATTCCAATCCTACGCCCTGTATCCGCATATGAGCGTATACCAAAACATGGCTTTCGGTTTGAAACTTCGTAAAGTGAAGAAAGATGAAATCGACAAGAAAGTACGTGAAGCTGCTAGAATTCTCGATATCGAGCATTTGCTAGATCGTAAACCAAAAGCACTTTCCGGTGGTCAACGCCAACGTGTCGCTTTGGGACGCGCTATCGTACGTGATCCACAAGTCTTCTTGATGGATGAGCCTCTTTCCAACTTGGATGCTAAACTTCGTGGTCAAATGCGCGCTGAAATCACTAAACTGGTTAAACGCCTTGAAACCACTTGTATCTACGTAACGCATGACCAAACAGAAGCTATGACAATGGGTGACCGTATCGTAGTTATGTATGATGGTATCATTCAACAAGCTGCTTCCCCTGAAGAGTTGTACAATGAACCAACTAACCTGTTCGTAGCTGGATTTATCGGATCCCCTACAATGAACTTTATCAATGGTACTTTGTCCGAAGCAAACGGTTCTATCCGTTTCCGCGCTGAGAACCTTGATGTTGAAGTACCAGGCGGAAAAGCTCAAATCATCCGCAGCAAAGGCTACATTGGCAAAGAAGTAATTATGGGCGTTCGTCCAGAAGATATCCATGAAGAGCCAGTATTCTTGGAAGCTTCCCCGAACACAATCTTTACTTCATTGGTTGATGTAACTGAAAACCTTGGTCACGAAATGCTCCTTTACTTGAGCGGCCTTGGTAAATCTACTGTAATCGCTCGTGTAGATGGACGTTCCACTACTCGCGAAGGCAGCAAGCCAAAACTGGCTATCGATATGAACAAAGTTCACTTCTTCGATAAAGAATCCGAAGTTAACATTCTGTTGGGATAAGATCGCAGGATCTTTTCTCTCTTGATAAAGCCACCCGAAAGGGTGGCTTTATTGTTTAATTAGGGTCGTAATGGATAGGCGTTAAGATTGCATTCACAAGCGTTATCAATTAAGATAGCAGGAGAATTACCTCCGGAATTGTAATGAGATCGCTGTCAACCGGACGCAGTAAGCGGACATATACCGCAGGTGACGAAAGGACGAATTTACATGGCTAAGAAAGTAAAAGTATCTGAATTGGTACAACATTTTCAATTAGAGGTTATTTCCGGCCAGGAAGGTCTAAAACGACCTATTACGGTCGATGACCTGAATCGCCCTGGACTAGAGATTGCTGGTTATTTCGAATATTATCCGGAAGAACGTGTTCAACTATTAGGTAAGACAGAACTCGCATTCTTCTCCATGCTGCCTGAAGCTGAACGTAAAAGTAGGCTTCGTGGAATCTGTAATGACAATACCCCTTGTATCGTAATTACCCGTAGTTTGGATGTGCCACAGGAGTTAATTGATATAAGTAATGAAAAGGGACTTCCTGTGCTTCGTAGCTCGATGGCTACGACTATTTTCTCCAGCCGTTTGACGAGCTTCTTAGAAGGGAGATTAGCCCCTACAGCAACGATTCATGGTGTACTCTGTGATGTATATGGTGTAGGTATGCTGATTACTGGTAGTAGTGGTATTGGTAAGAGTGAGACAGCCCTTGAACTTGTAAAACGTGGACATAGACTGATCGCTGATGATGCCGTGGAAATCCGCCAGACTTCAGATAACCAGCTGCATGGTACAGCCCCTGAGTTGATCCGTCACTTGTTGGAAATTCGCGGAGTAGGTATCATTAACGTAATGACACTTTTTGGTGCGGGTGCTATCCGTAATCATAAACGGATTACACTTGTCGTTAGATTAGAGGCTTGGCAGCAAGACAAGCAGTATGACCGGCTTGGACTTGATGAGGAAACAACGCGGATTATTGATACCGATGTTCCACTTGTAACCATTCCTGTACGTCCAGGACGTAACCTTGCCGTTATTATTGAGGTTGCTGCGATGAACTATCGCCTGAAGCAAATGGGCTTTAATGCAGCCCTGCAGTTTACGAATAAGTTAACTGCGACCATATCTGAGGATATGGACGATCTCGATTAGGAGTGTGAGACAATGTTCCCATTAGCAATAGATCCTATTGTATTCTCAATTGGATCACTACCTGTACACTGGTACGGGTTAATACTAGGGGTCGGTGCACTCGCGGGATTATTTCTTGCGATCCGCGAGGGCAAACGGTTCGGAATCCCGCAAGAATTCTTTATGGATATGCTGCTACTGGGTGTACCCTCGGCAATTATAGGGGCACGGATTTATTTTGTAGCTTTTAAATGGGACGATTATAAGCATAATCTGATAGACGTCTTTAAGATCTGGAATGGCGGCATCGCCATTTACGGCGCATTAATAGGAGCGATTATTTGCGGAATTATTTATTTCCGTTATAAGGGTTACCCTTTCTGGCGTATTGTTGATATTTGTGCACCTGGACTACTGGCGGGTCAAATGATTGGCCGCTGGGGAAACTTTGTCAACCAAGAGGCATACGGCAGCGTAGTTGAGGAATCTTTTTTACGGGATAAACTGCATTTACCTGACTTCATCGTTAATCAAATGTACATAGGAGATGCTTTTCATCATCCGACCTTCCTGTATGAATCTCTTTGGAGCTTACTAGGGATTGCGTTATTGATGGTTCTCCGTCGTCAGAAGTTTGTACGTGCTGGAGAAATCTTCATGTCTTACTTTATATGGTATTCCATCGGTCGGTTCTTCATCGAGGCTGTGCGTACTGACAGTTTAGCTTTTAACGGAAGTGCAGGACTGGCTTCGTTTATAAACGGCTTATGGAGTCCGATGGAATGGTTAGGTTTTGAACAAGGATATCTGGATCCTGCCTATGGTAATATTCGTATTTCTCAGCTGCTTTCTCTACTGATTATTGTGGCAGCTATATTGCTGATCGTTATTCGCAGAGTAACCGGAGAGCCTAAAGCACATTATTCTGACCCTATCGTATGTACTAAACCGATCCAAGCAGATACTGTAGTGCCAGAAAGCGCAGTAAATACACCGCAGAAAACTCGTCAAGGAACACAACCTGAGCAAGGACAGCCAGCGGATGGAGATAAGAAGGAGCAGTAAAACTTATGATAGAATGCGTTCTTTTTGATCTGGATGGAACGATTGTCGATACGAATGAGCTAATCATTAGTTCATTTATGTACGCGCTGAAGGACAATGGTCTGGCTCCACTGACCAGAGAAGAGATAATTCCGCATATGGGAACAACCCTTCAGCAACAGATGAGAGTATTCTCTGGACTAGAGGATGTAAATGGTACGTTAGAAAAGTCCTATCGTTCTTATAATAATGAGCATCATGATGAGTTAGTGCGTTCCTTTCCGCTTGTAAAGGAGACCATTGAGGAGCTCTCGCGTCGTGGGATCAAACTTGGGATTGTAACTACTAAGATCCGTCCAACAACGATCAAGACCCTGGAAAGGTTCGATTTACTTAAGTACATGGATACGATTGTGACTGTGAACGATGTTACTGAACCAAAGCCACATCCGGAGCCCGTACTGACAGCGGTCCACAACCTTGGTGTTGATCCTCGCAAAACCTTAATGATAGGTGACAGTGCAGTTGATATTCAATCAGCCAAAGCTGCCGGTGTATACGCTGCTGGAGTATCTTGGTCTTTGAAGGGCGAGGATACGCTCCGCAAGTATGATCCGGACTTTATCATCCATAACATGAAGGATATTATAGAAATTATGGAGCGAGGAACGAATGAATCGTGAGAAACGTAACCCGTTATCCAGTAGAAGGTCATAACTCACTTTGGTATATTTACCGTACGGTCAGCCCTTGGAAGGGTGTCCGCAACTTTATTTTTATTCAGATTGCCCGCTATTGTCCGATTCTACCGTTAAAGAATTGGATCTATCGACGGATGCTGGGGATGAAGGTTGGTAAACACACGGCTTTTGGTCTTATGGCAATGGTGGATGTGTTTTTTCCGGAGAAAATAACGGTAGGTGAGAATTCTATTATTGGTTATAACACGACGATTCTGGCGCATGAGTATCTGATCAAGGAATATCGCCTGGGCGAAGTGGTGATCGGTGAAAATGTATTGATCGGCGCGAATACAACGATTCTTCCCGGTGTAACCATTGGAGATTGGGCAGTTATAGCTGCTGGCTCCGTGGTGCACAAAAATGTGGCGGCTGGCTCTTTTGTCGGAGGCAATCCTCTGCGAGAGCTGCGCCCCTCTTCAACGGAAGAACATGCGGAACAAGTGTAAACGATGCTTTTTTAACCCTGCAGTTACATATTGCGTTTTTTTAGCGCAGGTTCTGCAGGGTTTCTTGCGTCTTAGAGAAGATTATTAAGGAAACTTTAAGTTCTTCTTAAGTTTTTAGAACAGATACATTCGATATAATTAGCGTTAGTGATAAGGATAAGGCGAATCCCACGCTAGGCATTCAGCTTCAAATATCAGAATGTAAAATCAGCAGGTGCAGGCTTCCTGGTATTTTCAGTTTCCACATTCCGCTTAGCGTCTCTATGAACAACCATCATAGTAGAGAAGAGGAATATAATATGAACACTGCGAGACAGGAAAGGCTGCCCCAGCTGGATATTTTCAGAGCATTAGCGATCTTAGGCGTATTGCATGTGCATTCCTCATCTTTTGCCGCTGGAGAGCAGGCACTGCATTCCCCTTATTATTACTGGCTGAATTGGATCAACATTTTCTTTAAATTCGGTACGCCCTCATTTATTTTTCTGAGCAGCTTTGTATTGTTTTATAATTATTATGGGCGTCCTGTGACACGCAGCTTGATTATTAATTTCTACCGTCGTCGATTAAAGTATATTTTATTACCTTATCTGCTAGCCTCTATGGGCTATTACGCACTAACCTTATATGTGAACGGACGATTGACCCAGAACCTCGGTGGCAACCTGTACAGCTTTATTAGAGCGTTATTCTCAGGTTCCGCATATGCGCATTTGTATTTTGTATTTATCAGCATTCAGTTTTATTTGCTTTTTCCAGTACTGCTTAAGCTACTCCAGAGTTCCCGCTTTTTAATTAAATGGGCGGTTCCGCTCGGATTGGCACTTCAGTGGGGGTTTATTTTCTGGAATAAATACGAACTGCACATTGTTGAAAAAGGGAGCCTGGCGATCTCTTATCTGGCTTATTATATGATGGGTGCTTATATCGCAATTCACTTTGAGAAGGTGAAGACTTGGCTGATGAAGCCATGGAGGGGGCTAACTGCCAAGCAAAAAGGATGGACTGCCCTGTTAGTGAGCGGGTGGTTAATTGCAGCCTTTATCCATGTGCAGCTATGGTATGTGGCCCGCCATTTTGGGGTGTGGACGGATTCGCTGTGGTACGAGCTATTATGGAATGTCCATACGATGTTATCAGCATTGGTTCTGTTGTATGCTACATTCCTGATCTATCGTAAGGCCTCTCGCGGGATTGTTGCTTTTTTAACACGTTTGGGTGAACTCTCATTTGCGATATATTTGATTCATCCGCTATTGCTGGCGGTATATCGCAGGTTCCGATATCAGATTCCCCTAGAGTCGCTAACATATGTTTTGTTCATCTACGGAGGGCTTGTGGTCGCACTGGGAGGGAGCTGGCTTATTGTGCAGTTTGCTTTCCGGCGAGTTCCGGGTTCATGGATTATTTTTGGAAGCGTGCCTCGCTCTTTGGAATCCAGTCCGGAGGAAAAGTCAGGTTATATCTCTGAGGAACGGGCAAAGGGGTTCGTGCAGCAGGAGAAATAGCGTTAGAAGAAGGTCTGATACACGCACACGCTAAAACGTGGGGAAGTAGCCTTCATAATATTTGATTAAAAAGGCATCATTTCGATGCGGAGCTTAACAGGAGGAAAGATTATGAGACAAAAAGAAAGAATTCCGCAGCTGGATATTTTTCGGGCGATTGCTATTTTTGCAGTGCTGGCTATTCATGCTACTTCACGAACGTTGGCGGAGACACTAGGTACAAACATGTTTCATCCGTTCTTATTTATTAATAAATTCAGCCAGTTCGCCGTACCTTCATTCATATTTTTGAGTGGGTTCGTGCTCTTCTATAACTATATTGACCGTCCGCTGGGTGGCAAAACGCTAGGAAAGTTCTACACTAGAAGGCTGCTTTATATTATTGTGCCTTATGTAGTATTTTCACTGCTGTATTTTGCGTTAAAAATGAATGCCGGGAATACTTGGGGCTTACCTCCGGGGGAGATGGCTTCTAAGCTATGGAAGTATTTATGGACAGGAACGGCATATACGCATCTGTATTATATTATTATCATTATTCAGTTTTACGTGTTATTTCCGCTTATTTTGTGGTGTTTGCAAAAGGTTCGTCATCTGGCGGCTTGGGCGCCACTGATCGGGTTATTACTACAGTGGGGTTTTGTGCTGCTGAATAAATACATGACCAATCACGGGTATTGGCAGTTATCCAAGGGGAGTCTGGCGATCACTTATTTCTCGTATTTCCTGCTGGGTGCTGGGATTGCAGTGTATTACTCTTCTTTGAAAAAATGGTTAGTGCCTTCACGTGAAGGCTGGCGCGCCGGTAAAGGTCCGGTTTGGATTACGTTGTGGTTGTTATGGATTGTAGCAGGGGTTGTTCATGTTGAGCTATGGTTTAACAATTACACGAAAAAAACTGTCATCAACAGCTTATGGTATGAGGGTTTCTCTAATTTACATGCGCTGCTCTCTTGTGTGGTGCTGTTGCAAATCTCCTTCTTGCTCTATGGGGCGGGTCGTAGCTTGCTGACAAGACTTTTGGTATCTGTGGGAGCATGCTCCTTCGGAATTTATCTATTGCACCCTCTGCTGCTGTATTTCTATAGAAAATTACCGTTTCACGGGGGTTCTCTTGCGTACATCGCAGCGATTGTAGGAGGATGGCTTGTTGCGCTGCTGGTTTCATGGCTGGCAGTGGCTCTCGTCTTCCGGTATGTGCCTGCGTCTTGGATTATTTTCGGATCAGGCGCACAAAAGAAAGCAAAAACAGGCTCCATAAGCGCATAGTCTACTGCTAGGTAATATAAAAGCGCCGGTCTCCCGTATATGCGGGTTGACCGGCGCTTTTATATTTTGTCTATTCTCCAGCTTGTTCCCGCTGAAACTCCGCAATAGCTTGATACTGGCTTTCCAGACTACGGTAGACGGAAATATAAATCGGCAGCAGCTGCTTGTACACTTTGGTATGTTCATCAATCGGATCATGCTGGTAAGTTGAACCGATCATGTCGAATACAACATCGAAGGAGTCCACACGGCCCGTTGCGTAAAGACCAAGCACTACTGCTCCGAGGCAGGAGCTTTCGATACTCTCCGGAATGATGACCTCTTGATCAAAAATATCAGACATCATCTGCCGCCAGACTGAGGAGCGGGCGAAGCCGCCTGTAGCCAAAATTTTGCTAGGACGCCCGATTTGCTCTTCCATAGCCAGCAGAACCATATACATATTGAAGATTACGCCTTCTAGTACCGAGCGAATCATATGCTCCTTATGGTGATTCATAGAAAGGCCGAAGAAGGAGCCACGAGCATCAGGATTCCACAGCGGTGCCCGTTCACCAGTTAAGTAAGGATGGAACAGAAGACCACCGCTACCTGCCGGAACTTGTTCCGCGATGCGCGTTAGAACCTCGTAAGGGTCAATGCCAAGACGTTTGGCGGTTTCGACTTCAGAAGCAGCGAACTCATCCCGTACCCAGCGGAACAACATACCGCCGTTATTAACGGGCCCTCCGATCACCCAATGTTTTGGGGTTAAGTTATAACAGAAGGTCCGTCCTTTAGGGTCGGTAAGCGGGTGATCCACTACGGTGCGAATCGCTCCGCTTGTTCCAATCGTAGCAGCCACTACACCGGGTTTAATCGCGCCTACGCCAAGGTTGGACAAGACGCCATCACTGGCTCCTACGACAAAAGGTGTCGTGGGGAGCAGTAACAGCTCCTCTGCTAGACCGGGAAGCAGGCCTTGCATGATCTCTGTGGTGGGAACAAGCCGTGAGAGTTGATCTGGTGAAATATGGGCTATCTCCAGGGCCTCTTTATCCCACTCCAAAAGTTCAAGGTTGAGCATGCCTGTAGAAGAGGCAATGGAATGATCGATGATGTATTCGCCGAACAGCCGAGCGAATATGTATTCTTTTATAGAAATGAATTTATAGGCTTGTTGGAACAACTCAGGCTGCTCATCCCGAAGCCACATTAGCTTGGTAATCGGTGACATAGGATGAATAGGCGTTCCTGTGCGCAAGTACAACTCATGTCCGTTAAACTCGTTCTTCAGGCGAAGTGCAGACCCGGCACTACGGTTGTCAGCCCAAGTGATGCAGGCAGTAAGTGGTTTACCCAGCTGATCAATTGCAATGACACTGTGCATGGCTGAACTGAAAGAGACGAATAGGATCTTATCTGGAGATACGGCGCTTTGCCGCATGACATTAGAGAGGGTATGAAAGACTGCACGTAGGATTTGCTCTGGGTCCTGCTCCGCTATAGAAGGGGAGGGTTGATGCAAGGGATAACCCATATTCGCTTGTGCAACTATGGCTCCATTCTCCTCGAAGAGAACTGCCTTTGTACTTGTAGTACCAATATCAACGCCAATCATATAGGATTTAGTCAAGCGTTAGCCCTTCTTTCTAGGTGAAAGTATATTTTTAGAACACCAATTACAAAATTATGAAGTACAATCGTATTAGCTCATTATAGTATTCGATAAGCGGGGAGGCAAAAATAAAGAAAATGCCAAACGCTCAACTAAGGGTTTGATTGACGAAAAAGCAGTGAACATGATACGATATTGAAAATACTTTAATTTGCTACCACTTTACCATAGTAAAGTAAACATAAACAGTATCTAATGATAACTGACGAGGTGAACAATGAAGATGTCCAAACCAAAGGGATTTGAGAAGCCGTCTGGCGTTCGGGACTATCTGCCCCGGGCCGTAACGAAATTGCGCAAAATTGAGAACGATGTACTGCATTGCATGAGTCGCTGGGGATATCAGCAAATGATGACTCCAACGTTGGAATATTACGATACAGTTGGCGTGGCTAGCTCTACGTCCGACCAGAAGCTCTATAAATTACTTAACAATCGTGGTCAGGCTTTGGTGCTTCGATCAGAAATGACTGCCCCGGTTGCCCGTGTTGTTGCCTCTCTATTAAAGGATGAGCCACTGCCATTGCGTCTGTCATATCACGCGAATGTATTCCGTGCCATTGAGGAAGAAGCGGGGCGGGAAGCGGAGTTCTTCCAGACAGGTGTAGAGCTGGTAGGTGATGATTCACCTGAAGCTGATGCGGAGGTAGTTGCGCTTGCTATTTCTTCGCTGCAAGCCGCGGGTGTGAAGTCTTTTAAGATCGCTATGGGGCATGTAGGCTTTCTAAATGGGTTATTTCAAGAGGCACTTCCTGAACTGCCTGAGGCTCAAGAGGAGCTGAAAAGTCATTTGCTGGGCCGTGACTATGTTTCTTTCCGGGAGACTTTACGGCGGCTGGATCTTACAGAAGCGCAGAAGAACGAACTGGATGGGCTGCTGCGTCTGCGCGGAGGCAAGGAGATTTGTGGACAGGCGCTAGAGCTGAGCAATCATCCGCTCGCGCGTCATTCGATTGATCATTTGTGCAAGGTGTGGGAGGTGCTGGTCTCTTACGGCGTATCACAGCATGTACTGATTGATCTGACGATGATCGGGGACTTTTCCTATTATACTGGCATGACTTTTGAAGGTTATGCAGCGGAATTAGGATTTCCGGTATGCAGTGGTGGTAGATACGACAATCTGCTGCAACAGTTTGGGCGTCCGATCCCATCCACAGGATTTTCCTTAAAAACGAATCGCATCCTGGATGGTGTAACTGGAGTGGTCGAAGAGGAAGAGCTGCCTATTTTGATCCAATATGATGCGATTCGCAGAAAAGAAGGCTTGGAAGAGGCAACACGCCTGCGGTCAGAGGGTCATGCAGTCGTTACTAGACTTGCTGCAGGTCCAGAAGAGCTTGAAACGGTGAAGCGTTTGGATACGGACACGGTTGAAGCAGAGGGTGTACGGTACGGTGAGATCTATACATTCGTATCTTTTGTAAGTGAGCATGGCTGAGGATATCGCTAGTACAAAAAGCGATTAACATAAATTTTGCATGGAGATGGAAAAGGAGGCAACTTAACAATGGCACAGATATTGAAGGTGGCTATGCCAAAAGGCCGGATTTACGAAAAGGCTGCTGAGCTGTTCCGCCAGGCAGGTCTTCCGATTCCACCGGACGGTGAGGCATCACGCAAGCTTGTTATTCCGCTGCCTGAGGCAGGGATGGAGTTTATATTGGCGAAACCAGTAGATGTACCTACATATGTAGAATATGGCGTGGCGGATATTGGTATCGTGGGCAAGGATGTTTTGCTGGAGGAAGATCGTGATGTATACGAGCTGCTTGATCTTGGCATTGCCCGCTGCCGGATGTCGATCATCGGATTGCCGAACTGGCAGCCGGGAATTCAGCAGCGTGTAGCGACGAAATATCCGAATGTAGCTTCAAGGTATTTTAGGGAGCAGGGCCAACAGGTCGAGGTAGTGAAGCTGAATGGATCCATCGAGCTTGCACCACTGATTGGTCTGGCCGATCGTATTGTGGATATGGTAGAGACCGGGCAAACGCTGCGGGACAACGGATTAATCGAAATGAAGAGTATATTCGAAATTACAAGCCGCCTGGTGGCAAATCGTGTGAGCTATCGGATGAAAAATGAAGAGATACAGCAACTGTGTGACCGACTACAGGCAGTTATAGGGCAACCTAATTTGCGGTAGGCGGCAACAGATGTTAGGGGTAAAGGGAGGAACCAGCGATGAAGGTTGTGTCGAGCAAGGACTTTAAGCTAGAGCGGGAAGTGGAGTATGGTACGCCAGAGCAAAATCAGGCGGTAAAGGAAATTGTGGCCGCCATTAAAAAAGAAGGAGACACAGCGCTTCTTCGCTATACGGAGCAATTTGACCGGGTTGCACTTACGCCGAATCAACTGCGGGTAACGCCGGAAGAGCTTCAGGCAGCGTATGGCCGAGTAGAGCAATCTTTCGTATCTGCCATTCAAGCAGCTGCAGCCAATATCCGGGCGTTCCATGCCAGACAGAAACGGAATTCATGGATGGATTTGCAGCCGGATGGCACGATTCTGGGGCAGATTATTCGTCCGCTGAAGCGGGTAGGGGTATATGTACCTGGTGGCAAAGCAGCTTATCCCTCCTCGGTGCTGATGAACGTGATCCCAGCACAGATCGCGGGTGTGCCGGAGATCGTCATGGTGACTCCGCCATCCACCGGCGGTAAAGAAGGGATTGATCCTTACATCCTGGTTGCTGCTGCAGAAGCAGGTGTGAATGAAATCTACCGTGTGGGCGGAGCGCAGGCGGTAGCTGCTTTGGCTTTTGGGACGGAGAGCATAGCGCCGGTAGATAAAATATGTGGGCCCGGCAACATATACGTTGCGCTGGCTAAACGCGAGGTATATGGCGCCGTGGATATCGACAGTATCGCGGGTCCAAGCGAAATTGTCGTGCTGGCAGATGAGACCGCTGAGCCGGCTTATGTCGCAGCGGATCTGCTCTCGCAGGCCGAGCATGACGAGATGGCCTCGGCGATTCTGGTCACGCCATCGCAGAGCCTGGCGGATAGCGTGGCGGCTGAAGTGGAGCGTCAGCTGCAAGAGCTGCCGCGTCAGGCGATCGCCCGTTCTTCGGTAGAGAATTACGGCGCGATCATTGTTGTGGAATCTATGGAGGAAGGGATCTCCGTAGTGAATAGACTGGCACCAGAGCATCTGGAGATTGTTGTCGAAGATCCTATGGGCCTCGTAGGCAGCATTGAGAATGCTGGAGCCATCTTCCTGGGAGCGTATAGCTCCGAGCCCGTGGGTGATTATTTTGCCGGGCCAAATCATATTATCCCAACCAATGGGACCGCACGTTTCTCGTCACCAGTGGATGTGGATGATTTTATTAAAAAATCAAGTCTGATCTATTACAGTAAGGAAGCACTCTTGCGTGATGGGAAGACCATTATAGAGCTGGCACGTCGCGAAGGCTTAGAAGGCCACGCACGAGCCATTGAGATTCGAATCAAGAACGAAGGAAAAGGTGGAGACGGATATGGAGAACAATAACGAACAGGCCCTGCGCCAAGCTGGATTAAGCCGTAAAACAAACGAGACGGATATAAAGTTGTCTCTTAACGTAGATGGAAGTGGAGTTTCAGAGCTGGAGACGGATGTTCCTTTTCTGAATCATATGTTGGATCTGTTCACGAAGCACGGACAATTTGACCTGTCTGTACAGGCGCGTGGAGACATCGAGATTGATGACCACCACACGGTTGAAGACATTGGGATCTGCCTAGGGCAGGCACTGCACGAAGCACTGGGTGATAAAAAAGGAATCAAACGTTATGCGAGTGTTTTTGTACCGATGGATGAGGCGTTGGCGCAGGTTGTGATCGATATCAGCAATCGCCCGCACTTTGAATATCGTGCAACCTATCCTTCACAGCAGGTGGGCAGCTTTTCGACGGAGCTTGTTCAGGAGTTCCTGTGGAAGTTCGCGCTCGAAGCACGGATTACGTTACATGTTATCGTACACTACGGTTCTAACACACACCACATGATTGAGGCTGTATTCAAAGCGCTTGGACGGGCGCTGGATGAGGCAACATTGATTGATCCCCGTGTGAAGGGTGTGCCTTCTACGAAGGGAGTGCTGTAGGATGACTGTTGCAATCGTCGATTATGGCATGGGCAACCTGCACAGTGTGAGTAAGGCGGTAGAACGTCTCGGTTATGAGTGTGTAGTGACGGGTGATGCCGAGCAAATTCTCGCTGCTGATAGTGTCATTCTGCCAGGTGTCGGTGCATTTGGCGATGCGATGGGGCATCTGCGGGAGAATGGTTTGGATCTTGTCGTCAAACAGGTAGCCGCTGGAGAGCAGCCTCTGCTTGGGATCTGTCTTGGTATGCAGCTGTTGTTTAGCACCGGTGAAGAGCATGGCAGCCATGAGGGGTTAGATATTCTCTCGGGTTCAGTGGTGCGGTTCGCTCCTAGAGATGGCTATAAGGTGCCGCATATGGGGTGGAACAAGCTCAGCTTTAGACAGCCGGAGAATCCGCTTTTTGTTGGCCTTGAGGAGGGGCATGTGTATTTTGTCCACTCTTATCACGCGCTTGTAGCAAAAGAGAGTGATCTGCTGGCCGTCACAGATTATGGTTACCCAGTTACAGCTATTGTCGGGCAAGATAATATGTTCGGTATGCAGTTCCATCCGGAAAAAAGCGGAGAGCTGGGAATCAAGCTGTTGGGTAATTTTTTGAAGATTAAGAGAGAGCGGGCGTAAGCCACGCTATAAATATAATGGAACGAAAGTGGGGAGCGCCAAATGTCTTCTTTTATTGTATATCCGGCGATTGATATCCGGGATGGAAAATGCGTCAGGCTGCAGCAGGGGGATTACAATCAGGAAACGATATACAATGATAGTCCACTAAAGGTGGCAAAATCATGGGAAGAGCAAGGTGGAAAGTTCATTCATTTGGTGGACTTAGATGGTGCGAAAGCGGGTCATCCTGTGAACGATGCGATTATCGGTGCTATTGCTGCTAATGCTAACGTTCCTGTGCAGGTGGGCGGCGGTCTTCGCAATCTTGCGGACGTAGAGAAATTGCTCGGACTTGGCGTTAGCCGCGTTATTATCGGTACTGCTGCGATTAATGATCATGCTTTTACCGAAGAGGTATTGGCAAAATACGGCGATAAAGTCGCGATCGGCATTGATGCACGTAACGGTTATGTTGCGACACACGGCTGGCTGAACACCTCTGAAGTACGTGCTGAAGCTCTTGCCAAGGAATTGGCGGCAAAAGGAGCCGAGACATTCATTTACACCGACATCTCCCGCGACGGGATGATGCAGGGACCGAACGTGGACGGTATCCTGTCCATGGCGCAGGCCAGCGGTAAAACTGTGATCGCGTCCGGCGGAGTCACCAGTCTTGATGATCTGTTGCGTCTGAACGTGCACAGCGGCAGCGGTGTAGGCGGAGCTATTGTTGGCAAGGCGTTATACACGGGCAATATTGATCTTTCTGGAGCTTTGCGAGCGCTTGGGCAGAAATAGCGTTGGGCGAGCGCGCTAATTGATGAGCGGATGAACAAAAAGACGACATGAGCTAGCCAAGGAATAGTGGATTAATGAAACAGACAGAACCAACAGTGGGTTAAAGAAATAGACTTAACAGTAACGTAGTGAACACAAATCACTAAATCACCAAACTAATTAATAAACGAGCGAATGAACAAAAAGACAACAGTTGAGCAAGCCATGAGCAGTGGATAAAAGAAATAGACGTAACAGTAAATGAGTAACTAATAATAATTAAATGAACGCACAGAGAAGCAAACTAGCAAAAGTTAAACGAACAAACCAGCAAACCAGCAAAAGGGCTTAATAACAAAGTAACAAACCAACAAAAGAGCTAAAACAAACCAGCTGGCCAATAAAGCAACAAACCCAACTAGCTAATGTGTTTTCACTTTGGAAAAATCTCATCTCATTACGAATGGCGTAACGACTTGGGCGCTGTTTCAACGAGGGATCCGGTGAAATTTTAATACCTGTGAAAATGGAGGTTACCCGCTAGCTAAAACCCGCTGCACAATCTGCTACAATAGGCGTAATGAGGCGGCGGGAAGGGTATTTTTCCTCGGATGATGATTTAAGTGTACTTTATACAGCTATTTTTCACATTTAGAGCTGATTAGCTAATTTAGTTGTATTTCGTGCAGCTATAACTCAGAGATGAGTTGATTTATAAGCTCATCCCCAGATTTAGTTGTACGAAATGCAGTTAAAAGAGTAGCTTGCAAAAAGGCTGATAAAATAACTGCACGTTGTGCAATTAAATACTCGTGGGCTTGCAGGTGGCGTGAGCCCTTCCGACCACATAAGGGCCAAAACCGCGGAACATGAAAGTGTCATGGATCTAGGAAGCGGCCACGAAGGGGTTAGCGATCATAGCACATGTTCAGTAGTGTGGGCTATGGTTCAGCCGGATGGGCTATGATCCGCCATGCCAACAATCAAGGTTTCCAGAGGGGGCAGGGGCCCTTGGGCTCCCCCTGGGCTAAGAGGGCTTTAGGGGTACCGACACACTTTAGGTGCTTGAAACGCTTTTTAAAGAAAGGGGGATTTCATAATGTTAGCAAAACGTATCATCCCCTGTCTTGACGTTAAGGATGGACGGGTAGTCAAAGGCGTTAACTTTGTGAATCTGCGTGATGCTGGAGATCCGGTAGAGCTAGCGGCGCTGTATGACCGCGAGGGCGCAGACGAGCTTGTGTTTCTCGATATATCGGCTTCCGTGGAAGGTAGAGCAACGATGATCGAGGTTGTGCGGCAGACCGCTGGTGAGATTGCCATTCCTTTTACAGTGGGTGGAGGGATCTCTACAACTGATGATATGAAAAGGATTCTTCGTGCAGGCGCAGATAAAATCGGCATTAATACGGCAGCCATCACTAATCCTCAGTTAATTTTGGACGGTGCTCGCCGATTTGGCTCCCAGTGTATTGTAGTAGCGATAGATGCTAAATATAATGAGGCTTTTGGTGAATGGGAAGTGTACACTCATGGCGGGCGTAAGCCCACCGGCATCCGTGCTCTGGCTTGGGCCAAAGAAGCTGAGAAGCTGGGTGCAGGCGAGATTTTGCTCACTAGCATGGATGCAGATGGCACAAAAGACGGCTTCGACCTGAAGCTAACCTCGGCAGTATGCGATTTGCTCAGTATTCCTGTGATTGCTTCTGGCGGCGCTGGGAAGAAGGAGCATTTTTACGATGTATTTACGGAAGGGAAAGCCGATGCGGGACTTGCGGCGACCATTTTTCACTATAAAGAGATTGCAATTAATGATTTAAAGGCAGATTTGAAGCAAAAAGGGGTAGAAATCCGATGAGCGAAACACAAAACAATACCACATTAAGCCAAAAAGAAGCTCTGGCAGGCATTCGCTGGAATGAAGCGGGTCTGGTGCCTGCCGTTGTTCAGGATGCTAGCAGTTTAGAGGTACTGATGGTTGCTTATATGAACTCCGAATCGTTACAGCTCTCACTGGAGAGTGGTCAGACTTGGTTTTGGAGCCGCTCACGCAGCGAACTTTGGCATAAAGGCGGAACCTCAGGCAACACACAAGCTATTACCTCCATATCCTATGATTGTGATAGCGACACACTACTCGTGAAGGTTGTGCCTGAAGGACCAGCTTGCCATACTGGAGCTACGTCATGCTTTTTCCTTGAGATTCCTTTGAATAACCCAACAACAGATGCCTCGAAACCAGTGTCTAGTCTGACGGATGGGGAGCGCTTTGCTGTTCTTGGTGAGCTGGAGCGTGTGATTGCTGAGCGGGAAGTGGAACGTCCGGAAGGGGCGTATACCACTTATCTGTTTGATAAAGGCGTGGATAAGATCCTCAAAAAGGTAGGCGAGGAAGCCTCCGAGACCATAATTGCCGCCAAAAATAAAGATAACGCCGAGCTGCGCCTTGAGGTCAGTGATCTGATCTATCATCTGTTGGTATTGCTGCAAGAACGTAAGCTTCCACTGGATGAGATTATGGAAGAATTGAGTACCCGTCACGAACGCCCACGCCGGGATCAGTACTAAGGGAGGACTGAGTGATGCATATTGATTACCACACGCATCATGAACGCTGTGGCCATGCCGTGGGTAAGCTTGAGGAGTATGTACAGCGCGGGATAGAGCTTGGACTTCAGCAGCTGGGGTTATCCGACCACTTGCCGCTAATCCACGTAGATCCCGCCAGCTATTATCCTGAAATGGCTATGCCAATGGCTGAACTGCCTCGTTATGTGGAGGAATGTCTAACCCTAAAGGAGCGTTACCGTGGAGTCATAGATCTGCGGGTGGGGCTGGAAGCCGATTATATCGAAGGCTACGAAGAGCAAATCCGCGAGATTTTGTCGCCGTATCCATGGGATTATCTTATAGGTTCTGTACATTTTCTTGGGGAGTGGGATATTACGGATCACCGCCAGGTTCATGGTTGGGAAGGCAGAGATGCGCTAGAGGTGTATCGTCTTTATTACGATGCGGTAAAGAAGTCGGCGTTATCGGGATTATATGATATTATAGGACATATGGATGTTATTAAACGGTTCGGTTATGGTCCACAAACACCGGAGGGCAAGGCTGAGGTGAGGGCGCTGGAGCTAGAGACCTTAAAGGTTATAGCGGATAGCGGAATCGCCATGGAGCTGAATGCTTCCGGACTTACGAAGCCTTGCGCTGAGATGTTCCCGGCGGAGCATCTGCTACAGGAGGCCCTAAAGCTCGGCATACCACTGACATTAGGCTCTGATGCACATGATCCTACCAAGCTGGGGGACGGGCTGCAAGAGGCGCGTAGTATGCTTTGGCACACTGGTTTTCGTGAGCTGGCTGTATTTGAGGGACGCCGCCGTACCACTGTTCAGTTCAAACTATAATAATTTATAATCCGCAGGAGGGTATTATGCATCATCAACAATTACGTATTTTTTCCGGTTCGTCGAATCCAAAGTTAGCGGCTGATATTGCGGAGCGACTTGGTGTTGAATTGGGGCAGATAAAGCTGACCCGTTTCATGAGCGGCGAGATTTACGTGCATTACGAAGAAAGCATCCGGAACTGCGACGTATTTTTGGTGCAATCCCTTTCGCATCCCATTAATGAGATGTTCGTGGAGCTGCTGGTGATGATAGATGCTGCCAAACGGGCTTCAGCTCGTACAGTGAACATTATTGTGCCGTATTATGGATATGCTCGGCAGGAGCGGAAGTCCGCACCTCGTGAGCCGATCTCGGCTAAGATGGTGGCTGATGTGCTGACGACCGCTGGAGCAACCCGCGTAATCACCATCGATTTGCACGCAGCGGCGATTCAAGGCTTTTTCAACATTCCGGTCGATCATCTGACTGCACTCGATTTGATCAGCAGCCATTTGAAAGCCAAGGCAATGTCTGATCTGGTCATTGTTTCCCCGGATGCAGGGCGTGCGTCTATGGCTGAGAAGCTGGCGAATAAGCTGGATTCACCTTTTGCCATTATGATCAAGAAGCGCCCAGCCCATAATGAATCGGTAATCACTCATGTCATTGGTGATGTCGAGGGACGGACACCTATCATTATTGAGGATCTGATCGATACTGGGACGACCATTGTGAATGTGGTAGAAGGTCTGAAGGAGAGAGGTGCGAAGGACAGTATTGTCTGCGCGACGCACGGATTATTCTCAGGGCCCGCGCTACAGCGGCTTGACCATCCTTCTATTCAGGAAGTGGTTACGACAGATTCTATTGCACTGCCTGATGACCATTCAAGTCGGTTTACGGTATTATCTGTTGCACCGATGCTTGCCCAGGCTACGCACATCATCCTTGAGGGTGGTTCAATCGATAAGCTATTTAGAGACGCGGGAATTTAATTCCCCGTCTTTTTTATTTTTTGTCAAAAAAGATGTTGTAAGCAGAGTGGTAGAGTCTTTCTCAACTTGAGATTCTCGCTGTCACATGTGGTATACTGTGTGGAGATACCCGCGCCCAATAAGGGAACGGAATAGCGATTAAGGATGGAGCTCCGGCATACCCCATAGGGCGCCGCCCTCCTATTTTTCGTTAGTATAAGGAAGCTTCTTATAAGGGAGGTGCCTTGCTTCCATGATTGAGAGAACTTCAGAGTATGAATTGGGGAATGATAATGTGATTCCTGTAACTCTGAATGCCAATTTTTTCTTTGAAAGAGCCGTTCGGTCCTTGGATCGCTTTCAATATGATAAGGCATTAAAGAATTTTCGCAAAGCTGTAGAGTACGAGCCGGAGAATCCGGTCAATCATTGCAACGTGGCTGGCGTATTATCAGAAATGGGTAATTATGAAGCGTCCAACGACATTTTAACCCATGTACTGGAGAATATTGATCCGGCAATGACGGAATGTTATTTCTATATGGCTAACAACTTCGCCAATATGGAAAGCTATGAGGAGGCAGAACGCTCACTCGTCACTTATCTCGAAGAAGATGTGAACGGTGAATTTCTGGCCGAATCGGAAGAATTGATGGAGCTGCTGCAATATGAGCTGGACCGTCCTGCTCCACTTATCCGGATTAGAAGCCGGGAAGGTGTAATAGAGCATGAGCGAGCCCGAGCACTGTTGGAGGAGGGCAAGTTTACACAAGCCGTCACTTTGCTTGAAGAGATTGTGAGCAATACGCCTGACTTCCTGGCGGCACATAACAACCTAGCCCTAGCGTATTTTTACATGGGTCGTTTTACCAAAGCTAAGGAATGTATTATGCGGGTGCTGGAGCTGGATTCCGGGAATTTGCATGCACTATGTAACTTAGCGATCTTCCTTCAGTATGAAGGTGACCGCGGGCAACTGGATGGATTGTTACGCCTTCTGGAGACCACCATTCCGTTTCATCAGGAGCATTTGTTCAAAATGGCCACCACCATGGGGATTCTGGGACGCCATAGAACCGCCTATGGCCATTTTAGACGTCTGTTGAAGGATGAAGAGGTCGGTGGCGACGCCAGTCTCTATCATTACTGTGCGGCAGCTGCCAGCAATAGTGGCCTGTATACAGAAGCCCAACGCTGCTGGCAGAAGTCGGCTAAGCTCGATCCGGAATCGGCTGTGCCGAGATTTTTTCTGGCTCAGCTGCAGCAGGCGCAGGGGGAAGGTAAAACGCTGTCGCTGGTCAGCTACAACTATCAGCTTCCTTTTCAGGAGCAGCTGAAGCTGTGGAAGGACAACAAGGGCAGCTTTACCGAAGAGGTACGGAACAATCCGCTGCTTCGCTCTTCCTTCTTCTGGGCGCTCCGCTACGGGGATGCCAATACGAAGCTTCAGGTTACAGAAGCTCTTCGGTGGATCGAAGATGAAGAGATGTCCGAAATTCTGCAAGGACTTCTAAAGCAGCAGCCCTTGCAGGAAGAAAAGCTGCAAGAAGCGGCACTTCTTAGTCTGCAGCGGCTGATTGGAAGTGTTCCTGAAGAGAATGTTCTTCAGGAAGTCAAAGAAACCTCTTCCCCGCGTCTGAAGGGACTGCCGGAATGGAGAGAGGATTGGCAGAAAGTTATCGACCAGACCCTTAGTATGATGGATCGAAGATATGATGCAATCCACAAAAAAGATGCTGAATTACTGTGGAAGCAATTTCTGAGCAGCCTTTATCCGGATGTTCCGTTTATCCGTCATGCGAGTGGCTGGTGTGCTGCTTTAGAATATCTAATCGCTAAAACGCATAACCTGCCGGTCACCTACCGTGAAGTAGCCCAGCGTTACAATGTTTCCGTTTCTATGGTCAGTCGTTATGCTCGGCGCATAGATGAGGAATGTAGTTTCGAGGGAAGTGTGAGCGACAGCCTTCCGCCATTTACCGAGAATATCTAAATCGATCATGTAGTATTTCGTAGAAACGGAGCCCTTTTTATATGTCTTGCGTAACGCTAATGTTCCTTATAGGGGCACCGAAGGCGGCTATGCTTGCCAAAAAAGGGCCCGTTTCTTCTAAATAAACCCTATTGTGAGGAGGCCACTGTTATGTACAAAACGATTGTAATCGGAACAGGCCCAGCCGGGCTTACTGCTGCAATTTATTTGGCACGTGCCAACCTAAACCCACTTGTGATTGAAGGTATGCAACCAGGTGGACAACTGACAACGACAACAGAAGTCGAGAACTTCCCAGGCTTTCCTGAAGGAATTCTAGGCCCGGATTTAATGGACAACATGCGCAAGCAGGCTGAACGTTTTGGGGCTGAATTTAAGAATGGTTGGGTGGATTCAGTTGATTTTTCACAGCGTCCATTTAAAGTGACTGTAGATGGATTGGGAGTATTAGAGGCGGAGTCAGTGATCATCTCAACCGGCGCATCTGCCAGATATTTAGGAATCCCCGGGGAGCAGGAGAATGTGGGCCGTGGGGTCAGCACTTGTGCTACTTGTGACGGATTCTTTTTCCGTGGCAAAAAGATTATTGTCGTCGGTGGTGGAGATTCTGCGATGGAAGAAGCCAGCTTTTTAACCCGGTTCGCTTCCAATGTAACATTGGTTCACCGTCGTGATGAGCTTAGGGCTTCGAAGATTATGCAGGCTCGCGCACGGGATAACAGTAAGGTATCGTGGGCTCTTAACCGTACACCGCTTGAGGTTACAACCGACGAGTCTGGCGTTAAGGGGCTGACGGTTCGCAACAATGAGACGGGAATTGATGAACTCATCGAAGCGGACGGAGTGTTTGTCGCGATTGGGCACACGCCGAACACCGGATTTTTAGGGGGGCAAATTACGACCGATACCAACGGCTACATTGTGGTCAACCCTGGAACGACAGAAACGAACATCCCGGGCGTATTCGCTTGTGGCGACGTGCAGGATACCCGTTATCGTCAGGCAATTTCCGCAGCGGGATCTGGCTGTATGGCAGCAATGGATGCTGAGAAGTACCTAGAGGGCACGATGGTGCATGACTGGAGCGAAACACTGGATAGTTAATTTTGCGAGAAATCGTAGTCGATGACATATAAGCAGGTTATCCTTTTTCTAAAGGGTTGCCTGCTTTTTTCAATATTGGCGGGGCCGTGTCCAGATATTAAATATGTTGTTTATTTATTACCGCTCGGAAGTTAAAATAACTGTAACAATGTCTTTATAAAAAGACTTGCGCATTTTAAAAATACGTTTACAATGAAGATATAATGTTAACGTGAACAATTTATACAAACCCTATTATAATCAATAATTTTAAGTTTAAAATATTTATTAAGAAATCGACCGATTGAATAAATGTTCACGTTAAACTTTGTGTAACTCCCATTCGAACTTAAAGGAGAGCAGCAAACCTCATGAGTAAAAAATTCATGGATGAGAACTTCCTATTGTCGAGCGAGACCGCAATTAAGCTGTTTCATCATCATGCGAAAGACATGCCCATTATCGATTATCATTGCCACCTCAGTCCAAAAGAAATTTATGAGAACAAAACGTTCAACAATATCACCGAAGCTTGGCTGTATGGCGACCATTATAAATGGAGAGTGATGCGCGCTAACGGTATAGAAGAGAAATTCATTACTGGCGATGCCAGTGATTATGATAAATTTTTAGCTTGGGCTAGAACGGTTCCGATGATTATCGGGAATCCGCTATACCATTGGACGCATCTGGAGCTGCAACGTTTCTTCGGTGTATATGAGTTGCTGAATGAAGCTAACGCACCAAAAATTTGGGATGAAGTGAATAGACAGTTACAGGGTGAAGGATACGGAGCAAGAGATTTGATCATTAAATCGAAGGTGACTACGGTTTGTACTACCGATGATCCTGTAGATAATCTGGAATATCATGAGAAAATCAGTAATCTGAGTGGATTCAATGCTAGCGTTGTGCCGGGATTCCGGCCAGATAAAGCGCTTGAAATCAACCGTCCTACCTTCCAGCCTTGGGTAGCTCAGCTAAGCGAAGTTTCGGGAATGGCTGTTAAGAATTACGGACAGTTTCTTGCAGCATTGGAGAGCAGAGTGAGATTCTTCCACGCCAGAGCCGGCCGTGTATCTGACCATGCTTTGGATGCGGTAATGTTTGAGCCTACTACCTTGGAGGAAGCTACAGCTATATTCGCTAAAGCACTTTATGAAGGCACTGTAAGTGAGAGTGAAGAAAAGAAATATAAAGGATTCACGCTAGTATTCCTCGGCAAATTGTATAACGAGCTGGATTGGGCGATGCAATTCCATATTCATGCGCTACGGAATAACAACAGCGTAATGTTCGGACGTCTCGGACCTGACACGGGTTATGATTCTATCAATGACGGCGTGATTGCTAAGCCTTTGGCGGGTCTGCTCGATGCGCTGGATCGTGAGAATGCGTTGCCTAAGACCATTTTGTACTCATTGAACCCTAATGATAATCATGTTATTGCCAGTCTAATGGGCAGCTTCCAGGGCGGCGGTATTCCAGGGAAGATTCAATTCGGAACCGCATGGTGGTACAACGATAATAAAGACGGCATGCTGGAACAGATGAAGACACTTGCTAATCTAGGCGTACTTAGCCAATTTGTTGGGATGTTAACAGACTCCAGAAGCTTTTTATCGTATACCAGACATGAGTACTTTAGAAGAATCTTGTGTGATCTAGTAGGCTCTTGGGTAGAAGCTGGAGAAGCCCCGGATGATATGGAGTTACTGGGCAGTATGATTGAGAACATCTGTTACAATAACGCTGATCATTATTTTAATTTCTCGAAACAGGCATTGGTGACTAGGTAATCGTTATGATATCCTTACATGGAAGAGCCAAACCCGTTTAATAAGGAAGGTTGACCCATGGCACCTACAATCAAGGATATCGCCAAATTGGCGAATGTATCGCATACAACTGTATCGAGAGCACTTAACAATAGTCCACTAATTAAAGAGGTCACACGTAAAAAAATTGCCGAGATCGCTGCGCAAGTGGGTTACGTCCCTAATTACAATGCCAAAAGCCTTGTGATGCAGCGATCCTATACCATTGGTCTGTTCTTCACGAGTATTGCCAACGGCACAACTTCTGGTTTCTTCTCTGATACGATTCGTGGTGTAAATAGGGTCATAGATGTAGAGTACAATCTGTTCATCCGTGGGATCGACGATTATGCGGATTACTCCTCTATTCATCGCAAACGTTTTGATGGAATTATTCTAATGAGCCAGAGTGAAGCAGATAATAAATTCATTTACCATGTTGTCCAGCAAGGCATTCCAATCGTTGTGCTGAACCGGGAAATTGATGACCGTTCCATTATCAACATCATCTCGAACGACCGGGAAGGTGCTTATAATGCAGGCAAATACCTGATCGAAAACGGGCATCAAGACATTGCAATTATTGAAGGTGTCGAGGGCTTTAAATCCACACAGGAACGCAGAGATGGCTTTATAAAAGCTTTGATTGACCATAATATCCCTGTTCGTAATGACTACATGATAAGCGGTAGTTATGATATGCAAAGTGGATATGAGGCGATGGGCAAGCTGCTGGATCTCGAGAAGCCACCGACGGCTGTATTTTGCTCCAATGATGATATGGCGATCGGGGCTATGAAAGGCGTGTTTGAGCGAGGGCTGCAGGTGCCAAATGATATCTCTGTTGTTGGTTTTGACGACATTGGGTTTTCACTTTTTGCCAATCCTTCACTCACCACGGTCAAACGTCCTATTGAGAAGATTAGTGAGCAAGGCGCTCGCCAGCTGTTAAGCTTGGTCAAGGAACCCTCAGAAAAAGACGGGCGGATCTCGATCGAGACAGAGCTTATTGCCAGAGAATCAGTCAGGAAGTTGCAGAAGTAGAGGCTGCGCATAGCAGCCTAATCCTTTACCTTCGTAAAGGGTTGCTATCTAAAATTTTCACGTGTGCATATATTTAATTGATTAGTAATATAAATATGATTTTATATAGTTTATTTAATAAGTTTATCGTGTGCATTTACTATTAGGAGGCGTTAATATGAAAAGATTAAATAGTGATAATTGGACAGCTTACAAGCAGTATCCTGAGAAGGTTCTACAATTTGGCGAAGGCAATTTCATGCGCGCCTTTGTAGATTGGCAGATTCATACCATGAATCAAAAAACGGATTTCAATGGTGGAGTGGTTGTTGTACAGCCATTGGCTAACGGACTGGCAGAAATGCTGAATGATCAGGATGGGCTGTATACCCTTTATCTGCAAGGCATTAAAGACGGAGCGGCTGTAAAAGAACACGAGGTAATTAATTGTATTACGCGGACGCTTAATCCCTATTCACAGCATGAGGAGTATATGAAGCTGGCTGAGAACCCTGAGCTGCGCTTTATCGTGTCTAATACTACTGAAGCGGGAATTGCTTTTGAAGCTGGTGACAAGTTAACCGATACGCCGCAGAGTAGTTTCCCAGGCAAGCTGACGGCCTTATTGTACAAACGTTATCAAACTTTTAATGGGGAGGCTTCTAAAGGTTTTATCATCATTCCATGCGAGCTGATTGACCGGAATGGTGATGAGCTCAAAAAGGTTATTTTGAAATATGCTGAGCTGTGGAATCTTGGAGAAGGTTTTGTGAACTGGTTGAATGAAGCTAATACCTTCTGCTGCAGTCTGGTGGACCGCATTGTTCCCGGTTATCCAAGAGACAGCATTGCCGAGATTACAGAAGAGCTGGGTTATGAGGATAAGCTGGTCGTTGTCGGCGAGCAATTCCATCTTTGGGTGATTGAAGGGCCACAGTGGATTAAAAAGGAGTTCCCGGCTGAACTAGCAGGTCTTAATGTGCTGGTGGTGGATGACATGGCCCCTTATCGCACTCGTAAAGTGAGAATTTTAAACGGAGCTCATACAGCTATGACACCAGTAGCGTATTTGTACGGTATTGATACGGTTGCTGAAGCCATTGAGCACGAAGAGGTTGGGGCGTACGTGAAGTCCTTAATCTATGATGAGATTATTCCAACGCTGGATCTGCCGGCAGAGGAATTGAATTCTTTTGCAGACGCGGTATTAGAAAGATTCCTGAACCCTTATGTGCAGCATTACTTGATGAGCATTTCCCTTAATTCTATATCGAAGTTTAAGACAAGAGATCTGCCTTCTTTACTGCAATATGTAGAGGCCAAAGGACAATTGCCTGAAAAGCTTGTCTTCTCATTGAGCGCATTAATTGCCTTCTATAGAGGACGCAGAGGGGAAGAAAACATTCAACTGGCTGATGATGCGGATATTTTGGAATGGTTCGCCTCCTTATGGGGAGGATGGGATGGCACAGACACCGGGCTGCGCGCACTGGCCGTCGAAGTACTTGCCGCAACCAATCGCTGGGGCTGTGACCTGAATGAAGTGTCTGGACTTACTGACAAGGTGACAGAAGGACTGATTGCGATTGAGAAAAATGGCATGAAGCAAGCCTTAAAAGCGTTCGTGAAGAGACCGGCACACAACTAATACCCTGGAGGTGACAATGATATGATCAAGACGATGAAAGAAGTATTGCAGATTAATGAGGCTGATAATGTCGCTGTTGCACTAAAAGACTATAAAGCAGGCGACACCATTGTGATTGGTTCAAAAGAGATTAAAATTACTGAAGATATCGCTAGAGGCCATAAAATTGCACTATCCAGCATTAGCGAAGGTGAAAATGTATTGAAATATGGTTACCCCATTGGTCATGCTATAGCGTCTATCGCGCCGGGGCAGTGGGTGCATACCCATAACACTAAGACAAACCTAACAGGGGTAGAGGAATATACCTTTGAGCAGAAGCTGACGCCGAATCCTTTTGCAGCGGAGAATTTGACCTTTAAGGGCTATCGGCGCTTTGATGGATCTGTAGGTATCCGCAATGAGCTGTGGATCGTCCCTACTGTTGGTTGTGTGAATGGAGTGGCGGAGCAGATCATCAATATTTTCAAAGCAGAGGTTGGAGATATCGCACCTTTCGATAACGTGCTCGTGCTTAAGCATAACTACGGTTGCTCCCAGCTGGGCGATGATCATGACAATACACGTACGATTCTGGCTAACGCGGTTAAACACCCGAATGCGGGCGGCGTGCTTGTGCTCGGATTGGGCTGTGAGAATAACAATTTGCATATTTTTAAAGACATGCTGGGCAGCTATGATGAGGATCGTGTGCGTTTCCTTGTCTCCCAGGAGGTTGGGAATGAGATTGAAGAAGGCGTGAAGCTGCTGAAGGAAATCTATAATAATGTCCAAGGCGATCAACGGGAAGAGGTATCACTCTCCGAGCTGAAGATCGGTCTGAAATGTGGAGGCTCCGACGGGTTATCCGGTATTACTGCGAATCCGCTCCTTGGACGTCTGTCTGATTATATGGCTGCTCAAGGCGGGACCACTGTACTGACAGAAGTGCCTGAAATGTTTGGTGCCGAAAAAATTCTAATGGAACGTGCTGCGGACGAAACTATTTTCAACAAAATTGTCGATCTCATTAATGACTTTAAGCAGTATTTTATGGACTATAAACAGCCGGTATATGAAAATCCTTCTCCAGGGAATAAAGCCGGAGGAATTACTACGCTTGAGGATAAATCATTGGGTTGTACTCAAAAATCGGGGAACGCTACAGTTATGGATGTCCTCAAGTACGGGGAGCTTATCACTAATAAAGGCTTAAATCTCCTTAACGCACCTGGCAATGATCTTGTGGCTTCCTCTGCACTGGCTGCTGCTGGCTGCCAATTGGTGATCTTTACGACCGGGCGGGGAACACCATTTGGTACATTCGTGCCAACGATGAAGGTATCTACCAATACCCCATTGTATGAAGGCAAACGTCATTGGATCGATTTTAATGCAGGTGTGTTGGTGGAAGATGGTTCTCCAGATGAGGTCCTGCGCAGCTTCATAAACTATATTATTGCGGTGGCCAGCGGTGAATGGGTTAATAATGAAAAGAATAATTTCCGTGAGATCTCCATATTCAAAACAGGAGTAACGCTATAATAAATCATTAATTAATGACAAATCAGGCTGTCTCTTATGCTTTTTAAGCGTAGGGGACAGTTTTTTTAGGTTCACAGCATACATAATCCGTCTTAAAAAGAACGATAATTGCATTCTTTTGAATTAGTGATTGCAATCACAATGGTCCTGTACGGCCTGTGCTAATCTTTTATTGAGAATAGTTCTCACATAAAGGAGAAGAGTCAGATGGAAAAAGTGCTGAGTTTGGATGAATCTATATTCGAGATGGTATCACGGCATCCGGAGGTCATCGAGATTATGGTAGAGCTGGGCTTTAAGGATATTGCCAAGCCTGGCATGCTGCAGACTGCTGGCCGTTTCATGACCTTATCCAAAGGAATTAAGCTGAAAAAAATGGATCTCGAGCACGTGAAGCAAACTTTTGAACGTCATGGTTTCGGGATTATTTAATAAAGGAGTGTTAATATGAGCGAACTGATTAACAACCGTGAAGTTGATGTGCCGGAACAGACTCGTCGCCAGGCTATGCTTAAGGAGATTATTAAAGAGCTGCATGCAGGGAAAAGTGTAGAAGAGGTTAAGGCGCGATTCGCCGAAGCTGTGGGTGATGTTACCGTAGCGGAGATTTCCGCGATGGAGCATTCATTAATGACCGAAGAAGGAATTCCGGTATCCGAGGTCCAACGTCTTTGTTCGGTGCATACAGCCATTTTTAAAGGCTCTATTGAGCAAATTCACCGCTCGTCCCAGCCCGAGGAGCAGCCAGGCCATCCAGTACACACCTTCAAATTGGAGAATCGTGAGATCGAAAAACTTGTTAACTTCCGCATGGATCTGCACGCAACAAAGTTTCAAAAGAATGATAGTGAGGAACTGATCTTCAAATTGTTGGAGGATCTTAGCTTGCTGCTGGATCTTGATAAACACTATAGCCGAAAAGAAAATCTGCTGTTCCCATACCTCGAAAAATACGGCATTTATGGCCCAACCAAGGTAATGTGGGGAGTGGATGATAATATCCGCCGTATGATTAAAGAGGCAAAAGCTGCGCTCAGCACTTATAGCGGAAACGCAGCAGAAATAGGCATTCAGCTTGAGGAGATCATCAAGGAAGTTAATGAAATGATCTTTAAGGAAGAAAATATTCTATTGCCCATGGCCCTGGACAAACTGACGGAAGATGAATGGGTCAAAATCGCCCGGGAGAGCGATGAGATCGGGTTCTGCCTAACCGCACCGGAGCAGGAGTGGATCCCTGAGCGGGCCGCTGAGCCGGACGGCGCAGTGCTGGAAGAAACAGAAGGAGCTACGCCGCAAGGCGGGTTCATCCGTTTTGAGACAGGGTTGTTGTCACTGCATCAGCTGGAGACCGTACTCAACCATCTTCCTGTAGATCTAACCTTCATTGATGAGAATGATGTTGTCCGATATTTTTCACACGGGAAGGAACGTATCTTTGCCCGAACTAAAGCGGTTATCGGCCGTACAGTACAGAACTGTCATCCCCCGCAAAGTGTTCATGTGGTAGAGAAGCTTTTGGAAGACTTTAAGGCAGGCCGTAAGGATGCTGAAGACTTCTGGATCAATATCAAGGATAAGTTTATCTACATCCGTTACTTCGCTGTACGAGACGAGTCAGGCCAATATATGGGCACGCTAGAGTTCACACAGAATATCGCTCCAATCCGAGCATTAGAGGGCCAAAAGCGCATTTTATCAGAATAAATCGGTGCGTTGGGTTATTTTCCAGATAATAATATAGGTACAAGACTCTCTTACTTAGGCGTAAGGGGGTCTTTTTAGAATATAATAGAGTATACTCTTAAAATAAGGAATTCCCGGGTGTGTTGTCTTTCCTTGACCACAGAGAGGGCTTCTATTATAGTTGGTACTTAGGATTAACTATTTTAGTATAAAAAAAGGTGGCTTGTTACATGTCTGAGAATATCTACGTTGGCGTGGATTTGGGTGGAACTGCAATTAAGGTTGGAATCTGTAATGCTGAAGGTACCCTGCTACATACTTATGAGGGACCTACAGGAACTGCAGAGGGTGTCGATACTGTTATCGATAATATCGAGAAGTATGTACGCCAAATTGTGGAGGATTCCCCGTACTCTTGGGATCAGCTTGCAGGTGTAGGAGCGGGTGTAGCCGGGTTCACAAATATTCGTGAAGGAATCATCATCCTTGCGCCTAACATAGGATTTAGAGATGTGCCGATCCGTTCCATTTTGGAAGATCGTTGGAACAAGCCTGTCAAAATAGACAATGATGCGAATGTGGCTGCACTGGGCGAAGCTTGGAGCGGTGCGGGACGTGGCGTTGATAACTGTGTCTGCTATACGCTTGGAACAGGTGTCGGTGGCGGAATCATTATTAATGGAAAGATTTATCAAGGCTTTGCGGGATTAGCTGGTGAGCTTGGTCATATCACAGTAGTGCCGGATCTGGAAGCTATTCAATGCGGCTGTGGCAACATGGGCTGTCTGGAAACCGTTTCCTCCGCTACAGGTATTATCCGCATGGCTAATGATGCAGTAGCTCGTGGCGATCGTACTTCCCTCTCTATGGTAGAGAAGATTGCTGCGAAAGAAGTCTTTGATGCGGCTAAGGCTGGCGATGAAGTAGCTATCCGTATAGTGAATCGTGCAGCGTACTATCTGGGTAAATCCATGGCTTCTGTTGCGGCTGTGCTTAACCCTGAAGTATTTATCGTTGGCGGCGGTGTGTCTAAGGCTGGAGATATTCTATTTGACGAGGTTCGTCGTGTGTTTGCGAAATTGACACCGGCTCCGCTTCAAACTGGTGTTTCGATTATTCCAGCTGAGCTTGGCAATGACGCAGGTATTGTTGGGGCTGCCGGCCTTTTGCTGCGTTCTTAAAAGACGGGAAGTATTCATATACTAAATCTAGGGAGGGGACGCTTTTATGACCGAATTGGACAATACCCCAACGGCTGGAGCCACCCTGATTATTATTACGGGAATGTCAGGTGCGGGGAAGACAATTGCTGTACAGAGTCTGGAAGACCTAGGGTTCTTCTGTGTCGATAATTTACCACCGGTGCTGATTCCCAAGTTCGCAGAGCTAATTGAACAGTCGAAGGGTAAGATTGCCAAGGTAGCCCTTGTAATTGACCTGCGTGGTCGAGAATTCTTCACTGCTTTGTCTGAGTCTCTTGCCTATATCAAGGATGAGTCAACCATTGGCTGTGAGATCTTGTTTTTGGATGCTACAGATTCAGTACTTGTTCAGCGTTACAAGGAAAGTCGACGTCATCATCCATTAGCACCTAAGGGGCTGCCGCTTGATGGTATCAAGCTAGAACGTAAAATGCTTGAAGAATTGAAAAATTCAGCTACGTTATGTTTAGATACCAGCAGTATGAAGCCCGTGCAGCTTAAGGAGAAGATCGTTTCACGGTTTTCGCATCTAGGAAAAAGTACGCTTTCCGTCAATATTACATCCTTCGGATTTAAGTACGGTATCCCTATTGATGCAGATCTTGTCTTCGATGTCCGCTTCTTGCCTAACCCACATTATGTGGACCATCTGCGGCCTAAAACCGGCCAGGACAGTGAAGTCTACGATTATGTAATGAAGTGGCCTGAAACACAGGTGTTCCTGACCAAACTGCTCGATATGCTTCATTTTCTAATTCCGCAATATCGTAAGGAAGGTAAGTCCCAGATTATCATTGGCATTGGCTGTACGGGAGGTAAACACCGTTCCGTAGCCATTTCCGAGTATTTGGGTAAAATGCTGGGCGTTAGCGAGACGGAATCCGTAACCGTTAGTCATCGGGATTCCGAGCGTGATCGGCACTAGAGAGAAGGGGTCATAGTGGCTGAAGAACAAAGACAGCGTCCACGTATCGTCGTTATGGGCGGTGGCACGGGGTTATCTGTTATGCTTCGTGGTTTAAAAGAGAAGCCATTAGATATTACTGCTATTGTTACCGTTGCCGATGATGGGGGAAGCTCAGGTATTTTGCGCAGTGAACTGCAAATGCCTCCTCCTGGGGACATCCGCAACGTATTGACAGCTATGGCTGATGTTGAGCCGCTCATGGCAGAGATTATGAGATACCGTTTCAACACGGGTGAGGGACTAGCTGGTCATAGTCTCGGCAACTTGATACTTGCTGCGCTCACGGATATATCCGGCGATTTCGTTACAGCTGTACGGGAGCTCAGTCGATTATTCGCTGTTCGCGGCCGGGTATTGCCTGCGGCCGGTGAGGCTGTAATCCTGCATGCAGAAATGTCGGACGGCACGATTATCACGGGGGAGTCCAAAATCCCTGAAGCTGGCGGGATCATCAGACGAGTGTCCTTGGAGCCGCCAGATGTAGAACCGTTGCCCGAAGCGCTTGAGGCGATTCGGAATGCAGATGCGATCCTGCTGGGTCCTGGCAGTCTGTATACGAGCATTCTTCCCAACCTGCTTGTTCCGAAACTGGCAGAAGCGGTTGTATCTTCGAATGCTATCAAAATTTTCGTCTGCAACGTAATGACTCAGCCGGGTGAAACGGATAACTATACCGTCAGCGATCATCTTCAAGCTGTATATGATCATATCGGGATCGATTTATTCGATTATGTTATTGTTAATGACGGTGAGATTCCGGAACAGGTCCAGACGAAGTACGCCGAGAAGGGCGCGCGCCCGGTGCAGCTTGATAAAGAAGCGCTGGATGGCAATGGATACAAGGTTATAGCCGATAAACTGGTTTTATTCCGAACTTATTTGAGACATGATACCGATAAGCTTAGCCATCACATTTATCAGCTTGTGCAGGATTGGATAAACAGAAACCCTAGGGTATAACTTATAGATGAGAACGAAGTACTTATCAAGAAAGAGGTGAGACCCTTGTCTTTTGCGGCCCTTACCAAAAAAGAGCTGACGATGGTGGAGAGTGAACCCTGCTGCGAGAAGGCGGAAATGTCAGCGCTTATCCGTATGAATGGATCTGTGCAGCTTTCAAGCAAAAAGGTTATTCTCGACATTTCGACGGAGAACGCCGCGATTGCAAGGCGGGTATATTCTTTACTTAAGAAATATTACCAGGTCCATATTGAGCTACTCGTGCGTAAAAAAATGCGTTTGAAGAAAAATAACGTCTATATCGTCAGAATCCCAAACCGTGTACAAGAGATCCTAAAGGATCTTAGAATTGTGTCGGAAGGATTTATTTTTACCGATGGTATTGATGATGAGATTGTTGGGAATAACTGCTGCAAGCGTGCTTATTTGCGCGGTGCCTTTCTGGCTGGCGGATCGGTTAATAATCCGGAAGGCTCCTCCTACCATTTGGAGATTTCCTCGATGTATGAGGAACATTGTAAAGCATTAGTGGATCTGGCTGGGGAATTCCACCTAAACGCACGCTGCATCGAACGTAAAAAAGGGTTCATTCTTTACATTAAAGAAGGCGAGAAGATTATTGAATTCTTAAGTTTGATTGGAGCGCATCAGGCGCTGTTCAAATTTGAGGATGTAAGAATTATGCGCGATATGCGTAATTCCGTGAATCGGATCGTGAACTGCGAGACCGCAAATCTCAACAAAACAATAAGTGCTGCGGTGCGGCAGATTGAAAATATCAAGCTGTTGCAGCGAGAAATGGGACTGGAGAATTTGCCGGATAAACTGCGTGAAGTAGCAGAAATTCGAATGGCGCATCCAGATATCAACCTCAAGGAGGTTGGTGAAATGCTCAAAGGTACAGTCAGTAAGTCGGGAGTAAATCATCGGCTTCGTAAGATTGATGAGCTGGCGGACAAGGTTCGAGGCGGCTAATTACTTTTTTTCTAGTGTGGTTTACGTTATAATGATATAATAATATAAAATTAATGTGAAACTTTTGGGGAGAACTCAATTAGGGGGTAAGCGTTTCATGACAAAGCACCCGGTAGTTGTTCGGTTGAAGACAGGGCTTCATGCCCGACCGGCAGCATTGTTTGTGCAAGAAGCTAACAAGTTTTCGTCGGAGATTTTCGTGGAAAAAGATGATAAAAAAGTAAATGCTAAAAGTATTATGGGGATTATGAGCCTCGCTATCAGTTCCGGCACGGAGATTTACATTAGCGCGGACGGTGCGGATGCCGATCAAGCTGTAAACGCTTTGACAAGTCTGGTCAGCAAAGAAGAGCTTGAGAACCAATAATAGGAAGACAACATCGTTTCTGCTAGGAAGACTTTATTTATCGCATGACCAAAAGCCCTTCGGGGCTTTTTTTAATACCAAAAAATAGATGGAGAACGTGCAACATTTACCAAAATGACTCGTCTAGAGGATAATAACAAATCACAAGAAATGAAAGGGGCTGGCAAATATGAAAGGTTTATTGAAGAAAATTGGTTCAGTGATGATCGTAGGGAGTTTGTTAATTGGAGGGATCAGCATGAGTGGTGTTTTCCAAGGTCCTGCAAAGGCTTACGCAGATGAAGTGCAGAAAAATGTCGTTAGTGTAGTAGGTAAAGGCGAATTGTCCCTCAAGCCGGATATCGTATACTTGTCCATCGGTGTGGATACTACGGCCACAACTGCGCAAGAAGCGCAGAAGACCAATGCCGCTAAAATTCAGAAGATTATGACTTTACTGAAGAATACTTGGAAAATTGCAGATAAAGATATTCAAAGCACGCAGTTTTATGTGCAACCCAATTATAGTTACAGCGAAAAAGAAGGACAGCAAGTGAAGGGGTACAACGCCAATCATACGCTGTTAGTGTCTTATAGAGATCTGACCAAGGTTGGTGAATTGCTGGACGCTGCATCTGCGGCAGGGGCGAATAATATCGGAAATGCACGTTTTTCTGTGGAAGATACTTCTGCATTTGAAGCTCAGGTGATTGAAAAAGCGATGGCGAATGCAGATGTTAAAGCAGGGGCTATTGCTAAGGCAGCTAAACGCAGCTTGGGTCAAGTGATCACGGTCAGCCAAAATGATGGCGATATCACTCCGGTTTATTTTGAACAGAATCTAAAAATGAATATGGCTGCAGCAGATGCTGGTGCAAGCACATCCGTGCAACCCGGAGTAGTTAAAGTTACAACTCAGCTGAGCGTAATGTATGAATTGAAATAGTATCAGAACAAGGTGAATGCAGAGAGGAGAGGTGATCTTCCACTAGTAATAGTGGGGGGCGCCTCTTTTTTTGTGTAAGTTCTCTACGATTCTGTTTAATAAATTGGAAAGGAGAGGAAAAATAAGATGATGAATATTATTTCAAAAGAATCAGCACGCAAATGGGGCATAGGTCTGATGTCAGCAGGTTTATTGTTTGGTGGAGGTCTGCTGCCCAGCGAAACGGGTTATGCAGCAGCTAGTAAAACGGAGAATAAAGCTATTGATTCGCGTATCGTTTTAAAGGCAAACGGGATAAATTCGTTGCAGGAAGGTATTTTGAAGGAAGGACAGGCCTGGATTCCCATAACTTTTATGCGAGATGTGTTGGGATTACCGCTTGTGTATGATAAGAAGGAAAATGCGTACATGATTGGAAAAGGATCGACCAAGGCCAAGTTGATGTTATCCAGCTACGGTACTTCTGTGTGGGTGAACAACTATTTCATTCGAGAGTATGAAGGGAAGTTAATTAATAATCGCCTCTATGTTCCATCAGGATTGTTAAATGATTATATGGGTTATAAGGTAGATTGGAGTCGGGCCGCCAGTAGGCTGAATGTGGTGAACAGACCGCAGAACGCGCTGACGGTAACCACGGAAACTTATGCTAAAGATCGGGCAGAAGCTTTTATTCAGCTTGATTATCCGAAGATCAGTGGATTGGGCAACTCCAGTGCGCAACAAGCTATTAATAATACTTTGAAGGAAAGTGTTATGAAATTCGCGGCGGGTGCAGAACAGGATATCTCCGATCGAGATGGAGCAGAGCCCAAATACACCTATGATTCAGGTTATGTAGTGACCTACAATCAGAATGGTGTGATCAGCATAGTGATGCATCAGTATAGTGATACGGGCGGGGCCCATGGAATGACTAACCGTGAAGCCTTCACCTTCTCGCTTAAGGATGGTAAACGTCTACTGTTGGGCGACCTGTTTGGAGCTAATCCAAACTACAAAAAACAGCTGAATGCAAAGCTGAGCAAGCTACTGAAGGCAGAGGATAGTTATTTGGGAGGATTCAACGGATTGAATACGGAGAAATATTTCTATCTGAAGGACGACAAGGTTGTTCTGTTCTTCCAATTATATGAGTACACAGCGTATGCTGCAGGCTTCCCTGAGTATACTTTTAGTTTCAAAGAGCTTTTACCGGATGGCAGTAGCCCGTTTGCTGGCATAAAATAAATGGAAATGCTTCGTCTCCGCTAATGTCGGCACAAGACATCTCCCCCTTACCAGAGTTGTCTCTTGTTCATATGCTAAAGGGAGTAACTAGTTTATGAACGGGGGAGAGCTATGGGCTACCAATATACTGCAATTGGCGATTCCTTGACGACTGGATTTGGTGCTCTGCCAGGTAACGGTTTTGTACCGGTGTACCGTAGAATGGCAGAAGGGAGACTGCGGACTACTGTAGCCTCTACGAATTTAGGCGTGAACGGAATGACTACTTCAGAGCTGGAGCAGCGGCTGCGCGGAAATTCCATGATGCGTGAGGCCGTTCGAGTAGCTGATATCATCACTGTGTCTATCGGTGGTAATGATTTGATTCACGCGGCCAAATCAGCAGCAAGACAGCAAGGCAACTTATCCGCAGAACTGCGCAGATCGCTTCAGGAATGCAAACAAAATTTCTCTGCAATTATGAATATCCTTATACAATTGAAGGCGAGGACGCGTAGACCTTTTATCATTAGAATTGTGGGATTATATAACCCCTATCCTCAGGTGGTTGGTGCGACAGAGTGGGTCAGGCAGTTTAATCAATACGCAGCACAGTACAGCAGCCGAGTATGTGGATTTGCTTCGATTTACAGTGAGTTCGCAGGAAATGAGAGAGGGCTGTTATCCATTGATCATTTGCATCCGAATGGCCGGGGTTATCGCGTAATTGCCGAGAAGCTGGATGCGCTAGGTTATGGCGGCCTGGCTTAATTGGATTTAGGTCTTCTATAAAATATAAAGAGGCTGTGCTCTAACCATAACGGATAGAGCACAGCCTCTTTATATTTTTACTTTATAGCTTACACACCGCTAGGCAATGTCTTCTCGATTACTTTATCTACGATACCGTATTCAGCCGCGTCTGCAGCAGTCATGAAGTAGTCGCGATCTGTATCCTTCTCAATACGTTCTAGAGGTTGACCCGTACGTTCTGCTAGAATACGGTTCAGCTTATCGCGCAATTTGAGGATGCGGCGGGCACGGATTTCAATGTCCGTTGCTTGACCTTGAGCACCACCCAGAGGCTGGTGGATCATGATCTCGCTGTTAGGCAGTGCGAAGCGTTTGCCTTTGGCGCCAGCGTTTAGCAGGAAAGCTCCCATGGAAGCTGCCATACCCACACAGATGGTGGAAACGTCTGGTTTAATGTACTGCATTGTATCAAAAATAGCCATACCTGCAGTAATGGAACCGCCTGGGCTATTCACGTAAAGGTGAATGTCCTTGTCAGGATCTTCGGCAGCCAAGAACAGCATTTGTGCGATGATAGAATTGGCTACCACGTCATTAACCTCCGTTCCAAGGAAAATGATGCGGTCCTTCAGCAGGCGGGAATAGATGTCATAAGCGCGCTCGCCGCGGTTGCTCTGTTCTACTACCATAGGAATATAACTCACGTGGAAAACCTCCTTGATATTGGTTCTTTAAATGTATTCATTTTTACTCTTGCCGTATTACCCACATGATAAACAAATTCAAACAAAAAGTCAAAGAAAGTCAAACTTATATTCAAAAAAAAGAGCCGACAAGCGGCTCTTTGGTTAAGTAGTAGTATAGGCACTACTAAATTATGTGCAAAAATGAAATTAATGGCGCGCCCGCCAAGAATCGAACTTGGATCTCAGGCTTCGGAGGCCTACGTCATATCCATTGGACCACGGGCGCAACAAAAATGATTATAATACAATTTTTACACAATTGCAATGTAATATTAATACTGGACAAGCGCTTTAGGGGCAGGCATCGGGCGCTATATCTTTTTCTGACCTTATTAATGTATAAGAAGACAAGCGCTTGAGAATTCTACTCTCGGAAGACTTGCGCTTCGAGCAATATTTGGTTAGAATATGGGTGGGACTTAAAAAGTTTACCCGGGACGTTTTGAGACCATGAACAAGGGAATAGAGGAAGACGAAGTTGCAGGAGTGAAAGTATGCGTAATTTATTAGATATCCAAAAGCAGCTTCTGCCTGATCTCATGGAAACCCTTAAGAGACGGTACACGATTCTTCATCAGATCATGCTGTCCGATATTATTGGGCGCAGAACGCTAGCCGCTTCGCTAGATATGACTGAGCGGGTACTGCGTGCCGAGACGGATCTTCTGAAATCGCAAGGGCTTATTGAGATCGAGAGTGTTGGCATGCGCATTAGCGCTGCTGGACGTAGACTGCTTGATTTGCTAGAGCCGGTTGTTAAGAGCCTATTTGGTCTGGATGAGCTGGAAGAGAAAATTCGAGCAACGTATGGTCTGGATAAAGTTATTGTAGTACCGGGTGATTGTGAGTCATCGCCGTTCACCAAACGAGAGCTTGGCCGAGCGGGTGCGAAAGCGCTGCTGAGTATACTTCGCGCAGATGATACAGTTGCCGTCACAGGTGGATCTACGCTTGCCGATATGGCTGATCAACTGACACCGCCGTTGTCCCTTTCCTATAAGAACGCTTGGTTTGTTCCGGCGCGTGGAGGATTAGGAGAGAGTATGGAGATTCAAGCCAACACGATTGCCTCAACAATGGCAAAGCGGGTTGGAGCCAACTACCGGTTGTTGCATGTCCCTGATTTGCTTAGCGGGGATGCATACCAATCGCTGGCACTTGACTCTAATATTGGAGAGATTGTACAAACCATCCGTAGTTCGCGTATTATTGTACATGGGATTGGGGATGCCATTGAAATGACCCGCCGCCGCAAACTGGACGAGGCTACAGTCTCGGAAATCCAGGGTGAAGGGGCAGTGGCCGAATCTTTTGGCTATTATTTCAATGAAGAGGGTCAGGTTGTCCATACCATGCTTACGATGGGTCTACGTCTAGAAGATATTATTCGGACAGAGAAAGTCATCGGTATTGCAGGAGGCAAACCCAAGGCCAAAGCCATTCATGCCATGCTGCGTTTCGGGCAGGAGAATATTCTCGTCACGGACGAGGCTGCTGCAGTAGAAATAGGCAAGGAAATTGACAATCAACTACAGCTATCTTCGTAGTTTTTAGATTGCAGGCAATAACATACTTCTTGCATCATACTTAACATTGTTGTCATGACAGACCTCACCGTCTGTTTTGAATAAATAAAACGAATTCTAGGAGGAACTATTCAATGAGTGTAAAAGTTGGAATTAACGGTTTTGGACGTATTGGACGCCTTGCTTTCCGCCGTATTCAAAATGTAGAAGGTATCGAAGTGGTAGCAATCAACGACTTGACTGACGCTAAGATGCTTGCTCATTTGCTTAAATATGATACAACTCAAGGTAAATTCCAAGGTGATGTTGAAGTGCATGATGGCTTCTTCAAAGTCAATGGTAAAGAAGTTAAGGTTCTTGCTAACCGCAACCCTGAAGAATTGCCATGGGGCGACCTAGGCGTTGATATCGTACTTGAGTGCACAGGTTTCTTCACAACTAAAGAAGCAGCTGAAAAACACTTGAAAGGTGGAGCTAAGAAAGTAGTTATCTCCGCTCCAGCTACTGGCGACATGAAAACTGTCGTTTACAACGTTAACGATGACATTCTTGATGGTACTGAGACTGTTATTTCCGGCGCATCTTGCACAACTAACTGCCTAGCTCCTATGGCAAAAGTACTGAACGACAAGTTCGGTATCGTTGAAGGCTTGATGACTACAATTCATGCTTACACTGGCGACCAAAACACTTTGGATGCTCCACATGCTAAAGGTGACTTCAGACGCGCTCGTGCAGCAGCTGAGAACATCATTCCTAACACTACTGGTGCTGCTAAAGCAATCGGTCTGGTTATTCCAGAACTTAAAGGTAAATTGGATGGTGCAGCTCAACGTGTTCCAGTTGCAACTGGTTCCCTGACTGAGCTTGTAACTGTTCTTGATAAGAGCGTTACTGTTGAAGAAATCAACGCAGCAATGAAAGCAGCTTCCGATCCAGACACTTATGGTTACACTGAAGATGAAATCGTATCTTCCGACATCAAAGGTATGACTTTCGGATCCCTGTTCGATGCTACACAAACTAAAGTATTGACTGTTGGCGACAAACAACTGGTTAAAACTGTTGCTTGGTATGACAATGAAATGTCCTACACTGCACAATTGGTTCGTACTTTGGAGAAATTCGCTAAAATCGCTAAGTAATTGACTTGATATAAGCAACATCTATAGAGCGGAAACAGAAATTCCTTGTTTCCGCTCTTTCTAAATGTATTTCTTGTTTCCTGCTAGAAACAATTTTGGGTGTGGAGGAATTAATCATGAACAAAAAAAGCGTCCGTGATGTAGAAGTAAAGGGTAAGCGCGTATTTGTACGCGTGGATTTCAACGTACCTGTAGAAGACGGTAAAATTACTGATGATACTCGTATTCGCGAAACACTTCCAACCATTAAATATTTGATCGAGAACGGTGCAAAGATCATTCTTGCGAGTCATATGGGTCGTCCTAAAGGCGAATTCGTAGATTCCATGCGTTTGACTACTGCTGCTGAACGTCTGTCCGAGCTTCTTGGCAAACCAGTAGCTAAAGCTGACGAAGCAATTGGCGAAGCTGTAAAAGCAAAAATCGCTGAGCTAGGCGAAGGCGACGTACTTGTACTTGAGAATGTTCGTTTCTACCCAGGTGAAGAGAAAAACGATCCTGAACTGGCTAAACAATTCGCTGAATTGGCTGATTTGTTTGTTAATGATGCGTTTGGTGCGGCTCACCGTGCACATGCATCGACAGAAGGTATCGCTCATTTCCTACCAGCTGTATCCGGTCTTTTGATGGAGAAAGAATTGTCTGTTCTTGGTAAAGCTCTTTCTAACCCAGAACGTCCTTTCACTGCGATCATCGGTGGTTCGAAAGTTAAAGACAAGATTGATGTTATTGATAACTTGTTGTCTTTGGCTGATAACGTCCTGATCGGCGGTGGGTTGTCTTATACATTCACTAAAGCACAAGGTTTTGAAATCGGTAAATCACTAGTAGACAACGACAAACTTGACGTTGCTCTTGGATTCATCGAAAAAGCAAAAGCACTTGGTAAAAACTTCATGCTTCCTGTTGATGTTGTTGTTGCTGATAAATTTGGTGCTGACGCTAACACTAAGATCGTTGATTACAATGAAATCCCAGAAGGTTGGGAAGGACTTGATATCGGACCTAAGACTCGTGAACTTTATGCCGATATTATCAAGAACTCCAAGCTGGTTGTCTGGAATGGACCTATGGGCGTATTCGAAATCGATAAATTCGCTGAAGGTACACTTGCAGTAGCAAAAGCTTGTGCAACTACTGAAGGTTACACTGTTATTGGTGGCGGAGATTCCGCAGCAGCAGCAGAGAAATTCCACCTGGCTGATCAAATGGATCATATCTCCACTGGTGGCGGTGCATCCCTTGAGTTCATGGAAGGCAAGGCGCTTCCTGGCGTAGAAGCACTGAACGATAAGTAAGACCTAAGAAGGAGGCAACATAAGTCATGAGAACACCTATTATTGCAGGTAACTGGAAAATGTTCAAAACAGTTCCTGAAGCAGAAAGCTTTATTGCTGAAATTAAAGGCAAAGCAGAAGTAGAAGGCGTTGAGACTGTAATCTGCGCTCCATTTACTAACCTGCCTGCACTTGTAGCAGCTGCAAAAGGTACTAACATCAAGATTGGTGCACAAAACCTACACTTTGAAGATAACGGTGCTTACACAGGCGAGATCAGTGGTGTAATGCTAAGTGATCTTGGTGTGGACTATGTTATCATTGGCCACTCTGAGCGTCGTGCTTATTTTGGCGAAACGGATGAAATCGTGAATAAGAAAATGCATGCTGCATTCCGTCACGGAATTACTCCTATCGTATGTGTTGGCGAAAAGCTCGAAGAGCGTGAAGCTGATCAAACTAAAGCAGTATGTAAAGTACAAACTGAAGCTGCATTCCAAGGTCTTAGTGCCGAGCAAGCAGCAAAAGTTGTTATTGCATACGAGCCTATCTGGGCTATTGGCACAGGTAAATCTTCCACTTCCCAAGATGCTAACGAAGTTATTGCTTACATCCGCAGTCTTGTAAAAGATCTGTATGATGCAGCAACAGCTGAAGCTGTTCGTATTCAATACGGCGGCAGCGTGAAGCCTGAGAATGTAACTGAGTACATGGGCCAAAGCGACATCGATGGTGCGCTTGTTGGCGGTGCCAGCTTACAACCGGATTCCTTCGTTCAATTGGTTGAGGGGGCGAAGTAAGATGTCAGCTCCAAAACCCGTAGCTTTGATCATCATGGATGGTTTTGGTTTGCGTGGAACGACAGAAGGTAATGCCGTTGCTCAAGCCAACAAACCTAACTATGACCGTTACCTGAAACAATATCCTAACACTACACTCACTGCTTGCGGTGAAGCTGTAGGCCTTCCGGCAGGCCAAATGGGCAACTCCGAAGTAGGGCATTTGAATATTGGTGCAGGCCGGATCGTTTATCAGGATTTGACTCGTATTGATAAATCGATCCGCGAGGGCGAGTTCTTCGATAACGAAACCCTGGTTAGCGCAGTTAGAAATGCTAAGAACACTGGCAAAAAGCTTCACCTTTACGC
Source organism: Paenibacillus sp. FSL H8-0282 (assembly GCF_037963825.1). Classification (NCBI taxonomy): domain Bacteria; kingdom Bacillati; phylum Bacillota; class Bacilli; order Caryophanales; family Paenibacillaceae; genus Paenibacillus; species Paenibacillus sp. FSL H8-0282. Next base: position 190,546 of record NZ_CP150146.1, read on the forward strand.
GCTTGTATCCGACGGAGGGGTACATAGCCATATTAACCACTTGTTTGCTATGCTTGACCTGGCTAAAAAAGAAGATATGCATGAAGTGTATATCCATGCTTTTATGGACGGTCGTGACGTAGCTCCTGATAGTGGGAAGAAGTTTGTCCAAGATCTAGTAGCTAAAATCGAAGAGGTTGGCGTGGGTACAATTGCAACGGTGTCCGGACGTTATTACGCAATGGATCGTGATAAACGTTGGGAACGTGTAGAGAAAGCCTACCGTGCTATGGTTTATGGTGAAGGCCCTAAATACACGGATGCTGTGCAAGCCATCACTTCATCTTATGAAAACTCGGTATTTGATGAATTTGTTGAACCTAGTGTAATTGTAGACAGTGAAGGCAAACCTGTAACGGCAGTAGAGAGCGGCGATTCCGTCGTGTTCCTCAACTTCCGTCCTGACCGTGCTATTCAATTGTCACAAGTGTTCACGAATCAAGATTTCCGCGGTTTCGACCGTGGACCTTTGTTCCCGCAAAACCTGCACTTCGTATGCCTAACTACTTTCAGCGAAACGGTACAAGGTTATGTAGCCTATTCACCGAAAAACCTGGATAACACATTGGGTGAAGTGCTTGTTCAACAAAACAAGAAGCAACTGCGCATCGCGGAAACTGAGAAATATCCGCATGTAACCTTCTTCTTCAGCGGTGGACGTGACGAGGAGCTTCCTGGTGAAACCCGGATCTTAATCAACTCTCCTAAAGTAGCAACCTATGATCTTCAACCTGAGATGAGCGCATACGAAGTGGCTGCAGCCTGCGTAGCGGAAATCGAAGCGGAAAGACAGGATGCTATCATTCTTAACTTTGCCAATCCTGATATGGTTGGACACTCCGGCATGCTGGAACCAACAATCAAGGCTGTAGAAGTGACGGATGAGTGTGTAGGTAAAGTAGTGGATGCGGTTGTTGCCAAAGGTGGCGTTGCCATTATTATCGCTGACCATGGTAATGCAGATATGGTATTTGACGAGAACGGTCGCCCGTTCACAGCTCATACAACCAATCCTGTTCCGTTCATCGTGACTACTGAGAATGTTGTATTGCGTGAATCCGGTATTCTTGCAGACGTAGCACCAACAATCCTAGATTTGATGGGACTTCCGCAACCTGCGGAAATGACCGGACAATCCATGATTGCTAGCCGTAAGTAAGGTAAGGTATAACGCCTTTGATTTTAAGCTATACAAGTAAGACCAAAACAATGTTAAAAGGAGATTAACTTACATGACTATTATTTCTGATGTATATGCTCGCGAAGTCCTTGACTCCCGTGGTAACCCTACTGTAGAGGTTGACGTTTATCTGGAATCCGGTGCTAAAGGCCGCGCTATCGTTCCTTCCGGCGCTTCCACTGGTGCTCACGAAGCTGTAGAACTTCGTGATGGCGACAAATCCCGTTACATGGGTAAAGGCGTTCTGAAAGCTGTTGAGAACGTAAATGAAATCATCGCTCCAGAAGTTATCGGTATGGACGCTCTTGACCAAGTGGGCATCGACAAATTGATGATTACTTTGGACGGAACTCCTAACAAAGGTAAATTGGGCGCTAACGCAATCCTAGCTGTATCCATGGCAGTAGCTCGTGCAGCTGCAGCAGCTTTGGATATTCCTTTGTACGTATACCTGGGCGGATTCAACGCTAAAACTCTTCCAGTACCAATGATGAACATCATCAATGGTGGTGAGCATGCGGACAACAACATCGACGTTCAAGAGTTCATGGTTCTTCCTGTAGGAGCTCCAAGCTTCAAAGAAGCTCTTCGCACAGGTGCTGAAATCTTCCACAACTTGAAATCCGTACTTCAATCCAAAGGCCTGAACACAGCTGTAGGTGACGAAGGTGGTTTCGCACCGAACCTTGGTTCGAATGAAGAAGCAATCACTACAATCATCGAAGCTATTGAAAAAGCTGGTTACAAACCAGGTGTTGACGTATTCTTGGGTATGGACGTTGCTTCCACTGAGTTCTACAAAGACGGTAAATACACCCTTGCTGGCGAAGGTAAATCTTACACTTCCGCTGAGTATGTTGACCTTCTTGCTTCATGGGTTGAAAAATATCCTATCATCACAATCGAAGACGGTATGTCCGAAGACGACTGGGATGGCTGGAAATTGCTTACTGAAAAATTGGGCGATAAAGTCCAATTGGTTGGTGACGACTTGTTCGTTACTAACACTGAGCGTCTTGCAACAGGTATCGAAAAAGGTATCGGTAACTCCATCTTGGTTAAGGTTAACCAAATTGGTACATTGACTGAAACTTTTGATGCTATCGAAATGGCTAAACGTGCTGGTTACACAGCAGTTATCTCCCACCGTTCCGGTGAATCCGAAGATAGCACAATCGCTGACATCGCTGTTGCGACTAATGCTGGTCAAATCAAAACAGGTGCTCCTTCCCGTACAGACCGTGTTGCTAAATACAACCAATTGCTTCGCATCGAAGATGAGTTGGGTGAATTGGCTCAATACAACGGCCTGAAATCCTTCTACAACCTTAAAAGATAATCTGCTTTTATAGCAGACTTCGAAGACCCGCCGTTATGGCGGGTCTTTTTTATGATTTGAAGAAGATAGACTTTAATAGGTTTGTCCTTATCTTGCAAGAAAAGCTACGACTTAACAGTCTAAGCTGTTGTATTACCGACAGCGCTATGATAAAATAAGAATACTGTTTATGTATCGTGATAACCTAAATTACCATAGATAGTGATGCTTAGGCGTAGGAGGTGGAAGTGAATGGATATCTTTTTGAAAGTTGTGCTCCTGATTTTTTCCGTCGGTCTTATTGCGGTCGTTCTTCTGCAAAAGGGGAAAAGCGCGGGTCTTTCCGGTGCCATCTCTGGCGGTGCTGAGCATCTCTTTGGTAAAACAAAAGCTCGTGGTATGGAGCTTGTACTACAACGTGTAACTGTTGGACTTGCTGCTGGTTTCTTCATCATGGCGATTCTAGCTGCTATTCTAATCGACTAAAAGATCTACCGTAAGCCCTCGCTCTGTTCTAAATGGAATAGAGCGGAGGCTTTTTTGTTATATTAAAAGGAGTTAAAAAGCACCTAAGGGTGCTTTTCTTTTCATATTCGCAAAGAAAAAGGATGGATCGATAGGAAGTAAATCTGAAATTGGCATGGATGTATTTCAGCAGTTAAAGGAAATTTTGTACTGTGTTAACCTTTGGATGACAGTAACAGGGATGCGCAGGATTGATTTCGTGTATACTAGGGTATGAAGTAGTAAAGGTAAAATTTACTTGGCATTACTGCAGGGCAGGACAAGATATACATATTTGCCAGCGGCTTGAAGCCGCGGAGGGCTGGGGTGACGAACATGATAACACAAGAAATATTACTCGATTTCATGCGGGAAACTGCATATAAACCAATGACTTATGAAGAGCTGGTGAGTCATTTTGCTCTAGAGGATAGTGAAGGGTTTAAAAAGTTCGAGGAGCTGCTGATTGAATTAGAGCAGGATGGAAGAATTGTATTGACCCGTACTGCACGTTATGGCGTGCCAGAACGGATGGATTTACTGCGTGGACGTTTACAAGCACATGCGAAGGGTTTTGCTTTTTTAATCCCGGATGATCGTGATCATCCTGACGTATATATCCATGCAAATGATCTTAAGGGAGCTATGAATGGCGATATCGTTCTGATTCGTATTACCTCTAAAAGTCCGTCCGGCGGACGTATGGAAGGCGAAGTAGTACGTATTGTAAAACGTGGCGTGTTGCAGACGGTAGGTGTTTTTCAGAACCTGGAGACCTATGGTTTTGTGCTGCCTGATGATAAGCGGATTAATCGTGATATTTTTATTCCGAAGCAATCCTTTAAAGGTGCTGTTGATGGTCAAAAGGTCGTTGTGCGTATTGTGAGTTATCCGGAAGGCCGAGCAGCGGCAGAGGGTGAAATTATTGAAATTCTCGGACATAAGGATGATCCGGGTGTTGATATTCTTTCCATTATCCGCAAACATCAATTGCCTGAAGCATTTCCAGCTGAAGTGATGGATGAAGCCGATAGTGCTCCTGATTCAATTACAGAAGAGGAGATTGCGGAGCAAGGAAGACGCGACCTGCGCGGACTGAACATTGTTACGATTGATGGCGAAGATGCTAAGGATTTGGATGATGCGGTAAACGTACAGCGCTTGGAGAATGGACATTACAAGCTGGGCGTCCATATAGCAGACGTAGGTTATTATGTGCGTGAAGGCTCTGAGCTGGATAAAGAAGCCTATGACCGCGGTTGTAGTGTGTATTTGGTAGACCGGGTTATTCCGATGTTGCCGCACCGTCTATCGAACGGGATTTGCAGCTTGAATCCACAGGTAGACAGGTTAACAATGTCCTGTGAAATGGAATTTAACGAGCAAATGAAGGTTGTGAAGCACGATGTCTTTACGAGCGTGATTCGCACCAAAGAGAGAATGACTTACTCCAATGTTCGTAAAATTCTCGAAGATGAAGATCCAGAGCTGCTGGAACGTTATAGTCCACTAATTGATGATTTCCGCCTCATGAAAGAATTGGCGATGAAGCTGCGCGATGCGCGGATGCGCCGGGGTGCGGTTGATTTTGATTTTGAAGAGAGCAAAATCATCGTGGATGAGAACGGCAAGGCTGTAGATATCGTGAAGCGTGAACGTTCTGTAGCTGAACAGATTATCGAGGAGTTCATGCTGGCGGCAAATGAAACAGTAGCTGAACATTTCCACTGGTTGAAGGTTCCGTTCCTTTACCGGATTCACGAAGATCCAGACCCAGAGAAGCTGCAGAATTTCATGGCTTTTGCGGCCAATTTCGGATATCACGTCAAGGGTCGTGGCAATTCGGTTCATCCACGTGCTTTGCAGGATTTGTTGGAGCAAATCCAAGGCACAAAGGAGCAGACGGTCATCAGTACGATGATGCTGCGTTCTATGAAGCAGGCAAAGTATGATGCGGAGAGCACGGGCCATTTCGGACTGGCTGCGGAATACTATTCTCACTTCACTTCTCCGATTCGCCGGTACCCCGATTTGGTCATTCACCGCGTAATGCGTGAAGTGATTGAGAATGGAGGGGCATTGACCCAGAAACGGCATGATTATTTGTCTAGCCGGATGCCTGACATTGCTCAGCAGTCCTCGGAACGCGAGCGTGTGGCGGTAGAAGCTGAACGCGATACGGAGCAACTGAAGAAAGCAGAATACATGCAGGATAAAGTAGGCGAGGAATTCGAGGCTATGGTCAGCAGTGTGACCAGCTTCGGAATGTTCATCGAGCTGGATAATACCGTCGAAGGTCTTATTCGTCTCAGTGCAATGAGCGACGATTATTATCACTTCGACGAAGGTCATATGGCGCTTATTGGCGAGCGCACATCGCGTGTGTTCCGCATTGGTGACGAGGTGAAGATCCGAGTCGCCAAAGTAAATATGGATGACCACACGATCGATTTCGAGTTGGTCGACATGAAGCCACGCGCGCCAGGTGAGCACCGCGGCGGTGGCTTTGCAGGCGGCCGCGGAGGCAAGGGCGGCCGTTCGGGCGGCGGCTTCATTAAGCCGGCCGGGGCCAAAGGCGCCGCGGGCAAGGGACGCGGCGGTAAAGGCAAGCCCGGCGGCGCTGCTGCAGGCGCGGGCAAGGGCAAGCCGGGCGCAGCTGTGCGCGCCGGTGAAGGGCCGCGCGAAGCGGCCGGTGTTGGCGCAGCGGGCGGACGCGGTAAGCGGAAGCGCGGGCGCGAGGCCGGCGAGGATGCGAGCCGGGTAGTTGCTGCGCCGGGCGCAGAGCGCGGAGGCGAAGCCGGCGGCAACGCAGGCGCGCCGCGTGAGCGCAGCGGCGGGCGAGGCCGCGGCGGAGACACCGGCGGTGCCGGTGGTGGACGCGGCATCAGCTTCGGCTTTGGCTCAGGCAAAGGCGGATACGGCGCTCCTGCGTCCGACTCCTCCGGCGGCGAAGCGCGGGGCGTGGACGGCAGCACGAAGTTCCGCAGCCGCGAGGATCGCGGGGGGAACTTTGGCGGTGGAGAAGGCCGTAACGGCGCTCCTACAGGCAAAGGCCGCCGCAAAAAGAAAACCAAAGGCGGCGTGTTCATCGGCCAGTCCGTTACACCAGGCAACGTAGAGACTTCTGAGCAAGTCACTTCTAAACGAAGTGACAATAATGGCGGCGCTCCAGAAGGTGCATCACGTAAGCGTAAAAAGAAATAAATGACGGTTATGCGTTGCGTAACTCTATAATGATACTAAGCACCGTCCCTCCTGGGGGCGGTGCTTTTTAACTCATAATAGGCTTGGTTAATTGCATTATGTGCAGTTAAATTTGGGTTATGTAGTAAAAGTGGTAGCTAATTGCATTTTGTACATCTAAATCTGATGAGTTACCTCTAATTGGTCTGATTTCGCTTTTTTAGCTGCAGAAAGTGCAACTAATTAGTTTTTTGGCGGTGACAAGGCTTAAATAGTTGCACGAAATACATTTATATATAGAACAACGTAGGTGATAGCAAGTGAATAGGTAGAGGATAGGTACAGTATAGGATTGCACAGTATAGGTAAAAGCAGCACTATTTGAATAGGCGTCGAATAGATGTATATCCAAGTAGGGGGAAGCGGATAATTGAGAACAAATAGGTAATAAGTAAATAGGGTATATGGATATAGATATGTGGAGATTAGTGGATAACTATCTGTTAATTAAGGCGCACAAGTAAAAGGGTAACTTCGCTATTTGCTGAAAAACTCCAGATCAACTCAGCTTAATGCTTTTTTGTAACAAATGCTAGATATTGGGTAATGTTACTGACAACTATATGACAAATTAGGTGAGGTATATTTGGTTGAAGGTTCCTTGCGCTCACTTGATTCCATTTGTTACAATATAGATCAGACGTTCGATGGCTGTGTCGTTTAAGATTAGACAGACATGGTTACTTTAACTTATGAATATGATTCAAGGAGTGATTCTCATGGGTAAAAAAGCAGACGGGAAAGTACTCGCCCAGAATAAGAAAGCTTCCCATGATTATTTTATCGAGGATACTTATGAAGCTGGCTTGGTGCTGACGGGTACAGAGATCAAGTCGCTGCGTAATGGCCGCGCTAATATTGGAGATGCTTTTGCTACGATCCGCAATGGTGAGATTCAGATTCACAACATGCATATCAGCCCTTTTGAACAAGGTAACCGTGCCAATCCTACTGATCCCACACGCACACGTAAATTGTTAATGCATAAGGAGCAAATTCATAAACTGCTGGGCTTGTCCAAGCGAGATGGGTTTACGATTGTGCCACTCAAGATTTATGTGCGGAATGGCTATGCGAAGCTGCTGATTGGTCTTGGTAAAGGTAAAAAAGAGTATGACAAACGTGACTCGGCTGCCAAGCGAGATGCTCAACGTGATATCCAGCGTGTACTGCGTGATAAGCAAAAGATCGCCAGATAATCTGGGAGAACTAGACGATTCAAATGAGTTCCAGTTTCAACCTTCAATTCCTTTAACCCACGTGTTAAAGTGTTGATAAATGTGCTATACTGAGTAAGTAAGTTAGTTATTGCTTCGTTACAGTTTTCTTGAACAAGAAGCTGTAGATTGGATCTCTCTTGCTTGGAAGATCCGCTTGATCCGAAGCGCCCTTTTTAATGAGGGGCCGTTCTTGGATTCGACGGGGGTAGTTCGAGCATGAGTAGCGAGTAGTGGGGACGCGTCCGCTTCATCAACGCTAAAGCCTATTAAACGGCAAACAACAAAACAACTACGCTTTCGCAGCCTAAGAAACTGTGTGCGTGCTTCTACTCTGCATCGCCCATGTGACAGGGATAGGGGCTAACAAATAGTGGGATACGCTGTCTCATCTCCGCCTGCGGTGAGCTGAAGAAGACAATCAGGCTGACCCAACGTATAGCCGGTTACGGGGCGATACTCGGGTGACATCAAAACTGTGACTACACTCGTAGAAGCTTATGTGCCGTTATCTTCGGACAGGGGTTCGACTCCCCTCGGCTCCATATGGAGTTTTAGAAAAAGCGACCTTTAGGGGTCGCTTTTTTGTATCCTCATAATTAAAGTTAGGCAATGCTTTTTAATGATTTCAGCCAATTCCTCAAATGTGTACTTGTGGTTTATCATGTCTACTATGAGGTCTCGGAATGTTTGGTATGCATATTTTTAAACTGCAAAAGATTTCTCTACCACCACGAATACCGTCCGCATGAGGATGGTTCCCATACTATTGTTAACGATACCCTTTTGCAAAGTTTCTTTGTTATAATTATTATAATAATCTCTTCATTGGCTGGTGATTATGAATGAGTGAAAAATTTTGGTTAGTAGTACAGTATCCTCTAAAAAGTGAAAAAGGAAGCCAACGTGATAACTGGTTAAGAGATAAAGTAATGGAATACCTGGACATATCTCTAATAGATGCTAACTTAGGTTGTGTTGATGGCTTTGATATGGGCAAATGCATTTCCGACCCAAAAAAATATGCTCTTAATATATTTTGTATCATTACGGAAGAAGAACGTAGTATAGCCTTGGTAAAGAGAGTTTTAAGAGATAGCAGGCTTGATTATACTCGTATAAAAATTGCTACAATGCCCTATGGAAAAGAAGAAACATATAGTCTTAAATTTTCCTATAAAAAGGGTGTTACCGATTTTTCGCTATAGCACAGTTTTGAGTTTAGAATTACAACTACACCGTAAAACAATTTTCTGGCGGGAGTCATGAATTTTGTGACATCAAAGCTCTGACTACACTCGTAGAAGCTTATGTGCCGTTATCTTCGGACAGGGGTTTGACTTCCCTCGGCTCCATAAGAGGAACCCGCTGAGATAGCGGTTTTTTTGCTGTTTAGTGATTGAATTGTAGACCGAATGCAGACAAGGAATTATGGGGAACTAAAAGTATTTATTCTTGTAGACATGTTGTCTACATCTAAAATTAGATCATTCACTTTGAAGTTAATATTTAGTGGCACATTTTCCGAAACTACATCTATAAGAGCTCGAACTGATATAAGATTAGATTATGGCATTAAGCACTCAAAAGCAAAAATATTCGGGGGAATTACTATTATGAGTTTCACTATTGATTATGTTAAAAATAAAAACAGAATTATTGTAACATCGGACGGTATGGAAGTTGAGGATGCCTTTGCGTACGCAGAACAATTTCCGAAGATACTGAAGAAAACTAAGCGAGGGTTTACAGGTATGACTGTAATCACTGGTGGTCTGGTATTTAAGCAAGAGGTGATGGCAATTCTTGCTCCAACTGGTGAAGATGCTGTGAAAGCTGGAATGTCCACAAAACACAAATGGGTGTATGTTGCGCCTACGGCGTTCTACAAAACGCAAATGAATCGTATGTTTAAAGATATTGCAAACTTGTACGAATCGATAGAAGAAGCTGAAGCGTATCTTGATTCCGCAGGGAATTAGCAACTTCTAAAAATTAAAAGGATCCAGCCATCATCTGTAGCGCCAAAGGTACTTTCTGCGTATTGAAGAAGCACTGTGAAAAACCGATATATTCAGGATTAACTTATATAAATGGATCACTATACTAAGGAGTTATTCCTATGACCAGTCTCCTTAATCAGAATGACTCATCAAATATTGGTTAGAATGCTTCTAGGGGTCATCAAAACTGTAATTACACTCGTAGAAGCTTATGTGCCGTTATCTTCGGATAGGGTTTCGACTCCCCCCGGCTCCATTTGAAAGACCCGCTGATTGATATTATCCCCTTCAAGTAGACACTCAAAAAAACCTTCATGTTATCATGTAGGCTTGAGTGCCACTTGGAGGGGATATTTTTTATGGCTAAAAAAGGTCAAACATTTCAGAAGTATACAGAGGAATTCAAATTAAAGGCGGTCAGAGCGTATTAAGAGGGTTCATCGAGCTATAAGGAGGTAGCTGAACGAGAAGGGATACGTAACTGTTCTCAACTGATTGAACACACATGAGGCCAGTTTTTTCGTTCTCTAAAGTATACCTAAATAGGATGAATAATAACTGGTTAAATTTACAAATTTGTCATGTGACAATAGTGATGACAGCAGTAACTATTCTCTCAAATGCTGGAATTATATAATGGATAGATTACATAGACAAGATAGGCTTCGTAAGGCTATTGTCTATAAGTTTTTATTTTGTATTATTTATTTATAATGTAATTATATTACATAAAGTATTATATTGATATTTATATGAAATGGGGAGAAACATTGAGAGAAAGAATTCTAACTCTATTCATGACGATTGCTATTCTATTCACGACAATCACACCCGGGTTGGTACCGAGTGCTGAAGCAGCAGGAGGCACAGTTACAAAGACCTATACAGCAACTGCTGATACGATGCAATTAAATGGTCAAGCGGAATATAACGGAATCTATGATAATGACGGAGATGGTTATCTATATGTCGGCATGAGCAATAATGACGGCTTCGTCAATGTGCGCAATAGAATGGCCGCATCTTTCAATTTAGGTGCTCCAGAAGGGACCATTGTATCAGCAGAGCTGGTTGTGACGGTTGCTACTGTATTAAGAGTCCCGAATCACACGCTGTACATGGAGGCAAGGGGCTCTGCTGCGAATAGTTTGGACCATAATTTTAATGGTACCTTCCCCTTCGTAGATGTGAATAGCCCTTTTTCAGATAAATTTACGGCGAAAAGCACTGCGGAAGTGCCGATGGGCACTTATCTTCAGGATCAATCGATTACTTTCAATGTTAAGAGTGCTGTCGATGCCTTTACGGGTGGTTCTGATCGCACAGTAACTTTTACACTTAACGGCAATGAAGCAGATGCAGACAGCGGGAGATTTTTATTGTATTCCTTAGAAGCTTCGAATGCTGCATTTCGCCCGAAGCTAGTCGTTACTTATGAGACCGGACCGACGAATACCCCGCCTACGGGCTCTTTCAAAATTGCGGAGGGAACAGCGACAAGCGCCAGCACAGTCAATCTATCCGTAACAGGTTCAGATCCTGATGCAGGTGATAGTGTTACCCATATGAGATTTGCGAATAGCGTTGCTAATTTATCGGCGGCATCTTGGTTGCCTTTCAGCAATACAGCAACATTCAGTCTAAGTGGAGGGGATGGGGCGAAGAACATCTATATGCAGGTGAGAGATTCCAACAATGCGATATCTGCCAGTTCTTCTCAGATCATTCTATTGGATCAGACAGCACCAACAGGTGCACTGATTATTAATGATGGTGCTGCATGGACGAAATCAGAGATGGTCACTTTAAAAGGAACCTATACGGATGGAAGCGGCTCAGGAGTTGAGCAGGTGCGTCTCTCCAATGTTAATGGGACTTGGCAGACCAGCTGGTTCAGTATCGCTGATCTGAACGGGAGGTCATGGGTCCTTCCGGCTGGACAGGGAGTCAAAAACGTATATGTACAATATAAAGATAGAGTTGGTAATTCGAGCAACTCAACTATTAGTAGTACAATTACAGTAGATACAATAGCTCCTGTTATTACAAATGTAGTGAATAACATAGTATATAATAGCAAAGTTAATCCTCTATTTTATGAAGGCAGCGGATTGCTTAATGGGAGTCCCTATACCAGTGGTACAGACATCACCCAGGATGGAACGTATACACTGATCGTCACCGATCAAGCAGGCAATAGTGCGACGGTGGTTTTCAAGGTTGATACGATAGCACCTACCGTAACGGGAATAGCGAATGGTGTAATATACAACACAATCAAAACGATTACCTTTAACAAAGGAACCGCGACTTTAAACGGAGCTGCTTTTGTTAGTGGTGCACAGGTTTCACAAGATGGTGTGTATACCCTGATTGTAACGGATACAGCAGGCAATGTAACAACGATTAACTTTGAGATAGACACAACAGCACCTAAAATTAAAGGGGTAAGCGAGGGCGGGGTTTATAAGTCGGTAACTCCCAGTTTTAATGAAGGAACAGCGCAGCTGAATGGAACTGCTTATATGAGCGGTACAAGGATTGATCAGGATGGTGTGTATACGCTGGTTGTAACCGATACAGTAGGTAATGTAACAACGGTTAACTTTGAGATCGAAAATGTGGCGCCAATTGTTACGGGAGTAATGGAGGGCGGAATTTATATATCGGTAGTTCCTAGTTTTAATGAAGGGACAGCGCAATTGAATGGAACTGCTTATACAAGCGGTACAAAGATTGATCAGGATGGTGTGTATACGCTGGTTGTAACCGATGCAGCAGGCAACGTCACGATGGTGAAATTCATCATTGACAGAACCGCTCCAACCGTCACCGGCGTTGTTTACGGGGTGAGCTACAACACCGACAGAACGATCACTTTTAACGAAGGTACGGCAACGTTGAACGGAGATCCATTCGCAAGTGGCGAGACCGTTTCCGCTGAAGGCGACTATACACTCATTGTGACCGATGCGGTGGGCAACGTTACGACAGTCAGCTTTACGATCCACAAAACCGGCCCAACCGTTACTGGGGTTGTTTACGGATCGAGTTATAATACCGACAGAATGATCACGTTTAACACGGGAATCGCAACATTGAACGGAGATCCCTTTGCTAGCGGATCTGAAGTCAGTGCCGAGGGCGACTACACACTCATCGTAACGGACGCGATGGGCAACGTTACAACCATTGCATTCACGATCGATAAAACGGTCCCGATCATTAGCGGTGTGACCGACGGCTCTATCTATAACACGAATCAATCGATTACGTTCAATGAAGGTACGGCGACCTTGAACGGAGATCCATTTGCAAGTGGCGCAACCATTTTCGCCGAAGGTGACTATACGCTTGTGGTGACGGATGAGGCGGGTAACGTTACGACGGCCAACTTCATCATTGACAGAACCGCTCCAACCGTCACCGGCGTTGTTTACGGGGTGAGCTACAACACCGACAGAACGATCACTTTTAACGAAGGTACGGCAACGTTGAACGGAGATCCATTCGCAAGTGGCGAGACCGTTTCCGCTGAAGGCAACTATACACTCATTGTGACCGATGCGGTGGGCAACGTTACGACAGTCAGCTTTACGATCCACAAAACCGGCCCAACCGTTAATGGGGTTGTTTACGGATCGAGTTATAATACCGACAGAATGATCACGTTTAACACGGGAATCGCAACGTTGAACGGCGATTCCTTTGCTAGCGGATCTGAAGTCAGTGCCGAGGGCGACTACACACTCATCGTAACGGACGCGATGGGCAACGTCACAACCATTGCATTCACGATCGATAAAACAGTCCCGATCATTAGCGGTGTGACCGACGGCTCTATCTATAACACGAATCAATCGATTACGTTCAATGAAGGTACGGCGACCTTGAACGGAGATCCATTTGCAAGTGGCGCAACCATTTTCGCCGAAGGTGACTATACGCTTGTGGTGACGGATGAGGCGGGTAACGTTACGACGGCCAACTTCATCATTGACAGAACCGCTCCAACCGTCACCGGCGTTGTTTACGGGGTGAGCTACAACACCGACAGAACGATCACTTTTAACGAAGGTACGGCAACGTTGAACGGAGATCCATTCGCAAGTGGCGAGACCGTTTCCGCCGAAGGCGACTATACACTCATTGTGACCGATGCGGTGGGCAACGTTACGACAGTCAGCTTTACGATCCACAAAACCGGCCCAACCGTTACTGGGGTTGTTTACGGATCGAGTTATAATACCGACAGAATGATCACGTTTAACACGGGAATCGCAACATTGAACGGAGATCCCTTTGCTAGTGGATCTGAAGTCAGTGCCGAGGGCGACTACACACTCATCGTAACGGACGCGATGGGCAACGTTACAACCATTGCATTCACGATCGATAAAACGGTCCCGATCATTAGCGGTGTGACCGACGGCTCTATCTATAACACGAATCAATCGATTACGTTCAATGAAGGTACGGCGACCTTGAACGGAGATCCATTCGCAAGTGGCGCAACGGTTTTTGCCGAAGGTGACTATACGCTTGTGGTGACGGATGAGGCGGGTAACGTCACAATGATTTCTTTCACAATTGATCGAACAAACCCGATTATAACCGGTCTAACTGTAGGAATAAGCAACTACACCAGTCCGTTGACGATTGGATTTAATGAAGGTACCGCTACATTAAACGGTCAGCCCTTCACAACCGGAACGAGAGTTATATCTTCTGGCGACTACACGCTAGTCGTCATCGATGAAGCAGGAAATCAGACGATTGCCACGTTTACGCTGAACATCTCGACTCCTGAATCCGGTTCAGGTTCAAGCTCAGACCCAAGTACAAGCTCAAGTACAAGCCCAATTCCAAGCTTAGGGCTAGAGATCGAGATCAATGGAGTTAAACAGAAGGATTTAGCCAAAGAAACAACTGCTGTTATGAACGGAAAGAAAGTGACAACGGTAACCATCGACGAGAAGAAATTATCGCGTTACCTCGATTCCTTACCCGATAAGCCAGTCATTAACATACCGGTCCATAATGATTCAAATCGTGTTCTTCTGCTCTTAAACGGTCAGCTTATCACAACACTGAATGACCGAAACGCAGTTATTCTAATTCAAACGGAGCTTGGTTCCTATCTTCTAGCTGCCAACCGGATCGATTGGAGTCTTGTCACGAAGCGTTTCGGTTCGGAGGATGCACTGCGAAACATGGTGATTCAAGTCGAGATTACCAATGTACCAGAAAGCGATATCGTGCAACTTGCTAATAGTATAGGGAAGGCAAGACTCTTGTCGCCGCCGATTGATTTCAACATCACAGCAGCACATGGCGGTAAGACGATTGAGCTCAACAAGTTTCTTAGCTATGTCGAGCGGACGATTGTCATTCCCAATTCAGCAGATGATCACAATAAAAATATAACGGGGATTACGATGACGAAGGATGGAAACATCGTGCCGGTACCTACCCGAATGATGAGGGAGAACGGCAAGACCTTTGCTGTCATTTATAGCCTGACAAATAGCGTCTATGCCGTTATAGAGAATGACAAAACCTTTGCGGATATTCAGAATCATTGGGCGAAGTATGATATCGAACAAGTAGCGTCCAAGCTGATCGTCCAAGGTGTCACTGAATCGAGCTTTCAACCGAACAAGCAAATTACCCGAGCTGAGTTCACGGCGATGTTGGTCCGGGCTCTCGGATTACACACGGTTGATCAGCCTACTAGCTTTACTGACGTCAACAGCGGGCAATGGTATTACGAAACGGTCTCCATTGCGGAAGGCTACGGGTTAGTTACGGCAAGTAACAACAGCCAGTACACTCCCAACGAGAAGCTAAGCCGAGAAGAAGCAATGGTGTTGCTGGGGAAAGCCATGAAGCTTGCTGGGATGGATACAGCGATTTCCGATAGCGAAGCCGCTCAACAGCTTAGCACATTCAAAGACCATCATTTGCTCGACTTGTCTGCAAGAGCGGCAGCTGCACTTAACGTTAAATACGGAATTATCATAGGCAATCAAGGACAGCTTACGCCGAACAATGTCATTACACGTGCCGAAGCTACCGTCATTTTACAACGCTTGCTCGAAGCGGCCAAACTGAGTTCGTAACTTTTTTGTGTATATTTAGAGGAACTCGTCATGCATTACCTCGTGATCACCCATTACAAACTCCTGCTCAGCCGTTATTTGCCCCTTCTAGATTTGATCGTACTTGCGAAGTTTGTAATTAACCGCTTCGAACGCTTCGTCTAGGTCTTGTTGTCGTTGCAACTCTTTTTTATGCTACTCAAGGATCGCCTTTCTTTATAGGAGAGTTTGTTTTCCTTGAATGGCTAAATCAGTGTAATAAAGATGCTTCCAAAGGCAAAGTTACGGATATGTCTACCGCAAGCTCTTATGCAGTGAATCTAATTAAAGATGAAGCAGAAGCTAGTATTATCAATGGGAAGAAGAATGGCGTATTTGATCCGCTGGGCAATGCCACACGCGCATCGATACGCTGACCAAGGAATGATCTTAAACTATGCTACCTCGCCGAACATCCGAATCATCACACGGCGGCGAATTGTGGATTTGTACAGCCATGGCTCGGCTCCATATGGAGTACTATTGAAGACACCATGAAAGGTGTCTTTTTTCATATTTTCAGAATATGATCTGGACTATGCGTGGCGGTTCAAAAAAATGAGTATCTTGCTAGATCCAGTATCTTTCGTATGTGGAATTAAAGATTGCAGTGAAGAAGGTGTGAAGGAAAATTTAAGGTTCTATATAGGGATAAAAAAGGCAAACCTAGGATAGGAAGAGTTAATAGGGAGATATAAATGAAAACCAGTATACTTATGCTATAATTTAATAAAGTGACTCTGTGTTTTAGAAAAATTGGATAAAGGATGCATTGACCAACCATGTATGAGAATCAGACTTCTATGCACCACAAGCTGTTTATTATCGGCGCAGGTGCTGCCGGACTAATGGCCGCCGTTACTGCGCGTGATATGGGTATCGATACTGCCATTCTGGAGGGTAACGACCGGATTGGAAAGAAGATATTAATGACAGGTGATGGCCGCTGTAACATTACGAATGAATCCACTGCGACGGGTACGGATGAAGCAATTGCTTTATCGCACAAGTATCACAGTAATCAGGCCGGATTTCCACTTGCGGTATTGCAGCAATTTGGCATCCGTCAGACTATAGATTTTTTCTCCTTTCTCGGGCTTCCACTTACAAGATTGAAGGAGGGCTTGATGTATCCAATGTCGCTGCAGGCAGCAGCGGTGCTGGATATTTTCCAGCTTGCGCTGGAGGATCGGAATGTTCCGGTATACCTCAATAACAAAGTGTTGGATGTTACTGTTTCGAAGAATCATCCGCGCTTCAAGATAAAATGCCAAACGGAGACAGAGGAGGAGGTTGTTTATACTAGCGACTATCTACTTCTATCTGCGGGTGGCCTTGCCGGTCCAAATGCGGGAAAAGAACCTCCTGGGTATACACTTGCCGAACGTCTGGGGCACACCCTGATTGAGCCTTTGCCGGCCATTGTGCAATTGAAGCTGCAATATCCGAATATGAGGGCACTGTCCACTATCAAATCTCAGGGACAAGCCCATATCATTGTGAACGGTAAAGTCATCTGCAGTGAACAGGGTGAAATTGCCTTCACGGATTATGGTATTACCGGCCCGCCAATTCTTCAGCTAAGCAGGAAGGCTGCGTATCATCTTGCAAGAGGAGAACAGGTAACATTGTCGGTTGATCTGATGCCGGGCCGCACGGAGAAAGAGTTAGTTGAGTTTTTAGAAAGGCTCTGGGAGACCTTTGGACACCGGACGGTTGCGGATTCTCTCGTTGGCATCTTTAACAAGAAGCTTGTTACGGTCCTACTCAAGGAGACCGGCTTAGATCAGCAACCACAGCTGCTTTGCCAGGCTCTGTCGTTGAAAACTAAGGGGAAATTTTATCAAATCTTGAAGCGTTGGGAATTTAAAGTGACGGATACCAATGGCTTTACGAATGCGCAAGTGACAGCCGGCGGCATTGATACGTCGGAACTCATCGAAGGAACGCTGGAATCCAAGCTGGTGCCTGGGCTGTATTTGGCTGGCGAAGTGATGGATGTCGACGGAGATTTCGGCGGCTATAACCTGCAATGGGCCTGGAGTTCCGGATATGTGGCCGCCATGGCGCTAGCTAAGTCAATTCAATAAATTTATTAGGAAAAGGGATGCATCAATTAACATGTATAAGGATCAGACTTCTAAGCACCACGAGCTGTTCATTATCGGTGGGGGTGCTGCAGGTCTAATGGCTGCAGTTACAGCGAGGGATCAAGGTATTGATACAGCAATTATTGAAAGCAATGACCGGCTTGGGAAGAAAATAATAACGACGGGTAACGGGCGTTGCAACATTACGAACCAATCCACCGCCACCGGTACGGATGAAGCGGCCGCTTTATCACGCAAGTATCACAGTAATCAGGAAGGATTCCCAATACATGTATTGCGGCAATTCGGTGTCCGCCAAACGATCGAATTTTTCTCCTCACTCGGGCTTCCTTTTGTAAGCTTGGAGAATGGCCGGATGTATCCGATGTCGCTGCAGGCGGCTTCGGTGCCGGGTGTATTTAAGCTGGCGCTGGAGGATCGGAATGTTCCCGTATATTATAAACATAAAGTGTTGGATGTTACCGTTTCGGCGGGACATCCGCGGTTCGCGATAACCTGCCAGACGGAGACAGAGGAACAGGTTGTGTATACCAGCGACTATCTTTTTCTATGTGCAGGCGGCCTTACCGCTCCCAAAACGGGAACGGACGGCTCCGGTTATACGCTTGTCCAACGCCTGGGGCACACCCTGATCAACCCGGTGCCAGGCATTGTACAATTGAAGCTGGATTATCCGTATTTGAAGGAACTATCGGGCATCAAATTTGAGGGAGAGGCCCATGTTATCGTAAACAATGAAGTCATACGCACTGAGTCTGGTGAGATTCTTTTTACGGACTATGGTATCTCGGGCCCGCCCATACTTCAGCTCAGCAGAAAGGCTGCGTATAATCTCGGAATAGGAGAATCGGTGACATTGTCGGTTGATTTAATGCCGGAGCGCACGGAGGAAGAGTTAATTGATTTTCTGGAGATCCACTGGGGGATCTTCGGACACCGGACGGTTGCCGATTCTTTTGTGGGCATCGTCAGCAAGAAACTGATTCCAGTTCTGCTGAAGGAGGCTGGAATTGATCAACAGCCGCACTTGCTTTGTATGGATTTATCATGGAAAACCAAGAAAATATTTTATCGAATCTTGAAGCATTGGGAATTTAAAGTGACCGATACCAATAGCTTCACGAATGCACAAACAACAGCCGGTGGCATCGATACGACGGAGCTAATCGAAGGAACGTTAGAATCTAAGTTAGTCCCTGGGCTGTATTTGGCAGGTGAAGTGATGGATGTGGATGGAGATTGCGGCGGCTATAACCTGCAATGGGCTTGGAGCTCCGGCTACGCCGCTGCTATGGCGCTTGCTAATCGACGTGCCAGCACCACGTAAGGGGGTAGAGGGTTGCTGACTCTTAAACGATCATCTATTACTATGGCAGAGGTTTGCTGTAACAAGTCTGGTTTTAGTAATGTGAAAGCGATGAGGATTGTTTCTCATCGCTTTTTTTGTGATTTTTTAAAGTTTTGTGCTCATTTTATTCGTTGCTTAACTCTGATGTCTTTATTTTACCTCAACTTTATTGTCGTCCCTTTATTAATCCTTAAGTTTATCAATTAGAGTTAGTATTCGTCTATTTTTTGTATCTTCCTTTTTAGCAAGCTCAATATAATTAATCTGCTCTCGTTTAATGTAATCAGGCTGGTTTAGAAATGTATTCAGCATGTGGTACTCTTCAAGGTTTGTAGTAATGTAATCAGGCACAATCAGTTTACGATTTTCCTCACATTTCTTAAGTATTATATGTAATGTATCACCGAGCTCTTTTTGTACTGCTCTTCGAATAAATTCGTTATAAACAAAATAATGCCCATTCTTTGACGGCAATAAAGTATGGTCAAATTCGTGCCCGTCAACAGAGATTTGAATAGGTACTTTACCATTAGTATTGAATATCTCCCTTACTGAATAGGGGAAATAGACTACTTTCCATTTCATTTTACCTTCCAGCAGCCTTATCTCACTATCAAATTCATAAACCATACTAAATAACACTCCTCGTGGTAAAGAAGCTGATTTCGGTCACTAATTTTATCATAGCCACTTTGCTGTTTGTAGGTGATTCGAATTCAATATGCTGTTGCAATAACCTATATGATGTTGAACATGCCTTATCTGCATGAGGATAACATCAGTTTTAGTTATTTCTTCGTATAGTACACATGGTTCCAATAATCTGCCGTCAGTAAGTTCAGCAAAAAAATTACGAGCCACACTCAATATCTCCTCTACGTACTCCGTCATTTCTTCCTTAGTAGGGTAGTCAGAGCACTCCTTATCTAAGTCTTCTGTTATATCTTTACCGAAGTCAGGTATCGTGAATTCTTCATCCTTCTGCTGCCTAAACCAAAATTTCATGCTGGTTGTAGCGTGGAATATATGCTTCCAGTATTTATGCTTGGCATTCTTCCAAAAATGATCAGGACATACTTCGATAAGATTCTTCAACATTTCTACGGTTGGATCAAACTGTCTTCTTAAAACAGCCACCATCTTATCACTCATGTTCATCAACTCACTTCTCGAAATTTAGAATCTTAACTTTATTCTTGTCCTAAACAACCAAAACCTTCCATTTTGTGATGGTTCATTTGGAAAATTTGTGAAACATACTCAATCACAAACCCAACTGTTACGGGATTTTCCGTTCTTTGAACATCTTGATGATGAATAATTAGCTGAAATTGCTAAGGTATGTGGCGAGCGTACTTATATAAAAGGAGAGTCCATCTTTTTTGAGGGTGAAGAGGGAGAGGAGCACTATCTGGTTCTATCTGGAGTTGCTCACGTGTTGTTGCGTCTAACAGAACAGCACGGAGTGCCCTCTGATAAAGGTGTTCTAATCGATTTGAAATTAACGCATCAACACCTGGCGGATATGACAGGAACGGCGCGTGAGACCGTGACAAAATCATTGCTTGGATTACAGGATGAGCAGTTGATACGTATTGATCAGAGGAAAATACATTATGATACGGCTCCATAGGTAGTAAAAGAAAAGACACCTTGAAGGGTGTCTTTTTACGTTATTGCAGCTTGAAAAGAAGATGCCAACATTATCCCCGACTTTAATGAAAGTTCCCGGTTTCATTTTCCGTGAATTTTCCGTCGCTGTCATGCTGAGATTGCTTGCGGCGATCATTACGGGCTTGTTGTTGCTGTTGGGCTTCCAGGCTGTTTACGGGCGTGGCTTCCAAATCTTTTACGGTGTTGATCAGATTCTTGTCTGGTTTATTTGCGCTCAATTGAAAATTCCTCCTTGATTACCTAATGGTTGTGAATTTTATTATGTGCTGGCTACTGTGTGGCTATTCGTGTTGTATGATCACAATCCATTCGCTGTCCTATAATCATTAGCTCAGAACACGGTTAGATAGGGGAGATATGAGTAAATGATTGTTTCGGAACCTTTTTTAGTTTTGATATGTTGAACGTGTTCTGGTTCCAGAATTTGTATTATTTTCGAAGGGGGACAGGGGCTAGATGCAGGATCTCTTTCTAAATATTTAGGAGGTGAAAAGAGAAACTTCATTTTTTGCAAGCGGTTACAATGATATCTGCAACAAATTAAAATCGGGAGGAAATAAAATGAAAAAAAGAGTTGCAAAGGTAACCAGTATTGTTGTGTTGTTTTCTCTTGCTCTTTCTTTAATAGTAGGTGGATGGACAAATACGGTGGTGCATGCTGCTGGTCTTGCGGTAACAGGCAGTGGAGGCTGGAATGAAACGGCATATGTGGAATGGTCACCTGTAAGCAATGCGACAGGGTATAACGTTTATGTTAAATTGGCAAGTGCAGCGGATTCTGGGTATCAACAAATTAATAATGAGTTAATCCGCAAATATCCTTCCTACTGGAGAGCGGATGCTGTAGGGCTTGCAGCCGGAAATTATGTGATGAAAGTTGAAGCTACGTTGTCAGGGGGTGGGACGGTAAGTGCGGTTTCAAATCCACTATCCGTAACGTCATATGACCGCTCAGGGTTTGCTTTTTCGACTAGCTCGCAATATGGTACGGGATCAGGGGCTTATAATGAGAATGGAACCCTCAAGAATGGTGCTCAAGTGCTGTATATAACATCTCAGACTGCGCAAACCGTAACCCTTGGTGTGAAAATCAACAGCTCCGGCGCTGTACAAACAGGGGTTGGCCTGGGCGGTATTCTGGCACTGAGACAAAAAGGCTATGATACAACTCCACTTGCGATTCGAATTATCGGAAAAGTTACAGCTGCTGATCTGAGTGGACAGCTTAACAGCAGTGGGTATCTTGAAGTCAAAGGTAAAAACAATTATTCGGAAATGAATATTACTATTGAAGGTATCGGAAATGATGCTTACGCATACGGTTGGGGAATGCTTCTAAGATATGTAGGTAATGTGGAAGTAAGAAACCTGGGTGTAATGTTATTCCCCGACGATGGCATTTCAATGGATTCTGGCAATATGAATGTCTGGGTGCATAATAATGATATTTTTTATGGAGCTGCTGGAGGCGATGCAGACCAAGCCAAGGGCGACGGTTCCACAGACCTTAAAAATGGATCCAACTATATTACAATCTCTTACAACCATTACTGGGATTCCGGAAAATCTTCGCTAGTTGGTTTGAGTGAGCCGGCTGAATTTTTTGTTACCTTCCACCACAACTGGTTTGACCATTCGGACTCCCGTCATCCGCGGATTAGAGTGGCATCCGTCCATATCTATAACAACTTTTTCGATGGTATCTCCAAATACGGTGTGGGTGTTACTACAGGTGCTTCAGCTTTTGTAGAATCTAATTATTTTAGACATGCTAAGTTTCCAATGATGATCTCCTTACAAGGTACAGATGCTTTAGGGGAGGGCACATTCTCAGGCGAAAATGGAGGTGTGATTAAAGCCTATAACAATCTTATTGTAGAGGCTTCAAGTCTCATCTATGCGAATTCAAACACAGGGACAGCTCCTGCTAATGTTACCTCATTTGATGCTTACTTAGCTTCGTCAAGAAATGAAACCGTCCCAAGCTCATACAAAGCATTAAAAGGCGGAACAGCCTATAACAACTTCGACACGAGCGTAAATACAGGAGTGAACGTATCTAATATTGATAACGTAAGCAATGTTGAACAGATTGTTATGGCAAAAGCCGGACGTCTGAATGGCGGAGACTTCACATGGGAATTTAATGATTCAGTGGATGACGTTTCGTATGCGTTGAATACAGCGCTGATGTCTGCAATCAGAAGCTACACAACGGGACTTGTCTCTGTAGGGGGGAATTCAAACCCAACGAACCCGACTCCGACTCCATCAGTAACACCTACGCCAACAGTAACTCCTGTGCCAACAGCGACCCCAGCTCCAACAGCGACTCCAGCACCGACGACAACGCCAGTGCCGACAGCGGGAGCAAACGTTCACAACTTTACTACGGATGGAACAACAAGCAGCTTCTTCAATATTCAAGGCAATCTCTCAACAAGTAAGGGAACTGTGGCCTATCAGGGTTTAACCCTAACCCAATGTCTAAAAATCGAGAGTGTTACCAGCATTCAATTCACTGCTGCTAAAGCTTCAACGCTAACCCTAGTGTTCAACACAGAGGGAACGAAAATCAAAGTGGATGGAACAAGTTATCCTACAACCAATGGCATTGCCACTGTCTCTCTTGCCGCAGGTGCACATACCATTACAAAAGATAGTACGGCGAATCTGTACTATATGAAGCTGGAATAGGGGAATGGCTGCCTCTACTTTAATATGGAGTATCAGAAACGCAGAAAAGCGACCTGTAGGGGTCGCTTTTCTTTGCTTTTTCTTATGATCTTATTACTTGAGTTATTGTCGATTCAAAAACTATTAATTTTGTGTTGATTTGATTAATCTTTATCATCAACCAAATCAATAATCTCACGAATATCCTCAATATTTAAAGCTTCTGCAATTTTGCCTATATGACTAAAGTTAATATTCTCCCTTTTTCCATTAGCTAACTCACTTAATGCGGCATGTCGGACATCGGATATTCTGGACAATTCTCGTAGGGAAATCTTATGTTTTTTGGTCAATTCTGATATTTTTACTATAACTCTCTTTCCCACTTCTAATCCCCTCACTAACTCTGAGTTTTCATCTTGACTATATGCATAAGACGGCTTTTCTTTTCATGAGAATAAACCTCTCAGTTTTTAAGAAAGCTGCTGTAAGTAAAGTAAAAGACATCTTAACCGTGTCTTTTACTTTACTATATAAGCACGTTTCAGCACTTCAGGATAGTTGACCAGCTTATACTAATTCTTCGGTTATTCCCCATACCGGTCAATCGCCATAGCTGCGGATTTCAGCATGCGCCGCTTAAGATGCTCACCCTCGACGATTTTTACGCGGAGGCCAAGAAAACGGATTTTGGACAATAGGAATTCGCTATCGTCTCTCATGTAGATGACTTTGATTCGATAGATACCCGAATTTTCATCAAAGGACACGGATTTATCAAAACAGGAAAAGGCGTACAGAATTCGTGATAGCTCAGCATTAAAGGTGGGGATGACTTGAATACATGCACATTCCTTCTGATCCTCTAATAATCGCATTATCCTTGCTTTTAAATCATTAATCCGTTTGGCAGGGAAGGGAGCTACTTCAACAGAAATAATGTTTTTTAGTTTAGTGGACATAAGAGAACGTTGCCGGGTGCTGTACCATTGCAGATACCACTCCCGCTTATACATGTTGTATTCCAGCTTATGAGGGAACCCGGTTTGGTCAGTTCGTTGGCCTCCATGCTTAATATGGAAAGTAATAAGGATCGCTTGATTCTGCATGATTATACGGCGGAGTGTACGAAGCATTGGATGATAGACCTGCCGCTCTTTGCTTTTAGCTTTCTCCATAATAATTTGCCGCACTTCTGTGGACGCTTCTGCCTCCAATATGGCGTTCAATTTACTTAAGGTATCCAGTGTAAAAGCTGCTTCTGAGGCCGGGTGCATTAACATGGTTTTCAGCCAGGAACGTTCCTGGGAGGTCAGCGCTAATGAACCCACTTCGTCGAGGCGTGAAATGATTTGGAAGTTAAATATTTTCTCAAATGGATTCATAATAGCTGTGAATCTCCTTCCACTCCGCGATAAATTGCTTACGCAGCCAAGGGGGTTCTAATACCTCGCAGCTCGAACCAAAGCTTCGTAACCACGGCTTAATTTCATAAATACCATTCACTATGATCTCATAAAGGAATGTAGAATCGGACTCTTCCGTAATTTCTCCCCACTGTCCCTGCGCTTCAACCCGCTCCCGAATAAAATTAACACCTGGGCGATTGGGGTTATAAAATCTTGCCACCACTTTAATTGCACGGGTGGTATCTATAACCCAGCTGGTTGTCATCTGCTCTTCCAGATTGCTGAGTTTCTGAGCAAACTCTGCTTCTTCCACAGTGTCGCCCTCCTCAATTTGAGTGAGGCCCTCCATTCGGAATTTCATGATGCCCATACGTGAATTATGTCCGATTAAATACCAGCGCCCATATTGATGGTCATAGATGACGCGGAGCGGAAGAACAGTTTCTGTGACGCCCCTTGTTTCCCGCTCAAAGAGAGGATTGGTATTCTGAGAGGCGTAGTTTTTGCCCTTTTTAGGGGATAGATATAGAAACTTGATTTTTTTTCGCTGCTGAATGGCTGCAAATATCGTATATAGGTGTGCCTCATCAAGAATACGTGAATGATAATTATATTTGTATCTATGGGTTTCCGTAGCTTCGAGGGTATAACCCCGCTTCCGCAGGACCTTTTTTAAGGTGTCGCGCAGCAGGTAACCTTGTACAGACGGAGTCTGCGTGTTGGCGATGACATCAACATAGTCGTAAAGATCCAAGAGCTGATCGCCGGATAATTGATCAATCAGATCGTTAGCAGCCTTGTATCGATAAGGCCGACCTTCGTTTACACGAAGAATAACGCCAACTTCCTCAAGGTATTTCAGATCTCCACGGATGGTTTTCTCATCGGGCATTGGATAATCGGTTGGCATTTGCTCACTGCACACATCCTGTAGATCTTTAGCCGTTAGCTCCTGAGTCTGGAGCGCAGTTAATAGTAGTGTAAGCCGGATGCTCTCCGTTTCCTTAAGCGACTTCGCCCGGAACAAGAACAGGAGCAGCGGGTCGGCAGATTCATAGTAGTTATAGCGGAGCCACTCAGAGAGTTCTGTTCCTTGTTCTGTAGGCAGATCCTGTTGTAAGACGGTTACCATGCCCTTCAGGTTGCGCAGCGTTTTGTCATAGGTATGTACAGAAATGCCGAGACGATCGGCGAATTGTTGTCTGCTGTAAGCTCCCCCCGCTAAAGAGAGCATGCGAAGAAATTGAATCTCCTTGTCAAAACTTTCCCGGGCCATTTGTATCCCTCCACCCTGTAGCGAATCCATAAGAAATAGTAGTACTCATTATATTAAGCACCAGAGTTGAATAAAATGGAAGTGTTTTTGGCCGCCGCCATACTTCCGCCCTGTTCGTTACAGGGAAGATGAGCGAAGATAGATCCATGAAGCCAAAGCAATTCTGATGAGGCGTTCGAATAGTAACAAGGGTAGAGAATAGGGAAGTAACCGATCTGGAGGGATGAAGATGGATCCTATAAACAAGCTTATCCGTGAGCAGCTGGAACAGATTGAACAGGAGGAGCAAGTTACAATATTGTATGCCTGCGAATCAGGTAGCCGGGCGTGGGGATTCCCATCGCAGGACAGCGATTATGATGTGAGATTTATTTATCTGCATAAACCAGAATGGTATCTATCTATTTTTGATAAGCGGGATGTGATCGAGCGTCCTATTAACAATATGCTTGATATCAATGGCTGGGATTTGCGGAAAGCACTGAATTTATTTCGCAAGTCTAATCCACCGCTGCTGGAGTGGCTGCAATCACCCATTCAATATGCAGAAAAGTACAGTACAGCAGAGAAGCTTAGAAGCATCTCCCCGTACACATTTTCGCCGAAGTCTTGTATGTACCATTACTTAAACATGGCAAGAGGGAACTACCGTGATTATTTGCAAGGCGAACAGGTCAAGATCAAAAAGTACTTTTATGTACTTCGTCCCGTTCTAGCCTGTGAATGGACTCAACGATATGGAGAGATGCCGCCGATGGAGTTCGATGTACTGGTAGATCGGCTTATTCCGCAGGATGAAGAGCTGTGGCAGGTGATTCAGCAATTGCTGGCACGAAAAAAATCCGGTGAGGAACTAGACTACGAGCCGCAGCTAACCGCGATTAACGATTATTTAGAAGAACAGTTCCAAGTGTTGGATAAGGTGGCGGCGTCCTTGAATGCTAAGGAGAACAACAGAGATCATCAGCTGGATGCTCTATTTCGAGAAGCTTTACAGGAAGTATGGGGACGGGCCCTATAGAAAGATTGATAGGAGGAAGATGGTAGTGGCTATTGTACAACTGAAATCTACGAATCCAAAATTCACTTTTTTAATTAAAAAAAATCCAGTGACAGGTATGCAGCTTCGTCTGGTTCGTCAGGGATTGGCTTATGGATGGTATTCTGATGAGGCAACTTATAACGTTTATTTTAAGGACGCAGATAACGATATATCCTACAAGCAGAACGGAAGCGAGAGCTTTGAGTATTTAAATGTCTCCCGGTTTAATACACCTCTATTTCCGCTTAATGCGGTCAATGAGTTTTTCTCTACACCCTTTAAATCCCAGGATGAACGGGATGCGGAAGGATATGAGCATTCTTTTTTCATCAATATGGTTCAGGTTGAGCGGATACACTATATTGAATTTTTCCAAAAGCATTTAAAGGGATATACCTTCTCCTTGCAGCATCAGGCACATAAGAGCTATTCCCTGACGATTACCACACATAAAAGCTTGTATCACCTCTTACATGTTGTTGGTGTGCTGTCCTTGTTCTTATCCATATTTGGGGATGAGTACATAGATATTTCGGATGCTATTTTGGATAAATATATCCGCAGCCTTAACGTCATTGATGCACCTTTTTATATAAGAAGTCTATTTGCAAGGAATTTCCTTACCTCTAAGGAACGGTTCAAGCGATATAAAGCCTCCATCGAACAAACAGACCAGTATTCTATTGGGCTGGAGTATGGCGGTACTGCGATGCAGCGGCGTACTTTTATTTCGAGTGTGCTTCCATTCAATAAGCCGATTCTGGACATCGGCTGCGGAGAAGGTTTCTATGCAATTCCGTTTGCCGGAAAAATAGAGAGCACCTATTATGCGGTAGATATAGCCGAGGCGTTGCTGGAGGTTGTGAATCGGAAAGCGAAAGCTAAGGACATTGATAACATCGCAACCTTTGGCTCACTGGACCATTTTCTGGAGTCGTACAATGGGGAGCAGGTTGATGTGATTCTAACAGAAGTTGTAGAGCACATGAGTGAGGGTGAAGCGGCAGAGCTTATTCAGCAAATAATCGGTAATGTGAATTTTCAACAGCTTATTGTGACGACACCGAATGCTGATTTCAATCGTTACTATGAGCTGGAAGGATTCCGGCATGAAGATCACAAGTGGGAAATGGGACAGGAAGCGTTCGGGCAATGGGTTTTGGATACGGTTCAAGGTTTAGCAGTCGAGGTTGAATATTTGATGGTTGGTGACCGGGTTGGCGAGATCCGTACGACGCAATGCGCTATTGTGCTAAGAAAGGAGGAATAGGCAATGGAAATTCAAACACGTGTACACACCATATTTCTGCTTGTAGGAGCAACGGAATGCGGGAAGTCAACTTTTGCTAAAGAAGTTCTGATCCCGCAGTTAAAACTAGAGGATGCTTCTAAAGGGTTACGTACGAATGTGCAGTACTTATCCTCGGATAGTATCCGCCAGGAGATATTGGGCTACGACTATGATAAGTATGATCAGGTTATGCTGGAGGCCAGTTCGCATACCTTTCAATTATTGTTTGAGAGATTGAAGCTAGTCACTTCTTTTCCAATTAATGCGGAGTTTGTGGTGATGGATACCATTGGGCTATCCGAAGATTACCGTAGTAAAGTCCGTGAGATCGCCGGGCAAAATAATTACAATCTGGAGGTTATTCTGTTTGATTACCGTAAACGGGAGGATTACTACGTCTCGGAGCGCTCGAAGAAGCTGATCTCCAATCATTTAAACCGGCTGAGAAAAGAAGTCCTGCCTGTTCTGTCACGGGAAGGTTACAACAAGATTCATAAAGTGCGTGCTAAAGATTTTATTCTCGAGGGTGAAGGGATACCTAACCCGGACTACCGGGTGATTATACAGGATTGGGATACTTACGCATCTACGGTACTTCTACAAGCACAAGAGTATATTGTGGTTGGGGATGTTCATGAGTGCGTCGAAGAGCTTCAGGGACTATTACGTAATTACGGCTACAGGGTGCACGAAGGTAAGTTAAGTGCAACAGATAAGCTCAGTAACACACGAGTCATTCTTGCTGGTGACTGGATTGATAAGGGCAAAAAGACACGGGAGACGATTGAGTTCTTATTTGATAACCGCGAGCATTTCCTATTTGTTATGGGCAATCACGAGAACTTTGTATACAAGTACGTAAAGGGTGAGATTCAAGGAACCGATCCGGAACTGCTAAGAACGTACTTTGATTCCACCCAAGTGCTTAAGGAGGATACCGCGCTTTTTAGTAAATTTTCGGCTTTAGTGGAGCAATCTCAGCCCTTTTACCGCTATATAGGTATGCAAGGTCCTTCTTTTTATGTTACTCATGCTCCTTGCCGTAATAAGTACATTGGTAAGCTGGATACGAATTCACTACGCCATCAGCGTAACTTTCGGCTGGATCGTGAGGTTTCCTTTGAGGAACAGCTTGATTTCCTAAAGCAAGAGGCTGTGAGTAATCACCCCTTTCATCTCTTCGGACATATTGCAGCCAAGCAGACTTTTCGGATCAAAAACAAACTCCACCTCGACACAGGGAGTGCGCAGGGTAATGAACTAACTTCTGTTCGCATGTCGTTTAAACCTTTCTATAAAAGTCAAAAATCGCATGTGACTACGGTGCACGAAGAGCTACCTATCCTGTTCCGGGAACAGCAAACCGTATCCTTGTTAGAGCTTGATTACGAGTCTGTGCGCAGACTGCAGTATTCCTCGCAGAACCGGGTCAACTTCATCTCCGGGACGATGTCACCTGCGGATAAGGATATGGCTGCCGGTGAGCTTGAGTCTCTGCGAAAAGGGTTGGATTATTTTGCCGAGCGTCGTATATCTGAAGTCGTCCTGCAACCTAAATATATGGGATCACGCTGTAGTGTGTACCTTTACCGGGATATAGAGCAGTGTTACGCAATTAGCCGGAACGGCTACAAGGTTAAGGCGGTCGATCTGACGCCTATCTACGAACAACTGCTGCATAGATTCGGAACCTATATGGCTGAGCAGGGGATCCGTGTGCTTTTACTGGATGGCGAGCTGCTGCCTTGGAAAGCGCTGGGGGATGGGTTAATTGAGCGTCAGTTCCGGCCGATTAGCAAGGCGCTGGAGACAGAGCTGGATTTCTTAAGACAATATGGATTTGAGGAGTCACTGGGTAAACTGATACAGGATTTTGAAGCAAGCGGGTTTGAACAAGACCAGCACCATATGTCGAAAGAGGCGCTTAACAACAACTATGGGCCTCATGTTTACCAGACTTTTAAGTATGTCCGTGACATAAGAGAATCGTATGTAGATCTTGACCAGCGTGAGGAAGCTTACAGAGTATACAAGCAGCAACTGGAGTTGTATGCGGGTGATGCAGAATTAGCGTACAAACCTTTTGCAATCCTGAAGGAAGTACTGGAGAATGGTGCTGAACGGGTACCTGACGGTAAAACCTCCGAATTATACAGGTTCTTAAATGATGATGAATCTCTGGTTTTGGACTTAAAAGAGCCTGATGCCTACATCAGAGCAGAGGAGTATTTCGCAAAGATAACGGTAGAGAAACATATGGAGGGAATTGTAATCAAACCGGAGCAAGAACAGCAGGGGGTAGTCCCATACATGAAGGTCCGCAATCCGGGCTACCTGTCGATCATCTACGGGTACGACTACAAGTTTCCACATAAGTATGCCAAGCTGATGAAACAGAAGAATATCGCTCCTAAGCTTCGGACGTCCTTAATCGAACACCGGCTGGGCAGACAAATGCTAGAAGTGAAGCTGGATGAGATCTCGTCTGACAACGAGGACTACAAGCAAATTGCAGCAAACCTGTTATTCGAGGTAACGAAAGAGAAAGAGATCGACCCGAGGTTGTAGAGGATTGTTACAGGCGAAGAAACTTGGTTTGCCAATTATGAGAATGAGTTCAGGCTGTCGGGAAGGTCCCGGCAGTCTTTTTTTCGTCAATTGTATCCAGCTCAATCGCGGTCATAGAGCCGGAAGGCAAGTGTACAAGCCTCGTTCTAATTGTAAAAACAGGAGGACGCACCTTATCGGGTCCGTCCTCCTATCTATTCCTCATAAATACGCCTTAACCCATAATAACGAGCACGTTGTTTTCTGGCGCCATTTTGGCCACCGGGATCAGGTTGCCTTGAATTTCTTCACCGTTAATAACGATATGGGTAACCCCTTTTTGTACACCCTTCTTGTTCTCCACCTGGATGTTCAGCTTCTTCCCACGGAATTCCCGGACCATGGAAAAGTCTGTCCAGTCGGAAGGAACACACGGGTTGAGGCGAAGGCCATCAAATTGCGGTTGAACCCCCATAATGCCTTCCACCAAGGAGACCATCACGGTTGAAGCGGTGCCGGTCAGCCAGTGGACATGCGCCCGGCCTTGATATGGGCTGTCCTTGGACTCGACAAACTGGCCATGTACATAAGGCTCGAGTTTACGGATTTCAGCCTTATCGTTCATGCTGGCCGGACTGCAATTCAGGAAGTATTCGAACGCGCGCCCACCGTTGCCGATCATGGTTTCCGCCAGAATGAGCCATCCCTGCGGCTGGCTGAAGATGCCGCCGTTTTCCTTAGTTGAGGCGTTGAAAAGAGCCATCAACGCTACTGGCAAACCGTATTCACGGAACGGAGGGTAGAATAACATAGTGCCGTAATCGGTCCGCAGATTCTCATACACTTTGTCCATGGCGAGCTTCGCCTGATCCGGGCGGGCTGCACCGCTTAATACGGCCCAGCTTTGCGGATTGAGCCAGATCTTGGCTTCATCATTTTCCCAGGAGCCGATGGTATAGTTGTCTTCGGTAAATCCGCGGACGAATTGATCGTTCTCCCAAGCGTGTTTTTGAATGTTATCGTCCAGCTCATCAAGCAGGCCCTGCGCCCATTGAATATCTTCAGGCTTGTTCTTATTTTGTGCGATTTCCATGAATACCTTGAATGCCATATACAACTGGAATGCGACGAACAACGACTCACCCTTGGCTCCAAGCCGTAGGCAATCGTTCCAGTCGGCATGAAGCCCAACCGGCATGCCGTGTGCGCCCATACGATCCAGACTGAACTGAAGTGCCTGGCGCAAATGCTCGTACACTGTGCCCTCGCCTTTATCCGAATAAGGGATTATTTCATCTGTGAAATCCCAGTTGCCACTTTCATTCAAGTATTTAATGACGGTGGGGAACAGCCATAAAGCGTCATCAGCCCGATAATGGGGGTGACCGGTTTCCCGCACGTATTCTGGATCATCCGGTGTGCCCTCATGTCCAGGGTTGTGGTCAAATTTCACCAACGGAAGTCCACCGCCGTTGGAAACCTGGGCGGATATCATCAGTCTTAGACGTTCAAGGGCCATCTCATGATCCAGATGAATGATGCCTTGAATATCCTGCACGGTATCCCGATATCCGAGTCCATTACGAAGACCGGAGTATTGGAAGGAGGCTGCACGTGACCAGATGAAAGTGATAAAGCATTGATATGCATTCCAAGTGTTGATCATGTTGTTCAGGTTATCGCTTGGTGTCTGGACCTGGAAGCGGTTAAGCTTGCTGTGCCAGAATGCTTTTAACTCTTCGAGTTCTTTATTTACCACGGACAAGTCCTTATAATGGCTGAGAATCTCGGAAGCGCCTTTCTCATCATACTGTCCCAGTAGAAATACGATTTCTTTCTCTTCTCCCGGCTGTAAATCTACGTTAATCTGCAGGGCCCCGCAGGAGTTAGTATTGTAGTTTAATGAATTGGAGCATTGGCCGTTCTCAACAGAGGCCGGATTGCCATAACTGCGGTAATCGCCTAGGAACGTATCCCGGTCACCGTCATAAGCGGTAACTTCTGCACCTGCAGCCCCGAAGAATCTCCAGGTTTGTTCTTCGGGGGTGTTTTCATTGATGACTTGAAGGATCATATTATTTTTATAGTAGGTCCGTGAAATAAACAGAGTGTACTGAAGGTTGACGGTATCCTGCTCATAGTTGTTATTGTTGGTTAATTCAACAAATCCGAAGAGAGCCAGCTTGCGTGCTTTGGAGCCATCATTGCGCACCTTCATGCGCCACACCTCATAGGTTTTGTTCAGTGGTACATAATATAATGATTCTGTATGGATGTTATCGTAGTCCGAGACAATGTTCGTGTATCCGGTTCCATGATGGCATACCGACTTATATTGCTCCAGATCTTTACCCACTGGCTGCCAAGAGCCGGACCAATAATCCCCGTTCTCCAAATCTCTCACGTAAATATAGCGTCCGGGCTCGTCCTTAGAGTTGAAGTGGTAGCGGATATGCCGCCCATTTGCGCCAGACTTTACAAAGCTATAGCCGCCTGCGTTACCTGAGATGATTGCACCGTATTCCGGCGAGCCGAGGTAATTCGCCCAAGGGGCAGGCGTATTCGGCTTGGTAATGAGGTATTCCTTGTTTTTTCCATCAAAATAACCATATTGCATGACCATTCCTCCTATTAAGTGGTTAATGGGCCGATCTATAAACGCGCGTTCACAAAGAGGTGAAATATCCATGTGTAATTTTATTATAAGATACTTTTAGAAAATCGATAACCCTATATTTTAGCGAAAAAACGAACAAAAATGCTAACTTTTTTAGTAGGGTGTAAAGCGAAAGACACCTTAAAAGGTGTCTTTATTTATTTTAGCGGCAATGTCTACTCCACTAAAACACCATTAACAAACGTCATAGTTTTATCTTTGAATTCAAGAATAAACTTGTTTGGAAAATCTAGATCAGTATGAATCTCCGTCCCCAACATAACTTTTTTGCCTACATCATCAAAGGGATTATGAAGTAAACCTCTAGGCGTATACCTAGTTTCAGAACCGATTACATTATTATTCTCATCGCGGATAAATTTGGTTTTTCCTGAGAACACGAGGTCCTTGCCATTTTCCAAAGTTAGATGAACTTCCAAACGATCCTTTGTTTTCTGATAATCTATGACTACATCTTTAGAGGATACAGGGAAACCGATAACAAAAAGTCCAATAAGGGCTGTAGCCAGTATGAGTACCGATAAGACGGAAAAAATGAGAGTTTTTATATTCTTTTTTTTCACTTTTTTAAAATAATTGAGTTTGTTAACTTCCTCTTTATCAATAATAGGCACACTTAGATTTGCTGTGGCGGTCATTTCATTATAGGATTGAAGGCAGCTTTCACAGGATTGCAGGTGTTTTTCGATTTCTTCGTTACTATGTACAGAGGTTAGCTTTTCAATATAGGAAGGTAATAAATCCTGAATGATCTCGCATTTCATGAAGATCTTCCTTTCATTAATTTTTGTTTTCCACGGTAAAAGGTAACTCTTGCCCAGGTCTCATCTCTGCCAAGAATTTCGCCAATTTCCCGAAAACTGAATTCTCCGGTCAAACGCAGATATAATACTTCTTTGGTGTTTGGATCAAGTAAATGAAGTTGTTTAAATAAATCCATT
The DNA here is from genome assembly GCF_037963825.1 of Paenibacillus sp. FSL H8-0282. Classification (NCBI taxonomy): domain Bacteria; kingdom Bacillati; phylum Bacillota; class Bacilli; order Caryophanales; family Paenibacillaceae; genus Paenibacillus; species Paenibacillus sp. FSL H8-0282. The sequence continues at coordinate 225,182 of NZ_CP150146.1, forward strand.
TTGTCCTGAGCAAAAATGAACTGGGATTCTGTTGAATTTGCGTTAGCCAAAGGAGCGTCTTCTAATTCCTCAGACTTCCGCTTGCGCTGCTTGTCCAGCTCCTGATACCACACATGTTTAGCAATTTGACAAAGCCATACGTATACTTTGCAGGTCCCATCGTATTTGTCTATCGATTTTATAGCTCTATAAAAAGTTTCTTGGGTGATTTCTTCTGCCAGCAAGTGATTATGACAAAAGCTAAATACGAATTTATATACTTGGGTTGAATATTCCCTGTATAATTGCTCGTTGTCCTGCATCCATTCACCTCCTCAAGTTATATATCCGTAAAAAGCTATAAACGTTACAAGTTTTTTAAAAATAAATTTGATTTATAAAATAATCGCTTTCAACCCCGGTATGTGAGGGAATTAAGGAGGTTTAGCGTTAAGGCTGGTTTCACAGTTGGTTTACCCTTTATAATTACATGAGATCTTATTGTACAAGTTACAAGGGGGTTCATATATGATAACAAAGGTAAACCGGCAGTTAAATGAGGGTCCTAAAATTCTAAAAGAACAAGAGCTTGTTACCAAAATGATTCGTATATATTGTAAGAAAAAACATCATCATAAAGGCTTTTGTGAGGAATGTCAGGAATTAAACGAGTATGCGCTGAAGAGGTTAGCCTATTGTAAGTTTGGTGAAGAGAAAACAGCTTGTGCCAAATGTCCTGTTCATTGTTACAAACCGGATTATCGCCAAAGAATTAAAGGGGTTATGCGTTTTTCTGGTCCGTGGATGCTGCTCTATCACCCCATTGAGTCGATTAGGCATATTCCGCTACCTAATAAATTGAGAAAATAAGTAAAAACCGGACATCATTTGATGCCCGGTTTAATGTATTTTTAGGTATTATTCTCCCAGCTTTTCAGCCTTCACCAAAATCTCTCGCAAAACACGGGCAGCCCGGCTTTTTCTCCTCTTTACTTTTACACTTATCCGTCTTAACGACTCTTGGTATACGGCGGTATCATTGGGTTCATAGAGCTGTTTGGCGGCAATCCGTAACGTCCTTCTCATTAATATTGCTGATGAACGTGTTGACTTCGTTCGGTATCCTCTGCGCAAGACCCGTATAGTATGTTTGTATTTCTCCAGGTCTTCGTTTGGAGGAACAAGGGCGAACAGATTTAGGGAAGAGTCATTGAACCCGTAGCTTTTGAACATGATTTTTAGATTCTCAATATTTATGAGATTTCCTCTGAAGTGGGTTGGATGTTCTTGGTGAACGCCGACAACTTCTTTGATGCTGTGAAAAGGGATTTTTAATCGATGCAGTCGATACCCAAGATCCCAATCTTCGAGTCCATAGAGGATAAACTGTTCATTAAAACCTCCAGCCCGTGTTAATTGGCTGCGTCTTATGGACACACAACGTGTGACGAGTAACATCCAAGGGGCTACATCTGTGCTGGCAAATTGCTTTTTAGTATTTGGAGGAACTCTTGAGGCAAAGGTGACTTTTGATAACGTCTCCGTCTGCTGAAGGATATCATTGGGTGTGATTATTGGGATAATTTCAGTCGCTGATTCGAAGTCAGGATTCCATAAGTTAGAAGGCGAAAGTGTATTGCGGCAATGTTCTTTTTCTTCAGGAGAAAAGTCTGGGTAGTAGTGGGTATAAGCGTCATCCCATGAGTGTGGAATACCTGAAATTATCGACTTAGGATATTTACGGTGATACTGGTTTACGATCCTAATGAATTCAGGGAATACCAGAAAATCAGCATCGCAGAAGATGACGTATTTCCCTTTTGCCTGACTCAGCCCCAGATTTCTTACGGCAGAACGGCCGCGTTGTTCCTGCTGAGCGACATAAATAAGCGGATAAGAAGTTTGAAAGCTTTCGACCATTTCCTTAGTACCATCTGTAGAACCGTCATCTGCGACGATCACCTCGAACCGATCCTTCGGATAGGTCTGTGTCTCGAATGAAGTGAGTGTAAGTAGCAGCTGCTGAAGTCGGTTATAGGTTGGAATTATGATGCTGTAACGGATAGCCAGAATGATCACCCCCACCATTTAATAAAAGTCCTTGAATAGGATAAATAATAACAATATATTCAGGGACTTTAGCCTGGTCTAGTCAAACGCCTTTAAGGGTGGAAATAGGCAGGGGACAGGGTTTAGCACGAATCAAAGATTTTATATTTTTGTGAACTTACCTAGCTCCGTCTCATCTCTATTGTAAAGAACCCGCTATATTAGCGGGTTCTTTACTGTCTGTGCACTTAATTGTAGTAGACAGAATGCTCGGTATATGTGAAGTGCTATTAGTGAGATATAAGAACCCCATATTGTTTAAAAAAGTTGGTGATTTCAGAGATGTCCATCCGTTCATCAGGTAGATCTTCTGGATAATAAATGCCTGGGACCAATGGTTCTTCCTTTGATATCCGCAATAGCTTTTCTGCTTGGACAGCAGCTCCCAAAGCGGTAAGATGAGTCTGACCAAGCGGGTCAGAAATCGCTATTGTCCGTTCAACCCAGTGCCCATTATGAGCCAGGCCCTTTAGATGAATAAGGATATGATGTGCGCTGCCAGTACCAGGGTTGTAGAGCAGTCTTCGTCTAAGCGAACGGAATCGGTCCCCGCTGATCATCTTCCATATTCCGCTGTTAACTAGTCCGACAAGGATGGAGGTGGAGGCTTTGCTGTCGAAGGAGATGCGGAAGCTGGCGGAGTCGATATTCTCAGCTGTTGGCAAGGTGACATGATCTGGGGTGTCAAGCCGATAGCATTTTGCTGTATATCCATCTGGAAATTGGACTTTGATGGGGTCAGTCATTGGAAATACAAGACGTTTTCCCCCCCGTTCTGTAATATGGAATGGAATGGTCATACGATCCATGTACGCCGCGGAGTCGGGTCCTGCTTTGTCACGTAGAGAGTACAACGCGTGAATATCAACGGCGACGTTTTGAAGCGTGGCCGAGTGCAGCATGGCGAACAGCGAAGCAGTTCCCGCCATCCATCCCGAAGAAAGCACGATAGGAGCATAGAGGTCTGCTTTTTCTAACTTTGTGATTGATTGTTGGAATATCTCTGTCCAGCGAGTAAGATCGATCAGTGGGAGTTTTCTTCTAACTGCAGACATAAGTAGCCGATCCTGCAGATCGTTGACGGAATTGATGATTAGCGATACATTATCGCCTGCATAAAGCAGTGGATCATCCGCATTATTATCAACTACGACTGTTTGTACCCGTGTGGACTCAAAAGGTGCTGCTTTTTGCGGTGACCTTCCTCCCAATATAATCTCGAGATCGGGATGTCGATCGTGTAATATTTGAGCAATTTGTCTGCCGACGGCACCGTATCCTCCTACAATAAGTACCTTTTTCCTATGCATATCTGCAACCTCCGTTTAAATGTTTATATGTTTAAGTTATTTAACATATCGCTTAAAAAAATAGGAATGACAAGTGCTAGTCAGGTTAATGGCATTAGCACTGGCATTCCTCTTCGACGAAATGGACAAGTTGTTTCATAAGCGCTATCGCTTCGTCAAACTCAAGTCTGTAGAACATTTCCGTGCCCTTCTTCTGAACCTTAAGCAGCCCTGCTTGCCGTAATATTTTCAGATGATGAGAGACTGTAGGCCGGGACATGGGGATATGCTCTGCAATTTGGCTCACATTCATACTCTCTTTGTCGATCAGCAATGCAATGATTTGCTGACGTATAGGATCTCCCAAGCCTTGGAAATAGGGGCTTAAATTCTCGAAAATATGAATCGCCTTCTGATTACTATTAGATTCGTTCATAACTCCCTCCGTTATAATGTTTAATTGTTTAAACGTATCATAATATATTTCAGGGAATAATTCAATGCGTTGATAATCTCCGTTATTTTGGAGGAATCCTAGTTTATTAAATATAATCAAGGGACATATGGATATTTGTATTAAAATTGTGAGGTCATATGGTAAGGCGGTTTTATGGATGAACTCAAGTAAAAAATAATCATGTCCTTAAACAAAAGACACCTCGATGGGTGTCTTTTGTTTAAGGAATTCCAGAAGGTAGCATACAAAGCTCGGCTTATTCGCGGGGATAAAAAAGGATCAATAAGAGGCTGCTCCTTTTTATGTTCTATTTTCCACTAGGTAATAATTTATTCAATAAGATTGCTGCCAATGAAGCAGCTAGGATAGGTGAGCCTAATAAATACTGCACGAATGTAGGTAAAGAGTTCAAGTAGTCACCAGGAATGAGTACCAACGCCAAGGTGATGATCATAGGTAAGGCAATAATGTACATTTCTTTTTCGCCGATGGTTACATTCTTCATTACTTGCACACCATTAATTGCGATGATGCCGCAGATGATGGCGAAGACGCCGCCGATTACAGCGGATGGAATGGAAGAGATCAAAGCGGCGAGTTTACCGGAACAACCAAAGAGGACAAACCATCCTCCTACAGCGAGAAAAACCCGGCGGCTGGCAACACCTGTAATGGAGATGATCCCTGCATTAGTTGAATAACCTGTAACAGGAGTCGAACCGAGCACAGAAGCAATAAGACAGCCAATTCCTTCTCCAATTACGCCGCGGTTAATATTTTTGTCTGTCAAAGGTTTATTGATTACATTGCTGACCGCAAACCAGGTGCCTGTTGTTTCAGCCAGCAGCACGATATAAATAATAACCATGGTGATAATAGCTGAAAAATTGAAGGAAAAGCCGAAATCGACAAAAGCGATCCGCGGCATGCTAAACCACTTGGCACTACTTATCGCTGAGAAATCTAAAACGCCCATAATATTAGCGGAAATACATCCGACTACTAACGCCATCATTACGGAAAGAATTCGGAAGACAGATCCTTTATTACGGAACAAAGTACCGAGAACCACAAAAATAAGCAGTGTAGCACCTGAAATAAGGGCTAATAATACATTTTGATTAATTGAAGCCCCGGAGGCTCCGTAGATATTATCTCTGATCGCAACAGGCAATAAAGATAGACCTACAATGAAAATGATTGTGCCACCTACGATAGGCGGAATAAAGTTTTTAACGATTTTATTAAAAATCCCCGCATAACCCAAAATAATAACCAGGATGGCCCCGATTAAGCTGGCACCTAACACGGAGCTCCAACCGAGCTCTCCGCCACCACTAGTTGCATAAATACTGACGATCGCACCCAGCGGAACATAAGAAGGACCTTGAGCGATAGGCAGCTTCATACAGAAATAGGTTTGCACAATCGTTGCAAGTCCTGCGGCAATAAAGGTGGATTGGATTAACGCGCTGGACTGATTGGGCTGTAAGCCGATTAACATCGCAATAAGGAATGGCACTACATAGACATCCATAGCCAATACATGTTGAAAGCCGAGAATGACGGATTTACTAAATGAAACTTTTTCATCGGGTAGGACAGTTAGTAGCTGTGATTCCAAATGTGCTTGCTCTTGTACGTTTGCTTGTGTTTTCACTCCGATGCCCACCTTAAGTTTTCTAGTTTAATTAACCTTTAACGCGAATGAACTTTTTCACCCTGTACCCAGACTTCACGGATATTTTCAGGTCTAGCCAGATACATTATCTTTTGAAAAATATCTTGCAAATCTTCATTCTCATCAAAGACGGGCAATTTCGCCGAGGGTACTTTCGTATCGATTATTTGAACATCCCATGCATAACCTTCTAGTAACCGGCCGATAGGTAAGCTTAAGCTTTCTCCGCCGCCAGCGGTAGCAAGATAAAAGGATTCATGGATCGTAATTCGTGATCCCGGTACTCCGCGGTTTTGTGCAGAAAGTGAGGGATTCACACCATCCTCCAGCATTCTTGAAGACATTACGGCTTGTCTAATGTTATCGAAGAGACTAGGTGAAAAACCTCCGGAAATATCAGAGCCTAAACCAATCTCAACGCCTTTGGCATGGAAGTCAGCGATCGGAATGACACTATTGGCAAAATACGCGTTGGATATCGGACAATGCGCAATAGCTGTTCCTGTCTCTGCAAACAAATTCACATCATCTTCATCTAAAAAATTACAATGTGCCATGACAGATTTATCACTGAGCAGACCAAAATCATGCAAGGCAAAAGCATCGTTCTTCTGGAACCGTTCTTGCACATAACCATGTGCCCAATCACTTTCACTGCAGTGCGATTGCACATACGTATCATATTTAGCGGCAAGTTCTCCCAAGCCTTGTAAAGCCTCATTAGTGCAGCTTGGAATGAACCTTGGTGTCACTACTGGATAAACGCCTTGTTTAGTAGATTTAGCGAGTTCTTGTACAGCTAGTATAAATTCTTCCGTATCCACTAGTGCGGTGTGGGTGTCGGAGTCGCGGTAATTCTCAGGATTTCCCTGCGGATCGTCCATAACCACTTTTCCAACGAGTCCACGTTGTCCTTTTTCCGCACATATTTTAGCCAATAATAGACTGGCCTCTTTATGCACCGTTGCAAAATAAAGTGCTGTAGTGGTTCCGTTTGCGAGCAAAGTACCAACCACGTCATCGTAGACTTTTTTTGCAAAAGCCAGGTCCGAAAATTTAGACTCCAGTGGGAAGGTATAAGTATTTAGCCAATCATAGAGCGGGATATCTAATGCAGTTCCAGATTGAGCCCATTGTGGCGCGTGGACATGCAGATCGATAAAGCCGGGCAAAAAATACTGGCCTTCGGCTAATACATGAAAATTGTCCTGACCTTGATAAGCATCAAGCAAGGGTTGATAGTCGGGGTGCTCCGGTGCAACGATCATTTCTATCATCCCATCCGAATTGATACAGAAGAGATGATCCTTTAAAATTTGAATTTCTTTTGGGGATAGGCTAGAAAATGAAGTGCCTAGGAATATTTGCATATAATTTCTCATGATTTCCGCCTTAATGTTCGTCTTTTGGTGTGCATTCGTTATTATAATCCGTGAAAAAGGATAAGTCCAGACCAAAAGTCGAATAAAGGCGTAATTGACGGATAGGAGGAGCTGAGGAATTGAAAGCGAATATGACGCATAGACGTCACGTTCGCTAGGCTAGAATACAGAAAAAGATAGAGGGAAGTAAAAAATGCTGATCGGCTTCGATTTCTTTACGGTTATAGGAAATGAATGCGGTTACTATCTTGTGATATAATAGATGAAATCGATCAATAGTTTGAGAAAATTGGATTAGGAGTGTTGCCTGGATGAGAAGATACAACATTTGGCGCCCGTTGATGTTAATTATTGTTGCTGTACTTACAAAAAGCTTGGTCACTAACCTGTGCATTTTGTTTGGTATGCAGGCTGAATCAGCAAGTAGTATGGGGACGCTGGGCATGGTCATTGCCGGTTTAGTGATGTACAATCGCATGACAAATCGCCGACGTAAATAAGCTGGCCGGATAGATTATAAACGTCTGGTTATTATGTTATAGTAAAGATTGAAATAAAACTTGTATCGACCTGAAAAGGAGTACTTCATGACACAGTTTGTCTACAAACAAATTATTGATGACTTAAAAATGAAAATTTTTGCTGGGCAGTTTCCCGATATGAAATTACCGGATGAACGAACGCTTAGTGAAACTTATCAAGTGAGTCGTAGTTCTATTAAAAGTGCTCTGACTAAAATGGCAAATGCCGGCATTATTTTTAAAAAGCGTGGCTCAGGGACATTTATAAATCCTTTATACATAAAAAATGAATCTATTTTTAACTACGAAGGCTCTAATTTAGGTGTCACCGACAATTTTCAAATGAATGGGAAGAAGCCAAAGATTAAAGTTTTGAAATTTGAGGTCATTCCACCAACGGAAGAACTACAGCGGGATCTGTTTTTAGGCCCTCATGATTTTGTTTACAAAATCATTCGCTTACGTCTTTTTGATGATGAACCCTTTATGATTGAAACGGGTTATATCCCAATCAAAATCGTGCAGAATTTAAATCAGACCATTATTGAAGGATCTATCTTTAATTATTTGGAGGATTCACGAAATCTGGCGGTAACCAAATCCTTTTTATCGATATCCGCAGAACCCTCTGAGGCTACGGATCAAGAGCTGCTGCATTTGCAGGCAAATGAGCCAGTAAGCATTATGGAAGGGATTTTCTTTTTAGATAATGGCACGCCATTTGAATTCTCCCATATGCGCTTCCACTATAAATACTTAAAATTTAATACCTTTGTGTCCGTTCATTAAAGTAAGACTGGGGAATTTTTCTCGGTCTTATTTTTTTTGTTTTGCGCAAAATAGATGAAGGATAAGGAGCAAATACCCCCGCAAACTTCAGTCCATATTTTTACATATATATTAATATTGACGTATTTTTACAGACAATTGACACTGTATTTCATACTATGTTCATATTTTCACAAAATTGGACCGTATCATTTGTTGAAAAGGTTGAATTAATTTTTCGCGGCGGTATGATGTACTTGTGGAAGAAATTACGGCAATGTAGACACAGAAAAAATTTTGGGGAGTGGAAGAAATGGTATTATCCATGGATGTTGATTACTCATCAAAAACTTATTTAGAGAAGCTTGATGCATACTGGCGCGCAACTAACTACATCTCTGTAGGTCAACTGTATTTGAAAGATAATCCGTTGTTAAGAGAACCGCTGAAAGAAGCAGACGTAAAGATTAAGCCCATTGGACACTGGGGAACTATTCCAGGCCAGAACTTTATTTATGCCCATTTGAATCGGGTCATTACTAAATATGATTTGAATATGTTCTACATCGAGGGCCCTGGTCATGGCGGTCAGGTTATGGTTTCGAACTCCTATCTCGATGGTAGCTATACTGAAATTTATCCGGAAATCACACAAGATATCCCAGGCCTGAAGAAATTGTTCAAACAATTCTCTTTCCCAGGTGGAGTTGCTTCCCATGCTGCCCCTGAAACACCTGGATCGATCCACGAAGGTGGCGAATTAGGTTATTCTCTATCCCATGGTGTAGGTGCAATTCTGGATAATCCAGATTTAATCTCCGCTGTTGTTATTGGTGATGGAGAGGCTGAAACTGGCCCATTAGCGGCTTCATGGTTCTCCAACCGGTTCATCAATCCAGTTACTGATGGTGCAGTTCTGCCGATCTTGCACTTAAATGGTTTCAAAATCAGTAACCCAACGATTCTGTCTCGTCAATCCAAAGAAGAAATTACTGCATACTTTAAAGGTATGGGTTGGGAGCCGTTCTTCGTTGAAGGCGAAAATCCTGATCTAATGCATCCGGAAATGGCTAAGGTGCTTGATACCATCGTTGAAAGAATTGAAGCGATTCAAAAGAATGCACGTGACAACAATGACCTGACGCGTCCGGTTTGGCCAATGTTGGTCTTCCGTTCTCCTAAGGGCTGGACGGGTCCAAAGCAATGGGATGGTGTTCCGAATGAGAACTCTTTCCGTGCCCATCAGGTGCCGATTCCAGTGGATCAAAAAAATATGAAGCATGCTCCGGCGTTATTGGAGTGGATGAACAGCTATAGACCAGAAGAATTATTTGATGACAATGGTCGTCTGAACGCTGAACTTGCTGAGATTCTGCCAACTGGCGACAGACGTATGGGAATGAACCCAGTTACTAATGCTGGCAACCAAATTAAAGATCTAAACTTACCGAATTTCCGTAAGTTCGCACTTGATAATTCCAAACCAGGTGAAGTAATAGCACAAGATATGGCCGTTCTGGGTAAATACATGAAAGATGTTATCTCTCTGAACGAAGAGAACCGCAATTTCAGAATTTTCGGACCGGATGAAACAATGTCCAATCGTCTGGGACCTGTCTTTGAAGTGACGAAACGTCAATGGTTGGATCAAGTGATTGAGCCGAATGACGAATTCCTAGCTTCTTATGGCCGTGTTATCGATTCCCAATTGTCTGAACATCAGGCAGAAGGTTTGCTTGAAGGTTACGTATTGACAGGTCGCCATGGTTTCTTTGCAAGCTATGAAGCTTTCTTGCGTGTCGTGGATTCGATGATTACTCAGCATTTCAAATGGCTGCGTAAAGCAACAGATCAAAGCTGGCGTGCGGATATTCCATCATTGAATGTGGTAGCAACTTCAACTGTATTCCAGCAAGACCACAATGGTTACACTCACCAAGATCCAGGTTTGCTAGGTCACTTGGCTGATAAAAAACCAGAATTTATCCGTGAGTATTTGCCGGCTGATGCCAACTCCTTGCTGGCTGTCTTTGACACCGTCTTAAATGACCGTCAAAAAATTAACTTGATTGTTTCTTCCAAACATCCTCGTCCACAATGGTTCAGTGCGGATGAAGCACAAGAGCTGGTGGATAAAGGACTGAAGATTATTGACTGGGCAAGCACCGATCAAGGTGGAGAGCCTGATGTTGTCTTTGCTTCTGCAGGTACAGAACCAACTATCGAAAGCTTGGCTGCCATCTCTATCCTGCATGAAAAACTGCCGAACCTTAAAATTAGATATATCAACGTGGTAGACTTGTTGAAACTGAGAAGTCAAAAATTAGATCCGCGTGGCTTATCTGACGAAGAGTTTGATCAATTTTTCACAAAAGATAAACCAGTTATCTTCGCTTTCCATGGATATGAAGGTCTGATTAAAGACTTGTTCTTTGATCGCCATAACCATAACCTGCACGTACATGGATACCGCGAGAATGGCGATATCACAACACCATTCGATATGCGCGTATTGAATCAAATGGACCGCTTTGACTTGGCGAAGGAAGCTGTTCTGAGCTTGCCTAATGCTAACGACTATAAAGCGATCGCAGATGAAATGGATGCTATCGTTAAGAAACATCACCAATTCATTCGTGAAGAGGGTATTGATTTGCCAGAAGTAGAGAACTGGGTATGGAAAGCTTTGAAATAAGCGTATAGCCAGTACCATAGGAAGTAATACAAAAAGACACCTTTAGAGGTGTCTTTTTATTTGTTTAAATAACCATACAAAACAATTATAATCATTTTTTCATCTTTACCACTGTAAATATATGTGAGTAAATAGGTGGGTAAAGAAAGGGGAGAAATGTATGACATCTATTGATAAACTTCCCAAGTCTATAGAAATACAGCTTACAGAACAACCTTTATTTCACTCTGTATCTGATTTAATGAAAGATGGGCAATTCGGTGAGCAGTGGCTTGTATTGACTGAGAAGGAGATTTCCGTTTGGGGAACGGACGGGAAACTGGTCTCAAAGCTTCTAGTCTCGAATATTACTGATGCCCGGGTAGTAGGCGGGGTAGGCGGCGGATCGTTGCTTGTGGATACCCAAGAGGGGCCTATTATACTTATACGTTATACAGCATCACTTACCTCTATATTTGGTTTTGCTTCTAAATTAATTGGCGCTGTAGCTAAAGGCGAGGAACGGCCAACCGCTTCTGAAAAAGAGTTTCCAAGAAATTGTCCAAAATGCCGCAATCCGCTGCCGGAAGATTCACAAGCTTGTCCGGTGTGCAAGAGTAACGGCAAGGTTCTATTTCGGATGTTGAGTTACGCTAAGCCTTATAAGATCCAAATGATCGCCGCGGCGATTATGTTGATTTTTACTACATTGGTAGAGCTTGTTCCACCATTTTTGACGAAGATGATCGTTGATAATGTGTTGACAGAAAAGGATATGGGCTCAACGCTTCTATGGATTGTGATCGGGCTAGCAGCCACATCCTTAGTAATTACTTTAATGCAGACGCTACGTGGACTTATAGGGGTATGGATTGGTTCCAAAATCATGGGTGATCTTCGTCATGATGTGTATCATTCCTTGATGAAATTATCTTTATCTTTTTTCGACCGAAGACAATCTTCGCAATTTATTGGACGGGTGAATAATGATTCAGAGGCGATGCGGCAATTTATGACTGACGGTGTAATCTGGGTCTCGGGTGAATCGCTGCGGGTAATCGCTATTTTCACTATTATGTTCAGTATGGATTGGAAGCTAACGCTGCTTGCTATGCTGCCTATGCCGCTTATGGTGGTGCTGTCGACCGTGTTATGGCCGATGATTGGCAGACGTTGGTACCAGCAGTGGAGATCTATTTTTAGATTAAACGCTTTGGTTGGCGATTCTTTGCAGGGGATTCGTGTAGTCAAAGCATTCGGTCAGGAAACAACAGAGATGTCACGTTATACAGTCGCCAATAAGGAGCTGGTTCGGCATAATATTCGGATCGAAGGCTTATGGCAGGGGATGTTTCCTGCTTTTGCGTTGGTTGCTGGTGTGGGTACGTTATTAATTTGGTTTTATGGCGGGAAAACGGTGCTACAGGGCCAATTATCCATCGGTACGCTAATCGCTTTGGTGACCTACCTTGGGATGCTTCTCGGACCTTTGCAGTGGGTGAGCCAAATGATCAACTGGGCCAGCCATGCGATTTCAGCAGCAGATCGGGTCTTTGAAATTATGGATACACCGTCAGATGTGCCTGATACTGTGAATCCAGCAGCCATCGGCCGCGTAAACGGTGAGGTTGAGTTTAAGCGGGTTACTTATGGATACGAAAAACATCATCCTGTGCTCAAGAACGTGGATTTAAAAGTGGGTGCGGGCGAGATGATTGGTCTGGTCGGACATTCAGGTGCCGGTAAGTCGACGTTCATTAATATGATCTGTCGCTTCTATGATACAGATGAGGGAACCATTACCATCGATGGTGTGGACATCCGAAATATCAGCCAGTCAGATCTGCGTAGTCAGATCGGTGTAGTGCTGCAGGAGACGTTTCTATTCGACGGAACGATTGCTGAGAATATTGCCTATTCTAAACCGGACGCTACGGAATTAGAAATCATGCGCGCTGCAAAAATTGCCAACGCCCATGATTTTATCGTTCAATTGCCGGATGGCTATGATACAAGAGTTGGGGAACGTGGCCATAAATTGTCCGGTGGAGAGAAGCAGCGAGTGTCTATTGCCCGAGCAATAATTCACGATCCGCGAATTCTAATCCTAGATGAAGCAACAGCTTCTGTAGATACAGTGACCGAGCGGCAAATTCAAGAAGCGATCTCGCGACTGGTAAAAGGCAGAACGACATTCGCGATTGCCCATCGATTATCCACGCTAAGAAATGCGAACCGTCTTGTAGTGCTTGAACGCGGGAAGATCATTGAAGTGGGTACACATGAGGAATTGCTTGCTGCAGAAGGTGCTTACTTCAAGCTAGTTGAGGCACAGAAGGAAATGTCGCAGATTAAGGGGGTTGAGATGCATGAGTGATCCGAATCTTGTTAACGGGGAATTGAATCCTAAAGATCCCTATGAGATTAACATTCTTGAACCGGGTGCAATCTCTTTTAGCCGCAGTCAAGGTGGCGTGTTTCAAGGAGTGGTGGAGGGTCAGGTATATGAGGAATTAATTCTTTTTCGAATATTTCCTTTTCAATACACCACGGAGTATATTTCCGTCCGTAACTCCAAGAGTGAGGAGATCGGAGTCATTCGTGACATTGATCAGCTCGATGAAGAAAGTCGGGTGGAAGTGGACACAGAGCTCCGGCTGCGGTATTTTCTTCCGGTTGTAACCCGCATTGATTCTATTAAGCAAAAAGCGGATATGTGGATTTGGGAGCTGCAAACGAATCTGGGCCAGACCCGGATCGTTATGCGGAACCTGCACGAGCATATGCAGTATCCAAGTCATAAACGAATCATTCTTACGGATATCAATGGAAAAAGATGCGAAATCCGTGATTATCTAGCCCTGGATGTTCAGAGCCGAAGTAAGCTGAAGGATGTTTTATAGTCTAGTTATGAAAAAGCTCCGCAGCCATTTGTTGATGGCCTGCGGGGCCTCTTTTTTTATCCGTAGTTTCTGCTAAGGAAAAATTTGATGGCGTTCTCTCTTCGGTATGGTAATATATTACAACCGGATCTTTACCATAGGGGAGGTATGTGAGTGAAGCATAAATGGATCAATTCGCCGTACACCTTTGCTTTAGGGATGTTTGCGATGATGGTTCCCAGTCAGGCATTTAGTTCATTTTACAGTTACTTTTATGTTGAAAAATTAGGATTGGGCATTGGACTTGCTACATTAGCCAGAACCATCTTTCTGATCTGGGATGCGGTAAACAATCCGTTATTCGGCTATTGGTCAGATCGCACAGATACTCGTTTGGGTCGACGCAGACCATGGGTGTTTGGCTCAATTCCGTTATTCATGCTGGCATTTGTACTGGTTTTCTCCCCTCCCGGCGGATTATCTGAAAATGGATTGTTCACTTGGTTTCTAGTCACACTTATTTTCTATGAGGCTGTCGCCACTGTGTTATGGGTGAATTATGGAGCGTTACTCCCGGAGCTCTTCCGTGGAGACCGTATTCGGGCAAAAGCCTCCGCGATTCAGCAAGGTTATCAAGTTGTAGCTTTGTTAATCGGTACTGCCTTAACCCCAATTATTTTTGCAGCTATTGGTTTCTCTAATATGGCTATAGTGTATGCCTATCTCTTTGGAGTGTTTATGTTTTTATGTATGATGAATGTCCAAGAAAAGAAGGAGCTCACAGAGCAGGAACCCTTGAAGTTGATTCCGGCTTTTCGGGAGACCATTCGGAATAAAAAGTTTTGGGTGTTTAATATTTCGAACTCTTTTGCCCAAACGGTGAATGGACTTGTAAGCTCGATGATTCCTTTTTATGCAAAATATGTACTTCATATCTCCGAGGCTCAGGTATCGATTTTACTTGCAGCTGTTTTTGTTTCGGTCATTCCATTAGTATTCGTGTGGTACTGGATGATTCGTAAGATGGACGGGGTTAAGGCGTGGCGGTTATCACTGATCTTATATGCGTTATCGGTAATTCCGTTATGGTTTGGTTATGATCTCTTAAGTGGTGTGGCTGCTGGCGTAGTTGTCGGTTTCGGATTAGCCGGATTTCTAGTGACCCCAGCAATAGTAGGTGGCAAGATTATTGATGAGGATGCGGAAAAAACAGGTCTGAGAAGAGAAGGAATCTACACGGCTGTAAGCGGATTCATTACTCGTTCAAGCGGGTTAATCTCTGCGTTAGCTTTTTTCATTGTAGGTATGATCTTTGGCTATCAAGGCGGCGATGATCCAGGGTCCAATCCTGAAGCGACATTTAGGTATTTAATAAGTGTGGTGCCATTATGTCTGTTGGCCATAGCTGTTGTCATATCCTTCACAATGAAATTTACATTTATGGACTCTTTGAGAGGTGAGGCTGACTATGAACAAAAAATTAATCATCAATTGTGATGATTTTGGGCAAAGTCCCCCAATGAATCAGGCGATTAAACATCTGCTGGAAGAGGAAAAGGTATCCTCAGCAACGATTATGGCGGTGGCCCCTGGGTTTGAGGAGGCAGCTGCATGGTGTAGTCGCAGGCAACAACGGAATGTGGGACTTCACTTGACGATGACTA
This sequence comes from Paenibacillus sp. FSL H8-0282, assembly GCF_037963825.1. Taxonomy (NCBI): domain Bacteria; kingdom Bacillati; phylum Bacillota; class Bacilli; order Caryophanales; family Paenibacillaceae; genus Paenibacillus; species Paenibacillus sp. FSL H8-0282. The sequence goes on from NZ_CP150146.1 coordinate 240,588, forward strand.
GTGAATTTGAGGCTTTGCGCTGGGCGAGCCTGACGGGAGAGACTTCTCTTCATGACGAGAGCGGATATCAATATAGGACGGTAAAAGAGTTCGAACAGGGGGCGCAGACAAAAGCCGTACTAAAGGAGATAGATGCGCAGTACGAGCGAGTAAAACAGTCGGGAATAGTGATTAGCCATGTAGACAACCACATGGGTAGTTTATACGGAATGGAAACAGGACGCAGCTTGCTACCGCAGACGTTGTGGAAAATTTCGCGCTGGGGATTGCCCTCACGATTCTTCAGATACATCCATGCTGAGGATCCGCTTTTGGCATCGCTGAAAAATATTGAACGACCAGTTGCCCTTGGAGCAGGGCTGGCGGATACGTTTGGGGTGCCGATTCCCGACTATTTGCTATCGCATCCTTTTGGTGTAGAGGAAGGCGAGACGTATGAAAGTTTTAAAAGATCTATTATTGCTAAGCTGTATTCGTTGCCGGATGGCGTTAGTGAGACCTATATTCATCCCGGGATAGACGATCCATGGATGCAAGCAAATATTCCGCACTGGAGTAAGCGAGTTTGGGAGTATAAGTTGCCCTTTGATGATGATTTTACCTATGCCCTCAGTGATGCTAAGGTTGAATTGACGAATTATCGTTATGTACAGGAGCATCTAAAACGTCCACGGTTAAGATCTGCAGGCAGATTGTTAAAGAACCTGATAAGATTATGAGCAAAAATAAAAGACACCTTGAGGGGTGTCTTTTGATTATCCCATTAATCCTTTTAGCCCGTTAAGGAAGGGGGAAATAGATTTAATCATATTGTAGCCCATCTTCATAACCGGCATAGTTTTTTGTACCATTCCAATAAAGTTGCCGATTCCCCCGAACCCGCCAAATCCGCCAAAACCACCGCCTCCAGAACTGGCAGCCCCTGCTCCTGCGGAGCCTAGAGCGCCTCCACCCATTCCGAAAAGTGAGCCGAATAAGGGCATTAATCCTGATACGTTTGCTTTCCGAGAGCGGGAAGAAGAGTGTTTTTTTGATTTTCTGTGTTTGTTTTTACGTGGTTTGGAAAGGGTCAGTCCATTCTTATCGAGGCCGGTTATCCATCCTATATACGTACGTCCATCATGTAACGTAATGCACACGGGTCTACCTTTCAGCTGTTCAGCACGTTTGCGAATCTTCGTTGTATTTGCCATTTGTGGATCACCTCATTGGTCTATTTACTTCTATATTACTCAGATATTTTTGTGTTGCTTGTGCTAGTTCATCATAAAAAAATATTTGGGTGAAAGAGCTACCATTTGTGTTGATGCCCATAATAATTCATTACACTCATATAATTTAATGTGCGATAAATAAATTATGGAGGGGTGAAAACTTGATATCAGCATGGATTGGGAGTATTACTTTTTTGGGAGCAGTGATTCTTTATATACTGCTGTCTCTGGGATTGCCTTATGGGGAATTTGCAATGGGAGGAAGACATAGAATTATGCCTTCACAAATGAGAGTCGCGTGTGGAGTTTCAGTAGTGATACAGCTAGTTGCCATCCTGTACTTATTGCAGGCAGGGAATGTGATCTCTATTGGATTACCTTTTGATAGAAGGGTATGTTATTTTTTTGCCGTCTATTTAATGCTTAATACTATAATGAACTTATTGTCGAGGAGCATGAAAGAAAAACTTGTGATGACACCCTTATCTTTAATAACTGCAATCTGTTTTGGGATTACTGCTATGAATGGGTAAAAAGTAGTGCCGGACATAGATTCGACTTTTCTAGACTTTATATAGGATTGTTTTTAGGACACATCTGGTGAAGATGTGTTCTTTTTGCATCTATTGACTCTTGACCTATAAAAACGGATTCATGAGTCTAGGTCTTTCTTCTTATGTTATTATATTTAACATTGTTTTATATTATTTTTACAATTATATGATAATTGGTTATGTTTGTGTGATATAATATCACAGAAATTATGTGAAAATGATAGGGAGGACTAATATTATTATGGGATGGAAGACACGATGGAATAAGCCGATTGCTTCTGTATTAGCAACTGCAGTGCTTTCTTTGCAGGTGTTTGGAGGTATTGGTTTGGGTGCAGCTTGGGGTACAGATAAAGCTGAAGCAGCATCCGCAGCCACAGCCAAACTCCGGCTGATGAGCACGACGGACGTGCACACCAATGTCTACGGCTGGGACTATTTTAAGAATGCGGCTTCTACAACTGTAGGACTCGATCGGACAGCTACGTTGGTTACTTATGCTAGGAGCGAATATCCTGATAATAATCTTCTGCTCGACAATGGGGACTTGATTCAAGGTACGCCATTGGGTACTTACATCGCGAATGAAAGTAATTTAGTAGAATCAGAGACTAAGCTACACCCTATGATTGCGGCTATGAATATTATGGAATATGATGTTGCGACTTTTGGTAATCATGAATTCAATTATGGGCTGGAATTCTTAAATCGGACTATTAAGGGCAGTGCTAATAACCCATTGAGTGGTGCGGACTTCCCCTATGTAAATGCCAATATATATATTGATGATAAAGATGGTAATCCAGATAATGACGTAAATGCTTTTGAACCTTATGTCATTCTTGATAAAAAAATAGTGGACAGCGATAACCAGCTCCGGGATATTAAAGTCGGTGTGCTTGGTCTTGTGACCCCGCAGATTATGGAATGGGACAAGGTTAATCTGGAAGGCAAAGTCATTGCTAAGGACATTGCTGAAACAGCAGAAAAATATGTTCCTATCATGAAGAGTGAGGGTGTCGATGTAATCGTAGCAATGGCACATACCGGCTTCGATGCAACTGCAGTTGCAGGTACTGGTGCAGAGAATGCTATCAATCTTTTAAGTAAGGTTGACGGCATTGATGCGATTACTTTCTCACACACTCACAAGGTGTTCCCAACAGTTGATAATAAATCCCTTGACGCTTCTTTCAAGGATCCATTAACAGGGCAGGCGTATAATAACGCTCAATCTGTTGTTGATAATGTTTACGGCCACATTAACGGGACTCCAGCCGTGCAAGCGGGTTATGGTGGGGGTTACTTGGGCCTGATTGATCTCAAATTGGTGGAAGTAGGCGGAAAATGGGAAGTGGATAAAGATAAATCCATTGCCTCAACCCGCTCCATAGCCAATGCTATACCGGATGCTGCTGTTGATGCTGCTGTTGCAGCAGATCACCAAGCTACTATTGACTATACAGGTCAAGAGCTAGGTGTTACTACCGCTCCGATGAACAGCTATTTTGCAATGGTTCAGGACGACCCTACCGTGCAGATTGTTACCAATGCCCAGAAGTGGTATGTGGAGAAGTATATTGATACCAATCTTCCACAGTATAAAAATCTTCCGATTCTCAGTGTAGGTGCTCCTTTCAAGGCTGGGCGTAACGGTCCTTCAGAGTACACGAGTATTGAGAAAGGTCCACTGACTATTCGTAGTGCAAGTGACTTGTATTTGTATGACAACACGCTGAAAGCTATTAAAGTTAAAGGTTCTGTTGTTAAGGAATGGGTTGAAATGAGTGCGGGTGCGTTTAATACCATCAAAGAAGACATCACAGCTCCACAAAGCTTGCTGAATGGGGAGTTTGCTGTTTATAACTTCGATGTTATTGATGGCATTAAGTACACAATTGATGTAACCAAACCTGCAAAATATAGTCCTACCGGTGTGATTAACGATGCTTCATCGAGTCGTGTGAAGCAAATTACGTATAAAGGTAAAACGTTGGATCCTAACCAAGACTTTATTGTTGTAACTAACAACTACCGTGCAAGTGGCGGAGGGAATTTCCCAGGTGTGAAGGGTTCGGAGATTCTAGTCGATTCCCAAGATGAGAATCGCCAGATCCTTATGGACTACATCAAAGAAGTAGGTACAATAGATCCTTCTGCGGATGGCAACTGGTCTTTGGCTCCACTTTCGGATGACGTAAATCTCACGTTTACTTCGTCACCAGAAGCGGCGAAAGTTATGCCGGCCAACATTAAGGACACTGGTGAAAAAGATATTAAGGGATTTAGTATTTATGAATTGGCTCTACCAGCTAAGGACGTAGAAGTTCACCTTCTTGGAATTAATGATTTCCACGGTCAACTGGATACGGTGTCTGTCGTAAACAATAAGAACGTGGGAACAGCCGCTATTCTTGCGACTTATCTGAAAGAAGCACAGGCTAAATACGATAATTCTCTACTCTTCCATAACGGAGATTCCGTAGGTGCATCTGCTCCAGTATCTTCACTTGAGCGCGATGAGCCGACGATTGAGTGGATGAACTTGATGAGATTTGATGTGGGCTCCCTAGGAAACCATGAATTTGACCAAGGTGTCAAAGCGCTAATGACACAATTGAACGGCGGAGTGGACCCTAAGGATAGCAACGTTACCCACAAGGGTACAAACTTTGATTATGTTAATGCGAATGCAGTGGATGCCAAAACTGGCGAGCCAATTATTAATCCTTATGTAATCAAAGAAGTAGGCGGTGTGAAGATCGGCTTTATTGGTCTTGTAACGAAATCCACACCAAGCAAGGTGGCACCTTCCGGTACGGCTGGCGTGCATTTCCTCACGCCTGAAGAGGAAGTGGCGGCTGTTGAGAAATACGCTAAGGAGCTTCAATCTAAAGGTGTTGAGACGATTATCGTGCTTGCACATGATCCTGCAACAACCAAAGATGGTGTGACTACAGGTGAAGCGGCTGATCTAGCCAATGCGCTTCCTGCGGAATCCCCTGTTGATGTTATCGTTGCTGGTGATAACCATGCACTTGCAAATGGAACAGTAAACGGCAAGCTGATTGTACAAGCTTATTCTTACGGTACAGCATTTGAGGATATCAAGTTGATCATTGATCCTAAAACAGGTGATGTGAAGGACAAGTCTGCTGTGGTAACTTCCACCTTCCATGATGGGGTAACACCAGATCCGGAAAGTGTGGCACTGGTTAATGCTTACCTTGAGAAGCATCCTGAGCTTACTCAACCAGTGGGTACAACGGACGGAACTATCACTCGTACCGATGCTTACAATAATGAGGCTGCACTTGGTAATCTGATTGCTGACTCTATGCGTAATGCTGACTTCGGCGATGGTGCAAAAGCTGCCGATTTCGCCTTTATGAATCCAGGCGGTATCCGTGCGGACCTTCCGAAAGGTCCTGTAACCTTCGGCGATCTGGCTAAAATTCAGCCATTCGGCAACACGCTTGTGAAGCTGACACTAACCGGAGCGCAAATCAAAACATTGCTGCAACAGCAATGGAATGTAAAAGCTGATGGAACACCAGATATCAAAACGCTGCAAATTTCCGGACTGAAATATACAGCGAATATGTATCTGCCAGTAGCCGATCGTATTGCGAGCCTCACACTAACTGATGGAACACCAATTAATCCTACGCAGAAATATACAGCAGTAGTAAATAACTTTATGGCTGCGGGTGGAGATAACTACAAGGTTCTGACTCAAGCTAGTGATTCATTGGCTGGACCTATTGATTTGGACGTGTTCTACGACTACATTGTAAAGACGTTTAATGGCAAAGAGATTAAAGCAGCCATTGAAGGTCGTATTATTAATAAATTAAAGGCTGATTCGGGATCAGGCAGTGGCAGTGGAGGCGGTTCTACCGGTGTAACTCCAACGCCTACTCCAACCGCGAAACCAACAGCAACACCAGCACCATCAACAGCACCAACGGCAACACCTGCACCAACTACTGCGCCAGCAGCAAACTTCAAGGATCTGGGCAAGGTAGCTTGGGCGAAAGAAGCTATTGAAGCATTGGCTGCTAAGGGCATTCTGAAAGGTCTGGATGCAAATACTTTTGCGCCAACCAAAACAGTGACTAGAGCAGAGTTCGTTACGATGCTGGTACGCGCACTGAATCTTACGGGTTCAGCGACAACCAGTTCGTTCAACGATGTTAAACAAGGAGTTTGGTACACGGATTCTATCGCCCTTGCGGTGAAGGCTGGACTTGTACAAGGCTCTGGAAATGGCAAATTTGAACCGGGTCGTGAAGTGACTCGTGAAGAGATGGCCATTATGGTTGCTAACGCACTGAAAGACAAACTACAGCCGATTGATAAAAATGCAGCATTGGGTAAGTTTGCAGACAAATCCAGTATTGCTCCTTATGCACAAGAGGCTATCGCACAGCTAACTCAATTGGGAATCGTCAACGGTGTTGATGGTGGGAAATTTGCACCTAAGGGTATAGCTAATCGCGCTCAAGCAGCGGTTATCATCTATCGCATGCTTGGACAAGCATCATAATTCTATTGTTCTAACTAAAAGTGTATCGATGATCCTCTTGAGGGCATCGATACACTTTTTTTAAATATAAGAAAGTATAAGTGACACCAATACTCTTATAGTCTTCCCTTAAACGCTTACTGCCCTTACAAGGACACCGAAGGCGCTTTTACTTGTTAAATTTGTTGTTGCTCTTTCTGTGAAATCATGTTAACTTATATTCTGCACTGTATTTTTTTTTATATCTTGTGCGGTCGTGGCGGAATTGGCAGACGCGCACGGTTCAGGTCCGTGTGGGCTAACCCCCGTGGAGGTTCGAGTCCTCTCGACCGCATACCTAAGTGCATATAAACAGGCAATACTTTTGAATCGCTCTTCAACCTGAAGAGCCTTTTTCTATTTATACGCATAATTCAATTTGACAAACTCTATGTAAAAGAAGTGAAGCAAAGATGGAGCCTAATGTAGGTGTAAATACGAAGCAAAGTGTGCGGTTTCTAGAAAAGTATTTCTCTGGTGAATCGATAGATTATCGTCAGATGATTGCTTTATTCATCCCTATCCTAGTGGATCAGGCCTTTGTGGTGGGTCTTAATCTAGTGAATACAGCTATGATAAGCTCGTCTGGTGTGGCAGCTATCAGTGCGGTCAATATGATAGATTCTCTTAATATTTTTCTCATTAGTGTGTTTATTGCCGTCTCAACAGGTGGGACGGTTGTTGTTGCGCAGTATAAAGGGAGCGGCAATGACCTCATGGTGTCAAAAGCTACGGCAGGTGCTACGTCATCTGTTTCGCTGATGGCATTTGCTATTGGGATGTTCGGAATTCTTTTTCACAATCCGCTGTTGAATTTACTATTTGGAGCGGCCTCACCGGAGGTTATGGAGAACGCCCGAATATATTTAATCGGGAGCTGTATCTCTTATCTTGGTATAGCTGTTGTGGAAGCGGTATGTGGTGCTCTTCGTGGAATTGGTAGAACGAGGGCCTCGCTTGTACTTTCGCTAATTATGAATTTAACTTATGTCTTATTGAATCTCGTCTTTATTAACCTGTTGCATATGGGTGTTCTGGGGATGACCATTTCTATAAATATAGCTAGATACCTGGGGGCGTTCTGCGCACTTTATTATCTATTCCGATTGGACAACGATCTGCATATCCGTATTCGCGATCTTGTAGCGGTTAAGCTGTCTATGCTGAAAAAAATAATGTTCATCGGGATGCCGTTTGCGGCAGAGCAGATGTTCTTTAATGGTGGTAAAATTCTGACTCAGATCTTCATCGTTAGTCTGGGTACGTATGCACTTGCGACTAATGCGATTGCCTCCTCCTTTGCAGGAATTATGCAAATCCCGGGGAATGCGTTGTCCTTGACGATTATTACAGTGGTGGGACAATGTATGGGAAGCAATAATGTTAAGGATGCTCGAAAATTTATTAAATCATTCCTTGTCACCTCTTCTCTTTCCCTGGTGGTGATGGGGTTGCTGATTATGCCTTTTTTCAATCCATTAGTGTCTATGTTCCATCCTCCTGCTGAGATTGTGGGTGATATCTTCCTGATTGTGCTCATCAATACGATTGCGCAAATTCCGTTATGGTCTATAAGCTTTATTACGCCTTCGGCGCTTAGAGCGGCAGGGGATTCCAAGTTTACCTCCATGGTTTCGATGCTTACGATGTGGCTGTTCCGTGTAGTGCTCGGATACATCTTAGGTATTGTTCTGAACTTTGGTATACTCGGCGTTTGGCTGGCGATGAATTGTGAGTGGGGGATCAGAGGTTTGATTTTCCTGCGGCGATTTATGGGCAAGAAATGGGTTCAGCATCGTGTTATATAATAGATATAAAAAATCAAAGGACGCCCTGAGGGGTGTCTTTTTTGCATGCTCTGATGAGTACCTTTGGAGAATGCAGCTTGAGTATTTCTTGGGTAGCGGGGTAATAATATGTAGGAATTGCGTCTTTATGCTTACTAAAACACACAACAAGGAGTCTTGCACAATGTCACATTTCGTTAGATCCGTTACTTCACCAAAGAAATTTATCTCCGGCCATAACTTACTGTCAGATCTGAATGAGTATATTAAGGCGTTTGGCGATCATGCCTATGTGATCTGTGATGAGTTCATTTTGGAACGTGCTAAGAAAGAGGCGGGAAGTTCCATCGAAGGTGCGGGGAATAAGGCTACTTTTGAAAAATTCAATTATGAATGTACTCAGGAAGAGATTAATCGTAATCGGGAACTTGCCCGTAAAGCTGGGGCGAATATCATCGTCGGTATCGGCGGAGGTAAAACACTGGACACCGCAAAAGCTACTGCTTATTATGAGAAGCTGCCTGTAGTTATTTTTCCGACGATCGCATCTACTGATGCACCATGTACAGCGCTGGCTGTCATTTATAATAAAGATGGTTCATTTGATCAATACTTATTCCTCCCAAGTAATCCGGATGTAGTCTTGGCGGATACAGCGATTTTAGCTTCAGCGCCTTCCCGTTTTTTCGCAGCTGGAATTGGCGACGCACTGGCTACTTATTTTGAAGCCCGTGCTTGTTATGCCTCTAATGGCGACAATCTCGTACTTATGAAACCTTCTACAACGGGTCTAGGTATATCAAGACTTTGTTATGAAGCTCTACTTAAGAATGCGGTAAAAGCAAAACGTGCGGTCGATCAGAAACTCTATACACGCGCGGTGGAGGAAACCATTGAAGCGACAATTTATCTAAGTGGTGTGGGTGCTGAATCTGGTGGTCTGGCTGCCGCGCATGCTATTCATAATGGGATGACAGCCGTTCCTTCACTACACAAAGCTCAGCATGGTGAAAAGGTTACGTTTGGTCTTTTAGCCCAGTTAGTACTGGAAAATGCCTCAAATGAGGAGCTGGAAACTGTCATTAAGCTTATCAAGGATGTAGATCTTCCGCTAACCCTCGCCGATCTGGGGTGCACGGAATTTATCGAATCCGAATGGCGCCAAGTTGCTGAAGCTGCTTGTGCAGAAGGAGACACAATGGGCAATATGCCGTTCCCGGTTACTCCGGAAGATGTGTACAATGCGATAGTGGTGGCGAACTCGCTGGCAGAGTCTTATAAATAACTAGCACAACTAATATGTAGTGATAATGAAGGCGCCCTTGGGGGTGCCTTTTGTTTTTATATAGGTTAAGCTGTTGAAGTAGAGTAGGGGTAAAATTATGCTTATAGGTATCGGCTTCGGCATACTTAATCACGGGATAGGGTGCCTACGGAAACGAGATTATTGCTAATCGCCCCGTTGCTGAGCCAATATCACTCTATGTAATAAGGAGGAAAGATGAGAAAAAAACATTTAGGTTATCTAGTCCTTATTATCATAATTATTGGAGCGGTAATAATAGCAGTAATTCACGGAAATTCGGAGCGTCAGAACAAGCAGGCAGCAGGAAGCCTTGGAATGGATTATGTGCGCAAAGAGTACACGGAAAGTGCGTCGCTGAGAGTTGCAACGATTTGCAAACCCTTATTTGGAGGGTCGGGTTATCAGGTAGTGCTCGAGGATTCAAGTGGGCAATCGTATTATGTCATTATCGTTCTCGGAACTACACGTAATCTTGTCACTATGGACGATCTGACGAAAGAGGTGCGGGAAGGTACATCTGTGTTTCCGTGCCACCAATAAAACATGATAAATGAATCGGATCTCATCTATATGATTATTGGGAGGCACTCCTGCGGGGTGTCTGTTTTTGTTATATTAAATTGAATTTTGTTATTTATTTTCGGAATTACTAACATTAATACTAACGTAAACAATAAAATAATTATAACAAAAGGGAATATTTAGATTGTTTTATGCCAATGTAACCGCTATAATCTTGCATATACCGAAATATCTAACGAAATTAAAATATTTTGTTAGTGTTTGTTATTAATAACGAAGCTGAGTATGTGGAGGTGAATAGTTAGCGAGTAGGTCTGTAATTGTCTTCTATAAGGACAGATAGTTATTGGGTTCATAACAGCTGGTTGGCTATTCTTATTATCAAATCCATTCATTTTCGAAGGAGAATTAGGAATGAAAAAAGCGAAAAAGTGGCTGGGGAGTATACTTGCCTGTGCAATGATAATGTCTCCTTTCCCCTCTGTAATTTCTGCAGCAGCAGCGCCATCGACTGTGGGATTCGGTGATACACAGGGTCACTGGGCACAACAAAATATTGCGAAGTGGGTAGAAAATGGCGTATTAAACGGGTATCAGGATGGTTCTTTTCATCCCAATGAAGGAATTACAAGAGCTGAGTTTGCTACGATCTTGAATAAGGTATTTGGTTTCTATATGAAGTCAGATCAATCTTTTTCCGATGTAAAAGCGACCGATTGGTATGCAGATCAGCTTTCGTTGGCACGATATGCTGGGTATTATGAAGGATACTCAGAGAATAAAGCACAAGCTACTGATTATATAACGCGTCAGGATGCGGTGACGATGTTGGCTCGGATATTTACTCTTCAAGACATTGAAAGCGCTTCATCGATGAGCGGATTTAGTGATTCCGCTCAGATTCAGGCTTATGCTAAGGATGCAGTTCATGCGCTCTCAGGTTTGATTACAGGGTATGAGGATGGAACCTTTAAGCCGCTTGGAAGGATCACCCGTGCCGAAGTTATAACGTTAATTAATAAAATAGTGAAGAGTTATTACTCGCAATCTGGAAGCTTTGAAGGAGGAATAGTTTTTGGGAATGTAGTCGTTAATCAGGATGGTGTTGTGTTAAAAAATGCAACGATAAACGGAAACCTGTATCTAACTGCTGGGATCGGTAACGGCGAAGTGACCCTTGAGGGTATTAAGGTTACGGGCACCACATTTATTGCAGGTGGCGGGATAAACTCCATTCTTATTAAGAATAGCTCATTAGGCAAAGTAAATATAAATCGTAAAGAGGGTGAGGTTCGTGTCCTCACGAGTGGTACAACCCAAATTTCTCAGCTAACGGTAGATAGTCTAGCAAGACTGGAGTTTGGAACTGGGACGATGATCACCACGGGAATTCTAAATAGCACTGTGGGGCTGATCCTAGGTGAAGGCGCATCGATTGCTAATCTAAACGTAGCTGTCAAAGCGACTGGAACCACTCTTTCCGGTCAGGGCGACATTGCAAAAGCGGACGTTAAAGCAACAGGAGTAACGTTGAACGGTAAGCCCATTGCTCCTGGCACAATTGTCATTATCAAAGGCAATCAAGGTCCTGTAGCAACGACTACCCCAGCGCCTACCTCGGCATCAGGCTCATCAACAACGCCGGTAGGTCCGACTAATCCAACCGCGGCACCTACAGCGACACCAATACCAACGGAAACACCGACACCAACAGCGACACCGACAGCAACAGCAACACCGACACCGACAGACCCGACGGGTCCTGTGGGACGTATCGAGAATTTAGCGGATGTTGATGCAAGTAGTGAGACTAGATCGCTATTCGCCTATTTACAGGATATCCGCGGCAGTGAGATCTTGTTTGGACATCAGCATGCTACTACAGAAGGACTTTCTATTACTGAAAAGGACGGAACGCAGTCTGAGGTCGAGAATGCAGTAGGCGACCTTCCGGGGCTGTTCGGCTGGGATACGCTTAGTCTTGAAGGTTTTGAGAAACCAGGCGATCTAGGCGCAACCCAGCTGGAGAATCGTGATAAATTAATCGGCGTGATGAAATCTGCTTATGAAAAAGGCGGCGTGCTTACATTAAGCTCGCATATGCCGAACTTCGTCACAGGAAAGGACTTTTATGACACCAAAGGGAATGTGCTTACGCATATATTACCCGGCGGTGACAAACATGCAGAGTTTAATGCATTCCTGGATATGATTGCGGACTTTGCGAATAACTTAAAAGATGATGATGGTAAAGCTATTCCAGTCATTTTCCGTCCATTCCACGAGCAAAATGGTGGCTGGTTCTGGTGGGGTGCGCCTTACCGTACGAAGGAGCAGTATGCTGAAATTTATCGTTATACCGTTGAATACTTAAGGGACAAAAAAGATGTGCATAACTTCTTATATGCGTTCTCACCGGGAAGTCCATTTAACGGCACAGATGCGACATTCCTTGAGACGTATCCGGGAGATGACTATGTCGATATCCTTGGCTTTGATAATTATTATGACGGAACCACTGAGGGTTGGTTTGATTCAGTCGTGAAGGATGCTAAGCTGATCTCGAAGCTGGCGGATGATAAGGGCAAAATCGCAGCATTTACTGAGTTCGGTTATTCGGGTGTGAAGCCAACTGGAACGAAGGACCTGAAATTCTTTACCAAGCTAATCGCTGCACTGCAGTCTGATCCGGATGCTAAACGGATGGCGTACATGCAGACTTGGGCGAATTTCAATACAGATTCTATCTTTGTCCCTTATAGAAATGCTCCAAACGGGCTAGGGGATCATGAACTGCTCCCTGATTTTGTAGACTATTATAATGATCCGTATACAAGCTTCAGCCATGAAGTGGCTATTGCGGATGCGTATTCGAAACAGGTAACTACAGAAACCGAGCAACCTTTTTTACACATTGCCTCACCAACGGCAAACCAAACAGTGCCCACGACAAAAGCATCGACCCTTCGTGTTCGTGTGTTGAATCAGGACGTGGATAAAGTAACCTACCTGATTGGGGATGACACAACAGAGTACAGCATGGCAGCTGACGCAGAAGGTTTCTATTACTTGGCAGATTGGACACCAGGTGTAGCCTTCGACGAAACTGGCGTGATGCTTACTGTTAAGTCCTATGCAAAGGATGGTTCTGTACTTTCACAAACGATCCAAATCTTTGTAAGTGACGTAGAGGGTAATGGGGACCCATTGATTGTAGATACTTTTGAGAATTACAAAGGGAATGATGAATTACTTCGTGCGGCATTAAGTCCTGCGGGTGATCTAAATACGATCTCACTTGATGCGGACCATAAAAATGATGGCAAGTATGGCCTGAGATTCGATTATAATGTGGATGGCCAAGGTTATACAGGTCGTACCAAAAACATGAATAATGCCGACTGGTCGGACGCCAACAAATTGAAGCTCTGGATTGCACCTGATGGCAGCGACCACAAGCTTGTTATTCAGGTCAATGCAAGCGGCATTTCTTTTGAAGCTTATCCTTCACTGGCAGGTACGACACCTGGCTTGGTGGAAATTCCATTCAGCCAGTTCGCTCCAGCGCCATGGGATACAGGAAATGCCGGTAAAGTAATCACTAAAGAGAACCTTAAGGACATTCGGGCAGTGTCTATCTACGTAAATAAAAAGGACATAGTAGCAAGTACGTCTGGTACGCTGTACTTCGACGATATTGCAGCGTTTAATGATGGAACGGGTGGCGTTCCTAATGGGGGCGAAGGCCCTGGCAGCACGCCAGAACAGGCGAAGCTGTTGTATGGTTTCGAAAAAGATACTCAGGACTGGACAGTAGAGCAAAATAATGCGAGTGCAAGCGCGGCGGTAATCTCGACTGATGAGGCTGCTGAGGGAACTCATTCGTTAAGCACCTTGTTCTCACTTGATTCAGATGGAGCTTTTGAGCTCAGCAAAAATGGCAGTCTGGATCTGAGCGCGGTTGATAAATTAAGCGCACAAATTAAACTGTCGAACGGAACAGCGGATGCACGTTTGTATATTAAGACGGGATCAACCTGGTCTTGGGCTGACAGTGGAGCTGTGAAAGTAGATTCGAGCGGATTTACTACGATTTCGCTCAACTTGGCAGGTATTGCAGATCTTAATACTGTAAAGGCCATAGGTATCAAGCTCGAGGGATTCAGTGGTACGGGAACTTCTACGCTGTATCTGGATGATGTTCGGACCCTGAAGAATGGTACCGCACCTGAAGCTGTCGTCTATGGCTTCGAGGACAATACACTGCAAGGCTTCAGCATCAATGTGGATGAAAATAATAAATATAATACAGCGCTGGCTCAGAATCTATCGGTGAGCAATGCTGTGTATGCTGAGGGAACTCATTCGATGCAAGCGGACTTAACATTGAATGGAGGGCAATTCCAGCTGCGTCGTATGGTGGTTACCAACTTAGCGAATGTATCAACAATTACGCTTAAAATCAAGGTTGTACCTATTGATGCAAGCGATGTTAGCGGTGTAATGGCTCAGCTGTTCACCCAAAGTGGCTCAAGCTGGGGAACATGGACTGCTTCTACGGCTACACCAGTAGATGCCAATGGATTTACTACAATAACACTGGATATCAGCAAGGTAGCGGATCGTAATTTGACCCAAGCGATTGGCGTTCAAGTCATGACCACAGCAACTGATCCAGTAGGTAGTGCTACCGTATATGTGGACGAAATCACGATTAAATAGAAAGTAGTAAAGCTGGAAGCGAACATTTTACGATGTTCACTTCCGGCTTATTTATTTAGCATCAAATTTATTCATTTTAAGTCGAGTATCTGCTTGAAATTAACGAAGCTTAATAGACCCGCCATCTACCATGATAGTCTGGCCCGTAATATAATCGGAATCTTCACTCGCTAGGAATACCGCAACACGCCCGATATCACTTTCCAGTTCACCCAATCTTCTCAAAGGGATTTTTGAAATCATGTTTTGGTAATACTCAGGGTTTGCTTCTGCCCATTCAATCATGCCAGGGGAATTAGCAATTGGAGCAATGATGTTTACGTTGATACCAAATGGACCAAATTCATTAGCGGCTACCCGGGTAATTCCACGGATGGCTTCTTTTGCAGCAGCATATGTTCCTTGATTGGTATCCCCGTTGAGGCCAGCGCCCGATGCAAAATTAATAATTTTACCTTGTGCTTCTTTTAAATACGGTAGTGCTGCTTGCATAAAATAGAAGGTTGGATAGAAGCCTGTATCAAAAGATAAATCGAAATCAGCCTGTGTAGTTTCTTCAATAGATTTCATTCTGGATGCGTGGGCATTGTTTACTAAAATATTTATTTTTCCAAATTTATCAGCTACTTGTTTAGCAAGGTGAGCTATTTTATCGTGTTCCTTGAGGTTCGCTTGAATAAAGATAGATTCAGGTTGATATTCTTGTAATTCTTTAATTGTTTCTTTGCCGGTTTCTTCATTGAGGTCAATAATAGCTACCTTAGCGCCTTCTTTAACAAAAGCCAGGGCCATCCCTTTACCAATACCGCCTGCTCCACCAGTAATAATAGCTACTTTTCCTGCAAGTCTGCTCATGTTGGTATCTCCTTTTTGTGAAAAAAATGTAGTATCTAACTCTTATCAGAGGTAAGGTGTAATTGTTACTTCGACTATATATTACCCAAAATAGTAGCTATATTTACCATGAAGTAGAAACGGCATCATTTACCAATATGAATATAGAGGGTGATGATGAACGTTTTAGTAGCTGATGAGGCCTATTCCAGCTCTTATGTACATGTTGAGCGATTGAATTAAGCGGCGCACCAAGTGATGAGCAATTGATGATTCATGTGTCGCTCCAAGTGATGCTGCAAGTGATGCAATAGGTGAAGTATTTATAGAGTAATTAGGGAGAACTTACCTGATTTTCGGCCGATTTAGTAACTAATTAAGAAATCCCCCTAATTATTAGGGAGGAATTCCCTGATTTCGTGCATTTAGAGTGAATATCGGCTATTTTCAGGGAGTTTTTCCCTAATTAGTTTAAACCCTACCGCAAGCCGTATGAAAAACTCACCTAGCAAGTCGCCCACCGCCCACTGCCTACACCCACCGCTCACCGCCCAACCGCCCACCGTCCAACCACCCAACGCAATATCAGAGAACACTACGCGTGGTATATAGTCATATGGCACAGTAAAATCCATTACTTTTCTATTCCATAAAAAAGAAGCTGCCCCAAGTAGAGT
The DNA here is from genome assembly GCF_037963825.1 of Paenibacillus sp. FSL H8-0282. Lineage (NCBI taxonomy): Bacteria > Bacillati > Bacillota > Bacilli > Caryophanales > Paenibacillaceae > Paenibacillus > Paenibacillus sp. FSL H8-0282. The sequence goes on from NZ_CP150146.1 coordinate 256,771, forward strand.
TCACTACTTTTGAGACAGCCTCTTATGGATATTTATAAAGGAAACCCCATCGAGATTACCGCACCACCATTTGTTCGGTTGCCTGCGCTGATCTGACCTCCGCAACGCTCGATGATTGCGCGGGAAATAGCCAGTCCAAGTCCGGATTCTCCGTCTTTTCCTTTTACAAAACGATGGAAGAGATAGGGAAGCAGATCGTCCGAAATTCCAGGGCCATCGTCACTTACGGATAACAGAGCCCGGCCCTCCTTGACCGAAACATGGATATAGATATGTTGATTAGCATAACGTGCTGCATTGGATACTACATTAAGAAGCGCCTGTAGCAGCTTATCCCTATCCGCACGGATCGTAAGAGAATCTTGATGATCGTGGGAGATATGGAGGGTTAATTCTTTTTTCATTAATAGAGGGTTCATTCTTTCGATGGTTTCTGTCAGTAGATCTTTTAAACAAATTTCCGTAGGCTTGAATATATCTTCCTCGCTGTCCAGCTTCGCAAGTAAAGTCATTTCGGACACGAGCTTCTTCAAGCGGCTGCTTTCGCTCATGATAATGTCTAGCCCTTTTACTACATTCTCACCTTCAAAAACACCATCCTTAATCCCTTCAGCGTAGCCGGAAATGGACATTAAGGGGGTTTTTAATTCATGAGACGCATTCTGGAAAAATTGTTTCTGCACATGGTTGAAACGATTTAATTCATCTGCCATGTCATATACCGATTGAGCGACGGATCCAAGCTCTCCACCAGCTTTAATTAATTTAACATCTGAGAAGCGGCGTTCTTTGACTTTGCGGAGTTCTTGTTGCAGCCTCATTAGAGGTTGAATCAGCTTCTTGGTGATAAATAGGCCAAATAGGAACATAAATGCTCCCGCTGCACTGAAAACGATCAGCAGTCTTTTGAGCAAAGCTTGTTCAATAGCAGTGACTGCGCTCATAGGGGTTAGTAAAGTTAGCGTGCCTATAGGTGTAGCCTTCACTTCAGTAATATACCGTGTATCTGTTCCATTCCAAATGTTCTGGAGCTCAGTGGCTTGGCCTGTGACACTCTTGGCATCGTAGTTTATTGCAATTGAACTCATCTCTGATGATGTGGACAAGACTTTTCCTGACTCATCGCTAAGAATGGCTTCGACGCCTGCAGTGCTTAGAGAAGGTATGGTCACGGGCAGAGCTTCCAGCTGAGTGCCAATCTCCCCGATGTATTTACTTTCTTCAGTCAATGTAGCTGACATCGCCGCACCAATGGTTCTTAAATCCTCTTTTTGTGTTCCGACAAAATGGTTGAGTAGTACAAAATGGATCACGACAGCAGTAATAGATAGTAGCAATACCAATGCAATACTAAAGGCTAAATTAATCTGATGTGCTAGTTTCATTCGTATGCTCACCCCCATCTGTTCTCATGCGGTATCCGTGTCCCCATACTGCCTCAATGGGCAAATGCTCCAGTTTTTTGCGCATCCGTTTAATGAGATGATCCACGGCGCGATCACTTCCAAAATAGTCGTCCCCCCACACATAGCTCAGCAGCTCATCTCTTGTAAATGCCCGGTTAGGGGCATCGGCGAATACTTTTAGCATGGTGAATTCCTTGCTGGTCAAGTCTACCTCTTCACCACACCAGAATACACGTCTTTCTTCCGGCAATAGTAGAAGCTGGTCGATTTCAAGACGGGTGGAAGTGGTCTGACTGTGCAACTTTTCGGCCTGATTACTCAGTTTGTACCAGCGTTGAAGCTGCCGTTTGATCCGGGCGACTAACTCACGAGGACTGAACGGCTTGACTAGATAATCGTCACTGCCAAGCTCCAATCCTAATATTTTATCCACTTCATTATCTCTTGCGGAGATCATAATGATCGGTACTTCGGCTTCGTTACGAATCCTTTTACAGAACTCATAACCATCCATGCCGGGGAGCATAACATCAAGTACCCACATATCCGGGGGGCTTGTCTGCCACAAGGTCCATGCTTCCTCAGCGCTGCCAAGGCCGATGGTGTGGTAATTTTCTTTTTGTAAATAAGCTTCAACAAGATTGCGTATATGTTCATCATCGTCGACTACGGCAATGAGGTATGGATTATTCATTTAGGGTTACCTCCAGATTATTCTCCTACAAGTATATCAATCCAGAGGTGGGTAGGGGCGGCTGCCATCGTTTTTCCACAAATTAACCAATGTTCTGCCACACCCATTATGTAAGCTTGGTCTTGTAAGATCATTCGAATCGACGAGGAGTGTTGTATTTATGAATCAACAGATGTTATTTAAAAAGTTAGCGCTGTCCGCCCTGCTAGTGTCCGCCGTTGCTGCACCGTCTGCAACGAACGCAGCAAGTGGAGCTCAAGACGGAAACACGAAAACAACGGCCGCAGCCGTGGTTACTGCTGCCTCTAAAGGAACAATTGCCACTAAAGTAACCACTATTGATTGGGTAGATCCCCTAGAGTTGGCTAAGACCTACGCACCTAATACCCAAGAAGATTGGAAGAACACCTTGGATCAGTATTATAAGGTTGCTGGATTTAGTGTAACCGCACTTGCCGAGCTTGTGCCTGCGGAACTGGTGGAGGGAGTTCAATTATCTAAAGAAATACTATCCACCGAAGCTCTACCTGCAGGATATATTGAAGCTGGTCGTAACCTTGAAGTAATACCTGTAGTCGATGATATGCAGGTAGATAGCAATATCACTATCTCAATTAAAGCTGTAGACGCGACTTCAATTGCTATTTCCATTCCAGATCTTAGCGACGCGGATAAAGCTTTTTTCAAAGCCCAAGATGATCTGAATAGTGCCGCTAAATCCAAAGATGCGACTGTGATCAAGGAAGCTTTAGCTAATCTGTTGGATCAATATAAAGAGAAAATCAAGGAGCTTGAAACAGCCAAATAACAGCGATTAGCGAGGCTTGCTACAGAATAGAGATACTGAAAAGGGTAAAGATAAAAGACACCTCGCGGGGTGTCTTTTTTGTATGCATATCAATCTTCACGCTTTGCCTGTGGCCCTTACTTGCTTCCGCCAGTTCACACCGATCACCCCGGCGATGATCATCACTGTACCGGTCCAATGGTACCATTCCAGTTGCTCATTCAGCAGAAGTACACCACCGAGAATAGAGACAACTGTTGAAAGACTGCCGAAAATGCTCACGCGTGAAGCTTCCATCCGTGATAAAGCATAGTTGGAGAGGAAGGAGGTTACGAGGGAGGAGAGTACGCCGAGATAGAGCATGGAGAATATAAATTTTGGCTCTTGAAAAGGTGTGAAATACTGACTCAAGGTTCCTGCCGAACCATGCTTAATGATCGACAGTCCATTAAAAAATATAAATCCGAACAAAGTAATCATATAGGTAAGTTCTTTGGGACTCCAGGTACGTGTCAGCTTTCGAGCTGCAACATTATAACCGGCAAGGGATAAAGCTGAGATTAGGATGAGTAAGACGCCCCAAAGACTAGAAGAAGAGATACTCAAACCTGGAATGGCAAAGATAAGAATAATGCCTGCAACTGAGATTAATGTAGAGATCTTTTGGAAGCTGCTCGTGGTTTCCTTCAAGAACATCGCCGCCAAAAGGATGGTGAAAATGGGCATTGTCGCCTGAATAATACCCGCTACAGCGGAGGTTGTATACAGAAGTCCATACGCTTGGAGGGTGAAATACAACGCTGGATACATTAAAGCCAGTGGGATTATCACTGCTGCCTTGGATATTCCAAACTTCACCCGCCCCCACCCTGGAAAAGTAAATAAAGAAGCGGCAAGGAAAGATAACGTGAAGCGATGAGCTAGCGTATCAAAAGGATCCGAGACGGTTAGAGCCATTTTTACAAATATAAAGGAAAACCCGACGATAATAGCATTCATGACAGCTGCTGCTATCGCTTTTTGAGTAGAAGATGTATTCATTAGTAAAGACCTCCAAAGTGTTGCGCGCATTTAGGTACCGGTCCTGTTCTGCTCTTTATTCTAAGGCTAGAGTAGCTGTGTTACAATGTAATTATTATTCATCTGTACCGGTACAGAATAAGCTTGGAGGAAGGTGAAAGGGATGTATAAGTATTCGGAGTTAATCAACGAGCTGGAAGCGCAAATTGCCGAGGATGCGTATCGTGAGGGAGATAAATTACCGTCTATCCGGGAGTTGTCCTTACGTTATGGATGTAGTAAAAGTACGGTTATTCGCGCGTTACAGGATCTTCAGGACAAACATTTAATCTATGCCGCCTCAAAAAGTGGTTATTATGTCATGAAACGAAGCGGACAGCGAAAAGACGAAGGTGCACATTGGATCGATTTTACGGTGTCTGCACCCGACCCGGATATTTTTCCGTATCTGGATTTCCAACATTGTATTAATAAAGCGATTGATATGTACCGCAATGACTTGTTCATCTATGGAACGCCGCAGGGGCTTCCTTCTCTTATTCGTGAAATGCAGCGGCATCTGGCTTCTTATCAGGTATTTGCCAATCCGGATCAGATTTTTATTACCTCAGGTGTGCAGCAGGCGCTTGGCGTATTGACCCGAATTCCTTTTCCGAATGGCAGGCAGCGAGTGCTGATTGAGCAGCCGAGTTACCCGTTGTTTATGGAATATCTGAAGACGTATGGCATTGAGACAGAGGGAATAAAGCGTTCGGATGCTGGGGTGGACTTGAAAGAATTAGAACGGTTATTTAAGACAGGCCAGTTCAAGTTCTTTTATACCGTCCCGCGATTTCATAATCCGCTTGGCGTCTCCTATACCCGTCCCCAGAAGAAGGCGATTGCTCAGCTAGCAGCTAAATACGATGTATACATCGTTGAGGATGACTACATGGCGGACTTGGAGCAGGATGCAAAAGAGGATCCGATCTACGCTTATGACGATGCTTCCCATGTGATCTATTTGAAAAGCTTTTCCAAAATTATATTTCCGGGTCTGCGTGTCGGTGTCGCTGTACTGCCAGCGGTCCTGTGTGACTCTTTTAACCGATTCAAAAGACTGATGGATATAGATAGCTCTATGCTGTCTCAGGCTGCCCTGGAGTTGTATCTGAAAAGCGGAATGTTCGAGCGCCACCGAAAAAAGATGCGTTCCTGCTACGAAAAAAGATCCACGCTGCTCCATGAATCGATTATGAGAGAGTTAGATACAGCGACAGCACAACATTATTCCTACCATCCAACCGGCCAGCTTGGTGTGCATACGTATCTGAAGCTTAGTGACAGCATAAAGACAGAACAGATGATCAAACGTCTGCAAAAAAAGTTCATTCGCATCGAAATGGCGGACAGCGGGTATCTGCCCTCTTTTAATAAAGAGAAGATTCTAAAGCTCAATGTATCCAGTGTAAAAGAGCCGGATATTCGCTTTGGCATTGAACAGGTAATGCAAGAAATACGCTGAGAGCGCAGCAATAAATGAGTGGATGATAATGGTGGAAATGCTGGGAGCCCATTGGAGTAGAAACAAAAAAGCGTTCCTCCAGTAACAGGGATCGTTTTTTTGCGTTGTGGGTCGTTGGCAAATCTGGCAGCAGTGAACTGATGGACAGCAGATCTCATTATCGGTACAACTCGCAGTAATCTCTGGTTCTTCTATAAATATCCGAACACATTTTCTGTGCAATCTTCGGCCGAGTCATGCGGACCCAGATAACGTTATTTGCTAGTTTTTAGCCTTTGAAGCAGGTTTTCGGACACCAGCGCCGCTATTCAATTAGAAAGGGGTTATATTGGGTGGTTTTCATGCTAATAACGGCTATGGGGTCCGCTAGCACTCTAAAAATGTGAAAAAGCCGCTTTTAAGGTCAGCTGTGTCCGATAGCGAATTCGCTAAGTGCAAATTACCAAGATGCTTTATTCATTTTTGCTTCGGTAGCGAGTATCAGCAACAAGCGCAAAAAAAGAGACCGGGTTCGGTCTCTTTTAGTTATTTCTCGATAGGAGGTATGAATTAATTCGCAAAAAAGTTCGGCAGGAATTCTTTATTAGCTTCCAGCATTTCGTCCAGCATCCGAATCGCTACGTCCACGGACGGAACAAGCGGGTGATGTGCGAGCGCCTGAAGGGCAAGGGCGCGGTCTCCGGTTACAGCGGCGTCAATCGCCAGCTGTTCATAGGTTTTGACAGCATGAATGAGTCCTTTAGCCATGGTTGGAATTTTGGTCAGTGGCAGTGGTAGCGGGCCGTTTTTAGTGACCACGCAGTTCACTTCAATGCTGGCGTCATCTGGCAGGAAGTCCAATATGCCATGGTTTGCGACATTTAGGGTCTGAATGTCGTTTGATCCGTTATGGAGCGATCTCATGAGATTAACAGCTGCTTCTGAGTAAAAAGCACCGCCGCGCTGTTCCAGCTGCTTCGGCTTCTCGCTTAGCTCTAGATTGCCATAAAGCTCGAAGAGCTCTTCTTCTACACGTTTAACGACTTCAGCACGGTTAATGCCTTGTTTATGGGATTCTATCTGCTCTTCGAGCATGGCATCGGTCATATAGAAATATTTTAAATAGTATGAGGGCAGTGCATGAAGGGATTGCAGGAATTCCGGGTTCCATTCTCTTGCTGGTACGTTCTTAGCGCTGTAGCTGGTTGTATCTGCAAGCATATCGTCCAGCTTGTCTTCACCTTCAACATCGATACGAGTAATCCAGTGCAAGTGGTTGAGGCCCACAAATTCGGCATATACACGGTCTGCTGCTACATTATATTTGGCAGAGACTTGCTTGATCAGGCCGATAGGTGCGTTGCACAGGCCAATACTTTTTACCTTAGAATATTTCAGAACGGCTTCGGTGACCATCCCAGCAGGGTTAGTGAAATTGAGCAGCCATGCGTTGGGAGCCAGTTCCTCGATATCACGGCATACATCCAGAATAACAGGGATGGTGCGCAGTGCTTTCATCATTCCCCCAGGACCTGTTGTTTCTTGGCCAATAACGCCATATTTGAGCGGAATCGACTCATCACGAGCACGGGCATCAAGCATGCCGACACGCATCTGGGTGCTGACGAAATCGGCGCCTTCGATCGCTTTACGGCGGTCTGTTGTCAGATGAACCTCAATCGGAAGGCCTGATTTCTCCACCATACGTTTTGCCAAGTTACCTACAATATTCAGCTTGCGAAGACCAGGCTCAATATCTACAAGCCATAATTCGCGCACGGGAAGTTCTTTATAGTGAAGAATGAATCCCTCTACTAATTCTGGGGTATACGAAGAACCTCCACCGATAACTGCAATCTTTAATCCTTGGTTAGCTGCCAAGATTAATCACTCCTGTCTTGTAGTTTGTTTGATCGATTCATAATCCTGAAATTTCCGCATTTTCTCATATACTTCACTACTAATGGTCAACCCATCTTGATCCATAGCTGACCATACTGCACCGACTACAGGCTCTGTGGCAAGGGTAACCACGGTTGCCTGAGGGGCTGCAGCGTGTACAGCTTTCTCGATAGGCTGGCGAATCCAACCGCGATCCCCTCGGGTTAGCAGACTTCCTGCCAGCACCACATCGAAGGCCTCCTGCTCCATGCCTAGCTTGTGAATGATAGCTGCCGCAGACTTACCTAGTTCAACCCCTTGCCGATGTAAAATCTCCAGCGCTACGGCATCTCCTTCAGCTGCTGCTTCAAAGAGCAGGCGGGCAACATTTACGGGGACTTTTTTCCAATGATCAAGGAAATCGTGAAACATATGCCCAACTTCCTCATAACCTAACATTTTTAGCAGTAAGCCTGTTAATAGGGTGGGCTGTTCCCGGCCGTCCCAAGCTCGGATAACGGAACGAAACACCTCAATATTGAGTGCGCCACCCCCGCCAAAATCACCGTACATATAGTCAAAGCCGCCGCATTGATAATGCTCTCCCTGCAGGTTTCTGCCTGCTGAATTGGTGCCGGTGCCGCAGATGAGCGCGACACCATATGGGCGATTCGTTCCGGCGCGTAGACCGATCATAGTGTCACAGTTAATGGTGTATTTGGTGAATCCTATCTGGCGTATCATCGGATGGAGAATAGCATAGTCGGCCTCGCGATCAGCACCGGCAAGTCCGAGATAGGTATGCTGGATGTCTTCCAACCGGAGTCCGGCTTCAGCCAGCGCCCCGAATGTGGCCTCTTGAATACTGTTGGCGGCCTCAAGGGCGCCTGTCTGGTGGTTGCCGTTACCACTCTTGCCTTTGCCAAGAACATTGCCATGTTCATCGCTTAGCAGAGCATAGGTTTTCGTGCCTCCCCCATCGATCCCCAAGTAGTAAGTCAATGGTCGTCACTCCTAGTGTATAAATTTAATCTACTCAGCTTCGGTAGATTCACGTACGATAAGTTCAGGATCAATCCGCATCCCGGCTCCACGTTTCATCTTTCCGGAGATGCGTTTGAGCAGCATATCCGCGGCTGCCAGCCCGATTTTGTCTGCAGGCTGACGTATTGTTGTCAGATGTGGATGAAGCTGTGAAGCAATATAATGATCGTCATAGCCGACCACTGCCACCTCTTCGGGTACCTGAATGCCCGCTTCCATCAGGGCATTGATGACTCCAAGCGCGATATTGTCATCCCCGGCAAATACGGCGGTGGGCAGCTTTCCTTCCTTCAGCCAACGTTTGCAGGTATCGTATCCCATCCCAATATCGAAATCACCAGGCACGATCTCAAAGGGGGCCAGTCCTTGTTCCTGAAGCGCCTGTAGAAATCCACTGCGCCGCTCCCGCGTACTCCGGAACATTTCCTGACCGCAGAGATGAGCGATTGAAGTGTGTCCCAGCTCCAGCAGATGACGCGTAGCTGCGTATCCCCCCTTGAAGTTGTCGATCGTGATGGAGTAGGTATCATTTTCGGGCTTCTGATTATCTATCAGCACATAAGGAATACCCCGCCGTTTTAACTCCACAATATAATTGTCCTCTTCCATCGGAGAGAGCAGAATTAAACCGTCTACACGATCCTCCTGAATTAAATAATGGCTATCATCCGATTCGATGCCTGTTGAGATGGATATGGCTAAAAAATAACCATGCATCGCTAATATTTCATTCAGCTCTTTGACCACTGCGTCAAAAAAGGAATCTTGCAGGGTAGTGACAATAATGCCGATAATTCCCGTCTTACCGCTTGCCAGACTGCGTGCCGCAGCATTAGGGCGGTAATCCAGCTCTTTAATTGCCTCCAGCACCTTTTGGCGATTATTCTCGCGTACCGATTCGGCCCCATTTAACACCCGGGATACGGTTACAACGGATAATCCGGATTTTTTGGCTACATCAAAAATACTAACTTTCATCTTTAATTCTCCTCACGGCAGATTTTCCGATCCTGTTTTCTACTTTCAGTATACAGGGTTGGCAGACTGTCCGCTAAACGTATGATTTCACGCAGGTATACCGTCCCTAAAGGGGGCGGTATACCTGCCAAACAGTTATCGCTGAATGATCTCTGTAACCTTCTTCTGAATCGTCGCCATCACCTCTTCAACCGTCTTATGTCCAGTTTCTACTGGCTGCAATTCATTAATGAACATGTCATTAATTTGCGAGTAGTTGGTGATTAAGTGGTTATAGGATTCGAAGCCGTAGTTAACAGCACCCTCGTAGACATTTTTGATATCCTGTGGATCGATACCTTCAAAATGTTTATAGTAAGCTTCTGCAGCTTCGGTGTTGACTGGTGGGTTACCGCCACTAAGCTCAATGGATTTCTCTTGCACTTCGCTTGTGATCAGGTATTTGATCCATTCAAAAGCTTCCTTCGGATGTTTGGAGTCCTTCAAGATCAGCAGCGGATCGACATAAAGGGTGCTGCGTACCTTTTCGTTTCCTCCCCATGGTACAGCGGCTACGCCAATTTTGAAGGGGAAGTCATTTGCACCTGCAAGGTTCCATGAGCCTCCGATAGACATGCCGATTTTACCAGCAACAAAGGGATCGCCGTTCTGTCCAGCTACACTTTTGCTCCATTCGGAAGAAGGAGAGACTTTATCCTTAAAGACAAGATCAAAAAGCTTGTTGTAGGCAGCGATCACTTCAGGGGAGTCAAAATAAGTCTCGGAAGGCACGCCGCCATTAGTCCATGTGTCTTCTGAGTAAGGCTCCGCTCCAAAATATAACGGCCGCATATCGCGTTCGGACCAAGTGAAGTCTACGCCATATTGAGTTTTGGCGATATCATCGGATACAAGCGTCATTTGTTTAGCTTCGTCGACCATTTTTTCAAACGTCCAGCTCTTATCTTCATAATCGCTTGTTGGATAAGTCAGTTTGGCAGCATCAAACATGTCTTTGTTATAGAGCATTAAGGTGACATACATATTGACCGGGATGCCGTAAGTGTGATCTTTAACCTTGTAGATACCCATTAGATTCTCTGGGATACTATAATCCTCTGCCTTGAAACCATCCTCTTTCATAAGGTCGGTCATATCGAACAACATACCCTTATTGTAGTATTCTGCGAAACCTCCATACCCCCAGTGACTTGTCACGTCGGGCGATTTGCCGCCGGCAATTAGCGTTTGCAGCTTGCTGTCGAACTGCTCATAGGGCGCTTTTTCCACTTTCACTTTAATATTCGGATGCTGCTTCTCGAAATCAGGGATTAATTTTTCGACAAATGTGCGGTCTTCTGAATCTATTGTGTAATGGGTAATCGTTACCGTTTCTGCTTTGCCTCCAGAATTAGTAGAGCCACCGTTTCCTTCAGATAGGGCGTTACCCGCCGATTTGCCGCCGCTACAGCCTGATAAGGCTAGAACAACGAGCATGGTAGCTGCAAGTAAAAGCGCAATACTTTTCCTGTTCTTGTTCATTAGCTAAACCCTCCATGATTTCAAGTATATTTGGCCGCCGGATGGCGGATTATTACTTAATCCCTGTAAGTACAATCCCTTCGACGAACTGTTTCTGGGCTACAGCAAACAGCGTAACGATTGGGACCATAGCTAGAACCGAAGCAACCATTAGCAGATGCCAAGGTGGAATGCGGAACCTCGATGAGGTAAGAGAAGCCATCCCGACGGGTAGCGTGAACTTATCTGATGAGCTTAAGTAAAGCACTGGCGTAAGCAGATCATTCCAGTTGTAGATAAAAGCAAAGATAGCTACGGTTGCAAGTGCAGGTTTGGAGAGTGGGATTGCTATGGTAGCCCACATCCGTATTTCACCACAGCCATCAATGCGTCCGGCATCAAACAGCTCTTCAGGCAATGTGGAGAAGAATTGGCGCAGCAGAAAAATATTATAGGCTGAGCCGAAGAAAGCAGGCACGATCAGGGGTAAAAAGGTATCTATCCAGTTCATTTGCGAAAAGAGTACAAATTGCGGAATCATAATGGCCGGATAGGGTAACATCATGGTGCTCAGCAGCAGGATGAACCACACCTGATTACCTGTACCTCTGAATCTGGCGAATCCATAGGCAACCAGCGCCGAAGAAATCAAGGTTCCCACAACACTAAAGCCGGCGATAATCAGACTGTTTTTATAAAGTGTACCGAACTGCAGGGTATCAAATATTTCTGTGTAATTGCTCCACTGCCAGCTCTCCGGAAGAAAGGTGGGTGGGAACTTCAGCATCTCGCGTTTGGACTTAAGTGAAGTGGAGACCATGAAGAACAAAGGAAGCAGCATCAGAAATGTTGTAACTACTAGAGTAATAAAGCTGAAAATCTTAACAGGCTCCGCTTTCCGGCGGCGTTTGGTTCCTTTAGTCCGGGGGCTTAGCGCTCTGACTGTACTCATTTGCGTCCGCCTCCTTCATAGTGAACATAACGGTTAGACAATTTCATAATTAGTGCGGTGCAGAGCATAACTACGATAAGGAGCACCCATGCCAAGGCTGAGGAATAACCGGCACGATATTCTTTGAAAGCGCTGGTGTAGAGATTATAGACATAGAACCAGGTAGAGTAATTCGGCCCCCCTTGAGTCATGACAAAAGCTTGGGTAAAGACTTGGAAGGAATCAATCAGTCCCATAATCAGTTGGAAGAGCAGCACGGGAGAGATCATCGGTAAGGTAATGTTCAGGAAGATTCTGAAGCGCCCGGCACCGTCAAGGTTAGCGGCTTCGATCAAGCTAGCCGGTACGCCTTGCAGACCTGCGAGGAATAAAATCATTCCTGAGCCTGCTGTCCAGAAAGTCATGATGATCAAGGCATATAGTGCAGTGTCTGGGTTCATCAGCCAAGCCGGTCCATGAATGCCGAACCAGGAAAGGATGTAATTGAAGAGCCCGATCTGCGGGTTGAAGATCCAGTACCACAGCAGGGACATGGCCACGCCGGATACCATGCTTGGAAAATACATTGCTGTTCTGAAAAAGCCGCGCAGAGGAATGGTCTGGTGAAGCAATAGTGCAAAGCCAAGACCGAGCGCAAGCTGGATAGGTACACCGATGAAGGTATATCTCAGCGTGACAACCACCGATTTCCAGAACAGGTCATTGTGAAACATCTCTGTGTAGTTAGCGAGCCCGATAAATTTAGGTGGGTGTATGATGTCATAATCAGTAAAGCTGAAGTAAAGCGATGATAAGATAGGATAAAGGGCGAATACTAGGAAGCCGATAATCCAAGGAGAAATGAACAGATACATGTAGAACGTCTGCCGCCTGTTCTCGCGATTGATCATGACACACCAACCTCTCGTTTTAAAAGTATAAGCGCTTTAACTTTTGATCATACTAACACTATTAATTAGCAATAATACTAGGTACCTAGAGATTAAAGTTTAACCGCTTTAACTTTTTGATTCGCTTTAATAAGCTTATCATAGAGGATGATCACTAAATAATCAACACTTATTTTAACTATAAAAGCGCTGTCAGTCATTAAACGTAACATACAGTCTGTCATTTTTGTGAAAAAGGGACCTGAAATAAGATTCGGGAGATTATTGTGTTAACTATTATAACGCAATTTTATTATTTTTTATTAATATTCCTCATGCTATGATTAGGTTTGGTCATATTTTGTTAGAAATGAGGAAACTGAATGACGACTAGACCTTACTTAAAAATGATCCAGCATTCTGTTACAGCCTCAGGGATTAGCTTTGAGGAAATTACACCGAATTTCGTATATAGAGCGACAGATGGAGTGAAATCATTTGTGATGGTAGACGCTGAGATCGGACTAAACAACAGTGCTTCTACGATCATTGCCATGAGTAAATCTCTAACTTATGATGTTTTGCATAAGGCGAATATCCCAGCCGTAGAACATATTTATTTGCCGCATCCAGACTCCAAATTTAGCAATTTGAATCCTTATCCATTGGCTGAGCGTTATTTCCAAGCGTGCAATGGGGAGGTAGTTATGAAGCAGGATAACGGGGCGCAGGGCAATCATGTGTACAAAATCAATGAGATAGCCGATCTGCATGAAAAGCTGGATTTATTATTTTCTTTACAGCTTAATGGGGCAATAGGTCCTTATTATGAAGCGGAGATTGAGTATAGAATTGTAACTTTTAATCATCAGGCGCGTGTATTCCTTGGCAAAAAAAGAGTTCGTTCGTGGAAGCACAATTTGATTAACGGAGCTGTTACGATTGAGGTGAAAGATCAGGTCAAACAAGAGGCGCTGGCGGAGCTTGCCTCCCGGACCTCTAAAGCGCTGGGCCTTGATTTCTGCTCAGTAGATATCTTAGAGACAAATCAAGGCTTGTTGGTGATCGAAGTCAATCATAAGGTAATGTTAGATGAATATTGCAAGCAAAATCCAAGTGAAGTACCTGGCCTCTCAGACCTTTACAGGGAAGTTATTCTTCAGCGTATGAATCAGTTATAAGCCGATATTCAGCAGCGATTGCCCGAATAATCTTTTGGCATTTCCGATTAGAGTTTGCGTACCCACGATTATAATAATCTCGGAAGGTGATTGTTCTTTAACATACGTGAGAGCGTCCTCTAAATAAGGGAATTCGGAACTTTTTTCGAGAAAACTTTTAGCGATAAGCGGAGCATCCGTAGGGAAAATTAGATGGCTTATATCGGGTTTGGTTACGATTAGTTGATCCGAGACTGTACTCATGACTTCGATGACCCCTGTGTAATCTTTATCCTTAGGGACACCGATGATGGATGTGACGGTACGGCTGCGCTCAGGATTCACTAATTGAATAAGTTCAGCCAGATAGCTTGCAGAATCTCTATGAATAGCTCCGTCAATAATCGTCAGTGGGTCATGACAGATAACTTCACAACGTCCCGGCCATTGTAATTGTTCAAAACAGTGATGTACGATCTCCTGATCAAGGGGTCCCCCTGTAATCTCTTCACAAAGTGCGACTGCGCTGGCAGCATTGACCGCTTGAAACTGTCCCAATAGCGGAAGGGTCAAGGCTGGATAAACGGCTGGCTTCGTCCGGACATCAAAAGTAGTTCCGACAGAAGTGGTTGTGATAGATTCAGCTAAAAACTGTTCTTCATAATATTGCACAGGGTTGGAGGAGAGGTTGTCCTTCATGATCGCAAGAACGTCGGATTTCTGTTTGCTAACATAGACGTTTGTTGTGTTGTTTTTGACAATCCCCAGCTTGTGCAGTGTAATGCTGTTCAGATCAGGTCCCAAATGGGCTACATGCTCTTCCATAATCGGGGTAATGACAGCCCAGTCATTGCTCAGGACATTGGTGTCATCAAACCTTCCTCCTCTACCGCATTCAATCACATTGATATCTGTACCCTTCTCCTTAAAGTACAAAGCCGCAATAGCCAAAGCAACCCCAACCGGACCTTGATATTCATCAGCAGCAAGCTGCTCTTCGATCTGGTGGAAGCCCCCGCGAATTACATTACCTAATCGTACAAAATCTTCTGTGGCTATTGCCTGCCCATTGATCCGGATTCTTTCGTTGAAATCTACCAGGTGAGGGGAGGTGAATAACCCCACTTTATATCCCAAGTGACTTAACAGAGAGGAAATAAATCTAGAGGTGGAGCCCTTACCTTTACTGCCTGTGACCAGTATGTATTTTTGATTGCGATCCGGACTTCCGACTGCATCCAGTAATGCTCTGGTTAACTCCGGTTTTCTAACTTCTTCATCCAAAGTCTCTGTAATGTTGTTAATGGCCCTTAGGTAAGAGCTGTAGATCATATCTTCTACTTGGGATTGTGAAGTGAATTCCACGGAAATCCCTCCATTTAATTAATTTTGGCGCGTTCCTCAGATAGTGTTGTGTAGATGATAATCGGAAGTAACACAAGAGAAATGATGATGGTCAGAGCGATGCTCCAGTTCAAATCCTTATATAGCTGTACTATGGTGAACAACAAAGCGATAACAGGTAAGACCAGTTTGTTTAAGTGCTTTAGGAATAAGGAGTACATACTTCTTTTTACGGTAACTGATGTGCCGATGCTTGGGATTTCTAACTCGTTACGCGATAAGGCGGTGATCCCGATAAATAAGTGGCCGTCGATAAATTTAAGCTGCTCATTATCCGCATGAAGCTTGACTGACTGGGCAATATGCTCCGTATCGATGTCTAAGATGGGGATGGTGATTTGTTTGGAATTATAGGAGATCACGATCTGATCTGTTTCTTCCATGCCTAGCAGTTTTCTAACATTCGGATGAATTCTGCATAAATTCTGGTGCTCATCAAAAGGGTAAGGATGACCCACTCTGAGGGTGAGCTCTCTTTTGCCAATAAAAAAGTTCCCTAATGCACTTAAGGGCCGTTGGATCAGTTGATTTATAAGTTTATGTATGCCTGGCTTGGGTTGAGAACGCGTCCTAGCGCGAGTAATGATTAATGGGTCATGCCCCTCGGAATGGGTTTCAAGCAATAACATAATGTATCTGTTGAAGTAAAGGGTATTCGGTTTGGCTGTGCTATCTTCTCGTAAAGTTAGGTTTACCCGGAAGCCATTTTTGGGATTGATAAGTTCTACT
Source organism: Paenibacillus sp. FSL H8-0282 (assembly GCF_037963825.1). Lineage (NCBI taxonomy): Bacteria > Bacillati > Bacillota > Bacilli > Caryophanales > Paenibacillaceae > Paenibacillus > Paenibacillus sp. FSL H8-0282. The sequence goes on from NZ_CP150146.1 coordinate 272,678, forward strand.
TGATTCGTATATTTACGGACGAGTGCTGGACAGGCTTTTACATAGGGTTTGGCAATCTCGTCCACTTTAGGAATTCCCCGAAGAACTGTGTCGTATTCTGGCTTCGTTATTGTTAATCCTGTAGTCAGGCAGTCCCCGAGCTTGTCCTTTGCCCGCTTGGATAATTGGATTGTACCTCTTGGCACCTCATCTGCCGATAAAATTAAACAGCTGGCTTTGACACCATTCTCTGCTGTAAGATCAACGAAGATATGCTGGACTAAACCTAATTCCTTTAACTCTTCGGAGTTCATTGTGATTTCTTCACGAGGTTGAAGGCTTTGTTTGTCTAGAATAGTAAAGGTTTGCTCGATAATAATGTCAGACACCGCCCAATAGTTTAATGATTTGTTCAAGGGAATGAATGGTTTTTTGGAATAAATCAAACGCATTCGGGTTACGATAATTTCGATTAATTTCAATTTGAATACTTTGAACTAACAATTCCTTAGCGCAATATGAAGTAATTGTTCCAGGATGGGATGCAGAAAATGTATGATTTTGTCGAACATTGGTAATACCATTATTGTTAAAGATGCCTATGACGTCATTTAAATTATTCTCTCGTATAGAGGTTCCGTACAGTGTCCCTAGGTCAATATCAAACTCTCGAAGTTTAGAAGCTCCGTGCAGATCGATCACAAACTGAATGCGATGTTCTTTGACAAGCGCTCGTAGCGCAGCCTTATATTCTCCACCTAAGATGTAATTTGGGTCTTCTTTGGAAAAGCTATTCGAATAAATACAGTAGCAATTGGTGAGCTTTTGTAACAAGAGGGCAAGGGAGCCTGTATACATGTCAGCTGGTTTTACAGCATGTTCTCGAAAATGATTAATGGCATGTGGAGCTGAGACTAGTACAGGAAGGGAGCCTTCTACAATGGAGTAAGAGGGATCTACCCCGATATCGCCAAAATAATTATTATTGGAGAATTGTAGCTCATACTGTTCGATCAGAGATAAAATATGCAATCACCTATTCATAGTTATTTAATGGGTCGTTAACCATTAGTATGTCCTAAGCATTCACCATTCATGAATAAGGATGAATCTATTATAACGCTTGCAAGGTTTGCCGTGGGCAGTTTTTCCATAAAATGATTCTAAAAGATTGGCTATTGAAAAGTTCAAAATGGTGTGCTAATATTTCAATTGAAAACGTTACCGATAAGGATACCGAGAAGGATACCAAAAAAGTAGGCTGGGGATTACTTAAGCAATTGAAAACGCTGACATAATTTTCGCTAACAGCATCGGAACGTCTTCATGCGAAGTAATCTAATAAAAAGTACGAGGGGGAAGAAGAATGAAGAATATCAAAAAATATTTAGGGCTCATGTTAGTAATGTCTATGGTTGTTGTCTTAGCGGCAGGATGTGGGAATAAAGAAAATAATTCTGCAACCAATGATGGAAACGCTACATCTGGTAAAAAAGGGTCAGTTTATTTCTTGAACTTCAAACCTGAGATTGCAGAAATATATGAAAAGATCGCTAAGGATTACGAAGCAGAAACAGGAGTTAAGGTAAAAGTCGTAACGGCTGCTGCGGGTACTTACGAAACTAAATTGAAATCCGAAATCTCCAAGTCTGAAGCGCCAACTATTTTCCAAATTAACGGACCTGTTGGTTTTCAATCCTGGAAAGATTACACCTTGGATTTGAAAGATACTAAGCTTTACAGCTATCTGTCTGACAAAAGCTTGGCTGTAACTGAAGGTGAAGGCGTGTATGGTATCCCTTACGTAGTTGAAGGATACGGCATCATCTACAACGACGCAATTATGAAAAAATACTTCGCTTTGGCTGATAAAGCGGTATCGATCTCCTCCACAACTGAGATCAATAACTTCGACACTTTGAAAGCAGTAGTAGAAGATATGACGGCTAAAAAAGACCAACTGGGCATTAAAGGTGTATTCGCCTCCACTTCCCTCGCTGCTGGTGAGCAATGGAGATGGCAGACTCACCTTGCAAACTTGCCGCTGTATTATGAATTCAAAGACAATACTGAGTTTGACAACACCGTTCTTGCGGGTCTAGCTTCTAAAGAAGTTGAATTCAAATACAACGATAAATTTAAAAACATCTTCGATCTGTACATCAAGAACTCTGTAACTAAAGAATCCTTGCTGGGTAGTAAATCCGTAGCTGACTCCATGGCTGAATTTGCACTTGGTAACGCAGCTATGGTTCAAAATGGTAACTGGGCTTGGTCACAAATCAACGATGTTGACGGTAACGTAGTTAAAGCTGAAGAAATCAAATTCTTGCCTATCTACACAGGTATGGAAGGCGAAGAAAAACAAGGTTTGGCTGTAGGTACAGAAAACTATTTCGCAATCAACAGCAAAGTATCTGCTGAGAACCAACAAGCTTCTATCGCTTTCCTGGAATGGTTGTTCTCCAGTGAAAAAGGTAAAGCTTATGTAACTAACGATCTAGGTTTCATCGCACCATTCAATACCTTTGAAGACAGCGAAAAACCAGCAGATCCACTTGCTAAAGAAGTATCTGCTTGGATGGAAAAAGATCTTACTTCTGTAGCTTGGACATTCGCAGCATTCCCAAGTGAAGAATTCAAAAACGTCTTTGGTGATGCCCTCTTGCAATACGCTCAAGGAAACAAAACTTGGGATGAAGTTGTAACCATCTTCAAGGACACTTGGAAGGCTGAAAAAGCAAAATAATAAATGCATGGAAAGATGCTTGAATAACTCTCAGTTGTCATACAGATAAAAGCTTAGTGCCACTGGGCTCCCTCGGGATTCAGTGGCACTAAGCAACAATTGGAGTGGATCTTGCTACATCTGTTTCATCATTTTCCATACTGAGATAGGAGAAGACTCCATGGAAAAATCGATAAAAAAATATTTTGCTCTTTTTGCATTACCGACCATAATAGCCTTTGGAATTGCCTTTGTGATCCCTTTTCTTTTGGGTATATATTTGTCTTTTACAGAGTTTACTACAGTCAATGATGCAACATGGATAGGGTTTGGCAATTACGCTAAAGCTTTTTCGAATCAAGAGTTTCTAAATGCATTAGGTTTCACCGTTAAATTCACAGTTTTATCTGTTCTTACTATTAATGTGTTCGCCTTCATCTTGGCGATGTTATTAACTAGAAAGCTAAAAGGTACCAACGTATTTAGAACGATCTTCTTTATGCCTAACTTGATAGGCGGTATCGTATTAGGATACATCTGGCAGCTGATTTTTAATGGGATTTTGTACAAATTTGGTGTCACTTTGACCTCTGATGCAACGTATGGATTTTGGGGACTAATCGTTCTTATGAATTGGCAATTGATAGGGTACATGATGATTATCTATGTTGCAGGTATTCAGAATGTTCCTAAAGATATAGTAGAAGCCGCAAGAATTGACGGAGCTTCACGTTCTAAGATTTTGCGTAATGTGACTATTCCACTCGTAATGCCGTCCATTACTATTTGTTTATTCTTAACCTTATCCAATTCATTTAAATTGTTTGACCAGAACTTAGCGTTGACCGCTGGTGCTCCTTCTAAGCAGACCTCCATGTTAGCACTGGACATCTACAATACATTCTACGGAAAATCAGGATGGGAAGGTGTCGGTCAAGCGAAAGCCGTCGTATTCTTTGCTTTAGTAGCCTTAATCGCCTTAATACAACTTGTCATTACTAGAAGAAAGGAGGTTGAGAACTAATGCAAAAGACTAGAGCAAAAGATTACTCCATATTCACCATTTTGTTGGTCTTGGCCATTGCGTTCTTATCTCCTATTTTTATTGTTCTGATGAACTCCTTCAAGGGTAAGTTCTACATTAGTGATACGCCGTTCTTATTCCCTAATGAGACTACGTTTGTTGGTTTAAAGAACTATACTAGTGGTGCAGCAAAGATTGATTTCTTCAGTGCCTTCGGAATGTCCTTGTTTATTACGGTATGCTCGGTGGCTGTGATCGTGTTATTTACTTCCATGACTGCATGGTACATTACCCGGGTGAAGTCCAAATTCACAGGCATGATGTATTATGCGTTTGTATTCTCGATGATCGTGCCTTTCCAAATGGTTATGTTCACAATGACTAAGACTGCAAACGTGCTGCATCTCGACAATCCGATTGGGATTATCTTAATCTATTTAGGGTTTGGATCAGGGCTGTCTGTGTTTATGTTTAGCGGATTTGTGAAGTCTATCCCGCTTGAGGTTGAAGAAGCGGTAATGATTGATGGCTGTAATCCACCTCAGGCCTTCTTTAAAGTGGTATTGCCCATCCTGAAACCTATTGCTGTAACTGTAGCTATCCTTAATGTAATGTGGGTATGGAACGACTTCCTATTGCCAGACCTGCTGATTGGTACAGAATATAAAACGATTCCTATTGCGATCCAGTACCTAAAAGGTGGATACGGATCGATTGACATGGGAGCTATGATGGCGATGCTGGTCTTAGCTATTGTGCCAATCATCATTTTCTACCTGACTTGTCAAAAGTACATCATCGAAGGTGTCGTTGCAGGTGCGGTTAAGGGTTAAGCTTGATCTACCTCGTTAAATAAATTAATATTCATGTAAGAAGCGAGTAGGGTGTTTTTCTTGGTGGGTGACCATCAGGAATCCCCTGCTTTCTTATTTTGACTATGAAGTTGAATAAGGATTAAGGAGTTTGATAGATACTAACAAGTAAAGGATAGATAGAAATGGAGAGACTGACTATTATAGACATCGCCAAATTATGCGGTGTTGGCGTGACTACTGTATCAAGGGCTATTAACAATCATCCGGATATTAATGAAGAAACAAAAGCTATGGTTATGAGGGTTATCAAAGAAAATCATTATGTCCCGAACAACAGTGCAAGAAATTTAAAACGTTCTGATTCGAAAACGATTGCAGTATTGATTAAAGGGATATCCAATCCATTTTTTAGCCCGATGATCAAAGTGTTCGAAAAAGAGATTCAACGCAAGAAATACTCCTTCATCCTACAACGAGTTGATGAGAATCAAGATGAGATCGAAGTGGCGATTGAGCTGGAGAAAGAAAAAAGGCTGAAGGGAATTGTCTTTTTAGGAGGTTTATTCTCACACTCTCAAGAGAAATTACAGCAATTAACGGTTCCATTTGTCCTTAGTACGATTGGGATGACGGAAGAGTTTGATTTGAGCGACTATTCTTCTGTATCTGTCGATGACTTTAATGAGAGCTATAAAATTGTCGACTATTTATGTAATCAGGGGCATGAGAAAATTGCGGTCATTACTGCACCAGAAGAAGATGTAAGTATCGGTAAGTTAAGATATGAAGGTTATAAAAAGGCTTTAGCCGATCATGGAATTACTTATAATGAACGGCTAGTGCGGCGGATGAAAGAGGATATCGACAGTTACAGTATGGAAAATGGGTATGCGGTTACAAAAGAATTGCTAGAGTTAGGTGAAGAGTTCACCGCTATTTTTACCTTATCAGATAGTATGGCTATCGGCGCCTGTAAGGCAATATTTGAAGCGGGCAAGCAAGTCCCGGAAGATTACTCTGTGGCTGGTTATGACGGATTGGATATTTCCTTCTATTATAATCCTTCTATTACTACCATCAAACAGCCGGTAGTGGAGATTGCGGAAGCGACGATTAAGATTCTTTTTGATCTCATCAATAAGAAGGTTAAGCATGCGCATCAGATTTTCCCGGCAGAATTAATAGTTAGAGAATCTACAAGGTCTTTATTGTAGTTTCAACAAGTGAGTATGTTTAAGTTTATTTACGAATCGGGGTGGGGAGATAGAACCGCAAGAGATTAAACCTAACGATATCAACAGCATCACACGGTTTCTCACCGCATTTGGTGATCCTACTCGGATTCGGATTGTTACGTTATTAGGGAATAAAGGTCGGCTAAATGTTGGGGAAATTGCAGGTGAATTCGAAATAAGCAGGCCAGCGATTTCACATCATCTCAAAATCCTACGGGATGCCCGCATTGTTGACCATAAAAAGAGAGGCCAGGAAGTCTATTACTGGCTGGCGCGTGAACGGCTAGCAACAAACTTTAGGGCGCTTGCTGATTTGGCAACGTCGTTTAATCATGGGGACTAAGCCATCTCAAGGGAATGGTTCAGTCCCATTTTAGGATAACCAGGCATTTACCATATCGGAGACGGGTTTATAGATAAATATCATCCATCCCAATGGGTTAGAGACCGAAATATGTAACGCATTAATAAGACTGAAGAAAGTTCCCAGCAACAGAAGAAATGAGAAAACCCACATCTCCTTGATTAATTTTTTCCTCCACATCAGGGGAACTTCAATGGTTGCTATAACGGCTACAACTATGAGAATCACTACTATACCCAATATTCACAACCTCCCAAACCATCTAGTTTCGAGATATTAAGTCTTTGCTCAGTGCTCTTCTGAACATTACTGCAATTTCGCTGTAATAAGTGTAATTTGGTTAACACTCGATACTCTTTCAATTTTAATAGTTGGGCACCTTGCGATGTTATACATGGTTTTGTGACTCCAATTCATCACTTCGTCTCTTCTAGGAAAGAGTTAGTCACTTTCCCTAACAGGCGAATCTTAATATCCATCTTTACGCTTATTGGAAGGTTAACAAAGGTCTCATCCCAATTGTTTCGCAGTTTCTTCCACGCCTGCGGGTTAGAACGATGGATGATTTCACCGAATCCAAAAATATCGCTTTTGTATTCATTCTGTACCTTTTTAATAGTAGTTTTGAATAAATTCTGGACTTTTTTATTGGCGATTTGTTCTAATTCGGTGATAGTTTTTGTGTCTGTCAGTTCAAGATTTCTACACTGAACCTCCCCTATATCTGATTCTATATGTTGCTCAATACTGATTTCTGGTTTTTCATTATGGATGCTGCCTTTCATTTTGGAACGGGCTTCAAATACATCAAGCGAAACCTTTTTACCTTCGGGACATTGGATATAGAAAACAGTACTCTCTACTTTATTGGTTAAATAGTTATACACTTTTGATTCCTCAGGATTTAGCCAACCAATCAATTTTTCTTCCTTGAATATGGCCAATCCGGAGTATTTCAATTCTGTTGGAGAGTCTACCGTTTCAACATTATTCGGAGTTTCTCCTACATCTACACTCCCCTCGATGACAACACCTGTTAAGACTGGATTCTTACCCTTACTGACAAGTTCTGTAATTAGGGTTCCTAATGTCACAGTAGATGTAGGTGCCCAATTTTTCTCCGAGCTTTCCAGACTGGAAAACAATCGCACGGCAGGAATCTTTTCAAGACTGGTTAATATTTTCAACGCATCTTCTGCCTTTGCATCCTTTGCTACCACTATAAAATAATCATTTCGCGTATCAGTGTCTCTTGACATGAAATCAAGAACATCGTTGATTCCCTCTTTAGCCAAATCCTCACCTAGGACTAGGATTCGTAAATGAGAGATATAAATTTTACGTGGGCTAACGGTTGTGATTTTTCTAAGGGCTTCATATACAGTATTTCCTGTCGCTTTATAAAGGTTGACGGGTGCTTGAGGAGAGCCTCCCTTGGAGCCAGCGATTTGACTGGGTAAGACCACTTGTGCAGAAACTTGATATTGATCTCCAATTTTATCGATCCCTATTCCTACAGCAATCGCAAGATCATTTAATTCTCGGCGGCTCCAGCAACCTGTTACAAATATTTGCATGAGAATAAGAACACAAATCAGAAGCGATCTTCGTTTCATGGTTTAATCCTCCGTTAGATCTTTCGGTATTCATGTCTCCCAGCCCATCTTTAGCTTCGAGATTTTAAGCCTTTGCTCAATGCCCTTCGAAACATTCCCACACCTAACAACACCAAAGGTAGAAATAACCCGAAGGTTATAACATAGTACACCCAATAATTATCGAATACTTTGTTGTAATAGGTGTAATTTGGCGCAATAAGAGGTGCTAGTGTAACCAAAATTAATCCTGTGGGTAGAGTTAGCACCCGGTACTCTTTTAGTTTGAATAATTGAGACAACCCCAGAACGAAAGCATAGAAGTATAAGGTAACTTCTATAAACAAGGTTAACATCCAAAGTAGTGCTATCATGGCTTCCACCCGCTCGAAGAAACCACCAACGGATATGCGCCTTGCAATGTTATAACTGGGATAGATATCCCTGGTTGTCAGATCTGGACCCAGCACTAATATGGAAATAGTAACCGTCAGGAAGATAATAATACCGCCTAAGAAACAGCCTTGTAGTAAGCCTTTGGTTATCTTTTGTTGTTGGTTTACATAAGGGAGAAACATTAGAAAAACAACCGGTTCTATAAAGGTGTAAGCCGTAATGGAAATAGACCCTCTCAACACTGGTTTTATGCCATCCTCCAATATGGGCAGTAATCTGACAATCTCCATCTGAGGAATAATTGCGACCGTCAGAATCAGAAATAGGATAATAATCATAGGTGTAAAGATCTCTCCAGCTCGTCCTATGACTTCAATACCTAGTCGTGTAGCCATAATCACGATCACCATGAATAAGATTAAAACAGCCGGAATAGGGGTTCTCGGTAATATTTCGGATGTAACGAACTCACTGAGTTCTCGCATACTTCCAACGGTGACGATAAGAAAATACATTAAGGTCAAGAGTGATAGAATAGTCCCAATCCATTTTCCAAAAGCCTTTTGAATCGCCTCAATAAGCGTTAGTTTGGGGTACAACTTTACGAACTTGCTGTACATATAGATGGCTAGTAAACCTACGATCATACCAATTAATGCGGAAATCCAGGCATTTTGTCTGGCGTAGTGTGAAGTGGAGGGAGGGATTACGAGAATGGAATCCCCGATCGTAAGGAACATAACCAGTATGGTAAGCTGACGAGTACTTATTTTACCCTTTTCGAGCATGGCTTTCTTCACTCCAATTTATCACTTCATAGGTCAAGGTTTCAGGGGCTATTCCTCCGTGAGATCTCCCGGTTTCTCCGGTGGTGTACTCTTTTCCCGAACGATATTTTTTTTATTGATAAGTCTAGGGCGGGTAAACATAGCCCAATGCGGCATTCGGAAAAAGGTGTCCTTTTGATCGGCGAGATTATAGGGAGCAAACGGGCTCAAATAAGGAATTCCAAAGGAACGTAAGCTGCACATGTGAAGAACTATCGCAATAACGCCGATAATGATCCCAAACAATCCAAAGGATGCAGCAAGGAACATCATTGGGAAACGGAGCATTCTGATGGTCAGGGCAAGATCGAAGGATGGCAGCACAAAGCTGGAGATAGCAGTAATAGCGACGACAATAAGCATGGCAGCAGAAACAATGCCGGCATCAACTGCCGCAGTCCCAATCACTAGGGTGCCTACAATGGATACAGATTGGGCTATGGTTTGAGGCATTCGTACACTCGCTTCTCGTATAATCTCAAAGGCAAGCTCCATTAAGAGTGCTTCAATAAATGCTGGAAGCGGCACGCCCTCCCGTTGTGCGGCTAGACTGATCAGCAGGGTTGTGGGCAGCATCTCCTGATGAAAGGTAGTAATAGCTACATACAAAGATGGGGCAAGTAGTGAAATGAAAATACTGAAGTATCGAAGCATTCGTACTAAGGTGCTAACATCGGCACGTTGATAATAATCTTCCGCCGTCTGCATGAAGGAAACAAATAAGGTAGGCACCGTCATTACTATAGGAGTCCCATCTACTAATATGGCTACTTTTCCTTCCATAAGAGCAGCTGCTATAACGTCAGGGCGTTCCGTATGATGGATGGTTGGAAATGGGGTATAGGTTTCATCCTCGATTAATTCTTCGATATAGCCACTTTCCAGGATACCGTCAATGTCGATCCGATCTAAACGTGAGTGTACTTCTTGCAGAATCTCATCACTAACAATGCCATTGATATACATGAGGGCTACGTCTGTCTGTGTTACACGTCCAATTTGCTGTGTTTCTAACCAAAGATTGGGGTCTTTTATTTTCCGCCGGATTAATGCGGTATTCGTGCGTAAGCTTTCTGTGAAGGCTTCCTTAGGTCCACGAATCACCGTTTCAGTGGCACTTTCCGTTACGCCACGGTCTTTCCAGTCACGCATGCCTATGGTGAACCCTTTGGTATATCCATTAAGTAAGAGGATCACATCTCCGGATAATAGAGAGGTGAATAAAGAATTGAACTCCGTCGCATCTTTAATATCCCCTACAGTGAGCATGTGATCTTTTAATAATTGATAGTTGGCTGTTTGTGTATCAAGACTTGGATCTGGAAGTTCTAAGATTAGTGATTCCAGAATGAAATCCTGAATAGCTTTACTATCCGCCAATCCATCTGTATAGAAAATAGCTGCTTTGATCTGGTGTTTGGAACCAATAAAGAATTCTCTAATCACGAGATCTGTACTATTGCCGAGTGTTGTTTTTATATATTGAATATTATCTTGAAGTTTTTCTTTAATAGGTTCCTTGGGTAATTCTTTAGTGGGGTTAGGGTGCCCTAATGAAGGGTTCTTAAAAACTTTTGTTATTGTTCTGTTCAGAAATCCCATAGTTGTTATCCCTCTTCCGCTGGTGCTGTAAATATAGCTATTACCAGAATGAGGTGGGATTATTCTGAACCATGGATGGGTCAACGCATATCAAAAAAGCCGCAGAGAGATTCTCTGCAGCTAGCTAGAAGCGCTTAATTAAGACTTTAAGACGTCCAATCGTTATATAGATGCTTCTCCGTTAGGATGGACAACAACTGAATACCAACCTCATTATGGCCACCTTCAGGGATGATCAGGTCAGCGTATTTTTTGGATGGTTCGATAAAAGCTTCATGCATGGGTTTAACTGTACTCAAATATTGATGATGGATCGACTGGATGCTCCGTCCACGTTCTTCAATATCTCTAAGGACCCGGCGGAGAATGCGTACATCAGGATCGGCATCCACGAATACCTTGATGTCGAGCATTTCACGGAGATTCTCGTCAGAAAGGACGTGGAGTCCCTCGATGATTACAATATTGTTTGGCTTCAGTTCTACCGTCTCTGTAGTGGAGCGGGCATGGACTGTAAAGTCATACACGGGAGCGAATGCGGTCTGTTCTTCGCGCAGAGATTTAAGATGCTCAATGAGCAGCTCGTTATCGAAAGCGAAAGGATGATCGTAATTAATGGATTCACGTTCAGCAAAGCTGAGATGTGAGTGATCCTTATAGTAGTTATCTTGAGATATGAAAGTTACCTTTCCCGTTCCAAGACGGTCAATGACGGAGCGGGCTACGGTTGTTTTTCCCGAGCCGGTGCCGCCGGCGATACCAATAATGAGCATGTGATTCAATAACCCTCCCTAAGATTGCCGTTGCAATTCCAATATTGTAGCACAGCGCTCATGTTTTTTCACCTTAGATCGGGTAAAATTAAGATGGGATTTTTGGAAATTCGTCTATATTAGGGACAAGGCAAATCCGGAAGGGGTTATCCAACGAATGAACGGAAAAAAAACCGTACAAGAGGCTTTTAATGAAACGGCCTATCGAATCGCAGGGAATGGGAATAGAGATGTGCAAGTGTTGAAGGAAGCCTTGGCAGCCGTAGAGAACAGTACGGCATCTGATATTTATGGAACGGGCGAAGTGATTGAAGATTTCCAGACGAAAATGGCGAATATCCTGGGCAAAGAAACCGCGGTTTTCTTTCCGAGCGGAACGATGGCGCAGCAAATCGCTTTAAGAATTTGGTGCGATGAAAAAGAGGTGAAAAAGGTAGCCTATCATCCCTTATGTCACTTGGAGATCCATGAGCAGGATGGCCTGAAGGAATTACATCATATTGAGCCTATCTTGCTTGCGGACAAGAACCGATTAATCACTTTGGAGGATGTGGCGAACCTAAAGGAGGATATCGCCTGTCTGTTGCTGGAATTACCCCAGCGCGAGATTGGTGGTCAGCTGCCAGAGTACACGGAGCTTGAAGCTATTTCTGCTCATTGCCGTGCACGCGGCATTAAATTGCATTTGGATGGGGCAAGATTATTTGAGATCCTCCCGTATTACGGGAAGTCAGCAGCTGAAATCTCTGCACTCTTTGATAGTGTGTATATATCCTTTTATAAAGGAATTGGAGGAATCGCCGGGGCAATTCTTGCAGGCAGTGAAGATTTTACGAAGCAATCAAAGATATGGAAACGGCGGCATGGTGGAGACTTAATCAGCTTATATCCGTACATCATTTCTTCTGATTATTATTTCCGGCAAAGAGAGGGCAAGATGCAGCAGTATTATGAAGGCGCGAAGGAGCTTGCTGCTTGGGTTAATCAATGTCACGACGTAACCACTCTGCCCGCTCAACCTGTCTCCAATATGTTTCACATGCATTTTCAAATGTCTAAGGAACAACTTGAACCGATTCTGTCAGCGGTGTATGAGGCGACAGGAATCGGTTTAAGCGCGGGAATAAGAGCTACCGGGGAACATACTTCTTATTGTGAGATCAGCATTGGAGACAAGTATGCCGACATCCCAAAAGAAAAGCTTAGAGAGTTTTTTCTGCTGCTCGATAAGCTAATGAGCGAATCATCTGCCGAGTAGCGTACGGAGTAAGGAGATTCGTAATAATTGTTTTTTAATAAGCTTCATGCGAAACTCATTTTTCAATTGATTGTAGATCAGCGGGCAATGGTTAAGCGCCCAATGGTACATGAATTTAAAGTCTGTAGCGTCTTTTGCAGAATTTAATAAATAGTATGAGATCGTATCGTAAGCATTATGGTTGAACCATTCCGTCATTTCCTGTGCGTTATATCCATATTTCTGCACGGCCATATTCTTAATGAGTTTTTTTTCTTCCAGATTCTCAATTAAGAATCCCTGGCTCAGATTAAAGGTGATATTGTTCCCGTGTATTCGGTACACGCCCGCAATCACATCAATGAAGCCCGCATCACCTACCAGCAGGGAACGCAAATAGATGGAAGCATCGTTGACCATATTCATATCTAGGATATCCATAGCCATTAAGGCCTCTCGTTTAAAGACAGTAGTTAAAGTAGAGGCGGGTTTTGGATATCCTTTTTTCTCGAAATTCATGAAATAATCGCGTTTCTTAATAATGCTGCTAAGCTGCAGATTGGAGATTTTTAGTTGTTTGGCTTTGGAATACTCCAGAAACACATTCGCAGCTACAAATGATATTTCGGGATGAAGGAGATGGAAGCGGACAGCTTTACTGAAATAATTCATGTCGATCAGATAATCATCATCATCGAGAAAAAGAACATATTCCCCATCACCATGTGCAGCAAAAGCTTTTCGGCGATTATTTCCAGGTCCGCTATTGGTAGCATTGCGCATGTAAATGACCCGTGGCTCCGCCCCAAAGTGTTGCTGCATTAACTCTTTCGTGCCATCTGTAGAACAATCATCAATCACTGTAATCTCTTTATTGGGATAGTCCTGCATTAAGATACTTTGGATCGCTTGATATAGGAATTCTTTTCTATTATAGGTGGTGATAATGACACTGATCTTGGGAGAATCGGATAAGGATTGGACTGTTGGGTAGGAAATTTCCGTATCCGAAATGCGGCTTTCCATTTTAACCAACCCCTGAATTAAACCTGCGATATCACTGGCAACAATGTTGAATTGTTCAGACAGATAGAATTTCAAAGTATCCTCTGAAGCCCTCCCCGTCAGAAAGGCATGAATAACCTCAGATAAGGTTTCCAGATAAGGTTTGATTTGTACATTTTGTTCTTGATCTATGATCTGGCGGCATCTTTGCAATAGTTCTGTATCCTCTATTTGGATGGTAGGTGAATGGTTTATTTCGTCATTTAGGTCGTTTAGAAAGACGTAACAGGCTTGCTGCAAAACCTCGCTATGATCCATTTCCAGTCCTCCTGTTGTGTTATTTGGATAAACCACTTACCTCAGGCTGAGCGTTAATTTTATTTTTGAGTTTGTATCGATACTTTTTGAGATGTTCCCATGTATAGAGGAAGACTTCCCGTTCCATTAAAGAGCCGATTACAAAATATACAGGCAAGATCACTAGTCCTAGAAGTACACCCCAGATCATAAGCCCCAGATAGGAATGGATCGGGATGTCGATGGCAGTTGTGATGAGAATAATGCCTACAAAAACTACTGCATTCGTAAGCCATCTTCTAAAAGTGACCCATGGACTGCGGTCCAGCAAATGTTTGCTGGCATAGATCACAATATCTATGGAGCGGTATAGGAGGGCAACTATCGTTCCCATCAGTACACCGTAAATTCCCATGAAGATTACGAAGACAACAGAAGCCACCAGATTAATGGCGGATTCCAGAATGGAACGGTTTTGTGTTTTTTTGAAATGTCCAGCGATGGTAATCACATTATTGGAAGACGTTCTGGCATTGGTTAATAATTTGATGACTACGAACAAGACCGGCAGCCACATATCAATGTAATTCACGTCGTTTACCCCAGCGGTATACAATTTCATAAAGGGTAAAATCAAAATGTAAGCCACCGTTAGAATCGAGAAGATAAGCCCCATAAAATACACTTCGTAAGCATCATAAAATTTAATAAATGCTTCTTTACTCTCATGGTAGCTTTGCCCGAGGGCAGCCTTCACACTTCCGTTTATGGTCTGGACGATATTATCCACGATCGTAAAAATCATATTGTACATAACATAGATACTGACGATTTTTAGATTCGTAAAGATGGTTAATATAAGTACGTCCGTATTTCTAAACACCAAATAGGAGATTTCATGGACTAATACGGAATTCTTTTGACCAATGGCTTCATAGTCTGGTTTGAGATTCAGGTTGATCCACTTGTAATTCTTATTCATATAAATATAGAAAGCGATGATTTGAAGTAAAGTTAAGATAAAATAGGAAGCTTGAACCGCAATAATGTCCACACCTTGCAGTAATAACAGAATCCGGATCAGGCTGTTCATAATATTAGCCACAGTGACAATAGAAGTCTCTACATAGCTTTTTCCCTCCGCAGCGAGCAGGACCTTGAATTTCCCCTGAAAATAATAATTGATTGCTCCGCCCATCCCCGTAAGCAAAATAATGACCATAATCGATAATTTATCGATCTCAGACGAGATCACTAGCGGGTACACGATGGCGAGTAGCAGTACGGCGAAGAAATAGTAAATACCTGTTTTTTTATAATAGCTGGAGGTGGCAGCCAGAATAGAGTTGATATTGTTTTTATTATCCGAAGCTACCGGCTTGTAAAGTGCTTGGATCGAGGCCGCCCCAACACCTGCTTCCAGCAGGGCCAAATAACTAATAATCTGCACAATCGAAGCGATCAAACCATTGGCCTCAGAGCCATAGTTGACCATTATCAGTCTGGGTATAAAAAAACCGAGGATGATCGTGATGAGTTGACTTCCCAGTCCAAAGGATAAGTTAAGAATGCTCCGCTTGGCTTTCATAACGAATCCCCCTTTCGTAAAGCGGTAAATACGTATCTAGATGCTCGAAATGTCTTTCGGCTTGTTTTGCTTGCAGTGTGACATCCATAGAGCAGGTGATCATACTTTCAAAAATCTGTGCAGGCTGGACCTGTTCCAGCGTGTTGAAATCGGCATACAGACCTGTGAATCCAACATCTTCCATTACATTGACCATTTTTTTGCTGTAGGCTACAGGGAATACCGGTTTATTAAATACCCAGCCCAGAATCATTGCATGGAATCTTGAAGCCACAATAGAACTGGCATTAGCTAACACGGACAACACTTCTTCCATGTTCGTTTTATATAAATGCACTTGAATAGCATCCTTGTAGGAGGGACCGATAAGGCGCTGAATCTCTTCAATCGCCAGTTGATCGCCTTCGTGTTCGCAAAATGACATGAAATGAACCGCGTAACCTTTTTCAATGAAATAAATTGCGAGTTCTTTCATTTTTTCATAATAGAGGTTGTCAAAACCGTTCAGACCTTTCGCTGAAGGTTTAATAACGGATAAGACGATGTAATCCTCCGGTTCGTTTGGAATATCTGGCGGGTCTAGCTGAAAAATAATATCTGGGGCTAAGCGGACATTATCCAGATCCTTAAATAAATCATAAGAGTACTGTTCTCTGAAACATATATCTGTATAATCCTTGAAAATCCGCTTGTGCTCATCATAGTATTCTTGATTTGTAAAAGGGCCAAAATTAGATCCTAACAGATAGTAAGGCTTATTTTGATTACGAATGACTTCTGCATTCTTGAAATGCTCTGCCCAGTGGTCTGCTTCCATGAAAATCGAGCCGCCGATATGAACGACGCCATCTGAGTGATCTGCCAGATATTTGTGAGCTACATTATGTATCTTTAGCTTCCTGCAAATATAGCCAATGCCTCTTAGAAGAAGGGAATCGGAAGGATACACTTTGAGGTTAGGGAGCTCTTTGAAACATTGTTTATAGAGGCGTGGTGCGCAAATTCTGAATTTGGTATCCGGATATCTTTCGCACAGCACCTTAATGAATAGATCATCGCCCAGATTAAATTCGGTATAGGCGTATATCAGCATCTTTTTCATATTCTAGATTCCTTTCGGGTTCCGTTCCCTTTAAGTAGGTTTCGCTTGAACCTGGATAAGCCTCTCTCCACAGAGATGAATCTGTGATATAGAAGCGGGGAGATTAAAAATGTTCTGATATAAAGGGTTAATCTGCGATTATCTCCTCTATAACGTCTTATGAGTTCATCCATTTCTTGATTGAGCTTTGGATAGGTATGGTTGATGTCACGAAGTAATTCCTGAATGCTTACCCCTTCCGTACCATTTAGACAGGTTTTGAGGTTGAAAAAGTAGTTCTCGATCAGCTCACGGTTCATTAACAAAGGGGAGATCGTATCTAGTTCAGCAAAGGGATAGGTTTTGAAATATTCGTCCACCCTTTTGAAAGCATCCACTACATCGAATTTATTCACGTTATAGCTGTTGGAGATGGAGGAGTTTCTCTGTAAATAAAAGGATAGTATATCCGGGATTGAGATGACTCTGGCTGCTCTGGACAAGGCTTTGTAGATGAACTCTTGATCCTCTCCATTCACACAGCGTTCTGTATAACCTAGCCCGTGGAGAAGTAAGAATTCTCGCTTATAAGCGATACTCCCTGTCCATATTCGCAAGCTTTTGTTCACGAAAATCCGCGCCAGTGCTTGACTTCCCGTCACGTCGCTGAAATCAGAGGTACAGCTCAATAGAGTTTCTCTGCCTTCGGAGACATGATTATAACCCCAGCAAATAATCTCGGGTTGTTCATCTTGAGTATATGACTGAAGGGTTGAGACCAAGTCTGCGGAGACATAATCATCTCCATCTACAAAAAGAACATAGTTACCTGTGGCTTCAGCTAAACCCCTATTTCTAGCCGCGCTTACTCCATGATTCTCCGTTCGAATGACTTTACAGAAAAGGGCGGGATTACGCGAAAGAATCTTTTCTATAACGTTGTAAGTGTTATCCGTAGAACCATCATCTACGATGATGACTTCGAAATGCGGATCGCTTTGATCAAGCAGTGAATTAAACATAGGGGTTATATACTGCTCTATATTGTATACCGGGATCACAAGGCTTAGATTCATGGGCTCGCTCCTTTCCTGTGTAGAACTGGATGATAAGCTATCTTAAGCTTACCCCTCGTATGAAAAGATTGTATATACTACTTTAGTTTACTTATTGCTGGCTCTACTCGTTGTAGCATCATGTGAATAATAATTATTACAATATGTAAAATGAAAATATTATGGTTTGGTTTAACATAGATAGAAAGCCAACAAAACGTTCGAAGCGGAGGGATCTGGGATGCAGCTGCAAAAAATATTCGTGAACGGTGAGAGACTGAAGAATACAATCGAGGCATTTGCCGATTATGGGCGTACAGATAAAAATGGCGTGACCCGATTATCGCTGACGGAAGAGGATCTTAAAGTTCGGGATTATTTTCGTGCCTGTTGTGAAGAGCTCGGAATGTCTGTGAAGATGGATGATATGGGGACGATGTATGCCACACTGGCAGGCGAAACTTCCGGGCCTCCGATTGTGATTGGCTCGCATATGGATACTGTGAAAAAAGGGGGCAGATTCGATGGCGTTCTAGGGGTTATCGCGGGTCTAGAGGTGGTGCGGACGCTTGTAGATTACGGGATTAAGCCGAAGTTTCCGGTGACGATTATGAATTTTACGAATGAAGAGGGGGCACGTTTTGAGCCATCGATGATGGCCTCTGGTGTGTTGTCCGGAAAGTTTGATAAAAGTGTCATGTTGAACAAAAAAGATCCAGCAGGCATCACCTTTGGTGAAGCGCTGGAGAAGAGTGGATATAAGGGAGAAATGAGCAATCGTATCACCGAAGCCACCGCTTATTTGGAGCTTCATATCGAGCAAGGGCCTGTTCTTGAAAAAGAGGAGCTGACGATTGGGCTGGTTGACTGTGTAGTTGGTATGGCCTGTTACGAGATTGAGGTGACGGGAGAATCCGATCATGCGGGCACAACCCCTATGGCGATGCGCAAAGATGCTTTGTTTGCTGCCACAGATATGATTATTGAGCTGCGGAGCAAGCTGGGGGCGCTCGATTCCGAGCTTGTGTATACCATGGGCAGAATGAATGTGCTTCCTAATATCCATACCGTCATTCCCAATAAAGTGATTTTCACCATTGAAGCCAGACATAAAGAGATGGAGATTGTGCGTGAAGTGGAAGCCATTATCAACGGTTTGCCAGAGCAACTGCTGGATTGTGAAGTAAGCAAGACTAAGCTTTGGGGCCGAGATACGGTGTGGTTTGATCAGAATGTGTGTGATTTGGTGGAGCAAGCGGCTCAAACCTTGGGTTATTCCAGTCGAAAGATCGCAAGTGGTGCAGGGCATGACGCACAATTCGTAGCCAGCTTTCTGCCATCCGCAATGGTGTTCGTGCCTAGCGTGAAGGGTAAAAGCCATTGTGAAGAGGAACTAACCTCTTATGAAGACTGCGAAAAAGGGGTAAATGTAGTGTTAGAAACAGTGATGTTGTTATTATCAAGATAGGTAATGTCACTTAATATAACATAATGCGATAAGGTAGTCGCTTTAATTTCATACAAAATCGTCAAAAAGGCACTCTATAGGGTGTCTTTTTTTATGAGATAATAAAGATGGTTGTGTTGAGTACCAAAATGGTTAAAGATTAATGGGCAGTTAAGTCTGATCCTTTGTGTAAAAACACAATCATGGTAGATAATATTTTAATTTTTTAACAAAATGGGAATGCTAATCATATGTTATCATTCTTTACATAAGGGATCTACATTAGATGGGAGAGATGAATGATGATTATCGGAGTACCTAAAGAAATTAAAAACAATGAAAATCGTGTTGCCATAACCCCTGCGGGTGTAGTTAGTTTAATTACTGAAGGTCATCAAGTGCTCGTAGAAGCTGGAGCCGGTGTGGGCAGCGGATTTCCTAACGAAGAGTATGTCTCTGCCGGAGCACAATTGATTGAGGATGCAGCAAAGGTCTGGAGCTCTGCTGAAATGGTGATGAAGGTAAAAGAACCATTAGCAACTGAGTACCCCTATTTCCGTCCAGGCCTTATTCTATTTACGTATCTTCATCTTGCTCCAGAGCCTGCCTTGGCTGCTGCGCTAAAAGACAAAGGCGTCTTTGCGATCGGATATGAGACGGTTGTTCATGGACGCACCTTGCCGCTGTTAACACCGATGAGCGAAGTAGCTGGCCGGATGTCCGTCCAATTGGGCGCGCAGTTCCTGCAAAAGAACTACGGCGGACAAGGTATTCTTCTTTCCGGAGTTCCTGGCGTTAGTCGAGGTAAAGTGAGTATCATTGGCGGCGGTGTAGTAGGTACTAATGCAGCTAAGATGGCTATTGGTTTAGGCGCAGATGTTACGATAGTTGACCTCAGTGCGGAGAGACTACGTCAATTAGATGATATTTTTGGAGCACAGATTAATACGTTGATCTCTAACCCTTATAATATTGCCAAAGCAGTGGCTGAAGCGGATCTGCTGGTAGGTGCCGTGTTAATTCCGGGTGCTAAAGCACCGAAGCTGGTTACTGAAGAAATGGTCAAGACCATGAAGCCGGGATCAGTGATCGTTGACGTGGCCATTGACCAAGGTGGTATTGTAGAAACCATCGACAGAGTGACGACACATGATAATCCCGTGTTTGTGAAACACGGCGTGCTGCATTATTCCGTGGCTAATATGCCAGGCGCTGTTCCTAAGACCTCAACTATTGCCTTAACAAATGTTACAGTTCCATATGCCCTGCAAATTGCCAATAAAGGTGTGATCAAGGCGATTCAGGATAATGACGGCTTAAGAAGCGGCGTGAATGTAGCCAATGGCAGAATCACCTGCCAAGCTGTTGCCGAAGCGTTGGGTGAGACACCTTATTCGGTTGAGCAAGCCATGGAGCAGACATTCACATTGATCTAAAATAGACACGTTCCATAATGGAATGAGCCAAACAGCAAGCTCTCTGCGGGGAGCTTGCTGTTTGGCGTTTCTTGCGGTGGAGACCGGGTGGAAGTTGGTCAGTACGGCGTTAAAGTAAATAGATTGCGTTTCAGTGTAATTAGATGCAGTAGATGTTTGCTCGTGCGGTGCTATGGTGGATAGATTACGTAGTGAAGTTGGATGGATAGGGTGAAAGCTTTGATGAGAGATGTTTTAGGGAAATTCTCCCTAAAAAAACGCGAAAATAGCTTAAAAATGCTGTTATTAGGGAATTCCTCCCTAAAAAACGAGGAATACGCCTGTTTATACGCAAAACAGAAGAAAATCAGGGAGTATATCCCCAATTATGATCGTGTGATGCTTAAAGTGCAGAATATTAGGGAGAATTTCCCTAATTATGATCATGTGATGATTAAAAAACAGAATTTCCGGGGGTTATTCCCTAAAAACCACTTATAACATTTGGTAATCACCAACAACTATTAAACCTTCCCAAATACCCCGACAAAACTCTCAACAAAACCCCCACCAATCATCCCCGTCCCAAACACCTTCCTCAACAAGCCGATCTCGCCCCTCACCTAAACCAGCTATTTATCTTATAGTCAGCTAGGGGGATGCATACTATAATGAAATCACTCTAGAGTACAGGATTTGGTTATTCTTCAGGTGGGAGTGAAGCTAGTGACAGATAAGGATCCATTATTTGATCGTTTCTTCGACAGTATGGAATCATTGGCGGATACGATAAGTGAATCGCTACAGTCTCAAGTTACCATCGAGGACAGCAATCATCATGTGATTGGCTACAGCTCGCATGAATTTGAGAGTGACTCCGCGCGGATTTCAACGATTATCGGGAAGCGTGTACCTAACGCTGTGATTATTGGCTTGCGCAAAAAAGGGATTATGCAGCAGCTGGAGAGCTCGGCACATCCCATTCGAATTCCTGCAGTGCTGGAGGTGGGACTTGGTCCCCGGCTGGCCATTTGTATTAAACATCAAAAGGAAATTCTCGGGTACATATGGGTAGTAGATACAGGCAACCTGGTAGAAGGGCATGCCGAAAATATCGTTGAGAAGGCGGCAGGTATCGTAGGCCGTTATTTACTTAAGCAGCGAGGCTGGAAAACGAAGCAGGACAAAACGCATGAGGACTTTTTCTGGAAGCTGATTACCTCCCACTACGACAACGAAGCAAATATTAAAAAGGATGCGGAATTTTGGTCCATTCTTTTGCCGGAAAAATATTATATTAGCGTGTTTGAAAGTGACAAGGTAATCGATGATCATTTAATACTCCGGTTTCGGCAGGTTATGGCATCTTATTCCGGACTGCAATTACTATTTCTGACGGCTGAGCATAATCGGCTGATTATTTTGTTTTCCTTCAGCTTTGTGATCGAGGGGGCGGGTGGATTATCTTCATTCCTGCATAAAACAATGGAGGATATGTATAAGAGTGAAGGCTGCACACTGGCTGCTGGCTGTAGTCTCGATTACACTGAATATATGTCCGCGGCTATTGCCTATTGGGAAGCGGTGTCCATTGTGGAGATCAAAAAGCTGCTGCCTTTTCATGGGCGGGAGCTGCTATTGTACGAGGAAATTGGATTTTGGGCATATATACCGGTTATTATGGAGCAAAAGCGCAGTCGAATTCGTAAAAGCCCGTTGCTATATCCGCTAAAAGAACATGATCGCGAGCATAAAAGTGATTTTCTCAAAACCATCGCTGTCTATTTATCATTAAGCGGCAATTTAAAGGAATCCGCGGCTTTTTTACATATACACACTAATACATTGCTTTATAGATTAAACCGAATTGCAGAGATTACGGGCAAAAGCTTGAAGGATACGGGTTATCGCACTTCTATTTTCCTGGATATTTTGACGGAAGAGACACGGCAGCTTAACCAGTGGTTCGTGGATGCCAGGGAATCATGAGAATTAAGCACCAACCCGGTGACGAACACGTACAATAACCTATATTTAGAACCTATAACATTGGAGGGACTAAGCATGGTGAAGGAAGTTCGTTCACCCGATGCCCTTGACTTTGAGCGCAAAATGAGAGAAAGCATCGTGGAATCGGCTGAAGCTTTAAATGAAAGTGGAGTGGATTTTGCAACATTTGATGATTCCCGCTGCAATCCGCAGTTTTGGACACGTACAGAGATTGGTGGGCTTCAGCTGAACGCTGGCGTAGAGCCCACAGTGGGGATTAAAGATATTTTTCGGAATGGTCATTTATATGCCTTTGAATGCGCGACAGCCATGGTCATTGTTATGTATCGGGCGACGATTGAAGCTATAGGTGAAGAAGCGTTTAATAAGTATTTCAAGGACTTGTTCTTATGGGACTGGAATTATGACGAGAATTTACGCTTAATCACAAACTACAACAAGGAACTAACGCAGCGTGGAGACGTTGTATATTTCAAGAATCCCGATCATGCTCCGAGCAAGCCAGAATGGCAGGGCGAGAATGCAATTAAACTCGAAAATGATCTGTTCTACGGCCATGGCATAGGGATTACTACTGGAGAGATTATCATAGACTCTCTGAATCAGGAAAGAGTATATGGGAGTGATATCTCGGCCTATTTAACGGATGAATCGGTGCATCCAGACTTTAATTACTTACAGCGGTTATCTGCAGGAACGGTTTTACCGGCAGCCAACAATAGAAGCTTCCGATACACTGTATGTTCAAGAATAGGGTCTAGAAACTATATTTATAAGATCTAGCGTCTGCCTATTTTATACTTACTGAGCAATGCAAAGAGAGGGCTCTTTTGTATTGTTCATTTTTTATTCACAAAAGAAAGGGATAGAGCTTCAGATAACTCTGAAAACTCTATCCCTCTTTTTTAATTAAGGATTACCACGTCGTTTCTAATTTGTTATAGCTCAATAAAATCGTTGCGGAATTTCTCAAAATCAGATTTTCTGCATTCCAGCTCAAGGCGTGTGCCTGTTTCTTCATAGCTAGTAGATTGAACATGGGCGTGTTCATTGAAATAAGAGACTACATTACCCCGATCAAATGGAACCAGAATCTCACACTGGACATAGTCCGTAAAAACATGGCTGCGGATCAGAGCGGTAAGTTCAGCCATTCCGCTATTTTTCTTGGCGGAAAGGTAGACATTGTCACCTTCAATTTGCGGGTAAGGCAAATCAGTCAGATCAGCTTTATTATAGGCATAGATCGTTGGAATCTGGTCAGCGCCGAGTGCTTTGAGCGTCTCATCTGTAACCGCCATATGCTGTTGATGCTGCGGATCGGAAATATCGACTACGTGAATCAATAAGTCCGCTTCGGTAACCTCTTCAAGAGTGGAGCGGAACGCTTTGACCAGATGATGGGGAAGCTGGCTGACGAATCCGACAGTATCTGTTAATAAAAAGGTTTTGTGATCAGGCAGCTCAATGCTGCGAACCGATGTCTCTAGTGTAGCGAACAGCATATCCTTGGCGAATACTTGTTTATGGGAACCCGGATGGTAAGTCTCTACCATGACATTCATTAAGCTGGATTTTCCGGTGTTCGTATAGCCTACCAGGCAGACGACGGGAACTTCATTTTTATGCCGTTGTTTCCGCTGGATTTGACGTCTTGCTACTTGTTGTTGCAGTTCAACCTGTAAAGCAGTAATCCGCTCTTCAATTCTTCTGCGGTCCAGCTCTAGCTTGGTTTCACCAGCACCTCTGTTTTTAAGTCCAGCTCCGCCACCTTGTCTGCCCAGCGACTCACGAAGACCTGTGAGGCGCGGCAGCATATATTGCAGCTTGGCTACTTCAACTTGCAGCTGGGCTTCCTTGGTCTTCGCTCTTTCCGCAAAAATATTCAAGATCAGAATGGTCCGGTCAATGACCTGACGATCCAGTGCGGACTCCAAATTGCGGATCTGTGAAGGTGACAGTTCGTCGTTAAAAATAACAATAGGAGCATCGTGTGCTTCTAAAAGTGCCGATAATTCCTCGATTTTACCTGTCCCGATATAATGGGAGGGGTTAATTCGACTTGCCTTTTGACTAAGCTCTCCTACGACTTCAAGGTCACAGGCAACTGCCAGATTGCTCAGCTCTTCCATCGAATAGGCGAAATTCGTTTCGTTCTGAAGCTGGACACCGACTATAATTGCTTTTTCTCGTATTTGTTCCATATATTTATTCATCCTCCAATAGTAAATAATAAACGCAAAAAAACACAGGCAATCTGCCTGTGCTTACGGTTCGTTAGAGGACGTCAGAGTTAGGGCCTTCCATAGGTAGAATGAATTAAACAACAGTCCAGTCGCAGGGAAGAGGCACTTTGATCCCTTGCGAGCAGCAGTTGGCTAATCGGCTTCTATGGATGTTCAATTCTTAAAGGAATGGAGGTGAAGAGAATCCTCCCTACACGCTGTTGTTAAATTATCGGGTTACCTTTAAAAATGGGTAGACCAATCCTGAGTCCTCTGCACATGGGCAGAGCTTTAGCGCTATTCAATTAGCCGCGCAAAGTTCTAACTCGGATAAAGTCTATCACACGTAACCCTCCGTTCATAAAAAGTTAAGTCGAGTTTACCACATTCGTTATTTAGTGGCAAATCTCTATTTATGCTCTGGAACATCTCTTGTATTTTAATTACACCCAATAATTCTAAACAATGTTTACATATCATATATGAATTGATATATAGGAGGTGTGATGACATTGCCTGTTCTGTCCACAAACACCATTATTAATTTACCAGTCGACGGTACTCGGCCAATAGATCAAGTAGTGATCAAAGTTGTCAACAATGGATCGGCTGGCGCGTTTTGTTATATTACGGGCTTATCCAATAGTGTCAGTCCCCAGGCCATTTTTGTTGAAGAGTTATTTGAGCTGCAATATCAGGAGACCTTAAGCAAGACCTATGTCATGGTAGAGGATTTATTCCAATTTAATTTTGTATATTCGCAGGAGCAGATGAAGATTCAGGTTTTCCTTGTTGATGTGGACGGTGTATGGACGGCCGTTGATCTTGAAGTGTTTCAAGTGAGCCGAATAACCTCGGAAATACGTGATAACGTGACCGTTACATCGACTGACTTCGCAGCGATCAGCTTTATGAGACGTCCTGGCTTTGCTATTCCACAAGGTCTTGCGGCTGAGATTCGACCGGCAGCTTTAGATGTTATGTCCAAAAGACCTGTGCGTTATATGGTCGTTGCAGGCGGGACCCTTGATGGGACCTTCGAGAATTATCCTACACCGACTACGGCTATTCCTGTCACGGACACGGCACTGCTGGTGAACTACACCTGCACTACGGTCACGGGTGGAAAAGTTATTATGCAAGGTACAGGATCAGGGATTTCTGGTGCGTATGCGAATCTGGCGGTTAATTTGCTTAATGAGCGACTCTCATACGAGTTCCATGATGAACCGGTCACATTGGTGGTAAACTCCCTCTCGGGCGGGGACGATCTCGCAGTCACCTTTAAAATGTCCGAGCAATGGTAATTATTCTTGTGAAAAAGGAACATTCGCATTTACGCGAATGTTCCTTTTTGCTAGTCATTTAAGTCTCTACGCAAGGTAAAGAGATCTTTCAGAGCCTCAGTGGACAGCTCGGTAATCCAGCCTTCCGAGCTGGAGATCACATTATCGCTGAGCTGCTGTTTATTCTCCAGCATCTCATCAATCCGTTCTTCGAGTGTGCCCAGGGCGATGAATTTATGCACCTGCACATCACGAGTCTGGCCCATGCGGTAAGCGCGGTCAGTTGCTTGATTCTCCACCGCTGGATTCCACCAGCGGTCGAAGTGGAATACGTGATTGGCTGCAGTTAAGTTCAGGCCAACTCCCCCAGCTTTGAGTGAAAGGATGAAAACATTCGGCTGATCAGACGGCGATGTGTCTGGGCGTGTAGACCCATCTTCCGCCGAAGGGGCTGGTGTCTGAAACCGCTCGATCATGCGGTCGCGCGCCTGTTTGGAGGTACTTCCGTTCAAATAAAGGACGGGTTCGCCCAGCTCCTGCTGGAGAACCGCCTGAAGCATTTTTCCCATACCCACATATTGAGTAAAAATCAGGCAGCGCTCGTCTTCCGCGCGCAGCTCCTTAACCATGTCCAGCAGTCTTTCGAGTTTGGAGGAGCGGTTAATAAGAAAGCTGGTATCCAGTTTATTGTCCGTATCAAGCTCAGGGATAGCTTCTTTTGTCACAAGCATCGGGTGATCGCATAGCTGCTTAAGCCCGGTCAGAGCTCCGAGAATTGCCCCTTTGCGCTCAATGCCTTCCAGCTTCTTCATCCGTTCCAACAGTCCGTTTACGGTTTGATCGTAAAGCGCCGCTTGTTCGGCTGTCAGATGAACATAGGTTTTCATTTCATTTTTATCAGGTAGATCGAGCTGTATATTAGGGTCTTTTTTCTTGCGGCGCAGCATGAAGGGTTTTACTAGATTTTGTAGGTCCGCTGTACGTTTCGCGTCGCGTTCCTTTTCAATAGCATTCGTGAATCGGTCATTAAAAGATTTGGCGCTGCCCAGATAACCTGGGGTTATAAAATCATAAATGGACCACAGCTCGGATAATCTGTTCTCTATCGGCGTCCCTGTTAAGGCGACCCGGTGTAGAGCTGGAAAACTACGTACAGCTGCGGATTGTTTGGTTTGGGCATTTTTGATATTTTGAGCTTCATCCAGGCAGATCGTCGCCCAAGTAAATTCCTTCAGTAGCTCTTGGTCAAGCGCAGCAGTCGCATAAGAGGTCAGTACCACATCGGCTTGCGAAGCTGCGCCATAGAAGAATCCCGCGTCCAGACGGCGGCTTCCGTAATGAAGCATAACATTCAACGAAGGCGCGAAGCGTTCCAGCTCCTTCTGCCAATTGCCTAACACGGAGGTCGGGCAGATGATCAATGAAGGCCAGCCTGGTGGGTCGGTCTGCCGCCGGGCTGAGCTTGCATCCGTGTTTTCTTGGATGTGTAGCAGATAGGCGATGAGCTGTACTGTTTTGCCTAGTCCCATATCATCGGCTAGACAGGCCCCCAGCCCAAAGCGGCGCAGAAAGGTCAGCCAAGCGAATCCTTCATGCTGATAGGTGCGCAGCTCCGCCTTAAGGCCTGTGGGTACGGGCGGCTTAGGCCATTCTGAGCGCTGGCCCAGCTGACCGATAAGGCTGATCAAATGCTCGTTCAGCTCTACCTCCAGACGCAGACGCGCGGCATCTTCTTGCAGCTGCTCTTCCGTAGCTTCAGCGTCTGCCTCTTCACCAGCTCCTAGCAAGTGGAGCTGAAGCACGTCTTGGAAGGACAAGCCTTGCGACTTGTCCATTCCCGCCATGGCTCTTTGGATTTGCGCCAGCAGAGCCGGATCGAGTGAGACCCATTTGCCCTTGAAGCGGACGAGCCGTTCCCCTCTTGCGACCAGCTCGGCAAATTCGGCTTCAGTGAGATCCGCATCGCCGATGGAGATTCGCCAATCGAAATCGATGATCGAATCGAGACCAAACAGCGACTCGCCGCCGCTGCGTTTGTCTTCGCCGGAGCTGATCTTCGCGCGCAGGCGCGGCTTTTTCCGGCTGGCGGCTTCCCACCACGCCGGCAGCAGCACTTGCCAGCCTGCTTCCAGCAGTCGCTGGCTCTCGGCCGTCAAGAACCGCCAGGCGATGGCATCGCTGAGCGGTTCGGCCAGCACATCGCCGCCCGCCGCGAAGCGCTCGGGCGGCAGACTGCCGCGGAGGCGCTCCAGCCATCCCGCGGCCCGTTCATGCACGTGAGCCGACCACGCGGTCGGCCACAAGCCGTACGGCTCGCCGTTATCGGCGAGCCTGATGGGAACAAGCGCGGATTCATCGCGCTTGTCCTGAAGGATCAGCTGCAGCCGCCAATAGGATTCATCCTCATCGGGCTCCAGCAGCTGTAGAGCGGGCCGGAAAGGCGCGGTGTCCGCCTTCCAGCCAATGGCGATAAGCCACGCAGCGGTATCCATGCCCGCTGCAAGTGCTCCGCTTCTATCGAAGAGAAGCGGAAATTCGCTGCGGAGGTCGCCGGCCTCGGCCTCCGTGCTGTAATAGCGCTGCGATACGGCGGCAGAGAACGCCGCACGTAATCCACGGCTAAATTCGCTGCCGCCATTTAGCGCCTCAAGGGCTCCCTTAGCAGTGTCACTGTCCACTGCCACCTGCGCAAGAGCCCCCTCGTCCCAAGTCCATTGCAGCCTCCCGGCGCGGTAGGCGGAGATGTCGGGAATATACTGTTTGTGCTCCAGACATATAGCCATGAGTGGTGCCAGTTCTGTGAGGTGGGCGGCATCGCCCTCCCAGCTCCATTCGATATGCGCCAAAAGCTTCTGCTCGGCAAAGAAGGGGATGACCTGCTCAGCAGGAAGAATCACTAGCTCCACGCCTTCGCCAGCGGGCTGCACGGTTAACTCCGTACCATAAAAAGACGCCTCATGCCAGGCGAAAAGCCGCTGCTTAAGCTGCAAGCCCGGCACGAGATCTTCGCGCTCATTCATTCCAAATATTAAAGCATCGCCATACTGGCTTAATGCAAGCCGGATGGTTAGCGTGCGTAAATGCATGTTCATGGTATTAGCTTTCCTTTCCGAAGCTCCTCTTGCAGCGCACGGAGCCTGCTATGCCTAATGGCGAAGGCAGTGAGGAACTCTTCCCAGCGTTCTTCTTGTTTCAGCTTTTTATACAGCTTGGATAATCGTTTCAATAATTTCACAGCCGCTTTGTAGCTATGTCTGTTCTTATCCAGCACGAATCTTTCGGCGGCCTGATGGTAAAAGGGCAGCAGAACCTCAGGTGCATTCTTTTCCACCGGTTGGAGGTCTTTGACACGAAATTCGGAGGGCTGTTTACCGATGGACAGCTGATAATCCATCCAGGTCTGCCATTTCTCATAGGTGATTAGCTTCTCTTCATAGACTTCGCCAGAGATAGGTAACATGGTGGCTAGTGTATCCCACATTTGTGGCTCAGCTTCAGGCAGGTGGCGAACAGCTTCTTCCCAACTGGTTGAATAGCTATTGAGATTATAGAGTCTGCTGCTCAGCAGTGGACCGATCTGAACAAGCCAATCCACCAACCGGGACCAGTCCCCTGCATCCAGCAGCGGAGAGGTGAAGCTCATGAGCTCATCGGGATGGAGACCCGGGCGTTCGGCAGCCTTATTCAGTAAGTCCCAAGCCTTCTGGTCATCCATCAGATAGTAATACATGCGGCTCTGAGCTAACAGCCAAGCATGTTGTGACAGGGAAGCGCCTAATTCACCTTCTGCTTGCTGCAGCTGTTCGATTTCATTCAGGTAAAGCTTAGTTCCACCTGTATTCGGATAAATCCAATTTCTCCACAGCAGATCATAGCTAAGAGAAAAAGAGGGTTGATCCCGTGAGCGATCCCGCGACTCCGTCAACATCTCGCGCCGCAGATACGATAAAGTATCGATGACGTATGGCCATAGATCCTGCTCTTGCTCGGGGGACAGCGGAAGTGTCTTTTTTAAAAGACCTGTGATTACTTCCTGTAGCTCTGAGACTGCTACCTGTGTGTAATAACCAAGAGAAGGGGCGTAAGCGGCCTGACCGACGGATTGCGTGGAAGGCTTAGCGAGCTTTTCCAACAGATAAAGATGAGCATGCAGAGTGAACAGCTTCTCCGTTTCCGGAAGCATTTTTGGTTTGAATTTATTAATTGCAGACAAGGCCCGACTCACATATTCAGGATTTCGGGTAGTATGGGCTAGAGGGGAGATACAGAATTCAAAATACTCCCGCCACTCCATTATTTTTCCGCTAGCGATGCGGTTGGCCATCTCTTTCATTTGCTGCTGACGAGTTGCATCGGCTCCAATAGAAGTACTTGTTGCTGTACTTGATATTTTAGGCAAAAAGGATGCAGCTTTAGCGTTAGCCAAAACCTGTACAGATCTATTTTGTTGTTCGGCATAATTCAACAGCACGGCAGCCATATGCTTGCAATGACCTGATACTGGACAATTACAATGACAATTGGTGAAGCCGTCGAGATCAATGGTGACGCGGTAATCCTCTCTACCTTCAACTAGAGCGTTAATCTTACGAGGCTCCGTCATAGTAAACGGCTGCACTCGATTTTGTTTATAATATTGGAACCCCCGCTTGAGGGTAAGATCATCGAAATAATAGGCGACATTTTGGATGAGCTTACTCCACTGCGTATCATCCATAGGATAGGTTGGTTGCATACAATTGGTCTCCTGTAACGAAAATGGTCTTTAGTTGTCTTTCATTATATCACTTCTGCTGGCTTCATCTTTAAATCGTTAAATTTTGATAGATCGTAAGAAAACTCTGTTTAAAAGCTGGCGTGAAGATGATTAGAAGCTAATGGCTTGTATTGAACGGAAGGTCTGAACATATAATAATCGTACTGCAAGTTGGATCATGATTATATAGGTGTCATTTACGAAAGATCAAACAAAGGTCAAAATTGGTCAAATAAATAAAAAGAACTAATTTTGTTGTGGAAAATCAGCTAATTCGCCTGAATTTGAGCGATAATCGGCTTAAATCGGTTTTGTTATTCCTCGGGTAGGGGACTATAATAAGGTCATAGGTCAAATAAAGTCAAAGTCAATGAGAGGAGAATGGATAATGTTTGATATGGTTCCTTTTGGTAAACGTAGAGATGATGCTTTTGGTGTGCTGGCTAAGTCCTTGAATGATGTTTTTAATGATGATTTTTTTGCACCGATTAAGAGCTCCACGATGTCCTTCAGAACAGATATTCGTGAGAGTGAGCAGGCTTACCTGATTGAAGCTGAACTTCCTGGTTTGAAAAAAGAAGAAATCGACATTGATTATGCCAGTCCTTATTTGACGATTAAAGCGGTACGTAAGGAAGAAAATGCCGAGGAGAACAGTGAACATCAGATTGTACGCAGAGAACGCCGATATGGTGAATATGTGCGCAGATTCTATGTTCAAGATATTGCCGAGGAAGAAATTCGCGCGTCTTTGAAAGATGGAGTGCTGAAGCTGGAAGTTCCCAAACGGCAAAAAATGCAAGGTAAACGCATCGAGATTCAAGACGGAGATTCTAATTCTACGGGTTCGCAGTCTGAATAAGCATAAATTAAGCGGAATGAACTTCCGCTCAGTCTTTTAGAGATGGCAGCGGGCTTTTAATATAGTGTTATGAATAGAAGGCGCATTGTAGTGGAGGATTCCGGCTATGGTGCGTCTTTTCTCGGAGTGCAATGGTGGTCAATATGAGAATAGGGATGGAAAGGAGGAAGCGCGAGTGGCTAGTAAAAGCTATTATGATGCTTTGGGTGTGAGCAAAAAAGCTACTAAACAGGAAATTAAAAAGGCTTATCAGAAGCTTGCCAAGAAGTGGCATCCCGATGTTAACAAAGCCCCTGAGGCAGAGGCGAAATTCAAAGAAGCAGCTGAAGCCTATGAAGTGCTTGGTAATGAGGATAAACGGAAACTCTATGATGAAGAGCTGCTTTATGGAGCTCAACGTGGCAGAGCTAGTGGAGGGGCGGCGAGTGGAGCCTCCTCTTGGGATTCAAACTTTGGTGGAAGTGGAAGCTGGAACGGTGGAACTTATTCAACAGGAGGTTCTGGTATTTCGGAGGAAGATTTATTCGGGATGTTTTTTGGGAATCGGGGCTCGGCGGATCGGGCTGGCTTTGATTTTTTCTCGGGAAGTGGAACGGGGCGTGCGAATGGCAATCCGTGGGGCGAGGCCCGTAGTACCATGCAGGCGCAGCTGGATATTACCTTGGAGCAGGCTTATAAAGGTGCCACTGTAAGAGTACAGGTCAGTGACAAAACGGTGGATGTGAACATTCCGCCTAGATCCTATGAGGGTACAATTATTAAAATCGCGGGAAACACTCCGGGTGGCGACGTGTTGCTGGCACTTCATATTCTTCCTCATGATATTTATGAGATTCGCGATGGCGACTTATATGGCATGGTTGAAATCGCTCCTTGGCAAGCGGTATTGGGTGGAGAAGTGAAGGTTCCATTACCGGGGGGCGGCGCCGTGAAATTGAAGATTCCAGCAGGAATTCAGAGCGGCAAAACGCTACGTATCCCCGGCAAGGGCTTAAAACGTGAGAATGGTGCGAACGGCGATATTTTATTTGGAATTGAGATTGTTATCCCTGAACCTATCAGCGAAGCGGAGAAAAATCTCTACGGAAAGCTGGCAGACTCCAGCCCTTTCGAAGCCAGAGCTAAACGTCAAAGCACTGGCACCCAGCGGCAGAAGGCGAAAGTGGGTAATTAATAGATAGGTAGAAGAGGTAGAGGTGAGGTGATTTCACTCGTTTGTGATCAACTCTGGTTGGTGAATAAGGTGATTTGAATGCTAGTTGCAGAACAGTAACTTATTTAGCCACTAACTATAAATGAACGTTTCGCTCAAACGGTGAAAGTCGGAACTATGGTGGGAAAAGAGAGTCAAAAGAGAGTCAAAAGAGAGTCAAAAGAGAGTCAAAAGTGCTTTCGAAAGTGCCTTCGAGAGTGCCAAACTGGGATCGATGGTCGAAAAGAAAGGCAAAAATGCCTTAGAAAGCGCTGAATTAAGCTCGTTGGTCGAAAAGAAAGGCAAAAGTGCCTTAGAAAGCGCTGAATTAGGCTCGATGTGCGAAAAGAGAAGCAAAAATGCCTTAGAAAGCGCCGAATGGAGCTCGATGGTCGAAAAGAGAAGCAAAAGTGCCTTAGAAAGTACTGGAGAGGGCTCGATAGTTGAAAAAAGAGGCAAAAATGCCTTAGAAAGCGCTGAAATAGGCTCGATGTGCGAAAAGAGAAGCAAAAGTGCCTTAGAAAGCGCCGAATTGGGCTCGATGTGCGAAAAGAAAGGCAAAAGTGCCTTAGAAAGCGCTGAATTAGGCTAGTTACTCGAAAAGAACGGTAAAAATCCCGTAGAATGAGCGCAAACCAGTTAGTTACTCGAAAAGAGCGGCAAAAATCCCGTAGAATGAGTGCAAACCAAATAGTTACTCGAAAAGAACGGTAAAAATCCCGCAGAATGAGCGCAAACCAGCCAGTTGTTCGAAAAGAACGGTAAAAATCCCGTAGAATGAGCGCAAACCAACTAGTTAATCGAAAAGAACGGTATAAATCCCGTAGAATGAGTGCAAACCAGTTAGTTACTCGAAAAGAACGGTAAAAATCCCGCAGAATGAGTGCAAACCAACTAGTTACTCGAAATAAGCGGGATAAATCCCACTAAATTAACCTATCCCCGGCCAAAAAGGCCGATTTAATATAATCACTCTTAAATAGAAAGGTGAGAGAGCTATGGATTTCAATAAATTAACTCAAAAGCTGCAGGAAGCAGTAGCTGCGGCGCAGTCGCTGGCATCAGACAGCGGTCATCAGGAGATCGATAATCTCCATCTGTTAAAAGCGTTGCTCCAGCAGCAAGAAGGTTTGCTGCCAAGATTGCTGCAAAAGATGAATATCCCTGTGGCTGAGCTGATGCGCAGCACAGATGAACTGCTTCAACGCAAGCCGAGCATCAGCGGGTCAGGAGCAAGCACGGTACGGCGTTACGCCTCGCAATCGCTGATCCATCTGCTGGAGCAGGCGGAGAAGGAAGCGGCGAAGATGCAGGATGAGTTTGTTTCTGTGGAGCATGCGGTGCTGGCCATGGTGTCGGATTCGAGCGGGGAGAATCGTGAGCTAAGGGATCTTTTTGTCCGCCGTGGGCTGACCCGTGAGAAGCTGATGTCGGTGCTTGCTGAGATTCGTGGACATCAGCGGGTAACCAGCCGGGAGCCAGAAGCTACTTATGAGGTGCTGGAGAAATACGGCCGTGATCTTGTAGCAGAGGTTCGCGCGGGCAAGATTGATCCAGTCATTGGTCGTGATGGCGAGATCCGCCGAGTAATCCGGATTTTGTCCCGTAAAACGAAAAATAACCCTGTGCTGATCGGTGAACCAGGTGTAGGGAAAACAGCCATTGTGGAAGGCTTGGCCCACCGGATCGTGCGCAAAGACGTGCCAGAGGGGCTGAAGGATAAGACGATTTTTTCACTGGATATGAGTTCACTTGTGGCAGGCGCCAAGTTCCGTGGTGAATTCGAAGAACGCCTGCAGGCGGTATTGAGGGAGGTTCGCGAAAGTAACGGCCGCATTATTCTTTTTATTGATGAGCTGCATACGATTGTGGGCGCAGGTAAAACCGAAGGCTCGATGGATGCGGGCAATATGCTGAAGCCGATGTTGGCCCGGGGTGAGCTGCACTGTATCGGTGCCACAACGCTCAATGAATATCGCAAATATATAGAGAAGGACCCTGCGCTGGAGCGCCGTTTCCAACAGGTGCTCGTGAGCGAACCCGATGTAGAGGATACGATCTCCATTTTGCGTGGTCTGAAGGAGCGGTTTGAAGTCCACCACGGGGTCAAAATCCATGACAGCGCCCTAGTAGCCGCAGGGGTATTGTCCAATCGTTATATTACGGATCGATTTTTACCGGATAAGGCGATTGACCTAGTGGACGAGGCTTGCGCCATGATCCGCACAGAGATAGACTCCATGCCGGGTGAGATGGATGAAGTGACCCGCCGCCTGATGCAGATGGAGATTGAAGAAGCAGCGCTTAAAAAAGAAACCGATGACGCCAGCAAACGCCGTCTCGAAATATTGCAGCGCGAGCTCGCTGACCTGAAGGAGAAGCAGCTAGGAATGACGGCGCGCTGGGAGAAAGAGAAGTCGGCCATCCAAGGGATTCGCGACCTCAAAAAACGGCTGGAGCAAGCACGTAAGGATCTGGTCGATGCACAGGAGGAATATGATCTTAATAAGTCAGCCGAACTGAGCTACGGCATTATTCCTGATCTGGAGCGTCAGCTGAAAACAGCGGAAGAAGCGGCACAGCAAGACCAGGATACAAGATTGCTACGTGAGGCTGTTACTGAAGAGGAAATCGCAGATATTGTCTCCCGCTGGACCGGCGTTCCAGTTAGCCGACTGGTAGAAGGCGAGCGGGATAAGCTGCTGCGTCTGGAGGATACGCTGCATGAACGGGTAGTGGGCCAAGACGAAGCTGTCAGCTTGGTGGCCGATGCCGTGCTTCGGGCAAGAGCGGGAATCAAAGATCCGAATCGCCCGATTGGTTCATTCCTGTTCCTTGGCCCGACGGGGGTAGGGAAGACTGAGCTCGCTAAGTCGCTTGCGGTATCTCTTTTTGACCGCGAAGATGGCATGATCCGTATAGATATGTCGGAGTATATGGAAAAGCATAGTGTCTCCCGTCTCGTCGGCGCACCTCCAGGATATGTTGGATATGAGGAAGGCGGGCAGCTCACGGAAGCTGTGCGGCGTCAGCCTTATACTGTAGTGCTGCTCGATGAAGTGGAGAAGGCGCATCCCGATGTGTTTAACATTCTGTTGCAGCTGCTTGATGATGGACGGCTGACTGATTCACAAGGCCGAATGGTTGACTTCAAGAATACAATCATCATTATGACTTCCAATATCGGTTCACCTTATCTGATTCAAGGCACCGATGAAAACGGTCAGCTCACGGAAGCT
This sequence comes from Paenibacillus sp. FSL H8-0282, assembly GCF_037963825.1. Taxonomy (NCBI): domain Bacteria; kingdom Bacillati; phylum Bacillota; class Bacilli; order Caryophanales; family Paenibacillaceae; genus Paenibacillus; species Paenibacillus sp. FSL H8-0282. The sequence goes on from NZ_CP150146.1 coordinate 308,711, forward strand.
GCAAAGGATAGAGTGATGAAGGAACTGAGTGGTCATTTCCGTCCAGAGTTCCTGAACCGGGTGGATGACATTGTAATGTTCAAGCCGCTGACACTGGGTGAGATCGAGAAAATTGTGGACAAACTGGTGGATGGATTGCGTCTACGTCTGGCAGAACGGGAGATCGGGCTGGCATTAACTGAATCGGCGGTGCGTTTTATCGCTAAGGAAGGTTTTGATCCTGTGTATGGGGCAAGACCGTTGAAAAGATTTATCCAGCGAAGCTTGGAGACACGTGTGGCGCGTGCGATTATTGCTGGTGAAGCCGCAGAGGGATCAGTTATTCAGGTGGATGAATCCGGCAACGGGCTGACAGTAACCATTCTGAAGCCAGAAGTCGATGGGCCACAGAGTTCTGAATTGAGTTCTGAATAAAAAAAAGGCGTCCATAAAACCCTAACGGTTTTGTGAACGCCCTTTTTATTGTAAGCCTCACTCCACCCAAGGGATTAGATGAGGCTGTTCATCCAAGATGGACATATACTGCTCTTTCCAGCCGTATTTGCCGTCGGGGTCGAGGAGCATATAACGCAGATATTTTTCCAGCCGGAACTCGGCTTTGGACCAACCGAGATGCTTGAGCCGCAGATTGCTTAGCTGATGAGACAGCTCGAAAATATTTTCCGGGAACCGCCCACAGTGCTGTGGGGATTCATTCCATACATAGTTGAAGTCTTCTTTATAGCGAAGCAAAAAAGGGCGGTAGTTCAGATGAGAGCGCCAGTAGGTATCCTCCCTGTAATGGTTCGCGTTCCATAAATCGTAAAGGCGGAAGCAGAACAGATCGACCCCATCTGCATACAGCAAGGAATCTATATTTTCTGCAAAGCTGGCTTCAAAGATCTCATCCGCGTCCAGACTCAGAATCCACTCGGGATTTGTCTTTAGGACTTCCTCCCACTGCTGTTTTCGCAGCTCAATTTCATTGCTGAACTTGGATTCGGTATTATGCACGAGATGAACGGGAATGCCGTCAAGTGCTTCCAGACAGACAGCTGCTGTATTGTCGGTGCTGCCGTCATCAATAATGACAGCCTCATCGATATATTTGCGGTGTTCCTCCAGAACCTGTCGCAGGAAGCGCCCGCTTTCATTTTTTACAACCATGGTAAGGGTTAGCTTGGGACGCTTTTTGATTATAGGAGCAGCTGCAGCCTCATTGGAATTTTCCTCGATGGGTGTGGGTGCCGATTCAGCTTTTACTCCTGTTGTTTCTCTGATGAAATCTTCAACCTTGTTCAAATCACTATCTCTGTACAAATGAAGGGCAGGATAATGGGTGTCAACAAATAGCGGGATGCCAAGGGCCGCGGCACGAATGCAGAAATGGCGATCCTCGCCCCAGTATGATATGTTCCGGATCTGATTGTAGCTCACCCCGGCTTTTATCGCATGCTGGCTAATCAATGTACAAGCGCCGAGACCCCCCACTTCATAGATTCCAGGATTGCGGAGTTTGGCTATGAATTCATGAAATCTGCGGTTGATCTCCTCGGGTTGCAGTTTTTCGCCGGGAAGTATCTCCCACTGATTATATTCGTCATGCATCCAGACCTGCGGCTGAAACATGGTATCTGGCTGCCACTGTGTCCAAAATACCTCTGAAATAATATCTTTGTTCGTCCCTATTAGATGTCTTAGCGTATCTGGGTGGAGGATGAGGTCAGAGTCGATCAGGAACAGGTAGTCATAGTTCAGGGTTTGCGCTCGGTTAATCATGAGGTTTTTGAAGTTGGCGACTTTCCAGACTAAATCAGAATTCCAATAGTGAGTCGTATCATTGCGAATGTACGCATCGTTAAAGCCGGAGCTTTGAATAAAAATATGCTCGCCCTTGCTTTTAAATTCCTGGAGCAGCCGGCTGGATTCCTCATCATCATTGTCATCAATCAGATGGAAATCCAGTTCGATTTGCTCGATATTCAAGCGCAGCAGGGAATTCAGAAATTCCCGTAATACATTGGGCTTTTGATGGATCGGGCTGCCGATTAATACGCGTGTCTTATTCATTGCGGCCTCCTTGGGGGACTCTCCCTTTCTTCCGAGAGGTATAGGTATGTTCTCAATATATTTACAGTGAGAGAGTAATAATCCTTATTTCGCAAAGTTCTTATAGTAAATGAGAAATGAGAGTTGGATAAATTGAACTTTTTAGATATATTAATTTTGATGAATCTGCTGTACAATTACCGGATAATTAGATAAGAATGCAGCCAGATGAGCACAGGAATGAGACTATGGATAAATCACCACTAAAAGTTCAGTAGTTAATCAATCTGTTACTGGCCATGAATCCTCGTGCGGATGTGTTCTGGGATGATGGAAAGGGTGAATACCGACCTCTGCTGAATGAGGATGCTGAGGAAATTGATTGCACCGGAAGAGAAAGCGAAGACTGAAGCTCATATTGGTGGCTGAACAGAGTTTGATTATTGCGACCCTTGGCATACTGTATTCGGAAGAGTCATTTCAGGTATGGACCCTGTGGATACTTTAAGGCGTGGGGATGTCATGAAAAAGGTCGAAACTATCAGTTCCCTCAATATTACATTAATGTGAAATGCTATCCATTGTAATTCCTAGTATCCCGATATACAATATAAAAACAAACAAAGACAATATAGACACGGGGGAGAAACTTATGCGTAGAGGATTATCTGGAGTTATTACTTTGGTTTTGTTAACATTTTTGATTAGCGCGTGCTCCGGGGGAAATAACGCCGCTTCCACAAATACAAATCAGACGCCTACGGCTACTGAAGGATCGACAGCAAGCACTGAACCAAAAGATGGCGGCAACTTAATTATTGGGGTCGCTGCAGATCCTGTCATTCTAAATCCGAACTATGCAGGTGATCGTGTCAGTCTGACGATTGACCAAGCGCTCTACGCGCCATTGTTCCAAGTGAATAACGGAGAGAAGACCTTCTACTTGGCAGACAGCCTGACACTTTCCGAAGATAACCTGACTTATACATTGAAACTGAAAAGTGGACTAACTTGGCATGACGGAGAAAAGCTTACAGCTGACGATGTCGTGTTCACGATTGATAGCATCCTCGATGAGAAGCAAAACAGCATGCTGAGAGCGAACTTATTCATCGGTGATAAACCCGTTAAGGCAGTTAAGGTGGATGATCTGACTGTAGAGTTCAAGCTTCCGCAGGTCAGCCCAGCTTTTGAAGCTACACTAGTGCAAGTGTTTCCGATTCCAAAGCATATTTTCGAGAATGAGACGGATCTAGAGAAAAGCACCAAGAATGCTGCTCCGGTTGGATCTGGCCCATTTAAATTTAAAGAATACAAAGCAGGCGAATATGTTACACTCGAGAGATTTGATAACTACTTTGGCGGCAAACCACATCTTGATTCTATAACGTACCGGATTGCTAAAGATACGAATGCTGCGAATCTCGCACTTCAGAATGGTGAGATCAACATTAAGTATCTAGATCCACAGGATGTTGGAACGATTGAGGCTTCGAACAATTTCGAAATCCTGCCTTATAGTGAAGGCCGATTGTCCTACCTGTTGTTCAATGCAAACAGTGATAGAGGTGCTCTTGCTAAAAAAGAAGTTCGTCAAGCCTTGTCTTTAGCCCTAAATCGTGATGAAATCATTCAGGCTGCTTATACTTCTAACGAGTATGCAGACCCGGCGAAGTCCTTTTTGACTCCGGATGCATTGTTCTATACTAATGACGTACCTTCTTTTGATAATGATGTAGAAAAAGCCAAAGAGCTTCTGCAATCGGCAGGGGTTAGCGATCTGAAATTGAGATTGATTGTATCGAGCGGTAATAAAGCTCAGGAAGCCATTTCACTATACGTGCAGCAAAAGCTAAAGGCCATTGGCGCTGAAGTTGAACTGCAAAATATGGATGCCTCGGCATATGGCCAGAAGTTCAGTGATATGAATTCAACAGATTTTGAACTTGCGATTGCAGGTTATATTATGGGTTACGATCCTGATGCTTACAGAATTTTGTATACTTCTACTGCAGACTCTAACTACTCGCATTATAATAATGCTGAAGTCGATAAGTTGTTCAATGATGGTGCAGGAGAAGCAGATGCAACTAAACGTGGTGAGATCTATAAGAAGATCCAAGAGATCATTGCTGACGATGCACCGATTTATCCAATTGCTAATACTAAGACTATTGTAGCTGTCTCCAAGAACTACGGCGGTCTAGAAGAAGCAGTCTTGAAGCCTGTCGTTATTTTTGAAGATTTATCGAAAATCTACCTTAAATAAGAACGGGAAAAAATAAGCTGGTCAATCCAGCTTATTTTTTTACCGATATAGAACTGGGAGAATATACGTATGAGACAACTTATCGTCCGAAGATTACTGCAAACCCTGCCGATGCTGTTTTTTGTCTCGGTTGTGTGCTTTGCGATGATTAAGCTGGCTCCGGGGGATCCGGTACTATCCTTCGTTACGCCGAATATGCACGCGGATGATATTGAGCGCATCCGGCATAACCTTGGGCTGGATAAGCCAGCCTACATTCAATATTTTATATGGATCAAAGAAGTACTGCAGGGCAACTTCGGTTATTCCCTTGTGAATCATCAGCCTGTATTGGAGCAAATTCTAGAACGTTTACCTGCAACAGCAGGTTTGATGGGCAGTGCAATCGGCTTAGCCGTTCTGTTGGCGATCCCGATGGGTCTGCTTGCTGGAGCTAACCGGAACCGCTGGGTGGATAAAGTAATTAATTTTTTATCCTATATCGGAATTTCAGTGCCTTTATTTTGGCTGGCCATCTTACTTATGTACTTATTCGCAATTAAGCTGCACCTGCTGCCTATAATGGGGATGCGAACCATTGGTGTGGAATCAGCGGTTGATGTATTGAAGCATGGTATTTTGCCTTGCGCCGTATTGGCGTTTGGATTTCTGGCCGGTTACGTACGATACATCCGCTCTAGTACGATTGGACAGCTAAAAGAAGAATATGTGCAGATTCAATATGCTTTTGGATCCAGCAAGACAACGATTCTGTTCCGTCACGTGCTTAAGCATGTACTGTTGCCAGTAATTACATTGCTCGGGATGTCGATGGGTGATCTGGTGGCGGGTGCAATTGTAACGGAGACGGTATTTTCATGGCCGGGTATTGGCTCTTTAGGGATGACTGCGGTTAAAGGGATGGATTATCCCGTAATTATGGGAATAACTTTGTTCTCTTCTTTAATGCTGATCATCGGCAATCTGGTCGCGGATATTCTATATAGCTTCGTGGACCCACGAATTAAATTAACGAGGTGACCTCATGAATCGCAGTAAATGGAAAAGTGTTGGAGATGAGCTATTTACGAATAAATTGGGTGTCGCAGCCCTCATTACTTTAATCGTCTTCACACTAGGCTCTATATTTGCTTTTTTATCCGGACATGATCCGAATGCAATGGATGTTTTGGCACGTTTGAAGGCACCCGGGGCGGATCATTGGTTTGGTACGGATGATTACGGCCGGGATTATTTTGCCCGAGCTTTGTATGGTGGCCGGGTATCTTTGCTAGTTGGTTTTGCTTCAATGATCATCGCCACGGGTATAGGTGTGACGGTGGGCGTAATCAGTGGATATTTTGGCGGATGGATTGATAATCTATTGATGCGGATGCTTGATGTAGTGATGTCCATTCCATCTTTCCTTGTGCTGCTGCTGCTCAGCGTATTTTTGAAGCCGAGTGTAGGAAACATCATTTTAATCATTGCTCTATTAATGTGGATGAACATTGCCCGTGTGATTCGTGCGGAGACGATGACGATTAAAGAACGGGAATATGTACTGTATGCAAAAGCTTCCGGCCAGAGCAACTTCGGAATTATTTGGCGTCATATTCTTCCGGGGCTAGTACCTGTTGTGATTGTAGGTGCGACGAATAATATCGCTTCCGCGATAATGATGGAGTCGTCCCTAAGCTTCCTTGGGTTCGGGGTACAACCTCCGAATGCCACTTGGGGCAGTATGCTTAACAATGCGCAGGGATATATCGCTCAGGCACCTTATTTGGCATTGTTCCCGGGGTTATTGATACTATTAACGGTTCTGAGCTTTAATGTTCTGGGCGATATTTTGCGGGTTGGCTTTGAACCGAAGCTGATCCGAAGATAGGAGTGTGAAGACATCATGACGGAACGGCTATTGTCTGTTGAGAATTTGAAGGTTTCCTTCCAAACTCGGGATGGAGAGAATCAGGCAGTTCGTGGCGTTAGCTTTCATATAGATGCTGGAGAAACGGTAGGGATTGTTGGTGAATCCGGAAGCGGGAAAAGTGTAACTGCGAAGGCGATTATGTCGTTGATTACACCTCCGGGTAAAATTATCGCTGGAAATATTAATTTTCGTGGTGACAATTTATCTAACCTTTCGGAAAAAGAGTGGAGAAAACTGCGCGGTAACCGCATAGCGATGGTGTTTCAGGACCCCATGACTTCTCTTAATCCTGTGAAAAAAATCGGCCAGCAGCTTACGGAGGTCATCCGGCGGCATCGCGGCTTAAATAAGGAAGCAGCGTTTAAAGAGGCAGCAAGTATCCTGCGGCAGGTGGGCATTAATAATCCTGAGCAGCGGCTGCAGCAGTATCCGCATGAATTCAGCGGCGGGATGCGGCAGCGGGTCATGATCGCTATGGCTCTTTCCTGCCAGCCAGAGCTATTGATTGCGGATGAGCCGACAACTGCGCTTGATGTAACAATACAGGCCCAAATTCTTGATCTTTTTAAAGAGCTAAAAAATAATACCAGTACAGCTATAGCACTGATCACTCATGATTTGGGTGTGGTGGCTCAGGTATGTACACGGGTTATCGTAATGTATGGTGGACTAGTGATGGAGGAAGGTACGGTGGAGGATATTTTTTATCGCCCACAGCATCCTTACACGAAAGGTCTGCTTCGCTCCATTCCGAAACGTGACGGCAAATCGCGTGAACGTCTAATTCCAATCGAAGGCACACCTCCGGATTTGTTGAATCCTCCTTCTGGCTGTCCCTTTATGGAACGTTGCCCTAATGCTTTTGCCCGTTGCAGCGAACGTCCTCCGGTAATCGAATTATCGCCCGGTCACCGTTCGATGTGCTGGTTAGCAGATGGTGTGCAGGAGACTCCAGCTGTAGCTGGCGTTGAAGGGAGCGGTTCGGTTGAGTGACAATAAGATTCTAGTGGACGTAAATAATCTCAAAAAACATTTCTCCAAAGGCAAGGATATGTGGGGACGCGATACATCGGTGCTTAAGGCAGTAGATGGCGTAAGCTTTCAGATTCGTCAGGGAGAGACCTTTGGGCTGGTTGGAGAGTCGGGAAGCGGCAAGTCCACGGTTGGACGCTGCTTGCTGCGCTTATATGACTACACAGACGGTGAAGTGTCTTTTGACGGGCAGCCGCTGAGCAAGCTTGGAGAGAAGCAGCTAAAACCTTTTCGCAGACGCATTCAGTCGATCTTCCAAGATCCCTATTCATCACTTAATCCAAGCTTAAGTGTGCTTGATCTGATCAGTGAGCCGATGAAAATCCACGGCATCCACGAAGGTGAAGAACGCAAAGAAGCTGTTGCGGCATTGCTGGAAAAGGTAGGTTTAAAAAGAGAACATCTCTACCGCTTCCCGCATGAATTCAGCGGTGGCCAACGCCAGCGGATTTCGATTGCCAGAGCATTGTCCGTAAGACCTGAGTTTGTCGTGTGTGATGAACCGATCTCAGCGCTGGACGTGTCTGTCCAGGCTCAGGTAGTGAACATGCTGGAGGATTTGCAGTCCGAATTCGGCTTGACCTATCTCTTTGTCGCACATGATCTGTCGATGGTACGGCATATTTCTGACCGGATCGGCGTGATGTATGGCGGTCGTCTAGTAGAGGTAGCCGAAAGTGATGAGCTGTACGAGAATCCTATTCATCCTTATACAAAGGCGCTGCTGTCTTCCATCTTGGAGACGGATCCCCGGCGGGCCAATCAGAGAATTATTTTAGACGGATATTCGCAAGAGTATGGCAGAGCTGAGACTTCCACACTACAGGAAGTAAGTCCGGGCCATTATGTTGCTTATGATTTTACGGTATGATTAGACTCTATATATAGATTGGGAGGGATCAGAATGTCAGAGAACTTAAACCGGGTAAAGTTATCCCAGTGGGATGCGTTATTGGTGGAATCACTCCGCTCCTTGGGGTGGTCTGATGAGGATATTCTTCGTAAAGTGGCAGAGGGCGATTTGCCCGTTGACAAGAGCGAATACCAATTTGATTATAAGCAGCTGACTACGTTGCAGTCAGAGCAGCCGGAGTTGTTCGGGCAAGCGGTGAAGACAGGCTATCAGATTAAATACAACACGATTCGTGGGATTCGCAGCTGGATATGGGTAGCTCTGGGCAAAGAAGCGGCTCTGGAGCTTGAGGAAGGTAAGGAAGCCGCTGAGGTGGCTTTAACCTTGGCCGAGAAGGAACGTTTGGCTTCTGTGTTATCCTTCGGTTGGCAGATCGAGAGCGATACGAAGGCAGCGGTTGGAGATACAGCTGTCTACCAGATTGCACCGATTGGACGTTAAGCTGAATAGCTACAGTAAAAAACGATTGTTGCGGGGAAGGACTCCCTGTGCACAATCGTTTTTTTGTTATAATTCTCGCTTAAATGCTTATCGTTAATATACGTTTACCGCTGGGTAAGCTACCTCATATTGTGCAGCCTCAATCCAGCTTCCTGTCTTAAAATCTCTGCCCCGGACAAGCACTTTATCGCTATACACTTCTACATAGAAGCCTTGGCTGCCCTCTTTATGTTTATCTTCATTAGTCCAAAGATAGGCGACAGAAGCAGCATTAAACATCGTTGCGATCTCTCCATCGCCAGGGAACATAGTGTTGTCTACCTCCAGCTCCCAATGGGTATGTCCAGTGAATAACAAGGTCTGAGGGTATCTCGACAGGATTTCTTTTAATTCCTTATCTTGTGTGACACCATACCAATCTTGCGATTCCAGCGATCCGGCTACGGTGTCTTTAAGCGGTTGATGCAGGAAGAGAAAGATAGGCTGATCTGGTGAAGCTTGTTCTCCAAGCTTATGCTCCAGCCAATCAAGCTGTTCAGAAGAAAGATCACAGAATTTGGGCAATCCTTGTTCTGTCCCTAGCATAATAAAATGATAGCCATTGACCCAGTGATCATGATAGGGTCCGGACATTCCGGTCTGTGACGTATACATTCCTAAACGTGATTCCCAATTTCCGAGGCCCACATCATGATTGCCTAAGGTAAAGGTAATCCCGGGCAGTTCGGTTTTGTATTGTTTGAGGATACGAAGCATTTCTTCGTATTCAGCAGGGAAGCCGTGGTCTGTGACATCACCGATATGCATAATCCCGCTGCTGCCTTCCCCATGCGCTGCTATATCACGGAGAGCCAGCTCGAAGTTAAGATTGTACTCATGATTGCGGTCAGCAGTGACATGGGTATCCGTAATGATCTGAAAGGTGATAACTGGTTTATCTTCAGGTGATGTGTTCGTACTCATGTTTGGGCATCCTCCTTCATCTATGAACCTATCCAATACTGTTGCTGTTCGCTAATGCGTCTTGCCGCTAATATTCAGTCCTATGATCCCGACAATGATGACGGCTATCCAAAGTAGTGAGGATAGGGTTAGCTTTTCTTCAAAGAACAGGGTTCCTATGAAGGAAATCAGGATGATTCCCGCTCCTGACCATATCGCATAAGCTACGCCTACCTTAATAGAGGTGAGAGCATAATTCAGGGAGGTGAAGCTGGCTCCATAGAACAGGAACATAAGCACGGAAGGCCAGAGCTGGGTGAACCCTTGAGATATTTTCATTGAGAGGGTCCCTGAGAGTTCGAACACAATAGCCAGCGCCAGAAACATCCATGCCCATATTCCTTCTATTCTCACAGGGAAGTAACCTCAATTCTGAGCTCAGCGTAAGATTGTACAATGAGATCTGCATCCGGGAGAATATGTGTTGAAGCACTAGTACCGTCGCTTTCTGCTAGGCCGATAGCTACCTGTACACCCGCTGCTTTAGCCATTCGCATATCCCCGTTAGTATCACCGATAACTGCTGTGTGCGCGGGTTCAACGGCCAACCTTTCGCAGGCAAGCTGCACCATGTCGGGGAAAGGTTTACCCTGATCCACAAGATCTGTTCCAATTACCTCGGAGAAATAATGCCGTATGCCCAGCCATTGGAGATGTTTGTCTGCGGCCTCTGTTTCATCTGCGGTCACCACGGCGAGAGGAATGCCTGCACTCACACACTCATCAAGAAAACGATGAAGTCCCGGAAGGGAGTGAACGGGGCGTTTCTCTTCTAACCTAACATCCGCTTCGAGACGGCATTGATGGACAAGCTCCATGGACTCCGCCCAAGATAAACCTTGCAGATAACCCTGCCATGACAGAATGGCATAAAGATCACTCATAGTCCCCATAGCCAGCGGTCCGTTGCGATCATAATCGGTAATGCTCCCCTGGGCATTGTGTACAGTTCCCATTAATGCAGGGAGCTGCTCTTCTGCAATCTGTAGTCCTTTTTCCTTCATATACTTCGTGAATCTCTCTAAAAAACATTCGCCCCAGCTGCCCCAGAGGGATACGAACTGGAGCAGCGTACCATCCTTATCGAATAGAATAGCTGCTACAGCATATCTGCCTTGTGGAGTGATGAGCTCAGACATGAAGTCCACCGCCCTTTATTTTAATTTATCAAGCGCTGCTTGTGCCGTTTCTTGTGCTTCCTTAAGTGCTTGTGCTGCTGGGATATTCTCAATTTGCACCTTATCTGCGGCGATTGTCAACGCATCGTTAATTTTGCCGCCAGTTGGGTCTTGGAAAGGTGCAGAACCATGAGAAGCTTGCATCAATGGAACCTTAATCTGTGGATTGCTTTCGCTGAATGACACAAACGCCGGGTCTTGCAATGCGGATTGGCGCACCGAAATATATCCCGTATTAATGGACCAGGACGCAGTATTCTCAGCATTCGTGAAGTAGGTTAGCCATTTCATAGCTGCTTCCTTTTCACTGTCGCTGGCTTTGGATAGAATGCCGGCCATAAGGGCTTGGGCTACGGGTTTGCCCTCACCGATCCCTGCCCAGCCTGGCTGCTCCATAGCCGAAACAATGCTGAAGTCCAAGTCGCCCTGATCGCCGCTGGAGCCAGTGTAGCCTGCGGCTTGACCCTTCATTACATCGTCAATCGTCTTGTACCAATACTCCCAGCCTTGACCGCCGGAATGAATCCGCATGATCTTATCCTCGTGAATCCACTTGCGGAACAAATCCCAGGTTTCAATCCACTCTTTAGAGTCGACCATAACTTGTTTTCCATCCTCACTAAGGATAGTGCCTCCTTTGCTGAGTACGGCATCAATCATGTTCCCTGAACCCCACATAGGCTCCCAACCATAAAGGGTGGTTTTGCCGCCGTCCTTCACTGTCATTTTCGCAGCTGCGGCAGCCAGATCTTCCCAAGTCTTTAATGTGCTCGCATCAATTCCATTCTTCTCAAAAACATCTTTGCGGTAGTACATGACCTGCGTTGTTCCATACATCGGCAGGAAGTATTGCTTACCATCAACCTGGCCCTGATTTAGAAAGGTTTGGACAAAATCCTCTTTATTAAAATCTGGCTGCAGTGCCATAAGCTCGTCTATCGGAGCGAAATATCCTTTACGGGCCCAATCTACATTGGAGGAGAGAGCAGCCGCAGGTACTTTTCCTGTAGCGATAGCTGCTTGCAGCTTCTGTTCGGTTTCCGTGTAGTCTGCCTGCGCGATACCTTTGACGATGACCTCTTGCTGAGAGGTATTAAATTTCTGAATCAGTGCCTCCATATTCTCACCAAGCTTGCCGCCGAGACCATACCAGAATTCAATTGGTACCGGTGCATTTTGTGTGGGCGCAGCCTCTGTGGAGGGGGAGGAAGAAGCTCCATTCGCCGCTGTAACATTGCCTGTATTCGCATTTCCTCCGCAAGCTGTTAACATTGTAAATCCGGCAACTAAAGACAGGGTAGACAGTCTCTTCAATACGTTCATCATCATTCTCCTCTTATTAAAATAGAATTGTTAGCTTATCCTTTGCTGGAACCAGCGGTCATATTGACACTTTGCATGATCGTTTTCTGAGCTAGTAGAAATACTAGCAGCAACGGGGCGATGGTGAATGCGCTAGCGGCCATGATCAGCGGCCATTTTAATCCGTAGGCACCTCCTTGAGTAAAGAAACTACGCAGACCCGCCGAGACTAGCTGTAGATTCGGGTCTTTGGTGATCAGCATCGGCCAGAAATAGTTATTGTACTGATCAATGAAGGTGATCAGGGCTAGCACAGCAAAGGAAGAACGTGTAATGGGGACAAGAATGGTCCACAGAATCCGCATATGTGAGGAACCGTCCACTTCTCCAGCCTCCACCAGCTCATGGGGAACCTGAAGGAAGGCTTGGCGAATTAGAAAGATGGAGAAGACACTTACACAGTTGGATAGAATTAATCCGGCATATGAATCCAGTAGATGGAGCTGGGACAATACCAAATATCCGGGAAGATAAACAGCGGTGGCTGGAACCATATAGCCGAAAAGAATAACGCCTGAGAACAGCCCTCTGAAGCGGAATTTCATATGCGTAAGCGCATAGGCCATCATCCCGGAATTTATGACCTGCAGAATAACAATCGACACAGCGACAAATATGCTATTGCCCATATATCTGAAGAAAGGGGCTTCGTGCCAGGCGGCTGAAAAATTACTCCACAGCGCATCCTTAGGCCAGATTGTGGGCGGAGACTGCCAGATTTCATCATTGGTTTTTAAGGCGCTGGTGACCATCCAATAGAAGGGGAAGGCCATGATCAGTGCAATAGCTGTAAAAAATAGATGGCGGGTCAGCTTGCCCACGCGTACGATCGTTGCATTCATCAGTCGTTCTCCTTTACAGCAGTTGTTATTGATAATGGGTTGTCCGTTTACTAACCTCTAGTGAGATTACGGAGAGCAGCATACATATAAATACCAGAATTATTGCGACACTAGAGGCTTCTCCAATCTGAAAGGCTTCAAAGGCAGACTGATAATACATATAGAGCAAGGTGCGTGTTGATCCTGAGGGTCCACCTTGTGTAAGTACATTAATCTGGTCGTATGCCTGTAAGGCACCAATGATCTGTACGATGAACAGAAACAGTGTCGTTGGTGAGATAAGCGGTAAGGTAATACGGCTGAATTTTTGAACAGCATTTGCTCCATCCAGTTGAGCTGCTTCCAGCAGATCTGTAGGGACATTGCGTAGTGCCACCAAATAAAAAATCATCGCCCAGCCTACCGATTTCCATATTGTCACGAGCAGAACGCCAAGCAGCGCCCATTTAGGGTCTTGAAGCCAGCCGATTTTTTCTAGACCTAAGAGGTCAAGTACAGTATTGGCAAGGCCGATTTCGGGTTCATAGATCCAGGACCAGACAATGGATACAGCCACGGTCGGCGTGACCCAAGGGGAGAACAGCAATACCTGATATAGGGTGGAGCCTTTCAGCTTCCCGTTCATCAGGAGTGCTAGTCCAAGTCCGATCAGAATAACGGGCAGCACACTTCCGGCACAGAATAACAGAGTCACTCTAAGTGCTTTATAGAAGGCAGGATTGCTGAAAAGATCCAGATAGTTGGTTAGTCCGACAAAGGTTTTCTCAGGGCTCATGAAGTCCCATTCGGTAAAGCTGAGATAAAATACATAAAGTAATGGCGCTAGCCAAAATACAACGAATGGAATCATTGCCGGCAAGGTGAAGAGCACCGGTTTCAACTCCCCTATAAATCTCGAACGTTTCATTATTCTGTCGATACCCCATTCCATCTTCTGTTTTTTGCGGTATAATTCTGAGGCAAGCTCTTCCGTTCAAAAAAAATTGTACACTCATCGAGCGGCTGCGTGGTCAAGTGGACGTAAAGATCGATGCGAGATTATGTAAAAAATTAAGAGATTAGCGCAGGTAGTTGCTATTTTGTGTAAAATAGAAGGGTAGATTCTAAGTGGAATGAAGGTGCAGCTATGAAACAGGTAGCCTTTGGTGAAGAGAATAAAGACTTATCTCCACGCGAGCAGCTGCTGCGTCCGATGATCGATGCGATTGCTCAGACGATGGACCTATATGGTGCGAATTATTCATTCGGGCAGCTGTATGGAATTATGTTCTTTGAAGACCGTCCGATGACGCTTGAAGAGATGAAGAATGTGATGAATATGAGCAAGAGTAATATGAGCTATGGAGTCCGTTCTTTGATGGCCTCCAAGATGGTCACTAAGCTGGAGGAGAAGCGGGACCGAAAGGATCTGTATGCAGTGGAAACAGATTTCTTTCAGACCTTTAAGAACTTTTTTGGGATGAAGCTGCAGCGGGAGATTGATGTCATGAAGCACGCTTTAGACGTTGTCATTCCTGAGCTGGAGGGATTGGTTCAAGCCGTGGATACGTCTGAGGAGGAGCGGCAATTCTGCCTGAAGGATCTGGAGAAGCTGGAGCATGCCGTTCAATATTATCATTGGCTGCAGCAGTTCGTGGACGAGCTTGGGGAAGAGAATTACTTCGCAGATAAGAGAAGGTCCTAGACCGTCTACAATCACATATAGATGTACATAATTGTATATAGATCTCCATTTTTGCGGGGTGTTCCTTAAGCCGGTTCAGGCTTGAGGTTCGCCCTCTTTTTTATGATAAAGAAACAAAAATAAGAAGAAAATGTAACCAATAGCAGGTGGAACTTCCATAAAATATATAGTTACATAGGGACAAGAAATGTTGTTAAGGAGATTCTGAGATTGAAAACAAAAAAATATATGCTGCTTGTTGTCATAGTTCTACTGCTGAGCCTTGCTGCTATTTTGAATACACAACGTGAACCTTCAACAATAACTATTAACGTAAATGGTCAAATGATAAAGACGATAGCTGCCAATCCAGCCTCGCCTGATGATCTTATGATCCCGAAGGCGGTAGCTGAACAGGCACTAAATACACAAATCGGCTGGCAGAAATCCGGACCTCTTCCAAAAGGTATTTACTACAGAGATCAGGTGGCTGTGCTGATGTATCATCATCTTTCTGAGAAGCCCATGCCACAGTTTCCTTGGGTGTTATCGGTTGATCGGTTTGATGATCAAATGAATCTGCTGAAGCAGGAAGGTTTTCATGTGATCACCATGGCGGAATACCGTGAATTTATGCTGAATAACGGCGCAGTTCCGGACAATGCAGTGCTGCTGACCTTTGATGATGGATATGAGAGTTTCTATAAATTGGCGTTCCCCGTTTTGCAAAAATACGGATATACAGCCGTCAATTTTGTTATCGTATCTACAATAGATCACCCAGATCCGAATAGCGTACCGAAGCTCACTTGGGAGCAAATGCGGGAAATGAAGCATGCTGGGATGGGATTTTATAGTCATACCTATGATTTGCACCATTATGGGATTGTCGATGCCGAGGGCGGGCAGCGGCCAGCTGCAAGTGCCTTGTTATATGTTGATGATGAGAACAGGAATGAGATGAATGTCGAATACTACAGCAGAGTTACACGTGATCTGGCTAAGGCGGAGCAAAGGCTGAAGGAAGAATTGGGCAATACGGATTCGGCGATTGCTTTTCCTTATGGGTCCTACAATGACAGATTGCTGGCTGTTTGTGATTCGCTGGGGATTTCACTGACCTTCAAAATTGAGGATGGGATTAACACCAGAGCGGATCGGAATGCCGCACGAATTAACGGGGGAAGTGAGACACTTACCGCTGCGTTGACGCTTGATCAGATGAAGCATATCGATTTGCCTATGGAATTGACCTTGAACAACCAAAAGGTGAATATGGTAAGGAATTCTCCTGAAATGAGGAAGGGAACCTTGATGGTTCCATTTCATCAATTATGCAAAGATCTGCATATAGATATGAAATATGATCCGAAACGCCGAATCGTTGAATTGACTCATATGGATGCAGGAGCATAAAAAGTGTCACTTTTATTGATGATGAGATTACAAAAAGTGAGTAAATTCGTCATTTTAGGCGAATCACTAGTTGCTATAAGTGAATTCCTTACTGTAGACTATAAACAGAGTACTAATTGGTAGGCGAATGGAGAGAACTGATGGAATTGTTTAAGCGTTATTACGCAAATTTAACGGTCCGGCGTTTTTTGATTTTAGGATTGGTTGCTCTGCTGCTATTCAGCATTAGAGATATGCTTAATTTGGTACTGTTGACGTTTTTGATTGCGTATGTAATGAATAGCTTTCAAGTGCTGCTCACGAAGCGCATTAACAAATATGTAGCAGTTAACAGCAAAGTGATTATTGTTATTCTATACCTTGCCTTAATCGCTGTAGTTGTCATAACCCTCGTTAATTATCTGCCTAAGGTTTTTATACAGATTAAACAGTTAACGAATTTTTTGACCAATTTGACCCCTGAGAACATCCCGCAGAATGATATAGTGCAGTATATATTCGCCCAGCTTAAGGATTTGAACTATCAGTCGTACATGAAAGACGGTATTGAATATGTCTTGAAAATAAGCAATTGGGGCACCAGCTTTGTTTTATCAACCATTTTGAGCTTTGTATTTATACTTGAGAAGAACAGGATCGTTAGTTTCACTTCCCGCCTTAAAGAGAGCAAAATCTCTTGGTTCTATGTAGAGCTTGAGTATTTTGGCAGAAAATTTATCTCCTCTTTCGGAAAAGTGATCGAAGCACAAATTCTGATCGCGTTGTTTAATACATGCTTTACGGTGATCGGACTCTGGATTTTAGGTTTTCCTTACCTTTTCGCATTATCCATTATGATCTTCTTGCTCAGTTTAATTCCGGTAGTAGGTTTTGTTATCTCGCTAATCCCACTTTGTATTATTGGTTACAATATTGGTGGCCTAGTCATGACGATATACGTACTGGCAATGATTGCCGTACTGCATTTTGTAGAAGGCTACTTCCTAAATCCTAAACTGATGTCATCCAAAATGAATTTGCCTATGTTCTATACGTTTATCGTGTTGTTATTCTCTGAGCATTATCTCGGGGTATGGGGTCTGATTCTGGGGATTCCGATCTTTGTATTCTTCCTTGATATTCTGGAGATTAACAGAGAGAACAAGATAGGAACTTAGGGATTCTGTTATAAAATAAGTGTTAAATATACAAAAACCGGCTAAATGGAAGATCCATTTAGCCGGTTTTTTTGTGTGTATGTTACAGCGTCGCTGTATGTATTCCCTTAACCGAAGGAAGTATGGACACTATCTGAAACGATGTCCCTCAGCTCCGCTTTATATGCCGCATACTGCTCGGTTGTTATGCTTCCAGCGGCTAACCGTGAATCCAATTGATCCGTTAGCTGGGCAACCTGTAGATCGATTACAGCTTCAATATCTTGGCCTTGTTCTGATGCAATATCTTGAAGTGACTTACCGTCATATATGGCCTCGTATAGATCCTCGTCCGTTGGCTGGTTAAGTACCTCCAATAATTCGTCTTGATCCGCGACCTCTGCGGTGGACCATTTAACAGGCGAACTTGCATTAGCGGTAAGACTAGTCCAAGCATTTCCGAAAGACATCACTACAACTACCGTTCCGACTATGATCACTCTTTTTATATCCATTAGAGTCCTCTTTTCTTGTTCTGCAATAACTTATCTTGCTTAAGCATCCGTCTAAAGTATCGTTTAAAATGGGTTCTAACTAGTTATATTGTAACCCGCGAAGCTGAACTGAAGCTTAAGCAATATTAAAAATAACCTAAAGATTTAACACGGCTATGATATAGCGATAATACACCGCAGGTATACTTTCCAGATGAGCTTCATTGCATATTTATGCATTGAATCACAATCAAACAAATGGGGAGTGTTCGGAGTTTTGAGAATAACAGCAAAAGCTAAACGTTTATTTTCCAGCATAATTGCCAGCAGTCTGATGTTGGGAATAATGGCTCCAGCAGGGTATGCCGAAGAGCAGCAGCTGGAGACAGAGCAGACATCTTCCGAATTAGAGGCGCATTTTGATGAACAGGTTGAGCTCAACACGCTTTTAAGTCAACCGACTGTAATGGCAGATGTGTACGCGGTACCTAATAATCCAGGAGCGCTACTGATTACAGAAGTTGTTCCGGATACTAAAAATGTAAAAGGGACAGATGGAACCTCTGTAGATGGTTACGAGTTTGTTGAGGTCTACAATAATACGGACAAGCCGGTTAATTTTAAGGATTATTATTTCTTTTATAATGACAAAGATACATGGGCACCTAATGGTGATGCTGTAATACCGGCGCATGGAAATATTGTTTTCTGGATTATGAACGGCAATAATCTGAATGTTCCTACGGAGGATTTCATCAAAAACTTTAATCCTTCTGCAGCTTTGCAGGAAGGAGTGAATCTGTTCCGGATCAACGGTGGCGGGGGGATGGCTAACACTTCTGCGCGTAATTTACAAATTAAAAGCAAAGCAGGAGATACGCTAATTGTTTCTGCTTCCTATGGAAAAGAACAGGTGAAGGAGAATAACGGGATCTTCTATCAATATTTGCAAGCGGATAGCTCCGTTATGAACCTCATGGCGAATTCGGGAACGGTTGTGGCTACGCCTGGAACCGTAGAGGCAGAACAAGTGCCTGAGCTAGTTCCTGGGAACAAGCAGCCAGTGATTGAACATATTGCACAGAGTAGTGTCGATCCAGCCGATCTCCCTATCAGTGCGAAGATTACTAATCTGGAAAGCGGGGCAGATGGATCACTACCCGTAGTGAAGCTACAGTATGGCTCTCCTTCTCAGGCGAAAGATACGGTAATCACCATGACCTCAAAAGGTGGGGATGAATATGCGGCAATGATTCCTGCAGCTGCGCTGGAAGAGCCGGAGCTGCATTACAGCATCCGCGTTAACAATGTGACAGAGAGTTATTTTGTTCATGTGAATGTGCCGGCGTTCGATCCGAACAATGTGCCGCCGTTGTTAATCACAGAGCTGCTGCCAAACTCGACGAATGTAAAAGGAACGAGCAGCGACGCTTTTGAATTCATTGAGGTCTATAACAATACTGATGCACCAGTTAATTTCAAGGACTACAAGGTCTATTATCGTTATCCTGATAAAGGTAACGCTTCCGATGTGAAGTGGCCTTCGACGCCAGAGAACTTTCTTATTCCTGCACAGCAGTCCGTGGTGTTCTGGGTTATTAATAGTGCCAATAGTACTTACACTGCTAATGATTTCAATACAGAATTCAACACAAACTTAATTGAAGGCACCAATCTCTTTTTGATCAAAAGCGATGGTATGGCGAACTCTGGCCGCCGGGCAGTCGTAATCAAAAGTAACACGGAAAAAGAAATTTCCTCCGCGTATTATGATGCTGACCTCACCTACGATGGTGGAGCTAAAGGTGATGACACCAAAGAGAATAAAGCCCTTCTATATAAGTATCCTGTGAATGGGCTGAGCAAAATGCTCAAGATCAGTACGGGGTCAGCCGTTCCGTCACCAGGCCAGACGGATGTAACACAACTTCCAAACACACCGATCCATGTGGAGCCGGATACAGAGAAACCAACAGTAGAAGATCTGACCGGCGTAACGGAGATTGATCAGTCGCTGGGTCTCGATTTGAAGGCTTTTGCTGATGACAATAAAGCTGTTACTTCTGTGGAAGTTAGAGTGTCTTCGGACAAGCAGCCGGAGGCTGTTAGCCACAATCTATCCCAAGACTTCAACGACAGCTTGTATCACTTTAAATTGACCTCTGCGGATTTGATTGGCAGAAATGAAATCCAGTATTACTTTGTTGTTTCTGATGGAACGAATGAAACACAATCTCCAGTAATAAAAGTAAAAGTTACAGGAGGACAGGATCAATCACCCCTTCGTTTGAATGTGAAGGAAGGGCAGTTGATCAATGGCTCCGTGACCGTAAAGGGAACCTCTGCCACCGCTAAGGCTGATGTCTTAGGCTTGAGCATTGACAGTAAGTTACTGGGCAATAACGAGGCATATAATGCACTGGAGAATGATGCCTACTTTGTATTTGAAGCTAAAAATGTGGACTATTATTTTAAAAATGCGATCACGATGGGACCGGAAGAACTAGGAGATGCCAGTATTCTGTATACCTTTATGGACCCGATTACTACGTATACTACATTGACTTTTCCTATTTCTTCTGCCGCTTTACAAAAGGGTACGGATAATGTGATTTACATTCGGGCGGGCTCTAAATCATCTCCATTTGATCCTCGTCCTGAGGAGAATAAGGATGATTTTGAAGTGAAAAATGTTCGTCTCCTGCTGGCAGATGGTACCGAAATTTGGGATCCGGCTTATGCAGAACGTGATAAGGAAATCAAGATGGGGGACAGCGCAGGTAAGCATGAATCCCTCGGCTTCCAGTTTGATCTAAAAGCGGATTTGTTCCGTTCAAAGGCGTACAACTGGAATACTAAGGAAGCAACTGACGGAGAACATAAAGTAACGCTTACCGAAGGTGGAACGAAAGTATCATCAAACGTAATTGTTGACAACACGCCACCATCCATCAAAGCATTAATAGAAGAAGGACAAACTTACCGTGGCAATTTTGAAATTGCTGCTGAAGTTAAGGATACTTATGCGGGTGTAGATAAGGTCAGCGTGAAGCTGGATGGTAATGTTATTGAACTGCCCTATGCTACTTCATCCGGGAAGTTATCGGCTGGGGAGCATACGCTTTCTATCACAGCCTTAGACAGGATTGGCAATCAGGCAGAAAAGGTAATTACATTCCATGTGCCGAATGAGAATCCCTTTGCGCCACTGCTTATTTCTCCTACAAACTGGGAGACCGCTGTAGGTACTAATCCGACTTTAAAGGTTAAGGTTGAAGATCCTAATCAGGATAATATAAACGTTACCTTTTTTAGAGGATTTAAGTACGATGCTAACCATCCGGAGCAAGGCTTTGCTGGGTTTATAAATGCATCCGATACAGAGCCGCCGAAACAATCCGTACCTGCGGGCGAACAAGCGCTTAGCAGTGATGACTACAGTAAAATAAGTGCGGTGGACGGACAATATTTAATTAATGATGCTGTCGATCAATTCCCTTATCAGCGTTATGAAATTAAGCTGGATGAGTCGGTTAAGGCGTCAGATCGTGTAGATATTGAATGGAAAGGGAATTCGTTGCCGGGACGTAAAGTAAGTCTCTACGCATGGAGTCCAGCTCAAGAAACATGGGTACAGCTGGATCATTTAATCGCTGGAACAGAGGATTTTGAGCTGAAATCCACGGTTACAGCTGGAGAATATGCTAATGGAAATAGCATTGCAGTAATGGTTCAGGATGAAATTGCTTCGGTGGCTAAGACAGCACTAACAGTAACACAAGATACGTATGACTTTTCTTTTGTATGGATGTCTGATACACAATATTATTCACAGAGCTACCCTTACATTTACCGTAAAAATGTAGAATGGATAGCTGACAACAAAGAGAGCTTGAACCTGAAATACGTTATTCATACAGGAGATATCGTGGATAAATCCTATCAGGAGTATGAGTGGAAGGAAGCTGACCGGGACATGAAGGTTCTGGAGGAAGCTAACATTCCTTATGGTGTTCTTGCGGGTAATCATGACGTAGGCCATCAAACCGGGGATTACACGAAATTCTGGGAGTATTTTGGAGAGTGGAGATTCAAGAATATGCCGACCTTCGGTGGCTCTTATGACAACAACAGGGGCCATTACGATTTAGTGTCTGCGAACGGAAATGATTTTGTTATTGTATACATGGGCTGGGGATTGGCTGAGGAAGAAATCGAATGGATGAATGAGATCGTGGCCCGTTATCCAGAGCGTAAAGCGATTCTTTGTCTCCATGAATACTTGCTGGTTTCTAATAACCGTGCACCTATTGCAGATAAGATTTTTGAGATGGTTGTGAAACCTAACAAAAACGTAATCGCAGCACTGTCCGGCCATTATCATGATGCTGAGCTTAAGGTAGACGAGCTGGATGATAACGGTGACGGTATTCCAGACCGCAGTGTCTATCAAATGCTGGCAGATTACCAAGGCGCTGAAGAAGGGGGACTCGGCTATATCCGTCTGCTTCAGTTCGATGTTGCTAATAACAAACTTCGCGTGAAGACTTATTCGCCTTATTTGGATGATTATAACTACTATGATGAAGACGAATATCCAGGCAAAGATGAGTTCGTTCTGGATCTGGATTTACAGCCTGTGACTAAACGTGTGGCTACCGACTATATCGGAGTCAAGGTTTACAGCGACCAGGAAATTGCGGCCAATCCACAAGTAGAGAGTGGCGCGGAGACTCAGGTCACTTGGAGTAAGCTGAATCCGGATAGCTACTACCAATGGTATACAAAGGTTGAGGATGATCACTCCGGTAGTGTGCTTTCAGATATCTGGGGCTTTTACACTGGAAAAGAGGATGTGATGCCGACACCAGAGGTGACACCAACACCAACACCGACACCAGAGGTAACGCCGACACCAGAGGTAACGCCGACACCAGAGGTATCGCCATCGCCAGAAGTGACGCCGACACCAGCACCAGAGGTGACAACGGCACCTCCGGTAGTTTTACCAGTGCCAACAGTGACTCCGACGCCTACAGCCACACCTGGAGCGGGAAAAGGAAACATTGAACTGGCATTAGGAAGTAATGGGACGTATACAGCTGATCCGTCAGTCTTGAAGAAACTGATAGAGGAAGCTGCTACAGGGGGAAGCCTAAAGATTAGCGCAGGCGGAGCAACCCCGGCTCAAGATCAGATTAGAATTGCTCTTGATGCAGCCGCTGTTCAACAGGCTGTCGATAAGAAGTTGAATTTGAATATTGTTTCATCTAACGTTACCTTGAGCGTACCAACAAGCTCCTTACCAGCCATTCCGGCAGGCAGTGATATGCTGCTACTAAGCATTGATACGAGTATGATATCTGTACAGGCCAATGACGCTGGAATGAGTCCATTCAGAGCTAACGTTACGCTGAACCTCAGTACATCTGCAGGAGGCAAAGAAACGGCTATCCACCAGCTTAAAGGTGTTGTTACGATTACCTTGACGCTGACTAAGGAACAGCTTGCTAAGCTCGATACAGATTTTGCGGGTGTCTATTATGTAAATGGCAGCACGTTGGAATATTTGGGTGGAGTGTTTAAGGATAATACCGTTACCTTCACAACAAATCACTTTTCCTCCTTTGCGGTACTGGAATACCATAAGCAATTTAGGGATACTGCTGGTCACTGGGCAGAGTCGTATATTTCCAAGCTGACGGCTAAGCATGTGATTAAAGGGATCGACGATACGCATTATGGACCACAGGCGAATGTAACCCGTGCAGATTTTGTTACACTGGCCGTTCGTTCTCTCGGATTGGATGAAGCAAGTGGGGCTATCGTACAGAGTGCTTTTGCAGATGTATCTAAAGATGCTTATTATGCACAGTCGATAGAGAAAGCTGTCCAGCTTGGATTGATCCAAGGCAGTGATGGCAAGTTCCGACCTAAAGATGCGATTACTCGTGAGGAGGCGGCAGTTGTCCTGCAGAAACTGATGCAGTATAAAGCAGGATTGCAAGCTTCCGTTGCTGCTGCTGCAAGCTTTAAGGATATGAATAGTGTATCTGAGTGGGCGAAGCAAGCGGTAATTGATTTGCAAGCAAAGGGAATCCTTGACGGCAAGGGCGACAATAACTTTGACCCTCGTGGCAAAGTGACCCGTGCTGAAATCGCAAAACTGTTATATGGAATAATCAAATTATAAGATAGGTTGGCAAAGGCAGGCTGAGGAGACTCTGGCCTGCTTTTTGTCTTTTTTGCGTGTAGTCTCCTTTTTCTTCTATGTAAAAAGGAAATTTCCACTATTCATATGATTTTTCATATATAATATTTTTGAATTAATTTTAAATTTTCAGAATCTTTCAAAATAAAAGGTAAATTGCAAGGAGTGCAAGTGAAATTAAATATCTCCAATCTGCCAATTCAGGAGTCGGGTAAAATATATTTACCAGTTAGAGCGTTATTTACCGGCCGTATCATCTTTTATGCAGGTTTATGATGAAGACAGCCATGCGCTTGTACTGGAAAGTGGTCTATAAGCTTCCAAGTTGGAGGACACCTTTGAAGGTGTTCTTTTTTTGAATATATAAAATACTTACTTGACAGGTAGGAATAAAGGGGTATATGATATCACCAATACTTAAACAGTAATTAAATGAACAGTGAAATAATTCAACTGAGCTGATTGGACCACCAAAGGCTCCCGTACTTTTCCCTTGTCAGGGGTAGGTGCTGGGAGTCTTTTTTTATGGGCTGATTGGGAGAAAGCAGAGGTAAGTAAGCCATGAGCGAACAATATTGGAGACAGCTGGAGGAGACAGATTGGGCATTTCGCAAGGCGGTTCGCAGATTCGTGAAAGAGCGGGATAAGGTCGCCGTAGCAGGCATCTCCTTACCAGGCATGCTGATTCTGCACAAAATCATTCGCGATGGTGAACAAAGGCTAGGAGACTTAGCGGATGAACTAGACTTCACCTCAGGTGCGATTACCGCATTGAGCGATAAGCTTGAGGCGGGTGGATATACCGTGCGCAGACGTAAAGAAGGCGACCGTAGAACGGTAATGCTGGATATTACGGATAAAGGCCGCAAGCTGGCGGAGCAGAACAGCAACATCGGAGAACGATGTATTTCGCTTTTGTTTGAGGGGTTTACGGAGGAGGAATTGGCGCAGCAAAATGACTTTTATCAGCGGATCATTAGCAATTTGGAAGGATTCTCGGATATCCTGCTGAAGCTCGCCAAGGAGAATGCAGAGACCTCTCCAACCCTTGAACAGAAGCCACGAACAACCACCAAAAAAAGTAATTATCTTAGCTACTAAAAATTGAACGTAGGAGAGATGAACGATGGGACATTCAACCATTTATCCAACTGGAGCAACCGTATATAACCCTAACAAAGCCTGGAGTGGCTATACCGTATTTCAAGCTGGTGAAGAAGGTGTTGTACTGATTGATATGAACGGTAAAGAGGTGCATTTGTGGAAGGGGCTGCTTGGATTTCCGGCTAAAATCTTCCCGGGTGGTTATGTGCTGGGCAGCACAGGAAGAAGAGATCCTAAATTCGGAATACAGGATAATGTAGATCTGGTACAGGTGGACTGGGATGGGAACATCGTGTGGAAATATAACAGCTATGAACATATAGAAGATCCGGGTTATGAACCCCTCTGGTATGCCCGCCAGCATCATGACTATCAGCGCGAAGGCAATCCGGTCGGATATTTTGCACCGGGGCTTGAACCCAAGGTAGACAGTGGAAAAACGCTAATTCTTGCTCATAAAAACATCTACAATCCTCAAATCTCCGACAAACAATTGCTTGATGACACGATCCTTGAGGTGGACTGGGAGGGGAATATCGTCTGGGAGTGGGCTCCAAATGAACATTTTGATGAGCTAGGCTTTGATGAAGCGGCCAAAAATGTACTATTTCGTGATCCTAACTCACGCTCTTTCGGAAATCTAGGTGGTGGTGTTGGAGACTGGCTGCATATCAATTCGGCTTCTTATGTAGGACCCAATAAGTTTTACGATGCAGGGGATGAGCGTTTCCATCCGGATAACGTGATCTGGGATGCGCGTGAAGCAAATATTATTGCGATCACGGATAAGCGTACCGGAGCCATCGTTTGGAGAATCGGTCCGGATTACTCGCTGCCAGAAGTGAAGCATATCGACTGGATCATTGGCCAGCATCATGCGCACATCATTCCGAAAGGTTTGCCGGGAGAAGGCAACTTACTTGTATTCGATAACGGGGGCTGGGGCGGTTATGGTCTTCCAAATCCATCTTCTCCTTTTGGGCAAAAAAATGCACTCCGCGACCACTCGCGAATTCTGGAGATTAATCCCGTGACTTTTGAGATAGAGTGGCAATATACAGCGGCAGAAGCAGGTTTCTCTGTCCCAACCGATTCTTATAAATTCTACAGTCCATATATCAGCTCCGCTCAACGGCTTCCGAATGGCAACACCTTAATTACAGAAGGTTCTAACGGCAGACTCTTTGAAGTTACGCCAGAACATGAACTGGTATGGGAATATATTTCGCCATTTACGGACTCCAGAAATACCAATATGGTCTATCGTTCCTACCGTGTGCCATATGCATGGGTACCACAGCTGGAAACGCCAGTTGAACAAGCGATTGAGCCAATAGACGTAACGCAGTTCAGAGTCCCGGGGTCTGCACCTAAAGGATCGGATTCTGTGGTAAGTGTGGCGACAACCCTGCCATTTGTTGAAGGAGCTGCTTGTGTAGCGACGACGGATGAAGGCAGCAGCCGCAAGGTAAATTAACAAATTTGAGGAGATGGGTCGGTTGAAAAAATCATGGATCAGCTCAAGCTTTCTGCTCTTATCTTTATCAGTGGTTATCCTTTTATCGGGCTGCAGCTCCAAGGGCGACGCGGCTGCCTCTAATGCCGCTAAAGAGGGAGCGGCGAATAGCAAAGCAGAGACATTAAAGATAAAAATTGCTGACATCAATACGAATCCCACTTTTCGGGTGGCACTAGATAAAGGCATCTTTGCCAAACACGGGATTGACGCTGAACTGGTCAACTTTGGTTCCCCTGCGGAAGGTGTAAATGCCCTTTTTATTAAACAGGTGGATGTGGCTTTCGGGGCAGACTTCCCCTTGCTGAACGCAGTGGCGAAGGGCGATTATGCTATTATCGCCTCGGCGGGATTAGCGACTGATGAAGCGTCCACTGAATGGAAATTGTTCGTACAGGATGATATTCAGAAGGCTGAAGATTTGAAAGGGAAAAAGCTGAGTTTCATACGCGGCACCTTCATTCCGTACCTTTGGGATGAATATTTGAAAGAGCATAATGCTGCTCTCGGTGATGTGGAGTTAATAGGACAGGGTGCCTTTGATGAAGCTTATATCGCTTTGAAGCAAGGTGCTGTGGATGGAGCATGGTTTTATGGTTCGGTTCTGAATGATAAGCTCTATGCACTTAAAGGTGTTCATGAACTGACGGATATGTCTAAAACCACGGTTCGATTGGGGATGGGGATTGTAACGGGAAATGATTTTGCGGCTAAGAATCCGCAAGGTATAGCGAATTTCCTAGCAGCGGTGGATGAAGCCGGAGCCTATGCTCAGGCTCACCCAGATGAGGTTGCTGATCTGATGTATAAGGAAGTGAAGCAGCCTAAGGAATCAACGATAAAAGATCTGCCGAATAATCCGTGGGCACTAGGATTTACTCAAGCAGCGTATGACAGTTTGACCAAGCAGAAGACATATATGGTCGACAACGGAATCATTGAGAAGGATTTCGATCTGGATAGTAAACTGAATCTCGAGCCGCTGGCGAAGGCATTGCCAGAAGAGGTTACGTACAAGAAATAGGGGGGTTCAGCATGTCATTACCTGCTAAGCAGCATACCATTCATATTGAGCAGCTCCGTAAAAGCTACAGCGAACCGACTGCTGGGGACGTTCACTACATTATAAAAGATGTAGATCTCGTAATTAAAGGTGGGCAATTCTTCGTTCTACTCGGGCCGAGTGGTTGCGGGAAATCAACACTGCTGAATATGATCGCCGGGTTTGTCTCCAAATCCGGTGGGCATCTTCGGGTGGATAATGTAGAGGTGAATAAGCCTGGCAGAGATCGGGCGGTTGTGTTCCAGCAGGCGGATTCCTCCTTATTCCCTTGGTTAACCGTCCGTCAGAATGTGGAGTTCGGATTGCGGATGAAGAAAATCGCAAAGGGGGAACGGCACACAATATCGGATAGGTTCATCGGGCTTGTTGGGCTAAACGGGCATGAGGAGAAGTTCCCGAAGGAGCTGTCTGGGGGGATGAAGCAGCGTGTTCAGCTGGCTCGGGTGCTGGCGAATGATCCAGCGATTCTGCTGATGGATGAGCCATTTGGTGCGCTGGATGCGATGACGCGCCGAACGATGCAGAAGGAATTGGTCAACATTTGGCGCCAGACACATAAGACGGTGATTTTTGTAACTCATGATATTCAGGAGGCGTTATTGCTGGGGGAACGAATTGGCATTATGTCCGTAGGACCGTCTTCTAATATTACGGATATTTATGATAATACACTGCCGTATCCGCGGGACGTAACCTCACCGGAATTCTACTCGTTATACAATCAAATTCAAGGTCATTTCGAAGAATAGGATAGGGTGAGACAGATGAGAAAATGGGTGGAGAAGAAGTGGGTTTCCGTAACCCTTCTATGGATTACCACGTTCTGCGTCTGGCAGCTTGGAGCTGTAATCTATGGCCCCGATGTGATCCCCGGACCATGGAGTACACTTAAGGGCGGACGGGAGCTGCTGGAAGACGGAACCTTGCTGCAATATATCGGGATTAGCTTTTACCGGGTGCTCATTGGTTGGGTACTCGGTAGTTTACTGGCGATTCCCGTAGGGCTAATCATTGGGAAGGTGAACTTGATCCGTATTTTTGCGGAGCCTTTCCTGAACTTTATCCGTTTTATCCCGCCGATTGCATTCATTACATTGTTCTTAGTATGGTTTGGTATTGGGGAGCAGTCGAAGATTGCGTTAATTATGTACGCCACCTTTTTTATCGTGGTGCTGAATACTTTAACCGGTGTGATGTCCGTGGAAGAGGACAAAATCCGCTCAGCCCGCAGTATGGGCGCCAGTGAGTGGCAAATTCTGATTCATGTGGTTGTTCCGGCGACGATCCCTTATATTTTTACGGGTATCCGGTTAGCGATGGGCACCTCATATATGGCGATTATCGGCGCGGAAATGATTGCTTCGAACGAAGGTGTAGGTTATCTGATCTGGAATTCCCGGTTGTTTTTCCGTACGGATTGGATCTTTGTCGGGTTGTTCTGCCTTGGCTTTATGGGCTTCTTTACGGATCGTCTTTTTGGCTGGTTCGGTAAGAAGGTGCTTTACAGATACGGTGTTGTCAGTGTGGCAGCGCGTAGACGGTAGTTATATTCATACATGTAAAACTGCCTGGAAATGTCGGGCAGTTTTTTACTTGGACTGAAGTTTATACGAATATTTTTTGTCATTGTAATTAAATTGGATGGAATCCAGTGATGAGGGATTAAGAGAATAATCATTTATTTTTTCTTTGTTGCCAGTCAGAAGATTATAAATATAAACTTCGTAACTATAGCTACCATCTGCATTTCCAGGAAGTATGGAAACCGATAGATAAAGTTTTTCTTTTTCATCAACTGCATAACTATAAAATTTACCTCCAGATGAATGGAATTGAGCAATTTCTTTATTAGATGTTGGATCGTCTACCTTCATCACCCAAGCTTGTTCTCGTATCGGCTGAGCTCCATCAGTGAAAATGGAAAAGGTATGATAGAGGATATAATCATCTAATCCAAAAACGCCGCTAACCACCAGAACAGCATCGCCATCATTTAAAGGTAACGTCAATAGCTTCTTGGACTTTTCTACAGCTAGTGATTTTTCATTAGGAGAACTTAAATAGAAAGTGAATGGCTCTGTTGGAAAATAAAATGGATTTGCTTCTGTTCCAGGGGCAATGTTCATTTTTGGGGCTGGCAACCATACGATACCGGCAGAGGTTTTGACAGCGTAGTTGTATTGTTCTGTATTCTGATCACGTAATGGGAGGGTGTAAAGATCACTGTTTATTTGAATGATTTTATTACTTGTATCTGGCGTGTTATTTTTAGGAGGAGTAGCTGCATTGTTGCAAGCTGAGATAAGCAAAGTACATAGAAATAAACCTGTTACCATCTGAATTTTTGTAAACAGCATTTTTCAAGCTCCTCTGAGGGTCATTTCTTATTATGAATAAATACTACTATACATCAGTAAAGTTCTATTTTAGTGTAATTAATGTAATTATTTTCATAAAAACATTTCTAAGGGAAACGGCGGTCATCTAAAAAAGACGACAGGTCGTTTCTTTTTATTTACAAATATTCCTATTCTCCTTAATGCCGCGAAAATAGTACACGCCTATACTGCAATTGGGTGCCTAACAGTTGGAGCATAAAGAGCCCGCAAATAAGAAATAGGAGTGAAGGGGAAATCATGAAAAAAGGGATCAACAATCAATTATCGATGGGTCTAATGTTATCCTTGCTCGTCCTGTTGCTTGCTGCTTGTGGAAATTCGGCCAAGGCTGAAGAAACAACGAATGGAAAGGCTGGCACCAAAGAATTAAGTCTGACTGAGATCGAGAGTAAAGCTAAAGAAGAGGGCAGTATCATCAGTGTAGGAATGCCGGATTCCTGGGCGAACTGGAAAGATACATGGAGTGATATGAACAGTAAGTATGGTCTTACACATTCGGATACCGATATGTCGAGCGCGGAGGAAATTGCCAAGTTTGATGCGGAAAAAGACAAACCAACGGCCGACATCGGAGATGTGGGGATTGCGTTTGGATCGGTTGCCGTGGATAAAGGGGTAACCCAGCCTTATAAAACATCCTACTGGGATGAAATCCCCGATTGGGCTAAGGATAAGGACGGGAATTGGATCGTCGGCTATCAAGGCACCATTTCTTTTCTGACTAACACTAAGCTCGTGGCGAATCCACCGAAGAGCTGGGAAGATCTGAAGAACGGTAACTACAAAATCATCGTTGGTGATGTAACCAAGGCTGCTCAAGCACAGATGGCTGTATTGGCCGCAGCAATTGCCTTTGGTGGCGACGAGTCGAACATTGAACCGGGGATTGCTTTTTTCGAGGATTTAGCTAAAAAAGGACGTCTCTCCAATGCAGAAGCTTCCCTTGCCAACATCGAAAAAGGGGAAGTAGAAGTTACCCTGCTGTGGGATTTCAACGCTTTGAACTATAGAGACCAGATCAACAAAGATGGCTTCGCGGTAGCCATTCCGAAGGAAGGCAGTGTCGTGAGCGGGTATGCCACGATCATCAACAAATATGCGCCGCATCCTAACGCGGCGAAGCTTACACGCCAATACATCCTTAGCGATGAAGGACAGATTAATCTTGCCAAAGGTTACGCTCGTCCGATCCGTGACAGTGTAACGTTGCCGGATGATGTTGCAGCTAAGCTACTGCCAAAAGAGGAATATGTTAACGCTAAGCCTGTTGGTGATTACAAGGTATGGGAAGAGACGGCAAAAACCATTCCTCAATTGTGGCAGGAACGTGTGCTTGTACATTTGAATTAGTATTCATTTCTCCCCAAAAAAGAAGCAGGGCGCCTTCGTCATGATGCCGTAAGGCGCCTTTGTTCTATTCCCGCGACAAGGAGCGAGTAAGATGAAACAAAGAAGCCGCGGTGTGATCCTGGCACTTATTCCATTTGCACTAATGGTGTTAGCCTTTCAACTGGTACCTATACTATCCATGCTGACGGGAAGCTTTCGCACAGCGGACGGAACGGGATTTACGTTAGGCAATTATCTGCATGCGTTGCAAAGTGCCTATTACATGCAGGCGATTAAGAACAGTCTGCTAATCTCCATAATCTCAAGTCTGATAGGGATCATTGTCGGGCTTTTTTGTGCTTATTGCATTACCCGGTTTACCCCGAGAGTACGCGATAGACTTCTGATGCTGTCGAATATGACCTCTAACTTCGCAGGTGTTCCGCTGGCTTTTGCTTATATCATTTTGCTCGGAAATAATGGGGTGTTTACACTCTTATTTAAACAGTGGGGCTGGAGTGTTTTTGCCGATTTTGATCTATATAGCTGGTCAGGTCTAATACTGGTGTATGTATACTTTCAGGTTCCGTTAGCCTTACTGCTTTTGTACCCGTCCTTTTACGGAATTCGTGAGCAGTGGAGAGAGGCAGCGTCCTTACTGGGGGCTGGGCCTTGGCAGTTCTGGAAGACGATAGGCCTGCCTATTCTAACTCCAGCGATCTTCGGCACACTTGGAATTCTTTTTGCTAATGCAATGGGGGCTTATGCCACGGCTTACGCATTGGTTGGCGGAAATTACAATCTGTTGGCGGTACGTATCGGTTCACTGGTTGCCGGAGATGTGGTTACACAGCCACAAATGGGGAGTACGCTTGCTGTTCTGCTTGGTCTGACTACGATTTTGGCGGTTTATCTGAACCATTTAATGGTGCGGCGTGCGGAGAGGTTCGGAACGAAAGCACTCAGTAAACCGGATGTGAAAATCAAAGCTTCCCGGCGTTTATGGACAGCTCGTGAGGAGGCAGGGCAATGAATATACGTAAAGCAGGCTTTGCTCCACGCACCTTCATGCTGCTGCTCATGGTGTATTTGCTGCTTCCTCTTTTGGCAACGGGTATTTATGCTTTTGCACAAGATTGGCAGAATACCTTGCTGCCCCGAGCTTGGACGCTGAATTGGTTTGGGGAAATGTTTGAGGATATTCGCTTTCTGGAGGCGCTTTGGACCTCGCTTTATTTATGCCTGATCAGCGTGGTGCTGAGTCTAGCCGTGATGCTGCCAGCTGTTTTTGTCATCACCCTCTATTTTCCGCGTTGGGAGAGCTTTATGAAAGGTATTGTTGTTTTGCCTTATGCGGTGCCTGGTGTTGTGGCTGCGGTAGGTCTTATTCGTACCTATTCCTCTGGTCCCTTTGATATCGCTGGAACAGCGTATTTATTAG
This sequence comes from Paenibacillus sp. FSL H8-0282, assembly GCF_037963825.1. NCBI lineage: Bacteria > Bacillati > Bacillota > Bacilli > Caryophanales > Paenibacillaceae > Paenibacillus > Paenibacillus sp. FSL H8-0282. The sequence goes on from NZ_CP150146.1 coordinate 341,462, forward strand.
TGGGGGCATATTTTGTGGTCATCCTTCCCTATATGTATCAGGGCATTCGCAATAGTCTGTTAACGGTTAATGCCGTTGAACTGCTGCATGCTGCGGAGCTGCTTGGTGCCCGCCGAAGAACGGCCTTCGTGAATGTGATTTTGCCTAATATATGGCCTGGGGTTATCGTCTCTACACTGTTATCATTTTCAGTTCTATTCGGCGAATTTGTCCTTACGAACATGTTAGTTGGCGGACATATTCAGACGATTCAGGTATATCTATATCAAAGGGTTGGTGAAAGTGGACATTTAGCCAGCGCGATTGCGATCTCTTATTTTCTGTTTATTCTAATTCTTTCGATGGTACTCATGAAGCTCGGTAAAAAGATGGGAGGGGGCGTTAAGGGATGAATGATTATCTAAAGCTGCAGGCTGTACGCAAAATGTTTGGGAATACCTGTGTGTTAGACGATGTTGATTTGGAGATCCGTGAAGGTGAACTTGTGACACTGCTAGGCCCCTCCGGTTGTGGAAAAAGCACATTGCTACGCTGCATAGCCGGTCTTTCAGAGCTGGATGGCGGCAGAATTCTTTTGGAAAATAAAGATCTGGGAAGTTTGCCGCCCCGTAAGCGCGAGGTAGGAATGGTGTTTCAGTCTTATGCCTTGTTCCCCAATCTGACGGTGAGCCAAAATATCGAGTATGGAATGAAAATGCGGGGATTATCGAAATCAGCCCGCCATCATCGCTGCGCGGAATTGCTGGCATTGGTCGATCTGGAGGATAAACGGGATGTATATCCGCAGTCCCTCTCCGGTGGACAGCAGCAGCGGGTAGCGCTGGCTCGTTCTCTAGCGGTGCAGCCCAAAGTATTGCTGCTGGATGAACCCTTAAGCGCACTAGATGCTAAGATACGCAAGAATTTACGTGCAGAAATTCGTGATATCCAAAAAAGGTTTAACATGACGACACTATTCGTGACGCATGATCAGGAGGAAGCGCTGATTCTTTCTGACCGCATCTGTATTATGAACGGTGGCCGGATTGTGCAGGATGGCACACCTGAGGGGTTGTACTCCGCACCACGGACAGAGTTCGTTGCCCGGTTTATGGGCAGTTACAATGTATTGACCCGATCAGAAGTGATGACGTTGTTCCGGGGGATAGATAGCACGAAGGACCGCTTTGCTATTCGGCCTGAGGCGGTTACGCTGCTGCATGAGGGTGCGGGACTTCACGAGGTTGCTGCCGGAGTGCAACTGGTGGATGGCATCATTAAATCTGTCTCCGTGTTGGGCAATATTATTAGGTGTACGGTAGAGGTAGAAGACATTTGCTTAACGGTTGATCTTTTAAATGACGGACGCTGGCTGAGGCTGGTGGAAGGGGCTAACGTCACCTTGGCTCTGAAACCTTCTGAGCTGCTGCATCTGGAACGAGAGGGAGCGTAATAAGATGACTGAAATGAACAATAAACTTATTGTGGTAGTGTTGGACGGACTTAGATATGAGGCCGCACGTGAATATATGGGGTATATGGAGCATTTGGTGGAGCAGGGGAAAATATCATGTCACCGAGTGAAGTCGGAATTGCCTAGTCTGTCACGCCCGCTTTATGAAGTGCTCTTGACGGGGACACCTGTGACCGAAAATGGAATTACGGCTAACCATATTGTGAGACCAAGCCATGAAGAGAGCGTATTCCATCTGGCAGTGACCGCTAATTTGCGTACAGCTGCTGTCGCCTATCATTGGGTCAGTGAGCTTTATAATTCGGCCCCTTTTGATCCGCTGGCTGATCGCCATCAGCACAATGTGATGAAGCCCATTCAGCATGGCAGCTTTTATTTCGAGGATCACTATCCCGACAGTCATGTGTTTGCCGACGCGGTGTATTTACGGAGTGCCTATGATCCGCATTTCCTATACATTCACTCCATGAATATAGATGACGCCGGGCATCGTTATGGCGGCGAGAGTAAAGAATATGAGCTTTCAGTGCGTAATGCCGACGGTCTGCTGGCCACTGTTTTGCCTATTTGGATGGAACAGGGCTATAAGATTATGATTACGGCAGATCACGGAATGAACGCAAATGGGTACCACGGCGGGATAACCCCTTCCGAGCGAAATGTGCCATTATATACGTTTGGGGTAGATGTATTATCTTCAGAAAAAGAGGAAGAAATGCTGCCACAGCTGCGAATGGCTCCTTTAATGTGCCACTGTTTGGGGCTGGCCCCTTCGGCAGCAATGAGTAAGGAGGGCTTGCCTCCACTTGTGCAGAAGCAATCTCATGACAAAGTGGAAGAACCTTTGCCGTTGGTATGAAATAAAATAATTAGCACGAGAAAAATCATATATTTTACCCAATTAGGAGGTTGTTTATTGAGCGCTTCTAAAGCTATGAAATGGATTACGGGTTCCTGTGAAATTATTTTGGCAATTCCAATTCTGGGTGCTGCTATTGTTATTGGCACGGGGTATTCCGTTCTGGGGTTGATGTTTATTCTACATGTGATTACATTGATTTTATCTTCAAGAGACCGTGAGTCTATCTACGGTTCAGTGCTAGGAATTATAACTTCTTTATTGGCATGGATTCCTTTTGTGGGCTGGTTCTTGCACTTAATTACTGGGATTCTGTTGATGGTGAGTGGAGGACAGAAGTCCCGTTATCCGTCGAACCATATCTATCCACAATGATGTAAAATGACTTCAATACAGCCCAATTCGGACGTTTGTCCGGTTGGGCTGTATTCATGTTATAATGAGGGCACATTTTAGCAGTAAGCACAGAGAGGAGGCGCATCCATATGGAAATAACCGCACAAGAAGTAGCAGAATGGATGGTGAAGGAGATTCGTTTTACGGGTACCTTGCATCAGACGGCGGCGATTGAATATGTGAAAGAGAATTTTGGAGAACAATTTGTATTTGTGAATGAGAACGGCAATGCCTCACTCTCCAAAGAAGTGAAGAAAGCTTTCCGGAAACTCCATGGCGGGAGAATTGCTTGGGATCGAGACGGGTTCTTGTGGGCTTGGACCTAGGTTTCGCGCTTAAAAAAATTTATAAACTGTTCAACTTATATAATGAGATAAAAAACGGACCATGCATGTACTGCAATGGCCCGTCTTTTTACATTCTTTGTTAGTTAGATATATTCGGTCATTCCCTGTTCCTTTAGAAGCTCCACGATATCTTTGACTGACTGCGCTTTGTCCTTGGGACAGATTAATAGTGCATCCCCAGTATCCGCAATGATGAACCCGTCTACACCAATGGTCGTGATCAGTCTGCCATTTCCATAGATGATTGAATTATGGGTATCTATCCCCACATGATTTGCTTTTATAATGTTGCCTGCATCATCCGGAGGGAAGATTGAACCCAGTGCATCCCAGCTGCCAATATCATTCCAGCCAAACTGCCCGGAAAGCACGACAACTTCATCAGAGCGTTCTAAAATGCCGTAATCAATCGAAATATTCTGAAGCGTTGGATAGATGGCATTAATAACTTCCTCTTCCTGATCTGTACCCAAACAATCACTGATGGGCAGCATGGTTTTGTAGAGTCGAGGTAGATAACGTTTGAAATTATCAATAATGACAGAGGTCTGCCAAATAAAAATCCCACTATTCCATAGATAATTACCGGATGCCAGATAACTCTGTGCATTCTGAAAGTTTGGTTTCTCTACAAATTCATCTACATCATATACAGCCACTGGGCTTGTCGCAATCGGCGTCTTATCAAAGGCAATATAGCCGTAGCCAGTAGATGGGAAAGTAGGCTTGATTCCGATGGTTACTATTTTGTCTGACTCCATGGCAACAGTACAGGCTTCGTCTAGTGTAAGACGGAATTGTTCCTCATCCGTTATATAGTGATCGGAAGGCAGGACGACCATTAAGGAATTGCCATGAGATTTCTCTATAGATAATGCTGCAAAAAGAATGCTAGCGGCTGTATTTCGCGCCACAGGTTCAATTAGAATATTAGCTTTGAGAACGCTGCTGTGCATAATACTCTCCAACAATACTGCTTGGGTACGATTAGTAACGATAACTGTATTCTCCTGAGGAATAATCCCTTTGAAGCGTTCAATCGTATCGTTTAGCATAATGTCGTTGCCACTAATATTCAGCAGCTGCTTTGGGATTTCTTGTCTGGACAGGGGCCAAAACCGTGTTCCGCCCCCGCCGGCTAGGATCGTAGCATATTTATTCATGATGCATCACCAACCGGGCAATTGTGAAGGATATAATGCTCTCCGAGCCTTGGTTCAGGTTGAGCCCCGCGGCATGGATGCCGTCATAACAAGCACCAGTCTGCGGATCGATCAGAGGGATTGCCAAGGAATTATGCCCTAGATACCAGTTGTAGCATAATTCTGCCTGCGCAAGATAGGCGGGGTCCTCAAGAACAACAGCTGCTTCCCGGCAGGCCAGCAGCATCTCGCAGGCTTCAATGGGCTGTTCATCATAGGGTGCAGCCAGCCCATCACGCAGCAGCCAGCCATGGCTGCCGATCGGTTTATAGTAACCTTTGCTGGAGAAGGTGGTGGAAGCTAGGAAATCCAGGCTTTCCTTGGCGGTCTCCCGCAGGTCTTTATTCCCGGAGATCAGGAAGGCCCGAAGCAGAGCCCAGGGCAGCATGGAATTGCCATAAGTGATGCTGTCCTCGAACCAATTCCAGCCGTGCCCCTTATAGCGGGTATATTGATTATGCAGCCGAACCGCAATATTTTCGATCAGACTCTCAATGGTTGCCCTTGGCAGAAAGGCGGCTTCTTCGGTCGTGTTTTCAGTATGCGGGTATGGAAAAGCATAACCTAATGAGCCCGGTGCTTCGGTAAGATAACTTAGGCCGATGATGGCATAGGCTCCAGCCCGAGGTGAGCCCAAGGCTTCCAGATGCGGCAGTGCCTGATTGATCAAATACCGGCAGGTATTCATCAGGTTATCGGGCAGGGAAGCAGCATGCGACAGGGCGAACCCGAGTGCCCACAAGGTACGTCCCTGGCAATCTTCAGAACCTTTATCCTCTATAAAGGAGCGGTTATAATCCATGAAATTGCGAAAATTGCCGTCCGCTGTCTGGGAATGATAGATAAAAGAGATATACGTATGAATGAGATCGAGTGCCACGGCATCCCGGGAATTCTCGTACATTAAGACCGCAGCAATCAGGGCGCGGGCGTTATCATCGGTAGTGTAGCCCTTGGAACGGTCCGGAACCCCAAACTTGGTATGCTGAAAGATTCCTGTATCGTCCGTGATTCTGCGCATATAGCCTGGTTTAGACTGTACTGTGGTGGAGGTTTCCATTAAATCACGCTCCGATCAGCTGACGCCGAGCTCTGGATATGGCTGTGGAACAAGGCGGCATAGATTTTGGCGATTTCGTTCCAGCGCATAGTGAGCCCGAGCTTCAACGTACGGTCTTCCATCGTTTGCACCAGAGCAGGGCTGTTCAGCAAGCGCAAAATGCAGGCTTCCAAGGAAGCAGAATCATGAAAATCAGCCAGTAGACCGCGGCCTTCTGCCAGCATTTCCTGGGCGTAGCGGTAAGGGGTAGACACGATAACCCGGCCATAACCGACTCCGTAGGCCAGGGTGCCGCTGACGGCCTGATCCTTACCCAGATAAGGAGTCACATAGATATCTGACATGACCAAGGACTCTATTACTTCTTCTTGGGTCAGCAACTTATCGACGAATTGGACATTGTCCTGCAGGTCAAACATTTCTACGAGGTCCGTCAGTTTCTGGCGGTAAACTTCCCCGGATTCCAGCTTGACGACCGGATGGGTCTTGCCCCAAACAATGTAAAGTGCTTCGGGATGTCGCTTGACCACGCCGCGCATGGCTTCGATGCTGTATTCAATCCCTTTGCCGGGACTGAGGAAGCCGAAGGTGGAGAGGATTTTGCGGTCTGGATAACCGTATTGTGCTTTGAGGCTGGAGCGTGAAGCTGTGCTCACTTGAGGGACACCGTGATGGATGAATGTGATTTTGGAAACTGGGATCTCATAAATAGTAGATAAATCAGTAAGGGTTGATTCCGCCATCGTCACGACCTGCACGCTACGCTCGGCCAGACATCGGATGATCTGATGCTGCTTAGGGGAGGGCTTGGTCAACACTGTGTGAAAAACAACAACATACGGAATGTTCAAACGTTCGACAAAGGGCAGCAGGTATTCACCGCTTTCTCCGCCGTAGATGCCAAATTCATGTTGGATGACCAACAAATCGGTATCGGAATTGTTGAGGAAATCGGCCGTATCTATATAATCTGCGTAATTATGCTGGTCGATCTGCCGTATTACCTGCTGATCGTAAGCGTAGGTTTCATTGTTGTTTATGGCAATAATCCGGGGCGGGTTGAAGCCGGGAAGGTGGATAAGTTCATCTAGCAGATCCTGTGTGAACGTGGCGATACCGCACTCTCGCGGCAGACTGGTTCCCAGGAACACGATGTTGTGATTACGGACTGTATTTTTCATTCAAAGAGCCTCCCTAATGGTCTTGCGATTGGTCTGGATACAAAAAAAGAAAATAAAGAAGACTCTATTTTCTGAATAGGGAAAGGTATTTGGTTTTCTGAAATTAAAAATGTTGCAAATTATTTCCTAATCCCACTGTAACATGACCGTTTTATCTTGTCAATTCGATTGACGCCTTGGGGTTAGTGCGGATATATTATTGGAGGAGGTGTAGGAATGCCAGTCATACGCAGTAAACTGAGTGAGGTCATGGAGAGGCATGATCCGAAATTATCGATCCGCAAGCTTGCTAAAGAGATCAATTACCATTTTGATTCGGTACGCCGAATGTATAAGAATGAGATGGTGCAGTATCCAAGGGATCTGTTGCTAAAATTATGTGTATACTTTAATGTCCAGCCCGGCGAGCTGATTGCCATGGATGCGGAAGACAACGATTGGGTGATCGATCGTTCAAATGATTACGAGGAGGACGGCGATGACAAGGAACCCGGCACGGACAGCCACCTGTAAGCAGCTTCTGGATACATATCATGCCGGACGCGGTACAACCACTGTAAATAAAATGACGTTCACGGGTGTTGGGCACCGGGATGTCTATAATATAACCGCCCCGTTTATGTATAACGGGGAAGAGGTACTAATGGGAAGAGTTGAGGAACGGGACAGTGAGTTCTCTCAAGTCTTCTTTTTTACATGCCATGATGGGGTTTGGAGACCTCGTGCGCATACGCATACGTACAATTTACAGGACCCGTGCTGGACCCGGATCAGGGGGGAACTTATTGTGGGCGGGGTGGAAGTGATTACGGCAGCGGATGATCCGCACCGGATTGTCTCCTGGGTGACCCAGTTCTACCGGGGATATCACATCGATTCTTTGACCCACTTTTCTTCAGGTCCCGGCACGATGAAGGATATCCGACTTATCGAGCTTGATAATGGCAGTGTAGGCGTATTTACCCGGCCGCAGGGCGAGCGGGGTGGGCGGGGGCAGATTGGGTTCACAGTGATTCCTTCGCTGGACGAACTAAATGAGCAGACCTTCATTGATGCCGAGGTTTTACAGGATCAATTCGTGCCCGAAGAGTGGGGGGGAGCCAATGAAGCTCATCTGCTGCGGGGTGGAATGGTGGGCGTATTGGGCCACATTGCTTGCTTCGATAGTGCCGGAAACAAACACTATTATGCCATGGCTTTTTCGCTGAATCCTGAGACTTATAAGGCAACTCCGGTCAAAATAATAGCAGTCCGCAGTGATTTTCCGGCGGGCCCGGGCAAGCGCAAAGAACTGGAGGATGTCATCTTCAGTGGTGGCTTGAAACGTCTTGGAGGAGGCCGGGCGGTATTGTCTGTAGGGGTGAGTGACGCAGAAGCATATCAGATTGAAATCGCAGACCCATTTGACGAATATGAATCCTAGCGTTCTTCCAGTAAGTTTGACTAGATTATATGGTCATGTTACACTTGGTGTGACAAGAATTTATGGTCAAAGAGAGCGGGAAACCCAATGAATAAGTTTATTCAATTCAACACACGTAAGACTGACACCAAGTCCAACATCAATCAGGCGCGTAAGCAAGGACGTATTCCGGCTGTATTATATGGTATTGGTAAAGAGACTCTGACGTTGGAAGTGAATGAAAAAGAACTTCTGGACATTCTCAAAAAGAATCCGCGCGCAATTCTGCAAGGTAAGGTATCGGAAGAGCTAGAGGTTCCGGTCGTGGTTCAGAACATTCAGAAGGATACCCTGTCCGGCAAAATTCTGCATATTGATTTTCAACATGTAAATATGAAAAAGAGCATGGACAGCAAGGTGACTATTCATTTTGCAGGTGAAGCCGTAGGGATTAAAGCAGGCGGCACGCTTCAGGTTGAAATTTATGAAGTGGAAGTTCGCTGTATGCCTGAAGATCTTCCTACCTCCATGGAAGTGGATATCAGCGGACTGGATATTGGCGACCAGTTGCTCGTCTCTGATCTGATCTTCAAGGACGGGATTGAAGTGTTGACCGAACCGTCAACCGTAATGATCCAGATCAAGACCGTGCATGAAGAAGAGGAAGAAGAAGCGGTAGTAACTCCAGCTTAAACATATATTTTTATAAAAAAGGCAAGTTTCCAGGGAAGAGGAAACTTGCCTTTTTTTGCGTTGAATCATACAGGAACTTCTCGTTGGTCCTTTGCCATAGGGGAACTACATAACGGGCAGGGCTTTGAGGTTAAATGATCCTCAGCTCCGCCCGCTTTCATGCGTGTCCAGCCAGGACAGGTACTGCTTGTACAATTCCATACCGCAACGACATGGGTTCTTGTCGCAGTTGTCCGGCTGGTAGGTAAGGATCTTGTTGTCACTGTTCTGCTCACCGTAGTCGTTGCTGTGGAAGAAACGGCAGAGCGGAAGGCTGATAACATGAAGCGGGAGACCTCTGCTTTTTTGCCCCGATGCCTCGCAGGTGAACTGATAAATAGCTCTTCCCGGGCTCTAGTAACAGCTACATAAGCCAGTCTTCGCTCCTCTTCCAGGGCAGCCAAGCTTGAACTTCCACTATTTGCAGCGGCCAGCTTGCGGTCCTTGAGCCGGTCGCCCTCCAGGGCGGAGCTATGCGGGAGAATTCCTTCAGAGGCTCCAATCAAAAAGACCACAGGAAACTCTAATCCCTTGGATTTGTGAATGGTCATAAGCGCGATCCGATTCCCTTGTTCTTTGGTGCCCGGCTGACGATTATGTTCATTACGTTCCGTAACATTATCTATGAAATCTAAAAAGGCAGGAATACTATCAAATCGCTCTGCAGACGATTCTAGTTCATCTAGCATTTCTTTTAACGTTTCGCGATGCAAGGTTGCTTGATGCCGCTCATTCGCTTCGATGAAATAATCATAGAATTGCGTGCGGATCTGGCGGATCGCTTGGACTGGGGTTAACTCGCGCATATTGCGAATTAGATCCAGCCGCTCTCTAAGCTTAGTGCCCTTGAAATCCTCCATGCCGGGCATGGACAACAGATGGATTAGTGGGCCTTGCTTTGGTTGTCTGGCTTCCATCTGCCGGATGTGATTCATACCTTTTTCACGGTTCATATATAGAGTAGGCAGGATGTTCTCCATAGCCGCGAAATTCCGCCGATTCACGGAAAGACGCATATGATCCACGACCGGGGAAATTAGCCAGTGTTCGTACAGTAATTGGCCTTCTCCATAATCAATATAGGGAATATCGCGTAAAAGAAGTAATTCCAGAACGGCCCGGTTGCTGCTGGACGCTCTATATAACATGGCGAAGTCGCTATATTCTCTTTTGCCGCTCGAAACCTCGTTTAAAATATGCTCAACCATCTGCTCAGCTTCCTCGTCTGCTGTCTGCGGACGCATATACCGGGGCTGACTCCCGCTGCCTTTGGCAGCTTGCAGGGTTTTGGAACGCCGGCGCGTATTGTGCCGGATAATACCGTTACCGAGTCCGACTATAGCTGGACCAGAACGGTAATTAATATCAAGTGTAATAACCCTTGCTCCCGGGTACAGCTTCTCGAATTCCAGAATGAATTCACTGCGTGCCCCGTTGAAGGAATAAATCGTCTGGTCATCGTCGCCAACCACCATCAGATTATGCTGCGGGTGAGCAATGATTTTGACTAACTCGTACTGCAGGGCATTGGTATCCTGAAACTCATCCACCATCACGTATAGATATCTCATCTGCAATTCCTGCAAAAGCGTAGGACGCTCCTTCAGCATCCGATAGGCGATTAAGAGGACATCGTCGAAGTCGATTTTGAAATTGTCTAGTTTCCATTGTTCGTAGATTTCCAGAATGGATTTCATTTCTTTTTCAGCGGTGGTTCCTTCAGGCAAGCCTTCTACGGTACCCATGTTCATCTTACAGGAAGAGAGCAGGGAGAGTAGCGTTTCCGGTGGATAGGCATCCTTAGGTAGCCCGAGCTCACGCATGATTTGTTTTAGCAGGATGTGCTGGCGCCGCGTCTCACTGAAAATCTCTTGCTGCAATCCTTGTCTGCGCAAGAAAAATAAGAAAAAGGAATGAAACGTGCGGGCCTGCAGCCGCGCGACGTCCGCTGGGCCTACTCCCGGTAAAAGGGCGATCCGTTCGCGCATTTCAGCCGCAGCTTTACTCGAAAAAGTCAGCAATAGCAGCTGACTTGGCGAGACACCGCGCACGGACAACAAATAACCGGTTCGGCAGATCAGAACCGAGGTTTTGCCGGAGCCTGCGCCGGCCAGTGTTAGAAGCGGCCCTTTATGATGCCGTACCGCGGAAATCTGCGGACGGTTGAGCAGGATGCCGCCTTCTTCCAGCCTGCGAAAAAAAGCGGAGTCCTCATCCTCCCGCTTCACCAGCTCTTGGCTTGTCTGCGCTGAGGCCACAGCCGCTTGCGGGATCCGCTCACCAGTAGCTCCCAGTGGGATATTATGAAATAAAAGCTTATTCAATAGATTCACCTTCATTATTTCTGTATAGAGTGGTCTCAACAAATCTAGTTCTATGATGTTTGAGTTCATCTTAAAATGTGCCGAAAATTTAGCCAATCTACAATATACCATCCCAGGCTTTTTACTGCACAGGAAAAGTGTTGGATATTGAGCCAGTAAAAATCTGGGGATTGGTGTGAGAGTGGGACACAACGGTGGTATATATCCCGTAGATAGGCTGGGATGTGGCTGCCTGAGCGGAATGTGAGGCATATATCCCGCAGATTAGCTGGAATGTGGCTGCGTGGGCGGAATGTACGGTATAAATCCCGTAGATTGGATGGATTGTGGCTGCGTGGGCGGAATGTACGGTATAAATCCCGTAGATTGGATGGAAAGTGGCTGCGTGGGCGGGATGTACGGTATAAATCCCGTAGATAAGCTGGGATGTGGCTGCGTGGGCGAAATGTGAGGCAAAAATGCCCTAAATAAGGGCGAATCCGCCTCCATAAGCAAAAAGAGAGGCATATATGCCCTAGAAATGAGCAGAAGAGGAGCAGCGACGTGGAAGACAGGCAAAAATGCCCTAAATAAGGGCAAATCCGCCACCGTAAGCGAAAAGAGAGGCATATATGCCCTAGAAAGAAGCAGAAGAGGAGCTGGGACATGGAAGAGAGGCAAAAATGCCCTAAATAAGGGCAAATCCGCCTCCATAAGCAAAAAGAGAGGCATATATGCCCTAGAAATGAGCAGAAGAGGAGCTGCGACGTAGAAGAGAGGCAAAAATGCCCTAAATAAGGGCAAATCCGCCTCCGTAAGCGAAAAGAGAGGCATATATGCCCTAGAAATGAGCAGAAGAGGAGCTGCGACGTAGAAGAGAGGCAAAAATGCCCTAAATAAGGGCAAACCCGCCTCCATAAGCGAAAAGAGAGGCATATTTGCCCCAGTAAACGGTGCCGGGTGCAGGTCGGTTTCTATTTTTATAATATAAAAATTTCTGCCCCGCGCATCGCAGGCTTGTCCAGCGCATATTTGCCACTCTCCTGAACAATTCTGTGATGCCCATTCCCTTTTCCTATCATGCTCATATCCTAAAGCAAAAACATGATATGGAGATGACCCTATGCCCTCGCCCAGTAAGGCCCGCATCAGACATGCCGTTACTATAGATGTACTGATTCCCGCGATTGAAAAAGATTTACAGACCCTTCCCCATGTGATTGACGCTGTTAGAAAGCAGGTTAAGCATCCCATCGGCCGGATATTAATTGTTGCTCCCAAAAAGAAACGGATGATTGAGTTCTGCCGCACAAAAGGCTGTACCTTTATTGACGAGAATACGGTGCTGCCGATTACGAAAAAAGACATTCATTACCGCTCACGCACCTGGGAACGTTCCGGCTGGCTATTCCAACAGCTGCTGAAGCTGAATGGCGACAAGCTCTGCACGGCGGATTATTTTTTGGTCATTGATGCCGATACCGTTCTGATCACCCCCCACCATTTTCGGGCCAATGGCAAGACACTCTTTTACAGCCGGAACTGGAGCCAACCACAGTATTTTGTAACCTATAGGAAACTCATGGGCCGCAAGGTGACCGCAAAATCATCATTTGTGACCCATTACATGCTGTTTGAACGCAGTCAATTGGCTCAAATGAAAAGAGAGATAGAAGCAAAACACCAAATGCCTTGGTATCGAGCTATTTTACACAGTATGAACCGCTCCAAGCAATTTGCCTTTTCTGAATTCGAAACCTATGCCAATTACCTGTATTCGAAGAATCGCGAGGGAATGAAGATTCAAAAAGCGCGTAATAAAGGTCTCCATATGAATGCAGGACAGCTATCCAAGCAGAAAGTGAATCAGCTGGCTGAGAAGTATAGATCATTGTCTTTTCATAAACGAAAGGGGTATGTGAGAATACCGGGGGCTAAATCCAGCGCAGGGGGGCGATAGGGTTGCAGATCGTACTCCTTTCAGGGGGATCGGGGAAGCGGTTGTGGCCGCTATCAAATGAGATCAGGTCAAAAGCTTTTTTAAGGCTGCTTCCAACAGAAGCTGGCGGTGTGGAGTCGATGATCGAACGGGTATGCAGAGGGCTGGAAGAAGTAGGTTTGTTGGATTCAAGCTGCATTGTGACTCATCGCAGTCAGGTGGAGATTACTCGCAAATCCGTTGGTGCTCAAGTCCCTTTATTAGCAGAGCCGCAGAAACGGGGGACTTTTACTGCAGTAGCTCTGGCGGCGAGTTATCTGCATTCTGTGAAGGGTATGGACTCAAAAGAGATCGTAGTGGTCATTCCGGTGGATTCGTATGTGGAGGCTTCTTTTTTTAAGCAGCTTCATCAATTTCCGAGTGTGCTTGCCGAATCACAAGCGGACATTGCTTTGATTGGTGTTTTACCTGAATTTCCTTCTACACAGTTCGGTTATATTCTGCCGGGTGAAGGGTCTGGGGTAGGGGGGACGTCTTTTTTAAATGTTAAGCAGTTTGCAGAGAAACCGAACGAATCGACAGCCGTCGAGTTCATTTCTCAGGGAGGACTGTGGAATTGCGGCGTGTTTTCCTGCTCATTAGGGTACTTGCTCTCAAGTATGGTGGAACGGGATCTTCCAGTAGATTACATGGAATTTATGGAGCATTATGATCAATTGCCAGAACGAAGCTTTGACTATGAGGTGCTAGAACACACGCGGCGTGCGGTAGTCATCCCCTATATTGGGGTGTGGGCGGATATTGGCAGCTGGGATGCACTTGTTCCCCATTTGCAAGGAAGAGTAATTGGCAGTGGGAGTATTTCTGAGGATTCAAAAGGTACCCATTTGATCAACGAACTCTCTTGTCCTGTGCATATCATCGGCGCTCCTGGTTTAATCGTGGCGTCGGGGCCAGATGGCATTTTGGTTGCTGGGATAGAGCAGGCGAAACGAATTAAGCAGAAGCTGGAGGGCCATGCGGCGAAGCCGATGATTGAAGAAAAACGCTGGGGCACCTCACGCATTTTGGACTTCTCTCGTACGGCGGCAGGTATTGAGGTTACGACCTCTAAAATAACTATTTTGGCAGGCGAGCACACCAGCTACCATTTTCATCGGCATACTAAGGAAGTTTGGTCTTTTCTTTCTGGAAATGGAGAATACCGGATGAATGGCCATCTTCATGCGGTTGCCGCCGGGGACACGGTCACGGTACCTGCTGGTACGAAGCATGGACTGCGGGCCATTACAGCGCTCGAATTGATTATTATTGAACTGTTGGAATTTCCTGAGGTGGATGACTACGTACGAGTGTCTGCTGAATGGGAGGGGGAGGGGAGCTTCCTTGATGATTTGGGATGAATGGAAAGGTAGTTCGCTTTAACCCGGAGGCAGTTGTAGACATGGGGAGATTGACCGGCTGAAGTGAAATAGATGTATTCAGTGCAACTATTTCGTGGAGTAGCGAATCCCTTGCGATTTAGATGTAGTTTGTACAGTTAAAAATCGCGAATTTTTACGTTTTGAATAGATTTGCTGAATATAAGTGTACAGAGTGCAATTAAATCCGAATTAGCGCCTAAAAGAGGGCATTTAACTGTACGAAGTACAACTAATTATTAAGAGGACGGAGATGCAATAGGCAAGCCACAGTAAACTACAGGAAAGCGATAAGTAAGCTATAGGCAAGCCACAAGCTAAACCACAAGCTAAATCTAAACCTAAAGTGTGATGGAAGCCCCCTACCTAGCAAAAATAAACCCACAAATAGCACCGTGAGCAGAACGCCCACGGTGCTATTTGTGCATTCACTGCTTTATATAGAAATTATTCTTTAGATTTTCTATTCAAAAGATGCTCAATTCCTGCCGCGACTCCGTCTTCCTCATTACTGGTGGTAATGAATTCCGCCATTTCCTTAAGAATTGGCGCTGCGTTAGCCATAGCAATCCGGTAGCCGGCCTTCTCGAACATCGGCTGATCGTTATAACTGTCGCCCATGACAGCTACATCCGCTAGCGGGATCCCATAATGGTCAGCAAGCATGGTTACACCGGAGCCCTTGTTGGCCTCTTCATGGTTAATCTCGATATTATTTACATGGGAGGCGGTAATAATTAAGCCCGGAATAGCTGCGAAGCGTGTGGAAGCTTCCTTGAGCAGCTCTCGGTTTAGAGAAAAAGCCAATGTTTTATAAATAACATTTTCCTCCTTGCTCCACACCTCTTCCATACTCTCCACATAGGTTACCGCTGCTTGTTGAAACTGTTGATCGATCATTGCTTTCAGCAGCCAGCTGACTTCTTCAGGAACTTCATCATCGCTTAGTGCAGATAATTTCTCTAACCGTACACGTTTGTTCAGCTCTACATAAACGTTATCCTCAGTGTATACCTCGTAATACAAGTCCGGAATTTCGTTCATCCAGCGCAGGGCGGGAATGATGTCTGCTTTATTCAGCGGCGTGCTTGCCGCGAGGGTGCGATCAGATAATGTGACGACTGCGCCATTTAGACTGACTACAGGACATTCCAGATCCGCTAGCCGAAGCTGACGTTCTGCATCCATAAAAGAGCGGCCTGTGGCAATGATAACAATGTGACCTAGTTTCTGAGCTTTTATAATAGCTTCGCGGTTTTTTGGACTGATGTTTCCTTCTTCGTTCAGTAATGTTCCATCCATATCTAAAGCAATCAGCATATTGTATGAGCTCCTTTTCCAGGTAAAGTGGTACTTTTTAAGGGGGATTGAAACGTTACTTGTATCTTATCATTAATATTCTGAAAACCAAAAACCATTTTCATGCAACTGTACAATAATGAACGTTCAACAAGAGATAAAAGGTTTTTACAGTATATTTTTAGATAATAGTTCAGTCGTGGTACAATAGTTATCAAACTAACCGACTAGCCGAATCTATCGTCAGCTTATGTTCGTGGAACGTGACCCGACGGTATTTTTCCTGTGTAAGGACATCGGCAGCTGCTTATGTAAAGGGGACTATTTATGAGATCCAAAAACTTAGCCACCATGTCACTCGCCTTTATGGCATGTGGGTTTCTGATTACACTGTTTCTACCTGAAAACCTAGCCGTGATTCTACTGAGAGGTGGTTTCGAGGCCGGTTTGGTAGGGGGGATTGCCGACTGGTTCGCGGTAACGGCGCTGTTCCGCCATCCGATGGGGCTACGTATTCCACACACCTCACTACTGCTCAAGAATCGCGATAAGATCATCCAATCACTAATCACCGCGATGGAGACTGAGCTTCTTAACAAGGAAAGCATTGAGAACAAGCTGCGTAAGTTTGGCTTTATATCAATGGGCTCCAAGCTACTGACAAAGTTCTTTAGTAAAAAGAAGGCAAGAGTACAAATATTGGAGCAGCTTGGCGAATTCGTGTCTCGTCTTCCGGTAGAGAAGGCAGTACCGTTTCTGCAAAAGGCAGCCTCCGAATATGTTCGTGAAGCTGAGCTTGGCGTTGCGGCTGATAAAATAGTTACTAAGTTAATGAATGACGGTAAAGATGTAGCTGCTCTGGACTATGCGCTGGAAGGGGTGTCTACTTGGAGCGGACGTCCTGAAACGAAGGCTATGCTGGGCAAGATTGCCAGCGAGAAATTGGCTGAAGTGAAGCTTGGCGGACTTAAAGGTATGGCTTTTCAGGCTTTTGTCGGGTTTATGGATGCAGATATGCTTGGTGAAATGCTGCAAGGTATGTTGCAGTCCGGTATCCGCGATTTTCGGGAAGAGGATAGCCCATACCGTGAAGAGATTATCCGCGAGATTCGAGTGGCCCTGTTCCAGATTGTTAATGACGAGGCTAGACTGGCTTCATTAAAAGAATGGGCACTGAATGAGCTTGAAGGCGAAGCAGCAACCGAATTCCTGCATGCGCAATTGGAGAACATTCGCAGCAAAGCAATTTCCCTGTTGGAGGAAGATCGGGCGGCTGGCGGACGCAAGCTGTTCACGCTCTATACCCTGCTTGTACGTCGTATTGGCAAGGAACAAGAATGGATCAGCAGCTGGGAAGAGCGGATTCGCGCTTCGCTAATTGCCTTTGTAGAGGCTAACCACTACAGAATAGGTCTTTTGGTAAAAGAGAATCTGGACAGCATGGATGACGCTAGTCTAGTGAATATGCTGGAAGATAAAGTGGGTAAAGATCTGCAATGGATTCGTGTGAACGGAGCTTTATGCGGGTTTGTCGTAGGGCTTGTGCTTACAGTTATTCAATTGATTTGAATGAAACTTACTATTTATTGTAAAATAAGAAAAAAAGAAAAGCAGCGATTCTCCCGTGAGGGAGGATCGCTGCTTTTTGTTGTTGCTCATGGCCTGTCTGCATCGTGGAGTAATAATCCTCCTCTGAGGCTTAAGGACCCATATGACGTTATTTGTTAGTTCTTGGCTCTTGGAACATGCTTGCGGACTCCACTGGCGTTATTCCTATGGATTACGTTCATATGGGGCATTTTTCATGCCAATAGGGGTTATAGGGTCCTTAGCATTGCAAATGAGGGATAAAGCTGCGTTTGGGGTCAGCTGTGTCCGATAGCTACCTTGTATGCGCATATGTTACCTAATTCATACGGAGATTGGTGTTTAGCTCAAGCAAGCTCAAAAAGAAAGGGACCCAGCAGCCAGTTGATGGCTTAGGAGGCCCCTACTTTGGGTGAGTCTACAATTGCATTCCATCTGCAAGAGTTCTGTACCCTTGCTGTGGTGTTGCAGAAGCTTGATACAGCTGTTCTAAATGGTTTGCTGTACGCTGCCAATTGAAGGCTTCAAGCGCGTCGGCTCTCCCTTGTGATCCGATGGTAACTGCCAATTGTGGATGGCGGGCTATCCGCAGCAAATACCGGGCAAAGGGTAAAGGCTCGCGATATCGTTCTACCAGATAACCGTTATGGCCAGAGGCGACTATCTCTCGGATGCCCCCATTATTCGAAGCGATAACAGGTAGACCGGAGGCCATAGCTTCTACATTAACAAGACCGAAGGATTCATGGTTCTGGGAAGGGCATACAAAGCAGTCTGCCGCCTGATAAAGGGTGTGAATATTCTCATGAGCCACATTTCCTAGAAAAGTAACAGACACTCTCAGCCGCCGTGCAAGGAGCTTCAACTGCCGTATGTACGACGGTTTGCCTTTGCCGGCGATGACCAGATGAGCGGGGAGGTGTTTGTTTAAATGCGACATAGCACGGATTAATATAGGCACTCCTTTGCGGGGTATAACCCGACCCACGAACAAAACTGTGAAGGTCTGCGGGAGTTTGTAGAAACTACGAAGCTGTTGTTTTTCAGATATCTGCACAGGGGTAAACCGGTCAAGATCAGCTCCCAATAAGACAATATGAATCCCTGTGGTCAGTTGCGGGAAGCGGCGATCCAATCTTCGCTGTAAGGAGTGGCTGTTGGCAATGATCAGATCTGCTTTTGCTAAGGCATTGGCCACTTTATCTGTACCCGGTGTGAAGGTAAGCGAGTGCAGGAACAGAAATACCGGGATATGAGGAAGCTGCTTCTTTACAGCAGACATAAGATGGGGGCGATTATCAACCTGAATGATGTCAAAGGATTCTTTCTGAATGTATTCTAATACCGAAGTAAGATAATGGGCTGGGGTGCTTGCAGGCAATCGGATAATTCTGACCTGCTCCAATATAATGGCAGCAGGTAGTCCAGGTACCTTCCGACTAACAATGGTTACCTTATGTCTCTCCGCCAGTCTTCTGGCAATGGCCCAAATGCAGATTTCTACAGAACCGTCTCCCGGAACTGGGAACTGCTCCGGTGCAATGATACAAATGTGCATGGTTCACGCCTCCTTTTATCCGCTAATGGATATCCTATTCCACCATATGCAACACAGTAAACAGTAGATACATCCGAAAGCGGAGAGGGCGTTTCACTCATGCCATTTGTACAGTTGCAGCATAAAATACTAAGGCTTACTAAGGCCGTGATTATTTTTTGAGGGACAGGGGAGAGGACAGTTGGGAAAGAAGTTAAAGTCTGCATTGACCAGCAAATGGATTAAAACCAAGGTGCTCATGCGAAGCGCTGAAATTTCACCGTTGATTCCCGAAACGATAAAATTCAGTAAAGTCAATCTGAAAGCTATGCTGCTGAAATATGGAATGGTTTATGTTAAACCGGAATACGGTACCTATGGCAATGGTGTGATGAAGGTTGAGCAGAGTAGAGAGGCTCATGGAACAGAATATAAGTACCAAAGTGGAACAAGACTCAAAACCTTTAGAACCTTCGACGCCTTCCATTTATCTTTAAAGAAAGCAACGCGTGGACGTAGTTACCTGATCCAGAGAGGAATAGTTTTGCTAAAGCACGGGAAACACCGCTTTGATATCCGTGTGATGGTCCAGCTCAGCCCGCAGGGCAAATGGGAAACTACCGGTCTGATCGGTCGGGTAGCTGAGAAAGGTAAGATTGTTACCAACTATCATAGCGGCGGCAAACTAACTGCTATGGAAAAGCTGCTGTCTCCTTATCTAAACGAAGCTCAGCAAGCGCAAATGCTTAAGATCCTGAGAAAGCTAGGAGAAGATACCGGACGTTTCTACCATAAGAAATATCCTGGGTTTAGACAGATTGGTGTCGATGTAGGATTGGATAGATCCATGACGCCTTGGATTATTGAAGTGAATACTAGTCCGGACCCGTATATTTTTAAACATCTTTCTGATAAAAGCATGTACCGCAAAGTAATGGCTTACCGCAGAGCGAATGAGAAGAAAAAGTCCGTTAAATGATCTGTTTCCTCGTATTTGCAATGACAGCAGAAATCTTTTGTTCTAATTCTATGATTTTTTGCTTGTGTGTTGCGATTTGGCGGTAACCGGAGACGAGTGAGGACAGAGACTGAGTGGTTAATGTAAGGTTTTGCTTGCGAATCGCTGCTTTGAAGTCACTCCAATCTGCGGAAATCCGTTTATTCAATGAGGTGACTACGCTTTTGTTTGATTTAATTGAGACCTGTGGACTATCAATGCCAGACAAGGTTTTGCGGGCATAGGTTATCTTTCGGGTACGTGTCTGTTTCGCTGCATTCAACTGATTCTGTCTGTCGCTAATTTCTTTGCGTGCCAACTGAACCAGGATCTTCATAGCATCACCTTGGGCTTGTAATACGGTATTCAACGTCTTGTTTTTAAGACCCTTGGCGATCTTGATACGCTTATTAAGCGCATTGTACTGGTCGAATAAGGGCTGATAGTGCTGTTTGCAGCTCTTAACGGTAGCCTCCAGTTGAGCTACGGTTTCTAAATCAATCTCTTTAATTTGCTTACGTACTGCAATCAGTGTTTGCTCATTATTATAGTGAAGGGTTCGGATCTGCTCCTCACGATTATTGTATTGCATCTTTAAAGTAGATAAATCATTGTACAGATTAGTCATCTTTATCCTTGTAGGACCGTCGGCAGTCGCAGCTGTTAGATCAAAAGCCGCTTGAATAGAGGGTGTTAATTCAGTCGTTGCTGCAGCAAAAGCTTCCGTTGATGTGCTTAACGATAGCAGGATCACCAGTAGTAGTAAGGGGAATGACTTTAGTGCGTTCATTAATTTGCTCCTCCTTTTGTCCGTATCCCTGAAGACAACAAAAAAGCACCCGTAGCAAAGGCAAAAGCCTTTATTACGGGTGCTTCCATCGTAATAGGTCACGAACGATATATTTATTCTTAAATATAAGTTGTTTATTTGCTAGCGTCAATAATTTAAATTTAAATATTTCCAATTTAAAATAATGCGCTAGACATTTCTTTCCCCAGTTCTCTTATCGTATACTGACATAAGAAGGTATGAGAGCTTTAGCACTAGCAACAAAGGAGGTCTGGCTTAAATGGGCAGCTCGGTAGAATTTAACGCAATTCTGGATCATGCATTTATGAGGTCTCCAGAAGGAATGGCCGTACTGTTTTCGAATAACGGCGATTTCAACTGGATAAAAGTCAATCCGGCTTTTTGCAATCTACTTGGCTTTACGGAGGCCGAGTTTCTTGCCGGGGCTCTTTTTACAGAATCGGAAAATAGAGAGGCACATTCAAAAGAGCTCTCCTATAGATTAGTAATGGACGAGCTTCAGAAATCGCCAGCGGGCAGCTGGAAGAAGGAACATTGTTTTTTAAACAAAGAAGGTCAACCCGTTTGCCTGTCTCTCATGTTCTCTGGATTAGGAGCAGAAGAAGGACAAGCCCCTTCGTATATTATAGTATACGCCGAGGATATTACGGAACTAAAGATCGCAGCTCAGGAAACGGTGGATCATCGGGATCAGCAGCAGCAAATGGAAGAACAAATTCGCCAAAGTGAACGCAATTATAGATTGATGTCTGAGAATTCGCTGGATTTAATCTCGCGTCATGCGGTCAAAGACAGTGTTTTCTTATATTGTTCTTCAGCTAGCCGTACCTTGCTTGGTTATGAACCTGAAGAGATGGTTGGGACAAGCGCCTATAATTATCTTCACCCCGATGATCTAGTTATGATGCAAGGTTTAATGGAGCAGAGCCGCAGCTCTGGCGTTATTCCGGCTGTAGCTTACCGCTACCGCCATAAGAATGGCACCTATGTCTGGTTCGAGTCGAGCAGTCGTTATACCTATGATGATGAGGGAAATGTCATGGAGATTATAGCGATTGGGCGGGAAATTACGGAGCGCAAGCAGTTCGAGTTCAAGCTTAAGGAGAGCGAGCAACGGTATAAATCATTGTTTGAATACAATCCATCTGCTGTGTACTCTATGAATTTGCATGGAGACTATTTGACTGCCAATGCGAATTTGGAGAAGTTGACCGGGTATTCTCTGGAGGAACTGATCGGAATGTACTTTGGCCCCATTGTGCATGAGAAGGACATAGAGAAGACTTTGTATCATTTTAACTTAGCCGCCCAGGGTTATCCTCAAAGCTATGATCTAACGCTTATTCATAAAGACGGACACTTTGTAGAAATTAATACTACCAATATTCCGATCATTGTAGATGACCAAGTAGTGGGTGTGTATGGGATTTCCCGTGATATTACAGAGCGCATCCGTTATACAGAACAAATTGAGAAGCTTAGCAATGAGTATACCCTTATTTTAAATGCGGTTTCAGAAGGCATCTTTGGACTCGATATGGAGGAGAAGGTGACGTTCATTAACCCTGCAGGTTTGCAAATGCTGGACTATGAACATGATGAAATTATGGGCCATCCTTATTTGGATCATATTCAGCAAATAGCGCTTGATGGGAGCCATTATCGGCCGCAGGAATCTCCACTGATGAAGGCTATTAAGTCAGGTGTATCTTATCAGAGTAAAGATGCGGTCTTGTGGCGTAAGGACGGTTCTAGCTTTCTTGCGGAATACCAGGTAACCCCTCTGTTTGATAAAGGGGAGCCGAAGGGTGTTGTTGTAGTGTTTCGGGACATCACGGATGAGAAGGAAATCATTCGGGCGAAGGAATCCGCAGAAAAAGCAGACCAGGCTAAGTCTGAGTTCTTAGCTATTATGAGCCATGAAATCCGTACGCCGATGAACGGAATTGTAGGGATGACGGATCTCCTGGCGGAGACGGAGCTTGATGAAGAACAGCTTGGATATACTGACATTATTAAGGAGAGCAGCAGCTCGCTCCTATCTATTTTGAATGAAATACTGGATTACAGCAAAATTGAAGCCGGAAAAATGATGATTGTAAATGAGCCCGTGCAGCTTCAAGCCGTATTGGACAGCGTAATCGATCTATTTACAGCTAAGGCTTTGGAGAAAAATATTCAGTTATCATGCAGCATGGCACCTGGAGTCCCGCCACTGATTATGGGCGATGCCGGGCGGTTGCGTCAGATATTGGTCAATCTGGTCAGCAATGCAATCAAGTTTACAGATCGGGGCAGTATCAGTATTTACGTAGAGCAGAAGCTGTCCGCAGATCAAAAGAAATTAACTTTGAAATTTAATGTTAGGGATACGGGGATCGGCATTCCTCTAGAGAAGCAGCATCGGCTGTTTCAGTCCTTTTATCAGCTGCATTCCTCGTTTAATCGCAAATATGGCGGGACCGGATTGGGGCTGGCAATTTGTAAAAAGCTCGTTGAGCTGATGGGCGGAGCTATCGCTGTAGAGAGCAGTGAAGGAGAGGGCTCTAATTTCTATTTCACGCTGCAGATTAATCCTGATAGTAGTAAATCTGAGATAAATGTGGAAGATACAGTGCAAACAGAAGAACGGGAGACAACAATGGAAGGGGCAGCAGCTGCAGAAGAAGAATTGGATGCCGGTGCAAATGTAATTCTACTTCCGGAGGCAACTCCACATTGTGCTCCTAAGTCTAGCCCTTTAAGAGGGGATCTATCCGAATGAAGCATGGACAGCCTCGGATTAGCAAGAAACTGCCTGCGGAGCCATATACACAGTGGGAGGTTGGGGTCGAATCCCCGTCCTCTGCATGTGGCCCAGCTACGATGGCCGCGTTAGCGGAGTATTGGAACACCCATTTAGGAGCGGACTTTATTCGGGGCAAAGGTCATTTTCCTTCCAAAGCCGCTCATATTAATTACATATACAGCCATCACGGTGGAAGACCTTGGGGGATGAGTGTGCGCCGTTTTACCAAAGGACTGAAGAACTATATCCATTCAGTGATTTTACCTAAGGATCAGCAAAAGTTACTTATTACTACGTTTAATGATTTTGAAGTATATAAAACAGAAATTGATGCCGGCCGGCCTGTGGCTGTTAAATTTGATAAGTGGTTTCGTCTGCGGTGGAGAGGTGAGTTTACTTACGACTACCATTGGGTACTAGGTATAGGATATGAGGGATTTGAGGACGGAGAGCGTGCTAACCTGATTGTTCACGATAATGGTGTGCGGTACAAGGACGGTAGAGTCACTCTAGGGAAAGAACGGCGTATTCCGTATTTTGCGAATAAAGATATTATTACGATGGTTGGGCTAGATATTGACGATGCATCGAGGTAGAGGGATTGTCCTGACAAAATAGCTTGAAAAATTTGAGTCCAAACGTTTGCACTACTTAGACGATCATACTATAATCCAGTTAATAACTGGAAAAGGGGATAGGTGCTTTGTCCGTACAAAGGGAAATGAAGGAACCCATTTATTATGGGGATCCTGCGGCTACTAGAGGGATTTCCGTGTTTGCTCAGGAGTTTGATCAGTTATTCAGCTATGATGGGGACGATCTTGGCCTAACGTACTCACCGGGGAGTTCAGCTTTTTGTTTATGGGCGCCCACCGCTCAAGAAGCGGAGCTGGTACTCTATAATTCATGGCAGGGAGCAGCAGAGTGTAAGTATTCTATGATCCGTGATGTCCGGGGAACGTGGAGAATTACAGTTGACGGTGATTTAGATGGCAAGTTCTATACCTACCGAGTACGTCTTGGAGAACAGTGGAATGAGGCGGTTGATCCTTATGCACGTGCTGTAGGAGTGAACGGTGATAGGGGAGCTATTTTAGATTTACGTAAAACAGATCCGGAACGGTGGACGGAAGATAAGCCACCCTTGGATGATCCTGTGGATGCCATCATTTATGAGCTTCATTTGCGAGACTTATCCATTCATCCAGCAAGCGGTATGACCCATAAAGGACAATATCTTGCTTTGGCGGAAGAAGGAACCCGCGGACCGGAGGGTATTCTCACTGGACTCGATCATATCGCGAACCTCGGTGTAACCCATGTGCAGCTATTGCCTGTCTATGATTATTCTACAGAGAGTGTAGATGAGACGAGGCTGGATGAACCGCATTATAACTGGGGTTATGATCCGAAGAATTATAATGTGCCAGAAGGCTCCTATGCTACAGATCCATATGTGCCTGGACTGCGTATCCGGGAACTAAAAACAATGATTCAAGCACTTCATGATCGCGGTCTCCGCGTCATTATGGATGTGGTTTACAACCATGTGTACGATGGCTATCGTGTGAATTTCACAAAGCTGGTTCCCGGCTATTATTTGCGTTACAAGCAAGACGGAAGCCTGTCGGATGGCTCTGGCTGCGGGAATGACGTGGCTTCAGAACGCTTGATGATGTCCAGCTTCATCGTGGAATCCGTAGTTTATTGGGCCAAAGAATACCATATCGATGGTTTTCGTTTTGACCTGATGGGCTTGATTGACCTCGACACGATGGAGGAAATCCGGCGTCGTCTGGATGGGATTGACCCGTCCATCATGACGATTGGTGAAGGTTGGATGATGGGGACAGAGTTGCCGATGGAGCGGCTCGCTCATCAGAAGAATGCTGCGCTTCTGCCGGGAATCGGACATTTTAATGATGATTTCCGGGATGCCATTAAAGGGAATATTTTTCTGCATGATCAACCGGGCTTCATCAGCGGAATGATGGGACTGGAGCTTGCGATAAAGGCAGGGGTCGCGGGAGGCATTGCTTATGCCCCAGGCATTGGACAATTTGCCGTGGAGCCTCAGCAAACCGTCAATTATGTGGAATGTCATGATAATCATACGTTATGGGATAAAATATTACTGTCCACACAAGGGCAGACGGACAAACAGCGCCAATCTATGCATAGGTTAGCTTCTGCGATAGTGTTCATGAGTCAGGGAATCCCCTTTGTCCATGCGGGTCAGGAATTTATGCGCACGAAAAACGGGGTAGAGAACAGCTATAAATCCTCGGTGAAGATCAACCAATTGGATTGGGAACTGTGCGCTGCTCATCAAGATGATGTGGTTTATCTGAAGCAGCTAATTGCCTTGCGTAAAGCACATCCGGCTTTCCGTATGCGAACGGCAGATGACATTCGGAATCATCTAGTATTTGAAAAAGCATCGGTAAGTTCGGTAGCGTATACATTGCGTGGCCATGCTGGAGGCGATGCGGCGAAGCATATCTATGTGCTTTTTAATGCTAATGTAGAACAGACGGCTTTGGTTCTGCCACAGCTTGGTGCATGGAAAACAATTTTTGGAGCCGATCTTGTGCAGAATCTGACGGGTAATAAGCTAACTGTAAGCGGGATTGGAATGGTAATGCTGACGGCGGACTAGATGTTTTTTTACAGATAATTCTTCAAAAGCATGCAGTGTATTGTGCTCAATGAGTGCAGTACACTGCGTGCTTTTTTGTGTGGAACTTTCTTTTGAATGGATGCTCTTATTTTACATAAAAAGGTGACATTACTCATTTTCGTTAAAGATCTAGGATGCTAATATTAAGGCATTTACTTTGGCGCTTTAGAGTGGCATAACAGCAGAAAGTGACAGAGAGTACTTTTCTTTGGTGAGAGGATGAAAGAGATGGGGAAAGCAACCGGATTTTTAGAGTTTGAACGACAGACACCCTCCGAGTGTGAGGCATTGGAGCGAATTAAGAATTGGAATGAATTCTCGATACCTATGGATGAAGAAAAGCTGCGCGAGCAAGGGGCGCGTTGTATGGATTGCGGTACGCCATTTTGTCATGTAGGACGTCTGTTGTCTGGTATGGCTTCCGGCTGCCCTTTGCACAACTTGATTCCTGAATGGAACGATATGGTCTATCGTGGAAATTGGGAGATAGCGCTGAAACGTCTGCATAAGACTAACAACTTTCCTGAATTTACAGGCCGTGTCTGTCCCGCTCCTTGCGAAGGCTCTTGTACGGTAGGGATGAATGGCAAACCTGTCACCATTAAATCTATTGAGAAGTCGATTGTAGATAGAGGTTTTGCAGAAGGCTGGATTGTGCCTGAGCCGCCGCTTCATCGCACGGGTAAAAAGGTAGCTGTAGTGGGTTCAGGTCCGGCGGGGCTTGCCTGTGCGGCACAGCTTAATAAGGCAGGACATACGGTGACTGTGTATGAACGGGCGGACCGGATTGGCGGACTGCTTACCTATGGTATTCCCAACATGAAGCTGGATAAAAAGACTGTACAGCGCCGGGTGGATCTGCTTGCAGCTGAGGGCATTACCTTCGTAACTCGAACAGAGATCGGCCGAGATCTCCCAGCATCACAGCTCAAGGCAGAGCATGACGCTGTAGTACTGTGTGGTGGATCTACTCAGGCACGTGATCTGCCGATAGAAGGACGCGATTTGCGTGGGATTCATCAAGCTATGGAGTTTTTAACGCTGAATACAAAGAGCCTACTGGATTCAGGGCTTGCCGATGGGGAATATTTATCAGCAGCAGGTAAGGATGTAGTTGTAATCGGCGGTGGGGATACTGGAACAGACTGTGTAGCCACTTCGATCCGTCACGGCTGCCGCAGTGTGACTCAGCTTGAGATTATGCCACAGGCGCCGCTGACACGTCAGTCTAACAATCCTTGGCCGGAATGGCCAAAGGTGCTTAAAGTGGACTATGGTCAGCAGGAGGCCGCTTCACTGTATCAAGAAGATCCGCGCCGTTATCTGGTTTCGACGAAACGGTTTGTCGGCGATGAGGGCGGGCAAGTGCAGGAGCTGCGTACAGTGCGCATTGAATGGACTCATAATGAACAGGGACGAATGGTACCGGTCGAAGTGCCGGGCAGTGAGGAGACCCTGCAAGCGCAGCTGGTATTACTGGCTTTGGGATTCACAGGGCCTGAAGAAGCTGTACTGGGCGAGCTTGGGGTGGAACGCGATGAGCGGGGGAACGCCAAAGCAGAGTTCGGAGCACAAGCAACCAATGTAGAAGGTGTGTTCACAGCAGGCGATATGCGGCGCGGGCAAAGCCTTGTAGTCTGGGCTATTGACGAAGGACGTCAGACTGCGCGCGAAGTAGACCGCTTTTTGATGGGATCCTCGAATTTGCCGTGAGTGTTAAGATATAGCGGGCAGGGCGTTCCTTTGGGAACGTCCGCTTTGCGTTGTGGTATGTTCAAGGTTAAGATTATTGTCTAAGCGCATATTTACTTAAGTTAAGTTGAAAAGGAGAATACATGATGAAGTTAATGTTTATTTCCGACATTCACGGATCTTTATTTTGGCTGGAACGGGCTTTGGAAAAGGCAGAAGAAGAGCAGCCGGACAGTCTTATTATTCTAGGAGACTTTTTATATCATGGTCCAAGAAATCCGCTGCCGAAGGACTATAACCCACAAGAGGTTGCTAATAAGCTTAATGCATATAACAAAAACAAGCCGATAACCGCAGTACGTGGAAACTGTGACGCCGAGGTAGACCAAATGCTGCTGGAATTCCCGATGATGGGCGATTATGTTATGCTTTTGCACGAAGGCAGACGGATTTACGCTACACATGGTCATGGCTTTAGCATTGAGCATTTGCCGGCGCTTTCCGAGAAGGATATTTTTATTCAGGGACATACCCATATACCAGTTGCCGATGTAAAAGGGGGAGTGTATGTACTGAATCCCGGCTCCATATCGCTGCCTAAAGAGAATAATCCGAATTCCTATGCTATTCTAGAGGGCGGGCAATTTATCGTTAAGGATTTTGAAGGCAATGTGGTAAAAAAGATTACCGTATAGTGAGAGATATCGTTTAAAGGAACTCCTGAAGATTGAGAGATTGAATAAGGGAGACAACGCCGAAAGACAACATTACCAATCCGGACAGTTTGTTGAACATGAGCTGTTTCGAACGCCCTGACATTATGTTGATTCTGAACAAAGCGGTGCTCCCTGTCAAACCCATCCACCATAATGCGGAACCCAGAAAGACGCCGCTAACTAGAAACGGCATATTGGAGCTGCTATGAGACAGAAGGACGCCAGATGCCGAACTGGTCATGCGGCCGTTGCTTTTCAGTAATTCCAAGATTTGAAGATCGATGTCATCCATTGCAACTCACTCCTTTAAGCTAATTATATAAAATCCATTAGAAATGAAAATAGAATCACTAAAACAAGTAAAATTATTAAATGATATCCTGATTTATATTAAAATAATTAAATTTAGCTTCGTTGTAACGGATGAAAACTTAAATTTTTTAACTGTAAAATGGGGGCTGCGCACAAAAAAATTCCTTCCAACATTATTAATGTCCCAGGGAATTGAGCACTAGAACATATTATTGTATGATGAGGAAGGAGTTTTAAGGGTAGGACTGGCTCCAAATATATTAGTAAAGGTAGTTAACACATGAATCCTAAAGATTTGAACTATACAATGCCACCGGAATGGGGCAAGCATGAACGTACTTTTATCTCCTGGCCGGTGCAGGAATCTATGTGTTTCCCGGACAACCACGAGTCAGTGTGCCAAGGTTATGCTGACATTATCACAGCCATCGCCGAGTTTGAACCGATCACGGTTATTGTGAACCCGGAGGATGTGGAGCGGGTAGAACATTTGGTCGGCGGACCGAATGTAACGCTGCTGCCTATTGCGCATAGCGATGCTTGGCTGCGTGATAACGGACCTACCTTTATTGTTAATAAAGAAGGACAAATGGCAGGTGTGAACTGGAAGTTTAATGCTTGGGGCGGTAAATATTCACCTTGGGATTTGGATGACAAAGTGGCTCCGCAGATTCTGGAGCATGCGCAGATCACCCGTTTTGATGCACCGCTTGTGATGGAGGGTGGCTCGATTCATACGGATGGAGAAGGCACTTTGCTTACTACAGAAGAGTGTCTGCTTAACCTAAACCGCAACCCGGAGCTGAAGCGCGAAGAGATCGAAGAGTACGTGCGGAACTATACAGGTACAGAAGCTATTATCTGGCTGAGACGTGGCCTTAGTGGCGATGAAACCGATGGTCATGTCGATAATATTGCTTGTTTTGCTGCACCAGGCAAAGTTATTATCCAGGTCTGTGAGGACCCGCAGGATGAGAACTATGAGATTACGCAAGAGAATCTGCGTATTCTGGAGAACACTACAGATGCCAAAGGGCGTAAGCTGGAGATTATCAAGATTCAGCAGCCACCACGGGTCGATCATGACGGCAGTCGTCTGACGCTCAGTTATTTGAACTTTTATTTCGTGAACGGCGGAATTATCTTGCCTGTGTTTGGCGGCACCGCGACAGAAACGGATACACTTGCTGAGAAAGTGCTGGCTGGTTTGTTCCCGGATCGCAAGATTCGTACAGTTAACGGAATGGCCGTTATCACCGAAGGCGGAAATGTCCACTGCACTACGCAGCAAATGCCTGCACAGCTATAATTGAAGGAAACTAGACGTCCAAAGGGACATTTATATACAAGGAGGACAGATACTTGAGAAATGTAAAAGTAGCTGCGACACAAATGAGTTGTTCCAGCAATATTGAGGAGAATATCAGCAAAGCCGAGACATTGGTCAGAGAAGCGGCAGCACAGGGTGCGCAAATTATTTTGCTCCAGGAGCTGTTTGAGACCCCGTATTTCTGTCAAAAAGAGAAAGCTGATTATTACGCATACGCAACAGAGCTTGAGCATAACAAGGCGATTAATCATTTCAAAGCAGTAGCCAAGGAGCTGCAAGTGGTACTGCCGATTAGTTTTTATGAGAAAAAGAATTACGCGCGTTACAACTCACTTGCTGTAATTGATGCTGATGGAACGGTGCTGGGCAAATACCGCAAGAGTCATATTCCAGATGGCCCAGGTTATGAAGAGAAGTTCTACTTTAATCCGGGAGATACTGGCTTTAAGGTATGGAACACTCGTTATGCCAAGATTGGTGTAGGCATCTGCTGGGATCAATGGTATCCAGAAGCGGCTAGAGTAATGAGCCTGATGGGAGCAGAAATTCTGTTCTATCCAACGGCTATTGGGTCTGAACCGCAGGATGGATCGATCGATTCCAAGGATCATTGGCAGACCTGTATGCTTGGACATGCAGCTGCGAATCTTATTCCAGTCGTGGCTTCCAACCGTATTGGTGAGGAAATTGATGAGGATTCGAGCATTAATTTCTACGGTTCATCGTTCATTGCAGGTCCTCAGGGCAATAAAATCGTTGAGGCTGGACGTGAGGAGCAAACCGTGCTGGTAAGCGAATTCGATCTGGATGCTTTGGAAGTTGGCCGGATCGAGTGGGGAATCTTCCGTGACCGCCGGCCGGATCTGTATAAATTGATCGGTTCTTATGATGGAGATATCACACTTTAATAGGTTTAAAGTTAAATATGCTAAAGGCATTGCTAGAGAGAATAGAATCTCTGGCAGTGCCTTTTTTTGTTTGATGGTAATTTTTTTTGAGTGATGTACGCATAAAACTTATAAAATAATAATATTGTGTTATATAACCTTACACAATTTAGAAAAGTTAATTGTCATGAATCCTTTAATCTGTTAAAATCTCTTTAAGTTATTTCCGAAAATAGGGGGAATGGGGATATGAAAATAAAAAGTCGTGTTTTAATGTCAGTTTTTATATCATTTGTGGTGGTTGCATTGGTAGGTTGTGGAGCAAATAACAGTAAAGCTGGTAACGAATCCTCAGCGGAGAAAATTAAGTTTGCCAGTGATGCCAGCTACGCTCCTATGGAGTATATGGACACGGATAAAATCAAAGGATTCGACATCGATTTCATTAAGGCAGTTATGGAAGAAGCGGGAATAGACTATGACGTAACGAACACAGGCTGGGAAACGATGCTGCAAAGTGTGAAGCAGGGAACGGAGTATCAAGCAGGGCTATCTTCAGTATCGATTACGGATGAACGTAAAGAAACCTATGACTATTCCATCCCTTATTTCGAATCTACCAATATGATTATGGTTAAAGAAGGCAGCGACATCAAAAACGCACTTGATCTTAAAGATAAAGTAGTTGCAATACAAGGGGCCACAACTGCAGATGACCTGATGAGCGGAATAATGGGTGTCGACAACCCTAACTTGAAACGTTTTGACAGCAATGCGGTGGCATTGATGGAACTGAATGGCGGAGGAGCCGATGCGGTTGTAGCGGATATTGCCATTGTACGTGAGTACATGAAAAACAATCCTAAGCAGAAGCTGGTGGGGATTGTAGACACGGAGAACTTCGGAGCGGAATATTACGGCATTCTTTACCCTAAGGGCAGTGAGTTAAAAGCGAAACTGGATCCGGCTATTAAGAAGGTATTGGAAAACGGAAAGTACGCGGAAATCTACAAAACTTGGTTCGGCGAAGAACCTAACCTGGATAGCTTATTGAACGCAAAATAAGGAAAAAACCTAATAAGCATGCGTAATGATAGCTATTGCGCATGCTTATTTTTTTAAAGAGAGATGACATAAAGAAGAGAAGGGGAGAGTCCTATGGATTTTAGAATGGACATTATCATTCATTATTTACCCGTCCTTTTAAAAGGGACACTGCTGACTATCGGTATTTCTGTAGTTTCTATTTTATTTGGCTCTATTTTGGGACTGGGGATCGGATTCGGCAAAATGGCCCCAAAATGGTATTTGCGCTGGCCTTTTCATTCATATATCAATTTTTTTCGAGGAACACCATTGTATGTGCAGATTCTGATTGTTCACTTTGGAGTGATTCCCCCGCTTTACGGCAAAACCAATGCTCTAATTACTGCGTTTGTTGCTCTGTCGCTTAATTCGGCTGCTTATTCGGCTGAGATTTTTCGGGCAGGCATTCAGTCGGTTGATCGTGGGCAACGGGAAGCGGCTATTTCACTGGGGATGACTAGTCGGCAAGCGATGAGATTTATTATTTTACCGCAAGCGATCAAACGGATGGTTCCGGCTTTTGGTAACGAGTTTATTGTGCTTGTGAAAGACTCCTCTCTTCTGGCTTTGGTGGCTGCACCGGAAATAATGTATTGGACCAACACGATGAAAGGGCAATATTTGCGGATATGGGAGCCTTATTTGACAGCGGCACTTATTTATTTCATTCTTACCTATTCTCTTAGCAAGCTGCTGAATTACGTTGAACGGAGGCTGAAATAGGATGGAGCCTATGATTTCAGTACGGAACTTACATAAATCATTTGGAACAAATACGGTGCTGGCCGACATAAGTATCGATATTTTCAGTCAGGAGGTAGTGGTGGTTATTGGGCCGTCCGGATCGGGTAAATCCACCTTTTTGCGTTGCCTTAATTTACTGGAGCAGCCGCAGGGGGGCGAGATTGTAATTGAAGGCACTTCTTTGATGGCGGCGAGTACGAAGATTAACGATATCCGTACAGAGCTTGGGATGGTGTTTCAGCAGTTTAATCTATTTCCTCATATGAGGGTTATAGAAAACATTATGCTGGCGCCGGTTCAGGTGCGTAAATGGTCTCCGGATAAAGCGCGGCAAAAAGCGCTGGAGCTGCTGCGAAAAGTAGGTCTAAGTGAAAAAGCAGAGATGTATCCAGCCTCATTGTCTGGGGGTCAGGCTCAGCGGGTAGCGATTGCAAGGGCGCTGGCTATGGAGCCCCAAATTATGCTCTTTGACGAACCAACCTCAGCGCTTGACCCGGAGATGGTGGGGGAAGTGCTGGCGGTGATGAAGGAACTGGCCCGTGAGGGGATGACGATGGTCGTGGTGACACATGAAATGGGCTTTGCGCGTGAGGTGGGGGATCGGGTGCTGTTCATGGAACAAGGTGAGATTGTGGAAGAAGGAAGTCCGGAGCAGCTGTTCGGAAATCCTATGCAAGAACGGACACGATCCTTTCTATCAAAGGTGCTGTAATTTAGTGGAAAGTAGAATCTTGTTATTTTATCAGGTATATTAGAAGAGTAACGGTTAATTCAGGGATTTATATGCAAAATCTGTCGGAACGTGGAGAGGAGGCTCTGGGGATATCTTTTGTTATCATAATCTTGCAGTGATAGAGGGAGAAATACGATGAGCACATTTAAAAACTGGTTAAACACAACCAAAAACGGACTAACAGATCAAGTGAAAAAATTCAAAAATAAAGACTTCATGAACGCGATAGTTGCAGGCTGCGCTTTGGTTGCTGCGGCTGACGGTAAAATAGAAGATGCAGAGAAGAATAAAATGGTCGGCTATATAAATCTAAGTAATGAATTGAAGGTATTTGACATGAGAGATGTCATTGCTCAATTCAACCATTATGTTAGTAACTTCGAGTTCTCTCCGGAAATAGGGAAACAAGAGGCTTTGAAAGCGATCGCTAAGTTTAGCGGCAAACCAGAAGCGGGCCGTCTGATCGTGGGCGTATGCTCGGCAATTGGATCAGCTGATGGTGATTTTGATGATTATGAAAAAGCAGTTGTGCGGAATATTTGTGGTGTCTTAGGATTAAACCCTAGCGAATTCAGTTTATAAATTAGGTGAAGTCATAGATAAAAGTTCGTTGAAACGTAATTTATTCTTTATCGTATCACTGATATAACACCTAAAAGCTAGACTAACAGATAATGATTTTTATCGGAAACGGAGGTACGTTGATTTGGCTGGAATTAATCTGGTAAAAGGTCAAAAGATTGATTTGACTAAAGGTAATGCGGGCTTGTCCAATGTAATTGTGGGCTTAGGCTGGGATCCAATTGAAGCCTCGCGGGGATTCTTTGGAGTCAAGAAACAGGCGAATGTCGACTGTGATGCCTCAGCACTGCTATTAAATGAGGATGGTAAGCTAACTAAGAAGGGTAACCTGATCTGCTTCCACAACAAGCAAAGTCCTTGCAACTCGGTCATTCATTCCGGAGATAATCTGACGGGTGAAGGCGACGGAGATGACGAGCAAATCATGGTTAATTTGAAAGCCATTCCTGCCGATGTTCACAAGGTTCTGGTTGTCGTTAACATTTACGATGCGGTGAATCGCAAACAGGATTTTGGAATGATCAAATCAGCGTATATTCGGGTAATAAATGCTGCCGGGAATAGTGAGTTGATTAAATTCAACTTGTCAGACAACTACACAGGTTTTACGGCACTTATTTGTGGAGAGCTTTACCGCCAAGGTGGAGAATGGAAGTTCGCTGCAATTGGTGAAGGCAGCCACGCCGCTCATATCAATCAACTTGCAGAACGCTACGTATAATCCAAATATAAGAAAAGAGGTATGTAATCATGGCAATTAATCTATCCAAAGGTCAAAAAATCGATTTAACGAAAACAAACCCAGGTCTATCCAAAATCACAGTAGGTCTTGGTTGGGACACTAATAAATATGACGGCGGAAAAGATTTCGATTTGGACGTATCCGTCTTTTTGACCAATGCTAGTGGTAAAGTTGATAAAGAAACCAACTTCATTTTCTTCAATAACAAGCAAAATGAGAATGCTTCTGTTGTTCATACCGGAGATAACCGTACAGGTGAAGGCGATGGTGATGATGAGCAGGTTCAAGTGGATCTTCAGAACATCCCTGCTGATGTAGACAAAGTAGCTTTTACTATTACAATTTATGATGCTGAAGCAAGAAGCCAAAACTTTGGACAAGTCTCCCGTTCCTACGTACGTATCGTAAACGATCTGAACAATGAAGAATTGATTCGTTTCGACCTAGGTGAGGATTTCTCTATTGAAACTGGTGTTGTTGTAGGCGAATTGTATCGTAACGGTGCAGAATGGAAGTTCAATGCTATCGGCAGTGGCTACAAAGACGGCTTGAGCGGTTTGACTCGCGACTACGGCCTGCAATAAATTTCATTCTGCATGCTAAAGATGAATTGAATTCATAAATGAAAGAAGGTTTTGTCAGTGACGATCAGTCTCTCTAAAGGACAACGGATTGATCTTACCAAGACTAATCCGGGTTTGACGAAGGTAGTAGTAGGATTGGGCTGGGATACTAATAAGTATAGCGGCGGCCAAGATTTTGACCTTGATGCCTCAGCCTTTTTACTGCATGAAGATGGTAAGGCCAAGGGCTCCGATGATTTTGTATTCTACAACAATCCTTCGGGTGGCGCAGGTTCCTTGACTCATACGGGGGATAACCGTACAGGTGAGGGTGACGGAGATGACGAGCAGATTGTTGTTGATTTCAGCAAAATCCCTGCTCATATTCAGCGCATCGGAATAACGGTAACGATCTATGATTATGAAACTCGGGCACAAAACTTTGGACAGGTTTCCAATGCTTTTGTACGTGTAGTAGATGCTTCTAATGATCGTGAAGTGCTTCGCTTCGATTTAGGTGAAGACTTTTCAACTGAAACAGCTGTTGTATTCTGTGAGTTCTACCGCAATGGTGCGGATTGGAAGTTCCAGGCGATTGGAAGTGGCTTTGCCGGCGGTCTAAGCGCTTTATGCAGAAACTATGGACTGGACGCGCAATAACATCCAAGTGGGCGGGGTCATTACCGATCCTGCCCTTTTTCTAAATATTTAGAGCAGTACAGACTCCACTTTGTGGGGTTCTTTTTTACAAAATTATTAGTTGGTTTACTCCATTTATAAAGGTGGCGTAAGAATGAGTGTTAACGTAGTCAAAGGGCAAAAAGCTGATCTGACCAAAGGCAATGCTGGACTTCATTCTATAATCGTAGAGATTGGCTGGCATGCTCCGGCTGCTCTGGAGATTGATAGCTCTGCTTTCCTGCTTGGATCAGAGGGTAAAGTAAGTAAAGACGAGGATTTAATATTTTATAATAATCCAGCCACATCTTATATTAGGTATAAGGATGTGCCAGGATTCAATGACCGCAAGCAATTCGAAGTTCAATTGGATAAGATTCCTTCCGATGTGATGAAGATTGCCTTTACACTTACCATTTATGATGGGGAGAAAAGGGGTCAAAGTTTTGGGCAAGTTAGTCAGGCTTATTTTCGGATTCTCAATCAAGTGACAGGTGCGGAACTGCTCCGATGTGATCTCGACAATCTTTTCTCCGTGGAAACGGCCATTGTGGTAGGGGAATTATATAGATATAACAGTGAATGGAAGTTCAGTGCCATTGCAGCGGGGTTTGCCGGAGGTTTGAAAGAGATATGCAGCAACTTCGGTATTGAAGCGAATGAGGAGCCTGCTCCTGCTGCTCCACAGCCGGAGGTTAAGCCGCAGATTCCACCACAAATCTTCGCAACGCCGCCTGCGCAGCCAGTGAAACGTGAAGAGAGCTCTCCAGCCACACCCCCGCCTTCGCCAATGAATCTCAACTTGAAGAAAATCGAGCTGAAGAAAAAAGGCGATTCCATCAATTTGAAAAAATCAGCCAGTGGTGATTTAGGGGAAGTGTTGATTAATCTCAACTGGAACCAGAAGCAGGGCGGACTCTTTAGTCGTAAAAATGGCGTAGATCTAGATCTTGCTTGTCTGTATGAACTGAAGAATGGCAGTAAAGGAGTGGTACAAGCGTTGGGCAATGCCTTTGGCTCATTGAATCAACCTCCTTATGTCATGCTTGATGGGGATGATCGGACAGGCTCCGTAACTACTGGTGAGAATTTGCGTATAAATGGTATCAAAATTTCCGAGATTGAACGCATTCTAGTGTTTTCCTTTATTTATAAAGGGGTAACCAACTGGTCGGAGGCCGATGGGGTTGTCACCATCAAACAAGGCGGAGGACCTGATATCATTGTAAATTTGGACGAGCATAACAACCGAAAAGGGATGTGTGCCATTGCGTTATTCCGGAATGTAAGCAATGAAACATTTAGTGTTGAACGGCTGGTGCAATATTACAGTGGTCATCGTGAGATGGATGAAGCCTATGGCTGGGGGCTGCGCTGGGTTGCGGGCAGCAAATAATCGATTTTACCGGAGGCGCAAAGTGTAATGGATTGGTTCGCAGATTTTTTTAGAAATATTAGTGAGAATTACGGGCATTTTTTCTCATGGAGTGATGTAGTAGGTACACTCTCTGATCCTGTGAGCTGGGGGATTATCGGGAGCTTAATTCTACTAGAAGGTTTGCTCTCTGCAGATAATGCGCTTGTGCTTGCCGTTATGGTTAAGCA
Organism: Paenibacillus sp. FSL H8-0282; assembly: GCF_037963825.1. Lineage (NCBI taxonomy): Bacteria > Bacillati > Bacillota > Bacilli > Caryophanales > Paenibacillaceae > Paenibacillus > Paenibacillus sp. FSL H8-0282. The sequence continues at coordinate 379,126 of NZ_CP150146.1, forward strand.
TCTACCTAAGGAGCAGCAGAAAAAGGCGCTTTTCTACGGTATCTTAGGGGCTTATTTGTTCAGATTCCTGGCCATTGGACTAGGGACATTTCTTATTAAGTTTACTTTGGTTAAGGTTCTTGGTGCACTGTATCTCTTTTATATCGCATATAAAGGTTTATTTAAGGGCAGTGGCGAAGAGCATACGGAGAATAAAGGCACTTCTTTTTGGAAGACAGTTCTCCTTGTTGAATTAATGGATATTGCTTTCAGTATTGACAGTGTTATTGCAGCATTTGGACTTAGCGATCAGGTTTGGGTTCTCTTTATGGGTGGTATCTTAGGGGTTCTGATGATGCGCGGAGTGGCGCAGGTATTCTTGAAGCTTATTGATAAATTCCCTGAATTGGAACAGGCAGCGTTCCTGCTTATCGCCATTATTGCGGGTAAGATGCTAGCAGGTGCTTTTGGTTTTGAATTGCCGCATGTCGTATTCTTTACAATCCTTATAGCGGTATTCGTGGGTACGATCCTCTATAGTGCTAGACGTAAGAAAAAAGATGCCCATAAAAGTGCATGATTAAAAAAGTAATTGCACCATAGAGAAGTCGGAGCCGATCATGCAAGAATAGAAACGCCTGCTTCTTTCAGGTAATCGTATATGTTATAGCGTAGGCCTTCACTTATATTTGAGAGAGCCAAGATGCCATCCCCAAGGGAGAGTATTGCCGGTTCTGACACTCTCTATGAGGAGAGGTCTACGCTTGTTTTGCTTGGCTTCGCAAAACTATAAGGGGGAACCGATTTGAGATACTTCGATTACCTGACGAAAGAACAAGAAATCTCTTTGTTTTACACTCCGCCTATCTCATTTGATCATACCACGAACAAGGAACTGCTAGCCTACGCTGTCGGCGCTGCCCTCTATATGCCGGCTACCCGTGCAAGTGTTGCAGAAGACATCATTAAGCTCAAAAATGCAGGTCTAGTGACGGTTATTATAGATCTGGAGGACGCAATCGGAGATGACCAGGTTGACAATGCAGAGGAGTCTATTATCCAGCATCTTATTTACCTAGCTGCTTACGCAGAAAATGAGCTGGATTCATCGAACAGCCTCCCGCTTCTTTTTATACGAGTACGTAACCCGGACCAACTCCGGCAAATGATTTTCCGCTTGGGATCCTTGGTAACGATGTTAACAGGGTTTGTATTTCCTAAGTTCTCTGTGGACAATGGAATTCAATATTTTGAAACGTTAGCTGAGTACAACAATACGCGTGGTTATAATGATCCTGTGCTTTACGGGATGCCAATCTTGGAAACTGCACCTATTATTTATCGGGAAAGTCGAGTGGACAGTCTGCTATCTATCCGTGATTTACTCCGTAATTACCGTGAGCTTGTCCTAAACGTCAGAATTGGGGCAACGGATTTCTCCAGCCTGTTCGGACTGCGTCGCAGTCCTGATGTTAGTATTTATGATCTTACTCCTATCCGTGACTGTATCTCGGACATTATCAATGTGTTTGGGCGGGTTGAAGAGGGATATGTGATCTCAGGACCTGTCTGGGAGTATTTTGCGAATAAAGGTCATCGAGTTCTCCGGCCGCAGCTGCGGCAGACGCCATTTGAGGATACTTACGGCAAAAACGGCCGTGATATGCGGAATAGCTATATCTCGAGCAGTGTGGACGGGCTAATTCGTGAGGTTATTTTGGATAAAGAGAATGGAATTGTGGGTAAGACGATTATCCATCCTTCTCATCTCAGACCTGTTCAGGCGATGTATACGGTGATGCATGAGGAATACGTCGACGCTTTAAGCATTGTAGAAAGTAATGATGGCAGTCTGGGCGTATTTAAGAGTCAATATTTTAATAAAATGAACGAAATTAAGCCCCATCTGAATTGGGCAAGACGAATTTTACTACGATCTCAAATATACGGGGTGTTACATGAACAACAGCATTTTGTCGGATTATTACCCGAAAACGAATTTACGCACGTATAACATAGTCGAGAACCTGCAAGTGAATGTAACCGAAACCTTTAACCCCTTTCATATGCCTCTGGATTCTTTATTTTCGATGGCGGCGCGAATTAATAAAAAACGAACTTTTCTGTTTGTCAGTAAGGTGCTTGGCAAGCATATCCCCGTCGATCCGTATACTTCACTTCTAAGCGGAGCAGCGTTGGCGCTGCTGTTATATCAGGAGATAAACGGTGATTCCGTGGATAGTGATCGTATGACAAAGTTATTGGATATGGCGGTTCATGGGCTGATTCATCCTGAATTTGCTAAGGAAGCCTATCAGCATTTACTAGCGGCCCGGCTGGTTTTGCCCAAGCCTGTGGTTTTTATTGGATTCGCAGAAACGGCAACTGCACTGGGTCACAGTGTGTACAACATCTTTGCTGAGCAGGCATCCTATATTCATACTACGCGTGAGCATATTCCTGATTTGGAGTCTGTTGTAAGTTTTGTAGAAGAGCATTCCCATGCAGTTGATCATCTATGTTATGCCTTGGATACCGAACTCTTATCTGGGACAGAGCCCATTATATTGGTAGATGACGAGATTACGACCGGGAAAACCGCGATCAATACAATTCGAGATATTCAGTCAAAATTCCCGCGGGAGGAATATGTGGTAGTCTCTCTTCTGGATTGGAGAAGCGGCAACAATCTTCAACACTATAGTGAGCTTGAGCAGGAGCTGGGGATTCGCATTAAGTCGTTATGTCTGCTGCAAGGGAATATTGAAGTGATAGGTTCACCGGTGTTTAATAAGGATACTGAGCAGCTGGATAGAGAGGCCATTTTTGAGTGTGAGGTTGTAACTACTTATGCTCAAGATGGAATGGAACGACTGGAGGTATCCTCTATCGATTCCTATGGTGAGATCAACACAGCGCCGTATATGAAATATAGTGGACGGTTCGGAATGGAGTCACAGGATAATCTGGAGCTTGATCAGGGTGTGAAACGAATAGCTGAGCAGCTGCGGCAATTGCGTAGAGGGCCGAAAGCCTTGGTAATGGGTGTAGGAGAATTTATGTATCTTCCGATGAGAGTGGCGGCGGAAATGGGGGAAGGGATTGCTTACCAGTCTTCCACTAGAAGTCCAATCCACCCTGAGCGTCGGCCGGATTATGGGGTACATAGTGCTGCTGCGTATCCTTCAGCTGGTGATCCGGAAATCACAAACTTTATTTATAATATAGCTCCTGGTCAATACGATGATATATTTGTGCTGATTGAGCGTGATGTACCGCATGAGCGTATGAAACCTATGCTTGATATACTGAAGAAACTGGCCCGCCATAAAGTGCATCTTATTGTACTGACCTCGGAAAGAAGAAGTGGAGGCCCTACCTATGAAGGGAACAGTAACTGAAAAAATTCTAAACAGAAGTATAGCCGAACCGGTTCCGCTAGGCAGCTATTCTCCGTCAGATGTTATATTTTTGCTTAAGGATCTGAGCGATGTTTCACTGGAGCGGGCGACTGACGAAAGAGAGGCCGCCATTCAATCAGGTGTACACTACTCTGAGATGCTGCCCGTGGAATATCAGCCTACTGAGCAGTATATTGAGTTATTTCACGAGACGCTGGAGCAATCTGCGGAGAAGGTTGCTCTAGCAGTAGCGGTAGTCTCTGAGATGATTGTCGCTCAACGGGGACTTGATACGGTGTTAGTCTCTTTGGCAAGAGCGGGAACACCAATTGGTGTACTGATTAAGCGTTATATCCAAGAGCGATATGATGCTGATCTGCCGCATTATAGTATCTCTATCATTCGGGGCAAGGGGATTGATGAGAACGCAATCCTCTATATTCTGCAAAAGCATGGGCTTGACGCTGATTTGCAGTTTGTCGACGGATGGACGGGGAAAGGGGCTATTCGCCAGGTATTGATTGAGGCGTGCAACAGCCTATATGAGAAATATGGCATTCGGCTAAATGATGACCTGGCCGTATTGGCTGATCCCGGGAACTGTTCAGGCACGTTCGGGACTAGAGAGGATTATCTTATTCCTAGTGCATGCCTCAATTCTACGGTGTCAGGATTGATGAGCCGGACAGTGCTGCGCGATGATTTAATCGGTCCGGAAGAATTCCATGGGGCTAAATTCTACAAGGAATGGCTCGATACGGATGTATCTAATGTATTCATTGCGGCGATCTGCCCGTATTTCTCCTCCGTTGCGGAAGAAGCACAAGCGATTGCTGAACAGATGCAGCAATCCCCGCCAGAAATTACATGGCAGGGCCTGCGTGATATTCAGAGTATTCAAGAAGTGTTCGGCATAGATAACATCAATTTGGTCAAGCCCGGAGTCGGAGAAACAACCCGAGTGCTGCTGCGCAGAGTACCATGGAAGATTCTTGTCGATACTATGGATAATCCAAATCTTCGTCATATTATTCTCTTAGCAGAGGATAGAGGGGTTCCAGTAGAAGTATTCCCTGGACTCACCTACTCCTGTTGCGGGATTATTAAGCCGCTGAGAGGTGAGACGGAATGATCTATGCCAGTGATTTGGACCGAACGTTAATCTATTCCTTAAATGCAATCGGTGTCCCGGAGAATACTCCGGGCCTGGTTCCTGCGGAGGTTGTGGATGGCAAGACGGTTTCATACATTTCGCAAAAAGCATTGGCTGATCTGATGGAGCTTACTTCCCGTATTATCTTTATGCCCGTTACAACACGTACAATAGCGCAGTATAAGCGTATTAATCTGTTTCAAGACACGATTATTCCAGACTACGCGATTACTAGTAATGGCGGGAATATTCTGATTGGTGGCGAAGTAGATAAGAGCTGGAGAGCTTCGGTGGGCAGGCTTGTTCAAAATGAATCGGCTGCGGCAGAAGAAGTTAGAATGCACGTTAGGTCTGTAGTGCACGAGGAATGGATCATTAGTGAGCGGTATTGTGATGATTTATTTTATACTTTTGTGGTAGTGCGTGATTTATTACCTATGGATGAGATCACGAATCTGGCAGAGCGATTATACGATTTGGGCTGGCGGGTATCCTTACAAGGACGCAAGCTATATGTCGTTCCTGCCGCTGTGAATAAAAGTGATGCGATTGTTCATGTGCGCCGGACGGTTCGTTCAGAACCGATGGTAGCATCGGGAGATTCCTTGTTGGATAAGAGTTTACTAGAAAGTGCGGACTATGCGATTGCTCCTTGTCATGGAGAAATATTTGCAGAGCAGCAGAGTGGTCTTGTAAAATCAAGGTATCCCTTTACGAAGCAAGCGGGTGTTTTTGCTGGTGATGAAATTCTACAGTATGTAAACATGATCTATAATAACTTAACCGTATTGGGAGTTGGGCCACTATGAAAAAGGTAAACATTTATTTCAATCGCTGGTTTTCCGTCGCTTACCATTATATGAATCTCATCCGCAATAATGAGGATGGCGTTCCTGTACAAATCTTCGCCACGCATCCTGATATTCACCATATGTCCCTTCAAGGTGCTGATGTTGCTGGGACTGAACCAGCACTGACTGGAATAGAATATGTTCAATTCTGCGTGGATTTCTGTCGCCGCAATGAGATCGATATCTTCATTCCACGGTTACATATGCTGGATATAGCTTTGCATGCTGCTATGTTTGATGCGATTGGCACCAAGGTTCTGGTCTGTAGAGATTTGGACTTATTGGAGACCATCATGGATAAGGGGAAGTTCTACGAAAGTGTTAAGGAAACAGGGATTATGACAATTCCTGATTATCATGTGGTGAGTACAGCAGAGCAGTTCAAAGAGGCTTATCATGATCTTGTAGCCAAAGGACACCACGTATGCTTTAAACCCACGGAGACAGAGGGAGGCCTTGGCTTCCGTATCATTGATAACACACGTAGTCCTTTACAGGAGCTGTTTGGTCATGTAACTCCGCTGATATCCTTCGATGAGGCCTATCGTATTCTGGGAAGTGAACCTACATTCCCTGAACTTATGGTGATGGAATTGCTGGAAGGTTATGAATACAGTATAGATTGCTTGTCAGATGAGAATGGCAGGCTGTTAGCGGCTGTACCCCGTCGTAAAGCTGGCGGTCGTCTGCGGCTGATGGAGCATATTCCGGAGCTGGAGGAGATCGCTTCCCGGGTAGCAGAGGTATATAAAATACCTTTCAATTTCAATATTCAAATGAAGTATAGTGGTGGAATTCCTAAACTGCTGGAGATTAACCCCCGGATGTCTGGAGGTCTTCATATTTCTTGTCTGTCTGGAATTAACTTTCCATACCTGGCTGTCAAAAGTGCACTCGGCGGAGAGGTCCAGCCTGCGGAGTTCGGCGATAATGTGCTTGCCAGCCATGTAGAGCAGCCGCTAATTATGAAAATAAACGGCGAATCCGTAATTCCGGATCCCGTGAATTGAGCGTTCGCAATCTCGCTCACAAGAGGTGAGAAAAATTAAATTTAAATCGAAAGTGTTGCTGTATGCCGGTATTGGCTATGTTGTCGCTGTATTGACGAGTTCTTTTTTGCCTGAGTTACTCTCCTTGCTGTTGCCTGTAGCGGGTGCAGCGGTAGGGGTTCTTGCAACGAGAAGTCCAAGAACCAACCTTCCGGCTGAGGTGCTGCCAGCAGGTCCAGAGACGTTGCCTGTTGCTCCAGCTCCCTCTGCAAATGCTCCGCAATTACCTAGTGCGGCAAATAATGCTGCACCAGGTAATCCGGGCAATAGTGGTAGAACTGAGGCCGAACCAACGAAGATTGGACCGGAATTTGCTCCAGTAGTTGAGTACCTTAGCATTCTGGAAGATATGATTATCTCCGAGGGGCAGAAGGATACACTGGACAATGAAATTGTCGAGAAATCACTGGCGCTTTTTGCGAGACTTCAACGTGTAATTCCGCTGCTGCAGGAGCTCAATAATGGCGATATTAATCATACGGTCCGCAGATTGATTCTGAAGGATTTAAATGGTGTGATTAACCCATTTTTGCGCCTAAGCGGTGAAGCGAAGACGAAGAATCGGAGAACGCTGCTGAACGGTCTAAGAGATGTTGATTCCAAAATATCGGATATTGCTTCGACGATCGAACATAAAGACCTGATGGAACTTCAGACGAAGGCGGAACTGATTCATCAGCGGTATAGCAGTTCCGAATTATAGGAGGGAAACCCATGTCCACGCAGTTGATCCAATTAAAAAAAGAAGATGAACAAAAGGTAGTCGAAGAAGCCGCACAATTGATCGAGAAGGTATCCCAGACAGATACAGTCACGTTGGATTCTTTAATGGATGATATCGGGAAGCTTGGGGTGAAGACGCAAGAAAAAGCAGGCCAAACCCTCAAGCTGTTGGATCGTCCGGTAAATGACCTGATGTCCGGCAAACGTGTTGAAGTGCCTAACATGATTATGAAGCTGCGGAATGAGTGTGAAAATCTGCAACAGAGTAAGAATGTTAGCTTTTTCGGCAAAATGCTGCGGAAGAGTCCGATGAAGAACTATGTGTACAAATATCAGTCTGTCCGCACAAATATTGATGCGATTGTTACTGGTCTACGCGACGGCAGAGATACCCTCGAAGAGAGTATTGTAAATATGCGCCAGCTGAAACGTACCTCTATGGAGGAGATCTATAACCTTCAAACCAAAATTGCCTTCGGCAATAAGCTAAAAGAGCTGTTCGAGGTGGAGATTGCGAAGCCTGAGAATGAGTTCCGTAAAGCTTATCTGGAGCGTGGTCTGCGTAAAGTGATGGTTCGTATTCAGTCCATGACAGAGATGATTCTGCTCTACAATCAAGCGATTGCTGCTACAGATATCATCAATGACAATAATGATAAACTGATCGATTCCGTAAATAATGCGATTGATAAAACTTCTAATCTGATTACAGTGTCGGCAATGATTGCGATGTCGCTGGCCGATCAGGAGAATGTTATCAACGCTGTAGAAGCAACAAATAAGACGATTGAAGATCAGTTTAAAGAAAATGCACGCTTGCTGCGTACGACTACAGAAAAAACGACCGAGCTTCTATCCAAACCTTCCATGTCTATGGAAGCCGTGAATCAAGCGATCGGCGATCTGCTTAGCGCATTGGATACTTCGGAACAGTCAAACCGTCGTATTATCGAAAGCTGCCAGGATTATACATCCAAAATGACGACGATCAATACCCAACTGGGCAATCGTCTAGGACTCAATGAAGCGGACAAGCCTGAGGCGCTGAAACAAGGTGAAGCAGAGAGCCAACTGAGCAGCTTCTTGAACTAATTGTTTTAAAAAAAGTCCGTAAAAATATAGCAGAGCAGTGAGCCTTCATTTCTGGGGGTTCGCTGCTCTGCTTTTTTTTGGATATGAAGTAGCTTGCTTCAACTACTGCATAGGCGTAAACGTGATCTAATCAAATGAAGTTTGCTGTAGCCAAACATAAAGCCCTATCCACATACATAAGTTGTCACAAGACTACATGTGGAGGAAGTGGGGATAGGCTATGGTTTTAGGCTGTTTGATACTCGTGCTTATCATCGTCGCCAGCAGTGAAAAAGCAGAAGCCATTGCTAAAATGAATGAAGACAATTAGCAAGAGGTAGCTTCGCTTCCCCGTAAGTATTCAGGGATTTTTTGCCGCGAGTTGGTTCAAGTAATTTCCAGCGGGTTATTGGGTATAATAACGCAAGGCTGTCGATTAGCCCATAATCAGCTGGAAATACCAAAATCCCTAAGGAGGTCACATGGAGAACGAGGCACTGCTTCAGGTTGAACAATTAGCACTTAAGAAACAGAAGATATTCCGGCAAAGCGTAATGCGCTATATTGCCAGAGCCATGCTGGCCAGTATGTTTATCGGATTCGGTGTAATTGTAGCATTTAAGACAGGCAACTATTTCTTTATGGAGCAATCCCCCTTTGCATATCCAATGGCTGCGATTACTTTCGGAGCGGCTATTATTCTAATTTCTTTTGGTGGTGGGGATTTATTCACCGGAGATACTTTTTATTACACATACACGGCACTAAGACGGAAAATGAAATGGTCTGAGGTTGTCCGCATGTGGATCATGAGTTATATCGGTAATATTCTTGGGGCTGCCGTTTTTGCCTTGCTGATTTTTTTGACAGGACTGTTCTATAGCTCAGATGTAAACGGTTTTTTGCTATATGTAGTGGAGCATAAGATGGAAGCCCCGGCAGGTCAGCTTTTCTTTCGGGCTATTCTTTGTAACTGGCTCGTTTGTATGGCTTTTTTTATACCGATGAATATGAAAGGCGATGGGGCCAAAATGTTCGCCATGGTCTTATTCGTATTCTGTTTTTTCATCTCCGGCTATGAGCATAGTATTGCCAATATGTGTACCTTTGCGATTGCGCTTGTACTTGATCATCCCGGAACGGTATCGTGGTATGGCGTGGTGCATAACCTTGTCCCCGTTACGATCGGCAATTTAATTGGCGGTGGCGTACTGATGGGGGTAATGTATTATTATGTGAATAAACCTTTTTTGGATGACACTAAGCATTAACAGAAAAATAGAAAATAATAATCCTCCAAAACTTCGCTCTTTTATAGGGGTGGAGTTTTTTTGTGCAGAAAGTTATTTTTTAACATTGGGATTATTTGATTTTTAAGGATTGAAAAGGATTAGAGGAAGAGAGGTAGAATACATAATTATGCAATGCAAAATTGAAGATTCATACAGAATGGGGTAAGGGCTTTGGATGAGACAACAGGGATACTGACGGATGAGACCATTATTAAGGCTTCCAATCAGCATTGTATTGACCAAGGAATTGATCCTGAGCAACCGCCTGTCTTTGCAAAGGGATATTCTACTGATGAATTGGGGGCACAGCTTAGCGCATATAGTGAAGTGATTGAGGTTATCGAATTTTTTGTCAAAAAATTTCTTTCCTCAGTCAAAGGGAACCCGATCCTAGTTACGATTTCGGATGATGCAGGTTATCTATTGGCGTTCCAAGGAGATGCGACGATTATAGATCTCGTAGGACAGGTAGGCATCAAAGAAGGCGTGCAGATGAATAAAGAGGTGGGTACCAATTCAATCGCTTTAGCCCTTGAATATCAGAGGCCATTCCAGCTGACAGGACGAGACCATTTCCATCATATTTTGCATCATTTAGTATGCTGTACAGCTCCATTTTATAAAGAAAATGGGCAAGAAATTTTAGGTACAATTTCATTTATGGCAGATATAGATGTAGCCCATCCCCATTTGCTGCCTCTGCTCTGTACGATGGCTGACTCGATTGAACGTGAGATTTTGTTGCGAAGAGGGAATTCTCAGCTGCAATTATTAAATCGGATTTTGCTAGAGACCAATTACTTAGGGGTAATCATAACAGATCAATTCGGAACAGTCGTGAATATAAATGAGAACGGTTTAGCTATGCTTCATTTGGGTGGTGAGCATCAAGAGTCTGTTGTTGGAACTAGTGTCTTTGAAATTAGGAATGTGGGTGCATACTTTCAACATGTCATCATACATCATGTCGCATGTGCCGGGTTAGAAGTGATTCAGGAGAAAAACGGGTTGTTCGAGCATTATATGTTAGATGTACTACCCGTTTACGATGGGAATGGTTACTTAGCGCGTGTGATTGGAAGTTTGCGCAACATCACGGAGATGAAAAGAACGGAAGAAGTGCTGCGCAATACAGAAAAGCTAGTGGTCGCAGGACAACTGGCTATGAGCATTGCACATGAGATCCGCAATCCCCTGACTACGGTGAAAGGGATGCTTCAACTGGCTAATAAAGATTCACGTCTGTTGCATTATGATCTCATTATGTCAGAAGTGGAAAGAATGAATCTTATTGTGAGCGAGTTTCTTATTCTGGGTAAACCGCAGGCTGCGCATTATATGACTGAACAATGTAGTACGATCCTGCTGGAAGTATTGAATATCTTCGCGATTCAGGTGGAGATGAATAATATAGCGTTAAATACAAAGATCCATTATGATGCTGAGATCGAATGTGACCGCAATCAGATTAAGCAGATTTTCCTCAATATCCTAAGAAATTCAATGGAAGCTTTGCCTTTTGGTGGGAGCATTACAGTGACTCTTGATGTGAAGGATGAATTTCAGGTGATTACCTTCACCGATAATGGAGAGGGTATGAATAAGGAAGTTCTGGAGAAATTAGGAGAGCCTTTTCACACGACTAGAGGCGATGGGAATGGACTTGGCTTCATGATTGTCAAAAAAATCGTGACTGCCCACAGAGGATATGTGGCAATAGCTAGTGAAGAGGGAGTGGGCACGGCCGTTACAATTTATCTTCCGATGGCACATTCATACCACAAATGAAACAGCAATAATAATTCATAATTAAAAAGACTCTTCCGCCCATATAAGCGAAAGAGTCTTTTTGTATATCCATTTGCATCTAATGGTGAGGAATTACCACTTAGAGCCACCCGATGAATTTCCACCGGATTTGCCGCCGCCACCGCCCCAAGAAGAGCCGCCGGAGGATTTGCCGCCACTGCCGCCACCACCCCAGGAAGAGCCGCCGGAGGAACGTCCCCCACCGAATCCGCCTGAAGAAGGAGGACCAGAGGACATCCGTTTACGGGCTTGCGCACGCCGCTGTTGCTCTCTCATCATGGCTAGCTGGGCAAGCCGTTCTTCCTCTTCTTTTTGGCGAATGATTCGGTTCGCTTCATTCACAAAGGAAGTGATCTGAGCGTCATAAGCGCGGCCAATCGATTCCAGTTCCTCCAGGTTGTAAGGCCGGGATGACAACCGTTGCTCCAACTGGCTATATTCCGGCAGTAAGGATAACTCAAAGCGGATTCTGGAAGACAAGCCTCTGCTGTGCAGCATTCGCTGGGTCGTCTCTACCCGACTTTGTCCTTCGGAGAAGAGACGTTGTACTTTATCCAGTCTTTCATTTAATGCATTTAGACTTTCAGAGACGCCGTCATATTGCCGGCCAGCTTCATCCTGCAAGGACAGCAAGCGCTCCAGCGCATCGTGGGCCTTGTCATATTCGCCCCGTTCATCACTGGTCCAGTTCTCAATTTGCGCCACTTCACCTGCGCCTTCCCGAAGACGTGTGCTCCACTCCGTCAGAATGTTCTCTACGCTAACTATATGCTGTTCTTCGAAATGTACACGTGCTTCTGTAATTCGGGCCTGCAGCTCGTCTCGCCGCTGCTTCAAGTGGCTCCATGTGGTGCGGAATGTCTCTAGATCTCTGCGGTTATTCTGCCGCAGCAGTGCTTGCTGCTCTGTCATAGCAACAGCTTCATCCAGAAGCAGATCTAGACTGGCGCCGATTCTGCGCACCTCATCCATATCTCCTATACGCAGCGGCGCTTCAAGAGTCAACGATTCTACGCGGGCTTGCTCTAGGTGGTCATATGGCTTAACCTTCATATTGTGCAGTGAATTCTGTTCAATGATCCCGGTGATTTTGGCACGTGCCGCAGCTAATACCGTAGGAAATTTGTTTAGCTTATCATCATAGAGATCAACATCCTTCAGATCCTGTTCGATTTTTTCCTGACGTTCCTGTGCATCCTCGGTAACCTCTTGTGCAGCAATGGGATCAAAAAGCTCCAATTGGTCTGCCTTAGCAGTTTCCTCCGCAAGCTCTTTAAGTTCCTCTACAATTTCTTGAAGCTCATACCCGGTTTCTTTAACTGCACCTTGCAGCTGTTCTTCAAGCTCTGGCGTATCCTCTTTCAGCTCTGTAATACGCTGTTTGACATTGCGGTCAGCTTCGCTAATGACAGCTATGTGTTTCTCTTCCTCTTCAAGCGCTGTGCGGAAGGCAGCTTCGGTCTGCTGCAATTGTTTCACGGCTGTCTTGAGGGCAGCCAAGCGATAAAATGCTGGCTGAACGCCTTGACCTTCGCTTTGTAGTGCGGAGATTTCAACGAGCTTGGCGGACAGCCGCTTGGAAATACCTTCGACTAGTTCTCCCGTCTTCCCTTGAACGATCCCTTGAAAAGGGTTTAGCGATTCCAGTGCCCGATTTGCCTGGACCATTAAATTAGATAACTGTTTCTGTTGCTCGCTAAGTTGCTTGCGTCGACGCAGACCTGTAACCATTACAAAGAGTAGAAGGAGGATTAGAAGGGCTCCGATAAGAATCGCTGCAATCATAAACATGGAGCTGCTGGAGCGGTTTACATCATTCCCGACCCCGGCTGCGCTCCCGCTTCCTGCGGTTCCTCCAGTATTGCCGGCACGATCTCCGATGGAATGGATGGCATTAATCAAAGCCTTTGTCCCGCCAGCGAAGTCCCCTTTTTTGGCATAAGGAATGAAATAGGTGTCGAGCAGTTTTTGGATGGCTGAACTTCCCGAGGACCCTCCCTGATTCTTAGACCAAGTATTTAACGAGCTTTGAAAGTCTGGATTTAAGAAATTTAGCTCAATGGACTGGTCACCAGCGGAGATCAGCAGTAGAAGATCCCGCGTGGACAGTTTCCACGAGTCGTAAACCTTGTCTGCATACTTATCAGCTGGAGTACCGTCTGTGGAATCTACAGTGAGTACATGGATGGTCATGAGTTCTCCAGTGGCGGTAGCAGAAATAGATGCGGCTTCTGCGGAACTGAACATTTCAGCGTTATCGGTAACAAATCCCTGCTGTGCAGGAATTCCAGCGGCGTATGCACCAGGTACCCATAACAGGCTGAGCATTAAGAATAAAGCTATATACTTTTTCAAGCTGACACGCTCCGATCTGAAGGACTTTTTATTCAATATATTATGCTGATAATTATACTATATCATTAACCATCAGGTGACCTGGAGATACTCCAATTATTATATAGTTATGTCTGCATACCAACAAAAAAAGCCATGCCCCCAAAAAATAAGGGAACACGGCGTATACTCGGAAGTATTATCTTGTCGGCAGACAGAGAATGTATTGCAATCTGGATTTAATTTCTTTTTGCCATTTCAAATCTCCAACTTTAACGGCAAGATTGAGCAGATCCAGATAATCGTCAACCTGTAATGTTGTTCGGGCAGAGGTAACGTTCATGGGTGATCAGTCTCCTTTTAACTTAAATATAGTAAATTGAAATTATTAACGCTTATAATAATGATAATCATTATCAACGTTTATCGTTATTGCTATTATCCACATTTTCTATGTAAAAAGCAATATAAAAATCAAGACTTCGTAACTTTTATCATTTACAAATAAAAGAGTCCATCGAAAGATGGGGATTTGCGTATAATGTGTGGTTTTAGGAAAGAATTAGCAGGAATCTTACCATATTTTGTCGAATACTTTTTAGAATAATGCTTTAAATTCTAAATTTTAGCAAAAAGGGGAATTGGGCAATGAAGCGGTGCACAATGTTGCTTCTGATTATTTTTCTGCTTTTGCTCGTACCTCCTACAGCCGCTCACGCCGAAAGAGAGGATATAAGGTACCAAGTAGAACTGGAATATCCACCTTATAAATATGTAGAAAACGGGTATTTGACCGGGTTTGATATTAATTTGAGCACGATGATTTTTGAGAAGCAGGATTACCTTATTCACTACAGTACTGGGCAATGGGATGAAGTATACAGTCGGCTGATTCAAGGAGATATTGAGATAGCAGGTCTTATGGCAATTACGGAGTCGCGTAACCAAGAGGTGTTATTTTCAGATCCAGTTATTAAGAATTATATTTCCATCTATGCAAGGCGAGAGCTTGAGGATGAGATCGATTTAAAGACGTTGGGAAGTTATAAGATTGGGTTAGGGAATGGACAGTATTCTGCAACCGTGCTGAACAGCAAGGTGGGGATTACAAATTACATAGAATATGCAACGACTCCTGAAGCTTTGAAGGCTTTAGAAAAGGGGGAAATCGACCTTCTATTTGAGAATCAGGAAGTGATTGATTATCTGATTGCTGAACAGAAATTGAAGGGGAGTATTATCAAAAAAATGAGCAATCTCTACCCTAGGGATGTCGCTTTTGCAATAAGTAAATCCTCTCCGGAGCTAGTGACTTATGTTAACGAGAGATTGGATCGCCTGCATCGTTCAGGTGCTTTTGAAGAGCTGTATCAGCACTATTTCTTCGTTCATTCAGATTATTATAAAGTTATGATGCGCAATAGATTTATTGTGGGAGCCATTATTCTGCTCGGCCTTCTGATCATTAGTGCGGTTTTGCTAAAAATGTATATTAATCACTTACGGCGGGCGGTTTATTCGGAACAGCAATTTTTTGAAGATGTAATAGAGCATAGCGGTATGGTGGTTTGGGCTGTGCAGGCGGATAAAAAGGTAGTTCGGTTTAACAATTACGCTGAGCGAATGACGGGCCTATGCGAGAATGAAGTAGTGGGCAAAAACATTGAGGATATAGAGGGGCTGACAGGCAGTACGGCGGCTATTCGGAATCTGTTGGAAAGGGCCGTACAGCTTGAATATGTTGATAATATCGAGCATAAACTTCCGGACAATTCGCCAGCAGCGCGGTATTTTTCATTTCGGACCACCTTGTTGAAAGGATTGGATAAGCAGGCAGCTGATATTTTTGTGCTTGTAGGAGTGGATATCGATGAGCGCAAACAAAATGAGCTAAGGCTTCAGCAAAGTTATGAGGAACTGGAAGCTACTTACGAAGAGCTGTCAGCGACAGAGGTCGAGCTACAGGAGCAATTTGCTAAGCTGCAAGTAGGTGAACGACGGTTCAGTCTCGCGACAGAGGGTTCTGGTGCATACATGTGGGAGCTTGATTGGGAGACAGGACTGTATAATCTATCGGATCGCTGGTACAAGCTCATGGGCTATACGGAGGATGAAATCAATTCCTTCGAAAATGGGGTGCTTAGTATTATTCATCCCGATGACCAGCCATCATCCCAAAAGGCAAGACATGATCATCTGGCAGGTTTAACACCTATCTACGAGACGGAATACCGCATGCGGACCAAAGATAATCAGTTCGTCTGGTTTGAGGTAAGTGGTAAAGCTATCGTTGATCCAAAGAATGAAGTTGTGTTATTTATCGGTTCGCTGATTGATATTAGTAAGCGGAAGCAGGTAGAGCTAAAGCTGAGCAACAGTTATCAGGAGCTTGAGGCAACCTATGAACAGCTTACAGCCACACAGCAGGAGCTTGTAGAGCAATACGATATGCTGGTGGAGAATCAAAAACACATGCATCGTCTAGCTTATGTGGATGAGCTTAGTAATCTACCCAACCGTGTATGTCTACTGGAATCTATGGAGAAATATCTGCAATGTTCAGGAGGCAAGGCGGCGCTGTTGTTCGTAGATACCGATAATTTTAAATACATCAATGATACCTTAGGGCATAAATCCGGTGATGTTCTTATTCAGAAGGCTAGCAAAAGGCTGCAGTCGGTGGTGCGGGAAGGAGATATGCTCTCTCGGCTCGGCGGGGATGAATTCGTGATTTTTATTAAGGATATAGAAAACCACGAGGATGTGCTAGACCTGGCGGAGCGTATCATGAGAGCGTTCAGGCAGTCCTTTTTAATCGGAGAGAGTTATTTGTACGTTTCCGTAAGCATCGGAATTTCCTTTTATCCGGAAGATGGTGAGACCACCGAGCAAATCTTAAAAAATGCGGATGTCGCTATGTACCGGGCAAAAGAGGATGGTAAGGGGACTTATGTGGTATATGACAAATCTATGCATACTGCGTTTAATGAACGGATGAATATAGAGAAACATTTGCGCAGTGCCATGAATAATAATGAGTTTGAGTTATATTATCAACCGCAGGTGGATATCCAGTCTGGATTAATCTCTGGTTTTGAGGCTTTAATTCGCTGGAATAGTCCAACGCTGGGCTTTGTATCTCCACTTTCCTTTATCAAAATCGCCGAGGATTCCAGGCTGATTATTTATATTGGAGAATGGGTGCTTAGGGAATCGTGCATCTTTATGAAGGGCATTCAAGATCGTATGGGCATTCCTTACAAGATATCAGTTAACATTTCCATTATTCAACTATTGCAGGATGATTTCGTCGAGATGGTGCAGGAAAGTCTGGCTGAAAGTGGGCTAAAGCCTAGTTGTCTTGAACTGGAAATCACCGAGTCTATTTTTATGGAATCGTTTGAGAGTATCGTGAATAAGCTTCAATTCCTCAAATCCCAAGGCATTCGTATTGCGCTGGATGATTTCGGAACGGGATACTCATCTCTTAGTTATTTGCAGCAATTGCCGATTTCTACGCTTAAAATGGATAAAACCTTTATCGATTCGCTTTCGGAAAAAGCTTACAGCCAGTCTTTTGTGCAGACCATTATACAGCTGGGCCACAATATGGGGCTGGAGGTCGTTGCGGAGGGAGTGGAAGAGATCAGCCAGCTGGATTTCCTCAGAAAATCGGGCTGCGATAAGGTACAGGGATATCTGGTTAGCAGACCTGTTCCGAAGCAGGAAGTGGTGGAGCTTTTGGAACCGCAGAAGCGTTACGGAATATAGCAGTGGATACACAGCCCTCATCTCAAGGTGGGGGTTTTTGGTATGAAATGCTTCTGAAATTAAGGCTTTGCAAAAAAAACAAGCTCCGACAGATAAACAGCATCTGTGAAGCTTGCCATTAGCTGATGACAATTTTATTCTTCCCGGTGTTTTTAGCTTCGTAAAGTGCATCATCAGCCTGCTGAAAAGTAGAATTTTTGGAGTCTGCACCTGTGTAATCATGCATCCCGATACTGACGGTTATGCTTTTCCCTTCCATTTCGGCAAAAGGGGTATCGGCGACTTTGGCTAGAATTTGTTGCATGATTTCATAGGATTGTTCAAAGGTTTTGGTTGTCAGAATGACAATGAATTCCTCGCCCCCGTACCGCGCGGCGAAATCATCAGGACCGATATACTCGAGCAGGATCGCTGCGACTTTTTGTAATACGATATCTCCAACGGAGTGTCCATAGCAATCATTTACTTTTTTGAAATTATCGATATCCATAACGGCAAGCTGCATGGAGAATGGATTACTCTGCTGATGCTCGATTAGCCAACCCAAATATTCGTGAAAAGTCTTGTGATTATACAGATCAGTCAGGGGATCTATCTTAGATAGACGATCCATGATTATATTCTGAATGCGTAATTCCTGTTCTGACTTGACGGAGTTCTGCAGGGATTGCATCAAATCACGTCCACGAACGATTACTGCAAAACCTGCCAAAGCAGTGCCTGCAAAAATAAGAGCGATAATGATTGTTTGGGTGATCGGGAAGTACTCGTGAATGGATGTCTTGGTGAATAAAATGATCGTGTACAGTAGAGAAATAGCAGAAGTGGCTATCATATAACTGCTCTTCAGATAGATCATCGAGACTAGTAGCGGGAACAGCATAATTAATGATTTAACATGCAACTCATCGCTGAGATTGACGATAATCAAAAGCGCAAATAGATGGCTTGCAACCGTAATGGCGAGTTGGGCCCAGCGAGGCCTCCATCTATAGATTACTTCTAGAATAATGATCAAACTCACTATGATGGAATCAGAAATCAACGAGTGCTCAATATAATCGTTCCTGGTTGGGGTTTCCGGACGCTGGCTCCATAAGGATAGAGAAACAATGAACTGAATACTTAAATACACAATCAGGATGATCCAGAATGAATTGAGAAGCACACGATTCCAATAGGTCTGACGAGGAGTTTGAGGTGTGGCGCGCATAATGTGATCCTCTTTTCCAGTGGCAATATGCTTATATATTCGACAATAAGCTCAGGTTTCCTCTTGATGGCTCTCTTGGAAGCGGGAGATCAACAAGCATCTTTATAAGGGGAGATTGCCTGGCCCGGGGAATGATTGATCGAAAAGGAATACTATAGAAAGTATTTCCTTTAATTAACTCTGCTGATATAATGTTAGAATACATAACATCAATCGAGTGGAGTGGAAGTAAAGATGCAGATCCGTCGAAACCAGATTTTCGTAGTCGTCCTGTTGCTTCTTGTCAGTGTGTACAGCTTATTGATTGATATGCTCTGGATGCATAAGCTGGTGATTATTCTGCTTATGGGTTCTCTAGGATGGTTCTCGCTGAATACATCCCGCTACGGTTATCGCAAAGAAGCGCTGCTGAAGGAGTCACAGAACAAAGTGGAGCTTCTTGGCAATGAGATTGTAGTTACCTCGGATCGGCTGCATGGTGCGCTTGAAGAAATCAGTCGCCATACAGAGCAGCTGCAGCAGACAGCAGATTATTCACACGCGTATGAAACGGATTTAAGGATTCGCAGCAACGAAGCTAAAGCCAATATTGAAGGGGCCTATCAGACGATGGGCGGTGTAGCCTCAGTTACAGCACATATTGAAGAATTGACGGAAAAACTAGGCTCGAATATGCAATATGCTCGGCAAGGAATGACAGCAATGGTAGATTCCCTGAGCATTGCAGATGTGGTTATGAAGGATCTGCAAACACAGAGTGGGGACATGTTAGCTAAGTTTACTACCCTGAGTAATCATATTGCGATGGTAGAGGAGATCAATACATTGATTAACTCCATTGTGAATGAGACCTCGTTACTCGCGCTGAATGCTTCTATTGAAGCGGCCCGGGCCGGTGAACAGGGCCGCGGATTTGCAGTAGTGGCCAGCCGGATTCGGCAGCTGGCTGATCAAAGTAAGAGCTCGGTAGACCGCTCCTCAGGCATCTTGCTTGACATTAATAATGGAGTACAGAAGGTGCTGGAATCCGTTACGAAAGAGCAAGTCTCAGTGGAGCGTGGGGTGAACGAGGTCGGCACGGTTAAGCTTCGACTCGATGATATCGCGTCGAGAGTAGATGAAGTAGGCAGCGCCGTGACGGAAACAATCGATGCTGCCGCGAAGCAGGGCAAGCTGATTGTAGAAGTGACAACGGAGCTGAGCGGTGCGGTGGCTATCGTGAATGAGACGATTGCCAATGTAGACCTTACGCTGGAGCAGGTGACACGGCAGCGGGATCAAATTGGGCAGCTGAACGAAGTCAGCGCCAATCTGTTAGCGGAGTCGCAATCCTTGCAGCAATCGGTTACTAGCATTGCGGGCAGAGCGGAAATTGAGATGAGCCAATATGCAGCCCGGCTTCAGGAAATGCAGAGTCTCTTGGAGACAATTTCCGCCAAGGAAGAACTTTACGCTCCAGATACTGAAGTTCATCAAGGTGTTTTGAACGCTTACATTAAGAAAATTCCAGATGTACAAGCCATTTGGTCCAATCGGACGGATGGAACCTTTATCTACTCCGAGCCAGCGGCTGGCCTGTTGAATGCTAAGCGGCGTGATTGGTGGAATGGGGCCATGAATGAAGGTGAATATGTCTCTAAACCTTATGTATCCGCGATTACGAAACGTTCTTGTATTACATTATCTAGAGCAATCCGGAATCGTCAGGGAGATGTAGTAGGCGTGGTTGGTATTGATTTAGCGGTGTAATAAAACAACAGCAGCAAGCCCTTCTGTAGCAGAGGCTTGCTGTCTTTTTTATTCCGATGCTAACACAACTTAGCTTTAGGTAGCGCTGACCTGCAATTGCTTCCACGTTGCCTGCCAGTTTTTTTTTGCAATTCGTTTTTCATAAATAGGGAGTAAGTTCGGATTATTGTTGAAATGAGGGGTAGCCCGTAACACTACATTAATAACATCTGCAATCCCATGCGGAGCGGTTAGGATAACCTTACCGTATTCATCTAAGGAAAGCCCAAGCGCTGTAGCTGTTTCCGGAAACTTGGAGATGGCATCTACAGATGACGTATAGGGCGCAAGGTTGTTAATGGTATGCATTCTTGCTTCATTCTTAACGGACCATGGCACATGGGGATTTAAATTTCTTAGTTTTGCCTCCCATTGCTTTTCCACTTCCTCATGAAGATTGCTGCCGTCATAATAAATAACATCAATATCTGGCAAAGGGGTCCGCTCTTCAAAGCCATGTAAGGTATCCCAGATTTTTGAACGTACAAACCCAGCACAAACCCACCAGTCAGGTAACTGTAGCGATCTGGCATTTTCTAAAATATCCATCATCCAGGGATCATTATGTACAAGCTGAATGATATCTGCCTCGTGTTCTATCTTGTGCAAACTGCCACCTCCGAATATTCATGCTTCCAATCTGTTAATATCATACAACAAGAGTTTCAATAGAGGTATAAAGGGACAGGCTGAATGGACAGAGGCATGAACTATCTTTATAATGAATCGACATCGAGACCTTTGGAGGCGGTGACCGTGCAATATACGTTTACTATATTACTGCAATTGTTGGAAAGAGCTGCGTTATTGCTGATGTGTCTGTTTGTATTGACTCGTCTGCCGCGGTTTAAAGAGGTTTTTCAAAAAGGGAGTTACGCTCCGCAAGAGCTTGCTATTGCGACGATGATCTTCAGCTTATTTGCCATTTTCGGCACTTATAGCGGGATTAATGTGGAAGGTTCGCTTGTGAATGTGCGAATTATCGCCATCGTATCTGGCGGGATTTTGTTCGGACCATGGGTTGGACTTATAACAGGCATCATCTCAGGGGTTCACCGTTTTCTGATTGATATCGGAGGGGTAACCTCTCTTCCTTGTCTGATTACGAGTATCACCGCAGGCATAGTGTCTGGGATAATCTATCGCCGCACCTCTGGTGAACGTCGCTGGATAGCAGGGATTTTGGCGGGAATGGCCTGTGAGGCACTGACGATGCTGCTCATTCTAGCGATGGCTCAGCCGATGTCGCTGGGTGTGGATATCGTGTCCAAGATCGCTTTTCCGATGATTATGAGCCAGATTAGTGTCGGCCTGATTGTTGTGCTAGTGCAGAGCGTGGAAGGTGAGAAGGAACGGATCGCGGCTAAGCAGTCCAAGCTGGCGCTTGATATTGCCAATAAGACCTTGCCGTATTTTCGCAATATTAATCAGGAGTCGCTGCACACCATCTGCCAGATCATCAAAGAGGATATCGGTGCAGACGCTGTAGCGATTACGGATACTCGGTTTATTCGTGCCTATGTTGGCGTGGGTGAGGAGGATTATGAGACAACTAACGATATTATCAGTGAAGAAACTAAAGTAACGTTGTCCAGTGGTGAAATTACCATCCGTAACGATGATAGTGATTACGTGAATCCGCAGATCAAGTCGCTGATCATTATTCCTTTGAAGGAAAAGGGTGAGGTGACGGGAGCGCTCAAAATCTATTACACCAAAGCCCACAAGATTACCTATTCGCTTCAAGCTATGGCTGTGGGTCTGTCACAAATGATCTCTACCTTGATGGAAGTGTCGCGGGTGGAAGGCATTAAGGAAATGGCGAACAAAGCGGAGCTGAAGGCACTGCAGACCAGCATTAACCCGCATTTTTTGTTCAATGCACTGAATGCGATTGCGTCCTCGATTCGAATTAACCCGGATAAGGCACGCGAGCTGATTGTGAATCTGTCCGGTTATATGAGATACAATCTGGAGCTTACCGATGAATTCATTGATATCAAACGAGAACTACAGCAGGTCCAGCAATACGTAGAGATCGAAAAGGCGCGTTTTGGAAGCCGGCTTAACGTGCTTTATGATATTGATGAGGTTCAGGTTCGAATTCCCAGTCTGATCATTCAGCCGCTTGTAGAAAATGCGATTATACACGGCATACTGAAGGTAAGAGGGACAGGAACAGTAACGATTTCTGTAAAAGACCACGGGGATACCGTACGGGTGGGCATTCGCGATACCGGAGCTGGCATCAGCGAGGAAACGATAGAGAAGGTCTATACTGGCGATATGCCGGAGAATAAAATCGGGCTGTTTAATGTACACCAACGGGTAAAGCTGATCTATGGGACTGGACTTACCATTCAGAGATTGGATAAAGGGACGAACATCTTTTTTGATGTTAAAAAGGAGGACCAATGAGAGCGATCATCGTAGAAGATGAAGAGCTGGCAAGACAGGAGCTGGCTTATTTAATAGAGACGCACAGCGGGATCGATATAACGGCACAGTTTGAAGATGGGCTGGACGCGCTTAAATTTTTGCAGAGTGATACGGTAGATGTGATTTTTCTGGATATTAATATTCCCTCCATCGATGGGGTGCTTTTGGCACAAAATATCAGTAGATTCTCGGTAAAACCCTACATAGTGTTCATCACTGCGTATAAGGAGCATGCTGCTGAGGCGTTTGAGATTGAAGCTTTTGACTATATTCTTAAGCCTTATAGCGAGGTACGCATCAAAGCCATGCTGCACAAGCTGGAAAATGCATTTGCCAGCCGTGGACGACAGGGGGAAGAAGAGCGTAATCCGGTCAGTGACAAGGTTAATCTGTGGAAAAATGAAAAGATTATTGTAGTGAATGCCGACGATATTTATTACGCCTCCGCGCAGGAAAAAAGTACAAGTGTGATGACTAAAGGTGAGGAATACAGCATGGCACTTAGTATTAGCGATTTCTTTCAGCGGCTGCCGCAGGATCGTTTTTTTCGCTGCCATCGTTCCTATATTGTTAACCTGTCCAAGATCAAGGAAATCATCCCGTGGTTCAACAATACGTATTTGCTGCGCCTGCATGATTTAGGTTTTGAAGTGCCGGTAAGTCGTAGTAAGGTAAAGGAATTCAGGCAGATTATGCGCTTATAAATGCAATTCATTCTTCATTTCCGTCATCTCATGCCGGATTTCTCTCAACATCGGCTGGTTTAGCTACAATAAAGAGGCGATAGAAGCTCTTGTAGCAGACAACGAGAGAGAAAGAAGGAAAAGACCATGACTACGACAATGGACAGCAAAAGCACCAAACGGTGGCTAATCGTATTAGGTACAGTAATTATGCAAATGGGCCTAGGTACCATCTATACATGGAGTTTATTTAATGCGCATCTGGTAACAAAATTTGGTTGGGAGCTTAACTCTGTTTCGATTACTTTTTCTATAACGAGCTTTGCACTCGCTTTCGCGACCTTGTTCGCAGGGAAGCTGCAGGATCGTTTCGGGCTTCGCCGTTTGACTGCTACTGCTGGGATTGTGCTCGGACTAGGATTGATTCTTAGCTCCCAAGCCAATTCACTCTTCATGTTCTATTTATTGGTTGGGGTGATCGTTGGTTTTGCGGATGGGACAGCTTATATCACTTCATTATCTAATTTAATTAAATGGTTTCCGAATAATAAAGGTTTAATCTCCGGCGTGTCCGTTGGTGCTTATGGAACGGGGAGTTTGATCTTTAAATATATTAACGGCGGGTTGATTGACTCAGTGGGTGTGTCTAATACATTTATGTATTGGGGTTTGATTGTTATGGGCATGATTGTAATCGGTTCCTTGCTCGTAAGAGAAGCTCCGGTTCAAGCGGCCCCAACACCAGCGGGTTCAACGACAGCTACAGTAATGAGTTCACCGAAAGACTATACGGTCAAAGAAATGCTGCGGACAAAAGAAGCTTATCTGCTATTTATCATCTTTTTCACCGCTTGTATGTGTGGTCTGTATTTGATCGGTATTGTAAAAGATATCGGCGTGCAGCTGGCTGGACTTGATGTACAGACAGCAGCTAGTGCAGTGGCTATGATTGCGATCTTTAATACAGCGGGACGTTTAATTCTGGGTGCTTTATCTGACAAAATGAGTCGCTTGAAGCTGGTAGGCGCATCGCTTGCTGTAACTGCGGCAGCTATGCTGACCCTCAGCTACGCGACCCTGAATTTCGGACTTTTCTTCACTTGTGTAGCAGCCATTGCGTTCTGCTTTGGCGGGAATATCACGGTGTTCCCCGCCATTGTCAGCGACTTCTTCGGACTGAAAAATCACAGTAAGAACTACGGAATCGTTTACCAAGGTTTTGGTATTGGTGCCCTTTCCGGTTCGTTTATCGCCGTCTTCCTAGGCGGATTTAAACCAACCTTTGTTATCTTTGGCCTCTTGTGCCTGCTGGCCTGCATCATCGCGGTTTCCCTGAAACCGCCAGTGGCGAAGTCGAAAGAGAAGAAAGCGCTGCGTCTCAAAGCAACGGAACGTACGGCTTAAGATGTAATTGAAGCTAGAACCAGGCAGCGATTCTCCCGTTAGTGGAGAATCGCTGCCTGGTTTTTTTGATTTGTGGTGGCTTGCTGAGCTGTGACTTGTTTGGGCGGATTATCTTCAATTGGGAGAAGGAGTTTTGCTGGGATCTGAGAAGTAACTGCATTCTGTGCAACTATTCCGTATGAAATAGTGAATCTTCGGATTTTAGTTGTATTCTGTACAACTAAAAACTCGAGATGTTGCTTAGAGGCGAAAAAACCAAGGAAATAGCTGCACCAAATACAGCTATATCTAATGGTGGCGTGATGCGTGAAAAAATAGTTGTATGAAATACAGTTAAATGTGATTACCCTTGCACCAGCCCCAGCCCCAGCCCCAGCCCCAGCCCCAGCCCCAGCCCCAGCCCCAGCCCCAGCCCCAGCACCAACACCAACATCAGTACCTACATCACCAGCACCTACATCACTACGAGCACCTACACCAGTACCTGCATCTATACCAACATGTGTGTGCCTGCACCATCGCTTTTGCTATCCCTTTCCCTTCGTCTCTCTTTTGCGTCTAAACATTGCCTCTGTTACTGCTCAATATAGTTACTTAGAGGGTAGATAGATTTGTCGGACGCACAGCGGATTTTTAGTAACTAGGTAAGCAAGTACATCAATAGGACAGTGTGGTCGAAGCAGTGTTGGATATGACCTGGTTCTTGCGGAACTCGGATGGGGACATCCCGCTAAGTTTATTGAATATGCGGTTGAACTGGGAGAAGCTGTTGAATCCGCATTGCCCGGCGATCTCGGAAATCTTCAGGCGGGTGTAGATCAGCGATTGCTGGGCATTACGGACCCGGGTCATCTGAATATATTCTGTCAGCGTGGAGCCGGTAATTAACTTAAATTGGTGTGATAAGTAATAGGAGCTGATAAAGAACTCTTTAGCGAGGAAATCAAGGGACAACTCGCTGTTGTA
Organism: Paenibacillus sp. FSL H8-0282; assembly: GCF_037963825.1. Classification (NCBI taxonomy): domain Bacteria; kingdom Bacillati; phylum Bacillota; class Bacilli; order Caryophanales; family Paenibacillaceae; genus Paenibacillus; species Paenibacillus sp. FSL H8-0282. Next base: position 405,052 of record NZ_CP150146.1, read on the forward strand.
ATGGCTATGGATGTATGCGGTGATCGAGTAGATTTTTTGCATAATGGCATTTCCGATCTCCTCTGGGACATAGCTGTTCTGGTCTCTACGCTGGTATAAAGCACAGAGGAACTGTTGGAAAAGGCTGTGAATCAGTACTGGATTTAACGGTGAAGTGCTGTGTGATAAGGTGAAGATAGCGTTAAGAGGATCAAACACGGCTTTGCGTAACTCTTTTGGCAAACGGTAGATCGGTATTTCTTCCCAAAATGAGAGGAACATACTTTTGTAAGCGTTCTCTAAACCGGGTATATCCTTGGGCATGGCGAAGTTTATGATCAGCCGCTTAAACGGCGGCCCTTCCGGATATTGTGTCTTATGCATCCGATAAGGACGCAGGAGCACGATGTCATACTGCTGGAGGGCGCAGACATTCCCATCGATAATATGAGTGGCTCGGGAATCCATTAAGATATGAATCTCGTAAAAATCATGAAAATGCTGAAACTCCATATTGATATCATGAGAACGCTGGTCATAATCAAAATAATAAAAAAGGGGGTCAACGGGCGTGTTGATACGTACGCTATACCCTTGTTCGTACAGTAAGTCGCTTTCAAGCAAATGCTCTCACCGCCTTATTCTGTAATATGCACTTATTATAGGTTCAGAAAAGCAAGATTTGCAATATATGAGGGTTATTACAGCAAATATAAAGTAGTTTTTGTATGGAATGGTTTGATATATTACGGGTGAATGGAACTACCCAACATGAGGGAAGACCCAAAATAGCAGGCGAAGGGGCGGGAAACAGATGAACAACAGCCGGATTAGTAAAGTTGAGATCATTGAAAAGCTGAACCGCGTGACGGATAAGCTGCTGAAGCTGGAGCGGCCGGAAAACGAAGCCGAACTGCAAAATTTAGGGGAGGATGCGGGACGACGGGGGTATTTTGCCCGTGATTTTGGCATGGAGGAATGGGATTGGCCGCAGGGAGTGGGGCTTTACGGACTTCAAAAGCTTGAGCAGCATTTCAAGGATGAGCGTTATCAAGAATATGCCAAGCTTTGGATGAGCAAGCAACTGGGCAAGGGACTGCCGAGCCGGAATATCAATACAACAGCGCCGTTGCTGTCATTAATGGAACTGAAGGAAGCGGAGGAATTAAGCCTGGAATGGGTGCAGTGGTTGATGCATGGCCTGCCGCGGACGGAGGAGTCTGGTTATCAGCATGTCACAACAGGAGCGAGCAAGGATAAAGTTACGCTCAATGATAATGAAATCTGGATTGATACGTTATTTATGGCTATTTTGTTCACGGCAAAAATGGGTGTGAAATACGATAATTCCGCATGGCGGCAAGCGTCGCTTTACCAACTGTTGTTGCATATCAAATACCTTTATGATAAGAAGAAGGGGCTTTTTTTTCATGGCTGGCATTTTGGCGGCCGGCATAATTTCAGTGAAGCCTTCTGGTGCCGGGGCAATAGCTGGTTTACACTCGGTCTGCCTGAATACCTGGAGTTGATGGGGCCGTATCTGGACAGTGGAGTGTTTGAATATCTTCAAGCGATCCTGAACGCACAGGCAACAGCTTTATTAGCCTGCCAGAGCGGAGACGGATTATGGCATACGCTGCTAGACGACTCTAGCAGTTATACTGAAACGTCAGGCTCAGCAGCTATCGCAGCGGGTATTTTGCATAGCGTACGCAGGGGGTTGTTGCCGGAATCGTATGCAAATCATGCCCTGAAAGCGATCCGGGCGGTGCTGGACAGAATTGACGATGAAGGCACGGTGCTTGGTGTATCCGGCGGCACTCCGATTGGTGCTGCAAAAGAAGATTATAAGGAAATCATTATTGCCCCTATGGCCTACGGACAGGCCATGGTTTTAGTCGCACTAGGTGAAGCGTTACATTACTGTTGAGGAGGAGTAGATAGCTAAGGAGAGAGTTAAAAAAGCTGGAGAAATATTTGCTTGTAACTTCACTTGTGCTTGGAGTATACTATTTTCGGGATGGTTAAGCGCTTACCTCGAGGGAGGATAAGCAAACATGGTAAATCCGATCGTAGTTGGCATTATTGGGGCAGGCAGAATTGGCCGGCTTCATGCAGATAATCTGCGTGTGATGCCGTCGTTTAAGTTGAAATCCATTGCGGAGGCTGTGGTAAGTGAGGAATTGCTGGTCTGGGCAGAGAGCCGGAATCTTGGCTCTGCATTTGTGAATGGGCAAGACATTCTTAATGACCCTGAGATCGAGGCTGTGTTTATCTGCACACCTACGGATACCCACGCCTCTTGGATTGAGCTAGCAGCCCGGGCTGGAAAACATATTTTCTGTGAAAAGCCGATCAGCCTGTCGTCAGAGTTTACCCACCAGGCACTGAAGATAGTGGAGGATGAGGGTGTATTGCTACAGGTCGGCTTCAACCGGCGAATGGACCCTAGCTTCCGCAAACTTAAGCAACTGGTTCAATCAGGAGAGCTAGGCAGTCCACATATTGTGAAGATTACATCACGTGATCCGCAGCCTCCGGGTGAGGCTTATGTGCGGTCTTCCGGCGGGATGTTTATGGATATGACGATTCACGATTTTGATATGGCCCGTTATCTGATGGGTGAGGAAGTAACAGAAGTTTATACCCGAGGTGCCAATCTCGTTGATCCGATGTTTGGGCGCTGCGATGATGTGGATACAGCTGTCATCACGCTGACCTTTGCCAGTGGCGCAATCTGCGTCATTGATAACAGCCGTAAGGCTGTATATGGTTATGATCAACGCGTGGAGGTGTTCGGTTCCTGCGGCTCAGCCACCGCCGACAACTGCCGTCCAACAACTGTAGAGGTTTCAACCGCTGCTTCGGTCACACGCGATCAGCCGCTTCATTTCTTTCTCGAGCGGTATAACCAGGCTTTCGTAGAAGAGGTTGCCGCGTTTGCCCGGGCAATCCGCCTGCAGGAGCCTATCATTTGCAGCGGGCTTGACGGGCAACAGGCGGAACGGATTGCCGAAGCCGCTAAGGAATCCTATCTTACCGGGCTTCCGGTCAAGTTGTATTCTTGTGCCGGAGAGGGAATATCGGCAACACAAGCTTTGTAAGCGGATGCAGATGCTGAAGGAAGATGGGGGAGGTCTGTGAAGATGTCCAATCTAATCATAAAAGCCGGAGCACCCGGCAAAGATGGACTTGTAGCGGCAGTTAGCAAGGAGAGCGCTGGATGGGAGTATGTAGGTTTTGAAGTGTACCAGCTGCAGGTTGGGGATACGCTGAGCCGCAGCGCGGAAGGGAATGAAATCTGTCTGGTGCTGCTGGCGGGCAAGGCGGATGTGAGAGCAGGCGCCCAGTTGTTCGCCGGGATCGGTGAACGTATGTCTGTATTTGAGGATTTGCCGCCGTATGCGGTGTATATTCCGGCGGGAGGGCATTATGAAGTTACGGCCTTGACGGAGCTGGAACTTGCGGTTTGCCTTGCACCAGGAACGGGCAAATATGCGCCGCGTTTGATCGCTCCGTGCGATACTGTGGCCGAAGCCCGCGGTTGTGGCAGTATGTCACGGCGAGTGGTCAACATTTTGCCTGAGCAGAGTGAAGCCGAGAGCCTGCTGGTCGTGGAAGTACGTACGGGTGGCGGCAATTGGTCCAGCTATCCTCCGCACAAGCATGACTGTGACAATCTACCTGCTGAGTCTTACCTGGAAGAGACATACTACCACCGGGTTAACCCGGCTCATGGTTTTGTAGTGCAGCGGGTGTATAATGACGATCGCAGCCTTGATGAGACGATGGCCGTGTCTGACCGCAGTATTGTATTGGTTCCGGAGGGCTATCATCCTGTATCGGCACCGCCGGGTTATGATTCTTATTATCTCAATGTGATGGCAGGTCCGGTCCGCACATGGGTTTTTCATAATGATCCGGAACATGAATGGCTGTTCGAGATGCAGCAACACCAGAAGGATAAGAAGAAATAGTGTAGCAGCACGCACGAAAAGGGGGCTTCCGCAAGGCGGAGGCTCCTTCTTTGTGTCGATGTATTGACCAAATGATCGCCACAGTAACAGAGTCTCTTGCACCGCTGAATAGACACTGTCAGAAGAGTTCCTTATAATCTAGGTATAGGATTGTACGAACGTAAAGGCGGGCTCACTAACGATGAAACCTACGATATATGATGTGGCACGGGAAGCGGGAGTCTCCATCGCTACGGTGTCCAAGGTGTTGAACAAGAACGGGAGAATTAGCGATAAGACACGGGAGAAGGTTCATCGGATCATGGAGGAGCTGAATTACCAGCCGAGTCTGGTGGCCTCTGCGCTGACGAGTCGCCGAACGGGAACGATCGGGCTGATGATTCCCGATATTTCCAACCCTTTTTTTGCTGAGGCGGCCCGAGGTATTGAGGATTATGCCCAGGAGCAGGGAAGCGACTTGATTGTATGCAGTACAGACCGGGATGATGAGAAGGCGGCCCGGTATATCTCACTGCTCCTGCGCAAACGGGTGGACGGTATAATCATTGCTTCTCATACAGGGAATCCGGATATGGTCCGCCGCCTGCTGGCTGATCACGTACCGCTTGTGTTATTTTCGGCTGATATCCGGAGGATGGAGAGCAACAGCGTCACGGTGGATGACTATAAGGGAGGCTATCAGGCGACAGAATATCTGTTGTCGTTGGGCCATCGCAGGCTCGGCATTATCTCTGACAATTTACCGGGGAGTAAGCTGCGCGTGGAAGGCTTTATGGATGCGCTCAAGGCAGCGGGTGTTGGCTTTGACAATCCGGCTAATCTCACGCATACTTCAGCCACGCTGGAGAACGGCCGCAAAGCGGCTGCCGCGATGCTGGCTCAGGCGCAGGAAGACCGGCCGACCGCCATATTCGCCTGCAACGATCTGCTCGCGATTGGGATATTGAAGGAGGCGCGCAGCACAGGCTTGTCAATACCCCGTGATCTGTCCGTGGTGGGTTTTGACAATACAATGCTGGCTGAAATTTGCCATCCCACCTTGACCAGCATTGCTCAGCCTCTGCGTGAGATGACGGAACAGGCGATGATTCTGCTGAACGAATCTATCGACAATCCCGATAGTCCTAAGCGCAAGATCATGCTGATGCCGGAACTGATAGTCCGCCATTCCACCGGACCGGCACCGCATTAGGAAGGCACAAACTCTACAAACGGAGTAAGAACGCCGACTCCTATCTGAAGACCTGTACCTCGCTTAGCGGCGAGGGACAGGTCTTTTCTTTGTTTTTTTCTGGTACATGGGTTCAGTTCCCAACTTCGTTTAAGTTCAGGATTGCCAAACTCCAATTTCTAAACTATACTAATGGAAATTAGGTTAAGCGCTTAACCCATCTCCCGATGATTGTTGTATCTCATTAATCCATTTTACTGAAGTTTTCTCAAGGAGGCGTCATAATGAACGGTTTACAGTTCGATCCTGCACGACCGCTGGATTTAATTGCTGTCGGTCGGCTCTGTATTGACTTAAACGCTAATGAAACCGGAAGACCAATGGAAGAGACACTGACGTTTACCAAATATGTCGGCGGCTCTCCCGCCAATATCGTAATTGGAGCAGCACGGCTAGGGATGCGCACTGGCTTTATCGGTAAGATATCCGATGATCAGATGGGCCGTTTTATCCGAACTTATCTGCAAAGGAATGGCATTGACGATAGCCAGGTGAGTGTTGACCAGACTGGTGCAGTGACTGGGCTTGCTTTTACTGAAATAAAGAGTCCTCAGGAGTGCAGCATTCTGATGTACCGGGATCATGTGGCTGATTTGCTGCTGAGTACGGAGGAGATCTCGGAAGAGTATATTCGGAAGTCCAAGGCACTGCTGATCTCAGGTACTGCACTGGCACAAAGTCCGTCCCGTGAGGCTGTGTTTGTCGCTTTGGAGTTCGCCCGCAAGCACAATGTCACTGTATTTTTTGATCTGGATTATCGCCCCTATACTTGGAAGTCAGCCGCAGAAACAGCGGTCTATTATAATCTGGCAGCTGAGAAATGCGATTGTATCATCGGTACCCGTGAGGAATTTAATATGATGGAGAGCCTGTACAATGTGACAGATGCAGATGACGAAGCAACAGTTAACCGCTGGTTCTCGCACCAAGCAAAGCTGGTCGTTATCAAGCATGGCGGGAGTGGTTCAATCTCCTACACAGCGGATGGGCAGAAGCATCGGAGCGGTATTTTTCCCGCTAAAGTATTGAAGACATTTGGAGCCGGAGATTCTTACGCCTCAGCCTTCATTCACAGTCTAATGCGGGGAGAAAGCGTCGGTGAGGCCATGCGCCGCGGCAGCGCGTCGGCATCCATTGTCATCTCCCGCCACAGCTGTTCGGATGCCATGCCAACCTTGGACGAATTGGAAGCGTTTTTATTGTATAACGAGGAAATCACTTCAGGTGCAGAGTAAGTAGGCAGAGGTTGGAGAGGACACAACTCAAACAACCCCAGATCGAATAGCTATGCAAGATTAGATTAGATTAGATTCGCGGGATCGCATTAATAGAGATGAAGGAGTGAGTAGAATGGCACAGCAAACCGTGCAAGTGCTGAACAACTATATTGACGGGCAGTGGGTAGAGGCGGCTACGGAGCACTCAGAAACGGTATACAATCCAGCGTCTGGAGAGGAGATGGCAAGGGTTCCGCTGTCCAGCAGAGTCGATGTTGATCGGGCGGTGGCTGCGGCAAAGGCGGCTTTTGCAGGCTGGTCCAAGACACCGGTACCGCGCAGAGCGCGGATCTTGTTCAAATATCAGCAGCTGCTGGTGGACCATTGGGATGAACTGGCGAAGACGATCACGCTGGAGAATGGAAAAAGCTTCAAAGAGGCCTACGGAGAGGTGCAGCGCGGCATTGAGTGTGTGGAATTTGCGGCAGGTGCGCCGACGCTGATGATGGGCCGGCAGTTGCCCGACATCGCGACAGGCATCGAGTCTGGGATGTATCGCTATCCCATCGGTGTAGTCGGCGGGATCACACCGTTTAATTTTCCAATGATGGTGCCTTGCTGGATGTTCCCGTTGGCCATCGCCTGTGGGAATACCTTTGTGCTGAAGCCCTCCGAACGCACACCGCTGCTGGCAGCACGTTTGGTCGAATTGTTAGAGGAAGCCGGGCTTCCGAAAGGTGTGCTCAATCTGGTTAACGGTGCGCATGAGGTGGTAAACGGCCTGCTGGAGCATCCTGATGTGAAGGCGATTTCCTTCGTTGGCTCACAGCCAGTGGCCGAATATGTCTACAAGAAGGGAACGGCGTGTTTGAAGCGGGTTCAGGCGTTGGCAGGGGCGAAAAATCATTCTATTGTGTTGGCAGACGCGAACCTTGAGGCTTCAGCAACACAGATTGTCAACGCAGCCTTCGGCTCGGCGGGAGAGCGCTGTATGGCTTGCTCCGTGGTAACGGTGCAGGAAGAGGTTGCTGATGAGCTGATCTCCATCCTCCTGCGTGAATGTGAGCAGATGAACATCGGCGATGGTTTGGACGACGACACGTTTCTTGGGCCGGTTATCCGCCAAAGTCATAAAGACAAAACGGTCGCTTATATTGAACAAGGCATGGCCGAGGGCGCTAAGTTGCTAAGAGACGGCCGGGCGGATGCTGCGGTGCAGGGACAGGGTTATTTTATCGGCCCAACGTTGTTTGATGGAGTGACCCGGGAAATGAAAATATGGCAGGAGGAAATTTTCGCGCCTGTCCTGGCAGTGATCCGTGTCAAGGATGTAGAAGAGGCGATTGAAATTGCCAATACCTCTCGTTTTGCCAACGGGGCTTGTATTTTTACGAATGACGGCGGGAAAGTACGCTATTTCCGGGAAAATATCGAGTCAGGCATGTTGGGTGTCAATGTCGGAGTGCCAGCCCCGATGGCCTTTTTCCCTTTCTCCGGCTGGAAGGATTCCTTCTATGGCGATCTGCATGCGAATGGAAGCGACGGGGTTGAATTTTATACACGCAAAAAAGTCGTCACTGCCCGCTGGCAGTAACAAAAACGGCGAAAGGGAGGTTTCACGTGGATACGATTAGATTAACGACGGCGCAGGCGCTGGTGAAATTTCTGAACCAGCAATATGTGAACTTTGGCAATGGACCGGAGCGTTTTGTACACGGTATATTCACCGTTTTCGGCCATGGCAATGTACTTGGACTGGGGCAGGCACTTCAGGAAGCGCCGGGTGAGATGACGGTCTATCAGGGGAGGAATGAGCAAGGAATGGTGCATGCGGCGACTGCCTTTGCCAAGCAGAGCCGCAGACGGCGAATCATGGCCTGCACCGCTTCGGTAGGACCGGGTTCAGCTAATATGCTGACAGCCGCTGCCACTGCGACGGCGAATCAGATTCCCGTGCTGCTGCTCCCCGGCGATACCTTTGCCACCCGTCAACCGGATCCGGTACTTCAGCAAATGGAGCATACCTACAATCTGTCGATAACGGTCAACGATGCCTTCAAAGCGGTGAGCAAATATTGGGACCGGATTTATCGGCCAGAGCAGCTGATGACAGCATTGCTGAACGCGATGCGTGTGCTGACTGATCAGGCAGATACCGGGGCAGTCACGATTGCGCTGCCGCAGGATGTGCAAGGGGAGGCCTGGGACTATCCACTTGAGTTCTTCCGCAAGCGCATCCATCGGATCGTTTCCCGTACTCCGCATCCGGATGAGCTTGCTGCAGCAGCTGATCTTATTGCTAGCAAACAGCGACCTCTGCTGGTCTGTGGGGGTGGAGTCCGATATGCGGATGCAGGGACGGAATTACGTGCGTTTGCGGAGAAGTTCGCCATCCCATTCGGTGAGACACAAGCCGGAAAAAGTGCCGTGGCAAGCGACTGTGCCTACAATCTCGGTGGCATAGGAGTTACCGGGAATGGCTGTGCTAATACGTTGGCCGCAGAAGCGGATCTGGTGATCGGTGTGGGTACCCGGTTTACGGACTTCACGACAGGTTCGAAGAGTTTGTTCGCCCATCCCGAGGTGGAGTTCCTGACAATTAACGCTTCCCTTTACCATGCCTCCAAGCTGGATGCACTGGCTGTGGTCTGTGATGCTGCCGAAGGTCTTATTGCGCTGTCTGCTACGTTGGAGGAGCGCGGTTACCGCACCGCTTATACAGATGAAATTGTAGTGGCAAAAAAGGCATGGGAAGTGGAAAGAAAGCGTCTATCTGACGTGGAGTATACGGTGAATCAGGAGGCAGATCGTCCAGATCGTTCTTCAGTTTCCTTCGTGCCGGAAGTTGCCGGACATCTTGACGAGAAGCTATCTGAATATGCGACGAAGTTGAACACTTCGCTGGCGCAAACACAGGTACTCGGGATCCTCAATGAATATCTTCCGAAAGACGCCATTGTGATAGGGGCCGCAGGCAGCTTACCGGGCGACATGCAGCGGATGTGGAATTCCACTGTGCCGGATACTTACCATATGGAATATGGCTTTTCGTGTATGGGGTATGAAATCTCCGGTGCACTCGGTGTGAAATTGGCGGAGCCGGACCGGGAGGTATATGCATTGGTGGGCGATGGCAGCTATCAAATGCTGCATTCGGAACTAGTGACGAGCCTTCAGGAGAACAAGAAGATCAACGTCATTCTGCTGGATAACATGGGGTTCGGCTGCATCAACAACCTGCAGATGGAGCAAGGACTGGATAGCATGGCGACTGAATTCCGCTACCGGGGCCCGGAAGGTCAGCTGAGCGGCGAACTGATAGGCATAGATTATGCAGCAAGTGCCGCGGGATATGGAGTGAAGACCTTTCGTGCGTCAACGGTTGAGCAGCTGCGTGACGCTTTGAGGGAGGCTCAGCTGCAGGATCGTTCCACCCTAATTGACATTAAGGTGCTGCCCAAGACAATGACACATGGTTACGGAGCCTGGTGGAATGTTGGTGTTCCAGAAGTGTCCGGCAGTGAAGCCGTTCGGGCTGCCCACGAGCAGAAGCTTGAACAGCTTGGAAAGGCCCGCAGTTATTAGTATTAGTAATACTGTGAAACGGAAGGGGTAGAATCGATGATGTTCAAAGAACATGCGGTCAAGCTGGCGATTGCTCCTATCGCTTGGACTAATGATGATATGCCTGAACTGGGAAAAGACAATACCTTTGAACAGTGCATTAGCGAAATGGCGCTTGCCGGGTTTCAGGGAAGCGAGGTGGGCAACAAGTATCCACGCTCTCCGGAACGGCTGCACCGGGCACTTGAGCTTCGTGGACTTGAGATTGCCAGCGCTTGGTTCAGCGCATATCTGACTGTGCGGCCATATGAGGAGACAGTGGAGGCTTTTTGCGCGCATCGTGATTTTTTATATGAGATGGGTGCGAAGGTGATTGTCGTCTCAGAGCAAGGGCGGAGTATTCAGGGACAAATGGATACGCCGCTATTTGCTAATAAACCTGTATTCACAGAAGCGGAGTGGGCCGCACTTGCCGATGGACTGGGTGGGCTTGGCCGGCTGGCTGCTGAAAAAGGTATGGCGCTTGTATACCATCATCATATGGGGACAGGGGTGCAGACTGGGGCCGAAATTGCTAAGCTAATGGAGCTCACGGAACCGGAAGAGGTGTCTCTGCTGTTCGATACCGGGCATCTAGCCTTTGCGGGTGAGAATCCCTTAGAGGTACTGCGCATCCATTTACCTCGGATTAAACATGTCCATTTGAAGGATATACGTCCGGAGGTTGTTCAGCGTGTGCTGCGGGATCAGCTCAGTTTTCTCCAGGCTGTAAAAACGGGCGCATTCACCGTACCTGGCGATGGATGTATATCCTTTGCGGAGATTTTCAGCGAATTGGCAAGTTACTCTTATACGGGATGGTTTGTAGTGGAAGCGGAGCAGGATCCGGCACTTGCCGATCCGCTGGAATATGCGATCAAGGCGCGCCGTTATATCAGAGATCTGAGTGGTTTATAGGCCGAGGAGGGCTACAACTTGGTGCTTGGCGGCTGCTCGGACAGATTTATATGCGGGGGTTCACGGCTATGGCTGTGCGCACCTCGCCTTTTTAATGAGCAGGTGTAAAATACGAATGGCTTCGTTGGTCGGGCTCATGTTGTATGTGTTATAATGGCAGCAAATTAGGCGGAAGAGTTTCCATTTCCATGATGGTGCAGCCAAATATCTATGAACTACTCGTGCATTAACGGCTGAACCGTGGCCGGGTATCCTAACGGTTGTACAGAGGGGGTTATCTATTGTTCCGTTCCTGGTATCGCCGATTGCTGCTGTCCTATTTTCCTATTTTTTTGCTTACTGTGACGATACTGATTTTTGCCTCTTTTGTATTTATTAATGATATTTCACGAATGGAAACTAAAAAAGCGGACCGTATCACCGCCAGTTATCTTATGGATAATGTGGACCGAACGATCAAGGAAGCTGAACTGTCAGTGCTGGAGGCTGCTGAACGCAGCGATGCTTATAAACGTTATTTTAACAATCAAGGCCAGATTGATATGGCGACCGTCTACGCTGTTGCCCAGAATCTACGCAACCTGACGCGTGAATCGCCCTATATTCAGTCCATCTATCTTTATGACAAGAGAAATGAAAGCGTTTTAACAGAAACTGGATTAAAGGACCTTTCAGGATTTGTAGACGAGGATTGGATTGGCCGCATCACCTCCGGCTCTTTATCGGAAGGCTGGCAGCCTGTTAGGGAATACAAAGATGAATTTCAGCGCACGTCTATACGTGTGCTTACCATAAATAAAGGTATGCCGCTGCCCTTCGGTTCGGAGGGAGTGCTCGTAATTAATCTCAAAATGAGCGGAATGGAACAGATCGTCGACGGTATGGTCAATGAACAGTTGTCCTTTCTGACCATATTTGGCGCAGATGGACAGGTGGTCTATCAGGCGCATTCGGACAGTGAAGGTGCCAAGAATGGGAAGCAGTTGAACACTTTATATATGGAAAGGCTTGGCTGGACGTTTTCCAGCGGGATCAAAACGGGCAGTCTATTCAGCTGGGTGTCAGTGATTTCTTACCTTTGGGTAGCTATTGCCTTAGGTACGGTTGTGTGCGCGATTTTTTACCTGATCTATGTTACGCGGCGGAACTATAAGCCAATTCAGGTGATTATGAACCGGATTGAAGGTCATCAAATTCGCAAGCTGGACCAATCCAGCGACAGACCGGACGAAATGATGCTCATTGACGGGGTGCTGGAAGATCTAATCAACCATATGACGGATTATGATAAGAAAAGCAGAGAGAATTTGCTGTTACAGCGCAGCAAGCTTTTCAACGATCTCTTGCAAAGCGAGCGGTTGGACAATGTCGTCCAGCGGATGGAAGAGCTGTCGCCGCTCTCCGGAGCTCATTCCACATCCCGCTTTATGGTTGTGCTAAGCGAAATCAACCGCTACGACAAGGTTTTTCAAGATCGGTATACAAGGGGCGATCAGAACACGCTTAAATTTGCCCTGATGAATGTCTTTCAAGAATTGGCGCGGAGTGCGGAATTGCAAGCTTGGGCGGAGTGGATTGGGACTGACCGGGCGGCAATTCTCTTCCTGACCACAGGAAGTGATGAAGAGATGGCAGAGAAAATCCGTGTATTCGCTGAGGACTGCCGCACCTGGGTGGAGCAGAACTTGCGCCTCTCCTTAAGCTTCGCTATCGGGCCAGTGGCGGCTGGGCCAGGGGAGATCCGGGATTCCTATGCGGCAGCGGAGAATGTGATGCAGCACAAGCTTTTAATGCACGAAGACATCGCTTTAACGGAATTTGGAGAAACGCGCCAGCCGCTTCTTGAGACATTCAAGTATCTACAAATGATTGCCGAGTTTGTTAAGCAGTTCCGGATGTCGAGCGGCCAATGGCGGGAACTGCTGGAAGGTGTTTTTGATGGTTTTAAACAGGATTATTTACAAGATGATGATATTCGCTCTCTAATTCAGGCCATGTTACAGATGTTGAGCCGGGAAGTGGCTGTCATGTCTGAGCAGCTGCAGGATGAGCTGTCAGCAGAAAATGCGGAGAAGCAGCTGAAGCGGCTGGAAGAGGCAGAATCCATAGATGAAATGAAGGGGATTTTGTTTGAGTATTTGACTGATTTATTCCGTACTTATGTTTCTGTCAGTGAAACTAAAAGCTACCGGGCGATGGTAACCGAGATGAAGAATTATATTGAAGAGAATTTTACAAATCCCGATCTTTCCCTAAAGCATTTGAGCGACCGGTTTCAGGTATCCGGCAAATATGCCAGCTATCTATTTAAAACAGAATTTAAAATGAAATTTGTTGATTTTCTTACAGAGCTACGCATGAAGGAAGCCGAAAAGCTTTTAGTGGAAACGGAATGTTCGCTGCAGGATATCGCACTCCAGGTGGGATATGCGAATGCAATTACATTCGGCAGGGTATTCAAACGAGTATTAGGAATCACGCCGGGTGACTACCGTTCTTTAAAGCGCGGGCGCGGGACCTCCAGACTATAGCTGCCGACTTTATTAATCCAATAGCACGTGAACAATAGTTTTTATAACCGCATCTGTGCACGCCAACCTCTATGATGAGGGCGCGAACACCGATGCGGTCTTTATTTTCACACTTTTGAAAGCGGTTTATTCTACGAAAATGGTTGTATGGATAAACCGGAAGTCCGATTTTGCTGGGATATGAGCATCCGAAAGAGGTTTATTGTCAGACTGCCGAAATTCATGAAATACTGTGGGCATCCAGAACAACAAGCGACCCAGTAGCACGGCAGTAAAAAGCATCACGTGATATGGATTCCGCTGGGGATGGATAGAGTTAAGGCTAGGGGATCATAAATACACCATTAAAGCCTGCAAGGGCGAAGGGGATGGAAAAATGACAGTGAACGTACATCAAGGAGTTCTGAAGAAAGCAATCGGGATCGGATTAACCGCAATAATGGGCGTTTCTCTGCTAGCAGGCTGTTCCAATGATTCTAAAAACAACACAGCATCCGAGGGTGTCGCAGCCGGCGAAAGTGCCAAGCGCGTTACATTAAAGGTGGAAGTGTTTGACCGCGGCAACAGCCCAGCCCCTCATACCATTACCAATAACTACTTAACTAAACTAGTGCAGGAAAAGTTCGGAGATCCGAATAACATTGATGTAGAATTTGTACCTATCCAGCGTTCTGAGGAAGTTACCAAGCTGAATGTTTTGATGGCGAGCAATACGGATGTGCCCGATATCGTATTTACGTATGATTCCAGTGTGTTTTATCGGTATGCCCAGCAAGGTGGCTTGACTGATGTCGGAGAAATTCTCGATGAATATGGGCCGAATCTGAAAAAGTTTATTGGCGAGGATACGCTGGCGTTCGGCCAGCTTGAAGGTCAGCAGTATGCGATCCCTGGTAAACGGGCGATCACAGGCCGTTATAGCTCCTACATCCGTCAGGATTGGTTAGATAAATTAGGATTGCCTGTGCCAACGACGACCGATGAGCTGTACACTACTTTGAAAGCGTTTAAAGAAAAGGATCCGGGCAATCTCGGCAGCAAAAACATCCCGATGGGCATGGCACTTGCACCAGCCCAATTCGAGACGTTGATTTTCTCTTTCATGAAGCCGATCAGCGGCGATCTGACCTACAGCCAACGTTATGAGCTGCCGCTGCATGAGGGCTTTAAGGATGCCCTGCAATTTCTCAATAAGCTCTACAATGAAGGGATGATCAGTAAGGACTTCAGTCTGGACGAGGATAAAACACAGTTGGCCAAGGATATCCAGAACGGCAATGTAGGCTACTGGTCGGAGGATGTGGATGTTTTGTTCTATGCCGATGGTACCCTAGATAATCTCTACAAAAATGTAGAGGGAAGCAAGGTGCTGCCGGTAGACGTCTTAACCAACGCCAACGTTGATAACAAGCACATTAAATCCCGGTATGCCTCCAACGGCATGTACATCATGATTCCGAAGAGTAGTAAACGCGCCGTGGAAGCCGTTAAGTATCTCGATTGGATGGCTTCGGATAATAATCTGATTGATATCCAAAATGGCGTAGAAGGTGAAAACTACGACCTGGTAGACGGTATTCCAGTGGCCAAAACAGATGTTTCCCAGGAGTTCGCCGATCGTCTATTTAATGCTGGCGACATGGCCATTATCTCCAACGGCAAAAACATCGGTGATCAGGCCACTAATGAAAAAGCATGGGCGCTGGGCTTCCCGGAACGTAACCGGGAGATGCTGACTCAATCTATCGCTATCGCCAACGCTGACACGGTGGGGCCGCTCGTCTTCGGCAAGCCGATAGAAGCGGAATCGCAATATGGCACAACGCTCAAAGATAAGCTCAACGTAATTATTGTAAAGACGGCAATGGCCAAACCAGAGCAATTTGAAGCGGTTTACGAGCAAGAAATGAAAGATTACATGACTTTGGGCGGAACCAAGCTGAAAGAGGAACTGGAGAAGTCGTTTAAGGAACTTTCGGCTCAATAAACAAATATATAGTGAAAACCGGGGGGAGATGGTGCTGCGCTCCACCCGGTTTTTCTCCTTAGGAGGAAAACGACTTGAGCAAAGCGACATACTTTAGACGGTATTGGCAATTGTACGCGCTGCTTTCTCTGCCTATTATTTATTTCCTGATCTTCCGCTATGGTCCGATGTATGGTGTGCAGATTGCTTTTAAGGATTTCAATTTGTTTCAGGGGATTGGAGGCAGCGAGTGGATTGGCTTTGATGCGTTCCGCGAGGTTTTTGGAATGAGAGAGTTCTACACCACCTTGCGCAATACCTTTATGCTGAATTTTCTGGATTTACTTGTCTCTTTTCCGGCTCCGATTATCCTGGCGATTATGCTGTTCGAAATTCGTTCGGTGTGGTTCAAGAAAATATCGCAGACGATTTTGTATATCCCCCACTTTATTTCCTGGGTGATCATCGGGGGGATCGTATATCAATTGTTCGGCAACCAGTCCGGTATGGTGAACGGTGTGCTGGAGAGCTTAGGCCTTACTCCCATCCCGTTTCTGACTGAAAAAAATCCGTGGCTGATCACTTATTTATTCACAGGCGTCTGGCAAAGTGCCGGTTGGGGGACTATCCTTTATCTGGCGGCGTTAACTGGTGTCAACCGAGAGCTGTTTGAAGCTGCTGAAGTGGATGGAGCGACAAGGCTGAAGAAAATCCGCTACATTACGCTTCCTAGCATAAAACCAACCATCGTGACGCTGCTTATCCTCAATCTGGGAAAGATGGTCAGCATCGGTTTTGACCGCCCTTACATTATCGGTAACACTGCTGTGCGTGAGTATTCTGATGTGCTCAGTACCTTTGTGTACCGGGTGGGTCTAGAATCCGGACAATATACGTTGGCTACTGTAGTCGGATTGTTCCAGGCCGTGGTGGGACTGGTGTTTATTTTTGGCTCCAACTATATTTCGAAAAAAGTGACCGGAGACGGTATTTTATGATAAAGAAAGAAGGAGGCGGAGTGCTATGAGTGAACGTACCTCAAACCGGATATTCGATATCGTCAATATAACGTTTGTTGCCTTGTTCGTTTTGTTCTGCTTGGCTCCGTTTTTGCATGTGATTGCCGTGTCGCTTAGTTCCAACCGGGCAATTACTTCTGGAGAAGTAACGATTTTCCCCATTGAATTGAACTGGAATGCATACATTAATGTTTTTTCCAATAATGCGATGATCCGCTCTCTTGTCTTTACGGTTATTCTGACGTTTGCCACAACGGTGCTGTGTATGCTTTTCACTGTCGCAGCAGCTTATCCGCTGACCAAAAGAAAATTGAAGGGCCGTAAATTTTTTATGTATCTGATCGTTATCACTATGTTTTTCAGCGGCGGTATTATTCCTGAATATTTGTTGATCCGTGATTTGCATTTGATTAATTCGGTCTGGTCGCTTATCCTGCCAGGTCTGGTCAGCCCCTTTAACCTGATTATCCTGATCTCCTTTTTCAATAACATCCCTGCCAGCCTGGAGGAATCGGCCGAAATCGATGGCAGTTCCCATCTTCGTACCCTGATGAGTATTATATTTCCGCTATCCATGCCGGTTATGGCCACATTGGCGCTTTTCTACGCAGTGGGAAGGTGGAACGGCTTTCAGGATTCTTTGATGTATATCAATAATCCGGATTTGTATCCGCTCCAGCTCAAGCTGTTCCAGATGGTGCAGAACAATATGGTATCCGAACTGACACAAATGGAAGGTGCCAACCGGACCCCACTGACACCAGAGAGCCTAAAAGCGGCCACCGTTATCTTTGCAACAGTACCGATCCTTGCCGTATATCCATGGCTGCAGAAATATTTTGTCAGCGGTGTAATGCTTGGTGCCGTAAAAGGTTGAACCGTAAGCTGTAACAAGGGAGGAGAACATAATTATGGAGGACAAAGGCATATTTTCGTTCTCAACTTGCTGGAACATTAAGCGTCATTCCATCGGCAGTGAAATGCTGCGGGAAATCCGCGATCTGGGCTTTCAGCGAGTGGAGCTGAACTATAATGTGACTAAGGAAATGCTGGAAACGATCGAGCCGATGCTTGAGCGGGGGGAGATGGGGATCTCCAGTGTCCACAACACCTTCCCGCATGTGCAGGACTCCGATTATGGCACAGATTCCGTGCTGCTAGGTTTTGAGGATGAGGAGAAGCGGCAGCGGGCGATTGAGCTGCTGATTGGCTCGGCTAAGTACGCTCAGCGTTACGGAGGAGAAGCTGTTGTTGTGCATCCCGGTGAGGTACCCTTTCCAAATGATATCAGCAAAGAGCTGGAGCAGATTTATAACGGAGAGGGTAGAGATTCTAACGCTTATCGCAGCAAATGGGCGGAACTGATGGAGCGGCGGGAAGCCTATAGCGCCGGCTATGTGCAGAAAATTATTGAAAGCCTAGATGAAGTATGTAACCGGGCAGTTTCTGAGGGGCTAAACGTACGCTTTGGTATCGAAACACGTTCCAAACCGCAGCAGATTCCGACGCTTGCGGAAGCCAAAATGATTATTAAGGCGCTAAAAGGATCGCCTGTGGGCATATGGTATGACACCGGGCATGCCATTATGATGGACCGTTTGGGTTTGTACGACAGTGTGGGGGAAATGGAAGGTCTGATGGATGATATTGTAGGTGTTCACATTCATGAGACCATCGGTCTGTCTGATCACTGGTGCCCTTATGTAAACAGCGGGAATATGGAATTCTATGATGCTTATCTGCCGATGATTGAACGGGCGCGGGTCAAGGTGTATGAGTTGAAGGCAGCTTGCCAGCCGGAAGAAATTGCTGAAAGTCATCAGCTGCTTATGGCCAAGTTGGCGCGTAGAGGACAGGTCTGATGTTGAACGATGAAGACCGTAGGTTAGCTATGAAGTATGCTCCGCGCTTATTATTCGATCAGAACGAGCCATTTTTTCCGGTACGTCTCGGTATAACGGTGATGCGGCAGGAGGAGGAGTCTCCTTCCTTCCGGCGCCGTCTAGCTGTGAACCATCCGGATGTGCTGGCCGTTGTGGAATACGCGATTTATTACGATTATGATATTCAGCATTTATATGATCTGGAGCATGTGTGGGTTTACATCGGTAGAGACGGGGAAGTGGTGGATGCCGAAGCGAGCTTTCACGGGAAATTCCTTAAAGCGCTGCTGCGCGGGGGCAGCAATCTAAGCGGGACACGGGTGGACCTCTATGTCCAACCCGGCAAGCATGCTCTTGCCCCGTTCCCTGAAGTCTTTGAGCTGTTACCGGGATTCGCATCCAGTACACAGGATGGAGCAGGTGCGGAGGGTCTGATTTATGGCGACTTTTTTCACGGCATTCTGGCGTCCGATGGAGAAACTGACCGTCTTGTCCACCGTTATCTGCAAACCTGCCGGTTCACGCCTTCCCTGTTCTATTCGTGCTGGGAATATGCGGACCGGGAGGAATTGTTCGTTTCTTGGAATCAACTGTTCACGGAAATTCCTGACCGTATCCGACAAGAGCTGGCGCGGCTTCAGCTCCTGTTACCACCCAGACATTGAGCAGATTGTTAACATGGAGGGAAGTATAATGTACAAGCAACTGGTAGCCAGTAATGATAGAGCGGCAGTGGAGGGATTATCCCGGCAGGTGCTTGATCCGACGAGCCGCTATTATGGAGGGACAATAGATCCGGGTACTGGCGTTGCCTGGGTTAATCATACGACCGGCACACCAACCGATATGTGTTATTGGGGAGCGGCTCTGGTTAACCCGGATTCCGCATTCTACCGTGATGAGCTGCTGCTGGCCCGCCTGCTGCTGGCGACGGAGTTCGTGCTGCGTGCACAACATGAGGATGGCTCGATCTCTCCGGGCTGGACGAACTATCATTCTCCCCCGGATACAGCCTTTGTCATCGTCGGCTATGCTCAGCTATACCAACTGTTGGCGTCGCAGGATTGGGCGCCACTGCAACAGGTGCTTGATAATATGCTCTTGTTTCTTAAGCGAACTATTCCCGTCATGCTTACAGGGGGCTGTCACACGCCGAATCACCGTTGGGTATTGTGTGCAGCACTGGGGTTTCTGCATGAACTGTTCGGACTGGAGGAGGCTGTCCAACGGGCGGATCAGTGGTTGGCGGAAGGGATGGATATTACACCTGATGGAGAATGGACGGAGCGCAGCAACGGTATTTATAGTGCGGTCAGCGACATCATGCTGATTCATGCCGCTCGTCTGCTGGATCGGCCGCAGTTGCTGGAGCCAGTTCGTCTGAATTTACACATGATGGTCTATTTGGTGCATCCTAAGGGCGAAGTTGTGACCGATTATTCTGGGCGCCAGGATCTGGGGAGCTTTCACGACCTATCTCCATATTATTTACCGTACGCTATTCTGGCCCGTTCCGATAAGGAGCCATTGTTTGCGGGGATGGCCGAATGGGCAGGCAGAGCACTGGAAAATCCGGGGGTCTGCTCTGTCAACGTACTTGTACGTATGCTGCTGGAGCCGGAGCTTCAGCAACCTTTTGAAGATTCGGCAGCTCTGCCTGTAAAATATGAGAAAATACTGAACGGCGATTTTCCGCGACACGGCTATCTGCAGGATATGGAGAAGTCCGGCCATCAAGGGCGAATTTACCACAGCCGGCTGCATACTGATTTCGGAGCACCGGTTGCGCGCTACAGGGACGGGAACACTAGCGTGACCTTAATCACGGAGACGCCGTCTTTTTTTGCACTCCGTCACGGTGCCGTCAGGCTGCTTGCAGTGCAACTGGCTTCTTACTTTAATCCGGGCTATGTCCCGATGCAGAAAATGATCAAACTACCTGACGGATACCACCTGTCAGGAGAACAAAAGAAGGGTTATTACGGTCCTGTAGAAGGTGAACTGCTTCCGCAAACATCTGGGGAGCCAGTAAGCCCTTGGTATCTGTTACCGCATCAGAGCCGCGCACTTACGCATGAACAGACATTCCGCGTGGAGACGGAGGTTCAACGCACGGACAGAGGGTGGACCCTCCGGTTGCATGCTGAGGAACCTACAGAGGTTATGACACAGCTGTCTTTTATTTTTGGACGGGAAGGATGTTTCACATCGGGTGAATTGCAGGCTGTCGGAGAGGACCATTATCTCTGGAACGGCGGTAACCTCCGCTATAGTTATGAAGAGGACTGGATTGAACTGACAGGGGGCGAGCTTGGCCATCTGGCGGCTACGGTGCGTGAGGCGAAGCTGCAGGATAACTGCAAGGCGGTGTTGGTCAATTTTATGACTCCGTTCGATAAGACGATTACGATCACTCTATCTCCTTCCATGATAAGAGAGTAACCTTTGCAACAATTTACAATTTAGCAGACGTTGACGTTACACCTCAGTTTTAGAGTAATAAGCCTTATTAAAAAACCTTCCATTAGAAGCAAACCTGGAGTTATCAGGTCTAATGGGAGGTTTTGTTATGCATCTGCTAAGCATAGACTCACCAGATTTTAACCGTGCATAATGGTATAAGTAAGAAATCCGGGGACACCAGCAGTCAGTGATTCAAACATTCTCCGAAGCCGTGACTGTCAGCTTTTATAAAATTTCCTTTAGTTTGGTTTACATAGGCACTTTTTTCGGTGGTCAAGTGTTATAGAGATATAAGGGTTAAGGAGGTGCTTACATCGCCACAGGATTCGCTAGACTCGACAGAGTTGGAAGAGCTAATCGTTAGGATTCAAAAGGGAGATTCCGAGCAGTATGCTTTAATTGTCAGGTCATTCCAAAAGCCGATCTATCGATATTGCTATCGTTTGTTAGAAAACAAGCAGGATGCGGAGGACGCGGTTCAGGATATTTTGGTAAAGGGTTATCAATCTATCCGGCAATACAAATCGCAAATGCATTTCTCGGCATGGCTCTATCGTATCGCATATCATCATTGCTTAAATCTGCTGCGCAGGCGTCGTCTGCATAAGCAAGTCATGCGTATTTTTCGTCCGGAAGTACTGTCTGCAAGTCCTGAACAGGAGCTGGATGCTCGGTTGTACAGTCCTTCATTGTCTGCGGCTTTAGCGGGATTGTCGCTTGAGGAGAGAAACATGCTTATTCTGCGGGTGTTTGAAGAACAAACTTATGCAGAGATAAGTGAGATTCTAGGGGGCAGTCCCAATGCGCTAACTAAAAGAATGAATCGGATCAAGCTAAAGGTTCAGGAAGCTATGAAGTCAGAGGAGGAGATCACATGGAAAGAAACAAAATCAGCAATGAATACCAAGATATAATTTATGCCTCGGCGGGCAATGAACTTTTGGATGAGGTAGATGTAGAAGATAAGGTCATGGGGCGTATTACTGGCATAACAGGTCGAAAGCGATCGTTCTCGCTGAGGGTGATGAATAAAACAACGGCAGTGGCCAGTATGTTAACGCTGTTTCTGCTGATTTCTGTGACTGCGTATGCTGCGTCTGAATATATCCAAATCCGCAATAGTGAAGGAGTAGTGAAGGTCCAACATGTTGCGCCGACTGAATCTGCAGAAAGGGCTTCTTATGATAAATATGCGCAGCAAGCAGAAGAGTTCGCTAAACCGGGTGAATTGATCGCTTATCTTGTGAAAAATAAAGCAGGTGCAGCAGGCTTGGCGACAGAATTGCAGTTTAAGTATAAAGAGCAGCGGATAGATGCGTATTCTGATTTTTTAAAAGAAATCAAAAGAACAGGGGCGCCAATGCTTCCCGAAATGGCAGCGGGGTACGCTTTTAAATATGGTGTAATCCATCCTAATTCTCCGACTACGGATAAAGCTAAGCTAGGTTCTCTGTATAAGGAAACATTAAATGATCTTACCGCTCAGGCAAATAAGGACAAGGGGACCCGCAATTTGTTTATGAAGGCTATACCGTGGTCCGAGCCAGGGGGGCTAAGTGTAACTTATTCGAAGAACAATGCTTTTATAGGGATCTCAGCAACGCTCATGCATGGGGGCAAGGTTTTCGTGGAACAAACGCCTGAGAATCAAGCTAATAAGCTCACAGTTGCAGGGACAGAAGTTATCTATAACAAGGTAGTAAGGGAAGAAGTCAGCTATGATTATCTGAACTGGTATAACGAGAAGCAGGATGCGTATTATACACTCACCAGCTATGGAGATAAGATTTTGACCCAGGAGCAATTTTTACAGCTGGCTGAGGAGCTATTGAAGTAGAGTTTTGAAGTTTGAAGTTTGAAGTTTGAAGTTTGAAGTTTGAAGTTTGAAGTTAGTAGTTAGTAGTTAGTAGTTAGTAGTTAGTAGTTAGTAGTTAGTAGTTAGTAGTTAGTAGTTAGTAGTTAGTAGTTAGTAGTTAGTAGTGCGTAGTGCGTAGTATGTAGTGTGTAGTTTGAAGGTGCATGCGCTAAGTTAGTTGTATTATGTGCAATTAAAGTTCACCAATATCTGTATATAAGTACTTTAGTTGTATTTGATGCAGCTATTATTGGTTAGATTAGTGGAAATAGACGTTTTTCGGATTTTAGTTGTAGAGAATGCAATTAGAGAAGAGGCTATGAGCGGATCAGAAATAAATAAGTGTATAAAATACAGTTAAATCGTATGCAAGGAAGGCAGCAATTGGATCCAGATATAAAAAAAGGTATCCCCAAAGCGAGAGCTGTAGGGATACCTTCTTTATATTCTTATGTCTTCGAAAATTCGAAGAGCGTTAGCCTTCTAGCAGTAGTGCTTCCGGATCTTCCAGCAATTCCTTCACTTTGACCAGGAAGCTTACCGCTTCAGAGCCGTCAACGATCCGGTGATCATAGGAAAGGGCGATGTACATCATTGGACGGTTTACGGTTCTTTCTTCGTCCAGCGCGATTGGACGCAATTGAATCTTATGCATCCCAAGAATACCCACCTGTGGTGTATTCAGAATCGGTGTGGATAACAAGGAGCCGAATACGCCACCGTTGGTGATGGTGAATGTTCCGCCTTGCAGCTCGGAGAGGCTGAGCGTATTGGCACGTGCTTTGGAAGCGAGCTCGCCAATCTGGCGCTCGATTTCCGGGAAGCTGAGCCGATCCGCATCACGAACTACTGGAACTACAAGTCCTTCTTTCGCTGCAACAGCAATACCGATGTCGTAGAATTTCTTAACGACCAGATCTTCACCGTCGATTTCGGCGTTCAGCAGTGGATAGGTTTTAAGCGCACCGATCACGGCTTTGGTGAAGAAGGACATGAAGCCTAGTCCAACTTCATGTTTTTCTTTAAATGCATCCTTGCGGCGCTTGCGGATGTCGAGGATCGCTGTCATGTCCACCTCGTTGAAGGTGGTAAGCATGGCCGCGGTCTGCTGCGCTTCGACCAAGCGGCTGGCAATCGTGAGCCGTCTGCGCGACATGCGCTTGCGCTCCACGTTTTTGCCCTCGTCCGGCGTGGCTTTACCCGCTGCCGGCTTCGCTGGCTCCGGCTTGCCTTGCGGCGCCGGAGCTACCGGTGCAGCGGCCTGCGGTGCTGCTGCACCATGACCGGACACATCGGCCTGACCAATCCGGCCGATAGGATCACGGGCGCTAACCTCGCCGAGGTCGATGCCGCGCTCCCGTGCCAGCTTGCGTGCGCCCGGCGATGCCAAGGCAGCGTGGCTGTCGCCACCTGCTGCAGGCACTTCGGGCGCAGCTACAGGCGCGGCGGCTGCTACTGCGTTGCCGCCTGCCGGAGCCGCTTTAGGCGCTTCGGCTTCGCTTGCAGCGGCCCGCGGCGTACTGCCGCTTGCGGCTCCAATGATGCCGATGGCTTCGCCAACGGCTACGTTCTCGCCCGCTTGACGCAGGATGGTGGAGATGACACCCTCCACCTCTGCACTAATTTCCAGATTGACTTTATCCGTTTCCAGCTCAGCGAGCACATCGCCTTGACCTACCGTGTCGCCTTCTTTAACCAGCCATTTGTAGATGGTTCCTTCGGATATGGATTCTCCCAGATCGGGTACTAAGATTTCTGACACAGGCCGTTTCCTCCCCAAACATAATGGTTTACGCTATTGTGATACCGTCCTCTTAAGAGGACGGTACAGCCGCTTGTACGTTCGAATTTGATTTTAGGGCTTCTGTTACAATTCTACGTTGTTCGAAGCTATGCACATCTGCATAACCACTGGCCGGGCTGGAACGTTCCGGACGGCCGATATATCTTACGCCGGCATTTTTCGGTGCGATGGCGCGTAACCGAGGCTCACTATAGCTCCAGCCGCCCATATTTTTCGGCTCTTCTTGCACCCAGACAATTTCCTGAAGGGAGCTGAAGGAGTTTAAATGTTCGCTTAGCTCCTGTTCCGGGAACGGATAAAGCTGCTCTAGGCGAAGAACATGCAGCCATGACCAATCCTTATCCGGTGCTGCTTCCAGTTCTGTTTGGATGTCGATAGCGACTTTACCGCTGCAGACTACGAGCCGTTTAACTTCACTTGGTTTCTGGCCAAGCAAAGATTCAGCTAATACAGGCTTGAATTGTCCTGAAGCCAGCTCGGTTCCGGCAGAAGTGCTGCGCGTATTCCGAATGAGACTTTTCGGCGTCATAATGACTAGCGGTCTAGCATCTTCCTGCCCGCATAACGCTGCTTGGCGCCGCAGCAGATGGAAATATTGCGAAGCGGTAGTCAGGTTAGCGACCGTCCAGTTCTCCTCAGCGGATAGCTGCAAGAACCGTTCCAGCCTACCGCTGGAGTGCTCAGGTCCCTGTCCTTCGTAGCCATGCGGCAGCATGATGACGAGATTGCTGCGCTGTGTCCATTTGGCGCGTCCAGCGGCAATGAACTGGTCAAAAATAACCTGACCCGCATTGGCGAAATCACCATACTGTGCTTCCCAGATTACGAAGGTTTCCGGTGCAAACACATTATAACCATATTCAAAGCCTAATACTGATGCCTCTGACAATGGACTGTTGTATACGCCAAAGGAGGCACGGGAATCGCTTAGCTGATGCAGCGGAGAGAATAAATCTCCTGTTTTACTGTCGTGCAGCACCAGATGGCGATGTGCGAAGGTTCCGCGCTGGGCATCTTGACCGCTCAGTCGGATGGGCGTTCCATTTTTCAGAATGGTAGCGAAGGCTAATGTTTCAGCCAGTGCCCAGTCGACCTTTTGACCCTCATTCAGTGCATCTTTACGACGTTGTAAAATGCGCTCCAGCTTCGGGTAAACCTGGAATCCAGCAGGAACCGTCAACAGTTCACGATTGATCTCCTGCAGGCTGGAGATGGATACCGCTGTAGTGTTTGCCGCTGCGCGGTCCGTTTGTAGAGGAATGAAGGCTTTGGGTTCTTTTTTCTTATGATTGCCTTCCTTCATATTATCGTACGCACGCTGCAATACGCTTTCTGCTTCAGCATTCATCTTTTGTACGTCTTCGGCGGTAAGAACCTTTTCGTTTTTCAGTCTCTCTGCATAAACCTTGTAGACGGTTGGATGATTGCGAACCTTACCGTAGACAATAGGTTGTGTGGTTTCAGGATCATCCATTTCGTTGTGACCATGACGGCGGTAGCCGATGAGATCAATTACGAAATCTTTTTTGAATTGATGGCGGTATGCGCTAGCTAAACGTACAGCTGCTACGCAGGCCTCTGGGTCATCAGCGTTGACATGGACTATTGGGATTTCATACCCTTTGGCGATGTCACTCGCATAATGCGTAGAACGGGAATCTTCACTTTCAGTCGTAAAACCAATTCGGTTATTAACAATGATATGGATCGTCCCACCATTTTGATAACCTTGAAGTTTGCCGATATTAAGCGTTTCTGCAACAATGCCTTCACCTGGAAAAGCAGCATCGCCATGCATCAGCACCGCCATAGCTTTACTGGTATCAATCTTCGGCAGTCCTGCAGTGCTCCGATCTTCTTGTGCGGCACGAGTGAAACCTTCCACGACAGGATTGACGAATTCCAAGTGACTTGGGTTATTCGCTAGTGTTATTCTTGTGCGTACGGTTTCTCCTTCACGGACAGCACGGTCTGCACCGAGATGGTATTTCACATCACCTGTCCAACCATAGTTAATGCCTGTGGAGCCTTCGGAAGGGAAAAGCTCCTTGTTCGGAGAATGATGAAACTCTGAAAATATGATATCATAAGGTTTGCCCAAAATATGTGCAAGAACGTTGAGGCGGCCGCGATGCGCCATGCCCATCAAAATATGCTCCGCACCGTCATGTGCAGCAGCACGTACGATTTCATCTAACATCGGCACAAGAGCATCATTGCCTTCAAGACTGAAACGCTTCTGACCTACAAAAGTCTTGTGGAGGAAGGTTTCAAATTGCTCTACCTGAATCAGGCGGTTCAGGAGCTCTTTGCGTTCTGTATTATTTAGGGGTGCTGGTGAGCTGGTGGATTCTGCCTGTCTATTTAGCCATTGCAGTTCTTTTTCTTCATGCACATGCCCGAATTCATAGGCGATGGTCTTGGTGTATGCCTGACGCATACGTTGCACGGCATCCCATCCGGTATGCACATCATTCGGCGCATTTTCCCATATAAGCGTGGCAGGCAGTGCGATCAGGTCTTCGCGGGTCAGCCCATAGGTTTCAAGCTCAAGATATTTTGCCATGGGATTCTGATCGCGTACCAGCGGATCAATTTCAGCGGCCATATGGCCATATATACGAATATTGGCGATTAGCTTGGAAGCTCTTACTGCTTTTCTAAGCCATTCGGTGTCTCCCGAGATGCGCGGCTGAGGAGCCGGTTCGCTATCCGGAGTTAGGGGAGGAGGTCCCGAATTTGTAAAAAGCTCGCGATAATTATTTTCTACGGTGGAGGGATCTTTCACAAACTGTTCATATCTTTCTTGAATGTAGCCTAAATTGGGTCCGTAATACTTACTCCAAATGGATTCGTTATAGGGCTCTTTGGCTGCCATGAATACATCCTCCTTAACGGATGAACTCCATACGTGACATTTTGTGTCAACGCTTACTGGAGCTGTGATGATTGCGGTTTCATTTCTCATCTTATTGTGCTACTTTCGGCCACTGTAATCAATTCATTCTTTCGTCCAATACGTTCGCAAAATGGTATGGGTTAGCTTGTTCTAATGAAAAGAAGGGTGTTTCTTCTCATTACCCATTCTAAAGGCCTATTAAAATGATTCTATTATCCTTATTTTTAACTATTAGGTCAGTAAATATTTATTTTGCTAGTACAATTTATTTTATGTAACGGACGAGTATCGTGATAATCGGACAAGATCTTTGAAAAAAAATCTTTTATTTTTCGTTTTTAAAATAGAAAGTAACCAGGAATCGACACACTTTTCCGCTTTCTTTTTGTATAATGTTATTGCAGATAGTAATTTTATAGTTTTTTAAGTAGATCCTTTCGTGA
This sequence comes from Paenibacillus sp. FSL H8-0282, assembly GCF_037963825.1. Lineage (NCBI taxonomy): Bacteria > Bacillati > Bacillota > Bacilli > Caryophanales > Paenibacillaceae > Paenibacillus > Paenibacillus sp. FSL H8-0282. The sequence goes on from NZ_CP150146.1 coordinate 432,840, forward strand.
AAAGGGTCCAGTAAAAGGTAAACTTGCCGAAAGGCAGGGGCACAAAGTCGCGGGTCTAAGGTAGAGATACTATGACAGCCGGATTGCCTGGGGACGTAAAATCTTAGGGGGAGATTTTTTGGAAAAGTCCAACCAGGGTAGCAACAGAGAACAGCAGTTTATTGATCTGGATCAAGAGTGGGTACATTTATTATTAGCAGCTAAGAAGGCTGGCATTAAGGCAGATGAAATTCGCCAGTTCTTTCATGAGAAAACTGTGCAGATCGTGCAGTAATACATTAGAGGGGTTACATATCGAAAAAGGGCACAGCGGTTCTTCGCTGTGTCCTTTTTCGATATGATTTAGTAGAAGAGAGGATCGTACCAGATTAGTAGGAAGTATTAATCCTTTTGATCGAGCTTCCATTTCTGATAGTCCAGAAATTCTTTGAATTCGCGTTTGCTAATGCCTGAGTCCATAGCTTCCTGCACCAATCGGAACCATTCCGAATCTAAATGTGATTCCTCTGCATCATTGGGTTCTCCATAGAGTAGGGCATGAATGGATACCTGAAGCGCGTCAGCGATTTTTTCGATAAACTGGATGGATGGATTGGATTGGATGTTTCTCTCCACGTTGCTAAGATACGACTTAGCCACATCTGCTCTGTCCGCAAGCTCAGATAGGGAGAAACCCTTGTCTAGGCGGAGCTGCTGGATACGTTGGCCCATATTCTGTGGCACTATGCTGACGCCCCTCCGTAATTTTTGTTATTAGTATAGCAAATATCAATAAATCGGACAAAGTTTATTGTAAAGAGAAGAGCAGCAATCTGCTTATCCGTGGCCGGATTCAGGATCTGCTGCTCTTCGAGTATTTTATTAAATTACTTTATTGATCTTAGTAGTCTTTTTTCGCACCTTGTTTAGCTACGAAATCCCAAGTCAGTGTTAAGCTATCGCCTTGGAAAATATTTTGATCTTGGTTATTTTCCACAAATTCGAATTGGACGGAGAAGCTGTCGTTGGTACCGGCTTTAATACCGGATGCTTCGGTAAAGAGTTGATCCCAACCTGTATTTTTTACGAGATCCGGATGCTGACTTTTTAAAGCAGCAAGTGTAGTCTCATAAACTACATTTTCAGGAGAGACGATAGGTACTCCTTTATCATTATTTCTAAGGAATTTAACTTTAATGAACTCGGCTAAATCCAGGTAGTTATCTCCTTTAGCATCCGTGATTTGAGTCGATGTATTCAGAATAATAGATCCGATATCCAGCGAACCATCGTTTTTCAATTTGAAGGATTTAGTTACCGTATCACCTGGTTTCAGGTTAGGAATATTAACGATGACAGAAGGGTCGGAGTTCAGATCGAGCGTGCCCGCTGCGAATGTAGCTGTGCTTTGCGCAGTGTCGCTAAAGTATGCGAAGGTTCCTCCGCCGATTAATGATAAACCCAGTGCTGCAGATGCTACGCCAAGACCCAATGTTTTCTTGATACCCATAATAAAATTCCTCCTCAAATTTGTGTTTGAATTTTTTATAAAATTTATATATTGTATCTTCCGGTTCGTAAGCGGAAGTGGACAATCAACTTAGGGCTGTGTTTCTGTTGGGGGCGGTGAGGCTGGCAGTAGGGCAGCATTTTTCTTTTCTAATGCAGCTACAGCCTTCCAAGAGGTATACAGAGCATAGAGCAGAAGCATCAAGCCAGGCACGATCATGAGGACTACACTTCCAGCTTTGGAAACCGCGAAATTCATAGCGTAACCGACATAGGGTACAGTGACCCCGGTATACTGAGCTACAACATTCACAGAACTGGTAGGGTTCATGTCGGGCGCGTCGTTGTTATCGCCTTTAGTGCGATAAACAGCTTCACCAGTAGCGTTATTGACGGTCGCTTCTACAATCCGGTGAGTAATGAGCAGATTATCTTCATTCCTAAAGGTGATGACATCGCCTGGTTTGAAACGATTCATATCCCCTCCGGGTTTTAATGCGACAATTGAGCCTGTCTGAATTCCTGGTTCCATCGATCCTGAGAGTACGGTTTTGATCTCATATCCGAAGAAAGCAGGTTCACCGCCGGAGGCCTTGGATAACACTACGGCTGCCACCAGCAGAATAAAGATCACAAGCATTAAGCTCGATAGGGTATTATTGATAATTTTTTTAATTCGCATCTTATTCTCCACCTTTCTCAGGTTGAGGGTCCGAAGGAGCTTGGGTTGCTACCGGCGGGGTAGTCGTACTGTCTTCCGCCTTTGGCGTCTCTTGTGGAGCCTCTTGCTGAGGGACATCTTTTGGAATTGTGAGCTCTTCGTCAATTTCCGGCTTAACCGGATCAGTGGCTGGGGCTTCAGGTTGTTCTTTATTTGGGGCTTCCGGAGCAGCTTCGCCTGATGTTGGAGGGGTTGCCTCAGCTTTCGCTTTATCCTCGGCTTCTTGTTGCTTTTTCTCCTCAGCCAAACGTTCTTCTTCTTTTTTCGCTTCTTCTTCTTTCTTTGCTTGCTCTTCTTCTAGCCGAGCTTTTTCAAGCTCTTCTAGTTTTTGCTCGCGAGTCTGACTGATCAATTGGAGTTTATCTTGAAGGGTAGTGATACCTGAGGTTGCCGATTCTTTATGGTTAGTCAATTCGGTATTTAGAGCTTCATAAGATGAGGTGAGGTCGCTAGAGATCACGCCGTCTGGTTGAGTGAAGGTAATCAGGAATGGCAGTGGCTGTGGGAACTCTCCTTCGCGTAATTCAAGTTGTCCATAAACATCACTGGTAACTACCGATGCGAATGGAAGACCGACATCGTGTATGGAGGTTAGGTAACTAATAACTCCATTTAAGGAAGCATTCAAGGATTCCGAGATCACACCGCTTTGATTCAGGCTGCTTTGTAAATCTCTGAAAAATTGCTCATCCTTGATTTCTAGACAGTTGGAATCTAGAGAAGTCATATATCCTCCTATCTGGAAGAGTAAGGCTGCTGCTGCACTTAGCTCATTGTGGATTTGGTTCCAAATTTGGCTGTTAGCCGCCAGTTGCTCGTTAACGCTATCTATTTGGGATTGAAGCGCCGCTATTTGCGAAGAAATCTCTTCTGCAGCGACATCAAGCTCTTCCAGCGACATCCCTTCTATTCCCGAAACGTCCGAGTAGTTAGCTGATGTGGAAAAGGGCTGTAGTAATTCTTTTAAAGTGAGCGCTCGATTAACATGCTCTTTGAACTCTGTAAGCAGTGCCTTGATCGAATTCGGAAATACTTCGCAAAAGCTAATCGTGCTAGTGGTTTGCGTAGCGGCTCCAAAGCCTCCATAGGTACCACCAACTTGCTGCGAGGTATATAGAAATAAGACGGAGACAGCCATTCCTGATTGCAGTATACGTAATCCGATTTTCCTGTTTCTTCTAGGTCTTCTCCTTGCTGATCTGGGTCTCAGAGGAATACCTCCCCTCAATGTCTGTTTCTTTGGTTCGTTATTATCGTTCTTTATTAAGAACAACTTCTGTAATGAATCATACATGGAATAAATCAAAAAGAAAACTGCCAATAACGCGCATTTGTACTCTATAAAGAACAAAAATGATAATTTATCTCTTAATAACTCCATTTATCGCTCGATTACTAAATATATTCGCAATAAAGAACGATAAGTTAGGGTGATTCGCAAAAAAATACCCGGCTCGCAGTAGTAACGCGAGCCGGGCATAAGCGGAGTAATGAAGTTGAGAATATAAATGTATATGTTACGGAAGTTTTGAACCGCGTGAACTAACATACAGGTCATACCATTCCTTACGGCTAAGCTCCAGCTTGTCCGCATCGGCACAGGCAGTAATACGCTTCGGATTCACAGTTCCAATAACAGGCTGAATGGCAGCTGGATGTGTCATTAGCCAAGCCAGTACAATGGCTTCGGGTGTTGTTCCTTTTTCATCTGCGAGCTGTTGGACCATAGCTGCTGTTTGGACGATATTCTCCGGTTGATCCTCTAATGAACGCCCGCTAAATAGACCTTGGGCGAGTGGCCCCCAGGCTTGAAGCTGAATGTTCTCCATTCGACAATGTTCAAGGGTTCCCTCAGGGAAGATAATATCCTTCCAGGGTTCACGATTTACACTGATTCCAGCATCCACCCAACTGATCTTAGCCAAGCTCATATGCAGCTGGTTTACGATAAAAGGTTCATCGCAATAAGTCTGCAGCAGCTTGATCTGAGCGGCGCTCATATTGGAAACCCCGAAATGACGAACCTTACCAGCGGCCTTCAGTTGATGTAATGCGGAGGCTACTTCTTCGGGATCCATTAAGGGATCAGGTCTATGCAGTAGAAGAATATCAATGTATTCGGTCCCAAGTCGTGACAATATTCCATCTACACTGTTCAGAATATGTTGGCCAGAGAAATCAAACGTATTAGTGCTGTCTCCAGGCTCCATTAGCTTAATTCCACATTTAGATTGAATTATGATTTCTTCACGTAGTCTTGGACGATCCTTAAAAATCTGACCGAATACCTTCTCCGCCTTCCCACGAGTATAGATATCTGCATGATCAAACATGTTGATGCCGATGGAAAGGGCGGCATCAACCGCTTCATGTCCCTGTTTAACATTCTCCGCAGTAATCGGCTCATGGTCCCAGTCACCGCCTAGCCCCATGCAGCCTAAAGCAATGCGGCTTGCGGGAATCCCGCGCTTGTTTAAAGGTAACGCTTTCAACAATGTGATTCCTCCTTGGAAATTATGATTGCGTACTTGTAGATATTGTACACTCTCAGAAGCCCGTATGGTATTTTTTGTCGCTGGAAGAGCGGTGTTTGGTCTCCTCTTTGTTCTTTTCCTCTTGCTTTTCCAGCGTTAAATCTTCCATCGGAATCGGGTCTACATTCTGCTCACTTTCATGAAGATCAAATAGACTTTCTTTTTCTGTTGGATATTGTTCCGGGTGATCACGTTTGTCACTATTCAGCTGATGTTTTTCTTGGGTCATTTTTACCGCCTCGCCTTCCTTTGAGATTTAATGGATATTGTGCTCGTTAATAAACGTATTTTGACTCCCTTAAACAGAAAAAGAGGCCATTAGGCCTCTAAATTCAACGGTGACCCTATGTCTTTTAGCTTGCGTGCTACAACATCATCGTATAGGCGCTGCAGCCATTTCAGCTCAGTCAGGGTGTGCTCATATGTACCGTACATTAGATGCAGGGCAGAACGAGGCACGATGGAGATATGCTCCTCGTATACCTGATAAGCCAGATTAACCTGATGTTCTGTTTCCCGGAGGCGTTCCTCGAGCAGCTTCTCAACCTTGCTCTGATCGATATGACGGGACATAGCCAGGGCCATATACATCGGATGATAGAAGGGTTCGTTTTTCTTAATTTGTTGCAGGATAAGCTGTTCGAATAAAGCTTTACCTTGCTCCGTTATGGCATAGATTGTTTTGTCCGGCCGATCACTGCTGCGGATGACCTCTAAAGCTTCTATATAACCATCTTGTGCAAGCTTATCCACAGCATAATAGAGTGATCCCATCTGCAGCTTCGTGATCCGGTCCATGGAACGTTCCTTCATCACTAATGTGATTTCATAGGGATGCATGTTCCGCTCCAGCAGTAAACCTAAAATGGCTAATTTCATGGACATAATGGTTACCTTTTGCCCTCAGACGCCTGAACAGCTTTAGCAGGAATGGTAAGACGGTCTTTTGGCATGAGCAGTACAAAGACTAGACCGAACACTGCAGGAATCAAAGCCCACATAAAGGTTTGGGCAATAGAGGTGGATAACGCACTTGATATTTTCTCTAATATTTCAGCAGGGATCTTCGCTCTTGCTTCAGGTGTTAACGCAGCGCGTGGATCTCCGAAAGCTGCTGACTGTTCACTACCGCCAAAAGCATCGCTTAGACTGTTAGTAAAGCTATTCCGCTGAATAATCCCGAAGATCGTAATTCCCAGCGTCATTCCAAGGGAGCGCATGAAGGTACTGGTTGATGTTGCCGACCCCCGTTGGCGCATATCGAAATTATGGATAGCTGCCATGCTCAGCACGGAGAAGGAAAAGCCTACGCCGAACCCAGTCAGAGCCATAAATACATTAAGCATGAGGCGGGAGGTATCTGGTGATAAAGTGCTTAGGCTGTAGACCCCTGCAACAAAGCAGACTGCGGATAGGATCATAATGTTGCGGAAGCTGGTTTTTGTTGTAAGCAGCCCCCCGGTCTGACTGCCAACGACCGTACCGATCATCATCGGCATAAGGATCAGCCCTGAGTTCGTAGCTGAGCCGCCAAATACACCCTGCACAAAGATAGGAATGTAAATAGTAGCTACGATAAAAGCAGAGCCATAAAATAGGCTGGTCACGCTGCTTGTTGCAAACAACCGTTTGCGGAACATAGCGAACGAGATCACAGGTTCAGCAGCTACTCTCTCAATAAGGATAAACGCCAGCAAGAGAACAGCAAAACCTACGAATAAGCCAAGGATGGCACTGGAATCCCAAGCATATTGATTACCACCAAGTTCCAGAGCGAACATTAGGCAGATAATCGCGCCAACTAGAGTGAAGGCTCCGCCCCAGTCAATGCGCTGTTTAGCGTGGGAGATCGACTCCTTATAAGAAGTTGCAATCAGGAACAGTGCAATAATTCCTAGCGGCAGGTTAATGTAGAATACCCACTGCCAACCAACATAGTCGGTAATATAGGCACCGAGTAAAGGTCCAAGTACACTGGAGATTCCGAAGACGGCTCCAAAGAGACCGGTCAATTTCCCTCTTTTTTCAGGCGGGTAAATGTCGAAAACGATGGTGAAGGCGATTGGCATTAGTGCACCGCCGCCGATCCCTTGAATGGCACGGTAAATACTGAGCTGTGTGATACTGGTGGCAGTACCGCACAGAGCCGAGCCAATCAGGAATACAATCAATCCGAAAATGAAAAAACGTTTACGTCCATACATATCAGAGAGCTTGCCGAAGATAGGGGTTCCGGCCATTACCATTACCATGTAAGCGGAGGTGACCCATACGATTTTATCCAGACCGCCAAGATCTGAGACTATCGTTCCCATAGCTGAAGCTACAATGGTATTGTCCATTGCGGACATAAGAATCCCAAGCAGCAGGCCAACCACTACGAGTTTAAGATTACTTTCTTTAGTATGCATGCTTCGCAGCTCCTTTTTCTTAATAGTGATAGTGATAGTGATAGTTCTGTTCGAAAAATGTTCATAATTAGAAGCAAAATTTATTATATTCAAATTTGAATAGGGAGGCAATAGTTTTTTTGAAAAAATAGAGATGTATAGCCAACCGTAGAAGAATACGGCGGTAATATAGGGACAAACTACCCGTGGAGATCATCTGTGGATGAATTAGGAATGCCTCTTGACATACCCTACGGGGGTATATTATATTATAACCAAGGAGGCTGATTCTTATGTCTACTGCCAAGAAAGAGCAAGCTGCAGAATCCTGCGACATAAATTGTCATTCTTCATCATCAGGAGAACGAAAAAGTCATCATTCGGCAGAATTCAAGAATAACTTGAATACGCGCCTCAACCGGATTGAAGGCCAGATCCGCGGGGTAAAGGGTATGATTGAGCGGGATACCTATTGTGATGATGTACTCAACCAGCTCGCGGCGGTACAGGCGGCGTTAAATGGTGTCGGTAAGATGCTGTTAGAAGGACATATGAAAAGTTGCATTGTTGAGCGAATCGAAGCTGGCGAACATGAGGTTATCGACGAGCTCCTAATTACGGTTAACAAATTAATGAAATAATAAGCTAATGCTTCTAGAGCATAGCTTCACAACATTTATTGGAGGTTATATTAATGTCAAACGCTACATTAAACGTTGAAGGAATGTCTTGTGGTCACTGTGTTAACTCTGTAGAGAAAGCCGTAGGCAATCTTGGAGCCACAGCTAAAGTTGATCTTGCTGCTAAGAAAGTTTCCGTCGAGTATGATGAGAACAAAGTAAGCCTTAGTGCGATTAAAGAAGCAATTGTAGATCAAGGGTATGACGTAGTTTAATTTGAAGCACAGTAATAAGGCTTGGAGTGATATGGGGAAGCTGCCCAAAGCTCCAATGCCTTTTCTTTTAGAAATTATCATACCCTATAGGGGTATGTGGAGGCGTGGAAATCATGGATAAAACCAAAACAACAGCTTCACCAAACGAACAGCAGGCAACTGTACAGATTACAGGTATGACCTGTTCCGCTTGTGCAACCCGAATTGAGAAGGGTTTGTCCCGGATGGACGGCGTATCTCGTGCGAATGTGAATCTAGCCTTGGAACAGGCTACTGTTGGATTTGATCCGACAGTATCAGGGTTGCCACAAATTGAAGATAAAATCCGTTCTCTTGGTTATGACACTATTAAAGAATCTGCGGATTTTGATATATCGGGGATGACCTGTGCTGCTTGTTCCTCACGGATTGAAAAAGTGTTGAGCCGTACACCGGGCATAGCAGCAGTTAATGTGAATTTGGCGCTGGAAACAGCACATGTAGAATATACACCCGGTAATATCAGTCCAAGGGAGATCATGGAGAAGGTAAGCAGTATCGGCTATAAAGCTTCTCTTAAAGAAGACCGCAAGGATCATGTGGATCGTCGTGGAAAAGAAATTCAGCATAAAAAGTGGAAATGGATCATTTCTGCAATTCTTTCGTTCCCATTGTTATGGGCGATGGCGGGTCATTTCTCCTTCACCGGCTGGATTCCAACACCGGATATATTTATGAATCCTTGGTTCCAGCTTGTGCTGGCTACCCCTGTGCAATTTATCATCGGTTGGCAGTTCTACGTCGGTGCTTATAAAGCCCTTCGTAACCGGAGTGCCAATATGGATGTGTTAGTCGTATTAGGGACGTCGGCAGCTTATTTCTACAGTCTTTATCTGACTATTGATTCCTTAAGCATGAAGGGAATGAATCATACTGTAGAAATGTATTATGAGACGAGTGCTGTACTCATTACACTTATCCTTGTCGGTAAATGGTTTGAGGCGCTGGCGAAAGGCCGTTCCTCTGACGCAATCAAAAGCTTAATGGGGCTTCAGGCAAAAACCGCCCTCGTAATTCGGGATGGGCAAGAAATGAATATCCCGACAGATGAAGTCATTCCTGGCGATATTGTACTGGTGAAACCCGGAACAAAGGTACCTGTGGATGGTGAGGTAGTCGAGGGATCTTCTTCTGTGGATGAGTCTATGTTGACCGGAGAGAGTATTCCTGTGGAGAAAAAAGCAGGGGATACCGTGATCGGTGCCACTATGAATAAGAATGGTATCTTGAGAATCAAAGCCAATAAAGTGGGTCGCGACACTGCGCTGGCTCAAATTATCCGAGTAGTGGAGGAAGCTCAAGGCTCCAAAGCTCCGATTCAGCGGATTGCCGATGTAATCTCAGGGATTTTTGTGCCGATTGTTGTGGGTATTGCCGTAATAACTTTTCTGATCTGGTATTTCTGGGCAGCCCCTGGCCAGTTCGCTGATGCCCTCGAAAAAGCCATTGCAGTGCTCGTAATCGCTTGTCCATGTGCGCTAGGTCTGGCAACGCCAACCTCCATTATGGCAGGATCGGGCCGGGCAGCAGAGCTTGGAATTCTCTTCAAGGGTGGGGAGCATTTAGAGGGAGCGCAAGGGATTCAGACCGTTGTACTAGATAAAACAGGTACAGTGACGAATGGTAAACCCGTGCTTACCGATGTTGTGACTACTACTGGAATTGCAGCTTATGGAAAAGAAAACGCGGAAAACCGATTGTTAGCTTTAACTGCAGCTGCTGAAAAGCTATCTGAGCATCCACTTGCGGAAGCTATTGTTGCTGGCGCTGCTGATAGAGGTTTGGCTTTGCCTACTGCTGAGCAGTTTGATAATGTGCCCGGACGTGGAATTATGGCCGTTGTCTCCGATCAGCAGGTTATGGTAGGCACGCGGCGGATGATGGAAGATCATCAGCTTGATATCACAGAATGGACTCCAATTATGAAGAAGCTGGAGGAGTCGGGGAAGACAGCTATGCTAGTAGCGGTAGAGAGTGAAATCGCTGGGATTGTGGCCGTTGCTGATACGATTAAACCGACCTCAAAAGCGGCTGTAGCCGCGCTCCATGATATGGGTATTGAAGTCGTAATGATCACTGGTGACAATAAAATTACAGCTGAGGCTATTGCGAAGCAGGCAGGGATCGAAAAAGTGTTAGCAGAGGTTCTGCCAGAGGGCAAAGCCGAAGAGGTTCGCAAGCTACAGCAAAATGGGACTAAGGTTGCCATGGTTGGGGATGGGATCAACGATGCTCCGGCACTGGCTACTGCCGATACGGGTATGGCGATTGGGACAGGAACGGATATAGCTATGGAAGCAGCAGATATTACGCTGATGCGCGGGGATTTGAAGAGTATTCCTGATGCGATTATGATGAGCCGCAAAACGATGAGAAATATTAAACAAAATTTGTTCTGGGCGCTTGCTTACAATACAATAGGAATACCGATTGCTGCACTTGGGTTTCTAGCCCCATGGCTGGCAGGAGCTGCGATGGCATTTAGCTCCGTGTCTGTTGTTTTGAATGCACTTCGGCTACAGCGGGTAAAGCTGTAATATCACTATCACTATTTAGGGAGTGGCCACAGTGCAAGTAAATAACGATACAATTTCTCTGTTAATGAAACATGCATCTGTCCGCAAGTTTCAGGATAAGCCAGTAAGTGAAGATCAGCTTAGCGCTATTATTGGAGCAGCTCAGATGGCTTCAACCTCAAGTAATGTTCAGGCTTATAGTGTTATTGCAGTTACTGACCCGGCACTAAAGACGGAGCTTGCGGGACTAGCGGGCAATCAGGCTTATATAGAACAATGCCCAGTATTTTTGGTCTGGTGCGCTGATCTGTATCGGCTGCGCGAGGTGACGAAACCTCATTTGCAGGGAGAGACTTCTTATGAAGATTCTGCTGAGAACCTGATTGTAGCTACCGTTGATGTTGCGCTTGCTGCACAGAATGCTGCAGTGGCTGCGGAATCACTAGGACTTGGAATTGTATATATCGGTGGAATCCGTAACCGGATCGCGGAGGTATCGGAATTGCTGGGACTGCCTGAATTGGTCTATCCGCTATTTGGGATGTGTGTAGGTTATCCTGACGGAGCTTCGGGCCTGCGTCCGCGGCTTCCACTAGAGGCTGTTCTGCATCGTAATCGCTACAATGCGGAAACCACTGTGGAGCAGGTCAAAACTTACGATAAAGTCTCCTCAGACTATATGCGTGAGCGGACCCACGGCGCCAAAGACACCCCTTGGTCGGCCATTATGGCGGAGCGATTGGCACAGCCAGCACGGCTGCATATGAAGGAGTTCCTGCTGGAAAAAGGATTCCTCCGGAGATAACTAAACTCTCTTCACCTAAAGAGGCTGCCTTATTAGTAGTTCATTCTACTGATAGGGCAGCCTCTTTTTTTTATTCGAAGCCAGGAAGGTGACAGTTGTCATCTTAAAGAAATGACAGTCCATACTAATGTCATGTCTTCTTTTTCCATATGATTGAAATAGATCAAACGCATTCGGAAGCGGAGGGATTACGTTATGGATAATATTATAGAAATGCACGGGGTCAGCAAAATATATAAGGATAAAAAGGCCGTAGATAATATCAGCTTTAACATTGCTAAAGGTTCGATTACAGCTATTCTGGGACCGAACGGAGCGGGTAAAACAACGGCATTAGGCATGCTGCTGGGGCTAATAGAGCCTACCGAGGGTACAGTGGAGTTGTTCGGTCATCATCCTAAGGATAAAGCAGTACGTGAAAAGACTGGAGCGATGCTGCAGGAAGTAAGTGTAATGGATCGGCTAAAGGTGCGGGAGATCATTGATCTGATCCGCAGCTATTATCCAAAGCCTATGGATATGGAGTTTCTAATTAAGGCTACTGGACTTGCGCCAGCCGATTTGAATAGATACGCCGAGAAGCTCTCGGGCGGTCAAAAGCGTAGTTTGGGCTTTGCGCTAGCCCTCGCGGGTAATCCGGAGCTGATCTTTTTCGATGAACCTACAGTCGGACTTGATATTACTTCCCGGCGGCGGTTCTGGGAAACGGTTCGTGGACTTGCAGAGCAAGGAAAAACGATTGTGTTCACGACCCATTATTTGCAGGAAGCAGAAGATATCGCGGATCGTATTCTGTTATTCAGTAAAGGCCACTTAGTTGCGGACGGAAGTCCAGATGAGATTAAATCGCGGATTGTGAAGCGTTCCGTGTCCTTCCTGCCTGTGGGTGATCGCTCGCAATTGCGCAGAAACCTGCTAGACCTAGCTGCTATAGAGGATTGTTATGAAAAAGATGGCCGCATTCACGTGACCACAGAGGATACAGATGAGGCGCTTAAAGCGATTTTTGTGGCTGGACTTCCTGTGAAAGATGTTCGAATTGATCAGGGACGTTTGGATGAGGCTTTTGAACAATTGACCATGAACCAAGAGGAGGCTGTCTAACCATGAGACTAATTACTGTACAGTGTAAAGCGGAAATGCTGCGGATCATCCGTAATCCCTATTATGTGTTCTGGTCTTTGCTCATGCCCATCATGTTCTATTTCATCTTCACCCGGGTGGTCAATACAGGTAGCGATGACCTAACGTGGCGTGCTCATTATTTAATGTCTATGGCGACCTTCAGTGTAATGGGCTCAGCCATTATGACGCTTGGCATCCGGTTGGTGCAAGAACGAACACAAGGCTGGACCACCTTTATTCGGATTACACCGCTGCCGGGATCGATCTATTTTTTCGGAAAAATGTTCGGACAGACGATGATGCATCTGTTTTCGGTCATTTGTATTTTTATCGCAGGCTATTTAATCAATGGCGTTTCTTTATCCGCAGGTCAATGGGTGCTTAGCGGGCTGTGGATCCTGATCGGTTCTCTACCATTTTTAGCGATTGGTACGCTTGTAGGTGCTATGAAACGGGTGGATACAGCCAGTGGAGTCAGCAACGTGATTTATATGGCTCTTGCTGTAGCAGGGGGCATGTGGATGCCGATTGAGATTCTGCCACGATTAATGCAGCGGATTGGTCATTGGTTGCCTTCCTATAACTATGGGAATGGAGCCTGGGAGATCGTTCGTGGATCAGCTCCGACGTGGAGTAATGTCTTGATTTTGCTCGGATATTTGGTAGTTTTTATGTTACTATCGGTCTATATTCGAAAAAAACAGGAAGCGGTGTGAATGAATGGCTGAGCGTGCGAAGTTCCGGTTATTTCCACAAAAACAGGGTTTTTTCCCTTTTGTATGGGCTGTTTATCTGGTTTTGCCCATCCTGAATTTGCGCGGGGAGACTGGAATGAAGCTCATCCTGGGCGGGATTATGATAGCGGTGTTTGCCCTCAGCTATCGCCAGCTGTATTGGGTGCGGGGTGGAGTGTTTAATGTTTGGTTATTTATTCAAATGTTAATCATCGTGGTGCTTAGTTTGTTCTATACCCCCTATAATCTGTACATGGGCTTTTTCACCGCAAATTTTATCGCATATTATACGGAGAATAAAGGGTTCAAAATTGCATTTGCTTCTTTTGTGATCATGATCCTTTCGGTGCTGGTCTTAGTGGGTCGTGAGATGGAGTGGGGAAGCGTGATGTTTTTAGCTCCGTTTATTATTATTATGTTGATTAGTCCGTTCGGAGTGAGGTCCATGAATCGGAATCAGAAGCTGGAGAAAGAGCTGGATCAAGCCAATGAGGTGATTAAAGAGCTGGTGAAGCGTGAGGAACGAATGCGAATCGCCCGTGACCTGCATGATACTCTTGGCCATACCTTGTCCTTGATTACGTTAAAGAGCCAACTCGTAGAGAAGCTGGTGACGAAAAATACGGAGCGAGCCCAAGAGGAGGCGCGGGAAATTCAGCGCACTTCACGGGCTGCGCTCCGTCAAGTGCGTGAGCTAGTGTCGGAAATGCGTGCGGTCTCAGTAGCAGAGGAACTGGCTGAAGCTGGAGAGATGCTGCGGACGGCAGAGATCGCCTTAGAAGTGGAAGGGGATATCTCTCTGGAGGGGGTATCCGATCTGACGCAAAATATCCTCAGCCTCTGTATCAAAGAAGCAGTGACTAATATCGTAAAGCATAGTAGAGCGGACAAATGCTTCATAGGAGTGGCAAAGCTGGCTGGAGAAGTGCGAATTACCGTTAAGGATAACGGCATTGGTCTACAGCATGGGGAGAGAGGGAATGGTGGGCTTAGCGATGGAAATGGCATGAAGGGAATGGCAGAGCGTCTATCCCTGATTGATGGCTCCCTGTCGCTAAGCTCAGCTGAGGGTCAGGGAGCTACGCTGATCGTTACCATCCCGCTAATCGTAAAAGATGCACAAGGGGGTGAGACTGCATGATAAGCATTGTTATAGCGGAGGACCAACGTCTGCTTCGGGGAGCGATGGCTTCTTTGCTGGATCTTGAAGACGATATCGAAGTAGTCGGAGAAGCTTGTGATGGGGCGGAGGCGTTAGCTTTAATCGACAAGCTTCAGCCGGATGTCTGTCTCATGGACATTGAAATGCCGTTCAAGAGCGGGCTGGAGGTTGCAGAAATATTGCGGAGTAAGGGTTGTCCGACCCGAATTATTATTTTGACTACCTTTGCCCGTCCAGGGTATTTTGAGCGTGGAGTAAAGGCTGGTATTCAAGGGTATTTGTTGAAGGACGAGCCTGTAGATAAGCTAGCTGAATCTATTCGTCGTGTCATGGCTGGACATCGGGAGGTATCTCCTGAGTTAGTCTTCGGCAGTCTGCGGGAGGAGAATCCATTAACAGCACGGGAGCGCGAGATTTTAAAACTGGCTGGAGAAGGGCAAACCGCGAGCGAGATAGCCTTTTCGCTGCATCTATCTTATGGCACTGTCCGCAATTACATCTCTGAAATACTCAATAAGCTGGAAGTGAAAAGCCGGATTGAGGCGGTACGGCTGGCGGAAGAAAAAGGCTGGATTTGAGGGGAGGAGGGCATTGTTATGCAAATATTTCTGATTCGTCATGGTGATCCGGACTATTCTATAGATGATCTAACGGAATTCGGGCATCAGGAAGCAGCGGCATTGGGAAAACGCATGGGATCTATCGGACTGGATGAATTATATGCTTCACCATTGGGTAGAGCACAGACAACAGCAAGTTATGTGGCCAAAGAGACGGGACTTGTAATTCAGACAGAACCTTGGACTTGTGAATTGGATTGGACAGGGATTATGTTGGATGGACAACTGGCACCTATATGGGATAGCCCCGGAGAACATATTAGTGAACTATCGAGTGGAAAAAGAGAATGGTCTGATCAAACAGATCATTGGTTAAAACAAGAGGAATACAAATTGCGGTTTAGCGAACTACAAGCGGCTTCAGATCAATTCTTGCTTCGCCACCACTATAAAAGAGAGGATGGCCTATATCGTATCCTCGAGCCTTCTACCAAGAAGATTGGAGTTGTGTGTCATGGTGGCTTTGGCCTTGCATGGCTAGCCCATTTATTGCAGATTCCTTTAGCCTTGGCTTGGTCCGTATTTTGGCTTGCTCCAAGCTCGGTAACGACGATCTTGTTTGAAGAGCGCAGCGAGCACTATGCAGTTCCCAGATGTATTGGATTGGGAGATGTCTCCCACCTCTATGCTGGGGGTATGAACTTTCGCCCAAGGGGATTAATGGGTAATCATGTTTAAGGTGACTGATTAAGAGCGAGCAAGGACATTGTCTATGAAGTGAAAGGCCATCCTGTAGAGGATGGCCTTTTTTAATAATACAAGAAAGTATAAGTTTGGCACGATACATTATCCTTCTATTTCTCGCATAAGCGCTTACCGTTCTTTAGGGACACCGAAGGCGCTTTTGCTTGCATATAAGAATCATGCCCCTTGCCCAGTTCCTGATTTCACTTGCTATTGTGCTAACGGACTTAGATGCAGCTATTTGTACATTTTAAGCCTTTTGGAGGAAGTTGCGGACTCGAGAGATCTTATTTTCCATAAATGGAGGGAATATCGTGCTATTTTAGTGATATAAAGTCTCTGAAGTCCGTTAGCATCCCAGAACAGCGAAATAGTTACGAATAAGGGCTGTGGTGTCCGAACGCAATTCTGAATTCTGCTCGCAATAAAGCTACATTTGCAGATAGCAGCAGCATTTTCATGAAATGGTCCACTAATTTTGGTTTTGAGCCTAAATTATCTGAAATTCCACTCTCACCGTGGATTTAATTTCACCTGTGAACCTTTGCCGCCTGTCTGGATGCCGGTATCTTTGACTCCGACTTCCTTGAGGTCAGCTACGAGGCGTTCTAGTACCGTCTTTGCGGCAGCAGCTTCCTTCGCACCGGAAGCTTTGACAACTAATTGCACCGGCTTGCCGGAGCGTAGATGCTTCTCGGCCTGACGGAGCTTCGTATCGTAGTCATGCTCTTCAATATGAGCAGTGAAGCGGAGCTCTTTGACCTTCTCCTTGCTGCCGCCCTTTGCAGCTGAGCCCCCACTGGCCTTGCGTGCTGAGGCTGCTTCTTTCTGCGCGGCCGCTTTTGCTTTGCCCTTTGCAGTTAGGCTGCAGGGCGGTGGGCTGCTCATTAGCGAGGTGCATACCAGATCAGCTCCCGCTGATCTGGCCATGGCCAGCGCCTCTTCCCGTGAGACGATACCCAGCTTCTCACCCCTAAGTCCTGTAAGAACTACTTCGGATGCTCTGATTTGTTCATTGATTAATACTGCCACTTCTATGAATCCTCCCCTGATAACGATGATAAAGCTATCATATATGGAACTAGCTTGAGG
The DNA here is from genome assembly GCF_037963825.1 of Paenibacillus sp. FSL H8-0282. Taxonomy (NCBI): domain Bacteria; kingdom Bacillati; phylum Bacillota; class Bacilli; order Caryophanales; family Paenibacillaceae; genus Paenibacillus; species Paenibacillus sp. FSL H8-0282. The sequence continues at coordinate 449,645 of NZ_CP150146.1, forward strand.
TTCAAATGTGGAGCGTAGGATAAGCGTTACTAATCCTCTCAATTTCTTCTTTTATGATTTGTAGGATTAGTTTTTTAGATGATGTTGCTAGATATTCTCGGTTGCGCTGCTGTAATATACCCACTTGAATGAACGGCTCGCTTAGTTCAATATCTATTTTTACGATATCTGTCATTAAAGCTGTCGAATCAAGCACTACCCCCACCCCAGGGTTCTTTCTTACAAAATGAGGAATAGCAGAAATTTGGCTTATGGTGGATAAAGTGGGCTTTGATTCGAATCTCGAAAATTGCTTAGCTAACCGAAGGTGATATAAGCAAGTGCGTCCTCCAGCTATAATTGGATATTCAAGAATTTCTCGAAATGAAATCTCGTCTCGTCCGCTTAAAGGATGATTTTCATCTACTATAAAAGCGATCTTTTCGTGATAGAGCGGTTCGAAATAAAAGAAAGACAGGTCGGACGGCTCACCGCAGATGGCGAAATCCAGTTCTCTTTGTAGAACAAGTTGTGAGAGGGAATCAGTGTTACCCTGAATGAAGTTACATGCCATCTTTGTTTTTTGCTCCTGAAACTTTCGCAAGGCGTTCGGTAGGACGGATTCCATCATGGATTCAATGCTTCCGATATGAAGTGTACCAATTTCGTCATGCTGTAAAGCTTTGGTGAGTTCTGTTACATAGTTCCAATGTTGAATAAGGTTATCGATTTCCCCTGCAAAAACTTGCCCAGCACTTGTCAGTTCTACTTCCCAGCCTCTGTGAAAGAGTTGTATGCCCAGTTCTTTTTCAAGTCGTTGAATTTGGTTGGTAATAGTAGACTGTGCATAATTCAACTTCTCGGCAGCGCGTGAGAAAGTGCCTTCTTGAAGAATGGTCTTAAAAGCCATCAGTTCTTTTAGATCCATCGATTGTCACCTCTATCGGTATAATTGATTAAGATTATTATCTTATTCAATTATATAAATCAAAATACTGAGAGTACAATAAAAGAATTCCAAAGAAGGAGTGAATTAAAATGCCATTCATTAGAGTCAGTTATCTGGAGCAACAATACGACATTCATCAGCTAGAAGGAATATGCAGAGCGATTATGAGCGCGTTAATTCAGCATTTCCATGTACCGGAGGATGATATGTTTCAGGTTTTTCATGCGCATAAAGCGGGGGAATTTTTTTATAGTAAAGATTATTTAAATATTGAACGAAGCGACGGACTGATATATATCCAAGTTACGCTAAAATCCGGAAGATCAACGGAACAGAAGAAAAGCTTTTACGCGAGGCTAGCCGAGGAATTATCGATGACGCTAAACATCAGAAAAGAAGATATATTCATTGTGCTCGTCGATACGGAATTCGAAGATTGGTCGTTTGGTAACGGTGTTGCTCAAATGCTACAACCTCCGGTTAGGGAGGTGTAATATGGCGCATCAGAAAATCGTCACAAATGTACGGGAATCGTTAGGGGAGTTCGCTCCGGCATTCGTCGACTACTCGGAAAATGTGTTATTTGGGGACTTATGGAGACGTGAGCAATTATCACTTCGGGATCGTAGCATGATTACGATTTCTGCCTTGGTGATGGGGGGCATGACGGAACAACTCCCCTATCATCTGCACTTGGCTTTAGAGAACGGCTTACAACTTGAAGAAATCGTGGAGGCCATCACCCACCTTTCTTTTTATGTAGGTTGGCCGCGAGCCTCTTCAGCTCTAGAGGTTGCAAAGGATGTAATAGGAAAAAATAAATAACGTCTGACTTTTCAATCCCATCCGTAACCTTTAGGAACTTCATTGGCACTTGTATATAATACGGAAGAAGGGAGCGGAGGACAGATGCTTCAGTATATCGAAGAGGCTAAACAAGGAGACCGACAAGCTTTTGAACAGATTGTTAAGCACTTTACACCGATGGCCAATGCAGTTGCGTTCGAAAAGCTGCGTGACTATCAATTAGCGGAAGATGCTGTGCAGGAAGCTTTCACAGAAGCCTTTTTGCATTTGAATAAATTACGAGCAGTAGAGGCATTCCCGGGCTGGTTTAAAGCTATTGTGGTGCGGCAATGTTATCGCATCTTGCGAAGAAAGCAGCATCCTGCATTACCCTACGATGAAGCTGCGCAAGCGACAGAATCTTCATTTTCTATAGCAGATATTATTGAGAAAAAGGAAACCCAACGGCTGGTTCACGAGTCTATAGCTGCATTAACGTCCAATATGCGGATTGCCGTTCAATTATATTATTTTCAAGGCTACTCACTACAAGAGATTGCTGACTTTCTGGGGACTTCGGTTTCGGTATTGAAGAAGCGACTTTTTGATGCCCGCCGCAAGCTGAAAGGTGCATTGCCTGTGGCAGATGTTCTTTCCGTATTCAACCATTTGTACGAAGGGGGAAAAGCTGTGCTTCACATTGTAAATGGAGATGTAGTGGGAGAGAAGCTGCGGCAAGGAATCGTGAAAGGTGATGTACTAGTGTGGAGAGAGGTATATTCGCATGGGCCGGTATTTTTGGATCCTGCCGATGGAGATAACCGCGCTGTTCGAGCGCAATATTTGGAACAAACGATGGGGATTCCGCAGAGGGAATTTATCGCCAATAGTGAGAGGCAAGAGAAGATTTTAGCTGATTTCCATAAATATGAAGAAGTGGTGTTATGGTTCGAGCATGACCTTTTCGATCAGACGATGCTCAGTTATTTACTCCATTGGTTCTCGAAGCAGAAAATGTTAACCACCAAGCTAAGCTTACTATGCATTGGAGAGTATCCGGGAATAAAGTTATTTCGAGGACTTGGACAACTTTCTATAGAGCAGATGGAAACATTATCAGGCACATGGAAGCTAATCGGAGCCAAAGAATTAGAAGCAGGTCAAGCACTCTGGGAAGCCTATGTATCACCGAATCCAGAATTGCTGCAACAACGATTAACTACAGATACATCGGCTTTACCCTTTGCACATGACGCCTTCCGGGCGCATTTATCGCGCTTTCCTTCTACTACAAACGGACTTGGCATCGTAGAACAAATCACGCTGGAGATGATCCATGAGGGAATAAAATCACCCTATGAGCTGTTCAAAAATGTGGGTGATAAGCTTCATATCTTGGGAATGGGCGACTTGCAATATTGGCATATCCTAAGAAAGATGGTACAAGGCACGTACCCTTTGCTACAAACCCATGGATGCAATGAGTTCCCTGTTTATAACGATTCAGTAATGCAATTTAAAGACTGTGAGCTTGTATTAACAGAGCTAGGTAAGAGTGTAATAGCTGGAAACGAAGACTGGGTGCAGAAGAATGGCAGCGATGAGTGGTTTGGAGGTGTACATCTGCAAGGATTGACTCCGCGCTGGCGGTGGAATCCGTTGGTCGGTGCGCTTCAGGAGAGAAGTGCCGAGGCGTAATTTATTAATCTAAATGTTTGCTACACAAGGCATATTGAGCATAAAAAGACTTCCGCTAATTTGGAGATACTCAAACGCTCCAGAGGGGGAAGTCTTTTTTGTTGTATCCATATATTATATGAATAGTAAATATAGTATATATCATCTATTTAAAGGGTGATTGATCTTTGTTGGAGAATATTATCTATAGAATAAATAGTGAAAGTATTCACTTGATGATGCAAAGGGAGGAATATTCGTTATACGATAGGAGGATGATGTATCAATGTCCATACAGAATAAAACAGCAATGATAAGAATTGCAAAAGCAAATTTAAAAGCGGAAAAAACCAAAAATTACTTTGTAGGCAGTGTGATAGCTTTAGCTGCGTTTTTATTAACTGTTGTAATGACCTTTGGTTATAATTCTTTTACTAACCTACAACATGAGTCGAATTTCCAGGCTTTATTCTATAATCTCAATAACAATGAAATCTCACGATTGAAAGAAATAGAGGGAATTAATAAAATCGGACTCTATAAGGAAATAGGCAGAGAGAAAAAAGAAGAACGCTTATTGTCCATTCTCTACACGGATCAAGCCATGATGGATTTATCAAATGCCAATATCGTTCTGGGGAAGTTCCCTACAAAAGAAAATGAAATTGCAATAGAAAAAGACTTTCAGTTATCCGATGATCGAAGCCTGGGGCTTGGCGATTCTATTTCTTTGCAATTTAGAAACAATGCCAGCAAAGAATTTCAAACCAGCCAATTTGTGATTTCTGGAATTCTGCAAACAACCGCATCAGGTAACGAGAATCGAATCGGCTACAATGCTCTGGTATCAAGCGCGTTCGTTGAGGCAGATCCGTTTCTTTCCAAAGAGGATTACTCCGCGGCAATTAGCATCAACAACAGCAGCAGTTATTCCAACGAGGAACTGAAGTCAAAAATCAAAGAAATAGGGCAGCGAATGGGTATCTCTGAGAGAAATATTCAGATCAATAATGTGAATGTGGACAGTAATAATCTGTCAGGAAGCACTGTGATATCCATCTTGTCTATCATGCTGATCATCGCACTGGCTTGTTGGCTAGTTATCTACAATATCTTTTATATTTCAATTACTAAGCGAATTAAACAATACGGACAACTTAGAGCAATCGGTGCAACAAAAAAGCAGATAAAACAGCTAGTTCTATATGAAGGGAAAAATCTTTCAAGAAAATATATCCCTATTGGAGTTATCTTAGGATGTTTAATGAGCTGGATTTTAAGTGGCTTTCACTGGAATGCAGTTCCAAGTTTTTCACTTGCCTTTTTAGCCGGTTTGCTCACCAAAGTAACAGTTAGAGCTTCATTAAACGCACCATCTAAATTCGCATCAAGAATCTCTCCTATAACGGCGATTAGACATGTAGATGCCGATGTTAATACAAAAAAGGAGAAAAGAAACTCGAAAAGACTCACACCATTTTCTTTAGCTGCATTGAACTTATCAAGAAGCAGGAAAAAGACGGTGTTAACTTTGCTGTCTCTTTTTTTAAGCGGAACGCTATTTGTTTCCTTGGGGACATTATTAAACTCGGTCGATCCAATCTCAAAAGCAGAGAAATATTTTCCGAATCATGGTCGGTTTGATATTCAAATTAATAATGAGTTGTATTCTGAAACAACCTCATTAAGTGATCTTCAGACGGAAGGGCAACTATCTACTTCTTTAAAAAATAAAATCCTAGCTATAAATGAAGTTGAGGACGTAATCGAACATCAGTATATTGAAGCTGCTATCGAAGGAATAAAAACGGATGACGGGGCCGCGATAGTCAGTATTGAGAATATCCCTACGTTAAACAACGAAAGATGGAGTAGTCATTTGGCTGAGGGGAAGATCCCAGATGTTGATTCGTCGGATGCATCCTACATACTCCTTAACAGCGCCAGTAGTGACTTAGATTATTACGGGGCTCATTACGCTGTCGGTGATCATATTTCATTCATAATTGCTAATGATCAGGAGAAGGCCAAACATGATTTTGAGATCATTGGAGATATTACGGATAAGAATTCAGGAACTTCATTTTATCTTCCACCCAAAGTAATGCAAACTGTAGCCCCTTTTAATAGCAATAAGAGCTACGAAGTTATTACTATGGATAAATCGAATGAAGAGTCAATAAAGAGTGAGTTAGAGGGTGTGATTCTCAATGAGGATACACTCAAATTATTGTCTTTTTCCGAAGTTGTGGAATCCAATAGAATTGCTTTTAGAACTATCACTATTTCAGTGTATAGTTTTATGGTTTTTATAGCAGTATTCAGTATGATCAATCTCTTGAACACCATAATCACCACTATTTCTGCAAGAAAAGGGGAGCTAGGCCTTATGCAAGCCATAGGAATGAGCCGAAAACAATTAATGGCTATGTTAACCTATGAAACAGGATTTTTAGTGGTTGGAAGCTTTACGATGGCTCTTTTTACGGGCAATCTAATGGGATACATGATAAGTAAGAGTGCAGGGAATATGGGGGGGCTTTCCTACATTCAATACCAATTCCCTTGGAGTGCTATTTTCCTGTATTTCTTGGTTATTTTACTTGTCCAGACTGGTATGGTTCAGTTTGTTAGACGATCAATATCGAAGCAGAGCATTATAGAGCAATTAAATTAACGATGCGGAAAGTTTAGCTATATTTAATAAATCCCTCGCCTTTATACGGGCCAAACGTGAAAATAAATAGTGAGTAGTAATTAACGTTGAAGGGTGATTTATATGCTGAAACTGCCGGTGTATCATTCCGTAATTTCTTCCCATGCCATAGTACCCGTAATTAATGATCTTTATGAAATCGGGGATGTTTTGGAGTGTAGTTTTTATGAGAACGGACTTAATGATACCTATTTACTAAAGACCTCTATTGATAAATACATTCTTAGGATCTATAAAGCTCATTGGCGAAATAAACATGAGATTGATTTTGAAGTGGAGTTATTGAATCACTTAAATAAGAAGAATATCCCGGTATCGGCTCCGGTAATCAGCAGGGATGGTGGTTACCTAATTGAGCTGGAGGCTCCTGAAGGAACACGTTACGCAGTTCTGTTTACTTTTGCAAAAGGCAATTATTCCGATGAAAAAGCTAGCTGTGAATTATACGGTGAACAAGTGGCTAAGATGCATCTGGCTATGGATGATTTCGAATGTGGGCAGCAAAGATTTACGCTTAATCTGGATCATCTGCTTCAAGAACCGCTTCAATCGATTCGCAAGCCTTTATCCCACAGGCAAGAGGATATCGATTATCTAGAATCTTTGTCGGAAGTATTGGCAAATAGCATAGCTGAAATCTCATCAGAGCTGGATTGGGGGGCATGTCATGGTGATCTTCATGGAGCGAACGTACATTTCTACGAGGATACCCTGACTCATTTCGACTTTGATTGCGGAGGTTTTGGCTGGAGGGCCTATGATGTTTCCGTGTTTCTGTGGTCAAGGGTTAGAGGGAAAGAACGAGAGCATTTTGACAATGAACAATGGACTGTTTTCCTGAACTCATACCAAAAGCATAAAGTATTATCTGAGAACGATTTAAAGGCAATCCCTATATTTGTTGCTATCCGGGAGATATGGTTGATGGGTCTGCACACAGGGAACGCACAGGTTTGGAGTTGCGGGTGGCAAAACGATCATTACTTCAATACTAATCTGCAATTCCTACGTAATTGGTGTGAAGTTCATTCTATCCAATAGACAATACCCAAACAAGAAGCCACTCCATATTTAGGGGTGGCTTTACTTCAGTCATTATTCATAAACGTCTTATGATAAGCGTTACGATATTGGGTGGGTGTCATGTTTTCGTATTTTCGGAAGAGGCGCATGAAATATTTATCGTCGGTGAACCCCGTCTCTGTCGCGATGTCCCTCACGCTTAATGCGGTTCTGGTTAGTAGCTCCTTCGCTTTAGTCACACGTACTGAATGGATATATTCTAATGGCCCCATGGAGGTATGCTGTTTAAATAGCCGAGCTAGATAGTCCTTGTTGTAATTGAATTTATCCGCGATGATGGCCACGGTAAGCGGTTCGCTTGCATGTATCCTTGTCCACTCAGCTATTTTGACGAAGGTGACATCTTGCTGTGCGCGGATCAGCTTACTGGCGAACGGCTGAAGTGCATGCTCAGACAGCTCAATTAAAAGCGAGGTCAGCAAATAATTAACGCTGGAATAGGTTAAATACCCCGAGTTGGCCACATGAAGGATTTGATTCGCCAGAATATGAATCCGGTCACTATGTTCGATTTTTATGATTTGGGGCAGATATAGATCATGTACGGACCATAAGCGCTGTGTGCGCGAAAAGATTTCTTCTGCCTCAGGCTTCATTTCCTCCTCACTCAGTAATAACCCCTCGGTTGTCAGTTCGAAATGAAACCAATAAAACTTAACCCCGGGTCGTGACTCTCTATAGCCGACATGTGTGCGATTAGGCATGAGCAGAAAAGCTTCGTCAGGACCTACTTCAAATTGTTTGTTCTCCTCACTCAAATATACCGTTTCGTTCACGCCAATGATTAGTTCGTAGTTCCCCATAACACGCTCCACATGCTTCCATGGTGTTTCTGAGATAAATTCACCTGCCGCTGTAAAATGAACAGGTACATCTGCATTTATTTTTAAGTAGGTCATGCGGTCCTCCTAGCAATCAATAAGTCGGGTTTGTCCACTATTTGTACGACTGATCTACCGACAAATCAACGTTCCGGTGTTATCTTATGGATACAAATATACACTTGTCATCTAACCCTGACAAGATTGCGAGGGAGCGATTTCATTGAAGACGCAAGCTTTTGATCTACAGAACGTACGAATTGATTCAGGTCCACTTCTCCATGCGATGGAGTTAAATACTGATTATTTACTTAAGCTTGAGGCAGATCGGCTTCTGTCGCGTTTTCGCGAATATGCTGGCTTAGAGCCTAAGGCTGCTCACTACGAGGGCTGGGAATCTCAGGGTATTAGCGGCCATACGTTAGGCCATTTTATTTCTGGATGTGCGTTAATGTATGCCTCTACGGGAAATGAAGAGCTGCTACAACGCGTGAATTATGTAGTAGATGAATTAGAGCAATGTCAGGATGCGCATGGCAATGGCTTTATTTCCGGCATTCCTCGTGGCAAGGAGTTATTTGAGGAAGTGAAGGCAGGCGACATTCGCTCACAGGGCTTTGACCTCAACGGAGGTTGGGTGCCGCTTTACACGATGCATAAGCTGTTTGCAGGTCTTCGCGATGCTTATCGATTGGCCGGCAATCAGAAGGCGCTCGTTATTGAAACGAAGCTGGGGCTGTGGCTTGAGGATATTTTTGCAGGGCTGAGTAAAGATCAGATCCAAGAGGTACTGCGTTGTGAGTTTGGCGGCATGAATGAAGCGCTGACGGATTTGGCAGAGGATTCCGGAGAAGATCGTTTCCTCGCGTTAGCGGAAAGCTTTTATCATGGGGAAGTGCTTAATGATCTGGCCGTAGAAAAAGATACCCTAGCTGGAAGACATGCTAATACACAGATTCCAAAAATCATCGGAGCTGCTAGACAATATGAGGTAACTGGGCAGGAGCATTATGCAGGTATTTCCCGCTTCTTCTGGGATCGGGTCGTGAATCATCATTCTTATGTGATCGGCGGCAACAGCTATAATGAGCATTTTGGTGAACCGGATAAGTTAAATGATCGATTGGGTGAAGGTTCCTGTGAGACATGCAACACGTACAACATGCTGAAGCTGACTAAGCATATGTTCCAATGGGATGCGTATGCAGCGTATGCGGATTACTACGAACGTGCGATGTATAATCACATCTTAGCCTCTCAGGAGCCGGTAGATGGCCGGGTATGTTACTTCGTATCTCTCGAGATGGGTGGACATAAATCGTTTAATTCGCAGTTCGAAAGCTTTACGTGTTGTGTAGGTTCGGGAATGGAAAGCCATTCTATGTATGGCTCGGCGATATACTTCCATAGTGCAGATGAGCTTTATGTCAATCAGTACGTACCTTCTACAGTGGCTTGGAAAGAGCAAGGCATTAGCTTGCAGCAAGAGACCAAGTTCCCGGCAGAGGGACAAGGTGTACTGCGGATCAGTGCAGCACAGTCAACGAAATTCACATTAAAGCTAAGATATCCTTACTGGGCTGAGCAAGGGATGAGTGTTAGCGTAAATGGTGAAGATGTTCAAGTAAATGTAGGCAAATCTAACTACTTTACTTTGGATAGAGAATGGCAGGATGGAGACGTTGTCGAATACGATATTCCGATGTCGGTGAGAATCGAGACGATGCCGGATAATCCGAACCGAGTTGCATTCCTTTACGGGCCACTTGTGCTGGCAGGTGATTTTGGGCCTATAAATGCAGAGGCCAATAGCGATCGCGCCCTTGCTTCCGTATTAATCGGAGATCGGGACACACTGACGGACAACCTCATCCAATCTAATGTGAGCAAAAATGTGTTCCGGATGAAAGGTTTAGGGTATACAGGGGATCATGAGCTTCGTCCGTTCTACCCTATGCATGATCATCGTTATTCCGTGTATTGGGATTTATTCACACCGGAAGAGTGGAAGCTGGCAGAGGCTGAATATCGCGAAGCCGTGGAGAATAACTTGCTGCTTGAGCAGTTAACTGTCGATTCGGTACAACCTGCTGAAATGCAGCCTGAACGCGATCATAATTTCACAGGTGAATTTGTAGGCTTAGGTAAAATCCACAATCGCAAGTATCGGGACAGCTGGATCAATGGCTGGTTCTCCTTCACGATGGAAGTTTTGCCGGATGAGCAAGTGGATCTGGTGGTCACGTATCTGAAGTCGAACGATACTTCGCTGGCATTTGATATTTTGGCGGATGGGGAGCAACTTGGTGTAGGCACTCTTGAGTCTGAGGAGATGAATAAGCTGGAGACGATTCGCTATGAACTCCCGCAGCCGATCACGAGCGGCAAATCAGCAGTTACGATCAAGTTTGCTTCTCATGAAGGACATAAGGTTGGCCAAGTGGCCGGACTACGTATCGTTAAACGTAATTCTTGAATAAAAAGGCTTACAGAATTATAATAGGGTCAATTCTTTTAATTGAGGTGAAATGGATGTCTTTCCGTACCGTTACAAGGAACTAGTTATCGGGCTGGGTGAAACGCGTACCAGCTATCAAGGGGGGAGTCTACCCTTTTGATTACAACTAACTAGAGCTTTGAACGGTGCCATAGGCAGCTATTTTTGTAGAGCCAGGCACTTAACCTATTTAACTTAGAGAACCGTTTATTTGTGGATGGTTTTTTACAGTGGGATAGGAGCGTCTGGCTTTTTTGCATTCAATTAAAAGAGGGGATAAACGATATGTTAAAAAAGAGTCTAGCTCACCTAAAGTGGTGGGTATGTGGTTATATTTTATTGGGTTTTGCCATTCAGCTGTTAAGTAGTTTAGGGGTTGTTGTCTTTCAAAAAATATTAGATAAGGCCACGGTAATCAACAGTTTTGGTGAAATATCCACATTAATTATAGTGTATGGGGCTCTGCTAGCTGGGGTGGCGATCCTGAATTATATAGACGAATACCCGAGTGTGTTTTTATCGAACAGCATCACGGAGCGGTTAAAGATTCTTGCACTGTCCAAAATATCAAAAATGGATTATCAAGCGTATCAGGATATGGGAACAGGGCAGATGATTAAGGTGATCGAGAACGGGGCAGCGGCTGGAAACAGCATTATTTTTTCTTTTTTTCTCAAAACATTACATGAGTTGTTACCTACTCTTCTATTCAGTCTAGTCTTTATCAGCTTCTATGATCTAAGGATCATGTTAGTGATTGCAGCTGGCTACGTGGTTGTCTTTCTGATAACAAATCTGTTGTTGAAATTTCTGTATGCCATGAAGGCTGCCATTCTCCAAGAGCAAGAAAAGATGTCCAGATTCTCTATCCGCGGGTTTATGGAATTGGTCGTCTTTAGAACCAACAAGAGATATGAGAAAGAGATCGATAAATTAAGCCAGACTGCACGCACTATCATTCATAAAAATGCTCAGCTAAAAATGATTCATGAAGCTTTTTTTGCTATATTCGAGTTATTTGTCACGATCATTAAAGTTGTTGTCCTGATTTATGGTGTGAAAAGCATTGTCGCAGGCGAGACCTCACTAGGTATTGTGGTCGCATTGTTTATGTTCATCGATAAAATTTATACCCCAATTGCCATCTTTAATGTTTTATTTGTAGATTACAGACTGAATAAAGTGACCTACAGAAGATTCGAGGAATTTATTGCTGCCCCAGAAGATAAGAACTTGGAATCCGGAGAAGCCATCACTGAGCTCCAAGGCAATATTGAGTTTAGGGAGGTGTCCTTTACTTATGGGAATGTGCAGATTCTGAATAACCTGTCATTTTCGCTTACGCGAGGAGCTTCCGTTGCTATTGTCGGATTAAGTGGAGGCGGGAAATCTACGCTGATTAAATTGATTGTGGGGTTATTAAAAAAGGGCGAAGGTGAACTCTTACTGGACGGTAAGGATATCGATGAGATTCGTTTGAATAGCTACTATGATCATATTTCCTATCTATCCCAAGACACGCCGATTTTTGATGCTACGATAAGGGATAATATTGTATTTGATGAGGATACTCTGTCCGATGAGGAGCTATATGAGATTTTGGAAAAAGTTCATTTGCAGGAAAAAGTAAGTCATTTGCCGGATCGCTTAGATACTTTGGTAGGCGAAAAAGGTCTCAAATTATCAGGTGGCGAAAGACAGCGATTAGCGTTTGCCAGAGTCATTGCCCAAAAAAGAAATATTCTAATTCTGGATGAGCCCGTGTCAGCGCTTGATAATATCACTGAGCAAAGTCTTATGGAGACGATTTTGAATGAATTTAAGGATAAAACTATCATCATAGTGGCCCACAGGCTTAATTTTATAAAAGACGTTGATAAGATATTGGTAGTGGATCAAGGATCAATTGTTGGGGAAGGGAAGTTTGATGATTTAATAGAACAGTGCGAAGCTTTTAAAGCGTTATGGAATAGAAAAATATCGTTTACAGATTATCGATAAATTGCTAGACTCTTCTAAAAAAAGAGGTGCTATCTATGGCTTGGCCAACACATATTGTAGCGGTGGGTGGAATTGCAATAAATGAAGAGGGAGATATTCTTTTAGTAAAAACACATCATGGTGGGTGGGTATTTCCTGGAGGACAAGTGGAAGTTGGAGAAAACCTAATGGATGCACTAATTCGCGAGATTAAAGAGGAAAGTGGAATAGATGTCGTTGTTTCTCAACTGATTGGCGTGTATTCGAATACAGGTATGCATAAATGGTATGACGGTGAGACGGATGTTCCTACCAAGGTCATGTTAGACTTTATCTGCAAGCCCGTGGGTGGAGAATTAAGTACTTCGGAGGAAACATCTGAAGTGATGTGGGTAGCCAAGGAGAAGGTGCTGGATCTGATTTCTGCAGCGGCTATTCGTACCCGCTATCAAGCTTATTTGGATTTCGACGGAAATACTAGGTACATGGATTATGTAACTGGAGGTGCGTTTGAAGTTAAATTGGATCGGACGGTGTAAAAAAGAAGCTTTGAGGCTTTCCCGAAAGGGAAGGCCTCTTTTGTTGGGAATGAGCAATCATTCCGCTATATCGTATAAGGATTGTGTCGAATCATCTCAATTAAATTCACTGCGGCTGCTGATAAGGGCTCATTTTTACGTGTACAGATCGCAATGGTATTTTTCAGATGGACGCCTTCTACATATACTCGGCACAATTCTCCACGCTCTACATATTTGCGTACGACTAATGAAGAAACGAAGTTTGCACCATATCCGGTGATAACGGCTTTGATGGCTTCATGTAGTCCATTAAATTGCAGAGAGATGATAGGAGCGGGTGTGTTGTATGTGCGGCATAAAGATAATAATCGCTCCCGCGTTGAACTCCCTTCTTCACGCATAACGAAGGGTTCCTTCATCATTTCGGATAGAGAAACTTGCTGATTGGCATAACGATGATCGGGTGCGACTACAAACCATAACTCGTCCTGAAATAACTCCTCTGTCTGGATTGTATCTGGATAAGCCTCGGCGATTCCTCCATAAATAGCTATATCCACATCTACATTCAACAGCTGCTTGAGGGCATCACTTGAGTTGGTAGTGGTGATCATCATCTCCACTTGTTCATATTGCTGCTTAAACTTTGCAATCCAGGTAGGAATGAGAAAGTGAGCAGGCAAATACGTTGCGGCTAGACGGATACTTCCGTTACTGCCGTTAACATAATCTTGAGCGAATTGCTCAATTTGTTGTTCTACGGCGAATAGTCGCTTGGCGAGTAGAGTAAGCTCTTCCCCTGCATCCGTTAAAGCAATTCCTCTGCCTTGAGGTTTAAATAGGGCAAAGGACAGTTCCTTTTCGAACTTCTTAATCTGCGCAGTGATGGCAGGCTGACTTATATTTAAAATTTCTGAAGCGCGTGTCACACTGCCTGCCGATGCGATTACATGGAATAAGCGTAAGGCATGTAGGTTCATGGTTAAACTCCCATTCTTCGATTCATATATTAAATATATAAATTAAATATAAAGATATATTATATTTATGATTATAACTGATTTACAATACAGATATAAAGATGAACTTGGAAAGATGAGATTAGGGAAAGGAGTAATGGAGAGGAGGTTTGGAACTGTAGGAGCGTAGCGATCGCCTTTGTCTCCGGATTTCAAACATGAACAGTGTTTAAATTGAAGAAATCTGGAGACAACAGCGACCGGAAGTCCAAACACTCCTCGTAGTTACGAACGATCCCTAAATGTGGAAATTATAAGTTCATTTAAACCAAAATCAATACTAAAGGAGAAGTGATAAATATGTATCAAACGACTACTTGGGATAAAGTCGATCAGTATATTACAGAGCGCCTGATTCCACAGGACGCTGTGTTGGAAGAAGTGTTGGTCACCAATCAACAGGCAGGGCTGCCGCCCTTTGATGTTTCGCCTAGTCAGGGGAAATTCCTCAATCTACTGGTGCAAATGAAAGGTGCACGCCGGATTTTGGAGATTGGCACCTTGGGCGGGTACAGTACGATTTGGATGGCAAGAGCCCTGCCGTCTGACGGACAGATAGTTACCTTGGAGCTGGATCCCATTCATGCGCAGGTAGCTAAAGCTAATCTTTCGCTTGCCGAGGTGGATCATCTGGTAGAGCTTCGTGTAGGGGATGCATTAGAGCAACTGTCTCAGATGAAACAAGAGGGCGTTGAACCCTTCGACTTTATTTTTATAGATGCCGATAAACCGAATAATCCTAACTATTTAAAGTGGGCGCTGCAATTCTCCCAGCCCGGAACGGTGATCCTTGGAGATAATGTGATTCGTGAAGGTGAGGTCATTAATGAGAATAGCGAAGACGCTCGTGTAGTAGGCGTACGGGAATTCTATGATCTGTTGGCTGAAGAGCCTAGAATTTCGGCTACTGCCATTCAGACGGTGGGAAGCAAAGGTTATGATGGATTTGTATTGGGGATTGTGAATAGCTGAGGGATTCGACAGATCCTCTGAGCGTTACGGACCCCGTTGGCGTTATTTGCGAATTTTTAGCCTATAGAGCAGGGTTTCGGACTCCAGTGACGCTATTACTTAGAAAGAGGTTCATCTGTGTCCGATAGATGCCGGTGCCTCCTACCTGTAAATGATATCAAATCAAACAAAGGTGTCCCTAAGCCATGATGGCTTTTGGAACACCTTTGTTATTTTAAAGCGCCTCTTTAATTACCTTTTTGTAATAGAAGACGGACAATATTGCAAAGATCGAATACAAAGCAGTGTATAACAGCATCACCAGAATCATCGGTGTCCAAAGCTCTGTGCCGAATAAGAACCAGCCGGATTTAACGGCGAAGTAGCTGTGAAGCAGACCTATGACTAATGGAATACCGAAGTTGAACAATTGTTTCATCTGTATACCTCTGAGCAGATCACCTTGCGTGAACCCTAGCTTTCTCAGAATGGTGTAGTTAGGTTTTTCATTTTCACTTTCATCCATTTGTTTAAAGTATAGAATACATCCGGAGGTAATCAAGAAGGTTAACCCCAGAAAAGCAACGATAAACATAATGAGTCCCATATTTTGTTTTTGACCTTTTATCGACTCTAATTGAGAGTCTTGTTTGTTTTTCTCATCAAATTTCAAGGTCTTAAAAAGTTCATTTGCCTGTTCAACGCTGGCCCGGACTTTCATATCAATCCCGATATTAAGGGAGGATCCTCTTTGAAGGGCAGGATCTAAATCCTTCTTTAAGCGCTTAAAGATCGATTCGTCTACAACCGCAACCGGTAAGCCACCACCTGTGTAATACCCTGAAATGGGACTTTCGATATCTAATCTTTTATAATCCTGTGGAAAAACCTCATGTAACCCTTTGAGTTCAATCGCACCTTTATCTTTCATAGTAACAAAATTATCCAGTGCACTGCTTGATTTCGTAAAATAAGCTTTATCTGGAGTTAGATCAACGTCTTCAAGTGCATTTTCACTTATGACCGCCAGGGTCATAATATTTGAAAACATATTGTCTCCGTCCGGTTTTTTAACAAGAATCTCTTCAACATCTACATCGACCTGAAGGACTTGGGTCCTTCTTTCTGTAAATACTAAATCATTTGCCGTTAGGATCTTTGTAAATTGTTCAGCCTCTTGGGCATTCGTGAATACAAAATCCGTTGGGACATATTGCTTGGAAGTTTTCTCAGCAGAGTAAAAGGAAATGTAGCTAAGGGATAATAAACCCAGGGCTAGTGCCGATACCGTTGTAATGATGGTTAATAATACGGCATTGGATTTCATGCGAAACATAATGGAGGAAAGAGATAGAACCTCTCTAATGTTCAGATAGCCGTTTTTCCGCTTACGAATGATATGAAAAATAAAACTTACCGAGCCTTTATAAAATAGATAGGTCCCAATAATGACGGATCCCAAAATAGTAATCATGGATATAGCCAATTGATTCATTGAGGTTACGTCTTCGGTAAGTAATTTAGAGGAGAGCACATAGCCCAGTAGGATTAGGCCAATTCCGACAATCCCTATGATCATTTCAAAGAAGGATAACTTTTTCACTGTACCTTCTGTTGTTGAGGTTACCCGGAACAAGGATAAGATACTTTGTCTTTTAATAAATCCATAATTCATCAGCATGATCAAAAGATAAATCACACAAAATACGATCAACGTCTGAATCAAAGCTTCGATAGAGAAATGAAGGGAGGCTATAGCATCGACCCCCATTATTTTAAATAAGATCATGAGGATCAATTTTGAGATAGAAAAGCCTACTAATATCCCCAGGACCAAGGAACCGAAATACAGAATAAAGTTCTCTGCCGAAAGAATGCGGAAGATTTTATTTTTGGTCATTCCAATTAACTGAAATAAGCCAATTTCTTTGCCGCGTCGTTTGATGAAGATCGTATTAGCATATAACAGGAAAATAGAGACAATTACGACTAGTAAAACCGAGGCAGCCGTGATGGCTGCGCCCCCTTTGATAGAGCTTTCCAGCTCATCCATCGAGGGATCGTATTGCAAGGTGACAAAGGCGAAATATAAGGCCACACTAAAAACTAGCGCAAATACGTATAGGTAGTAATTTCGGATGTTTTTTCGCAGATTTCGAATCATTAATACATTAATGCTCATTCTGCACACCGCCTAATACACCCTGTGTTTTTATAATGTCGTTGAAGAAAACTTGTCTTGATTGTTCTCCTTTATTTAGTTGCGTATAGATTTTTCCATCTTTTATAAAAATAACTCTACTGCAATAACTGGCAGCCACTGGATCATGTGTAACCATAACGATGGTTGCTCTTCGTTTTTGATTGAGTTCACTTAGCTTATTTAATAAATCAGAAGCGGATTTAGAATCCAGCGCCCCGGTAGGCTCATCTGCAAAAATAATACTTGGATCATGAATGAAGGCACGAGCTGCTGAGGTACGTTGTTTTTGACCGCCAGAGATTTCATTGGGGTACTTATTTTTTAATTCCAAAATCCCCAATTCCTTTGCGAGACTTTCGAATTTCTGATTGGCGGCTTTCTTGGGTGTATTGGTAATGGATAGTGGCAGCAGGATGTTCTCCTTTACCGTCAGCGTGTCCAAGAGATTATATTCTTGAAAAATAAAACCTAAATGATTCTTGCGAAATTCAGCGAGCTGCTTCTCTTTCATATTGGAGATTTCATTGCCCTCGATGGTAATAGATCCGTTACTGATTTTGTCGATCGACGAGAGTACGTTGAGCAGGGTGGTTTTACCTGAACCGGAAGGCCCCATGATGCCAACGAATTCGCCTTCTTCTATACGAATATCGAGTCCGCTTAACACGGATTGTTTGTTTAATTTATTGCCATAGCTTTTATGAATTTTAGTAGCTTCTAGAATTGCCATAATGATTCACTCCTTCGTTTCTTCTTGTATAGCTTTATTATAAAAAAGTTTATTGTTCTTATCCTGCGATTGCCCGAACAAAATATAAAAGCATGTGACATTGTTGTCACATGCTTGAGATTTTAACGAATTCATTTTTGAGTGGGAAGGTTAGCGTAAATGTTGATCCCGCTCCGAGCTTGGATTGAACCCCGATGATGATGAGTAAGGATTGAGCTGCTTTCTGAGCTAAATATAAGCCCATGCCTGTGGCGGCATTGTCGCGATGTACAGTAGTGGAAGTAAACCCTCTGTCGAAGATGCGCGGCAGGTCCTTCGGATCTATCCCGCGCCCGCAATCCTTCACCTCAAGAACGATATGTTCAGCTTGCTGGTAGCTATTCACTGTAATATCAGAAGCCTCACTATATTTTACGGCGTTGGTTAGGAGTTGTCTGAGGATAAAAGCCAGCCATTTAGCATCACTAAGCACTTCAGCAGCTTCTAAGTTCAACTCAAAGCCGATTCCCTTCTGAATACACCAAGATTGTAATGTCTTAATCTCACTAAAAATAAGCGTTTCTATATCGATTTGCTCCATGTACAGGTCGTTTTCAATAAATGGTATCCGTCTTTGATGGAGCTGCTGATCCAGCAGCAGGTGAATACGCAGCCACTCATAGGTCAAGTGCCCCTTCATAACATCATCTTCTATACGCTCAATCATTAGATGCATTGCGGTCAGTGGAGTCTTTACTTCATGAATC
Organism: Paenibacillus sp. FSL H8-0282; assembly: GCF_037963825.1. NCBI lineage: Bacteria > Bacillati > Bacillota > Bacilli > Caryophanales > Paenibacillaceae > Paenibacillus > Paenibacillus sp. FSL H8-0282. Next base: position 468,303 of record NZ_CP150146.1, read on the forward strand.
CAGGATAACAGCTCATCCTTCTCTTGCTCCAAATTCATTAAATTGTCTGAAGCAGTCCGCTTTAACAATTTCACTTGGTTGGTGATGCTCTCTTCGATGATTTTCTCAAAAGGACTTTCGGCAAGAGCGATGCTTGTCAGATCGAGATCATCGTCCCGCTCATTTAAGCTTTTATAAAATCTGGTTTCCTTAGGATAGCGAATGACTAGAAAAATTACGAAAAAAATCATCGATAAAGAGACCAGATAGAGCACTGAAGACAGGGGGATGGTCGGGTCCATAAAGGTGATAAAGAGCATAAATAGATGTACAAAGAGAAAAAGCAAAATCCAACCGAGTCTTTCGAGCAGGTACTTTTTAATCATAGAGAATCCTCTTCAATGGCTACGTACCCTTGTCCAACCTTCGTCTCAATAAACGCCCCTAATTCAAGCTCGTCGAGCTTTTTGCGCAGCCTATTTACGTTGACGGTAAGGGTGTTGTCGCTAATAAAGCGCTTATCGTCCCATAAGCTATTAATTAATTCCTCGCGGGTGACAATTTTATTCTTTTTCTCAATGAGCAATTTCAATATGAAAATCTCATTTTTGGTAAGCTCAATCGTTCCCGTGTCGTTGGTCACTGAATTCCGCTCATAATCGACGGTAGCTCCGCACCACGTTTTGAGTTCAATGTTATCCGTATTGTAATTGTACACACGCCGGAGAATGGCTTGCACCTTGGCAATGAGTACATCGAAATGGAAGGGCTTTTGGATATAATCATCGGCTCCCAGCTGCATGGACATCACCATATCTGTCGGATGATCCCGAGAGGATAAGAAGATAATCGGCAGATTAGAGTGAGAGCGAATCATTCTGCACCAATGAAATCCATCGAATTTGGGTAATTGGATATCAATTATCACTAAATCAGGTTTGATTTCCGTGAATTCCTGCGTAACATTGTTGAAATCTTGAATGCCATATACATCATAAGACCACTGCGTAAGCCGTTCTTTGATCTCATTAAACAGCGTTGTATCATCTTCGATTAATAAAAGCTTGAACAAATCGGTCACCACACTTTTAGTTTCGTGCCTTGCGTTTAGAATACGCTTAAATGATTGAAGCCATACTTTGATTGTGCTTAGAGCATTGCAGATAACACTGTCTGATAATGTGCAAATTCCTTCGTTTCATTAAACTGAGGGCACATTTTCAAGGAGAGCAGGGCGCTTTCGATTAAGAACTCTCTTGGTTCCTTATTGTTCATGATCTCTTCTTGGATAAAATATAACAGCTTCAGTGCATTGGACAGGCTGGGATCATCGGCGGCGAATGATTTATCAATGATTTTTTTTAAGCTTACGGTCGCAAACGATAAATCATTATTAAAAAAATCAGTGTATTCAGCAACAGGCAATAGTTTCCCTACATGATCGGGGGAGATAAGCTGCATTCCTTTTTCACTTAAGTCCTCAACAATCGTCTGGATAAGAGTAGTGCAATAATTAATGATTTGTTGAGAGGTAATGACTTCATTCATGGCACTGTTAATTTGCAGCATATGTTGCAAGATGCCTGTGAAAATGATGGCTCCATCCAGTAGATAGGGTTTTTTATCTTCAGAAAATATATGCAGGAAACGTTCATGCACCCAGGTTAATAAGGTGAATTTAGTTTTTTTGATGAACGTAATTAAATCCGGATCATTGGAGACCAGGGCATCTTCAACCAGCTGCAACAATTTATTTTTTTTATTGATTTTCATAACCAGTTGAACTTGTTTAGCGAATATATCAATGTCAGAGGGGTCCTGGCCAATGAGCAGGCCATTTCTGCCTTCTTCCAGCTGGTCATGAATAGAGGTGAATACAGCTTTAAAGAGATCCCCCTTGGAAGGGAAATAATTATAAAAAGATCCTTTGGAGATCCGGCTGTGATTCAGAATGTCCTGTATGGATGTGGCGTGGTAGCCTTTTTCAATAAATAATTCATGTGCTTTTTGAATCACTTGCTCTTTCCGTTTATTTATCATCTTAGGTGCCCCTTTAAGCTGGACTCTTTTGTGCAAAAAAAACACTTCACGTAGAATAGACTAGCTTATATTTCCACTTAATACAATTTAGTTTTTAAATGAATTCTGACTTGCCAAGCAGTAAATATAAGAGTAATATATTCTACATTGTAACATAAGTTCAAAATTGAACCGACGGTATGATTATAGAATGGAGGATTCCAAAATGAAAACGAAAGAAAGTAAAGCGTCCTATGGGATTTTGGCAATCCTTATGATTGGTGCATTTGTTGCTTTACTGAGTAATACCTTGCTCAATATAGCTTTACCATCGATTATGAAGGATTTTGATGTCAGTGCCTCAACGGTACAGTGGTTATCGACGGGTTATATGTTAGTGAACGGGATCATGATTCCTTCAACGGCCTTTTTAATTCAAAAGTATACAGCCAGACGATTATTCCTAATCGCCATTGGATTATTTGCAATAGGGACCTTCATTGGAGGCTTTGCTCCAAGTTTCCCTGTATTATTGATTGCGAGAATGGTCCAAGCCTCAGGGGCCGCGATTATGATGCCATTATTAATGAATGTATTGTTCACCACATTTCCACCTGAAAAACGTGGCTCGGCCATGGGGATGTTTGGTTTGGTTATGATTTTTGCACCAGCCATTGGTCCTACACTCTCAGGATGGATTATTCAGCATTATGAATGGCCTGTGCTGTTCTTTATGATTGCACCGATCGCCGTATTGGTGTTCATTCTTGCCTTCTTCAAACTGCATGATCCTAAAAAAGATGTGGCTATTAAAATTGATATTCTATCCGTAGTTCTATCAGCGATTGGGTTCGGGGGTCTTCTATACGGCTTCAGTTCCGCTGGGAATAAAGGATGGGATGATCCAATGGTCTACTCCACCCTTATTATCGGGGTTATTGGTTTAGTGATATTCATTATGCGCCAGATGAAGATGAAGGAGCCTATGCTTAACTTCAGAGTGTACAAATATCCGATGTTCGCTTTATCCTCAGCGATTTCGATTACACTGAATATGGCGATGTTCTCAGCCATGATGTTAATGCCGATTTATCTGCAAAATATTAGAGGCATTTCACCTTTGGATTCGGGACTCCTAATGTTGCCTGGTGCGTTGATTATGGGGGTTATGTCTCCAATCACAGGTAAATTGTTCGATAAATTCGGCGGCAAAGTCTTGGCGTTAATCGGTCTGGCTATCGTAGTGATCAGTACGTATTTCTTTAGTGATCTAACTGAAACAACGAAATATTCGACACTTATGATTTTGTATTCTGTGAGAATGTTCGGGATTTCAATGGTTATGATGCCTGTGATGACCAATGGTCTGAACTCCATCCCGGCTAAATATACACCGCATGGTACAGCCATGAACAGTACGATTCAGCAAGTCTCCGGGGCGATTGGCGGGGCGCTGCTTGTAACGATTATGTCTAACAGTACTACTTCACATGTCAAAGATATGGTAGCTGAGGCTGTGAGTAAATTAACGGCTAAGCCTTCTGCAGAGCAATTGCTTGGCATTCAAAACCAAGTCATCGCAAAAGCAACGATCGAAGGAATTAATGATGCGTTCTTAGTGTCAGTAGGCGTTGCCATTATTGCCTTTATCCTAGCTTTCTTCATAAAAAGAGGGATACAGCCTAAGGATACAGAAACAGCCGAGGAAAAAGTGGCTGTTAAACAAGTTTCATCCGCTAGATCGATGTAATTTGATATGTAGAAAGACGCTCACCTATGGTGGGCGTCTTTTTGTCTTAATTAAAAATAGAACTCTGAGTGAGTCTTGGTCCATCTTGAATGACCGTTATGGAGTCGTTTCCACCTACATAAATTCTATTTGTGAGCGGGTTTAGCACAGTGCTGCCTGATACGGAGGAGAATCTTGCGAGCCGTTTAAACGTGGTGGCGTTATAAACGGACATATGATTCTTATCGAAATTACCAACAAATAAATGATTTGTATTCGGGTTGATAATCGTGTTGGAGGAGGTAGGCAACACCTTTGTGGTTATAATTTTGTTGTTGCGCCCATCTATGACAAACAGCCTGCCCTTACCCTCCACTTGTGCACTTGAGACATAAATACGATTCGTCAGCGGATTTATAACGACCTCACTTTGCAAACGTCCCAGCTGTACATTACGCAACAATTTATTGGTTCGGCCATTGATCACAGAAAGAAACCGGCTCAAGTTATTAGCGACATAAATACGATTGGTAATTTTATTAAGTGCTGGCGCTATCACGGGGTTACTTCCGACTTTTATTGTCGCAATGATCGCCTGTGTAGTTCCGTTAATGACGGTGACGCTATCATTTACTGTATTGGTCACATAGACACGGTTGGTAAGCTCATTGATAACAATTCTGGAGGGGCGTCCACCGATTTCAATCTTTTTACGGACCTGATTTGTTTTCCCGTCTATGACGAATAGGGTTCCGAATGCGCTAGTTACATAAATCAGATTGGTTCGAACATTTACTCCGATATTGTCTGGGAATCGGCCTACTTTGACAGTTTTGATTACCTGGTTTGTCCGCCCGTTTATGACAGATACGTTTTCGTCACGGAAGTTAGGTACATAAATCCGGTTGGTTTGGGGGTTGATTCCGAGCTGAGACGGCAGTCTTCCTACAGGGATCCGAGCGATAATGCGATTAGTTCTGCCCTCCAATACCCCGATAGTTCCAGCCTCGGTGTCTGGGTTTACAAAGTATACTCGATTCGTGACGACATTTACTTTTATATCTCCGATCGGTCCGGCAGAGCGGACTGTAGCAATCACTTTTGGCTGCGCCATGCTTTTACCCCTTTCCAAGTAAATAGATACTTCATTATATTTAGGCTTAGGCAAAAGGGTACTTCATTTATCCTTGCAAGATATATATTAGGAGTGTAGAATGGTACTCCATTATCCAAATATTAGGTTAGGTGTAAACGTTTTATTTTTTGAGAAATTGAGATTGATTGGAGGTTGGGGTTGAGATGGTGAAATCAGTGTTGTCGGATATTTTATTAACACCTGATAAGACGCAGGTTCATAGCGAATTATTAGAGGAAATTGGGCAGTATATCACACAAGAAATTCTAAATCATCCGTTAATGAAAGAGGAGAGTCAGCGGGTAAGTATTCTCCTTGATGGATCGACCGCACTTGGTGTGGTGGATGAGCAGTCGGATGTGGATGTAATCATTATTTGTCAGGATGAGTATTATAGCAGCATTAATCATCGGTTCGAGCAAGCGGGGCTGATCCAGGAGCAAAGTAGTTTTTTTATGGATTTACGACTTCCCAGCGGCAAGTCCGGACATTACACACTGCATAAAATATCAGAAATTAAAGCGGCGTTAATGAGCGGAAATATGGAATGGCTGTGGAATGCTTCTATTTCATATATCTACTATGACCGATTGGATGTAAAGTCACTTTTTGATGCCTATGTGCCCCTCCAACCTGAAGTCCTAATGAGATTTCGTAAGAATTCATACATACAGTTAAGAAGTTATGCCAAAAGCTTAGATAATCCGGTAGTGCGTGGCGACGCCTTTCCTATTTTATTTTTAGCGGTTTCTCTTTATAAAGAAGCATTACGCTGTGCCATTACTATTGAAGGTCACCCCTACCCCTATGACAAATGGCTGGTACCTGTAGCCAAACAAACGACTGTCGGCCGAAAGATTTTGGAGTGTGCGGGCGATTTTTGGAGTTTTATTAGAGATGATGAATCCTTTGCCCCTATGTACCAGGAGGATAATAACTTTGTCAAAATGGAAAAACGATTCCGGAAGATACTTGTAGAGGAATTCCGCATGCGGGGGATCGATGAATCTTGGTTAGTAGAGTGGTGGAAGTTTATGGAGGAGTGAGTGGAGCTATAGGGTGTTTGGGTGAGTAGAGTAGCTGTGGTGGCGGGGGTGCTGGGGATGGCTGTAGTGGGCTGAAATGGTTGAAGCGGTGGAATGGCTGAAGTGTTTGGGTAGCGTAGTAGCTGGGGTGGTGGAATGGTCGGATGGTTGAGATGGCTATAGTGTTTGGGTGATCGTAGTGGATAGCTAGCTGTAGCGGCGTAGTAGCTGTGGTGATTAAGTAACTTAAATGACTCCCCTTCCTCCTCTTGATTATGGTAAGGTATATTGAAGTGGAATTTTAGTGAGAGGTGATTATATGGACGGGACAGTTTCAATATTAGGAGTTCCCTTTTCAAAACTAACACTACATGAGACAACACTTCATCTAACAAAACATATTCAATCTGGGGAACCGAAACTTTTCCATTTGATCACGGCTAACCCGGAAATTACGATAACAAGTCAATCGGACGAGCTGCTACGAACCATACTTCAAGAAGCGGATTTAATCACTCCTGACGGGATTGGCATTGTGATGGCATCAAAAAGAAAAGGCGATCCTATTGCTGAGAGGGTAACTGGATATGAGCTGCTTCTTGAGCTTTTGGAGCAAGGAAATAGCTTGGGATGGAGTTTTTATTTCTTGGGAACAGATGAGCTTACCAGCTGTAAAGCGGTCGAAAAGATCACGGAGTTATATCCGAATGTGAAGATTGCAGGAAGACATAATGGTTTTCTTACCAAGGAAGAGGAGCCTGCCATTGTAGCAGAAATACAGCGCGCACAGCCAGATCTCCTGATCGTTGCGATGGGTGCGCCATACTCTGACAAATGGGTATATAAGCACAAACAGGAGCTTGCGCAGGTAAAAGTTGTTTTTGGCGTGGGCGGCAGCTTAGATGTAATAGCGGGAAAAGTTACTCCTGCACCAGCGCTATGGAAAAAACTCAATCTGGAGTGGTTGCATAGACTTTTGTTCGCTCCCGTTGCGAAGGGACAAAAGTCGCGATGGCGCAGACAGGCAGTGCTGCCCAAATTCGTGTTCCGAGCTATGATTAGGAAATGAAGAAAAGGCCTCGTTTATGGGGCCTTTTTTAGGTTCGATTGGTGGGAGAGGAGGAGGGGGCAGGTGTGAGAGTAGGAAGTAAGGAGTAGGAGTAAAAGTGAGTAGTGGGAGTATGTGTAAGAGTAATGAGTAGAATGTAAGTGCGACTATAGCTGTGACCTTTAAACAAATTAATAATAATAAACAACACCGATTCTGGTTGATGCCATAGTCTCGTATTTAATTCAAACTAAAAGCTAAAGAGGAACAATAAGGGCAAAAATGCCCCTGAGTCACTGGAATTCCGCCGAAGTGGGAAATAGAAGGCAAAAATGCCCTAGAATCGGTGTGATTCAGCCGAAGTGCCAAAACAAGGGCAAAAATGCCCTAGATCGGGTGCATTTCAGCCCGAAGTGGCAAAAGAAAGGCAAAAATGCCCTAGATCGGGTGCAATTCAGCCCGAAGTAGCAAAAGAAAGACAAAAATGCCCTAGAATCGGTGCGATTCAGCCTAAAGAGGCAAAAGAAAGGCAAAAATGCCCTAGATCGGGTGCATTTCAGCCCGAAGAGGCAAAAGAAAGGCAAAAATGCCCTTGAATCGTTGCATTTCAGCCCGAAGTAGCAAAAGAAAGGCAAAAATGCCCTAGATCGGGTGCAATTCAGCCTGAAGAGGCAAAAGAAAGGCAAAAATGCCCTAGATCGGGTGCATTTCAGCCCGAAGAGGCAAAAGAAAGGCAAAAATGCCCTAGATCGGGTGCAATTCAGCCCGACGAATCAAATCAGAGGTATAAATCCCGCAGAATGAGCCAAATCCGGCCCGACGAAGCAAATCAACGGTATAAATCCCGTAGAATGAGCCAAATCCGGTCCAACGAAACAAATCAACGGTATAAATCCCGTAGAATGAGCCGAATCTGGCCCAACGAAGCAATCAACGGTATAAATCCCGCAGAATGAGCCGAGTCCGGCCCAACGAAACAAATCAGCGGTATAAATCCCGTAGAATGAGCCGAATCTGGCACGACGAATCAAATCAGCGGTATAAATCCCGTAGAATGAGCCGAGTCCGGCCCAACGAAGCAATCAACGGTATAAATCCCGCAGAATGAGCCGAGTCCGGCCCAACGAATCAAATCAGCGGTATAAATCCCGCAGAATGAGCCAAATCCGGCCCGACGAAGTAAATCAACGGTATAAATCCCGTAGAATGAGCCGAGTCCGGCCCGAAGCAGCAAATCAACGGTATAAATCCCGTAGAATGAGCCAAATTCGGTCCAACGAAACAAATCAACGGTATAAATCCCGTAAATGTCCCCAACCCGCCCGGTTACTATCCATTACCAACAGGGAGTCGGTTTTCGCCGCACATTTAATGTGATCCCTACTATGATGAGTGAAATTTGTTTAATTGAGCAGATACATCCGCGTCAATTATAAATAGGGCAGGAGTTTATCGCTGCAAATAAAAAACTGACACCGCTATACCAGCGATATCAGTTTACAGAGCTTAGCGATTAAGCTAGCGGCTGCCTATTTTTAGCTTGTTCCTCTCGCATCCACTGTGACAACTGGCGTTTGAGCTTAAGGAACTCGGGAGAGTCCGTAATCTCATCACGGCGTGGCCGCGGAAACGGCACATCGACTGTATGCAGAATGGAGCCGGGGCGGCCGGAAAATACATAGATACGATTAGAGAGCAGCAACGCTTCTTCGATGTTGTGAGTAATGAACAGCACAGAGCGGCGATTCTCTTCCCACAGCTCAAGCAGCCAGCGCTGCATTTCACTGCGAGTTAGTGCATCGAGTGCGCTGAAAGGTTCATCCAGCAACATTAGCTCCTGGGGAGCGAGCAATGCTCTGAGAAAAGCTGCACGCTGCTGCATCCCGCCAGACAACATATGCGGATAAGCATGTTCGAACCCGCTTAACCCAACCTTGGCAAGCCACTGGCGCGCTTCCTCGCGGGCTCCATCCCGCAGTGCACCCTTGATCTCCCCAGCAAGCAGCACATTATCCTCAATTGTACGCCAAGGAAAAAGCGCAGGCTGCTGCGGCATATAACTAATTTCACCGCGTTGACCTGTAACGACCTTGCCGTTCATGCGGATCGTGCCTGCATCGGGTTTCACAAGGCCGCCAATCATATGGAATAAGGTGCTTTTTCCGCAGCCGGAAGGACCAACGATCGAAACGAATTCTTGTTGCTCTACCTTGAGAGAGACATTATTCAGAACGTTCATCTCACGGCGACGATGGGAAAAAGATTTGGAGATGCCGCTCACTTCAAGGGCGGGTGCCACGGTATGAGCTTCAGGAGAGCTTATGACTTCTGTTGTTCTGTGTTGCATTTGCGTCGCTTGAGACATACAGGCATCTTCCTTTCTATGAGTTACGGCGCGGCTTCCAGCGAACCAGCCATTTTTCCAGCAATGCAATAATAGCAAAGAGTACAAGACTTAAAAGCACAATAATAACAATAGCGACAAACATCCGATCCGTACGATATGCGGATTTCTGCAGGAGCATATAATAGCCAATACCTTTATCCGCACCAATCCATTCAGCGACCACGGCGCCCATAACCGCATAAGTAGCAGATATTTTTACGCCGGAAAATAGTGCCGGGATAGAAGAGGGCAGCTCCAGCTTGGTGAAGATTTGCCACTTGCTTGCGCCAGCCATTTTCATATAATTCATCATGACCTGATCACTTTGGGCCAGACCGCCCATCGCAGCGACAGCTACCGGGAAGAAACATACTAGTGTAATCAGCACGATTTTGGGCAAAAGACCAAAGCCGAACCAGATAATGAGCAGGGGTCCGAGCGCGATGGAGGGAACATTTTGACTCAGAATAATAAGTGGATAAAAAGCCCGTCTAGCCCAAGGCAAAAGATGCAAAAGCAAAGCAACGATCAGGCCTACCCCCGTACCAATGGGAAAACCAATTAAAGTGAGCCGCAGCGTAGCCATCGTATGAGCCCAAAGACCAGAAGCGTTACTGGTGGATTCACGGGCAATATCAGCAGGACTCGGCAGAATCCAGGATTCGATATGAAATACAGATACAGATAGCTGCCATACGGTTAAAAAGAAGACGACCGCCACAAGGGGCGGCCATATTAGCTTCCAGGTCGATCTCACGGCCGATATTTCTCCGTCAATTTATCCATGCTGATTCCGTTAGGATTATGAGCGATTTTGATCTGCGAAATTACGCTTGGACTGCCTGCTTCGATCAACGCCTCCTGCATCTGACGCACAACCTCCAGCAGCTCGCTAAGCTCACCTTCCATTGTGGTTTCCAGCGGATTCACCTGATGTTTAACACCGGATTTCTGAATGACCTCAATCGCTTTATCTACGTATGGGATGGAATCCTCATTGTTCGGAGTTTTTGGAATTACTTGAATGCTTAGTAGGGTGTTAGCCACAATAATCAATCCTTTCATTTTATAAGGTAAGTTCAATAAGCCAACTTTGATAACGAAGTAACTCAGGAAGCAAACTCGACATCGAATCTTGAACGAATTTGGGAAGTCCGGTACTCACGTAGCACATCACTACGCTCCGTTCCTCCTTCCTCAAGTAACGTCCAACCTTCTTGGTTCTGAAAGCCGACTTTTTGAACTCTTAAATTATAAGGTAAGTTCAAAAAGCCAACTTTGATAACGAAGTAATTCAGGAAGCAAACTCGACATCGAATCTTGAACGAACTTGGGAAGTCCGGTACTCACGTAGCACATCACTACGCTCCGTTCCTCCTTCCTCAAGTAACGTCCAACCTTCTTGGTTCTGAAAGCCGACTTTTTGAACTCTTAAATTATAAGGTAAGTTCAAAAAGCCAACTTTGATAACGAAGTAATTCAGGAAGCAAACTCGACATCGAATCTTGAACGAACTTGGGAAGTCCGGTACTCACGTAGCACATCACTACGCTCCGTTCCTCCTTCCTTAAGTAACGTCCAACCTTCTTGGTTCTGAAGTCCGCTCTCTACTCCGCCGGTAAAAAATCATTACTGAATGCACTAGCAGCATCCAGCGGTTTATCCAGCAACTTCAGATCGTACATCCAGTCGCCATAATTCTGCCAGACCTCGGTTTTTTGCTCGCCCCAGCGGGCAGCATCGTCCTTGTATTTTGGGCTAAGCCATTTTTGGCTAGCTAGGACAAGGTCGGCGTCCAGGTCAGGAACGGCCTTCGATAACATACCGGCAGCCTCTTCCGGATGATCTATGGCATATTGATAACCTTTTGATGTGGCTTTCATGAAGGCCTTCACCAGATCAGGATGATCTGCAATTTGCTTCTCACTCGTCGTCAGCACAGGCGTGTAATAATCGAGCTGCGGCGCATAATCCTTTAAGTACAGCATATCCAATGGCTCGCCACGCAACTCAGCCTCAACACCAGTCCAAGCGTAGAAAATCCAGGCGAAATCAATGTCACGTTTGACGGCGGTAAAATAATCAGCTTCACCGATACTGATCAGCTTCACCTTTTTCACATCGCCACCTTCAGGATCCATGATAGCTTTCATGGCTGCTTCTTCGGCCGGTGAGCCCCAGCCTCCGTAGGTTTTACCTTCGAAATCCTTTGGTGATTTAATATTGCGATCTACTGGAGCAGCGAATCCCGACGTATTATGCTGAATAATAGCTGCTATCGAGACAAGGGGCACGCCTTGTAGACGGGCTAGTGTTAATCCTTCTTGGGCGCTGATGCCAAATGCGGCTTCGCCAGAAGTAACCATAGTATCAGAACCCGCTGCGCCTGGCTGAACGATCTCGACGTCCAGACCTTCTTCAGCGTAGTAACCAAGATCCTTAGCTACGTATAGACCGGTATGATTCGTGTTCGGTGTCCAGTCGAGTGCGACTTTAACTTTGGTGAGCTCTTTTGGAGCATCCGTCCCAGCCGCAGCAGTTGGATCAGTAGCATTTGCTTTGTTTCCGGCTGTATTCCCATTGTTGCTGCCGCATCCGGCAATGGCAAGAATGAGTACACAGGTGAGGCACAACGTAAGTGCTTTTTTAAGGTGCATGTCTTCTTCTCTCCTTTAAGGTTACAAGAATCCCGTCTTCACAACATGAACCGTAAAGTGTAGTATGTACGTTTTTCTACATCTTTTAGTGATCTTACAAAAAAAGCGCCCCGAGTGATCGGGACGCTGGCTTGGCGCAAGGTTAGTTAAGGTCACAGGGACCAGAACCAATTGGCGATTCCTACGCTGGCATTATCCAGATCAGGTATAAGGGTCAGTATCTTGTGGGATACAATCTCAGCCGGCCAATTCCAGCACCCCTGGTTCTATGAAGTTAACGGGTATTTCTATGTGCAATATAAGTAAGCATAAGTTTTGTACCCATACTTTATATCTTATATTTCTCGCATACGGTGTATTATAGACGGCTGTACTCGGAATGTCTAGTAGTGCACTCCTGAATTTTTCCAATCAAGTAGTTTCTTTTTTGCTAGTCTAGATCTTTATATTTCTTGCGGTGACGCCGTTTAAGCTCACTAACCAGCGCCCCTAGCGTGAGGACAACGCTGATCAGAATCCCGCTCATGATCACGAAGAGGGCAAGAAATTCAAAGGGAGAATAACCAATCATTTTACTCCATTGAATCTTTCCATCCAGATCGTCAATGACCTGATTCATGCCGTAAATCCCGCTTACTACCGTAAATACAGTAAGAATCATCAGCAGATTATCCCGTCGCTTGGACTGAAACTTATCCTGATACTGAAACAGGTCATTTAAGGTTTCTTTCACTTCCTCGAACAAAGCGTCGTTTCCGTATACTTTACGCAGCTGAAGAAATATCTCCCGGCCCTGCGACTGGGAAATCAACTCCAAGAAGTAGAACTTTGCCGAGAACTTATTGATGGAGTAGATTAGATTGTCTATTTCCTCATAATCATGATTAATCCGAAGTCGGGAGTGCATATTGGCGAGCTTTAGCAGAACGATTTTGTGGAAAATATTGAGTAAAAATCCGTAATAATATTGCCCGTACATCTGGTTGGCTAGACTAACAGCAATCTCCTGTTCAGCGCGGGTCATGCAGCAAAAGGTTTGCTCATTCATCATATAATATGTGTCTGGACCCCAGCGATTATAGGAATGCTCATGACAATAGTTTGCAATATACGCTGGATCGCTGGCACTGGCATAGGGCTTTCCGTTCAGATTAATTCCATCAAGCTGTGAGGCGCGATAGCGTAGATTTACACTAATCTCATCAGAGCTTTCTTCATTCTGAAAGCCGTAAAAAGCTTGCACCTGCATTCTTTCATCTACGAAAAAAGGAAGGGTCTCGAAATAAGCCCCATTGATATCCGATTGATCCAGATATGGCTCCAGTCCATCCACCAAATTTCGGAAGACAAAATCCTCTACCATCTCATAGGTCTGTTCCCCGCAATGAATATAAGTGTAATCATCCTGTATGAAGGTATTCTCTAGCGCACGGAAACGATCCGCGAATTCTAGGGCAATACTAAAGGGAATTGAATCCCCCTCCAGCTGGACACGTATCGTCACGAATCCAAGCTGAAAAGGACATATGAATATATCCGTCGAGAGAATTTTGAAAAATATAGATTGCTGCGGAATCTCCAGAATGCAGTCGAGATTATTTACTCTGGAAAAACGGCGAAACGAGTCGGCATCCTTCCTGCGTGGAAAAAGGACATGTGCAGCAAACGGTAAATAGGTGCGCTCCATTCGTTCATGGGAAACACAGTAGCCATCTCCGTAATAGGCAGCTTCAAGCTCTTTATTATCCAGAAAAAAACGTGTGAAGCCGTCGTTCTGTAATTGCTGGATAAGCTGCTTAGAATCGCCCTTTTTTATAGAAAAGGGAAATATAAACTGCATGAGCGCAGTATGTAACAAAGGCTCAGTTGAAGACTCATTCATTCATCGTCCATCCTTGTGCTCAGAATATGCTTATAGATCACATTACCCTAAAAGGATAACGTTGATACTGTTCTAAATACGGGAACTCTTTCCTTTCACCGCTTGCATGGACTGGAACCTCCATGCGGCAATGCTTAGCAGAAACAAGAAGGCGGCAAAAGCGGCGAGTAATCCGGCTGTTTGTGCCACTTCTAAATGGTCCATAGACCAGCCCATAAACAGAGGTAGCAAAGCACCGCCAACACCTCCGGAAGCAATCATAATGCTGGGTGTTGACTCTTCGGTGCCAGGCAGCATTTTGCTGGAGAAGACTAAAGCAATGGAGAAAATACCGGACATAAACAGCCCCAGCAGCAGAATTACAATGAAAGCAGCCATTCGATTGTCAGTGAACGGAAAGAGTGTCAGCAGTAACAAGGTTAGTAAACAGCTGCTGAGAATGTACACGCGGTAAGATATTTTTTCGGCAATTACACCCGCAAACAATCTTCCTGTAGACATCGCCAGCCAAAAGAAAGTGACTGTCAGTGCTGCGGCAGACTCCGTCATCCCTAGCTTGGCAATAAAGATAGCCGGCATAAAGTTGACTAAACTCATCTCTGTGCCTACATAAAGAAAAAAGAAAACGATGAAGATCCCTAACAGAATCCATTGCTTACCTTTATACGGAAATTTTTTGTTAGAACGTGAGCTTGAGGATTGCGAATTGTCTGCTCCTTGGACAGAGGCACGTTCATCCAGCATTCGTTGTAGATTACCGAAGTGCCCTCTTGTCCAGAGGATAAGAGAAATTAAGGAGAAGGCAGCGACGATTAGAAAGGCCAATCTCCACGCTCCGGCAGCAATGAGCGGACTGGCGATAAGCGGCATCACGAGTGCGCCTATCCCGAATAGCACTTCAAGCCGGCTCATTGCAATAGCAGTTCCTTCGGTTACAGCACCAATAATAATGGTGCCGATAACAGCTTCGATCATCCCGAAACCAAAACCTGCGGCAACAGCGATAACATACATCCAGCCCCAAGGCGGTAGAAAGGCGTAGGCAATTTCTGCAACTAGTAGAAGACTGGTGGCAATGAGGATGCCTCCACGTTTTCCGAAGCGGCGATTAAGCAGGGGAGAGACCAACACACCTGCTAAAAAACCAGCGAATTGACTAAAGATTAATTCACCGCCAGCACTATAATTTTGATCATAATGTTGCAGTAGAACGGGCAGAATAGATCCCAGCACAACATGTGCCAGACCGATAACGAAGTAGGAAAGACAGCCGATCCAAATCAGTTTTTTCACGAAGTAAGCTCCTTATCTTGAAGTAGTTTATGAGGTAAGGTCGGATTCAATGTGAACCTGAAGGGTACATTATAATAAGCACCATTGTTATGATAAATCCAAACGGTGAGCTTGGATATATAAACTTTTGTTTACATGCTTGAAGGGAGAGATTTACGTAATGGATAACAAACAACTGGAGCAACTCATTATTAAGGCATTGGATGACAACAAGTTCGGTTCCTTTGGTACGATCGAAGAAGGAAATAAGCCGAAAGTACGTTATATGGCCATTTTCCATGAGGGTTTGAGAATTTATTTGGCTACAAATCGCAAAACTCATAAAGTGGAGGAGTTATCCGATAATCCGAATGCTTTTGTACTGCTTGGCTATGAGGCAGGCGGAAGCAAAGATGTGCTGGAGATTGAAGCAACTGCTACCGTCTCTAAGGATGAAGGCTTGCGCTCCAAGGTATGGAATAAAGAGCTGGAGCCATGGTTTACAGGACCTGATGATCCTAATTATGTAATTTTGGAGCTTACTCCAACACGTATTGAGTATGTAGGCAGCAATAAAGAGCATGGAGTATGGCAGCCGTAAGCTATAGCTTTGAATTGATCAAACAGCCCTCCTATCCCATATGGGGTAGGAGGGCTGTTTGATGTGTTATAATGACTTCAACTTTTTAGGTATTCATATCGGGGAGGAGCTAAAGCTACATGAGCGTTACTCTGTTATATATTGAAGATGATCGTGAAATTGGCAGTGTAGTGTCTGCTGATTTAAGCGAAAGAGGATATAGTGTCCGCTGGTTACGGAGCGGCGAAGGAGCAATGGAAGAAGCCGGCGCCTGCCAACTGGCTATTCTCGATGTTATGCTACCAGGTCTGGACGGGTTTACGATCGGGCAACGTTTGAAACGTTCTTACCCTAAGCTGCCCATTTTGATGCTTTCCGCCCGGACCTCTATTGATGATAAGCTGCAAGGTTTGGAGTTCGCAGATGATTATTTGACCAAGCCTTTTCATCCGGATGAATTGGCCGCTCGAATTGAGGTGCTGCTCCGAAGGAATGGGGCATCTGTTCAGGATTCGCTCACACTTAAACATCTAGTCGTATATGAAGGGGATAACCGCGTAATGAATGCTCAGACTCAGGAAGAAATCATGCTTACAGGTAAGCAATTTCAGATTTTTTCCTATTTGCTGCGTCATCTTAACCAAATTATGACGAAGGAGCAGATCTACGAGGCCGTGTGGGGTGAGGCTTATATCGAAGGGGATAAAACTCTGATGGTACATATTCGTTATTTGCGCGAAAAGCTGGAGCTTGATCCGGGTAATCCGGAAATTATCGAAACTGTCCGTGGGATCGGCTACCGGGTAAGAGCATGAGAGGATTAGAGCGCATTCGCAAGAAACGTAATTCCTCCTTGTTATCAGGGTATTTGCTAATTATCGTATCTGCACTGCTATTTATCCCTGTGGTCCTTCCGTTGTCTTTTGTTGGCTACAATATTCTTAACGAAGTGACCAAAGGTGCCCCGCCTGTAGATACATCCCTGTATTCGAATATTGCACCGCTGGAGACTATGTGGCATAAAGAGGCACTTCACTTAGAAAATGCTTCTTCGGAAGCCATAAATCAGCGGCTGATTGAATTGAGTCGAAAATACACCGAGGCTACTATGTTTTGGGTAGACGGGCAGGGAAAAACCCAGTTGATTCTCACGCCTGAAGAAGGGGATAAGGATAAGATTTACCCTGAAGTTCCTGATCAGTGGACTGCGGCTGAGGCTATTTCATTTATGAAAGAAAGTACGAATCGTGATCCATTAGCCATCGTTGCTTTCGTGGGGGACAAAGTGGAGGCAGACAAGGGATTTATGGTGATGCAAATTCCAAGCAAGCTGCTGAACAAAGGGGCTTATGGGGGATTAGGGGCTTGGGCTTGGTATAACTTTGTGTTATTTACCCTTTTTGGAGGGTTCGCTCTGGTTTCATGGATGTTCTTTAGAAAAATTCGCAAACGGCTGCTGCAACTGCAAACCGCGATGACGATCACAGGCCCGGATAGAATGCCTAAGTCTATAGTGACAGGAAAACTGGACGAGATCGGTCGATTGGAGGAAGCTTTTAATACGATGGTAACTAAACTGGATGAAAGCCGACGCAGGGAAATAGAAGAGGAAGAGTTGCGTAAGCGTCTAGTCTCGAATTTATCTCACGATTTACGCACACCCCTAACCGTCATTCGCAGCCATATCCATGTTATGACCAAAGAGGATCTGACCTCAAAAGGTAAGCAGTCCTTACAGCTTATGGATGAGCGTATTGCGGATCTTAGCGTCCTGATCGAGAATCTTTTATCTTACAATCTGCTCAATAGTGGACGGGTAACCTTGAAGCTGGAACGTAAAGATGTTTTACGCTTGTTACGGGAAAGTGCGGCTGCTTGGTACCCCGTATGGGAAAAAGAGGGCTTCGATATTGATATTAACCTGGAAGCCGAACCGCTATTCTGGAGGGTGGATGAGGTCTGGTTCCGCCGTATTCTCGATAATTTGTATCAAAACATTGTACGACATGCCAGCAGCGGGCATTATGTCGGGATCTCAACGGAGCAACGTAATGAACAACGTGCCATAATTATTGCGGATCATGGTCGAGGCATTCAGAGTCCATCCGATTACAAGGGGGCAGGTTTGGGATTGTCTATCGTCGATCTTTTGATGAAGCATATGGAGCTGGAATGGGTTGTGGAGAGCACAGGCAAAGGCACTTCTATTGTAATCTTTGATCCGCATCGTGAAATTTAAACAAAACTTAAACTTGGCACTTCCTTGTCCTTAACCTTGGGACGTTATGCTGTATACCGAGGTGAAGAACATGGAAGAAACAGTGATTAAAACTAAGGATTTATTGAAAAAATATCGTGGCCGGGCTGCGGTAGAAAATTTGAATTTAAATATCCGTAAGGGAGAGATTTATGGTTTTCTGGGTCCAAACGGAGCTGGGAAAACTACAACAATCCGTATGCTGCTTGGCCTAATTACACCGACATCTGGAAAAATTGAAGTGTTCGGCCAGGATCTTCGGAGGAATAAGCTGCAAATTTTACGGAAGGTAGGGTCGCTTGTCGAATCCCCCTCGTATTATGGGCATCTGAGTGCTGTGGACAATCTCGAAGCGATCCGCCGTATTCTGGATGTTCCGAAGTCACGAATTGCTGAGGTGCTAGATATTGTTTCTTTAACCGGGGAAGAGAGACGTCCGGTCAAAGGGTTCTCCCTCGGGATGAAGCAGAGACTCGGTATCGCAGCTGCCTTGCTAGGGAATCCAGAGCTGCTTATTCTGGACGAGCCAACGAACGGACTCGACCCGTCAGGGATTCAGGAAATTCGTGGGCTTATCAAACGTTTGCCACAGGAGCAAGGAATTACGGTTGTAGTATCCAGTCACCTGCTTAGTGAAATTGAACAAATGGCAGATACCGTGGGTATTATTCGCCAAGGGCAAATGGTATACCAAGATACAATAGCTAATCTGCAACAACAGGCTGCTGGCGAGATACGCCTTGCGGTTTCGGAACCAGAGTCTGCGTTACGTCTCGCTGGAGGCCGGGGGTATGAAGGGACACTACAAGAGCAAAAACTGATTTTTTCAAGAATGAACGATGCAAGAGTAGCGCTGCTAGTCAAGGCTTTGGTAGAGAATGGGCACGCTGTCTATCGTGTAGAGGAGCGGAGACAATCGCTTGAGGACTTCTTCCTACAGGTTGTGGGAGGCGGGGAATCATGATGTGGCGGGCGTTGTCAGCGGATTGGCTTAAAATCCGCGGCAAAGGAATTTGGTTTCTAGTGTTTCTAGGACCGATTGGTCTAGTAGCCATGCAGGGCCTTAACTTTGGCCTTCGTTATGATTATCTGCGTCAGCAGTATAGCGCGGATTTATGGGGAGGACTTCTGGATAATGTGTCCGGGTTTGTGCCCACAGCTCTTTTTCTGGGAGGCACTTTAGTATGCTCGTTGATTGCAAATGTCGAACATCAGATGAGTTCATGGAAGCAGCTCTTGGCACTGCCTATCTCTCGTACCTCAGTGTTTATGGCTAAGTTAATGCTCTGTCTGCTGCTAGTGGCAGTTTCCTGCTTGTTGCTCTCAGTGGGGATAGTTGTTTTAGGGCTTATTTTGGGCTTCAAAGCTGATCTTATTCCTTATGTGGATGTAGTGCGGATTGGCTTTATGTCCTATATTGCGGCTCTGCCGGTCATCGCGCTACAGCTGTGGCTTTCCCTGGCTAATCGTAATCAGACACTGCCAGTTGCCCTGGGGATCACATTATCTTTGACGTCATTTTTCTCCATGTTCCTTTCGGAGTGGGTGCCTTTAACATGGCCATATTTGGCGTGGGACTCCTCTAATCGCCTTTTGTTCTGCGGTGCGGGTCTGCTGCTGGGAATGCTGGTGTTTTTGCCGGGTGCAGTGCATTTCGCTCGAAAGGATGTGGATTAAGATGATGTCATTTTGGAGAGTATTGTCCTCAGAGCGATTAAAAATGTCTAAATCATATGTTTGGCTTTTAGTCATAGGAAGTCCGGTTTTATCACTGGTTCCCGGATTGTTATCGGATAATCAAGGTGAGAAGATGTCTTGGGAGCTGCTGTTAAGTGTGATGTCAATGATGCATGCTTTGCTGTTTCTGCCTGTGCTTTCAGGCATTTTTGCGGCCCTGATCTGTCGTTATGAGCATCATGACGGTGGTTGGAAGCTATTGTTGTCTCTGCCTGTAACCCGGTTGTCGGTGTATCTCTCAAAATATGTGATGATCATCGGATT
Source organism: Paenibacillus sp. FSL H8-0282 (assembly GCF_037963825.1). NCBI lineage: Bacteria > Bacillati > Bacillota > Bacilli > Caryophanales > Paenibacillaceae > Paenibacillus > Paenibacillus sp. FSL H8-0282. The sequence goes on from NZ_CP150146.1 coordinate 488,273, forward strand.
GCTGGCTGCTGTGCAAGTAACGTTCCTCGTTATGGTGCTGGGAATGGGCTTGTTCCGAGGGGCTCCAGATCCAATCCCTTGGGCGCTACTGCTAAAATCAATATTTGGCGGCTTTGTAGCCTGTCTACCTCTCGCCGCATTGCAGCTGGCGATCTCGCAAAGCTGGAGCAGCTTCGGCGCACCGCTGGCGCTGAATGTGAGTCTGACCATTCCCAATATACTGATCGCTAATTCTTCAACCTACGGCCCCTATTATCCTTGGGTACAGCCGTTGTTGGCCATGAGTCCTTATGGTGATGACGGATTTGGTGCCTTTAATCTGCCTTTAGAGACACTGATGATGATAGTGGGAGGAAGCTTGATGGTCTTTTTTGCCGCAGGACTAATCTCCTTTTATCGTAAAGCAGTCTAATTCACCATCAGAGGCTATAAACTCCTCCTCAATGGACATCCCCTGCTGTTTTTCTTATAATTAAAGAATATAATTAGCTAAGATGGAGGAGGGCGAGAGCATGGAGCCAACAGCATTAGAGGACTGCGACAATACATGCAAGGGTTCAGAGCTTGAACCGGAATCCATTGCATTGATCCTGCCAGACCGTGGGATTACTGATAAAATGGCAGAAATGTTCAAAGCGTTGGGTGATCCAACACGAGTGCGGCTCATTTACGCTTTGTCACAGCAAGAATTATGTGTACATGATTTGTCCGTGATCCTTGATATGGGCCAATCTGCGATATCCCATCAGCTCCGTTATTTACGGAATCTACGGATCGTGAAGCGCCGTAAAGAGGGGAAAACGGTATTCTATTCGCTGAACGATGCGCATGTGGAGCAGATCTTTTTGCAGACCCACGAGCATGTCCGACACGAATAGCTAGTTGCAAAAAAAGAGGGACTCCCAGCAGCCATTGGATGGCTTTTGGGAGTCCCTCTTTTTATTATGCCGACGAGTCCCAACCATCCACTACGGCTTACGGACCCAGCTGACGTTATTTGCACAATAATCGCTTTTTGAGCAGAGTTGCGGACCTCAGTGCAGTTATTCTTTAGAAAGAGGTCTTATTTTGCTCTTTTTCATGCCAATAGCGCCTATGGGGTCCGATAATATGCTAAACCGGGGATAATACTGCTTTTAGTGTCAATTGGGTCCGTTAGCTGTGTGGTTTGCGACTAATATTGCTCTAATGAAGCTAAGTGGCATCTCAGCTTAACTAAGTAACATCTCAACTAAACTAAGTAGCATCCCAATTAAACCAGGCTGCGTCGGGGTTAACCAATGCGTTTAAATCCACTGAAGCCTTGTATTTCGAAGTAAGGATTTAGCTTATTAGCTGGCTTGATTTAGGTTCTTCGTTAGGTTTGGTTTTCTAAAGGACAACACTAGCCAGACACATTGCACAGCAAGCACTAGCAGGATAAATAGATCGATTCCCATGTATTCACTCGTATTATCGTTGCCCACAAACTGAATTAAATTATGTATAAAGTGAAAGGATATCAGCGGAAGAATATTATTATTTTTTAGCATCAACAAGGCTAGCGCAAAACCGATCAGAAGCGCATATACGAGTTGTAGAAGAATTTGTGTGATATCTGTGCTGGATAATGCATTAAGTAAGTGGGTAATAGAGAAAAGAATACTTGAAGTGATCACTGCTGTTTTAGCCCCTTTAGGAAGCAAGGTCTTAAAAATCAAACCGCGATAGATACTTTCCTCCACAAAAGCGACCAGCAGGGTGAAGAAGATAAAGAACAGTACCTCAGATGCACTGATCTCACGAAATCCCTTAAAGGATATGGTAATCAGGACCACTACTAGCGGGGCATAATAGATCCAGTTGCCCGAGGATATGGTGTTTAGAGGTCGGAAGCCAAGCGTGCTCCATTTGCGCTTAACTGTAAAGTAGATGATGAGTACAAGCGCGATTGGGATGAAGGAGATAAGTACAGGGGCGGTGTACGCAAGTTCCTTAATTGTTGCGTAAGCCCCGGCGGCAGTTACGGCTACAAGTAATAACACCTCGATAATAACTACGCTCCAAATAGGGTGTTTCTGTGAAAAAGAAGACGTTTTGGCTAGCTTTGACATGTTCTAAATTCATCCCTTCTGTGTAAATCATTTGCCCATCGAGCTTCATTGATAATGGGGTCATTCGTATGTAAGAAACTTACTTTGGGTCATACATGATTTTACATATTTTCACGTAAAGGTCAATTGATTTAATTTTTAAGATAATGTAGAAAAATGGTGTATATCGCGTATTGACCTTGAAATATAAAGGGAATATAATAGGGCTAAGATAACATATGAACAAGTGCTCATATATGGTTTTTATTTGAGGAGATGTGCCGTATGGATACAATGCAAGGAAAATTAAAACGTCAGTGGGAATTAGAAGGCTTGGATTGCGCCAATTGCGCGATGAAAATTGAAGATAAGGTGAAGAAGATTGAAGGTGTATCGTCTTGTTCCGTTAATTTTGTAACAAAAACAATGACGTTGGAAACTGCCGCAGGGTATGAGGAGTCAGCGATTGTAGAAGCGAAGAAGACGGTGAAGGCACTTGAGCCCCACGTAAATGTGAAAGAGAAGGTTGGGGGCAATCACAAGGCGCGCAATAGTGGCGCTCATGAACATACGCATGATCACGAGCATGGTCATGAGCACGGCCATCAAGCTGCTGGACATCATCATGGTCATGAGGATGCTGAAGGTCATGGTCATACTCACGAGCACGGGGAAGGTGATACACGCAAAATATTGCTGCGGTTAGGCGCTGGTGGAATTCTTGCTCTAGCTGGGATATTCCTGCCCGTGAATGGAGTAGTTGAATTGCTGATCTTTTTGGCAGCCTATCTTATCGTGGGTGGTGAAGTTGTCTGGCAGGCGGTTAAGAACATCATCCGTGGCCAGGTGTTTGATGAGAATTTCCTGATGGCTCTGGCAACTATCGGTGCATTTGCGATTGGTGAGTATCCAGAGGGCGTGGCAGTAATGCTGTTTTACCAGATTGGAGAACTGTTCCAAGGTCTGGCTGTGAATCGTTCACGCCGATCTATTACGGCACTTATGGATATTCGCCCCGAGTTTGCCTATCTCAAGCTTGGAAATGATCTGAAGAAGGTCTCACCTGAGGAAGTAGCCATCGGAGATTTGATTGTTGTTAAACCCGGTGAGAAGGTACCCCTTGACGGAACAATACTTGAAGGTAACGCCATGATGGACACATCTGCACTTACTGGAGAGTCGGTACCACGATCAGCTGGTCCAGGAAGTGCGGTGTTAAGTGGTTTTATTAACCGGAACGGCGTAATTACTGTGCAAGTTACTCAGACCTTTGGAGAATCGGCCGTATCCAAAATACTGGAGCTAGTGCAGAATGCGTCAAGCAACAAAGCTAAAACGGAGAACTTTATTACTAAATTTGCACGTGCCTACACGCCTGTAGTAGTGATCACAGCAGTCCTGCTGGCCGTCGTTCCTCCACTGCTGATCAGTGGTGCAACTTTTTCGGATTGGATTTACCGTGCACTTGTATTCCTCGTAATCTCTTGTCCTTGTGCGCTTGTGGTCTCGATTCCACTGGGATTCTTCGGAGGGATTGGTGCAGCTTCACGCAGCGGTATTCTGATTAAGGGAAGTAACTACCTGGAAGCCCTAAATGATGTGAAGGTAGTTGTCTTTGATAAAACGGGAACGTTGACCAAGGGACAGTTTAAGGTGACAGGAATTTATCCGTCGGGTGGCAAATCTAAGGATGAATTACTGCGGACAGCCGCTTATGCGGAGAGCCATTCCAATCACCCGATCGCTGAGTCGATTCGGACGGCTTATGGTGAACAGATTTCTAAGGAAGCTATCTCGAATTACAATGAAATCTCTGGTCATGGTATCGAAGTAACTATCGAAGGCAAGACCGTATTTGCAGGTAACGCACGTCTGATGGAGCGTGAGGGAATTGCTTATGAGGTCCCAGAGCAGAGCGGTACAGTTGTTCACATAGCGGTAGATCATCAATATGAAGGTTATCTGGTGATCGCTGATGAAGTGAAGGAGGACTCACTGCAGGCCATTCAGCGCCTCAAAAAGCTGGGAATACGCAAGACGGTGATGCTGACAGGTGATGCTTCCGCCGTAGCTGAAGATGTAGGGAAGCAGTTAGGGGTAGATGAGGTACACGCAGAGCTTTTACCACAGCATAAGGTAGAGGCCATCGAGAAGCTGGATCGTGATAAGTCTCCACGCGAGAAGATTATTTTTGTCGGAGACGGAATTAATGATACTCCTGTACTGGCTAGAGCCGATGTCGGGATCGCTATGGGAGGACTTGGTTCCGACGCTGCCATTGAAGCAGCAGATATTGTAATTATGACCGATGAGCCTTCGAAGATTGCTGTAGCTATCGGAATTGCCAAGCGTACTCGAGCCATCGTATGGCAAAATATTATTTTTGCTTTAGGTGTAAAAGCTATATTCCTTCTGCTCGGTGCATTTGGGATTGCCACGATGTGGGAGGCTGTATTCTCAGATGTAGGGGTAACCGTACTTGCCGTACTGAACAGTATTCGAGCTTTAAAAGTGCAAGACGAGGGTTAAGAATCTTTGGTGTATTAAATAAATGATTTCAACAAAAGTAAGCTTTAGGATTCCGGTTTTAAGGGTCTTAGGGCTTATTTTTTTTATTCTCCAGCAAAGAATTTGTCTATTTTTGCCGATATAGAAGATATATCCACATCAGGAGATATTATAACAAATGGAGTGAGGAGGCTATTTCATCGTGAATGAAAATGAAATGAAAGGAAACAAGATGAAAAAAATGAGAAAAAATGTAACGAAGAGAAAAGCGACGTCAATTCAACTTAAGTGGTCATCTGTTATATTAGCTATTGCAATCGTGCCGCTCATGGTAGCGACCATATTTTTACTTGATTATTTCGGCAATGTCACACGCACAGACAGTGAGCAAATGGCGCAGGACACCATTAATACGAACACATTCCGGATGGATGAGTGGCTATCCAACAAAACCTCGTCCGTAAAGGATCTGGTGTCCCAGCATCCTGAGTTCGATTTTACAAATCCGGCAAGTATCTTCCCTGTGATAGAAGTGCTGGAGGAAAGTGACAGTGAGACAGAAGGTTACAGTGTCATTAGTAAAGACGGCCAGTTAACCAATATGATGAACATGACCGCAAATGTAGCAGATGCGAGCTATTTCTTGAAAGCGAAAGAAACACATGCGCCTGTGTTGGGGGAAATGTCCTATCTGGAGCAGCTTGATAAATATATCATTCCAATCGTAGTTCCTGTCATGGATAAGGATAAGCAATTTATGGGAGGTATTGTCTTCTCGATTACTCCTGAAGTTCTTGCCCAAATGAGTAATGAAATTACTATGGCGGATACCGGATTTGGATATGTAATCTCAAATGATGGCATGTATTATACATATCCAGACGTCAGTCGTATGGGCAAAAAAATTACCGATTTCGCTAAAGAGCCGGCTCTTCAGAAGGTCGTTGACAAGATTTTAAGCAATAAAGAGGGGTCTGAAACTTATAAGGGCGAAGATGGTAAGAAAGTCATTACATACTTTAAGACAATTCCAGATACCGATCTAAAGCTTCTTGTAACAGTGCCGGAGAAAGAGGTTTTTGCCAAAGTGACCTCTGCACAAAGAACAGCAATGTTCATCTTACTGGCAGTTATACTTGTCATAATTTTTGTTTCACTGTACCTTACTCGTCTTATCGTTAGACCCATTAAAGCTATTTCCTCGACTATGAAAAAGGTGGCAGAGGGTCATCTAAATGAGAGGGTTAAAGTGCAGTCCGGAGATGAGATCGGCGAGATGAGTCAAAATATCAATGATATGATTGAGACACTCTCCGGTATTGTCAACAAGATTGATACAACAGTAGTGGAGGTTGCTTATTCCTCAGAAGGAATGCTGAAATCGGCTCAACGTTCGTCCTATACTTCAGCAGAGGTTGCCACAGTTATCCAAGAAGTAGCTCAAGGAATGGAAGAGCAATTTAGAGGCTCCGAGCAATCCGCAAGAGCTACGGAAGAGATGGCCGTAGGTTTGCAACGTATTGCTGAGTCCTCTGCAGCGGTATCAGATCAGGCTGAGACGGTCAACTCAGAAGTAGAGAGTGGCTATTTGGAAATCCAATCTACACTGCAACAGATGGCTGTTATCAGTTCCACAGCTAATCAGACAGCCGAGATGATTGGCAAATTAAGTGAGCAATCGGAACAAATCGGACAAATTGTGGATGTAATTTCTGAGATATCCAATCAGACAAGCTTATTATCTTTGAATGCTTCTATTGAGGCTGCCAGAGCTGGAGAACATGGTCGTGGCTTCGGTGTAGTTGCGAATGAGGTGAAGAAGTTAGCAGAGCGGACAAACAGCTCCATCATTAGTATAGTGGAGCTAATCGGCGGCATTCAGTCTTCAACAACAAGTGCAGCGGATTCCATGAAGAAGAGTATTGAGGAAATTGGCGATGGAATGGGGAAAATGCAAAACGTCGGTGTTTCCTTTGATCATATCCGTTCTTCGATCCGTGAAGTATCGTCGCAAATACAGGATGTGTCAGCAATTAATGAAGAGATGTCAGCCGGCACGGAAGAAATAACGGCTTCTATATCCGATATGCTCGGAATAGCTAAAGAATCTGCTGAGAATGCTCAGGCGGTCTCCTTAGCTTCAGGGGAGCAGACAGAGATTATGAAGGATGTCGTGTCCTCCGCGGAATCACTTAATGAAGTGATGTCTGTGCTGAAAGAAGAAATCGAAAAGTTTAAAAAGTAGGAGATAAACTGAGATTCATCTCCTAATAATACAAAAAATCGCTCTCTGGGAGCTGGTGGGTGATCTCACCCATTCCCAAAGTAGCGATTTTTTTATGAATTAAACGCTGTCTTCCAGCTGTAGGCTCTCGATGCCTGCACGTACAATGTTGCAGGAGTGGTTCAATTTCCGGGTTTCCTCTGTATTTAAATTAAGCTCCAGCAGCTCTTGAATCCCAGTGTTGCCTATGATGGCGGGCACGCCCGTGCATACACCACTTTGTCCGTACTCTCCATCCAGAATGGCGGATACGGCGATGATTTTGTGCTCATCATTCAGGATCGAACGGGTAATGTAGGCAAGTGCGCTGCCAATCCCGAAATGTGTGGAGCCTTTACGGGTGAAAATTTCCCAGCCGGCATCTTTTGTCTTGCGGGAGATATCCTCCAGATCCAAATGCGGGAACCGCTCGCGATGCTGATCTAAAATTTGCAGAATAGGCTTGCCGCCAATTGTTACATGGGACCAAGCTACAAATTGGGATTCGCCATGTTCACCTAAGGCGTAGCCATTAACACTGCGCGGGTCAATGGAGAACACATCGGAGAGCAGGGTTTTTAGGCGCGACGAGTCAATGGAGGTCCCGGTACCAATAATTCTGTGGCGAGGCAGACCTGATATTTTCCAGACCATATAAGTGACAATATCGACCGGATTAGCGGCGACTACGAAAATTCCATCAAATCCCCCAGCCATGATGTTGGTAATGATTTCTCGAGTAATAACCGCAGAGGCTTCCAATACGTCAAGTCGGGTCTGCCCGGCTGTTGGATTAGCGCCAGCGGTTAAGATAACGACATCCATTTTTGCACAATCGCTATAGGTTCCGGCATACACCTTTGTGCGTGTGTTTGTGAAATCCATACAGTGCGAGAGATCAAGTGCTTGTGCCATAGCCCGATCATAGGTGCGGTCGATCATCATAATTTCGTCGCAAATGGCCTGATTAACCATGGAGTAAGCACAGCTTGAACCCACCATTCCGGCCCCGACGATGGCTACTTTTCTCGATTTACTTTTCAATTGCCTTGTCCTCACTCTCTAAAAGTTATACGCAGTATAGGCTTCCAAATGATATTTATTTCAGCATTAAGGTCTTTTGGAAGCTTATCGTTAGGTATGCTTATAGTTTAACGTATCCCTTCGCAAGTTACCTGACATCGGACTTACAAAGATTATATTTTTTCTGTTTAATGCTGAATAGGTGACATGATGAGTTAGTTATTTCAGGAGATCTATCCCTATAGTGTATGTAAAGTGCTTAAAGAGGATGTAATAAGAGGATGGCTAATTGATGTCAGAAAAGGGTGAAAAGTAGAAAAAAGCAGAGGAGAACATAAGCTTGAGTTACAAGAGGCAAGAAGTCATCTCAAGGATATCGGGTAAGAACCCTGAGATGGCTTCTTAGGATTATTATTGATAATCATGGCTGCGGCAGCAGACTCCCCGAGGAAGTCATAGCCTTATAACGCTTGAACATAAAAAATCTCCAATGAACAATCATGCCGAAGGCTAAAATAAAGAACAAACCACCGGACTGTGGAATAGACACATAACGGTTAATAAATTCATGGAGTAAAGTGCGGACTAGAAGAAGTCCGAGCAGGATAAACGCAAAGCTCTTGGAGCGTTGAGCGTAAATTTGTCCATCACGTTGTTCAAAGTGGGTGCTGCGTATAAGAGGATACGCGAAGATGAACCAGCCAATCAAAAAGGCGACTGCCGCCCACCATAATGGGAATCTGACCGCAGGTGCCACAAACATGGCAAAACCCGTCGACATACCGAGAGGTGGAATCCATATTTTTCGAATAGTAACCGGACGTGCGCTTGCTTTTAGACGAATGAAAATAACCATCAGCGCCATGAACAAAGCCCCTAATGTGGAGCCAATATGTAGAAGCGAGGGGTTTATGTTACCCATGATACACGACCTCTCTATGATTTCAGTCACTTGTATCTTCATTATAACAGAAAAACGATGGCAAAACATTGAAGTGTATTGGCTCCATCCTCGCAACAATTCCAGCAGAGGAATTTTTTCTTAAAGGAACGATACATACAAAAATCCCCGCCAGAGCATACTCTGACGAGGATTTATTGATGTGAATATTATTATCTCAGCCCAGACTTACGAACGGCTGCGTCCACTTGTCGAGCGAAGAATAAGGCTCACGATAAAGATCAGCACAACGGCACCGATCAAAGAAGGGAAGAAGTAGAAATCACTTACTTTAGGTCCCCAGCTTCCCAGAAGCACGCCACCGAGCCATGAACCGATAATACCAGCGATGATATTACCGATAACACCACCAGGAATATCTCTGCCCATAATCAGACCAGCCAACCAACCAATAACCCCACCAACGATTAACATCCATAGAAAACTCATGTTACTTCAACTCCTTCGTTTTGTTGTTTGCGATGTCTACTATTAACCTTTGTGACCATCTTTAAACCACATGGAAAAACTTACTTCTTCCGGAATGGTTAGGAAGTAGGCTCTAAATGCAGTTTCGATAATGTATTACAACTATAAACATGCTATAGTGAAAAAATATTATAAAATTATGAGTAAACCCCTATTAGTAAAGGGTAAGTAAGAAGTAATACAATACATAAGAGATAAAGGAGCCACTATTATGGAACGGGCTAATGAGGCATTGTTTTATGTAGGAACGTATAACTCTGAGAACGAGAAGGCGATTCAGTTATGTGCGCTTAGTCTTTTGTCGGGGGAAATGAGAATTCTTGAGGGTACCGAGGGAATTGAGAATCCATCGTTTTTAGCTGTGAATAAAGCAGGCAGCGTGTTGTATGCAGTTAGTGAGAAGGATCAAGGTGAGGTTTACGCATATGCAATTGATCCTGCAACTAAAGCGTTGAAATCACTTGGAAGTCGTCCTACGGAAGGTGGCGCTCCTTGTTATGTCTCCATTAGTCCTAAGGAAGATTACATATTCGTCTCCAATTACTCGGGAGGCAATGTTAATGCTTTTCCTGTAAATGAAGATGGTTCGCTTCAAGAGATGTCCGACCAAGTAAAACATGTGGGTTCAGGCATTCGTGAAGACCGTCAGGAGGCTCCGCATCCGCACTCTGTCATTCCGGACGCAAGTGGTAGACATGTGCTGGTGTGCGATTTGGGACTGGATCAAATTGTGATCTATCGCCCTGAAGAGGGCAAACTGGTAAAACATCGTGAGCTTAATCTGCCACCTGGTTCAGGTCCACGTCATCTGGCGGTGCATCCCTCTGGACAATGGATCTACCTGGCGAATGAACTGAATTGTACAGTAACGGCATTTGCTAATGATGAACAGGATGCAAATCTAAATGTTTTACAGCATCTTAGCACGCTTCCTGATAATTATACTGCCGGTAGTGACGATACAGCTTCCGATATTCATGTCTCCCCTTGTGGCAGATTCCTGTATGTCTCCAATCGGGGACAAGACAGTATCGCCCTGTTCCATATCGATGAATTAACGGGTCTGCTTGAAGCAGTGGATTGGCAGGGTACCGGCGGGCGTACTCCGCGTAACTTTGCGATTATTGGGGATAAGCTGCTTGCTGCTAATCAGAATAGTGATAATATTACCTCGTTCTCCATCGATAGTGAGAGTGGCAGATTAATCCCTACAGGAAATGAATTAGAAATGAAGTCACCTGTTTGTGTGCAAGTGTTGTAGGCTGAGACTAGGTTATTGTATGTCGTAAAAATAAGGGCTATTCCCGTAATCCATTCATTTTTTCGTGAGTGGAGGTTGGGAATAGCCCTATTTTGCAAATGAAGACCTAAGGATAATAGCAAGTGATTTTTAAAATGTATTTCTGATACCTAAATCGTAAAAACCGATGTCATCCAGCATGATCCGGTCGCCTTCTTCATCAAGATAGAAGGTGATTTCCGTCAGGTTGTCAGGATCCAGCTCTGGTTCTTCCTCTTGAAATTGTTCGAACGGCATCTCGTAGGTTTGAAATACAGCTTCGGAAAGGTCACCGTATTTGCCATCGTTTATCCGCTCTTCAAGCCATGGGAATAACGTGAACTGAGTTTGTGGAAGCGGCAGTATGTCCATTACTTCATCCAGCGTCAAGCGGGCTGAGGTATCATTATGGTCAGTTAACTCCACCTCAACCTTTGGAGGTAGTGGAACATCCATTTCTTCACTAATGTCACCATTCAGATTTGCCATAGAGAACGTAAGGCCATCTGCCCCTAAAAGAGCAGTTTCAGTACGGACACTGTCGTTAAGCTTAATGTTGTAATAAGCTTCTTCGTTTTTGCTGGCTGTGCGTTCAAGGACAACACCATAGGTGGCTTTGCTTTTTGACTCCCGGTCTTTAGCCAGCTCTTCTGACCAAGAAACACCCGATGCTTCTGCTGTTCCCAGTTCTACTGTATTTTTGTTACGGTCATCGTCGAATGTGGCTACAGGACGATATCCTCCGCTTTGGAATCGATTGTAGTAGGCGGTATCTGGTAACCACTTCAGCCCGCTGCGATAATCCCGGAACAAGCTTTGGTATTCCTCTTTTTCATGCAAGGTGGTCTCCAAGAAAGCTGATACATAGACCTTAGCGATTTGCCGTTGTTTGTCTGCATCCATGATTTGTGCCCGATTTAAAAAGAGTCCAGCTGGCAAGGTCTGATCATATCCGCCCCAATCGCTGTTGAATTGACTGTGATTGGCGTCCGCAATATACAGCGAGCTTTTGAAAGCAGACGATCCTTGGGAATAGGAGGTACGTATATACTGCCGATCACCATAGAAATCATGTACATCTCCATCGCGGGCTCCCTGCAGGGTCAAATAATTGATGTCTTTGAGACGGGCTTGCTGGTCATCTATCGTTTTGTCCGTTGGTGCAAGCGCGATTACAGAGGTTATATTAAAGCGATTAACTGCCGCCATCACCGGATCATCCTTGAACCAACGAGTGGCATCCGCGGCCATAGCTACGGCTTGTCCTCCGCGGCTATGGCCGAGCAGGGCGGTTTTTGTGAAATCTATTTTCTGATAAAAAGGACTGCCCGGATCATCTGAAAAATCTGCTAGCTGCTCTAAATGTTTCAGTAGGATCCAAGTCCGTACTTTAAAATCATTGTCCGGAATACCGGACCAAGCAGAATAATTCAGGAAATTCTCATCGAGCGAGATCGCGATAAATCCCCGGCTTGCCAATAGTTCGCCGAGATAAGCGTACCCGCCATCAGAGTAATCTTCCATCATATGATTGCCGTGCACCATCAGTACTACTGGATATGGACCTTCGCCTTCTGGCATCCATACGCGACCATTCAAGGGAAGTGCCTTATAATCGAAACCCCAGAATAAAGTGCGCAGCTTTGACCAATCCTTAATATAAGCAGAAGCATCGGCCGTAGAAGATATCAAGCTTGTATCCTTACCGTATTCGGCACGATGTAGATCGGTACCACTGGCATAGGTGAAGGTCTGATAAGCTAGATTACCTGGTTTTCCAGGATCGGAGGCTGTAAGTGGAACAACTTCCGTATCGTTGATGTCGACCGACTCTGAAATAGGCAGTTCTTGCACTCCGCTTGCCAGCGCAAGTGGGGAAAAAGTCACTGCCACTGTTAGCAGAAGTCCTAGTGTTATTCTTTTGCTGCGGAGCAGGCCAATGGCTAATCCGCCTAGTGCTCCTAGCAGTGCAAGCACGACCGCAATGACAACCGCAGCCTCAATTTCAAAATCTGCATAATATAAGATTAGTAGAATAGCTCCAAAATCACTCAATACACAGCCTGCGAATAATCTTGGGATACGCAGTCCGGTCAACGCTAGCAGAACAGCTAAGATATTGCCGGAAATCGCCAGCAGGACAGTGCCTGCACCTGCAGCAAGAGCGATATCGGTAGGTTTACCTAATCCAGTAGGAATGCCTAACACGGCAGTACTAAAGGCTAAAAAGCATATTATCCACAGACCGGCTATTGCTGTTCTCCAAACTGCTGTATCGTAACGGTAGGTTCCCCTAATTCTTCGTCCAATTTCTTGAGCCATACGTCTGTGGAGCCGCGGTTTCAACGGCACAGGGACGTACTCTAAATCCATACCCATGACTCTCTCCCCTGACATAAAGCGGTAATTTCTCTTAACCCATAAGCTGTAGCAATAATATTACTTTATAGCATCAATAACAAGTGGATCTTACAGGAACCGACCCCATAGCTTGTATGGTGTGGTGTGTGGGAGTTTTCTTTGACATAGGCTGGAAAAAAAGGTTTGACACAGTTAAAGGGTTTCAGTATTATATCCATATAAACCAACTAAGTAGATAGGAATAATTGAAGAAAGTTCTTACCGTACGAACGGAGGAACGCCTGCATTAGGCTCGCAGACACGGTCTTAGGACCGGTTTGACCTGCCATACGTAGGCTTTCCTCCGTTCTTTTTGTGTTACCCAAGGGTTTGTCTGGTACGAAAAAACATGGGGGAGTGGAAAAGATGAAGAAAAAGATGAATAAAGGGCTTCTTGTAGGGTTTAGCTTGTTGCTTACGGCAGGGCTTACTGCTGCTTGCGGCAGCAATAACAATAACGGTAATAGTGCCAGTCCGGCAACAGACGCACCAGCAACAACCAATTCAGCGGAGGCCACAAATGCGGCTGAAGCCACCAAAACTCCATCTAAAGATCCAGTAGAACTACTGAACGTATCTTATGACCCTACTCGCGAATTGTACGAGAATTATAATAAAGCTTTTGCTGCCTATTGGGAGAAAGAAACAGGACAGAAGGTCACCATTAAACAATCCCACGGTGGATCGGGGAAACAAAGCCGTGCTGTGCTTGATGGCCTGGAAGCGGATGTTGTGACATTAGCACTTGGTTATGATATTGATGCCTTGCAGGAAAAGGGACTGATCAACGAGGGCTGGCAAAGTAAATTCGATCATAACAGCTCGCCTTACACCTCGACTATCGTGTTCCTTGTACGCAAAGGGAATCCGAAAGGAATCAAGGATTGGCCAGATCTGCTCAAAGAGGGCGTAGAGGTTATTACACCAAACCCGAAAACATCAGGTGGAGCACGCTGGAACTACTTAGCGGCTTGGGGTTACGCACTAGACCAGAACAATAATGATGAGGCTAAGGCTGAGGAATTTGTAAAAGAACTGTTCAAGCATGTGCCAGTGCTGGATACCGGCGCGCGTGGATCTACGACAACGTTTGTGGAACGTGGAATTGGTGATGTGCTGATCGCATGGGAGAATGAAGCCTATTTATCCGTGGAAGAGCTGGGACCGGACAAATTTGATATCGTGAATCCTTCGGAGAGCATTCTGGCTGAACCGCCAGTAGCTATAGTAGATAAGGTTGTGGACAAAAGAGGCACGCGTGAGGTATCCGAGGCGTACCTGAAGTATCTCTATAGTGAAGAGGGACAAAAAATCGCGGCTGAGAACTATTACCGTCCTACATTAGATAGCGTGAAAGAAGAATACAAAGATAAGTTCCCGGAAATCAAGCTGTTTACATTGGCTGACAAATTCGGAACCTGGAAAGAAACGCAAGAGAAGCATTTTAATGATGGCGGGATCTTTGACAAGATTTATGTGCCGGGTGCCAAATAACAGATGAATGAAATGCAGGATATGATTATTGAGATTTGTCCCGGTAGGGGCTGATCGGCTAAAAGGCCGAAGGCGAGAAAGGATGAATAGGGGATGAATGTCACCACTACGGCTGCACCAGCAGCAACGCGGCGCAAAATACTGCCCGGCTTCGGGCTGACGATGGGCTACAGTGTATTATATCTGAGTCTAGTGGTTCTACTGCCACTTTCGGCGCTGCTGTTCAATTCTACAGGTCTGAGCTGGGCGAAATTCTGGGATGTAGCTACGGACCCGCGGGTATTAGCTTCGTATCGTGTGAGCCTGTCGACAGCTGCTGCCGCCGCTTTTGTAGATGCAATTCTAGGTCTTTTGCTGGCGTGGGTACTGGTACGTTATGAATTTCCGGGCAAAAGAATATTTGATGCGCTGATCGATCTCCCGTTTGCCTTGCCGACAGCTGTAGCCGGTGTCTCCTTGACGGCGCTCTATGCAGGCAATGGCTGGATTGGGTCTTGGCTTGAGCCGCTGGGATTAAAGGTGGCATTCACTCCGCTCGGGATTACCTTGGCTTTGATGTTCATCGGCATACCGTTCGTTGTCCGGACGGTGCAGCCGGTGCTGGAGGATTTGGACAGAGATATGGAGGAGGCTTCGGCAACCCTTGGCGCAGGCCGCTGGAGAACCTTTCGTTCAGTAGTTCTGCCTGAGCTGTTTCCGCCACTGCTAACAGGTTTTGCTCTAGCTTTTGCTCGGGGCATCGGTGAATTCGGCTCCGTCGTGTTCATCTCCGGTAACATGCCGATGAGGACGGAGATTGCTCCGCTGCTTATTATGTCTAAACTGGAGCAATATGATTATGCCGGAGCTACCGCCGTAGCCCTGCTATTGCTCCTCATCTCTTTCTTAATGTTACTTGTTATTAACACACTTCAGCGCTGGGTTCGTAAGACTTCTCGTTGAGGTAATTGCCATGACAGCAGACGTCTGAACATGTTCAAACTTACTTGGAGACACTCGATATCTGCCGTCGATACTGAATTTTCCAAGCTATCTTGTCTTCGTAAAACCCTTTAAAGGAGGAATAATTTTGGCCGGTACCGTCCCTCTCCATACCCCCCGGCTACAAAAGAATGCGTCCTCGTCCGCGACAACGGAAACCCCAATTGTAAAATGGGTGTTGATCGGAGCGGCTGGGCTAGTCCTTTTTTGGCTGATTGCTCTGCCATTAGTTGTTGTGTTAACCGAGGCACTTAAAAAGGGCTGGGACGTATATATTGCTGCCCTGACTGATCCGGATGCCCGCTCAGCACTGCGATTGACGCTGCTTGTTGCGGCGATAACTGTGCCTCTGAATACCTTTTTTGGTGTAACAGCGGCGTGGGCTGTAACCAAGTTCCGTTTCCGCGGCAAAGGGTTTCTGATCACCTTGATTGATCTCCCTTTTGCAGTCTCGCCAGTCATCGGCGGCCTAATCTTTGTACTCGTCTTCGGAGCAAACGGATGGTTTGGCCCTTGGCTGAGCGCCCATGATATTAAGATCGTATTTGCGCTTCCGGGTATCGTGCTAGCCACGTTGTTTGTGACGTTTCCTTTTGTAGCGCGTGAGTTAATCCCGCTGATGGAGGATCAGGGTACACAGGAGGAAGAAGCGGCAATTACACTCGGCGCACATGGGTGGCAAATCTTTTTCAGAGTCACGCTGCCTAATATTAAATGGGGGTTACTATACGGCATTATTTTGTGTAATGCGCGGGCCATGGGTGAGTTTGGTGCGGTTTCTGTGGTGTCCGGGCATATCCGTGGGGAGACGAATACGCTGCCGCTGCATGTTGAGATTTTGTACAACGAATATCAATTTTCAGCATCTTTTGCAGTAGCTTCTTTGCTCCTGTTATTGGCTTTGGTAACGATGATTATTAAAAGCTGGTTGTCGCGAAAAAATGCCCATTGACATGACTTTTAGTTCCATGCTAAGTTAATTCATAGTATACTGGTTGGTAATAACGGAATTGAGGAAAAAAGGAATTTAGGCGGATATAATCCTTTGGTGAGAAAGGGAGGCTAGAGAATGGCTAAACCGCTGAAAGTGGACGATTTATGGCTTACGCGGATTGCAGGACTTCTGGATGATATGGAATTTGGCTCATTGCATATTGTGGTTCATGAAGGTCAGATTGTTCAGATGGAGCGTACGGAACGCAAACGGTTTGAGAATAGCAGTGGCAACGCAAATGGACGTTATATTGGTGAAAGCGGCAGCCGGCGGGCCGATTCTCAATCGGCGGGACGTTGATTCAATCTCTGGGCAATCATAAAGGTATATATCATCTTTTTGGATAAAAGATTATGGAGTTGTCACATAAGCCACGAAATGGCTGCTGGGGCAACTCCTTTTTCTTCGTATGCTTGATATTTGGCACGTATGACGCACCATATGACGCACCCCATCGGACTCAGTTGACGCTAAACACAGTATTATGCCACATTTACACCGCTAACGGACCGCATAGCCGCTATTGGCATAAAAAACACCACATATGGACCTGATTCTAAGCAATAACGTCCCTGGAGTCCGAAACCACGCTCCAAAAGCTGAAAAGGCGCAAATAACGTCATCTGGGTCCGTAAGTCGCAGGGAATGATGACTATTGAAGCAGACTGCCTACCAGTAAGAACACAGCAATATGTCATCTGTGTCCGTAAGTCGCAGGAATGATGAGTGTTGAAGCAGACTGCTCATGAGTAAGAACACACAATATGTCATCTGGGTCCGTAAGTCGCAGGGAATGATGAGTGTTGAAGCAGACCGCTCATTAGTAAGAACATACAATACGTCATCTGTGTCCGTAAGTCGCAGGAATGATGAGTGTTGAAGCAGACTGCCCATGAGTAAGAACACGGCAATATGTCATCTGGGTCCGTAGGTCGCAGGGAATGATGACTATTGAAGCAGACTGCCTACCAATAAGAACACAGCAAGATGTCATCCGGGTTCGTAGGTCGCAGAGGATGATCTGTCCCTTTACGACATATACAAATGATCAGCCCGTAGGGCAGCTACTTATTTTGATGTTGCAGGTACGTTTGTTAATAACGAGGGGCTTGGCGTGAGGCGGATACGCCCTCCATCAACAGGATGAACGCAGTAATGGCGTGCATAATCCAACCAACGATCGGAACAAAAGCTAAAATCGAGGTGATAATGCCCAGAACGTTCCCCATGAATGGTTTATGTTCTCTTTGCAGCACAACAACGGCTACAGCATGAAGCAAAAAGGCAATGGCCAAAGGGACCCAACCATTAGCAATGATAAAGAGTCCGCCAATCAACGGCAGAGCCAGAAAAGCTTCATAAAGGCATGTTCCCCATTTAAACAGCTTGGCTACAGGAGACATAATGCTTCACCCACCCTTTTAAAAATATTGTTACAGATACTATTCCACACAGTCAGTAAAGGAATTCAAGAATATAATGCTTATCCCTCAGTTTCAAAAACATCCCTAGCAGTGAGCCTTGCCTGTGAACCATGCAGTCGTATATAGTGGGAACAGCAATGCTGAACGGAGGAGTGCGGATGGAAACAACTAGTAAGCTTGATATACGCCATGAACAGCCTTCAGTGGAACAGTATTTGGCGCTGAGAAAAGAAGCTGGGCTGAGTGAAATGAGTGTGGAAGGTGCAGCGATCGGTTTGCCTCGTTCTATTTTTGCGGTAACTTTGTATGAGGAGAATAACCTAATCGGGATGGGGCGGGTGATTGGCGATGGGGGATGCTTTTTTCAGGTCACGGATATCGCGGTCAAGCCTTCACATCAAGGACGAGGTTTGGGAAAGCTGATCATGCGGGAAATCAGGGAGTTCCTTAATACTGTACCTGACAAGGCTTATGTAAGTCTGATTGCAGATGGAGAAGCCTCGAAGCTCTATGCACAATACGGATTTGAATCGGTTATGCCACGTTCTCAGGGAATGTTTTTGCGTCGCTAAGCTAAGGCGAATTCATGCTGCTTTTTTAGTAGAGAGTGCCCCTTGTATTGGTTAAGGGGTTTTTGGTCTGGAAGTGGAGTAGTAGGTGCGATCTGGTTTCGATTGGATCTCAGGGGATAAATAATGTTTAAAGGCTGTAAGGGAAAAGCTATTCAGATGAGCATCAAAAAAATAATAGAGCAGGAAGGCTGCACGATAATGGCCTTGCTCGTAGAATGTGAGGAACAACAAGATGGATGTTGTAATATTGGGCGCTTCAGGAACGATTGGAAAGGCAATTGTACAGGAGGCATTAAAAAGAAAACACGAAGTAACAGCTGCGGTACGCAATCCAGAGTCAGTAACTCTCGAACACGAGCGTTTACATGTCACAACGGTGGATATTCTTGATCCGGCTTCAGTAGCAGCTGCGGTCCGTGGCCATGAAGAGGTAATCAGTGCTTATGGACCAGGAGCGGGCCGCGAGCAGGATCTGATTACGGCGGCAAAAGCGTTGGTGGAGGGTATGCAGACGGCAGGGTTAAATCGGCTGTTGGTTGTTGGAGGTGCAGGTAGCTTAAAGACTGAAACTGGAGAGCTGCTGATGAATACACCGGATTTTCCGGAAGAGTTTAAACCAGTTGCAGAGGCGCATGCGCAGGCTTATGAGATTTACAAAAATACAGAATTGGATTATACGTATCTCAGTCCTGCTGCGGTAGTTCATCCAGGTCGTCGTACAGGTCATTTCCGCATCGGATTGGACCGTCTTATTCTAGATGAGAATGGTGAAAGCAAGATTAGTGTGGAGGATTTCGCTGTAGCTATGGTGGACGAGCTGGAGGAAGGGAATTTTAGTCGGGCCCGATTTACTGTCGCTTACTGATATCAGACTTGCGCCGGACTTGCGCTCGGACTTGTATTTGGAATTGCCTGTGAAGCTTTGGAACGGTAGATAGCGGAAAGGGGCTAAATCATGTATCTGGTAACTGCTGAGCAAATGAGGCAGCTGGACAGCGAAACGATCCAGCAGCTGGGGATTCCAGCGATTGCGCTGATGGAGAATGCGGGAAGAGTTATCGCAGAGGAGATCATCGCGCTTTGCCGGGAGAGAGGCGGGGCAGGCTGCAGGAATGCAGCCAAAGGGAACGATGCCGGGCTAAAGCAGGCCGCGCTGGGTAACCCAGGCAAGGCATTTAAGGTCAGCGCAGATCATGCGCTGACGCTTGCCTCTGCCGCCGCCGAGCGATGGTTCATCTTCGTCGGCAAAGGCAACAACGGCGGCGATGGCCTCGCCGCCGCACGGTACCTTCGCGAGACCGGCATCGCCGTCACGCTCGTCTATGCGGTGCCGCCGGAGTTGCTCTCCGGCGAGGCCGCCCTGCAGCGCGATGCGGCTGCAGCCATGGGCCTGCCTGCCGTAGTATACGGCAGGGATCGGCTGGACCTTGCCGAGTGCAGCGGCATCCTGGATGCGCTGCTCGGCACCGGCGGCGCGGGAGCCCCGCGCGGCGCCTATGCGGAGCTGATTGCCGCAGCGAACAGCAGCGGCAAGGTCATTGTGTCCGCGGACATCCCCAGTGGTCTGAACGCGGACACAGGAGAGACGCATGAGCCTTGCATTCATGCGTCAGTGACGGTATGCCTCGCGTTTCTCAAGCGAGGCCTCCTGCAATACCCCGGTGCAGGCGCAGCGGGGCATGTCAAGGTACGGGCCATCGGCATTCCGACTGCTCTGGCTCTTAACAGCGGTGTGCAGGTTCACCTGCTGACACCGGAAGTGCTGCATGCCCATCTGGGTGTCGATCTGGCCCGGCGGCGATCGCCTGAAGGCCATAAGGGGACTTATGGGCATGTACTCCTTGCTGCCGGCACCTTACGGATGAGCGGCGCCGGACTACTTGCAGCCCGTGCTGCGCTGCGCACGGGCTGCGGACTGGTGACGTGGGCGCTTCCTAAGAATCTGTTACCTTCCGTCATCGGTGTTGTTCCTGAACTCATGCTGGCTGAAGTAGGTGGCAGTGAAGAGGGAAACTGGGAGGCTGAGACCGCGTCCGAGCTACTGAAGTTAAGCGAAGAGCGAGATGTAATCGCTGTGGGACCAGGTCTTGGACGGTTCCCGGGTGATACAGATTGGCTTCGCAGTCTTTGGGAAGGCAGTGATTGCCCGCTGGTTATCGATGCGGATGCTTTAAATATTCTGGCTGACTCCGATTATAAGAGTTGGGCGCGGCGCAGTCATTCTGTAATTCTGACACCTCACCCAGGCGAAATGGCTCGCCTGGCTAACCTAACTACGGCTGAGGTCCAACGTGACCGAATCGGTCTGGTTATGGACTATGCCAAGGAGCATGGGGTTACACTTGTGTTAAAAGGAGCACATACCGTGATAGCAACTCCTGAAGGGCAAGCTTATGTAAATACCACAGGCCATCCCGGCATGGGCACTGGTGGAGCTGGTGATGTGCTAACGGGCATGATTTCCAGCCTGCTGGCTCAGGGACTTCATGCTACGCAGGCAGCAGCTTTTGGGGTATACCTGCACGGATTAGCAGGAGAGGGAGCGGCCCGTCAGCGGAATAATCCGGCGGCTATTATTGCCGGAGATATCATTGAAGCGCTTTGAGTATCCCTAATAAGGCTTATGACAGCAGTAAGCAGAGCAGTGGCAGAAATAGGGCGAATACTGGCAGCAACAGAGGAAACCTTTCTACACCAAGCTGGGTCACTCTGAGAAGGAGTAGTCCAAGGACTCCACCCAGACCCCATAGCAGATACTCTGCACCTTGTTCCGCTGCCAGCCATAGACCTGCACCAAAACCTGTGACGACATATACAGCAAGGGGCAGGATAGGGGATTTGGAGCGCAGAATACGCAGCAGTACATCTGCTACTAACGCCGCAGGCAATCCATAAGCATAAATGGCATAAGGAATCGATAGTGGCCAGCCTTCAGGAATTCCATCGGATTGTGGAAATCCAAGCATAAGTAAGGTAATAAGGACGTAAGTTAGCCCTGCGCAGGCTAATTTGGTTAATGCGTACATGCCACTGCTTAGGCGGACAGAAGAGATATCATAATCATTTATCTTATTCATTTGATATACATTCCTCTCGTGGTGTAATGCATCAGCTGGTGACCATGTCTCCACCATTGACATGAATACATGTCCCGGTAACATACGAAGAATCCGGTCCCGCTAAATAAAGATAGGCTCCTGCTAACTCATATGGCTGTACGGCACGTTTAAAGGGTGTATCCGTCCCAAATACACTAACCTCATCTGCAGAGTAGCTGGAGGGAATTAGTGGTGTCCATACAGGTCCGGGAGCTACGCTATTGACACGAATGCCAGAGTCTACGAGTGATAAGGCTAAAGAGCGGGTAAAGGAGACGATCGCACCTTTAGTTGAGGAATAATCTATAAGCTCTTTATTTCCTTGATAGGCAGTAATGGAAGCAGTGTTGATGATGGCTGCGCCTTTTTTTAGATGTGGAAGTGCGGCTTGTGTCAGGTAAAAGAATGGAAATATATTCGTCTGAAACGTTTGGTAGAGCTGTGCTTCCGTGATATCCAGAATACTTTTTTGCGGATACTGGACACCATGATTGTTGACGAGGATGTCCAGCTTGCCAAAAGTGCGAAGGGTATGCTCCACAGCCTTGAAGCAGTTTTCCTTATGGCGTAAATCAACTTCGATCCGCAAACAACGTTGCCCTAATTCTTCAATTCGCCGCTGAGTGACCTCTGCATCTGAAGCTTCGTATAAATAAGCTATAGCGACATCTGCGCCTTCCTTTGCAAAAGCAATGGCCGCCGCTTTACCAATTCCGCTGTCGCCTCCGGTGATGAGTGCAATTTTTCCTTTTAGCTTTCCGCTGCCGGTGATCTCCGGATTTTCACTGATGGGGCGAGGATTCATTAGACTCTCTAGACCAGGCTGACGGTCTTGGTGCTGTGGGGGAAAAGCAATAGGCTGTTCCTTACATATCGTTTGTTCCCCATAATAGGGGTAGGTGGGGTTCATTTTTACATACACTCCTCCTTGCCTTCTATCTTCCGTATATTTCTATGCATGTGCCTAGAAAAGCGTGCGCTGTTATCCGGTCCTGCCTGTGTTTATAACCTAGTTCGAGGGAGCGTTTGTCAGAGATGAATGATTGGCGAAACATAGAGTATCTGAATCGTGGAACTCCAGTGCAAAAAGAGGTCTATACCCTGTTAAGAAAATTAAATATTATGAGTTTGCTGGCCGACTATAACCCGGTGCTGGTTGGCACAGTGCCGCTTGGAATTCAGGTGAAGGGCAGCGACCTGGATATTATTTGTGAGGTGCATGATTCCGTAAAGTTTACGGACATTGTTAGTCGATATTTCGGAACCATGGATGAGTTTACTAGTGTATCGCGTGTGGTTGATGGGGTCCCACGAACGAAAATTAACTTTATGGCCGGGGGCTGGCCTATAGAACTGTTTGGGCAGCCGCGACCCACAGCTCTGCAGAATGGTTACTTACATATGATCATTGAAGCGGAAATTCTAGCTCAGCTGGATAATGATTTTCGCCAGCAGATCATTACAATGAAAACAAACGGGTGGAAGACCGAACCTGCCTTCGCGCAAGTGCTGGGCTTGGAAGGCGACCCTTATGAAGCGCTGCTGATGCTGGAAAAGCTTCCGCGGAGTGCTCTTTATGCTTTTTGTCATTCTATACAAGCGAGGGGATAGACATGAATTATCGAGAGATGATTGCGGATGATTATGAAGCTGCCCACCAGCTATGGGAAAATACAGAGGGAATGGGACTTAGTGAAGCGGATTCGAGACTGGAGATTACGCGTTATCTGGAGCGTAATGCTGGCTTCAGCCAGATCTGCGAGAATGAAGACGGCCGGATTGTAGGAACTGCATTGTGTGGACATGATGGGCGAAGAGGTTATATGTATCATGTTGCAGTTAGTAATGACTGCCGAGGCATGGGCATCGGGCGTGAGCTTGTAAAGCGTTGCCTCGGTAATTTACATGCAGCTGGTATCGCAAAATGTCATCTGATGGTGATTGGAACCAATGAACAAGGAAGAGGATTCTGGGAAGGGATAGGCTGGCAGTATAGAGGTGGAATTATGTTATACTCCCAGGATATCTTGTGATACATAAGATGCGAAATGAAAATACTATCTAAGTAAAATATCATTAGATTAGAAGTGGATATATCACAGCAAATGTAACGGTGAACTCCGACTGCCAGTGCAGTATACTATATATGAGTTTGATAATTGCCTATTTGCAGGCAGGAGGTCTTTTATGCGTTTCAAAGATGTGTTTTCAATTATTGGTCCGGCCATGGTCGGGCCTTCAAGCTCGCATACAGCCGGTGCGGCACGGATCGGAAGGGCTGCAAGGCAGGTGCTGGGTGAAGTGCCGCGTGTGGCAGAAGTGACGTTTTTTGGTTCTTTTGCAGCTACTTATCAGGGCCATGGCACAGACAGGGCTATTGTCGGAGGACTTTTGGATTACGCTACCGATGATCATCGGTTACCCGACTCTCTGGAGTTAGCGGCTGAAGCTGGGATGGACGTATCTTTTGAGCAAGGAACGGGATTGTTTCCTCATCCTAACACAGTTAAACTGCATCTTATCGGACAAGAGACAGGAAGTGAGCTGACTTTAACGGGGACATCCATCGGTGGTGGAAACATTGAGATCGTCGATGTGGATGGTTTTGGAGTAAAGCTTACGGGAATGTATCCGACGGTATTGATTCATCATATGGATTATTTAGGTGTTCTGGCGAGTGTTACAGAAGTGATGCGTAACGGACAATTTAATATAGGGCATATGTCTCTGGATCGGAAGAATCGCAGCGGTGCAGCCTTAACGGTACTGGAGCTGGATGAAGCTGCTACTCCAGAGCTTATTGAAGCGCTTAAAGCGCTCACTGCAGTGAAATCGGTGAAATTGGTTAATTTAAACGAAGGTAAGCAAGATGAGAAGGGGAAGGAAAGCTTAACATGAATTTTCAAACACTTAGCCAACTGGCTGTATTATGTGAGGAACGTGGCCTCACCATTGGAGCCCTTATGCTTGAAGAGCAAAGCGCGGAATCTGGACGTTCCAGTGAACAGGAATTTGCCACTATGCGTGAATATTATGGGGTGATGAAAGAGGCTGTTCATCGTGGGATGCATGAAGATACCACTTCGCGCAGCGGCCTTACGGGAATGGATGCCCAACGTGTAGGAGCCTATAACGCAGCAGATGAACCATGCCTAGGTGGACCCGCTGGTCAAGCAATGGCCTATGCCTTGGCTGTGTCCGAGGTTAATGCCTCAATGGGCCGCATAATTGCTACACCTACCGCAGGTTCATGCGGAATTATTCCGGGTGTATTTCTCAGCTGCCAGGAACGGTTTGGCTGGGATGATGACTATATGGTTTCCGGTTTGTTCGCTGCAGGAGCGATCGGTTATGTCATTGCCAACAATTCGTTTGTATCTGGTGCAGAGGGTGGCTGTCAGGCGGAGGTCGGGTCGGCCATCGGGATGGCGGCAGGAGCTTTAACCGAACTGCGTGGAGGAACGCCTGCACAAGCAGTGCATGCTGTTGGACTGGCGCTTAAGAACACATTAGGACTGATTTGTGATCCGGTGGGAGGACTTGTAGAGATTCCTTGTATCGTTAGAAACGGATTCGGTGCAGTGACCGCGCTCGCCGCCGCCGATATGGCACTGGCTGGCGTACGTAGCGTGATTCCTTCAGATGAAGTAATCAAGGTCATGCTTGAGGTAGGCTCAGCTATGCCAGAAAAACACCGTGAGACCGCAGGTGGCGGATTAGCACAGACACCTACCGGCCGCAAGATCATGCAGGATTTACGTAAAAAGAAGTGATTTTAGAGCATTTTGAAACGTTCCAACTGTTCCCATAATCCTTCCTTCCGAAGGATTTCTGCTTGTTTGGGTCCCAAAAGGTCAAAGTGGGGGAATGGCGAACGATTATGAATATATTTAGCCGGCAGTCCATTTTCCTCACACCAATATGTTAGTCTGGTCAGGTCACTACAGCCGACCTTGGTGACAGTAGTCATGCCGGGAAAACGCGGGTCTAGCCAGTAATGGGTTAAGAAAGCGATCTCTCCTGCGGAGACAGCCTTTTTCCAGCGGGTTAATTCTTCTCTGTTGATGCCGAAGGCCATTACGTCTCCTCCTTATGTAGTATAGTTGACAACATTATAACCCATTGAAAGGGGATTACATCATGAACGGACAGGTAAGAGCCGATATTCGTCCTGGGCTTGAAGTGGATATTGTGCTTAAGCAGGATCAGCCGACGGGTAAGCTAACACATGGAACGGTAAAGGATATTCTCACGAACTCACCTCGACATCCGCATGGCATCAAGGTGCGTTTAACCAGTGGACAGGTAGGACGAGTTAAGAATATTGTTGCTAACTAACAATAAACTTTACCTTTGATTTTTATAAAAAAGCGCCCCTAATCAACAGAAATTGGGGCGCTTTTCTTTTTTATCTGCTCATAAAATCCTCAACGGACTGATCGGCTTTGGTCTGATTACATAACGTACAAGCGCAAACGCAATTATCCGGAGTAGTATGGCCGCCTTTAGCACGGGGGAGCAAATGATCTATAGTGTCTCCATAGGAGCCACAGAAGTAGCAAGTATAGTTGTCTCTGGTCAATATATAAGCACGGAAATCCTTATTGCTGTAAATCCGGCGGATGGTTCGGCGATTCACTACGATAGCGGCATGTTCTCTGACTAGAGTAACCGCAAGCTCGTAGTCAATTTCCTGATGCCAGCGCCGTCCTTTATCACTGTGGCCACGCATTAGAATTTTCCCTTTGGCAGAGGGAATCAATTGCGTTGGATCTTCCGGACTCAGTTCCGCGCCTTGAGAATGAGAATGTTTCCTTCGTTGTTCCAAGCCCCGTATGCGCTGATTTGGGTTGGATTGCGGTGAAGAAGCAACCGTGGAAGAAGGCTTTCCTTGTTTGGAGCGTTCCTTGACAGCCAAAGAAGGGGATTGAATGGTATCAGGTTGTACTGGAATGGGACCTGCTGCAAGAGTGAGATCTATGTTTTGTCGTTGTTTGCGGCACTCCCGACAAGCGCCACGGCGAGACTGACCTTTGGAACGTTTGCCGGTGCGTTTACGAAATTCAGAGAGCGGCTTCTGTTGCTGGCAATAGGTACATTGTTTGGTGGATAAAAGATGGGTATCGTTCATAGATATGTTAGGTTCAGCGCAACTTAGCGCCCGTCCTGTCTCCTTGTTTTTTAGGATCCAATGTATTTTATTTATTAGATTCAGTCGGCAGGGTTAACATTTCGTTCTAATCTTAGTATAGCGTAAAATACAATCGTTCACATCGCACTCAAAAAAAGCTTAAATACGGCTTTTTGTGTGATATCTGTCTTGGTGACATTCAGGAAAAACATGTAAAATCGAAAAGAGCTATAAGGAATGCTCTACTTTTTAAACATGGGAAGGGGAACTGAAATGAAGCCAACCAAAAGAAGGCCGTTTACGGTAACATTGCTTTATATTCTTCATATATTTTTGGGGGTTGGAGCGTTAGCAGGAGGCGGGTCAATGGTCATAGATCCTAGTGGTGATCTGATACACATACCCACATCTATGCTGGAAAGATCGCCATTTTCAGATTTTTTAATTCCGGGTATCTTGCTATTCATCGTATTTGGTATCCTGCCTATGTTCGTGTTATATGGGTTGATCAAGAGACCAGAATGGCATTGGGTGAATACTTTGAATCCCTTTAAGAAATTATATAGCTTCTGGGCATTGTCCCTATATATCGGATTTGGTCTAATTATTTGGATTATGGTACAGACGTATATGCTCGACAGTGTGGTAATCATACATCTGGTCTATATGAGTCTAGGGCTTTTGATCCAAGCTGTTACGCTGCTTCCTTCCGTACAAAGTTACTTTTTGCTGGACGGCGGTACCGAAAGACGTTAAAATTGCAGTGAACAGAAGGTATTTTATTAGTCTGGGCAAGGAGTGAACCGGATTGACAACTATATACGATATTGCCAAAAGAACCGGTTACTCTCCTACAACGGTATCCAAGGCGTTTAATAATTATTCCGATGTACGGGAGAAGACTCGCCAGGAAATTTTCCGGGTTGCCCAAGAAATGGGATATTTGCCGAATTCCCATGCCCGTACACTGACTACTAAGAAATCATGGACCATTGGTGTATTATTTGTAGAGAATACGGGATTTGGTATTCGCCATCCCTTTTTTAGCGCTGTGATTGAGAGCTTTAAGAAGGTTGCTGTGGATAAGGGGTATGCCCTCATGTTTATTTCCAAGGATGTTGGGGGTAAACAAAGCGGGTATTTGGAGAATTGCCGAATCCGTGGTGTAGATGGTGTTGTCGTTTTCTTGTCTGATTACGAGGACCCCTATTTCCGTGAGCTGCTAGAGAGTGATATTCCTACTGTGATTCTGGATTTTGAGACTACGCAGTCGCATACGGTATGTTCGGATAATACGGCTGGAGCTCAGCTTGCGATAGAGTATTTAGTTTCTTTGGGTCATCGCAAGATTGCTCATATTTCCGGGGGGATGAACACTTTTCCCGGTAAAACTCGGGAGTTAGGGTATAAGAACGCTATGAAGCAGCAGGGGCTTGACGTGCCGGAGTCCTATGTTGTGAATGGAGCTTTTTATTCTCGTGAAAGTGGTTACCATGCGATGCTGGAGCTTCTTAAGCTGCCTGATCGGCCAACCGCTGTTTTTGCTTCGGGTGACATGTTAGCTTTAGGGGCTATTATGGCGGCAAAAGATAGTGGACTTTCCGTACCGCGGGACATTTCAGTTGTGGGTTACGATGATATTGATCTAGCTGAGTATGTTACACCTGCATTGACAACCATTCGTCAGGATACGGCACTTTTAGGAAGCCGGGCAGCGGACATTCTTTTAGCATCGATTGAAGGGAAACAGTTGGATAAGGAAGCGGTTTTAGTTCCGGTAGAAGTGATCGAACGGGAATCCTGTGCGCCTCCGGCTAGCAGGAATTAGAGCTGTATCAAATTCCATAACTACAGAGAGCGGGCTGCTATCCACAGGATAAATCTTGACGTAGAGAAAAGAGTCCTGATAAAGTAGAGGACATCATAGCTCGAATTTTTCCTATGTGGTATTTGCTACAGCGTATTCAGAGGAATAGGGCTATAATGGGCATATTGTTATGCCGCTTTTTTCCTGCTCTCGTTAGATCATTTTTTTTCGTTATAATCGAAACCGGTTTCGATAATAGGTTTCGAATTGAGATGAAATCAAAATTTACCGAGGGCTTCCTTGAATTTTCTCAAACGTTTCAGTGGCCCATCGCTCCGAACCCTAACATCGGATGGTGATCCAGTAAAGGCAGTGCTTGTTGTTAGTAACAAAACAATTAGAGGAGATGGATGAAATGGCAAAAGTTCAAACTGTAGTAACTGCAAAAGATACAGGGGAACGCTTAACTCCGAAAGAGGCAATTGTTTTTAGCACAAGAGTAGATTCTGGATCTGCCGATGTAGAGCTTAGGCCAGAGCAGGAGTTCCAAAAGATGATAGGATTTGGTGGCGCTTTCACAGAAGCTGCGGCCTATACGTTGTCACGGCTCAGTCCTGAGAAACGGGCAGAGGTTATTCACCGCTATTTTCATCCGGTAGAGGGGTTAGGCTATAACATGGGTCGTGTTCATATCCATAGCTGTGACTTTGCTCTTGGAAATTATACTTATGTCGCTGATCATGATACGGAGCTGGCTACCTTTGATATCTCTCATGATCATAAGTGGGTGCTTCCGCTGATTAAGGATGCAATGCAGGTAAAAGGCGGGCCGTTCACGATGTTGGCGTCTCCTTGGAGCCCTCCGGCATGGATGAAAACAAATGGTGAAATGAATAATGGAGGATCACTCAAGCCAGAATACGCTGAAGTTTGGGCACGCTATTATACCAAATTTATCGAAGCTTATGGGAAAGAAGGCGTACCTATTTGGGCGGTTTCCGTGCAAAATGAGCCGGCTGCTGTTCAAGTCTGGGATTCTTGTATTTATAGTGCGGAAGAGGAACGCGATTTTGTTAAAAATCATCTCGGTCCAGTGATGCAGCAGGCAGGCCATTCCGATGTGAACATTGTCATCTGGGATCATAACCGCGATATTATGGTCGAACGTGCTTCGGTCGTATTGTCTGATCCTGAAGCTGCACAATATGTGTGGGGTACAGGCATCCACTGGTATGGTGGTGAGGAGTTCGACAAGGTACAAAAGGTACATGATCTATTTCCTGAGAAACATCTATTGTTCACTGAGGGCTGTCAAGAGGGCGGCGTCAAGCTTGGCGAATGGTTTACAGGTGAACGTTACGGCAGAAATATGATTGGGGATCTCAATGCATGGACAGAAGGGTACCTGGACTGGAACCTGGTACTGGATGAGACCGGCGGGCCCAATCATGTAGGGAATCTCTGTGATGCCCCAATTATTGCAGATACAACAACAGACGAATTGCACTATAACAGCTCTTATTATTATATCGGGCATTTCAGTAAATTTATCGCGCCAGGTGCGGTACGGATTGGCTTTACTTCTGAAGCGGAAGGAATCCTATCCACAGCATTCCGTAATCCGGACGGCAGCATTGCTGTCATATTGATGAATGAGAGCGAAGAAGTTCGCACGGTAACCCTGGGGCTTGGCGAAGAGATTGCCAACTGCGAGCTATCCCCTCATTCTATCGTAACGCATCTGATTTCATAAATAAGTAACAGTTTAGGAGGACATTAACGTGAGTAATTATTATTTCGAATCAGGTAACTTTGTAATGGAGCAGTTTGATACAGGAAAGCCTTTCTCTAGTTTCCTGCCAGGTCTTGCAGGTCTTAAGGGAATTCCAATGTGGACTTTTTATGTAAACCGGGGGCAAGCGATTTGCAGCTTTGGGGTACGCGACAAGAACTCGCCAATCATGGAATTCTCTCCAGCAAATATCTCTTATAAAGACGTAGGAACCACCGGATTCCGAACCTTTATTAAAATAAAAGGCGAGCAAGAGATTTATGAGCCATTTCAATCGGCACGTCCAGATCCTGCCGCCAAGCGGATCATGACCATTTTGCCTAACGGACTGACCCTTGAAGAAAGCCATGCCGGGCATGGGCTGAAGACGACTGTACACTATTTTAATCTGCCTAATGACGATTATGCCGCGTTGGTACGTCGGGTGGAGATTGAGAATATCGGTGGCAAAGAGATTGAGCTGGAGCTGATGGATGGTCTGCCTGAGATTTTGCCTTACGGAGTAGAAAACAGCGGCTACAAGGAGATTGGTAACCTGCTGCGCAGCTGGATGGACGTATACAATCTGGAGAACGGTATTCCGTTCTATAAGCTGCGTTCCAGCACCAATGATAGTGCACAGGTTAGCGAAATCACAAATGGACATTTCTATCTGTCGTTTACTGGAGATGGAGAAAAAGTCGCGCCAATCGTTGATTTCGAACTTATTTTCGGCGGCAATACCTCTCTTACTTACCCAGACCGCTTTGCGGGATTAACGCTTTCGGAGCTGAGTGAGCTTCCACAATATCCAGTCAATAAGGTTCCTTGCGGCTTCAGTGGTGTGGCTAGACGTTTGGCACCCGGCAGCAGCTTGACCCTGAATACTT
Organism: Paenibacillus sp. FSL H8-0282; assembly: GCF_037963825.1. Lineage (NCBI taxonomy): Bacteria > Bacillati > Bacillota > Bacilli > Caryophanales > Paenibacillaceae > Paenibacillus > Paenibacillus sp. FSL H8-0282. The sequence goes on from NZ_CP150146.1 coordinate 519,409, forward strand.
TGGTTGGGCATGTAAATGACATCGACAAAATCAATAAAAAGGCGGAGCGGTTATGCCGGGATGAATATATCCTGTCCAAATCCAAGGAAGCCGCAGGTCTGACAGAGGAATTAACAGAAGACATTGCCACGCACACTTCATCGGCTGTGTTTGATGCTTATTGCCGTCAGTCCTATCTCGATAACTTCCTGCGGGGAGGCTATCCTTTTATTTTTGACAATGGCGGAGATGGCTTTGTAGTTCATTTATATTCCCGCAAGCATGGCGATTTGGAGCGCGACTATAACTTCTTCTCACTTGCCCCAGAATACTATTCACAGGGGAACGGTAACTTCCGCGACATGAATCAGAACCGCCGGAATGATGTGTTTTTTAATCCGAAGGTGGGCAGCTTCAACATCAAAATGTTCTATAGCTTGATTCAAGCAGATGGCTACAATCCACTAAGTGTTCAAGGAACAACCTTTGAAGTGAAGCCAGACAGCAAAGCTAAGGCTGCGGAATGGATCGGAGAAGCGGCTGCGGATCATCAAGCTGAGCTTGTTAAGCTATGCAACAGCCGGTTCACCCCAGGCAGCCTGATCAATTACATTGCGGATCAAAACGTTACGCTGAAGGTTAGTGAGCAGGAGTTTCTGTCGGGTCTGCTGGCTCTTTCACAGCAAAACATTGAGGCTGCTTTTGGCGAAGGCTTCTGGTCTGATCACTGGACATATAATTTGGATCTCGTAGTAGGTTATTTGGACATTTTCCCTGACAAGAAGCAGGAGCTTTTATTTGGGGATAGTACTTATGCGTTCTATGACAGCCCAGCATATGTGCTGCCACGTAGTGAGAAGTATGTAATTAGTGACGGAAAAGCCCGGCAATATGGCGCCCTCCTTGAGGATGAGGAGAAGCTGCATAAGCTGAAATGGAAAGCTGGAGATACCCATTGGCTGCGTACCAAAGGTGGGCAAGGTGCTATTTACCACACCAATCTGTTCGTGAAGATGTTGTCTCTTGCTTTGAATAAATTTGCTACGCTTGACCCTTACGGCATGGGTGTGGAGATGGAAGGCAACAAGCCGGGCTGGAACGATGCTATGAACGGTCTGCCGGGATTGTTTGGCTCCGGAATGAGTGAGACTTTTGAGCTGAAGCGTACTGTAGTCTTTTTGCTGGATGTGCTGAACGGTGCTGAGAATGTACAGGGAGCTGTAAAGCTGCCAGAAGAAATCGCGGAGCTGCTTGAAGCGGTATATCACGCGGTAACTGCTGTCCTAGCAGGAGAAGTGGAACAATTCAACTATTGGGATACAGTAGCTTCAGCCCGTGAAGCTTATAGAGCAAGTATCCGGTTTGGCATTACGGGTGCTGAAACTGAAGTAACCTTGGAACACATCCGCGAAGCCCTTTCCAAGTTCCTGGTTAAAATTGATGAGGGGATCAACAAGGCGGTAGAAATGGGCAATGGACTTACCCCAACCTATTTCCGTTTTGAAGCGGAGAAATTCCATCAGGTAACAGATGCTGAGGGTCAGCCAGTCATTAGCGGATACGGATTGCCAAAGGCTGTGGTAGAGGAGTTTAAGGCTTATGCCTTGCCTTATTTCCTTGAAGGACCTACCCGCTGGTTGAAGACGATGAAGAACCCGGTGCAGGCAAAAGAAATCTATAATCTGATTAAGCAAACAGAGCTGTATGATCAGGCAACATCTATGTATCAGACCTCTGTTAGTCTAGAAGGTGAATCGCATGAAATCGGACGGATGAGAGCCTTCACACCAGGCTGGCTAGAACGGGAGTCTAACTTCCTGCACATGTCCTATAAGTATTTGCTTGAGCTGCTGAAGGGCGGGCTGTATGAGGAATTCTACGGCGAGCTGAAGACGTCGCTGGTGCCATTCCTTGATCCTGCTGTTTATGGACGCAGTACACTGGAGAATTCATCATTTATCGCAACTGGAGGCAATCCTGATCCAAATAACCATGGTAGAGGGTTCGTAGCGAGACTTAGTGGATCGACCGCGGAATTCTTAAGCATGTGGAGAACAATGATGGCTGGAAGCCATGTTTTCAGAATGGAGGATGGAGCGCTTACGCTGTCTCTCGATCCGGTATTGCCAGGATGGCTGTTTGATGAAGAGGGCAAACTGTCTTTCACTTTCCTAGGGAATACGGAGGTAATCTATTCTAATCCAAAACGTGAAAATACCTTTGGCGAGAAGAAGGTCAGCATTCAATCTTTGATGCTTGTATACCGTAATGGAACTGTGACTAAAATATCTGGAGCGTTCGTGCGCGGTGAAGAGGCAGAGGCTCTGCGGCGTGGAGAAATTGCACAAATTCAAGCAGTATTAGCATAAAAATAGAGGGGCGAGCTGCGGCTCGCCCCTAAATTTTCACTCAATCCGAAAAATGGTACCTATAATCCGAAATTCAAAGCCTTACGGAGACAGGCAAAAGCAAATACAATGGATACATAACCATTGTAAGCGCTTTAGATTAAATACAGATATAGAGCCTGGAGGTCCAAAGGATGGAGAACAAAAAAAGCATGGAAGTAAGCTCAGCGATGAAGCCGTTAATTCCTGGCAATTTCGAAACCGGTAAAGTAAATCGGAGCCCGCTTTGGAAGAGGTTCATTGCCCAGCGTCATTTGCAGACAATGGCTCTACTCGGCATTGCGTGGATGATAATCTTTAACTACATTCCCATGTATGGAATTATCATTGCTTTTAAAGATTACAACATCGTTAAAACGATTGCAGAAGCCCCATGGGTGGGACTTACACATTTCAAAGAGTTCATGGATGATGACAATCTCTCGAATGTAATTAAAAATACGCTCGGCATCAGCTTGTTTAAGCTAATTATCGGATTTCCATTGCCAATAATATTTGCTCTATTTCTGAATGAAGTTCGTTCAATGAAATTCAAGAAGACCATACAGACGATTTCGTATTTGCCCCACTTTCTCTCATGGGTGGTACTCGGAGGGATTTTGGCTACATGGCTTGCTGATGTAGGAATTATCAATAACATTTTGCTAGCGCTTCATCTGATTGATCAGCCAATTACATACTTGGCTGAGCCTGGTTACTTCTGGACAATTATTATCTCCTCTGATATCTGGAAAGAACTTGGATGGTCAGCGATTATCTATTTAGCAGCAATTTCCGGTGTATCTCCTGAAATGTACGAGGCGGCGACAATCGACGGCGCGGGCAGATTTCAGAAGATGTGGTATGTTACCTTGCCGGCGATTAAATCGACAATCAGCATTCTCTTCATTCTCGCGGTCAGCGGAGTGCTGAACTCCAACTTTGATCAGATTCTGGTCCTGCGCAACTCACTGAATGATAGTGCAAGTAATGTAATTGATTACTATGTGTACTATACAGGGATTCTCTCAGGCCGCTTCTCTTACTCAACTGCAGTTGGATTGTTAAAATCGGTTATCGCTCTAATATTGCTGCTGATTGCCAACCAAGTATCTAAAAAAATCAACGATACATCGTTGTTCTAGGATAAGGAGGACCATATATGTTTGCACTTAAGCGTAAAACCAAGGGCGAGGCCCTGTTCGATATCATCAATAACCTTATCATGTTATGTATCTGCTTCATAACGCTTTACCCGATCTGGTACGTATTGGTTAACGCCTTCAATAACGGTAATGACGCCATGCGGGGAGGAATCTACTGGTGGCCGCGGATGTTCAGCTTTGAGAATTTCGAGGCCGTGTTTGCCAGCCCCGGCATCATGCAGGCGATGTGGGTTACTGTCGCCAAAACACTTTTGGGTACTGTACTGCATGTATTTTTCACAGCGATGGTAGCTTATGCATTCTCCAGAAAAAACCTCATTGGCGGTAAGTTCTACATGCTGATGGGTACAGTGACTCTCTTTTTTGGCGGGGGACTCATTCCTACCTTCCTGCTGATGAAGGACCTTCACCTATTGGAGAATTTCCTAGTCTATATTATTCCGGTTATGTTTAGCTTCTTTGATCTTATTATCTTCATGACCTTCTTCCGGGAGATTCCCGATGGGCTGGAAGAAGCGGCACGGATTGACGGTGCTAATGATTGGTCCATCTTTCTAAGAATCGTACTTCCAGTATCCATGCCTGTAATTGCTACCATTGCGCTGTTCCATGGCGTGTATCAGTGGAATGATTACTTCACGGGTATGATCTATATCAATAATACTGATCTGCAGCCGATTCAGACGTATTTGTTCCGGGTCGTCGCACAATCGAGCTCTAGTCAAATGATGGTCGCTGTACAAGGCAGCAGCGTTACGAGAAGCGTAACGTCACAGTCCATTAAGCTGGCGACGATGGTAGTGACCACACTGCCGATAGTATTCGTGTATCCGTTCCTGCAGCGTTATTTCGTTAAAGGGATGATGATCGGCTCCATTAAGGGCTGATGTCTAGCAGTGATAACTCCTCCGGTTGCCTACAGCTGTAGGCACTGGGGTTGAGCTTATAATTAACATTCATAGAAAAGGGGTAAACAAGCATGGGCATGAAACGTAAGCCAAAAGCAATGGGAGTTCTGCTTCTCGCAATAATGATGTCATTGTCAGCCGCAGGCTGCTCCAGCGGGAATAATGCTGGCAAGAATGCCGAAGGTAATGCTAACAGCGCTAAAGCTACTAATACGGAGGCAAGTGCTGAACCGACTGCTGCTGCATTATCAGCAGATGAACCGGGATGGAAGATTGATACTTCACCCATTACATTTGACTGGTACCTGAACTTCTCATGGTTCCCTAATAAATGGGGCGTAGACCCAACCTCCCAATATGTAACTAAGAAGACCGGAGTTGATATTAATTTCATCGTTCCGGCTGGTAACGAGAATGAGAAGCTTAACACGCTGATTGCATCCGGTAAATTGCCTGATTTCATCACTTTGGGCTTCTGGGAAGATGCGATTAAGAAAATGGTCGAAGGTGAACTTGTTCTTCCATTGAACAAACTTGCTGATGAATATGATCCGTACTTCTTTAAAGTATCCGATGCTGATAAGCTGGGCTGGTATACACAAGAAGACGGCAATGTGTATGGCTATCCTAACTCTTCTTCCTCTCCTGCCGACTATGAGAAATATGGAGAAAATTACGTATCCAACCAAGTATTCGCTGTCCGCAAGGATATGTATGAAGCTATTGGAAGTCCAGATATGCGCACACCAGAAGGTTTCTTGAATGCGCTTAAATTAGCGAAAGAGAAATTCCCTGACGTAAATGGACAGCCGCTTATTCCACTTGGTTTGCATGAATTTACCGAGAACGGTAACGATTCTTTGGAAGGTTACCTGCAGAACTTCTTGGCAATCCCAAGAGAAAAAGATGGCAAGGTATATGCTCGTGAAACCGATCCTGAATATATCCGCTGGATGAAGGCACTTCGTCAAGCGAATCAAGACGGTCTGCTGGCTAAAGATATCTTTATCGACAAACGCCCACAAATGGAAGAAAAAATTGCCCAAGGCCGTTATTTCGCAATGCTGTATCAACGTACAGACTTTGCAGCACAACTAGGAACGATTTACCAACAGGATCCAACTAAAACGTATATCGCTGTTGACGGACCTTCCAATACGAACTTGGATAAACCAACCCTTGATGGGCCCGGTATCTCCGGTTGGACGGTAACACTGATCTCCAAAGATGTTAAGGATAAAGCACGTGCTATCCGCTTCCTCAGCTACTTGAACAGTGAAGAAGGCAACAAAGACTTGTTCTTAGGCGAAAAAGGTGTCAGCTACGATACGATTGATGGAAAAGATCAATTTAAACCAGAAGTGTTTGATTTGATGAATAAAGACCGTTCGACGTTTGATAAGCAAATCGGATCTTCCTTTACATTCTGGATGCTGCAAAATACGAATATCACAGACCAATGGGCTCCTAAATCGGTAGAACCATTTAAGCAATTGGAAGATTGGACTAGAGGTAAATCCATAGGCTCCTCCGAGTTCCAACAAATCGAACCAACAGGAAACTCTCCTGAAGGTATCATCGCTTCGAAGCTGAAACAGCTGCGCGGTAAAACTATGCCGAAATTGCTCATGGCTTCCTCCGATGCGGAATTCGATAAGATTTGGAATGAGTATTTAGAGAAGAGAAAGAAGGAAGGCGAAGATGTATTTGATGCCTACCAACAAAAGAAATATGAAGAGAATAAAGTGAAGCTGTCCATAAAATAAAAAGCATGACCCAAAATGCCCGCTAACTGCGGGCTTTTGGGTTATTTTCGAATTATAATAAGGAATAGATATTAAGTATTTGAATATTCACTATTTTAGCGAGGTGGACAGGACAGAAGTGTATAAAGTGAATAGGCGAGATCGAACCAGAGCATTATGGCATTCTTTTAGTTATTGGTGGGGGCGAAGATCACTTCAGAGCCGTTTAATTGCAGCTTATGTTTTTATTGTTTTAGGCCCGTGTATGCTGGTTTCTGTCTACTCCTATAAAGCCATTAATAATACCTATCTCCGCGATGCTGTCGAGAAAAATGATTATTTGTCGCAAATGGAGAAGCTGCATATTCATAATCAGATCGAAGCGATGGAACGGGCGGCGCAAATGGCTTATTCTGATGCCGAAGTAGAAAAATTCTTAGCGAATGAAACCGAACCGCAGCTAGTAGATTTGGTTGATTTTAATACAAATGCTTATGTAAATATGACTCGTATTCAATTTAATAATCCGAATATTGAGCATTTAAGACTGTATTCGAGAAGTAATAAGGTGCATGAAATTTGGCCGATTATCTTTCGCGAAGAGCGGGTTTCTTCCACCCCATGGTTTCAGAAAGCGCTTCAATTGAAGGGGCAGGAATACTGGTCTTTTCAGAAAAATGATCCGGATTTGATGCAGAGATACTCGGGAGCACCGACGGAGAGTCTGCCAAAGGTTTCTTTGCTGCGTGAGAAGAGTCGGCCAGCAGACAATCATATCGGCATGGTGCAGGTGGATATGCTGCTTAGTCGGTTTACACCCAAGACGTATACAGATGTACGGGATAATCAGACCCAGATGTTCCTTGTGGATAGTGAGCTGCAGCTTTTTACCAGGCCGGACAATTCTTTTTTGCAGGATAATCTAGAGATGGCTGATATGATTGCAGAACGGTATAAGCAGTTCCGGGAAACTGGCGAATGGGACAGTAATTACTCGGAGAATGGTAAATCGTTTTTGTTAATTAACACTCCGCTAGAACGAATTGATGCTTATTTGTTAAATGTAGTGTCAATGGAGGGAGTGATGAAGGATATCTCCCGCACGCGCAACTTAATCATTGGAGCCAATGTTGGTTTTATTACTTTACTAACGCTGATCGCTTATGTGACAAATGCCTTTATTCTAAAAAATCTGCGTAGATTGACCGAAACGATGAAAAAAGTGCGTAGAGGTGAAGCGTACACTGGAATAATGATTCGTGGTGGAGGGGAAGTCGGGGAGCTTGCCCATCATTTCTCCAAGCTGATGAACACCATCAATACGTTGGTGGCTCAGGCAGTGAGCAAGCAGGCGTTGTCTAAAGAGGCTGAGCTGCGTACGCTGCATAACCAGATTGACGCACATTTTTTGTATAATACGCTGGAAAATATAAAAATGCTGGCTGAAATTGAGAACCAGCGAACGATCTCGGATGCACTAACCTCGCTGGGTGGGATGATGCGCTATAATTTTAAATGGGCCGGAGAGTATGTGAAGCTGCGGGATGAAGTCCGCCACATTGAAAATTACATTGAAGTGATGAATATTCGTTTTGAATATCCGGTTAAGTTAGTGCTTCATATTGAACCTCGATATTTGGAGCTGGAGGTGCTGAAAATGTCACTGCAGCCTATTGTAGAGAACAGTGTTAAGCATGCTTGGTGCGACGAGAAAGAGAATTTACAGGACCCGAACATTCATATTCATATTTCGGAAACGGAAGGTGATATTTGCATAGAGCTTCGTGATAATGGCATCGGCTTAACTCCAGAGCGTTTGGTTGCTTTGAACGAGGCGATTTATGCGAAAGATGAGCGCCGTGAGAGTGCTTCAGAACAGAGGGATGTTGACCGCCGAACAGGTGGTATTGGACTGAGAAATGTACATCAGCGACTGCAAATCTTTTATGGTGATGAATATGGGCTTGTAGTACAGAGTGAAGCAGGGAGTTGGACGATGGTACGTCTGACCTTGCCGAAAGTTCTTTTGACAGGAGAAAAACAACTATGAAGAAGCTACTGATCATTGATGATGAAAAGAATATCCGTTACGGTCTCAAGACTATGATAGAAAGAGAATTTCCGTCCGTGTATACCATCACAATGGCGAGTAATGGCGCAGAGGGTTTCGAGATATTTAAGACCGAAGGTGCAGATATTATTATTACAGATATACGTATGCCAGTGATGGATGGAATTACACTGTTGGAGCAGATATCTAAGGTAACAAGTGGTGAGAAAAGCCCAGCAGTGCTCATCTTAAGCGGTTATGATGATTTCGAATATGCCAAAAGCGCGATTCGTTATCGCGTGAAGGATTACTTGCTGAAGCCGATTCGCCGAGATGAGTTGTTCGAAATTTTGAAGAATATCGATAAGGAACAGGAAGAACAGGATCTCAGCGCAAGGCAGCTGGAACAGGAAACGGAACACTTCCGCAGGGAACTGCGGTCCAGTCGTTTGCGGGGACTGCTAATGCAGCAGGAGGTTCCGCTGGAGCGTGAGCAGCAAGAGTGGCTAAGTGATCTACAAGCACCTTTTACAGTTGGTGTGTTGAATTACTATTACAATGACGGAACAAGAATGAAGTCGGGGGATGTTCAAGGACTGGCGGAACGATTGATCGGACCGCTTGAAAAGTTTTTCTCGGAAATCACAACGGATTGGGATGGCAAATTAGTCTTGATCGGGAGCAGAAAACAGGATTTTATAGAGCTGTTCAGACAAGCTGAAGCTAAGGAAATAAAGGGATTATCGATTGGGATTAGCAGCGAAGGAGGAAGTCTTGAGGACCTCCGTTCCTGTTATAAGGAAGCATGCCGGGCACTGCAATATACTTTTTTATATCCGCAAGTGAGTTTGTTGGATTATGGGGATGTTGGACAGGGACGGTCTAACTTTCCGTTACCTAAGGAAGAGCTTCGCAAGCTGCTCAATATGCTGGGAACAGAACGCGAGAAGGAGATGAAGCATCTTCTATCTGTGATTTTTCAAATTGAGCATTTGAAGGAACTGGACCTAGCTTATCTGGAGTCCGTGGGACAGAATGTAAACGAACTGGTGTTGGATGAAGTGTTTCGGGTACATGGCGAAGCCTCGGTAGAGGTATTGAAGCTGTATCGTACGGTAGGCAATATGTACAACTATCGTCATTTCCACGAATATTATCGTGCGCTGGAGAACTTACTCTTGAGTGTGAATGAATACATTGTAGGCGTAAGGTCTGCGCATACCGAGCATGCGGATATGGAAGAGGCACTGAGCTATATTGAAGCCAACTATGCCCGTCCACTGAATATGGCTATGGTCAGCAATCATGTATCCTTGAATTATTCTTATTTTAGCGAAGCCTTTAAGGCATATACCGGTGAGAATTTTGTTATCTATTTAAAAAAGGTCCGCATCCGTCATGCTAAAGAGCTATTGGCAAAAGGCTGCAGTAAGCTCGCAACAGTCTCAGAAGAGGTAGGCTTCGAGAACAGTAAACAATTTGCCCGTGTTTTTAAAGAGCTGGAGGGGATTTCCCCAGGTGATTATAGAGCGAAAATAGTATCCGAAGAGTGTTGAGGCTATTGAAGATGCATTTAGAAGCGGCCCTCCTATATAATGGATTTGAGAAGATTCATTGGAGGAATGAAGGGTGGAAGAAATACAAGGCAATTTGATTACGGTTCAGACATTAGCAGCGGATTTTCGTCGACTGGGCGTTAAGGCGGGCATGACGATTTTATTGCATTCTTCTTTTAAATCGTTAGGCCAATGGGTAGCCGGGGGCCCGGTCGCTGTTATTTTGGCATTGGAGGAGGTCCTCGGAGAATCTGGCACGCTGGTAATGCCCACTCATTCCAGTGACCTGACTGATCCCGCAGGCTGGAGCAACCCACCGGTGCCGGAGGCGTGGTGGCAGAGTATCCGCGAGCAGATGCCGGCTTATGATCCAGACCTGACCCAGCTTAGAGGAATGGGGGTTATTCCGGACTGCTTCCGTAAACAAAAAGGAGTAAAACGCAGTGACCATCCGATTCATTCGTTTGCCGCTTGGGGCAAGCATAGAGACGAAATTATGTATGGTCATTCGATTGAAATGGGTCTGGGGGAAGATTCTCCGTTGGCTCGGATTTACGATTTGGGCGGACATGTACTGTTGCTGGGTGTTGGCAATCTTAATAATACTTCTCTGCATCTTGCCGAATGCCGCGCATCTTATGCTGGCAAGAAGGAAACCCTTGGCGGGGCGCCCATTATGGTGGATGGAGTTAGGCAGTGGGTGGAATTTAAGGAGCTGGATTGGGATTCTGACGATTTCGTTCAGCTGGCAGATCAGTTTGGACAAGAGACGGGACTTATTACATATGGACAGGTTGCTTCCGCAACCGCTCAATTGATTCCGCAACGGGAAATCGTAGATTATGCAGTGAACTGGATGGAACAGAACAGGAAGTAAAACCTCATTGGATAGGGGAAACGGAAGGAGAAGCTGGCATGAGTACAACAACGATATTTTTAACCCGGCATGGTCAAACGGAATGGAACGTGCAGCATCGGATGCAGGGACATATGGATTCTGAACTAACAGCGCTTGGTGTACAACAGGCTGAATGGCTGAGCCGGGGAATGCGCACTGAACAGCTGGATGTCATCTATGCAAGCCCCAGCCCAAGGGCGCTGCGCACAGCTGAGATTATTCGTGGAGAGCGGAGTACTCCGCTTAAGACCTCTGAGGCGTTCAAAGAGATTGGCATGGGTGTGTGGGAAGGCCGTGATTCTACTGAGCTGGAGAGCGAGTATTCGGAGCAGCATCGCAATTTCTGGCAAGACCCTGAGCAGTTTAAAGTGGAGGGTAGTGAGACCTTCGCAGAGGTGCAGGCACGGGCGCTGGGTAAGCTTCAGGAAATTCTCGTTGACCATCAAGGTGAGACCATTCTTATTGTCACACATACAGTAGTGATTAAGCTGTTAATGGCCTATTTTGAGGGCAGAGCGCTGCCTAAGCTCTGGGATCTGCCTTACATTTATCCGACCTGCTTATGCAGGGTTGATTTTACGAATGGTGTGCCGGAAATCCTGCTGCATGGGGATACGAGCCATTACGAAGAGAGTGAAGCTGGGATGGAATCATAACACTTCCTACAGATCAGATTGGGTTTATAAAAAAAGGCGGTTCCTCGGGTGCATTACGCACTCGAAGAACCGCCTTTTTGACTTCAGAGCTGGAGATCAGCTTTTGCTAGTTGATAAACTGGAGAGATTTCAATGTCTTCTCCAGCATCGTAACCGCTTCGGCACGAGTTGCCAGCTTCTGTGGAGCAAAGGATCCATCTGTTGCTCCTTGGATAATTCCCTCAGCAGCGATTTCTGCTACTGCTGCTTGAGACCAAGCAGGAATGCTTGCTGCGTCACTGAATTTAGCCAGTGCCGCAGGATCGGCATTTAAGGTTTTACCTGTGTACTTGATGGCTTTCGCTAATACCGAGGCCATTTCCTGACGAGTGATTGGGCTACCCGGCTTAAAGCTGCCATCGGTATAACCGGAAATCAATCCGGCTTCTGCTGCGGTGCGTATAGCATCAGCATACCAAGCACTTGAGTTTACATCTTTAAATGTGGTCTCACCATTAGCTGTCGCAAGTCCCAGAGAACGCGTAATTAATGCGGCGAACTCAGCACGTGTGATCGACTGTGAAGGAGAGAACGTATCGTTGCTTGTTCCGCTGACAATTAGTTTGGTAGCTAATAGATCAATGGATGATTTAGCCCAGTGTCCGTTAGTATCTGCGAACGTTTTGGAAGACTTAACAACGGTGTAGTAGCTGTTACTGTTCCGTTTAATCGTAACGTCCGTTGTTCCATCTGCTTTAGGAACAAAGATAGCAGGCACGAAGGAGATCTTACCTGAAGCAGGATCGAAGACCACTGCCGTTGCGTTATTTGAATTTAAGACGGCAGGTACATTGATCGTGCGCTTCACGTAAGTGCTGCCGAAATTGTTCAGCGGCACACTCTTAGTTCCGGCTTGCGCTGAAACGCTGAATTCGATTACTGGAGCAGCTAAAGTAGCATTACCTAGCTGTGATGCTATAGCTTGGTTTGTGCTGCTTAGTGTTCCCGAATTCGCTACTAGAATGGATACCGTAATTGTAAAGTCGCTGGTGCCTAATTGAGCGGCAAGTGCTGCGCTGTTTACAACACGGAGTGGCAAGGAATAAGAAGCACCATCAGTAGTAAAGGTAAGAACTGTGTTAGGTTGTGCTGCTGCTTGTTTTACAAGCACACTGCCTGGAAGCACTACTTGAGCGCCGCCTGTAGTGGCTTTAACCGGAATAACCAGCTCTTGGCTACCCGTTGGCAGTTCAGCAAGTTGTTTGGTTAGATCAGCAGCATCAATTGTTGTTACTTGTGCTGAAGCAATTGGAGCCACAGTTGGAGCAACAGTTGGTGATGGTGTAGCTGTTGGTACTGTTGGAGCCGATGTTGGTACTGATGTTGGTACTGAAGTTGGTACTGATGTAGGCACTGAAGTTGGATCTGGTGTTGGTACTGGTGTTGGTACTGGTGTTGGGTCTGGTGTCGGAGTTGGATTTGTCTCCGGCAGTGGTGCACCTTTCAGATCAACAATCCGGCCTTCAACGGCGGAAGTGTTCGCAGTGACCGTTCCAACCTTCTGCAGATACTTCGTAAATACATCAAAGTCCGGTAGGTACAGCAGATTCACGCGGCCTTCTTTATAGGCCTTTTCAAGTGAAGTATAGAAATCTCCACCCTTCGCTGTGAAAGCATTCGTAGCTACTTCGTAGGATGCGTTCAGATCCAGAGGAACGTATTTATCCCCGTTTTTCACTTCAATACGCAATACACGTTCGTTCACAGGTTTCGTAGAGTCGTAATAGAATTTCAACCCTGCAACGTGTGGGAAACGTCCGTCTGCTGCCGGCGTTTTGGAAACCCCGTTCTCCATAGCATCCTTAATTTCTTGTCCAGTCAAAGTGATCGTAACCAGATCGTTGTTGAATGGAAGTACGCCGAGTACTTCGCCTTGTGTGATCGGTCCTTCGTTGATGGATTCGCGAATACCGCCGCCGTTTTGCAAGGCGATTACGGCATTAGTGCCCGCTTTTTGAGCTGCATAAAGCATGCCATCGGCAATCAGGTTACCAAGATTAGTTTCCTTTGTGCGCACATTATCACGAACGCCGTTTAGAACAACCTCTGAATTTCCTACTACCTCATTGGTTAGTTCTTGAATACCCGGCTTATACTCGGTATCCAGGATCTTTTTAGCTTCAGGGTCCTCTGCGATAACGTAGTTAGTACCGTTTTTAGCATCGATGGAGATTAATTGGTCTTTCCAATCGGTCAGTACGCCATCTTTGTTAAATTTAACTTCAAGTTGGCCAAGGAAAAGACCTTTTTCACCGGTCTGTACAATAAGCTTCGGTGCGTTAGGATCGGTGTTATCTACAACGGCTTGATCCAGTTGCGTGTGGCTGTGACCCCCAACGATAATATCAATGCCGTTAACGGCTTTGGCTAGCTTGAGATCTTCTTCATAGCCAAGGTGTGAAAGAACAATGATCTTGTTAACTTTCTCTTTTTCAAGCATAGCGACCGTTGCTTCCGCTTTAGCGAAGGCATTCTCGAAGGTCACTTTACCTGGTGAAGCAATGTTCGCTGTATCTTCTGTCGTCAGACCCATGATACCGACCTGTTGGCCGTCTACTTCTTTGATCAGCGCAGGGTAGATGGTTCCAGCATTACCTGAGCGGCCGATTTCATTGGTGAACATTTTGCTAAGAATATCATCCGCTGAGAAGTTCACATTGGAGGAGACAAATGGGAACTTTGCGTTGCCAATGAATTTGGACAGTACATCTGAATCTTTATCAAACTCATGATTACCGAAAGTCATAGCATCATATTTGACCAGATTCATAAAGGCCAGGTCTGCTTGACCCAGATACTTATTGAAGTAAAGTGTTCCGGAGAACACATCACCTGCGTCCACAAGAATAGGATTCTCTGTAGTCGCCTTGGCATCTTTAATTGCTGTTACACGGCGTAAGATGTTGTTTGGCGAGCTGACAGTATCTAATCCTGCATGTGTGTCGTTGGTGTGCAGAATGGTTAGTGGGAAGTCTTCAGCAGTATTAAAATCAATCTGTGCCAAAACCGCATCGTGATCGGATACCCGACCGTTCGATGGTGAGAAGTCGGCATTTAGATGAACGACATCTACTTTAGAAGAAGCCGTTAGATTTTTACTGACAAGAATATGATCTAGCACTTGAGAGTTTCCGTCATAGGTGTACGTATACTGCTCATTTAAAGGCAATGTATCGATCAAATTATCTAGTTCTGTACCTTTTAAGAGGGTTGCAGTTTTAGTAAATTGGAAATCATTCAAATCGCCAAGAGCTACGATGTTGGCTTTAGGATTTGCAGTCAGAACCTCTTTGACAAATCCGTTTACGACCGCCGCGATTTTATGGCGTTGTGTTTCACTGGACAATACAGGGGGCTGAACATTTCCGAAAGGACCGGTATCGCCGCCTTTTGAATTGAAATGGTTAGCGATCACAATTACTGTTTCGCCACCGAATACGAACTGTGCAGCAAGGGGTTTACGTGAACTTGCAAAGGCAGAGTTTGTTGGATCAATTCGTCCTGGATTGTAGGTCAATTGATCTGCCGCTGCGTTATATCCAACGGATTGTGTAGCTGTACCTTTTTGTCCGCTCACACTGTCTGCAAGCTGTACTCTTGCTGGATTGTACAGGAATCCTACGCGAATGTTTCCGCCTGGGGCACCGCCATCCATATTGTTCTCCGGAGCGATATCTGTGTATTTATATACAGGACCGCCAGCGGTTTCAATAGCCTTAATCAATTCGGCTGCACTTGCTTCAGTGATACCATTATTGGCTTCACCATTGCTGTCCTGCATTTCGACAACGCCGATAATGTCAGGTTTTTTCATATTGTTTGTGATGGAGTCGGCTAGTTTCTGGATTTTTGTTGCTCCGACACCCGGGTAGAAGTTTTCAATGTTGTACGATGCGATCAACAACTTACTATCATTGACTTCAAGAGTAGTTGTTTCTTGCTTAAAGGTACTTGGAGTGATGGCTGGAAGCTTACCGTTTTCCGGAATCACTTTGAAGTTACCGTTGTTGTATCCGATGACGCCAGTTACATCTCCCGCGAACTTATCTCCGGTGATGACTTCTTGACCCGGATTTCCGTAAGCAATGATGAGGCGCTGAGGATTGTATTGGTTGTATTCTTTGAGAACTAATCCACCAGCTGGTGTGATGACATCAGGTGTTTCATTTTCTACTCTTGTAGGGATGTTATACAGCATGGAATTTCCGCTACCACTTGTCCAGTAAGGACTGATAATCGTAGGGGTAGGGAGCTTGACGAGCATACCTTCTAACGATTCGTAGAAATCAATTGCATCTTCATTAGGCTCAAAATCAGCCATGCCGTCATTGTCAATTATGGAAGACGGAATGGCTCTCCCGCCTTTACCAAGTACGACAGGCTCCGGCACAGTATAACTTGAAGAGGAGTCTACTTTTATTGAAGTCATAGTAATTTGAGTAGAGGTTAAATTACTTGCGTTACCTTCGTTGTATTCGGAAACAGCTCCACTAACTTGGACTAAATCTCCAATTTGAGGCTTAAGGGATGAATTAGTGCTGTATACAAAAATACCTTCCGAAGTGTTTACATTATCGTCTGGCTGAGGGTCTTGCATAAAGAAACCTCTATAAGCGCCAGTGGCGAAGGTGTACCCATATTGGGTAACGATGCCTTCTACATCGGAAACGTTCTGACCTGCATACTCAGAAGTATGAGATTCTCCTTGAATATCATGTATACGAGGGAGTTCAGATGCTTTATATGCAAAGGTATAAACCTTACTTGTCTTGCCATCTGCTACGACAATTGCATGGATGGTAAGATCTTGATTAACTGTAATCGGATCTGAATAAAGCTTACTTGCTGTTGTTGGTTCAGTTCCGTTGGTCGTGTAGTAAATCTGTGCTCCAAGAGTAGGGCTGGATAGGGTCACAGAACTTCCTTTGATGATGCGACCTGCGCCAGGGCTGGCCATAACGGAGAAAATTTCTTCCACCAAAGCATTTTCATTAAGTGGAATGAATTGATAAGTCGTACTATATTGCTCGATAACCCCAGTGATATTGTCAAAGGTTTTACCCTTAACTAGTTTAGGCAGGGTTGAAAAAATTGTGAATTGTTGTCCACCTTGGCTAGCAGTCACCGTGCTGCCATTTACATTGTCTATGGTCACATTATTCATAGTTACCAGCTGAGCTTCGTGGCTTTCGCCGTTCGCGGCAGACAAGTCGGTTGCTGTAATCAATTTTGGTGCAGGCACCCCAACATTTTGTGCAGCTACATTGTATTGAAGTCCACTTTGGAATTTGATTTCTTGCAGGTTGCTGTAGATATCCATTGTGCCGCTTACTTCAACACGATCTCCAACGTTTGCGAACTCTGGGAAACCATAAAGTACGATCCCGCCGGATTCATCCTGAATATACATTTTTGCTGCATTAATGTGAGTTACGATACCTTCTGTTAAAATATTCTGACCTTTACTAGCAAGGCGTGCTGTTGCAACATCTGTTTTGGCCAGAATGGTGTAGTCAAAAGTCGATATAGGGCTGTCTGGCATATTTGGTTCTGAAGCATACGCTTTAATCGTAGTGTCCTCAGTTAAGGTAATAGGCCCTGTGTAAGGTTGGAAATTAGTTGAACCACCTGATCCATAAACAGCTGCATAGACGGATGCTCCAACCGTTGGAGAATTCAAAGATATTTCTGTACCAGCCGGCCAGGCATTAGGGGCTGGTAAAGCTACTGCGGAACTAGCAGTTTCCGGTAATTCAGGTAACGTACCGTAGGTGCTGTTCCGTGGACTTGGTGCTTGGACAACAAAATCCGTAGAGTTGTTATCCGTATCTAGACCGCGGCTATCAGCCGGTGCACCAGCCGCAGCTTTACGGATAGCGGCTGTCGTATTGGAGAGAGCAGCGGTCGCACTTCCCTCGACATTTGTAGCTGTTCCGTAGCCAACTAAATCAATTGTTGTACCTGATTTATCAACGAGGTCGACTTTGCCGTTTGTACCACTCATAGCAAGGATTCCCTTGCTAACATCAGGAGTAGGCAAGTCGGTAGTTCCTCCCGTTCCAGCGGCCTCCTCAATAAGGAAGTATCCATTTGCCGGGATGGTTCCATTTAAGTCTGTTCCGCTACTAAAGGTTCCGGCAGCTGAGGTATAGCGAACTTTCCATCCAGTCAAATCTACTGGATGATTTGTAGGATTGTATAATTCAATAAAATCATTTTTAAGTTCCGCTCCGCCGTTTCCACCACCACCATAGACCTGCGAGATAACAATATTGCTATTATCCGGTGCTGCCTCGGCAGTCTGGACAGCTGGTAACACACTGCCGGCAACCATTAACATTGCCAGTCCAGTAGCGAACCATTTCCTTACTCTTGAAGAAATAATCATTTGGATAAGTCATTCTCCCCTCGAATCTTTTATTTACAACCTATTAAATCTTAGCATTCAAATGTAAAATGAAAGGTTGTCTTTCATGAATATAAATTAAAGTTTGCATCATTTAAATCTAAAAATTGAAATGTTGTGATTTTAGTATAAAAACAGTGCATAAATACAATATTAATTATAAATTTAGTATTTTTATGGTTAATAGATCACCGATATTTTAATTTTATGTTATATATATTGTTGAATTTATTATGGATTGCGACAAATTTATTCTAGAGTTTTGTTAATTTTTACATAGGGAAAACAATAGAGATTAGAATTATATAGAATGTATCGGAACAAAAATAATGCCCCTCCAGCTTCTTATCCAGAAGTGGAAGGGCATTATTAATTTTAAATCTACTTGGACAACACATCACTGCTGGTGCGGAAGCTCAAGCCGTTCAATTCCATCCATATATTTACGCAGTGCCTGCGGAATGTAAATGGATCCATCCTCCAGTTGATGATTCTCCAGCAGCGGAATTAGGATCCTTGGTGTAGCCACTGCGGTGTTGTTTAGGGTGTGGCAGTATTGCAGCTTACCGTCGGCATCCCGGTAACGAATGCCCGAACGACGAGCTTGGAAATCGAGCAGGTTGGAAGCCGAGTGTGTCTCTCCGTATGCCTCTCTGCTTGGCATCCAAGTTTCGATGTCATACTGCTTATGTGTCTTCAGGGACATATCTCCTGTGCAGACAGACATGATCCGATAGGGAAGTTCCAAGAGCTGTAGAATATGCTCTGCATTCGCAAGAATCTCCTGCAGCATGCCCTCTGATACGCCCTCATCATTCCGACATAAGATAACTTGTTCAATTTTTGAGAATTGATGAACACGGTACAGGCCACGCACGTCTCGTCCCGCCGATCCTACCTCACGGCGGAAGCAGGCCGACATTCCGGCGAGTCGCATTGGCGAATCCAGTTCGACAATCTCATCGCTATACAGCGAGACAAGCGACACCTCCGATGTGCCTACCAGCCAGCGATTGTCTCCGTTTAGCTCATAGGTCTGATCCATCCCGCCGGGGAAGAAGCCCGTACGTTCCAGCGCTTCCGGACGGACAATCACGGGAACATCCATCACCGTGAACCCGCGGGCAGTTAGTACATCAATGGCCAGCCGCTGTACAGCGAGATGTAACAACAACCCTGCACCCTTCAGCACATAGCTGCGTGGGCCGCCTGCTTTGACGCCACGGGGGATATCGATGATATTGTGGAGCTCGCCTAGCTCTACATGATCACGCGGTTTAAAGCCGAATTCCGGCAACGTTCCGGTTCGTCGCAGTTCTACATTATCTTTATCATCATGGCCAATCGGTGTATCCTGCGATACAGGGTTTGGTGCGAGCAGCATGAGTTCTCCACAGCGCCGGTCTGCCTCAGTTAGTTCTGCCTCATAGAGATTCAGGCGGTTGTTCAGTTCTCTTACTTGTTCTTTAACTGCTTCTCCTGCCACGCTGTCACCCTGTCGTAAAAGTCGTTCAACCTCTTTGGTCAGCCCGTTACGCTGGGCTCTCAACTGTTCCGTATCTTGGCGCAATTCGCGCCGTTTCTCATCCCATTCCAGCAGTTCATCCAGTGGGAAGTCGACTCTTTTCCAAGCCGTAATGTTTCTTACAAGTTCCTGATTGTCTTTGATCCAGTTCATATCCAGCATACCGTTTCGCTCCTTTTTGGTTAAAAAAACGCAAAAAACGCCCTCATCCATGGGACGAGGAGCGTCAGCTCGCGGTGCCACCCAGGTTGATCGAATCTCCTTAACTGCAGGAACAATCCGACCCTCTTTGGTCTTCGCGATAACGGGCGAAACCCGGTGAACTTAGGGAGTTGTTGTAGACTCCGGTCGCAGACGCCTCACGGTTGGATGCCGATCATTGGCCTGATTGTTGGATTTAATATTGTTGCTTAGTATAACGTAAGAGTAGGAGGAGCGCAAGTGGTTATGGTTTGACAAAAATATCAATTCTACGTTAGGATTAGTATTAATTTAAAGTAATTTTGTCGGGATAATAAATAAAGCAGTGTGAGCTGCTTAAGTGGGATGGAAGAGGTGGAAAAGTGGCTAAAATTGTTGTGATTAACGGAACGCCTTCCCTGGTATCGCGTATCAATGCAGCTATAGAATATGCGGAGGCCAGCTTAACCAATCAGGGCTTCGAGGTTGAGCGTATTAACGTAGCAGAACTACCAGCGGAGGATTTGATTCACACTAAGTTTGAAAGTGAGTCTATCGTCAAAGCCAATGGCCTTGTAGCGGAAGCTGATGCGGTAATTGTGGTTAGCCCGGTTTATAAAGCTTCTTATACAGGCGTGTTGAAGACCTTTTTAGATCTGGTTCCACAAAAGGGATTGGCCGGAAAAGTTGTACTCCCGCTGTTCATGGGCGGCAGTCTTGCACATCTGCTCACAATTGATTACGCATTGAAACCTGTGTTGTCTGTACTGGGCGCGCGTTACATTCTTGGCGGCGTCTATGCCGTGGATTCTCAAGTGGTTCGTAATGATCACGGAGTGGTAGAGCTTGCTGAGGAGCTGAAGCTGCGCCTGAACGATGCATTAGATGAGCTTGCAGAAGAAACTACACATCGTGTGGAACGCAAGGCATAAGACTAAGTAGCAAGCCTTCTGTGCTTAGTGCTAATAACAAACGTATAAGCGTCTCTTTCATCCCTGATACCAGGGGAGAGGGGCGCTTTTTGCATTATATAAGCTATAGCAAAAAGGCCATCTCACTAAGAAAATAGAGAATGGCCTCTTTTTTTATATAGGGATCGTTATATATCCGGTCTTACAAATCGTCGAATCCGTTATCGTCGCCAACCTTACCATAGTTGCGGGATTTGGCTTCGAAGAAGTCAGTTTTGGTAGCATTAAGCGCATCATCGGAGAAAGGTTTGATCCAAGGCATACAGTTAACGTCAACACCTTGATAAGCTTTTTCCATACCCATCAAAGTCAGACGTTTGTTCGCTGTATATTTGATGTAGTCGCTAAGCTCGTTAAGATCAATACCAAGCACGTTAGTAAGTGTGTAATAAGCCCAGTTGGTTTCGAGCTCTACCGCGCGGTCGATGGTACGGTATACGTAATCCATGTTTTCTTTGGTGTTCAGCTCAGGGAAGTCTACAAGCAGCTGCTTAAATACTTCTGCGAAGAAGTAGCAGTGCTGATTCTCGTCACGTTGAATATAAGAGATCATTTGGCTAGTCGCCATCATCTTCTGGTCACGGGCCAGATTGTAGAAGAAGGCGAAAGTGCTGTAGAAGAAAATTCCTTCCAAGATGAGATCTGCTACCAGCGCATGGAAAAAGGTCTGTCTCGTAGGGTTATCACGGAACTCTTGATAAATATCAGAGATAAACTGATTACGTTCCAGCAGGACAGGATCTTTTTTCCAATATTCAAAAATTTCCTTCTGCTCACTCTCCGACACGATAGAGGAAAGAACATAGGAATAGGATTGGTTATGCACCACTTCTTGCTGCCCGATAATAGCGGAGATAGCTTCCAAAGAGGAATCGGTGAAATAACGCTTCACGTCGCTCACGAACATCGTCTGCATCGAATCCAGCACAGCGAGTAGGGAGATATTAATCTTAAATACGCGTTGTTCCTCGGCATCCAGCATCGGGAATTGTTGCGCATCCTTGGACATTGGAATTTCATCCGCGATCCAGTGATTAAGCAGCAGTACCTTATACAGCTTGTACATATGAGGCATGCGAATGTCATTCCAGTTCAGAATACCTGAGCATTCACCGTCGATAATGCGTGTGGATTGGTTAGGTGCTTCAGTATTAAAAATCTTTTGTAATTGCATTTCTTATCCCTCCATTTTTTGCGCGGGTAATCTTTCTTGGTGTCTTGTTCATAGAAAGACGGTGATGGAGTAACGGAGAGGAAGTTTGGAGCTGTAGGAGCGTCAGCGTTCGCCCGAAAGCTTTCCGTAGGAAAGCTCGCATCGAAAGCATATGCTGTCATCGGATGTCATCCGCTAATAGCGGTAAAGATCTAGACCTCTGATGACAACAGCGGCCGGAAGCCCAAACATTCCTCGCAGTTACGAAATTCATCATCGTTTTTCTATTCAGGGCACTAAGATAATTAGCTAGCGCAAGATTCACACTCTTCTATAGTCAAAGCACGGCTACGCACATAATAAGTTGATTTCAAGCCGCCCTTCCAGGCATTCAGATGCAGTTCCAGGAACTCGGTAGCCTTGATGTCAGGACGGACATACAGGTTGAAGCTTTGGCCTTGATCGACGTGACGCTGGCGAGCAGAAGCCATGCGGATCGACCAGTTTTGGTCAATCGTAAATGCTGTCTTATAGTACCAGATCGTTTTGTCGGACAGATCCGGTGCTGGGTTAGCAATCTTATAAGTTGTTTTTTCTTCATAGGAAAGCAGTTCATACAGCGGATCAATGCTGGCGGTGGAGCCGGCAATAATCGATGTAGATCCATTCGGCGCAATGGCGAACATCCAAGCGTTACGTACGCCGTCCTTAGCTACTTCTTCTTGCAGCTCGCGCCATTGCTCAGTCGTTACATATTTACCTTCTTGCTCACCGCTAACATAACCGCGGGAAGTGAAGTATGCGCCAGTCTCCCAATCGGATCCAGCAAATTTCGGATAACGGCCTTTTTCACGGGCAAGCTCCATGCTCGAACGAACCAACAGGTAGTTGATATGTTCATATAAATGATTGTTATATTCTACGGCTTCATCGGATTCCCAACGAATGCCCTTGAGTGCCAATAGGTGATGCAGGCCGAATGTGCCGAGACCTACTGCGCGGTACTGGCTGTTCGTGTATTGTGCCTGCAGAACTTCAATATTATTAATGTCGATTACGTTATCAAGCATACGAACTTGGATCGGAACAAGTCTTTCTAATACGCCAGCTGGAATCGCCCGTGCTAAGTGAATCGAATTCAGATTGCAGACTACGAAGTCGCCAGGGATTTTGGAAATAACGATCCGGGTCTGGCCATCTTTAGTTACTAATTCTTCTTGCTCAATAACTGTTGCAGACTGATTCTGCATAATTTCTGTACACAGGTTGGAGGAGAAAACCATACCTTGATGACGGTTTGGGTTGGTCCGGTTCACGGTATCGCGGTAGAACATGTACGGTGTACCCGTCTCTAGCTGTGATTTCATAATCCGTTTCATGATGTCGATCGCAGGAACAGTGATCCGGGATAATTCCAGGTTCGCTGTAGCCTCAGCATATTTTTCACGGAAAGTACCTTTGCCAAGCTCTTCATCGTAGAAATCTTCCAATCCTAGTGGACGGCCATTTTTATCTGTCCAGCCCATGACCTTTTTCACCTCATGAGGGCAGAAGAGGTTCCAATGGCTGCGCGATTCTACAGCTTCCATGAACAGGTCAGGCAGGGAGACGCCATGGAACACGTCATGTGCACGCATGCGCTCGTCACCGTTGTTCAGCTTAAGATCGAGGAAAGCGAGAATATCTTTATGGAATACATCAAGATAAACAGCTACAGCACCTTTACGTGTGCCCAACTGGTCTACGCTGACTGCTGTATTGTTCAACTGGCGAATCCAAGGGATTACGCCGGAGCTTGTGTTCTTGTGGCCACGGATATCCGAACCACGTGCTCGTACTTTTCCAAGGTAAACGCCGATGCCGCCACCCATTTTGCTTAGACGTGCTACGTCTGTATTGGAGTCAAAGATACCCTCTAGGGAATCGTCTACAGTATCAATAAAGCAGCTGGATAGTTGTCCAGCGACCTTTTTGCCGGCATTGGACATTGTAGGTGTAGCAGCAGTCATGTAGATGTTGCTCATAGCCCAATAAGCTTCTTTTACAAGCTCAAGACGTTTCTCAGCTGGCTCACGGTGCATCAGGTACATAGCAATAATCATATAACGTTCTTGTGGAAGCTCCATTACACGGCCGTCAAAATCATGCGCCAAATAACGGTCGGATAGCGTAAGCAGACCGATATAGTCAAACAAAAGGTCGCGTGTATAATCGATACAACCGCCTAGTTCGATAATTTGTTCTTTGGTGTAATGACTTAGAAGTTCTTCGCGATAGATTCCTTTTTTCACGAGATCCGTAATTAGTGGATACAATTCACCGTAAGGCTCTTCTGGATAAGCTTTGTAGCGGCGATGAACGGCAGCTTTTTTATAAAGGGTAGTCAGAAGGGCGCGGGCAGCTGCGAACTTCCAGTTAGGCTCTTCTTTTGTTACAAGCTCTAGAGCGCTCATGGTGAAGGCATTGCTGATTTCTTCTCCGCTTACCGAGTCACGACGCAGTTTGGAATTCACTCCACGCAGCAAAGTTTCTTTATTTAGTTGATCGAGACCTTCCAGAATACGGTCAGCGTAGACGGAGAGACGGTTCTCATCAAAAGCCAGTTGGCGATTATCCGGTTTTACTACGAATTGCGGCATAGTTAGTTCATCCCTTCTTATTTCAAATTAATTTTCAATATCAAAAATTGATATATTATAGCGCAGCAGGCTGCCACAGAAAGACCTCCGAGCCGTTCATGCTGGCCGGAATGTCGATAATGCGTTGGTTGGAGCTTCCCCGGTAGAGAAGCGTAGTATCTTTCAGTTCTTCTACAAATCTTCCATCTATTAACACCTGACACTGTTTAAGTAGATTCCACTCCGGTGTACCGGGAAGGGCTGTAAGTTCTTCGTACGTATAACCACTGTAAATCCAGATTGAGAACCCTGGCAGTACAGTGCGAAGCTCATGAATGAACCCCAGCAACTCTTCTGCTGAGAAAAAAGGATCGCCGCCTGCCAGTGTCAGACCATCCAGCAAAGGGTTAGCGGCGATTTCTGCAATGATTTCATGTTGTCGTTCTAAGGTGAAGACTTCTCCATATTTAAAGTTCCATGTCTCGGGATTAAAACATCCCGGGCAACGATGGCGGCAGCCGCTGAGAAAGAGGACGGCCCGCATGCCCTCTCCCTCGTTAATCGACTCCGGATAGTAACCGCAAATATTCATAGATGCTTAACGCGATCCCGAACTTCAGCTTGTTTGGCGGCATTAAAGCGGGTCTGATAGTCGCCGGTTAAATAACCTGTAACTCTGCGCAAACGGCGGATGTGCACGTCATTCTCATGTGCGTTGCAGGAAGGACAGTTTGTCCCAATTACGCCTTCGTATCCACAGCTGGAGCAGCGGTCAATCGGATGGTTAATGCTGAAATAACTGACCTGTTGTTCGAGCGCATATTTAATGATTTTGATAAAAGCCGATGGGTTGTTGCGGGCATTGCCGTTTAATTCGACATAAGAAATAGCCCCGGCATTGCAGTATTCATGGAAAGGAGCTTCCAAGCTGATCTTCTGAGCAGCACCCAGATCGAAGTATACAGGGATGTGAAAAGAGTTCGTATAATATTCACGGTCGGTTACGCCCGGAATGGAACCCAGTACCTTGCGGTCAACTTTGGTGAATTTACCGGACAAACCTTCTGCTGGAGTTGCGAACAGGGTGATGTTAAGATCCAGTTCCTCACTTTTCCGATCGCAATAGTCCCGCATATGACGCACGATAGCCAGCGCCTTGGCATGAACTTCCATATCCTCGCCATGGTGTTTACCGTACATAGCTTTCATACATTCCGCCATACCGATGAAGCCAAGAGACAGACTGCCATGCTTCAGCAGATCGCCTACAGTGTCATCAGGTGCAAGATGTTCGCCGCCTTCCCAGACGCCTTCTCGCATCATGAAATCGGAAGCTTTAGCTTTTTGTGCGGTTTGGATGTGGAAGCGATGAAGAAGTCCTTCCAGCGCAATATCCATGTAATGATTTAGATCTTCATAGAAGCCAGCTTCGTCTGCGACGGTACGTCTGCCTGTTACTGTGCCGTGTGCCAGACCTAGCCGAACCAGATTCAGTGTATTAAAGGAAAGGTTGCCCTTCCCAGAGCAATGATTACGCCCAAAACGGTCACCGAGCACTCGGGTTCGGCAGCCCATTGTAGCGAACTCCGTATCAGGATCACTTGGATCATAATACTGCAAGTTGAGCGGAGCGTCCAGATTAGCGAAGTTTGGATATAGTCTGCGCGCAGAACATTCAGCCGCTTTTAGGAACAGTTCATAGTTAGGATCGCCTTGCTGTTGATTGATTCCTTGCTTGCATTTGAAGATTTGAATCGGGAACACTGGTGTTTCTCCGCTGCCAAGTCCGTTCATAGTTGCGGTTAGCAGAGAACTGATCACAAGCTGACCTTCTGGTGAAGTACAAGTACCGTAGTTGATGCTGGTAAACGGTATTTGTCCACCGGATCGGCTGGACATGGTATTCAGATTATGTACCATACTTTCAGCCGCTTGCAGAGTTTCGATTTCGGTTTCCTTTAGTGCAAAACGGAACGCTCTTGGATATAACTCCGCCAGATCGGTCCGGCTCATCGTAATCTCGCCCAAAGATTCATCAGCTTGTCCTTCTTCAAAATAATTCAGACCCTTGCGGAACAGCTTGGCGAAGGATTTGGTTACATAAGGTGCCAGATCATAGTCGAGTTTATTGGCGGATACACCACCATATTGAGCATTTTGCTGGGATTGGAAAATAATCGCTACCAAAGACATAGCTGTCATTATTGAGTTCGGAGGACGAACGCTGCCGTTGCCGGTATTGAAACCTTCACGGAGAAGTTTATCAAACGGGATAAAAATACAGTTCGTCGTTCCAATCGCATATTGATCCAGATCATGCACATAGACGACATTGTCATCAATAGCCTGCACTAGCTGTGGCGGCATCGTAAAATTGCGGGCGTACCATTTTGAATATTCACTGCCGAACTTGCTCATTTTACCGGAGAAACTCTCTCCATTCAAATTGGCATTCTCGCGCAATAGGTCCATATCCCGACTGTCGATAATATCCCGGCCTAAATCAATGAGCTCTTCTAAAAGAACTTCCCGTGCATTTTCTACTCCATTAAATTGTCTCTCCAACAACGTCATTGTACAGCTCTCCTCTCAGTATAAAAGAAAAACATCTATCATCAAATCCATATATCCATAAGAAGTTGGACTGCTATAAGCAGTCGTATATTTGTTCAGATTACATAAAAAAAGCATCCCCTACCCGAGGATGGCAGAAAATGCCCGATGCGTTATGTAAATATCCACACGGATATTTGCAGAGGTCTCTACGTAGATGACCGCATGCGGACACCATCCCTGTTCCTCGCAGGCATCAATAGTTGGTGTCGTCGAAACAGGTAGGTCTCCTGGCTTCCGTGGGATCTCTCGGCGCCTTCCCAAGGGTGTTCCTAACCCTCAGTGGCATTTGCCGGGAGATGTGGATTCTCAAGCTTCCCAGAAGCTTAAGAAGGCCATCCGGTTACAGTGGCGGGACCGCAGCGGATTCTCACCGCGCTTCCCTATTAAGCTCTAAATCCGGTTAAGGATCAAAGCGCCTGTCTCCACTATATTTTGTTGTCGTTAGATAAAAATAACCCAAGATGTTGTGTTTGTAAACAGTTTTTTAGAAAACCCGCGCGGGGAGCGGGTTCTTTAAAAGTACTCCACAAATGATCCACAGGCTGTCCATAAGTAATCCACAATTGATCCACAGGGAGATGCGAAATGATTCATAAATTGTCCGAAAAGATGCCACAAAGAGTCCATAAATATAGTGCAGATGACCCTAGAATTTGCTCATGAGAAAATACTCTTAGCCCAAGTCATATTTTGGAGTAATCAGAAGAAATAGAAGAGATAAGGGAGGATAATCTTGCTTAGTTTGTGACAGAGCGGTGGAATTGTTACAATGGAAGGAGACAGCTACTATAAAATTTCGAGGAGGTATTCTCATGCCTATTGCTGAAGTTACAGTTATTCCAATTGGAACAGGCAGCACCAGTCTTAGCAGCTATGTTGCGGATATGCAGCGGGTGCTGAAGACAGTAGAAGGGATTACTTATGAACTTACGTCCATGGGGACGATCATCGAAGGGCCTCTGCAACGCATTTTTGCCGCGGTAGAAGCTTTGCATGAGTCTCCTTTTGACGCAGGTGCAGAACGTGTCTCTACCTCACTTAAAATAGACGACCGCCGCGATAAACCCTCTACTAGCCGTGGAAAGTTAGAGTCTGTGGAGCGTAAGCTACAGGTGGATTAGCAGTTTAGAAGGGCGGAAAACAGGGAGAGATAGGCTTGCGTTTCTGGCTGGAAGTTGTATAATATTTTTTGTTTGACAGAAAAACAGCGTTAAGCTGGTGTAGCTCAGGGGTAGAGCAACGCACTCGTAATGCGTAGGCCGGGGGTTCAATTCCCTTCACCAGCATATCTAAGAATGGCGCAATGGCGCGGTTTTCCGGGATTCCGGGACCGTGCCATTTTTCGTTAAATCCCCCTGACTTCTTCCATTCTTCTACCCTTTATCCGAGTAAAGTGGGTGTCTCGTCAATTTTCTCCACTTCTTTTCGGGTTCCTAGAATAGAATCTCAGATACATCGGGGCACTGCTTCCTGCAAGTTGGGGAGAACATGTGAATAAGTACCCAGGGTGATATTTATTGATGAATGGCCTAATCTTTCCTGAAGTCGAATATGATGGACAGCCAATGCCGTTCCCTGTTCTTCTGGAGAAACGTATCAAGGAAGATAAGACATGGCGCGAAATCGCTAATGAAAACGGTATGACTAGTGGTCACTGTCGAGCAGACGGAAGGTGTGGCGCAAGCTGACAGCAATCAGAATGAAGAATGGTGGAGGAGGAGCATCATAAGCTGCTTTTCTCTTGCGGGGGCAGATCGGTTAGATGGTAATTACTATAAAAATAAAAAAAGACACCACAAGGTGTCTTAGTACAGATACTTTTCGCTCGAATTTCACGAGCTCGTCAGTGAACTGAGTTCATAAGCAAGACTGGCTACGGCTAACAGATGAAGAGATAAAGTAATATCAATGTTAAAATGTGCGGTAATATTAATTTTCATAGATAACCACGCTCCTAAAGTATAAATACACATAAAGAAAACTTTATAAAGCGCTTGGCCTGCCATCATCAGTGCCAGGTAGCCATCCTGTACAGACGCCTTAGCGTTTCGACAATAACATTATACTTAATATTTTGTGTTTTGCCAAAAAAAGGACCCCCTATTCTTGGTCGGGGTGGCGGTTCTGTGTGGTTTCTCAGCGCTTTGGAATCATGATGGTCATTGAGGCTCCACGCACGCGGCTGCAGAATGATCAAATGGAAGTTACGTTTCGGTATTCATATCTGCTGTATGCTCTGAACTTGATTATCCAAAATAACGGGCAGCAAGTTCAGAAGGTTAACGGATTTTTTATTGATACAGGTTGAATTTAATGTTTGATACTGTTGTTATGCTAACGGGAAAGGATAGTTTAATAAAGGAGTTACTTAAGACTGGAATAATGAGCAATGTGACAATTATGTCATTCTGAATTGAATATTGTTAGGTTAATCGATGGGGAAGTTTACGTGTCTCCCTTATACTGGAAATTAAATGATTTTATTTCCGAAAGGGGACAATGCACTAATGACTGATGTAATTAAAGCAATAATACTTGGCATAATAGAGGGCTTAACTGAATTTTTACCAGTATCATCTACTGGACATCTTATTCTAGCAGGCGATTTGCTTAGCTTTGAGGGAGATGCTGCAATAACTTTTAAAATTGTTATTCAGTTGGGTGCAGTGATGGCAGTTTTAATTCTTTATTGGAAAAGGTATTTGAAGATTGGGGTTAATATGATTAGAATGGATTTTTCCAAAAGCAAAGGATTAAATGTCATTCATATGATTTTGGCTATGTTACCAGCATTAATCCTATATCTTCTCTTCAAGGACACAATAAAAAGCCAATTATTTGGCCCAACCCCTGTTTTGATCGGTCTAGTTGTTGGTGGCGTGTTGATGATCATTGCAGCGCGGAATAGGCGGACTGAAACCGCTGGTACTATCGATGGGATTAATTATAAACAGGCTTTCGGAATTGGTCTGTTCCAATGCTTGGCGTTATGGCCGGGATTTTCGAGATCAGGTTCGACGATTTCAGGTGGCCTGTTGCTTGGCACTAGCCAAAAAGCCGCTGCAGATTTTACATTCCTTATTTCTGTGCCTGTTATGTTTGGTGCAAGCTTGTTGGATTTGTACGATAGTCGTGATTTGCTGAGTTCTGACGATTTGCTTCTAATGTTAATTGGCTTTGCGACATCCTTTCTTGTGGCAATGATTGCAGTAGTGACGTTCATCAAACTGATTAAGAGACTTCGATTGGAGTGGTTTGCTCTATACCGGTTTGTTTTAGCAGCTCTCTTCTATTTAATTGTCATACAGTAATTGGGCAAATGTAAAGAAAATTGTAGCCTTAATGGATTACGGGGGAAACCCTATCGAAACCGTTATTCAAAATAGCGGAATGGAATGGACAATCTTAAGGCCGTCAGAATTTATGAAGAATGCATTATATTTTTGGGCAGAATCCATTCAAAAAGAAGGAATTGTAAGAACGGGATTCCCTGATGCTTTGGGCGTTAGAATTCACGAGGCAGATATTGCCGCTGTTGCAGTCAAAGTGCTCACTGAAGAAGGCCACCATGGGAAAATATACGCTTTAACTGGTCCGCAATCGTTATCTAACGGTATGTATTGTAAAATTACGAACTTCGCAACTTGCTAGCTTGCTAGCTTGCTAAATTATTCCTAAGGATAATTTGCTAATCAACTGCTTAAAGTTTATATACAAAATAGTCCAGACGAACCATACTTAACTTATTGATTCGAAAGTGCCGAAACCCTGCCAGATGGCGGGGTATTTCGTTATCAGGAGGTTATGAGATGAGAAGTTAAGCTGCGAATTGCTGAAGCAAGAAATCAAAGATTAGAATTCGTAGGGATTAAGCCCGAAGATGTACATAAACATTTAGTCACTTACTAGGGCGTGACCTTTGAATGCCGATATAGTTGTGAAGCAATGTATGATTACAAAAAAATGTATAAATTTTATATTGGAAAAACGATCTAAAGGTAAGAGACCAGTCTAAAGATTCGTTATATTACATAGGAATGATCATGTTGAGTAATGTATACAAAGTCCTTAAGACAGACTCTGAATTTTTAACGGCTGCTCTGTCACAGTCTCATATACTACGGGTCCATCAAAATTGCTGGAGCCCGGTTCGTTCGGGACCGATTTGAACTCAGAGCATACATAAAATAACCCCCCCAGTGAGTTTGCACTAGGAGTTCCAGTGAAGGAAACAAGGTTAGAGTTTCCTTATCAATATATGCACTATAAAGGTTGTAATCGGATATATTTTACTACCCAAAGCGGAAATGAAATAATACCATTACCTGTGTTTAAATGGACGAATTGGTCACTAAAATTTTCTTCGCAAATGCCTTCAAAGGTTTCGCCACTGATTAAGTATAGGCGCACTGGTGAATGTTCTTTTATTGACTCTTCGACTCTTTTGTTGATCAAAACAAGCCACCTCTTTTTTTAAGTGATTACATTATCACTAATGCTATACCTATAAACACATTTATCCCAACTCAACAATAAGTGTGAATTTATATGTGAAAAATAATACATATATTTATGTTTCAAAAGAGTATATACTGGATTCACTATCAAGTTGTGATTACCAACTAGAATTTTTTTGGTGAGTTTAGATCACATCTTCTTATCATTTGGGGAGGTGTCTTATTTGGAAAAAACCCTTAATTATGTACAAGATTTTAAATTGCTTGAAGAACGAATTAATGCATTTATAAATTATGATTCATGCATTGAATACGTAGAAGGATCTGAAGAAGTTGTAGCTGGCGGGGCCTTTGCCTGGACCAAGTTAAAATCGGCGGAGAGCTATAAACAAGAGCACATTGATGCTGACTACGTAGAATTAGCAGAAAGGGTACGTACAGTACTGGAAAACGAACATAGTCCTAACATTGAAAAGTTTGAGCGTAGTTATGAGCTAGTAATGAATTATATCCGACAAGATACTTTTCTCTGGGTACCTGGTTTGAAAAGTGTTATTGAGAGTATAAAATCTGAATTGGATTTGCAACAATTTTTTCTTAATCAATATAAATAGTAAATTTAATGCGTCAATCATAAGTGGTGACTAGCTATTTCATAGGTGTCTTATAAAAAGCTTAATTATATAAATTGAGAATGATACTTTTAATTCAATTAATTCTACATACAGTTTTCTTCCTTTGAATTTGGGAACAATACTAAAGCCTCCATTTATAACTTCATAAAAAAGCCCGTCAATTTTAAATGGTTGGCGGGCTTTTTTTGTTTATTAAATTGTATACTCACTGACTTCAAAGGTTAGTATTTTATCGTAAATGACATAATCTTTTCTACTGGTAAAAGGCCCCTTATTATTATCGTGCTTATTAATGGCATAAGATGCAGTTCCTGCACCAGTTTGTTTATTCTCATACCAATTTATAAAGGCATTAACCTCATCCATACTTAAATCAAATTCTTTTTCAAGTCCTGTATTCATTGTTATGACAAGTATAGCGCGATCACCAGTAGGTTGCTCCGGACCCGGTGTTGGTTCAGGGGTTGGTGTTGGTGTAGGAGTAACTTCAGGTATAGGTATAGTGATTGCTTCTACTGTTGATATAGCGGCAGTTTGATTCGAACCTCCGATGATAAAAATAGTGTTGTTAATTACCGCGGCTGAATTTTGAAATCTCCATGAAGTTAAGTTGGTAAAAACACTCCATGTATCAGTTTGAGGACTGTACTTCTCAACAGAAAGACCATAACCTAAATAATAGATCTCTCCATTTATTACAACTGCGGCACCACCGGATCTTTGAGTGGGCATACTCTTTTTTTCAGTATATGTGTCTAACACAGGATCATATTCATAAAGATTTTTGAAGAATATTGAAGCACCTGCTGCAACATTGGTCCCGCCAGTAATGTAAATTTTATCATTAACAGTAGCGATAAAAGGGCCATTCGGGTTAATAGGCATATTATTTTTAAAAGTCCATTGATTAGTTGATGGATCGTATTCCTCGACGGTAAATAATGAAAGTCCGCTGCTATCTTTTGATCCACCAAAAACGTATATTTTCCCATTGACTACCGCTGAACTTGACCATGATCTAGGAGTTTGTAATGGTGATTTTGTTTCCCAACTGTCTGCTATAGGGTCGTACATTTCAACAACGTTGGTTCTACCCCCGCTATAGTAACCTCCAATAACATATATCTTATCGTCTATAACTGCAGCAGTTGTTGCGGCTCTAGCAGAGGGCATACTTTTTCTTTCAGACCACTTGTTAGTTTCTGGAGTGTACATGTAAGTTTTATTTGTTCTTGTTCCTGTAGCTGCCTCTCCTGATCCATTTGCTCCCCCGAAAATATATATCTTTCCATTCAACTCTGCTGATGCTGATCCCATCAAGTTTATGGGCAAACTAGCTTTTGTTTCCCATTTTACAGTTTCTTCAGCGGATACAGAAAAGGCTGAGAACAGACTTAAGATAAGAATTATAGAACTAAGTAGTAATGTTGTTTTTTTTAACAAAAGAATACAACTCCTTATGTATATTAATAACTATACAAATTTATCTAACTCATCAAAGATTGTCCAAACATAAATTCCTATTTATGAAATATAGTGATAGATAATCAATATATTCTTTTATATTCCATAATAATAATAATTTGTTATTGTATAAAGAATGTATGTAAAACAAAGGGGATAAATATCATGCGGTGTATAACAATACGGCAGCCTTGGGCGACCTTAATTGCTCTTGGTGAAAAAGAGTTTGAAACTCGTTCATGGAGAACAGCCTACCGCGGCGAGTTAGGCATCCATGCCGGAGTGAGGATTGACAAAAAGATTTGTGAACAGGAACCGTACAAATCAGTATTGGCGAAACATGGCTATACAGCGAATAATTTGCCGACAGGAGCTATTATTGCTACAGGTCAGCTCGCGGGATGTTATGTGGTTACTCCAGAGGTGGATTTAAGGGAATGGATCAATGGGAACGAATATGATTTTGGCGACTATAGTGAAGGACGGTTTGCCTGGAAGCTTGAAGGGGTTCATCCATTAAGCCATCCAATTCCAGCTAAAGGTCGGCTAAGCTTGTGGGAGCACTCTACTCACTTCTGAACGGCGAACAATATTTTTAATGTAATTTTTATGTGCCTATCAGCTTTTTTTCAGGTTCGAGGTATATATTAGAGACACCAAACACCCCCCAGTGTTTTGTGGTATATCTCTCTCAGGTCTTGCCAACTCCCATGGTAAGGCCTATTTTTTTGTTCACTAATTGATTGGGGGGAGAGAGCGCAGCGGCTTCTATACAGCTTTACTTAATCTGGTACTGTTCTTCGTAACTCTTAAAAGATGAAATATCCAGCCCTAGATATCTGCGCATATGGATGGCAGCCTGAGCCGCAACAATGTCATTCAACAGCAGCATTCGTTCATGATAGCCACGACATATATACTTGGCTTCAATTCCCGTATTAAGTCTGTTTTGCTCATACACCTTGATTCCCCGTCTTCTCATTTCTGCACGAACATCCCTTAGATCTGTTGTAGCTACTGCAGCAGCTGTTCCAAGCACCTCCAGATAAGGGGCGGGTGTTCGTAAGTGTGTAGATAAAATGGCGGAGTCCCGTTCGAAAGCTGATAAAATCATCGGAAGCAATAAATAAGATTTCACCAGCATGTTGTCCCTGCTTTCTGCTCTATGCATGAATCTCATCACCTCTAATAGGAACGTATATTCGTATTCTACCCCGATATTCCAAAAATAATCAATGGTATTTCTAAACAGCTTATCCAATGTGATAAAATTCACAACTAAATAACGAAGAATAAATTATATTAAAAATTGTAATAATAAAAATTAATGTATCGAACGCAAATAAAGGAGAATTATGATGGAAAAAGAGGGCAGCCTCCAGCGTGGATTGTTTTTTGGTTTAATTCTGAGTGTTCCCTTATGGATATCCATATTGGGCTATATACAGTTACTTTAAAATTTAATGAAAAACCTTATGCGAAGCGCCTTTAGGCGCTTTTTTTGTGTGGTACTAATGCGGGGAATTATCGAAAGGAATTGATTGACAATTGTGGGTGTCGGGAGCTAAACTGTTATTAATTCAAAAGTATTAAAAGTCATAGACTGTTATTGGATAGAATGCTTCAGCTACCAGTTCTGGACTTGCAGTGTAATACATATATATAGTCATGATAATAGCAAACCGTCTGAAAGGGCGGGACGCAAAGTCCAGGAGTCTAAAGTGTCTTAAAGGCACAATGACCGTCCGACTGCCATGAGAAGGGAATTTCACTTCTTTTTGGCGGTCTTTTTTGTTGTTAGGTCCTTTAGAGTTTCTGGTAATTATTCTGATTAATATAAATCATAGTTTTAGGAGGTGTGCCATTTGAAAAGAAGAATAAAACCGTTACTCTCGCTTGTATTAGCTGGGATTTTGACGGTAGGTAGTGGGCTTTCCTCATTGGGAGCTGGAGTTGCTGGAGCTAGTAGTTCTTCTACATTGGGAATTGCAGCGGTCTACAACGTGTTTATTCTAGGGGATATAACGACAGTTTCGGATACGGAAGGAAGGTTTGCTGCTGGAGGTAACGTTAACTTAACCAACTATAGTGTTGGAGATAGGTTGACCGCAGCAGAGGTTTCCCTGACTGACACACTTGTTGTTGGAGGGAATCTTACTTTCAACGGAGGTACTGTTTATGGGAATATCGTGTACGGGGGAGATTTTTCAGGGAATGTAACGCTCCTCAAGGGTGGTGCAAAAAGACAGGGGAGTACGATTGACTTTTCAGCCGTAGGTCAGTCTTTGAAGGACAAATCAGCAGAACTTGCAGCATTGCCGGCGAATGGAACAACAGTGTACCAATATGGCAGCCTTACCCTGACAGGTACAGATCCTGCGGTCAATGTTTTTAATGTTTCAGGAGATAACGTCTCTAATACCTACGGAATTACAATAAATGTTCCTTCAGGATCTACTGCAATTATTAATATTGATGGTTCTAACGTAAAAATGAAAAACTTCGGATTTCTACCTAATAACGTGTTGAACAGCAAGAAAATTTTGCTTAACTTTAGCCAAGCTGCGTATCTTGATATGGCAGGCATAGGTGTAATGGGAAGCATACTTGCCCCCTATGCTCATGTTGATTTTATTAATGGTCAGATTAACGGTACTTTAGTGGCGGCTTCACTCAAAGGTACTGGTGGTGGTGAATTTCACCACTATCCATACGATGGTGATGAACCTGGACCAACGCCGACACCAACGCCGACAGTGACGCCGACACCAACAGTGACACCAACGCCAACGCCGACAGTGACACCGACACCAACACCGACAGTGACACCAACGCCAACGCCGACAGTGACGCCGACACCAACAGTGACACCAACGCCAACGCCGACAGTGACACCGACACCAACACCGACAGTGACACCAACGCCGACACCGACGCCAACACCATGTCCGACGCCGACAGTGACACCAACACCAACACCAACGCCGACAGTGACACCGACGCCAACGCCGACGCCAACGCCGACAGTGACACCGACGCCAACGCCAACAGTGACACCAACGCCAACGCCAACAGTGACACCAACGCCGACAGTGACGCCAACACCGACACCAACGCCGACAGTGACACCAACACCAACACCGACACCAACGCCGACAGTGACGCCAACACCGACACCAACGCCGACAGTGACGCCAACGCCAACAGTGACACCAACGCCGACGCCAACGCCAACAGTGACACCAACGCCGACAGTGACGCCAACACCGACACCAACGCCGACAGTGACGCCAACGCCGACAGTGACACCGACGCCGACAGTGACACCAACACCAACGCCGACAGTGACACCAACGCCGACGCCGACAGTGACACCAACGCCAACGCCAACACCGACACCAACGCCGACGCCGACAGTGACACCAACGCCGACGCCGACAGTGACACCAACGCCGACGCCGACAGTGACACCAACGCCGACGCCGACAGTGACACCAACGCCGACAGTGACACCAACACCGACACCAACGCCGACGCCGACACCAACGCCGACGCCGACACCAACGCCGACAGTGACGCCAACACCGACACCAACGCCGACAGTGACGCCAACGCCAACAGTGACACCAACGCCGACGCCAACGCCAACAGTGACACCAACGCCGACAGTGACGCCAACACCGACACCAACGCCGACAGTGACGCCAACGCCGACAGTGACACCGACGCCGACAGTGACACCAACACCAACGCCGACAGTGACACCAACGCCGACGCCGACAGTGACACCAACGCCAACGCCAACACCGACACCAACGCCGACGCCGACAGTGACACCAACGCCGACGCCGACAGTGACACCAACGCCGACGCCGACAGTGACACCAACGCCGACGCCGACAGTGACACCAACGCCGACAGTGACACCAACACCGACACCAACGCCGACGCCGACACCAACGCCGACGCCGACACCAACGCCGACGCCGACACCAACGCCAACGCCGACAGTGACGCCGACAGTGACGCCGACACCAACGCCGACGCCTGAAGCAACACCAACACCGACGGTAACGCCAGAGGTAACACCAACACCAACGGTAACACCAGAGGTAACAC
Source organism: Paenibacillus sp. FSL H8-0282 (assembly GCF_037963825.1). Lineage (NCBI taxonomy): Bacteria > Bacillati > Bacillota > Bacilli > Caryophanales > Paenibacillaceae > Paenibacillus > Paenibacillus sp. FSL H8-0282. The sequence continues at coordinate 556,937 of NZ_CP150146.1, forward strand.
CAACACCAACGGTAACACCAGAGGTAACACCAACACCAACGGTAACACCAGAGGTAACACCAACGTCGACACCAGAGACTTCGGTGTTCCCGACACCAACGCCATCATCCGTAATTGGCACTATAGTTCTTGCAGAAGATCCTGTGCCGCTTGGGCCTGTAGCTTCGCCGACACCATCGCCAGTACCAACACCAACACCGTCGAATAGCACAGAAGTACTTGTTGATGATGATGAGATCCCATTAGGTCCGGTACCTGCAGTGACACCAACGCCAACACCAACACCTGATGAAATCATCGTAGTGGACGATACGATCCCATTAGGTAAGCCACCTGTGAAGGAATTGCCAAAAACGGGTGAATCAAGTCCTGCACCTTACTATGTAGCAGGTTTAGGTTTTGCACTTATCGGATTATTAATGAGAACCAAGTTCTCCAAAAAGAATAAATAATAAAGGGTAGATCAACATAGAGTCGCTTTCGGGAGTGTTCCGATGGCGGCTCTATTTGTATGTCATGATTGCGATAGTTTGGTGCATTCTAAGTAGATGGTATACTCTTGTTGGAAAAGAAATGTAGAGGGGATGGCGAAGGCGAATTGATATGGTTCATTATTAGCGCTGTAATCATCATAGGGATTCTAATCTATGTGGGATTTTTCTTCTATGGTATTGCTATTAAACGAGCGCCAAAGGTATTTCTAAGTAATAATCCTAATCTGAAGGCTGATCCTCCGGTTGCCGGAGCTTCTTGGGGGGAGGGGAAGGATTGGGTCTCTCGCCAGAGCTTCGAGAATATTGAGATCGTATCTGCAGATGGACTTAAACTAAGGGGTTACTTACTCCAATCTAATCGTGCTGCGGGACGCACAGCCATTCTAGCCCACGGTTATTCAGGTAAAGCAAAGGATATGGGGGCGTACGCCAAAATCTACTACGAGAACTTAGGCTTTAACATCCTAATTCCCGATGCAAGAGGGCATGGAGATAGCGCAGGGGATTACATTGGTTTTGGTTGGCCGGAACGAAAAGATTATTTGCAATGGATTGAATACATGATTAAAAAGACTGGGCCCAGTGCTCAAATTGTGCTTCACGGCGTCTCTATGGGCGGTGCTACAGTGCTAATGACCTCAGGGGAAGATCTTCCGCCGCAGGTAAAAGCTATTGTTGCGGACTGCGCTTATACCTCAGTAAAAGCACAATTATCTTACCAACTACGACGCATGTATCGCTTGCCAAGTTTCCCTTTCGTTCAAAGTGCAAGTCTAATCACCCGCTTGAAGGCGGGGTATGGTTTTGGTGAAGCCTCTGCATTAAAACAAGTGCGGAAAGCGAAGGTCCCGATTCTTTTTATTCATGGGGATGCGGATAACTTTGTACCTTTTGCTATGATGAATGAATTGTATGAGGCATGCCAGAGTCCAAAAGAGAGACTCATAGTGCCGCAAGCGGGGCATGGATTGTCTTATGATACGGATAAGGCGGGGTATATAGATGTAGTAACAGCTTTTGTAAGTCGATATGTAAAATAAGTCCTGAACGTAGACAGCGCCCGATATCCGCTAGGTAGCGGTTATCGGGCGCCTATATTTTTCCACACATGACGTAGTCCTTGAATAAGGAACGTACCGTCATGCTTTCTCGTTATATTCATCCCCCGCCGTTCGTGAGTAACGGGTGTCTTGATTCCTTGTTATTTCCAGCAGCCGTGTGGCGAGAATAATCCTTCCAATACGACAAAAGCCCTACCTCTCTTTTGCCCTTGCGGCTCCATTGACCGCGCCAGTGTGAATCGGAATGCTATATTTCGAATTTAATCTCATAAAAAGGAAGAGTACTGCAAGAAAACATAAAGCCTCTTTGTCCAAAATGCCGATGTGTATAATAGTCGGCCTGACATCTTCTTGGTGGGGATATTCAATATATCGAAAAACAAATACCATATAAATATAACACACTATTGTTTAAAAGGCAAATATAATAATGAATTCCAAGATAAGGTTTATTTGATTCTAGAGAGGAACAAACCTCGATAAGGGGCGCTTAGATTTTGAAAGTAACTTAAATTGGGTTAATTGTGAATTATTCCGGAAAAGCTAGTAAACCAGAGGAGATGGGCGATCTCGGTGCAAATGGGCTAAAATGTAAGTTGGATATTTTTGCAAACGCTACAAACTTCAACTGAAAATGCCAGAGACGAATGGGTTGTGTCTGCTGGGGTTATTTTGCGTGCCTATTTTGTGAACAGCTCTCTAAAACTGACAATAAACTCCAACATTGATTGAAGGATTGAGGGTAGACCGTTATAATTAATAAGTCTGGATTTTAATTAAAAAATAAGGGAGATTTTTATGAAACGCGCAGATGTGTGGCTGATTTCCATCGTATTGATTGCTGCGCTCGCTTTTCTCGTACCGAGATGGTTTTCGGACAATGATGACAAAGGTGGGGCCGGTAAAAATCTCATAGCCAATGTAACGGTGGACGGTGAGTTATTTAAAACGGTAAAGCTTACAAAAGAAGAACAAACCATTGAGGTCCGCACGGAACGCGGCTATAACATTTTGAAGGTGCATGATTACGGGATTGAAATGTACGATGCCGATTGCGCTGATAAAGTTTGCCTAGGTTTTGGTTTTATTACCCTGCCCAAACAGACGATTGTCTGTCTACCGCATAGAGTATTAGTCGAAATCACCAGTGCGTCGGGGGAGGATGATATAGATGCCTATGTCCAGTAGTGAATCTGCAACAGCTTTAAAAAGAACAGTGATTATTGCGATTTTCGCCGCAGTGGCAGTAGTGTTAAGTTTAATAGAGGCACAGATTCCGTTATCCGGGATGGGACTGGTGCCGGGTGCTAAGCTCGGACTGGCCAACATTATGATTTTGACTTGTATTTACTTTTTACGTGGACGGGATGCTTTGCTGCTTGTCATCCTCAAAACACTGCTTACTGCATTTCTGCTAGGTACCTTCTCAAGCTTGCTGTTTAGTTTATTTGGTTCACTTTTTAGCTTTGTTGTTATGTTTGTGCTGATGCTGATTAGTGGCAAAGGTAAGAGTATAAGCTTGATCGGAATTAGTATAGCCGGTGGGATTGCGCATAATATCGGTCAGCTGCTGGCAGCTTCTATGGTATTTGCATCACTTAGTATTTTTTATTATCTTCCCATGCTGCTGATCACTGGGGTAGTAACAGGAATTGCCGTGGGCTATGCAGTCCGTTATTTGGTGGCGTCATTGTCAAAAATATCGCTGTTTGAAGAATTTTTGGACTGATTAGTCACATCAGCGGAAGGATGACTAACATGAATGAATCATACGAAGGTCAAGACTTAGAGGGAGAGGGACAAGCAGTCATCTCTCTGGATGGGGTATCGTTTGGCTATGATCCCGAGCATCCGATTCTTCAAAATATAACGTTATCTATCTCTCGAGGACAATGGGTCAGCTTGGTTGGTCCTAATGGCTGCGGGAAGTCTACGTTGGTCAAGCTGCTCAATGCTCTCCTGCCTAAGGGGGCTGGTGAGATTGTGGTTAGTGGCATGCTGCTTAGTGAGGAAACGATCGGAAGCATTCGGCAATGTATCGGAATGGTGTTCCAAAATCCGGATAATCAGTTTATTGGAGCCACTGTAGAGGAAGATATCCTATTCGGCCTGGAAGGGCTTTGTTTGCCGTACGAAGAGATGGCTGAACGTTTGCACTCCTATACGACGAGACTAGGAATAAATCATCTGTTGTCCAAGCATCCGGGTGAGCTGTCGGGAGGTCAAAAGCAGCGTGTTGCTATCGCTTCCATTCTTGCTATGGAACCAGGCATCGTCATTTTTGACGAGGCCTCTTCTATGTTGGATGAAGGAAGCAGAAATGACCTTCTCGGTATTCTGCAGGATATGCGGGCAGAAGGGAAGTACACGATCCTCATGATTACGCATGATGCAGATGAGATTTTGGCATCGGATCGGGTGCTTGCGCTGCATGGAGGTGGTTTGGCTGCAGATGTTACACCGGCGGAGTTGTTCCGGAACGAGGAGCTTCTGGAAAAATGCCATCTGCGTGAACCTTATCCTTGGCGCCTTGCACGCGAGCTGCAGAACCAGGGTATTCATGTGGATGTTCCGACCAGTGAAAAGGAGCTTATAGACACGTTATGGCCATAGAATTACAGCAAGTAAGTTACACCTACGCTGACCGAAGCCTCTGGAAGCTGACGGCGCTCCGGGACATTAACCTCAGTGTACCCATCGGCTCGATGGTTGGTATTGCGGGGGCGACGGGCTCAGGTAAATCGACGCTTCTGCAATTGTTTAACGGGATACTGAAACCAACCGAGGGTACGGTAAAAGTGCTTGATGTAACTATTCAGGCTGGTGAGAAGTCACCTAAGCTAATGCCACTGCGCCGCCGAGTCGGATTGGTATTTCAATTTCCGGAGCAGCAGATGTTCGAAGATACGGTCGAGAAGGATCTCATTTTCGGTCCCCTTAATTTCGGGATGAGTCTCGAAGAGGCAAAGTCACGTGCACGTCAGGCCATGTCAGATATGGGGCTGGATCTCGCACTGCTAGAGCGGAATCCTTTCCAATTGAGCGGTGGACAAATGCGTAAGGCGGCTATCGCTTCCGTGCTAGCTATGGACCCTGAGGTCATCGTTCTGGATGAGCCCACGGCAACGCTTGATCCCATTAGCCGTGCAGAGCTAATCAGCTTGCTGGAGAGATTATGCCGTGAGCAGGGCAGAACGATCATTATCGTCACGCATCGGATGGATGAGTTATTGCCCTATGCGGACAGCTGGGTTGTACTTAAAGAGGGCAGCACGGCGTTTCAGGGCAGTGTAAAGGCGCTTGCAGATGATCCTTCGATTCTGGAACAGTGTGGTTTGACGGTTCCGCAGTCCCTTCGTTACTGGCGTGCAGTTGCTGATCATTTAGGTCTTGTGGATGAAGCCCCCCGCTTGACGGCTGAGAGTCTGGCAGAGCTTATAGCTTCGCTGCCAGCGGAATCAATAAGCACTGGTAAGCCCGATGGAAAGAGGGATGACCATGAATGAGAAACTGACCTTAGGTCGGAGTATTGAGACCGGTTCGTGGGTGCACAAGCTGGATGCTCGTGCCAAAATCACTGGCATGCTATTATACGTAGCTGTTATCCTGCTCTCACGTTCGTGGATGGCCATGGCTGTGCTGGCTATTTTTTCGATAGCCGTTATGGCTTCAACGAAGATTCCGCTTAAATACTTCCTGAAAGCAGCTAAGCCTTTACGTTATTTAATGTTGTTTATCTTTATTGTGCAGGTGGTGTCTGTAAAGACAGGGGAGGTAATGCTGACTCTTGGTTCCTGGTCTATCTATGAGGGAGGGCTGAGATTAGGGGCATTTTCGGTCATCCGCATGTTCTTTCTTATCACCTTTACAGCGCTTCTGACCTTCACAACAACGCCGGGGAAGCTGAATCAAGGGCTGGAGGGGATCTTGACACCCTTCAAAAAGCTTGGCTTATCCCCTGACCGTATCACGCTGATGATCAGCATTTCACTTCGTTTCATTCCTACGATTCTAGATGAATCGCAGATCATAATGAAAGCGCAGGCCTCAAGGGGAGCCGATCTGAAAGAGCTGCCTTTGAAGGAAAAGGGACGGATGTTAGTCTCCCTGCTGGTCCCGATTATCGCCAGTGCTTTTAGGCGTGCTCAGGATCTGGTGTATTCCATGGAGGCCCGCGGTTTTCGCATGGATGCTCCCCGCAGTCGGTATCACCGCCTAAGGTGGGGCAAATTCGATACTGTTTTTATTGGGATGTTTGTGGTCATGGGAATTGCAGTAGCTTTGTTATAATACTCATTCCCTATTAGTAGTATCAACTTGGGAGGGAACTTGAATGGCACGTTATTTTAACGGTAGAGAAGTCGAATTACTCGCACCCGCAGGAACGTTTGAGATTTTCAAGGAAGTGATCCAATCACGGTGTGATGCAGTTTATTTTGGTGGACCTGTATTGAATATGAGAATGATGCGTAAAGGTTATAATCTTACTCATGAAGAGATCGTAGAGGCACTTGATATCGCACACCGTCTAGACAAAAAAGTGTATATCACTGTGAATAATCTTTTTAGTGAGGAAGATGTGGAGGAAGCTAGAGAATACTTGCGTTTCCTTGATGGTGCTCGGCCAGATGCCTTGATTGTTCAGGATATGGCAGTGTTGGAGCTTATTCGGGAGATGGAGCTTAACCTTCCTATTCACTCTTCTGTAATGATGAATGTTCACAACCTGGAGATGATCTATGCGCTGCGTGATCTGGGTGTAACTCGTGTAGTTACCTCGCGGGAAATGGACCTGCAGACAGCTAAGCTGCTTGGTCAGCGGAGTGGTATGGAGCTGGAATATTTTATTCACGGGGATATGTGCTCTGTGCATGGTGCAAATTGTTACTTCAGTTCCCATGTTTTTGGCATGAGCAGCAACCGGGGAAAATGTATGAAGCCTTGCCGCTGGGATTATCGGGTTAAAAAAGACGGATATGTATATCCTGCTGAATATCCACTGGCTGTCAAAGATATGTTTATGTATGAGCATCTTCCGGAATTGATTGAATCAGGTATTACTTCCTTCAAAATAGAAGGCCGTATGCGTGATAAGGATTTTATGGTGATGCTGGCGAATAGCTACGGCGAAGCCATTGACCGATATATCGATGATCCGATTGGCTTTGATCGTACGGTTGATACTAAAGAGCTGTACAACAACCGCAAGCGTGACTTTTCGACAGCTTATGCTTTTGGTAAACCAGGGTTAGCTAACATTAACCGTCGTTATGAAGGCACGGGCAAATTCTATAGCACTGGAAAAGTATTTAGCACCCCAACCGCAGAACGTGAGCTATCTGAAAAACGTGTAGAGGAATTGCGGGAACGTTTGGCGCAAGAAAAGAAACCTAAGGCAACAAAAGCGAAGCTGGCTGTACGTGTGAATAATATGGAACAGGCGCGCGTAGTATTGGAGCTGGGTGTGGATAGTTTATACTTGCCGGGGGATGTATTTGAACCGGACAGACCTTTTACAAAATGTGATATTAAGGAACTTGGTGAACTAAAAGGCGATAGCAAAATCTATTTAGGGTTGCCACGCATGATGACCGAGCTGCATTTCGATCAATATGATCAATTGCTTGGTGGAGAACGCTTGCCGATCGACGGTCTAATCGTTACTAATTTGGGAGCGATTCGCAGATACAGTTCTACAGGTTATCCGTTAATTGGAGATGGTAGTTTAAATGTCTACAATCATCTTTCCGCCCAATTATATGCAAAATTAGGTTTAACTCAGCTTTCGGTTTCACCGGAAATGACGCTGGAGCACTTTGCTACCTTTGCCTCGCGTTGTGACACGCCTTTGGAAGTTGTTGTACATGGTACACCTGCACTAATGTATATGGAACATGATCTTTATGAGAATACTGAAGTAATGGAGCCTATTGCTGAAGAGGATAATCAATATGTGCACAATAATGTATTGGTTCTAAAAACAGACAAAGGTGAAAATCCGGTATATCGTGATCAGCACGGCCGTTGCCATCTTTTGTTCGCGAAGGAGCTCTGCTATTTGCCGTTGCTTGGTGAGATGATTGATCTAGGCATATCTAGTTTCCGTATTGAAGGAGCGACATATAGCGCTAAGCAGTTGCGTGAAATTATAATTTCTTATCAACAAGCTATGAATCGTACTGAAGTGAAAGATGATATGCTAGGTGGTCTTGAGCCCATTTATGCGGGTTATACTCTAGGTTCGCTGCAATTTAACTAATTCTATTTTTTGGGGCAAAATACCGTCTGCTAGTAAGAAGAATGCACAGTACTCTATGAATAAGTTACTATTTTCACAAGAAGAGAGGGAATCAATCATGGAACAACAAGAATTCATCGGAAGAGAAGCCGTAGCGGCAAAGCGTAAGCAATATTTCTATCCGTGTACACAGCATTTTTACCGCGATGCGCCTCAGCTTGTGCGAGGTTCGATGCAGTTTGTGTATGATGAACATGGCAAACAATATACAGATTTCTTCGCAGGTGTATCTGTAGTTGCCTGTGGGCACTGCAATCCAGCCATAACTGGACGTACGATTGAGCAACTGCAGCAGCTGCAGCATACGTCCACGATCTATTTAACTCAGCCAAATGTGGATTTGGCTGAACGTCTGGAAGAGGTTATGCCAGGCGGTCTACGCCGAACCTTTTTCGTGAACAGCGGCTCAGAGGCAAATGAAGGCGCACTGCTGCTTGCCCGGATGTATACAGGACGCAAAGGGTTCATTGCACTGGAAAGTGGTTTACACGGCCGCACCAATCTAACTATGAGTGTGACAGGTCTGCCGATGTGGCGTACCGATAAATACTTGGATCATGACGTTGAGTTTATTCCTCGCCCATATCATCCAGAACTATCTCTAGAGGAAGCCGCTGCACTATCCCTGGAATCTCTGGAGCGAGTGCTTGAGGAGAAGGGGAATACTATCGCCGCAATGATCGTAGAGCCAATCCAAGGCAATGGTGGTATGATTATGCCAACGCCAACCTATTTCAGTGAGGTCAAAATGTTGCTGGAGAGATACGGCGTGCTTCTGATCGCTGATGAAATTCAAACTGGATTTGGTCGTACAGGCAAAATATTTGCTATGGAGCATTTTGACGTAATGCCCGATATTATTAGTATGGCCAAGGCACTGGGGAATGGAATTCCGGTGGCAGCCTTTGCGACAACGGATGAGATTGCACTCGCGCTGAACCGTCCGTCGGCTTCAACCTTTGGAGGCAATCCGGTATCTGCTGCAACGGCGCTGGCTGTGCTTGATTATATTCGCGATGAACGGCTTCCTGAACGCTCAGTGCTGCTCGGAGAACGATTGAAAGCAGGGCTAAAGACCCTTCAAGACCGTTATCCTTCGCTTATTGTGGATGTACGGGGAATTGGGCTTATGTTGGGAGCGGAGCTTGCTGGTGAGGATGCAGAAGGCTCTGCGGCGCTTACAGATCAAGTACTGGAAGCGATGAAAGACAGAGGATACCTGATCGGCAAAAATGGCATAGGACGCAACGTACTAGCCTTTCAACCGCCGATGATTATTACGGAAGAGGATATCGACGGGCTGCTTAACAACCTGAATGAAGTCCTTGCGGAGCTTAATGACTAATATAATGAATTTCAAGTAGCGAAGAAAGAGGAAAACGAATGGCTATTCTAAACATTTTTAAAACTGCAGGGCTAAAGCTTAAAATGTTCAGTGAACTGGTGATGTTCTCTCATACGCTCTTTTCGCTGCCGTTTGCCATTATCTCGATGGTGTGGGCTGCTGGGGGCTGGCCATCAGGGCATGTGATGATCTGGGGTCTGATTGCATTGATCGGTGCCCGTAATGGCGCTAATGCATTCAATCGGCTGGCAGACCGTACGTTTGATGAACAGAATCCTCGTACGGCACATCGGCATTTGCCACAACGGTTATTGGCAGAAAAAGAAGTGGTTGTCTTTGTTATTGTCAATTATGCCATCTTTATTGTGGCTTCAGGCATGCTGAACTTGCTCTGCCTGCTCTTATCGCCGGTAGCAATCGTGTTAATATCGACTTATTCTTATACAAAACGTTTTACCTTTCTAAGCCATTTATATTTAGGCTTTGTTATTGCTTCCGCACCGATTGGTGCATGGTTTGCCGTAACCGGAAATATCGCATTTACCCCGTTTGTGATCGGGACGGTAGTTATGCTCTGGATTGCCGGATTTGATATTATCTACGGCACTCAGGACATTGAATTTGACCGGCGGCATGGGTTATGGTCTATTCCGAGCTTCTTTGGATTAGAGAATGCGCTGCGTATCGCCAAAGGTCTACATTTCATTATGATTATGCTGCTATTATTTCTATACGTATGGCAGGATCTCGGCTGGGTGTATCTGGTTGGGATTGGCATCGCTACATTGCTCCTGATGACCGAGCATAAGATTATAAAACCTTCGAATCGTAAGCTGATGAAGGTGGCTTCTTATAATCTAAATCAGGTGATCAGCATAGTGATATTATTGTGTACGCTGATTGATTTTTTCTATGTTAGTTAGGGAGCGGGCTTTGGTGAGCCGGCTGGCTGAGCATTGGCACATTGCCCTCAAACTAACAACAAAAGACAATAGCCTACCCAAAAGGGGTAAGCAAGGGGATCGGAAAGCTGGCTACGCTAGCTTTCCTTTTTTGTGTTGACTCGGGTCCCCGCTCTGCAAGGGGGAAGCTACGAGTTGAATGCAAAGATTAGGGAAAACCTCCCTAATCTTATTGAGTTTTTTATCCTTTGACTCTGTATTAGGGAATTTCTCCCTGAAATATAGCTGGTTACTCTTAAAAGCATGCTAAAGTGGACTTTATTAGGGAGGAATTCCCTAATATCGTGGTTTTCGAACGATTATTAGCTAATTTTAGGGAGGTTTTCCCTAATTATATCCGATGGAGTAGAATGACTGAATTAGCTCATGTGCGCTACGCTGCGTTTGCGTGTTTAGCTTGTCCTGTTGAAGCGGAAAAATAGCAGTTGAATTGCGACAAGATCAATAAAATGATGTGTCTAAATCAAAAAAACGGATACCCCCAAGTGAATGGGAGGTATCCGTTTTTATTTGTATTAGATCGTACGCTTTAGCGATCACGGTCCGCAAAATATTGCAGCAACGTTTCCAGATCAGCATGCGCAGGGTAGGAGGAGAGCTGCTGCACAATAGCTGCAGCTTTATCCAGATAGTTCTGGCTGACCCGTTCAGCGCGAGCGAGGGCATCGCTATTGTTAATTAGGGTGAGCACATGTGCTACTTCAGCGTCGGAAGAATCCGGGCCGATTGCACGGATCACAGGCGAGAGCTTAGGGTCCTGCAAGGCGTACAGCACTGGCAGGGTGACCTGACCATGTCGCAGGTCGCTACCGGCAGGTTTGCCTAGGACATCGGCGGACTGTGTGAAATCTAGCAAGTCATCTTGTATCTGAAAGGACATCCCTAAGGCTTCTCCAAAATTATAAAGGAGATTGGCAACTTCTTCGGTGCTTTCAGTGGACAGTGCACCAACCCGTAAGCAGGTTGCCATAAGAAGAGCGGTTTTGTTTAAGGATTTCTCCAAATACTGATCCATTGTAATTTCATAATCAAAAGCATGTTCCATTTGCTGATATTCACCCAGACACAGCTGAGCGGTGGCTACAGAGGATAAGTCATGAACGTATCTGTTTTTATCTCCTGTATATTTGCTCAGCAGCTCGATGACCCGAGCGGACATGTAATTACCAACATGTACTGCTGACAATGTACCCGTCTTAATATGTAAGGCGGGTACGCCCCGCCGTAACTCAGAACGGTCAATGATATCATCATGAATTAATGAGGCGGCATGAATAAATTCAGCAGCAGCAGCTAATTGAAGCGCTCTGCGACCGGTATCCTTACGGCCAAACCGACTGCCAACAATGACCATGAGGGGACGAAGGCGTTTACCACCGGAATTTATAAGCTCTAGAACACTTTGCGCGAGCTGAGATTTCTTAGGTACATCTTTATCACGCGTCACAAGGTTTACGATTTCGCGGTTGATTTCATTTATGTCTATATTTAAGGCCTCATGCAGCTTCATTTATGGATCCCACCTGTCAAATGGCTTTGCTTGTGCGACTACGCTGTCTGCACTCTTGAATCAAGAACTCTTCGATTCCAGTAGCTGGATCATGTTCCGCGAAGTCTCCATTTGACCGTCTAATCTGCATTTTTTTGATCGAAGGAGCTAGATAAGCAACTAAGTCGAGCTCACGGCATTTCACCGCAAACTGCAGGTAAAAGCTATACAAATAATCTCCATCCAAAATGTTGCGTGTAAGGTCGGGATGATGTGGGATACATTCCATATGGCGCTCTGCTGCCAAAGTGAGAATAGTGTAAATACCCAGCAAATTGACTTTGCGGCTGTATTCCAGATCATGGCGTTCCAGTACCGAGATTAGCTGTTCACATGCAGCCGGAGAGGGCTGAAGCTCAATTCCGGCAATAGGTGACATTTCAGTATGCAACAACCGGAGGGTATCTTCTATGAGTTGTTTGTTCACAAGATTCTCTCCTTCTTGTCGGTTTTGCCGGAAGAAACCATACCCCGATCATCCCTACAAAACCATTCATTCAAGAAAAAACCACCATTTCCTAGGATTAGGAAGGTTATTTTCTTCTTGTAAATAAGGAGAGTAATGTGTCCTAGGGACACATTACTCTGAAGTATATCCATATTTAACCCTAATAAAATACAATTTGCACATATGTTCTATATGATAAATTACACAAATTCAGGGTTTTATTATCAGTCGGTGTATAGATACCATCGTCTGACGAGCGGAATTCTCTTCCACTGTTTCTTAAGCCAAGGAAGTACATAGTAGTCTAGACCAAGTGTGCTTCCCGATCCGCCGATGCAGGCAATACCAGCAGCAACGTACCATAACATTTCTGTCGAGGCCATTTTGGTTGACCAAATCATGACCGACATGCCTACGGTCGCTATAGAAGCAAGCGCTGTGAAGAGACCAACGATGAGCATAATACCGAAGACGATTTCTGCACATACCATACCGATTTGGAACCATTTCGCGAGGAAAGTGTAACTTCCGTCGTTGTTGTAAAACATCAAATCCATGAACCAGTTTGTAATGTTGTATACGAAGTTAGGTACAGGCAACGCTTCAACTGCTTCTTTTGCAGTGGATACTGCTGAAGCTGCAGATTGTGCATCTACGGTGTCTTTAACTGCATCTACTGCAACACTGGCTGCTGATGAAGCATCCGTTGCAAAAGGAGCAGCTGGAATCAAGAAAATCTTATCTGGATCTTTCCAAATCTTTTGGATCTTCTCAATACCTTCGTATAACCACATACCCCCAAGTAGAACACGAAGTGGAACGAGCCAGAAATTAGGTGAACGTTTGGAGAAGTGACCACCCAAGAAGCTCTTGCGGTTCTCAACATGGAAGAATTCATGCATCATATATGTCCATACTTTATTGAATCCGACAACCTGAGAAAGGTAGAACATATTAATAAAGTGTTTAGATAGCATTGCCATGAATCCAGTAAGCATAAAGAACTTACCTGGCAGACCAACGTTTGCTACACCGTAGCGGCTACCAATGGAGACCATTGTACCGTGGAAACCTGGTTTGTAAGCTTTTTTAGCAGTGTTCTGAATGTCGGCGGCAATGTTGCCAGCAACAATCGGAGCGGCTTGTTCAGCGTTCTCAACCATTTGTGGTACAGGACGAGTTTCACCTTCAGGAATGTAGAAAATGTTGTCCCCTACTACGTAGACGTTCTTATGATCTACACTTTCCAGGTTCTCATTCGTAACAATCCGTTTGCGGCCTTGTTGTTGAACTTCAAGTCCACCAACGATTTCGGAGCCTTCAACACCAGCAGTCCAAACAATTGTTTGGGAATCAACGACGTTTTTTTCACCAAGTGCAACACTACCATTGCCTACTTCGGTGATTTTAGCGCCAGTAACGATTTCCACGTTCAGCTTACGAAGGCGAGCTTCAGCTTTTTGAATCAGCTTATCTGGAAGGATAGGCAGAATCTTCGGAGCCATATCAGCCACAATCAGTCTTACTTCGGATGGGTCGATAAAGAACTCCTTGCATAATTCCTCGCGTTGTTCAGCCATTTCACCAACCAGCTCGACACCAGTAAAGCCGGCACCGATAATAACGAACGTTAGCATAGCACGGCGTACAGCTGGATTTTTCTCCATAGCCGCCTTGGTATACATATCGCGGATTTGGCGTTTCAATGCTACCGCATCATCGTAAGACCAGAAGGAGAAGGTGTTTTCTTCTGCGCCTGGAATGCCGAAGAAGGTTGGTTTGCTACCTGTGCCGATTACAAGGTAATCGTACGCGTAGGTAGCTTTATCGGACTTAAGTTTTCTGTTTTTGAAATCGATATTGCTGATCTCATCAAGAACAACATCTACTTTAAGGCCCGCAAAAATTTTCTTAAGATCGATCTTGATTGAATCCTCTGGAGCACGGTTCGCGGCAACCTCATGCAGCTCAGTCAATAGAGTGTGATATGGATTCCGGTCGATCAGTGTAATTTCAACATCTTTGTTTTTCTTAAATTTCTTTGCCAGTTTCTTAGCCGTGAGTACGCCGCCGTAGCCGCCGCCCAAAATGACTATTTTCTTCAAGAGAAATTCACCTCATTCGTCTGATTAGCTGCAGAAGGTCCTGCGAAATTATTTCGCGCCTTCGAGTGCTTTTTCTGCAAGTGTAAAATATTCACCAACATGAATACTCACGCCGGAAATTGCATCAGTTTTGCCTTCAGCATCAAGCGTTGGAGCAGTACCTTTGTTTTCAAGGAAGTATTTTTCAGCCAAAGCGATTTCTTCATGCCATTCAGCAGAAGCGCCGCCAGCTTTCATACCATATTTACCATCAACGGAGAATTGCTTCTTGTCATCGCCAGCAGCATTCAAACCACTGAATTTAACAGCTACAACATTACCGTTAGCAACAGTCAGGTCAACAGTGGATTTCCAACCGGATTCAGCGTCCATTTCGCCTTCAGCATGGTAGCCTCCGTCTTTATATTGACCAGCTTCTACTGGACCAGCAGCAAGAGCAGCTTGAGCAGCTTTTACAAAGTCAGATACGTGTACGGATACACCAGAGATGGCATCAGTTTTCCCCTCAGCATCAAAAGTTATAGCTGCTGGATCTTGTTTTTCGATCAGGAATTCTTCAGCTTTAGCTGCTTGCTCGTGCCATTCAGAAGAAGCACCGCCAGCTTTCATGCCATATTTACCATCTTCAGAAACCTTTTTCTTCAGGTCGCCTGCAGTGTTAACGTTAAAGGCATCCCAGTCAGCTTTAGTGATCTTTCCACCTTCTACAGTTAAGAGTGCGAAATATTGCCAGCCAGTTTTAGCATCAACGTCAGCAGTACCGTAGTAAACTCCGTCTTTGTACTGTCCAGCTTCAGTTCCAGCGTTACCGGAATTTGTTGCAGGAGCAGTTGTTTCAGCTGGTGCGTTAGTAGGGGCTGCGGCGTTGTCTGTGTTGTTACCACAACCTGCGAGCAATCCAAGGATAAGTGCGCTCGACAAGATAACAGAAGCTTTTTTCATTTCAAATGACCTCCAAAAATATAGTTTAAAATATATATATTAAAATGTAAAACATTTTAATAGTCGAGCGAAGTGATAAAAATCACTTTATAAATGATATTTGTCACTTTAATCTCATACCTTATTACCCGTTTGTAACAGTATCATGACTTATATCGGCATACATTAGGAAAAAATTTAATGATGTTGTTTTATCTCCGATGGCATTCTAGCACATGGACTAGGAAAACATTTGTGAAATAAATCACTTAAAAAATTAAATATTTAATTTATATCTGGATTATATCAAATTTTAAAAGATTTGAATACATAAATTAAAAAATATATGTGACAGAATACGACTTAATTTGCTAATGCCATGAATGGCGGAAAGATTCATAGCGAATGGGGAAGGGTAAGTAAAGGTAACACGGGATAACGATCCTACCCTAATTAATTCAGCTAAGGAGATGAGCTTATAATGGACAACAATGTATTTAAAGGGAAATGGAAACAGCTCAAAGGCGAGGCCAAGAAGCAATGGGGCAAGCTTACAGATGATGATCTTGACGTAATTGATGGTGAAAAGGATAAATTAGTAGGTAAACTACAAGAACGTTATGGACACACGAAAGAAGACGCGGAAAAAGAGTACCAAACTTGGGGACGTTCCTACCGCGATTAATTCGTTACTAATGACGTCTATAATAAAATTCCAGAAGAAGAGCGCAAATCGCATCTGATTTGCGCTCTTCTTCTGCGTCCGTGGGCGGTTAGTTATCGAATAGGGCTTTAGTATGGTAGTATTATGAGATGAAAGTTGTAATTTATTTTGCCAAGGTGGGAGTGAATCTATGGGTTATCTTAAAATATTTTTTGGAAACACCGCGATGCTAATAGCTGTAGCCTATTTGGCTAATCTTATATATAAAAGCACCATTTCAAATGCAAGTGTGAGAATAAAGAAAGTAAGCTGGGTATTACTAGCCATCTTTGCCGGGTGGATTAGTACTCTTTTTGGATATAGGCTGGATGAGCATGTGATTTTTGATTTGCGTTTTGTGCCACTTATTATTTCAACGCTGGCTTATCCGCATCCTTTCATTCTTGTTTTGATTGGTATAGGAACAGGTCTTACACGGTTAACTTTTGGAGTAAATGAGGCAGCAATGGCTGGTACAATTAATTTGTCCATTCTAGGATTTGTTTGTGCTGCGCTTAGCTACTGGGTCAGACGATCTAGCTTATGTATAGTGAACAAAGGTTTGATCGTGATTCTAGTCGTAAATGTAATGAATGCAATCAACATTATGGTGTTTGGTGTGATTCCCGCCCCAGAGTACATAAGAGAGATTATGCCGATTACTTTCCCTGCGGGGTTGATTCTAAGTGTTCTATTCTCCTTAATTATTCGTGACTTTCAATTAGGACTCTTACGGAATGTGCAGATTCAGCGTGCTAATGAACAACTGTCTGCCCAGACGGAGGAGCTGCATAAGAATAAGATAGCGCTTGAAGAACGTGCCGATCAGTTAATGATGGCTTCGCAATTTAAATCCGAATTTCTGGCCAATATGTCTCATGAGCTTCGAACACCACTGAATAGCATCATTAATTTATCGCAATTAATTGAAGACAATGATAATTCTCTTACGGAAGCAGAAATGAGTGAGTATGCAGCCATTATCCGCCGTTCTGGTGAAGAATTATTGATGATAATTGGCGATATATTAGATCTCTCCAAAGTGGAAGCAGGTCGATTAGATATTATAAATGAAGATTTAAGTGTTATTGAGATCCCAGAGATCCTGGCTATGCAATTCGCTGTCACGGCTAAACAAAAGGAACTGGAATTTACTATTGCTATGGAAGAAAATATCCCGCAAATGATTCATTCCGATCCACAGCGGATTCAGCAGATCCTGCGTAATTTGCTCTCTAATGCTTTTAAATTTACAAAGTCTGGCCATGTCGCACTCCGTATTCGTCAAGAGGAACGTGGGGAAAGAGCTATTGTGAAGCATTGGATTGTATTTGAGGTAGAAGATAGTGGGATAGGTATTGCACCAGAGAAGCATGCCATGATCTTTGAAGCCTTCCAACAGGCGGATAGAACAATTAGTCGAAAATATGGCGGAACAGGATTAGGACTTTCTATTAGTAATGATTTGGCCAGACTGCTCGGAGGGTTCATTACTTTAGAAAGTGAGGAGGGTAAAGGGAGTCGTTTTTCGCTTTATTTACCCCTCGAATTCATAGAAGAGTAAGCTCCAATATTATTTGTTAATTTGGCGTATTGACAGTAGATTGATGCGGAGTAGAATGAAGCAAATGCCGCATCAAAGGAGTGTTACACCTTTCTATGAACAACATGGAAACTAAGCACACAGTTACTAGTTCAAAGCGTGTCCGTAAAACCTCAGTACATCGCAGGAATTTGCGCATTGCTACCTGGGAAGGTGTGCCATCGACCATTTTCCAGGTCCTGCTGCAAGGGCAGTTTCTAACAGGATTCCTGCTATATTTAGGAGCCACTTCAAGTCAAATTGGATTTGTGCTAGCGCTTACCACTTTGGTTAACGTGATGCAGATCGGGGTAGCTTTTTTGATTCAGAAGCTGCCAAGCCGCAAATGGGCTATGGTTACTTTTATCGGCCTGCATAGGATACTTTGGAGTTCTACGGGGCTAATTCCGTTTATTTTTCCTAAAGAGTATTGGGTCATGGCTTTTATAGCCTTATATACTACTGCTTTTATTGCCAATACGGCGGGTGGTGTGCTGTGGAGCTCTGTGATCAGCGATCTTGTTCCGGCACGTGTGCGTGGACGTTATTTTGGGATTCGTAATACGTTCCTGAATGCACTCGGTAGTCTGGTGATGTATGGTGGGGGTATCGTTTTGGATCGTTATCCCGGGAGCCATGGCTTTCTGATTCTTTATATTGTCGTGTGGATCTTCGCGATCTCTAACGTTGTTGTATTCTTTTTTTATCCCGACGTGCCTTTCGAAAAATCGGAAGAACATAAATTTTTGCCGATGTTTAAGAAACCGCTTAAAGATACTTTATTTATGAAGTCTACTTTGTTTCTGGCCGCCTGGTTGCTGCTGCAGAATTTAACTGTTCCGCTATACTCGTATGTCATGTTGCAGTTACTTCATATAAATTATGAAACGTTATCACTGCTTAATGTGTCCCAGACTCTTTTTATGATGGCTAGTTTCTACGTTTGGGGTAATCTAAATGCAAAATATAGCAATAAACGTCTGTTGTTCTTTACGTTGCCGATTATTGCCTTGTCCTCGTTGATGTGGGGACTCTTGTCTGTGTTGCCGATGCTGTTGGTGTTGTTTGCCGCTCATATTGTTTTTGGTGTAGGTGTAGGCGGTTTCAACCAGCTGGCCTTTAATTTTATTATTGGAGACACGCCGAAAAAAGAACGGCCTATGTATATGGCGACCTATGCGGCGCTTACGGGTTTATCATCCTTTTTTGGTCCGCTTATTGGGGGACAGCTGTATGAAAAAATTGCCCACTGGCCGCAATGGACCCAAGTATACGGCATGCAGTTGGTAGTGGGAACGCTTATGATCGCTCTTGCCTTCCTGCTGGGCCGTCGTATTCTAAAGGACGAATAGAAGTAAAGGGGACTATTCCATGTTAAGGATTGCGTTGGTATTAGGGGCTACTGGGTTAGTAGGGAAAGCGGTTACGGAGGAATTGCTGAATCGTGAAGGTTGGGGTGAGGTGAGAGTGCTTGTACGGACTCCATTAGCTTTAGAACATCCTAAGCTTAAGCAAATCGTTGTGGATTGGGAGAGCCTGGCGGAGTATAGCGATTCGTTCAAAGGCGTTCATTCCATCTTCTGTTGCCTCGGGACTACGATCAAGAAGGCAGGTTCACAAGAGCAGTTCGAACGAGTCGATCTGGATTATCCGCTTGCAGCTGCTGCTATTGCGAGAGATAACGGTGTTAAACAGTTCTTGGTTGTTTCATCCATGGGGGCAGATGCCAAATCGCGCAATTTCTACAGTCGGACTAAGGGGAGAGCAGAGGAAGCGTTAAGCAAAATCGGTTTTCAAGGGCTGCATTTGTTTCGGCCATCCTTGCTGCTGGGTCATCGTAAGGAATTCAGACTGGGAGAACGCGTCGCGGCTAGATTGATGAAAGCGCTGGAGTTTGTGATGGTTGGCAAAGCGGCTAAATATCGTGCCATACCTGGTGTAACTGTGGCGAGAGCTATGGTTAACATTGCCTCTGCTGACACGCATGGTTTGCATATCTACACGAATGAAGTAATACATGTGATTGGAAAACGTTAAGTTTTTCGGGCTGCTAATAAATTTGCATTACGGTGAGAACAGGACTTACAATGGACAATAAATGATCAGCGTTTAATGGAGAGGGGTAACAAGATGAGTAAAAAACAAGTAGCTACTACAAAAGCACCAGGAGCCATTGGTCCTTATAGTCAAGCCATTACCACCGGTAGTTGGGTATACACTTCAGGACAACTGGGCCTTAATCCCGAGACAGGGAATTTGGCTGAAGGCGTTCAGGAACAAGCTCGTCAAGCACTTAGCAATGTACAAGCTATTCTTGAGGAAGCTGGTGCATCACTGGATCATGTAGTGAAGACCACCGTATTCCTAAAAGATATGAATGATTTTGCAGCAGTTAACGAGGTTTACAGCACTTTCTTTAAAGAACCTTATCCTGCCCGCAGTGCCATTGAGGTTGCTCGGCTGCCCAAAGACGGACTTGTTGAGATCGAAGCGGTAGCACGTAAGAAATAAATATGATTTCGCACTTCTAGATTATTCTACAAAAAAAGGCGGGTTAAGGAGGATCACCTTCTTAGCCTGCCTTTTTATATTATCAAGAGGACAATCAGTATCTGCTGTATCTTCTGCGGCGTGGTGTGAGCAATAGCCAAATGCTGTAGAGCAGCAGAAGACCTGCCGTTACTGTGCCCGTTACAAAGACTGCATTAGCTTCTCTATGTTCCAAGGCGATCGCGATGAAAGCCCATACGAAGACCAGAGGATAGATGCTGTCTCGGTTAGGATAGCTGACTAACACCGCAAGCAGTGTCCCCACGCAGAGCATGATCACGGCCCAGGTTATCCCGCTAAGTCCAAACCCATCCCAATGATTTTTCTCCAGCACAACGCTAACATTCACGATAGTCGCCACAGAGATCCAGCCAAGGTATATACTAAAGGGTAGCTTGATCAGCCATTTCTCACCTGAAGTAGGATTTGCGATCTGGCGCGTTCGGCGATAGATAACAATGATGGAAATTAACATTAACACCATGGCAATCAAAGAAAGCTCGATGTATAGATACTGCCAGAGGAAAAGCCAGCTCATATTAAAAACACAGCTCAGGATAAACCAGAACGAAATAGCTCGTACAGAATCCCTAGAACTTGTATAGGAGCGGAATTGATAAATAACGAAACCGGCTAACAAGAGGTAGATCAGCGACCAAATGGAGAACGCGTAGCCAGCAGGAGTCATGTAAGTCTTATATTTGTCAGAGATTTCTCCTGTACTGTTTCCGCCCAAAGGCAAGGTTACCGCCAGCACATTTACGATAATTACACCCACAAAGAATACGAGGTTCCACCATTTATAAGGATTATAACGTCTCAAATAATTCACTCCCTAGCTTTTTTAATAGGGTGTTGCTTATTTAGAATATACCCCTTTTTGGCCTAATTAAGACTATAAAAAGAAAAGAAGTGACTAGTGAGTCATAACATTCTTGGATAGCAGGGCAGTAGTGCGGGGTATTTTAAATGAATCAAATTACGGGGTGTTTCTATATCCTTCAACTTTATTTCATAAAAATCTACAGAAAATATGCAGAAATGTTTTTAAATCAGCGCTTTTTCGTATAAGATGAAGAGATGAAGATTCAAGAAAATATAAGTTTTGTCCTAGTTCTTTATCCTTATATTTACCGCAGGACCGCATTCCCTCTCTAAAAGAGGAAGAAGCGACTTCTACTTGTATAGCTTCAAAATTTATTTCTCGCGGAAAAGGTTGCAGTTACCCTTCCTGATGGTATGGGGCTGGTTCTTTTTTTGCTTGCTTAAAAGACAGGAGATCACCGATGACTAAGCATCTGTATGCAATATGGTTAGGGGACGTTTTATTTTGCTTCTCTGGCGAAACTTCGGAGCCGAAGGTTGACGCTTGGACTCGCGTAGTGAAGCGGATGGAGCTACAGGGAGGAGTGCGTCCTTTTGCAACTGCTGCTCTGCGTCTGGCAGAAGTGAAATATCCGGCTCCCCCTGTAGAGGGGAAGCCAGCCCGGCGCGGATTGCCCGGACGAACGTTCGAAG
Source organism: Paenibacillus sp. FSL H8-0282 (assembly GCF_037963825.1). Lineage (NCBI taxonomy): Bacteria > Bacillati > Bacillota > Bacilli > Caryophanales > Paenibacillaceae > Paenibacillus > Paenibacillus sp. FSL H8-0282. The sequence continues at coordinate 578,473 of NZ_CP150146.1, forward strand.
GGCTCGCCTTGGTTCCTAGCGATGCATTTCAACTGCTTCTGGCATGGGATGAGACGTTATGCCGAGATCAGGGAGTGGAGCCAGGCGGCGAACTGCGTTACTGGGCAGCAGCGGCACGTTTTGCGCTGGAGCTGATGGGTACTGGCGGGATTACGCCGGGTGCCTTGCCACCACGCCCTGTGGGCTCACGTCGCCGCGGCGGCGAACAGGCGGCGACGGTCTGCTGGTCGCCAGCTTTCCGAAAGCAGGAGGACAAAGAGATCTTTCTGCAGCTGGCAGCATCCATGCCTGTTCTTGCACTAGGAACGCATATCGCAGAGGCAGGGGATTTATCCTCTCGTGATGAGGCTGGAGCATATGTGCTTTACTCCTTTATGCAGGCTGTAATGACTGCTGAGATAAAAAAAGTAATTGCGGGCATTGAAAGTGAGTTAACCCCTTATAAAGCGAATTATCGCCGGGGTTATTCCCCTTTAACTGAACTGTGGTGGAATAGCCTTCTCACTGGAAGCCGAGATATACCCGTGCAAGGAACTCCAGCAGAGGTGACAGACCTTTTGGTCACTGTGAACGAGACCGCTGGCAGCGATGTGCCACATTCAGAGCCAGAGGAAGCACGGAGCGGGCAGCTGGGTCTTGGGCTACGGCTGGAGCCGCCAGAAGACAATGAAAACAATAATGAAGTCTGGCGGTTAACCTTCTGGGCGGAGAATAAGGAAGAAGGGGAATTCTGGTTTCCCGCCAAATCGATCTGGAGTAGTAAAGAACGAGAGTTTACGTTATGGGGTAAACGCTATCGCAATATCCAGCAGCAGCTGCTTATAGCGCTGGGCCGGGCTGCGAAGATATCGCCGGATATTCAGCGCGCTCTTGCTAAGCCTGCGCCTACGGGGGCGGATTTGGAACCGGAGCGTCTTTATTTCTTTTTGAAGGAGACGGTGCAGCAGCTGCGCGATCGGGGAATAACGGTGCAGATGCCTTCGCGCTGGAGCCGTGAGGGACGCCGCCGCATTGGCATGAAGATGAAAATGCAGCCGGGCGTGAACGGGGGCGATAGCCCTGCGCCCGCAGCTCTGGGTATGGAAGAGCTGATCTCGTTCCGTATTGAGGCCTCGCTTGGAGATAGTACGATTAGTGAGGAAGAACTAAATGCATTAGTAGAGGCCGGTGTACCTTTTGTACGTTTCCGCGGGGAATGGATCGAGATAGATCCTAAAGAAATCCGCCAGGTTCTTAGATATATGAAACGCCATGAAAACGGAGAAATGACTGCCGCGGATTGGATGCGTCTAGAAGCCGAGGATGGTGAAGATCGGCTCTGGAAAGGAATGTCCGTCACTGGGATGGAGACATCCGGGCTGTTGGCATCGCTTATGCGCGGAGATGTATTACGTAATCTTCCGGTGCGTCCCGTACCTGAGGGTCTGCATGGAACTTTAAGGCCTTATCAGGAGCGGGGTTATCAGTGGCTGGCCGAGCTCAGTGGTCTGGGTTTTGGGGTATGCCTCGCCGATGATATGGGTCTAGGTAAAACGGTGCAGGTTATCACCTGCCTGCTGGACCGGGCGTTAAGTGCTCCCCCTGAAGAGAAGCAGGAGCCTGTGCTGATTCTCTGCCCAACATCGCTTCTTGGCAACTGGCAGCGGGAGCTGCAGCGCTTTGCACCTTCGCTTAATGTACACATACATCATGGTGGACGCCGTGTTCGGGGAGATAGCTTCTTAGAACTGGCAACCAGTCATGATATCGTACTGACGACCTATCATTTGGCAGGCCGTGACAGTGAGGATTTGGCCAATGTTCAGTGGTCAACAGTGGTGCTGGATGAAGCTCAATATATTAAAAATCACCGGACGAAGCAGGCGCAGAGTGTGATGAAGTTATCAGCGCCGCATCGCATAGCTATGACAGGTACTCCGGTAGAGAACAGACTTGGCGAGTTATGGTCTATTTTCCACTTTTTAAACCCGGGCTATTTAGGAACCTATCATTCCTTCCGGCAGCGTTATGTGTCTGGTGAAGGTGGGGAACGTCTGCGGGAGCTACATCGCTTGGTATCCCCCTTCCTGTTGCGGCGTCTGAAGAGTGACCCGGATATTTCTAAGGATTTACCGGAGAAGCTGGAGCTGAAGTCTTATTGCCCGCTGACCGAGACCCAAGCTGCCCTGTATCAGGGTGTCGTGGATGAAATGCTCGGTGTGATCGGGGAGAGCAGCGGTATGGCTCGCCGTGGACTGGTGTTATCCTCTCTGACGAAGCTGAAGCAGATTTGCGATCATCCTCAGCTATTCCGGAAAGAAGAAGGACGGAGTCCACGCAATGAACATTCCGGTAAAATGGAGGTTATGTTCGAGGTGCTGGACAGTGTCGCTGAAGTTGGCGAATCTGTGTTGATCTTTACGCAATACGTAGCGATGGGGGAGCTGCTGGTGAGCAAGCTTACTAAGCGTTATGGTACATCGCCGCTGTTCCTTCATGGGGGGATTCCAAAACGGGAGCGGGACGAGATGGTGCATGATTTTCAGGAGGGCAAGGGGCCAGCCTTCTTCGTGTTATCTCTTAAAGCGGGCGGAGTAGGTTTGAACCTAACCCGGGCCAATCATGTTATTCATTACGATCGCTGGTGGAATCCGGCCGTGGAGAATCAGGCGACAGACCGGGCTTTCCGAATTGGGCAGGATAAGAACGTACAAGTTCATAAGCTGATTTGCCAAGGAACGCTGGAGGAACGTATTGACGAATTAATTGAGCGGAAGAAAAGCCTTTCGGAGCAGGTTGTTGGTTCTGGTGAAACATGGTTGACCGAGATGTCTAATCATGAACTGAAGGAGCTTATTGAACTGCAGGATCAGGATTGGATGTAAGGAAAGACATGAGCAATACGGAGGGATCGAACAATGAGTGAACTGTTAGAGATGCGGCTGGAAGTTGTGCCTGGATTAGTAAAAGCAGCATGGACGGCTTCGCCCGGGAAAGTGACGGGAGGGTCGCGGGCAAAAGGTGAATGGAATGTCGGTACTTCTGCTGTTCCTCAGGGACAAAGAACGGAGCAACCTCTCTCTCTGAAGGTTCCAGTCTGGCATGCTGCCCGTAGAAAAGAAATATTGCGGCGTCTGGCGCTAAGTCCGGATGAGGTATTTGCTTTGCTGCAAGGGAGATTGACGGGTGGGCTGGCGGAACTGGAGCTTCTGCCTACAGATACAGAGCTGGAGCAAGCCCTCTTTGAGGGGGAAGGGTTAGAGAACCAGGCGGAGACTCTGCAGCTTATAAAAGAACGACTTGCTGAAGAGCCGCTGCTGGCGCTTTCTCTGAGAGGATTTACTAAGGGAGAACTCCTGGATGGAATATTTGCCCTTTGGGCTGAAAGTGATATAGCTGCCGATGATTCTGAGACAGAGGCAGCCCCAGCTAGTGAGCTTGCAACAGAATTAGCACGGCTAGAGCGCAAGGGCCCCGCAATTTCTTCTGGGGAATGGCTTGCAGAAGCGGCTGCTGAAGGTTCGCTTCACCAGCCGGGACCGCAGTTCCATGAGATTACGGCTAGGCCATTTCCTTCATCGCCGGTAGTAGCAGCGGTAACGGAAGACTGGGGAGCTTTGCTGCCTCAGACACCTAAGGCTCTAGAAGGCCTAACTTTGATTATGAATCGAGTAGCAGAAGCTGCTGCCCGTCGTGCAAGTAAGGCGTAGTTAAACAGCAGTGGAGTTTAGAGAAGCCGCTTCCTATCTGAGGAGGCGGCTTCTTCTTTGTGTAAAGCTTCTGTAACCTTTTACTATTAAACTCTGTCTATGATTATAGAATAGAAGGAAATGGAAAAAGGAGGGTTTCATTTGAGACTATATGCCGTTTTTGCCCCGATAATCATTGCTGGGTTATTTCTGCAATCCTACATGGTAAACGATAATCTTGGTTTAGATTCGAGTATGGGGACAAATACCGCTGAGCTGAAGACGAATATGAATTCTTTGCAGGGGTATCCTGCTAAATTTCGCATGAATGACATAAAGCATGGATGGGGAATAGACGAGACTGGATTATGGACTACGAACGATGGAGGAAGTAGTTGGTACCATCCGGACAGCAATATCGTTCCTATTCCACAAGAAACAGGCATCTTTGCCGCAGCAAGCTTTTTCCTGAATGCCACAAATGGCTGGATTATTAGTAGTCATGGTATGGGTCAACCTATTCAGATCTATCATACCTCTGATCAGGGCCAGACCTGGAAGGAGACAAAACTTCCCGTCACGGAGGATTGGGAGCAAGGATACAGTGGCGGATTTATTCATTTTATCGATGTGAATAACGGGTATGTGTTGCTGGATTCAGAACCTGGTCTCGGGATGATGGAGAAATCCTTGTATCGCACGGCTGATGGCGGGAACAGCTGGAAGCGAATCGGAAATCTAACGGGGAGTATTAAAGCCTATCCAACAGGGATAACCTTTCAGGATTCCCAGAATGGCTGGATCACCTCCAGCAACCATGGGCAAGAATACATTTTAACGTTCAGAACTACGGATGGCGGGAAGAGCTGGAAGCCGGAGCAATTAAAGAAGCCAGCTGCTCTGGCAGCCTTTACTTACAGTAATAGTTATCCGCCTAAATTCTCAGGCAAAGACAATATGAAAGGCATCCTGCCGCTGGAGATTGTTGACGATGGAATTCGAAGTATGGTGTTTTACACAAGTGATAACGGAGGCAGGACATGGAAGCTTGGCCCTCAATTGCTCGGTACTGAGGCAGCGAGAACAACATGGCTGAACGCTCGTGAAGGTTGGGCTTTGCAGGAGGGCGGCAAACTGGTGGCGACTGTCAACGGGGGAGTAAGCTGGAGGATGATTGCAACATCACAGTTATTCGCGAAGGCAGAAAACATTCAGTTCGTTACGCCGAAAAACGGCTGGCTGGCGGGTCCAGGATTTCTACAGACCACTACAGATGGTGGCGTTACATGGAAGCCTTTGGTTAGTAAGCCTTAAGGCTGAATACAGCGGAATGCCGGAGTCATGATTAGCCGTTGGTTGAGGCTTAGGGACGCAGGAGGCGTTATTCACACATTTATCGCCTATCCAGTATGTTTTCGGACTCCAGTGCAGCTATTTTATATAGGAGGGCGCAGATCCGGCGTTTTTTATGCCGTTAGCGACTTTGGGGTCCGTTAGTATGCAAAATGGAGGATTATTTTGCGAATAAGATCGGCTGTGTCCGATAGCACCTTGCTTCGGCGGCGAAGGGTAACGATCAAACGGCCTAATCGATTAAAAAGAAGGGGGTGTCCCAGCAGCCATTGTCATGGCTTATGAGACATCCCCTTAATTTTTGAGAAATGTAGAAATATGAAAGCTTAAACCTGCCCGCCGGCAGGGGATTCCCCTTCTGCAAGTTCCAGAATCTCGCGGCGTAGGCGCAGCATTTTTTGATCCAGTTCATCGGCGGCGCGTGCGGCATCCTTCAATTCCTCCGCAACATGCGAAGGAAGCTGCTTATCGAATTTATAATACAGAATATGTTCCATACTTGCCCAGAAGTCCATGGCTAGGGTTCGCAGCTGTATTTCTGCTTTGACCCAGCGTGTTCCTTCCAGCAGGACGAGCGGAATTGCGACGATAAGATGCAGGCTTTGATACCCATTCGGCTTGGGATGGGCTATATAATCTTTGATCTCCAATACGCGAATGTCTTCGCGTGTGCTGAGGTGATCAACCAGACGGTAAATATCTTTAACAAAAGCACATACAATCCGCATACCTGCAATATCGTGAATGTGCTGCTCCATATTTTCCAAGTTGAACTCGAAACCTTTGCGCTCCATCTTTTGAAGGATACTCTTGGGTTCTTTAATTCGGCATTTAACATGCTCGATGGGACTGAAGCCGTCACGGACCTGCCATTCCGTTTTGATCACATCGATTTTATTCTCAAGATCATTTAGTGCATGGCGATAGAGTGCTGGCAGAGACTTGAACTCATTGATAAGATTTGTGAAATCCTCGTTATCCTGCCAATGTTGCAGATCCTTAACGTGTACCTGCATCTGTTTTAGCGTAAGCTGTGTGCTGTCATGTTCTTCCACTGAAACTCTCCCAATTTCGTTATTTGTGATTAATTCTATTTTAACCGATGTAGAACCCCTGACGCAAAATAACGTCTGAAATCAGGGAAAATAAGAATTTATAGGAACATTCTCCGCTAAATCGCGTATTAAAGCACATTAATGAATCTGTTCGATACATTTGGTATGATAGAAACACGTATCGCTGGAGAGGGAGGAACTGTAATGAGTTTTATGAAACGAATCAAAGATAGTGCGAGCCGGGTTACTGAAAAAGCACAAAGCTCTGTTGAGATCGGCAAGCTGAACGGGCTTATTTCCGATATTGAACGTGAGATGGAAGTGGAATTCACGAAAATGGGCAGGCTTTTTTATGAAGGGTATCGCTCTAAGGATATGTCTGTAGCTGAAGGCAAAATGGTAGAACTGGCACGGACCTGTTCCAAGCTTCAGGAAAAAATTGAAGTCCAACGCGCAAGAATTGCTGAACTGAAAAATGAACGGTTATGTTCTTGCGGCAATGTTGTGGCGCTCGATGCAAACTTTTGTCCAAAGTGTGGAAGTAAGCTGGAGGAGCTAACCACATCAAGAAAGATTCCGTCACCGCCGGTATTCGTCAAAACTGTGGATGAGGACGAAGAGGATGAGGATCAATACTATGGTGCGGATGAGCTAACGGATGAAGAGAAGGAGATTGCAATGAAGCTCCATCCGCAAAGTGTGGTGTATTCTGAGATCCTGCCTTCAGAGGATGATGAGCTGCCATTGGAGGAATATGCGGCGAACGAACATGACATTGAACGGGATCGCAGACATGCTGATCAGCTGGAACGGGAAAGACAAAGACAGCTTGAGCTGGATCGTCGCATCCGCGATTGGAACGCGAATGAACATCAGGAGGAGTCCGCAGTCACCCAGGACAGTGGTGTTCGTGATATGATTAAGTGTCAAATCTGTCGGAATGAATTGCCAAAGGGCTCCTTATGGTGCCCACGTTGTGGATCGGAGCAAATATAGTACAGATATAGTACAGATATCAGTCAGCTTAGGGCTTAGGGGGACAACAAGATGGAACAACTGCTGCTGCATCTGCGCAATCTGGGCTTCACGGAGATGGAGTCCAAAATCATGGTCGAGCTTGCGACTAAAGGTCAGGCTTCTGGCTATGAGGTTGCCAAACAGCTCGGAGTTTCAAGATCAAATGTGTATGCGGCGCTTCAGCGCCTAACACAGCAGGGATATGTACGATGTGGTGAAGGAGAGCCTGCGCGGTATAGTGTTCTCAATCCAGAGGAGCTGGCGACGATGATCTCGGGAAGAGTTCAAGCTTCGCTGGCTTATATGGAAAGTGAGATGCCTCGCGGAGGGCCTGTTAGTCCTTCTTTTTATAATGTAGAGGGCGACCGCAATGTAATGGGGGCGCTGATTCGCCAGCTTAACATGGCGGAGCAGGAAATTGTAGTGGATATGTGGCGCGAGGAAGCGTCGCTTCTGCGGAGCGAACTTGAACAGGCCGAACTGCGTGGCGTTAGGCTTTTATGGGCTTTTGACGGTGGCAATGCTGCTGCTGCCTCTTACCCGGTATGGCCGTCATTCGGAAAAAATTCGCAGCGGGCGGATGGACGGAAGTTCTCATTTGTGATTGACCGGAGCTGGTGTATGCTGGGGATGCGTTATGATGATGGATCCGCGCAAGCAGTGGTAACAGAGCACCCGGTGTTAGTGGAGCTGTTGTTGAATCATTTCACACAGGAAATGGTCTTGTTCGAGCTGGAGCAGGATATGGGCGCAGAATTAGTAGAGCGTTATGGAGAACGTTACAGCAAAATTCATAGCAAATATGTTATGTATGATCAAGGCGATGATGGGGAAGAACAGGCGCAGTAGTTATTATCATAGGGAGGTGAGAAGCATGGAATGTATCGTTCATTTTGAAGTGGTGCACAATGATGGTCCTAAAAAATTGCGTGGACTGTTGTTTCTGGATAAGGGAGCATCTCCTGGAGAAGCAGAATTAGTCGAAATGTTTAAGGATATGAATTTTAACGTGAGACTGGAAGACCGCGAAAAATTGATTTTTAAACCGGTAAATCCGGGGGATTTCTTGGAGATTCGAATTACGGGTTATGATAACGGTCAGGAAAAGAGCAAGGATGATCATAATTTAAAATCGATCGTTGGAAATTTATTGCCTCAGAAGCCGACAGGTCTGTAATGTGGGGAGAATGGATTCAATGATGGGAGAAGGAGGAGCACTATGGAGCTGTTGAGACAAAAAGTGTTGAAAGAAGGTATTGTACTCGGGCAAGGAGTGCTCAAGGTGGATTCTTTTCTGAATCATCAGATGGACCCCTTCCTGATGCGTGAGGTTGGCCGTGAGTTTATCCGCCGGTTCGCTGGCGAAGAAATTACGAAGGTGCTGACTATAGAATCCTCGGGGATTGCTCCGGGGATTATGACAGCATTAGAGCTGGAGGTTCCGCTGATTTTTGCCCGTAAGCAGAAATCGCTGACGCTGACAGAAGACATTTACGTGGAGAAGGTCTACTCCTTCACGAAGAAAGAAACGAATGAAATTACCGTTTCGAAGAAATTCATTGCTCCCGGAGAACGGGTGCTGATTGTTGATGATTTCTTGGCGAATGGTGAAGCCGCCTTCGGACTTGCCCGTATTGTTGAGCAGGCGGGGGGAAGTGTGGTTGGAATTGGTATTGTGATCGAAAAAGCGTTCCAGCCAGGGAATCGGCTGCTGCAGGAAGCGGGATATCGCGTAGAGTCACTTGTGCGTATTGCTTCACTGGAGGACGGAAGAGTCACTTTCGTGGAAGACGAGGAAGAGCCTCTTGTTTGAGGCTTTTGGAATGCATTCTCAAACAAAAGCTATAGGATATACAAAACAGCAAGCGAACTGGTAATGAACCAGTCGCTTGCTGTTTTTTGTGTGTATGGTATGCACGGGTCAGGTTACCCGTTGCTGCCGCATGCCGCTGCAGTGTCGACGGGCAGCTGTACGCTGTCCGCCGCCAGCGGCGATAGCACCCGCAGCGCCCCCGGCTCGCAGCGAACGGCCAGCGGCCCTTTGCCGAGGCTCTCGCCGTCGCCGATCGCTGGCCGGGCCTCGGCAAAGCCTACAGCTACGCTACGTCCGCGCAGCATAGACACGAAGGGCAAAGCCACATGCTTGCCCTTCAGTACCGTGGGGAACAACCGCAGCAACTGCCCGCGGCTGCACCCATGCACGACGCAGACGTCAAGCTGGCCGTCATCGGCCTTTGCCTGCGGGCAGATCAAAAGCCCGCCGCCGTAGCTGGGCAGGTTGCAGATCGAGACCAGCCATGCCTTCTCGAAGGCGTGCTCCGTACCGTCGCAGACTACGCTTACCCGGCAGGGCTTGAACGTCATCAGCGTATGCAATATGCCGATGATATACGCGAGCTGGCCTGCTCCAATGGCATTGCACAGCCTTTTGTATCGGCTGGCATTCACATTCTCGGCCACTTGAGCATCAAAGCCATTGGCAACGGCTGTTACGGTCAGTCCGTTTGCTCCTGAAAGCAGGTCTGCTTCGATATACCGCTCGCTAAGGGCGGCCTCCAGCGCGGCTTCTATTGAAAGTGGAATGCCAAACCCCCGGGCGGTGTCGTTGCCGGAGCCGGCAGGAATCACGCCCATGGGGATATCTTTGCCGCAAAGTGCACCCAAAATGCTATGGAGCGTGCCGTCACCACCGATTACAATCACGGCTTTCCAATCCTCGCGATGCTTTAGTGTATTTAAAGCAAGGGCTTCTGCACCCTCTACGCTGTGCGTAAACAAGGACATGAAAGGCAGCGAACGCTCCTTCATGAGCACCTCTACAGTATGCCAGGTCCGGCCGCCTGCTCCCCCGCCGGAACGCGGGTTTATGATAAATAGATACATATGATTTCCTCCAGCCTGTAGAATTCCATTGATGCCCTTTCTACATTGTAAGGAGTGGATGGGCAAAAGGGAATACTTTTCAGCGATCAGAGGGGCTGCTTTTTGGGGGATTACAGATGGCGAATCTGACTTTCTGCGATATCACCTGCCCAAGGGAGTTTATACCACCTGCCACTTAAGGCATGGTAGATCATTAACAGCCACACCCCAAAGCTGCAAAGAGAGACGAGGGCACTCATCAAGGGACCGAGGAATGGGACCAATCCGGTTAGAACGTGGAGGATCATCAGCACCCCGAAGGTAATCAGTGATTGCAGCGAATGGAACAGCACAAAGCGGCTGCGTTTCTCCAATGCGAGAAAGACGACGCCGCCGAGAAAAGGGAAAAAGTAACACAACGCGCCCGCTATATTATCGGGCAATCCGGTGGATGATTTAAAAGGGGACAATGGGCTCACTCTCCTTCTGCTTGGAGAAGAAGGGGCTTGATTGTTCGAATCCTTCTTCCTTACAAGCCTATGACTTGTCAGGAAAAAGTATGTTTAGCTCATTGAAGGGAGAACATACTTTTCAAGCAGCCTGCGAGGGTTCTTCCAGTTGTTTGTCTTGCTCTCTGCTGTAAAGACCACTACAGCATCCAGATTGGGAAAGAGCAGAATCTGCTGCCCGCCATGCCCGTGGGCGAGCTTGTAGGGCTGCCCGCTCATCGTACCGATCCAAAACTGATATCCGTAATCACCAAACGCTGGATATCCCTCAGCTTGAGCGGTAAGTGCATCCTGCAACCAATGTTCTGGGATGATTTGCTGCTCTGCAAACACTCCATTATTCAGCAGGCAGATTCCGAATTTAGCCATATCCCGAGACGTTAGGTGCAAACCGATATGACCCATGCTATGTCCTTCGGGGCTAGGTAACCAAGCGGTATTAGCCATTCGGAGTGGAGTGAATAAATGCTGTGCTGCATAGGGAAATGCATCAAGACCTGTAGATTCACTAATCATTATCGAGATTAGATGTGAGTCGATGCTTCGATATTGGAACTGGCCGATTTGTTCTGGAATAATGTTCAAGCTAAGGCCAAAGGAACCCCAGCGGCGGCTGCGATGGAGGTTCCGAACGAGCGGTTCACCAAGTTTCTTCCCTGTGATCCAGCTAAAACCGGAAGTCATGGTAAGAAGATGACGGAGTGTGATCTTTGAGAGATGTGGGGAGTGAAGGTATGGAATATGCTTGCGAAGAACCTCGGACACAGAAATATGGAGATCAGGCATCTCTCCACGGCCGATAGCGATTCCCGTAAGGACGCTGACAAAACTTTTGGTGGCAGAACGGAGATCATTTAATGCTCCAGCATGATGGTCGTTATAATAACGTTCGAAGATAAGTTTTCCGTGACGCACAATAAGCATGCTATGCATCTTGGGGTATTCTTTTAGGATAGCTTGATGGGCTTGTTCAAGACACTCCAGGCGTGTATCGGTGTCTTCTGGCGCTGCGGTAGTCATTAGGGGAATTACAGGCTGAGCCATAACGATCTCCTTCTCATTTGTTGATAAATGCAGTTTCCCTTGCTGTTTAGGTTATTTTATTTTAACCAGTTTGGAGACATCTGACTTACGAAGGCAGCTGTAAAAAATAATATTTTCCAAATAGTACATTTTACAAGGAAAGGTGGAAGTTAATCCGGAATATGATACAATATAACGATAAGGCCCGAAAGGAGTGATTCAGTAAGTGGCTCTTCGGGTAATAAAAGTGTCAAGGAGCTATCGTTCATCAGGCGTCCTTACTCTCAGCCCAAATCACGACGAACCTGCTTCACCGGCAAGGCGGTGTTTCAAAGGCTAGATTTAGCTTTAGATTCCACGTGTTGACGGATAGTGCAAGCCACGTATGTGTAATGGATACTTCACTTGCATTCGAGGTTACGGCGTACTTTTCATCATGCATTCTCTACAACGGAGCATTCATTTTCAATGTTTTGGGAGGGAACTGATCATGGCAAGTAAAGGTCATAACGAAGTCAAGGAAAGTCTACGGGAAATGACACGCATTTTCCGGCCCAAAGATCCCAAGAAATTCGTAAAGGAGTACGTCCGAAAGTATCGGATTACAGGAGGCTATGAAGAAGAACTGACCATGGTCGTGGAACACGAGTTGGTACGGATGAATTCATCCGTCTCCTAGCTAACAGATACGTTTGTCACTTGCTTAACTTTAGACATCATTTTGAGTAATAACATCCACGAGGATTCTTATAAACCGTGCCCGAGCGACTTTTGTTGCTGGAATCGGTTTTTTTTGTATGTCCATTTACGAATAAGGAAAAGTCTTCCTCATAGAATAGTCAAATGAATTAATAGACACATTTTAAATTGAATGCGCTTTCTTTATTATTTTTTATTTGTTTGCGTTTTCATAAAATGCTATAAAATCCAGATGGGACAAGGGTTTATTGTGTCGAAAATTACAATGTGAACTAGTTGTGAACGATTGACAAAACTTTCCCTTAAACTTATATTAATAGTGATTGTTATAATTGACAGAAAAAAACAGGAATCTACGAAATCGGGAAAAGCGGGGTAGATCAATGATGAAAACGTGGCAGGCTGTAAAGCGACTCCTTCCCATGACCGCTATGTTTGGACTCTTTCTTGCCGGGTGCGGTCGTGAGGACTTGTCAGTACTCAGACCACAGGGACCTGCAGCAGACAGATCTTACGGATTAATGGAGCTGTCGATCAGCATTATGATCGTGGTGTTGCTGATTGTCTTTACGATTGCAGCTTATGTACTGATCCGCTTCCGCAGAAGACCGGGTCAGAATGAAATCCCTGAGCAGGTTGAGGGCAGTATGAAACTTGAGATTCTCTGGACAGTCATTCCGCTCATCCTTGTTGTAGTACTGGCCGTGCCAACGGTTAAAGCTGTGTTTGCCGCTGGAGATGATCATTCCAATGACAAGAATGCGATCAAGGTTAAAGTAACCGGCCACCAATACTGGTGGGAGTTTGAGTATACCGACTATAAGGTAACTACAGCGCAGGACTTGATTATTCCGGTGGGCAAAGATATCGCCTTTGAACTGGAAACTAAAGATGTGCTGCACTCCTTCTGGGTCCCTTCTCTTTCCGGTAAAATCGATACCAACCCAGCTGGAACGATTAACCGCTTTAGCTTTAGTGCGCCTAATGAAGGCGTTTACCGTGGGAAATGTGCGGAGCTATGTGGACCTTCTCATGGATTGATGGAATTTAAGGTGAAATCAGTTAGTGAACAAGAGTTTCAAAAGTGGATTGATTCGATGAAAGCACCTGTAGCTGTGCTGCCAGAGGATCCTGCTTTAGCTGAGAAGTTCAAAGCGGCATGTCTGACTTGCCACGCTGTAGGCGATCAAGGGATTAATAATGCGCCGAACTTGACCGGAATTGGTTCTCGGGAATCGATTGCTGGAATTCTGCTCAACGACGACACGAGGGAAGATGGTGCGCCGATTGAAGAGAATCTCAAAACCTGGCTGCACGACCCGCAATCCGTAAAACCAGGCAATCTGATGCCTAACCCCAAAGATCTGGGCCTGAGTGATGCTGAGATTGATGGCATTGCAGAGTATCTGGCCAACTATAAGCTGGACTAATGCCTTAGCCTAAAGGCGGGCGGAACTTTCGAAAAGGGGGGACGAACTTTGGCTCAAGCAGCGCATACCTTGAATTCATCCAAGCCTCTGGGGCACGGCCACAGTGTGAAGCGCCATACAGGACTTATGGATTGGCTAACAACCGTCGATCACAAAAAAATCGCGATTTTGTACCTATGGGCCGGAGGATTATTTTTTGGCATCGGGGGAATTGAAGCGCTTCTGATTCGTTGGCAGCTCATCAAGCCGATGAATAACTTTTTGGATGCACAAACGTTTAATGAACTCATAACCATGCATGGTACGACGATGATCTTCCTCGGCGTCATGCCAGTCATCTTCGCACTCATGAATGCCGTCATTCCGCTACAGATCGGTGCACGTGACGTAGCCTTTCCTTTTCTAAATGCACTTGGTTTCTGGACCTTCCTGTTCGGCGGGATTCTACTGAATCTTAGCTGGGTTATGGGTGGTGCTCCTGATGCCGGGTGGACCGCCTACACCCCACTATCTACGAGTACATACAGCACTACACACGGTGTAGACTTCTATACGATCGGCTTGCAAATTGCCGGATTAGGGACCCTCATCGGGGGGATTAACTTTCTAGCCACGATCATTACGATGCGTGCGCCGGGAATGACCTATATGCGGATGCCGATGTTCGCCTGGACCACATTTATCACTTCTGCCATTATTTTATTTGCTTTTCCAGCAATAACGGTAGGTTTAGTACTGCTGACATTCGACCGGATTCTAGGAGCCAATTTCTTCGAAGTCGGAGCCGGAGGAAGTCCAGTGCTATGGCAGCATATCTTCTGGATATTTGGTCACCCGGAAGTGTACATTCTCATTCTGCCTGCCTTCGGGATTATTTCCGAGGTCATCCCAACCTTTTCGCGTAAAAGACTGTTCGGATATAGCTCCATGGTGTTTGCAACCATCTTGATCGCCTTTTTAGGTTTTATGGTTTGGGCTCACCACATGTTCACAACTGGACTTGGACCTGTAGCTAACGCGTTGTTTTCCGTATCAACGATGTTAATTGCGGTTCCGACCGGGATTAAAATTTTTAACTGGTTGTTCACGATGTGGGGCGGGCAAGTACGTTTCACAACCCCTAACCTGTTCGCTGTAGGATTTATTCCTACTTTCACTATGGGGGGAGTAACTGGAGTGATGCTGGCGTCCGCACCTGCTGACTTTCAGTTCCATGATACGTATTTTGTTGTAGCGCATTTCCACTATGTTATTGTAGGTGGCTTGGTGCTTGGCCTGTTCGCAGGTCTGCACTACTGGTGGCCCAAAATGTTCGGAAGGATGCTGAGTGAGACGCTGGGCAAGTGGACTTTCTGGACGTTTATCATCGGATTCCATCTGACCTTTTTTGTACAGCATTTCCTTGGGCTTATGGGGATGCAGCGCCGCGTATTTACTTATTTACCAAATCAGCAATTTGATTTGCTAAATCTAGTCAGTACCATTGGTGCAGGACTAATGGGCGTCGGTATGATTATTTTCTTGGTGAACATCTTCCTGACTTCCAGAAAACCAGCGGATGCAGGCAATGATCCGTGGGAGGATGGACGTACATTGGAATGGACCATTCCTTCACCGCCGCCAGAATATAACTTCAAGCAAACACCTCTTATTCGGGGGATTGATGCCTTCTGGAAAGAAAAAGTAGCAGGGAATAAAGGCATGACACCAGCAGAGCCGGTGGGCTCAATTCATATGCCGTCGGCAACGATTTTACCGTTTACGATGTCTGTCGGAATTTTTATCGCTGGGCTTGGCTTTATGTTTAGCCGTGATGAATTCGGCAATGCTTTTATGAGCTTCCTGTTTAATAATTATATCGTTACAGCCATCGGTCTTATTATTACATTTGGATCCATGCTGATGCGTTCGCTGTATGATGATCACGGATGGCATATTGAACCTGAAGAGCTGGAAGGAAGTGAGCGGACATGACAACGGCACATGCAGAAGCTTCTAAGGATACCTTTCCGCACGAGCCGGAAAAAGCTACGCTCGAAGGACGCAACAAGGTTCTTGCCTTTTGGTTGTTTCTAGGCGGCGAAGCGGTATTGTTCGGCACGTTGTTCGCTACTTTCCTCGCACTGCGTAATCAGACGAATGAGGGGCCTTCGGCGAATGAACTGTTTCATCTGCCGCTTGTAGCCGCTGCAACATTCATCCTGCTGGTAAGCAGTCTGACGAGTGTATTCGCTATTCAAGCAATGCACAGAAATCGGCCGGCACTGCTACGGAATTGGCTTTTAGTTACTGTAGGTTTAGGTTTAGGTTTCCTGGTTTTGGAGATCTATGAGTTTACTCAATATGTAAGACACGAAGAATTCGGAATGACCACAAGTGCATTCAGCTCGGCATTCTACACACTGGTAGGATTTCATGGTGCGCACGTAGCCTTCGGGATCGCTTGGATCTCCATCTTGATCGGGCAGCTCGCCCGCAAGGGGTTAACGGTTGTTACTGCACCAAAAGTGTATGTGTCAGCCATGTACTGGCATTTTATCGATGTAGTATGGGTCTTCATCTTTACGGTTGTATACCTACTCGGAAAGGTGGGCTAGGCACTATGACGACGGATCAGCATATGCCAGATAGCGGCGGGTATAAGCAACGTCATCGGCATGAAGGACCACAGAAACATATTGTTGTCTTTATTTTCTCCATTGTCTTAACATTGATTGCTTTCGCTGCTGTTGCGGCTGGGGGCGTAAATGCAACCTTTGCGATTATTTTGCTGCTGGTAATGGCTGTTCTTCAGGTCATTGTGCAGATGGGCTTCTGGATGCATCTAAAAGATAAAGGGCATCTTCTGCCGATTCTCTTCATGCTGGGCGGCTTCTTTATCGCTGGGACCTGTATTGTTATGTCGCTGTATTGGGTTTGGTGGAATTAACGGACGATAATGAAAGAGGTGGGCTGCGATGCCCCCTCTTTTTGATGTTTAGATATATGAATTCCTGCGCTAGGAGGTTGGGATTATGCTGGGATTAGAATACTTTAACTTTGCTGAACTATGGAGTCCGCTTTTTCTAGCGGTAATGCTGCTGCTGACAGCAGGTTATTTTGTGTGGATTGGTCCGATTGCTGGGCGTTATGCCGATTCATTACCGGTGCCATTTTGGCGTAGAGCGTTATTTGTCTGTGGGATGCTTGCCCTTTACCTGGCACAAGGAGGACCCATTAGCCTTTTAGGGCATATGATGTTTTCCTTCCACATGGTCAGTATGGCCTTGTCTTATCTGGTAGCGGTGCCGCTGATTATGCTTGGAATTCCAGATTTTATCTGGCGCAGGATACTAAAGGTGAATCCGCTTCGGCGGTTATCTTTTTTAGCTCATCCGGTAGTAGCTGCTCTATTGTTTAACGGACTTTTTTCCTTGTACCATATTCCTGTTATTCATGATTATGTGATGCTGCATTTTACTGTTCATCGTATTTATTACATTGTTTTGTTCCTGACCTCTGCTTTAATGTGGTGGACACTGATTAATCCGCTGCCGGAACATCGTATGGCGAGTGGGCTTGGGAAGATTGGATTTATTTTTCTGAACATGGTATTGCTGACGCCGGCTTGCGGGCTGATTATATTTGCCGATCATCCGCTCTACGCCACTTACAGTGATCCAGAGACTTGGGCGCGTGCTATGGGCTATTGTATCTCGGGAGACCCCTCTGTTTTACTTCAGAATTTTGGAGGTCCTGCATTCTTTGAAGTGATGTCGCCGAAGGTGGATCAACAGGTGGGAGGCATCGCGATGAAGTTCATTCAGGAATTTATTTTTGCCTCTATGCTTGCTTATGTGTTCTATCATTGGTATAAAAAAGAGAACGGACAAGACGACGATGAATTGTCGACGCCATCCTCAACACTTCAGGAGAGCAACTTGAACCGTGCATAACTGGTAGACTGCCGAGGGGGAGAATCATGGATATTTTCACAGTGTTTCCGACTATTAGTACGTCATTCATCGTGATCAGCGCGGTGCTGGTGGCTATAGGTTGGTGGCTCATTATCAAGGGCAAACGCGAGGCGCATAAGAAAACGATGATTGCTGCCGCTATCGCTGCGCTGCTGTTTTTTATTGTTTACGTATCGAGAACGTTGTTTGTGGGAAATACCTCATGGGGTGGACCGGATGAACTGAAGACAATTTATCAAGTGTTTTTGATCTTCCATATCGTTCTGGCAACCGTAGCTGCGGTATTCGGACTTACTACGTTAACACTTGGTTTCAAGGCGAAGTATTCCAAGCACCGTAAGTGGGGCAGAGTGACATCCATAATCTGGTTTATCACAGCGATTACAGGCGTTATGGTGTACGTGCTGTTGTATGTTTTGTATCCAGGTGGACACACCAAGCCGGTGTGGGAAGTTATTTTGGGTGCGTAAAATAAGTGCTTGAATAGAGCACAGAGTTTAGTGCGTTGAGCGAATGAACAGCACTAGAGTAGCAGAACCGTAAATAGTTATGAAATAAGCCTATATATCCGCATGTTCCTGAGTAGGGATTGCGGGTGATGGGCTTATTTTGGTTTGTAGAGCTTCGGGATCTGTCCTGAAATTGAACGAAGTTAGCTCGAAAAAGACGCAATTAGGGAAAACCTCCCTGATAATGCACGAAATTAGCTAAAAAAGGCCATAATTAGGGAAATCCTCCCTGAAAGTGAATGGAATTAATCCAATAACAGCGTAATAGCTGAAATTTTGGGGAGTTTTTCCCTAAAAACTAATAATCTAAGCTCGGTTGGGCAGATTTTAGGGAGTGTTTCCCTAATGTTAATCCGCTCGGCAGTCGCCCATATCCCATACCTGAAACTGCACTAGCAGCCGAAACGGTATCCCACACCCGAAACCTGAACCAGTCAGCAGCCGAATCAGCACCCCGCCCCCGATACCGCACCATCCGCCATACCCGCCTCCCTCAACACACATCACACCAACACGTTGCATAGAAGCAGAGAGTGAGCTCCTACTACTTCATTTCCAGAATGAATTATCTAATAAACTCAATTATCCCAGTTACATTCGCCCCGTAGCATTCTGCCTCAATTCCCCCTCAATTCCCCCTCAATTCCCCCTCATTGTAGTTAATCTCAATTAATAAGCGTTACCTAACGTCTGAGAGTGTCTTCATAAGCTTGAAGTATGAGGTTGCCCAAACCTCCTATTTCTTTAGAATAATTTCCAGTTACAGGATTGACAATGAAAAACCAAGGTCATATACTGTGTATATAGATATATACAGTAAGCACAGGGATATGAACACCTGCTTCTGCTAGACGCTGAAGACATTGTAAAGCGAGGTTAGCATTAATGAGAACATTAAAAGATTCATGGTTTATGTTGCGCTCTGATTTTCGCGGAGACAAATTAAAAATATTAGGGACCCTCGTGATAACAGTTGTTTTTATGAGTTATCTTGGTGGACTGACTAGCCTGATAGCAAATGATGTACTAGGTGAGCAGGATCGGACGATGCTAGCGGATTTCTTATTTCTTTCCTTTATCCCCTTATTGGGATTAACATTCTCTCGCCGTTCCATGAAATATTGGAGTGAAGACTCATACACAAAAATGTTGGTTTACTTACGAACTTTACCGATTCCAGCTTCAGTAATATTATTGCGGAGAAAACTTCAGGGTGTGATCTCCTTTACTCTAAATGGCACGTTATTCTTCGGTATTATTTACTTGTTAGGAGAGAATTTTCGGGCAGAGCTGGCGGTTCCATCGTATATAGCTTTTGCGATTACTTGGCTCGGCTTCGGATTCATGGTCTCAGGTCTATATATTTTTATTGAATATCTTTTTAGCGGCAAAGCTTATCTATGGCTAACATTGCTTATCGTAGTTTTATCGTGGGCAACATCGTTCCTAGTTACACTGGGCGGAGGCAGTTTGTTCTTATACAGTATCTCCTATTCTAAGGAGTGGGGGCTGTTATCTCCGATCATGTGGGGGTCACTTCTGCTGGGAACAATATCTGTGCAGTTATTCTCTAAATGGACTATACATCGGCTGAAAAGTCGCAATCTCATATAAAAAATCGGAAATGGCAAGGACTGCGCTCTAGCACGCTAGAGTGGAAGGCGAGGTGTAAATAATGTGGATACCGGTACAAATCAACGAAAATAGTGCAGAGCCCCTCTATCATCAAATAGAGACTCAGCTTAGATCATTAATCATTAGCGGAGTCATTACAGAAGGTACGCTGCTGCCCTCGATTCGTGAGTTCGCAGGAGATCTGAAATGCAGTGTAATTACCGTGCGGCGGGTATATCAGGATCTGGAGAACGAAGGTTTGCTGCGAACGCGACAAGGAACGGGTACCTTTGTATCCCATGTAGGTGACGGAGCCATGGAAGAATATAAACGTGAAACGGTTGGCAAAGCACTTGAAAGTGCAGTGGATATCGCCCGATCGGTACATTGCAGCAAGGATGAACTTGAACAGATTTTTATGGAGATTGTAGAACGCAAGTATAGAGAAAAGGATTGAGAGGGGGCGCTTACTCATATGGTACAGATGGCTATAGAATTGCGGAATGTACTTAAACGGCGGCGAAACAAGACGATAGGGCCACTGACCCTGAATCTGCCTAAAGGATATATTACAGCTTTGGTAGGTCAGAATGGATCCGGCAAAAGCACGCTGCTGAATCTGCTGATGCAGCTGACTAATCCAGAGGAAGGCGAGATATATTGGTTCGAGAACAGGTATGATAGCGGGTTGTCTCTGGAGCTTCGCCAGACCATTGCCTATGTTCCTGAAACGTCAATTACTGAGGAGAACCACTGGAATGCAGAGGAGGCAGCACGATTTCGGAAGTATTGGTATCCAAATTGGGACGATCAGTATTTTCACGAGCTGATGGATCGCTTTGAGGTTCCGTATCATATGAGACTTTCGAAGATGTCTAAAGGGGAGCGCCGGAAATTCGAAATTGCTGCAGCACTTGCGGCACGGCCAAGTCTGCTGCTATTGGATGAACCTTCATCGGGTCTTGATCCTTTTGCCTGGAAGATTATGATCGAGACACTTCGTAAATATATGGATGAGCACAACGCAACGATTATCATCTCCACACACATTGTGGATGAGGTGCGGCGGCTGGCGGATTATATCGTCCTTATGCATCGGGGAGAACTGCTGGGTATGGCTGAAAAAGACAGTCTGTTCGGTGCTTGGACCGAGGTTTGGGTGAATGCTGCGGATGAAGAGGAGCTTGCGGAGTTATCGGCTGAGTTGCCAGGAGGCTTGCACTTTACCATGGATACACCGGGTGTAGCTTCTTTTATCATAGAACAATTTTCTGAAAACGAGAAACGCATTCATGACTTGGGCGTAAAGGTTATCAAGAGCCGCAGTTTGGAACTGGACGAAATATTAAGTTTATGGACACAGGGTCATCGTCCTATTCTAATTGACCACAAGAGAGGGGACTAGAGAAATGGAAGCCTTAAAGCTGGAAAGTGTAGTTAAGCAATATGGAGAAAAAACCGCAGTAAACGGAATTAACCTAACCGTAGGTAAAGGGGAAATTTACGGATTACTGGGGGCGAACGGCGCGGGGAAAACAACCACGATGCGTATGGTGCTCGGCCTAATCTACCCTGATGAAGGCAAGATTTTGTATAACGGAAAACCTTTCAACAGTGAACTGCAGCAACTTATGGGTTATCTGCCCGAAGAACGTGGACTATATCCTAAGGTGAAGATCAGCGATCAAATCGTTTACTTGGCCCGCCTGCGTGGGATGTCAGCTAGTGATGCAGATAAGAGCTTGCGCTATTGGCTGGATCGATTCGAGGTTCCGGATTATTACAATAAAAAAATAGAAGAGCTTTCCAAAGGAAATCAGCAAAAAATGGGCTTTATCGCCGCTGTCGTTCATAAGCCGCAGATTCTGATTCTAGATGAAGCTTTCAGCGGGCTGGATCCAGTAAACGTGGAGCTGCTGAAAGATACGGTCAAAGAATTACGTGATTCGGGAACAAGTATCCTCTTCTCTACGCACCGGATGGAGCATGTGGAAGAGCTATGCCGTAACATTACGATTCTCGATCGATCCAATACGGTCGTTCAAGGGGATATCCGCACGATCAAGAATGGCTACCCGCGGGAAGAAGTATTGCTGCGTACAGCTAATGAGGTAAAAGGTTTGGAGTCCATCGCAGGTGTTACAGCAGTTAAACGGCTGGAGCGTGGGTATCTGTTATCGATCAGTGAGATCGGTGCAGCACAGCGTATTTTACAGCAGGCGATAGCACAGGGTGAAGTGGAGCATTTTGAAATCAAGGAACCTACGTTAAACCAAATCTTTATCAGAGCGGTGGGTGAATCTAATGAATAAGATGGGGACAATTATCGGCTTTACCTTTAAAAATAAAGTTAGAACGAAATCATTTATGATTACTACTTTGATTCTAGTATTATTGCTCAGCATAGGGATGAATCTTCCCTATATCATCGATCAGTTTAAGGGTGATTCGGCCAAAAGTGAAGTTACTCAAATTGCTGTGATTGCTGAAGAGGGAAATCAGGTTGCAGAATTGTTGAAGGCTTATACTGCGCCAGAGGGCATGCCACAGGCTAAGATAGTACAATATGCTTCTGCGGAGGATGCCGAGTTAAAGAAAGCATTAGATGAAGAGACCGTAGAAGGTTATGTTACTTTTGCGGAACCTACTGGTGAAGGGCTTCCACCCGTTACTTATCATAGTAATGATGGGGAACTAAACGGAGATGTGCAAGTTTATCTCCAAAATGCACTTCAGCAAGCAAACACACAATTCATCGTTGGCGACAAGCTGACCTCTGAACAGATTGCTGCAATGTCAACGCCTGTGCAGATTACTACACAACAGCTTAACGCAGGCGGTGGCAGTGAAAGCTCTCAGGAGGACACTCCAGCCATTAACTACATTATCGTATATGCCATGCTTATGTTGTTCTTTATGTCCATTATGATGACAGGCAACATGATTGCCGCAGAGATAACTTCTGAGAAAAGCTCGCGGATTATGGAGATTCTGATTACAAGTGCCTCACCTTTAGCGCAAATGTTCGGTAAAGTTATCGGTGTTTTCCTAGTAGGAATATTGCAAATTGGGATCTTTGTCGCAGCGATCGTCGTCAATTTGACGCTCCCACATAATGCGACTGTATTGGCTGATTTTGATCTCGATTTAGGCCAGCTCAATATTAACTTGCTGCTCTATGGATTTGTCTTGTACGTATTAGGTTACTTCCTCTATGCCTTGATGTATGCGGCTGTAGGTTCGATTGTCAGCCGTACGGAGGATCTCGGTCAGGCGGTAATGCCAATCATGATGTTAGGCTTCGTAGCGTTCTATGTTCCACTGTTCAGTATCTCCAATGCAGATACTCTAGTGGTTAAGATAGCGAGTTATGTGCCTTTCACCTCACCATTGACGATGCTGCTCCGAATTGGTGTCGGCGAGGTGGCGATCTGGCAAGTCATTGTATCGCTGCTGATCCTGCTTGTGACTACCTTCATCTTCGGATGGCTGGCAGCCAAGATCTATCGTACCGGCGTACTGATGTACGGCAAACGCCCAAGTATTAAAGAAATCAGAAAAGCAATGAAAGCTTACAAGATCTAAGAAGACCTCATATAACTTTTAAGGAGTGCTAATGATGTCTACAAGCGAACAATATAACATTATGCTTTTAATGAGTTCTGTATCGCTGGCTACGGTTAGTAGAATGCTTCCGGATGGCTCCACTTTTATGGATTTCGTTCAAGGCGTATTGACTGGTGTTGCTATAGTGGGGATGTTGGCAGGATTGTGGATGTACGGTAAGGCGCGTAAGAGTAAAGTGTAATAGTAGGAACTGAATTTTCGGGGGTATCCTAACAGCCATTTATGGTTGTTGGGATATCCCCGTTTTTGAGTTGGCAATCTCTTTGTATACGAGCTGATATAGCTAACGGACCCAGCAGCACTTAAATGCAACAATCATCGAGATTTAGCAAGATATCGGACACTATAGTCGCTATTGGCATGAAAAATGGTGAATTAGTAGCTCTTTTAACCAAATAGTTGCACTGGAGTCCGATACTATGCTCAAAAGGCGATAAACGTGCAAGTAACGTCATCTGGGTCCGTAAGCCTTGTCTTGGTGGAAGATGATTAGGGCTTGCTTTAAGACGATCCAAGACGCTCATCGCTCGAGATTTTTACTGGAGTCCGAACGCCGGCCATATTTGTGGAAAAGCTTCAATTAAAGGCTCCTGAGTCCGTTAGATGCTTCATGCGCTCAAAGATCGTTTGAATTCTAGTCAGAGACTAAATTATAGAAAGATTTGCGCTCGTTAGTACATCCGCTTGGGCGGTCATCTGCTCCCGTAGAGCTCTAAGCTGTGTTTTCAGTGCGGGAACACTTTTTTGCAGAATAATGCTTATTTGAGAAAGAGGCAGCTTTAGGCCGTACCACATGACCTTCACAAGCTGTTCCTCCCAAGGTAATGCCTTAGCCGATAGAAGGGAGCGCCGGGCAAAAGAATCAGCACACTGGTGAATACAAGTGCGGTAAGCGTGGATAGAGAATAACTGAGGATCGAATTCATCCTGACGATATATTTTATGAAGCTCTGTGAAGGTGCGTATAGTAACCTTGTCCGCCTCATTAGATTGTTCTAACAACATGGAACTAAGTACGTAGACTTCATTAGTATACTTTTGGACACACTCTGCAAATTTAGTACTGTAGGTGGACTCGGGAGGTAAGGGGTCAGGCATGGTGAAACACGATCCTTTCAGAATGAGAGATTTGCTTGAATCTATAATATAGAAAAGTAAGAGATTGATTTATTGATGAGATCAGCGGTGTCTGGTTCCGGGCAACTGTGTTTCTGCTGGGAGGTACTGGATAAAGCTTTGGAAGGTTTGTAGTAGAGCCGTTCACTTCTGGAATTGCTCCCCCCTGCTGCAACACTGTACAGACGCCCTTGCTGAATATGCCCTGCCAAGGATTTACCCTGGAGCTTGGCCTTTAAATCCTGCAAAGCACCCTGAACTAGCTCAAGCTTAACCTGCTCCCAATCTGAACCTTCGCGGCGGACCTTATCCAGCGCTTCCTCAAGACGGCAATGACAGATAGCCCGTAAAAAAGAACTCCATTTAATGAGATCGAAATTTTTGGTGTTGGCAGAGATCAGACAAGCCCCCCAGCTGCAGCCTCCCTTACAGGTGAGTTTTAGAATACCATAACGGCAGCCTTCAGCCCCTTCCATTCCATAGTGGATAGGCTCGGGTTCATCCAATACAAATACTTCAATGCGGGATAGTCTGCGCTGGTCCATAGTAGGGTTCCTCCTTAGATTTCCAAAAGCTTTAAGTCTACATGATGAGTGACACTAGCCTTTTCTACACAAGCGAGCATTTCCATTTTATTCTCACAGACTGCGGTATGCTCTAGCCATAGTCGGAACTTCTCTTTCCGTATAACAGATAGATGTAAGGGAAAGGTGCTGCGGGATCTCAAGACATACCAACCGGCGCTTACATCTTTCCAAGGCTCCTTGAAGGCTGTAAACCACGGGAGTTTTTGGTGTGATGACCAATCCTGCTGCTGCTGTTGTTCTCGAATTTTTTTATATATCTCATATACAATCTTAGAGTCTAAACAGTCTTTACAAGAAGAAGGTGTGCTGAACTGGCGAAGGGCTTGGATCTGGTTCTGGCCAAATGCATAGCCTACAATGTACCTGTGATTATGTTCTTCGAACCACAAGGCCCCGAAACAAACGTAATTTAGACTTATCGGCTCAAGCAGCCCTTGATGTATCCCTAAATAATAGTGCTTCAAAACATTCACCCCATCCAGCGTGCTATCACCTAATAAGCTCAGGTAACGCAAAAACCGCAGCAAGAGGAGGACCTCTGCTGCGGTTTTGGATTACAGGCAGATATACCTGGGCCAAAGCGTGGCGGATCAAGGGTCTCTCTCTTTACGCTTACGAGGTTAGCTGTCGGATTCGGACGGTGAGAGTCGCCCTACCTATTGAGACTTATGCAGTCTCCTTTGGATTCACCCCAAGTAGGCCAGGTGGCCTGATGGTTCCCCCGTTCCCTGCGAATGCAGGAACTCAGCGTTGATTGTTTTTCATGAATTAGATTCAACCCGAATCATACTCTTTTCAAGATTTTCTGTAAAAAACGGAAAATGTTCTTTTAGAGCAATTTTAACCATATCCTGCCGACTACGACTGAAAAACGAGGTAAATAGGTATTTATGGCGTGTTATCGCGCCTCTTTCTCGCTCAGCCTCAGCTTCTTGCGTTTCTACCTATAATGGGAATTTGCAGTATTTTCGCTCTAAAAAGGTGAATAAAATCACATGGGTTATAGATAGCGATTAAACGCTCCAAACTCGAGTAAACAAGAGATATAGAGAGATTAGATATCAAGTAAGCGCTATCTAATGGGAAAATAGTTTTTAATTTGCATTATTTTGGCATCATTCAGGTTTTACAAGTCTTCGTGCATAAGAGTATGATTACTCCTGTTTCAACGACAATCGAATATTTGATCCGCTTAATTTCCGGTAAGGAAAGCGGGGGAACCAACAATCGGCAGCCGATGTGAGAGTCGGAAGCCGATTATGGGGTGAATCCTGTAGAGGGTGTGAGTGAGCTCGCATCTATACAGGTAGGGCGACTCTCACCGCCCGAATCCGACAGCTAACCTCGTAAGCGTATGGAGAGAGGATGAGTGCAATGTGACCGCTAGCGAGCCACAGAGGAGATCCTTTGTGGCTTTTTGCTGTGCTCTTAGAAGCAAAGCATTTATGGAGGCCTCCCCTAAGAGGTCGCTAAATTCATCATTAGCGGTATTTGTAAGGCAGCGTCTAATGACGTGACACAACCGAGCTTTAGGTTGTGCCCGAAAATGACGATAGGTCAACATCCTTTCGGAGATTTTCGTTGCCTCCTTGTTGTAAATGAGCAGGAGGAGAAAAAAAGATGACGGATCAGAATGAATATGTGCTTGTATGTGCGCCTACAAAGGCGGGAGAACATTTCATTAAACTTCTGAAGTTCAGGGGTATTAAGATGGCGGGATTAACCAACAATGTGGCTGAGAAAGCTTTACTTGAGGAGCTCGGGATTGAGCAGGTTATTCTAGTGGATACCCGCCATCAGAGCACTTGGTTTCGCCCATCGTTCCCGGTAGGCAGGGTATATCTGTTTGAGAGCAGCTTTCCGCTTTGCTGCCGCTATATTCAGATGTGCCGTACCTGGACGACACAGCCGATTTTTGTGATTACAAGTTCAATAAATCCTAGATTGGTCTATAAAAGACTTGGTGCGAGCTATGTAATCTATTCCCATAGTGGTGATGCTGATTTTCTAATCGATAGATCACCTCATCAAGGATAATGGAAGGAGTGCGGAAGATATGATGGATCTGTATATGGTGGCTTCGTTAGCTGTAATTTACGGGTTATTTTATGGCTTTATGCGCTGGTGCGCAGGTGTAGTTGAGGATACGGGGAGGGATAAGCTGTGATTCTAGTAATCGCTGTTACCCTACTGTTGTTTATATATCTGGTTTACGCGTTGATTCATCCTGAGAAATTTTAAGGAGGGGCATTCATGGGCATTTTGCAAATAGTCGTCGTAATTGTAATTCTCATCTTGCTGGTCAAGCCGATGGGAACGTATTTATATCATGTATTTTCTAACGAACCGAATCGTACGGATCGCTGGTTTGCAGGCACAGAGAAAGGTATTTATAAGCTGATCGGCCTGAAAAAACGGGACGGAATGTCCTGGAAGAAGTATGCACTCAGCTTTGTTTTAACTAATATCGTACTGGTTGCTTTCAGTTATATTTTTCTAAGATTACAGCGGGGATTGCCGCTGAACCCGAATGGAATTGCCGATATGGAACAGACGCTTTCATTCAATACGGTGATCAGCTTTATGACCAATACGAACCTGCAGCATTATAGCGGGGAGACGGGACTATCGTATTTTTCACAAATGGCAGTCATCACGATGATGATGTTCACGTCTGCAGCGAGCGGATTTTCTGTTGCGGTTGCTTTTGTCAGAGGGATTACAGGACAGAAATCAGTCGGGAACTTTTTCGAGGACTTCGTAAAAGCACATATTCGTGTATTCATTCCATTAGCTCTGCTAGTTTCATTGGTGCTGGTAGGATTGCATGTGCCACAAACGCTCAAGCCATCGCTTGAGGTCACTACACTCGAAGGGCAGACGCAACAAATCGCTATCGGTCCAGTCGCTTCTTTGGAATCAATTAAACACTTAGGTACGAATGGTGGCGGCTTCTTCGGAGCCAATTCAGCGCATCCTTTTGAGAACCCTAATCCACTTACGAACGTTCTGGAGATTCTCTCTATGTGGATGCTGCCAGCCTCTCTGCCATATATGTACGGATTGTTCGCTAAGAACAAACGTCAGGGCTGGGTGATTTTCACAGCAATGATGACCTTGTTCGTACTACTGCTGGGATTGAATTATTATGCGGAAACCAAAGGCAATCCAGCTATCAATGCGCTGGGGATCGAGTCTTCGCAAGGCAGCATGGAAGGTAAAGAGGTACGTTTTGGTATCCCGCAATCTTCGCTGTTCACTTCGGTAACAACGGCAGCTACGACAGGTAGTGTTAACAATATGCATGATACGCTGACACCGCTGGGTGGCATTACCCCTCTGGCCCTAATGATGCTCAACAACGTCTTCGGGGGAAAAGGTGTCGGACTAATCAATATGCTGATGTATGCCATCATGGGTGTCTTCTTATGTGGACTAATGGTTGGCAGAACACCAGAGTTTCTCGGGCGAAAGATAGAAGCCAAGGAGATGAAGCTAATTGCGATTGCTATCCTTGTGCATCCGTTCATTATCCTTGTACCAACAGCAGGTGCGTTCTTAACGGACTTGGGCAACGGTGCCATCACGAATCCCGGATTCCATGGACTTAGCCAAGTGTTATATGAATATGTCTCTTCTGCCGCGAACAATGGTTCAGGATTTGAAGGGCTTGCGGACAACACCACCTTTTGGAATGTTACAACCGGGATCGTAATGCTGCTTGGCCGTTATGTCTCTATAATCGCGATGCTGGCAGTTGCAGGCTCACTGATCCAGAAGAAGCCAGTTCCTGAGACGATTGGCACATTCCGCACAGACAATGGTCTGTTCACCGGAATT
Source organism: Paenibacillus sp. FSL H8-0282 (assembly GCF_037963825.1). NCBI lineage: Bacteria > Bacillati > Bacillota > Bacilli > Caryophanales > Paenibacillaceae > Paenibacillus > Paenibacillus sp. FSL H8-0282. The sequence goes on from NZ_CP150146.1 coordinate 607,338, forward strand.
CTGATTGGTACCGTTGTAATTATCGGGGCTCTGACGTTTCTGCCAGTCATTGTGCTCGGCCCGATTGCAGAATATTTGACCTTACGGTAGGAAGAGGGAGAACAAGATGAGTACTGTAAAAAGAAAAAAGCTGCTGACGGGACCCATACTCCTAAGCGCTGTAAAGGATAGCTTTATTAAGCTTAACCCGGTGACGTTAATTAAAAATCCGGTCATGTTCGTAGTCGAAATCGGTACGATTATTGTATTGCTTATGGTACTGGCCCCCGGATATTTTAATGCAGAGAAATCGGTAGGCTTCAATATCACAGTGTTGTTCATTCTGCTATTCACAGTGCTGTTTGCCAACTTCGCTGAAGCGCTGGCTGAAGGCCGCGGGAAAGCCCAGGCGGATTCACTCAAGAAAACGAAACAGGATATCACAGCTAACAAACTCGTTGGAGGGTCTGTGAAGACCGTTTCTTCTTCCGAGCTTCGTAAAGGAGATATTGTCATCGTCAGTCAGGGAGAACTTATCCCTGGCGATGGTGAAGTAATTGAAGGGCTGGCCTCCGTAGATGAATCTGCAATTACAGGTGAATCTGCACCTGTTATTAAGGAAGCCGGCGGAGATTTTGGCTCAGTCACAGGCGGCACCCGGGTAGTCAGTGATGAGATTAAAGTCAAAATTACCAGTGATCCCGGTGAGTCATTCCTGGATCGGATGATCTCCCTCGTTGAAGGGGCGAAACGTCAAAAGACACCCAATGAAATTGCACTAAATACACTCTTGATCAGTCTGACGTTGATTTTCCTGATTGTAGTAGTGACCTTGCGGCCAATTGCGACTTATCTGGGCGTTGATCTAGATATTCCTGTTATGATCGCCTTGCTGGTCTGTCTGATCCCGACCACAATCGGGGGACTGCTCTCCGCTATCGGGATAGCAGGGATGGACCGCGTCACACAGTTTAATGTCCTTGCTATGTCAGGGAAGGCCGTTGAAGCTGCCGGCGACATTAATACAATGATTCTAGATAAGACAGGTACGATTACTTTCGGAAACCGGATGGCGAGTGATTTTGTGCCTGTTGGAGATGAAACGGAAGCTGAGCTTACGGCTTGGGCAGCTATTAGTTCGCTAAAGGATGAGACTCCGGAAGGACGTTCGGTTATTGAGCTGGCTAAGAAGCTGGAGCGCAGCTATGACAGCAAACTTGCTGAAGGCGGAGAGTTCGTAGAGTTTAAGGCTGAGACCCGGATGAGTGGTATAGATCTACTTGATGGACGATCTGTTCGTAAAGGGGCAGTCGATTCCGTGAAGAAATGGGTACAGTCGAAGGGCGGAGTCATTCCCGCGAACCTCGACAGTAATTCCGATGCTATCGCTCGGATGGGGGGGACCCCGCTTGCTGTTGCGGTAGACAACCGGATTTATGGACTTATTTACTTAAAGGATACGGTTAAGCCAGGGATGAAAGAGCGGTTTGATGAGCTGCGAAAAATGGGAATCAAGACTATCATGTGTACAGGGGACAATCCGCTGACCGCAGCTACTATTGCCCGTGAAGCAGGGGTAGATGATTTTATTGCAGAGAGTACACCTGAGGATAAAATAGCGGTTATCCGCCGTGAGCAGAACGAAGGCAAGCTGGTGGCAATGACTGGTGATGGTACGAATGACGCACCTGCCCTTGCCCAAGCTGATGTGGGCTTAGCGATGAACAGTGGGACTACAGCCGCTAAGGAAGCAGCAAACATGGTTGATCTGGACTCCGATCCCTCGAAGATCATTGAGGTTGTAGCTATTGGTAAACAGCTACTGATGACGCGGGGCGCGTTGACAACGTTCAGTATTGCGAATGATATCGCTAAATACTTCGCAATTATTCCGGCAATGTTCATGCTCGCCATTCCCGAAATGGAAGCCCTGAATGTCATGGGATTGGGTTCACCTAGCTCGGCAATTATATCTGCATTAATATTTAATGCGATTATTATTCCGCTGCTGATCCCATTGGCTATGAAAGGTGTCTCGTATAAAGCGATGAGTTCTACGAAGCTGCTGGGACGTAATATTTTTATCTATGGTTTAGGTGGAGTAGTCGTTCCTTTTGCGGGCATCAAGCTTATTGATTTGCTCGTAAGTGTATGGATTTAACAACGGATTGACTAATCATTGAAAGGGTGAGAGCATCGTGAATAACAGAAAATCGATTGCGGACGCTGAAGAACAGTTGTCATCATCGAAGGGTGCTAATTTCTTTATTATATTACGGCTATGTCTAGTGTTTATTGTTCTTTGCGGAGTGATTTATCCTCTGACTACTACAGCGATTGCTCAAGTTCTGATGCCATCGCAAGCAAACGGCAGTCAGCTGAAGAATGACGCTGGAGTAGTTGTGGGCTCAGAACTCATCGGGCAAAGCTTTACGGACCCGGCATTATTCCATGGCCGTGTATCCAGCATTGATTATAAAGCGGAAGCCTCAGGTTCCAATAACTACGGCCCATCCAACCCGGATATGCTGCAGCGGACGAAGGATTCCATCACACAGTGGCAGCTTGATAATCCGGATGTGCCTGTAAACAAGCTGCCGGTTGATTTAGTAACCAACTCGGGTTCAGGTCTTGATCCGCATATCACTCCTGCGTCGGCAATTGTGCAGATTCCCCGGATCAGTAATTTGACTGGGATTCCAGCCGCGCAGCTGGAAGAGCTAGTGAATAAGCAGACCGAAGGTCGCGATCTAGGGCTGTTTGGTGAAAAGCGGGTAAATGTTCTTAAGCTGAACATGGAGCTGCAGAAATTAACGAACAAATAAATATAGCTAATATCCCTGCCCGATTGTTCAAACTGGGTCAGGGATATCTTGCTTTCTGGCATAGAAGAGTGAATGGATGAACGGGTTATTAAGGAGTGGTCTTGATGGGAACATATCGGAGGAAGACGCCGGAGGAACTGCTGCTCTCTATTTATGAGCTGCATCGTGGACGCCTGAAGATCTATATAGGTCCGGTCAGTGGATCAGGCAAGACCTATCAGATGCTGCGTGAGGGTCAGGCGCTGAAAGCACAGGGCATCGATGTTGTAATCTGTGCGGTTTCAACCAACCAGAGTCCAGAAACAAGGGATCAGCTGGGTGACTTGGAACGAATTCCAAGTATTCATTGGTTTCAGAAGGAGATCGAGAAGAAGGATCTGGACGTGGAGGCCATTGTGGCACGTAATCCAGAGGTTGTACTGACCGATGGATTGGCTCATCATAATCGCGAGGGTGCGGAGAGATCAACTAGGCTGGAGGATATCAAATATTTATTGGGCTGTGGAATTAGTGTCATCACAACTGTAAACGTATACGAGCTGGAGGGCGCAGCAGATCTAGCGCGGAAGTGGACGGGGATTGAGGTGGAATATTCCTTGCCTGCGGAAGTGCTCACCCTTGCAGATGATATCGTTCTAATTGATGTGACTCCGGAAAAGATACTTCAACGTTTGTCCGAAGGACATTTGGGCAAGAAGCAGCGGACTTCGCTTTTTAACAAAGGGAATCTAAGCAAGCTGCGGGAGCTGGCGCTGAGAATGGTTGCGGAGGATGTTAATGGTTCGCTGGAGAAGCATCGGGAGGAGCAAGGATTGCTGGGGGCTTCGGGGATTGCCGAAAAAGTGTTGGTGTCTGCACAGTATTATTGGAATGGCTCGATTCATATCCGCCGTGGGCAGCAAATCGCTAAACGGTTAAACGGAGATCTGGCGGTGGTATCCTTCTGGAAGCAGGGCCTGACGCCCTCTAAGGAAGCAGCAACCTTCAAGCGATCCCTATGGAAGCTGACTGAGAAGATTGGGGCCTCGATGGAGGAGATTTCTTTTCGCTCGAAGAGGGAGATTCCGGGACTTCTAGTGAAATACGCTATCCAGCATAATATTACCCGTATCGTTATGGGTCACTCTAAGCAAACGGCGTGGCAGGAGCTATGGAAGGGTTCGATTGCTAACTCATTGTTAAAGCAAATCCGCGGAGTAGATGTGTTTTTCGTGGCTGATCGTGCTGAGCGTGAGGGAGAACGTGTTCTTCCTACCCGGCAGAGCCGAAATGAGCGGAAAGCTGATGCTTATCACAGATTAAGCACTCAGGAAGTAAAGGATAAAATCGATGCGATTCGTGGGGGCACATTTAAAGTGTACATTGGTGCTGCTCCCGGGGTGGGCAAGACTTATAAGATGCTGCGAGAAGGAAATGATCTCTTAAAGAGAGGGATTGATGTTGTTATTGGACTACTAGAAACGCATGGACGTAAAGAAACGCTTGAACAGATCGGTGAGCTGGAGATCCTTCCGCGACTGAGCATTGACTATCGGGGGACTGTCCTTGAGGAAATGGATACGGCAGCTATTATTAAGCGTAATCCGGAGGTTGTACTGGTAGATGAACTGGCACATACCAATATGCCGGGCAGCAAGCATAAGAAGCGGTATATGGATGTTATGGAGCTATTGGATGCGGGGATCTCTGTAATCTCCACAGTGAATGTTCAGCATTTAGAAAGCTTGAATGATGCAGTAGAACAAATTACCGGAGTTAGAGTTAGAGAGACTTTCCCAGACAGCATTCTGCAACGGGCCGACGAGGTTGAACTTATCGATGTATCCCCCAAAACACTGCAAGAGCGGATGAAGGATGGAAAAATATATGCGATGACCAAAGTGGATCAGGCGCTGGGGGCTTTTTTCAAAATCGGCAATCTAATCGCCCTCCGTGAACTGGCGCTGCGGGAAATTGCTGATGATGTGGATGAACGTCTGGAGGCCTGGGAACGTGTCGGGTCGCTGCGGGGACCTTGGCGGCGGCAGGAAGCGATCTATGTGTGCATCACCTTAGGAGATCATGCGGAACGTCTGATTCGGCGCGGTTTTCGGATTGCCTATCGTCTAAAAGCTTGCTGGTATGTTACGTACGTACAGGAATATAAGCAGAGCGGGCCTTCTTACGATAAACGAATTAATGATTTGAAAGAATTGACGGAACGACTGGGTGGAACGTTTAAGATGATTCCTAACGTGCTCCCGGCACGAGTGTCTTCCTTGCTGCTTGAAAGGTCTCAAGCCTTACAGAGCACACAGATTATTATCGGCCAGTCCCAACGCTCATGGGTGCGCAAATGGCTACGCGGGGATGTCACTAAACAGATTTTGCGTTCGGCCAGAAATGTAGATGTACTGGTCGTGGCAAATCTTATGCGTGAGGAACCCTAAGCTTTAGAACAATGAAAAAAAAGGGATTCCTTGCCGAGTGGCTGCTGGAATCCCCTTTTTTGTAAGCATATATCAAGTGCTAAATAATTAAACGAATGAATTACTGAGCAGCTTCGAGAAGTGCTTTCAGCTCGGGAAGATTGAATCCTTTGGTGGCGTGATCCCCTGCTACAGTAACAGGAACACCCATGAAACCAAGCTTTTCGACTTCCTCTTGATAGACGGTGCTAGTCATAACATCTCTTACTTCAAAAGGGATACCTTGCTCCGTAAGATATTGTTTGACCAGATTACAGTCGCTGCAGCCTGCTGTTGAATAAACAATCACTTGCTGGCTCATTGGTTCACAGCCTCTTTGATAGCATCTCTTGTGATCTTCCAGTGGGAAGTGTTCCAGCGGACCTCATTATCCTCAAGCAGGAAGAGCTGTGGAGATTCATGCTTAATCCCGAAATCCTCGGCAATTTGATTGGAAACTGGACGATCCTCGATGACTAGAACCACTGCTGCTGCAGTATCCGCATCCTTTAGATAAGCCTGGAACTCCTCATTAGCTTTGGCGCTAATCGGGCAGGTAGTGCTGTGTTTGAACAGCAGCTTCTTGCCAGGTTTAGCCACATACTGCTCAAGATCTTCCAATGTATGAAGTTGTTGAATAGACATAGATATCACCCTCCTGGGATCGTTATTTTACTAACCATTGTGTTGTTAACAACCTGTAATCATGATTGTAACATATATTAAATTTAAAACAAAAAGGATTCTGGAGCAGCTAATCCAAGGATGACCAAACCCTCATTTTAGCGCGTTGAAAAAAAGGGGATGGCATGCTAAGGTGAAAGGAAGACAACTTGCTTCAATAATCCTTACTAGGTAGGAGTGTTGATAAGAATGAACGGAGTCGCATGTGTGACTGGAGCTGATCGGGGTCTCGGATTGTCTCTTGTGCACTCTCTTTTAGAGAAACAGTTCTCAGTATTTGCTGGACAATACATGAGAGATACAGATGAATTGAAAGCGCTTAAAGAGGAGTATCCGGAACAGCTGGAACTTATTCCACTCGATATTGGTAGTAAGGACAGTGTAAAGCAGGCAGCAAGGGCTATCGCCAGCAGAACTGGGCATGTTGATATTCTTATTAATAATGCCGGAATTATTCATTCCGCAGATGATGCTACGATGCTGGTGGATATGGATGATGAGGGCATGGCGGAGATTTATAATGTGAATACGCTAGGCGCGTTGAGAGTCAGCAATGCACTTATGGGACTTTTATTGCAAAGTAAGGATAAATTGATTGTTAATATTTCTTCGGAAGCGGGCAGCATTGGCAGAAATAAACGTATTAATATGTACGGCTACTGCATGTCTAAGGCGGCTCTCAATATGCAATCCTCCCTGATGCACAATCATCTAAAGACGCTTGGGGGTCAAGTGATGGTGTTTCACCCCGGCTGGATGAAGACTTATATGCATGGCGAAAAAAATGAGCAAGCGGATATTTCACCCGATGTGTCTGCAGACCAGATTATAAGTCAGGTTATGGAGTATAAAAAGTATCTAGGGGATGAGCCGGCCTATCTTGACGTGGATGGAAATACATGGCCTTGGTAGATGGGCTTCCCGTAATCAAAAAAACTACACGAAGAAAGGCGATGATAGGATGTCTACACTAAAAGCACTGGCACTCGGAAGTTATTCGGAGGTTAAATATCACCCATTTGCGGGAGTAGACCGGGAGATTGAGCAGATCCTTGCCAATGACCTGCAGGTATTCTCCTCGGAGGATTATGGGCTGCTTAATAAAGAAACATTATCTGACTACAAGCTGGTGATCTCTTATACCGAATTCTCTGATGATAAAATACCGGCGGAACAAAGCAGCGCATTGCTCTCCTATGTGGCTAACGGTGGCGGATTACTAGTGGTACATAACGGAATCTCCTTACAGCGTAATCAGGAGCTAGGCGCTATGCTGGGAGCGCATTTCACTCATCATCCAGAATTCACTTCGCTCCAGATGTCCATACCGGTACAGGAGCATCCCATTATGCAGGGAATCGAAGAATTTGTGATCGATGATGAGCCTTATTATTTTGAGCAGCATCCCTATTTCGAAACAACTGTGCTTATGGAATATCCTCATGATGGGGCAATGAGACAGGCGGCTTGGTGCCATGAATTTGGTCTAGGCCGGGTTGTTTATTTAATGCCTGGTCATCATTTGCCGTCATTTTCCGTAGAGCCCTTTCGCCAGATGATTCTTAGAGGTGGACTTTGGGCGGCAGGATTATTGTAGGATATAAGCGGATATACCTGTTGTAACATAAAACACGAGTCCAACTGCGGGTTAGCTGCGGTTGGATTTTTTTTGTTGACTCTAACATTGGTGTCAGGGTTTATACTGGTGTAGAACAATTCTCATGAACCCCGGGGAGAATGCTATGAAAATAGGTGAACTTGCTAAACTGACGGGCGTAAGCGTCCGTTCACTTCGTTACTATGAGAGTCAAGGATTAATCTCGCCGATCCGTCAGGCCAACGGATATCGGGAGTATTCTTCACTTGCTGTAGAGACGGTAGAAACGATTAAACTATATTTGAACCTGGGTCTGTCGACAGAGCAGATCGCGGGCTTTCTACATTGTGTCTTGAAGAACAAAGAAGCTTTCTGCGCAGAAGTGATGCCACTATACCGCAGTAAATTGGAAGATATTGAACGTCAGCTTGTAGAGCTGAATCAGATCAAGAGGAATTTGGAAGAACGAATGGCATCTATTCTGCAGGAGCAGGATGAGAGCAAGTTGGGAACGTGTCCACTGGAGAACTTGGAATAGTACTGCTGGTGTTGAAAAATATGAGGAGGAATGGCAAATGTCTATTATAAATGCCGATAGTGCGGATTGGGTGCGGTCAGAAATACGTGGTGGAGGAACGGTACTGGTGGATTATGGTGCGCCATGGTGCCCCCCTTGTAAGGTGCTGCTGCCTGTTCTGGAAGATCTTCACCAGGAATATGGAGACGATGTTTCTATTGTTAAGGTGAATTGTGATGAACTGCCGGATTTGGCTGGAGAAGCGGGTGTTATGGGGATGCCTACAGTCATTGTATATAAAGAGGGGCAGCCCGTGGAAAAGCTGGTCGGTCTGCGTCCGAAAGCAGCCTACCAAGGCATACTGAACAAGGTTCTTCAAGCATAAGGCGATAATTTTAAAGATGAAATTAGGGAGACTCCATATTGTGGGGTCTTTTTTGCGTGCATGATTTACCCATCTTCGGTAAAAAATACGAACACAGCTATAAAGGAGGTGATGAGGGTGTGGAATATTATTCTAGAGATAATTCCTAAATGGAGTGTGATTTTCCAAGCTATTATGATCTTTTTCGTTCCGTTTATTCTAATCCGGATAATGAGTTGGGCTAATGTAAAGGAAGATACGATAAGTACTAGAGCAAAAAAAGCTGCCGGCAGCATAGGTGGTGGGGTTCCTTACGGAGAAGCATCTCTAGGTTCTAGCAATACGAAAAAGGTTACTAAGGCGGACGATTCCGTTGGAATCAGTGAAGAATCTCCTACAGAAGCAAGCTATAGCGGTCAATTTCGGGAGGATTTGCAAAGATTTAAAGAGATGAGCACAGATATGCATGATGTGAGTTTTCGGGAGTTGCGTATCGGAGGTATAAAGCTGCAAGCGGCCCTTATATTTGTAGATGGACTGACAGATAAAGATAAAATGGATCGGAATATTCTGAAGCCTTTAATGGATGCCTATAAGGTTTTTAAAGATCCCCATACGATACCGGAAGCCAAGGATCTAAAAGATATTCTCATTCATGAGATCGTGCTTATTTCGGAAGTTGAGTTTACGGATAATGTGAAGCTCTCCCTTCAAAAGGTATTGTTCGGCTCTGTAGTGCTGTTAGTAGAAGGGATACAGGAGGCTATTGTGCTCAGCACCCCGAAGGGGAACACAAGAGGGATAGAGGAGCCTGAATCAGAAGCTGTCTTGCGGGGATCTCGAAGCGGATTTAATGAGACGTTAAGTGATAACACGGCATTACTGCGCCGACATGGGCAGAGCACAGAGCTAGCCATGATTTCTTTTACTGTAGGAAAGAGGATGAAGAAGGATCTGGTTCTAACTTATATCAAAGATATCGCGAACGATGAACTTGTCGAAGAAGTCAAACGAAGAATTAGGACGATTGATATAGATGATGTGCAAGAATCTGGTTATGTGGAGCAATTAATCGAAGATAATAGCTTCACGCCATTCCAGCAGATTCAGAATACGGAAAGACCTGACCGCGTAATGGCAGCGTTATTGGAAGGGAGAGTAGCTATCCTGCTGGATGGCACACCCTTTGCCTTGATCATGCCCGTGTCCTTCGGGATGCTGTTGCAATCCCCAGAGGATTATTACGATCGGTGGATGGTGGGGTCGTTGGTGCGCTTACTGCGTTTTCTCGCCGCATTGATATCAATGTTTGCACCGGCACTATATATTTCCTTCCTCTCCTTTCAGCCGGGATTGATTCCGACAAAGTTGGCCATTTCAATCATCAGCTCCCGCCAAGGTGTACCTTTTTCGGTATTAATCGAAGCTTTGATCATGGAGACCTCAATCGAAATATTACGGGAGGCTGGACTCCGGCTGCCTAAACCTATCGGTCCCGCGATGGGGATTGTTGGCGGTCTAATCATCGGCCAAGCCGCGGTAGAAGCGGGAATTGTGAGTCCAATTCTAGTCATCGTTGTTTCAGTTACAGCAATCTCCTCCTTCACCATCCCTATGTATAGTGCGGGAATGACGCTGCGTATGCTCCGTTTTATAGCGATGTTTTCTGCAGCAGTCTTTGGATTATATGGAGTTGTGTTATTTTTCCTTTTCCTGAGTGCCCATTTAATCAAGCTAAAAAGCTTCGGCATGCCTTATCTTGGCATGTTTATACCGTATAAGATTAAGGATTGGAAAGATTTTATATTCCGTATGCCACTGCAATTTCTAACAGGCCGCCCTACGCTGTTGAAGCCGAAGGACCCCCGACGCAAAGGGTGAGAGATCGAAGTAAAGGAGGAAGCGAATATGAGTACCGAGGTGAAGGACCGAATTACTGCTGTTCAAGCGACGATCATACTAGCCAATTATACTATTGCGGCAGGGATACTTACACTTCCTCGGACGATTGTAGAGGCTAGTGAAACTCCAGACGTGTGGATCTCCGTTTTTTTAGGGGGAGTAATTACCTTTTTAACAGGTTTAATTATAGTGAAACTTAGCCAACGGTTTCCAGGTCAAACTATTTTTCAATTTAGCGGGAAAATCATTGGCAAGCCACTTGGAGTGATGCTCTCTATATTAGTGATTGTTTATTTTCTGTGTATAGCCAGTTTTGAAGCACGTTCCGTACAGGAAGTGACCTCTTTTTTTCTGTTGGAGGGAACCCCTCCTTGGGCTATTGTTGCTGTGTTTATTTGGATAGCCTTCTATTTATGCAGAGGAGGACTTAATGCTATCACTAGCATGTGTAGGTTGATTGTTCCGATTACTTGGACAGTTTTTGTTGGAGTATGCTTGCTTAGTATTGAAGTTTTCGATATCGATAATTTGCGGCCTTTCCTTGGAGATGGTTTAGGACCGGTATGGAAGGGCATCAGGCCAACCATTCTGACTTTTACTGCTGGTGAAGCGATGCTGTTCGTTGTTGCTTTTATGGATAAGCCACAAAAAGCAGTAAAGGTAATTATTGCTGGATCATGTATATCAACGTTCTTTTATCTTTTAGCTGTTGTAATGACTATTGGTGCGTTTTCTATAGATGGAGTGGTCACAAGAACTTGGCCATTTCTTGATCTAGTGAGAAGCTTTGAGGTGAATTATCTTATTTTTGAGAGGTTTGAATCGCTGCTGCTGGTAATTTGGATTATGCAAATTTTCTGCACCTTCTGCATCACTATTTATGCTGCTGCTTTGGGAGTTTCTCAAATATTTCATAAACGATTTAATAGCTGCTTATTGGCTATACTTCCAGTAGCCTATGTAGTTTCCAGAATGCCACCAAATGTGAATGCTCTATTTGCATTAGGAACAGTCGTAGGTAATTGGATGATCGTTTTATTTGGATTAATTCCATTGCCGCTGTTGATCATCGCACATTTCCGGAGGGCGGCTTCATGAAAAAATGGAGAGTGTCGATTACATTTCTTATAGTATGTATTCTGTTGACCGGTTGCTGGAGCAGCACACCTGTTGAGGAGTTAAGTATGGAGATTGGTGTTGCCCTGGACAGTGCGGAGGAGACAGGGGATGAGGAGGCAACCCAGCAAGGAGGCGGGGGAAATCCTATGCCTGCCCAAATAATGAGTACCTACCAGTTTACGATTCCTCAAGGCTCAGGAGGGTCAGGTATGAAGTCTGGGGCTTCCCCATCCTCAACCAGAAATTACTATAACATGAGTGAAGTAAGTGATTCGATGTTTGAAGCATTACGGGCACTTTCACTGCGTACTAGACGTACTCCGATCGGACATCACCTTAAGGTCATTGTGATCGGTGAGAAGCTTGCACGTTCTACCAAGTTTTCTGAGTTAATTGATTTCTTTAGCAGGGATAACGATATCCGTCCCAGTGTTCTACTATATGTCAGCAAGGGAAAAGCCAAAGATGTATTGGAAAATGCGCTGCCGGGCCAAACCCCTTCATTTGTACTAGAGGGGATTTTTGTGAATAGAAGTCGGAGCACGAGGATATGGGAGCCGGTTTCAATAGCTAAAGTGGCGGGTCCTTTGCATGGTAAAAGAAGTTTCATGTTGCAGAATGTAATTTCTTTAGAAAAAGAGAAGGAGACAAAGCTGGATGGAGCAGGCGTAATTAAAGGGAAAACGGGAAAGCTCGTTGGTTTTTTAGATGCATCGGAGCTGGAAGGTATGGTCTGGCTGACTGGAAAGGGAGAGGGGGGTGCTCTCAAAGCATACGACCCGTCTAACAATAAGCTCATTACCTATGAAATCAAATCCCTGGGTAGTAAGTATAAAGCTAATGTGAAGGATGGGAAGATCTCTTTTCATGTGAAAATAGAATCTACGGGGAGATATGGTGAGGCTTTTGCCAAGAGTGCAAAGAAGTTACATGACGGCATTGTAAAGGAGGATAAAGCAGTGCTAGAGAAGCATGTCTTAGACATGCTTCAGGTCACTGTGAAAAAAATGCAGAAGGAGCTGCATACAGAGGTTGCAGGTTTCGGCAACGCTTTACGTATTCAACATCCAGCCGTATGGCGGAGCGTAGAGGATAACTGGGATGAAACCTTTAGTGAGATTCCGATTACCTATGAAGTGAAACTAAATATTGAAGAGTATGGTGCATCAGATACATCGGCTGAATAGAAAGGACCATTTGCAATTTACTTCGTTTGTGTCTGGATAGGAATGACATCATTATGATGCAGTGCATCGAGCACTTCATCCTTTAATTGCGACGTGAAGGCATTCCATGCTTTTTTACCGATGTCCAGCTCTTCACGTCCAATAGCATTCAGTGTTTCCAGCCATAGACGTTTGTCGTTAATCAGCCCAAGTTGATCTTGAATCTCCTTATAGATCTCCTCATGCGCATGAAATTTCTGATTTAACGCAAAATCGGCCGCACTCGCGGTATAACGAAGTTCCTTAGCAGCGATTCTTAGCTGGTGCAAAGCGTCGAAGGCTTCTTTAGATTCGGCATTGTCTTCATGGAAAATAGCTTTACAGGTTTTTTTCTTCTGCTCATAAGCGATCTCAAGCTCACGCATAACAACGTTAACATTCTTTTTGGCGGCTAGGGCTTCAAGCTGCTCGCTTAGGAAGGTCTTCCACTTTTCCTCGAGGTCTTCATTGATTAGTTCAGGCAGCTCCTTAGCGAGCTTCTTGCGGTAAGTTTTGCGCTTGTCCTTTTGGTAAGCAAACACTGCCTTTAACAGGTCTGCAGTTTTGGAATCTCCGTTCTCCTTCGCTTGCTTGCGCTTGTTCTTGAAAGATTCTATTAGAACATCTGCATCTCTCACTTTACCTAATCTCTTTTGCGCTTTTTTGAAAATAGGGTACAGGCCTGAAGTGTGCCGCGGATCAAGAATGGATAATAGACTTAGCAGCTTACGGCAGTTCACTCTTGCCTGGTGGATATCTTCATCCGCGAATTTATTTAATGCGTCATGGCTGTAATCCCAAAAGTTGATATAAAGGTGGTTAAGGGCTTGTTCCCATTGCTTTGTTTTGGTTAGCTGTCGTTCTTTGGTCAGCTTGTCTCCTGTCATGCAGCATCACTCCTTAACGTTTGGGATAGCATGAATTTAGGTCTTCCCCTATTATGCTCTGGGGCAAGTCCATTTACTATAAGAATAGCGTTATCATAACCTCATTTCAATTCTCTACTCACAGCATGGAGACAGATCGGTTACAATATTACTATCATTATTTATACGGATAGGCTTGGATCTTTAGCTGGTAGAGAATAGCAGGTCTCGTGGCTCATATTCGGGAAAGAGGGGCTTTGGTGGATACTCGTGAGTATGATTCAATATTTAGTAAACTTCCTTCAGAAATGGGGCTCTTTCAACATCTGAGTGCAAGGGATGAGAGCAAAGGTACAGAAGCAGGGAGCTTAGAGGATATGCTGGTCCCATTCGCTTTTGAGGAAACCTTATGCCGGGATGTTGGAGCGGGACTTATACCTCCTAGCTTACATCTGTGGAGTCATTCTGGTGGTGTGGCACTTGGACTTCGGGACAGTAAGCTACCGTGTGCAGCTCAGGCGATGCTTACGCTTGAGGCGCAAGGGATTAGAACAGCGGTTAGGCATTCCGGCGGGGCTGCGGTGCCTCTGGATGCAGGGATCATTAATGTTTCTCTAGTTCTGCCCAAAGGACGTGGAAAGCTGGACTTTCATGATGACTTTAAGCTCTTGGCTGCTTTGATCACGGAAGCGGTTGCTATAAGTCATCCACAGGCTGCGGCGCAAATTGAGGCTGGTGAGATTGTTGGTTCTTACTGCCCTGGTGATTTCGATCTGGCCATTGGTGGCCGGAAGTTTTGTGGTATTGCTCAGCGTAGGCAGAACAATGCCTATTTTGTACATGCATTTGTTGTAGTTTCTGGCTCGGGACAAGAACGCGGTGAACAAATTCGTAATTTCTATGCGCAAGCCTCCGGAGGAGACTCCTCACTATCATATCCACAGGTTCGTCCAGAGACGATTGCTGGACTGGGTGAACTCGGTGGACCTGAAGTGGCGAAAGTGTTTGGGGAGGGGATTATTCAGGCTTTAATTCGTCGTGGAGTCTCTCTTAGAGCATCCCGCATTTTGCAGCAAGAGACAGGATACAGCTTGGACTATGATGATCCACGTGTGCTCGATGCAACGCGGGTGCTGCGCGAGCGGTATTCCTAAGGGCTGAGCATGGGTTGGAGTCTGTTAAAAAAGGACGTAACGGAAAGCTGGATAATGCCAGCCTACGTAACGTCTTTTTTAATATTCAACAATGACGCTCTTTTAATTATACAACTCAGGACGTCTGTCCGAAAAAATCGGAATTTGTTTCCTAATCTCACGCACCTGATGTAAATCGATCTCTCCGGTTAGAATTTCTTCCTCTTCAGAAGCCTCACACACAATATCTCCCCAAGGATCAATAATCATTGAATGCCCAGCAAAGAAATTGGCAGGATCGCTGCCTGCACGGTTGCAGGCTACAACAAAACATTGGTTCTCGATGGCCCGGCTGATCAACAGCGCCCGCCAGTGGGACAATCTGGGCAGTGGCCATTCAGCGCAGACGAACAGGATTTCCGCCCCTTGTGCGGTATGGGCGCGAACCCATTCCGGAAACCGGATATCATAACAGATTAGCCCTGCACATAACGTATCGTCTAATGTAAATAGTCCTTTGGCTTCTCCCGGCTGCAGATACAAATGTTCATCCATCAGCTGGAACAAATGCAGCTTGCTGTATTGTCCGACGAGCTCACCTGATCGATTAAATACATACATGCGATTAGTTACACCAGTATCATTTCGGCTAGCGACAGAACCAGCGATGATATTGATGCTGTATTGTTTAGCCAAGCTGGAGATAAATGCCTTGGTAATTTCTCCTTCCGGATCGCCAATATCTTCTAAGCGAGTTAGATCATAACCAGTGGTCCATAGCTCAGGGAGAATCAGACAATCGGGGGCAGCGACAGCGGCTTCTTTTATTTTCTGGACAACAGCAGCATAATTCATAGCGGGATTGCCAAATGCTATATCCAGCTGAATCAGGGATATTCTCATAGGTATCCTCCTCTTTTGTTCAAGCGTATAGCACCGGATGAGGATAAGCAATGTTGATTTTTTAAAAATGATTTGATATATTAGTTGACGGGTCAATGATTATGCGTTAGTATAATTTCATACAAAACAATTGCATGCAATTAAATATAGAAAGGAGGTATATTTTGACGGAGTACTGTCCTGAGGAAGAACATATATTTGAACTGCTGCAGGCCTTAAACAAAGGAATCTCTCCAAAATTCGAACGTTGTGCAGGGATCAGTCCCACACGGCTTCGCCTCCTGCATGAACTGTTTCGGGTAGATGAAGTCAGCCAAATCAGTCTGCAAAAGGAAATGGATATTGATGCGGCAGCCGTCACACGTCATCTGAAGGGATTGGAAGAGAGTGGCATGATCGCTCGCCGCAATAACCCAGCCGATAACAGGGTCACATTGGTCTCATTAACCGATCAAGGTCGGGAAAGAATGGTTAAATATAGCGAAGAGAAAAGGCGGTTTATCGCTACTCTGCTAACAGGTTTTAACGATCAGGAGCGAGCAGTGCTCATTGATATGCTCAATCGTCTGCAATCTAATATCATTCTGTTGTAACTTACAAAACACACTCAAAGGAGAATTAATCATATGAACGCTACACAAACAAATGATTTTCAAGAAATTATTACAGGACGCCGCTCTATCCGCAAATATGATCCATCCGTTAAAATCAGCAAAGAAGAAATGACACAGATCCTTGCCGAAGCTACACTTGCTCCATCTTCAGTGAACATGCAGCCTTGGCGTTTTCTGGTCATTGAAAGTGACGAAGCTAAAGCTACCTTAGCGCCTCTCGCTCGTTTTAATAACGTACAAGTAGAGACTTCTGCGGCTATGATTGCCATCTTTGGTGATTTGAACAACTTCGATTACGCTGAAGAAATTTACGGTACGGCTGTTGAACGTGGACTTATGCCTGCTGAAGTAAAAGAAAATCAATTAACCAGATTATCCGCTCATTTCGCTAACCTGCCACGGGAAATTAACAGAGACACCGTGCTTATCGATGGCGCACTTGTTGCTATGCAGCTGATGCTGGTTGCTCGTGCACATGGTTACGATACAAACCCAATTGGTGGATTTGAAAAAGACCAAATCGCTGAAGCGTTTGGTATGGAAAAAGATCGTTATGTTCCTGTAATGCTGCTCTCCATTGGTAAAGCTGTTGATGCAGGTTACCCCTCTGTTCGTCTGCCTATCGATAAAGTTGCTGAGTGGAAATAATTATTAAAGTTAGTAAAACGCGCTACCATAAACACTAATCTTAGGAGGAATATACAATGATCATTATTCATGCTGTACTTAAAGTTAATCCAGAGCGTCGTGAACAGTTTTTGACGGAGTCTAAAGCATTACTGGCTGCTACTCATGCTGAAGAGGGTAACCTTTCTTATGAGCTATATGAGAATGCTGGAGAAGCCAACTCATTTATTATGATTGAGCAATGGCGTGATGCTGAAGCAGTATCCAGCCACAATACGAGCGCTCATTTCACTGCTTTCTCAGCTAAAGCTGGCGAATTCTTGGCTGCTCCTCTAGATGTTAAAGTATTTAGCGCAGAACAGGTAAAATAAGCTGTCTCCATTCTTAGCGAATTCTATTTAAACCTAAACAGGGATGATCCATAGCCATAAAGGCTGTGGGGCATCCCTATTTTGCATTTCACCCCGTTTATAAAAAGGAGATCTAGGGTATCTATCCTTACCTTGATTCAAAGGCATGCAATATAAACGATGGGGGACTTTACATATGAAGACACAGAGAAATATGATTGATTTCTTGAATTATTATCTATCCGGCGGATCGCTTGCCCGTATTATGGGTGTAGCAGGAGAAGAGGTGGAGCGTAAGCTTGAGGGGATAGACCTAGAGGCTGCCAGAGCCTATCGTCAGACGCTTGGCGGAGTCATTACGACAAGTCAGCAGCTATTCCAGCTTCCTGGATTTAGCCCAAGCTTACTGGAACAACTTACTGAAGTATTGGGCAGACTAGACTCAGGCAAGCTAAAGGTTCTGGCTCCGCAGACTACGTGGAATAATCAAGTAACACCTTACGTGAATGGTCCGGAGTGTCTAGGAATGATATTAGAGGAGATCAGAAAAGCGCAGCATTATATCCACCTGTCTGTCATGCTTTTTTTTAATGATCGCTCGGGCAATCTGGTTGCAGATGAACTGTTTTATGCTCTTAAGCGTGGCGTTAAGGTAAGGGTTATGGTCAATTACACATTGACGGCATTGGGGTACGGAAATAATCTGGAGTACGGCCAGTTCTCCAAGATTGCTGATCAGCTCGAGAATGCAGGCGCCAAGCTGTTGAATACCTTCAATTCGTATTATTCAGCTATTGAATGGCGGGTGAAACGAAAGGCGCTGGAGCAAGAGGGAGTGCCGGAAAGTATCCTGTTTCTGCAGGATAAAGTGCAAGAGGATGTTGAGGTCACAGGACTGAATGTCATCGATCATCGGAAGTTTATGGTCATAGATGGGGTAACCTCGATTATAGGCAGTGTAAATATTGGTGACCAATATACGTATGAGACCCCAGTGCAGGCATCCTCTGCAATGAGTATAGATGGACATCCACAGGGGATTCCTAGTAAAGAGGCTGAGTGGCATGATGGCTGCTTCCGGATTCGCGGCGCTGCAGCGCAGCCTTTGAATGCGATGTTCTATTCTCGCTGGCTGCTTCTAGGCGGAGATCATTTTGATGTGAATGATGTCTTTTATTATCCGGATGTGGATTATCATTTTGGTGAGGAAGAATGTACGCTGTTAGCAAGCTTTCCAGGTAACCCGGTTAACCTGATTCAACAATATTATCTGGATTTAATTACTTACGCGGCTGAAGAGACTATCATCGTGAATCCTTATTTGATTGATCAGGATTTTTGGGATCGGCTCGGGCTGCTTGGTCCAGAATGCTCGTGTAATTTGAACATTTGTAACCCGCTGGAGGTTAATGATCATCCTACAAATCGCGCGGCGGTAAGAGGCAATATGTATATGCCGTTTATTAACGGTGTTTCCTTCTATGACTACAGTGCCACCGGTCGATTTTCCCATTGGAAAATTACCTATGATCATAGATCACAAGCCGTTTTTCATGGTTCATATAATATCAACGAAAGAAGTGCCTGCCACGATTTTGAGCTGGGAATGCTGGTAAAAGGGGAGGCCTTTGCAGAGCAGATAAAGTCTATGATCGATTATGACCTGAGTGTCTCGCGGAAGATTACCAGTAAAAGTGAGTTCTTTAAGCATCCTTGGTTACACCCTAGTACTTATCTGAATAAGGCAACCCAGAATTATACTTGATAAATTGGGCTAATTCTCATGATATAATGATCGTTATAAATCATTAGGGTGGAGTATGGGCTATGCAAATCAAAATTACAAAAAGTGGTTTGAAAAAGGACGAGGTATTTTTTCTCACAGAATTTGGGGAGGGCCGGGGAATCTGGTGTGGTGCTCCTGTGAATCCAGGGGCAGAAATGGATGTGGAATTGGAGCTTTCGGAGCTGCTTATGAGGTGGGTGGATATCCATCCTGTGCCTGCAGGTGAGTTCAACATCAGGCTCGAACAGGATAGGGTTATTTTTACGGGCGTGTTGGAGAATATTGAAGAAGATGGCACAGGATTTTTACGAATAGGTGAAGGGTTAGTGATGTTCGAGTGTCTCGGTGAACCTATGGCACTGGGTGTGTTCGTAGAATTGCAGGTCCGTGATGTGCGAATCTATCCCTTCAGTATTTGACGCTTCTTAGGGACTAAGATAACATACAAAGATAACATTAGATTCAGAAAGTTAAGCATGAGGAGTAGAAAGCTATGAACACCGAAATTCAGCAATTTAAGACCGAATTCTTCAAGGCGCTGGCTCATCCGATGCGTATTCGTATTCTGGAGCTGCTTAGCGAAGGTGAGAAGAATGTGAATGAACTGCAGGCTATTCTCGGCTCGGAAGGTTCTGCTGTATCCCAGCAGCTAGCTGTTTTACGCGCCAAAAATGTAGTAACCAGTGTGAAAGAAGGCACCACAGTCATTTATGCCTTGCGTGATCCTCTGATCAAGGACCTTCTGGTCGTGGCCAAACAAATATTTGATAACCATCTCGTGAATACCATTTCATTGCTGGAAGGCATGCGCGGCGAGTGAAAATGGAATAGATTAACGTTATTTTGGCGTTGACAACAGTCGCGTCCTAGAGTAATGTTCTTCTTATATTCAAATAATCAGATATTTAAAGAAAAGAAGGTTTGAACATGACAGGGCGGGGTCGTTATAAAGGCTACAACATGAACGCTTTTCGCAAGGATTTGATATCAGGGACAATCGTCGGGGTTATTGCCATTCCTTTAGGGATGGCATTTGCTATTGCTTCTGGTGTAAAGCCGGAATATGGCATTTATACGACAATCGTTGCCGGCATATGTATTTCATTGTTCGGGGGATCGAAATTTCAGATTGGTGGACCGACAGGTGCATTTATTCCTATCTTGTTCGCCATTGGGATGCAGTATGGTTATGAGAACCTGCTGTTAGCGGGGATGATGGCGGGGGTTATTTTAGTCCTCATGGGATTGTTAAGGCTGGGTGTACTGATTAAATTTATTCCGAAGCCGGTCACGATTGGTTTCACAGCAGGAATAGCGGTTATTATCTTCACCGGACAGATTGCTAACTTCCTTGGGTTAAGGGATATTGAACGGCACGAGAGCTTTGTAGATAACATGAAAGAAATTGGACTTCATCTATCGACGATCAATGGATATAGTATCCTGACCGCCGCGATTTGTCTGGCCGTTGTTATCCTAGCGATTCGCTTTGCTCCGAAGGTGCCGGGTTCATTGGTCGGTCTTCTTTGTGCAACTGTCATAGCAGCGTTATTTTTTAGCGGTAAGGTGACTACGATTGGTTTGGCCTATGGGAATATCCCTAATACATTGCCAAGCTTCCGTTTTCCGACCATTACCTGGGAGCGGATTATACTGCTGATTCGTCCGGCCTTTATCATCGCGATGTTGGGTGCTATTGAATCCTTATTGTCAGCTGTCGTAGCTGATGGGATGACGGGCAGCCGCCATAACAGCAACCGTGAACTGATTGGTCAGGGAATCGCCAATATTGCAGCTCCATTGTTTGGAGGAATTCCAGCCACGGGTGCCATTGCCAGAACCGCCACAAATATCAAAAGCGGCGCAGTTTCTCCGATCTCAGGGATCGTTCATGGGGTAGTGGTATTCCTAATTCTTCTGTTGTTTGCACCCTATGCTTCTAGTATTCCGTTGGCAGCGATGGCTCCTATCTTGATGGTAGTAGCTTGGAATATGAGTGAGCGTAAACAATTTCTTCATTTGCTTAAAATCAAAACAGGTGATTCTTTGGTGTTATTCATCACCTTCTTGTTGACGATATTTGCAGATTTAACGCTGGCTGTAGAGGTGGGATTGATTCTTGCGGTGATTTTGTTTGTGAAACGGATGGGAGAGGTTCATCTGGTATCCAAAGTATTGCCTGATCCTAATTCCGTCAAGGTAGGAGCACATATGGTAACGGAGAGTCATGATTGTCCGCAGATTGGGATTTATACCGTGGAAGGGCCGCTGTTTTTTGGCGCTGCGTATAGATTTGATGACACCATGCCGGGTTATGGCTCCGATCAGCCGAAAATTATATTAATGCGGATGGGAAAAGTGCCATTCATGGATACTACGGGCGAATCCAATCTGGCGGAGCTGGTGCGGCATCTCCATGCTGTTGGAGGGAAACTGATGATCTCCGGTGTTCAGCCGCAGCCGCTTGAGCTACTTAAGAGAACCGGGCTATATGACAAAATAGGAGAGGCACAGTTCTATCATCATACCGGTGAAGCGATCAATGAAGCTCTTAGCAGTATTAATCACAATAAATGTATCGGATGCAGTCATGCGGCGTTTAGGGAGTGTACGGCATTATCCTGTCAGGAGGATGCAGGTGGACTACGAGGTCTGACAGGACGCAAGAAGCCAGCATTGCCTCTGAACTAATCAGCGGTACTTGAGCTTAATAAATAAAGTCGGCCTGGGCGCTATTCTTGCGTCTGGGCTTTTGTATTAAAATTGGACTTCGGAATTCTGAATTTGTACAATTAGGTATAAGTTTAATGTAATCAATATCGATAAGGAGAATATAAGCTCATGAAGGAATTGAATTATCCGAAGGTGTTTATGCTCTTGGCGGGATTGTCTGTCGCTACATTGGCGGTATATCGTGTAGTGTCACTTCAGACGGATTCGTTTTACGGTTTTTTAATTTGGAATTTGTTCTTAGCATGGATTCCGTTTTTATTCTCCATGGCTGCTTATGAGCTAGACAAAAGGAAGATAGGCGGTCTATTACTTCTTCCTTTGGGTGTCGCGTGGCTGCTGTTCTTTCCCAACGCGCCTTATCTCATGACTGACCTGGTGCATTTAACGGTAAGAAAAAGTAGATATATCGTGGAGGGAGCCATTCAGAATCGCTACTGGTATGACTTGGTCACTCTTTTATTGTTCACCTGGAGTGGATGGTTGACCGGTTTTTTCTCATTGTATCAGTTCCAGACGGTCATTTATCGTAAAAGCAACCTGCTGTGGTCATGGGTATTCGTGCTTGCGGCATGTATGCTCGGGGGATATGGTGTACTGCTTGGCCGAGTCTACAGACTCAATAGCTGGGACGTCCTGACGGACAGGCATCAGTTGTATCAACTTGTTCTGGATAGCCTGAATCTCCAGTCCGTATTTTTCAGCTTGTTCATTGCCTTTGTCCTGCTGGTCATTTACGCGACGATGTATTGTCTACTCAATGCTCTTGGCACCGGAGAAAGACGAAGAGTTACCAGAGGGTACTAATCGGTACACTCCGGCTCAAACTGGAATTGTTTCAGATCTACCACACCTTTTTCATTAAAACTAACTCCCTCTCCCTGTAGATAGAGCCTCTGGAGGGAGTTAGACTCATCCTCAGTTAGTGCGATCATTCCTTTAGCATTAATGACCCGATGCCAGGGCAGCTTATATTTTTTGCTCATGGAATGAAGGATGCGAACGACCTGCCTCGCTCCTCTTGGGCTGCCTGCCGCGCGGGCAACTCCTCCGTAAGTCATCACTTTACCTTCTGGTATAGACTGTATGATATGAATAACTCTCTCAGTAAATGGTGTCATAGCAAGCTCAAGCTCCTATATCTTATTTTTATCCAATGAACAACAGATAAATCAATTCTAAACGAAACGGGGGACGAACAGGAGGATTTTTTGAGAATAGCAAAAAAGGGGTTGCAAAGCAATAAATACGCGTGGTATATTTTAACTGTAAAAATAATCTAAACGTTTAACAACGTGATTAAAAGAGTTCCCATAATAAGATAGGAGAAGGTGTAATGAGGAAAACCAGCATTAAAGACATAGCCGCAAAGGCTAATGTTTCGATTGCTACAGTCTCCTATGTGCTTAATGGTACCCGCAATGTACGTTCCGATACAAGGGAACGAGTTGTTGCAGCCATTGAGGAGTTGAATTATAAGCCGAATGCTATTGCGAAGAGTCTCAAACTCAACCGTACGAATACAATAGGTGTTATTGCAGAAGATGTGACGGTATTTAACACCCCCGATATTATCGATGGAATTAATGATTTTGGAGATCGTAATGATTTGCATATTTTACTGGTGAATCTTCGTTTGGACAAGCGTATCGGCCGTAACTTCTCGAA
The DNA here is from genome assembly GCF_037963825.1 of Paenibacillus sp. FSL H8-0282. Lineage (NCBI taxonomy): Bacteria > Bacillati > Bacillota > Bacilli > Caryophanales > Paenibacillaceae > Paenibacillus > Paenibacillus sp. FSL H8-0282. The sequence continues at coordinate 630,654 of NZ_CP150146.1, forward strand.
TACGGAAGACTATCGAAAGTATGCCGCTAATGCGGTTGCCGAACTGCTCAGTAATCAAGTGGATGGGATTATTTATATCGGTGTTCATCCCCGTGATTTAACGGGTTTAATCGATACGGAAGGTAAGCCTATTGTGTATACCTACTCTTACACACAGGACGATATCTCTATCCAGTATAATGATGAGCAAGCTGCTTACCAAGCCATGTCCTACTTGGTTAACCAAGGACATAGCAGAATTGCTGTAATCAGTGGTTTGATGGATTCAATCCCTTCCAGATTAAGACTGAACGGTTATTACAAGGCCGTTACTGAATATCAATTACCGTTCGATCCACTGTTAATTAAGATGGGAGACTGGGAGAGGGAATCAGGGTATCGTCTTACCTCCGAGTTGCTCGCTTTGCCGGAGCCTCCAACCGCGATTCTTTCCATGAATGATGTAATGGTTGTAGGTATTTTGCAGGCGGCAGAGGAAAAAGGGTTTAAAATACCGGATGATCTGTCGGTTGTCGGTTTTGATAATCGTGAATTCAGTGATTACTTACGCCCGCGTATAACAACAATGGGACTTCCGCTACATGAGATGGGCTATCAAGCTATTGAGGTTTTGTTCAATTTAATCAAGGGGACGAAGATGGATTCACTGACCATGCCGGAGTGCCGGTTGATCGAACGTGATTCTGTGGCTACGTTAAAAAATGCTGTGAGACAAAAATAAGTTTCACAGCTCCTTTTTCCTCATAAATCTAAACGTTTAACTTAAAATATTGAAGAGGTGCTAGGCAATGACGATTCTAGGCAACGAAAATTTCAGGATGGAGCTAAGCGACCGCGGAGCACTTCAGTCTCTGATATTACAGGGCGACCCTAGTGAAATGAATTGGGTAGTTGATCCGTCTTATTTGAAAGAGGCAGGTTATGCGGATACAGATAAGCTATTCGGAGAATGGACAATAGAGCTAGACGGGAATATCATAAAAAGCACTGATCTGTTGCCCAAAATCACACCAGAAGGAAAAAACCGTGTATTTGTGGATTTTGAAGGTGCGCCGATTGCAATCAGACTTACATATTCTTTGGAAGATGAGCGACTAAGATGGACTATTGAAGCTATGAACCGATCAACACAGTCTGTAAGAATTAATGGACTTCATGTGTGGTTTTCGCTCGCTTATGTCATGTACCGAGATGAAAATGTGCAGCGCAATATGAGTCAGTCCTGTGCAGTATTCCCCCATCTTGGTGGAGATTTCGCTAAAATTGCTGCCATTCGACGGAGCAACGAAGCACCACATCTGGGTGTTTATGGTGTTCAGGGCAGAACAGTAACCGTAGGTACTTATTGTAGTTATAAGAATCGTTTTCTTGAGCAGGTTTCCCCTTCTTTGGATGGTCTGCTGTATCATCGGCTATCGTTGGTGGAGGACGGATCATCTATGACCGAATCTGCAGCTGCCGACTGGATATATGGTGGCGCTTACAGTCCGCTGGATCTTGACGCTGGAGAAACCTCCAGCTGGGAATACATATTCCATCCCTGTCAGAATCGAGATGATTTCTATAGGCAGGGTATGGCCTATGGACATCCGCGCTGGAGCTATACGCCTGTATTAACCCGGGGAGGAAGGTTCGAAGCTGTTGTTGATCTGCCGCAGGGCCAGGCTCTACGTGAGCTGCGTTTGTATAGCACTTCAACGGCAACGGAGCTGATCCGCCAGGAGAATATTACGAACGAAGCTGTACGGTTGGAGTCAGGCAGCAGCTACACTATATCTTTACAGCGTTTGGAGCCGGGAGAACATAAGCTGGAGCTGGGGCTAGAAGATGGACGGACCGATATCCTGGTCTGGAATGTACTGGAGTCGATTGACCTGATTCTGGAAAAGAGAGCCGAGTGGTTGGTAAATAACAACTTTGGAGGGACAGGTGAGGCTGAGAGGCCATATGCCTTCCGTCCGCTATCGAATCAGGGAGAATCGCTGGGTAAGGTTGCTTTTCTTCTGATGAAGAATAGCATGGCCAAGGCTGTCCCCGAACAAGTAGCTAAGGCCGAGATTGCCGCAGTATTGGATGTGAAGGAGCATTGGTTTGAAGGCGGAGATTTCAATCATCCGCGTCCCTTGTATGGAGAATTCTACCGCATTTATGATCTGGATTATATTGGGCATGTCTTTTATCTATTGTCACGAATGGATGGTTCATTACTTAAAATTCATTCTCCTAGAGAATATCTACAATGGACTGCCGAAATCATGTGCCTTCGCCTAGACCCTGATCGGCATAGTGGGCAGCGTGAACAGGATGAGAGCCGTCTAAATGGTATATTTGTGCTCTATATTCTTGATTTATTAGAGGCACTGAAGCAGAGCGGTCTTTCAGAAGAGTATAAACGTCTACTTACCTTATGGGAGCAATTTGGCAGAAATCTGGAGACAGGGATACAGCAGTATGAGGGAGCTATAACGGAGCATTTTTACGATAATGCAGGATTTGGTCCTACCTGTGAAACATTGTGTCACCTTGGAAATAAAGAGGAGGCTCAGCGTTATGGGCAACTAATTCTGGCAAATATCGGATTCAGCAATGATTACAGAGTGCAGAATCCGGATCGCTGGTGGGAAGCTTTGTCGTATATGATTCATTCCCTTTGGGGTGGATTGGTAGCAGGTGCATCCCGGGTTGCCTATGAATTCCTTGAAGACCCTGAATATTTGGAAGCCGCTTACCGTTCTACGATGGCAGTATTCAATTGTTACGATTGGAATGTACGCTCTACTCCACGCCGTTTGTTGCCTGGAGAGGCAGCCTCTACATATAGTGTGGCAGCTCCTAACCTGAACATGCCAGAATTGTCGCGAAACCGTTTTGGGCAATCCGTATTTGTGGGGGCAAGTGATTCCTTGTTTGCTTCGCTGTTCTCGGGTGTGACAGGAGATGATTGGGATATGGGGGAGGAGCTAGTGGCCTATCTAATGGGCTTCGGGACAACCACATATTTGTACAGGGATCCACGCGGAAAGATGCGCTGTATTAACGGTTATATTGAAGAAGACTCGGAGGGCTGGATCGTAACAAGTTACGCTGCATATCCGTCAAGATATGTGCTGCTTGAGGATAAGCTCGAATATCGCACAACTGAGGGGATACTAGAGCCTCGCGTAAGACTGGCAGGCGGAGGAATATTCAGCCCTTGTCTGTAATCGCTAAGAATGACAAACCATGATGATTTTAGGCTAAAGCTTTAAATGCTTGGCTTGAAATAAATAGATATGAAAAAAAGGGAGGCAACAAACATGAAGTTTGGAAAACGTACTCTAGTTCTATCTTTAGCATCAATGATGGTTTTTTCCGCACTGGCAGGCTGTTCGGGCAATTCCAACAACGCGGCTCCAAAGGCATCTGAAGGGTCTGGAGCAGCCAACAAGGAAACTACGCCTGATAAAGATGTAACCTTGGAATTATTGTATTGGGGTGATGATGTACAGAAAAAGCTGGTAGAAGCGGCAGCAGAAAAATATACAGCCGACACCGGAGTGAAAATCAATGCACAAGTACTTCCAGCAGATGGCTCCTTTGATACATTTATTCAGACCCGGCTCGAATCCGGTGAACTTCCAGATATCAGTTATATGGGTGAAGGCGATATCCAAAAGTACAATGAAATGGGAATTATCGAAGATATCAGCGATTTATTAGCGGACGGAAGCATTCCTGAAAAACTATCAGCGATTACAATCCATTCACCTGAGCAAAAAGTGATTGGAGTCGGCCTATCCAACCAGTTGGAGCTGCTTTACTATAGCAAGTCCAAATTTGATGCAGCAGGTCTTGAATATCCACCCTCCAAAGTTGAAAATGCGTGGGATTGGGATACATTCGTGACAAACGCGAAAAAGCTAACGACAGATACTAAAGGAAAAACAGCGGCAGATGAAGGCTTTGATGCTGCTCTGACCGAGAACTACGGGCTTGGTATGACAGCGGGACGGGAGTTCCACCACTTCTGGGCAGCTTATGCCAACGGTGGCGGGATTGTTTCCCCGGATGGAAAGGAGTTTCAATGGGATTCTCCCAAAACGGTTGATGCCATCCAGAAGCTAGCTGACCTCGTTAACAAAGACAAGGTTGCATCCGCTTTCAATTACACTTGGAATTCTGGAATTGGTTCTGCGGTAGACGCTTTGAGTGGTGGTTATGCCATGGCAATCAGCGGATCTTGGGATCTAGCTAATATCAAAGGTAATGAAGATATCGGCGTTGGCGTTCTGCCTAAGATGGAAAAGGCAGTAACGATGAACTGTGGTGCTCCGCTTGTTGTGTACAATACATCGAAGCACATTGAGGAAGCCAAGAAATTCTATGCTTACATGGTCAACCCTGAGAACAGTCTGGAGCTGCTGAAGAGTGGTGCGTGGTTGCCGAACCAGGCAGATTGGTATACCGATCCTACCTTGGTTGAAAAGTGGACCTCCGATCTTCCTGAAAGCGCAAAAGAAACTATCCTTAGTTATTCCACAACGAAAGACGCTATCGCACAATGGCCTGCATATTACGTTCCTGCCTACCTCAAGATGAATACTGAATATGAGAAATCTATTGATCAGGCGTTGGCAGGTAAGAAAAGTGTTAAAGAAGTCTATGACGCGATCATGCCAGCGATCAAGCAGTTGTTCGAGAGCGGCAAGGTTTCCTAATTAGAGCTTATATTTGAAAAGAGGGCTATTGCTTATGAACCCAGAGAGCAAAACCGAAACGGCTGCGGTCTATGTTAAAAAGCATGCCAGAGGTGTCACCAAAGAGGCGGTGGCTGGATATTTGTTTGCAGCACCGGCCATTATTGGATTTTTGGTATTGACGCTTTATCCGATGTTGGCCAGTTTGTTTTACAGCTTTCATAAAATAACGATTATGAGCGGAAGCCAAGTTATGGAGTGGATTGGACTGGATAATTTCCGGTACATATTCACCAATACCAGCTCCGAATTCAAAAAATCCATAACGGTAACCTTGATTTATGCCTTCATTAACGTGGCGCTTGTAATCACCTTTTGTCTGATTGTTGCACTCTTATTGAACCGTAAATTTATCGGCAGAAACTTGATGCGGGCTATATTCTTTCTGCCGTCTGTAGTTCCGATGCTGGCGACAACAATTGTGTGGCAGATGCTTCTACAGAACCAAGCCAAGGGTGGATTGCTTAACTGGATTTTATTGCAGATAGGAATAGCCCCTGTTGATTTCCTGACAGATCCCATCCGTATTTTTGAGACATTGTTTATCATGAGCTTGTGGACCTGTGGTGGGACGATTGTTGTGTTCATCGCTACGCTGCAGGATGTTCCGGGAGAATTGCTGGAAGCTATCGAGATGGACGGGGGAAATGCTTGGCACAAGTTCCTCAAAGTAACCTATCCGACGATCAAGCCTGTCCTCTTTTTCCAATTGATTATGTGCATGATGACCTCTATCCAGATTTATACGCAAAGTGTGGTGTTGTCCAGAAATGGTGCACCCGATCGGATGACTTATTTTATCAACGTTATGATCTATGACCATTCATTTGTTCAGGTAGGGATGCGCGGTTTGGCGTCTGCTGAGGCATGGGTCGTCTTCCTAATCACTATGGCCATTACTGGTGTGCTGTTCTACTTCCAGGGCGCATTTAAAAGGGACGATTCGATGGGCAAAAGAAAGAAGGCGAGATAATGGCGGCTACCGCAATTATGAATTATACAAGTATCCAGAAAAAAAAGAAAAGAGCTAAAGCCATCAATACCGGGCTGATTCTGCTCTCCTGTATACTCGCAGTGGTGTTTGCTTTTCCGCTTTATTGGCTGCTGCGAGGTGCCTTCGTGAGCCATACAGAAATACTGGCGCGGCCGCCTGTGTTTTTCCCCGAGTCACTAAATGTCGATAATTTTCGGCTTGGATTGGAACGTATTCAGTTCCTGCGGCAGCTCTGGAATTCAGTTTCGATTGTAGTTCCTTATGTGATCGGGACGGTGCTGACGACAAGCTTTGCTGGGTATGCCTTTGCTAAGCTGAACTTTCCGCTGCGCGGGATGTGGTTCGTGCTGGTCATCAGTACGATGATGCTGCCTAGTGCCGTAACCCTGCTGCCACAATATTCTCTGTACACTTCTTTGGGACTAGCTGGCAAACCTGCTCTTATTATTCCGGCCTTTTTCTGTGCAGGCGGCAACGCGTATTTTGTCTTTTTGCTCCGGCAATTTTTCATGACGATTCCACTAGAACTCAGTGAAGCTGCCAAGATTGACGGTGCGGGTTATTTCCGTATCTACTCCCGCATCATGCTGCCGCTTATACGTCCCGCAATGATTGTTGTGGCGTTGTTCAGCTTTATCAACTGTTGGAATGAATTTTTCTACACCATGATTTATTTAAAGACTGAAGCAGATTATACGCTGCCTATGGGCTTGTATATTGTGAACGGGATGCGCATTCCGAACTATGAACAGGTCATGGCACTGGCGCTCGTCGTTACAGCTCCTTGTCTAGTATTTTTCTTGATCGGCAACAAATATTTTGTTGAGGGCATTACATTAACAGGAATCAAGGGATAAAAAGGAGGAATTCATCCAAATGTCAAGTCATAAATGGCCCAGAAGAGCTTCTGTAGCGGCATTATGCGCGGCTGTGGTATTAAATGCAGGGATTGTTCCCGTATCGGCTAACTACACGACTGATTTCTATCATGAAGGTGTAGGCACCGATTACGGGCAGGCGAAGTGGAAGGATAATTCTATTGTTAAGGAAGGCGTTAATTTCAGCGATGTCACCGTCGGAGAAATGATGCAGGCAATTGAAGCTTTTGATTTTGAGGCTTTTGCAAAAGATAATTCCGATTTGCCTTGGCTTGACGCCTTGCTAGTTAACGAAGGTGTCATTCCGGATGATGTCAACGACGAAGTTAGCGCCAATACTCTATTCAGCCGGGGAAGCGCTTTGTACATGAAGACTCAGGATAATACCAAGCTGGGTTTTGTGGGAACAGTGCATTACGCGGATACTTTGAACAAGGACACGATGTATAACATCACCCTTTCTACAGGAGACTTGGCGGAACAGAAAAATGTGCGGAAGAACTACCCGAGTCATGAGAATCAGACCTACACAAGCGGAGGCCTGGAGATTAACCAGCGGAAATTTATTTCCAGCTATAACAGTGCTGTAACGCTGCTTCAATTGAAGAATCCTACAGCCAGCGATATAACGTTGACGATGAAGGTTAAATCACCTTTCGTCTCAGCAGCTGAGGGTGATGAGCTGGTGGGTTACAGAGTGGCTGCTCCGCTAATGATAGGCAAAGCCGGGCAAAAGGTAGTTGAAGCAATGTCCTACGTGGATGTTCACCTGAGCGGAAACGGCATGAGTCCTTCCGGAAATGAACTGGTTAAAGAGATTACAGTGCCCGCCGGTGGCTCCGTTGACCAAAAGGTAGTCATGGGTTGGCTCGCGGATGAAATACCAGGCTCAAAGCTGCATTATGAGAGCTTTAAGGCTGCTGACAGCAATGATACAGCCTTCTCCGCACAGGTGCGGGAGTACAACGAGTGGTGGGCAGAGAACATTCCATATATCGATGTTCCCGATGAGAATGTGAAGAAGGTACTTTATTATCGTTGGTGGTGTAACCGCTTTAATTTGCTGGATACCAACATTCCGGGCAATGACTGGCAGTTCCCGATGAACATGGAGGGCGTTCTCGGCTACAACAACGGGATTACGGTCAGTGTACCTTGGGCGATGCAGGATCTGAAATGGCTGCGTGATCCTTCCTACTTGTATGGAACCTGGCTGGCTCAAGGGGAATATTCCGAGAATAAGAACTATAAAAATAATCCCGGACGTCCTAACATCTGGACTTGGGATATGATGCAGAACACGTCGCAAGTAGGCTGGGATGCTTACAAGATTTACGGTGGTGGTCAGGAAATACTGAAGAAGTTCGCTGATTTTTCCGCCACTGATGTTACCGGCACACTTGAACATTTTAAAGGCACTAATCCAAATCTTGTTTATTATAACCATGGTCCGATTACAGGTAATGACGGAGATACCGTATCCATGCACTGGAATGGCAGTGGTAACTATGCCCGGCTGGATGGTTCTTCTACTACCTACGCCAATGCAGTGGCAACAGCGAAGATGTACGAGCAGCTTGGGGATACTGCGGGTGCAGCTAAAATGAACACTGTGGCGCAGAATATTAAGAATTCAATTCTGAATGAGATGTGGTACGACAAGGCTGACTTTGATGGTGACGGTGTGGCAGATACGAATGGTACAGGCAGCTTTTTGCACAAAAAAGTTGTGGGTGGTACCGATGTATTCAACCCTTGGCGGGATAATAACATGTTTGTCTTTAACTTTGGTGTAGTACCAACTGAAGGTGAAGAAGGATATGAGGCGAAATATTTATCCCAGTTGTCTGATTACGCAGATCCGAATTATTATCCGATCTTTCCCTTCTTTACAGCGGATCAGAACAGCATTATGAAGCGGGTGGAAGATTTCAAGAATGGCAAGACGGATGCCTTCGGTACAGACCAGTTCGCATGGTGTAACTTCGGCAACTATATTAATACCGTTCGTGCCTCTCTGCGCTATTATCCTATAGATAACATCAACAGTGACGTTTACAAAACACTGTTTGATTGGGGCGCTTGGTTGCATACAGTGGAGCCGGGCAATACGGACCACCTGGACTCTAATGAATTTTTCTGGCTGGAGGATTACTTCTTCGGCACGCCATGGACAAAAGACAATCCTCCTAACCCTAGTGGAGATATGGTACGGGCATGGATTCACCACGATACGCTTGGCATGATGAATTACACTGTGGTTGAAGATATGGCGGGTATTCAGCCACGGACAGATGACAAGATCGAGCTATGGCCGATTAATGTTGATTATGACTATTTTGCTGTAGATAACGTGCGTTATCATGATGCTAACTTATCTATCGTATGGCAGGATCCTGCTAAATACAGCGACAATCCTCATTATCAAGGTATTCCAGCAGGTTATTCGCTCTTCATTAATGATGAACTCGTAATGACAACTAACGAAATGTCCCATCTGATTTATGATACAGCTACTGGTAAGGTGGAAAAACCTTCAGGTGATGTAACTGGGGCTGTTGGCGATAACTCGAAGACACAGGTGTTATATGAAAAAGGCAGTGCTACGACACTTGCTGCGGCAGATCAAACATCCCTAGCCAGCAATGAGAAGACTGTCGATATGTTTAATAAAGCAGGCGTAGATATTGTTAATGACGGTACGAATCTGGCTGTTGCTTCAGGCACTACTGTTGAATCGACTTATATCAAGAGCGGTTCGAACATCCGCAACCTGGCGGACAATTCGACAATCGCATCGATTAATCATACGTCAAACACAGCTTTATTCGGAGGTTCGCCGAATTCCGTCGATACGGTTACGTTCAAATTTGATGGAGTCCAGGCTGTGGACAATGTAAAAGTCTATTTCTATAATGACCGGCTTCTGAACGGTTATGGTACACCACAGACATTCGGTGTCGAATATCAGGATGCTGATGGAAGCTGGAAACCAGTGGAGGGGCAATTCCGCTATCCGGAGTATATTGCTTCCAACTATAACAATGTAGAGTTCCAAAAGGTTAACACTGCAGCGATTCGCATTCATGTGACGCATTCGCTGGAACTTGCGACCGCCATAAAGGAGATTCAGATCTACAACAATAATCTGGAGGTTAAGGCGGCTGCCAATCAGGCACCAAAGGTTTATCTAGAAACACCATTGAAGGTTGAGCAAAATGCGCCTCTGACGATTATGCCGCAAATCGTTGATGATGGATTGCCAAGTGGCAAGCTGACTTATACCTGGGAGAAGATTTCAGGTGAAGGAGAAGTAGAGGAGACAGGGCTTGATAAGGCCATGCTGCAAGCAACCTTTAAGGCGACTGGTGAATATGAATACCGCCTGACTGTCAGCGATGGGGAACTTGAAACTGTCGTGAAGGTTCCAGTCACCGTATTTGTAGCTACTGCAGAACTGACAGAGATGATCGCGAAGTTTGCGGATCGGGATTCCGGCAGACTTGTCCGGAACAAGGATGATTTTACTGCGGCAACATGGCAAGAGCTGCAAGCTGCACTGACTGCTGCCAAGGCATTACTGGCTCAGGGAGAATATACACTGGAAGAGATCAAAGTGGCAACGGATCAAATGCGGATGGCGGTGGATAACCTTAGATACAGAAATGCTGCCCTTTTGGCTACCCCTAGTGCCTCTTACACTTCGGCATGGGAGTCTGTGTATGGCATTAATGATGGTTATATCCCTTATACTTCAGCAAGTATTTACAATAGCGAAGCAGAAACTCAGTATGGGAACTGGGGCGGCCCCGGTGAAAGCCACTGGCTACAACTGACCTGGAAAGAGCCCGTAACTTTGTCAGGCAGCTCCGTGTACTTCTATGATGATGAAGGCGGTGTACAGGTACCGGGAGATTACAGCTTCGAATATTGGGATAAGGATGCCGGAAAATACGTACCGGTAACGGGCTTGAGCGAGAAAGGCAAAGCAAGAAATGCATTTAACGAGGTAATCTTTGACGAGGTGAAGACGGATAAACTCCGTTTGATTCTTAATAAGCAGTCCACTAGTATTTGGACAGGCGTTAAGGAATGGCGGGCAATTTCGTCTAAGCCAGAAGGAGAAGTTCCTGCTCCCGGCGACCATGGTGCGATTGTAAGCATTGAACAGATTGCGGTGAGTACGACAGTTAACGTCGTGCCTAATCTTCCAGCTAAGGTTACGGTAACTTACGCCGATAAAACGACAGGCTTGGCAAGTGTGGTATGGGAGGAAATTCCCCTTAACAAACTCACCATTGCTACAGACTTCACTATATTTGGTAAAGTGGCGGGCACCGATATTGCTGCCAACTGCCGCATCAGTGTGAGGTACGATAAATCTAAACTTAAAGCAGCCATTGATACAGCGGAAGATCCTTCGATAAATGAAGAGAATTATACCGGAACGCCTGAGCAATGGGAGGCACTACGCATTGCACTAGAGGCTGCTAAAGCCACTTATGCAAATGACGGTGCTACCGATGGTGATATTAATGTGGCATATTCCAATTTGAAAAATGCCTTTGAAGCCTTACAGCCTGTCGAAGCTCATGATGCAACGATCAGCGGAATCACAATTCCGGGCGGATCTATTGATCAGGTAGCCAAAGAAATTATTTTACCGGATACGACTACACTTGATGAGCTGAAGGAAGGACTTACTGTGCCGGTAGGGGTTACCTTCGCTGTGTATGAACCCGATAGCATTACTATTGCGGGAGAAATTCAAACGGGTTACAAGGTCATTGTGACGGCACTGGATAAAACAACGACCAGAACGTATACCTTAACATTAGTTTCTGTAAATCCACCTCTCATAACGGCAGCCTTGGAGGAGAAGCTTAGAGCAATAGAGGCTCTGGATAAGAGCCTTTATGTAGAGGAGAGCTGGAATACTCTTGAGAAAGAGGTAGCACGTGCAGTGATGTTGCTGGAGAGTGGAACTGCTACTCAGGCAGACATTGATGAGGCATTAAGTCAGCTTACTGCGGCGGTTGCGGGCCTGAAGTTGCTTTCAGAAGCTACGCCAACACCTACGCCAACATCAACACCTGCACCGACAACGACACCAACGCCAACGGCAACGCCGAAACCAACAGATGCACCGGGTACTTATGTGCCGGTAGCCACGGCAAAACCGTCGCCTAGCGCGTCTGCGACAGCTGCCCCTGCTGTAAGCAATGGTAAAATCGTTGTCCAGACGGTCATCGGAGCAGATGGAAATGCATTGGCTGAACTGGCTGCCGCAGATGTTGAAAAGGCAGCAAAGGATGCAAAGGATGGTATTCTGTCCATTGTCGTGAATCCTACCGGAAACGCGAAACAAATTGTAGTTGAGCTGCCACTGCAGTCACTGGCAGCAGCGGGGAATGTTAAATCCCTCAAGATTGATACAGGAACAGCAAGCATAATGCTGCCGGAAAATTTCCTGAAGACTTACAAAGATGCTAAGAACGGCAAACTTAAGCTTATTGTGGGCACTGGAGATATATCCGGATTGCCACTTTCGGTAAGCAGTCAGTTGAATGCAGGTACAATTAAAGACATCAGTCTTAGCGTAGATGGTGTGATTATTCCAGGCGATGTACTGAAGACATCGGGGATCAAGCTGGCACTTCCTTATACGCTGAAGTCTGGTGAGAAAGCACATAAAGTAGTGGTTTATTACTTGAACAGTAATCAGCAACTAGAGATCGTTAAGAACGGAAGATTTAATACAGGGACACAGATGCTTGAGTTAAATTTGCAACAGCTTGGCAGTTATGTAGTGGTTCACTCGAATGTTTCATTCAAAGATACCGCTACAGCTAATTGGGCGGTAAACAGTATTGAAGCACTCGCAGCACGAGGCGCAATCCAAGGGATGGATGCTGAACACTTTAATCCAAGTGGAAATGTGACCCGTGCAGAATTCATCAAAATATTGATGAACGCTTTTGATTTACTAGATGAGACGGCTGTAAGCACATTTACAGACGTTAAGGATGGGGCATGGTATGCCAGTCCGATTGCGAGCGCTCAAAAGCTCGGTATTGTTAAAGGCAAAGCGGATGGCAACTTTGGTGCAAGCGAGGAGATTACTCGTCAGGAAATGGCGGTCATGATTTATCGTTTGGCTCAGACGATTAATATCCCATTGACCGACGGAACAAAGGCTTCTGGTGAAGCATTCTCTGATGTGAACCAGTTGTCTGCGGATGCAGCCAAAGCTGTAGAAGCGATGCGTATTAGTGGAATTATTAACGGTATGACATCCAACCAATTTGGACCAAACGGCAAGGCTACAAGAGCGCAAGCAGCGACCGTGATCTTCCGCCTGTTTGAGCAGCTTCAATAATCATGCAGCAATACAAGATATAAAAAATCGTGCAGCAATACAAGATATAAAAAAGACGCAGGTGTCCCGTAGTCATGATCATGACTGCTGGGCACCTGTGTTTTTTTGCTGCCAACCCCAAACGCCTAATCTCATGCTCGTATCCACCACGCTCTTAAAACAAACTTTGCTTCATGGTATGTAATTTGCACGCAAGAGATCGCTAACGGACCCAGGAGCCCCTAAACGTTGCATTTATCGACTTTTGGTGTGCTATCGGACCCCATAGTCGCTATTGGCATGAAAATCGCCCGATTAGAGCCACTTTTGATGAGATAGCTGCACTGGAGTCCGAAAATGTGCCCAAAAGGCGGTAATTGAGCCAATAACGCCTCCTGAGTCCGTAAGCGTCTGAGGATGTACTCGGTGTTATCGTATCTGAGTCCGTAAGCCTCAGGGGATGTGTTCGGTGTTATTGCGCTAGGTCAGTAAGCCCAAAGGATGAGTGTGATTCGGCGGTAACGGACCCAGTAGCCCCTAAACGTTGCATTTATCGACTTTTGGTGTGCTATCGGACCCCATAGTCGCTATTGGCATGAAAATCGCCCGATTAGAGCCACTTTTGATGAGATAGCTGCACTGGAGTCCGAAAATGTGCCCAAAAGGCGGTAATTGAGCCAATAACGCCTCCTGAGTCCGTAAGCGTCTGAGGATGCACTCGGTGTTATCGTATCTGAGTCCGTAAGCGTCTGAGGATGCACTCGGTGTTATCGTACCTAGATCTGTAAGTACTTGAGAGTGTATTCGTGTTATCGTGCTAGGTGCGTAAGCCCAAAGGATGAGTGTGACTCGGCGGCAACGGACCCAGTAGTCCCTAAACGTTGCATTTATCGACTTTTGGCGTGCTATCGGACTCCATAGTCGCTATTGGCATAAAAATCGCCCGAACAGAGCCACTTTGAATGAAATAGCTGCACTGGAGTCCGAAAATGTGCCCAAAAGGCGGTAATTGAGCCAATAACGCCTCCTGAGTCCGTAAGCGTCTGAGGATGTATGCGGTGTTGAGTGCCTGAGCCGAAAGTGTCTGAGGATGTATGCAGTGAGTCGCTCGCTATTGGCATGACCCCAAGGGCTGATTTAGTGACTTACCTGCGGAACCCAGCTTATGGAGCAGTCTCATTTTCTTTCTTGTTGATCCCTTTTCAGTATAATTTTGGCGGATAGGATTTGGAGAGACGGGGGATAATTTCTAGGAAACCTAATTCTGACAGGAGTGACTACTGTGGAGGAACGGCCAGCAGGTGGGAACAGCAATACGTCTCAAAAAAACACAAAATCTGAGCAGACTCTGAGTACGTCACTGGATGAAATGATGACTGTGTTTAGAGACATATTCAAGAACGATGGAACGCTTAGAATCAGAGTGTTTAGCAACATGTTTAGTGATAGTCTTCGCTTTGGATTAGTCTATGTTGACGGAATGGTTGACAAACATATGATCCAAGAGGGGATTATCAAGCCCGTCATGGCATTTGATTTTACCGAAAAGGATTGTGGCAATAAAGCCGAGCTGATGGAGAACATCCGGACGCAGGTCATTAGTATTAGCGATGTGGTTGCCTCTGAGAATTTTGATGAAATGATCTATGCGATTATAGCTGGCAAGACCTTACTGTTGATGGACGGTTATGCCGGTGTTCTGAACATTGGTGCACAGGGTTGGGAGACGAAAGCTCTTGCGGAACCGGTTACCGAAAAAAGTGTGAAAGGTCCAAGGGAGGGATTTACGGAATCACTGTTAGTAAATCTCACTCTTATTCGGCGCAGGGTACAAGATTCCGAGTTAAAATTTGTTTTTAGTTCACTGGGAACACGGTCCAAAACACCGATATGTATCTGTTACATGGAGGGGTTAGCATCACCGGCTATTCTCAAAGAATTACAGAATCGAATGGAACAGATTGACATAGATCTTATTCTAGATACGGCATCTCTGGCGGAATTAATTAGAGACGAGCCCTATTCGCCCTTTGAAATGACAGGAAGTACAGAGCGCCCGGATGCTGTAGTCAGTAACATGATGGAGGGCAGAGTTGCCGTGCTCATTGAAGGCAGCCCGTTTGCAATGACTGTCCCCTATGTATTTGTAGAGAATTTTCAAGCCAGCTCGGATTATTACATTAACTTTTATTTTGGTTCCTTCAATCGAATGTTGAGAGTTTTTGGAGCTTTTTTGTCGATCAGTATACCTGCTCTTTACGTAGCTTTAGTTACCTATAGCCAGGAAATGATCCCAACCATGTTGTTGCTCAGTATTTCTACAGCAAGAGTAGCAGTCCCTTTTCCTACAATAGTAGAAGCGTTATTCATGTTAACTATATTTGAAATATTAAGAGAGGCGGGTGAGCGGATACCTACCTATATAGGACAGGCTATCAGTATCGTAGGCGCTCTCGTGTTAGGACAAGCAGCAGTGGAGGCTAGAATAGTTAGTGCTCCAATGATTATTGTAGTCGGTTTAACAGGAATCATGACGCTACTTAACCCTAGGTTGACCGGTCCTTTAATTATCGTAAGAACATTGCTGCTGGGTGCGAGTTTTTTTCTAGGGATATACGGTTATTTTCTTGGAATGCTTGGTTTAGTAGTTCATTTGATGAGTCTGCGTAGTTTTGGGGTTCCATACATGCTTGGAGTAGGCTCAATCCGTCCTCAGGACATTAAAGATACAGCGATCAGGGCGCCGTGGTGGCATATGTATCTGCGTCCGGCGTTAATTGGGGCACGAAATATGAGGAGAAAAGGTTCCAATAAAATAAGGAGAAGACCATGAGCAAGCTGAAAAGGATACTTCTGATTGTTACATCCATGATGCTTCTGATCTGCAATACAGGCTGCTGGAACTACTTTGAAATTGACGATATGTCGATTGTTGCCGGGGTCGCGATTGATAAGGGGAAAAAAGACGGTCAGTTATTGGTGACAACAGAGATTGTAGATACGAAGGAAGGAATGAAATCAAGTCAGGCTGGCTTCAAAATGATCACGCTCGCGGGCGAGACCATGTTTGATATTGTGAGGGGAATGATCTCGATCACTGGAAAAAAGTTATTTTGGAGCCATTCTAAGGCGATTATCCTTAGTGAGGAGATTGCAAGGGAGGGAGTCACCAAAGTAATAGATTGGTACAACAGGGATACGGAAACCCGATCGGATGTGTATATTTTTGTCGCTAAAGAGAAGTCGGCTCAAGAAATCATAAGTCTCAGCAGTTCGACTGAGAGTATTATGTCCTATGCACTTGCACAGCAGATGAGGACTGAGAAAAATGTAAGTACAGCGCCGGTTGTGGAAATTTGGGACTTCATAGATAAGCTCGAGGCTTCTGGTGAATATGCCATCGCTCCATTAATTTATGTTCATGAACAAAATAAGACGAAGAATGCACGAGTTAGCGGAACAGCTATTTTCAGGATGGATAAAATGATCGGTATGATCAGTGGCGAAGAAACGAAATACATGTTGTTTGCCAACAATCAAATCCAGGGAGGTGTGTTAATCGTAAAGGATGAAAGTGGAGAACCTGCCTTTTCCCTCGAAATTTTATCCAATCGTACAAAAATAAAACCTGTATGGATAAACGGTAAGCTCCAAATAAAGCTTAATACACTGACACACGCAGGACTGGACGAGGTCAAATCTTCGGGGGAATTCAATAATCTGGACAGCAAGAAGACTATAGAAAGGTGGGCTGAAAAAGAACTGGAGGAGCAGATTCTCTCCGTTATTCATAAGGTTCAGAAGGATTACCAAGCAGATATTTTTGGATTTGGAGAGCTTCTTCATGAGAAAATGCCACGGACCTGGGAGAAAATCGAGAAAAACTGGGGGAAGGAATTTTCCAACGTAGAGATAGTAGTGAATTCCAAGGTGATTATCGAGAGCAGTGCACAAACGTCAAGGTCTATCAAGATTCATCAAAAATAGGTGATAAAATTGGTTGTTGTGGTCATATTTATCTATGCGGTAATTGTTTTGAGTGATCCTTATGGTCTATGGAAACAGGGGATGAAGCGGGATTTTTATGTTTCTTCCGCACTATGTCTGGTATCATTCTGTATTGCTTTTGCATTGGCAATGAGATGGTCACTCCCTAGTCCTTCACCATACCTAGAACACTGGATTAAGATGCTATTTTAGGGGACAAGCCTAAGGGAGAATAGAGTATGAACAAAGAGATCGTATCAACAGGGCATGCTATTAGTATTGCTGTCTTGTTTATTATGGGGACTTCAATATTTATGGGTGTGCCGGGAGAATCCGGTAACAGTAACTGGATCGCCGTATTATTAGCCATGGTACTGGTGGTCCCACTGCTGCTGATATATGCCAGACTACACATCCTATTACCAGGCAAGGATCTATTTGATATGTTGATTACCGTGTTTGGAGGCGTCTTGGGTCGAATCATTTCTTGTCTCTATATTTGGTATACCTTTCATCTAGGGACACTAATTCTTAGGGTTTTTGGAGAATTCAGTAGATCCGTTACTTTAACCGAAACACCAATGATAGCACCTATGGCATGTCTTGGACTGTTGTGTATATGGATAGTTAAGGCTGGGATTGAAGTGCTGGGGAGAAGTTCTAAGCTTCTATTACTGTTCGCAATATTTGTTAATCTAGTCATTGTCACCTTAGCTTTTTCCAAAATGGAATATCATCACTTACTTCCGCTGTTGGATAAAGGCTGGAAGCCATTATTTAACGATACGCTGGGCACATTTTCTTTTCCATTTGCAGAGGTTGTAGTCTTTCTGGGGGTATTCGGTAATTTATCGAAGAAGAGCTCAGCGAAGAAGGTATTATTTGGTGGCGTAGCGATTGCTGGGGCAATTATTATTATGGCTACACTACGGAACCTATTGATGCTGGGTCCTGAGGTCTTGTCTAGTTTATATTTTCCGGCTTATGTGTCTGCAGGGCGTATTAATGTAGGAGATTTTTTGACCCGAATTGAAGCGTCATCGGCAGTGGCTTTTGTAATCACAACATTTATAAAAGGAAGTTTATGCCTTTACGTATCTTGCATTGGAGTAGCTAAAGTATTCAAGCTCAAGAGTTACCGCTCCGTTGTGCTTCAGATGGGACTACTCATGATCTATTTTGCGGATTTTGTGTACAAGGATATTATGGAAATGTACTATTTCTCTTACCATATTTATAAAATATACGCCTTTCCTTTCCAGGTGATTATTCCGTTGATATTATGGATTTGCGCTGAAATTGTTGTGAGCCGAGGTAAAAATAAACAGATAGCGCCGCAGTCGCAGCAATAGCTCTAAATAGGAGGATACAGGTGTCTCGTGAGCCATAAAAGGTGGCTGTTGGGATGCTTGTGTCCTTTTTGTTATGAGTAATTAGGTGAAATCCCACATTCGGAATCTTAGCGGAGCGCATAGTTGTTATTGATTAGCGTCCTCTGAGTCCGTAAGTTTCAGGAGAGGGCGATGATGCTATAATGATAGATACATAGAATAGAGGTTACTTTTTTTGAGAACAGGGGAGCTGATCCATCATTGAATACATATATTCTTATATATGATAGCTTTGTGCAGTTTGAGGTTACATTGGCAGCTTATTTTATGAAAACAAAGGGTGAGGTTTATACCTTAGGTTTGGAAGATAAGGCGTTAATCTCCTGCGAGGGTTTTTCTGTGAATCCATCCGTATTGGTTGAAAATGTGGACGTTAGCACCATAGATTTATTGATTATCCCTGGTGGGGAAACAGATAATTTAATAGGGCAGGAGGCTCTATTAGATTTAATCAGAAGCCTGAATCGAGCAGGCAAAGTCATCGCGGGCATTTGCGGTGGGGTATCCATTCTTAAGGCAGCCGGAGTACTGGATGGTAAGGTTTATGTGGACAATGAATCCGGCGTATCTAACGTCGTTGTCGATGGAACAATCATTACCGCTAAGCCGAATGGATATGTAGATTTTGCGCTTGAAATTGGGCGAGTAATGAGTATCTATAAAGATGAGGCAGATTTGCAAGAAACGATAGATTTCTTTAAATATTTTAAATCCGTTTAAGGAGCAGAAGAGGGGAAACATGTATGAACGTTAGCAATATCATTATGTCCTCTTATTGGGGTAGAGAGGTTAAACATAAGTATATCACCCAAGGTTCCAAAGCGCTGGCTGTTATTTTTCCGGGTAAAAATTATTCAGCTGATCGCTCTCTGCTGGATTATGCGGCTAAAGCTGCCCGGGAGCATAATTGTGATGTTCTGCTTTTAGAATATGGTTACCAGAGTGCTAGGGTGGATTTCAAGCGTGAAGAAATGAGTATTATCATTGAGGAATGTAAAGCCGTGATTGCTTCTCTGCCGGATTATAAGAGGTTTCTTTTTATAAGTAAAAGCATGGGAGCTGTTATTGCAGGTAGAATAGCTGAAGAGCTAGAAATACAGAAGAAGACGTCTCATCTATATATCACCCCGTTGCCTGAGGCGGTGCCGCTGATTCAGCGGAGTCGGGGGACTGTAATTTATGGAGGCAGTGACCCCTTATTTGGTGAAGAGCATTCGGGTGAAATTAGTGGGCTGAATCATTTGAAGGTGTATAGAATCGATGATGCCAATCATTCGCTGGAGGTAGGCAGTGTCAACGAGTCACTAGCAATACTGCTGGTCATCATTAATTTCTATCATGAATTTTTCCGGGATGCTTTAAATTAATAACTTTAGGAGATGATGAGTGTGATTTTGGAAGCTGCGATGCTGCAAGTGAAGCCTGGTTTGACTACTGAATTTGAGCAAAGCTTCAAGGAGGCATCAAGCTTAATCTCCTCGATAGAGGGTTATTTGGGCCATGAATTACAACATTGCTTGGAGGATGAACATAAGTATCTGTTGCTGGTGAAGTGGAGAACGCTTGAAGACCACACTGTTGGGTTTAGAGAATCCAGCCAATATCAGGAATGGAAAGCACTCCTTCACCATTACTACGACCCATTTCCGGTAGTTGAGCATTTTACCCGCATTAATCTGGACTAAATGGAGGATACCGAATGAAGGCCAAGCTTGTTGGGGAAGGCAGAACAGCGGAGATCTGGCAGCATGACGATCAGAGGATTCTTAAATTGTACCGGGAGGATATAGCAGAGCAACACGTCAGCCGGGAATATAAAATCAGCCAGTTTGTACATGCGCGGGGTGTTCGGACCCCCCAGCCTTTTGAGCTTATTTCTGAACAGAATCGACAAGGTATCGTTTTTCAACAAATTCAGGGTCCCTCTTTACTAAAGGTGATGGGTGAGAAGCCTTGGAAAGTTACCCAATATGCCAGGCTGATGGCGGGGCTTCATTGTGATTTACATAAGCTTGAAACTACAGAGGAAATCGGCCAGCAAAAGGATATGCTGAAAAGTCAGATCATGGTTGCCCCTATGCTGAGCGAAGAGGAAAAATCCGTCATTTTGAAGTATCTGGAGAAGCTGCCGGAAGGCACTCGTTTATGTCATGGGGATTTTCATCCCGACAATGTGCTTATGGATGAACAGCTCTGGGTGATCGACTGGATGACGGGTGTAGTGGGAGAACCTGCTGGAGATGCTGCGCGTTCCGTAGTGATGTTCAGTTTGGGAGCTATGCCTCCGGGAGCTTCGGCCTTCTCCAAATTAATGTTAGGTTTTATAAGAAAAAGATTAACTAAGGGATACATTCAAGAGTATCTCAGATTATCAGGACACACTTATGAGGACGTAGACCGCTGGATTTTGCCGATCGCTGCCGCACGTCTGGTGGAGGGGCTTTCGCCTCCAGAGAAGGAGCTGCTGGTAAATGAAGTTCGTAAACGTCTACACACCTTAGCCGCAGAGGTAAGCTGATCATGGCACAAAAACGGAGGCGTATTCTATGACTACCTATATAGCGCTGCTGCGTGGAATTAACGTCGGCGGGAACAAAATTATTAAAATGTTGGACCTGAAGGCGATGTTTCAGTCTCTTGGATTTGCAAATGTACGAACGTATATTCAGAGTGGAAATGTCGTTTTTGAGAGTGATGAAGGTTCGGTAAGCCTGCTTAGAGGAGTCATTGAACGTCAGATTCATGAGGTTTTTGGATTCGAGGTCTCTGTTATTATCCGTACTTTAGCAGAAATGGAGAATGTGATCGCTAACGATCCCTTTCAGCTGTCCGAGCCAGAGGAATTCAAAAGATGGTATGTTACTTTTTTACCAGCCGAGCCTTCAGGGGAAGCATTGGATAAACTGTGCACTTATGAGAATGGACCGGATAAAGTGCGTTTTGTCGGCAGAGAGATGTATATATTATATGAGGTCAGTGTGAGCCAATCATCGCTTTTTAAAGTCCCTTTTGACAAAATACTCGGGATGCCCATTACCGCACGCAACTGGAACACGGTGAATAAGCTTGTTGCCATAGGCAAGATGGAATAACATAGTTTGGATTGAACAGGGTACCGAAAGGCTCCACATTGTGGGGTCTTTTTTGCGTTCCGGCAGCCTCATTTATTCAGCAAACATTCAGCTTGCACTCATTGAGAGTTAAGGTATGGATGAAATAATACACCTACGGAAAGCTTGGGCCGGAGTTACAGAACTGCCGGCATATAGAATGATCAAGGGATAGGAGTGAAATGGAGATGAGTTTTGCTAGAAAAATAAGCTCGGATCTTATACTGTGGCTCATTTTAATACTCGCTGCTTTTTTGTACGGTTATGGAGTTTGGAATGACCACTATGTGAATACATACTACACCACTGCCGTGGGAAGTATGCTGCAAAACTTTCATAATTTCTTCTTCGCTTCACTCGACTCTGCAGGTTCAGTCACGGTGGATAAACCACCGGTCACCTTTTGGATTCAGACTCTTAGCGCACTCATTTTCGGGCTGCATGGCTGGAGTGTAATTTTACCTCAGGCGCTTGGGGGCGTGGGCTCCGTGTTGCTCGTATACCTTCTGGTAAAACCTACCTTTGGTAAAGCAGCAGCTCGTTTAGCAGCGCTGGCCATGGCAACAACTCCAGTAGCGGCGGCTGTTAGCCGGACGAATAACATTGATGCTTTGTTAGTATTCACGTTACTGTTGGCGGTTTGGTTTTTATTTAAAGGAACGAAGAGTAATAAGCTGGGCAGTCTCCTTGCCGCATTCGCTTTAATCGGTGTTGGGTTTAATGAGAAGATGTTGCAGGCTTATATGGTATTGCCGGCTTTTTATCTCTTTTATGTCTTGGCTGCGAAAGTGAACTGGAAGCGAAAAACCGGAGTATTAGCGGCCTCGACAGCTATATTACTCGTGGTCTCGTTATCCTGGGCAGTGATAGTGGATTCGATTCCCGCTAGTAAACGACCTTATATCGGCAGCAGCGGTACTAACTCCGTGCTCAATCTTGCCTTTGGTTATAATGGTGTCGCCCGATTGACGGGTGATCGGGGGACAGGTGGTGGCGGAGGTGGAATGCCTTCAATGAATGGTGGTGAGATGCCGAACATGAATGGCGAGATGCCAGCTATGAACGGTGAAAGACCCGCTATGAACGGGGCAGATGCTGAAAATGGTACGGATAGCGGACGTGGATCATTTTCGGGTCGGCAAGGTATGAATTCAACCTCAGACAGTCAAAATGGCGCCGATGATGGAGGTTCTCCAGGGCAACCACCCGGCGGTGGAACAGATAATCAAAACCGGCAATTTGGTGGTGAAGGTGGGGGTCAAGGACAACGCGGCGGCATGAATGGCGGCGGAGGTGGAATGTTCAATACTGGAACCGCAGGTCCACTGCGCCTGTTCCAATCAGAGCTGTCAGGTCAGGCAAGCTGGATGCTGCCTTTTGTATTGTTTGGTTGTATTGGATTATTCGCTAATCTGCGGAGAAGGAACTTTACGCAAGGGCATAAAGAAGCTCTATTCTGGTTAGCATGGCTGGTGCCGGTGATGGGATTCTTCAGTATTGCGGGATTCTTCCATCAATATTATCTGGTGATGATGGCTCCGCCGATAGCCGCGCTGGTCGGTGCAGGCTGGTCAAAGCTCTGGAGTCTGTATCGTGAGCACTCTGGTTGGCTGTCATGGCTATTGCCAGTTGCGACGCTGGTTACAGCAGTTTTTCAATGGTACATTATTCATCCTTATGACGATACGATTGGCAGGGGCTGGTCGATTGGCATTCTGGCTGCCGGTATAGTTGTTTCTTTGGTGCTGGTCGTTCTTAAAGGCAAGCAGAAGCCATTTGTTTTCTCGGCAAGTATTGTTGCTGTACTAGTATTGTTAATTGGCCCGCTCTACTGGGCAGCTACCCCAATTACTTATGGCCTGAACAGTCAAACCCCTGAAGCAGGACCAGGCAGCAGTGAGGGCAGAGGAGGAATGGGCGGCAATTCTAGCAACTTTGGACGTAATAGCGCCACAAGTGCGAATGAGAGTCTGTTGTCCTATCTGGAGGAAAATAATACCGGGGAGCCTTATCTGTTTGCCGTATTGGATTATGGCACAGCAGCTCCTTATATCGTCGATAAGGGGGCATCGGTTGTTATTCTGAACGGTTTTTCCAATTCGGACACAGTATATACCACAGATACCCTAAAGGCGTTAGTAAAGAGTGGAAAGGTGAAATACTTCCTGCTGAGCAGCGGCGGTATGGGTGGTGGACGTGGAGGGAATTCTACGCTCTCTACCTGGATTACCGACAATGGCACAGAGGTTCCAGCAGCGGATTGGGCAGGAAATGACGCTGGCAACAGCGGAACGTTATACAAAGTTACAGTTAACTAGTTCAGTGTTTTAGAGTACGAAGCGTGCTAATACATTTGCAGGCACGCTTCAGCATTTAAATTAAAGGAGGAGCTGCTCATGAGTATCAACGTGCGCTATTCCATTATTATACCGATGTTTAATGAAGAGGCAGTCATTCAGGAAACGTATCGCCGTATTAAAAAAGTGATGGCAATGACGGAGGAAGTGTATGAGCTGATCTTCGTGAATGACGGCAGCACCGACAACTGTGCCCAGATGATCGAGGAATATAGCTACTGGGATGAGAGTGTGAAGCTGATCGATTTGTCACGTAACTTTGGACATCAGATCGCTATTACTGCCGGAATGGACTATGCCCTTGGGGATGCAGTTGTCATTATTGATGCTGATTTGCAAGACCCGCCTGAGCTGATCTTGGACATGATTGCGGAATGGAAGAAGGGGTATGAAGTTGTATATGCTAAGCGGGTGAAGCGAAACGGTGAATCCCTATTCAAAAAGTGGACGGCCAGCCTCTTTTATAGAATTCTGCGTTATTCAACCGATATTTCTATCCCTGTGGATACGGGTGATTTTCGGCTTATAGATCGTAGGGTCTGCGAAGAGCTCAAACGTCTACCGGAGAAAAACCGTTTCGTGCGCGGACTGGTCAGCTGGGTTGGTTTCCGTCAGAAGGCGATTGAATATGAACGGGATGAACGTCTGGCGGGGGAAACTAAATATCCACTAAAACGTATGATCAAGCTCTCTTTGGACGGAATCACCTCCTTTTCCTATAAGCCGCTGAAGCTGGCAGGATATTTGGGCGCACTGCTGTCGGCTTCTGGTTTTCTGTACCTTATGTATGTTTTGTACCTGGTGATTTTTACAGACTCAGTTGTTAAGGGCTGGGCTTCGATGATTGGAATTACGCTGACCTTCAACGGATTTGTACTCATTATGCTAGGAATACTAGGTGAATATGTCGGCCGGATTTATGACGAAACTAAGGGACGTCCGCTTTATATTGTCCAAGAGTTCTATGAAGGTAAGGGGCAGCAAAAGAACATTCGTGAGCACCCTGTGACCCATCTCCGTAAATAAACTGCAAGGGAGGGATTCATGATGAAGATTAGAAAAGCTGTCATTCCCGCCGCGGGCTTAGGCACTCGTTTCCTGCCTGCCACTAAGGCTCAGCCAAAAGAAATGCTGCCCATTGTGGATAAACCAGCGATTCAATATATCGTAGAAGAAGCCGTCCGCTCTGGTATTGAAAGTATTATCATCGTGACCGGCCGCAATAAGAAGTCGATTGAAGATCATTTTGATAAATCGGTGGAGCTGGAGCAGACGCTTTTGGAAAAAGGGAAAGAGGATCTACTTCGTGAAGTCCAGCTAATCAGTGAGCTAGCGAGCATCCATTACATTAGGCAAAAAGAGCCGCTGGGACTAGGCCATGCCATCCTTTGTGCGGAACAATTTATCGGTGATGAACCTTTTGCTGTTTTGCTTGGTGACGATATTATGGTTTCGGAGGACCCGGCGCTGCTGCAGATGATGAGATTGTATGAGCAAGAGGAGCAGACTATCGTCGGTGTGCAGCAGGTGCCACGGCAGGAGGTTAACAAATATGGGATTATAGCTTCCAGCGGCTCACTAAATGGAGTTCATGAAGTAAAAGGATTGGTAGAGAAGCCCTCGCCTGAAACAGCACCTTCAGAATACGCCATTATGGGGCGATACATTTTGGAGCCTTCGATATTCTCAGTACTGGCTAACCTCGAACGTGGAGCGGGCGGTGAATATCAACTGACGGATGCTTTGCACGAGGTATGCCGGCAAGAAGGATTGCTGGCGCTGGATTTAATCGGCAAACGTTATGATATTGGTGATAAATTTGGTTACATTAAAGCCACGCTGGAGGTAGGTTTGATGCGGGAGGATTTGCGCCCATTATTGGTTCCGTATTTGCAGGAGCTGGCTGCTAGTCTTAAGGGAAGAGAAGAAGAAGTGGATTCCTTGCATTGGAGTATACACAGTTGAGGGAGAGAAACTGTTTCAAACGATCATAACATCGGCTTCGGTGGTGGGATGAGGTTTTGAAGCAGTTTTTTTGCGTGTGGTGTTCAAAGGACGGTGAGGGACGAGCAAATAAGTGTACTTTATACAATTAAAAGTATGGGGGACAGCTGCAAATCGATTTAGTTGCACTTGATACATCTATATCTTTACATTTTAGCTAGAATGCTCAGTTAGCCTGTTTTTAGTTGCATAAAATACACTTAAAACAGCCGTGTGGGTGTTATTGTATGAAATAGCTGCATCAAGTGCAGTTATTTTTAAATTTCGTAACTTGTTTCTCCTGGGTGACGAAAAAATCCGAAAGACCGATTCCTAAGAATCATCCTCCGGATTTATGTTTTGAGTATAGATTAAGCTTTCAGCACATCATGATCAACGTAACGCGCACCATTTAACTCGCTAATTACATTAATAGCTACCTTCGCACCATCGCCTGCGGTAATAATGGCATGTACACTTACTCCAGCAACAGTACCAGCAGCCCAAATACCTGCGATATTCGTTTTGCCTTCAGCATCAACGGCTACTACAGTTTTGATTCTTGGCTCTGTACCATCCTTAGTCTCCACACCAGCTTTGGCAGCTAGATCTGTAAGGGCGCCTGTGGCAAGAATGACATGTTTTGCTTCATAGATAATTCCATCTTCAGTTTCAATGACAAAACCATTGCCGCTGGAGGTGAGGTTGATAGCCTGTTCGGAAACCAGCTCAGCGCCAAATTTAACGGCTTGCTTATGCCCGGTTTCGACCAGCTCAGGACCACCTACTTCGGAAATTCCATAAAAGTTCTCAAACCAACCTCTGCGGGTCATGCCCTTATCGTTGTCGATCAGCAGCGTTTTTTTGCCCGCCTTGGCGGCGAACAGGGCTGCGCTTGCACCGGCAGGACCGGCGCCAATTACGGCGATTTCGTACATGTATTTACCTCCTAAAAGTTTTGTGGAGCGATGCTCCTTAGAATGGACTACATAGCAAAACTGGCAACGAAATCATACGCTTGGTTTTGTGAAGCAAAACTCACTTCGAAAGCATACGCTTAAGTTTTGTGGAGCGACGCTCCAGTTCCTCTTAATTATAACGGTTGTTACTCTTCCTTGGCTAATCCTTCCTCGCAAGGCAGACTAACCGTAAACGTTGTGCCCTCCCCAACGGTGCTATTTACACTAATCTTGCCGTGATGTGCCTCGACAATAGATTTTGTAATGGAGAGGCCTAACCCTGATCCGCCGTATTTACGTGTACGAGAGGAGTCACTGCGGTAGAATCGATCAAAGATATGTGGGATGTGCTCTCCGGGAATTCCGTAGCCATTATCCCGCACGCTTAATAGAGCCTGATTTCCTTCCGCTTGTAAAGAGAGATGAATGCTCCCTGTCGTGGCATTGGTATGCTGAACTGCATTGTGGAACAGATTCAGAATCACCTGCTTGAGCTTATAGGGATCATATTTACCACGGATGCCATAGGAGATATCAAAGGTAACTTTACGTTGATCTGCGAGCAAAAGCAGATGCGGCTTCATTTCGTGAATTACCTCGCTGAGAATCAGATCAGTCATCTGCAGTTGTGGAGCTCCATCCATTCGAGCGAGCAGTAGCAGATCCTCGACCAGCTTGTTGATCCGTTTCGATTCACCATGCATGCTTCGCAACGAGTTATATAACTGTTCTTTATTATCGGCGGCGCCCCGCAGCAAGACCTCAAGAAAACCGTGTATTGAGGTAAGCGGAGTTCTAAGCTCGTGGGAAGCATCGGCAGCGAACCTGCGCATCTGCTCCTTGGCCTCCCGTTCATTATGAAAGGATATTTCGAGACGTTCGAGCATACCATTGAATGAATGAGCAAGCTTGTCGATCTCGGCCTGTCCTTGGTCAACTGGAAACCGAATATCCAAATTACCGGCATTAATGATCTCAGCCGATTCTCCCATATTAGATAGAGGAACTAACGTCTTTCGCAGGGCCGGCAAGTATAGGAATAATCCAGTCAATAAAGCAATCACTGACAAACCTGCGTAGATCAGCAGCTGCTGCATTATCACATCCGTCAATGGCCCCGTGCTCACACTCATTTGCAGCAGCAATCTAGTATTTCCAGGCCTATAAAGATTCATGAATATGGCTAGATGTTCAGTGCCGTCTTCAGCTTGGATGAGCTTGTAATTTCCTGTTGCCCTATCCGTGGTGTGAATCAGCAGCGCATCGTATTGCTCATTGGTCAGCCTGGGTGCTGCTATATCTGAGAGGGTTAATTGCTGTAAATCCCTGAAGGTGCCATCCGAGCTGTACATGGCGAGAGTTGTATGGGCATCAAGCAAAAGCGGACGCCGGTTCTCGCCAGTTCGCAGCCCACTTGGCATTTTATTCATGTCTTCTCTTTCCAACGGGAAATTGCTGTTAAACTCGTTGTTTGTGTCATTTATACCTGTGCTGTCCTCGTCATAGGAATTAAAAAAGTTAAAGAACATCTCACGGGGGACAGAACGTATTTGCGCTTCCATAGACTCGGCTCTATTGCTGTATATAAAATCTCGCATAAGGATATATTGTAAGACTCCAATTAGCAGCAGCAATCCTGATAGAATAAGCAGCGATGTGGCAAGCAGCTGTTTACGCAGGGAACGTGGTGCAGGCAGTCTGCGAAGCCATCTGAAGATGGGAGTGCTCATAGATCCACCCGGTAGCCTGCACCCCGCAGGGTACGGATAATACGGTGCTCCTTATCTCCGAGCTTCTCACGAAGCGAACGGATATAGACCTCAACAATATTTTCCTCACCGCCAAAATCATAGCCCCACACTTTATCAAGAATCATAGGCTTGCTGAGTACAAGGCCGTGATTGATAACGAGATACTGTAATAACTCGTATTCCGTAGGGGAGAGTTCAAGTACTTCCTCCCTGAAGCGAATTTCCTTTCGCCGACTGTCAATTCGGAAAGGACCGCAGCGGACCTCACCTAGCAGCCCCGGAAACTGATTCCGCAGCCGCGCTTGGATCCGCGCTAGTAATTCATCAAAGCTGAAGGGCTTGACCATATAGTCGTCAGCACCAATAGATAGTCCTTTTACGCGATCATCCACTTCGTCTTTTGCAGTAAGCATGATGACAGCTACCTCTGTCTCTTCTGAGCGCAGATAGTGACATACCTCGAATCCATCCATACCCGGCATCATAACATCCAGGATAGCTACATGGGGCTTGAATTCAGCTGCAATCGAAATGGCGCTTAGCCCGTCCGACGCGGTTCGTACTTCAAAACCTTCGTTAAGGAGACCCAGCTCCAGGAACTGTAATATATGAGGCTCATCATCTACGAGCAGAAGTCGAACTCCTTGTACTGCTTTCATCATAGGTTCCTCCAAATCGGTGATAGATAGCTTCATTATGCCATATCCGGTTGAATGTTTGCTGAAGACCGAATGATTCTTTTTCTAGAATAAATGAGTGAATTTCTTTCACATGGCTTTAAATTGGTTAATCTAGTTATAAGGAATATTAACGTGTTTAATGACAAACAGGGTTAAAAATTCCGGATTTTCGGAATTGCGATAAAGGGTTTTGACGAAGAATATAGAACACTTTACAATAAGGATAATCTCCTGATTCAGGCTCCTGATTTTGGAGAATGCTCTCCCTATTTTAGGTTAGATCATCCGAACGTGTAAAATTTCCTTCCTCGTTTTTTCAACTTTGTCATCTTCCTATCAAGGCTCATTTCTTTCTGGTGTATTTCTTTTCTAATTCACTTCTTTTTGGAATTCTGTTCATTCATCCTAGGTTTGCTGAACTTTATATTACCCATAAGTCAAGGGAGGCTTTTCCATGAAGAAAAAAGAAATGGTAGCCATGCTATTGGCTGGAGGCCAAGGCAAAAGATTGAAAGGTTTAACCAAATCGCTTGCCAAGCCCGCTGTCTATTTTGGGGGCACTTATCGGATCATCGACTTTCCTTTAAGTAACTGCTCCAACTCGGGTATTGATACTGTCGGTGTATTGACACAGTATGAGCCACTTATACTACATTCTTACATCGGAGTAGGCAGTGATTGGGATTTGAACCGTAAGAATGGTGGAGTATTCGTATTGCCACCGCATGAACGTGAGAATGGAAGCAGCTGGTATCGGGGAACAGCCGATGCGATTTATCGAAATCTTAAATTTGTAGATCAGTTCGACCCTGAGCATGTTCTTATTCTATCCGGTGATCACATTTATAAAATGGATTATCATGCTATGCTGCAATACCACAAGGAGAGAAATGCAGATTGCACAATTTCTGTGATTGACGTTCCGCTGGAGGAAGCAAGTCGATTTGGAATCTTAAATACGGAGGACGATCTGAAAATTTACGAATTTGAAGAGAAGCCTGCACAGCCAAAAAGCACGCTAGCTTCTATGGGTGTGTACATCTTTAAATGGGAAATTCTCCGCAAGCATTTACTGGAGGACGGAGAGAATATAGGGTCATCTCACGATTTTGGTAAGGATATCATTCCTTTGATGCTGGAAGACGGGAACTCTTTATTTGCGTACCCTTTTGAAGGGTATTGGAGAGACGTTGGAACGGTAGCAAGCCTGTGGGAAGCGAATATGGATTTACTGAGCGATAATCCACCGCTTAATCTAAATGATCCCAACTGGCGCATATTTACACGTAATCCGAATCAACCTGCTCAATATGTCGCACCTGGGGCGAAAGTGTCAGGATGCATTATTAATGAAGGGTGCATTGTGCATGGTGAAGTGAAGCACTCGGTTCTTTTTTATGGCGTAGAGGTAGGTGAAGGCAGTGTGATTACGGACTCCGTAATTATGCCTAAGGTTAAGATTGGTAAGAACGTACGCATTCATAAAGCGATTATTAGTGAGAATACGGTAATCGACGATTATATGGAAATAGGCATCGAGCGGGAGAACGAGAACGAAATTCTGCTGATCGACAATAAAAGCAAGAAACGTAAATCAGCTGTGGCCAAAACCATATAATCAAGCTAAAACGCCTTCGGCGTCCTTCTAGGGACGGTAAGCGTTTATGCGAGATTTATAAGGATAAAGTATATAGTGAAACTTATACTTTCTTATAAATTATAAGAGGACGGTGGATTCCGATGAAGCAACTCATGGGTGTAATTAATCTGGATCATGAACTCGATAAACTAAATGAACTCACTTATTTCCGCTGTGGTGCAGCCGTACCTTTTGCCAGTCGTTATCGGTTGATAGATTTCGTGCTTTCCAATATGATGCGTGCGGATCTGGAGAGCGTGGGCCTGTTTGTTCGCCGTAAATACCGTTCTTTAATGGACCATTTGGGTGACGGGAAATCTTGGGATATGAATCGCAAGCATGGGGGACTATTTATTTTGCCTCCGGACTGGAATGATCCCACCGATACTTCTCTTGGCGACCTTCAGCATTATCATAATAATCTGGATCTTTTTAAACGGGGATCTGCAAAATATATTGTGTTTTCCGGCAGCCAGCATATTAATACTATCGATCTCCAGGACTTGTACAGCTACCATTTGGAGAAGGGTGCCGATGTTACAGTAGTATACAAAAAAATAGAGCAATTGCAGCCAGAGCATGAGTTATGCCAGCGTATTGAAGTGGACGAAGAGAATAATGTGACCAATATCCATCATGAGAAGGATCATCCCAATTTATATCTCGATATCTTCATTATGGAGAAAAAACTGTTCCTGGAGCAGGTGGAACATTGCATTGCACATGGGGAGAGTTACTTTTTCCGTGATGTCATTCAGAAAAACCGCCATAAATTCAAAATCGCTGCTTATGAGTATCATGGCTATCATGCCGTAATTAATTCATTGGAAAGCTATTATAAGAATAGTCTGGAGCTGCTTCAGCAGGAGAATTACTTTAGTCTGTTCAAAGAAAGTCCAGTGCAGACGAAGATTAAATATGAGGCTCCTACCCGATATTTAGAGAGCGCAAATGTCAGCAATTCACTGGTGGCTAACGGCTGCATTATAGCTGGAACGGTGGAGAACAGCGTGATCTTTCGTGGGGTTCAGGTACGTAAAGGAGCGAAGATCATCAACTCTGTAATTATGCAGAAGTGCATTATAGAGGAAGATGCTGTTATTGAGAATGTGATCATGGATAAGGACGTACATTTAAGTAAGAATCGAATTCTCGTCGGGGATAGTAAACGTCCATTTGTGATCGCCAAGAGCAGCAAAATATAAACCAACTGGATTAGATGAAACGAAACAGTATAACCTATCTGATCTACAGGCATAGTCTAATGCATCCCTAAAAAAAGCTTTTGTCAGGAGGAACCTGCTGTTGTTTAACGATAAAGAAACTTTCAAACAGGTGTTTCGCGAGACGCTCATCAGTAAATTGGGCAAACCTTTGGAGGAAGCCTCGAATGCTGATGTCTATAAAATATTAGGCAACATGATTCGCGAGAATGCCGGGAAAAATTGGGCGGATACCAATCAAAAGTACAAGACGGATAAGGATAAGCAGGTATACTATTTTTCTATGGAGTTTCTGATCGGAAGACTTCTGGGGAACAATCTGCTGAATATGGGCGTGCTGGAGGTCGTGCGTGAGGGATTGGCCGATCTTGGTTTCTCGCTGCAGGATATAGAGGAGGTAGAAGCCGACGCTGGGCTTGGCAATGGAGGACTTGGACGTCTAGCTGCTTGTTTCTTGGATTCACTGGCCTCCCTGCAATATGCGGGGCATGGTTGCGGCATACGTTATAAATACGGCCTGTTCGAGCAGAAAATCGTTGACGGGTATCAGGTGGAACTGCCCGATTACTGGCTGCAAAATGATAATGTATGGGAAGTGCGTCGTGAAGACAAGCAGGTAGAAGTAAGGTTCTGGGGTGTGATTGAGACTCGGGAGGAGAACGGGCGGCTTATCTTTGAGCATAGTCAATATGAGGCCGTTCGTGCAGTTCCGTATGATGTGCCTATCATTGGTGCAGATCGGCGGCATGTGAATACACTGCGCAACTGGAGCGCGGAGTCCATCACCCAGCCTACCAGAACCTTTGGCTCTTTTGCCGGATCAGACTATCATAAATTCCTGGAATATAAGCGTTCCGTAGAATCCATCTCGGAGTTCCTGTATCCGGATGACTCTCAATACGAAGGCAAGCTGTTGCGGTTGAAGCAGCAATACTTCCTCTGCAGCGCTGGCCTGCAAAGTATTCTGCGAACCTTTGGAAAGCTTGGACTCCCTATACAATCGCTGCCCGACAAGGTTGCGCTTCATATCAATGATACACATCCGACGCTTGTAATTCCTGAATTGCTGCGGATTCTGATGGATGTACATGGATTAGGATGGGATGAGGCGTGGAGTATTACAACTCGTATGGTGTCCTATACAAATCATACGATCTTGAGCGAAGCCCTGGAGAAATGGCCTATTCAAATGGTCAGGGACTTGCTTCCACGTATTTTTCTTATCATTGAAGAGATTAATGCCCGCTTCTGCGGCGAGCTGATGAGTCGTTATCCCGGCGATCAGGACCGGATTTCACAGATGGCAATTATTCATGACGATCAGGTTCGCATGGCTCATCTGGCGATTGTGGCGAGCCATAGTGTCAATGGGGTAGCAGCGCTGCATACAGAAATATTGATGAAACGCGAAATGCGGCTCTTTAATGAAATGTACCCGCACCGCTTCAATAATAAGACGAATGGGATTACTCACCGGCGTTGGCTGATGCATGCCAATCCGGATCTGGCTAACCTTATCAATCAATCGATAGGAACCCGCTGGATGAGCCATCCGCAAGAGATGATTGGTTTGATTAAATATTGTGAGGATGCTTCCTTTCAGGAACAAGTAGCCAGCATTAAACGGCGGAATAAGCTCAAGTTGGCTGAATACATTTACAGCAAGCATTCAGTACATGTAGACCCCGACTCTATCTTTGATGTTCAGGTGAAGCGCCTGCATGCTTATAAGCGGCAGCTGCTAAATATTTTGCATATTCTGCATATGTACAACCAAATCAAAGATAATCCTTCGATGGATATGGTACCGCGCACGTTTATATTCGGAGCAAAGGCGGCACCAAGCTATCATTTGGCGAAGCGAATTATCAAGCTGATCAATACTGTGGCGGAGGCTGTCAACAAGGATCCGGATGTTAAAGGCAAGATCCGTATCTTTTTCCTTGAGAATTATTCGGTATCCTTGGCCGAGAAGATCATTCCTGCTGCGGATATTAGTGAACAGATTTCTACAGCGAGTAAAGAGGCTTCCGGTACGGGGAATATGAAGTTTATGATGAACGGTGCATTAACCGTAGGTACGATGGACGGTGCTAACGTGGAAATGCATGAGATGGTAGGGGACAACAATATGTTCCTGTTCGGTCTTCGTGCTGAGCAGGTAATGGATTATTATCAGCATGGCGGCTATCACGCACGTGATATCTACAATGGGGATAGCCGTGTGAAGGAAGTATTGGATCAGTTGGTTAATCCGGGACCTATATGCTGTCATGGTGCGGAGTTTGAGACCATTTTCCATTCTCTTTTGGATAATAACGATGAATTCTTTGTGCTTAAGGATTTCGCAAGTTATGTCGAGACTCATGTCGAGATTGACCGGGCATACCGCAACCGTCAGGAGTGGCTGAAAAAGTCTATTATAAATATTGGTCATTCCGGTAAATTCTCAAGTGATAACACGATTAGCCGCTACGCCGCGGAGATTTGGAATATCAGTCCGGTACGGCTATAGGCTCAACAAGAATAGGCTGACTTATAAGTAGGAGATTCCTACAAATGAGACAGCCTATTTCTTATGCTCTATAGGGCAGAGCTGCTTTAGATAACTTCCGATACCAGGGCTGCGAACCGCTCCAGGAACCGGCGTTCCTCATCATCAAAACGATCTTTCAGCGGACTGTCGATATCGAGTACGCCAAGCAAACGATCATCCTTGATCAGCGGGACAACAATTTCGCTGTTTGAAGCGGCGTCACAGGCGATATGTCCAGGGAATGCATGCACATCTCCAACTACTAACGTGCGTCGTTCCGCAGCAGCCGTTCCGCAGACTCCACGAGACAACGGGATGCGGATGCAGGCAGGAAGACCTTGGAAAGGCCCGAGCACAAGCTCCTTGCCATCAAATAAATAAAAACCGGCCCAATTCGTATCCGGCATAGCGTGTTTAAGCAGTGCCGAAGCATTGGCCAGGTTGGCCGTAGCACTTGGTTCGTCCTTTACTAATGCTTCTAGTTGGATTAGAACCGCTTCAAACTGCTCGTTGCGTGTTCCATCGTAAGGCATAGCTTGAAACATGAAGCATCACCTTCCTGTACTTTAAATTCAAATATGAACTCATAACTGTAATTATCAACATAGTACAGCTAGACATAATACGTCAAGCGACAATACCAATCTGTAACAATATGGAATGTTCCTTGAAGTCCATGAAATGCGGAACAGCCACAATAATGTTTCCGGGGATCGGTCAGAGGGTAATGCTAGTATAAATACCGAAGGCTATATAGCCGGAAGAGGTGGAATATGCGCGCTGATGTACAGAACTTGTTCATAGGAATTCATATGCTTTATTGTGCACGGGATAAAGATGTGACGATCTCAGAGATGCTGCTCGGACTTGAAGATCTGGGGTATCGTGTAGGAGAACGCGAAGTGAAACAGGAATTGGAAAAGCTGACACTGGACAACTTTCTGACTGCCCATACCGAAGGGTACAGTATTACGGGGACTGGAATTGAAGAGTTCAAGGATATTCGAGCCAAACTTCAGGTGTTATGCAGTGAAGTTATTCATGAAGCGGAATGAAATCATTGTAGTTAAGTTTAATAAAAAGCGTCTGTATTTAGGGAGTGTTTGCTCCCTGCTGCAGACGTCTTTTTACGTTAACGCGTAGAATTTGTTCTTTTCAATGTTAAAGAATTTAGAACTTTTATCTTAAGGATATACTCTTGAATGATGTATAATTGATAAGTTGAAGGGGGGCAGAGACTTGTATAACTGCAATGGAGTGATACCCACACTGGTCGGCAGTAGAGTGAAGCTGTGTGCTATGACTACTGAACATGCTTCAGCATTGTATCAGATCTGGTCTCATCCAGAGGTCACCCGCTGGCTGGGGGCTCCAGCATTATCCTCTATCGAAGAGACTGAGCAACTGATTGCATTTTTATCACAGATGGCTCAGGAAGAGGACAGCTTACGCTGGAGTATTGTAGGACCCGGAGGTGAAGTTATAGGGAGCTGCGGGTATAACTATTGGCAGTTACAGGGAGCTTACCGCGGGGAAATTGGCTGCGATCTGGCGCCTGCCTTTTGGGGGCTTGGATATATGAAAGAAGCGCTTGGTTTAGTGCTCAACTTCGGCTTCAATAGGATGGGGCTGAATCGGATAGAAGCGCTGTGTCATCCTGATAATAATCGTGCGGAGAGGCTGGTTCAAACGCTCGGCTTTCAGAAGGAAGGTATACTGCGTCAATATCGTCAGACCCCTTCCGGCTTTCAGGATGTGACTCTACATGCGCTTCTGCGTGGGGAATGGCAATGATTTGATTACATAAAGAGAGGGTTTGGAACATTGAAGTCAACAGGGGATTTAGAACGTAAATTAATACTGATAGGGGTGCTGCTAGCTACCTTTTTGGCTGCGATTGAAGGAACGGTAACAGGACCAGCGGGTCCAGCTATCGTAGGTGAATTTCAGGGAATGCAGTGGCTTAGCTGGATATTCACTTCTTATTTGCTGGCAATGGCTATTACTACTCCTATTTTCGGCAAAATCAGTGACCTCTTTGGACGCAAGCCGGTGTTCATGTGGGGGGCAGCTGTTTTTTTATTAGGCTCATTATTATGCGGTATTTCGCAAAGTATGGAACAGCTGATCCTGTTCCGGGCAATACAGGGGATTGGCGCGGGTGCGCTCATTCCAATGACCTTTACCATTATCGGGGATATTTACAGTATTGAAGAGAGAGCGAAGACACAAGGATTACTTAGCTCTGTATGGGGGATTTCCTCTTTGGTAGGCCCTCTTCTTGGAGGATATGTTGTAGATTACCTAAGCTGGCGCTGGGTATTTGTCTTTAATCTGCCATTTGGTTTACTAGCAATGGTATTTATTGCCCGTTATTTGAAGGAAGAGAAGGTACGTCGGAAAGCACAAATTGATGTGGCAGGGGTGCTGCTATTCGCTGCTGGTATGGGCGCATTACTCTTCGGTCTCTCCACAGGAGGACAGAATCTGGAGTGGACATCCCCACTGCTAATTGCAACTCTAAGTGTGGCTGTTATCCTGCTAGTTTTATTTTTCTTTGTGGAGCGTCGTGCTCCTGAACCTATGTTGCCGCTGTGTCTATTCTCGAACCGCAACATAGCGGTGTCTACTGGGGCTAACCTGCTGGTAAGCACATTAATTATTGGGCTTTCTACGTATGTGCCATTATGGGTGCAGGGTGTATCCGGAAAAAGCGCCGCCATCTCAGGTTTGCTACTGGCGCCGATGTCGGTAGGCTGGATGTTTGGTTCGATCGCCGGAGGGCGGATGATTCTAAAAGCAGGTTCGCGTCGAACCGCAATGCTTGGATTGATTATGATCGCTGCCGGGGCTATTGGTCTGGCTTTCTTAACAGGAGAGTCTTCACAGCTGCTGCTCTTATGCTTGATGCTGGTCTGTGGAGTTGGCTTTGGGTATTCTTCTACAGTCTTTACGATTATCGCGCAGTCCTCTGTTGCGTATGAGCAACGGGGAGCATCTACAGCGCTTAATGCGTTCACGCGTTCTTTAGGACAGACTGTTGGGGTGGCTATTTTTGGTTCCTGGCTGAACTTGAATATTGATAAGCTGTTAAGAAAACAACCAGATTCGAACATCTCA
The DNA here is from genome assembly GCF_037963825.1 of Paenibacillus sp. FSL H8-0282. Taxonomy (NCBI): domain Bacteria; kingdom Bacillati; phylum Bacillota; class Bacilli; order Caryophanales; family Paenibacillaceae; genus Paenibacillus; species Paenibacillus sp. FSL H8-0282. Next base: position 668,356 of record NZ_CP150146.1, read on the forward strand.
GGAGATGATATTAATAAGCTGCTTGGATCACATGCAGGAACCAACCTGTCTGGGGAAGTATCAAACAGTCTGCGTGATGCCCTTGAAGGTGGTCTTCATTCATTATTTATCGTAATGGCAGTTTTCGCTGTTTTGTCGCTGATAATATCCTGGGGTTTGCGCAAGGGTGTGCCTTCAGTAGAGGATGCTTCATCGTCCTTGAAAAAGGCATAACTTATTAGGTAGATAGCGTGTTAAAGTGGTTGAACCATACGAATTTACTCCCTGGAGTGGAGTACGGAGTGACGCATGGAATGACCGACGGTGTGGCATATGGAATGACGCATGGACTAACGGACGGAGTATCACATGAAATGACGCATGGAGTGACACATGGAATCACGCACGGAGTGGCGTACGGAAAGACACATGGAATGACACACGGAAAGACGCATGGAATGACATATGGAGTGACGCATGGAGTGACATATGGAATGACACATGGAATAACGGATGGGTGGCACGCCAGATTGATGCAACCTCTAGAGTAGAGCGTCGATGGAAGCAGTGGAAGCAATCGTTAGGCAAATTTAGTTGTATTTTGTACAACTATAATCCTGCCGTTAACTCTTCAATGGATATAGCTGTATTTAGTACATCTATTTTCTTGATTTACTCGCCTAGGGGTACTTTTTCTGGTTTTTAATTGTACAGAATACACTTAAAGTTAGAATAATCCGATTTGCATACGAAATAGCTGTATAGAATGCAGTTATTCCTTTAGCTACTGCTCAGGTTCCCATCAAGATCGGGCGCTGAAAATATAGCGGGTTATATCAAAAGTGGATTTTACCGAAAGTGGATTTTACTGAGAGCGATAGTTACGGTCAGCTAGAAGGGACATCAATCTAAGGTGTGCACGCCAAGTCCAATCAGAATCGTGCTCGCAAGTCCCGCCTGCCGAATAAGGATGACTATGATCCGAGGTTTGCCAAAAGCGGACCTCAAAGTCCGTCTTCGGCATCGACTTACCGATCATCTGCTCAAGTAAGCCGGCGCAGAACAAAGAAAACCAATGGGCGATTCTCAAATAAATCGGAGAATCGCCTATTGGTTTTCTTTTTAACATTAACAGAAATCAATAACAGCTTGTCTAAAACACATAAATAAGCGACTCTTACTTACGAGGAAGAGGGGATAGCTTCTCAGCTTGTAGACCCATCTTTTTGAGCAGAACAATCATTTGTTCCTTCTCATCATCATTCAGACCGCTGAAAGCAAGATGCAGGCGTTCTGAATATTTCGGATACATCTCATTCATGAGACGTTCACCTTCCGTAGTCAGCTCCGCAAAAATCACACGGCGGTCGCTCGGACAAGGCTTACGCTGCAAATAGCCGCGTTCCTCAAGCTTATCGATTACATAAGTAACGTTGCCACTTTGCAGCAGCAGCTTGGCGCCAATTTGTTGAATGGGTTGTGGTCCCTTATAGTACAACACTTCCATAACGGCAAAGGCAGTCGGATTAAAACCTTCAATTTTGCTGCCGGTAACAGCATGTTCATTAATGCTCTTAAAAGACTTGGCAAATACCCGGTACAAATGTAGTGTTAATTGCGTATCACGTTCGTAAGATTGTATCATGCTTCTCCACCCTCTATCGTTAATCATGTGTGAACTCATCGCACAGTTTGCAATCAATAGTCATTAGTGCACGGGTTACCTGTGCAACGAACCTTGAGATAACCTTAGAATACGTGAAAGAGCGAATGAAGAACATGTGATTTGTCACAATGAGCACACTTTTAATTATTAAAAATCAAACAATTTTTTGAATACGATAAAAACGAAGGTTTTTTTGATTTCAGTCTTTGAAAGGATAAGAATTTCAGTCTTAGGTTCAAGCGCTATTTACGCCTCCAGACGGATGATTGATGTTCTCTAATATTTTACTATTACTTCATCGAGAAATAGTAACGGGGAGTGAAGTAAGATGGAGGAACAACTGGCTCATGATTCAAAAGAAGGAAAGCTAACGGCGAATAAGCCCTTTATGCTGCTTATTGCCGCACAGCTTGTATCGAATGTGGGAGACTGGTTGCATATCCTAGCGCTACTGACAATGGTAGGTTTTAAATGGAATGCGACACCGTGGGAAATTACGGCTATATCTTTATGTATGGCTGTGCCGTTGCTCTTAGGAGGACCGTTCGCAGGTTATTTAAGTGATCGTTTTAACCGCAAGGCGCTGATGATTGGTTCGGATCTAGCTCGTGCCGGAATCGTTGTTTGTTTGGTATTTGCAGGTTCTCTCTGGCAGGTATATGTCCTGCTGGTGGCTAAAGGGATCATGGATGTACTCTTTTCACCAGCCAAAAGCGGAAAGCTCAAGGAGCTTGTCCCTGCGGCCCAGATGGATAAAGCCATGGCGCTTAGCTCATCTATTGAACAAATAACCAAAATTGTAGGTCCTGCTCTAGGTGGACTGCTGGTTGCCGCATTTGGTATTGCCGCTTGTTATGTGATTGACTCGGCTACCTTCATTTTATCGGCGGTCATCTTAATAGGACTGCCGCGTGCGGCTGCACTGAAGAAAGATGCAGCAGAGGATAGCACAGGGGAAAATGGTGCTCAGAAGTCTTTTCGCCAAGAAATGTCGGCGGGTCTGCAGGTGATCGCGGGAATGCCTGTAGTACTTTGCGGGATTGCTATGCTGGTGCTAGTGCTGCTAATGCTGCAAATTGGTGATTCGCAGATTGTAACGTTATTCCGGGAAATTCCGGGTGTGAACGGTGATCTGCTGGGTTGGTGTGTGGCAGCCAGTGGTCTTGGCACCTTACTGTCAGCCCTGCTTGTAAGCCGTATAGGCAGTGGTAAACATACGCTCGTCTTTATGGGATTGGGAGCTGTAATTATGGGGGTTGTTTTCTCAAGTGCAGGAATTGTAACTGCCCACGGTCAGGCTGGATTATGGATGAACATCGCTTTATTTGGTTCTTTTATGTTTGCTGGTGTGGGAGCAGGCCTTGCATTCATTCCCTTCAATTCTATGCTGCAACAGCGGACCCCTGCGGAATACACGGGCCGTGTATTTGGAACTATAGGCAGTCTAACAAGTGCGGCTGTTATCTTGGGACCTGTGGCCGGTGGGGCTTTAGTTACAGCGTCAGGACCTGTCCCGGCTTTCATTCTCTCTGGTTTGCTTACAGCCCTGCTCGGAGTGTTACTGTTAATGCTGCGTGGTAAAATCGAGCGTAGAGATGAAGCGGCAATTAAACGTGAAGAAGAAATTTCAGCAACAAATAACCTAGAGCTTCTCGGACAGACCTCTCTTTAATGGGAGGTTTCTTTTTTAAATAGGAGAGTAGTTCTCTGAGCTGTGAAAAAATCAGTTTGCTTCCTTGGAGAAAGTATATATAGTACGATTAGAGAAGCTATCTTTCTGGATTGGAATTTCGATAATAATATTCATTAGAAATATTTAGGAGTTGGCGAATATGGAGAATGTAGAAATAACAGGGGATACCGAGAGCGACGAAGAGATTGTACTCGATGTTGAGATCGATGAAGCAGGCTATGAAGCAGGTGCCCCATGCATATTCGATATTTCATTTCAGGTGCGGCGTGGACAGCTGCTCGGACTGATCGGACCAAACGGTGCGGGAAAAAGTACTACAATCAAAACACTGCTCGGTTTGCTTAAGAATACCAAAGCTAAGGTCTCCTTTAATGGAGTTAATAAATCCTATGCTTATGTACCGGAGCAGCCGGTGTTTTATGAGGACCTGACCTTATGGGAGCACTTAGATTTGGCTGCTGCTGCTTATGGACTAAAATATGAGCAGTTTCAAGAAACGGCGGAGAGGTTACTGAAGCAGTTCGGCATGAATCATGTCCGTGATGATCTTCCAGCTGGTTTCTCTAAGGGTATGAAACAGAAAATGATGCTGATGCTTGGCTTTTTGGTGCAGCCGGATGTTTATATTGTGGACGAGCCTTTTATCGGCTTGGATCCTCGGGCCACTAAAGATTTCCTGCGGCTGCTGGAAGCGGAGCGGCAGCGCGGAGCTGGTGTATTAATGTCTACGCATGTATTGGATACTGCTGAGAAAATTTGCGATGATTTTGTGCTGATCTCGGGTGGCAGGGTTGCCGCTGCTGGAACGCTCGAAGATATACGTGATTATGCTGGGTTGCCGGAGGCGTCGTTGTTTGATTGCTTCGACGAACTGACATGAGTAAGCAGAAGCAGCGAGGGTTTGCTTTTCCTACCTCCAAAAAGCTATTCTGGCGGCGATTATTTTCTCATTGGCGTGAGCAATCTGCTATTATCCGTACGGCTGCCGATTGGACTGTGCTGTTATATATACTGATTCCCGGGGGATTTCTGGGAGGACGGTTATATTACGGGTTCTGGAACGAGGCATTGCCAGCTTGGAGTGGAGATTTGCCGTTTATGCTCATTCCTTCATTATTAGTGCTCCTGCTCTGTAGAGGGGGACTGGTGCTATTATTGCAGGAAGGCGATCTATTATTTCTAAGACAACGGCAGCGATGGATAAATACGATTATGTTTCGCGGGTTGCTGTACAGCCTGATCGTAACATCGTTGAAGTTCTGTGTAGCTTTTGTGCTGTTATTACCTTTTCTGGTTCGGGGATATGGAATGCTGTCATCAGAGGTATGGGCGCTGTTCGCTCTGACTTTGGCATGTAGCTGGTGCATTAAATTACTGGGGCATATTGTAAAAGTACAAAAGCAAGGCTGGCGGCGCTGGCTGTGGCTGATTCTGGCCATCTCCGTTCCTTGTGGGATCTATTTCCGTGCAGCTACGTTTTGGAACAACAGTCCAGTTTTTATGCTGCTGATCGCAGCACTCTTTGCAGTCGTAGCGGTAATCGCTCTTCAGCGGCGTATAGTGATGCGTGGGACATTCATGAACGATGTGCGTGAAGATTATAAGCAGCGGATGAAAATAGCGGCCCTATTACTCCGCGGTGTACTGGATAAGCCACGTCCGACCCGCCATAAGCCGTGGATTTTCCGGAAATCACAGCCTTTGCTAAAATCAAAAACTGCCGAGAGTCGTTTCTCTGCGGCAGCGATTAAGGCCCTTGTACGGAATCCTGCTCATTTAAAGCTCTACTTATCGTTTACTGCTGTGTCCCTTCTAGCGATATTTATCATTCCATCAGGGTTCAAATGGCTGGGCTTTATAGTTTTAGTTTCTCTCATGACCAATTGGCTGTTGTCGTTCTGGTCGTTATTCGTGGGAGATGATTACATCGGAATTCTGCCGTTTACAAAGGAACAAAAAGCCGAAGCGGGGCTGCGTGCGGTCCCTATCTTACTGCTTCCTTTTTCAATCATTTGTTCTGCGCTGATCTGTATTTCCTTATATGGATGGTTTGGGATTATCCTGTTCATCCCGCTAGGTTATATCGTTGCACTGTTTAGCTCTAGAATATTTGGAACATTTCGCTTAGCGAAATAAAGATATAAATAGAACGGAAGAGTGCCTCATAAGCCGTGAAAAGGCTGCTGGGGCACTCTTCTTTTTTTGTCTTGATTCGATCTATTGCACGCACGTACGTATGAGGTACCTAGCTAGCCTATCGGACACAGCTGCCCCTAAACATACTATTTTTCCACTTTTGGGATGCTAACGGACTCCATAGTTGCTATTGCCATGAAAAACACCATATATGAGTCTCGTTATAATGAATAGCGTGGTTGGAGTCCGAAACACTGCCCATAAGGTGATAAATTCGCCAATAACGTCATCTGGATCCGAAGCCGCAGTAGCTGATTAGGACAGACGCTCCACATAGCAGCTGAGGAACCCAAAACAGAGGAGCGATTCTCCAATTAATGAGAGAATCGCGCAGACCGCCATTTTCAAAGTAGTAAGCTGCTTGGAGGATATTCACGTTGCATTAGAGATTATCCCAGTCGAATGTCAGCAGCGTGTTTGCCTGCTGTATATCCTGTTGAGAAGGCCGCTGTTATATTGTAGCCTCCTGTATAGCCATGGATATCGAGTACCTCGCCGCAGAAGAATAACCCCGGCATAAGCTTCGATTCCATTCTTTTGGGATCGATCTCCTTCAGGTTTACCCCGCCCCCGGTAACAAAGGCCTCGGATAGGGAACGGGTGCCATGCACATAAACCGGCATGCGTTTCAAAATCCCAGCTAATAGAAGCAACCCATTCTTGGAGACGTGATGGCCAGTTGTATCCCCATCTAAGTCAGCTTTAGTCAGCAAGAGGGGGATGAGACGTTCTGGCAACAGTCCTTTCAGCGAATTGCGGATCGCTTTCTTAGGTTCCTGATCCAGCTTATCCTGCAACATTGATTCTACTTCCTGTGTGTTCAGATCAGGGAAGAGATCAATGGACATCTCCACCGTATCTGTGCCGGATTTACGTTGGACTTGTCTCAGAAATTGGCTGCACCGCAGTGCAATGGGCCCTGATAATCCAAAATGGGTGAATATCATATCTCCTCGATGAGAGATGACCTTCTTTCCTTTAGGATTCCACACAGTGAGGGCTACATCACGTAGCGACAGGCCTTGCAGCTCGCCTGACTTAATCCATTCTTCCCGTGAAAGAATCGGCACCTCTGTCGGAAACAGCTCGGTGATCGTGTGCCCTGCGGCTTCTGCCCAAGGGTAGCCATCTCCAGTGGAACCGGTCTGTGGTACAGACTTGCCTCCGGTGGCGATGATAACAGCAGTGCAGGCGATCGTCTTGCCCGAGCTCAGCTGGACTCCCTTAACAGCCTCTTCGTTATAGATTATTCTTGAGACGGGACTGTCGGTCATAATCTGCACGCCTAGACTCCGTACTTTGCTGATTAGGGCAGAGACGACACTAGAGGCCTTATCGGAAACGGGAAACATCCGCCCGTTATCTTCTTCTTTTAATGCAATGCCTAAACCTTCAAAAAAGGCGATGATATCCTGGTTATTAAAATGGTCGAAGGCACTATACAAAAAACGCCCGTTTCCTGGAATATGGGCGATTAGCTCGTCTCTTTCCTTGACGTTGGTAACATTGCAGCGTCCGCCACCAGATATTCCGAGCTTTCGGCCTAGTTTTGCTCCCTTGTCGATTAGCAGAACGGATGCCCCGTGTTCTGCAGCGGCCACGCTTGCCATTAGACCCGAAGGGCCGCCCCCAATGACGATCACATCGTAATTGCTCATGAAATTTTACTCCTTTACATGTTAAGACACGGAAGCGATTTCCGCGGGTATTCCTAACGGAATCATACCATTCTGATTCACATGTAACCAGTCTTGTCCAATCATTAGGTGATTATCGTTGTCAGGAGAGTAATCCTGTGCTTTAATCTAAGCATGTAGGGTAATTTGTCCATTTTGGGGTGTGATTGTAATTATTGGTGCGGTTAAGGATATCTTATTGCAAATATCGGCAGCATGCTCCTTTCTTTTTCTTTTTCAATGGTGGGTGGACCGTAGATTTGTGACTCGGAAAAAGGGGAAGCTCCCAAATGATCAGACCTTTTTAATTTTGGCGTGTACGTTTAGTCTTATCCTGTGCTCTCTTCTTTCGACAACTCTGTTTGGTGTAGCCTATTTGAATTTAGGATTAATCCCTGCGTATATTGGTATTTTATATGGAACTACCCGTTCGGGCATTTTGCTGTCCATTTTCTTGCTTATCTGCAATGTAATCATTGCGGAGCCTACAGGAATCAGTAACGTGATATTGAATTCAGGGGTTTTATTATATCCGCTACTGTTTGGACTGGCCAAACCTTTTAAGAAAGGTACAGTAGTTGAGAAGATCGGTATGTTATGGATGATTCTTTGTCCAAGCATGCTATTTATTGCGTTAGTCCCGATTATAGGCGGGGAAAATATATATGAATCAAATTCCGTGCAAGCATTTCTGATTACGGTGTATCTGTTTTTTACCATCGCGCTAGGTGGTGTTTTTGTATATTTTGTTGAGATGGTTAGAAGTAGATTGCGGGATAAAGTACAAATGGAGAGTATCAGTGAAAGTTTCCAGTGGGAGTCCGAGAAGCTGCAGCAGATTACCAATGTAGTCCCTCTGAGTATTATGTCTCTGGATGAACACGGAGTTGTAACTGATCTTAATGATTGTATGTTAGGAATGATGAGGACTCATTATCCCAATTTGCGAAAAGAGGATATTATTGACGAACCGGTAAAAAAGTTTTTTCACAGCTCAGTGGATACACAGGCATATATGCGGGTAAGTGATAATATCCGCTCTAAACGGCGTTCCAGTGAAAAAATGATTCATGAGTCGCGCATCTATCAGATTTATTCAGCGCCGTTAATGCATAAGAGCTCAGGGGTAACAAGTGGTGCTGTAATTATTGTGCAGGATATGACCAATGAGGAAAAACTACGTGTAGAGCTGGATCATGTGGAACGTTTGAGCTTGGTCGGGCAGATGGCTGCTGGAATTACCCATGAGATTCGTAATCCTATGGCGGTAGTTCGGGGTTTTTTGCAGCTGATGAGAGAAAAGAGTGCTCAAGAATTGGATTCTTATTATCAGATTGTGATGGAAGAGCTGGACCGCGCTAATAGTATTATTAATGATTTTTTATCCTTGGCACAGAGCCGGGTTTCTGATAAAGAGAAGGTGCTGCTGCACCATATTATAGAAGAAGTTAGTCCATTGCTGTGGGCTGATGCTAATCTTCGCGGTCAAAGTGTTGAACTGAAGCTGAGCCCATCACTGCATGAATTGGAGCTAAATGTCCGGGAAATCAAGCAGCTTATTCTCAATTTAGGACGTAATGGTATGGAGGCTATGGGACCCAAGGGGGTGCTGACACTGGAGACACGCAGTACTCATGATAAAGTGGAGTTGATTGTCACCGATAGCGGTGTTGGTATGTCAGAAAGTCAACGCGAGAAGCTGTTTTTACCCTTTTTTACGACGAAAATTCAGGGAACAGGTCTAGGCTTATCCTTGTGTCTTAGTATTGTGGAGCGGCATAACGGTAAAATAAATGTAGAGTCTGTAGAAGGAGAGGGTACGGTATTTACGATCTCCTTCCCATTGGATAAGGAGGAACCCAGCGGGGTTCGCTCTTAGATTGAATCACCCTCTACAGCATCTCTTGCTTTCACAGAGTATGAATGTATAATAAAGTTAGTAAGTACTGCTGTAATATTATCTGACAAACAGTTGAAAAGTGAAGGAGAGTGCAGAGAAATGTCCATGTCTTTTAATCAATATATGAGAGATTCAATTCAGCCTATGCGTGATGACCTGACAAGTATCGGGTTTCAGGAGCTTATGACTCCAGAAGAGGTGGAAGCAACTCTTCCAACCGCAAAAGGAACATCGCTTGTAGTCGTAAATTCGGTCTGTGGTTGTGCTGCTGGACAATGTCGTCCAGGTGTAGCTCAGGCTTTGCAAAATGAAATCACTCCGGATCACTTGTTCACAGTGTTTGCAGGTCAAGAGAAAGAAGCTACTGCTAAAGCACGTGAATATTTTGCTCCTTATCCGCCATCCTCACCTTCCATCGCACTGATGAAGGATGGAGAACTCGTTCACTTTATTGAACGTCATGGTGTAGAAGATCGTTCGGCTGCTGAAATTGCTGCTGAATTGAAAGAAGTCTTCAATCGTTTGTGCCAGTAAAAACAGTTATTCCATATAATCTCGCATCAGCCGGTAAATCGGCTGCATGCGGGATTTTTCAAAATATAAGAGCAATAATGGGATAGAATATGCTTAGAAGCATGAGCTTCGTTTGGGTGGATATTTTGATGGATATGGAACCATTTCTGATGGAACGAGGTGTGTTTGGTGAGTTTACAGAAAGAAATTATTGCGGATCTTGGCGTGAAGCCAACGATTGATGTAGAGGTTGAGGCACGAAAACGGGTTGATTTCTTAAAGTCGTACGTGCTGAACGCAGGGGCTAAAGGATTATTGATCGCCATTAGTGGTGGAGTGGACAGTGCGGTAGCCGCGGGTCTTTGTAAACAGGCTACGGACGAGCTGTCGGCAGAAAAAGGCACAGAGTATATGACGCTTGGAGTATTCCAGCCTTATGGGGTTCAGGAAGATATTCAGCATAGCTATGATGTTGCCAAAGCTTTTAATCTGACTCATACTGTGGAGACCAACATTGAGGAAGCGGTAAATGAAATTGCCCTTGAAGTTGAGCATGGTCTGAAATCAATAGGCCAACACCGCCATATGACGCATCAAGGCAAAGGAAATGTTAAAGCCAGAACACGTATGGTTATGCAATATGCACTCGCTTTTGAGAACAATCTAATTGTAGTAGGAACGGATCATGCTTCTGAAGCGATTACCGGCTTCTACACGAAGTGGGGCGATGGCGCTGTAGATATTACACCACTATCCACACTTAATAAACGTCAGGTACGTCAATTGGCTGCACATATCGGTGTGCCTGCGGATATTGTCACAAAAGCACCTACGGCGGGCTTATGGCCGGGTCAGACGGATGAAACCGAGCTGGGCATTACTTATGACGATAACAGCGACTATCTTGAAGGTAAACAGGTTAACCCTGAAGTAGCTGAGAAGCTTGAGAATTATTACCGGAGAACGGCACATAAGCGTAATGTTATTCCGGGGATTTAGAATAGGTTGAACTAGAAATCGCCACGGGTCTGCGTAGCAGCAGCGCTCGTGGCGGTTTTTGTGAGTTGGATAGCTGGATAGACTAAGAAGAATAATTATTCTGTAAGCGTAAGTGTCTGATCGATAAAATTAGTTGTCGCAGCAATCGCGAGCTCTAATTGCGGAGTCGTGCCAGCAAAAGGATGCACAGTGTTGAACGTATGATTACCCTCAGGAACCTGCACCCAGCTAATATCTGGCCGAAGTTTGATGAGATGCTCAGATCCTTGGCGGAGATGTACTCCATCTTGACTGCCTTGAATAAGGACAACTGGGAAGGACGCTTTCTGTATGCGTTCAAGGATGTTATAGCGTTCTTTGTTGTTCTCCATGTCTTCTAAAATTACAGCATCCAGCGGCATTTGTTGGCCAGTACGTCCATTAAGGACATAGGTTCTTCCTGTTTCCTTCATCTGCTGCTTTTGTTCTTCCGTCAGCAAATCGAGTTTCGTAACCCCGTTCCAGGAGATTACTCCGCTGATCTCATTGGGATGATCAAGCGTGTAGACCAAACAAATTCCCCCTCCGAGACTGTGGCCGAGAAGGAATAACGGCAGGCTGCCGAATTTCGGGTGTTGACTAAGATAGGACAACAGGATTTCCATGTCCTTCAAGCTGCGGCGATAGGTGTTGCGGGCGAACTTCTCAAGTTCAGTGAAATGCAGCAGATCTTCCCCGATGCCAGCATGAGAGAAGTTAAAAGTAATTACTTCATGCTCTTGGCTGAGAGTTGTGGCTATGTAAGGAAACATTCCCCAATCTTTAAAACCTTTGTAGCCATGGGCTATAACTATAACGCTTTTGGCTTTGCCTTGGGCTGGGAAGTGTGAGCAGCGGAGAACAGCTCCGTCTCCGGCAGGTATTTCAAAATTACGATGATTCATAGGGTAATCCCCTCTCCATATATAAAAATGAAGTAAATCAGCTAGTCTATCGTGAAGTCGCTGGATAGTCTTATTAGACTTAGAGCGCATTTTCTTTTAAGATAGCAGAAAGAATCTTGCAGGACTATTACTTTTAATAATACTTCATATGATTGATCATACCATTATTGAAGCAAAATGGGATACACGTCCATAAGGAGCGTGAAGTGTTGATTTACGGAATCGGACATGATGTGTTAGAAATTGAACGAATCTCAGAGGTAATAAATAGAGGACTGGGTAAGAAATTTAACCAGCGGGTCTTAACAGAGCAAGAATATCAACTTGCTGAAGAGCGAAGCGGGAGGTTGGCTGAGTTCGTAGCCGGACGTTTTGCTGCCAAGGAAGCAGTTGTGAAGGCTTTAGGCTGTGGCATCGGCAATGTAGTTGGGTTTCACGATATTGAGATATTGCCTGATGTTAAAGGAAAACCAGAGGTAACTTTATCGTGTGAAGCTTGGAGCAGACTAGATCTGCCAAATGGACAGAGGTACACCATTCATCTTACGATAACACATGGCCGTGATTTGGCTTCGGCTTTTGCCGTCGTGGAAGGGCCAGGTTCATAAATTGAACCCTGATTATAGAAGGGCAAGGAGCGTTATAATGACACAACAAGATCTACAAGTTCAAGACGAACAGGAGCTGCGGGAGGCTAAGCAATATTTCAGCTATCATTTGCTGGAGTGGTATCAAGGGCAGAAACGGGATTTGCCTTGGCGTCGGCACCGCAATCCTTATTATATTTGGATTTCTGAAATAATGCTGCAGCAGACAAGGGTGGATACGGTAATCCCGTATTTCAATCGGTTTATCGAAAGGTTTCCTACCGTGGAGTCGCTCGCCGATGCACCAGAAGAGGACGTTCTTAAGTGCTGGGAAGGCTTAGGTTATTATTCTCGTGCTCGCAATATACAGCATGCGGCCAAACAGGTCAAAGAGCTGTATGGCGGGCAGGTGCCGAATGATCGTGAGGCTGTGTTCAGTTTAAAGGGAGTGGGACCTTATACGGCAGGGGCTATCCTTAGCATTGCGTTCAATCGGCCGGAGCCAGCGGTCGACGGCAATGTGATGCGGGTGTTGTCCCGATACTTCCTGATAGAGGATGATATCGCCAAGGGACCCACCCGCGTAAAAATGGAGCGCCTGGCAGCTGAACTGATCCCGGAGGGGGAAGCGGCATCTTTTAATCAGGCGCTGATGGAGCTTGGGGCGCTCGTATGCACTCCTAAATCACCGCGCTGTTTAACCTGCCCGGTGATGGAGCATTGCGCCGCGCGCCTGGCGGGCTGCGAGACCTCGCTGCCCGTCAAGACCAAGGCCAAGCCGCCGCGCCCTGAGGAGCGGCTGGCGGCTTTGATTGAGGGCCGCGGTGCCAACGCGGGCCAAGTGCTCATCCGGCAGCGGCCACAAAGCGGGCTGTTAGCCCGCATGTGGGAGCTGCCGCACTGGCCGGCGCCGCCTGTGGAAGGCGGCGCCAAAGGCGCGCGGCTGCCGGAAGCGGCGGCGCTGGACCGGCTGCGCCGGTCACTGCGGGAGGCCGGGATCTCTGCCCGGCCTGAGAAGCACTGGATGGCTGCTGAGCATATCTTCAGCCATATCGTGTGGACGCTGCAGGTGTACCGCTGCAGCGAAGAGGACGCCCTTCCGCTGCCGATAGCGGCAGAAGGACGGGCGGTGTACAACGCGGACGCGGACTTGTTCTCAGGGATCGACAGCAGCATGCCTATCGAGAGATTTGAGGACGGGACCGCTAGTCCAGAGGATGGCGGAGCAGTGCGCTGGATCAGCCGCGAAGACATGGCTAACTATGCGTTCCCTAACGTTTTTCTGAAGCTACTGAACCTTTATTTTGATGAGCAGGAAGAGCGGGCGAAGCTAGAGAAGTAGAAGATTCGCCGTGTTGCGTTGCTAAAGTGCTAAATGTACAAAACCTGAGTTTGATGTATGCACCTAAGTAGGGTCGTATGCGCCTAAGTAGGGTCGTATGCGCCTAAGTAGGGTCGTATGCATCTAGGTAGGGTCGTATGCGCCTAAGTAGGGTCGTATACTTCAGTCTGTTCGTAGCAAATATTTGTTTATTTGGCTCAGACTAGTTCAGTCTTGTTCCAACTAAATTCTTCTGGTGTTCCTATGGCTACGAGAGTGAATGGAATTTAATTAGGGAATTTTTCCCTAAAAATAGGTCGAATTGGCTTGTAATTGATCATTTTAGGGAAAACCTCCCTAATAATTGGGGAAATATCAGTTTTATGCCCAAAAAGGATGATTTTTAGGGAGTATTTCCCTAATTACTCGTGTTTATGGAGTATATCGCAGAATTTTAGGGAGTTATTCCCTAATCTATTGCTCAGCGACTCCAAACGCAGATTCTCGTAAGCCGAGTATAGATTTATTGCGATTTATTCCGATTTATTCTCATCTATACCGATCTATTCTGATCTATACCGATCCAGTTGCATCCATTTAAGCGACGCAAGCGGCGTGAAATGCGGTGTCTGGGAGGATCTGAATCAATCAATCTTTATCTTTATCTCCAACCTAAACAAAGAAGGTATCCCTTAGCCTATTCGGCTCTGAGATACCTTCTTTTTTAGTTAAATGGCATAAGCCAAATGGAATTTCTTATTTTGCGCTTTCGTAACGTTTGCCAACTTCTTCCCAGTTTACTACGTTCCAGAACGCTTTGATGTAATCAGGGCGTTTGTTTTGGTAGTTCAGGTAGTAAGCGTGCTCCCATACATCCAGTCCGAGGATTGGAGTAGCGCCTTCGCTGATTGGGTTGTCTTGGTTAGGTGTGCTTGTTACTGCCAGTTTGCCATCTTTAACAACTAGCCAAGCCCAGCCGCTGCCGAAACGAGTAGTTGCTGCTGCTGCGAAATCTTCTTTGAATTTTTCGAATCCGCCCAGTTCTTTATCGATAGCTTCAGCCAATGCGCCAGTTGGTGCGCCGCCGCCGTTTGGTCCGATAACTTCCCAGAACAAAGTGTGGTTAGCGTGTCCGCCACCATTGTTGCGAACAGCAGTACGGATAGCTTCAGGTACAGCGTTCAGATCTGTAAGAAGCTCTTCAATGTTTTTGCTTTGCAATTCAGGTGCTTTTTCCAAAGCTGCATTCAGATTAGTTACATATGTGTTATGGTGTCTGTCATGGTGAATTTCCATCGTCAATGCGTCGATGTGTGGTTCGAGTGCGTTGTTCGGATAAGGAAGTGCCGGTAATTGAAATGCCATGGAAAAATCCCTCCTGAGTTATATTAGAATTTTGTTATAGATAAAGAATTCTGGCGAACTAACGTCAAAATCCTTTATTGTAAATATGTACTATAGGGTTTCGCCCAATAGGATACTTTAATTAAACCGTATCTAGACCAATAATGCAACACTAAACAAACATAAATGTTTATAAAGTATAATTGGAGAGGGAAAGGGTTTTACAATTGTATTTAGAATGTTAAAATAAATAGTCCCTAACCTATAGACATATATCCTTATTAATACCCTTTTAATGAAGAAATGAACCCCATCCGAAATGTAAACGCTTGATATTAAGCGCTTTCAAAAGAAAAATGATGATATCACGAGAAAAGTGTGCTTTAATAGATTTAAAAGCAGGTATTCCTCGATATTTGATGCTTTTTTTTATTTTCTCTATGTTAAGGGAACCCCTTCTTTTTGTTAAATTCATAAGCCATAGACAAGGGAGATTTTAAAGAATGCACGTTCGTTCCTTTCAATTAAGCGACGTTAGCCCTGTGACTGATTTGCTGCAAACCGCATTATCGGAAGAGTGTTTCGAGAACACTATCGAGCCTTTCTCCAGGCAGCTTTCTTGGGATTCAGATCTCATTGTAGTTGCGGAAGATGAAGAAGAAATTGTTGGAGCACTGATTGGTACAATTGAGAAAAACCACGGTTGTTATTTCCGGATTGCTGTACATCCTGATTATCGCCGCAGAGGAGTCGGTAGAAGTCTGGTATCAGCTATGGAATCCAGGTTTCAAGCTCGTAAAGTCAGTGGTATCTATGTAGCCGTCGATGAGCATAATTCTTTTGCTTTGCCATTGTATGAAGCTATGGGATATAGCGAGAATCAAATCTTCAAATCTGTCCGGAAGCTGAGCATTGTTGGGTAATTTTGATCACTCAGCTGCGAAAGCGGAAACATTTTCTAGAAAAAAGAACTATAGCTGACGATATAGTCTGTTTCATTCATACTCGAGCGTATTTTCCAGAAGTCCATTGCTAATGGCTGGGAGATATGCTTTTTTATTGTTATAATATCTGCAAGTATAGACTTCAATTATTGAGAACAGAGGTGACATATTGAATCAGGAGCCCCAAGTAGATTACACGAGAAATAGGAAACAAAGACATAGATCCTCCAGATCCAAGACTACCCTGGGCGGTCGTTTGGTCTCGGAAATGAAGGATTGGCTGCTTACAGCTGTGATTGTTTTTGCTGTGATGTCTGTTCTTAATGTTTTTGTGTTCAATATATCAACGGTTAAAGGTCAGTCTATGCAGCCAACGCTCTGGGAGGGTGAGAGGCTCTTCATTAATAAAATTTCATTGCTCTTCGTAAATCCAAAACATGGTGATGTTGTCATTCTTCATGATCCAAGTACTGGACCTAGTCATAAGGAGTATTTAGTGAAGCGAGTGATTGGCATACCTGGAGATATCATAGAGGTACGGAATCATCAGTTATACGTGAATGGAAAAATAGTGAATGAGCCCTATATCGATACTGAGATTGAAGATCCGGATTTTGCAGCGTTAACCGTGGAAAGTGGCAATTATTTTGTAATGGGCGATAACCGTCATGCTTCAGCCAGCAAGGACAGCCGTTACTTCGGCTCTATTTCACAGGATATGATTGTCGGCAGGGCTGATTATATATGGTGGCCTCTGTCAAAACTGAATAGATTATAAGAAAGTCAGCGAAGATATGAAAGGAGAAGGCGGAAATGACCAATACATTTCAGTCATCGTATGCTCCCCCGCCTTCCAAGTGGGCACAGCTTAAAGCAGAGATTCAGGAGGCTGCGACATCACTCGGTATTGATGATATAGGGTTTACAACAGCAGAACCTTTTTTATATTTAAAAAATATACTGCAAGACCACCGGGACAAAGGATATGAATCTGGCTTCGAGGAACCCGATCTGGATAAAAGGACAGTTCCAGCATTGTCTTCTGGAGACAAGCCGTTATCTATTATTTCGATTGCAGTGGCTTACCCTTCTAAAATGGAGAACCCTCCTAAATCTGAGCCGGGTGCACGTAGAGGCATCCTCGCCCGGGCATCTTGGGGCAGGGATTATCACCATGTGCTGAGGGAAGCCTTAAGTAAGCTAGAGGAATTTATTCACGAGCGTGTACCAGAGGCTGTGCTGGAAAGTATGGTGGACACTGGTGTTCTAGTAGATAGAGCGGTAGCGGAAAGAGCGGGAATAGGCTTCAGCGGCAAAAACTGTTCTATCATCTCGCCAAAATGGGGATCTTGGATTTATCTTGGGGAAATGGTTACGAACATTCCTTTTGCTCCGGATGAACCTGTTGAAGAAGGCTGCGGGGAGTGTACCAAGTGTATTGATGCTTGTCCGACCGGAGCGCTGGTGGGTCCGGGTCAGCTTAACGCACAGGCTTGTATTTCTTTTTTGACGCAGACTAAAGGGTTCCTCAGCGAGGAGTATATGACCAAGATCGGCAATCGTCTATACGGCTGTGATACTTGCCAGATTGTATGTCCCAAGAATAGAGGTAAGAACTGGAATCATCGCCCTCAGATGCAACCTGATCCTGAAATTGTGAAGCCGCTGCTGCTGCCGATCCTTGATCTTAGCAATCGTGAGTTCAAAGAGAAATTCGGCAATAGCTCAGCAGCCTGGAGAGGCAAAAAGCCGATGCAGCGAAATGCGATCATTGCCCTAGGCAATTTTAAGGAAGCCGGGGCTGTGCCAAAGCTATCAGAGATTGTTCTGAAAGAGCCGCGGCTAGAGATGCGGGGCACTGCTGCTTGGGCGCTTGGACGTATTGGCGGTGATGAGGCTCTAGCGGCTGTAGAAGCGGGTTTAGAGCGCGAGGAGGATAGCACGGTGAGGGAAATGCTAAGCCGGGCGCAGGATGTGCTCCTTACTGGGAAGAAGGCACGGGAGGACAGCGATATTAATGGAGGAAAAAGTTCATAGACAGGTTGCATATTGCCAATTGCTGTCCAGTTCCTGAAATGCTATGATAGATTCGCGTGCCATATGGCGATGCAGACAATAGAGTGTAGAGGTGGGCTTTAGATGAGTATCGCATTACCTATTATTACATTGGTCGTAGGTCTCATCGGTGGTTTTTTCATCGGTGTATATTATCTGCGCAAACAAATGACAAACATGCAGAATGATCCTGAAATGCTGCAAAAGGTTGCAAAGCAAATGGGTTATAACCTGAACGGGAAGCAAATGCAGCGTGCCCAGCAAATGATGAAGACTCAGGGACAGCCAGGTGCGCGCCCAGGAGCAGCTAAAGGGAATAAACGTAGAAGTAAGTAACCGGATCCGGATAACATGTATACGGGTGCGGAAGGGGGAGACATCATGGGGAACATCAAGGAATATGTGAACGGTAAAGTTGCAGAGAACCGTGAGCAAATCGAGTATCACGTTGAGAAAATATTAGAATTAATCGGTGAAGATACCGGCCGCGAGGGACTGCTGGAAACACCGGCACGTGTTACGCGGATGTACGAGGAGATATTCGGCGGTTATTCGATAGATCCCCGCGAGGCGCTCGGCGTTACTTTTGATGAGTCTCATGAAGAGCTAGTGATCGTTAAGGATATCGTCTATTACAGCCAATGTGAACACCACATGGCTCCTTTCTTTGGTAAAGTGCATATAGGATACATTCCGAGCGGACGTATTGCTGGACTCAGCAAATTAGCTCGGCTTGTTGAAGCAGTAAGCCGGCGTCTACAGGTTCAAGAACGCATTACGGCGCAAATTGCTGATATTATGACGGAGGTGTTAGGCCCCCACGGTGTTATGGTTGTTGTGGAGGGAGAGCATCTGTGTATGTGTGCACGCGGAGTGAAGAAGCCAGGCAGCAAAACGGTAACTATGGCTACTAGAGGGGTCTTCCGTGAGGATGCCGCCGCTCGTGCGGAGTTTCTAAGCTTGATTAAGGAATAAATATCGGGGTGCATACCTCGAAATTGGAAGGACCCATCGTTCACGTAATGTGAATGATGGGTCCTTTTTGGTCAGGGTGTGGCAATAAGAGTGATGTTCACTGTGAATTGAAATAATATCAAAAAGGCTTCCAGGCCAGTTTACTGGCAGCAGCATAACGTTCTGAGACGTAAGGCCAGTTAACGACCTTCCACCAATCCTCTATATAATCGGCCCGATTATTCTGATGTTTAAGGTAATAGGCATGCTCCCATACATCCAGAGCCAGTAACGGAACCACGTCCCATTGTGATAGGTTCTGATGTTTCTCCGCAGTCAAAATCTCCAGTCTATGACTGCGTGGACTCCAGACGAGAATAGCCCAGCCGCCACCTTCAACCTTATTCGCAGCTTCTGTGAACTGTTTCTTGAAGCTGTCATAGCTGCCAAAGCTTTGTTCAATGGCTTCCAGTAAGGCTCCAGTTGGACGCCCGCCACCTTGTGGAGACATTACGTTCCAGAAGATTGTATGGAGATAGTGGCCTGCCCCATTAAAGGCTAGCTCCCGCTCCCAATGCTTAACGAGATCGAAATCTCCTTTCTTGCGAGCCTCAGCTAGCTTGTTCTCCGCTTTATTTAGTCCATCTACATAACTTTGATGGTGTTTATCGTGATGAATCCGCATGGTTTTCTCATCGATGTATGGTTCCAGCGCATTATAAGCATAAGGCAATGGAGGCAGCGTATGTCCGCCAATTGGCACAGCACTCATTTCACGAATATCAAGGATAGTATCTGTAGAAGGAATAAGTCCCTCATTCCGCGTGACATTGTCCTCTTCTGTTCTTACGACATAGTCGGCTGCTGTATAATCTCTCATAATTTGCGTGAGCTGTCCGGGTGAGCTCAGAGTGTGCAGTACGGCAAGGAAATACTCTGATTCGCGAATAATATGCAGGATCACAGTGGTTGCAAGGGGGACGGCTTTGACGGCTGCGCTACTTTCCATAATGGCAAAAAGCTGTCGAACAAATTCTTGGGATTGGGTACAGGAGATATGCAGCAGCTTTTCTGTTTCCGCAGTGAGTTCAGCCTGACTTGGTGGAGAAGCAGAGAGGGCAGAATTCAATAACTGCTGAGCGGCCATCTCTGTGGCACCGAAGACCACTGCCCATTCATCCAGCAGTTTAACATAGGGTTCCTCCAGGTTAGGTACGATTGCTTTGATAACCTCGGTATGCTCTTTCTCTTGTGTTTTCCAGAATACGATTTCTTCTAAAATACGTACTGGCAGCATCGGCCCGTATACATATAACATTCCAAGAAAACCTCCCGTGATATGTCTTCATCAGTCCATTATATGTGTGCTCATGATAGCTTATGAAGAGCATAAGAACGCGATAATAATATCGTTGACAACCGTTTGATATGGTGAAATAATACAGGAAAATAAAGGCAATGATACCGAAAGGTACAACCTCGCGAAAAGGAGGGTGTACCTTTTTTTTGTCGTGTGGACCGATTAATGAAATCCTATGGGGTAGTAGAAAAACTTTGAGAAATGAGATGAGGGTATGAACAAGCTTGAGAAGAAGCAATTTTATAATCAGCTGTTAAAATTAGCGGTACCGATATCCCTCCAAAGTCTAGTCATGGCGGTGCTGTATTTAGTAGATCAATTGATGGTAGGGCAGCTTGGGGGTGTAGCAATCGCTTCGGTTGGGATGGCTAGTAAAATCTATAGCGTGATTTCAGTGGTACTGGCGGGTCTTGCTACGGGTCTTGCTATATACGCGGCTCAATATTGGGGGAGTAAAGACCGAAAGAGCATCACACCACTACTGGGATTAAGTCTTGGAATTGGCCTGATCTTGTCGGGTTCATTTACGATATTTGTTTTTTTCAACCCTCGGCTATGTCTGTCTATTTTTACAACGGATAAAGAAGTGTTGGAGAATGGGTACATTTTTCTGAAAATCGTTGCCCTCAGTTATATTCCAACGATGTTGACGATGCTCTATTCGGCGGTTCTACGAAGTTCAGGACATGTAAAGTATCCAATGATTGTTAGCATAGCTGCTGTAGGAATGAATATTATTTTAAACTATGCGCTTATTTTTGGGCATTGGGGATTTCCAGAGCTTGGACTTGCAGGTGCGGCATATGCAACGTTAATCTCACGTATAGTCGAAAGTGCTTTGATTGTCGGAGCCGTATATCGTGGAAAGCTGCCGGGTGCCGGAGGTATTAAGGAACTCAGTTCGTTTTCGAAAGCGCTGTGCATACCTTTTTTAAGAACGATAGCACCTATTGTTTTAACGGAATTGGTTTGGGTCTTAGGGGAGGCTTGTTATTCCGTAATATATAGCCGTATGGGCACAGCAGAGATGACCGCTATGACAGTGACCTTTCCGCTGCAGGGGTTGACGATTGGGCTTCTGGCAGGGCTTTCTGGTGCAGCTGGCATTATGGTCGGACATAAGCTGGGAGAGAATAATAATGCAGGTGCTTTTCAGTATGCTCGTTTTTTTGTTCGAATAGGAGTAGGGATTTCATTGCTGCTTGGTGTTCTTATTGCTGTTCTTGCCCCGCTCTACGTCTCAGCCTTTAACTTAACAGTGGAAGAGCGACGAATGGCCACTTCCGTTATCTGCTTTTTTGCTCTTTTTTTATGGATAAAGGTGGGCAATATGATGATTGCGGGAGGGATCCTGCAGAGTGGTGGCGATAGTAAATTCGTCTTTATTATGGAAGCCTCCACAACTTGGTTGCTTGGGGTGCCTCTAGGGCTACTGTTGTCATGGGGATGGAAACAGCCTCTTCCCTGGGTATACTTCTTTCTGTCCCTGGAAGAGGCTGTTCGATTGGTTATAGGTTACGTGCGTTTTCGCCGTGGTAAATGGTTGAAGCAGCTGACCCATCAGGGGACAGAGGCGGATTGTAGTGCTTAACTAGTTACTTGCCATCGCCGGCTGATTGCCATTGTAGGTTTTGGCTAGTTGAACATTTCCTAAGAAAGCAGAGACTCGCCGCAAATACTCACGCGGGTGCTCACGGAATAGCAATTCATGATGGCTGCCCTCTACGACCCAGGAATCTGAGAACGGATTGCTTTGGTTCGCGGCCAGCTTTTCGGCAATAGGATAAGGAGCTTTATCATCTTCGGTTCCATGCATGAGTAGAATAGGGAAAGGATAATCTTCGGATTTGACCTTCGCATAAGGAATTTGATTCAGCCCCGTACCGTTTAGAACTGGGAACAGCATTTCCATAATCGCCAGGGAAGGCTGGCGGGGCAGATCAATATTTTGCTTAATATTATGATACAGCGTATCTGGCTCTAACAAAAAGGTGCTGTCCAGAATCATCGCGTCAATGTCCTCTGATACTAATCCTGTTTGCAGTGCTGTGCCTGCTCCCATGGAGAAGCCCCATACCACTAACTCCTCAGCTCCACGTTCTTTAGCAAAATCAATAGCTCCTAGAAGCTGCTGGGATTCTTTTTTACCTCCGGTTGCAATATCCTTGTTGCCTTGGGCAGCAAAGCCGTAATCAAACATCACGACATTGAAATTCAGACTGTGTGCATAGTGAGCGAGATCGTACATAGGTACCCAAGATTCTTCCCGGTTGGCGCCATAGCCATGGCTGAACACGATAGTTTTGGTAGCCCCTTCGGAGGGAATATACCAGCCGCTCATCATCCGACTTCCATCTTTAGCTGGAAACGTCACATCCTCGTATGCTAGACCTTTGGCCTGCATGGGATTGGAATACAGAGGTGCGACCGTTGGATTAGATAATACCCAGGCGATATAGCCATGAAGTGAGACAAAGCAGAAGGCTAAGAAGAAAAAAATAGATAATAGCAGTGCAACGATAATATGCTTCACACGAATCATCCGCAGCGATAGCCGGGACGAACTGCCTTGTTTAGGTAGTTTAGGTCGACGGGAGACGGTTGTGCCGGTTTGGCGAGTTGCCAGATCCATATGGTCCCCTCCTAAGAATGATGTGAGTACTAGTGCCTAGAAGAATTTGTAAAAATGATTCTAAAGCATCAGTAGATAATTTAATATGTTAATCGTATGAAAAAGCCCTTACAAAGTCAATGAATTAGATGCTTTTGTAATGTAACTGTAAAGTGCGGCCCAACCTTTTCCGGCACATTTTTGGCACAACTCCGGCGGAGTGAATATACTGGACTTTCCATAGAGTTTTGCACTAAGATAGAGTTAGTTATAATGTAACCGAGTTTCATTTGATGAAACACGAGGGGGAGATTGTCATGGAGGACCGAAAGCTTACAGTGCGTGCGGTAGAACGTGCGCTTGATATATTGCTTTGTTTTACGCAGGACAGAGATTTAGGGTTGACGGAGATCGCTTCAAAGATTGATTTACATAAAAGTACCGTCCATCGGCTGCTGGCAACCTTGGAGGAAAAGGGCTTCCTCATTCGTAATCCGGCCACTGAGAAATATAGTTTGGGTATACGAATTTGGGAATTGTCTACGCATTTGCCTGCTTTTGATGAGTCGGCCGCGGTATTATTGCCGTCAATGGAACGACTGCGGGATCGGTTAGGGGAGACCGTTAGTTTATACTTACGCGACGGCATAGAACGTGTGCGGATTCAGGCGGTTCAGAGCCAGCAGGCCATCCGGCGAGTGGCGCAGATCGGTGCGAGATTGCCTTTATCTGTGGGCGCATCAAGTAAAGTGCTGGCAGCCTATGCTCCTCCAGAGGTGCTGAAAGAATTGCTGGAGAGTTCGGGATGGCCGAACTATGTTGAGAAGGATGTCTATCAAGAGCAGCTTAATGACATTATCCGGCTCGGATATGCCACTAGTTTCGAGGAACGCGAGCCCGGCGCGGCCGCGGTGGCGGTGCCTGTTACGGGCCGCAGTGGAAATGTGATCGCGGCGTTATCGCTGTCAGGCCCAGTTAGTCGCCTATCCCGAGATACGCTAGTGGAATATGCCGCGGTACTGAAGGAAGCGGCTAGTGAAATGGGCATGATGATTCCTTAATTCGCTGGCTGAGACATACCTTGTTAAACAGCAAAGCAGCGATCTCTCCGTTACTGGAGGATCGCTGCTTTGCTGTTTTGGGGAGGGCTTAGTCGATTGTGGGTAAGTGGCAGGAAACGATGGGTAACTGATGGATAATTGCTGGTTGACTGATGAGTGACTGATGGGTGACTGATGAGTGACTGATGGATAATTGATGGGTAACTGATGGGTAATCAACAGCTAACTGACGGCTAGCTAATGGCTAACGGCTCCCTACCTTGCGTTGGTTTGGTGAGCTTCAGTGAATATACGTTTCTTTGGAAGCCTCAGTAACTCGTAATGCTGAGTCTAGAGAGTTAGAACCCCGAGTCTAGATAGGCAGAGGGACGGAGGGGCGGGAGGATGGAAGGACGGGAGGGTAGAGAATCCACCGCGAACCTACAAGCCAACGAGCCAACGAACCCACGAACCCACGAACCCACGAGTTAATGAACTCACGAACCCACGAACCCACGAACCCACGAACCCACGAACCCACGAACCCACGAACCCACGAACCCACGAACCCACGAACCCAAGTATCTCATAACTCGTACACAAGTAATCTCGGGTTGATAATTAGATATTCCCTGAGGCTTCCGGACTCAGAAGACGCTATTTGCCCATTTAAAGCCTTTTTGGCAGAGTTTCGGACCCCAGTGCAGCTATTCGGCAAAAATGGGCTCCTGTAGCGTGTTTTTCATGTCAATAGCGACTATGGAGTCCGATCGCACGCCATAAGTCGGATAATCGAGCGTATAGGGTCATCTGAGTCCGATAGCGCGGAATCCTAGGGTTCCCTGAGGCGTTCGGACTCAAGGGACGCTATTTGCGAATTTAAAGCCATTTTGTCGTAGTTTCGGACTCCAGTGCAGCTATTAAGCAAAAATGGGCTCATTCAGCGTGTTTTTTATGCCAATAGCGACTATGGAGTCCGATCGCACGCCAAAATTCGTAAATTTGTTCATTTAGAGTCATCTGAGTCCGACCCCGCGCCAAAAATCGGATAATCGAGCGAATAGAGTCATCTGAGTCCGATCGCACACTAAAAGTCGGATAATCGAGCGAATAGAGTCATCTGAGTCCGATAGCACGGAATCCTAGGCGTCCCCTGAGGCGCGCGGAATCCTAAATGTCCCCTGAGCCTCACGCAGCAATGGTGAAGATCCCAAAGACAACAGACAGTGGCACCCCACCCGCCACAAATTGGCTGCTGGAACGACTCCATAAAAAAGGGACTGCTCACAGCCACTCATGGCCGTGAAACAGTCCCTTTTTAAGTTACTTTAAATCTATTCTACCGACACCGCGGAAGAGTCTGTAGCATCTGCCAGCATCTGGCGAAGAACAGTCTGCAGGATACCGCCGTTGCGATAGTAATCAATATCGACTGTACTGTCGAGTCGTGCAATGACAGGGAAATCGAATTGTGTGCCGTCTTCACGGGTAGCCGTGACAGTTAGCTCTTGACTTGGTGCCACGTTGTTATCGAGACCAGTAATGTTGAAGGTCTCGCGTCCGGTCAGTCCCAAGCTGCTCCAGCCGTGGCCTTCTTGGAATTGAAGTGGGAGTACACCCATACCGACCAGATTGCTGCGGTGAATCCGCTCAAAGCTCTCAGCGATAACTGCTTTAACGCCAAGTAGAAGCGTACCCTTAGCCGCCCAGTCACGTGAGCTTCCTGTACCGTACTCCTTACCAGCGATGACGATCAGATTTTGTCCAGCATCCTGATAGAGCATGGAAGCATCATAGATGGACATAACCTCGTCGCTTGGCAAGAAGGTAGTAACGCCGCCTTCTGTACCAGGAGCTACTGCGTTACGAATCCGAATGTTAGCGAACGTACCGCGCATCATGACTTCGTGATTTCCGCGGCGTGAGCCGTAGGAGTTGAAGTCTGCACGTTCTACACCATGATCGCGCAAATATTCGCCAGCAGGACCAGAGGTAGAGATATTACCCGCTGGTGAGATATGGTCGGTTGTTACGGAATCAGCAAGCAGCGCTAGAACGCGTGCATCTTTGATATCCTTAATGTCTCCCAGACCGTCTGCCAGATGTTCAAAGAATGGCGGATTCTGGATGTACGTGGAATTATCATCCCACTCATACAGCTCGCCTTGCGGAACAGGAATCGAATTCCAACGTTCGTTAGCGGTGAATACATTTTCGTATTTGCTACGGAACATCTCCGGACTAAGGGAGAGACCAATGGCTTCGCGAATTTCAGCAGTGGTTGGCCAGATATCTTTCAGGAATACTGGCTCACCTTGCGGATCAAATCCAAGTGGCTCAGTTTGCAAATCGATATTTACTGTACCAGCCAGTGCGTAAGCAACTACGAGCGGCGGTGAAGCCAAGTAGTTTGCTTTTACCTGAGCATGTACGCGGCCTTCAAAGTTCCGGTTACCGGAGATGACTGCGGCTACGGTCATGTCATTGTCAGTAATGGCTTGACTAACTTCTTCAGGCAATGGACCGGAGTTACCGATACAAGTGGCACAGCCATAACCAGCCAAGTAGAAGCCCAGTGCTTCGAGCGGTTTCAGCAAGTCTGCTTTTTGCAGGTATTCAGTAACCACCAAGGATCCTGGAGTCAAGCTGCTCTTAACGTAAGCTGGTTTGGTCAGACCACGTTCCACAGCTTTTTTCGCCAAAAGACCTGCTCCAAGCATAACGCTAGGGTTGGAAGTATTCGTACAGCTAGTAATAGCTGCGATTACGACTGCGCCTGTGCTGAGCTTGCTGGTAGTATCATTTTTATGCTGTACTTCTACGACTTGAGCGATTTTCTCATCGCTGAGACCATAACCGCCTTTGTCTACAGGTGTACGGATAATACCTTCGAAATTTTCCTTCATATGCGTAAGTTCGATCCGGTCTTGTGGACGTTTTGGTCCAGCCAAGCTAGGAACGACAGAAGCTAAGTCAAGCTCAATCACATCGCTGAACTCAGGGTCTGGCGTATCCGAGGTACGGAACATCCCTTGTGCTTTGTAATAAGATTCAACCAACGCCACCAGATCATCCGGACGGCCCGTGCTGCGAAGATAAGCGAGTGTCTCGTCATCTACAGGGAAGAAACCGATAGTTGCTCCGTATTCTGGCGCCATGTTGGCAACAGTTGCCCGGTCAGCCAGACTGATGTTAGCAAGGCCAGGTCCGTAGAATTCGACGAATTTGCCGACTACACCCTTTTTACGCAACATTTCAGTTACTGTCAGTGCCAAATCCGTTGCTGTAGCTCCTTCGATAAGGCTGCCTGTAAGCTTGAAGCCCACTACATCAGGTGTAACAAAATAGAGCGGTTGTCCAAGCATTCCTGCTTCAGCCTCAATACCGCCTACACCCCAGCCCACAACACCCAGACCATTGATCATCGTGGTATGGGAATCCGTTCCTACAAGGGAATCTGGATAAACGACAGTTTCACCATCGATAGTTTTAGTAGTGGCAACGGAAGCTAAATACTCTAGATTTACCTGGTGCACGATACCTGTTGCTGGTGGAACTGCACGGAAGTTGTTAAAAGCTGTCTGTGCCCAACGAAGGAAACGGTAACGCTCCTCGTTGCGTTCGAACTCAACGTTCATATTGTATTCCAAGGCGTCTGCTGTACCGAAAGCATCAACCATGACAGAGTGGTCAATTACAAGGTCAACCGGGACAAGCGGATTGATCTGTTTAGGATCTCCTCCGGCTTTTTTTACAGTATCACGCATAGCTGCGAGATCCACGACTACCGGAACTCCGGTGAAATCCTGAAGCACGATACGAGCAGGGATAAATGGAATTTCTTTATTACGGTCAATGTCACCTGACCAATCGGCCAGTTGTTTCACATGTTCTTCAGTAATTGCCCGTCCGTCAAACTGACGTACAGCAGCCTCTAGTAGGACTTTGATCGAAAAAGGCAGGGAAGAAATAGAGCCCAATCCTTGTTCCTCAAGGGACTTCAGATCATAATAGCGATAAGATTTGCCGCCTGATTCCAGGGTCCGAGCCAATGAAAAATGATCCTTGCTTGGCATATATGCGCCTCCTTGTTTCGTCTAATGAAACCCAATTTCAAATTGATTCTAGCTTAATTATAACGGTTACAAAGTGGGGAGTAAAGTTTTTTTTCCTACATCTAAAGCCCGAATTATGCCTGAGAAAATGCCAAGCTACCCTTCCATTGTTACATTGTATCGTTTCGGGATATTCTTTTTACCTCAAAAAGAGCCATTTAAAGGAGATAATACGAAAGAATTCACCGGAATCCTTGGTTTTACTTAATTATTAGGCGAAATACACACTGAATTTCTCTTCCTCAGTTATTAGGTGATAGGGTCCTCGTTGTCGATATTGGATTGAGATGTCGGACTTGGGGTTAGAGTTTTTGCTTGAAACATTCTTAACTATTCAACCGATCTGTATAGCGGCCTGTTTCCTTTCATATACATAGAACAGCAGTTAAAAGGGAAAGAAGGGGCGCGAGTATAATGGAACAACAGTGGAAGCAAAGTCTTTATGTATATATTGATCAAGTGAATAAGGCCAGGGTGGAGCCTAAGTCATCATCGCATACCGTTTCCGTGTCCGTTAAGGATCCGCGTTTTCTGGTAGAACAAGGGGAGCGTTCAAGACGTCTTGCGGAGTGGTATAAAGAACGTGGGATAACTCCTTTGCGCGGAGAGACAGGGGTTAAGACTTTGCGGACCGTCCGGCAGACTCCGACCGAGGTAGTAGCAGAGGTTACACTGCATAGTGCGCTTTATTATGAAAAAGGCGGCGTTAACCACCGGGAGGATATTATCGAGCTGGAGCGGCTGACCTTTGTACGGGACGGTGGGGGCTGGGAGATTGCTGGTGTGGAACGAAGTGTCCCTGAAAGAAATACGGTTCATCGGGCAGAGGTAGAGCTATCGGGCAGACTATCCAAATGGGGAGAGGCTTTGCCGGCACCGCTGCCATCACAGCCCCTGCTTAACCGGAATGTTCTCGGAGAAATTGCGGGTTCAAGAGAGGTTCGTTATAACCGTGAAGAAGCTGTGGCGTATGCCGACCGCTGGTGGAAAGACGGCAATCCGGAGTTCGAAACCTTCGAGGTGGATTGCACAAATTATGTCTCCCAATGTCTCTTTGCAGGGGGAGCACCTATCAACTATACTGGTAAAAGAGAAACGGGCTGGTGGTACAAAGGTTACCAAGGCAAACAAGAATGGTGGAGCTATAGCTGGGCTGTGTCAGACAGTCTGCAACGCTATTTGAGCGGAAGTCGGAGCAGTGGCTTGCGTGCGGAAGTCATGGAGCGGCCGGAGCAATTGATGCTGGGCGATATCATTCAATATGACTGGGATGGCAACGGGCAGTATCAGCACAGCACAATCGTCACAGCCTTTGATGCAGGAGGCATGCCGCTTGTGAATGCACGTACCGTTAGCAGCCGTCATCGCTATTGGGATTATCGTGATTCCTACGCATGGACTGATCAAACAAAATACCGTTTTTTTCATATTAACGACTACTTATAGTACAGAAAGAGGTTAAGGGAATGGGGAACGCAAAACTAACCGTAGGGCTGGTGTACGGGGGCAAATCAGGAGAACATGAGGTATCGCTACAGACGGCTTTTGCCGTGATGAACTCATTTGATTATGATAAATATGAGATTATACCTTTTTACATTTCAAAACAGGGATTGTGGAAGGTTGGAGAGAAGTTATCAGCGCCTTACAGCCAAGTGGAGCAGCTCAAGCTTGCAGAAGCGACCGAAGATATGGGCACAGCCCTGAACGTGGTATTTAGTGGATTATCGGGTGCTGACCAAACAGTGGACGTAATGTTCCCGCTGCTGCACGGCACGTATGGTGAGGACGGAACGATTCAAGGGTTGTTCGAAATGGCGAATATTCCTTACATCGGTGCTGGTGTTCTTGCCTCTTCGGCAGGTATGGATAAGGTGGTCATGAAGAAGCTGTTCGCTGATGCCGGTCTGGATCAATGCGAGTTTTGTTATTTCAACATCAGCGCTTGGAAAAGAAAACGTCATGAGTTGATTGTTGGTGTAGAGGATAAACTGGGGTATCCGGTATTCGTGAAGCCTGCCAATCTAGGCTCAAGTGTAGGTATTTCTAAGGCTGCCGATAAGGATAGTCTTGTAAAAGCCATTGATTTTGCTTTCCGCTATGATACCAAAGTTATTATTGAGGAGTTTGTGGATGCGCGTGAGGTAGAGGTTGGCGTGCTTGGAAATGATGAACCAGAAGCCTCTGTTCCGGGTGAAATCGTTTCTTCTGGTGAATATTATGATTACGCAGCCAAATATACGGACGGCAAATCGCAAATGATGATTCCTGCACCAGTGGATTCTGAAGTGGCCGATCGTTTGCAGGAGTCCGCGATAGTTGCTTTTCGAGCGATTGAGGGCAGTGGAATTACCCGGGCAGACTTCTTCTTGCGAAAATCAGATGGTAAAATTCTAATTAACGAAGTGAACACGATGCCTGGTTTCACTCCTTACAGCATGTATCCGCTATTGTGGCGTGAGACGGGTGTATCTTATAGAGCTCTGTTAGACCGAATGATTGAGTTAGCCTTGGAGCGCTATAATTTTAAACAAGGTCTTAAGTACGACAACGAGTAATAGAAGCTATAGCGGGAATATCCCGACTGGAAGGAGAGAAGAAACATGGGTTTTCAAACAGAATTCAACTCCGTCTGCAAATTCAAGAGTGAACAAGAGCTGTACGAGCTGCTGGAATATGGGCGCACCAAAATGGTGAAACAAGGCTTTCGTGTGTATCCGACGGGCCAAAAGGTTATTGCTTACACCCCTGAGAACGTAGCTGTAGCCATTGTCAAAATTTCAGCCTCGATTGCAGAGATTAATTTTCAAGGGCATGAGGTTACCGCGGTCGAGATGGAGCTTGTGCGAAAGCTGAATGAAGAAGAGTCCAGAGTGCAGACGGCTTTGGCTGAGGAAATGTTTTTTGGAGCACAGGGATGATTGTCCGCTTCGGATATGTAGCGATGTCCACCGTTATCAAAGACTGCTCCCCATCTAAGACAATGACGATGGCCTCTTTTAAGAAGCTGGATGACCGTGAAGCGGCACTTCGGCGTTTGGAGAACATCGCTAGAATGAATCTGCATAATACGCTGCGGTTGATGAAGCATAATGTGGCTTCGGACATCATGGTGTACCGCCTCACTTCCAAAATCATTCCTCTGGCGACGCATCCGGATTTGCAGGACTGGAATCCGTTTGCGGTGCTCGCCGAGGAATTTGCGGAAGTGGGCCAATATGTGAAAAAGCACGGGCTGCGCGTTTCTTTTCATCCAGATCACTTTACAGTACTTAGTACACCCCGTCCGGAGGTGCTGATAAACTCCGTACGGGATTTGCAGTACCATGTGGACATGCTGGTTGCTATGGGGCTTCCTGCCATGGCGAAGAACAATATCCATATTGGCGGAGCTTATGGGGACAAGCCTGTAGCGGCGAAGCGATTCGAGGAGCATTTCCGCGCGCTGCCGGCAGCGCTGCAGGAGCGTATAACGCTGGAGAATGACGATAAGACATTTACAGCTCCGGAGACACTGGCAGTCAGTCAGAGCGTAGGATTACCGATGGTGCTGGATATTCACCACCAATGGGTGAATAATGAAGGAGAGCTCCCTTGGGAGCTGTGGCCTGACATTTTGCAGACATGGCGAAGCGAGCTAGCACAGAAGGACGTTCCTTCGGGAGAGCTTTTGCCGCCTAAGATTCATGTATCCAGTCCGCGCAGCCCGTCTGATCCGCGCAGCCATGCGGATGGCGTGGAACCTGCGCCTTTGCTGGCTTTTCTGAAACGTATTGCCGCAGATACGCCTGCTGTCGATGTTATGATTGAGGCGAAACTAAAAGATGGCGCGTTATTTGGATTGATGGAGGCTATGAAGGAGCTGGCTGAGGCTGGTAACGGAATTTCCTTATTAAATGGGGCAAGCGTGAATATTGAACCTTAAACAATGAAAATAAGGAGATAGGTCCCGAATACGGGTCCTATCATGACTTGATATGTAACTTGAAATAGGGTACGTTGAATGAAACTTTAATCGCTTATCGTCTTTATATGGACCTGGGGCATTTATGCTCGCAGATGAGAATTGGGTCCTCTTTTGGCGGAACTTTGGGAACTTGGGGAACGTTTTGACGTATTGCACGGTATTGTGAATAGGATTGCTTTAGAATTAAAGCCATTGGCGATTATGTTCAAGAAAGTGGAGTGAAGATATGAGTCCTTTAAATCCAGAGGGTAAGAATGAACGTGAACCCTATGTAGTAACAAGCAAGGGACATACGGCGGTGGCCATTAATGCGGCTGCCAAAGCAGGAGAATGGATAAAGAGCAGACAGGGTCTCGTGAAGGAGCTGAATACAAAAACTTCAGCACAAGATCTGGTTACGGAAGTTGATAAAGGCGTTGAGCAAATGATCCGCAGGCTGATCCTGACACATTTTCCCGACCATGCCATTCTCGGGGAAGAGGGGGTTTCGCCGGGAGCAGCAGCGGCTACCGCTGCATTGGAAGAAGCTCGTGAGCATGAATATTTGTGGATTGTAGATCCTGTAGATGGTACGACTAATTTCGTACACGGATTTCCTTTTTACTGTGTCTCCATAGCATTGGTGATTCGCGGTGAACTAACAGTAGGCGTTATTTATGATCCGACTCGTGATGAAATGTTCGTCGCTGAAAAAGGAAAGGGAGCTTATATGCACGGTGTCCCTACCTCGGTCTCTACGGAGACTGATTTTGGGGACAGCCTGATTGCTATGGGCTTTCCGCCGGATCGTGAGTTTGCACAACCTGTGAATATGGCCGGACTGCAAAGTATTCTTCCGCAGATTCGTGGTATTCGTGCCGGAGGCGCGGCTGCTCTACATTTGGCTTATGTGGCGGCAGGCCGTGTAGATGGCTATTGGGAAGTGGGCTTAAGCCCTTGGGACTGTGCAGCAGGAGTACTGCTTGTACTTGAAT
The DNA here is from genome assembly GCF_037963825.1 of Paenibacillus sp. FSL H8-0282. NCBI lineage: Bacteria > Bacillati > Bacillota > Bacilli > Caryophanales > Paenibacillaceae > Paenibacillus > Paenibacillus sp. FSL H8-0282. Next base: position 701,173 of record NZ_CP150146.1, read on the forward strand.
CAGGAGGCAAGATTACGGATACCCTAGGACGTTCATATGATATTGGTACACGTCATGTAGTAGCAAGTAATGGCCACATTCACGAATATTTGGTTTCGTCACTGAAGAATGCTGAAGCAACAGGATATAAGCTTTAGGGAGGACGATACAGCATGAGTGAGAAGGATGATTTGGAACGCAAGCTGAGCGAAATGTTGGTAGATGGTGAGATGGAACAAGGCGATCGTACGGCTAAGGAAATCCGGGAAATCTCACCTAAATATGAAATTCGTATTCAGACTACGCTCGATCCTATTGTGGAAGAAACATTACGTTATCGTAAGATTGGATATGAGCTGGATGACCGTTATGATAAATATCTGGAGCGTGCAGGGCAGAAGTTAGAGTCAGATGAAGATTCAGACAATAATAGCCAGTGATTTGCGAGGGGCGGTTTCCTGAATATAGGAGGCCGCTCTTTTGCGTTGCTATCCTGGATGGTAGAATGGAATTAGAACAATTTGGGAGGGATACGATGCTAGGCAATTGGAAAAAAATTTGGGCAGCTGGCATAAGCAGCCTGCTTTTGTTATCTGCGCTGATTAGCGTAGGAGCAGGCACGGCAAATGCGGCTGACACGACTGCGATACAAGACTCTGGGCAAGATGTCTTTCGCATCGTAGCTCTAGGTGATTCCATTACTGCTGGCTACGAGCCAGGAATGACGGACGTGAATACTAAGCCATACGGCTATGCGGAGAGATTGCTTGAGCAGGGCTGGTATCATGGCAGAAGTGCACTTACTAATTATGGTATTCTAGGGCTGACTACGGCCGGATTACGTAATTACACAGGAGCGATCAAGGATGGTTCAGTGATTACTGCTGAAGGAGTTCAGGCAGGTCTCCCAGATCCACGAATAGAGCAGTTCGTGAAGCTAACTCCGCAGATCGCAGCAGAGCTTAAGGAAGCTGATCTGATTACCATTACGATTGGCGGGAATGATGTAAGCAGTCTGTTCTTGCAGTTCAAGGAGCTGACGGATGCGGATTTCCAAACACAGCTGGACCAGCGGCTAGCGGATTATCAAACAAATGTGAAGGCATTGCTGGAGAATATTCGTGCGGTAAGTCCGCAAACGACGATTATACTGGCCGATCAATATCAGCCTGCCCCTAAGGTTGCGCTTGGTCAAATGTACAACAGATTAATGACGGCAGCGGGCAAATTTACGGAAGCAGCGGATAGTGTAGCTGCAAGCGTGAACCAAGAGGGAGCGAAGGTGCTTGTAGCTCATGTTGCGGCAAAGTTTGCCGGGGTAGAAGGCTCGCTGACACATATTATTGGAGCAGGGCAAACTGATTTTCACCCGACGCAGCTTGGATACGAGACTATTGCTAAGGTCTTTGCGGAGTTACAATGGGGAGAGTATCGCGTTCCTAGTGTAGCTACAATGGCTACTGCATCGGTACCGATGTCGATTGTAGTGAAGGGCGTGGAGTTGAATACACCCAATAAGCCTATCCTTAAAAATGGGCAGAACTTTTTGGCGCTAAAAGATATTCTAAATGCCGTGGGCGCAAGCGGGAAGTGGGATAACAAAACCTCCAGCGCTACCATCGTGTATGGTGGAAGAACCGTTGTGATCACCATTGGCTCGAAATTTATTAAGGTGAATGGAGAGAACGTGGCTATTGATACTCCAGCTTTTCTGCAAAAGGTAGGCAAGGAGGACAAAACCTACTTACCCCTTGCCGCTTTGGCGACAGGACTTGGATTCGATGTTAATTACAGCAGCAAACTGCGAACTGCTTTCATAAATCCATAAAGCTGCATACTATACATCATAAGAAATTAAATTAAGCCCGTAAGGAAAAGGTGGATGGAATATTGTCTAGTTCAAAATATAATGCTGAATATATCATCACCATGGATGATATAGTGCGGGAGGGTCATCCCGTACTTCGTACCGTAGCACAACCAGTAGAGCTTCCATTACAGGCGGAAGATCGTGAGGCTTTGCAATGTATGCTTCAATTTCTGAAGAACAGTCAGGACCCGGAGATTTCCGAAGAATATAAGCTGCGCTCTGGCGTAGGTCTGTCGGCGAATCAAATCGGACTGGAGAAGCGTATGTTCGCGATGTATCTTACAGACGAGAGAGGGCGGGCTGTAGAGCATGCTTGGGTTAACCCTAAGATCATAAGCCACTCCTTGTCTATGGTGTACTTACCAGAAAGCGAGGGCTGTCTGTCCGTTGATCGTCCCGTGCATGGCTTTGTACCTCGGTATGAAACCGTGAAGGTGAAGGGTTATGATCTGGAGGGCAAGGAGGTTGTCCTTAAATTTAAGGGCTACCAAGCTATCATCATCCAGCATGAAATAGACCATCTCGATGGGATTATGTTCTATGACCGAATTAACAAGGAGAACCCGTTTAAGCTGCCTCAGGGCGTGGAGATCCGGAACTTATATGAGTAGGAGAGTAACTCTGAATTAAAAAGCGGGCGACCTTACAGCGTAAAGCTGATGGTCGCTTTTTTTTACCTATCGGCAAGATTATGATATTTCAAATATTTTACAAATCAATCGGAAGGATGTACCCTTACAATTAATGGATTTAAATTAGTAATAAGAGGAGGGCGTTAAATGAACTGGAGCAGAATGCCAATTAGAGGATTCGCCAACGAATACAATGATGAGGTTAAAAAGATTGATGAGCAGATTTTGAGTCTGATTCAGGAACGTAAAGCTATAACAGGCAAGAAACGATTATCCCCTGATAGTAAGCTACTTGAGGAATGGGCAACTAGATTCGAGATGAATACTACTCAGATTGTGCAGCATTTGCACCTTATGAATGAAACTGTACCCAGAAGACAATATTGGGAAGAGCCTGGTTTATTGCTGGGAGTGCTTCCGATTGTGAAGCGGACGGTCGTTGAAGAATGTGAATATATACTTACGCATGCTATGCAGTATGAAGCCTTCAGCATAGTTACTGTGGAAATCAAATATTTAAAAGAAGCTGTAGGACATATCCATCTTCGAACGGCTTTAACGCTTGAAGTGGCGGGTGAGAATGAATATGAAGTGCAGCCGCATGGTGGTCATGGAGGTGGAGCGCATACACAAATGCAATTCTTGGTCGCCCCAACGCTGCCGGAGCATCTGGAGGGTGTAGAGTTTTCACTAGTACCTGGGAGCGAGCAAATGTTAAGACCGTTAATGACTGAGATTACGTTGGACAAGCAGGTGGATTTTACATGAGAGCAGTAGAATATTTGGACTTCCAAACGCTGTTAGCGGATGAAATCCGTAGATAAAGGTGGTCACTATCGCTCACACTCTTACAAAACGATTCTTTCTTTAACCCCTAGACTATATACGGTGTGTGTCTGCTTTTTGCGGTGTGAGCTACAGAGTTATTAGGGAAAACTCCCTGAAAATAACCTATATTCTCTGTAAATGAACAGAATTAGGGATTTCCTCCCTAAAAAATGGGGTAAGTTCTTTGTTTTCCGCTAAATCAGCTAAATTATAGGGAGGGTTTCCCTGATTATCTATTCAAGCTCCCTAACCCTTGTACTAAACTCCGGGAAGGTCTGGCGATACCTGTTACGTAGCCTAGAGAAATTGACGCTTGAGATCGGCTGGCTTAAGCTTGCCACAAGCTACAGAGGCAGACCGTGGATGAGTAAAAATGTAGAGCAGCGATCCTCCAATATAGGAGAATCGCTGCTCTTTTAACATTTGCGGTTTATGGGACTGGGACAGCCCCTTAATCTATGCAGCTGTTATTCAGCTTATAGAGCACTGCGTTTCATAATCCATTCTTATTTCTCAGCCGCCATAGCGCGGAAGGATTCTTCAGCTGCGATAAGTGTAGCATCAATATCTGCATCAGTATGTGCTGTGGTCAGGAACCAAGCTTCGTATTTCGAAGGGGCAAGGTTAATGCCACGGTTCAGCATATGCCGGAAGAAGCTGGCGAACAATTCGCCGTCTGTATCCTGAGCCTCGTCATAATTCGTAACCGGATGATTACAGAAATGAGTGGAGAACGAACCACGGATGCGGTTGATTGTCAGTGGAATGCCATGACGGTCTGCAGATGCTTGAAGTCCATCGGCGAGGCGGATTGCAAGCCGATCCATTTCTTCGTATACACCCTCTGCACTCAGAACCTCTAAACAAGCAATCCCTGCAGAGATAGACGCAGGATTGCCCGCCATTGTGCCGGCTTGATATGCCGGTCCAAGTGGAGCTACCTGTTCCATAACATGCCTGCGGCCGCCGTAAGCGCCGATAGGCAGGCCGCCACCGATGATTTTGCCAAGTGCAGTAAGGTCAGGAGTAATGTCCTCATGATTATCCAGCCCCGCATAGGTTTGTGTAGAACCATAATGGAAGCGGAAGGCAGTAATGACTTCGTCATAAATAACAAGGGAGCCATTATCGTGAGCCAGCTTGCAAAGTCCTTCGAGGAAACCAGGCTTAGGCATCACCATGCCGAAATTCCCCACAATCGGTTCAACCATAACAGCTGCGACATCTTCGCCCCATTTCTCCAGCGCCTCTTTCAGGCTGTCCAGATCATTAAAGGGAACGGTGATTACCTCCTGGGCGATACTGCTTGGAACACCGGCACTATCTGGAATGCCAAGTGTAGAAGGTCCGGATCCTGCTGCTACAAGCACCAGATCAGAGTGACCGTGGTAACAGCCAGCGAATTTTACGATTTTGCTGCGTTTTGTATAGGCACGGGCTACACGAATCGTTGTCATAACCGCTTCGGTTCCAGAATTGACGAAACGTACTTTATCCATAGAAGGAATGGCTTCTTTTAGCATTTTAGCAAGTTTAATTTCGAGCTGGGTTGGGGTTCCGTAAAGAACACCATTTTCTGCTGCTGTCGTAATTGCTTTGGTAATATGAGGGTGGGCATGGCCGGTAATGATCGGTCCATAGGCTTGGAGATAATCGATATATTCATTGCCGTCTTCATCCCAGAAGTGAGATCCACTGGCGCGTTTCATAAATACAGGTGCTCCGCCGCCAACGGCTTTGAAGGAGCGGGAAGGGCTATTTACACCCCCAACGATATGCTGGAGGGCTTCGTGATAAAGTTGTTCAGATGTGGAGCGATTCATAATGTGATCATCCTTTCGATTGTTGGTGCTCAAGGGAACGGGCGAACAACGGTGTTTTCCGTTGTCCGCCCGTATTATACCAAGTCACTGCTTTGTGTACATGTGAACTTTGCTTGTCAGGCCCTTAATGGGTCCCGCCAGAACTGCTATTGGAGGTGTTCTCCGATGTAGGGGTTGATGTTGGCTCAGGACCATTTATGGTATCCTGTATAAATTCTTTTAGCTTCTTTTCGCTACGAATTCCGATAACCTGTGATCCGTCACTTGTAGTCTCCTCAGTGAGCAGATCCATTGGCGGAATTTGCTCACTGCCACCCATACTGCTATTATACCCTACGCTTGCCAGCTTCCACATATCATTAACTGACATATTGGTTTCAATATAAGGCGTAACCTGCGACAGGATATTTGGCAGCTTGACAATGGAGGTGGTGCTGATCAGCTTATCAGCCACAGCCTTGAGAAAACCGCGTTGACGCTCGGTTCGAGTGAAATCAGAGGTAGCGTCATGCCGAAAGCGAACATATTGTAACGCCATGTTGCCGTCAAGATGCTGATATCCTTTTTTTAGATCAATATCATATTCCGGACCGTCTGCAACGGTTTTGTAGACCATATCTTTTTCGACTTCATAATCCACACCCCCAACGGCATCAACCAGCTTGATGAATCCTTGGAAGTCCGTGTAGACATAATATTGAATTGGGATACCGAGCAGATCGCTGACGGTCTGCATCGCAGTATTAGGTCCATAAATAATCGCTGTATTAATACGTTTCTCGCCATGATCTGGAATCGGAACGTACGTATCTCTCAGTATTGAAAATACACTGATTTTCTTCTTCACAGGGTCGAGAGAAGCGACGAGCATTGTATCTGAACGGGGGATTTCCCCTTTCTTCACACCTCGGGCATCTACACCCATTAATAGGATATTAACAGGCTCTGTACCTTCCCACTTAGGAGGCTCAGGGGTGTCGACATCAACGGTCTCTGCATTTTGAAAAGGGGAATCTTCAGTATTCGACATGCTACCAAGCTCATTGTAAATGGTTGTAATGTAGAAAATGGCCCCACCGATAATAAGGAGGAGTATAATGGCCAGCGTCCAAAGCAGCGGTTTCTTTTTTGACTTACCAGTCTTTGCGTGCCTTTTCTTTCTAGGTGGCATTTCTCGTTCTTCCTTTCGCATTCACGTTGACTACATTATAATTTCTTTTGGGGATACGTGCAATTTAGGAATAATTCCCCAATCTTAAGAAGGAGTGGATATATCTTGATCGAAGTAGCTATTGGACAAAAAGTACCCAATTTCACCCTTCCCTCTTCCAATGGGCATGAGGTTAGTTTGAGTGATTTCTTGGGCCGAAAGGTCATCTTATATTTTTACCCTAAAAATATGACACCAGCCTGCACGCAGGAGGCCTGCGAATTTCGTGACGCTTTTGATCAAATCACGGCGGTGGGTGCGGTTGTTCTGGGCATTAGTCCGGACTCTTTGGCATCACACGCTAAATTTACAGAGAAGCATAGTTTGCCCTTTCCACTGCTGTCTGATGAGGATCATAAGGTAAGTGAAATGTTCGGCGTATGGCAGCTCAAGAAACTTTACGGCAAAGAATTTATGGGAATTGTGCGATCTACTTTTCTGATTGATGAGCAGGGGATATTAGTGGAAGAATGGCGGAAGGTACGGGTAAAAGGGCATGTCGCAAACACGATAGCAGGAATAAGCGAATCATAAATTTTACTAATTACTTTTTATTGATGTCTATTACATTTTTAACAGCTTATATAAGGTGTTGTCATGATATAGTTTCCTCATAATTGCTTCAAATTTGGAGCAAGAAGAGGTGGTGGAGTGATAATGCTGCATATTGGGCTTGATATCGGATCAACTACTGCTAAATTAGTTGTCATAGAGCGGGACATCATTGTTTATCAAGACTATGTAAGACATTATAGCGATATTAAAAAAGCGGCCCTCTCTCTTCTGTCTGATGTACGTGACAGATTCCCAGAGAGGGGAGCTAGGCTTACTGTAAGCGGTTCCTCGGGTTTGTCTTTATCCAAATTAGGTGGAGTTCCCTTTATTCAGGAGGTGATAGCCTGCACGAAGGCGATCAGTGCGCTGATTCCGGAATGTGACACGGCGATTGAACTGGGTGGAGAGGACGCTAAGATAATATATCTTCGGGGCGGCATTGAGCAGCGTATGAATACAGCCTGCGCGGGCGGAACGGGAGCGTTCATCGATCAGATGGCAGCGCTGCTGCAGACCGATCCGGCAGGCTTAAATATTTTGGCGGAGAAGCATGAGCGAATCTATCCCATAGCTTCACGCTGTGGTGTATTTGCCAAAAGCGATGTACAGCCGCAGCTTAATGAAGGAGCACGCCGGGAGGATGTGGCGGCTTCGATCTTTCAGAGTATCGTTAATCAGACGATTAGCGGTCTTGCTTGTGGACGTCCGATTCGAGGACGGGTGGCTTTTCTTGGCGGCCCGCTGACCTTCCTGCCTGCCTTGCGGCAGCGTTTTGCGGAAACGCTGGAGCTGGCGGCGGAGGATATCCTGTTCCCGGAACGCTCACAGTATTTCGTGGCGATTGGAGCTGCGCTCTCCGAAGCTGATCCAGTCGTATTGCCACTTTCAAGCTGGATCACGCGAATTGCGGCGGTTGATTTTACTGCGGATCGAGCTGCGGATGCTGAATTGCCTCCGCTTTTTGAGAATGCCGCTGAGCTTGCAGAATTTCGGCTTCGTCACGGCAAAGCCTCTGCAGCGAGATCAGATTTAGCCTTATATCGTGGACCTTGTTATCTAGGAATTGATGCCGGCTCAACCACAACTAAACTCGTGTTAACCGGTTCGGCTGACGAAATTCTCTATACCTTTTATGGCAGCAACAAAGGCAACCCGCTGCATTCGGTCAGCGATGCACTGAAGGAGATCTACCGGGTTCTGCCTGAAGGCTGCCATATCGCAGGATCATATGTGACAGGGTACGGTGAGGGGTTAATCAAGGCCGCTCTGCGGACAGATGGCGGAGAAGTAGAGACTGTTGCACACTACAAGGCAGCTTCCAAGTTCATGCCAGAAGTAGATTTCATACTGGATATCGGTGGTCAGGATATGAAGTGCATCAAAATCCGTGGCGGTGCTATCGACAGCCTTATGCTCAATGAAGCTTGTTCAGCCGGTTGTGGCTCTTTTCTGGAGAGCTTTGCCTCTGCCCTCGGACTTGGGATCGAGGAATTTGCCAAAACTGCACTCGAAGCGACTCAGCCTGTTAATTTGGGCTCGCGCTGCACGGTGTTCATGAACTCTAAGGTCAAGCAGGTTCAGAAGGAGGGCGCATCATTAGCGGATTTATCGGCGGGTCTTGCCTACTCTGTGATCAAGAATGCTCTGCAAAAGGTAATTAAAATCCGCAATCCGGAGGACTTAGGGCGAAATATCATCGTTCAGGGCGGTACCTTCTATAATGAAGCTGTATTGCGCGCCTTTGAGTCCTTGACGGGGCGGACGGTGGTTAGACCGGATATAGCTGGCGTAATGGGAGCTTACGGCTGTGCACTGATTGCGCGTGAGCAAGCAGGGGTTAACGGATCCAGTACGCTGCTTGGACCAGAGGAGCTTGCCAGCTTTAAATATGAGGTCTCCTCAGGCCGCTGTGGCCGCTGTGGGAATAACTGTGCGCTGACGATCAGTCGTTTTCCGGATAAGAGCTTTTATGTGACCGGCAATCGCTGCGAACGCGGCGCAGGAGTCAAAAAAGAGAAAAATGTCCTGCCGAATCTGATGCAGTATAAATATGAACGGTTTTTTGAGTACGAGAGTTTACCGGAAACAGGGGCATGGCGGGGGACCGTCGGGATTCCGCGTACCATGAATATGTTTGAGAATTACCCGTTCTGGCACACTTTTTTCACCAAACTGGGCTATCGGGTGATTCTCTCCCCTAAATCAAGCAAGAAGCTTTTCGAAAGCGGAATGGATACGATTCCTTCAGAATCGATATGTTATCCTGCGAAGATGGCGCATGGACATGTGCAAAGCCTGATCGGTAAAGGTGTCGATTTTATTTTTTATCCAGCGGTGGTGTATGAGAAAAAAGAAGATGAAGCTGCGGATAATCACTTCAATTGTCCAGTGGTCGCCTCTTATCCCGAAGTCATTCGCAACAATATGGATGGGTTAAAGGACAATGGAATCAAGCTTGTCAGTCCATTCCTGACCTTCGATGATATTTCTGCGCTGACCAAAGGGCTGGTGAAGACATTTACCAGCATTCCGCGAGAAGAGATTGCGTCCGCGGTGCAGGCGGGACTTACAGAGGCTGATAACGCCAAAGGTGATGTGCGTACCAAAGGGGAAGAGACCCTTGTGTACCTAGCTGATACTGGAACCAAAGGAATCCTGCTCTGTGGACACCCTTATCATGCCGATCCTGAGATTAATCACGGGATAGCGGATATGATAACCGGGATGGGACTCGCCGTGCTGACAGAAGATTCTGTCTGCCATCTGGACCACAGCGAAGGGGATGTGGCTGTTGTTAATCAGTGGACCTACCATGCCCGGATGTACCGTGCAGCCCGCCTTGCTGCAGTCCGCTCGGATCTGGAGCTTGTTCAATTGACTTCCTTCGGCTGTGGGATCGATGCGATCACTTGTGATGCCGTACAGGATATTATGGAAAGACATAACAAGGTATATACATTGATCAAAATCGATGAGATCAGCAATCTTGGTGCAGCGCGCATTCGGCTTCGTTCATTGCTGGCGGCAATGCGTGAGCGTGAAAAAGGTAAGGTAGTGCCGCAAAAGCCGCCAAAAGTGCAGGCTAATGTGTTATTTACAAAGGAAATGAAAGAGACCTATACCATTCTTGCGCCACAGATGTCGCCTATTCATTTTGAATTGTTTGAGCAGGTGTTTCGCGATGCCGGATACCGCCTGAAGATACTTGAGACGACCGGACCCGAAGAGACAGAAGAAGGTCTGAGATACGTTAATAATGATGCGTGTTATCCGGCAATTGTGACGATTGGCCAGATTCTGTCGGCGCTGAAAAGTGGGGAATACGATCCGGATCGTACTGCTGTGATTATGTCACAGACGGGTGGCGGCTGCCGGGCTACGAATTATATTTCTTTGCTGCGCAAAGCCTTAAAGGATTCAGACCTTGAACAAATTCCGGTGATTTCACTCAACGCTTCAGGGATGGAGAATCAGCCGGGTTTCCGTATCAGTCTTAAGCTGGCGAATCGGTTGATAGCTGCCGCTTGTTATGGTGATCTTATGATGCGGATGTTAAATCACTTTAGGCCGCATGAGGTTGTTTCAGGAAGTGCGGAAGTTCTATTCCGCAAAGGGATGGAGCGTTGCAAGGCAAGCTTATCCAACTTTTCATTCCGAGAATACAAACGCCTGATTCGTGAGATTGTTGCAGAGTTCTGCAAGCTGCCCGTTACAGGTATTACTAAACCAAGAGTAGGCATTGTCGGTGAGATCCTGATCAAATTCCATCCGAATGCCAATAACCGCATTATAGAGATGATCGAGGCAGAGGGCGGGGAAGCGGTAATGCCGGACTTCCTGGATTTCATTTTCTATTGTGTATATAATCCGATCTACAAAGCTGAGCAATTCGGCAAAAGCAAACGGCTCGGCTATATCAATCCCATGCTGATCTCTTATCTGGAAATTTACCGTAAGCCGATTAAGGTTGCCCTTGAGGATGCGGGGCTGGCTAAAGGACGGGAGAATATTTATGGTCTTGCCGAGAAGGCCAGCCGACTGGTGTCCGTAGGGAATCAGATGGGTGAGGGCTGGTTTTTAACCGCAGAAATGATGGATTTGTTGGATAATGGTGTGAACAACATCGCCTGTATTCAACCGTTCGCGTGCCTGCCCAACCATATCACCGGGCGTGGGATGATTAAAGGTCTTAAGGAATTATATCCGGGTGCAAATATCGTGGCGATTGACTATGATGCTGGAGTTAGCGTAGTCAACCAAGCGAATCGGATTAAGCTGATGATGTCAATTGCCAGCAGCCAGGAAGAGACTAAGCCATCTAATTTAAAACTGCAGGATAAGCCTCAGCAGCAGACTTTACCTGAAAGTTCATACAGCTTAACCTGAGCATTGTTCAGACGAAAAAGCGGGCCAAGGATCTACCTTGGTTCGCTTTTTTTATGCTTTGTGCACTTATGTATGATTTTCATGTTTTTCCTGCAATACAAAATTAACTTTCAGAAAGTTACAGCAAAATATTGACCGAAATTTAGTTAAGGTGTAAAATAGTACGCATGCGAACTATTAGATGGTCTAACTAATTAATTCTTTGGAGGTGAAGATTTGGAAGATAAGGAGCAGCAATTAGATGATATATTCTCCTCTTTTCGCCGGATTAGCCATGCATTTCAGCAGTTGCTGTGGAAGGATGCTGAAGAGCTGGACATCACACCAACACAGTTGATGGTTCTCCGCAAAATATCTGCAAATCCCGATATTGGCATTACAGATCTTGCCGAGCTATTACATTTGGGGAACAGTGCAGCGAGCGGAGTAGTGGACCGGATGGTGAAAGCCGATTTGATCACAAGACAGCGCTCTGAGGTAGATCGGCGTATATACAACTTGGCGATTACTGAAAAGGGCAGAGAGATCAGGGAAAGAAGTAAGCAATCGCTCAGAAGACACTTACTTCCACTATCCAATATACCTGCCGAGGATGCAGGCGAATTACTTAGGATTCATACCGAAATCATTCAGATCTTAGAGCAGGGGAGAGACAAACAGAATTTATGAGTACAATTACAGGTAACGCTGCAGCGGCAACTAAGGGAATACGTAGAGGACCGATTATTGCAGCGCTCTTAATAGGTGCATTTGTCGCACTTTTGAACCAAACACTTCTTAATGTGGCATTGCCGAGCATAATGGACGATCTAAAAATCGCAACGAATACGGCACAGTGGCTAACAACGGGATTTATGCTCGTGAACGGTGTGCTGATACCGATTAGTGCGTTTCTGGTGGAAAAGTTTACGACCCGCCAGCTATTCATCACCGCGATGTCACTTTTTTCGTTAGGTACACTTGTCTGTGGAATCGGAACAGGCTTTGAAATGATCATGGTCGGCAGAGTCATTCAGGCGGTTGGCGCAGGGATTTTGATGCCGTTAATGAATATTGTGTTTCTTCGCATCTTCCCAATTGAAGAGCGGGGAAAAGCGATGGGGCTAATGGCGGTAGCCATGATTTTTGCTCCAGCTGTAGGTCCAACGTTGTCAGGGTGGGTAGTTCAGAACTATTCTTGGCGCGTATTGTTCTTTATCGTTCTTCCGCTGGCTATTCTTTCTACCTTGCTAGGTATGAAAACAATGCAAAATGTAGGGCAAACAACCTCTCCGAAGCTGGATAAAACGGGTGTTATCCTGTCTACAATTGGTTTTGGGGGATTGTTGTACGGCTTCAGTGATGCTGGAACCGATGGTTGGGGAAGTGCAACAGTCATTACCTGCCTCATTGTGGGTGTGATTGCACTGGCTTTATTCGTATGGAGAGAGCTTAAGGCTGAGACACCTCTGCTTGAGTTCCGGATTTTCAGATACAATATGTATTCACTCACGACATTAATCAATATCATCATTACGATGGCTTTATATTCGGGTATGATTTTGCTGCCGATTTATTTGCAGACGATCCGTGGCTTTACGCCAATGGAGTCCGGTCTTATGCTGTTGCCGGGAGCCATTCTAATGGGAATTATGTCTCCAATCACGGGGATTATATTTGATAAAATCGGGGCAAGATGGCTGTCTGTGGTAGGCCTGATTATTACAGTAATTACGACCTGGCAATTCAGCCAGCTTACAGACAGTACGACGTATACGCATATGATTATTACTTACACGGTTCGGATGTTAGGCATGTCGATGTTATCGATGCCGATTGTAACGGCTGGACTTAACCAGCTTCCACAGCGTTTAAGCTCGCATGGTACAGCAATGTCGAATACGTTGCGGACGGTCGGAGGCGCGCTGGGAATGGCGTTGTTCGTCAGTCTAATGACCAATAAGACGAAGAGCACAATCACTGATACGCTTATGAGCGGAACGGTTTCGTTAAACGATAAAGCAGCGATGCTTAAGCTTACGCAAGAGGCTACAATTAGCGGGGTTACGCATGCCTTTAACATTGCTACCTGGATCACTGTAGTTGCTTTGGTATTGGCTTTCTTTATTAAAAAGACTTCACCGCAGCCAGACTTCCTGAAGACGGAAGAAGTGCAGCCACAGCAGGACAATCAATAAAAAACTGGGCTAAAAAAGAATGGAAAAAGGAGCGTCCTACGAACCGTTATGGTTCCTAGGGCGCTTCTTTTTGTTGTGATGCTATTAGTTAGCTGGAGACACAGCTGCAGGATCACTCCAGCGTTTCAAATGTGGCAGCTGCTCCGCGAGAAGTTTACGGGCAACATTCTCATCCATTCCTTCTTCGACCATATAGCCTGTACAAATGTCAGCCATTTCTTGCAACGTGATATTAGGCTGTTTGAATGCGCCATTCTCATAGCAGTACACGCAGTAATCTTCGATCTTGTTGCCATTCTGGTCCGTTCCAAGCAATTCCGCCGTAGGCATTGGCATCCCACAGCTTTGACAAATTTTAAGATCTCCTTGCTCTACATGTTCATGTCCCATATTTAACACTCCTTTAAAGGTATGCAAGCTCTCGAGCGCCCGCTTTAAGTTCAGTATAGAACAATAAACCTGACGGCATTCCGTCAGGTTTATTGTTAGGTTGTATATTTTGCTGCTATGCCTGCTGCAAGCTGCCCCAGCTTTTGCCGAATATGCGGTGGCTCTAAGATTTCTACATGCATCCCGAAGCTTAGCAGGAAACCATACAGCCATCCATCCTCAGGATAGTTGATGGTAACCTTGTAACCTCCATTACCGTCGGGCAGTAGCTCGGTAGAATCAAACCGCTCTTCCGCTAGATGTTTGCTTTCAGCCCTAAACTGCAAAACGATGGGTGTTGCTGTTGTTACGGTTGATCTCTGATACTCGTTGCTCCAAGGCAGCTCGCTTGCATCCACATCTTTTGCAATAAAAACTTGGGTATTCTTAACGAGCTCTTTCATGCGCAACAGCTTAAATAGACGGAAATCCTGACGATTGAGACAAAATCCATATAAGTACCATGCTTGCCCCTTTAGCACTAAAGTATAGGGCTCTACCGAACGCTGGCTTGTCTGACCCGCAGCATCCACATAATCAAAGTTTACGGTCACGCTTTCCTCAAGTGCTTCTTTTAGAGTGGCAAGCTTTTCTTCCAGAATACGTTGAAGACCCCATGGGGAGAAGTCGATGATGAGCTGAGTCGTTTTGCTGCGGAAGGCGGCGGATTGGGAGGGCGGGATTACGCTGCTGATTTTTTCCATGAGCAGAGTATGTTCATTTCCTCCATAAGACGAGACGCTCTGCAGAGCCGTGAAAATATCCGCCAGCTCACGATCCGTCAAAACATTGCGGTCCAGCCGGTATCCTTCCATAAGCCCGATCCCACCGTTCGCTCCCTGATAGGTAACGATAGGAATTCCGGCCCCATTAATGCTTTCAATATCACGATAAATCGTGCGCACAGATACCTCGAACATATCGGCTAGCTCCTTCGCCTGAATTAGGCGGCGGTTCATTAGCAGGATAACGATAGAGAGCAATCGATCTATTTTCAAAAGACAATTCCTTCTTTCCCGGAGATTTCCGTGAAGTAATGCTGTATTTCATCTTAGCAAATCCTTGAAAATAAAGCATTGTCATAAATTAATGATTCGATTAATATCTAATTAGATATGTGTATAAATAGATGAAATGAGGTTTATTTTATGAATAATCACTCAGCTGTTGCGATGTTTAGGAGTCATAAGGGATATTCACGATTGTTCACAGCCGGCTTGATCAATGGAATTGGTGATCGTTTTACTAGCGTTGCAGTACTGGCGCTGGTTCTGCAGTTGACGGGATCAGGCATGGCGGTAGGGATTTCGTTAGGTGTGAGACTGTTTCCTTATTTATTTCTGGCCCCGCTTGGAGGCATACTTAGCAGCAAAATTCCACGCAAATATATCATGATAGCTACAGATATGCTGAGGGTCCCAGTAGCCTTAGCCTTTTTATGGGTGGATGGGGAGGAGAAGCTGTGGTTGTTATATATGGCAAGTTTTTTGCTGGCAGCGGGTGAAGCCATTTACAGCCCTGTTCGTAGGTCCACTATCCCCTTGCTCGTCACCAAAGATTCTCTGCTGACCGTCAACGGACTAGAGCAGTTAATGAGCGGCTGCGTGCTGATCCTTGGAGCGTTCAGTGGAGGGGTGGTGTCGATGTGGTTTGGTCCGGAGGCAGCGTTCATTATGAATGCAGTGTCTTTTTTAATCGCAGCGATGTTAATTTACGGTATCGATTTTCCACAACATACGGAAATGGTGACGGTGGCTAAGAAGGCTACATATTCTCCTGAGGGGGACTTAGAAAATCCGATAAAGAAGCACAATACGGTCGGCTGCGTGCTCTGGGAATGGTAATTGGCGGAAGCTTAACGTTGCAGGTCATTTTCGGTTATGAGCTGTTGGTGCCGTTGCTAAATGGTCTGGATAATGTACTGATCAGTGTCTATGCGATACAGGTATTTCACGCGGGGGATATTGGAGTGGGGGCATTTTATGCGGCGCTTGGCATCGGTCTTAGCCTTAGTTTTTTTACCTCACGTTATTTAAAAAAGGGGCTGCTGATTGTAGCCATCGGAGGGCTTTTACTAGAAGGAGTATTATTGATGGGCATCAGTGTCAGTAATCATTTTGCGGTAGCATTTATGTTATACATCCTGCTGTCATTTGCCGGGGGGACGGGGAATGCCTGTCTGGATACGCTCGTTATGCAGGAAACCCCATCTGCTATGCAGCCCTTTGTGTTTGGACTCCTGTCTGCAGTAGGAAATACGCTGCTGGGATTATCTATGCTGTTCGCCGGGTGGCTATTAGAAGGGGTAGAACCAAGAATGGTAGGGTTTGCTGGGGGAGCGGGATTTGCCATAGTTGCGCTTTTACTCGCAGGATACGCGGGGGTACGCAGCAAGAAAAAACGTACTTAAAAAGGGCGGTGGCTTCACCGTCCCTTGGAAGTTTTTTTAACCTGAGTCTGTAGCTTAATGGCAGCTTTGCGCGGGAACAGGCGGATGCTTATCTTTTTGCGGTAGCGATACAGGATTACAAGGGCAGCTATAGCTACACCGCCAGAGATAATCCATAGTGCATATAACTCGAATAAATGGAAAATACCCATCCACTGCGGACCAAATACCCGTCCTATGCCAAGAAACAGCACTACCCAGAATAATGCTCCACTATAAGCGTAGAGGGCGAATTTACGGAAGGGCAGCGCAACTATACCAGCAAAATAGCCGGTAAAGTGACGAACGCCTGGAATAAAATATCCGATGGAAATAAGGATACTGCCGTATTTCTCGAACCATTTTTGCGTTTTATCCAGCTTGGCAGGGGAGAACAGCAACCACTTTCCGTATCGCTGGATGAAGGGCATTCCGGCTTTTAAGCCGACAAAATAGGTGAGGGTCATCCCGGCTGTGGTCCCAGCAAACGCCACTAGAATCAACGTTATGAAATCAAGTCTTCCCGTATAGGAAAGAAAACCTGCAAAAGCCATGGTAGTTTCTCCGGGAAACGGCAAGGCAACGAATTCGAGCAGCAATCCAAAAAACAATACGCTATATCCATATTTGCTGAATAATTCTTGTATAAAGTTCAGCATTTCCATAAGATTCTCACTCTCCAAGGGGCAGTTGCCTTATTCTATTTTGAAGCTTGTCTTCATACAATCTACCAAATGGCTTTTGAGCCAATAGAATGCTGGAGGTAGAGAAGATGAAAGGTAACAAAAACACTCACGGCCGCCGAAACTTGATAAGCGGATTGCTTGTTATGGTTGTAATCGTCATCGTAATGCTGGGATGGAACGCAGGGGAGAGTGTAGATTCTTGGATGAATCGTTCATTACAGTCCGCAAGTGCGGAGTCTGTCTCTGTTAAGAATAATCTCCCGTTAGTGGCGATGCAAGAATTGCCTCCTAAAGCAGAGTCCATTGTGACTGCTTCTCCAGAAGTTAAATTGAATTCCGGTACGGCACAAGTATCCAAGGTGTCGACAACGTATTCAGCAATTGCGGCCGCAAAGAAAGCTTCAAAAACGGTCTATATTACATTTGACGACGGACCGAGTGACAATACCTTCAACGTTCTAAAAATTTTACAGCAGCAAGGTGTGAAGGCGACCTTTTTTGTCCTTGGTAATCAAGCGAAAAGCCATCCAGAGCTAATTAATGCCATATGGGAACAAGGACATGCTATTGGCAATCATACCTATAATCATAATTACCATGATTTATATAGTGGATTCACTGAATTTTGGAGCCAGATTAAAAAGACCGAAGAAATTGTTCGGGGCATTACAGGGGTTCGCCCACAACTTATCCGCGCCCCGGGCGGAACCTTTGATCACTTTGATAATACCTACTTCAATTTGTTGAAGCAAGCCGGTTATATCGTTACGGATTGGACGGTGGACAGCGGGGATTCCAAACGCAAAGGGGTACCGGCGTCAGAAATCTTAAAAGAGTCAACTGCAGATCTGAAGTCCTCTCGGGTTATTCTGCTGCTGCATGATGGCGGCGGCCATCAGGAGAGTGTTAAAGCACTGCCTGATATTATTGCGCGTTATAAGGCTGCTGGGTACAGCTTTGGCCTTTTAGATGAGACGGTGGAGCCTGTACAATTCAGAGTCTCCTCAAAAGCAAATAGCTTGGGCAGAGTGAAACCTTCGGAAGCTTGGATCACCTCGAATATCATACCGAATGCAGAGCTGTTTGCGCCCGGCAAACCTTTGGTGCTGGAGGTTGGAAAGCTGGAGACGAAGCTGGCGCCAGGTGAATATGCTCTGCAAAAAGGGAAATATATGGTGCCACTTCGCGCTGTGATCGAACGGCTGGGAGGGCAGATTAGTTGGGATGCGGGCAGTCGCAGTGGGAAGATTGCCTGGAACGGCAAAGATATCATCGCGGATGTGGCGAACAAGGAACTCCTGTTAAATCTTCCTGATCATGTTCAAAAGATAAACGGTGCCAGTGTGGAGATGATTGGCGGTTCTATCTGGGTATCGCTGCGTGAGCTGCTGGAGACAGCCGATCATCCTCCTTTAAATATAAGCGTGACGGAAGGTGAGCGCCGGGTAATAGCCTTCTGAGATTTAGCGCTCAGGCAGTTTTTTTAAAAGAAAAAAACAATGTCTGGGCACCCTTTTTCATGGGAAGAATAGATAGTAATAAGTTCCTCAGCTGGGAACAAGTCTAGACCCAAAGGAAGGGTGTTCGTTCCATTGTCCTCTTCAAAAAAAGTAGAACACAAATTAAATAACAAGACTGAAAGAGTTAGAAGCTATCCGCGTAGCCGTAGTGCGTTGGCTGAATGGCTGCGGATGCTGACTGTGGCTGGAATTATAGGTGTTTTATATGCATGGCGCGGAGGCGCATCACTCTTATTTCTGCTGATCGCTGTAGGCGTTATCATGGTTGGCGGACTGATTGTTCAACTTTCAGGTCCACGGGCGATAAAGATTGAACGGACAATCACTCCAGTAAGACCGATAGCTGGAAGTACACTGCTTGTGAAGGTGCGGGTGAATTTCTCTGCCCGGCTTCCACTGCCATGGCTGACTATCGCTGATTTTTGGGGGGACAGAGGACATCACAAGCTACTGTTTCCGGGATTCAGACGCTCTTTTGAATACATCTACCTTCTTGAGAACATGCCGCGGGGACATCATCATTTGCAGGGCTGTAGAGTAACCTGGGGAGATTTGCCCGGCTGGTTCACAGGCCGATCTGAGCCTGCTGAAGAGCATAGCGTTAAAGTGCTGCCAGCCCCCCTATATTATGGCGGAGCAGTCCCGGACAGCGGCTTTATTAGCGGTAATTCGCTCTATTCCAGAAGGGGAAGAAGCAGCAATGATGAGACCATGGAATCGCGGGAATATGAGCCCGGTGATCCGCTTAGCCGAATTCATTGGAAGAACAGCGCCCGGCTAGGAAATCTGCAGAGCAAAGTTCCAGAGCGTGAAAAGGCAAGAATGAGCTGTATCGTGTTGGCTAATGATCCCAAAAGCTATGAGATTCCAGCCAATGCACTTACACCTCGTGGCAGTCGGGAGGAGCAGCCTCCGGTATTTGAGAAGGCGGTGTCAACGGCGATGGGGCTGATGCTCTTTGCTGAGCAGTCAGGTGCTTATGTCCAGTTATTTAGCGGAGGCTGGCCGGAAGGAATGGCTAGGCATGAAGGACTGGGTAAAATCCCAGGGAGAGTGCTGGATATTCTAACTGATATTTCTCCGAATGGAACAAGAACCCTGTCCGAGCTGTTGGAGGATGCTTCTAGAGGCTGGATTCCGGGAATGACCGTTGCTATAGTGACCGGAAGATTAGAGGAACAATCCGCTAAGGTTATCGCTAAATTCTTAGTGCAAGGTGTAAAAGTTGAGCTCTATTATGCTTGGGATCAGCCAGCTCCGCTGCCTGCTGAGGTAATGCTGCAGGAGATCCGCCAGCCTGTGCGGGGAACGGTCGGGGATAGTCTGGGTCGTCTGGGAGCACGGATGTTTTGTCTGGATGATGCATTGCCAGCTTACAGGCTCAGGGAGGTAGAGTACCATGAATCATCCGGAAAACCAACGCTACGGTAAGCGGATACCGGGTGACACAAGCTTCTCTATGAATGAGCACAGTGGGAAGGAACCAAAGCAGCTCCATTTGGAAAAACTGGAGAACAGTCATGCCGGTAAACAGAGAAAGATACCTCTGTATTATCGCATGCTGTTCTCTTTGGCTATTTTGGGGCTGTTTTTAGAATGGCTGCTCCCTTTATATAGAACGACTTCATTGGAAGATACTGCTAGATTGCTGCAGATTCTGATGATTTCTGCTGCCGTGCTGTTGATGTGGGGAATCCTTCAGATTCCCGGGTGGCTATTGCTAAGTATCCAATGTTTGATGATCGGCACAGCTTGGCTATATCTATGCAGCGAGGGCGTAGGGACAGGATGGCTGGGCATTTATGCAGTAGAAATTCCAAATGATCTGATTTTGCTCTTTTCCGGGCATGTCTCTCAGCTAAGCGAGATCAGCAGACTTTTGATTTTGATTGTTGGCTGGGGGCTGCTGGTATCTTCGGTGCAGCAGCTTGCACTTTTCAGAGGAAGCACGCTGCTGTTTACGGCGGTGACCCTCATTTATCTATTAGTTCTGGATATTGGCTTTGGCGTTAATACGACAACGGATGTTGTAATATCAGTCGGGCTTATTGTATGGATGCAAGCAATGAGTGGTTTGCTCCGTCTGCGGGAACGGGTGGGCAGCATTCACCTGCCGTATGCCCGATGGGGAGTTTTGGCATTAGCGGCTGCTATATTCGTCATGATGACAGCATGGTTTGGTGGGCAGGTATATGAAGTACGACCGCCTAACCAAACTACACTCCAGTCAACCTTTGAAAAGCTGCAGGAATGGGCTTCGGGCCATATGCCGGAAGATAATGAGGCTATACCTGCAGGAACAACAGGGTATAGTACAAATGATGGAGAACTGGGTGCTCCATTATCACGCAATACCGAGCCAGTCTTCACAGCGTTGACCAGTCAGCGTACCTATTGGCGCGGGGAGAGCATTGCCTATTATGACGGTCGCCGTTGGATCAGAGGTGGTGAGGAGTTTACTCCGCTTAACTTGTCCAGCCTGCCTCAGATTCCGGCGACGGTAACCACTACTAATGGGGGGCGGACTTTGCAACAGCGGATACAATTTGCTATTCCCTCTTCCGGTGGAATTCCTGTATTCAATGCGGGTACCATAACGGATGTTGAGACAGTTCAACTATCCAATGGCAGCCAGCTTGGTTATGTTCTGGCGAATAAGGACAGGGATACCTTTCGTCTGCCAGATTCGGTGGGGTCAACTCGGATCACTGAGTATATAGTTGATTCTATACTTCCCGAGAGTAATCCAGTACTGCTGCGCGGTTTGGGTGACGCTGATCCACAAGAAATAAAGAATAAATACTTGCAGCTGCCTGATTTATTACCTGAGCGAGTGAAAGCTCTGGCAGAGAAGCTCACAGCTTCCTCGGGCAACCGATATGATTCCGCAACCGCCATTCGGGATTATTTGCAAAACGGGTATTCTTACACGCTGGATACCATGGTTCCGCCAGCTGGGGCTGATTTTGTGGATCATTTCCTGTTTGAGACCAAACAGGGTTACTGTGTGCATTTTGCCACAGCGATGACCGTATTGCTGCGAAGCACAGGTATTCCAGCGCGGTATGTTCAAGGCTACGGACCTGGAACCCAGCAGGAGGAAGCCATGCCGGCGAAGTATTTAGTCACCCAAGGGGATGCGCATGCTTGGGTAGAGGTTTATTTTGCCGGCGCAGGTTGGGTTCCTTTCGATCCGACGCCGGGTCCTGCGCTTGCGGCTGGCTTCCCTGCGCCGGCACGGCCTGCTGCCGCAGCAGTCGCACCGCAAGCAACGCGCAGCGCGGAACTGCCCGCCCTGCCGCTGGCGGGCGGGCCCTTTTCAGCGCCGCTGACTGCCGCGGCGCTGCTTCCCGCCGCCGCTTGGCGCTGGCGGCGCAGCCTGGCTCTGCTGCTGGCCGCGCGTCGCGGCAGCAGCTTGAGCCGTGAGAGGCAGCTGCGCGCGGCCTCTCTGGCTTGGCACGGGCTGGCGGAGCGGTTTGGACCGCCGCCGCCCGGCGTTACTGGCAGGGAGTATGTGGACTCCCTGCGGATTTACGATGCCGGACTAGATGTAGCCGTCCGGCAGTTTGTCCGCCAGTGGGAGACCCTGGCGTACGCGCCAGCTTCGGCCTCCACAGCCGTGATCTCTGCCCGCGACAATCCCGTAGACTCCGCTCCCGCCCTTGGCGGCGAACCTGCGGCTTCTGATGCGGCCGCGTTTATTCGCGAATGTCTGCTCATTACCTTCCGTTTAACATAAACGGCTAATAACGCTTAGATCCGCTATCTAATTTATGCCATAGCAAGGAAGGTTCTGCATGAAGTTTTATCACTCTCTGATTATGAGAGGCGTGTCCTCCTTTCCTTGACGATGAGAATTAACCATGAGTATAATGAATCCAATAATCAAGGGAGGCACGTAATGAACAAGCCAAATGAAATTATCGTCGTTCTCGATTTTGGGGGACAATACAACCAACTTATCGCGCGCAGAATTCGGGACCTGGGAGTATACAGCGAACTTTTGCCGTACAATACGCCAGTTGACAAGATTAAAGCACTTTCGCCTAAAGGAATTGTCTTCTCCGGCGGACCTAGCAGTGTATACGCTGAAGATGCACCACACGTAGATCCGGCTATTTATGATCTAGGAGTGCCGATCTTCGGTATTTGTTATGGTATGCAGCTGATGGCTCATCAGCTTGATGGTAAAGTAGAACGTTCGGCTAAACGGGAATATGGTAAAGCTGATGTTGACTTTGCAGAAGGAACTGCTTTAGTTGCAGGATTGGAGAACCGCCAGACTGTATGGATGAGCCACGGTGACCATGTAGTTGAGCTTCCAACAGGCTTCAAGCTGGATGCAGGTACAGAAAGTGCTCCAATTGCAGCAATGAGCAACGCGGAGCGCAAACTGTTCGCTGTGCAATTCCACCCAGAAGTACGTCACTCCGTTCAAGGTAACGAGATGATCTCGAACTTCTTATACCAAGTTTGTGGTTGCGACGGCAAATGGACAATGGAATCGTTTATCGATGAAGCCGTTCAAGATATTCGCAATCAAGTCGGAGATAAAAAAGTACTCTGCGCTCTTAGTGGCGGAGTGGATTCTTCCGTTGTGGCTATGCTTATCCACCGTGCAATCGGAGATCAATTGACCTGTATGTTTATTGACCACGGCCTTCTGCGTAAAGGTGAAGCAGAAAGCGTTATGGAGACTTTCGTAGGCAAATTCGATATTCATGTAGTGAAAATCGATGCACGCGATCGCTTCATGAGCAAACTTGCAGGTGTTGAAGACCCTGAGCAAAAACGTAAAATCATTGGTAACGAGTTTATCTACTGCTTCGACGAAGAGTCAGCTAAGCTCGGAGATTTTTCATTCCTTGCACAAGGTACGCTTTATACGGATATCGTTGAGAGTGGAACAGCTACAGCGCAAACCATTAAATCCCACCACAATGTGGGCGGCCTGCCAGAAGATATGAAATTCAGCTTGATCGAGCCGCTAAACACCTTGTTTAAGGACGAAGTTCGTAAACTCGGTGAAGAGCTTGGCATGCCACGTGCGATCGTATGGCGTCAGCCTTTCCCAGGTCCAGGTCTTGCTATTCGTGTCTTGGGTGAAGTAACAGAGGACAAGCTTACCATCGTTCGTGATTCTGACTACATTCTGCAAGAAGAAATTGCTAAAGCGGGATTAGACCGTGAAATTTGGCAATACTTCACTGCCCTGCCTAACATGAAGAGTGTCGGAGTTATGGGTGATGCTCGTACGTATTCCTACACAGTAGGTGTTCGTGCAGTAACTTCCATCGATGGCATGACCGCTGACTGGGCACGTATCCCATGGGATGTTCTTGAGAAAATCTCTGTACGTATTGTCAACGAAGTTGAGAATGTAAACCGGGTAGTGTATGACATTACTTCGAAACCACCTGCAACGATTGAGTGGGAATAGCATATAGCAATAACAAACCTGCAGCTCCTTATTTATTAAGGGACTGCAGGTTTTTTTTATTAACCGTGAAGCTTGTGACGGACCCTATATAGCAACTTTAGAGAATGTGATAAACTGGGAAAAATAAACTTACAGGAGCCATTAGAATGGGATTCTCACTTATTGGAACACTAATAGCTATGGTTATTCTTGCCCCAAGTTTACTGATGATTAAGTTTCCGCCCGATCATGTTCCCAGCGGTTTAAAAGATGCCGGTATCTTTTACACTCTTTTGGAGAGAGTAGGGCAGTTGGGGTGTATAGCCATTCTTGCGATTTCAAAGGATGACTTTGAAAATGTAGAATTCGGGATCTGGGCTGCACTTATCTTTGTGTTTATCACGATTTATTACGGTTTATGGATTCGTTATATGGTTAAGGGACAGCAATTCAGATTATTATGGGCTCCACTATTGTTTCTTCCGATTCCCATGGCAGTTCTCCCTGTTTGTGCATTTGGATTTGCGGCTATATGGGGCAGATCTTTCTGGTTGGGTATTGCAGTGATTTGTTTAGCTATAGGGCATTTTGCTAATTCTTGGCATAGCTATCAGTATTCCAAAGGGCAATAAGCCAGGGAACATCGAAATTGTTTTATAGGGAAAAATACCCATTTGATAAGGCTTTTGATAGTTAATAAGCTGCATGATTTAAAGGATTTTGGGGTTGAAGTTAAAGATAAAAATGTATGAATTACGAACAATAGAAAAAATAAAGTCGAAAATGTTCGCTTTTTTCATTGACAACTTATGTGATGTCCACCTAAAATGATAAAGCACAACAACATAATTCTTTCGTATATTTCCGGGAATAGGCCTGGAAGTTTCTACGAGGTCACCGTAATGACCTGGCTACGATTAAGAAGAGCTGAGCAACCCGTATTGTCCTGAATCTAGGGCTATAGTCATGGGTGCTACTCTTTTTTTCGAGCCGGTGTCGATCAGATACCGGCTTTTTGTTGCTGTCAGCCACAACATACCTTAGGGGGAGAACAATTTGAATCGGTTTTTCAAGTTGAAAGAGAACGGCACTACAGTACGTACAGAGATAATGGCCGGCTTGACTACGTTCATGGCTATGGCTTACATCCTGTCGGTTAATCCGAGCACATTAACAGCATTTGGCCGCATCGATATGGGCTGGTACTCTGTATTTCTAGCGACTGCGCTGGCAGCAGGTATTTTCACCATTGCAATGGGCGTGTTTATAAACTTTCCAGTAGCATTGGCACCAGGTATGGGACTTAATGCATACTTTGCTTCCGTAATTTTGTCTTCTGCAACCTCAGAACATCCATTCACTTGGCAAATGGGTCTGACCGCAGTATTTATTTCCGGTTTGATCTTCATCCTGCTCACGGTTACCCGAGTGCGGCAGATCTTACTGACAGCCATTCCTGACAGCTTGAAGCATGCCATTACCGTAGGTATCGGGATGTTCATTACAATCCTTGGGCTTAAGAACAGTGGTTTGATGACGATTGGTGTCGAAGCTGGTAAAGATATTTCCGCCAATACATTCACAGATGTCCTATCCTTTGAAACAATTATTCATATGGGTAGCCTAGAGAACACTGATGTACAATTGGTAATTATCGGATTGCTTCTTATTTCCATCCTGATGGTACTGCAAGTTAAAGGTGCGATTTTATTCGGTATCTTGGGTACAACCCTCGCGGGTATACTGATGGGTGTAGTTGATTTTGGCTCATTGTCCAGTCCGACAACCCCTTGGGTGCCTGACCTGACGCAATTGAACTTTTTCGAATTTGACTGGGATGGTATCCTGCACACCGGTATTGTTTCAGCAATCGCAACATTCACTTTTGTAGAATTGTTCGATACATTTGGTACACTTGTAGGTACTGCTCAACGCGCTGGTATTATGGACAACCCTGAAGAAGGTAACAAACGTGTAGGTAATGCAATGTTTGTCGATGCCATCGCTGTAGCTGGTGGTGCGGCATTGGGTACTTCCACTACTACTGCTTTTGTAGAAAGCGCGGCAGGTGTTGCTGAAGGTGGACGTACAGGTCTTACAGCTGTAACAACGGGTGTGTGCTTCTTGCTTGCGTTATTCCTTGCACCAATAGTGGCTCTGATCCCTGGATCTGCTACAGCCGCAGCATTGATTGTCGTAGGCGTGCTCATGGCACAATCGATTCGCGAAATTGATTTTCAAGATATGGTTGTTGCGATTCCAGCGTTCCTTACTCTAGTAATCATGCCTTTCACTTATAATATTGCTAATGGTATTTCCTTTGGCATCGTAACTTATGTAATCCTTGCTTGTGTAGCTAACCTTGCTGGCAAGAAAAAATACGATATTCACTGGATGATGTGGGTACTTGCTATTCTGATTATTCTCCGTTATGTATTTCTTGGTAGTGCGGGCTAACTCATATATAGCATACAGATGTGCATTCAACGGCTCCTTCATAACTGAGGGGGCCCTTTTTTTATATTTTTGTTGGCACTTAACCATTCAGCCTAGTCTATGTTTCTAGCTTTTCATCATCTATGATTTAGATTATATTGTTGAAGAGGTGATGTTCAGGACGAGGCAGCCTTGGCGTTAGAGTCCAATTTGTTCCCTCCTTGATCCTGATCTCTGTTTATTTTGTACTGAAAATACTTCAAACCCCTAGGTGGTCCTATGGTCTTACCATTTTGTTAGTTCTCTCGCTTTATGCTGATAGAATGGCCTGTTTTTTTGCTCCGGTATTTGCTTTAGCCACTGCGATTCTTCTATTCTATATAAGAGTCTATATAAGAGCCTTGAAGCTTAGGGCGATCCTATGGAATGGAATATTGTGCATGGAAGGGTCTGCGATCCAGATAAGGTTAACATACCCTATATTTATATGCTCTTTTATGAGAAAATCAATCCGAATGATTTCTTAGCAACGGTGAAATACACTAATTCGGGAGCTGTTTTTCAGAAGGGATATGCTTTTGGCTGGACTAAGATGAATATAGGACGAGGTGAGGTTGGGACGATGATCAAGAGTACACGTGCGGCCGTAATGACTGTATTGATGCTGTTATTGTTTGTGCTTCCTGTAACAAGCATTTATGCAGAGGGGAATCTATTGCAGAACCCTGGCTTTGAGGAGGGGGGAGATGATGCGCCTTCTAACTGGACTAAGGATATGTGGATTTCAGGAGACAACTCAGCTCTACTTTCAATCCAATCGGAGGAAGTTCATTCCGGCAGCAAGGCGGCAGTCATTGAGAATATCGAGCCCAATCATTCGAAATGGGTGCAGACGATTGAGGCTACGCCGAATAGTTATTATAAAATCTCTGGATGGATCAAAGTAGTAAGTACAGCAGGCGAGGGAATGGGCGCCAACATTCTTGCCGTTGGAGTAGGCGGGGGGTATCCCAGCGTAACTGATACGGCAGGTGAATGGCAGTATCTTGAATATATCGGCCAGACAGGACCGGAGCAGAAGTCATTTGGCATAGGCGCAAGTCTGGGCGGCTACTCTAGCTTGATTCAAGGTAAGGCTTATTTTGATGATTTTGCTGTAGAAAAATTAGACGCGGCTCCCGAAGGGGCTAACGTCATTTCGCTGGATAGTTCAGCGGTTAGTCCAGATGCCGGCGACAAAAAGGCAGACACTCCATATAAAGTATCTCCAACTAAGATGTTGCTGATCTCAGCGCTGTTTAGCGTGTTTTTTGCAGTGCTTTATACTAAGGCATTCCGTAGTGAGAAGCTTATGAAGCAGCCTGAGAATATTTATTCCAAATGGCTGAGCATTGCCATCGGAATTGCTTTTATCCTGAGAGTGTGGATTGGTCTTACCGCGCAAGGATATCAGAATGATATGAATACCTTTATTTCTTGGGGACAGCGTATGGTGGATTTAGGTCCAGGCAAATTTTATGAAGAAGGTTATTTTGCCGATTATCCTCCTGGCTATTTGTACATATTGTACGTGCTTAGCGCCATTCGTGGCGTTTTAGGATTCACTCAGGGCTCAGGTGGAGAGAATTTGCTCTTCAAGCTCCCTGCGATCCTTTCTGATTTGGTGCTCGGCTACTTCATTTATCAAATGTCACGCAAAAAACTCGGCACAGGAATAGCTTTCGGCTTAATGCTGTTGTTTCTGTTTAACCCAGCGGTACTTATTAATTCAGCGGCTTGGGGACAAGCAGATTCATTCTTTTTGATCTTCCTGCTGCTCAGTATCCATGGCGCTGCGAACAAAAAGTTTGTCCGCTCCGCAATTTTGTTTGCCTTAGCGACGCTAATTAAACCGCAAGCGTTGATATTCACGCCGGTATTGTTGTTTGCTTTTTATCATCACCGCGCTTGGAAGCAGCTTGGATTCGGAGCTTTGTATGGATTAGGGATCTTCGGATTGCTTGCGGCACCATTTTTCTGGAATAACGGAGGTCTGGTAGGGATTATTGATCTTTACAAGAGTACGTTATCTTCCTATCCGTATTCTTCAGTGAATGCATTTAATCTGTATGCACTGACTGATCCGATGTGGTCATCCCTTGATCTAACCTGGCTTGGCATTCCATACCGTGTATGGGGCTTCATATTTATTTTAGTGGCTGTAGCTGTTGCGGCATTTTATTCCTTTAAAAAGGATCGCTTGGACCTGACCAAATCCTATTTTATCGGCATGGTGCTTATAGTAGTGGTCTTTGTGCTTGGCACCAAAATGCATGAACGTTATATGTTCCCTGCTCTTATTCTTTGTTTGTTTACTTATATAGAAAGTCGGGACCGCCGCTTTTTATCGCTATTTCTCGGATTCAGCTTAACGCAATACATCAATGTGGCGTACACCTTATCCCACCTGAATGCAGATGTTAGCCCGGGTGCAGACGGAATCGTATTAGTGACTGCTATAGCTAATCTAGCATTGCTGCTTTATATGCTGAATATCGGATACGATGTGTATGTCCGCAAGGGAATAAAACCTCTTCCAGCACCAATTACACCGGAAGAACAATATGAAGAAGATTTGAGAGTTGTCGGGCAAATTAAACCGCATCAGAAGGGAGGGCGATTTAACGATGAAGTTTAAGCGTATAGATTGGATATGCATAATAGCTATTACGGCCGTTTACGCAGCGCTTGCTTTATATAATCTTGGCTCTACTAAATCTCCAGAGACCTTATGGGAGCCTGCTGCCAGTGGTGAAAGCTTCTATGTAGATTTGGGGCAGAGTAAACCATTGGAACGGGTCAATATCTTTGGAGGCGTGGGCACGGGGAAGTTCAAGCTGGAATTCAGCGACAATCCTGAGGTCTGGAGCAGTCCGATGGATGTCAGTGAGGATGTCGGGAATGTCTTCATCTGGAAAAGCCAACCCCTGAACGTTACTGCGAGATATGTGAAGTTTACAGTTACATCTCCAGGGTTCACTTTGAACGAAATGGCCTTTTATGAGCAGGGGGGAGAAAGAATCCCCCTTCCTATTGCCGGTGTGACACCGGATGCTAACGCAGTACCTAAAAGAGGAGCAGCGGCCAATCTTTTTGACGAGCAGTCGCTCATTCCGGAATATTCTAACTTTATGAATAGCACTTATTTTGACGAGATCTATCATGCGCGAACAGCTTATGAATATACACACGGGATAGTGCCTTACGAGAATACGCATCCACCGCTTGGCAAGCTTTTGATTGCCATAGGTATGGAGCTGTTCGGAGTCAATCCATTCGGCTGGCGTATTATCGGAACCTTGTTCGGAGTTGCCATGTTACCTCTCATATATGTAATGGCGCTGCGTTTGTTTAAGAAAAGCAAATACGCCGCCCTCGCGGCAGGATTGTTTGCGCTGGATTTCATGCATTTCACACAGACAAGAATCTCCACCATTGACGTATACGGAGTATTCTTCATTATGTTGATGTTCTATTTTATGCAGCGGTATTACACAATGAATTTCTACAAGCAGCCTTTAAGAAAAACATTAATTCCGTTATTCTGGTCTGGCTTATTCTTCGGAATCGGCGTAGCTTCGAAATGGATTGTGCTCTATGGAGGAGCAGGGCTGGCCATTATGCTGGCTATCTCCCTTTTTGAACGCTACAGAGAATACCAAGCCTCCGGACGCCTGCTGGCAGAGGGGAAGATTAAAGACAAGGAATTGCTGGGCACCTGTCGTGAAGCAGTAGATTCTTTTTGGAAAAAGACTATTATTACGTTGGCTAGTTGTATCGGGTTCTTTGTAATTATTCCAGTAATTATTTATAGCTTATCTTTTGTACCGGGGTTATCTGCATCAGCAGAGGGCTTCACTATAAAAGGTTTGATTGATTCCCAAAAGAATATGTACAACTACCACAGCCAGCTTGTAGCTACACATCCTTTTGCTTCCTCATGGTGGCAATGGCCGTTTATGAAGAGACCGGTCTGGTTCTTTAGCGGTGGTGAAGGTTTGCCGGAAGGTCAGGTCAGCAGTATAGTGACTATGGGGAATCCTCTTATCTGGTGGACGGGTATTTTTGCAATGTTGGCAACACTGTGGATTACGCTGAAACGTAAAGATAAGAATCTCTACATGATCTGGATTGCCTTCTTCTCGCAATATGTTCCGTGGATGCTTGTCCCAAGAGAAACATTTATTTACCATTATTTTGCTATGGTGCCATTTATGATTCTTGGTATTGTATATATAATGAAGTTGCTGGATACTAAATTCCCTGAGGCCCGTTACGTACAGTATGTCTATGTAGCTGTTGCTTTGCTGCTCTTTATCGCTTTCTACCCGGTACTGTCAGGGATGCAGGTCAGTGGAGATTACGTGAAAGATATGCTGCGTTGGTTCCCTACTTGGGTTTTCTAGGATTTAATAAAAATCTATAAAATAAGTTTATGCATGCAGCGTTATTATGAAGTGTAGATGGATGTAACGCTCCAAAAAGCTTGTAGGAGGAATAAAGGTGAAAGCCAGATATAGTGTGATTGTACCCATGTTCAATGAGGAGCAAGTAATTAGCCATACTTATGAACGTTTGAAAAAAGTAATGGACGAGTGCGGCGATACTTATGAGCTGGTCTTCGTCAATGACGGCAGTCGTGATCGTTCCGCCCAGATGATTCGGGAGATCTGTGAACGAGACGAGCATGTCAAGCTGATTGACTTCTCGCGTAATTTCGGACATCAGGTAGCGATTACAGCTGGCATGGACTATGCCGAAGGTCAAGCGGTTGTTGTTATTGACGCTGATCTTCAGGATCCTCCGGAGGTCATTTTGCAAATGATCGAGAAGTGGAAAGAGGGCTACGACGTTGTATATGCGAAACGCCTGAAGCGCCACGGAGAAACGATGTTCAAAAAGGTCACCGCGAAGCTTTTTTACCGCCTGCTCAGCAGTATGACAAGTGTGGATATTCCAACGGATACAGGCGATTTCCGTCTTATTGACCGTAAGGTATGTGATGTCCTGCGGGGACTTAAAGAAAAGAACCGCTATGTCAGAGGTTTGGTGAGCTGGGTTGGCTTCAAGCAGACTATGGTGGAATATGAACGGGAAGAACGTTTTGCCGGAGAAACCAAATATCCGCTGAAGAAAATGATTCGTTTTGCGTTAGATGGCATCACCTCTTTTTCACATAAGCCGCTTAAGATTGCTACGTATATTGGATTCTTCCTTTCATTCTCTAGCTTTCTCTATTTATTTTTCGTCTTGTTTCAAAAGATATTTTTTACCTCCTGGACGGTTCCGGGCTGGGCTTCCATTGTAGGCGTTAATCTGCTCTTTAATGGTATCGTTCTGATGCTGTTGGGTGTGATTGGGGAGTATATCGGACGGATTTATGACGAGTCTAAAGATAGACCGCTATATATTGTTAGTGAGACTAAAGGCTACCAGAACGAAGAACAACTGGACCGCCGGAAGGACCACAATGATGTTAGATAAGAACTTGCGCGCTGCATTCATACAGTTCCTCAAATTTAATGCCGTAGGTTTGCTCAATACGCTTATTGATTTTGTGATTTTTACATTGTTGAATTCACTAGGGATGGTATACGCATTGGCGCAGGTGATCTCCTATAGTGCAGGCACGGCGAATAGCTTTATTTTGAATAAAAAAGTAACCTTTCGTGATCGCAACCGGGGGAATAAAGAAGGCTTCGACCGCGTGCAGCTGGTCAAGTTTATCGTGCTGAATCTGGTAGTGCTCGGAATATCACTGCTGCTAATGCATCTGTTGACAGACAAACTAGGTATTCAAGTCTTGATCTCCAAGGTGCTGGTTACCTTTATCACGGTGATCATCAATTTCTTTGGAAGTCGTAAATGGGTATTTTAAACATTAATTTCAGGCAGAAGGAGTTGCTATGCTTAAAGGCAAGTAGCTTTTTCTGCTTGATTTGTATATAACCATAGAAACAATATACGGAGGCGAATAACATTGCGTAAATTCTCCTATCTACTCATACTGGCTGGGATACTTATCATGTTATATCCGACAGCTAACGAATGGTACAACGACAGGCAGCAGGAGAAGTTATTAGAAACGGCTGAACTAAGCACTGCCGATAGTACTCCCCAGTCAGATCTGAGGAGCAGGTATGCTGAAGTTACTCAGCTGTTAGCAGAGGAATCGGTTCTGGATGCCCAAGCACAGCCCCAACCCCAAGAGACAGAAAAGCCTGAACCGGAGATTGAAGTCGGTGGCAAAGTAATCGCACTAATTGAAATCGATAAGATTGATTTGAAGCTGCCTGTATTAGAAGGGGCTACAAAAGCTAATATGAAACATGCTGCAGCCCATATGAAAGAAACGGCACCCCTTGGAGAGATCGGGAATGCTGCAATCGCGGCGCATCGGGCTCGAACTACGGGTCGTTTGTTTAACAGATTGAATGAGGTTGTTGTGGGGGATGTTATCACGGTAAAGACTAGTGATCAGGTGTTTAACTATGAGGTATACGATATTTCTGTTGTAGATCCGAGTGATGTCTCCGTTCTTGACGGGAATGACAAGGATAAGATTCTTACTCTGATTACATGTGATCCGCTAGTGAATCCAACGCATCGTCTGATTGTTCATGCCAAATTAACAAAAGGAGAATAGTGAATGACAAGAAAACACAAATACCGGGAGATATTTATAAAATAATGGGTAATCTAGTAAATTAGGTCTTGTTCACAACTATAAATATGATAGTATTATACTATGAAAGCTAAACACGATAACGGCAAACCTTCCGAAAGGTAGGGACGCAAAGCTAAAGGGCCTTTTCCCGAAAGGATGGCAGCCAGCTACCGAATGAAGAGGCTTTTTTTGTTTGTTTCAAATGGATTCTATCAATTATATCTAGTAAAGCTAGAACAGATAGAGCTTATACGATAACGGCAAACCTATCGAAAGGTAGGGACGCAAAGCTAAAGGGCCTTCCCGAAAGGATGGCAGCCAGCTACCGAAAGGAGTTTTATCCGTGAAAAAGGTTTATTTTATGCTGGTGGCGTTGTTCGTCCTAATGACTTCAGTTCCGGTAAGTACAGCTCAAGCTGCAAGTGCAGATGCCAGCTGGTTGATTACATCCAAAGTGGCTCAAGGTGTTATTGGTATTAACTATGATATTCCGAAAGATAAAAGAATCAAACTCATGATCACCAAAGATAACAGCAGCTATACATATAACTTGTATGCTTCTGGACAAGCTGAGGACTTCCCTTTGCAACAAGGAAATGGGACTTATAAGGTTTCTGTTCTGGAGAATACAACCGGCAATAAATACAAAGCGTTATATTCCGAAGTAGTAGACGTAACCATGAGTGACTCGAATTCCGTATATTTGGGCTCCGTACAGAATGTGAAATGGAGTTCTTCTGATAAAGCGATTGTCAAAGCTAAACAATTAGTACAAGGCAAAACAACAGACGAAGAGAAAGTTAAAGCGATCTATAACTATGTAGTTGCGAATGTACAATATGATTACTCTCTTGCTAATAGTGTAACTACTGATTATATTCCAAGCATCGATAAGACATTGACTACTAAAAAAGGGATTTGCTATGATTACGCTTCTCTTTTTGCCGCAATGCTGCGGAGTGTAGATGTTCCTGCTAAGTTGGTAATGGGGAATACAAGCTACGTTACGCAATATCATGCCTGGAACGAAGTGTTGCTTAATGGGAAGTGGGTTACCATTGATACTACAGTGGATGCAGGACTTTCAAAGAGTGATAAGAAAACCGATTTAATTAAAGCCTCAAGCAAATATACTGCGGCAAAATACTATTAAGTTCGTCGCTAGAAACATAACTCTATTAAATAAACAACTAGCTTAATTATTTAGCTAGTTGTTTATTTTTATATTAGGGGTTGCTTTTCTATTAATAGTTGGGGTATTATAGGTAAGCGTTGTTAGACAGCGTACAGGCGATACAGACGAGGCTGATAAAAAGCTTCGAAAAATAAAACTTGCATTTCTGAAAACAACATGATATATTATAAGAGTTGCTGCTGAGACATTAAATGGCGCCAACGAGAACTTGATCTTTGAAAACTGAACAACGAGTGAGTAGGAAATCACGTAAGTGAAATCCAAAACTAGAGAATTAATTTTCTCGTCAGATGTTTCAAAATGAGCATATCGCTCTTTTCAATACTAATTGGAGAGTTTGATCCTGGCTCAGGACGAACGCTGGCGGCGTGCCTAATACATGCAAGTCGAGCGGAGTCACTTTGAAAGCTTGCTTTCAAAGTGACTTAGCGGCGGACGGGTGAGTAACACGTAGGCAACCTGCCCTTCAGACTGGGATAACTACCGGAAACGGTAGCTAATACCGGATAATTTCTTTTTTCTCCTGAGAGAAGAATGAAAGACGGAGCAATCTGTCACTGAGGGATGGGCCTGCGGCGCATTAGCTAGTTGGTGGGGTAACGGCCCACCAAGGCGACGATGCGTAGCCGACCTGAGAGGGTGAACGGCCACACTGGGACTGAGACACGGCCCAGACTCCTACGGGAGGCAGCAGTAGGGAATCTTCCGCAATGGGCGAAAGCCTGACGGAGCAACGCCGCGTGAGTGATGAAGGTTTTCGGATCGTAAAGCTCTGTTGCCAGGGAAGAACGTCCGGTAGAGTAACTGCTACCGGAGTGACGGTACCTGAGAAGAAAGCCCCGGCTAACTACGTGCCAGCAGCCGCGGTAATACGTAGGGGGCAAGCGTTGTCCGGAATTATTGGGCGTAAAGCGCGCGCAGGCGGCTATTTAAGTCTGGTGTTTAAACCTTGGGCTCAACCTGAGGTCGCACTGGAAACTGGGTGGCTTGAGTACAGAAGAGGAAAGTGGAATTCCACGTGTAGCGGTGAAATGCGTAGATATGTGGAGGAACACCAGTGGCGAAGGCGACTTTCTGGGCTGTAACTGACGCTGAGGCGCGAAAGCGTGGGGAGCAAACAGGATTAGATACCCTGGTAGTCCACGCCGTAAACGATGAGTGCTAGGTGTTAGGGGTTTCGATACCCTTGGTGCCGAAGTTAACACAGTAAGCACTCCGCCTGGGGAGTACGGTCGCAAGACTGAAACTCAAAGGAATTGACGGGGACCCGCACAAGCAGTGGAGTATGTGGTTTAATTCGAAGCAACGCGAAGAACCTTACCAGGTCTTGACATCCCTCTGAATCCACTAGAGATAGTGGCGGCCTTCGGGACAGAGGAGACAGGTGGTGCATGGTTGTCGTCAGCTCGTGTCGTGAGATGTTGGGTTAAGTCCCGCAACGAGCGCAACCCTTAACTTTAGTTGCCAGCAGGTAATGCTGGGCACTCTAGAGTGACTGCCGGTGACAAACCGGAGGAAGGTGGGGATGACGTCAAATCATCATGCCCCTTATGACCTGGGCTACACACGTACTACAATGGCCGGTACAACGGGAAGCGAAGCCGCGAGGTGGAGCCAATCCCATCAAAGCCGGTCTCAGTTCGGATTGCAGGCTGCAACTCGCCTGCATGAAGTCGGAATTGCTAGTAATCGCGGATCAGCATGCCGCGGTGAATACGTTCCCGGGTCTTGTACACACCGCCCGTCACACCACGAGAGTTTACAACACCCGAAGTCGGTGGGGTAACCCGCAAGGGAGCCAGCCGCCGAAGGTGGGGTAGATGATTGGGGTGAAGTCGTAACAAGGTAGCCGTATCGGAAGGTGCGGCTGGATCACCTCCTTTCTATGGAGAATCGTTCTCTGCAATGAGAACATTCAAATCGGAAGCTCAGCTTCCAAAACTCAGGTTTAGGCCTGTTACTCACTCGTTGCTCAGTTTTGAGAGTTTAAGCTCTCAAGCAAGACTTGATCCTTGAAAACTGGATACCGAAACGAATTTGCGTTTTAGAACATCTTTTAGCAACTTGTGCAAACAAGTAAATGTTATTAGTGAGATTTTTCTTCGGAAGAATCAAGGTTAAGCTAATAAGAGCACACGGAGGATGCCTAGGCGCCAGGAGCCGACGAAGGACGTGGCGAACAACGAAACTGCCTCGGGGAGCTGTAAGCAAGCTTTGATCCGGGGGTGTCCGAATGGGGAAACCCAGCTGTGGTAATTCGCAGTTACTCATTTCTGAATACATAGGAAATGTAGAGGCAGACCAGGGGAACTGAAACATCTAAGTACCCTGAGGAAGAGAAAACAATAGTGATTCCGTCAGTAGCGGCGAGCGAACGCGGAACAGCCTAAACCTAAGAGCTTGCTCTTAGGGGTTGTGGGACGTCTCACATGGAGTTACAAAGGAATATGGTAGGTGAAGAGGTCTGGAAAGGCCCGCGATAGAGGTAAAAGCCCTGTAGCCTAAACTGTATTCTCTCCGAGACGGATCCCGAGTAGTGCGGGGCACGTGAAACCCCGTATGAATCCAGCAGGACCATCTGCTAAGGCTAAATACTACCTGGCGACCGATAGTGAAACAGTACCGTGAGGGAAAGGTGAAAAGCACCCCGGAAGGGGAGTGAAATAGAACCTGAAACCGTGTGCTTACAAAAAGTCAGAGCCCTATTAATGGGTGATGGCGTGCCTTTTGTAGAATGAACCGGCGAGTTACGTTTAACATGCAAGGTTAAGCCGAGAAGGTGGAGCCGCAGCGAAAGCGAGTCTGAATAGGGCGAATTAGTATGTGGACGTAGACCCGAAACCGTGTGATCTACCCCTGTCCAGGGTGAAGGTGCGGTAACACGCACTGGAGGCCCGAACCCACGTACGTTGAAAAGTGCGGGGATGAGGTGGGGGTAGCGGAGAAATTCCAATCGAACTCGGAGATAGCTGGTTCTCCCCGAAATAGCTTTAGGGCTAGCCTCGGTATAAGAGTAGTGGAGGTAGAGCACTGATTGGGTGCGGGGTCCGCAAGGATTACCAAGCTCAGTCAAACTCCGAATGCCATATACTTATTGCCGGGAGTCAGACAGTGAGTGCTAAGATCCATTGTCAAAAGGGAAACAGCCCAGACCATCAGCTAAGGTCCCCAAGTGTGTGTTAAGTGGGAAAGGATGTGGAGTTGCACAGACAACCAGGATGTTGGCTTAGAAGCAGCCACCATTGAAAGAGTGCGTAATAGCTCACTGGTCGAGTGACTCTGCGCCGAAAATGTAACGGGGCTAAACACACCACCGAAGCTATGGCTAGATACGTATGTATCTGGGGTAGGGGAGCGTTGTGTAGGGGTTGAAGGTGTACTGAAAAGAGCGCTGGACACTACACAAGTGAGAATGCCGGTATGAGTAACGAAAAGATCAGTGAGAATCTGATCCGCCGAAAGCCCAAGGTTTCCTGAGGAAGGCTCGTCCGCTCAGGGTAAGTCGGGACCTAAGGCGAGGCCGAAAGGCGTAGTCGAAGGACAACAGTTTGAAATTACTGTACCACCGTAATCCGCTATGAGCGATGGGGTGACGCAGGAGGGTAGTGACGCGGACTGATGGATGTCCGTCTAAGCAGTGAGGCTGATGTGTAGGCAAATCCGCACATCGTTAAGGCTGGGCTGTGATGGGGAGCGAAAATTATAGTAGCGAAGGTCATGATCTCACACTGCCAAGAAAAGCCTCTAGCCAGGAGAAGGTGCCCGTACCGCAAACCGACACAGGTAGGCGAGAAGAGAATTCTAAGGCGCGCGGAAGAACTCTCGTTAAGGAACTCGGCAAAATGACCCCGTAACTTCGGGAGAAGGGGTGCCCCGGTAGTGTGAATAGCACGAGGGGGCCGCAGTGAAAAGGCCCAAGCGACTGTTTAGCAAAAACACAGGTCTGTGCGAAGCCGCAAGGCGAAGTATACGGGCTGACGCCTGCCCGGTGCTGGAAGGTTAAGGGGAGTGGTTAGGGGTAACCCGAAGCTATGAACCGAAGCCCCAGTAAACGGCGGCCGTAACTATAACGGTCCTAAGGTAGCGAAATTCCTTGTCAGGTAAATTCTGACCCGCACGAATGGCGTAACGACTTGGGCGCTGTCTCAACGAGAGATCCGGTGAAATTTTAATACCTGTGAAGATGCAGGTTACCCGCGACAAGACGGAAAGACCCCATGGAGCTTTACTGCAGCTTGATATTGAATTTGGGTACGATCTGTACAGGATAGGTGGGAGCCGTAGAAATCGGAGCGCAAGCTTCGGTGGAGGCGCCGTTGGGATACCACCCTGATCGTATCTAGGTTCTAACCTAGTGCCCTTACCGGGTACGGGGACCGTGTCAGGCGGGCAGTTTGACTGGGGCGGTCGCCTCCTAAAGAGTAACGGAGGCGTTCCAAGGTTCCCTCAGAATGGTTGGAAATCATTCGCAGAGTGCAAAGGCATAAGGGAGCTTGACTGCGAGACCTACAAGTCGAGCAGGGACGAAAGTCGGACTTAGTGATCCGGTGGTACCGCATGGAAGGGCCATCGCTCAACGGATAAAAGCTACCCTGGGGATAACAGGCTTATCTCCCCCAAGAGTCCACATCGACGGGGAGGTTTGGCACCTCGATGTCGGCTCATCGCATCCTGGGGCTGAAGTAGGTCCCAAGGGTTGGGCTGTTCGCCCATTAAAGCGGTACGCGAGCTGGGTTCAGAACGTCGTGAGACAGTTCGGTCCCTATCTGTCGTGGGCGCAGGAAATTTGAGAGGAGCTGTCCTTAGTACGAGAGGACCGGGATGGACGTACCGCTGGTGCACCAGTTGTTCCGCCAGGAGCATGGCTGGGTAGCTACGTACGGACGGGATAAGCGCTGAAAGCATCTAAGCGTGAAGCCCCCCTCAAGATGAGATTTCCCAATTAGTAAGACCCCTTGAAGACGACGAGGTAGATAGGTTGGAGGTGGAAGTGCAGCAATGCATGGAGCTGACCAATACTAATCGGTCGAGGGCTTATCCTATACGTAGAATGCAGATTCGTTTCGGATTCAGTTTTCAGGCATCAAGCCTGTAACACGCTTAGAAATTCATTGTCACTTCTGTGATGAACTGAATTTCACGCGGCAGCGTCTGTTTCACAGATGCATGTTTGGTGGCGATAGCGGAGGGGTTCCACGCGTACCCATCCCGAACACGACCGTTAAGCCCTCCAGCGCCGATGGTACTTGGACCGAAGGGTCCTGGGAGAGTAGGACGTTGCCAAGCACACGAAGCCATTGTTGATTTATCAACAATGGCTTTTTTGTTCCCTTTACCGCTTAATTTTAAAAATGTGGATAAGTTATGGGGAATTAACGAAATTATAAAAGTTACTAACATGTGGATGAAATAATAAAATATATTCAAAAATGAAAGTAGTCCCCAATTTATGTGGATAGAGCAGTGGTATATGTGGATACTTCAAGTAAATGCAAGGATATTTTGCATGGCAGGAGGATAAACAATGGACAACAGTAGCAATCTTGTGTGGATAGAAGATTTTTCTGTACATGCGAGCGACACGGATTATCGTTCGCAGGGTAAGTTATCCTTTATTCTGGATATCATGCAATGTGCGGCAGACTTCGCAGTGGGTAATTTGGGGATAAGTGTGGAAGAAATTCTGAATGCAGGAATGGGCTGGATGATGATCACGTTAGATCTTGATTTTAAGCGTATTCCCCGCCCGAATGATGTGCTTAGCGTACATACCTGGAGTAAAGGCACTAAAGGGGCACTGTGGCAACGGGATTATCGTATTTTCGATGCAGATCATATAGAAATCGCCACAGCACGATCCATATGGGCTTTAGTAGATATTGAGAAGAGAAAGATACTTAGACCGAATGCCCTTCCAGTTCAGGTTAAGCACTATAATGGCGATTCAGTAGGCGATATGCCTGTTAAGGTAACGATCCCTTCTGATATTACTATGGAAGAAGCTTATCGGTATCAGGTAAGATATAGTGGGCTTGACAGCAACGGACATTTGAATAATGCCCGATACGGGGATTTATGTTGTGATGCGCTCACTTTAGCGGAATGGGATAATGCAGAGTTCACACGCTTCCGGATTACTTATCTACAAGAAGCTAAGTTTGGGGATGAACTGACTATTTTACGTTCAGCTGTAACGGATGATGGTATATATGTACGCGGTCAGAATAGTGATACTGTATATTTTGAAGCATGTATAGCGTTAAAAGGTGTCCAATAGTACGAATAAGTAAGTGATTTATAAATATGGAATATTATTATAAAAGCGATTTCTCCGAACATCAATCGGGGCAATCGCTTTTTTTATTGAAAACGGATGATGTTTCTAACATATTTGGAAAATTTTTTTGAGCCTGTCACAATTAAAGGGATCACATTCGTTATATAGTTGTAGTCAATAACAAGGAGGTGATTCTTTGGAACGTCGCAGCCCCGGGGTCCAAGTGAATCAAACAATAATTGAAGAGGCTATCGATCAGGTACTTGCGGGTAACCGCGAAGCCTATAGAACTATAATACAAGCCTATGAAAGAAAGATTTATACGTATTGCTATTATATTTTGAGAAGTCATGAAGAAGCAGAGGATGCTGTGCAAGATATATTTGTAAAAGTGTATCAGGAACTCAGACGTTATGAGAAACGAGTCTCTTTTAGTGCATGGCTGTATAAAGTGGCCTATCATCATTGTCTGGATCAGGTTCGCAAACGCAAGCGAAGAAACCGTCTGTTGTCGCTATATAAAGAGCAGCAGCCCAAAGCCTATTATAATCCTAACGATGAGGAGCCATTGCAGAAGTTATTTATGGATGACCTGACAGCCGAAGAGAGCAATCTCCTGATTCTTAAGGTGGTTGAGCAGTACAGCTTTGAAGAAATGGGTCAGATTATGGATTGTAATTCAGCTACTTTACGCAAGAAATTTGAACGTCTACGCAAAAAGTTAGTCCGGCAAAGAATGAATGAAGGAGGCAGCCCTCATGGAGAAATGGCAAGATCGAACTGAAAGTCAGAAGATGGAGCACATTCGTCAAACATTCCAAAATCATGAAATGCCGGTAGACAGTTTCAGCGATTCAATTATGAAGCGAATAGGAGACGAGGGAATGGAAAAACGAGCGTCAAGAAAGAATGGAAATAAGTTTCTGAAAAAATCATTGGTGGCTGCCTCGGCAGCAGCAGTGTTGGGTGCGGGGATAATCGGTAGCGGATTTGTATCCCCGGTCATGGCTGAAACATTGAAGCAGATTCCTGTTGTAGGAAGTATTTTTAAGGGGATTGACGATAAAGGTCTAAATGCTGCTGAGGAAAAAGGATTATCTACTGCCCCTAACCAAAGCGTTACCCATGATGGAGTGACCTTAAAGGTTACCGATGCCTATTATGACGGCTCGCGGTTGGCTTTTGCGATTGAACGGGAAGGCATTGATAATGATAAGATGATGGCTGAGATGATTATTGAACCGATTGAGTTCGATCCATCGCTAACAGAACAACATGCGAAAGTGACAATGAACCAGTCCGAAAAAGGGTTGTTGGGTTCAGCAGAAGTGAAATTGCCGAATGGGAAAAAACTGGAGAGCCAAATGTCATCTTTTGGTGATGTTGAGGGAAAAAAGAATGCTATTTTATACGATTACAGAAATCTAAATAATATAGAGGCTTTGGGGGATGAATTTGAATTAAGCATCAGTGTGCCGGTTACACAAATTGCAGAGCCTTTTGTAATCAAGGTGCCG
The DNA here is from genome assembly GCF_037963825.1 of Paenibacillus sp. FSL H8-0282. NCBI lineage: Bacteria > Bacillati > Bacillota > Bacilli > Caryophanales > Paenibacillaceae > Paenibacillus > Paenibacillus sp. FSL H8-0282. The sequence continues at coordinate 743,246 of NZ_CP150146.1, forward strand.
GTGAAAAAAGTAACGGAAGGAATTATCAAGCTTGATCTGAACCAAACAAAAGAGGCAGAAGAATTCAGTTATACGATTACCAAGCTGGAATTAACTCCAGCCACAAGCAGATTACAGCTCAGCGAAGAAGGTAAAGCGCCAACTGTGAAAGAAAAGGATGGATACACAACCTCTGAAATGTTCTATGAAATCGTTGATGAACTAGGTAATGCGTTCTCATCGGGTGGTTCATTTAACTTGCCAGCTATAGTCTATCCTTTGGTAGACAAAGATTTCATACCGTTCGCGCAAACACCAAAGACAATTACAGTTAAGCCGTTTACTTACTCCATTGATGAAAATCATAAAGCATTAAGGGATGAAGAAGGAAAACAAGTTAAACATTATTATCCGGAGCTTGAACAAACGATTCAGGTGGAGCAAAAGTAACTATTAATCCCATAAGCAAAAAGAAGCCCGTGTCTGCATAGCAGATACGGGCTTTTTGTTAAAAAATGAGAATTTATAAGCTGAAAAACTATAATATCTTTATATTTCTAAGAGTAACGGTTGTCATCTATAAAAGACGACAACGTAGTCTCTTCTTGTAAAAATTCTAATGGAATGTAGATTTCACTCACCGAGTTTTCGTTATCTGGTCCAAGGTACAATTCACCATAATATTCTAATTCAAATGGAATGGACATCCTGTATTCTGTTTTCGGCAGCCAGATTCCGTAGATATATTTATAGGTAGAAGGGATATCACAAGAGCGGCCTTTATGGATGAATTTCAGATAACGTATGGGTGGTAAGATCTGAAGGGGGAAAGTCTGATTGTGGTCTGCTTTTATAGGACTGAGTTCGCAGGCACACATGATCGAAAACCCATTACTCTCATAGTCATCTGGCCAGAAGCCAAGCTGATAATATTTTTCAGGCTGTATTCTATCCGATATAGTGACTACCTTATTGAAAAGCAAAGGCCAAGTATCAGAAATGACGGAGAAATCATGGTCTACTTTAACTATGGGTCCTTGAAGTATAATTTCTCCGAAATCAACGAGCTGGGGGGAGAGATCACTATCAGAAAGGACTTGAAGTAGATCCTGTTCATATAGTCTAGGGAGCAAAGGGAGTTTCGTTTCAGTAAGTCTTTTTCGAACAAGAGAGGGAGTCGTGTGCAGCATTCTTTTGAAGGCACGCGTAAAGGTCTCATAGTTACTAAAGTTATAGTCTAAGGAGATGTCCTGGAGTGAACGTTCTGGCATTCGATGAATGTCTAAGGCTGCTTCAGTGATTTTGCGTCTGGCTATATAGTCGCCGGGTGCTATCCCAGTGACTGCTTGAAATAGACGGGTGAAATGATAAAGGGAGTATCCCATTTCTTTGGAGAGGACAGCTACAGGAAGAAACGTAGTTAAGCGACCCTCAATGAGATCTAAGGCTTGAATGATTAGTTGGCGATTGTTCAAGAGATGTCCTCCCATAACAGTTAATAGAAATGGTGTCTAGCACGATTACTTCAATGATTTGCTGTCCAGTCGCCCCAAGCAGCAGCCCAATCGGGAACAGTCACTTCCATTACGCGATCTGCACTAGGAAAATAGGCTTTGATGTCGAGAACCGGTGTGCCCGGATAGGCATCAAGCCCGGCCACCTCTACTATTCCAGAGTCTACATCGACAGACAGGATTGCTGCTACACTTAGCCCAATCGGATTAGGGCGAATAGGGGAACGGGAAGCGAATACTCCAGTTAAGGTCGCATCATAAGGAGGCTGAATCTGTGTAGTCTGCCGGAAATGATCCTCTGCAAACTCATGCAGCCACCAAAGCACTTGGCAATGACTAAACTGAGATAAACCTTTAAGCGCTGGTCTGAATTCCGGGTTGATTTCAAGCCGCAAATTATGTGCTGTACCTCTAACCGATCCTATAGATAATATATTATAGCTTTCTTGTTCATTCATTGACTATGACTCCTTTCGGGTATCAGATATGATCTAGTGTATAACAGAGGCATACGGTAAAGCCTGACGATATTTGCTAACATTCATTTAATGCTATAATGAAATTTGATGTGGAAAGGGGAGCATTATGAAGACATTAGTATTGGCTGAGAAGCCGTCTGTTGCACGCGAGATTGCACGGGTCATGGGATGTAATAATAAACAGAAGAGTTATATTGAAGGTCCAAAATATGTGGTTACCTGGGCGCTGGGTCATTTGGTCGGCCTGGCAGAACCAGAGGATTATAATAAAAAGTTTGCAACTTGGGCCTTGGAGGATCTGCCGATTTTGCCGGAGAAGACCAAGCTGAAGGTGCTGCGGGAGACCAACCAGCAATACAAAGCTGTCCAGCATCTAATGAAGCGTCAGGACATTGAGGAACTTATTGTTGCTACAGATGCTGCCCGTGAAGGGGAGCTGCTGGCTCGCTGGATTATGAATATGGCAGGGTGGAAAAAGCCATTCCGGCGGTTATGGATATCCTCGCAGACTGATAAGGCAATTAAAGAGGGATTTGCAAAACTCCGTCCGGGCCGGGAATTTGATCGGTTGTATGAATCTGCACGTTGCCGCGCAGAGGCGGATTGGATGATTGGACTGAATGTCACGAGAGCTTTGACCTGTAAGTTCGGTTCGCCGCTCTCAGCAGGTCGTGTACAAACGCCGACATTAGGAATGATCATGGATCGTGAACAGGAGATTACGGGTTTCCGTTCCGTCGATTTTGAGACGCTGACTGCTGATTTTGGGGATTTCCAAGCGGCATGGCGGGCCAGTAACGGTGATGGTCGAATATTCGAAAAGGATAAGACAGCCAGCTTAAAGGATAAGCTTACAGGACGCAGCGGCCGTATTATTAAGGTACAGAAGAGTGAGAAAAGTGAACCTCATCCACTGGCTTATGATCTGACTGAACTGCAGCGTGATGCGAACCGGAAGTTCGGCTTCTCCGCGAAGCAGACCTCCAGTGTGCTGCAGCGGTTATATGAGCAGCATAAACTTGTCACATACCCGCGTACGGACAGTCGTTACTTAACTTCAGATATGACGGGCACACTCAAGGAAAGACTGGATAGTGTTGCGGTCGGTCCATATGCAGCGTTAGCACGTCCATTGCTGCGCAAGCAGCTGCCGATTACGAAGCGAATCGTGGATGACAGTAAAGTCAGTGATCACCACGCTATTATTCCTACAGAACAGACCGTATTGTTAAATGGTCTGAGTACTGAAGAACGTAAGTTGTATGATCTGATTGTGCGGCGTTTTATAAGCTTGTTCTATCCGCCAGCTCGTTATGATGCGGTAGCTGTAACCGTCAATGTGGAACGCGAAAGCTTCCATGTCAAAGGGACGACAGTAAAAGATGCCGGCTGGCGCGAAGTATACGGCGGGGATATGAGTAGTGATGACGAGGAGGAATCTGCGGACGAGCCGGCAGCGGGCAGTGTAAAGCTGCCTGAGCTGCGCGAAGGGGCTACTGTCACGATTGGCCGCTGTATGGTGCGTGCTGGCCGAACACAGGCACCGAAGCGTTATAATGAAGCTTCGCTGTTGACGCAAATGGAGAAGCACGGCCTCGGAACCCCGGCTACACGCGCGGATATTATTGAGAAGCTGGTAAGCTCCGATACGATTGAGCGGCAAGGTAATCTCCTGCATCCGACAGGAAAAGGTAAGCAGTTAATCGAGCTGGTATCCACTCAGCTACGAACCCCGGATCTAACCGCACGTTGGGAAGCTGAGCTGGAGAAAATAGCGCGTGGTCAAGGCAAACCGGAGCTCTTTTTACAAGGTATCCGCAGTATGGCACAGGAATTGGTAACAGGTGTGAAAACTAGCGGAGCAGAATATAAGCCGCATAATGTCTCTAACAGTCATTGTCCGGAATGCGGTACAAGACTGCTCGAGAAGAAGAGCAAACGAGGGAAGCTGCTGGTGTGTCCTGCAGATAACTGTGGTTACACCCGTGCAGGTGAGAAAAGACTATCGAATCGCCGCTGCCCACAGTGCCATAAGAAAATGGAGCTTAAAGAGGGTAAAGCAGGCATGTTCGTACAATGTCTAGGCTGTGGAATCACAGAGACCTTAGATAAGGATCACAAGCATGTTAATAAACGTGAACAGCAAAAGCTGGTGCAGCAATACAGCAAGCAGGAAAGCATTGGTTCTAACCTTGGGGAACTGCTGAAAGCAGCGCTTGAAGGACAAAAGAAGGATAAGTAGTAGGAATCATCGGATGGTTAGCTTCAATTAAAACGAATGATTAGAATAATGAAGGCTGCTGAGTGTGCTCAGCAGTCTTTTTTCTATCCTAGTAAGTTTATGTGGTCTACGGATAGGCTTTGAATTAGAATGGTAAGCAAATGAGTGGAGCAGGTGATTAGGTGGCAGCTGAGCAGCAGGCGAATCCGTTGAAAGCGGCAGATCGCCCACAGGGGCAAGGAAGCAGCAGGTTTTTCTTTTTGGTTATTGTATTTATGTTTTGGTTCTCTTCTTATATTTATGTGCCGGTGCTTTCACCATATGTTGAGCATTTGGGAGCATCGTATTTTATGGTGGGCATGGTGCTTGGGATATATGGGTTAATGCAGATCCTATTCCGTATACCCATTGGCATCGGTTCAGATTATTTAAATAGGCGGCGGCCGTTTATCTATCTGGGATTGATTGCGAGTGGAGTCAGCTGTTTTCTTTTTATGTGGGGAGCACAGCCGGGTTGGGCGTTGGCAGCACGTGCGGTATCCGGGATAGCAGCATCGGCATGGGTTGTGTACTCTGTGATGTTCGCAGGATATTTTCCAAAAGAGGAAGCTGGAAAAGCGATGGGCATGCTGCAATTCACTACAGTAATCGCCCAATTGACCAGCATGATGATCAGCGGCTATATGGTAGAGCATTGGGGCTGGAATGCCCCCTTCCTGATTGGTGGAATTGTAGCTATTGCGGCACTAATACTTGCGCTTCGGTTACCGGAACAAAAGCAGGAAAAACGGCAAAATGCCATACAGATCAAGGAGCTGGCTGGTGTCGTAAAGGAACCTTTGCTGGTAAAAGTATCACTGTTGTCTGTGCTGGCACACTGTGTGCTATTTATAACGATGTTCGGATATACTCCGAACCAGGCGCTGAATATCGGAGCAAGTAAAGAAAGCTTGGGCTGGCTAACACTCGCTTTTATGATTCCGCATGCCATCGCAACGCTCTACGGCTCACGTCTGTTTGGAGGGCTGCTGGGTGATAGAGGGAAGCTTATGCTAGGCTTTGCGGGAAGCGCACTGTTTACGCTGCTCATTCCTTCTATGCCGACGTTAGCGGCGCTTTGTCTGACTCAGGTGGGGAATGGTTTTATGCAGGGACTTATTTTTCCGCTGCTGTTGAGTAAATCCGTATCAGAAATAGATCCCTTTAAACGGGCTACAGCTATGGGTTTCTATCAGGCCGTTTATGCGATAGGGATGTCAGCAGGGCCATTCGTAGCAGGTTGGATGAGCTCTGTATATGGCTTGACCGGAGGATTCTGGTTAGGTGGGATTGCGGCGGCGTTGGCTACAATTTTATCCTGGGTATGGATGAAGGATACGAAGCAGAAGCAGCTAAAAGAAACTTAACAGACTCGGCAGAGCGTGTAAGGATGATTGGTTTTTTGTGCAAAAGGGGAATATAATAGAGATAGGAAGCAAGGAGGAGGAGCCCGGGAGAATGGTCAAGGTTGTAATGTTGTGGTTTGTGGTAATTAATATTATCGGGTATGTAGTGATGTCCGAGGACAAGAACAAAGCCCGCAAAAGGCGGGAACGTGTACCTGAGAAAACACTTTTTCTGCTGGCAGCCATGGGCGGTGCACTAGGTGTGCTGATTGCCATGTACCGTAAGCGCCACAAGACGCGTCATACATCCTTCAGGATCGGAATTCCGCTTCTGCTGCTGCTGAATATTTTTTTGTACAGCTATTTTTTAAGATAATAGTCTTTAGGATTACAAACTAGAAAAAGAGGTGGCGTACATGTTATTCTCTAAAATTTTGCTAGCCTATGACGGTTCAAAGGCTTCTAATCAAGCATTGGAGCGCGCAATTGAACTCGCTAAAGTCACACCAGGTTCTATATTGCATGTCGTACACGCATTTGAATTCCCAAGATTTTTTATCGGAGAAGCTCTTGCACCACTACCAGCTTCAGTAAATAAAGAATATTATGATTTGGCAGTGCAGACAACCGAGGAAGTGAAGGGACGCCTTGAGGCTGAAGGCCTGAATGCTGAGGTTGAGCTTTTACAAGGATCTCCTGCGGAAGTGATTTTGAAATATGCTAAGGAAAATGCTATAGACATCATAGTTATCGGCAGCCGCGGGCTTGGCGGTATACGTGAATTTGTTCTGGGCAGTGTCAGCCATAATGTAGTACAAAGCGCTCGTATTCCAGTGCTGGTTGTAAAATAATATAGAGTTCAAAGGGACGCTGATAGCGTTCCTTTTTTTCAATTTAAGGCTGTACAGGTCTTAATCTGGAGCTTAAACACCATAGAGCGCTAGAGGTAGGAGCGTACGGAAAGAAGTACTTCTTCACAAAATATAAGGTTATTGAGAATTTAAATTCGCCCAAAAGCGAACATTTATTATGGTGATTTTACCAATGTTCGTGTTTGAGTTGACATCATGTGTAGGGGATTGTTAAACTGATGTCATGAAGAGCTCGTATAAAACCGGGAATATGGCCCGGAAGTTTCTACCCGGGAACCGTAAATTACCGGACTACGAGGAAATAGGATGCTAGAATGCGATAATGCAGTCCAGATAATGGAGTGATGCATTGTGCAGCTTTCCGCGCTTAATGCCAGTTTGGTGAGAGGCAAGCGGGAGTGTTTTTTCCTAATTCCTTTACTAGTCCGATCCTCCCGCAGCAAAATGCGTCTGGACATCGGGCTTTTTTAATATAAGGAATAAGTTACACGTAATACATCAACCTTATATTATTAAGGAAAACGATAGTCATCCCTGAAGGACGAGAATGTAGTCTCTGCTTGTTCGGATTTACAAGATAAAGATATCTCATACTAGTGATTGGAAGGTAGGTCGAATCATGTCTGTGCAGGTAGCTGTCATCATGGGTAGTAAGTCGGATTGGGATACGATGGAGCACGCTTGTGGGGTGCTGGAAGAGCTGGGATTGTCTTATGAGAAGAAGGTAGTATCCGCGCACCGTACACCGGACTTGATGTTCCGCTATGCGGAGGAAGCCGCAGGCCGCGGCATTCGCGTGATTATTGCAGGAGCAGGCGGCGCCGCGCATTTGCCGGGTATGGTGGCTGCAAAGACAATCCTGCCAGTGATTGGAGTGCCCGTGCAGTCGAAAGCACTTAATGGGCTGGACTCGCTGCTCTCCATCGTGCAGATGCCTGGAGGCATACCGGTAGCAACGGTAGCTATTGGTAAAGCAGGCGCTGTAAATGCGGGCCTGCTGGCCGCACAGATCATCGGAGCGTTCGACCCTGAAGTGCAGCAGCGTGTGCAGCTGCGTCGGGATGCGATCCGCGATGAAGTATTGGAAAGCAGCGACAGCTTATGAGGCCGGAGGAGCTGAAGCTGCAGGAGGCTGGCGGCGCAGCTTCGCCAGCTGCACAAGCGTCCGGTGCGGACACCGTCCGGACGCTGCTGCCCGGCTCGACCGTCGGCGTGCTCGGCGGCGGGCAGCTCGGGCGCATGATGGCGCTGGCCGGCAGCGCCATGGGGTACCGCTTCGTGGCGCTGGATCCTGCGCCGGATGCGCCTAGCGGTCAAGTTACGCCGCAGATTACGGCGGCGTATAACGACCGGGACGCGGCGCGGGAGCTGGCCCGCCGCTCGGACGTCATCACGTACGAGTTCGAGAACGTCGACGCGGGCGTAGCAGCGCTGCTGGCGGAAGAATCGTACGTGCCGCAGGGCAGCGCGCTGCTGTATACCACGCAGCATCGGCTGCGCGAAAAAGCCGCCATCGAGGCGGCGGGCGTTCCGGTCGCCCCGTACCGGAAGGTGGACAGCCTTGCGGAGCTAAAAGAGGCGGCGGCTGAACTTGGACTACCTTGTGTGCTCAAGACAGCCACAGGCGGTTATGACGGCAAGGGTCAAGCTGTGATTCGTCAGGAAGAAGAGCTGGAAGAAGCTTTCCGGCAGGTTGCACCCGGTGAGGTGATTCCGGAGCTGGTGCTTGAGAAGTTTGTAGCTTTTCAATGCGAAATATCCGTTGTTGCTGCACGTAGTGCATCTGGGGAGGTCAAAAGCTTCCCGCCTTCTGAGAACATTCATGTAAACAATATTTTGCATCTGTCCATTGTGCCTGCAAGAGTGTCAGCGGACATTCAGCGCAGAGCTTGCGAGCTGGCTGAGACTTTAATCGCAGGGCTGAATGCGGTTGGACTGCTTGCCGTGGAAATGTTCGTCACAGCGGACGGTGAATTGTTCGTCAATGAGCTGGCACCAAGACCGCATAATTCCGGCCATTACACCATGGATGCTTGCGTGACCTCACAGTTCGAGCAGCATGTCCGGGCGATTTGTAATCTGCCGCTGGGCGATACAACGCTTTTGACACCTGTAGTTATGGTAAATGTATTAGGTCAGCATTTGGATGGTGCGATTAAAGCGACCTGTACACATGAGGAAAAAGATAATAAGCTGGGTATTGTACCTAAGCTTCATATATATGGCAAGACTGAGAGTAAGACTGGTCGTAAGATGGGTCATATCAATCTGCTGTGCAAGGATACCGGAGACGGCTTATCCTGGGTGGAGCAATCTAAACTTTGGAGGAACTAAAGAATATGATCGAACGTTACAGCAGACCCGAGATGCGGGCCATTTGGACTGAGGAGAATAAATTCAAAGCATGGCTGGAAGTGGAAATATGCGCTTGTGAAGCATGGGCGGAGCTGGGAGTCATCCCACATGAAGACGCTGCTAAGCTGCGTAAGGATGCTAAATTCGACATCGCACGTATTGATGAAATCGAACAGGAAACACGTCATGACGTAATCGCCTTTACACGTGCGGTTTCCGAAAGCCTTGGCGCAGAACGCAAATGGGTACACTACGGCCTTACTTCCACAGATGTGGTGGATACAGCACTGGGTTACTTGCTGCGTCAAGCGAATGAGATTCTAGAGAAGGATATTATTAACTTCATTGAGATCCTTAAAGATAAAGCTATTGCTTATAAAGATACACCGATGATGGGCCGTACACATGGGGTTCATGCTGAGCCAACTACTTTTGGTCTGAAAATGGCATTGTGGTACGAAGAAATGAAACGTAACCTGGAGCGTTTCCGCCATGCTGCGAACGGTGTGCAATTTGGCAAAATCTCCGGAGCCGTTGGTACGTATGCCAACATCGATCCATTCGTAGAAGAATTTGTCTGCAGTAAGCTGGGTACAAGCCCTGCACCGATCTCGACACAAACTCTACAGCGCGACCGTCACGCTGAATATATGGCAGCTCTTGCTCTGGTAGCAACCTCGCTAGACAAATTCGCTACCGAAATCCGCGCTCTGCAAAAGAGTGAGATTCGCGAAGTAGAAGAAGCTTTTGCCAAAGGTCAAAAGGGTTCATCTGCTATGCCGCATAAACGGAATCCTATTGGCTGCGAGAATATTTCCGGTCTGTCCCGCGTGATTCGCGGACATATGGTTACAGCTTACGAGAACGTGCCGCTCTGGCATGAACGCGATATCTCGCACTCTTCAGTGGAGCGTATCATCCTTCCGGATGCAACAATGCTATTGAACTACATGCTGAACCGTTTCGGAAACATCGTGAAGAACCTGACTGTATTCCCAGAGAATATGAAGCGTAACATGAACCGTACCTTCGGCGTTCCTTTCTCTGGCCGGATCTTAACCAAGCTGATTGATAAAGGCTTCAGCCGCGAGCAAGCATACGACACTGTTCAACCACGTGCGATGCAAGCTTGGGAAGAGCAAAAGCAGTTCCGTGATATCGTGGAAGCTACACCTGAAATCACTAATGTCCTCACCCCAGAAGAGATTGAAGATGCATTTAACCCTTCTTGGCACCTTAAGCATGTGGATACCATCTTCCGCAAGCTAGAACTTATCTAAGAAAAGATAAGTTAGTGGTGAACTAAGGAGCTAGGAATAGTACGAGCGGTTAAGGTTGTGCAGAATTGAAATGCAACTGGTCGATAAGGAACGGAGAGAAATTTTGGAACTGTAGAAGCGTTAGCGTTCGCCTTTATCCTCGGATTTCTACCGCAGCAGCGGTTCAATCAGGAAATCTGAGGATAACAGCGATCGGAAGTCCAAACATTCCTCGGAGTTACGCCTTTGAGACTCTAAAAAAGATAAGTTAGTGGTGAACTAAGGAACGCTGCAATAAATGCAAAGCTGGATGGGGGAGCACTGTAGAGGAAGTTTGGAACTGTAGAAGCGTAGCGTTCGCCTTTATCCTCGGATTTCTACCGCGAGAAGCGGTTCAAATCAAGAAATCTGAGGATAACAGCGATCGGAAGTCCAAACATTCCTCGGAAGTGCTTCCTCCTAGACCAGCCCAACTTAGGAAGATCATTAGTTCAAGGGAGGAAAGGTCATGACATCATCGGCCGTATCCACAGCCGTGGAACTCATCAATGCGCCGCTGCTCTACAAAGGGAAGGTTCGTGAGCTATACGATTTAGGGGAAAATGTACTGATCGTAGTTACAGATCGGATATCTGCTTTTGACTATGTGCTGGACCCGGCGGTCCCTGAAAAGGGCAATGTGCTTAACCGTCTGAGTGCGTTCTGGTTCGGACAGACTAAAGAGCTGATGGAGAATCATGTCGTTCATATCGATGTGGATCTGCTCGGCGACGTAGTTAAGGACAAAGAGGCTCTCAGAAACCGTGTCATGGTGGTACGCAAAGCGGAGCGTATTGATATCGAATGCGTAGTGCGTGGATGCATCACTGGCGGCGGCTGGAGACAGTATCAAGAAACCGGCAAGGTAAATGGTATTGAACTTCCTGCTAACCTCCGCAAAAACGCGCTGCTGGCAGAACCGATTTTTACTCCTGCGGCTAAAAATGATGTAGGTCACGATGAGGATATTCCGTTTGAGAAAATGCAGGAATTAATCGGAGCTGATCTGGCGCTTGAGCTGCAGGAAAAGAGCTTAAAGCTGTTCGCTTTTGCTAGAGAGTATTGTGCTGAGCGTGGGATCATTCTTGCGGACTGCAAATTCGAATTCGGCTTGTTGGACGGTAAGGTGATTCTGATCGATGAGATTTTTACACCGGATGCTTCCCGCTTCTGGGCTAAGGATAAATACGCGCTTGATATTGAAATTGATAGTATGGATAAAGAGCCTGTTCGTACGTATCTATCGGCATCTGCCTGGGACAAGAATAGTAAACCTGATCCGCTCCCACTGGAAGTAGTAGAAGAAACTACACGGCGTTATCTGGACATTTATCATCGTCTTACTGGCAAGTCTTTATAGTTCAACATAGTGTGTGCACTCATGGGAATAAATTAAGTATATATTTTTGAAGCTAAATGTACTCATTGTAGAATTTCAGTTTCAGAGGGTATGCTCATTAAAATTTAGGAGGAACTACAAGCATATGTTAAAAGCGACGGTATATGTCACCATAAAGAAAAGCGTTCTTGATCCACAAGGGGTAGCAGTACAAGGAGCACTTCATTCGGTAGGTTTCCAAGAAGTTGAAAGCTTGCGTATCGGGAAATATATGGAGCTGACTTTGGATACGGATAACCGTGCTGAAGCGGAAGTGCGTCTCAAGGAAATGTGCGAAAAGCTACTTGCCAACACGGTGATCGAGGATTACCGCTACGAATTGGAGGACTAAACGACATGAAATTTGCTGTACTTGTCTTCCCAGGCTCCAACTGTGATATTGATTGCTACAAGGCGGTAGAGGACAGTCTCGGCGAACCAGTCGATTATGTGTGGCATACAGCGACGGATTTGTCGGCGTATGATTGCATTTTGGTTCCAGGCGGATTCTCATATGGTGATTACCTGCGCTGTGGCGCGATTTCGAGATTTGCTCCTGTTATGGCGGAAGTTGCTAAAGCAGCAGAGCAAGGGAAATACGTGCTAGGCATATGCAATGGGTTCCAAATTCTTACTGAGGCTGGTTTGCTGCCAGGTGCGCTTCGCCGCAACATGTCGATGAAGTTCCGCTGTCACGATACAGTGCTTAAGGTTGTTAATAATGAAACCCCATTTACTATTGACTATGCTAAAGATGAAGAAATCATCATCCCAATCGCACACGGTGAAGGAAACTACTACTGTGATGACGAGACTTTGGCAGAGCTGAAAGCTAACAATCAGATCGTGTTTACCTATAGCGATAATCCTAACGGCTCCGTAGCCGATATTGCGGGTGTTAGTAACGTACAAGGGAATGTGGTTGGCATGATGCCTCACCCTGAGCGCGCGGCTAATAGTTTACTTGGTTCAGAAGATGGCAAAAGAATGTTTACATCCATACTGAAGACTTGGAGGGATCGTCATGACGCAGCAAGTATCCGTTAAGGAACCGACCGCAGAACAGATTGCGGAGCAGAAAATTTACAGCCAGTTCGGTGTGTCGGACAGCGAATATGAGCTGATCAAGTCTTTTATGGGACGTTTGCCGAACTACACTGAAATCGGCGTATTCAGCGTAATGTGGTCCGAGCACTGTGCCTATAAGAACTCCAAACCCCTCCTGAAACGTTTCCCAATTTCCGGACCACGTGTCCTGATGGGACCTGGCGAGGGCGCAGGGATTGTAGATATCGGTGACAACCAAGCGGTTGTTTTCAAAATCGAAAGTCATAACCACCCTTCAGCGGTAGAACCTTTCCAAGGTGCGGCAACGGGTGTCGGCGGGATTATCCGTGATATTTTCTCCATGGGCTCCAGACCTATCGCAATCCTCAATTCACTACGTTTCGGGAAGCTGGAAAGTGATCGAGTGAAGTATTTGTTCGAACATGTAGTGTCTGGTATTGCCGGTTATGGTAACTGTATCGGGATTCCAACGGTTGGCGGCGAAATCATGTTTGATGATAGCTATGACGGCAATCCGCTAGTTAACGCAATGTGTGTGGGTCTGATCGATCATGACAAAATCCAACGTGGTGTAGCTAAGGGTGTAGGCAACCCTGTCTTCTATGTAGGCCCTCCTACAGGACGTGATGGAATTCATGGTGCTACTTTTGCATCGGTAGAGCTTAGTGAGGAATCAGAAGCTAAACGTACCGCTGTACAAGTCGGCGATCCATTTATGGAAAAGCTCGTTATGGAATCTTGTCTAGAACTGATCGACAGCGGCATCGTTATCGGGATTCAGGATATGGGTGCAGCTGGCCTTACATGCTCTAGTGCGGAGATGGCAAGTAAAGCAGGCAATGGTCTGGAGCTGTATCTTGATCAGGTGCCACAACGTGAAGAGGGCATGACGCCTTACGAAATGATGCTTTCAGAATCACAAGAACGGATGTTGTTCGTCGTTGAGCCGAAGGATGAGGCCCAGGCACAAGAGATTTTTGACCGCTGGGGTGTTATCTGCTGTAAAGTCGGTAAAGTTACGGATGATGGCCGCTTGAAATTGTATCATCACGGCGAGGTTGTTGGTGACATGCCAGTAACGGCGCTCGTGGATGAGTGCCCAGTATATAACAAACCTTCTGAGGTTCCTGCTTATTATATTGCGAATGAAAAGGTAGATACCCTTCGTTACGAGGAAGTTACGGATCTGGGCGGTGCATTGCGTACAGTACTTGGATCACCAACCGTAGCAAGTAAAGCATGGGTATACAATCAATACGATTACATGGTGCGGACGAGCACAGCTGTACGCCCTGGATCTGACGCGGCTGTAGTTACCATTCATGGTACTCGTAAAGGACTTGCGATGACTACAGACTGTAATGGCCGTTATGTTCATCTTGATCCTGAAGTGGGTGGACGTATTGCAGTCAGCGAAGCGGCACGTAACATCGTTTGTTCCGGTGCTGAACCGCTGGCTATCACGGATAATCTGAACTTCGGAAATCCTGAGAAGCCTGATGTGTTCTGGCAAATGGAGCGTGCGGTTGATGGTATGGCTGAAGCATGTCGTGTGTTGGATACTCCGGTTATCGGTGGTAATGTCAGTCTTTATAACGAAAATACTACGGGTTCCATCTATCCAACGCCGGTTGTCGGCATGGTTGGTTTAGTAGCGGACACGGATCATATTACGACTCAAGGGTTCAAGCAAGAAGGAGATTCCATTCTTCTGCTGGGAGTGACCAAGGCTGAGCTGGGCGGCAGTGAATTCCAATATGCTGTTCATGGTGTGACCGAGGGTCGTCCTCCGGCTTTGGATTTGGCTACTGAGAAAAAACTACTGAACGCAGTCCTTACCTCAATTCGTGGCGGTCTGGTGCGTTCCGCACATGACTTGTCCGAAGGTGGACTTGCCGTAGCGCTTGCAGAGAGCTGTATCAGCGGCGAAATCGGAGCGAACGTTGAACTTTCAGCTAACGCTCTTAGATCTGATGTAGCATTGTTTAGCGAAAGCCAATCACGCATTGTGCTGACAGCCGCTCCTGAACGTGCGGAAGAGCTGAAAGCAGCGATTGCAACCAGCGGTGTTCCAGTGGAGATCATCGGAACTGTAGGTGGAGACAGACTGCGCGTAAATCTGGACGGTGTGTCCGCACTAGATGAAGCTGTAGCAGAATTGAAATTCGTTTGGGAGGATGCTATTCCATGTCTTATGAAATAAAGACCGGGAAAGAGCAGGAGACTCCTATCCTGTGGACTGGTGACTTTTACAATGAAGGAACGGGCTCGGGAGATATTTTTGACACATTAAAAGAGGAATGCGGCGTTTTCGGGGTCTTCGGACACCCGGAAGCGGCGTCCATGTCTTATTACGGCTTACACGCCTTACAACACCGTGGAGAAGAAAGTGCGGGAATCTGCGTAGCAGACGGCCGCGATTTCAACTATCACCGCGGGATGGGGTTAGTAAAAGAAGTATTCGACAAGGACAAAATAGCCTCATTGGTTGGAGACATGTCCATTGGGCATGTACGTTATTCCACTAGTGGAGACAGCCGTTTAACCAATGCGCAGCCGCTGGTATTTAAATATCGTGACGGCGATTTGGCAATTGCTACGAACGGCAACATAGTAAATGAACCGTTGATCCGCAAACAACTGGAGCAAAGCGGATCGATCTTTCAAACTACGAGTGATACAGAAGTGCTGGCGCATTTAATTGCCCGTTCGCCAAAGGATTTTGTTGAAGCGGCAAAAGATGCGCTGCAGCAGCTCGTTGGCGGGTTTGCTTTTCTGCTTATGACAAATGATAAGTTAATTGTCGCTTCAGATTCCCATGGCTTGCGTCCGCTAGTGATGGGACGGATTGGTGAAGCTTATATTTTTGCTTCCGAGTCCTGCGCATTAGAGGTCATTGGGGCACAGCTGGTTCGAGATATTGAGCCGGGCGAACTGCTAGTCCTCGACAAAAACGGTCTCTTGGAGGACCGTTTTACCGAACCCAAACGTAAAGCGCTGTGCGCGATGGAGTATATTTACTTCTCACGCCCAGACAGTGATATGAACGGCTCTAACCTGCACTCCGCCCGTAAGCGGATGGGTAGCCGCATGGCACTGGAAGCTTTTGTCGATGCTGATCTCGTAACCGGTGTGCCGGATTCCAGTATTTCAGCAGCCATCGGGTATGCCGAGCAAACGGGAATTCCTTATGAGCTTGGGCTCATTAAGAATAAGTACACTGGACGGACCTTCATCCAGCCGAGCCAAGAACTGCGTGAGCAAGGTGTGAAGATGAAGCTGAGCGCCGTGCGCAGCGTAGTTGATGGCAAACGTGTCGTTATGATCGATGATTCTATCGTTCGTGGCACGACCTCACGCCGAATCGTCAATCTGCTTAGGGAAGCGGGAGCTGTTGAAGTGCATGTGCGGATTACTTCGCCACCGTTCAAGAATCCTTGCTTCTACGGCATTGATACACCAGACCGCCGCGACCTCATCGCGTCCTACAAGACCATTGAGGAAATGTGCGAAGAGATCAACGCCGATTCCTTGGCATTTTTGTCGCCGGAAGGCTTAATCTCTTCCATTGGTGGACACAACAAAGACGACTACAAAGGCGGACTTTGCCTTTCTTGCTTTGATAATGATTACCCGACGCAGGTGGATTTTGGCGGGGCAGAGAAAGATGGCTGCTCGTGTTGACATCCCCCTAAGTCCCCCTTTCAAAGGGGGATTCCGAAGGGCTCTGCCCTCCGGCCACCCGAAAGCTCGGCGGTAGGAGTTGGGTTATAACTTGCTAAGAAGACTTGGGTACGAGTGCTCGCTTTGTCCCTGTGTGCTGCGCACGGACGGGACATGCTTTACGGCGCTCCGCCCCCCGGCTGCATCCGCCGCCGGGACTGGCTCGCCAAGCTTCCCTCTGTTTGCTTCGCAAATACGAGGGCCGCTTGTCTCGCTTAAGGAGGTGCATGGCGCAGCTCATGCACCGAGGTCTTGAGGTCCGTGTGCAAGGCGCGCACTGCGGCTTGCAGTAGGGACAAAGCGGTGGTTGGAGGGAGTTATGGAGAGGAAGTTTGGAACTGTAGAAGCGTAGCGTTCGCCTTTATGGTTGAATTTCTACCGCGAAGAGCGGTTCGAATCAGGAAATCCAACCATAACAGCGATCGGAAGTCCAAACATTCCTCGCAGTAACTCCCCTACAACCACCCAAAAGCCGAATGCGCCCAAACGCGCTCTAAACTATTAAAAGATGAGGTGTCCAATAGTGTCGGAAGCTTATAAAAACGCCGGAGTGGATATTGCGGCTGGTAATGAAGCGGTAGAACGCATGAAAAAGCACGTAAAACGTACTTACCGTCCAGAAGTAATGACGGATCTTGGTGGGTTCGGAGCGCTGTTTGGCCTCAATAAAGATAAATATGAAGAGCCAGTGCTTGTATCGGGAACCGATGGTGTAGGCACAAAGCTCAAAATCGCGTTCGCGGCGGATCGCCATGACACGATTGGCATCGACGCTGTAGCTATGTGCGTGAACGACATTGTAGTGCAAGGTGCAGAGCCACTCTTTTTCCTCGACTATCTGGCTTGCGACAAAGTGGTGCCGGAGAAAATCGAAGCTATCGTAGCTGGAATCGCTGAAGGCTGTCACCAAGCGGGTTGTGCACTGATTGGCGGCGAAACGGCTGAGATGCCGGGTATGTATTCAGCAGGTGAATATGATATCGCTGGATTCACAGTGGGCGTAGCTGACAAAGCGAAGCTGGTAACAGGCGCTAACATCGCTGCTGGCGACACAGTGATTGGTCTGGCTTCCAGTGGTGTGCACAGCAATGGCTTCTCGCTGGTGCGTAAGCTTTTGCTTGAGCAAGAGGGTTATGGTCTGAATGACGTGCTTCCTGAGCTTGGCGCTCCGCTGGCGGATGTACTCCTTGCACCAACTAAGATTTATGTGAAGCCTTTGCTGGCACTGCTGGAGCAGCTTCCGGTAAAAGGTATGGCTCACATTACGGGTGGCGGATTTATCGAGAATATCCCACGCGTATTGCCTGATAATGTAGATGTGGAGATCAATTACGGATCGTGGCCGATTCTGCCAATCTTCGGATTGATGCAGGACAAAGGAAATGTAAGCAACCGTGATATGTTCACTACTTTTAATATGGGAGTTGGTCTTGTTCTCGTAGTTAGCGCTGCTGATGGAGAACGCGCTCTTGAACTGCTTAAAGCTAGCGGAGAAGAGGCGTATATCATTGGGAAAGTAACGGAAGGGGAACGCAAAGTAACCTTTACTGGAGCTGAAGTGTGATGCAATCAAGTCGAATCGCTGTTTTTGCTTCGGGGCAGGGCAGCAATTTTGCAGCACTGATCGAGGCACAGAAAGCAGGTTTGCTTGGAGACGGCAGGATTGAATTGCTTGTCTCGGACAAGCCGGAAGCGCCTGTAGCACAACGTGCGGAGGATGCGGGAATTCCCGCCCTCTTGCTGCGGCCAAAAGACTTCGCCAGCCGTGAGCTCTACGAAGCAGAGATTGTAGCAGAGCTTCAGCGGCGGGAAATCGGGCTGGTTGTGTTGGCAGGGTATATGCGCCTCATTACACCAGTGCTTTTAACGCCGTATGCGGGTCGGATTATTAACATTCACCCATCGCTGCTGCCTGCTTTTGCCGGAAAGGATGCGATCGGCCAAGCGCTGGATTATGGCGTGAAGCTGACGGGAGTCACTGTGCATTTTGTCGATGGAGGTATGGATACCGGGCCGGTTATTGCTCAGCGTAGCGTAGTTGTGTTGGATAACGACACGGCGGATTCATTGGCGGAACGGATTCATAAGGTTGAATATGAGTTGTATCCTGAAGTGGTGGGCGCTTTTGCCAGCGGGAAAGTGGAACTAAGTGGAAGAAAGACGATTATCCGCGAAAAGTAAGCCACACTGTAGCCATTCGAAGTTTTGGATCGACATTTGGTGACAGGCGGAGAGATTTCAGGGTATTTCTCGGGAAATATTGCATAAGCGGCATTATGTGTCGTGTAGTAGGTAATAGAGTCAGATTCTTTCTTATAGTAATTTCCCAAGCTTTTAGATGTCATCACATTAAATCGCACGTACAACCCGAAGGAGGACTATTCAAAGTGAGTATCAAAAGAGCGCTAGTTAGCGTATCGGATAAACAAGGTATCGTGGATTTTTGCCGCGAGTTGTCTGCATTAGGCGTAGAGATTATTTCCACAGGTGGAACAAGCACGCTTTTGGCTAAGGAAGGTGTTCCAGTCATCGGTATTTCCGATGTTACAGGATTCCCGGAAATCATGGATGGACGTGTCAAAACCTTGCACCCGGCTGTACACAGCGGATTGCTAGCGGTTCGTGACAATGAGGAACACACGCGTCAAATGAAAGAGCTTGGTCTGGACTACATTGATCTGGTAGTAGTAAATCTGTATCCGTTCGCGGAAACCATTGCTAAACCGGATGTATCGTATGAAGAAGCCATCGAGAATATCGATATCGGCGGACCGACGATGCTGCGTTCTGCGGCGAAGAACCATGCTTTTGTAAGTGTAGTGGTAGATGCTAACGACTATGCTACAGTGCTTGAAGAGGTTCGCGCAGGTGGAGATACAACGCTGGAAACACGCAAACGTCTTGCGGCAAAAGTGTTCCGTCATACGGCGGCTTACGATGCCTTAATTTCCGATTATTTGGCTAATGTTACTGGCGAACCGCTTCCTGAGCGCTACACCGTGACTTATGAGAAAATTCAGGATCTGCGCTATGGCGAGAATCCGCATCAAAAAGCGGCTTTCTATCGCAAGCCTTTGGCTGCGGGGGATACTCTTACAGCAGCTGAGCAATTGCATGGCAAAGAATTATCCTACAACAATATCAACGATGCTAACGCAGCGCTGCAAATCGTGAAAGAATTTGAAGAACCTGCTGTCGTAGCCATTAAACATATGAATCCTTGTGGTGTAGGTGTCGGTGAAAGTGTATACGAAGCTTATCAAAAAGCTTACAACGCAGACCCAACCTCTATCTTTGGCGGAATTGTAGCCGCTAACCGGATTATCGACGCGGACACTGCTACTCTGCTAAAAGAGATTTTCCTCGAAATCGTATTGGCGCCAGGCTTTACGGAAGAAGCACTGGAAATCCTTACGAAGAAAAAGAACCTGCGTCTGCTCAAAATCGGCAATCTCAGCACGGCTAGCGCGCGTAAGAGCAGCTTCGTAGTCACCTCTATTGATGGAGGAATGGTTGTACAGGAGAGCGATGTGCATTCTGTGAACCCGGATGATCTACAAGTTGTTACGGACCGTAAGCCAACCGAAGAAGAATTGAAACAGCTGTTGTTCGGCTGGAAGGTAGTTAAGCATGTGAAATCTAATGCAATTGTATTAGCGGCGGATGATATGACAGTTGGCGTAGGTGCAGGGCAAATGAACCGCGTTGGCGCGGCAAAAATTGCGATTGAACAAGCTGGCGAGAAGTCCAAAGGATCAGTCCTTGCCTCTGACGCCTTCTTCCCAATGGGAGATACACTTGAAATGGCAGCCAAAGCAGGCATTACCGCAGTTATTCAGCCAGGCGGCTCCATTAAAGATGAAGAATCGATCAAGGTCGCGAATGAGTATGGAATTGCTATGGTCTTCACAGGCGTCCGTCATTTCAAACACTAGAACGCTGGGAGGATTTTATTCTAATGGATATTTTAGTGGTTGGCGGCGGCGGCCGGGAGCATGCGATTATTTGGAGCCTGTCCCAAAGCCCAAAGGTTGGTAAAATCTATTGCGCACCCGGCAACGCCGGGATCGCGCAGCTAGCAGAATGTGTGCCTATCGGTGTGTTTGAGTTCGACCGTCTGACGGCTTTTGCAAAAGAGAAGGAAGTAGGTCTTGTTGTAATCGGACCGGATGATCCGTTAGCAGGGGGCATTGTGGATGCTTTTGAAGCACAGGCTATTCCTGTGTTTGGTCCACGTAAGAATGCAGCTGAGATCGAAGGCAGCAAAACCTTTATGAAGGATCTTTTGCACAAATATAATATTCCGACAGCAGCCTATGAAAAATTTGATGGCTATGAAGCTGCACTGGCTTACTTACGCGAGCAACCGCTGCCGATCGTAATCAAGGCAGATGGGCTTGCCGCAGGAAAAGGCGTGACCGTTGCCTATTCACGGGAAGAGGCAGAGCAGGCACTAGCTGATATTATGGTAACCAAAGTGTTTGGTGAAGCTGGCGCTCAGGTTGTCATTGAAGAGTTCCTAGCGGGTCAAGAAATGTCGATTTTGGCTTTTGTTGATGGAGAGACAGTTCGCCCGATGGCTGCCGCTCAGGATCATAAGCCCGCTTACGATGGAGATAAGGGTCCTAATACCGGTGGAATGGGTACCTATTCGCCTCTGCCGCATATCGACGAGGCGATTATCCAAGAAGCGATTGAGACCATCATTAAGCCAACAGCTAAGGCTATGGTAGCTGAAGGCCGTTCATTTAGCGGCGTTTTGTTCGCAGGGCTGATGATTTCTCCAGAAGGTAAACCAAAGACCATTGAATTTAATGCCCGGTTTGGGGATCCGGAGACACAGGTCGTGCTGCCTAGATTGAAGAGCGACTTGTTAGAAATCTTTTTGGCAGTAACCGAGGGCAGACTTGCGGATATCGACATTGAATGGAGCGACGAAGCAGCTGTGTGCGTGGTTCTCGCTTCTGGAGGATATCCAGGCTCTTATCCTAAGGGAGTACCGATCGAAGGGCTTGAAGACAGCCAAGGAGGGCTGATCTTCCATGCCGGTACAGCACGGGGGGCAGATGGCAGCTGGGTAACGAACGGCGGACGGGTCTTAGGCGTGGTAGGCCTGGGTGCTACGATTGCCGAAGCTCGTTCAGCAGCCTATGCTAGGGCTGAAGGAATCTCTTTTTCCGGGAAACAGAATCGCAGCGACATCGCTATGAAGGCTCTGGTATAAGGATAAAGCACTGTATCTAGCAATTTTTTGCGCTTTAAGTCCTAAAAAAGGACTGACAAGTGATAGAAGAAGTGCTATAATACTACACGTACGGGGGAAAATGTGCGGATATATACAGATAAGGGCCTTTCCGATCATGGGAAGGCCCTTTTAAATCGGAGTCCTTCAGACTTTGTGCAGTAACCTTATAAAGGATGCCTCGTGCCTGAAAATGTTGATACTTATAGTGCATACTAGCGATACGCTTATGGCGAATGGCTACTCACAGATTTAAGGGGGAATTCGTTTTGAGTAAGATTGGAAGAAATGATATGTGTCCTTGCGGAAGCGGGAAAAAATATAAGAAATGCTGCCTAGGGAAAGAAACTTCTGCAGTGGAATCCATCATGCGACTGGTAACAACGGAAGAATCCGCTGCTACTGTGGTTGTGGCCGAGAAACCAGAAGCGGCAGCAATTCCTGAAGCTAAGCTTACCCTAACTACGCTCAAAAAAAAGGTGTCACGTGATCTGAAATGGGAGCATCCGGCACATGAACAATTGGCTCTGCATCTTATTGAGACCATGAGAGACAGCTATGACCGGGAGCTAATCTGGGAAGGTCTGGTTCTATGGAATGGTTATTCCCGTCACATCAAGCCTGCAGTGAAGAAAATGGGCTCCTTCTGTGCAGCTATCGAGTTTATCTTGTCTGAGGAATATGGATTCCTTCAAACTCAAGTTGATCTAGCGATCAAACATGAGGTTACTGCACCTACCATCTCCAGAAAAGTTAAAGAGATGCTTAATTATATCGAACAGTACGGCATGGGCGGGGCAGAGGAAGAATTACTTTTGCTCAACGTTTCAGGCACTCCGAAGGATCAGGAACAGGCTTTGCTGCAAAAAGCAATGGAAACTAAAGCATCCAATCGCCGGATACAGCTAGCAGAAGCGGCATTGGAAGTTTATCCGGACAGTCCGGACGCCTATCTCATTTTGGCTGAGGAAGCCGAGAATGAAGCAGATGCCCGTGCTTATCTGAAAGCAGGGATGGAAGCGGGTGCGCGTGAGCTTGGAGAAGCCTTTTTCACTGAGAACAAAGGACATTTCTGGGGTCTTTACGAGACACGTTCGTACATTCGAATCTGCAAAAGCTACGCTGACTCCTGCTGGTTTAGCGGAAATGCAGAAGAAGCACAAAAGACGCTGGAGCACATTCTAGAATTGAACCCAGAAGATAACACAGGTGCACGTTACCTTCTAACGGCAACGTACCTTTACACTAATAAGCTTAAGAAGACTGAGAAGGTACTGGAGAAGTTCGGCAAGGATGCAGCAGCAACAGTAGCATATGACCGAATGGTTTTAGAATATAAGAAGAACGGGATCACTTCCCAGCTCAAAATGCTCTACCGCGTGGCAAAGAATGTGAACAAGCATGTGCCGGATTATCTGTTAGGTATCAAAAGATTACCGCATAACCTGCCTGATTTTGTAGGCGTGGGTGACGCTAACGAGGCTATCGAATATGTTATTGTACATTCACGTTTGTGGACAAGCTTACCAGACCTGGTGAAGTGGATGCTGAAGCAACAGGACTAGTAGGTTTCATAGCGTAGGGATAGCAAATATTAGTAAGAGACTATAGGGTTCCTTTAGTCTCTTTTTCTTTATCACTGATTAGGATGCTTGAAAAAATGTCCTCGGGAGAGTATGTTACAAGAAGTAGAATAACAGATAGATAGTGAGGCGAGAGGGTTATGAGAGAAGAGGAAGACCGAATCGTAGGAATGGAAGATATTGTGCGGGCTCATCACGTACTGCGTGAAGTCATAATCCGGACACCCCTACAACGTGATGCTGTGCTGTCAGCCAAGTATGATTGTGATGTGTATTTGAAGCGCGAGGATTTGCAGATTGTACGTTCTTTCAAAATCCGCGGAGCTTATAATATGATTCGTAGTTTGTCAGCAGAAGATAGAGCGAAAGGGATTGTCTGTGCGAGTGCGGGCAACCATGCACAAGGCGTAGCCTATTCCTGTAAGGCGCTTGGAATTAAAGGCAAGGTCTATATGCCAAGCACTACACCTAACCAGAAGGTTAAGCAGGTTCGGCGGTTCGGCGGTGAGTTTGTTGAGGTCATTCTGAAGGGCGATACCTTTGATGACGCTTATGATGAAGCACTGCAAGCTTGTATAGATCATGGGATGACGTTGATCCACCCCTTTGATGAGCCACGAATCATTGCGGGCAACGGCACCATTGCAATGGAAGTGATGGAGAGTCTGGACAACCCTGCAGACTTTATGTTCGTAACCATTGGTGGAGGCGGCCTGGCAGCGGGCATAGCCACCTATGTGAAGACAGTTAGTCCTTCTACCAAGTTGATTGGTGTGGAGCCACTCGGAGCAGCTTCTATGACGGAAGCGATTAAGCTTGGAGAAGTGGTGACTCTAAAGGAAATTAATAAGTTCGTGGACGGAGCGGCTGTAAAACGTGTTGGTGGCCTGACATATGATATTTGCTCCCGTCATCTGGATGACATCGTGATGGTGCCTGAAGGTAAAGCTTGTACCACGATTCTGGAACTATATAACGAGAATGCCATAGTGGTTGAGCCAGCAGGTTCGCTGCCTATCGCAGCGCTTGATCAATATCGTGATCAAATCCGCGGCAAAACAGTTGTCTGTATCATAAGCGGCGGCAACAACGATATTGACCGGATGCAGGAGATCAAAGAGCGTTCATTGATTTACGAAGGCTTAAAACACTATTTCATGGTGAACTTCCCGCAACGTGCAGGTGCGCTGCGTGAGTTCTTGGGCGAAATCCTTGGACCTCACGATGATATTACCCGTTTCGAGTATATCAAGAAGCATGATAAAGAAAATGGTCCCGCGCTTGTGGGCATTGAATTATTGTCAACGGATGCCTACGAACCTCTCATCGAACGGATGCAGCAGAAGGGCGTCGATTATGTAGAGATCAATAAGGATTCTAATCTCTTTAACATCCTTATTTAAGGCTCGCATCCACTTCATAATCACGTTAATGAACATAAACAAGCCCGTCCCTATTCATTTCAGGGACGGGCTTTTGTGGTTTCTTTATTAGAGAGGTAACGAAGTCTTACGATATTGCTCGACCTCATCGGTCAATTTATAGCTATTATCTTTCATTAATTTCATGAAGCTATCCAGCTTTTGTAGAAATGGGCTGCTGTCATTATTTTTGGTCAGAATACTGGAGTAAGCCTTTTGCGCCTCCAAATCCATTTCCAGATTGTCATAATGGAAGAGAGGAGTGTTATTCTGGCCGTAAAACGTATTATTCACATACATAGTGTACAAGGCTTTTACAGCAGAAATTCGGTTTGATTTCGGATGATTTTGAATGAATTGCTCTTGAGATAAAGCTCTGGCTGCTACCTCAGTCCAGGCGATAACTAGCCCGTTGTCCTTGGAAGAGGGCAGGTCCGATTCGGTGGCCATAATGGTAATATAAGCGCTGATATCATTGGTGACGTATAGCTTGTACTTGCGGTAAGCCCCATAATCGATCACCGGGAAAAAAGTACCCTCTGCTGTCTCCAGCTTATATCCGCTTTCGCTGGCACTTTTCAGCAGTGTACGCAGCTGGAGATCATCGGTAATAGCGGCAAGAGAAGACATGCTGGCGCCTGCTTTATAAATGGCGGTGAGCTTCCGCTGGACAGCATTGGTACTGAATTTACTTTCCCAGGCTTGCAGCGCAGCTTTATGCAGATTCTCAAGCTTCAGCGTCAGCATTGTTGCACGATACGAACCTACCGCATACATATTGGAGTTCAAATATTTTATGGCTTCGGGTAACTTGTCAGAGGTAGATAACAGCGGTAACGCAGCTTTATAGACAGCCTCCGCATGATTATTGCTAGCTGCTTGGGTTATTGCCTTAGCGCCTTCCCCAGGAGGGCTGGTAGCACCTTCGGCGTGAATAGCACTGGGCACTATGCCTAGCCTTAAGGCTATAGCTAGAACGGAGTAGAGAATATAATGCTTCTTAATCATGGAAGTTTCCCCCTATCTATCGGATGGAATAAAGTTTTCAGCCTAGGTATTTATTTTTTGAAAAATATAAATTTCAGTCCCAACCCCCCAATGATGCACAGAATTAAGCTTACCCACGGGGATATTGTAATGACCGGAAATAACCGATCGAGGAACATACCGATAAATACAGCAGCTACTGCGATGCCAATATAGATGCCAAGGCTTTTTATATCAAAAGGTTTGGCACTGGGGGCATCGCTTTCCGACAAGGAAGACATCCATTTCATAATGAGTTCAATTAAGATAATGGAGCCTACTCCCACAGCGAGCAGGGTGAAAAGGCTGATCTGTCCGAACATTCCAGGTGAATCGTCAGTCCATTGGAAGAAGAGTCCACCGATTGCCAATATCCCAAAAAGACAGGTCAGAGCTGCGCAGGGAATCATCAAGTAATAGTTCCATTTACTGCGCACCGGGCGCCCGGGAACACTGTCTATGATTTCTTTAAAATAATCGTGCGGATTCTCGCCGAATACTTGCTTGGCATTTTTCCCTTTACGTTGTTCCTTCAACAGCAGCTTGGCCGCATCCAGCAAAAGTTCTTCTCCGCGCAGGGGTTCAATTCGACTGGCCCGCACCGCAAGAATCATATCTTCTAAATAGGAGCGATTGAAGGGCGTCAACTGCTCACGCAGGGCGTTATTTTCCTTAATCATATCTTTCACTTTCATAATTTGGATGTAAACCTCCAGTGTTGTTAATCGGTATAGTCTTTAACCTAGAGTATACGTTTGCATGACAGGTCTACGCAAGGACAACCATTTCTATGGCGATATGCATAATCCTTTTAGAAGAGTGAACACTGATAATGTTGTTGCTTGATCAATATAGCATTGGGAAAGGTTGGGAGCTTTATGGAACATGAGAACAAGAAAGAACAGGGAAGATCCATGGGCAACGGTTTCGAGCCTACGCCCAATAATTCAATGGGAGATTGGGGCGGCTCCGATGGATTCAGCATGTGGGATTCCGCAGAAGATGCTCCCGAGGGCTTGCTTAAGGATTGGGAAGGCAGCCATGAAACCCATGAGATGTTTAACGACAGCTACGATTGATTAACAACCCTGGTCATTCATCTCGAAAAAACAACAGAGCAGCGATCCTCCGATACTGGGGATCGCTGCTCTTTGTTTTTTGGTGGGGTTCTGAAACCCCGGAACCCCGGAACCCCGGAACCCCGGAACTCCAGAACTCCAGAACTCCAGAACTCCAGAACCCGGAACCCCGGGAACCCCGGAACCCCGGGAACTCCAGAGCTCCCAGACCCCCGGTTGTCGTAGTATCCACCATCTTTCGGACTCAGATGACGTTATTAGCCAAATTATCGCCTTTTCAGCACAGTTTCGGACCCCAGTGACGCTATTGCTCGAAAAGTAGCTCTTATTTGCTGTTTTATAGGGTGATAGCGACTATGGGGTCCGATAGAATTCAAAAAGTGTGCTAAATCTGCGAATAGGGTCTTCTGAGTCCTATAGAGCTGCTGAATCCGATGGATTCAGCAGCGGGATTTCCGCGGAAGATACCCCCGAGGGCCTGCTTAAGGATTGGCAAGGCAGCCATGAAACCCATGAAACCCATGAAACCCATGAAACCCATGAAACCCATGAAACCCATGAGATGTTTAACGACAGCTACGATTAATTAACAACCCTGGTCATTCATCTCGAAAAAACAACAGAGCAGCGATCCTCCGATACTGGGGATCGCTGCTCTTTGTTTTTTGGTGGGGTTCTGAAACCCTGGGAACCCCGGAACCCCGGAACCCCGGAACCCCGGAACCCCGGAACCCCGGAACCCCGGGAACCCCAGACCCCCGGGAACTCCAGAGCTCCCAGACCCCCCAGACCCCCGGTTGTCGTAGCATCCACCATCTTTCGGACTCAGATGACGTTATTAGCCAAATTATCGCCTTTTCAGCACATTTTCGGACCCCAGTGACGCTATTGCTCGAAAAGTAGCTCTTATTTGCTGTTTTACAGGGTGATAGCGACTATGGGGTCCGATAGAATTCAAAAAGTGTGCTAAATCTGCGAATAGGGTCTTCTGAGTCCGATGAAGCTACTGAGTCCGATGAAGCTACTGAGTCCGCTGGAGCTACTGAGTCCGCTGGAGCTACTGAGTCCGCTGGAGCTACTGAGTCCGCTGGAGCTACTGAGTCCGAAGGAGCTGCTGAGTCCGAAGGAGCTACTGAGTCCGAAGGAGCTACTGAGTCCGAAGGAGCTACTGAGTCCGCTGGAGCTACTGAGTCTGATGAAGCTACTGAGTCCGAAGGAGCAGCTGAGTCCGATGAAGCTACTGAGTCCGAAGGAACTGCTGAGTCCGATGAAGCTACTGAGTCCGATAGAGCAGCCGAGTCTGCTGGAGCTACTGAATCCGATAGAGCTGCTGAATCCCGGATTGGCGGTTTCAATCCACTCGACGTGGGAGCCCTAGAGTCATGTTCATATCTTACGGGACACCCTATTTGTCGCGCAGACTCTAATGCCCAAATACTCCGTGCGTTTATTAAGAATTGTCCCCTTGCTGTTGACAATATGAACGAAATCTTTATAATTAGATTATAATTCATACTAAGTTAATCGGAATTCTAATAAATTAAAATAAATTAAATTATAAATATAAATATAATTATAGGAGGATGCGGCAATGGAACGGAATATTGTAATCCGGCATAACGGAGAAGAATTGACGGCGAGCATACATTACCCGAACAAAGAGAAGGGAACCTCTTCGCGTTGCAAGGATAGACTGCCATTAGCCGTGATCTGCCACGGATTTGTGGGGAATCGGATTGGCGTAGACCGGATTTTTGTGAAGGCTGCTCGTGAGCTGGCACAAGAGGGATATATGGTTATTCGTTTTGATTATGTGGGCTGCGGCGAGAGCAGCGGGAATTATGGCGGCGAAGACATGGAATCGATGATCGCTCAGACTAGAGCGGTGCTTGATTACGGAATTAGCTCTGCTGATGTGGACCCACAGCGCGTGACGCTGATTGGCCATAGCCTGGGTGGCGCGGTGGCGTTGCTGACAAGTATTCGCGATCGCCGCGTGAAGAATCTCGTGTTATGGGCCTCTGTTGGTTATCCTTTCAATGATATTGTGAAAATTGTAGGGCGGGAGGCGTATGATCGTGCTGTGAAGAATGGGTCAGCGGATTATGTGGGCTATTCGTTTACACCGGTATATTTTAATTCTTTGGCGGCTTTTCAGCCCTTCCAAGAAGCGAGCAAATTTAGCGGCGATGTACTCGTCATTCATGGCACCTCTGATGATGTCATTCCGGTGGATTACGCTTTTCTTTACCAGAAGCTGTTCTGGACACGTCCCGAAGGACGTTGCGATAAAGAGATCATTTTTCAAGGGGATCACACCTTTTCTTCTGGACCGGCGCAGCAGCAGCTGCTTAAGCGGACTATAGAATGGATGAACGAACAAGAGCATCTGCAGACAGAGTGGCAGAATTGGATGATTTAGGAGAAGGTTTTTATTCGCATTAACTTGCAATAAGCGGTAAAATAAAGATGCACACCATATACTGGGTTATGGAGGTTGGCATCCTATGAAATTACCGTCATTTTTTATTGCGCACGGTTCTCCGCTCCTCGCACTGGAGGATAACGAGTATACCCGTTTTCTGGAGCGGCTTGGTCAAGAACTTGAAGCGCCACGCGGTATAGTAGTTTTCTCAGCGCATTGGGATAGCCCTGAACAGCTACTTACCGTTGATGAACTGCACGAGACACAGCATGACTTCTACGGATTCCCTGAAGAAGTTTACACGCTGACCTATCCGGCCCCGGGCGATCCGGCCCTAACAAGACGGATTTCTGAGCTCTTCAAGGATAACAATCTATCACATCAGCCCGTTCTGGGGCGAGGACTCGATCATGGAGTCTGGGTGATACTGAAAAAAATGTTCCCGAACGCCGACATTCCGGTAGTTGCTTTATCCGTCGATTCCCTGCGCTCTCCCAAGGAGCAGTACAATATCGGGCGGATGTTAGCACCGCTTCGTGACGAAGGCATACTGCTGATTGGAAGCGGTGGACTTGTTCACAATTTGCGGATGCTAAGTGAAAGTGAGCAGCCTGAGGATTGGGCACTTGAATTCGATGCCTGGATTGCCAAGGGACTAGAAGCCTGGGATTTGCCTTCACTTTTTGCGTATGAGAAAAAAGCTCCACATGTACGCGATGCGGTTCCTTCTTATGGAAGAGAGCATTTTGCACCTCTCTTTTACGCGATGGGAACAGCGGATGGCAGCAGGAAGGCAGAGCGGATTTTTCAGGCTTATCAGTATGGGACATTAAGTCTGAATTGCTGGAAGCTAGACTAACTGAATGAATAAGAGACCCGCAGGGTGCAGCCGCAATGGCTGTACCCTTTTTTTAATATAAGAATTTATCTATTCCATGCTATAAAATTTCCTTATGCTTGCTATGAAAAAAGGGAGAAGGTGATCAAGACAAATGGGACTGACTGTGATTAAATGGAAGGAATCAGTGAGTTTCATAAAACGTTTAGGAGGAACTACAAGCTTATGAAAGTAAATTGCTCTTCTTCCCGTCTGTTATCTGCCATTGTATTGACCACCCTATTGCTCTCCGCTTGCGGAACACAGAGTGCAAATAATGAGATCACCCCGACACAGCAGCCTACCGCAGAGCCCACGCCTATCGAAACGATTCAACCCTCACCTACCATTGATCCCGCTGCTGAGCTCGTATCCGGATTAACAGGTCTTCCAGTTTCTGAAGACAGTCTTCCACGTCCCTTGGCCGTAATGATAAATAATGCTCCTGCCGCCCGGCCGCAATCGGGGGTTAGTGAAGCAGATATTTTGTATGAGATTCTTGCCGAAGGTGGTATTACGCGTTTGATTGGTATTTTTCAGAGCCATACAGGTGTGGTGAAAATCGGACCGATTCGCAGCATCCGCCCCTATCTGCTGGATATTGGCGAGAGCTACGGTGGTGTGACGGTGCATGCAGGAGGAAGTCCGGCAGCTTACGCCATTTTGCAAAAAGAGAAAAAAGAAGATATGGACGAGATCGGCCGTGCCGGAGCTTATTTTTGGCGGGATAAAGCGCGAAAAGCACCTCATAACCTGTACAGCAACGCAGCCAAACTGCGGGAAGGTGCCGAGAAGCTTGGGTTTGCGCAAAGTGTGAAGGTACCCGGGTATCTTTTTAACAATCCAGATTACATACCGGCGGACGGAGAGAAAGCCGCTGAATTTAGCATAAACTATCTGCTCAAAAGTTATAAAGTTGACTATAAATATGATCCTAAACGTCAGACCTATCAGCGTTATGTGAATGACAAACCTCATTTGGATCTAAATAACGATAATCCGGTGGAAGCGGCCAATGTGATGGTTATTGGAGCCGATCATAAAGTGCTTGATGATGTCGGAAGACTTCAGATTGATGTGGAGCTTGGCGGGGAAGCGTTGCTTTTTCAGCGGGGACAGGTCACCAAAGGCAGATGGTCGCGTGAACCAGGGGATGTGATCCGCTTTGTGAGGGATGGAAAAGAAGAGCTGATGTATCCAGGAATTACCCATATTTTGGTGGTCCCTAATGCACCTTCATTTAGCAGTCATGTGGTATATGGCGGGGCGGATGGTACAACATAAGAAAGTCGGAATATCCAGTGTTATACAGATTTGTGTTCGGAATAATGGGTATGTGTTAATAGAGTGTAAAAAAGTTCATTTCTATAGCTTCTATACCTTGTACGGATATGATAAGATAACAAGGGTTGTCATTCATTTTCATGCTTTTTACATATGAATGGCTCTGTATTCACGGTAATTTTATGTAAAGGGGTTTAAAACAATGAAGTTGAGAAAAAAGGACATATTCTTTGAGACGCTGGAAAATATGGCCGATACTATTGTCCAAGCTGCAGATTATTTTGCTCAGAATATCACTGATCTCCGGAATAATGTCGATAATTTCGCTGCAGAGATGAAAAAGTACGAATCCCAATGTGATACTTACACGCACACCGTCATCAAAGAATTGAACAAGACGTTTATTACGCCGCTTGAACGTGACGACATTATGGACTTGATCACAAGCATGGATGATGTCATCGATGGTCTGGAGGCATCCGCCTCACGTTTCTATATGTACAACCTTCTTGACCCGGATGAATACATTGTACAATTCGCCGAAATCCTTCGTCAGTGTGCTTATGAAATCCAAAAAGCGGTTCATTTGCTCTCCCAGAAGAAGCTGCTTGCGATTCGTGAATATACAATCCGTCTGAATGACCTTGAGAATCAAGGGGACGAAGTGCTTCGTATTTGTACTAAGGTCCTGTTCGAAACTGTAAAAGACCCGATTGAGCTGATTAAACGCAAGGAACTGTATGAGCGGCTCGAGACCACTACAGACAAATGTGAAGATGTAGCCAACATGTTGGAATCGATCATCATGCGCAACTCATAAGGGGTACTAGAATATGGAAACATCTATATGGATTCTTGGAATTGTTATATTTCTCGCGCTTGCGTTTGACTTTATCAATGGATTCCATGATACGGCCAACGCAATTGCTACCTCTGTCTCAACACGTGCCTTAAAACCGCGAACAGCAATTATTATGGCAGCACTGATGAACTTTGTTGGGGCCTTGATGTTTACAGGTGTGGCCAAAAAAATCGGCGGAAGTATCACCGACCCGACCTTGCTTGAAAATGGGTTGGATATCATAATAGCCACGCTGATTGCTTCGATTATTTGGAATTTGATTACTTGGTGGCTCGGAATTCCATCCTCATCGTCTCATGCACTGATCGGCGCTTTAGCGGGTGCAGTATACGTGGGGGCAGGCTCAGCACACATCAATTGGGGCGGGTTTGTGGAAATTGTCGAAGGACTGATTTTCTCCCCAATCATTGCGTTTGTTATTGGTTATATTATCATGACCATCCTGAAATGGATCTTTGCTAAGCGTAGTCCACATACGGTCAACAAGGGCTTCCGCTCTATGCAGGTCCTTACGGCAGCGTTACAGTCGTTCACACATGGTACGAATGATGCGCAAA
Source organism: Paenibacillus sp. FSL H8-0282 (assembly GCF_037963825.1). Classification (NCBI taxonomy): domain Bacteria; kingdom Bacillati; phylum Bacillota; class Bacilli; order Caryophanales; family Paenibacillaceae; genus Paenibacillus; species Paenibacillus sp. FSL H8-0282. Next base: position 775,874 of record NZ_CP150146.1, read on the forward strand.
AAGCGATGGGGATCATTACTTTTGCACTCGTTACCTCAGGACGTCAAGAAACTATGGATGTTATCCCTTTGTGGGTTAAGATAGCTGCAGCTACGGCTATGGCGCTCGGTACCTCCATCGGTGGTTGGAAGATTATTAAGACTATGGGTACGAAGATTTTCAAAATCGAACCTATTAACGGTTTCGCGGCTGATATTTCCGCGGCATCTGTTATTTTCTCAGCAACGCTGCTGCATTTGCCAGTAAGCTCAACGCATGCGATCACATCAGCGATCCTTGGGGTAGGCTCTGCCAAACGTTTCTCTGCAGTGAAATGGGGAGTAGCCGGACGTATTGTGGTCACTTGGTTCATCACGATTCCAATCAGTGCGGTATTAGCAGGTCTGATTTTCAAAATCATTTTTTAAACACCCTTTAATAAAGATGTCAGTTAGCCATTGGGCTGCGGACATCTTTTTTTGTTGTTTGGACATGAGGATGGGTGAAGAATGTACGGTATAAATCCCGTAGAAATGACGGAGTTTAGCGTTGCAGGGAGAACGTACGGTATAAATCCCGCAGAAGTGGCGGAGTTTGGCGATGGAGGGAGAATGTACGGTATAAATCCCGCAGAAATGACGGAGTTTGGCGATGGATGGGGAATGTACGGTATAAATCCCGTAGAAATGGCGGAGTTTGGTGATGGAGGGAAAATGTACGGTATAAATCCCGTTGAAATGACGGAGTTTGGCGATGGATGGGGAATGTACGGTATAAATCCCGTAGAAATGACGAAGTTTGGCGATGGAGGGGGAATGTACGGTATAAATCCCGTAGAAATGACGAAGTTTGGCGTTGGAGGGGGAATGTACGGTATAAATCCCGTAGAAGTGACGAAGTTTGGCGATGGATGAGGAATGTACGGTATAAATCCCGTAGAAATGACGGAGTTTAGCGCTGGAGGGGGAATGTACGGTATAAATCCCGTAGAAATGACGAAGTTTGGCGCTGGAGGGGGAATGTACGGTACAAATCCCGCTGAATTTACGAAATTCGAGGATGGTGACAAAAAGAAGAGCATAATTGCCCTAGAATTGGAGACACTTCGTCGAAGAAGCAGAAATAAGGGCATAAATGCCTTAGAATGACGGAACCTGACTTGTATGAGGTTGGACCAGCCCCGTGTAACACATTTCAAGGGAACCCAGCGACCCTAATCCAGTCCATCGTAAAGTAACCTAGATCCAACTAACTCAACTCAGCCCAATTTACCTCATTTCAGCAGAATCCAGCGCACCGAAGTCCAGCCCTGCATAAAGTAACCTAGCCCAAATTAACTCAGCCCAGTCCGACGTAACACATTCCAACGGAATCCACCGCACCACAGTCCAATCTTGCGCAAAGTAACTAGTCCAACCCAACCCAACCCAACCCAACCCAACCCAACCCAACCCAACCCAACCCAACCCAACCCAACCCAACCCAACCCAACCCAACCCAACCCAACCCAACCCAACCCTATTCTCTTTCTCCCTGCTTTTCTGCCGTCCATGAGCATCACTATATTCACAATTCCCACTTGCACTCAACTTTACAGGCAAGGATTGCATCCCAATCCCACAAAACACTATCAGCCCCAAAGTAAACCATATGTTACTTACGTTAAATGAACGCGAGGCGAGGGACTCAACCTTTTGCGAAATCAAGGTCAGTCTGCTTACGATCGAAGGGTTGTTTACTATCCCTTATGAGCACCTTTTCACCAACTAATTAGTAAAAATAGCGATAGTAATTCACAGCTATGAATTCATCTCACTCATAAACCCGATACCGACAGCAGAGAATAAGGACAGCTCGCCCCCAGCGCAACCAACCTTACACAAATGAATCGAGCATTAACGAACGACGAAGCACCAAATGTTTCTTAGTCTAGCTTGAGCGGTGCTGCTGGCTATGTTTTTTGCTTTTTGGAAGACTTGTCTTCTTGCTGTACAATAGAGGCGTGGAAGAAGATGAAGCGGAGGAACATTTATGATACGTACACTTGTTGTCACACATAAAGGTGAGGTGCTGACAGAGATCCCTCTGCAAAATATCCGGCTGGAGGATTATGCTTGGATATGGGCAGATTTTGCTACGCCTACGCCAGAAGAAACGCTTTTGCTGGATCAATATTTTCATTTTCACCCCTTGGCGATAGAGGACTGTATGCATGTATTGCAGCGGCCGAAGCTGGATCATTACGAGAATGTGCAGTTTTTTGTGCTGCATGCGCTGAATGAGCGGACGTTGGATGCTGAGGAGGTTGACCTATTTTTAAGCGCGAACTTTCTTGTCTCCTATCACCATCAGGAAAAAGCAGAGATGAATGAAGCGTGGGAACAGGTGAAGAGCGAAATACATAGTCGAAAAGGTTGGTCGGGTGGGCCGATGGCAGCTGCATATACGGTGATGGACAAGCTGGTGGATAAATATTTTCCATGTCTCTACAGTTTAGAGGACGAGCTTGCGGATCTGGAAAGCAGCGGCAGCAGTGAGTCGGTGGAGGAATTGATGAGCCAGGTGTTTGGCGTGCGCGGAAGACTCCTCAAAATGCGGCGAACGATTGTGCCGATGCGCGACTTGATGTACCGGATCGTGAATTCACAGCATGTCCAGAGCAATGGCGAGGAACGGATTTATTTTGGCGATATTTATGACCATCTGCTAAAACTCTCCGATATGATTGAGGCTGATCGGGAAATGACAGCGGATTTGCGTGACAGCTACATTTCACTCAATTCCAACCGGATGAATTCGATTATGAAAACACTAACGGTAATCACCACCGTATTCATGCCGCTGACGCTTATCGCCGGGATCTACGGGATGAACTTTGTGAAGATGCCTGAACTAGAGTGGAAGTATGGTTATTTTGGTGTGCTGCTGTTTATGCTGGTGGTTGGTTTTGGGATGTTCCGATGGTTCCGACGGAGTGGCTGGTTTAAGTGAAAATAGAGCAGAAGCGCCAACAGCAAATCTCTTTCCCGCGAGAATTGCTGTTTTTCTGATACATAGCTAGAAAACGTCACCGCTATTTGCGGCGACGTTTTCCGGTGGAAGAAGTAGAGCGCCGGCGAGTAGTTGTAGTAGATTTGCGACGGGGTGAGGTGGAGCGCTTTTTTTTGCGGCGATTAGGACTGTACAGGGCGGCATCCTCTTCGGCGGCTAGTGCGCCTGCTGCGCCTTTGTTTTTACCGAAGCTACCCATGAACAGCTTAACCATTGGAGCCATCTGCTGGAAGCCGGACATCACCTTTTGTACTTTACCCATAGAGTTTACGATCCCGTCAATGCCGCCCATACGATCGATGATACCTTTGATTTGCTCCATATTCCCACCAATTCCGCCACCGCCGCCTAAGCCGCTGAGCAGTCCGGCAAGCCCGCCGCTTGCCTTTGTTGCAGCTTCAGCTGCAGGGAGCGCTAGCGCAGTTTCGGTGGCAGCTTCTGCTCCTAAAGCAGGAAGGATTCCGGTCTCACCTGGGAGAGCTGAGGGCGCATATGAACTGAGGCCGGGGTAGGCAGAGGCATTATACGAATCGCTCAGTGAACGCTGATTCCGGCGGGAATGATTATAGTAATGATCAGGCATAATATCACATTCCTTTGTTAGTGGTCTGCTATACTGTATGTCATGGGCGAACATACGGTATAGACGAATGCCCGGGTAATAGGGATAGGAGCGGAAAAGGGCGTATGCCTATAAACAGGTTAAAGTAGTGAAGAAACCGTGTACGAGCTTGATTTTCGGCGCTTTTGTAGTACTATAGTGTAGGCGATAATTCTTATGTAGAGAAAAATACTTGTATTGGGGTACATAAATGGTGTGCGCGTGGGGTGGACGTTTGTCCATCATTTTCGTTCTTTACAGCGTGAAATCGTTAATGCTTGAAAAATGCGCTCCAGTGCAATATAGTAAAGGCAGGATAGTGACATTAGGTTGATGTTTCCGGAGCTAGTTTTGTACGGAGCTTAATCAGAGAAACTAATGCTGATAGAACTTTTAGGGGATGAAAAATTGATGCAACTTAAGAAGTTAAATGATAAAAGTATAGACCAATTATTTGAAGCCATTTTAACATTAAAGAATATGGAAGAATGTTATGTTTTCTTTGATGATTTGTGCACCGTGAACGAGATTCAATCGCTGTCGCAACGACTGGAAGTAGCGCGTATGCTTGGCAAAGGTTCGACCTACAATCAGATCGAAGCAGAGACAGGAGCAAGTACAGCTACTATTTCCCGTGTAAAACGTTGCCTGAACTACGGAAATGATGGTTATAAATTAACGCTGGAACGTTTGGGACGCTAATTTATGGTACCGGGCGTACTTATTATCAGTCACGGCTCCCGCGACGAGGTTTGGGTGTCGATCGTGGAAGAGGCCGTAAGCGAATTATCGCTAGATGAAGAGATGCCAGTGGTGGTCTCTTTTTTAGAGCTGGTAGAGGGCCGTCTGATTCAAGATGGAATAAATGAACTGGAACATGCAGGGGTCACAGATATAATTGTGATCCCATTGTTCGTTTCCTCGGGAAGCACACATGTCGATGAAATAGAATATGCACTAGGGGCTAAACCTGCACCTGAACGTGAGACCGATTTAGAGCCGTTCCACGTGAAGGCTAAGGTTCACTATGGTTATCCTGTCGACGATGACCCGGACATCGCTGTGATGATCTGGGACAAGCTCCGTAAGCTGTCTACGGAACCTGAACGTGAGACGATTCTGTTGGTAGGTCACGGCAGCATTTATGATGGCTTCCGCCAGCGTTGGCAGCAGGGCATCTCTTCACTAGCAGGACGTGTACGTGAGGTGAGCGGCGTAGCAGCTGCCGATTACGGTCTGCTGAATCCGGACAGTGTAAGAAGCAAAGTGGAGTATTGGCAGGAGCAGGGTCACGAGGTTTTGGTGGCGCCGCTTTTTTTGAGTGAAGGTTATTTCACTAAACATGTGGTTCCGAACAGACTTAAAGGGTTAACCTATAAGTATTCTGGCCAGACGCTTTTGCCGCACCCGCTTCTTCCGCATTGGATTGAGAGACAGGTAGAGACACTCCTCGAACAGATTCGAAAAAAGAGTTAAAAAGCTTCCTTTTTAGCCCACTTAATCATGAAAAATAGTGCCCATTTCCGTGGATAATACGGGATTTGCTGCATAGACATATATATAGTTGTTTTTGCCTAATAAGGTGTCGTGAATTGTTGTATAATGGAATATTTACGATAAATGTCCTCTGACATTGATTGTAGTGGTCCGAATTAGGTATAATCAATTAGGTTATTCTATTATAAAAAACAGGTGGCGTTCCGGTAATGAAAACTGCGAGATTGATTTATAATCCCACTTCTGGACGGGAAGAAATGAAGAAGCGGCTCGCCGACATTTTGGACCGGCTGGATACGGGTGGCATTGAAGCCTCCTGCCATGCAACGACCGGAGAAGGCGATGCTATGTTAGCTGCTGCGGATGCAGTAGAGCGCGGTTATGATCTAATCATAGCAGCCGGTGGGGATGGCACTTTAAATGAGGTTATCAATGGTATGGCGGAGAAACCTAATCTCCCCCCGCTTGGCGTATTGCCACTTGGGACTACCAATGATTTTGCACGTGCGATGGGGATCCCGAAGAATTGGGAAGATTCCGTTGATTTAATCCTTCGTCAAGAGTCGCGTCCGATTGATATCGGTAAAGCCAATGATCGTTATTTCATTAATATAGCAGGCGGTGGCAGTCTAACCGAACTGACCTATGAAGTTCCAAGTAAGCTGAAGACCATGATAGGGCAGCTTGCGTACTATTTAAAAGGTATTGAAAAAATGGTCAGCCTATCTCCTCAGGAACTAATCATTCGTGCCAATGGGCAGGAGGTTATTCATGATGAGTTCATGCTGTTCCTGATTGCAAATACGAATTCTGTCGGCGGCTTTGAAAAACTTGCCCCCGGCGCTCGAATCGATGACGGTCTGTTAGATGTTATTGCGGTTAAAAAATGCAACCTGGCAGAGTTTGTCCGTTTGGTTAGATTGGCCCTTCGTGGCGAGCATTTGCAGGATAAAAAGGTTGTGTATTTCCGTACGGATGCAATGGATGTAATCTCTCCAGGGCATGTCCAATTGAACTTGGATGGAGAACTTGGCGGAGAGCTGCCGGGTCGTTTTCGGATTTTACCGCAGCATCTGCGGATTTTTGCTCAGAATAATTAGGGTTGATTGAAAGTAAGAGTGTGGGATTATACAGCGATGATAATGAAAGAAGTGAACAATAAATAATGAGTAAACACCGCAGTGGACGCAGCACCAGCCGCCCAGCCGGCAAGGCGCCTGTCGCCGGACTGCCTGTGAATAAAAATGATGAGGTTATGCTCGATATTATCGGCATGACCCATGAAGGTGAAGGGGTAGGCCGCGTAGAAGGCTTTACCCTTTTTGTGCAGGGAGCCCTTCCCGGAGAGAAAGTCCGGGCAAAGGTGCTTAAGACCAAAAAGCAGTATGGCTACGCCAAGCTGCTTAATATAGTAGAAGCGAGCAGCGCACGCATCGCAGCGCCTTGCGAGATCTATGACCAATGCGGCGGCTGCCAACTGCAGCATATGGACTACACCGCACAACTGGCGTGGAAACGGCAGCTGGTGGTGGACAACCTGGAGCGGATTGGGAAGCTCCGGGTGGATGGTGGCGGGAACAGCGGAAAGAGCAAAGAGAGTAATGCTGGTGGAAGTCAGACGGACAGTGCCAACGATGGTGGCATCGTGGATGGTGCGACTGATGGCGCTGGAGTAGCTCAGACAGATGGCATTCTTGTTCGCCCTACACTCGGCATGGACGAACCTTGGCGTTACCGCAATAAGGCACAGGTGCCAATTGGCGTAACCGAAGGTGGCCTTGTAGGCGGTTTTTACGCACGGGGAAGTCACCGTATCATCGATATGGAGACGTGCTTAATCCAGCACGAAGATAATGATGACGTTGTGCGCAAGGTGAAAGACATTGGCAGAGAACTTGGCATCTCTGCTTATAGTGAAGAAACCGGCCGTGGCCTGCTGCGTCATGTCGTCGTGAAGAAAGCTTTCCGCACCGGTGAAATGATGGTCGTTCTTGTAACCAACGGCCGCGACATCCCACACCTGGACGCCTGGCTTGGCAGCATCCGCGAACAGCTGCGGGATGTAGTCAGCATATGCCAGAACGTCAACACTCAGCGCACGAATGTCATCTTCGGTGGCGAAACCCGCGTCCTGTGGGGCAGAGATGTCATCTATGACTACATCGGCGATGTACAGTTCGCTATCTCAGCACGTTCGTTCTATCAAGTGAACCCGGCACAGACCGAAGTGCTGTACGGTAAAACCGTTGAATATGCCGGACTAACTGGCAACGAAACGGTTATCGATGCCTATTGCGGCATCGGTACGATCTCCCTCTTTTTGGCGCAGCATGCGGCTAAGGTATACGGTGTCGAGATTGTACCGGAAGCTATTGAGGATGCCCGGGCGAATGCAAAGTTAAATGAGATGAAGAATGTAGTGTTCGAGGTTGGTGCCTCTGAGGATGTAATCCCTAACTGGAAAGAGCAGGGGATAACGGCAGATGTTATCGTGGTCGATCCACCGCGTAAGGGTTGCGATCCGCGGTTGTTAGAGACGATTCTGGCGATGAAGCCGGAACGCGTGGTGTATGTGTCTTGTAATCCATCGACACTGGCAAGAGACTTGCGGGTGCTCGAAGATGGAGGGTACAAGACAGTGGAGGTAACTCCGGTGGACATGTTCCCGCATACGGTGCATGTGGAGTCGGTGGCGGTGTTGGTCAGGAAAGACTAATAGTTGAGGTGTATTGGTGGATACAGCAAAGGGTGGGGAGAAGTCCCTACTCTTTTTTATTTATATATGAAAATGTGGCAGGGGGGCATCGATCCGTTTGCTTAACTCAAACCGCCATATTAAAAAACAAGCATCTGAAGGGGTTTTTGGCGAAGAGACAGTCAAAGAATTTATAAAGAAGCCAGAAATTTACCTGTCGTATTAAAGAATAATGGAAGGCTTATGGGTGATATTGTTTTTCATGAACATTTTGGTGAGCATACATATGAAATTGGATGGGTATTTAATCCAAGCTTTCACAGTCAAGGATACGCTTCAGAAGCGGCATTAGCAATTTTGAAATATGGTTTCGAACAAATGAATTTGCACCGAATAATTGCAACTTGTCAGCCAGAAAATGTTCCATCTTATCGGGTTATGGAGAAAATCGGAATGAGACGAGAAGAATATTTCAAGAAGTGTATTCCCTATAAAAATGAATGGTATTACTAGGATATTATAGTTTAACATAGCTTTTATTTTAGGTGAGTAACAGCCACATCTTAATGTAAAATATACCTATCTACCGTCAGTACTCATCCCATGTGGAGAGTGTAGTATTGAGGGGCGAGTCTATATAGGTTACGCCGCCTGCTTTAGTGGGTTTTGGAAGTTGTAACTTATCTCGATTGAACCTTCTTCGTGAAGGAATACACGGTTAATCATCTTGTGAATCATATCTCTCAGGATTTCCTCGTTGCTTACTTCTAGCAAGGCGAATTTCGTTAACTCCGCCTTGAATTTCGATATGGGTCATTCGAGGCATAGTCCATTGTGTAGAACATTGATCACTTTGTAAATGATTCCTTAAATCGGTCGATCCACCAACGTCTACGAATTTCTTTTCCCCATTTATGACCGTAAACTCTTAACGTATATACTCGCCAGTACATAGGTGGATGATCCATCATTTGAAATTCCAAGAACCTTAAGAACCTAGGCGACCTTGCAAGAGATGACTTTATTTCTTTCAGATCATTTTTCTTCATACTATACTCTGCTGTTTTCTTGTTCGCTTCATCTTGGGATGTAGCAAGAGTCGCTAAGCTATTAGCCATTTGCAGCGTTCCTCCATCAAGAAATGAAGCGCCTAGATGATCTGCCCTTACTTCCATCAATTGAGAACAGAATGATTGAAATACTGGAAATAGAATTACAAGTAACCAAACTAAAAAAAATAAAGGAATAGCAAAAGCTTCAACATCAGAAATTTGTTTGAAGATAAATAAAAGTGAAACAACCACAATTAACATTAATAGAACTCTATACAGTTGCCCAAACAGGATATCTCTCTTCTTTACATGAACTGCTTCGTGGGCTAATATCCCTTCAATAGCATCTATGGGCAATTTTAATGTAGCGGTTGTTAAAGTTACCATTGACCGTCCAATATTCATACCTGTTGCTAGTCCATTGTATTGTGCGGAATCAGTCTCATAAACTTTCACGTTTGGAATATTAGCTTTAGCAAATACCTTTTCAGCTACTGATATCACTTCAGGATCGGTTGCAAGTTTAGCATCCATGGCAACCTGTAGTACACGATCAGATATATATATATTAAATAACCAATAAACAATCGCTATACTAACCATCAACCACGCAGGAGTTCTAAAGTAATTTAGGAGCAATATCATCCCAGTATAAGCGGATACCCCCTTTACTGTTATAGCAAAATAGAACTTGCCAAGAAGCCGTTTGATATTCCGTTTATGATAAAATGGCAGAATGTAAAGCTCATTTTCAATAGTATTTTCAAATTTGGTTCCCGTTCCCAATTCAGTTTTCCACTTTTCTGTTTCTTTAATTGTCAGGTATATTGTTTCTCCTGGTAATTGAAGTCGTAATACTTTGTTAAAGCTAGTTGTAAAGTCGGTATTTGATGTGAACAGGGTAAGATATGGATGAAGTTTTAACAGGTCTACTGTTGATTCGATAGTTATCTCCTGTATATCTTTGATTGAAAATTTTCTTGAGTCCAAGCGGGAAATGATATATAAGTTGCCTTGTTGTTTAGAAAAATACAGGCTAGTTGTAAAATAGATCACAAGACGTTTGATCATTTCGGTAATAGCAATGAGCAGCCCGTATACAATTAAGTATTTTAATGGGCTATTTTCGGGTCCATATATCAAATATAAGAAGGCACCAGTAAATACAAGAATTGAAATTCCCAATTCCCCAAGTATCCGTTGATTATTTCGAATAATTCCTATTTCCTCGACTTCTAGTTGGATGACTTCTTCCTTTAGCTCTCCAAACTTCCCCTGACCCGTCATTAAAAGAGACATCGATAAGTACCCAGCCGAAACAAACGCAAAATAAATGAAACCTTCTGGAAAGCCCTGTTGGTAGAAGATAAATCCAATTGCTATAATAGCTCCGGTAATTTCACTTGCATAACCCAATTTACTACTCCATCTTCCAGTTAAGACGCCAACCAGATAAATAATACAACCTAGTAATAGATATAAGATAGTTTCAAAGATACTTGGGAACATATAATTACCTACAATTCTAATTATTTTTCTCATTGATCTTAATGGTTAACAGATGAGTGTGTTCTCGTTCTAACTAGCGAAGTAGCACTCTTTGCTTTATTGTGTCGGTCAACGTTTCTTTTTCACAAATGTACCAAATAACGAATAGAGAATGATAACAAGGCTGACCGTAGCGGTAATATAAGCAGCGCCATCATGAAGAACGAGATGTGGTCTAGCAGGCAGAATACGATCGGACACAAGAAAGAATCCAACATATACGAGTATAATGACCATTCCTAGTCCGTAAATCATCCAGAAGGATTTGTGCTTTGAGGAGAAAGAGCCAGCACGAAGAATGGTAAATAAAACATAGGATAGGGCTAGTGAGAGTGCTAGATATACGATATTCTCATATAGCGGAATCGTTAGGTCTCCGCTGAAACCGTTTAGAAAACGCCAAATAAGAAGCAAAGGGACCATAGGTGCAATTGTTTTTATTTGTTCCCATTTCGATGATTTGGGAAGCTCTTGAATGATCTCATTACAAAAGGACTTGGGATCTTGGCCAAATACTTGTTCGAATGATTTCCCCTCCCGCTGAGCCGTTAATAAATGATCTTCGAGTTCCGTGAGGATCTCACTAGCGCTGGTATCCGATACGGAAGAGTTGCTCTGAATGTAGAATCTCATTTCGTTTAAGAGGGATTTATTTTTTTCGTTCAGCATTTAGCACCATCCTCTTTTTTTATAATACTGTTTACCGCATTACTTAGTTCGTTCCAATTTCCACGGAATAATTGAAGCTGCTGTTCTCCTTTTAGGGTTAGGCGATAGTATTTGCGGTTTGGCCCCGAAGCAGAGGGACGTAGTGTACTTGCTACAATATTTTCTTTCTCCAGACGAAGTAAGAGGGGATAGATGCTCCCTTCCTTTGCGAACACGAAGCCACTAAGAGCAAGCTTTTCCATAATTTCATATCCGTATGTTTCCTCTTCATCAATGATTGCAAGAAGACATCCCTCAAGCACCCCTCTAACCATTTGAGTGAACACGTGCATTCCTCCAATTGTAGCCCCTAGCTATATTGTTCAACAAGGTACTGAGTAAATAAATAGGTAGCTTGTATTGCAAGCTACCTATTAAATACTATCCAATTGTTACTTATAATGCAAGTCAAGATATTATCATTTGAGGAATATGTTTTTTGGAAAGTTACTTTATTTCGTTAATAATAGAATATACTGTAGCAATTGACGAGCGTAGCCCCTAGGCTCCACCATAAAAAAATCGTGAAGATCATCGTGGTCACACTTTTGGTCACAGTGCTTATTTTTTTCATGCCGATGACACGAATACATAAATAAACCGCCCTGTTCGCAATGTTGCGAACAGGGCGGTTTGCTAAGTCATAGAGGGCAGCTTGAAAGTTAGAGTCAACCTGCACTTTACAAACTATCTTGCACGTTTTTAAGGCTAACTTATTAATAGAGCAGTTACACAAAAAATAAGATTACTCTGCTACAACTTGTTTGCCTGCAATCCGGCCGAATGTGAAGATATCAGCGATGGCATTACCGCCAAGACGGTTTGTACCATGAATGACCCCTGTTACTTCACCTGCAGCGAACAACCCAGGGATGACTTCGCCTTTTTCATTCAAAACGCGAGTCTTCTCGTCGATCACCAAGCCGCCCATTGTATGGTGAACGGAGGGTACAGCTTTTTCGATGTAGTAAGGGCCTTTTTCAAGAGATTTCAATCCACCGCGATGTTTGAAATCAAGGTCTTTACCTGTTTTCGCATAATCATTTACTTTATTAATCGTTTCTTTCAAAGTGTTCACGTCAATTTTAAAGAAATCAGCGGCCTCTTCAATCGTATCGGCTTTAAAGAGCAAGCCTTGTTTAACGAGTTGATCGTATTCGTCTTGATGAACTTCTATCGTTTTACCGATATCCTCAATGCCTTGATTCCATAATTGATACGTATATCCACCCGTTTGGGCAAGAATTGCTTTAGAAATAACGTCACGACGTTCTAATTCCTCAACGAAGCGCTTGCCTTCTTGGTTAATCAGGATTGCACCATCGAAGCGGGAGTCTGCAACCAGGGAAATAACACCTGTCTCAGGATTACAGATTGGATACGTTTGAATACTCTCCATGTTTGTCAGTTTGGCGCCAATCGTTTCTGCCATAATGATACCGTCACCTGTAGATCCTGGTGTATCGGTAGTCATATATTTTTCATCCATTGTAGGGTTATACTTCTTACGCATCTCTACATTGGATCCAAAACCACCGGTAGCGATGATGACGCCTTTGTTCGCATGGAATGTGATCTTGTCGCCAGTACCCGAAGTCGCAGTTACACCTGTTACTTTGCCGCTTTCGTCCTTCAGCAAGGTTTCGGCTTTCATATTCGTTTTGATCGTGATTTGATCAGCGTCTGTTTTGGCTTTTAACTTAGTAATCAATTCAACACCTGTATGACCTACAGGAATCAACGCACGTTTTCTGGAATGGCCACCAAATTGGAACAGATGATCAGGTAAGAACTCTACCTTGATATCATCGCGCAGCCATTCGGCAGATGCTAGAGCATTGTCGGCAAGAATACGAACCATCTTTGGATCCCCGAGGTTGTCTCCGCCTTTCATCGTATCATTATAGAACAAGTCAGCCGTGTCATCTGTGATGCCAAGAGCACGTTCAATCCAGTTGTCCGGCGCATTCATCTCACCACCGGAGATCAATGTGTTGCCGCCAACAGCTGGCATTTTCTCGAGCAGAACTACATTAGCTCCAGCGCTCTTCGCTTCGATAGCCGCACTAAAGCCAGCACCCCCGGCACCGATGACGACAACATCATAGGTTTGCTCGACTTCTTCTTTGTCTTTGCTTCCACTGACTGCAGCGCCAGCGACAAGGGTAAGTCCAGACTTCGTAATTGCATCTTGAATGGCTTCGAGATATCCTTTGCTTGTAACTGTAGATCCGCTAATGGCATCAACTTTTGCGCTGTTAGTTGCCATGACCTCTTGCTTGAGCTGCGTATAAACAGGTTCTGCAAGTACTTCATTTTCCTTATGCTCTGTCACTTTAATGTCAGTGATCTTGTTATCTAATAAGGAGACTTGTACTTTAATATCGCCATGTTTACCTTGCCCAACTCCTTCAAAGACTTGAACTCCGTTTGCATCTGCAGCGGGCTCTGCATCTTCACTGCCGCAAGCAGCAAGCGTGAACATAAGACTGAGGACTAGTAGAATAGATAACAGCTTTTTCGTGTGAGTTCGCATAATATCTCCTTCATTCTGTTGTGGATTGGTTACATACACTAGGGAGAGGAAGATTTGCTAGGCAAATCCTTTATCTCTAGCCTAGACATGAATGTTATTTCATGTGAAAATATGCACAAGACCTATTATAGATTTAGTACAGCATTATGTATTTGCACAGATTAGTGTTTTTTTGTCTTTTTCGGGCATGTAAGAAACGGATATTGTGAAGGGCTATGATTACAATGAAATCAATTCACTTAAAGATTACGTTAATCGCAGGAGGCTGCTTCTTGCTGCTGTTCGTTGCATTGCTTGTAACAATATATTTGGAGATGAACCATACGGTTGTCCCTTTGAATAAGAACTTAACGCAGCAAGTGGTTACTGCACGCAGCGACCAGATTGATTATTGGTTTAATCAGCGCATTGGAGAGATAGACATGCTTGCTTCTCTAGCTTCGGACCATCAGTGGACACGAGATGAATTGCTGCAAGAGTTCGATAAGTTCGAGGCGAAGAAGAAAGTAGAGTACGAATCCATACGCGTGGTGGATATTCACGGAAATTCCTGGTCAGCAAGGGACAAGCCTTTTTCGATACTAAACCGACCCTACTATCGAAAACTGCTGAATTCAGATTCCAATTATGTGGTAAGCAATCCGATCGTATCCAAAGCGAATGCAGCCGAAATCGTCGTCATTCTTTATCGCGTGAATCCATCGGTGAATGATGAGGTAGCTTATATTGCCGCAGCCGTCTCCGTCAAGAAGATGAGGGAGATTGCTCAAGATGTAATGCTATATGACCAGTCAGGCCAGCTTATCGTCGATTGCAGAGAGCTGGGTGAAGAAGATGGAGCGGAGGATACAGCAGATAAGAAGAACATGAGTGTATTTGAGGCTCCAATTCAAAATGTGGAAGGCTGGAAGTTAGTACTCAAAGTACCGAATTCAAGTCTATCGTTAGCGGTGATCAAAACCCAGCGGACTGCATTGCTGGTAGGCGTTCTTATCGGTAGTGCGTTTATCGTCTTTCTGGTGCTGCTTGCTTCTTCCATTATTCGTCCAATTCAGTCGCTTCGCCAGGTAATGGAAAATGTGCAGAACGGCAACCAAACCATACGAGCAGATGTTACGCGCTCGGATGAGATCGGCGATCTTGGACGAAGCTTCAATGACATGCTTGTTCAATTATACGCTGTGGAGCAGGACCGAAAGGAGATGGAACTCAGACTGATTCATGAGCAGATCAAGCCGCACTTTTTATACAACACATTGGATACGATCCAGTGGATGGCAACGGAACATGGAGCAGACAATGTGGTGGAGATGGTGGAAGCGCTTAGCGCGTATTTCCGATTAGGGCTTGGCACAGGCAGTCCCTACATTCTGCTTGATCAGGAGTTGTACCATGTCGAGAGTTATCTTCATATTCAAGGTGTGCGATATGAGGAGATTCTGGACTACGAGCTTCGATATGATGAAAAGCTTGCTCAGTGCCAAGTCGTTCGCTTCATACTGCAGCCTTTGGTGGAAAATGCGATTTATCACGGGATTAAGCCACTTGGGGATCAAAAGTGCAAAATTTCGATTACAGCATATAAACAGGCCGATTATTTGGTCATTAAGGTTGAAAATAATGGGGTTATGATTCCGGAAGAGAAGCTTGAGCAGATAAATCAAGCCCTTCTTGATGATACATATGATCGTTCTGCCACAGGCTTTGGGCTATACAGTGTAAACCATCGCATTCGACTAGCTTACGGAGTGCCATATGGCCTTGCAGTGAAGAGCGAAGATGGCATTACCGTTATGGTCATTCGAATACCTTTGGACGGGGAGTGGAATGAAGATGTGGAAGATTGTCATCGTCGATGATGAAACGATCATTCGCAAAGGCTTGCGACAATACATTGAGGAGAGTCCGTATCTTTTTGAGGTTGCAGGAGAAGCGAAAAGTGCAAACGAAGCATTGAATATGGTGGAGGAAGCCCCACCACATGTATGTCTTGTGGACATCAACATGCCGAATATGAATGGGCTCGATCTGATGAACATATTGCGCGAACGCTGCCCGTCGGTTCTGGTTGTCATCATCAGCGGGTACGATAACTTTGAATATGCGCGTCAAGCCGTGCAACTGCAAGCATTCGATTATGTATTGAAACCTGTGCCGAAGAGTGATCTGAACAAGCTGCTTCATCGGATCGATGAGCATCTTCAGGTAAAATATCCTTTGCATTCACATGAAGGCAGGGTGGATAAGGAGCCGGAGCTTCCCGGGTATACAGGGGATGGGACAGTGCTTATTCAAAAAGTGACCGAGTATATTGACAGTCATTATCAGGATCCGGAGCTGTCTATTACTCGAGTAGCAGCACTATTTCATATCAACCAAACCTATCTTAGTAAGCGTATGAAGCAAGAAATCGGTGCTTCATTCCTTGACTATGTCACCGAGCTTCGGATATCGAAGGCGAAGGAGATTCTGGATGACGTAATGCCGAATATCAAAATCGGGGATCTGGCCGTGAAGGTAGGGTATAAGAGCCAGTACTATTTTAGTCGTGTGTTCAAAAATAGAGTCGGCTCAAGCCCCTTAGAGTACAAAAAGCATCCGTTCGGTTATGGATAGGAGGGCCATTCTCGTCCCTCTGCAGCACGCCATAGATGTTATGCTCGGTTCAGATCTTCAAATTCCTATCAACCATGAAGAAATTGAAGCGGTTAGAAAAGATAGTAAGGGGATCATCCCGGAGGATCGGCTAATAGTTATTGCAAGAAGCAGAAAAATATCAGAACTTGCAAAGGAGCTTTTGTCAGCTCAGACATCATTAAGTAAATCGAACTTTATTGTTATAGCTACTAAGTATTTATCTATTTCCATAGAGGAGAGCTTAGAAAGCGACGATATCTTATAGAATATTCTAGCCTTAGTGGACAGACGAGTTGGGAAAAAGCGGATTTTAAACATGAGCGAGAAGATGAAGTTAAAGCATCCAATTGTGCAATATTTTTATGAACTAAGCCGTAAGAGCAGATAAACTGTCCGGAAGTGTCTTAGGACTCCTCATATAAGTTTGTTCACATTGTCCACCCACGCATGTATAGAGTGTCGCTCTACTGGTAAGGAAGGATACAGTGCTATGAGATCCTTATATTTATTGGACTTTACGGACAAGTATGAGAAAAAATGTTGTTAAAGAGATGGCATCATTGCCGTCTCTTTTTTGTTTCACTTTTTTAGTATTGCACTGACTCTGGTTCCCGCTACCGCATCCTACGATCAAAAGCATGAACGACTGCACGAAAATTAGTGTTGATGCTTATGTTTAAGTCCTCTCTACTCTGCTGGGTGACGGGAATCATAGACGTACTTACGTGAGGTTGCTACGATGTTCCATGGAAATTAAGTGAAAGTGATCACAAGAAATTACAGAAGGAGTCATTTATCGTGAAAAGAATCGTAACCCTAAGCACCCGCAAACTGATGGATACCGCAAAACACGGCGGATGCGGCGCATGCCAGACCTCTTGCCAGTCCGCTTGTAAAACTTCCTGCGGCGTTGCAAACCAGAAGTGTGAAAATGCAATGAACAGATAGGATCTGGAATTTTACCGCCCATTGCTCTGCTGATGGGCGGCTATTTTTAAGAAATGGATACTATCCCTAAAGGATGGCGAAGCCGTTTCTACTTGTGTGCAAAAGGAGCTTGATTAGTAAGTATGATTCATCAATATAAACTAAACGGATACAATATCGTGCTCGATACCTATAGTGGCTCGGTGCATGTTGTTGATGACCTAGCATATGAAATTATAGCGGATTATGAGAAAACTTCTGTCGATCAAATCGTGACAACAATGTTGGATAAATATAAAGATGATTCCAGCATTTCCGAGAGCGACATTCGAGAAACCATCGTGGATATCGAGGAGCTTATAAATGATGGACAGCTTTTTACAAAAGATGAGTATGAGAACCTCTCGCTCGATTTAAAAAAACGCAAAACTTATGTCAAGGCACTCTGCCTCAATGTTGCGCATACCTGTAATTTGTCATGTGACTATTGCTTCGCTAGTCAGGGGAAATACAACGGAGATCGAGCAATCATGAGCTATGAGGTTGGACAAAAAGCTATCGATTACCTGCTTGAAAATTCGGGTCATCATCGTAATCTTGACATCGACTTTTTCGGCGGGGAACCGCTCTTGGCTTGGAAAGTGGTTAAACAGATCGTAGCTTATGCAAGAAGCAAAGAACAAGAATACAAAAAGAAGTTCCGCTTCACCTTCACGACAAACGGGATGCTGCTGAACGATGAGGTCACTGAGTTTTTAAATCAGGAAATGTACAATGTCGTATTAAGCCTGGATGGAAGAAAAGAGGTTCATGACCGACTTCGCCAAACGGTTAACGGAAAAGGCAGCTATGATCATATTCTTCCGAAGTTCCAGGAATTCGTTCGTAAGCGCGGAGACCAAGAGTACTATGTACGAGGAACTTACACTCGTAACAATGTCGATTTCACCAACGATATATTTCATATCGCAGACCTTGGTTTTGACAAAATTTCGATGGAACCGGTCATCTGTGATCCAAAGGAGCCCTATGCACTTACCGAGGAGGACCTGCCGGAGATATACAACCAGTACGAAATTCTCGCGAAGGAAATGATCGGTCGCGGTGAACAAGGCAAGGGTTTTACCTTTTATCACTACATGCTAGACCTCTCGGAAGGACCTTGCATCCAGAAGAGAATCACTGGCTGTGGGTCAGGAACCGAATATCTTGCCGTCACCCCTTGGGGAGAGCTTTTTCCTTGCCACCAGTTCGTAGGGGATGAAGAGTATAGCATGGGGAACCTCTGGGATGGCATCACAAAACCTGAGCTGCAATGTCAATTCCAAGAGAGCAACTGCTACTCGAAGCCGGAATGCAAGGACTGCTGGGCTAAACTCTACTGCAGCGGTGGTTGTCCAGCCAATGCACTGCACGCGACGGGTTCCCTGGTCGGAACCTATGATTTCAGCTGTGACGTCTTCCGCAAAAGAGTCGAATGTTCCATGATGGTAAAGGTTGATGAATCTATTAGAGCGATGGAAGAGCAATCTAGCTAGTTAACGTAACGGATGAAAAAACTCTAACCGAGAAATAGACACTTTTAAATAAAGTGCCTTTCTCGGTTTTTTTTGTATTAACTAGAACTATGATCATAGATCGTTTTTTTCATCGGCAATCAGGATGAGGAATTCAAAACGTGACGGCCTAATCTGTTTAATAGACAGAGAGGGCTTTTTTAATGTGCGAATCTATGATTTTTTCTTTGAACACAAATATATATGACTAAAGTCATATTAAATTCGTGATTTAGCGTATTTTTTTGTCGAAAAATAAACTATTTTCTAAGAAATGTCGATATAATAGGATAGAAATCTGCTTTTCTGTATTAACTGCAATTACGGAAGCGTTAACAATTATATGAATAGTCATTCGACAAGGAGGAAAGCAATGTTAAAAAAGTTAGGCAAGATTGGATTGGCTTTTATATTAGTCATTGGACTGCTGCCGATGATTTCACTCCGGGCATACGCTGCCATCCCCTCATTCACCAAAACGGTGGACTTTCCCATTCAGCCTCCAGTTACAAACGCCTCGGGTAAGAATGTTTCTGATGTTGATGTTCTTCCTGACGGAAGTACCGCAGTAGTGTTGAACACATTCGCTTATCAAGGCAATTCCTATGTTTATTCTTATTTTTTAAAGATTTTTGACCGCACGGGAGCACTTAGATCAGATGTTGATCTGAGTAGTCTAATGGATACCTATTACAAAATGATTGATGTGAATATGCTTGCGCTAAGTGATGGAAGGATTCTGATTACTTACCATAAAAGCGACAGCGGCGATAACAATTTGCAATTGGGAACCGTTAGGGAGAGTACTCCCAATGCCTATTTCATGGTGCTAAACCAGTCAGGACAAAAGGTGGTCGGTCAGACACAGATTAATACATACTCTGCCGCAAGTACCCCGGCACTCACGCGCTTTGTCTCTATAACGGAATTGTCTGACGGCAATATAGCTTTTTCCTGGCAACGGAACGACAATATTAGCACGGCTACGCGTGTGTTCACTGTTGAGGGTAACCCAGTTTCGGGAGAAACACTTCTGGTTTCCCATAATGCGAGCATGTCTAATGTATCCGCTGGAGACGGTGTATATATGGTTGCTTACAATTCAGGAGTAGGACCCCAGACGGATACTGTTTATCTGAAAATATTCAGTAATAGTGGGACTCTGTTAAATACGATTAATAAAGGAATAAGAACGGATGAAAAACAGCTGTTTCTATCCACGTTGAACAACGGGAATTTCATGTTCAGCCAATATAACTATAGAAACGACTCATCAACGGTTTCTTTATATGATAAGAACGGTACGAGTAAGGGTGATTTTACAGTAAGTGGCTCTCTAGGCGAATCTTCGGCTGCTATTTATAGGGATGGTGCAAAGCCGGGCTTTGTAACCGTAAGTACGGACCCCACTTCTACCAATGCCATCAATGATGCGTACAACAACTTTAAAGAATGGTCGGGAACGCAGTATGCTTACCTGAATTATTATGACAATGACGGTAACTTAGTCTTTACATCGGATCAGCCGGTGGATTCCGCTCCGGTGGCTATGCAGGGTTTCAATGAAGCCACTTGGATGTACGCTGTGGAATATTATCCAAGCTTCAAATTGTATCCCACCTTTGGTGACAAGCTTGTCTTGGTGACAACCGATAATACGGATGCTGATCATTATAGAATAACCGCTAAAATATTTGAGACGGGAGCTCCGGCACCAGCGGCTATCATTGACTATGCGGCTGAGCAACTGACCGGACTGACGCCAAACAGCGCCTACTCGGTTAACAACGGTACAGCGGTAACGGTGACAGCGGATGGTAAGCTGGCTATAGACAGCAGCTGGTTGGGAACGTCAGTGAGCATCGTGAAGAAAGGCGATGGCTCGTCGACAACGGATAGCCCGGCACAAACGCTGACTATTCCATTCCGTCCAGGGGCACCGACTGGTGTAACGGCGACGAATGAAACGGCGATAAGTGCTAACGATGGTACATTGACTAACGTAACAACTGCGATGGAGTACAAGAAGGGTGTGGCGGGTACTTGGACGAATATTTCAGGTGCAACCGTAACGAGACTTGATCCGGACATGTACTATGTCCGGACAAAAGCGACGGTGACGGCGTTTGCGTCAGAAGCGAAGAGCGTGACGGTGGCTACGTTTGTGGCAACACCGGAAGTGACACCGGCAGCCATCATTGATTATACGGCAGAGCAGTTAACCGGTCTGGTGCCAAACGGCTCGTATACGGTGAACGGTACGGCAGTAACAGCGACAACAGATGGTAAGCTGGCCATTAACAGTGGTTGGTTGGATACGTCGCTGAGCATCGTGAAAAAAGGCAATGCCTCGACGACATTGGATAGCGCGGCGCAGACGCTAAGCATTCCGCCACGTGCAGGGGCGCCGACTGGTGTGATAGCGACGGATGAAACGGAGATTAGTGCTAACGATGGTACATTGACGAACGTGACAACCGAGATGGAATTCAAGAAAGGTACAGCAGGTGTATGGACGAGTGTAGCAGGTGTAACCGTAACGGGACTTGATCCGGACACGTATTATGTGCGGACGAAAGCGACGACTACGGCATTTGCGTCAGAAGCGAAGAGCGTGACGGTGGCTACGTTTGTGCCAACGCCGGAAGCGGCACCGGTAGCCACCATTGATTATGCGGCTGAGCAGTTAACAGGTTTAACGGCAAGCGGCTCGTACACGGTAAACGGGGCTTCGCTAACAGCGACAGCTGATGGCAAGCTAGCTATTGATAGCATTTGGTTGGGGACGTCATTGAGCATCGTGAAGAAGGGCAATAGTTCTACGACAACGGATAGCACAGCGCAGACGCTAAGCATTCCGATCCGTCCAGGGGCGCCGATAGGTGTAACGGCGACAGACGAAACGGCGATAAATGCTAACAATGGTACATTGACGAACGTGACAACGGAGATGGAATACAAGAAGGGTGCGGCAGGTGAATGGAAGGATGTGACGGGTGTAACCGTAACGGAACTAACTCCGGACACGTACCATGTGCGGACGAAAGCGACTGGGGCAGCATTTGCGTCAGCTTCAGTGCAAGTGGCGGTGGTTGCTTTTGTGGCGACACCGGAAGTGGTACCGGCAGCCGTTATTGATTATTCGGTCGAACAACTGACAGGCTTGACGTCAAATGGCTCGTACACAGTAAACGGAGCTTTGGTAACAGCGACAGCTGATGGAAAATTAGCTATTGGTAACAGTTGGTTGGGAACATCGCTAAGTATTATGAAGAAAGGCAATGGCTCGACGACAACGGATAGTGCGGCGCAGACGTTAAGCATTCCGTCCCGTTCAGGGGTGCCGACTGGTGTAACGGCGACGGATGAAACGGCGATAAATGCCAACGATGGCAAATTGACGAACGTAACAACCGCGTTGGAATACAAGAAGGGCACAGCAGGTGCATGGACGGATGTGTCAGGCACAACCGTGACAGGACTTATTCCGGACACGTATTATGTCCGGACGAAAGCGACTTTGACAGCATTTGCGTCAGAAGCGAAGATCGTGACGGTGGCTACGTTCGTGCCAACGCTGGAAGCAACACCGACAGCCATCATTGACTATGCGGCAGAGCAGTTGACAGGCTTGACGCCAAGTGGCCTGTACACGGTAAAAGGTTCAGCGGTTACGGCGACAGCAGATGGTAAGCTGGACATTAATAGTAGTTGGATAGGAACATCGCTAAGCATCGTGAAGAAGGGCAACAGCTCGACGACAACGGATAGCGCGGTGCAGACGCTAAGCATTCCGTCCCGTTCAGTGGCGCCGATTGGTGTGACAGCAACGGGTGAAACGGGATTGAACACAAACGATGGTACGCTCATCAATGTTACTAGTGCAATGGAATACAAGAAAGGTACAGCAGGTGCATGGACAGATGTACCTAGTACAAGCGTGACGGGGCTTACTCCAGACACGTATTATGTGCGGACGAAAGCAACAGCGACGGCATTTACCTCGGCTTCGGTGCAAGTGACGGTATCGGCATTCACGAAAATGCCAGAAGCGATGCCAGCAGCCGTCATCGACTATGCTACTGAACAGTTGGCAGGCCTGACGCCAAGTGGCACATACATGGTAAACGATACAGCGATTACGGTGCCAGTAGATGGCAAGCTGGAAATTGATAGCAGCTGGTTGGGAACGTCACTGAGCATCCTTAAGAAAGGTGACGGTTCAACAACTACGGACAGTGCGGTACAGACTTTAAACATTCCATCTCGTGCAGCGGCTCCGGTAGGTGTGACTGTTACGGATGTAACGTACAATGGGGCTAATAACGGTACCATTCAGAATCTGACAGTCCAAATGGAATACAAAATAGGCAGCACTAGTCTTTGGACAGAAGTTACAGACACAATGATTACTGACCTTGCGCCGGACACGTATTATGTTCGGGACAAGGCAACGGCAACAGCATTCGCTTCTATTGCTGCTCAGGTTATCGTTCATGACTCGAATGCGGTCATCCCGTCCGCGCCTGAAGTCACGGCTGATGATCTGAACAATACGATTGTTGGTCTGGACACAAGTATGGAATTTTCAGTGGACGACGGACCATACGTACGGTACGACGGAACTAACTCCCCAGACTTGAGTGGTGAGCACATTGTTAAGGTACGGGTGGTAGCTAGCGGGTCCGTTCCGGCGGGACCAGCAACCACGCTGACCTTTACAATTAATATGCTTAACCCTGCCGATGGCTTGAACGTGATCGCCATCGATCCAAGTGGCTCGGCAAATAACGGCTATACACAAATCACCGTTATACCTGCGCTGGCTGAAGGACATAAGCTCTTTTATAAGAACTTTGGCGCTGGTAGCGTAGTCGTACCAAATGTGGGAGAGGTCCTGACTGGATACACGCTTGTAGGCATTGAGGGATTGGTTCCTGCGTCCAATGGGGATATGATTGGGATTGCAGAGGTAGATGCTGACGGCCAAGTGGTGAAATACGGTAGTGCAACAGCAGCTGTGGTGGCTGATACCGTAACACCGGGGACTGATCCGGTCAGCCCAGGATCCGGAAGCAACTCGAATAGCGGAACAACCCCCGGTAATGCGAACACAGTTGTTACCGATGTGATCGTTCTTGTTAACGGTAAGGAAGAGAACGCGGGCAAAGCAACAACAACGACCTTAGGAAACGTGGCAACAACTATTATCGTCGTCGACCCAGCTAAACTCCAAGCGAAGCTGGACGCGGAAGGTAATGGGGCGGTGGTGATCGTTCCGGTGACGCAGGATTCCAACATCATCGTTGCTGAGTTAAATGGTCAAATAATTAAGAACATGGAGAACGCATCGGCTACTCTAGTGTTTCAGACAAGCAAAGGGACTTATACTTTGCCAGCCGACGAAATCAATATTGATGCGTTAGCTAAAAAATTTGGAAGCGGCTTGAAGCTGGAAGATATCACACTGAAGATTACGATCAGCGAGACCTCGCCGTCTATGAATCAGGTAGTGGCAGGTGCTGCAAGCAGAGGTGGCTTCACACTCGTTGCACCGTCACTAGATTTCACTGTTACCGCTACTTACGGTACATCGACAGTGGAAGTGAGTCAGTTCAATGCTTACGTGGAGCGGATAGTGGCACTTCCAGGTGGTATTGATCCGAATCGGATTACGACTGGAGTCGTTGTGGAGCCAGATGGCACAGTGCGCCATGTACCGACTAGGTTCGTTCTGAAGGACGGCAAATACTACGCAGTTATTAAGAGTGTGACGAATAGCTCGTATTCGGTGATCTGGCATCCGCTGACTTTTGCGGATGTGGAGAATCATTGGGCGAAGGACGCAGTGAACGATATGGGATCACGTCTGGTGATTAATGGAGTGAACAAAACGACGTTTAACCCGAATGCAGATATCACCCGAGCGGAGTTCGCAGCGATTATCGTACGCGGTCTAGGACTGAAACTTGGGGACGGGAAGACAGCGTTTGCAGATGTACCAGCGAATAGCTGGTATGCAGGGGCTGTTGAAACGGCATCCGAGTATGGTCTGATCACCGGTTTTGAGGACGGCACATTCCAGACGAATGCTCCAATCACACGCGAGCAGGCTATGAACATTATCTCCAAAGCGATGAAGTTAACCGGCCTTGCGGACCAGACTGGAACAGTGGATGCAACAAGCGTACTTGCAACCTTTACAGATGCCGGCAACATAGGCGTTTGGGCTAAGGACAGTCTGGCGCTAGCCGTCAAAGCTGGCTTAATCAGCGGCCGTGGCGACAATAAGTTGGAGGCAAAGGCTAATGTCACCCGTGCGGAAGTGACAGTTCTGATTCAGCGGTTGCTGCAGAAGTCGGGTCTTATTGATTAGATTGGTGAGTAATGGAAGAGTGGATTCAGCATAGGGCTGAATCCGCTTTTTTTTTGTTAGTTGATCTAGTTTCTGGTCTATCTTGGATAGCCGCCATGTCTGGAATTGAAGTATCAATAAAATACGGAAGTTATGAAGGAGTTACGGCTCAAATCTATTTTATAGATATGACAAAGAGGATTGGAAGTGCAGGTAATGTAGGTACTATAAGATTATCGAATAGAGTTAAAATTACATATCACTCCGAAAATTAAGGATGGGTAAAAAAAGAACCAGACTGCAATTTTTTGAGGTCTTTCTTTCCATTAAAAATGGGCATATCGTATAAGATTTGTTCCCGCTGTGTACTCGACGCATTTGGAGTCGGTGGCGTTATTAATGAGGAACAATAGAGAAGTCTGGATTTACTGTGATGGAGTGAGTTTTGGGAGTAGTATAGATGAGATGTAAACATAAATAGAAGATGTAAAATAGTGAAGATTGCTGATTTTGACAAAAAACTTCGGAAAAACACCTGTTATATTAAAAAAAGGTGTTTTTTGGTTGTCTTCGTTATTGAAAAAAATTAATTTGTTTACTTTTACTGTGTTAGAATGCAAATAATTAGATGTAGAATTAATATATAGCATATTATTGTTAGGTTTATAGGCTTTTATATGCTACCCTATCCTTCAAAGGGGGCTTTTAGGAGGATGTAGTTGATATTTCTAAGATAGACAGTTAGAAACAATGAAATAAGTAGGGGGAATATATGAATGGCGAAAAGGGGAAAAATAAAAGCAGTTGTTTATTTCTGGAATACCAAAAATTGTTTTACTGGCTTCATGTCATATAATGAGGTTGGAAAGTATGTAAATATTGTTAAAGACCAATCTATGAATCGATTAATTAATGATGCCAGCGTGGATTTAATAATAAAATATATGAAAAATGAAGGAGAGGAGATCTTTTTTCCACCAGTAATAATGAATTGCTCAAATAAAATAAAGTATGATTCTGTAAATAGCCTAATGGAGATTGAAGAAAGTAGCCTTACTATTATAGATGGGCAACATCGGATTAAGGCAATAAATGAGATACTGGCTGATACAGAATTTCTTTCTGAATTTGGTTCTAAGAAAATACCCTTTTTGATTATAGAAGAATTAAGTCCAGAGTTACATAGAAAATTGTTCCATACAATCAACGATAAGAGTACGAAAGTACAAAATAACGTCTCAGATCGTTTTTCAACTACAACTTCAAATTTAATAGGATTGAAATACGTCTCAGACCATCTCGATATAAAAGAAATAATTGAATGGGAAGGTAAGCAGTCAAAAGAAAAGATAGTTTATTCTCATATGCTGAATTGTATTGAAATAATAGAGGATTTCTTACAAAAAAAGTTTAAAAATACATTGAGTACAATTGAAGGGGTCTTAGTTGATAATAAGAAACATTTATATAAAAATGACAATTATTATTCTGTATTTGGAGCCTTTTGGGATTATATTTTTCTAAAACTAAAGGAGAAGCCCACAGATAAAAATTTTTACGTTAAAGAAATAACATTAAGCTATATAAGTAAGATATTGATTAACAAACTCGATACTGAGGGAGTAAACGATGATATTGAGGCTCTTATTAATATTAAAGATAAAATTAGTATTATACTAAATAATTTTTTACCGAAGGAATTGGTTTTTGATTATGTGTTTAGAATTAATAAATCTTCTGAATGTAATGAATCGCTGAAGAGATATCTGGATTGCAATAAATATTTAGTTGAAAACGGAATAACATTACAGAATAAAATTACTTTTAATAAACTGCTCTCTAAAGTTATACCCAAAGGTTTTCTTGATAATGGTGGATATTTTTCAGTTGATGCAACGAAATATGAACCTTTCAGTGCCTTTCTACAGTTAACAAATAATTTACTAACAGATTTGTTAGCTCAAAATAAAACTGAAAAAGAAATAATTAAACAACTTGTTCCAGTGGATAAAACAAATCAATTTGGTACAACTGAACCTGATGAGCAAGCCGCAGCGGAGGAGATAAACGTCGATTTAAGAGCGAGCATCGGCACTCAGGAAATTATGCAAGAGCAGGATCCACAAGAGGATAAACCTGAAAAGCCGGAAGAGTGAATATGCAGTTATTAGGAAAATATTATTTGGAGGAATGCAAATTGCATCATACGCATTTTGTTTTGCAATTCACAAAAACATATAGTAATGAAACACTAAAAGAAGTATTGTCCTCTGAGGAGTTTGACAATATTGATTATGTATTTAATCCAGTTGAAAAGATGATATTTTTCTCGATATTTGACAAAGCGGAGAAGCCGAAAAAGTATGAAAAAACAAAAAAAGCAATTATTGAAACATTGGGAATGATTGATGGAACATATCTTTCAATTCTTTATGATTCCCAAACCGTTGAATATTTGGAGAAGATATCTTCTTCTATTTATGAACTTGAAAGGAACTTTAGAAACTTAATCGAAATTAAGATGCTTCGTCAAGTAGGACCTTTGTGGAGAAACCAATATCTAGTATCTAATGATAATACATATGACCGAAAAACAGGAAGGAAAGACGATGTTTTTAAATACCTTGCTAACCCATTGGATGACCATAATTTCAAAAACCTAAGTGTTTTTGTTAAAGAAAATATTAGGAGGAATAGAAGTATTATCACTGAAAAGTTAGATTTATTAGATAGTAAATTGGATATTTTAAAAGCAGCTAAGAAAAGTGAAGATTTAAATGAAATTACGGATGATATTGTTGATGAAATAAATCAATTGAAAATCTCCGTGGGTAATGCTAATGACCTATATTCTGAGGATATTTATGCTCATATTAAACCTGATTTAGTGGAAGAATGGAATAGAATTTATGACTACCGAAATTATTGGGCGCATAATATATTTTTAATGACGGAAGCGGAATATAATGAATATCTACGGCTAAGTCAAAGGATAAATAAAAAGATCAAGGTTGAACTAACTATAGATTCATTACTTGGTTCACTAAATTTTAAGGATTATGGTAATTTTATAAGGATATCAATAAGTAAATATGAGAATGAAGTAGTAAACTGTGAGGTGAAAATAAAGTTTAATCTTAATGGGAAATTTTACTATGTATCAAAGCTAGAAGCAGACTATATAGATATCTATAACTTCTATAAAGTTTTATTTAGTAAACAAGCCGATTTCATAGCAAAATTAGATAGTACTTATTTAAGAAATCCGTATTTATATAATATATTATCTGAAAACGAAAAATTCCCTGAATGGTTTGAAGATATTTCAGAGGAAGATTCAAATGAAATTATCAATATCTTAACTAGTGTATTTAAATTTAATGTTAAGACTGCGAATGAATCTGGGGAAGGTTTGGTGGTTGTGAATGAAGACCATCACAGTTTCTTGAAAAGAATATTTTCATAATAAGTATTAGAAGGTCAGCTGATTTAGGAAATCTAGTTATATGTAAACCCGCAAATAAAGTTTGCGGGTCTTTTTTATAACTTTAAAAGTGGAGGGTTTAAAATTGGAATTTCTAATTATGTAATTAGTTTGGGACTAGAGATCAACAATATCAATAATGATGAGTATTTACATTTCCCACCAATCTCCAAACAAGGTATACTTAAAAAAATATGTAGTTACTAATGGCCTATATCTTAAGACCTTCTATTTAACAAGGTTAATTACAAATAATACTTCGGTCATCAGAGTAATGGAGGAATCCTATGAGTACAACACAGTCTCAACACTTCATCAATGTTCTGAAAAAATGCAAACAATCATCCAAAGAAGCCGTTGAAAACCTGGAGGGCTTTAGTGATTTCAAGAAATACTTGCATATTCAACGGCCAGTAGAAGTGGAACTTGAGCAACAGATTAATGAAGCCTATGAATCGTCCGAAGCACGATTGATTTTAGTCTGTGGTGGGGTCGGAGATGGAAAGTCCCATATCTTATCTTACTTAAAAAGCAAATATCCCTTTCTAAACGATGAATCAAATTTTTATTTACATAATGATGCTACTGAAAGCTTTTCTCCTAGAAGAACATCCATTGAAACTTTATCCAATGTACTACAACCATTTTCTGATGCTGAGCTAGAAGTTGGCGGAACCATAAATATCATTCTAGCCATCAACTTAGGAGCCTTAAATAACTTCGTTGATTCTGAAGAAGGTAAGGCCTTTTCTAGACTAAAGGCTTATGTATATCAAAAAAAAATTCTAGAGTCAGTAATTGCTGATGAAGTTAGTCCAGATGATCATATTTTTCGATATGTGAATTTTAGTGACTATCATATGTATCAGCTGACTGAGCAAGGACCAAAATCGGATTATATAAAAGGGATCTTCCAAAAAGTTACTCAGAATACAGTAGATAATCCCTTTTATCAAGCTTACCTTAGAGATCTTGAAGAAGATCGAGAAAGCGCATCGAAGAATCCAATCATCCAAAACTATGATTTACTACAGCATGAGGATGTGCAAGATAGAATCATCGCGCTCTTGATTCAAGTTATGGTAAAGGAAAAACTAATCATCTCTACACGCGCCTTGCTAGATTTTGTGTATAACTTGCTTGTTCCATCTGTTATGGAGAATATGAGTCATAATCAAATTATCGAATACGTACAAGAGCAAGATTTTAAGGATTATGTAGCCTGTTTGCTTCCGTTCCAGATCTTCGAGAAGGTTGATGCATCAGCCATTCATCGAGCGATTGACCAAATCAATCCGACCCGGATACGAACAGAGCAGATGGATAGATATCTAATAGAATTTAAATCTCTTAAAGAAGGAGCAGGCCTATTCGCCAATCATATTAACGTCAGTAGACTACCTTATTTATCAAAATCCATATTTCAAAATTCGCCATGGCGGAATTCGGATGGTAAGGAACAAAACTTCAAGAAAAGACTAATCAAACTATTTGTATATTTATATTACTTCCTCCCTAAGGAGGAACATAGTTTTTTTGTTGACGAAACATATGAGCAATTTATGAGGTATTTATTCTACTGGAACAAGAGGGATATTAGTAAATTAGCCAATCTATATAAAGGCGAAGTGCGTGACGCGATCTACAAATGGAATGGAGAAGCTAACGGTGACTTGGTATATGTTCAGATAGGTCAGCCACAGACACAATATCATGCTCTTCAAAAATTAGAGATTGATCCTCATATAGACAAGCGAAGTGTTCTTTCTCATTCGGAATTATTTAAATTTTTGACGATGATGACTATTCAATTCAAAACCAAAAATGTGACTTATGAGAGCGATGCAACTGTTCCCTCTATCGATGTTGATTATTCTCTTTATGCCTTAATAATTCGAATTAAGAACGGATACCGTCCAAATAAAAAGGACAAATTTCAGTTTATTAAATTCGTTGAGTTTATTGAAAAGTTGAACAACTCCGGTAATCAGAAGAATGAAATTATCTTCGAAAGCAAGCAGTTTGGAAAGTCCACCCGCTATCGCCTGCAGTATGATGAAACTTTTGATCAATACTCATTTATGGAGACGTGAATAATATGAGTTATCTTATAAATCTAGAGGAAATACGAAAAGAGTTTAAGTTTGAAACTTCTATTAAACACAATCCTAGAATCCCACTAGAATTTTTGCCCTACACCACAAAGTTTAAAGAAACACAGTACAATTTTAGAGAAGTTGTTGGGGAGTTTATGCGGCTGGTGGGACGAAAAAAATTACCTGAGGCTGTTGATGCTGAAAAGCTATTAAGTAATGTTTTAGATTCTATTTCATTTGGACAGGCAAATCAACGTGGCGAATTCAAACAAATGGTTAAGACGCTCTTTTTGGACGAGAATGAGCAGCTTTATTTATTTCATCCTCAAATGTTGTATTACATCAATACTGTCGACAATGAAAATAAAAAGCTAGCACTCTTTTTATATAACGTCCTTTGGAATCAACGAGATGCGTGGTCTGTAGATGTTGCGACTGAAAATGAATCTGACCTGATGAGTACATTGCTCTTTAGGTCATTACCTGAACTAATAACTGCTAACGAAATTAAAAATAATTATGCACTTATGCTGCCAGAGGTATCAAAGTTATTTTTTCAAGATTTCCAATGGTTATCTACAAAAAGTGATCTATTTACCCAACAAGTTGAGAAAATTATCTCTTATTATTACTTCTTTTACGTTACACAGTTTGCCATCCAAAGTGAAAGTTTATTTAACTCGGTTGATCAGAAAATTCGGCCAATCTATTTTACCTTTGAAGAAGAAGAAAGATTGTCTAAAACCCGTGTGAGTTACGAGTATGGGTGGAAAAATCTCGAGAAATCTATTGGGAAAATTTTCTCGCATATTAACCTTTTAAAAATGTTGAACTTTACATCTAATGAACATAAGGAAGAAAATTGGAATGCCCCATTTTCATATCAGCAAATTGCTACTTGTATCCGTGAAATGTCAGGAGAAGAGCAAGTGGTGCTTGAAGAAGAGATTGACCTATTGACTGAAGAATATAAGCAAAAGTTGTCTGGGGACAGTAAATGGATGCTAATGGGGACATTTACTGAACGGTATGAATTGTCGGTTCTAAATAAAATAGATCAGTTATTCAGGATGATCGACCATCAATTTAACCAAACTTCTCGATCGAAGCCTTATAACGAGTACAGACAATGGTTCGTTCACTTTTGCCAGAAAACTTTTTTAAAGTCACGAGGACGTTCTGGTAAAATGCTCATACTTGATACAGATTATCTTTTGTTTTTGACTAAATTAATGATTAAAGATGAGAGTAAAATCCGTTTGAAAAGACTATTCGAAAAGTTCGAGGCACGGGGTATGATATTTGACCGAGATACACAAACAGCGATTGTTGATTATTTTGAGAAACTTAACTTACTTGAGAAAAAAAGTGATAGTGGGGATGCTATTTATGTCAAAGCATTTTTATAATTACTTGGCTGAGCAGATTGTGGAATTCTTTATTCGTACAAATGTTCAGCCAGGAGATAAATATCATATTCAATTTGAACGTGATGAGCAAGTAGAATTGCTTGTGGAACAAGTTAAATCATTATCCACAGCTGAGCCCTTTTATATGCAAACAGAGGAAGGAATCTACCAATCCAAATCTCTGATGGGATCAAATGCCAAAGTTTTAATAGCTTCAAATACTGACGAGGTGACACCAGATTTTCTAACTACGCTGCGGAATAAAGTAGGAATTAATGAAGAGCTATTTATCGATAAAGCCATGCTACTAATTCACAACTCAAACCTAGATAGCTTAGTACAGGGTATGACCTCATTTGACAAAGAAGGAATGCCGTTCCACATTAACTCAATTGAAGAGAATCTTCAGAATATGATGGAGAATTCCCTTCTTACAAAACCGGAAAAGCAAATACTAAAATTTAGTATGGAGACGAATAGAGCTCAACAAGGAATCCATGAGCAAGTAACCTTGTTTGATTATGAGAAAATTCTTACCGTTCTAAACAACGAAAGGCTTGAAAATTACGATTATAAAGATTTTGGTTTGTTTCAGGATTCGGAATTTTTCAATACACCTATGACGGAAAAGCAAATTCAAGCTCGTTTAACTGAAAATCACAGTCTTTTCAGTAATGTTGAATTGGCCCATCAGTATGGTCCTATTGATATTAGCTTGGAAAGGCATTTTGATGAGCAGGGCGTAAAATTGCTCTCTGATATGGAATGGCAACTAACTGACTTCGGAAAAGTAAAACAGTCTAATCAGAAGAAGCTAGAGGGTAAGGGGCTAGAGTATATAGAGTCTACTAAAAAAGTAAAAGCAACTAATGAAGGCCTAATTTACTGGGAAAGAGCAGATGGAGAAGGAAAGAGCCAACAGCGTAAGCGTAATATTATAGTATTTAATCCTGAACAACAAAAAAAAGTTACTTTGGAGTTTCAGTTTAACGACTTTATTAAACAAGATTTTATTTCTAGAATTGCAATAAAACATAACATTAATCCTGAGCAATCGGGGAAAAAAATAAAGGTAGAACTTACACATGCCCCAGGACAAACAACATTCTATGGAGTTAAATATAAAACAGATGTTTCACCAACTTATGAGTTTAGAATAGCGATTGTAGAAACGTCAGAAAATTTGCTTCAGGCGATCCAGACTTCCTACACAATCAACCTAGTAAAATCAAAATTAAGACATTCGAGTATTTTAATTAATTCAGACCATGAGCAGTGGATCTTTAACAAAGGTAAATCCGATGTAGTTCAGGTGGAGCTCATGGAAGATTTTGAAAATAATCAATTTCAAATTACAGAATCTGAAGAGCTAGTGGTTACAAAAAACTCGGAAAATCAAGGTGAGGAAGACTTAATTCACTTTGCTATAAAACTACCGATGACTGAAATCCCACTTTCTGTCCAGGATGTAGTTGAACGACCTGTTCCGATTGGTGGATTTAATGTATGGAAATTAAAACGTGAGAAACAGGATCATTTTAAGTACCGTATAGAAAATGATAAGATGAAAATCATACAAGGTACTCGTGAAACTTATGCCCAAGGTGAATTCAAAAAGAATCTTGAACGTGAACTGAAACTAATTGGTGCCAATCATCTGTACTTCACGGAAGAAGCTGGTGAACTTCACCCGGAACAAATTAACGTGCCAGAAACCGTTAGAGAAGCTTATATTAATCTACTTCGTTACTTCCGTGATAACCAACTGCTTCCCAGTCTGGCTTATTTGGATGAAGATTACTCCTTACTAGCTCGAGCCTATGTTGAAGTATATATTAAAGAATTAGAACAATTGCAAAACGGACAATCGTTAGTTCAAACACAACGTGATCTAGTTTTACTAGGCACAATTCGTAAAGGACTTAAGGACCCAGAATGGCTATATACGCCTCTGCACCCGCTTAATCTTGCTTATCAACTACAGCTAAAGGACTTGATTGACAAAGAGACGATTAATGATGAGCTGCTCCGTACATTAAGACCAACACATCTAGTTCCTTATGTCTCATTTAATGGCGGTTTGTATAAAGTGATTGAACCTAGCGATTCATATGAATGGACAACCTATATTGACCAAAGTCTACCGAGATTTGAGTCCTCAAAACTCTTTGTAAATAAGCTGGTACAGGAGAAGATCGAAGAATTCACTGAGCATTTTTCTTATTTGTTCGATTTAGATTATCGAGCACCTTTGAAAATAAACACAATTAATATGGGTGATTGTCAGGAAATTCTGCAAGGGTTGTTTGAATTTTATAAAAGACAGCTTAAGAGAGAGGTTCAGAAGAGTGACCTACTCCCTATCGAACTACATATCTATGCAGAAAAAGGGATTAATAATGTCTTTGAAGAGATGTCACAGTACTCTGATGCAGAGGAAATTGCTAAAAATTTCAACTTAAAGTTGGAGTTAGAAGGATACCACTCCGAAGAGATATTAAATATCTTTAGAGACCAAGTTAAATTTTATTCACGTGATGTTGTCACTAATCAATATGAATACTGCCATATTACCTTCTACCAAATGAGCAAAATAGAACAAGTAGCCACAAGCAATGCATCTGAGATTATTACAGGCTTATCCTTATTTGGATTGGTATCTGGTGTTCCATCAGTATTCATTAATGAGGATTACAAGACAGGGTTTGGTACTAAATATTACAGAACATCCGAAGCACCGTTGCTAAACCTTGTTCCTAAACTCAATTCTTTGCTTCGAGTTGCAAGGACACTAGATAATTATCAAGAAGATATGAATATCGTAACTGCTATCTCTGCCGAGCATAAGCAAAAGTTAGATGCTGTATACGATTCGTCACATTGGGTTACTTTTATTGAACCCAAGGTAGATCTCAGTTTCTTTAAGAATAATGATGAGCAGAAGGATTTGCTTGTTATCCATTACAGTGATCAGTACACCTCTTCTAGTGGCTTTGATGCAATCACTGTGACAAGACGCTCGAAGCAATATCAACGGCTAATTAAAGAATTTTTGGACTCTCACCAAATTATAGCATCTGATGAAGTGTTGCCTCCAATAATCAATTTTTTTAATGCAATTAACGGAAACTGGTTGTTACGATTATTGGCTCAAAAAAATCAGTTTCCGAAAGAAAAAATCAGTATTTTGTCTGCTGTAAAATTGGCTTTAGCTGCTTTTGCCCATCGGGATATTATATGGATACCTATCTCAATGGAAGAGATTCTACGAATATCTGGTGGTACTGGACTAAGGCAATCGGAAGGGTTGTTTTCAGCTAGGAACCTTGGAAAGTTTGGCTCTTACAGCGATGATTTGCTACTAATTGGTATTGAGGAGCAGGGCGAAGATCTAACGGTTCACTTCTATCCGATTGAAGTGAAGATTGGGAATAACCCTAAGTCAGTATATGATAAGGCTGTAGACCAAGTTAAGGAAACTAAAAAATTGTTAATAGACTTCTTGTTAGAATCTGAAGAGAACGTCTTTAAATCGAAATTATATCGTAACTTCTTTATACAATTAGCGATCGCTAGTGCTGAAAAAATGAATCTTTACTCGATCTGGCCAGAGCAATACTGGAGAAATGTTACGGACAGTAGGTTGAGGGGAAGATTGCTCAACGATGATTATAGAATTTCAAATACACTGCAAGAGTATATCGGTGATGGAGCAGTCATCTCCTTTAAAAAAGATTGTGTATTTTCAGGAATCAAAAGAACAGAGGATGTCTTAGTCTTTGATTATCCAGAAAAGAGCGGATATGATTTTATCATTAAGAATATTGAGGAAATTAAGGACCATATCCAAAGTGAGGATGGGGATATTCGATCAGATCAACTTCTTTCAAAGTTGTATAAATCAGAAATAGGTTTAATTTATAGAAAAGAAAACACTGACAACTATTGTGAAAATGCCGCTGATCAATCAGGTAGCTACAGAACAGATAATTACGTGCAGCCTTCCCTTGATAATGATCATACAAATAGCAATTTAAAAATTGAAGTTAAACCTGTAAAACCATTGGAGATTTTGTTCGGTCACAATGCACAGAGTCAAGAAGAAGTAAAATGGTATCCGACCTCGACTGATAAAATAATGCACACTAACACAGGCATTATTGGAACAATGGGTACAGGGAAAACGCAATTCACTAAATCCTTGATTACTCAGATACTTCGTAACAGTACTGATAACGTGAATGAAACGCCAATTGGAATCTTGATTTTTGATTACAAAGGCGACTATATCAAATCGGATTTCACTGAAGTTACAGGTGCGAAGGTCTATGATTTATACCACTTACCATATAATCCATTATCTCTCTATGTAACGAAACCGTTGCGTCCACTGTTGCCAGTGCATACTAGTAGCACATTGACAGATACGATCGCAAAGGCATTTAACCTTGGACAGGTACAAGTGAATACTCTTAAAGGAGTAATAATGGATGCCTACAACCAAAAAGGTATTATCAAAAACGACGCAATAACTTGGGAAAAGGCAGCTCCTACTCTAAGTGATATCTATGAACTTTATACAGAGCGAGAAGATGTGAAAGTTGATAGTCTATACGCAGCGCTTCAAGAGCTTTATGAGATGGAGGTCTTTGAGCCTGATGCTAGTAAGACAATCTCACTTTTTGATATGATCGATGGTATTACTGTTATTAACCTATCTGGATTTAACGCAAGTATTCAGAATTTAGTAGTATCGATTACTCTCGATGTATTTTATAATCAAATGCAGATGCAGGGTCATAGTGGTATTAACGGTAATTATCGTGAGATTACAAAGATGATTCTGGTTGATGAAGCAGATAATTTTCTTAGCAAGGATTTCACCTCAATTAAGAAAATTCTTAAGGAAGGTAGAGAATATGGAGTAGGTACCATTCTATCTACACAGTTCCTAAGTCATTTTTCAACATCGGATAATGATTATGCAAATTACATTCTTACATGGATTGTTCATAATGTTTCTGAGTTATCTGCTAAAGAGATTCGGATGGTGTTCAGTACGCAGAGTAAGGCTGAGGAAGAGAATATTATGAACCGAATCAAATCATTACAGAAACATTATAGTATTATGAAGGCAGGATCGGGGCAGCCGGTTTGGATGAGAGATCGAGCTTTTTGGGAATTAAATAAAGAATAATTTTTTTACTAATTAAATGACTACTAACAGCCTGTACTTTAATGATTATCGAAGTACAGGCTGTTCCTTTAATCCACTAGTGATTTGATTAGTTGAGGAATCTCTGCCAAGTCTTCAAACCAAACAATTTGAATTCCTAACCGAGCATAGTGTTTTTCTCGAGAAAGATGGAAGTCTTCTAAAAAAGCTTCTAGTATCTCTTCCGATATTGTGCTGATATCATCTTCTAACTGTCTTTCTTCAATTTCTAATTCAAGTCGCTGCATGAATGCAAAGTGTTTTACCTTGTTATGGTTTTTTCCCGCTGCTATATCTAATATTCTCCTCATATTTGGATCACTCATTGATAAGCCAATAAATACACAATTATTTTCTTTTAAAGTTAATAGCTGAGTTATGTTTGACCAAGAGTAGGAGTTAGTATAAACATCATGATATGACTTTTCAGTAAGCACTATAGGATGAGAATCATAGATTTGAGTGTTTTGTGGTAGGTAACCGTGAACGTGGTATACTGGCAAACAATTAGGTTCTACTTCATCATCTTCTTTAAATATTGGCATATAAGTTAGTGGGACCTCTTTTAAATGCTGTTCTAACAAATCATCATAATTAAAGGTAACCACGCTTTGTACTTGATAGCTCCCTCTATGGTTACATAATTTGGCTAGCCACTGTAATGTGGGTGAAGTGAAAACTTTACGTCTACCTTTCCCATATAAGGCTGCCCGGATTTCTTTTGATAATGAATTATTACCTAAGTTAGTTTCTAAAAAAGAAGCGTTAATAATTGGGGAATCATCGCCTAATTGACTTAATAAATTTGTTAGGGCAACTGCTTCTTTACTAGATATTCGATAGTTTCTTAATTTACCTTCATTTTTATTATTTTTCATTTCTCTAAAGACAGCTTCATTAATTTTCTCTAATAATACATCCCATGTTGGAATCCCAGCAGATCTAGAGACTCCTGCTCCTAAAAATAATGATAGCTTATTTGATTTTAGACACTTTTTAATATCTTCAATGCATCTATTTCTACGGCTCTTCCACTCAATTAATTCGACTTTAAGGGGAACAGAGTCCATGGCATCTCTATCTTCAATTAAAGAAAATAAACCATCTTTAAGTCGGAAACTTTTAACTTTGATAGCTTGAGATATAATATAATCTTGGGTCCTTCGCTTTAATGTCATATTCAAAACACCCAGCTCATCAGTTGTATTAAAATCAAACCAATGGTTCTTTTTTATTACTTTCAATATCTCGTGAACAGGAGAGGGGGAGTTTATTTCTTTAAGGGCTAAAATAGCGGCATCGTAAAGTTTCAAAGTATCGACTCCTGAATGTTATAGATGAAAATTAATATTCAAATAGGCTACAGAAAATGAAAAAAATTACTGGATTTCTTTGAATATGTCTAATTGGTTCTCGCTAAGCTCTGGGCTTAAAGTCACACGAATAGTCTGCCGAACTTCCTCTAGAGTTTTACCAGATGCACTTAAAACATGACTTGGTTTACTTGAACTACAAGCTGATCCAGTGGAAAGGGCGACATGGCCGGCAAGCTTCTTAAGTAAGAGTTCGTTATTAACACCAATAAACTGTAAGCTAATTAAACCGGGGATTTTATCTTTTGTATCGCTGTTGAATTTAATTTTATTTCCTAGGTTGGTCTTAAAGATATTAGTTAAGTAATCCTCTAATTCCCTCAAACGTTTCACATTTTGCTCTAAATTAGCTGTAGCTAGTTCAGCAGCTTTGCCTAAGCCAACAATATTGTGAACCGCTAAGGTACCACTACGATAATTATTTTCCTGTCCGCCCCCATGCAGAAGAGGTGTAATCCGAGTATATATTTCTTTCGTCTGTTTTCGAATGATTGCTGCTCCAATACCTTTTGGGCCACCAATCTTATGGCCAGACATTGACAAGAAGCGAATTCCTTTTAATTTATTAAGATCAATAGGGACTTTTCCTATTACTTGTGTAGCGTCAGTGTGAAAGAACAAACCGTTATCCTTAAAGAGATCGGAAAGTGCATCAATTGGATTTAGTGAGCCGATTTCATTATTACCCCACATGATAGATGTAAGAAGTGGCTGAGCTTGCTCAGTCACTTCTTTTACTTTTTGAACATCAATTCTTGCGAACTGATCAACATCTATCAATGAAACCTCAAACCCACGCTCACTTAGGAAATTAAAGGTTTCTATTATAGAAGGATGCTCCACCTTCGAGGTGAGTAAGCGTTTATTCGTGATATTGCCGTCGTTATAATAATCGGCAATGCCTTTTATAATCATATTGTTACTCTCTGTTGCTCCGCTGGTAAAGATAACCTCGTCTGGATCGCAACCAAGCAACGATGCTATTTGCTCACGAGCTTTCGCGACAGCTTTTTTTGCATTTTCGGCTAAAGAGTAAAATTTACTGGAAGGATTTCCGTACTCCTCCTTGAGGTAAGGCATCATTGCCTCAAGTACTTCGGGGAGAATTTTGGTAGTGGCACTATTATCTAAATAAAGCATTTAGATTCCTCCTACATCCTATTAACTTAGTAAAGCTCGAATAAAGCGTTCAAAATTTCCAGTACTCTTAAACTCACCTGCTAAGGAGCGGATTCCTCGCTCTAAATGCGCATTAAAGTATCCAGGAAAGTAATCCTCGTCAGTTAATTGCTTCTCAGCAGCTTGTGTGATAAGGACCTTAAAAACATAGTCATATTCTCCCGTAACAGTATTTCGATTGAGCACGAGACCATCTGAAAAGTCTTTAGTAATAGGTATTACTTTATTATCAGTTGTACTGTTTCTAAGAGAGAGGCTAACAGCATAGCGGATTAGAATATTTGGTGTGATACCGGTTGATGCATGAAGTTGGGTAAGAATATCTTTAGCATATTTGGAGGTTCGCAAAGTAAAATTCAAAGTAGAACACTCTCCTTACTAAGGTTAAAATAGCGCCCTTTAACAATCTTTGCACTATCGAAG
This sequence comes from Paenibacillus sp. FSL H8-0282, assembly GCF_037963825.1. Lineage (NCBI taxonomy): Bacteria > Bacillati > Bacillota > Bacilli > Caryophanales > Paenibacillaceae > Paenibacillus > Paenibacillus sp. FSL H8-0282. Next base: position 816,195 of record NZ_CP150146.1, read on the forward strand.
ATTTCATCAAATTCTAAAGTGTAGAATCTAGCAGTATTACCTTTTATTAATTCAAATTGTTCGGCAGAGACCTCAGAATCGGTTGTAAACATTAATACTTGCTCTCCACATTTAGGAATAAAATGTTCGATTAATGCTTTCTTATGGTCTTGGTCTAGTCGTCCCATGAGCGTATCAAATACAAATGGGAGTTTCCAACCAGAGACTTTAAACATGGCCCAAATAACAGTAAGCATTAGCATTTCTTTTTCGCCAGCAGATAAACGTTCTTTCGTAATTTCATTTTTTTGGCGATCAAAGAGATGCAGCTCAAAGGTTAGATGATCGATATGAATTCGTTCAATATAAGCTTTTTTTCGAAAAAGAATATTAATCATTTTAGTTGACTCGTTGGCTACGTCATCTAACTTTTTACGCCATTGTCTTTCTCTAAAACGTTTGCTGACGTGTAAGAGCTTTTCGGTCATGACATAGGAATTTTCAGCTTTATGAAAGTCCCTGATTTTATCCGTAATTTTATTGTAAGTGATCATATGCACTCGGATAGCATCATTTGCTTCAAGAACTTCTTTAGTAGACTGTTCAATAAGTAATCTCAACTGCTCAACACGTTTTGTCTTATTCTCAATTTGCTCCAAGAGATCTTTAAATTCGCTAGAGTGATCATTCTGTTCTATTGTTTTTCGAATTACATGGGCTTGAACGAGCAACTCAGCGTTCTGATCGAAAAGTTGAAGGTAAAATTCAGGCTCTAACTTTTGAATTTGATTAAATAACTGCAGAATCTCACTACGTTGTGCGAAGGATGCGCGATGTAATAATTGGATATGCTCAGGCTGCATAATGTTTAAAAGGCCCTTATGTAGCAGATCAATATCAATATCTATAGGTTTTGTTTTATTTAGTTGTTGTAACTGATCAATAAGCTTAATTAGCTTATCTTTCTCTAATGAAGAGGTTATATATTCAAAAGATTCAGTTTCTTTCTCTAAATCAAGCTGTTTTACAACCTTACCAAGTAAATCTTTCGTAATGTAAAAAGGAAGGAGGCTGGTAGTAAGCGAACGTATTTTTTCAGAATTAGATTTGCGTTGATTTTCGATTGTATTCAATTCGGTGACTAATTCTTGTCGTCTATCTCTTAACAAACCCCCATGCGTATCAAAATCTCTTTTGTGCTGTTTAATTGCATCATTAAGAAGATCTATTTCTTGCTCTGAGTCGGAAATAATAGATTCTTTTTCACTAACGATCTTCTTATTTTCTATGATCTTTAATTCTAATTCTTCTTGATCTTTAATATCTTTGGCTGCAGTTGCATTTTGTTGCGCATATTGTATTCGATAAGACTGAAGATCTTTTTCTAAGTTCATAAAAAGGTCTAAGTTGAAAAGGATTTTTCCAGATTCACTAAGATATTCAGGGATCTTCTCTTCCGATACAATTCGAGAAATATCTTCGCCGTCGAAAAGACATAGTTCAAAGAGACGAGGGGGCATTTCCTCACGTAGTCGATTTTGAAAATCCGATTTTTCTTGATTATTCAATGATTTTCCGTTTCTAACAACGTAGAAATCTTCTTTGATTTTCTTATTTTTAATTCTCCAACTTCTTGTCAAGGTATAACTCTGGATTTCGAAATCCTCTGTGGAATCATACTGGATAATAATTCGAAAATCAGGATTGCTTTCTTCATTTATAGCTTTTCTATTAAGGAAGGATGAAATTTTTCGGAAGTACGGTTCATTATCATTCACAAATCCATAAGCCATTGATCCAAATAATACAATTCTAAGTGACTCTAAAATTGTTGTTTTTCCAGCTCCATTTTTTCCGCCTAAAAGAACTACATTTTTAGTTTCATTGGTCTTAAAATTAAATGTATTCTGATTCCCGAAGTAAGCTCCAATGTTACAGAGCACTAATTTTGTTATTTGCATAAAATGCTAGTCCACCTTTATAAATGCAAGAAGTCTTGCTTTAAAGTTTTATCAAATGCTTGGAATAATCCGCGTCTAACTTTTACTCCAGAATAATCTTTTTCTATTGAGATTAATTGTTTGAGTACGCTCAAGTTGATGCCCTCTTCTTGACACAATGTTTCAAGGTCAGTGAGTTGATCATCTTTGAATACAGGGCGATCATCATGGTTCCAATCATAAATTTCACCTGTTTCTTCTTCGACGATTAATGGCAAACGATCTTCCCACTGCAAGTCTTTATGCCAGTACTTACGAATGACTTTAAGTTCTTCAAGACTAATTAATTCAATAGTCGGATCGTGAAGCTCACGAATTTGTCTTTGTGCTCGTAATAATTGTCTAAGTATTTCTTCACGAGCTTTTAAGGTAAATGGGCCGACCCCAAGGCGCTTATGTGTGCCATCTTCTTCTCTAATTAGAATATTAAGTTCTTCTACAGTAGCTAAGTTAATGTTATTTGTGTTGAGGTATTCTTTTAGCTTTTCCTTATCAACTATCTCTTGTTCTGGTGTTGGTTCCTCGTGATACGGAAGTAGGTATACTTCACCATTCATCCGCTGTTTTTGTCTCTTCGTGTGATCTTCTCTAATTTGTACTAAGAAGTTTCTGAATTCGTAGAGAGGACGCAACCAATCCACTCCATTGTTAATAAACCCACTCAGAGCTTTATCTTCAGAAACAACTGTGCAAGTCCAACAACCGAAACGGCTATTTCCACAAGATCCTGCACTTTCTTTAACTTCTTTATCAACAACTAGTGGGCACTCGCTACTTGAATTCTGATACAGTTCGAGCAATTCATTGTTATCGTCACCCCAAGGGGATTCATACTGAAGCAAAAATTCCCAAACATCATCAACATCAAAGGCCCGAATTGGAGCAAACACAAATGCATTTCTTAATGTTGAATGACGCATTAGCTTTTTACCTTCAATAGTATGTGACTGCATTACTGCAGCTCGTGTTGAGCTTTCGGAGTCACGAACACCAAGTAGCATAATAACTTCACCAAATTGATCAACCTTATCGAGAATAAAGCGATTTGCAGGCTCAATCTTTAAACGGTCTGTACACCATCTGAATTTTTGACGAGGTGTTGGGTAACCTTTACCGATAATGGAAGCCCAAAAGGTCTGCTCAACCTTAGGACGGACCTTTTGCGTCTCAATTGGGAGACCAAGATTTAATGCTTTTTCTTGTATTCGACCTAATGTACGGGTGATTTTATCTATAATAAGTGGTGTTTCCACTTGGGTATCAGAAGAGATAACATAAACTTTTTTGTGCAGCTCAGAAGGATTAAGTTCTTGAAGTGCCTGAAAGACAAGTTGAACTACAGCTGTAGAATCTTTACCGCCGCTAAAACCAACAACCCATGGACGCTCGTCCATTAAATAAACTTCCTTAATCAACTCTTTTGCTTCAATGAATTTGGTACCAGTATTGAATATATTGAGTCCTAAATTACCCATTTATAGACACCTCCTTAAATTTGTTTTCAATCTTCTGTTCTTGTTCGGTGAGTGGGAGGTTGATTTTGGACTTAATCAAGTTTGCAGTCAACTGAATAGTTTCACCATTTTTATTAATTCTGCCAGTATTGCTATAAGCGCGTCCTTGCCAGTCTTTTTTATTTTCTCGACTCAAGTCGATGGTGTTGAGTTTCATAATATAGGACTGCCATTCATCCGGATGATACCGGTATAGATAATAGCCTATTATTCCAAGAGATTCCAGAAAAATCCCGTGAGCGACGATTGATTGAATACGTAGTTCTCGAGGTGAGATCTTCTTTTTAATAACTTCTTGCCACTCTGGGATTGATACACATAGTAACTCCCAAAAGGCGGTAACAAATTCTTTCTCTTGTTCAGATATAAGTTCGCCTTTACGTTTATTGATAAGACGAGAAGTTGTATTAAAAACATGGTTTAGCGCGAAAAGCTTCGGTGAATTCTTAGAAAGAGATACTTTTTCTCGGTCTGTATATCGTTCTAATAATGGGATATCAGATATTAAACTTTTTGTAATTAATGATAATTGATCTCGATGGTCATAAAGTATTCCGATTGATGATGTTGTATTGACGGCGTGACGATTCAAGTCTGAAAACATTTGTTGAGAGCGAGTAAGGCCAAAGTCATGAAAAAAGACCACTGAAATTGTTTCGTCTCCAAGCTCAGGAGAGATCCTCAGGGCTTCTTCGATTGCCGCTCTACGGTGTTGTCCGTCATTAATTAAAAACTTAGAATCAAGAGAGATAGTCAGTTGTCCTATGTCTTTCATCTCATCTGAAACTTCTTTGAATCTCATAGTACCGTCCACACTTGCTGTTAGAGAAGAGAAGATATAGTCCTTAGGATTCTCTAAAATATAATTGGTGATATCAGGAATCCGCGACCTATTCATTAGACGTTGTGCCCGATGCTCAACAGGAATTTCCTCTTCGTCAAACAGGAAAATTTTAGCTATTAAACGGAGTGGACACATGACAGTATAGAATTCTCTACCTGCTTGAATTCCTCTTAAAGCTGGGAAGGTGTAACTGAAGTTCATCAGCATTCTCCTTTATTACGTACGTAATAACGTGCAATATTTTTCATTTTAACTCAATACGAACAAATGTTCAACTAGTAAAGATCGTAAAAAAGTATTCTTTTTCTTTGAAGAATATAAAAATTTCTTTAAATAGGCACTCAGTTAGAACCTTTAGATATTGAGTATAATATTAAAAATGGTTAAGAGTGCAAGCCATAAATATACTGTAAGGATAGAAGAAAGGGGGAATGGAAGTTTCCGTGAGGCTTTTTCTTTATATTCAGCTAGGTCTATATCTCCGCCCAGCGGATTTGAGAGCCTATAGCACTATCAGTAACCTGTTAGAAAAGTTGCATTTTCTCTATCAGTTAAAAAACGAGTTTCTGGCCAATACATCTCATGAACTGAAGACACCGTTACACGGCATAGTTACATCTCCAATCTAATGCTGGAGGACGTTGTGGTGCATTTACAACACAACTATATGGTAAATAGCTTATTCCATCTACATCAAAGGCCCCTTCCGCCGTTTTCGGCAGAAGGGGCCTTTGATGTATGAAGGTTAAGTTTCAATCTGATTGGTGCTTTGAGGGATATACACATCGTTGTGATTTTTCAATTACAATCTATACAGTCTTTGAATTCGAAAAGATATGCAACAACGTTAATTTTTAGAAGTTGCTACTTTTCATCCTTACTTAACCCAATAGCAGCAATCACTTTTCGAGTTACCTGAGTGAGTGCTGTTATTTCTTCTGCACTTTTACTGCTTAGCAAAGCCATATGTTCATCCAACGCCTTGCGACGCTGTGTCTCATCCTCGAATCGAAAGAATTCTATAGCTGGAACATCAAACGCCGCAATAATTTTTTCTAGTGTCTCTAATGAGATATTTCGATCTCCTCGTTCGACACCACCTATGTAACTGTAGTGAAGCGAAGCAGCTTCGGCAAGTTGTTCTTGTGTCCATCCTTTTGCTTTTCTAAGCTCGCGAATGCGATTGCCGACGCTTTCTGGTAAATTCATAGGATCACCTCTACATTAAGGTTAGAAGAGGAATGCTAACCGTAACAGACTATTAAAGGCAACTTGATAATCACTAAATCTGTACTTATTAGTACTTTTTATATTGACCCTCTAGATTACAAAATATACAATGAAGGTATAAATGGATAAAAAAGGGGGATTTACGGTTGCATCTCTCTATTCTTAAAGCCTTCAACCCGGATGTTCTTGTCGAAATGTTGGAAACTGCACATTACTTTGAAAAGTGGGATAAGCTGCTATACACTGCAGATATTTTGTATAGCTATGCCCAGCGTATATATGAAGAGCGACTGTACTATAAGGCGATGGGGACGACAATACCTCTAATTAAGATGCAGCATCCACTTGTTTATTATTATGGGTTCAGTCAACAGATGCGGGGAGTTGCATATCAACATCTGGGGGATTACGAGCAAGCCAGGGATAGCATTTACAGATACGTAGAACTTGGGTGGTTGGAGGATTTAGGACCGGACGGGCAAGAGATTGCTCGTGAATTTCGATGTTTGGCAAAAATGAATTTATATGCTGTAGAGATTTTATCTGGAAAAGTAGAACTTCTGCATGATTATGCTTGCTTTCTACAGACCTATCCCAATGGACTGCTTGATGGGCTGGTTGTAATTATGCAAACTGCGCTTAGTTTTGGATTGAATGTGGATGAGCAGTTGAGTCACTTAAATGATGATGTAAGTGAAATCAAGTTAGAACAAGATAAAACCGCGCAGTCGAAGTACAGAAGGTTTTGTTATCTGGTGGATTTATATAATATGCGGAAGGACTGAATATAATGGATTAATTACCAAATTATACATACTTAGTGGAGAAAATCTCATATAAAAAAATATTACTAATGTTCCATCCGTCCACGCGGTACGAAAGAATACTATGCCAACCAACTCGCGGGTAAAAATGTTCTTGTCGGCTCTGTTCGTGGCCCCAAACAAGTGGAGGTGGCCAGGCAGCATTCTTTTTACCATGTACCTGTGGAGAACCTTACAAGCCAGAAGATAATAACCCAGATCGAATATGTAGCTATGTGTCAATCCAGAAGGAAATTCTTCGATCCTGCAAAGACAGGAATTCATTGGGTGGGTAAAGTGGTAGATTGGGAAGTGGTGAAACGAAAGGAAATAAAGGAGATTGTCCCTGAGCCTCATAAGGAAGAGAAAGATTATGTTAGATTCACTGTCGAGGAATGGATACCTTTAAAGCCTCACATTGCTTTAGGGGGACAGGGAATAAATACAGTCCTTTACACAAGCAAATATGTCCTAGACCGAGCGCTGGAAATCGCGGAGCTTCGCTTAGAAACGGAGGAAGATCTTCGTGAATGGCGTGAGAAGCGCCGAAAGGGCAGAGTGAAGGTGAAGGTCGATCATGAGCAGTTTGTGGATTTAGGAAAGGTTGTGGAAGTTCGGAATATTTAAAGTTAGTGAAAATGAAGTAAGGTTATTGTCCTGCCATTTATCAAGCATCCCGCTGGATAATGGCAGGATTTTTAAATTGGGCAAATACAAAACATCCTGTTAATAGACGGTACTTGGAATGAACATGTTATGATAACAGTTATATAGAAAGAGATCACATGGAAAAGCTTATAGATGCACTGGATGTACAAGTGTTTTGTATAGATTCTGAAAGTCTTGAAGTACATAACTATGAAATCATTGAATTATAGCGCTGAGCTTCTCCCCTTCTCTCCCGCACAAATATCCACCCCGCAACTCAAGTATCGCCGCTTTTACGGATTGTGATCTTTCACCCTTTTTCCCACCATCCCACAATTATCAAAACATTTGTTAATGGTTTGGGCTTTTCTACGTATTAACTTATGTAAGTTTCTTCACAACAAATTGCGCAATTTGTTTAGCTTTTCGATGAAGGTGAGGTGGAAGGAGGGTGAAGATGGAAGTTATCCAGGGTACTGCGGACCGTTACAAGAATATCGAAAGATCACGTGGTGCCATGATGTCAAAAGAGGAATTTACCCGGATGTACGATACGTACTACAAACGTGTTTACAAATATATTAGTTATCGTATTAATAACCACCACGTGTCGGAGGACATTTGTAGTCAGGTGTTTGAGACGGTGATGTGTAAGTATTACAGCTTTTCAGAAGAAAAATCGAATTTTGAGGTTTGGCTGTTTGCCATTGTAAGGAACGCTGTGACGGATTACTTCCGGGGGCAGAAGAAAAGAAGCTACACCTCACTAGATTCTTTGCTGGAGCTCATATTTCCCAAGCCGTCTCCGGAGGAACTGGCGATTCGTGAGGATAATAATCAAGCACTGTTCAAGGCGCTCTCCAAGCTACGTGAGAAGGAACGTAATATCATTGCAATGAAATATGGGGCTGGACTGAAAAATTCCGAAGTCGCACAGATCATGGGCGTCAGTGAGTCCAATATTGGTGTCGTATTGCATAGAAGTCTGAAGAAACTGCATATTTCCTTAAAAGCAGGAGGATTCAACCATGAATAAGAAAAATGATGATCTCACAAAATTCAGCAAAACCATAGAGCTGCTTGAGAATGTTGAACAGGATAACACAGCCGCCAAGGAAAGAATTTATAACCGTTTAGTATACAAGCTGGACCATGGAGCTCTTGAACTCAAATCAGAGAAAAAGGACGGGATAACGATGAAAAAAAGCAGCTGGAGAAATGCAATAGTGATTGGCAGTGCAGTAATTTGTCTGGGTGGAGCATTCTCTGCAACCTCCTATGCACAGGATATGTTCCAGTCGATCATGGCAAAGTTTGAAGTGGGAAATCTCGAAATCACACAATACGATAAGGAAATCCCATCGGCTGCACAGTCAATGACTCCATCTGAAGATGCCCAAGGTGGGGAGAATGCGGTCATTGAATTGCCGGTTGCAGCTAAGTTGAGCCTAGATGAAGCACGTGCAGCACTTGGCATGAACTTCCCGGCACCCGACTGGATGGGAGATTATGAGTTTGTGAATTGTGTTCTTCAGGGGACCAGCATGGTTGAAGTGCAGTATAATTCCGGTGAGAATGCTGTGAATTTTCTAATCTCCAAGGGCGGGGACAATGGGATCAGCACTACGGAAGAAGTGAAGACAGAAGTAATTAACGGGACTAAGGTTTATTATGCAAATGGAATTGTGATTTGGGAAGAGGATGGCTATACAGTAGAGTTGTATTCCCAAGTAGACTTTGACCAAGCTACACTAGGGGAAATCATTGATAGCTTTAAGATTGGTGCGCCTGTTCAGCCTTTAGAGCAAGGTCAAGTGAAGGAGAACTTGCAAAAGAATGGAGCAGCGGTTGCAGCTCCGGCTCCGGCTGTAGATTCGGAATAAAAGACTTACTCCGGGCAGCAGCAGCCTATAGTTACACACAGAAGACGCGAGGGGATTAGTCCCCTGAGCGTCTTCTTTTTTGAGCACACTTTTATAGAACGTTCCCCAACCATTGCCACCCCCCAAAAACAAAAGTATAATTGATAATGATTATCAATTAATGAATGAATAAAGAGTTAAGTGTATTTATATAAGCAGCAAAGAGGTGACAGAATGCAAAAACAATCGCAAAAGACGGATTTAAGCGAGGTTAGAAAATATATAGAAGAGAATTTCACGAAGCACTTGTCTTTAGCACATTTAGCTAATCTTTCTGGACTTAGTTCCAGTTATTTTTCCTCGGCGTTTAAACAGGAATATATACAAAGTCCAATGGAGTATGTTACCCAGCTACGGATTCAAAAGGCTAAACAATTATTGCAGAAACAAGACGTTCGCTTGAAGTTTATAGCAGAAGCGGTTGGATATAGTGATGAGTTTTATTTTAGCCGAGTGTTCAAAAAGGTTGAAGGGATCTCGCCAACGATGTATTCCAGCCAGCAAAAATCTCATATCGGTGTTGTAACTGGGAACATGATGGGGTATTTACATGCGGCAGGAGTCATTCCGTTTGCTGCACCCTTAAGTGCAAAGTGGACACCGTACTACTATAATTTGTGGGCGCAAGAAATCGAGCATAAGGTAACCTTGACACAAAACAAAAATTATTGCAGCCCCAATGAGCTATTGCATTTGCCAATTGATCTTCTTATTTCTCCCAAAGATTTGTCGTCAGAGCTGGTAAAACGGATAGAGGATCATTTTCCAATCTATTGGCTGGATGATAAGCAAGATTGTTTAGTAGCCTTAACTGAACTTGCTGCCCGACTAAATAAACAAGAAGAAGCGAAACAGTGGATCACACAGTATAGGGCAAGATTGGAAGACGTTCGGCGCAGGTTAGACTGGACCTCTACACCACCTAAAGTTCTAGTTATACGTATCTATCAGCAGCAAATCTTTGCTTATTGTAATACAGGCATTCAGCATCTTTTATTTCAGGATTTGGGAGCGGAATCTAGTTATGAGCAGCCCGGTCTATATAATGCAGAGATTACTTTTGAAGAGTTAAGTAGATTGAAGGTGGATAAGTTGTTTACGATTATTTGCCCCGATGATGAGTCACGAGCAACTTGGCATCATTTGCAGAGAGATGTTGGGTTTAGACAGTTAGAGGCTATCGAACAGGGACAAATCTATGTTATTCACTCCGATCCTTGGTTTGAATACTCTCCTGTGGCTTTAAAACGAATGCTAGAGGAAGTTGCAGTAATGATGATACCTTGAAAATGTACATGTCTAATCATAAGATGTTACATGGTCAATGCGTCCTATCTCTTATACACTCAATACTGAGAATGATTATTATTGAGAATATAGGAAAGAGGGAAGGTCTATCATGAAGGGGTTTAATACAAAAACAATAAGTTATGTTGTAATGGTTGCTTTATTATCCATTCTACTGACAGCTTGCGGCGGCAATAATACAGCTGATCAGCAAGCAACAGATACTCCAGTAACAACCAGTGAAGCGAGTGCAACTGCAACGGAGGAACCCGCTGTACAAGAACCGGAAGTAGCGGCTAGAGAAGCGTTTGTAGTAACTGACCAAGTAGGCAATACAGTAAACATTCCGGGGACTGTACAAAAGGTGTATGCCCCTGGTCTAGAGGATTACTTAGTTACCCTTGGTGTAACCCCAGTAGCCCAATGGTCCACGGGTGAAAGACCGCAGCAGTATCTACAGGATACGTTAAGTGGCGTACAAGAAATCAGCTTCGCTAATGGTGTTCCCTCTCCAGAATCTGTAGTAGATTTGGAGCCGGAATTAATTATATTCCCCACTGCTTTTTATGCACAAAATGGTGTTTATGAAAACTACTCGCAAATTGCTCCAACTTACGTGTTTAAGAATGCACTCGGCAATGTAGTGGAGGCCACAGAAACGATTGCGAAATTGCTAGGTTTAGAGGATAAAGCAACAGAAGCTATTGCTGCTTACAATACAAAGCTAGAAGCAACTAAAGCACAGTTAGCCAGCGTTTCTGCCGGTAAAAAAGCAATTTATATTAATGCGAATGCCCGTGCGATCTTTTTAGTGGGTAACTTCCATTACGGGGGTTATGTGCTGAGTGAGCTAGGCTTTGCTCAAAGTGCTCTTGTAGAAGGAGAAATGTCCGCTGATATTTCGCTGGAAATGTTGTCTGATTTAGACGCGGATTATATCTTTATTAACGATAATGATGGTCTGGGAGATGCTTTCCTGGCAGACATTAAAGCTAGTCCTTTATGGAAGGCGCTGCCTGCAGTTCAAGCAGGTAAAGTGTTCGAGGTGGATGGCGATCACTGGAGATCCAGTGGATTAATTGCTTATCAAAAAACGATGGACGATATTGTAGCGTTCCTGCTGCCATGATTATCAAACCGTATGTAAAACCAAACTATGAAACGATGCTGATCACGAGTAAAGCTAATCATAAGGACTATGAAATTTTTATTGCCAAACCTTTGGATGAGCCTACAAAAGATGGCTACGGTGTCATTTATGTACTAGACGGTAATGGGCTTTTTGAAACCGCTGCTGAAATCACCCGATTGCTGACGCGTAAGCCTAAAGGCTATCCACCCGCGATTGTTGTTGGCATTGGTTATCCTGGAGGTGAGGCGTTTGATACCGTGCGTCGAACCTATGATTTAACCATGCCAGCCGAGCTCGCGAATTTACCGAAACGTCCCAATGGGGAGCCATGGCCTGAATTTGGCGGGGCAGATGAGCTGCTAGCTTTTTTTGAAAAAGAGTTAATGCCAGCCATTGTCCAGCGGTTCGTTATCAATAAGCAGAAGCAAGCATTGTTTGGTCATTCCTTTGGCGGATTATTTGTTCTGCATGCGTTGTTTACACAACCCACCTTGTTTTCACATTATATTGCAAGCAGTGCTTCCATCTGGTGGAATGATTACGCACTTTTAAAGGAGTATGAGAATTTTAAAGCTGATTTACACAGCAATACGCTAAGTCAGTTACCTAAAACGCTTATGATTGCCGGTGGGGAAGAGCTGGATTATATGGTCAAGGATAGCTTGGATTTATGTAACAGCATGATGGCCTTACACCTTCCAAGCTTTGAAGTAAACTGGGCATTGCTTGAGCAAGAGGAGCATGTGAGCGTAATCTCGGGTGCGATTAGTCGGGCCGTCAAATTTTTGCTTACCACATCCTCTGACTTAAGTTAGATAGAAATCATATTCGTTTGCATCTGAGCTGGCCCTTGGCTGGCTCTTTTTGTAAAGTGAAGGGAAAGGGTTGGAAACATTGGCCGCAAATGTTCAGAAATCATCACTAGCAGGAGAAAAAAAGTTCTCCTTTTTATTATTGCTAATCCTCATGCTCCTCCTATTAATAGGCGTATTAGTGCTTGCCATGGCCCTTGGCGCGAAAAAAATACCCTTCGCAGATGTATTCATGTCGATCATCGCTTTTGATGCTAAGGCGTCTACTCATCAGGTGATCCAGTCGATTCGTTTACCCCGGGTACTTGCCGCTATGGCAACAGGCGCTGGATTTGCAGTAAGTGGAGCGATTATTCAAGGGATTAGTCGCAATCCTTTAGCCGATTCGGGGATTCTTGGATTAAATGCTGGGGCAGGGGTCACGTTAGTTATTGCTATGGTTTTCCTGCCGACGATTTCATTCACAGGTACACTTTGGCTCTGTATTCTAGGTGCGGGATTGGGAGCGGGTTTAGTCTTTAGTGTGGGTTTATTAAGTAAACGAGGCATGACGCCTATTCGGCTTGTATTGGCGGGTGCTGCCATCTCTGCTATGCTAACTGCCCTAAGTGAAGGAATAAGTATCTTTTTTTCAGTGGCTCAGCAGGTGGCTTTTTGGTATGGAGGAGGTTTAAGTGGCATTAGCATGGCCCATCTACAGCAAATGTTGCCGTGGATGCTTCTTGCGCTATTACTTGCCATCGTAATTTCAAAGTCGATTACTATACTTTCTGTAGGGGATGAGACAGCGGAAGGGTTAGGCGTTAATATAAAACTTATCAAAAATCTTTCGCTTTTAGCCGCATTTATGTTAGCTGGGATTTCATGTGCTTTAGCCGGATCTGTAAGCTTTGTGGGCTTAATTGCTCCGCATTTGGTACGTTACATAGTGGGTGTGGATTATCGTTATATTATTCCATTATCCGCAATTCTGGGAGCCATCCTTGTTGTGCTTGCTGATTTAGTGGCACGTATCGTAAATGCCCCTTATGAAATCCCTGTAGGTGCTGTAATTGCGGTTATTGGTGTTCCGTTCTTTCTATATTTGGCACGTAAAGAAAGGCGGGAGCTATAGTGAAGCTAAGATGGAAATTTATAATTATAGCAATCATTTTACTGCTAGGCTTTATATATAGTGTATCTACTGGTCAAAGCAGCTTAAGCTTACAAGAGTTATGGCAAACCGTATTGGGAAATGGAACACCGAGACAGGAGCTTGTACTTTTTCAGTTCCGTATTCCACGTATGATCTTGGGTTTTCTAGTAGGTGGCGCGTTGGCAATAGCAGGAATGCTGCTGCAAGCCATAAGCCGAAATGCTTTGGCCGACCCGGGCATACTGGGGATAAATGCTGGTGCTGGATTATCCATGATGTTATTTTTACTCTTACAAAATAGCTCAACCGGCTTACATACTTATGTTCAGCCACTGTATGCTTTATTGGGCGGATTTATCGTTGTCGCTCTATTATTTATGCTTTCCTATGATCGCAATCAAGGCATTATTCCCATTCGATTAATTTATACTGGTATTGCTGTTGCGGCTGCGATTAGTGCATTTATGATTGTGTTAACCTTCGTACTAGATCCTTCGCAATATCAGATGATTAAGGTGTGGCTGGCAGGGAACATAGGGAATAGTAATTGGAGCCACGTGTATGCTATGCTGCCTTGGTTACTTCTTATTGTGCCTTTATTAATTCGGAATCATCTTATATTGGATGTACTAAGGCTTAACGATCCTGTAGTCATTAGTTTAGGGGTATCTCTAAATAAGTATCGCGTTTGGTTTTTAGTATGTAGTGTATTATTGGCGGCACCAGCGGTTGCTGTCAGTGGGAGCATTGGATTTGTAGGACTAGTAGTTCCACATTTAGTTAGACGACTCTTTCGTGGCCATAAAATAATGATTCCCGCATGTTTATTAATCGGTGGCGGATTAGTTGTTATTGCAGATGCGCTTGGTAAAATGGTAGTAGCCAATACTGAAATACCAGCAGGAGTAATCGTGGCTTTAATCGGTGCTCCATACTTTTTATATTTATTAATTAAAAGTGAATAACTGAAAAAAGCTATTGTGTGATTGATGCTGGAAATAAAAAAAGAATGCCTTGATTATGCAATAATCCAAGGCATTCTTTTTTATATCGTTTTCGTTTTCAGCTTTTCTAAAAGAACTTTCCACCAGTGTATAGATTGCTCAAGTTGAGAAGCATAGTAGCTTTCCATGAAATCTACACTTTCACGAGTGGAGCTATCTACATCTATTTGCTGGTAGATTTGATTTAATTGATCTTTTTTTATAAGTGACTGTTCAATTTTCTTCTCGATAATCGGGATCACTTTATCAGTCTCTACAAAACGAAGATTCACAAGAGCGACAATCATATCTGAAATAGATTCTGCATCTTCTATTACCTTATAAATTTTGAGCGGGAGCTGCTTGCGCCCTTTATCGGTAATGGAAAACACCTGTTTGTCTGGACGATGTTCTTCTTTGATAATCTCTACCTGTTCAACTAAGCCCTGTTTCGTAAGAGATTCAAAGTGATAATACAGTTTGCTTTCAGATAGATTGAGCAATTTATCAAAAGGAATAGGGGTGGATAGTTCTTTTTTTAATTTATAAGGATAATTATTTTCATCCATTAACTTACTTAAGATATAAATTTGAATTGACATCACAGAACCCACTCCTAATTGTTGGCTAAACTCTATCTTACCAAACCTAGGCGGTTATTTCAGCTGTATTTTTAACTTCAACGGGCAGTATAGTTTCTTTAGTTACAGGTACAGGTTTATGAACAAACCGGACGATTACAATGTTAATCATCATAGCCCCGGCAAATACGCCTGCTAATCCCCATAAGAAGGGGGCTGGACTAATGGAACCAAACATTTGTGCCAAATAAGCTTGCACAGAATAATACATCGGGGTGATGCGGCCGAACCAATCGTATGGTGTATACATCATATCACGAGGCATGGTAGCACCATTGGCGATGGTTTGCATGAGCAGGATTGGAATATTTAAGACCATACCGCCTTCGCCAACTAGGAAGACCATAATCGCACACACGTTGAATGCAGCCATATACATTAGAATTTGCTGAGCAGCAACTGGTAACAGTAAGGATAGGTCTACATCTGCAACAGAGAAGGCAATGGTTAAAGCAACGACTGTTGATAATACAGCGATTAATAAAGCTGTGAATTGAACGAACATAAACAGTTTTGTCTTGCTTGCTTTCCCGCGGTTTGCTTTAAAAGAAGCAACTAATTGCATGGAGGCAATCATTGCCCCAACATAACCAGCCATAGTTAAGAACATAGGTAACATGTTGTTGTGCATGCCGTCCGGAACATCATTGATGACAACATAATTCCCGACATAGCTATTTTCAATTTGTGTAGCCATTGCGGTGGCTTGTTCTTCTGGTACGTTAAAGTTCATTAACACACCTTTTGCGGTTTGCTCTGAGAAGTTCGCGCTTAATTGTTTGTTAATTTCTCCTACAACGGAAGACATGGCTGAAGATACCATGGTGGCAGAAGCTTCGTTGACTGTGAAATCAATACTTGCGGATACCTTACCGCTTTGAACGTTGGCTGAAAATTCTTCTGGAATATGGACAACTAGAGCTAACTTATTATGTTCTAATTCATCCATCGCTTTTTTATTCGATACATCGGTTTTTATCGTTTTGAATGGTAAGCTCTCCGAGAACTGACTCGAAATCTGAGCCCCATATTGACCTGCATCATCATTGACAATAGCAATTTTTAAATCATCCATGTTTCCTGGAAGTGCTGTATACCCTGGTAAGAAAATTCCAAGCATCGCAATGGCATAGAACACACCCATAAAAATAGAACCAATGGCCCCTTTGGACTTCAAAAACTGTGAAAACTTCAACTGTATTCCTTCTTTCTTCTGAATAACGCTTTTATTTTAGTACTTCAATTAAAGTACTTTTAACTGAGTGAAATTTATAGTACGATAATTCATTAGAAATGTCAAATTTAAGATACAATGGGTAAGTAGTGAATGATTAAAAAAATGAATAACTGAAGGGACTTCGAATATGAACAAGGTTATTGTAATTGGTGCAGGCATATTAGGGGCTTCAGCAGCTTATCAGCTAAGTAAGTTAGGTGCTGAGGTCATCATTATAGATCGTAAGGATGTTGGACAAGCAACGGATGCAGCAGCAGGGATTATTTGTCCATGGTTGTCTCAACGCAGAAACAAAGCATGGTATCGTCTTGCTAAAGCGGGAGCAAGCTTTTATCCGGCACTTATTCAAGAGTTGGAAGAGGCTGGAGAAACCGAGACTGGATACGCAAAAGTTGGAGCGATATGTATCCATGAGGATTTGAAAAAGTTACTCGCGATGAAAGAAAGAGCGGAGCTGCGCAGAGAGGACGCCCCTGAAATAGGGGAACTTACGATGCTGACGGATCTTGAAGCGCAAGAGAAGTTTCCATTATTGTCGGAAGGTTACCATGCGCTGCATGTATCGGGTGCAGCAAGAGTGAACGGACGTGAATTACGTGATGCTTTGCTAAGGGCTGCTCAGCGTAATGGTGCGCAAATGATTGAGGGCGATGCTATTTTAGAACATGATGAACATGAAATTAAAGGGGTTAGTGTAGGAGAACAGACATTCACAGCGGATGAAGTGATTGTGTGCGCAGGGGCTTGGTCTAACGCTTTGCTTCATCCGCTTGGGATCATGCTTCAGGTGCGTTATCAAAAAGCTCAAATTATGCATTTGAAGCTTGCTCAACAAGCGAGTACAGAGCAATGGCCTGTGGTAATGCCGCCTACAGATCAATATATACTCGCATTTGCGGATCAAAATATCGTGGTAGGTGCTACTCACGAAAATGATGTCGTAGGTTATGATACTGCTGTAACCGCAGGAGGAATGCAAGAAATTCTAAATAAAGGTCTGCAAACGGCTTCCGGTCTTGCGGATTGTAGCCTAAATGAGATAAGAGTAGGGTTCCGTCCATTTACAGCAGATTTTCTTCCCGTGTTGGGCAGGGTTCAAGGATGGAATAAACTAATTGTTGCTAATGGACTAGGGTCATCCGGATTAACGATGGGACCCTTTCTTGGTGAGCAGCTGGCCAAGCTGGCCATGAATCAACAGGTAGATATTCAGCTTGAAGACTATGCATTAGAGCATGCGATAAATGAGTAGTAAAAAAGGAGGTAGCGATTCGATCCGCTAAAGTGCCACCATACGTATTCCTTAAAACGACAGAGATGTCGTTTTTTTAACTAAACATTTATTCCTGCTTATTGTAAGACGCTCTTAATAAAGCTACTTCTCTGTAAACTCGTTGTCCTTCTGCTTGGCATTAGTCAACTTTAGATGCCTCTTCGAGAGAATGAATGAGAAATCTATGATCTATCGGTGAAGACATAACAATCAGGATCGTATAGGTTCCATACTTATCACATTGATTGCCAAACTCTTCAAGAGCATGTGTAGATTCGGTCACTACTTTTAATAAATAGCTGTGTTCTCCACTTATACGGTGGCACTCGGCAACTTGGGGAGAGGCATGGACAAAGTCAAGAAATGCCAGGCAGTCTCTAGTCCGAAACAACATATAGGCTGCCGTATTTTTCCCGATTTTTTCAGGGGAGATGATGGTGCGATATTCCTCAATGATTCCTTTCTCTTCCATTCTTCTAACTCGTTCCGTAACCGCAGGTTGAGACAGACCTACGGATTTCCCCAGTTCTGTCATTGAAATCCTCGCTTGATTTTGAAGATAGAAGAGAATTTGTTTGTCTACATGATCCACTTTGGATGGCCTCCTTTATATTTAAGGTAATTCATTAAAACTCCTTTAATTACTTTGTTAAATCATCATAATTGATTGATTATAATATGTAAAATGAATAATTTACATTATATAATATGACTCTCACCAAAATGATGATCTACACTTGGAAAGTTAGAGAGGATGGCTACCATTGAGAAAATTTGATTTAAATAAAGTAGGTACAGAAGATTTACAGGCACGTATTGATGAGTCTGGAGGAAACTCCCAATGAGACTCTCCCACTCCCGCAAAAATATAATCACATTAGCTGCTATATGTTTGTCCGCATTGATGTTTGGCCTCGAAATTTCCAGTGTGCCTGTGATACTGCCTACCCTGGAAAAGGTACTGCACGGTAGCCTCAAGGATATGCAATGGATTATGAACGCCTACACCATTGCCTGTGCGACAGTTCTGATGGCTGTTGGAACGCTGGCTGACCGGTATGGAAGGAGGCGTATTTTTATTATCAGCCTTATCTTGTTCGGTATTACATCTTTGATTTGTGGCTTGGCGCAAAGCACATCGGTTCTGATCGCCAGCCGGTTCCTTCAAGGCGTGGGTGCTGGCGCGATGCAGATTTGCCAGATAGCCATTCTTTCACATCGGTTTCAGAAAGGAGAAGAACGCAGCAAAGCTTTTAGCACATGGGGGATCGTGTTTGGTATCGGTCTCGGTTTTGGACCTATCATTGGCGGTATGATCGTGGCTGTATTGAACTGGCATTGGGTTTTTCTGGTCCATGTCCCGCTGACCCTTTTTACTTTGATCCTTGTCTTCAGCGGCGTGGAGGAGTCCAGCGATCCACAGGCAAAAAAGCTGGACATTATCGGCATCGTCACGCTTTCGTTGACGGTTTTTGGCCTGGTCTATTTTATCACACAAGGGTCGGAACTTGGTTTTAGAGGTACAGCATCCCTCAGCATCCTTGTTGCAGTGGCAATAAGTTTCATAGTATTTCTATTTGCGGAGAAGCACAGTGCTCATCCAATGTTCGACTTTTCCGTATTCAAGATACGTAATTTTTCTGGTGCTCTCCTTGGCTCCGTCGGGATGAATTTCAGTTTTTGGCCATTCATGATCTATCTTCCAATTTATTTCCAGAGCGGGCTTGATTACGACATCGTAAGTGCCGGGTTGTCTGTTCTGGCTTATGCACTGCCCACCCTGGTAATTCCGCCTCTGGCAGAGCGATTTTCGCTCCGCTACCAACCGCGCATAGTTATCCCATTGGGTCTATTCGTTATCGGCTTGGGCTTCATTTTGATGAAGTATGGCAGCAGCGGTGATCATGCCAGCTGGTTGACTATGCTCCCCGGCTCTCTGTTGGCTGGTATTGGGCTGGGATTAACCAACACGCCTGTCACCAACACGACTACCGGCTCGGTACCTAGTACTCGTGCAGGTATGGCTTCCGGCATAGACATGAGTGCCAGATTAATCAGTCTGGCCATCAACATCGCCGTAATGGGCTTCATTTTACAGGAAGGCATCTTTTCTTATTTGAAGAAAGCTTTTCCTGAGACTGTCGATGTTTTACAATTGCGATCTTTGGCCGAAAAAACAGCTGCCGGAAACACTTCGTCTCTCAATCAGGGTTTTCCAGAACTATCTTCACTGGATGCATCTGGAGCTATCGTCCATGCCTCGCTTGTACACGGCTTTGGTTTGGTGATGCTCTATGGCAGTATTGGTGTCTGGGTGTTGGCCGCGATCAGTTTTATAATTTTTGGACCCAAGAGAGCATTGTTGCAAAAGTAGAGAGTGAAGACTATCGCGCCCACAAGCGATTCGTGAGTCTCAACTGATTAAGCCGCCTAGTATTATCACGTAAAGTCGTTGTATTATTGCTTTGGAACAAAACTGAAATGAAGTAACGTTAAAAACCCCTTCTAGCGAAGCTTTTTTTTATCCTTTATACTGAAAAGACCAATTAATCTTCCTAGGAGTTGTCTAACGAATCATGATAAAGAAAGAAGTCGCGCATATACGCAAGCAATTTAAGCTGGATCACGATTTAATGAGTATTTACGATATTCTCAACGTGTATATTATGAAGGAAAGCAACGAAATCTATCATTGGGAGCGCCAGCCATTTGGAATGGTGGACAGAGAGAAGCAGGAGCTGTATATGGGCAATTTCAAAAAACTCCTGACCGGTGAACTGGATCAGAAATTGTTCGAGTTGAAGTTTCAAGCGGAAGCGGAGGAGCCAGCGCAGGTGATGCTTCATCAAGCTTTGGTGACAGGGGATCCGGATGAATGGCAGGACCTGATGCTACTGTTGGTGGACAGAATGATGGCGGATACTCATTATGAACGGGATACGGTGATCACTTTCGTTCGCGGACAGTATTTCCGCCCGACTAAAGATAGAAACGATGAAGCCGAGGAAAGTGAGAAAAACGAATTATTCGCGCATCCTTTTATCCTATGCAGCGTGAATTCCACGGAGAAACAACGGAAAGCTCTCTTGTTTGATTACGTGGAGCGGGAGTTCAAGTACAATGTCATTGTAGATCCGATCGTCAAGTTAAGCACGCCGGAGCAAGGTTTCTTTTACCCAAGCGTGACGGACAATTATTCCGATGTGAACCGCATTCTGTATTGTACGGGGAAATCGAACTTTCCAGATCCGCATTTTGTCGGAGAGGTCTTGAATGCCGAAAGATCCATGACGGCCCTGGAAGAGAGAGCTATATTCGAAGACATCGTGAAGGAAGTGGCGGGCGAACAGCTTGATGCAACCACTCTTGCACAGGTGTACGAGGAGATCCATCAGGTCATCGAAACCAACGACGATAAGGAAGAACCTCCAAAGCTCGATTATAGAGACCTGGAACGTGTACTAACGGTAAGTGGCGTAGAGAACGTGACAATGGAAAAAGTGGAACGGGCGTTTGAAACGATCGTTGACGATAAGCATTATGAGATGAAGGCGAGCAGCGTAATGCCGAAATTCACTACCAAATCGATTAAGATCGATACAAAGGTAGCTACGATTTCGGTCAGCCCGCAGGATTTAAAATATGTGAAGCAAGTGAATTATCATGGGAGACGCTGCATTTTGATTGAGGTTGACGAAGATGCCGTGATCGAAGGATTCACCCTTACTACAGAGAATCTTTAGACCGCTTCAACAATGTTATGGGCTATCCTTAAAGTCTTTGAACAAGACTAAGGATAGCCCAATTTGTTTTGTGTCAAATACGGTGATTAAAGATATATTCGATATATTCTTTTGCGCTAGTATTAATTTCTTCATCGCTGGCTTGGAATGAAGCTCCAAAAACAGCAAAGTACGGTAGGGCTTCTGCGCCTACATGTTTGGCACTGGCTTTAAAGGGTGCGATCACTTCGTCTACGGTAAAAGAAACAGAGCCCGCTGGCTGATAATTTTCTTTTTTATCACCGATGGATAGGGCCAACCCTAACTTTTTCCCGTTAAGCTTGTTCCCGTTTGATCCATAAGCCCATCCGTAAGCCAACACATCATCAAACCATTTTTTTAATAGCGGCGGATAACTGTACCAATACAACGGGAATTGAAAGATCACATGGTCATAAGCTTCCATTTGATTCTGCTCTCTAGAAACATCAATATTCCAGTCAGGATACTCTTTATAAATCTCATGAAGGGTAATATCGTTGGGATATAACAGCAGTTCTTCTTTCCAGCGCTGGTTGACCCTCGAATTCTCAAGGTTCGGATGCGCCAAAATCACTAGTGTTTTCATGATGAATCTCCATTCTCAGGCCTATATTATTTATGAATATTATTATTATCTTGCAGGTTGTAAAAAAAGAAAATACACACAATAAAGTAAGATGGTTACTTCGAGGTGTGTACTGGACTCCGAAAAAAATATATGCAACAATGAAGTTTTGAGTAAGCTTAATTTGATCAGCATGAACGAGGTGTTATTCTATGAAACAATATCATTTAGGGATAGAGGCAACACTAGAAATCATCGGCGGAAAGTGGAAAGCTTTGATCATTTGCTTTTTGATGTCCGGTGCCAAAAGAACAAGTGAATTACAGCGTAATATTCAGGGCATCTCACAAAAGGTTCTGATCCAGCAGCTTCGTGAACTTGAGAGGGATGGGCTTGTCAAAAGATTCGTGTACCAGCAGATGCCGCCAAAAGTTGAATACAGCCTCACGGAATATGGCGTTACAGCCAATAAGATCGTGGATGTTATGTGTTCTTGGGGAAAAGAAAATATAAAAATAAGACAAAGACGAGGAGAAGAGATCGTCTTGTTGGAGGATACATGTCCTGGAGCAAATTAAAGCAACAACTGGAGAGTTTTCTCTGTCCTGCGTTATCTGGCAAGGTTGAATATCGCGCAAGCAGCTACCGTTATTTACCTGATAAATCAGGGAGCTGTTATATTTCGGTAGATAAAAAGAACGTACTCAATATGAATGATAGAACTAACTCAATCAGATGGTATCAGACGGAGCAGGAGATTAAGAATGATTCAGAACTCCAAATTCCAATCCACCCTGAAGACATTGAAGCGGTTAGAAAAGATAGTAAAGGGAACATCCCTGAGGATCGTCTAATAGTCATTGCAAGAAGCAGAAAGATATCAGAAGTTGCAAAGGAGCTTTTGTCAGCACAGACGTCATTAAGTAAATCGAATTTTATCGTTATAGCTAATAAGTTTTTATCTACTTCTATAGAGGAAAGTATAGAGAGCGATGATATCTTATTGAATATTCTGGCTTTAGTGGACAGACGGGTTGGGAAAAAGCGGATTTTAAACATGAGCGAGAAGATGCAGTTAAAGCATCCGATTGTGCAATATTTTTATGAACTACGTCGTAGTACATTGTGAATATAACTAAACTCTCCCTTGCCAAATGGGACCTGCTTCATCCATTATAAATAGGTAATCATCTCCTCCATAGAGCGTATTTTTACCTGTATCCATAAAGGAGAGAAAATAGGATGGAACTCAAAAAAATAAATGACTCTATTTATTATTTGGAAAGTGTCCGAGAAACAGACAGACCTGTTTTGGGATATGTTGTAGGTGACAGCTTTTCAATTATGATTGATTGTGGTAATTCAAAATCGCATTTAGATGCCTTTATAAAGTGTTTAGATGATAACAATCTGCCACGTCCCAAATATGCTTTGATCACGCACTGGCATTGGGATCATACCTTTGGTATGCATGCTTTTGACGGGGGAACTATAGTCTCTTCAGCAACGAATGAGGCACTACAGCGCCTGAAAGAATGGGAATGGGATGAAGAAGCTGTTGTAAAACGCTTAGAGACCAAAGAAGAAATAGCATTCGCCTATAACTGTATGAAAAAAGAATATGATACGTTTGATAAGATTAAGGTTAGCACAGGAAATATTATGTTCGAGGATGCTTTAACGCTGGATTTAGGGGGCACCACTTGCCAGATTATAAAGGTAGGAGGGCCACATGAAGACGATTCTTGTGTTGTATATATAAAAGAAGCGGGAGTATTATTCGCAGGCGATGCACATAGCGGGGATTATTATCATGGAGAAGGTAAAATTGATCCGATAAAAATGAAAGAATATATTGTGTTTTTATCCACTCTTTCATTTACTACGTATATCCCGGGGCACGACGCCCCTATGAGCAAGGAACAAATCATTCCCTTGTTAAATAGATTTTGTGAGGTCAAGTAAAGGCTAGCCTTATCACATAACAGCTTATTTTATTAGGCGACTTGTTAGGTATGAATTCGGTAGTTTACCGGACGCATGCCTTTTTGTTGTGCCTGATGGGGCAGTTCAGAGGGGGGGGGCTTATTTGCGTTTATTGGGAAGCAGGGTTACGATTAACCATAAGCAGCCTTGCTTCAGACCCCTTCCGAGCTATTAGAAATCTTAGACGAATTATACATCGATGGCTGGGGACTTGTACAGAAAGGGAAACAGAAATGGATAAGAAAATAAGCGTAGAGAATCTAAAACTGACACCACAAAATGATACTTATTATATTGCTTGGAGTATCGGAGTCGATAAGAAGTATAAAAAGCATATGAAAAAAGAAATAAAGAGCCAACTCACAGACGTTCTAGGATCCATGACTCAAAATAATGCTGTGGAGGATATTTCAGTTTACAGTCATAACAAAACAGCCGAAAAACATGGAGAATTCATTATATGGGATTATCTTATCCTAATGCAGATCAAGGAAAAAGAAGATGCCGAAATCATTTTACCTAACTTAAAAAATGTGAATATACCTTTCGTGCTCGAAACAATCCGTATAGAGTTACTTGTAACCACACCAAACAGCACGTACCCTACACCAGGGGAAGGCGCGCGAAAACGGCATGTAAAGCCATTTTATGCAATTGAATATGTCGATGTTCAGCCTAATCATTTAGATGAATTCCGAGACATAATGATTAACAATAACGGACCGGCAATGAAGTACATAATGGAGGAAGCGAGATGGTGTCATAATTTTTATGCATTAGAAACGCTGACTGTCTTCTATCATCATTCAAGTTATCCTACTTGGAATCAGATTCATGTCATAGGTTTGTATTTGGAATCAATTTTTCTATATAAAAAAGATTTCTCAAAAGGGCTGGCACTGACCCACAGCATTTCATTTGAAGAAAACTTTGCGCAGTTAAAGAAGATAAGAACCATGTTATATAAAACGATCGGGAGAAAGATGATCTAGAATAGACCAATGGATCAATGGATCATACCCACCCCGTAAATTCCAATATAGACGCTTTAGCGGATTGTGCTTCGGATTGTGCGCCTTTACGCCATTGTTTAGGTGAATCACCCATAAGCTTGGAGAAACATCGGTTGAAGCTGGATATGGACTGAAAACCTACTTGCTCAGAGATGGAGAGAATGGAATCATCCGTACTTTTTAACTGCTTGCAGGCCTCTTCAATACGGGTACTGTTTAGGAAGTCGAGAGGTGCGGACCCCATAATCTCATGGAATTTCCTGCGGAAATGAGTGGTACTTAGGTGGCACAGATCAGCTAAAAAATCGATGGTAATCGGCATCATGTAGTTTGTAGTGATGTATTCCAGAACGGGTGAGATGACAAAATCGCCCTTCAGGCTATGCTCTGTGTCTTGATTAACCAAGGGTTCATTCCGGGAATGAATTCTAAGAAGCTCTATATAAAGCGATAATAATAAGCCGTAAGCACTTTCTTGATAGTAAGGATTTTTTTGTTTCAATTCCTCTACGACCGATGTCGTAAGGGTATATACCTTGGGATGTTCCTCTTTATTCAAAATACAGTTTGTTCCCTTAATTGCCCACAGATTCGGCTCAAAGTTGCTGTAAGCGCTTTTGAAGGATTGCTGAAAAAGATCCTCAGGCGAAAAAAAGATATAAGACCACAGACTGGCTTCATTCGGCGAACTATAAGTTGTATGAGGGAGATACCTAGGGATGAAGGTCACATCTCCGGCTTTAAAAGGCACAGATTCTCCTTTGATCTCCATGATGCCGCTATCCGAATGGCAAATGCCAATCTCCAAATGATTATGGAAATGCAGATGTTCACTTTTAATATCAGAAATCTTCCAACGTTCACCGCTTAACAGCAAGATAGGAAAGTTTATCGGTAAGCTGTAGTGGC
The DNA here is from genome assembly GCF_037963825.1 of Paenibacillus sp. FSL H8-0282. NCBI lineage: Bacteria > Bacillati > Bacillota > Bacilli > Caryophanales > Paenibacillaceae > Paenibacillus > Paenibacillus sp. FSL H8-0282. The sequence goes on from NZ_CP150146.1 coordinate 841,872, forward strand.
GGTATTCAATGATGGGTTTCTTTTTTCTGGGCATATTCTCAATACTCCCATTCTTATTACGTAGGTTGAGTAGATTATAGGTTAACGTTATATCAAATTCAACTATATAAAGAGAACTTGATATTATACAATTTGAGGAAAAGTGGCGGAGGAGAATCTTGGAACTTTAGGGGCGTAGCGTCCGCCTTTGTCTCCGGATTTCAACCGCTAATAGCATTACAAATCAAGAAATTCTTACGACAACAGCGGCCGGAAGTCCAAACTTTCTCTGTAGTCACGGCCAATCCCGAAATATAAGAACTACTAGTTAATGGTTGAAATTGCACAGTTTAGTTATGAATATGCTTAGAATCAGACCATTTTACTACTTACAATAGAGTTAGTAAAGCGTTTACAATATGGACGGACAGCTCTCAAGCGCCTTTGGGGGCGTGTGCGAAAGAGAGGAGAAACCAGATGCTTCAATTAACTTATGACAGAGAAGAGATTTTAAGGGTCATCGACAAAGTGGTCAGAAAAACAATGGCGATGGATTTAACATGGGACTGGCCTTGTGGTGTGGCTTATTATGGGGTAACCAGAGCTTATGAAACTACAGGAAATAAAGAGTATTTGGATATGCTTGTCCAGTGGGCAGATGAATATATCGAGCTGGGTCTGCCGGATTGGACGGTAAATACCTGTGCCATGGGCCATATGCTGATCACTTTGTATGAGGAAACAGGCAATCAGAAATATTGGGATATTGTGATGAGCAAAGTAGATTATCTGCAGAACAATGCGCTTAGATTCGGAGATCATGTGTTGCAGCATACCGTCTCTATTTCTAATGATTTTCCAGAACAGGCATGGGCGGATACCTTGTTTATGGCGGCATTTTTCCTGCTCCGTGTAGGAAGCAAATTAAAGGATCAGGAAATGATTCAAGATGCCTTGAATCAATATTATTGGCATATCAAATACCTGCAAGATCCTAGCAGCGGGTTTTGGTACCATGGCTACAATAATGTGAAGCAGGATCACATGTCTGGACTATTCTGGGGCAGAGCGAATGCTTGGGGCGCATACACCATGTCGCAAGTTAAAAAGCTTTTGAAAGAATGGTATCTGTATCCGCAGTGTATGGACGTGGAGTGTTCGCTGCGCGATCAGCTGGCCGCACTCAAGCTGGTGCAAACGGAGAACGGCCTGTGGCGGACAGTACTCGATGACGAGGAGTCTTATGAAGAAGTATCCGCGTCTTGCGGCATTGCGGCTGCTATGATCAATAACGGCAATCCGCTGCATACCAAATATGTGCAAAAAGCCCTAAAAGGTATTTTGAACAATATCAGCGAAGATGGACGGGTACTGGGTGTCTCTGGCGGAACAGCGGTTATGAAGGACCGGGAAGGATACCGCAATATTCCAAAAGACTGGATTCAAGGCTGGGGGCAAGGCTTAGCATTAGCTTTTCTATCCGATATGCTTAAATAGGAGGGATCCAAGTTGTCCAAACAAACAACGGGGGCCTTTACACTGCCGGGAGAATCCGGTTATGAGGCATTGACCCTGGAATTAGCTGAACGTTGGGGTGCCGATGTCATCCGTGACAGTGACGGCACACAGTTGTCCGATGAGATTATCAACGCAGGATACGGCATTTATTCTACAATCTGCATCATCAGAGATCATAACGAATGGGCGTCACAGAATTCAGACAAACTGCAGCAGAGCTTTTTAATAACTAATCCGAAGGTAGCGGTACAAGATTATTTATCCATCTATCTGATGGAGGATTTTTTTGCTGAACAATTCCGAGTGAATGATTCCAAAGAGGCGTTTAAGTACTGGCAGGTTTTTGACCGAACGACGGGCGAAGAGGTTCCAAGAGAACTGTGGAATTATGAGCGGGAATCGGGAAATGTAGTCATTACTGGAATAACGCCTTGGCATAAATACACAGTCAGCTTCATGGTCTACCGGATTTGGGAAGAGATCTCCATGTACAATCACACCACGAATCACTGGGAAAAAGAGCATCTGATGCAGATTGATCCCATCTATGTAGAAACGCAAAAATATTTACTCCATTGGATTGAAGATTGGTGTCGTAAGCATAAGGAAACAACAGTGGTTCGGTTCACCTCCCTCTTTTATAATTTCGCCTGGATCTGGGGCAGTGATGAGCGCAATCGCCATTTGTTCTCGGACTGGGGTTCATATGATTTTACGGTAAGCTCAAGGGCGCTTGATCTGTTTGCCAAGAAATATGGGTATTCGCTCACGGCCGAGGATTTTGTGAATGGTGGGAAATATCGGGTCAGTCATATCCCGGCGCAGCAGCGGAAGCTGGACTATATGGCATTTATCAATGATTTTGTCATCGAATTTGGTAAGCAATTAATTGATATTGTGCATAAGCACGATAAGCTGGCGTATGTCTTCTATGATGATAGTTGGGTTGGCATGGAGCCTTACAATGACCGTTTTGAGGAGTTTGGTTTTGACGGGATGATTAAATGTGTGTTCTCAGGGTATGAGGCAAGGCTTTGCTCTGGTGTAAAAGTAGATACCCATGAGATTCGGCTGCATCCCTATTTATTTCCGGTTGGATTGGGAGGGCTTCCTACGTTTATGGAGGGAGGTAACCCTACGCTCGATGCCAAAAAGTATTGGATTAATATCCGGCGCGCCTTGCTCAGAGAGCCTATAGATCGGATTGGACTGGGCGGATATTTGCATCTTGTAGAGCCTTATCCGGATTTTTGTGATTATATCGAAAAGATCGCGGATGAATTCAGAGAAATTAAAGAGCTGCATCATAAAGGCAAACCGTATCACATTAAGACGAAGGTAGCCATTTTGCACGCTTGGGGCAAATTGAGATCGTGGACCTTGTCCGGACATTTCCATGAAACGTATATGCATGATTTGATTCATATCAACGAGGCTTTGTCCGGGTTGCCGGTTGAGGTGCAGTTCATTGATTTTGAAGATATCCGTAAGGGAGTATTACAAGAGTGTGATGTAGTGATCAATGCCGGCTCGGCAGGTTCAGCATGGAGTGGTGGAGAATATTGGAGTGACCATAAGTGCGTGGACTTACTGACAGAATGGGTTTATGAGGGCGGTACTTTTATAGGTATCAATCAGCCTTCGGCGCTTGATGGTTATGACAGCTTTTTCAGAATGGCACATGTGCTTGGTCTGGATGAGGATACAGGCTCCAAGGTAGCTCATGGAAGATGGACATTTGAGGCTAGAGATGAGCAAGGTTTAGTGCCTGAAGGAGCCAGCATAACACCTAAAAATAACATCTATCTTACGGATGGCTCAGCAGCGGTATTGTGTGAAAAGAGTGGGATGATAACATTGTCCACCCATGCCTTTGGTAAAGGAAAGGGGATCTACCTGCCTTCTTTCACCTTAAGCTTTGAAAATACAAGATTGCTATTAAATGTGATTCGTTATGCCGGGAATGAGTTAAAGGAAACAAAGTACATTACGGATAATTTATATACAGAGTGTGCTTATTATCCAGAAAGTAAAATACTCGTCGTGATTAACAATAGCGACCAGCTTCAAAAAACTACGATTGATACGGAATATGGACAACAAACCCTGGAATTAGATCCGTTTGATACTATTATCCGAACTATTGGCGATTAATCCCATTAAAAAAGCTCAAGCCAGCGGCTAACTTGCCGATGCTTGAGCTTTTTGCTGTGAGGCCTATAGTATCTGTTATCTACTTATTTTGCTTTTATGAATTCAGCAGATTTGATCCCGGCTTGACGACCAAAAATAATGATTTCTGCAACAGAGTTGCCGCCAATCCGGTTTTGTCCGTGTAAGCCGCCTGTAACTTCGCCTGCCGCAAACAGACCAGCGATAGCTTCACCATCTTTATTTAGAACCTCTGTGTTCGTATTGATCTTCACGCCACCCATGGTGTAGTGAATCCCAGGAGCAATTTTAATAGCGTAGAAAGGACCAGTGGACAGGTCATTGTCCATTCCTGTAGTTCTGCCAAATTCGGCATCCTTTTTATTCTTAACGGCGCTGTTCCAAGTATCAAGCGTTGTTGCCAGCTTATCCTCTGGAACACCGATTTCTTTGGCCAAAGCTTCGATGGAATCCGCCTGAATCACGAAGCCCATTTTGTCATATTGTTCAACAGCCTTCACACGGGATTTAACACCGGAATCAAAGACCAGCGTAGCTGCTTTTTCAGGTAGTGTATTGATGGAAGCTGTTACTTTATCACGGGTATCCAATTCATTGGTGAACCGTGTACCTTCACTGGAAACAAGGATAGCGCCTTCCCCACGAACAGCTTCGCCGATGAGGTAGGATTTTTCTTGCTGCACAGTCGGGTGAACTTGGATTTGATCCATATCGACGGTTGTGCCGCCGAGTTTCTCAATCATCTTGATGCCGTCTCCGGTACTGCCGATTTGGTTAGTAGTAACGTAGCCTTCCAAGTCAGGTCTTACTTCGGAGATCAAATCCATATTGGCACCGAATCCGCCAGTGGTTACAACGACAGCATCTGCCGTAATTGTTTTTTCCTCTGTTTGGTTAAAGAGGACCTTGACGCCATTTACTTTGCCATCTTTTTCAGTGATTTCTTTGACATCAGCATTCACGAAAAGAGGGATTTCTTTCTCTTGTACGTTTTTCACTAAACCTTTGACAAGGTATTGTCCCACAGCAGAGCCATCTTCAGGACGGTGTGTACGTTTTTCGTTCATGCCGCCTGTAATGGTGATATTGTTCAAGCGGATTCCGATGGAATCCAGCCAATCGATCGCACTCGCGGAATTATCAACGAAGAAACGAAGCATTTCTTTGTCGTTAGTGTCATGGCCACCTTTTAATGACTCTTCATAAAATAAATCATTGCTGTCTTCAATGTTTTGTTCTTTTTGGAATTTCGTTTCAGAAGCGTTCATTCCCGAAGAGGATTTGGTTGTGTTCCCGCCGGCAACCGGCATTTTTTCCAAAATAACAGGGTTCATGCCTTTCTCTTTGGCCTCAAGCGCCGCGGACATTCCCGCACCACCCGCACCGACAATGATGATATCATATTTATCTTTTAATTGATCGAATGGTGTGTAGCTTGCTTCAGATGCCCCGGAGACGGCTTCAACTTCTTTTTTCTCGTTGTTATTACTCTTGCTCTCGTTCACCTTGTCGTTTCCATTACCGCAACCTGCGGTAACGAGCATGACAGAGAGGACGAGACTCAGAGCACCAGCTGCTTTCTTTTTCATTGTTAACCCTCCACTTTTATATTTCTCTATTAAGATGTACCAAAAGAACCCGACAAAAAAGAAAGGAAGTATCAGAGGGAGTTGGAAGTGGAGAAGCGCGCGCGTCGCTGTTATACTCCTAACTTCAAATCTTCTACGGTTACGTCCACAGTTTCCATCGTTATTCTCTTTAGTTCATCTTCTTATTAAGTATACCATCAATCATGACTATTAGTGAAAGTTTTCACAAATTATACAAGTCGTCTATTCTAACATAGGGTAACGAAATATTGAGCAGATTAGGCGGAAAATGGACCATAAACCATATAACTAGAAGATTTGGCGTGAGATTTTCTCACTGTAGAAGTGGTAACTGTCACGGATTAGTAAAGCGGTTTTTGTTCTTCTGGATTTTTAAATGGTAAAATGAGAGTATTGCCTACTAGTCAATCCGGAAAGACTAACATGAGACATAGAAACAAATTCTAATTAATAGGTGAGAATATGGAATTTAATAATGTAATAAAAGAAACAGTAAAAGAAGATAACTATAAAGTATTTGCTTTACTAAGCCGCTATTTGAATAATACCCCCGACTTTATTAACAAAGAAGAAATTGAAGAAATCGTAAACTGTGGTGTATCTTATGAATACGCTTTTGGTTTAATGCTGGCTGCTGCTTTTGGGATGGATACGGTTGATAATGTTGATGATAAGGAATTGTTCAACCAATATTTTAGCAATATGCTTCATAAGCTTGATGCAAATGAATATTATGACAATCCATATTATAAAAATATCAAGATACCTACTATAAAGATTAATAATAGTGAATTAAAATATGAAAAATATAAACCTTTTGAAGGTTTTGTTTGCAATGATATCATCCGGACAGAAGAGGGAAGACAAATTCCTCAGGTTGGTTTTTTTCAAACTGAATTCATGTTCCCGGCTGTCTTGGAGAATGAAAGAATATGGATGACGATCACACCAAATGAAATAGAAACAATGAAAGAAGCTGTTGATAAAGCGTTTGGGAATGTTCTTACATTTGGGCTTGGACTTGGCTATTATGCTTATATGGTTTCTGAAAAAGTTAATGTTGAAAGCATAACGGTTGTTGAAAAAAATCAAGATGTCATTGATTTATTTAATAAATATGTACTGCCACAATTCAGTAATGCTCACAAGATCAGGCTTATCCAAGCAGATGCTTTCGAATATGCAGAACAACATATGTCTAAGGAAAAATATGATTTTGTATTTACGGATTTATGGCATGATGTTTCTGATGGAATGGACATGTATTTAAAAATGAAAAAGTTTGAAAAGAAAAGCCCGGATACTGTATTTATGTACTGGATAGAACAATCTATTTTATGTTATTTGTAATTTTGAGTTGCGTTAATCTGTTGTAGCTGACTCCGAAAGGAAGAACCCATTTTTGAAAACTCCTATATCTATCATAAATTGGCTAGAGCACAACGAAATCATGAACGACTTATTAAATCAGGAAGACAGCTTAACTGCGCATACAATGGATCAAGGATTTGAAGCTGAGGTCATGAGGATTAATTCTGATCAAGAGAGCTATGTACTGAAAACATGGAATAAGGAATCCAGACCGGATGTCCAGTTTCAATATCGTTTATTGGATGTTCTATCCGAACGAGGAGTAGCCGTCTCTAAACCAGTGGGCTGGGGAATCAATCCGGAGGGACATAAGGTGTTGTTAACAAGTTTTGACGGAACCCCTATTCATAAAATGAATACCAGGAAAATGAAGGAACTCGCAAGCCTATTAGCAAAAATACATAAGATTCGCGTTGAAGAGATTGGAAATATACAACTGCCAAAATACGATTTCATCGGCTATTTTTTCCCTGAAGCCAAAGAACAATCTGATATTTATAATGTGTTGACTGCTCTTGTTGAGCAAACTCCAATGAAGCAAGACTGTATCATTCATGGGGATTTTCATATCGGAAATATAGTGGAGGATAAAGAGCGATATACCATAATCGATTGGACGAACGGCCAGTTGGGAGACTCTAGATATGATTTTGCCTGGTCACTTATTCTGCTGAAAATATATATCTCTGAGCGTTATGCTGATGTGTTCCGAACTGCTTATCTATTGGAAAATGATATGGATCAGGAAGAACTTGAGATCTTTGAAGCTTGGGCATGTCTACGGTGGATTTTGCTGAATAGAAGAGGTAGCACACCGAAAGGGCCTAATACAACGAAGAGAGTGAAAGGCTTAATCGCTAATAATCGGTTTTTAAAAAAGATGGATAGTAAATTGTTCTGATGTACGCAAGGATGGATGGATTTTCTGGGAGATTGGAAATGTAATGTAACACCGTACATTATTACGTTATTAAATTATTTGTGGTATATTAAAGGTAGAAAAGACGTAAAATGCAAAGAGAGCCGTGCTGTAACACGACTCCCAAGGCAATAGCCGCTTTTAAGGGCGGTAGGCTTCAGCAAATAGGACACGACAGATAGACCGCATGCCTTTGTGAGTGGGCGGTCTATTTGCGTTTATTGGACAGCAGCGCTACGATAAGCGAACCAAAGGTTAGCATAAGCATCATTGCTTCAAACACTGTCACAAGGCATCCCTCCCTTCGGTGAGAGGTAGCCGACCGACCCTTTAAGCCTATTCTATTTGCTCCACCAGTATAGCATAATCGTTTGAAAGAGAATTAAGACTCTTGTCATAATACTCCCTAGGATTGGAGTAGTTTTCCATTTCCTCTCTTTGTCTCCGCAACTCTCTCCATTTTGAAACTTCCGTATCACATTTGCGATTTTTTGATTCCCAATTGTAGGACGTACCTCTCTTTCTAAATCTCTTCTTTGCGAATTCCCAAACTTCCGATTTTCATTGGATTTTCAGTTTGGGTGTTTATAATGCTTTTTATGAATCGGGGCAGCGGATTGTAAAGGGCTTTCGATTGCGCAAAGGAGGTTTTCCATGATAAGAGGAATTCAAAAAACATTGTATCTCATACTTGCATTCTTTATCGGTCTTTTTATCGCATCCTCCTTTTTTATTAGGGCGAAATATAATTATTTCGTATATGGGGACACGCCAATTTTGGAGAGACAACAGCTGGGTCTTTTTATTCTAGTGATCGCAGTGGTGCTGGCATTAAGCGTTATTTTGTATAAAATGTGCCTGAAGCTTAATAAGTACAGTTGGAAAATAGTCATTCCAGCCATACTGCTGTTTTCTTTTGCAATCCAGATGGTGATTATCTTTCTGTTTCCACGCTTGCCGACGGATGATTCGCAGACAGTGCTTTCATTGGCACTCGACATGCTGTACAGGAATGATTATTCGTCGTTTGACACGAACGGCTATCTGCATATGTTTCCGTTTAATTTTTCGATCGTTTTATATTTAAAGACGTTGTTGTTGATCTTTCCGGATAATTATCTGGTAATCAAAATATTTAATATTCTGTTTACACTCTTAACCTCATTAATGATTTACATGCTGTATAAAGAGCTCAATTATAAGTCCAAGGATAAGGATTATGGCATCCTCGTGTTTGCTGCAACCTATATCCCTTCATTGTTTATGAGTAATTTTATCTATAACGATGTGATCGCTACCGCCTTTCTGACAAGTGCTTTATATTTTGCCATAAGATTTATCAAAAGAAGGTCCATTAAGGATATTCTCTTCGCAGCTCTCTTACTGGCAATAGGCAACTATTTCCGCAGTATCGGTGTTATTTTTCTGATTACCGTGGTGGCGGGTCTTTTATTTAACATACGTTCTATCGGGGTGAAAAAGGTTTTTAGCGCTTTGTTTATCACGGCCATATTGTTTAATGTTCCCGGCTGGACGCAAAATGCTGTGCTGCAGGCGACGAATGTTGCAGATGAACCGATGAACGAAAATTCCGCACCTGTCTACATGTGGCTGAATATGGGGATCAATCTGGAGACGTTTGGGTTCTGGGACAACCGGGAGAGCTACGCTATCTATCAGCAGGATGCAAATTATAATAAGGCAGAAAGTACGGAGTTATTTAAAGAAGAAATCAGTAATAAACTCTCCGAGGCGGGCCTAAGTGACTTAGTGAAGATGTATTATAAAAAAATCGTTTGGACCTGGACGGAAGGAACCTACCAGATGGAACGATATGGGCTCGGAAATGACGGATCATCCAGTAACGGGGGAAGAATGGGCTTTGTCATGGACCGTTATAGCTACACTAATGCTGCTACGGATTTGTTTAAGGCAGACTCCAATTATAGAAGCGGAATGTTGTGGCTGCTGTATGTCCTGAATTTTCTGATGTATGTATTTATACTCGTTCGCTTAATGGGTGGAATAAGAGCCAAAAGATTTGAAGAGACCTCTTTGATTCTTGTGGTGCTGGGCTTTATCGGATTCTATCTTTTATGGGAGATCAAGTCCCGGTATATTTACCCGGTGTATCCGCTGCTGATCGTATTATCCTACATGGGTTTTAAGGACGTATACGATTATATGTTAAAAAGATATTTTCCACGTTAACTATGTTCGCTCGGAAAGAGGGGATTCAAAGATGCGGATCAAGCGGTATTTCGCTTTGCTCATAGCAGTGCTAAGTTGTTCCATGGTGCTCGTCTCCTGCGATGCTATTACCGCACAGAAGATAACGAGTACTGACTCCGGGTCAAGAGCGAACGGGGGACAGGGCTTCACCGGCGGACGGGGGAAAGATGGGGGCGGATCTCCCGGCATGAATGGTGGGTCAAGGAGAAACGGCAACCCAGGTACAGATGGCGGTGGCGCACAAAGTGGGCGGCAGTGAACAAATTTCATGAACTTGCCCCAAGCCTACGAAGATTAAGTGTGATAGGATAAGGTTACATTTAAATTCCCCGCGGGGGTAAGAAAAGGGAGCACCATGAGAATCATTATATCGCCTGCCAAGAAGATGAAGATGGATACGGATTTCTTGGATTGCCGCCAGATGCCGCAATTCATAAGCGAGTCGCAGACTCTTCTGGTCTTATTACAAAAGTTGAATTATGAAGAAGCCAAATCGTTATGGAAATGCAATGATGCTATCGCCACGCTGAATGTGGAGCGGATTCGGGATATGGATGTAACACGGAATCTTACACCGGCTATCTTTTCTTATGAGGGTATCCAGTACCAGTACATGGCACCCGGGATACTTCAAATGGAGGAGCTGGAATATCTTCAGCAGCATTTACGGATATTGTCCGGATTCTATGGAATCGTCCGGCCATTTGACGGCGTTGTGCCGTACAGGCTGGAGATGCAGGCAAAGCTTAGCGGACCTGGTTTCAAGTCTATCTACGAGTTCTGGAACAGGAAGCTGGCAGATCAGCTGTTTTCGGAGACTGACATCATTCTGAATCTGGCCTCTAAGGAATACAGCAAGTGCATCTCCCCTTACATTGGCGGGAATGTTCGAATGGTTAGTTGTGTATTCGGGCAGGAGATCGGCGGTAAGGTAGTAGAGAGAGCGACCCTGGTCAAGATGGCCAGAGGTGAAATGGTACGCTTCATGGCTGAGCGGCAAATCAGCTGTGTGGAGGATATCAAAGGCTTCGACGGATTTGATTTCAGCTTTGCTGATGAGCTGTCGGATGAGAGTACGTATGTGTTTATTCAGAAAAAGAATGACTAGAGCAAGCAAAACATGATGGGTAATTCTGAAGGGGGTTGAATAACCAGCTTCAGGGTTACCTTTATTTTTTGATCAACGAAACCAGATGCTGAATTCTAGTTTTTTTAAAGGGGATAGATTAGGGTATAGAGAATAAAGTTCGGGTGGAATAAGATCAGGTTAACGAGGAGGACTTATGATTTTCAAAAGAGATCCATTGGATAAACAGAGCTTACTTAAAGAATTGGATTCGCTAGGCTATTCCGACAGAATCAAAAAAGTAGCAATCTTAGGCCGTGATCATCTCGGATCTGTCCAGTACTCCCAATTACTAGCCTCTTTGCTGGAGGATGGTGTTTATGAAGCACGACTTGCCTTAATCGGCGCCATTGCAACACAAGATGCTGCTATTATTCTATCAGCACTGCGGCATCCCAAGGCAAGTATCAGAAATACGGCTGCGGGTCTTTTGGCAAAGGTGGCTTCGGATGCTGATATTGAACGTGAGCTCCCCCATTTATCCCATGATTGCCGCCGCAAGCTGCTGCATAGTATTTCACAGATTAACCGTCAGGAATTAGCAGAACGCTTATTGCCTGTAGTGTATGCCCGATGGGGAGCGGAGGAAGCCGCGATTATATTGCAGGCCTGTTATTCGGCTACGGTAAGTAAATGGCTTGCTGATATCGGGTATGCCATAAAAGACTGGAAGAAATTATCCAGCCGGCATCTTAACGTAGTAGCAGAATACTTTGCAACAACACTGGAAAGCACACCACTCAGGGAAAAAGGCTATGTCTGGTGGAGATTCTCATCAGCTCTGGAGATCCTATGCAATCTGCAGGCAGACTTGGTGCTGGAGTGTGCGCTGAATCATGGACCTATGGGCATCATACATCCTGCGTTAAAAGAACAGCTTGGCACGCTTGTACGCCAAAATCCTAATAAGGTATATCAACTGTTAACACGAACGGAGTCGCGGAGCGATCTGATTTCTTATGGTATTCCTGAAGCTGTTCTTAAAAGGAAAAAATATTTATCCATGGATCAATGGATGGAGATAGCGAAACTACTCGCAGATCACCCTATGCACATAGCAAAGCTGCTTCATAATATTGCACCTTCTAACCGCAAAGTCATTTTCGATGCTGTGTATGAAGAAGATAAACGTAATGAACGTATTTTTCCGGAAAGATTACTGTATGTATTACCGCATGTCTTGCGTGAGAAGGAAGCCACCAGGATGCTTGGCCTTCGTGAAATCAATGATGACAGGGAGAGAACAATCAGATTTACAGCTTGCCGTTCTATTCTTCATTCAAGAGCGGGACTTGAACAAGCAACACAGGTATCCAGTGCAGACGAACGTGCCACGGCGCTTATGCAGCTGATCAGAAGTACCGTTCTGTCGAGACAGGGTATGAATGAAACTTTGGTGTACCTGGGCCGGATTAAAAATGATCAGGATCCTGTCCGGGGCGCTGTGTTTAAAGAGCTATCGGAAAGTCCTGCGTCTGTGTTCACGGATGCCCATGTACAAGAGCTTACTTTGCTTGTTGATAGTGTTATAGAGGCTAGAGATACTTCATATGGCACAAAATTTTCCGTTCAACAACTGGCGTTTGCTATTCTCCGGCATAACGCATTACTTCCTCACGGTGAGCTGTTTAAGTTTTCTTTAAATACGATTCAGAAATTGGCCAAGCAGAATGGGCAGCTTTCCCTTCCATCCTTGGAGAAGAATTTACCCCGGGGAGTAGAAGAGATTATCTTCGACGAAATTTATACATTAGCTGTACAGGCCAACAAAAGAGAAGACTACAATCTGGTATTAAGCCTAGCTAGCTCATTCGGTAAAAGAGGTTACGGTATTATAAAACTTCAGAATCTGTTAAAGGAAGCAACGAGGGCAAAGGCGGATTCTACAGCCATACAAGCGGCCAGATACTGGCTTGCGCCTCGTACAACGCGTGATGCCAGAGTTAAGGAATTATTAGCTTTAGATAAATCGTATATTACGATCCATGAAGTGTTCCAGCATCTGCATCTGAAGCGTCAGGAATGGCTCGATCCTTTTATTTCAGGAGCTGTCATTAAGGGCAAGTTCCTATCAGGCAAAACTATCTATCTTGTGCCGGCCGCGGATGGATTCCACAGATGGCTGCCACGTCAGCAACAAGCTTTAAGTGCCTTATTAGAAAAAATTGCATACGATGCCAAACGTAATCTTTGGGAGCGTGCAAGCGTTATTAAGATCATGGCAAGCATGCCTGATCTCGGTTCGGATAGGTTACTTGGGCTTATGCAGGATAAGGAAGTAACTGTAGTAGAAGCTGCACTTCATGCCTTTTCGCTTATGGAAGAACCGGAGAAGGCACTTCCCGTTCTGCTAGAGAATCTGGATGGGGACCGGGCCCGTGTAGCCATGTACTCGATACCCAGATGCATCCGCAGGGTGAATCCGGTGTTACTGGTTACCATGCTGAAAGAGCTTCTGAATCGGGATAAGCTGAAGATCACTGTCAGAAAAGAAGCCATCCGCTTACTGGGCGCTTATAGAAGCGATGACAGCCTTCCACTATTGATGAATGAGTTCGAGAAACCCAATGCACACAAGGATGTAATCATAGCCATAGGGCATGCTGCGAAACAGCTTTTAGATGATGAACGCGCTTGGGATATGTTAAGTACAATGGCTTCTTCATCAGAAAGTGACATTGCAGGAAGTTTATTATCTCAACAGCCTAATGCTCTTCCGCTAGACTTTAGACCACGTTATCTAGGATTAATCCTTGAAATCGCAAGGCACCAAGATGCGTATATTGGCAGATATGCTTTCATTTCTATGATGCGGTGGACAAATGGAAATGAAGGGATTGTTGCAGCTGCCACCGCTCAGTCTATTACGGATTTGGAAGACAGCACTAGATGGGAAACTGCTATGAACACGCTGGTAGAAACCTGTCGCGATGGTAAGATCAATGAGGTTGTAGTTGGTGTATGTCAGAGACTGGTTAGTGCAGCGATAAGGGATGAATGGAACGCCACTGCCAAAAGAGATTTGCCTCATCGGCAACGTCTACTGAAATTAGTCAACCAGCTGATAGCTTTGCCAAAAATCACCCGGATGCACCTTATCCCTTTGTATACGGATCTGATTGACTGTCTGGCATCTGATGAGACCTTACAGCAAGCTGTGATGAAATTGTATATAGCAGCAATAGATTGGAATAATGTGAAGGAATCCGCCAATTATCTCAATCGGATGGTTACCACTATTTCAAATCAACCCCAGCTATTAAGCGATGTTTATAAGCAGGTCGCGTATAATTTAGAAGAGAGCACGGGATACTGGAGTCCGGAAACTTTATTGGAAATTGTAGATGTTCTAGGGTCTGAGAGTCGTTACGAATCTCAGTATATTGGACTTTCGTTGCTTGAAGTTGCCGGAAGTGCTCTATTGTGGAGTCCAGAGCCTGCAGAGCGTCTGCGGTTGTACAGAGATCACACGAACCTTGCGGTTCGCTCACTTGCGCTAAATATTTGGACGGCGATAGATTAGTTTTTGATATTTTTTGAAAATAATAAAACATCAAAAAAGCTCAGGCTGCAAATCGGCCTGAGCTCTTTTGGTGTTTATTCAATTAAGCTTCCATCTTCTGTGCTGTGTAGAGGCGGTAATAAAGGCCCCGTTGTGCGATAAGCTCATCATGTGAGCCGCTTTCCGCGATGCCTTTGTTAGATACGTACATAATACGATCGCAGTTTTTTACGGTGGAGAGGCGATGCGCGATAATGAACGAGGTGCGTCCCTTAAGCAGTTCATTCAGCCCTTTTTGCAATAAGCGCTCAGTCTTCGCATCAATGGAAGAAGTGGCTTCATCCAAGATGAGAATGCGCGGATCTGCTAAAAGTGTTCTTGCGAACGAAATGAGCTGCCGCTGTCCTTGAGACAGCTTGGAGCCACGTTCATTGACCTCTGTCATGTACCCTTGATCGAATTCACGGATGAATTCGTCGGCGCAAACGGCCTTTGCAGCGGCGATTACTTCTTCTTCGGTCGCATCCAGTCGGCCGTACCGAATATTGTCCAGAATGGTACCGGAGAAGATGAAGCTATCCTGTAACATAATCCCCATCTGGCTGCGAAGAGATTTTAACGTCACCTGCGAGATATCCTGGCCGTCGATCAGAATCTGACCACTGGAAATGTTATAAAAGCGAGAGATCAGATTGACGACGGTTGTTTTGCCCGCACCTGTGGGTCCTACCAGCGCGATGCTTTCTCCCGCTTTGACCTTGAAGGAGATATTCTCCAGAATATTAAGCCCCGGGTCATAGGCGAAAGTTACATCGTCGAAGGTGACATGGCCCTGTACAGATGGCAGTGTTTTGGCATCCGGGATATCACTGACGGTAACCGGTTCATCCAGCGTTTCGAAGATACGCTCAAGATAGGCAACGGCGTTGATGAAGTTATTGTACAGGTTCGAAAGATTCAGAATCGGCTGCCAGAAGCGGGCAGCGTAGCTGCTCATCGCCAGAATGACACCGAGGGTCATGTCTTGAGGACTCAGTGTTAGTAGGCCTACAAGGAAAATCAATGATGTAACGATCGTGGACAAGTTGTCTACGGAG
Organism: Paenibacillus sp. FSL H8-0282; assembly: GCF_037963825.1. NCBI lineage: Bacteria > Bacillati > Bacillota > Bacilli > Caryophanales > Paenibacillaceae > Paenibacillus > Paenibacillus sp. FSL H8-0282. The sequence goes on from NZ_CP150146.1 coordinate 857,398, forward strand.
AACGGAATAAGTAAGTTGTAACGTTGAGCCTTCATCCATTCTTTACGGAAATTACCCGCGAGACGTGTGAAGATTCCTTCGTTACGTTGTTCCCGGGAGAACATTTGCGTCACACCAATACCGCTGATGCTCTCTTGCAGATAGGCGTTCAGGTTGGAGCTTTTGTTGGACACTGCTTGCCATGCCCGGCGTTGCCGGGTTTTGATCAGCAGCATGATGCCAAGGAAGACTGGCAGTCCGGCAAGGATGACAAATGAGAGTCGTACATCGACAGCGAACATGAAGGCTGCGATAAAGAGCAAATTCACGATTTCTAGAATAAAGTTGATAATCCCGTTGGACAACACATCTGAAACGGCGTTGACGTAGTTTACGACCCGGATAAGGATCTTGCCCTGTGGACGGTCGTCATAATATTTAAAAGGCAATTCTTGCAGATGCTTAAACAAATCCGTTCGGATGTCAAAAATAATATCCTGCCCAACACTCGTCATGATGCGCGAGCGTATCGTAGCCAGATAAACACTGACCACGATGGTCACAAGCATCAGTGCAGCCCAACCCAGCAGTGCAAGCTTCTCTTTTGCCGGAATGGTCACGTCGATGACATGTTGCATGATCAGCGGAGCCGACAGTGAAATGGCTGCTGAAAGTGCACTGAGCACGAACGCAACAATCATTGGCGTTTTCTTTCGTTTGATATATACCATCGCACGCCGGAAGTGTTTTATATTAAACGGCGATTCAAGATTTTCATCGACGTCAAATTTATTCCTTGCCACTTGCGGTCACCTGCCTTCCAATACCCTCGTTCTGCAGTTTAAACACTTCGTAATAGTAACCACGTTTCGCTAGCAGTTCAGTGTGAGTCCCTTCCTCAACTAGCTTCCCGCCATCCAGAATAAGAATACGGTCGGCTTGCGAGGTAGTAGATACACGCTGCGCAATAATAATTTTCGTACAAGGATAGTCCAGTTCACGTAGACTTTTTTGGATATGCTCCTCCGTCTCAAGGTCGACCGCAGAGGTCGTATCATCGAGAATCAGGATAGGACGGTGTACCGCCAAAGCACGCGCTAAGGCAATACGCTGCTTTTGCCCTCCCGACAGTCCGACTCCGCGTTCCCCGACAACGGTATCATAACCTTCAGGCATTTTGGTAATGAAGTCGTGTGCGGCTGCAAGCTCTGCATAACCCATTGCATCTTCTTCCGGAAGATCAGGATCGCCATAGGCGATGTTTCCATCAATGGTATCAGAGAACAAGAGTACATCTTGGGTCGCCATGCCGATATTTCCACGAAGTTCATCAAGCTCCAGCTGCCGAACATCAACACCGTCTACGAGTACGCGCCCTTCAGCTACATCGTAGAAGCGAGGGATGAGGTTGATGATTGTTGTTTTGCCTGATCCTGTCGCGCCCATGATTGCTACAGTTTCACCGGGTTCAACGGTAAAGCTAATATCGTCCAGTACGATAGCGCTATCATATTTGAAGCGGACATGATCGAATTCAATACGGCCTTCATAACGGCGTTTGTCAGTGACAGTATGCTCATTAACAATATTTGGCCGGGCATAATAGATATCTACGATTTTGGACAAGCTCGCAAAAAAGCGCTGAATGTCGTTGATAATGATACCGATGTTGCGCATAGGGTTCGATATAGCCCAAATAAGCGAAGAGAAGGCCATAAACTCACCGAAGGTGATCCGGCCGTTCATAAGGAACAAACCACCAACCAACATAAGGATTACGTTGAAGCCCTGAGCGAAGGATTCCAGATAAGGAAAATAATCAAGCCATACAAGGGCAGCCTTTTTGTTCGCTGTAGAATAGTTGACATTCTTCTCTGTGAATTTTTCGACCTCGAATTCTTCACGGGCAAAAGCCTTGACCACACGGTTGCCTGAGATATTCTCCTGTGTAGTCGTGTTAAGCTGGGACAGCCGTTCACGCAGGTCAATGTACATAGGACGGACGCGTTTAGCGAATATGTAAGCCACGATAAAAATGGGCGGTGACAGGATAAGCATCCACAGCGTCAGTTCCGCATCTATGGTGAAAAAATAGATAACGGCGGCAAGGAAGATCGTTAGCGATTCAATGATCGTCTTAAAAATCCAGGCCATAGAGTGACGGACCATGTCCAGATCGCCTGTCATCTTGGTCATGAGATCGCCGGTACGATTATGATCGTAGTATTTTCTGTCCTGTCCCTGAATTTTGTTGTACAAATAAATGCGGACATTGTACATCATATTTTGCGAGGATATCTCGTACTGCATGGTCGTGAAATATGCGAGACCTGTGCGCAGTAGAGAAAATCCGATCATGCCCAGACAGAGCATAATCAATAATTGCCGTTCTTGTGTAAGATTCTGCAGGGCGTTGTCACCAGCTATAAACGTATCGACAATGCGCTGACTGATGTACGGATTCACGATTGTAAGACTTGAGCCCACCACCGAAAGGCAGAGTGCCAGAATGTATCGCGTCCGGTTTCCCTCTAGGTTCTGCCATAGCCATTTCAGTTCGAACATCTGATCACCTGTTTCTGATTGTTCTTGTTCTTTCACTCTTGCCTGAAAAGAGTAAATAAAACAAAGTGATTATAACATTATCAAATGACTAAGTATCGTTTACGGTAAAATTTCCTTGTTACATTATTGTTACAAAAAAATGAACTTATTAATGATGTGAATTTCACCTTGTGTAATGAGGGTTTGCCATTCGGGCTTGGGCGTTCTAATTATGATAAACTGAGACAATGTAGAGTAATTAGACTTAGTTCGGATAGGGACAGGAGGAAGAGGAATGAGTTTTGTTGCTGTAAAAGGGGAGTACAAGCGTTACAAGATGGGCGAGAATGTAATTGTCGCGAATGACGGGATTGATTTTGAGATAAAAAAAGGTGAATTTGCCGTGATCGTCGGCCCAAGTGGTGCGGGTAAATCTACGGTGCTTAATATTCTGGGTGGCATGGATTCCGCCGATGAAGGTCAGGTCATTGTGGATGGCATTGATATCGCCAAGTTTAGTGCCAAGGAGCTGACAGGCTACCGCCGAAATGACGTAGGTTTTGTATTTCAGTTCTATAATCTAGTACCTAATCTGACCACACTGGAAAATGTTGAGCTTGCTTCGCAGATTTCCCCGCGTGCACTAGATGCACGTAAGGTGCTGGAGGATGTGGGTCTGGGCGCGCGGTTAGATAATTTCCCGGCTCAGTTGTCCGGTGGTGAGCAACAACGTGTCGCTATCGCCAGAGCGTTGGCTAAACAGCCGAAGCTGCTGCTCTGCGACGAGCCGACAGGGGCGCTTGATTATAACACCGGCAAGCAGGTGCTGAAGCTGCTGCAGGATACTTGTCGTAACACCGGGACAACGGTCATCGTAATTACACATAATCTGGCGATCGCTCCGATGGCTGACAGGGTTATAGAGATTAACAACGCTAAGGTACGGAAGATGGTGATCAATCCTTCGCCGGTATCCGTTGACGATATTGAATGGTAAGGAGAAGGCATCTATGAAAAAGCGAGCATTGTGGAAAGATATTTTTCGTGAAATTGGGCATACCAAAGCCCGGTTTATTTCGATTTTTGCAATTATTATGTTAGGCGTCAGCTTTTTTGCCGGAATCAAGGCTACTGGGCCAGATATGCTGAATACAGCTGGAACCTTTTACAAAGAGCAGCGCTTGATGGATCTGAAGGTGCAGACTAACTACGGCCTGACCGAAGACAACATTGGATTACTCAGAAATGTACAGGGGATCGATGAGATTCAACCGAGCTATAGTGCAGATGTATTCATAGGTGATAATGCCTTAATACTTAAAGTCAATTCTTACAACACGGATAAACCACTTAATCAATACCGTATAATTGAAGGCCATCTACCGGAGCATTCCGGTGAAATCGTGCTGGACGATAAGCTAGCGGAAGAATATGCGTTGGGTGACAAGGTATCTTTCAGTGGAAACGGTACGGATGCGGAGTTGTCGAACAGCTTCGAGACATTGGAGTATACCGTAGTTGGCTTTGTTAGAAGTCCACAGTTTATTGAGCAAAGTACCCGGGGCACCAGTGGGATCGGCAAAGGTACGGCGGATGCGTTCGCCGCGATCCCGGAGTCAGATTTCAAGCTTCCGGTGTATACGGAAGTCTATCTGTCCTTTAAGGATACAACCGGGGTGAAGGCTTATTCGCCGGAATATGAAGATCTGATCGAACAGCATACCCATGCTGTAGAGCAGGCGATGTCCGGCGTGCCGGAAGCACGGCTTGCTGAGCTGCGGGCGGAAGGCGAGAAAGAGCTTTCTGGTGGCCGCGCAAAGGTGACCGCCGCCGAGCAGCAGCTTGCGGATTTGCAGCGCCAGCCGGAGGAAGTGCAGCAGGAACAGGCTGCAAGTATGAAGGCAATTGCTGCCGGACTTGCTTCTGCCAAGGAGGAATTGGCGGCAGGGGAGCAAAAGCTTGCAGAGCTGGAGCAGCTTAAGGTCTACGTTACTGACCGAAGCGCTAATCCGGGATATGCCGAATATAAAGATAACGCTGATCGGTTGTCGGCGATTGCCAGTGCGTTTCCTGTGTTCTTTTTCCTGATTGCTGCGCTGGTCAGCTTGACGACCATGACACGGATGGTTGAGGAGCATCGCCTGCAGATTGGGACACTGAAAGCACTCGGTTATGGCAATCGCGACATTATGGCGAAATTCCTGGTCTATGGTACACTTGCCAGTCTGGCGGCTTCAATTGCGGGTCTTGCGGTTGGTTTTACCCTGTTTCCGGGTATTATCTACGATGCGTATAGTGCAATCTATAATTTACCGGATATCACGAAGAACTTCTATCTTTCCTATTCGATCATATCCGTTATCGTAGCGTTAATATGTACTACGTTGACGGCGTGGATTGCCTCACGGGTAGAACTACGCAGCAATGCTTCCGTATTGATGCGTCCGAAGGCACCAAAGAGTGGCCAGCGTATTTTACTGGAGCGGATCACTTTTATATGGAAGCGATTGAGCTTTGTCCAAAAGGTTACCGCACGGAATCTATTCCGCTATAAGCAGCGGATGTTCATGACTGTATTCGGCGTGGCTGGCTGTACAGCGCTGATCCTGACGGGATTTGGTCTCAAGGATTCAATTGGCAGCATCGCCGGGTCACAATTCGGCACGATTATGAAATATGATGCACTTGTGGCACTGCATGAAGATGTATCTGCCGATGTGCTAAAAGCCTACGACCAACTAATCACTGGTGAATCTGCAGTAACTGGGACGCTGAGTGTGGCGCAAGAACGGATGACCGCACATGCTATTGGTGTAAATGACCAAGAGGTTCATCTGTTCGTTCCTACCTCTGTTAACTCTTTATCCGATTTCGTGGAGTTGCGGGATCGAAAAAGTGGAGAAGGGCGGATGCTTACGGATGATGGGGCTATTATCTCAGAGAAGCTAGCTAAGCTGTATGGGCTGGAGTCTGGTGATAAATTGACCGTGGTGGACAAAGATAATGAGACGTTCGAGATTGAGGTCGCGGCGATTACAGAGAATTATGTAATGCACTATATTTATATGACACCGGCGTATTATGCTTCTGTGTTCGGAGAAAAACCGCTATTCAATACAGAACTGCTGAACTACACCGCACATGATAAAACATGGGAAGACAAATTTGGTGAGAAGCTGACGGCTAATGAGGGCGTCGCTGCCATCAGCTTTTCCAGCAGTGTAGGTTCCGCCTTCGATGAGACTATGAAGAGTATGGACGTTGTAACCTTGGTGCTCATTGTTTCAGCGGCGGCATTGGCTTTTGTCGTCCTCTACAATTTGACCAATATCAATGTGTCCGAGCGGATCCGGGAGCTGTCAACCATTAAGGTACTGGGCTTCTACGACAAGGAAGTAACCATGTATATTTACCGCGAAAATATGCTGCTTAGCCTACTCGGTATTGTGGCTGGATCGGGTCTCGGCATAGTGCTGCATAGCTTCGTCCTGAAGACGGCCGAGCTGGATGCGACGATGTTCGCTCCGATCATCAAGTGGCCAAGTTATATTTATGCGGCGCTCCTAACCCTATTGTTCTCCGGTATAGTCATGGCGTTCATGCATATTAAGCTCAAACGAATCCATATGATAGAGGCTTTGAAGTCGGTGGAATAGCATCTAAAAATGCCAGAGCTGCGGCTCTTTCTATGAAATAGCTTCACTGGAGTCCGAAACTATGCCTCAAAGGCGATAAATGAGCAAATAGCGTCCTCTGAGTCCGTAAGGAACAGGGGATAGTTAGGACCCGACGCTATCGTTCGTTATCGTTCGCTATCGTTCGCTATCGATGCCATCCGACGATTTCTGACGATATTAGATGCTATCGGAAACTATGCCTGACGCTATCGGACGCTATCGGACCCAGATGACCTTAAACGCCGGATTATCCGCCATTTGGAATGTTATAGGACTCCATAGCAGCTATTGGCATAAAAAACGCCAGAAATGAGGCTCTTTCTATAGAATAGCGACACTGGAGGCCGAAACTATGCCTCAAAGGCGGTAAATGAGCAAATAGCGTCCTCTGGGTCCGGAAGCAAGTTGGGATGGTTAGGAACTGACGCTATCGGACGCTAACGGACCCAGATGACCTTAAACGCCGGATTATCCGCCATTTGAGATGTTATCGGACTCCATAGCAGCTATTGGCATAAAAAACGCCAGAAATGATGCTCTTTCTATAGAATAGCGACACTGGAGTCCGAAACTATGCCTCAAAGGTGATAAATGAGCAAATAGCGCCCCCTGGGTCCGGAAGTAACTGGGGATGGTTAGGAACTGACGCTAGCGGATTCCATCGGACCCAGATGACCTTAAACGCCGGATTATCCGCCATTTGCCATGGTATCGGACTCCATAGCAGCTATTGGCATAAAAAACGCCAGAAATGATGCTCTTTCTATAGAATAGCGACACTGGAGTCCGAAACTATGCCTCAAAGGTGATAAATGAGCAAATAGCGTCATCTGAGTCCGGAAGCAACAGAGAGCTATGATTCGGCGATGTGCATGAGGGTTTATGCGTAGATTTAGAAGTAGTTGCAGAAGCAGAAGTAGAAGTAGAAGTAGAAGTAGAAGTAGAAGTAGAAGTAGAAGTAGAAGTAGAAGTAGAAGTAGAAGCAGAAGCAGAAGCAGAAGCAGAAGCAGAAGTAGCAGTAGCAGTAGCAGTAGCAGAAGCAGTAGCAGCAGCAGAAGCAGTAGAAGTAGAAGTAGCTGTAGCAGTAGAAGTAAATGTAGATGTAGATGTAGATGTAGATGCAGAAGTAGATACAGCTGAGCCGAATACTCGGAGCCGCTTCGCCTATCTACGCCTAGCTCCTCCTATCCGCTCCTAGCTTCGCCAACCTAAACTGCAGACAACTAAACAACAGAGCAGCGTTCTCAAACGAGAGAATCGCTGCTCTGTTGTCTTTTTACAATATTAAAATGCATTGAACTGTCTCCTGCATAGGAAAAAGCTACTTAAGCGACATGTGCAGGATAGGAAAAGGATTACCTTGTTCGTCGAGTGCTGAACGCTCAAAAACCTGAAATCCCATATGCTCATAGAAACCTAAAGCTTGGGGATTTTGCTCATTCACATCCACGAGGTGTACGGCGAGTTTCTGCATGACATAAGCTACTAGCGCTTTTCCAACCCCTTTTCCCATTGCAGCAGGTTCTACGAACAGCATTTCAATCTTTTTATTCTGAACCCCTATGAAGCCAAGCAACTGTTCCTCATCATCTGTAAAAGCAAACAAATCGCTTATGCCCTCAAGCGCCTGCGTGACCAGCGGCCGCAAAGCATCAATATCCTGCTCGGATAGAAAAAGATGAGTATGCCGCACGGATGATTCCCAAATGTTCAGTAGACGGTTTAACAATTCTTCATTTCTAGTTGTGAAGATTTTTATTGAGTCCATATCTTTCCCTCACGATTCAATCTAATTCGAAGAAGAAGCTGCAGCCGCAGCTGATGCAGCCGCTGCCCCGGCAAGAGCAGCCTGTTGCGCAATTACAATATTGGTAATGTTGGTAGAAAGCATCGTAGTTAATACGCCGTTTTGCACATCCTCCACAGATCTGAAGGCTACCAGTGCAGAAGACAAGAGCAGTAATTCCTGCTTACTAATAGACCAGTTCCCGAAGCCCTTTTTTGTACGCAAAAATTCGTAAGTCTCCGAGACATCAGTAACGATGTCCTCCTTGTTGCAAGGGAGCAGGGATAACACGCCCAGTGAGGAGAGGGTATATTCCTTGTCTAGCCGGATACCCTCTGCACGAAATGCATCTCTTAATGCCAATACACGGTCCGCTGCTTGAGGGGCTTCTTCCCCAAGAACCAATACCTGGGTCAGGGCTTGCACACTGTTGCCTGACATAAACTCGGGCTTAAGCGTTACATAGAGCTGCTCCATGCGGTCCACGCCACTCTCAACATCGATATCGGAAAGACCAAGCATCGCGGAGAAGATATAATCGTCCTGTCCGGTAAGGAAACGATGTTTTGCCTTCATACTATCGTAAAATAGCTTTGCCCGTTCTACCGTATGCTGATATTGATCCGATGTTGCATTAGCAGCGATTTGATAGGCAGCAACGACGAGATAATCAGAGGCTCTGAATTTGGCTTCCTTCATTAAATCATACACGGCAAGTGTGTTTGCAAGCAGAGTTTCCTTCTCGTCAGAAAGAGAGAGCAGGGCAGCAATGCTGATCACCGAAGTCCCTCTAAATTGAGAGAAAATCCCGGTACTCTCCTTAATTAGCTCATAGCTGGCACGGATGGCTTCGTCATCTGCAACTTTGTCTTCTACAGCATACAATAGTGCCGCTAACCGATTAACCATTGCATTTTGCCATGGGAAAGCTTTTTTGATCCTCTGAGCGTTGTCTGCGAACAATTCAAGCCTAGCAGGATATTGCTCCTTCATTGGATACACCTCTTATCTCTACTTTTAATTCATAACATTACGAAAATCCTGTGTTGTAGATTCATTTTACTATAAAAAATAAATCGGATACCCACGAAAGCGGCTTACTAATAGGCTAGAGGTTGTTCAGGTGACCCGATGATTGAGTTTACTATGAGGATGTTATAATAATTATAAGATGGATCGACAGAGGTTTAAATGACAACAAAGGAGAAGAGCGACGATGACTGAGAGAATACCTGAAATCGTATTGAACGATGGAGTGAAGGTGCCTGCGATTGGTTTTGGTACCTACGCGTTAAACGGAACTGAAGGAGCACAAAACATCACTAAGGCGATTGATGTTGGCTATCGTCTGATCGACACTGCGTTTAATTATGAGAACGAAGGTGCTGTAGGCCAGGCTGTTCGGCAAAGTTCTGTGCCTAGGGAAGAGCTACTCATTACTTCCAAACTGCCAGGACGCCATCACTCTTATAAAGAAGCGTTGTCTACTATACAGGAGTCTTTATTCAGAGCCGGATTGGATTACTATGATTTCTATCTCATCCACTGGCCTAACCCTAGAGTGAATTTATATGTTGAGGCCTGGCAGGCGATGATCGAGGCACGTAAGCAAGGTTTGATTCGCTCCATCGGTGTATGTAACTTTTTGCCGGAGCATATTGAACGTTTGATACAAGAAACTGGTGTAGCGCCGAGTATGAATCAGATTGAGCTGCATCCTCATTTTAATCAGGAAGAACAGCGTGCATGGAACAAAGAGCATGGGATAGTGATTGAATCGTGGAGTCCATTGGGACGGGCTAGCAGTGTACTGGAAAATGAGGAAATAGCGGAAATAGGCAAGGTTCATAATAAATCGATATCGCAGGTTATCTTACGTTGGCATATACAGCTTGGGGCTATTCCCATTCCAAAGGCTTCTTCTCTAGAGCATCAGCGTGATAATCTGAATATTTTTGATTTTGAATTATCGGAAGCTGAGATGACCGTTATTTCCGGATTAACCTCGCCAACAGGTCGCATAGCTGATCAAGATCCCGCATCGTATGAAGAATTTTAATAAATTTAACTACAACACGCCATTTATTGGCGTGTTTTTTTATATTAGGCTCTTACTAGCGCTTTGGCATACTGTTTGCCAGACGAGAGTAGGTTGTCGCTCAGTTCAGGATCTTTAACCGTCCGTGCAAGAACAAGGGAGCCAACCATAGTACTGAACAGTGCACTACCTTTGGACGCGTCAATTCCCGCCAGATTAGAGATAAAAGCAATCATCCGCTCCATTTCCTGCGTGAATACCTGCCGAACTTCTTCTGAGGAACGGGATATTTCGCTAGAAAGGGCAGGAATAATGCAGCCCATCTCCATTTTGTCGCGGTGATACGGACTTAAATAATAATCAATGACAGCATCGATTTTGGGGTTCTGCTCTTCCTGGTCAGCGACCTTCTGCAGAAGTGCGATGGTATCGCTGATGGCATACCGGCAGGCTTCCGCTACAAGCTGTTCTTTGTTGTCAAAATGGGAATAAAACCCCCCATGAGTTAATCCGGCCCCCTTCATAATGAACGGAACGCTTACATCGTGAATACCGTTGGTGCGAAAAGCCTGAGCAGCACTTTCAACGATTTTATTTCGAACTTTTATTTTATGACCTTTGGGATACGGCATTGTAATCACTCCACAGCTTCATAGTTCTACTTTTAAAATATTATAGGCGTCATAATAAAGCCTGTCAATTTAGCGATTCTGAGAAAGTTAGCTTGTGAAAGGCGAGGCAAGGTTATTGACTGTTTTAAAATATGATGGTAATAATATATTACGATCATCATATTTTAAAAAGTTCAACAGGAGGTATCAGGAGATGAGTAAGCTTGAAGCCGTAGAAACATTGGTCATTGGATCAGGTCCGGGAGGTTATGTGGCGGCGCTGCGATCTGCACAGCTTGGGATGAAGACAGCGATTGTTGAACGCAACCAGCTTGGCGGAGTCTGCACGCATGTTGGATGTATCCCATCCAAAGCATTAATTGCTGAATCCCATCGCTATGATTTGCTCAGTCCTTTCAATTTTGCAGATGCGTCAGCATCTTTTAAAAATGCTCAGGATTTTAAACAAGGAGTTGTGAATAAGCAGGCAGGTGGAGTCAGTTATTTATTAAAGACTGCTGGGGTGAGCATTTTCGAAGGAGAGGCTAGCTTGGTGGATGAACATACAGTTATCATCAGTCAGTCTGGACAGGAGCAAACCTTATCCTTTAAAAACGCTATCCTGGCTACAGGATCTCGTCCGATTGAGCTGCCAGCCTTTCCTGTTGGCGGACGTATTTTGTCTTCCACAGAAGCGCTGTCGCTCCTTGAGATTCCAACTAGCCTAGTAGTTATAGGTGGGGGCTATATTGGTGTCGAGCTGGGGCAGATGTATGCCAAATTCGGAACAAAGGTAACGATTCTGGAAGGGGGAGAACAAGTGCTGCCTGGATTTGAGGCGGAGCTTGTGAGCCCTGTTGGAAAGCAGCTGAAAGCCGATGGCATGAAGATTATTACCGGAGCGACAGCTGTGAACGTAGTAGAGAGTGCAGATACCATTACACTGCATTATTTAAAAAATCAGGAACAGCAGCATGTTACAGCGGAATATGTGTTAGTTACTGTGGGCAGAAAACCAAATACAGACGGCAATTTAGGACTAGATCGCATAGGCTTGCCAGTGACGAGTAGGGGATTGATTGCGACGGACGAACAGTGCAGAACAGCTATCCCGCATATTTTTGCAATTGGAGATATTACGGCAGGCCCGACTCTCGCTCACAAGGCATCCTACGAAGCCAAGATTGCGGCAGAGGCCATTGCAGGTCTCTCCTCCGAAGTTGATTATCGAGCCATCCCGCTCGTTGTTTTTTCGCACCCAGAGCTGGCCAGTGTCGGCTTAAGTGAAACAGAAGCAAAGGCAAGAGGCATTTCGCTGGTTATTGGCAAATCCTCCTTTGGGATTAACGGGAGAGCCTTGGCCTTGAGGGAGACGGAAGGTTTCGTCAAGCTTGTAGCGGACCTAAATTCAGGAGTCGTGATGGGGGCACAAATCGTTGGAGTAGAGGCATCCACACTCGTGTCGGAGCTTGCTCTTGCTATTGAGATGGGAGCCACTGTGGAGGACTTGGCGATGACCATTCACCCTCATCCCACATTGGGAGAAGTAATTATGGAGGCTGCTGAAAATGCAGTTAAAAAAATGGTGATGAAAGAGAGTGGAAAATGAAGATAAAAGCAGGGCTATATATAGGAATTGCGATTGTGCTGATTGTTGGAGGGGCGCTTCTTGCTGTAAAAGGAAAGGATGCAGTCAGTCAGGCTGAGAGCAGGAAACAAGGGATTCTAGATGCGGAGCAAAAGACAATATTTTATCAGAATAGTCCAGGATCAATTGTCGAGGTCGGTGTGGCTGCAGGTGATTCTATAAAACAGGGAGAGGTGCTGTTTAAGGTTAAATCTGCTGAAGGAGAAACGGATGTAGTTGCGCCGGAGGACGGATCAGTCAACAAGATTATTGTAAAGCCGGGGGATCTAGTCCAGCTAGGAATGCCAATGGCGGTTTTGCAAAAAAACAGCTTTTATACAGATCTCTACATACAAGAAAGTGAAATCCAAAAGCTAGAGGTGAATCAAAGTATTGGCGTTCATTTTCCATATTTGGAGCACCCAACGGAGGTGACAGGTGTAATTACATCTATCGCAGCCGCGCCTCAATTTGCGAGCTTACGTATGTCACGTGAAAAAGGGCAAGCCGATTTAAGCATGTTTCTTGTCCGTGTAACTATGGATGGGAATGCTGATTTGCTTCCGGGGATGACGGCGGAGGTGAAGCTCGATGAAGTCACTGATTGACGAATGGAAGTACGTGGCGGGTAGTAAGTATTTACGCCTGATTTTTATAGGTCCGCTTATTGCGGCCCTGTTTTTTGGCTTAATGTTCTCGAAGAACCAAATCAGCGAATCGCATGTTATTGTCATTGATGAGGATCACAGTTCGTATTCACGACAGCTGATCTCAAAGATAAATGCCTCTCCATATATGAACGTAACAAATGTGTACTCCAGCCGCCTGAACCCAGAGACGTTACTGGCAAATGAGCAGGCTGTAGCGGTCATCATGCTTCCCAAAGAGCTGGGGCAACATCAGCAGCAGGGGATATCAACGAATATTGGCATCTTAATGGATAATACAATGCCATCAGGGTTAACCGGCATCCGGACTGCGATTCAGGAAGTCATCCAGACGGAAAATGTGACTCTTTCTATGACCCGGCTCCTCCAAAAGGGGATGGATGCCGAAACCTCTAAAGGGCTTGCTTCTCCGTTATCTCTCCAGCAGCGGATGTTATTTAACCCGACCACAAGTTATGTGGGTTTTATGGTCATTGGATTTGTGAATATTGTGGTGCTGATGATTACAACAAGCGCAGCGGGTTCAATTGTCCCTCGGTTGCGACAGGAGGGGAAACTCTTTGCAAACGGGAAGTCTCCTTGGCAGATTTGGGTTCGCAGTGTACCTTACGCTGTTTTGACCACTATTTCGCTGCTCCTATGTTATGGCTTATTAAAGCAGGTGGGGGGAATGCGCTTTGAAGCAGCGCTTTATCTGTTTATTATTCCACTGTTTGTATATGCCTTTGCCTTGTCGCTTATGGGTCTGTTGATTGGTTATACTGCCAAAGATGTATCCAAAGTTAATTTACGAACCAATTTCGTGTTGTATCCGTCGTTTCTTGCTACTGGAATCCAGCTGAGTCCACTTGCCTTTCCAGAGTTTTTTCAAATTTCCGCATGGGTATTACCTATGAACTGGCTTAATCGCCTCATACGTGGAATGGCTTTTCGGGATGGGGCGCTAACAGCCTACAGTCAGGAGCTGGGGGCGCTGCTGATGATTATCGGCGTTGTATCCTTATTCATTGGATTGCTGGTGCTTAGGGAGATGAAGAAACCAGAGATTCAGTTCTCAGAATCAGTCAGCGCTTGAGTAATTTGATCTAGTCTAGTTTAGTCCAGTCGTGCAAACCGTTGTTCTGTTTTATCAAGATGTTTCACCCGCTCTTCTAAGCTGCGATCTGACATCCCGGCATAATTATACCAACGGAGGTTCTTCCGTATTCCCATTTTGCGGAAGGTGCCTCTAAATAGAATTTTGGTGATGGGGTTGCCAAAAATCCAACGATAAAAGAAGTCGGGCGTGTTCATTACGGTCAGCAGGGATACTCCTTTAATATTCGGGAGTAAGCATTTGAAGGGCCGCCCAGGTTTAGTTTCTTCGTAGACAATGCCTTTTGCGAATACCTTATCAAGGAAACCTTTGGTAAGAGCGGGCATGGCTTCCCACCATATAGGGAAAATGAAGACAATATGATCCGCTGCTATAAGACGCTGCTGATAATTGGCGACTAGCGGGTCGGGGGTTCTCTTTTGCCGCCAAGCAGTGAGTTCTTCGTGCGACATGACGGGATCAAATCCATCGGCATGCAGATCGATAAGATCAATCGTATGGCCTTTGGTGGTGAGACCTCGCATTACGGAGGCTAATAAGGCTGCGGAATAGCTTCGCTGATGGGGGACATTCTCGGACGCTGTTGCTCCGTATGGATGATCAAAAATAATTAAGACATTCATATAAATACCTTCTTTTCGTATTATTGTTTCCCAGAAATAAAATATTAACTATGGAAACAATAATACGTTTTAAGTTTCCTTGTTGTCAATATTATTTCTAGGAAACTTTATTTATGATCTGTGTCTTGTTAAAATGTGCATAAGATGAATTTACGAGGAGACTTAACAGTGACGCATTCTTTCGAGAACTTACCTAATAAGGATATTTTGATAAAAAAAATGATAGAGATGATTCCCCAACTACAAAAGCGATTTCAATCGGAGGATGATGAAGAGAAGGAATGGTTGATTCAGAACTGCAGTAACCCCCTTATCATTGATTTCCTCCAAGACTCCACAGTCATGATGCTGCATGTAATAGATGCGATTGGACAGCTTGAGCCGGTGAATGGCACTACCATTTCGAAGCAATTCGGAATTCCGAAAGGCAGCGTGTCCAAAATCACTAGAAAATTAGTGCAACAAGAAATTATTCGCACGGAGTTTCTCCCCGATAATAAAAAAGAAGTGCTTTTTCTTACAACACCTCTAGGGAAAGAAATATTCGTTTTGCACCAAGCTCTACATCATCAGATGAATAAAGGAATAAACCGGTTTCTACAGAGATATAACACAGATGAATTGTTATTTCTGATCCAAGCGTTCAGGGATACTTTAGAAGCATCATGGGTTCATTCGGAATCGGTTGCTGAAGAAGAACTATTAAACACTGGAGAATCTCTTGAGGCAATGAAAAACGATGAAATGAGTCAAATCGTAGACATGCTTAACCAACTGGATACGCGTAACCTCAAAAAGGCTAAGGCAGTTCTCCAAGCTATGTTTTTCACCCCTTTTGATTAGCTTTATATTTTTTGATAATGGCTTATTTTCTTTTCACCCTTCCACAATTGCTCTAAAAGCATGGCCAGTATAGTGCCGACAAGCAGACCATTACTGCAAATATATCGAAGTGTGGAAGGAAGACTCTGAAATACCGCTGGAGGCAAAAACATAAGTCCGATGCTCACCAACAACGTTATTCCTAGTATCGTTAATCGGCGATGATCAAGCTGTTCCCGCAACAAGGATTGGAATGCAATCCCTACGATTTGTACAAAAGTAGCTAGAAGTGCTGCACTGGCTACTGGCGCTGGAAGTAACGCTAGCACATTGACAACGGACGGCATAAGCGCGATAACGGTTAGTAACAGACAGGCCATAAGAAATGGCCGAATTCGCTTTTGCCCCGTTAATTTCATAAAGCCCGCCGAGGCTGGCAATGGAACAACGCCTATCGTTGAGAATAGGGCGGCTAGTATATGAGAGATCCCTCCCGTCCAAATCCCTCGACTTAATGCTGTTTTTTCATCTTTCGGTACAACCAGAACTACTTGTTTTACAGCGGAAATAGAAGAAATTGTATTGGATACTAACAAAAACGTAAACAACAGTGAGGTAATCACGATCCCTAGATCGAATTGAGGTACTCCCCAAGCAAAAATTTGAGGGAACTTCAAGACGGGAGTTGAAGCTGTAAATGTTAGCCTCACTTTCCCCAATGCTGCAAATAGTCCCGAACCCAAGCCGATTCCAATCAGTACGGCGTAACTACTAATCCATCCTCTTCCTTTGATAGAGAGAAAAATAACAAGTCCAAAAATAAAAAAGGATATGAGTGCTGCCATAACATCTGGTTCGGCGCTTGTTCCCTGTAATCCAAGCATGCCCTTGACTAATACACCGCTTAATTGCAAGGAGAGAATGAACAAAAATGAACCTGAAACTAAGGGTGTAAATAAAAATTGAAGCCTATAAACTAGCCCTGTAGTTCCTAATACGAAGAGAAGAAGACCGGCTACGATTAATCCTCCTTCTAGAATTTGTAATGTATGCATCTGATCTTGCCCTTGAATGAAGGCTAAGTTGCCTAATATGACAAAGATACTTACCCATGATCCCGCAGGTCCATCTGCAATAGGGTATTTATGTCCGAAGCACCCCTGAATAAAAGAACTGATTCCTACAACGAAAAACGTCCGCTGCATTAAGGTTGAAATTTGTTCAAACGACAATTGAAAAATACCTCCAATGACAATGGGCAGAGCCACTGCATTGGCTAGCAAAAAAATAAACCATTGTACAGTACTGAGACTATTAGTAACGCGTTTATTCTCCATATCAACTCACCTTTACTATTGTTAACTTTACAATCTATACGGAAAATGAAAGCCACCTTTCGATTTGAAATCGTTAAAAGGTGGCTTGCTTATTAATCTATTACCATTTGCGATATGGCAAAAACTTTCCGTTCATCGTCAGAATGATGCGGTCACCGTTCGGATCTTCTTGCTTTTGTACGTCGAATTGGAAATCGATTGCGCTCATGATACCTTCGCCAAGCTTCTCTAAAACAAGTTCTCTAATCGTTGGACCGTATACAAGCAGCATTTCGTATAGGCGATACAATCCTGGATCTGTAGGCGGCATATCGATGACATCACCACGGTGTGGGATTTGTGCGAGCGCTTGAACCACTTGTTCGTCGAGTTCAAGCAATTCCCCCATTTTATCTGCTTCATTACGTGTCATTGTTGCTTGACCCAACAGTGCAGTTACAACCCAGCTCTCTGAATGCTCGCTTACCTTTGCGATTTCGCCCCAAGTTAATCCTTTTGCAAATTTAGCGTCCAATATCTGTTGTGTCGCTTCTTTTCTATTCATATTTCATTGCTCCCTTTAGTTTAGTATAATGAGTATCGCTTAGTGCTTGTCGTGGCCTGTTACTTGTTCATATCCATTTACAATCAGATCGAGTTTACCAGTGTCTGGTGCAATCACCAGACCATGAACAGCTATCTCTTTCGGAATGAGCGGATGATTACGCACCAGATCTATGTTTCCTCTAATCGAATCTACGACATTCGTAAAGCCGAACAACCATTTATGAAGATCGATACCTGCATATTCAAGTGAAGAAAGAATTTCTGGTGTCGCGACTCCGCGATCCATTATTTTTTGAAGTGTTCCTTCAGGGTTGCTTTGACTCATACCACAATTGTGGTGACCGATGATATAAATTTCTTCCGCATTCAGTTCGTAGACAGCCGTTACGATACTGCGCATAATGCTTCCAAATGCATGGGTAATCGTTCCACCTGCTGTTTTGATGACTTTGGCATCCCCATTGTGTATGTTTAGGGCTTTAGGCAGCAGCTCAATCAGTCGAGCATCCATGCATGTTACGACAATCATGCGTTTTTTAGGGAATTTCGTTCCCTCATAAGGTAGATACTCCTTGTCTTCTACGAACTGATCGTTATACTCCAAAATTTCTTGTAATAGCATTCTTGGGCCTCCTTTGAAGTGTTTTAGTTATCACTGTTTCAATGGCTACTAACTAGTGAATCAGGATATAACTAAGTATAGATATTCATGCTTAAATGCTGAATAAGTTGGCGAAACGCTATATGTCCATTTGCTTTCATGACGAAAGGATTGATTTTTATTTTTGATCATATCGATTTTGCGATACTAGCATTACTAAGAGAAAACTCCAGAATTCAGTGGAAGGACATTGGCCAAAAGATACATATGACCGGCCAAGCGGTCGGAAATCGCATTAGGCGTTTAGAAGATTTGGGGGTTATCGAGCAATATACGATCGTTACTAATAAAGCAAAGCTAGGTCTGTCTATCACAGCCTTTATTACATTTTTTGTGGAATCAGCCAATCATCCTTTATTTCAGAAGGTCGTGATGGCAGAGGATGCTATTACCGAAGTGCATCGAATTAGCGGAGAAGGATGTTATGTATTAACCGGACATTTTGCTTCTAATGAGGAGCTTGAGGCATTTCTGGCTCAACTTTTGAATCATGGGAATTATCGAGTGAGTCTATCCATCGGAAAAATAAAATCTTAATCCATACAAAAAAGAGGGGCGTAGCCCCCTCTTTTTTTTCCAATTTATAATTTTTGATAATGATGTAAGAGATTCTCTATTCTATTCTGAATCATTTGTTTTAAGGCTTCAGGTTTCACGGATGTAACAGCATGACCATATCGCATAAAATAATTAGCCAAGAAATCCTCTTCACCTGGATTATAGAATCCCTTAATGACTGTTTTCGGACCCACCTCTATTTCCATAGAAGGATAATGTTCTTTATAAAAAATATCCTTTGCTTGTTCCGCAATCCCAACTTCAAAGTCAATACTTTTCGCAGACTGATAGATTTCTAATGAACGACTAAGAAGTTCTTCTATAGAATAACGAGTTTTGTTTTCCTTTTCTTCAATGAAGGTTATTCGATCACATCTAAAAACTCTATATGTATTCGTCGTAAGCTCTATTCCAGTGGCATACCATTGACCAAACTTAGCGGAAATCCTAAAGAATTGAACAGGGTAGCGTTTTGTTTGGTTTTCTTTTGTATATTCAATGTTACAGGCACTCTCATTTAGAATACTTGCTAGGATTTTATCTAAAAAACGGCTGACATGCTTATGCTGATACATTTCGAATTGCAGGACCTTTTTCATTTTGTGAATCTGGTTGATTTGTGTACTCGATAGACAGTGCTCAAACTTTTCGTTTAGCTTGTTAACACTTAAATGAAAGGGTGTAGATTGATAAGATTCTAATGTCA
Source organism: Paenibacillus sp. FSL H8-0282 (assembly GCF_037963825.1). Taxonomy (NCBI): domain Bacteria; kingdom Bacillati; phylum Bacillota; class Bacilli; order Caryophanales; family Paenibacillaceae; genus Paenibacillus; species Paenibacillus sp. FSL H8-0282. Next base: position 876,677 of record NZ_CP150146.1, read on the forward strand.
GCATGGCAAAATACAGCGCATAGACTTCATCTATCGTGAAAATAATAGGGGATAACAATCTGTTTTTTAAAAGTCCATAACGTCCGTGTCTTCCATGTTCCGCGAAAATAGGCATACCTAATTGTTCTAATGAACTAATATCGCGTAGAGCTGTACTTTTTGAAATAGTGTATTTATCCATGAGATCACTTAAATTAAAGAATTCTCGATTGTTTAAGTACCTCATCATGTCATTTAACCGTTCTGATTTTTTCATATATAAAACTCCTTATAAAGGTGTCATGTTTTGATGCCTTTATATAGGATAATAAGTTTAAGGCCAGATATCAAATATATAAAAAGGAGAGATTTATACTATGAGTACAACCCTAGAAGTAGCTATTTTTTTATCGATGAATGGAAGAGCTAAGGAAGCTATAGAATTTTACAAGAAGCATTTTGATGCAGATGAATTGTTACGTGTTACCTATCAACAACTAGCAGAGCGTGACAGCTCCATACAGCTTACGGATGAAAATAAGGATTATATTACTCACTCTGTCCTGTTAATCGGAAAAACAAAAATAATGATAGCAGAAGATACAATGAATACGAATGAGAAATATACAGTGGGCAATAACACTTCATTATGTATTCAAAGTGCTGACTTAGAGGGGATTGAAGGTTTTTATAAAAGCTTAATCACAGACGAGCGCGTGAAAATTATTGCTCCGTTATCTAGCAATGTGTTTAGTAAAGCCTACGGTATCATTGAAGATCCCTTTGGTATTCAAATCCAACTCATGTTTGATGAAAGATTACATTAAAAAAGCTTCCTGCTTCTAAAACAAACTAAGTTTAATATTCAGCCGACTAAATTTCAGGTGTATTGTCCTGAGTTTGGCCGGCTTTTTTCTTGAGAAACGGGTTGTCCCAACCAAACGATAGAACGCAGATCGCGAGACTATGCAGATTGTGCTTTTTACGTTCATTTCAAAATTAAGGCGGCACAGCAAATTACCGATAAATATAATAGCTAATGATTATATCTAATGGAGGAAAGACGGATGAAGAGGATTTTTAGTATATTGCTGATGTTATTACTGGTTACACCAGCACTCGGCACTACAACCTTTGCGAGCAATACGGTGAAGGCTAAGGTAACCGAGAGCAGTACATATTTTGATGGAGAACAGCGGAACCTGAATGGGTTCAACATATCGAATAACAATTATTTCAGACTACGCGATTTGGCAGAGTATTTCTCGGGAACGAGCAGCCAGTTTGATATCACTTGGAATAAAGCGAACAATGCGATTGAGATCATAACTGGACAAGCTTATACGCCCGAAAAGAAAACAACAAGTAACTATTATAGCCGCAATAAAAATTATGCTGCTACGCTTTCAAGCTCTAAGGTGCTAGTCAACGGACAGTTACAGTCTATTACAGCGTACAATATTGATGATAACAATTATTTTCAGTTGAGAGATTTGGCGGGCAAAATCCCGTTCGATATTGAATTTGACGTTCAGTCTGACCGCATATCGTTATTTTCCAAAATCCCAGATCATGCTTACCGGGTAAAGACGGCGGCTGTAGCTGAGAGTAACGGGGAATCTTCTTATTTTCCTAGATGGAAAAGTACGGCCTCTTCTTACCTTGTGAATAATAAGGATGGGACTGTAAGTGTTATTGAGGCGAACAAAGAGTTTACGATTGAAACGTACAATGAGAAGTACGAACTAACAGGCAATAAGAGCATTCCTTTTGAGCTTCCGGTGTTTGGTGGATTCTTTAGTGGGGAGAAGTATAACTATATTGCTTTTGGCCAAGAGAACCGCGAAGAGAATGATAGCAAGGAAGTCATTCGTATTGTCCGTTATGATAAAAGCTTCAATAGAGTAGACAGTGTCTCCATAAAGGGTGGGGAGAGCTATACCGTTAGCCCTTTTGATTCAGGCTCCGGCAGGATGGCTGAAGCTGGAGATACGCTTGTATTTCACACTTCACGTACACGATACACGACAGAAGATAAATTAAATCATCAATCCCAGCTTACCATTATTGTAAATACTAAAACCATGACCGTGACCAATGATCTGGGAAGATTCCAGAAGAATCATGTCAGTCACTCTTTTGACCAATATGTATTGTTTGATGGTACTGCGCATGTTCTAGTCGATCATGGCGACGCTTATCCCCGTTCGATTGTTCTGAATAAAGGAGACGGAGCCAGTTATAACGAAGTGGATTTATTTAATATTCCCGGCAAAATCGGAGCGAACGCGACGGGTGTTTCTATAGGCGGATTTGAGATGTCCCCGGCGAACTATATAGTCGCTATGAATTCGGTAGATCATTCCCTAGTCAAAGAGTATACATCTTTTGAGATGGTGGGTTTAGAAACGGACCAAAGGGATGTCATGCTTAGTGTGTTGCCCAAGTCCAACCTGAGCAGTAATTCGGTGAATCACATTACCTTGGCTAAATATGTAGGCACGAACCTGATCGCGTCCATCCCTAAGCTAGTAAAAATCACAGACGACAAAATGATGGTGCTGTGGCAGGAGTTTGATAAAGAGAATCATCCGGGTGATCTGAAATATGTTCTTATAGATGGAGCGGGAAAAGCTACTAGCGACATCCAAACGATCAAGCATTTTGCCTTATCAGAGTGCAGTCCTATTATTAGTGGAGACAAAATCATTTGGTATACGAACAATAAAGGATCCAGAGTGTTCTATTCGATCCCGTTAAATTAACGGATTCAATTAACAACAAAGTGGGTAAATTAGACTATAAGCTATAAATAGGACCTTCTAAATAGAAGGTCTATTTTTTCACGCAAAAATTACATCATCCCATGGAGGTCGCTATGCATCGCGTAAATCTAAACCAGGAACAATTCAACCAACAGGTGATTAATCACGCCTCCTTTGGGATCGCCCTTTTATCGCCAAATGGTTTGATTCTGACCGTAAACCCGGCCTTTGAGCAGACTTTTGGTTATTCCACTGAAGAGTTTGAGGGTATGCGGTTAGAAGACCTTTCTCACCCCGAGGATTTCGGCAACCTTCATGATTTAAAAGCAGTTTTGGGTGAGGAAACAGAAGTGCAGATGGAAAAGCAGTTTATCACAAAAAATGGAGATTATATTTGGGGACAGCTCACGCTCCACCTATTCAGCGACGAGTCGAACCAGCCAGCATACTTCATTTGCCAAATCGTTAACATTACAAAGCAAAAGGAATCCGAGCAACGCCTTCAGGAGTCTGTTGAACGGTATACGTCGCTTAAAAAATATAACCATGACGCCGTCATTTCTTTTGACCTTGATGGTCGAATCATTAATACCAATAGTATGGCGGAAAAGATAACGGGCTATGCCATCGAGTCCGAGTTGATCGGGATGAAGCTTGCGAGTCTGATTGGAGAAGAGAATGTCCAGCGCATTCTGGAAAGAGCCCTTTACGATAATACAGTTGAGCAGTATATCAATAAGCTTGTCACTAAGGACAGCGAAGTCGTTGAAGTGCTCACCAGTATTGCACCTATTTATGTGAACAATCATAATATCGGATTTTATCTTATATGCAAGGACATTTCCGAGCAAAGGCAATTGTCGCTAGCTAAGGAAGCCGCAGAGTCCACGAATAGAGCTAAAAGTGAGTTCCTGGCTATGATGAGTCATGAAATTCGCACTCCCATGAACGGGGTGATAGGCATGACTGATATTCTGCTTGAAACAGAGCTTAATGAAGAACAACGTGAATATGTAGAAATCATTCGCAAAAGCGGAGGAATCCTGCTCAATATAATCAATGATATTCTTGATCTTTCAAAAATTGAGGCAGGCCGCAGCGAGCTACAAGAGGATACATTCGATCTGCGAACTTGCCTCAAGGACAGCTTTTCTGTTATTGCAATAAAAGCTGAACAAAAACATCTGGAGCTCACCAGCATCATAAATCATGATGTTCCTGACTTTATTTACGGTGACGAGGAACGCTTGAAGCAGGTGTTCTTGAACCTGCTAGGGAATGCTGTGAAATTCACACCCGCGGGCAGCATATCGGTAAAAGTGAGGCTTGTAAAGGAAGATCCCTTCCTGCTGGCCTTTACGGTAACCGATACTGGCATTGGAATTGATCCTGATCGACTTACTGATATTTTTGAACCGTTTGAGCAGGTGGATAGCTTTATGATGCGGAGACACGAAGGCACGGGTCTTGGCCTTGCCATCAGCCGCAGAATTGTCGAAATGATGGGTGGTGAGATCTATGCGGAGAGTGACGGCAAGAGCGGTACGTCGGTTACCTTCACAATCAGGCCCAAGAAATCAGTGGTAATCCCTAGCCAAGAGGCTAACATTAACAAGCTTCATACCGCACGTGAGGCGAGAATTTTACTTGCTGAAGACAACTCTATCAATGCGCTAGTGCTGACCAAAATACTCGAAAAAATGGGTCACAGCGTTATCGCCGTAACAAATGGCATAGATGCGGTTGAAGCAGCACGGAAAGAACCCTTTGATCTTATTTTATTGGATCTTCACATGCCCATTATGAACGGTATAGAGGCTATGAAGATGTTAAGAGATGAGCATCAAGAGAAATGTCCGCCCATCATCGCGGTCACGGCTAATGCTTTGAAGGGTGACCGTGAAAATTGTCTAGCTGCCGGAATGGACGAGTATATCAGCAAGCCTGTAAAGCGTGAAGTCATCATAAAGATGTTAGATCAGTTTGTGATCTAATATAAACAGCATAACCTCTCAGTGATATTATCCCCTTCAGGTGAACAGTAAAAAGCCAGTCCATTACTGTTACACTTGGAGGGGATCGCTCTATCCATTGAATTACATAGCATTGCACGTTATACTTTGAAAAGAAATACGGACCCGCTTATCATATAACAGATCCGTCCTTCTATAAGGTATGGATCTTATTTTTTGTATGTATATATTCAGTCAGAGACGGAGGCGCAACATTGCAGCTAATCAATCAATCGGAAGTACAAGATAGGATCGACCTGCTTAAAGATCAGGATCTATATATCCATCTTGAGATGACAACGGGAGCCTACGCTGCCCATTTAGATAGTTCGAAGCATCCAGCCGCTACTTTTATTACCAATGCTGTTATTCGATATTCCCATGGTTCGATTTCCGGCAACGGTCCTTATCGGGTCGGCTTAAAAATGTCGCAGGGCTGGGTTTACTCGGAAGGGCTAACTCACTATGAAGAGAGTGAGACAGGCAGATTGATTATGGCTGGACATGATGCTCAAGGCAAACTGATCGTATCGTTACAATTAAGCCGAGAGCCGTTCTAATGGAAGAGGAGATGAAGAGTTCTGTGGAAAAACATATTCTTGTTATTTTGCCACATCCGGATGATGAGGCCTTCGGTATATCAGGTACCCTTGCCAAACATATACAAAATGGGACCCAAGTTACCTACGCATGCCTAACGCTTGGAGAAATGGGCCGCAATATGGGCATCCCGCCCTTCGCAAATCGGGTAACCCTCCCGGAAATACGTAAGAAGGAGCTGGAGGAATCCTGCGAGGCTATTGGCATACAGGATTTAAGAATGCTTGGTTTTCACGACAAGACGATAGAATTCGAAGATCAAGTCTTGCTCGATGGGCAGATTGATGCGCTCTTGAAAGAGCTTAAACCTTCGTTGATCATCACTTTCTATCCAGGGTACAGCGTACATCCTGATCACGATGCTACTGGAGCCGCAGTGATCCGAACCGTTGCAAGACTTCCAAAGGAAGAAAGACCTCCTGTTCACTGTATAGCTTTTGCTAATAATATTGTAGAGATTGGGGAGCCAAAGGTTATCAATGATGTGAGAGATTTCCTCAAGCACAAGATGGCGTCCATTCAGGCGCATCGTTCCCAATTCCAAGCTGCTGAGCTGTTGGGCAGCAAACCTTTAAATGATAAAGAGATCCAAGCTCGTTTTGGAACAGAACATTTCTGGATTTATCCGTTTGAATGATAATGATCTAGTCAGAATTTTAGCGGTGATCTGTTGTCGGTGCTTAACCGGTGATAGATCGCCGTTTTTGTATGTGAATATTCAACTTTTCAGCGGGGGACGGTGGGAATTTAAGGCGAGGCCTTAAGACACGGGTAATTTGACCTAAAAAATTACTAAGGACTATCCGATATAGAAGATACTAACAATTGAAAGGTGATTAAATGCGAATCGGTCACAACATCACGTCTTTAAATAGTTTGAACAGATTAAATAAAAATAATAAATCTATTACAAGTTCACTAGAGAGGTTATCTTCTGGACTTCGGATAAATATAGCGGCAGATGATGCTGCAGGATTAGCAATTTCTGAGAAAATGAGAGCACAGATTCGTGGATTGTCTCAGGCAGCAAGGAATACACAGGATGGTATTTCACTAATTCAGACTGCTGAGAGTGGACTTGGAACTATACAAGATCCTAATCTGCTAAGACTACGGGAGCTTGCAATACAGGCTTCAAATGATACCTTAACAAATTTTGATCGAACATTGATTCAAAAAGAAGTTGAGCAGATAAAGCTTGGGATAAATGATATTGCTAATAACACTCAATTTAATGGAATTTATTTATTGAATAATGACCTCGAAGTAAACACGAATATTACCCCAGTACAGGGCAATATAAGTACGAACTGGACCGCTAACATACCTGCCAGAGATTTATCTAAGACTTCAGATGGAGGTTACGTCGGAATAAGAATTCCCGGTAATAATCCCTTCAAATTAGATAGTATGGGTAATCTGGTTTGGTCACAAGCAATTCCTAATATGGATGTGTATAGTATTAAGGAATCTAGTGATGGTGGTTATATTTTATTAGGAAATGATTTCTCAGCAGGGGCAATTTCCGATCAAAGGATAAATATAATTAAATGGGATGCGAATTTGAATGAGCAGTGGAGTACAGGGGTATCTGGTGTCTACTCCATTATGGGGAATGAAGTAATTGAGACTAGTGACGGTTCCTTTATTGTGGCAGGGACGGGTTCCGGTATTCAAAATTGGGATGGCCTTATGGCTAAATTTAATAGTAGTGGTGTGCAACAATCCACCTCGATAGTGGGTTCTTCACAATCCAATCCTGTTGGCTATGGAAGCGAAGAATTTAATTCTATTATTGAAACTGCTGACGGCGGTTATTTGGCTATTGGTTCATCAAGTCTCCAACTAAACGGTTCTTATACCGATAAGTCAAGCTGGGTTGTGAAATATGATAGTAACTTAAATCCGTTATGGGACACACGAGTCGGTGCTGCTGGGGATGATGAAGGTTACCGGGCCATCGCAACCAGTGATGGAGGGGCCATAATTGTTGGTTCTTATAACGACTCTACTAAAACTAGTGGATTAATCTATAAACTAGACAGTAGTGGAAACGTATTGTGGGAGAAGAATATCTCAAATGAAACTTCCAACTCCAGTCAACTTACTAGCATTACAGAAATGAAAGATGGGAATTACATCGTTGGAGGAATAGTAGATAATAATTATCGTCTTTCCATCTTTGATCCACAGGGTAATGAATTGGCTAATGTTAATCTAAATGGTGGGGGCTCTACGGATAGACTAAATAACATTATTAGTAATGATGACGGAAGTTACACTTTTTCAACTACAACTGGGATAACCAATTTCAATGTATCTTACGGATCAAACCCTGGTACCACATATGATTACAAAACAGTAAATCTTCAGGTGGGAGCAAACTCTGGGAATAACTTCGCTGTTAAATTAACAGATGCTAGAACTACTGCTCTGGGAATTGCGGATATAGATCTTTCAACTAGACAAGGTGCCGAATTAGCGATTTCGAAAATAGACAAAGCTATAAATACCGTTTCATCCAGGCGTTCAATGTACGGCGCGTATCAAAATGCATTAGAACATATCCATAATAACCTAACCAATTACGAAGTAAACTTAACAGCAGCTGAATCACGAATAAGAGATGCGGATATGGCAAAGGAAATGATGAAGCTTACCAAATACAATGTCTTATCTCAAGCATCACAAGCGATGTTGGCTCAAGCTAATCAACAGCCTCAAGGCGTGTTAGAGTTGTTAAAATAGGGCTATACATACAGTCTATGCATTTCAGTGCATAGGCTTTTTTTAGAATCTATGATGATCTAAGAAATGATTTACAAAAAAATTTCCAGAGACTATTATATTTCTATGCGTAATATTTTCCTTTTTTAACTAGATTATTGTAAGAATTTATCTTTGGAGGTTCAAATGAAAAAGCACGACAAAATCATTTCCTTCATCTTCATGTTCATTATGATGGTGACGGCTATTTTCTGGGTAAACTCGACCACTAGTTGGACTATGATGGGTACCCTTGCTTCCGTAGCCTGTTTCGTACTTTTTGTATTATTGGGACTCCGCACTATACCTGTTTTGACAGATTTTGTTCTGACAAATCCAGCACCTGAAGTAACTCTGGAAGATAAAATACGGGACAGAAAGCAGGCTTGGCTATATATTATCGGCTGGGTTGTGGCTAGTAGGGTCTTGCTTATGATTATCGGGTATATATTTTTGATCATACAGAATGGCTATTCCGGTGGTTTGTTTAGCAAAATAGCTGAGACCTGGCATATATCGGGGATCGACGCTTCACATTATTTGGGCATCGCGGAGAATTGGTATGTGACGGAGGGAGATCCGAAATACCATATTGTGTTTTTTCCTTTTTTTCCAAATCTAATTAAAGTAGTTCAGGTATTTGTAGGGAATTATCTCGTCGCTGGATTCATCGTTTCTAATATTTGCTCGCTTGTCGCTGCCTTGGTCGCCTATGAGCTTGCCGCACTAGACATGCATCGAAAGAGTGCTATGCGAGTAGTAAAGTATATTTTTATATTTCCGGCTGCGTTCTTTTTCTTCATCCCAATGACCGAATCTTTATTTCTGGCCTTATCGCTGTTGTGTTTATATTTTGTGAGAAAAAAAGAATGGCTCATCGGATGTTTATGCGGTGCACTTGCAGCGTATACGCGTTCTCCAGGGGTACTGTTGATTGTACCGGTTGCGATTGAATTTGCACGGGAACTTATCGGGAATTATAAATTACTAGAGAAAAAAGCGTTTATACATAAACTGACCACCGCCATTGGCTGTCTTGCTATCATATCGATGGGTTTGCTGGCTTATCTTTACATCAACTACTATGTTACGGGAAATGCTTTTCAGTTCAGTATTTACCAGAGGGAGCATTGGTCACAGAAGTTCTATCTCTTTTTCGATACCGTAAGATATCAGATGGAATATGCGGTGGGCACCTTTAAAAGTGGAGATAGCCGTTCTTTTCTCGGCATGTGGCTGCCTAATTTAATCGCTATATTCTCAGCACTAATTATCATGTTTATGGGAGCAAGAAAACTACGGCCATCCTACACTGCTTATTTTATCGTGTATTTTGCTTTCGTAGTGGGAGCTACCTGGCTGCTGTCAGCCCCGCGTTATTTGCTTGTTGCCTTTCCGCTAGCTTTTGCTGCCGTTGCGCTCACTAATGAAAAGCCGAAGGATGTTGCACTCACTGTTATATCTGTTGTGGGTAGTATACTGTACTTGGCAATGTTTGTAGCGGGATATCCGGTGTATTGAGGAATCGTGTTAAAATAGGAGAACGCCTAGGTGCGTTCTTCTTTTTTATTGCGAATAATCTTATAGAAACGATGGTGGGTATGAAGATTGATTATGACAATCAGGTGATCGAGTTTAATGTTCAATATGGAAACGGAAAAAAAATCTCCATTCATATAGATTCGTCAGGGCGCATAACACTCAAGGTACCTAAGAAAACATCTGAAGAGACGATTAAAAGTGTGGTTGAGCGTAATGGAAAAATGATTGTGGAGAAGCTGCAAAGTCTCGAAGCGGCTCGTGAAACACCAAAGATGATCAGAGCGTACGAAGATGAAGGAAAGTTCCTGTATCTAGGCAAATATTATTCTCTGCATGAGCTTATAGAGACAGCGGAGCTAAGTGAAGAACAACTTCAGTTAAAGCTGAAAAAGTTCTATTTCTCTAGCTGCAAGAAGCTTATAGGAGAGCGGATCACTAGGTACCAGACGCAGCTTAGAGTAAAACCTAAGAGTATCGAGATTGTAGAGTCCAGGACCAAATGGGGAAGCTGCAGCTCCGATAAAAAGCTAACCTTTAACTATCGTCTGGCCATGGCTCCCGTGGAGGTTATCGATTATGTGATCATCCATGAGTTATGTCATTTGCTGCATATGAACCATGATCGCTCCTTTTGGCGACGGGTTGGAAGCCTAATGCCGGATTATAAGGAGAAGGAAGAATATTTAGCAAGATATGGACGGGCTATGACGTTATGAAAAAAGGGTATTCCAGTGCAACTAGAGTAATGGTTGCCGGGAATACCCTTCGTTATTTTAACCCCTTTGCAGCAATCGATAGAGGTTAAGTGCCAGTTGAATCTCGAATAGCTCATCTGAGTTTTTCAGATCTATATTTAGCAAATCTTTGATTTTATCAATCCGGTAAATAAAGGTGTTGCGGTGAATAAACATCGCTTTGGCGGCTTCGGTTACATTCTGATTGTACATAAAATAATACTCCAAGGTAGACATGAATCTCGTGTTCATCGTCTGGTCATGTTCATGGATGCCTCCCAGAACTTTGTTAAAGAATGTCTCCATTTCCGTAGGCTTAATATTGGAATCCAAAAAATGATAGACAGAATAATCCTCGAAGTGAGCAATGCTCCGGCTGTCTTTATTAAACCGCTGCATGAGCCGCATAGCTTCCTGGGCCTCGAAGAAGCTTCGATGGAGCGAAGCAAGTGTCTTATACTGACTGCCAATGCCGATGAGAAAATGATTTTTAGTCATTTCCTGAGCCAGCAATTGCAGCACCTCTTGAGCAAAGGCTTTCGTATCGCTTACGGAAATTGGCGGTTTATTTTCATTTTTTCCGATCAAGATGATAATTTGCTGATTGCGATAGTAACAGATTAGCTCTCCACCTGCATTACTGGACAAGCCATAGATCAAATTGACACATTTTTTGACCATATGCTCCATTTCGTATTTTCTATAAACCATGTCCGTGTAGTTTTCCAGCTGTGTAGCTTCAATATGGATAACTGTACAGTAATACGCATAGTTAACTTTAAGCCCATGCATAGCAGATAGGGAATGCAGTGTTTCTGTTGAAGTAATATTGCCAGCTAATAAGTCGTCGAAGAAGTCCTGCCTAATTTTATGCTTTACCTCTTCGATTTCCTTGGCTTTGATCCGGTCCAGTGCAAGCATCGTGGATACATGCTCTAACGCGGTGTAGTCAAATTCAACCAGCTTGCGTACCGTTTGCAGAACGACGATATACGCGTAAGCGTTACTGGATACAGAAACCGGCATAATGCAGCACTTGTACGGCTGTCCCTGAGAATAGTAGGTGCGTTTGATGGATTTTTTGATTTCAGTAATATACTTTGGGAAAGCTACCGTGAACTCTGGTGGAAAAACAGGCCTGTTCTTCACCAGTGGCAGGAATTCCTGAAGTGGAGATGGGTTATCCTTATGATCTGTATAGCAGAGTAGGTTCCAGTCTCTATCTAATATAAGAACAGGGTTATGGATCGTGTCGGACAATTCCGCCGATATTTGCTCAATACCGCCTCCTTCGAGTGCGATTTTGAACAGCGCATTATGAAGGTCGAGCGAGCGTCGGTTCACAGCATCGTAATCCGCGTTGGTCTTTTCGTTAATGATCGCAATGACTCTGGACAAGGTGTATTCAAAAGGGAGCTCCAGTAGCGGGAGTCCATGCTTATCAGCAAGCTCGATCATATTCTGCGGGATAGCATCGAAATATCGCTTCATTTTGATGCAGAGTCCTGCACAGTTATTCTCCACCAGCTCATGAATGAATTTGTTCTGCAGCTCCGTGCTGTCTTTGAAGATATATCCGGTGGATAAAAGCAGCTCGTTCGAGGTCAGCCAGTCAAATACGTCCGGATTCTCGATGATATTAACTACGGAGATTTGATTGTTTAGGCCAGAATGCCCCGCAACGATCTTTATGCCTTCGATGGATTTGATTTGTAAGATATCTTTTATCGTTAGCATCAATTCACACCTCTCATCTTCGCCCATTGTGCAATGTGCATAGTGATTACTTGTTGTTTTTAGTGTTCTTGTATGATGACCCCCAGTGTACGGAGGACTACAATAAGGGTGTCAGGTAACGTTTATCCGTTAAACTGTGATATATTTCACAAAAATATCCTTTTTCACACAGAAAGCAGCTCAATCTTCATCATTCTTGGAATTTTATGAACTGAGTGTAACATCTTCTATCATTCATCATCAACCGTTACGGTTTTTTTATGAGAACGCTTTCTATATAGGATAACCTGACAGTAAGTGACCAAACCATTATCTACTTCCTTCTCAAGGGGGCGATCAAACGGAGCATTCTCAGAGCAAGTGTACCTCTTATTTAAAAGCTGGGATATCCAGTGATAGCGCGTTCTTTCATCGGATTCGAGAATCAAGATTTTTCGGAAATGTACACAGCATATTTGAGCGGACGATAAATGTAAGGTGCAAGGCAACTGATGAATTATATACCATTGCGAGCAGTAGGATAGATAATGCGCCTAATACTTTGATCACAGAGGTTAGTAGTTTTTCGGATCTTGGACTGGTTGTGGGAGATGAAGTTTTTGCGGAGAATGATCAATTATATATTGGCACTAAGCTTTCAATATCGATCAAGGAACTGACAGTTTGGCAGAGCTCTTTATCTATTTTTCCAATAGAAGTAAAGACGCTAAGAGATAATTTGGCTGCGGCAAGGGCTTTTATCAATAGCTATGGAAAAGCAGGCGGTATGAAGCAGTTTGCGGGTTCTAGCAGCTTTGAGAGAGAAACGATGCGGCTGCTGGAAGAGCGATCTTCAGGTCTTCTCAATGCCTTGGCGAATGACAGCATGGAAGAGGCTACTCATTATGCAATTCGACTAATGGGGTTAGGCTCAGGGCTGACTCCGTCGGGAGATGATTTTTTAGTTGGATTGTTTGCTGCGATCCATCTGCCTCAGAGTCCTATTAGTAAATATCAGCCGTGGTGCAGGGAAGTCGTGAACGAAGCAGCTGAATTAACGAATGAAATAAGCTATATGGCTCTGAAAAAAGCGGCTTGGGGTCAGGTGAGAGAGTCAATGGGTCAGATGCTGCATTCGCTCATGTATGAGAGTAAGGAAAATATGCTTCTTGGCTTATCGGCAGTGCTGGATATAGGTTCTTCTTCCGGAACAGATATTGCCTTGGGGATCATTAGCGGTTTGAATCTTAATCTAGAACAACGTTGGAGGTAAGATATGTCGACTAAAATAGTAATTAAAAGAAACACATACTTTGATTCCGTCTCGCTCATGTCGTTGTCGACCAAAGCGAATCAAATAGAGGGTGTCGAACAAGCTTTTATCGCAATGGCTACTCAAATGAATAAAGAGGTATTAGCGAATGTAGGGCTGATAACCCCTGAGCTAGAGGAAGCTAAGAATAGTGACCTGATGATCGTAATCAAAGCAGCATCCCCTGAGCTGGCTGAAGTTGCCTTTGAAGCAATCGAAGAGCTGTTTATTAAAAAAGATAGTGCAGTTGGCGGTACAGAGCTTAAATATCCAACAATTGAGTCGGCAGTGAAGAATATGACAGCAGCTAATCTTGCAGTGATTTCAGTCAACGGAGCGTTTGCAGCCAGAGAAGCAAGAAAAGCGCTGGAGAATAATCTACATGTCATGATGTTCAGTGACAACGTAAGCGTAGAAGACGAAATTGAATTAAAAAAAATAGCACATGAGCGTGGATTGCTGATGATGGGGCCGGATTGCGGAACCGCGATCATTGGAAATATGGCCTTATGTTTTGCCAATAAGGTTCGTAAAGGCAATATCGGCATCGTGGGTGCATCCGGCACAGGAAGTCAGGAAATCAGCGTGCGGATTCACGATTTTGGCGGAGGCATCTCACAGTTGATTGGCACAGGCGGCAGAGACCTAAGTGAACGTGTCGGCGGAGTAATGATGCTTGATGCGATGAAAGCGCTTAACGAAGACGAAGCCACTAAGGTCATTGTGTTGATTTCCAAGCCACCCGCCAAAAGTGTGGAACAAAAAGTGCTGAATGAAATCAAAAATATGCATAAGCCTGTCGTGGTCTGCTTTATCGGAGGAACGGAGGAAGCTGTTCTGGAAGCAGGTGGACATTTTGCCAAAACAACCAAAGAGGCCGCGCTAAAGGCGGTAATTCTATCCGGCATTGATGAGAGTCAAATTGACAAGCATCCGCTAAACCTTCCGCTGATTGAGGAGATTAAGGTCAAGCTGAAGCCAGAACAGAAGTATATTCGTGGGTTATTCTGCGGCGGTACTTTATGTGATGAAGCAATGTATCTAGCGATGGAGAAATACGACGATGTCTATAGCAATATTCCAAAAGATCCGGAATATCAGCTGGGTGATATCCATATCAGCCAAGCGCATACGTTTATTGACTTTGGGGATGATGGGTTCACTAACGGCAAACCACATCCGATGATTGATCCTTCTTCACGGATTGCCAGATTCAAGCAGGAAGCAAAGGACCCGGCGGTGGGCGTGATCATTATGGATTTTGTATTAGGCTATGGATCGCATGAGGATCCAGTAGGTGTTATGGTGCCTGCAATTATTGAGGCTAAGCAAGCAGCGGAACAAGAAGGCAGACATTTGGAGATTGTCGGCTATGTACTTGGAACCGATCTGGATACACCTTTCGTCCAAGAACAGCTTGATAAGCTGGTATCCGCGGGCGTTACCTATGCAAGCAGTAATACGAATGCAGGACTTCTTGCCAGAGGTTTTGTAGAGAAGGGAGTATAACATGAGCAGAATCAATGAGTTATTTAAGAGTGAACTTCACGTTATCAATGTCGGCCTAGAAATGTTCAAGGATGATATCCTGAAGCAAAAAGGCAACGTAACCCATCTGGAATGGAAGCCACCTGGTGGAGGTAAGCCCGAATTAATTGCCGCACTGGATGCGTTAGAGCAAGAGGGGATTGCTGCAAAGATTGAGGCTGCCAACAAGCTGGCTGTAGAGCGAATCGTGAATTCACAACCGGTATTGGTTGGTTTTGATCAAGCGATCAATGTCGTACCAGGGATGACTAAGACTACGATATTACATGCAGGGCCTCCGATTACCTGGGATAAGATGAGTGGTCCCATGAAAGGTGCAGTTACCGGCGCTTTGGTCTTTGAGGGCTTGGCGAAGGATCTGAATGAAGCTGCCGAACTAGCGGCATCAGGTGAGATTACGTTCTCCCCTTGTCACGAGCATAATTGTGTGGGGTCCATGGCAGGGGTAACCTCAGCCTCTATGTTCATGCACATTGTAGAGAATAAAACGTATGGCAACATCGCTTATACGAACCTTAGTGAGCAACTGTCGAAAATCTTGCGGATGGGTGCAAACGATGAAACGGTCGTTGCCCGTTTGATCTGGATGAGAGATGTGCTTGGACCGATGCTGCGTGAGGCGATGAAGTTCTCTGAGAACGGCATTGATCTGCGGCTCATGTTATCACAGGCGCTCCATATGGGAGATGAATGCCATAACCGCAACAACGCTGGAACGACTCTTTTGATTCAGGCATTAACGCCGCTTATCCTGAGAACGGATTTTACTAATGAGCAGAAAATCGAAGTGTTCGATTTTGTGGCAATGAGTGATTATTTCTCCGGACCAACCTGGATGGCTCTTTGTAAATGTGCGCTTGATGCTGCCCATGGCATCGAGCATAGCACCATCGTAACAACGATGGCCCGCAATGGCGTGGAATTCGGTATTCGTGTCAGTGGAATGCCAGGCAATACCTGGTTTACCGGCCCTGCGCAAAAGGTTGTCGGACCGATGTTTGCAGGGTATAAGCCGGAAGATTCGGGACTCGATATCGGTGACAGTGCGATTACCGAAACGTATGGTATAGGTGGCTTCGCCATGGCAACCGCGCCGGCGATTGTAGCATTAGTTGGGGGAACCGTAGATGATGCCATGAACTATTCTGTGAAAATGAAGGAAATTACTACGACGGAGAATCCAAATGTGACGATTCCTTTGTTGAACTTCCGCGGAATTCCTACTGGAATCGATATTCGTAAAGTGGGTCAAACCAGCATTATGCCAGTGATCAACACGGCTATTGCCCATAAGGATCCAGGCATCGGAATGATTGGAGCCGGAATCACTCATCCTCCAATCGAGTGTTTCGAGCAAGCCATTCTCGCT
Source organism: Paenibacillus sp. FSL H8-0282 (assembly GCF_037963825.1). Classification (NCBI taxonomy): domain Bacteria; kingdom Bacillati; phylum Bacillota; class Bacilli; order Caryophanales; family Paenibacillaceae; genus Paenibacillus; species Paenibacillus sp. FSL H8-0282. The sequence goes on from NZ_CP150146.1 coordinate 893,020, forward strand.
TTTAGCCAGAGCATGCATTCATAGAACCACCCGCCCTTCAGGCCTATTCAAGGGCCTGAGGGCTTCATAAGCCATTGGTATGTAAGCGCTAACGATCTAGGGGGAGATTTATTATGGATCAAGTATTTATGAAGATGTTCTGGAAAAAGGGAGATTGGGCCGCGTTTTTCGGGCTGCTTGCTAACAATTTAACCAATCTGCTTACGATGATTTCATTGTTAATTTTTGTAGTAGGATTTCCGGAAGGTATGGTTTACGGCAGAGTCGTTCCTGCGTTTGGACTCGCGATTTTTATCGCAAGTATTGCTTATGGCTGGTTTGGATATCAGCTAGCCAAAAAAACAGGCCGAACGGATATAACCGCATTACCTTCAGGACCTAGTGCTCCATCGATTTTTACGGTAACTTTTCTAGTGTTAATTCCCGTATTTAGAGAAACCAATGATGCATCATTTGCGCTGCAAATTGGTCTCGTATGGTGCCTGTTCGAAGCTTTGATCCTTATTGTCGGCTCATTTCTGGGAGATGTGCTGCGTAAGGTTATTCCAAGAACCGTACTTTTATCTTGTTTATCTGGACTTGGATTGTTATTGCTGGCCATGAACCCGATGCTGCAATCCTTCGAAACACCAGTGGTTGCTTTTGTTGTACTTGTGATCATCTTTATTAACTGGTTTGGCAAATCGCCGATATTCAAAAAAATTCCTACAGGATTCCTGCTGCTGATTGCAGGAACCGCGCTGGCTTGGATATTCGGCTTGCAGAATCCAGAAGCGATCACAACGGCTCTTTCAACACTGGGGTTTAATCCACCTGAGGTGCATATTACCAGCTTAATTCAAGGGATTCCGCATGCCTTGCCATACCTGGCTTCTGCAATTCCATTGGGACTGGCGAATTATATTTTTGACCTTGAAAATATTGAGAGCGCACATGCTGCGGGAGATCCTTATAACACTCGTAACGTCATGCTAACGAACGGGGTTGCTTCAAGTATTGGTGCTTTTACAGGTAATCCGTTCCCGGTAACTGTGTACATTGGTCATGCAGGCTGGAAATCTATTGGGGCTGGACTTGGTTATACCATAGCTTCTGGTTTCTCCATGTTAATTATTTGTCTCTTTGGTATAGGGGCACTGCTGTTGTCTATCATACCTGTTGTGGCGATTGTTCCGATTCTGGTCTATGTCGGGGTCGTTACGGCGAATCAGGTGGTTCGAGAGACACCTAAAAATGAAGTTCCCGTTATCTTTATCACCTTGTTCCCATGGATTGCTAACTGGGCTTTAACGCTTGCGAACAACATTTTTAATGCGGCTGAAACTTCGGCTTCTAAGGTGGGGATTGATCTCTTATTAAGTAAAGGGGTTTATTACAACGGCCTGATGCATTTAGGAAATGGTGCACCGCTTAGCAGCTTGATTTGGGGCTCCATCACTATTTTCTCTATCCTGAATAAACCACTGCGGGCTGCTGTCTTTGCTGTAATCGCGTCTGGCCTATCTTTATTTGGGATCATTCACGCGCCGACTGTTGGATTTGCTCAAGCTTCACTTATGCCGTTCGTATACGCCTATTTGATGGTTGCAGGATTATTTGTTTATAAGCATTTTTCAGACCTTCGTGACCCAGCGAACAAGCTGCAATCCGAATAAATAATTGATAAAAAGAAATAGGAGAGCTAGAGCCATGACTAATCAAACTCTGTCAGAAGATTTAATTCAAGCAGCGGATCGCGGGGATTTAGCTGCCGTAGAACAGCTTTTAGCTCGTGGTGCCGATGTTCATCATAAGGATGCCAGTGGTCGTACTGCGCTGATGGCGGCAACGCAAAAAAATCATATTCCTCTCGCTCAAAAGCTGATTGAAGCAGGCAGTGACGTGAATGCAAGAGATATCACTATGTTATCACCCTACCTGTGTGCCGGTGCCAATGGATTCCATGAGATTCTGTCTTTAACTCTTGCCGCAGGTGCGGATACAACCAGTGTAAATCGTTTTGGGGGAACTACACTGCTTCCTTCCAGCGAGAAGGGGTATCTAAGAACTGTTCAGAAATGCCTGGAAGCAGGCGTTGCAGTTAACCATATGAACAATCTGGGATGGTCTGCCTTGTTGGAGGCAGTAATTCTCGGGAATGGTGGCCGTTTATACTCTGATATTATTCAGTTGTTGGTGGATGCTGGAGCGGATGTTCAATTGCCGGATCGTGACGGCAAATCATCGTTGCAGCATGCAGAAGAGCTGGGACAGGAGAGGGTCATCCGTATTCTCAATAAAGAAAAGCTAACGATTCATCCAAGTATTCAAAGCGCTCAAGAGCTAGCTCGGGCAGAGGATTTCCTGAAAGCAAGTTTGGTTATGGAACATGCAATGCAAGAGGACAGTAATAATTCAGACTTCTATTACTATAAAGGATACTTCTTAGGGGAACTCGGGAGATATGAGGAAGCTTTGGCAGCCTATCAACAGGCACTTACTATCGAACCGGATGACCTTGATTTCTATTTCTATACCGCAAATGCCTACCGAATGATGAAGCGATCCGAGCAAGCGTTAGCAGAGTATGACAAAGCGATAGAACGCGATCCTGGCGAAAGCTTCTTCCGCTATCATAAATCCAATTATTTAAGAGAGTTGGGCAGGCATGAGGAAGCGGTTAAAGTTATGGATCAGCTTCTGGAACAGCAGCCTGAACGGTATGATTTCTCGTTTCATAAGGCGAACAGCTTGAGATCACTTGGCCGGCATCAAGAGGCAGTTGAGGCGATTGAGAACGCAATTGCTAACGATCCGAGCAATCCTTTATATCATCATCATAAGGCACAGTCACTTGGTTTACTTGGTGATCATGAAATGGCCATTCAAGAAATAGATATTGCTATCAGCTATAATCCTGCCAATCCGGATTTTCACTCCGCGAAGGAACAATTTCAGCTGGCCCTTAAACGCTAATAAATGAGGATCAACTGATCCGTCAGGAGGAATGGAATGAGTAAATTTATAGTTGTAGCCATTGGCGGTAATTCATTGGTGAAAGACAATGGCCGCGATTCTATAGAGGATCAGTCTGAGGCAGTACGTGAAATTGCTGTGAATATCGCTGATCTGGTGCAAGCAGGCAACGATGTGGTGGTTACTCACGGCAACGGTCCACAGGTTGGATTCGAGCTGAGACGAAGCGAGGTGGCTTCGGAAGTCACTGGAATGGATGTTACTCCGCTGGTCAATTGCGTGGCGGGCACGCAAGGGGGCATAGGCTATTTAATTCAGCAGGCCTTAACAAATGAATTCATTCATCGCAGATTAGACAAAAAGGTTGCCACAGTCATTACTCAGGTCGAGGTTAGCAAAAATGATCCGAATTTTCAGTCTCCCTCGAAACCAGTGGGCTCCTTCTTCACGCTTGAGCAAGCAGAGGAGATGAAGCGTGCCAAGCCAGATTGGGTCATCATTGAGGATTCAGGACGAGGTTACCGCCGTGTTGTTCCATCGCCTAAGCCGATTGATATCGTTGAAAAAGACGTCATTAAATCACTCATTGAGACGGGTTATGTGGTAATCGCTGTTGGCGGAGGCGGGATTCCTGTGATCAAAACCGAAAATAATACCTACGAAGGTATCGATGCAGTCATTGACAAAGACTTTGCTACAAGTCTGCTGGCCGAACAGATCGATGCAGAATCTCTTATCATTACAACAGGAGTTCCTCAGGTATGTGTGAATTTCGGTACGCCTGAGCAGAAGGCTCTTGAAGAAGTTACAGCGGCAGAAATGTTGGTATATGCGGAGCAGGGTCATTTTCCTGCTGGCAGTATGCAGCCTAAAATTGAAGCAAGTCTTGGCTTTTTGAAAAAAGAGGGACGCAGAGTTATCATTACCAATCCGGAAAATATGAAAGCTGCGATGAGCCAACAGGCTGGCACACATATTGTAAATTAATAGGATCTAATTTATCTCATCATTTCATGGAGACCGCCACTGATCTAAATCAGGGCGGTTTTTTGACATATTCATGAATTGTTATCTAACTGTTGCTTTCAGATGGCCATATTCTGGTGAATAAAAGGAAGATAAGAGGTAAAACTATGTCCACTATAGAGAAAAAAATACATTAAAATGCGGGGGTAAAAGATGATATCGAATAAAGGAACAACACAACGTTTTACCAGGGCTACAATTCTTTGTTGTATTTGTGCATGTACGGTATTGCTAAGTGGTTGCACTAAAGCAGCGGATGAGACTCAAGTGCCTACTCCAACAGCTCAAGTAGAAACCGCAGCACCTTCTGCAGAAGCAACTACACCTGTACCTACGAATAACGCAACAGAACAACCCCTAACATCTGCGTCACCCGGCTCAAATACTGGGAAACTTCCAGAGGGGGTTAGCATTCAGAGAGTTATCAAGGAGGTTTCGTTAAAAGATAACTATCATAAAAAGGTTGAGCTGCTAACTGACGGAGGCAAGCGGGTCACCATCACAGATCCGAATCAAAAGATTGTTTTGCAGCAGATTGAATATGACGGAAGGATCACTGCGGTTAAGGGTAAACAGGTTACTGTTCAAGTGGAGGGCGGTAAAGAGCAAACCTTAACGATTCCTGATCATATAGTCATTGAAGATGAAGACAAGCTCGGATTGAACAATGGCGTTGAAATCGAGTGGACGGTAAATGCAGACGGACAAATCGAAAGTGTGGAACTGGACGATTAAAAAATTACCGAGGTGAGCTGGATGAAATTTCTAATCGTACTTGGTAGTATTCTTGTTCCCATTGTTATGCTGATGTTACAGGGGAAATCGATAAAGTGGCGTATGGTTTTTAATGTTGTTTCGATCTTAAGTACGATTATCTTTGGAAATATTTCTGCCTTGGCAATTTACGAAATATTAAGAGATCATGCTGTATTTATGACCTCGATCCATGCGATATTTTTAAATCCAATGTTTCTTATTACCGGAGCCTATCTTGGCGTTTATTTAATTTATCGGTTGATGATAATTTCGTATGACGAGGTTTATATGTGATCGGTGCAATACAAATAGGGATGTTCCTGCGAAGGACACCCCTATTTGTGTTGTTAACAGGACGGGGGGTTAAGAGGACTTTCCTACAACGTTTGTTCCGCTCTTCGTGATCTTGTAGGTGATGATATCACCATTCCAGAAGTGGAACTTCAGGATTACCTCGCCGTCTTTAACATCTTTAAAGAACGCGGGAAGCAGCTTGATTTCTTTAGTGTTATAAGAAGGTGAGAAGGTATTGCCGAATTCCTTAAATGGAGTCCAGTCCTGCGGACCTGCATTGCCACCAGCGGTATATACAGCTTCCATTGTGGCAAGCTGGTTACCATTAAAGGTGGTCGGAATGGCAAAGGATTCAGTCGTGCCTTTTGCATCGCTTAATTTAGCTGTGTCATACACAATCACCTTAAGTCTCCACGCAACACCCTTGTTGAATTTCAGAGTCAGCACGGCATTTTCACCGTATTTTTGGGAAGCTGTGAGCTTTTTAAGTTGGCTGGCTTTGAGGATGAGCTCCTCACCATTTAAGGTGTAATCTTTACCTTTGGTCAGATACTTTCCGTTGGCACTAATGGTGGTTAGCTTATTTCCGTTCAGGTTCAGCTTAACCTTGGTATCTTTGATTTGTGCACCTTTTTTTAGGTAGACCAAATCGCTTTCGGTGCTGGAGGAACGCTCCTTCAGACCAGACATTAATACATTGTGGAGTTCAGGGTCAGACCACTTATAAGTTTTACGGTTGAAATGCTGCCCGTTATCCCAGAGCATGGAAGTCATTTTCTTTTCTTTCAAATAATAAGTCAGATACTCGAAGAATTTAAGCTTCTCGCCCTGTTCAATCACACCCGTGTCTTTATCGAAACCTAATAAACCAAATTCGCCGACGATGACAGGGATGCCTTTAGGTACAAATGTATTGTAAACGTTATCAAAAGTTTGAGTGATATCATTTTTTGTATCTTTTTCAAATGTGGTGTAGCCGGCAATGTTCACACTAAACGGCCAGAAGCCATAGAAGTGAACGGTCGCAATAATATTTGGATCGTTCAGAGCCGTAATCGTCTTATAGAGATGATCCATTCTTGTTTGCGTAGGTGAAGACTCTAATGAAGGTAATACAAGTGGGCGGAGGTCGTTTTTCCCACCGGATTTCCGCACGATTTGATAGAAAGAGTTATTAAGTTCAGTAAGCATTTGCTCCATTTTTGCTTCGTCTGTGCTTCCACCATCGGTGAACCGAGGTTCATTTATGCTCTCGAACATCAGCTTATCGGATTTGTCCTTGAAGCGATCGGCAATTTGAGTCCAAGCTGCATTATAACGTGCCAGCGTTTCATCGTGTTTTTCTTCCATATGGCTTACCCATAGCCAGGAATCATGGTGGACATTAATCATGACATAAAGCTTGGCGTCCAGTGCCCAGCCGACAACTTCTTCCACACGGTCGAGGTAGGCCTTTTCTAGGGTATAGTCTGGTGCCGCACCCATGTGAGTATCCCAGGTCACAGGAATCCGAATGCTTTTATAGCCTTGAGCGGCGATCTTTTTAATAAGATCTTGGGTCACACGTGGATTGCCCCAGGAGGTTTCATCCTCACCTGTAGCATCTAAAGTATTGCCAAGGTTCCATCCGGGCTGCATTTCGTCTACATAGGATTGGATCTTACTCTTTGGCGCTGCCTTAGCTTGTTGCTCGTCCTTAGTTGCAGCTGCGGCCATGGATGAGAACAGAGAGAGCAGAAGAGCGGTGACAAGTGTCAATGATAAGAAGGATTTCTGGATTCGCGTAGTCATTGAATTCTCCTTTGTGAGATAAATTTAGGATGCTTGGACCTGGCTTTGACGCTGTACTTGGTGGTTAAATGAACGCAAACACCTCCAGTTTTATTTTGTAAACGCTTTCTGAATATACCCTAACATAGAATACACTTAGCGAGTACCTTACTAATTTGTGGTAAATTCATATAAGAATTAGTGATTTAAATTAATTTGCCCCACAGTTGGATAAAGAAATTATTTGAATAACCCTACTCGTAGAAATTGGTTATTCAATAGGATTATCTCTAGCTGCCCGTTATACAAAAAAGAAATATAACATGACAAAAGCATATATATTAGTTATGATGAAGCATGAAAATTTAAAATTAGAAATAGGTGCCAACTATGAATGTTGCGGAAGTACAATCATAGATTGGTTAAATGGAAAGCGGGTGTGAATCCCGCGCGGTCCCGCCGCTGTGAAAGAGGAGTCCTTGCAAAATGCCACTGGGAAACTGGGAAGGCAGCAAGGGTGATGATACTTGAGCCAGAATATCTGCCTTTTTCTGTTACACCATCAAACTCTACGATCGATAGAGAGGTGCTTGAATAGTGTTTGCCAGCTATTATCGTGGTTCACTATCTTAACCTCTTGACGTTTATGTTGAGTGGTTTTTTTGTGGTTATGAGAAAGTTTATTCTGTTTTTTATCATAGGTATGAAGGGAAGGGTTATGGAAAAATGAAGAAAAATAAGTTTTTAGCGTGGTTACTTATTGTAGCTGTATTTATTACGACATTCTCTACAAGTGTAATCCCGGCTCAAGCAGATGGAGCAAGCTCTACCCTTAAAGGGTATGTATCTGTATCCGTAGAGAAATTCACCTTAGGCCAAGGGTATATTAAGGAACCTATTAAAGTTCCGATTTATGAAGGCGATAATGGCGCATCTTTAATAACACGTGCGCTAGGTGATGGCAATTATAGATATTTAGGAAATATAGATAGTGGTTTTTATTTATCAGAAGTTAAAGATAGTGGCAGAAGTGAAGTCAATATTCCACAATATATTTTAGATATGATTTCAGCCGATGGGAATACAGTCGGCACTAAAGCAGACCCAGATTGGTTAAGTCAGTTTGACTACACCTCCATGTCGGGTTGGATGTATGCAGTAAATAATGTGTTTCCTCCGTTTGGGATGACCGATTATAAGCCTCAAGACGGTGACATCATTCGAACTCAGTTCACCACTTATGGCTATGGTTCTGATCTTGGCGGCTGGGGGGAAATCCCAGTTCAACTTGCCAATAAGGATGCTTTAACTGCGGAAATCGCCGAGATTAACAGTGCCCCTAATAAAGAAACTATTTTGGACAGACCAGTAGTGCAATCGGCAGTTTATGAAGCCTATTCCGTGCTCGAAAACATGGCAAGCTCTCAAATAAGTGTAGATCATGCGCTTGTCGGTCTTAATAATGCATTAGACATAGAACCCCCTGTTATTACAGTAAGTGGCATACAAGATAAACAGGAAGTATCCAATAAAGAAATAAGCTTCAAAGTAGCTGTCACAGACAATGTATATAGTGACATTACTCCAGAAGTGAAGCTGAATGGAGTTACTTTATCACCTGCAAATGGGGAGTACAAAGCTACTCTGAATTCAGGCAGTAATGCAATTACTGTAACGGCTCTTGACGGAGCTGGAAACAAAACAAATGTAACTTATCAGGTTACTTACAAACTGGAAACTACAGTTGCCGTCAAACAACAGTTAGATAAAAACCTTGCTTATATTTTAAATACTGTAAAGAATCCAACGTTTGGAACAGGCAGCGGAGAATGGTCGATCCTTTCTCTGGCACGGGCGAACTATACAGTACCTAACGGTTATTACGATCTTTATTACAACAATGTAGCTACGAAAATAGCATCAACCATTAAAGAGGATGGAAAACTCGACGCCAATAAAAGCACAGAGAATTCCAGAGCAATATTAGGACTTACCTCTATCGGAAAAGATATCACAAATGTTGCGGGATATGATCTGAGAAAAGCACTCGCTGATTATCAATATATCCAAAAGCAAGGCAATAATGGTCCGATTTTTGCTCTGATCGCGTTAGATAGCCATAACTATGAGATCCCTGTAGTTGATGGAGTTACAGAACAGACCACAAGAGAAAAACTAGTTCAGTATATTTTAGATAAAGAGGTTAAAAAAGGTACAGCAGAAGCTGGTGGCTGGGCATTAGGCGTAACCAAAGCCGATGTCGATATGACTGCGATGGCGATGCAAGCTCTTGCACCTTATTATGCAACCCGTGATGATGTAAAAGCTGCCGTGGATCGGGCCATCCAATGGCTGTCCGATAACCAAAACAATCAAGGCGGATTTACAAGCTGGGGAAGCACTAGCAGCGAGAGTATCTCGCAGGTAATTGTAGCCTTAACTGGTGTAGGCGTAGATCCGCACACGGACGCTAGATTTGTTAAAAGTGGAAATTCGCTTATTGATGCATTACTTAGCTTTGCTGCACCTGAGGGTGGATTTAAGCATATCCTCACAGGCAAAGTAGACAATATGGCAACGGACCAAGGTACGTATGCACTTGTGTCCTATGATCGTCTGATCAATCATAGCAACCGTCTCTTTGATATGAATGATGTGCAATTAGAACAACCTACTACTGTTGTAGCCAAACAACAATTAAATAAAAGCCTTGCCTATATTTTAAACACTGTAAAGAACCCGTCGTTTGGAACAGGCAGTGGAGAATGGTCAATCCTTTCTCTGGCCCGGGCGAACTATACAGTACCTAACGGTTATTACGATCTTTATTACAACAATGTAGCAACGAAAATAGCATCAATCATTAAAGAGGATGGAAAACTCGACGCCAATAAAAGCACAGAGAATTCCAGAGCAATATTAGGACTTACCTCTATCGGAAAAGATATCACAAATGTTGCGGGATATGATCTGAGAAAAGCACTCGCTGATTATCAATATATCCAAAAGCAAGGCAATAATGGTCCGATTTTTGCTCTGATTGCGCTAGATAGCCATAACTATGAAATTCCTGTAGTTGATGGAGTTACAGAACAGACCACAAGAGAAAAACTAGTTCAGTATATTTTAGATAAAGAGGTTAAAAAAGGTACAGCAGAAGCTGGTGGCTGGGCATTAGGCGTAACCAAAGCCGATGTCGATATGACTGCGATGGCGATGCAAGCTCTTGCACCTTATTATGCATCCCGTGATGATGTAAAAGCTGCTGTGGATCGGGCCATCCAATGGCTGTCCGATAACCAAAACAATCAAGGCGGATTTACAAGCTGGGGAAGCACTAGCAGCGAAAGTATCTCGCAGGTAATTGTAGCCTTAACTGGTGTAGGCGTAGATCCGCACACTGACGCTAGATTTGTTAAAAGTGGAAATTCGCTTATTGATGCATTACTTAGCTTTGCTGCACCTGAGGGTGGATTTAAGCATATCCTCACAGGCAAAGTGGACAATATGGCGACGGACCAAGGTACGTATGCTCTTGTGTCCTATGATCGTCTGATCAATCATAGCAACCGTCTCTTTGATATGAATGATGTGCAACTGGAACAACCAGAAGAACCGGGGCCTGGGCAACCAGAGGGTCCGAAAGAACTTCCGTTACCTTCTGGGGAGAACCCGAAAGTTGAAATCCCAAATGACGCTAATGATTATATCGTTCCGATCAGCACTGGAGATAGCAACAAAGAAATCACAGTAGCTATTTCGGAAGAAAATCAATCGAAGGTTAGTGTCAATTTACCAAGTAACAGCGACCTTCCTCAGATAGAGGCCATAAAAGGTAACGTATCTGTAGTCATTCCTAAGGGTGCAAAAGTTACAAGTGGGGATGCCTCTGCGATTGAACTGATTTCAGCTTTAACCGGTGCAGAATCTGCACTAAAAGATAGTGTGTATCAGATTATTCCTGGGGACAAGAAGCTTGATAACATTCTTCAAGCATTTTCCATGGGTGGTAGTGCAAGAGTAGAATTTAGTCAATTTATTACGTTAACCTTTAAGGACCTTAAAGGAAAAGAAGCTGCTTATATTCAAAATGGCACCCCTCATGCCATTCAAAAATTTGCAAGTGATGACTTAGGTTTTGCAAGCGGTAAGTCTGAGTATGCCTATGATAGTGGAAATGACTTAATTGTAAAAACCAATCACTTCACTGACTACATTGCGTATGCTTCCAGTGCAGTACAAACACCTGGCGGCGACGGTGGTAGCGGAAATGGTGAAGGAAATGGCGGCAACAATGGTGGCGAAACCACTCCATCGAAACCATATGTAACCCTGTCCGTGGATAAGCTTACAATTAATAAGGGATATGTTGTTCCATCTGTACAGGTAGAGCTACAATCTGGTGACACGGTGTGGTCTGTACTAAAAAGAACATTAGATAGCCGCGGTATCGAATATCGAGATTCTTGGAGCGGTAAATATGGAAGTGTGTATGTAGAATCGATCGCAGGCGATGGAGAATTTGACCATGGCAGCGGCAGTGGATGGATGTATAATGTGAATGGGAAATATCCTAATTATGGAGCATCTTCATATGACCTAAGTTCCGGGGACAGAATTCAGTGGCGTTATACTACGAATTTGGGTGTGGATCTAAATGCACCGATACCAACTACAAGCCCTACTCCAAGCCCAACGCCTAAGCCTGGTGCTACTCCTGCTCCTGGTGGGGGAGCTAATCCGGAAGCCGGCGTTGATCCAAATGTGAGTCCATCTCCAACAGTGACTCCTAAGGATCCTACCCAGAACACGAATGATATTAAACAACTGTATACAGATGCTGATAAGATCTCTTCCTGGGCCTATTCAGCGATTGAAACAGCTACAGTAAAAGGATATATCCAAGGTAATAATGGCCAGGTGAATCCGAAAGCTTATATCACAAGAGCGGAGTTCACTAAGATTCTCGTTTCTGCATTAGAACTTGATATTAAGAGTGATAAAGGCATTACCTATAAGGATGTCGCTCTAGGCGATTGGTTCTATCCATATGTGAATGCTGCGCATAAGGCAGGTCTAATCACAGGCTTTAATAATGAATTTAAGCCAAATGACAAGATTACTCGTGAGCAGATGGCAGCAATTATCGTCAGAGCATTGGCCATCCCGGCGACGAAGCCAGGAACAGCGATTAAAGATATCAACACCGTATCGGCATGGGCCAAAGCAGATGTAGAGACCGTTGTTGCGACTGGTTTGATGTTAGGTGATGATAATCAATTTAAACCTAAAGAGCTTGTAACTAGAGAAATGGCGGCTGTTGTAGCTACTAGAACCCATGATTATAAGAGTGGGAACAAAGTGGTTAGTCCGACTATTCAGAATAAAGCAGTTAGTTCTTATATTCAGAACACAGCTGCCTTTTTGCAAAAAACAGTAACAAACCCGGTTATCTCCTCGGTTGGCGGGGACTGGACAGTGTTCGGGCTGGCACGTTCAGGCGTGAAGGTTCCAGATAGTTATTACACTAAGTACTACGCGAATGTAGAAGCAACTCTTAAAGAAAAAGCTGGGAAGCTGCATAGCGTAAAATATACGGAATATGATAGAGTTATTTTGGCATTAACTTCAATCAACAAAAATATTGATAAAGTGGCGGGTTATAACCTACTGGAACCGCTCGCGGATTTTGATACTGTAATTAAGCAAGGTATTAACGGACCTGTGTTTGCTCTCATTGCACTGGACAGTAATCATTACGACATTCCAGTGGTTAAGGATGTAAAGACGCAGACGACTAGAGAGAGGCTCATTGATTATATTTTGGGCAGAGAGATCAGCGGTGGTGGATGGGCACTAGGCAGTAATGCTACAGCGGCTGATCCAGATATCACGGGGATGGTCATTCAAGGCTTAACGCCTTATTACAAAACCAACGCCAAAGTAACAGCTGCTGTGGACCGGGGGATTGCTTGGTTATCCAAAACACAGACAGCAGACGGTGGTTTTGCAAGCTGGGAATCTACAAATTCCGAAAGCATCGCTCAGGTGATTGTAGCTTTAACTGGCCTTGGTATTGACCCGCATAAGGATTCCAGATTTATTAAAAATGGACATTCCGCAGTAGACGCATTGCTTAGTTTTGCTGCACCTGAAGGTGGTTTTTATCACGTGAAGCAGGGTGGAGTAGGCAATGGAGGCGCGCAACCAGGAGAAGTAGATCTTATGGCTACGGATCAGGCGATGTATGCACTGGTTTCCTATGATCGGCTCGTTAATGGCCAGACCCGTCTTTATGATATGACAGACGTCAAATAGAATTATATTTAGAGAGATAAGCAAGGGTAGCGTGTATACCCTTGCTTATTATTTAAGGTGGGACTAGAGAAATGAACAAGAAGAAATGGTTAACCGCGATACTAATCATAGGTGTATTGGCTATCGCCTTCTTTTGGGGCGGGGATTACCAGAAGAGCCCAAACAAGGTCGCAAATAGTAGCGTTGAGACACAGGTTATAGAGCCAGAGAACACTGCTTCCGCAACAAATGATGATGTTGAACCCACTGAGGCAATCGCTACCGAGACAACAGAGATAACACCGTCAGCTACGCCAAGTGAAACAGCTAAGCCCATTGAAACCCTAAAACCAAATGAATCGGCAACACCAACGGAAGCTGTAACACCAACAGGAACTTCAGCACCAACAGAAGTTGTAACACCGGTCGCAACAACAAAACCTGCTGCAACGAAGCAACCGACCGCAACGCCGAAAGCGGCTAAAACGTCCGTGCCGGAAACGAAAGCGACGGCAAAACCCGTAACAAAACCTGATTCAAAAGTAGCGACAACAGAAACCAAGCAGGAATCGAAAAAGGATAAATTTCTTACCGATCCAGTGCCGAGCGGGAAACCTAAACCAGTGGAATGGCAAGATGCAACGGTAGATAAGAAGAAGCAATTAACGGCTACCTTGTCCGTCTCAGCGGCAACAATTTTAGATAACATGGATATTTTTAATCAGGATAAGCTTGAAGTATTGCCGGCAGATGGTATCATTTATAAAGCGCAGAAGGTAACTTTTTATGAAGGTGAGTCTGTGTTTGATGTTTTACTAAGAGAAATGAAAAAGAATAAAATCCATATGGAATTTAGCATGACGCCGATCTATAACAGTAATTATATTGAAGGCATAAATAATCTGTATGAATTCGACGCTGGAGAGCTCAGTGGATGGATGTACAAAGTAAATGGCTGGTTCCCTAACTACGGCAGTAGCCGTTATGTTCTCAAAGATGGCGATGTCATTGATTGGGTATACACTTGTGATCTAGGTCGAGATGTGGGTGGTTATGTAGCCACAGGAGGAGCTCAGAAATAATGAAGGATAGCTTTTCTACCTTTCATCCGTTTGTGAATTTTCTATATTTTGTTGTTGTATTGCTGTTTAGCATGGTGTTCATGCATCCTATATTTCAAGTGATTGCCCTTATTAGTGCTGTAGCCTACTCAATTATGTTAAAAGGAAAAAAGGGCATCCGATTTAATCTGCTTTACATGATTCCTTTTCTGCTGTTTATGGCAGTGATGAATCCTGTTTTTAATCATCAAGGGGTAACGATCTTGTTCTATTTAAACAACGGGAACCCAATTACGAAGGAATCGATTCTTTATGGCGTGGCAGCGGCGTGTATGTTTGTGACGGTAATTATTTGGTTCTCCTGTTATAACGTCGTGATGACCTCGGATAAGTTTATTTATATATTCGGAAAAATACTGCCGGCACTGTCGTTGATTTTTTCGATGGTGCTTCGTTTTGTTCCTAGATATTTAGCGCAAATCAAGGTGATTTCTAATGCTCAAAAATGTATAGGTCGGGATGTCTCACAGGGAAATCTCCTCGCGCGTGCGCGGAATGGGATTACGATCCTCTCCATTATGACCACCTGGGCTTTGGAAAATGCGATTGAGACAGCGGATTCCATGAGATCGAGAGGGTATGGATTGCCGGGCCGTACAAGCTTTTCTATCTTTCGGTTAGATGCCCGAGACAAAGTAGCCCTCTTGATCATGACAGGCTTAATTGCGCTGGTAGCCGTAGGGGCAGTGATGGGTGAGAACACCATGAGATTCTATCCGTCGATTAAAGCGAGCGCAATTACGCCTTTTAGTATTCTTATATATATCGCTTATTTTGCGTTATGTATGTTCCCAGTGCTCATCAATATGGTGGAGGCAATGAAATGGAAATCTATCGAATCGAAGAACTAAGCTTTACTTTTCCTGAACAAGAGCAAGCGGCTCTTTCGAATATTAATCTTACGATTGAAAGTGGAGACTTCATTACTATTTGTGGAAAGTCAGGCTGTGGCAAAAGCACTCTGCTTAGACAACTGAAAACAATTCTAACCCCACATGGCAGTCGCCAAGGGGCAATTTATTATAAGGGTCAACCTGTAGAGGAGATTGATCAAAGAACGCAGGCAGCGGAAATTGGTTATGTACTCCAAAGTCCGGACAATCAAATAGTGACAGATAAAGTATGGCATGAGCTTGCCTTTGGGCTGGAGAGTTTGGGGTATGATCATTCTACTATTCGTCTGCGTGTGGCGGAAATGGCCAGTTTTTTTGGGATCCAGACCTGGTTTCATAAAAGTGTGACTGAGTTATCAGGCGGCCAGAAGCAGCTGCTTAACTTAGCCTCCATAATGGCTATGCATCCCTCGGTTCTAATCCTCGATGAGCCTACCTCCCAGCTAGATCCTATTGCGGCTTCCGATTTTCTGGAGACGGTCAAAAAAATAAATCGTGAGCTGGGAACAACCGTGATCATGACCGAGCATCGTCTAGAGGATGTTCTTCCGCTTGCAGATCGGTTGATTGTGCTGAATGAGGGAGTTGTGATCGCCGATGATACCCCGCAAAAGGTGGGCGAGGCTTTAAGTAAGCTGAACCATCCGATGTTTCTGTCCATGCCCTCACCGATGCAGATTGTTGCAGGAGTAGATCATGACTTAGCGTGGCCTGTGACTGTGAAGGAAGGGCGCCAATGGTTGGATGCTTTTCTAAAGGGTAAGACTCCTGCAACGATGGCAGAAACTCAGCCTAGCACGAAAGAGGCCGGCCCTGTAGTCATAAAGTTTAAGGACGTATGGTTTAAATATGATAAAAATGGACCGGATATCATTAAAGATTTGTCGTTTGAAGTGAAGCAAGGGCAATTTTATTGTATTGTTGGCGGGAATGGAACAGGGAAGACATCGACGCTGTCGCTGATGAGCGGGATCCTTCAGCCATACAGAGGGAAAGTTCTAATCGGTGGGAACAACCCTGCGAAGATGAATGCCAAAGCGTTGTTTACTAACAATCTGGGCATCCTTCCGCAAAATCCGCAAACCTTATTTGTGAAAAAAACAGTCGAGCTAGATTTATATGAAATGTTATCCCAGCTCTCTTTGACGAAGGAAGAAAAAACCGCCAGAGTTGAAGCTGTGGTAAAGTTCGCAGAACTGGAACATCTCCTCTCCATGCATCCGTATGATCTCAGCGGGGGAGAACAACAGCGTGCAGCGTTGGCGAAGGTGCTTTTGTTAGAACCAAAGATTCTGCTGTTGGATGAACCGACCAAAGGACTGGATGGACCCTTCAAAGAGAAGCTAGCCGTATTCCTGCAAAAGCTCAATGCCGAAGGCGTTACTATTGTAATGGTCTCGCATGATGTTGAATTTTGTGCCAAATACGCTGAGGTCTGCGCCATGTTTTTTGATGGAAGTATCATCACTACGAATGAAGCACAGAAGTTTTTTGCGGGAAACAGCTTCTATACAACGGCCGCCAACCGTATGGCGCGTCATGTATGGAATGAGGGAGTAACGATAGAGGGTGTGATTGATTTATGTCAAAGAAGCAGATAACGGATCGTCGTTTGAGTCGTCGAACTTTATTAGCGGCACTACTAATCCTCATAGTCATTCCAGCTACGATTTTATTAGGCATCTTTGTGCTAAATGATCGGAAGTATTATTTTATCAGTCTATTAATTGTTATCTATACGATGATTCCTTTTGCGATGGTATTCGAGAACCGGAAGCCGCAGGCGAGGGAGCTGATCGTTATAGCGGTGTTAGCAGCCATTGCCGTGGCGGGACGCGCAGCCTTTTTTATGTTGCCGCAGTTTAAGCCAGTGGTTGCTATTGTCATCATCGCAGGGGTAAGCTTGGGTGCGGAGGCAGGGTTTCTGGTTGGCGCTGTTGCAGGCTTTGTCTCGAATTTCTTCTTTGGGCAGGGGCCTTGGACGCCTTGGCAAATGTTTTGTTTTGGCATCATTGGCTTCCTGGCGGGCATTTTCTTCAAGAAGGGTCTGCTTAAAAAGAATAAGCTGTCGCTGTGTATATTCGGAGGCTTAGCGACGTTTTTCGTATACGGAGGCATTATCAATATAGGCTCGTTGATGATGTTCACTTCAGAGTTCTCATGGCCGGCTTTAATGACCACTTATATTTCAGGTTTTTGGTTTGATATGGTGCATGCGATCTCGACGGTGGTGTTTTTATTTTTTATTGCTAATCCTATGATTGAGAAGTTGGATCGGATAAAAACGAAATATGGGTTGATTGAGCCTTAGGTTCTTGGTATTAGCTTTTGGAGGTTTGTGCGCTTTTTACGCTGGCGGACGCTCCGCTTTTCCACAATCAGTCCGTTCTCTCCGCTGCTATCAGCGCGAATTCCAAAACACCAACACACAAACACAAATACAAACTAAAGGCTCAACGCCTCCCGCTTCGGTTTTTAGCGGAAGGGGGAGGGGAACTAGTGGCTACGAATCAGGCCACTGTGACAAGCCACTGAAAAGAGAATATACCTAGTAGCGATGCTCCTAGGTGAAAACTTATAAAAACAGGCGATGTTCCGGTATCCGGTATCGCCTGTTTTTGTCGATTCTGTGGAGTATCTCATTCATTATGCCAAACGTCCTAGAAGTTCATATCCCTATTTTTTTATTTAATGTATAATTCAGAGTGGTTTTTAACATTTTCTTATGAAAAATGGAAGTAAACTAGGTAGCTCGCTCATTTAGAAAATTATAGAACCTTTAAATAAATAGATTAAAAATAATGGGGAGATTTATTTGAGCACACATGTTACCAAAACATTCAAGTCTTTACACCAACAAATTGATTTATTAAAAGAAAGAAAACTAATTATTAGAGATGAAGAAAAAGCTAAACGACATTTATTAGAAAAGAATTATTTTGACTTGATAAATGGATTTGAAACATTGTTATTAACTGATTCAAAAGCTACTAATAAAGAATACAATGGTCTTTTTTTTGAAGACTTTTTATTGTTGTATGATTTTGATAAAAAATTGAATTTAGAGATTTTGAAAATTTTAGATAAATTTGAAATCCGTTTGAAATCTTCTATGGCATATCGGTTTTGTGAAAAACATTATTTAAATGCTTCTGATTCTGCATGTTACATTGATATTAATAAGTATACGAATCCACGTTCAAATCATTTGAGTTTACCTAAAGATTTAGCTAAGAATATTTCAGGACATAAAATATTTCAGACAAATATTTATTTCAATGGGGCTACGTATAGTAATTTCATTGAGCATTGCAGAGCTAAATATCCTTATATATCTACTTATGATCACCCGCCGTTCTGGGTGACTATTAAAGTCCTTGAGTTTGGTTCTCTCTTTAGTTTATTATTAGGATTTGAAAGAGATGTTTTTGAAAAGGTCATTGAAGATATGGGGATGAAGTACATTGATAAACAAAAGTTTATCAACTCAGTACGAATTTTTATTGAATTAAGAAATACTTGTGCACATTTTCAATTAGTTAATAGATTTCGGACATCGAATCGTTTAAGGATTGATTCGGGTTTGATAAATGATTTAGGTTTAAGAACCAAAATTAATACTGCAGGAATTTCAACTTATTATGAAATAAGACTATATGACACTTTATTAGTACTTTCCCAGTTTGAAAGTCTAAAAGATATAGAAAAGCTATTTAAAGATTTTTATTTTAGACGTTGTAATTCAAAACGTGAAAAAAGCTTAATGGTAAAGATGTTCGAAAGAATGGGGCGGGGAAAGCATTCAGATTGGTTTAAACTAGGTATTAAATGATTTTTTCTTTATTAATTTTAGAATATATGTTATTATTTATACATAAAATAATCGTGCGTGACGGCGAGTTATCCGAGACAAAGGTTAACTGTATAGTCAAAAAAAGAGATGCTTATAAGCATCTCTTTTTTTTATTCATTTCATCATAAATAATTAAAATGAATTTTTTTAAGCCTATTTCCATCTATCGCTCAGTTACAACACTTTGCGATGAACTTTGCACCACGGGGCGCCGATGAGTGGCTTCAAGTGTGGAGAGGTCGCCGTCCAGTGTTTTGAGTCCGGGGAGCAGCAAGGCTGCGCTGGCGCAGAGCATTGGAAGCAAGCCGGCGATGACAAAAAGCGCAGGCACACCATAGAGTTCAGCAATCGCGGCGCCGGCAAAAGCACCAAAAGGCTGTAAACCGCCACCGATTAAAAAACGGATGGAGTTGACTCTTCCTTGCAGATTGCTCGGAACCAGACGTCCATGGAGTGAAGAGCTTAAGGAGCCGAAGAAGGGGCCTATCGTTCCGGTGGCGAATACGGCGGCGAGAGCAAAAGAAAAACTAGGAAACAACCCCCATAATGTTGTAACTAAACCGATGGTCCCCAGACTTCCGAGCATGACAAACCGCCTCTTTTTAATTTCCCCTATCATGGAAATGACGCTTAGCCCGACTAAGGTTCCAAGTGCGAAAACTGTACTAAGTGTGCCCATCGTCGCCGCATCACGGTGGAGCACTTCGCGTACAAAAGGAACCATCATGGTCCAGACGGCAATGGAGCTTAGATTACTAATAGAGGCCATCATCATTATCGTAAGCATGGCGGGGAATTGTTTATAGAAGGTAAAGCCCTCAGCTATTTCGCGAACGTAGATGGCAATGGAGAAACGGCCTGGAGCTGGAGAGGGCTTGGGTAGCTTCTGCAGGCACAGCAAGGTAGTGATGGCCGCAACGTAACATAACATGTTGATGCTAAGGGCTGGCAGCGCGCCACTGGCAGCGGTCAACGCCCCAGCCAGGGCGGGGCCCAGCAAGACTGCTGCACTTTTGCTGCCATCGATGATAGCAAAAGCCCGCACCA
Organism: Paenibacillus sp. FSL H8-0282; assembly: GCF_037963825.1. NCBI lineage: Bacteria > Bacillati > Bacillota > Bacilli > Caryophanales > Paenibacillaceae > Paenibacillus > Paenibacillus sp. FSL H8-0282. Next base: position 913,032 of record NZ_CP150146.1, read on the forward strand.
GCTTCCGGCTATCGGCAACGCCGGGAATAACAGCCATGGCTGTTGGCATGAACAGGGCGGCGCAGGCCCCGCTGAGACCAGCGGCGACAAACAGATGCCACAGCTGCAGTTGGCCAGCCAGACCCATGCCAAGTGGCAATGCTATAGCCAGCAGGCGAATGGCTGCCAAGCAGGCCATAAAGCGTACCCGGTGGAGTCGGTCGGACAGCGGCGAGCCCAGCAAGCGCAGCAGCAGCTCAGGTATGCCGGAGCTGAGTGCGAGTGCTCCCATCGCTAGTTTGGAACCCGTCAGCTCATAGACGAGCCATTCCATAGCCAACAAGCCAAAAGCATCCCCAAAAGCACTTAAAGTTATGGTTGAGAGTAAACCATAATAGCTGCGTTTTATCATAGCCTGTTCGCTCCTTTCTTATATTTCTCGCATATACGCTTACAGTCCTTATAAGGACGCTTAAGGCGTTTATGCTTGATTCTCTAGATATGACCCAATCTGTTGCGGTAGCCCATTTAAGGCTTCCAATCGCAGGCTATACGATGTGCTTTTAACGTTGGTATGGACAATGACCAGTCCTGCTGCGCGCAGCGCGATCAGATGGTAGTGGATTGTACTTTTAGAAAGTCCGACTTCCCGCACGATTTCCGTGAAATTCAACTGCTTGCCTGTAAGCAAACGAAGGATATACAGCCGCGTCTCATCCGAGAGTGCCCGGGTAAGGCGAAGTAGTGCTGGAGCAGGCCGGCCAGCTTCCGGAGGGAGAACATCACAAGAGTAGCTAGTGAACACGAATTCATCAAACATAGAGGTGGTGACCAGTGGGCGGGCATGATATTGCGGAATGATAATGACCTGCTTCAGACGTTCGGTTGGATAGAGACGCATTCCGTCGGTTGCTGCTTCAAAGACTTCCATATCATTGTTCCCATTCAGTATCGTTCGTCTTGACTCGGCTTCCTGTTCAAGCCCTTTGAGGATATTAGGGTCGATTCCATTGAAGTAACCCGCGTTCCATTCGCGCAGGATGTCAGAGGCAGTGTCCCTTAGCTCGGAAAGATTAGAGGGGACCGATTGGCCGAAACGTCCAGATATTTCATACAGTTCACCCGAAGTTAACCGATCAAACCAATCCAGAAAGCTGCTAACCGAACGTTCTACTGGACAGCACCAAATGTAGGGAGCCAAACTGAAATCATCAAGTTTCTTAACGACCTCTTGCATTTTACGAAGCAACATCGGGGCAAATCTTGCTTGGACTTCACGTACCCAGAGCTTACCGGAATCCATAGCAGTATGGTTCTGCTTGCTTAGAAAAGCAGTCATACTGTTCACACATTCATACATGGGGGCAAAATCGACTTCTACTTTATATTCCATGAGCTTCTCCATCCTTTGAGTAAGTTACTGAAACATTTATTAGTTCTATAATTATAGAACTTTTTATTGGTTTTATTGTAAACGAACTATATTCCATTTTCAATAGCTTTTCGACTGAAAACAAAAGAAATTTTAATTACGAAAAAAAGACAGTTCCGGTAGGCACATTTTGTGCATTAGGAACTGTCTTTTGACGTCTACACAATTTATATACTTTTTAGGAGTTCTGAGTAGATTGCTCAAATATAATCAATTGATTATATAAGTGTTTGGTTATATAATAAATCTGAAACTCAGATGAAGAAGGTGTTTTTAGATTTGAAGGAATTTCAGGGCATGAATGATTTGACTCAGGGTCCTATTATGCCTACCTTAATGAAATTAACGCTTCCCATTATTGCGACGAATTTCATCTCCACAACCTATGGCCTCGTCGATATGATTTGGGTTGGAAGATTGGGAAGTGGTCCTGTTGCCGCGATTGGCACGGCGAGTTTTTTCATTAATCTAGCGATTGCATTGTCGACTATGATTACGATCGGTACAGGGATTAAGGTTGCGTTTTGTATGGGATCTGGCCAGATAGAGAAGGCTAAATCTTATATGAAAAACGGGTTTGCGATGTCTATTTTATTAGGACTTCTCTATATGAGTTTAGTTCTGTTGACCAACAATCAGTTGATTGGTTTTTTTGGTCTTGGAAGTGATGAAGTTGAACGGATGGCACGACAATTTTTAATGATTTCGATCTTCGGGACGGTATTTTCCATCGTAAATACTTTGTTTGCCACACTCTTAAACTCGATGGGAAATAGTAAACAACCGTTTCAGATCTTCTCTGTTGGTCTTATGGTTAATATCGTCCTTGATCCATTTTTAATTTTTGGCTGGGGCAGTTTTGAAGGTTGGGGAGTAGCGGGGGCAGCCACGGCAACATTGACAGCGAACATCTTAGTTACGGCTCTTTTTATCATAAAGACAAGAAAGTCAGAAATCATTTCGAACACATCAGCATGGGACAGTCGTCAAATGAAAGAAGTAATTCGTATGGGACTTCCGATCACAATCCAACGGGTCACCTTTACGCTCATATCGATCGTCATTGCTAAGATCATTGTACGTTTTGGGGCGGATGCGATTGCGGTGCAAAAAGTAGGGATTCAAATTGAATCTATTTCTTATATGACTATTGGAGGACTACAGGGAGCTATTGCTGCCTTTTTTGGACAAAATTATGGAGCACGCCGATTGGACCGTATAGGGCAGGGATATCGTAAGGCTTTGATCTTAACCTCCATCTTTGGCGTGATCATATCGCTTATATTTATTGCGTTCCCGCAGCAGCTATTTTCCTTGTTTTTATCAGATCAGACAAGCCTGGAATTAGGCACTGATTATATGCGCATCATTGGCTACTCTCAATTATTTATGTGTATGGAATTAATGACAGTAGGTGCGTTTAACGGCATTGGCCAAACTCATATCCCGCCGATCTTCAGTATTACATTTACTGCACTGCGAATTCCACTAGCCTTGATTTTATCCGAACCTTTTGGCCTGAATGGGGTGTGGATGTCGATTGCTCTAAGCAGTGTGTTTAAAGGGGTTATTCTTGTGTTCTGGTTTAGAAGATCTTTATTCAAAATGAACAAACAGCAGATAAACTACTAAGCAAAGGATGATCGTTGAAATGGCTTTATTAAATCGTAAACTCATACAGCTTCTGAGGGATAACCATTTGAATAAGGAGCTTTTTCACGGCGAATTTGGACTGGAAAAAGAAAATGTCAGAGTGGATCCAGAGGGAAGGCTTGCGCTGACACCACATCCTAAAGCTTTTGGCAACAAAATGGAGAACCCGTATATTCAAACCGATTTCTCAGAGAGTCAAATTGAAATGGTCACCCCTTCTTTTGATTCTATTGATGAGACTTATAACTTTCTGGAGGCGCTGCAGGATATTGTGTCGCTTGAGCTCAAGGAAGAATATCTGTGGCCGAGTAGTAATCCTCCAAGGCTACCGAATGATCAGGACATCCCCATTGCCAAGATGGGTAATCCGATTGAGGATGAATACAGACATCAGCTAGCAGACAAATACGGTCGCAAAAGACAATTGCTGAGCGGAATCCATTACAATTTCTCTTTTGATGAACAATTTCTGAGACAGCTTCATGACATAACAGATCCACAGGTGAGCTTTAAAGAATTCAAAGACGCTACCTACTTAAAAATAGCCCGTAACCTATTGAGGTACCGTTGGCTTCTTATCTATTTAACAGGCGCCAGCCCTGTTTTTGATAAGACTTATATGGAACAATGTGTAGCTCGCGGGGAAACAGATGACGACAAAAGCTTTTATTATCAGAATATGAATTCACTGCGGAATAGCGAATGTGGGTATCGAAATGAAAAACCTCTTTATGTATCTTTTGCTTCGTTAAAGGATTATGTTCATGATTTACAAGCTTTGATCGAATCGGAAGAATTATTAAGTGTAAAAGAGTTTTATAGTCCGGTTAGAGTGAAGACAGCAAGAGGCAAACACCCTTTAGAGGAACTGATGCAAGATGGGATAGCTTATTTGGAGCTTCGGTTTATTGATCTGAATCCACTCTACAAAATAGGAATCGGCAAAGAAACGATGATTTTCATTCATCTTTTTATCCTGTATATGCTGCTGAAGGAGGACGAACCGTTCGGAGTAGAGGATCAGAAGATGGCGAATCTTAATCATGATCAACTAATCATGGAAGGAATAAAGGGATGTTTGCATGATTACGGGGATTCATGTACAACGATGGAGCAGCAGGCATTAACTTGTATTCATGAGATGCAGAATATGATCCAACTGTTGAACCCGGAGAATGAAGTGTTTTTGAACGTATTGCATGGAGCTAAGAATAAAATTGTAGAGCCAGACCGGAGTTTTGCAGCTATTGTGAAGTCGGAAGTTCAACAATCCTCTTTTGTACAATACCATCTGAATAAAGCTAAACAATATGCTAAGGAAAGTCTTGCGAATGGATACCGTTTTGTGGGATATGAGGATCTGGAGCTATCTACACAGCTTCTTTTGAAGGCAGCGGTTAAACGTGGCATTAAGTTTCAATTGATCGATCGGGAAGAGAACTTTGTAGTTCTTACGCAAGGTGATCATAAAGAATATATTAAGCAAGCTACGAAGACCTCCCTTGATTCTTATAGTACGGTATTAATCATGGAGAATAAGATCGTTACGAAAGAAGTTCTTAAACAGCAAGGCATTCGTGTTCCCGCAGGAGAAGCTTTTCGAAATCTGGAAGAGGCAATGAATGCGCATGGCACTTACCGTAACAAGGCTATTGTGATTAAGCCCAAATCAACCAATTTTGGACTCGGCATTACTATTTTTACAGACGACTTCTCTAAAGAAGATTATCAAAAAGCCTTCGAAATCGCCTTCGAGTTTGATCGAACAGTGCTACTAGAGGAATTCATGACGGGTAAAGAATATCGTTTTCTTGTCATGGGTGATGAAGTAGTCGGAGTATTGCACCGGGTTCCTGCAAATGTGATTGGAGATGGTGTACATACGATTGAACAACTAGTGCACGAGAAAAATAAGGATCCGTTAAGAGGCCGTGGGTATAAGACACCACTTGAGAAAATTCAGATCGGTGAAGCAGAAGCGATGTTCTTGAACAACCACGCTCAGGCTTGGAGTGATATTCCTCCATTAAACGAAGTCATCTATCTTCGGGAGAACTCTAATATTAGCACGGGTGGTGACAGCCTGGATTTTACGGATGAGATCCCAGATAGTTATAAGGCTCGGGCGATTCAAGCGGCTAAAGCTGCGGGCGCCACTTTTTGTGGAGTGGATATGATGATTGATGACATCAAGGAAGAAGCCAATGATACGAACTATAGCGTTATTGAGATTAACTTTAATCCAGCGATTCATATTCATTGTTATCCTTATAAAGGGAAGAACCGAAAGGCGGATGAACGGATTCTGAATCTATTATTTGGGGAATAAACAGAAGCTCAACCAGTACCTTTGGTTGAGCTTCTGTTTTTAAAGGGGCAATTCGCTCCCTCACCCACTACATGTTCATGTTAGGAGTTACCCGCAGCTGCAACGCCACTAAAGTTTCTGGCTTGGACATTATTAAAGGGATCTGTTGCAGCTGCATTTGTGAAGATCTCTGCTGTGTACTGAATTTGCCCTGTTGCGACAGCCGCTGGTGGTGGAATATCTACTGCTGTAAAACCGAAAGCTTCATTTTCTCTGCTGATCGCAACCCCAAATGTCGTGGTGAAAATGATCGTTCCGTTTCTGCGAACATTAACGGTATTGGTATTGAAAAGAGGATTGTTTTCTACTTTTAGAAATCCGGTCAAAAGTACGCGGACATTGCCTTGATTCTCAGCCGACACGCCTGCGGTCTGAATACCAATATCTCCAAAAACAAGGGGAGTCGCTGCTAGTGGAATAACTGCTGGTGTAGCATCAGAAGCAGCTTGGTTGGATAGTCTTAAATCTACAAACTGAATGGTCATCTTATATTCACCTCCTAGAAATAGAATATGATAGAAGGAGAGTTAACTCTTGGATTTTCTATATAATTCATCAGCTACCTACTTGCATGGCTTGATGATCAAGTGTTAAATGAAAGAAGGGTTAGAAGTTTAAGGAAAGGCGGGAGCTATTATCAAATATAGGAATAAGTCTAAAAGGATATTATTGATTTCATTGATGCTGTTGGCAGTAGTTATCATTGGTGCGGTGGTGCTTGGGGAACGCGGAGGAATAATGAGTAAATCCGAGAGCTCTTTCAAAAGCCCTGCTGAGCCATCGCCCCTTATCATTACACATGAGAATAGTACAGATGCTATAGAGAATTATGTCATTCTAAAGACGAGCTGGAATGGAGCGGACTATGATCGGGCTTCCTTTTACTATACGGCTTGGCATAGTGAACCTACGCTTCTAACGGGGCTGCATCGTTTGAAACCAGGGGAGAAACTGCAGGTCGACTTTGGAGATTACGCACCGAGTGAAGTCACAGTAAAGATGGCCTATCTAACTGAGAGCTTTGATGAATCGCAGCTTCCAATTGTAGAAGTTCCTGTAACACTCGTCGAAGGGAAATATGAATTTGTGAACCCTCCAGCATCCACCAGTGATATTCCCACTTCGGGTCGCGTCTTTAGTGTTATAGCTAGATGGGGTGAGAACAGCTGCGAATATGTCTTCGCATCAGATGGCAAGTTTGATAACTATGAATATGATTTGTGAGGTTAGTCGAAGATAAGAGATGTTCTAAAGCCGGTCCGGTTTTGGAATATCTCTTTTTTTGTCTCGATTTTAGACAAATCTAACGATGTGTCTATTTTTTAGACAATGTACCGTTATTGTCTAGTTGGGGAGGACTGTTAACCTGATTAACCATTTAGGGCTAAGTTTAATTAGATCGAGAGACGGATGAGAGAATACCCGTTTTTAATATTATGAAAACAACTTTAAGACGAGGGAGGAGTGAGCGTCATAGGTACAGAAACGGAAGAACTGAATTATGATGACATTCAAGGAATCGTCTTACAAGAACGGCCTACCCCCTACGTAGGAACCTATGTATTGCTGTCTATCGATCATCAACAGGACGGGAAAGTGATGCTGAAGCGGCTTCTCGACGAAGTGACGTCGGCCGGACAGTGGAATAATCCTCACGAAGGTGCTTGGGTCAACGTTGGTTTTACCTATCAAGGACTCCAGAAGCTGGGGATTCCCAAGGAGTCACTCAACAGCTTCGACCTGGAGTTCCGGGAGGGCATGGCTGCCCGGGCAGCTAAGCTAGGGGATGTAAACGAAAGCAGCCCGGAGCACTGGGAAGACCCGCTGGGTACTGACAAAGTCGATGTGGCGCTTGCTCTGTTCGCGCCTACCAAAGAAGCGCTGCTTCAAGCAGAAGAAGCAGCCCATCGAATCCACTGCGAACTGAATGGTGTATCCGTCGTTTACCAGCTGGATGTCGGAATGAATCCTGACGGACGTACTCATCTGGGCTTCATGGATGGAATCAGCAATCCGAGAATCGAAGGAAACCATATACCCAATGCGGTGGGGCAGGAAGCGGAGATTAAAGCCGGTGAATTCCTGTTCGGGCATTTAAATGAATCCGGCACTATAACACAGGGACCACAGCCGGCAGAACTTGGCCACAATGGAAGTTACCTCAGTTTCCGTAAATTGCATATGAGGGTCGCGACTTTCCGTCGTTATTTGCGGGAGCATGCGGATAACCGGGAAGAGGAAGAACTTTTGGCCGCTAAAATGGTAGGAAGATGGCCGAGCGGAGCCCCTTTAAGTCTGGCTCCTGAAGCAGATGACCCGGCACTGGGCGAAGACGTCAGCCGACGGAACGCATTTACGTACGGGGATGATCATAAAGGGTTGAAATGTCCGGTAAGCTCGCATATCCGTCGTGCATTTCCCCGAGACAGCTTGCAGGATTCGGTTGTTAATGTGAACATTCACCGGTTGCTCCGGCGGTCAACGATGTATGGCCCTATACTGCCAAAAGGTGTAATGGAGGATGATGGTCAGGATAGAGGCCTTATTTTTGCAGGTATATGCAGCTCATTGTCCCGCCAATTCGAGTTTATCAAGAGCGATTGGTTAAATGGAGGCAATTTCGCGGGCATGTCAACCGAGAAAGACCCTATTACCGGTAAGAATGAGGGGGAAGGGATGTTTACCATTCCGGACAAACCTATTCGCCACCGGATGAAAGAAATTCCAAGTTTTTCAATCACCAAAGGCGGGGAGTATTTCTTTGTTCCCAGTATGACTGCATTACGGTGGATGGCAGAGTTGGATCAACATATATCTAAGGAGGAATTAACATGTTAGAAGGACAAGATCAGACTAATCCGATTACAAGCGCTGGACGTGCCGGCCTGCGGGAAGGTGAAATATCTGAGCTTACCATCATTGCGCCGCTTAAAGAAGGTGGGGCGGATCGTCTCCGTGAGAAGCTGAAAAAAAGCGCATCAAGACAAGCCGAAACGATGGCGAAGATCGCGACCGTTCACGACATGCGCTTCGTAATCTTTGATAACGACACGCGGCTGTTGTTCGCGACGGCTTATGATGGAGATTGGGATAGTTATATCGATGATTTTGGAACTGAAATTCCAGAGTTGTTGAATAACATGTTTAATGAAGTGAAGGATTTTCCGGGAATTGAATCTTCGGAAGCGAAAGACTTCATCGCCAATCATCAGATCACTGCATCCGGCTGGTACAGTGCTTATCCCGATGCCACGGTCAGAGATATTTGGCGCGGACAGCGAATTACGAAGGCCTGGAACGACTTGCTTGACGCATCACAAAGCTAAATAACTAGAAAAGGGGGCTTTGTCCCCTTTTCCTTTCTGATAAATTACAAAGAGGTGAACGAAAATGAACAATAATAAATTAGTGTCGTCTGAACTCGCAGAAGAAGCGGTAAACTCCATTGAGGAGGTAGCAGGCAAATATCCGGGTTATCGACGCGCGCACGCCAAAGGTGTTGTCTACCAGGCGGTGTTCACCCCTAACGGCCAAGCGGGTCCTTTAACAACAGCTGCACATTTGCAAAATCAAGAGGTGCAAGCTCTCGTACGCTTCTCCAATAGCTCGACTAATCCGTCCATCCCTGATGTTTTTTCGCCTGCAAAAGGAATGGCGGTTCAGTTTGTATTGCCTGATGGGGGCGTGACAAGTTTGGTGACAATTACATTGCCGATCTTTTTTGCCAAAACACCGCAATCCTTTATTAATATCTTACGTACAATTAAAGAAAATTCGTTTGAGGGAGCGACTATTGCAGACAAATTCAAAGCCGTCATGGAGAAGTATTCGGAAAGCCGGGCTGGGCTTCAAGCCGTGAAAATGCTGCAACCGCCACTCAGTTTTGCAACCAACCTTTATCATTCCATTCATGCCTATTACTTCACCAATGCTGCTGGCGAGCGGCGGGCTATTAAATATGAGTGGGAACCGGAAGCGGGTCTGCACTTTCTGGCCCAGGAAGAGGTGGAGAATCGATCTCCCGATTATTTGGAGGATGAACTAATCGAGAGACTGTCCAAAGGTCCTGTGGCGTTTCAATTGACAGTAATCCTCGGACAGGAGGGAGATCCTACGGATGACCCGACGTCTGCTTGGCCTGAAGACCGGGAACGGATTGTTGTCGGCCATTTGTCGATCACCGGCGTGGCAGACGAGAAGGCTCAAGAGTACGTCTTTGATCCGACAGTTGTACCTGCCGGCATTGAATGCTCTGAAGATCCTATTCTGAACTTTCGTCATGATGCCTATGCGGAGTCACATTCCCGTCGAAGTACTAATCAGTAAGCATTTATTTTATATTCTATGAATATGATCGGGCTGTCCTAGAATGTCTGCCGACATCCTTAGGGCAGTCTTTTTAGGTATCTCTTGTGACACTCTTGTAACAGAGATTGGCTACGATAGGTTACGAGGTGAGAGAATGAAGAAGTTTAAAGGATTTATCGTATTGATTTTGTTGGCAGTCGTAGGATGCAGTGCAGCAACACCACAAGCAAATCTTGAACCGGAGAAGGAGGTAAAGGAAGAGGTCAATGAGAAGATCGCTTTCTGGGATCAACAGCGTAAAGGAACAAATTTCATGAATTCCAAATCTATACCCGAAAATTATGATGCAGCGAAAGAAAATAATATAGAGTTCATTAGACTTGCGCCAGATAAATGGGCAAAAGATAGTGATTTCCTGTTTAACGATCAACCGGATGCTAATCCAGATAAAGACTTTTTAATAGGGAATGCAGATAAATACGAGGGGCTTGTTGAGGATGATTTTACAGCGTTAAAAGCAGACTTGGATGCAGCCGAGGCGCGGGGTTCAAAAGTAGTGCTGACAGTCCTTAGTTTGCCCGGCGATCGGTGGCGGCAGTTTAATAATTATACAAATGATGATCGAATCTGGAAGGATTTCAGTTATCATGAACAAGCGGCAACATTTTGGAAGGATCTTGCGGAAAGATTAAAAGATCATCCTGCGGTGGTCGGCTATAATCTTATTAATGAGCCACATCCTGAACAAGCTACTGGATTTAATGATTTCTGGACAGAGGATTACAACGAATGGTATAGCTCAGTGGAGAATACTCCGGCGGATTTGAATCTTTTATATGAGACTATTGTGACAGCGATTCGAACCGTAGATACGGAAACCCCTATTATCGTCAATTCTGGTCTGTATGCTACACCATGGGCCTTTAAATATTTGAAACCCATCGATGATGCGAATGTATTATATGCTTTTCATATGTACGAACCCTACGAACTCACCAGCCAAAATAAGAAAAAAGGCTTAACCTATGAATATCCTGGAACAGTTAAAGTAGGTGAGGAGAAGACGGAAAAAGCATTCAATAAGAAAGCCTTAAAGGATTTTCTAGAACCTATCGCACAGTGGGCAGAAAAAAATAACATCCCTGCTAATCGTATTGTCGCTGAAGAATTTGGCACGAACCGGCTTGTAAAAGGAGCAGATCAATACTTGGCTGATTTAATCTCGATTTTTGATGATTACGGCTGGCACTGGGCGTTTTATGCGTTCCGGGAGGATACTTGGGATGGCATGGATTATGAACTTGGCACTGAGCCTCCAACCTGGGAGTATTGGGAAGCGATAGAGAAGGGTGAACAGCCTGATCGAAAGACAGTCGATAACCCGATATGGAACGTACTGACGAAGGGGCTAGAGAAGTTGCAATAACGTAGCATGAAAATATATGAAAAGGTGAAACCTGTAAAGGATTTCGCCTTTTTCTTCTGATAACTATAGGAAGGAGAATCTACTTTGAATATTTTAATTGCGGATGATGAGAAACACATGACCACTATATTGAAGACTTATTTTGAAAAAGAAGGCTATAACGTTTGGACAGCAGCGGATGGTGAGGAAGCGCTAGAGCTCTTTTTTTCCAATAGGATTGATCTTGTGGTGCTGGATTGGATGATGCCTAAGCGAAGCGGGCTTGAGGTTTGTAATGAAATCAAGAAGGTTAGTTTGGCTAAAGTTGTAATGCTGACCGCAAGGTCTTCCCATGATGATGAATTCAGTGCCTTGGATATAGGAGCAGATGAATATATAAGAAAACCATTCGACCCAAGGATTTTGATGCTTAGAATTAAAAAAATGCTAGGCACTGAAAAAGTGGCTGCGATTAGGGATTTAGAAATCGATTTTGAGCGGAAGAAAGTGTACAAGAATGGGGCCGAACTGGCGTTATATAAAAAAGAATTTGAATTGCTAACCTTCCTGTATGAGCATAAAGGACGTATTTTATCCAGAGATGCCTTATTGTCTGCGGTTTGGGGAATGGATTATCTGGGCGAAGAAAGAACGGTAGATACGCATATTAAGAGGCTGCGCGATAAAATTGGGGCTGACCACGTGATCACGCATAGGGGAATGGGGTACAGCTTCCATGATAAAAATTCATAAAATAAGTACGAAGTTATTGATCATGGTGAGCATTATTTTGCTGATTGTTTTTGGTACGTCTTATTTCCTGCACAACTATTTCTCAGCAGATTATTACCTATACAAAATGAAAACCAAGATCAACACCATTTATGACGAAGTAAAGGATCTCCGTTTGGATCAACTCATGGAAAATGAAAGCAGGATCGAGAACAATAATAACGTAACGATTGTTAGGGTTGAAAACAGTGGAAGTACAGCAGAAATTAACGAAAATATTCAATTTGCGTTGTTTAAAGATAAGGTGGCACTTAATAAATTTTGGATCACAGATGAGGTATTACAAAAAGTAAAACAAGGCAACACGGTTAATCTTTTATTTAATCAGGGCAAATTGAAATCGAGTCTGTTAACGAAAATATACGAGCAGGATAGCAGTCTAATCCTCATAGGAACTGTGGTTGTGCACAATACAGATGCCTTGACCCTCGTAAATCAATTCAGCTTTTACTCCATTCTACTGGGGATTATTATCAGTTTGCTGTTAGTGGCTTATTTTTCAAAAAAGATCATTACACCGTTAGAACAATTACAGGATGTCGCGAAGGATATATCCAATCTCGATTTTAAACAAGTGACGATTCAAACGGGGGATGAAATCGAAGAGCTCTCGAAAAGCATCAATCAGATGAGTCAGCGTCTAAAGAGCACCCATGCCAAATTAGAGGAGAAAAATCAAAGTTTAAATACCCTTATCTCAAGCATTTCGCATGAAGTGAAAACACCATTATCCTTAATCCAAGCCTATACGATTGGCATTCAGGACGGTCTGGATGATGGCACGTATACGGATATCATTTTGGAGCAAGTGAAGTATACGTCGGATATGGTGGATTATTTAATTAAATTGTCCAAGATCCAGAAGTCAGAAGTGCATAAAGAGCCTTTTGATCTTAAAGAGCTTCTGCTAAAAGTGATCTCACATTATAATATTACGTTAAAAAATAAAAACATAACCTTAATGAGCGACTTTCATTCGCTTGAATCCTCTATCGTTGAAGAAGATATCAGCCAAATCGAGATAGTATTCAACAACTTAATTAGTAATGCCATTAAATATGGTGAAGAGGATTTTTTTGAAATAAAACTACGGAGTGACACTACGCGTACATTAAAATTTACGATCTCCAATAAAACCACTCGCCTGAAAACGGAACATTTAGCGTATATCTGGGACCCATTCTATGTAATTGAAGAGTCTCGAAATAAAGAAATCTCCGGTACTGGACTTGGCCTGTCCATCGTCGCGGAGATACTTGCTAAAAACGATCTGAAATACGAGTCCAGATTAGAGGACTCATATATTAGTTTTAGTATTTGGTTTGAAGTTAAGGAGGGAATTTTGGAACAGTAGGAGCGTTAGCGTTCGCCTGAAAGCTTTCCTAAGGAAAGCTCGCATCGGAAGCATAAGCTGTCTCCGGAGGTTATCCGCTGATAGCGGTAAAATCAAAAACATCTGGAGACAACTGCGACCGAAAGTCCAACATTCCCGCAGTTACGTACAACACCTATTCCCTGAGTGCCTTTAATTTAACTTCAATAGCGCCGCATTATCAATAAAAGTAGCCGTATTAAAAAGCAGCAAGACATCCTTGATATCATTTTGAGCCATATAATCACTGATGTTTCCATTATAATAACGGATATCGATCACATGGATTTCAGGCACATGCTGAGTCAGGAAAGGAATAACGCTATGTGCATAAGAGTCCTTGATGACGAGCAGCTTTTTCTGTTTGACCGTTGTTGGATCAAGCTGGCTGGTGATTTTCATTAGCGCATGTACGCCCCCTAAGAAATAAGAGTACTTATCCTTTTTCTCCAGATAACTTAGGTCATACATACTTTTTAAAGTCTCACCGGTATCTTGAATGTACATTTGGGTGGATACCTCATGATTAGGTTTGTACATTTGAATGGAATCAGGTGTGACCCCGATAAATTGCCCCCGGGTATGATAGCTTCCGAGAAATGAATTACTCACAGTCTGAATCTGGTATTCGCTCTGGGACAGAGGCTGCCAGCCCATGCTTTGAGCATAGGCTACATAAGCTAAGTAGGCACCGTAGGTTGTCCAGTGATGGTCGGTCCGATAGTAAATGGGTTCTGCGGCATGTGGGCTAAGAACATCAAATCCATTTATAAAAGTAAGGCTATCTCCTACATCCTTAGCTATTGTTTGATTCACCTCAGCTTGCGAGTAGACAGGAGCTAACCAGGGTAGACGTTCCTTGTACAAGCCAACCGATGTAGGTGCCAATAAGAAAGTGGTGTTTGCATCGGGATTGTTATCGGCAAAGCGTTTCACAGCTGCTGCATATTGCTGAACTTTAGTGTAATCAGGTGCTGCGAATTTTTCGAAAAGATAGCCGTCTTTTCCTTTATAGATTCCGTTATTCTCTTGCTGTAGCCTCATCTGTTCCACCGCCGATTTCACCCATACCCATTTGGCCCGAAATGGAAAATGATCAGTTACAAAGCTTTCGGCCTCTTCCGCATAGGTATGGGATAATAAATTGTCCCATGTCAGATGGGGGGCCTTTTGCAAATACCGGTTCACAAGCTCAGAGAAACGCTGAACAGGCAGTAAGAAAAAGAGGATAGCGACCAGAAATAACGTTGCAACAAATCCCCCAGCCAGGATTCGATCCGTCTTCTGCTTCATAAACAATCACCCCCTAATGGTTAGAACCGGAAATATAAAAATGGATTAAAGGTTGCATCTACTAAGTAGGCAACAGATAGGAAAAATAACACGCCATACCAAACAAGAGCAGGAACCGATCTAGAATCTATCCGCTTGGAGATTTTCACAGGTGTAGAGGCAAAGGTTAACACCACGAGTAGAATTGCGTTCGTGTAAGTGAAGTATAAAGTGGTGTTATTCCATAACGGCTGTCCATTAAAGCCAAGCATCGCTTGTAAGTAGCCAATGACCAGAGGAAGTTCTTCAAAAGCGAACAAGACCCATCCGATGAGTATAAGTACTACAGCATATAAATGTCTTGTCCAACGGGGGAGGCGGCTTAATAGCTTTAATCCCCACCATTTTTCAAAGATAAGAATGACCCCGAAGTATAATCCCCAGAGCAGAAAATTCCAGCTGGCCCCGTGCCAGATACCCGTGAGCAGCCATACGATGAGGATGTTGCGCACTTGAACGCCTAACCCCTGGCGGTTGCCTCCAAGCGGGATGTAGACATAGTCACGAAACCAACTGCTAAGGGAAATATGCCATCTTCGCCAAAAGTCAGTAATACTCTGAGAGATATAAGGTTTGTTGAAGTTCTCATTAAAGCGGAAGCCGAACATGAGACCGAGACCAATAGCCATATCCGAATACCCGCTGAAGTCAAAATAGATCTGAAAAGCAAACGCAATAACCCCAAGCCAAGCGGTAAAAGCAGGCAGGGAATCTAGATTGGAGCTGGATATGGTGTGCCAGAGCAGACCGATGTTGTTGGCGAGCAGTACTTTTTTGGCTAATCCGATTATGAATCTCCGTACACCTTCTGCGAACATGGGGATATCGACCGTACGTTCACGTAGTTGCCCGGCAATGGTGTTATATTGAACAATCGGACCTGCTACTAACTGTGGAAACAGGGCTACAAATGTACCGAAATCAATCCAATTGCGTTGTGCTTTCGTAGTTCCTCTATAGACGTCAATAATGTAGGACATGGATTGAAAAGTATAAAATGAAATCCCAATAGGTAAAGGTAAATCCGTTAAAGGAATATGTGTACCGAGGAGTCCATTTATATTTTGGATGAGAAAATCTGCGTATTTAAAATACGACAATAAGCCTAGATTAATAATGACGGAACTAACCACAATCCACTTGCGCTGCACCGCAGTCAGCTTTGGTCTGCTGAGAAGTAGACCAAAGCTGTAATCTGTAATGGTGGACAGCAACATGATTACAATGTAGACAGGTTCGCCCCAAGCATAAAAAAACAGGCTGCTTAAAAACAATATGAGGTTTTTGATTCGCCAGGGCGAAACATAATAGAGCGCTAGGACAGCCGGCAGGAATAGGAATAGGAAAAGTAGGCTGCTGAATACCATGGTTATTTATTTTTCTGTGAAGTAAGTATCGAAGTCTGCTACGAGTTTATCTTGATCCGCAGGATCAGCAATAACGAACAGGAAATAGTTACCCTTTTTAATAAGTTTATAGTTCTTGGCATTTTCGTATTGATCAGGCAGATAGGTTTCGAATTGTTTTTGAACATCTGTTGCACGCGCTTTGATGGCATCCTCAACAGTAGTCATATCTTTTACATCTTTAACTTTCAGAACGGCGATTTCGTTAGTTTTCACATTCATCATAGGCATTCTAATGCTATAATCTTCAAGCAATTCTGGGTTGAGATGATATAGCTGTTCGACTGTAGCCGCATCAAGCTCCATTAATGATGGCTGCTCTACTTTGCTCAGCATTTGATCGACCATTTCTTTTGCAGTTAGATTCGTTTCAATGGCAGCCCCATTGTTACTGTTGTTGCTGGAACAGGCGCCAAGCACCACACTTAGTACAATGGTTAACGCTAGCATGAAGGTATGCTTTTTCAACTTAGGTCACTCTCCTTGATGTATTGTCTGAATTTCTCTAGTTACTAACGTATATAGTCGATAGAATGTTGCGCTGGGGACTTACTCCGGATACTTTACCCATATTTTTGCGGAAATATGATATTCACATGAATTCATGCAAAGATCTTCCTCTCTTAGCTTGCGCAATGGTTGGTTATACTGTTACTGTAAGATAGATAGTTTTTAATAGAAGGGGATTGAACGGAATGATCGAAGAACTGAACAATGAACTACCGGAGAATTATGAGGAATTAAAGAAAGCTGCCAACCGCTCTGCGGATTGGAGAGCGCGTCTAGAAGCAGTTGAAGAGCTGGGACAGACCAACCACAAACAAATTATCGATATCCTGACGCGTTTAATGGAGAGCGATCCTGTATATACAGTTCAAGAAGCTGCTTACCTTAAGCTGAAGGCTTTTGGTGAAGACGTTAAGGTGCCATCGAAGAACAAGCCTGAACTAGTTAAAGGCGTATCCAAGATCCTGCTGAGAATTAAAAAGAGCCTGCCAAGAGATCATTCTTACGAGGACTTCAAAGAGAAGCTGAAGAAGATGAGAGTTGACGTGTACGACGCTTATGAAGGTGAAAAAGGCGCTGACTTCGATACGTGGCTGATGAAGATGTGGACTTCCGCAAATAAGTAAAGGATGACAATATGCACACCAATAAATTGACAGAACAATTTCAAGAATACCTTAAGCTGTCCGCAGAATTACGCCCTGATTATATTGCCAGCTTGGGCAAGGGTGGTAACGAAGCAAAGATTACGGCTGTTTTGCCGGAGACTCCTGAACTGCTGAAAGCTATTTATAGCACTGTCTCAGGGACAAGCAGTGAGGAAGAGGAACCAAGCCTTATCGAATTTATTCCAGGGTACCGCCTGATTCATATGGATGAATATGAAGAGGAGATGAAGGTATTAGCTGGGATATTGGAGGAAAAAGGTCAACATCCTGATGGAGTTATCTTGCCTATCTTAACGAACTATGGCAGTGATTTCATTTGTTATTACAAGTCTGCTGAGGGTGTGGAACAGGTATGTGACCTGCTCCATGATTTCGGTGATTTAATTGTGATGTATGATTCGCCTGATAAATTCCTGGAGACCTTATGCGAGTTCTACAAGCAGGAGGTTTATTTCCTGGATGAAGAGGGCTACCTCGATTGCGATTTAGTATTAGAAGGCGAAGTTGGTGCGGCGCTGAACCCGGATGCGAAATATTGGTCCGAGTAACGGCCTGATGCCAAATAAACAAGAGCAGCAGTCCATTTATGGACTAGCTGCTCTTTATTTTTTAATAAGGTGAATTTTATATGGCTATGTTTATTCCTGCGCAGCTTGGTTCTCCTGCTCACGAAGCTCTACTCGCCGTATTTTACCGGAGGTCGTCTTCGGAAGATCCTGAATAAACTCGATTTTGCGCGGATATTTATAAGGGGCTGTCCACTCTTTAACATGGGATTGCAGCTCTTTTACAAGCTCTGGTGAACCAACAATCTCATCCTTGAGCACGATAAATGCTTTAACAATGTGCCCACGGATCTCGTCTGGACTGGCTACGACCGCACATTCCTTGACGGAGGCATGCTTCATCAATGCTTCTTCTACCTCGAAAGGACCGATAGTGTAACCTGAGCTAATGATGATGTCATCCCCACGACCCTCGAACCAGAAATAACCATCTTCATCTTTTTTTGCCCGGTCGCCGGTTATGAAGAATTCGCCGTGTGTGGAGCTTTCTTTTCTACCGGGATCTTTGTAATAAGTGTGGAACAGGGCTGGCATACTCAAATGTACGGCAATATCACCAACCACTCCAGCAGGTAGTGGCTTACCCTCTTCGTCCACAACCTCGACTAAGCCGGGAGCGATTGATTTACCCATAGAACCAATGCGTATTGGAGTATCTTTGAGTGTTCCGATAATTAGGGTGCTTTCCGTCTGGCCGTAACCATCACGGATTGTGATATCGAACTCACGCTGAAAGGTGTTAATGACCTCTTGATTTAATGGCTCTCCGGCAGATACTGCACAACGCAGGGTAGACAAGTCGTAACGACCTAAGTCTTCTGTTTTAGCCATTAGACGATATTCCGTTGGGGTGCAGCATAATACTTGAATTTTGTGATCCTGCAATAGCTGCAAATATTTTTTGGGATGAAAGGATCCACTATATACAAAACCTGTAGCTCCGTTACCAAGAACGGTTAAGAAGGGACTCCAGATCCACTTTTGCCAGCCGGGAGCTGCTGTTGCCCAGACGGTGTCAGATCCTTGAATATCCAGCCATTGAGGTGAGGTGATCCGCAAGTGAGCATAACCCCAGCCATGACTATGAACGACCGCTTTAGGGTTGCCGGTAGTACCTGAGGTGTAGGCGAGAATAGCCATATCATCCCGGCGGCTTGCGACTGCTGTAAAGGTATCTGGTTGTCCAACCATCAGACTTTCTAGATCCAGCCAGCCTTCACCGAGTTCGTCTGAGCTGCCAGATACGGAAAGACGGTAATCGAGAGCAGGAAGATCCTCTGAGATTTTATTCACTTCCCCGGTTACTTCGGACCAAGCAATAACGGCTCTGGCTTCAGAATGGCGCAGGCGGTAGGATAAATCTTTGGCACGCAGCATTTCTGAGGATGGAATGATGGCAAGTCCTTGTTTCAGACAAGCTAAATAGATGACATAAGCGATGATGCGGCGTGGAACCATAACAAGAACACGATCCCCTTGTTGCAGCCCAAGCTTCGCAAGTCCTCCGGCCAGCCGGTTAGCTTGTTTGCGTAATTCACCGTAAGTAATTTCCTCATAATCTCCTTGCTCATTTAACCACTTAAGCGCAATCTTCTCAGGAGCATGGCTTTCCATTTCCGAAGTGAGATTGTAGAACTCAGGTGCGATCCATTGCTGATTATCCAATATGAACCTCTCCTATATCAAACAAGATGTGTATAACTGTTCTATTTAGTATATCACGTTATCCTAGTACCAGGTACTAGTACCTTGAGTTCTTAATGAATTTCGGGTTAAGATAATATGTGTAAGGTAAACTTATAATAGACCACAAATCCAGAAAGTGAGAACTTATGTTATGAATCACACAACTTTTGATGAAATATTCGCTATTATGGAAGCCTCATTTCCTACTTCTGAGATCAGAACCTTTGAGGGACAACAGGAGTTATTGGACGTTCCAGATTATCGTCTCATTACCGAGATGAATTCTGAGGGTAAAATTGTTGCTTTTATGGCCTGCTGGGAGTTTCCCGGCTTTCGTTTTGTAGAACATATAGCAGTCGACCCGAGCATCAGAGGTGGAGGAATTGGCAAAAAGCTGATGACTGAATACATCAGTCTATCTAACAAGCCTGTCCTTTTGGAAGTTGAGCGGCCACTGGGTGAAATGGAGCAGCGGAGAATCGGCTTTTATGAGCGGCTGGGCTTTCATTTGAACCCTTACGATTATGTGCAGCCTCCTTTGCGTGAAGGAAATGAAGATTTACCACTCTTAATTATGACTTACCCTAACCCTGTTGATGAAGAAGAATTCCAACTTTATAGAGAAATTTTATATTCAGAAGTGTATAAGGTTACAACTCCGTATCAAGGTTAAAGCCCTCAGCAATCCGTTAATTCCTTATGGGATAAGCGGGTTGCTGTTTTTCTTATACAAACCAGAGCTCCAGATGAATAGTTTCTTTACAAATTGGGTACAAGTTAAATACAACTTAGAGACATATTCCTTTAAAACTTGAGCTAAAGTAAAAACCGAGATTGATCTTCTAAGGAGGCATAACATATGAAAAGTAAAAAGTTCATTATAGCAACGATGGTATTTGGGATGGCAATTACAGGTTCGGCTGGTGTGTACGCAGGAACTAAGCTGCAAAAAATCACCGCATACCTCAATCACAGCATTGGATTTAAAGTGAATGGTGCAGCTTATACGCCTGTTGATAATAAAGGTAACACATTAGCTCCGATTACTTATAACAATACAACCTATCTTCCTGTACGTGCCTTGGCTGATGTGTTGAAGGTGCCAGTGACTTTTGATGCGGCAGCGAATCAGGTCATTCTGGGTACTGGAACTGTGGTGCCGGATAAAGATACATTAACACCAGTACAGTACAGCAACGCTCAAAAAGAACAAATTTCTAAAGCTTTTGCAAATTTCGATGGGTTTAAAACGGTTTATGCACCAGCACAAATGGTGAGTGGAGACGCTTTTCAAAAAGCAGCTAGCTCTGAAGATGGAGTGTACTTTTTGTTCGACCATATGAGGGTGAACGTTTCTCCACGTGACTACTCCTATGATTACAAAGGCGATACCGTAAAGCTTTCCAATGGTACAGAAGCTAAGTGGTACAGCCCTACCAGCGATTCATTGTTTTTGACCTATAAACTGGATGATCGTTTTGTGACGATTAGTTCTCCAGACAAGGCTTTGAGCAAGGCGCAATTAGAGAAGGTAGCCGTCAATGTGGTGAAATGGAGTAAATAACTCCTTTAAAAGCAAAGCTCAATATACAAAAAGTAAAGCAGCAAGTCACTCCGATCCGGGAGGGTTTGCTGCTTTTTTTGTTTTCGTGTAGGCGTGTTCTATTTACTGTGCTGTTTATTAGGCAGCTTTTGGCTTGGTGTTCCTTTACCGTGATTCTGTTTGTTCTTTTCTGCTTTCTTCTGGGTGTCGTGTACTTTGTCTACAAAAGCCTGAGTATCGTCCATGTTTGTCCTCCTTGATCATAACCTTGCCGTTACTGTAACCACTTTTGCCTGATTAAATACACAAGCCGTTTTTACAAACTAGTGGATCAATCCGTACATTGTGAAAATATTTAGTAGTTACTATGAATGGATGCAAGCATTTCATAATAACAGTAAGGGAGACTGATTATGAACAGGTTATTAAAACAAGCAGTATCCATGACACTAGCCTTCGTTATGGTACTGGGACTTACATTTACAGGAATGCCAGCTTTTGCAGAAGACAGCAATGAGGATGCTGGATTACTGCAATTACAAACGCTAGAGCCAATAACACTACTGGCGGGCAATTCTACATGGAAATATCTAGATAACGGAACGGATCAAGGTTCGGTATGGCGGTCTGTTTACGATGATTCTACATGGGCATCAGGCCAAGCGCCGCTTGGTTATAAAGATTCTGGGGCCGGAGTCAGCAGCAAGCAATTTGGTGCTCTGAATACAAATATAAGCTACGGCACGGATAAAAAGAAGAAATATCGTACTTCCTATTTCCGGACAAATGTAACTGTGAATAAGGAAGAAATTACGAAATCGGATAAAGTATTAGGTAATTTTGCATTTGATGACGGAGTAGTGCTGTATCTGAATGGTGCAGAAATCTACCGCGAGGCTATGCCAGCTGGTGAAATCGACTATCAGACACTTAGTACAACTAATGGCAGTGATCCAAATGAGTATACAAAGGTTGACCTAACGGAAATCGTAAAAGCCAATCTGAAGGATGGAAGTAATGAGCTTTCAGCTGAAGTTCACCAGACGGGCGACACTAGCTCTGACCTTTATTGGGATATGAGCCTGATTGCTTATCCTGTAGTGGAGACAGTAGAACCTGGAGTTGGGAAGCCTGATTCTATCGCAATTACTTTTAATGGCAACCCGCAGACTAGTATGGGATTCAACTGGTATGCACCTGAAAGTGTGACTGGCACCAAACTGGAAGTAGTAGAAGCTTCTAAATTGGAGAATGGCCAGTTTCCAGCGGCAGGCGCTCAATCTTATGAAGGGACATCCGTTACAACTAGTGTGTATATGACAAAAGCGGATAAATCAGCTAAAAAACCAGTTGTGCTAACCAGCCATAAGGTAATAGCGGATCATCTGCAGCCGGGAACGGAATATGCTTACCGTGCTGGGGATGGACAAGCTGATAACTGGAGTGACGTAGGAACTTTTAAAACAGAAAGCTCCAGTAATCAGGCTTATAAATTCTTATATACAACGGATTCCCAAGGAACAACTGAAGAAGATTTTGATATCTGGAATCATACCCTTCAAGAAGGATTAGCTAAATTCCCGGAAAGTGAGTTTATTCTGAATTCTGGTGATTTGGTGGATAACGGTGATATTGAGGAGCAATGGGGATGGTTTTTCAATAAGCCTAAGGATATTTTAGCGAATATTCCGTTGGTCCCTTTGGTAGGCAACCATGAAAGCAAAAATTATAGCAATTATAGCGCTCATTTTAATTTGCCGAATGTTTCGAATACAGGCGCGAAACCTGATGGTTCTGTATATTCTTTTGACTACGGTTCAGCGCACTTTATGGTAATTAATACAGAATATTATGGTGCAAGCTCAAATCTTGAGAATAACGAAATTTACAATAAACAAGTGGAGTGGCTTCGTAGCGAAGCGGCAAAAAGCAATCAGAAATGGAAGGTTGTGCTTCTGCATAAATCTCCTTATTCCGTTGCCAATCACACCAATGATACAGATGTACTTTTTTACAGAGCGCAATTAACGAAGGTATTTGACGAGCTTGGCATTGACATGGTAATTGGCGGGCATGACCACACCTTTGCTAGAAGTTATCAGATGTACAACAACAAGCCATTGACGGATATTGTTCCGGACTCAAACGGAGTAGTAACTGATCCTAAGGGTACTTTATACCTGATTACAAATGCAGCGGGCAACAAGAAATACAACGTAGCTTCAGGAACATTCCCGTTTGCAGCTAAATACGGACAGCCTGGTAAGGAAATGTTCACGGGGATGACGGTAACGAATGATGAGCTTTCTTACGAAGCCTACACCACAACAACTGGTGGTTCTACAGACTTGTATGATAACTACAGCATTCATAAATCGGAAGTAGCAGTTAAACCTGTGCAAAATGCAAAGGCTACTGCAGCAGATGGTGGTAAAATAACGTTGACTTGGGATGCGCCAGCTTCCGGTGCACCAGTGTCTGGATATCGTATTTATGAGCAAAATGATCTGGTATCGGCAAATTGGACGGTCAGTGTTCCTAATGAAGAAGGTAAAGCCTCTTATACTTACACTGTAGAAAATACTAATCCAAACCAAACCTATCAATTTGTTATCAAAGCTGTAAGTGACAGAACAAATTCAGAAGCTGCTATCGCTTCAACGGATTCGATTAAAAAAGTTACAGTTACCTTTAATGGCGACCCAGTGAGTGCAAAAGGCTTCACTTGGTACACAGCGTTGAAGTCTACTGGAAACGATCTGCAGGTTGTAGAAAATACGGGCGTTACTCCAGACTTTGCTAAGGCTGCTGAGTTTACAGGACGTTCGGCGGTTTCCAGAAATTCAAAGGATGAATTAGTTCATAAAGCGGAAGCTTCTGGCCTGAAAGCTGATACAAAATACTACTTCCGTGTAGGGGATAAAGCACTAGGCCTGTGGAGTGCAGTGGGAACTTTTGAAACTGCCGCTAAGACAGGAGCATTTACTTTTATCGATTTGGCTGATACACAGGCTAAGACCGAAGATGAAGCGATTCTTTCCGGTGAAACGATGGCAAAAGCACTTACGACGTTCCCGAATGCTGAGTTTGTGGCGATTAACGGAGATATCGTGGATACCGGAACTAATGAATCCCAATGGAATTGGCTGCTTGGTCATTCGCAAGACACCCTGCTTAACACGACAATCGTGCCAGTGGCAGGGAATCATGAGGATAAGGCAAATGCCTTCTATGAGCACTACAATATTAAGGAAGCACCGGGCTCTGCAACAGAAACGGGAGCTTATTATTCCTATGATTACAGTAATGCTCACTTTGTAGTCCTGAATACAAATGAGAATTCCGATGAATTTGCTAACTTCAGCCAAGCACAGTTGGATTGGATGAAGGCTGACGTAAAAGCAGCGAAAGCTGCTGGTGCGAAATGGATTATCGTAGCTATGCATAAAGGTCCATACACAACCTCTAACCATGCTACTGACAAAGACATTATGGGTACAAATGGAGAAAGAGCGAAGGTTGCTCCAATGATGGCTGAACTGGGCATTGACTTAGTTCTTCAAGGCCACGACCATATTTATGCCCGGACCAAGCCAATTAAAGCTGATGGAACTGCGGCAGACACAGTGAAGATCAAGGAAAGCTTCAATGGTCAAACTGTAGAGTACACAGTAAATCCAGATGGAACGATCTATCTGATCCCAGCTACAGCGGGAGCGAAGGTTTACTACAAGAACATGAAACCAGAATTGGGAGATGCGTATTATAATCTCTTCGAAGTAGCAAATGAGAATACAGCAGCTAAATACGGACCGGACCCAAGTGATGCTACGCGTCCCAAACGCGGTCAAGTTCAGACCTTTGTAGGTATTACTGTAGATGCTGGCAAATTAACAGCTGTATCTTATGAGATCGATCAGAATATTAATGATGCTAAACCATACGTTCTGGAAGAGTTCGGTATTATTAAGGAAGCAGATCCTGAAGTAAACCCAACACCAGAACCGACAACAACGCCGACAACGGAACCAACAACAGCGCCGACAACGGAACCAACAACAGCGCCGACAACGGAACCAACAACAGCGCCGACAACGGAACCGACAACGGCGCCAACGACAGCACCAACAACAGGATCATCAACAGGACCAGTGGCAACAACAAAACCGACAGCAACGCCAACGCCAACAGTAGCACCAACAGCTACACCAGCACCAACAACGGTGCCTACACCAACTGCAACACCAGTAGTCAAACCATCATTGACGGATACTGGCAGCCATTGGGCAGCAGCGGCTATTGAGAAAGCAGTAGCAGGGGGCTTCGTTAGCGGTTATCCGGATAATACTTTCCGTCCTAATCAGAAAGTAAATCGGGTTGAATTTATCACTATGCTGGCTCGTGCCCTGCAATTGCCGGACAGTGGTAGCACTTCAAGCTTTAAAGATTCAGCGAAGATTCCGGCATGGGCCAAGTCCTTTGTAGCTCAGGCAGTAGCTTTGCAAATTATCAGCGGCTATGATGATGGTACCTTCCGTCCTACGCAGGAGCTTACTCGCACTGAATTAGCAGTTATGGTTGTTAGGGCTCTGGGTATTACAGTAGATCCAAAAGCGACCTTAACCTTCAATGATGCTAAGGATGTACCCGCATGGGCAGTACCATATATTGCGGCAGCAGCAGAAGCGGGCATTGTGAATGGCATAGGACAAAATCGTTTCGCACCAAACCAGGTAGCGTCCCGGGCCGAAGCAGTAACAATCATTCTGAACCTGCTGGAGAAGCAAGGAAAGTAACTAAATCGGATGGTTTGAAAAAAGATTGCCTCAAGGTCATCGTTGATGACGGAGAGGCAATCTTTTTTTCGTAGCTGGGTAGTGTGAGGGAGGCGGCGATACGGTGGTGCGGCGTAAAAGAGAGGCAAAAGTGCCTCTGATTTGAGCGAATGCGGTGGATTGGCGTGAAAGAGAGGCAAAAGTGCCTCTGAAATGAGCGATTGCGGCGGATTAGCGTGAAAGAGAGGCAAAAGTGCCTTTGAAATGAGTGAATTCGGAGGAGTGGTGCGAAAGAGAGGCAAAAGTGCCTTTGATTTGAGCGAATACGGCGGATGGGCGTGAAAGAGAGGCAAAAATGCCTTTGAAATGAGCGAATGCGGCGATTGGCGGATATGAGAGGCAAAAGTGCCTCTGATTGGAGTGAAATGGCGGAGTGGCGTAAAAGAGAGGCAAAAATGCCTTTGAAATGAGTGAATGCGGCGGAGTGGCGGAGATAAGAGGCAAAAGAGACCACGCTCCTTCATCCTCTTTATATTTTCAACCAACATATGTTTAACGACCCACTCATTGCCAGGATATCGAGCCCTGATAGCACGATAATCTTTAATTTATCCAGCATATCTTTAATTTTGCGGCTATTTGTAAGGAAAGATCTGGGTTAGATTAGGGTGGACTAATCAAAGTAAGGCAGGAGGGTTGCCGACAAAATTGAATGCGCTTGCACGATCGGGGTTGAATACAGAATGTGCTTGCACGAATGTGGTTGGATACAGAATCTGTAGGCAGAAGAGAGTAGAAGTAGAAGAAGAAGAAGAAGTAGAAGTAGAAGTAGAAGAGGGTAGGAGCAGCAGAGGGACGGGACAACAGAAGTAATCTACTTGCTGTTCGGCGACATAGTGAGACACATTACGCTTCATGGATGAGAGTAACCGAAACAACTACAGGACGAGGAGAGTGGAAAATGAACCTTCACACCGGTAAAAAGGCGCGTCGTAAGCTGACATCAGCTGTTCTGGCGGCAGCTTTGCTAGTTTCAGGACTTCCCCTAACGGCTTACGCCGGCGATACGTGGCCTTTTACAGGAGACAGTGCGCCGGGTGCCAATCAGCCTAATGTACATGGATATACGAGCAGCCATATTGCGAACTGGAGTCCGGCAACCGATCCGGATGCAGAGCTGTTGAGATCGCGGGTGCCGCTGCAGAAGCGGAATGCCCCATTTGCTGCAACCCAAGCTAACCCAGCGCTTAGCGCAGATACACAGATGATCAACGTTGCTGGCGACTACGGGAATGCTTTTATTGAGAACGCGCCGTATACGAACAAGTTTGCGCAGTATCATTTTAACTTTTGGCAATATATCGATTACTACTCCTACTGGCATGGTACAGCGACTGCGTATACCCCGCCGGAATATTATGATGAATTGGCCCAGAAGGACTGGCAGCAAAAATGGTTCGAATTCGGCATGCTGAACATCCCGAACCCTACCTACACCGATGCAGCGCATAAAAACGGCGTGTTGTCATTGGCGGGGATCTTTTTTTCCAATAATGACCGTGGACAGCAGACGTACAAACAAATGATAGTTAAAGATGAGAATGGTAATTTTCCGGTGGCGGATAAACTGATCGAGATGGCCGGGTATTTCGGGTTTGACGGTTATTTTGTAAATCAGGAAGAGATGAATCCGAATGTAGCGACCCAGGATATCCCCGATTACATCGCGTTTATGAAGGTGCTGCAAGAGGGCGGCCTGTATGTACAGTGGTACGACTCGCTGAACACCAATACCGGTGCTAATACGTTCGCCCGGACGATTAATGATACCAATATCTCCTTTTTAGTGGATAAAAGCACCAAGGAACCCGTCTCCAATTCGTTTTTCTTCGACTACGGGGCTGGCAATACACAGATTACCAACGCGGCTAGTTACTTAAGCAATCTGAATGCCAGTCTGGGAACAAGCTACAACTTGTTTGAAGTTGGTTTTGCAGGGCTGGAAGCAGGCCGTGACCGGTTCAAGTCCGTTAACGGAACAGCGTTGATGAACAAGCTGGACAGCAATGGCTTGCCACGGCTCAGCTTGGCTACACTCGGTGCGGACTTTGTTCATGCCGGTCTGGATGAGGACATGAACCTGTCTTACCCGGTCTCGCACAGATCCGAAAATGACTACCAATGGATGACAAAACTGCGTGAGCAGCTATGGTGGTCAGGCCCGAACGTGGACCCTAAGAATACGGTCAAATCGGCAACCAATACCGTTGCCGATGTTTATGCCGACAACCGTTACTGGCCGGGAATCTCGTCCGTCATTGCGGAGCGTTCGGTGATTAAGGACAAGAACTTTTACACCAATTTTAACACTGGACAGGGCTTGTCCTATTCCGTGAACGGTGAAGTATCGAACCCGGATGAGTGGTCTAATATGAGCCTGCAGGATATCCCAGTGACTTGGCAGTGGTGGCAGGATACTGCTGGCAATAAGCTTACTGTAGATTTTGATTATGGACCGGAGTACAACCTTGCGAGTACAAACCGTTACAACTATGAGCAGATCGGTGCGTATAACGGTGGCAGTTCACTGGTGGTGAACGGCAATCTGAATGCGAAGAACTTCTTGCGTCTGTACAAAACAGAGCTGGAGGTCAATGGCAACTCCAAGCTGTCGATCAGCTTCAACAAGCCATCTGCCACAGATGCTTCGGCGATGGCAGTAGGACTCATCCTGGCTGATGATCCGAATACCGTCGTAGAGGTCGCTGTTCCAAACAGTGGTCAGCACTCGGACGGTTGGTTGACAAAGGAGCTGGACCTCAGTGCATACGCGGGTCATAATATTGCAGCCCTTGGACTGGTCTTCGATCCCGGGCAAGGAACAGCGTCCACCTACCAGATGAACGTCGGACAGCTGCGCGTCTATGACGGGTCTGCCGTAAAGCCCGCAGCTCCTGCGGAATTAGCAGTTGCGGAAGCTTTTACAGATACAGGTGAGATGGTTGTGAAGTGGAAGCTAGATCCCGATTACACTAAGATCAAGCAATATAATGTGTACGTGAATGATGTATTTATGGGCGGCAAATACGATGAGGTGTTCTACCTGAAGCATCTCCCGGTGAAATCCGGAACCCTTAAAGTGGTTGCAGTGGGTGCGGATGGAGTGGAGGGTGAAGCGGCAACGCTGGCTTTTGATCTGGATGCGGCGGTTTCCGGAGTGAAGGTGGATTCAAGTCCGGACGGGGAGTTGACTGTGAATTGGACGAACTCCGCCCAAGCTTCCGGTGACATTACCGTTCGAGTGCAGTCTTTGAATTGGATTACGACATCCGAACCGGTGTCACAGCAAGTGGTTGTCCCGGCAGGTGCAAGCACTGCGCTGTTCACGGGGATGCCGGTAAACGGCGATGATTACATTGTCACCGTTACCGCAGGCAACACCGATCCAGTCTCGGTCAGCGGCCAGTTCATCGACACGGTTGCGGAACCTTACGCGGAAGAATGGTCCTGGACGGACGGTAAGCTGAATCTGCCGATGCCGAATACTAGAGACTGGCGGTATATGTATGTGTATGAGGATGGGAATGCAAAATCTTTTGCCACAACGTATAGCTCTGGCAATAAGCCGATGATTATCCGTGGACGGACAACTAAGGCGAGCTTAAGCTTCACCTCGTCGGCAAAAGTTGTGCATGTGGTGATGGAGGATTATGCAGGCAACCGCTCCAAATCTGTCTATCTGAAAGGAAGCTATCCCGTTCTCTTTGATGCTAATGGGGGTGAACCAGCAAATACTGTGGCCGAGGCTGTGTATGGCACTTTGCTGATGGAGCCTACAGGCATTGCCAGAGAGGGTTATGACCTGGAAGGCTGGTATGTTGGAGAAGGAGAAGGTGCGCGAAGATGGAATTTTACCGAAGATCTAATAACCGGTGAACTGAACTTGCAGGCGAAGTGGGCCTTGCAAGCTCCAAAGGTGCAGATCGTAGGGGAAGGTTCCTTCCGTGAAAATACGTCCGCGACACTAACGGCAGTTGCCACTGGCGCAGGGCAGCTGACTTATGCCTGGTATGCGGACACAGGCAGCGGTTATGGAGATGCGTTGGGAGTGTCCGCCTCCTATACTATCCCTGCTTTGACTACCGGGATGGATGGCAATAAGTACAAGGTCATCGTCACCAATGAATCTGGTGACAGCAGTGAAGCAGAGTACACAATTAACTTAACTCCGGCTGAAGCACCATGGGAAGCGCCTGATTTCATAACCGATCTTCCGTCTGCACTTGATGTCATTACTGGTGAAGAAGTGAAGCTGTTCGTACAGATCCGCGGGGATGTGGAATCGGTTCGCTGGGAGACGAAGGCAGCAACCGCAGAGGAATGGACTGTGGCGGAGAGCGTGACTTCGGCGGTATACGCATTTACTGCTTCTGAAACAGACAGCGGTACGCAGTTCCGTGTGGTTCTGACTGGAAAAGAGGGAACGGAGCCTTCAACAAGAACCGGTAATGAACTTACGGTGACAGTACATCCGGCACCCGATGCGCCAATTATCACCTCTAATAGTGTAGATAAGAATCCGGCAGTTGTAGGTGATAAGGTGTCTTTTGCCGTAGTAGCTTCTGCAGTTTATGGCGAGTTAAGCTACCAATGGTTGAAAGACGGGCAGGCCATTGAAGGTGCTGTGGAGCGTAATTATACGATTCCTTCTGCAAAAGAAACAGACAGCGGCGAGTACACGGCCGTAGTCACCAACACCAAAATACTGAATGGTCACCCTTATACGGCTGTTCAAAAGAGCGGAATTATTAATTTCAAGGTCCACAATACTCCTGTATCTACACCGCAGCCGACATCGGCTCCAGGGACAGGTACGGGAACTGGTGGGACGACTCCGGCAGCGACAGCAACGCCGCTTCCAAGTCCTACTAGCACAACTTTGACAGTTCCAGCAAGTGCACTCAGTACATCTACTGAGAACGGCAAATTGACGGTAAAGGTGCCGGCAGGCGTTACAGCTATCGAGCTGCCTGTAAATGCAGGTGAGTTGCTAGGGATCCGTCAACTTGAATTGTCCGCTTCGGGAACCACACTTGGTATTGCGCCGGAATTGCTGGTGCAATTGAAGGCTCTGCTTAATGAAGCCCAAGCTTCAGGCAGCAAGATTCAGGTGAAGCTCAGCCCGGAGACTTTGAACATGAGCACACTGAAAGCAGAGCGTGGGGTGGTCTTGCGGGGTACGGGTATGACGTTTGATCTGAGCGTCATCGCGGGGAATGGCACATCTAGCCGTCTTCCAAGCTTCAGCAAACCAGTAACCTTACAATGGAGTGCAACAAATACGGATTATAATACTAATTTGCTTGGTTTATATGCTATTGCTGAAGGGGGTTCGCTTACCTATCTCGGCGGAGTGTATGCGAATGGCTTCCTGCAAGGGGAGTTTAGCGGAACAGGCAGGCTGGCTGTGCTGGAGTACAATAAATCCTTCGCTGATGTTCCGTCTACTCACTGGGCTGCGGACACTATCCGCCAGCTGGCGGCTAAACATCTGGTACAAGGCACTTCCGAAAATGGATTTGAACCCGCCCGCAGGATTACAAGAGCGGAATTTGTGAAGCTGCTGGCTGGCGTGCTGGGACTGCAAGATCAGGCGGAATTGAAATTTAGTGATGTGCCTTCTGGTGTCTGGTATGAGCAGGACCTGGCGCGTCTGGTCCGGGCAGGTATTGTAGGCGGACGCACTGCTGAGCAGTTCGATCCGAGTGCGAACATCAGCCGCCAGGAGATTGTCACTATGCTAATGCGTGCCTATGTACTGGAGCATGGAGCGCTTCAGTCATCAGCCCCGGCAACATTCACCGATTCCGGTGAGGTAGCAGCCTGGGCGGCAGACAGCGTGAATGCTGCTTCATCACTGGGTCTGGTGAATGGCCGCACGGACGGGAAGTTTGTTCCCGGTGGCTTGGCGACCCGTGCCGAGGCTGCGCAGTTCATCTTGAATTACATCCGGTAGATTATATAGCCTCACCACGGTCTGCCCAAGGAGCCCTTTGCTCCATGGGCAGACTGTCTTTGCTTGGCGGAGGATTGCAAGCTTTTACCAGCCACAGGCAGGAAGCACCTCATGCTATACTTTATTCATAATGACAAGCAGCGAAGCTTAGTCTTCCCCCTGCTGTAGGAGGTTGCTGATGTTTCCGGGGAAATTGTACAGAAAGTATCTGAAGAATAATCTGTTTATGAAAATCATCCTGCTCTTCTCAGTCATTGCCGTGGTCACCATTATCACCTTCTCCTACCTGATGTTCTTGCTCATGTCTCAGGCTGTAGTGCAGCGGCAGATGGAGATTCAGAAACGTACCGTGGAGAGCATCAACAGCTATATTGAGCAGAAATATGACTCTGTACAGTCTATGATGCGGGACGTGTACCGGGACACGGAGCTGACTGCTAATACGTCGTATTTGCTGGAGCATCCGTATGAAGATTACGTGAGGTACCGGCTGGACCGCTATTTCAACGAAAGTAATGCTACGACGGATACCGTGCAGTTTTTTCGCAATCAAGTTGAAGATGATCCTGATATCCGCAGTTTAATGCTCTACAGTGCAGCTGAGCAGCAGTTGTATGTCTATAACGACCAAGGCAAATTTCAGATTATTTCCACTAATGCAGCCCACTCTTTTGTACCGGATGCGCTGTATCTGGAGGAGGAAGGCAGTGTCACCGCCCCAAACACTTGGGTCAGTCAGGCGATCTCATCTCCGGAGGGGCCGATGTTTACGGTTCGTACCCCGGTCAATAACAAGATATCACTGCGCAACATTGGTCAGCTTCTAGTCTATTTTGATGCCAGCGAGGTCTGGGGGAGTATGGGCAATTATAAGGATGACTTCAAGGGAAAGATTCTGGTGCTGGCAGCGGATGGGGATGTGTTATTTGATACCTCGGGCACCTATTATGGAAAGCGCTATCCTTATCCCGAGCAGATGAATTCTGCCTATACAGATGGTGAAGAAGTCGGCGGGATGATCATTACTAAGCAGACTCACACCCAAGGCGGATTTACTGTGTTGAGTGCTGTACCTAAGCAGGAATTAGCCGCCACTTATAGGGGATTGCGGAACATGATCTTCATTATCTGCTTGATCTGCCTGTTGTTTGCGATTATTACACCCACTTTATTTATCAATAATTTTGCCAGACGGACTCATAAAATTATCAAGTTCACCCGCAAAGTGAAAAACGGTGACCTGGATGCCCGGATTACCGATGTCAGAGAAGACGAGCTGGGGCAGATCTCCAAGAGCTTCAACGATATGCTGGATGAGCTGAATCTTCATATAGACCGTGTGTTCAAGGCTGAAATCAAGCAAAAACATACCGAAATCGCCGCGCTTGAAGCCAGGGTAAACCCGCATTTTCTCTACAATACCTTGGAGGTGATCCGAATGAGGGCAATCTCTCAAGGAGCTTCAGATGTCGGGGAGATGATCTACAGCTTGTCGGTGTTGTTCAAAAGCTATGTTCACCAGAAACCCAAGCATACGATGAAGGATGAACTAGAGGCCTGCCGTTTATATCTGGAGCTGTTCCGCATCCGTTATAAGGATAAATTCTCTTATACAATGGAATGCGGGAAAGAGCTTACCGGAAGAGTTGTACTCAAAATGTCGCTGCAGCCCATCATTGAAAACTACATTCTACATGGGATGCGCGTGGACAAGAATGATAATCACATCAGTGTGGCTGTGGCCAAGGACGGCAAATATTTGCGTGCGGTAGTTACAGACAATGGGCGGGGGATTGCTCCGGACAGATTGGTCCAGCTCAAAGAAGGTCTTTTGCAGCCAGATGAACAATCGGAATCATTTGGTCTGCGCAGTATTCATGAGCGTTTGAAGCTGCTTTATGGCAGTGAGTATGGCATTGAATTACAAAGCGAAGCGGGTACCGGCACAACCGTGACTGTGTATTTTCCCGATCTGGGAGAGGATGATCCAAACCATGTATAAAATTTTCATTGTGGACGACGAGCCTTTTATTATCGAAGGATTATATGACATTGTGGATTGGGCAGCACTGGGGATGGAGATTGTCGGCCACGCCGAGAACGGCCAGGAAGCGCTGGAGTCGTTGCGGTTTGTCCCAGCAGATATTCTGATTACGGATATTTCCATGCCGCTGATGAACGGGCTGGATTTGATCCGGGCTGTGCGGGAGATCCAGCCGGAGATCAAAGTTGTTATCCTCAGCGGCTTTGATGAGTTCGGTTATCTTAAGGAAGGAATGGCGCTCGGCATTGAAAATTATCTGCTCAAGCCTATTAATTTGCAAGAGTTCCGGGCAACATTAGTGACTGCCGCCGAGAAGCTGGGTGTCTCCCGTCAAGAGAGTCAATTCAATGCGCATAGTATTTCCATTCTGCGCGATAATGTGATGTACCGTTGGCTGCGGTGCCAGATTGGTCCGAAGGAATTCAGCGAACGGACTGATTTTCTGGGACTTAGACTAGATAAGCCGCTGGTGCAGGTAGCCCTGCTTCGCCCTGAACAGGACGCTGCCGAGCTATTTCAGGCGGTGGAAGAGGTTGTAGGCGGTAACCCGTCTTTGATTGCATTCCGGGATATGGATGGAGATACCGTGCTGCTGCATCTGCTTAGTGAGTATCAGCAGGGTAAAGAAGCGGTGGAAAGGCTTCATGCGCAGCTGCTGTTATCCCTAACTGGCGGTCCGCCAATGCGTCTGTCCGTAGGAACGGTGGAGGAGATGGAGGAGGCGGCGGCTCAGAGTTACGCCCATGCAAAGATGACTCAGGAATATTTCATGCTGTTTCCAGAGCGGAATTTGCTGCATTATGAGGAAGTTCAGGACAGGCATGAGGTTGCCGTCCAAGGTATGCCGCTGAATTGGGAAGATGATCTCAAGCTGATTATGGCGAAGGATAAGGAAGCGCTGCTGGTGCGGATCCAGGATCATTTTGAGCAGCTGCGGCGGATGGAGGGGATTACACCCGTGCTGCTGCAAGGCATTGCCATGGAATGGTTGATCCGCTTCAAGATGCAGCTGCAGGAGATCCGTCATGTGGAAGAACCGGAGCTTTTCGCAGACGGTTTTGGCCTCATTCGCTCTACAGTTTCCATAAATGAACTGACTCAGATTATTCAGGAAGCCGCTACCATTACGGTAGACGCCTTAGTTCGGGACGTAAAGAGTCCAGTCGTGCAGCAGGTGCTGAATTATATCCATGAGTCCTACAATGAAGATGTGTCACTGAAGACCCTCGGTGCCCAATACCATATTCACCCGGTGTATTTGGGACAGCTGTTCCATAAAGAGGTGAATGAGTCATTCACCGAATATATCAATAAATACCGGATTGAGAAGGCGAAGGAGCTGCTGCGGAATACCTCACTTAAAGTTCATGAAATCGCTCTCAAAGTAGGCTATTGGGAGACCGGCTATTTTTACAAACAATTTAAGAAGCATGTCGGGATATCTCCTACGGAGTACAAAGGGCTTGTCTAGCGGACCCCCGCTGCAAGCTTTTTCTTTATTTTCTACATGATTTATTTAGTTTAGCTTCTGTTTGAAAATGCTTTCATAAATTACAGTAAAGATAGTCCTTGAAGGAGAAAGCTGCTGGTTTAATTCCGGATTAGGCCAGCGATCTTGAGGTAAACAAAGGGGAGGTTATACAGGAATGGGCAACAACAAAAGAAAAAGGTTTTCCCTGTTACTGACATCACTTATGGCATTCTCGCTTGCGCTCAGCGCATGTGGCGGCGATTCAAACAACGCGGCAACTAACAGTTCAGGAGCGGGCGGCGACGGTGCATCATCCGAGAAACCGGTCGAACTGATCTGGTACACGATCGGCGGACCGCAGAAGGATCTGGACCGTGTCGTGGAAGAAGTCAATAAGTACACTAAAGAGAAGATAAATGTCACCCTGAAGATGAATATGATTGATTTTGGCGATTATACACAAAAAATGCAGGTTAAAGTAGCCGCTGGTGAACCCATGGACATTCTCTTTACATGCTCCTGGGCGTTCGATTATGTGCAAAATGCCCGCAAAGGCGCTTTTATGGAATTGGACAGCCTGCTTAATGAATATGGAAAAGGCATCGTGGACACGATTGATCCGGCATTCCTGGAAGGCTCCAAGGTAGATGGACATAATTATGCCGTACCTGCCAACAAAGAGCTTCCGGCGCAAGAAGTTTGGCGCTTCAATAAAGAGCTGCTCGACAAATATAACCTCGACATTTCCGGGGTGAACACAATGGAAAGCATTGAACCACTGCTGAAGACGATCAAAGAGAATGAACCGGGCATCACGCCTTACGCTATGGTGAAGGATTTCATGCCAGTACTGCCGTTCGATTACATCATTGAAAAGATGCCAATGGCTGTTTATATGGACACAAAGGATTACAAGATCGTGAACATTCTGGAAACACCTGAACTCAAAAGCACTCTTGAAACCGTTCGCAAATATTACAAGGCAGGTTATATCTCGCCGGAAGTAGCAACTACAACTTCGGTGGATGATCTCTATAAATCTTCGAACTGGTTCATGGATCGTGCGGCTACCCAGCCGATGGCGGACAATCTGTGGTCGGCAAGCTACGGCTATCCTGTAGTTTCCACGCCAGCTGGCAAACCTTACATTTACAACTGGTCCGTTATGGGTTCGATGCAAGCCATCTCGGCTAACTCCGCATATCCGGAGAAAGCGATGGAGTTCCTGAACCTGCTCAACACCGATCCGGTGCTGCGCAACATGATTGACTCCGGAATCGAAGGCGTGCACTACGAGAAGACTGGTGAGAATTCCATGAAGAACCTGGATGAATCCAAGAACTATGACATGCCAACCTTCTCGCTGGGCAATATCATGATCAACTATTTGAACGAGGGTGACCCTGAGAACAAATGGGAAGAGTTCAAAAAGTTTAATGAATCCGGTGTAAATGCACCGCTGCTTGGTTTTAACTTCGACACTTCCAAGGTGACTACTGAAATCGCTGCGGTTCAGAACGTAAAAGAAGAATACTGGTCACCACTGATGACTGGAACCGTTGATCCTGACGAGTATCTACCGAAAGCTATTGAGAAATTCAAGGCAGCTGGTTTGGACAAAATTATCGCTGAAGCGCAATCGCAAATTGATGCCTGGAAAGCGTCCAACAACAAGTAAAACATCAACGTAAGAGAAGATCGGGGCAGGGGCGTGGCCTCTGGACCCGGTCTTTTTTTGAAATATAAGGACATACAGGAGGGATCTAAGTGTGAAGACAATCAGCGGATTTATAAAAAATATTATGAATAACAAGATTATGCTGCTCATGGTTTTACCAGGTGCGCTTTGGTTTCTCTTTTTCTCTTACCTGCCGATGATAGGGACGATTATTGCTTTCAAGGAATACCGCTTTAGCCGCGACGGCTTCTGGGCGAGTATTATCAACAGCAAATGGGTGGGGTTAGACAACTTCAAGTTTTTGTTCACCACCAATGACGCGTACATTATTACCCGCAACACCTTGCTCTACAATGGAGCATTTATCCTGCTTGGCTTGATCTTGTCGGTTCTGATGGCGATTGTGCTGTCCGAGATTGTGAACAAGAAGCTGGCCAAAGTGTATCAGACCGGCATGTTCCTGCCCTACTTCCTGTCATGGGTCGTTGTCGGCTATTTTGCATTTAGTTTCCTGAGCTCCGAACGCGGGATGCTGAACCAGATCATGGGCTTTTTTGGCGCAGAGTCAATTCAGTGGTACTCGGAAAAAGCCTACTGGCCGTTCATCCTGATCCTAGTCTATCTGTGGAAAGCAGTTGGTTACAACAGCGTAGTTTATCTCGCAGCTATTATGGGGATCGACAAGTCGCTGTATGAAGCGGCGATGATCGACGGAGCTAGTAAGTTCCAACAGATTCGCAATATTACACTGCCGTTGCTGAGTCCAATTATCACGATCATGACCCTGCTGGCCATCGGTAAAATCTTCTACGCCGACTTCGGTCTCTTTTACCAGGTGCCTCGTAATTCCGGTACGCTCTACAGTGTCACGAATGTTATTGATACCTATGTCTATCAAGGCCTCAAAACAACGGGTGAGATTGGTATGAGCACTGCCGCAGGTCTGTATCAATCGGTTGTCGGCTTTACGCTAGTGATGACCTCTAACTATATTGTCCGCAAATACAACAAGGATAGCGCTTTGTTCTAGAACCTCATGAAAGGAGTGGGCCATATGTCTTCCATTACTAAGACTAAAAAAGAACGTGATTTCCACCATCTCTCGACGCCCTGGAATATCACTTTTAATCTGATAGCCGGCATCTTTGCGTTTCTGTGCGTGTTTCCGTTTCTGTTCGTCGTGATCATCTCCTTCACCGATGAGGTGGCGCTGGCGCGGGATGGCTATAAGCTGATTCCGGCAAAATGGAGTCTCGGCGCATACCGTTATGTGTTTGAATCCGGAGATATGCTGCTGCGTTCTTATGGTGTGACGATTTTTGTAACGGTGATAGGGACGATTATCAGCCTTTTGTTTATCGCTTTTTATGCGTATGCCATTTCCCGGAAAAGCTTCCGTTACCGCAATTTTTTCTCGTTCTTCGCGTTTTTTACCATGCTGTTCAACGGTGGACTTGTGCCGACTTATATTATCGTTACGCAGTTTCTAAGCCTGAAGGATACGATCTGGGCGCTGATTTTGCCGCTGGCGGTGAATGCTTTTTACATTATGATTCTGCGCACCTTCTACAGCACGAGTGTGCCTGATGCCATTATCGAATCCGGCAAAATCGACGGGGCGGGCGAGTTCCGTATCTTCCTGAAATTGGTGCTGCCTTTATCACTGCCCGGTCTGGCTACGATTGCTTTGTTCAGCACCCTCGGCTATTGGAATGACTGGTTCAATGCGCTGCTGTACATCGACAACCCGAATTTAGTCCCGCTGCAATCGATGCTGATGCGGATCGAGACCAGTATGCAGTTTATTTTGCAGAACTCCCAGAACAGTTCGCTAAGTCTGGAAGCTCTTCGCTCCATGCCGCAGGATACATCGCGGATGGCGATGGTCGTGCTGGCGACAGGGCCGATTATTTTTGCCTATCCGTTCTTCCAGCGTTATTTCATTCAAGGTCTTACCATAGGGGCTGTTAAGGAATGAGTTATACAAACCCGAATTTACCTGCTGAAGAACGGGCGGAGCATCTGCTCGGACTGATGACTTTGGAAGAGAAGGCCGGTCAGCTGATTCAGCCTTTTGGCTGGCAGGCCTATGAACATAGAGACGGTAAGATGACCTTGACAGAAAGCTTCAAGGAGAAGGTTGCCGGGGGCGGCGTGGGCTCGCTTTACGGGATGTTGCGCGCTGACCCGTGGACCGGTGTGACGCTGGCTACTGGCCTGTCTCCGCGTGAAGGTGCGGAAGCGGTGAATACGCTCCAGCGGTATGTGCTGGAGCATTCGCGGCTGGGCATTCCTGTATTGATCGGCGAGGAATGCTCGCATGGCCACATGGCGATCGGGGCCACCGTATTCCCGGTGCCCCTGTCGCTCGGCAGCTCCTGGAATGTGGAGCTGTATCGTGAGGTCTGCCGCGCCGTAGCGCTGGAGACACGCAGTCAGGGCGGCGCGGTTACGTATTCGCCGGTGCTGGATGTGGTGCGCGATCCCCGCTGGGGCCGCACCGAGGAGTGCTTCGGCGAGGACGCTTACCTGATCAGCGAGATGGCGGTTGCGGCTGTTGAAGGTCTGCAGGGGGAATCCTTGCAGAGCGGCGGCAGCGTGGGGGCTACGCTGAAGCATTTTGTGGGATACGGCAGCTCAGAAGGCGGCCGGAATGCCGGACCTGTGCACATGGGCTGGCGTGAACTGCTGGAAGTGGATCTGCTGCCCTTCAAAAAAGCGGTCGAAGCGGGTGCAGTCTCCATTATGCCTGCTTATAACGAAATAGACGGCGTGCCTTGCACGACAAATACAGAACTACTAGAGGATATACTCCGCGAAGCATGGGGGTTTGAGGGTCTAATCATTACCGACTGCGGAGCTATAGAGATGCTGGCCTCTGGCCATGATGTGGCTGAAGATGGCATGGATGCAGCAGTGCAGTCACTGGAAGCCGGCATCGACATGGAGATGTCCGGGGAAATGTACGGCAAATACCTGGTGGATGCCGTTCGTGAAGGCAAGCTGGACCCGGCACTGCTGGATCGGGCGGTCCGCCGTGTGTTGACGCTCAAGTTCAGGCTGGGCCTGTTCGAGCAGCCATTCGCTGATCCCGATGCGGCTGAACGCGTCATCGGCAGCAAAGCGCATCAAGAGCTGGCCCGGCAAGTGGCGGGCGAGAGCATCATCCTGCTGAAAAATGAAGCAGGTGTGCTGCCATTGTCCAAGACCGCCGGCACGATCGCCGTCATTGGCCCTAACGCCGATGCCGGGTATAACCAGCTCGGCGATTATACCTCACCGCAGCCTCCGGCTAAGGTAGCGACCGTGCTCAGCGGCATCCGCAGCAAGCTGGCTGCAGAGCCGGAGCGGGTGCTCTATGCACCGGGCTGCCGGATCAAAGGCGATTCGCGCGAAGGTTTTGAAGCCGCGCTCGCTTGTGCAGAGCAGGCCGATACCGTTGTTATGGTCGTCGGCGGCTCCAGTGCACGCGATTTCGGGGAAGGCAGTATTGATCTTAAGACAGGCGCGTCCAAGGTGACGGAGAATGCCTGGAATGATATGGACTGCGGCGAAGGCATTGACCGGGTGTCATTGACCCTGTTGGGAGTGCAGCTGGAACTGATCCAGCAGGTTCATCAGCTCGGCAAACCTGTGATCGTTGTTTATATTAACGGCCGTCCGGTGAGTGAGCCTTGGATTGACGAGCATGCACATGCCATTCTGGAAGCCTGGTATCCAGGCCAAGAAGGCGGGCACGCTGTTGCAGATATCCTGTTCGGCGATGTGAACCCGTCCGGGAAGCTGACTGTATCCGTGCCGAAGCATGTGGGCCAGCTCCCGGTCTATTACAACGGCAAACGTTCCCGTGGCAAAAGATATCTGGAGGCCGATTCCCAGCCTCAATATCCGTTCGGCTTCGGGCTTAGCTACACTGAATTTACGTACTCCGGGTTGAAGGTGGAACCGGAAGTAATTGCGGCTGGGGAGACGGCTACAGTTTCCGTGGACGTTCAGAATACAGGAGACCGTGAGGGCGCAGAGGTGGTGCAACTGTATATTTCAGATGTCGCCAGTAAGGTCACGCGCCCTGCCAGGGAATTGAAGGCTTTTGACAAAATCAAGTTGGCTCCGGGTGAGAAGCAAACCGTGTTGTTCACGGTAGGACCGGAGCAATTGCAATATATCGGACCGGATTTAAGACCAGTTGTAGAGCCAGGAGCGTTTAAAGTGCTGGTGGGTAAGCATGTAAATGATACACTGAGCACCGATTTGACGGTGAGGGGGTAAAGACATGGAACGCATTAAACGCTTCATCCGCGAGCTCTCCGAGCAGCAATGGCTAGAGGTGGAGGAATTGCGCGATTGGGAGATTCTGTCCTCGGTGTATCAATTGCCGGGACAGTATGACAAGCTGCAGCCTTATAAGGACGGCAGCAATTATGATCTGTTCCCGAGTGTGCAAGGAACGACCTATTTCTTCCGCCGTACTTTGGAGATTCCGGCTAACTGGCTGCCGGGCCACATCGGGCTGATTTTTGCTTCAGGTGGGGAAGGGCTGCTGCGGGTGAACGGTGAATCGCGGCAAGGACTTGACCGCAATCATACCTTTGTGACCCTGACAGGTGATCCATCTGGCCGTCCGTTGGACCTGGAAATCGAACTCTTCGATCCGGTCCCCGAGCCGGTGGACCCATTAAATCAACAGGCGGTGATCCAGCCGCCGATTCGGATGATCCACAGCCAGCTGGTGCTGGTGAATAGACCTGTGCAGAGTCTAATGTACACGGCAGTAGTGATTCGCGATTCGGCAATTCTGCTGCCTGAGCAGGACCAGCGCCGTAAGCGGATGCTGGAAGCTTTGTATGTGGCAATGGATCAATTCGTTGGCCTTACCACGCAGGAGATCCGCGAGGGTGGTGAGATTTCGCGAATCGAGCAGAAGCTGCGGGGCAGAGTCGGGGAGATCGGCGGTCATGCCGAAGGAACAATCCACATGGTGGGCCAGTCCCATATCGATATTGCCTGGCTGTGGCCTGCGCGCGAGACCGTGCGCAAGACGAGCCGGACGTTCTCGACGGTGAATGCCCTGATGGACGAATATCCTGACTATCAATATGCGCAGAGCCAGCCGCTGCTGTTCGAATATTTGAAAGACAATGACCCGGCACTCTATGAGAAGGTCAAGGCACGCATCCGTGAAGGACGCTGGGAACTGGTCGGTGGGATGTGGATCGAACCGGATCTGAACATTCCGAGCGGAGAATCGTTGATGCGGCAAATGCTATATGGTCAACGCTTTTATCTCGAAGAGTTCGGGCGC
This sequence comes from Paenibacillus sp. FSL H8-0282, assembly GCF_037963825.1. Classification (NCBI taxonomy): domain Bacteria; kingdom Bacillati; phylum Bacillota; class Bacilli; order Caryophanales; family Paenibacillaceae; genus Paenibacillus; species Paenibacillus sp. FSL H8-0282. Next base: position 955,335 of record NZ_CP150146.1, read on the forward strand.
ACCTCGCAGATTGAGTGGCTGCCGGATACCTTCGGCTACTGCGCTTCTCTGCCGCAGATTCTGCAGCATGGTGGCATCAAATATTTTATGACCACCAAGCTGGGCTGGAATGACACAAATGTCTTCCCTTACGATCTGTTCCATTGGGTCGGCATTGACGGCACGCCGATGTTGTCTTACCTGAATCATGGGGTCAATGAGAATACGCTGCCCAAAGATGTGCATGAACACTATCAGTCCTTCCGCGAAAAAGATAAACATAATGAGCAGATGCTGCTCTATGGGCATGGTGACGGCGGCGGCGGGGTCACCCGCGAGATGCTGGAATATATCCAGCGTGCCGAGCTAATGGTCGGCCAGCCGGAGAGTAAATACAGTAATGCCGCGGATTTCTTCGCAGGCATTACACGCTGTCAGCCGCAGTTGCCGCAGTGGCGGGGCGATCTGTATCTGGAGCTGCACCGCGGCACCTACACTACGCACGGCCGCAACAAGCGGAACAACCGCAAGGCGGAAGTGTTGTACCGTGAAGCGGAGCTGTGGCAGACATTAGCTTCGCCGCAGCTGGACACGGAGCAACATGCCGTAGTTGCCGGGCAGCTGCATCAGGGCTGGAAGCTGATTTTGTTGAACCAGTTCCATGATATTATTCCGGGCTCGGCGATTACCGAAGCTTACGAGACCTCGGAGAAGGAATACGCAGAGGTATTTGAGCTTGGCCGTGATGCGCTTCAGCCGGGGCTTGCGGCATTGGCCGGGAACATTAACACGACAGGCGAGGGTACACCTTACATTGTTTTTAATGGTTTGGGTTGGATGCGGGATGCCGTGGTCGAACTTGCCCTCAATGAAGAAGGAGTCGCTAGCGGAAACTTTGCGGTGTATGGCGAGGATAACGTACTGCTGGAAGCAGATGTCCTGACGGAGGAGACAGCAGTTTCTGGTGTCTCGGTTCTCGTTCCGGAGATTCCAGCCTTTGGTTACAAAACGATCTGGATTCGTGATCTGTCTCAGAACACATCCGTTGAAAATAATGCAGAATCTGCCGCTGCTGAACATAATCAAACAGCTGTAGGAGCTGTTCCCTTCGGCGACCGTTGGGAGACGGACTATTATCGTATTACCTTTAACGAGCGGGGAGAAATCACCAGTCTTTTTGATAAAAAAGGAAACCGGGAGATCGTAAAATCCGGTGAGCCGGCGAACCGCTTCCACTTTTTCCACGACCGTCCGACGCTTTGGGATGCCTGGGACATTGACAACCGTTATGAAGCCCAACCCGCCGGGGAGGCTGAACTTATAGAAAAGGCAGTGATCCGCACTGGTGCGGTGCAGGATATTTTGCGCTTCCGCTGGAAGCTGGGCCAATCCGAGATTACTCAGGATATGATTCTACATCACCATAATCTCCGGATTGATTTCCAGACGCATGTGAGCTGGAACGAAGCCCATAAGCTGCTTAAGGTAGGGTTTCCGATTGATGTTGTCGCGGATAAGGCGACTTACGAGATTCCATTTGGTGCGCTGGAACGTCCGACCCACCGCAACACCAGCTGGGAGCAGGCGCAGTATGAGGTTTGCGGGCATCGTTTTGCCGATGTATCCGAACGTGGATATGGCGTCAGTCTGCTGAATGATTGCAAATACGGCTATGACATTCAAGGCAGTACCATTCGCTTGTCGCTCCTGCGCGCGCCGAAATGGCCGGATGCTACTGCGGATCTCGGCGAGCACGACTTCACCTATTCGCTATATCCGCATTGTGGGGATTGGCGGGAGGCTCATACTGTTCGCCGTGCAGCAGAGCTAAATCATGAGCTGTATACTTTTGCCGCTTCATCAACACAGGGGCAGCAGCCGCCAACAGGCTCATTTATCGGATTCTCCGGTGAGCATGTGGTGCTGGATACGATTAAGCCATCCGAGGACGGGCAGGGGACTGTTCTCCGTTTCTACGAATCCTCGGGAGGCCGCGAGCGGGTTCAGCTCAAATGGCAGCATCCAGTTCAGAGCGTCTACCTGTCCAATGCTCTGGAAGAGCAGCTGGAACTGATCGAACACACGGCTGGCGGTGAATTGGAACTTCACTTTGCCCCTTACGAGATCAAAACAATCTACATCAGAAATTAAATAATCACATCACAGATGCAAAGGAGCATAACTCACTTGGAACAATTCCGATTACCCAAAATAGCAATGCCCCAGCTGCCGCTGCCGCAGGCCGTACAAGAAGTGCTTGCCGAAGCAGAGGAGAAGCTGGCACATCGCCCGAAGCTGTTGCAGCTGTTCAAGAACTGTTTTCCGAATACGCTGGAGACGACGACTAAACTGCTGGATGACGGAACCACCTTTGTGATTACCGGCGATATTCCGGCCTCCTGGCTGCGTGATTCAGTGGAGCAGGTAATTCAATACGTGCCTCTGGCCAAAAACGATCCCGATCTCCAGCGCATTATCGGCGGTCTTATCAAACGCCATATTCAGTATATTCATATCGATCCTTACGCCAATGCATTTAATGAGTCGGCCAATGACTGGCACTGGAACACTACGGATGTGACCGAGATGTCGCCATGGGTGTGGGAGCGTAAATTTGAGATTGATTCGTTATGTTTTGTTGTGCGCCTCGCTTATACCTACTGGAAAGAGACGGGCCTGACTGATTTCTTCGACGCTGGGTTCAAGTCGGCCATGCGCCAGATTTTCGATTTGTTCAAAAGAGAGCAGCGGCATTTCGAGCAGTCTCCGTACCGGTTCAGCCGCAATAACGGCATTCCGGAAGATTCTCTGCGCAATAGCGGTCTCGGCATGCCGGTGAACTATACCGGAATGATCTGGTCGGGCTTCCGGTCCAGCGATGATGCCTGTGATTTCCACTACAACATTCCTGGCAATATGTTCGCTGTTGTCGCGCTGCGCCAGATGCAGGAATTCGCGGAGTGGGTCTTCCGCGACCTAGAATTCCTGGCTGAACTTAAAGAGCTGGAATTTGAAGTGGATCATGGCATCAAGCTCTACGGCATTTATCGCCATCCGGAGTTTGGTCCGATTTATGCTTATGAGACCGACGGCTTCGGCAATTACTGCCTGATGGACGATGCGGGAACGCCCGGACTGATCTCCATTCCGTATCTGGGTTACGCTTCGGCGGATGATCCCATCTACCAGAACACCAGACGTTTCGCATTGAGCAAAGAAAATCCGTTCTATTATGAAGGCACAGCTGCCAAAGGGATCGGCAGCCCGCACACTCCGGAGAACTATATCTGGCATATGGCGTTGTCTATGCAGGGCATTACGGCTCAGACTGCCGAAGAGAAGCTGGAACTGATTGCGATGCTGGAAAGTACGGATGCCGGAACCGGATATATGCATGAAGGCTTCCATGTGGATGATCCTAGTGTATTTACCCGCAGCTGGTTTGCATGGTCGAACAGCTTGTTCTCGCAGCTTGTCTATCGGGCGATGAACGAAGGTATTCTGTGAGCGGGGGCCGTATCATCCTGTTCGCGGACCCGTCTTTTCCCGGGTATACCGCAGCGGGCGGACTGACAGCGGAACAGGCACAGTCTATAGGAATACATCATACTGACCCTCCTGTTCATGCAGCACAGCTGGCCGAAACGCTGGACAGCGCCAAGGCCGGGGACTGCTTCGTTAGCTTCCATGCTCCATACTTCCCGAAGGAAGCTTGGCCTTCCATCGTCGCTTATTTGAGCAGAGGCGGCAGCTTGATCAGCATTGGCGGTGCCCCGTTTAAGCATCCAGTCCGCCTAGTCGCTGAAGAGTGGCGGATCGAAGCTGAGCAGACTGCCTATCACCGCCAGCTGCATATCCATGAAGCGCTGCGTGTGAGCAGCGCAGATCGCATACAGCAGCATGTCGCGCTTAGAGACATTCCGCTCTTCGTAGGCGATGAGCAGCTGCTGGCTCTGGCGGATACCTGGAACCTGGTGCCGCATGTCACTAAAAGCAGTGACCTGCCGGAGCAGATGGGTTCCAGTGGACCCATGGACACGCGGATCTATCCGCTGCTTAAGGGCATTACCGCCGCCGGAAGGGAAGTTTCAGCTCCAGCTGTGCTGTGGGAGCATATCGGCGGGCCTTTTGCCGGTGGCCGCTGGATCTTCATCGGCCAACCGCTTACGCCTGATTTCTGGAATCAAGGCGGAACGGAAGCATTAACCCGCTGGGCAACCTTTGCCGCTCGGGGAGTAACAGAGCTGTGGCTGAAGCCTAACTATGCTTCTTATGAAGAAGGCGAGCGGCCGCTGCTGTTTTTGCAGGGTCAGCGGCTAAGCCGTAGCCAATCGTCACCGACATCAGCGCAGTGGACCCTGAACATCACTCTGAACAAAGACGGGGAGTCTATCCCATGTTTCACTCACGAGTGCAAGCTTGAGGTCAGTCGCGAGCTGAACTTCCTACGTGTACCGCTTGCTATAGAAATTCAACCTGGCCTGTATCATCTTTCTTGCCATGCTGTATCGGAAGAAGGCGAAGTGCGGATGTTGCGTCAAGGCTTTTGGGGATATGACGTGGGCCTGTTATCGCAGGGGGAACCGATTAAGGCTGGAAGAGATTATTTTATCAAAGACGGTCAGCCTTTACCTGTTGTCGGCATGACTTATATGACCTCTGACGTAGCGCGGAAGTTTCTATTCCTGCCAAATGCTGATGTCTGGGATCGGGATATGGCACAGATGCGGAAGGCAGGCATCAACTGGATTCGTACTGGCATCTGGACAGCCTACCGCAATATTATGCAGGTAGACGGTCATGCCTCGGAAGAAGTGCTGCGGGCGATTGATGCTTTTCTACTGACTGCGAAGCGGCATGAGCTGCAGGTAACCTTTACGTTCTTCTCCTTTACACCGGAGACTTGGGAAGGGACGAATCCTTATCTCGATCCGCGCAGTGTAGAAGCGCAAAAACGGTTCATCCGCTCCATCATCGCACGGCATCGCACGACAACCCATGTGGATTGGGATTTGATCAATGAACCGTCAATGTTCGATCCGCCGCGGATTTTCTCGGACGGACCGAGCTCGGCGCGAGATAAATATGAACACGCTGCTTTCTCTGCTTGGCTGGAAGAACGCCATGGTGATATAACTTTGCTGCAAGAGCGCTGGAATATGACGCCGCTGGAATTGCCGGATTTTGCGGCTGCACAACCTCCTGAGCGAGAAGAGATTAACTTTAGTGTGCAGGATATTCATTCCGGGAAGCGCGGCACACGTTGGCTCGACTACTGCCTGTTCTCCATGGACATGCACAACGTATGGGCAAGGGAGCTTAGCGGGACTATCAAGGAACTCTGCCCAGATCATTTAGTGACCGTAGGGCAGGATGAGGCTTTAGGTGCCCAACGGCCATCGCCGTTCTTTTATGAGCGCGAAGTCGATTACACCACTGTTCACAGCTGGTGGTTGAATGACAATCTGCTCTGGGATGGAATTTTTGCCAAAACCCATCACAAACCGAACCTCATTCAGGAGACCGGCATCATGTACGTAGAGACGCCAGACGGACGGGCTAAACGCAGTGAGGAAGAATTGCGGGCCATGCTGGAGCGCAAATATGCCTATGCGTTTGCTTCTGGAGGTGCCGGGGCTGTGCAATGGATCTGGAACACGAACTTTTATATGGATAATGCCAATGAATCACAGATCGGTGCGCTGCGGGCCGATGGGACTGAGAAGCCGGAAGCGGATGTGTCTTATGATTTTGGGCGGTTCATCGGCGAAGCCGGGGGATTATTTGACGGGCGGAAGCTGGAAGAGATTGCCGTGGTTTTCCCTTACTCTAATGACTTCTCTAACCGGAAGCTCGCCTATGATGCGACTACCCGCCTGACACGGATCTTATCTTATCAGCTTCATTTGCCTTTCCGCGCCGTATCGGAATACGATCTGGCTCCGCTGGAGGCAGAGCCGGCTAAGTTGATTCTCCTGCCGAGTGTGCACAATCTGGATAATGACGCCCTTCAGCAATTGCTCGACATAGTGGAGCGTACAGGTGCCGTTCTGCTCATTACTGGAGCATTGGGGGTAGATGCGTATTGGCAGCCTTCGGATCGTATGGACGCAATAGTAGGAGCCCGTAAACTTGGCAACATGCACCGTGAGGAGCAGCTTCTATTGAACGGACGCAAGTTTGCGGTGTCCTATGGACAGAAGCGAATCGCGGAGCTAGTCAAAGAAATGCCAGCAAATGCAGATGTTGATTCGTCTAGCTCAGGTGGTGTGGGTGATTACCTCATCGAACGCCAGCTTGGCACAGGTCGCCTGATCTGGTGCCCGCTACCTTTAGAACTGAATGACCGCGACGAGCCGATCGCCGCGCTCTACCAATATGCTGCACAAGCCGCAGGTATCGAAACCGGGCTGGAATGGATCAGCGGTGGAGACCTGCCAGGTGTGTACGGGCGAAAGCTTGCTTTTGCAGAAGGTTGTTCATTGTATATCTTCGTATCTGAATACGCCTGGGATGCCGGACTTGAAATAAAAGATCCTGCAACTGGAGCTCACTACTCATTTTTACTGGAGAAAGAACGTTCGGTGTTGTTTGCAGCTGATTCAGCGGGCAAGCTGGTAGCTGTCTACAGACCTGAAGAGGTTAACATTACGCTTAATAAATGCTGAAGAACTGAGGTGTACGCACAGATGACCCACACAACAACCAAAACAGCCCATATCGTGTCCCATACTCACTGGGACCGTGAATGGTATTTGCCCTATGAGAAACACCACGTCCGTCTGGTTCAGCTGGTGGATGCACTGCTTGCCAAGCTGGACGGAGATTCCGCCTTCCGCAGTTTTTACCTCGATGGGCAAACCATTATTCTGGAGGATTATCTTCAGGTTCGGCCAGAGAACAAAGAGAAGCTGGAGAAGTATATCCGGGATGGGCGAATCTTGATTGGACCTTGGTACATTTTGCAGGATGCATTCCTGACGAGCGGCGAGGCAAATGTGCGGAATATGCAGATCGGCCATCAGGATGCCGAGAAATACGGTGAGCCTTCCAAAATCGGTTATTTTCCTGATACCTTTGGATTGGTCGGACAGACTCCGCAGCTGATGTTGCAGTCAGGGATTACGAATGCTTTTTTTGGACGCGGGGTGAAGCCTACGGGATTTAACAACACTGTATCGGATGCAGGTTATGAGTCCTCTTTCTCCGAGCTGATCTGGGAAGGGCCGGATGGATCCAAAATTCTCGGTATCCTATTTGCCAACTGGTATTCTAACGGCAATGAAGTTCCTGTTGAGGAAGGTGCGGCTCGGGAATTCTGGGACCGTAAGCTTGCGGATGCAGAGAAGTATGCTTCAACGGGGGAGTTATTGTTCATGAACGGGTGCGACCACCAGCCTCTGCAATTGGATTTGCCGGAAGCTATCCGCACCGCCGAAAAGCTATACCCTGAAGTGAAGTTCGTGCATTCAAATTTCCCGGACTATCTGCAAGCCTTGGATCAGCAATTATCCTCGGGTCAGCGGGAGCTCTCCACCGTTACAGGGGAACTGCGCAGCCAGCGTACAGACGGATGGGGCACCTTAGTGAACACAGCCTCAGCCCGGGTTTATTTGAAGCAGATGAACCAGCTGGGCCAGACTCTTTTGGAAAAAGTAGCCGAGCCGCTGGCCTCCATCGCCCGCCTGTCCGGACAGGACTACCCGCACCATCTATTCACCTATGCCTGGAAGACGCTGATGCAGAACCATCCGCATGACAGTATCTGTGGTTGTAGTGTGGATGAAGTGCATCGTGAGATGGTAACTCGTTTTGATAAAAGCCGGCATGTTGCTGAGAGCATCATAGATGACAGTGCTAAGTTTATCGCAGATCAAGTGGAGACTTCTGGCTTTTCCGCATATGGGGAAGATGCAGTTCCTTTTGTAGTGATGAATACCACGGGGTGGAAGCGTACGGGAACGGTAACTATAGAGCTGGATGCTGAACGGTTATATCTGCGCGAGGGTTATCCTTTGGATGAGACCGCCCGCAGAATGCTGGCTGTTGATTTGTCCGGCAGGATTCTCGTCGATCACACAGGGGAGGAATTAGCGTCTACAGTGGAAGATCTGGGTTTAAGCTTTGGTTATGATCTGCCTGATGACCAATTCCGTCAGCCGTATATGTGCCGCAAAGTGAGACTTACTTTTGAAGCACGCAATGTGCCTGCACTTGGGCTTTGTACTTACGCTTGGGTACAATCAACTACGGAATCCGCTCAGGGAAGCTCTTTAATAGAAGGAGAGCGCAGCTTGGAGAATGCATCTCTCAAGGTAGTTGTTGCTGAGGATGGTTCATTTACGTTATTGGATAAGCATAGCGGTACCACTTATCGTGAGTTGGGGATTTACGAGAATACCGGAGACGTAGGCAATGAATACATGTACAAGCAGCCAGAAGGTGAACAAGCGCTGACGACCAAAGGCCAGCCTGCAGTTATTAAGGTGATTGAAGACTCTCCCTTCCGTGCGGCCATTGAGATCCGAATAGACTGGGAGATTCCGGCTTCGGCGGATGACACCTTGGAGGCGGAACAGCGTGCACTTGTGTATTATCCTGAGCGTAAAGCGCAGCGGAGTGTAAATACGGTGGTTTTGAAGCTTCGTACCGTCGTATCGCTGGAGCGGGAAGGCAAAGGTGTGCATATTGAATCCACAATTAATAACCAAGCCAAGGATCACCGGATACGAATGCTGTTCCCGACCGATCTGTCTACCGATGTGCATCGTGTGGATTCTATGTTTGAAGTGGCTACACGGGACAATAATCCGGCACCAGAATGGGCAAATCCGAGCAACACTCAACATCAGCAATCCTTTGTCGATGTCAGCAATGGCAATGTAGGACTTACGGTAGCCAACCAGGGATTGAACGAATATGAGGTTCTGCGGGATGGACGCAATACTATTGCCGTCACCTTGCTACGCAGCGTAGGGGAATTGGGGGATTGGGGCTGGTTCCCAACTCCGGAAGCTCAGTGCCTGGGCGAATACACAGCACAACTGGAGCTGATTCCTCATTCTGGTGAGGGAAGTGAACAACGGGCATTTACGGAGGCCTATCAATTCCAGACTCCTTGGACGGTATGTCAGACCGGCCTGCATAGCGGGAAGTTGAACTCTGGATATACCCCATTGGTTTGGGAGGGAGACAACATGGCCTTCTCATCCATGAAAATGAACGGAGCTTCCGGCGACTTGTTTTTGCGTTGGTACAATATGTCCGCTCAGCAGACAGAGTTGCAACTGAAAGTGAACAGTCCTCAAGAGTATTTATTTAAAAGCAATATCTTAGAGCAGCCTAACCCTGCTTTACAAGGAGCAACGTCTTCGGTTCACCACTTAGAGGTCGGACCATCTGAGATTGTAACTGTAGGTGCGAAATTAAGCTTCTAAGTAAAAAGATGTCCCGGGGCTTCCCTGCCGGGGCATCTTTTGATTTACTTTCTTCTATAAGACTTGTGCCAATCTTGAATGGCCTCTTGGCGGGAGGGGAATCTCATCTGGATCCAATTGTTTGTTTCCCATTCATGAATCGCCTGCTGTTTAGTTTGGTAAAAGCTGTAGTCGCAAATGTTCCAGCTGTTATACAGTTTCTGATACCATTTCCCTTTAGGGATGTCGCCAGGGTAACGGCGGACGGCTTTATTGGCTTGTTTTTTAGCCCATGATGAACCATCTTTCTGTTGGTCGCTGCACACGGGTTGCTTTTTCACACTTCTGCTCATTGATTCTCCAACCTCCTTTTAGAGGGAAGCTAGAGATCATGCAAGGTCTTTATATGAATCACCTCTTTGCCAAAAAATAATGGAATTGATACCTATGTATGAAGGGGCTCTGATGTTAAATAGATAGACGCGGAAAAGGGGAATACGGTTGCGATACAATTGCGTAGAAGTATGTGTTTAGTTTTTTTAAAATAAAGCTTGCAATGGATCTCTATACATGATATATTCTAAGTCCGGCCAAGAAGTACGCATGCCGAGCTCGAAAAAGAAGTTGAAAAAAGAGCTTGACATTAAATAGCCGAACATGATATAGTATAAGAGTTGCTGCTGAGACATTAAACGGCGCCAACGAGAACTTGATCTTTGAAAACTGAACAACGAGTGAGTAGGAAATCACGTAAGTGAAATCCAAATTAGAGAATTAATTTTCTCGTCAGATGTTTCAAAATGAGCATATCGCTCTTTTCAATACTAATTGGAGAGTTTGATCCTGGCTCAGGACGAACGCTGGCGGCGTGCCTAATACATGCAAGTCGAGCGGAGTTATTTTGAAAGCTTGCTTTCAAAATAACTTAGCGGCGGACGGGTGAGTAACACGTAGGCAACCTGCCCTTCAGACTGGGATAACTACCGGAAACGGTAGCTAATACCGGATAATTTCTTTTTTCTCCTGAGAGAAGAATGAAAGACGGAGCAATCTGTCACTGAGGGATGGGCCTGCGGCGCATTAGCTAGTTGGTGGGGTAACGGCCCACCAAGGCGACGATGCGTAGCCGACCTGAGAGGGTGAACGGCCACACTGGGACTGAGACACGGCCCAGACTCCTACGGGAGGCAGCAGTAGGGAATCTTCCGCAATGGGCGAAAGCCTGACGGAGCAACGCCGCGTGAGTGATGAAGGTTTTCGGATCGTAAAGCTCTGTTGCCAGGGAAGAACGTCCGGTAGAGTAACTGCTACCGGAGTGACGGTACCTGAGAAGAAAGCCCCGGCTAACTACGTGCCAGCAGCCGCGGTAATACGTAGGGGGCAAGCGTTGTCCGGAATTATTGGGCGTAAAGCGCGCGCAGGCGGCTATTTAAGTCTGGTGTTTAAACCTTGGGCTCAACCTGAGGTCGCACTGGAAACTGGGTGGCTTGAGTACAGAAGAGGAAAGTGGAATTCCACGTGTAGCGGTGAAATGCGTAGATATGTGGAGGAACACCAGTGGCGAAGGCGACTTTCTGGGCTGTAACTGACGCTGAGGCGCGAAAGCGTGGGGAGCAAACAGGATTAGATACCCTGGTAGTCCACGCCGTAAACGATGAGTGCTAGGTGTTAGGGGTTTCGATACCCTTGGTGCCGAAGTTAACACAGTAAGCACTCCGCCTGGGGAGTACGGTCGCAAGACTGAAACTCAAAGGAATTGACGGGGACCCGCACAAGCAGTGGAGTATGTGGTTTAATTCGAAGCAACGCGAAGAACCTTACCAGGTCTTGACATCCCTCTGAATCTGCTAGAGATAGCAGCGGCCTTCGGGACAGAGGAGACAGGTGGTGCATGGTTGTCGTCAGCTCGTGTCGTGAGATGTTGGGTTAAGTCCCGCAACGAGCGCAACCCTTAACTTTAGTTGCCAGCAGGTAATGCTGGGCACTCTAGAGTGACTGCCGGTGACAAACCGGAGGAAGGTGGGGATGACGTCAAATCATCATGCCCCTTATGACCTGGGCTACACACGTACTACAATGGCCGGTACAACGGGAAGCGAAGCCGCGAGGTGGAGCCAATCCCATCAAAGCCGGTCTCAGTTCGGATTGCAGGCTGCAACTCGCCTGCATGAAGTCGGAATTGCTAGTAATCGCGGATCAGCATGCCGCGGTGAATACGTTCCCGGGTCTTGTACACACCGCCCGTCACACCACGAGAGTTTACAACACCCGAAGTCGGTGGGGTAACCCGCAAGGGAGCCAGCCGCCGAAGGTGGGGTAGATGATTGGGGTGAAGTCGTAACAAGGTAGCCGTATCGGAAGGTGCGGCTGGATCACCTCCTTTCTATGGAGAATCGTTCTCTGCAATGAGAACATTCAAATCGGAAGCTAAGCTTCCAAAACTCAGGTTTAGGCCTGTTACTCACTCGTTGCTCAGTTTTGAGAGTTTAAGCTCTCAAGTAAGACTTGATCCTTGAAAACTGGATACCGAAACGAATTTGCGTTTTAGAACATCTTTTAGCAACTTGTGCAAACAAGTAAATGTTATTAGTGAGATTTTTCTTCGGAAGAATCAAGGTTAAGCTAATAAGAGCACACGGAGGATGCCTAGGCGCCAGGAGCCGACGAAGGACGTGGCGAACAACGAAACTGCCTCGGGGAGCTGTAAGCAAGCTTTGATCCGGGGGTGTCCGAATGGGGAAACCCAGCTGTGGTAATTCGCAGTTACTCATTTCTGAATACATAGGAAATGTAGAGGCAGACCAGGGGAACTGAAACATCTAAGTACCCTGAGGAAGAGAAAACAATAGTGATTCCGTCAGTAGCGGCGAGCGAACGCGGAACAGCCTAAACCTAAGAGCTTGCTCTTAGGGGTTGTGGGACGTCTCACATGGAGTTACAAAGGAATATGGTAGGTGAAGAGGTCTGGAAAGGCCCGCGATAGAGGTAAAAGCCCTGTAGCCTAAACTGTATTCTCTCCGAGACGGATCCCGAGTAGTGCGGGGCACGTGAAACCCCGTATGAATCCAGCAGGACCATCTGCTAAGGCTAAATACTACCTGGCGACCGATAGTGAAACAGTACCGTGAGGGAAAGGTGAAAAGCACCCCGGAAGGGGAGTGAAATAGAACCTGAAACCGTGTGCTTACAAAAAGTCAGAGCCCTATTAATGGGTGATGGCGTGCCTTTTGTAGAATGAACCGGCGAGTTACGTTTAACATGCAAGGTTAAGCCGAGAAGGTGGAGCCGCAGCGAAAGCGAGTCTGAATAGGGCGAATTAGTATGTGGACGTAGACCCGAAACCGTGTGATCTACCCCTGTCCAGGGTGAAGGTGCGGTAACACGCACTGGAGGCCCGAACCCACGTACGTTGAAAAGTGCGGGGATGAGGTGGGGGTAGCGGAGAAATTCCAATCGAACTCGGAGATAGCTGGTTCTCCCCGAAATAGCTTTAGGGCTAGCCTCGGTATAAGAGTAGTGGAGGTAGAGCACTGATTGGGTGCGGGGTCCGCAAGGATTACCAAGCTCAGTCAAACTCCGAATGCCATATACTTATTGCCGGGAGTCAGACAGTGAGTGCTAAGATCCATTGTCAAAAGGGAAACAGCCCAGACCATCAGCTAAGGTCCCCAAGTGTGTGTTAAGTGGGAAAGGATGTGGAGTTGCACAGACAACCAGGATGTTGGCTTAGAAGCAGCCACCATTGAAAGAGTGCGTAATAGCTCACTGGTCGAGTGACTCTGCGCCGAAAATGTAACGGGGCTAAACACACCACCGAAGCTATGGCTAGATGCTTTGCATCTGGGGTAGGGGAGCGTTGTGTAGGGGTTGAAGGTGTACTGAAAAGAGCGCTGGACACTACACAAGTGAGAATGCCGGTATGAGTAACGAAAAGATCAGTGAGAATCTGATCCGCCGAAAGCCCAAGGTTTCCTGAGGAAGGCTCGTCCGCTCAGGGTAAGTCGGGACCTAAGGCGAGGCCGAAAGGCGTAGTCGAAGGACAACAGTTTGAAATTACTGTACCACCGTAATCCGCTATGAGCGATGGGGTGACGCAGGAGGGTAGTGACGCGGACTGATGGATGTCCGTCTAAGCAGTGAGGCTGATGTGTAGGCAAATCCGCACATCGTTAAGGCTGGGCTGTGATGGGGAGCGAAAATTGTAGTAGCGAAGGTCATGATCTCACACTGCCAAGAAAAGCCTCTAGCCAGGAGAAGGTGCCCGTACCGCAAACCGACACAGGTAGGCGAGAAGAGAATTCTAAGGCGCGCGGAAGAACTCTCGTTAAGGAACTCGGCAAAATGACCCCGTAACTTCGGGAGAAGGGGTGCCCCGGTAGTGTGAATAGCACGAGGGGGCCGCAGTGAAAAGGCCCAAGCGACTGTTTAGCAAAAACACAGGTCTGTGCGAAGCCGCAAGGCGAAGTATACGGGCTGACGCCTGCCCGGTGCTGGAAGGTTAAGGGGAGTGGTTAGGGGTAACCCGAAGCTATGAACCGAAGCCCCAGTAAACGGCGGCCGTAACTATAACGGTCCTAAGGTAGCGAAATTCCTTGTCAGGTAAATTCTGACCCGCACGAATGGCGTAACGACTTGGGCGCTGTCTCAACGAGAGATCCGGTGAAATTTTAATACCTGTGAAGATGCAGGTTACCCGCGACAAGACGGAAAGACCCCATGGAGCTTTACTGCAGCTTGATATTGAATTTGGGTACGATCTGTACAGGATAGGTGGGAGCCGTAGAAATCGGAGCGCAAGCTTCGGTGGAGGCGCCGTTGGGATACCACCCTGATCGTATCTAGGTTCTAACCTAGTACCCTTATCGGGTACGGGGACCGTGTCAGGCGGGCAGTTTGACTGGGGCGGTCGCCTCCTAAAGAGTAACGGAGGCGTTCCAAGGTTCCCTCAGAATGGTTGGAAATCATTCGCAGAGTGCAAAGGCATAAGGGAGCTTGACTGCGAGACCTACAAGTCGAGCAGGGACGAAAGTCGGACTTAGTGATCCGGTGGTACCGCATGGAAGGGCCATCGCTCAACGGATAAAAGCTACCCTGGGGATAACAGGCTTATCTCCCCCAAGAGTCCACATCGACGGGGAGGTTTGGCACCTCGATGTCGGCTCATCGCATCCTGGGGCTGAAGTAGGTCCCAAGGGTTGGGCTGTTCGCCCATTAAAGCGGTACGCGAGCTGGGTTCAGAACGTCGTGAGACAGTTCGGTCCCTATCTGTCGTGGGCGCAGGAAATTTGAGAGGAGCTGTCCTTAGTACGAGAGGACCGGGATGGACGTACCGCTGGTGCACCAGTTGTTCCGCCAGGAGCATGGCTGGGTAGCTACGTACGGACGGGATAAGCGCTGAAAGCATCTAAGCGTGAAGCCCCCCTCAAGATGAGATTTCCCAATTAGTAAGACCCCTTGAAGACGACGAGGTAGATAGGTTGGAGGTGGAAGTGCAGCAATGCATGGAGCTGACCAATACTAATCGGTCGAGGGCTTATCCTAAAAATACCCCAAAAAGTGAAGAAAAGGCTGCGAAGCTAATTCCGAATACTTTCCGGGGGCCCCGAAGAGATGACGGGCGACGCAAATTCAATTCGGATTCAGTTTTCAGGCGATTAAGCCTGAGCATTTACGCTGTAAATGCCCGTTTGGTGGCGATAGCGGAGGGGTTCCACACGTACCCATCCCGAACACGACCGTTAAGCCCTCCAGCGCCGATGGTACTTGGACCGAAGGGTCCTGGGAGAGTAGGACGCCGCCAAGCGGACAACCACATTACCCGTGGTATTTTTTTTGCCCTTAATATTAATATGTCTTAGAAGGGCCTTTAGCTCAGCTGGTTAGAGCGCACCCCTGATAAGGGTGAGGTCGGTGGTTCGAGTCCACTAAGGCCCACCATATTCCCTGATAGCTCAGTTGGTAGAGCACTCGACTGTTAATCGAGTTGTCACAGGTTCGAGTCCTGTTCGGGGAGCCATTTATGGAGAGGTGTCCGAGTTTGGCCGAAGGAGCACGATTGGAAATCGTGTAGGCGCCACAAGCGTCTCGAGGGTTCGAATCCCTCTCTCTCCGCCATAAAATTATTAGCATGGCCCGTTGGTCAAGGGGTTAAGACACCTCCCTTTCACGGAGGTAACATGGGTTCGAATCCCATACGGGTCATATCATGGAGGCTTAGCTCAGCTGGGAGAGCATCTGCCTTACAAGCAGAGGGTCGGGGGTTCGATCCCCTCAGCCTCCACCATTTTTTTCACTGACGCGGGGTGGAGCAGCCCGGTAGCTCGTCGGGCTCATAACCCGAAGGTCGCAGGTTCAAGTCCTGCCCCCGCAACCAATTTACTCTTATACATTATGTTTAGGGATAAGCTGGTATGGTGAAAATGAATAGTATATACTAATTAATGACGCGGGGTGGAGCAGCCCGGTAGCTCGTCGGGCTCATAACCCGAAGGCCGCAGGTTCAAATCCTGCCCCCGCAACCAATTTACACTTATGCATTATGTCTATGGAACCGTGGTGTAGTTGGCCTAACATGCCTGCCTGTCACGCAGGAGATCGCGGGTTCGAATCCCGTCGGTTCCGCCATTTAGTTAATTATTATTGGGGATTAGCCAAGCGGTAAGGCAACGGACTTTGACTCCGTCATGCATAGGTTCAAATCCTATATCCCCAGCCATTTATGAGAGCCATTAGCTCAGTTGGTAGAGCACCTGACTTTTAATCAGGGTGTCGAAGGTTCGAGTCCTTCATGGCTCACCATTTTCTTTAAAGTGTGCGCGTGTGGCGGAATTGGCAGACGCACCAGACTTAGGATCTGGCGTTTCACGACGTGGGGGTTCGAGTCCCTTCACGCGCACCATGTTTTTGCGGACGTGGCTCAGCGGTAGAGCATCGCCTTGCCAAGGCGAGGGTCGCGGGTTCGATTCCCGTCGTCCGCTCCATATAGATTTTGCGCCCTTAGCTCAGCTGGATAGAGCGTTTGACTACGAATCAAAAGGCCGGGAGTTCGAATCTCTCAGGGCGCGCCATTTTTATTACTAAGCAGTTATAGTATTGTTAACGGGATGTAGCTCAGCTTGGTAGAGCACCTGGTTTGGGACCAGGGGGTCGCATGTTCAAATCGTGTCATCCCGATTTTATACCTTTGCGGGTGTAGTTCAATGGTAGAACTTCAGCCTTCCAAGCTGATAGCGTGGGTTCGATTCCCATCACCCGCTTATAATGAGAAACACCTGCCGGTATTAGGCGGGTGTTTTTTTGTATAGTTAAGCACGTATGGATACAATAGGAACTAGAGATTTTATTTGAGGAGGGGCCAATGTTTGAATTTGAAGCAAGGTTAGTCAGACCAGATACGAATGGGAGTTGGACATATCTTACGGTTCCTTTTGACGCTGAACAAATATATGAAACTAAATCAAGGATACAAGTTAAAGGAAGCCTGAATGACATTCCCTATAGAGGAACACTCATGCCGCATGGTAATGGGAAACATTTTATGGTCGTGAAAAAAGAACTGCGAGACTTAGCCCATGCTCAACCTGGAGATATAGTTCGGGTGACAATGGAACAAGATCATCAATTGCGAGAGATAGAAGCTCCAGAAGATTTTCTGGACGCACTAAGCAGCAATGAGCAGGCAGAGGTATATTATAACAGCTTGGCTTATTCCTATCGGAAGGAATATGTGAGCTGGATCGAAGGGGCGAAAAGACCGGAAACCAGAGCAGCAAGGATCCAGAAGTCAGTTAATAAGCTGGAAGAAGGTTTGAGGCTTAAATAATAGAACAGCGTCCTCCTCCTTAATATCTGGAAAGGGACGCTGCTGTAGTGGGTATATAAGGGATCGTCCTTATATAAGAACGCCTACTTCACCATTATTCACGAACTTAATGCTTTCGATCTTCACCTCTAGTTGACCTGAAGGAATCGCTAGCTGACAAGTACTGCCGAGCTCAGCCAGCAGCAGCTGCATGCCTATAGGTGACAACATAGAAATCTTGTTATCGTTAGGTTCTGCTTGGTTAGGAAATACGATGGTATAGATATCTGTAGTATTATCGTCCAAGTAACGAAGCTGCAGCTGACTTCCGATAAAGACCTGTGAATTTAAATCTTCACCATTGAACACAGTTAGTAATTGTTCCAGCTCGGAGCAATAACGGGATAACAGCGTTTCAGCGTTGCTTCTATCCTTGCTCCGTACCGGAAAGTATTGATTTAGAAATGCGATTTTTTCCTCATCAAAATAGATAAGCTGCTGAAGCAGCTGTGTCCGTGAGCCTTCATAGATAAGACTATGGTTCATAGTAGATTTCACCCCCTCTAAGTAGCACATTCCTTGTAAACCTGTTATGGTGTGTTGCCATCTTAAAATCCCTCCTATACAAATAGAGGTCCCCCAATGGAGACCTTCTGATCAGTATACCAGCTTCTATTTGTAAATCCAATCCATTTTAAAAGGGGAATTAAAACCTTCTAAATATTGTAATGAAAACCTTTGACTATTACATACTTGGGTGCTATGATAGGCTGATGCATAGGCATTTCGTAGAAAACTGCGAAATGCCTATACTGTATTTTGAAGATATTTTTACATTAATTGTTACCTGGGGAGTGATACGCCATGTACATTTCGTTGAGTTCACATATAGATTCCAGAACTATAAAATAACTACTTAATTTATTAAAGGAGGAGATCAGGATGATTCAAGTTAAAGAGTTTGTAGATGCTGACAATTCTTATGCAGAGAATAAAGCTAATGAGTTCCTGGCAGGACTACGGGAGGAACAGATTGTGAATATCTGTTACGGTTCGGTAGTTAAATCATCACGTGATGGGGCAGAGCACCAAAGAACCACTATACTGGTCGTGTATAAGACAAATGAAAGGCAATAACTGGAACACGTTTTTTTCATGTCTATCCATTGTCTCCACGCTGGGCGTTGTGATTGTCATCATTTATTATGTTTTCAGCTAATTAGCAAAAAGAGGACCTTTCCCATCTACGGGCAAAGGTCCTCTTTAGTTATAAGTGCATTTACAATCTTACATTCCGTCTGGTACAGATAAACCCAAACCGGATGCGATACGCTGTCCCAAGTCTGGATCAGCTTTAAAGAAATGCTCAATCTGGAGACGTTTGATATCGTTACTTTCAACAGGAGTCATAGCGCCAACGATATTTTGAACTAGACGGGTACGTTCTTCTTCAGACATTAGACGGTACAAGTCACCTGGTTGTGTATAGTGATCGTCACTATTGTAGGAGACACTATCCGCATAACCAGAGACTTCGAACGGAGATGTTTTATGCTGCGGTGATTCTTTAGGTCCTCCTAAGCTGTTAGGCTCGTAATAGGCACCGGAACCGCCATTGTTGCCCAAGGCCATGCCACCATCACGTTGATAGTTCTTCACTTCTACTTTTGGACGGTTGATAGGTAAACTGTTATGGTTGGGACCAACCCGGTGACGGTGTGCATCACCATAAGCGAACAGACGGCCTTGTAGCAATTTATCAGGCGAAGCTTCAATACCAGGAACGAAAGAGCCGGGGGAGAATGTAACTTGTTCTACTTCAGCAAAGTAGTTCTCCGGATTGCGATCCAATACCATACGTCCAACCTCGATTAACGGATAATCTTTTTGCGACCAGACCTTTGTTACATCAAATGGATCAAAACGGTAAGTCTTCGCATCCTCGATTGGCATAATTTGCACGTAGAGCTTCCAAGCAGGGAAATCTCCTTTATCAATAGCATTAAACAAGTCCTCTGTATGATAATCCGGGTTTTCCCCAGCGATTTTGGCAGCAAGGTCTGCATCTAGATTCTTAATGCCTTGTTCTGTTTTGAAATGGTATTTCACCCAGACTGCATTGCCCTCGGCATTTACCCACTTGAAGGTATGGCTACCGAACCCATGCATATGTCTCAGCGTAGCTGGAATTCCGCGATCCGACATCAAAATCGTTACCTGATGCAGAGATTCAGGCGATAAAGACCAGAAGTCCCATACAGCATTCGGGTTCTTCAGATGTGTCTGTGGATCACGTTTCTGTGTATGAATAAAGTCCGGGAATTTAATCGCATCACGAACGAAGAATACAGGCGTATTGTTACCTACGAGATCATAGTTTCCTTCTTCAGTATAGAACTTCACGGCAAATCCACGAGGGTCGCGTACGGTATCAGCAGAACCTAATTCACCAGCTACAGTAGAAAAACGAATGAACAACGGTGTACGTTTGCCTACTTCAGACAAAAAGTTAGCTTTTGTGTATTGGGTTAGATCTTTTGTAACTTCAAAATACCCGTGAGCGCCTGCACCTTTAGCATGAACGACACGTTCAGGAACACGTTCTCTGTTAAAGTGGGCTAATTTCTCAAGCAAATGGACATCTTGCAGTAAAGTGGGACCGCGGTCACCGGCTGTTATTGAATTCTGATTGTCGCCTACTGGAGCACCCCAGCTGGTTGTAAGATTATTATTATTGGAGCTCATTAATAGAATCACCTCATAAGATTTGATTTTAGATTTAGTATAAGTTCTATATTAATGTTTTTTAGAGAAATTGCAACACTTTTTAAATAATTGACTCATTACAATATGTGGTAATCGTCAATACATCGTTGGCACATTCAGATATATATGATAGACAAAGTGATTAATTGCTTAGCAGAATTAAAAAAGAAACAGCGCATCCCTACCATCACTGAAGGGGTGCGCTGCATTTTTTGATATAGAAGATATTCGGTTCTTGTACTTAGGCTTTAATGTACATTCTGTTGTAATATTCATCTAACATTCTTTTGGTGGCAAACTCCGTACGGGTGGTTTCGATACTCTTTTTCATCATTTGTACCCACTGTTCACGATTCTCGTAAAAGGTTGGGAGCACACGTTTCAATAAGGTGTTGTACAGTGCATCACTATCATGCTTATCCAGAACCTCAAAGTCTGTAGTTTCGAAGCCGTCTCCAATCTGCCAGCCATTCTCGCCATCGATGCAGGCTTCCGGCCACCAGCCATCCAGAATAGAACAGTTCAATACACCGTTCATAGCTGCTTTCATCCCGGAGGTGCCGCTGGCTTCCAATGGTCTGCGTGGATTGTTGAGCCAAATATCAGCACCGCGCGTCAGCTGGGCACCAATCGTCATATCGTAATTCTCGAGGAACACAACACTCTTTGGATACTTTTTCATCATCGCTACTAGGTTACTGACGATTTTTTTACCGTTATCATCGAGTGGGTGCGCTTTGCCGGAGAATACGATTTGTATCTTTCCAGACTCCAGATAAGGTTCGATAATTTCTGGCTGCGAGAAGATCAGGTCGCTTCGTTTATATGGAGCTGCTCTGCGTGAGAAGCCGATGAGTAAATTGTCAGCATTTAAGCTAATGCCGGAACGTTCTTTGATGAACTGGATCAGTTCGCCCTTGATCTCTTTATGCACTGCCCATAAGTCTCCATCCTGTTCGTAGGCTTGCGTCATTCTATCATCTACCCAGGTAGGAGTATGGATGGCATTAGTAATGCCTATAATTTCCGATCTTCCGGCTACTTCCTTCCACATTTTATTAGCCGTATCGGCGTGTAGCTGGGCTACTGCGTTGGAAATACGTGATAGTCTTAGACCTGCAACCGTCATATTAAATGGCTCGCCGCCGATCCGCTCCATCTGGTCACGTGTTAAGCCGTTGAACGCACTCATATACTCAAGTCGGTCGAGAGGATGGGTTTCGTTGCCTTCTTTGATTGGTGTGTGGGTAGTGAATACGACTTCTTCGCGAGTGGCTTTCCACGCTTCTTCGAAGGTATGGCCTCCGGACATTTTTTCACGGATTAGTTCGATAGCCGCTAGAGCCGCATGACCCTCATTGAAGTGATAGACATCAATAGGGATTTGCAACGCACGCATAGCTTTGACTCCACCAATCCCAAGCACGATCTCTTGTGCGATCCGTTCTTCGCCGAACCAGCCGTACAATTGGCCTGTGATCCAGGCATCATTATTCTCGGGAATATCCGTATCCAGTAAATACAATGTGCTGTTGCCAAAATAATCAGTTTTCCATACTTTGCATACCACATCGGTTTTTCGGACTTTAACAGTTACCTTAACCCCTGTATCTTCAAGAAACTCATAAACATAATTGTGATAGGAGTCGTACGGATTGCCATTGGCATCAATCTTTTGGTCCGTGTAACCTTGTTTCCACTTCAGCCCAATAGGGATGATAGGGGCGTTGATATCTTTTGCACCCTTGATGTAGTCTCCGGCAAGAATGCCCAGACCTCCGGCATACATTTTGAAATCGGAATGCAGCCCGTACTCCATACTAAAATAAGCGACTGACGGTAATTTTTGTTCGTTCACTTGATAAGCCTCCTAATCACGGATTAGATTAAATTGCAGTGAAGCTGCGGGCATTATCTTAGGTGCAAACGTTTGCTCAAAATAGTGCAGGCAATCATTGTGGAAGCGATTGCACCACTATTCTAGCACACTCGATGAATAAAAGCATAACGTCAATTTGGTGAAAACAACCATTTTGAATCCAATTGAGCGGAATTGATTGATAAAGTGGACAGAAGCCCCTAAGATAAAGAGATTGAAGAAATAATTAATGGTGGTGTCTAAGTTGGATATAGTTGTGATTGGAAGCTTGAATATGGATATGGTGGTACGTACAAACCGGTCACCAAATGCAGGAGAAACCCTGATTGGACAAGCCTTTGCTCTATCTCCTGGCGGAAAAGGGGCAAATCAGGCCGTTGCCGCAGCACGTCTGGGTGCAGAGGTTAGTATGATCGGAAGAGTTGGAAAAGATACCTTTGGTAGCGAAATGCTGGAGATTATCAGGAATGAAGGCATTCATATAGAGCATATTTCTGTAAGTGAACATGAGGCAACAGGAGTCGCCTCAATCGTTATTGAAGAAGATGGAGAAAATCGGATTATCGTGGTACCTGGAGCGAATATTGAGCTTACGGTAGAGGATATTCAGGCATTGGAGGCTGTGATTAGCCAGGCTAAGATCATTGTGCTGCAGCTTGAAATGGATCTGGCGATGAGTGAGCAGGCGATTGCGATTGCCCATCGTAAGGGGATTCCGGTCATCCTTAATCCTGCACCAGCTAGAGTGCTAAAGGATGAGATGCTGGCTCAGGTATCTTACCTGACACCTAATGAGACGGAAGCCGGGATTTTGTCCGGAATGACTGTGGATAGCGCAGAGACTGCTGAGCAGGCAGCCCGTATTTTGCTGCAAAAAGGAGTACAGAACGTAATTGTAACCTTGGGTTCAAAAGGTGCCCTGATTGTGAATGCTGAAGGTGCCAAGGCTGTTCCAGGCTTCCCGGTAAAGGCGGTAGATACAGTTGCTGCCGGTGACTCATTTAATGGCGCATTAGCCCAGCAGCTGGTCATAGGGAAGACCATGGAGGAAGCCGTGAGCTTCGCTAATGCTGTAGGTGCATTGGCTGTAGGGAAAGAAGGGGCGATCCCTTCATTGCCGCAGTTGTCCGAGGTCGAGCAATTTCTAAAACGTAAATCGCTGTAGAATAGACAGTACAGGATATTCAAGATCTATACTAGATGAGATAGGATAAGGAGCTTAAATAATGAGCAGAACAGTAACCGTTAAAAATGTGATCATCGGCGAAGGAATCCCTAAGATATGTGTTCCGCTAATTGGAGCGACCTTGTCTGAGCTGAAGCAGGAAGCGGAAGCGCTGAAAGTACTGCAACCTGATTTGGTGGAGTGGCGGACGGATTTTTTTGCTGAAGTGGAAGACGTTGCAGCTGTAAAGAACGCACTAAGCGAAATCTGTTCTGTGATTCCAGATCTGCCGCTGATTTTTACTTTTCGGAGTGCAAAAGAAGGCGGAGAGAAGCAAGTCAGCACGGAATATTACACAGCACTGAATAAAGCTGCTGCCGAGAGCGGTCTAGTAGATATAATAGATGTTGAACTATTTAATGATGAGCAGGATGTAAAGCTACTGGTCGAAGCTGCTCATGCTCATAACGTGTCTGTCATTATTTCAAATCATGATTTTCAGGGTACACCTCCTAAAGAGGAGATCATCTCACGGTTATGCAAGGCGCAGGAGCTTGGCGGGGATTTGCCCAAAATTGCCGTTATGCCCCAAGATGCAGGCGATGTGCTAACTTTGCTGGAAGCTACACACATCATGAAGGAAAAATATGCAGACCGTCCGATTATAACGATGTCTATGGCGGGAGCCGGGGTGATCAGCCGTTTGGCAGGTGAAGTTTTTGGTTCAGCGCTTACCTTCGGAGCTGCACATAAACCTTCTGCACCTGGCCAGGTAGCTGTCGCTGAGCTTCGGAATACATTGTCGCTGCTGCACCGCAGTCTGTGATTTCTGCTGATTGCTATTGCCTCAAAAAAAAGGCATCCGGAGTATCCGGATGCCTTTTTCTATTTTAAAATATTGTTCGTGCGCTTACGCATTTTTTCCCGTATATACATGTACGGCATCTCTTAGAAACGCAGCGAGTCCAGGGCGGCGTTTGTCATAGTATTCGGTAAAACGTTCATCATCAACATACAATTGTGCAACACCAGCATGAGCTTCTTTGGAATAGGAATTCCAGTAGAAGGAGAGCCACTCACGGTGTAGGTCTGCACTTTTTTGCGCTAATACACTGGCAGGATCACCATGCTCCATTGCTTGCAAGAGTGTTTCGAACATCTCTTCCTCAAGCTGTTGTATAGCGGCATATTGTTCTTCTGTCATTCCTTTAAGCTTTTGGTTGGATTGATTAATGGTGTCATCTCCGTATTTCTCCCTTATTTCTTGGCCATATTTCTTTTCGTTGTCATCTACCAGCTTTTGTTTAAAGCCTTCGAATTTTTCAGTATCACTCATGGTAATTCTCCCTTCTTTTTGAGCCAGCGTCTTTTCGACGTTAGCGATTAATAGATCTAATTGCTGTCTTTTTTCCAGTAGCTTGTCATGATGCTCCCGCAGCGCTTTGGCTCCGTCGAATGAGGGCTCTGTCATAATAGCCTTGATACGTTCCAGACTTAAGCCAAGCTCCCGATAAAATAAAATTTGCTGTAGTAGATCTACTTCGGTACGGCCATAGATACGATACCCCGAAGAGTTGATTCTCGCCGGCTTAAGAATGCCAAACTCATCGTAGTAGCGCAGGGTCCGTGTGCTGATTCCAGCTAACTCTGCGAGCTTCTGCACTGTGTATTCCGTAGTATCACCTCCTACAAATCAAATGTACACCTTTACGTAACGTGAAGGTCAAATGGTTTTTTTAGCATATCCAAAACAGCGGCAGCTACCCTCTGAATGATCATGGGGAAGTCTGCCGCTGCTATGAATAAGTCTATAATGTTGAGCTATGTTGAGCTTTGCTGCTGCTTGAATTTATTTATGACCCATTTGTGCTGTGAAATAATTGTGCAATTCCTCCAGCTTACGAGGGTCCGCAAGGGTTGCTTTGTCTGAGAAGTAGTGTTCAACGACAAGGTCCCAGGTAGGTACAATTTTTTGTGAGGTCATAGCCTTTATGGCTACCTTAACTGTTTTGCGTTCTTTGGCATTGGAGAAGGTATCTACGTAATGCTGTGAACGCTCAAAATCCAGATCCTTAAACACGGCGCGGAAGATCTCTGACGTCATCCGTGCATCATCCAGCGCCCGGTGTGCAGATCCAGTAGGCTCAAGCTCAAACAATGCCATCGCGCTTTCCACGCTGACATCATTGCTAAGACCACGCGCACGAAGAACTCCTTTGAGCAAATCGAAATACGTAGCGGACATCCAGTAGGATTCGTCCATCTTGTGCATGCGCACATCCTGAATGATTCGCTTCATGTCTTCGCCACCCCAGGTAAGCAGCAGAACTCCGTCTGTACTTAGATCAAGCCACTCTCTAAAAGCAGTGATGACTTTGGGGAAGCGGGCGGCAATATCGATTTCCTCTTGAGGGATACCCGTTTTTTTCTTAATAAAGGAATTTAGGGTGGAGAAATATATAGGTTTGATCAAGGAAGAAAATTCATCCTTATACTGCAGTGAAGAGTCTAACCGGACGGCTCCAATCTCAATGACCTCCATAGGGTGCTCGCTGGCAAACTTACGGCCGTTGAATTCGATGTCCAGAATAATATAATCCACAGGTACTTGCCTCCGTTTCCATGACTGACGCTGTAGTGCTTAATACGTCGACTTCTCTATTTTAACAAAAAAAGTGATGTAATGGGGAATATGGAGACAAGCTAATATTTGCACAAAAAAATGAACCAGCGTAACATCTGCGCACTGGTTCATTTAATCACTATTAAAATTTAATCCTATAAAAGATTAATGTCCTGAATCGGCAGCAGGTTCAGGCATATGAATCGGCTGTTCATTTATAACGGATCCGTCATCAAGACGAAGCCAGGTATTGAAGTCTTGAGTGCCTTTGACCAGTTCGATGACGCGTGCTCCCCGCATAAAGCCTTCTTTTCCATAAGTATTGTAGCCGGTAGCACGGCCATAAGAAAGACGTATGCCATACAGGCTGCCGCTAAAATCGTTGATATGGTCATGTCCGCAGAAGGTGCCAAGCACATCACCCATTTCCAGCAAAGCCGAGAATAAGCCCGAGTTCACCTCAGGTGAGCATACACGCTCAAACTTATGCCCATGACAGACTTGTGTAGACCAGACATCCCGATATTCGGGAATTGGAATATGGAAGAAAGCCAAGGCAGGCAGCCTGTTCTCAGTAGTCTTCGGATTCAGCCGCGCAGATTCAGCCGTCAGCCAGTTGATCTGATTCCGCCCAACCCAATTGTAGCCCGGGATATCCTCATATTCGGAGTAGCCGCCAGAGTCCAGAAAATACAAAATAGCAGCCGAGTCGTCCTCCTGATCTTTAATTTCAAGAGTGTAATTGCCCGAGCCTTCCAGCTCTTCTGGACCGGCTTCGGTCAGGCAGTGGGGATGTTCCAGGGCAATTTGCATCAGTTCACTCTTTGAAATCAGAGTTTCTGTGTCATGGTTGCCAAATACAAAGGTCCAAGGGATGCCGGATCTCTCCACGGCAGCGACAGCTTCACGAAAAGCTTGTGCGGGGTGCTCGCATGCCTTGTTTCCCGGTGATACAGGACCCGTGTAAATAAGATCTCCCGTGAAAACCACAAGATCAGGTTGTTCCGCATCCAGAATGCGTTCCATCAGTGCCTCGGTAAGCTGATCCTCAGCTCTTCCATCCATCCAGTGCAGATCTGTAAATTGTACGATTTTAAAAGTGCCATCTTGCTGAAATGATAAACTGTGTCTCATTAGAATAATCTCCCTTACTATCGAATATTGAATAGCAAGCTGTGGAGGCGCCAACCCCTCATTGCGCCAAGAGGGCGTTGAGGGATGACGTCGTTAGAAGCATAGCTATACGCAGGTCAGCCGATCCAGATCCGCTGAGTGCAATGATCTCCAGAGTTTCTACCGATCATAATATCATATTCCCCAGGCTCGAAGACCAACTGATCGTCTTTTCCGTAGAACATTAACATTTCTCTGGTGATTTCGAAGGAAACCACCTGTTTCTCATGCGGTGCGAGTGTAATCTGCTGGAAGCCTTTCAGTTCCTTGACCGGGCGCACGACACTTGCGCTGACGTCGTGGATGTAGAGCTGAACGGTTTCCTTGCCGGCGATGTCCGAAGTATTCTCAACTTCAATGGAGGCAACAACCCGATCCGCAGCTTCAACATTGAAGCTGTTGTAAGCAAACTTGGAATAGCTCAGGCCATAACCAAAACAGAACAGCGGGTCATTCGGGCAGTCCAGATAACGGGTCACATAACGCACATTAGGATACATAGGATCATAAGGACGTCCCGTTTGATAAGCATTGTAGTAGACAGGAATTTGCCCAACCGAGTAGGGGAAGCTCATCGATAAACGTCCGGAAGGATTATAATCTCCGAACAGCACATCGGCCAGCGAATTTCCTGACTCTGTACCCAGAAACCAAGCCTGCAGCAGAGCGTCGCTGGCATCAAGAACGGGTTTCAGCTCCAGTGGTCTGCCGCTGAATACAATGGTGACGACCTTTTTTCCGGTATCCTTCAGACGCCAGATCAGCTTCTCCTGATTGGCTGATAGGCGGAGATTGGATTTGCTTCCTCCTTCCCCGGTATCCTGCTGATTCTCACCGACAGCGGCGAGAATTACATCACAATCCTTCAGCGCCTGGTAGGCGTCTTCAATTTCATCCTCCACATCAAAAACACCCTCAAGCATGCTTCCCAGCTCACCAGTCATGGCCGTAAAAATATTTTCGGCAGATGTTTTTTGCGAAATGCCGGTGTAGAGTGATACAGCCGGATCTTTTTCTGTCCCGGCCCAACCGCCCAGCACATGAATGGAGGTGGCGAAAGGACCAGCCAGACCAATCTTCATGCCACGTTTAAGGGGCAAAGCATCATTGTCGTTTTTGAGCAGTACAACTGAGCTAGCTCCAAGCTCCCGTGCGGCCTGCAGATGCTCCGCGCTAGGTTTCGGAGCCTCATCCACCAGCGGATCTGCATCCTTAAATGGATTATCGAACAAGCCAAGCGCGTCCTTGAGCTCAAGCACCCGGATAACAGCTTCATCGATCAAGGCGATATCAAGCTTTCCTTCCTCGACCAGAGCAGCGCCGTGGTTTAGATAGTGAGTGGACATCATCTCAATATCCAGCCCAGCAGCCAGACTTTTCTCGGCTGCCTCACGGCCATCTATCGCGGCGCCATGGGGAATCAGCTCATTAACGGAATTGAAATCGGCGATGGTAACGCCGTTGAAGCCCCATTCTTCCCGTAAAATCCCGCGAAGAAGCTCGGAATTACCACTTGCCGGGATACGGTCAATGGTATTAAATGCGGCCATCACCATGGCCACACCAGCATCTACGGCAGCCTTATAGGCTGGCAGGTAGAACTCACGCAATACGCCGGAAGACATATCCACCGTGTTGTATTCCCGTCCGCCTTCGGGAGCACCATAACCAGCGAAGTGCTTCACACAGGCGGCGATGCGTCCTTTTTCTTTTAGGTCCTTGCCCTGATAACCCCGCACCATACTTTCGGTGACACGGGCATTCAGATAGGGATCCTCACCAGATGTCTCCATGACACGTCCCCAGCGCGGGTCGCGTACGAGATCAGTCATGGGCGAGAAGGTGACGTGAATGCCGGCAGCCGCACTCTCCTTGGCGGCGATTTCAGCAAACCTTTCACAGGCTTCAAGGTCAAAGCTGCTGCCCATGGCCAGCGGAATAGGGAGGATGGTCCGGTAGCCGTGAATGACATCCGCCATGAAGAGCAGAGGAATCTTTTGTCGGCTGGTTTGCAAATGTCGGGTCTGTTGCTCGATTACATTCCGGGCTCCAATACCGTTCAGAACACTTCCGATGCTCTCCATTACCTGCGGTTTAATGTTCAGTTCCTTAAATGGTCCGGTTAAATCCACGGTATCGTCCAAACCCCAATAGTGAGGACCTAGCTGGGTTAATTGGGCCAGCTTTTCGTCCAGGGTCATATCGTTCACAAGATCTTGGATAAACGTTTTAGTCATGGTTAACTCCTTCCTCGTGAGCGCATTGAAAGTTAGTTTGTTAAATAGATGTGTAGTTCCCCGCCGGGCAGCGTAAGCATGATTTTATTAGCAAAACTTACGTTAGATAGGCGATAAGGATGGGAGTGAACCGTTTACTCTCCTGGCACACAGCTCCGAGATGCGGAATGGGCCTGAGCTATAATCAGGTTCATTTGTTGTGAAAATCATAGCATTTCTCTCTTCGGATACAGGGATGAGGCATAAATTAAATCAGAAGAGGATTGCATCATTAAGATGTTACATATGGAGACTGACATGTCTATGAAAGAAAAGTATAAAAACGTTTCCACAAACGATACACCTCGATATTAGTCTGAACACCAAAAAAAGTCAATCGCCTTTGGAAAAACAGCTAATTTATATTTTTTTACGTGAAATATGTAACTTTAGTACTTGTAATTCAAAAATAAAATGAATTGACAGCGCATACATTTTGGGAGTATGCTTCTCACACAGAGAGTTTTACAGAAACACTGGAAACGTTTCTACAACACTCGATACACTTTTTTATGAAGGTTGGGCAAACTGTTTTTATTCTGGCTGCTGGACAAGAAAGGAAGGTAATTTATGCATGTGACTGAATGCATCTTTCAAATTGGAGGTGGGCACTTTGGCGAGACTGAAGCTTGTGGGTGGAAACATTGTTCGGGAAGTCATTAAGAACAAAGTTCTTTTTCTAATGTTGCTGCCTGTAATCGTATATTTCGTTATCTTTCACTATGCTGTAATGCCTGGAGCTTACGTCGCATTTGTAGATTACAAGCTCAATAAGGGGATTTTTGGAAGTAACTTTATCGGCCTCAAGAACTTTGAGTTTCTGGTTCAAAATGGGGATCTATGGAATATTACCAAGAATACGCTGCTCTATAATATCGTCTTTCTGGCTTTAGGTAATATCATTCAAATAGTATTTGCAATTATGTTGTCTGAGATCTCAGGCAAGTGGTTCAAAAAAATATCACAATCCGTTATCCTGTTACCGAATTTCATCTCCATGGTTATCGTCGGTGTGTTTGCCTACAATATATTCAATTTCAATTCCGGGTTTATCAATACGATGTTAACTGGAATGGGGCTAGACCGTTACGAGTTCTATTCCGATCCGGGCATCTGGAAATATATTATTGTGGCTTTCAAGATCTGGGCGGGTACCGGATATGGAATGATTGTTTATCTGGCAACGATCACAGGGATTAATCATGATCTGTACGAGGCTGCTTATATGGATGGAGCGACTACCTGGCAGCGAATCCGTTATATGACCTTGCCGATTCTGAAGCCAACCTTTATTCTGCTTCTACTGTTCGGTATGGGTGGAATTCTCAAGGGATCCTTTGACCTTTTCTATAATCTGATCGGTACGAACTCTGTACTGTATCCGCAGACAGATATCATCGATACCTATGTCTTCCGTTCACTGGTGGGACAATTCAACTTCTCTATGGGTGCCGCAGTGGGCTTCTACCAATCCTTATTCGGTCTGATCCTGGTGCTTGTAGTTAACTTTATTGTACGCAAGGTAGAACCGGACAGCGCTTTGTTCTAAGACTAGACACGAAACAGGGGTGATAAATATGGAAAAGAGTACAATCAAACAGGATTCCGGAAGCATTCTCATAAAAGCAGTCAGTTATATCTGTATCGCTATCTTTGCGCTATTCTGTTTATTTCCCTTCGCGTTGATGATCTCCTCATCGTTCATGAACGAGCAGGAAATTGTTCGTGAAGGCTACAAGCTGCTGCCGAAGGCATTTTCCTTTAAGGCTTACGAGATGCTATTCAACAACTCTACTCAGCTGGTGAATGCTTATCAGGTAACTATCTTCATCACCGTAGTGGGTACGGTACTCGGACTGTTTATGATGTCGATGGCCGGATTCGTGCTCAACCGTAAGGATTTCAAGTACCGCAACTTCTTTTCCTTCTTGATTTACTTTACAACACTATTCAGTGGCGGCTTGATTCCGACATACATCCTGATGGTTAAGCACCTGCATATGAAGGACAGCTTATTCGCCATGATTCTTCCGGGTGTAGTTGGTGCATGGTCCATCTTCCTGATGCGTAATTTCATGAAGGCGATTCCGGATTCCTTATATGAATCCGCTACCATTGACGGTGCTGGTGACTTTCGCATCTATTGGCGGATATTTATTCCGCTGGCGGTTCCATCCTTGGCTACTATTGGACTTTTCTCAGCACTAGGCTTTTGGAATGAGTGGTATAACGGGATGTTGTATATTGACAGTCCGACGAAATATCCGCTCCAATACTTTTTGCAGCGAATGGTCAATCAGACGAACTTAGGAGCGCTAATCAACTCGGGAGCGGTCATCAATACTGCTGATCTTCCGACGCAATCCATCAAGATGGCTACAGCTGTGCTGGCCACTGGACCGATTATTCTCCTGTATCCATTTGTACAGCGTTATTTCGTAACAGGCCTCACCATCGGGGCTGTAAAGGGTTAATGGACGCAATCTTCTTTTCGAAGAGCGTTTATTATAAATGAAAGTTTCATAAATAGAAGAGAAAAGGGAGGCTTACCTAAATGAAAGGTAAAAAGATCGCGTCTTCTTTAATTGCTGTCCTCATGCTTACTGGAGCACTGACAGCCTGCACATCCAAGAACAACAATGAGCCGAGTAATGATCCGGCAGCCACGAAAGCTCCAGAGGCTTCAGCCAATGCAGGCGGAGTGGATACTTCCAAGGAAGCTAAGCTGGTGTACTACCTGTGGGGCAGCGAAGGAGTTAAAAATAAAGAAATCCTCGCTGAGATTAACAAGAAGCTCAAGGCTGATCTAAACGCTACGATTGAAGTGAAGTATATTGACTGGCCGGATATCGCTACTAAGTACCCGCTGCTATTTGCTTCAGGCGAAGAATTTGATATGTCGCATGCATCTCCCGGAGCTCCGGTGTCTTATTTCACATTGGCTAGTGAAGGCGCTCTAGTGGACCTTACAGATATGCTGGATAAAGTTGCTCCTAAGCTAAAAGCGGAAATCCCGGAAAGTGTGTGGGAGAATACAAAATACAAAGGCAAAATTTACGGTGTACCAAGTCTTTATAGCGAATACACACCTG
The DNA here is from genome assembly GCF_037963825.1 of Paenibacillus sp. FSL H8-0282. Lineage (NCBI taxonomy): Bacteria > Bacillati > Bacillota > Bacilli > Caryophanales > Paenibacillaceae > Paenibacillus > Paenibacillus sp. FSL H8-0282. Next base: position 987,505 of record NZ_CP150146.1, read on the forward strand.
CCGGTTATGCCTATCGTTCTGACTTGCTGAAGAAATATGGAATGGACAAAATCACTTCCATTGATGATATGGTTAAATACATGGATAATGTGGTTGCTAATGAGTCCTTCCCACCAATTAACGGCAAGGCAGAAGATGCAGCCAATATGTTCAGAATGCTCGTAGATACTACAGGGATGTGGCTTAACGCTCCTGGTATATCTTTGAATGAGCTGAATCTTGTGACCAAAAGTCCAGAGGACTACAAGACCGTCTTCCATCCAGCTTTCACTCAGGAATTTGAAGATTGGGCTGTGAAGATGCGTGAATGGGCGGATAAGGGTTACTGGAGTAAAGATGTGCTGTCTGCAACCCTAGGCAGCAAGGATAACTTCAGAGCAGCTAACTCCGCAGGTTATTTGACTCATGCTCAGGACTGGATCGGCCAATACGGTGCGGATTTGAAGGCGCAACCGGAATCAGATCCTTACTTCTTTACTTTTGCGGAAGCTAATAAGAAGATCAAACGTAAGATGGGCGTTGACAACTCGACTGTAATCAGCACGAACTCAGCTAATCCAGAGCGCGCTCTGATGGTGATCGAGAAGTTCATGACCGATGAAAGCTACTACAACCTCATCCAAAACGGTATTGAAGGCAAACAATATGTGATGGAAAATGGTGTTAAAAAGCAGCCTGCAGGCTTCAACGATAAAACGGACGGCGGAGGTTTCGCTGCTTGGTCACTTCGTAATGACAAATTCGTAGTTCCTACGGATACAGAAAACCCAATCCGTAACTCCTTATTCGCAGAATGGGATAAAGTGGCTATCGATGATCCTTACAATGGCTTCAGCTTTGATCCAACCAATGTTACAACTGAAATTGCTTCGATTTCCAACGTGAATTCACAGCTCGGTATTCAATTGATGCTTGGTAAAACAAGCAAAGATCCAAAAGCAGCTGTTGCGGAGTACCGTGATCAGTTGAAAAAAGCAGGAGTTGACAAGGTCATTGCCGAAGTAGAGAAGCAATTGGCTGCGTTTGTTCCTGTCAACTAAAGAAAGTTAAGGGGTGTAAGGGAGCTATAATTCGATATAGCTCCTTTACCCATAAATGGGGGAGTAAAGTGGATGTAAATATCAAGGATATCGCGCGGATTTCCGGTGTGGGCATCTCGACGGTCTCCAGGGTAATCAATAACAAGGGACCGGTGAGCAAGTCTACACGTGAGAAAGTGATGAGTGTGGTTAAGGAATACAATTATATTCCCAATTCCAACGCGCGGAATTTGAAAACTACACAATCTAAGAACATTGCACTTATGGTCAAGGGGATTACCAATCCTTTTTTCTCTAATATGATCAGAGAAATTGAACGGCAGGTCAATCTGCGGGGCTACCCGTTTCTTATCCAGCAAGTAGAGGATGGGACCGATGAAATCAATGCTGCAATTCAACTGGTGAAGGAGAAGAATCTGTGTGGGATTATCTTCATGGGTGGAACCTATGATCATTCTGAAGAGAAGTTCAAACAGCTGACGGTTCCGTTTGTGCTGACAACGATCACCTCAACGCAGGAGGTGAACCCGCTTATTTTTTCCAGCGTTATTATCAATGAAACGAAGGAAGCCTATAAGGCTACCAATTATTTGATCTCATTAGGTCATACGAATATCGGCTTTTTAGCCAAGTCTCCATTATTGGATGAAACCACGGGCAACCGGCGGTATTTAGGCTACAAAAAAGCACTCGAAGAGCAGGGTCTGCCCTATGATTCAGGGTTGGTTGAGGATTGTGAATACAGTCCCAGCTCGGGATTTAATGCTGCGCGAAGACTGCTCAACAAGAATAAGGGAATTACAGCTATATTTGCCGCTTCCGACACGATTGCCATCGGTGCTGCCAAAGCGGTGCTTACCGCGGGGTTATCTATCCCTGATGACATTTCGATCATTGGCTTTGACGGGATCGAGATGGCTGAATATTATCATCCTTCTCTTGATACAATCAGCCAGCCGGGTACGGAAATGGCCTTATCCAGTGTAGGTGTTCTCTTCGACCTCATTTCCGGACGGTCAAACCATCAGCATATTGTCTATGATGCGGTATTGCTCAAGCGTGGTTCCTGCAAGATGATTAAACCTCGTTAAGATCACACTATAAACCTTTATTGGAGTGGAACCCAAATGCAAGATACACTGAGAATAGGTACGATTGTTCGTGGTGGAGAAGCCGTTAAGGTCATTCCACAAATTGTGGGGCATGGATTTGAATCATTTAATCTGAATTTTTGGCAGACCACCGGCGAAACCGATTTGATAGAAACGGCTGCACGACTGAGGGAGTTAGCTGCTGAACATGATTTTGTCATCTCTTCTGTGGGCATCTATGGCAATCCGCTGAATGGCAGCGGCGACAATGCCGACACATTGGCCAGCTGGGAGCGGCTGATTGATCATGCACATTTATTTGGCACAGATATTATAGGCGGGTTCACCGGCCGATTGCCAGGCTTGTCCATTGACGAGTCCATCCCGAAGTTTACAGAGGTGTTCGGAGAATTGGCGAAGAGAGCGGCAGATCGTGGCCTGCGGATTGCTTTTGAGAATTGCGCTATGGGCGGAAACTGGCAGAGCGGAGAGTGGAACATCGCTCACAATCCTTCGGCCTGGGAGAAGATGTTCAATGCCGTTCCGGCGGATAATCTGGGATTGGAATGGGAGCCTTGCCACCAGATGATCGCATTGATTGATCCGCTTCCGCAGCTGCGCAAATGGATGGATAAAGTATTCCATGTGCATGGCAAGGATGCGACCATCGCTTGGGACATCGTCAAGGAATACGGTATTCATGGCCCCAAACCTTATGTATGGGACCGAACCCCTGGCTTCGGGGATACCAATTGGGTAGATGTAATCACCATCCTGCGCCAAGCGGGTTATAAAGGTACGATTGATATCGAAGGCTGGCATGATCCAGTGTATCGTGATGAGCTGGAAATGACCGGCCAGGTGCATGCATTGAATTACTTGAAATATTGCCGTGGTGGCAGCTTTGTGCCTAATCCGGTTTAAATGGTGCCGTATGAAAACAACCCAAAAATGACCTCGAAATCCACAGTGAAGTGGAGGATGAGGTCATTTTTTATAGTTAATCCTGATTTAATCCTGAATCAGATATCCTTGTCCCAGCTGTATTTCTTTGAAGCCAGCCAAATGGCGGGCTTGAAAGCGGATAGGGGTGCTGCCGCCAACCATAATGATATTTTGGATATCGGCGGCCCCTTCTGAAGGCAGGGAAAAGGCTCTGATATAGGCGTACTCTTCGGCTAGCGTCGTATAAATCGCGTTGATCAGCGGGTCATTTTCACCTTTTCCCATTAGATTCATGAGAATATATCCGCTTGTGGTCAACTTCGAACGGGTAATACTGAAAAATTCACGGGAGATCAAATGCCTTGGTGTACCAGCGGCAGTAAAGGCATCCAAAATGATGTAATCATATACCTGCGGGTCTTCGCCTTCAAGGATCTGACGTCCGTCACCGATCACTACGTTATCTTGACTATATCCAAAGCAGCGGCGGCTTAATTCGACTACTTGTTTGTCTAGCTCGGCTACTTTAAATCTTTTGTCCGGAAAATGTCCGGCAATTGTTCCAATTCCATGCCCAATAAGAAAAACATCCTCAAAAGAAGGGAGGTTGAACTCCATGAAGTGAATGATGGCCCGCGGATATTCAAAGAGAACTCGTTGCGGGTCATTAAGATCCATCGCACCTTGAGTGGCATGATTCGAGAACTGCATAACACGGAAGGAGCCTTTTTCACCATATAGTTCTGTTGTGTCGTAGACGGTTATTTCATGATTTTCGCTATTTCTTTGAAGCTCTGAATGCAAGTGATCGATCTCCTTATACAATACTAATTCGTTTATATTCATTGGGTGTAACCCCGACAACACGTTTAAAAAGCTTGTTGAAGTAGGCAGGATCGCCATATCCAACCTCTGCCCCAATCTCGTGAACCTTCAGGTCCGGAGCATTCTTGAGTAGATGTTTGGCTTTGCGCAGCCGAATTTCCGTGATGTAGTCCGTCAGTGTAAGTCCGGTCTCTTGCTTGAACAGCTTGCTTAAATAGCTTGGAGTCAAAAAAACCATATTCGCCAAAGTGTTCAGATCCGCATGCTGATTATAGTTAGCGGATATCCAGCGTTTTATGGTTTCTATGGCTGTGCCGGACATCTCCAGACGATGGGTTCTGATTTCGGTCAGAATGTTTGTGAAATGAGCGGTAAACATCTCCTCAATGTCGCAAAAGCTCATACTGGACGCGATTCTGTCGTCCAACCTGAGGTCGGGAGCACTTTTATTGCGGGCCTCGAATTCTTGCAGTTCCTTTTGTGCAGTTTCTTCAACCCATCGACAGACCCGGAGAATTTGGTCAGGACCGGCTTGTTGTGCTTTCAGCACTGAGAACAGGTCATGAATCCATTCTAAGACGCCTGTCACATTCAGAATCTGCAGGTTATGGATCAGCGGTTCTCTAATTGTATTAAAGTGATCCAGGAGGTTCATCTCCGGCTGTTGAATATTCTGAATATTCGCGTAATGTACAGGCCCCGGATTATATATGCCCATGTTGCAGGCTTGTTTAGCATCTAGGTATGCCTGTCTAAGCTTGGATACCTCATTATAACAACCGCTGGTACCTACATGTAGGATCTTTCCGTGTGCAGATATCCGCATAATGTCACCGATATCTTTTAAATCGTTGTCTGACAGCGGCTCAGCAGAATATACAATCCAGACGTAGAGTCCTTTTTGAATCTCCAAGCTGTCGAAGCTCAACGCCTTCTCTTGCCGCAGACTGTCTGCGCAGGAGCAGACGGTTTCTCTGGCGCTCCCTTTGAGGACAAAGACCGAGAAATAAGGCTGGGGCAAGGTAAGGCTGGATAATAGGAGAGGGGAAGAGGGCTCTTCGATATGTAAGACTGTCAATAAAAGCCCGGAACGGTGGCGTTCTTCCTTGTCGCGCGCGAGCTGCCGTTCTTTGTCTAGCCGATAAAGCAACTCGAACAGCTGCACTTTATTAATTGGTTTTAATAAATAGTCTACAGCTGAGCTGCGGATGGCTTCTCGGGCATAATTAAATTCAACAAATCCACTCATTAGAATAGAGTAGATCTGCGGATGGGTGGCTTTTAACTGTTTAATCAGCTCCAAGCCATTGATTTGCGGCATACGAATATCTGTAATCACAACATCAAGTTGAAGTGTGCTTAACTTATCTAATAGATGTTTTCCATCGGAGTAGGTGCCGATGACCAGGAATTCGGCGCTTTCTTTACTGATCATTCGGGCCAGTCCTTCGCGGATTAAGATCTCATCATCCACAATCGCAATACGCAGCAATCTGAGCAGCCCCTCTCCTAAATAAATTCATCTTCACTGTATTTAGCGTTAATATCCGCAATGCGCAGGGTAACACGAGTGCCGATTCCAAGCTCACTCTCAACAAGCAGACCAAACGAACTGCCGTAATGCAGGCGAATTCTTTCATTTACATTTCGTAGTCCAATCCCGAACCTTTCATTGTCCGTTCCAGTCTGCAGACTATTGTTTAAGGAACGAAGGGTGGCTTCATCCATACCGATCCCATCATCTTCTACACAGAATACGGCATCTCCATGCTCGCTCCATGCGGTGATGCTCAAGGTGCCCGGTCCTACCTTTTGATCCAAACCGTGAAAGACAGCATTTTCTACGATCGGTTGAAAGACAAGCTTAATAACAGGAAGATGAAGGAATTCGTCCGGCACGTCGATGTTAAGTCTGAACTTGTCTGGGAATCGGATTTCCAGCAGCTGATAATAATTTCTCACATGATCCAGCTCTTGTCTAATTGTAACAGCCTCTTCGTTTCGGACAATGCTGTAACGCATTTGAAGCCCAAGTAAATAGGTTAGCTTCGCCACACGTGGATCATCATTGCTCTCTGCAAGCATGCGGATGGATTCCAGCGTATTATAAATAAAATGGGGATTAATCTGGTTTTGAAGCGCCCGCATATCAGCCTTTTGCTTCCGTTTCTCCGTGATGGACACTTCTTGTAACAGATCTTTGATCCTTATGATCATCCGATTAAAATGACTGCCCAGCATCCCAATTTCATCATTATATTTGGAATGCTGCCAGACATCCAGATTACCATGCTGCACCCGTTTCATTAAGCGGACCAAGGATTTAAGGGGTTTGGTCAGGGCATGGGAAATTATAGTCGCAACAAAAAGTGCAAAAGCAATGATAATCAGTGTGGTCAAGATAAGCGTATTACGATTCTTTTGTACAGGGGACAGGATACGTGTTAAAGGAATCGTAACCATAGTGGTCCACCCGGTCTGTTTCGAGACGGTATACACTGCAAGATAAGACTGGCCATTCAAGTCTATTTGAAAATGATCCTGCTGCTGATTTACTTGCTGCAGCAACAGCTTTGTATTCAGAGTTTTTTGTGTATCGGCAGCCAGATTCGGAACCGCGGAATCTTCACTGGCATAAATCAGATCTCCGTTGTTATCTACAATGAACGTGTTTCCTTGCGTAACTGCATTTACGGGATCGATAATGCCCTTAAACAGATTGATGTCTACATCGAAAACGAGAATTCCTATATTCTGCAATGTGCTTACAGAGTTAATCGTACGCAGAACACTAAAGACCTCTTTATGGACATTCGAGTTGGTGCGGATCGTATGTCTGCCCTGAATGACAGGCGCTGCTCCGGCATCTTCACTCATGGTTCTCCATTTGGCTAATCGTTCCTCGGGATACAGTTCATTAATTCCAGCGTCTTTATCATAAAAGACAGAACCGTACTGATCCACCAAATACACGGCAATGATTTCTTCCTTAGTATGATTCAAATAGCTAAGGAACATCGCCATGCCCGTATTTTTTTCCCAGTCGGTATTTTGCTGTGTCAGGTAGACTTGCACATCGGTGTTATACAGCGGCAGGGCTGTATACCTTTTGAGGTCGGCAATATATCGGTCGATGGTATCTGAAGCATTCGATGTCATTTGACCCGCACCGTCAGTCGCATTCACAAGAACCGAGTTGAACATGGAGCGGGACGATAGATAACTTACATAAGTAATCGGCAGAGAGATCAGAAAGACAAAGATAACAATCAGCTTGCGCTCCATCGGTAGATTGGCAAGGAACAACCACATTTTGCGTAAAGTTAACCGGATGTATGATAGCATTTGCGTTGTTCCTTTCCTGTAATAAGCTACCTACCTTATTTGACCGCTCCACTGGTTACGCCTTCAAAGATGTAACGCTGCAGGAAGAAATATAAAATTACTGTTGGCAGCAGGATAAGCAGAATAGCCGCACAGATTAAATTCCATTCCCCCGAATTGACCCCTTGAAAACGCATTAGGATCGTCGTAACTACACCAAGGCTTTGTTTCGGCATGTAGAGGTATGGGATGTACATGTCATTGTAAATGCTAATGGTTTTCAGAATAATCAAAGTAGCCGTAGCTGGGGTAAGTAAAGGGAAAATAATCGACCGATAGATTCTGAACAGAGAGGCACCTTCTACCATCGCACTTTCATCGAGATCCACGGGAATATTACGGATAAATTGCAGATATAAAATAATTTGAATTACATCCGCTCCAATATAAAGCACGATCGGGGCGCCAAGTGTATTGTAAAGCCCCATGCTTTTGATGATACCAAAAGTCGCCACTTGTGTCGTGATACTAGGAATAATGGTGGCTACTAGATATGCACCGAAGACAACGGGTTTCAATTTGAAAGAGAAGCGTCCCAATACAAATGCTACCATAGTGCCGAACAGAATGTTCAGAATTAAAGTAATAGCTATAATGATTAACACATTACCAAATCCGTTAAGTAGACCCCCGCGCTGGAAAACGGCAGTGAAATTATCGAAATTCAAAAAGCTTTTTGGCAGTGCCATGGAGCTGCTGCTGTTAAATTCGTCAGTGGATTTAAAGGCATTGACGATGACCACATACGGAGGAAAGAGTACAACAAATACGCCGATAAGCAGCGAGAAGTATTTAATAACATCTGTGAAGCGAAATTTGGAGTATGTCATATCTATTTGTCCCCTCCCCGGCTTAGAACTAGTTGCTGTACTAACAGTACGATGACGACAAAGAAAAGCAAGATAATACTCATGGCAGAAGCGAGGCCGTAATTATTGTAAGCAAATGCAGTATCTACAACTTTTTGTACGTATGTTTCGCTGGCGCCTGCGGGGCCGCCCTTGGTCAACACGAAGGGGAGATCGAATACTTCCAGTGCCCCTGTGACGGTAAGAAATAAGTTAAGCTGGATGACTGGCTTCATATTCGGTAAAGTAATTCTCCAAAGTGTTTGAAAAGGTCCGGCACCATCGATCTTTGAGGCCTCATAGATATCGTTTGGAATGGCCTGCAAGGAGGCGATGTAGATTACCATGTTATAACCCATGAAACGCCAAAATCCTGTGGACGCCAGAGAATAGTTAACCAGTCCTTCTGTTCCAAGCCAACTGGTCTGTCCTAGTCCGGTAAGACCGATGCTATTCAGGAACATATTCAGAGAGCCATTGGTGGTGTCAAAGACATAACCAAACATAAAGGCGACGGCGACACCGTTCATAATGTAAGGGAGGAACAGTAAGATTCGAAATGCATTTTTTCCTTTCAACTTACTATTGAGCACAATCGCAAAATAAATAGCGACGATATTCTGGAGAATTCCCATCGCGAAATAAGCAAAGTTATGGGTAAATACCTTGAAAATATCGGGGTTGGAGAAGACTTCGCGGTAATTATCGAGACCGACCCAAGGCTTCTCAGGGCTATAGCCATCCCAGTTCGTAAAGCTGTAATAAATCAGCTTGAGTGCCGGATAATACGTGAATGTTGCGAGCAGCAACAAAGGAATCGTGAGGAAGGATACAATGATAATCGTCTTCTGTTTGTTATAGGAAAGTGTTCCGAACATCGCTAGCCCTTCTTTCATAAAAACGTGGTATGGAAAGGCAAAATGGATTATCCGTAAAAGCAATAATCCATTTTGCTCCGTAGTGTACTTCGAATCAAAAGCTCAAATTAATAACCGAGGTCCTTCTTGGCTTTAGCCCAAGCTTTATTCCACTTGTCTAATACGGTTTGTGGATCTTTGGCAAGTACAAATTCCTGTACAACAGCAGGGAGATCCAGCTGTGCCTTGTTGCCGATTTCTGTAACCTTTGCATCGTCAACAGTTCCTTCTACCAGTTCTACTCCGGTAGCTTGGAATTCTTTCAGCTGAGTCAGATTGGATTCCTTGCCTTTTAATGGAGAGATAAAGCCGGCGAAATCCTCATAACCTGAATCTTCAATCATCCATTTTACGAAGGCTTTAGCTGCCTCTAAATTTTTGCTGTTTTTGGCAACGGCATAGAAGAAGTCAGGGCTAAGGGTAGCAGATGGTTTACCCGAATTGTCATAAGGGAATGGGAAGAAGCCAACATTGTCTGAAGAAGCGCCTGTTCCGATAACTTGGTTAATAACCCAGTTGCCAAGATAGTACATAGCGAATTTGCCGGAAGCGATGTCCTTTTTCGATTGCTCCCAGTTGGTGGAGTTGATGTCTTTTTCCAGATAGCCTTTTTCATTGAGCTCTCTAAGTAGGCTGAAGGCTTTGCCATAACCGTTGTCCATAGTGAATGGTGTTTCAGAGTTCAGCTTAGCATTTGGAAAATCAGGATTGCCTTCAATTAAGCGTGGTGTGTCATAAGCCCAAGTACCAAGTGGCCATTTGTCTTTAAAGTTAGAGGACATTGGAATAACACCTTTTGCTTTCAGCTTCTCGCAGGCAGCCAGGAATTCATCCCAAGTCTTAGGCGTTTCGGTGATGCCGGCATCAGTGAATGCTGTTTTGTTATAAACAATACCGGAAGTAGAGTTCCCTGTAGTAATTCCGTAAAGCTTACCATCAAAGGATTTGAAGTCTTTAAAGGTGATCTGATCGTTCAAGCCGAGATCATCCAGTGAAGCAAAATATTTTGGCAGGTCCGAGTTAGGGATAGAAGGAATAAACATAACGTCTGGAAGCTCGCCGCTGGCCATTCTGACTTTAGCCTGTTGGTTATAGTCGGTTTGGGAAGCTTCGAATTCGACTTTAATGTTCGGGTATTTTTCATTAAAGCGCTTTAAATATTCGTCATATTCTTTGCCGATCATGTCTGTTCTGTTAGTTAGGAAGGTGATTTTGCCGCTGATATCAGCTCCTGCTGCAGGTTCGGCAGTTGCATTCGTGTCACCGCCGGTATTCTCTGCGTTAGTTGCTGCGGGCTTTTCAGTTGCGGCAGCACCGTTATTCGTGGTGTTGTCATTATTCGAACCACAGCCAGCAAGTGTTGAAGATAAGACCATAATCATAACAAAGGATAACGAAAATAACTTATTTCTCATAGCTTAATCCCCTTTTCGTTTTTATTGTTAGCGTTTACATGAACATTATAGCTTTATCGAAGCCGTTAATAAATGTATTGTATTATTATTTATTGTCTTTATTTGTTTTGTTTCTGCGTTTATAATTAGCATGTACCTAACAATCAGATAACAAAATACAAAGAATATCAAAAGGGTTCAATGAATTAATTGAAGTCTTATGCTATTTTTGAGAAGTCTATGCTTACAAAACTTTAGGCATCTGCTTTCGAAGCGAGTTTTGCGCGAAGTCATTCAGAGAAGTCTATGCTTACAAAACTTTTAGGAGGTATTATGAAACATTTGCATATGAATCTTGCGAAGTGGGAATTTAGAGGCTGTGGTGATGAGGAGTGGCTTCCGGCGACTGTGCCAGGTACAGTCCATACGGATTTACTAAAGAACGGGAAGATTTCAGACCCCTTTTATGGAACAAATGAACATGATCTACAGTGGATCGATAAGAAGGACTGGGAATATCAAACCTCGTTGCAGTTGGGGGAAGAGTGGCAGGAGCTTGCTTGTACGGAGCTAGTTTTTGAGGGACTGGATACTTATGCAGATGTGTACGTGAATAATGTACATGTGCTCGCTGCTGATAATATGTTTCTGGCATGGAAAGTGGATGTCAAAGATCAGTTAAAGACTGGAGAAAATAATATACGGGTGAAGTTCCGCTCTGCGGTTAAGGAAGATTTACCGAAATTAGCGAAGCTGGGTTACGCGCTGCCTGCCTCGAATGATCAATCCGAGCTTGGGGGATTAGATGAACAACGGATTAGTATTTTTGCGCGCAAAGCACCTTATCATTACGGCTGGGATTGGGGCCCGCGTTTCTTGACCAGTGGAATATGGCGTGCGGCAGCTCTGGTGGGACGTGACACCGTTCAAATTACAGACCTCTATATCCGTCAAAATGTGATTGCTAAGGAAGAAGCTCGCCTGACCGCAATTGTAGAAGTGGATGCTCCAGCTGCTTGGCGGGGAATGCTGCGAATAAGTGCCGATGGTTTGGAGTGGATGCAAGCGGTTACTTTAGAAGAAGGCATGCAGCAATTAGAGATGAATATTGTTATATCCGAGCCACAGCTCTGGTGGTGCAGAGGGTTCGGAGAGCCTCATTTATATACATTCCAGGCAGAATTGGTACAAAATGCGGAAGTAGAGGTTAGCAAAAGTGTAAAAACCGGACTCCGCAGTATTGAATTGATTCGGGAGCGTGATGCCAAAGGAGCTTCGTTTTCTTTTGCGCTGAATGGAGTTTCCGTCTTCGCCAAAGGTGCCAATCATATTCCAAATGACAGCTTCACCACAGAAGTAACCGAGGAGCGGTATCGGCATGAAATTGCCACGGCAGTAGAATCGAATATGAATATGCTGCGCGTTTGGGGCGGCGGTATATATGAAGAAGATATTTTTTATCAGCTCTGTGATGAATACGGACTGCTGGTCTGGCAGGACTTTATGTTCGCTTGCAGTATGTATCCCGGAGACGAGGCGTTCCTTGAAAATGTGAAAAAAGAAGCCGAATACAACGTCAAAAGATTGCGCAATCATCCCTGCATCGCCTTATGGTGTGGCAACAACGAGATTGATTCGGCCTGGTCACAGTTCGAGGAAAATATGGGCTGGGGCTGGAAAGAAAAACTCGGCGCTGAGCAAAGAGCGACAATGTGGGCCGATTATATTAAAATCTTCCACCGTATTCTGCCGGAGGCTGTAGCCGCGTTCCATCCAGGTGTGGACTATTGGCCGTCTTCGCCGCTGCGGGAGCTGACTGGCGATATTAATCAGCATGCGACACGGATTGTGGGCGAAGGGGATGTGCATTACTGGGGCGTGTGGCACGGGATCGAGCCTTTTGAGAACTATAATACAAAGGTTGGCCGCTTCATGAGTGAATATGGCTTCCAGTCGTTCCCGGAACTAAAAACGGTAATGAGCTATGCAGAAGAGCAGGATTTGGAGCTTACCTCAGAGGTGATGCTGGCGCATCAGAAGAATGGTCGCGGTAATCTGCTGATCAAAGAATATATGGATATGTATCTGCCGCAGCCAAAGGACTTCAAAGCCTTTTTATATATGAGTCAAATCCTGCAGGCCGAAGCGATCCGAATCGCGATTGAAAGCCACAGAAGAAATAAACCTTATTGTATGGGCACTTTATACTGGCAGATGAATGATTGCTGGCCGGTGGCTTCTTGGGCGGGCATGGATTATAACGGGCGCTGGAAAGCCCTGCAATATACCGTGCGTTCAAGCTTCCAAGATGTTCTGTTGTCTATCGACGGTACAGACCGTGAGAAGGTAGACATTCATGTCGTATCTGATTTAAGAACAGCAGTGAGCGCTGAGTTGGTGCTTACTTTGTATCAGTTTAACGGTTCGGTGCTGCGAGAGTGGACACATCCCGTTGAGCTGGAAGCTGATTCTGCTGCTATCGTATTCTCGTCTCCTGTGGCAGAGCTGCTAGAAGGTCAAGGGGTGGGTGATGTATTGCTTGGAATTGGCTTGCAGGCGGATGGCCAGGTGATAGATCACAAGCTGCATTATTTTACTCCGGAAAAAGAAATTCCGTTGCAGCGCTCAGTAATTACCGTGCTGGAAACTCCAGAGAGCGGTGGATTAAGCTTCACCGTGACCAGTGATGTATTGGCTAGAGGTGTATACCTGACTTCGGAAGAGGAAGGAATATTCTCTGACAATTATTTTGACCTTCTCCCAGGTCAGACCAAGACGATAGAGTTCTCACAACGCGGGAACGATGGAAGAGACTGGATTCCTGCCGCACCTAAAGGGCTAAAGGTTCAATCGATGGTTGATTTTGTGAGCGAAGATTTGCTGTAAATCCTAAGGAGAGAAGGACTGGCACATGGGGATTTTAGTTCAGGAAGATAAGGGATTATTCCATTTACAGAGCGCAGGGATGAGTTATATTCTTCAGCTTGTTAATGATTATCCGGCACATGTGTATTGGGGTAAGAAGCTGCGTAGTGGCAGCAATTTGGAAGGGCTGTTGAATCTGGGAGGAAATACGGGTCTCGACCGGCTCCCGCAGGAATATCCCCAATACGGCACGGGAGATTTCAGAACACCAGCTTATCAAGTTCGGCTCGAAGACGGCACTCGTATTACAGAGCTGAAATACAGCGGGTACCGGGTAGTTGAGGGTAAACCCTCACTGCCGGGTCTGCCATCTGTATATGTTGAGTCTGCGCAAGAAGCACAGACGTTGGAGCTTACACTTAAGGATGATTACGCCAAGCTGAGTGTTATTTTGCGCTATACGGTTTTTGAACATACCAACGTAATCACCCGCTCTGTGGAGTTCACCAATGCGGGGGAAACACAGCTGCGATTGCAGCGTGCACTGAGTGCTAGTGTCGATTTCTCGTCTGGCGATATGGATATGATCTATTTGGCAGGAGCTTGGTCAAGGGAAGGTAATCTGACCCGTAGACGTCTGGTGCAAGGGGGTACGACCATTGGGAGCCGCAGAGGGATGAGCAGCCACCAGTTAAATCCATTTGCAGCGCTGGTGAAACCTGAAACGGATGAAAATCATGGAGAGGCCTACGGCTTCAGTCTTGTATATAGTGGAGGCTTTGAAGCTGAGGCAGAGGTCGATTCCTTCGGGATGACCCGGTTTACGATGGGGCTGAATTCTTTTGATTTCTCCTGGCTGCTGGAGCCGGGCGAACAATTCCAGACCCCAGAGGTAGTGATGGTGTATTCTTCCGAGGGGATCGGGGAAATGTCGAGAACCTATCATCGCCTGTACCGGACCCGTTTATGCAGAGGGTTATATAGAGATAAGGAACGGCCCATTCTGGTCAACAATTGGGAAGCCACCTATTTCAACTTCGATGCGGATAAATTGGAGTCGATTGCGGCGGAAGGAGCGAAACTCGGGATAGAGCTATTCGTACTGGACGACGGTTGGTTTGGCAAAAGAGATGCAGATAACTCCTCTCTCGGAGACTGGGTAGAGGATCTGCGCAAGCTTCCAGGCGGATTGTCTGATGTGGCGCAGCGTGTGAACAATCTAGGCTTGCAGTTTGGCCTCTGGTTCGAGCCGGAGATGATCTCGCCAGACAGCGAGCTCTATCGTAAGCATCCCGACTGGTGTCTGCATGTGCCGGGACGCCGCCGCAGCGAAGCCCGCTGGCAATTGGTGCTGGACTATACTCGGGAGGATGTGCGCCAGTACATTTATGAGTCACTGTCCCGGATTTTCTCGACCGTGCCCATTAGTTATGTGAAATGGGATATGAACCGTTGTTTAACGGAGATTGGCTCTGCAGAGTTACCTTCTGAACGCCAAGGGGAAACCGCTCATCGTTATGTGATTGGTCTGTATGAGCTATTGGAGCGAATAACTTCAGAGTTTCCGCATATCCTGTTCGAGAGCTGCTGTAGTGGTGGCGGCCGCTTCGACCCAGGCATGCTGCATTACATGCCGCAGACCTGGACCAGTGACGATACAGATGCTGTGGAACGACTGAAGATTCAGTATGGAACAAGTCTGGTGTATCCGGTTAGTTCGATAGGCGCGCATGTGTCTGCCGTGCCGAATCATCAGGTAGGACGGATCACCCCGCTGTCTTTTCGTGGAGATGTAGCTATGTCCGGTAATTTCGGTTATGAGCTGGATCTTACGAAGTTTACAGACGAAGAGAAGGAACTTGTGAAGGAACAGGTTGCGAACTATAAACAAATCCGCAGTCTTGTGCAGCAAGGGAATCTGTACCGGCTGCAAAGCCCGTTTGAGGGCAATGAGACAGCATGGATGTTCGTGTCCGATGATCAGCGAGAGGCATTAGTTTATTACTTCCGGGTAATGGCTGTGCCGCACCCGCCCCGCCGTAGCCTGAAGCTGAATGGTTTAAATCCGGAGCTGGATTACATTCTGGAGGCAAGTGGTGAGGTTTACGGTGGTGATCGGCTAATGCAGGCTGGGCTGGCTCTGCCGGATATCCAGCAGGATTTTGTTAGCGGATGTTATAAATTGAAGGTGCAGGAATAGAGTTTATTGCAAGTCATCAGCAAGCCATGAGCCTAGCTCGTGGTTTGCTTTTTTTGTTCAAAGATGAATTTGAATCAGCTGAAGCTGCGGATGGCAAGGCAGCCTTGATCGTATCCACCTCCATATTCCTCCTGTTATGGCATCCTGTGAAGCTACCTTGTGTATGACGCTATAGTTTTTTTGCATGTTCATATTCCGTTCATATTGAGGTCATAGGGAGTACATCTTCATTGGTTAATCTTAGCCTAGCAGTTAGTTATGGTAGTCCAATACACAGCTGATGACAGGGGAAGATACGAGTGGAAATAAAAGAAGTAATGAAAATGAAGGCGGGCACGAGAACAAGTAAAACACTAAACATACTACTTAAAGTAGTAGGAGCAATAATCATCGCAATCGTGCTTTTTCTCGCTATTGTCTATACAGTTAATTTGATCAGCAATAAATCGGAACAAAATAAAATAGAACCCTATGGTCAGTTAGTGCCCGTAGATGGGAAAAACATGAATGTTTATATTCAAGGAAAAGGTGAAGAAACAGTCGTGCTACTACCGGGTTATGGCACAGCAGCGCCAGCTCTTGATTTTAAAGCATTAATAGATGAACTGTCGCCGTTTTACAAAGTTGTCATGATTGAGCCTTTTGGGTATGGATTAAGTGATCTGACCAAAAAGGAGCGCAGCACGGAGAATATTGTAAGTGAAATTCATGAAGCTTTACAGGCTCTTAATATTGACCGTTATATTCTAATGGGCCACTCTATTTCAGGCATATATGGACTAGATTATGTTAACAAGTATGAAAATGAAGTGAGTGCATTTGTCGGGCTTGATAGTAGTGTCCCATCGATAAGCGAGAGGAAGATCGAAGCTTCGGAATTAAGAACTATAAATCTGCTCAAAAAATCAGGTTTAATCAGATTGCAAATGAAATTTAGTGCTGACCCAATTGCTGAACTACCATTTGATGATAAAACAAAAGAACAAATGAGACTGATCAATCGCAAAAACATATTTAATCCCACCCAATTAAATGAAGCTGGAATGATGTATTCTAATTTTAAATCAGCTGAAAGCTTAACATTTCCTAAAAATCTTCCTCTTATTTTCTTTATACAAGCGAATCAACCAGCAACGGATAGATGGATACCAGAGCATGAAAAGCAAATCAAGGACTCTGTGCATGGAAAAATAGTGAAGTTTGAAGAGGGACATTATTTATATCGCACTAAAGCAAAAGAAATCGTAAAAGACTTTCAGGCATTTATGAAAGAAATAAAATAAGTGCTGCCGTCGAGCCGACCGGATTTCAGGATTTCCTCTGATTTTCGTTCGGTTTTTTATTAGTCCGTAAGATATGGGGGAGTGCCACCAGTAACGATGGTCTAATCTTTAGGTTTGGTCTGGGATAAGAATGAGAAGGCGTCGGCTACATATGATGGAGAGTCCCTTGGCTGCTACTAGGTTCCTAGGTACCCTGCTTCGGATCGGACTCAGAAGTCCTTATTTGCTAGAAAAGAGGCAATTGAGGCTACTTTCGGACCCCAGCGACGTTATTGGCTAATTATCGCGACCATATGGGGTGTTTTGGAGTAAATAGCTGCACCTGAGTCCGATACCATCTCAAATATGCGTTTTTTTCGCAAATAGTGGCTATACGGTCCGTAAGTAAATGGGTGAGTACGACCCGTGGAGCGTGACCAACTAATCGAATGTGTGAGTACGACCCGTGGAGCGTGACCAACTAATCGAATGGGTGAGTACGACCCGTGGAGCGTGACCAACTAATCGAATGGGTAAGTACGACCCGTGGAGCGTGACCAACTAATCGAATGGGTGAGTACGACCAGTGGAGCGTGACCAACTAATCGAATAGGTGAGTGCGACCAGTGGAGCGGAACCAACTCATCGAATGGGGGAGCCTCACCAGTGGCACACGGAGTAACTCATCGAATGGTGCTTTCCAATGATCGCCGGCTGACTCGCTAATTATCCGTAGTTTCCAGTAATCTACGGTGAGCTCCATCTTCCACAGCCTCCATAAATCCCACAATGAGCACCACGGTAGCCTTTTTAAGCTAGAGCATGTCCTATTTCCCTATAATCCACATTGACTTGGGTTTGTCACACCCCTATGATGATTATTAATATAAAAATATATGACACGAAGAGGAGCGAAACATCATGGCTTTGGAGATCGAACGCAAGTTTCTGCTGCCGGAATTTCCGGAGCAGCTGATTCAAAAGGGAGAGTTGAAGATTGTTACCCGTCATAATATCGATCAGACATATCTGGCGATAGATGGTGGTCAAGAGCTTCGTGTGCGTAAAATTACGGATCTGGACTCAGGTGAGGTAACCTACACGCATACGTTTAAGGATGGCAAAGGGATCAAACGCGAAGAGATCGAATATTTTATCTCAGAGGGTTTATATAATCAGATGATCGAAGCGGTAAATGCGGTAGCTTTGGTCAAAGAGCGAATTACAGCGGTGTGGAATGGCATAACGGTTGAGATCGACGTATATTCCCAGCTGAAATTGTCCGTATTGGAGGTTGAATTTGAATCTCTGGAGGAAGCGGAAAGCTTTAAAGAGCCGGAATGGTTCGGTAAGGATGTTAGTACAGAACGGCAGTACAGCAACAAAACGGTCTGGAGAGAGCTGCAAAATAAGACAAAGAATTAACGGACTTTAGCGCGTAAACGTGGTAGTATATAGGGAAAACAAGCAGAAATAGCTTTATCATCCCTAACTAGCTTAAGGATAACGTTTAGGGTGAAACTTATAGTTAATTATAAGAATTTATAAGTGGTGCAACTATAACAGCCTTATATTTCTGCGAGAAACAGTTGTCTTCTATATAGGACGACAACGTTGTTTCTTCTTATCATATATTCTTGTCATATATTAACGAGGGGTTCAGGAGGATGAGCATGAAGTTTATAAGCACAAGAGGTAATGTGGAACCTAAAGGTTTTATTGATACGGTGTTGATGGGACTTGCGGACGACGGTGGGCTGATGGTTCCATCCGAGATTCCAGTGGTTTCAGCAGCAACGTTGGAAGAGTGGAGAAGTCTCAGCTATCAGGAGTTGTTCCTGAAGATTGTTGCCTATTACACCAATGGTGAGATTCCTTACCAGGATTTGCAGGAAATGGTCAACACCAGTTATGCTAATTTCCGCACACCTGAAGTAACACCTATACACCAAGTGGATGATTCTTTATATGTCCTTGAATTGTTCCATGGGCCTACTTTTGCTTTCAAGGATGTAGCGCTGCAGTTTATGGGTGAGCTGTATTCGTATATTTCCAAAAAACAAAACAAAATCATCCACATCCTCGGTGCAACCTCTGGGGACACTGGAGCGGCGGCCATTCAAGGTGTACGCGGCAAAGAAGGCATCAAGATCTGTATTCTCCATCCACACGGCAAGGTAAGTAAAGTGCAAGAGCTGCAGATGACTACGGTGGACGACAGCAATGTACTGAATCTGTCTGTTCATGGTAACTTTGATGATTGCCAGAAGGTGATTAAGGATCTGTTCGCAGATCTGGACTTTAAAGGTCGGTATCATCTGCGTGCAATTAATTCCATTAACTTTGTGCGGATTCTGGCGCAGACTGTTTATTATTTCTATGCATATCTGCATGTCGATGGCAGCAACGAGAAAAAGATTAATATCAGCGTGCCTTCCGGTAACTTCGGTAATATTTTCTCGGGTTATTTGGCTAAGCAAATGGGGCTTCCTATTAACAAGCTGATCATTGCTACGAATGAAAATAATATTTTGGAGCGTTTCGTGAATACTGGCGAATACAAACCAGGTAATTTCACAAGCACTTACAGCCCTTCGATGGACATCCAAGTGGCAAGTAATTTCGAACGGTATCTGTATTATCTGGTAGGCGAGGATTCTGAGAAGTTATCCGCGTATATGTCCAAGCTGCAAACCGAAGGCAAGATTACGGTTGAAGGCGAGGCGCTTCAGCAGGTGCAGAAGGATTTTGCAGCGCTGGGTGTGAAGAATGATCAATGCTTGAATACGATCGCTAAGTATCAAAAAGAATACGGCTACCTGCTTGATCCACATACAGCATGTGGAATCGCGGCTTACGAAGCCTTTAATGGCCCGGATGAGATTGGCATTACCTTTGCGACTGCACATCCAGCTAAGTTCGATGAGGCAATTACTTTGATTGATATTAAGCAGGAATTCCCGGCACAGATTAAAGCATTGTTCGAGATGCCACAACATCAAACCGTAGTGGATCATGACAAGAATGAAATCGTGCGTCAGCTGCAAGCTTTTTACGGATTGTAATATCATATACAGTCCTACTTCACAGCACAGCCCCCGTTCTTGGGATAAAGACGGGGGCTGTTTGTGCGTTTATAGTAGCTTCTAACATTAACGTTGCGGCGTACGGGTCTGCTCCCTAGCTTTTTCACAAAAAGCAGCGACCTTATAAGAGACATAGTACGCCAGCATTTTTTCAGAATCGGTAAAGTCGGTGTCCAGCAGTCTGCTGATAAGATCGAGCTTATATCTGAGTGTATTCCGGTGAATGTACAGCTCGTCTGAGGTAATCTGCATGTTCCGGTTATTTTTGAGATAAACGTAAAAGGTATGATACAGATTGGACTGGTGCAAAGTATCGTATTCTTGAAGCTTGAGCAGCTCTGGATGGTAGTAGTTATTATCCTCGTTAAACACAACATCAGCAGAGAGCATCTCATAGAGCTGGATATCTGAATAGTAAGTCAGCTGCTGCTGCGGGCTGAGAATGGAACCGATCCGAATAGCATTTCGGGAGTGAAGATAGTGTCTCCTACATTGCGTAAGATTAGTGAACATATTGCTGATGCCAAGCGAGATGCCGGTTTGGGCTAGAAATTCCTGCAGCTGCTTAGTTACAAGCTCTTTGGAGAGGTTTCCATCATGGATCATTACAATCTGCCCGTCATAATAGGTGGAAGGACTGCCCGGAAAAAGCTGTTGCAAACGTTCTCTTAAATAATCATCATAACGGCCTGAACCCTCATACCAGGTAAGATCGAACAGCAGCACAAGCAGCTGATTCCCGAACTTTAGTCCTGCACTCCGCATCCTGTCCTGAATAATCCGGTTGTCCTGAAGCTGTTCCTCTAGCAATGCGCAGATAAAATCTTCAACTTTTATATTTTTGGCGTTGCGATAGTAGCTATTTTTGCCCATCTCTTCGGCAAGTATGGTAGCGGTGATGGACAGCAGCTCGTTATCTCTGGCGCGAAAAGGATTTGTGCATCCTAGAAGCAATACATTGCCGATTTGTTTGCCGGCTACTTTTATTTTGGAGATCAGTTTGGAGTTTGACGTTTCCTCGCAGGTTACCTCATAAGATTCATCGCTTTGTTTCCCACGCTGGACACTGTTCATTTTGCTCACAGCCGCAATGAAGTCGTAAGAGCAATAACCTTTGCGGATATTATCACTCCATATGTAATCGTCGATATCGGAAAGGTCAGAGTGAGCTACAATTTTGAAGCTGCAATCAAATACAATGACGGGATTCTGCAGTAGCTCGGCAGCTGTCTGTACGATAGCTGAAAGGCCTGCACCTGAAATGTATGCAGTAAACAAAGATGCGGTATAATGCTCCATTTCGATTTTACCTGATACTTGCTCATTTAAGGAAACATCCATTCATATCGCCCCCTAGTTCAATAATAGTGCAATATGCACTATAAAGAAGTGATTTTTGGTGCTTGTAAATATATTCACAAAGTATTGGACGCCTTAAACTAAAGGTGGAGGTGCTAAGCAGATGAAATATGAAAAACTGTTTGCAGCAGGTAAAATTGGACGCCTTGAACTTAAGAATAGAATTGTATTGCCGGCTATGGGAACGTCACTGGCTGCGGCCAGTGGTGAAGCATCGGATGAAATGATTGCTTTTTATGAGGAACGTGCCGCAGGTGGCTGTGGTCTAATCATTACGGAAATTACGCGTGTGGATAATGAGACCGGAGTAGGTACACCGAACCAGCTGAATGCAAGTGACTTGCTGTTTGTGCCACGTCTGGAGAAACTGGCAAGAGCTGTGCATCGTCATGACAGCAAAATATTCCTTCAGCTCCAGCATCCGGGCCGGCAAAATCACGGACGGCTTATTGGAGGCAAACAAATTGTTGCTCCTAGCGCAGTGATGTCTTCAGCGATTGGGGAAATGCCCCGGGAGCTGTCTACTGAAGAGGTAGAAGAGTTAGTTCGTAAATTTGTGTTCGGAGCTTATATAGCTAAAACAGCAGGTATTGATGGTGTGGAGATCCATGGTGCCCACGGCTATCTCGTAGGACAGTTTCTGAGCCCACTTACCAATCTGAGAACTGATAAATATGGCGGTTCACTGGAAGGTAGAATGTCATTCCTGAACGAAATTGTGCTTGGCATCAAAAAGACCTGTGGCGCAGGATTCCCTGTATCGGTGCGAATCGACGGCGATGAATTTGTCTCAGGCGGGATTACACTGGATGAGGCTATCCAGACTGCGAAACATCTGGAAAGCATCGGAGTGGATTGCATAAATGTAAGCTCCGGCACTTATGAATCATCCAATACGATCATTGAGCCGATATCCTACCCGCAAGGCTGGAAAAAACATCTCTCCGCAGCCATTAAGCAAGCGGTGCAAATTCCAGTGATTGCTTGTGATGTGATCCGTAAGCCTGAATTTGCTGAGAGTCTGCTACAGGAAGGAAACACGGATTTTGTAGCCCTTGGAAGAGCCCAACTGGCCGATCCGGAGTGGGGTAACAAAGCGGCAGCAGGCAAAGAAGCAGAGATCAGAACCTGTATCTCTTGCCTGTACTGTATTCAGGAAGTAATGGAGTGCAAGGTAATCAAGTGTGCTGTCAATGCCAGAGTGGGCCGTGAGCTTGAATTTGCAGAACCAACCAAAGATGGCGCTGGCAAAGTAGTAGCTGTGATCGGCGGGGGTCCAGCAGGTATGGAAGCAGCACGGATTCTGGCGCTCAGAGATTTTAAACCTGTATTGTTCGAAGCCAGAGATGTGCTAGGCGGCAGCGTGGAGCTGGGAAGCCGGCCACCATTGAAGGAGAAGCTGAACTGGTTTATTGATAATATGCAGCATCAGTTAGAGGATCTGGATGTTGATGTCCGTCTCTCTACGAAACCTACGCTGGAACAACTGAAGCAACTGAACCCTTATGCGGTATTTGTTGCTGCTGGGGCACAGCCTATAGTGCCTGTTATTCCGGGAGTAAAGAAGGCAGCGGTCTGCACCGTTGTTGACGTACTTAGTGGGTCAGTTGTGATTAAGAACAAGCAGGCTGTGGTCATCGGCTCCGGCATGACAGGGCTGGAAACGGCTGAATATTTAGCCGATATGGGAAATCAGGTCACGGTGGTGGAAATGCAGCCGCGGGTTGGTCCAGATGCCTATCTGCCAAATCTGATCGACATTGTGACTAGACTGAAAAAGAACGGCGTGGAGCTCTTAGCATCAACCAAGCTGGTAGAAGTGCAGGATGGCGCGATTGTGCTTGAGAATACGTCCACGGGGGAAACTTCGCTGAAAAAGACGGATGCTGTTGTATTATCCATTGGTGTTACACCCGATCGCTCATTTGTTGATGAGTTGAAGCAGGTACTGCCTAATGTGAAGGTGATCGGCGATGCAGGCAAGCCAGGCCGAATCGGACAGGCCATTCAATCTGGATTCGAAACGGCTTTTGTGCTGAACTAAAGGGTTACTAATCTAAGGAGGGTTCATTCATGGTGAGTTTTGTGAAAAGTTTCGCAGATATGCAGAAATACGGAGGCAAGCCAACCACCTTTTATGATGCAGAGATGCTGACGGTGTATTGGGAGACCAAACCAGAGATTATCGAGCGTTTGTTGCCGAAGCCACTGAAGCCAACAAGCCGGCCGCTGGTAAATGCTTTTATCGCCAATTACCCAGCTACGAACTTTTGTCCACCTTATCGTGAAGCTGGATTGTTCGTTCTAGCGGACTATAACGGACAATTAGGCAACTACTGCCTGTCGATGCCTATTACAAGCGATATCGGGATGGCTATGGGCCGGGAAGTATGTGGGCTGCCTAAGAAAATGGCCGATGTGCGTATGAACACCTCAGAAGATGGCATTGATGGGGCAATCGGCCGGCATGGCATTGACTTTTTCAACGTAAAAGCCACTATGGATGGACACTTCAATGACAATGGAGCCGAGAAGATTCTGGAGGAATATTACGGCAAAGATATCCCTTTGTATAACATCAAATATGCCAATGCAATTGACGGAAACGGCTTCGATCTGATGCCATCCTTGGTCACACAGCGTTTAGTAAGTGAGGTTAAAGTCTATAAAGCGGCTGAAGCCTCTATCACCTTCCAAGACTCCCCGCATGATCCTTGGAGTGAGCTTGAAGTTGTGAATATGCTGGGCGCGGTTTACACCGTCAGTACAAATGTGCTTGAAAAAGGTAAAATTCTGGAGCCTCTGAATCCAATGGAGTATCTTCCATACTGCTATCTCCGCTGGGACTGGTGGGAGAACAATTTGCAACCTGTTTCCTCAGTATAAGCCTACGTGTTTGAAGTGAGTTTGTACGAAATGAAACCGAAGAAGGATCGGCTAACCAAACATTAGGAGGAATTAGAATGACTAACCTTTTTGATTTGACGGGTAAGACAGCTATTATCGCAGGAGCATCCAGTGGGATCGGGGTACAATTCGCAGAGATGCTTGCTGAGCAAGGAGCAGACATTGCTATTTTGGCCAGAAGATATGACAAGCTTGTAGCAGTAGCCGAGGATATCCGGGCTAAATACCCTGAACGCAGAATAATTCCTATCGAGTGTGATGTAAGAAAAGAGGACCAGATTATTGTGGCTGTTCAAAAGGTTATGGAAGCCTTTGGCAAAATTGATATTCTGCTGAATAATGCTGGTGTGGTGGATGCGGTTCCGATTGAGGCGCTGGAAGAAGAAGCTTGGGATCGGGTACTGGATACGGATTTAAAAGGTGTTTTCCTGATGTCGAAACATGTGATCCGGCATATGAAGGAACGGAATTACGGCAAAATCGTCAATACAGCCTCAATGCTAGGCCTTACAGCTTCAGCTTCGGTTCCTACGCATTCTTACAATGCTGCTAAAGGTGGAGTGATCCATCTGACAAGAGGGGTGGCGGCAACTTATGCTAAGCATGGTATCACTGTTAATGCGATTGGACCAAGCTTGTTCAAAACTGAAATGACTGAGAATACGTTATTTGCAGAAAAAGCGCTAAAAATGTACAACGCAGTGTGTCCGATGGGGCGCCCTGGTAATCCGGGAGAACTAAACGGCGCCGTGCTCTACTTTGCTTCAGATGCTTCCAGCTACACTACAGGTCAGACTTTGTTTGTAGATGGCGGCTGGACGATTATATAGAGCTCATCTGGTTCTGTAAGCTCGGGGAATGATTGTAACTCCAAAAAAAGGGTATCTCAAAAGCCATGAAAGGGTGGCTGGGATACGCCTTTTTTTGCGTTGTACGATGAGCGGTGCTCCGCCAGTAACAAGAGAATTGCTGAATTTATCAGAAATTGTCGTTAATTTGCCTTAAAAAGTAGACATGACTACCTATGAGTGAGAAAATAGCATGTAGAGTTAGTAATAACTAAAAAGGACGGGATAACATCATGACAATTCGTTTCGGGGTCATTGGAACAAACTTTATTACAGACCGCTTCGTGCAAGCCGGCTTGGAGAATGAGGAGTTTATCCTGACAGCCGTGTACTCTCGCACAATGGAGAAAGGTCAGGCCTTTGCTGCTAAATATGCGGGAGCTACAATTTATACGAATTTGGAAGATATGGTGAAAAGCAAAGATGTAGATGCTATATATATTGCCAGCCCAAATTCTATGCATGCAGAACAAGCGATTATGTGCTTAAATCACGGCAAGCATGTGCTCTGCGAGAAACCGGCTGCATCCAACAGTACGGAGCTTAAAGCTATGATTGAAGCTGCGCGCACAAATGATGTGCTACTGGTAGAGGCGATGAAATCGACCTTTATGCCGAACTTTGGAGTGATTCGTGATAATTTGTATAAACTCGGCCAAGTTCGCCGTTATTTTGCAAGTTACTGTAAGTACTCCTCCAGATATGATGCCTACCGGCAGGGGACTGTGTTAAATGCGTTTAATCCCGCTTTTTCCAATGGCTCGTTAATGGATCTTGGAGTGTACTGTTTGTATCCAATGGTAGTGCTCTTTGGCAAGCCTCAATCAGTACAGGCAGTGGGTGTCATGCTCTCGTCAGGTGTGGATGGTGAAGGAAGTCTCATTATGAAGTATGACGATATGGATGCGGTAGTTATGCACTCCAAGATTTCCGACTCCTATCTGCCAGCTGAGATTCATGGAGAGAACGGTACGATGGTGATCGACAAAATCAATGAGCCTTATCAGGTGAAAATTTACTATCGTGATGGTACAGTTGAGGAGCTTACGTTGCCTCAGGTGTTTGAACCTATGTATTATGAGGTGGAAGAATTCATCAACTTGATTAAGAATGGTGAACGGGAGAGCAGAATTAATACTCATGAGAACTCCATGGCCGCAGCAGAGATTATGGAGGAAGCCAGAGCACAGATCGGTCTCCGCTATGCCTCAGATTTATAATAAATAGAATGGGGAGCAGGACTTGAAGACTTTTAAAAAGGTTTATATTGAGATAACAAGCGTCTGCAACCTCGCCTGCAGCTTTTGTCCACAAACCGCCCGGACGAAAAATTTCATGAAGCTTGATACGTTTAATACGATATTGGATGAAATTAAACCACACAGCAATCATATTTATCTTCACGTCAAAGGGGAGCCGTTGCTGCATCCCAAGATCGGTGAACTGTTGGATGCTGCTCATGCCAAAGGGTTCAAGGTTAATATTACAACCAATGGCACGTTAATTCATAAAGCCGGACCTAAAATTCTTGGTAAGCCCGCACTGCGTCAGATGAACTTTTCTCTGCACAGCTTTGATGGGCATGAAGGGTCAGAGAACCGTGAAGGCTATCTTTCAGAGATAATTTCTTTTGTACGGGAAGCCTCAGCGCAAGGGGTTATTATTTCTTTCCGCTTGTGGAATTTGACGGAGGATAATCTGACGAATCTGGAGAGAAACCGTAACCGTGAAACCCTTGCCCTGCTGGAGGAAGCCTTCAACTTGGATTTCAAGATCGAAGAAAAGGTTATGCCTGGCAGTGGTGTCAAGATTGCCCCACGCGTCTACCTTAATCAGGATCATGAGTTCCGTTGGCCAGCGCTGAATGAGCCGGAAGATGACGGAAAAGGGTTCTGTCATGCCCTGCGGAGCCAAGCGGCAATCCTTGTGGATGGCACGGTTGTGCCATGCTGTCTGGATGGTGAAGGAGTAATTAACCTAGGCAACATCCATGAAACTCCGTTCTCAGAGATTGTAGAGGGGGAGCGGGCGAACAATTTATTCTATGGCTTCTCACGTAGAGAAGCGGTGGAGGAGCTGTGCCGCAAATGTGGGTATCGGCAGCGGTTCGGAACCTAATGATTGGAATGCAAACAGAACCGGGACATGGCTATTTCATGAGTCCTGGTTCTGTTTTTTAATTAACGGGATTGTATATATATAATAATAGGTCTTTATAGTCTCTACTTTGGAGCGAAGGAGGAGCATATGCTGAAATCACTGGAAGCCATCGCCTTATACCGTGAAGGTGTGCAAGATCATTTGGAGGATCACCTCTGGCTGAAGCTTATTGTCCAAGCGGAGGAGCAGATTGTAAATTTGGAACGTGTGGAATCTCTGGAGGAGCTGGATCGCAGGAATCCCGTACTGGACTATGTGGAACGTAGCTTGCAGATTCTGGACCAACTTCCCCGGTCTATTTGGATAAAAGAGCTGGTGGAAGAAACGTTAATTTGGTCAGAAACGGCTAAGGGAGGTACAGCAAAGGAGCGGCTGGTTTGGCAGGAGGAAGGGATCAATTGTTTTGTACATAATTTAGGTTCCGCACAGTTATATGAGAGATATTTAGGGAAGGCTGTCTCCGAGAAAGGTACGATGATTCAGCGGCTTATTGAGACTCATGGACTTATAGGACAGCAAATTCGCGGAGAAGTGCCGCCGGAAGTCAATAAGCCACTCCATGATATAGTGGAAGATCAGCTGCTGACCGCGGAGGAACTGGAACGCCTTCTGACCGTGCTCAATCATTGCATCATCGGAGCTGTGTCTCCCGAGTTATGGCAGAATGTGCAGCATGAAGTGAAGCAGCTTATTGAGCTGATTTCTTCAGGCAATCTTGCTAGTCCTATGCCGATGAAGGAACGACTGCGCAGAATGCGGCTGGGTCCGATCTCTAGAGGAGAGGATTTCACTACGGAATGGGCTAAGCTGACGCAGGAAGGTTTCCATGCTGAACGGTTGGTGTCATTAAGTAAGATTACCTTCTGGTATGTAGAATCTGCACTACAGACCTTTTCGCTGGAGCAATTTCTGAAGGTGATGGTGCTTGCTGCCCAGAGGGCGCAGAATGAATCCTTAAGCCATATCAGCTTCGAGCATGTCATGAACAGCATTTACTACGATTACAAGGGTGTTAAGAAGACCAATGTTTATAAGAAGCGGATTATCGAAAAATATTTAGCGGAGCTTACATGGAAGGATATCGAGCAAGGGACTTTGCCTGCTGAGAACCCTCACCTACTCTTGCGGCAATATTCTAAGGAACATCTGCCAGACACGGTATTTTTTCAATTCCAATTCTCGGCAGCGGCAGAGAAGCTGATCGAATTTTGTATGGAAGCTGAAAAATCACCCTTGTATGAACGTGCTGTATTGCTGTTATTCGATCTATTCGAGCTGCGCAGGGATGCTTTTGACCGTTTTCATAATGAAGATACCTACTTAAGCCAAATGAATAATACAGCAGATTATAAAGCTGTAATTCTAGATCATGTCACTGGACAAAAAGTGCTGGATATCGGTCCGGGCGGCGGTGTGCTGCTGGATTTACTGGAAGAGCGTATGCCCGAGGTTACTCCTATCGGCATTGATATATCAAGCAATGTAGTGGAAGCCTTGCGACAACGCAAGCAGCGGGAAGGTCGCCACTGGGAGGTGCTGCAGGGAGATGCGTTGAACCTTAAAGATTTCGTGGAGGCCGGAACGGTGGACACGGTAATTTTCTCTTCGATTTTGCATGAGCTATATTCTTATGTGCCGCTAAATGGTAATAAGTTCAATCACGACACCGTCTCCGCAGCTCTGCGAAGTGCCTTTGCTGTATTGTCAGCTGGCGGGGTTATCATTATCCGCGATGGGATCATGACTGAACCTGCATCATTGCTGCGGAGAGTTCGCTTTCTGGAAGAGGATGGTCTGGTGTGGCTGGAGCGTTATGCGAAGGATTTTGCTGGACGTCAGATTCAGTTTCAGAGATTAGGGGAACAAGAAGTGCTCATGCCCGTTAATGATGCCATGGAATTTTTATATACTTATACCTGGGGCGAAGAGGCTTATATTCACGAAGTCCAAGAACAGTTTGGTTATTTCACCCCTACGGAGTTTGCCTCATTTATTGAACAGATTTTAGGAGAGCAGGCAAAGATTGAGGTCTTCCGGCATTACTTGCAAGAAGGTTATACCGAAGCTCTGCGTGATAGAGTAAGGTTCATGGATGAGAGCGGACAGGAAGTGGCGCTGCCGGACAGCACCTGCTTTATTGTGATTCGGAAGGAATAGCCGAAAAATACATCAGCTGCATCTAAAAAAAAGCAATCGGCAGACCCTCTGATGCGGAGGAGATCCGATTGCTTTTTTATATAGAGATTCGTGCCCTTGTTAGATTAGTACTTCTAGCTGCGACTTATCAGATTCTTCGGCTAAACGTTGAATTTCTTGATAGGTAGCTAATTGTTCTGTCCGCTCATTGGTGTTCTCTTCAGAAGGTTTAATTTCTGTTGAACCTGCTTTATCGATCTGATCTTTAATTTTATCTCCCGTGTCTTTCATGGCATCGCCTAACGTTTCGTTCATTTCCGATAGTTTAGTTTCGATTTTGGATAACTGCTCCCGTTTGGCTGTTGCGGAATGAGTAGAACGAGCCTCATCCAGCTCTATTTCCTTGGTCAGAACTTTTGCCTCGCCACGCATCTTAGTGTGGGTAGAAGAAACTACCTCCATTTGGCTAACATCTTGGCTTACTGAAACAATCGTATTCAATCTTTCGTTCTGTATCTCTTGCTCGGTTTTAGGTTCATCCTTTGGATTAGCTTTTTGAGCATCTTCTAAGTTCTTTTGTTGCTCTTCGAAGCTGTATTTTGCAATTTGTTGGTCAATCGTTTGGAGCTGCTTGTTGAACTCCTTAAGTTGATCTTGAATAGATTCGAGATTATGTGAACTTTTGGTAGTTCTTTCAATCAGACTGTTCTTACTGTCGATGATATTTTGTTTTTGTTTAAGCAGGGAGTTAACCATTCCGTCCATTTTGGATTGATTTTGAAAAGCAGCCTTTGCAGATTTACTTATTGATAATTTATCTCCATTACCATTACCACTAGTATTGCTGTTTGATTTCATAGTTTTATCATTAGTTTGGTGACTAACAGATACATTAAACCTCGTTCCCATAGATGCGGTCATATTCGTTATGTGCATGGTTCATTATCCTCCTACGACGATAAGATCTATCTATAATATATCGGTAAATCAGCAGCAATACTTAATAAGGAGAGCTGTTAGCCGCAGCGTTGTTTGATGGACGCTTAACAGCTTCTTTGTCCAAACTATCCCGGAAGAGGAAGATATTTTCGATTCCAGGCTTTGTAATGTCTATTTACCGGTGAATTTTTGTCGAAAGTTAGAGGGAGAAATGCCTTCTTTCTTGGAGAAGCAGGAAGAGTAGTAAGTAATATGATGGAAGCCAACCTCTTCAGCGATGCGGGCAATGGACCAGGAAGTTTGAATTAACAGCCGTTTGGATTGTTCTAGACGATAGGACAGGAGATAGGCCATAGGGGTCACACCGTATATTTTTAGCATGTTTTTGGCGAGATAGTTGGGATGATAGTTAAGTTCTTTTTGAAGTAAGGAGTTAGAGACATCACGAGTATAATTTTGCCGAATGAACAATTCAATCTTCTCGGCAAGATGAATGGCGGTTGCATCGGATGCCTCGGCCAGATCACGGTCCAAGAATTGCAGGAACTGTTGAAAGGAGGCTTGGCGCTTCCAGTTGCGCATCGACTGGGGTTCTTGTTCCAGATGGAAAAAGAACTCTAATACCTCCATTGCCTTCTCTGATATTTCCGTATACTTCGGAATAAAGATCGAGCATACATCGCAGTGATTTAAATAAGCTTTTTGTTTATGGCTTTCGATGAGCTCGCTCTGATTCTCCAGACATTCGTTCATATCCTGACACTCGATCCAGCTGCCGAAGGTCTGGAAATGAATCCAGATGATTTCTGTTTCGATAGGACAAGGGGCAAAACCATAGTGATGGGCATCTGGACGAAGGATGAGGAATTCTCCTTCCTTTAGCTCCCAGTGCACCTCGTTCTCGGCGATGGGCAACATCCCCTTTTTAACAATGATTAGATCAAATACGCCGATGCAATTACGACTGATATGATAGTCTCCAGCATTGTAGTGAGCACGACCACAGTCTATGAAATAAGGAATAGGCGGTGTGATAAAGCTAAGAATCGGTGAGTTCATCGCGAGCCTCCAATTGGAATCCATCGTTTTTTTATGATGTAGATGAAACTAGCCTGCACCTTTCCTGAACTCCGAAGGCGAGCATTTCATCGCTTTACGGAAAACCTTTATGAAATAGCTTACATTATCAAATCCGACCTCGAATGCGATGTCGGATATTTTTCTTTCACTTTGTTGCAGCAGATCGGCAGCCTGGCGAATCCGGTATGAGTTGATGTAATCGACTGGCGTTTTACGAGTCATCATTTTGAAGAAGCGGCAGAATTGCCCCTCGCTCATGGGAATAAGCTCTGATAGATCACGGGTACGTATCGGTTCCTGATAGTTATCTTGGATATAAAGGATCACCTTTTTAAGGCGGTTAATTTTGGTGGTATCAGCATCATCCGATTGGCTGCGGTTCTCAAATCGGCCCTCTGCGGTAATCTTGGAAAGCATGATTAGCAAAGTTCCTTTCATAAAGGTCTCAAATCCGGGCATTTTATTAGCGTATGCCTCCATCATTTGCTCCAGATGATGAAGCAGCTCCTGCTGCCAAGGGACATCTGGTGTAATATGTCTCGGAAAGCTCTGGCGCTTCTCTTGCAGTGGCAAAATCGCGTTTTGCTGGATCGTATCGTACTGGGCGCTAGCCAAAAGATCAGGCAGAAATACAAGCGCACAGAATTTGCAGGGGGTGTCTTCGTTCAGCACATAGGCGGCGTGTATATCGCCAGATTCGATAAATACCGCTTCGCCCGCGCGGAGTGGAAAATATTCTGTGTCTACTTGGAACAGAATTTCTCCTTCTAGCAGCATAAAGAACTCCGCTTCTTCATGCCAATGTGTATCGAGTACATGCGTTCCGGATGGAAGTTCTATCCAATAAGCTGCGAGTGGAAACATACTATCTCCATGAACTCTGTTTTCTTTTAGCAAACTCTGAGTTGTACGGTCCATATAAAGGCCTCTTTTCTTAGAAAAACATCAAAATAGTGTTATAAATGAGCTATATAGTATTAGTTTTGTTCATTTTTTATCGGTATAATGCAACTATAAACACCAAATTGAAAGGTGGCAAGTACACAATGAAATTTACTGATGGTCTCTGGCTGGTTCGTGAAGGTATCACGATTAACGGCGCAGTTCAAAATTATGTTGTAGAAAAGACTCCCGAAGGATTAACAGCAATTACACAAACGACTCCAATCACAGGGCGCGCAGCAACGCTGAATTCAACCCTGCTTACTGTAAAATTCCATTCTCCGCTTCCAGGCGTGGTAGGCATTAAAATTATTCATCATGATGGTGTACAGGAACGTGGTCCGGTTTTCGAACTGACTAAAGGTACTGGCGATCATGTGAAGATTGAAGAAACGGATCTCGAAACCGTGCTGATCAGCGGCGGACTTCGTGTAGTGATTCGCAAAGGCGAACAATGGGCGGTGGATTTCTATCGCGGCGAAGAACGTATTACAGGCAGTGGCTTTAAATCCATGGCTTACATCACCGACCAAGACGGTAACACGTACATGCGTGATGAGCTGGATCTCGGCGTAGGCGAATTCGTATATGGTCTGGGCGAACGTTTTACCGCTTTCGTGAAAAATGGACAAACCGTTGATATCTGGAACAAAGACGGCGGCACTAGCTCTGAGCAAGCTTACAAAAACATTCCTTTCTACGTATCAAGCAAAGGTTATGGCGTATTCGTGAATCATCCGGAATTGGTTTCCTATGAAATCGCTTCAGAAAAAGTGAAAAAAGCCCAATTCAGCGTAGCTGGAGAAAGCTTGGAATACTTTGTGATTGATGGACCTACCATTAAAGACGTTATTAGCAACTATACTGCTCTTACTGGTAAACCAGCGCTTCCACCAGCATGGACTTTTGGCTTGTGGCTGACAACTTCGTTCACTACCAACTATGATGAAGAGACTGTAAATTCCTTCGTAGAAGGTATGGCAGAACGTGATCTGCCGCTGCATGTATTCCACTTTGACTGCTTCTGGATGCGTGAGTATCAATGGACTGATTTTGAATGGGATAAACGTGTATTCCCAGATCCAGAGGGCATGCTGAAACGCCTGAAGGAAAAAGGTCTGAAGATCTGCGTATGGATCAACTCTTATATTGGTCAACGTTCACGCTTGTTTGAAGAAGGCAAGAAAAACGGCTACCTGATCAAAAAGCCTAACGGCGATGTTTATCAATGTGACCTGTGGCAAGCGGGTATGGGACTGGTGGATTTCACTAACCCTGCGGCTTGTGAATGGTATGCCGGCTACCTGCGTGATTTGGTAGATATGGGCGTAGACAGCTTCAAGACAGACTTCGGTGAGCGGATTCCTACAGATGTAGTTTATTTCGACGGATCTGATCCGATGAAAATGCACAACTACTACACTCAACTGTACAACAAAGTTGTATTTGAAGTATTGGAAGAGAAGCTTGGTAAGAATGAGGCAGCATTGTTCGCACGTTCTGCAACTGCTGGCGGCCAACAATTCCCAGTTCACTGGGGCGGAGATTGCTACGCAGATTATGAATCCATGGCAGAAAGCCTTCGCGGCGGTTTGTCTCTGGGCTTGTCCGGTTTCGGTTTCTGGAGTCACGATATCGGTGGTTTCGAGAACACTGCTCCGGCACATGTATTTAAACGCTGGTTAGCTTTTGGACTGTTGTCCAGCCACAGCCGTCTGCACGGCAGCACTTCGTACCGTGTGCCTTGGGCGTACGATGATGAAGCTTGTGATGTTACCCGCTTCTTCACGAAGCTTAAATGCAGCTTGATGCCTTACCTGTATGATGTGGCTGGGCAGGCTGCAGAGCATGGCTGGGCTTCTATGCGGGCGATGGTTATGGAATTCCCGGAAGATCCAACATGCGAAGTGCTCGATCGCCAATACATGCTGGGTGATTCCTTGCTCGTAGCGCCTATTTTCCAAGAAAACGGCGAAGTGAAATACTATCTGCCAGCAGGTCGCTGGACTCACCTGTTATCTGGTGAAACTGTACAAGGCGGATCATGGCGCAAAGAGAAATATGATTTCTTCAGCCTGCCACTGTTCGTTCGTCAGAACTCCTTGCTGGCAATCGGCAGCATCGACAACAAACCGGATTATGACTTTGCGGATGGCGTGAAATTTGGCCTGTATTCACTTGAAGAAGGTACTACTACTTCTGCAACCGTACGTGATCTTAAAGGTGCTCCTGAATTGACTGTGAAGGCTGTCCGCAAAGGCAACAGCGTAACAGTTACTGCAGAAGGCAGCGGTAAAGAATTTTCGCTTTCCCTTAAAGATCTGGGAGCTATCGCTTCCGTAGAAGGTGCAGAGCAAGTGGATGAGACTACAGTGAAAGTAAACGCAGGTGCAAAATCTGTATCGTTTACCATTACACTGAAATAAGATGATTTCTTAAAGCATATTGATATAGCCATAACCTCTCTTGTAGACTGGGTGAACGATCCGTTCCCTGGTTTATAGGAGAGGTTTTAGTGTTACAATCTTAACTAATAACGGGGGAAACGTTATGAATACTAATTTAATTAAGGGAAGTGGAGTTTTGAATCAGACGGACTATACCTCTGCTACGGTTCTTTCAACCGCCGCTAATTTTATTATGAATAGGCAAGAACCTTTTACACATACCTTCCGGACTTATATTCGTTTACGGGAAAACGGCCCGGTGCAGCTGAAATTTTGGCATAGCAATGCGGTGGATTCCACCTGGGACCAAGGGCTTGAAGCTTCGGGCAGTGAACCTGGGGGCAGTTGGGTGATCGAATCGGCATTTATCGCGGATGGGGGCACTGAGCCAAACGGAGCTATTATTGAGCATACACAACATGCTGTCACTTTTGAAGGCAATGTCTCCAAGTCAGTAGCGGCCGGTGAATGCTTCTGGAGTGATGAGACAAGCATCAACCTACCTGATGGCCATTACTTAGCGTTTACATGGACGATTAAGACAACTACTGCGGGTAAATCCATTCCTTTCAACGTAGAAGGGATGCTGGCAACCGCTTATGATGCGCCCGGAAATCTGGCTGCACAGGAATCAGCCGATGGGTTTACAGAATCTGACAAGCTTTTGGTACTGCCAAGCTATATCGGATATAAGAAAGCTGTGAATAAGAAGCTAGTATTTTTGGGAGATTCGATTACTCAAGGTGTGCGGACATTAAAGGACGGATACGAATATTGGGCAGCGAGAATTGCGGATGGTCTTGGTGCAGAGATTGGCGTATGGAATCTCGGCTCAGGCTGGGCTAGAGCGTATGATGTGGCTGCGGATGGCCCTTGGCTTCACAAAGCTAAACAGAGTGATGAACTGATGATTGTCCTCGGCGTAAATGATATTGATATTGGCTGCCGCTCTGCAGATGAGTTACTTGGTGATCTGACAACTATTATTGCTAAGATCAAAACAGCAAATGCTGATGCTAGTATTATTCTAAGTACGGTGCCGCCGTTTAATTTTCAGGAGGCAAGAGAAGAGACTTGGCGTAGAGTGAATCATGAAATCCTGACTAACCCACCCGCTGGAGTAGACCGTGTGTTTGATATAGCAAGCCTATTATCGTTGCCTGCACCAGACGATCACCGGATCAGACCGGAATATATGAGTGGACAAGACGACCCGCATCCGAACGGCATAGCCGGTAAGACGGTTGCGGACGCCTTTTTAAACTGGTATTGATCAACTCTTAAATGTGTCCCGGTAGTCCTTAGGTGAAGATCCAACCTGCTTCTTAAACACTTTGCTGAAATATTTAACATCATGAAAACCGACCATTTCGGAGATTTGGGCCAGCTTCAGACGAGGATTCTGCAATAGTAGTTTAGCTTTATCTATTCGGATATTAACAATAAAGTCGGAGAAGTTAATCCCGTATTCCTGTTTGAATCGGCGGGAAATATATTCACGGCTAACAAAAAACTTTCCGGCCACTTCCTGTAAGGACAGGTCGGAAGCGTAATTAAGCTCGATGTATTTGACGATATCATGCATCGGATTACGTTCTTTAGCTTGTTTCAGGGCGATTACTTCGGCCAGCTCCTGCATTAGGGTATACGACCAGTCACGCCAAGCGAATAAGGAGAACGAGTAACCGTTCGTATAAGGAGCTGGGTGAAGCTGGTCGGCCTGTTCAAGCTCGGCCAGTGCGCCTTCAGCTTCAGGGCCTAACATTTCCCGTACCAGCTGGGAACGAAATAGTAGAGCATCATTTTTCCATGAGTTTAGGATTTCTGGCGTAACAACTCCGCCTCGGCTAAGCTCATCTACCCAGTGCTGCGCAGCTGTTGATAATATCTCTGGACTTCCGCTGATGACTGCCATTTTCCAATCTTCCTTGACGTCAGCAAAGTTCGTTGTTGATACATTACCGCGAACCTCTGCTTTGGCGATCTCTTTACGATCTCTGAATTCTTCGGAGGAAGAGGAGAAATGGCAGTAATCCTCATGAATTAATAAGTTTCGGCGCTGTAAGGCCTCTGCCACCTCTGCACGCTGATAAGGTAACTGCTTAGGTAAGTTGCCGATGCTGCTGATTCCAAAATGCATTCGGACCTGCAAGGTAGAGTAGATGCCATGATTGATTCTGCCTATTAGCTCGACAACAGAGGTTTGAATATCCCACAGAATAATCGCAATCTCCGGAGGACCTCCCCAATAACGAAAAGCAACACCCTTATGCGGACTGTGCAAAAATTCATTACAAATATTGACGATAGCGTAGTTCATTAGCTCGGTGTCTCCGCCAAAACGTTTAATCAACGGATTGTTACCCGCATCTGTCTGCACCAATATTAACCGAGCGGAATGGATGTTTTCCGGAATGATACCATCACTGCATAACCTCCGCAAAGATAAATCAGAATTGATCGGATCATCAATTAGTGCAGATAATAGCTTTTCCCCATAAATGGGCTTGAACTCATTAAGCTGAATACTCTGTTTCTGCCGTTCGCTTCGGTCGTCTTCTTCTGAGCGCCAGGCTGCAACTGCTTTAGCTACCGCTACATTGATTGCCTCGGCTTCGATGGGCTTCAAGATATAATCAATCCCGCCATGCCGCACAGTCTGCCGTACGAACTCAAAATCATTATGTCCGCTGACCACAATAAACTTAGTGTTGCCGGCGAATTCGTTCACCCAGGTCATTAACTCTATCCCATTACCTGATTCCATCATCATATCCATAATGACTAATGCTGGTTTAGCCTGCCGGATGATCTCGATGGCTTCATTTCCATTTCCGGCTTCCAGAATTTCATCTATTTGATGGGCGTCCCAGTCGACAAGCAGTCTGACTGCCTTTCTAACTCTTGCCTCGTCATCAACAATCAACGCCTTCATATCTTTTCACGCTCCGCTATAATTTCAATTTCCAATTTCACTACTACTCCGCCTGCTCTAAGGTTATCCACAGTTAAAGTGGCACTATCTCCGCACACAAACTTGAGTCGAGCCAGAACGTTCGGCAGACCAATACCTGATCCTGTAGCTTCCTTGGTTTGCTCTGTATTTCTTAATAAATCTATATCTGTTCTAGTAGGATGCTGTAGCTTCTGCTTTAAAAGATCTAACTTCGCTGAAGGGATCGCATTTCCGTTATTTTGGATACAGATTTCCATCCGGTTGTCATCCACTCTTGCTGCGGTGATTTCAATGAATCCGTCACTCCGGGAAAGATTAAAGCCGTGTTTGAAATAATTTTCTACAATAGGCTGTAAAATCATTTTCGGCATAAACGTCTCTAAAAGTGATTCCTCCATATCGTAGCGGAAACTGAACTTATTTTCAAAACGTTCCTTTTGCAGTTCAATGTAGGCTTTGACATGATCCAGCTCATCCTTAACAGTTACGATCTTCTCCTCATTGTACATGCTGTAGCGCATCATTTTGGCTAGAGCTGAAAGAAGTGAGTAAATTTGGGGCACTTTAAGCTCT
Organism: Paenibacillus sp. FSL H8-0282; assembly: GCF_037963825.1. Taxonomy (NCBI): domain Bacteria; kingdom Bacillati; phylum Bacillota; class Bacilli; order Caryophanales; family Paenibacillaceae; genus Paenibacillus; species Paenibacillus sp. FSL H8-0282. The sequence goes on from NZ_CP150146.1 coordinate 1,025,709, forward strand.
AAGGCCAGCGTGCCAATGATCTGTAACGTGTTATTCAGAAAATGCGGGTTGATTTGTGCCTGCAGTGCCCGCAGTTCATTGGTCTTATTGGACAATTCCAGCTTGTACTCTCTTAAAATCAGGTTGTTGATCGTGTCCATCATACTGCGGAATCGCTCGGTAACCACGCCAATCTCATCTTTGCCCATAGGTTGAATTTCAACATCAAGATTACCGGTCTGCACCTGATTCATGTAACGAGTCAACTGCTTGATAGGAGCCGTGATTCGAAAAGAGATCAGGGTCGTTAACGTGGCAATTGTAATCAAAAGTAGAACAAGGAGGATTATATTGATCGCTGCCGCCTCATTGGCTTCCCGGAAAAGATAGGACGTAGGAATCTGCTTCACGAGGGTCCAATTTAAACCTTGGGTTTCGATTCTTTGGTAAATAAACACAGCATCTTCCTCTTCAAAATACCCTTGCGAGCTTTGAGTTGTGGCGATTTGCTTGTTGTACCAAGAAGCGTGTAGGCGCTTGCCGTATTCCTCACTGTTGCTTCCATATACAATCCTGCCATCGCCATCCAGCAGCCAAATGTTCTCCTGCTTCTGATCATATAACTGGCTGACGATGTCGGTAAGAGCCGTTAGCTTAACATCGATCGACAGGAAGCCGAGTGGGGTGGTAGTTGGAATCCTTTCAATTCGTCTATGCAATGTGAACACAGGCTCCGGTATGAGTTGCGGGATAGGTGAAGTTAGGCCATAGCTGTGACTTATATGTGTACTTTGTATAAACACAGGAGAACTGCTAGTGATCTCTGAGTCGGCATAAGGGGGGATACCCTGCCAACGTTTGGGTGTATTTTGGGTGAGCAAAGTGGCTTTTCTATCCTTTACACCGTAAAGATACACCTGGGATATATCTGGCATGGATGAAGAAATGTAATTTAGAGAAGAATAAATTCGTGTATTTGCTGCCATATCCTCGTATCCCGCTTCGAGCAGTCTGTAGAAATCTGAATCTGAATAGACGATAAGGGAGAGACGATTGATCTCCTGAATCAGACTTTCGATGTTTCTATTGCCTTGAAAGAGGAGGTTCGTATTCTCATCTACTGCCCTTGTTCTTAGGGATTGAGTGCTATAGTGATAGCTAATAAACATGGTGGCCATAATACAGATTAACGTTGGCAGTAGGATAAAAACGATCAATTTTGTGCGAATCGTGTTCCATTTCATCGAAATTTGTCACATCCGATCAATATTTTACACCTGAAAGATCACTTTAGTAGGTGTGAGGTACCCTGAAAAAAACAGATAATATGTGTATAAAGCATAAACAAGTAAGTGAGCAAAAGAAAGGGGGGGGCAATAAATGCGCGGCACTAAGTTGTCCCAGTTAGGTCAACAGCTTTTTTTCGTTGGTCCGGCAGTTTTGTTTTTTACCTTAATAACGATTATCCCATTTTTGATGGGGATGTATTACTCTTTCACAGATTGGAACGGTGTATCCGGTAATGTAAGTTGGGTCGGATTTCAAAACTTTTCCACTATTTTCTCAAATGACCCTGACTTCTGGTCTTCCTTTTGGTTCACGGTAAGATTTACGGTGTTAGGTGTGATTTTGACTAACGTGGTAGGCTTCTTCTTAGCTTATCTGTTAACTAAACCTTTAAAGACACGTAACATGCTTCGGACTATTTTCTTTATGCCGAACGTTATCGGGGGATTGTTGCTTGGTTTCATCTGGCAATTTATCTTCATCAAAGGGTTCGCCACTATGGGCGACCTGACAGGATGGTCCTTCTTTAATCTTCCTTGGCTCGGTGATGCCACAACAGGATTCTGGGCGATTGTAATGGTCTTTGTTTGGCAGTCTTCCGGTTATCTAATGGTTATCTACATTGCCTCGTTGAGTAACGTATCTAAAGAAGTACTAGAAGCGGCTGATATTGATGGTGCTTCCCGTTGGCAGGTGCTACGCAATATCGTAGTTCCACTAATTATGCCTGCTGTAACTATCGGATTATTCTTGGCCATTTCCTGGTCATTCAAAATGTTTGACCTTAACTTGTCCTTGACGAAGGGCGGACCGTTCAAATCGACGGAATCCGTTGCTATGAATATTTACAATGAAGCCTTCCTGAACAATCGTTACGGGCTGGGTACTGCAAAAGCGCTGCTGTTCTTTGTAATTGTAGCCATCATTACTCTGATTCAGGTCCGTATCACGAAGAGCAAGGAGGTTGAAGCGTAATGAAACCTACGGAAAAAAAGAGATGGAATATTGGTACGGAAGTGATAATGATCCTTCTGGCGCTGCTCTTTCTCTCTCCATTCTATTTCTTGCTCGCAAACTCGGTGAAATCCTTCGGTGAAATTCTGAGTGATGCGGCAAGCTGGCCAAAGGTATTTATGTGGTCGAACTATTCAACCGCCTGGAAATTAGCCCGTTTCGGTGAAGCATTCCGAAACTCGGTTATTATCACAGTGATCAGTGTTATTCTAATCTCTCTGTTCAGTGCGATGGCATCCTATCGTATGGTTCGGGCGAATACGAAATTCAATCAGTTCTTGCTGCTTATCTTTGTAGCAGCAATGGTAGTTCCGTTCCAAACGATTATGATTCCTATTCTGAAGGTCGTAAATGTTATTGGAGTAAATAACTCTTTCCTTGGTTTGATTATCACGAATCTAGGAATCAGTGTTCCGATGGCGATCTTCCTGTTCCACGGCTTTATCAAGTCCGTTCCTCTTGAAATTGAAGAGGCGGCTACAGTAGATGGATGTAATCCTATTACCGTGTTCTTCCGTATTGTGCTTCCTTTGCTGAAGCCAATGGTGATGACAACAATCGTGCTAAACGCACTTGGAATATGGAATGACTATCTGTTGCCATCCTTGATTCTTCAGGCACCAGAGCTTCGGACCATTCCACTAGCGACTTTCTCCTTCTTTGGTCAATACACCAAACAATGGGATATGGCACTTCCGGCTCTCGTAATTGGGGTCGCACCAATTATCATTTTCTACCTGTTTATGCAACGTTACATTGTTGAGGGAATAGCGGCTGGCTCGGTGAAAGGTTAACACCGAGCCCTCCGTTCCAAATATTTTTTAAGCAGTCCACTATTTTAAGGGGGAATATATAATGAAGAAGAAACACTCCGCAGTTGCTCTATCAGCAGTAATGGCAATGAGTTTAGCTCTAACGGCATGTGGTGGTAATAATAACGCTTCTAGTAACTCACAAAATGGAAGCGCTGGCACAAATTCAGGTGAAGTGAAGACCGTTAAGATCTTCCAATTCAAAACTGAAATCGTAGAAGGCCTCAATGAGCTTAAGGTAGAATTCGAAAAAGAATACCCTAACATCAAGCTGGATATCCAAACAGTTGGTGGTGGTGCGGACTACGCAGCAGCATTGAAAACTAAATTCGCTTCCGGCGATGCGCCTGATATTTTTTCCAATGGTGGATATGCAGAAATGGAACTTTGGGGAGACAAGATGGAAGATCTGTCCGACCAACCTTGGGTAAAAGATCTGATTCCTATGGCTGCAGAGCCTATGACTAAAGATGGCAAAGTATACGGTATGGCAATGAACCTTGAGGGTATCGGTATTGTGTATAACAAGGACTTGTTTGCTAAAGCGGGAATCACTGAAACTCCAAAAACATTGTCACAGCTTGAAGAAGCAGCTAAAAAGCTGCAAGCTATCGACGTAACTCCTTTTGGTAATGCATATCAGGAATGGTGGCTGCTAGGTAACCAAGGGATCAGCGTAGCCTTTGCACAACAAGATAATGTAGATGAATTCATCAAAGGTTTGAATGAAGGAACTGGTACAATTGTAGGAAATAAAACGTTTGAAGAGTGGAGCAAGTATCTCAAACTGACTTTACAATACGGACAAAAGAATCCTTTGACCACAGATGCTAACACTCACCTGGCAATGTTCGCAAAAGGCGAAACTGCAATGATGCAAGAAGGTAACTGGGCACAAACTCTTGTTGATAACATCACTCCTGATATGAACATTGGTATGTTCCCTATGCCAATCAATGAAGATGCTGAGAAGAATGACAAAATGACTGTTGGTATCCCTGCGAACCTTGTAGTCAACAAAGAATCCGGTTCTAAAGAAGAAGCAAAAACTTTCTTGAACTGGTTGGTAACTTCCGATATGGGTAAAGAGTACATCGTTAAAAAATGGAAATTCATCCCTGCTTTGTCCACAATCGAAGCAACACCTGAAGACATCGGTATGCTTGGAGCAGACGTATGGAACTATGTAAAAGAAAACAAAGTTTATGGCCTGCAATCCTCCAAATTCCCTGATGGTGTAACGCAAGAATTTGCCAGCGTGATCCAACAGTTCATCGCTGACAAGGTTGACGTTAACGGCTGGATGACTGGTATGCAAGCTGCATGGGACAAGCTAAAAAAATAAGTAAAGCACATTATAGAGAAGATTTAATGGATATTAGTGGTTAACAGAAGCGCTCTCCGTATACCTCATCAATTTGAGACGGGGAGCGCTTTTTTGGGGAAACAGGGCTGAATATCAAGGGATGGGGAGAAGCGCCAATGAAACGATATGATCATGTTCAGATGGGAGTGGACTATTACCCGGAGCATTGGGATGAATCCATGTGGGAACCAGATATCAAGTTGATGAAAGAAACAGGTGTTAAAGTAGTCCGGGTTGCTGAGTTCGCATGGAGCCGACTGGAGCCTACTGAGGGGAATTACCAGTTTGAGTGGCTGGACCGTGCGCTGGACCTTTTTCATCAATATGATCTGCAGGTTGTGATGGGTACGCCAACAGCTACACCGCCAAGATGGTTAACGACGAAATTTCCGGATGTGCTTCCGGTGTTTGCTAATGGAGAGACCTTTCACCCGGGGGTACGTGGACACCGCTGCTATAACAGCACATCACTGCGTGAGTATGGCAGCCGTATTATTCTGCGTCTTGCCGAGCGTTACAGTGAACACCCGGCTGTCATAGGCTGGCAGACTGATAATGAATTTGGCATGTTGGATTGTCATTGTGACACTTGTAATACTGCTTTTCGAGCATGGGTACAAGCTAAATACGGAACACTGGCTGAGGTCAATGCAGAATGGGGAACCGTTGTTTGGAGCGGGGAGTACAGCGATTGGAATGAGCTTACCGTGCCGTTGGGCGGATCACCTCATCAGAATCCATCTTTTCTATTGGACTTTCAGCGGTTTCAGTGGGATTCGGTGGTAGCGTTTCAGACAGCGCAGATCAATATTTTGCGTATGATTTGTCCAGAGCATTTCATAACCCATAACTTTCACAGCTATCCGCAGCGTCTCGATATGTACGCAGTGGGTGCAGATCTGGACGTGGCTGCGTTTGATTATTATCCGAATACTTCGCCAACCAAACAAGAGACAACGCCTTATAGCGGAGCACTTTCATTGGACGTAACCCGTGGCATCAAACGCCAAAACTTCTGGATCATGGAGCAGTTGAGTGGATCTCCGGGTTGTTGGATGCCGATGTGGCGAACCCCTTATCCGGGACTGATTCGTGCCTATGCATGGCAGGCGATTGCTAGAGGTGCGGATACTGTTGTTCATTTTCGCTGGAGAAGTGCAACTTCAGGAGCAGAACAATTCTGGCACGGGCTGATTGATCACAGCAATGTTCCCGGACGCAGATTAGCGGAGTTCACGCAGCTATGTCATGAGGTTAATGGGCTGAGCGGCAAGCTCCAAGGAACGATGCTGAAAAACGAAGTGGCTATCCTCCATTCTCATGAAGAGAAGGCTGCGCTGGATATTCAGCCGCAGGCAGAGGGCTTTGATTATTATGAGAACATTAAGCAGATTCACCGGGCGGTGACCAAGCTTGGCATGGGGTGCGATGTTATCGACCTCAGACAACCGCTTGATGGATACAAAGTAGTGATCGCTCCAAATTTATATTTGCTGGATGAGGAGATCGTACGAAATCTGGAGGATTTTGCCCTCGCTGGCGGGACCTTGCTGATCACCAACCGTAGTGGCGTCAAAAATATAAACAACATCGCAGTCATGCAACCGCTGCCTGGGCAGCTGAGCTATTGTACCGGCGTTGAAGTGCTTGAGTATGATCCGATTGGCGTTGAAGCACATGTCATCGTGGATGGGGAGGGTAACCCATATGAATGTACGCAGTGGTGCGACATCCTCCGACCTGTAGTGGCTCAGCCAATTTCTTGGTATGGTGATGATTTCTATCGCGGCACACCCGCTGTAACTGTTAATTCCTTCGGCAAAGGTCAGGTTTATTACTTTGGAACCCATGCGGATGAGCAATACTGGACAGTTCTATTGGAGAACCTGGCTAAGGAAAAAGGGTTGTTACGCTTTGAAGGATTGCCAAACGGAGTACAAGCCTCCGTGCGGACTGGAGATCAGGGAAGCTTCTTGTTCCTGCTTAACCTGAGCCGCGAGTCGGTGATCGTTCCGTTGCCACGAGAATACGGCAGCCTGCTGGATAATAAGATTCGATCGGGAGAGCTCCAGCTCGAGCCGTATGGCGTTGAGGTGCTGGAGATTTGAGTGGTTTTGAGTAAAGAGATTTTGGAGTGGGTTTGGGAGTGTGGCAGGAGAGGGGAAAGTGGAGAGGGGAATGTGTGGAGTAGGGTGAAGTGAAGGTTGGTGAAGATGGAGTGAGGGATGTGTGGAGTAGGGTGAAGTGAAGGTTGGTGAAGATGGAGTGAGGGATGTGTGGAGTAGGAATAGTGAAGTAAGTGGAAGTGTGGAGTAAAAAATGAGTGGAGTAGGGCATGCAGAAACTTTAACAGAAGCACAACAGAAAATAGTTGTACTTCGTACACTTATTTGAAGTGTTGGAGTATTTAATTGGTTTTAGTTGCACTTTGTGCAGCTAAAAATTGGCTAATCCCGCTGCAAGGCCATATTCCGAGAATATAGTTGCACAAAATACACTTATATGGATAATTTCTGCCGTGCAGGCTATTTTAAGTGTACAAAGTGCAATTATTTCGTCTGACTTACTCATACTGAACTGAAGAGAGCTGCACAATGGAGTCCCCATCATGGGCAGATTTCCACATGGAGTCCAACATGGGCAGATTTCCACATGGAGTCCCAACATGAGCAGATTCCCACATGGAGTCCAAAGCGGGCAGATTTCCACATGGAGTCCCAACATGAGCAAGATTCCCCATGGAGTCCACCATGAGCAGATTTTCACAAGGACTCCACCATGAGCAGATCTGCACGATCCATCTCAGAGGTGCCGTACACTCGCAGCCAAATGAACCCGGCCAACGTAACGTACCGCACTTCACCGTACCGCCCATTTCTACACAATAGTAGCGCATACCATACTCTTACTACGTTCTAGCCGCATATTCCCAGCGAGCAATTTCTCCACAGCAGGCGGGGCATGTTTAATGAAGGCGTCTAAATTGCTCCGGCGTAGTCCCGGATTGCTTGCGAAATGTGGCTACATAATGGCTGACATCGCGGAAGCCGACTAGCTGGGAGATAGCTTTTACCGTAAGATCGGGTTGGCTTACGAGCATTTCTTTGCTTTTCCGGATGCGTAAACGTACGAAATAGGCATAAGGCGAGAGTCCGAAAGTTTGGACGAATAGGTTGTTAAGATAGCGCCCAGATACGCCTAGTTCATCGGCTAGATCGTTCAGTCCAAGATCAGGATCGCCATAATGGCTGTCCATCCATTTTAGCAGTGGCTGCAGCTTATCTACATTGCGGGAAATCGCCGTATTATTTTGAAGCTGGCCATATTTACTCAAAGTAAGCAAAAAACGATAAGCATCTGTTGAGGCGCCGAGACCAAACATATCCTGATAGGCATCATGACGATCCAGCATCTCCTTCAGCAGATTTGGGAGAGGCGCTTCATTTTCCCAACGGTAAAAAGAATTACTATTCATCCCAAGCGTCTCCAAAATAGAGTGTGCCGAATCGCCACCAAACGTTAGATAATAGGTACCCCAGTTTTTGGTGGAAGCCTCATAACGATGGGGTGTATAAGGAAGTAGTAATACGCCGCTGCCTTCGGGCAGGGAAAAGGTTTTATTGTCAAAATGGATGATCCCTTCACCTTCTGAGGTTTGAAGCCAATGATACGTGTCATAACCATCGGGGCGGGATACTTTTTCCTGATCATGATTGTGCCCCATACTGTCTAAAGTGATTGGCAAGTGCTGTCCACCTTCATGGACGAATACGATCCTGCGATGCATGATTTCGGACAATGTTATCCTCTCCTGTTAGTTCTATATTCTTATATGTATGAGATATTATTTTATATTTAAAGGGCAACCTTAACCATTTACAATAGATATATAATTATACTATAAAGGGTGTGCGAAGTGTGATTAACGATAAATTACCTAAAATTTGGTACGGTGGAGACTACAATCCGGAGCAATGGGATGCGCAAGTATGGGCTGAGGATGAACGGATGTTCAAGCTGGCGGGAATTGATGTTGCCACAATTAATGTGTTTTCCTGGGCTTTAATCCAACCTTCCGAAGATACTTATGATTTCTCCTCATTGGATGAATTAATGGATAGACTATATAAAAATGGAACTTATGTATGTCTAGCTACAGGAACAGGAGCACATCCAGCTTGGATGGCTCATCGTTATCCTGAAGTGACCCGTGTCGATGTGCAGGGCAGAAAACGTAAGTTCGGCGGACGTCATAACTCCAATCCGAACAGTTCAGTTTACCGCAAGTATGCAGCGAAGCTGGCTGGTAAGCTGGCAGAACGCTACAAGGATCATCCGGCACTGGTAGCTTGGCATATTTCTAATGAATATGGTGGCTATGATTATTCCGAACAGTCCGCTGCTGCCTTCCGTGTCTGGTTGAAGGAGCGTTATGGTTCGCTGGATGCTTTGAACAAGGCTTGGAATACACGCTTTTGGGGACATACGTTTTATGATTGGGAAGAAATTGTGGTGCCAAATGAGCTGAGTGAAGAATGGAACGGTAACCGTACTAACTTCCAAGGAATCTCGTTGGACTATCGCCGTTTTATGTCTTATAGCTTGCTCGAATGTTACAAAATCGAATACGAAGCGATCAAAGAACACAGCACCAACGTACCTGTTACAACGAACCTGATGGGCTTTTATCCGGAGCTGGATTATTTTGAGTGGGCCAAGCATATGGATGTAATTTCTTGGGACAACTATCCTTCACTGGACACACCGGTCAGCTTTACAGCAATGACACATGATCTTATGCGTGGATTAAAAAATGGCCAACCGTTCATGCTGATGGAGCAAACACCGAGCCAGCAGAACTGGCAACCGTACAACTCTTTGAAACGTCCAGGCGTTATGCGTCTATGGAGTTATCAGGCTGTGGCGCGTGGTGCAGATACTGTGTTGTTCTTCCAACTGCGTCGTTCGATAGGGGCTTGTGAAAAGTATCATGGAGCGGTAATTGAGCATGTGGGTCATGAACACACACGGGTATTCCGTGAATGTGCTGAGCTGGGTAAAGAGCTGGAGCAGCTTGGAGATCAACTACTGGATGCGCGCAGTGCAGCTAAAGTAGGGATCATCTACGATTGGGAAAATCGTTGGGCGCTTGATCTCTCAAGCGGTCCGTCGGTTGCCTTGGATTACGTGAATGAAGTCCACAAATATTATGATGCGCTGTATCAGCAAAATATCGAAGCCGACATGATCGGGGTCGAAGAGAACCTGTCCAAGTATGAAATTGTTATCGCACCCGTAATGTACATGGTCAAGCCAGGTTTTGCAGAGAAGGTTGAAGCTTTTGTAAAAGCGGGCGGCACATTCATTACAACTTATTTCAGCGGTATTGTTAATGAGAACGACCTCGTGACGGTTGGAGGTTATCCAGGCGAGTTGCGTAAAGTGCTTGGAATTTGGGCAGAGGAAATCGATGCATTACTGCCAGGTATGAGCAATGAGCTCGTGCTGGATAAAACGTGGGGTAGCTTGAGTGGTTCTTATAAATGTGATCTGCTCTGCGATCTGATCCATGCCGAAGGGGCAGAAGTTTTGGCAGAGTACGGTTCTGATTTCTATAAAGGAATGCCTGCGTTGACTGTGAATAAATTTGGCGAAGGTAAAGCTTATTATGTGGCGACTAGCCCAGAAGCTGGATTCCTACAAGGATTCCTAGCGAATCTATGTGCCGAAAAGAACATTCAGCCGCTGGTAACTGCACCGGAAGGTATCGAATCTGTTCAACGTGTGAAGGATGGCGTATCTTACTTGTTCTTACTGAACCACACTGCCGGGGATTTAAGCGCGGATATTGGGGCAGCTGAGCGTACTGATCTACTGACAGGTAATGTAATCAGTGGTTCAGCAGTTGTACCGGGTCGTGGAGTATTGATTTTGTCGGATAAAAAATAGTTTATAGTATACGATTTTTAAAAAACTTTCCGGGCATAGCTTGTCCCCGGAAAGTTTTTTTGTTGTGAAGAAACTGATTAGCTGCTGCTGCCCGTGCTACCGTCTGGAGCGGATCCGCCGGGGTTTCCGCTGCTTAAGGTAATGCTCTCCGCCACAGTGGAATCTGATTTAAGTGTATATTGGATAATGTCATCAGCTTTCAGGTCAGCTAAGCTGATCGTGTTCTCCTGACGCGTACCATTGTCAAAGGTCATCGTTACAATTTTGGTATCAGCATCAATTGTAATATCTGTGGTTTCCTCGGAGAAGGTTTGCTGCATCCCGCCGCCCTGTGGTCCACCACCTTGTCCACCGCCGTCAGGGGCTCCGCCTTCCGGTATTCCCCCCTCTGGAGGTGTACCGTTTTCTGAGCCTTGATCACCTTCGGGTCTTTCCGGTGGAGTACCAGCCTGGCCGTTCTGCATATCGGCTCCAGCCGTATCTCCAGTGCCTTGTGCGGGCGGGGAAGGCATTTCTGACGTATAGATTGTAATTGTGTTGTCGCTAATACTCTTAATCTTGCCGAAATTCATGGACATGTCGGGTCTGCCGTTTTGTTGATTGCCGTTTCCTTGAGATTGCTGTGCCTCAGTGTTATCTGCGGGTGCCGTGTTCGCTGGGTTATTAGCAACAGCTGTTCCTTCGGACTCCGAATTGGTGCTGCAGCCAGCCAATAGTAGAGAAGCGACTAGACTTCCTGAGATCATAATCGGTATTAATTTCTTCATTTATTTTCTCTCCTTAATAGTTTTAGATTGATTAGGAGAAATATATCAGACGGTTCTGAAAGGTTGCTTAAGATCAGCTGAAAGTTTGCCTAAAGAAATAGATCATGTAAATGCTATATAATAATCATATAAGTGGGATAAAACTCTACAAAGGTAAGTCATGGTAAGAGATAACCAACGTTCAGGAAAGAGGCAGTACATGAAGAATTTACTCGTAACAGGCTACCGTGCGCATGAGCTCGGTATTTTTGACAATAAGCATCCGGGAATTCCTTATATCAAAAAGGCGCTGTCTAACAGATTAAAGCCGCTAATTGAAGAAGGCGTCGAATGGATTATTACCCCTGGCCAGTATGGTGTCGATCTTTGGGCTTGTGAGGTGGTATGTGAACTCAAGACTCAATATCCTGAATTGAAATTGGGGATCATTACGGCGCATACTGGACAGGAAGAGAAGTGGAAGGAAGAGAAGCAGGAGGAATACCGACGTATTATTGCGGGTGCGGACTTTTGCAGGGCGGTCAGTAATGCCCCTTATGACGGCAGCTGGCAGTTCAGGGCCAGAGATGACTTGTTGTTCCGCAAAAGTGACGGGATATTGCTCTTTTATGATGAGGATGCGGCGGAAGGCAGCCCGAAGTTTTTTAAAGAACGAGCGCTGAAGCTGCATGCAGAGGGGGACTACGAGCTGTTTCTTATTCATTCTGATGAGATTCAAAATATTGCCGATGAAGAAAATCAGCGAGATTATGAATAAAGCTACGAACGAAGACATCGCGAAATAAAAAAGCCCGAATCGGCATTGGGAAATCACCGTTACGGGCTTTAGTTTCTATTTGAACGAGAGGCGGAGAATAGGATGAGTGAGGTCAATCAAGCAGATATTTGTTATGTTATTTTGCTTAGCCCGACGAATCAAGACCGTAGAGACATGGAGATTATTCGTGGTCATGTTAAGCATTTACAAGAGCTGGACCGTAAAGGACAATTAGTGCTGTGTGGTCCCTTTAGTGATTGTCCTGGCGGTATGGTTATTGTAAGAGCGAACTCACGCGAAGAAGCCGTTCTCCTTGCCGAAAAAGATCCTTACGTGCTGTCTGGCATTCGTAGCTATGAAGTGCGTACATGGAGTCTGTCCCATGAGGGAAACAGGCATTTAGGTATTGTTCCACTCCAGGAATAGGTTTAATCAAATGAAGCTTTTTAGCGAAGGTGCTTTTCGCACTTTGTAATGCTGCTCATAGGCATAGGCTAGCTTGATAAGCGTAGGCTCCTGATAAGCTTTTGCTGAGAAGGTTACACCAAAGGGAGCGCCGGCCGAAGTGTATCCAGAAGGAACGACGATGGACGGATATCCTGCTCTGGAAGTAATTCTGGCGCCAAAATCGGCAGGGAACAGCAGGGCATCCAGATTGTATTCTTTCATAGTGGCATCGATCCCTTCTTCCTTGCACAGCTTCAGGTCAGTCGCACGATGGCGTAAATATTGAGCTTCGCTTTGTGTGCCGGAGGAGGTATATTCCGCATCTATTAATGTAGCTTGACCAAATCTCAAAGTCTCCACAGGGTGTGCATGATTAAAATCAATAATATCCTTCAAGGTTCGCATAGGTGCTCCGGGGCCCAAATGAGATAAATAAGCATTCAGTGCTGTTTTGAATTCGTTTAATACCACCGAAGAGTAACTAATTTCGCGGGCGGTCTTAATATCCGCAGGATCAATGATGGTCGCTCCAAGCTCTCTCATTCTGTCGACGGAAGCGTTGAACAAAGCAAGCTGCTCAACTGTGAGCTCCTCAAAATAATAATCACGTGGTATCCCAATTCGAGCGCCCTGCAAACCATTCGGATCAAGGAATACAGTATAATCCTCGTGGATTCTACCTGTATTTGTTCCCATAGCTGCATCGCGTTGATCCTTGCCCAGCATGGCGTTTAGCAGTAACACGGCATCATGAACGGTTCTAGCCATAGGGCCTGCGGTGTCTTGTGTATTGGAGAGCGGCAGGATTCCTGAACGGCTGAGCAGCCCCACGGTTGGCTTAATGCCGATGATGGAGCCCAAATTACCGGGATTAAGAATCGATCCCGAAGTTTCTGTGCCAACAGAGACCGTACAGAAATTACAAGCGACAGCTACTGCTGAACCCGCACTAGAGCCGCCGGTTGGCGTAGAAATATTGTAGGGGTTAAGGACTTGCCCGCCGCGGGAGCTGTAACCGGAGGGCATGCCGTTCGTCATAAAATTGGCGAATTCGGTCATATTGGCTTTACCCATAATAATGGCGCCGGCTTCACGCAGCTTGGTAACTATAAACGCATCTTCCCCGGCAAAAGAATTCGCCAAAGCCAGCGAACCCGCACTTGTATGCATTTTGTCCCCAGTATTGATATTATCTTTCAATAACACAGGTATCCCGTGCAGGGGGCCGCGTGGGCCATTAATTGCCCGTTCCACATCCAGAGATTCTGCGATAAACAACGCATCAGGATTAATCTCCAGTACAGAGTTAATCGTCAGGCCGTTTTTGTCGTGATCAGCAATGCGTTCATAATACATGAGAACTAGTTGTTTTGACGTAATTTCTCCGGCTTCTAATGCGGCTTGGATGTCCGGTATGGTGGCCTCTACGATTTCAAAACTCATATGCGTTCACGCTTCTTTCCCTCTAGGATATGGCTTCTCCTTCATCTAACCATAATTTGGGTGTCGTTGGTAGTTTTCTTTTTAGACTTACATTTTGATTGGCCATTTGATATATTCAGGTCTGCATTGTAATTTTTTTATTTTTCTAGATTAGGAGCTAAATTAAGAACATGAAAAACCACAACTTTGCTTCAAAAATTATCACTTTTTTTGTGGTGATGATAAGTTTTGCTGTTTTATCTTCAAGTCAAGCCTTTGCGGAAGACAGTGATCTCAAATGTTATTTGGACGGTAAGCAATTACATTTTAATGTAAGTCCTATACTGAAAGATGGAGTTACATACGTACCTATGCGGGCGATCTTTGAAGCTTTAAGCGCAACTATTAAATGGGATAATCATGCGAAGTCGGTCTCAGCGATTAAAGGGGATATTAACATTTTTTATCTGGTCAAGGAAGGAAGAGTAATTGTAAACGCCAAAGAGCATGAGCAAGTCTTAAAGGGTATCAATTTTCAAAATAATACACTAGTCCCTTTAAGATTTATTAGCGAAGTGTTGGGTAGTAGTGTCACTTGGGATGAAGGTACAAAATCTATTTACATAACCTCACCAGTTGCCGAGGAGAAGATTATTGCCCCGGTCAACAGAACAATTTCAGTAGGAAGCCAAGAGCAATCAAAATCGTTATCAGATGAGAGAAACAGGTTTGTTATAATCGTAAAGCACTACGGAATTAAAAATAATCAGTTGTATAGCTTGCTCGAATTTTCTAACATGGATAATAAAGACATCTCAATAAATTTTAAGTCCGGTGATCAAAAAATCATAAAGACATTCTCAAAGGAAAAGGACCCCATGCCGACTCTGAAAATTGAAAATTGTACGGAAGTAACCCATAAAGTAGTTATCGATAATATTGGCGGGAATATATATAAAATCCCGGAATTTTCAGTTAATCAGGCGTGTGTCAGTTCCAACCAATCCCAACAAGATGCGCTTGATGTATGGCGGAACAACAATTCCGGCCTCTCGGAATTAGGCAGTAACCTCGTGTCTGTCCGTAAATATATTCAAGATCAGACGGGTGGGCTGCAAAACTTTGTGATCCCAGCCAATAAAGCTGAACAGCTGATCTTGGTCGCCCCAGTTGGAGGGAAGGATAGGTTGGTTGTGGAGGGCAGTTATTTTGTAGGAGGTCTATCAAATAAGACTATAGAATTCCAACTAGATTATGAAGTGGTTTCTGAGCTCGATTTGGGTATTTATAGTTACATATATACGGAACCTGTATATTAAGGATCGTTTTATTAGAAAAGAGGTGTCCGAACGGCCAAAATAAATGGCTGCTCAGACACCTCTTTTGTTGTGAGTGTGTAGATTAAAGTCTGACAATTACTACTGCGCTGCTGTAAATCCCTCTTCCGCTAAATATTCTTTAGCTTCCTCAAGCGTTTCAAACGCCATCTCCAGATTGAGGTCGGCATAGACATACCATAAATCATCCTCAAGCTTTAGGGTTAGGGTTTGGCCCTCATCATTAGTCCAGAGTGTATCGGCAGTTGCCGCAGCCTTTTTCTTTCTTTTGCTGGCTACAGGAGCATCAGGAATGTAAATAGACAGTGAGGTGATGGAGGCATCCAGCAAACTACGCAGCTCGAATTCCGAGTAGTCGCGAATATTCACGAAGCCCTTATCGTCTGTCTCGTAGCCCCGCAGTAAGCCTGCGAACACATAGCCATTACCATTTGGATGCAGGTGAAAAGCCACGGTTTTCTTATCATGCTGGCTTTCCTCGTAGTGATAGTTCACGCGCCCAAGGGATACATTTTTGCGTTCCAGCTGGGGGTAAGAGTCGAGAATCGCTAATTTTTGTTCAAAAGTAAGCATATACAGCCTCCGGTTTTCGGTGTGATTGTGCACATGATTATACCATGTCGATGGATCGCAGACTATTTTTTAATCATCAAGCGGCAGAGACAGCACGAAGGTGCAGCCTTTGTCTGAGTGCTCCTCAAGCACGAGGCTTCCGTTCATAGATTCGGCCAACAGACGGCTGAAGGTTAGGCCGAGTCCCAGACCACGCAGTGTGCTCTGCTTATCGCTGCCCCGGAAGAAGGCTTCGAAGACATGCTCACTATGATTGGATGAGATGCCAAGCCCATTATCTTGAACACGGATTTCGGCAAAGCCATGACCTTGCTGATCCAGCAGTTCTATTGTAAGCTGCACCTTTCGATCCGGAGCTTTGGCTTGTACACTGTTATTAAGTAGATTGACGATTATCTGCTGGATACGAAGGGAGTCCCCACGCAAAAATAAGGGATTAATCGGCATATGAAGCACGGGTTCAGCAACATCTTCCGCCTGTGTCAGTTTCCATTGATATACGATTTCTGATAGTAGTGGTACGGCATCCAGTCGGTCGTGACGAACAGAAACCATTCCTGCAGTCAGGGCATTGTAATCCAGAAGGTCGGCTACCATTCGCTGCAACCGTCCAGCCTCCAGCAGGGCAATATCCAGAAATTCCGCAGCTTCATCACCTTCAACGACCCCTTCGCGTACAGCATGCACCAAGCCTTTAATAGAAGTTACGGGTGTTTTCAACTCATGGGAGACTCCGGCCAGCATTACGGCTCGAGACTGCTCAAATTGCTGTAACTTGCCTGCCATCTCTTCAAAAGACATCATCAGCTCATGAATTTCCCGCTCTTTAGCATCCTTATCTAGAACGATATCATAACGGCCATGGCTGATTTGAGCCGCAGCCTCGACTACCTTCTGAATGGGTTTTGCCAGTTTACGAGATAAGAGGTAAATGGTTAGCCAACTTAAGATGATTAGAAACAGCAGCAGTATGGAGAAAAATATGATCTCCTCCTGTGGAATATGCCGCAGCGATTTTTTGGATTGCAGGACAATAACCTGTCCCAGTGTTTTGTCATCCGAATTTATGGGAGCCACAGCAGCCTTAAACTCAGGACTGCGGGAGTCGTTCAGGCTATCATTTAGCTTATATCTCATTTCCTTGTCAGTTAGAGGTGGCAGGGAGAATAGCATTTGACCTTGTTGATCAGTAATGATCACGCACATCTCTATGGTTAACTTGAAAAACCGCTTCCGGTCTTCGATCAGTTTTTCGAGATTATGGCTGATTTCAATGGAGCCTTCCATATTTAAGCTGCGATCTGCAATCTCCTGTGCCAAAAGCCCCGCAGTCTGCAGACGATTGCTCATAGCCTCCTGACGGATCCACCATAATGTAGCTAAAGCTGTGAGGAGCAGGCCTCCACTAATAATGAGTAGATAACGTATCGTCCAGTAAGAAAGGATAGAGGTACGTTTGGCGTTGTTTCTCTTTAAGTTGTCCATAATTGATATCCCGTCCCCCTTAGGGTACGGATTTCCCCCTCACTAGTAGGCCAGTGCGACAACGCTTGGCGTAGTCTTTTGATCGACAAATCTACCGCCCGGTCGCTTCCTTCATAATCCATTTCCCATACAAATTCTATTAATTGCTCACGCGTACAAATCTGATTAGGTCTTTCAGCGAGAAATAACAGCACTGACATATCCCGAGGACTAAGACTCAGCTCAGCCCCATTTAAAAAGACAGCACGTGCTGTGAAGTCGATAAACAAACTGCCATAATGCCGTTTACGGCTGCCATCAGACCACTGCGAGGGACGGCGTAAGACAGCGTTCACGCGTGCTACCACCTCCTCGGGAATAAAAGGTTTAGACATATAATCATCCGCACCACCGTCGAGGCCGGCTAGCCGGTCATTGATCCCATCTCTTGCCGTCAGCATGATCACAGGGCAGCTGCTTTTTTCACGGATGAGCTTAAGCAGTTCAAAGCCGTCCATGTTTGGCAGCATGATGTCTAGTAATACTAATGAAGGAGGAGATATAGCAAAAGACTCCAGCGCAGCGCGTCCATCAGCTACACGGGTGACTTGAAAGCCTGCTTTTTTCAGATAAGCACTGAGGACCCTAGAGATGGCTTCTTCATCTTCTACAACAAGAATGGATTTCGTCAAATTGGAGTACCTCCAGTCCATAAAATTTACGACAAGTTTAACACATCATAGCCCGTTCTGCTCTGACTTCTTCCCGACATATTGCTTTGTTAGAATGAGGGACGAGCTTGAAAGCATACAGAAATTATGAATATTGGAGGGAACAGGATGAAGAGAAAAAGAATAGCCTTGATCGCTGCAGGAGTTATTATCGTAGGAGTAGTCACAGGTTATACATTACTGGATAAATCGCTGGGCAATAATGTAGAGATCGAGTCCGTGATTCCAAATCAAACAACCACAGCAGATGCTGGAGAGACAACAAATAACACTGGAGCATCAGCAGGGGTGGCGGTCACAGCCGAACAATTAAACGGGGATTGGACCCTTGGGGAAACCTCTAAAGTCTATTGGTCAGTGACGACCTCTAAAGAAACAGTAAACTTCGTAGACAACAAAGTTCAGGGTACCTGGAAGGTAAATATAGAGGATTCTACTTCGATGGCCGGGGAAGGGACAGTGGATATGAGCGCTCTGGATTCTGGCAATAGCCAACGGGACGAGCATGTAAAAGGAGAGGATTTTCTATCCGTAACGGAATTTCCACAATCCACGTTTGTAGTGAAGTCATTTTCGGAGCTGCCGGCAGAATGGACTGAAGGAGCAACTGTGCCTGTTGAAATGCAGGGGACGCTTACCGTAAAAGGAGTAGAAAAGGACGTCACCTTTCAGTCGCAAGCGGCGTATAGCGGGGGACAGTTGATGTTGTCGGGAACGACAACAGTGGCCTTTTCTGACTTTGGTCTAAGCAATCCCCACACCGTTGTACTGGATACAGAAAATAATCTTGAGGTTCGTTTGGAGCTTGTGCTGACAAAATAGTAGCTCTTTCGTAAGGATAACGCTGCTGTGAAATTTATAGAGAGACTGTACTGAAGAGATTTTCCCAGGCCGTGTTGGCGTTTGGGAGAGTCTCTTTGGTTTGGAATGAATTGTATGTTTTAATAGTAGTATCTGTCGAATAACTAGCAATAGTGGAGGTGTTCTTTGTGATCAAGGTGGCGGCAGCAATTATACATAATGAAGAAGGGCAGATTCTTATTGCCCGGCGGCGGCAAGGTAAATTGCAGGCAGGTCTGTGGGAATTTCCTGGTGGCAAAATAGAGCAGGATGAGAGCATCGCAGAGTGTCTGCAAAGAGAGCTTCAGGAAGAGATGGGGATCACAATCCTTCCCTATGAGAGCTTTGGCATGAACGAGCATAACTATGGAGAGATAAAGATCCAATTGATTGCTTGGAAAGCGCGGTATCAGGGAGGTGTAATTGATCTGGTGGATCACGACGAACATAGGTGGGTGCTACCGGCTGAACTGGATCAGTTCATGTTTGCTCCGGCAGATCTTCCTTTTGTAGAACGTCTAGTGATGGAATCAAAGCCGGATTGAAGGGAGATATAATATAGAAGAAAGGAAGAGCTTAAATGCCTGTATATGAAAAGCTAGTGCGTGACGGCATCCCCGATTTGATAGCTTCTCAAGGTAAAGATTTTAACACAAGGATATTAGAGTCCAAAGAATACATAACTGAACTACGTAAAAAATTGCAAGAAGAGTCGAAGGAATATTTTCAGGCAGCAAGTGATGAAGAAGCTCTGGAGGAGCTTGCCGATATGATGGAAGTGATTCAGGCTCTGGCGGAGACACATGGGAGCAATAGCGTGGAGCTGGAGAAGCAACGTGCAGAGAAAGCTAAACGTCGCGGTAGATTTAAGAAGGGGATATATCTGATTGAAGTGGAAGGAGAATAACGGGGAGATTATTTTTCCGCACAAGGAGGGTAAAACGTTGTTCAAAACCAAACTGACGATGATCTTAAGCAGTGTGGTGGCCTTGATTCCTGTAGCTATTTATTTATTCCTTTATTCCAAAATGCCGGATACCGTCCCGATTCATTATGATGGGAACATGGCAGATCGATTTGTAAGTAAAGCTAGTCTGGAAGTTATTTTGCAAAGCGGGCTGGGTTGTTTGGGATTCATAATTATGAAGCTTTTACAGTTCCTTTTGCAAAAAGCGTTTATTCAAAACTCTAACGAGCACTCAGCGGCCTTGAGCAAGATCTGGAATATTGCTATTTTGGTGGTGACGGTGGTGTTTGCTGGCATCAGTTCCTATACATTCATTAGAATGGTCTGATAGAATTAAAGAGACTTAGCAGAAGGAGTAGGAGGAACATGCAAATGAAAATGGACAACGCTTACAAGGTGAGATGGGGAATTATTAGCACAGGCTGGATTGCTCATCAATTTGTTACTGATTTGGCGCATGCCAGTAATGGTGTGGCTTATGCCGTTGGGTCAAGATCTCAGGAAAGTGCCGATGAATTTGCTAAAAATCATGGGATTCCGCATGCCTATGCAACCTATGAGGAATTGCTGAATGACCCGAATGTAGACGCGGTATATATTGGAACGCCGCATCCTTTTCACAAAGAAAATGCTTTAATGGCGCTGCGTGCAGGCAAAGCTGTCCTGTGTGAGAAACCTTTTACCGTAAACAGCGGGGAATTGGAAGAAGTTGTGGCCTATGCTAGAGCGCATAAGCTATTCCTGATGGAGGCAATGTGGAGTCGCTACATCCCGGCGATTGTGAAGGTTAGAGAATGGATTGCTGAGGGCAAGATCGGTGATGTTCGATTGGTGAAGGCAGATCTAGGGTTTCGTACCGACTGGAATCCGGAAGGCAGATTGCTGAATCCGAAGCTGGGCGGGGGAGCGCTGCTGGATGTGGGGATTTATCCGGTTTCTTTTGCCTCCATGGTGTTTGGACCTCATCCTGAGTCTATTTCCAGCACAGTGCACATAGGTGAGACTGGAGTGGACGAGCATTTCTCGATGCTGTTGTCATATGGTAACGGGAAAACCGCTTCGTTGAACGGTGGTATTCGTCTTAACATGTTGGAGGAAGCGCATGTGTTTGGCACAGAAGGCCGTATTATTGTAGAGGGTACATTAGTGAACCCGAAATCGGCTGCGCTTTATATAGGAGATGAGAAGGTAGAGAGCTTTGTGGACGACCGTGCTTCTATTGGATATTGTTTTGAAGCGGAGGAAGTAGGACGTTGTCTTCAGGCAGGGCTTACAGAGAGTCCGGTGATGACATTGGATGAATCGTTAGCGATTCTGAAACTGCTGGATCAAGTGCGTGCACAGTGGGGGCTTAAATACCCTGGAGAGTAATTAAAATATAAATTAAACACCCCTCGGTGCAGTGCTACACAAGTAGCTCCGAGGGGTGTTGTTATATTAACTAAGCTGCGCTAGTTCTGATTATTGGCGTTTTTGCCTGTCTGGACCCAGCCGGCCACTTCAACGGTACGCTTCGCTTGATGAAAAACAGCGTCACGGATCCGATCCTGATCTTCGATCATTTTACCGTCTCCATCTACACTGACACTTGTTCCGTAAGGGTTGCCTCCCGCACCAAATGTGACTGGATCGGTATAACCGGGTGCTGCAACAATGGCTCCCCAGTGATACATCGACGTATAGAGTGCCAAAATCGTAGCTTCTTGTCCACCATGCGGGTTCTGTGCTGAGCTCATGGCGCTGACGACTTTGTTTACTGTTAGTCCTTTGCCCCAAATGCCACCGGTTGTATCAATGAACTGCTTCATCTGGGAAGCAATGTTACCGTAACGGGTTGGGGAACTGAAAATAATCGCATCCGCTTCGACTATATCGTCGGGTGTGGCGACTGGGATATCTTTTGTTTTTTCAGCTAGGGCTTTCATGGCTGGATTTGCTTGAATTTTGTCCTCGGGGACCAGTTCCTGCACCTTCAGCAGTTTTACCTCAGCTCCTGCTTTTTCTGCGCTTTCCGCGGCCCATTGTGCTAGCTGGTAGTTAGTTCCTGTGGCACTGTAGTAGATGACAGCTAATTTGATTTTTGACATGCTGTAGTCATTCCCTTCGAGTGTAGTTCCATACTATTAATTACCCTAAAGGGGTCTTTATAACCCAGAATGAAATCAATCTATTCGAACTGGACAGACAGATGTCCACTTTGCCTGTGTATACTAAGTTCAATCACAGGAAATGAGGGAGAATGGATGAATACTTATTTTGTAGAGAAAGCAAAAATGACCTTGGCGGGGGTTAGCATACGCACAACTAATGAAGCAGAAATGGGACCTGATGGAGGTTTGTCGCAGCTGTGGGAAACTTATTTTCAGAGTAATATTGCGGGGCAGATAGCTACGGTAAATCCTGAGTACATCTATGCTTTGTATACGGATTATGAGAGTGATGCGAGCGGAGCGTATACCGTTGTGATCGGGCATGAAGTAGCTGAGGAGAGACATTTAGAGGGAAGTCAGCTAGAGGAAGGCGAGCTAGAGGAAGGCGAGCTAGAGGAAAACGAGCTAGAGGAAAGCGAGCTAGAGGAAAGCGAACTAGAGGAAAGCGAACTAGTGGAAAACCAGTTCTCCTATGCGGCTGTACCGGAGAGCAAATACATGGTTTTTAAGACGAAAAAAGGTCCGGTATTTGAAGTAGTCGCGCAAGCGTGGGGGGAGATTTGGGCGTACTTTAAGGAGTCTGGGGAGGTAAGAACTTACACGGGGGATTTTGAGATTTATGATTCACGGAATTTCGACCCTGCTGACACGCAGGTTGAGATTTATATTGCGATTGAATAGATAGGGGAAGGATGGTTTTGTGTGCTTAGTGGGTTAAGTGCTTAAGCGGGAGATTTTTTAGGGAAAAGTGTTATAGGGAAGTGTTTAAAGGGAAGTATTTTATAGGGAAAAAGGGATTTAAGGGAGTTGCTTCTGATAGTAGTATCAAGCAGCTTGCGAGAGAAAGGGGGCTGCCGAGAGGTAGTCCCTATTTTTGCTGACGGCCAGGTACCGGGGAGAAGGGTTACTTGACGGTGGAAGAGAATTTAAACAGCTTAAAATTCTCGGGATGTGTTGTTAATCCTTGCTGAGGCTTGCATTTAGGCAGACGGGGGGAGACATAAGAAAAGCCCTAGAGTATATATACTTAACTAATATGTCTGCGGAAAAATATACGGTAAAAATCCCGTAGATTTGCTGGATTGGGTAGAAATGGCGGGGATGTACGGTAAAAATCCCGTAGATTTGCTGGATTGGGCTCAAGTGGCGAGAATGAACGGTAAAAATCCCGTAGAATTGCTGGATTGGGCAGAAGTGGCGAGAATGAACGGTAAAAATCCCGTAGAATTGCTGGATTGGGCTCAAGTGGCGAGAATGAACGGTAAAAATCCCGTAGAATTGCTGGATTGGGCAGAAGTGGCGGGGATGTACGGTGAAAATCCCGTAGAATAGTTGGATTGAGCCAAAGTGGGGAAATGTACGGTAAAAATACTCTACATCAGCTGCATAGCGTCGAATTAGTCAGAAATAAGAGCAAAAGTGCCCTACATTAGCGGTATCGAGCCAAAGTAGCAAGAAAGAGAGGCAAAAGTGCTCTACATTAGCCGCCCCAAGCCAAAGTAGCAAGAAAAAGAGGCAAGAATGCCTTACATTAGCCGCACCAAGCCAAAGTAGTAAGAAAGAGAGACAAAAATGCCTTACATTAGCCGCACTGAGCTAAAGTAGCAAGAAAGAGAGGCAAAAGTGCTCTACATTAGCCGCATTGAGCCAAAGTAGCAGGAAAGAGAGGCAAAAATGCCCTACATTAGCCGCACCGAGCTAAAATAGCAGGAAAGAGAGACAAAAATGTCCTACATTAGGCGCCCCGAGCTAAAGTAGCAGGAAAGAGAGTCAAAAATGCCCTACATTAGCCGCCCCAAGCTAAAATAGCAAAAAAGAGAGACAAAAATGCCCTACATTAGCCGCCCCGAGCTAAAATAGCAAGAAAGAGAGTCAAAAATGCCCTACATTAGGTGCCCCAACCCAAAGTTAGTTTGCTGGAGGAGCTAGTGGAACTGTTATTGTTAGTGGAGTTAATGCGCTTAAGGAACTGATCCAGTTGGTGAAACTAACGGAGTTGATAGAGCTAATGTAACTATAGAAGTTAATGTAGTCGGCAAAGCTAGTTAGTTAAGCAAATGTGGTTGATGGAACTGAGATAATTGGTGAAGCTGCTGTAGTTCATGTAGTTCATGTAGTTCATGTAGTTCATGTAGTTCATGGAACTCATTGAGTCGGCAGATCCGATAGAGTTGAGTAGAGATGACCAATTAGCCAACACACAAATATACAGAAATGGAGAATGCCAAATGGGAAAACAATTTACCACTATACTACCTGTACATGAAGAGTTTATTCTTCGGCAGCATCTTTTTTTCGTAGGGTCGGCGCCGCTTTCAGAAGATGGGCATGTTAACCTTTCGCCGAAGGGACATGATTGTTTTCGGATATTGTCTCCTAATCAGGTGGCTTATCTAGACATGACTGGCAGCGGTAATGAGACGAGCGCGCATCTGCTGGAAAATGGAAGAGTGACGGTTATGTTTTGTGCGTTTGAGGGGCCGCCTAATATTTTAAGACTGTATGGAACAGGGGCTGTGATTTTGCCTGAATCAGCAGAATGGGAAACACTGTCCCCATTGTTTACATCTCTGCCTGGAGCTAGACAGATCATTTTGATAGATGTTCATAAAGTACAGACTTCCTGCGGATTTTCGGTCCCATTCATGAGTTATGAGGGTGAGCGGGATACGTTGCAGCGTTGGTCTATCCAAAAGGGTGAGGCAGGGCTGAGAGAATATAGACAAGAGAAAAACACAAAGAGTATAGACGGGCTACCCACACCTCTTGGACAAAAAAACTGACCAGACAGGAGTTCCCATTCTCATGGTCAGCAGAAGGAGCGTACTATCCGTAGGGATTGTTTACCCAAGTCGTTCAAAGTTGTCTGCTTCGTATATGTACACCCAAGTCGCTATAGTTGCTTGACTACTCATTATAAATGTTCACTAGGTGGATACAGTGTATGCTATAAACCATTACATTCGATCTCATTAGGCAAAGTAATAAGCTAATTGAACGCAACAAGTAATCCCGTAATCCGTAATCCTGTAACCTGTAATCCCGTAATCAAAAAAATGAAGGACATAAGGGTGACGATTCATTTGGCATCCCATTGGAGGTTTTTTAGAGTGTCTTTCCCTATTTAATAGTCTATTAAACTTATTGCTTTTACTGTTATTTCTATCATCGCATGCTCGTTTATTTAAACTTATAATGAAGGCGATGGGATGGGCTGCTTTCCATCAATCATCGTTTACATTCTCATGTAGAAGTTATTTTACGTAGATTAATAAACGGACAAAGGAGATACAGCATGCTGCCATCACTCGCATTTCTTAAACGTCAATTAGAGGGGATTTTACGCAATAAATTTGCACAGGGGCATCTAACCTCGGGTTATTTAGCCAAGCTGGAACAGCTTCCCGCAAGCTACGATGCCTATCTGGAATTCGCTCATAGCTTGGCTGACATTCCAATGAGGGACAATTGGCCTTACTATGAACCAAACGATTTAGAAGAGATATGGCAGGAATGCGATCCGGCTCGACCTTTAGGCCAAGTCGGAATCTTGAATCTTAAGGATAGCTCCAAACGTGTAGAGGCGGGATTCCTCGCTTCAGTCTGTGGTTCAATGCTAGGCAAACCGATTGAGGTAAACCCCAGCTTGTCGGAATTGCGTAAAGCTTTAACTTCTGTAGGGGAATGGCCACTGAATGATTACATTTCTGATGAAGTTCTCCATGCTTTGGATCGTCGACATTGGTCTTGGTTTGAGACGACGCGGGGGCGAATTCGTTATGTGGCACCTGATGATGATATCAATTACACATTAATGGGAATGATGGCGTTAGAACAATTTGGCGATGGTTTTACGAAAAGAAATTTAAGAGATTTATGGATAAATCATCTTCCGATAAGTACTACTTGGGGGCCGGAGAGGACCATCTTGCTTCGATCGGGGATTAGCTATTTGGAGCATGATAGAGAACTATTCAATCATTCTGAAATAGAGGCTTGGCCCGACTTCATGGTGCAAGATACAGAACTATGCGGAGCAGCGATTCGCGCAGATGCTTACGGTTATGCCTGCCCCGGTCAACCCGCTCTTGCCGCTGAGCTAGCTTGGCGTGATGCAAGTTTTACACATCGCCGGACGGGGATCTACGCCACGATGTTCATCGCCGCTGCGATTGCAGTTGCGCAAGTACTGCGCGATCCTATTAAAATAATAAGTACTGCACTGCAATTCGTACCTAGAAGGAGCCGATTCTATGAGATTACTCAGGATTGCCTGCAGAGGGTAGCGAATGCAGATAACTGGCTGGAAGCTTATCAGAGCATTAACCATAAGTATGCAAATTATGGTCACTGTCAGGTTTATCAGGAAATAGGTACCTTAATTAATACATTTCGATTTGCAGACAATGTCGGTGACGGGATATGCAAGCAGGTGATGCAAGGCAACGATACGGATAGTTTTGGAGCAACAGCAGGCTCTCTGCTCGGGGTTTATTTTGGTTCTGACAGCCTGGAAACAAGATGGCTTGAGCCTTTCCAAGACCGGATTCATACGGGATTATCTAATTTTCATGAGCAAAAGCTATCCCGTTTGGCTGAGCGGATGGGGCGTTTGCCAGAGCTGTTGCATACTCACCAACATCGAATTGAACCCAGCGAGCTCTATGTAAACGAGAACACCGATTTAAACCTTTGAATTTGATTTCATCAAAAAATGGTTAAGTGGAACCTATATAGAAGTGCTTTAGAAATTAAAAGTGCCAATTGAGTAGCTGAGTAAAAGTCACCGTGCTTAATGCAATACGACATTATCCCGTAACAGGTTACTTTTTGATTTTTTTCATCTATCCATAGACTGCTAGTACATGGACAAAAAGACACCAACCCCCGGTTAGTGTCTTTTTGTCTAGCAACAGGTACTGCTAACAATGGCAAATTTGCTTGAAGATGTTACATCAAACGTAGATCACATAAGGGATGATGCGTAACCAATGGTGTGAAAGCGTCTAGAGCAGATTACTTGAAAGTTCAATGGTTTGTTAAAAACATCCACAATAGGTAAATTAACGAGACTTAGACTACAGGATAATTACGAATGATTAACGAGCTATGTGATCTTCATGGCATTACGTACCTATTAACCATCGAAGCGCTGTCCAACGCTAGTTGCTATAAGTGGTGGAGCTTACAGGATCGTCGAGCCGACACAAAGACAAGGTTATCCCGTATGCCGTATCCCGTATCCTGTATCCCAAATCCCTACCGCCCAAAGCTCATGCTACCTACGGATTCCACTATAAACACAGGCACATATTGCTCGCCCATGTCTGTTCCAACGAGCTCATATCCATTCTGATATTGGCCACTAACTAACGCGTTACCTGTAACGGAACCCACTTCTCCTTGGAGCAAAATATAAATCCCATCCGAGTAAGCAAGACTATTGCCGAAGTTATCTACGATGATCTCACAATGAAAAGTGACCTTTTCAAAAGGATGAGTGGTAAGATCCGCAGCTGAGATTACAGCATACTCCTGAACAATCTCCGCGAATTGATAGCTGCCGTCTACTTTACGGTAAAGTGCCGTTTGCCCGTCAACACCGTCTCCAAGATCCGCATTAGGCACGAGAATAGAGTCATCGGACTGCAGTTCATAACTATCGCCAGCTAAAGAAAATAACTGTGAAATACCATTTGATTTCATCTCATACGCTGTGAAAAGGGTGCGTCCACCTTCAACCTCAGATTGGGCTAAAACCACAGGTACACCTGAAGAGGTTGCCAACTGTTCATTAAAAGTAAGACTGCGCAGACTCTCGAAGCGTGGCAAGCTGTTTCCGGTTAATGTGACCACATTGTCGTCGTTATTCATCGCGGCATAATAGAGCACGCTACTATTATCCGTCCCGGCAACGATCACTTTTGTGCCCAATAGTCCTTTGCGGGAGATGACGTTGTTGTATTTGTCTTGCTCTTCACCGCCAGGAAGGAGGCGAACAGGCTCTGCGATATTCCAAGCCAGCCTAGTAGCGGCAATGTTTGTCGAAGTATCTTCTAGCGGGGCAAGATCTCCGTATAATTGTATCGCTTCAGCATATTGACCTTTAGTTGTCAGACGTTTGGCGTTTTTTAGTAGCTTAGCCTTACTAGTATCGATCAAAGTCAGCACCTTGGATGACGTGATGCCTGCCGATCCTGCAAAATTACGATAAGCTACAGCATGCCCAGCAAAAGCTGTGATATTGTCACCTTCAAGATCTTTGTTCAGGATGATCTTCCCGCTGCTTTCTGCTTGTTGAAGTACCCAAGGAGCTTCGTAATTATGCTGGCTATAAGCACTCAACAGGGACAGGGTGCTTTCCAGCATGCCGGTAAAGTTTCCTGCTCCTGCTAAGGATTTTAATATAGCTGTGTCATGGCTTTTAAACTTTGAGGCTAGTAAATCCTCTTTGGAAGCTGCACTTCCATAATAAGCATCAGGAATCTGCAAAAGATTCCATTTGAAGTTCTCTTCATTACTCACCCCTCCGCTCTGGTTCTGGGCAAGATCGGCAAGGAACTGCTCCTTAAACTGACGGAAATAAGAGGTGAACTGGTCTGAAATGCCTGAGGCCGACGATAACTGGCGATAATAGGATTCATAGGGACCGCCTGGCTTCATATATGTAGCTTTTAAACTGAGCAGAGCTTGATAGCTTTTCATAAATCCGGCAAAATCCTTAGTCGCTGCTTCCTCCTTAGTAGAGGCTACCAAATCATTCAGAACTTTGCGGATGTCTGTGATTGGAGCTAATTCATCCAGACGTTTTGCGACTCTTTCTTCCTGGTAATCAATGGAATAGTTGGCCGCTGCTTGACGGTACTGATCCTCTGCATTAATCAGATCCCCGGCAGCGTAGAGACGGTCGGCTTCTTTGGTGATTTGTATTTTATCTGCGATGAGAAAAACCTTCTGTCCAAGCAGCACAAGCATGCATATACACAAAATGATCATAAAGTTTCGCAGGGTTATTAATTGTTTGAACGTCATATAGAGTAGCCTCTTTTTTCAAAATATAAGAAAGCCTAAGAAAGTATAAGTTTCACGGTATACAACATCCTTATATTTCTTTGAGAAACGGTTGGTTGTCATCAATAAGGATGTTTGCTTTATATTGGTTCATCTTAGCTTTCAGGTCTATTGGACCTCCGGGTCCCAGCGGTATTTGGCTTCACGAATGTCAGCTACCCTGAGGTCTAAGCCGTTCCAAGGTTCATCGGGATTCGCAGCAATGAGTTTGGACAACCGCAAGAAACGGTCCTTGGGCAGATCTTGCACGTATCGGCCAATCATATTGGAGTAGAGCAGGGCATAACGCTTCATTCTTACCGCCGCTCCTGCAACGCTCGTAAGGATGGTTAAGCCGTTAGCCATCTGGCGAATCTCCACTTCATAGTTCTTCACGTAGCGTAGTGTACGATCCTTAATGAGATCGGGACGGACTTTAGCGATCTCGCCGATATATTCGGCTAGCAGTGGTTCGAAGTCTTTTAGAAGAAGCTGCTCCAGTTCTAGATCCATATCCTTGCGGAGTAAAAATCCATGCAGCAAAGCCACTCGCTGCCGCGCGATCCGGTCGCCGCGAAGCAGGATGGAGAGCTCGCGCAGCTTCTCATAGGCAAGAACATCATCCTCACGGAGTACGGAGACAGCTTCCTGACGGTTGACCTCCAGCCCTTCCTTGATGATGCCGATCCCACGACCAAGCAGCTCATTGAGAGAACGAAGATTCTCGTTCTGCCTTACTTTTCGCTGCGTATAGTACAATAGTCCAGCAAGCACAAGACCCCCGGCACCACACAATATCATTTGTTGGATGCTATTTCCAAAATAGACAGAGGCTAGTGTGAGCAGTAAGATGAATAGTAGGCGGGTATGCATCTTCCGTCTGGCTAGTGATGCTGCGTGCTGCTCTACAGCAATAAGTGAGGCTCTGCCACATTTGCCACAGCGGTCTTCGCCAAGAGCGGTATACCGCCCGCAGTGGCGACAGATGCGCAGCTTGTCATAAGCGTAACGCGGGGCCTTGAAAGGCCGGAAGGTAACGGGTCTTTTCTTATTCACGGCCTTTATCGCCTCCGTTCAAAGCGGCTAGCAGTCGATCGTTAATATCATCACGTGTCAGTGGTTTGCGCTGATGTGCGGCATAAATGGAAATCTGAATTACGGCAATTAGGAACGTAATCCCAAGAATGACGTATGAAATCATGGAACAATCCTTTCTCATGGACGCTCTGCAGTCCAGATGGCTTTTAGAATGATAATCTTCTATGCATCAATGCACTGGGTCCGGCGGTCCTAAAGTTGAAGTTTACAAGGTTTAATTATATCATAATGGCATGCTATTTACAGATTTTAGCGATAGTGCTGAACCTGTCATATGTGCCTAATATAACACAAGAGGAGCCCTATTTATGCTTCGTAAATATCAAAGTATTAGAACAACCAAGACTCTCTTTCTACGTATCTTTCCGGCATTGCTCCTGGCTCTTTGTCTAGCTGCCTCGCCTTTTGCAGCTGTTAAGGCCTATGCGGCAACGTCGGCGCAATCTCACATTGACGCTGTGCTTCTTATTGATGTCAGCAACTCCATGAAGACTAGTGACAAGAACAAAATCGCCAACGAAGCGATGAAAATGTTCATAGATATGTTATCCACCCAAGGTGATAAAGTAGGTATTGTTGCCTATACCGACAAGGTGCAACGGGAAAAGGCCCTGCTGCAAATTAGCTCGGAGAGCGATAAGCAGGATTTGAAGGATTTTATTGATGGTTTGGACCGAGGAGCTTACACCGATATCGCTATTGGCGTAGAGGAAGCTGTAAAGGTTCTGCAGAATGGAAGTGACCCTTCCCATGAGCCTATCATTGTAATGCTCGCTGACGGCAATAACGATTTCAACAAAGCGACAGGCCGGACGCAAAGTGAATCAGATAAAGAGCTGAAGGCGGCCGTAGAGGTTGCCAAAAAAAATGGCTATCCCATCTATACCATTGGACTTAATGCAGATGGCAAGCTGAATAAACAAAGCCTCGCCGACCTGTCCAACGAGACGGGTGGTAAAGCATTTTCGACGGACTCAGCAGACGATCTGCCGCAAATCCTGAGTGAGATTTTTGCCAGCCATTTGAAGCTGAAGGTAGTGCCTGTGCAGTCGATTACTGCAAATGGCGATTATCAGGACGTGACCGTCAACGTGCCTAACGGCAGTGTTTTGGAAGCCAATATCTCAATTATGTCTTCACAGCCTGTGACAGCGAAATTAACGGACCCGTCAGGTAAAGAAGTTGCGATCCCCTCAAACAATGTCCTGCTGTCCAAGTCTTCTACTTATAGCTTGATTAAGCTACTGTCACCGCAGGAAGGAGATTGGAAACTTCAGGTTAAAGGTGTGCCAAAGGATAAGATTGATATTAATCTAGTCTTTAACTATGACCTGGAGCTTAAGATCGATGCGCTGCCATCAGCAACCTATAAAAAGGGTGATAAAATCGACATCACCTCCCATCTGTTCAGCAACGGTACTCAGGTAACACTCAGTAATTTGTATCAAGATATGAAGGCGGTACTGCTTGCTACAGATATTGATACAGGTGATGTGCAAGAAATCGAACTGGATAACTCCGGAGCTGTCTTCAAGGGTACATTTGAGGTAAAAGAAAGCCATAACTACGAGTTGAAGGTACGGGCAGAGGAAAGCAGCTTTTATCGGGAAAGTGCACCTGTCCAGATCAGCGCGAAGACAGGCGGAGCAGCAACAACAGCACCTTCTACAGGGACTGGCAACGAAGAACCCCTGAAGGAAGCCTCATCCAAAACCCTGTATTACATTATAGGGGGCATTCTTTTAGTGCTGGCAGCGGGTGCAGCATGGTATGTGCTGAATAAGAAATCGGCACGTGGTTTTGTTGGACAGCTGGTAGTAGAGGTTAAAGACAGCAATACGGGTGAGAAGACCTACCCACAATATAAGAAGCTTGCAGGCTTCAAGGGCAAGTTCACCCTTCATCAGCTGCTGCAATTGGCGCCTGAACTGAAGGAGAGCGAAACTGTTATTTTCACACCGGCTAAGAATGACCGATTGCTGTTACGCAGCGGAGAAGGTGTTACTGTGGAGAGATCCGGACGTGCTGCGGATGCTTCGCGTGGTCTTGAACTGAAGAGTGGGGACCGCGTTTCAGTATCTCTACAGACGGTAGATAAGACGATTTATCTGGAATATTTAGTATAGTAGGCAATGGCAATGTATGCCGCAGAAACAGTTTTGCTGCAAGATATCTGAAGTACAGCTTCCGCAAAACTTTTAGGAGGATAAGCATATGAAACCAGTAGTAAGAGAGCATATACAGCAGTTGGATGTATCACTAGGCGGCGGGATTGTCAGCGATAAAATCAGGGTGGATACGATTGATAATCCGATCCTGATCATTGGACTAGGCGGCACGGGCATTGATGCCCTGCTGCGTCTTAAATATCAGATTAACCGCCGCTTTAAGCTGCCGGAGGATCCGATATCCAAGAAGAAACGGGACAAGCCGGATAATGTGGAATTTCTAGCTTTTGAGACGAATGAACAGGATCGTGGAAAAAAATACAAAGGCATTGGGCTGGACCCGCAAAATGAATTTGTACTGTTGGCGAATGCCGAAATCGGCGGATTGTTGCAGAACCGCAGTATCCTCGATTCCTATATTACGGATTGGCTGTCACCTGAGCTGAGTATTACAGATGGTATGAATGGTGCTGCTGGTGTGCGGCAGGCTGGACGTCTGCTTTTGTTCACCAAGATTAATCAGGTTGTAGGCGCGATTGATAAGAAGATCAAGACGTTATCCGTAGGCACTAACAAAAAGCTGATGGTCTTTCTCCTGACAGGTCTGTCGGGCGGTACAGGCAGTGGGGCTTTCTTGGATATTGCCTATATCGTGCGCGGTATTATTGAACGTGACTATGGATCAGCTGGTATTGACCGTGTGAACACACTGGGGTACCTCTTTACACCTGACGTGAATTTGTCTAATAAAAGTCTAAGCGAGCACACGCGTGAATATATTCGCAAGAACGGTTATGCAGCGCTAAAAGAGCTGGATTACTGGATGAATGTGGACAGTCGTGGTGAGCGGTTCCAGCAGCAATACGGTAATATTTTGACGGTAAATTCACCGCTGCCTCCATTTAATCTATGTCATTTGATCTCTGCAACGAATACCGAGGGTAAGCTGCTGGAGAATGCGTACGATTACTGTATGAACGTAACGGCGGAGAACATCACGAACTTTATGGCGAGTGAAGAAAAACAGTCTGGTGAAGAATTCGCCATCCATGACTATATCAGTAATATCCGCACTAACATTGCGCAGATGAACAAGACCTACCCAGCTAACTATGAATACAACATTATCGGTGCCTCGTCCGCTGTGCTTCCGATTGAGGAAATGACGACTTACCTGGCTTTCCGCTTGTTTGATAAAATGGAAAAAATGTTCCAGCAGGCGCCAGGTCAAGAGGATGTAGAGAAATTCGCACGTAAGCTTGGGATTGATCTCGACAGTATGATTAAGACATTTGAATCCCGTGTGCCTGAGCCGTTGCCAGGCTACGAGAACAGCGAACGCTTGAGCCATGCCAATGTTGTTAAGAATCAAGTGGTAAGCATGGATACAGAGCTGGAGCAGAACTTCCTGGCTCGTGCCCGTGAAGAATATATCAAATCGAAAAAGCAGCTGCCTGGCGAAATTGTGGGACGTTTCAGTGAAGAGCTGGAGCGCATCTTCCTGCACCCAGAGCAAGGACCGTTCTACGTTTCCCGCCTGCTGTATACCGAGAAGGGCTTCTGTATTTTAAAGCTGATTCAGTCTTATATTGAGGCTTTACGTGAAAGCTTGTTGCGTTTGCCACGTGATATTGAGACGGCGCAGGACAGTGCGGATGAGAAGCTGAGCGATGCCCGCAGTGCTTTTGTCTCCAAAGAGAAGAAGAAAAATGCCTATATTGAGGCTAAAATCAATGAGTATTGGCTGCACGCCGATGTAGAACGCACTGAACAAATGATTCAATTTTACGAGGACTTATATGAGCTATTAAACGATGAGAACAGCCGGATTTACGGTGTGTTTACAGAGATTCTTAGTGCGCTTAGCTCGATTTTTGCCAAGAACGGGGACATCCTTATCAATGGCGAAGAGCAGGCAGACTATAAAGGAAACAAAACTTATTATTGGAACATTGTGAACGTGCCGGATATTTCGGCGACCATCTCCAAGATCATGGATCAGAAGGACGGCGACGACCTGATTCGCGACTTCACCCGTGAAATGCTGAAGCATTCCGGACGTTGGGTCAAAGAGCAGGAGATTGATATCGTTCGCTCAATTTCGGAATTCCTTAGCGATAAGTTTGGGGATCTGATTACCCGTTCGATGGAGGATTTCCTTGTGATGAAATTCGGCCATGAAGAGCCGCTGGATAAATTCGTTGAGCGGATTATTGCCGGTAAATTGGACGAAGAGGCTGTGCCTACCTTCCACCTTAGCAATAGCTCAGGCAGCTTACATTTCCCATCATGGGGTTTCGTTTCCGTGCCTGTTAAAGCGCCGGGTATCCTAAAAGGGATTCGTAATTATCAGAATAATGCGCTTGGCAAATCGCAATTTACGATCAAGGAAAGCCAAGTGAAAAACCGTATTTTCTGGCTTAATACACGTAATGGTGTGCCACTTTTCGTATACACGCCGCTGCGGGTGTTTGAAGAAAACTATGAGCGGACCATTCTCGACAAGGAAGGGATCGGCCGCCATCTCGTGATGACGGATAAGAACAACTGGACGTACCTGCCTTCTCCGATTCCAGAAAAATCATGGGGCGACACTTACGTCAATTCTCGTGTACGTGATTATAACGCTAGAGTGCGTGCAGACTTTGCAAAAGCGCTGGCAAGTGGAGTCATTATTGAAAAAGGTGTAGATGAGAACACAAGTAACAGATATTCTGTTGTGTTCACCAAACCTTTTGATCTGGACGCCATTTTGAACGGTTTCGATATGCAGCTGCAATCTACACGCCCAAATCTCGGTGAAGTGAAGAAGGCGGTTGATGAGCTGAAGAGCCTGCGTGAGAAGGGCTTGGAGCGGGAAGGCATTAAAGATATCTTTGGCAGCATCAACAAGGACATGGCGCAGGAGAATCTCATTCGTTCACCGCAGCTGATTTCACGTGTTCGTGTGGAGCTGGCTAAATATGCTGAACTGACTGCCAAAGCCGCTGAGCTTGAAGGTGTGCTTCATCAATATCTGGACGAAGATAAGTGGATGGATCAGTTCATTGAAGCTTTGTATACGGACAGCATTATCAAAAAAGGCGCACTCTACGTTTATGACCGTGATGAAGAAGAGGACGCTTGGGAGCCGTTTGCTAATTTGATGAAAGAGCGCAGCTACGTAGAGTATGCCGTGTATCGGCACTTCCGGGAGCTGGATGAGAAGAGCCGCAGCGTACTGCTGCGTAAGGCAGCACGTCGTGCAGGTGAAATGACTGCCGCTGAAGACGTTACCCCGCTGCTCTATAAGCTGGAAGGACTGTATGTATCATTCCTGGAAGCACGCGATAGCTTGGAGTACGAACGGGTAGAGTATGAGAGCGGCGATGAGATGTACGGATTCTACAAGAGCATGACTAGCAAGCTCGGCAGTATCCGCAGAAAGTTGAAATAGGCCTATGATCAAAACACAGGCATTATCTTATGGTGAACAATATGCGGTACAGGAAGAGGCACAGCGCAGCAAAGGGGATGGACGCAGCAGCATCCATTACCCTGCCCTGTTTCTGTTCGTAGGCGACAAGGTTGCTCCGGCCATCGGTCCGGTGCTGGATAGCTGCGAACGAAAATGGGATAACGCCGGCGGTGTTATGGCATTACATGCTGTGTCAGGTGCGGCAAAAGAAGGAATAGACGGAAGTATAAGTGGATCTGTTGCGGGAGGAAAAGACCGGGTGCTGGCCATGGCCTTGCCGGAAACGGCAGGGTCAGATCCACGCACTGTGCGTCATGAACTTTACCGCAAGTTTCATGAGGATACACGTTATCTTGCTGAAATGAATAAAGTTATCCGGCGGCTGAGCAACAGTATAGCGGATTATGGACGTCTATATTCATCTTTTGACGTCATCCATCTCTCTATCATTACGCGGGTTGATGATCCGCTTAATGTATTGCTGCCGGAAATTACACTGTTGGCTCGTGCTGTACTCGGCCAGTCCTTTAAGTCCGTACAGACAGATCTCTACGCTCTGATCAATGAGCGGGAGCAAGGGGATAATTTTGGATTTTCCAGCTCAGTAGGGCTGGCTTTTCTGCGTGAATTGGACAGAATGCAAGCTACGGACTATAAGTTTAATGCGCCGTTACTTGTGACGGAAGACGGTCTGTCGATTCCAGTTGCCCATGGTCCTTCCGCATTATTTGACCTTGTGTATCTGCTCTCCGATAAGAATGAGCGCGGTATGATGTCTGCACACGGTATGGATGACAACTACGAGATTATTTCTCATATTAGTCTGCTCAAAAATCGGGTCCGCCCGGCTTCTGATCAGGCTACTGGTCATGGCGGATATAACAATATGACCTTCAAAAGCGGCATCAGGGGCAGCACTGGAAGACAAGGCTACGCCTCTGCTGGCTTTTCCGGGGTAAGAAGACCTAATGTTCAAATTGCTTTGGCGGTGCTGTATCATGCGTTTCGGCGGCTTGTCTCCGATATGCGTGAGGGCAGTTCGTGGACTATACGTGAACGGCAGGCGTTGTTAGGGCTGGACCCTGACAGCTTGCGGGAACACGCGGTACACCTACTTCCGGAGAAAGACGGCCTGAATGAAATGACGGGGTTAATGAGTCACGGACGCCCTACCTATAATGAACTGAAGCAGCTGTCACTTCGTGAAGCTGAACGGCAGTTGTTCGGTGACGGGGGCGAAGCTTATTTCCGCAATAACTTTGTGGCAGAGTCAAACCGGAGAGTAGAGGGAATGAATCCATTACGCCAATGGCGCACTATGCTGGCGGCACAGGAAACATCTACGCCAGCGGTAAGCTTTTATCAGCTTGCGGAGTGGACGGCAGATCGTGATGAAGCCGGAAGTGTGCTCCATCTTTTACGTCAGCATATGGCAGGCCTGCGTTCCGCGATTCTCTCCATGCAGGAGGAGCTTGAGGACCTTTACGCAGAAAGCGTGGAGCGCCAGCCGTTCCAGCGTGTGCCGCTTTTTGATAAAAGAACAGTACGTAACTTCATTCATTATTTATTCTCAGCCGTATATGGCAAAAAATATGAACTATTGGGCCTAGAAAGTGAGCTTGCCCTATGCAGTCGTTTGGAATCTGCACTTGAGCAGCTTCATATGGAAAGTATGGCCCGTGTGAAAGCTATGGAGACTTTGGAGGAAGAATTGCGTATTACTGTTATGGACAGCATTGGGCGAACAAACGAAACAACGGGCCAGAACGTAATGGAATACTACCGCGTAGTCACAGAAGAAGTGATGAAGGATATCGAAACCCGGCGTGGACCTGGAATATTCTTCAGTGAGAAGTACATGGGCAGTATCTCCAAGCTCTTAGAACAAGGGAAAGAAGCTGTGATTGAGCGTTTGATTGATATTTGCCGTCGGGAGCTGCTGACAGCAGAACCTTTCAATTTATCTTTTGAGGAAGAGCTTCTGCGGCGTGCAAATGTTGCGGCAGCCTATGAGAATCGTCAGGTTCTATCGAGGGAAGAGCTGTTCAAGCGCTTGTATCATAATTTAGAAGAGGGCGCGGCCATTAATGTTCGGTTATTCGAATATACGCAAGAGCATCGTCATGAGGAGAAATATTTCTTTGGAGACAGTTCATCAGAGTTTCTACGCTACGCCTTTGGAGTAGATGAGACAACCCGGATTTACCGGTTAGGATTCGTGCATGAGCAGCGGAGGAGCGGAGTGGAGAAGCTAAACCTGATGGGCGGCTTTCATTTAGAGGACCTGCTCTATTATCGCAACGGTAAGGTCTATTATGAGACTTATGCTCAGAATGGCTATCAGCTCCATGGGCTGAGTGAAGATCAGCTTCCTGAGATGCGCTGATGGCGTAATAGATAGGTCCCCTCACTTTGAGTCCCTTTATTGCCTTTGTGCAATAGAGTCATCGGATATAACTCTTAATTAGAGTTCCGGGATAGGGACATTTCTCCTTATTTCCACTGCACACTATGCAATAGAATAGAAATAGATGTTTCTCCTATTCCATTCTATTGCACAAAGTGCAATCTGGGGGATGATAACACATCCGGGTAGCCCGTTTATCAGGCAGCATAACCCCCGGAATGTTTAAAGGATAAGAGTACAATTCAGATTTTACCCGGAAAGGAAGTATAACGATGCAGAGAAAAATCAATCTGCTGCTGCTCTTCTTCAGTCTGATCGGCGGCGGGGTCGCCTTTCTTTTTGGCGAATGGCTGCTAAGCTGGTATAACGATCTGCCTTCCATCCTGCTTGTGGGTATTTATTTTGCCATTGTGGCGATGGGAGTCGGTGTAGGCTGCCTGCTTGCAGAGATGATCTCGCCACGACTGAACGGAGCTTCATGGAAGCAGCGCTATCTGGGGTTATCGTGGAAGCTGCTGCCTCTGATGATTGTTCTTGCACTTGGTGTTGGAGCCTTAACGGAGTTTGTTTATGAGCTGAATTTTGGCGGAGCCAGACCAGTTAAGAATGTAGTAATGGCTATCGATGACTCAGGCAGTATGACACAGAGTGATCCCGATAATAGCCGGTATTCCGCAGCAAAAGCGTTAATTACAAAAATGGACACTGACAATAAGGTAGCCGTGGTGACCTTTAACAATGAAGCTGTAGTTGTCCAACCTTTAACGCCACTTTCAAATTCGGAGAATCGTGAGAAGGTGCTGACTGCAATCGATAATCTGCAGCCAACCGAAGGCGGCACGAATATTAGCGGTGCGGTCTCGGAGGCACTCAAGGAGATTGACAGTGACGGCAAAAAAGACCAAGGAGCCATGGTCATCTTGTTGTCTGACGGAGTGAGTAATTTCGATACCACAAGAGAGTTGCAGGCTTATGTAGAGCGCGGTATTGCCGTGAATACCATTGGTCTGGGCTTGAATGATCCAGCAGGCACTCAGCTGTTGCAGGATATTGCGAGAGTGACAGGCGGACACTATTATGATGTCAAGGATTCAGCCCTTCTGGGCGATGTATTCCAGCAGATCTATGACCGTCTGGGAGATCGGACGCTGCTAACTGAGCGCAGTGATTCAACGGCAGACAGTCCTTATTATGCTGCGGTTCGTATTTTGTCACTGATGTTGATGGGAGCTGCGTTTGGATTAGGTCTGGGAATTATGTTTGATAACCGTCATTTGGCTAAAAGCTTTGGGATTGGCGGCGTAATATCAGGCTTGTTCGCAGGACTGATTCTGGAATTTGGACTTAGCGGTGACTCCTTTACAGATAGTCTTATTCGTCTTCTGGCTGTTCTTATATTAGCTGCTATTATTGCATTATTTACAGGCGTCATTCCGGTAGGAGAAGGACGTATTTATCGAAATAGAAGAAACAATAACGCAGCGCCTGCACCAGCATCGGATAACTTTCCGGGTCGGCGCAGAAGCCGGAACAGCAAAGGATTCTAGTGTAGCGGAAAGGGGTTTACAGTAATGAGGTACGCCGAGGTTAATGCTTCCGCTCTGGGAATAACGGATGTGACATCCCAAGTGGATGACCGATTCTGTACGCTGAGATGGCGCTGGCCGGACGGCGTGCAGGCGGTGTACATCCACAAAACCTCCGCAGAAGCGGCTGACATGGGAACCGGAGATGATCCGCCGATCGGGATGAAGCTCTACACTCGTGAGGAATACAAATCTAACAATGGTTATCGTGATCGATTGGATGAGATCGGATTGATATCCTATACGATATTTGCTCGTCTTGCTGAGAACGGTGAGACTGCCCTGGTGAGGCAAAATGATGGTGTGAACCGGGTGATGGTCAGTGCAGGCAAAGCCCGGATCTATTATTCCATTCAACAAAAAAAGGCCTTATTCGGAAAACAAAAGACCGTACATATGGCGATTACGGCAGAAGTGCCCGTGGCACGGGATGTCCTCTGTTATGTCAAGAAACGTGGAGGGCATCCGGCAGGGAAAGAGGATGGTATTCTCTTTCCCTTCGTCCAGGATTTCGCTCCTGGACGCAATGTACTTCCGCCGATTGAAATCGGTAAGGATGATTTTGTACGCATCTTTTTCACCGATGGCAAGAAATATGGGCTTTATTACGAATTGGTACCGGAGTGAGACTCGGTCTACACGTACAAGCGGGTAATGAGCAGTGGCGTTCATAGCAAGTACGTAGATACAACTTTTGGGAGGATGAGTAGATGTCTTTTTTTAGCCGTTTTATGAAAAAGAATCAGCCGGAGCCGCGGCCGCTTTTTTACGATATAGTGTGTCCGTATTGCTTCACCAAGTTCTCTCCGGAGGATGTCGTCTTTCGGGCTATGCACAGCCGGGAGGACGATGAAAATTACGCATTGGGTGAGGATGACGCCTTGAACAAATACCGTGAGCGCTTTGGGCTTGATACGGTAGATGACATAGAAGCGATTATCAACCCGGCGGATATTCCGGAAGAATATCATCATTACACGGATCATGTGTTAACTGGGCTTACGGATCGTTACGGTGTGCTTACGCGCAGACGGCTTTGCCCGTCCTGCCATAATGAGCTGCCGGTGACTGCCGGGAAGGTGCCAAGTAACATCATCTCGATTATCGGGGCATCCCAAGTCGGGAAATCGGTGTATATGACCTCGCTGATCCACACATTGCAGCATACTACAGCAGGTCATTTTGATGCCGCTTGTATGCCGCTTAATGCAGAGATTAGCCGTAAGTTCCGTACATTGTATGAGGAACCGCTTTTTGAGCGTGGAGATCTGTTGGCTTCTACACAGAAGGAAAAAATGCAGGAGCCTTTTATCTTTCAATTTGTCTTTAAGGATGAAAATAAACCGCCACTGACACTTGTATTCTTTGATGTAGCAGGTGAGGGTATGGTGGATCAGGATTATCTTGGACTTCATGGTCAGCATATCAAGAACTCTGCGGGTATTTTGTTTATGGTCGATCCGCTGCAAATCCGTTCTATCCGTGAAAAGATTCATATTAACATCGGTGACCGCCCGGGAGAATGGGTCTCACAATATGACGAGCCGCGCGATGTGGTGCTGACGATGTTCGGTGATTTTATTGCCTATCAGGAAAAGAGTAAGACAGACATTCCAACAGCGGTTGTGCTTGCCAAAAGTGATATGCTGCATTCGCTGAAGGATGAGGATGGCGATTACATCAAGTCCAACAGCAATGTGTTCAATAACTATGTTCACCGCAAAACATTAAACATGGACGAGTTCCATAATATCGACGGGGAAATTCGCAGATTTATTGGTAAGGTGGACAGACCCTTTAAAGATACAATGGATGTTTATTTCGCGAATACGGGTTATTTTGCAGTATCTGCGTTGGGCAGCAATCCTGTGAATCAAAAGATTGAGGGTGTAGTAAGCCCGATTCGTGTAGACGAGCCTTTTATTTGGCTGCTGCATAAGCTGAAGTATATTGAGGGGAGCGACGGCCCGTGAATGTTTTCTCAGGGTCAACAATCGCCCAACAGATGTACACCCGCGAACGTCGCGGAGTGTTTCGTTCCACAGAAGGCTTCGATACGGTAGCGAAATCAGATAGTCTAGACAATAATTTTGTGAAAAAAATCCTTCATCCCTTCTGCCTCTACGATGCTCCTGCGGAGTTAACCGCACGTGGAGAGAAGGATGAGGCTGCATATCCTGGTGCGCTGCACCTATTTCATGCTGAGAACGGGGATACAGTTATTGGGCTTAGTCGTTATCAAGCGGCCGATTTCACAGGCCAACGAAGCGCTTTTTTTGCACATAACTATGTAGTTCCTGCTTCACGTTCCGAAGAAATTGTGCAGAGCTATGGAGACTGGCTGCATGCTGATTTTGCAGAGCGTTATACGGGAGAGCTTGGTGGAACCTTGCCGGAGCTGCCCTCTATTCCAGTTGTTCGCACAGACCGCAGCCCTGATCCAATCGCAGGCTTACGCTTGTTAGGGATTGATGAAGGGATATTCAAGGCGTTATTGCAAGCCGTAATGCTCTCTGTAGCAGGTAAGAAAAAAATCTATGTGGCTCTAAACGTACCTATCACCGAGTTGTCCGCGCGGGCGGTGGAGCTTACAGAAATTCTGTATAGCGTGCTGCCGTATGAATTCCGCCGTAGATTAGGCGTGATTACGTATGCGAATGAACCGCAAAGCCGTAAATATATACATCTTAGCTTTGTGGAAAAAGGTTCACTTCGTCCCGGTGACCGCAGTATTGAGAAGGATTATACCTTTGATTTGGCTTCCGGACGGATGGGGAATGTCGATTTTGGCGAGACCCGCCAGCCTTATGCTGATTTGGTGTGGAAGCTATTACTGCTGAATCCAGGAGATATTAACGACTTCGTAAGCTTCGCCGATCAGATTCTCCGTGGAGAGAGTCCTGAGCACAAGCTATCCCTTTCTTTCTATAATGAGCTGGCTATATTTTATGAGATTGAGCAAGGGAACGAGCATTTATATACGGAAAACAAGAGTGCGGTGCTAAGTGGTTTGCTTTCTTACCTTAAACCAGACGGTGCAATTCATTCTAGAATCCGCTTGAATGATATTTTCTTAGAACGGTTTGACCGGGAATTTGATCTGATTCGGCAAAGAAATGTGCCAGATCCGGCGATTATGGAATGCTTTAAAGAGTATTTTGTACTTAAGGATCACAATTACAGGGTCAGAATCGTGGATTATTTCATCAATGGGATGCTTCATAGTGTGGAAGCGGGCCGCAAGGATATTTTGAGTGCTGCTTACGGGATCATTGAGAGTAATGATGAGTTAAGTGCAGCTTACTTCCAGCGCGTGATGTCTGAAACTTATTTCCGTAAGCAGCTACTTGAGCCTTATATGGAATCAAGACTAGCTGCGGCGTCCAGATCTGCGGATATTCTGAGCTTTGTGCTCCATTGGGGGCGGTTCCTGCCAGTGGCGTTAGAGCAGTCTTTTGCTCAAAATGCTGTGAAGGATTATTTGCTAGAAAAGCTCCAGCTGGAGCATGATCCGGTGGCTTCTGTGGCGGAAATTCATGAAATTGTAGATAAGGCAGAAAAAGATCGCCGCAAAGGAACAGGAGTTGCTCCTAAGGCACTCTCCCTAATGCAGGATCTTGCTGCTTCAGCAGATAGATTCTTACTGAACCGCTTATCGCTTTCTGATATGACGCAGGAGGAGCTTCTGGAGGTAGTTTTTTTACGGTATGGTAATGTTGTCGATTGGCAGCCGCCACTGGATAGGATTAGCAAGCAGAAAGAGAATGCGCTGCGTGCCGCTTACCGCTGGTTTGGTGAAGAGAAGCCGAGTGAGGAGATTTTTACAGGATTGTCTCCGCAGGAACTAGACGATGTGCAGCTACTGGGTCGTCGTTTGCTAAAAGAGGCGCGTGTTCTGGAACCCTTTGA
The DNA here is from genome assembly GCF_037963825.1 of Paenibacillus sp. FSL H8-0282. NCBI lineage: Bacteria > Bacillati > Bacillota > Bacilli > Caryophanales > Paenibacillaceae > Paenibacillus > Paenibacillus sp. FSL H8-0282. The sequence continues at coordinate 1,069,246 of NZ_CP150146.1, forward strand.
ACGGCTTCCGCTAGCCTTTTACTATACAACTCAGCGTGAAGGGGGTCCGCTGGATTACGATGCGCTTCTGGAGCTGTTAAAGCGTAAAGCCGGTTCCGACAAAGAAATCATCTATCGGTTTTTTGCTTGGTCGCAAGGCAATCCTTTATTTACGGTTTCGAATAAAAAGCTGCAACCGGGTTACCGTAAGGCGATTCTGAAGTATTTCCTGAGCAGTGATCGTGAAGCGTTCAAGAATCGGGAATTCCGAAAGAACTATGTCGCGGCAGCTCGGCCTGCTCTGCAAAATGTGTACAATGAAGCCCGCTCCCAACTGGCTTCCCCGCTGGCGCGCTGGATCAGCCGCAGCCGATTTCGACTCTTAATCTCCGGCTCCATTACGGGTATTCTGGTGATTATTGCAATTATCGTATTCAGTATGCTGCGTCCGGATGATACGAAGACGGCTGTGCCGGGGACAAGCCCTGAGCCGACCCCTGTTCAGAGTGCAGGCAATATGCTGCCTCCAGCTTCAGTATACTTGAAGGATCAGAGCGTCGAAGGAGATAAGGGGAGCAGCATATTGGTGTTCACCTTCGCAAGTGCAGATGACTGTGTGCAGTTTCAACCGACTGAGATTAGTTTAATGTCTTCGTCTACAGAGATAGATAAAAGCTTTAAGGTCGCTGCCACGAATGGCACTTGTCCAGTGCCGTTAACGGATGGGACGGATGAGGGAAACACCGCTGACGAGTCAGATACCGCTAGCACTACTGGAGGAACAGCAGAAGGTGCAGATGCTACTAATGCTGTAGCTGATGCATCTCCGTCTCCTACGCCTTCCTCTGATACTGAGGACAGCACTGGGTTGCCTTCCGCAACAGCTGTGACTGAAGGTGAACAACCTTCCTATCAGGTTGAGGTTACATTGGAGCCTGGAGTGACAATTCTAGAGAAAAGTATGATCAAAGCCGGAAGATTTACACTGATCGTAGATCCCGACCCTAATATTCCACCAGCTTCTGATTCAAGTGCTGAACCCTCCCCGACTGCAAGTCCGGAAGGAACAGCAGAATAACAAGCTTTCTGAACAGCAATACCTACCGGGAGGTATTGCTGTTCATTTTTTTTGCTGCCCATACTTAGCTTTTCTATAGACATGCTATGTATTAATAGATATGATTATGGATGTCAAAATAAGATACTACATACTGGAAAAGGTGCAGACTCTATCAATCTAGTCGTCTGCTTAAAAGGGAAGTCCGGTGCAAGAGTCCGGCGCGGTCCCGCCACTGTATGTGCGGAGCGTTTCTTCTATAAACCACTGCCCCGAAGGTAGGGTGGGAAGGTGAAGAACAGCGATGAAGCATTAGCCAGGAGACCTGCCTTTTTCGTGAGCGTTTCTATTCTTCGTGGGGTAAGAATGTGGAACATATACAGATGGACTGTTGGCAGGAAGCAAGCGCCGCAGCCTCGATTTGTAATCTTCCCTGACCGCCCTCCAAAGGGGCGGTCTTTATGTTATGCGTCTTATTCCCGGCAGTACCCATTCTTATACAGAAAGAGGTTAAACAATGAAGAAAATCATGTCTTCCAAGTTTGTAGCACTTGGGCTGGCCTTATTCATGGTCATTTCAATTCTAGGAACATCTCTTGCTCCAGCAGGACAAATATTTGCAGAAGCGAGCGCTGGCGCCGGTCTGGAGGCAACTGCTGCGGAGCGGATTAATGTTGCGGATGCGACTTATGCGGCTGCAGAATATCTCTTGAAAGGTGGCGTGCAATCGGATTGGCAAGCCATTGGATTAGCGCAAGCAGGGTACAAGCTGCCGGCTAGTTACCTTTCAGAGCTTGAGAAAAAAGTAAAGGATGCAGCTGGCGATTTCACCAATGTAACCGATTATGCTCGAATCGTGCTCGCAGTGAGAGCGATTGGTGCAGATCCTACTAGCTTTGCTGGTAACGGAACGACTCCTGGCTATAATCTGATTGAGAAAATTTATAATAATAGCAAGCTCAGTGAACAGACGCTTAATAATCCGGTATATGCTTTACTTGCGCTGGATTCTGGTAAATATAATATCCCAAGTGACGCGAAATGGACGGCGGATAAACTCCTTACGGAGATTCTCTCCAAACAGAATCCGGATGGGGGCTTTGCACTAACCTCAGGCGCAAGTGAGCCTGATATGACAGCGATAACCTTGACGGCTCTGGCGGCACATAAAAATAATCCCGAAGCCTACTTAGCAGGGCTACAAGCCGTAGCCTGGTTATCCGCAGCTCAAGATAGCCATGGGGGTTACGGTGACAGTGCTGAAAGTAGCGCACAAGCAATCCTTGGACTCACATCCTTCGGAGTTGATCCTAGTGGATTAGAATACACCAAAAACAAAGTGGATCTAATGGAGAACCTGCTTAGCTATCGTCTAGCTGATGGTAGCTTCACCCATAGCCGTGGTGGAAGCAGTAATATTCTGGCGACAGAGCAAGGGCTTCAGGCGCTGGTTGCCTATAATTTGCTGTATAAAGGAAGCAACAGTAAGCTATACGATTTTTCCAAATCCTCCATTCAGAGCTCACTCATCTACGCTCCAGTAACGATTGAGGGACCACAGGCCACGTTGGCACAAGGGTACGCCTATGCTGGCAACGCACTTGGAGCGTTAGAGAAGCTGGCGCTTCAAACGAACTTGCCGATCACGAATCCTTCGGGCAGTTATGTGACTGGCATCGGAAATATTGTTGCTGGAAGCTTTGGTGGTTATGACGGATGGATGTATGTTGTATCGCGTGACGGAAAATGGATTAATCCCGATGTAGGCATGAGTGATTTTGTACTTAAAGATTCAGATCAGGTACTGGTTTATTATGCCGGAGACGACACTAAGCTTGTGGATTCCGTTACGCTTTCCAAAGCAAATCTTAAAGAGGGCGATTCTTTTACCGTCACTGTAACTAGTAAGACGTGGAAATGGGACGCTGCTACGAATACTTCCTCTCCTGTAACTGCAAAAGCTGCGGGTGTTCAGGTCCAAATTGGAGCTCACAAGGTAACGACGAATGCTAAAGGTGAGGCCGTATTCTCAGGAAATATGCCCGCAGGTGACTATACACTGACTGTAACTGGCTACCGTGAAGGTAAAGCCCCAACGATTGCTAAATATACAAAAGCTCTAAAGGTGATTTCTAAGAATGTAACAGCTTCGCTTACCGTTGAAGGCCCGGAAGGGTTGATTAGTGAGGGGACTTTAAAAGCCTCCAATGCCCTTGAAGCGTTGCAACAACTAGGGTCTACCGATGATTTTAAAGTAGATATCACCAAATCGTCTTATGGCAACTTTGTATCAGGTATCCATGGAGTTTCGCAAGGTACTTACGACGGATGGTGGAGCTTCGTGGTATCACGCGGCGGGGAGTGGATATATCCAAGTGTGGGTATGGATGCGTTCGAACTACAGGAATCCGATCGTGTGCTTGTCTATTATGCAGGAGAAAATACACAGGTTGTAGATTCTGTGGTGCTTTCCCCATCACAGCCAAAAGCTAATGAAGCTTTTACTGTAAAGGTTTCACAGAAAAAGTGGGTGTGGAATCAGGAAAGCTTCACTTCTGATCCGGTTATCTCACCGGCTGCAGGTGTGCAGGTTTCGATTGGTGATAAGAAGGTAATCACGAATGAACAAGGTGTAGCTGTTGTTGATGGGGGTCTCCCGGCAAATAGCTATACACTGACTGTTACCGGTTATACTAAAGACAGCGTACCGAGCGTAGCGCGTTATACTCAGTCTCTGACTGTCGGATCGTCTGTTATTGCTCCAGCAAAAGCTACCGCTACCCTCTCAGTGATTGGAGATAGCCGGAAAGGAACCATCCTAGCCAGTACAACAGTAGCTCTAAAAGAGGGCGAAACGGCTTATAGCTTACTAGTCAGTCAATTAGGGACTAAGGTAGTATCATCCGGCAACGCTGGAAGCATCTACGTGAAATCTATTGAAGGGTTGGCTGAATTTGATGGAGGCCCAAGCAGCGGATGGAAGTATAAAACGAACCGGGATGCGGATCCAAGCATCAGTGCAGACAGTTATATTTTGCAGAACGGTGATACTTTGTACTGGTACTATACCTCTGGAGAATAAGGAAGAGGAAGTTTGAGTAGGCGGGCACACTTGGATTCGGAGTAATAGCGGATCGGGTGCCCGTCCTTTTTATATTTGAGGAAAGTCGTTTTATGACAATATATACTTTTATTCGACACAATATTTAAAAAATCATCAAACTCTTAGCCCTTCCGACCGATAAAAATAGATAGATCATAAGATAATGTGAAGGCGGAGTGTAGATGAAAAATTTGAAAGTGAAATACAAAATAGGGTTGCTTTTGGTATTCGCTGTAATCATGGTTAATGTTGTAGGTGGCATAGGCATCATTACGATGACCCAAATGGCCGAAAAAACAAATGAGACATATAATGAAAATTTATTGCCTGTTTCTTACGTAGGGCAGATGCGTACGAATAATCGGGCTATTGAATCCTATCTTTTGGAGCGTTTGATTAGCGTAAATGCCAGCAAAAACAAAGAACTTTCTGAGAGTATCCAAGTGAAGGTTCAGGATAATAATGAACTTATGAACAAGGTGAAAGCGATTCAGTATAATGATCCTGCTATTGTAAGTAAAATCAAAGAGTATGAGTCCTTTTTGCCAGATTATCGTGCACAGCGGGATAACATTATAAAGATTGCTGATAGTAATCATAATCAAGAGGCCTATAAAGTATTTTCAGGCGAATTTAACGAATCCCGTGAAAAAATGATCAACCTACTTAAAGGAATTAGTGATTCTTTGCTTAAAGATGCTGATGAACACAATTCAGATTCCATGGCAACCGCTAAAAGCATGCGGGTAAACAATACCATAATGATTACGTTCGCCTGGGTGATTTGTTTCGTAATTAGTATTGCAATTATTCGACTGATAACAAAACCCCTTAAAGAACTGCAAGGACTAATGAAGCGGGCAGAAGATGGAGATTTGACTGTGGTAGCAACTTACACCGCTAAGGATGAGATCGGCCAAATTAACAGTTCATTTAACAATATGCTGCAGGGCTTGCGGAAGATGATGCAAGGGATTGCAGAGAGTGCAGAACTGCTGTCAGCTTCATCGGAAGAGATGAGCGCTAGTGCTGAGCAGACCTCATTGGCTTCACAAATGATCGCTGTATCTTCTGGAGAGATTGCTGCGGGATTTGATGAGCAGACAGAGAGCATTAACAGTACAACACGTTCCATAAAAGCAATGACCAATGATATTGCAGCCGTAGAGGGCAGTAGCTATGAAATGTCGGATCTTATGGGAGTAGTCTCCGGTTCATCGGATCGTGGAGTAGAGGCTGTAGACCAAATCATTGTGCAGATGAAGGAAATTGACCTCAGTGTAACTCAGAGTCAGGAGATTGTTTCTAATCTGGGGACATTGTCACAAGAGATTAATACAATTATTACAACGATTAACGGTATTGCTACACAGACGAATCTGCTTGCGCTCAACGCTTCTATAGAAGCAGCACGGGCCGGTGAGCATGGACGGGGATTTGCTGTAGTTGCTGGAGAAATTCGTAATCTGGCGGAAGCAACTAGAAATAGTTCTTTGCGGGTTACAGATATTATTACACATATCCAAAAGCAAACCGAAAGCGCAGTAGAATCCATGGCTTTGGGTACTGAGCTAGTCACCAATGGCGTAGTTCAAAGTCATCTGGTATCTCAAGCTTTTCATGAGATTCAGACTTCCATTAAAGAAGCTACCTTACAGACAGCGGAGATTAGAGAAGCGGTTGCTCATGTGGCCATGGAATCACAAGGTGTGGCAGCAGCTATGGAACAGGTCAACGTTATATCTAGCAAAGGTGCAGAAGGTGTTCAGGACACAAGTGCAGCGAGTCAGGAGCAACTATCCGCAATGGAGGAAATGTCGGCTTCAGCTCAGTATTTAGCGGTGCTCGCAGAAGATCTGCAAAAGACATTGTCCAGCTTCAAACTATAGGCTTCATAATATTGTTAAAACCAGCAGAGCAGCGGTTCTCCAGTAACGGAGATCGCTGCTCTGCTGTTTGTGGTTTTAGCAGATTGGGAGCAAGTGCGAGCCAACTGATCTCAGTTGGTCAAGGGGGAGGGATGTAAATTGGTCTCAGTAGGTCAGGAGCGTATAGACGTAGGCTGGTTTCAGCAGGTCAGGGGGGAGAGATGTAAGTTGATCTCAGCAGGTCAGGACCGTATAGACGTAAGCTGGTCTCAGCAGCAGGAGCGTATAGACGTAAGCTGGTCCCAGCAAGTTGCGGGCAAACATATGCTATGTGATCTCCAGCGACACTAGTGGAAAGACGGAGGCGTGGAAACAATAAAAACCTTGGAGATGATCGGTATGCTCGTACCCTGTACCTCGTACCCTGTACCTCGTACCCTGTACCTCGTACCCTGTACCTCGTAACCCGTAACCCGTAACCCATAACCCATAACCCGTAACCCGTAACCCGTAACCCTAGTGTTCCCGGCTGATCTCTAGTTTTTCAAACACACTGTCTACTTGATATTCCCCAGTTTAAGGTCATCTGGGTCCGATGCGTGGGCTCATATCCATCCCCATATGCTATCGGACTCAGTAGCCGCTATTTGCCCATTTATCGCCTTTGTAGTGAAGTTTCGGACACCAGTGCAGCTATTGGTGTGGAAAACGCTGATAACTGGTGTTTTTTGCACCAATAGCGGCTATGAGGTCCGATAGCATACGAAATATAGCTAAATCCAGCAATTAAGGTCATCTGAGTCCGATAGCGTGGGCTCATACTCATCCCCATTTGCTATCGGACTCAGTAGCCGCTATTTGCCCATTTATCGCCTTTGTAGCAAAGTTTCGGACTCCAGTGCAACTATTGGTGTGGAAAACACTGGTAACTGGTGGTTATTGCACCAATAGCGGCTATGAGGTCCGATAGCATCCGAAATATAGCTAAATCCAGCAATTAAGGTCATCTGGGTCCGATGCGTGGACTCATACTCATCCCAACTGGTTTAGCGGACACAGCAGGCGCCCTTCGCTCATTTTGTGGCTTGGGAGTGGAGTTTAGGACTCAGCAGCCGCTATTTCCATATTTATCGCCATTGTAGCAAAGTTTCGGACACCAGTGCAGCTATTGGTGTGGAAAACGCTGATAACTGGTGGTTTTTGCACCAATAGCGGCTATGAGGTCCGATAGCATCTGAAATATAGCTAAATCCAGCAATTAAGGTCATCTGGATCCGATAGCGTGGGCCCATACTCATCCCCATAGGCTATCGGACACAGCAGACGCCATTCGCTCATTTAGTGGCTTGGGAGTGGAGTTTCGGACTACACAGTAGCCGCTATTCGCATATTTGTCGCCATAGGAGCGAAGTTTAGGACACAGCAGCCGCTATTTGCCCATTTATCGCCCTTGGAGCAAAGTTTCGGACTCCAGTGCAGCTGGTGTGGAAAACACTGATAACTGGTGTTTTTTGCACCAATAGCGGCTATGTGGTCCGATAGCACCCGAAACAGAGGCAAATCCAGCAATTAAGGTCATCTGGGTCCGATAGAAAAACTCGGGAGCATGAATGTGGTTGGATTAAACAAAAATTAGTGTTTAGTTCAAGACCAAAAAAAGAGGGAATTCCAATAGCTAGTTCACAGCTGTTGGGATTCCCTCTTGATTTTTTCAAAAAAACTCAGCGTGTATCCTTCCAGAAATTCAGAGGTTTCAGATCTGAGCTAATGACGTGGAATGTATATCCTTCTTTTTTCAATGACTCTAAGATACGCGGAAGTACTTTAAGTGTAGCTTTTTGATCATGCATCAGAATCACTGGATTGGTCTGCGATTTCTGCAGCTTATGAACCTGATTCATTACCGAATTATAGATCGTCGTACTAGCATCCTTGTATTTCCAATCCTCTGAGTCCACGTTCCAATCCCATAGATGATAACCTTGAGCCAGCACTTTATCTCTAAAGGCCTTTGTGAAATAAGGCTTGCTTCCATAAGGAGGACGAATCAGTGTAGTGCTTTGACCTGTAATCTTTTTCAAAATGGCATTATCGTTATCCATCTCTCCCAGCGCAGCCGCAGGTGAAGCATAAAACTTCTCTTTCCGGTGCGTCATTCCATGCAATGCGAGACCATGCCCTTCATTCGCAATCCGTTTCACTTGCGCAGTATGCTGGTTCATATTCGGTCCGATCATGAAAAAAGTTGCCTTCGCATCATATTTTGCCAAAATATCAAGCAATGTAGAAGTTGTAGCCGTTGGCCCATCATCAAAGGTGAGGTATACGGTCTTACCTTGCTTCCCAACAGTTGGCGTAGAAGTTCCAGGAGTTGCGGTTGGCTTCAATTCCTTTTTAAACTTACTTACAAATGTTGCATCATCTAATGTAGCCGAGCCATCTTTTACACGCAATAAATATTGATCTGCTTTAAAAGAAATTCCAAAACCAAGATAAGAGGTCAATTTCAGTGGAACCATTGTTTTTCCGTTTTTCAAAAATGTACTCATGGATATGGTCTTTCCATCGCCTAGAGTAGCTGTTGCATGATCATTCAGCAGTTTGATTGATCTGTTCTGACCTGTAACTTTTATCCCATCGCTCACTCCAGTTAGCGTTAACTTAAGTTCCTGTGATAGATCACGTAGAGGAACGTAATAGGTATCTTTTACCGAAACTGCTTCAATAGTTGTTAACTTATCGTTCACACCTAACCTAAGGGAGCCTGCACCTGCTGCATTCACTGAATCTATCGCTCGTATTGATCCGGAACCAATGAATAATACGATTAATAATAGCCATACTTTCTTTAAAGACATCGTCAAAAATCTCCTATCTATGTATATTTGTCTATTACCTTAACATACATTGATAGAATGAAATTTGAGAGATTGTAACCCCCAGCAGAATAATTTGTTACCTTTTAGAAGTTAACTGTGATTTCAACCACAATCATAAAAAGCACGCGACTCCGGCTAAATACTGGCGCATCAACAAAAAATGGTTAAAATCACCCCGTTTTGCGCAGAATAGATGTGTCTAAATTAGCAACTTTAGTAAACTATTGAACAAAGTTTGAACGGAATTTTTCAACCCATAAACAGCGCCGTTACAGTGATCTTTATCATACTATTAGAAACTTGTAACAAATTGATCACACATATTTAACTTGTTCGCCATTATTAAGGTCTTTTTTAGGCTAAATGGAAAAATAAGTCTTTTGCTTTCTTCCCCATAAATTCTTACTATATATTAAGGTTAATGTTGAGGGTTAATAAAAGAAGTATTGAAGGAAGGAGCTTAAGCATGAACAAAAAGGGACCGTTATACGCTTTATTTCTCAGCCTAATTTTACTCTTGCCAGGATGCAGTTCAATCGCTGTTCTGAATCCGAAGGGGCCGGCTGCAAGAACTTTATCTGACACGATCATTCTCTCCATTGTTATGATGCTCGGCGTTCTGGCAGTTGTCTACATCTTATATGTCTTTGTGCTTTTGAAATACCGTGCTAAAAAAAGCAACGAAGATTATATTCCTCCTCACGAGGAAGGAAACAAATGGCTGGAGGCTATCTGGATTACCATTCCGATTATTATCGTGGCATTCCTCTCCGTAGTCACCGTCAAAACAACAGTAGATGTAGAAAATGTTGCAGCGGATTATAAAGATCAGAAACCGCTTGTAATTTATGCTTCCTCCTCTAACTGGAAATGGCACTTCAGCTACCCAGAAGAAGGTATCGAAACAGTAAACTACGTTAACATTCCAGTTCACCGCGCTGTAGAGTTCAGACTGTATTCTTTCGGTACGATCTCAAGTCTTTGGATCCCACAATTGGGAGGACAAAAATACGCGATGAGCGATATGATCACAACCTTGCATCTTTCAGCTGATACTGTAGGTTCTTATGTCGGAAGAAATGCGAACTTTAATGGTAAGGGTTTTGCCCACATGGAGTTTGAAACACTTGCGATGACAGATAAGGACTATCAGGAATGGGTGAAAGACGTTAAAGAAACGGCGGGTCCACTGACGGAAGATGAATTTAAAGGTCTTTTGGAAATGGAACATGTCGGACGTAAAACGTATACGAATACTCACTTATCCTTTAGCCCGCCTCCGGGAAGCCATGGTGACCATATGAGTAATGGTGGCACTGAAATGGATACGGATAACGGAAGTATGGAGCATCAGGATAATAAAGAAATTCACCCGACTCCAGCACCATCCAGCGAGACGGAATTCAACACCGAGCCTAATCCAGAACTGGATGAGCCGACACCTAGTTCTCCATTAGAAGAGAGCACAACACATGACGGACACTAGTCAATGTTAATTGAACAACTTGAAAGGAGCGATTCCTAATGGATTGGGATAAATTTAAGGTCCACGGCGAACCCCTGATATACGGAGCTATGGCAAGTATTGTTCTGGCTACAATCGGGATTATCGTCGGCCTGACCTATTTTAAAAAATGGGGATATTTATGGCGCGAATGGTTGACTACTGTTGACCACAAACGTATTGGGATTATGTATATCCTCGCTGCATTGCTTATGCTTTTCCGCGGCGGCGTTGACGCTATTATGATGAAGCTGCAAACAGCAGCCCCGGACATGAAATTTCTTGACGCACAGCATTACAACGAGGTATTTACAACACACGGCTTGATTATGATCCTTTTTATGGCCATGCCGTTTATTATCGGTCTGATGAATGTTATCGTTCCGCTGCAAATCGGTGCTAGAGACGTTGCCTTCCCGCGTCTGAATGCTGTCAGCTTCTGGCTCTTCTTCTTTGGAGCTATGCTGCTTAACATTTCGTTTGTTATCGGGGGATCGCCAGATGCTGGTTGGTCCGCATATTTCCCGCTAGCAAGTTTAGAGTTCAGTCCAACGGTGGGTAATAACTATTACTCGCTCGCACTACAAATTTCAGGTATTGGTACGCTCCTCACAGGCGTTAACTTTATTGTAACGATTCTGAAAATGCGTGCACCAGGCATGAAGTTGATGAAAATGCCGATGTTTACTTGGTCCGTATTGATCACCAACGTAATTATCGTATTCGCATTCCCTGTGCTTACGGTTGCACTCGCGTTGATGATGTTCGACCGGTTGTTCGGCTCTCAATTCTTTACGATGGCCAATGGCGGTATGGATATGTTATGGGCCAACCTGTTCTGGGTATGGGGTCACCCTGAAGTATATATCGTTGTCTTACCGGCATTCGGTATTTATAGTGAAATTATCGCCACCTTCTCTAAAAAGAACCTGTATGGATATACATCCATGGTATTCAGTATGTTGATCATTTCCCTCTTGTCCTTCCTAGTATGGGCTCACCATTTCTATACAATGGGTCAAGGTGCTATGGTTAACAGCTTCTTCTCGATTACAACCATGGCCATTGCCGTACCAACAGGTGTGAAAATATTTAACTGGCTATTTACCTTACGAAAAGGGCGAATAACCTTTACGACACCTATGCTATACACCCTGGCCTTTATTCCGATCTTTACGATTGGTGGGGTAACAGGTGTCATGCTGGCTATGGCCAGTGCCGATTACCAGTACCATAATACGATGTTCCTGGTTGCCCATTTCCACTACGTTCTTATTCCAGGTGCGGTCTTCGCCGTTATCGCAGGGTTCCATTACTGGTTCCCTAAAGTATTCGGTTTCCGTCTGAATGAACGTCTTGGCAAGCATGCCTTCTGGTGGATTATCATTTCCTTTAACGTATCGTTCTTCCCGCTGTTTATTCTCGGACTTAAGGGTATGACCCGCCGACAATACACCTATTCTGCGGATACCGGATTTGGCCCGCTGAGTATGGTCTCATTCGTAGGTGCGATCGGTCTCGCTATTGGATTTGTAATCCTGGTTTATAACATTTACTGGAGTACTCGTTACGAACCAAGAGATACTGATGGAGATCCGTGGGATGCACGTACTTTGGAATGGGCAACGAAAAGCCCGATTCCAGCTTACAACTTCGCAGTGGTTCCAAATGTAAAAACACGCGATGCTTACTGGTCTGCTAAACAAGATAAAGTACCGCTTTTTGAAGATAAGATTACTAAGATTCATATGCCTAGCAACACAGGAAAACCATTTGTTCTGGGTGTTATCTTCTTCATTGCAGGGTTCTCTCTGGTCTTCAGTCTTTGGATTCCAGCGATCCTCTCTGGAGTAGGTATCCTCATTGTTCTAGCTGCTATGTCCTTTGATCGGGATCACGGATTCTACATCCCAGCAGAAGAAGTTATTGCTACTGAAAAGAAATTGCGGGGTGAGACAGTATGAAAATAGATGCGTCTAAGCCGCTTGAATACTCAACAGAAGAGAATAGTAATAAAATCTTTGGCTTCTGGGTTTTTCTAGGAGCGGAGATTGCACTGTTCGCTACGTTGTTCACTGTTTATTTTGTAATGGTAGACCGTTTTGCCAGCGGCCCTAGCGGGCCGGATCTTTTCGAAATTGGTCCAGTAATGATCGAAACATTGCTGCTGCTGACAAGTTCGTTCACGATTGGTCTTGCAGTTCATGCCATGCGGCATGGTTACCAAAAAGCCATGATGGTCTTTTTCGGACTAACCCTTCTAATGGGTCTCGGCTTCCTTGGTATTGAAATCACGGAGTTTGTCACTTATGTTCACGAAGGGGCTACACTTCAAACCAGTGGTTTCCTATCCAGTCTCTTTGTACTGCTGGGAACACACGGAGCTCACGTATCGTTCGGTTTCCTGTGGGGTGCGGCTATTCTAATCCAGTTGAAGCGTCAAGGTATTAATCCGGCTACGGCCAATAAATCCTTTATCTTCTCGCTGTACTGGCATTTCTTGGACGTTGTCTGGATCTTTATTTTCAGCTTCGTCTATCTGAAAGGACTGATGTAGCATGATGAAGCAATTGTTTCCAATTCGCCATGTGATGGGTTTCTTAGCCTCTCTTGTCCTTTCTGTGGCTGCACTTGCTGTAATCTACCTTGATCTATCCAACACTGCGAACATGGCTATCCTGCTTGTTACAGCCCTCATTCAGGCTTCCTTGCAGCTCTTCCTGTTCATGCATATTGGTGAATCAGCAGATACCAAGAAAGAACTTTACATCAATATCGCCTATGCCTTATTCGTTGGTCTAGTTACGATATTCGGTACGCTCTTCATCTTCGTATGGGGCTGGTATGCTTAATTACAGACACTAATACTCAAAGGGACGTCTCTAAAGCCAAAATGGCTTAGGGACGTCTCTTTTTTTGCGTTTATTTCGGAGGTTAGTTGTAGCGGATGCCCGGAAATGAGCATCTTTTTAGGCAATAGCTGCACGGGACTCCGAAACTTCGCTCAATAGGCGGAAAATGTGCGAATAGCGTCATTTGAGTCCGAAACTTCGCTCAAAAGACGAAAAATGTTCGAATAGCGTCATCTGAATCCGAAAGCCAGGGGGATAAGGGGGCTTGGCGCGATCGGACTCAGTTGAGCTTAAAAGCTGGAATCAGCATCATTTGGAGTTGTAACGGACCCCAAAGCCGCTATTGGTGTGTAAAACGCCCAAAATGAGCACCTTTCTAGGCAATAGCTGCAGTGGAGTCCGAAACTTCGCTCAAAAGGCGGAAAATATGCGGATAGCGTCATCTGGGTCCGAAAGCTAGCGGGGATAAGGAGGCTCGGCGCGATCGGACTCAGATGAGCTTAAAAGCGGAAATCAGCGGCTTTTGAGTCCGAAAGCCCCGTGAGACAAGGGTGGCTCGGTGCGATCGGACTCAGATGAGCTTAAAAGCAGGAAACAGCGGCTTTTGGAGTTGTAACGGACCTCAAAGTCGCTATTGGTGTGAAAAATGCCCCAAATGAGCACCTTTCTAGGCAATAGCTGCAGTGGAGTCCGAAACTTCGCTCAAAAGGCGGAAAATGTGCGAATAGCGTCATCTGGGTCCGAAATCCATAGGGGATGAGGGGGACTTGGCGCGATCGGACTCAGATGAGCTTAAAAGCATGAATTAGCGTCATTTGGAGTTGTAACGGACCCCAAAGTCGCTATTGGTGTGAAAAACGCCCAAAATGAGCGCCTTTCTAGGCAATAGTTGCACTGGAGTCCGAAACTTCGCTCAAAAGGCGGAAAATGTACGAATAGCGGCATCTGAGTCCGAAAGCTACGGGGGATGAGGATGGCACGGCGCTGTCGGACTCAGGTGACCTTAAAAGCTGGAAACAGCGTCATTTGGAGTGGTAACGGACCCCAAAGTCGCTATTGGTGTGAAAAACGCCCGAAATGAGCGTCTTTCTAGACAATAGCTGCAGTGGAGTCCGAAACTTCGCTCAAAAGGCGGAAAATGTGCGAATAGCGTCATCTGAGTCCGAAAGCTACGGGGGATGAGGATGGCACGGCGCTGTCGGACTCAGATGACCTTATAAGCGGAAATCAGCGTCATCAGGGTCCTAAAACTACTGTGGATGAGGTTGGCTCGGCGCGATGGGACGTAATTTTGATTAATAGCAAGGAATAGATAAATCCCGAAGGAAAATCTTGGGGATTTTTTTGTTGACATATAAATAAAACTGTATTAATAATAGTAGTACAGTTAGTACACATCATAATGGATTTAATGCAAGATAGTGGAAGGAGGAAGGTTATGTTCGAACTGGACGTTCGTAGTCGGAAGCCGATTTATGAGCAGCTGACCGATAAGGTCAAGGAGATGATTCTGCATGGTATTTTGCAGACGGATGAACAGCTACCTTCTGTAAGGACGTTATCCCAGCAGCTAACCGTGAATCCCAATACGATTCAGAAGGCTTACCGTGAATTGGAACGTGAGGGATATATCTATTCATTACAGGGGAAAGGAAGTTTTGTAGCCCCAGTGAAAAAAGAACAAAATGCGATCAAAAAAGCGGAAGTCCGGAACGAGTTGCTGAGGCTGATGGCGGAGGCGGTATACCTTGGGTTCACCGCAGCTGAGATTAGTTCTTTGTACCAACAAGTGGAGAAGCAAAGAGAAGGAGGGAAGAGTGATGATTGAGATTCGGGGAGTCAGCAAGTTATTTCAAGGCGAGAAGGCAGTCGACGATATCTCTTTAACGGTACATAAAGGAACAATTTATGGGCTGCTCGGCTCTAATGGCGCGGGTAAAACTACGCTGCTCAAAACATTGGCGGGCATCTACTCTCTAGATAAGGGGACCGTGCGGGTGGATGGTGAAGCGGTATTCGAACACCCGACGACTAAGCAACGGGTTATTTTTATGCCGGATGCTCCTTACTTTTTCCCACAATCCACCATGCTGCAAATGGCGGCCTTCTATCGCTCGATTTATCCGAGCTGGAATCAGAAGCGTTTTGAAGATTTGGGAACCGTATTTCAGCTCGATAAAAAACGCAAACTCAGTCGTTTCTCCAAAGGGATGCAGCGGCAAGCGTCATTTTGGTTATGTTTAAGCTGTATGCCGGATGTGCTGATTATGGATGAACCGATTGACGGATTAGATCCGGTGATGCGGCGTCAGATCAAAAACCTGCTATTTCAGGAGGTTGCTGAACGCGAGTTGACGGTAATCATTTCTTCCCATAACCTTCGTGAGATTGAAGATCTGTGCGATCATGTCGGGATTATGCATGGTGGGAAGATGTTGATTGAGAAGGATCTGGATGATCTTAAGGCGGATACACATAAGATTCAAGTGGTGTTCCGAGATGAACGGCATGAGATTCCGTTAGCTGCCAAGTTACAAGTTCTGCATCAAGAGCGCCGGGGAAGTGTGAACCTATATATTGTAAAAGGGGATCGTGAACGGATCAAAGCGGCTTTTCAGGTGTACGAGCCATACGTATTCGATTTGCTTCCATTAACGTTAGAAGAGATCTTTATTTATGAAATGGGGGATGTCGGATATGATGCGCAGCCATTACTACTTTAATAGCAGTATTTTTCGCCAGAACTTCCGCCAGCATGGCTGGATAGGGATTATATATGCACTCGGCTTATTATTTGCACTTCCATTACAGCTCTTCATGAGCAGCAATCCGGATGCAAAACCGCAGGAAGTTGATCATTTATTTCGCATAGCTGGTAGTGTGCAAGCCTTGTTTATCATTACGATCCCAGTTGCCGCAGGACTATTCTTATTCCGATACCTTCAGGCAAAATCACCTGCAGATCTTTGGCATAGCCTGCCTTTACGCAGAGAGCATATATTTACAGCTCATCTGACGAGTGGACTTACCTTACTATTGCTGCCTGTTTGGTTAACTGCTGGGGTGGTTGCCGTTGTTAAGCCGTGGAGTGGTAATTTTTATATTTTTCAAGGCGCAGATATTTGGCAATGGTGTATTACAGTTAGTATTCTGACTTTGTTCCTCTTTTGCTTTAGTGTTTTTGTGGGAATATGTACGGGCCAATCTATTCTTCAGGGAATTATCATTTATATTTTGCTTATTCTTCCTGCTGTACTGATCTCATTAATCCACAGCCATTTAGCTATGTATCTTTATGGATATGCAAATGCAAACTCTAACTTGCGTGATTCTATTTCGCAGATATGGTCTCCTTTTGTTCATATCGTGTATTATTTTACCGGCAAACCCTTCACCAATACAGAATTATGGATTTATGGGGTATTGGCACTTCTATTTATCGGGTTGTCGTACCTGTTATACCGTAAACGTAATACGGAAAAAGCGGGTCAGGCTATTGCCTTTGGATATTTCAACCCACTGTTTAAAGCAGGGGTTATGTTATGTGCCATGCTTATTGCCGGTAATTATTTTGCGCAAATGAAGCAACAGCAAATGGGCTGGGTGATTGGTGGATATGCCATCGGAGCCATTATTGGTTATGTTGCCGCAGAAATGATTGTTCGGAAAACATGGCAGATTATGACGCGTAAAATGGTAGCTGAGTTTGCAGTTTATGCGGTAATGATAGGGTTACTTCTGTATATCCCGGTATCAAGTGTTACGGGGTATGAAGCCAGAGTGCCTTCCGGTGATAAGATTAGCGGTGTATATATGGGAGCTAACTACCGGTTGTATGCCCCAACGGATGATTTGTACACTACACCCTACATGGGGCAGAACCCTTTTTCCGATGATAAAGATTATATAGAAGCTGTCCGTAAACTCCATCAAGCGGTAGTTGCGGTACGTCCAGAACTTACCTCACAACAATACGTTTATGAATATTTTACTCTGGCTTATCAATTGGAGAATGGTCACAAGCTAGTGAGGGAATACTGGATCCCTAATAAGGGGTTTGAATCAGAGCTCAAGGCGGTTAAGGATACCGAAGCTTACAAGTATGAAAAGTATAATTTAGCTCTCTTAGACAAAGACCTGGATTATATGTGGGTTACTAACAGGAATAAAAAAGTAGCGATCTCTGATCCCGGGGAAATTTTAGAGCTAAAGGAGATTATCAAACGCGAAATTTTGAATATGTCCTACGAAGTACAGATAGATAAGGATGGAATACCTGATGTGGCTAATATCCAAATAGAGGTAAAGGCAAAAGAGGACAGCAATCAAGTTTCTTCAAGTTATGGTTATAATTATCCATGGAAATCTTCTTTCCATGAGCTTGAAAAGTGGATGAACGAAAAAGGTTATGCCGATAAAATACAAATAACAGCTGAAGATATCCAATCGGCAGAGATTATAAAAGATGATTATATGGACGAGCAAACACCTAAGAACCCTACTAGTCCTGAACAAAGAGTAGCGCTTGCACGCGAAAAGAATCGTACGGCTGTTACGAAGGATAAGACATTATTAACAGATATTTTGGACCATCATTTCCATTATGGTGTTGAGAATGGCAACTACATTGTGAAGTTGATGTACAAAGAGGGTTATAGCGATTTCGTAATGTTAAAAGAATCGGATATGACGCCTGAATTGAAAGCATTGCTGAAATAAGTTAAGAATAAGTTAAGAATAAGGTAAGTAAAAGATTACAGATAAAAGACTACTGGTTGACATAAACTGGATAGTTGGATTATGCTTTTGGAGATAGGAGAAGGATGAAATGGAACTTTTAGATCAGCCTCTGAACCAGTATATTCGTTCCGGTAAAATAACATCGCTGTATTAACTGGTAAGGAGTTTTGTATTTAGGTGAAGCCCGACCATGGACGATAGAGTCCATGGTCTTTTTTGCATAGTAAGAGGTAATACATGGATGTGTGATTGCTGTAATGCCTCTGGAATCTGCTTCGAAGAGATCCTTTAGTAGAATAATATAAATAGGAAAAATTGAGGTGAAAATATAATGTTAAGCAATACAGCGGAAGTGTCGTTAAGTAAATTTATGACTAAGCTGCTTCGGCATACCCCGGAGCAATATGGTCTTATTTTGGATCCAGAGGATGGTTCCTGTAGGTTGGATGATTTACTGTTTGTTATTGTAAGCACTCCTAGATGGTCAGAGGTGACTGTGGGAGATATTCGGCAAGTGGTTGCAGGTTGCGACAAGCAACGATTGGAAATCGTTGATGACCGGATCAAAGCCCGGTACGGGCATAGCCACACAAAAATCACTTATGAGCCGGGGACTCCGCCTGCTATACTTTTTCACGGAACTCATTCTGGTGTGCTTTCTGTGATTTTGGAGGAGGGGCTCCAATCGATGGGACGGCAGTATGTTCATTTGTCTGAAGGGACTCATTTTGCCAGTTTAGCCGGAAGTCCGCAGAGGGAAATTGATATTGTTAACCGTTGATACGATTAGAGCGGGTCAAATGGGTGTAACCTTTTATAAGGCGGGTAATAAGGTATGGTTGGCAGGTCATATACCGCCTTCCTGTCTTAAGGTGTACCCCGTAAGTTGAACTAGATCGACGTTTGGTCAGGAGGCATAATAACATGGATGAAATTCCAGATCACTTAGATCACGGATTACAGATTGTATTTATTGGATTCAATCCTAGTATCCGTTCTGGCGAGGTAGGACATCATTACGCGAATCCGCGGAATAATTTCTGGAGAATATTACATCAGTCTGGACTTACTCCCCGGTTGTATGATGCGTCTGAGGATGGGGACTTGCTTAAGCTGGGCTATGGGTTTACAAATATTGTTGCCCGTCCCACACGGGGAATCGACGATATTACTCGTGAAGAATACCAGGAGGGTCGGGAAATGCTTCGCTCCAAGCTGGAGAAATATCGGCCTCAAGTCGCCTGTTTTGTAGGTAAGGGTGTGTATACAGAGTTTAGCCGCAGAACAAAAGCTAACTGGGGATTTCAAGGGGACGTACCTCCAAAGGTAGATGGTGTCCGTGAATTTGTTGCACCCTCTTCTAGCGGATTAGTTAGAATGCCGATGGAAGAGATCGTTGGGATTTATCGCAGATTAGCCGAGTTTACGCAAGAGAACGATGGGTGATTGATGTATTCGGAGGTAGGGTGCTAAAGGACACAGGAGTCGCTAAAAGTAACAAATCACTCTAATTTGTGCGCTATCGGACACCAATGCAGCTATTGGGTGGAAATAGACTGAATATGAGTCCATTTTGGGTAGATAGCGTCTCTGGAGTCCGAAAACACGACTAAATGGCCGAAAATCCACGAATAACGGCGCCTGAGTCCGTAAGAGTAAAAGCTGGGGAAATTGGCCATGGATCTCCGTAAATCCGTAGACCCCGCAGATCCCGCAGATCCCGCAGATCCCGCAGATCCCGTAGCTCTCGTAAGGTCTGGCAAACTCTCGCATCTCAGTTATCTCTCGCTACCCTCAAACACAAAAGGAGCAAGATTCCATATCGGAATCTTGCTCCTTTTATAACTTCAAAGGGCAGTCTCAGTATATGAGACATGCCCTTAGTCCCTAATACATTAGGTCTCAATCAGCAGCAGAATGATAGAGGATAAGGATAGGCAAACACTAATCAGGCAAAGCACGGCAACGACCTGCTTCTGGTTCAGGCCTGCCCGAAGCAGGCGGTAATGAGCCTGGGTGGCATCGGCTTGATAAATGGACTTGCCTTGGATGAAACGTTTGACTACGACAAAAATGTTGTCGAAGATCGGTACGCCCAGCGCCAGAATCGGGATGAACAGCGACAGGACGGTGGCTTGCTTGAACGCGCCGTCGAGTGCAATGACCGCAAGGATGAAGCCGAGAAAGGTTGCCCCGGCGTCGCCCATAAAGATTTTGGCGGGCGGCTTATTGTAGCGCAGATAAGCAAGCGTAACGCCAATCAGTGAAATTGCCATAATGGCAGATGAGGATTGCCCCTTTGCCAGTGCGACAACAAATAACGTAATCGCCGAAATGGCCGTCAAGGCACCAGCCAGACCGTCCATGCCATCCGAGAAATTAATAACTGTGGTTACACCGAAGATCCAGATAATCGTCAGCAGAAACGATAGAATGACAGGCAAAACGATATAATCGCCTGAGAATGGATTGTAGAATCCGGTAAAGGCGTTGCCAGAAACATAAACCAGGATCGCTGCGCTAACTTGTACAATTAACTTGGGCAGAGCTGGGAAATCTTTGCCTTTCGTTTTGTACCAATCATCCACCGTGCCTATGGTCAGCAATAGTACGCCACCTACAAATAATGCGACAGTCTCCATGGAGAAATCACGCGCGAACACCAGATAAGTGATAAAAAATCCGATGAATATGGCGTAGCTGGCCGTTAGCGGAATGGGCTCTCTATGAATTTTACGCTCAACGTCCTGCCGAGGCTTGTCCACAAAATCAAGCCGAAAAGCAAGCTTGCCGAGCGGCGGAATTAGAAAGTAGACGATAAGAAATGACATTAGAAATGATAAAACGTATAAAATGACGCTCACCACCGTTTTCTTTTTAAAATACCACAGATCGATTAAATCTACCTTAAAAAAGTAAAATTTTGTCGTGAGGGGTGTGAAGTTGACTTGCCAGCAACGCTGTAGTACCTTGTTGAGAAAAGCCTTTGGGGGATATTTATGAAATACGATGTTATTTTATTTGATGCCGACGATACGTTGTTTGATTATGGAATGGCAGAAAGTCACGCGTTGTCTAATGCCTTTCTACACTTTGGGATGCCCACAGGTGCAGCAGATTATGCTGCCAGTTATCAAGAGATTAACCACGCATTGTGGAGGGATCTAGAACAAGGAAGGATTTCATCTGCGGCGTTGCGGGTAGAGCGGTTTAATCGGTTGTTTGCTGCACATGCGCTTGAGCTTGATCCTGAAACATTCAGTGAGGCCTATCTACGTTTCTTAGGCGAAGGAACCTTTCTGATGCAGGGAGCAATCGAGCTATGCGGAGAGCTTGCAGATTGCCGCCTGGCGATTATCACGAATGGAATCAAGGATGTGCAAACTTCCAGAATCCAAGGCTCGCTGCTGAGTGATACATTTGAGCAGATCATTATCTCAGAGGAGGCAGGATGTCAGAAGCCAGAGACGGGGATTTTTGATTATGCTTTTGCCAAATTGGGGATTGAGGATAAGGAAAAAGTATTGATTGTGG
Source organism: Paenibacillus sp. FSL H8-0282 (assembly GCF_037963825.1). Lineage (NCBI taxonomy): Bacteria > Bacillati > Bacillota > Bacilli > Caryophanales > Paenibacillaceae > Paenibacillus > Paenibacillus sp. FSL H8-0282. The sequence continues at coordinate 1,090,762 of NZ_CP150146.1, forward strand.
GTGACTCCTTAACCTCTGATATTCAAGGCGGAATTAATTATGGGATTGATACCTGCTGGTTTAACCCGCTAGGGAAGATTAATGAGTCCGGCGTTCAGCCAAAATACGAAATCCGAAACCTGTCGGAGCTACTAGATATTGTAGGGAAAGCTACTAACCTTCAATAAAAAAATAAGGTGTGAGCGCATAAGCGGCTCACACCTTTTATTTAGTAACCTGAAGAGGTTTATTGCCGAGTATCCAGCGGCTTCAGATAAGCCTCGATTTGCTGGCGTTTCGATTCCAGAAATGGCGGCAGCGCAAGGGATTCACCTAAACTTTCCATAGGCTCATCTGTAGCAAAGCCTGGTCCGTCTGTAGCCAACTCAAAAAGGATGCCGTTAGGCTCGCGGAAATAGAGGGAACGGAAGTAGAAGCGGTCGACGAAACCGGAATTAGGAAGCTGTGCCTGGCGGATGTGTTCGATCCATTGCTTCAATTCGTCTTCATTATCTACGCGGAATGCGACGTGATGTACCCCGCCACGTCCCAAATGCTCTTGCTCCAGATCATTGCGTTCCTCCAGATGAACCTCAGCACCTGATCCGCCTTCACCAGTCTCGAATACGAGCACATCTGGCTGACCGGCAACTGTTGAAGGGTAGGTTCCTATACGGCGGAAGCCGAGCAACTGCTCCAGCACTACCGCTGTATGTTCTGCACTTTCTACTGTGAGATGTGCGGGTCCTAAGCCTACAATGCCATATTGGGCAGGTACTGGGCTTTTAGCCCAAGGAGTACCGCCGGCAACACCGTTATCATTTTCGTCGGATACGAGAATGAAACGTTGGCTCTCGTGATCGCGGAAGGATAAAGTCTGGCGTCCACCAAGTTCCTGTATCGTCCCATGCTCCACGTTAAGCTCGGTGAAGCGTTGCTCCCAGTAGGTAAGTGCGGCATCGCTTGGCACTCGAAGGGAGAGCGCGGAGATGCTGTTATTGCCCTCACGGTTGCGGCCTGCCATCGGAAGCTCGAAAAAGGTTAATTCGGTTCCGGGATTACCCTTCTCATCTCCATAGAATAAATGGTACACTGAAATATCATCCTGATTTACTGTTTTTTTAATGAGACGCAGTCCGAGTACCTCTGTATAGAACTTAAAGTTCTCCTGTGCTTTGCCTGTAATAGCTGAGACATGGTGAAGTCCTTTTAACGTTAAACTCATGGTAGTTACCTCCTTGTAAATGCTTTGGGTTTGTGGATTATTTTAATTTATTTTTAATATATCGATAGAATCTTTGGTGAATATTATTAAGTTACTATAATTTTAATAGTAATAAGAAACTTTTGCAAGTGGATATTAATGTTTCATGAAATTTAATTCATACATAAGGAGAGAGTATAGTGCACACAACAACAAGCTTGATGAAACAATTACAGGAGTTAGGGATTGATCCACGGGGGACCATTCTAGTTCATTCCTCGTTAAAAAGTGTTGGCGAAGTAGAAGGAGGCGCGAACACGGTGCTGGATGCACTCAGTGAATATATGAAGGATGGGCTGCTTGTTTTGCCAACGCATACATGGGCTTATATTAATGCGGATAATCCGCGCTTCTTTGTTCAAGATTCCCCATCTTGTGTAGGGATATTACCGGAGCTGTTCAGAAAACGTCCAAGTGTTGTCCGCTCTTGGCATCCGACTCACTCTGTAGCGGCTTTGGGTGTTGATGCTGAGGCGTTTACTGCAGGGGATGAACGTTGGGATACGCCATGCGCCCGTGGTTCAGTGTGGGGCAAGCTGCTTGATCGGAAGGCGGAAATAGTACTGCTGGGCGTCGATCTGCGGCGGAATACGTTCATTCACGGTATTGAAGAGTGGGTGGATATTCCGGGCAGAATGACGGATAGTCATGAGGAATTATATACGGTGACGCCGGGTGGCGATGAAATCATGGTGCCTTCTCGCAGACATTGTGGTCTCTCTTGGTCGGAGCATTTTTGGAAAGTGGAACGCGAGCTTGAGGAAGGCGGTGCCATGCATAAGGGAAACTTCGGGGATGCACTAGTTAGAGTGTGTGGAACAGTAGAAACGACGGATATTTTAAGCCTGATGCTAAAAGAGAATCCTGATCTTTTCTCCGATAATGAACCGCTGCATGGTGAGTCCAAACCAGATCCGCTTCCAAAGACCAGACGTGAACAACCGTAGGTGGGAGAGGCTAAACCATTTTTTCAGCACGCACAATCTGGAAGCCGCTATCAATGTATGGTATATTAATCTCACTAAAACATAGTAAGGAGATTGGAAATGGAAAAAACATTGGTCTTTGGACACAAAAATCCGGACACGGATACTATTTGTTCGGCAATTGCTTATGCAGCACTCAAAAAAGAATTAGGCTGGGATGCTGAGCCAGTTCGTCTGGGAGACGTTAGTGGTGAAACGCAATTTGCGCTTGATCATTTCGGAGTAGAGGCTCCTCGTCTGGTAGAGAACGTAGCTGGAGAAGCTAATCAGGTTATTCTTGTTGACCATAACGAACGCCAACAAAGTGCGAATGACATTGATCGAGTGCGTGTAATTGAAGTTATCGACCATCACCGGATCGCTAATTTTGAGACTGCACATCCGTTATACTACCGTGCTGAGCCAGTAGGCTGTACTGCTACTATTCTTAACAAAATGTATAAAGAAAACGGTGTAGCTATCCCTAAAGACATCGCCGGATTGATGTTGTCTGCAATCATTTCTGATTCCTTGCTGTTTAAATCTCCAACCTGCACCGCTGAAGATGTAGCTGCAGCACGCGAATTGGCTGAAATCGCTGGTGTAAATGCAGAAAGCTACGGCCTTGATATGCTGAAGGCTGGTGCTGACCTTAGCGACAAGAGTATCGCTCAACTGATCTCCTTGGATGCTAAGGAATTCAAAATGGGTGAATACAAAGTAGAAATCGCCCAAGTGAACGCGGTCGACGTTAATGATGTACTCTCCAAGCAGGCTGAACTGGAAACTGCACTGACTTCCATTATTGCTGAAAAAGAATTGGATCTGTTCCTGTTCGTAGTTACAGATATCCTCAACAACGATTCGGTGGGTCTGGCTCTGGGCCGTGTTGCAGGTGCAGTAGAACAGGCGTACAACGTGAAGCTTGATGACAATAAAGCGCTTCTTAAGGGTGTAGTATCCCGTAAATCGCAAATCGTACCGGTACTTACAGAGACAATTGCTAAACTGTAAAGCATTTTGACAGTTGCGTTGTATTTTGTACAATAGAAATCCTGTCTATGAGAGTAGATTGGATAAAAAGAGCTCATGCCCCATCAGTAGTTAAGATGGTGACATGAGTTCTTTTTGTTTTACGGCGTATTCTGCTACAATATTTTGGGAGGGGATCCAACTGATCCTCTTCCAATTGCATGAACTTTGAACCAGCATGAGGAATATGACAAAGGGATAGGGGATATTGGAAATGGAATTGTTTGCAGCATTGGAACGGGACGACTACGAGGAATTATTATTTTGTCAGGATAAGGCATCGGGATTAAAGGCGATCATCGCGATTCATGACACGACACTGGGACCAGCACTGGGTGGAACACGGATGTGGACCTACGCTACAGAAGAGGAAGCTATTGTTGATGCGCTTCGATTAGCAAAAGGGATGACCTATAAAAATGCAGTATCCGGCCTGAATTTGGGTGGTGGGAAAACAGTAATCATTGGAGATCCCAAGAAGGATAAAAATGAAGCCATGTTCCGTGCTTTCGGAAGATACATACAAGGTTTAAATGGACGGTACATAACTGCTGAAGATGTAGGGACTACGGAAGAGGACATGAACATTATTTATCAAGAGACAGATTATGTTACTGGCACCTCACCTACGTACGGTTCTTCGGGCAATCCGTCACCAGCAACGGCTTACGGTGTTTACCAAGGAATGAAGGCAGCCGCTAAAGCCGCCTTTGGCAGTGATTCGCTCGAAGGGAAGACAGTAGCTGTTCAAGGTGTGGGGAACGTGGCCTTTACACTGTGCAAACATCTTCATGAAGAAGGAGCACAGCTTATCGTAACGGACATCCATAAACCAGCCGTTCAACGTGCAGTAGAGGCCTATGGCGCCAAGGCTGTAGATCCAGGCGATATCATCAGTGTAGATTGTGATATTTATGCTCCTTGCGCTCTTGGAGCGACAATTAACGATGAATCCTTACGGGTAATCAAGGCGAAAGTGATTGCAGGAGCTGCTAATAATCAGCTGAAGGATTCCTCGCATGGTGATGCACTTCATGAGATGGGGATTGTATATGCTCCAGATTACGTGATTAATGCAGGTGGCGTCATTAATATTGCGGACGAGCTGAACGGCTATAATAAGGAACGTGCCTTTAAGCAGGTCGCGAAGATTTACGACAATATTACCCGCGTAATGGAAATTTCCCGTTTGAACGGAATACCTACTTATGCCGCTGCGAACCAGCTTGCAGAGGACCGGATAGCGCTATTAAGAAATAGCCGCAGCACCTTCCTGCGTAATGGTCAACATGCACTTAGCAGAAGATCGCTGCGGGGATAAGCTGTAAAAAAACTCGGCAAGATCCATCCGATTACAACTTCGGAGGGACTGCCGAGTTTTTTATGTTCTTTTATTTCTACAAGAAACGTTTATTCTCTTTCGAGGACGGTAACGTGGTTTCTGCTTATTCCTAATTACTGAACCTTTTGCGGTTCTGGGTAAGTGACGCCGAAGGTGTCGACCGTCACCTTTTTCATGACTGGTGGCTCATCTGGACGATCAGAACCGTCACGAGGCAGGCTCACAATTCTTTTTACAGCTTCGATACCTTCAGTTACTTTACCAAAAGCGGCGTAGCTTCCATCTAGACTAGGGTAAGCTGCATCCATAATAAAGAACTGGGAACCGGCAGAGTCAGGAGCCTGTGATCTTGCCATGGATAGAACACCTTCTGTATGCAGAAGGTTATTGGTGAACCCGTTGCCAGAGAACTCTCCGGCGATACTGTAACCCGGGCCTCCCATACCTGTACCATCAGGGTCGCCGCCTTGAATCATGAAGTCAGGAATTACTCTATGGAATATAGTGTTATCATAAAATCCTTTTTGAATAAGTGAGATGAAATTGTTTACGGTGTTAGGGGCAACCTCAGGGTATAGCTCAGCTTGGATGATATCCCCGTCTTCCATTTCAATGGTTACTAAGGGATGACTTGCCGTAGCTGAAGGAACGCCTTCAGTTGGGGCTGCACCTTCCCCAGGTGCTGATCCGCTGCTTCCATTATTACTGCTTGCATTGTTATTGTTTGGTTTGTTACCGCAACCTGCCGCAATAACCATGACCAGGCATAACATGATCAGAAGAATAGCGGATTTTGTTCGTGTAGACTTCACTAAATAATCTCTCCTTTTTATTGAATAATCTCGTAGGTACTTCCCATAATACCTCCTTTGTCCTATTACATGCAAAGGTCAGTTATGACTTCTGGGATTGGCACATCTTAAAAAGAAGTTTACAATGGTAGGATGTTTCCAAAGAGAACATCGAGAAAGGATGTGCATAGGATGCTCTTTTCGTGGAAGCGGAATTTGATCGTGCTTTGGATAGGGGTTTTCTTTTGTAGTACAGCTTATTCGATCTCGATTCCCTTCCTTTCCATTTTTTTGAGCGACGAACTTGGGGTTTCAAATCATTTGGAGATTTGGTCAGGGGTTAGTTTTGGAATAACCTTTCTTGCCAGCGCTTTAATCTCTCCCTATTGGGGTTCGCTAGCCGACAAGTATGGTCGGAAACCGATGCTTATTCGCTCGGGTTTTAGTCTGGCAGCTTTATACCTTATTAATTATTTTGTACATGATCCTTATGTTTTTTTGATTGTGCGTGTGCTGCAAGGACTGCTTGCCGGTTTTGTTCCAGCAGCTATTGCAATGGTAGCCACCAATACACCTGAGCATAAGACGGGGTACGCTTTAAGTATTATGTCTACAGCCGGAGCGACAGGTAGTATTATTGGACCATTAATTGGCGGTGTAGTGAGCTATTATACCAGCAACCGGATTGCTTTTTTATTCTCAGCGGGTATTGTACTTATCTCAGCGCTCATTGCTACTTTTTTTGCAAAAGAGGAGAACTTCGACCGTTCGGCTCCAAGGTCACATGTAAGTGATGATATCAGGGAAGCGAGAAGTAACCGAGCTTTTATTACTTTGCTCTCGCTGGCGGGAATCAGTACCTTCTCCGTTATGATTCTGGAACCGTTAATCCCAATTTATCTACTGGACATGGGGATCTCCAAAAATAGTGCCTCGCTAAGCTCGGGAATCGTATTCTCCGCTGTGGGGATTGCTACGGTGCTGATGGCTCCGCAGTGGGGCAGACTCGGCAGCCGAAAAGGCTTTGGGATGATCTTATTTATTGGACTGATCGGGGGCGGCATCGGTAATATTCTGCAGTTTTTTGTTTCGGGCTATGTAGAGTTCGCTATCCTTCGCTTTGCTTACGGCCTGTTCTATGCAGGTGTGCTGCCGTCAGTGAATGCCATGATTGTACAAGTAATTGAGCCGGGATTCCGTGGACGGGCCTTTGGCCTGAATCAGGCGGCATCTCAGCTTGCGACGATGGCTGGACCGATTATCGGCGGCTTATTAGGCGCGGTGATTCCAATTCGCTGGGTGTTTGTAATCAATGGAGTGATGCTGCTGGTAGCAGCGATATTGGTTAAGACCCGCAAGCTGGAAGCACAAATCGCCGCTGCTCGTCCCGCAGAACAGCCAACAACGATGCAGGGTTAACTGCTAACTCAATGAGCATGTCGTTATTTAGAAACAACATAAAGCCGCCGGGCTCATAGCCCGGCGGCTTTATTCATATTAAGCTGCTATTCTCCCTGCGAACCGTTCAAAACGTCTGTTCCCGGCATAACATCCACTGGCGGGGAGGCAGGGTCAATAATGGAATTTGGATATACATCGTCTGCATCTGGAACATCCTCTAGCGGCTGATCTTCTTCTTCCATCTCCAAGAGTTCCTCATCCTTAGTATAATCCGTATCATCTAGGGTTAATCCTGCGGTTTCAGCGGCTAGATATGCATCGGATTCCACTAACTCATCTCTTTCGATTACATCCTTAGGTGAGTTTAAACCAATATCTGCTGCCAAGTATTTATCGCCAACCAAGACAGGATCTGCGTCATCATCAACAATATCCTCTTCATCCATATCAGCTTGTATATAACGTTCATATTCAAAGTCAGCCTCAGTTTTATTTGGTGAACTATCCATAGCCGTTCACTCCTTTTTTATGATAAAATTTGAACTTCCTATGTTTATCTTTACCCGTTTGACCATGATCGAATCGCTGATCCAATAAATGGGTATGTCTATATTAGATTAGTAAAAAATGGGTGAAAGCAAAAGCCGATGAAAAACGTTCTTTTTCGAGAAAATTTACAAGAATAGGCAGGGATAGTGCGAAGCTTGTCGAAATTAAGAAGCATATATGAACGTTTAAACAACTAATGAATTACTGAGGTGCTACGATGAAGTTGCCAAAGCCCAATATAGCGGCTGCTTTTTTATTAATTCTACTGCTGACCGCTATGGTTCCTTTTGGTACGGCGATAGTGAGTGCTGAATCATCAGACTCTACGCTGCCCAATTGGGAGATTAAATTTGAACGTATAGAAATAGATCATATTGAAGAAGCTGTGGCAGCTCTTGATGAAGAATGGACTCGTGTTATGCCTCATGGGAAAAGCCCAGAGACTCCAAGTGGAGCAACCTCAGCCTGGCTGCGGTTTACTTTACCACAAATTAGTGATAAATCTGCGTTATTCATAGATAAAGTATATGGAAATAATGTTAAGGCTTATTTAAATAACGAATTAATATATGATTCCGGAAAAGATTTTAATTTCAATGGCAGTAAGGTTTTCATTCCTCTGTCCAAAAGTGTTGGAGGACAACAGCTATATTTATGGACCCATGGTGGCAGCAAAGACTTAGGGATCCACGGCGAAATAAGAGTAGGCCAATACGATGAGCTGTTATCTGTTTATGTAAAGCAGGGCTTAATGGATCTGATCATTGGAACGACGCTTATTTTTATTGCGATTGTACTGCTGATCTGCTCGCTATTCATGAGAAAAGGCTATTTTTCAGGCGGATTTCTATTGGTGCTGATTATTTTATCCATTGGCGTCTTAGTGGTAACGTATTCATCATTCCTGCCGACAATCCTCGGCGATTATGGAGAGATCGTACTTGTTTTCTTTGATGTAGCTTTATATACGCTTTTGCCATCCTTTACATTTTATTTTGAGAAAATATTTGGTCCAGGGAAAAAGAGAATCGTTACACGATTCCGTAAGTTTCAAATTGTCTATTCTGTATTTTGTTTTTCCCTAATGGTTATTAATATTCTTCTGTCCTATCAGTTGGATGACTTTTATCGATTGATGACTACGAGTGTGCTAGGTATTCTTATGATTGTACAAATTATACTTTTGATCAGCTTAGCTTTTATACACGCGAACCGTGGCAATGTAGATGCTGTTATTTTTACTTCAGGGTTCTCAATATTTGCTTTCATGTCTCTTAGTGAACTGGTCATGTTCTATGCATCGGGGCAATCCTATCAATTATATTGGTGGAAATGGGGAATGGTGATTTTCGTAATTGCCTTAATCGTCATTCTGGGAAGAAGGTTTACTCGAAACCATGAACAGCTTATTGAATATTCCCATCAGCTTGAGAAGTTCAATAATGATTTGCAGCGCTCGGAGAAGATGGAGATTATTAGTGAGCTGGCAGCTTCGGTTGCCCATGAAGTACGGAATCCATTGCAGGTTACCCGGGGGTTTCTGCAGATTCTTGGGGAGCGTTCAGATCAAAAGGAGCGGGAATATCTGCAAATGGCAGTGACAGAACTGGATCGAGCTACGCTCATTATTACAGACTTCCTAACCTTCGCTAAACCAGGACTTGAAACCGTAGAGCAGCTTGATGTGTCCGAAGAGTTGAGGCATGTGACGGGTATTCTTTCTCCGTTAGCGAATCTGCAAGGGGGCGTCATTGAACTTAATCTGCAGCCAGGACTTTACGTTACTGGATCATCTGCCAAGTTCAAGCAAGCGTTTATCAACATACTCAAAAATAGTATTGAAGCTTTAAAGGACAATGGGCTGATTAAAGTCACAGCCTGGAAGTCTGGAAAACATATAATAATCAGTGTTCATGATAATGGGGAAGGGATGAACCGGAATGAGCTGGCTCGGTTAGGGGAACCATATTACTCCAATAAGACCAAAGGAACGGGGCTTGGACTGATGGTAACCTTTCGGATTATTGAGGCGATGGAGGGATGCACTGAGTTTCGCAGTGAGAAAGGGGAAGGGACTGAAATTATAGTAAAAATACCAGAACTTAGAAGAATTTAGAAGTAATTTATGATAATTCCGTTTTTTAGAAGGAAAGAGTGAGGGGCTGAGCGAAGTAGTACAGACAGAATATTGTTTCTGATACTTACTTCTGAGGTGCATATATGCGCTTGATGATTAAAGTCCTACATATAGCAATAGCTCTTACTCTCCTTCTGATAGGATATAGTTCAATTGTTGTATCAGCAGCGACCCCATATCCATCCCAAGAAATTACCAGTTGGCAGATGAGATGGGGCGATGGAACCGAAAACAGCGGCATAGAGGTTCCACAGAATAATGACCAGCAGTATTGGATAAATGTGAATGCTACGAAGGAAATCCCACATCTGCCATCAGGCGTATCCACTTCTTGGACTCGTATTTCCATACCTAACTTTAGTTATATCTCCCCTTCAATCTACATTGATACTTTATATGCTCTTCATGTGAAGGTGTATGTGAACGACCGTTTGATCTTCGAGGAAGATCGTAATTATATTAAGGATAACTATTCTTTGTTGTTGCCTTTGAGTCAAAGCGATAGTGGGAAAACATTATACATTTGGACTGAAACGCTGCAGGATAGAATCGGAATTAAAAATGAAGTAGTGATCGGTGAACACAACCTGTTAATCAATGATTATATTAAAAATGGACTCAGCGATGTGATTTTGGGCTGTGCTTTTTTTCTTGTGGCTATCGTTCTATTTATAAGCTCTCTCTACATTAATAGGGACTATTTTTCCAGTGTGGCTTCACTAGCCGTTGTAATAGGTTCAACCGGAATTCTCTCGATAACCTATTCTCCTTTTATTTATACCTTTTACAGCGATTTAGGCGCGATTAGTAATGTATTTCTTGATTTGGCTTTATTCTCACTTTTACCGGCGCTTACTCTTTTATTTGAAAAAATATTTGGCAGTGGAAAATATGCGATCGTCCGTCGTTTTCGTCAATTTCAAGTCATTTACTCCTCATTTTGTTTGCTATGTCTTTTGATCAATTTTCTATCGAATAATAGCTATATTGAGTTTTATTATTTTGTATCCACCACTATTATCGGGTTCATCCTCATCCTTCAGTTCATCTTGCTGATCGTATGTGTGATTATATTTTCGCTTAAAGGGAATAGGGACGCTATCATTTTTGCCATTGGCTTTGGAACGGCTGCATTTACTGTAGTGTCAGAGTTACTGTGGTATTACATTCATAAGGGGAACTATGATTTATTCTTGTGGAAGTGGGGCATTGTTGCCTTCATAATCTCCTTGATCGTAATTCTGGAGCGAAGACTAGCCTATAGCCATCAACAGGTTGTTAACTATTCTAAAGAATTAGAGCGTTTTAACAACGAATTGCAGCGTTCAGAAAAAATGGAAATTATTAGCGAGCTTGCTGCATCTGTTGCTCATGAAGTGCGGAATCCACTCCAGGTAACTAGGGGGTTCCTTCAGCTGCTTAGCGAGAAATCCGTTGGGGAAGAGGAAATATTTATGTCGATGGCCCTTAGTGAGCTGGATCGTGCTTCCGGGATCATTACGGATTTCTTAACCTTCGCAAAACCGGAATTTGAGACGATTTCCAGTCTGAATTTGTATAATGAATTTAAGCATATTGAGAGTATTATGCAGCCACTTTGTCATTTAAATGGAGGAAAAATGATTCTCGATGTATCGGGCGAATTATGGGTGAAGGGGAATTCCTCAAAGTTTAAGCAAGCCTTCATCAACATTATCAAAAATAGCATTGAATCTTTCCGTGACGAAGGGTTTATCTATATGTCGGTGTATGCGGAAGAGGAGAACGTAATCATTCATATCAAAGACAACGGGGAAGGGATGGACGCGGATGTCCTGCACCGATTGGGAGAGCCTTATTTCACTAAAAAGAATAAAGGGACAGGTCTTGGATTAATGGTCACTTTCCGTATCATCGAAGCTATGCAAGGTAAAGTGAAATTTACAAGCAAAAAAGGAGTGGGAACCGAATCCATCACCATACTGCCATTGGCAGAAGCTCCGGATGATTCTCACTCCTTAGGGGGTTAATCTTGTTGTCTTACCACGAACCGCGTGGTGCTGCGGTTGCCTTCAATACATCGGAAGTAGGACTTGGTGGAATTACAAGATAGAATTCGTTGGAGCCTTCTTCAACGGCTTTCAAGGTAACGCTGTCGGGAATGATTACGCCTAATGCTTCTTGGAGAGCCGCTTTTGGGTCTGAGAGTAGTCTTTTCTTGAAACTTGGATCTTCCCATGCCTTTTGAATGACTTGATTTCTAAGAATTGCTTCTGACATAATAATCACCCTTCCCAAATTGTATATATTTACCTTTAATAATATAACATAGCAAAACTACTAATACTATTCTTTTTATTACAAAATAATAGAATTAATGTACATTTTTTGACAACCAATGATATAATCCTCCGTTTAGCAAGAGCTGCTTGTCCGCTTCGATGGAATCAGAGATCTGCTGTAAGTTACTTACTAGCATGGAATGGAACGCAATAAGATGAGGGGCATCAAGGTCGGAAGCTGTAACTTTGTTATGTGTGTCGTGTGCTAATTGCGTATAGGTATGTAGACCATTTGCAGTGAATAGATAAAATTCGACCTCTTGCGTAGTGAGTTTAGCTGCACTGCTGTTTGGCAGATGTTTGCGAGTTAGGGAGAGAAGACAATTATAGTTGCCCGCGGATAAATCTTCTTTCCAGTCCTCATAGTCATCCAGCATTTGCAGTGTAAGCAAAACCGAATGGATAAGTTCTTCAGCTTGCGGCACTAAATCACTCTTTCCAGACATCAGAAGGGCAGCAGTGCTGGATAGCTTGAGCGGACTGGCTTTATAGGAGATTTTGACCCGATCATTAAGAAAATAGTCACTGGTATTTTCGTTGCTAACACTATCTGCCCACTCCATGATATAACGATTAAATAAGATCCAGAAAGCGGATGGCTCCGGAAATAGTATCCGGTAGATATTTAAAAATTCGACATAAAGCAAATTTGCCAAGGGCAATTTTTCGTATGCGGAGGATTCTTGGCTGTCCATCAGGTCATCCTGTATGAAGAAATACAACATAAAAAAGACGTTGCCCATCGACATCTGGCGAGTAACCTCTGCAGAGATTCCGCATCCCTTCTGCAGCCAAAAGGGTAAAAGATAACATATGTAGTTTTTGTGGCTTTCAGCGTTAAATACGTTAAAATGCTCAAGATAGGACATGCCTTGTTGATTTAGAGGTTCTGGAAATTCGGAAATAATCCGTCTGCTTTCTTGGAATACCAAGCGCAGTTCATCTTCGTAGTCATTTAGCCAATCCATAACAATCCTCCTATAAAATTTTTACGAAAATGGTTCTTTTGCCCTGATTATAGCTTTCTCTTTATTCCATTACAACTAAAATTTAGGAGGTATTAGCAAATATGGAATGGTATACTTTCGGCCAAATGCTTATGGCTATTCGAATGGGCCAAAAGGCGGAAACACCGGATGGCCGCATGGTTATGCGTACCTCCACAGGACTTTTTTGGATAAACGGAATCCTGCAGGGAAAAGTGGTAGAAATTAAAGACTATCTGTTCTCTGACCTATGGCGAATCTATGAGGATCAGGAAAGCCAGCAGGAGGGAATTGGCAGGGAACAACACGAGCAACGTGAGCGGGAGATGCTTGAGAATCAATATGAAGAGCTGCGTTGGGCGAACCGAAAACGTTAGTTCAACGTTCGATTACCCAACAGCAGCTATATAGTGAATCTTAATAAGAGGGATTAGGAACTTACGGATGCGGAGAGCTCTGATTTTAATGCTTCATATTGACTCCGCAGGCGTTGAAGTTTCGAGATACTTTGCTCCAAGCCGCCGAGCCGGTTGCGTTCCGTCCACAAGAGACGATATTGGTGAAGGAGTACATCAAGATCATTGATTTGCTTTGTAATCAGCGCAGGATCAAGCGAATCTGGTGCTGATGTCAACTGTAGCTTGATTCTGCCAAGCTGCACAGCATGCTTCACGAAATGGATGCCATTACTCAGTTCTTTCAACACAAGAGCAGCATCCTCGCATTGAAGATCTAGCCCCGATAGCCGCGCCTCAATGGAGAGTAGATATTCTTCGATATGATTGAAGTGTTCCTCAGTAAGCTTCTCTATGATTAGGAAATTGTCCAGATGGGTACGCAGCAGCAGGGACATTTCTGCATCATTTGAACGGTTGATACTGGATTCAAGCTGATAGTAATTGCCGAGATCCAGGAGCAGTTGGCCAATTCCCTCAGAACGATCTGCAAAAATAAATCTATTTAAATACTGTGCAGTATCTGCTTCCAGATTATGATCTACACTCCAGGATAGGGCTGCGCCGTAGGCGAAGCCGGCATAGCTGACCGGCAGATGCTGCCAGTGTCCAAAATCTCCCCAATCCGTAATGAGATAACCGATAGCGCCGTTGTTTTTGCCATGAATAGCTGCACTGCGCAGGTTGGCTAACATATTGTCTGTGCGTCCTGTAATGGAGTTCCATGAGCTGGTGCCTGGGCAGACATAAAAAGGAATACCTGCTTCACGGAATTTGAGCGTATCGGACTCGAAGGGATGCTCCGCGCTATAACCCCATTCCATAGCAATAATATCCTTAGGAAGCTGAGGAATCAGTTCGGGATGCTGGATAATGATATCGCCCCAGAATTGCATCGTTTTGCCACGTTTTGTAACCAACTCATAAATTTTTTGCAGGAATGATAAATAGAGTTGACCTTTGCCTTGAGTTTCTGCCAGAGCTTTATTTTTACCAAGGCCGAGTTCATAGGTCTCATCGCAGCCTACATTAAACTGATTGGAGCTAAAGTAGGGCAGCAGATCGTCAAACATTTTGTCTAGCAGAGGTAGTACAGCAGGATCTTCGGTATCAAAAGTACCAGGGTGCATAAATAAGCCTTCTGGATAAACGTCCTGCGCATACAAATTCTTCGGAAGCATAAAGCCTTCGGGAATTTCAGCTAAAGCGTTGAATTCTGGACGAGAAAGCCAGCCCTCCATATGCCCAAAGCTATTCTGATTGGGAACAAGCTCTATATAACGTGCTTTGCAATAGGCATCCAGAAGCAGGATTTCCTCTCCGGTAATTGGGGTTTCAAGCTCCCAGACTTGAGGGAAGGATTCATAAGCGAACGGAGCACCTTCTATATATAGCTGAAGTTCATTCATCTTCAAATCAGCCATAAGGTCAATGATCCGGTACAAGGTTTCTTGCTTCGGGATTTTATTGCGGCTGATATCTATGAGCAGGCCTCTGGCTCCAAAATCAGGTTCATCGCGAATATGCAGCTGAGGTATAGATTTTCCACTTTGTTCTATGATTTGTTTCAGGGTTGCTGCTGCGTAGAAAGCGCCTACAGGAGAGCTATAGGAGACAACAATACCCTTCTGTTCGACAACAATCTCATAGGCCTGTGCAGATAATAATGGCACATAGTTAAAGTTACAGACAGATACAACGGTTGGACGTAAGCCAATGGATAAAGTCAGCTGCAGATTCAATGCTTGTGCAATTACTTCCTGTAGTTTTCGTGCAGCTGGCATGGCAGATTGTTCTTCCATATTAGGAAGCACGATGCTTCCGCTTGTTGGGAAATGGAAGGAGCCTTGTGACAATGTGATTTCACGCGGATTAGGGAAAAGCAGTAGTGTAGAATGATTAAGCATAGCGTGGACACCTCTTATTCATGTAGAATATGATCATCTTCACAATAACCTTATCACTACTAAACAAGGGGAGGAATGCCTATAATGTCCAAGCACATGGATTATATGATCAGTCCATATCCAATAAGAATTATTGATCCCAAGGTTGAATCCTCCAAGCTGAAGCTCAAGAATATAAGGGTGGGACAGGCAGGACATCTGCCAGGAAGAACGTTATTCCGTTCAGGTGTAGTTTTTGAGCACTGGGCCATTGTTTACATAGTGTCAGGTAGTGGCTCCTACATGGAGATTGGGGGAAAAGAGCAGCAGGTGCGTGAAGGCAGCTTATACTTTTTCCGCCCAGGTTACAGTTATAACTTTGGTCCACCACCGGGAGGCAGCTGGGATGAGTATTATATTAACTTTAATGGCACGCGTGTATCCGAATGGCTGGAATCGGGCCTCATAGCCGGGGGAAATGTTTTTCAAGCCCAATCTATAGTAGGTCTTACTACCTTATTTGAAGAAGTGCTGGAACGGATGGAGAGCGGAGAACCTGTAGATGCGGATCGGGCAGCATTATTGCTCGAAAGAATGCTGCTGGAGTGTTCTTTTATAATAGAAGAAAAAAGTTGGAATTCTCAGGCTGATTATATGCGTCAGATTCGGGAAGACCTGAACTTATGCATTTATGGTGAAATGGACCTAGAACAAATAGCGGCAAAACATCATGTTTCGATGTCTACGCTTCGTCGTCTTGTTCGGCGCAGCAGTGGATACCCGCTTCATGAATATATTCACCGTCTAAAAATGGCGGAAGCCAAAAAGTTGCTTTTCAACACCTCATTACAAATTAAGGAAATTTCTAGTATGCTTCATTATAATGATCCGTTCTATTTTTCTCGTTTATTTAAAAAATATATGGGGATCGCACCCCAGCTTTGCCGGAATAACATTTAAATCGAAATCATCCTACTAGAGTCCCAACAGCAATTGTTATAATTTGTATAATTGTTGTCGTTTTATAAGATATGTTGAAAATTATGGATTAATATTACATAAATACGTTAGTTCTTATTAACTATAGTGGATAAAATTCCAAATTTTAGTGATAAAACCTACTAAAAAAATAATAAATTTTTTGTAACTATTTTTCAAATGGAAGCGCAAACATGGGAAATGTCAACTTGTTATTGTGATTTTTCTCATGTATGATGCTTTTATCGAGCACAGTACAATCTTGCATTTTCCAAAAAACTGGAGAATAGGGTGGTGGGATGAAAATCAAACCAACTGCAGAAGACAAACTGATTGCGTATTACAGGTATTTTTCATTGTCCCTCACATCACTCATGTATCTTCTAGATCAGACGGGACCTTCCATAATTTATAAATCACTTATTATTGCTATACTTGTTATGTTTGCACAAACGTTCTCATTTTGTTATCGAAGGCTACGCAGCAGGCCGAAGACTCTCGTCCTGGCTGTTAGTATAGAGATGGTGGGAATTATCGCATTGACCTTGTTTACGGGTGGGTACGAAAGCTCTTTTAGGCTTTATGTGCTAAATCCTGTATTGATTGCTGCAGGCTCATTGTCCATTTATTTTGGATGGTCGTTGCTCTTAAGCTACATCAGTATTTTTGCGGTGCTCTGTTATTTTTTTATCAATTCTGCGAACAGAAATTTTCTAGAAATTGTATTTATAAATGGAAATCTGTTTCTAACACTGGTACTTACGGTTATAATAATGCAGATCGTTAATCGGATGAAGCGGCAACGTGAAGAATCGAATGCTCGCACGAAAGAGACGATGGAGCATATCAAATCCCTGTACCATATCGTGGAAACCTCAAGCCAACATGATTTCATGAATATCGGTCAAGTGATCACCGATTATGTTGTTAAGCTAACGAAGCTGGATAAGGCTTTGTTTTGGTTCGCCAAGAAAAGCGGAGAACCAGCTCCGCAGAGCAGGCAGACCGGCTGGCAGCAGGAAGAGGAACAGTTCCTATTCTCAGAACTGGGAAAACATGAGCATGAATGGAGATTGCAGCGAGAGCCTATTTTTAGAAATCTGCCGGGATTAGGAGATTTCCTGCTGATGCCTGTACGGATGAGCACCCGTTTTGTAGGGATGATTGGACTCAAGCTGGAGTCTACAGAGGGGCTGGAAGGCCGCAGATGGTATATTCAACAATTGATATTCTTATCTGAGCTAAGTGCGAATATTCTTGAAAGACATGAGCTTGGTGTGATCGAGAACCGGTTGATCATCACGAACGAACAGAACCGGATTGCGGATGAAATGCACGACAGTGTATCGCAGAGCCTTTTTGGTATTGTGTATGCGACGCATTCGCTGAAGGAATCGTGGAAGAGAATGTCAGATCATGAGCTAGAAGAACAAATTGAGCTTATTCATGACTCTGCTACAAAGGTTGCTAAAGAACTGCGGATCACGATCTACAGTCTTAGCTCCAAGAAGAGTGGCGGTCCTACTTGGTTGGGCATGGTAAGATCACATTTGAAGAGCTTATCCAGGTTAAATGATGTTGATATTGATTTAAAAATAACGGGCGATGATTTCAGTCTCCCTTATCCTTACCACAAAGCGCTTTTTCGGATTATCTCCGAAGCCACTGGTAATGCCATCAGGCATGGCGCTGCCAGTCGAGTGGAGGTAGAACTGTCTCTGAAGCCGACTTGGATTCGATTATTGATTTGTGATAATGGTGTTGGTTTTGATACTGATTTGTTATGGATTGAATCTGAAGATAGTGTAAGCGGACTTGGCATGAAGAATATGCAATATTTGACCCAGTCGCTCGGCGGCGACTTTCAGTTGTCCAGTAATGAGAGCACAGGAACAAGAATTATGATTTCGATTCCTGTCGGTGTAGCTGAATTAAAGAATGCATAAACTTTAGGCGGGAGGTCGTTTCTGTGAAAATCGTCATTGTAGATGATCATCCTTTAGTTAGAAGAGGACTGGCATCTGTCATTTCAATGCAGCCGAATGTGCAGTTTGCAGGTGAGGCAACGAATGGCCAAGAAGCGCTTCTTGTGATTGAGGAGACGCAGCCTGATCTCGTATTGATTGATCTTAAGCTAGCAGATGAATCGGGATTGGATGTCATTAAGACAGCACGTGCTCGTGGTATCGTTAGTAAGTTCATTTTGTTGACGTCATCTGCGAGCAGAGAGGATTTCCTGAAGGCTGAAGAAGTACTGGTAGATGGATATGTACTGAAAGAGGCGTTGCCTGAGGAGTTACTATTTGCTATCCAATTGGTGCACAAGGGAAGAAAGTATTACGATCCTGGTCTGATGGAAGATAAAATGCGCATGAGTGGAAGCAGCCCAACGGATGAATTGACACCCAAAGAAAAGGAAGTCCTGATCGAGCTGGGGCAGGGCGCATGCAACAGAGAAATTGCTTCACGTCTTTTCATTAGCGAATTTACGGTGAAAAAGCATGTCAGTCAGATTTTAGCAAAATTACAGGTGGCTGATCGTACACAGGCAGCGCTTTATGCAAATGCTGTCGGATTAACCAAATATGAAATGTCATACGAGTGAAAATTGAAATAATTCGTAAGCATTGTACATGAACACGGACAGGTTGTCCGTGTTTTTTTGTGCGTTAAAACTTAAATCAGCCCTATATATGGCACTAAAGTATACCTAATCCCCCTCTTAAGAGGTATAACGTCTTACTCCAAAGTGAAGAGGAAAGTGATGGTATGAGCCATGTGGCGAATGGTGTGGATTGATAGAATTAAAGCAACAACTGAAACTTTCATGAATGCTTTCAGAATGTAATTTTAGCGGAAGGAGGGTTACTGTGGAAAAGACGATTCTGGATTACATTAACCTGATTAAAAAAAGGTTTTGGCTCATCATGGTGTTCGTTTTGATCTCCTGTGCTACGACTTACTATGTTAGCAAAAACTTCGTTGAACCCGTCTATTCCGCTTCCGGACAGCTGCTTGTCAACAACATTGCCAAAGCTCCCGAGAGCAACAATCTTAACGATTTGAGCTTTAGCCTGAATTTAATTGAGAGTTACAAGGAAATTATGAAATCACCAACCATCATGAAAAGCGTAATAGAAAATCACCCGGAGTTTGGTCTCACGGCCGATGAACTAAGTCAGAAGCTTGAGATTAAAACTTCAGAGAAGAGTCAGGTGATCAACCTCAATGTTCAGGATGAAAGCTACACCAAAGCTGCCGGGATCGTAAATGCGGTATCGCAGACATTCATTCGTGAATTGCCGTCGCTGATGAGGGTAGACAATGTTACCTTGCTGACACCGGCCGATCCGACTGATGTTCCAGGGCCCTCGAACGGCGGGTTTGCGATGAATCTCATCATTAGCTTTGTTGTATCCCTTATGGCTGCCTTAGGAATTATTTTGCTGATGGAAACACTTAACGGCACATTAAGGTCTGAAAAGGAAGCGGAATATGACCTTGGTCTACCGGTAATTGCTTCGATCGCAACCATTCGCAAACGTGATTTGGGTAAGGCGGCAGGCGACACCAGAGTGAAGGAGGGTGCTTATGTTGCGGCTAAATAAGAGTCTGGTTACAGACGTTAATCCATCCTCGCATATCTCCGAATCGTTCCGATCACTGCGCACATATATACGTCAGCTTGAACTAGCGCAGGGCGGCGGAGGAAAAGTGCTGCTCTTTACATCAGCAGAAGCTGGGGCAGGCAAGACGACAATCTTGTCGAATCTCGCGGTTTCTTTCGTCCAGGACGGCAAGAAGGTAGCGGTGGTTGACTGCAATCTGAGACATCCCGGTCTTCACACCGTGTTTGAAGTAGAGGGGAGTGACGGGCTTGCGGCTTATTTAAGTGGGCAAGAGGAAGCAGATAACATCGCAGTCCTCGGAAACTTAGCCAATCTTTCAGTCATCCCGGCAGGAAAAACTCATGTTAGTCCGCCGGATTTGCTGGGGAACCCCAAAATGACCGCTTTGCTTGAGGAACTAAAAGAAAACTACGATCTGATCCTGCTGGATTCTTCTTCGGCAGTCGATTTCAGTGATGCTCGTATATTGGCACCTCAAGCGGACGGCGTGATTCTGGTGGCCAGATACGGAAAGTCCAAACGGGAATCGATTCGCAAAGCGAAGACGCTGCTTGAACAGACCGGCTCTAATCTAATCGGAATTGCCATGAACCAGGCGAAGTAAATGTTTATGCTTTCGAAGTAAGTTTTGCTCGAAGTCAAATCATTGAAGCTAATGCTCACAAAACTTAAGTTTATGCTTTCGAAGTGAGTTTTGTACGAAGTCAAATCATTGAAGCTAATGCTCACAAAACTTTTAGGAGGTAAAGTGCGATGAAAAAGGTAAAAAAAGTAATCATACCCGCGGCAGGACTAGGTACGCGCTTTCTTCCTGCAACGAAAGCCATGCCTAAAGAAATGCTTCCGATTATCAATAAACCAACCATTCAATACATTGTTGAGGAGGCTATTGCTTCCGGTATTGAAGATATCATCATTGTTACTGGTAAAGGTAAAAGAGCCATTGAGGATCATTTTGACAATGCGTTTGAGCTGGAGTCTAGGCTTCTGGAAGATGGAAAGCTGGATCTGCTTAAAGAGGTTCAACGTTCAGCTAAGGTAGAAATTCACTATATCCGCCAGAAAGAACCGAAGGGTCTGGGGCATGCCGTATGGTGTGCAAGACGGTTTATCGGAGATGAGCCATTCGGTGTCATGTTAGGCGATGATATCGTCACAGGAGCCGTACCTTGCCTTAAGCAGCTGATCGATCAATATGAAGAAACACAAAACTCGGTTATCGGAGTTCAAGAGATTCCTGATGAATTCACGAATCGTTACGGTATTATTGAACCGGATTTGCAGGACGGTAAATTGTATCGGGTTAACAATTTTGTAGAGAAGCCGCCACTAGGTACGGCACCTTCCAATCTTGCGATCATGGGCCGGTATGTGTTTACGCCGAAGATCTTTAAGTATCTCGATTTGATGGAAGAAGGCGCTGGCGGAGAGATCCAGTTGACAGATGCCATTCAGAAGCTGAATCAGAGCGAACGGGTATATGCCTATAATTTTGACGGAACAAGATATGATGTCGGCGAGCGGCTTGGATATATTTTGACAACACTTGAATTTGCACTGCAAAGCGAAGATTTGCGCTATCCGGTGATGGATGCAATGGCGGAATGGCTGAATAAAATGGGACAAACCAGCTTGAGTAGTTAAGTTGAGTTCGCAAAATTTTAGATGAGGAGGATGAGCATGCAAAAACTGCCGGAAGACTACGAGGCGGTCCTGCCGAAACTTTACATGCTGCATACCGATGAGAGAAGGAAAGAAGCAGAGTCCTATTTGATAATGAAACGGATGATCGATATCTTTTTTTCCGCTCTTGGTCTTCTCGTGTTAATGCCATTATTTGTTGTCGTGGCGATTCTGATCAAGCTGGAGGATCCGAAAGGAAAGGTGTTCTTTCGGCAAAACCGGGTTGGGAAGAATGAAAAGCAATTCCCGATGTATAAGTTCAGATCCATGGTCAGTAACGCTGAGGAGTTAAAAGAAAACCTGATGGCCTATAACGAAGTGAGCGGTGCCATGTTCAAGATTAAGAACGATCCGCGGATCACACAAATAGGGAGATTCCTGCGCAAGACGAGCATCGATGAGCTACCTCAGCTGTGGAATGTGCTGATAGGTCAAATGAGTCTGGTCGGTCCTCGTCCTCCGCTGCCAGAAGAGGTGGCTCAGTATACGGATTATGACAAACAGCGTTTGACGGTTACCCCAGGTTGTACCGGATATTGGCAAGTAAATGCCCGAAACAGTGTCGGCTTCGACGAAATGGTACAGCTGGACTTAACCTACATCCATATTCGGAGCACCATGCTGGATCTAAAAATCATTGCTAAAACCGGACTGATGTTACTCGGTTCAAAAGATGCTTATTAATAATGTGGAAATTAGGTGAATGCCGATGCGTGAATACGGAGACGTTCCTAAGCTTTCCATTATCATCTGTACCTACAACAGAGCACCTTTATTGATCAAGACGCTTCAGTCACTTTTAAAGCTGGATCACTTAGAGCAGGCGGAGATCATTGTTGTGGATAATTGTTCCAAGGATGATACTGAAGCTTGCGTCAAAAAGTTTATAGGAAAGCATGGAGCTGATGTGGATATCCGCTACATGATGGAGCCGATGCAGGGGCTTTCAGCGGCTAGAAATACAGGAATTCTGGCTTCCAAATCGCCGCTGATTGCCTTTCTCGATGATGATGCGATACCTTGCCAGCGTTGGATAACAACGATTGTCAGTACTTTCGAGAGTAAACCGGAGGTCATGGCTATGGGAGGCAAAATCGCTCCGATATTTGAAAGTAAACGTCCGGACTGGTTGATTAAACCCTTTGAGCTTCCGTACACGATTGTTGATTTAGGTAGCCGGATTAAGGAATATCCCAAGCAACTTCATCCTTGTGGGGCCAATATGGCGATGCGGAAGCTCGTATTCGACATCAGTCTTTTTCCCCTAGATCTCGGAAGAAAGGGTGATTCTCTGCTCTCTGGTGAAGAGACCTGGTTATTCGGACAGATTCAAAAAGAAGGGCATTCCATCCTCTACCATCCGGAAATGGCGGTTGACCATTTCGTGCCGGCGGCCCGTTTGACGGAAGACTGGATTATGAGGCGCTATTATAGCCAAGGTATCTCTAACGCTATGAAAAGCGAAGGACTAAAAGGCAAGCTGCTTCTAGTGGGAAAGACAGCCGCTAAGCTCGTGTATATCCTGGCTGATTCTATCCTCTCAAGAAGTAAAGGAAGAAGGCTTTTGAACAAATGCAGGCTGGAGAGTATTCGTGGAACGCTTCATATGATTCTCAATCGGGAGAGGCATTCCGCAGCGGGGTGAGGGATTAACATGACAAATTTTGAGTGGGGCTCCAAATTAAATGTTTTGCCATACGGGATGCTCTATCTCATGTCGGCCCTGTTCTTTGGAACGGCGGTCATCTACCAGCCGATGATTGCGATAGCTGCCGTGCTTCTGATTATTTTGCTGGGAATCTCGATTTCACGGCCTGAACTGATCAGTTATTTCGTTCTAATCACGACGGCAATATCGATTAACTTTTTATATGATGGCAGCATGTTCGGAATGGAGATACTGTCCCTTTATAAATTGGTTATCGTGATGCTGCTTGTTCCTTGTATTCTGGTCAATGGCTTGCGGTTTCGTCTGAGTCACCCCTTGTGGGCAATGGTAGCGCTGCTGGTGATTACCTTTGGGTCTTCGATCTGGCTGCCGGAAATGACCTCATCCATTGCAGTTAAAGCTTTTATCGGTCTATCCATTCCATTCGTATTTTTATTAATCAACTGGAAAAAGAATGTAGCCGAGCTGCAAATCAAAATTATCTGTATGCTTCCCCTTGTTAGTGTAGTGGTTGGTTTGTTGCTGCAGCTTGCGCATGTTCATAATTTTCTCAACATCGAGTATACAGGCGCTGTACGGATTCAGGGGGCTAATATTCCTGCGCATTTAGCGATGCTGGCCTTTATGGGAGTAGCGATTCCATTTATAGAGGTGAAGCGGAATCCGCAGCAAGCACGCTTTTTCTATATCATGTTAGTTCTAAATTTCTTTATCTTGATTGGAACAGGAACAAGAGGGCCTATATTGGCACTTGGACTTACCGTTCTCTATTACTTCTATGATATTCTCCGCCAATATTTGAAGGGCAGAACCTATCTGCTAATTCCGTTGATGGGTGCATTTTTCCTGATTATGGTCGCCGTTTTCTGGCAGCTCGATAATTTTGAGAAACGTTCCTTTGAGAGACAGACAGATACGGCTGTTGATTTATCAGGAAGGTCAGAGGCATGGGAGTATTTCTTAAACAAGGCTGCGGACTCTCCTTGGTCTGGTAGAGGGCTTGGAGCAGTGACGGTAGCAAATGATGGAACATTGTATAAGGGTTTTGTAGTTCCGCACAACGAGTATATCCGCTTTTACTTCGATGGGGGATATATTGGCGCTATTCTGTTGATGTTCTCTTTATTGGCTGTATTTATTCTGGTGTACAGAGCATTGGCTCCGCCGATCAAACCTTATTATCTGTTATTTATTGCAGCGTTTTTAATCTACTCATTCTCCGATAACACGCTGTCGACGGTCCAATTTATTATTCCGTTCTGTTGGTACCTGAACTGCCTGTATCGATCTTCACAGCCAACCGATTCCCCACAAAAAGAAGTGATACGATGAGTCAAGTGAATATGTTCGATGTCAATTTTGATAACTATGATTTCATGGATTTGCTTGATTACATTGATAAAACCATTCAGGAGAGGAATCAGTCTTATATCCTCACTTGCAATGTAGATCATGTGATCAAGCTTCGTAAGGATAAAGAATTTCAAACGGTATATTCGAAGGCAGGCGCAGTTGTTGCTGACGGAATGCCACTGATCTGGGCATCCAAAATGCTAGGCAAGCCGCTTAAGCAGAAGGTATCCGGCGCGGATCTATTTAATCGATTGGGCAACGCCTTTGAGCAAAGGAAGTACCGGCTGTTCTTCTTAGGCTCAGCTGAAGGCGTGGCGGAACGGGCAGCGATGAATTTGAAAACAGCACATCCCGGAATAAATGTGGTTGGCTGTTATTCTCCATCCTATGGATTCGAGCACAATGAGGAGGAGAATGAACGCATTATAGAAATGCTGACAGAGTGCCAGCCAGATATCGTGTTTGTTGGTGTAGGAGCACCTAAGCAGGAAAAGTGGATTTACCGCCACTATACCTCTTATCAAGCTCCGATATCGATCGGAGTGGGAGCGACCTTTGATTTTCTGTCAGGCTCAGTGAAACGAGCGCCTAGCTTCATGCAAAAAACAGGGTTCGAATGGTTCTGGCGGCTTAGCCAGGAGCCGGGCCGGCTCTGGAAAAGATATCTTGTGGACGATGCACAATTTCTACTTTTATTACTTAAGGAACTGCGTAAGCGGGATAAGGTGAAGGAAGGAGGCTTGGAATGAGTGTATTTACGCCCCCATCACTTAGGTTCATCAAGACAGTTGGATTAATAGGGGGGACTGCTGCTGTAGGTGTCTCTCTTCCGCTGATCATCGGCTTCTCCAGTGCGATGCTGAGTTCATCGAACAGTCTGCAGGGAGCCATTCTCTCAGCCATCCTATTCCCAGCTTTCTTGTTAGCCATACTTAGACCGAAAATGCTGGTTGCTTATACCTTGCTAATCTGGGCCGTAGCTCCAGAGCTGCGCCGCATTGCTGACTGGTCAGAAGGAGTGTATCACTCTGTATCCTTGCTGAGCTTAGCTCCCTTGTTAACCGGTGTAACCTTGATCATTCCGCTGCTGAAGGAGATTCATAATATTCAAAAAGCCTCCACGCGGATCATGTTAATGTTCGCAGTTGCGCTGGGTTATGGTGCTTTAATCGGTTTGGCTAAGAATGGCATGGGCTCAGTTTATGACTTAGCGAATTATATTGTGCCACTGCTGTTATTGCCGTACTTTGCCGTCACGAAGTTCAAGCCGAAGGATATCGATCGACTGCTTACCGCTTTTGCCAATATTGCAGTCCTAGTTGCCATTTACGGGATTGTTCAGTATTTGACGGTGCCACCTTGGGATGTGTTCTGGATGAAACATGCGGATATGATGTCCATTGGAAATCCATATCCATTGGAAATCCGAGTGTTCTCTACGCTGAATTCGCCCGGACCGGCTGCAACCTTCTTAGCGTTTGCTTTAGTTCCGATGATACTGGAGAAAAAATGGCGGGGAACATTGCGCTGGATCGGCGTTCTGCTAGTTGTAATCTGCCTGCTGACTACTTTGGTACGTGCGGCATGGCTGATACTCCTGGTGATGCTGCTCATGTATATTGGAACCTCTCCTTCTAAGGGAAAGTGGAAAACCTTGATCCAATTAGTTTTTGTGGCTGCTGCGTTGTTCTGGGTTGTGCCGAAATTGCCTGGTGCCGAAGGACTGGTTGCTCGGGTAGAGACACTTTCTTCTGTTCAAGAAGATCACTCTTATAATGAACGGCTAAGCTTATGGCAAAACATGCTGCCGATGGTTGCCGCCAATCCAGTAGGTCAGGGAATTGGTAGTGTAGGCCAAGGGACTAAGCTTGGTAATGACGGCGAGCTTGGAGAGTACGGAATTATGGATAACGGAGTTATCGCTTTACTGCTTACCTTTGGTGTTCTGGGTGCTGTTTTCTTCTTCGGAGCTTTAGGCGCAGTTGTCAAACAGATATTCGCTAGAGTAATCAGCAGGGACCAATTGCAGCCCTACGCCCGACTTGCGTTAGCTACTTGGACCGGTGCGATTGTCAGTCTAGTTTCAGATAATGGGTTTCCCGGACTCAAGGGATACTTAATCTGGATGCTGATCGGTCTTGGCCTCAGCGCAAGGGAGATTACTCAAAGTAGAAGGAAGGGAACACCGTATGCAGCAGTTGAATGCAAAATCTCTCCCCGCTAGAACAATCTGGTCATCTTTTAGATTGTTCGCCAAGAGCAAGGACAACAGCTCGGCAGCCGTAAAAACTATGTTTGTCAGTGTCATGATCCTATTGATTAACATGTTAACTGGTGTACTGACCGCACGTTATCTTGGACCGACAGGTCGTGGGGAACAGACGGCAATGATTAACTGGTCACAGTTTCTGGCGTTTAGCATGAGCTTTGGCATTCCTTCAGCTCTCATCTATAACGCTAAGAAAAATCCGGAGGATGCCGGAGTGCTTTATCGTATGGCATTGCTGCTCGGTACCATTTTTGGAGTCATAGCGATGATTATAGGTATCGTGGTCTTGCCTTATTGGCTGAAATCCTTCAGTCCGGAGGTCGTGACCTTTGCTCAGTGGTCTATGATTCTGTGTCCGATTATAGTGATCTCTCAAATTAACAATGCAGCTTTTCAATTCAGAGGTGAATACAAGAGGTTTAATTGGATTCGCTATCTAGTGCCGTTGCTTACACTGACGATGATCGGGATATTGATCGCGCTGGATCAGATGAATCCATTTACAACTGCAGTTGCCTATCTTCTTCCGGGAGCGCCGCTGTTTATCGGAATGACGATTTCCTTGCTTCGTACCTATAAGGTGAAGATGAGAGGGGCCTATCAGAATTTAAAAAGATTGTTTACTTACGGACTTGGTTCCTACGGCAATGACTTGCTTGGCAATTTCTCTACCTATATCGATCAGATCGTTATTGCCGGTTTGTTAAGACCTGCTGATTTGGGGCTGTATGTAGTGGCTGTGAGTCTATCACGAATGGTTAATTTTTTCTCAAGCTCAATTACGATCGTGTTGTTTCCTAAGGCTTCTGAGCTGTCCAAAGAACAGGCAGTTGAGTTAACATTCAAAGCCTTCCGAATAAGTACGACCTTCACCATGCTTGGCGGGGTATTCCTGATGCTCTTAGCCCCTTTAGTAATTCCGTTGATGTACGGCAAAGACTTCAATGCGGCATTAACCGTGTTTCGCTTATTGCTCCTTGAAGTGACCATTAGCGGAGGGACGATCATTCTGGCGCAGGCATTTATGGCGTTAGGCAAGCCAAAAGTGGTTTCGATGCTTCAAGGTTTCGGCTTACTTTTGGTTATCCCAATGTTGTTCCTGCTCATCCCTAAATTTGGCTTACTCGGAGCAGGGATAGCGATGTTGTCATCAGCAATCCTGCGATTTTTCTTCATTGTTCTCAATATAAAGTACACCTTAAAAGTTAAACTTCCGCGGTTGCTCATTACCCGGGAGGACATTCAGTGGATGAAGACGACGATGAATTCTTACATTCGCAAGAAACCTATGGATATGAATGGATAATGCGAAAGATAAAGGAGGAAACCTTCATGGATTCAGTAAAAAGCGTGGTAGGCGGCCAAGGCAATTATCCAATATCGGCTGTCATCATCGCTCAGGATGACGAAGTTCGAATATCTAAGGCCATACAATCCTGCAGGTTATTCGCCGACGAGGTGGTTGTGATTGACGGAGGCAGCAAAGACGGGACAGTACAGCTTTCTGAAAGCTTGAATTGTCGTGTATACGTCAACCCTTGGCCCGGATATGCGAAACAGAGGGAGTTCGGAGTAGAACGCGCGGTTCATGATTGGGTCTTCCTTATTGATACTGACGAAGTGGTCAGCGACGAGTTGGCCGCGAGTATTCTTGAACTGAAACCGGGGCTTATGGATCAATCGGTTGCCTATTCTATCTACCGGATTGGCGATTTTATGGGCAGATGGCTGGATCGTGGCGAATATCTAGTGCGCCTTTACAACCGCAAAGCGTATGGAATTCGAAATAGCTTGGTGCACGAGATGCCCGAGGTCTCTGAAGAGCGAACCATACGTTTGACAGGAACCCTCTGGCATTATGGTTACCGCAGTATTAACGATCATGTGGCACGTTTCAATAAGTACACTGACTTGGAAGCTGAAAGTGCGTATGCCAAGGGCAAACGATTTCGGGTCAGTCATCTGCTGTTAAGACCACCAGCCCGTTTCCTGCAAAAGTATTTCTTACACGGGTTGTTCAAGAAGGGAATGTCAGGTTTCGGAGTATCCGTATTCTGGGTCATGTATGAATTCATGGTCGGCTTCAAGCATTACGAATTAATTAGATCGGGAAAGCTGACTCAGCACAATGCGAAGACGAGTCAGACCGAGAAGGAGAATAAAGGAGAGAGAAGCTATGCCGTACAGTGACGGATTGAACATTATGACGACAGGCCTTAGCTGGCCGTCGCTACAGCCGGGTGGGCTTAACACGTATTTCAAATCCGTTTGCGAGCAACTCTCCTCACGTAATCGGGTGCATGCGCTGATTTGCAGTCAAGAGACGCCTGCTACCCCTGAGGAATTGATTATTCACAATGCCGGAGATCCAAAAGATGGGATCTGGAAACGTAAGGATGCTTTCCAGCGTAAGGCGGCCGATCTGATGGGAGAGGGCAGTGGCCGTATAGATATTTTATACACTCACTTTGCTCCTTATGGTATTGGTCCAGCCTTGGAAGCAAAGAAACGTGGGATTCCTGTAGTGATGACTTTTCATGGCCCATGGAATGAAGAAATGAAAATCGAAGGCCAAGGCATTAAGCACCGGGTCAAAACAACCATCGCCAAATCCATTGAACATAGAGCCTATAAGCTTGCGGATAAGTTCATCGTGCTTAGTGAGACGTTCCGCGATATTCTCCATAAGCTGCACGGAGTGCCACTACACAAAATTATTGTGATTCCAGGCGCAGCTAATGTGGAACGTTTTATTCCCGCTACGAATCGATTGGCGATTCGCCGGACCTTGAATTTACCTGAGGGAGCAACAACCGTGCTGACTGTCCGGCGTTTGGTCAATCGGATGGGACTACTCCAGCTGCTTGAAGCCTGGAAGCAAGTTGCCGAGCGATTCCCAAATGCAATTCTGCTGATTGGTGGTAAAGGGCCGTTGCGGGGGGAACTGGAAGAAAAAATCGCCGACTATGGCTTAAGCAACAAGGTAAGACTGCTAGGCTACATTCCTGATCATGAACTGGCCTCTTATTATCAGGCAGCGGACATGTTCGTGGTTCCCTCACAGGCATTGGAGGGCTTTGGTTTGATAACCGTTGAAGCCTTATCTTCAGGATTGCCAGTGATGGCTACACCGATTGGCGGCAATAAGGAAATTTTGCAAGGCTTCCGGCCGGAGCTGCTATTTAAGAGTTCAAGTAGCGACCACATGGCTGAAGGCATGATCCATATGCTTAGCAATCGAAAACTGCTTCCGAGCCGGGATGAATGTAGGGAGCATGTACTGGAGAGATATACCTGGGAGCATGTTACGGATCAAGTAGAATCCGTGTTCCTACAAGCTTTAGGAGAGGAGGTGACCACGTAATGCTTAGAGTGGCTTATATAGATCACACTGCTAAATGGAGTGGTGGAGAAGTTGCCCTGTTTAACATCCTTACCCATATTGGAGAACAGATCGATCCCCTGGTAATCCTGGCTGAGGATGGTGCCCTGGCTGAACGGCTACGTGAAAAAGGAATGGATGTCCGTATTATTCCGCTGGATGAGAGCATCAGAAGTCGTGGTAGAAATGCAGTCAACTTGGGAGCACCTGCTGCAGCCTTCAAGCTGTTGGCTTATGGCCGCAAGCTTGCGCCGCTTTTAAAAGCGGAGAAGGTAGATTGCGTGCACACCAATTCCCTGAAATCTGCATTATACGGAGCCATCGCTGCAAAAATAGCGGGCGTTCCATTGATCTGGCACATCCGGGATCATATTGGAGCTCCTTATTTAAAGCCAATCGTTGCCAAAGGAATTCGTTTGCTGTCGCGTCTGCTCCCCAATGGAGTCATCGCAAATTCACATTCTACGCTGAATGCTTTGGAGCTGCCGCGTTCGAAAAAAACGCTGGTCGTATACTCTGCTTTCGCTAAAGCGATTGGTAATGGGATCGGTATGCGGGACCAGAAGGATTTTAACGTACTGCTAGTTGGTCGATTGGCGCATTGGAAAGGTCAGCATATTGTGCTGGAAGCCGCAAAAAGCTTTAAGAACGAACCTCGTGTGAAATTCTGGCTGGCCGGAGACGCTCTGTTTGGAGAAGAGGCTTATAAGCAGGAATTGCTGCAAAAGATAAAAAACGACGAGCTTACTAATGTAAGCATGCTAGGGCATGTGGATGATATTCAAGGCCTTATGAATACTGCTGATTTACTGATTCACACTTCGGTAACTCCTGAGCCTTTTGGCCAAGTTATCGTTGAAGGAATGGCAGCGGGATTGCCGGTGATCGCCTCCAATGAAGGCGGGCCGGTAGAAATTGTAGTTCAAGGTGAGACAGGGCTACTGATAGAGCCTGGTGACGCGGCGATACTGGCAGACTCCATTAAATGGATGCTGGATCACCCAGAGGAAAGACGGCGGATGGCGGACAATGGGATGAAACGAGTGAAAGAGCATTTTGTTATCGAGAATACGGTCAAGGACATCGTTGACTACTATAAAGGTTTGTTGGCGGGCACCTGACAGATGAGATGACGCGGTAATTCTGAAGATGATGCTCCATAAAACTTTGAGGATGATTCACATGAAAATTGCGATAGCGCACGATTACTTAATCCAAATGGGCGGCGCGGAAAGAGTGGTGGAAGTCTTTCATCACATGTATCCCGAGGCTCCAATCTACACAACGGTTTTTAACGGAAGCCGCCTTACTGACAATCTCAAAGATGCGGATATCCGTGCCTCCTGGCTGCAAAAGATTCCGGGGGTAAAGACCAATTTTAAAGGGGTGCTGCCACTTTATCCAATGGCCATCCGTGATTTGGACTTTCGCGGTTTCGATATCGTCCTGAGTTCCAGCAGTGCTTTTATGAAAAGTATTCAAGTTCCTAAACATACGTTTCATCTTTGTTACTGCCATACGCCTATGCGCTTCGCATGGGATTATGACACCTACATGGAACGTCAGTCGAATTCCGGGCTGTTCAAAAAAATGCTTAAGGTATACATGCAGCAGCTCAAAACGTGGGACCAACGGACTTCCAAAAATGTGAATCAGTTCGTAGCCAATTCTTCAGTAGTGAAGACGAGAATTCAGAATTATTATCACCGGGATGCAGATGTCATATTTCCACCGATTAATACAGCCCGGTTTACAAGCTCTTCTACCATTGGTGACTACTATTTAATTGTCTCCCGGCTTGTTTCCTACAAGCGGATTGATCTGGCAGTAGAGGCTTTCAATCGTAACGGTCTTAAGCTTTATATCGTAGGGGATGGACCGGATCGCAAGCGTCTCGAAGGCATGGCTAAGGATAATGTATCGTTTCTGGGCCGGCTAGAAGATGAACAAGTAACTGGAATGATGGCACAGTGTAGAGCATTTATTTTTCCAGGAGAAGAGGACTTTGGAATTACACCGCTGGAAGCGAACGCTGCAGGAAGACCGGTAATTGCTTATCAAGCAGGTGGGGCACTAGATACTATTATTCCTTATGTAAATGGTGTGTTCTTTCAGCATCAAGAAGTGGAGGATCTACTTAAGGCTATTTATGAAGTAGAGTCCTACGCTTGGGATATCGATCAAATTATGGAGCATGCACGTAAATTCGATGAGCAGGCGTTTATGGTTAAGTTCAAGCAGTATGTTGAGCAGGCGTACGTCAATTTTCTAAAAGGAGGATGATTATATGAAGCTGACAGTAATCGGTACTGGGTATGTGGGTCTTGTATCTGGCGTGTGCTTTGCACTGGGCGGACATCATGTCATCTGTGTGGATAAGGACGAGGAAAAGATTAAGAAGCTGAAACAGATGGAATCGCCCATCTATGAGCCGGGAATCGAGGAACTGATTGAACTGAATCTTCGTGAGGAACGGTTATCTTTTTCTGCAGATCTTCAAGCGTCGGTGCGCCGTTCAGATATTATCATTCTTGCTGTAGGTACGCCATCATTGCCTAACGGTGAAGCAGACTTAACCTACATTGAGGGTGCAGCCGCTGAAATCGCCAAAGCGATGGAAGGGCACAAAATTATAATGACTAAATCTACAGTTCCAGTAGGAACAAATGAAAAAATCTCTCAAATGATCTCTAAGTATACCCAACATTCTTTTGATATCGTGTCTGCACCTGAGTTTTTACGTGAAGGGTCAGCGATTCGCGATACCCTCCATCCTGATAGAATTATCATTGGCCTTGATAATCCAGAGCTGGAACCAACCATGCGCGAGCTTCATAAGGGTTTCACAGAAAATGTATTTGTAACAGATATACGCAGTGCTGAAATGATCAAATATGCTTCGAATGCATTTTTGGCCACGAAGATCTCCTTTATTAATGAGATCGCCAATATTTGTGAAAAAGTGGGAGCTGATGTAACCGAGGTAGCACAAGGAATGGGTATGGACCAAAGAATCGGGTCATCCTTCCTGCAGGCTGGTATCGGTTATGGAGGCTCCTGTTTCCCGAAAGACACTAATGCGCTCATTCAAATTGCGGGCAACGTCGATTACGAATTCAAATTATTGAAATCTGTAGTCGAAGTGAACAAGGGACAACGGTTTATGATCATCTCCAAGCTGCATGAATCACTTGGCAGCCTGCGCGGTTCGACAATTGGGATATGGGGGCTTGCTTTTAAGCCTAACACTGATGATGTCCGCGAAGCTCCAGCCAGAGAGATTGTTGAGGCACTGGTGGCTGAAGGGGCAACAGTCAAGCTATATGATCCAATCGCAGCTACAAATTTCAGGCAGCAATACGATCATCCGCAGCTTCGCTGGTGCAATCTGCCAGAGGAGGCGGCTGAGGGCAGCGATGCCGTATGCCTCTTGACCGATTGGAGCCTACTGAAGGACATTGATCTGCATCAGCTGGCGAAAAGCATGCGCAATGGGGTGCTGATCGATGGACGCAACGTGTATTCCAAGGAGCAAATCGAGGGTACCGGCCTCGTTTATCATTCTGTCGGTCGCCCGCAGATGGGTGGATTGAGCGGTTATTCTGCTAGTGTGGCTGGAGCGGTTTAATGATTTGAGTTAAGTGTCAGTCGCAACTGCGGTGAATGTTTGGACTTCCAGCCGCTGTTGTCTGCAGATTTCCTGATTCTAACCGCTAATAGCGGTAGAAATCCGCAGACAAAGGCGGACGCTATCGCTCTTACAGTTCCAAAATTCCCCTCCGTCACTCCGTTCCCTTATCTTAAGTTTCTAAGCAATTTATAAAGTTAGGTACTCTGATTATATACCGCAGTAGCAGTAGCATTTGTAGTTGTCATTGTCATTGTCTCTGTCTCTGTGGTGGCAATTAGTCTTGCTCTTGTAGTTGCAGTTGTTCTTGCAGTTGTTCTTGCAGTTGTTCTTACAGTTCTTGCAGTTGCAGCTGCCTCCCCCGGAGCAGAAGCAAATCTTTAGAAAAACGTGCTTGCTTCCGGCTGGAACAGCCCGGTACGCACGGATCAAGTATTAAGAAGAAGTTGGTTAGGTGAAGAACGGAAAGGGAATTTGGAACTGTAGAAACGGAGTGTTCGCCCGAAAGATTTCCGTAGGAAAGCTAGCTTCGAAAGCATATGCTATCCTCGGATTTCTACCGCTAGAAGCGGTTCAATAAGGAAATCTGAGGATAACAGCGATCGGAAGTCCAAAATCCCTTGGAGTGGTTTCTACCTAACAAATTTTTTTAGTGCATCCGCTCGAAATAAGGCTAAGTGGAAGCTGACGTTTTGATAACAATTCAAATATGCTCGATTTCCATAATTCAAGGAGGGTTCATTCTATGAAAATGGTACTTCTATCAGGCGGTTCAGGTAAACGGTTATGGCCGTTGTCCAACGACTCACGTTCAAAGCAATTTCTAAAGGTACTTGAAAGCCCTCAAGGTGAACCAGAATCCATGGTACAACGTGTCTGGAGACAGTTGGAGGAAGCAGGGATGGCAGAATCATCTTATCTGGCCACCGGCCGCGGCCAAGTAGAAATGATACAAAGCCAACTGGGAAGTCATGTGCCGATTATCGTTGAACCGGAGCGTCGGGATACTTTTCCGGCTATCGCCTTAACAGCTACCTATCTTTATTCAGTGGCAGGTGTTTCTCCAGCGGAGACGGTAGCAATATTGCCTGTTGACCCTTATGTAGAAGCATCCTTTTTCGATACCATAGCTATGCTTGAGGAGACCATGCTGGAAAGTGGAGCAAATCTGGCTCTAATGGGTGTTGTTCCTGAACATGCCTCAGAGAAATACGGATATATTATTCCTACCACCGAAGAGGCGGGGGAAAATGGTTTTATGAAGGTGAGTCACTTTCAAGAGAAACCAGACCGCATACAAGCAGAACAGCTCATCGAACAAAATGCCTTGTGGAATTGCGGAGTGTTTGCCTTCCGCTTAGGGTACTTGTTAGATATTTTGCAGCGTAAAGGGTTGCCTTTAGGATATGAAGAATTGCAGAAGCAGTATAAGCTATTGTCTTCCATCAGCTTTGATTATGAAGTGGTGGAGAAAGAAAAACATATTGTGGTGCAGCCGTATGATGGATTCTGGAAGGATCTTGGAACGTGGAATACGCTGACAGAGGAAATGAGCAGCAAGCATGTAGGAAAAGGTTTTGTGACGGCGGATTCTGAGGGGACTTGCTTGATTAATGAGCTGGACATTCCGATTACGGTAATTGGTGCGAAGGATCTGATCATTGCGGCTAGCCCGGATGGGATTCTAGTTACCCATAAAGCTGAGAGCCCACGGATTAAAGAAGTGCTGAAGACCTTTGAACAAAGACCGATGTACGAGGAACGCCGTTGGGGTCATTACAAAGTTATTGATTATGTGAAATATGATGAAGGCAATGAAGTGCTGACCAAACGGATTTTTATATCCGAGGGGAATAATATCAGCTATCAATTACATCGCAAGCGTAGTGAAATTTGGACAATCGTCAGCGGCGAAGCAAGTATTGTGCTGAATGAGAAAAAACATAATGTGAAGGCTGGGGACGTGGTACGTATACCGGAAGGAACGAAGCACGCGATCCTTGCTTTGACGGATGTTGAGTTTATAGAGGTACAGACGGGGTCTGAATTAGTAGAAGAAGATAACATACGTATTACTTTAGACTGGAATGATATAGAACTACAACAATTCATTTCATAGGTCTAACCTATCTATTTAACCAATTCAAAATTTCTTGAAACAGGTAAATTGACTCAATTATCAAAAAAAGTCATAAAAACACTAAATATATCATTAATTGTCGTCGATACTTACGGTAAGAGAGATTATTTCTCTTAAATTGAAAAGGCAAACCTATCGAAAGGTAGGGACGCAAAGCTATAGGGCCTTCGAAAGAGTGGCAGCCTGGCTACCGAAAGGGAGATTATTTTGAAAGCTTACCGTACGTATCGATTGTTTGGTGCATTTCTGTCACTCGTCCTGTTTCTGACTGCACTTCCGCTTGCTGTTGGAATTTCGCCGTCTGTTGTCATAGCTGCTTCAAATTCTGGAACGCCAGTTACCCCAGGTGCCTCACCTGAAGCCGTAAAGCTGCTTAACTATTTTTACTCGATCTCAGGAAAAGGTATTATTGCCGGTCAACATGACTATTTAGAAAGTCCAGATGAAATTAACAATATGCTGAAGGGAACCAGCGGACAATATGCGGCTCTTCACGGTTATGAAATGGGTGCGATCAGTGGCCAGTCCGAAGCAACGATGGCTTGGCAACGTCAAAATGTGGTGAACAGCGCCATCAACTGGAATAAAGCGGGCGGGATCGTAGCTATGACTTTTCATGCTAACCTGCCGGGCACCTCTTATGACTGGGATAATGTGAAAAAAACACTTAGCCAGAGTGAGTTCGATAGTTACGTTACACCGGGTACCAAGCAATATAACAATCTGATCGCTGAGCTTGATAAGGTGGCCGTCTCTTTAAAAAGCTTGCGCGATGCCAATGTTCCGGTGCTTTGGAGACCCTATCATGAAATGAACGGGAACTGGTTCTGGTGGGGGAAGAAAAATAACTTTTCTAAACTATGGAATATTATGTATGACCGTTTTGTTAACGTTCATAAATTAAATAATTTGTTATGGGTGTGGAGTCCGAATGCTCCCAATGTTTGGTCAGATCCTTATGCGCTAACTTATCCAGGTGCTGATAAAGTAGATATTCTGGCAGCAGATATATACGAAAATGATTACCAGCAAAAATACTATGACAGCTTATTGAGTCTAGCCGCAGGCAAACCGATTGCGATCGGGGAAAATGGTGAAATGCCTAATCTGGAGAAGCTTCAGCAATCGCAAAGTAAATGGACGTATATGATGAGCTGGGGAAAAATGCTTTACGAGAATAACAGTGCAGACACAATCAAAACATTTATGAATAGCAACTATACCCTGACCAGAGATAAATTAAATACTGGTCTGGCACCGACACCTAGCGCCGCACCAGCGCCGGCACCTTCTGAAGAAGAGGGGGAGGCAGCAATTCCTCTCGCGAAGGGGCTTGCAGGAGAGTATTACAACAACATGCAATTGTCGGGAGCAGCAGCTCTTAACAGAACTGATGCAATAATCGATTTCAATTGGCGGCAAGGCTCGCCGGATGCCGCCCTCGGGATTGATCGGTTCTCCATACGTTGGAGCGGTAAAATTAAGTCATTATATAATGAGCAATATACATTTTACACTACCTCAGATGATGGTATCCGTGTCTGGGTGAATGGGGAATCCGTGATTGATAGTTGGACTAAGCAAAGTGGTACTGAGCGTAAGGGCATTATAACGCTGAAGGCTGGCCAGCTATATGATATCAAGGTGGAGTATTACGAGAATGAAGGCGATGCGAGAGTCCGCTTGATGTGGGAAAGTGCTAGTCAAGCTAAAGAGACAGTTCCAGCAAGTGCACTTTTTCTTCCGGATGTCTCCTGATTGATGAAAATTAAAGGTCGATCCTTAGTGGCTCTGCGTTATTGCAGAGCTACTAAGCTATAGTCCTCATTAGGTCAGAAGACGATTGTCCGATAACAGGTATGTTTTTAACACCTGTGGAGGCAGTACAGCTACCGAAAGGAGGATTTATTTGCGTAAATATTATAAGAAAAACAGATTGTTGTTTACTATGTTACCGGTGTTTATTATTTTTTCCTTGCTGCCTTGGGGAGAGGTTAAAAGTCTTCCGAAGGCTATGAGTGTTTCTTCCTCTCTACCTCCGGCTATACCAAGCAATCCTTCGGCTTCTGAAGAAGCCAAGCAACTGCTGAGTAATTTGGTGAATCTACGTGGCAAAGGGATCTTGTCCGGCCAGCATGATTATCTAGAAAGTCCAGATGAACTGGTTCATAAGCTGAAGAATACTTCGGGACAAAATGCCGTTCTACATGGTTATGAATTAGGGGCGATTAATAATCAATCCGAAGGGACGATCGCAGAACAGCGGCAAGCTGTTATAGACAGTGCAATTGAATGGCATCAAGAGGGTGGCATTGTAGCCATGACCTTCCATCAGAGCTTACCGGGAACCTCAGCAGAATGGTCCAATGTAAACAGAAGTCTCAGTCAAGAGAAATTTAATGCTTATGTTACACCTGGGACAGCTCAGTATAAGAGGCTAATTTCAGATCTAGACGAGGTTGCTGGATATTTGGGTCAGCTGCGTGATGCCGGAGTGCCGGTCTTATGGCGACCTTACCATGAAATGAATGGTGGTTGGTTTTGGTGGGGGAAAAAGGACAATTTTTCAGAGCTGTGGAGTATTGTCTATGATCGTTTTGTAAACACACACAAGCTAAATAATCTACTGTGGGTGTGGAATCCGAATGCACCGAATGAATGGTCAGATCCATATGCTGCATATTATCCCGGTGGGGATAAACTCGATGTTCTGGCTGCGGATATCTACAATAACGATTATAAACAGTCCTACTATGAGGATCTGCTCGCATTGGCCGAGGGTAAACCTATCGGAATCGGGGAGAGTGGGCAATTGCCGAACCCGGATGTATTAACTGAGAAACAAAATAAATGGGTCTATATGATGACCTGGGGAAAATTACTGACAGAAAATAATACGCTACAGTCAATTAAAAGCTTTTTTAAAGACTCATTTATAGTATCGAGAGAGGACTATGTTCTCACAACAGGAGGTCCTTCGATAGCACCCGTAACTCCGGTAACCCTAACGGGTTTAACTGGAGAATACTATAACAATACTGATTTAGATGGAGAAGCGGTACTTATCCGCAATGACCGTAAGATTGATTTTAATTGGCATGGTGGGTCCCCTGCCTCAGAGATAAATGAAGATCACTTTTCTGTACGCTGGAAAGGGAAACTCAAACCTAAATTCAGTGAAAAATATACGATTTCGGCATCCTCTGATGATGGAGTCCGTGTCTGGATTGACGGAAAGCTGATCATCGACAATTGGAAAAATCAAAGTGCAACCCTTCATAAAGGAAGTATCCCGCTCACAGCCGGAACGCTTTATGATATCCAAATTGAATATTATGAGAATGAAGGAGATGCCAATCTTCGTTTGCTATGGGAGAGTTCCAGCCAGAAGCAGCAGGTAATTCCACAAGGGGCATTGTTCCTTCCTTAATCTAATGAAATGATAGGGTAAGACATTCCGGAAGAAAGAGAGGACCTATGGATGGGAATAACGAGGAGAATATCTAATAGAAAAAATAAGATATCTGCAAACAAACCATTACTGTTATTACTAAAATTCGCCGCATTAACCGTCTTGTTTCTGTTGTCTGTCTCTGTCTTCGGAACAAATAGGACAAACGATTATAAGGTAGGTGTCAATATACCGAGACTATCTGCAGGAACTGATGCTGCAGCAGAAATACCGGATGGTACTGTGATCTGGAATCTGGGACAACATGATGGCTCAGCAGCTGAATTCGCTGCGAGTGGCACTTCTGGCAGCAAGAAGGAATTTAATGTTACTTCTTCGGTGCTCAAATCATCGGCTCTGCAGAGCTTGCCTGCAGGCTTGAATGGAAAGACCCAGCCGGAATTAACAATCACCTATCAGCTAAATAAGATCCCGGAGAATGGGGTCTTATTTAGCGTAGGTATTCTGGATGCTTATAAATCCGTGCCGCAAATGAGTGTGTTCTCCAATCATCAATTGTCGGGGATCATTCAAATTGCGGGCGTTGCTGGCACAGAAAGCGAATATAACTTTCAAAAGACCTATGAATTATATATTCCCAAGGAGCAATTAAAGATAGGAACGAATGAATTGAAGCTGCAAACGGTTCGCTGTTTATATTGCAGTGACAAAGAAGACGAATATTCCTGGTGGACTTGGGATAATCTCCGTTTAGAATCTCTTAACGCTCCAATTTCTGAGCCTATCCATGGCAGCTATACACTGACGGGAACAGTAGTGAATAATAAACAATTTTATTTCGATGAAGGTGCAGTTACGCACTTGCCTTATGTTATCAAATGGCTAGGGATGGCTTATAGCGGGAATGTGATGCGTACTAGCTGTGCCAGTGATGTCGGGAGATCCTGCTCGGATATGATGGAATATTACAAGGTATTGCAGGATTACAACATGCAGGCGGTTGCTTTGTATTTGCATACTGGTGATATTAAGCTTAAGGCAGATGGATCGTTGCCTGCTGACGCGGAGAAAAAGCTGACAGATTATTTTGAGCAATATAGCCCCTATTTTCAATATTATGAGGTAGATAATGAGCCAGGATTATTCAATCGTTCTAAGGCAGTGAACCTGGCAATTGCGGACTGGCTGAATAAAAAGGGCAAGCAAATCGCGCCCCATTTACAAACTGTTGCTCCGGGCTGGGCATATTGGCCGAGCTACAGTGAGGATTCCTGTGGTAATCAGAAGGGAACTGGGAAGGAATGTGGAGATCCGGATGGCTGGGAACGTGATCCAGAGCAACGTATGGAGTTGGAGAAGGTTACGGATTTGACCAATGGACATTCCTACGGTGACTCTTATATTTTTAGTAATGGAGGAAGCTTTACTGAGAATTTGAAGACCTTCACTGGCGCAGACAATGGACTCGGCAAAAAAATGCTGACCACTGAATTTGGTACCTCGGACAGTCATGTGGATGCCTATCAATACGGGGCAACGGATCGGACAGCGGCTGTATTCGACCGGATCATGCGTGCACATATTGGTTATGCGGATATGTTTGTGCAGCATGCTGCTTTTTTTAAGGATTTCAGTTTATTCAAATACGGGTTTAATTTAGAAGAGCATGATCCGGCGACCACAGAGATTTATTATACAAAAGAAAATGAGGATTCACGTGTCAGCATTATGAGAAGGCTCAGTCTTGCCTATGCTACACATGGAGCTCCGCTAACTTATCAAATTGCCAACAAAGATGTATTAGCCGACAAGCTGGTATATGTTCGGGCCGTGGATACTTCTACATTGAAGCCTCTTGCGGGAAGTGGAGCGACCTCAAATAAGGTGCTGGTTAATTTCGTTAACTTTGAGTCTACTCCACAAACTGTGAGTGTAAATGTGACTATGCCGAAGAACGGGGTGTATGAAGGGGAACGTTTTGGAAACGGGGATACGTATGAAAAAGCAAGAAGTTATGTAACAGGTAAAAAGGCTACTCCTACGTTAACCTTTACGGAGACCCTTGCTCCAGGAGAGGCTGTGCAGTATATTTTGCAGCCTTCCTCTGAAGTAAAGCCGTCGGCACCTAAAGGATTCAAAGCCGCAGCAACAAAAGGTTTAGCTGTAAAATTAAATTGGTTGGAGGCACCAGGAGCAAGCTATGAGCTGCTTCGCGCTGAAGGTAGCGGCGGGGAAATGAAGGTGGTGGCCACCGATGTGAAGCTTACAGAATATACGGATCATAATTTACGTGAAGGGACGTTATATACCTACGCGGTAAGGGTATCCGGCTCTAATTTACTGTCCGATAAAGTTCAGATTACAGCCACTGGACTGGTTCCTCTGGATCGTACTAAATGGAAGGTATCCTCAAATGTGAATACGGCAGCATCAGCTCCTAGTCTGGCTATCGATGGGGATCGGCGCACGCGCTGGGATACGGGGAAACATCAGGTTTCCGGTGAGTATTTTCAGATTGATCTGGGTGAAGCACATGAAATTGAAAGAATAGATTTGGATAGCACGTTATCACCGTTTGATTATCCAAGAGACTATGTAGTCTATATTTCTGACGATGCTCAAAACTGGAAAAAACTCACGTCTGGTAAAGGTACGAAAGAGCTTACTAAGATATCCTTTTCTAAAGTGAAGACGAGGTATGTCAAAATTGTGCAGAACGGAGCCGGCGGGAATTATTGGTCTATTCAAGAGCTACAGGTGTACTCCAGAGAATAAGAATTATTTGAATTTATATAACTGTTAATAGAGCATACTAAATAACCTCAGCGGGATCCTTCTCCCGCTGAGGTTATTTTTGTGCTTTAAATAAAATGGAGGCCTGACATATAAGGTAAAGGGATTGCCTCTGATTCCCCCAAGGAATCAGAGGTGCGAAGCGGGCTCGCTGGATCAAACAGCAGCGAGATCAGCTCCTTGTCGTCCACAGACGACAAGTCGAGGCTACGCTTGCGGCATACTTCCGTCTGCCGCAAAAGCGCTTCCCGGTCTGCGATGCAGACCGTCCCGCTGTTCGCGCCGGCGCTTAAGGAGGCGCCGGCGTCCCGCAGAAGCGCGAGCAGGCTGCGCTCCTGCCACGGCACAGGCACTTGCAGCGTGCCGACACCGCCGCACAGAGCCGCCTTGGCCAGCAACGCCGCTACCGCTTGCGGCTGGCCGGCCCATTCCACCGCCGTCGCTGGGCTCGGCGCCGGCACATCCGCCGCAGGCACAGCCATCGCGGCGAACCCCTCGATGCTGCCGTCCCGCACGGCTACGAGTGTGCGCTGGGACAAGCCCAGCACACCCGCGTAAGCCTCGGCACCCAGCAGCAGCGCCAGCTCACCCGGACTGTACACCTGTCCGGCTTCGCGTTCATTCAGCAGCCGGTTGACGGCGAAGAAGTCGCCCGGCTGCATGGGCCGCAGCGTCCATTCTTCCCCTGCTGCGGCAGCAAGTGCGTGAGCCGAGCTTGCGTTCAGCTCGGCAAATTGCGTACCGCCGAACGGTACGCATCCCGCTCGGGTATACAGCGAGCGGTCACCCGAGACAAAGATAAGCGATGCGCCGGCATTCGCAGCATGGGTCTGGCATAGCTGTAGAAGCTGACCGGCTAGTCCCTGGCCGCGATAAGCAGGATCTGTGCAAACCGCGCCGATGGAGAACACGTTCAGGAAAGCTTCTCCAGTGCAGATCGTGGAGGGCACCAATCCCATAAAAGCAGCGATGTTACCGTCCTCGGCAACGGCTGCATAAGAGTGAGTGTAACCAGGGCTGAAAATCAGCGGAAACAGCTCTTTCATAGAAGTGTCTCCAGCTTTACGAAAGATGGAATGGGCTAGAAGAGCGGCTTGCTCCAGCTCCGCAGGTTTAATTAATCTCAATTGCATATACAGTCAGCCTCCTTATATGTAAATACGAGTAGGGTAGAAAGGAATTATTTTAAGTATAAGCCCCAGCGGATGAAATCTTCAATCCTGCTTATATTATTCAATGTCTCAAAAGGAGGTGGATAAGGGTAATAACGTACATAAATAAGGAAGCTTATATTTTAAGCTAGAAGCGAAAGGGAAGTGAATAAACGGTGACCCAACTTGCAGATAATATCATATTATTGCTGGCAGCTCTCTTACTTGTAGGTGTGTTTTCCACCAAATTCTCCACTAAATTTGGAATGCCAGCTCTAGTGCTTTTCCTTGCTGCGGGGATGGTACTGAGTCAATTTATCTTTTTTAACAATGCTTCCTTAACACAAATGGCTGGGATTTTTGCGCTGGTTGTTATCTTGTTCGAAGGTGGGATGCAGACCAGTATTAAGGATATCAAGCCTATTATTCGGCCGGCATTATCCTTATCCACGGTAGGCGTATTGTTAACGACAGCTATCGTTGGGGTGTTCGCTAAGCTGATTCTTGAGGTGTCATGGGCA
This sequence comes from Paenibacillus sp. FSL H8-0282, assembly GCF_037963825.1. NCBI lineage: Bacteria > Bacillati > Bacillota > Bacilli > Caryophanales > Paenibacillaceae > Paenibacillus > Paenibacillus sp. FSL H8-0282. Next base: position 1,134,478 of record NZ_CP150146.1, read on the forward strand.
GAAAGTTTTCTGTTCGGAGCTATCGTGGGTTCGACTGATGCTGCTGCGGTCTTTTCGGTATTAGGCGGTAAGAATATTGACAAACGACTGACCTCGACACTCGAAGCGGAATCAGGCAGCAACGATCCTATGGCGGTATTTTTGACAGTATCGCTGATCGAATGGATTCAGCATCCGGATATGGCGATATGGGGACTTGTGCTGTCCTTTATATGGGAGATGGCAGTTGGTTTGGTGATAGGGATTGTACTTGGTAAAGTCGCAGTATATCTTATCAATCGAATTAACCTGGATTCTACGGGACTTTACCCGGTATTGGCAATTGGATTTGCTGTCCTAACCTACGGCTTATCTGCACTCGTTCATAGCAGCGGCTTGCTGGCTGTCTATGTAATGGGTCTTACCCTTGGCAATTCCGAGCTGATGTATCATCGAACCATTATGAATTTTAGTCATGGCTTTGCTTGGATGATGCAAATATTTATGTTTATATTGCTGGGTCTACTGGTATTTCCACAGGAGCTGGCAGAGGTGGCTTGGCAAGGTATATTGCTGTCCGTCATTCTGATGGTTGTGGCAAGGCCAATAGGAGTGTTTATAAGCTTGCTCTTTTCCAGATTCTCTATTCGTGAAAAAACACTAATTTCTTGGGCCGGCCTGCGCGGAGCCGTTCCAATTGTGCTGGCAACCTATCCGCTGCTAGCTAATCTTCCCCACGGCCGACTGTTCTTTAATGTAGTATTCTTCGTCGTGCTGACCTCAGCAGTGATTCAAGGAACAAGCATTTCACCGCTGGCTTCCCGGTTGAAGCTGGTGGGGCAAGAGGATTCAGCACAGCCATCACTGATGGAGCTGGTCGCCCTTGGCAAGACGGATTCCGAGTTCAACCACATAGGAATTGAACCTTACATGCCCATTGCCGGGCAGAAAATCTCCGATATCGGACTGCCAGATGATATCTTATTTACTGCTATTATCCGGAATAAAAGCATTGTCACCCCCCATGGCAGTACCGTCATTGAGCCAGGGGATACTGTATATGTCTTAAGTCCAAAGAGCAAACGCGATGAGATGAGGGCTTTTTTCCGGAGTCAGAAAGGGAAGACGGCGGAGGAAAATATATCTTTGATTTAAGTCTAGAAAGAGGACGTTATCCAGAGTGTGACAGAGATAATAGGCGTTATAACAAAAGTTATGCTAGAATCGGCAACATGCAAATCTTCAGAGTGGTTGCAAAAAGCAAAAGGATGTGTTAAATTGTATATAGATTTAGAACGAGTCTAAATACAATATAATAAATTAACCATAGGAGGTTTTATTAATGACTACACAACTAAAGAGCCAAACTGAACTGCACGCTGCTTTGAACCGCCAGACCGCGAACTGGTTCCTGCTTGGGGTAAAGCTTCATCATTATCACTGGTATGTTAGCGGATCCCAATTCTTCACGCTGCATGAGAAGTTTGAAGAACTCTACAATGAAGCTGCTGGTTATGCAGATGATTTGGCTGAGCGCCTGCTTGCTATTGGTGGACAACCTGCCTCCTCTATGAAACAATATCTGGAGCTTTCCGATTTACAGGAAGCTCGTGGCGGCGAAGATGCCAAGGGTATGGTAATGGAGCTGGTTAGAGACTTTACAACTGTTTCTAAAGAACTGCAGGCTGCGATTGCTACTGCAGAAGAACTGGCTGATCAACCCACTGCGGATCTGCTGATTGGTATTAGAAGCAGCATTGAGAAACATGCTTGGATGTTGAATGCTTTTATCGCCTAAGACAACATTCTTATAAAGGATAGAACCACAAAGAGCGCCTGCGTATAGGCTACGCATGGCGCTCTTTGTTTTGTTGTTTTACTACTGAACACAACTATTTAATAAACACACCCCCGAAGGGAACTACCTCGCGTAGAAATCGTTTAACAATTCCATCATCGTTGTTATCTCTTTCGAATCGGCGGTTCTGACGTCCTGCCTGAAACAGCACAGGCCCGTGACCTGTCATCTTCCAGTGATAGCTCATATGCTGGCTAGCCAAATGGTTGCCGTAAACGGTGAGCTCCAGCTTGGCATTCTCAGGGTAGGCAATAATGCTGCCTGCATCGACATAAAGGGGGTTGGTCGGGTGCAGTACAGCTTCACAGACCGTACCCTCCGTCAGTATGCCAATCATGCCATTGCCCGAGAATTTCACCTTTACAATATCCCGTGTAACGAGCACATTCTTCATGCTTAGCACCCGGGTCTCCAGTGAAATACCTATACTGTAGAAGAAGAGATGCTTAAAGTCGTACAGCAGATCGCTTTTGCCATCGAGCTGCAGGATTTTTATGCGATAGCCTGGTGGAAGGGCGGCGACGAAATGGCAAGGACCTGCCATATCGGAACGAATCAACTTTCGCTTGCGGTATATGCCCTTCACATCCATAAATCTGTCCGCTCGTCCTGAGGAAGGACCTTGATAAGCGATAATTTGTTGTGGATGGAGTATATGAACCTCTTCTTTCTCCCCAAGGGAGAAGGCTACGGCTTGTCCGCTTCCACTGTCGCTTTCATCTTGGATATCGATGTTCATAGTTCATCTCCCTCATGCTGTGACTGTGATCTTCAATGAATACGTAAGACTAACGCAGACGGTCGCCTTTTCGCGAACGGTAAAGCATGCTGAAACGAATAAAACGTATCAGTATAAAATAACCTAGGATTAGTCCAATCCCTGTAAAAATAGTCACTTTGATTTTATGATAATATTCTTCGCGTGCCGTCCGGTCATTTTTTAATTCATCAACCATCTGCGTTAGTTGGCGATTCTGCTCTTGTAGGCTTTCGTTCTGTATCCGGTAAGCTTCTATCTCCTGCGTGGTATTCGCGAGCTTATCCTTTGCCTGCTGAAGCTCTTCAGCGGTTTGCTGAAAACCTTCCTTTAATTCATTCACTTCGTTTGGCAGCTCGGAGAAATTTTTAACTCCATTATAGATATCACTGAATATATTAGCTTTTGCTACAGGAGCTGGCAGGCATACAGTAAGCGTCAGCAAGAACAGGAGCGAATATAACAGCTGTAGATATGCTCGGGATTTATGTCGTTTCATCTATATAATCACCACCCAATTTAGGCTTGTAGTTCTTTTATTTTAACACAGCTTGACAGCTTCTGACAGCGTACGCCATGGGACTGGTAATGCTTATAATGAAAGTAATTTTTACCTCCTTAAGGTTTTCGTTTACTCATTATTAAACACGATCAGTCCGTGATTATCTCGATTGAGAAGAGGTACTATTTATCGTATACTTTGGACGAAAGGGGCTGCTGTCGATTGAACAAATGGCTTAAAACAATATTGCTTCTGATCGGATCTGCTTTTTTGACTAGATTGATCCCATTTTCATCTTTGTTTCGGAATTTAGACACGATGATTCATGAATTTGGTCATGCTCTGATGACCTTACTACTGTCGGGTAGTGTGCTGAGGATTGAATTATACGCAGATCATAGCGGTGTAACCTATTCAGCCATTCAAGAAGGGGGCAAGGCAATATTAGTTTCCCTCTCGGGTTATTTGCTAGCCTCCTTATTTGCACTTCTGCTCTTCTATTTATACAGTAAGGGACGCCATGATTGGGGCCTTATCTTAGCTACGGGTGTGGCGTTGATTATGCTCCTGCTATACGTGCGAGGAAGCTTTGGCATGATGTGGTTGGGCGGATTTATTGCGCTAAATATTCTAATGCTGCTGGTTTGGAAGACGGCCAGCAAATATTATTATTTGTTATTGGCCTTTTTAACCTTGGAGGAGTCTGTAATGGGAAGTTTATTTTTGGTATACGCGGCTGCTGTATCACCGTCCCGTGCAGGAGATGCCAGTAATCTGGCAAGAATGACTCCCATACCCGCTATATTTTGGGCCACACTGTTTTTTATATTTTCTCTGTGGTGTGCCAAATGGGCACTGGGACTATTTTTCAAGCGAGAGCGAATGCAGACTAAATTAGGGAGTCGATGAGAAAAAAACATAAAATTTTCGTCATAAATAGACAAAAGGAGTTGTTTTTACAAGAGTCAGTCTACTAAGCATGTAGAATGACTCTTTTTTTGTCGATAATATAGAACCGAACATACATTCCATGACATGGAGTTGTCCGCCATTATTGGTACATTAATAGAAGACCCAAAAAAAGAAAGAGGTGGAAATAATGATAGAAAGTATTCATCCCGTATTCACATGGAGTCAAAATCGTATTTTTGCAGGCGGCAATCGTAATGTTATTTTGCTTGTCGAATGGAAAGGGAATATACCTGCAGAGCACAGCCGACCCAGCAGTTATAAAGTGGTTGCGCGTGAAATTGAGCTGCGGGTTTGGCTTGAACCCCATGTAACTTTTAAGCGTTCGTATGGGTGTGAGTTTGAAGTCGGTGAGGGCAGATCGCTACTTCTTAAGCTTGGCAAAATAAAAACGGGGCAACGAAAGTTTATTGCTTTGGAATTCAATATCTCTACTACTATTGCAGGTAGATATGAAGCTCTTTCCTTACAGTGGAAATATAAAAAGCCAACCGTAGAGCGTGTTCAAGAGCTTCCAGTAAAGGTTCTTGAGCTAGAATACACCCATCATACTCAGGTTCTGAGTGAAACCTGCTGCTTTCACGTAGAGAAACATCTGGAATTGTTAAAAACAGCTGAAACGATTGAGGAGGCAACCACGTTGCAAAATGAAGGACAACATAGTCAAGCTCATGAAATGCTTTGCCGTCACGCAGATAAATTACTATTACTAGCCGTACGTTCTGGAGATCCTTTACTACTTAAAGAGGCCGAAATGTTGTATAAACAGATTGGATTCGAGTATCAGAAGCGGGGGAAAACTGCTACTGGAAATTGATATAGGACATACAACTAGAAGATGCATATTGACGAAAAAAGACCTATACATAAATTTGTTTTGTCAGCGGGTTCGGCGGAAAATAATCAGAAGAATTGTAATATAAAATGTGGTAACATAGTAAAAAAGTTCTATCACACTATTACTTTTTTTCATAAAATAATGGGTCTATTTAACCATAAATCAAGGGGAACTGAATATGACAGACCGATTAATCCGACTGATGCGCATTATTACACTTGTTCAAGCCAAGCCAGGGATATTAGCCCGTGAATTGGCGGAACGCTGCGGCAACAGCGAGAGAACGATATACCGGGATATGGACGCGCTTAGCGCCATGCATATTCCTATAACCCACCTTGGACATGGAAAAGGCTATGCTTTTATTGGCAATTTTGCACTTTATCCTTTGGATTGGTCGGAAGAAGAGGCGTCTGCGTTTTCGCAACTACGCTATATTATGGAAGATATTAAACCCGTTCTGCCTATCGATTTTGAAGGCGCTTATGAAAAAGTAGTTGCAGCTGAATACAAGCGAAAGGCGGAGCGGGAAGAAACGATAGAACGTGCAAGAAGAGAAGCAGGTACAAGCTGGTTGGAAAGAAGCGGTGCACAGATGGAGCATCAATCTTTTTTAACACCTATATTGGAGGCTTTATTAAAGCAGAGGAGTATTCAAGCGAATTATTGTGAGAATGCGGTGGAGGAGAAAGAAATAACCATCGATCCTTATTGTTTAGTCCCACTGGAAAATCGTTATCATCTCATTGGATTTTGCCATCATCAGGGTGTTATTCGTACATATCATATCAACGATTTTTCAAACGTGAAGCCACTAAACCGCTGCTTCTCAAAGGAATCATTTGATTTGCAAGCTTTTATGAAGAAAAAATGGTCACTTGACCGCGATAGTTTGCAGGTAGAGTTTAAAGTGAAATTTTCGGAGCGAATCATGGAAGGGCTTAAGAGAGAGGATCTGCCCTATAAGCCGAATAAAGTAGACCGTCAAGCTCGGTGTTGTTATTTTAAAGTCGCGTTGGAACAAGATATTGCGTTTGTCCGCTGGATTAAGAGATTCGAAGAGGATGCTGAAATCATAGAGCCGTTATATTATCGTGAAGTGCTCAGGCAGCAGTTGGAGAAATGGATATCACAATATAAATAAGATGGTTCTCACCTTCAAATGAAATATTCGTTTACATATATTGTTACAAATCAAAAATTATAGAATATTTCTCTTGTTTGGTGAGTCTTTTTATAATATCATCATACATTAAATAACATAATTATAATTTATAGGGTTATTTTTATCCTCGAATTTGACCTTTGTTCAATTTTATATAGAAGAAAAGTATTCTCAAGATTCATTTGATTCTTAAAAATGAATATATTAATCCGGGTGAGATTCCTGGGGAAGTGGATTATCCATTATGTTGACGGTACTGGGCTTTAACGTGAAGAATTAATATCATTCGTGTGGTGTCTTTGCAGCCCTATTTAGGGGCGTCAAAGGCATCTTTTTTGTGTGCAAAAAGCCAAAATCATCGTTATATATTGTCTAATTATAACAATATATAACTAAACATATCCAAACACAACTGTAGTTGTAGAAAAACGAAAAACTGTATGCTAGAATAGCATCTAAATATATACATACGAAATTGGGAGGAATGGAAATGTTTAAGAAATGGGCACTCTCCGTGATGGGGATATTGGCAATCCTTCTGGTTGTAAATTTATCTGCAGGTTCAGGTGTAGAGGTGCAAGCAGCCACCAAGAAGACCGAAATTATTGTTTCCGCAGCGGCTAGTTTGCAAGACAGCCTGGATAAGATTGCTCTCCTTTATGAAAAGAAACATCCCGATATTGATTTGGTTTTTAATTATGCAGCAAGTGGCACTCTGCAAAAGCAGATTGAGCAAGGGGCGCCGGCGGATCTGTTCTTCTCGGCAGGTGATAAACAGATGAATGCACTGGTGGAAGGTGGACTTGTCTCCGATCATAAGGTTCTGCTTAAGAATCAATTGGTTGTAGTTGTACCCTCAGATTCAAAGGTTAAATTAACTACAATTACTCAGCTTACGGATAAAGCTTTTAAGAAGGTGGCAGTAGGACAGCCTGAATCTGTGCCGGCGGGTCAATATGCTCAGCAATCGCTGGCAGCGAAAAAGGTATGGGATCCGCTGCAAAGCAAACTTGTATTTGCCAAGGATGTGCGTCAGGTTCTCTCTTATGTAGAAACAGGAAATGCCGATGCCGGTTTTGTCTATAAGACAGATGCGCTTACTTCAAAGAAAACTAAAATCGCTTTGACGGTCGGTCCACATGTACACAAAGCCATTAATTATCCGGCAGGCATCGTGAAGAGCTCGAAGAATCAAAAGGCAGCTAAGGAGTTGTATAGTTACCTTCAGAGCAAGGAAGCTAATGATATCTTTGTAAGTTATGGCTTCCTGCTTCCTTAAATAGAAATTACGAGTAGAAGCGGGTGGAATAAGGTTGGAAATAAATTGGACTGATTTCTTCGCCCCGGTATGGCTTTCCGTAAAAATATCTGTGATTACCAGCATTATTGTATTCATTTTGGCAACAGCTGCTGCGAAGGCCATGGCAGGCCGGAAGTTTCCCGGCCACAGCTTGGTAGAGACTATAATGCTGCTTCCGCTCGTTTTGCCGCCGACGGTCGTAGGATTTGTGCTTTTAGTTATTTTAGGCCGACGAAGCTGGATCGGCAGATGGTATGAACAGATGACGGAGCAGACGATCCTGTTCACATGGGGGGCAGCTGTTATCGCTGCTGTAGTTGTAGCTTTTCCACTCGTATACCGCACAGTGAAGGCGGGTTTCGAAGGGATAGAAGCAGATCTTGAAGATGCAGCGCGGGCACAAGGGGCAAGTGAACTGCAGGTACTGCGTTATGTCACGCTGCCGCTTGCGGGCCGGTCGCTGGCAGCCGGTTATGTTCTTGGCTTTGCCCGCGGTCTTGGGGAGTTTGGTGCTACCATCATGGTAGCTGGCAATATTCCGGGCCGTACGCAAACCTTACCCACAGCGATCTATGTTGCGGTAGATGGAGGCAATATGACGCTCGCGTGGATGTGGGTATGCTCAATTATTGTTATTTCAGCTGCTATGCTGATGTTTGTGAATCGGCGTTCTTAAAAAAAACACCAGACAGCGATTCTCCGGTTATGGGAGAGTTGCTGTCTGGTGTTTTTGGTTTGGAGCGGGCGGTTGAGCGGATGCTGAGCAAGTGGAAACCCGGCGACTTTGATGCAGCTTTTAGCACCGCCAAATTTTGATGGAGTCTGTGAGTTAACTGCATTCTATCCAGTTATTCGGTCTGCATAAGGGAACGTTCTAGTTTTAATTGTATTCTATACAACTAAAACTAGAAAAGACGCCTATGGGGTAGTAAATCAAAAGAAATAGGTGTACCAAATACAGTTATATCTAATTTGCTAGTTGTTCGAAGTAATATAGTTGTACGAAATACAGTTAAACGCTTCTGCAGAGTGCTTCCTTCTTCTGTCTGCGACCATTAAGTCTCATAAATTATCGTACCAGTTTCCGTGAGATCATATCCGTGAATGGATCCAAGCTCACTCTGGAAGGCTGGTGAACGCAAAATATCAATCACGGCAGCGATCCATTGCTCATGCTCCGGTTTTTTTATCATCACCAGGTCGTAGCACTCCTGAATCATAGGAATAAAATCAACGCCGTCGACAATCTTGGCGGCTTTCTCGGTGCCGATGGCTACATCAGCTTCTCCCCGGGCCACTTTACCGGCAACTGCCAAATGGCTGTTCTCCTCGTTCATATAGCCTGATAGGGTGGCTGCTGGAATGCCATGCAATCGAAGCTGTTCATCCAATAATACGCGTGCACCTGAGCCTCGTTCTCTATTGATCAGCGTGAGTCCATCCTGCTCTAAGTGAGACCATTCCTGAATACCTCTGGGATTCCCTTTTTGTACGTATAAACCAGCACTTCGGGTTAGCAGGCGAACCACAACATAAGAACATCCGACGAGTATTTTACGGATATAGGGTAGGTTGTATTCTCCAGTATCCCCGTCGAGTAAATGTGTGCTGACAATGTCCGATTCCCCTTTATACATGGCAATCAGGCTGTCTAGACTCCCGGCATAAGAACGAAGAGGACGTTCAGTAGGCAGAGCCCGTTCTAAATAGGTAGCTAGAATATCCAGTGACATATCCTGACCTGTAATCACCAAGCTGTGTCCTACAGCTTTAAGGTGAGGAGATTGTGCTGGCATTTGAGCTGGATTTGTACCGGAAAAGACCAAGGGGATTGCTGGTGGAGTCTGGCCCATTATAGTAGTAGGGTTAGCGGTAGACACCCCACTCCGTGTATTTTGTTTGTAGGCTTCCAAATCGGATTGATCCACGCGCATTTGTTTTCCTACACGGTAGGAGGGGAGCTCCCCTTTTTTAATTAGATCATATACTTTTAATTTTGATATTTTTAATAAGCGGGCAATTTCCTCTGTCGTATAGGATGTATTATCGGACATCACAAAAGCCTCCAGAACTTCATATTAGGACAAGACTACCCTATTTTGAAGTCCTGTGCAATTAGGCTATTGTTGTTTCCCAGCCTGTTGTGTACTGGATAATTTGATCAACTCAGAGACAGTGACAAATCGAAAGCCTTTCTTTTCTAATTCGGGCAAAATAATTTTAAGCGCTTCTCTAGTTTGTGACTGCCCGTGCACATGATCATGAAACAGAACGATGTCTCCATTACGTGCATTTCGAATGACCTTGTTCGAAATACTGTATACCCCTGGGCGATTCCAGTCACGTGTATCTTGATGCCAGGACCATAATATGGGCTTCAAGCCCATATTGTTAGACAGATCTACTAAGGTCTCGTCATACATGCCGCCTGGTGGTCTGAACAGTGAACTATGTTTACCGGAGACTTTTATAATCTCTTCTTCGGTCAATTTTAGCTCCTGCTCAAATTGGGCTTCATTAATAGGTCTTTTAAAATAAACGTGATTGTAGGTATGGTTAGCTAATTCATGCCCCTCAGCAATCACTCGTTTCGCTACCTCTGGATAGGCTGCAATTCTTTTTCCTATCGCAAAAAAGGTACATTTCGCATGGTATTGATTCAATACCTTTAAGATTTGATCGGTTTCAGTAGGGTCAGGACCGTCATCGAACGTCAATGCAATCACTTTTTGGTTAGTATGTACTTCCCAAATCATGTCTCCTCTTTTTTCGTAGTAGTCGCGGTTTTTGCTTGGACTGCCTAGAGCAGAGTTCGTGAAGCATAAAAAGAGTGTAAGGGTGATCATCATAATTTTGCTGCGAGTTTTCATCATTTCACCTGTTTTTTTTATTTTAGAGTGCTCCTTTTGGGGGTCGGTATATTCATAGTTTAAGTTTTGTAAAGACAACCAGTCTTTTTTCGTGCTCTTTCTTCTTTCTACTATCCTTCATGTACAGGTTATGAGATTCATTTTGGCTTCTGATGATTACATAGTTATCGACATGCCCGTTTATAATTAAATTAGCTTTTGTATTTTGATGTGAAAATAGTTATGAAAATGCCTTATAATGAAGTACTATATACAGACATTTGGTTAGGGGTGGGAATATGACACTTATTGAAAAAAGAGAACACCGGCAATATCCGGAGATTACCCGCCTTGAAACGTCGAGAGCTGCTTATGAGCGTGATTATTCACGCCTGATTCATTCGCCTACTTTCCGTAGGCTACAAGGTAAATCACAAGTATTCGGAGCAGGGACCGGTGATTATTACCGTACGCGTCTGACTCACTCACTTGAAGTTGCGCAGATTGCCCGTGAGGCGGCGAAAAGTCTGCTGCGATCGTATCCAGAAGTGGAAACCACTAAGGCGGAGAATCCGGGTCTTGTTATCGATCCAGAGGTAGTGGAATGCGCAGCTATCGCTCATGATTTTGGCCATCCTCCCTTTGGACATAAAGGGGAAGAAGTGCTGGATAATATTTTGGAACAGCTTATTGAAAAGAAAACTAACGAAGCTGCGCTGCAATCAGGCGCAACGGGTGTGGATCGGCTGCTGATCCATGAGCAGATGAAGCAACGTTATGAGCATTTCGAAGGCAATGCCCACAATTATCGGCTGATTATGTTTCTGGAGAAGCGTGAAAATATTGATGGCCTAAATCTGTCGGATGCTGTGCTGCTAGGCATAAACAAGTATCCTTTTCCCGGCACCTCGCTGAAGAAGGGGATGTACCTGCACGAATGGGGATATATTTCGGAGATCCGCAAAGAGTGGGGAATACCAGCAGGTAAGAAAACGTTGGAGGCTCAGCTTATGGACCTTTGTGACGATATCGCTTATTCTGCACATGATCTGGAGGATGGGATTAAAGCCGGAAAGATTGAAGTGCATGAACACTTTATGCATGATTCTTATATCCAACGGTTAATCGTGGAGAAAATCACCACGCTCGAGGATTTCTTTTGGAAGGGCTGGGAAGAGGAAGGCATTCGCGCGAAGGTCGAGGAAGTGCTCAGTTCATTTCTTCGGGTTTGGAAGGAAAAAATGCCAACCTGTGAAAACGACTATTCCCGCACTCGACGTGAAGTTAAGGCTTATTGGGTAAGTACCTTTGTCGCAAGCTTGGGAGTGATCCAAGATGGAGACTGGAAGAAGGTCACCTTTATAAAGGAAGGAAAAGAAGATGAAGATATGCTGCGGACCGTCAGTGTGTTGAAAAGCTTCGCATGGGTCACTATGATCCGTGATTTGCGTGTGCAGCGGCTGCAGAAACGTAGTGAGTGGATTTTGCGCCGACTATGGGGAGCATTTCTGGATCCACAGACCTCTAAAGCCATTATTCCATCGGATTGGCTGCAGCGCTTTGAGAAAGATCAGAAGCAGGCAAAGCCGATTTGGACTTGGGAGCATATGGTGATTGATTATATCGCAGGGATGACTGATGCTTTTGCAGAGAAAATATATAATGAGCTGTACGGACTGAAAGTCGGCTCGATTTATGATTTGGATTAGAGGCTCTTAGACAAGTAGTCCCTGCTGTTCATTTAGGATGATCTAAATGAACAGCAGGGGCTATTTTTATAAGGATTATTGATTTAAATACCACTCATATGCAGTTTTTTCAAGATTAACCACAAATTCTTCTTTCCCGTCTATATAAGCTCCAATATCCTCTGGGAATTGTTTGGCAAGAGTATCTTTTAAATCTCCGTACTGTTTAACCGCCTCCGGATATGATCGAAGGTAGTCTCTTACAGCCAGATGACGACCGATATCTATCTTATTATCCATTTGGAAGACATGAACATGATGGGTTCTGCTATTTCCGCCTTTTCTGAAATATCTTCTGCCACTGATACCGAACTCACCCATACATTCATAACCAAGTGCTGTCATTTGCTGGTTGAACTCATCTACAGCTTCGATATTTCGTACTACTGGCATTATATCTATGATTGGTTTCGCTTTGAGTCCGGAAACAGAAGTGCTGCCAATGTGGTGAATATCAACGAGGGCATCAGCAAAGATATCTTTAATCTTCTGAGCTTCTTCGTTGAACATTAGACTCCATTGTTCGTTAAATTCTGTGACCGTGACCTTCATTGCACTAACCCTCTCTTTATGGATAACTTTGGATTTTATTATTATAGAACAGATGTTCTTGTTTTGTAAAGCTTATTATTAATATTGCCGGTCATAATCAACAAGATTTAGAGAAGGTGTGCCTGATGATAAGTAAGACTTCACATTTTCGGTAAAAATATTAACGATCCGGTCAGCGTATTGATCTGTAATTCCAGCGGAGTGTGGAGTGATAATAACCTGCTCCATAGACCAAAGCGGATGATCCTGCGGAAGGGGTTCGGTCTCAAAAACATCCAACCCAGCACCACGGAGTTGTCCGCGATTCAATGCGTCGATCAGCGCCTCTGTATCGGTAGTTGCGCCCCGGCCAATGTTAATGTAATAGGAGCCTTCTTTAAACGCGGAGAAGCTGGTGGCATTAAATAAATGCTTGGTCTCATCGGTAATAGGAAGGGTATTGATGATGAAATCGCCTTGACTTACAGCTTCGGATAAACGATCTGTTGTATAGATTTGATCAAAGTCTGCGACTGGCTTACCGGAACGGCTGACACCGATAGTCTTCATCCGGAAGGCTTTAGCAATTCTGGCGGTTTCACTGCCGATCGCTCCAGTTCCAGCTATTACGGCTGTTTTACCGAACAGCTCGCTTTCACTGCCATCAGATTTCCAAATACGGTTCTGCTGATTGCGTACAGCTGTATGCAAATTACGGGTGAAGAGAAGTATGAACCCGAAGATTACCGCAGAAATAGGTTCGGCATGAACTCCGCTCCCACTGGTGAGCAGGATTCCTTGTTGTTTAAGACGATCGAGGGGAAGCTTCTCAATACCAGCAGACCAGGACTGAACCCAGCGAAGGGAGGACTCGGGGCGAAGGAGTGTATCCGAAATACCTTTTGCCCAGCCAATTACAATTTCTGCTTCTGCAAGCAGCTGCAAATCCGGATTTTTTGCGTCTCCTTGTGTAAATGTATAGCCTGGGGCAGCCGCTTTGATCCTTTCCTGCTGCTGAGATGTAAGTGGTTGTAGACATACTATAGACTTAGTCATGATGTGTTCCTCCTACTTTGTGGTTTAATGGATATGGATCATGTTATAGGTTAAGAATACCAAATCTATTGGAGAAGGTGAAATTGACCATGGATGCTAAAGCATCAGAGAACGAATCAGAACGGCTTTTTTTAGCTGTGAAATTACCTTCTGAGCTGCAAGAAATAGTGGCGCAGGCATGTTCAAAGCTATCTGAAAATTTTGATTTTGCTAAATGGACAAATCCGCAAGATTATCATATTACCCTGCAATTTTTAGGAGATACCCCAAAGGCCAAAATTCCAGATTTAGTGAAATCCTTGAGGAAGACTGCGGGGCAAGGCAGACCCTTCAATCTCTCTTTGGACAAATGGGACACATTTGGTCTTCCAGCTTCCCCAAGAGTCCTGTGGATAGGGGTTTCCGGCGAAATAGAGGCATTAAATCAATTAGCTGCCAGAGTGCATTCAGCGACGTTTCCACTAGGTTTTTCAGGCGAATCCAGGGCCTATAAACCGCATCTTACTGTGGCTCGAAAGTACCGGGGAAAAAATTCATATGATGATAAATTGCTGGAAAATTTACTGAAATTGGATGATGATTGGAACCTAAAAAACTATCAGAGAGACTGGACGATTGATAGTTTTGTGTTGTATGCTACCAGAATGTATGCCATTCCTATGTATGAAATTATTGAAAAGTTTACAGTTTAAAATCGATAATAAAGTTTTCAAAGCTTCCGTTTTCGGTTACATACAATAGGAATGTGCCGTGAAATAGGAGGAATATCATGTTAATTTTTAAACAAAACCGCTATATTGCGTTGCTCGTTGGCGTTATACTAGTGTGTTTCTCTGCCATAAGCTTATTGCAACCCGAACAAGTTGCGGAAGGGAAGGTGGACAGGGTGCAGATGGATAAGTTGCAATCCACTAGCCGTGCATCCGTACTTTCTCTTTTGCAAGATGAATCGAAGTCTAGTATAACGAGTAGCATTACGAGGGGCATTACTGAAGTTACACAAGCCAATAAGCTTAATAACACATTCAGTCTTTTAAGTTCCGCTTGGAAACCGGCGAAGGGTGTGGAATGGCTTAGTGTAAAAAAATTAAAACAAAAAAACACAAAAAACACATCGAACGTTTCCATTATTCGGGTGAAGGCTGATGTAGTACAATCCAAGCCAGCTGCGCAAAAAGCGTCGCAATTGGCGGAAACAGCAACAAAGAGTAGTCAGGCGACAGCGAAGACAGTCTCGGCTTCTCAGAAACATCCCCTCACAACATTGTACTTCTCTCGGACAGAGCTATTAAGCCAGGAGCAGCAAAGTAAAGCAACCCGGCGCTACGCTGTATCCGAAGAAGAACTGCTTCTGCTACAAAAAATTGTAATGGCAGAGGCGGAAGGTGAACCGTACAAGGGCAAGGTGGCAGTTGCCAACGTTGTTCTGAATAGGCTGCGGTCAGCCAATTTCCCCGACACGATATATAAGGTTATTTATCAGAAGAGCCAGTTCAGCCCTGTAGCTAACGGGCGTCTTAACCGTGTGAAGCCTAACGATGATAGTATTAAAGCGGTGAATGCTGCACTCTCCGGAGTAAAGGAAGTTCCCGATAATACTTACTTTTTCTTGTCGCTAAAACTTGCACAGGATCTGACCGTACATCATACACAGACTTATGTTAAAACCATTGGCAATCATACTTTTTATAAATAAATTTGGTGGATCTGTGAACCTCAGCGCTATATAGGGTAAACTAAACTATATGAATCTGGAGGTGGAAGATAACCATGAAAATCACTTATTATGGACATTCAGCTCTGCTGGTAGAGACGGGGAACGTGAAGGTTATTATTGACCCTTTTTTGTCAGGCAATCCGAACTCCGGTATTTCACCTGCCGATATTTCCGTTGATGCCGTTCTGCTTACTCACGGCCACTCTGACCATTTTGGAGATGCTGTCGAAATTGCCAAACAGAATGATTGTCCGATCTTTGCGGTGTTTGAGCTTGCCGAATATTGCCGGATGAAGGGTGCACAGGTAAAGCACATGAATATAGGTGGTAGTCATACCTATGCCGGGATGACTGTGAAATTTACGCAGGCATTTCATTCCTCATCCATTCAGGAGGGCGACTCTTGGATTTATGCTGGACAACCCGCGGGGATTTTGTTGACGATTGAGGGCAAGACGATTTTCCATGCGGGGGATACCGCGCTATTCAGCGATCTGCGCCTCATTGGAGAAAGGAATGCGATTGCCCTGGCAGCTCTGCCTATAGGCGATATGCTAACCATGGGACCAGATGACGCCTTGCTGGCCGCACGCTGGCTGCGGGCGGATAAGGTGATCCCGCTACATTACAATACATTTCCGGATATTGCTCAGGATGGTGCTGATTTCTGCGATCGCCTGCACCAAGAGGGAG
This sequence comes from Paenibacillus sp. FSL H8-0282, assembly GCF_037963825.1. Classification (NCBI taxonomy): domain Bacteria; kingdom Bacillati; phylum Bacillota; class Bacilli; order Caryophanales; family Paenibacillaceae; genus Paenibacillus; species Paenibacillus sp. FSL H8-0282. The sequence goes on from NZ_CP150146.1 coordinate 1,150,440, forward strand.
TAGAAGGTTTCCCGCTTAAAGCTGGTGAGAGTGTAGAAATTTAAACCAATCCGATTTATATTAAAAAAAGCAGGTAGCCGGGGGAAATTCCCTGACTACCTGCTTATTCTTTAAGGTGTAATACATACAGGTTCTTCATTACGTGCTTGCGCTCTAGAGCCTCTGATTTCGGTTGCCTCGCTTACGGGGTTACCTAACATCTTCAGAACAGTAGTCGCACAGCTTTGCGGTTGATGTTTATCTGGAGCGAGACGTCGTCTGCGTTGCTCTTCCAGAACTGAATATTCACGAAGCATCATAGTGAACCATTTGTTCACTACTTCCGAGTCGAGCACCTCTGCCAGCCCAAGCTCTACGAAATATTGGCAGTTTTTCTCTTCCTGACCTGGAATAGCTTTATAGAAAAGCATCGGAATTCCTTTAGCCTGACCTTCTGTGCAGGTCATCCCTCCAGGCTTCGTGATCAGCAGGTCTGAGGCATCCATCAATTTATTGATTTCACTGCTATATCCCAGAATTTTAACATTGGGATGATTAAGCAGTGGATTGGACTTCATTTTGGCGATTAGCTTCTCATTGCTGCCCATACAGAACACGAGCTGAATATCATCCATTCTGGCGGTGAGGGAATGCATAATCTCTTTGCCGAACATTAACCCCCAGCCTCCACCCATAATGAGTACGGTTGGGATATCAGCCAATCCCAGTTCCTTGCGCAGCAGCGTCTTGTTGGAGCGTTCCCAGAACTTTGGATGCACTGGGATGCCAGTGACGGTTACTAGCTCTGGAGCGATCCCACGGCCTGTCAGAATGGATTTGACGCGTGGGGTAGATACGAGATAACGATTGACCTCGGAATTTACCCAGCTCCCATGTGCATCATAATCTGTAATTAATGTATACAGAGGCACATTTAATCCACGACGCTTTAGTCTGGAAATGACCGCAGCCGGAATGGGATGAGTGCAGATAATCAAATCAGGCTTTAGCTGTTCGATCACCTGTGAAGCATGTGTATAAAAAATCCGGTGAAGCGCCATTTTAGTCAACGGGTTCAATGATTTATGATATTGTGTCTTATACATCATGCCGACCAGCTTAGGCTGGCTGCTAACTGTTTTGCGGTAAGCGGAAAGAATCCAAGGGGCGACCGTCGGGTTAAGAAATTTCCCCAGCTCGATGACTCGGCACTGGACATCCGGATTCAGCAGCTTTATTCCTTCGGCCAGAGCATAGGCTGCTCCTGTGTGGCCCGTACCGAAGCCTTCCGAAAACAGCAGTACTCTTTTCTTTCGCATAAGTTCACCTGCTACTTTCCTTTTCTATAGAAATGCTTTCCTTCTTCTAATTATACTAGGAAATCTATACTATACTCACATTATACAAGTAAGACGTAAATAGAAAGTTAAAACCCTGCAATAAATAAAAAAATAAAAGGTTCGCCCAAAGTATTGCAAACTAGAAAACAACATGATAAAGTAGTGAATGACCAATTGACCGGATTAGTAAAGTGGTCAGAAGTCAGCGGGAACGATATTTTCTGGAGAAAGGAAGTGTGCACAGGTGGCAGTGGTGGATCGAAGACAGCAGGTGCTTCAGGCCGCAGCGAAATCTTTTTCATTATTTGGCTATAAGGCAACTACAATGGATCAGGTTGCTAAGATTGCAAATGTCGGTAAGGGAACCATCTACACCTTTTTTACAAACAAAGAGCAATTGTTTGACGAGATCCTGCGCGATATGATGATGGAAATGAAGACGATAGCTGAACGGGAGATCAGGCGAGACAGACCTTTCTTTGATAACTTGCATCGTGTGCTGGATGCTCTGCTTGAGTTTCGAAGTGAGCAGGAGCTATTCATAAAACTTTCCCAGGAGAATCGCGAATTCGGTACGCCGCAGGCTGGAGAAGGACTCGAGAAGATCGAGAACGTAGTTTTAGAATATTTAGAACGGGAGGTGCAACAAGCGCTCCAACAGGGAGAAATCAAACCTTGCGATCCCAAAATCGTCTCGGTAGTCATGTTCAGATTATATATTGTATTGACTGCTGAACTGAATAAAACACATACTCCCTTGGACAAGGAACAGATCAAGATGTATTTTCATTTGTTTCTCGCCGAAGGATTGGCACAGTAAGGGTTGATTCAGGATAGGGATGGCGTTCTCAGCATCACTCGATTCGCTTTCCCTTAACAATTCTCAAGATGATTAGGCATTGAAGAAGAGCCGCAAGGCATTTTTTTATACCCTGAATTGACCGAATGGGGAAAACAGTCACTTAGTGTTACGTAATATTTCGCAAACAAAGCATTTTAAAGAGAGCATAAGCTCATAAGGAGAGAACCAGAATGAAATCATTATCCGTATTTACCAAGGATCTTGGAGCAGCCCTTAGAAATCCGAAGGTGCTGATTCCGATGATTGCTATCCTATTTATTCCGGTGATGTACAGCGGATTCTTCCTGAAGGCATTCTGGGATCCGTATGGCAAGATGAATGAACTTCCGGTTGCTGTGGTCAACCAGGATGTCGGCGCTAATTATGAAGGCAAGCAACTACAAGCCGGTAATGATCTTATAGAAGAGTTGAAGGTAACCGACGGCTTCCAGTGGAACTTCGTTTCCCTTGAAGAAGCGGAAGCAGGAATGAAGGACAATACTTATTATATGTCGATCATTGTTCCGGAAGACTTTTCTGCTAAAGCTACTACTCTTATGGATGATGAACCACAGCCGGCAAAAATTATTTATGAGCCAAATGAAGGTTATAACTTCTTGGCTGGTCAGATCGGTGGTACGGCTGTAGCAGAAATTAAAAATAAAGTATCTGCTAAAGTAACAGAAGCTTATGTTGAGTCTGTATTCAATCAGATTACAGAAGTATCTGATGGATTGGGCGAAGCCGGAGATGGTGCTTCCAAGATCGCTGATGGCGCTGGTAAGCTAGATGACGGAGCCTTGAAGCTGAAAGATAATCTACTTGTACTGACAGATGGTACAGGTAAACTTCAAAATGGTGTAGAACCCCTTACACAAGGTGTGACTGATTTGAATGCAGGTGCTACGGCGCTTAAAACAGGATCAACCACGTTGGCAAGCGGATTGCAACAATTGTCTACTGCACATACGCAACTTCAAGACGGTGTTGCACAAAGTTCTGCCGGCAGTAAACAGCTTAGTGACGGCTTGAAACAAGCTGTAACAGGTGCTACACAGCTTCAGGCGGGAACACAGTCTGCTGTGGATGGTACTTCTAAACTACAAGCAGGAACACAATCTTTAGTTGATGGCAGCGCGAAGCTGGAAGCGGGCTTAACTTCTTCCGTAGATGGCAGCGCGAAACTGGAAGCGGGTTTGCAAGCTTCCGCCGCAGGCAGCACGAAGGTAACTGAGGGTGCTAAAGCGGTAGCTCAAGGATTGGAGCAATTGGCACAGGCTAGTCCTGAGCTGGCACAAAATCCAGCGGTACAGAAGCTGCTGGCAGCTAGTGCAGCCGTGGCACAAGGCAGTGAGCAACTGCAACAAAGCCAAGAGCAGCTGGCACAGGGTGCTACTGCACTCCACAGTGGGCAAGAGCAACTGGCACAAGGTGCAACTCAACTGCACTCGGGTTCACAGCAGGTAGCTGCTGGTGTAACTCAGTTGCATGATGGAGCAAAGCAATTAAATGCTGGTAGCACACAGCTGTTGACAGGACAACAAAAACTGGCACAAGGCGCATCTGCACTTGTAACTGGTGGCGATAAGCTGAATGCAGGAATGCAACAATTTGGTGCGAAGCTTAAAGAAGCTGCAGCTGGAGGCAGCAAGCTGGCTGAAGGCGGTAAAGCACTTGGTGATGGTACCTCAAAACTGCTTAGCGGTGTAGGCGAACTAGGTTCCGGTATCAGTGCGGTTGCAGATGGTTCGAAAAAACTGGCTGATGGCGCAGGCGAGCTGAAAGATGGTATGGATGATCTAAAATCTGGATCAACAGAACTGGCAACTAAGCTTGGCGATGCTGCTGAAAAAACAGGCAGTGTGAACAAAACAGATGCAATGATGGAAATGTTCGCACAACCAGTTGTGGTTGAGGATAAAGTTGTGAATCATGTTCCGAATTATGGTACAGGTTTTGCTCCTTACTTCCTATCCCTTGGATTATTTGTAGGTGCTTTGATTTCAACAATTGTTATTCCAATGCGTGATTCGGCTGTCCTTGGTGCTAGCCGTATGAACCGTTTCATCAGCCGTACGCTTACCTTCACAATGATGAGCTTTATCCAGTCTATGCTGGCTGCTGTGGTTGTATTGTACGGACTTGGACTGGAAGTACAAAGTAAACCGCTATTCTTCGTATTTACATTTTTAACAAGCTTAGTTTACACATGGGTAGTTCAAGCGATTGTTACTTGGATGGATCAACCGGGACGTTTCGTTGTTATCGTTATTCTTATCTTCCAATTAACAACTAGTGCCGGAACATTCCCACTTGAATTGATTCCTAACTGGATGAAATTCTTTAATCCACTGCTTCCAATGACTTACACAGTTAGTGGTCTCAAAGCAGTAATTTCTACAGGTGACTTCAGTGCAATGTGGGGAGATGTAGGTATCCTGGCAATCTTTGGTCTTGGATTCCTTGCTCTTACCTTCGCTTACTTCATGACTCGTAGCCGTGAGAATGAAGTTGGAGTGAATAGTGAACAAGTTTTGACTGTATAAACTGATAAATTTTTTGAAAAAAAAGTATAAAAAAGCGTCTCCTCCGGGAGACGCTTTTTTTGATTTAAAATCATAAAAACCCTTTTTCTTGCAAACATATTAGAAGGAGTGAAAAATCTTGCAACGCTTTCATTGCATATGCACTTATGCGTTATTTATGCATAATTATGCAACATGAAGTTTTTTTAAACTTTTACTCGCTAAAGCTGTGATGCAAAAACAATTGTTAATCAGCATCATAAAAAAGTTTAAATTGCGCTGATGATACCTCGGTGATAAAATAATAGCACTAATCTGGATTGAATAATTATTAAGATTTTCATGTGAAAAATTTTCCTAAGACATTGCATACTTTATAATAGAAAGGTTGCGTTCGATGAAACACACTGAACTGCCCGTAAAACAGGGCCTGTATGATCCCCAGTTCGAAAAAGATGCTTGCGGCATGGGATTTGTAGCTCATATTAAAGGCACACCGTCTCACAATATCGTAAGTAATGCTTTGACAATGCTCTTTAATATGGAGCATCGGGGAGGCCAAGGTAGCGAACCCAATTCTGGTGACGGAGCAGGTATCATGCTTCAAATTCCGCACCGTTTCTTTGCAAGCGAAGCTCAGAAGCTAGGCTTTGCTTTGCCGGAACAAGGCCATTATGGCGTGGGCATGATTTTTTTATCTCATAACGAAGAAGTTCGGGCGCAGCATGAAGCTCTCTTAAGCAATATTATTGCTGAAGAAGGTCAAATAGTACTCGGCTATCGTGATGTGCCTACCTATGATGAAATGCTTGGCAAGACAGCGAAAGCTGCTAAGCCTTTTGTGCGTCAAGTATTTATCGGCCGCTCGGCTTCAGTCACGAATGAGTTGTCTTTTGAACGTAAGCTTTATGTAATCCGCAAACGTGCAGAGCTTGCCATTCGTTACGGTGGTGCAGAAGAGGATGAATCCTTCTATATTCCAAGCTTGTCGTGCCGTAAGATTGTATACAAAGGCATGCTGACTACAGAACAAGTCGGACAATTCTACCTTGATTTGCAGAACGAAGAGCTGGAATCAGCGATCGCGTTAGTTCACTCCCGTTTCAGCACGAACACCTTCCCAAGCTGGGAACGTGCGCATCCCTACCGCTTTATGATCCACAACGGTGAGATCAACACCTTGCGTGGTAATGTGAACTGGATGCATGCGCGCCAGTCATTGTTTAAGAGCGAAGTGTTTGGTGAAGATCTGAATAAGATCAAGCCTGTTATTAACCCGGATGGATCGGACACTGCAATGTTCGATAACACCTTTGAGTTTCTCTATTTGAGCGGACGCTCCCTGCCACAGGTAGCCATGATGATGGTTCCTGAACCATGGAGCAATCATGATAGTATGGATGCTGATAAAAAAGCATTTTATGAATATCACAGTACTCTAATGGAGCCATGGGACGGGCCTGCTGCAATGGGCTTTACCGATGGGATACAAATCGGCGCTATTCTGGACCGTAACGGCCTGCGTCCTGCTCGTTATTATGTAACGAAAGACGATATGATTATTTTATCCTCAGAAGCCGGTGTACTGGACATTCCAGCAGAGGACATCCTATATAAAGACCGCCTGAAGCCTGGACGCATGCTGCTCGTGGATACGAAGGAAGGCCGCATTATCTCCGATGAGGAAGTTAAATCGGCTATCGCCTCTGAGAAGCCTTATCGCCAGTGGCTGGATGAGCATTTGATCAGTCTTGATGAGCTTCCGGATGCACCTGAACTGCCAAATCCTAAGCATGACAATGTACAACAGCTACAGCAGGCTTTCGGCTATACTTTTGAAGACTTGCGTAAGGTGCTTGAGCCAATGGCATCTACTGGTGCTGAGGCTGTCGGTTCCATGGGTTATGATGCTCCGCTCGCCGTATTTTCGGACCGCCCGCAACGTCTCTATAACTATTTCAAACAAATGTTTGCTCAGGTAACGAATCCACCCATCGATGCCATTCGTGAAGAGCTGGTTACATCTACAAAGACTACGATTGGACCAGAGCGTAATTTGCTTAAACCGGAACCGGAAAGCTGTCGCCAGATCTCGCTGCAAACGCCAATTCTTTCGAACGAAGATTTTGCTAAGATTCGCCATGTTCGCCGTGCAGGCTTCAAATCGATGTCTATTCCAATTCTTTTCCCGGCTGAGCTTGGGGCAGAAGGATTACGCATCGCGCTTGAGCGCATGAACGAGGCTGCTGACCGTGTTATGGCTAAAGGGCATAACATTCTGATTCTGACTGACCGCGGTGTGGACAGTGAGAATGCTGCGATTCCAGCTCTGCTTGCGGTATCGAGTCTGCATCACCATTTGATCCGCCAAGGAACACGGACGAAAGTTAGTATTTTGCTGGAATCCGGTGAACCACGTGAAGTCCATCATTATGCGCTGCTGCTCGGTTATGGTGTGAGTGCAGTAAATCCTTATCTGGCTTTTGAAAGCTTGGATGACATGATCGGCCAAGGCTTATTGCGGGGAATCTCGCATGAAAAAGCAGTGAAGAACTATATTAAAGCTGCGACTAAGAGCGTAGTTAAGATTCTTTCCAAAATGGGAATTTCGACGATTCAATCTTACCGCGGTGCGCAGATTTTTGAAGCTGTGGGTCTGAACTCTGAGTTCGTGGATCGTTACTTTACTTGGACACCTTCCCGCATTGGGGGGATTGGCCTGGAGGAAGTGGCAACTGAGGCGCTTATCCATCATAACCGTGCTTTTACAGAAAAAGACGGAAATGATAAGGTGCTTGACTCCGGTGGCGATTATCAATGGCGTAATGATGGGGAAGAGCATCTATTCAATCCACAGACGATTCATCTGCTTCAGCACTCTGTGCGTAGCGGGAATTATGATATGTACAAGAAATATGCTGCCCTTGTTCAAGGAGAAAGCGAGAAGCAATTGACGCTTCGTTCCTTGTTGCAATTCAAGTCAGCCTATGAACCGATTCCACTGGAAGAAGTAGAATCTGCATCGTCCATTATGAAACGTTTTAAGACGGGTGCAATGTCCTTTGGTTCCATTAGTAAGGAAGCACATGAGACATTGGCCATTGCGATGAACCGGATCGGTGGCAAGAGTAATACAGGTGAAGGCGGCGAAGATCCAGCCCGCTATATTCCGGATAGCAATGGTGATTCACGTCGCAGTGCGATTAAACAAGTAGCTTCTGGACGTTTTGGTGTTACCTCGAACTACCTAGTTAACGCTGATGAGATCCAGATTAAAATGGCTCAGGGCGCTAAACCAGGGGAAGGTGGACAGCTTCCGGGACGTAAAGTTTATCCTTGGGTCGCTGAAGTACGTGGCTCAACAGCAGGTGTCGGTCTGATCTCACCTCCACCGCATCATGATATTTACTCTATCGAGGATTTGGCAGAGCTGATCTATGATCTGAAAAATGCAAATCCACGTGCAAACATTAATGTTAAGCTCGTATCGGAAGTTGGAGTGGGTACGATTGCTGCGGGTGTAGCCAAAGGGCGCGCTGATATTATCTTGGTTAGTGGCTATGATGGAGGTACAGGGGCATCGCCGATGAACTCCATTCGTCATGCGGGTCTTCCGTGGGAGCTTGGCTTGGCTGAAACCCATCAGACATTGATGCTCAACAATCTGCGTGACCGTGTAGTTCTGGAAACAGATGGTAAAATGCTGAGTGGCCGCGATTTGGCTGTAGCTGTATTGCTTGGGGCCGAAGAGTATGGTTTTGCCACTGCTCCGCTAGTATCTGTTGGCTGTATTATGATGCGTGTCTGCCAAATGGATACTTGTCCGGTTGGTGTAGCTACACAGAATCCGGATCTTCGTAAGAACTTTACCGGTGATCCGCAGCATGTAGTTAACTTTATGACCTTCGTGGCACAGGATCTACGTGAAATTATGGCAAGTCTCGGCTTCCGTACAATTGAAGAGATGGTAGGCCGTACCGATTGTCTAGACGCAACTCAGGCGTCGAAGCATTGGAAGAAGAAAGGCATAGATTTGAGCAGCCTGCTGCATACACCGGAATTACCGGAAGGAAGCACACGCTTCCGCAGTAAATACCAGAATCATGGTCTGGAAGAGACACTGGATGTTTCGCAGCTGCTCGACCTGGCAGCACCTGCACTGGAATCAGGTACGGCTGTTGAGACATCACTGCCAATCACGAACGTTAATCGTGCCGTCGGAACTATCCTTGGCAGCGAGCTGACCCGCAAGTATGGGGCCGCAGGTTTGCCGGATGATACGATTCGGCTTCATTTCACCGGTTCTGCTGGTCAAAGCTTGGGTGCATTCGTGCCTAAGGGAATCACGCTTACGGTGGAAGGAGATTCCAATGACTATGTAGGTAAAGGATTGTCGGGTGGTAAGATTATTATCAAGCCATCTCCGAAAGCTACCTTTGCTGCTGAGGACAATATCATTATCGGAAATACTGCATTCTACGGTGCAACAGGTGGAGAAGCTTATATTAACGGTATCGCTGGTGAACGTTTTGCCGTCCGTAACTCCGGAGCGAAGGTTGTTGTAGAAGGCGTGGGTGACCACGGCTGTGAATACATGACTGGAGGCCGAGTGGTTGTCCTTGGTGAAACTGGCCGTAACTTTGCGGCAGGGATGTCAGGCGGTATCGCTTATGTCTACGACCCAGATAGAACCTTCATCGGCCGCTGCAATCTCGAAATGGTACTGCTCGAGAGAGTGGAAGAGTCTGAGGAGATCGAAGAGCTGCGTGAGCTGATTATCCGCCATACCGAGCTTACAGGTAGTGCGGCTGGCGCACGAGTACTGAATCAGTGGGCAGATAGCTTGCCGAACTTCGTTCGTGTCATTCCGAAGGATTACAAACGGATGATGGAGCAAATTCGCAAGGTAGAACAAACCGGATTGACCGGAGAAGCTGCGTTGATGGCTGCATTTGAAGCAAATATGCGCGAGCTTGCCCGTGTTGGCGGTTAAACTGTTGTACTTGAATGAAATAGGAACTAAATGAATAAGGGGACCTGACTCTTCCTAATACCGGAGAAGTCAGGTTCCTTTTTTAGCTGGCAGACTCTTATCCTCTAGTGATTTTCGAAAAAAAGGGTATATGTGGTAAACTAGGTTATAGATGAAAGGAAGTGAGACTATGTCGAATACAGAAATATTGATGGAGCCTGTTGCCCGCCTGCAGGGAGTCACCAAAAAAATCGGCTCGAAAACGCTGGTGAGCGATTTAACGCTGGACATCCCGCCTGGACAAATCTTCGGTTTTTTGGGACCGAACGGAGCAGGTAAGACTACTACAATACGGATGATGGTAGGATTGATTTCCATTAGTCGTGGAGACATCTTGATCTGTGGCCGTAGTATTAAAAACCATTTTGAAGAGGCTATCGCAAATATAGGGGCCATTGTAGAAAATCCAGAGATGTACAAGTTCCTCACCGGTTATCAGAATCTGCGCCAATATGCACGGATGGTGCCAGGGGTAACAAAGCAACGGATAGATGAGGTTGTCGAGCTAGTCGGACTAGGTCAAAGAATTCATGACAAAGTTAAGACCTATTCGCTAGGTATGCGTCAGAGGCTGGGAGTGGCTCAAGCACTGCTGCACAGACCCAAGCTGCTGATTCTAGATGAGCCAACCAACGGGCTGGACCCACAAGGGATACGCGAGCTCCGAGACTATTTACGCCGTTTATGTCAGGAAGAAGGAACAACTGTATTCGTCTCCAGTCATTTACTTTCCGAGATGGAGCTCATGTGTGACAGCGTTGCGATTATCCAAAATGGACGACTGGTGGATGTGAAGCAGCTGAAAGGGGTAGGCAATACTGTAATGCCTCTGGGAGAAACCTTGTTCGAGGTTGATAATGCTGAGGCTGCGTTAGCCCTCATTGGACGTGGAGTATTTAAGAGTGGGGGACTTGTGCTTGAGGCAGAGCGTGAGGAGATTGCAGAATTAAATGCCAAGCTAGTGGCAGGTGGGATTAAGGTGTATAACATCAGAACCCTTGCCCGTACGCTGGAGGATCAATTCTTAGAGGTTACAGGAGGTGAAGGAATTGGGTGAGTTTACAGCTCTCATACATAATGAGAATATCAAAATATACAGCCGTGTCCGCACATGGATTATGCTGCTTATTCTTGCAGTGATGAGCGTGCTGCTTCCTGCGCTTATTTATTTCACAAGCGAAGGCGATTCATCGCTTATGGGGCTTTGGGACAACTTTCAGATGACGGTGAGTATTGCGTTCTTCTTGAATACAATCTTTACCGTTGTAGTGGCTTCTGACTCCGTAGCGGGCGAATTTACCTGGGGAACCATTAAGCTGCTGCTGATTCGCCCGTGGAGTCGCTCCAAGATCCTGCTCTCGAAATATATTTCCATGGTGTTATTCAGTTTGCTTAGCACCGCAGTATTGATTGCTTTTGGGTTTGGTGCTTCGTTAATCTTCTCCTCATCTTCGGGAGATACGATGTCATCCATTACGGCTTGGAGTCCAGCGGAATATTCCTTCCTAGATCTCCTATGTCGTTACATTGAGCTTTTCCTGACTGCTGCTCTGGCTTTCATGGTATCTAGCGTATTCCGCGCAAGTGGGCTGGCTATTGGATTATCCTTATTTATTATGTTTGCCAAGAGTATTTTTACGGTTATTTTTAGTCCAGAACGGTTTGAATGGGCCCAATACTTGATCTTCACACATATGGATCTAAGAGGTTACCTATTGTCGGATACGGGTCCGGGGGGCTCAACACTTGGCTTCTCCATAGCTGTATTAGCGGTGTACTATATCCTATTCCTGGCCATTTCCTGGATTGTCTTCCGTAAAAGGGACGTTGCTTCATAGAAATAAGTCTAGCCGGCTTCAAGTGTTCCTTGAGCTTTGGAGGAGCGCTTGGCTGCCTTGTCCTTTTTCATATTACTTTTGGGCTCACCTGCTTTTTCAGAGGTGGGCTGTTCTTGCATGGCAATGGAGCCATTCAGGAGGCTGCCTTCCATAATGCTAAGTGCTCCTGCTGAAATATTGCCATGCAATTCTCCGGTTCCGGTCATAATGAGTCTGCGATCAGCCGTAACATCCCCGTATACTTTGCCGGCAATCACGATTTCTTCCGCTTTAATACTGGAGCGCACTGTTCCTTCTTCTCCTACAGTCACGACACCACTGCAAATAATCTCACCGCTAAAGGTACCCTCAATCCGCAGGTTTGTATCACATTGCACCTTACCCTCCAGTGTTCCTCCATGCCCAATTAGGGAATCGGTAGATTTAAAGGGGACACGCTGCTGCCGTTTGTTCCACATTTATAAATTCCTCCTATTTTGAAATTAAATGCAACCCTTTAGGGTTTGACATACGCCAAAGGGTTGACTGTTTTATTCTGCTTCACAACCTGAAAATGAAGATGAGGACCTGTGCTTCGGCCAGTGCTTCCAAGCAAGCCGATTTTCTGCCCTTTGCTAACCTTGTCTCCCGCAGATACGATCATTCCGTTCAAATGCATGTACCAGGTTTCCAATCCATTTGAATGCTTAATCACGATGTATTTTCCGCGTGCGCCCATTTGTTCCGCAGTAATAACCTCGCCATCTAAGGCAGCATATACAGGATCACCGATGTTCCCAGCAATATCGACACCGGAATGGAACGCAGACAAACCTTTGAATGGATCTGAGCGGTAGCCGAAGCTTGAAGAAATGACTTTGGACTCGGTAGGCCAGAGCGGTACAGCGTTAAGTTTAGCCTTTTCTGCACGGGCCTTTTGAGCTTGCAGATTTGCCTGTACGTTATTCTCATGCTCTGCCTGTGTGATCGTCTGTGTGATACTTTCCACCATTTCATCAAGCATCCCGTGAATCTCCTCAAAGTCATCCTTAGTTTCTTCCACCAAGCTCGTAGCGTCGTTCTGATACACCGCGATGTATTCTCCACCAACCTGCGGGGTGAGTGTTTTTGGAAGGGCTGCGGTGATGGCCCCAAAGCGGAAACTTATGGCGGATAGAGAAGTGGAAGATGAGTTCACTTCAGTACTCTGCTTAAAGGAAGTCTCTTTAGGAACAGGAGAAGAAAGACGGTTCGATAAACCTAATGTTGAATTTGAAGTGGCCGATCCAGCTTTTGATTTTTCTGTTGCGGATTTCTCCGGTTGAGATTCATTCGTGTCTGTAGCGGCAGCAGCACCTTTGCTTTTGTTAATCAATGCTTGCAGCTCCTGTTCCAGTGCATTTACACTCTTCAGCTTGTCTTTAATGTTATCTGCCTCTTCCGAAAGTTCGCTGACCTGGCTACGAAGCTGTGTTAAATCTTTATCCTTGTCGGCGACCTTCATTTCCATGCGGAGATTGGTTAGCGATAGTGCGGCTGCCTCGGCTTCTAGCTGTGAGATGGACTGAGAGGCATGGAAATGCATAGAGGTGACCAGACTGGAGATAGACAGGGCTGCTGCTGCCGGTAAGGCGAACGCTAGCGGTTTGGAAATGTGGAGCTGTTTGACTGGACGTCCGGCATCCCTTACGACAAGCAGCGTAATCCGTTTATGATCTGGCTGACTCTTCATGGCTTCTCCTTTCTGCGGCTTATGGCAGCCGCTTGCGATACCTGAGGCTAACGACTTTTCTTCCATTAGGCTCATCCGAATTGTCCTACTACTCTATGTATTCCATATCTTTCAGGAACATGACAACGGTTTGTTTGAATAAAGAAGGAGAGTTACGGCAAAACCTGTACTAGAGTCATCGCAGAGAGTCTATTGCATCTGTTTTTATTAATTGAGGGGGTAGAGAATTGAAGATTTTCGCGATAATTCTAATTCTTTTTATCATACAGATTGCATTGATTGTATTTCTGGAGTACCGACGCCCGCAAAGGGCTATAGCATGGTTGTTTATTTCCTTCTGTTGTCCACCGCTCGGTCTGGCATTCTATTATTTTCTAGGTCGTGACTACAGACAGAATAGAAAATTGAACAAAAGATGTACTTCACTCTTCCGGGAAATCCGTTCGTATGTCACTGGTAAGATTAAGGTAGTAAAACAAGCGTCGGATACTGGAAACGCTCAGTTTGAGAATAACGAGGGTTTATTGGTTTTGCTTGCAAAGCTCTCGGAAGGGCCTATTACAGGCCATAACAAAAGCAGAGTGCTGTCAACTGCAAGAGAAGCTTACGACGCTATGCTGGAAGCCATGGAAGAGGCAAAAGAACATATCCACATGCAATTTTATATTTATCGTGATGATGAGATCGGAGAACAGTTTCAGGACGTTATGATTCGAAAGGCGCGGCAGGGAGTAAAGGTGCGTTTGCTTTGTGATGGACTGGGCAGTCATCGATTAAGCCGTAGGTTTATTCGAACCCTGAGAAATGCCGGGGTGGAGTTCCACTTTTTTTTACCTCCGATTAGTTCTTTACTGGATCGTCGGTTTAATTTCCGCAATCATCGGAAGATCCTAGTGGTGGACGGATTGATTGGTTTTACGGGGGGAATGAATATCGGTGATGATTACTTAGGAAAGGACGCCAAGATGGGTTACTGGCGCGATACCCATCTGCGTTTAGAAGGAGATTCTGTTTATTATATTCAGTATGTCTTCCTGAAGGATTGGAGACTGGCCTCTGGTGAAGGTATGAGTCATCCTCGTTTGTTCCCTGAGCACTCTTGCAAGGAGCAAGAGGCCGTGCAGATTGTAGGAAGTGGACCGGATGCTGCGATCGATGCTTCTCAGGAGATGTATTTTGCCGCTTTTTGCTCTGCTAGGGAACGGATCTGGATTACTTCACCGTATTTTATTCCGGATCCTGCGATTTGTCGTGCTTTGAAGAGTGCAGTCCTTCGTGGAGTGGATGTTAGAATCATCATTCCGGCGAAGCCTGATAATAAGCTTGTTTATCATGCTTCTTTGTCTTATCTGGAGAATTTACAAGATGCAGGCGTGAAGTTCTATCGCTACACCAAAGGATTTATGCATGCTAAAGTCATGATTGTGGATGATCTGCTGGGTACGGTGGGAAGTGCGAATCTGGATATGCGCAGCTTCTATTCTAATTTCGAAATGACAGCGGTTTTGCTGCATCCTGAGACGATAGCAGAGCTAGTCGCGGGGTTTGAAAAGGATCAAAAGAACAGTGAATTCATTGATCCTGTAAAATTTAAGGAGAGAGGGAGAATTGTCAAACTCGGTGAAGGGCTATGTCAGTTGTTATCACCGCTGTTATGACCGGAAAGAGGACTAAATCTGAATTTTTCGAAGGATAGTACGTGTTCCATTCATTATTAGAGCATATTTTGTGATATAATAATTGTATAAGAAGAAATGTAAGAAAGTATAGATTGTAGTTATACTTCCGAATGTTTCAAAACTATACTGTTAAATTGTAGGGGGAGTTCTATGAATGTGAGTCCACAAATGTTTACCAAAGAGGAGCAGAACAAACTGCAGAAGACCGGTGCCCATAAAATGGCTAAGTTCGCGCAGCGTATGATCATGTTATCCGTAGGGGCCGCCATGATGGCTGTTGCACTTGAGATATTCCTAGTACCTAATCAAATGATTGATGGCGGGATTACCGGTATCTCCATTATTTTATCACATTTATTTGACATTCCTCTGGGTATATTATTGACACTGCTCAACCTTCCGTTCCTGTTAATCGGTTATAAGCAAATCGGTAAGACATTTGCCTTATCTACCTTATATGCGATTTTACTTATGTCTATCGGCACTTCAATGCTGCATCATGTAGAGGCCTTTACAGTTGAACCGATGCTTGCTGCCGTGTTTGGCGGTATCATTCTAGGTGTAGGTGTTGGATTAGTTGTACGTTTCGGGGGATCTCTAGACGGTACAGAAATTGTTGCGATTTTGGTAGCCAAGAAGCTTCCCTTCTCTGTAGGTGAAGTAGTTATGTTCTTCAACCTGTTCATCTTGTCCGGAGCTGGATTTGTGTTCGGTTGGAATAACGCGATGTTCTCCCTAATTGCTTATTATATTGCATTTAAGGTTATTGACATCACCCTTGAGGGTCTGGATCAATCGAAATCAGTATGGATTATCAGTGATAAATTCCGCGATATCGGGGAAGCTCTGACAGAGCGTCTTGGACGTGGTGTTACTTATTTAGATGGAGAAGGCGGATTTTCCGGTGAGAACAAGAAAGTGATCTTTGTAGTTATCACCCGTCTGGAAGAAGCTAAGCTTAAAACCATTGTTGAAGATTGGGATTCTGATGCATTCATCGCAATAGGTAACATCCATGATGTTAAAGGTGGCCGCTTCAAGAAGAAATCCATCCACTAGCGTAGCTCTTAAGTATCATTAACTGAAAGAAGGTATTTTTACGGATAAAAAAGCAATAAATACGGTGAACAAAGCTCGGCCTGCCGTATTCTTATATAGTATACCTTCTGTCCTTGAGTGGGACGCCAAATAAGCTCGTAGCATGTAGTTGATGCTGCGGGCTTATTGCTGTTTTTAGGGTCTTTTTTCTATGGGATTGCTCCTTTATGGGAGCTTAGCAATGAGCTGTTCAACGGGCTGTGGGGGCACTTTCTCTAAAAGATCTCCCATACGCAGAAGGCGTTCCTCGATATTGAGCAGATGAAAATTAGAGGGAGATACATTTTGCTGAACCTCCTCCCAGAGCAAGGGTGTAGAAACTGTAGCAAATGGTCTTGCGCGTGGTGTGTAAGGTGCAGCTAATGTTTTGCCGCTATAATGCTGAAGGTAGTCAAAATAAATTTTATCTCCGCGATTCTTTTTTAGACGTTCCAGGGTGAACAGGTTGGGATGCTTTTCGGTGACATAACGACCCACAAAATGCCCGATTTTCCGCAATCCATCAAAAGTAACGCCAGTCTCGATAGGGACGATGATTTGCACCCCGGTAGCACCGGAGGTTTTGGGTACAGAGGAGAGGCCAAGAGAGGTTAAGACCGCCCCAACGATCGCAGTTGCTTCCATGATGCGAGGTTCGATCTCAAGTGACGGATCAAGATCAATCATCCACTCACAGGGCAGCTCGCTGCCTACATAATGCAGGGAAGGGTGGAATTCCAAAGCAGCCAGATTCCCCAGCCAGATCAGCTCAGGTAAACCTTGCAGCTTGATATAGTTAATATTCTCGTGCACAGCGGTTTGGACAAAGGCCGGAAGAGGATCAGGCGCATTTTTCTGATAAAAGGACATTCCAGAGATGCCGTGCGGATAACGAATGACGGTAAGCAGCCGGTCTCGGCAATAACGCAGCAGATAGGGAGAGAGTGCAGCGAGCTTTTGCAGATAAATCCGTTTGGTAATGCCACATTCAGGCCACAGCAGCTTCTCTGGGTTAGTGATGATGATTTCTTCTCCGTCGATGGTAATTGTACCTTTGATCGCTGCCGGCATCGGGGAAACTCCTTTCTGTGATAGGAATGAAGGTATTATGTGTCAGTCTGCTCCTTTTCATGAAAAAAATATTCCCAAAGTGTCCCTTTTGGATGATCATAAGACTTATAAGGATATACGTTAATGAGAAAGGGGAGTTTGCTGATTTTGGACGGGATCGAGCACACTGTTGTTCGGGTACAGTCAGGCGAGGTAGATTCCTACGCCTTGATCGTCGAGGCTTTTCAAAAGCCGATTTACCGCTATTGCTGTCGGCTGCTTGGGAGCCGTACTGAAGCGGAGGATGCAGTACAGGAAATTCTGGTAAAGGCATATCAGCATATAGGCACATACCGCCCTATCGCGAGCTTCTCTTCATGGCTATATAAAATTGCCTACCATCATTGCCTCAGTCTGATCCGCAAACGTCAAAGCCAAATAAAGTTTATGGCGCTTTTTCAACCAGATCCGCCTGCAGAAAGCCCGGAACAGTTGATGGACCGTTACATATTTAACGAACATCTGACTTTTGCCCTCGAGAAGCTGAAGACAGAGGAGCGAAACCTGTTAGTACTTAGAATCTTTGAGGAACAGAGCTTCCCGGAGATTGCGGAGATTCTGGATAAGAATACTGATGCTGTGAAGAAAAAATACAGGCGAACGATTACGAAGCTTGGCAAAATGCTGAATGCTCAGAAAGGGGGAACGGAATGGTGCGGCAACGAGGCTTTGTTGAAGAGAAAATGATCAAGAAAATGGATGCGGTAGGGAGCTGCGAAGAGCTGGATGTAAAAGCAGCTGTTATGAAGCGGGTAAGAGCAATTCATGAACAACAGAATAGGATTGACGGTGAAAGGACGAACATCGTTATCGAGCTGAATCCGTTTCCAGAACCGGAAGATCCTATTATGCAGAAGCAAAAAGAGATGCCCCAACACCCGTCTAGGTTTAGAAAAAGAGTGCTCACTGGAGTCTCCGCGGCTGTATTGCTAGGGATTATCGGGTTGGGTGCTTTTCAGCTATCTGCTGATGGAGATTTATCGAAACAAGGTAGCCAGGTTACAATTGATATCTCAAAACCCCAAGGTGGTATTATTACACTAGTGAACAGCGGAGGGAAGGCTGTTGTGAAGACGGTGCATAATAATACGCCTGATCCGACAACCTCGCCTGCGATAGAAAAGTATCAGAGCTTATCTATGACTTATAAAGAGCAAGTGCTTGCTCGTTTAAACACTGGGGAAATGGCTGCTTATTATGTGAAGGATGCTGAATTAAATAAGCTGGAGTTAGGGTTAGGCTATGGAAATCAATTGCAGTTTGCTTTTATTTCGCCGGTGTATTCGAAATATCAAGACTTCGTAAAAGAATTAAAAACGGTTGGCGATTTCTGGCCAGGGTTGCCTTCCTCGTTAGCTGATGGTTATGAATTCGAGCAAGGAACTTTTAATGCAGCTCCCCTATACAAGTCGCTAGACACAGAATATGAAGAAATCCTTGAACAATTTCAAAAAAAGGCTACAACCGATAAAACTGGACAAAACTTGTTTATGGAGAAGATAGCTGCAAATTCCATAGATAATGCTGAGGTTACCTACCACAACGGAGATCAAAGAATTACACTATCCTTAAGGCAGAGTGTTTTTAAGGGTTATACCATGCAAGTGTCTATCTTGGAAGGCCAGACTGCTGAAAAATGGTCTGTGACAGGTACAGGTAAAGAGGCAATATTTATCGCGGCGGGTACTGGAAAAGGGAAGAATGCTTGGTCTTCTCAGAATCGATTGTATTGGTATGATGAAGTCACCCAGATGGTTTTTTCTCTAAGCGACAAGCAGGAGAGTAAACTGACTCGTGAGCAATGGCAAAAGATTGCCACCAGTTTTATTCACTAGCTACTGTTCTAACTGTACATTAGGAGAAGCTGTCTCAAAAGTAGTGAATTCTACTTGGGAGGCAGCTTTTTTATGGAATAGGGGAATAATGGATTTTACTGTGCCATGTGACGATATGCCACGCGTAGAGTTCTATGCTAATGGTTGGGACGGTGGGCGATGTGCGATGTGCTATGTATGATTTTCGTGCGGCTTGCAGTAGATGATTTGTGGAATTAGTGGTATATGTGACGGTGGACTATGGGCGATACGTTCTGTGTTTGTGCAATGTATAGAATGCTTTAAACTAATTAGGGAAAAACTCCCTGAAAATAGCCGCTATTTGCTCTAAATGAACGAAATCAGGGAATTCCTCCCTAATAATCAGGAGAATTGCTTTATTCGTTGCCGAATTGGCTGAATTTCAGGGAAGTTTTCCCTAATTATAGGTCCGATGAACAGAAATCTCTGAAGTTTAGGGAGAAATTCCCCAATTGTTCTATAAGTGCTTCACTTATTGCATCATTAGGAGCGTCACTTGATGCGGCACTTGTAATGTTAAGAACAAAAAAGAGGCTGTCCCAAGCAACTATTTCATGGCTTTTGGGACAGCCTCTTTTTTGTGAAAAAATGTCCCTTTTTCTAATGTTGGATTGTTATAGAAGTGTAGTTAAAAAACAGGGGTGAAAATACATTTACCTTATTGAAGGAGAGGATGTTAGAAATTGAAGCTCCATTCTGATTTCAAAAAAACAGTTATCGCGTTCTCTGCAGCAATCTTGCTGGGAACAGGAGTGGCCGGGGGTGTGGATGTACCCGGCTTGTCTCTTACAATTGCGGCGGCATCAGGAGCGCAGGTTGCATCACAAACCGATCAGAAGACCCAAAAGGAATTGCAGGCACTCGTAGCTGGAGTGAAGGAAGGTACGCTTTTGGCCTACTACGTACGGGATAAAGTCTCCAATCCACAGGATGCGATCAGCTTCTCTGGCAAAGGGTTTGTTTTTAAGGACTATAAATCCTTTGCTGCGAAGTTTAAAGCGCTAAGGGGTCCGTCTATTCCGCAGCCCGGAAATCTTCCTAAAGGCTTCACTCTGGCGAGAGCCATCATCTATCCACCGGCTGTAGCTAATGATTCAGAGCTGTATTTGCAACTAGAGCAGGAATTGAAGGCAGCAGCGGTTGCTGGTAATTCTAATAAACAGTTGTTTAGTAAAATCATCAGCTGGAACCAGACGAATTTGTCTATGCAGCTGTATGCCAAAGGAAAAGCCAATTTTAGCATTGTAACTGGGTCGCCGCCCGCCAAACTTCCGGAAGGAGCGGTACCTTTTGTAAGAGCCTCGGAATCTAAAAAAGAATTAACGGTCAACGGCAGGAAAGTAGTACTTACAACTGATTCCGCTAAAGACGCAAGCTTTAACACAAAGCTAGTATGGCTGGATAACTCAGGCACGATACAATATACCCTTTCAGACAATCGGGCCAGTACGCTGACGACAAATGAAATGCTGGCGGTAGCTAAAACCATGATCAAATAACCAAGGGGCTAAAGGAGGATATTATAATGATGATTAAGAAAAGCGCGGCGATTACAGCCTTAAGCTTATTAGTATTGATAAGTGCGGTGAGTGGAACAGCAGGCGCAGTGCCTGCGGGGAGTAATAATAAAAGTAAAGCTACCGCACCCGTTGAGCAGAATACGCCCATATCTTCAACGATTGAAGCTTTGATTGCCAAAGAAAATACAGTTCCCTTACAAGCAGGCGAACTTAAGATCCTGTATGTAAATGATAAGAAATCTAATCCACATGAAACCTTGAGTATAAGCTATATGCCATATAGATTCAGTTCTATAAACGAAGCGGCGCAGAAGTTACTTTCATTAAGCGGGAAGTCACTCCTGATACCTACTTCTCTACCAGAGGATTATAAGTTACAGGATGTCGTTTTAAATCCAGTGATTCCAATGTTTTTTAGCTCAGAGTATAAAACCCTTAGGGATCAGTTAAAAGCTAAAGCCCAAGCTGGTGGTAAAAAGGTGATTTCGCAAAGCTTGAAGTGGAGCAATACAGAAACCTCTATCACCTATCTACGAAATGGAGAGAGGTTGAATTTAAGATCTGCACCTGCATACACGCTACCGGAAGGGGTGACTTTGGCCCAGCTGCCTGGGGATCAGGATGAGAGCTTGACCATCAACGGGGTTGAGGCGATTTACACAGTTTTTGGGCCTCATCACGGTGATCTTAAAGTCCAGCTGGTATGGTCCAGTGCTGATGGAAGTGTCGATTATACACTTACGAGTACAAAAAATACTGCGCAGACAAAGGCAGAGCTTGAGGCCCTTGTAACAAGTTTTACAGCACAATAAGAAACGTCCTCCCATTTCAGATTGGGAGGACGTTCTTTTATCCTTTTTGCTCCATTGTGCATGCCTCCGGGGGAAGATTCACTTTAGCTTGAGTAACAGGCTGACGCAGAGTGCCCGAGGTGTTCCATTCCAGAAAATGAACTTTGAAGACGAGCTCCGGCTTTATCCAAAAAGCACCCTTACCTCGTTGTGGAACATCTGCAAAGGGCATCCGATCCAGCTTAAGGCGGTGTGCCTCCGCAGTTAAGTCGCGTTTATCCTGCACAGTCAATTTTCCCGGACCGGCATGTCCGATATAATGCAAATTTCCTTTATCATCATAAAGACCAAGAAGTAGTGCGTTGACGATACCGTCACGGAACGTCACACCCCCGGCTACAGCTGTAATATCAGAACTGATTTTGCGTTTCTGCCAACGTTTATCTTTTCCGCCCGGAGCATAAGTACTGTTGATGTCCTTACAGACGATTCCTTCCAAGCCCTGGTTCTGAGTGGCGGCGAAGAGTTCTGTAGGATCGGTATAACTTGGCACAGCTTGAACATGGGGATGCGGCAGCAGAATGTCACTTAACAGCTGCTGCCGCAAGAATAATGGTTGATCCATCGTCGATTGGCCATTATAAAACAGAATATCAAATATCATATAAATGACAGGAACCTGATGCCTAACGACGGAAATCGTGGAACCATTTTTCAAACTGTCCCTCCGCATCACCTCATGAAATGAGGGTTTGCCGTCCTTGAGTGCGATAATCTCACCATCAAGAATCACGGAGTCAGCCTTGCAGTAAGCAGATACATCAGTAAGTTCTGGATATTGCGTGGTACGGTAATTGCCACGTCTGTTAATAAGCTGAGTAGTGCTTCCATCGTAATAGGACAACATCCGTACGCCGTCCCATTTAATTTGTGCGATCCACTGGTCACCTGCTGGAAGCTGCCCAGCCAGTATAGGTTCAAAAGGAATAATGGGCTGAAGCTTCATCCGCAGAGCCTCCTAAGATACGGTTGTTTTGCTTTTCGTGCTGCGGCGTTTCGGTTTTGGCGTGATGACTGGAGTCGGCCCGGAGACCTCGTTTTGCTGCTCCGCAGGTTCCGCGGCGGTTGTTTTGGTCTTGGCTGTTTTTCTTTTGGCAGCAGGAGCCGCTTTAGTTTTGGTTTTTGTGTTGCCTGTTAATGAAGGACCAGGGTCTGAAGGAATATGCTGCACAGCTTGAATACTAGCCTGCAAGGCAGCCATTAGATCAATCACATTGCTTTCCTGTTTAGCAGGAGCGATATGAAATTCCTCGCCTGCAATTTTATGTGAGATCAGATCAAGCATACGCTGGCGATAATCATCGGTATATTTTGCCGGATCAAAAGGAGTGGATAGCTGTGAGATCAGCAGCTTAGCCATTTCCAGCTCTTTATCGTTCACTGTCCCTGCTTCGGGCAGACCAGGCACTTGCGAGATCGGCCGCACCTCATCAGGATAAAAAATGGTCTCAATCGCAAGGCAATCCTCAAGCACACGGATCGCTGCCAGACTGCTTTTTGAGCGGATTGAAATTTTGGCGATACCAATTTTACCTGTCTGCTTCATGGCCTCCATAAGAAGTCGATAAGCATTTGAGCCTGCCTGATCCGGGGATAAATAATAGGTTTTTTGAAAATAAATCGGATCGATCTCCGTCAGGTCTACAAAGTCGAGAATGGAGATGCTTTTACTGGTCTCGTCGGATAGTTGATCCAATTCCTCTTTGTCGAAGAGCACAAACTTCCCTTTTTCATACTCATATCCTTTACCGATCTCTTCCCAAGCTACCTCTTTGTCACACACCGGGCATTTGCGTACATACGACAGCGGGCTGCCACACTCCTTATGGATATAACGCAGAGAAATGTCCTTGTCTTCCGTAGCGGAGAACATTTTAACCGGAACATGCACAAGCCCGAAGCTGATGGCTCCTTTCCAAACGGTATGCATGAGAAACACCTCCTGATCTAAGTTGATTTGCTTTGGGTTAGTATGAGGCAGGAAAGGCTTTTCTAGCCGGGTGCATTTTTTGAGAAGCTTGGGAAAAAATAAACTCGGACCTGTGAAGTTGAGGAGGAGAATCTAAGGTATGGAACCAAGAGATAACGAATGGAGCGATGCGCTGAGCGAGCAGGATATTCCGGCCACAGTTGTGGATTGGGAGAGCATTATTGCGTCCACGGAGGCCAGTCAGGTTTCCGATTCGGAAAAGCTAGATGCGGAACGAACCCTCGAAGATACGTCACCCTTAGAATCGTAAACTTTAGGAAAGATAAAGGAGGAGAACAGTTGTGGACGTCAAACGGGCACAGGATATTTATGCTTCTAAAGAAACTGTAAGTGTACATTTGGATGGGGAGCCTGTATGGATTGAACATGTGGATGAAGAGAACGGAATGGCTACGGTACAAGTTGGCTCTCGACCAACCAATACGCACACTGTGGGTGTTGAACGACTCGAAGAGCAAGAGCACTAACAAAGGTCTACTTAGAGCGTACGTTAAAGCTGAATTATAGTTTTTAAAAAAAGAGACTTTTTATGCTTAAGTTTGCGTAAAGGTCTCTTTTTGATTTGGAGCATAACTGACATCAAGGTTGACGGTGTAAGATTTAAACCAATATATTGGATCAGGCAGGACAGTCCATTATTGTTGCGCTGTGTTCAGGAGTTATTGCCACAGTATTATTCTTTCAGGCTACAGATATGGTAGGAGCAGCATGAGCGGATTAGCGGCAGTCGAAGCCACCCAATCTCGCAGCGTTCGGTATCGAAATTCAGCTTAACCACGCAAGTGAAGAAGAGGGCTGTACCTCCTTCGGCTTAAACAATGGGCAGGGACAGTTGTTGCGGTGGATGGACCATACCGATATAATTGAATGTAATGGTTTTCGACAGGTATATTTTAAAAGGTGGTAGTTGTAGTTGGACAAAACAGTCGAAACGGTGTTCACTTACCGTTCTTATAATCTGCAGGATACGGAGCAACTGGCAAGTGCAATAGCTGCTGCTTCAACGGCAGGCATGGTTATCGGTTTGGACGGTGATCTAGGCGCAGGAAAAACGGCCTTCTCGCAAGGTTACGCTCGCCATCTTGGAGTGAAAGGGATCGTAAACAGTCCTACTTTTACTATTATTAAAGAGTACGAAGGTCGTCTGCCGTTATATCACATGGATGTATATCGGATTTCACTTCAGGAAGCAGATGAGCTTGGATTGGATGAGTATTTCTATGGTCAGGGTGTTTGTTTGGTAGAATGGAGTAGTATTATTACGGATTTAATGCCGCCGCGGCATATGCATATATACATGGAAACAGTTGGACCGGAGGAACGAATCATTACGGTGACCGGAATCGGGGAGCCTTATGGTGAACTTTGCCGGGAGCTGATCCAGAAGTGGGGTTAATAAAAATGACGAACGAGAATACAGAGCCGCGCAAGCGGCTTTTAGCGCTGGATACATCAACTGCCGTATTGGGGGTTGCAGTGACCGAGAATGGAGAATTATTGCATGAAATTAATGCTTCCGGTGAACGGAATCATTCGGTGCATTTGCTGCCGATTATAGAGCAGGCGCTGCAAGCTTCGGGAACAACCGTTGCTAATCTGGGCGGGATTGCGGTTGGTGTGGGCCCGGGATCTTATACGGGAACACGGATCGCGGTTACCGCTGCCAAAACACTGGCTTGGGCATGGAATGTCCCGGTAGTTGGTATTTCGAGCCTGCATGCTGTGGCATGGGGTGGGTATGAAACAGCCCTTAAGAATAAGACGACAGCAGAGTCAGGACAAGCCACTGCGAACAGTGGCTACGGTCCAGACTGGATCATTCCACTGATGGATGCGCGTCGGGGACAGGTCTACACAGGATTATTCGCAGCGGATGGGAATAGTTCTCTTAGCCGCCTTGAACCAGATGCCATCCGGTTGATGGCCGACTGGGTGGAGTACTTGGCAGAACGTTTACAACAGGCTTCAGCTGAAGGAACTAAACCAGCTATTCTATGGTTTGTTGGAGAAACCGCTGTACATGGCAGCGAAGAATCACTACATCCGCTGGCGGAACTCGGCACTTCTGTAGCTATTCCATATGAGCTGGAGGGCCGCTGGACAGGCTTCCTTGGTGAAGCCCGGCTGCAAGTAGAGAATGATGATATTCATAGCTTGATCCCTAACTATACTCAGATTTCGGAAGCGGAGGCCAATCTGCGGTTAAGTAGTAAAGGAGGCTTAAAACGATGACGGAAGTGGAATCATTGAGAGCACAAGAGGCTGACCTTGTTTTTCGTCTGATGAAGCTGGAGGATATTCCGGACATTCTTATTATTGAGCGCGAAGCCTTTACCATGCCGTGGACGGAGGAAGCTTTCCGGAATGAGCTGACGCATAATCATTTTGCTAAATACATGGTCATGGAGCTGGCAGGTCATATAATTGGCTATGCTGGAATGTGGGCTATCGTGGATGAGGCGCATGTGACGAATATTGCCTTACTCGAAGCTTATCGTGGACGTAAATGGGGGGAGCGCCTGTTGGAGGAGTTAATGAATACTGCCTCTTACGTAGGCATGAAATCCATTACGCTTGAGGTGCGGGTATCCAATGAGGTAGCTCAGAATTTATATCGTAAAAAAGGCTTTCGTTCTGCCGGTACGCGCAAAGGATATTATTCCGATAATCGCGAGGATGCACTCATTATGTGGGCGGATCTACCGGAGTATAAGGAGCATGGCTATTTGGAAGGAAGCGTGGACTTGAAATGAAGACAGAAACGGGCGCAGCTCAACCTGTACTAATACTTGCTATAGAGACCAGTTGTGATGAAACCTCGGTGGCCGTGGTCAAAAACGGATCAGAAGTGTTATCCAACATCATCTCGAGTCAAATAGAGACACATCGTGCTTTTGGGGGCGTGGTGCCAGAAGTGGCTTCCCGTAAACATGTGGAGGTAATTACGCTCGTAATCGAGGAAGCGCTCGCCAAGGCAGGCGTTACACCCGAACAATTGACTGCGGTAGCGGTGACTCAAGGCCCGGGTTTGGTGGGAGCTTTACTGGTCGGGGTAGTAGCAGCTAAAAGCCTTGCTCTTGCATGGGGCAAGCCGTTAATTGGCACGCATCATATTGCAGGCCACATCTATGCTAACCGTCTGGTTGCAGAGCTGCAGTATCCATGTATGACACTAGTGGTGTCAGGTGGACATACTGAACTGGTTCATATGGAGCGTGAGGGTGAGTTTCGAATTATCGGCCGCACGCGTGATGATGCTGTAGGTGAAGCATATGATAAAGTGGCTCGGGCGCTAGGGTTCCCTTATCCCGGCGGACCCCATGTAGATCGCCTGGCACGCGAAGCGACGGAAGTTGTTGCATTGCCGCGGGTATGGCTGGAGCCGAACTCTTATGATTTCAGCTTCAGCGGTCTAAAATCGGCGGTGCTGAATGTGGTGAATCAGAGCAAAATGAAAGGTCTTGAACCCAATGTCGCAGGCATCGCCCGGGGGTTCCAAGAATCCGTAGTTGAAGTGCTGGTGGAAAAGGCGGTACGCGCCGTTAAAGCCACTAACTCCAGACAGTTATTGCTCTGTGGGGGGGTCGCTGCTAATGGTGGACTCCGCTCGGCATTAATTTCGCGCTGTGAAACGGAGGGCATTGAACTTATTATTCCTCCACCGGTGTATTGCACGGATAATGCGGCGATGATTGGAGCGGCTGCATACGTGAAGTGGCAGCATGACGGTGGAATACCGCTGGATATGGTAGCTGACCCTGGATTCTCACTGGAACAATGGTCTGTATCTGCCTATTGACATCATTTGGAGCTAACGAGTATAATCAGTTCAATTAAACAAGCAAACGCGATGAGCGGAAGTAGTAAGGATACTCTGGGATAAGAGAACTGCGGGTGGGTGCAACGCAGTCGAAGGAGTCCTGAACTCGTCTGGGAGCGGAGCGGTGGAAGCATTACTGGCAATTGTCGCCGGAACGTTTGTACACCGTTTACGGGTAACCTCCGTGATAGGGTGGTCTAGTACCTAACATACTGGACCGTAGAGTGGATGTTCAATTGGAATCGGCAGGAACTTAGCCGATACAGAGCATCAACAAGAGTGGTACCGCGAAGGTTAACAGCCTGTCGTCTCTTGAATGAGATGGCAGGCTTTTTTGTATGGATTTAGAGTGGTGAGTAATTTATATAATACACGCTAAGAACGGGAGTAGTAGAGTTTGACGGTGAACAGAGAGCTGCGGGTTGGTGCGACGCAGTCACCGGATTTCTTGAAGCTCGCCCGGGAGCGGAGCGGCGGAACAAGAGTACGCTGCCTACGGCTGTCCTCGTTATCGGACCTTTCCGGATTTAAGCTGGCATGCCAGCTTGAACCGGGAAGAAGAGCTGGACGCAGCTTTGAGGCTTGTTATTAGTGACAGCTGATGCGTCAAAAAGAGTGGTACCGCGGAGGGGTAACCCGCCGTCTCTTTATTAGAGACGGCGGGTTTTTGCGTTCTTGTAGAAGAAGTCCGGGGAATGGACTCAACGCTACATAAGACGCCAAAAGTGAACACTCTGCACATTGTGCAGAGATTCATTTGTTTCAGCTGCCGGCAGCAGTGGGTGGGAAATGAGCAGAACCGCAAGTCGACGTGTGGTTCTGCGCTGAAGCATAGGATAGAGATAAGGCATCCAATTACATGAAAACAAAACTAGGAGGAATTCAGATGATTATTCCAGTTAAGAAACGTATTCAAATTTTCGATACGACCCTGCGTGACGGTGAGCAGGCCCCTGGGGCTAGTCTGACTCCTGAGCAAAAAATATTGCTGGCATATAAGCTAGCTGATCTGGGTGTTGATGTAATGGAGCCGGGGTTCCCGGTATCGAGTCCTGGAGATTTTGCAGCGGTGCAGACGATTTCGCGCAAGGTGCGCAACGTGGAGATTTGTGGTTTCGCGCGGGCCGTAAAAGGAGACATCGATGCTGCAGTCCGGGCGACTCAAGATGCTGAACGTCGGCGGATTCACTTGTTCATCTCCTCTTCTGATATTCATTTGCAGCATCAACTGCGTATGAGCAGAGCTGAAGTCGTAGCTAAAGCGCGCGAGATGACGGCTTATGCGCGACAATTCTGTGATGTAGTTGAATTCACGGCCATGGACGCTGCGCGGACAGGGATTGATGATCTGATTGAAATGGTTGAGGCAGTTATAGAGGAAGGGGCTTCCATTATTAACCTGCCGGATACAGTAGGATACGCATTGCCACATGAATATGGCGAGATGTTCCGGAGAGTGCGGCAGGGAGCAAGAGGTGGTGGCAAGGTCAGCTATAGTGCCCACTGTCATAATGACTTGGGGCTGGCTGTAGCTAACAGTCTGGCAGCGATTGATGGAGGGGCGACTCAGATAGAAGTCACCGTGAATGGTGTAGGCGAGCGCACAGGGAACTGCGCACTGGAAGAGCTTGTTATGGCGCTCGAAACCCGCGGCGATGCAATCGGTGCAGAAACAGGCATCGTGCTCGATAAACTGTATGATACTTCACGGCTGATTAGTGGAGCGATGCATTTTCCAATCGCCTATAACAAGCCGGTCGTCGGAAGAAATGCCTTCCAGCATGAATCCGGGATTCATCAGGATGGCCTGCTCAAGGATCGTAGTACCTATGAGATTATGGATCCCGAACGGCTGGGCATCCCCCGCAGCATGATCATTCTGGGCAAACATTCTGGCAGACATGCGCTGAAGGATCGGGCTGCGAAGTATGGAATAACGCTGGAGCCTGCGGAGCTGGATGCACTTTATGAGTCCTTTAAAGAGACCGCTGACCGTCAAAAGGTCGTCAGTGATGACCAGCTGCTGCAAATGGTAAGCAGTACAACTGGACAACAAGCTCAGGTCTATGAGCTGGGTGAGGTTCAGGTATTGGCGGGCAGTGCCCAGCGCCGTGTAGCTGCAGTTACGGTACGCCATCTGCAGACTGGCCGGGAAACGTCACATACCAGCACTGGTGAAGGCCCGCTTGAAGCGATTATCGCCGCTATTGGGCAAGGGATTGCTGAGGAGATAGACTTTGCAGGACTCGAGCTTCATTCGCTTGGAAGCGGAGAGAATGCGCAAGCAGAAGCAGCGGTGATGGTGGAGTGGGAGGGCCTTAAATTCAGAGGCACGGCCACTCACCAAGATATAATTATGGCGGCAGGCATCGCTTATATCGCAGCCTGTAATGCTGCCCTGCTCTCTACACAGATTGTCTAAAATACGACGTGCCCGCTGTCAGTTTAGGAGATAGCGGGTTCTTTTTTAGCATAAAATCAGTCTTGTAAAATGGGGTTACGTCTTTTGTCAAGTTGTGGACAACGTTATCCACATATTCTGCCTGAGTTGTGTAAAAAGTGCGTAAAATCAGCAATAACGGCTTTTTTCAAAATGCTCTAATAAACAATTTTGTTGGCAATGAAACACTGTGAGAATTGTGGATAATGTGGATAGATCCGTGGATAATAATTCCTTTTCCTTGAAAATACCGATTTAACGCATAAAAAAGACCCCGAAGGGTCTTTTGAAGTAGGGAGTTATACACGGAACCTGTGTATAGAGCTGTGGATAACTATTTATGAACAAATCTAGAACGATGAAAAAATATTTATAAGGAGGATTTACATTATTCGTCAGCAAGGATTTCCCATTCGCTAAAGAAATCTGTCAGCTGAGATTTTTTGTTCTTCAGGTCCTCTTCATAACCTTGAAGTGCTAAATAATCCTGATAAACTTCAGGTTTAGTCATTTCATGCTCTATAAATACGATTGATTCTTCAAGTGAGGCGATGTTCTCCTCAAGCTCTGCGATACGCCGTTTGCGGTTACGCTCTTCACGCTTAGCCTGCTTGTCTGCTTCAAAAGAGGTTACAGCGCTTTTTTCAGGTACAGCAGCGTCCTTATTGACGTTTTTAGTAGCTAGTTCAGCGGCATCTTTTGCAATCTCTTCTAATTCTCGTTTCTTCTCGACATAGTCATCGTAGTTGCCGAGGTATTGGTCGATCCCTTCGGGATGCAGCTCCAGTACCCTTTCAGCCATTTTGTTCAAAAAATAACGGTCATGGGAGATGAACAGCAGGGTGCCTTCGAAATCAATTAAAGCAGATTCCAGAACCTCACGGCTGACCAGATCCAAATGGTTGGTAGGTTCATCGAGAATTAGCATATTTGCACCGCGGAGCATTAGTTTAGATAAGGAAACCCGAGCTTTTTCGCCGCCGCTGAGTGCGGAAATCTTCTTAAGAACATCCTCTCCGCTAAAAAGGAAATTACCAAGGATCGTACGAATTCTGGCTTCCTCGATCATTGGATATTCACTCCACAGTTCTTCCATAACCGTATTTTGTGGATTAAGGCGGGTCTGTTCCTGATCATAATAAGCAATTTTTACTTTAGTGCCCCAATTCACCGTTCCAGCAGAAGGCTCACGGGTTCCGGTCATACACTGCAGCAATGTGGATTTACCGATACCATTGGGACCGATCAGGGCAGCAGTCTCCCCGCGACGAAGCTCAAAAGAAGCGTCCTTGAATAAAGGTGAACCTTCATTAAAGGCAACCGCAACATTGCGCACTTGAAGCACCTCTTTTCCAGACATGAAGTCTGGCTCAAAGGAGAAGCTAGCCTTCTTCAGATCACCCATTGGACGATCTAGACGATCCATCTTCTCAAGCGCTTTGCGTCTGCTCTGCGCACGTTTTGTGGTGGAAGCCCGGACAATATTTTTCTGAACGAAATCCTCCATTCGAGAAATTTCATCCTGTTGCTTCTCATATTGCTTCATCCGTGCTTCATATTCGGCAGCCTTCAAATCTACATAACGACTGTAGTTACCCGTATAACGCCGGGACTGGTGCCGCTCGATCTCTACAATAGTGGTCACGAGACGGTCTAGGAAATAACGGTCATGGGATACAACCAGAATCCCGCCAGCATAGCTGCGGAGGTAATCCTCCAGCCACGTTAACGTTTCGATATCCAGATGGTTAGTAGGCTCATCCAGCATCAGAAGATCTGGAGCCTGAAGCAAAATACGGGCCAGCGCGAGCCGGGTCTTTTGGCCTCCACTAAGGGTAGAAATGGGTGTATCTGGTGGGAAATCACTGAAGCCCATGCCGTGTAGGACACTGCGAATCCGTGTATTCATTTCATAGCCGCCGTGGTCCTTGAACCAATCCGAGCGCCGCGCATATCGTTCAAGCAGTTCTTCGTACCGCTTGGGGTCTTCCGCGAGCTTAGGATCAGCAATACTTACTTCTAACTCTCTCAGCTCAGTTTCGGCTTCGATCAGCGGAGCGAAGACCGCCATCATTTCTTCATGAATGGTTTTGTCAGATTGCAGTCCGCTATTCTGAGCTAAATATCCGATTGTTGTTTCTTTTGATTTATGAATTTGACCGCTGTCATAAGACATCTCACCGGCCAGAATTTGTAGAAAAGTTGATTTGCCGGCACCATTCACACCCACTAGCCCGACACGTTCCTTTTCATTTACCTGTAGGCTTATGCCATCCAGTACGTTCTGTATACCATATGATTTAGTAATTCCTGTCGCTTGAAGAAGCATAACGATGAAACCTCCACCCTTGCATATTTCGCCTTGGTATTTATCCCTCAGCCGTATGAACAACTTATTCTATAGTTTACATGAAAAGCGTTTCCCAAGCGAGGGTTCGATCTAATGTAAGGAGGGAATAACGACCTAGTCCGATAACACAGTTCTATCCACCTTGGCGAACCGGGGAGAAGAGTGGTAAACTGGATTTACAAACAAGGATAAGCTAGGGATGAATAAGAGGGGGAGGCCGACAATGTCCAGCAAGGAGTCGGAGATCTCCAAAGTAAAGCAACAATTACGAACCGAGAAGACCATCGCCCGAAACGAGCTGTCTTCGGACCAGAGAAGTAAACTATCATCTGAAGTCTGCCACTATGCATTGGAGTGGCTGGAGACGAAGGGTATAACTTCACTAATGGCCTATGTGTCTTTTCGTTCAGAGCTTGATACCCGCCCACTTATCACACAGGCGTGGAAAGATCAGCGTAAGGTGCTGTTGCCGCGTGTAATTCCAGCAAGCGGTGAAATGAGTGTCCACGCGGTGAATGCATGGAGCGATTTAGAGCCGGGGGCTTATGGTATCCATGAACCTATTGTCTCCAGCAGAGATTTATTAGAGATTGAAGAGATTAAGCTACCTGCTGTTGTGTTCGTACCAGGGCTAGCATTTGATCTTCAAGGCGGCAGGCTTGGCTACGGTCGAGGATACTATGACCGGCTACGTGCGTCTTGGGAGAAAGCCGGGTACGTTAGCGCACAGCCCCCGATATGGATCGGGTTAGCTTACGGCATGCAGTTGGTTCCAAGGGTGCCGATGGATGAGCATGATGCTTTAATGGACATGCTGATTACTGAAAATGGTATAGTGCACTGCCGAAAAGGAGAGTGAGCCATGGAATTGACCCATTTCAACGAGCAGGGAAGAGCTCGTATGGTGGATGTGAGTGAGAAGGAGATTACGAAGCGGACAGCTGTCGCGCGGAGTATGATCAAGATGGCTGCTGGAACGCTGAGCGCCATTAAGAGTGGCAAGATCAGCAAAGGTGATGTCCTTGCTGTTGCACAGATCGCCGGGATTATGGCGGCTAAGAAGACGTCAGACTGGATTCCGATGTGCCACCCGCTGCCACTTACCGGTATTGATATCAGCTTCTCCGATAACAGCGAAGATGAACTTTATATAGAAGCAACAGTCCGTACTACAGGAAAAACCGGAGTAGAGATGGAAGCCTTAACCGCTGTTTCTGCCTCAGCACTAACGGTGTACGACATGTGTAAGGCTATTCAGAAGGATATGATTATCGGACCGACGCTTCTGGTATCTAAGAGCGGGGGCAAGAACGGAGATTATGCGCTCGAATAAGTATCAGCTGCTTTTGTTCGAAGCGCTGAGGCGAGCAGGCTGAACTGTACAGCCAACTATACATATAGAGAGGAAGGACAAACCTATGGCGTGGAAGACAGCAATCCTAACGGCCAGTGATAAAGGGGCCAGGGGCGAACGGGAAGACACGAGCGCCCAGGTTATTCGGGAGCTGGTGGAAGAGGAACTAGGTGGCGAGATCATTGAATATCGAATCGTTCCCGATGAACAAGATGAGATTATCGCAGCCTTGATTGAACTGACGGACTATTTTCAGGCAGATTTGGTACTGACCACCGGAGGCACAGATCTGGCGATTCGTGATGTGACCCCGGATGCTACTCGGCGAGTGGTAGAACGGGAAGTGCCTGGGCTCTCAGAAGCTATGCGAAGCACAGTGATGCAAAAAAACCGTGCAGCTATGCTTTTTCGTGGGATATGCGGCATTCGCGGTCGCACGTTGATTGTCAATTTACCTGGAACGCCGAAGGGTGTTCATGAGAATCTGGCAGCTATTATGGATCAATTACCGGAAGCACTGCTCATGGTAACTGGCCAATACCGTCAATAACCCTTTGTCATCTTCTTGTCACGTCACAATGATAATCTATTTATAGAAGAAAGTGGATGTAACTGTGACATAAGTTATGGTATTATTAAATTAAAGTAAACGATACCATGAACGGACAGGTGGACAAGGAGGAATAATAATGTTTAGTGGAATTGGTACTCCTGGTATTATTTTGTTGGTCATACTGGCACTTCTGCTCTTTGGCCCAAATAAACTGCCAGAGCTAGGCCGTGCAGTTGGACGAACCTTCCGTGAATTTAAGGAAGGCGCGCGTGAAATCATCGGGGATAATGAACCGGTGAAGAAGAGCGAAGCTCCTGTGCCGACGGCCCCGCAAACGGTCGCTGCAGATATTCCTCAGGACAAACGCCTGCCGGAATAATAGAAGATCTTTCAATGGGGCAATCTCAGGAGTCTACTAGACTTGAGGAGACGCCCCTTTTTCTTTGCTTTCCGCAGCAACGGACACTGCTTTGAAGAAAGTTAGTGTTATCTTTTTTACTCTTGTCATGGGATGGTGTCTGGATGTCTCTGAAATCGGAAGAAATGTCGGTGGTGGATCATCTCACCGAGCTGCGCAAACGGATTATTTATGTGTTAGTCGTATTTGTCCTTGGATTAATTGGCGGTTTATTTTGTGCAAAGCCTATTTACGATTATTTGATTAGCACGGACCTGGCGCAAGGTTTTGTTCTGCATGCATTCTCATTCTGGGATGGCATTGGGATGTACATGAAGATCGCGATGGCCGTTTCGCTAGTGATTTCTGTCCCGTTTATTGCCTACCAGCTGTGGGCATTTATCAGTCCGGGCCTGCGGCCAGAGGAGCGAAATGCGACACTTCGTTATGTTCCCTATGTGTTTGTTCTTTTCCTTATCGGTCTTTCTTTTGCTTATTATATTGTTTTTCCAATGGCACTTTCGTTCACGATCTCAATTACCAGAAGCATGGGATTGGAAGAGACCTACGGGATTGCACAGTATTTTAACTTCATGTTCAGCCTGGTATTGCCGCTGGCATTGCTGTTTGAACTTCCATTGCTGGTGATGTTTCTGACCAAACTAAGAGTACTCAACCCGCTACGCTTGCGTAAAATGCGTCGGTACGCCTATTTCACGCTTGTTTTTATTGCTGTAGTTATCACGCCCCCGGATTTTATCTCAGACTTTCTCGTGACGATTCCACTGCTCATTTTGTATGAGTTCAGTGTATTTTTATCTGCATTTGTCTATCGCAAGCAACTTGCTGCGGACGCGGCACGGGATGAACGGTATGTTCAGAAGCAGGAGTGAGGAGAGAGGCTGCCGCTAAGTAGATTTTCTACGAATGTGGCAGCTTTTTTGCTATAAGTTGATTTCATTAGTTGGATTGAATACACTTAATAAGTAATTGTTATCGATCGATCACGATCATTAGATGCAAAGGTCTAACCATTCTAGCAACGTTCATATCTATAAGGGGTGAGAGGAAAGCGCTGGAATCCTACGCATATTTTCAAAACCCGTGGATACAATGTAATAGAGTGTGTGCTTGGACAAGCATTGAAACGTATTTTTTTGCGAAAACTAATACGAATTTGTGTAAAAAGACTTGAAATCCGGGCTCAAGTTGAGTATCATAAAAATTGTTGTTAGCACTGCACGCTGTTGAGTGCTAACGCTCTTGAAAAATAGGAGATGGGCTGGAGATTAGCAGGGTTCCATTGATATTTTTCAAGAACATCACAGCATTCTAAGTTTGACCGGTAAGTTCTAAACTATGTTTTGAAGCAAAATAACATAATTTTAAAGGAGGCTATTTTTTCATGATCAAACCATTAGGTGAACGCGTATTGGTGCTACCGAGCGAGCAGGAGGAAACAACTTCATTCGGGATTGTGCTTCCGGACTCCTCGAAAGAAAAGCCACAAGAAGGAACTATTATTGCAGTAGGCAGCGGAGCTTTGAAAGATGGAGTACGTGTAGCACTTGAAGTTAAAGAAGGCGACCGTGTTCTTTTCTCAAAATATGCAGGAACAGAAATCAAATATGAAGGTAAAGAATATTTGATTATGAAAGAAAGCGACATTCACGCGATTCTTGACTAAGCAAGAGTCGATCATAAGCTAAATCTAAACTACTTAAAGTAATATGATATACAAAAAATTCTAGGAGGTAATTACACAATGGCTAAAGAAATTAAATTCAGTGAAGAAGCTCGCCGTTCTATGCTTCGTGGTGTAGATGCTCTGGCAAACGCGGTAAAAGTTACACTTGGACCAAAAGGCCGCAACGTGGTGCTTGAGAAGAAATTTGGTAGCCCACTCATCACTAACGATGGTGTAACGATCGCTAAAGAAATCGAACTTGAAGATGCATTCGAGAACATGGGTGCTCAACTGGTTAAAGAAGTTGCTACTAAGACTAATGATGTAGCCGGTGACGGTACTACAACTGCAACGGTTCTGGCTCAAGCTATGATCCGCGAAGGTCTGAAGAACGTAACTGCTGGTGCTAACCCAATGGTTATCCGTAAAGGTATCGACAAAGCGGTTCGTGCAGCTGTTGAAGAATTGCAAAAAATCGCTAAGCCTATCGAAGATTCCCAAGCTATCGCTCAAGTAGCTGCTATCTCTGCTGCTGACGATGAAGTAGGTCAATTGATCGCTGAAGCTATGGAAAAAGTAGGTAAAGACGGTGTTATCACTGTTGAAGAATCCCGTGGATTCGCTACTGAGCTTGAAGTAGTAGAAGGTATGCAATTCGACCGTGGTTACATTTCCCCATACATGATTACTGATACAGACAAAATGGAAGCTGTTTTGGAGAATCCATACATCTTGATCACTGATAAAAAAATCAGCAGCACTCAAGAAATTCTTCCATTGCTTGAAAAAATCGTTCAACAAGCTAGACCGCTTGTTATTATCGCTGAAGATATCGAAGGCGAAGCACAAGCTATGCTGATCGTGAACAAACTGCGTGGAACATTCAACGCTGTTGCTGTTAAAGCTCCTGGCTTTGGCGACCGTCGTGAAGCTATGCTGCAAGATATCGCTGCCCTGACTGGTGGCCAAGTGATCACTGAGAAGCTCGGTCTTGATCTGAAGAGCACTTCCATTGAACAACTGGGTAACGCACGTCAAGTACGCGTAACTAAAGAAAACACAACAATCGTAGACGGAAGCGGCGACAAAGCGGACATCAATGCACGCGTAAGCCAAATCCGTGCTCAACTGGAAGAAACAACTTCCGAGTTCGACAAAGAGAAATTGCAAGAGCGTCTGGCTAAATTGGCTGGCGGCGTAGCCGTTGTCAAAGTTGGCGCTGCAACTGAAACTGAACTTAAAGAGCGCAAACTTCGCATCGAAGATGCCCTGAACGCAACTCGCGCAGCGGTTGAAGAAGGTATCGTATCCGGTGGGGGTACAGCTCTTGTGAACGTATATAACGCTGTTGCTGCTGTAGACGTAACTGGCGACGAGAAAACTGGCGTTAACATCGTGCTTCGCGCGTTGGAAGAGCCAATTCGCACCATCGCAGCTAACGCTGGTCAAGAAGGTTCCGTAATTGTGGACCGCTTGAAAAAAGAAGAAGTAGGTATCGGCTACAACGCTGCTACTGGTGAATGGGTGAACATGTTCGAAGCGGGTATCGTTGACCCTGCTAAAGTAACTCGTTCCGCGCTTCAAAATGCTGCATCCGTAGCTGCTATGTTCTTGACTACTGAAGCAGTTATCGCTGACAAGCCTGAGCCTGAAAAAGGCGGCGGCATGCCAGATATGGGCGGCATGGGTGGAATGGGCGGCATGATGTAAGGAAATCATTATCGAAGCAATTCGATGATGAGTTTCCTTGAGAGGAAACACCATTTGACCACATAGTACAAAAATGAGAGACCTTTCATAAGTTCATTGAACTTTTGAGAGGTCTCTCATTTTTTTTGTGGGTATAATTTAATCTAATTCTTGCTCTAAAACAGTTTTTACTAAACGACGTACTTCATCAGTTGATCTTGTATCCATTAATTGGTTTCTTAGTTCGCCTGCACCTCTAAATCCACGAACATAGATTTTGAAAAAGCGAAGAAGTGGTTTAAATAAACGTGGCTCAAGTTCATTTGAATATTTATCGTGAAGATCCAACTGTAAAAGAAGTAAATTGAGAAAATCCTTCGCGCTGTGTTCTTTAGGTTCTTTTTCAAAGGCAAATGGATTGGTGAAAATGCCGCGGCCAATCATGACTCCATCAACGCCGTATTGTTCTACTAATTTTAATCCTGTTGCGCGGTCAGGAATATCTCCATTAATAGTTAACAACGTATTTGGAGCAATTTCATCGCGTAATTTTTTTATTTCAGGGATTAGTTCCCAGTGTGCCTCTACTTTACTCATCTCTTTTTTTGTACGAAGGTGAATGGAAAGGTTCGCAATATCTTGTTTCAATATATGTCCTAGCCAGTCGCGCCACTCGTCAATATCAGAGTATCCTAATCTTGTTTTAACACTAACCGGCAATCCACCTGCTTTTGCTGCTTGAATAATTTCTGCTGCAACTTCAGGATGTTTTATTAATCCAGCACCTTTTCCATTCGATGCGACGTTTTGTGCTGGGCACCCCATGTTTAAATCGATACCACGAAAACCAAGTTTTTTCATATCAATGCTCATCTGTTCAAAAAATACGGGTTTATCACCCCAAATATGAGCGACAATCGGTTGCTCATCTTCTGTGAACGTTAATCGACCACGTACACTGTCTTTTCCTACAGGGTGACAATAGCTTTCTGTATTTGTGAATTCTGTGAAAAATACGTCGGGTTTTGCAGCTTCACTAACGACGTGCCGAAATACAACATCTGTGACATCTTCCATGGGCGCTAATATAAAAAACGGCTTCGGTAAATCAAGCCAAAAGTTTTGTTCGTTACTCATATTATCTCCTCTTGTTGTAATATATAAAAACGATATAAGGATAGCAAAGTCCTATACCCATCATACATAGTATCATTTTTTTTCGTTTAATGCACAGAATCAATGATATGAGAATGTTCATCCACGGCTATTTGTTTATAATCTGTTTATTGATACTTGTTATAATCCTGTAGATGAAAAGTTTGTAATATAAAGTCGAATCGTGTTAACGAATCGATTATAGACAAACGACATAACGCATCCAAAGAACAGGGGGATAAGCAAGTGAACAAAAAGCAATGGATAAGCTCTATATTGGCTGCTGCTGTATTATCAAGCCCTATCATTATGCCGACCAAAGGATCGGCAGCGGCTTCCTTTATTGATATTGATGGCTCATATGCAAAGAAAGCGATTGTTGAGCTATTCGATCAGGGGATAGTGACTGGTGTCGGAGAGAGTAAGTTCTATCCTACGTCGAATATTACAAGGCAGGATTTTGCAATTATTTTAGCAAAGACATTAAAGCTGGATGTTTCAAACCCTCCTGCACTGCCAACCTTTCTGGACGTTCCCACAAGCAACTACGCATACAGCTATGTAGAGGCAGCTGTCAAAGCCGGATTGATTAAGGGTACAGGCAGTAATCTTTTCGGTACGGGGCAAAATTTATCACGTCAGGATATGGTCGTCATGTTCGTGAGAGCATTGGGAGTCAATCCTAC
This sequence comes from Paenibacillus sp. FSL H8-0282, assembly GCF_037963825.1. Lineage (NCBI taxonomy): Bacteria > Bacillati > Bacillota > Bacilli > Caryophanales > Paenibacillaceae > Paenibacillus > Paenibacillus sp. FSL H8-0282. Next base: position 1,189,920 of record NZ_CP150146.1, read on the forward strand.
GGGTAAAGCTGGAACTTTGCAATTTGCTGATAGTAGCCAAATTGCTGATTATTCCAAAGATTTTATAGCTGCTGCTGTGGAATATGGATTGATTACCGGATATAATAATTTTTTTAATCCTGATGCCAAAGTAGATCGTCAGGCCGTAGCTCTAGTAGCCTCTAAGTTTCTGAAGTTTAAGGAGAACGGAAACACTGAGCAGCCCGCCTCCACCCCAACTGCTCAACCGAGTAAAGAGCCGGTAACAGTGCCTACTCCTGTTGTTGGAGGGTCTTCCTCTTCGCAAAGTGAGCATAGCAGCAATTCAGATACAAATGCACCTATGGTTGAAAGTACCAAGTTCGAGGCGATCGATAACTACAACGGGACACAAGATCAGCTTCGCGGGTTAGCGGGAGCCATTGGCGAGCAAGGAGCAGCGGTACAAGCCTACCTGTGGACGGATGCGAATGAGAACGGTGAAGTAGATGCCGATGAGTTAGGAACAGCCATCGCATTAGGCACCAGCGAAGCAGACGGATCTGTGAATGCGGCCAATATTGGGGATCTGAACGCAGGAACGTATCGTTTCGTGATTACCGCTAAGGATTCATTCAATAATGAATCAGCGAAGAACGCTGCACATGTGGTTACGGTGACCTTAAGCAAAAACGAAGTTCCGGATACGAGTGCACCGGTAGTGGACGCAACTAAGTTCGAAGCGATCGACAACTACAACGGGACACAAGATCAGCTTCGCGGGTTAGCGGGAGCCATCGGGGAGCAAGGAGCAGCGGTACAAGCCTACCTGTGGACGGATGCGAATGAGAACGGTGAAGTAGATGCCGACGAATTAGGAACAGCCATCGCATTAGGCACCAGTGAAGCAGACGGATCTGTGAGTGCGGCCGATATTGGGGATCTGAACGCAGGAACGTATCGTTTCGTGATTACCGCTAAGGATTCATCCAATAATGAATCAGCGAAGAACGCTGCCCATGCGGTTACGGTGACCTTAAGCAAAAACGAAGTTCCGGATACGACTGCACCGGTAGTGGACGCAGCCAAGTTCGAGGCGATCGACAACTACAACGGGACACAAGATCAGCTTCGCGGGTTAGCGGGAGCCATCGGGGAGCAAGGAGCAGCGGTACAAGCCTACCTGTGGACGGATGCGAATGAGAACGGTGAAGTAGATGCCGACGAATTAGGAACAGCCATCGCATTAGGCACCAGCGAAGCAGACGGATCTGTGAGTGCGGCCAATATTGGGGATCTGAACGCAGGAACGTATCGTTTCGTGATTACCGCTAAGGATTCATCCAATAATGAATCAGCGAAGAACGCTGCACATGCGGTTACGGTGACCTTAAGCAAAAACGAAGTTCCGGATACGACTGCACCGGTAGTGGACGCAGCCAAGTTCGAGGCGATCGACAACTACAACGGGACACAAGATCAGCTTCGCGGGTTAGCGGGAGCCATTGGCGAGCAAGGAGCAGCGGTACAAGCCTACCTGTGGACGGATGCGAATGAGAACGGTGAAGTAGATACTGACGAGTTAGGAACAGCCATCGCATTAGGCACCAGCGAAGCAGACGGAGCTGTGAGTGCGGCCAATATTGGGGATCTGACCGTAGGAACGTATCGTTTCGTGATTACCGCTAAGGATTCATCTAATAATGAATCAGCGAAGAATGCTGTACATGCGGTTACGATTGAGCTTGTTAATGGTATTCTGACCACACCTACGGTTACTAGCTCTATATATGGCTTTGACGGAGGCGGCGGTTCAAAAACAAAACAACTGATAACGGGTTCTACACAATCGCGCATTCGCTTCGACTTTTTCTCCGGAGAAAGCTTTACGAATGCTGAAATTCAGGTAACGCTGGAAGGCATTACCTTTACCACAAACGACTATTATACCATTAGTGGATGGACACATCCGACGAGTGATCAAATTAGCAATAATGGGCATACGTTAACTTTCACAGGAAGTAACATAGGTGTTTCGGATATCGCTTTTGAACTTCATAATAAAGTGATGCCGGCACCCGGGACCTATCTCATTAAGTTCAAAGCAGATGCGGATGGACCTGGAACAGCCAGATCTTATTCCGAGGAACAAGTCATTACCTTAATTATTTTGCCACCGGCTTAAACTAGAAGCTTCTCATGAGTTCTTTGAACTTGTGGGAAGCTTCTTTTTTATGAAAAATAGGATTGCTCAATATAGTCTAAATGAGTATTATGAGTAAGGTATGTTCATATAAAAATAGAGATAAACAGGATGGAGAGCACCATGAAAACAACACGTCAGAACGCATTGATTTTCTCGTTTACTTTTATGGCTTTTATTCTGGGGACGACGGAGTATATTATTGTTGGTTTACTCTCTGAAATATCCTCAAGCCTCGGAGTTACGCTTGCGACAGCCGGGGGATTGGTATCTGGCTTCGCGATTTCTTATGCCATTGGCACACCAATTATGATGTCCTTATGCAGCCGTGTTCCGAAACGGATTACGATTCTTGTATCACTTGTATTGATTTTACTGCTAAATTTGTGGAGTGCTGTAACTGGAACTTACAGTATGCTGCTGGTGACTAGAATAGTTACTGCCATACTATGTGGCTTTGTTCTTTCTGTAGCCATTACGGTAGCGAATGAAGCGGTTGATCAGGAGAAGAGAGGCAAAGCGATTGCTACAATTTTGAGTGGTTTTGCTATTGCGAATGTTTTTGGTGTGCCGATCGGTACTTTCGTCGGGCAGTTTTTTAATTGGCCAGCAGCGTTTGTTCTGAATGGGATATTAGCTGGAGTTGCCATAGTCCTAAATTATATCTATATTCCACGCCAATTACCGAAACCTGTGCCTAGCTCACTCAAGGATCAGATCGGACTGCTCACAAACGGCCGCATTATTCTTGCATTTCTCATTCCGGTTACGGCAGTGGGAGCCGTATTTGTGATGTACACTTACATTACGCCTATTCTGGAGCAAGTCATGAACGTTCCTAAAAGCTCGGTTAGCGGTGTGCTGTTTGTATACGGAATTGCCACGATTGTCAGCAACTGGATTGGTGGCAAGGTTGCGACCGGTAATGCGGTTAGTAAGCTGAGATTCGTGTTCCTTATCCAAGCTGTGGTCTATGTTATCTTTAGTATGACCGCATCTGTTTCCATTCTAGGAATGATTGTGCTAATGGCTCTAGCCATGATGTCGAGTATTGTGAGCGCCCCTGCGCAGCTCTATTTGATTGACTTAGCTAAGCAGTTCTCACCAAAAACGAAGGATCTTGCTGCCTCATTGAATCCAGTAGCCTCAAACCTGGGAATTGCAGGCGGGTCCGCGATCGGTGGAGTGGTTGCCGGGCATGGAGGATTAATCTCTCTTCCTGTAGCTGCTGCCATCCTGGCGATATTGGCCTGTGTGATTACGTTGATATGTTATAAGATGGATCATCAAAGCCAAGCAGCGGTCATCACTCAGCATCATAACTTAACCTAATGAGATGATATAAAATATCCCGGCTTCATACGAGTTCATTGAACTTGTGTGGAGCCTTTTTTATATGGAAAGCTTCAAAGCGTTGACTTCCTACAGATTCAGTGCTAAACTTATCTTAAGTTAAAGATATTTAAAGTGAAGATAAAAAACTCGATGCTATCCACCAAAGAGCTTGTACAGTAGAAAAAGATCTTTTTTTTAAGTGATATCTTAACATTAAGATAATTAAACTAAACCTTTTTGTTCTTGGGAATTATATTACGAGTCAAAATCAACTAAACATTAGGAGTGTATAACAATGAGAAACTTAAAAGGGATTCACCACGTTACAGCCATCACAAGCAGTGCAGAGAAAAATTACGAGTTTTTTACTTACGTGTTAGGTATGCGTCTAGTGAAGAAAACAGTTAATCAAGATGATATTCAGACGTATCATTTGTTTTTTGCAGATGATAAGGGCAGCGCCGGAACAGATATGACCTTCTTTGATTTTCCTAACATCCCTAAAGGGGTTCATGGAACTAACGAGATTGCGAAAACATCCTTCCGGGTACCAACAGATGCAGCATTAGACTACTGGGTTAAGCGTTTTGATCGGCTTGCAGTGAAGCATACCGGCATTAAAGAGCAATTCGGCAAAAAGACATTATCCTTCGTAGATTTCGATGATCAACAGTATCAACTTATTTCAGATGAATTGAATAAAGGTGTCGTATCAGGTACACCGTGGCAAAAAGGACCTATCCCTTTGGAGTATGCAATAACTGGCTTGGGACCGATCTTTGTACGAATTGCTGATTTCAACTACTTCAAAGAAGTATTGGAGAAAGTGATGTTGTTTAAAGAAATTGCTCAGGAAGAGACGTATCATTTATTTGAAGTTGGCGAAGGCGGAAACGGTGCACAAATTATTGTAGAGCATAATGAGTTCTTACCGAATTCACGCCAAGGTTTTGGGACTGTTCACCATGCTGCTTTCCGTGTAGAGGATCGTGCGATGCTGGACGAGTGGACAGAGCGTTTTGAAGGCTTTGGATTCCAAACTTCAGGATATGTAGATCGTCACTTCTTCGAGTCGTTGTATACACGTGTTGCACCACAAATATTGTTTGAGCTTGCCACTGACGGGCCAGGATTTATGGGAGATGAGGAATATGAGACCGTTGGCGAGAAGCTTTCTTTGCCACCTTTCTTGGAACCTAAACGTGAGCAAATTGAGAAGTTAGTCCGTCCTATTGATACCGTTAGAAGTACGATCGACTTTGTGAAAGAGTGAAGAAGGGGCTGAGGAAATTGATTTCAATTGATCCAAAGCACAACAGTGAACGGGAAAATTACAAATTATTAATTGGCACTATTATTCCTAGGCCAATAGCCTTTGTCACAACACAATCAGAAGAGGGTCTCTTAAATGGTGCACCATTTAGCTATTTTAATATCGTTTCGTCCAATCCTCCAATGGTTTCATTGGCTATTCAAAGACCGGCAGGTCGTTTAAAAGATACAGCCCGTAATATTTACGATAATCAACAGTTTGTTGTGCATATTGTAGATGAGGAGAATGTTGCGAAGATCAATCAGACTGCAGCCACATTACCTGCTTCTGAAAGTGAAATTGAATTGGCGAATCTTACACCGATTCAAAGTACAAGTGTAGCTGTGCCTGGCGTTTTGGAAGCGAAGGTGCGGATGGAGTGCAAGCTTGTTCAAGCAATTCCTCTAGGGGGCGAAGAACCTGGGAGTGACTTGTTTATTGGCGAAATTGTTCAATTCCATATCGATGAATCGATCTATCAGGAAGGGCATATTGACCCGAGAGTTCTAAACGCTGTGAGCCGTTTGGCGGGAAATAATTACGCAACCCTTGGAGAGATTTTTACAATAGATAGGCCGGAATAAGCAACTATAGAATAGACCTGCTAGTAAGCAATGAAGCCTACTTAGCAGGTCTTTTTGTGTACCGAAGCTACAGCTCGTCCGCAACCCCCAACAAAGCAATCCCTAGAATCACAACGATAATAACGGCATATTGTGCCTTGCTTAGTTTTTCTTTGAGGAAGATTCGCGATAATATTACGGAAAAAATGCTGTATGAAGCAATAAGTGGTGCCGCGATAATCGCGTTGCTGGACATAGCAAATACGTAGAAGAATTGTCCGGTCGTTTCCAGAATGGCTGCGAAGCCCTTATCCCGTTCTTTAAATAGGTTGAACTTTACCTTTTTAAAAAATTTCAGGTATGTAAAAGACAAGATGGCACATATAAAGAAGGTGTATTCATACGCGAGCAGAGCTGCTTTTTCGCTAATCAGGCTGAGTTCATCCAAATAAATAGCATCGGCAAAGGTGCCAAGTCCATCGATTAGGCAGTATAGGATTGGAAAAATGATGGCGATCACGCCAATCTGATATTTTTTATCAATCTGTGTGGTGCTGTTTTGAAGCGCTTGGTGTTCTGCTTTCTTTTCCAAGATGGCGATCCCGATAATGCCCAAGGTGATAACGGCAACACCAACGATTTCAAGCGCCCCTAGCTCATGGGTGAAAAAGATAAATAATAATATCGTCGTTACAGCGCCAGATGAATTTTGTACGGGGGAGGCAATGGATAACTCAATATATCTGAGTCCAATATAACCAACTGCCATCGACAGGATATAGAGTGCAGACACAGGGAAATATCGGATTAAGTCCATAGGATCAAAGGTTAATCCTTGAATGAGCATATAAGCTGTTGCGTGAATACCCATGACTATCCCCACGATAATGACAATCTTAATATGGCTATACCGATCCTGACTATCGGTCCCCTTTTTATAAAATAAGTCAGCCCCTCCCCAAGCGAAGGCTGTTAATAATGCAAACATAAACCACATAATCATTGCTCCTTGCTGTAGATTAAAATCCCCGCCGATTATACCAGATTAGATTCTACACAGGGTGCTCATTTCATCACACATAAAAAATACACCCTCTAGAATCGACCGGACAAACCAAAGGTTTATCAAATGTCTATTCTAAAGGGTGTACTTCATAACATAACAGAGGGGTAAGGCGCTATCTTAACGTAGAGTTTTCAATGCGCCACTCCAAGCCAAGACTTGATCCAGCATCCCATTAAGATTGGTAAGATGCAGATCCGCTGGTTTAAACACAGTTCCGTTCTCGAAATCAGTGAACAGTGACAATGCAGGGTGTACACGAACGTCTGCTACAGATAGTTCTCCCAAGATTCCGCGTAGATGTTCAGCTGCACGAGCGCCCCCTACGGAACCATAACTTACGATACCTGCTGCTTTATTATTCCAAGCTTCACGGGCATAATCGAGCGCATTTTTCAGTGATGCAGAAATACTGTGGTTATATTCTTGTACGATAAATACGAAACCGTCTAGTGTAGCAAGTTTAGTGTTCCATGCTGTTGCTTGTTCAGTTGCATCAGCCTCACCCAATAGTGGAAGCTTGAAATCTGCAATATCTATGATCTCATAATTAGCATCCCCGCGTGCATCCGCAATCTTTTTAACCCATTCTCCTACTTGCGGGCTTAAACGACCTTGACGAGTACTTCCGAGAATAATACCGATGTTTAATTTTGACATTGTTTGTTCCTCCTCAATTTTTGTTCTACCAAATAGTTTGTCTAGGAATCCCATCAATTACACAACCTTTAAAAATTATTATCAAAAGAGTAGTAAACTCTGGTTGTCTTTAAGTTAAGTATCTTTAATATGAGATAATAATATCGCACATAGTGTGCTTTGTCAAGCAACTTTATAATAGTTAGTTTATAGCTTTGCTTCACCTTTACAAAATTAGTTGTTAGGAATATAATTGTTTAAGCAACTATTAAAACAGTGTTAATTGAGAAGGGATACGATCATGACGACAAAGCATAACCAATCCGAGCTTACGTTAGGATTTATGATGGGCACGACTTATCGTAAATTAAGCATGTTATTTCAAAGTGGGCTGAAAGAACATGATATAACACCGGAGCAATGGTCAGTCCTTTTTCATATTGACAGAACGGAAGGTTTGATTCAGAAGGACATTGCTAAGCGCTCTGGTAAGGATAAGCCAACTACAACGCGAATTCTGGATCATTTGGAAGGAAAGGGACTGATCTATAAAAGAACCGGTGAGAACGATCGGCGTTCTTTTAAAGTCTATATTACGGAAAAAGGAAGGTCTCTGGTGAAGGAAACCGTTCCTATTGAAGATAAGGTGACAGAAGAGATTATGAACTGTATTTCTAGTAAGGAATATGAGTTGCTCATGGAATTGCTGCTAAGAATAAACAATCATGTAGATCAAATAACAGATGGAGAGTAGGAAGGCAAGTTATGTTAGAACAACAAGAACTACGTACGAAATTATGGACCAAATCTTTTATTGCTTTAACGATTAGTGCTTTATTTTTATTTATGAATTTACAGATGTTGTTATCTTCATTTCCGTCTTACGTAAAAAGCGAATTTCAGGCCGGAGATATCATGGTCAGCCTCGTTACCAGCGTCTTTGCATTAACTGCGATCGCTTCACGTTTTATGACCGCTTTTCTGATGCGGAAGGTTAGCCGCAATGTATTATTATATATTGGCTTAGCAATTGCCGCCGCTATTACCGGCCTTTATGTTGTAGCAGATTCTATCGGATCACTGCTGCTGATGCGTGTGGGCTATGGGATTGGATTCGGGATTGCCAGCACGATTATCCCAACGATTGTTTCACAGATTATTCCAAGCAAAAGAATGGGTGAAGGGATAGGTTATTTCGGTTTATCTACCAGTCTGGCGATGTCGATTGGTCCAATGATTGGTTTGAATGTGATGAAACAATCGGGTTTTGGAACACTGGCTATGATCGGTATGGTAACTTTACTTCTTGCTTTTCCAGTACTTTTATTTTCTCGTTCACTTCCAGCTCAACCGAAAAAAAAGCCTACCCCAACTCAAAGCGAATCCACCAAACCTCTCAAGGTTCCGTTTAATACAAAGTTAGTATTGCCCGCCATTCTAAATGTCATGTTGGCAATTACCTACGGGGGATTGCTAAGCTTTATCGCTTTATTCGGCGAATCAGTTCATCTGGAGCAAGTGGGTTTGTTCTTTTTATTTAATGCGGTTACGATCATCATTATAAGACCTATCTCCGGCAGATTATTTGATAAAAGAGGACCAGCTTCTGTCCTAATTCCGGCGGCGGTTTGCGTCGTTGCAAGCTTAACTGTGCTTTCTTATACGACCTCTATGCCAATGCTCATCGTTTCTGCACTGCTATATGGACTTGGTTTCGGTGCTATTCAGCCAACGATCCAGGCTTGGATGCTTCGCACCTCAACACCTGCACAATATGGTATGGCCAACAGTATGTTTTATAATTCAACGGATTTGGGTGTAGCCAGCGGAGCCATTATTCTGGGGGCAATCTCGGCAGCAACTGATTATGGGATAATGTATCGTTATTCGGCTGGGTTTATGGTGTTGTTCCTTATCGTGTATGTGGGAATTCAGATTAACAAGGCTAGAGTGAATCCTTCAACCTTAAGTCAATAGGGTTCGGAGATTAAGCCAATCTTTATCTGCTATTCATATTATTTTAAGCTAAGAGGGTTATAGTAATCACATAACCCCCTTATAATATAGACTTTGACCCTGCCGGACGTTGGCAGGGTCCTTTTTTTGTGTATGAAGAGAAGAAGTACATTATGTCGATGCACTTTTCTGGTGGTATGGATTATGCTTAGAAGAATAGGAATCGAAGGGGGAGAGATTTGCGAATGAATATGACATGGAACTTAGATAATTTATATCCTTCCTTTGAATCGGAGCAGTTAAAAAGGGATCGCAAGCTACTGGACCAGCATATACAAGATTTAAAGCGGTGGGCTGAGCACCATTTGAAAGTAAAAGACGTTACAACCATGCCTGTGGAGGGCTTTTTAAGAATTTATAATGATTATAAAAGCATATATGTATGCTTGTTAGCTTATGCAGAGTTAACACTCAGCGCAGATCGTGGCTCCGAGGAAGCCATGAATCTTGCTGATGATATTGAGGAGGCCAATTCAGAAATCATCGGGGTAGTTGTGGCTTTTAAGCGCTGGTTTAGCACTTGTGATCATATGGATGAGCTTATCGTTAGCTCACCTTATCTAATGGAGCATCAATTTTATTTGCGAGAACTCCTGTTACAATCCCGCTATGAGTTAAGCGAAGAACTTGAAATGGCCATAGCCAAAATGCAGAGTACAGGATCCAAAGCATGGAGCAGACTGTATATGGAGAGGACTTCAAGTGCACTTGCAGATTTAGTGGTAGATGGGGAAACTAGACAAGTGACACTTGCGGAGCTAAGAAGTATGGCTTATGAGAATAATGCCAGCTTAAGAAAAGCTGCTTATGAAGCGGAGGCAGAAGCCTGTAGTCGTATTGCTGAGGTCTGCGCAGCCAGCTTAAATGGCATTAGTGGTGAGGCGCTGACGATTTATGGCATGCGGGGTTATCAATCTTCTTTGGAAAAAGTGTTAATCGCTTCGAGAATGGACAGTGAGACTTTAGCCGCTATGCTCACTGCTCTTCGGGAGAGCCTGCCAGCCTTTCATACCTATTATCAAAAGAAAGCCGAGCTGCTGGGACATCCGGCAAAGCTGCCTTTTTACGATATTTTTGCACCAGTCGGTGTAGAAAACGGGAAAATTACATACGCTAACGCCAAAGATACAATCTTCTCGAGCTTCGCAACCTTTAGTGAGGAACTGTCTTGTTTTGCTCAGAAGGCTTTTGATCAGCAATGGATTGATGCAGAACCTAGATCAGGCAAAGGGGGGTATGGACTTTGCATTGATATTTTTCCGATTGGCGAGAGCAGAATTATGACCCAGTTCACCGGAAATGCCATAGATATTAGTATCCTTGCACATGAGCTCGGCCATGCCTATCATAGCTCCTGTCTGGCTAATGAAACGATGCTGAATACGGATTACCCGATTCCGATTGCTGAAACGGCTTCGATTTTTTGTGAGACGATAGTGAACCATGCCATAATTACAAATTCAACGGAGAAGGAAGCTCTGCTTATTCTGGAGAGAAGTATTTCTGATGCCGGTTATTATCTTGTAGACTTTTATGCCCGTTATTTATTTGAGATCAAATTATATGAGAGAAGAGCATTAGGCCCGCTGTCTGTTCAAGAGCTAAATGAATTGATGATTGCCTGTATGGTGGAAGCCTATGGTGAGGGCATTGACCCGGGTACAATCCATCCGTACATGTGGATGAACAAAGCTGGATATTTTATGGCTAGTAATGAATTTTTGAATTTCCCGTATTCCTTTGGTTTGTTATTCTCTAAAGGACTGTACGCGGAATATTTAAAGAGGGGCGAAGAGTTCGCCCCTAAGTATCGCCAGTTCCTTAGGGATACCAGCAAACATAATATTGTTGATGTAGCAAAAACAATGGATCTAGATGTTCACTCCATCGACTTCTGGAGAAGTGCATTGAAGCTAATAGAGAGCGACATTGGGGTGTTCATCGCTAAAGCCTAAACAACTCTCCAATTATGGTCACAGGTAGCTTCAATTTGGCCATGCTTTTCAATGTAGTCCGTGACAATTTCAGATATGTCGATCATAATTTCTTGAACAATCGGTTTACCCTTATACATCTCATAATCTCCGCCACCGCTGGCTCTATAATTGTTCATAACAACCTCATATTCTTTAGAGTCCTCTATAGGCTGTCCTTGGTACAGCAGATGGAGGACTCTTTCGCCTGCAGGTCTAGCGGTATCAAGCTCGTATTGTATTCCTTCCCACATATCATAATTGTAATGCTGCGGTTTAGGCTCGATGTAGGCGGGGTTAACGATTATTATTCCGTTTTCGTCTTGTTGGAAATAGTTAGCGGTTTGTTCTAAGGCCTCTCTAATATCTTGTCCTGTCAGTCTTAGGACGGTTAAGGTGTTGGGATAAATGAAGTTCGATAAAATGTCTCTGCGTGTGATGGTTTCGCTGAAACCCTTGCAATCGTTACTGAGTAAGGCTGCTGTAGAAATATCTACGCCAGTAGCCTCCATTTGTACCTTATTCATAAATTCTATAAAAGGGTGGTCAGCTAAGCGGCATTCATCAGCACTGGAAATAGACAGGTCCCCGATAACCGTTCCTATTCTCTCATCCAGCCAAGTTTGTGTTTCTGATTCAAGAGTCCTGTTCAGCTCTAGGATTACATCATCTGCAGCTGTTGTCTCATTAGCGTTAAGGAGCTCGGCATGTTTACGCTGAATCTTCCAGTGTGTATTTTCTTTTTGGAAAATAACCGAAATTTTACCGAGGGAAAGTCCATTACAACCAGGTTGTATGATTGTAACACCGTTCAACTCCCCAGCTATGGAGCGGTGCTGATGTCCGGTAATTAGCACATCTATGCCCTCTACCTCTGTACACATGGCGTAGGCTTGATTCTCCCCCGTTAGTCTTTCTACAGGTTCTCCACTGCTTAGATCGCGTTCGAATCCGCCGTGGTAAGCTACAACGAGCAGATCAGGCTGCTCTTCTGCCCGTATAATGGCACACCAATGCTTTACAGTCTCTAGCGAATCCTCAAATTGAAGCCCTTCAATATGGCTAGGGTTCTCCCAGTGGGGGATGTAATGCGTCGTAACCCCTAGAACGGCTACTTTGATTTTATCTACCCATTTGATGATATAGGGTTTACCAAAGGCGGGTTGATTTGTCGTGTTATCTATAATTCCAGCTGATAACCAAGGAAAGCGGGAATCCTGAACGGCTTTATTCAGCAGAGTTTTGCCAAAATTGAATTCATGGTTGCCAATAATTGCAGCGTCATATTTCAATTCATTTAGTGCAGCTATGCCCGGATTCAGCTCATTACTATAATGTGTAGCTGTATAATAAGTTAACGGTGTGCCTTGAATAAGATCACCGTTATCTATAAGGATCAGCTCAGGAGTATGGGATCTTTCTTGTTTAATGAGGGTAGCAATTGTTGCTAAGCCTGCTGGTCGTTTCTCCCCCGTGCGGTAATCGACGGGCCCAAAATGTCCATGTAGATCACTTGTTACGAGGATTTCACAGGTTATTGAATTCTCTTTATTCATAGGTAGCTCCTCCTGATAATAAGTTCAGACCTCATTCTAGCAGATAATTTGGTAACTTTAAGAGATTGGAATAAATTTTACATATATTTGATGCTTGGTTGCTATTGATTTAATAAAACACATCTATAGTTTAGAAGTACTCAAAAATAAAAATAGAAAACAGTGGAGGTCTTTCGTTTGAGAAAAATCAGTAAATTCGTATTGCCGCTAATGATGTCTATTACATTGCTTAGTGGTTGTGGCGCTAACAACACTACAAATAATGCAAACCAAGGATCGACGGACGGGGCAAATGCACCGAAGGAAACGGCAGCTCCTGTAGCAGAGGGTTATGTTCCAGAGAAGCTTACTGTACAATTTGTTCCTTCTCAAAATGCAGATACGCTCGAAGCTAAAGCGAAACCTCTTGAAAAATTACTGGGTGACAAGCTCGGTATTCCTGTAGAAGTAAGTGTCTCTACTGATTACAACACCGTTATCGAAGCTATGGCCTCTAAAAAAGTGGATGTAGGTTTCCTTCCTCCAACTGCTTACGTGTTAGCTAAAGAAAAAGGAGCAGCTGAGGTTATTCTTCAGGCTCAACGTTTTGGTGTAAATGATGAAACCGGTGGTCCAACAGATGAATTAGCGGATTTCTATAAATCTATGATTATCGTCAAGAAGGATTCTGCGATCAAATCGGTTGCCGATTTGAAAGGTAAAAAAATTGCCTATCAAAACGTTACATCCTCAGCAGGTTTTGTATGGCCGGCTGCAACACTAATGGATGCAGGACTTGATCCGTTGAAGGATGTACAAGCCATTACGGTTAAAGGTCATGATCAAGGCGTGCTTGCTGTGCTGAATGGTGACGTAGATGCAGCAGCTATTTTCCAAGATGCCCGGAACACGGTCGTTAAGGATTATCCAAAAGTATTTGAAGATACTCAAGTTCTCGCCTTTACTGATAAAATTCCTAACGATACGATTTCGGTCCGTTCAGATATGAATAAAGAATGGATAGAAAAAATCCAGCAGGCATTCATTGATATCGCAGCTGACACAGAAGGCCATGAGATTATCAAAGACATTTACTCTCATGAAGGTTATGTGAAATCACAAGACAGCAACTTTGACATTGTTCGCGAATACAACAGTAAAGTAAAAACAGAGTAGAACAGGCCGTTCAAGGATACAACGATGTTGGTGTATAACAGGCATTAAGGATAGCCAGCTCCGGATTCCCCCCCGGATCTGGCTATCTCTTTTATACGAATATACGAAAACACATAAAGGGATGATTTCATGATAGAGCTTCGTAATGTATCCAAAACGTATCTAAACGGAACCAAAGGATTAAACAACATTAACCTGACCATTCCAGCCGGAGAATTTGTAGCTATTGTTGGTCTTTCGGGAGCAGGGAAGTCGACCTTGCTGCGTTCCATTAACCGGCTTCATGATATTTCCGAAGGTAATATTCTTATTAACGGGCAGTCCATCACGAATGCAAAAGGAAGCCGGCTACGAATGATCCGTAGGAATATCGGAATGATCTTTCAAAGCTTCAACTTAGTGAAACGTACGACGGTGCTTCGTAATGTTTTGGCAGGACGGGTGGGCTATCATTCCACACTGCGGACGATACTTGGCAGATTCCCACAAAAGGATATCGATTTAGCCTTCGAATCCCTTGATCGGGTAAATATCGCCGAGAAGGCCTATACACGTGCAGATCAGCTATCTGGAGGTCAGCAGCAACGTGTAGCTATTGCCCGTGTTCTTGCGCAGGAGGCACAGATTATCCTCGCAGATGAACCTGTAGCTTCACTAGATCCGCTCACAACCAAGCAGGTTATGGATGATCTAAAGAAGATTAATATGGAACTCGGGATTACAACCATTGTGAATTTGCATTTTATTGATCTGGCTAGAGAATACGCTACCCGGATTATCGGGCTCCGGGCAGGAGAGGTTGTCTTCGATGGTCCTGTATCAGAGGCAACCGATGAGAGGTTTGCTGAGATTTACGGCAGACCGATTCATCAGGATGAGTTGTTAGGTGAGCCTGTACTCGGAGGCGTGTGAGATGAGTGTGAATGCAGAGAAGCTACATCCCAAACCGCCAAGGAAGATAAAACATTATTTCACAGCCATTATATTAGTAGTATTACTGTGGAGAAGTGCTGTCTTAACCGATTCATCCTTCGGGGAGCTGATCTCCGGTCTGCCGAATATGCTTGATTTGCTTAAGGAAATGTTTCCCCCGAACTGGGGGTATTTTGACAACATTATAGATGCGATGCTGGAGACGATCCGGATGGCGCTGGTTGGCACAACGTTTGGTGCCATTCTTGCGGTTCCGGTTGCGCTGTTGTGTGCAAGCAATATTACGCATAGCCGTTGGCTTCATTATCCGGTCCGTATGCTGCTGAACCTGATCCGTACGATTCCCGATCTGCTGTTGGCTTCTATCTTTGTGGCTATTTTCGGCCTCGGTGCGCTTCCTGGGATATTTGCATTGACGATATTTTCGTTGGGGCTGATCGCCAAGCTTACCTATGAAACGATGGAGACGATTGATCAAGGACCTTTGGAAGCAATGACTTCAGTGGGGGCTAATAAGATTCAACGCATTATGTTCGGAGTCATTCCACAGGTACAGGCTCATTTTATGTCTTATGTCCTATATGCCTTCGAGATTAATGTTCGTGCTGCGGCGGTTTTAGGTCTGGTAGGAGCGGGTGGGATCGGCCACTATTATGAAGTCACCCTAGGCTTTTTGGAATACGATAAGACTTGCACCATCATCTTGTTCACATTAGCAGTAGTACTGATTATTGATTATGTAAGCACTAAGCTGCGGGAGAAATTAATATGAGTAAATCATGGAATACCCTTGTCCCTAAACCCCGTAAAAATCGTTTTCGTTGGCTGATTTATGTAGCCCTAGCCGCGTTATATATTTGGGCTTTTTCGGGAGTGCCGTTTAATGGATTCAAAGAAACCGCCGGGATCATTACTAAAGCAATTTTTGCCGGGATATTCTCACCTGACTGGGCCTTCGTTTATTTACCAGATGGGGAGGATCTCCTGCGGGGATTGCTCGAGACGTTAGCTATTTCAATCCTAGGCACTTTTATCTCGACCTTTTTATGTATTCCTTTTGCATTTTGGGCTGCAGTTAACATGAGCAAGGGAAAGGTAATTTCAGGTTCCGGCAAGCTGATGTTGAGCTTTATACGAACCTTCCCTGAGATTATTATGGCTTTGTTATTTATCAAAGCTGTTGGACCGGGTTCTTTTGCAGGTGTGCTGGCTCTGGGACTACATTCGGTGGGCATGCTCGGCAAATTGTTCGCGGATGAGATTGAGAATATCGACAACGGTCCACTCGAAGCTTTAATTTCTTCTGGTGCCAGCCGCATGCAGGTATTGTGGTTTGCGGTGTTGCCGCAGGTGCTGCCGGGATTCTTATCCTATACCTTATATAGATTCGAAATTAACGTTCGTTCGGCTACGATTCTAGGTGTGATTGGAGCAGGGGGGATCGGCACACCGTTAATCTTCGCGCTCAGTTCACGGAATTGGGACCGCGTGGGGATTATACTGCTAGGTATCATTGCGATGATCACAATTATTGATTTGATTTCCGGCAAGATCCGGAAGAAGCTGGTGTAACCGAGTTGCATAATGATATGTGAGACAAAGACCTCCTTAGGGTATGAACCGAACCTAGGGGAGGTCTTTTATGATATGATCCATACTATATTGGACCATTCGAAAATGTATGAAAAAGTAATAATTATTTTTTCTGAAACATATGTTGGTCTATCCGACTTGTACCAAAGGAGTTGAAGGTTTGGAATCTGCGCTTATTGGCAGCTTTGTATCGGCAATGGCTACCGTTCTTGGAGCATTTCCGATCCTGTTCGTGAAGAGGTTATCCGAGAAGTGGAAAGATATCCTCGTAGCCTTCACTGCGGGGATTATGGTGTCCGCCTCCACGTTTGGACTCATGCCGCAATCGATCAAAGAATCGGGGATCATCGCTTTAACCTTGGGCTTGATTACCGGAGTGCTGCTGCTTGATTTAATTGAAAATAACATCCCGCATATCGATGTGGAGAATAAGCCCGGTTATACCAATATGGATTCAAAAGCGCTGCTTGTTATGATTGCGCTGTTCATCCACAACATACCAGAAGGCCTCAGTACAGGTTTCAGTTATGCCAGCGAACAGGCCAGTTTAGGTCCTACCGTGGCGATTGCCATTGGCGCACAGAATATGCCGGAAGGTTTGATTCTTGCGGTCTTTCTGATGAATTCGCGAACTAGCAAGCTAAAAGCCTTAGGAATCGTTACGCTTACCGGCTTAATGGAGATGGTATCTGCGGTGATCGGGTATTTTACTGCCAGTTACCTGCATAATGTTGTGGGTTATGGTCTCGCTTTTGCAGCCGGAGCTATGCTCTTTATCGTCTACAAGGAGCTGATTCCGGAGAGTCATGGCCATGGTTATGAGCGGCCTTCGACGTATTCTTTTATTTTTGGATTATTGATCATGGTGTACATCACGCAGATATTTGGGTGAGCAATTAACTCTAATCTATAAAAAAGAAGACCAATGAAATGCCAGAGCAGCTTTAAGCTGCCTGACCTCATTGGTCTTTGCTGTTATAACTAAGCTTTATCCCCGCAGAATTGCCTCAATTTGCTCTAGCTCCTCAGCGCTAAGCTCTGGGGCATTTAAGGAAGCGACGGCGTCTTCAATCTGGCTTACCTTACTTGCGCCGATCAATGCAGAAGTTACTTTGCCTCCACGGAGTACCCAAGATAACGCTAGCTGAGACATTTTTTGTCCACGTGCAGCAGCAACCTCGTTCAGTTTGCGAACCTTGCCGATCGCCTCTTCGGTAATGGCATTCTCAGACAGGAATACACTTGGGCCAGCGGCACGGGAATCAGGAGCGATTCCGTTTAGATAGCGATCGGTTAGTATGCCACCTTGTAGCGGGGAGAACACAATGGAGCCGATGCCTTCTTCAGACAATACATCCTGCAAGCCATCTTCAATCCAGCGGGACATCATGGAATAGTTTGGCTGATGAATCAGGCATGGCGTGCCAAGTCGACGCAGAATTTGTGCCGCTTCGCGTGTTTGTTCAGGTCCGTAATTCGAAATCCCGACATACAACGCTTTACCTTGGCGTACCACGAGGTCCAGCGCAGCCATTGTTTCTTCCAGTGGTGTATTTGGATCTGGGCGGTGGTGATAAAAAATATCAACATAATCCAGTCCCATACGTTTTAAGCTTTGATCTAGGCTGGAGACGAGATATTTTTTGGAGCCCCATTCACCATAAGGACCAGCCCACATATAATAACCAGCTTTAGTAGAGATAACCATCTCATCACGATAAGGGGTCAGATCCTTTTTAAGAATTTGGCCAAAACTTTCTTCGGCGGAGCCTGCGGGTGGACCGTAATTATTGGCAAGGTCAAAATGAGTGATTCCAAGATCAAAAGCTCTTCTTACCATGGCGCGGCCATTCTCAAATAAGTCGTTGCCGCCAAAGTTATGCCATAGACCAAGCGAGATCGCTGGCAGGAGTAGACCGCTCTTTCCGGTGCGATTATATTTCATATTGTCATATCTGGTAGCGCTTGCGTTATACATGATTTATTCCTCCTATAAACACTTATTACTTAGTACGTTACGTCCTTATTGTAGCGAAAGATCGCGGACAAACGTATGTCAGCAAGGAAGAAGTTTATAGTACAATGTCATTTTCGAGATGACGGCTACGGTATTCTTTTGGCGAACAACCTTTCACCTTCTTGAACATCCGCGAAAAGAGTAAGGGGTCCTGATAGCCCACAGAACGTGAGATTTCACCAATCGTGCATAGGGTCTCTGTCAGCAACTCGCACGCCTTAGCGATGCGGAAATTTAATAAATACTGCTGGGGTGGCATACCTATTGTCCGTTTGAACAAGGAGGATAAATATTTGCGATCCAGCTTGAGCGAAGAGGACATCATCTCAACCGAAATATTTTCACAATAATGTGTATGCAAAAAGTGCAGGCATTGCTCGACGTAAATACTCTTTTGACGTGGTAAAGGAAGTACATCTGGAACTGCTGGCACCGCTCGAAGTAACAGAGAAAAGAACTCATACATAATTGCTTTTAGAGGTAGATCCAGACTGTCCGAAGCTTCAGCTGCTTGTGTCAGGAGCTCGTATAATTTCGGCATAAGCTGTTCATCCATTGGAAAGATCGGGTGCTCAGGTGACAAGGCGGTTTTGGCCAAAATATAATCAACCTGCTCCCCGGTAAAAGCTACCCAAGAATAGGCCCATGGATTTGCTATGTCTGCTGTGTAGGCAGTTACGATATGCGGATAGGTGAGAAAAGCTTGTCCTGGTTTAAGATAATGGGTCTGTTCACCCACAGTAACTTCACCTGTTCCTGCATGGATAAAATGTATCTTATATACGTCACGGACCCCAGGCCCAAAAAAATGCCCGGGAAGACACTGCTCCCGCCCCCAGTAATGGAGATGCAGGTCGGGATTGCCTCGGAAGGGACGCTCAGAATTATAGTTAAATATCGCCATGGATGATTCCTTCTCTTTCTTCTATAGAGTTGATCTAGGGTAGTTGTACCCGCTTACTTTTATTATACAGCATATTTTAGAAGGAATATTAACTCGGAATTGCAGACAATTCAAAGATCGTAGTTTATCCTTGTCCAGTTTGGTTAAGTAAGCTATGAAGCTGAACGTATGAGCTAACTACATCAATAGGAGGTAATGGAGATGAATAAGAGAATAGTGGGTGTCTTTGCTGCCGAATACGAAGCTTCGCGAGCTATTGAGGAGTTGAAGCGTCAGGGCTGTAGGACAGAGGATATTTCGATTATCGCGAGAAATAAAGCGGATGAGGAAACTCTTAGAGACGAGTCAGGAACCGTGGCCCCGGAGGGTATGGCTACAGGTGCAGCTACTGGTGGTCTGCTGGGTGGAGTAACGGGGCTGCTGATGGGAATTGGCGCTTTGGCTATTCCTGGTATTGGACCTATTATTGCAGCCGGACCCCTTGCGGCAACACTAGCCGGAGCGGCGATAGGCGCAGGCAGTGGCGGGTTAGTCGGCGGACTTATTGGCCTTGGCATCCCTGAAGAGGAAGCAGAGAGCTACGATAATTACGTGGATGAAGGTCATATTCTAGTAATGGTGGATGTGGAAGGCGAGCAGAAGGAGCAAGAAGCGAAACAAATCTTCGCAAAGTATAACAGCCTGAACGCAGAACGCTTTGAGAAAGTTGCTAATATAGATCCATTAGCGAGTGAACGTATTGGAAATAAATAAGAAGCAATTAGCATTCAGTGTAAAAAAACAAAACAGGCTATCTCACTAGCAAAGGATACTGCTAGTGAGATAGCCTGTTTTTTGCAGTTTTATAGAGAGACAGCATTTTGCCTAACGGTTAGCGCAGTCGGTATTTCTTTTCCTGGCAGGAAATGAATGCTGCGGATATAGCGGATCGTCCCGCTCTGTGCCCGCATAATTACCGAATGTGTCTCCGCGCGTTCTTTACCGATGAAACGGACGCCGTTCAGGAACTCACCTGACGTTACACCCGTGGCGGCAAAGAGGACGTCGCCCGTGCCAACCATGTCTTCCATGTATAGCACTCGCGTTGGATTGGCAATTCCCATGCGTACACAGCGCTGTAGCTCTACTGGTCCATCCGGGAGCAATCTGCCCTGCATTTCACCACCAAGGCATTTCAGTGCAGCGGCAGCAAGAACACCTTCGGGTGCTCCACCGGAACCCATATATAAATCGACATCGCTGTCTGGCAGTGCAGCCGCAATAGCGCCAGCGACATCTCCGTGACCAAGCAGCTTAATTCGTACCCCGGCTTCACGCAGGCTATTAATCAGCTGCTCATGCCGTTTGCGATCCAGCACCATTACGGTTAACTCGGAGAGGGATTTGCCAGTGTAATGGCAGGCTTTTTGCAGAGTGATCTCTACAGGGTCCTCGAGTCTAAGCTTACCGGCAAGCTCGGGCCCGCAGGCTAACTTCTCCATATAAATGTCTGGGGCATGCAGCAGGCTGCCTTTATCTGCTATAGCAATAACAGATTGCGCATTATGCAGGCCGCAGGCAACAACCTCAGTTCCTTCGAGAGGATCGACGGCTACATCGACAGCAGGACCTTTTTGGTTCCCGACTTTCTCACCAATATAGAGCATTGGAGCATCATCCATCTCTCCTTCACCTATCACAACAGTTCCGTCGATGGACACAGAATCGAACATGGAACGGATCGCAGTCGTGGCTGCATCATCTGCCGCATTTTTATCGCCCCGCCCAATCCAACGAGCCGAGGATAAAGCACCTAGTTCAGTTACCCGTACAATCTCAAGGGCCAGTTCGCGCTCCATTCTAATTCCCTCCAGTGCATTCTATATATTTTGTAAACTGAAATTTAGATATAACCCATAATAATACCAGCGGTTTCTTCTATAGCCTTGTCAGTAATATCAATTACAGGACAGCCCAGCTTGTTGAACAATGAAGCGGCGTATTCCATCTCTTCGGTGATCCGCTCCAGACTTGCATATTGGGAACCTGTCGGTAATCCGAGAACCTTAAGCCGCTCAGAGCGGACCTTCAGCATGTACTCGGTTTTCATGGTTAATCCGATAAGCCGGTTCGGCGGCAAGCTTAATAGTTCTTGCGGAGGACCAATCTCCGGGATAATCGGATAGTTAACGACTTTTTTTCCTCTATGGGCCAAAAAGATGCTAAGCGGTGTTTTTGAAGTACGGGACATGCCCAGCAGAACGATATCGGCTTTGAGCATGGCGCCCAGATCACGGCCGTCATCACAGGCGACGGTGAATTCTATAGCTTCTATGCGGCGGAAATAATTCTCGTCGAGCTGGTGTAGAAGACCTGGCCGCTGCTGAGGAGCATCGTCGAAGGTATCAATGAAGGCCTGCATCATAGGGCCCATGATATCAACGATCCGTAAATCAAGACGTACCGCTTCCTCGCGGATCATTTCTCTTAATTCTGGCTGCACTAATGTATAGGCGACAAAACCTTGATGCTGAGCTGCTTCTTCCATAAGCTTGCGTAGCTCGTCTTCATGCCTAATATTGCCGTATCTTTTAATGGTGACCTGCTGATTCTGAAATTGGTGAATAACGGCCTGCACGACAGCCTCTGCCGTATCTCCTATAGAATCCGAGCATATCGTTATTAAGTTGGAAGATTGCTCGATGCTCATGGGTTCCTCCTGTTATCCTTTGGCTTCAAGTTCGAGGAGAAGTTTGATGATGGAGGTTTTTGTTAAACGTCCTACCACATCCAGTTTTGTACCACCGTCTTCAGCAGCGCTGGGAACAACCACCGGCAAACTGTCTACCTCGTGAAAAATCATCTTATGTGCAGCTTCAAGCACCGGCTCATCCGGTGAAGTTGTGACCACTTTGGGCTGGCGCGTCATAACCATGCTTACGGGCATGGAGACTGCACCGGGGTTACCCAAGGTTACCTTTAAGAAATCCTTACGTGAAGCAACGCCCGTGAGTTTACCCTCTTCGTCACAGATAATAAGAGTGCCTACATCCTGTAGAAAAAGCGTAACTACGGCATCTTGAATAGTTGTGGTCTCACGGATAACTATAGGTACACTTTGAATTTCTTTGACCATCGTTTCCTGCAGCAGATAACCGCTTCCCTGACGACTGGATGATTTCAATCCTGGGAAGTACCCGACCTTCGGCTTGGCGTCGATATATTTGAGCATAACCAAAACAGACAGATCCGAGCGAATTGTTGGCCGGGTAAGATTCAAACTTTCGGCAATCTGTTCGCCGGTAATCGGAGCTCTTTTGTTAACGATATCGATAATCTCTATTTGACGTGATGTCAGTTCGATCACAATTCCCTCCACTTCCGATAAAAAAGGCATTCCTCTTTAGAAAAGAAGCGCCGTTAAGCGAATCCTCCTTTCATATATGAGTCATATTTAGCTGTGTTTAATTTAACTTGTTTATATAATACGCAATAGTGGTCATAAATGCAATATATAGTACGTCATATATTTGATTTTTTTAACGCAACAGTGTTGATCTTCTTTTTTTGCAGTAATTGCTTTAGAGCATCAGCATTCACTAGGATTGTTCCGGCAATGATGGTGAACACTCCGAGAATCGTAATCCAAGATACGGACTCCTTGTAAAAGAAAAAGCCTACACCCACCGCAATCGGTGGAGAAATATAAAGCCAGGTAGAAGGAAACACTGGGTTGGTCTTAGCTACGAGCCAGTAGAACAAGGTATGGCCGACCATGGAGCCGATAACTGTGAGATAGAGCAGTGAACCTGCTGTTTCGAATGAGAAGAGAAATGCAGGATGTACTTTTTCCGTGGCAAAAGAAAGAATGAATAACAACGCACCGCCATACATCATTTGAGCCGCATTCAGCGCAATCGGTGAGACCTCAGGCATACTGTTAATTACTTTTTTGGAGTAAATCGCACCTACAGCATAGCAACACTCTCCAATTAGGACTACGGCGCAACCGATGAGCCACAGTGGTGAAATATCAACGGCGAGATTGGGGAGAACCAGCAGCAGTACGCCAGTGAAGCCGATGATGCAGCCATATAGGGAGATGGCGGGTGCTTTTTGCCGAAGAATAGAGGTTTGGAGCAGCAGGATCATGATCGGTCCAGTGGCAGAGAGTACAGCTGCAAGCCCTGAAGAAACATATTGTTCAGCCCAGTAGAGACCCGCGAAGGTGCCGAAGGTTAGAGCAGACCCGGTGAACAACATTTCTTTGCGCAACAGCAAGGAGAAGCTGGCTTTTCGTTTCCAGACCATCCATAGGAATAGAACAGCGCCTGCGACAAAAAATCTTAAGCCCGCTGAAAAGAAAGGAGGCGCACCGGCATCTACGCCGATTTTGATAGCTAGAAAGGTCGTGCCGAAGATCAGACATACAAGTGCATAAGCAAATAAGATCATTTTGAAAAGTCCCCTTTTGTGTGCTTTATAAAATATAAGAATTTATAAGCTGGCATTTTGTTAATCATATAGGGGAGAGGACAGAACAGATTGCCTTGTGTAGAACAGATTAATTCAGAAATCGTGTACAATATGATTACAAGGTTGTTCGGAGAGGAGTTGTAGCCAGATGAAAAAGGTTGTGGGAGCGGAGCATAATCATCCTTTGTTTCGGCAGGTCTATGAATTTCTATTAAATCGCATGGAGCGAGGGGAGTGGGTCGCACATGATAAGCTTCCTTCTATACGGCTGCTGGCGGAGGAGCTTAAGGTACATCGACTGACCGTATTCAAAGCGTACAGACGGTTGACGGAGGATGGAAAGGTTTATGTAAAAGATAAATCAGGATATTACGTGGCACCCATAATCTCGCTTCCTGCTATTGAAGTAGGAGCCGAAGTATCGGCTTATGCGCTCACTAATCCGCTGTCTGATATTCAGAGAGTGCCAGTTAAGTATCAGTTCTCGCAGGCGCTGATTGATCCGGGGCTGCTGCCGAATCTTTTTCTATCTGACTATGTCAAAAAAGTGTTCGATCTATATCCCAAGGTAATGGGAACGTATGCCTCGGTCCAGGGGGATAACGAGCTGCGTGAGACGTTAAGCCACCACTTTCGGAAGCAACATCGGCTGCAGTTAACTTCGGAAGAGCTGCTTATTACCTCGGGTGCGCAGCAGGCGATCAATCTGATTGCCCGGATTGTGCTTGGTCCTCTGGATACGGTGCTTGTGGAGCGGCCTACTTATAGTGTTGCTATGGATATTTTTCGCCGGGAGGGGGCACGGTTGGTCCCGGTAGAGATCACTCCGGAGGGATATGATCTGGAGGAAGTAGAAGCTTTGATGAAAAAGCATAAGCCGCGTATGTTCTACATTAATCCAACGCATCACAATCCAACTGGATACACGGTGCCTGTGCAACAGCGCAAGCTGTTGGTAGAACTGGCCGAACGTTATCGCTGTTTACTGGTGGAGGATGACCCGTTCCGCGATATGTATTTTGATGAGGAGCCGCCGCCGCCCTTTTTTGCTTATGATACGGAGGGGTGGGTGATCTATATCAGCAGCTTCAGTAAATATGTAGCCCCTGGCTTACGAATCTGTGCGGTGGCCTGCCGATATCCATTTATGGAGCGTCTAATCACGGCCAAATCACTCGCAGACAATGGCACTCCGCTGCTGAATCAAAAAATATTTCTACATTACTACACCTCCCCACGCTTGCAACAGCATCTTGGTAAGCTGCGCATTGCGCTTCAAGTGCATAAGGAAATTGTAGAAGAGGAGCTGGCGGGGACTGGCTGGGAATGGACGACTCCGCAAGGCGGATTAAATCTATGGGTGAAACTACCGGAGCATCTTACGATGGATCGCCTGTTTGCTTCAAGTATGGCGCAGTCGATCGCTTTTGTTCCTGGGGAGTTATTTGATCCACTGGGGGAAATGAAGTCAAGGCTTCGCCTAAGTTATTCCTTTGCAAGCGAAGCGGTGCTGCGCGAAGGAATACAGCGTTTGATTGGGATCGCGCACAGTCTGTGAGTGGTACAGCAGGTATGGGGGATTAATGAAGAGGATATGAGGAGTTAAAGAGGATTAGAGGAATTAAAGAAGAAGATTAGATTAATTGCTGCCGGATAGACTTGTATCACTTGTTTGGAAATTCCTGTAACACTTTCCACGTTTGCTCCGTCTGTAAAGTAAAGAAGGGGGTTATCAAAGTGCGAAAGATCAATTTCCGAAAGTTCAATTTCCGAAGTCCAATGATGATATTTCTAGGTGTCCTATTAATATTTACGGCTTTGCTGACGGTGAGGCCCTCAGTCACTTATGCATGTTCCTGTGTTATGCCTGCGGAGCCACTGGAAGCTCTTGAGAAAAGTACAGCTGTCTTTGTCGGGAAAGTAGTGGACATGAAGGAGCCGTCACAGGGGAACATAATTTCTTCTGCTGATCCAGTAAAGGTAACCTTTGAGGTGGATTCCAGCTGGAAAGGGGTCGAGGGAAACCAAGTTACATTGACTACGGCTTTATCTTCTGCAAGCTGCGGCTTTGAATTTGTGGAAGGGGAAAGTTACATTGTCTATGCTTATGCTAGAGACGGTGGAGAATCTGGTAATCTGGAGGCTAGTTTATGCAGTCGAACTAAGCGGCTAACCGCTGACTCAGTGGATCTAAAAGAGCTGGGACCGGGTATTTCGGCAACGACGCCTACCGCTTCTCCGGAGGTAACCCCGAATAATTCACCGGAGTCAGAAGCTGGGAGTAATGAGCCTGATCAAACGGGGAACCCGGCTGGGGACAGTGATTCCTTTTCACTTGTTAATGTGGGGATTATTGGAATAATTATCGTTCTAGCAGCTATAGCTGGGGCTGTTCTATACCGTCGTAGAAATGATGGAACGCGCAAAAAATGACTCTAAATGTAGAGTCAAGTCATGTAATGTAATGGTGGGATCAAGTTAGGACGTAAGAGTATATAAGGGGTTGTGATAAAATAAGCGGTCGCTCGGGATAAACATCCGAGCGACCGCTTATTTGTTTGAGAAGACCTTGAGTAACTGGTGTTGGGCTGTGTTGGTGGACCAGTGGTGGAGTATGTTGGTGGGCGAAAAGGTACTGATGCTAATGCTGGTGTGTGCTGAAGGGCGGCGTAGGTCTAGAGTTGGTATGTGTGGAAGGGCGATGCAGGTCTAGTGCTGGTGCTGGTGCTGGTGCTCAAGTGTAGCTCGGAATCATCTAGAATCAATAATTAGGGAAATCCTCCCTGATTTTATCGTGTTTTACTCATTATTAGCGATAATTGGGGAATTGCTCCCTAAAATTCTGCGGAAATTGCCTTTTTTGCCTATAATCGGCTAATTATTAGGGAGAAATTCCGCAAAAAGTTCAATATGTGCTTATAAAGTTCGATTATTAGGGAGAAATTCCCTAAATATGATTTCAAAGTGGGCGGAACTTTGTGAAGCAAATTCTAGTTATTGTTGGTGTTGCAAAGTGAAGCAAGATGAACTCTAGATATTGTAGGTGTTGCAAAGTGAAGCAAGATGAACTCTAGATATTGTAGGTGCTGCAAAGTGAAGCAAGTTGAACTTTAGATTGTAAGGTAAAGTAAGGTGAATTCCGTGTAGCAAGGTTAATTTGGGTGATGTGATTAAGGTGAATTTAGTGAGTTAATGATGAATTTTTGCGATGTAAGTTGAAATCAGTTGAAGTGAGTTGTGAAGTCACTTGAGTTTAGATCGCAAGCCTACCTCGTCACACCCACCCAAATAACCGGGCAAGCTGAGCGACAGCAAAGGTTACTCCGATGGCGATACCCAGCGGAATGACTGCTGAGAGAACGGCCCATTTCATGCTTTTTGTTTCCTTGTAAATGTTCACGAGTGTTGTACCACAAGGATAGTGGAGCAGGGAGAACAGCATCATGTTGAGTGCGGTCAGCCAGGTCCAGCCATGTGAGAGAAAGACATCTTTGATACTGCCTAAGCTGTCGATATCAACCATAGCGCCTGAGGACATATAGCCCATAAGCAGGATAGGCAATACGATTTCATTCGCAGGAAGTCCAAGAATAAAGGCCATGATGATAAAGCCATCCATGCCGAGCAAATGTGCGAACGGATCAAAGAATGCAGCCATATGATTCAGTACAGAATCGCCGCCAATAAACAGATTGCCTAGAATCCAAGTGATAATCCCGGCAGGGGCAGCAACGACGATAGCCCGAGTAAGTACGTTAAGGGACTTATCTTTGGAGGAAATAAGTATGGTCTTCCAGATTTGTGGACGGCGGTAGGGAGGAAGCTCCAAAGTGTAATGTGTGGGAACCCCACGCAGCGCAGTTTTGGACATGACCCAGGAAACGGTTAAGGTAACAATGATGCCGATTAGAACCATTCCCATTAGGACGGAGGCAGTGGTGAATGTACGAAGCGCGCCTGTCGTAGCGGCTCCTGCCATAAATAAGGAAGACAATAAAATCAGCGTGGGCCAGCGGCCGTTGCAAGGGACAAAATTGTTGGTCAGTATAGCCAGCATTCGTTCACGCGGCGATTCGATGATTCGTGTGGAGAGGATAGCGGCCGCGTTACAGCCGAAGCCCATGGACATGGTTAAAGCTTGCTTGCCATGACCACCTGATTTTTTGAACAGTCGGTCCATGTTAAAAGCAACGCGTGGCAGATACCCGAAATTCTCAAGCAGAGCGAATACGGGGAAAAAGATCATCATCGGTGGCAGCATGACACTGATTACCCATGAGGTGCCTCGATACAAGCCAAGCACAAGCACGCCGTGCAGCCAAGCTGGGGCATGGAGAGCCTCAAATCCCGCTGTCAGATATCCTTCGATGAAGCCAAAGAAGGAAGCGAGCCAGCTAGAAGGGTAGTTAGCCCCGGCAATCGTAATCCAGAATACGACACCGAGAATGGCGAGCATGATGGGAAAACCCCAAATTTTGGAGGTCACGATATTATCCAGCTTGTAAGTGCTGTTCAGTTTCTTCTTATCCCGATAAGTAACTGCATCTCCGCAGATGCCTGCGGATACGCCATATATACCACTGACAATCTCATCCCGAATGGCTCCGCCGTCAGCGAGCTTTTTTGCGGTGGACAATAGGGAATCTAGAGCGTCAGATCCCTTAGTGATAGGCAGTGACTCCATGGCCGATGACCTCCTTTGCTTCGGGTAAATCCTTGCTTTTCATATGCTCTTTAAGTGAAGTAAGCAGGCTGTCATCACCGTCCAATAAGCGCAGTGCAATCCAGCGAGCGGGATATTTGGTACCGATGGTTTGCTCTACCAATGGTGTAAGCTCGGCAATTCCCCGTTCGATCTCTTCGTTGTAACTAATCCGCAGCGGCTGCGCTGTGAATGAGCCTGTAGCCACTCGCTCCACTTGATCCAATAAGGCATCGATCCCTATTTTATTGCGTGCCGATATCGCAACGACGGGTACGCCGAGACGTTTGGAGATACTCTTCAGGTTGATGTCGATGCCCAGCTTACGTGCTTCATCAATGAGGTTGATGCAGACAACCGCCCGTCCGGTAATCTCCAGCACTTGCAAGGCAAGATTGAGATTACGTTCCAGCGAAGTAGCGTCAAGCACTACAAGTGTCACGTCTGGCTGTTCAAAAATAATATAATCTCTAGCCGCTTCTTCATCCGCGGAATTTGAGTATAAGGAGTACGTTCCTGGTAAATCTACCGCGAGGTATGAATGGTTATTGTGTTTGAATTCGCCTTCGGCAGTAATGACGGTTTTACCTGCCCAGTTTCCAGTATGCTGTCGCATGCCGGTTAGCAGGTTGAATAGTGTACTTTTTCCGGTGTTAGGATTGCCTGCAAAAGCGACGGTGAACTGACTCATGCTTCTACACCTCCAATTAATTCTCCGAATATTAAAGAACTTTCTTCTCTACGCAGTGCAATGGTCGTATTGCTTACCCGAAAAGCTATAGGATCTCCTAATGGACTACGCCGCAACACCTCTACGATATTCCCGACTACGAACCCGAGGTCCAGTAATCTTCTTCTAAGCACACCTTGAACTTCAATGTCGCTGATGCGCAGCGTGCTACCCTTTGCAGCCTCTGATAAAGGAATAGTTGTTCCAGTCATGAGATCCCTTCTTTCATTTATATTTTTACCGCCTACGGTTTTTATTTTGTGTATTAGAACATTTCTTGTAGTCTGGCACAACATTAGTATATGGCAACAACTTTGTCCCTGCAACAAGAATGTTTCCCTTAGGCAAAATAAAATTAAGCAAAAAAAGCCCCTGACGAAAGAGGGCTTGTACGCTCTTTTCCGCAGGGTTGAGCTTAATTCCTAATTAACATTAAAATTACGACCAGCTGCCAAAATCAAGTGTACGTCCGGTCTCGACCAAGGTTTTAATATTACTCAGAACCTGCCACCAGGCGTTGATACTGCCAGCATATGAAGGATCATCAGGATGCCATTCATCGTGGATAAGCGTAAGCTTAGTAGTTCCACCCACCGGTTCAAGCAGCCAAGATATACGCGATTCATATCTTTCTGTACCCTTATGATAGGAGGGGCCGACCTTATGCGTGAAACGAAACGCTTTTTGTGGAGTGAACTCCAGCAGAGTCCCATATACATGTATCGTTTCATCGCCATCTGCACCGGGACCAACATATTCAAGCAATTCACCTTCTTTAAAAGTTGATTGGATTACGCTCCCGTAGTAAATCTGTTTAGTACCTTCGGGAGAGATCAAAGTCTCCCATACCTGCTCAGGTGTTCCGCCAATATAAAATTCATAGTGAAGTTCTTTCATTCCTTATTCCTCCTTGGTTTGTACAATCATTTATTCCCTTAGACTTGTTTACACTATACAAAAGGATCACTGACAACTACGGTCAGTGATCCTAAAATAATCATTTTAAGTCTTATAATAAGCTGCCAGATCGGTAGCTATAGCGGACAGCTTTTGTTTCAGAGCTAAAGGCTCTAGGATTCGTAGTGTTGATCCATAAGGCAACAAGAAGTAAGGCGCATAAGTCAGTAAGGAGGTCTCATCGACTTGAAAACGGGCTTGTCCGTCAATGCGCTGGACCAGCGTATGTCCAAACAGCCAATGACTGCATAGATCGTTCAGGATTCCTTCATCGGCGGCGATGACTACTGCTATGAGTTTCTCTGGAGTATTTGGTGTGGGCAGCAAGCTTTTTAATAAAAAATCCCGTGCAGAGAAGTCAGCAGGACGGGCAAACAGAGCTTCTGTGCGGTGCAGTTCAGTTATTCTATCGACTCGGAAAGACCGAATTTCTTGCCTCTGATGGCAATAAGCAACGGTGTACCATTGCCCTTTCCACAGGACAAGTCCATAAGGATCAATAGCGCGGGAAGAAATCGTCTCCCCGTTTCCCTTCCGATATTCCATCTGGAGGGTATGTCCGTTCGCCGTCGCTAATTCAAGCTCTTGCAGCAGGTGGGGAAGCGGCGCAGCAGGGGAGTGGATGGTTTCTATCCCGCACTCATGACGCTCCATCTGTTCTAATTGCTGCGCATTGCTGTATCGTTTCAGTTTGGCGATTGCTTGATCTAGAGCTTCTACATAAGGATATCCAGTTCCCCGCGCAAAGGAGGCGGCTTGCAGGAGGGAACGTTGTTCGTCGGAGTCAAAGAATAACGGGACCTCGGAAAAATGCTCCGGAAGGCTATAGCCACCACCAGGTCCACTATCCGCGATAATGGGTACGCCACTGATGCATAACGCGTCGATGTAACGATAGACAGAGCGGACACTGATCTCTAGCGCTTCTGCTAGTTCCCCGGCGGTTCTTCCCCGTTGCTTGAGCATCCAGAGAATGGATATCATGTGATCAGCCTTGGACATAAATCAGGAACCTCCTTGCTTCATTAATTAGTAATAGTTCACTAACTATAGCAAATTGCCTATTGATCAGCTAGAGAACCTTTTGGTGCTGCCATAAGTTCCAAGCCGCGAAGTACATCCAGGGTTACGATTCTTTTCAACATGGTGTTACACCATTATTTTCTTGAGACTATGAATGTACCGTGATCTCGCAATAAGGAAATAGATAGTTTGCACAACCAGAAATACAGCAGATGTAGTAAGCACGGGCACAGTTACATTTGTGATATTAATCTGTTTCAGTATCGGGCGTATCACGACAAGGGTCTGAATGGTGGCAATAATAATCGGAATATAGAAAAGCACAGAAATCTGTTTGGTAGCAGAAGCTGACATTTCTTTAGTACTTAAACCGATTTTGGACAAAGCATTATACATTTGCTTATCTGTATTGAGCTCAGTATGAAGCTTAAAAAAGAGAAAGCTGGCCGATGAAAGCGAGAAGATCAGTGCGATAAAAATCCCTATAAAGCTAAGCATGGCGGCTCCCTGTTTGGTCGATAGATAGCTGTCTGCTCGCGATCCCAGTATAGAGCTGTATTGATGGTTAGCCTTGTTAGCGGCTTTATTCCATTGGATAAGGTCTCTGGTGACAACAGCTTCAGCTGAGCTGTCATTAGGTGTAGGACCGTCCCATGCAGGGATTTTGTATAGATATTTCACATAAGGTCTCGTGTACTTCTCTGTTGAATTAGAAATCTTATGATATAAGTTGTCATCTACGATTAGAAGTGAGGTGGCCATTGGATCTACTGGATGTACCTTTGGTGTTCGTAATTCTTTTAACATCAGTTCCTCATCTTTTTGAACCTTCAAATGAATCGCTCGATTAGCAGCATAATTCTGTGAATCCATATGTGGGTTCAGCAGCAATACAGCTTCTTTTTCAGACAAGGGTCCAACCTCGGACACATCCATCTGTAAGCCCAGTTGATTGAACTGTGAGCGGGAGATCAGATCAATTCCAAGTATTATTTCCTTATCGATTCCTTGAATGGAAGCAGAGATTAGATCTACTTTATTCTCTGTATACTCGACTTTAGCATTCTTTAATTTAGTGTGAATGGGCTCTAAATCTGGTGTTTCATCCTTCGGATCATAAATCGTATAACTCACAGCGAATGGGGATTTTTTATAGAGGTCTGAGTTCGCTTGATTAATCGATAAAAGAATTCCCGAAGCCATGCAGGCAAGCGAGGTAACCACAGTTACAAGGAACAGCATTCTTGCATTGTCTTTAATCTTATAACTCATCTCGGAAATCCACAGCAGATTGGTTCCGCGCCATAACCGTTTGCGTCTTAGTTTTAGTAGGCGAATGCCCAATACAGATAACTGAGAGTAGAAAAAGTAGGTTCCAGCGATACCTGTGACAGCGGCGACTAACAGTGAGGACGGGGACAATTGCTTCCGAATCGCGAGAGCGCCGACGGTCAACAGTAGAAGCCCAAAGAGCGAGAACAACAAGGAGACACGGGGTTCTTTTTTAGGTTTAACATTTCCCTTAAGCAGTTCAAGAACTTGATGTTTACGAATGAACAATAATGTGAAGATCGAAATGACCAGAAATAATGAAATGAAAGAGATAGAAGTAATCATTAACGCCTTCATTGGCCAATAAAAGGGCAGTGGCTCCATGCCCATAATTGTCGTGCTTAGCAGCAAGAATAACTTGGATAAAAGCATGCCGAAAGACACACCTGTTACTATAGAGAGCAGTCCGATCAGCATGTTTTCTATAAGAATCAGCTTGTTGATCTGGCCAGGGCGTGCGCCTAAAATCATCAGTATGCCGAACTCCAGATTACGCATTTTCAGAAACGCACTAATCGAATATAGTACGAAAAAGAACGCAAAGATAAACACAATGTAAGAAGCAATTTGCATGCCGGAGGCTGAATTCGCACCCAGCGCGATGTTGGTAATACTAGGGTGATAAATAAAGACTGAATAAGAGAAAAAGATCATGACCATAAAAGCACTGCTTAAGAAAAAAGCAAAATAAGCGCGCGAATTACGGCGTACGTTATTAAACGCGAATTGAGGAAAGTTCATGACTATTCCCTCCCCAGAACGAAAGTGTATCGATAATCTTTTGGAAGAAGGCCTGACGGTTATCTCCCCGGTGAATTTCCGCTGCTAGTTTGCCGTCTTTTATAAAAACAATTCGGTTGCAGTAGCTCGCTG
The DNA here is from genome assembly GCF_037963825.1 of Paenibacillus sp. FSL H8-0282. Classification (NCBI taxonomy): domain Bacteria; kingdom Bacillati; phylum Bacillota; class Bacilli; order Caryophanales; family Paenibacillaceae; genus Paenibacillus; species Paenibacillus sp. FSL H8-0282. The sequence continues at coordinate 1,223,212 of NZ_CP150146.1, forward strand.
CCAGTGGATCATGTGTTACGAGCATTAGCGTGGTGCCTTCTTTGTGGTTAATATCCTCCAGCGATTCCATCACCATCCGCGAAGAATTGGAGTCAAGCGCACCCGTAGGTTCATCGGCCAAAATAATCGAAGGAGAGGTGATGATCGCCCGGGCAATTGCGGTCCGCTGACGTTGTCCCCCTGAAATTTCATAGGTGCGTTTGCTCAGAATATCGGTAATGTTTAAGCGTTCAGCGACTCTTTGAAGCAAGATCTCCATCTGTGAGAGCTTACGGTTATCCAAAGTCAGGGGCAGCACAATATTTTCGGCGACGGTTAACGTCTCAAGCAGGTTGAAGTCCTGAAACACAAAGCCTAGCTGTTTTCGGCGAAAGTGGGCGAGCTCTTTTTTATTCAAAAGATAAGGGTTGCTGCCATTGATATTCACTTCGCCAGAGGACGGCTGGTCGATTGTGGATACCATATTGAGCAGTGTTGTTTTACCGCTACCAGACGGTCCCATAATTCCGACAAATTCACCTTTTTCAATATTAAGATGAATATCGGTGAGGGCTTGGGTCACTATTTTGCCGGGGTATACCTTATGAAGTCCTTTGACTTCCAATACGTTCATATCATTCATTCCTTCCAATACAAAAATGATTTCATCCGCCTTATTCGGGGAACGGGTTATGTATATAATTTATAAGATTGAGAGATTAGCTGCTATGGATTTACCTTAAGGTTCCCTTACAGAGACGTTAAGGTTATGTTCGCCTTTCTCCTTGTGGAGAATGGGTTGAGAGATAAGTAGCCTATAAAGAAGAAGGAGGCTTCAAAGCCATGAATAATGACGACGAAGTCCCCTCAATATTATTTCTGTAGATGATCACTGTTGCTAAAAATAAGTCGCACGCGGGTTCCTTCCCCGAGCCGGGACTGAATATCCACCTTGTGTTCGAGCCTGTTGCAAATCTCCCGGACGAGATACAGCCCCATCCCTGTCGATTCATGATAATGTCGTCCGCGGTCACCCGTAAAGTAGGGATTAAAGACCCGCTTCAGATCCTCAGGAGAAATGCCGATCCCTTGATCGGTAATATCCAGAATCGTGTCGGTGCCTACACGCTGAGCTGAGAGGGTAACGGTCTTGCCAGTACCGGAGGTATAGTTTACGGCATTGGTTAAGATTTGGGCCAGCATAAACATTAACCATTTAGCATCGCTATATACCGCGAGATTGGCATCCACCTGTACATCTACTTTTATACCCCGGCGTATGAATAGTCTGCGATTTTCGGCTACCGCCTCACTAACGGTTTTGCGCAGAAGTAACGGTTCAACTTGAAAATCATTTTCAAATCGGTCAAGTCTTGAAGTGTAGATAACCATCTCCAGCCCTCTGCGCAGACGTTCCAGTTCCTCCTGAATACTTGCGGCAGCCTCCTCTTCAAGATCCTTTAGCGTAAGCTGAATTACAGAGAGCGGGGTCTTCATTTGATGAACCCAGCGATTCATGAATACGATATGCTGATCCATCTGGCGCGCATGCGCATTCACTTGCTCCTGATACTGGCGGTCAATCAGCTGCAATAACTCATGGATAGCTTCTGAAAGAGGAGTGTCTCCTAAGGAAACAAGATGTTTTTGGAGCATGTCCATAGGTTCGCTTAATGCTGCATACAATCTCCGGTGCTGAACGTATCGGTAGCCTAGATATAGCAATAGAACTACGGTACTCAAGGCGATTCCATAAAGCATGATAGAGATCGGTCTGTTCTCACCAGACAGCCAATACAGCAAAGGGATAAGCAGCATCTGAAGCAGATAGAATAGGATCAGTGAGATCTGGTCTCTCCAAAAAAGCCTCATGGCGTATCCTTAGAAACATTAAGCCGATAGCCAGCGCCTCTTACGGTTTCCACAATGTCGCCAAGACCGAGATCCTTGAGCTTTTTGCGGACACGGGTTATGTAGACATTTAATGTATTGTCATCTATGAAATGCTGATCCTTCCACATGAGATCGAGCAGACGCTCCCGGTTAACCACTCGTCCTTCCTTAAGCAGTAAAGCTTCCAGTAGAACCGCTTCCTTCTGGGTTAGCTCACTCGTGTGCCCGTCGTATTGGATCATATATCGTTCAGGATAGAGGATTAAACCTCCAGATTGGAGTTTATGCTCTTCTTGAGTCTGTGAGTATGAACCGTATGCTCTACGTATGTGGCTGCGGATTTTGGCAAGTACAACCTCATAGTGAAAAGGCTTAGTGATATAATCGTCCCCGCCATTCTCAAGCGCCATCACCTGATCCATTCCACTATCCCGTGCAGAAATGAACAGAATCGGGCAGAGTGAGAGGGAACGAATCTGGCGGCACCAGTAGAACCCATCGTATTTAGGCAGATTGACGTCCAGTAAGATAAGGTCAGCCGAGCTTTCATTAAAAGTCTCCAGCACTCTGTTGAAATCCTCTACAATAATTGTATGGAACCCATATTTCGATAGGTACGTGCTCAGCAAGCTTGCCAGCTTGGCATCGTCCTCTATGATTAGAATCGTCTCCATATTTTCACTCCTTTGTTCAGTTATACAGTAACATGGACAAGGAAAATTATGCAAAAAGAGTACTCTTATTCGTGGTCAACGTAAGAATCTAGCTAGTTTTACCGAAGGGGAATTTGGCTGATCTAAGTCTAGCTGACCTAGCCTAGCTGGCCTAGTCTAGCTGGTCTAGCCTAGCTGGCCTAGCTCTAGCTGATCTAGCTCTAGCTGACTTAGCTCTAGCTGATCTAGCTCTAGCTGACTTAGCTCTAGCTGATCTAGCTCTAGCTGACTTAGCTCTAGCTGATCTAGCTCTAGCTGATCTAGCTCTAGCTGATCTAGCTCTAGCTGATCTAGCTCTAGCTGATCTAGCTTTAGCTGATCTAGCTCTAGCTGAACTAGCTTTAGCTGATCTAGCTTTAGCTGATCTAGCTCTAAGCAATCCAGATTTCGCTCAAGCGGATTATCCAGACTTAATTGCACTTTGTACACTTATTTCTGAGTAGATAGTCCCTAGAAGCCATTTAATTGCACTTCGTGCAACTAAAAAGGGTGAATCTAGTGGAATTAAAGGAAAACCAGAAATTTAACTGCACGAAATACAACTAAACTAACTTTTGAAGGAGAATTCTGAGGAATAGTTGCACTAAATACAATTAACAGATGTGTGGAGCTCATAATTATCGCTTGAGAAAGCTTGATCAGTGACTATTTCCTTCGGAAGAAGATCGCCCACTCAACAATCTTTCTCTAATTGCACTTTGTACACTTATTTCTGAGTAGATAGTCCCTAGAAGCCATTTAATTGCACTTCGTGCAACTAAAAAGGGTGAATCTAGTGGAATTAAAGGAAAACCAGATATTTAACTGCACGAAATACAACTAACTATTTTTTTAAGTCACATTCTGAGGAATAGTTGCACTAAATACAATTAACAGATGTGTGGAGCTCACAATTATCGCTTGAGAAAGCTTGATCAGTGACTATTTCCTTCGGAAGAAGATCGCCCACTCAACAAACTTTCTCTAATTGCACTTTGTACACTTATTTCTGCATAGATACTCATTAGAAGCCATTTAATTGCACTCTGTGCAACTAAACAGGGTGAATCTAGCGCAATTAAAGGAAAACCAGAAATTTAACTGCACGAAATACAACTAAACTAACTTTTGAATGAGCATTCTGAGGAATAGTTGCACTAAATGCAGTTAACGGATGCGTGGAGCTCATAATTATCGCTTGAGAAAGCTTGATCAGTGACTATTTCCTCTGGAAGAGATCGCGAACGCCAAAACTTTCTCTAATTGCACTTTGTACACTTATTTCTCCGTAAATAGTCCCTAGAAGCCATTTAATTGCACTTCGTGCAGCTAAAAAGGGTGAATTCGGTGCAATTAAAGGAAAACCAGAAATTTAACTGCACAAAATACAACTAACTATCTTTTGAATGAGCATTCTGAGGAAATAGTTGCACTAAATGCAGTTAACGGATGCGTGGAGCTCATAATTTTCACTCAAGAAATGTTTGTTTTGTGAACGTACGGATCATATTCGGTAGTATAAAATAATAATAACTAATTATGATATATGCTTCATTTTGCATCTCCCTTAATATGAAATTAAAGAGAGGGGCGTGGAAAATGAACTTTAATTTTAGAAGCTACCGTTCTGAAGATCTGCTAAAGGTACGTCATTTTCTTATACAAAGTTATAGTAAGCTAAAGACTCCAAATACCTGGCTTATAGACCGCTGGGAATTTGTTGTTTTTTTTCAGGAGACGAGAAGTGGAACGCTGGAGCAGTGGGAACAAAAAGTGGGCTTATGGGAGTATGACAATGGAGAGCTTGCAGCTGTAGTGTGCAGGGACGATGGGTTCTATTTTCAGTGTGCTGAGATGAATCCTCCGGAAAAATTACTTGAAGAAATGTTTGCTTTTGCTGAACAAAAAGCTGAGGAAGAGAACGGTGGTTACGTAGAGCTGTATGTGCCAATACCGGAGAATATGACCTCTGCGGCGGAGGTTGCTCGTAAGAGGGGGTATCATCAAACGGGTGGTAAGGAAAGCGTAAACTCCTTGCGATTGGATAAGGAATTTCCTGTGGAGCTCCCCTCTGGCTTTAGAATATGCAGCGGAGATGAGATCGAGGTTACTGCAAAAGCGCTCGGACATATCATGGCCTTCGACTATGCAGAAACGGCGGAGGCAGAGCTTACGCTGCTGCATTATGGGAATATGAGTAACGCTCCAAGCTATAATCCGCAGCTCGATCTTAGCGTTGTGAATGACGCGGGCGAAGTGGTTTCCTTTTGTAATATTTTTTGGGACAGCAGCAATAGAATTGGTGCTCTGGAGCCTGTAGGCACATCCATTAATTATCGAAAGCTGGGACTGGGACGGGCGGTTCTACACGAAGGATTTAACCGTTTAAAACAACTCGGAGCTAGTAAAGTTTACGTAGGTTCGATGCAGCCTTTCTACGAGAAATTGGGCTTTACTACAGAAGTTTGGTTGCAGGTGTGGGAATATTCAGGTCACACAGATTAAGTTGCACCGGCTGCCCCTAACATTGGATCTGTCAGCAGTATCTAAACTGGCAACGTTTTATGAAAAATCCCCTTGATGGGTAAGTCATCAAGGGGATTTTTGGGTTTGAGCTCGGCAATCATATGCTGCAAAGTAATCTCATACGTCGCACAGCAATCATACCGCTATAGCAATTATGCGCTGCAAACTGCCTCAGATTGCACTTTGTACAATATTCTTAGTAGCCGAAGCCGAAGCCGAGCAGTAGCGTAGCTGAGCCAAGCCAAGCCAAATCACGAAGCTCAGCACTCGCAACTAGCCGTCTGGCCAAGAGATTTTATTGATATTTGACTACAATTGCATTGCTGATCTGACGCCCAGGGGACGTAAGATATTTGCCGTTGTAGTAGAGCCCGCTGGATGCACCACCATCCAGATTCATGGCTTGATACGCTCCAGCTTGCTTCATCATTTCTGCCAGCTGTGGGATGGTGGCTCCACCAGTGGTCAGTAGAATGAGCTTATGGTCGCGTGTTAATCCGAGCGCGCTGCGTGCTCCGCCGCCGGTTAAGATTTTTGGATCTTTGAAGCCTTCTGCCGCGACATTTAGGGATACCTTGCCGTTCACAAGAAGACGCGGGCCGGCTTGAAGAGCTCCTTCCATAGAACCGGAAGCGAAGCGGCTTGTGAATTCCAGCCCAGGAATCAGTGACGCCAGATGGTTGCTGTCATAGGTAAAAATCGTCCGGCGATCCCCGGAGCTATTTTTAAGCATTTTTCCGCCGCTGACAATGTAGCCGTATGGAGCTTTGTATGCTCCTTTTGTATAGGCATCAAAAAATGTTCCGTTAATCGCAACTACGGCATTATTACGTTTAGCCAGACTGCTTAGGTCCTCTACTTTTCCGACCGTATTTCCAGCCAGTACGACATCAAGTTTCACCTTAGGATGCAGCAGGGACACTGTAACCGTCTGGGCTTTGAAGGATCTGCCGCCAACTTTGAAGGTTTTACTAGCGCTGACAACTGGTGAAGAATCCGCTTTGATTAGTGCGCCGGACTGTACAGGAACAGTGGTTGCAATATCATTACTCTTAAGGGTTAATGAAGAGGCTTCCTTATCCCAAGTTAATTGAATGCCAAGCGTTGTGCTGATAAAAGACAACGGGATATATACCGTGCCATTATCACTGAAAGCAAGATCAGTTAGTGTAACCGACTTTTCATTGACGAGCGCAGCGGTTTGACCTAATGTAAGCGTTATGGTGGTGTCTGCATTCGTAATGCTTATACGTTTTTCGTTAGGATTCCATACAGACTGTATACCAGTGAAGCTATTTAAGAGACGCAGTGGTATGTATGAATGGTTATTCTTGTCCACATAGACGGTGTTTTTAGGAACTGGTGTTGCACCAACAGTGGATGGGCAAGTGGCGACAAGCGGAACGAGCAGTAAGAAGGTAAGAAACAGAGTGGACCCTAGCTTTTTCATCATAAACAATTACTCCTTATCTTGTAGCTGTTGTAAAAAACGACAAGGTTTATTATACCTCATGTTCAAAAACTTGGATAACCTTTATTTTTAAATGTTCATAGGGTGAATCTGATAGAATATAGATTATATTATTTATATTAGCACTGAAATTGCACTGAGATTAGCACTATAACTAGCACCATAACTAGCACCATAACCAGCATCACAATTGCCACTAGACTCAATAGCTAAAAGGAGATTTTTATGACTACGATAGGTTTAATTCGCCATGGAAGTACCGCGTGGAATAAAGAAGGCAGAGTGCAAGGGCATACGGATAATTCATTGGATGCTGAAGGCCTGCAACAGGCACAACTACTGGCTGAACGTCTTAGCACAGAACAATGGGATTACATATATTCAAGTGATTTACTCAGAGCGCGGCAAACGGCAGAGGTTATTGCAGAAAGATTAGGCCTTGAGATCACGGGTTTAGCGCCGGGCATTCGAGAGATGTATGCGGGACTTATTGAAGGAACTACGCAGCAAGAGCGGATTGAACGATGGGGAACCGATTGGAAGACGTTAGATTTGGGTTTGGAAACTCCAGAAGCCAGCGAGCTCAGAGGCAGCGAAGTCATTGAAGAAATTGCGGCGAGACATCCAGGCAGTAATATTCTGATCGTTAGCCATGGTGCAATTTTACGCAGTAGCCTTAGAAGACTACTTCCAGAACTGGACGGCACAGTATTATTGAACAATACGTCAATTACGCGAATAACAAAATCCGAATCGGATGGCTCCTGGAACTGCGAGTTATATAATTGTGCGCGGCATTTGGAGAAAGAGTAAGTGTTCAGATAATGTTCAGAGCTTTTTTATATATTGGTATCGCAGTACAGTAAGCTAATTATTTGTAGTTCAGAAGGATGTGCGAATTAAAGGTGGTAGAGGTTCAGATTTATTTACAAACGTTAATGTCCATTATCATCGCAGGGGTTGTAGGTTATTTAGTATTAAGATTTTACCGGGATGTTGCTAGTAAGGAACCAAAACAAAGAGCAGTTTACACGGGCCTTTCCATTATAACTATTGTCGTTGGATTGTGGGCAATGCATCAGCTAGGCAAAAAATCCTTAGAAGAAACTATAGAGGTCAATGGGGGGATTTTCACTCCGTTATTGATATACGCGCTTACGATAGCTGTTTTAATGTTTTTGCTTACACGGCTGAACCTTGTTTTGGCGGAAAGAGAGCAGCTTAAGGAACTTGCCTATAAGGATGGCTTAACGGGGCTCTTAAACAAGAATGGAATGGATCACTTTTGGGATCGCTGCAAAGTAAATGAGCAACTAGCCGTATTGTTTATGGATTTGAACCGTTTCAAATCAATCAATGACAGCTTAGGACATCATGTGGGCGATTTACTGCTGCAAGAGGTGGGAGGAAGGTTAAGTCAATTCTCCAGCAAAAGAAAACGCCATATTTTCCGCATAGGCGGCGATGAATTTGTGATTGTAGCTAAAGGCTGCAATCAGAAGGAAGCGGAGCAGTTAGCGGTGCAGATTCTGGAGAAGACGACCAGACATTATCAGCTGGGAGAGCACAACCTCTTTGTATCTGCGAGCATAGGCATCAGCATTAGTCATGGCAAGGTGGATCATTTCAGGCTGCTGCACGAAGCAGATACAGCGATGTACACCGCCAAACAGCTGGGTACAGGTCGTTATTCAGTTTATAAAAATTAGTTTGTTAAGTGTAAAATATAAGCGTCAGCCCTGGACATAAATAGATGTCTAAGGCTGACGCTTTTTTTTAGGCTCCCGGTGTGTGAAACTTGTGGGGGACTTGCTTGCGTCCCTTCATCAAGAAGAGGCAGAGCAGGGCAACCGCCATACTAATCGCTGCTACATAGAACAGGATGGAGTAATCAAAAATATCAATCATTAGCCCCAGCAAAGGTGGCGAGCTGATCGCTGCCAGTGAAGAGACCAAATAATACATCCCTGTTCGAGTACCGATACTCTCCTCAGTTCCCGTTGCAACAACATAAGGATAAGAGTTGATGTTGATACAAGCCCAGAAGATTCCTCCTGTCAGGAGTAACGCTCGAAGCACCAGCAGGTCCTGTGCAAACCCAACAAGCGCAAAGACCGTCATCAGGCCACATACGCCGATGATAATGATCTTCTTTTTCCCGAATCGCCCACCCAGCCAACCGCTCGGAATAGCGAACAGCACAAAGGCAAGGGAGAAGAAGGTAAGGGAGAAGGAGGCTGCTTGTTCACTGAGGCCCAGATGGTTTTTGCCATACAATGTAAACAAGGTTTCGACCCCTTGATAAGCTACAAACCAGAAGAAAATCGCTGCCAGTAGAAAGACTGTAGTACGATCCAGCTGGCCGCGAAAGGAGACTCTGGAAGGCTTAACTATCGTCGCAGAAGGGCTCCCCGCTGTATCGGATAGAAGCGTAGGGCTTATATTCACACCATCCCGTTTTTCTTTGATGAAGCGCGATACGATAAACAGACATAACAGGGTAATCAGTCCAGCAACGAGAAATGGCAGCGCAGGATTTGATTTATAGAGGATCGAACCCACGCCGAAAGCCAGAATTGATCCGAATCCACCCATGAAATTAATTAATCCGTTAGCCTTTGTACGCTGCTCTTCAGGTGTTATGTCGGGCATGAGAGCGACGGTAGGGGAACGGTATAAACTCATGGCTAAATTCATCAGCATCATAAATAAAAGCAGTGTAAATAGTCCGGTATGAAACGGAATCAGCATAGTCAGCACGGCAGCGAAGGGCATACCGATCATAAGATAAGGCATTCTGCGTCCAAAACGCGAGGTCGTGCGGTCACTCCGATTGCCGATCCAAGGCTGCAAGAATAAGGCGAAGTAATTATCAATCGTCATCATGAAGCTGATTAGGGCCACGCTATGTACATATTTTTCGAGGAAAAAAGGTACAAATGCGTTATACAGACTCCATGTAATGCTGATGCTGAAAAAGCCGAATCCGAGCAGCCAGACTTTTTTCACACCATCACACTCCCTTGTCAGCCAGGAGTCCAGCGAGTAGGTCTGGATGATCGGTAATAATGCCTGATACACCAGTTTCAATTAAATATTTCATCCGCTCGGGATCGTTAACGGTCCAAGGATGGTAGACAACGCCATGCTTCGCCGCTTCTTCGACGAATTCAGGCAGTACTGCAAAATGATACGCATGCAACGCAGTCGCTCCAAGTGTAGCTGCATAATCCCAAGGACGATACAAGCCTTCCCCGTACAGAATTCCTGTTCTGATCTCCGGTGCCAGCGACTGACAGTAAGCTAGTGAATAATGGTTGAAGCTCGAAAAAATGACGCGATCGCTCATCTTGAAATCCCGTACGGCCGCGATCACTTTTTCCTCCATACCCGGATATAAAAAAGTGCCATTTTTAAGCTCGATATTTAGTATGGTATCTCTACCTTGCAGCAGATCTAATAAATCTTCCAGCAATGGAAGGCGCTCATCTTTGAATTCAGGTCCGAACCATGATCCTGCGTCCACTTCCAGCAGTTCTGCGAGTGTATGATCCTTCACATAGCCGGTTCCGCTTGTTGTGCGGTTTAGAGTTTCATCATGAATGAGGACTAGGCCGCCATCCTTGGTCATTTGTACATCAGTTTCTATTCCGGTTGCACCCAGCTCAAGACCTTTGCGAAATGCTGCCATAGTATTTTCTGGACACACTGCCGACGCTCCACGATGCGCAAAATTAATGATGTTGTTCATAAGTTATTGTCCCTCCAACCTTAGTGTTTGCTATGCCCCTATAGATGGGGGCTACTTGTCATATTCCACAGAGAGTAAAGAAACCCTGTCTGGAATTTTAAATCAGTTATTCATAGCGCCATACGGGATTCGTTCCAAAAGTCCAGCTTCATAGATGCTCCGCAGCTTCAGCTCGGGCATATGAATATAACCGATATAACAATCGCATACCTTCATTCGGCAGCTTCTAACCGCAGAGAGACCCTCTAGCCCATCACGGTAAAGATTGCCTATGACCCCTCTGTCCTTATAGCAGCGTTTCACAAGCCCAGCGCCCTGTACGTAAAAAACATCTTTTCCTGCATTGCAGGCTTGGCCAAGGCTTTCATAATCCATAGCATTCACAGAAAAATGTGGATCAATCTCGCTAAGGAAGACAAAATCCTCAGCTGTATAATAATCAGGTTTATCTTTGTAAGCATTGACCCATAAGTACACGTTCTCTGGTAACGCAGAACGAAGTGAAGCTATCGCTGAAAAAGCGCTGCGTATTCCAACGCTTCCCACACTAAATGGAACGTCGTTCTCATATAAAGTCAAACATTGCGCCAGAAATTTATCCTCCCGCACTTGTCCGGGGTGGTAGGTGGCCCAAAAGGCCACTTTTTTACGATTCAGCTGGGAGATGAAACCCAGGTTGGCAGATAGGTTGGTCTGAATCGCTACCTTCTCTACATGGTCCATATTGGAGAGGGCAATCATTGCTTCTTTGTACCAGCGATGAATTAGCCCTTCGCCATAGGGATTAAAAAATATAGAAAGCCGATGACCTGCCGTACCTTGCTCAGAGGCCCACGCTACGAAGGCTTCCAGCCCCTGGCGGTCCTTGGCGAGCGTAGCTGCGCTGTCTCTTGTTTTGCCAAAAGGACAATAGGGGCAATCATAGTTGCAGGACGTGAGGGAACCGCGGTAGTAGAGGACCGCATTCATGGCAATACGAACCTTTCCATCTGCTCTCGGATCTCCCCAGAAATAAACCAATCCCCAATCGAATCAGAGTAACCCATCCCTTCGGTGGTAAGGCGCAGGATGCCATCTTCCTCCTGCCCAAGACCGGAATGAAGCAGGTTGGACAGCTCAGGATAATCGCTCCAGAGCGATTGACCGAAACGCTGGCTGTAATCTTCAAGCTTCAGCCCTTCGCTATGTAGAATCGCCTTCAGAATAAAGCGGCGTTTCTGTTCTTCAAGACTCAGCACAATCCCGTAATCCGCAGTATCGTAACGATCCGTCGCAACGTAATCAGCAATAATGCTCTCGGTTGCTTTACGGCTTACCCCATAACGGGAAGCGTAATGCACATGGCGGGTGTAGGATCTTGCTCCGCAGCCCAATCCGACCATTCCTTCTTCTTGGCAGCTATAATCGAGAATGGGTTTAGCTGTTCCTGCGTCTTCCTTGGCGAAACGACGCATGGAGTATTGGCGATATCCTCTCGCTCTAAGCAGCTGCCCAGCGGCTTTGTAGCAATCTAGGCGAATATCGTCCTGACGCTGGATATCACCAGGCTTCACAATCGTATGCTCACGGGTGTAGAGCGGATAGATGAAAATTTCCTCTGGCTCAAAGCTGATCGCTTGATTGAGCGAATATAGCCAAGAGTCGACCGTCTGCCCCGGAAGCCCGTAGATCAGATCTAAATTCAGTATGGGAAAATCATATTTCCCCAGCAGCTCTAGTGCCCGATATACCTCATCCGGATTTTGTGGGCGATAGATGGCCGCCGATTCAGCAGCGACAAAACTTTGGATGCCCATGCTGACCCGATCCACCGTATACTCTTTTAGAATATTCAGCTTCTCTTCGGTAATCGTCTCCGGTGAAGTTTCTACTGAGATGGAGGCTGTATTTGTGTCCAGTCCCATCGTATCAACGGCAATGTGGAACAAGCGGCGGAGCTGATCTGCTGCCAGCAGGGTGGGAGTTCCACCGCCGATCGCAAAACGCGCATAAGGTTTATGTCTGGTGAATTCCGCCCATTGCTTTGCTTGGCGTTCCAGGGCATCCACGTATGTGGCATGAACATTTGCGCGTTTATCAGGCAGGGTAAATAGGTTGCAGAATCCGCAGCGTGCGCCACAAAACGGAATATGCATATATAGAAAGAAAGATTCCGCAGGCTCATCACGCCAGAGTGTTTCTAGCGGCATCGGAGGCTGCAAATCCCTGTAAGCCGTTTTGTGTGGATAGGAATACAGATAAGAACGGTAAGGGTGAGCAGTAATGCTGTCTTTCCACTTGTGAAGCTCTTCTAAAGAGAAGGACGATAACGTCATATCAGTTCTCCATCCTTTCCTTGTTATAAATATTATAAAATAAACTCCCGATAAGGGACGTTCCATACCGTCTCGTGGGCAAGGCGATGCCCCTGATAGCCATCTTCCCCATAAGCGGTTCCATGATCTGAAAAAGCCAGGCAGAAGACCGGATTGCCGCGTTCCCGGAACGCATCGAACAACCGGCCCAGTTCACCGTCCACATAACGAAGAGCGGCGCGCTGGCTGTCTACGGAGTCTTTTTTAGCACCAGGTACAAAATAATGATTTGGTCCGTGAATGGCAGAGACGTTGAGGAACATAAACAATCTTTGCTCGCTAGGAGTATCCTTTAGCAGCTTCAAGGCATGGTTCACCTGATGCTCTGTGGAACGCGGATTGGTCACACCGAAGGTCATCCGCCAGTAGCTTTGCTGGAAATAGCTTGGCAACACACGAGCGAGTGGATTTTTTTTGGTGAAAAAAATAACACCTCCAATACAAACCGTGCGATAGCCCTCGGCAGCAAGTCCTGACACGATATCCGGCGTATCGAACAGCCATGTATGGGGATGCGTCTTCATTCCGGTGTTTCGGGAATGGAACATGCGGATATGCTCAGTCTTATCCGTTGTAGCTGGAGTAGGCAAGAAGCCGCCGAAAAAAGCGTGATGGGCCGCATAAGTAAAGCTGCCGGGAGTATGTCTTTTCTCCCAGGATCCCGTTCCGCACAGGTTCGGGCAGTTCGCTTCCTCCATAGTAGCTGCATCGTATCGAAGGGTATCAAGTGTGATCATTAGAATGTCATGGGTGCCAACGATAGTGTTCATATCCATTAAGAGGATCCTTCCTTTATAAGCGGTGTTGAGGGATGAGTAATATAGTCTCTGGCGGTCAATACCTTCATTTCCCATTCGTAGGTGCTGCAGCCGCGGTATTTCACATCGTACAGCAAATCGCCAAAAGGATTAACATCGGCGACAAAACACTGCTGCGATCCTCCAGATATCAGCACGTCTATCCCGGCAACTCCAGAACGGGGAAATGCCGCCAGCGCTTGCAACGCGGTATTTCGTACCTGCTCCTGTATGAATTCTGATAAACCGGCTTCTGAAGGAGACATCCGCTGGCTGCGTAAATGCAGATTCGTAATTGGGGTGGAACTTACACGAGCAATTGTATGACAGGCCTCACGGAGAACCACGAGCTGGCGGATATCGAAGGCTTTGCCGTTATGGCCGATCTTAGGGATCCATTGCTCGGCATAACCACCATGCCGATAAATCCAGTTAATAATGCCGGAGATCGTGGCGGTATCTGTGTATCGCCGCAGTTTACCGGAATTATAGTAAATGGGCGGTCGGGTGATGTAATTCTCGACCCCCACTGTAGTTAAGGCAATTTCGGCACCTGTAACGGGATGGAGCTGATAGGCGATCACCCCGGAAGCGGCAGAGCCGAAGGCTAGCTTAATGAATACCCGGTGCATTCGCCGGGAGATCATCATCTCACGGAGAGAGGCATAGTCGGTAGGCTGCTGTTCCTCGCCTAATGGACGAGGAATAGGGATGCCTGCCTCACTCAGAATCTGTTGTGCCCGCCGTTTATCGGTCATGGCCGCAATGTCAGCGGGGTCATTTAACCATAGCGAGCCTGGACAAACCTCTTTGGCTTCGCGCTGTAGTCTAGCCAGCATGCGGCAATAACCGCGGAACCATTGCGAAGGATGATGCAGGACACCCTGCATCTCCTTCAATTGATGGGCTACCTTCACACGGAGTGGGCGCGGATCAGGTCTTTCAGCGTAGGGATGCAGCGAATCGTCAACATCAACGGCATCAGGTGCGCCAAGAGCGATTAAGGCACGTTCTACTTCAAAGCTGCTGCCAGGCGATTCCAATCTCAGCAGCGGGGGAGCCGCACTGAGATCTATTCCGTTATAAACAGCCGGCTGGCTGGATAACAGCTGCTTCTGCACTTCCAGCAGATCACCTAACGATTGGCCTTGCAGAAATTCAGCGTACGATAAAATGATGGCAGGTGGCATTCCGAGATCGGAACGTGCTTGCTGAATGCCGCTAGTCCGTTTATCCCCAGGAATACCGATAACGATCATCGGCCGCATAGGGGGCTCACTCTGTGATGGAAGGATAACGCCAGTCTTCCTCATCATCGCTTTCCTGTTTGTCGCTGACATCGACAGGTAATCCACTCTGCTGCCACCGGCTGATCATCTCGTCGGACATAAAATGATGGCTTAGATTCAATGCTTTTAGTCCCTTGATTCTCTCGCTGGCAAGAAGCAATTCAGCACCTTCGTCGCTGAGGGTACCCAGAGATAGATCTAGCGTATCCAGCTGATCTAAGATAGGCGCATTTGCTACTGCACCGGCGATTTCATCTTGTATTTCGCTATTTTTTAATCCCAGATAGGTAAGTTTAGGGAACTTTCCTACTTCTATAAGAGGTAGAATATCTGCGAGGCTTCCGTCAAAGCCGTAGTTATCTACGCCAAGATAGAGTTCCAGCTTGCGTAAATTCGGCAATTGGCTGGCTGCAATATTTTCAAGTACGGCTTTACTTAAGCCGCCACTAATAATTATCAGTTCCTCCAGCTTGTCATGCTTTAGCTCTGAGAGGCTCAGCTCATTCCCGCCTTGAATCGTGAGTGATTGTAATTCTGGAAAAGCAGGGAGCAACGGTGATAGATCGCTTTGGGTAATCCATGAAATCTCGCATTCCTCATAGCCCATCTCACCAATAAAAAGCTTGCGTAAAGCCGGGAAGCTGGCGCTATGCGTAACCAGTGCCTCTACAACCTCTTCCGAGCTATTCTCGTAGGCTTGCCCCCAATCACCGATAATTAGGCTGGTCAGCGATGCACCTTCAGGGCTGCTGCTTAACTTCTCAATTGCTTCGCCAATTCTTTGACCTTCTTCGAATTCGTCGTATCCAATACTAAGCTTTACTTCCGTCATGGGTGTTCCCTCCCGGAAAAATTTAACTTCGAAAATACCCTATCATCTGTAGCCGAGGGAGTCAAATAGCTGAATATAACTATAGTTAAACTCTCCATATTATTGAGGTGAAATTTTGTGGTAGGTTTATACTAGAGGCAATTTTATTTTTTTGGAAGGAGTTATTCGTATGAAGAATAAACTTCAGGAATGGATTATTGAGACGGATATAATTAAAATGCAAGAGGCTCTGGAAGCAGGTTTAATTACCTCAGAGGATATAGTTCAAGTATATCTGGAGCGGATCCAAAAATACGATATAGACATAAACTCTATTTTAGAAATAAATCCAGAGGTTATACAAATCGCGCGAGCACGCGATAAAGAACGAGCAGAAAAAGGGAGCCGCGGGAGCCTGCACGGTATTCCTATTGTATTGAAGGATAATATAGACACCGCGGATAAGATGCATACGAGTGCCGGTTCTGTAGCTTTAGCTGGATCAATTGCGGCAAAAGATTCATTTGTAGCGGCCAAGCTTCGATTGGCGGGGGCTATTTTACTTGGGAAGGCGAATATGTCGGAGTGGTCTAATTTTATGTCTAGTACAATGCCTGCGGGATATAGCTCGCGGGGCGGGTTTGTACTGAATCCGTATGGACCTGGGACGGTATTTGTCAGTGGTTCCAGCTCTGGGCCTGCGGCAGCCGTAGCAGCGAATCTGGCAGCAGCAGCGATCGGAACGGAAACCGCAGGATCTATTGTCGGTCCAGCCAGCCAACATGCTCTTGTCGGAATCAAACCTACGGTGGGATTAGTGAGCCGTTCTGGAGTCATTCCTATTTCAGTAAGCCAGGATACCCCTGGGCCTATAGCTAGAACGGTTACAGATGCGGCAATTATTTTAGGGGCGTTAACCGGAGTGGACGCCAACGATTCAGCAACATTTTCAAGCGAAAAATACGCTTATACAGACTATACTTCAAGTTTAGATAAAAGCTTTATACGACAAGCAAGAATAGGTATTCCACGGCATTATTATAAGCATTTAGACGCTGAGAGGCTTGCAATTATGGAAGCAGCTATCTTGACCTTGAAGAATGAAGGGGCTACCATTATAGATCCTGTCACAGTACATGTTGAACAACAGAATTGGAATAATGATGTGATTTGTTATGAATTTAAAAAAGGGCTCAACCAGTATTTAGCACAAGTAGATGATTCCGTTCCGATTCACTCTTTGCAAGAATTGATAGCCTATAATGAAAGACATGCTGAGATTGCCCTGCGATATGGGCAAGACACCCTGACGAGATCAGAAGAAGTAACTTTAACTGAAGAAGTCTATCAAGAGAAGAAACAAGAATACAAGGAATTAGCACTTGAGCAAGGAATAGATTATGTGTTGGAACAATATGGTTTAGACGCCTTATTGCTGCCTGGTGATGTAGATGGCATGTATATTGCGGCACGCTTAGGTTATCCATTAGTTACCGTTCCGGCGGGATATGTATCTCAAGGCATTATTGATGCGGATGGGGATTCGACCAAGGGACCTTTTGGTGTTGTTTTTTCCGGAAAAGCTTATAGCGAGCCTACGCTCATAGCCTTAGCATACGGGTTTGAACAAGCTACGTATCACCGGATTCCTCCTCAATTGGAGTAGAATTAGGCTAACTTAGAATAGAAGGAAGCGATCAGTTTGAAGTATTGCCTGGAATGTGGGACAGAGTTAGTAATGAAAGAAAGTGAAGGGGAAGGGCAGGTACCTTATTGCAATGAGTGTGAAATGTTCCGATTCCCTATTTTCAGCACGGCGATTAGTACAGCAGTATTAAACAGGGAGAAAAACAAGATTTTATTAATTCAGCAATATAATCGGCCAGACTATATATTACTCGCAGGATACGTGAACAAAGGTGAAGATGCGGAAACGACTCTCGTACGTGAGGTAAAAGAAGAGGTAGGACTTGATATTGTCGCTTATGAATATATGCGCAGCTTGTACTTCGCACCATCCAATACGCTAATGCTGAATTTTATAGGTGTTGCAGATTCGGAGGACTTGAGCCAGGTGAGTACTGAGGTTGATCATGCTGAATGGTTTACCTTGGAAGAAGCCGCCAGAGCGATTAAAAAGAACAGCCTAGCCGAAACCTTCTTACTGGCGATTATTGAGAAATTGAACGCGGGACAGGTACAGGTCAATCCGGTAAAAGGAACGGTTTAAAATGTAAGTCTATAACTCAAAAGTGTTTATGAAAAAGCAGAAAGGAGCCCGGAGGCTCCTTTTTGTTTTTTCATGCAAGGGGGTACTTAATTAAGCTTATACACACGAGCTTCATAAGGACGAAGCTGAATTGTGTTTAGTTCTTCTTCTGGATTTACTTCGTAGTTGGCAATAAGCAATTCCTTCGCTTGGAATTTCACAGTAGAAGGAAGTTCGAAGGTCGCGGGCTCTCCGAAGAAATTCAATACAACCAGTAGCTGTTCTTCTCCAAGAGTACGCAGATAAGCATATACCTGTTCATTCTCCTCAGCCAGAATTGTATAACTTCCGTATACGATAATCTCATGCTGCTTACGCAGCTCAATTAGCTTCTTATAGTAGTGGAAAATAGAATCGGGATCTGCCAGAGCCTGCTCCACATTAATATCTTCGTAGTTAGGGTTCACAGCCAGCCACGGTGTGCCGGTGGTGAAGCCTGCCTGCGGTTCCGAGTTCCATTGCATCGGCGTACGGCCATTGTCCCGACCTTTGATGTAAATGGAATTCATGATTTTTTCTTCCGAGTGACCGGCAGCCAAGTATTCCTTATACATATTTAGAATTTCAATATCCTTGTAGTCATCGATGGAAGCAAATTGTACATTTGTCATGCCGATTTCTTCACCTTGATAGATGTAAGGTGTACCTTGGAGTGTGTGAAGCAGTGTTGCCAGCATTTTTCCAGACTCTTTCGGGAACAGCTTATCATCCCCAAAGCGGGATAACATACGCGGCTGATCATGGTTGTTCATATACAAGCTGTTCCAACCCTTACCGTCCAGTGCAACTTGCCACTTGGAAATAATGGACTTAATGTCCGCCAGTTTCCAAGGCTGTACATTCCATTTACCTCCAGCACCGGAATCGACATCCATGAGCTCGAAATGGAATACCATGTTCAGCTCGTTTCGATCCTCGGAAACATACAGTGAAGCTTCTTCTGGAGTAACATTAACAGCTTCGCCCACTGTCATGATATCGTACTTGGATAGCACCTCACGGTTCATTTCCTGCATATATTCATGTACGCGGGGACCGTTAACGAAATAGTCTCCACCGAAGTGGTAAGTAGGCTGTTCTACGTTACTTTCCGTAGAAACGCTAGGTAATTCCGGTACTTTGGAGATCAGGTTGATCACGTCCATGCGGAATCCGTCAATTCCTTTATCCAGCCACCAGGTCATCATATCATAGATTTCCTGGCGCAGTTTTGGATTGTCCCAATTCAGGTCTGGTTGTTTTCTGGAGAAGAGATGGAGGTAATATTCTTCCGATTTCTCATCCAATTCCCAAGCCGATCCGCTGAAGAAGGAGCCCCAGTCGTTAGGCGGCTGTCCGTCCTTACCAGGACGCCAGATATAATAATCACGATAAGGATTATCCTGCGATTTGCGGGACTCCACGAACCAGGCATGTTCATCTGAGGAATGGTTGACCACAAGGTCCATAATCAGCTTCATGCCGCGGCTGTGAAGTCCAGCTAGCAGTTCCTCCCAATCGGAGAGCGTTCCGAAATCATCCATAATACTTTGATAATTACTGATATCATAACCGTTATCGTCATTAGGCGACTGGTACACTGGGCACAACCAGACTACGTCGACACCAAGATGATTTAGATAATCGAGTTTCGAGATAATCCCTTGCAGATCACCAATGCCATCCCCGTTACTGTCTTTGAAGCTGCGGGGGTAAATTTGATACACTACGCTTTCTTTCCACCATTTCTTATCCATGTATAACTCTCCTATCTCTCTATATAAATCTTAGTTATTTAATGGATCCAGATGTTAGTCCGCTGATAATCCATTTTTGCGCGAACAAATAGACGATGAGCATCGGGGTTAATGCGAGCAGATATGAAGCAAATGCTAAGTTAAAATCCGTGCTGAACTGGCCCTGGAAGACATATTGTACAAGCGGAAGCGTGTAGGAATCTTGATCTCCGAGCAGAACCAGCGGTAGCATAAAGTCATTCCAAGTCGATAAACAAGACAGGATACCGATTGTTGCACTGACAGGAGCGAGGAGTGGGAAAATAATCTTCCAGAACGTTCCGAAGGTCGATGCGCCATCTACTGTAGCCGCTTCTTCCAATTCATACGGAATGGAGCGGATATAGCCGGTGTATACAAAAACGTTAAAGGCCAGACCATAAACAACGTATAGAATAATAATCCCTACAATATTGTTCATGTGCAGATCCGTTGTCACTTTGACCACAGGCAGCATAATAATCTGGAAAGGGATAAACATAGCACTGATAAAATAGAAGTAAAGCACTTTGAAAAATTTCCGCTTCATATTACGTGCAATAGCATAGGCTACCATGGAGTTGGTAAGCAATATGAACACAACAGTCGTAATAGTAATAATGGTGCTATTTCCTAAAGCATTGAAGAAATTCGTTGCCTTAATCGCATTGGCGAAGTTCTCAAAATGCAGGCCAGTCGGCAGCGAAAAGATAGATTGAGCCATTTCTTCGGGATTCTTGAGCGCGATGGCAATAGTCATGTAAAGCGGAAAAAGAATCAGCAGTGAGCCTAGGGCGATAAGCGTCGTTACAGGCCAGTTGGTTGATTTTTTGATCATAAGTCCATCTCCCGTTTCTGCAGAAATTTAAGCTGAAGGGCGGAGATAACGACGATCACGATAAAATAAATCACGGCGTTCGCCGATTGGTAGGCAAATTCTCCGCCTTGGAAGCCGCCTGTGTAGATTAAGTGGGCAATGGATTGAGTTGAACGTCCTGGTCCCCCACCTGTCAAAGCAACGATTTGGTCGAATACCATCAGGCCGCCCTTCATCGCGAGTACCATATTGATCGTGAAGAAGGAAGCAAGCATTGGAAAAGTAATGCTCCAGAATTCTCTCCAGCGGCTAGCGCCGTCCAGATTGGAAGCTTCGTAAAGATCATGAGGAATGGTCTGCAGACCCGCCAGATAGAGAATCGTGTTATAAGCAATCCCCTGCCAAACGGCTACAATGACGATACCGATCCAAGCCCAGTCCGAGTTACCGAGAATGTTCTGTGATAAAAATTCACTGCCGAGTTTCGCACCCCAAATAGGGAATACATTAGCGAACAAGTAGTTAAAAATAAAACCGACAATCAATACGCTAAGGATATTAGGAAGGAAATATACCCCGCGGAAAAAGTTTTTGGCTTTAATTTTCGCATTTAGTCCTAACGCAATCAACAAGCTGATGATGTTGATAAGAATAGTGGTCAGGATGGCATATTTAAAAGTGAACACATATGAATTCAACACATTTTCGTCTTGAAAAATGTTGACGAAGTTCTTAAATCCTACGTAATCAAAGCTGTCACTAAAGCCGTCCCAGTTTGTGAACGAATAATATATACCCTGCAGTGCAGGAAAGGTATGAAAGGCAAAGAAAAGAAGTAATGCCGGTATAGTCATCAGATAAAAGGCGACTCGGCGTTTGGCCATCATGTAATCCTCCTCATTGTAAAAGCGAAAGAGAAGAGGGGAAGCCCCGTTCTCTTTCGCGGTTCATGTTTGTCTGATCTGGTTATTTCCGGTCAGCTACTTTATCCCATTCTGTATCAAGCTGTTTTAGGTAAGCATTAATATCTTTCTTTTGTAAGAAGGCTTGGTTGATGGTTTCAACTTTCATTGCACTTGGAATGTAGTGGTCAGCAAAGTCAGCGAGTTTACCTGCTTCAAAAGATGCTTTGAATCCGTCCATCGTTGGATCATCCTGTGTTACACCTTGTACTGCTGGGAATGCTTTTTGTTCGTTGATGTATAGGGTGACATTCTCAGGTTGAAGTAGGAAGTCAATGAATTTCTTGGCTTCTTCTTTATGTTTAGTGTTCTTGGAAATAGTCAGTAATGTGTCTACGCCAGAAATGACCTTAGCATCGGCAGCATCATTTGTCGCTGGGAACGGGAATACGCCAAGTTCAATGGATGGATTGGCTTTCACGATTTCTGGAATCGCCCATACGCCTTGCAGGTACATTGCTGATTCGCCTTTAGCGAATGCTGTGTTGCCGTCATTGTAATTCTTTCCAAAGATATCTTTCTGTCCGTATTCCGTCAGCTTAAGCAGTTTTTCGGCAACCTCGTTAAAGCTGTCTGCGAAGGTTACAGTGCCTGCTGTACGCTCCTTGAAGAAATCATTACCTTTAATGATCGTTGAGAGGGAATTGAAAGGTGTAAGTGTTGTCCAAGCATCCTTAAAAGTCAGATAGAAAGCATTCTTACCGCTATCTTTGAACTTTTGAGCGACAGCCATGAACTCATCCCAGGTTGTTGGTACGGTAACGCCCGCTTCAGCGAACATCGCTTTATTGTATATGACCCCACTTGCATTGGAGGAGAATGGAAGAGCATTCAACGTGTCTGTACCCGTCAGGTCTTTCATCATTTGGACATAGGCAGGTTGAATATTCTTAGCTAGCGGATCAGAAGTGAAGTCTTCAAACAGACCGCTTGCGGATAAAGTTTTGTAGGTGTCGGTGGCACCCATACCCACGACATCAGGAATGTCTTTTTTAGCCGCACGAGTCTTCAGCACAGTTTCAGCATCCGGCGGGTTCACTTGAGTGACTACGATGTTCGGATTGGCTTCATTAAATTTCGCGACTAGCTTGTCGAAGGTGGCTTTGGCTTCAGACTTACCTTGGAAGAATTCGACTTTTACCTTTTCACCGGAGGAATTCCCACTGCTATTTGTGCTGTTGTCAGCCGCGTTATTGCCACAGGCGCTAAGCACGGACATAGCCACTAGGCTAACCACTACAGGTTTGATTGTTTTTTTCATGATAATTCCTCCTAATAATTTGTTATTCTGATGATGAAGAGAAGGGTAAACGTTTACTCTGAACATATACTTAAAAGATATTCTGCTACTTATAGGCGGAGGATATACATTAAGATAAAGAGTAAACGTTTACGTTATATTGACAAAAGACTTAGGTAAGTGTTCTTACCGTTTGTCTTTCCACAATTAGGTGGTCGACGATTCTGCTATTCACAGTCTCGCCCGTTTCAATCATTTGGATCAGTTTTTCCACAGCGATCTTACCAATATCGTACAGTGGCTGACGAACTGTAGTTAACGGTGGAATAACCATTTTAGCCATTCCGAGATCATCGTACCCCATAATAGAGATATCTTCAGGAACGCTTAAACCATATTTGATGACAGTGGAAAGGGCGCCAATCGCCATTTCGTCACTAGCGGCAAAGACGGCAGTGAGATCAGGAGCTTGATCCAAGAGAGCTTCCATTGCAATACTCCCACTTTCATAATGAAAGTCTCCAAAAGTTAGATAACGGCTGTCAAAAGGTATGCCATTTGCTTCAAGTGCTTTACGATATCCCTCAGCTCTGGGTGCACCCGCAATAATATCGTTTTGATCTCCGCTGATCATGGCTATTTTTCTGTGACCTTTAGAAATTAAGTAAAGGATAGCATCATAGGCAGCTTGGTAATCATCTACTTTTACGTAAGGTACACTGGCAAATTCCGTTTGGGAAGAGACCAGCACAACTGGGATTTTCATGGTTTCTAGCACATCGTAATATTCTTTCTTCAAGACTTCACTTGAAAAAATAATGCCATCGACTTGCTTCTCTCTGAGCAACTGCAAATACTTCAGCGTTCGCTTACCATCCTGATCGGTATTACAAACCATCACACTGTAATTTCGGTCATTGGCCAATTCCTCAATGCCTTTAAGCAGATTGGAGGAGAAAGCTCCGGAAACACTTGGAAACATTACACCTATAGTCTGCGTACGCTTATTGATTAGGCCACGAGCAATCGCGTTAGGTTGATAACCAATTTCTTTGATCGCCTCATTTACCTTTTGTTTCGTTTTGTCCGAATACCCACTTAAATTGTTTAGCACGCGAGAGACCGTGGCAATGGAAACGTTCGCTTTCTGTGCAACATCTTTAATCGTTGGGTTCATTCCTATGAGCTCCTTAAACTACGGTTATCCTTGAATTAAACGCTTACGTAGTGAATAATGAATTTATATTCATCGAACAACGTAAACGCTTACCCTGAATATAAATCCTGATAGGTATTTTTGTCAACTCTACTTAAATATAAAAAAATGATCAAAGCTACGTAAAACCAAGAGTTCTTTTAATAGAATGAAAGCGATACATATACCAAAAAATTACTTAAAATAATGGAGAGAGCACAGTTTAGTTTTAGGTGATAACTTGATTGTACAGATCATTTGTACATGTAATTGACAAAAGAATATTGGAGGTCTAACATTTAGAGAGTAAACGCTTACGTAAAACTTTTAAATATGGCATGCAAGCCCTGGTTTTAATGATTTACTCGGATAAGGAGTTGTATTTATGAATATTTATCTCGAGATTCCGGATGTGGATAAGCACTTTCCTTACCGCAGTTTACTTTGCAATGGTGATACGTTGTGTTATCCGCATTGGCATAAAGAAATTGAAATTATCTATGTTACCAAAGGAAGCCTGAATCTGGGAATTAATGATACCCCTATTCACATGGAACAGGGCGAGGTTCAGTTTATCAATGGTGGGGATGTGCATTATTTTCTCTCTTCCCCTGAGAGTGAACGGGTAGTGATTCAATTTGACCTGAATTTGTTTCAAGAAGTAGCCGCTTTGAACGGTAATGACTACTCACTTCGTGAGGTCTTTACGCTTATGGAGTATTCCAGTTCTAGATGGCCCGTGGCAACTGCCGCGAAGGTCAAAGGGCTGATTGAGAGTATTTACGAGGAAGATGTACAGCGAAGAGAAGGGTATGTTTTTCTAATCAAGGCTAGATTATTTGAACTGCTGACCGTTATTTTACGTGAGGTACCGAAAAGTTCGATCAATAAACAGCCTAAGTTCTCAGAAGATACACTGAATCAATCCAGAGAAACACTGGAGAGACTAGAGCGAATTTTTATTTATGTGGAGCAGCATTATCAGGAGGCTATTTCGCTGAATGAGGTAGCTAATTATATGGGTTTTAGTCCTTATTATTTTACCAAATTGTTCAAGAAAAACACGGGCATGACCTTTATCGCGTTCTTAAACGAATACCGGCTTAACAAAGCCAAATGGATCTTGATCAATGAAGATCTGCCGATGTCTGCCGTGGCGGAAGCAGCCGGGTTTGGCAGCGTGAAGACCTTCCATCATTTTTTCAAGGAAGCAACGGGGATATCCCCGCTGAAATACCACAAGACAATATTCGGGAATAATACAGCAAGATTACAGGAAGAAAGCCCTTCCTCAGATTTGTATGATAGAGATATCAAAACAGGAATAAGTGGAGGTTAGACCAGAATGACTTTAACAGTAGGAATTATCGGCTGCGGAGGTATTGCGAACGGCAAGCACATGCCAGCGTTAAAAAAAGTAGAAGGTGCGCGAATGGTTGCTTTTT
Organism: Paenibacillus sp. FSL H8-0282; assembly: GCF_037963825.1. Taxonomy (NCBI): domain Bacteria; kingdom Bacillati; phylum Bacillota; class Bacilli; order Caryophanales; family Paenibacillaceae; genus Paenibacillus; species Paenibacillus sp. FSL H8-0282. The sequence continues at coordinate 1,248,457 of NZ_CP150146.1, forward strand.
GTGATATCGTCGCTGAACGTGCCGAGAAGGCAAAAGCGGAGTTTGGAGATGAGCAGTCCGTAGTTTACACAGATTATAAAGAGCTTCTTAACGATGCAAGTATAGATGTGATTCATGTATGTACGCCGAACATTTCCCATGCGGAGATTTCCATTGCGGCTATGGAAGCAGGCAAACACGTAATGTGTGAGAAGCCAATGGCTAAAACCACGGCAGAAGCACAAGCGATGATCGAGGCCTCAGAGCGAACTGGGAAAAAGCTGACCATCGGTTATCAGAACCGTTTCAGACCAGATTCAGCTTATCTGCATGCGGTATGTGAGAATAATGAGCTTGGTGAGATCTATTACGCCAGAGCTAAGGCTATCCGTCGTCGCGCTGTCCCAACTTGGGGTGTGTTTTTGGATGAAGAAGCGCAAGGCGGCGGTCCGTTGATTGATATCGGCACCCATGCGCTCGATTTGACCCTGTGGATGATGGATAATTACAAACCTAAATATGTCGTGGGCAACGCTTATCATAAGCTGTCCGGTCGTAAAAATGCTGCAAATGCTTGGGGCCCGTGGGATCCTGAGAAGTTTACAGTGGAGGATTCCGCCATTGGATTCATCACTATGGAGAATGGGGCTACCATCGTCTTAGAAGCAAGCTGGGCACTGAATACACTCGATGTCGGTGAGGCCAAAACGGTACTTTGTGGGACTGAAGGCGGAGCAGATATGGAGAAGGGTCTGCGCATTAACGGAGAAGCCTACGGTAAAACCTTTGAAAAGCATATCGGTCTGGATGCCGGTGGCGTCGACTTTTATGATGGTGCAGGAGATGATCCTGCGGTGATAGAGGCAGCTCAGTGGATTGACAGCATTGTAAATGACACCGAGCCTGTAGTGAAGCCGGAGCAGGCGTTGGTTGTGACTCGCATCTTGGAGGCTATTTATAAATCCTCTGAAACTGGAATGCCTGTGTTTTTTGAATAATCAAGCAAATTCGATGGTCATAGATAAATATGAACTAGGAGCGTGTCTCAAGTGACAAGAGTAACCGTATGGAATGAATTCCGTCATGAACGTCAGGAAGAAAGAATTCTTAAGGTCTATCCGCAAGGTATTCATGGACAACTGGCAAGTTTTCTTCAAGAGGCAGGACTGGACACTCAGACAGCTACGCTGGATGAACCAGAGCACGGACTGACGCAAGAGGTATTAGATAACACGGATGTACTGATCTGGTGGGGACATATCGCCCATCATGAAGTAAGTGATGAGATTGTAAATCGTGTACATGCGCGAGTGCTGCAAGGTATGGGACTTGTAGTGCTTCATTCGGGCCATATGTCCAAAATCTTTATTAAATTAATGGGCACCAGCTGCGATCTGAAATGGCGTGAAGCTGAGGAGAAGGAGCGTCTGTGGGTCATGGACCCAAGTCACCCGATTGCTGAGGGCATTGGTGAATACATCGACTTGGAGCAAGAGGAAATGTACGGTGCGCATTTTGATGTGCCAGCACCAGAGAGTCTTGTATTTGTCGGCTGGTTCGAAGGCGGCAACGTCTTCCCAAGCGGATCGACCTACCGTAGAGGCAGCGGGAAGATCTTTTATTTCCAGCCTGGTCATGAATCTTATCCAACCTATTACAACAAGGATATTCAAAAAGTTATCATCAATGGCGTGAACTGGTGTGCACCAACGAAACGTGACTATCCGGTTTACGGACATTCTGAAGCCTTAGAGCCTATTAAAGAAAAGGTGGTCGTATAAATGAAATTAGGCGTATTTGATCCTGTATTTGGAAGCTTGAGTCTTGACGAGATGTTAGATAAAATCGCCGCCGCAGGTTTGAATGCGGTAGAGATCGGCTCGGGCGGTAATCCCGGTAATGCTCACTGTCCGACAGATGAGCTGCTTGCGAGCGAGTCAGCACGTCAAGAATATTTGGAAAAGTTCACGAAGCGTGGCATTATGATCAGTGCCTTCAGTTGCCATAATAACCCGATTTCACCAGATAAAGAAGAAGCCCGCGCCGGGGATGAAATTCTCCGTAAATCGATCAAGCTGGCTTCACTCATGGGTGTTAAGGTCGTGAACACTTTTTCGGGAACGGCTGGGGACAGCGATGAGGCAAAAGCACCGAACTGGCCAGTCACACCTTGGCCTACCGTGTACAGCGACATCAAAACCTGGCAGTGGGAACATAAGCTGATCCCTTACTGGAAGGAAATCGGCAAGCTGGCCGAGGAGCATGACGTTAAGATCGGCATCGAGCTGCATGGCGGCTTCCTGTGCCATACTCCTTATACGATTTTGAAGCTTAGAGAAGCAACCTGCGATGCTATCGGAGCTAATCTGGATCCGAGCCATCTGTGGTGGCAAGGTATTGATCCTGTAGGTGCCATTAAGATTCTCGGTAAAGCTGGTGCGATTCACCATTTCCATGCCAAGGATACTTACTTGGATCAGGACAACATCAATATGTATGGTCTGACCGATATGCAACCTTATGGCGATGTGCAGACCCGCGCATGGACCTTCCGCTCCGTTGGTTGCGGCCACAGCATATCTGAGTGGTCAGATATCATGAGCGCGCTGCGCACTTACGGTTATGATTACGTGGTGAGCATCGAGCATGAAGACCCTCTTATGACGGTTGACGAAGGCTTCCAACGTGCAGTAACCAATTTGCAATCCATTCTTATTCATGACCAGCCTCAGGGTATGTGGTGGGTGTAAGGTCGAATTAGAAAGCCTTGATTCTCTATTTAGAGAATCAAGGCTTTTTTTGTGTGTAATGGGGATGTAGGGAGAGCGGGAGAACGGGAGAACAGGAGAACGGGAGAGCGGGAGAACGGGAGAACGGGAGAACGGGAGGGGAGAACGGAAGAGCGGAAGGAAGAACGGAAGGGAGTAGAAACGAGCTGACAAAGAGATAGGGAGGAGGTAGGGACGAGTAGTAGCTAATAAGAAACGAACTAGAAACTAACCAGAAATGTACTGGAAACAAACTAGAAACCAACCTGAAACTAACTGGTTTGCCAAAGGACTTAGATGCAGCTATTCGCGTGTTTTAGGGTTTTTGGAGCGAGTTTCGGACCCGAGAGACCTTATTGGTCCCGAAGAGCAAGGAATTCGAGGGTTTTTGAGCAAATAACTGCGCTGGAGTCCGATAGCATCCCAAAACGGCGAAAATATTACAAATAGAGTCTCTGGAGTCCGCGACTTATGCGCTTATGCGCTAGCTGATCTTCGACGGTAAAATCGTAGTTAGTTTGGAGGCTGGTGAGTTGAGCTTCGGGATAATGGGATACGGGCAAATGTGCAGCGCAGTTAGTTTAGGGCTGGAGCGTCAGGAGCGTGGTGGAGATGTGGTGGAGTTGTAGTGGAGATGTGGTAGGTAACTGTGCTAACGGACTCAGATGCAGCTATTCGCGTGTTTTAGGCCTTTTGGAGCGAGTTTCGGACCTGAGAGACACTATTGGTCGTGAAGAGCAAGGAATTCGAGGGTATTTGAGCAAATAACTGCGCTGGAGTCCGATAGCATCCCAAAACAGCGCAATAGTTGCAAATAGGGTCTCTGGAGTCCGCAACTTATGTGTTTATGCGCGTGCTGAGCTTTACGTATCTAAAGGTCGGCTTTTTGTCATGCATTCACTGGTTACAGTATTGCAATCTCTGCGTCAAGCGGGAGTGGACGAGTTGAAAAGAATAGGTACAGGCTGGTACGCAACATATTTGAAATGATTTCGTCTTTATATAACGGAGGTGGAGCAAGATGAATTTATGCTTTTCGGGAGGCCGGTTTCAAACTTTTTTACAGCGGAACATTAAACTGATGCTTGTATTTGGACTTTTGTTCGCTGCTTGCTTTACAGGAGTTGGAAGGGTGGAAGCTGCTGGCTCAGATCTGATTATCGTGAACAAAAAAACAAACAAACTCGCGTATTTCAGTGACGGCAAGCTGGTGAAGACTTTTCCGGTTGCCACAGGAAAGTCGAAGGAACTGACGCCAGAAGGTAGCTTCAAAATGGTGGTTAAAGTAAAAAACAGACCCTACTACAAAGAGAAAATTCCCGGTGGGGATCCGGCCAATCCGCTTGGCGACCGCTGGCTGGGGCTGGAAGTGAACGGGACCTATGGCACGACGTATGCGATTCACGGCAATAATAATGAGTCATCGATAGGGAAGTACGTTAGCGCCGGTTGTATTCGAATGCATAATGATGATATTCATTGGCTGTATCCAAAAGTAGCCAAGAATACTCGAGTTATCATTACAACGAGCACACTGGCTATGGAGAATATTGCAACTAAAAACGGGTACTCTGTGGGAAGTAATAAGTTTGCGGGAACTTTTGAGATCAATGGGACGACAACAAAGCTGAAGGATCCTTTTATATTGGAAAATTCCCGTGTGTTTGTTCCGCTGAGAGAATCCGTGGCCTTACTGGGTGGTACTTTGCATAGTGAAGCGGGGACAGGAGCACTGATAATTACGATCGGCAATCGTACGGTGACACATAAGCCATTATCCAATAAGGCTATTGTGAATGGGAAATCCATTACGATTTTACCGTCACGCAACGAAAATAACCGATTACTAATTCCGCTGAGTATCTTACCTGATTTATTCGCTGTTCAGGTGCAGTGGAATGCGCAGACTCAGGTGGTAAAGATTAAGTTATAATTGTTCTTGGCCTTTTATTTCTGATTTAAATTGTTATATACTGTACTTATTCTAAAATACGGACAATTACGGAGGGCCACCGACTGATGAATAACTAACACGTTTCCTGAAACAGACCATAAAGTTTGTGAAGTGCATATGCACAAGTCACGGAGCACCCGCGCAGGGTGATAACGGTCAGGGATACGTGTGTCGGTCGGGGGTCTTACGATGCTTTTATATGGATAGTTCTATCTATTGTGTTGGTTTACTCTGCATCCAGCAGGAGAACACGGCCGTAGTTTATCCATGTCTGGGCACATTCCCCCTTCATACGCTATTCGACCGCAGACCGTTGGCTGCGGTTTTTTATTTGCAATGAAATCGGAGGAATGAAAGATGACTGTAATTAAAGTGAAGAATTTACGTAAGGAATGGAATGGGATCCCTTTATTTAAGGAGGTATCCTTTGAGATAGCTGAGGGAGAGCGCGTGCTTTTATTCGGACGAAACGGGATTGGCAAAACCACACTGCTTAAGGGGCTGATCGGTCGGCTTACTTTTGAAGAGGGAAGTATCTATCATGGTTTGCCATCTGAAGAATGGGGTGTGCTCGATCAACAGCTTGAGGTACCGGGGGAAGTAACCGCATTGGACTACGTTCTTTCAGGGTCAGCACAGCTGCCTGAATTAAAACGCCAGCTCGAAGCCCTCAGTCAGAGACTGCAGGAGCAGAAAGCTGATAACGAAGCTGAATTGGCTGAATATGCAGAGGTGTACGATCGTTACTTGCAGCTTGATGGATATGGCTGGGAGGTCAAAGCGGAAAAAAGTCTAAAGCAGCTCAATCTTGAACATGCAGTCTGGGATTTGCCATACGCCTCACTTAGTGGAGGGCAAAAGACACGGGTGCAATTAGCAGCATTATTAGCCCGGCAGCCCAAGCTATTGATTCTGGATGAACCGACCAATCACATAGATGGAGAAACGATGGAGTGGTTGGAGCATTGGGTGTGCAACTACCCTGGAACCGTGTTTTATGTATCGCATGATCGTACATTTATCGATCGAACTGCGACGTCTGTGCTGGAGCTTAGTCCGGAGGGGTGCCGGCGTTATTCGGGTGGATATACACAATACCGGGAGCAGAAGACTATAGAGCTGAGAACATTGGAGGGACAATATAAAAAGCAGGAGCAAGAAAAGGAGAAGCTGCTGGAGAGCATTAGGCGGTATGCAGAATGGTTCCAGCAAGCGCATCGTGCTGCCGGACAAAATGATTTTCTGCGTTCGAAATCCAAGAAGAATGTGTCTCGTTTCCATGCCAAGGAAGCTGCACTGGAACGGTTAAATAAGAACCGTGTAGAATTGCCCCGCGAGACTGGCAAGCTGAAGATGAAGCTGGAAAGCGAAGAGTTTCTGGCAGATTCTTTACTGACACTCCGTGAGATAGAGTTTGCCTATGAGGGGAGTGCGCCTTTTCTTAGGGATTTCAGTTTGTCGCTAAACCGGGGAGACCGACTGTCTATTCTGGGTCCTAATGGTGTTGGAAAGTCTACGCTGCTGAAATTGATTGCAGGGATCAATAAGCCTACAAAAGGTGAAGTGCGGCTGCATCCACGGACGACAATCGGTTATTTTGCACAAGAGCTAGATAACTTAGAAATGAACTCTACGATTCTGGATAGCTTGCTTGAACTGCCGGGAATGACCCAAACGGAGGCGCGTACGATTCTGGGTTGCTTTTTATTTACGCGGGACGATGTATTTAAACGGATTGGGGATTTGAGTCTGGGAGAGAAATGCCGTGTGGCTTTTCTCAAGTTGTATTTTGGAAAAGCGAATTTATTGGTTTTAGATGAACCCACTAATTATCTGGATATTGACACTAGGGAACGAGTAGAAGAGGCACTTATGGTGTATCCCGGCGGGTTAGTAATGGTCTCGCATGACCGTTATCTTCACTCTAAAGTGGCTAATCGCTTGGTGATATTAGAGCCGTCTCAGGCACCAAAGTTTTTTCAAGGAACGTATGCTGAATACTTCGCAAAAGACAGAACCCGTCTGCTTACTGGTATAGAACAGGCTCGGGAGGATAACCTTGCCCTCCTGCAGCTGCGTCTGAATCAGCTGATTCAGAGTAGCGGTGTGGATTCTGAGGCGGAGAATGCAGCGCTAGTGGCGGAAATCGTTAATTTGCAGCGACAAATACAGGAACTAAGGGGCGAGGGGAAACCCGCATCCTCCTAAGGGATTGTTAAATAGGGATTGAGCGACAAAGTAAATGATAGAGAGAGGAGTGCTTGCATGGATAACATTCTACCCGAGCATTTGGATCAGGAGAATTTTATAGGGTTTTGGAAAAGAGTGCTGGCTTCCATTCTTGATTTCTTAGTCATTGGAATACCTGGGGTTATCGTATACTTGATACTCAATTCATTAGCTGTTTCATTACACTCGGAGATACCTATTATCCTGGAGTACATTTTGTTTATCGCATTTGATATCTTTATGATCGTTAGATTTGGCGGAACTCCAGGGAAGCTGATTTTAAAAATAAAAATTGTCAATGAGCAAGGGAATTACCTTACAGTGAAGGAAGCTCTGATTCGAAATGTTTTCCGAATGATTAGTATGATTCTTTCAATGGTAATTGCGGTCAGCAGCTATGACTTTACCGTTATTTCCGCCAAATTATCCTTATGGTCGGATTTGGCTTTTGACCTCACTCAAGTCCTGGGTCCAATCATGCTGGTGGATTACTTGTTGGTTGGATTACATCGCCGTAAACGTGCGATTCACGATTTGCTGGCTGGCACTTATGTTGTTGAGAAATCCGCAATTTGAAGAATGCTTTTCACCAAGCATTCTTTTTTTTAATATTAGATATTTTACTATTAAATATTTTAGTGTTAAAATACTTCTATAAGCAGCCGATCATCATGAATGCCAAAGGAGAACCTCTTGGAAAATCCAGATATTTTTAAGCTAATACATGCAGTTGAATTATTTACGAATGAAGTTATTGTCCGATGGATGAACGCATTTGATCACAATATTGGGATATCTCCAGTTCTAGTCTTGGGCGAATTGAATAAAAAAGGCCCCTTGAAGCAGACTATTTTGGCTAAGAGACTAGGATATACGCCGGGAGCAATGACTAACATTGCTAATCGACTAATTAAGCAGGAGATGGCCGAGCGAAAATATAACGAAGATGATCGACGGAATGTACTTCTATCTATCACGGACAAAGGAAAAGACGTTTTGAAGGAAGCACAGCTTAAGGGACAGGAGCTAAGAGCTGAAATGTTCCAAAAGCTCAATGAGGAGGAACTGCAGCAATTCTTGAAAATCTATGAGAAGTTGTTAACGAGCTTTGATAGCTCTGAAACATAAACCAAGTCATCTTAGAAGCACAATAACATTATAAAGGGGTATGAACATGGGAAGAGTTCAAGGTAAAGTTGCATTAGTAACTGGAGGCGCTTCAGGTATTGGCTTATCAGCTGCCACTCTATTAGCTAGAGAAGGAGCAAAGGTTGTTATTGCCGATTTTAATGTGGTAGCAGCCAAAGAAGCAGCATCTAAGATTAAAAATGAAGGCGGAGAAGCTGAAGGTCTTTTCTTAGATGCCTCCCAAGCGGATTCGATCAAGGAAGCTGTTGACTTCACAGTTGCTCAGTATGGCACCATCACAATATTGTTTAATAATGTAGGTCTAACTAATCTGCAAAAAGACCTTGATGTGGTCAATATAGATTTGGAAGAGTGGGATCGCCTGATGAACGTAAATACCAAAAGTGTTCTGTTAGGCAGCCGGTTTGCTATTCCTCATATGATTAAAGCGGGCGGAGGCTCGATCATTAACACAGCTTCGATGTCAGCATTTGCTGGAGATTCATTGCGTACTGCTTATGGCTCCTCTAAGGCAGCTGTTGTGAACCTTACTCGTTACATCGCTACACAATATGGTAAAGACAAAATCCGTTGTAACGGGGTGGCACCAGGGCTGATCCTAACACCTGCCGCTGCAAGAAATATGCCGCCAGCGGTATTGGATATTTTCCAAAAATTCAACGCGCTTCCTTATCACGGTGAAGCTGATGATATCGGCAATACGGTTTTGTTCCTGGCATCGGATGAATCCAAATTCATCACAGGCCAAACGATTGAAGTAGAGGGTGGCCACTATATGTCTAACCCAAGTATCACGGATTTCCAGAATTACATGATGGAAGCTAAATCTAAATAAAAGATTATGTGTAATTAAAAATCCGGTCCATGCTCGAATTTGTCGAGCGGGACCGGATTTTTGTTTATTTTAATGAATTAGCTTACCTCTAAAACTGCCTGCATAAAGGTCTTCAAAGCGGAGGGTTTGGCATTTGCGATCCATTGCTTTAACTCATCAGTTTGACCATTCACATACCATCCAAGCTTCTCTTTTAACTCTTGGTCAAAGACTTTAGGTTGATTTTTTCGTTCCGCTAACAGTTGTTTAATCATTTGTGGCCAACGGTATCCACTATGACCAAAGCTGTGTTCAGGATAACGCTCAGCAAGTGTCATTACCGAAGAGAGTGATTCACCAGCGTATAATTCTGCCGCCAAAAAGCTGCCAATAAAACGATGGCTATCATCATACTTTAGGGCGATCGCGAATTGTTTACGAGCTTCTTCAAGCTTCCCTTGTTGCATGAGGGCTGTAGCGTTAATAGAAAGTACATAACCGTTAGTATTGGGTCCGTTTAGTTCGTTGTAGTAGGAATAATATTCGTTATACGACTTCCAGTCCGCATGGTCAAAATAGTACTGCGATAATGTGAAGGCATAATTAGTAGAAGGCTGTAGTTGTATTAGCTTTTCGAGTAAAGGAATCGCCTTATCTTCTAATGTTGTATCCTTTGTGAGAGATGATTTTGCCAGCATCAACTTTACTAGCATGTGCAGGGCATGAACATCCTGTGGGTCATCGGCAATATTTTGTTGGTACATTTCTAGTGCCTGATCCGTTTTCTTATCCAGTAAGAGTTGGTCAGCCGTAGTAAGCTCTCTTTCCTTGAGATAAAAGAACGGCAGATTGCCGACGGTGTCTTCGTTCAATCTGTAGCCATTACTGCGGGTAATCAAGTGTCCATCTGCATCTAAGGCTTCAATATTCCAAGAAAAGCGCACTTCGGGATTCATAAATCCGAGAAGGGAGAGGGGATCAATAGATTCCCAGCCATCTCCACTGCTGCCATAGGAAAAACCGCCGCCATCGTAAAGTTCTTCTACAGGAATGGAGATATGGTTATCTACAATACGATCCCGAATTTGTACGCCCAACACGGCCCCCTCCCCGCCACCGCTTAAACGATAGTAAGCTGCTCCTTCAACAGCTTTCCAGCGGAAATCTATGGTCTTGCCTGTTAGGGTTTCCTGATTAATGGGAGACTGCAGTTCAAGCAGAGGTTGTAGAACTATGCTCTCATTCAACCTGTCATATGGTTTAACTTCAATCCAATCGTCATATTGTACAGGCCAAGTCCAGCCGTCGATCTGATCATAGCCAAGTCCAAGCTGTAACTGATAAAAGCCCGGAATCACACCGTGAAATTCGAAACGTCCTTCAGCATCTGTGACGATTCGGTACGGTTCAGCAGAAGTGATGCTATGGTTAACTTCGCTTTCAGCGCGGAGAAAAATACCTGCCCGCGGAACTGGGGTGCCATCGCTTCGTGTAAGGGTACCGGAGACGACAGCAGTTGAGGTATTTCCCATATCTATAGCAGACTGAATTGCGGTTCGAAGCGATTCCAGCTGTCTTTCAGTATCTGAAGTCCCAGCTTCTGGTGCTGCTGCTGATCCTGTATTGTCTCTGGAGCCTTCGTTCGAACTGCTGGTGGCAGCGTTCATTTGTTTATGAATATCCTGCCAGAATTTTTTGTAGCTCTCCAAGCCATCGTTTACTACGGTAAGTGCTTCCTGCGCTTCGCCTTTTGTAAAGAGTAAACGCCCGGTAAGCCATGCCTTTTGTGCGTTTAGCTCTTCCTGAGACTCGGATGGAAAGGGGGTTTGTTCAAGAATTGTTTCAGCGGTTGTTATATCGCCACTATTTAGGGCCCGCTCCGCTCGAAGGAGCTCCAGCTGTTTAGCTACAGAGGAGCTGCTGTTTAACTGTTTCGCTGCGGTGATTAGCGCTTGATCTCCATCTTCCTTTCGGCCAAGAGCATCATATTCATAAGCTAACTGCTTAGCCGCAAATATACGTGTATTATCCGAAGGCCCCTCAAGGATATATTCCTCAAGTAAAGGTACTATGTCCTCCGGTAATAAACCGGAACGCTGGGTTTCATCATTACTCCACTGGCTCATCGAAGGACTGACATTAACGTCATATCTGTAGGGATCATAGCTGTGATCCTTATCAAGGATGTTTGTGCGGATTAGCTCCATACGTTTACTCCCGGTTGTGGATGCCAGCTTTTGCAGAAGATCAGTTCTAGCTATGTTAGATTGAATAGCTGTGCTCTGATCTATCTGCCTCTGTGAAGGTAAGAAGTTAAACAGAAGAATAAGCAGGGAGGCAGGGAGCAACACGAATAACACCAGATGTTTGATTTTTATCTTAATTCTCATGTTTTTTCACCGCCTGCTCGTAGATATCCTTCCAATACGTATTTCCTCCAGCTTCGATTAGTTCTCGGTTCGCACGCTGCGGGGTGTTTTGTTGTGGCTGTTGTTTAATCTCTGGCTGATGCAGGGTCAGCGAAACGATTAGAATAATGGCACCGATCGCACCTATAGGTTTGACAGGGATCTCAATTTCCTTATTCCACAGCGCCAATAAACGGGCTCCAAAGGTTGGAGGGTGAGTCTGCTTAATGACCCGGTCGTGTCCAGTGAACTGGAGGTTTTTTAATTCTTCATCAAGCTGCTTTTTGACCACATCGCGTTCTGTATTCATAAGAAATGTCCCTCCTTCACCAAAATCTTTTTTAAGAGCGTCCGGCCTCTGGCGAGTCTGGATTTGATCGTATTTTCAGATGTATTTAATTGCTCGGAAATTTCCCGGATGCTCATCTCATGAAAGTAATATAAAGTTAGACATTCCCGGTATAGATAATCGAGATTTTTCAGGGACTCGGTGAGCCTGACATTATGCCATTCCACCATAAAAAGCTCTTCTGCTCCGGCTGTGAAGTCAGCATCCCCGTTGGTTTGCAGCTCTGACCCTCCCGCCGGGAAAATATTACGCCAGCTCCAAGTCCGTTGCCTCATGCGGCAGCGATTGACCACTATCCGTATTAGCCATGCCTTCAGCCGATCCGGCTCCTGTAACTGACTCATTTTGGCATAAGCTTGAATAAAAGTATCTTGTACCGCTTCTTCGGCACTTTGTCTATCTTTGAGCAGTAAAGAAGCGGTTCGCAGCAGCATATCTCCATATTCGTCCATTAACAGGCGGAGAGCTGACTCATCTTTTGCCACAATTCTCTCTATAATATTCAGATGCAGCTCCCCTCCCTTTACTAATAAGATGCGGCTTGGAGGATTAAGGTTGCGTTTGAATGGAAAATTCTTCAACAAATGTCGCGATTACAGTTCGTGTACTCAGAAGGACGCCGGATGCCGGACGCCGGATACCAGTTTACTTTTGGAATCTATTGCACAGAATGCAATGGATTGCTTTTTAAGCAGGATTATCTCCTTTCTATTGTACGTTCTGCAATGAAACCTTCGAGGCAGGGAATGACGTCTAAGGTCATATGGTTCATGAGTTTATGAGCTTATGAGTTCACGAGTTTATAGTTAAATGGAGTTATGTGGAGATTTTAAAGAGAAACTTACTTGAGTTAGGTGTCGGAAAAAAGGGTTTTATGTAGAAAAATAGAGTGTTTATGAATTTATATTTGTAGATATGGGTAAAAGAGGGTTAGCCAGAAGTATTGCCGCTATCCTGCAACTATTTGATTTTCACCTCGTCTGTATGTTCAGTTTCATTTTTTGCAAGTCGACTTTAAGGTAATCCACTAAGGAGATGACATCATGTCAGTACAGATAAAATTAATAGCAGGCTCTATCCTGCTCACAGGAATGATTGGGCTTGCTGGATGCAGTTCGAACAATGAGGCGGGGAATTCAGAATCCCAGGCAACGGCGCCAACAGAAACGGCTGTAACAGCAACCTCTGAGCCGGAAGTGAGCCCAGCAAGCACCCCAGCAGCAACTGCACCAGAAACTGCACCAGCAGCGACTTCCTCCCCTACGGAGACTGATAAAGATTCAACCAGCTCAAATTCACAAAATAGCGACAAACAGCTTAAAGAGTTACTCGAGCTTGCCAAAAAGGGGAAGGTACCCGGTGTGAAATATGCCGCTCATACCGGACTCATTGATGAGGTCGAAGCGGATTGGGGCAAACCTGATCAACAAGAGTCAGCGGGAAAAGGTATTTATGCAACCTATACTGACAAACATGTCGTGTTTGGATTTAATAAAGGAAGTTTAATCTTCGATGTTCGTTCAAGTGATTCCGCGCTGCAAAAGCTGACGCTGAAGCAAATTGAGGCAACACTCGGTAAGCCTGACGATACCAAAGTGAACGGAGAGGATAAGATTTACACCTATCAAGCCAATGACCAATACCAGCTGAAATTTATTATTCCAAGCTCGACCGGTACAGTAGATCACATATCCGTATTTAGTGAACAGGATTCTTTTAACAATATGGCTGGGTAAGTGGCATGGGTTAGAAGAGGAGAGAGCAATCATGCAGAGGAATCTGTGGGTTGCTCTTTTTGTATGTTCTTTTTTGAGGTGGAGTAGGCCTTGGACGGACTGTTATAATGTAACCAATGAGCGGGTTCGGGGAAAGTGAGGTTCTATCATGCAGCTGGAATTAAATGAAAGTGAATATAAAGTGACCGCAGAAGGGATAACGATAGAATTATTCCCAAAAGAATTTACGCTTTTTCAGTTCTTGTACAAAAATAGAGGGCGTACATTCAGTCGAGAACAACTATTGGATAAAGTATGGCCGCTTGAATATCCGGTAGAGCGAACGGTAGATGATCATATTTATCGGCTTCGTAAAAAGCTAGGCAAGCTTCAAGACTTAGATATTAAGACTGTTCGGGGATTTGGTTATAGTCTGACTATGCAGGAGCCCTCAGCTGCTATGGCCAATCCGACTACATATGACTTAGAGATGCAAAAGACGATGCGGGAAGTATTCAAGAAATATCACCTATATGGCCAAGGTCGCTCGATGTTAATCCTCGCACGCCAACAGGATGTTTTGGGGTATGCGATGGATCCGTTTTATTCGATCTATATTCATTTTGTACAGGGAGATTTGGATTGGCTGCTGAACACAACCGAGGTGGGGATAGAGGAACGGTTTTATTCCTTATTAATCTGTTATGTTCTATTGGGTGATCCTAAGAAAAAACTAGAGTTCTGCGAGTTAGTCCTTGAGAAAAAGATTCTTTTGCCGCCTCAGCATCGAGAAGTGGAGATCCTTAATATTCTGGATTTGTACATACTGGCTGGGCAACCGGAAAAAGCATTGGAACGACTAAAGCTAACATATGAAGTGATTAAAGAGCCGGGGTATGAGAGTTTCATTCCTATTACGGCGACCTCAGAAATGCTTGCACACTTGTGGATGGGAACAGAAGATCACGTAATAGAACGGATGGCAACAGACATTGAAGCGCTTTTGCTGGAGAAACCTTATTTGCGTGAGATCGGTAGTTATAAAGTTACAAGGGGCTTGTGGTTTCTACGGCGCAAGTCTTGGCGTGAAGCCGAGCAACTGTTGGATGAGGCACTTCAGGTGCTTGAGATGTCAGGGTTCGTGCCGATGCGGATATATGCATTGTATCGAATAGTTCATTTTTGTAACGAGTTTCCACCCAAGCCAGCTTTGTATCGCAAATATGTGAATTTATTTGAACGAGAGAAGGAAGAGCGGGGGTTCCATCGGTTAGAACAATCCTTGGATACCGTGCTTACGAACCTTGTGACTGCCCCCTGATAATTCTCTGACAATTCTCCATTACATTAAGGTCATGCTAATAAGTTCTTAATTGTAATTTGGAGGAATGTTTAATGAATGCTTCAATACAAGCAGGCACGAGCCTGCTTAAGAACAAGGTGTATATGCGTGTGTACAGCGCATTTGCGACAGCGACCTTTGGGGATTGGTTTGACGCCTTGGCGATTCAGGTACTCGTAGGGTACCGCTGGCAGGCCAGCCCGCTAATGCTGGCTTTGATTCCGGTCTCCATAGCTTTGCCGGGGATTTTGCTGGGCTCGTTCGCAGGGGTAGTGGCTGACCGACTGAACAAGCTGAAGCTGATGCGAATGTGTGATCTGCTTACGGCACTGTTAACCGTATTCGTATTATTTGCACCCAGTATGGTGTGGTTGCTCCCATTACTGATGTTGCGTGCTGCCATTTCTACGTTAAACGTGCCTGCTCAGCAGTCGATGACCCGTAGTATGGTTAGAGAAGATCAGCTGCTCCAAGCCACCTCGCTTAATGGGCTTGTGAATCAAGGCTCGAAAATCGCGGGACCTTTACTGGGCGGTTTCGCGTTGTCTGTTCTTACGCCTCAGTGGTGTATATTGATCAATGCTTGTCTCAGAGGCTGTTCCTATTTGCTTCTACTTACAGTTAAGAAAAGTGATGTAGAACAAGTTCGCACAGAAGGTAAGGGCGATCAAGCGGAACGTGTCCCCCTCCGTACGATGTGGAAAGAAGGCTGGAGCTTTATGCTGCGCAGCAGACTGCTTCTAAACAGCATGCTGTTTGGTTTAGTTGGTGCGTTGGCCATTCAGATGATCGATTTCCAGTTCACTAGTCTATTCAGAATTATTGCACCTTCTGAGGAATCTATGCTGGGCTGGCTTGTTGCGGCAACAGGCGTGGGGGCTGTATTCATGATCATGGTCCTGAACAAATTGAACAGGGGAACAGGCTACGGCTGGAAGCTGGGTACGGGTTACGCGCTTATTGGTATATCGGTCGGAGGGCTGGGCCTGCTTCAGCCGGGAGTCTCCATCCTTACTGTATTGCTGCTAGGATTTTTATTGGGTCTCGGGAATGGAATGTTTATGATCACCTTCAATTATTGTCTGCAAAAAGAAACACCCCCGCACATGACAGGGCGTGTGTTCGGTATTCAGAGTACCATTCTTAGCGGAGTTATGATTGGCGCGCCACTCCTCGGCGGAGTGATGGTGCAGGTTGCTGGGCCTAGCCGTATCTTTTTGAATTTTGGCATCGTAATCGCTCTGATTGGTGTGCTGGGCATCGCCTTCGGGCGCGTACTGTGGCCTACGCAGAAAGAGAAGAGCGATAGCTCTGCGGAGCAGGCTAGGACGGTTGAGGTGATGGAGGGTAGCTAGCAGGTAGCACGCTAGTCTAGCTAGCGTGACTTCCTAGCGGTACTAGAAAGCTTGAGTGGGAGAGAGAATCTTGGGTGACTCTCTAGCCGATCCCTAGCGGACTAGAAAGTTTGAGTGGGAGAGAGAAACTAGCGTGACTTTCTAGCATTTAGTTGCAGAATGTGCAGTTAAATTCCCTTTCAGCGATCGAACTGGGATTTAGTTGTACTTTGTGCAGTTATTATTTGATTTTCTCCCTTTTAGTCTAGGAAAGATGATTTTTAGTTGCACAGAGTACACTTATTTGCTCAGGAGGCCTCTTTTACCGCTTAATAGTTGTATATAGTGCAATTAATAGTCTCCTTAGTCATAGTCGCCTTAATATGTGACTTCTCAGTGAGCGATTTCTCAATAAGTGATATCTCAATAAGTGACTTCTCAATAAGTATCTCCTTAATAAGTGACTTCTCAATAAGTTATTACTTTGTGATCTAAAGCAACTGCTGCACGAAACGTTATAAGTTACAATATTACCTAGCCCGATAGGACAGTTTCTCGTCCGTAAGGGCTTTTTTAGTGTGTAGAGGAGATTGGCTAGAACATTAGAATTTGTAGAGGTAAAGGAGGGAAAGGATGGCTACTTTTATTTATATGGTGAGGCACGGTGAGTCGCCCAAACTGCCCGGAGGAACTGAAAGGACTCGCGGACTAACCGCGAAAGGGGAGGCAGATGCCTGCAAGATAACGGAAAAATTACGTCTGGAAGGAATTCAAGTCTTCTATTCAAGTCCATACCTTCGGGCTATACATACGATTTCTGGATTGGCGCAGGAGTTAGGAGCAGAGATTCAAAGTGTTGAAGACCTGCGGGAGATCCATTTCTCGGACGGAAGTACGATTATGACTGATCAGGAACTGTATCCATTACTGGCAAAAATGTTTGAAGATCCGGATTTTGTCCCAGTTGGTGGGGAATCCATTCATGCGTGTCAGAAGCGTTCAGTTAGTGTACTGGCAGAAATTCTGAGTAATCACAGCGGTCAAAAGGTTGCTATTGGAACTCACGGTGCAGTCATGACGCTTATGATGAACTATTTTGATGCCAAATATGATCTGAATTTTTTACTTCAAACCACAAAGCCGGATATTTATAAAATGGAGTTCACAGGCGGAACGTTAGTGGGTGTGGAGCGGTTATGATTATTGGGGGCTGCCTACAGGCACCTCGAGTATCATCAACCTGAGACTTACGGACTCAGTTGACATTATTCACAGATTATTAGCCTTTGGAGCATGGTTTCGGACTCCAGCGTCGTTATACCTTAAAAAGAACACCTTATTGGGTATTTTTTATACCAATAGCGACTCTGGGGTCCGTTCTCATCCCAAAAGTGGGGAATTGCTGCATATAAGGTCAGCGGTGTCCGATAGCGGCTTCACACGCGTAAATATGCACGTGTAATTGCGTACAGATAAATAGATACACGTAAATAAGCGCGTAAACTACGTGCACGTAAATACTACAGATAAATAAGTACGCGTAAACTACGTACACGTAACTATGTACAGGTAAATAAGCACGCATAAATGCGTACAGGTATAAGTACGTGTAAATACGTTTGTGGAAATACGTGCAGGTATAAGTACGTGTAAATACGTTTGTGTAAATGCGTACAGGTATAATACGTGTAAATACGTTTGCGTAAATGCGTACAGGTATAAGTACGTGTAAATACGTTTGTGTAAATACGTGCAGGTATAAGTACGTGTAAATACGCTTGTGTAAATACGTGCATGTATAAGTACACGTAAATACATACGCAAAAATATGTACGCGAAAATATTACCGAATCAAACGAAAATTGGTAAGGGGATCTGGATTAAGTAAGTTGGCTTGTGAACAGTACTTCCACTATGAAAAATACGGATTCACAAGCCAAGCTGTGTTTATTCATAATGTTGGTCTGGCGTTAGGCTAGGATAGCTAAGGCCCTGACTTTCCTCTACTCCTAGAATAGATCTATCTACAAGCTATAGAGCATCTACAAGCTATAAAATCTCTTAGTATTCGCAGTCAATAACTCTTCCGCTTCACCGGGAGTGTAACCATGGAGCGCTCCCCAAGCAGCGGCGACTTCACGAATCATAGACGGATGGGTGATTTTCCCTGCAAAAGGTCCTTCGAACGGCCAAGGACCATCGGTTTCAGCCATGACTAGCTCTGGGGGATAACGGCGGGCAAGCGCCTGTATCTCCGGCTCATACAGGATATCCGGGGTGAAGGAGATATAGTAGCCGTTCTTCATCATGCGGGCAATGGCTTCTTCCGGACCTTTGAACCAGTGGAAGTGGGCATGCTGTATGTTATGTTTCTCCAGGAGATCACAAGCAATAAGCGCATCTTCATAGACAGCATGCAGCACCACAGGTTTATTGAGACGGGAAGCTAACCCAAGCAACTGATCCAGCAGCTCAATATAGGGCTCCATATCAAAGGTTTCGCCACGTTCTAAGGCTTCAGCACGCGAATAGTAAGGTAGCCCGATTTCCCCCACAGCAATATAATCCTCACTAGATTGACTCTCGATCCATTTCAGTAGAGCAGCCAGCTCAGCATCCTGCGGCAAGGGTTGCTCTGGATGAAAGCCATAAGCTGGACGGACCACGCCGGGATTTATGGCTGCAAGTCTTTGGGTGCGTATACAAGAGTCCAAGTTCATAGAGACAGCGATAAGGGCTTTAACTCCCATTTCAGGCAGTTCACTCAGTATCTGTTCGGCAACTTCAGGTTCATATTGCTCTAAATGTATATGGGCATCAATCATAACTGTTCACCCTCCACGTAAGAAGCTAATTCCTCATGAACCTCAAAGCGAATAGAGTCGGGTTCCATTCCATCTTTTCCCGGTTTGTAGGCAAAAGTTAGTGTGCCAATACTCTCCAGAAATCCAATATAAACATTTGTTTCCGCCTTTAGCTTGCCCTCTTCCACTATGTAGTGAGTAACAGCACCAATGCCGGCTTCTTCGCCTAGATTGCCATCCTCAGCACGATCTGGATATCGCAAAGTCACCATGGATGGAGTTGAGCCTTTAACTTGAATTTGAATCAGGGCGTCCCCTTTTTCATTAGAAATTTTTGACGTAACCAATGCGGAGGCAGCTTTATCTGCAGAAAGGACAGTGACTTCTTCCCACTGGTTAGGCTTAATCACGTGAAGCTCTTGCATGGACATGCCCGTACCTGTTCCGAGCCACAGAATGACAACGATTTCTTCCTGCCCATCCTGATCGACGTCGGCATAATGAATCTCAGGAGGGTAACTTAAGAGTCTGGGTGCTTCCCAATCAAATGTATGCTTGTTACCGTTCACCTCTACAACAAATCCCTCATAGGTACCGCCATCTTTAAGGGCAGCATACAGCTTCACTTGGTCATTTTCTGTAGCAATAGCAAGAGGTTCGCTGGGT
This sequence comes from Paenibacillus sp. FSL H8-0282, assembly GCF_037963825.1. Lineage (NCBI taxonomy): Bacteria > Bacillati > Bacillota > Bacilli > Caryophanales > Paenibacillaceae > Paenibacillus > Paenibacillus sp. FSL H8-0282. The sequence goes on from NZ_CP150146.1 coordinate 1,267,968, forward strand.
GTTCTGACGGTAGTACTAACATCCCCTGATGTTATTAATACTTCAGTTTCAGCTGCATTCAGCTGCGCAGTGGCACCAGACAGAGAGTTTAAGGAATCGGCTGGAATATATAAAATACCGTTTCGTAGAATAGCTGGTCCTTCAAGTGAGGTTTGATATCCGTCAGCTTGCATATACTCATTGTCCGGCGTCAGAACATAACTGCTGCTTCCGTCAGAGATGGTTAAGGTCTTTAAGTTATTATCCCATTTTTGTTCTGAGGTGTAGTATTCCATTAATACTTTTGCAGGTACATAGACCTTAGCATCTAGGAAAAAAGGGGAGAGGGTAGGAAGAACGGCTTCGCCGTCGACGATTAGTTTCAGTGGTGCTGAAGTAGCTTGTGTTTGGTTAATAGCCATTGTTGTATCCATATCTATGGTTGCCGATGCTCCGCATCCGGCCAAAAAGAGCGTGATAGCTCCGATAGCGATGATTTTATTCATAATTACCTCCAGGATAAAGTCCAGTCCCCTTAAGTATAGAATAAAACAGCGCGTTGTAGGTCACTTTCTATTAACAAAGAGAATACAAGCTTGTTACAGTTCGCTAGTTTTTAATAAAATGCAGGCATCCACGCAATAAACGACGAGTGTAATAGAAAGAAATGAACAAAAGTAAGGAGAGGCAGAGACCGATTGGAAGGCTGAGAATGTTCGGTAAATCATAATCTGGAAAGGCATTTAGTCCTATTCCTTGGATGCCAACAATACCTAGTACACCACCGATAGGTGCAATGATTGCACAGACAACACTCCCCACGGCCCAGACACTAAGGATTGGTACACAGAATAAGATGATGGCTCCTTTGGCGATGTTTTTGAGCACAGTGGCTCCTGACAAATGAGTGCTTTTTTCCATGTAAACTCTCCCTTATGGGTTTAAAAATACAGTTCGGTCAACTTGCGACTTAAGATCCACCGTCAGACTTTTGCTATAGCGGATTTCCCCAATGGTACAACCCGGTCCGACGATGATTTCTTCACCGCACACAAGGTCAGCTGTCGTCCGGTATAACGTTATGTTAGTTCCTTCAATTGTTGTGCAGGTAAGTTTTCGAAAAGGGTGCATCAGCGCATTAATCAACTTGGAAGAGGGTTTAACGATAATGTTACCGCCAGCTCTCATAACCTCGACAGTGCTTCTATTGCCTAAACGGATCTCAATCGATGAATCTGCAGTTAGTCTCTTTATCTTCACGGCACCTTCAGCATAAAAAGTCCCAGCTGCAGCATTTTCTGCTACGGACATGTATCCAGAAGAGCGGAGATTATCTGCTTGGATATTTTGAACGCGCAGACTCCCTAGATTGTTTACCTGATTAGCCTTACAATTCCCCCCAATTGTACAGTCACCAGATACTTTGAGTTTAGAAGTCGAGACGCTCCCTTTGGTACTTAAGTGGCCAAACACATCAACTGTGACCGTATTAATATTCTCTCGAACAAACTGCGAACCTCTTACCTTCAAGGGTGGATCGATCATGTCAGTACGTTCATAAGTATTGTTATTATTGGACATTTACAGTACCGTCCTTTGAAATATATTTTAATGATTAAAATATATATTGATTATAATATATAGTCAATATAATAATTTGGGAGTTAAACCTAAAAAAACACTGCCGTCAGTTTCCTGACAGACAGTGTTTATAGAAAAGAGTATAGCTGATAAGGAGCAAAATGAAGGCTGTTAGTGCATCATTTGTTCCATCAATTTATTTATTTGTTCTAAAGTTCCGGAGATTTTATTCAGATCAGGGGTAGGAAATGCTTCAAATATTGTATGGATACGCTGATCACCTTGTTCTGTAAGGACAATATTGACAACTCTGCGGTCTTCTTTAGTCCGCACCCGTTCAATAAGTCCAGCTTCCTCAAGCTTATCGCACATGGAAGAAGCAGCTCCGGGTGTAACCACGAAGCGTTCAGAGATGTCAGTAATGTTCAAGCTTCCGGTAAGCCGGAGTTGAAACAGCAGCATGATCTGATTGTGAGTCAGGGTTTCCTTTTTAGTGATCATATCAATGAAAAACTGGGATTTCTGCTGCACATTTGCCATAGATTCCATGACCTTATGGATAGCATTTTGTTTCTCTTCCTTTGTGCTCATAACATTGCCTCGCTCCAATTTACTTTAGTTACTAAAATATATAGAAGCTATAATAAGCTTGTCAAGTTGCCGGGTTACTGTAGCTTGGTTAGAAAGACTGAAATTAGCGCTGGAACTCTTCTTTTTTTATATCTTGTAATGAAATTGGAAATGTATCGTATTAACTGATGAATTTACTTAGCTAAGTGAAAATGTGGTGGGAAAGGAGAGTTCGATTGATGCATGAGCGCGCATTGCTTCATCCTTTTGTAAAAGAGAATATACAGGAAAATGCTGACATAGATGTTTTGTTCACAACGATTTTTGAAACCTACTATAAAAGAATATTTAACTACATCGCTTACCGGGTTAGTTCTCTCCATACGGCTGAGGATCTGACAAGCCTCGTTTTTGAGAAAACGTTGGCGAAACTATCGACCTATTCTCAGGAAAAAGCTCCTTTAGAGGTATGGTTATTCGCCATTGCCAGAAACGTGGTCAATGATCATTACCGGAGTTTTAAAAGGAAAATTTTCTTTTCGCTGGATGCCGTCAAGGAACTGGTTTCTAGCAGGAAAGATCCGGAAAACTTGATCCTCCAGGGAGAACGTAGTGGAAGGCTTAACGAAGCCTTGAATACATTGAGCTCAAAGGAGCGGAATATTGTGGCTCTAAAATTTGGTGCTAATCTGAGAAATAGAGAGATTGCCCAGGTTACGGGAATTTCGGAGAGCAATATCGGTGTGATACTCTACCGGACTATGAAAAAGCTGAAGACTGAAATAGGGAGCGTGGAGCAGCTATGAACAGTAAAGACATACAGCAGAAGTTCTCAGCAGATTTAGATGAAAGTATATATGGAGCGGCAAATGATTTAAAGGGTGCTGGGGAGTACAAGGAGCTGCTTGAGCTAGGCAGGGTTCTGGCCCATAAAGATTTCAGCGAGGGCTCTGACAAAACAGCCATTCTGAATAAGGCACGGAGAAAGTATGCCGGCCAAAAGGAGGAGAAAGGATTGCATACAAAACATAGATTAAGACGTCCTGCTGTTATGCTGGCAACTTTGCTAGTGGTTAGCGTATTAAGTGTAACTTTTGTGCAGCCGTCATTTGCGCAGGAGCTGTTAATGAAAGTATTGCAAACGATAAACTTAGGCCATATTGTAGCCCATGAAGTAGAATTTTCTGCGGATTCCAACGTGATTCCGGATGACTTAAAGGGGAAGATTTTTGATAGCAAAGGAAATGCGCTTGTGACCCTCGACGCTGCTCAAAAGGCAGGTGATATCTACAATGCTGATGGGGAAAAAATCGTCGGAGTTGAAGACGGCAGACTGGTTACGCAATCTGAGAGGGATCAAGAGAAAGCGGAATTGCTGATCGAGAGGGATTCTAGCAAGCTAAACGAATATACGATTTTTGATGTGGGCTTACCGGCGTATTTACCAGAGGGTTATACCTTTGATCGTGCAGAGTTTTATAAGGATAGCAATGGTGATGTGATCAATAGCAAATATATTAATTTATATTTTGTTAATGAAGCTACCGATGAGATCATCTCGATGCAGCAGCGGCACGCTGATTCCGAAACGGCTTATGAGATGTCGACGGATGGCACCATCGAAAAAGTGAAGATTAACGGAGTTGATGCTGTATTGGTTAATGGAAAAGGGTTGGACTGGGAAGCCAATGGAGTGTTATACGGTGTAACATCAGCTAGCTTGGACAAGAATGATTTGATCAAAGTTGCTGAGTCTATCCGCTGACTGATTTTTTAGTAAGATAGGTGGTTACTATTCGAGTATAACGGGTAAGGGGATGATCCATATGGATCTCCCCTTTTTCGCTTTATTGAGGGCACATGCAAACAACGATTGGGAGAATATAGCTGTACTTCGTACAACTATATTTCTGCGAAACAACGCTTCGATGGATATAATTGTATTTCGTACACTTATTTTCACGATTTACACCACTATAGGAAGTTTCTCTGCTTTTTAATTGTATAGAATACACTTAAAATCAGAGTAAACCCTTTTACATACGGAATAAGTGTACAGAATGCAGTTATCCCATAGATTTCGGCAGGGTCCGGCCAAAGCGGGTGTGAAAAGCTGAAGACCAGCTTCCACCTGCGCATAATCTGCTCAAGCAAAGCTGAAGACCAGCTTCCACTGCCCATAATCTGCTCAAGCAAAGCTGAAGATCAGCTTCCACCGCCCATAATCTGTTCAAGCAAAGCCGGCGGTCATCCGCCGACTTCATCTACTCCAATAAGCCGCTGCAGAGTAAAAACACCAGGCAGCGATTCTCCAATAACCGGAAAATCGCTGCCTGGTTGTTTTTTAAAATAAATCGAACGATTTATTCTCTATTTACCAATACATAGTGTAAGACCGAAGGAGGGATTGAGAGGGATGAAACATCCAAATGAATATTCTCAGCTCATTGCGCTTACGCTAGCCGGCAGCCGTGAAGCGTACAGTGAACTATATGAAGCAACGATTCGGGATGTGTATCAGACCGTTCATTTTCTCGTTCGCGAAACCTCCGATGTGGATGATGTTGTTCAGGAGATTTATATTCAGGTGCACCGGTCGCTTGAGCAATTTGACGTCAATCGTCCTTTTAGGCCTTGGCTTATGGGGCTGGTTATGCGGCAAATTCATGCCTATCGAAGAAAGAGATGGACGCATCTCCGAATGGTCAAAAAAGTAGAGCAGACTGATCTAAGGATGGAACCTGATTTCACTAGTGATGTTGTGGACAGGTTAGCTAACCGCCGTCTACTAGCAAGTGTTGATCGTCTTCCATTTAAGCTGAAGCAGGTGATTATTCTGCACTATTTAAATGAATATTCACAGGAAGAAAGTGCCGCGATACTGGGTATCCCTCTGGGTACGGTGAAATCCCGTATTCATGCTGCACTGCATAAGCTTCGTCAGAAGCCAGAAAATCATACTCTTTTTAAGGGAAAGGTGGAGGACCTGCATGAATTTCAATGAAGAGTTACGGACAGTTCTGCAGGAAGAGGCGAGAAATCTAAGTGCCCCACCGGAACTGAAGGAGCAAATACTAAATCAGACCGAGACTAGGTTAGGGGGAAGACGAATGAAAAAATGGCTTGTAGCAAGCATTTTGGCGGCTGCATTATTAATTCCTACTGGAGCATATGCCGGATATAATTATTTGGCGGATACCCTGTATGGCTCACAAGCAACTGCTGCTACGATTGGAGTAACCCAGCAACAATATGACAGGCTTGAAGCCAAACTGCAGAGCGCGAAGCAAAGTTTTAACGAAGAGGAATTCACAAAATTGATGTCATTACTAGAGGAATTGGGAGCTTACAATCTGCAAATCGCCGATGCTGAAGGAGTCTTTCACCTGGAACAGTTAAGTGCGAAGGATCAAAAGGCATATAACGATTTACAGGTTGAGCTTAAACCTTATTTTGAGAAAATGAATGAAACGGAAATCCCTAAGGCAAAGTCGGCTGTCGTTGATCGTGATACTTTCTGGGATGGCTTGCTGGAAAAAGCAGAACAGAGGCTTACTAAAGAAGAGTTTGCGGAGATCGAACAATTAATAAATGAGTTGCAAAGCTATGATGCCAAGGTATTTGATGCAGATGGAAGTGTTCATATGGATCGGCTTTCGAAAGAGGAGATACAAAACCAAGAGAAGTTAATTGAAGCGCTCGGTTCTTATATAAATAAGCTGGACATGATGATTAAACCTAGTTCTTAGTTGAATTTAAATGCATGTATTGAATAACGATGGATAGAAGTAGCATTAGAAAAGCCACCAGAAAAGGTCTAATACACCTTGTGTTCTGGTGGTTTTTTACATTCGGCTAATTTGTATTTTATACATCACTAATTGAATAAATGTATAATCAATTGAGTCAAAAAAAGTATTTGACCACTGGAATAATTAGACATATTATTATTTAAATACTATTGATCTATATATGAATCATGATGGCGAAAGGTGGCTTTGATCATGAAGCAGATGACCATTCGTGCAGAACTGGCGGACTACCTCAAGAAGAATGGAATAACAATTAATCAATTCGCAGAGGTATCTAAAGTAAATTCAGGCACGATTAGCAACATTATGAATGGGAATCGTCCTATAGCCATGCAGCAATTAGATCGGATTACAAAAGGTATGGGATTAGAGGAAGGCTGCTTTTACGATATGTATGTGGAGGAGTGTTTTATACATTCCAATCCCAATTGGAGACGTCTTCGACCTTTTCTATATCGCTGTGCTGAACTAGATAAGCTGGAATGTATAAGCCGGGTGATTGGAATCATGATGGACAGCCTATCTTATACACACCCGTTGTTTGATACAGCAGAAGATTTCTTTGCACAAGGGAAATATGAAGCTGCAGCGTTGTTATACCGGAGTGTGGCGGAGAGTGAGAAGTATCAGCATTCAGAGCGGCTGGCTTTTTGCCAATACAGATTGTTTACGATTGCTCTAGGGGGCGATCAGGATGTGAATTTGCGGGCAGCGGTGCAGTTTGAGGGCTTTGTAAATCGGCTTGATGAAGTTGATCAGCTTGACGCACTGAAGGTTCTGGCGAATACATATAGCGCTTTGAGGCATTGGGATAAGGTAATGGTAATGACTAAGGAATTGGGCAAAAAAGCATCCATTCAATATAATTATAATAATGAGCGAGCCAGAAAAAACGGGGTACAAAAGGAACCTGCAATGCCCTTATTTTCATATATTTTATATTCTTATGTGTTACGTTCAGTAGTTTACAGAGAGCTTGGAGATTATGATAGAGCATTGCATTATATCAACCTTTACATGGACATGAGCTGGATTCGTGAGGATACGGAGGAAGCTTTGCAACTCATGAATCAATGTATGGGTTGGGCGCAGGCTAATATTTTTTTGCTGAAAATTTTAAAAGGTGATGCAGCAATGCTTCCGGAATATGTGACCTATATTGAAGATAGAAAAGAAGAATTTCTTCCAGGCCTGTTCAAAATCCTTCAGGCAGCCAACCACTATGATTTTAATGTGGATGATATTCTTCAGCGGTTTGAGCAAGAAATATCAGATTTTAGAGATCAGCAGAGAAATCTTAAATGTTATAATCGACAAATTATCGAAGACAGATACACTTTTTTTATGGCTGAAATAGCATTGTATTATATAAGAAGAGGAAAATATGAGCTTAGTATAAAATATATAATGGATAGTTTGGAGAATTCTGTGAGGATTAATAACGAATCATGTATAATTAAGTGTGTCGGAATGTTTGAGCAGCTTCGGCATACTGCATCTTTAGAAACGCAGAAGGAGTACCAGAATCTGCTTAGAATCAATGAAAAGAAAAATTGTTTTGTTATTGACAGTGCTTAGTAGTGATAGTTTCATAGAAGATATCAATAAAGAGAGTTCTCTGATTAAATCTGGAATCGCTTTTTTTTCAATTCTAGTAATGCACTTCAATGTAAAATTAAGAATTTGACATATACCTCTAAAATATTACATTAGGGAGGTAGTGTTAATGAATGATCAGGAAATTATCCAAAAGAGAATAGAGGGTGCTAGAAACAAACTTTATTTGATGGAGAGGCAACATGGAGGGCTTTCGCATCCAAATGTGATCAGACAGTCCATGAGATTAGATGAATTAATTAATCAGTACAATAAAGCAGTACATAGTGATAACGAGAATTGAAGAGAATGGTTAAAACACCCTACATAATGATATTGCAACTTCTGATGAAGTATAGAGCCAGCGCTGTGCGCGGGCTTTTTGGCTTGTTGGAGCTCATAAAATAAATCAATGCTGCACGCTTGTCATGCCCGTCTGCATATTGCGGCCAAGTCCCTCATAGACATGTACTAATCAATGCATTCAAAACAGGTTAAGGGGATGATGTCATGCGCCGGATAACATGGGTACTCGCGATCATTATGAGCGTGGCCCTGGTGATGACGGGGTGCGGGAAGAAGGATGCCGCTTCCGTAGTCAAGGATTTGAACAATGTGGCTGACAAGTTGGAAAGTAAGCAGGGAACGTACCAAGGTTCTGGCACAATGACCCTGTATACCGGGGAACAGCCGCAGGAGTATAAGGTAGAGGTATGGTACAAGAATCCTTCCTACTACCGGATCAGCTTGGCAAATGTTCAGAAGGATATTACGCAGATCGTACTTCGTAATGATGAGGGAGTGTTCGTACTCACACCAAGTATGAATAAGAGCTTCCGTTTCCAAAGCGATTGGCCGGATGATCAAGGTCAGGTCTATCTGTATCAGACGTTGGTTCGTGGCATAGTTTCGGATAATAATCGCCAATTTGTGGAAGATGGGGATAACTATGTGTTCGAGGTAGCCGCGAATTATCAAAGCAATGCCCTTGTACGGCAAAAGATTTGGCTTGATAAAAAGACTTATGAACCTAAACAGGTTCAAGTCTCGGATTCTGAAGCGAAGGTAGTTGTAAACGTGAAGTTTGACACCTTCAAATTCGATACGGATTTCACCAAGGATTCTTTTGATATGGAAAAGAACATGGCCTCGGGTAAGTCCGCAGAGAGCACAGTAGCTGAGGTTGATGAGAATGGTAATCCAATTACAGCTCCTGAAGGCCAAGAACCGGCTGAGCAACCAGTGGCTGCAGAGCTTGGAGACTTTGGGATCATTGAACCTGATTATATTCCAGCTGGTGTAGAGTTTAAGGACTCGCATAAATTGGAGGGGAACAAAGACCATGCTGTTCTCATCCGATATGATGGGATTTATCAGTACACTATTATGGAATCCCGTCCACTGGACCGTGCGGTAGCACTGGCGCCTGGAACCCTGAAAGACCTTGGTTTTACATGGGGAGTTCTGAGTGGGGATGAGCAGCAGACATTGACTTGGATGTCTGAGGGAGTAGAGTACCGAATTACAAGTGCCAATCTTCCTGCTAATGAAATGATGCAAATTGCCGCTTCTATGGAGGCACAATCGGGTAAATAATAAAAAGTAGGCGGATACTGCGTTTTGTGGGATTCTTTCCTCTACAACGTAGTATCCGCTTTTCTTTATTTGCCGGGGCTCCAGCACACATTGACAGCTACCTTCTGTAGCATTACCATTGGTACTAAGACAATGATTAATGCAATGCAGCAATGACGTTTTACTACAACGTAAGAAGGTGACTTGAAGTGCAAGCAAGCTATCGACCGACAGTAGCCGAAATTAATCTGGATGATTTGCGTGCCAATTACGAAGCCTTTCGCCGCTACTTGCCGGCAGAGACAAAGTTTATGGGATGCGTCAAAGGAAATGCGTACGGCCATGGAGCAGTGGAAGTGACACGGGAGCTGGAAAGACTCGGAGCAGATTATGTTAGTGTGGCTTTTTTGGATGAAGCATTGGAGCTGCGTCAGGCGGGAATACTGATTCCTATACTGGTGCTTGGCTACACTTCCCCAGAAGGAATAGCCGTTGCCTGGGAGAACCATGTAACTGTAACACTGTTCACACCGGAGGTACTGGAGGCTATAAGACAGCTTCCTATAGATCCGGAACATCGGCTGAAGGTGCATATCAAGATTGATAGCGGGATGGGACGACTGGGTCTTTTACCAGCTGACGCACCTGCATTTATCTCTGAAGTGCAGTCTGTTGCGCAGGCGGAGCTGGAGGGTATGTTTACCCATTTTGCCAAGGCAGACGAACAAGACAAAAGCTATACACTGGAACAGCATCGACGGTTCATGAGCGTGGCGGAAACGCTGCGGGAGCAGAACATTCAGATCCCGATCATACATACGGGCAATAGCGCTACGGCCATTGATTCACCTTATTTATCCAGCAACATGGTGCGTGTAGGCATCAGCTTGTACGGATTTTATCCCTCCACAGAGGTGAACCGTCAACTGGTAGAACTACGTCCGGTATTGACGCTGAAGACGCAGGTTGTATATGTCAAAAGCCTGCCTGCCGATTGGGGCGTCAGTTACGGCACTAGGTACATCACAGAGAGCGAGGAGATTATTGCAACGCTACCTGTGGGGTACGCAGATGGATATTCCCGCATGCTAACTGGCAAAGCGGAGGTGCTAATACGTGGACGCCGCGTTCCTGTCGTCGGAACAATCTGCATGGATCAGTGTATGGTATCACTCAAATCTTTCGCTGCAGAAGCGGAACAAATTAAAGCAGGCGAAGAAGTTGTTCTCATCGGCCGTCAAGCTGACGTGATGATCACGGCAGACGAGTTGGCTCTCCAGCTTGGAACAATTCACTACGAGGTTATCTGCATGTTGGCTCATCGGGTGCCCCGCGTTTATATAAGTGAAGGCACACTTCCTAAATTAGTAAATGCTCTGCTCACAAACTGAAAGTTCTTGACAGTGATGTTATACAAGGGAGAAAATAGAAGGAATTGTATCGTATTAGGAGATGTGACTAAAAGCCTATACGAACCACCATTTCTAGTTTATAATGGGATGCAGCATACTTGATATACTGGCGGCATATATTCCTTGTATAAAATTCCTTGTATATTGTAACACTGGAACACAAGGGCAGAAGGTTTGTGGGGGTGGAAGAGAAGGTGGCTAATTTGCAGAACACCAAAAGAATCATGATCAGCTTGCCCGATCATCTCTTGCAGGAAGTGGACGGAATTGTTCAATTGGAGAATTCCAACCGGAGTGAATTGATTAGGCAGGCCATGAAGCTGTACTTGAGCGAACGGAGGAAACGTTCCATCCGGGAGTCCATGCAGCGCGGCTACATGGAAATGGCTAAGATCAACTTGACCATGGCATGCGAGGCTTTCCTCGCGGAGGAAGATGCAGACAGCACTCTTGGCCGCTTAGTAAGCGGGGTGTAGACATTGATCGTTAAACGTGGCGATGTTTTTTTTGCTGATCTTTCGCCGGTTGTAGGTTCTGAACAAGGCGGAGTAAGGCCAGTTCTGGTCATCCAGAACGATATTGGCAATCGCTTTAGCCCGACGGTAATTGTGGCTGCAATCACAGCCCAAATCCAGAAGGCTAAGTTACCTACACATGTGGAAATTGACGCAGCTGCTCATGGCTTTGACAGAGATTCTGTTATTTTGCTGGAACAGGTTAGGACGATTGACAAACAACGCTTAACTGACAAGATCACCCACCTTGATGATGAAACGATGAAAAAGGTGGATGAATCGCTGCAAATCAGCCTTGGTCTGATTGATTTTTAATCACCCTAGGTTATAGATAACTCATGAGATTGGCGCTCGGGTACGAATCCGGGCGTCTTTTAATGTGCGTTTTTGCGTATAGTAAATAAAGAATCGTTAGGTCTTCACTTTTTGAAAATGATCTGATATTATTAGACCGTACGGTCGGTTTAGGAGGTGCTTAGAATCAAAGGACGCTCAGACGGAGAAGAAACTAAAAAAAGAATTGTGCGCAAGGCCACGCAGCTGTTTGTACAAAAGGGTTATGCTGCCGTAACTATGAATGAAGTTTGTGTAGCCTCGAATGTCAGTAAAGGCAGTCTGTATCACCATTTTCCGAGCAAGGATGAGCTTTTTCTATTTGTAGTGGAAGTGGATACGTTAGAGTGGCTGCAAGCGTGGGATGATAAGAAACAGGAAATTGTAGGGATCGAAGAACGATTTTATGCGTTAGCCGAACACTACGCAAATGATTTTCAGAATCCATTGATTCATGCGCTCGAGGAATTCTCCAGAAGCAGATGCCACCCGGAAGAGATTAGCAAGCGGCTTTCACTTCTTTATGAAGCAGCCTCACATGCTTGTCGTGATCTTTTGAAGGAAGGTATTGAAACGGGATATTTGGTAAAGGGCGACTTAGAGAACTATGTAATCATCGTGAGTGGCATGCTTGAAGGGATTGGAAGAGTTTCTGAATTCTCGATTCATGAGAAGACCCAGGAGGATATAAAAAAATATTACCGGGAAGCAGTAAATTTATTATTACAAGGGATCCGTACGGGGTAAGATAACGAGGGGCATGAAAAGAAGCTTTACATTCAGGAACATGAAGGCTGAAGCTTCTCAAAGGCACCGGAATAGGAAGGGTTATTTTTTTATTATTATTTAGACCGGATGGTCGGTCTTAACATGCATAATATTCGAAGTTTTGGCTTTAAACACACGGAGGGTTAATACAATGTCATTGTTACTTAGAAACAGAGGCGCTATGCTGCTTGTTATGCTTAATATTTTTCTGGCTTTTACTGGAATTGGGCTAGTAGTCCCAATAATGCCAACCTACATGAATGAGCTTGGGATCAGCGGAAGTACTGTCGGGCTCTTGGTCGCCTCCTTCTCGCTTGCCCAATTATTAATATCGCCATTTGCCGGCAGATTATCCGACAGAATCGGTAGAAAAAAGGTGATTGTAGCAGGCTTGATCGTGTTTGCGATATCGGAGCTGATTTTTGGTCTGGCCAATGTACCTTGGCTCTTGTTCGTTTCGAGATTGCTTGGTGGTGCAGGAGCTGCTTTAATTATGCCGGCAGTTATGGCTTATGTAGCGGACACGACTTCTTTTGAAGAGAGAGCTAAAGGAATGGGGCTAATTAATGCAGCCATTACCACCGGCTTTATTATTGGTCCTGGGATTGGCGGTTATCTTGCTGAGCTTGGAATGCGGGTACCCTTTTTCTGTGCAGCGGGTGCAGCTGGAGTTGCAGCTCTAATTACAGTTTTAATTTTGCCTGAGTCTCTATCTGAAGAGAAACGTAAGGAAGCGACGTTATCAAAAAATAATCAGGAAAGCTTCTTGACGCAGCTGATGCGTTCTTATCGCGAACCGTATTTTTTCGGCTTAATTATTGTATTTGTCATGGCTTTTGGGCTGGCTAATTATGAAACGGTGTTCGGATTGTTCGTGGACCATAAATTTGGCTTTACGCCTAAGGATATCGCTTTTGTAATTACCTTTGGTTCTATTGCAGGTGCGGTGGTGCAGGTGTCCGCGTTTGGCTGGATCTTGAATAAATTCGGGGAGAACAAGGTGATCTCCACTTGTCTTATAGTCTCATCATTGTTTATTCTGCTGACCTTGTTTGTAAGCGGCTTTTGGGCGATTATTACGGTTACCTTTATTGTGTTCTTTGCAATGGATATTCTGCGTCCAGCAGTAGGCACACAGCTTTCCAAGATGGCCGGAGAATCGCAGCAAGGTTTCGTAGCGGGAATGAACTCAGCTTATACAAGTCTCGGAAATATTGCTGGGCCTATCGTCGCAGGGTATTTATTTGATCTTAGTATTAACTTCCCATATGGGGCAGCCGCGCTCGTTCTGGCTTTGTGTTTTGTATTGTCACTGAGTTCCGGAAAACGGGGAATGGGACAGCGGGCGTAATCGCCGAATCCGGGCTCTGACCACTCTACCATGCCTCGCTTTATCGCACAGCGGTTCAGTACAAAGCGCGCTATTCGGGCTGGTCTTTGGTGCAGAGCCGAATCTGTGATACTATTTTAATTATGAGATCAAGATATGTATAAGCAGATTGTGTACGGGAAGAGGGATACTAATGGCGGTAGATAACAGCAATACGGAAGTCATTACGGATGAGGCAAACGCACAGCGGGAGCAGGAATTGATAACCGTAGCGATTGCCAAGGAATTGAACATTAGTCTGAAACAGGTACGCACTACGGTAGGACTGCTGGATGAGGGAAATACCATTCCGTTCATCGCCAGATATCGGAAGGAAATGACGGGTGAGCTGGACGAAAATGCGCTTCGTGATATTGAAGAACGGCTGGGTTATCTTCGCAATCTAGGCGAACGTAAAAAAGACGTTATACGCAATATTGAAGAGCAGGGCAAGCTGACCAAAGAGCTTCATGAGCAAATTATCAATGCGGTCAAGCTTCAGGAAGTAGAGGACTTGTATCGTCCCTTCAAGCAAAAGCGTAAGACGCGGGCTAGTGTTGCGAAGGAAAAAGGACTTGAGCCGCTTGCTAACTGGATCTTGGAGCAGCAAAGACAAGGGGATCCACAGACTGAAGCATCGAAATATATTGATGTGGAAAAGGGAGTAGAGAGCGCAGACCAAGCGCTGCAAGGCGCACTGGATATCATTGCCGAGAACATAGCAGATGATCCTGCGATCCGCTCTTGGGTTCGCCAGTATACAGCAAGTCAAGGTATTCTTGTGTCTGAAGCAAAGGATGCAGAACAAGAATCTGTATACGAAAATTACTATAGTTACCGTGAACCTGTACACAAAATGCCACCTCACCGCATCCTAGCAATTAACCGTGGTGAGCGTGAAAATATATTAAAGGTAGGCATTGAGGTCGTCACTGATAAAATTCATGCCTATATCGCACGGAAGATCATTAAAGGGCCATCCCCGGTGAAGGAACTGCTGGAAGCAGTGACTGAGGATGCCTACAAACGTTTGATTGCTCCTTCTGTAGAGCGTGAAGTTCGTGGAGAGATGACCGAACGTGGGGAGAACCAGGCGATTTCGATCTTCTCTGGCAATCTACGTAGCCTGCTGCTGCAACCGCCAGTAAAGGGACGTTGTGTGCTGGGTGTTGACCCTGCATACCGTACTGGCTGTAAGCTGGCTGTTGTAGACGATACAGGTAAGCTGCTAGAGGTAGCTGTGACCTATCCGACGCCGCCGAACAACAAGAAGCTCGAAGCTGCTGCTAAGTTCAAAGAGTTGATTGCTAAGTACGGCATTCAGCTCATCGTAATCGGCAATGGTACAGGCTCGCGTGAAACGGAGCAGTTTACAGCAGAAGTGATTGCCGAGATTGGCAATCCAGAGCTGGCGTACCTGATCGTTAATGAAGCGGGAGCGAGTGTCTATTCGGCTTCCAAGCTGGCGCAGGAGGAATTCCCGGATCTGGATGTAGCGGAGCGCAGCGCGGCTTCTATCGCCCGTCGTGTGCAAGACCCGCTGGCGGAGCTGGTGAAAATCGATCCGAAAGCTATTGGTGTGGGACAGTACCAGCATGACGTCTCCCAAAAGCATCTGGAGGAGAGTCTTAAAGCCGTCGTGGAATCAGCGGTAAACCATGTTGGCGTGGATGTGAACACGGCATCTCCTGCCTTGCTCTCTTATGTAGCAGGGGTTAATGGAACAATTGCTAAGAATATCGTTAAATTCCGGGAAGAGAACGGCAAGTTCACGACTCGGAAGCAGCTGCAAAAGGTACCTCGTCTAGGTGCCAAGTCCTATGAGCAATGTATCGGCTTTCTCCGGATTCCGGGTGGAGACAACACCTTGGACCGCACGCCTATTCACCCCGAGTCCTATCCGGTGGTGGATCGTTTGTTCCGTGAGCTAAGCCTCGATGTGAATAAGCTTGGCAGCAAAGAAGTGGCCTCACAGCTTGAGGTGCAAAATGCCGAGGAGCTGGCTGTGAAGCTGGATGTCGGCGTGCCTACGCTGCGCGACATCCTGGAGAGCTTGCAGCGTCCGGGCCGCGATCCGCGCGAGGAGCTGCCGTTGCCGATCTTCCGCACCGATGTGCTGAAGATCGAGGACCTGGTTCCTGGCATGGAAATGCAGGGAACCGTCCGCAACGTTATCGATTTCGGCGCATTCGTCGATATCGGCATCAAAAACGATGGGCTGGTGCATATTTCCCAGCTCAGCGGCAGCTTTGTGAAGCACCCGATGGACGTTGTCTCCGTAGGAGACAATGTTACCGTCTGGGTGATGGGGGTTGACCTGAAGAAGGGCCGGGTCAGCTTGACGATGCGTCCGCCGCGTGTTGAGGCGGGAAGCGTAAAGTAGACAGATCGCAGTGATCCTCAAAGAACGACAACAAGAAGCCAGTCTCCATTATTGGGGACTGGCTTCTTGTTGATTATTTTCAGCTGGAACCCTTTTTGTCATTATAGAAGTGAAGGACGTGCACTCTTTGGGTAAGTTTAGAGTAACAGTTGAACTAATGGCTTATTATTAGGAGGAGATAGATGTGGGAAATCCATTGAAAGAATTAAAAAATAGTGTGAATGGCCTGAAGCAATCCCTTGACGGAGTTAAGCAATCAGTAGAGGGGTTGAAAGAACCTATAGATGAGATGAAGGGAAACATTCAGATCACGTTGGAGCAGGCGAAGGACAGATCTGGGGGATTCAAATCGGAGATCAATCGTATGAAGGAATGTGTGGAGGAAACTAAGCTGGTTGTTAATGAGGCGAAGGAAACGGTAATGGAGGCGGGTGAGGTGCTTTACACTCAGAAACGCTATAAAAGATTGTTGAAGAAGCAAAACCGAAAAATGCAGCCTGCAAAGGCAGGCCGCCGTTTACTATAATCAGCCGGAAGTCCAAACATTTACCGCAGTTACAACCCGTACCTTTTAATTATAGGAATGAGAGGGAAGCGCATTTAAAAAAATCTGCAACAGCTCATTTACCGAAGCCTCCATATTGGAACGTTGCTCAGCTGCAAGCCAATCCTCTTGAATGATGATATAGCTGCAGGAGCTGCTTTTTAAATAGCTGTATATTATTTGTGCTTCGTCAATTTCATGGCGGCCGATCGCTGCCGGGGTCTGATTGGGTTCACTGTGAAAAGTGGTCATAATCACTGACTTTATTGCCGCTTGCAGGTGGGTGATATCCGGTTGATCATATTGTAGCTTGGTATGGGACAGGATACGGTTGCCCTTGAGCAGAATGAGTTTAAGCGTCTGTTCATTCATGGCCTCAAGAACAGCAATACTCTGATTCTCTTGAGCGAATTCGATGACCTTCTCTTTGTGAATCAGGAAGCTAACAGCTCCAATATAATCCCTGTATTTGGCGGCGGTTTCGAAGTCATAGTGCTCCGCGGCCACTGCCATCCGTTGCTCCATTTCCTCGAGGATGCTGGAATCTGAGCCGTTTAGTAAGCCAATGACCCGATCAATAATTTTATTATATTGAACAGCGGCATCTCCGCCTGCACACATCCCAATGCATAGGCCAAGCGAATGGTTTAGGCATAGGGAATTTTTAAAGCTAGGGTTGCTGCAAAGGATTTTTGAGCTTTCTTTAATGCCTTGTACTGCCCGTTCAACCGTGCTTCTGCTTGTATAGGGACCCAAAACCTGAGTGCCTTCTTTGACCGCAGGATCATACGTAATCTCTAACGAACGTATTTTTTCATTCGCTCCTATTACGATATAGGTATAAGCCTGCGGATTTTTCATTTTTTTATTGTACATGGGTTTGATCTCTTTAATTAATTTGCATTCCAGCATAAAGGCTTCGAATTCGGTATCCGTAAGGATGATTTCTAGATCTTTAATATTTCTTACAAGCTGCTTAACCTTTGGGGAATGAGATTTTGAGTTTTGAAAATAAGATTGGACTCTCCGTTTTAACTGTTTTGCCTTGCCAACATATATAATATGACCGAGATTATCCTTCATGAGATAAACGCCGGGAGTTAGGGGAAGGCTTTTAAGTTTTTCTGTTAAATGAATGGTAACCCCGCCCTCTCATAAGAGTTGTATGATTGATAGTTTTAGTATAAGCTTGCAACCTTCATTTGTTCAAATCAGTCTAAAGAGTGAAGGATCGAAGCTAAGGAGGGATATTATGTACTTCGCAAAAAAAATCGGTGGGCTGGCGCTGATAGCAGCAATGTTATGGCTTACAGCATGTAGCGGAACGCCAGAAGCAGGGACGGAGCCGAAGCAGACGCCAGAGCATTCACAAGAGCAGACGCCAGTGCAGACGCAAAAGCCGATACCCGAGCAGGCACCAGAGCAGACACAAAAGCAGACGCCAGAGCAGACATCAACTGCACAGTCAGCGGCTACTACGGAATCACCACAGGAGACTGAGACATCAAGTACGGGGCAGCCGCAGGATCTAGAGGGATTACCGCCATCAGTTGAGGAAGCAGCGACGACGGTTATAAGGTCAATTAAAAACAAGGATATGAAGCAATTAGCGGCATGGGTACATCGGGATAAAGGGCTACGTTTCTCTCCATATGCATACGTGGATACAAAAAATGATCTTGTATTCACCCGGGAGGAAGTAGAAGGATTAATGAATGACTCTACCAAAAGAGTCTGGCGAACATTTGCTGGCTCCGGTGATTTAATCGAGCTGACATTCGCAGATTACTACAAGCGGTTTGTTTATGATGCGGACTTCATTCAGAAGGCCGAAATTGCTGTGAACAAGGGGCTTGGGCAAGGGACGACGATCAATAACTTAAACGAAGTGTATCCTAAGGAGCAATATGATTTCGTTGAATATCATATTGCTGGCATCGATCCTTCTGTCGAGGGAATGGATTGGCGCAGCCTGCGTCTAGTCTTCGAAAAGATCGGAGAAGACCATGCATTAGTCGGCATTATTCATGATCAATGGACGCCTTAGCTTACGGACCCAGATGATGCTATTATGGACGCCTTAGCTTACGGACCCAGATGATACTATTATGGACGCCTTAGCTTACGGACTCAGATGGCGCTATTATGGACGCTGTTTGCCTGCTTCAACTTATTATTCACGTCCGTTGGTATACGCTGATCCTTACGGACCCAAATGACGTTATTCGCGTGTTTTTAGCGATTAGAGCACAGTTTCGGACTCCAGTGCAGCTATTCATTACAAAAAGGCACATTTATGGTGCTTTTTGTGCCAATAGCGACGATGGAGTCCTTTAGTAGTCCAAATGTGCGATTATACTGCGAATAAGGTCATCTGGGTCCGATAGCTACTGCAACCCCATCCGCTGCAAATCCATCTGTTGCACACCTAACTGCTGCACACCTAGTTGCTGCACACCTAACTGCTGCACACCTAGTTACTGAACACCTAGTTACTGCATACCTAACTGCTACACACCCATCTGCTACGTTCGCATACCGCAAACATTGGAGCATCGCTGACCTGTATTTTGTTTTTGGCTACCTGCTTTAGCGGATTTTCATATCCATTGATATACGCTGAGCCTAACGGACCCAGATGACGCTATTCGCGTGTTTTTAGCGATTAGGGCATAGTTTCGGACTCCAGTGCAGCTATTCATTAGAAAAAGGCATATCTATGGTGCTTTTTGTGCCAATAGCGACGGTGGAGTCCGATAGTATCGTGAAATTGGCATTTTTCTGCGAATAAGGTCATCTGGGTCCGATAGAAGCTACGTCCGTGCAAATATGATCTAATCGCTCGAAGTTTGATGTTCATCCCGTCAAGTAGCCTCTTGCACACAAAAATGATCTAATCCCTGGAAGTTTGATGTTCATCCCCGTCAAGTAGCTTCATGCACACAAAAATGATCTAATCGCTCGAAGTTTGATGTTCATCCCCATCAAGTAGCTTCATGCACACAAATATGATCTAATCTCGCGAAGTTTGATGTTCATCCCCGTCAAGTAGCTTTATGCACACAAAAATGATCTAATCGCTCGAAGTCTGATGTTCATCACTGCTAAGTAATCAGCATTTCTGAGCCTGAGTTAGCTTGCGAACCCAGCGACGTTATTTGCAAATTTATTGCGATTGGAGCACAGTTCGGGCCCAGTGCAGCTAGTCGTTAGAAATAGGCCCATATTGGATACTTTTTAAGACAATAGCAACTATGTAGTCCGATAGCGGCTGCATCCGTTACCTAATGAATCAGAGTTTGGAGTTGGGATAAAGGGGGAAGGAACAACAAACAAGGGATGCTTCAGTAGCCATATGATGGCTTTTGAGGCATCCCTTATTTGTTTATAAAAATGAACTTAGATACCTGAGGAAAGGGAAGAGAGGCGAAGAGGAACTTTGGGACTGTAGGAGCGATAGCAACCGCTGCTAAGATTTCCATGGGAAAGCCATCTTCGTAAGCATAAGCTTCTCCGTATCTCAGCCGTCATAAACGGTAGCTGGAAATCCAAATATTCACCGCAGCTGCGACTGACCCTTAACTCTAAAACCCTCAAGTTCAATTTATATTATTGTGCCGCGCTAGACGAATAAGAGGCGGAGCCAGTTACAGGTTGAGCGATAGCTTTGTATCCATCTGGCAGATAAGTGGCAACAGATGCTTTTGTGATCACCTGCGCGTACATTTTCCCTGGTTCAGGAGCAGTCACGTTAAAGTAAATCACAGCTGTATTGTCTTTACCAAATTCGATTCGCTCAATCACCAGCCCATACCCGGGGTTAGGTAGATTATTAACGGTAAGGGTGGCTTTATTTACGCCTTCACCCGCTTTGGTCAACGTAACCTCTGTTTCGTAGGTTGGAGTAGTGGGACTGCCATTAGATACAATTACACGTTTAGCAAAAGCGGCTGCATCATAGATCAGAGCGGCTGCTTCAGAGCGGGTAATAGCATCATTCGGCCGGAAACTACCGTTCTTATCGAGTGTGGCAATATGTGTATTCAGCAGGATCTGGAGACTATTTATAACCTCTGTAGAGAGTTTATCGCCGTCCTTAATGTCTACATACATCAGCGTAACAGGGAAGTTACCTTTACTTTGCAACGCTTGCGTCAATAAGTGCGCGAACTGAGCACGGGTGATAGTTCCATTAGGATCCACTGTACGGTCGAGTGAAAGACCATTTTCCTTGGCAGTCAGGAAAGCCGAAGCATACCAGGCCTTGTCGTTCACTTTATCAAAATAATCACTGGCTTTGGAAGAACTACTACCTGCCGCTGGTTGCGGAGTCAGATTCAGACCCCCAACGATGAATTGTATCCCTTGCGCAAAGCTTACTTTAGATTTAGGAGCAAACTTATCTTTGTCAACTCCGTTTATAATCCTCTCTTTATGCAAAGAGTTGATTTTTGCTTCCGCAGGATCACCTTTCAAATCTGAAAAAGCAAAAGCGGATGCCCCAAAAGACACACTCGCTGCCAAAATGCCGCAGGCTATAGTCATTTTTTTAGCGTTATTTATGAATAATGGTTTTTTCATTTGCGTCACCTCCATACTCTTAGATGGTAGATTAGACCAAAATGTTGCATAGAATTTAAAATATTATAACGATTCAAGTAAAATATTATCCACGCAGTAGCGATTCGGCACCATCTACATAAATTTCAGTTCCCGTCACATGAAAAGATTCATCCGATGCGAGAAATAATACCAGATTGGCAACCTGCTCAGGCTTACCCGGTGCATTTTCCAGCGGATGATTACCTTCCGGAAATTCCACAGGAATCTTCACTTCTTGAAGATCATCGCTTTTATACGTATTATCTCCAATTTGTGTATCGATTGATCCAGGACAGATGGCATTTACACGGATGCCGTATTGCGCCAGCTCTAGTGCAGCCATTTTCATAAAAGCAACTTGTCCTGCCTTGGAAGATGAGTAAGCGGAAGCGCCAATGTTCGAGAATACTCGGTTGCCGTTAATGGAGCTGGTGATAATGATGCTGCCGCCATTTTCTTTCATGTGGGGGATGGCGTATTTTACTGTGGAAAAGGTGCTGCGTAGGTTGGTATTCAGTGTCTGGTTCCAATCTTCGATTTCTAGTGTTTCGATGGGAGACCATGTACCATTAATGCCAGCATTGGCAAAAACAATATCAATCTTCTCGGCCGCCTCCCCAACCTTACGAATACTTTCTTCGACCAGACCTGGATTGGAGACATCGCATTCAATTACTGTTGCTGTACCGCCAATAGATTCAATCTCACGTTTAGTTTCATAGGAATCCTCGGGAGTGCGGTCAAGCATATATACCTTAGCTCCCTGTTGGGCAAACCGTATCGCTGTAGCTTTTCCAATACCGGAACCAGCACCTGTAACCACTGCAACTTTATCCTGTAAACGTTTATCTGTCATGATGAATTTCCTCCTCGGCGTTAAATTTCTTATATTAGTAATTACATACCCGGCATAGCTGAATCTAACCATTTGAACTGGAGGGTGGAACAACGTGGATGGATATATTACTATGGAACATAAGGATGTAAATAATATAAATTCACATAAATTTAGATAAATCTAGCTCATGATAGGGGAACTATAGATGATTCAGCAGCAGGGAGCAGAACGGATTAATGTGGGGATATTTGCCCATGTGGACGCCGGGAAGACAACAACAACGGAGCATATTTTGTATGAAAGCGGTCGCATTCGAGCGCTTGGCAGCGTAGATACGGGGACGGCATTGACGGATTCTATGGATGTGGAGCGGCAGCGGGGGATATCCGTACGGGCGGCATTGGCTTCTTTTGCTTGGAAAGGTGTGCAGATTAATCTGGTCGATACCCCGGGGCACGTCGATTTTCTGTCCGAAGTTGAGCGGTCTTTGCGGGTGATGGATTGTGCGGTGCTTGTTCTTTCAGCCGTGGAGGGTGTGCAGGCCCAAAGCGAGATGATCTGGAACGCGCTGCGCAAGCTGGGAATCCCCACACTTATTTTTGTGAACAAAATGGATCGTGTAGGTGCTGACCCTGAAGCTGTGCTGGCAGAGGCGCGAAATTATTTGTCTAGTGATATTATTCCGGTTCAGCAACCCATCGGCAAAGAGAAGGAGTACATAGGAGCAAGAGATTTATGGGAGAATGAAGCTGATGCTAACAAGCGAACAGAATTATTAGAGGCTTTAGCTGAACGGGACGAAGAGCTGTTGGAGAAGTATATGTCAGGTAGTCCGATTGATTTGGCTGAATGGAAAAAATATATGAAAACAGCCTCCTCATCAGGTCGCTTTTTTCCGATGGTTTATGGCGTCGCCGCCAAGGGGCTTGGGATTACTGCCTTGCTGGATGCGATGGTTGAGTATTTTCCGCGCGCTGGTGGGAATGTGGAGGGTCCGGTGTCAGGCATCGTATACAATATTCAACGTGATAAAAGTATGGGACGGATGGCGTTTGTCCGCCTTTATGAAGGGACGATCCGTAACCGCGATACGCTGTTGAATTATACGCAGGATATTCAGGGAAAAGTGACCCAGATCCGCAAGGTCGAAGGTGGTCGGACCGAGGATGTCGGAGCGCTTGAAGCGGGAGATATTGCTGTTATCTATGGTCTTTCCGGGGTGCGCATCGGAGATGTGCTCGGCCATCCGGGGGCCATTCCGGAGGAGGCGAAGCTGGCTGTACCGCTGCTAACGGTGCGTGTATTCTGGGAGCCAGATATGGATGACCATAAGGTTATCGGGGCGCTGCAGGAGCTGGCGGATGAAGATCCGCTTTTGGATGCACAGTGGCTGCAGGATGAGCGGGAGCTGCATATCAAAGTAATGGGACCGATTCAGCTGGAGATTCTGAACAGTGTTCTGGAGGAGCGATATGCGCTGAAGGTGACCTTCGGTCAGCCTTCTGTCATTTATAAAGAAACGCCAGCCCGTGCAGGGGAAGGTTTTATCGCTTACACGATGCCGAAACCGTGCTGGGCGATTTTGCGGTTTCAGATTGAGCCTGGACCTCCGGGCAGTGGTTTAGTCTACGATTCGAAAGTGCGGAGTTCCGATCTGCTGCCGCAATACCAGAGCGAAACCGCACGCCGTGTACCGGAAGCCTTGCAGCAGGGTTTGTATGGCTGGGAGGTTACCGACCTTAAAGTGACCTTGACCGAGGGACAGCATCATGTATGGCATACCCATCCGCTGGATTTTGCTGTGGCGACTCCGATGGGAATTATGGACGGACTCGCTCGGGTAGGCACTAAGCTTCTGGAGCCGATTCTGCAGGTTCGCATCGTGGTTCCTGAGGAGAATGGCGGACGGGTGATGAACGACCTCGTGCAGATGCGCGGCACGTTCGAGCCTCCCGTGCTGCAAGGCGAACGGATGATTATCGAAGGACGTCTGCCGCTGGCAACGTCGCTCGATTATCCTGTCAGCTTAAGCTCCTACACGAAGGGGCGCAGCACGTTTACTTCTTTTTTTGCCGGCTATGAAAAATGTCCACCAGACGTATCTGCTGAGCGCACCCGCCGGGGCGTGAATCCACTTGATCAGGCGAAATATATATTAAGTGTACGAAAGGCACTGCAAGGTTAAATTGAGGTAGAAGGACTATTGAGACTAATAGGCAGGGTGAAGACAAAGGAGCGTGTCAGCGATGTTAGTACTAAGATATACTCAGAAATTATTAAAAGATATGAAAGTAGCTCCAGTAGAAGTAGAAGACATCTCCTCCTTTTTTAGTTGGCATGTGAATATTATGCAGCTCAGAAAAAAACATATTTTATTTGTACATGATGCAAGCCGGTTATGTATATTATTGGATGGAATAAGAAGTGGTCAAGCTGATAAATTGGTTGAAAAGTTCAGAATAGAACTTAAGGAGTATTTATTGCAGGAGGGTTTTAAGAAGCAGCTCATAAATCAGTATTTATTAGAGGCCGGAGAAATCACTATATCCCGTACAAATAATAAAAGTGTACTTGGAACAATGAATGAAATAACACTATACAATTCGGTAGCTCAAAGTGATTTCAGCAGCTTGCTTGAGAGGAATAAGTGGTTGAACACTATTATATATAAACCTATTGATTATAAAGAGCCCATTAATGTCTTTAGAGAATCCTTAAATAGTTACTATTCATAAGCAAGTACTGTCAATCTTGGACTAGCTGAAGCTTTTATCGGAAATCTGAGGGGGAAATAAATTGAAGATTAGAGAAGCAACAGCTAGTGATATAGACGGGATCGCTGTTGTCCACGCTGCGAGTTGGAAAACCACGTACAGAGGGCTAATTTCGGACGAGTTTCTCGATAAAATCACCGTGGAAGCAAGAAGAAAGCTCTGGATTCGGAATTTTGAAAACCCCAATAAAGACGAGGTTATGTATGTGGCTGAAGATGGGGCTGGGACGATTATTGGTTTTGCAAATGGAGGAGCGCGAAGAGGGTCAGATCTCTCAGATCTCTATGATGCGGAGCTATATGCACTCTATTTGCTTAAGGAACAGCAAGGAAGGGGTCTTGGAAGGCAACTCATAAGAAGCGTAGCACAGAATTTATTGGAGAAAAATTATAGCTCATTCATGACTTGGGTGGTAACAGGAAATCCCGCGATTCATTTCTACCACAAAGTGCGTGGGCAATCTGTTGCGACAAAAGAAGTGAAGATTGGGAATGAGATTGTTGAAGAGATCATGATCGGGTGGAGGGATATTGGGGTTGTTGGGGATTAAGAGCCAAGGAGAGCGATGTGCAGAAGCTTTTAACTGTATTTTGTACAACTATAATCCTGCAAATAACCCGCCAAAGGATATAACTGTATTTCGTACATCTATTTTTGTGATTTATTACTCTATGGGCACATTTTATAGTTTTTAAGTGTACAGAATACAATTAAAGTCCTGATGATCCCCTTTGGATGCGGAATAAGTGTATGAAATGCAGTTATTTTACGAGTTCATAAAGCTCCGTGCACAAAACTATCTAGAGAAGGCCAGGTTTTTTTCGCTAAAAAATAGGATGAGTTAAAGGTTGTGAGAAAGTGAGTGATAAACAAGCACGGCTATTACGTATGGAGCAACTGAAAAAAAGAGTGAAAATAGAAAACCCACTAGGTTCTCTTTACAGTGAGTGTATCGAAGCTTTAGGTCCCAACACAAGAATATATAGTTTAGAAAAGTCGTCCGAGATTGTATCTATGATGGAGAGTATAGTTAATTTCACACAGTGGGCGCGGATTGACTGGGAATCTATTGATCAAAAGAAATCCTTTAAGACGCCGGAAGAATTGAAAGACATAGAATCTATTTTATTGCGTGATAACTATTTTATTGTGTGGAATGAGATCAATCTTCCGGTAGTGGAAACTAATTTAAATAATATTATAAATAACTTCAATGATGTTATTGCTGTTGGATTTGATACATGGATTATAAATATGGATAAAGGAATTATCATTGAAAGCTATCACGAGGGGGATCTGACAGTGGGTTGGATCACGCCTCCCTCACTACCAGCTTAACCATAGGCTCTAATGGATGCATAGAGAGTGAAAAATGTACGTAATTCACACTGCGCTAATAACCTCAAGTTTATTCTTCCTACACGGAACAAGCTTACATTAAGTATAAGAGTTTTAATATAAACTATTAGCCTATAGACTCTATTCCCCCTCAGACTCAGCCTTCTTCCGCGCCCGGAAGCGCCGCACCTTCATAAGGTTGCCACAAGCTTTGTCATCGCAGTATCGCTTGGAACGGTTGCGTGTATCATCGTAATAGACCCAGAGGCAATCGGGATTCTCGCAGATGCGGAATCTGGTGGGTTCTTTTTCAAGCAATGCCTCGGCAAAAGACGCCGCAATCTCCGCCATCACCTGTTCCCAACCGCTATGGAGTGGCAACAGCTTTATTTCCGCTTGCTCGTCGCTTTTCCATACAATTCGCCGTGTAACAGGACCCTTGTCCAAATAGATATTGAGCTGTTCAAGCATTTCTCCATACACCGTGTTTCCTTGCACAATAGCCTGTACCCAGTTCCATAGTAGTGAGCGAAGCTTTTTAAGCTGCGCCATTTCTATCGTGTTCGGCATCTGTGTTTCTAAAAGAGAATACTCCTTCAGCCATTTAAAAACCCATTCTTCTTCATCGAGCCTGTCCCGATCTTTATTCTTATCTCCTGTTCGCCAATCCCGCCAGTAGCTGTTAATGAAATCCTCCCACAACACGGTCTGTTCATCCTTTCCGATTCAACGCTCATTACAAATCATTGTAACAGTTAAAAATAAGTTTAGCTAGTTACTTGAATACAATCTGGAAATATGCTACATTTCTTTTGTAACCACTATATTATGGTTTAAGTCGTTACATATTAGTTCGCTTTGAAGTAGTTCTTTTTGAAGCTACACCATGAAGTTTATGTTTACACAAATTTTTAGGAGGTTGAACATGCAAAATAAAATCAGTGAGGTCTTGCTCCAAAATTGGGATTATTGCATGGATATCGAGGATTGGGCTCCGCCGCTTAGCGATGCGCTGGAAGGTGTGGATAGCAAACAGGCTCTCTGGAAGCCAGAGGGTGGGGCGGCCAATTCTATCTGGGAAACGGTTAACCATCTAACTTATTATAAGGTGCGTTTGCTGCGAAAGCTAAAAGGGTTGCCCAAACAACCCGATGCTGAAAGCAACGATGATACCTTTACTGTAACAGCTGAAGGAGAAGAAGCATGGGCGAAAACCGTTGCAGACCTGAAGGACGTGCATGCTGCTCTTAGAGAAATCGTTGAAGCGTTGGAAGAAGGCGCGTATGATTGGGGCGGTTCGGGTCATGCGCCAGGGGAAGAGGTAATGAGCCTTATCCTACACGATTCTTACCATACTGGACAAATTATTATGCTGCGTAAATTGCAGGGTTCATGGGTGTCCAACCGTAGTTTTAATTAGAACCTCCACATTTAAAAATACAAGCCGTACACTGCTATTCCGGTATACCCGGGTCAGCGGAGGTACGGTTTTTTTGTGTGCAACTCTGGTAGGCACGAGTATATATTCTATATTGTTTTTTTTGGTTGATTTGGATAAATTAAAACGCGATATGGATATGGGCTCAGAAACTAATCACTGATATCATATAATCCAAAGGCTGAATTAACAAATAACTAGAGCTGCAGATGATTCCTGAAGATTTAAGGGTCATCTTTTTTGATGAGGAATCAAGTCTATCAGGCGGAAGGGAGTGTAAAGATTGACGAGGTTTGGACAGTTAAACACATTGCGTAATCAAATTTTCCTGGGTTTCATGTTTGTCATGGTGATCGTACTCGCCACGGTTGGTTTTTTTATGTACGGGCAAGTTTCGGTTCTATTACGCAATAGTGCGGAGAAGCACATTGAACAGACTGCAGTTCAGGCAACGGGCAAATTGGATGTACTGATCCGGCAGATTAATACGTTGACGGCGCAAGTGGCAACCAACGCCTCCATTCAGCGATTGCTCGCTCAAGAGGCTGAAGGAAAGCCGATCAGCTTCGCCGAACGTCAAACCATCCAGCAGGAAGTACGTAAATATGAGGCGTATGCGACAGGGATTCGTTCCATTGAGCTGTATGCAGGTGATTATCAGAAATTACTTTCGGTTGATGACGCCAGCCTGAACAATCGAGTATCCGAAGAATGGATCAGCCGGGTGGACGAGGGCAAAGGACGTCTCGTATGGTTTGGACTTGACCCGCGGAATTCGGATATCGTCATTGCGATTCGTAATATTAGGCTGATTGATCATTCATTCACGAAAGCTGGCTATATTATGGTTCAAATTGAGAAAAGTTACTTCCAGCTTACGGATGAGGTGGACAGCTCACAGGCGGAAACGCGTGAATTAATGAGATTATTTGATGAAGCGGGACGGCAAATTTCTTCCGATTTTTCCGTAAATGTCAATGCAAATAAGATACTGGATCATGGAGGAGAAAAGGTTGAGGTTGGCGGAGAAGACTACATTGTAATTCAGAAGCAGTCCAAGGCAACAGGTTGGAGGCTAGTAATCCTTACTCCAGTTGACTATACGACAGAGGGGATATCTGTCCTTCGTACAGCGATCATCGTATCCGGTGTTGTTGGCAGTTTATTGTTTCTCATCTTTACTTTTATTTTATCCACGATGATTACACGGCCCATACTGAATTTGATAAAAGTGATGCGCGGTTCACGATTTGGAACCTTGAAACCGATTTCAGTCACTTCTACAACTATGGAGATCAATGAGCTCAATAATACTTACAACCAGATGGTTCACTCTCTGAATGAACTAATTGAAGTCGTCTATCAGAAGGAGATCGTTCAGAGTCGCACAGAATTAAAGGCACTTCAGGCTCAGATCAATCCGCATTTTCTATTTAACACATTAGAAGCATTCTACTGGGCACTCGATGAAAAAGGTGAGGAGGAATTGGCTCAAATTGTGGTTGATATGTCTGGGCTTTTTCGTTATGTCATCAATCGAACTGATGATGATGAATGGGTGACTATCGGCGATGAGCTCGACCATGCCGAAAGATATTTGAAGATTATGGAGATGCGTATGCTCGACAGGTTATCCTGGCGGATTGAGTCAGATGAAGCTTGCCGAAGTGTCCCGCTACCGAAGCTGTTAATCCAGCCTCTTGTCGAAAATGCGATTCTTCATGGCGTAGAGCAAAGGGTTGGACCGGGGACAGTCATGCTAATTGTCAGACCTTCAAGTCGTCCGGGATATACATTGGTTACGGTAACTGACGATGGTCCAGGGATGGATGCAGCAAAGATATCGTCTATCTATCACACCATGGAGAAGGGGAGCATGAGGTCTTCCAAAGGGACTGGGATTGGTATTGCTAATATAGAGCGGAGACTGAAACTCAGTTACGTAGACAATACGGACGGGCTTGAAATACGAAGTGAAGAAGGTTATGGAACTAGCATCTCTTTTGAAATACCAAATGAACCTGGAGAGGGGAAAAACACGTGAAAACTATACTCATCGTAGATGATGAACCGAGAACAAGAGAAGGGGTTCGTAAAACATTAGAAGCTTGGTCATCCGGTCAATATCGCATCGAAACCGCAGCAAGCGGTGTTGAGGCACTGGCATGGCTGCAAAATAACGAAGTTAATCTACTTATTACCGATGTGCGCATGCCTGAGATTGGAGGGCTAGAATTAGTTGAAAAGCTGAACGAAATGCCTCATCCTCCAGTGGTTATTGTGATCTCCGGCCATCCTGAATTTGACTATGCACAGAAAGCCTTGCAGTTTGGTGTAGTTGAATATTTACTGAAGCCACTCGACAAAACGAAGCTGGTCCGAGCAGTGGAATTAGCATTGAAACGCAAGGATGATATTTATCGAATCGAACGAATGGAGAAGCTGATCGATCCCAAGCTTATGGAAACGGTACAGCAGGAGAAAGTGTATAGCACTCAAGTGCGTGAGGCACTCCAATACTTAGACGAACATCTTCACGAATCGATATCCATGCGTGATATAGCGGATCAATTACACATGAATGCCAGCTATTTCAGCGTCCTTTTCAAAGAGCAGACGGGACTGACTTACAGTGAATATGTAACGAGAAGGAGAGTACAACGAGCCAAAGAACTACTGGTGAGCACACGGTTGTCTATTGCTGAAATCGCGGAACAAGTAGGCTATCAAACAGCCAAATATTTTGTGAAGGTATTTCGTGCACTCGAAAATGTTAGTCCAGGGCAATACCGGCAGAACGTCATGACCACGGAGGAAAGAATCCAATAATAGTGGTATTAGTCCCAATCCTTATGACCTTACGACATCATGGGATCCAAGCTACAATCTAGTTAAGCGGTTACAAGGCCGCTAGACAACAATAGAAAAGGGGTTGTAAGCGTGCGCAATAAAAAATGGACAATATTGTTCTTAACGATGTGCCTCGTTCTTGTCACAGCTGGTTGTGGCCAAAAAGATAACAATGCAGGTGAATCTAAAGGTAGTGCAAATGGGGGAAGCGACAAAGTCACCGTTAACTTCATGCATTTATGGCCAGAAGGTGTTTCTGCCGGACAAAATAAAATTGTTAATCAAATCATTAAAGAATATCAAACAGAGCATCCCAATGTTGTAATCAAGCAAGAGGTTCTGGACAACGAGCAATACAAAAATAAGTTGAAGGTATTATCTGCTTCTAACGAATTGCCAGACGTTGGAGTAACTTGGGCCGCTGGCTTTTTGCAGCCTTACGTTGAAGGAAATCTGTTCGCACCTGTAGATGACTTGTTGAATGGTGAATTAAAAGACAAGTTCGTCGCAGGAACTACAGAGGCTTATGCTATTAACGATAAAACGTATGCGCTTCCACTTGAGTTTAACATCGCACCTATCTACTACAATAAAGCTATTTTTGAAAAGTATAATCTTGAGGTTCCACAAACCTACGATCAGTTTAAGCAAGTTGTAAAAACACTATCTGATGGGGGCATTGCACCGATTGCTCTCGGCAATAAGGATCGCTGGACAGGATCGCTTTGGTATATGTATCTGGCTGATCGGATCGCAGGCCAACAGGCACTTGCAGGTGCGATCAGTGGATCAGGCTCATTTATGGATGAAGGATTAGTAAAGGCGGCATCAGAGGTCCAATCACTTGTAGACAGCAATGCATTTGTTAAGGGATTCAACGGTTTATCAAATGAAGAGGCAAAATCAGAGTTCGTAAATGGCAAGGCGGCAATGTACATGATGGGATCATGGGATCTGCCAAACTTCACAACGAATGAAGAAATTCCACTGGAATTCCGTAATAGTGTTGGTTTCTTCAAATTCCCGACAGTGGAAGGCGGGAAGGGAGACATTAACAGCTGGGTAGGTGGACCAGGTGTAGGATTATTTGTTGCTGAGAATTCTGAGGTAAAAGAAGAAGCAAAATTATTCGTCGAGTATTTCGTATCCAAATGGGGAGAGCAATCCGTAACTGGAGCAGGCGTTATTCCAGCTACGAAGGTGGACACCGCCACACTGGATCTACCACAGCTCTACATCGATTTGTTTAACGAAATGAACAAAGCTAGCAGCATCACTTTATTCGCAGATGTTCAAATGCGTGCCAATGCAGCAGAAACGCATCTGAATATGATCCAGGCTCTTTTTGGCAAAGCGGTGACGCCAGAGAAGTATTCCGAGGAGCATGACGCGGCCATCTCCAAAGGCAACTAAAGCTTCGACAACTAGGCGAAGGGGACAATTAGCTTATCCGGCAGCGTGATGCCGGATAAGCCTTTCCTCAAACGGTTTATGAAGGAAAGGAGTCGGACACTTTGGATAAAGTGATGTCTAACAAAAAAATAATCGCGTTATATGTATTTCCCGCCTTGCTTCTAATTCTGGCTATTGTATATATTCCGATTGTTCTAACGGGTTATTATGGACTGAATAAATGGAATGGCATAGGTGCTCTGACTTTTATCGGATTTGATAACTATAAAGCTTTGCTAACAGACCAAACGTTCTGGAATAGTGCTTGGCATTCTCTGCAGTTAGCGTTGTTTTCTACCCTAAGTCTCATTATTTATTTGGCAATTGCTATGGTATTAGCCGCCCGGATCAAGGGAGCTAACTTGTTTCGCAAAATATATCTGATTCCGATGCTGCTATCGTCCGTTGCGATTGCGCAGCTTTGGCTAAGAATTTATCATCCGACGAACGGAATTGTGAACAGCTTATTAGTATCCATTGGTTTTGCTAATCCTCCTGCATGGCTTGCAGAGCCTACATTAGTTTTGTTTGCTTTATTTATTCCCATTCTGTGGCAATATGCTGGTTTCTATATTCTGATCTATTACGCAGCACTCAAGAATATCCCGACCTCTCTGGAAGAGGCAGCAAAGATTGACGGAGCCTCTGCCTTACAAATCGCTTGGAAAATAAAGCTTCCACTCGCAATGGAAGTCATTAAAGTTACGATTGTTCTGGCCGTTGTAGGTTCTCTGAAGTATTTTGACTTAATCTTTGTTATGACGGATGGAGGTCCTAATGGCTCTAGTGAAGTGATGGCGTCTTATATGTATCATCAGGCTTTTCGGGCTTATGATTTTGGCTACGGGAGCGCAATTGGTTTCTTCCTGCTCGTCATCTGTCTCGTCATTACTTGGGTCATTCGCAAATTAACTGCTACGAAAGATTCGATCCAATACTCATAACGAGGGGCGCTTCATGATGTCTGGAACTGCAGGAAGGCTAGAAATCGGGCCAAAGCCAGGCGGCGCAGGTGCGGAGATCACACGTAAATTAGGCTACTCATTGCTATATATCGTGTTGATTGCCGTTGCTGTTCTGCAATTGTTTCCGCTTGTATGGCTGCTGTTTTTCTCATTAAAAAATAATCAGGAAGTGTTCAACCTTCCTGCTCTATCGTTGCCGATGAATCCTCATTGGGAGAATTACGCGAAGGTCTGGAATGTAGGGAACATCAACGTGTATTTCTTCAACAGCGTATGGATTACCATCGTGGCTACGGTGTTAACGGTTATCTTCGGGAGCTTGGTTACGTATGCAGTTACCAGAATGAAATGGAAGGGAAGCTCGTTCGTACTGGGATTGTTTATGGTAGCGATGATGATTCCTGTTCACTCCACGCTTATTCCGTTATTTAGTATATTCAATAAGATTGGCTTAACGGATCACCCTTTGTCACTTATTTTGTCTTATGTCGCTTTTAACATGCCGATAACGATTATGATTTTGCTGGGCTTCTATTACGCACTGCCACGCGAAGTGGAAGAGGCTGCAGTAATTGATGGTTGTTCCGTGAACAGAATGTTTTTTAGAATTATACTTCCTATGACAAGCTCGGTGATCGCGACTACAGCCATTATTAATATGATCTATAACTGGAACGAATTTATTTTTGTAAACACATTTATTAGTTCTGATTCTTACAAGACGCTGACCGTGGGGGTGCAAAACTTCATTGGTCAATATACGACGGATTGGGGTGCGATCGGGGCAACGCTTATGATCAGTATTTTGCCTATTCTGATTACATTCCTGTTCCTCAGTAACCGTATCGTTGAGGGAATTGCGGCGGGTTCGGTTAAAGGGTAAGTAGAAAGAAGACCTGAATTTCTCAGCTCGAAAAGCTGAAGAGAATTCCGGTCTTTTTTTTAATCCAATCTAGAATTTTGATTCAATCTTGAAAGCCTCGGGTTAATGGAGGCTATCAAAGATGAACATTCGAAAGGAGAGATTGCTGATGGAACCGGGCTATAAGGATAGAAGTGTTGAAGTGGAGCATAGGGAGGTACAACGGAAATCGGATTCCAGCGTTGTCGCATCTACCTTTATTAAATATGCTGCTTACATTATTATATTTTTTGGTTTTCTGTTCTTTTTGGTTAAATATGTATTTCCTAAGTTTTAATAAGGATTGATTCTTAAGGCGGAGTCTTATTGTTTCTCTGCGATGATCTTTTTTATTACTGCTATAGTTTCTGGTGCAGCATTCTCCAGCATAAACTCAATTGCAGCGAACTGCCGCATAACGTACCTGTGCTCAAGCTTTTCTAAAGGGTTGAAAAAGCCTTCCGGATAATCGATAATCTCCAGATCCCGCTCCGTGACCTGTCCTATGTATTCAAAGGCGTATTCGAATGTACCTTCCGAAATATATAAATCGACGATTTCTTCAATTCGCTTGCGATCAATATGATCCACGACAGTTAGATAATTAGGTGCACTCCAGTAGGCCCCATTTAGACAAGCACCACTTTGGATGTAGTCTTGTCGGATCGCTTCGATGTTCTTGAAGGTGTAGAAATCCGATGCCCAGCGGGAGCGGTCAGGGAATGTGACTATGACATAGAGATTATAATTGTCCTCTTCCTCAGTCCCACTTTCCGGAGACAGCTGTATATGTCTTGTTCTACTGATCATAATTATAAGTCCCCTTTCTTAACAAAAACGGCTACCGTCTTTTTAAAAGACGGTAGCCGCTGCTTTAAATATGTCCTAGATCTTAATCATCCGAGGCTATAACTTCATCTCATTACTCGATTCCGCAGAATTACGATAAAAGAACCAGCACTCATTCAGCAGCTTGATCTGACGGCGGTCTTTTTTGTAATAAGCTTTCATTAGCTGATGGCAGAGCCACTGTGGCAAGCGAATCCCTCCTCTAACAACTTACGTAAGTTAGAATATGGAGAAATAAGCCTAAAGGTGCGGATTACAGTAGGCTTTCTGCTTCCTCTTCGTACCACTGCTCCAATTGAGCCTGTAGTGCTCGTATCTCAGTAAGCAGGGAGATCAGTGGGTAGTTCTTCTGCTCTTGAACAGAGGCGAAGGCTTGTTCCAATCTATTGATATAATCCAGACCGGACTCCAGGGAGTAATCCTCACGTAACAGATCCAGGGAATCGCACTCGGCGATGGCTAAGGGCAGATCCGGAACATTATCGGCTGTCAGCTTGTCGATTTCTTTGTTCAGGCGTAAATTGAGCGCACTTAGTTGGTACGCATATTCCTCAGGCATTTCCACGAATTGTAATTCTTGATTTTGCTGCAAAATTACATACCGCATTTTCGGCATTGTTCATTCTCCCTCCGTACTTGTCTTCCTTCTTGACAGTTTAGCCTATGCACAAGTTACAATTCAAGTAGAGATCTTATTTCCCGTGGAAAGGACTTGTGATAGAACGCTATGGAAACTATGAGCAACGAAGAGCTGCAGCTGTGGATTGAGCAGGTATCACGGGACAGCTTTGGCGTGCCGTTTAGGCATAAGGCGAGCTTTAACAGCCGGTTGTCCTCAACGGGTGGCCGATATTTTACCAAAAGCCATAATATAGAGATTAATCCCCATCAGCTTGCCATGTTTGGCAGAGAAGAGACGGAGCGGATTATAAAGCATGAGCTCTGCCATTATCATTTGCATTTGGCTAAGCGAGGGTATATGCATCGTGACGCTGATTTCAAAAGCCTGCTGGCGCAAGTCGGCGGAAGCCGCTACTGTCAGACACTGCCGGGTGCAAAAGCTCGGAAGCCGCTGCCCTATCGATATAAGCTTGTATGCAGTGCCTGTGCCATGGAGTATCCGCGTAAGCGAAAAGTAGACCCTAAGCGTTATCGCTGTGGTAAATGTTCGGGCAAGTTGAAGTTATTTATTTTATAACCAAACCTAATAATCCGACAAAAGAAACAGCTTGCTGAGGCGAAATGACGCATCCTTCTAAATCTTTGATATCCACGATCAAGCCACTGAACTCGCAGTCACTAAGGTCGATCCCATTAAGCTTTGATCCTGACAATGTGGCTTGATCCATATTACACTCGCTGAAGCTGATTTTTTGGAAATTTGACTGATAGTAGTCGGAACTCATTAATGAACTGCTCTCAAAAGCAACCTGCTTCAGATTAGCGAACCGAAACGTAGCAAAATCCCCGATACAATCTACTACACGAACATTCTGGAATCTGCCTCTTGTAAAGTCTGTGCCAATGAGCTTGCAGTTTCTAAATTCAGTTCGATGAATAATGCCATTCGTAAAATCCACATTAGATAGATCACAGCGATCAAATATCACGTCCATAAGCTCGATCCCAGTTAGGGAGCACTCCGTAATCGTTACATTTTTAAAAATCACGCGATCAAAGCTGACCTTATTAGCCTCTTGATTATCAATAACCGTATCGCTGATGCTGCAACAGCTGAATTCGTCCTTGGTTTGCAGCGAATATATTTGCTCAGGAAGAAGAGAGTCTGGATCTGCTATTTTTGGCGAATCAATTTTGAAATTCATATGTACCTCCGTTTGTTTACTCCTTGCGGGTAGCTAAAACTAACTATCATCGCGTTAAACCGATTTGTCAATCTTCATGAAGGTTGTAGGGATTGGATATCCGTACAAATACACCTTTTTCTGGATAAAATCGCACATCGTTTTGTAAGCGTTACCAAACTAATATGAAAAGGAAGTCCATATTAATTAGAGGGGGCACATGTATGAAACGAATCAGGTCCGCAATGGCGGGTCTGCTCGCGCTGCTGCTGATTTTTTCAAGCTTGCCTGTAATGGGAACCGGTAGTGGTTCCGTGGGAGCAGAAGGGGTTGGAGGAACAGGCGCTGAGCAAATTCCATCAGGTACGGTACTCATCAAGAATAAGTGGAAAAACAACTTTTTATATGAGACATCCGCAGGAATCGTGCGTTATGGCATGACCAATCCAGCCGATGCTTCAGCGCATTGGACGGTTGAGACGGTGAACGGGCTGTCACGAATCAAGAATGTGAAGACAGGCCATTACATTACAATGGCTGGTAACAACGGCAAAGAGGATTCACTTAAGGCGGCAGAACGCCAAGGTTCAGGAAGTGTTGCGGATCAGTGGCTAATCGATACTTCCAATCGCAATGGATACATGATCATCCGAAGTGCGACTGTGCCAGAGGGGAAATTGGTTATCCACGAGGAGAATCAGCTTGGTTATGCGCAAGTAAGCTCGGATATCAATGTTACGTTTGAGAGTCCGCAGTGGGCTTTTATAGATCCAAATGCAGCACCTGTACGGCTAGAGAGTCGTCTCCGCTCCGGTCAGGTAATGTATGAAAGTGAAGGGAATGTTCTTTACGGTAAACAGCCTGTCAGCAATGAAGCGGCCCAGTGGTATCTTGAATCAGGGACGGATGACGGAACAGTAATGATTCGCAACCGTGCGACAGGTCATTATATTAAGCAAAATGAAGTGACCTGGGCTGGGGTTTTTTCGCAGGAAGTCGATATGGATCATGTGAAGCTAAGTGAATGGGTCCAAGAGCATGCACCAGGCCCTGATGGGACGGGCTTCATTACCCTTCGTAACAGTGGTTTAACTGAAGAGGAGAGTCCATTATGGCTAAATCCACAATTCAGCGATGACAATAATGTGCGATCTAACAGCTGGCCGGGTTCAGCCTCTAATCCAAGCGCGCAGTGGAGAATCGTGCCTATTTCCGAATTACAGCCTGTACGTCTGGCAACTTATACGGATGCACAAGTGGCTACAGATTTCTTATATGAATCCGCAAACGGCGAGCTTAAGCATGGAATTATTACACCAGATGCCGCTAACACCTCTGACTATCTATGGTATATAGAAGATTATGACGGCAATAAGCGTATTCGTAATGCGGCAACCGATCATTATGTTTCTTATAGTGAAGGTACTGCCAAGGCCTTGCAGATTAGCGGAAGTCAGCCGTCGGATCAATGGATTTTTAATGATTCCGATGATTATGATGATTACCAGACGCTTCAGAATCTCGAAAGCACAGGCATTTATTTGTCTACATTGGGTGGAGAACATGCGGGTGCGATTGGGGATGCGACTTCTTTGAGCGCTCAGTGGCAGCTTTTAGATCCTAACACACCGACTGACGGCACAGTGCCCTATTACCGGATTCAGAATGGCTGGAAGTCATTTTATTGGTATGAGAGTGTTGATGGTCTTTTAAAATATGGAAATATGCAGAAGGACGGCTCCGATCAGTGGCTCGTGGAGAAATATAACGGCCGCAAGCTGTTCAAAAACAAGAAAACAGGCCATTACATGAACACGATGAATATGCCAAATGGCCACCTTCAGGTCACAGAGCTTCCAGACAGAAATCATGTGGAACGAGAATACATCTGGACAGGCAAAAATGTTGGGAACAACACCTACGTAATCAGTAGCGTTCTCGACAAGGAACCTAATAAAATCCCAGAGAAGTATATTTCACTTCAAAACCTCACTAAATATGCTGAGTACGGAGTGATCAATCCAGGTTGGGGCAGTCCGCAGTGGAGATTTGTTCCGGTCACCGAGAAAAAACAAGATTTGTTCCGTTTTCAGCTAGATGCTGTAAATGGAGAGGATCAATATCTTAAGGACGGTCCTTTGCTGACTTCTCCAGCTGCAATAGAGGAATTGCCAGAATCCAAGACGGTTACTGAAGCTGTCTATGCTGACCAGGACTCTGCACACTCTAACCAAAATCTTGCACCTCTAGCAGCTGCCAACGAGGATGTAACAGTAGGCCAGGCTACTTATGGTCCACTTGATTTGAATGACGATTCCTTTGTCTGGCAGCTGCAAGAAATAGCCGGCAGCAATGGATCGGTTAAGATAAAAAATAAAGGCACTGGACGTTATCTCTCCCTTGAGCATATAGGTGGGGCTGTAGATGAGATTGATCCTAAAGTTAGCGTTCAGACTTTGCAAACAGTGTACGATGTATGGGCCAGCATTAAGTGGAAGGTTGATATGCAACCGTCCGGTGTGACTACCATTATGAGCTCATGGGCTGGTCACTATATCTATGGTGCGCCGGATGATAACGGCAACCCAATTCTCCGAATCAGTAAAGCTGCAGATACAGCGGAAAAAAGCAGTGCACATTTTACTGCTGAAGCGGTTGAAGCGATTGCTCCGCCATTGCCTGATTACCCTGTAAGATTCAAGAATGCAAGCAGTGGAGAGTATTTATACGAAAATGAGCATGGGGTTGTTCTGTACGGGCAGCCGTCAGCAGACAATGGATTTTCGCACTGGAATGTATCTGTGCAGGAGGGTAAACAGACGATCACCAACCGGGCAACAGGTCATTTTTTAACGCTGAATGGTGATTATTCATATTTGGAGAGCAGTAGTACAGATCCTGCTGTAGACGGAGCATCCGCCTGGGAAGTAAGCTTGGCTTCCGATTATACACATTACACCATTCGTAGTCTCTTTGGAGAATACGACGATGAATTAATAAACATTGCCAATAAGACAGGATATGCTGAACGTGCGCTTTTGCTAGAAAGTGAGGGTACGGCACTATGGACACTTGAGGCGGCTCCACAGGAGTTTACTACTCCATCTGGAGAACTGCGCAATAACAATACAACAACTCCAGTTCAAAATGATACCAACATCATAACCATTGTACCGAAAGGCATGGCTGGTAAAGTATTGGCCGAAAAAGAGGGGGCTGTCCTATATGCAGATGCTTCCGATGTGGCGGCTCAATCCCAGTGGCTGGTGCAGGAGATAAACGGACGCA
Organism: Paenibacillus sp. FSL H8-0282; assembly: GCF_037963825.1. NCBI lineage: Bacteria > Bacillati > Bacillota > Bacilli > Caryophanales > Paenibacillaceae > Paenibacillus > Paenibacillus sp. FSL H8-0282. The sequence goes on from NZ_CP150146.1 coordinate 1,307,505, forward strand.
AACGAATTATGAATGTTCAGACACAACATTATCTTTCACTCAATGAATCGGGCCAAGTGGTCTTGTTAGCTGCTGGAGATACAGAAAGATCCCAATGGAAGCTGGAAGAGAAGTTAGGTTATGCTGTTCTGCTAAGTGCGAATGGAACAGGTCTTCTTTCTCACAGCGCATCGGCTGTTCAGCTTGGTTCTGCTGCAAATGGAACTGATAGTGAGCTCTGGAGCTTCTTACCTATCCCTGCTGATGCAATTTATGCAGGAGGAGAAGCATTCAAAGGGGAACGTGTTATACGGTTTGCAGTCAACGCCCAGCAGGCTGGGGAATACGATACTGTTATTCGATACAAAAATACCGCTGCTGCCGCAACGGATCTGGCACTAGAGGTGAATGGATTAAACGAAGGGGGCAAGGTTAGTCTTGGCAAGTCTGCCTCTTGGAAGACTGTAGCGGTAAAACTACAGCTTCGTGCAGGCATCAACACGGTTTCTCTAAGCAGTGACAACGTGGATTGGAGTAAAGTAACCCTTGATAGCCTGACCGTAAAAAACAGCGTAAACAAAACATACCGTGGAGCAACGGTTCCATATATCAGCTATGAAGCTGAGGATGCGGCAACAAACGGAACGCTGATTGGTTCGTCGCGGAAATATCTCAGCATGGCTTCCGAGGCTTCTGGACGACAAGCGGTGGCCTTAAAGAATACGGGAGATTATCTAGAGTTCAAGCTTGCAGAATCAGCTAACTCCATCGTTCTTCGATATTCTATTCCTGATAGTCCAGATGGGGCTGGTGCGGAAGAAACCTTGACTCTATATGTGGATGGAATTAAGAAGCAGCTTAAGCTGACATCCAAATATGCTTGGGAATATGGCAGCTACCCATGGTCAAATGACCCTCGCCAAGGCAGTGGACACCGCTTCTTTGACGAAATCCATGCTCTGATCGGCGATGCTCCTGCCGGAGCAACTATTCGCTTAGAGAAGGGAACAGAAGACAACGCAGCTTCTTACGTCATTGACCTGGTGGATATGGAGCAGGTTGCCCCTGAGTTGGCTCGCCCGGACGGATTTATTTCCGTAACGGATTTTGGAGCGGCAGCGAATGATGAGGGCGATGATACCGCAGCCCTCAAGGCAGCCCTTGCCGAAGCGAATGCGACAGGTAAAGGTGTGTGGTTCCCGGCGGGTACCTTTAATGTCGGTGAGGGTCTGCTGGATCTGGATACAGCTGAAATACGTGGTGCCGGCATGTGGTATACGGTTCTGAATGGAGCTAAGTTTTATGGTCACGGCGGTAAGGTTGGTGTTTACGATCTGATGATTGAAGGCGGCATTAACGAACGGGATGATGAAGCGATCACCAACGCTTTCCATGGTGCTTTTGGCCAAGGTTCGATTATACAGAACGTTTGGATAGAACATACCAAAGCAGGCTTGTGGTTAACTCAGCCGATGGGTGAAAAGGCGCGTACGAATGGTCTGTACATGGCAGGTCTGCGGATCCGCAATCTTATGGCAGACGGAATTAACTTTGCCGTAGGGACTGGCAACAGCATGATGGAACAAAGTGACATCCGCTATCCAGGGGATGATGGAATCGCAATGTGGTCGTTTACAGACGGCAAGTTGACGGATGTGAATGGTACGGAACGTACACCGAGCTATAATAACACGGCACGTTTTAATACGGTATCCTTGCCTTGGTTAGCGGATAACATTGTAATCTTTGGGGGGAAAGATAACAAAGTCCAGGACAACGTGGTAAAAGACACTGTGACTAATGGAGCCGGGATTGCAGTCTCTACCCGTTTCACCGCCGAGCCCTTCCAAGGAACAACGGTTGTGGAGCGAAATACCTTGCTTAGAACTGGCAGTTACGATTCCGGTTACGGCGTAAATCTGGGTGCGTTATGGCTTTATGCTGGTGAGAGTGATCTGAAAGGAAAAGTACTCATTCGCAACAATACGGCACTGGACAGCACTTATTCGGGGTTGATTGCTCAAGGTGATCTAGAGGGAGATACTCTCACTTCCATTGATGGAGTTGTGCTGACGAATAATGTATTGGATGGCGCAGGTACAAGCGGTATAGAAGTTACGAAAAATCTGAAAGGGAGTCTGCTGGTCGACAACATGATTATTCGTGGTGAACGGATGAACCTAATGACCAATGCCTCTCCTGACTTAAGCATTAAAGAACAAAATCAAGGAATAGCCTCAGCCATTAAACCGTTCTCTATCAAACTAGCAGATGGACAGAGCGGGCCTGTGGTATTAGAGCAGGGTAAGTCAGCTACGCTTAAGGTACTAGATAAAGAAGGCAGAGATCTTACCGCACAAGCTACTCTAAATATTATGAGCAATGAGATTGCTACATTTACCAACGACAGTCTTAATGGAATTAAAGCGGGTATCACAGACTTCACGGTAACTGTGGGCAACGATAAGAGGGGATATACAATTGAGGTGCTATCACCTGGCGGGACAGATCCTGTAGACCCGATCGATCCTGTGGATCCAACAAGTACTCCCAGTCCGACGAGTACTCCAGAACCAACAAGTACTCCTGGTCCAACAGACCCTACAGGGTCAGTGAACCCTGTTCAACCCGGCACACCGACGGCTACACCAGCACCTACGCCAGCAGCTAATCATGATGCGCAGCTAAAAGCTAAGGCGACTGCAGGGCAGGCTGTTATCGAGATTTCAGCTAACGGTGACGGCACAGCCCGGTTTAGTGCAGATGCTTTACGTAAGGCGGCGGCACTTAGCCCCAAAGCTGTGCTTGTTATTGAAAGTGGGGGGATGAGCTACCGCTTCCCGTTAGAGCTTGTGGAGAGTGTGCTCAAAGCCGCACAAATGCCGGCAGGCACACTGGAGTTCAATGTAAATTCGCTAAGCGGAAAAGGATTGGAACAACTGATTGCCAAAGCTAAGCAGCAAGGCTTTACTGTGCAAGGAACACCGGCTAATTTCACTCTAAAGGTAACGGATGGAAAAACCTCTGTAGCAGCAAGCGGGTTCGGTACCACTTATGTAGATCGTACATTTATGCTTAAGGAGGCGCTGGATGCGAAGACAGGTGTAGTCCTTATTTACGATGAACAGACGGGTTCCTTCCGTTATGTACCTGCATTGTATGAGCCCGTTAATGGGATGACCAAGGTTACGGTTAAGAGCAGTATTGCGAGCGGTGTATTTGTCGCTGCGCTGCACCCTGTGACTTTTGGGGATATTGCTACACATTGGGCGAGAAATGAGATTGAGAGACTTGCCAGCCGACTGATCTTGACCGGACAATCCACAGATACCTTTGCACCTCAGAAATCTGTCAGTCGTGCCGAGTTTGCAGCTATGCTGATTCGATCGTTAGGTCTTGTAGCTGCGAACACGACGAAGACCTTCAGTGATGTGTCCGATTTATCTTGGTATGCAGCGGACGCCAGAGCTGCTGCAGCCTTAGGACTGGTTCAAGGCTATGAGGATGGAACCTTCCGTCCGAACGCCCCTATTACACGGGAGCAAATGGCTGTTATGGCAGCCAGAGCAATGAAGCTGCTGAATCTAGAAGCTGAAGGATCTAGAGCAATCGTTGCTACAGATGTTTTCACAGACGCTTCAACTATTTCCTCATGGGCTAAAGAAGCAGTGTCTGACCTGGTTGCAAAAGGTATTATGAAAGGTCAACCATCAGGCAGCTTTGCACCTAGCAGTGATACTAGCCGTGCAGAAGCCGCCGTAATTCTTGTACGGTTGCTTAGAGCGGCTGAATTATTGAATTAGCTACCGCGGTAGAAGCTACAATATGGCATAAGTAAAAAGACAGCAGAGCAGCGATCCTCCGGTTATTGGAGAATCGCTGCTCTGCGTTTTTGACGATGGCTGGCCTGCTATAAAAGCTTATGGGCAAGCGAAAGCTCATTGACTTTGAGTAACCCAATCACTTGCATAAACACCAACACCAACATCGCCGAGCTATCATTGGCTGAGGCTTGCGGACCCCAATGACGCTATTGGCAAGTTTTTAGCCTTTTGGGCAGGGTTTCGGACTCAAGTGATGCTATTCGTTCGAAAGAGGCTCATATTTGGTGTTTTTCGTGCCAATAGAGGCAATGGGGTCCGATAGTATGCCAAATATGCGATTATGCTGAGTATAAGGTCAACTGGGTCCGATAGTAGCTTCATATCCGATTCCGATACAGACTTATTTCAGTTTTCCCATCGATAGATTGACTCTGTAATTTCCGAACTTCAGCAGTTCGTCGAGAAAGCTATTCAACTCCTTTTGGCTTCCGGTACGAACACGTATCCAGTAGCAGCCTTCTCCGCTGACCCTATGTATTTCTTTTACACTATCATGCTGCTTTGCGAATGTCTGAAAGGCTGGGTGAACCGTATTCGAACCCAAAAAAACAGTAATAAAGGCATGAATAGTCTCCCCAACCTTATCCGGATTCCAGCGGACCGTGTAGCCTTCAATCACTCCGGTGTCCTGCATTTTGCGAATACGTGCGCCCACAGCCTGACCGGTCATATGCACTTGCTGCCCAATATCTTTGTGACTGATCGTGGAATCTTCAATTAGAAGCTGCAGGATGCGAAAATCCACATCATCTATAAAATAAGAACTCATTATTATCTAAAATCCTTTCTGCGTGAAAGTAGAACAGGCCAATCTTTTTCCAATCTCAATGTATTCTGTTTTAAGGTCCAACTATAATTAATTGTAGCAGAAGATAACTGAAAGAAAGAAGGGCTTCCGATGAAAATACAGCATATCCGCAACGCGACCCTATGGCTAGAGTATGGTGGCAGTACATTTTTAATTGATCCTATGTTGAGTGAACAGGGTGCTAATCCGCCTATTTTTAATACTGAAAATGATCGCCGCAATCCGCTCGTTCCTTTGCCGGGAGCCGTAGAACAATGGCTGAGTCCTAATGCAATTCTTGTCACACATCTTCATCAGGATCATTGGGATGCTGCTGCCATTTCTTTGTTGCCGCATGATCTACCACTATTATGTCAGGAAGGAGATGGAGATAAATTAGCGAAGCAGGGGTTTGAGCATACCACGGAAATTAGCGGTTCACTGACGTTTAATGGAATAACTATAACACGTACTGATGGACGGCATGGCACTGGAGTGACTGGTAAACTTATGGGTAAGGTATCCGGGTTTGTGTTTCAGGCGGAAGGCGAACCTGTTCTATATGTGGCTGGGGATACGATTTGGTGTGATAAGGTGAGAATGGCATTGGAGGTTTTTAAACCTGAGGTGACCGTTGTGAATGCTGGTGGTGCGCAGTTTTTAAGCGGATGCCATATTACAATGAATGAGCAGGATGTCGTAGACCTATGTGAATATGCTCCTTCTACTAAAGTGATTGCTGTGCACATGGACGCCATTAACCATTGTTTGGTTACCCGAGATAAGCTAAAAGCTCATTTAGAGAAGGAATCGTTGGGGGATCGGGTACAGCTTCCGCAGGATGGAGAATGGTGTAATCTATAGACGGAGAGGGATGGAAATCTCTTTAAAAAATCTAGCAAGCGGCCGAATAATAGCATAAATTTGAAAACGATCACAAAAATTATTTTGCCCGCTTGACTAGACCTTGAAATCATGATAAATTAATTCATGTTCACTTGTAATGTTCCCTGATAGCTCAGTTGGTAGAGCACTCGACTGTTAATCGAGTTGTCACAGGTTCGAGTCCTGTTCGGGGAGCCATTTTCATGGAGAGATACCCAAGTGGCTATAAGGGGACCCTCTGCTAAGGGGTTAGACTGCGTAAGCGGTGCGTGGGTTCGAATCCCACTCTCTCCGTTCTGAATTACATAAGAAGAGCTTCCATTCTGGGAGCTCTTTTTTGTTGTGTGTGAATTTATTTTTCGGTTGCTATATGCGATTCTGAGAAACGGTGTATTCAATATTTTGGAAGGGGAATGGTGTGGAGGGATCGAATGTTTAATTGATAAGTGTGAAGAGTTTAAAGGAGGGAGCATGAAAACAATAAATCAAATACAAACAAAACCGTCAAGCCGATATGATAGTTTTGATCCGGATCAAGAGGGGAATAAAAATACTATTTTTGCCGACGTAATAATTGATGGTAGATCTCTTTACCAAATGTTAAAAAAATATGATAGGGTTCCTTCCCTCGGGTGGGGTAGTGAAGAGCATCAAAGGAAAATGATTAATTATTTTTTGTTAAACGAAATGCATGAATATTTGTACTACAGGTACCCAATATTAGTCTGTCCCTGGTGTGGCGATGAAGAGTGTGGCTTTATATCCGTATTTATTGAGAAAGAAGAGGATCTTATCATATGGAGAGATTTCAAATTAGAATCCGGTAATAAGACTATTGATATAGGCCCTTTTTGCTTTAAATGGGATGAATACGAAAAAGTTATTAAAGAGACATTTGGAACTGCGGGGATTCAATAAAGTAAACCTGAAAACCCATGGAAGAGATGTGCTCAAATAATTTATATGGGAGAGATCTATGAGTGAATCCAATAACTACATGATCAAAGGAGTGGAATCAACATGGAACTGTTTAAGCAGATCCCCTTGTACAGATTTTTGGCATTATGCAATGAAAGTGGTATGGAAAAAAACATATTAGACTGCGGAGCGGGAGGGGATTCACCTCCACTAAGTTTGTTTGCAAACTATGGATACAGTACATACGGTATTGAGATGAATGACGAACAAATTAAAAGAGCTAGTCAGTTTGCAACTGAAAGAGGACAGAATCTAAATATACAACAAGGCGACATGAGACAGTTGGTACTAAGTGATGAGTCGATGAGTTTTGTGTATTCATATAACTCTATTTTTCATATGAGAAAACAAGATGTGGAAAAAGCGATAAATGAAATGAAACGCGTTCTAAAACCTAATGGATTATTATTTGTGAATTTTTTAACCCTAAAGGATTTTAGAGTCGGCGATGGAGTTGATTTGGGGGATAATCAGTTTGAACAAATGGAAGACGATGAATTCGTAATACACTCATATTATGATTATCATGAGGCGGATTCTATGTTTGATGATTTGCAGTTATTATACAAAGAAGATCGAGTACTGGAAAGAAAGTTTGAAGGCGAATGGATACGACAAGGATTTATCGATTACATATATAAAAAATAGCTGGATGCTGAAGAACATATTAGTAGCTCCGAAAAAACTAGATATCTGCGAACAATACGTTCACGCTGTGGACCACGAGGTGTTGGTTCGATAGAAGGTAAAGGTTTGAAGAAGAGTTAGCTAGGTGGACAACCCCGCGAGTCTAATGCTAGCGACTGTTTCCTAGGTAATAAGTCGGAAATAAATAAGGTTATTTTTATATGTTTCGATGAAGCGAACTATGAACTATATAAGAATGAATTAAAGAGATTTTGTTAGAATTTTGATGTTTACCAGAAAGGAGATGTGCCAATGAATAACAGATCAGATTTGCTAAATCAGTTTAAGGAATGGAATGGATTTGTTCTAGAAATTATTGATTTAGATTGGAAAACACCCATCGCTGAAGGAAAATGGACCATTCATGATGTTGTTAGTCATATTTTGTTATGGGATAAATACTTCTATGAATCGACGATCGAACCGATAGCATACGATAAAGCGATAACACTTCAACTTATTGATTTCGATCAATTCAATAATGATGCTGTTACATATGGTAAAACAAAAACCAAAGACGAATTAATAGAATTGACTGTGAAGTATCGTAACTTAATATTAGATTGTATAAGTAGTCTTGAGGAGGGAAAATACTCAGGCAAATATGTGGACGGAAGGTTTTCCTTTGAGTCCTATTTAAAGGATTTTATATCGCATGACCTACATCATATGATGCAGATTAAAGAATTAAACAAGAAAATGATGAGTAATTGACTCGTGACGGAAGTGCAAAGAATGGAGCTGACCACCCTAATTAGCTTTCTCTCACTCGATTATTGTGTGGGACAGAGTTTTTTTGCGCAAAAATAGAGATACAACTTGACCAGTAACTCATAATAAACTCGAAAAACACATATCCAAAGAGACAAATGTTATATTATTTATCATTAAATGCAATCTGTAGGTAAAATCAAAGACTCCCCCTCTGAAAATCAAACTTTAAAAATCTCCATAATTCTCCTGTTTTCTTCTCTTTACCCACTTTCTATCTATATACGTCCCAAAGGATTAACTCAAAATGTTATGTAATATAACATAAAATATTGAATATTATAGTAAAAACCACAAATTTTACTGACGCATGTATAGTACTGTGTTAATATAAGTGACATAAAACGATGAAAATGAATGTAAGCTAAAGAAAGGTGTTTTTAAAAATAAATATGGGGATTGGGGGACGGCGATGGAGTATTTCATTCAACAGTTAATTAACGGGATTTCTGTAGGGAGCATCTATGCTCTGATCGCACTTGGGTACACCATGGTTTACGGGATTATTAAATTGATCAATTTCGCCCATGGGGATGTGTTTATGGTTGGGTCGTTTATTGGATTGTTCAGTGCCAGGTACTTGGCTTCAGCAGGGCTTCCTCCGATACTGGTCTTACTTATCTCATTGGTGATCTCTATGACAATCAGTGCGTTGCTGGGGATGTCAATCGAACGGCTAGCATACAAACCTCTACGAAAAGCTTCGCGAATCGCTGTGTTGATTACTGCAATTGGCGTTTCTTTTTTGTTGGAATACAGCGGTGTGTTTGTGCTTGGTCCTCAGGCTAAAGGATTTCCGGAGATTCTTAATAAGCAGCAATACAACTTGTTTGGTTCCTCGATTCAGGTGGACTCCAATCAAATCATGATCTTGGGGACGACGGTTATTTTGATGATCATCCTTCAGTATATTGTGCACCGAACAAAGATTGGTAAAGCGATGCGGGCCGTTTCTTTTGATATGGAAGCAGCACGGTTGATGGGGATTAATGTAGATCGGACCATTTCAGCCACCTTCGCGATAGGTTCTGCACTTGCGGCAGCAGCAGGCGTTATTTTCGGAATGACTTACAATTCAGTGGATCCGATGATGGGGGTACTTCCGGGGCTTAAAGCTTTTGTGGCTGCGGTTCTAGGTGGCATTGGCAGTATTCCTGGTGCTCTGGTAGGGGGACTTCTGCTGGGCACAGTCGAGACAGAGGTTTCTTCTCTGGGATACTCTTCATGGCGTGATGGTGTGGCATTTGCTGTACTCATCCTAATCCTTATCTTTAAACCATCCGGGCTATTTGGTAAAAATGTCCGCGAGAAAGTGTAGGGAGATGCCTATGAAGAAGATAAACAAGTCATTTTGGATAGGCATTGTCTTTTCTATCATGCTATATATCGTCATTCAAGTTCTTCTAACAACGGGAATATTTGATGATGTCATGGAGTCTACGCTAATTCTAATTTGTATAAATGTCATGCTGGCGGTGTCTTTGAATCTGATTAATGGGATAACGGGGCAATTCTCAATCGGGCATGCTGGATTTATGTCTATTGGTGCTTATGTTTCTTCCATTTTAACTTTGAACTTTGAGATGCCATTCGTGCTGGCGCTAGTGATCTCTGGACTGGTTGCTGCATTTTTCGGTGTACTTATCGGGATTCCGACCTTGCGGCTGAATGGAGACTATCTGGCGATTGCTACGCTGGGATTTGGTGAGATTATCCGGATTGTCCTGCTCAATACAGAATATGTGGGCGGAGCTTCAGGTCTTAGCGGCATCCCCAATCAAACGACTTGGACGATTATGTTTCTGTTCACACTGGTCACGATTGTTGTGATCAATAACTTTATACGTTCCACTCACGGCCGGGCTTGTATAGCGATTCGGGAGAATGAAATTGCTGCTGAAGCGATGGGGATTAATACAACTTTGTACAAAGTCATTGCTTTTTCACTTGGAGCATTATTTGCGGGAATAGCTGGTGGTCTCTCTGCTCATAAGTTCTACGTCATCAATCCTGGCAGCTTTAATTTTCTGAAATCATTCGAAATTCTAGTCATGGTAGTGTTAGGTGGGCTAGGAAGTACAAGCGGGGCCATCGTGGGTGCGATTGTACTGACGGTGCTCTTCACGGTGCTTCAGGAATATCCGGAGCTGCGGATGATTATTTACTCGGCGATTCTAATTCTGATGATGATTTTTCGGCCTAAAGGGCTGCTTGGCAGCACGGGTTTTTCTTTCTTGAAATGGTCTAAAAAGGAGGTCAAGCCAAGTGACAGCATCAACAGTGGAAGTGCTTCTTGATGTTCAACAAGCAAGTCGTGCATTTGGCGGGCTTAAGGCGCTTAACGAGGTATCTCTCCATATTAATAAAGGCGAGTTGATTGGGCTCATCGGACCTAATGGCGCGGGAAAAACAACCCTTTTTAACTTGCTGACAGGTGTATACCCGCCTTCCAGTGGCGATATTATCCTCAGCAATCAGGCAGTAGGCGGGATGAAGCCTTATCGGATTAACCGAAAAGGGGCAGCGCGGACATTTCAGAATATCCGTCTATTTACTTCTATGACGGTGCTGGATAACGTTAAGATCGCATTTCACCAGCATGCCAGACATTCGATGTTCACTTCCATGCTTCGTCTGCCTAAGCATTTTGTAGAAGAAAACGAAATTACGCAAAAGGCTATGGATATTCTCAAAATATTTAATCTTGCCGATCAATGTGATGAATGTGCCGGGAATCTTAGCTATGGAAATCAAAGGCGTTTGGAAATTGCGCGCGCGCTTGCAGCAGGACCTAAGCTTTTGCTATTGGATGAACCAGCCGCAGGGATGAACCCGAATGAAACTCGGGATCTAATGAATCTTATTGCCTGGATCCGTGAAGAGTTTGAGCTGACGATCCTGCTTATCGAGCACGATATGTCCCTGGTTATGGGGGTGTGTGACCGGATTTATGTGCTGGATCGCGGAATGTTGATTGCTGAAGGTACGCCCGTTGAAATACGGAATCATCCCAAAGTCATAGAAGCCTATTTGGGACAGGAGGCGTAGTGGACCATGCTTAGCGTACAGGGGATCAATGTATATTATGGGGCTATTCATGCCTTGAAGGATTTAAGTATGAATGTAAAAAAAGGCGAGATTGTAACTCTAATCGGCGCAAATGGAGCAGGCAAGTCCACGTTGCTTAAGACGCTTTCGGGACTGCTGAAACCCAAAACAGGCAGTATAGATTTCATGGATAAATCTATTACGAATCAGAGTGTTCAGTCCATCGTAAAACAGGGGCTTATTCATTGTCCGGAAGGCAGGCGTGTATTTGCTAATATGTTTGTGGAAGAAAATCTGGAGCTAGGAGCTTTTTTACAGGATTCAGGCAGCTTAGCTGCTGATTTTGCCAAGGTTTACTCCACCTTCCCGCGTCTTTTAGAAAGAAAAAAACAGCTTGCCGGCACATTATCCGGCGGGGAGCAGCAGATGCTTGCTATGGGGCGCGCGATGATGGGGCATCCCAAGCTTTTATTATTAGATGAACCCTCGATGGGGCTTGCTCCATTGCTCGTTCAGGATATTTTTCGGATCATCCAGGAAGTAAATGCCTCTGGAACAACAGTGCTTCTTGTAGAACAAAATGCCCATCAGGCGCTTAAAATTGCTCATCGGGCTTACGTTCTTGAGACGGGCAGAGTGGTGCTTGAGGGAGATGCCAAGGAATTGGCAGATTCGGAAGAGATCAGAATGGCTTATCTGGGACATTAATTCATCGGCTAGTTCACAACAGTATCACAGAAAGAACCTATAAAATATTTATTTTGGGAGGCTGGAAGAGGATGAAGAAAATCGGGGCCATATTGCTGACTGCATTGCTGGCTGGTGGATTGCTGGCAGGCTGTGGGAACAAGACAGACAACACTTCTGCTGAAGGTGGGAATGCTGGTGGAGGGACCATCAAGATTGGAGCAGACCTTGAGCTTACAGGCGGCCAGGCTTCCTTCGGTGATTCTGCACTCAAAGGGGCAAAGCTGGCGGTAAAAGAAATTAATGACGCAGGTGGAATACTCGGCAAAAAACTTGAACTGATTGAAGCGGATAATGCCTCCAAGTCGGAAGAGGCGACACGCGCAGCGCAAAAGCTGATTACTACCAATAAAGTTGTAGCTATTATAGGTGCAACTACATCTACGAATACACTCGGGATTGTTCCCGTTGCTCAAGAAAAAGGCATCCCGCTGGTTAGCTCCTCAGCCACCAATCCCAAAGTAACAGTTGATGAACGTACTGGAGATTTGAACGAATGGGTATTCCGGGCCTCATTTATTGATCCTTTCCAAGGCGAAGTAATGGCTAACTTTGCTAAGGATACACTTAAAGCGAAGACGGCTGTTATTTATACGGATGCTTCAAGCGATTATTCCAAAGGGCTGCAGACCTTCTTTAAAGCAACGTTTACTAAGAACGGTGGCTCAATCTTAAGCGAAGAATCCTATCAACAAAAAGATTCTGATTTTAAAGCCGTATTAACACGTATTAAAGAAGCTAATCCCGATGTTATTTATCTTCCAGGCTATTATGAGGAGGTCGGCAAAATCGTAAAGCAAGCTCGCGAAATGGGGATCACCGTTCCGTTTATGGGCGGGGATGGCTGGGATTCACCTCAGCTGGCTGAGATTGCCGGAGCGGATGCCCTAAACAATACGTTTATGTCCAATCACTATTCACCTGAAGATAGCTCGCCAGAAGTAAAATCGTTCGTAGATGCCTTCAAGGCTGCTAACGGTGATCTTGTTCCAGATGGGATGGCTGCGCTTGGATATGATGCTGTGAAACTAGTGGCAGACGCGATTACACGTGCGGATTCCACAGAACCTGAGAAGCTGAAGGATGCACTGGCGGGGACAAAGGATTTACAACTGGCCACGGGTAAAATCACAATGAATGAAACGCATGACCCGGTAAAAGCAGCTGTGGTGCTAAAGTTTGTAGATGGGGTACAAACCTTTGAGGCAAAAGTAAATCCATAAGTGTTGTGATTAGACGCGCGTACCTTTATTGGTGCGCGTTTCTTTTAGTTTAAACTTTTTTTAAAAAAAGGCTTGTCAAAATTCTTATGGTTTGATATACTCATTTTTGTTGTGACAAGAAAATAACTTGTAAAGCATGGCCCGTTGGTCAAGGGGTTAAGACACCTCCCTTTCACGGAGGTAACATGGGTTCGAATCCCATACGGGTCATATTATGCGGTAGTGGTGGAATGGCAGACACGCTATCTTGAGGGGGTAGTGGGTGTATACCCGTGGAGGTTCGAGTCCTCTCTACCGCATACAAATAAAAAGTAAGAAACCCTTTGTTCGCAGAGGATTTCTTACTTTTTTTTATAAGATTAGAAGTGAAATTCAGTGACGTCAGGTCATCTCTTAAAAGCCCCAGCATACTGGGGATAGAGCTGTCTTATGCAGTCTGGGCAGATATCATGAGTGAATTGCAAAGAAAGCTGATGCTTTAAGAAATGTTCAATGGTGATCCATTCATCCTTGGGATTACGAATACATTTACAGGAAGCACAGATTGGGATTAGCTCAAAAGATGATGGTAAGGTTGAACGGAGGTTTATGATCTCCGGATGAAGAGGTTCTTCTTTATAGGGGCCCACATCATATAGTGAAATTATAAAAGTGGCTTCTGGGTGCGGATCTGAGAGAAATGGGTAGATCTCCAAACGGAAGATTCGTTTCCCTTTATTAGCGGTTTGTATGGAGAATTCGGAAGTATAAACCTGATGCTCTCTGCGGAGTATATATTTCACTGATTCATAAAGCTTGGCCCATTGATCGGGATCGACAATCACATCTTGCATGAGCTCTGAGTAATACGCGCCAATCCATTTCTTATTAGTAGAAAGACCATATTCATGACTAAAGGTCTTCCACCTACTGTTGGTGAACTGGATAATCCCATGACTGTTGATTACCACCGCATTGTGCGGTAAAGCTTCAAGTGAATGGATAATGGAAGATGATAAGCATTTTGACAAAAGTCACCGCTCCCTCCTAGAGATCATTCAGGATGATAAGTTAACAAAGGGGGCCAGACGGTATTCTACAGATACTTGTCACCTGAGTCGCCTCTTATCGTCACTCCAGCCATATGATATAATCGGATAATACATAACAATACTAATTATATACTTTTTTACGTTATTTTGCAATAGGTAATTACGTAAATAAGTAATTTATTTTTAGATGGAGGGCGATTCACCGATGCAGACCATATACGAACGTATAGAATACCTGATTAAGCAGAAAGGTTTGACCAAAAAATCATTCTGTGAGCAGTTAAATATCAGCACAGGTAATATGGGAGATTGGAAGCGGGGGAAGACTACTCCAGGAACACATAAGCTGATTGAGATCGGTGATTTTTTTCATGTTAGTCTGGACTGGCTCATTCTCGGCAAAGATACACCGGATACTGTACGAGAGAGCGGCGTAGACTATGATTTGAGTGATGTTCAGCTATCGGAAAGCCGAGTAGATGAATTACTTCCAGCAGAAAAGAATTTTATCAAGGAATATATAGCTTTTGCTGAATATCGTAAACAGAAAATGGTCGACGAAGAATCTTAAAATCTGCATCTTTACTTTTGAGAAAAGTACATTTATAATAATGAATGTTGACCTCAAACAAATTTATGTTCTATGTTTAACACACCGCGCGGTAGTGGTGGAATGGCAGACACGCTATCTTGAGGGGGTAGTGGGTGTATACCCGTGGAGGTTCGAGTCCTCTCTACCGCATACAGAATGAAGAAAGAGGCCTTGCGATGCAAGGCTTCTTTTTTTGTTCAATCCTCAATCACACAACCTACTTCTTTACAAGCGGCACGCATAGATTGGCTTCGAATCCTTCATCATCCGGACCGGACTTTTCCGTGTATTGGATGTAAAAGACTCCATCAGGGTTGAACTTATAACCGGAATCCGGCAGCCATTCATTATATATATAATTCCAGGTATGTTGAAAAGCCAACTGAGGGAATCCGTTAGCAGTAAATATAGCATAGGTAGACGCAGGAAGTTTCTTATGAACAAGGCCTTCAGGGATACAATCTAACTGCTCGACTTCAACACAAAGGAAAAAATCAATATCCCATGCGGTATGCTCCCACAGTTTAGGCACGGATGTACGGTTCTGAAATAGACCGAGATAACAACCGCTGCTTTGAACTTTTGTGTGTATAGTATCAAATTTTGTATCAATATCCAGCTCGCCAAAAACATATTCCCAAAGATTCGCGTATGGCTCCCCGGATGAGTTTACATTTGCCCAGCCAATAACATTTAGTTCGGGTATATCAAGCAGTTGAACAGTCACCGATTGTCCCTCCCAGCAAAAATATTTCAACAATATTATAAAATATTCCAAGAGATTAAAGGGTGCTGATATATAGCGATATTATGACGTTCTTTCTAGTTAAAAAGGATACTTTACCGCATAACAACAGGGGGCTGTGTGATGTGGTGAGTATCCTTTTTCTAATGAATTATTTTAAAAGCTTGGAGATATCGGATTCGATCTGCTGTGGAGTGGTTTTAGGAGCAAACCGTTTTAGAACACGGCCATCTTGGTCAACCAGAAACTTCGTAAAGTTCCATTTCACGCTTTTTGAGCCTAAGACACCAGGGGCTTCTTTGGATAAGTATTTGAATAATGGATGTGCTTCATCGCCTTTTACGTCAATCTTCTCGAACATAGGGAAGGTTACCCCATAATTAATCTCGCAGTATTCCGCAATTTCATCACTTTCGCCAGGCTCTTGTCCAGCAAATTGATTGCTTGGAAATCCTAAAACTTCGAACCCGCGGTCCTTGAATTTCTCGTACACTTCCTGAAGACCTTTATACTGGGGAGTAAATCCACATTTGCTGGCAGTATTCACAACCAGGAGTACTTTACCCTTGTACTTTGACAATGATTCCTCTTCACCCTTAAGAGTGTTGACCTCAAAATCATAAATACTCATGGATGACACCTCCATAGCTAATTTAAGTTTTTAACAATTTAATTGTACACTATTTATGGTCTGGAGCCAAATAAGAAAGTATTATGAATCATTCCTCATCATCGTTTCAAATCATACCTGTTGTTTAAAGTATAAAGTATGAGCATGACCAATACAGCTTGATGAAGGAGAAGATGACTCATGAAAGCATTATACACAGCAACTACAACAGTCCATGGCGGTCGTGAAGGCTCCATTGAATCCTCGGATGGCGTGTTAAAGCATAATCTAAGCATGCCTAAAGAGCTTGGAGGGCCGGGAGGTTCCGGTACCAATCCAGAGCAACTATTCTCGGCTGGTTATGGAGCGTGTTACGAGAGTGCACTAGCGAATATCGCCCGTAAAGAGGGCGTGAAACTCCATGACGTGGAGGTAACTTGTAATGTGTCCATTGGGAAGGATGACAGCGATGGAGGCTTTAGACTTGCTGTGAGAATGGATGTGAAGCTGCCAGGGATTGAACACGACAAAGCAGAGGAACTGGCGAAGAAGGCTCACGAATTCTGTCCTTACTCCAAAGCAACCAGAGGTAATATCGAGGTTGAATTAAAGATTGTCGATTAAATGTATCTGTATATATTTTATGGAAATAATGGCTAAATAGAGACGTAAATCATAAAAGAGTAATAAATAGCTGCCGTGTTAGGCGTCTTTGGTTGACATCACCCTTAAAATTCTTTAATATGTCTAAGTATCTGAGAATGTGCCTGCGTGTGCAATTTACAACCAAAAATTTAAATAATGGGTGATGAAGATGTCTTACAGACCGAATATTACGAATGTGACCAAAGCCAGCAGCAACGATAAGGAAGGATTGTACGAGTTCATTATCAAGCTTGCTGATGGAACGGAGTGCCGCGCGTTTTATCATCGGTTTCCGGAATGGAAAATGACGAACATCAGCCGCCTGCTTAAAACTCCATGTCCAATTTGCCGCAAAGATTTCATCTGCAAATGCATGGAGGCATTCACTGCTGATTTCGAAGGGCAAATGATCGGGGATCAATGGATTGAGAAAGCAATCGCAGAATAATTAAAGAACGGCACTTGATGGCGCGGGAGGTTATCCCGCGTTTTTGTTTACCCAAAAAAGCAGAAATTTACGCCTTTAAGACGGAGGGGGAGCCATGAACGAGGAACTGAACCTTATGAAAGATAAGTCTATCGTGTTGATAGACGGAGTGTGTCATCTTTGCCAGGGGGTAGTTCGTTTCATTATCCCGCGTGACCCCGACGCTAAATTTCTATTCGCACCATTACAGAATGAGATTGCGGCAAAGCTAATGAAAGAGTCCGGACTTCAGCCTGGACAATTAAACACAGTGATTTTACTGGAGAACGGAGTGTATTATACAGAGTCGGCCGCTGTGCTAAGAATTGCCCGTAAATTGAGATTTCCTTGGCCTGCCGCATACGTGTTCATCTTAGTACCACGCCCATTGCGCAATGCCCTTTATCGGTATGTAGCCAAGAACCGCTATCGTTGGTTCGGACGTGATGAGCAGTGTATGCTCCCTACCCCAGAGATCAAACGGAGATTTTTGTAATCCATAATTTGGGAGAATGTTATAATGAAACTATAAATGGGTATAGTTTTTTCATATTATGACTAGGGGTGAACGAATAGTGAAACGGAAAGGGCTTCTGTTTTTTATAGTCATGTTGTTATCTTTAAGTATGATCGGTACGGTCTCAGCTGCCCCCAAGCTTCGCATTATGGTGAACAATTCAAGTGTGGATGTTGGTGTGCAAATCGTGTCGGGGAAGACGCTGGTTCCGCTGAAGGCTTTTGAAAGATTCAAGAATACTTCTATTCAATGGGATGCCAATACCAAGCAAGCTACGATTGCTAGAGATTCTATGAAGATTAAGCTTGCGGTTGGCTCACGGACGGCTTGGAAGAACTCGGATGCTGTACAACTGGATGTATCGGCCAAAATAGTGGATGGAAGAGTAGCGGTACCCCTGCGGTTTATCGCGGAGGCTCTTGGAGCGAGAGTAACAGTAGATGCTGCTACGAATACAGTCTGGGTTCAGGAACGGGCCAATGCTAAACTTGTGCAGAATTATAATAGTAATGACTTAGTTGTTTCCCGCATAGCTGCTTTGCAATTCCCGGTTGAAGAAAGAGAACCCTCCAACTTGACGGGTGATAATGAAGCATTGTCTATGACGTATTATTTTCCTGAAGGCAGATCTGATGATTATTTTATATTGTATGGACATTTCGTAAAGTATTATGAGATCAAGGATAATATTGTAAAATTAGTTTGGGAAGCTGATCTGGATATGTCCAAGGAGGCTACAAATAAAGATTTTACCGCGATATTCGGTTACCCAGTTGCGAAGGAATATGGTAAAGCACCTGTTCTAGCTCCATCCTATGCCTCTTTTTATACGAGTGTTTGGGGAAGTCAGATTATTTATGGAATGGTTAATGCGGATGGAACTACTAAAGTTTCAGGACAGTCTCTGTACTGGGGGAATAATGAACCTTTTGTCGTAGCTATTCCCGGAGAGACTAAGCTTTAAGCAATATACAAGTCATATAAATATGGAGATGAATTATGAACAAGGGGAAGCCTAAAGGTTTTATGCGTTTTGATTGGCCTTATCATTTTGTAACTATGCCGCTAGCGCTGATTATATTTGTGTGGTCGGGAATTTATGTCGTTCAGGTGTTACGTGATGATGGTGCTTTAACAGTGCCCTTGCTATTATTTGGTTTATCTCTATGCCTGTTATTTGCGATTACTCGAATTCGAATTTATGCCACAAAAAATCAGGATCGAGTAGTGAGGGTGGAGGAGCAGTTCCGGTATTTCCGATTGACAGGCGAAGCATTAAATCCAAAGCTTGAATTAGCTCAGATTATTGCACTTCGGTATGCAGGAGATGAAGAGTTTCCGGCACTATGTCAGCGGGCGGTGAAGGAAAAGCTTAGTCCTGCCGATATCCGGTCTGCCATCAAGAATTGGCGTGAAGATACGATGAGAGTCTAAAAACCACTTGATGTGCGAAAAAACTTATTGCTGCCTTCTTATATATATGCTACTATAGCTGTAAATTAAAGGGATAGTAACGGAAGCACCGTTCAATGTACCGTATCCACGGTTATTGTCGGTGCTTTTTTGCTGTCTTTTTTTTGACAATATTTATAAATTTCTTGCGAAAGGAGAGAGGTTTTATGGCGGCAAGGATTGTACTCGCAGTGCGTGAAAGCCAATATATCGAACCATTGCTACACTATCTTCATCATAGTGAGTATGGAGAAATGCTGCGAATCACGGCTTTTAGTCGGCTGGATGCTTTTATCGATTTTATGAGGGGAGAGGATATGCCGGATGCTGTTGTAGGTGACGCTACTTTTATCGAGGCTTGGCTTGTGGAGGGAAGAACTAAGGTGCCTTGGGCAGTTTTGAGTGAGGAGGGAGCTTATCTTAGCAGGAGTTCTAAAAGCCTGGCTGGAGGCATCATGATTGCGAAATATCAGGCACTGCCTTCTCTGCTGGGAGCATTTATTCAACTATGTGAAGTGAAACGAGCTAGAGGTTCCTCTGTATTAGATGAAACGCTGCTGCTCGGTATCGTCTCCTCAAGCGGGAACACGGGCAAAACCACAGTAGCTATGAATATGGCTAAGCAGCTAGGTGAATTGGGGCTTTCGGTCTTTTATTTGAATCTTGAAAGTGTGGACAGCAGTGGATTATTTTTACGGCCCCCTGCAGGAAATACGCCTGGACTAGAGCGGCTCCTTTATGAAATCAAAGCCAGCCGGGATAAGGGCGGAGCCGATACGATTGATTTGGGGCAATACGTGATTAGGTATGATCACCTTCGAAGTGCTGCTTTTAGGCCAATTATTAATGTAAAAGAAATGCTGCAGATGACTACGCAGGATACGCTAGATTTGTTGGCGCTGTTGGTTGCGGAAAGAAATTTTGACGTAGTTATAATAGATACCGGCAGTATTGAAGAAGAACGTGCCAAAGCTGTGTTACATAAATGCGGAATTCTATTGTGGGTAGTTAGAAATGACGAGGTAAGCATTCATAAGACCATGAGATGGCTATCCCATTGCAATGCTCCTAATTCTGGTATGCCCAGCCAAGTGATGGACAAAAGTAGATTTGCCGTGAATTTTGCCGCAGAGGGTTTAGAGGTGTGGGCACCTCCGGAAGGAATTACCGTTGAAGGTGTACTTCCGTATATCCCATCTTGGACGCTGCAGCACCGTGAGGAGCTTTTTCTGAACTCACCACAATTCCAAAAGGAGATCTTACAGCTGTGCAAGCAGATTATAGAACCGTCGCTTCCGCAAGTATTCACTGGTAAGGGTTTACATGAATGAGGAAATGTTTAAGGCACTTCGCAGTGACATCCGGGCAGGATTAGATGTTACTTCTGCAGTTGGAAATCGTGAACTCACCCAATATATTGAAAGGACAATTTTGGACAGCGAAAATCTGCGTTATTTAACAGCACAGGAGAAACATGAGCTCGTGAAGAGATTGTTCGATTCTTTTCGAGGATTGGATGTACTCCAGCCCTTAGTGGATAATCCGGCGATCACTGAGATTATGATTAACAGCCATACTGAGATTTTTGTAGAAGAGGAGGGGCAGATTCGTCGTCTCCATTTGGAATTTGAGTCCAGCAGCAGGTTGGAGGATATTATCCAAACGGTTGTATCCGGTGTGAACCGGGTTGTAAATGATTCTTCTCCTATCGTTGACGCTCGGCTAAAAGACGGATCGCGTGTAAATATCGTGCTTCCGCCAGTAGCTCTGAAAGGCCCGGCGATGACCATTCGGAAATTTCCTGAAACACCGATGACGATGCAGGATTTAGTCCGTCGTGAAGCCTTAAGCTTGGAAGCCGCAGAGTTGCTGCAAATTTTAGTGGCTGCTAAATACAATATTTTTATTAGTGGCGGGACAGGCTCTGGAAAGACTACTTTTCTTAATGCATTATCTCAGTATATCCCCCCACAGGAGAGGGTCATTACGATAGAGGATTCCGCTGAACTGCAGATTGTAACCGTGCCGAACCTTGTTTCACTGGAGACCAGGAATGCTAACACGGAAGGTAGAGGGGAGATTTCCATCCGAGATTTGATTCGTTCTTCTCTGCGAATGCGCCCTAACCGGATTGTTGTGGGGGAGGTACGGGGAGCGGAATGTCTCGATATGCTGCAGGCTATGAACACCGGGCACGATGGAAGCTTGTCTTCCGGCCATAGTAACAGCGCACACGATATGGTCAGTCGACTGGAGACGATGGTGCTAAGTGCTGCGGAGCTTCCGGTAGCTGTTGTTCGCCAGCAAATTTCATCGGCAATTGATATCTTCGTACACTTATCACGTCTCCGTGATCGTTCCAGGCGGGTGATGGAGATCAGTGAGGTTGCGGGGTTGAAAGACGGGGAAGTGATCTTGAATCCCTTATATGAATTTCAAGAAGCTGGTGAACGAGAGGGAAGGGTGCAAGGGGGGCTGCTTCCCTGTGGTAACCCATTGTTGCATACAACGAAGCTTAGGATGGCTGGTGTAAACTCCTATCCATTGGCTCAATAGAGATTCAAAATTCCAGAAGGGGGGGAGGTCATGATTAAGTTTAAATTTGTTGCTGCAAAGCCTGTAGAAGCGGATCCTGACGGTCCTTCGTTATTACCAGATTATAAGGTATACGAATTGACCTTGCTGCAGAGGATTCTGACCCTTACTGCAGGTGGACTGCTGATGTATGGAATTGGATATCTTTTTTATCATCATTGGCTGCTGTCGTTGCTGCTTATGCCTGGCGGAGCTTATGCCCCGCATATGCTGCGTAACTATCTACTGAAAAGACGTCGAAATGCACTGAATTTACAATTTAAGCAGACATTATTTTCGCTGTCTTCCTCCCTTTCAGCTGGGCGTTCGGTGGAGAATGCATTCCGAGAGGCGGTTCAGGATTTACGTATGCTCGACCCGGAGGGAAGCAGTGATATGATCTCCGAGTTAAACATTATCTGTGCACGCATGGAATATGGACAGCCTGTGGAAGAAGCGCTGCGGAACTTTAGTGAAAGAGCGGGAATGGAGGACATCGAGCGATTCGCGGATGTGTTCTCGGTCTGTAAGCGTACTGGTGGTGATCTTGTAGAAGTGGTGCGCCGTACATCAACGATTATCGGTGAGAAGCTGGATATTCAGCAGGATATTGCTGTAAGTATTGCTCAGAAGAAATTTGAGGCTAAGGCACTGCTTATAGCTCCGCTGATCATGGTGATGTTTATGAGTTTGACGGCTGGAGAATATATGGAGCCAATGTATACAGGAGCGGGTATAGCCATATCGACATTAGCGCTTGTTGCTTTATTCCTATGTTATCTCTGGACTACTAAAATAATGGACATTCCACTGTGAAGGGGGTGAAATCATGCGCTGGCTATGTGCGGTGGTTACTGTTATTTTGCTGATAGTCTGGGTTCTACTGCGAATTCAATGCGGCAACAGATATGTCGCGTTACGCAGTCTTCCTATGGAAGGATTACGGCTTCGGAAGCTAGGCGAACCGTTATTACTGCTTATTGAGAAGAGTGGTATCGCCAGTCGGTTTCCCTCACTGTTATTCAGAATTCAGCGTTCTCTACAGCGCAGTTATGGTATGCGTTATAGCGCAGAGCGGACCCTGCTGTTCATGGGTGAGATGCTAAGTTACAGCTGGCTGTTGCTTGTAGGTGGAAGCTTGATTACAGCATTTAGTGGCGAACAGGCAGGTATGATATTGGGTGTGTTTTTGGCAATTGCTCTACCAACCGCTATGGTTAGTGATCTGCACAAAAAGGTGAGAGTTAGGGAGCAGAATATTATGCTCGAATTGCCAGAGCTGCTGAACAGTATTGTGTTGTTGGTTGGCGCAGGAGAGACCGTGCAACGAGCTATTATTCGCTGTGTGGAAAGCCACCGGGGGGATACGAATCATCCTCTGTATAAGGAGCTAATGACTATGACTAGTGAATGGGAGGGCGGATATTCTTTCCAGCAGGCGTTTGAAAATTTCAGCAAGAGATGCGCTGTACAGGAGGTATCGGTATTCACAACGACAGTTTTGCTGAATTATCGCAGAGGTGGAGCGGATTTTGTGCTATCGCTACGTGATCTGTCGCGGATGTTGTGGGATAAACGAAAGGCTCTTAGCCGGACGCGCGGAGAGCAAGCATCCTCTAAATTAGTTTTTCCGATGGTAGTTATCTTTTTAATAGTAATTGTACTGGTGGGAACGCCAGCATTTTTGATGTTAAAAATGTAGGAGGCTGAAGCTGATGGTATCAACAATGTTGGACAGTATGAAGAACTTTTGGGAAGACGAGGAAGGTTTAGGAACTTTGGAGATGATTTTGATTATTGCTGTCTTGATTGCAGTTGTTCTTTTGTTTAAGGACAAAATTCAAGAGGTAGTAGAAGCCTTAATTAAAACGGCGGGTGAAAAGAGTCAGGAAGTATTCGATTGAACAAGTTTAAGGGTGATCAAGGCAGTTTTACTATTGAAGCGTCACTTCTGTTGCCGATCGTCATGTTTATTACGATGCTTCTTTTGTTTTTTTGCTTGTATAGCTATCAGAAGTCCATGCTGTTGCAAGTGGCCTCAGGAGCTACTGAGCGGGCGGCTTACAACTGGGACAACAGTCACAAGGAGGTCTCTGGTTCTTACATGGCTGGTGAGTATGACTCCCTTTATTGGAGAATTGGGGATGATGCCTTGTTAGCCTCATTATTTGGTGGAGAAGCTGGCAGTGCTGGCGTGACAATAGAGTTGCCCGGTGAAGTATCAGGGAAGAGTGATTTGCCAGTGCTTAAACTGGGCCATTCGTCTACTATGATTCCGGACAATATGCCAGGAACTATGCGTTATGCTCACAGCCTTACAGGACGGAGAGTAAAGGCCGAGTTAAATCGTCTACTGAGCTTGCCTGTGCTTGATAGCGTTCTATCGGATGAGGCTAACCCAACTGTTGAAGCCCAGTCTATCATTGTCGAGCCTGTTGAGTTTATTCGTACGGTCGACCTGATGCGTTATTTTGGAGCTAAATTTAAAGGGGGCTCTGAGGGTAGTGGATCTGCAGTTTACATGGATAAGAAGGATGCTTCTGCTATGCTGACCAAGCTTCAGGATAAGTAAAATCTCTGTTCAAGGGAGGGGGTTTTAATGAAAAGTATAATTACGGGTTGTCCTGCTAAGGGCAAAACAGAAGGCTCAGTTACAATTTTTCTAATCATGGTGCTGGCTTTCGTCTTTCTATTTACTGCTGTGCTGATTGATTATGCGCGAATCGCTGCGTTCAACGTTCAGGAGGAACGATTAGCGAGAGCCAGTATCCGCTCTGTTATGTCTTCATATCATGTTGAATTGCGTGAGAGATACGGTTTATTTGCATTCGGTGATAGTGATGGTGATATGCTGCTGTCCAAAGTGCTCAATGAAAATTTGCATAAAAGTGGGCGGGGGGATACGTTCAATCTCTTACCCTTTGCACTGGAATCCTCCTCTTTGGAATGGAGCCGGCCGCTGGGAAGTTATGATGTTTTTCGTCATCAAATACTGGAAGAGATGAAATATAAGGCTCCGGTTGATTTCGCCTTGGAGCTGGCAGGTAAATTCAAGCCGCTGTCGGGCGTAATGGCAGAGGCCTCAAGAGCTACTGAATTACTTAGTAAGCTGCAACCTTTATATGATGAACGTGAAGAGAATTTGGATCTAATGTTAGAGCGGAGAAGCCAAGCGGCGGAGAGTGGAAGAAGAGTACTGCTATGGATTATGAATCCGCCCGGAGACTCTATCTCGGCCCATTCGCTTGGAAGCATGCAAGCAGCCGCGGATATACCAGCACAGTATAATGACTATCTTGGCAAATATTACGAAGATCTATATCGTGATAGTAAAAAGCCTGCAAAGTACACTTATCAGTTGGCACTTTATCAGAGCCGAACTTCAGAGATGTTGTCGCGGCTCCCATCCTTATTAACAACCTTTCATGAAGAACATGGACAATCAATGGAGGAAGCGAAGGATGCGTTAAACAAAGCGCAGCAATTGAATGACCGGATGAGAGATGTTTTGGCAGCTTCCCGAATAAGTGGCGTAAATCTGGTAGACGATCCTGCTAAGGACTGGGATATTCCGGGAAACTCGGGGGAAATAAGCGCTGAGCCGCTTAAAAAGCTGCATGAACAGGAAGATGCCTTGATCCTCTCTTCGGCTGACATTAGTAGTATGGATAATAGTTTATTTATGCAGCAAAGTGTGTACGAGTCCATTGAACCGACGGTAACAGGATTATCAGGAGTGTTGCATGAAGCTTTGGGAGTCAACGGCGATTCCTACCAAATGATTTCCTCTGTTCTAGGGGCTTCGCATGTAGTGGACAACTATTATAAAAAATACGGTAAGAAGGGAAGTGTTATAGCTAGTGATTTGGCTTTTCTTGAAGAGCATCGCAGCTCGGATAAAGCACGTAAGCAAGTAGAGTGGGAAGCCAAATCCAAGCTGGGCGAGGTTAGAGCACTGCTGGACAAAATTAGAATGCTAGGTAGCGGAGCGGCAGCTTCGATGGAACGTTATCAAATCCTTCATCAATTTTTTGAGGACAATGTTTCATTTAACAACGGATTGGAGTCTCAATCCTCTGATAAATCTGAAGTATCCTCAGATCCCTATGCTGCTGGAAGCTCGGCGATGAAGGATATTGACGGGATTTATGAAGCAATGAGTGGCATTATGGGGGGCGCTAGAGACAGGCTTTTTCAAACGGAGTATTCCGCGCTTTATTTTCAGCATTTTGATGTTTCAAAGTTAGCTAGTCTGGCACTGAATTCTCTGGAAGACACTAGTGAGCTCACAGATCAGCTTGATCCTCGCGCTCAGGAGCTGGAATACATTTTATACGGATTTCATAATCCCGCAGGGAATGTGGCTGCAGCCTATGCCGAAATATTCGCGATGAGGTTGTCCATTCGCACGATGGAAGGTTTTATAGAGAAGGCAACCTTGGGAAATCCACTGGCTGTTCTAGCGGCGGCACTGTTGTATGGAATCCAGCATGCCATTCAGGATATGTTGCAGCTTTGTGAGAAGGATGCCATTCCTTTATCCAAATATATGCCGGCGCAGCTGACTTACCGTGATCATCTGCGACTGTTCATGATAATGCATGGAGGCGGGGAAGTGCAGCTATCGCGGATGCTGGCTCTGATTCAACTGAACACAGGAATAAATCCAGAGGAAAGAAACACCTATGTATCATCGGACATTAAGCTCCAAATGCAGTTATGGTTTCTGCCAGGTGTAGTTAAAATGTTGAATTATACTGCTGCTTTTCCGGGAGAGGTACAAGGGAATAAGTATCTGAGGGCAGTAAAAACTGATTATTCTTATTAGCGGGAGGTCGGTAAGGAGATGGAGGATGGGTATGGAATCAGAGGGAAGGACAAGGAAGAAGGTAGCATGGTAGTAGAAGCGGCGATGGTTCTTCCGTTCTTCCTGCTATTCGTCCTGTTCCTGATTTCTATCGTACAGATGACCTTGTATTCGACAGCTTTGCAAAGTACAGCATCAGACACTGTAAAGTCTATTTCAACTCATATGTATCCTGCGGCTTTGGCGGTGCAGAAATGGGGAACATCCAGCGAAGTAAGTGATGATTCAGGAGGGGATGACAGTGATCATTCTGCTGGCCTGAATTGGACTCTTCCTCGCTTGTCACTTACTGATTGGGGCGATAGTTATGCTGAGTCTTTACCCAAGCCGTTAAATGAGTGGGTTATGTCGGCTTTAGAAAGTGGTGAGGGACCGTTGCAGAAGCTTCAGGCAGAGACCAGTGAAAGTGTACTCGATCTTGCGATCAAACCTTTATTGAAACCATACCTGACATCAGATTTACTGGATTATGAGCGAATTCATGTATCTAATGTTATGGTGCCGGAGCTAAAAGAAGGTACTCGTCCCTACCTTGGGCTAGTGGTTAGTTATAAGCTGCCGATGAAAGTCCCTTTTCTAAACCAAAGTATTGTTTTAGAAGCAAGTGCTGTTGAACGTCTCTGGATCGGGGATACGGGAGAAGGCACAGCCAAGGAGGGGAACGGTACTGGCCAACCAGAAGAATTCATTGAAATCTTAGAAAAGCCGAACCCGGCTGTAGCGAATAAGCAAGGCAAGGTTCGTGCCAGAATACCGCCAAATGCTTCTGCCAGCTTGTCCGTCTTTTATAAGAGCGGGGGCAGTACTGCCAAATATTTAGGTTGGAAACAAGCGGATGCAGATGGATATATCGAGTGGGAATGGAAAATTGGTGTAAATACCACACCGGGCTCGTGGCCGTTTGTTATACAACTGGATGACGGTAGATCTGTTGAGGTTATGTTTACAGTAGTGAAATGAAAGGGTGAAAAAAGGAGTGTAATGAATGGCAGAGTGGGCATTTTGGGGATGTCTACCGTTTTTAGCAGCGGCACTGATTACAGATTTGAAGTCGATGAGAATACCAAACTGGATCACCTTGTCAGGCTTGCTCACCGGTCTGCTTGCACAAGGGGTGATCAATAGCTGGCATGGACTGCTGAGGGCTTTCGGGGGAGCTGCTGTAGGATTTACAGTCCTTCTGATCATGCATTTATTAGGGGCGGTTGGCGCGGGGGATGTTAAGCTTTTTGCTGGAATCGGAGCGTGGACAGGGATGTTGTTTACGCTGCAAGTCGTCATGTACTCCGTACTATTTGGTGCTTTAATAGGCTGGTTAATTGTTTTAAAGAGACGGGAGGCGGTCAGTCGTTCGCGTAAGATCATCAGCAGAATTTCTGGATTTATTTTATGGAAGAGCCCGTTTCTATTAAAAAATAACGATAGTGAACTGTTGAAATTTCCCTTCATGCTGGCAGTAATTCCTGGTTCCATATGCGCTTATCTATACTTTTAGTTCGGGAGGTGATGTTTGTTGTTCGGATTAACCCGTGATTTTATACAACAGGATGGTATATATATGATCCTTGGTGAACCCGAAGGAATACCTGCGGAGAAGCTTAATTTGATTCAGGCACGCATGCTGATGAACACCGACATTCCTCATCATTTGAGGCTGTTACTTAGAGAAATAGATTTGAAGGTTACTATGGAATACGCTGTTTTACGTAAAAAAATGCTTAGTCATCTACTCAAAGGAGAGAAGCTAAGTATGAACTCGTTTTTCGGGTTATTGCTGCAAATTGCCCAAGGCATGGAAGATGGCAGGTTATATATGCTGCGGGCGGAACAGTATGCTTTGCATGCAGATTACATTTTTATTGAAGGGTCGTTACAGAGCGGTAAAGTATACCTGACCTACATACCCATTCAGGAGAATAAGTCTGGTTCAAAGCTTGGAGAGTCACTCAAGTCACTAATCATGGTGTTAATGGCATCTATCACAGAGCTTACTGGCAGTGGTGTGCAAAGACTATTGCAATATTGCAGTGAAGAGGGATTTACTCCAGCTGGCTTAAAGATTCTTTTATCAGAGTTGCTGACAGAAAGAGAGCCCGTTACACCTGAAAGACAGCTTCATGAAGGCGTAAAAGAATATCTAGTGAAAGAGGCAGCAGCTCCACCATTAAGAAAAATATATGAGCATCGCGAGGATAAGGGATTGGAGCAGCCGACTGCTACTCCTTGGATCAGCAGCTATCCTAATCTTAAGATAAAAGAGGAGGAGAGCCTGTCTCTAAGCTTGGAGGATGAACAGGTAACGAATCCGCAAGCCTCAAGCTCAAGAACCTATATAGTGCTAGGGTGTCTATTAGGCGATGCACTCCTGTGGAAGTTTCTATATTTGGATAGTCCAAAGCCGTTATGGCTTGCCGTCTGTGGAGTTGTGACGATTGTATTGGCTGTTTTAAGCTGGATGGTTTGGAGCGGAAGGCTAAAGGTTGGTAAAGAAGATGAGGATTGTCTGAGTGAGGATTCTGAAGATACTAACTGTAATCCGAGTCGGAAAGAATTGGAGTGGAATTTTGGCAGGAACCCTGTGGCTTCTACGCGTCCTCCAACATCAATTCCAAAGATAACTCCGCAATCCTCAGATTCAGCAGCTAACGTTCCGGCAACCCGTCATGAATCACTAGCAGAGGAACATTGTTCTGTTAAAGCACCAGAAGCCATAGCACCAACAACTTTATTATCACGGGAGAAAATGCCTGAGCAAGGACGACAAATCGAAAAGCTGGATCAGAGTATTCCTTATCTTCAAAGAAGCGGTGAGGAGGGTGAAGAGGCGGAAATGATCGAGTTAAATCGAACTAGCTTCATTATCGGCCGATCGGCAGAGGTCGCTCAATATGTGGAAAGATCAGAAGGAGCTTCTAGAGTACACGCTGAGATATCTAGAAGCACCAGCGGATATATTCTCAAGGATCTTGACTCCAGAAATGGAACGCTTTTTCAAGGTGAAGCCATGATCCCGTATAAAGAGTATCCACTAACAGAGGGGACCACATTTAAAATTATAAAAGGAAGCTACACATTCCATATAGTATGAAGGTGAGTTCCAACGATGAATGTGGCTCTACAATTTTTGTTTTTTCAAATCTTCTAAAGCGACTTGAAGTGTAGGGAAGGTAAAGTCAAAGCCATGATTTAATGCCGCTGCGGGCAGGACGCGCTGACCTTTGAGTAAGATTTCGGATAATTCTCCGACTGCTGTTTTTAACAGGAAGGCTGGCAAAGGGAACCAGTGCGGCCGTTTGTAGACTTTGCCAATCGTCCTGCCGAACTCTTCGTTCGTTACCGGATGTGGAGCAGTCGCATTAACAGGTCCGTTAATCGTGGGATTTTGCGTACAGAAATCAATTAGACGGACGATATCCGTCAGATGAATCCAAGAGACCCACTGCTTTCCGGAGCCAATGTTACCGCCAAAACCTAATAAATAAGGCAGCTTCATTTTGGGGAATGCTCCGCTCTCATTGCCGAGCACAACTCCGGTACGCAGCTTGACCACGCGGATACCATGGTAAGTTTCATCTGAAGCCTCTTCCCATGTCTTAACTACTTCTGAAGGGAAATCCATGACCTGGGCTGGTGAGGACTCACTAAAAGTATCCTCTAAAGAGGTACCGTAAATCGCCACGGCGGAAGCCTGAATGATTACGGAGGGCTTTTGCTTCATTTGATCTACTAATTTAGCTGCTGCGGAAACGGTTGCAAGTCGGGACTGCATAATCGCTTTTTTGCCACTTGGACTCCAGCGCTGGCTAAGGGAAGCTCCGGCGAGATTAATTAGGGCAGCTGCATTTTCCACTGGAGCGGGATTAGAACTTAGACTGTCCCAGGTGTGGTAACTCAGCTTAGGATGAATTGTTGTTGCGTCTTTTGGTAAATTCCGACCTACAATAGCAACTTCATTACCTGCTTGCAGCCAGTATTTTGCTAGTTCGCTACCTATAAAACCGGTGCCGCCACATATCACATATTTCAAAGGAGGGCCTCCGTTCTAAATCGTACAATTCATTAAAAATTACTTAAACAAATGCTGGTAAGCAGAGTAATCGATTTTATTCTTTTCGAGAAAATTGACAAGAAAACGGTTATCGCGCCGCGGTGTGGCAACTATGTAACCTTTAATGCAGTGATCGCGAGTAACTTCTTTTGCATTACTCTCGACGGCGATTTTTCCGATCTCGGCAGCAATAGAATGCTTCGCAATATCACGAAATGGACCAGGTACAGGCTGAACAAGCTGGTCCAAAAAGGCTTTTGTTTCGTCACTCCAGAGCGGGCGGCTACGTTCCACCCAGTAATTTTGCCAGTCTAGCTTTGACTTTCCATCAGCTTTGGGCAGGACCTTTAGGAATTTGCGGAACATAAAAAAACCGCCGATACACATGGAACCAAGCAGCATAAATGTCCAGAAAGCGATAGAGTTCATAAACCAATTGCTCGGTGTGGATAATAAACCAAGTCCTGATTGGATAAACATGCATACACCACCTTTTGGCAATGAGGATTCTCACACGAATTATTCTCATATTAAAGTATAGCTTATTTCCAAAGTTTTGCGAAGCAGAACCCGGCATATTGGCCTCGTCTAGATTTATTTTTCCGATCACGGTAGAATAGGGGTTAATTCGTGAAGGAAAGAGGGAAGAAGTATGCTGAAAATAGGTTCACATGTGTCTTGCTCGGACAAGGGTCTTTTGACCGCAGCAAATGAAGCAAATGAGTATGGTTCCAGCTCGTTTATGATATATACAGGAGCGCCGCAGAATACGCGCCGCAAGCCGATTGATGCCATGTATCCCAACGAAGGGAAGCAAGTTATGAAAGAGAATGGTGTAGAGGAGATTGTTGTCCATGCACCTTACATTATTAATCTCGCTTCCTATAAAGAGAATACGTACCAACTGGCTGTTGATTTTCTGCAAGAGGAAATACGCCGTACCCATGCACTTGAGGTCAAGCATATTGTATTACATCCTGGTGCGTTCACTGATAAAGATGCTGAATATGGTATTCAGCGGATTGCAGATGGCCTGAATGAGGTGCTTGGAGGCACGAATGAAACGGAAGTGCATATCGCTCTAGAAACTATGGCTGGTAAGGGAACAGAGATCGGCCGCAGTTTTGAAGAAATCGCTTCTATTATTGCTAAGGTCGAACATAACGAACGTCTATCGGTCTGTCTTGATACTTGCCACATTCATGATGCTGGTTATGATATCGTTAATGATTTGGACGGTGTTCTCAACAAATTTGATGAGACTATCGGGTTGAACCGTCTTGGTGTAATCCACATTAATGACAGTAAAAATCCATGTGGCGCTCGCAAAGACCGTCACACGCCAATTGGCTCGGGTTGGATTGGGTTTGATACGATTAACAAAATCGTACACCATGAAAAGCTGGAAGGTCTGCCTTTCATTCTGGAGACCCCATGGATTGGTAAAGATGCTAAGACACAACGTCCGATGTATGAGGTGGAGATCGCTTTGCTGCGTGGTAACGTAGCTGAACGCTTTGGACCGGAATTCGTGCAGGATGTTGAAACATTACGTGAATTTTTTGCCAAGCAGGAGATTGATTCCCGTCAATATGTACTTAATGTCTGGGAGCTGCTGAAGAACGATGCCAAAGCTAAAAAAGCTGATCCACGTGAACCACTGGAGCGTCTGTACGATGAAGTTGTCGCTGCCCAGCTGTTCCCGCAACTAAGCGAGGAAGCTATTAATCATCGTTTAATTGCTTGGTTAGCAGGCAAATAAGTGCTCGTGAACGCTTAAGCTATACTTCAGATTGCGTATGTAGATGAGAGGATGGGAAGAGGGTCATGGAATTACACGTAAAAAGAAACAATTCGTCAGGTGTCGAGCATTATTCCAACCGGGCACGTATGCTCATTTCCTGTCCTGACGGACCGGGAATTGTGGCGGCTGTATCACACTTTCTGTATCAGCATGGCGCAAATATTGTGCAGTCGGATCAGTATACGATGGATCCAGATGGTGGAATGTTCTTTATGAGAGTCGAGTTTGACCTACCTGAATTAGGCGATCGTCTGGAAGAGATTCGCTCTCAATTTGGCGGAGTGGCGGAGCGTTTTAAGATGGACTGGAAGATTTTTAATGTTCGTCATAAGAAGAAACTTGCCATATTCGTCTCTAAAGAAGACCATTGTCTTGTTGAACTGCTCTGGCAGTGGCAAGCGGGCGATCTCGATGCCGATATTGCCCTCGTCGTTAGTAACCATTTGGATATGAAATCTTATGTCGAGTCGTTTGGCATTCCATTTCATCATATTCCAGTCACAGCGGATACTAAGGATGAAGCAGAAAAACGCCAGTTAGCGGTCATCGGAGACGATATCGATGTTATTATATTGGCACGGTATATGCAGATTATCTCGCCGTCCTTTATTGAGCATTATCGCCATCAGATTATTAATATTCACCACTCTTTCCTGCCTGCCTTTATTGGTGGCAATCCATACGCCCAAGCGTACCAACGTGGGGTGAAAATTATCGGGGCAACCGCTCACTATGTTACTGAAGAACTAGATGGTGGACCGATTATTGAACAGGATGTGCAGCGGGTAAGCCACAGTGATGATGTTATTGAGCTGAAACGGATTGGGCGTACCATTGAACGTGTTGTTCTGGCTCGTGCGGTGAAATGGCATATCGAGGACCGGATTCTCGTCCATCAGAATAAAACTGTAGTATTTAAATAAAGGTCTTCTCCGGTGAAAGCAACGGTTATGCCCGAGGGCTTTCACCGGAATCCTTTAATTTAATAGTTCACTAAATCTCTATCAGGTAAAAAAGCATTTTACCAGCAGCTTGGCTATTTATGCCAAGGTGCTTTTTGTCGTTCTCAAAAATCATGTAGTTAAGGAGGTGGAAGGTTTGGCGTTACAGCGGGGACGTTTGTTAAAACGTAACTATTTTTTCGCAAGTCTCATTTTGATTACTGGATTCGGGGGATTGCTAGGTTATGATCTCTATTTCAAGCCCTACGTGCTTTCCCAAACCGTGGTTAAAGTTAAGGTGCGAGCTGGGGAATCTCTACCTAAAAATTATGAGCTGAAAGCAAGTGATTTGTATCTGGATTCTGTTCAGACCAAGGATATACCTTCTGGTGTAATTACGGAAATCGCACAAGTGGAGTACAAAATTACGAATGTGAATCTGACTAACGGTAGTATTTTGACAGCATCACTGGTGGATGTAAGTGATTTAGAGCCTTTGCAGGATGAAGGTATATTTCCTATTCCGAAGGAGGCTATTTATGCCATCAATGGTTCGTTGCGAAGCCGGGATAAGGTAGACATTTATCTTGTAGAAGGTGAGCGAGAGAAGCAGCGAGAGGCGCTTGGTTCAAATACAGTTAAAAAAGAAAACGAGGAACAGGTGAAAAAACAAAGCTTGCTTAGCGATCCTGCTAAAGAGATCTTTTTATCTGGAGTTACCGTGAACTATGTGCGAACAGAAGACAATAATGATGTGCAGGATTCTGAGAAAGGCAACAACAATAACCGATTCACTTCTACTGGCAAGGTGGCGACACCAGAATTGAAGCTGAAGAAAAGTGAGGGTCAACGGCTAGGGCAATTTTTGGAGCAGGGCAAAAAACTGTGGATCGTACGGGTAGAGTAGGGGGAGATTGCCTTGAAAATATTTAGTCTGGGCATAGATCAGTTAACGATTAATGATATCAAAAACGCGGGATTTAATGTAGTTACACAAAACGTGTATCCCGATCCGGCGCATACCGAAGGTCATATGTTAATGGTTACTAGTGACCAGGTATCTGTTCAAGCGCTTAGCGAGCTGCGATACAAATATCCAAGCTCTATGATCCTGTATTTATATCTGCAAAAGGGAATTCGCGGCTATCAAGCTGTGCATATGTTGTGTGAAAGCTTAGGTCTATATTTTATTCCTCCTCGTTCTACCTCGTCAGCAGTGATAGAGAAGATTCGTTTTATCCTGGAAGAGGATGGCGAGGAACGGAGCAATTTGGTTGGCTTTTTTGGCTCAGGTCCAGGCATTGGCTGCACGAGTGTGGCGAAGCTGTTCGCAAGACGAATTGCTGCGGCAGGTCTACGTGTTCTTGTACTTGGTTTGGATTTATATGACCCCGGGTATGACCGCAAAGCGACGATCAGTCTAGACAAACTGCGCCCCAAGCTTACAGGGAAGATGATTCATGATGAAGATTTCGAGCAATTGATTAGGCAGGATGGCTATTTGTATCTACCGGGGAATTACGACTACTTGAGTGTCCAGGATTATCTGGAGGAAGAGATCGAATATTTCTTGGCTAGAGCTGGAGCAAATGCGGATATGGTTATTGCTGATTTCGGTTCAATTCCCGAGAGTGCTGCGTGGTATGTCGGTATGCAAAAGTCGTCGTTACGCATGATTGTCACTCATCCTAAACATGAACACAGATTAGAACCTCTATTCGAGCTTGCGGGGCATATAGATCTGCGTCCGCATGATTTCCAGCTGATCATTAACCGCAGTAATGTGGAGGAAATATCTTCGTCCAAAAATATGGCCCTTAGATTTGGCACTGAAATCTTGCTGGAGCTACCGTATTACCAACCCTTGCAGGAAAGCTTGCCTCTAGGCAAAAAAGAGCTACAGCATGTGGATGATAAGGTACATTCTCTATTGGTGTCGATGGGATTAGCGCCAGAGGCCAAAAAGAAAGGGATATTTCTATGATTGAAACTCTCGCGAGTCGTCCACTCTTTTCTCTAAAACAAAGCGTGCTGCGCACTAGCAAACCGGGCAAGGAAGATTTTTATGCTTTTTTACAAAAAATGAAAACCGAGATGAACGAAGGGTTAGAACGTGAGGATGACGCTTACTTCGAGCTAAATGCAAAGGCATTAATTGGCGATCCGCAGGCAGTTAGCTTTTTTATGAATGAGATTGAGAAGTACTTACGAAAAACACCTTTTACTGGAAAGGTTCCAGAAGCGTACCGAACGGCGGCAGAGGCCCTGTATCACGAGTGGAAGGGTTTTGGACCAGCGTATCGTTGGTTTACTGATCGTGCATACAGCGAGTCAACCGGATTACAAATGATTGGGAAGCAAATTTTTTATAACCATAAAGGTGAGTTTATAGCTTACCCGTATGAGATGCCTTCACTGGATCGGGTGGAGCAGCTGAAGCGTTCCTTGCTAAAAAGTGATCCCAATAAAAAGCTGAACAAGGATAATCCTTCGGTGGAGTTCAAAATGGATGATCCGCTTTGGCCAGGTAGATTTATTCGGCTTGCGATTTGGGTATCACCTAGGGTCTGGGAGGGTTTTACTACGATATCACTGCGGCGACAGGTTGTGGAATTTCTGGATTTGGAAGATCAAGCGGGTACGGAATGTATTCCTGCCGAGGCGGTTGAGTTTATTCGGGCGTTATCGTCCACGTTTCGCAATACCATTATTGCGGGTGCTGTAGGGTCAGGAAAAACAACCTTTGCCAATACGATCGTTGGTGAGCAACTGCTTGGCTCTTCCTTCTGTATGGGAGTAGTGATGATTGAGAAACATCCGGAATCCATTTTACCGTATCAAATTAAAGGCCATCGGATTATTCCAATTCAAGCTGCGAATGAGGAACTGATGGAGGTGGGAGTAGAGTCGCTGCGGCATGACCCAAATATTTTGTATATGACAGAGATGCGTTATAACGAGTGGGAATTTTATTTGTGGAGTGGGGAAAAAGGATACGACGGGATTACCGGAACCTTCCACACCGTGGATTCAGAGGACATTCCTTATCAAGGTGCGTTTGCTGTATCCACAAGAATTGGCGGGAGTCTAAAGGGGCATTTGATCTCTGCGCTGAAATCATGCGAGCTGGTGTTTATTTTGGAGAGTGTCCCAAACGGGAAGAAGCGGCTGGCGCGAATATCAGAAATCTTTTACGAAGAGGATAGAAATTCAGTGTTTGCTAATGATCTTATGCGCTGGGAGCCGGAGGAAATGTGTTGGTCTTATAATGACAAGCTGACGAAAAATCTGATGCTGAAAATGACTAAGAAAAATGCGGAGGCTACACAGATTGTCCAGAAAGAGCTGGGACGACTTGCTTCAACAAAACCAATGGATCAGCCGCTTAAAGAAAGCTTGAAATCTAAGATAGTACTTAATGAGTGAGGAGGTACAGCTATGGATTTACTATTTTATATTTTTCGTTTTGTCCTTCATTTATGGATTGTGTGGGGACTGTGGTTACTCACCAAACTGCTCATCGAAAGGCATTTACGGCAGGTAGTCCAGAAATTCGATTTTCGAATTAAACATAAGATGAGTATTTTTGGCAAAAGAGTTAGCTCGGTTAAAAAAAGGCTGTGGCTCTACCGCCATCTGGACAAGCTTCTGTATTTCGTACACCGGAAGTATGAACCGGGTATTAGCGTTATGCGTTTTGTTATGCGTACAGCCATTTTGTTTATTGCGGTTTTCTTATCAGGACTACTGACACTTAGTGAGCTCCCTGGAAGGTTGAGTTTTAACAATCCTTTTTTGGAGGGGATTACTTTTAATGAAGGACAGCCGATTCAGGGGGCGTGGAGATTTCCGCTTTTTATAGCTGTAATATCTGCGACGATTCCTTATTTTCGTATGAGATACATCTATGCACAGCGGAAGGTACATGGAAGCTACGATCTCCTCGATGTAGTCAAAATATCCACTAAATTCACACATTTGTCGGTAGATTCGATCCTTGATCGGACAGCGGATTTTCTTACAGATAAAAATGTACTAAAAAGCCCTCTGAAGCTGCTAGGTGCCGCATTTTCTAATTACAGTAATGAGAAGGAGCTTGTTGAGGAGGCAGGGAGATTCTCCAGCGCGATTGGCACCACCTTCGCTTTAGAGTTTATATCAGATCTGCTCTATGCTGAGAAGGAGGGAACCCGTTATTTAAAAAGCTCGCTAATGCTGTTGAATCGTTCTATGGAGCAGCAGAGAGAGACGATTTTAACTGTAAAAGCAGGAAGCAGAGATGCGATCAGCCTTGGCTTATATGGGAATCTTCTGGTGCTGGTATCTACGGTTGGAACCTTTATGTATATGCTGAAGCCCGATGTCTATTTTCAACTGCAGTTCGAAACTACGGTAGGCCTTTCCTTTTTGATGGTGATCGTCTCCGGTCTTTTTATCTCTTTTGTGATCAGTACTATTCTTGCCAGGCCCAAACTGGATTACCACTAAGGTGATGAACTATGGATAGATTATTGCTACTAATTACAGTGATCGGAATCGTGTATGTCGCATTACTTGTGTTTGTGAGCAGCAGCAGTAAGCAGGAACGATATCTTGTCCGACTGGGCATCCGGTGGAATTCGCTGGGTGAACACGTGCAGAGTGATAGATTTCAGCAATTGTTGAATGAATGCAATTTATCAATTTCGGCTCGAAAAGTTACGCTATTTCGTTATTCAGCGGCAATCATCTATTTATTTAGCCAAGTCGTCAGCGATTTCATCCGATCTGTTCCTTTTTCATTCTATGACCCTCTAATTGCTCTACTTATTCTCGTAATCAGCAGTCCGATGCGTTATCTTCCGCTTGGTTGGGTGTTGGCGTGGCTTCACCAAAAGACGAATATTCAAAAAGATGGCGAGTTGATCTCCTTCATTCGTCTCTATGAGAATAATCGCCTACGTAAGCGCGGATATGTGCAGTTTGGTGCTTTTTGTGGGAGTACAGCGGGACATTTTCAATATATACGTCAGGATTTGTATGAGCTGTCAGAACGGGCAGTAGATGAGGGTGTGGAGGGGGCGATTGAATGGTTTTGTGCCAAATTTCCGGATAACCATCACTTTATTAATGACATCCGGTCCATTTTGCTGGCGACAGAAGGTATGGATGATGACACGGAAGCTGCAAACTATTTGCGTGAACAAGGCAAGATTATCTCCAAAATCTCCAGCGATCAGTATTTAAAAAAATGGTCTTTCATCGGTGATCTATCGACGATTATTAATGTTATTCCATCGATTGCTACTTTTTTGATGATCGTTGCCATGGCGATGCAGTACATTTTGCTAATCAAAGGAAATTTTAATGGAGTCGGCATGTTCCAGTGAAAAATTGTATATTCAACCTTATTTTTAAAACCTAAAATAAAAAGGGAGAAATTAACAATGAAAAAAGACGCTATTTCTACAGGTTTGTTTATCGCTATCGGTTTTTTGTGTGTGGCCATCGTAATTGCCATTTTGATTCCTCTGGTGCGTGACGTGATTAATGCTGCCGATGATAATAGACCGACGATCCCGGGGGTATCTCTAACTCAACCGCTGGATTCCAGCCAGACTGCACTAACTATGTCCATGACTCACGTTTTGGTATAAGTCAGATGAAAAAAGACTCTATTTCCGTCGCTATGTTTTTGGCCATTGGCTTTGTAATTGCGGGGATGTTTGTCACGGTAGCTACGCATATGATCGGCAGCAGTCAGGACGATATCATCTCACATACTAAGCAAGTGGAACAGTATTAGAAGGAGGCGTGTCTAATGAAGGAGACCGTCCTCCGGGCATTGTTCATGTGGCTAGTCCTGTTTATTATCCTGCAGCCTATCTTCTCCTACATAGATTATCTGCTAGATTTACAGGTCAAAGCTAATACGTCCTATATCACACAAAAAGCAGCAACAGAGGGGATGGTTACAGCTTCTATGCGGAATGAAGTAATTTCAAATCTGAAGGCGATTGGATTTTTTGAAGCTTCGATAGAAATTACTAGCAGTACAGACACCGTTCAAGAGCGAAAGCAACGAATTGATGTGTATGTAACCGCGCCGCGGATAAATCTGTTTCCTTATAATTTTTCTACGGTTTCGCAGCCGACTCGATATTATGGGCATGGATCAATTATGAGTGAGTATCTCGATTGACTAAGGGATGAGCGTAATTTATGGATTACATTATTAAGCTGGCATTTGTCCTACTGATCTTTATCTACTCCTGGTTCTTTCAGATCCAGAATCAGGAGTGGGACCAGCTGCGCAGCATGTTAAAAGACGCAAATAATATCGCTGTTCACGATGCCGCACAGGAATTAGATGAGACCGAATTGACTCGTGGTCGTCTGATTATAGATCCTACAGAAGCGTACGATACTTTTCAGCAAACCCTGCAGAACAATCTAGGCCTTGATAGCGGCCTTTTCCCCCAAGGGAGCAATCGTTTTAAGACACAAGTAAAGATTGTGAAATTCGATATTATTGATGATTCCGATGGTGTGACGTTTCCACTTTTATACGAGGATAGCGAATATGGCATAACCAAATACATCGCAGGTCCTTCGGTTATTGCCGTCATTGAGACGGAGCACCCGGTTCTGATCTTCAGATCCAAAACACAACAGCCCATTAGGGTGCCAGCAGTTCAGGAATATAAGTTCAATAAGTAAGAAAAGCCAATTAAAGAAAAGGGAGAGATTCAGTGATGAAGAAGAACATTTTAAGAGCAGCTTTGACTACAACAATGTTACTTAGCATGGTATCGGGGCAAAACGTGATTACTAACGCAGCAGCGGTTACACCAGTAACCGCATCTACACCATCAGCTACAGCAAAACCTGCTGCTACACCAGCACCCATTATGAGGGATAACTTAAGTAAATATGGTTTGAAAAAGGATTTAGAGTTGCCGGTTACGGTTACGGCGGGTGGGCTTAGTTATACGCTGGAGAAGTTTATGATTTATGATTTCAAGTCAAAAGATGCACAAAATTTAGTGAAACAATTTAAATATGACTCATTTGGAGTAATGGTTAGCAATCCTAAATACTTGGTTTGGACTAAGATAATAATTAAAAACAACAGCAAAAGTATTGTGAAAAGAGCATTGTATGATCAAAAAGATAAATGGGTTTTATCACTAAAAGATGGGGGGGAATTAGACCCGATTTGGCCGAAGGTAAATGAAGAGAAAATCAACAATAAAAGTGCATTCTATTACTACACGCTCAAGCCAGGGGAACAACTATCCACTTATCAAGCATTTTTATATGAAAAAGATTTTGACTATTTTGCAATTCGTATGTATCATGCTGGTGGATTTGATGAAAAATTAATAGTCAACTATTAAAAGGACAATCAATATGAAAAAAGATATTTTAATATGTATGTGCTTTTTGTTACTTGTTCCTTTTGCATTCTCCACATCTGTGCAAGCTGCTGAAACAAAATTAACTTCAATTTCTGTTCCTATTACGACTGGTTTGCTTGGATCTAACAATTCAGCTAAAGATTTTTATTTGGAGCTACCTAATGGTATAACTGGCTCTTCTATCAAAACAGGCACTTTAAAATATACTGGATCTAATGGAAAAATAAGCATCTCGTTGGAAAATGGGAAAATCAAAGTTGCACTTAAAGGAGTGCCTAATCAAAAATATATTAGTAATGTAGTAGGATATAAAGCTTCTTGGAAAGCAATGTATAGAACAGACATATACAACTCGATTTGGTTGTATTCAGACGGAAGAAGATGGCAAATAAATCAATACGATGAAAGAAATGATCGGATGGTGACAGATGATAAAATTGCCACTGATGGGTATCCCTCAAAAAATCCACCTAGAACAAAGGTAACGGCAGGACCTTATCAAGATAAAGAATATCTAAAATGGTATAACGGATCGGTAAATGATGTTATTAATGATCAAGATATCATTCAATCTACTATAAAAGTTATTCCTTTTAAAAAATCATCATATGCAGACGATCCTAAATTTAAAAATGGGAGAATTATATTGAATTATATGATCCCTGACGGTGTTCCTTGGGATAAAGAAAGTAATGACGGATTATCTGGTAAAGCGGAAGGACGAAAGTATAAAGCATTCGCATCCTATTATTACACTGCAGACGCTAAAGTCACCACCTACAGCTACGGGGGAACAGTCAGCTTTGAATATGGTCTCCCAGATGAAGCTACACTCACAGGTTCTGCAATTCTAGAACAACCTAATCCAAACCCAATTAAGTTTGATAATAAGAATGTTTCGGTTAAGATCGCATTGAAGGGTGAGCTGCTATCCTATAAAGATACATCAAACATTTCAGAATGGATTTTTTATGCCAAAGAGAAAGGTAATGAAGGCTCACTCCAGACAAAAAAGATGTATATCAAAACTCTAACGGCAAACGAAACTTTCAAGTTTGAAATTCCGAAGGAGAAAGTGGCAGGTAAAAGTAACTACAGTCAAGAGTACGAACTAAGTATAGTAGTGAGATTTAAGAATGAAGTCGTGACCAAAAGAAGTAAGTTCGACTCGTTAAAAGAATCTTTTACAGTCAAAGCAGGAGTGTATACAACCTCAGGTCCTCCGGGAGGAGGGTTTCCAGGTCCTACATCACCGCCAGAACTACCGAGAGAGTTAAAACCCCCAGTAGCTCTTATAAATGCACCGAAAACTGTAAAAGCAGGACAAGAGTTTGTAGCCAGTGCAGCAGGGTCGTATGACCCCGATGGTTATATTACGGATTACTTTTGGGATACGCCTAATGCTAAGGGAGAATTGAGCACTTTGCCAAGGGGAACGCTTTGGTATGATAAAGACCATTTGGGGGAACAAACACTTGCTTTGACTGTAATGGACGACGACAAAATGACTGGAAGTACTAGTACTGAGGTTAATGTCATTGAGCCAAAACCAGATGCATCTATCAGGGTAGATGGTACATTAAAGCAAAATCGAAAGGTTATCATACAAAGTTACGTTAGTAGCCCGACCCACTACCCATTAGTAGATGCTAAGACTAAATTCACGATCACAGCCGTATCAGGTGGAACGAATTCTGATATTAAATATAGCGGATCGCTGAACGGAGTATATAGCAAAGATGTGCTATTCAAGAAGCCAGGGAAATATAAAGCAACCATTTATGTGGAGAATACATTAGGGCTAACTGCCAGAAACGAAACAACTTTTGATATAGCACCAGACCAGAAGCCTTTTGCATACTTTACGATGGCTGGAACAGCGTATCGCAATCCTTCAGATGGTAATCAAGCGACCCTATCAATAGATGATATGTCGTACTCACCAGACCAAGATATGGTGGCTCGAAGGCTTTGGGAATACCGCTACGATTCTGATAACAACGGAAATTTTTCGGGTGAACCATGGGTTATTTTTAATAATCAGAATTTAGATCGTTTGAATCTCAAGGTAAAGGAAGTCGGAAAATACGAAGTAAGACTAACTGTATTTGAAGAGTTTGGCCAGCCGACCATCGAGGAGTTTGTGACGCAGACTGATCGGCAATCCATAGATTCAGAAGCTACACAAAATGTGATCGAACGGATCTTCACGGTTAAAAATCAGGCACCTGATGTCGATTGGTCATGGTAGAGAGGATTAGAGATGCAGAAATTAAAAAAAACAATTTCAACGTTTATGGCCCTTGTATTACTACTTCTTTCATTCCCTGAATTTTATTCGGGGAGTGCAAAGGTAGAGGCGACAGGTGACCCAAATATCATCAATTTTATGGATATCCGTCTTGAAGGATTTAATAAAACAACTCCTTGGGAGCCAGCTATGGGGAATATAGGATCTTTAAGTTTGAATATGCCTGCTATGACCCTAACCAATATTACTTTTGATCTAACAACAAGAATACTGCGCTACGATTATGTACCTGATGCGCCTGTAGTTTTAACATCAGGGGATATTAATTGGTACTATGATACGCAGCGTACTAGATTTCTTAATATTTACAGTTATATGTACAGGACAGATGGAAGTGGTAATACTGATTATGCTACTGATGCCTCATGGAGAATTGAAGAAATGCCACCTGTGAAAAGTTCGGATAGTCTTCAGTTTAACCTTGACAGAAATACAACCGCTTTTTATGAAAGTTATGCTTATCCAGCGAAGTATGGCATTCCAAAAGCCCTTAAAGTCGCACTAAGAGCAAGTGATGCGCAACACCAACCTAACGAATGGATGAATGGTTGGCATAACAACGTATATTATGATTGGGATAACATACCTCTAGTAATAAATTCAGCACCTACGCTCACAGTGACTACACCAAGCGAGCAGCAGCTACTGAATGAGCCAGGATTCAGTGGTATGAATATCGAAGGATATGTTCGAGATGTGGACAATAATGATCTAGTCGTTAGTGCTGAAATTCCTAATGTGTTCTAT
This sequence comes from Paenibacillus sp. FSL H8-0282, assembly GCF_037963825.1. Classification (NCBI taxonomy): domain Bacteria; kingdom Bacillati; phylum Bacillota; class Bacilli; order Caryophanales; family Paenibacillaceae; genus Paenibacillus; species Paenibacillus sp. FSL H8-0282. The sequence goes on from NZ_CP150146.1 coordinate 1,351,244, forward strand.
AAACAAGTCAATGTCCAACAGGCACTAAATAATAAATGGTTTTCCATCCCAATAGATGTTTTGGCAGACGGAATTCCTCCCGGACGACACAATATCATTATCAAGGTTGTGGATCCCTATAATTATAAGGATGAGAAATCGTTGGTCGTTAATGTATCCTATAGGCTTAGGAATAAATCCTTTATATTGATTAACACTCCTATAGACTTATCAACCACATACAAGGACTATGAAGGAGATTCTAAATATCAAGAACGCTATAGATACGACCATAACCCGTATTTCTTCGATAATTCGATGGGTATCATTTCGGATAGTGGGTTATGGCGTTCAGAAAGGTATACCTCCTTTCCATATAGCGGACTCTATAACGCAACCTTTCAAGCACGAGATAATCCTAAAAACGATGACAGATTCGATGTCTATCGTTTATGGAGCCGAGATAATTTATCTTCAATGACCTATCATGTTCATCGAAAGCCAATTGCATTGTTTGCTGCCAAACTGGCGTGGGGATCTCTTCTGCTAACAGATAGTTCCTACGATTTGGACCACATCACGGCTGTTAATAAGGGACTTATAGCTTGGCAATGGCAGTATAAAAAAACTGATTCTGAAATATGGACAGATGGTCAACCGCCAGCTCAATTACCGAGTTCTGTACAATATGACATACGCCTTAGAGTACGTGATGTCGATGGCGAAAATGGGTTGGGGGTCTGGAGCGACTGGTGTGTAAGGACGGTGGGGGCTGCAGGTAATCTACCTCCCGTAGCGTTATTTAGTGTTGATCCTAATATTGTTTCCTATCGTAAAGCTACTACCATAACAGACAAATCGTTTGATCCGGATAATGATCCATTAGATGTGTATTACTGGACGGTTATCAAAGACGGTTGGAACAAAGTTTGGGAGCATTGGGGTGGAGCTACAACGCCACCTAATATCGCAGCTTTTGGGATCGGTAATTATCAAATTAGTTTACAAGTGCATGACAACCGAGGTTTATGGTCAGATTGGTATCGCCAAAATGTCCAAGTGATTAATCACCCACCCGCAGCAGCATTTAACATGCCAGCTGAAGTATATCGAGACACTGTAATTACAATGGATAATCTAACACCAGAGCCTGATGAAGATGGAGATTCGCTTGCTTATTTATGGTACGCCAAACTCAGCAATAGTCCTTATTATTATGCTGGCAGTAACCGCAACCAATCTTTGACGATACGAGATCTTATTGCTGGAAACGGAATTTCACCGCAGCAGGCTATATCAGAAGGATGGGAAATGCGCCTTAAGGCAACAGACGTACCTAATCCCTCAAGTATTGGAGCTTTAAGTTCCAATGCAACACGCGTATTTACTGTTAAAAATCATGTTCCAACAGCTGCTATTAATGGTCCATCGGCAGTATTCCAATATGATACCCGACAATATACATCTTTTGATGAGGATGGAGATCCCTCCGACGTCGCTAGTCTGCAATACTTCTGGAAAGTAACAGATAGTGATGGCCTTACGCAATGGTTTCGAACTCCTAGTATTGATGTTAATTTTCCTGAGTCCGGTATCTATACATTGGAACACTGGGTTATCGATCAGATCGGTGATAAGTCTAATATAGCTACGTTGAAGGTGAGTGTTACTAAAAATCTAGCGCCCTCAATGACGTTGATAACCCCGGCGGGAACCGTAACCAATCCATCCGTTATAGATGCCGAAATACAAGGAGATCCATTAATTAAATGGAATTATACAGACCCAGAGAGTGATCCGCAGGAGAAGTACCGTTTAGAATTTTTTTCAAAAGACGGACTCTTAGTTAAGACAGTTGAAAACCTTGACACCACAGGTCAGCTGCGGCAGTATCAACTCCCTAACCATACATTCAATCGATTTGAATACTTCACCGTATATGGTCGGGCTTATTCCAAATTAAGCTGGTCAGAAATATCTAACGAAAAAACGTTTATCATCGACAATCCGCCGCAGCCCGGATTCACACTTATCACGGATACAGGCAGAGATGCTGCCAAAGAGCCGATTTATCGCACGGATCTTCTAAATATCAAGAGCAAAGCGACGGATCCAGACCTTCCAAAAGGAGATACGATCAGCCATAAGTATGATTTGAAATCATCTAACGGGACGGAAGGATTGGCTAGTACTCAAGATGAATTTACGAAGAAATTCACCTCAAATGGCGTCTTTACCTTGAAACAAACCGTTACGGATTCTCTAGGACTGTATCGAGAGCTATCTCTGAGTATCACCGTAGCCAACCGTAAACCGACCGTAACGATAACGTACCCAACAAGTACTGACTCAAGTAAGCCTATGATCGCAAGTACGCTTACACCAATCATCAAGTGGGATTATCAAGATGAGGATGGAGATGAACAACAGCGGTATAAGGTACAAATTATCAACTTGGCGACAGGGATGGTTAAGGTTCAATCTGGCGAACAAAATTCAAGTGCCGAACAGTGGCAAGTGCCAACTGGAATATTGGTTGAGAACGAAAAATATGCCGTGGAAGTGGAAGCTTTTGATGGTTATAACTGGAGTAATATCTCAGCGCGTAAATATTTCATGGTTAATCTACTGAGTATTAAAGGTGGGGTCCAGCACACAGAGGAATGGAATAACAACCGTAAAGGCTACAATTTGAACAAGAGCGGTAATGAGGAGAGTCCAAGAGGCTACAATGTGTTTTGGGCAGGTGAGCGATTTATATTGCAAGGGATAGCAACCGGTCTACCTGATACTGTTGAGGTAACGATGACGGGAGGTTATTCTACGCAACTAAATCCAACGAACAGTGACAAAACCTTGTGGACAGGCGAATTATATGATCCAGCATTTGTGAAACTTCCCGATGGTCCAGTGAAATTTACCTTCACAGCTAAGAATGAGTACAATACCAAAATTGATACAGTTACTGTTGTGATCGCTGGCGATTGGTCCGAATATTTTCGGAACCATCGTGTGAAGTAATGATACATCTACGACTTTATCCTTTTTCCATCTAAAAAGGCTACGCGGAAATACGATCCGCATAGCCCTTTTTTACGAGCAATAACTTATATAACTCCTTCAGTCCGTTCTTCATTCATTCTCATCATTCTTGTCGCAACGGAAGGTGTATGTAAAGGTATATTCGTCGAACGTGCAGAGGCTCTTTGAGCTCTACGCACATAATAGGATAACTTGCCGCTGAATATTTTATGGGAACAGAGTGAAAGAGCGAAATCCTCCGGGGTAACAAAGCAGGAAGGCTTATTCACAGGCTGAACTGCGGTATTTTCAAATAAGGAAGCAACAAAATGAGAGCAGAAATAAGCGTTCTCTCGATCTATTTTAACATTTAGAAGTACGCCGATCAGGCCTAAAAGATGGTATTTATAACGTTCCTGATTTTTCATCATCCCTTGGACATGATTGTACATGGCATCGTATTCTGTTGCACTGACACGTAACTGATAAATAGAGCAATTTGCGCTGCTATAGAAAGGGTGAATGAAATTTTCTTGAATCAGACCCGCGACGAATGGATTGTGCATTTTTTTTCTTCCGAAGCTGTACACCTCACGTAGTTCACTATCAAAGGCGATCGAAGCATGGTTCAGATCAGCTTTTGTAAACCACTTAATGAAACCACTGAAGGCTGTACCTGTACCGGTAAGCACAATATAAACATCCTTTTTCGAAGTCATGTTCAGAATTCCTTTCCACTTGGAGATATTGGATAATGAATGAAAATTTTACTTGAGTAACTCCATCTTACTTTATATTCGAGCATTGTAAAACAAACTTTAGTCGCAATAGAAAACTAGACCATAGGCTAAGTAAAAACCCGTCTCATGACATAGTTACTTTTGCGTATATAAATGCGTAGATATTGCAAAACATAAGCTGTCAAACAAAGAGTTTTTAAAAACAATTGGAATTGCTTCCACACTAGTGATACAATAAGAGTCAAAATGACATTCTTGAGATTTCAGAGGAGGAACTATTAAATGAGTGAACAAGAACAAGCGATCCAGAAGGAAGAAAACTCAACAGTAGATAACCTGTCTATCACAACAATTCGTACTTTGGCTATTGATGCTATCGAAAAAGCGAATTCCGGCCATCCAGGTATGCCAATGGGTTCTGCACCAATGGGCTACCAACTGTTTGCAAAAACAATGAATCATAACCCTGATCATCCAACATGGGTAAACCGCGATCGTTTTGTATTGTCCGCTGGACATGGTTCCATGCTTCTGTACAGCTTGCTGCACCTTAGCGGCTATGATCTTCCTATGGAAGAATTGAAACAATTCCGTCAATGGGGTAGCTTGACTCCTGGTCACCCGGAAGTTGGTCACACAGCTGGTGTTGATGCAACTACAGGTCCGCTTGGACAAGGTATTGGTATGGCCGTTGGTATGGCTATGGCCGAAGCTCAATTGGGCGCAACCTACAACAAAGAAGGACATAACATAGTTGACCACTATACTTATGCTATTTGTGGTGATGGTGACCTTATGGAAGGGATCTCTTCTGAGTCCGCTTCTCTTGCTGGTCATTTGAAACTCGGAAAATTGGTTGTATTGTATGATTCAAATGATATTTCCCTTGATGGTAAATTGAATCTTTCTTTCTCCGAAAATGTAGCTCAACGTTTTGATGCTTATGGTTGGCAAGTTCTGCGCGTAGAAGACGGAAATGACCTTCCGGCTATTGAAAAAGCTATTGCTGAGGCGCAAGCTGAGACTAGCAAACCGACTTTGATCGAAGTGAAGACAGTTATTGGTTATGGTAGCCCTAACAAACAAGGTAAAGGCGGCCATGGCGGTACTCACGGTTCCCCACTTGGAGCAGAAGAAGCTAAGCTGACCAAAGATTTCTACAAATGGGTATACGAAGAAGATTTCTATGTGCCTGATGAAGTTCGTGCACATTTTGCAGAAGTGAAGAAAAACGGAATCGCAGCTAACAAAGCTTGGGACGACAAATTTGCGGCTTACAAAAAAGCATATCCAGAGCTAGCTGCACAATTCGAAACAGTAATCAATGGCGATCTTCCAGAAGGCTGGGATGCTAACCTTCCAACTTACACTACTGAAGATAAAGCAGTATCGACTCGTGTCGCTTCCGGTAGTGCGCTTAACGGTCTGACTGCTGGCGTTCCTCAGCTAGTGGGTGGTTCCGCTGACTTGGAAAGCTCCACTATGACGCATTTGAATGGTTTGACATCTTTCACACCAGAATCTTATGATGGCCGCAACATTTATTTCGGCGTACGTGAGTTTGGTATGGCTGCTGCAATGAACGGTATTGCTCTGCACACTGGTCTTAAAGTATTCGGAGGAACATTCTTCGTATTTACAGACTACCTGCGTCCAGCAATTCGTTTGGCTTCGATCATGAAATTGCCAGTAACCTATGTACTGACACATGACAGTATTGCAGTTGGTGAAGATGGTCCTACGCATGAACCAATCGAACAATTGGCTTCCTTGCGTATCATCCCAGGTCTGACTGTTATTCGTCCGGCTGATGCTAACGAAACCTCTGCAGCATGGGCTTATGCTATGGAAAACAAAGAGAATCCGGTTGCTTTGGTTCTGACTCGTCAAAACTTGCCAATTCTTGCTGGAACCGTAGATGGCGTTCGTGAAAACATCAAACGTGGTGGTTATGTTGTCTCTGATTCCAAAAATGGCACTCCACAAGCACAACTTATCGCAACTGGTTCTGAAGTACAGTTGGCAGTTAAAGCGCAAGCTGCTTTGGCAGAAGAAGGCATCGATGTTCGTGTAATCAGCTTGCCAAGCTGGGATCTGTTCGAAAAACAAGACAAAGAATATCGCGATTCCGTAATTCTTCCAGGAGTCAAAGCCCGTCTTGCTATCGAAATGGCACAAACCTTCGGCTGGGAACGTTACACTGGTGACCAAGGCGATATCCTAGGCATCACTACTTTCGGAGCTTCCGCCCCTGGCGATAGAGTTATGAAAGAATACGGCTTTACTGTAGAGAACGTAGTTAGCCGTGTGAAAGCACTTCTGTAATTAACTGAATAATCATTAGGGGGAGAACAAGTAATGAGTCAGTTTAACAACGCAACGATCGAAAAAGCAGCCAATGTATATTATGGCGGACAAGTAACCAGCCGTACGGTAATTTTGCAAGATGGATCTAAGGTGACACTGGGCATCATGTTGCCGGGTGTGTATGAATTTGGTACAGATGGTCCTGAAATTATGGAGATTCTGTCCGGCGATCTTAAAGTGCTGCTTCCCGGCACTGAGGTATGGCAGGAGATTAAGGGAGCGTCAACGTTCAATGTTCCTGGCAACTCTAAATTTGCGTTGGAAGTATTTGAAGTAACTGATTATTGCTGTTCTTACCCGGTTCTATAGAAAACAGACTTTTCTAAGGGCTGTCCTATAAGTTGCTTTTTTCTATGAGTGAGACGACCCGGATTCAATTTAAAAATCGTAAAAGTCAGCAAGGCAGCGGTTCTCCTGTTATTGGAGGATCGCTGCTTTTTGTGTTGTTGGTTGGTGATATTGCTTGATGTTCAATTATGTATTCATCATTCTATTTTGAGGCTTAAGGACTCAAATGACGTTAGGGCTGAATCGGATCATCACCAAATTAGCACTGAGTCATAACCATCCCCACCGCGCACAGACCCAGATGACGTTAGCGCTGGAGCAACACCAATTTAGTACCGGGTCAACAACATTCCCCGCGTACGGACCCAGATGACATTACCACTGGATTCAACACCAATTTAGTACCGGATCAACACCAATCCTACCGCTGTAGCACCCGGTCAACACCAATCCTACCGCTTAAGGACCCAGCTGATGCTATTAGCAAATTTATAGCCTTTTGAGCAAGTTTTCGGACTCCAGTGCAGCTATTTCATAGAAATAGGCTCATAATTGGCGCTTTTTATGCCAATAGCGACTATGGAGTCCGATAGCATGCCAAATGTGGGATTATACTGCGAATAAGGTCAGCTGAGTCCGAAGGTGCTGTGTCATCACCAACTTTAGGCACCGGGTCCGCACCAACCCACTGCGTGACTACCCAGATGACGTTAACACTAGATCAACACCAATGTAGCACCCGGTCACCACCAATCCTACCGCTTAAGGACCCAGATGACGCTATTAGCAAATTTATAGCCTTTTGAGCAGGTTTTCGGACTCCAGTGCAGCTATTCCATAGAAACAGGCTCATAATTGGCCTTTTTCATGCCAATAGTGACTATGGAGTCCGATAGCATGCCAAATGTGGGATTATACTGCGAATAAGGTCAGCTGAGTCCAATAGAGATAGCTGTGTACCGCAGAGGTTACTTAGTTAAAGGAGCTTAAGGTTTGGAGCGAGGGAGAGGTTCCAGAAAATACGGGATATACCGTAGTCATCAAGCGATCATCTTGGTAACCAATTTGCAACTAAACAGCAGCTCACCCAGTGACTCCTCCAGTAACTAAGCAGCAACTAAACAGCAGCTCACCCAGTGACTATCCAACAATTTCTCCAGTATCTATCCAACAATTCAGCGCTCCTTCAGTAACTTTTCTGAAATTATCTAACAACTCATCCAGTAACTTCTCCAGCACTTACCCAACATTTCAGCACTCCCTCAGTAACTTTTAAGCGACTATTTAGCAACTCATCAGTAACTCCACCAGCACCAATCCACCGTTTCATCACTAATACAGTAACTTTTGCGACAAACCAGTACTTCACGACCTTCTTAGTAACTATCCCACCAACACCACCACAACGTTCTGAGTAACTCCACAGCAACCAATATTTTCTTGCACTACAATTGTTAATTTGGTATTATAATTATACAAACAAACGTTCGTATAATTGGTTCGACAATGGGATTGTCCATAAAGAAAAGACCGCATCGCAATATCATGTGCGAGGCGGTCGTAAATGTTCTTATGAAGTAGGTTTTGAGCTCTTGGATTTATTTATTGGATACATTTGCACCCATCTTTTGGCCGATCCACTCTTCGTAACATTTCACTACGGCAGAGAGATCTTCTTCACCATAACCTTGGGTGAATCCAGCTTGGAACATGCTTTTAGCCAAGCCCAGCATAGGAGAAGGAACGCCTGTTGCATCGCTGTGGGCAGAGGCAAGCTTCAAATCCTTAAGCATTAGAGCGAGGGAGAATTGATTGCTGAAATCATCTTCTATGATTTTACGGCCTTTAAGCTCAGCTTGTTTGCTGCCCGCAGAACCAAGTTGTACCAGTTCCAGGAACTTGTCTGCTGGTACGCCTGATTTAACAGCAATGGCGAATCCTTCGGCTAGGGCAACATTATGAATACCAACCATAGCATTGTGAGCCAGCTTGGCCACAGCGCCGCTGCCGTTCTCACCCATATGTAGCAGCTTCTTACCCAAAGTATCAAAGATATCACGATGTTGTTCTATGACCTCAGCACTACCGCCGACCATGAACACTAAGGTTCCTTCAATCGCTGCCGGTTTGCTTCCAGTTACTGGCGCGTCTAGGAAATGTCCACCGCGCGCTTCTACAGCAGCGGCAATCTCACGAACTAGTCCGGGTGAAATTGTGCTGGAATCAATAATTAGTCCACCAGGCTTCACAGCATCAAGTATACCATCTTGACCATAAAACACTTCACGAACCGAATCATCATTGCTGATCATGGTAATAATAACATCCTTACCCTCAGCCGCTTCGCGGGGCGTGAGAGCAGTCTGGGCACCTTCTGCTTCAAGAGGTTTACACTTGGCTGCCGTACGGTTGTATACCGTAACCTGAAAGCCGCCACGTAGTAAATTGGAGGCCATAGGCGCACCCATTGTTCCGAGTCCGATAAAACCGATTTGTTTCATTTATATAGCCACCTTCCGTTTTCTTTATTCTATCACGGCACTTTGTCCAGCACCACAGCACACCTATGTCTTTTGATACAGGAAACGCTTCCAAGGAACTTTGGAAAACTTGGTTCTAATGCCCTCTATGTGCCCTAAGACCTTGCCAGTCAAGGCAAATTAAAGTATCCTAATTATAAAGTTGTAACAAGCGGTTTTAAATTTAAAGAGATAAAACAGGAGGTTACCATTACCGATGTCTAAGAAGATTAATTTTGACTACACAAAAGCTCTTTCGTTTTTTAACCAACAAGAAATCGACAACCTTACCGCCCCAGTTAAGCTAGCACACGAACAGTTGCATAACAAAACTGGTGTAGGCTCTGACTACCTTGGATGGATCGATCTGCCGACAGCTTATGATAAGGAAGAATTCGCTCGCATTCAACAAGCTGCTAAGAAGATCCAAAGCGATTCCGAGGTACTGATTGTAATTGGTATCGGAGGTTCTTATCTGGGAGCACGCGCAGCTATTGAGGCGCTATCGCATTCTTTCTACAATAACCTTTCTAAAGATAAACGCAAGACTCCAGAAGTTTATTTCGCTGGTAATAACATTAGCTCTACATACATCACGCATCTGCTTGATCTAGTAGAAGGCAAAGACTTCTCCGTGAACGTAATCTCCAAATCTGGAACTACTACTGAGCCAGCGATTGCTTTCCGCATTTTCCGCGCTGCTCTGGAGAAGAAATACGGCAAGGAAGAAGCTCGTAAACGCATTTACGCTACTACAGACAAGGAAAAAGGTGCCCTTAAGAAATTGGCAACTGAAGAAGGTTATGAATCCTTCATCATTCCAGATGATGTAGGCGGACGTTACTCCGTATTGACACCTGTAGGCTTGCTGCCGATTGCTGTAGCTGGCATTAACATTGAAGAAATGATGCAAGGTGCTGCTGCCGCTGCGGATGAGTTCAACAATCCAGATGTAGCTACTAACCAAGCTTATCAATATGCTGCAGTTCGTAACGCTCTATACCGTAAAGGTAAAACAACTGAAATCCTCGTCAACTATGAGCCTTCCTTACACTTTGTATCTGAGTGGTGGAAACAATTGTTTGGCGAAAGTGAAGGTAAGGACTTCAAAGGAATTTATCCTTCTTCCGTTGATTTCTCCACAGATCTACACTCCATGGGTCAATTTATCCAAGAAGGTAACCGCAACATTTTTGAAACGGTTATCCAAGTAGATCAAGTAGCTCATCATGTTACGATTGAGAATGATCCGGATGATCTGGACGGCTTGAACTTCTTAACAGGAAAGACTATGGATTTCGTGAATAAGAAAGCTTTCCAAGGTACAATGCTTGCACATACAGATGGTCAAGTACCTAACCTTATCGTTACTATTCCTGATCAAACACCATACACCTTTGGATATTTGGTGTACTTCTTTGAAAAAGCCTGCGGTATCAGCGGATACTTGCTCGGTGTTAACCCATTTGACCAACCAGGCGTAGAAGCATACAAGAAAAACATGTTCGCATTGCTTGGCAAACCAGGTTACGAAAAAGAAAAAGCAGAGCTGGAAGCAAGACTTACTGAATAGTATTGTAGTAGGTTTTACAATAGCTATTAATCACAGAACATTCATACTAATGTAAGTCACCAGGAGCAGTCCATAGGTAATCCAATACCGGGACTGCTCCTGACATTATATGAAGACATCATATGTAAATAAGGACTGGAATAATTATGTTAGAACAATATCAAACGGTCCGCTCTTCCGGCTCAAAGGAAGTTGTGATCCGTAAATCTCGCTTCATTGGTCATGTTATGCCAGTGGAGAATGAAGAAGAAGCTTTGTTGTTTATCGAGGACATCAAGAAGAAACATTGGAACGCAACGCATAACTGTTCTGCTTATGTGATTGGGGAGAGAGACGAAATCCAGAGGCAATCGGACGACGGGGAGCCGAGTGGGACAGCCGGCAAACCGATTTTGGAAGTAATCCGCAATCAGGGAGTTAAAAATGTCGCAATCGTAGTTACCCGTTATTTCGGAGGCATTATGCTGGGTGCCGGTGGGCTGATTAGAGCTTATACGGATGGAGCAGTGCTTGCGCTTGAAGCAGGAGAAGTAATCACCCGTGTACTGAGACGAGAGGTATTCGTAGAGATCGAGTACACTTGGCTGGGCAAGGTTGAGAACGAACTTCGAGGAAGAGGGATTCAGACTGGCGAGACTTTGTTCACCGACAAAGTAACGTTGTTATGTTTGCCGCGAAATGATGAGGGTGAGACTTTTATGGCATGGATAACAGATCTAACCCAAGGGCAAGCCCTGATAACAGAAGGGCGGCGGATTTACTACAGCGAAGGGGATTAGTATATGGCAAGGAGAGCAGTGGAGCAGGAGTTGTCGAGGGAAAGGATTCTAGAGGCCGCTAGGCATCTGTTTATAACCAAAGGGTATCGGGCAATTTCAATGCGAAGTATTGGTCAGCATTTGGGATATAGCCACGGCTCTCTCTATTATCATTTCAAGGAAAAGGCGGAGTTGTTCTACGCTATTGTTGTAGAGGATTTTAATCATGTGGCTGCTTTACTCAGTCAAGTGATGAATAAACCGCCTGAAGAAGGAATGACAAGGGTAGAACAGCTGATTATGGAATTTATTAGATTTGGAATAGATCATCCCTATCAATATGAAATTATGTTCATGATTCGCGATGAGGAATTGCTAGCTTATTGTAGAGCAGAACAGGGACGATGTTTTGATTTATTCTCAAGTATTGTGCGCCGTCATATGAAGGAAGAGGGATATGTGTCTGAGGACTGGCAGAATGTGCCGTTGACAATGTTCTTGTCTGCACACGGATTTATTTCTTATTATATCCAGGATAAAGTATCGTTTGACGATGTGAAAGAGGCAGCGTTAGCTCATATAAAGGTTTTATGTCGCAGCCTTTAAAATGCTGTTTTTTTTATAGATCTTCACTTTAAAGCTGTGCATTGGTATAACACTGCTTCTCTGCTTGATGAAAGTATTACTAGACTCTAGTTATAGTCTAAATGGCCGCTCCGCAGCGATAACGGAAGCGGCCATTTGTATGTTTATTATCCCTCTACTATTTTTAAGAAACATTGCCGGCGTCTAGGTCCATCGAACTCACAGAAATAAATACCTTGCCAACGACCGAGAATTAATTCACCTTCGTGGATGATCAGGGTCTGGGAAGGCCCGGTAGTAATAGATTTAAGATGAGAGGCAGTATTGCCTTCCTCATGCCGATACTTCGGATGCTCCCAAGGGTAGACCTCATCCAAACGCATCAGAACATCATGCTTCACATCAGGATCCGCATTTTCATTAATAGCAATACCAGCAGTGGTATGAGGACAATAAACTACAATCAATCCGTCTTGAACTCCACTTTTTTTCACATAAGAAATGACTTCCCGAGTAATATCACGTAATTCATCCCGCTTTGTAGTAGTGATCTCCAGAGTATGCAACATAATCAATCCCCTTCCTGTGAGGTGCCATTTTTTAGTGTACCTTTGATACATATATTTTAACCCAAATTCACTTGAAAGTAATTGACGGCGGTGAGAAGGATTTGGTAAAGTAGTAATAATATAAAACCAAGTATATAAATAGGAATAATTAATGAGGATTTTGGTTAGTATACCGACCGGTTATCCGGAGGTGGGAGGGCAAAAATCATTGAATTCGCTGCTTAGACACAAAGGCTGGACTTGGGGTTTCCGAACTACAATTTTGCTCTATTTTGTAGTATTGATCGTGTTGCCCATACTCGGGGTCTATTACAACTCTTTTTCTCTTGGTTTTGGAAATTTTGTGGAAAGCGTCAGCGATCCAATTGCTTGGAAGTCGGTGCTGCTAACCTTAAAGCTGGCGATTTTCGCCACTTTAATTAATGTTTTGTTAGGAACTATGATTGCTTGGGTCCTTATTCGTTATCAATTTGCTGGTAAAGCGCTGCTAAACAGTCTGGTCGATTTACCTTTTGCACTACCAACAGCTGTCGGAGGTTTGATGATTCTACTGCTGCTTGGACCAGGTAGCCTTATCGGAAAAGCAGCTGAGGCACTTGGATTTGAAATTGTTTTTCATCAACCGGCTATCGTAATTGCTATGGTGTTCGTGACGTTTCCATTCGTGATTCGAGCGGTTCAGCCCTTGCTGGAGGAGTTGGATCCATCCGAAGAGGAAGCAGCATATACAATGGGTGCCAAGGGGGCAAGGGTATTCTGGCAAGTTATTCTTCCATCAATGGCGCCTGGGATGATCAGTGGCGGGATGCTCGCATTTTCAAGAGCACTTGCGGAATTTGGTGCAGTGGTACTCGTCGCAGGTAATATTCCGGGCCGTACACTTGTATCTTCTGTTTTTATTTTTGGTGAAGTTGAAAGTGATAATCCGGTCTCCGCCGCTGCGGTTTCTGTTATTCTCTTGACCTTATCCTTTCTCATTCTTTGGCTGATTAATATGCTGCAGATGCGGGGGAGACGCTCATGAGGAAATTATGGATTGCTCTTACTTATTTAGTGTTTTTTCTGCTCATTGCTGCTCCATTAGGAAAAATGGCTATCGGTGCTTTTAGTGAAGGATTTGGTGGTTTCTGGAATGCTCTGACTAGGCCTGAAGCGCTGCATGCGCTCATGATGACTGGGCTTGTTGTGATAGTAGTTACGTTATTAAATACATTGTTCGGTATTATGATGGCTCTGTATCTTGTTCGGGCGAACTGGATCGGCAAGCGTCTAAAAGGATTATTGAACAGTATTGTGGATTTGCCTTACGCGGTATCCCCTGTAATCGGAGGATTGATGATTGTCCTGTTGCTGGGTCCCGATAGTACCTTGGGAGCGATTTTTGAGGGGATTGGACTAAAGATCGTTTATGCGATTCCCGGGATGATCATTGCCACTTTATTTGTTACCTTTCCTTTAATGGTGCGTGAGGTTATGCCGGTGCTTCAGGAGATTGGTTCACAGCAGGAGGAAGCGGCTTCGACATTGGGCGCTCGTAGCTGGACTATTTTTTGGAAGGTAACTTGGCCTTCGATTCGTTGGGCGGTTGTGTATGGTGTCATTCTTACGGTGGCACGTTCACTTGGAGAGTTCGGCGCGGTGCTCGTGGTTTCGGGGAATATTATGAACAAAACCCAGACGGCGACAACTTTAGTCTATCAGGATGTTGAGAATTTTAATGTGACGGCTGCTGGAGGAATAGCGCTAGTTCTGGCTGCATTTTCCGCAGGTCTGCTGCTGTTGATGGAATGGACCAAGAGAAGAAAGGAAGTGCAGTAATATGCATGTAGAAGTGCGGGGGTTAAACAAGCATTTTGGAGATTTTCATGCGGTCAAGGACGTCAATTTCACCATTACAAAAGGTCACCTGATTGGATTGCTCGGCCCAAGTGGAGGCGGGAAAACCTCAATTCTACGTATGCTGGCGGGACTGGAGTCACCGGATACCGGAGAGATTATTTTTCATGGTCAGACGGTGAACAATCTTCCTCCTCAAGAACGTGGGATCGGCTTCGTTTTCCAGAACTATGCACTCTTCAAACATATGACTGTATTTGATAATATCGCTTTTGGCTTAAAGGTTAAAAAGGCAAACAAAACAGCTATCCGCGATCGTGTTATGGAACTTGTGGAGCTTACAGGGTTAAAAGGGTTCGAGAAACGTTATCCGCATCAGCTATCAGGGGGACAACGTCAGCGTGTGGCTTTTGCACGTGCGCTTGCGCCTGAACCACAGCTGCTGCTTTTAGATGAACCTTTTGCCGCTATTGATGCGAAGATCCGCCAGGAGCTGCGCGCTTGGCTGCGTGAACTGATTGAGCGTGTAGGTATCACCTCTATTTTTGTAACCCATGACCAAGATGAAGCGATTGAAGTAGCGGATGAAATTATGATCATTAATCAAGGACGTTTGGAACAAAAGGGTACCCCGTGGGATATTTACAAGGAACCCAAAACACCGTTCGTGGCAACATTTATCGGCGAATCTACGCTGATTGAGAACGCTTCTGAGGTTAAGGGCTTTACAGGTGCGGGGGACGGCAAGCCTACCAAAGCGCTGATTCGTCCTGAATATATTGAAGTGGGTAACCTGCATGAGTTCAAGATGGCTTCTGCTACGGAAAAAGGTGTTGTGAAACATCTGCATTTCCGCGGCAGCGAATGGCTCGTTGAGGTTGAAGTAAATGGCCACAAGCTGGTCACTTACCGTTCGTTGGAGAAAGAAACCTTGCAGCCGGGTCAGGAAATCTCAGTACTGGTACATCGGGCTTATCTGTTTAATGATGAGCGCAGCTGGATCCAGGAGAACAACCTGAAAGAAGATCCGATGCCGATTTTTATTTAAAAATAAATAAAATTATTTTCAAATTCTTTTGATAGTAGCGAATGTGATTCGCTAGGATTAGAGGAACTGATGTGAAGGGCAGAAGTAATGAAGTGGAAGTTTGGAACTGTAGGAGCGGAGCGACCGCCTTTGTTTCCGGATTTAATCCGCTGAGGATATAAAATTAATAAATCTGGGAACAACAGCGGCCGAAAGTCCAAACATTCCGCGTAATTACGGCAAATACCGAACGTTGGTTACTTGAATTATAAGTTTCAGCCATAGAGCTACTTTCAAGGAAATATTAAAAATCATTACCTCGAAGGATGTGGGCCGCAATGAATGTCAAAAGGAGCAGACAACTGCACGGATGTTTTGCTGCCCTAATGCTGGCCATACTCACGCTGACAGCAGTCGGTTGCGGGAATGAGAAGGCAGCTACGACGATGGCAGAGCCTTCGAAGCAAGGGGATGTTACGCTGGTAATTGGCGCATACAGTGTGGCTAAGGATGCGATGCAGGATATTTTGCCGTTATTTGCTGCCAAGTGGAAGGCGGATACGGGTCAGGATATTAATTTTCAGGAGTCTTATGAGGCTTCAGGGACACAGGCGCGAGCGATTGTAGGTGGATTTGAAGCGGATGTGACGCTGCTAGCCATGGAAGGTGATGTCGAGAAGCTAGTTAAGGCTGGACTCGTAGCGCCAACATGGAAAGAGCAGGGTGAACAAGGCATGGTAACACGTTCAGTAGTAGCTCTTGGTACCCGCGAAGGAAATCCCAAAGGCATTCGCGATTTTGCGGACTTAGCCAAGCCAGGGATTAAAGTGTTATATCCAAACCCGAAGACCTCTGGTGGTGCGCAATGGGATATCAACGCGATCTATGGGGCTGGTCTGAAGCTGTCAGAGGAGCAGGAGGGGGCAAAGGATCCAGCAGCAGCCAAAGCTTTTTTGGAAAGCATCCATGCCAATGTAGAGTCTCTGGATAAGAGTGGCCGCGCTTCTATGGCAGCCTTCGAGTATGGAGTAGGGGATGTAATTGTCACCTATGAGAATGAACTGCTGGCTCGGATTGCTCAGGGAGTCAAATACGAAGTCATTATTCCTAAAAATACAATTCTGATTGAGAATCCGGCGGCTGTTGTAGAGAAATATGCGGATGAGCATGGGACACGCATAGCATCAGAAGCACTGGTTGATTTTTTGATAACCCCACAGGCACAAGAGATCTTTGCAAAATATGGCTTTCGTCCCGTGGATAAACAAGTCTATGCTGAGCACAAAAGCGATTACCCTGATCCGGCGGGCCTCTTTGATATTAACTATTTAGGAGGCTGGGATGAGGTGCGAAGCTCACTTTATTCCAAGCGTGGAATTTGGTATCAGGTACTTGCCGGAATATAAGGTAGAGGTATAACAAAAGAGTCATCCCAGCAGTTCATCTGTGGTGGGGATGGCTTTTTTTGGTGGGTCTCTTTAAGATAGAGAGAGGGTAATTTAGATATATTACTTCGTTGAAGAGAACCTGAAGGAGAGATAATAGATGGATACGTTGGTATTTTTGGGTACAGGGGATGCCATGGGGGTTCCTCGGGTATATTGCAGCTGTGAGACCTGTACAGAGGCAAGGGAACAGGGTGAAAATATTCGCCTACGCTCTTCTGTACTTATAGATAATGGCAGTGACTTTTTAGTGATCGATTGTGGGCCTGACTGGCGGCGTCAGATGGAGGCGCAGGGAGTACGGAATATGCGCAGACTGCTGGTGACACACGCTCATTTTGATCATATTGGTGGGCTGCCGGAATGGGCGGATTCTTGCCGCTGGATGGGATATAAGGGCCAGCTCTATGCCCCAGCAGAAGTGATCCCGATAATAGAGCGGCAATATCCATGGCTGCGCAATCAGATCGAGATGATTCCTTGTGATGGAGGCATAGAGCTAGACGGCTGGACAATAGATACCTGGAAAGTGAACCATGGCAAGAATGGATACTCGTATGCTTTTCGTCTGAAGAAGGAGGGCTATGTATGGGTGTATTGTCCAGATTCCATTTCTCTTGGAGCTGAAGAGACACGCCTGATGCATGGAGCTGACTTGCTGGTATTAGGTACAAGCTTCTATTACGAACCAGCGGAGTTATCGACTCGTTCTGTATACGATATGACGGAAGCAGCGGAGCTGCTGCAAACTGTGAAGCCTCAAAAGGCAATCTATACCCATATGTCGCATGATGTGGATATGAGAAAATCATATATTTTACCGGAAAATGTTACGCTGGCCGAGACGGGGATGAGAATACCCTTAGGATCTTCGGAGATCAGCTGAAATTTAGATAAAAAGAAAACTCCCTTTTGCTGGAAGGGAGTTTTCTTGATCCTATTTAACCTGTTATATTCCGCCTTGTTGAATCCATTTAATTAACTCTTCGAGCCAAGAAATGGAGTGGTCCGCTTTAGTTGAGATATTCACTAAATCAAAAAGGGACATCATTCGGGCAACTTCAGCCTGTTGATGTTCCTTTTGTGATTTCTATTGCATTCAGTATTCAGATCCCCATTTATACTATATAATCAAAAAGCATATCGTATTATTTTTACATATTTAGAATAATTATCATCGCCAAAGGAGGAGTATGAAGTGGCTGACTCCAAGGATCCAATCCTGCTTGATTTTCCCGAGAGTTTTGAAACAGAGAGGCTGCTCATTCGTGCCCCTTTATGGGGAGATGGAGTTAGCATGAATGAGGCTATCCGTGAAAGTATAGATGAATTGAGACCTTGGATGGCTTTTGCTCAAGTAATACCCACATTAGAAGAATCAGAGAAAGTTACTAGAGAAGGCAGACTGGAGTTTCTAAAAAGGGATAAGCTACATATGCGTATTTTTAGAAGGGATACGGAGGGTTTTATCGGCTGCATTAGCCTGCATCATCTAAACTGGGAACTCCGCAATTTTGAGATTGGTTATTGGATCCGGAGTGCCTGTGCAGGCAAAGGATATATGACAGAAGCCGTAAATGGAATCACCAATTTTGCCATACAGGAACTAGGGGCGAATCGTCTCGAAATCTTTTGTAGTGCACGAAACACCAAAAGTGCCGCGGTAGCCGAACGTGCGGCTTTTACACTGGAAGGGATCCTGCGCAGTGCGAGTCTTGGGTATGACGGGGAACGGCATGATAATAAGGTGTTCGCTAAGGTTAGAGGTATAGAATTTTAAGTGAGAGGGCTGGTTCTTTGAAGCAGAAAGGCGTATTTTCAAGATTAAGTACATATATGTTAAGGCACAAGCTTTTGTATACGATTTTATTATTTACGACTTTATTTGGGATTGTTCTGGATTTAACGATTGCTTGGCTGCTCTCAGTAATTACGGATGCTGCGGTTAGACTCGATGTGAAAGCTTTTAAAGGGCTGGTTATTTTTGGATTAATCTACTTATTAGTGAGTGCAATTAACGGTTTCATCGATCGATATTTCAAAAATAAAATCTCTGTCAAGATCAGAAATGAGCTGCGGTTGGATATGATGCGGCATGCCTTAGCTCTTCCTCAGTCTTATTTTGACCGTAATCATTCCGGGGATTTATTGTCCCGCTTTACTAATGATAATCAATCTGTTGGTAATGCTGCAGGCGAGGTAATGATTGATCTAATCCGTAACCCTTTACTAGCCCTCGCGGCTTTTGGTTATTTGCTCTATATTAACTGGTTACTGGCATTGATCTGTTTTGCAATGGGGCCTTTGATGTTCCTTACGGGAAAAATCTTCGGTTCAGCGATGCGTGAGAACAGTGTGAAGATTCAGACTAATATGAGTAAGATTACTTCCTTTTTACATGACATTCTAGGCAGTAGTATGGTGTTTAAATCCTTTAGCATTGAACGCAGACTAATGAAGCAGTATCAGGAGCATAGTGAGAATATTACTTCTGAAGAATTAAAGCGGGGAAGAATTGAGGGAGCTACTGGCTCATTCTCTTCTTTTCTGGGAAACTTTACGTTTCTTCTGGCGCTGGTCGTGGCTGGTTATTTTGTGGCAAAAGGATCACTTGAGGTCGGTGCGATGATTGCTTTCATCCAGCTCATGAATTATTTAGTGATGCCGTTCTCTTCACTGCCGGGACTGATCAATTCGATGCAGCAATCACTTGGGGCGGCGGGACGGATCTTTGAGGTGTTGGATAGCCCGGTGGAGGTTGAGACCCTTCCAGAAGTGGAGACTAAGCAACCAGAATTTGAGAGTATGGTTATGTCGTCGATCTCTTTCTCTTATCCGGGAGCAGAGAGACAAAGTATAAACAAGATTAGCTTAGAGCTTCAAAAAGGAACCCAGATGGCGGTTGTGGGACCGAGTGGTGGAGGTAAATCTACGCTTTTCAAACTATTGCTGGGATTGTATGAACCCGATGAAGGCGAAGTAATAATCAATGGGCAGCGGATCAACGAGATGAGTCTGGCTAAGCTTAGAAGTTATTTTTCCTATGTGCCGCAAGAGGCAGGTCTTTATACAGGAAGCATTCGTGATAATATCCGGAATGGAAATCCAGAGGCGGATGAGCAAGAAATTCTGGAAGCTTTGCGAAAAGCGAATGCCTATGATTTTGTAATGGAATTGCCTGAGGGACTGGATACTGATATTGGTGAGGAAGGCTCACGACTGTCCGGGGGACAACGTCAGCGGCTTTCTATTGCAAGAGCAATTCTGAGAAACGCTCCTATTCTACTGTTGGATGAAGCTACTGCTGCACTTGACAATGAATCAGAAAAACTGGTACAGCAGGCCATTCGTAAACTAATGGGGGACAAAACTACACTCGTTATCGCGCACCGTTTATCTACGATTCAGAACGCTGATATCATTCTCGTGATGGAGAATGGTGAAATTGTGGAGAGTGGAACGCATGATGTACTGCTTGCTGCTGAAGGAAGATATAATGATCTGTACTATTCTCAGCTAGAGCAGGAAGAAGAGAGTGGAATGGGACCCGAGAAAGTGGAATTAGCTTCTACAGGTGTTTGAGTGTTGGAATAAAAAAGGGTGCAGCAACGTCATGAAATATGGCGTTGCTGCACCCTTTTGCTTAAGGAAGTTTAGTTCACTTTATTAAGAATGAATTTATCAATCGCATATTTCACGCCATCGTCATTGTTGCTTAAGGTCACAAAATCAGCAATTTCTTTCAGAGCAGGAATAGCATTCTCCATAGCGACGCCAAGTCCGGCAGCTTCCAGCATCTCATGGTCGTTCCAAGAATCACCTACAGCGATAGTCTCGGAAAGCTCACAGCCGTAATGTTTGGCTAGGAATTCAAGTGCAATGCCCTTGGTTCCTTCATGATGCATGATTTCCAGGAAGTGTGGTTTGGATTTGGTAATATGCACGGAATCACCAAGCAATTCATGCAGGATTGGAGCCAGTTCATCCAAGAAATCAGGATCATCGATAATTAGCATTTTTGGTGTTTTTTGCGGGACAAGCTTTTCCCAGTCAGGCTCAATAAAATATTGCGTTTTATTCAAGTCCGTATAGTCTTTGATCTTTTGGTTGTCTTCACGGGCATATAGCTTGTCGTCAATGTAAGTTTGCAGATGCAGATTATGCTCCACGCAGTAAGTGAACAGCTTGCGGACTGCATCTTGCGGGACGTAACGCTCATACAGTACTTTTTCATCGAGCAAGTTCTTAACGAGTGCACCCTGGTAAGTAATGATAGGTACGTTTAGTCCAGTTTGACGGGCAATGGCTTGAGCGGAAGCGTAAGCACGGCCTGTAGCAAGGGTTACAACAACACCTGCGGCAACAGCCTCTTCAAGCGCAGTTTGGGTAGCTGGTGTTACTTCCTTGTCATCATTAATCAGAGTGTCATCAATATCAATCGCGATCAATTTGTACATTTGTCTCTCTCCTTATCTCTTTCTAAATAGATGTAATTTGGAAAAATAACTCTTCTTATGTTGATTCTGACCCGGTTCCGGGCTCAGCTCTGCCATAAGCATAGCCCCCAGAATACAACCACAACCGAGCAGAGCGGACAACCCGAGTGTTTCCCCGCCAAAGGCTAAACCCGTCAGAACGGCAAATACCGGTTCTGTGGCATAAATAATGGCTACCCGTGATGGGGTAGTATATTTCTGACAGGCGGTTTGAATCCAGAAGGCAAAAGCGCTGGTTGGCCCGATGGAGATCAGCAGAGCCCAAAGCACATCTGGGTCCTTAATCAGCTCCCCGCTGTGGGCGAGCGGTGTTGCCCCTTCAAAAATAAGCGAGGCAGCAATACTGAACAGCCCAACAAAAGCAAGCTGCAGAGTAGCTAGCGGCAACGCCGGATAATGAGGTGCATAAACGCCAGTATAGGCTACCTGTAACGCAAAAGCTATGGCACACAGAAGAATCAAGGCATCGCCTTTATTCAAGGATAATGCAGAGCCCGTGAAGGTCAACAGATAAAGCCCGATTGCGGCGAGTGCCGCACTGAACCAAGTGTATCGTGAAATCGCATGCTTCAATAGGGCAAGAGACAGAAAGGGAACTAGGACAACCGATAGCCCGGTAATAAAGCCGGTATTAGAGGTTGTTGTATATAGAAGTCCCATCGTCTGAAAGCCATAGCCCATAAACAAAAAAAGGCCAAGCAGCAGAGAATCGCGTACCATGCGGAAACTTAGCTGTTTCCAATCCTTGCGGTAAAAAATAACTGTGATTAGAGCCAGCAACAGGGCAGCGCCCATAAAGCGGATACTATTAAACGCGAGCGGTGGCAGCACCTTGACAGCATTTTGTACAATCAGAAAGGTACATCCCCACATCATCGCCACCAATAGCAGGCTGGAATCGGCTATACGGGAACGCTTCACTACTTAGGTCATCCTTTCTTCAGCAGCTGCCGTCTCTATGTAGACGACAAGGACAAGTTGTCCAAATTGTATCGTATATTCATGGGGAGGACAAGATAGAAATCGCGCAAAGGCTTATATACTAAGCGATTTCAGCGTTTTATGTAGACAAAAAAACCGGGTCTTGATATACTTCGATAACCGCACATTTGTTCTTGTTTTTGCATCTTAGAAAGGAGCGGTTTCACTATGATGGGCAGATCCCATTTAATTATCAGCACCGGGGTTACCCTATCTGTTATGAGTTTGATGGCCCATGAGATTACAATCCCGGTTATTGCCGTCGCCGCATTAAGCTCGCTCCTGCCAGACATTGATGAACCGAATTCGTTACTGGTACGCAAGGCGATTCCTGACTTTCTGCTCAGGGTACTACAGGTTGCTTTGATAGGAGCAGCGATTTATCTTTATTTTGCAGGAATCGTTGAAAGCCCTTGGAATATTGTACTGGCCCTACTTGTGGGGAGTGTGACTTTCCTGCCGGGAAGAAAGCTGCGGCATCTGGTGATGGTACTAATCGCTACTGCGGTATTTGCATACGGAGGGGCATATGATCCTTGGAACTACATAGTAGCTTGTATACTCGTAGTTACATCACTTGTCCCGCATCGTGGATTGACTCATACCTTATATGCTGTTGCAGGCTGGAGCACTTTATTGTATTTTGCTTCATCGGGTATACAGGATGGTGGCAGTCTATGGATAGCAGGCGGCATGTCTTATGCGCTTCATCTATTGGCCGACTCTCTCACCCAAAGGGGAATTACGCCCCTGCCGCCCATTCCATTTAAGCTGCGTCTAAAGCTAATGAGTACAGGCACGAAAAAAGGTGGAGCTGTAGAGAATGTTTTTATCCTGCTGACACTCGCCCTAGTTGTATATGTATTTATACTTTCTCCTTGAGATTTACGGATTTGAAGCACATAATGAATTACCGCTAGAACACACAGGAGGCGGCTGTTATGCGGGGGGATTCCTTAGTGAAGTGGTTTGGAAGATTGCAGATTCGTAATAAAATTATCCTTATTTTTATACCGTTGATCATTTTTCCATTGCTTGCTTTAGGCTTGCTCTCAGGGCAGATGTTCAGCCGTTCGATGATCGAAAAGGCTAAGTACAATTTTAAAGATGAATCCAAGCTCATCATGCAGCAAATAGATACGATTGTAAAAAATACGGAGAGTAGTGCCAACATTATAACTACCGACATCCATCGGATGTATGCTGAACGTCCGTTGTTATCCTCGACAGTGGAGCAGACGCGGTTTCGCAATTTAATGCAGAGCCAGCTTTCTATCGATCTGATTATTTTTCCGGATGTCGACTCTGCTGTATTTGTGGATACGGAAGGGCAGATATATTCCTCTTACGCCTACGGTAATCCTAACGAGCAGAAGGTATTCACCAGCGATATGCTGGAGAAGGCTAAAGAAAAAGGCAGCTACGGAGTTAACCGTTGGCTTCCCATGGAGCAGAGAGATTATCTGGTTAGTGATCCGGCAGTTCCGGTGCTCACACTGAGTAAAGTCGTGTACAATCTTAAAACAGGCAACCTAATAGGTACATTATTTGTGAACGTAAAAGAAGATGCTCTCTCTGCTTTTCTGGAAACTGCTAGAGAAACCTCTTCGGACAAGAAATATTTTATAGTAGACGGAACGCAAAGGACCGTGTCTACACCTGATAAATCAAAGCTTCTACTGAAGCCTGAGGACAGACTGAACGGCAGTCTTAGGAAGAAGGGAAGCTCTGTCTCGGAAATTATCGGCAGGGGGAGCGGGCGAGAGCTGGTCACAGTGACGTATTATGATAAGCTGAATTGGAAGCTTGTGAATACCATTTCGCTGCAAAAGTTAACCGCTGATATTCATCGCAATATAACGTTAACTATATTCGTGGGAATAGGATGCCTGTTACTGTCTCTGCTGCTTGCAGGAAAGCTGTCACAGATTATCGTAAATCCGCTTCTTCAGGTGACGAAGGCGATGCGTAAAGTAAGGGAAGGCGATCTGAATGTTACCTCACCAGTGACTACAGAGGATGAGACGGGGTTGATCTCCACCGTATTCAATTCCATGGTTGGTCGTATTCAGGAGCTGATGCGGACGATTACGAACGAACAAGTCCGGAAACGTGAATATGAACTAGCTCTGATTCATGCCCAGATCAAACCCCATTTTCTGTACAACACACTGGATACGATTTATGTACTCAACGATTTGGAGCTTAATGAAGCAGCTCGGGATACGACCAAGGCACTGGCAGACTTCTATCGGGTTGTTCTTAGCAAAGGGAACGAGGTTATTCCACTGTCCGAGGAAGTATCAAATGCAGCTGATTATTTGGCTATTATGCAGGTTCGCAACCCCGACGTATTACGTTACGAGATTAATATCCCGATATCTCTCGAAGAAGTCAAGGTACCCAAATTGTCCCTGCAGCCACTCATCGAGAATGCAATCTACCATGGATTAAAAACAAAGGGAAGTCAGGGGCTAATCTCAATAGAGGCATATACACACGGAAGAGAAGTTATCATTACCGTGGAGGATAATGGTGTTGGCATGTCCGAGGAGCAGGTGTCCCGGATTGTAGAATACCGCTCACGAGAAGGAAAACCGGCATCCATTGGTATATACAGCGTTCATGAACGGATTAAGCTTTATTTTGGAGAACCATATGGCCTATCGGTGGAAAGTAAACTGGGAAAGGGTACTGTTATGAAAATGACGATTCCCGGAACGGAAGCGCAGGGGGGCAGCATAGATGTATAAAGTGATGGTTGTAGATGACGAGCCGCTGTTTCGTTATTATATGCGGACCAAGCTGGATTGGAGTAAATATGATTTCAGTGTCTGTGGTGAAGCGTCAAATGGCAGAGAAGCGCTGGAAGAAGCGGAACGGACGAAACCTGATTTGGCTTTAGTGGACATTAGCATGCCCTATATGGACGGTATGGAGCTGGTTACCCGGTTACAGGCCAATGCACCTGATATGCTGATTGTTTTTGTAACAGGGCACAATGAATTTGATTATGCGCAAAAAGCGATTCGCTTAGGTGTACAAGATTATTTATTGAAACCGTTTAACCAGCAAGAGTTTAACGAGATGATGATCAAGGTGAAGCAACGCCTTCAGTCACATAAAATAGGTGCACGCAAAGCTGGGAAGCCGGAAATAATTGCAGAAGGAACGGCTTCCAATAAGCTCTTTCCACTCCAAATGGACGAGCAGAATTCCTCTGAAGGGATAGAGGAGTTCTCCTTTCCATCCAAAGAAATCACTCATCTTGGAATTCAGGATGCCATGCTGATGGCGTTAAAGATGGGGGATGGCGATGCAGCGGCGAAGGACATAAGCAAATTAATTGAGATTCTACGACGCCAGAGAGGGGGAGGCAGCTATTCCTTTACTCTATTAATGAGTATAGTATCCCTTTGCCTTGCCTATGCTGGAGAAAGAGGGATCAATCCGGAAAGTCTCTGGAAACCAGCAGGTTCATCAGAGCAGCGGCTACGGGAGATGGATAACTGGGATGAGACCGAAAGCTGGATAAAAGGCTTGTACAGTAAAGTCATTGATCAAGGTCGTGAGCACCGCCCCTCTAAGTCGTACAATTTATTCATTGCCGCCAAAGAGTACATCCGGGAGCATTATTCCGATTGTGAGCTGACAGTTGACCAGGTGGCGAATGGCGTGTATGTAGATACCAGCTATTTACGGAAGGTTTTTCGAAAAGAAGGTGGAATCTCTGTACTTGATTTCATTACCTATACTCGTATGAAGCAGGCCAAGGAACTGCTTGCTGGAGGAAATGTGAGACTGTCTGAAATCGCCGGTAAAGTGGGCTATAATGATCCGAATTATTTCAGTAAATGCTTTAAAAAACACTATGGCATGCCGCCGTCTGAATTTGAGCAGCTGGCTGCCCGTTCCCGCCATATTGGCGTTAATAATGAAATTTAATAAACAAATTTGGTGGCGGCTCTCTGGTGAGGCCGCTTTCATTTTGTCCTGTTTATTACCGATTGTGCCCGATATGGCTCTTTTTGGGTCTTCAAGGCTCAAATATAATAGAAACAGGACGATGAAAACGCTAACAAATAGCGGATTCAACTAGCTCCACTAAATAGAGCATCAGAAAGGGGATTCATTATGAGCAACAAGCTATTCAGAACACTGGGGGTTGCAACTGTTTTATCCTTAGCTTTCTCACTTACAGCCTGTGGTGGTAACAATGCCGGAAACGGTGGTTCAACCTCTGAAGATTCCAATACGACCGCTGGGAACACCGATAAGAAAATTCAAATAAAAATTTATGCACAGCATTTTGACGAAGATACTTCAAAGCCATTTGATTATGCCGTAGAGGAATTAAAAAAGGAAATGCCGGAGGTGGAGATTGTACTGGATGAGGCTGTTCAAGACGGCTACCAGAAGCTGAAAACATATGCCGCGACTGGGAACATGCCGGATATTTATGAAACAGACTGGCCTACGCTGCAAACCTTCGCCAAATCTAAAAATGTCGAGCTGCTTGATGAATACCAAGCCACCAAAGATTTCAAAGCGAATCTAAACACAGGGAATGAGTCCCGTCTGATTGCCCCAGACGGTCATGTATACGCATTCCCATATACGGGAATTGAATTCCAAATGTTGTTTTACAACAAGGATATCTTTAAAGAGGTAGGCATCGAGATGCCGATCAAGACGATCGATCAGCTGGCTGAAGCGGCTAAGAAGCTTTCTACAGCAGGGTATACACCGCTCTCAATTTTCGCGAAGGAGAAATGGATCACTACTTCTTTTTATAGCGGACTTGTGACTCGTGAGGAGACGAAAGGGTTTGGCCCACTCGAAACGAAGGGAACGACAACATTGCCTTCGCCTTATGTAACAGCAGCAGAACAAATGAAGAAGCTGGAAGAAGCAGGCTTGTTCGACGTCAATGCTACGAATACCAATTATGATCAAGCTTCATCTTTGTTCTACCAAGGAAAAGCTGGCATGTTCGTCAACGGTCAGTGGGAAATCTACAGCAGTGCTGAGAAGCTTGGGGATAAAGTGGATTGGATGTACTGGCCAGCTAAGGACGAAGCGACTTATGAGAACAACAAAATGTACATTAACGGTGCCGGAGGCCCTGGTGGTTTTGCCGTTTCTCCTAGCAGCAAGAATGTTGAGACCGCAGTGAAAGTAGCTAGTTTTATCGCACAAAAATATAGCGAATACAAATATACACAGCTGGGTAGCCCGATCGTAGCGACTAAAGTGGATAAAGAAATGACCGGTGAAGTGCCTGCCATGATGAAAAGAATCGCTGAAGAAGTGCTGCCAAACGTAAAGGGTTACGCCAATGCGGTAAGTAGTGTTCAAATTAAAAATGCACTGGACGACAATACACAAAATATGTTGATCGAAGGATTCTCAGCTAAGCAGTTCACGGATAATATGAACCGAGTGCTGAACAAAGAAAATAAATAATTAGAGAAATAAAATAAATAAAAATTGGTCCATGCCCTGCAGCTCACCCGGATCGAGCCCTTATATCGGGTGAGCAGCTTGGCAAGGAAGGAGTGGAATCTTACCGCATGCATAAATACTTAGGTAATAAGAAAGCCATAATGCTGTTTCTGCTTCCCGCTCTGTTGATTTATAGCGTAGTGATTATCTATCCGGTGCTTCAATCCTTTTATCGTAGCTTTTTCGAGTGGGACGGGCTCAGTACGGCTACTTTTAACGGATTGTCCAACTATGTAGAGATGTTTGATGATCCATTGCTTTTGACATCCCTTCGTAACGGCCTTATTTTTGCACTGGTGCTCGCTGTATTTCAGATCGGATTGGGAACCATTCTTGCGCTTGCCTGTGCCGATCCGCGAATCAAAGGGCGTAAGTTGTTGAAAACAGCTTATTTTATCCCCGTAGTTCTGTCGGTTACGGTTGTTTGTCAGCTATGGATTGCCATCTACGATCCGAATAACGGATTGATCAATAGGCTTTTTGAAATTTTGCATATTCCTTATCAACAAAACTGGCTCACTTCTCCAACCACATCCATAATTGCGATTGCCTTTGTTAATGCCTGGCAGTTCATGGGTTACCAGTTCAGTCTTTTATATGCGGGGGTTAAATCTGTCCCTGAGCAGTACATGGAAGCTGCCACGATTGACGGTTGCTCCAAATGGATGGCGCATCGTAAGGTGACGATTCCAATGATGAAGGAGACGTTCAAATTCTGTCTGATCATTGCCATTACTTCAGGAATCGGTGCTTTTGTACAAATGTTGATTATGACTAACGGCGGACCGGGAACGAGCAACTATACGCTTACCTTTATGATTTATCGTTATGCTTTCTTGGAAAGCAACTACGGCTATGCCTGTGCGGTATCGGTTGTGCTTGTCCTTCTGTCGCTTCTGGCCACCATTATTATCAACAAGACATTTGACCGAAATGAAGCATAAGGCAGTACGCCGGAAAGGAAAAGGAACGTTATGAAAAAAGTGAGAGCATTGCTCATACAGCTTCCCTTATGGATTTATTTTATCATTTCCATCTATCCGCTATTATGGATGATTTCTTATTCTCTGAAAAATAATGACGAGATTTTTGTCACCAACCCTTTCGGATTTCCGACTAATTTCCGGATTGAAAACTATGTGGCCGCTTGGTCACAGTTCAATATACCGCGATATTTTACGAATAGCTTGGTAGTCTCTACGATTTCAACGCTACTTATTATCATATTATCGCTGATGTTCTCATTCGCAATTTCCCGGCTGCGGTGGAGATTCCGTGAAGGGGTCAGATTGTATATGACGATCGGAATGTTCATGCCGCTGCAGGTAATTATGATTCCACTTGCTATACTCGTGCGGGACTTACATCTGACTAATACCTACGGTGGGCTGATTGTTCCTTATGTCGCCATTGGATTGCCGTTCTCTTGTCTGGTATTCTACGGCTTTATGAAGGGTATTCCTGGGGAGCTGGAGGAATCCGCTTGTATGGACGGCGCGAATGTATACCGGATGTTTCTGCAGATTATTGTGCCGGTTGTAACGCCAGCTGTCGCAACAGTAGCCATTTTTCAATTCCTGAACAACTGGAATGAATTTTTGCTGGCTTATATTCTGATCTCTGATGAGGGGATGAAAACACTGCCGCTGGGTCTATTGTTCTTCCAAGGCCAATACAGCACTGACTGGGGTGGCATGGGGGCGGTTATGACGATGGCGAGTCTGCCAATGGTTATTGTCTATTTGTTCTTTAGTGAGCAGGTAGAAAGAGCAATGACAGTTGGATCTGCTGTAAAAGGATAAAGCGAAGAGTATTAATTCATGCAAAAGAGGACTTCTGGCGAATGCGCAGGAGTCCTCTTTTTGATTCAAATCATGACCAGTGAATTCATCCTATTCCTCTAGGAAGATCAATCCGATAAAATCCTCCGGCTCAATACGACCGAAATAATGCTTCAAATCGAGATCAGCTAATGCTTCTCTAACCTCAGCCTCGTCATAACGTTTGCCACGAAGTGCATTTTCAACATCTACTACGTCACCGACTCCGAAGAAGTCACCATAGATTTTGATGTCTTTAATGAGGGAATCTTCAATATCCATCCGAATATCAATAATTCCGGCAGGGAATTTGCGCGTGTGCTTAACGTTGCTTTTTGGTGACAGACCGTAGTTCCAGTCCCAGTTCTGGTAGTGCTCCTTGGAGATCTCATTAATTTTGTCCCAGTCGGCTTGTTGCAGCTTGTACTGAGGAACCTCAGAAGGATCCATACCAAAGATCGAACGCAGCAGGCCGGCGCGGAACTCCTCGATCGTCATATCTGTACCCAGCAGCTCTTTGATATTCGCTACACGACTGCGTACGGATTTGGTGCTCTTTGATTTAAACTTCTCTGGATTCACTTTTAGAGAGGCTTGTACATCATCTAAATTAAGATTGAACATCAAGGTACCATGGCTGAACATACGTCCGCGTGTGGAGAACTGAGCGTTACCGGAAATCTTTTGCTCACCAACTTGCAGGTCATTCCGTCCGCTTAGCTCGGCGTTAACACCCATGCTTTGCAGGTAATCGATGACCGGTTGGGTAAATTTCAAAAAGTTATGAAAGGATTGGCCGTCATCCTTGGTAATAAAGCTGAAGTTCAAATTTCCAAGATCGTGATAAACAGCTCCACCGCCGGATAGACGACGTACGACCTGAATATTATTATCTTTTACATACTCTTGGTTAATTTCTTCGATAGTATTCTGGTGTTTCCCTATGATGATGGATGGGCTGTTGATATAAAAAAGCAGGTAACTCTCGTCCATCGGCAAGTGCTTCAGCGCATATTCCTCAATCGCCAAATTGATGGATGCGTCAGTAATCCCTGTGTTATCAATAAAAAGCATAGTGAATTCCTCCGTCGCAGCAAAATTGATTACAACCTTCATTTTAAACCAAAAGCGGTTTTTTAACAAAAGAGATCACATTGTTGAGATTCATGTCGGTTTGAGGGAAGCGGGGGATTTAGCTGATTCCTTCTGCGAAAGCATTGACGTTCTTCCGGCAAAGAGGCAATAATGGTGGCAATGACATACATATCGTGCTAGAGAAAGTAGATAGAGGGAGTGTAATTATGCTTGAAAAATATGGGCATGGCGGTGATTTGTTGACGGCAGCGGAGCTCTATGGAGAAGCTGGGGGCACATTTCTCGACTATAGTGCCAACATCAATCCACTCGGTCCTCCACCGCAAGTTTTGGAGCTGCTCAGAACAGCACTGTCAACGGTGGTGGCATATCCGGACCCTGGACACCGACGCTTTAAACGCCTACTGGCGGAAAATCTTGGCGTAGATAATAGCTGGTTAACTGTGGGCAACGGAGCAGCGGAATCTATGGCTTTGCTGCTGCTGGCGATAGCTCCGCAAAAGGTTGGCATCGTGGAGCCTTGTTTCTCTGAGTATCGGCAACTTTCCGTACAATTTGGCGCTGAAGTATTATCGGTTCAGGGGACAAGGGAACAGCATTTTCGCGCTGGAGTGGAGGAGATTGCCGGGCTGTTGGAACAGGTGGAACTGTTATTTCTCGGACAGCCGAATAATCCCAATGGCGTTCAGTATGCTGTGGAGGAACTGCGCTTGTTAGCGCAGAAGGCTGAAAGCTGCGGGACTTATTTGGCTGTGGATGAAGCTTTTATTGACTTTATCCCGGAGTCAGAGCGAAATACACTCCTGCCGGAGCTGGAGCGGTTTCCGCATACGGTTCTGGTGCGGTCGATGACGAAGTTTTATGCGATTCCCGGCTTGCGTCTCGGGTTTGCGATTTCACATCCGAAGCTGGCGAAGGCGATGAGCGGAAAGCAGGTCACCTGGAGTGTGAACGGCTTGGCGCTGCTCGCAGGGGAAGCCTGCCTTACAAGTGGACGTGACTATGAACAGCGTACGCGTGAGCTTATTGCAGCAGAACGCGAAAAACTGCGGCAGGGTCTTATGCAGCTGGGCTGCGATGTCCCACCGGGAGAAGCCAACTTTCTGCTCTGTGGCTTGCCATCACCGTGGAGCGCGGCTGAGTTTCAGACTAGGCTTGGCCGCGTAGGTATACTAGTGCGCAGCTGCGCTATGTATGCAGGGTTAGGTGCTGAGCATATTCGAGTTGCCGTTAAGGGACATGAGGATAATGCCCGCCTTTTGCTGCAGATGGCGGAGATTCTAGCGACTAAGTGACAGGTGCATGTAGTCTTTAATGACTCTATGTGCGGAGCGAGCTGACAGCGCTATTGGTGTGGCATCCTTTCGAGGATGGTTGTAAGTATTCAATGAAAGAAATGAGCGGTGAAAGGAGCGGGATCGGCTATGGTGGAAGTGAAGATTCCATTTAATCTTACAGGGGGAATCAGGGAGTATCGTCCGGCCGTCTGGCCAGGGCTTGCTCTGCAATGGAAGGATAAGCATCTGCTGCTGGAGCTGCCAGCAGAAGCCGATGGTTTATCGAGCGCGTTCTACGGCGGAGGAATGAACCGGCTGCAGCGGGCCGTCAATTTATATGTTGATCGCAATTACGAATGTAGTGATCCTGTCCAGGATATGGAGAATAAGCTGCGCGATTGGGGTTATCCTTTATCCGGCTGTGCTGGTCTGATGACGGCTGTGCCGCTAGAGCATGCAGCGGTAGCTGAAGAGGACACGGGTTCAGCGGGAATATTTGTTTGCGTTACAGCCGCCGCAGGAAATGCTGCGCGCGCAGGTGTGGAACGCAATGTGCTGGCTGTGTATCGGCCGGGTACGATTAACATCATGCTCTGCATTGATGGCCGCCTGACACCGGCGGCCATGGTCAATGCTGTGCAGACAGCTGTCGAAGCCAAAGCTGCCGCGCTGGCAGATCTCGGGATTACCGATCCCGAGAATGGCCTGATCGCAACCGGCACGACTACGGATGCTATTGTACTCGCTGTGAGCCAAAGCGGGCGATACAGCGCCGAGCATGTATATGCCGGCACAGCAACCGATCTTGGAGGCGCTATCGGCCGGCTTGTATATAGTGCTGTGACGGGCAGCCTGCTGTCGGTGCAGGCAAGGAAGGATAGCTAATGAGAATGGATAGCTGGAGAAGTAGAAGCTTGTTCAGAGGTGATTGCTTGTGACAATCGCTTTGGTGTTGCTTGCGGCTTACGTAATTGACCGGATCGTAGGTGATCCGCGTAACCTGCCTCATCCCGTAATTGGTATGGGCAAAGCAATCACGGCTCTGGAGCGGGCGATCCGTCGTTTATGGTCCCGCCCGCAAAGCCTACGCAGAGCAGGGGTGTTGCTTCCGCTATGTGTGGCGGGCGGTGCTTGGGCACTGACAGCCATCCTGCTATGGCTGCTGTCATATATCTCACCGTGGCTCGTCTGGATAGCCGAGGTTTGGTTGATTTCAACCACGATTGCCTCCAAGGGACTAAAGGATGCAGGAATGGCGGTGTACGTGGAATTGCAGAAGGTCGATATTCCTGCTGCCCGCAAGGCGTTAGGGATGATCGTGGGACGTGATACGACTTCGCTAGATGCACCGGAAATTGTCCGTGGAACGGTGGAGACCGTAGCAGAAAACATCGTCGATGCGATTATTTCTCCGCTTTTCTACGCGCTGATTGGCGGTGCACCGCTTGCTATGGCTTATCGGGCGGTCAATACACTCGATTCAATGGTTGGTTATAAGAACGATAAATACCGTGATCTCGGCTGGGCATCTGCCCGGCTCGATGATGTGGCTAACTTTATCCCGGCACGAATTACGGCATTGCTTTTGGCTCTATGTGCAGGGATGCTTCGTCTGGATTGGCGCAGATGCCTGCAAATGGTGAAGCGGGATGCACATCTACATCCAAGCCCTAACAGCGGTTATCCAGAATCAGCTGTGGCTGGCGCACTCGGCATCCGACTCGGAGGCGAAAATATGTATCATGGCGTCGCTTCTTTTCGGGCTTATATGGGTGATCCGGTACGTACGATGGAACCGGATGATATCATCCAGACCTCGCGGATGATGATGCTCTGCTCTTCAATATTTGTAGGTCTATGCGCGGTTTTGGCATGGATATGGATTGGAGGCTGAGCGTCGGTATGGCAATTCCCTCTATAGAGCTTGAGCTAGTGCTTATCCGACACGGGCAGACGAAATGGAATGTTGAGCATCGTTACCTGGGACATACGGATCTTCCATTGCTTCCTGACGCAAGTGAGCGGTTATCCCAACCTCAGCAGCAGATCTGCCTGCAGACTGAGTTATCAGGTGGTTTTTGGCGTGTGTTCTGTAGCGATTTGCTAAGATGTCGGGAGACCTTGGCTTTCGGAGCACCTTCACTAGAGCAGGACGCTGTTTACGATCAGCGGCTTCGTGAAATGAACTTCGGAGCTTGGGAAGGCTGCACTTATGAGCAGTTGAAAGATAACTCTCTATATAGACGTTGGATTGATGATCCTTCAAAGGTTACACCGCCAGAAGGAGAATCGTGGACAGCATTCGATGCTCGGTTGCGTAGTTTCCTGTTGGACTTAGGTCAAGCTGCTGTGGCTGCGTTTGGATGCTGTGCTATCAAGGAGAAAAAAAGTGAGGTTACATCGAATAGAGTATTGGTAGTGACGCATGGGGGTGTAATCAGGAATTTACTTGCACAGTTAGTTCCTGGTCTCACATTCTACAATGCAGTGGCTCCTTCTCCCGGGAATGGAATGGTACTAAAAATACTCTGGCAGCATGGACAATGGTCAGCTGATAAAGCTCATATTTTGGAAAAAGGATGATTACATGAAAAAAGGGTTCCACGTCATTAGGAAAACCTAATAGGTGGAACCCTTTATGTTTGAACTATCGTTTGCTGTCAGCAGAATAACATGGTTAATTAGATATTAGGTAATAGGTAACCATTCCTTATAGGTATCTGCACGTGATTGTAATTCATTATACAGCATGCTGGCATGGTAACCGTCACACACGGCATGGTGGAATTGCCCCGAGATGGGTAATAGTATTTTTTTGTCTTGCTGAAAATATTTCCCTATCGTAAAGATGGGAAGTAGGTAGGTTCCCTCGTTATACACATTCAGGTTAAAGCTTGTGAAGCTGACCCACGGAATGCTGGAAATAGGGAAGGTGTTCGGTGGTTCGTTTGCTTTAGCGATAAATTGTTTCACGCTTCCGTACATTTTCATATCATCGAGATAACGGTTATAGAAATCATTAAACTGTTCACCGTACGAAGTCCAGATGCTTGAGAAAGTCTTATCATCATCATGGAAAATTGTAAAACTAGGGGACAAGCTATCCCAATAACCTAATCTACCTTCAGAATCAAAACATGTGCGGAATTCACTATGACGGTTCACCACCGTAGTTATCATGTGGATTAGTGCTGGGTACAGCTTAATTCCCTTTAGCTTGAGCTCTGACAGTAGAAGGGTGATATCAATATTTACAGTCATGCTGTAGGTGCATCTGACATTGTTTAAATAATGTTCAAAATAGGGTTTTCTACTCCAGTTATCAATGACAATCGGGATAAAAATCATTTATTATGACCTCCTAAAATTATTTCATTTTTCATTTTAGGAGGTCTGCTGGACTGATTTCACCATATCCTTATCACAATCCCTTGAGAAAGTATTTTGTAACGATGAGTATACCATCAATTGGAAGGGAGATGCATTTATAATGCTGACCGAAAAGTTGGTTATTGAAAAATTGCTTCAGCAAAAGCGTACGAGTGTTGCTTCCAGCGTAGTGATGATGTGCGGTGTAGCGGGGTCGGGTAAAACAACCTTTGCTAAAAAGCTGGAGAAAGAGGGATTCGCCAGACTTTCGATAGATGAAGATATTTGGGCCACGCACGGCCGTTTCGGGGTGGATTATCCAGAGGACAATTATGAGTCCTATAAGGAAGAGTCGGAGATAAAGCTGCGGGGGGAGCTGGTGAATCTGCTTCAGGCAAAACATCATGTTGTTATCGATTTCAGCTTCTGGCAACGTCAGAGACGGAACGATTACAAGCAGCTCATTGAGAGTTATGGTGGCGTGTGGGAACTGATTCACTTAAAGGTCCAGCCGGATGAATTGCGTCAGAGACTGCTTATCCGGAGTGAACGTTTTGACGCCAATGCCGCATTTCCGATTACGGAGGACATATTAACCCGGTTTTTAAATGGTTTTGAGATCCCTTCTGGAGAAGGGGAGCTTGTGATTGAGCATAGATCTGTAACTTGATTTTTTGGGCATTTTTCCTCTTATAGAACCACAGCCGGATTAAAATCCCATGGCTGTGGTTCTTTTTTTAAGCGAGTGATTGTGCCATGATAGTCATGGGGGCGATTGAGAGATGTTTAAGGATTTTAAGCTCATAGCCGGACGGCCGGTGTATATACAAATTAAAGACTATATGAAGCACTTAATCATAAAAGGCGGTCTGCAAGGCAATCAAAAGCTGCCCTCCACACGAGAGCTCAGCACATTGCTTAAGGTTAGCCGCAACTCCGTAATCTCTGCTTATGCAGGGCTTGAGGATGATGGCTTTGCTTATGCCGTGCAAGGGCAAGGAAGTTATGTTGCTGCTACGCCGCCCGGCAGTGAAACGATCTCTTCCTGGACGATGGACTGGAAGTCACGTCTCAATGATCACGCGGTGCTGGCAGAGGAACTGGATATCATGAAGCGCGGGATTCGAGCGGAGAAGGGGACGATCTCCTTCACCAGCATAGCGCCTGATGAGAGTCTTTTTGATCTGGATAATGTGAAGCGGTCCTTTATGGATCGGATGTCGGTGGAAGGCAACGTTCTGCTAAATTACGGCTATGCCAAAGGGTATAAGCCTTTAATAGACTATTTGAAGCAGTATATGGAGCACAAGGGCGTTGAAATGAAAGGCAAGGATATATTGATCACCAATGGCTTTACTGAAGGGTTCGATATTGTATTGTCTGCTCTGAGTAAAAAAAATGGTTCGGTCATTTGTGAGAATCCGACGCATCATACAGCGATCAAAAATTTGAAGCTGAACGGTTTTGAGATCACCGGGATTTCGATGGAGCGTGATGGGATTGATTTGGCGGAGCTGGAGAAAGCATTGCAACAGCAAGCTTTTGACTGTGCATACTTCGTCCCTTCTTATCATAATCCGACCGGAATTGTAATGTCTCCAGAGAAAAGACAGCGGCTAATGAAGCTGATGAATCGCTACCAAGTCCCGGTGATTGAGGATGGTTTTAACGAGGAATTACGATATTCGGGCTCACATGTGGCTCCACTTATCGCAGCAGCAGGCAGCGGCAACAGCGTGATTTATCTCGGCAGCTTCTCCAAGGTATTATTTCCGGGACTACGTGTAGGTTGGGTGCTGGCGGATCAGGAGTTGATCAATTCCCTCGAAAGCGTCAAGCGCGCCCGTACCATTCATACCTCGACGCTGGATCAATCCATTTTGTATCAGTATTTATTGGGTGGTCATTTAGAAAAGTATTTGAAAAAAGCCAGAGCGGAATACAAACGAAAGTATGAATTAACCCTGCAATGCTGCAAGGATTGTATTCCTTATACGGCGCTGTCAGGGGACGGTGGCCTGCATCTTTTTGTAACCTTCGCGGAGGGCTTTAATACAAGGACGCTGTTGGCGGCCTGTCATGAGCAAGGGGTTATTTTTACAGCAGGAGATATATTCTTCACAGACGGTAAGGGTCAAAATACGATACGGATCGGTTTCTCCAGAGTGACGGATGAGGATATCCGCAAGGGGATCGAGATTATTGGCAGAACAGCTCGACAACTAATGGGATAAAGAGGTGCTTGAGATGAAGGTAGGCGTAATTATGGGCGGGGTATCCTCAGAGTATGAGGTATCCATGAATAGCGGTAGAGAAATATTGAAGAATCTAGACCCCAATAAATATGAAATTATTCCAATTGTGATCACCAAGCGTGAGGAGCTTATTGAGCAGGCAAAAGGGATCGATGTCGCACTGCTTGCACTTCATGGAGCTTACGGCGAGGATGGTACGGTTCAGGGAACGCTGGAGACGATGGGGATTCCGTATACGGGCAGCGGGGTTTTGTCTAGCAGCATTTGCATGGATAAAGATCTCTCCAAAAAGCTTATGCGCTGCGCAGGCGTCAATACAGCAGATTGGCTATGCTGGGACAGCATGAAGGATTATTCGGCTGAAGCGGTGGAACGGCTCGGATATCCTGTTATGGTGAAGCCATGTTCAGGCGGCTCGAGTATCGGAATGGAAAAAGTGAGCAGCAGCGAGGAGCTGTTGTGCGCAGTGCAGAAGGCTTTTGCCTGTGATCAGTCGATTTTGATTGAAAGCTACATTCAAGGCCAAGAAATCACCTGTTCTATTCTAAACGGAGAGCTGCTGCCTATTCTGGGAATAACCTCAGCAAATGCCGAGTGGTTCGATTACAGTGCTAAGTATGAAGAAGGCGGAGCAGATGAACGGGTCATTGAATTGCCTGCTGAGGTGCATGAGCGGGTACGCGAGGCTGCCTTGAGCTGTTACAAAGCACTAAAATGTAGCGTGTATGCACGGGTTGATATGCTGCTTAAAGAGGGGATTCCTTATGTGCTGGAGGTGAATACGTTACCAGGCATGACGAAGGCCAGTCTTTTACCCAAAAGCGCGCAAGCGGCAGGCTACACCTTCAGCGGACTGCTGGACGAAATCATCTCCCTTTCCCTAACGGAAAAGAGTGCAAAAGAAGAGGTGTACAGCCATGCATAATGAATGGATTGCTCCACGTGTGCGGGAGATTGCACCCTCGGGGATTCGGGCTTTTTTTGACCTAAGTGCGGGGAATCAGGATATTATATCGCTGGGTGTAGGGGAACCAGATTTCGTTACACCGGAGCATGTAAGAGCTGCCTGTATTCGTGCCTTGAATAATGGGGAAACGATGTATACGCCAAATTCCGGTTTACTGGAGCTTAGAGAGGAGATCGCTTCTTATCTGCACACAAGTTTCAAGCTTCGCTATGAGCCAAACGATGAGATTATGGTTACGGTGGGAAGCAGCGAGGCTGTGGATTTGGCATTACGAGCTTTCATTACACCGGGGGATGAGATTATCGTCCCTTCTCCGAGCTATATCGCATATTCGCCGATTACCCATTTGAACGGGGGGGTTACGGTGGAGGTAGAATCATCGGCCGAGCAGGGGTTTAAGCTTACTGCTGAAGCGTTACGGAAGGTGATTACTCCGCGTTCCAAGCTTCTTATGGTGAATTTTCCGACTAATCCTACAGGTGCAGTAATGACTTATGAAGATTGGCTGCCTGTTGCACAGATTGTAAAAGAGAATAACCTACTGGTCATTTCAGATGAAATTTATGCCGAGCTTACGTATGACAGTCAGCATGTCAGCATCGCCTCTCTTCCCGGGATGCTGGAAAGGACGATTGTGATTAGCGGCTTCTCCAAAGCTTTTGCAATGACTGGCTGGAGAGTGGGTTATGCTTGTGGCGATCGAGAATTAATTGCTGCGATGCTAAAAATCCATCAATACACTGCGATGTGTGCCCCAGTGCTCGGTCAAATTGCTGCGATTGAATCATTGCGCAACGGAATGCAGCATAAGGAACACATGAAGCAATGCTTCGATGAGCGGAGAAAGCTGCTGGTTAGTGGATTTCGATCCATAGGACTACCTTGCCATGAACCTGCGGGTGCATTTTATGCCTTTCCTTCCATCGCTCACACCGGAATGAAATCAGAAGACTTCGCTTTGCAGCTGCTCAGGGAGGTCGGTGTCGCTGCGGTTCCCGGTCATGTGTTTGGAGCAGGCGGAGAGGGTTATATTCGCTGCTCCTATGCCGCTTCCTTACAAAAATTGACGGAGGCGCTGGAGAGAATCGAAGATTTTATGAAAGTGAAGTTGTAATTCTAGAAGTCCCCCTCTATCATAGATGGGGGCTTTTCTGCGAATATGAGATAGAATAGGTTATACGGATACATTTAATAGGAGGTCGTAATTATATGCTTTCAGATATTCAAGACGTAATTAAACAAATCATTCCGGCTGATGATCAGTCCATCCTCAAGGCGGAGCATCGGCTGAACATTCTGACCAAACCTCCGGGCAGTTTGGGACAATTGGAACCTTTGGCCGTTAAGCTCGCTGGAATTTCGGGTACGGAGCAGCCTAGTTTCACCAAACGAACAGTTGTTGTGATGGCTGCTGATCATGGGGTGTGCTGCGAAGGGGTTAGCGCATTTCCACAGGAAGTCACGCTACAGATGGCCCATAACTTTCTCAGCGGTGGAGCGGCTGTGAATGTATTGGCACGTCAAGCTGGGGCAGAGGTACAGTTTGTTGATGTCGGCATAAACGGCGATCTTAGTCATGTCGATCTGATTGATCGTAAAGTGCGCCGGGGAACGGATAATATGGCTGTGGGACCTGCGATGAGTCGTGAGGATGCCATGAATGCTCTTCTTGTTGGGATAAGAGTTGCGCAGGAAGCGGTTAAGAACGGCACGGAGATTTTTATAACAGGCGAAATGGGCATTGGGAATACTACGGCTAGTGCTGCCATTCTATGTGCTCTCAAAGGAATAGCCCCTGAAGTAGCTGTGGGACGAGGAACGGGAATTGATGATGAACGTTTACTACATAAAATTGCAGTGGTGGAACGCGCCTTAAAGGTAAATCAGCCGAATTCAGCAGATCCGTTGGATGTGTTATCTAAAGTTGGCGGACTGGAAATCGCTGGCTTGGCGGGACTGATTCTTGGTGCCGCTGCTAATCGGACACCTATCATTTTGGATGGTTTTATTTCGGGGGCGGCAGC
This sequence comes from Paenibacillus sp. FSL H8-0282, assembly GCF_037963825.1. Classification (NCBI taxonomy): domain Bacteria; kingdom Bacillati; phylum Bacillota; class Bacilli; order Caryophanales; family Paenibacillaceae; genus Paenibacillus; species Paenibacillus sp. FSL H8-0282. The sequence continues at coordinate 1,391,740 of NZ_CP150146.1, forward strand.
GCTTGTGGCAAAAGCCCTTGCACCTGAATCCATCGCTTATATGATAGCGTCTCATGTATCAGGAGAACGGGGACACAAGTTAATGCTGGAGCAGCTTGGGCTTGAACCGCTGCTTAACCTCGGTCTGCGATTGGGTGAGGGAACAGGGGGAGTATTATGCCTTCATTTAATCGAGGCGATCTGCCGCATTTTGAGCGAAATGGCAACCTTTGAAAGTGCAGGCATCTCTGGAGCTGGTCAACGATGAGCATTCTTGTAACGGGAGGTGCACGTAGCGGGAAAAGTGGTTTTGCAGAAAAACTGATACAGTCACTGGCAGATCAGGCCTTCTATGTAGCAACCGGACAGGCTTTTGACGACGAAATGAAGGAACGGATTGCTCTGCATCAGCATCAACGAATGGAAAGTGGTTACGCTTGGGAGACGCTTGAGGAACCGTATGATTTACCAGATCTGCTAAAGCGATTATCGGGGGAAAAAGCGGTGCTCGTAGATTGTTTAACCTTATGGTTATCCAATGCATTATTGGCTGTGGAAGGTTTTGAAAATAGACAAGAGCTTGTTGAGAGTGAAATAACAAGGCTTGAAGACAGTGTGCGTTCTTTTCAAGGCACGCTTATTCTGGTCTCTAATGAGGTTGGCGACGGGATTGTTCCGGAGTATGCGCTTGGCCGATTGTATCGTGATCTGGCGGGACGAATGAACGCCCTGATCGCTCGGCATTGCGAACAGGTCTTTCTAGTAACTGTTGGAATTCCGATTGAGCTGAAGAGCAGGGAGTATCGTTTATGAGGGAGCGTAGGGATGCGGCCGTAGCTGCCTTTCAGTTCTTATCCCGATTTCCTGTAAAAGGTGATCCGGGATTCTCTCCTGAACTGCTGCGCCGGAGTGTAATCTTCTATCCCATGGTAGGCGCAGCAATTGGGCTGTGTGTAGCTGCTGGAGCAGCCCTGACGGGATTGCTTTTACCTGCTTGGCCAGCAGCTGTGCTCACTCTGATTCTGTGGGTAGGCCTCACTGGCGGGTTGCATCTTGATGGCTGGATGGACAGCGCGGATGGTCTGCTCAGCTATCGGCCACGGGAGCGAGCCCTGGAGATTATGAAGGACAGCCGTGTGGGTGCGATGGGCGTACTCGCCTGCGTGCTGCTCCTGCTGTTTAAAGCATCTTTGTTGGCAGCTCTAATCGAAGGCTTCGCCTACTACGAGCTGCCGCTGCTCTTGGTACCAGCGGTCTGGAGCCGCTGGTATATGGTACGGGCAATGGTGCGTTATCCCATTGCCCGTGGAGACGAGGGGCTGGCCGCGAACTTCGCCGGCCTAGCTTCCTCGCATGAGCGGCGCGCGCTGGCAGTCGCCGCGCTGCTCTCGCTGGCCGCCGCCGCTGCGCCACTGGCGCTCGGCGCTGGCTTAGCCGCGTGGCCGCTGCATCTGGCGGCAGCTCTGCTGCTGCCGGTCGCGGCCTTGGCCTGCGGCACCGCGGCTGCACGGCGGATCAGCAGCCGGCTCGGCGGGCTTACCGGCGATGTGTACGGCGCGCTGAACGAGCTGCTGGAGGTTGTGCTGCTGCTAGTGTTATTGCTGCTCCAGCACAATTTAATGTGAGCTCCACGGGGAATATTGAGTAATTTGGTGTAGGTGGTACTACGGATGAACCTTGAGTAATTTGCTGTAGGTAGCTCTAAGGGTGGATCTTGAGTAATTAAGTAATTTGCTGTAGGTAGCTCCATGGGGGAACCTTGAGTACAATTTGTTGTGAGCAACCTTTGCGTTTTTATGAGATAGATAGGGAAGAGGGATGACATGTTATTTGCCATTCTGCTGTTTATAATTGCTGGGCTTGCTGAGATCGGTGGCGGATATTTAGTATGGTTATGGTTGAGAGAATCACGGCCACTTTGGTACGGTTTAGTGGGGTCCTTGATTCTGATAGCGTATGGGATTATCCCTACGTTGCAGAAATTCCCTTCCTTCGGAAGAGTGTATGCGGCTTACGGCGGGGTGTTTATCGTACTTGCGGTCTTATGGGGATGGCTTGTAGACAAGAAGACACCAGACGTATACGACTGGGTCGGAGCTGTTATTTGTGTGATCGGTGTATCGGTCATCCTCTGGGCACCGCGGCACTAGGTTGAGTGAGGTTTGCTTAGCCATAAAAGCGGAATGAAAGCTGAGTAACCTAGTTTTTACTAAGTGAGTAACTTGGCTCCGGACTCAGGAGACCTTATTTGTGATAAAAGGGTTAATTTGGAGCGTTTTCGGACACCAGAGACGCTATTTGAACAAAATAGGCTGAGTCTGGGTTGATTATGAGGCAATAGCGTCTCTCGAGTCCGAAAAAGTCTCCGAATGGCAGTTTTTCGAGTAATAGCGGCATCTGAGTCCGCAAGCCAGCAGCAAATGGCGTGCTGAGTCTAAGTGAGAGCTTCGCGCAAGCTAGCGCATGTAGCCGAGTCTATTGCTGTAGGTAGCATCGACGGAGGAACTTTGAGTAATTTGCAGTAAGTAGCATCGACGGATGAACTTTGAGTAATTTGCAGTAGGTAGCATCCACGGATGAACTTTGAGTAATTTGCTGTAGGTAGCATCGACGGAGGAACTTTGAGTAATTTGCAGTAGGTAGCATCCACGGAGGAACTTTGAGTAATTTGCAGTAGGTAGCATCCACGGAGGAACTTTGAGTAATTTGCAGTAGGTAGCGCCACGGAGGAACTTTGAGTAATTTGCTGTAGGTAGCATCGACGGATGAACTTTGAGTAATTTGCTGTTGGTAGCATCGACGGATGAACTTTGAGTAATTTGCAGTAGGTAGCATCCACGGATGAACTTTGAGTAATTTGCTGTTGGTAGTGCCACGGAGGAACTTTGAGTAATTTGCTGTTGGTAGCGCCACGGATGAACTTTGAGTAATTTGCTGTAGGTAACTTGGCTCCGGACTCAGGAGACCTTATTTGTGATAAAAGGGTTAATTTGGAGCGTTTTCGGACACCAGAGGCGCTATTTGAGCGAAATAGGCTGAGTTGGGTTGATTATGAGGCAATAGCGTCTCTCGAGTCCGAAAAAGTCTCCAAATGGCAGCTTTTCGAGTAATAGCGGCATCTGAGTCCGCAAGCCAGCGGCAAATGGCGTGCCGAGTCTAAACGAGAGTATCGCGCAAGCCAGCAGCACATGAAGCGCCGATTCTAAGCGAGAGCTTCGCGCAAGCCTAGCGTATGCCCCCAAGTCTAAGCGAGCCATCGCAAACTAAAAACCCCCGTTCAACACTTTCGTGTGAACGGGGGTTTTAATTTACAAGCGTTAAATCTTAAATTGCTGCACAGCTTCTTGGAGTTTCTTGGCTTGCTCATACAGATGTTTAACGGTTTCTGCATGGCCTTCCAGTTCGACGCGCTGCCGCTCTGAGTTAGCAGCGAGTGTGTCCGCACTTTCTTGCGATCTTGATGTAATTTGTGCAGTTTCTTCGACGGAAGCACTGACTTCTTCTGTACTTGCTGAGATTTGCTGTGTAGCCGCAGATACGGATTGGATGCTGTGATTGATGCTTTGGATAAGAATCAGGAGGTGATTAAAGGCATCACCTGCTTCTGCTACTTTGCCGACTCCAGAGGCAACCTCAGAATTCACGTGGTTCATCTCGGTAACGGAGCGACTCATATCTTCTTGAAGCCCAAGTAGGAAGTCACGGATCTGTTCGTTTGCGTTACGGGATTGTTCAGACAGCTTGCGTACTTCTCCCGCAACAACAGCAAAGCCGCGTCCATGCTCTCCTGCGCGTGCAGCTTCAATTGAAGCATTCAGCGACAGCATTTGGATCTGTTTCGTAATTTCAGTAATACTGTGAACGACTTCTCCGATCATTACTGAACGCTCATTCATGATTTGTAATTGATCCAGCGACTGTAGGGAAGCACGTTCAACCTGGCGCATTTGCAGCACAGCGCTTTGAGCAATTTCATTACCGCCACTTGCTTCAGCGGAAGCCTCACTGATTTGCTCCGTGACTTCATTCGCTGCTGAGGCAATACTTTGAATGCCTAAATTGATTTCTTCCATTGCTCTCGAGTTATCTGATGCACTGCTAGCAATAGTCGTACTACCTTTGCCGATTTCTATTACCGATGAGCTGGAGTGTTCCGCCATATCATTGAGAACCTCAACACGTTCTTTTAAAGAGTTGGAATCCGCAACGACAGTATTAGAGGTTACCAGTACATGTCCAATCATTTCTTTCAGGCGTTGGGTCATCGCTTGGAAGCTTACGGACAACTGTGCAACTTCGTCATTTCCTTTAACTGATAATTCTTCGGTGAAATCTCCCTCTGCGAGCCGGGCACTATAAGCTGCCAGTTTTGAGATTGGACGTGTTATACGCACACTCATGAACCATGCACCAGTTAGGCCGATGATCAACGTCAGAAGTGTGATTCCGGCACTTGTCCATAGAATACTGTCTGTTTTTTCTTGAATGAAGCTTACGTCACTGCTTACACCGATAACCATCGTACTTCCGGGAATACCGATATAAGCTGTTTTATGTATACCATGTGCGTCGCTATATGTATCGCTTAGTCCAGTTTTTCCTTTAGAGGCTTGTTGCATTGCAGAGGATACGGTGACACTTTCTGCCCGTTGCAATTTTGCATCGTGATCTGCGGATAGAATCTCAGCTTCTTTCCCCTTCAGATTGACCAGAAAAATGGTTTCCACTCCATGTTGTTTCCTCTTTTCCTGAAAATAGAACTCGAGATTGGTGGCAGACTGATCGTTCTTATTTAGGGTTTGCTGGGCGTGCATTACGTTGAGATTCTTATATACGTCCTGAGCAGCGGCAGTAAGGATTTTGTTAATCTGCGGCATAACATAGCTGTTGAAGATACTGATAGAGATAAAATAGAAGCTGGTGCTTAACAAAAGAGACGTGAGCAACAGAACAACAAATAATAAACGCGTAAATTTGCGACTGATCGAATGCTTGATACGAAACATATCGTTCTCTCCTTTTTTTATGGACGGTGAGGTCATTTCTTTTTTAGTCTTCACTAGATACTCCATGCCAACTGCTGGAAATTGGCGACCCGAGATATATTCCATAGTTATGTCATATTTCTACTAAATGGATCGGGAATAAGGTGTTTGATACTATTCTATAGAATTAACCTCTGGATGAATAGTGAAAGTTTTGTCCTATAGAGCATTTTTTTCTGAAAAAAATGAATTATTGCTGACTATTTTAGATAATTGGCGAAAAAAAAGAAATGGAACTACCAATTTCATATAAAAATATTATTTTTATGGATTGTTAAGCGCTATTGTGATAGAGTATTAATGTTTTGTTCCGAAAATTTAATATTGTAAGCCGCGGTTCGTAACCATCCCGCGTAAACAAAACTAGGAGGAATTTCAGTAATATGTTTAATTTGCTGTGGGGAGTTTTATTTGTTATTGTCAATTTTGCTTTTTTTCTACTCTGTTACCGCTTGTTCGGGAAAAGTGGAATGTACGCCTGGGTAGGTATTGCTACTGTAATTGCTAACATTCAGGTAGCTAAGACGATTGCTATGCCATTTGATATTGTGATGACACTCGGAAATACGATGTATGTCACTTTATATATGACCAGCGATTTACTTAATGAGAAGTACGGAAGAGCGGAAGCACGTAAAGCGGTCTGGTTTGGTTTCTTCACCTTGCTTATGACTACAGTCATTATGCAGATGGTACTAGTATTTAAGCCGCAGGAGACCGATATCGCTCAGTCTTCTTTGGAGACGATTTTTGGGCTGATGCCTCGACTAGCTTTGGGTAGTCTTACTGCTTACTTCATTAGTCAGTTCCTAGATGTTCGGTTGTACTCTTGGATTCGGAAATATTACAGCACCTCAAGTCAGCTGTGGATTCGTTCCAACGGTAGTACGATGATTAGCTCCTTTGTGGATACACTTATTTTCTGTACCATTGCGTTTGCGGGCTTGTATGACTGGAATGTATGGCTTGAAATTTTGCTTACGACTTATCTAGCGAAGTTCTTACTAACCGCAGTAAGCACACCTATCTTATATATCGCCCGAACCTTTACTTTTGCTGAAGAGGGTTCACCATCATCCGTTCAAAAGAAGGACTAAACAACAATACAGCCAGCGCGTACCGATCATAATCGATGCGTGCTGGCTGTTTTTTCGTTGTAAGATGGACTTAATAGTTACATGAAAGATGTGTACATAAAAATAATATAAAGCTAAAATAAGCTATCGTAGCAATTCTAGCGGGTTAGTTTAACAGGAGCGCCGGCGATGGCGCTTATCACATATCCTTTAGTTTGGGCTGGACTTGCGGGGCAGTCCGATTGAAGAGAATGTATATAATCGGTAGTCACAGAAAATACGAACAGGTGTGATCTAGGATGAATCTAGTAGTTCCTATACTGCGTCATGCAGCACAGCAGCCCGACAGCATTGCCTTAACCCATGACCAAGCAAGTCATACCTATGCCACATTAGTAAAAACGATGCGGAGAATCGCGAATGGCTTACAGCAAAAGGGTCTGAGGCATGACAAAATCGCGATTTTATCTACGAATCGTATTGAATTTGTTGAGGTTTTTTTGGGGGCGATTTATGCGGGCTGTGTTCCCATTCCCTTAGATCCCAAGTGGAGTGCTAATGAACTGCAGGTTATTATAGAGCAGTGCCAGCCGACAATGATTTTTGCCGAGCCGGAAGCCGCAAAGAATCTGACCTTCAAGGATCAAATGATCCAAACATTGACCTTCTCAAATGAACGAACAGGTTCCTATGATCAGTGGCTGGCTGCCCTGAAGCCGGAGGCTGAGTTGGATGAGACGAATGAATTATTATTTATTGGCTTTACTTCAGGCACAACCGGATTGCCCAAAGGTTATATGCGTACCCATTTATCATGGTTAAAAAGCTTTGAGGTCTCGAATATTGCTTTTGAATTGGACGCTATGAAGGATGTTTTGGCACCAGGTCCATTTGTGCATTCCCTATCCTTATTCGCCGTAATGCAGAGTCTATATAGTGGAGCAACCTTTCATATCACACAAAAATTTAGTGCCACGCAGGTGTTAGAGCTGTGCCAGCAAATTCCGGGCGTGGTGCTGTTCGTCGTACCAACAATGATCGAATCCATGATGCAGCAGGCTGTACCTGGGCAGATACAGATTGATGCGATTATTAGCTCAGGTGCAAAGTGGTCGGAGTTGTCCAAGAAAAGGGGCATGGAAGTGTTTGGTGGAGCGCGGCTTTATGAATCCTACGGTTCTTCAGAAGCGAGCTATATTAGTTATTTGAATGTTCTGACCGAGCATAATCCGACCTCTGTAGGCAGACCTTATCCCGGGGTGCAAATTTCCATTCGTGATGACCAGCTCCGGGAAGTCCCTCCTGGGGAGATTGGGCAGCTATATGTGCGTAGTGATATGATATTTTTAGGCTACCATCAATTGCCGAATGAGACAGCAGCAGCTTTTAGAGAGGGATGGCTTGTTTTAGAAGACTATGTTTATCAGGATGAAGCTGGTTATTTATATATGGCGGGACGTTTGAAGAATAAAATCATATCCGGAGGGCTGAACGTTTATCCGGAAGAAATAGAGAGGGTGCTGGAGTTTCTTCCGGAAATAGATGAAGTGATGGTGCTTGGCGTGCCTGACGATTACTGGGGAGAACAGCTGATAGCCCTCGTGAAGTGGAGCGGAGAACAGCATTTATCTGTCGAAGAAATTAAGAATTATTGCCGCCAGTATTTAGCGAGCTACAAAGCGCCGAAGCAGCTGCTAACCCTGGATGAATTTATCTATACAAGCAGTGGCAAAATTGCCCGGCAAGCGATGAAAGACTATGTGAAAAGAGCGATGATATGATAGAAGCAGTAATTGTCATGGCAAAACGTACACCGGTTGGCAGAATGGGTGGCTTATTAAGTACACTTGAGCCGGAGGCATTACTGGCGCCGCTTATTCAGCATATTGTAGCCGAAACGAACTTGCCTAAAGAACTGATCGATGATGTCATTATTGGGAATGTTGTGGGCCCAGGAGGTAATATTGCCCGGGTAGCTGCGCTTGAAGCGGGGCTGCCTGTTTCGGTTCCGGGCGTCACCGTGGATCGTCAGTGCGGATCTGGGCTAGAGGCAATTAATATAGCAGCAAGACTGATTCAAAGCGGCGCTGGTGAGATTTATTTAGCAGGTGGTGTCGAAAGTACGAGCCGTGCTCCATGGAAAATGGCTAAACCACAGACGTTAATGGGGGTTCCACAGCTGTATACCCGTGCACATTTTACGCCTAGCTCTTACGGTGATCCGGATATGGGAATTGCTGCAGAAAATGTAGCTAGGAAATACGGGATTTCTCGAGAAGAGCAGGATCAATATGCCTTAAAAAGCCATCAAAAGGCGGTTCATGCTCAGCAAAGTGACCGGTTTCAGCAGGAGATAGTACCTCTTCAGGTAGAGGGGCAGTGGGTGAGCACCGACGAATGTCCTCGGGCAAATACGAGTCTGGACAAGCTGCAAAAGCTGCCGCCAATTTTTGAAGAAAAGGGTACCGTCACTGCTGGAAATGCCTGTCCTATTAATGATGGCGCAGCGCTTCTATTAATGATGTCTCGTGAGAAATGCCAGCAGCTTAAGCTTACCCCTATTTTGCGGGTCGTGGATGCGCAAGCTGCGGGTGTAGATCCGAACTATTTAGGTATGGGGCCTGTACCAGCTGTGCAAAAGGTGTTAAAACGCCAAAAGCTTACCGTTGCCGATTTAGATATCGTAGAGTTTAACGAAGCTTTTGCTTCACAAGTATTGGCATCACTGAACGAGCTTCAAATTCCACAGGAAAAGGTCAATCTTGGCGGGGGGGCATTAGCAATAGGCCATCCATACGGAGCTTCCGGGGCTATTTTAATGACTCGCTTATGTGCTGAAATGCAACATGCCCCTTACCAACGAGGGCTTGCTACTCTGGGAATCGGCGGCGGGATAGGTCTGGCAACACTCGTGGAGGTTATAGAATGAACAGTGTCCGACATCAGATCCATATGACTGCTGAATGGATTTCGGACTACGCACAGAGTATTGAAGCACCCTTGCAGACGATAAATGGAAAGCTGATCGCTCCTGCGACGATGCCTATTATTTTCTGGCAAGACTTCGATATTCCTTGGTTAATCATCGGTGAACCCTTGCTTCACGGCACTCAGAAATTTTCATATCAAGCTCCGATTACGGCGGGGATGATTTTGGATTGTGAATTAGCGTTAACGGGCGAGGTGCAAAAAGAAGGCAGACAGGGTAAACTGACTTTTTACACACATACGCTGGTTTGTAGGTGTGAGGGTAAGCTAATAGTCACCGCAGAAACGGTGTTAATTCGGGTAGGTGATGATCATGATAAAAAAGTGCATAACAGCTGAGGCTATCCGGCAATATGCAGCTGCTTCCCAAGATTTGGAGCCTATACATCTAGATGCAGAGGCCGCAGCCAAGGCTGGTTTGGAGCGACCCATCGCACATGGGATGTATCTTATGGGATTAGCCCAATCTTTGTATATTGCTGAGCACCCTACACAGTGGATCACTCAATATGATATGAAATTTCATAAGCCAATAGAGGTCGATAGTGTCGTGATTTTTGATTTTGCAGCGGACGATTGCTTTGTGAAAGTGATCCTTACAACAGAAGCTGGCGATGTTATTGCTGCGGGAGCTTTTGCAGTGAAAGAGGTGTAGCGATGAATAAAGTGGCCTTAATTACTGGAGCAACAAGAGGGATCGGACGTAGTATCGCCATGCAGCTTGGCAAGTCAGGTTATATAGTGGTTGTAAATGGTACGAAACAAGTCTTAATTGATGAGGTTGTGCGCGAGATCCGCCAGGCAGGCGGAGAGGCGCTAGGGTACGCTGCTAATGTAGCCGATTCCGTCGCAGTCACTGCCATGGTAGATGAGGTCATTGCCCGATACGGTCGTATCGAGGTATTGATAGCTAACGCGGGAATTGTGCAGGATCAGAAATGTCAACGTATGACGGATGAACAGTGGAAGAATGTTCTGGATGTGCATTTAAATGGCACTTATTATTGCATTCAACGAGTATTACCACATATGCGTGAAACAGGTGGGGATATCCTGTTGATGACCTCTGCTGCTGGACTAGCAGGTTCCGTAGGTCAGGTGAATTATAGTGCAGCCAAGGCTGGAATACTGGGCATGATGTGGACGCTCGCAGCAGAGCTGAAACGTGACCAGATTAGGGTCAATGCGATTTCTCCAGCGGCATTAACGGATATGACCAGACCTATAATTGACCATTTGAAGGAGAAACATGCCAGTCGTAATGAACCTTTGCCTGATTTTTGGAGAATAGGTGACGCTGAGGCTATTGCTTCCTTCGTGACTGCATTGTTGAGGGAGTCCGACGCGGATTTAACCGGTGAAATCTTTGCTGTGAATGGATCAAAAGTGACAAAATGGGAGAAGCCTGCACCTGCATTTTCCGAGAGTAGCATTGAGGCATTTTTTGCTGCTTGGCACCGTCAAAAGGGGACTGAATAAATGCTTACCTTCGATCAAGTTTGTTTTTATTATAAAAAAGGACAACCTCTTCTGGAGGATATTAGCTTTACGATAGACGCAGGGGAGTTTGTGGCGATAGTCGGGGCGAATGGTTCTGGCAAATCCACTATTGCAAAGCTCATGGACGGACTGCTGCTGCCGCGAAAAGGGACTGTACAATTTAAGAGCTTGGACACAGCAAAACCAACGGATCTTGCGGAGATTCATCAGCAAATCGGTTTTGTTTTTCAGAATCCAGAGGATCAATTTATCACCACAACCGTTATGGATGAGGTGCTTTTTGGTTTGGAGAATATCCGTGTGCCGAGGGAGGAAATGCGCAGCCGATTGGATCATGCCTTACAGGCCGTTCATATGGAGGATTATCTGGAAGCTATGCCACATCAGCTATCTGGAGGCCAAAAGCAACGTGTCGCTATCGCAGCTATATTGGCGATGCGCCCGCAAGTCATTATTTTTGACGAGGCTACCTCAATGCTTGATCCCCAGGGAAGACAGCAGGTTCTTTCCATCATGCAAGAGCTGCATCGTCAAGGCCTGACGCTTATTCATATCACCCACCATATGGAGGAAGTGTTTGCAGCAGAACGCGTATTGCTCCTGCACCAAGGACGACTTGAGTTTGACGGCGATCCACTGACTTTTTTTGAATCCATGCCTGTTGCGGACTATCAATTACAACTGCCCTTCGCAGTGCGTGTACATACATTGCTCCATTCAGCAGCACCGCTAACAGCCGATTGGAAGGGGATAATTCGATCACAATGGTCTACCAATTAAAAAATCTAAGTGTGAACTATGCCGATCATGTGGCTTTGCGCAATATAAACTGCACTATTCCTGAAGGCAAATGGATTTCGATTATCGGTCCAACAGGCGCAGGAAAGTCTACCTTTGTCAAAGTGCTGAAGGGCTTGATTCCCACCGTAAAAGGAGACTATTGGATTAACCAGCAGCCTGCCAGCAGAGATGCTAAAGGACGCTTAAAGGTTGTCCCCGAGTTGGGTTTCGTTTTTCAATATCCGGAGCATCAGCTATTCGAAACAACGGTGCATAAGGAGCTTGCTTTTGCTCTGAATCAGCAGGGTGCTTCACGTCAGCAAATTACAGAGGCGATTGAAATGATCTTGCCGCAAGTGGGTTTGCCAGAGGGGATTCTCCCCTTAAATCCATTCCAGCTAAGTGGTGGTGAAAAGCGCCGTGTAGCTATTGCCTCTGTACTGATGACAAATCCGAAGCTGCTGATATTGGATGAACCGACAGCGGGTCTCGATCCAGCTAGCCAAGTGTCTTTGCTGAGGCTACTAAAGGAATGGCAGCAACAAGACAATCGCACCATCCTCTTCGTTTCGCATCAGATGGGTGATGTTGCCGAATTCTCAGATGAGGTCATGGTTTTTCATGAAGGTCAGTTAAAAGGGCATCATGATACCAGAACATTGTTTCTGGAAAAGGAAGAATTACTGCTGGAACTTGGACTATCCTTGCCTGAACCCGTACAGCTCTTGAAGCTAGTGGAGGAATTATCTGGTCAGAAGATTGAAGTTGCCAGCTGTAAAGAGCAGGATATCTTCGAAGCGATTTTGCCGATTTGGCATTCGAGGGGGCAAGGGCATGGCTGATTCCGTATTAGTCGGTCAATATGTGGAGACACATTCGATTTTTCATCGTTTAGATCCTCGTACAAAGCTTGTAAGTATCGTGATGCTCATGCTTAGCTTTATGATGCTTGGTACGGGGCTTAGTTATGTTGTTGCAACCTTTTTTGTATTGGGAATGTTATTACTGTCTAAAGTTCCTGTGCATTTTTTTTGGCGAGGGCTACGGCCGGTATTATTTATTTTATTATTTACTTTTGTTTACAATGCCGTGTTCACCAAGGGGACGATTCTCTGGTCATGGTTTTTTATCGAGGTGACTGAAGAGGGATTGCGGATAGGATTACGTTTTGTATGGCGGATTATATTGCTCATCTTGTTGGCCTCAATTCTGACATTAACTACTAAACCGCTAGACTTAGCTTATGGTCTGGAGAAGCTGCTTGCCCCTCTGTCCAAATTGGGGGTACCCGTAGAGCAGTTCTCTTTAATGATAGTGATTGCGATCCGTTTTATTCCTACCATCAAGGAGGAGCTTGATCGTATCCTTCTCGCACAAAAGGCTAGAGGTTATGATCTCACAGTATTATCACTGCCTAAACGGATATATGCGTACATTCCGATCATTATTCCTCTGCTCTTCACAACGATTCAACGTGCTGAACAGCTGAGCTATGCAATTGATGCGCGTGCTTATGGGAATGGTAAAGGAAGGACTTATTTTAAAAGACTGCAATTTCAGCAAATAGATTATCTGGTAGGGGGAGCTGCCCTTTTAATTGCCGTGATTCTGCTTTGCTTAAAGATAGGAAAGGTGTAGATGAAGATGAAATGGAACACCCGTATTACGGAGTTATTGCACATAGAATATCCTATTATTCAAGGAGGACTTGCTTATTTAGGTTATGCAGACCTTGCGGCTGCGGTTTCAAATATCGGTGGACTGGGTCAGGTCACAGCAATGAGTCTTCCGGATGCGGAGGCCTTACGTGCAGAAATACGTCGGGTACGAACACTAACGGACAAACCATTTGGTGTTAATTTTGCTATCGGCATGCATGGGATTGGTTATGAAGATCGGGTGCAGGTCGCCATCGAAGAGCAGGTTCCCGTGGTGAGCCTCACTGGAGGGAATCCAGCCCCTATACTGGAAATGTTACAGCCCACCGATATTAAAACACTCGTGCTCGTCTCCTCACGCAGACAAGCCCAAAAGGCTGAACAATTAGGGGCTTCTGCGGTTATTGTTGTTGGGCATGAGGGAGGGGGCCACTTAGGGCGTGACGATGTTGGAACCATGGTGCTCGTTCCCCAAGTGGTTGATGCGGTTAATATTCCTGTGATTGCTTCCGGAGGGATCGGAGATGGCCGTGGATGGATGGCTGCTCATGCACTTGGGGCTGAAGGAATCGAAATGGGCACTCGTTTCGTTGCTACAGTGGAATGTGTTCATGCGGCCGCTTCTTATAAAAAAGCTTTAGTAGAAAGCTCAGAGTCGGATACGGTTGTAATCAAACGTTCTATTGGAGCACCCGCACGAGTGTTACGTAGTGACTACATTGATCAAATTCTTGAAATCGAGCGCGTGACACCGACCTATGAAGCATTAAAAGAGTATATCAGTGGTGCAGCCAACAAGCGCTGGATCTATGATGATATCAAAGAAGAGGGCATCGGCTGGGCAGGTCAAGTGACAGGAATGATCCAAGATATTCCTACAGTCGCGGAGCTGATCGGCAGGATGGTGAAAGAGGCTAAGTTGGTTCGCGGGATGTGGGGAACACAGGTTTGAATTTAAAAAAACACAGAGCGGCGATTCTCTCTTTATTGGAGGAATCGCTGCTCTGTGTTTTTGGCTATGGCTTGTAATTCTTTTCTACAAATGAAGAATAGTCAGTTCCTTAGGGAAGCTTGTTAAGGTCTCTGCACCTTCAGCTGTAATAATCAGATCATCTTCGATACGTACACCCGCTAGTCCAGGCACATAAATTCCTGGCTCAACGGTGAACACATTGCCGATCTCGATAATGTCGTCGTTCTGTCCGTGAAGTGATGGATATTCATGAACATCCATGCCCAGTCCGTGTCCGACACGGTGTAAGAAATATTCTCCGAATCCAGCTTCTTCAATTACATCACGTGCAGCTTTGTCGACTGAGCCGAAAGGTGCTCCAGGATTGGAGGCAGCGATCCCAGCTTCGTTGGCAGCCAGCACAGTGTTATAGATAGTGACTAGCTTGTCGTCTACGGATTCAATAGCAAAGGTACGTGTAATATCAGAAGCATAACCATCGGCATACACCCCGATATCAAACATCAGGAAGTCGCCGGGTTGAATGACCCGGTTGCCCGGAACACCGTGAGGCAGGGCAGTTTTCGGACCAGAAAGCACCATAGTGTCGAAGGAAGGGCCGGAAGCGCCAACCTTTTTCATTAGATATTCTAGCTCCGCTACTAGATCGTTTTCTGTAACGCCTGTTTTTACGTGGGTAAGAACGCGGCGCAAGGCTTCCTCAACTAGCTCAGCGGCATGTTTCATGCGCTTAACTTCATCCGGGGTCTTTTTAGAGCGCATGCTGCGCAGCAATGGACCAATATCACTAAACCGTTCAGCTGGAACAGCAGCGGTTAGGTGCTCAAAACGGGCTACTGAGAAATGTTCCTTTTCTATGCCAAGAGTACCTAGCTTACTGCTGCCGAAACAATCTTTTAGCAGGTTATAGGGATTATCAGTGTCAGTGTGAGTTAGAATTTTAGTGACCGAAGAAGCCGCTTGAGCCGCTTCTGCATCCAATGCAGGCAGAATGAGCATAGGCTCTTCTCCGCGTATCAGCAGCAGACCCAGAAAACGTTCATGCGGATCGCTGGCGAAGCCGGTTAAGTAGTAGACATGCTTGGGATCTGTTACGAGCAGGGCATCCAGACCTTCGCCCGCCATTTGCTGCTCTAGGCTTGTCAGAGCATTATTCATAGTTGGTGTTCCCCTTTCAACTTCACGATTAGAACTGCAATATTCCTATTATAGATCAAAAATAGACCAGACGCACCTGACGAACTATAACTATCGTTGGCTAATCATGACATGAAGCTTTTCTTAACCCTACTAGTTGGTGTAACATATCTTTAAATATACTTCTCCTAAGGTTAGGCTGAAGCTTATTCGGGTACGGTTGTTGAGAGAGGAGTGATTCTTGCAATGAGAGGAACAATCGCACTTGTTACCGGAGCGAATTCCGGTATGGGGCTGGCCACAACAGTTGAACTGGCTCGCAAGGGAGCTAAAGTTATTATGGTTTGCCGTAATCGCCAGCGGGGAGAAGAAGCACTTGCTGCCGCCAAACAAAAGAGCCACTCCGAGGATATCGAGCTCATGTTGTGTGATCTGGCTTCACTTGAGAGCATTCGCAGCTTTGCTGAGGAATTCACTATGAAATATCCGATGCTAGACATACTTATCAATAACGCCGGGGTAGTCACGATTAAGCGTCAGCTTACGAAGGACGGCTTTGAGATGGATCTTGGCGTAAATCATTTGGGGCATTTTCTACTTACCAATTTGTTACTTAAGTCGTTGCAGGCAGCAGAGCAAGGCCGTATCATTGTGGTTGCCTCCGGTGCTTACAAGATAGGTGCGCTCCATTATGAAGATCCAACCCTCGCTCGCCGTTTTAATCCTGCAAAAGCCTATGCCCGATCCAAGCTAGCCAATATTCTGTTCACGCGGGAGCTGGCTTCGCGTCTTCACGGAACAAGGGTGACGGTGAATTGCCTGCATCCAGGAGCAGTGGGGACGAATATAGGTGTAAACCGGGAGACTGGTTTCGGCAAGTCGGTACTTAAGTTACTCTCATACTTTTTCTTAACACCTGAACAAGGTGCCGATACAGCGATTTATTTGGCTACAGATCCCGATCTTGGAGAGGTAACCGGTCAATATTATTATCGAAGAAAGATTAAACAACTGTCTCCCAGAGCGCAGAATACAATAGAAGCCGAACGGCTGTGGCAATGGAGCCAGGAGCAGGTCGGCCTGAGTTAATTAACACATTTGGAGGAATTAAGGGATGAATTGGGAGAACAGCAGAATTGAAGATGCAACATCTGCAGACTTAGCAGCTATTGTAGATATTTATAACTCAACGATTGCTGGGAGGGTGGTAACTGCAGATCTGGAACCCGTTACTGTTGCAGACCGGGAGAAATGGTTTCTTGAGCATAATAGCCATCACCGTCCCTTATGGGTACTGAAGCAAGGAGATGAAATTGCTGCATGGTTCAGTTTTCAATCCTTCTATGGTCGTCCAGCGTATAATGCAACAGCAGAAATCAGTGTATACGTGAATGAAAAGTTCCGTGGTGGTGGTGCGGGCAGAATTCTTCTGACAGAGGCCATTGAGAAAGCCCCTAGTCTCGGAATTAAGAATCTAGTCGGCTTTGTATTTGGACATAATGATCCAAGCCTTGGTTTGTTGAAAAAGTTTGGTTTTGAAGAGTGGGGAATGCTGCCTGGTGTGGCTGAACTTGACGGTATAGAGCGTGATTTAGTCATTGTCGGCCTTAAAATCTAACGCCTCATATAAAACGCTTACATTTTGAGAGTTGAATTTAGATTATCGGTGTCACAATCGACCCATTCTTTGGACCAACTCTGTAAGTCTCGGATGACTGATTCCAGGGCAAGACCTTTATCCGTCAAAGAATATTGGATCCGCACGGGGGTCTCTGGGAACACTTCTCGAAGAACGATCCCTTCCTGTTCCAGCTCTTTGAGCCGTTCGGAGAGCAGTCTTCCACTGATGGGCAATGCCGCTTCAATTACATTGAAACGTTGGGGTCCTTGAAGGAGCTGGTAGATAATTAAACCAGTCCAACGCCTGCCGATAATATCCATACTTTTTTGTAGCCGGGGACATAAATCATTGGACTTCATAGGGCTCACCTCTTAGTAAACATTATAAACGAAAAGACCAATAACTTAAACAAATTCCAATTTAATTCAGTACTAGAAAGGATGATGGACAGTGGCTAAAAAAAAGAAAATGCCTACCACACCAAGAGCCGCTACGAATGATGGCCCTGCTACGTTAAAAGATCTGCTAAGCAGTGATGTTCTAGGAAAGCTGAAGGCGCAATCTGATGCGTTGAAAGCGGAGGAAAATGACCGTAAAGAAGCTGCCCGTAAGGCAGTGGAAGATCAGCGCAAGGCTGAGCAGAAGCGGTTGGATAATGATTTTGCACATCTGCTGGAGAACAGTAATCAGGATTGGAAGAAATATAAATAAATCCTATAGCTTAGCGCTAAAAATATGGCAAAGATTAAAGAGGCACCCGTTAGGGTGTCTTTTTTTAGGTAACTTAAGCAGATAAGCCTAAGTCTTAATTATTTTAAATTTAAGTATATGAAAGGGTTGACCCTCAAAGTGGGCTTAGGTATAATTTAAAACATTGCGAATGAAAATCATTATCATAAAATCGCATGTGTAAACTATTAAACAGATAAGGAACAACTCATGAAACTAAAATATTTGTCCCTACTTCTAATAGTATTTTCATTTATATCTTTGTTTATAGGCGTTAAAGATATATCCCCATTAGATCTCTTTCATCTTACGGAATCTCAAGCACAGACCTTGCTGGTAAGCCGGATTCCCCGGTTAGCCGCATTGATTATCGCTGGAGTCAGCATGAGTATTGCCGGATTAATTATGCAACAGCTGTCACGCAATAAATTCGTCTCCCCGACTACGGCAGGGACGATGGATTCCGCGAAATTTGGTATTCTCGTATCCCTCATGTTATTCACAGGCGCAACGCCAATGCAGAAATTGCTTGTTGCTTTTGTTTTTGCACTATTGGGCACCTTTATTTTTATGAGAATCCTGGATCGGATCAAGTTCAAGGATAGTATTTTTATCCCGCTGGTCGGACTCATGTTCGGAAACATTGTAGGTTCGATTACAACATTTTTTGCGTATAAAAATGATTTGATTCAGAATATCTCGTCTTGGATGCTTGGAGATTTCTCAACGATTATCAAAGGCCAATACGAATTAATTTATATCAGCATTCCACTTGTCATTCTGGCGTATCTCTTCGCTAATAAATTTACGGTAGCTGGTATGGGCGAGGATTTCTCCGTCAATCTTGGCATGAATTACAAAGCGGTTGTCAACGTGGGATTGGTAATTGTAGCGTTAATCTCTTCTGTTGTCATTTTAACCGTAGGTACGATTCCATTTCTGGGTCTGGTAGTACCTAACATTGTAACGTTGTACATAGGAGATAACCTCAAAAAAAGTCTGGCGCATACAGCCATTCTCGGAGCGGTGTTCCTCCTGTTCTGCGATATTCTGGGCAGGCTCATTATCTATCCATATGAAATATCAATCAGTCTCACGGTAGGCGTCATCGGTAGTGGTCTGTTTATCTACTTGCTGATGAGAAGAAAGGCGAACTAGAGATGAAGACAAAACTAACTATATTATCTATAAGTGCTGTCGCCCTCATCGTCTTGTTTATGACGTATCATGCTTTGGGAAATTGGGACTACGTTCTGCCCAGCCGGGGAAGAAAGCTGGCGGCCATTCTGATTACCGGAGCTGTGATAGCTGTCTCTACCGTAGTTTTTCAGAGCATCACGAACAATCGTATTTTGACACCAAGTATTCTCGGGCTCGATTCCCTGTACATGTTAATCCAGACGTTCGGTGTTTATGCCTTAGGTTCATCGAATATGACCTTTATGAATAAAAACATCAACTTCTTGTTCTCTGCGTGCCTCATGGTCCTGTTTTCAGGCGTATTGTATAAGCTAATGTTCCGTAGGGAAGGACAAAATATTTATTTCCTGCTGCTGGTAGGGCTGATCATGGGGACGATGTTCCAGAGCGCGTCTTCTTTTATGGAAGTGCTTATTGATCCGAACGAATTCCTGATTCTACAGGGGAAAATGTTCGCCAGCTTCAACAATGTCAGCAGTGACCTATTGATTCTTTCCACCATTGTCCTGACGCTAACTACGTTGTACTTCCTGCGATTTGTTAAGTATTTGGATGTTATTTCGCTTGGAAAAGATGAAGCCATTAATCTGGGCATCAATTATGACTATGTGGTCAAAAGGCTGCTAGTTATTGTATCTATCTACGTTTCGATCTCGACGGCTTTAGTGGGGCCAATCACTTTCTTAGGTTTGTTGGTAGCTAATGTGGGACACCAGTTGTTCCGTACCTATAAGCATGCTTATCTGATTCCTGGAACGATTCTGCTGAGCATTGTTGCGCTTGTCGGCGGGCAGTTCCTGGTCGAACGTGTTTTTGGATTCAATACTACGGTTAGTGTGATTATCAATTTTGCAGGCGGCGTCTACTTCGTCTATCTGCTGTTAAAGGAGAATAAGTCGTGGTAGAAGTTAAAAATTTAACCAAACGTTATGGCGGAGTAACCGTCGTTGATGATGTGTCCTTGTCCATTAAAAAGGGTGCAATCACCTCGTTTATCGGACCAAATGGTGCGGGTAAAAGTACACTGCTCTCCATGATCAGCAGACTTATCTCCAAAGACGCGGGAGAGGTGCTGATCGAAGGTAAGGAAA
Organism: Paenibacillus sp. FSL H8-0282; assembly: GCF_037963825.1. NCBI lineage: Bacteria > Bacillati > Bacillota > Bacilli > Caryophanales > Paenibacillaceae > Paenibacillus > Paenibacillus sp. FSL H8-0282. The sequence goes on from NZ_CP150146.1 coordinate 1,411,517, forward strand.
TCGGTACCTGCAAAAGTAATGAGCTTGCTCGTAAAATATCGGTGTTAAAGCAGTCCAATCATATTAGCGTACGCCTCACTGTGAAGGAGCTCGTTTCTTTTGGGAGATTCCCGTATTCACAGGGGAAGCTGAGTCCGGAGGATCGGGCGTTCGTTGACGAAGCGATTGCTTACATGGATCTCCAGGAAATGCAGGATAAATATATTGATCAGCTCAGTGGAGGGCAACGCCAGCGGGCATATATTGCCATGGTCATGGCTCAGGATACAGAGTACATTCTGCTCGACGAACCGCTCAACAACCTCGATATGAAGCATTCCGTCCAAATTATGAAGGTGCTTCGCCGCTTGGTAGACGAGAAGGGGAAGACGATTGTGCTCGTTATCCACGATATTAACTTTGCTTCTTGTTACTCTGACTACATTGTTGCGCTTAAAAATGGAAGAGTAGCTTCCTCGGGTACAGCGGATGAAATTATAGATTCTGCAGTTCTTAAAGAGGTATATGACATGGACATTCCTATTGAAACTATAGGAGGCCGAAAAATCGGTGTCTATTTCTAAAAAGGTAACTATTACAATGCGGATATTATTATGACGTAACGTAAGAAGTGAAAGGCGCCAGCTTCTTAACGCATACGCGAATAATTCAAATAGCTTCACTATAAAAATTAGGGGTGAATACGTTGAAGAAGAACTTATCTTTACTGATTATGACAGTATTTCTTGCGGTAATCTTGGCGGCTTGTGGCTCCAATAATGCAGCAACTTCAAATAACAACACAGCAGCGGCAGGCAATTCGGAGGCTACTACTGCACCAACAACGGAAGCAACTACAGCACCGACAGAGCTTACTTTCAAGCATGCGCTTGGCGAAACAACTATCAAAAGCAATCCGCAAAAAGTGGTTGTTTTTGACTTCGGTACACTGGATACGCTGGATAAACTGGGTGTAGAGGTGACTGGAGTGCCTCAAAGTAATGTACCGGCTTATCTCTCTAAATATAACGATGCTAAATATGAGAATGTTGGGGGTTTGAAAGAGCCTGACTTCGAAAAAATAAACAGTCTTTCTCCGGACCTGATCATCATTTCCGGCAGACAACAGGATTCTTATGAAGAATTCAGCAAAATTGCACCTACTCTGTATGTGGCTGTAGATAATGCAAACTACATGGAATCTTTTACGAATAACGTGAAAATGCTGGGTCAAATTTTTGGAAAAGAAGCAGAAGTAGAAACTGAGCTTGCGACTATCAATGATTCCATCAAAGCTTTGAATACGAAGGCAACAGCTGATGGCAAAAAAGCACTTGTTATTCTTGCGAATGAAGGCAAAATCAGTGCTTACGGTGCAGGTTCCCGTTTTGGGATTATCCATGATGTGTTCGGATTTGCACAGGCTGATGATAAAATTGAAGTATCCACTCACGGACAAAGCGTATCCTACGAATATGTAGCGGATAAGAACCCGGATTATCTGTTTGTAGTGGACAGAGATGCGGCTGTGAAGAGTGATGGCGGCGAATCCGGCTCAGCTAAAAAAGCAGTTGAAAACGATCTAGTGAAGAACACAAATGCCTTTAAAAACGGTAAAATCATTTACTTGGATCCTAACTACTGGTATTTGTCCGGTGGCGGTTTAATATCCGTTAGCGAAATGCTCAAAGAAGTTGAAGTTGTTCTGTAAGCAGAGTAACTTGGTGAATTAAAAAGCCTGTTGGCAGGAGTAATACTCCTTGCCAGCAGGCTTTTTTCGCTTTTTTCCATGGAATTACTGGTATATTCATACTAGTTGCTAAATTTATCTGTAACTTTTCAGGCTGGGATACGTGGTTAGGTTAAGGGGGGAGTGCATGAAGCGAAAGTCATTGGATGAAATATATCAGATGTATGTGATGGATATTTACCGCTATTTGCGCTCCCTTTGTGGTGATCATTATGCGGCTGAAGATTTGATGCAAGAAACCTTTTATCGCGCTTATCTACATTTGGAGGATTGTAAAGAAGAGAAGATTAAGCCATGGTTGTTCCGTGTCGCTTATAACGCCTTCGTAGATTACAAGCGAAAGGAAGGCCGCAGTACAGTTCAGAGTGAGGATTATTTCAAAAAGCTTGCTCATCCAGATACCACAGAAAGCACACTGCTTCATCAGGAACGTTGGGAAGAGATGAGGATAGCGGTAGGTGAGCTACCGGACAATCAGAGAAATGCACTGCTGCTGCATGATTTTCATGGGCTGAGTTATCGGGAAGCATCGGACATTATGGATGTGGGCTTGTCCCAATATAAGATATTGATCTTTCGGGCCAGACAGAAGCTGCGTGAGGCAGAGCGGAGGAGAAATGAACATGAGTGAAGAGTTTAAGGAGAAGTTAAGAAGGTATGGCGAAGGCACTCTTGCTGATGAGGATAGGGATGAGGTTGTACGTGAGCTAGAGAAGATGGAAGCTTACCAGGCTTATCTGGATGAACTCATGGGCGAAGAAAAGCCGGCTTCAGATGAGGAGAAGAGCATGAAATCCGGAAAGGGTAAAAGAAACAGACCCGGCAAAGAAAAAAAGATCATCCGCCGTGGCAAGTGGAAAGCACGCATATCAAATACTTTAACGGTGATTTCTGCGTTTTTGATTTTTTTGATTGTCAGCAGTATCATCACAGCGGTATTTTATAGCACTGGAGGAAGAGGGGAGACTTACCGTGATGTCGTTTCTTCCGCAATTGCTGTTTCACAGCCGAACACAATCGTCCATTTGAGTAGCGATTCCGGACCGTTTTTTAGTATGAATCTGCAGGGCGGAATAATAAAACAAATTGGTGATGCGCGGATTAATGTTGGAGATTATTCGATGAAGTTTCTATTAGGCTGGCCTAGAATCTATAGTTATTCATGGACATATGAACGCAGTGGGACAGGTAATTACTTTATATATCCCACTGAGAACCAGTCTGCAGAAAATAGGATGGATGACAGCAGTGAGTGGGAAAAACTAGAAAAGCTCCCTGAAGGTACGGTAGGAGAAGCCTATTTGTCTTTTGAACAATTTTTTACGACAGATGAGCTATTGAAGAAGTTTCAGCATAAAAATCTTGAGCTTTTATGGTTCGCAGCAGATACAGGTCCAAGGACACAAGAGCCAGTAATAAATGATCCCTTAGGATTTCCAAGTACGCCCATCTGGCATGCCGATGATATGAAGGTGACACAAGAGTCAAAGAAAAAGTGGGGTTGGTTTGGAGGGGTGACTAGCCGCACGAGTGTTTCTCCATCTGTTGACTCATATGGGGATGGTGAACTTCGTAATGCGAACTTCCTTAAGACACTGCACTTAATGCAGGAGCATAAATCGATCGCCAACAAGGTAATTCCGTTTATTGATCTGGATGACTCCATTAGTTATCTGGAGAAGAACGGAGTTAGGCTGTATGGAGCTGTCGTAACCGGTCCGGTTAAAGAGTTGCTCAAGTTAAAGGAAGAAAAATGGGTCAGCAATATTCATGTAGAGGAAGTAAGATTATGGAATTGGCAGGATAGAGAAAACTGAGTCGGGAAGCTAAATACTATAGAAGGTAGTAAGCGTAAATGATTTCTTTGGATTACTTAATGGCAGCCGGATATGCCCTCTGTTAGTGGGGTGTACCCGGCTTTTCTGCGTGGGAGAAGTCACAGAACTTGCTTCTCGTTTAAGCAAATCGTACAATTATTTGAATATGAGATGAGTATGATAGATTAGGAGCTGAGTTATATGAAAGTAGGCGTGGTATCAGATACACATATGACAAGAATGGCTAAGTCTCTGCCCAAAGCACTTATTGCTGAATTCCGGAATGTAGACTTGATTCTGCATCTTGGAGATTGGGTGAGTATGGGAATCTACGATTTGTTGGCTGAATTGGCTCCAGTGGAAGGGATTGCTGGGAATAACGATGGAATAGAGATCATCGAGCGTTTCGGGGAGCGTAAGCTGCTAACGCTTGAGGGAGTCCGGATCGGAATGGTCCATGGTCATACGCCACACTCCCGCAAAGGAACGGACGGGAATGCGCTGCTTGCTTTTGCGAACGATAAGGTGGATTGTATTCTTTTTGGTCATTCGCATCAGCCTTTATTGCGGGAAGAGAATGGGATTCTGCTCTTTAATCCAGGATCGCCAACAGATAAACGACGTGAGAAACTGTATTCCTTCGGAATTTTGGATATCGAAGAGGGTAAAGTCAGTGCCCGGCATGTGTTCTACGATTCCAAAGAATAAGAATAATTGTCCAAATGATCTGGCGTTCGCTCCATGGTGCACGGAACGGCTGAAATATACAATAACGTTAAAACGGCCCAAGCCGGAAAGTGAGCGCTGAGGATGAACAACTATCGTATTGAACGTGTGATCTATGATGATTTGGAACGGTTTATCCCATTGTTTAATGAGTATCGGGTATTTTATGGGGCAGTCTCTGATCTGGATGGTGCACGTGCTTTTTTATCAGATCGATTGAAGCTGAACGAATCGGTAATCTTTATTGCGGTGGAGGGAGAAGGCGAGGAGAAAAGAGCGTGGGGCTTCACTCAGCTCTATCCCTCTTTTTCATCGGTCTCTATGGAGCGTCTCTGGATATTGAATGATCTATATGTAACTACAGAACTGCGGGGACATGGGCTCGGCTCCAAGCTGCTGGAAAGTGCCAGAGCTCATGCGCTCGCAACGAATACCAAGGGCTTGTCCCTGACAACAATGACGGCGAATGTGGGGGCACAGCGCTTATATGAAGCGCATGGCTACATTCGGGATGATGATTTTTATACCTATAACCTTTTTTTCTAAAGCTAGAGAGAAAGACGAGTAAGGGGCGTTAAAGTGGATACAAGTAATAAGTTGGCAATCTTTTTTGACCTTGATGATACCTTATATGATCATTTGGTTCCATTTAAAGAAGCGGTGCGTCAAGTACTTAAACCGGATGAGAGCAGTCTGGACTTTGCGGAATTATTTTATAAAGTAAGACATCATAGTGATGTATTATGGCCTATGTATTTACGTGGAGAAATTCCGCTGGAGGAGACAAGGGTACGCCGATTGGAGCTTGCTTTTGCAGAGTATGGTTTACAGCTTGATCGTGACCAAGCCACGGCGGTACAAGCGGCATACATTGGCCGTCAGTACACCATTCAAATGATAGATGGAGTTCGGGAGCAATTGGAAAGGTTCATTGCTGCTGGTCATAAAGTAGGCATCATTACGAATGGACCCAAAGATCATCAAATGAAAAAGATTCGCGGATTAGGTCTGGATCAGATGATCCCCGAGGAGATGATTTTTATTTCTGACGCTGTAGGTCTGGCCAAACCAGATCCGCAACTCTTTTTGCATGTAAATCAGAAGTCTGGCACTTCACCAGACCATTCGCTTTATATTGGCGATACTTGGGCTAATGATGTAGTAGGAGCGCTTGCGGCTGGCTGGAAGGTCTGCTGGTATAATCCGAGAGGCAGACAGCCGGCTACGGATCATAAGCCTAGTTATATTTTCACGAATTATAAGGAATTTAGCGAGTTGCCTTTGGTGCTGCAAAAATCTTGATCGGGAATTAATTAGGGAAAACCTCCCTGAAATTAACCGATTAAAGCGCGAAATTGAGGTTATTGGGGAATTCCTCCCTAATAAAACCTAAATAAGCAAGGTTATAGCCATATTCGGATGATTTTTAGGGAGGTTTTCCCTAATCGAAGGTTCACCTTGAAAAAATCTAATGATTTTAGGGAGGAATTCCCTGATTATCAGGCTGCTGGGCGATGAATGGGCGATGAATATCCCTCAGCCACGCCAAAGAACCTTTATCCACAATAAAAGAGCTTGCCTCCCAAAGCCAATAACGGCTTTAAGGGGGCAAGCTCTTTTCGTTTAATCAGCGAAGCTGTACGTAGGGTCAGTCAGATTCATTCTTTCTTTAATGCCTGGTGTGGCGTAGATTTTGTTGTCATCGGTAATAAAGAAAGCTTCTACATCTTCAGGTAACGACTCCAGATATTTCATACCTTCTTCGATCCCCATCAAGAACACCCCAGTGGACAAAGCGTCCGCATCTGTTGCATTAGGGCTCATAATGGTCAAGCTTTTGAGACCGTTCTGAGAAGGATAACCTGTGCGTGGATCAAGAATATGGTGGTAACGAACATTGTCTTGCATAAAATAACGTTCATAAACACCAGAAGCATCGATGACCTCATCCGCGATTTTAATCGTTCCTAGCTGCGTGCCGCGGCTTTGGTCAGGGTCTTGCAGGCCAATATTCCAATCCGTTCCGTTTGGTTTCGTACCTAACGCAATAATACTGCTGCCGCCGAGGTTGATCATTGCACTGTTAAGGCCTTGCTCTTTTAAATAATCAGCGATACGGTCAGCAGCATACCCTTTGCCGATACCTCCAAGATCCAGTACCATATTTTCCTTCAATAGCTTCACGGTCTTAGCAGCTTCGTCAATTTCAACGTCCCTGTAATTGGTTAGGCTCTTGGCTGCATCGATAGCTGCTGGATCAGGGACTTTATCCCCGCCACTACCGATGTTCCAGAGGTCGATCAGCGGACCAATCGTGGGATCGAATAGCCCATCCATTTCTTTTGCATATTGCACCGATTGTTTTACAACATCTAAGGTCTCGTCCGAAACGACAACCGCTTCTTTTCCTGCTGCTTGATTGACTGCGTAAACCTCGCCGCCTTCTTTTGTACGGCTAAGCTCCATATCCATTCGCTCCAGCATTTGCTGGATATCATCCATATTTTTTTGGGCTACATTTTCTCCGAACACTTTGATATTCACGACCGTGTCATAGATATAAAAGGTCTGTGAGAGTGACTTGGCTTCGCCTTTTCCTGAAGCTGTTGCGCCACCCGGTGTTTCCGTCGCTTTGTCATCCTTATTTTTAGTAATTAGCCAAGCGCCGACAGCTATGACGACGATGAGGATAACAACGAGGATCAACGTCGTTTTTTTGTTCTTAAACATATTCCACCATCCATAAAGTTAGTTTCTAAAACACATTATCACTATCATACCCTAGATCAGAAGTTGATGGAAATTAATTTCATGGCATATTTAGGTACAACTCCGTCTGCACGAAAAAAAAGCCCCGCAATCTGATTCGGAGCAACGCTGTGGATATAGAGGTAGCTATTAAGCTAATCTAGCATGTATTCACGGTATTTGTTTTTACGAGGATTCATTACGAAAAGGATTCCCTTGGCATAACCGCTAACAGCTTTAAAATTTCGTTTGAGAGTTTCTTTGCCTGTCAGACAGGTTAACGTCCAGATCAATGCGGCATAATTCATAGGAGGTGCTTTACGTAAGTTGAGCAGATAATAATGATTGATGGCAGTAGCTCTTGCAACAACGCCCGCCTTATCCCGAGAACCCGGCGACTCATGATGAATGATTTTCATAGCTGGGTTAATGACAAGCTTGCCATAACGGCTAGCCAAATGGGACAAGTAAATATCTTCGGCAATGGAGTAACTTGTCATCCAGGGATAGGGTTTCATATCTTGTAATGCTGAGCGCCGGAATGACATATTACAGCCGTGAAAAAAATCCGTCTCAAAAACCTGCTCTTTCTCTCCCCAGAGGAATAGGGAGCCTGCAAACATGCTTGGGGATAATCTGCCCGGGGATCCGGACATTTGTCCGGTCAGCATGCCAAACAGCCGGCCCGGTTTGCTGCTGCGCATGCCTTTTGCCACACCGCCTACACCGACAATTGAATCGTCCGCTGCATAAGTATCAAGTAATCGTCGAATATATAAGGAATCATCTAATTCTGCATCATCGTCTAAATGAAGCACAATTTCAGCATTTACTAGTCCAAGTGACTCATAACGGGAAAGCCAGAGTCCCGGATTAGTCTTACGATGATATCGAAACTCAGCCTGTGGCAATTTGTTCAGTATGTTACGATAATAGGTTAATCTTTCTTCAGGAATCTCACCGTCATCCACAATCCAGAGCTCGATGGAGACACTCTCTAGCTGTGTCTGCTTGCTAATAGACTCTATGCACACTGTAAGGTCGTTTATACGGTTACGGGTAGGTATCACTATAGATACATCATGCATATGGGGATCTCCCTTCGGAATTTCTGGTGTTAACTTTATTCTATCTGCCCTGAAGGGGAGCGTATATACCACTTTCGTTTACTTTTTGCTTTAACATTCACGTCTATAAATGTTATTTTAATAAAAGTTAAGTTTGTAATTTTGAGTTTTTAACTATATAATAGTAAGCGACATATATTTAGTTATTACTCTTATATAACAGCTACAAATTATCAATAATATTAGGAGGTTTTTTCGTGAGAATAGATATCTGGTCCGATTATGCATGTCCTTTTTGTTATATTGGCAAAAGACGTTTAGAGAATGCGCTAAGCCAATTCCCGAACCGTGATCAAGTGGAGGTAGTATTCCGTAGCTTTCAACTGGATCCACATGCAGAGGTAAGTACAGACAAGAGTATTCATGAGCTGCTGGCTACCAAATACGGGATGACCGTCGAAAAAGCAAAAGCAATGAACGCACAACTAGCGGAGCAAGCTAAAGATGTGGGCTTGGAATTTAATTTTGATACTGTGAAGCATACCAACACTTTTGACAGTCACCGACTGAGTCATTTTGCAAGCACAAAGGGAAAAGGTGCAGAAATGTCCGAACGTCTGCTGCGTGCCTACTTTACGGATTCATTAAATCTTGGAGATCGCAGTGTACTGGCATCACTCGCTGCTGAAGTTGGTTTGGATCAAGTGGAAGCTGCGGCAATGCTGGAGACGGATGCTTTTGCGAATGAGGTTAATGGCGATATTGAAGAAGGAAGCCGCCTTAATATTACCGGTGTACCTTTCTTTGTATTCAACAATAAATATGCTTTATCTGGTGCACAACCAGGTCCTGTATTTACAGAGGTACTGGATACTGTGTGGGCGGAAGAACAAGCAGGACCAACATTACAAGTGGTTGGTAAGGGGAATTCTGAAGTATCTACCGATGATGGCTGCGCAGATGGATCTTGCAATATTTAAAGTTTGGATTCGAGTAAAACAAAAGAGCTGAGGGAGCCCTCAGCTCTTTTTTGTCTTGATAAAACTGTTCTTTTGTTGCTTCCCACACTCAAAAACAAGCGCTCCCGATATCCGGAAGCGCTCGCCGCTGATTGTTGTTTTATCTGAAAGATGTAACAAAGCTTGAGAATAGTGTACGTACATCGTATTGATATTGGTTGATTGGCTCGATAGGCCGTTCGATACCAAGTAGAGTATATACCGCAATTCTCGCTGCTCTCACGGAGTATTCTTCAGTGAATACAACGTCATCTGGAATTTCACAGAATTGTCCAATAAAGGCCAGGTTCGTGGAACCCTCAGGGACAACTTTTGGTCGGTCACTATTGAGTCTAGGCATGAACTGAGAAGTGATATAAGGCATCATGCAAGGAATACAGTTGGCGGTAGCCATGATCTCGTCCTTATGTTCTTCAAAGTGAAGATGACCGATCAATTCTTGCATGATTTCTTCGCCGGTACAATCACACATTCTCTTTTTCACAAAATCCCCAACTTTGTCTGGATACAGTCCGTAACCCCAGAACACTTTAACATGCTCAGGCTGATTGCGGAAATGCGGTTGGTAAGCCAGTACAACGGACATAAACCAGCTCGAATCCTTGAAAGTGACCAAAGCGCCTGTGCCGGCACGGTTACGTGTGAAATTTTCCATCAGATCGAAGAATTTGGAGTCATGGAAAGTTACAGTAAAGGACTCCCATTTCGAACCGTCTACATGATCATCGAACGAAGAAGGATTGCCAAGACTTGGTTTCTTGGAAGCGATGTTTTCCCATAATTTCCACGAGCTTCCCTTGCCGTTAAGGCGTGGAGCAGAAGTCATAGAACCAAGGCTGGAGCCTTCGGTCATAGAACCGTTTGTGATAATCACGAGATCATCTTCTTTTACATCAATCACATCTTTGACACCTTCGCGCACTACATTCATTTGGGTTACGGTAATTCCGTCACCTTTTTTGAACTGCAGATCAGTAACTGTACATTTCAGTGTGAAATCGACACCGAATGGTTCAAGATATTTGTGCAAAGGCAGAATGATGGAGTCATATTGGTTATAAGGAGTGCGAGTTACACCTTCCAGTGTTTGAATTCTTGGGAATTCATGGAAGAAACGCAGCATATATCGTTTAAACTCTACAGCGCTGTGCCAAGGTTGGAATGCAAAAGTAGTAGCCCACATATACCAGAAGTTTGTTGTGAAAAAGTGAGGGGCGAACCAGTCGTTGATACGCGCTTTACCCATTTTATCTTCTGGTGTAATAATCAGCTTGCCCATAGCGAGACGATCAGCCATATCAAAACCCATGGACAATACATCTTCTACTTTGCCGTCTTTATTTACAAGTCTGGCGTTTGAGTGTGTTGGATTAGCGGTATCAAAAGCAATAATTTCATCCCGCACAGACAACCCCGGACGGTCGACAGAAGGAATCGTTGTTAATAGTTCCCAGAGATTCTCATAAGCTTCATCGTTGAGCATACGGCCGCCGCGGACAACGTAACCATGTTCAGCGTCACCTGCGCCGTCATTGCTACCACCAAGAATCTTCATCTCTTCAATAATGTGAATGTTTTGTCCCGGAAAATCACAGTCTCTGACCAGGTAAGCAGCGCCCGCTAGAGATGCAATTCCGCCACCGACAAAATAAACCTGTCTATTACCGTACTCTTTTTTCACAATGGTCGCCTCCAAGTAGTTGTTTAAATAATCACACTCTTAATGTAAACCAACTCCTATTTTGAAGGTATAATCAAACTCTTTAGAGTGTCTGGATTTTTGTCATTATGGGTGATCTGTCTAGTTTTTAGACAAAAAAAACCGCTGCAACCAAAGGTTACAACGGATGGTTCTCATATTTGTGTAAAGCTTTCAGAAAATTCCCTTCAATTAGATCACTTAGCTTCTCAATCATATGATGCGGCTGTTCCTTCATGCCTTCTCTCATCCACTGAATGATTAGGCCTGTGAAGGCTAGCGTATAGAAGTTGGCTATAAAGTGCTTGTCTTCTTCGCAAACCTCCATCCCGGAGGACAGCTCGTTTATAACCCCCATGATGAGATCGTTTGTCACCTCGTACAGATATGCATCCAGGTGATTTCTGCCTAGTGAATTTAGCGTGTTACAGCAAAAGGATTTATTCCGCTCAATGTAGCAGAAGATTCTATAAAAACCGTCCGTCCAAGTGCTGTAGCTGCGATACTGGGCGAGGCTTTCGACAGCCTCAGTCTTATAGATCCAACCTAGCAAATCAAATATATCCTGAAAATGATAATAGAAGGTTTGTCTGTTTAGTCCGCAATGGTCCACTAGTTGTTTAACAGTAATTTTATTGAGCGGTGTATGCTCCATTAGTTCTTTTAAAGAATGGGACAATGCATTTTTGGTTAGAAAAGAATTGGACAACAGCGTTTCACCTCTTCCATTCAAGACTTCGATGCTCGCGTATACAGCAGACGAATACCTTCCGCTAATAAACCCAGTGCAAATCCGGCACATGAAAATAAGGAAAATGCGAGGAAGCCTGCGAGATCCTCCCAACCGGACATCTCTTTGTAGGTGTAGCCCAGCATAAATGCCGCGCCTATGATTATTCCCGCCGTACTAAATACCCAGAGCAGACGTGCTCCGAGCCAGCCTAAAGTGTTGACGATGCCTGCCACTACTACGGAAAAAAGAGCAAAGCGCAGTAAGAGTGTGGTATCCATTTCTTGGGCCAGCATCACAAATCGGTGCAGAGGGAAAAGAAGCCATAGCAGAATGGCATAAACGGTCATCCAGAGAAACCAACGTTTACTTTTGGCAGCAGGCAGGAATTTCATTTCATGCACACCTCTTTTCCCATAGTTCGAACGTTAAAAAGTAGGAATTATACCGTGAAGGATTCCAGTTCTTCTGCACTTTGCAGCAGGTGGCTTAGCAGGTTTGGAATGTCCTCCATTTGTTCTTCTGTAAGTTGTCTTTTGAATTGCAGCTCGATGCAGTTATTGTAAGTTTCACTTTCCTGGCCATATATGAAGCTTAAAGATTGCACAGGCTGGAAATCAGGTCCCCAGATCGCTTTTAGAATACTGTCTATCGCCTGACATTCGCTAGGAATATCTTCGACTTCCATATAAAAACGAAGTGAAAGATTACAGCCGGGATCCGTATTAGGAACCTCCATGATTTCATCGCTGAGATCTTTCGTGGTCGAAGTGAGCAGGATTTCGGCGGTTACTTTCCTGCCTGCAGTTAATTGGAAGGAGAGACTGAACTCTCTGGACATCAGCGCCATATTCAGAAGGTCGGAGCGATCCGTAACCACCAGTATTCCGTCTAAATTATCGTAGTCATAAATCTGGTTCTCAAAGGCGATCTTAATATTATCGAAAACAGTAGGATGGAACAATAAGGGCACCTTCTTTGTTTATTTATATTGTAACATGATGTGATAGGAAGTTAAAAAAAGACGCCCAGGACCAAATGGACCGGGCATCTTGTGTAGAAGTTACAGCTTCCCATAAGGGGGAAGGCTCGTCAGTCGTGGGTATACGTTCAATTCTTAGTTTGTAGGCGCAGGCGCAGTATATTTCAGGAACGTCTTCGGAATCGGGCTCTCAAAGGTCATCAGTTCTCCAGTGGTTGGATGAATAAAAGAGAGCACTCGAGCATGTAGACCAAGTCTTCCTACCGTTTTGGTCTCTGCCCCATATTTCTTGTCACCTGCGATAGGGTGGCCGATATCTGCCATATGCACCCGAATCTGATTTTTTCGTCCGGTTTCGAGCTTAACCTCTAGCAAGGAAAAATGGCGGTTAGCCTGAATAAGCTTATAATGTGTAATTGCATGTAGTCCATCGCCTTCATGAGGACTGGAATACATTTTAAGGGTTGAGGTTTCTTTGAGCCAAGAGCTTATCTTGCCTTCAGGTCTTTTAACCGCGCCTTCCACGAGCGCTACGTAAGAACGTTCCTTCACAGTATCTTTCCACGTAGTTTGTAATGCCTGCTGAATCCGTTCGCTTTTGGCAAACATCATTACGCCTGATGTATCTCTGTCCAAACGGTGTACGACAAAAATCCGATTTTTTGGATTGCTAACACGGACATGCTCCATAAGCTGGCGGTAAGCCGTCAATTCATTTTCTTCCGCAGTGGCGATAGATAGCAGTCCAGCATCCTTTTGAACAATGATCAGATCTTCATCCTCATGAACGATTTTAAGTCCGATCATCTCTGCTGTTTGTACAGGCTTCTCTTGATCAATAGTAACGTTTTGACCCGGATGCAGTTGGAAATTATGCTGTGTAACTACCTTATCATTCACCGACACTTGTCCACGCGATAGGATGGATTTAATCGCATTTCGTCCGCGACCCGTGACGTGGGTGAGTAAGAAGGGCAACAGTTCAGAAGGTTCGTTTACAGTAAAAGACTTGGGTGCTGCGGTTGTTTTAGTTTTATGGTTAAGCTTGCCAGTAGGCTTGCTGTGAGAACGAGTACCTCTTTTGGCTGTTTCTTTAGGATTTCTTCTTGAGTTCATGGGTGCATTCTCCGTCCTTTAATATTGTACTCCTCAATATACCATGGGCTGTGAAGAAATACTATGGAGAGGGCAGGCTTGCTGGTTTGGTTTGTAAATGCTCATAGATAGAACAGCTGGGCTAATCCAAGAAGCAGGAATAAACCGAGATATACCCAGCCTAATATGCGGGCATATTTCTTTTCCCGGTGCATGGCATTGACTGCATATATTTTAGTATCCACAGTAAGCAACAGAACACTGGAGATCAGCAGCGCAACAATTACGTAGGTTAGCTGGTAATAGAGCATAGTAGAGCCTCCCATAAACGTCATTTAATTTTGTTTAAGACCTACTCTGTCGATGTGAGTTTTCAACTTAACTTCAACACTGAGATTGGAATACTGCTGCTCCCAGTCATGTTTGTCACGAATATTGGCTTTCCAGTAGGAGGGAGCATATGCACGAATATATTCACCCATGCCAAAGACATCGGAATGCGCTTGTTGAGTTTCTTCGATAAGGTGGTTGAAAATACCGATCACTCTCTTTTGAAAAATATCTTCAATCTTTTCTAAAGAACGGCTGGAATCGATAGGGATATCACTACGTAAATGCTCATCTAGAGCCGCCTCTAAAGTGAGGTTATAAGTGATGTGAGGTTTGCCCTCTTTGAAATGAACCTTCACCCTCGTGAACCGGTCGTTGACCTTGAGCATCACCGGACCGAATTCATCAGCATAAAAAAGATCGGAGTATCCCCCGGGATTAATGCCCTTCATGGACATATATGCGCCAATCTCAATCGGAATCGTCGATCCGACCATCACTCCACCACTAAAGTAAGCTAGGCCTTTAATCATGATATTGTCTTCCTGATGTAATGAGACGTAAGGCAGATAACCACTTTCGCCCCATTTGGATTCTGCTGACCAGAATACACCTATATAATCAGCGGGGAATTTTCCTGATGTTACTGCTTTTTCCATGGTGGAGAGGATGTAAAGGGTCGGCACTCGCTGGAGCGGAGGATTAATATTCATAAATTTAGCAGCCTCCCCTTCGGATACTAGCAGCCAGGTCCGGCGACGAACTTCTGGATTTCGCCGCAAATAATCATTTAAGTCATTCATGCTTTTTTTTGCGATGTCCTCACTAATAATAATCACTCGTAAATGAATTAGATAACGTGGATCAGAAATTTGCTGCTGTAAATTGTTCATGGCGTCATCTAAGGTGTACCCGTACACTTCTACGACCCATACTGGATTTTGATTCACGCCTCCGCCTTCACCCCCGCTGCCTGGTCCGAGTGGAACTCTTCCCGGAACCGCAATTTGGGCGGTCACACGGATTTTGGGAAGGTTAATATTTGCGCTTTTAAGATGAGTGGTTTGATCATCATTTATTTTGCTGTCTGGAGGGACGGAATCAATGGATAACCCTAGTACCAATGCACGGTCTTCTATTTCAAGCTGGTCCCAGCACCCTGAGAGTAAGCCAGACATGAGTGAGAGAATAAATATAAGAACTACACGCTTGTAAATTTTTTTATTCATGAGAAATGGCTCCTTTATTTCGGATTAGAGAGACTAACCATAATAAAAGAGGATAGAAGGTCAAAAAAATCAAACCGATTATCGCTGTAATGCTAGCAAATGAATAGACCTGAAATATATTTCTCGGCAAAAGTGAAAAAGTGATGATAAGTGGAAGTAAGAAGCTGGATATTAGGCGGTGATCCTTGTGCCGCAGCACTTGTTGCAGAGAGTATGCAGCTAAGTAGTAGTTCGTAAAGATGGAAGTGAATATAGAAACCACCCAAATTATTATAAAAAGAGCATCAAACCGTTCTAAAAGTCCTGCGCCGATGGATATGGAGCGAGCTGCTTCTAAGGTTGGATAGGAAAGTAATTTGGTTTCTTGAGCTCCAAACATGCCTAAAGTGACCCAAACGATCATTACATAAATGAATCCAATGATACAAAGCGCAACAGTGCCTGCTTTAAGGATCTGTTGAGGTTTTTTCATTAAAGGAACCAGCAGGATGATGACAAATGTGCCCTGATAAAGGCCAGCGGACGTAATCGTTCCTTTGGAAAAGCTTGAAAAGGTGGTGTGATTTCCGGTGAGGGGTAGCAAGTTTAGAACGTCAACATTTTTCATAGCTACCAAGGCAATTGCTATAACAGATAATAGAATAAAAGGTAAATAGAAAACATGAACATAAGTGAATTTCACAATATTTCTTCGGATTGATAAGGCAACCAGTAGGAGCATTAAGAGAATTACTGCTTCGATGGGTGTCTTTTTAAAGACAACCGCAACACATACTTCTCCGAATTGGCGCATGGTGATCCCGGCAGAAAAAGCAAAAAACAAAGAAATAAAAATGGAGAAAATATCCGCGAGCCCAGTTCCGAGAAGGCGGCGGCTGAATACGAACAACGTTTCGTTCGGGAATTTTCGGCAGACAGCTGCTGTAAACCAGCAACCCAAAAAAGCAACAGGTACACCAGAAGCAGTCACGAGCGGTGCACCACTGTCTCCGGCTTCAGCCATATAACGAGGAATACTTAAGATTCCTATTCCTATAATCGTACTGACGATTACAGCCATGACTTGGATCGTTGTTATGGGGCGGTTACTATTCATCAGCTTCACTTTTCTCCTTAAAAATCAGATCGGTATGCATTTTCGGAATATCCTTCGCAAGAAGATCAGGATCAGGTGTATTAAGAAAGCTTGGGCGGCTTCGCATCCACCATAAAGGTACCCGAACGATACTATCCTTAAGGTCCTTCCATATCGTAGGGACAAAGGGTGTCATGTAGGGAACGCCAAAAGATTCCAGGAATAACAAATGGTTGATAATAACAATAGTGCCCAGCATTACTCCGTACAGGCCAAAGCAGCCTGCCAATATGATCAATGGAAATCTAAGCATTCTTGAAGAGATTGCGGCATTGTAAGCGGGTGTGGCAAAAGACCCTATGGTCGTTATAGCGACAACAACTACGGTAGTTGGACTCGCCAGACCTGCTGCTACGGCTGCCTGACCAATGACAAGCACACCTACAATAGAAAGAGCCCCGCCAATCATTTGCGGTAGGCGAATGGTTGCTTCGCGCAGCACCTCCATGAAGACTTCCATAATCAGAACTTCCAATACGGCTGGAAAGGGTACGCCAGCTCTTGCACCTGTTATTGCTACGGCGAACTCTGTCGGCAGTAGCTCAGGATTGAAAGAGATAATGGATACATATAAGGCAGGGAAGAAAAGGGAAAATAATAATGCGATCAGGCGGATCATTCTTAGGAGACTTCCTACGATAAAACGTTCCGTATAGTCATCCATCGTCTGAAAGAATTGATTGAAAAGTGCCGGGACGATGAGGCAGAAAGGTGAGCCATCTACAAGGATGATGACTCGTCCTTCTAATAAAGAGGCTATAGATTTATCCGGACGTTCGGTTGGCTGAACCTGTGGAAACGGGGAAAGGGGATGATCCTCTATAAATTGCTCGATATACCCCGCATCAAGGATGCCGTCTACATTTATTGCTGATAATCTCTTCATCACCTTTTGAACTAGCCCTGGATCGGCTATTCCTTCGATATAACAAACAGCTACTTTTGAGCGCGTCCGTACGCCAAGAGGGGCAGTTACTACACGAAAATCCGGCGTTTGTAGTCGATAGCGAAGCAAAGAGATGTTGGATTCTAAATTCTCTATAAACCCATCACGCGAACCGCGTATAACTTGTTCAGTTTGAGGTTGCTCAATGCTACGATGCTCAATTTTACGCAGATTGAAGTAAAGTGCCTGATCCATTCCATCTATGATTAGAACTACATTTCCATCCAACAAGACGGAGACTAGAGTATTTAGGTCCTTAGTGCGGTTACCTTGTGTGACTTGTACCGTCATACTCCAGATGTAATCAGGTAAATCCTTTAGATCTTTTGGAATTTCTGAGTGGTCGGAGGAAACATTCATTAATGGCTTTAAAACATAGTTCTGAATTTGATTCTGGTCCACCACAGAAGAAAAAAAGATAATAGCCGCATCATATCTACCGTATACCTTGAAGTTACGGACAATAAGGTCGCTGTCTTCTCCAAAGACTTGTCGAATGAAGCTTATATTGCTCTTCAGGCTGGAATCCAATGGCTTTACTGGACGATTGTCCTGGGCAGAGGACTCGTTACGTGCAGGCTTTTGTTTAAAGGAGGTATATTTTTGTTTCCAATTTTGCACGGTCGCTCCACCTTTCTATGAAATCACGCTTATTAAAGCTTGGCTTAAAAGAAGACCTTTTATGTAAATATTTCAAAAGAAGAACAGGGTGATGATAGTTAAGAAGTGTTGCTCATTACACCATTGACCGCTAAACTAAAGATAGAAACGCCTAAGGAGTTATGAGAGATATGAAGATGCAAGCACCTACTATTGAACAGGCGCAGGCTGAGCTGCAAAAATATTACGGTTATCCAGACTTTCGGGATGGCCAGAAAAAGATTGTTCAGAACTTGCTGGAAGGACGCGACACACTGGGAATCCTCCCTACGGGTGGCGGGAAATCGATCTGTTATCAGGTTCCTGCACTGCTCCTGCCAGGGCTGACACTGGTGATATCACCACTGATCTCGCTGATGAAAGACCAGGTGGATGCGTTAACTACTGCGGGTATTCCGGCAGCCTTTATTAATAGCACGTTAAGCGGAAAAGAAGTGAATGAGCGGATTCGGGCTGCCCGGCGGGGCGATTTGAAGCTGCTCTATGTTGCGCCCGAAAGACTTGAGCTGGACTGGTTCCGTCTGGAAATGGCTGAGCTGTCTATTTCCTGCGTGGCTGTTGATGAAGCGCACTGTGTATCCCAGTGGGGACATGATTTTCGGACAAGTTATCTGTCGGTATCTCCATTTGTAGATGAGCTGCCTAAACGTCCGATCCTGGCAGCATTTACCGCCACGGCGACGCCGGAGGTCATGGAGGATATGGTCCGGCTGCTGCGCTTGCGCGAGCCGGGTATTTTCATGACGGGGCTAGGAAGAGATAATCTGGCAATGTCCGTGCTGCGGGGAGAGAACAAGCGGGAGTTCGTTATGGATTATGCGGCTACGCATTCTCACCAGCCGGGGATTGTATATGCGGCAACCCGCAAAGAAGTAGATGATCTGTATCAGAGGCTGCAAGCTTCTGGCATAGCGGCAGGTCGCTATCATGCGGGTATGAACGACCAGGAGCGGGCAGATAGCCAGGAAGGGTTCCTCTATGACGATATCCGGGTCATGGTGGCTACGAATGCCTTTGGGATGGGGATTGATAAATCCAATGTCCGGTACGTAATTCACTACAATATGCCCAAAAATATGGAAGCTTATGTTCAGGAAGCAGGTCGTGCTGGACGTGACGGGGAGCCGAGTGAATGTATTTTGCTGTTTAGTGCGCAGGATATTATGACGCAAAAGTTCCTGATCGAGCAGAATCCACAGGATACTGACCGTAAAGCTAACGAATATCGCAAGCTTCAGCAAATGATTGATTATTGCTATACTACCCGCTGCTTGCGCAGTGCCCAGCTGGATTATTTCGGGGAAGAGCATGGGGACAAGCCATGTGGTATCTGCAGCTCATGTACGGATGAACGAGAGCTAGTGGATATGACCGTCGATGCGCAAAAGATCTTCTCCTGCATCCACCGCATGCGGGAGCGTTATGGTGTAGCGTTGGTGGCATCTGTGCTGAAAGGCTCGCGCAATCAAAAGGTGATGCAGTACGGCTTCGATAAGCTGCCCACACATGGGGCGATGTCGAGCCGGACGGAGAAGGAAATCTCAGAGAGTATCAATGTGCTCATCTCAGAAGGGTATCTTGCCTTGTCGGAAGGCCAGTACCCTGTAGTACGGCTTCAGCCTTTGGCTGCCGAGGTCCTGCGCGGACAGCGTGAGGTGATGCAGCGTGTGGCACGGCCTTCGCGGACAGGTACAACATCTGGTACGAGAGTTCGTAGTCGGGGGCATGACCTGTCGCCATCAGCCGTCAATGAGACTGTCTTTGAGCAGCTGCGTCTTATCCGGCGTGAATTGGCAGGACGCGAGCATGTGCCGTCGTACATTATTTTTAATGATGCCACGCTGCGTGAGATGAGTGTGGTTTGCCCGCAGACCGAAGCGGAAATGCTGAGGGTAAAGGGTGTTGGGGAAGTGAAATACCGGAAGTACGGTAAGGCATTCTTAGAGTTTTTTCAAAATGAAATGTAGAAAAGGTCGTGTAGCATGAAAATCGTCCTGACCACGTTAAACGCCAAATATATTCATACCTCACTCGCAATCCGCTTGCTAAAAGCGTACAGTGAGCATGAATTTAAGGATATTCATTTGGCAGAGTACACCATCAAAGATCCCGTGATGAATATTGTGTCCGACTTGTTTCAGAAACGGCCAGATGTGATTGGTTTCTCCTGTTATATCTGGAACATCGAAGAGACGCTGAAGCTGATTGGTATTCTTAAGCAAGTGATGCCTGAAGTTACGATTGTTCTCGGAGGACCGGAAGTTTCGTATGAGCCGCTTCATTGGATGAAAAGAGAAGCTGGCATTGATTTTATAGTTAATGGAGATGGGGAAGAGACGTTCCACCATTTGCTGCAGGAGCTAAGGGATGATCGTAAGTTTCACTTTGTGTATGGAGCCGCTTATCGCAAGGGAGAAGAGATCATTGTCAATCCACCACGTCCCAAAAGCGATCTGAATACCCTGCCTACGCCGCATCGTTTTCCTGAGGATATTCCAGATTTGAGTAAACGTATTGTTTATTTTGAGACAAGCCGCGGGTGCCCATTTAACTGCCAGTTCTGTTTATCCAGTATTGAGGTAGGCGTACGTTATTATGATATTGAACGAGTGAAATCCGATCTGCTTTATTTAATACAGAATGGCGCCAAAATCATTAAATTTCTGGATCGTACTTTTAATATCAACCGCAACTATGCGATGGAAATGTTTCAATTCCTGATCGATAATCATCAAGGCTGCGTGTTTCAGTTCGAAATTACCGCAGATATCATGCGGCCTGAAGTTCTGGATTTCCTATCTAAGAATGCGCCTCCGGGTATTTTTAGATTTGAAATTGGGGTGCAATCTACCAACGATGAGACGAATGAGCTTGTTAAACGCCGCCAGAATTTCAAAAAGCTGTCCCGTACCGTAATGAAGATTAAGGCAAGCGGCAATATCGATCAGCATCTGGATTTGATTGCCGGATTACCTATGGAGGATTACAGCACCTTCCGTAAAACGTTTAATGATGTATTCGTTATGGAGCCGGAAGAGCTACAGCTAGGATTCCTCAAAATGCTGCGGGGAACGGGGCTGCGGGCGCAGGCGTCTAAATATGAGTACACGTATATGGAACACGCACCTTATGAAATCCTTAGCAGTCATATGATGCCTTTCTCAGACATTATCCGTTTGAAGCGGCTTGAGGATGTGCTGGAGAAATACTGGAACAGCCACCGGATGGACCATACGGCCAAGTACTTGATCCGTCATGTATTTGATTCGCCATTCGATTTCTTTCAGGAGTTCGGTGACTATTGGGAGGAGAGAGGCTGGCAAAAGATTGGCCATCAGCTGGAAGATCTCTTCACCCGCCTGCAGTCCTTCCTGATAGATCGCGGGACGCCGTCTATGGATGTTATAACTGGCTTGATGAAGCTGGACTATTTTCTTGGACACAAGTACAAGCCGCGCAAAATCTGGTGGGATTTCGTGCTGGATAAGTCGGATTGGTCGAGCTATTTGAAAGATATCGCGGCTAATCCAGGTCAAATTTCTGCCCAGTTAGCAGAAGCAGGACTTAACGAAAGAGAACTGCAAAAGTATACTGTGCTGGAAGTATTGCCATTCTCGCTGGAAGCGGTGCTGGATTCCATCAGCGGCATGCGTGCCGATGAAGGCTTGGAGGATAGTGAAGCTGATATGGCTAATCTGGAGGCGTTGCCTTCGGCAGACTCGCCATTACAGGGAGCAGCGGATAGTAGTTTAGAAGAGACTGCGCAAGCAGTAAACTCGGCTGTAGCTGTAGCGGAGCCCGCTTCCATTAGGGAAGGGCGCACGCTACTAATCGTAATGTATCAGCAGA
Organism: Paenibacillus sp. FSL H8-0282; assembly: GCF_037963825.1. Lineage (NCBI taxonomy): Bacteria > Bacillati > Bacillota > Bacilli > Caryophanales > Paenibacillaceae > Paenibacillus > Paenibacillus sp. FSL H8-0282. The sequence goes on from NZ_CP150146.1 coordinate 1,433,278, forward strand.
ACGAGAGCCAACGCGCTCAGTACTACACACTGCCTTTTTAATAGGCGGGTGGAAGGATAGACCGTTCCTTTATGGGACGGTCTATTTTTTGCCTTGGGCGATAGCGACAACGGAGTCCGGAAGCGGTGAGTAACCCGACGCAGGCGGACCCAGGGGCCCTTATACGTGGAATTATCCTGTTTTATGGATGCTAATGGACCGCATAGTCGCTATTGGCACGAAAAACACCTAATATGAACCTGTTTCACATGAATAGCTGCACTGGGGTCCGAAACCTAGCTCGAATGGCTATAAATTAGCAAATAGCGTCATCTGAGTCCGAAAGCGGTGAGTAACCCGGCGTAGGCGGACCCAACGGCCCTTATACGTGGAAATATCCTGTTTTTTGGATGCTAACGGACCGCATAGTCGCTATTGGCACGAAACACACCAAATATGATCCTGTTTCACATGAATAGCTGCACTGGAGTCCGATATCTAGCTCGAAAGGCTATAAGTTAGCAAATAACGTCAACTGAGTCCGGAAGTAGCGGGGAGAGTAATGAGTGTAGTTAGATAACAACTGAGATCGAAAGTGGCAGGGGAGAGTGACGATGTGTAGTTAGTGTTAACTGAGTCCGAAATTAGCGGAGAGTGTAATGACTCGGCGTAGGCGGACCCAGCAGACCTTATAACGTGGAATTATCCTGTTTTTTGGATGCTAACGGACCGCATAATCGCTATTGGCACGAAACACACCAAATATGAACCTGTTTCACATGAATAGCTGCACTGGAGTCCGATATCTAGCTCGAAAGGCTATAAATCAGCAAATAGCGTCAACTGAGTCCGGAAGTAGCGGGGAGAGTAATGATGTGTAGTTAGTGTCAACTGAGTCCGGAAGCGGTGAGTCACCCGACGCAGGCGGACCCAGCGGACCTTATACGTGGAATTATCCTGTTTTTTGGATGCTAACGGACCGCATAGTCGCTATTGGCACGAAACACACCAAATATGAACCTGTTTCACATGAATAGCTGCACTGGAGTCCGAAACCCAGCTCGAAAGGCTATAAATTAGCAAATAGCGTCAACTGAGTCCGGAAGTAGCGGGGAGAGTAATGAAGTGTGGTTAGCGTCATCTGAGTCCGGAAGTAGCGGGGAGAGTAATGATGTGTGGTTAATGTCAACTGAGTCCGGAAGTAGTGGGGAGAGTAATGATGTGTGGTTAGTGACAACTGAGCCCGAAAGTGGAGGGGAGAGTGACGATGTGTAGTTAGTGTTAACCGAGTCCGAAATTAGCGGGAAGAGTAATGATGTGTAGTTAGTGTCAACTGAGTCCGGAAGTAGCGGGGAGAGTAATGATATGTAGTTAGTGTCAACTGAGTCCGCAAGCGGCGTGGGAAAGTGATGATGTGTAGCTAGCGACAACCGAGTTTGTACGTGGAGGGGGAGAGCGATGAGCTGAAGACAGCGTCAACTGAGTCCGAAAGTGGTGGCGGAAGTTTATTTACTAAAGTTCAGATGCGCGAAGGAACTGGAGATTGTTAGATTGAGAAGTCTGCTGAGATAAGCTACGCAAACCGCAAAGAAGCGATCTCCCATATACCGGGAGCATCGCTTCTATGTTGTCTCATTTCTCGTCTCATAAATTCACTAACAACCGCGTTTTTTCTTAACTTATCGTTGAAACCTCTGAAGGAAGGTGGCGCTTTAACCAGTTGAGCACATCGGCTGTGACTTGATCTCGATTCACTTCATTTAGCATTTCGTGTCTACCTTCTGGATAGAGTCGGAACTCAACGTCTGACACTCCTCGTTTCTTATACAACTCCGCAAGACGGGGAATGCCTTGACCGTTCATCCCGACAGGGTCCTTATCCCCACCGAATATATAAATGGGCTTACCTGTACATAATGTGCTAAGTGATTCCTCAGTATGGATCTCTCTTAGGAGGTGGAAGAAACCACGGAAAAAGCGTGTTGTACAAATAGCTCCGCAGAATGGATCGGAAATGTACTTATCTACTTCCGCAGTATCGCTGCTCAGCCAATCAAATGTTGTTCTGACCGGGGAAAAGGCGCGGTTATAGCTGCCGAATACCAGACTGTTCAGCAGTACACTGCGATGATGCTCACCCTTTAGCTTAAGCTGCGCGCTAGCCAGAGATTCTCCAATACGCAGCATACTGCGTGGACCGTTTGTCCCGCTTAGGATAAACCCTGAATAGATTTCGTTGCCTTCTTCGCACATGAGTTTTTGACCCAGAAAGGAACCCATACTGTGTGCGAATAAAATGATGGGCTTTCCTTCATGCTTGGAGAGTGCTGCGGCACCTACCTGCAGAAGATTACGCCGCATCCAATAAAATCCGTCCTCCCCAACATCACCAAGCAGATTGACTTGACCAGCGGTTCTACCATGTCCCCGGTGATCATTGGCATATACTGCATAACCAACCCCGGTTAAAGCTTCCGCAAAACGAGCGTAGCGGGCAGCAGTTTCACACATCCCGTGTGAAATTTGCACGATTCCTCTAACTGGCACATCGGACTCAGGTAACCATTCATAGACATGGATGGTTACACCTATGGGATCCGTTAGAGTAAAGCTGTTTTCCTTCATGGTCCATTCCTCCTAAAGGTTCTCGACTTATGGTAAATAAGAGCGAAGCACAGTAGAATGACCCTCGATAGTATAACGGCCTAGGTTGGAAGGAATCAGATAACATTCCCCTGCGGCATAAGGCTGGGAGCCGCCTTCCCAAGTCAGATGTCCGCTGCCTTCGCAGATAACCAGAATAGTGAAGCTGTCTTCTGAAGTGGTGAGATCCCATGAACCATTTACGATCCCTTTTTCGACAATAAAATAAGGTGAAGCGGCAAGCTGCAGCCACTCTCCAGGCACTGCATGATCGGTCTTCATCGAAGTAGCGCCAGCGCCTTCATAAGCTGTAACATTTAGAGAATCCTCAATATGAAGCTCGCGTGGTTTTCCATCTAGACCTGGACGGTCGTAGTCATAAATACGGTATGTAGTGTCGGAATTCTGTTGGATTTCCGCTACAACGACACCAGCGCATAGAGCATGTACCGTTCCGGCAGGGATGTAGAAGGAATCGCCAGCGGAGACAGATACCTCTTGAAGGCTATCCATAACCGTGCCTTTTTCCAGTGCTTCGCGTAATGTTTCACGGTCTACGCCTTCTTTAAGGCCGTAGATGATTTTTGCATCTGGCTTAGCGTCTAATACGTACCACATCTCTGTTTTACCCAGTTCACCTTTAGGCAATCCTACATAATCATCCGTAGGATGGACTTGAACGGAAAGGTTGTCGTTGCAATCCAACAATTTGATCAAGAGTGGAAATCTTCCACCAGCTTCTGATATTCCCTTGCTTCCGAACCACTCGTGACCAAATTGCTCACGAATTTGATCCAGACCTTGTCCAGCTAATTCTCCATTAACCACCGAAGATGTTCCATTCGCATGATCGGCAATCATCCAGCCTTCACCAATATGGCCTTCTGGTAGATTCAGGCCGAATTTCTCCAGCGCGCGGCCACCCCAGACACGTTCTTTAAACTCCGGTTGAAATTTTAAAGGATATGGTTGTGTCATTCGTAATCTTCCTTCCCAATTACAAGATAGTTTGATTGTTTATAAAGCTTAAGATGGGGAACCTTTTTTCTTCTCGAGGGCAATTACATAAGGTGCGTCCGTGCGCTGCAGCTGGCGGTATACAATGCTCTGCGCTACCTTAGGGGAAACAGTCGCAGCCCAAGCTTCAACAGCGGCGGCTTCGAGATCTCCGCCTGCATGGCCAGGATACAGTACAGCCGTAATAATTCCCCCCGGACGCAGCAGCTGGAGTGAAGCTTCCAGGGCTGCAATAGAGCTATCCGGCTCAGTAATGATATTCTTGTCGGCATCGCCTGAAGGCAGATAGCCAAGATTGAACATTACAGCACCAACGGTGCCTGGCCAGTTAGCCGGGACGGCTTCTGCCATTTCGGCATGGCTGCGTTCCAGTAAGGTAACGGCAGAGAGTGAGGAAGTGTCCTCCCGCGCAAGCCGGAGACGTTCTTCTGCCAGCTTCAGCGCCGCAGCTTGAATGTCAAAGCCGTAGACTTCGCCACGAGCTCCGGTTGTTTTGGCTAGAAAAAGCGTGTCAGCACCAGTACCTACAGTTGCATCAATCGCACGGTCACCTAAAGTTAGCCGCTCAGAGATTAATTTATGAGCAAAGCTTAGAACGGACATAAAGCCCATTAGCCCTTCCTCCAATACTTACCCTGCCAAGTATCACGAGCAACAAGCTCATCGTCAATGGCATTTAGCACTTCCCATTTCTTGAGACTCCACATCGGTCCAACTAAGAGATCCCGTGGGGCATCTCCAGTCAAGCGATGAACAATCATCTCAGGGGGCAGAATTTCAAGTGAATCAGCAATCAGCTTCACATACTCGTCCTGTTCCATGAATCGGAGCAATCCTGCTTCATACTGCTTCACCATTGGTGTTTTCCGCATGAGATGCAGAAGGTGAATCTTAATTCCCTGCACATCCATGCGAGCTACAGCAGATACCGTTTCAAGCATCATTTCGTGCGTCTCCTGTGGGAGACCGTGAATGATATGGGTACAGATTCGAATATTGTGACGGCGCAGCTTTTCCACAGCCTCCACATAACACTGCGTATCATGCGCCCGGTTAATAAGCTCAGAAGTGGAGTCATGTATAGTCTGAAGACCCATCTCTACCCAAAGATACGTACGCTTGTTCAGCTCTGCTAAATATTCGACCACATCATCCGGCAGACAGTCAGGGCGGGTAGCAATAGACAATCCAACGACACCAGGCTGCTGCAAAATAACTTCGAAATATTCTCTCAGCTCTTCGACCGGAGCGTACGTATTAGTATAGGCTTGGAAGTAACCGATATATTTAGCATTTGGCCATTTCAGATGCTGTCTGTCACGGACGTTATTGAATTGTGTGACTAGGTCATCTCGGCGGCTTCCGGCAAAATCACCAGAACCTCTGGCACTGCAAAATGTGCAGCCTCCCTTAGCAATGGAGCCGTCACGATTGGGACAGGTAAAGCCTGCATCAAGCATAACTTTGAATACCTTGGTGTTCATGTGTTCACGCATTTCGTAATTCCAAGTATGAAAACGTTTATCTCCCCAAAGTTGCGGAGGAGAAGTGTATTGAAGATTAGACACGAGAAGCCCCTTTCTGAAAATATAATTATGGATAAGATTCCTTATCCTTATATTTTTCTGAGACAGATGGCGTCCTTATCCCAGAGAACGCACAGCCGTTTCTTATAATCCAATACATTGTATCAAAAAACCGAGCTCGGCGTAACATTGACTCCTCATAACGGCATGAAAAATAGGCAGGAAATAAGGCGCTTTCAGCTTGAAAATGCTTACATAGTATGTTATATTCAGAGTGTGAAAAGCTGCTGTGGCATAAAGAAATTCATCCAAGAGTTCATAATTTCGTGTCGTCCGATCCATAATAATAACCGTGAGGTGATAGCAATGAATTCTCAAACGGTATATGCTGAGGGTAAAGATTCGATTGAAGTCCACTTAACACCAGATGAAGCCCTTGCACTAACGGGCGTGGAATTTAACGGCAACCCTAAGATCAAGACAGATGCGCAGCGCAAAATTCGTAGCGCATTCGAAAAAAAGACATTTGCCACAAACACAAAGTAAATCTTGATTTGCCAGACAAGAACGAAATCTATTCCAATATACAACAACGAAGGAATTCCTCTGAACAGCTCATTTAAGAGCTGAACCAGAGAATTCCTTTTTCTTTTTTTACCGCAATCCCTTTACTTTTTGGGACAATTTCGGCACAATATTGCAAGTGACAGTTATCGTATAAGAGATAATCGGAGGAATACCTATGCGTTTACGCGGAAGAAAAGGAATACGTGAAAGTTTGGAAGAACAGACGGATTTAGTCATTCTAGATCCTCGGAGTTATAAAGGTGAGTGGTCCAAGCTGTTCGGTAACGATCATCCGATCCATGTGGAGTTCGGAATGGGCAAAGGACAGTTTATCAGCCAAATGAGCTTTAAATATCCTGATATTAACTTTATCGGAGTGGATATGTATGATGAGCTGATCCGCCGTGCTGGAGATAAGGCTAGAGCAGTATGGGAGCCGGCAGGACATGAAACACCGCCTAACCTGAAATTGGCACTTGCAAATATCGATTATGCTGAGGAAGTATTTGCTCCGGGAGAGCTTGAACGGATTTATCTTAATTTCAGCGATCCGTGGCCTAAAAGCAAGCATGCCCGGCGTCGTTTGACACATCCACGTTTTCTTGACAAATATCGCGGTTTGCTTAGCGATCTAGGTGAAATTCATCTAAAAACAGATTCCCGCAGTCTTTTTGAGTTCTCATTAAATGCCTTTGCGGACTTTGGCTTGCAGATGAAAAATATTTCTTTGGACCTACATGCAGATGGCATCATCAACGAGGATCATATCATGACAGAATATGAGACGAAATTTGTCGGACGTGGCGTGAATATCCATCGTTGCGAGGCAATTGTAGGTGCAGAAGCACTCAAACAGTATCAGGCTACCCGATTGGATAAATATCGGCTGTAGTTACAAAGCACTGCTTCAAATGGCATGCTTCAATAATAAAGCGGCAACTCTCCAAGTAAAGTAGTTTGGAGGCTGCCGCTTTTTTAATTAACTATTCCAATAATTCGATGATACTCTGAGCACATTGTAAAGGATGGTAGCGCGCAATTTCTTCAAGATGAAGTTTGCGCTTGTTTTGCACATCCTCATAGTTGTTTAAGAGGCGCTCCATCCACATTTCGACAACCTCTAAAGATTCGATGGGTTCTCCGAAGCCGGCTGCAGTAAAGTAGCGGCAATTCTCCTCCTCCTGCCGGGAAGAGGGTGATGGAAGAGCATCGGAATACCTTTTGCAAGCCCTTCACTGCAGGTCATTCCTCCCGGTTTTGTAACCAGCAGATCGGACACCTCCATCAGCTTGTGGATTTCACGCGTAAAGCCGAGTAAGGAGATATTAGGATGATTATAATGCGGGTCTTCTTTCATTTCCTTTAGCAGCTGTTCGTTATTGCCGAGACAGAAAACAATCTGAATCTTGTCACGCCATTCCGCCAGACAAGCATTTACGACTTGGTCGTTCATGATTCCCCAGCCGCCGCCCATGACTAGAACGGTTGGCATCTCCCGCAGATTGAATTGCTCTCGAATCTCCTGCTTTCCGGGATGCTTCCAAAAATTAGGGTGTATCGGTATACCTGTTACCTGAATTTTCGTGGCAGGAATATTTCGGCTGCGCAATTTGGATTTAACCTCAGGTGTTGAAACCAGGTAAAGGTCTACCTCTGGGCTAATCCAGGTTGCATGCGCATCATAATCCGTTATGACGGTGACGAGCGGCACATTTAGGGTAGGATCCAATCTCTTTAGGCGGGACACTACAGCACCTGGAATAAAATGTGTGCAGACAATTACGTCGGGTTTCAGTTGCCTCACAATATTTTTGGCATGCGTATAAAATATACGATGCAAGGCAAGCGTGGTAAGACGATTGAATGATTTCTGGTGACGGTAGACATAACCCATCAATTTTGGCTGTGTCGTTACCGTCTTTCGGTAAGCAGACAGAATAATAGGTGCCATCTTGGGGTTTAAAAAATTTCCAAGTTCTAGCACCTTCGTTTGTAAATTAGGCGATAATTGGCGCAGACTGCTCGACAACGCATAAGCTGCTTGTGTATGTCCGGCGCCAAAACCTTCCGAGAGTATTAAGATTCTTTTTTTACGCAATGTTGATTCACCTATTCTCAAGGGTTTTCCCGGTTATTAACAATAAATGCTTTACATCCATAAGGCTATAGTACCAGCTGCTACGCAGGAACCGATCACTGCGCCAGCTATAACATCTGATGGATAATGCAATCCAAGATAAATACGAGAAAATCCGACAATACAAGCTAGCGGCAGCAGAATAACGGTCAAAGCAGGAAACGCCAGCATATAAGGGACCGTAGAAGCAAAGATAGCTGTAGTATGACCAGATGGAAAAGAATGATCCTTTAATGGATTACGAAAAGTATTGGTTTCCGGTAACGCCAGATAAGGACGCATACGCGGGTACAGTTTTTTGGCGATAGCTACGGGTATATGGCTGACAGCTAGTGCTGTCAAGGCTTGTAAACCTGTAGTTCTCCAAGGCTCAGGAGCTAATACCCATACCAGTATATTGATAACAATCGTGCTTGTAGCTCCACCCAAATGAGTAAGGTAAAAGAGCCAAAAGTTCAAAAAACGATTATGCATTCGTCCGTTGATCCACTTAAAAAGATTCCGCTCCCAGAGATGTAGTTTCATGAATAAATGTCTCATATCTAATTCCCTCCGCTAGTCCGGCTACCGTTAACAGATGTTAATGCAGTAATCCGTTCTATAGCTTAGATCTGTCTTAATCATACTTTTTAAAGGTAGTTCATTTCAAGGAAAAGCTCAGGTTTACACGAAATTTGCCAGTTTTGACTTAGAGCACTATTACGCTTTACAATGATTCAAGCAGACTAAACCTGTTTAAAAGGGTAAGAGATAAATAAGGATTCAAAAAAAGGAATCCATAGAATTCTTTTAAACAGCATATATAAAAATTGTGAAGTCTGCCGAGAATAAGAATACTCTTGGTCTATTGTTAAGGGATGCAACAAAAGGGTCAGAAAGAACGTCAAGCAAGCTAGAGAGAAAAAAAGAACACCAAGAGTGAAAAAAGGGGGCATCAAAAGGTCATGACAGACGCACTGTTTGTTACGCTCCAAGTGATCTTGGCAGCAATCGCAGTCTATCAGTTTACGTTTTCATTATTCGGACTGCACAGGAAAAAGAAAAAAACGCAGTATAAGCCGGAAAAATCTTTTGCCGTACTTGTTGCCGCACATAACGAGGAAGAAGTTGTCGGCGCATTAATGGAGAATCTGAAGCAGCTTAATTATCCATCAGAACTGTACGATGTATTTGTAATTTGTGACAATTGTACAGACGGTACAGCTCGCATCGTTAGAGAACACGGCATGAACGCCTGTGTCCGCACCAATGCAAATCTGAGAGGTAAAGGCTACGCAATAGAATGGATGCTTAAAGAGCTGTGGGCTATGCCCCGGCAATATGATGCTGTTGTCATGTTCGATGCCGATAACTTGGCGCATACTGAGTTCCTGATGGAGATGAATAATGATCTTTGTTCAGGTGCACGGGTAATCCAAGGTTATATCGACACCAAGAATCCAGAGGATTCCTGGATTACAGCTGCTTATGGTATTTCGTACTGGTATATTAACCGTTTGTGGCAACTTTCACGCCATAATTTAAATATGGCTAACTTCCTTGGCGGAACCGGAATGTGTTTTGAGACCACACTTCTTAAAGAAATGGGCTGGGGAGCTACAAGTTTGGTCGAGGACTTGGAGTTTACGATGCGTAGTGCAGCACATGGTGTATATCCTAAGTTCAATTATGATGCAAAGGTATTTGATGAGAAGCCGTTAACCTTCAAGGCCTCCTCAAGACAGCGTCTGCGTTGGATGCAGGGGCACTTCACTGTTGCTCGCCGTTATTTTTTCCCATTGCTTTGGCAAAGTATTAAAGAACGCAGCTTAACGAAGTTTGACCTCGCGCTTTATGGAGCGAATGTATATATTGTATTGCTCACTTTTTTAATGACGGCGGTAATGTGGGTGGATATGGCGTTCTTTAACGGACCGAATATCGCTAACATTTACGGCAGCTTGCCGATCTGGCTCAGCTTCCTGGCTATTGGCGCCAATCTGGTGACTTTTGGTATTGCGATGGCATTAGAGAAGGTTACGTTCAAGAAAGTATATGCTTATCTTGTATTCTTCCCGATCTACTTGATCTCGTGGTATCCGATTACGTTCTATGCGTTCTTCACGCAGAACAATAAGCAATGGAGCCATACCAAGCATACTCGCGTAGTACGACTTGAAGAAGTACAAAGTAAGCAGGTATAAAATTCACGAAATTTCTGCATAAAAGGATTGACACCCCAAATAGTGTGGTGTATAGTATTCAAGTACGCAAATCATAGGGATTGCAAGAAGAAGCACCTGCTTCTCACCTGACTGGCATATTCGCCGGCTGGTTTTGATCTCAATGCTTTATGAATGTTAATGTTCATGAACGTTGATCAAACACGGGGTGTCGGGTGTTACCGGCACCCCTTTTTTATGGAGTTACGTGAGAATAGTTGTTAAAAAGATCCGGAGGTGGAGAGTTATCAGTAAGGAACATATGATCAATGATGAAATTCGGGCCAAAGAGGTACGGTTGGTTGGTGCGGAAGGTGAGCAAATCGGAATTAAACCGATCCGCGAAGCGCTGCAAATGGCGATCGATCTTAATCTGGATCTAGTCAATGTAGCACCACAGGCTAAGCCGCCGGTATGCCGCATCATGGATTACGGCAAGTTCCGTTATGAAACGCAGAAGAAAGAGAAGGAAGCGCGTAAAAACCAGAAGGTCGTTGATATCAAGGAAGTCTGGTTCCGTGCTAACATTGAGGAACATGATTATCAAACTAAGTTCCGCAATGTGATCAAGTTCTTGGGTGAGGGCGATAAAGTGAAGTGCTCCGTACGTTTCCGCGGACGTGAGATTACACACGCGAATATCGGCCAAAAAATCCTCGAACGAGTGAAGAACGAAGTGGCTGATATATCTGTTGTTGAGCGCCAGCCAAAGCTGGAAGGCCGCAGCATGATTATGATTTTGGCTCCTAAAGCTCAATAAATCTGGAGTCACTTGCTTATCTGCAATTTGGCGCCGCATAATATTCAAGGAGGAAACACCATGCCTAAGATGAAAACACACAGCAGCCTGAAAGGCCGCTTCAAAATTACCGGAACTGGTAAAGTAACACGTTACAAAGCTCACAAAAACCACTTGCTGTCCCACAAATCTAAACGCGCTAAGCGCGTTCTGAACGGAAATCCAGTAATGGCCCCTGGGGATGTAAGACGTTTGAAACAAGGATTGGCTAACTTGAAATAGTTTATTACACATTTTTGGGAGGTTTATTAATATGGCAAGAGTTAAGGGCGGATTTGTAGTTCGTCGTAAACATAAAAAAGTGTTGAAATTGGCAAAAGGTTATTTCGGTTCTAAACACCGTATTTTTAAAACAGCTAAAGAACAAGTAATGAAATCGATGGTTTACGCTTACCGCGACCGTCGTCAAACTAAACGTAACTTCCGCAGACTGTGGATCGTTCGTATTAATGCAGCAGCTCGTTTGAACGGTCTTTCTTACAGCAAGCTTGTATACGGCCTGAAATTGGCTGGTGTAGAAGTTAACCGTAAAATGCTGGCTGATCTGGCTGTGAATGATCTTAACGCATTCAACTCCTTGGCTGGTATTGCTAAAGAGAAAATCAACGCGTAAGTGTTGTAATATAACCGAAAAGCACCGCCTGCGGGTTGCCCATGCAGCGGTGCTTTTTTGTGCGGTAAGATAGGGATGAAGCAGCGTTGACATTCCCTACATAAAAGAAAAAGCTCTGCATCTGCAGAGCTATTCCCAGTACTTTATGGTGTTTAATTGAGCGGCGAGTTTTTTGCTGATATTGCGGCGAACTTTTCGTAGCTCGGAACGTTCATTAGCAGATTCGTTGATCAGCTTCTCTTCGTCTGTCTCTGGGATGATAGCTGGGACCGGAGTAGGCGTGCCATCCTCTTCGACTGCGACAAAGGTTAGGAATGAAGTAGCAGCGACAGCGCGCTCTCCAGTATATAGATTTTCTGAAATGATCTTCACAAACACCTCTATGCTTGTCCGTCCGGTCCAGGAGACGAAGGATTCAAAGCATACGGAGTCAGTAGGGCGAATGGGTCTCAAGAAGTCTACAGAGTCTGTAGAGGCTGTGACGACGTTAGTTCGACAATGGCGCATAGCTGAAATGGAGGCTACTTCATCAATGCCGCTCATAAGCTTGCCACCGAATAATGTTTTGTGATTATTGACATCATTAGGGAAAACGCGTCCGGTTTTGAAGACACGGGATTCACGGCAATATTTGAAGGCCGGTGTTGTTTGTGGATTTATTTCTTCGGTCATGATCTGATAACTTCCTTTCAGTGCAATTACTAAGGAATCATAATAATAGAAAACACTTAAGTGTGCAATAATATTTGTAATGTGTTGGAATACTATACAGAGTAAAATCAGGGTTTCTGACATTAACCAGACATAACTGTAACATGCTATGTCATGGAAAGCGGTTACTTGCTAAAAAGTGCAAATTATTATTGACCTGAGGTCATTTATGCACTGGATTTTAGATTTTATTGCAGTTATAATTTGAACTAATGGAATGTCCAAGCAGAACACAGAAGACATCCAATATTTTAAGGGGGATTACATTCAATGAAAAAAGGTTTAAAGCTATCTCTTGCAATGTTGCTGTCTCTTACAGTCGTTTTGACAGGCTGTGGAAACAACAATAACAACGCCGCTAAAGGTGAAACTAATGCAGGAACAAACGCACCTAAATCCGATTTCAAATTTGGTATGGTTACTGACATTGGTGGCGTAAACGATAAATCGTTTAACCAATCCGCATGGGAAGCATTGCAAGCTCTTGAAAAAGAAACAGGTAGTGGCGTTAAGTACTTGCAAAGTAAATCAAATGCTGACTATGAGCCAAACCTTAACTCCTTCGTTAAAGATGGATACAATTTGACTTGGGGTATTGGTTTTGATCTTGGCGACGCAATTAAAAAAGTAGCTACTGAGAACCCAAATGCTAACTTGGCTATCATTGATAGCGTAGTTGAAGCTCCTAACGTAGCTTCCGTTACTTTCTCCGAAAATGAAGGTTCCTTCTTGGTTGGTGTGGTTGCTGGTCTGACTACAAAAACTAACAAAGTTGCATTCATCGGTGGTCTGGAAAGCCCTGTAATCAAACGTTTTGAAGCTGGCTTTAAAGCTGGTGTAGCAGCAGTTAACCCTTCAGCTAAAGTAACACCTACTTATGCTGGTGGTTATGACAAACCAGACGTTGGTAAATCTCTTGCGGCTACATTGTATAACGACGGAAACGACATTATCTTCCCTGCTGCTGGACAAACAGGAAATGGCGTATTCAACGAAGCTAAAGCTCGTAACAAAGCAGGCGGTACTAAAGTATGGGTTATTGGTGTAGATAAAGACCAATCCATCGAGTTTGGTACTGACGTTACTTTGACTTCCATGATCAAACGTGTAGACGAAGCTGTTCTTAAAGTTTCTAAAGAAGTAATTGACGGTACGTTCAAGGGTGGTACTACAACCGTTCTTGGTCTGAAAGATAATGGTGTAGGTATTTCTGATACTAAGGACAACGTTTCTGAAGAGATCCTGGCTAAAGTTGAAGAATACAAAAAACAAATCATTGATGGAACAATCACTGTTCCTTCCGAGTAATAGTTAGTCTCCATTTATTGCATTACAATAAGGATCAAAGAATAAGGCCGGTGTTGTGCTGGCCTTATTCCTTGTTAAAGCACTGGTTATGATAAGAGGAACATAGATATACCGCCTTACAAAGGGCGGTACATCCGTGTCTATAAGGTAGTTATATATTCTGTGATGAGGGTGATTCCATGAGTGCTGCGGCTCCTGTCGTAGAGTTGAAGCAAATCACAAAACGCTTTCCCGGTATTGTTGCTAACGATTCCATTAGTTTGACGCTTAAAAAGGGTGAAATCCTTGCATTGCTTGGTGAGAATGGTGCAGGCAAGTCCACTTTAATGAACATTGTATTTGGATTGTATCAACCGGATGAAGGCAGTATTGAAATCGACGGGAAACCGGTTATTATTGATAACCCCAATAAAGCTATTGAGCTTGGTATTGGTATGGTTCATCAGCATTTCAAGCTTGTGGAGCCTTTTACGGTGACCGAGAATATTGTTCTTGGGATGGAGCCAAAAAAAGGTCTTAAAATTGACTATAAATCCGCTGCGGAACAGGTTCGGAAGCTATCGGAGCAATATGGCCTGCAAGTGAATCCAAATGCCGTTATTCATGACATTTCGGTAGGTATGCAGCAAAGGGTAGAAATTATGAAGACCCTGTACCGTGGAGCGGATATTCTCATATTTGATGAGCCGACCGCAGTACTTACGCCTCAAGAAATTACGGAACTCATGGCGATTATGAAGCGGCTTGTTGCAGAGGGAAAATCCATTATTTTGATCACGCATAAGCTTAAAGAAATCATGCAAATATCTGATCGGGTCACCATTATTAGACGTGGGAAAGTAATTGATACTGTGAATACCGCAGAGACCAATCCTAATGAGCTAGCTGAAAAAATGGTTGGGCGTGGCGTAACTTTTAAAGTGGACAAGAAAGCTCCTGAGGTTGGCCAATCTGTACTCAAACTGAAGGATGTCAGCAGTAAGAGTAAAGACGGGGTCTCCGTACTGGATGGTCTTAGCTTTGAAGTTAAAGCAGGGGAAATTCTCGGGATTGCTGGCGTAGATGGCAATGGACAAAGTGAGTTGATCCAGGCCATTACAGGTCTGCGCAAAATTGATTCGGGTTCGATAACCGTTTCTGGCAATGAAATTGCTAATTTATCACCGCGGAAGGTTTCAGAGATGAATGTCTCTCATATTCCTGAGGACCGTCACAAGCATGGATTAGTGCTTGATTTCACCATGAGTGAGAATATGGTTTTGGAAACCTATTATAAGAGTCCTTACAACAAAAATGGCTTTTTGCAAAATGATGTCATTGATAAGTACGCAGCGAAGCTTATAGAGCAATTTGATGTACGTACACCTTCAATAGAGACCAAAGCCCGTTCTTTATCCGGCGGAAATCAACAGAAAGCGATTATTGCGCGGGAAATAGATAAAAATCCGACATTGTTAATTGCCGCACAACCTACGCGCGGTTTAGATGTTGGGGCTATCGAATTTGTTCAGAAGCAACTCATAGCTCAGCGTGATCAAGGAAAGGCTGTTCTACTTATTTCCTTTGAATTGGACGAGATTATGAACGTCTCTGACAGAATCGCTGTTATCTATGAAGGGAAAATTGTCGGTGAAGTGTTCCCGCAAGATACGAATGATCAGGAACTGGGTCTTATGATGGCAGGCAGCTTGCAGCGGGGAGGTAAGGCAGTTGAATAAGTTCAAAAAAATCTTCACAACTGACAGCTACATCGTTCCTCTGGTTGCCATCGTGCTTGGTTTTCTTGTGGGAGCAATAGTTATGCTTCTGGGCGGTTATGATCCGATAACTGCTTACTCCGCACTGTTCAAACGGGTGTTTGGTAATTTGTATAACTTTGGTGAAGCTGTGCGCGAAATGACACCATTAATGCTCACCGGGCTAGCCGTAGCTTTCGCATTCCGTTCAGGGATGTTTAATATCGGGGCAGATGGCCAAGTAATGATTGGTATGACAGCGGCAACAGTGGTGGGTATTAAGATGGCAGGTCTGCCATCCTTCCTGCTTGTCCCGCTTGCTGTAATTATTGCGGGTGTCTGCGGTGGTTTATGGGCAGGGATCGCTGGCTATTTGAAAGCAAAACGTGGAATTAACGAAGTTATTACCACAATCATGTTAAACTGGATTGCTCTTTACCTGTCGAATTATATCGTTAGAAACTTTTTGTTGCTTCCAGGACAAAATCGTTCCGAGGATATTCCGGCCTCGCTTTCCATGACCTTTTTGAATTCGATATTTGATAATGCACGTCTACACTGGGGTACAGCTATTGCTCTTGCTGCAGCGGTATTCTTCTATGTGTACTTATGGAAGACCAAGCAGGGCTACGAAATGCGTGCAGTTGGTTACAATCCACATGCTGCCGAATATGCAGGGATGAATGTTGGACGTAACGTTATGAAGGCAATGTTCATAAGTGGTGTATTCGCCGGTCTGGCCGGAGCAGGAGAGGTGCTTGGTGTATTCCATTATCAAGCTATTTTCGCGGCATCGCCAGGATATGGATTTGATGGTATCGCTGTTGCTCTTCTTGGTTTAACACATCCACTTGGTGTTATTCTGGCTGCGATTCTCTACGGTACGCTGACTTATGGTTCTGCGGGTATGAGTTTTGCTGCAGATGTTCCACCAGAGCTTATTCGTATCGTTATTGGTTCAATCATATTCTTTATTGCGGCACAAGGGATTGTGCGCTGGGTGCTTAAGCCCTTTTACTTCAAGCGCAAGAAAGAGAAGGTGTTATAGATGGATCTGCAGACGTTAGGTCAACTGCTTAATACAACGCTTGTTTTTTCCACAGCGCTCATTTTTGCCTCACTTGGCGGCATCTTCTCTGAACGTTCCGGTGTCGTAAACATTGGACTTGAAGGTTTGATGATGTTTGGTGCCTTTGCGGCAGCAGTAGGCGGTTATTATGCTCAGGACGCTGGAATGGGCGAATGGGCTCCTTGGGTTGGTGTACTCTGTGCTATAGCTGTTGGTGTGCTAGGCTCACTAATTCATGCGGTTGCATCTATAACCTTTAAATCTGATCAGACGATTAGTGGTACGGTTATTAACTTTTTAGCTGCAGGAAGCACGCTCTATATGGTAAAGCTCCTGTTTGATGGATCTGCTGAAACTCCGATCATTGATGGGTTTAGCAAGGTTGCAATTCCTGGGCTCTCCAAAATCCCAGTGATTGGTGAAGGGATTTTTAATTCCTATCCTACAACTTATCTGGCCATAATACTGGTCATCGTTATTTATTTGGTTCTGTTTAAGACGCCATTTGGATTGCGTTTGCGTGCAGTAGGTGAGCATCCAAGTGCTGCAGATACACTGGGTGTAAAAGTTAATCGGATGAGATATATCGGTGTAATGTTGAGTGGATTGATGGCGGGTATTGGTGGAGCTACAATCACTTTAACAACAACCGGAACCTTTGGACATAATACAATCTCTGGTCAAGGTTTTATCGCCATTGCAGCGATGATCTTTGGGAAATGGAATCCACTTGGTGCCTTTGGTGCAGCGGTATTCTTCGGATTCTCCCAAGCGATTCGCAACTATGTTCAATTGTATGAGTGGTCACAAAATATTCCTCAAGAGTTTATCTTTATGATCCCTTATGTACTGACTATCATCGTGCTGGTAGGGGCTGTAGGCCGTTCCTCTGCTCCTAAGGCATTAGGACAGCCATACGATCCTGGTAAGCGATAGACATGTAACTATTCAAAGCCGTATTTCCGGTCTTTTCCCGGAAATACGGCTTTTTTATTAGGATCAGCAAGGATAAACATTGAGGCAGGAGGGCAAGTGTACAGGCGAAGGTCCTTTCCATCGAATAGACTGTTTTGTAGATGATGCAAATGAGAGGCGTACAAAACATTTAGGAGGGGATCATATGACTAAGCCAGTTACGAAGAAGCAGGTTATGAGACTCGTAGGTAAGCAGATCATTGCAGTAAAAAAGGACGGTACTCAGGTGTCAGGGAAACTGCTTCGTGTATCCGGAAATCGTCTGATATTACAACGCGTAAGTGGTAAAAAAGTACAAACCAAAGCAATCATTCCTTTAGTGTTGTTTGATTTGCTAGCTATTGGTACAGCACCTTATGCTTTTGGTGGTGGCTATGGCGGTGGAGCGCCTTATGGCGGAGGTCCTGGCTATGGCAATCCTTATGGAGGTTACGGGTACGGAGGCACACCCTATCCACCTTTCGGATTCTTTTAAGTTCAGTTGAAATTTGATTTAACTAGATGAACCTTTTCTCCAATTCGTAACAGAAGCTTAGGGATTGATAACGGGCTACGCTGTAGCCCAATTTTTGATAAAAGGCAAGAGCTGCTGTGTTTCCTAAATCGACGGATACCTTAGCCCGATGACATCCGCGTGATAGTGCAAATCGTTCTGCTCGATCCATGAGCATATTCCCCAAGTGTTTGCGCCGTGCTGCGGGTGCTATGGCTAACATATCGATATAAAGTAAATCACCATGCAGCAGGAAATGGACAAACCCCATTGGATCACTCTCATAGTCGGGACAGGCGACTAAGGTGATACCGTGTCCCAGACGACGGGGGATATCTTTTTTGATTTTGGCAATTTCAGTCTTTGGCAAATGAGATAATGGTACAAGCTGTCGCTCGATTAAATCAAGGATAATGACGTCATCCTGCTTGGGTCGACGATAACGGATCATAGAGCGCCCCCTTTCTACGCATTGTCGTACATCATATGTCGGGAGCATGGTGGGGGTTCCCAGCACGTAGAAGTAGGAGTTGTGACAATATTAAAAATAAGGGTATTGACTTATCCATGTTAGGAATCATATAATGTGTCTAAACATTTTATCGAACATACATGTATCGGCAATGATGAGGACGAAGTTTTAAGGGCTCTTTTGCTCAGAGAGTGTGAGGATCTGCTGCAACCTCCACCGAAATCCCTTATATACGAGCTCACCTCGGAGCTGTTTTCCTGAAAGGTCCACTGGCTAGAGTGGTGGAATTATTAGGGGAAATCGTTTAGTCCGCGTTAGGGACTTCAGGTTACAGAGATTAGGGCCCTTGCCTACATCGATGGATTTTTGTATACCTGATAAGGCGTTGCATCGCGAGATGTAATGCAAACATGGGTGGTACCACGGAAGATCAACCTTTCGTCCCTCACGCGCTAATACTGTGCGTGGGAGGCGAAAGGTTTTTTTGTTTTATAAGGAACCATTTGCTGATGTATAAAGGACGGTCCGTCATTTGCATAATGAATGTTAAATATCGGAGGAGGAATACTGATGAGCGCGCAAATACCGGAATTACGGTCTACTGAGCAGTTAAAAGAAAAATGGATGGAGCCGGAGGTCATTTCCGGTTCCGAGATATTACTCCGCAGCCTTGTATTAGAAGGTGTAGACACTGTATTCGGATATCCGGGTGGAGCTGTACTGTACATCTATGATGCATTGTACGGTTTTACGGATTTCAATCACGTGTTAACACGTCATGAGCAAGGTGCTATTCATGCAGCTGACGGTTACGCTAGAGCAAGTGGCAAACCAGGGGTATGTATAGCTACCTCAGGTCCCGGAGCAACGAATCTTGTAACAGGTATTGCTACAGCATATATGGACTCCACTCCATTGGTTGTAATCACAGGTAACGTATTCTCCAGCCTGATCGGTACAGATGCTTTCCAGGAAGCAGACATTACCGGGATAACGATGCCAATCACTAAGCATAGCTACTTTGTAAGAGATGTTGAGGATCTCCCGCGTGTTATACATGAAGCTTTTCATGTGGCGAATACCGGTCGTAAAGGTCCAGTGTTGATCGATATTCCGAAAGACGTGTCAGCAGCGAAGACGTTGTTCACACCAGTGAAAACAGTGAATCTTCGGGGCTACAATCCTTGTACAGTTCCAAACAAACTGCAGCTTGATAAATTGGTTCGTGCGATTGCGGTTGCTGAACGTCCGATCATCATTGCAGGTGGTGGAGTTATTTACTCCGGAGCACATGAAGCTATGTTCGAATTCGTGAAACGGACAGAGATTCCAATTACTACAACCTTGCTGGGTCTCGGAGCTTTCCCTAGTGCAGAAGAACTTTGGATGGGAATGCCGGGTATGCATGGTACGTATACCGCGAATAATGCGATCCAACAGTGCGATTTGCTCATTAATATCGGTGCACGTTTTGATGACCGTGTTACTGGCAGACTGGACGGCTTCGCGCCAAAAGCCAAAATCGTGCATATCGATATCGATCCTGCAGAAATCGGGAAAAATGTATCGCCTGATATTCCGATTGTAGGCGATGTAAAAACTGTATTGGAAATGCTGAATCCTGAGGTTGGCCGCGCATCTAATGCTGATGCTTGGAGAACACAGATTGCTCAGTGGAAGCTAGATCAGCCGCTTCGGTATAAGGATTCAGAAACAGAGCTTAAACCACAATGGGTGATTGAAATGATCAATGACACCACTAAAGGTGAAGCGATTGTTACAACGGATGTTGGTCAGCATCAAATGTGGGCTGCACAATACTATAAGTTCAATCATCCGCGTTCATGGATTACTTCAGGCGGTCTTGGAACGATGGGCTTCGGATTCCCGTCAGCTATCGGTGCACAGATGGCACATCCTGAACGGCTGGTAGTATCCATTAATGGTGATGGCGGCATGCAAATGTGTTCCCAAGAGCTAGCGATATGTGCGATTAACAATATACCAGTCAAAATTGTAGTAATTAACAATCAGGTGCTTGGCATGGTTCGCCAATGGCAGAATCTTATCTATGATAAACGTTACAGCTTTACAGACCTCGCAGGCAGTCCGGACTTCGTTAAGCTGGCTGAGGCCTATGGTGTAAAAGGTCTACGGGCGACGAATAAGGAAGAAGCACGTGATGCATGGCAGAAAGCACTGGAAACACCGGGTCCAGTATTGGTAGAATTCGTTGTTCCAAAAGACGAGAATGTCTATCCGATGGTAACTCAAGGTTCAACCATCGATCATATGCTGATGGGGGATGAATAACAGTGACAAGACATACGATTTCTGTACTCGTAAATGACCAGCCGGGTGTGCTTCAACGGGTGTCGGGTTTGTTCGGTCGCCGCGGATTTAATATTGAGAGTATAACGGTTGGCCAGTCTGAAGAGGTTGGATTGTCCCGGATGGTTATCGTTACTCTTGGAGACCAGCATACGCTTGAACAAATCGAGAAGCAGCTCTACAAGTTAATTGATGTAATTAAAGTCGTTGATCTTGGATCTAAGCCCATGGTTGCTCGTGAGCTGGCTCTGATTAAAGTGAATGCTGATCCAAGTGAGCGTCCGGAAATTATGGGCGTTGTAGAAACCTTCCGGGCTTCAGTTGTTGATATTGGTAGCACTACATTGTTAGTACAGGTAGTTGGAGATACAGTGAAGATTGATGCGATGATCGAGCTTTTGAAACCTTATGGAATCAGAGAACTGTCTCGCACGGGTATTACGGCTATGGTACGCGGTAACTCTTAAATATTTTATTTTGCGACTTTAACGGATTACTGCTTGATTGCATTAATCTGATATGATATGAATGAACTTCCCGCTAAAGAGCGGGAGCTTGAGGAGCAGCTAGATCTTCTATGATTCCAGTTCTCTTGAAGCACCCGCTCTTTATGATGGGTCTCAAATTAAAGGAGGATATTGACAATGGCAGTTACAACGTACTATGAACAGGATGCAGAACTTAGTGTATTAAAAGGAAAGACAATTGCGGTAATCGGGTACGGTAGCCAAGGACATGCCCAAGCACAAAACCTGCGTGACAGTGGTCTTCAAGTTGTCATCGGTCTTCGTGAAGGTAAATCTTTTGAAACTGCGAAAAATGACGGTTTTGAAGTATTGCCAGTAGCTGAAGCAGTATCCCGTGCAGATGTTGTGCAAATCCTAATGCCAGATGAAACACAGGCTTCGGTATATAAAAATGAAGTAGAACCAAACCTCAAAAAAGGCGCAGCTTTGATGTTCTCCCACGGCTTTAACGTACACTTTGGACAAATCGTTGCTCCTAAAGATGCAGACGTGCTGCTTGTAGCACCAAAATCTCCAGGTCACATGGTTCGTCGTACTTATGTTGAAGGCTTTGGCGTTCCTGGCTTGATTGCTATCGAACAAGATGCAACTGGAAAAGCTAAAGAAATCGGTCTTGCTTATGCAAAAGGTATCGGCTGTACACGCGCAGGGGTTATCGAAACTTCCTTCCGTGAAGAAACCGAAACTGACTTGTTCGGTGAACAAGCTGTACTTTGCGGTGGTGTATCCGCACTGATCAAAGCTGGCTTCGAAACATTGACTGAAGCAGGATATGCTCCTGAGATGGCTTACTTCGAATGTCTGCACGAATTGAAGCTGATCGTTGACATGGTATACGAAGGCGGATTGTCCAGCATGCGCGATTCCATCAGTAACACTGCTGAGTACGGTGACTATGTAACTGGACCACGCATTGTAACTGAAGATACTAAAAAAGCTATGAAAGCTGTTCTGACAGATATTCAAGAAGGTAAATTCGCTCGTGACTTTATCCTTGAGAACCAATCCGGACGTGCTTTCCTTACCGCTACTCGCCGCAACGAAGCTGCTCACCCAGTAGAAGTTGTAGGTAGCCAATTGCGTGAAATGATGCACTGGATTAAGAAATAATCATAATCATACTTATGATTAAATAGTATTACCTTCAAATGCGGCCGTGACTTTGCGAGCCGCATTTGAGAGTTTCAGCACAATTTTTGGGAGGTGCTTAGCATGCGGAAAATTTATGTGTTCGATACGACACTGCGAGATGGAGAGCAGTCACCAGGTGTGAACCTCAACACGCGTGAGAAAGTGGAGATCGCTTACCAGTTAGAGAAGCTGGGAATTGATCGCATGGAAGCGGGTTTTCCTGCAGCTTCTCCAGGTGATCTAGCTTCTGTTAATGCGGTGGCAAGAGCTGTGAAGAACGTCACGGTAATCGGCCTTTCTCGTTCTAGAGAGACAGATATTGATGCTGTAAAAGAAGCACTACAGGGAGCGCAGGACCCTTGTATTCATATTTTTCTGGCTACATCTCCTATTCACCGCCAGCATAAGCTACGGATGGATAAGGCTCAGGTGCTGGAAACTGCACAGTCTGCTATCCGATACGCTAAAAAATATTTCCCTAAGCTCGAGTTTTCATTAGAAGACGCGGGACGTACGGAGTATGATTTCATGGCTGAAATGGTCGGCATGGCTATCCGGGAAGGCGCTAATGTTGTTAATATCCCGGATACTGTAGGTTATTTGAATCCTTCGGAGTACGGAGCTATCTTTAAATATCTAAAAGAGAATGTGCCTGATATTGAACGCGTACAGCTTAGTGCCCATTGTCATAACGATCTTGGTATGGCTACAGCAAATACGCTGGCTGCGATTCAGAATGGTGCAGATCAGATCGAAGGAACGATCAACGGTATCGGTGAACGTGCCGGGAACACAGCGATTGAGGAAGTTGCGCTAGCGCTTGAGACACGGGCTGAATTTTTTGGCGCAAAAACATCGCTTACGTTATCCGAGATCTCTCGCACAAGCCGTCTGGTCAGCAAGCTGACAGGTATGGTGGTTCCAGGGAATAAAGCGATTGTAGGAGCTAACGCATTTGCTCATGAATCGGGTATTCACCAGGACGGGATGCTGAAAGAGAAAACTACCTACGAGATCATGACACCGGAGACTATTGGACTTAAAGAGAGCAAGCTGGTACTCGGCAAACACTCTGGACGGCACGCTTTCCGCGATAAGTTGAGTGATCTTGGGTATGATTTGTCCGAAGAAGAGCTGAACACCGCTTTTTCTAGATTTAAGGATTTGGCAGATAAGAAAAAAGAAGTATCAGATGAAGACATTTTGGCTTTGATTGAAGAGAAATTAATTGATACGCCAGAAGTCTTTAAGTTGCAAACGATGTTCGTTACTTATGGTAATGAAGCTGTTCCAACCGCCAAGGTTATTATTGCGGGTCCGGAAGACCAGCCGATTGTAGCTGAGGCCGAAGGTAATGGTTCAGTAGATGCCATCTACAATGCTATTGATAAAGCCACGAATGAGGAAGTTACCCTTGGAGATTATTCGATTAAATCGGTCTCCCGTGGTAAAGATGCGCAGGGTGAGGTTCATGTGGTGCTTTCGCAGGGAGAAGTAGCTGCACAAGGCCGTGGACTTAGCACCGATATTCTAGAAGCAAGTGCCCGCGCTTATATTGATGCGCTGAACAAGCTTCTGGAGAAGCGTAAGACTTACACCAAACGTGATCACGCTAGTCTATAAGATGTACAATGTTATTTTTATTTTCCACTAAGTAGTAAATACGACAGGGATATGCGAGTTATTGCGCATATCCCTGTTTTTTTTTGCAATAAAAAGATCTCCAAGACTGCAATAGGACGCTGTTCAGATTATGTATAGATGGACTATTTACAATAGTTGTTAGGTTGCAAATTTATATCATGAGAAAGAGTCAAGGAGGTTAATGCGGGGGAGTAGAGTACGGGATTCAAAGGATAAAGCTTAGGAAAAGCACGATAAACGGAGTGATAAAGGAGGCATTTTTAATAATGTTATCAAAAAAGAAAATTAGCGCATTGCTCGTAGTATTCTTGCTTGTGACGCAATGGGCTTACAGCTTTGGCTTTGGAGTCAATTCGCAGGCATATGCGAGTGGCAACGGTACTGTAATTGGAGATGACCTCATTACTAGTGTTACGCTTGCTGTATACACTGATGATAAATACACAAATACGGTTACAGAAAGCGTATATGAACTTGATTCCTATTCGGAATTGAACTATACATGGTCACTTCCAGATGGGCATGGATATAAGGATGGGTCCACCTATACCTTTGATCTTCCAACACAGTTTGAACTTTATAACGATCTGAATGGTGATCTTATTTTTGACGATGAGCCTGTAGGGACTTATACCGTCGACAAAAATACTAACCGCGTTGTATTTACATTTAATGCTTATATCGAAACCCACGATAAAGTGGGAGGGACTTTCTCCGTTAGGTCGCTTTTGAGCTCCAAGAAAATTACAGGCTCCACGAAGCAAACCCTGATTTTCCCGATACAAGGCGGTACTCAGACCATTGAGCTTAATTTTAAGCCGAAGGTTAGCTCTACTATAGAAAAAGACGGTTCGCCTAAACCGCAGTATTATAACCCAACAAGCATCGCTTGGACGGTTGATGTGAATAAGGCACTGGAAAGCGTAAAAAATGCAGTGGTCACAGACACACTCCCTGCGGGATTATCACTGAATACGGTATCTATTGCTGTTTATGAGCTTGATGTGAAGGTCGATGGGACTGTGAGTCTTGGCAATCTAGTGGACAGCAGCAAGTATGATGTGACAGGATCCACTTTGGGAGAGTTAAAGCTGAAATTTGCGGATAACCCGCTTACTAAAGCTTACCGGATTGGCTTCTCTACGGATATTACTGGTACTGGTGTAGATGCGAAAACCTTTTTGAATGAGGCAGTCTTAACAGGAGATAACGGATTTTCTAAAAAGGCTAGCACTACAGTTACAGTAGGACGTGGCAAACCACTATCGAAAGAGTCCACCAATTACGATGCAGCGAATCAGGTGATTTCCTGGGCTGTTAATTTCAATTACAATGAAAAAACAATTTTAGCGGCAAATGCTATTTTGAAGGATACATTCAATAACACTCAAGATCTAATTCTCAACTCGGTTAAAGTTTATCCTGTAACGATCGACAGTAATGGCAACGGGGTTAAAGGCGCGGAAATCGCTTCAAGCGAATATACAATAACTCCAACAACTGCAACGGGATTAAATGGTTTTGATCTGAAATTTAACAATGATATAAATTCTGCCTACCGTATTGAATATCAGACAAAGGCAAATGGCAGAGTATTTGATGATGGCAAGATTACGAACAAGATTACTTATGATGGAAAAACAGAAACGGGTTACAGTGATATCAAGCAGCAAATTCTCCATAAAAATTATAGCAACGTTAATTATGCGACTAAGACCCTCGATTGGACTATCCAAATTAACGATGACAGCAAGACTATGGAAAATCTAGTGGTGACAGATACTTTTGGCAATGCTGGATTAAAGCTTGTCCCGGGTACATTAAAGGTTCAACCAACTAAAGGTGGAACTGCTACCGTCCATAGTGTTGTTTACAATGCACATGATCCGGTTGCAGTAAACGATGGATTTGTGATTACTTTTAATGCGCCGATAAATGAGCCTTACACAATTACTTATACAACAAGCTTTAACTATGATTGGCTGGCTCCGGGCAAAACTCAATTCACTAATACAGGTGCACTCGATTGGAAAGAAATGGTTAATGGGGTGCAGGAGTCTAAGCATAAAGAAGCGACCGTAACCTTTAATCCAAGAGATGAGGTTAAAAACAATGGGAAGAAGAGTGGTTCCTACAATGCTGTAACTAAGGAAATCACTTGGAACATTGGGGCTAATTATAATCAGAAAACGTTAAACCAAGCTCAACTGGTTGATACCATTTCAGCTGGCCAAGTTGTAAATATGGATTCTGTGAAAGTGAATAAATGGGAGTATGGAAAGGATGGAAATCCTTCTCCTCAAGCTAGTGTGAATTCCGCGGACTATAAAGTGGAGCTGGATGGCAGTGAGCTTAAGGTGACATTTAATAAAACGATTAATTATGCGTTCTACGTCACTTTCAAAACAACGTTCGCGGATCAAGCGATTGATTCAAATGAAATTAAAAATACAGCTACGTTATATGACGGTGCGAAAGTAGAGTCCGCTAAACTGCAAGCTTCTGTTAATATCCCTCAGGGCGGGGAATACGTTAACAAAGAAGGTGCGCAGGATGGCAATAAAATACATTGGACGGTTTACATCAACCGTAACCAATCTTTTGTAAAAGAAGCGGTAATTACGGATATTCCAAGCGACAATCAAATCCTGCTGTCCAATACATTCCATGTCTACAAAACGAAAGTTGCAAGTAATGGGGATGTAACATCGACCAACCAAGAATTGGTGAGTGGTACAGATTATAAGCTGGAAATCACTACGGATAATGACGGAAAAGAAAGCTTTAAGCTTAGTTTCCTGAAGGATATTTCCGAAGCTTATATTTTGAAATATGACTCCCTGATCACAGCACAAAACAATGATAAGGTAACCAATAAGGTTAGTTTCGATGGTAAAAACATCAAGGTAGTTCCAGGTGTAAGCACCGAGGAAATTATCGTTAAGCTCTCTAGCGGCTCCGGCACAGGAAGCGGCGTAAGAGGACCGTTGACGATTACCAAAGTAGAAGACGGGAATACGAGTAAGGTGTTAAGTGGGGCCGTTTTTGATCTGTATCGGGTAGTTGATGCCGATAAGATCTGGATTAAGGAAGGCACTACGGATACAAACGGGATACTTGAATTTACCAAACTGACAGGTGGGAAATATATATTAATTGAGAAAACAGCGCCTGCTGGTTATGTTCTTGATCAAACACCACATGAAGTGACTATTTCTTCGACGACAGGGATAAGCCTTGAGGTAAAAAACAAAGTTCCGACACCAACAGCAACGCCTATACCGACCGTAACGCCCGCACCAACGGTAACACCAACGCCAGCGCCAACAGCAACACCAACGCCAGCGCCAACAGCAACGCCAACGTCGACACCGACAGCAACACCAACGTCGACGCCGACAGCAACACCAACGTCGACGCCGACAGCAACACCAACGTCGACGCCGACAGCAACACCAACATCGACACCAACAGCAACACCAACGTCGACGCCGACAGCAACGCCAACGTCGACACCGACAGCAACACCAACGTCGACGCCGACAGCAACGCCAACGTCGACACCGACAGCAACACCAACGTCGACGCCAGAGGAACCGACAGGTCCTATCTGGACACCATCACCGACACCGGAAGTAGTCGTTACTTCTACACCAACAGCAACACCAGTTGTGGTGGCAACACCTTCGCCAACACCGATGGTAACGCCAGTGTCGACGGCAACGCCAACGGTTACGCCAACAGCTACTCCAAGCCAGCCTGTGGCAACTAGTACGCCTGTTGTTCCGCAGGTAACTCCACCTGTGCAGAAAGAGATTACCAATGAAGATGTTCCTATTGAAGGTGAAATTCCACTTGGGGGAGTGCCAAGCTTGGGAGATGAGCCGGGACATGGTAAAGTGACTATTACTAAGGATGGCAAATGGGTCTACACACCTGATCCGGGCTATATTGGTAAAGATAAGTTCACCATTATTGTTACAGATGAGAATGGTAATGAAGAAGAAATCCTCATAGAGATTGATGTGGAGGAAGTACCAAAGGGTACAGTTACTGAGCCGGGAAATAACAGCAATAAACCGACTCAGCTTCCGAAAACAGGAGAAGACAGCGCGTTTCCGATCTACTTGGCTGGTGGAAGTCTGGTGCTTTTAGGGTTTGTATTAACAAGACGATTCAAACGTAATAACTAGGAAGGTAATAATAAAGACACCCGGTTTTATCCGGGTGTCTTTATTATGTCTTGATAGGGTATTTAGCTCATCGCACTCTATGGTTAAGCTGTTCCCATTGCTCGTACCAGTGCTCAACGCTGGCTGGAAGATTAATGTTAAGCTCCTGATGGAATAAACCCTTTAGCAGCTTGTACTGCTCTTCCACAGCGGAACGTTCTCCAATGCTGTCGTAGACCTTCATTAATCCTAAATGCCCTTGTTCAAAATAAGGCTGTAACTGCACTACTCGTTGATAGACAGTAACGGCCTCGGCAATTCTGTTGCTTTCTATATAAAATTGGGCTATGCCCATTGCATGGTGCAACCAAATGGTACGAAGACGTTGCCGCTCACTTTCAGCCCATAAATAATCATAATCGTCATAGTAATCTCCAGAATAAAGCTCGAATAAAACTTGATGCTCCGCACAATTAACTTCACTGATGGTTTCCAGAGCCAGGATACCCTGTTCCCACTTATCTACATCAATCAACATTGATCCGGTTTCAAGGGTATAGCCTTCCCCCCCGCTAAGGTTGCTGATATGCAGGTCAACTTCATTCTGCTTTAAGCATTGCCGGACTTGATAAATTGTTGTATAGAGATGGGTAGAGGCCTTTTTCAGATTGAAGTCTGGCCACAGCAGTTCAATCAGCATGTCTTTACTTACGAAGCGGTTGCGATTATGGAGCAAAAAGGCAAATAACTCTTGGGCCTTAGAGGTTCTCCAACGCAGATTATTCAGAGATTGTCCGCCTCGTTCAAAACGAAGCGATTGAAGACAACGAATGGTTACCTCTTCTTTTGCAATTATGAGTTTTGGTGCAAGTGACAATCTTTCTTCTAACCGCTGGACAGCTTTCAATAGTCGGTCATTTCGCACAGGCTTCAAAATATAATCGAGCGCATTGATCTCAAAAGCCTCCACAGCATAATGGTTATACGCGGTAACGAAGATAATATTTGCATTTGGACAGGCCTCTTGGAGCATCTCCGCAGCTTGAAGACCATTAATTTCTGGCATTTCAATATCAATAAAAATAACGTCAGGATGATAAGACGGAGCCTCTTGAATGGCCTGTGAGGGGTCCGTATAGGAAGCGGCTATATGTAAAGATGGTATTTTTTTTAACATAAACTCTAATTTCACAAGGGCAAGCCGTTCATCGTCAACTAATATTGCCTGAATCATTATTAATCACCACTCAGATATAGTATTTTAGCCAAAATACGTCGAATCCTTACTTGATATTTCGGTTCACAATAGTTTGTCTGTTAATCAGAAAGTTTTCGAAGCGGATTTTTTTTGTCAGAAGGAATAATAAAACTCACAGAAGTTCCTTTCCCTTCGGAGCTTTTAATCTGCAGCCCTTTTCCGTAGACCCGCAACAGCCGTTTATGTGTATTTAAAAATCCGATTCCTCTTGCATCATTAGACGGATTGCTGAGCAACTGCTGGAGTTGTTCGTTTTTCATGCCTTGGCCGTTGTCTGATATCGTGATTTCAATATCGCCAGCTTGTTCCTTGATGGTTATGGACACCGTTCCTCCTTGGGAGCGACTCAAAATACCGTGCCGGACAGCATTTTCAACCAGTGGCTGTATAGTCAGAGGCGGCAGTTGAAAATGCAAGCTTTCCTCATAATCCCAAAGAATGGTCATCCTATCTTCAAAGCGCTCCTTTTCTATGTAGAGGTAGGCATGAACAAGCTCAAGCTCTCGTTCAATCGGTATCATAGGCTCAGCATTCAGGAAATTGAAGCTTAAACGCAAATAAGAGCTGAAGGCATCCACAAGGTGACTCATTCTATTAATATCAAAAGAAGCCAGCGCGGATATTGAATTTAATGTGTTGAACAAGAAATGTGGTTGTATTTGCGCTTGAAGATAGGCAGCTTCCACACGAAGCCGTTCGTTTACGGACTGTTTTAGATCTGTTAAGGAGCGTACACGGGCCTTCAGCTCTATTGCATTCATAGGCTTCATTACATAGTCATTTGCACCTGAAATAAAACCGGTATAAATATCTTCCGCTTGGCCTCGTGCCGTCAGAAGCAGAATGGGAAGCTCAGCAATGGTGTAACGTTCACGAATTCTATGCGCCAGCTCATACCCGGACATTTGTGGCATCATTACATCTGTAATAATTAAATCCCACTGAACGGTATCCAGCAATAGTAAAGCATCGTTTCCGCTGGTCACCGTAACGATTTCATAGTCCTTGATGGAAAGTACGTTGGTAAGTATTTTTAGATTAACCGGATCATCATCTACAGCCAGAAGCTTGGGTCTCCTTCCATGGGCTGATGAAACGATACCCGGTGCGGTTAATTTGGATAAAGTGATCATAGATGGCGTGTCTGAGAATTCAGTCATAGAGGGCAGTTCTGAACTCAATACCCGGCTGGTTGAATCGTATAATGGCATTGTGAATGTAAAGGTAGTACCTTCTCCAAGTGTAGAGACTACACTTATTTTCCCGCCGTGAAGTTCAACTAACTGCTTGCTGGTGCTTAATCCAAGCCCGATGCCACCGCTAACTTCGTTCATGCTGGAATCGCCCTGTTCATAGGGCTGGAAAGCTCTGAGCAACGTCTCCTCGTTCATGCCAAGACCCGTATCCGTAATATGAATCTGCGCCGATTTTTTATGAATATCTGCATGGATTCTTATCGTGCCTACAGTCGTATATTTAACAGCATTTTGAAGCAGATTGAACAAGATCTGAATGAGTCTTTTTTCATCAGCCACAATAGAAGGGAATGAATCTGGTATTTCTGAGATTAAGGTTAAAGATTTCCCTTCCGTTAAGAATTTGAGCATATCAAGCACACCCACTGCGAAGGATTGGATCTTAAGTTCTCTGAGCTGCAATTGTATATTGCTTTCACGGAGCTGGGATTGATCCAGCAGATCGTCAACCAGAAGAGACATACGTCTTCCAACGGTAATGAGCAGTTTTAAATTCTCAGCATTTTGATGCGTTACAGTGTCACGCTCGCTGTCCAGGACAGTTTCGGCAATGTTAATGATACTGTACAGCGGATTTTTTAATTCATGTGAGGTGTTAGCCAAAAAAACATCCTTTTGCGTAACACTTCTCTGCAGGCT
The DNA here is from genome assembly GCF_037963825.1 of Paenibacillus sp. FSL H8-0282. Taxonomy (NCBI): domain Bacteria; kingdom Bacillati; phylum Bacillota; class Bacilli; order Caryophanales; family Paenibacillaceae; genus Paenibacillus; species Paenibacillus sp. FSL H8-0282. The sequence continues at coordinate 1,464,482 of NZ_CP150146.1, forward strand.
GTGCGCCAGTTTTTCTGTCTCCTTAGTATTCCAGTGATATCGCTTAAATCCAAAAGTCGCAAAGCACAAAAAGGCGATAATTAGATCAAAAGGATAATAGGTAACGTTAACCCAGTTATAATTCTTGAACATTCCCCAAAGTGTGCTGTTAACGATGGCAAACATAGATAACAACAGGAAAATAGAGCCTTCGTAATTTTTAACAATAGATCTCAGAAAAAGAATTACGACACCTAATGCTAAAACTAATAAATTTATGCCGAAAATCAGTGTGTGAAATTCATAATAGTGAACAACGGGTCCAAATAATATGAACAGGATGTCTACTACGGACAGGATGGTTAGGATACGAATACTTTTTATTTTTAAATCCGTGAACAAAAGATGTTTGCTTGTCTGCAGGATAAAAATAAATACAGCAATATAAGAGATAAAAAATAGCTTGAAATTCCATTGATAGTTCAAGGGAAATACGTGCAATAAAAGCCTGTCATCATCTATGAGTACGGTAGTTATAGCGGATATTACCAGTAGAAAAAAATAGATCAACATCTTTTGCCGCAGCCCAATTATATATAAAATAACAGCATATACAGCGTGCAGTATTAGAACAACACATAATAGCAACTGTAGGCTAATAGAGAGCAGTCTTTCCTGTGTTAAAGCTTTTTCGCTGCCAAATACAATCGTTTTAGAAATTCCTCCCGTTTGGGAAAAGGAATAGTTGGCTACATGGATCACAATTTCAAGTTCACTTTTATCGGTTGTAAAGGATACTGAATAAGGCAGTATGTACGGAATATAGTGTTCTTTACTCTCAGCAGGAGTGCCAGAGCTGTCCAGCCGTTCACCGTTGATATACACTTCTGAAGAGGACCGAGCTCCGGAAATTAGAAGACTATAGGATTGCTTCTTATGATTATCTGTTAGGACACGTAGCCGATAGGAGCCGTAGCCATAAGCAGATTTATCGCTATCGCTAAGGGCATCTTTCCAGTTCCCCGGGACTTGTATATATTTTGCAGGAGCAGCAGTTACAGATTGTTCGTTGAATGAAGGAAGCAGCATACCCGGATAGAACTCCCACTGCCCACTTAAAATAAGGAGTTTGTCCTGATTCCATTGTTTATCCCGTAAATCCAACAGACCATTGATCAGTGGTGGTTGTGTGGTGTGCGGAGAAATCTTTACCCATAGGATACGGAATCCAGTGAGTATAATAAGAAACAATGCGATAATTAAGAAGAGTTTTCTTTTAGTCATAGTAGTTAAACATTATTCGACAACAAACTATATATTCCTCTCTTCAGCCTATTTCAAAAAAACCAAAAAAATTTATGTATAGGTTGCAGGGGAGAACGATTGGTTGGCGTCTAACGTTATGAAGGTGAAGGAGGGGAGAAAGCTGGAAGAGGCAGAATGGATTGCTGCTGTGCTGAACGGTCAACATCAAGCCTTTGGGCATTTGGTGACACGTTACCAAGGCATGGTATACAGAGTATGCGTCAAAATCACAGGAGAAGCCGAATCGGCCAAAGATATGGCCCAGGAGGTTTTTATAAAAGCATATAAAGCGCTCCCCTCTTTCAGAGGACAATCCTCCTTCTCGACATGGCTGTATCGGATTGCCTACCGAACCTGTCTGGACTGGAAACGGGCCAACGATAGGGAGTGGAAGTACCGAAGTGCAGCTGATTACACAGAAAATGATTGGGTAACGTCTCAAACTCCGGAGCATGAGGTACTTGAGCAGGAAACATCAGCTGAATTAGGAGAGAATGTGAACAGTCTGGCGGAACCGTACCGGTCGGTCGTCCAGCTGTACTATTTTCAGCGGAATTCCTATCAAGAGATTGCAGAGCAAAAGGGAGTTTCCGTGAAAACAATCGAATCGCAGCTTTATCGAGCCAGACAGATGATGCGTAAACAAAGGGAGGAATGGCGATGAATTGTGCAATAGTGAAGGAATGGATGCCACATTATATAGACGGCCTACTGTCTCCAGAGATGGAGCTGAGTATCCGATTGCACATAGAGTCATGTCCTGATTGCGCAGAGTGGCTGGAGGAAGCCAAAGCAATGTCGGAGCTGTGGTCGGAAATGGATGCTGACAGAGAACAGTTGCAGGCGCAGATGGACTTCCCGGATCTCGCAGCAGATGTTATGACACATATTGAGCAGCTCGAAACAGGGCGCAGATCACGAGCGACTAAGGCAACCAATGTAAGACGTCGTTCTGCCCCAAAAACCTCATGGATTCATTATGGAGTGGCTGCTTGCCTCAGTTTGTTATTGTTGCAGTTTGGGGTATTTGAGAATTTAGCCTATGGCATTACCGAAATAAACGGCCATATGTCGAATTCAGTAACCCAGTGGTTTGGTGGCTTTGGGAGATAGTAATAAAATAATTGATCATCAATAGATGTTTAAATTGGCTAAAGTTTTGCTACCCAAATTTTAGGAGGATGTATTATGATTAAGAAGAGACGTTGGCTCACTTTTATGCTGGCTATGATACCTGGAGTAGGTCATTTGTACTTAGGCTTTAAAAAGCAGGGTTTACAGTTTATGATCGGGGCCTCCTTATGTATAATGTTTATTCCGTCCGAGCCCTTGATCTTCCCGTTTGCCCTGGCGGCGCTGTGGTTTTATCAGTTGTTTGATGCCCTGCAGAAGGCGGCTTGGATGAAAATAACTGCTGCTGAACACGAACGAATGATGTTTCATCCAGACAGCTTCGGAGCCCCTTGGACCATGGGTATGTCCTCTATGCCTGGATATCCACATGAAGAGATCAATCCAGCTTGGGTGGGAATCGGCTGTGTTGTTGCTGGGTTCCTTATGTTGGTAATCACAGCTTTCCCTACCCTTTGGGATATGCTGACTGAGATCAACATCGGCACGATCTTATTATCAGTGGGTCTGATTGCGTACGGACTGAAGATGTTAAGGAACAATACGAGAGCATAAGAAACGGGGATTTAACTATGGGGAGATGGAAAATAGGAAGTTTCACAGCAGCCTTGGGCTGCATTGCCCTTGGTGTCATTATCGTGATGGCTCAGTATGATATGATCAGCTATGAGGTGCTTGGTTTTTTATGGCCGGCGTTGTTGGTCTTATTCGGACTTGAGATGTTGATTAGACTTTTTATTAAATCCGATGTCAAAAGCCGTGTAAGCGGCTGGGCCATCCTGTTAATTATTGTGCTGATCGGAGCAAGTGGTGCTCAGACAGTAATGGCCGGAGGTTCACTCAGCAATCTGATCGGTAATACACATCTAACTCCGCTTAGTGGGAATGTGGAAGTGAAAGAGAATATTACGACGCTCAAAATCGTACTTCCAAGTGGAAAAGTAAAGGTTGAGGGTGTAGCTGGAAGCTCTTTGGATTATGAGGGAAGTTTACTGCTGCCTGGAAAATCGCAAAGTGATGCTGAAAGTGCATTAGAAAAGAAATGGAAGGTTAGTACTGAAGGAGATACACTGATTATGGAGCTTGATACCGATCATAATTGGTTCTCTAACATTCAGTTTGGATTCAATACCAAAAGTCCTTATTTAAATATAAGTGCACCCAATAACCTTGCTGTTGAGGTTGAGACAAGTGATGGCTCTATAGAAGCCTGGAATCTTAAGTCAGGTATAGAGGTTGAGACAAGTAATGGTGCATTAAATATTCATGATATTGTCGGCGAAGTGGATGCACATACCAGCAATGGGTCACTATCCGTACAGAATATCCAAGGTGAAGTTGAACTTGTGAGCTCTAATGGAGCCATAGTATTGGATAACATTGATGGGGCGTTGTCAGCCAAGAGCAGCAATGGCAAAATTACTATAAACTCAGCAGTGACCGGAAACTGGAAATGTACATCCAGTAACGGAAAGATTATAGTGGGCTTACCGGCCGTGTCGGATGCGAAGATTATTGCAGATACAAGTAATGGCTCGCTGAAGGGGAATGTACCCTGGGATCGGGACGGCGATAGCTATGGTACCGCTGTGCTTGGTAAAGCCACGTATACTGTGGATTTAAGCACGAGTAATGGAAGTGTGACCGTGGACACAGCTGAATAAGTATGAGTAAAAGGGAGCTGAGGCTTCAGCGAATGGATTCTGCTGAGGCCTCAGCTCCTTTTATGATAGAACTTACCTACCAAGCATAGGCTTTAGGGGCTTCACCGCCGGGTCCAGGGAATATTTCATCTAGTCGTTTAAGCACAGCTTCATCTAGTACAATCTCAAGACTGCGCAGCGCACTCTCAAATTGCTCCAGTGTGCGGGGGCCGATAATAGGAGCTGTTACAGCAGGATTAGCCAGTAGCCAAGCAAGAGCGACATTATCCTGTGGTTCTCCCAGCTCCATACATAAGCTGGCAAAAGCCTCAAGCTGGCTCTTGTGCTGCTCTACACGATCTGCATTTCCGCCACTTCGGCTGCCCTCTATTTTTTTGAGTGCATTTCTTCCGAGCAGACCTCCATCGAGTGGGCTCCAAGGAATAATACCTAGCCCCAGATGGCGAGCGGCTGGCAAAACTTCAAGTTCAGGAAGCCGACAGGTCAGACTGTATTTATGCTGCTCTGAGACTAGTCCAAGAAAACCACGAGCCTTAGCTTCTTGTTGAGCTACGGCGATATCCCAGCCTGCAAAGTTACTGGAACCGACATAACCAATCTTGCCTTGACTCACAGCCAGCTCGAAAGCCCCCCAGAGCTCTTCCCAGGACGTACTGCGGTCTATATGATGCATCTGGTACAATTCAATATGATCGGTCTGAAGACGCTGCAGGGACCCTTCAAGATGGCGGCGAATGATATATGAGGATAATCCTTCTTCATCATTAGGACCATCAAGCTTATCATTCATGGCTCCATAAACTTTGGTGGCTAGTACAACCTTTTCCCGCCGCCCGCCGCCTTGTTTAAACCAGCGTCCGATAATGGTTTCAGTCAGGCCAGAATTTTCGCCCCAGCCGTAAATGTTAGCGGTATCAAAAAAATTAACACCTGCATCCAGTGCAGCGTCCATGATGCGGAAGGCTTCTTTTTCATCCGTCTGTGGGCCAAAATTCATCGTTCCCAGACATAGGCGACTGACCTTCATGCCGGATTTGCCAAGCTTTGTATAATGCACTTCGCATTCACTCCTTTGATAGATGACTTCATAGTAATTGTAAACATCTTCAGAACTAAGAGCAAATATGCTCAGCATTCACGGTGGTGGTCTGATTCTCACTGTTTATAGGCTATACCTATCAGCTCAATAGAATCTATATCTTTGTCCTTTACGACTGGGTATGATACAACAATATAAAGAAGAACTATGTCTGTTAGAGCAGAAAACTTGAGGAGTGACTGAGATGAGTGAAGTTAAAAAAATCGCCGTTATCGCAGGGGACGGTATTGGACCAGAAGTTGTAGCAGAAGCGGAAAAAGTATTGAAAGTAACAGAAGAAGTATTCGGTTATGCCTTTGAAACAGAGCATGCATTATTTGGCGGTATCGCTATAGACGAGAAGGGCACTCCGCTGCCGGAAGATACACTTGAAATCTGTCGTAGCGCAGATGCTGTGTTATTGGGTGCTGTTGGTGGACCGAAATGGGATAATAATCCAAAGGAACTTCGTCCTGAAACCGGACTGCTCGGAATTCGCAAAGCACTGGGGTTGTTCTCCAACCTGCGTCCAGCTGTCGTATTTGACTGTCTTAAGGATGCTTCGACTTTGAAGCCTGAAGTCCTGGAAGGCACAGATCTTATGGTAGTTCGCGAACTGACTGGCGGGATTTATTTCGGAGATAAATTGCGCCGTCAAGGAGAACATGGTGAAGAAGCTGTGGACACCTGTGTATATAACGTAATGGAAGTAGAACGAATTGTCCGCCAAGCTTTTGAAATTGCCGGCAAGCGCCGCAATAAACTGGCGAGTGTTGATAAAGCGAATGTACTTGAAACTTCACGTTTGTGGCGTGAGGTTGTGAATAAGATCGCTCCAGAATATCCGGAGGTAGAGGTAGAGCATGTACTGGTTGATAACTGCGCAATGCAGTTGCTGCGCCGTCCATCTAGCTTTGACGTTATCGTTACTGAGAACATGTTTGGTGATATCCTGAGCGACGAGGCTGCTATGCTGACAGGTTCTATCGGTATGCTTGCTTCGGCTTCGATGGGTGACGGCAACTATGGTCTCTACGAGCCCGTTCACGGCTCTGCTCCTGATATTGCCGGACAAGGGCTTGCGAACCCGATCGCAACAATCTTGTCGCTGGCCCTTATGTTCCGCTTAACCTTTGGTTATGAGGATGCTGCTGCTGCAATCGAAGCTGCAGTTGCTGCAGTATTGGATGCAGGGCACCGTACAAGTGATATCGCCGTGGATAAGAGCAAAGCGATCAGTACAACTGAAATGGGCGACCTGATTGTTGCAGCAATCCGCAAAGCCTAATCTTCTATTTATAATAATTATAAATAAATAATTGATCTAATCTTGACTTTGATTTTGTGCGATGATACCATTTGTTTAGTAGACAAGATATTATCGATTTCTGCAAATTTCAATATATTTCAGTATATTGAGAGATACAAATGGTACTTTTTCTTACATAATCAGAGGGAGGATTCTAGCAATGGCGGAACGTTTAGTAGGTAGACCGGCTCCCGATTTTACTATGGAAACCGTATCAGGTGATGGTAAGGATTTTGGTAAAGTAAGCTTGTCTGATTATCGTGGCAAATGGCTTGTATTCTTCTTCTATCCGCTTGATTTCACATTTGTATGTCCAACTGAAATCACAGCTCTCAGTGACGCAGCAGCACAGTTTGAAGCACTTGATACAGCGATTCTTGGCGCAAGCATCGATTCGATCCACAGCCACAAAGCTTGGATCAATACCCCTAAGGATTCTAATGGCCTGGGTCGTTTGAATTTCCCGCTTGCAGCTGATATTACGAAACAAGTCTCTAAAGACTATGGCATTCTGATTGAAGAAGAAGGTATCGCATTGCGTGGTTTGTTCATAATCGATCCTGAAGGCGAATTGAAATATCAAGTCGTTAACCACAATGATGTAGGCCGCAGCGTGGAAGAAACACTTCGTGTTCTGCAAGCCTTGCAATCTGGTGGTTTATGCCCAATGAACTGGAAGCCGGGAGATAAGAATCTGTAAATTTTAGACCGTTATCATAGTGATCCTTGATATTCTGATTTCTACCTCCTTGCAGAAAATTTTCTGTAAGGGGGTTTTTTGCTCCAAAAGATCTTGTATATCTAAATAGATTTGAAAATAGGCGCGAAAAGTTATATTATGTCCTCGAGTGGAGGAATCTCCATTGGGGTAATGTAATACAATAATAAACAATCAAAGGGTTATTTCTAAGGAGGGCGAACAAATATGAGCTTTTGCTGTGGAGCGAGTATGGTAGGAACAAAGGGGACCCTAAAACATTATCGCACGCAAGTCCATAATGTTCCCCTGCTTTTTTGTCCGGTATGTCATCGTGTGGAGGTTCACTACAAGGTCGAGAATGAATATGAGATCTTAGCGGAATATGCACATGGAGATGGTGTTACCGACGTGGACTTTCAGGACTATGTCATGGAAGACGAAACTGCAATATTCGAGAACGTCATTAACGTCGAGAGTGAAGATCCTCTAGCCGTTGTACGCAATCAGATCGATATGGCGCTTGACCTGCTAGCTGTAGCCAAACAGATTGAGGATACCAAGTGGGAACGGGAATTGAAAAAAAGGTTAGCTGTGATGAGTCAGCGCCGTCTACGCCTGCAACAAAAGGCATAAGTTTATTACTAATTTTTTGGGCATGCCCCATTTTTCCATGTAAGCCTCCGCAATCGCGGGGGCTTTTTAGCTTTTTATAATCCTTTTTAGTTTTTCGTGATCCTTTTTAGATTTTTTTAAATCATTTAGGCGAATAAATAGCGATAAATATAATTTGATGTGATGTTTCATATGTCTTTGGAATCATTTTATGAATTTTTTTACCATTCGACAGTTTCTCCGATTGCGTTGTCTAGTTCTCTTGGATATGATTGGAATATAATTGAACCGGTTGGAAAAAGTGCAACGATTACCGAATGTTCTGGCGGCTTCGTCATACACTCAAATACATAGTAATTTGATGTCGCTTAAGCGTCTTCGTCAAATGCAGTAAAAGGGGGAACTTCGTATCGTGATTAGCCAATATCAAGAAAGTCTTCTATTACCGGGAAGAACCTATCAAACTGGACCTGTGGATACTACATACGAGGATGTTCTAGAGAATATTGACAGCGGAATCATGCTTTTTGATGAAGAGGGAGTTATAAGTTTTGTAAATAAGCAAATGTACGGGATGCTTGAGCTTACCCGTCACTCTCTTGTGGGCTGCACATTTTCCCATCTGCTGTCTAATGTTCGACTGAGCCGTTCCAAGAAAAAACAAGTACTGCAGAGCTACAGAGAGATGGTATACAAAGGAAAATCAAATTATGAGTTTCTAGACGAGTATGGCCGTTACTGGAAGGTTACTTTATGCTGCGGAGAGCAAATGAAAGGCTGTTATTTGTTCACTGTCAAGGAAATCTCGGATTATAAGTTAATCGAACAAACGGCTTACCAGAACGATAGCTTGGCTATGCTAGGCAAATTATCCGCATCTATTGCCCATGAAATCCGGAATCCGTTGACCGCGATCCGGGGATTTATTCAACTGCTTCATCCATACTTGCATCAACTGGGGAAAGAGGAATATGCCAAGATTATATTGGCCGAGATCGATCGTGCGAACGATATTATCCATGAATTTCTGTCCTCCTCTAAGCCGTCAGTTCCGCAGGTGGGGATGATACCCGTGTCCGCATTGCTCAAGGAGGTTGTTCTCCTTACAGAGAGCGAAGCTTTAATGAAGGGCTGCCAGATCAATCTTCATCCTCTTCAAGAGGACATGGTGATTTCTGGCGATGTCAAACAGATGAAGCAAGTTGTGCTTAATATGATTAGAAATGCAATGGAGGCTGTAGCGGATCGAGAAGATGATTCGATGGGGAAAATCGAGGTTGGTGCCCGCAGAGAAGGCTCTGAGGTCCGTATGTTCATATCTGACAACGGTAAAGGAATGGATATTCGTACACTGGACAGGTTATTTAATCCTTTCTTTACTACCAAAGAGAATGGTACAGGATTGGGTCTTTCCGTAAGTGACCGCATCATCAAAAATCATGGCGGATGCATTTCTGTTAGCAGCAGAGTTAACGAGGGTACTCATTTTGTGATCTCTTTGCCATTAATCCATTAGAATAAGTAATAAGAGGCTGATCCCTGCGGATAATACAGATGCGGAGATCAGCCTTTGCTTATGTTACAATGGGTGTTGGTTTGGGGAAACAAATGGAGGGAATCACAATGAATATAGAATACAACAGTGGTGTTGCCAACAATGTGCAGGGTGATGCCCTTATCTTTATTATTTCTGAGTCTGAGGTCGAAAATGGAGGCTTTTCCGAGGGCTGGGATGACAGAATTCGCCTATTGGGAAAGGCAGGTTTATTTAAAGGCAAGCTTAATCAGACTTATGTACTACCTGCTGAGAATTCATCTGGTTGTCCTGTTGTTATTTTGGTTGGCAGGGGGGACCAACTTCTCACGACTGAGGATCTAAGGCAAATGGGGGCTCAGACAGCCCGTGCAGCACTTCGTTTGAAGGCGCTCAAGCTGGTATTTGAAGTGCCGGACAAATTACAGGAGCTTACCGTAGAGAAGGATGTGACTTCTATTGCTTATGCGCTGACGGAGGGGCTAATGCTTGGTTCCTATCGTCGGGCTACCTATAAGCAGGTGCAGTCTTTTTATACAGGCCCAACAGCAGTTGTTTTCACTATAAAAGAGAAATTAGAGGGTACTGCCGGGCGGGATTGGACTCAAGGCATTCAGAAGGGGCTAGCTTTCGGTGAGGCCACGAATTTGGCGCGGAGCTTGACCAACATGCCTGGTAATCTATTGACCCCCTCAGACCTTGCTGTGGCCGCTATAGAGGTTGCTGAGCGATATGGCTTTCCTTCTGAGGTGCTGGATGAACGGGAAATTGAGCAAAAAGGAATGGGCGGATTGCTCGCAGTTGGAAAAGGAAGTGTAAACCCTCCACGAATGATCGTCATCCGTTATCAGGGGACAGGGAATTGGGATAACGTAGTGGGACTTGTAGGGAAGGGAGTTACCTTTGACACCGGCGGGATCTCCTTAAAAAGAGCACCAGGCATGGAAGAGCTGATTAGTGATATGGGAGGGGCAGCGGCTGTACTCGGAGTAATGGATGCGCTTGGCCGCTTACGTCCACGAATGAATGTCGTTATGGTTATTCCATCTGCTGAGAATATGCCATCGGCCAATGCTTTTAAGCCTGGAGATGTTATTACCTCCATGAGCGGACGAACGATAGAGGTGTTGAATACCGACGCTGAAGGCAGAATTGTCCTGGGAGATGCGCTGACTTATGCTCGGGAATGGGGAGCGAAACGTATTATCGATGTAGCTACGCTGACAGGCGCTGTGTTGTCCACTTTGGGAGATATAGCAACAGGTGCTGTGACTAATGATGAAGCGTTTCTGGAGCGATTTCTGGCCGCTTCAAGCTATTCAGGGGAAAAGGTCTGGCCGCTTCCGGCATACCCGGAATTTCGTGAGATGCTAAAGAGCGAGGTTGCCGATATCCGTAACACTGCTGGAAGATATGGTGGAGCTACTACAGGCGGATTATTTGTAGGTGAGTTTGCTGAGGGCTTGCCATGGATTCATCTAGACATTGCTGGCACTGCATATGTATCTAAAGAACGTGGAGTTAATCCTAAGGGAGCAACAGGTGTCATGGTTCGTTCTATCATTCAGTGGCTGCTGAGCGAAAGCGAGATCTAAACATCCGGGGAGCTGTCCGTTCTAAACAACAAGGGGTGTTCCCTAAACCAGAGTCTGGTTTAGGGAACACCCCTTTATTGAAATCCAAGAGCAGAAGCTTAAACAGTACCACTGGATTTTTTGGCCTTCGATTGGGAAGTGTAGGATTGAATGCCGTTCATAATTTTATCGCGAGTTCCCTTATTCTTCAGTAAATATACTGCTCCCAATGCGACTGTTGTAAATAATGTCTTTTTGGTATTCATAGGAATTACCTCCTTGGTATTGTCTGTAGTTGCTTATAACAAACATACCCGTTAGTTAAGGAGGCTAAACGATAAATCTCTATTTATTGCTCGTTTTACAAGCTTACTTCTTGTTGTTAACCGGTGTTGAACAACAAGAAAGAGGGGAATCCATCGATGCTGCCGAGCAGCTTTTTCCTTTATCACAGCCTGCACAAGCGCCCTGCTTCCCCTTTTGCACATGTCGATAGATGGTCCAGCCAGAATAACCGAAAATTAAGGCGACAATCACAACATTTATCATAATGGTACCCCACTTTCATCATGAGAATCTTATAATTTACAAGTCTACGACCATCCTAATAACCGTCCGCCTTGAAAAATAATTAAAGATACGATATACGCCAGAACGAGAGAATACCCCATGGAGAAGAAGGTCCATTTCCAAGATGCTGTTTCTTTTTTGATCACCCCTACAGTAGCCAAACAAGGAATATATAGCAGGATAAAGGCCATAAAGCTGATCGAACTCAATGGTGTGAAGACTTGAGAAATTTGATTTTCTAAACCAGCAGCATCTGGTGCATGATAGATGATATTCATGGTAGAGACTACGACCTCTTTTGCCAAAAAGCCCGGAACCAATGTAGAGCCAGCCTGCCATGTTCCGAAACCAAGCGGTGCCAGTAGCGGTGCGATCATACCTCCAAACTTAGCCAGGAAGCTGTGATCCATGTCCACATCAAACCCGCCAGGACCCGCATAAGACATAAACCAAATAATTGCTGAGCCTGCAAGAATAATAGTTCCAGCTTTTCGCAGGAACCCCTTGCCCTTTTCCCAAGTGCTGCGCGATAAGGTCTTGATCTGCGGCATACGATAAGGTGGAAGCTCGATCATGAAAACTGAGGATTCATTTTTGAATAAATATTTAGAGAATACCTTACAAAGAATCAGCGCAAACACAATACCCATCACATACATGGACAGAACTGCTACGGCCTCTTGCGCCGGGAAAAATACTGCTGCGAATAAAGCGTAAACAGGCAGTCTCGCAGAACAGGACATCAGTGGCATTAGCAAGGTGGTCAGCATTCGGTCTTTGGGCTGTTCGATGCTGCGCGCCGCCATTATGGCAGGTACATTGCAGCCGAAGCCAATGATGAATGGAATAAATGCTTTTCCGTTTAGTCCCATACGTTCCATCGTGCTGTCCATTAATAAGCAAACCCGAGCCATGTATCCTGAATCCTCCAAGAAGGAAATGATCAGGAAGAGAATGAAGATTTGCGGGACAAAGACGAGGACGCCCCCTACACCGCTAATTAATCCATCGACGATCAGGGCATGCGTGAAGCTGGATGCTCCAAGCGTCTGTAGCAGGGAATTGGCTCCATCACTAATCGGTCCGGAGATCAGGCCATCGAGGAGATCTGATAGAGGTCCGCCAACCCAGTCAAATGTGGTCTTAAAGAGAGCATACATAAAGAAGATAAATAAGGGCAGTCCTAGAAAACGATGCGTCAATATGGAATCTAATCTTTCTGTTAAGTTATGAGGCTTCTGCGTTGTTGTATCAAGTACAACCTCACAAATGGAGTGAATATATTCCATCCGCTGTGAGCGAATCCATTGGGGGAGCGTCAGGGCCAGCTTTTTGATCTGTAGCTCACTCTGACAGGATTCACAGATGTTTAGCAGGCGAGAGGTGTCCATACGTGTCTTTAGAAAATGAAGAATAACCGGATTCTGCTCCATAAGCTGTAGAGAAATCCAGCGGTGATTGGGTAAGTCCTTGATAGGAAGTAATTCCTTTTCTATAGAAGATATCGCATGCTCTACAATCTCACCATAGTTCAACTTGAACTTTACAGCGGGAATCGCAGAGGATTTCTCTAAAATACTGAGGACTTGTGCGCAGCCTTTTCCCGTTCTTGCAACAAGCGGGAGGACAGTTATACCCAGTCGTGATTGTAAGACTTCATGATTGATGCGAATTCCACGTGCATTGGCGACGTCAATCATATTCAGTCCGAGTAAGGTAGGTTTGCCATACTCAAGTAATTGAAGCGTGAGCAGCAGATTTCGTTCCAGCTGTGAAGCATCCACGATATTAATTAAGGCTTCAGGAGATTCTTCTATTAAATACTGGGCAGCAACTCCCTCATCACGTGAGAGTGGGTGCAAGGAATAGATGCCCGGCAAATCAATGAGCTTGCCAGCGCCGTTCTTCAGGCTGCCGATCTTCTTTTCTACCGTTACCCCTGACCAGTTACCAACATATTCGTATGAGGAGGTCAATGTATTGAAGAGAGAGGTTTTACCTGTATTGGGGTTACCTACAAGTGCTATTGAACTCAAGACACGTTCACCTCAATCAATGAAGCTTCCTTCCGGCGGATGGCGAACAGTTGTCCATTGCATTCCAAGGTAATAGGTCCTAAAAAAGGTCCTTTTCCTTTCAGGCGAATGCTCACACCCTCGGACACTCCAAGATCAGCCAGACGACGACGCAGGATGGGGTTGATTCCTTCTATTTTATGAATATATCCGGTCGAACCCGGTTGTAGTCGCAGTAATGAGCAAGAGGTAGAAGCCATTTTTATCCCTCCAAAAGAGACTGATAATCAATCTCAATGATTTTCTTGTAATGTAGCATTTTTAGGGCTTATTTACTGTGATCATTGTCGCTGACACGATGTGGTAATAGCATTAAAGAGAAGAAGATGAAATTCCTTTACATTTTATTCTTCATTAAAGTATGATTATACGATATAAATTGCATAGTAAAGCTATATTCGCGGTTATAATGATTGCAATAGTTGAAGGGAGATAATTATGAAGACTAATCAATGTAAGATTGTTGACTGCACCATCCGAGATGGGGGCCTAGTGAACAACTGGGATTTCAGTGTGGAATTTGTACAAAACTTATATGCCGGCTTGAATGAAGCTGGTGTTGATTATATGGAAATCGGTTATAAAAATTCACCAAAATTGCTCAAAGGAGCAGAGGGTGCCGGACCATGGCGTTTTCTGGACGATGATTTCCTGCGTAAAGTGATTCCGCAAAAAGGTCACACCAAGCTATCTGCTTTGGTTGATATCGGCCGCGTGGATGAGAATGATATTTTGCCTCGCAGCGAAAGTATGCTGGATTTGATTCGTGTGGCATGCTACAGCAAAGATGTAGAGAAAGCCTTGCAATTGGTACAAACTTTCCATGATCTAGGCTATGAGACAACGATCAACATTATGGCTTTGTCTAATGTTATGGAGAATGAATTGTTGGAAGCTTTTGAAATGATCCGTGAGAGCGTTGTTGATGTGGTATATATTGTAGATTCATACGGCAGCTTGGATCACAATGACATGAATTATCTGGTTGAGAAGTTCAAGACACATCTGCCAAACAAACGTCTAGGCGTACATACTCACAATAATCTTCAGTTGGCGTTCTCCAACACGTTGATTGCTGCTGAGAATGGTGTAGAGTTACTGGATGCTTCTTGTTATGGAATGGGACGAGCTGCAGGAAATTGCCCTACAGAGCTGTTAGTAACTCATTTGAAGAATACACGTTACTCCTTGCGCCCTGTGCTTGATATTATTGAACGCCTGATGATTCCTTTGCGTGAGAAAGAGGAGTGGGGCTATATCATTCCTTATATGATCACAGGTACACTTGATGAGCATCCACGTTCAGCAATGGCACTTCGTGCATCTGCAGACAAGGATAAATCCGTTGATTTTTTTGATAAGCTTACAACACCAGAAGTAACCTTTGGTGACAAATAAACTTGAGTTTCTTAGAAGCACTGAACCCTTTCGTAGGGGGAAGTGCTTTTTTGGTTGCCTGCTAGCAGAAAATGGTTTATATTTATGCAAGATTTATGAATATATAACTTATAAACGCGCCTTCCTTTTGAATGCCCATAAAAGAAATGTAACTTAAAAGTCCTATCCCGCCGATATTTATACATAGGACATAACTATACTTGAATGTTAATTAATAGATATTATTTTCAGACGCGAGGGACTTATGAGACAAGAAGAGAAAAAGACAATTCAAGCAGCTGCTGTAGGCGCCTTGCTGTTCCTTTTAATTCAAATTTTCCATACATCGCTTAACCGATTGGACGATTGGGATATTATTTCTTCTCTCTATCTCATTGTCGGCTGCTGTAATGTTGCTTTTGGATTTGCAATATTTGCACAGGGCTGGTTATTCTTCTCTAGCAGATTATCTAAAGGAAGATTATATGCCGCTGCTCTTTTTGGTGGAATATGTATTCTTGATTTCTTGCATACATTGGGTTTTGTCGGCGTCCCGTTGATTTCATCATTCATAACTTTTGAAGAATCGTTGTGGCTGCGAACCCTCTCACGACTAATCAGCGGTTTAGGAATGTTGTTTATTTTTAGCAGGGAAGATAAGCCCGTGTCTGTCTCTGAAAAAAGAAAATTGTTTAGAATAGCCTTCATGTTGATTGTGCTTTCCATTGTTTTGTTTATTTTCAGCCACTCGGCATTGCCTCAGTTATTAACTAAGCCTTGGATGAATCCATTGAAGCAGATTGCTGATTTAGCAGTTCTTTTTGTTTACTTGGCAGGTGTTGCGGTTATTGTATTTCCTGAAAAAAATGAAAAGTCAGCCTCACTGCTTATTATTATTCGAGCACTTATCTTTTTCTCTTTGGGCCAAGCCTTTTTTATGAGTCCATTCAGTAGTGGCAATATAGATGATCTTTTTGGAATGGTGTGTAGCGGAGTTGCTTACTACTTGCTGCTTACTGGAGTATATCGTCTGACGATTGAAGAACCTTTTTACGAAAAGCAGTTGGCTGAGGAGCGGATCAATTATTTAGCCTATCATGATGATTTAACGGGACTTCCCAATAGACGTCGTCTGACGCAGCGTGTAGAAGAGATGATTATTGCTGGAGAGAAGAAAACGAGCGATAAATTCTCAGCGTTAGCTATTATGAATATTAATCATTTCAAGAATATTAATGACTCCCTGGGCCATTTTGCCGGAGACCATTTATTGAAGCTGGTGTCTGAGCGGCTTGTGAATGAGGCCAAATCTACTGAAGAGCTTTATAGTATGGGGGCGGATGAGTTCGCTTTTCTTATGATGGAGAGAGCAAGTCTTGGAGAATGTTTGGTACGAGCTACGGAGCTGCATCGATTGTTTGAGGTACCTATTGCCTTAGAGTCGGGGGAGTACCATATTTCGCTTAGTATGGGGTTAAGTATTTATCCCGGTGACGGTGAAACTGCGGAACATCTAATTCAGAATGCTGATACGGCTGTACATAATGCCAAGGAACAGGGAGTGGAGATTCGCCGGTATATCCCAGCTATGCAGATGAAAGCAAAGGAACGTCTAAAGCTGGAAAATGACCTCCGCAGAGCGCTTGAACGCAATGAATTCTTTCTGGTGTATCAGCCAAAGGTTTTGCTGGAGACGGAAGAGATCGTAGGAATGGAAGCTCTGCTCCGCTGGAATCATCCGAAACGTGGTCTGGTCTCTCCTGCGGAATTTATCCCGTTAGCTGAGGAGAGTGGACTCATTGTTCCGATTGGGGAATGGGTACTTAAAACAGCTTGTCTGCAGAATAAAAAATGGCAGCTGGCCGGCTATGTGCCGATTTGCGTCTCCATCAACCTATCTATGCGGCAATTCCTTCAGCCTAATCTAGCAGGGAGGATTCATACCATCTTAACCGACATTGGATTAGATCCGTGTTATGTCGACCTTGAGATTACTGAGAGTATGACCTTGGATAAAGAAACAGCCTTTGATCAGCTGAAACGTCTGAAAGAGCTTGGTGTCTTCATCAGTATTGATGATTTTGGTACAGGCTACAGCTCCCTGCATTATCTAAAGAACATGCCAATCGACAGATTGAAAATAGACAGGTCGTTCGTATCAGAGGTTATGGAGGACAGCAACAATGCTGCTATAGTCTCTACAATCACTTCTATGGCGCATCATTTGAAGCTGAAGGTTACGGCTGAGGGTGTTGAGAACAAGGAGCAGCTGCAGTTTTTGCGTGAACAGCATTGTCATGAAGCTCAAGGATTTCTGTTCAGCAAACCTATTCAACCAGCAGAGTTTGAGGCGATATTTTTAAAAAAGGCACCCCTCGGCGCTTCCCTGTAAACTAAAAAAATGTTGATTTTTACTTGTAGAGATGATACAATAACTCTTGTATTCACTTTCTAGTGCGGGTGTAGTTCAATGGTAGAACTTCAGCCTTCCAAGCTGATAGCGTGGGTTCGATTCCCATCACCCGCTCCATAATTCAAACTTCCAAATCCTTGCGATGCAAGGGTTTTTTTATATCCCATCAGCCTATTAATGGTTGGTGGGATTTTTTTGTTTATACTATTTGCCTAATGGAAAAACTTTAATATAGCGTACTTTTAAGAAAAGGTTGTGAAACTTTTGAATGGTGCAAAGATTGCGTTCCTATCTGTACTTAGCAATACATTTATCGTTTCTTTAAAGCTTATGGTCGGAGTACTTACAGGTTCAGTAGCAATTATCTCGGAAGCGATCCACTCCTCCTTAGATTTAGTTGCTTCGTTGATTGCTTTTTTCTCGGTCCGATGGTCGAGTCGCTCTGCGGATAAAGCTCATCCTTATGGTCATGGCAAAGTGGAGAATATCTCAGGGACGATTGAAACGTTGCTTATTTTTGTTGCTGGAGATATTACATGAAGGATAATAATTGTGATTAAGCACAGAGTTTCTCTGCTATTTCAATATTTTGTATTAAGTGATATGGTGATTATATCTCTTTTATATTCATTCTATATGGGGGACGGATAATGATCGCTTATTTAAGACCTTTAATAATAAGTAGCTCAGTTAAAAGCCTGATTTTTCTTTTAATAATAATGGTGATAGCAATGGTATGGTGGTTTTATAAATGGACTAAGCAATGATGCTCTTTTGTTTGACCGCATACTAAAAAGCCAGGCTCCCAATTTAGGGAACCTGGCTTTAATTGTTTGTAGGGAGCTTATACAGTCTTTAGGAACTCAACAATGGTGAGTAATCCCTTGTCGAAGTTCTCCAGGTTGAAATGCTCATCCGGTGCATGCAGGTTCTCATCATCGAGACCAAAGCCCATCAGAACGACAGGTGCTTCCAGTACACGGGAGAAGCTCTCCATGATCGGAATGGAGCCGCCGTCTTTGGTGAAGAGGGCACGGGTTCCATATACTTTGCCATATGCGTCTGCTGCAGTTTGCAGAATAGGATTCGACGGATCGATGTTAAAGGCACGTGCCTTCTCCATTTGCTTAACATGCACTTTCGCTCCGGTCTGAATATTAGCCTTCAGATGTGCTTCAACGGCATCGAGGATATGCTGTGGATCCTGATCGCCAACTAGGCGGCAGGTAATCTTCGCATGTGCTTCTTTAGGGATAACCGTCTTACTGCCTTCCCCTTGGAAACCGCCGTATACGCCGTTAAGCTCAAGCGTAGGACGAGCGCCAATCCGTTCTACAAAGGAATAACCTTCTTCCCCGTATAACGATTCCAATCCAAGACCTTCGCGGATTTTATCTTCATTCACACCTTGCTTCACGAATTCTTCCCGCAGCATTGGGGAAAGTTCAGGAACACCATCATAGAATCCGTCTACAGATACACGTCCTTTGTCGTCATGAAGCGAGCTTAGCAAAGATACTAGGGCATGCAGTGCATTCGGAACACCGCCGCCGTAAGAACCGGAGTGCAGGTCTGTCAAAGCGGTAGTTACATCAACTTCAAGGGAAGCTAGTCCACGTAGCCCAGTGCAGATGGCAGGACGACCGCGTTCCAATAGGGATGTATCGGAGACTAACACCGCATCCGCAGCGAGCTTTTCTTTATTGGCCTCAAGGAACGGAGGCAGATTCACACTGCCGATTTCTTCTTCACCTTCGATGCAAAGCTTGAGATTCACAGGAAGAGTACCTTCTTGTTTCAGGATCGCCTCAATGGCTTTGAGGTGAACGAATACTTGTCCTTTGTCATCTGTTGCTCCGCGTGCATAAAGCTTGCCATCACGAATCTCTGGTTCAAATGGAGGTGTGGTCCATAGGTTTAATGGATCTACTGGTTGTACATCGTAGTGACCATACACGAGAATGGTTGGTTTGCCTGGAGCATGAAGATAATCGGCATATATAACGGGATGTCCCGCTGTCGGATGCAACTCAATGTTCTCAAGTCCGGCTTTTTTCAGGGTGTCTGTCAGCCAATGGGCTGCCTTCAGTACATCGTCCTTATGTTCAGATAAGGCAGAAATACTTGGAATTCTGAGCCATTGTTTTAGTTCTTCGAGATGTTCATCCCGGTGGGTTGAAAAATAAGTTTCGTATGACATAGTGAGTATGTACCTCCTTAAGTTTTGCTGCGCAAAACCGGCTTTGTAAGCGCCTGGGCATAAGCTTATTGGCCATGCGTGACCGTCTTGTTTAGCATTCTATAGGAACCATTATACTGGAGAACTCACTATGGATCAAAAGCGATGGGGCAAACCTCTCACCAGATGATTGTAGCCGGTGTCACACCTTGGGGAAAAGTATCCTCAGCTTTGCTTTTGTCCATATACATCTCATACCAAACATCAGCGATGAGTCCTGGATCTGTAGCGGTGCCGGGTTTAATGAATACACCAAGTGCTAAATGACCTACATAGATTTCTTGTGGAGCCAAATCTGCATGCAGGTTAAGTGCGTAGTTTCTTAATCCGCTAAGCGCAATGCCAACATTACCCATCATCTGCATGGGATAGATGGAGGACAATCCGGTTGTGAACAGCAGTGCGCCGCTGCGTTTCTCCAGCATCTCAGGCAATACCTGTGCTACGCTGCGGATAGCGGCTACAACCAGTGCCTGAAAGGCATCCTGTGCATTTTCTTCGGTTACTTGTGAAGCAGGAGTAGGAGGGTAATTTCCACTTGTCGGGCTGAATTCGAGCACATCGATAAAGCCGTATTTTTTCTTGATATTATCGAAGGCTGTGGCTACTTGTTCTTTATTGTATACGTCGGCAGGAAAAGCAGCAGCCTCGATATTCAGTGCTTGCAGTTCCTGAACAAGGGTGTTCAGCTTCTCTTCATTTCGAGAGATTAATGCCACTTGAAATTCGTTGGCTCCGAATTTTTTGGCGATTGAGAGTCCTAGGCCGGGTCCGGCACCCATGATGGCAATGGTCTTTTTCATGATTTATTAGTTCCTTTCCGGTTGTTGATTACTAACAGTAACCATGATAAGCTGAATAGGCTTGAGGGACAAGAAGGCACTATTACATGCTTAAGTTACATGGAGGTAACCACAGTTGGAACATTCAAAGGAAGAACCCACCCGGTTCATGCCGATGCTGGAGGATTGCTCCATTACCCGCCAGATTCTGGACAGGGTGGGAGACAAATGGAGTGTGCTGATCATAGTCAATTTAGGTATTGAAGCTTTGCGGTTCAAAGAGTTGCAAAGGCGCTCTGGAGGGATATCACAACGGATGCTGACCCAGACCCTGCGCCATTTGGAACGGGATGGGTTAGTTTGGCGTAAAGCAACGCCTACAGTCCCATTGACTGTGGAATATGGTCTGACGAGCATAGGAGAATCATTGTTGGGACCTTTAACCTCGCTTGTGGACTGGGTCAACAAAAACAATGGGAAGATCGCCAAAGCGCGTATAGATTATGACCACCAGCACGACACACAGGAGTAACAAGACAGCAGAACAATTCACTGGGATAGAGGATGGATTATATTGCATAAGGAAAGTGGAACAAACACATTTATTTATACTTACACCTGTTCAGAGGACGAGTTATCGCTGTGTCAGATGGAGCTGCGATGTCTTTTTGGCGAGCAGGTGCCGACTGCTATTTTTAAGAGTGAGGTTGAAGTGGATGTCAGCCGCAGTCCCTTCATTAAAGAGCGGATTGATGTAATGTATGAAGGGGATAGTCTGCCTGAGATTTATGATCAAACGGAGCAGGTGGAGCTTGACGGCAAGACGTTTAAGGTTATTTTTGTGAAGACCAATGATCTGGGCCCTGCATACAAAATAGAGTATGATGAGCGCAGAGTGATCGAGCGGGAAATTGGGTTGCGGATTGAAGGAGAAGCGGATGTTAACCATCCGGAGCTGGTATACGGCATTGTTACGCTGGGTGGACGCTGGTACTTCGGATCTTATCATAAAAACAAGGCAACTTGGTTCCGCCAAATGAAGAAGCCACGCAGCTATTCTATCGCGCTTAGTACACGTGTTGCCCGTGCCGCGGTTAATATGGCTATTCCGAATCCTGAAGGTATACGTGCTATAGATCCTTGCTGTGGTATTGGAACTGTAATGGTAGAAGCCTTGTCAATGGGAATCGACATGGTTGGACGTGATATTAACCCTATGATTGCTACCGGTGCGAGAACAAATATTGCCCATTTTGGATTCACCAGTGAGGTAACGCTTGGGGATATTGCGGATATCACTGATCATTACGATGTAGCCATTGTAGATATGCCATATAATCTATATTCTAGTATTACACCTGAGGAGCAGTTCGCGATTCTAGTGAATGCGCGCCGGATTGCAGATCGGGTGGTTATCGTTGCGATTGAACCGATGGACGAGATGATCACTGAAGCTGGATTTACAATCATAGACCGTTGTGAAGCTAAAAAAGGAGCCTTCTCGCGTCATTTAATGCTTTGCCAGTAATCCTAATCAAGGTACCGAAAAAGGGGTGCAGCAATGGAGCAGAAATGGTTAACGTGGGCCAAAGAAATTCAGGCCATCGCACAGACTGGATTAACTTATGCTAAGGATGTTTATGATATAGAACGGTATCAAGCTTTGCGGGAGCTCAGTGTAGATATCCTCGCTAATTATACCTTCGAAAGCAAGGAGAGAATTAGACTCTCCTTTGCGGGTGAAGGGGGTTATGCTACTCCAAAAGTTGATGTCCGTGGTGTTGTATTCCGGGAGGATGAAATTCTACTTGTTCGCGAGAAGTTGGACGGGAATTGGGCGCTTCCTGGTGGCTGGGGAGACATTGGACTGTCCCCGAGTGAGGTTGTTGTGAAAGAAATCAAAGAGGAATCGGGTTTTGAGGCAGAAGCAGTTCGCTTACTGGCTGTATTAGATAAGAAATTTCATAACCATCCACCGGAGCCTTATCACGTGTATAAGTTCTTTATTTTATGCCGCATTGTGGGCGGAGAGGCAATGGAAGGGGTAGAGACAAGCGAAGTTTCTTTTTTTGCAGAAGATAAGCTGCCTGAGCTCTCAGCAGAGCGGAATACAGAGGCGCAGATTCGGACGATGTTTGAATATTTACGAAATCCGGAAAAAGTAGTAATATTGGACTAAGAATCTGCATATACTGTATGACTTCCGCAAATTTAAGTTTTTAATTATTCAAAATTTGGTTAATATCTAATATGTAAGCACTTACAACGGTTTGGCCGCTGAGCCTTTATATCTACCAAAATTCAAAATTTTAATTTTTTGGGTCGAGCGGTCTACATTTTTTCCTCTACTGTGACGATAAGATATTTTAGGAGGGGATCGCATGGAACAAGAAGAATTGAGCATTCCATTGAAACAGGAAAATGTGGTGCGTCCTGCAGAAGGCAATATTGCCACTGGGCTGGTTTGGGGTATCTTAATCAGCATTCCGTTATGGATCTCTGTTATTGGCTGGATTTTGGGATTTTGGCACTAAACCATAAATTAATGAGGATCTAATTCTGTTGAATTTATAGTATACACAAAAGGCTGTCCCTTCCTTGTGGAAGAGACAGCCTTTTGCGTTTTCTGAAGATCTTAGCCTTTTGTATATACCACTTTAAAATTCTCACAAACAACTTTCATCTTTGGATCAAAGGGTTTGTTTAAGAATTTTAAGGATTCTCGGGTGAAGAACTGCTCATGATCATGACGCCATGACTTAAGCGTCCGGTCACCCTCTCCTTCAGTATAGGCAAACTCAGCGCTAACCTCATCAAAAGGTATAATTTGTACCTCTGCAGTAATAATTATTGCCTGCGGATCACCAGAACCATCCAGCACGATACTGTGCCTGCCAACTTGCGGAAACGTCTCGTCACAAGTTTCAAATATATCATAATTTGAAGCAGTTCCTGTCTTGATCCCACGAATCACCAGATCGAGCAGTTTATCGGCCATCTGGGGACTGTCACCAAAGGCCCAGGCGTCATATTTATCCGCTGTTTGTGGATGAAGGTGGGTATATTCTTTCCATAACAACTTAATTTTCTCTTTGTTGCTCATATGCTCATCTCCTTATAGATCAATTTATAGATCAGTTGTCTCCATCCATCCTGTATAGAGCTCATCCAACTGTTCCTGTATCGCATCACGTTCTTGTTGCAGTTCAGCAAGTTCAACTGCATCGCTGCTGATCAGGGGCTCTAACATCTTGGCATCGATCACGCCAAGGCGTTTCTCTACCTCTGCAATGGCCGTTTCCCAGTCGAAGGTGGTGTTTTTCCTACGGGAACTGGAGGATTTAGCGTTGGTTTCTTTCCCTGAATTGTTAGATTGAGGCTTATCAGAGCCTGAACTTGTTCGTTCTGCAGAGAAAGGTTTAGCTTGATCCGCAAAAGAGGGAGCTAATAATGCTTTTTCAGCTTGTTTTTCCTTGTAATATTCATAGTTTCCGTTGAACACTCCAAACCGCCCGTCTTCAATGGACCATAGTTTGTGAAATAGACGATTGATGAAATAACGGTCATGAGATACCGCCAGAACTGTGCCTGGAAACTCCTCTAATGCTTCTTCGAGTGCTTCACGAGAATCTATGTCCAGATGATTGGTCGGCTCATCGAGAATCAGCAGGTTTGGCTTGCGATGCATTAGTACAGCGAAACGCAGGCGGGTCCATTCACCACCGGACAGATTCGTAATGTCTTTGAATACATCGGGACCATAGAATAGGAAACGTGCAAGCTGCCCGCGAGCTTCACCTTCTTCAAGTCCAGCTTCTTCGCGAAAGTAGCGGAGTACAGACTGTTTGTTATTTTCCGGAACAGCCTCTTGTGCGAGGTAGCCGACCACAGTTCTTGAACCGAGTGTACAGCTTCCGCTGTCCGGGGTTTCCTGCCCTAAAATAATTCTTAAAAGTGTACTTTTACCTGCCCCGTTACCGCCGATGAGTGCCGTAGTCTCTCCGTAGCGAAGCACTTCGTTTGCCTCTGTGAAAAGGCTTCGCTGACCATATGCTTTTCCGATATCCTCCAAAATGACAACCTGATTACCGGAACGGTCATTTTGCTGTAGCTGCAAATCCATTGATTTGCGCTCCAGAATGGGACGTTTAACCTTCACCATACGATCCAGTGCTTTTTGCATGGATGCTGCTCTCCGGTAAAAGGAAGGGTTAGGAGGAGTCCCGCGATTGCCAAATTCAATGAGACGTTTGATGCTTTCCTGCATTTGTTTTATTTTTTTCTGCTGCTCTTGATAATCAGCAAATTGTTGAAGAAGTCGTGTTTCCTTCTCCACTTGATAGCCGCTGTAGTTGGTGTGGAAGGTAAAAGCCTCGCCATCTTCAATCTCGATGACTTTCTTGACTACAGCGTCCAGAAAGTAGCGGTCATGGGAGATCGCCAGCACTGTTCCATCATAACTCTGTAAAAATTGCTCCAACCATTCGATGGCATTCATATCGAGATGATTGGTTGGTTCATCCAGTAGAAGGATGTCTGGACGGCGCAGTAGCAGCTCCGCAAGTCCGACTTTTGTTTTTTCTCCTCCTGAAAGAGAGGCGAACAGTCGGCTGTATTGTCCGGTTCCGATCCCGAGACCCGAGGCTACGCGCTGAATAGAGGATTCGATCTCGTAACCTCCGGCGGCCTCGAACTTATCCTGCAAGCTGCCATATTCTTTTAACAGCCGATTCCAGAGGGTTTCATCCGTTCCGCTGTTAAAGCTGGACATTTCCAGCTCAAGCTCCCGCAGGCGGTGCTGCCATTGCAAAGGTTCAGCAAAGCTGCGCTGTAGAACATCATATACGGTTTCTTTTTCGCTAACTTCTTGTATTTGAGCCAGCAGGCCTACTACGCTACCTTTGCGTATTGAGATTTGCCCTTCATCGGGACGTTCTTCCCCGTTCAGCAGGTGGAATAGTGTCGTTTTGCCACAACCGTTGCGGCCGATCAGGCCAATTTTTTCCCCTTGGCGGATATCGAAGGTAATGCTATTCAGCACGAGTTGTGCCCCGTGGTATTTTTGAACATTTTGGCATTGGATGATCATATATATTCTCCTTTAAGAATGCCCTTCGCACCGCCAGTACCCTAAATGGCTCCGAAATCCTGTGAAAAACCATAAAAAAAGACCGTAGGGAAATTTCCCCACGGCCTTATCATTCTCCGGTTAACTGATCCGTCCGGGTGATGGCAGGAAAGGCATTTCACAATTGTGTAGTGTTATTAAATTCATACAAATGGACAGACTTCTCCCGTTATCGCCATTTACATGAGCAATGCCAGCTATCGCTTTAGGTAGCCGACTCATAACACTGTTGGTCCAATTGTGATCCATTCCTTCCACACCCCTCTCTTAGTAAATTTAATGACAGTGTAATCAAAAATCAAAAAATAAGCAAGTAAAAAGATGTCAGAGAGTATTTTTACACAGCATAGAATATGAAAAATAGAATAATATGGTTCTGTAGTGGGGGGCAAGTGGCTAAATTTAACGGATGAAAAGAGGAAGAGATATGGCACTTTTTGACGGATTAATGGGCAATGCATCGCAAGTGAATCTTACGGAGGTCCAGCGGGAATACGCACAAATTCTTGCCCCTCAGGAGAAAATTGAACGCGCCTATAAGCTGATTAGAGATATGTTCATTTTTACGGACAAGCGGCTTATTTTGGTGGATAAACAAGGTCTGACGGGCAAAAAAACAGAATATCATTCGATCCCTTACAAAAGCATCTCGCATTATTCCGTGGAGACGGCAGGGCATTTTGATCTGGATGCGGAGCTATGTATCTACATTTCCAGCAGCACGCTTCCGGTGAAGAAGACCTTCAATAAATCCGTAAATATTTACGAGGTGCAGGCCGTGTTATCGCAATATATTTTAAAATAAATTGTTTATTCGGTGTTCCAAAGCACAAGCCCCCCTCTAAGTAAAAGTGGCTAAGATTACTAAGGTTAGATGCAGTTAGACATATCTGAGATAGGCAGAGCCACAATACATAACCGAGATAGGTAGCTATATAGCGGCAAAAGGTGACTAGACATATTCGAGATAGGTAGCGATTTGGTGGCAAAAGGTGACTATATATATTCGAGATAGGTAGCGATTTGGTGGCAAAAGGTCACGGTAGTACGCCATGGTAGTATGCGGCTCCCTGTAATTAAAATGATCTTATAATATTCGTAGGCGTGAATCTACAAGGTTAAACAAAGATGACCTCTTATTTGTGCATAGCTCACAAAAAGAAGAGGTTTATTTTGCGTTTCAGCGTAACCGATTGACAAAGGATTTTCGTGTAATGTTAAATGACACTAATTAAACCAGAAGTTATAGGGGGCTCGCAGAGGAACCTGCCGCAGAATATAGGAGATTGAATATGTTGAAGAATCCCGCCGCAAAAAATAAGGAGTTGGGACATGGCGGAAAAACCCGTAAAACATAGGGGGATGGGCATGGTGGAGGGGAGAAACCCGTAAAACGTAGAGGGATAGGCATGGCGGTGAAACCCGTAAAACATAGGGGGATGGGATATGGCGGAAAAACCCGTAATAGGCACAAAAACTATGGTAGTTAGTCCCCATTATTTAGCTTCGGCTGCTGGTGCACGTATGCTGGAAAAAGGGGGGAATGCCTTTGATGCAGCGGTGGCGATCAGTGCGACATTAGCTGTAGTATATCCGCATATGACGGGGCTAGGCGGAGATTCCTTTTGGTTGACCTATAACACGCAAGAGGCGCGTGTTCGGGCCTATAACGGAAGCGGGCGCTCCGGGTACAGAGTCGGCAGAAGCAGCTATGCCGGGGAAGCTTTCATCCCGCGGCGGGGGATTCGCAGCGCCATTACGGTGCCGGGGATGGCGGACAGTTGGGATGCCATACTGAGTAAGTATGGCCGCTTTACGCTGGCGGAAGTACTGGAGCCTGCCGTTGGTTACGCTTTGGAGGGGTTTCCGCTGTCGCCGGATCAGCGGAATAACACGGCTGTTGCGGGCTCTGCGCTGTCGCCGGAGGCGGCAGCGATTTACACGCCAGGCGGCGTGATTCCTTGTGCTGGATCGCGATTCCAGCAAAAACAGCTGGCGGCCACCCTGCGGACATTGGCGGCGGGTGGGCGGGATGCTTTTTATAAGGGGAAGATTGCGGAGGACATCTGTGACTTTATGCTGGCATCTGGCGGGTATCTGACTCGGGATGACTTTGCGGATCATCAGGGCGAGTGGGGCGAGCCGCTTCATACGGATTATCACGGGCATACGGTGTACCAAGTGCCGCCTAACTCTCAAGGTTTCACAGGACTAATGAGTCTTAATATGTTGGAGTATTTCAATTTTGAAGCAATCGAGCATGGATCGTATGAATATTATCACCTGCTTGTTGAAGCGTTGAAGTTAAGCTTCCACGATCGGGATAGGGTGCTTACGGATCCGGATTTTAGTGCTATACCTTTGGAGCAGCTGCTGGAAAAACGTTATGCAGGACAATTAGCATCTGCGATTTCGATGCAAAAAGCTACACAACTGACAAGTCAGCCTATCGGCAGTGATACAGCTTATGCTGCAGTTGTGGATGAAGACGGGAATGTGGTCTCTTTTATTCAGAGTCTGTATTTTGAATTTGGTTCGGGCGTGATCGCTGGGGATACGGGGATTTTGCTGCAGAATCGAGGTTCGTTTTTTTCGCTGGATCCCGGGCATATCAATACGCTTGAGCCGCATAAGCGCAGCTTCCACACACTGATGCCAGCGATGGCCTGCCGCGAGGGCAAACCTGTGATTTTGTATGGGACGCAAGGTGGCGAAGGTCAACCACAGACTCAAACTCTGCTGCTCACAAGGATGCTGCATTATGGCATGAATCCACAAAAAGCTGTGAATGAGCCACGTTTTGTGTGGGGGAGAACGTGGGGAGAGCCTACGCAAGAACTGAAGGTGGAGAGTAGGGTAGCTGATGAGGTGCTGGCAGAATTGGCCGCAGCCGGTCATATTGTCCGGAAAGTAGATGACTATGATGGGGTTATGGGTCACGCTCACGTGATTTCGATAGATGACAATGGATACCGGAGTGGGGGAACGGACCCGCGCTGCGATGGTGCGGCGATTGGGTGGTAGGTATAGGAATGATGGAGCGGCCGGAAGAACTCTGAAGGAATCGTAGGAGAAAAGGTGACGGATTCGAAAGGCTGTTAGAGGGATTGTGATAGTAATGGTGAAGGGAGGAGGAGTAATTATGGTTTTGGATAATCGGTATGGTGCGTTTATAGATCCTGAGCTTACGGTTGAGAGTTTAGGTAGCGGGATATTGGATGGACTGACCTTTGCAGTAAAAGATGTATTCGCTGTAGCTGGACACAGCTCTTCTGCAGGTAATCCTGATTGGCTGCATAGCCACCATCCGTCCACGGAGCATGCGGTGGCTGTACATCGTTTACTGTTGTCGGGTGCTACACTTCGTGGTGCTGCCCATACGGATGAGCTGATGTATAGTCTGGGCGGCGAGAACCATCATTTTGGAACGCCGATTAATCCGCGTGCTGTAGGTCGTATCCCGGGCGGATCTTCAAGTGGTTCGGCAGTAGCGGTAGCTTCTGGTAGTGTTGATTTTGCGCTCGGTACGGACACCGGTGGCTCAATTCGAGTACCTTCCTCCTATTGCGGAGTATATGGCTTTCGACCAACGCATGGAGCTGTGGATTTTCAAGGTGTTATTCCATTATCTCCGGCTTTTGATACCATTGGCTGGATGTCAGATCGTTTGGATGTGCTCCAGCAGGTAGGGGAAGTGTTGCTTGTGGCTGGGAGTACATCTGTGAAGATGGCGAAGAAATTAGAAAGTAGTATAGAGGAAACTGTAGGGAAGAGCATAGAGAAGAATGTAATTAAAAATTTAGAGAACAACCTAGAGGTAGACATGGTGAAGACTGATGAAAATAATTTAGAAATGAGCCAGAAAGAAAGTTTAGAAACGATTTTGGAGAAGCGTATTGAGAAGAGTACGGATAAAATTTTAGAGATCGGCCCGGAGAACAAGGTAAAAAAGATAATAGAAGACAAAAACAAAATGGGTACTTTATTTGTTGCTACTGACTGCTGGGCTTTGGTTAATCTGGAGGATGCAGCTATATTATCGGAGGGATTAAGGTGTTTGCGATCCGGGGCAGATCATCTCATGGAGATAGAGATTGCTTTGGAGGGTTTAAAGGTCTGGATGGATGTTTTTAGAGAATTGCAGGGGAATGAAATTTGGGAAACTCATGGCGCTTGGATTGAGAACGAGAAACCAGTCTTTGGACCTGATATTGCAGCGCGATTCTCGTGGGCTGCTAGTTTGGCGGAAGAGGATCATAGTGTTGCGAAATGTAAGCAAAAAGAGATTTCTAATCAGATGCGCTTGCTGCTAGGTGAGGACAATTGTCTTGTGATTCCGACAGTTCCGGGACCAGCGCCGCTGCGTGGAGGGGATTTGCGCCAATTGGAGGAGAATCGTAGCGGTGCGATGATGTTGAGTTGCATAGCAGGGTTGGCGGGTTTGCCTCAGGTAACAATACCTATGCTCTCCACAAGTGGATTGCCACTGGGATTATCCGTTATTGCCGGACATGGTCAGGATCTCCGGTTACTCTCTTGGGTAAATGAAGTGTGGCAGCAGTCCTGAGAAGCTGGGTATAGCGGCCTTGAAAAAGCGATACTAAACAGACTGAAGGTACTGAACAACATATCTTGATGATACTTTTCTAGTTACTGTTAACCGGTACTCCTCCATTACCCTCTAGGAATACACTCTAGAAATACACTCTAGGAGTACACTCTTGGAATACACTCTAAGAATATACTCTTGGAGTACACTCTTGGAGTACACTCTTGGAGTACACTCTTGGAATACACTCTAGGAATACACTCTTGGAGTACACTCTTGGAATACACTTTAGGAATACACTCTAGGAATACACTCTTGGATTACATTCTAGCAATACACTCTAACGCCACACTCACTTATTCATTCACAAATTAACGAAATGCACATGTTATTCCCTCCTGCTTTTAGTTTTATTGACACCGGGGAGCCTAGTGGAGTTGCTTTTAATACTAAGGTAGTTGGAGTTAGCTCAATAGTGGGGCAGTAGTGTGAAAAAGATAAATTCAGCGCTCGATTGTGTGGTGTAAGACCAGTGGAATTAAGTGAATACGTCGCTGGAGAGAAAAGAACGGTATAAATCCCGCAGAAATCGGAGAAATGGCTAAAGAAGCTAAAAAGAACGGTATAAATCCCGCAGAAGTCGGGGAATTGGCTCAAGTAACTGAAAAGAACGGTATAAATCCCGCAGAAGTCGGGGAATTGGCTCAAGTAAATGAAAAGAACGGTATAAATCCCGTAGAAGTCGGGGAATTGGCTCGAGTAAATGAAAAGAACGGTATAAATCCCGTAGAATGTGGCAAAGACGCCTATGTAGCCAAAAAAAGGGCAAAAGTGCCCTCCACCTCGGCAATTCCGGCTGAATAGGCAAAAAGAAGGGCAAAAGTGCCCTTCACCTCGGCAATTCCGGCTGGAAAGCTGAAAAAAAGGGCAAAAGTGCCCTCCACCTCGGCAATTCCGGCCGAATAGCTGAAAAAAAGGGCAAAAGTGCCCTTCATCTCGGCAATTCCGGCTGAATAGGCAAAAAGAAGGGCAAAAGTGCCCTTCACCTCGGCAATTCCGGCTGGAAAGCTGAAAAAAAGGGCAAAAGTGCCCTCCACCTCGGCAATTCCGGCCGAATAGCTGAAAAAAAGGGCAAAAGTGCCCTTCATCTCGACAGTTCCGGCCGAATAGCTGAAAAGAAGGGCAAAAATGCCTCACACCTCGGCAATTCCGGCCGAATAGCCAAAAAGAAGGGCAACAGTGCCCTTCATCTCGGCGATTTCGGCCAAACAGCCAAAAAGAAGGGCAAAAAAGCCCTCCACTTCTACCAGCAGCAGTAGATCTATAAGCGCTTGTACCTCCGCCACAGCTACAGTGGGGTGGTATTATCTCTACTCGTACGGATCTCCTACACCGCTCAATTCCCCGTCTTGCAGAGCTGGTGTGCCTGCGACTTCGATCCGATGGCCAATGCGAATGGCCCGAGAATACCCTCCCATCAACTCCCATGTTGAACCCGTAAAAACTTGTTTTTACTCGAAAGCCCTCCCTCAACTCCACCTACTATTTTCCAATCCCCTTATACAGTTCACATGAACGATATGAGCTAAAGTTCAATAATTCATCATTCATAATTCATCATCCATGTTCATTTTGTGTTAATTTTATTTACATACAATCATGAAATTTTAACTTTCCTCTATTCAACACGGTTCATTTTAATTATAATGTTACATAAAATAACATTATAAATCAGAAATGGTTCTATTGATCCTAATAAGGAGGGGTGGCATGCATCTTACGGTTGAAGAAGCGTTGTCCATTTATCCTTTGTCCGAGGCGAAGCTTATCGCTGGATCTAAAGGGAAACATCGAATTGTGAAGTCAATTAATGTGATGGATGCCCCCGATATCTCGGATTGGATCAAAGAAGGCGAGATGCTGCTAACGACAGCCTACTTGATAAAGGACAATATGGAGGAAGCCTCTGCCTTGCTGCAGACTTTAAATCGCCGGGGATCTTCGGCCTTGGGCATTAAGCTGGGGCGGTTTTGGGATGAAGTACCAGAGCAACTGGTCGCAGAAGCGGAGAGTCTTAACTTCCCTCTAATCCAGCTGCCGTTCGAGTTTACTTTTTCGGATCAGATGAATGGTCTGTTTCGCGCCGAGCTTAGCCGCAGCACTCACGTTCTGCAGAGCATTATGGAGAAGCAGAAAAAGCTGATGCAATTCGCCTTAAGATCTGTCCGCAGCCGTCCATTATTTGACTCGGTGTCTGAAGTGATTGGCCATTCACTTGTGGTGGTTAGCGCACGGGGGGATGTGATCTACAACAACTCTGAATACCATCCTTCAGAGCTGCTGGAGGGGTGGCCATGGCAGAAACGGAATCAGCGCTTTCGTGTGGGAGATCATGTGAGCTACCGTACGCCACTTTTGCAAGGAGAGAAGTGTTCCGGATATCTATTGTTTTGTGCCATCGACCCTTTATTGCTCCCAATGGAAGAAAGTTTGTTCGTTCAGGGAGCTGAACTTATTTCATATCATATTCATTCAGGATACGAAGATTATTTTGAACAGGCAGAACACAGGGAGTTTAGCGGGTTGCTGAGACGTTGTTTGAGTGGTAATTTATCTTACACAGATTTGGCGCAGGCTGCTCTCGACTTGGAGATTGAGCTGCTTCAATCACCATTTTGTCTCTTATTGACCGATACAGCTGCGACTGGGGAAGAACGCCAAGGGGAGCTGCTCAGGCTAAAAGAAGAATATCTTGAACATCCCGGGCTGCGGGAAGTAAAGGGAATTCATGTGATTATAGATCAAGGACTTTTGTCTTTATATCCGGGAGATCGTCAGCGTCCTGAACAATTTCGGGATCTAATCCAGGTTTGTTTTGACAACATGAAGTTTGATAAGGGATATTATCCGCGAGCTGCGATAAGCAGTTGTAAAGCGAAGCCGGAGGGGCTGAAGGAGGCTTTTGCGGAGGTGAAGGATTGTATGGGAATGCTTCAGGGCGGGGGAGTAAAAGAGAATGTTGTGCATTACCGGCAGCTTGAGCTTAACCTGCTGCTCGGGCAAATTCCGGCAGAGGTTATGGAGAAATATTGTAATGGAAGTCTAAGAGGGTTGCTTAGCCGAGAACCGGAGTATGTCAGGGAAATGCTGCGGACGCTGGAAGTTTATCTAGAGAACGATGGTCATGTTAATGAGACGGCTAAGAAACTGTTTATTCATCGAAACACGGCTACCTACCGGATTGAGAAGCTTAGTGAGCTGCTGGACGTGGATTTTAAAAAAATAAATGATCTCATGAGGTTGAAGTTAGTATTCATGTTTCGGAGGATGCTCGGACGGGACTAAGGTCTGAGTTCTAAGGTCTAAGGTTTAAAGTCTAAGGTCTAAGTTCTAAGTTCTAAGTTCTGGATTGAAATGCAAACACGGAGGAGGGGAACCTCGTGAATACACATGAGATCGCAATGCATATTCAAACCCATCAGGCGCCTGCGGTGCTGGCAACGCTGATAGAGGTGGAGGGACACTCGTATCGTAAACCCGGAGCGGTGATGTTGTTTTTTGGAGGAGGTACGATTGGGAGCCTGAGTCCAGGTTGTCTGGAAAACGATCTGCAGCTGCGAACTTCTGAGATCTGGGAACGAGGGCTGCCCGAAATTGTGGAATACAACATGCTGTCTCCGGATGATCTGTCCTGGGGTGAGGTTGTCGGCTGTGGAGGCAAAATCAAAGTAGTGCTTGAACCCGTGCAGGGTCAGCTCTACAAGCTTTTAGTGCAGGCGAGTGACAGATTGGCTAGGGGAGAGAAGCTAATTCTGTTCCGCGAAGCAGTGGAGAACGGTTTTGCCTATAAGCTGGAGCTGGATCCAGACCTTGTACTGCCGCAGAGCAAGAAACATCCGAAATTATCCCACTCGGAAAAAGAAAGCCTGGCGACAGGTCGCTTTATGGCCGCTCCAGCAGAATTGACAGCATTCCATACGTCTTTCGTGCCTAAACCGCGGCTTGTGATTTTTGGCGGGGGACGTGATGTGGTTCCTATTGCGGAACTTGCTGACAGAGTTGGCTTTCGGGTAGCGGTTGCGGATTGGCGTGAAGGAAGCTTGCACAATAAGTTTCCTCGAGCTGAACAAGTAATTTGTTCCCCCATGGAGGTTGTTCAGCGATTGGGCGTAGCTCGAGAGGATTATGTATT
This sequence comes from Paenibacillus sp. FSL H8-0282, assembly GCF_037963825.1. Taxonomy (NCBI): domain Bacteria; kingdom Bacillati; phylum Bacillota; class Bacilli; order Caryophanales; family Paenibacillaceae; genus Paenibacillus; species Paenibacillus sp. FSL H8-0282. The sequence goes on from NZ_CP150146.1 coordinate 1,498,693, forward strand.
GATTTGCAGTCATCAACTTGGGCGGGATAGACAGTTCCTGGAGAGTGTGATTCCGCTTGCTCCTCTATATATAGGGATTATCGGTTCGAAGGCGCGAATATCTCTTTTACTGGAAGGGTTTGAGGCTCCTGCATCTTTGCATGCACCTGTAGGGTTGCCGATTGGAGGAGAAGGTCCGGAGGAGATTGCGGTCAGTATTATAGCAGAAATTATTCAAATTAGAAGGGTGGGCTCACGAGAGCTGCCCAAAGGAGCGGATAGTATTGAAGGTAGCAGGAATATATTTGGCAGCGGGGCAGAGCAGGCGGATGGGCGTGTCCAAGGTTTCGCTGAAATTGTCGCAGGAGGTCTCCCTCGGGAGCGTCGCGCTTAGTGAATTGGATCGTTGCAATCTAGAACCGCTAATCGTGGTAGTGCGTGCGGATGACAACTTGGAATGGCTGCCACCCGCGATTGAGCCGCAAGGCTCCAGACGTACCGAAACTTGCTTAACCGCACATCTAGGATTGTCTTTTTCATTGCGCTGCGGCCTTAATGCGGTATTACCTTTACAGCCCGATGCAGTAGTTGTGGCGCTTGCGGATCAGCCATTTATTACTACAGCATTAGTGAACCGTCTAATACAAACGTTTGAACAATCTCCGGAGATAGATTATGTCGCTAGCGTCAGTAATGGGTCGGCTATGCCCCCGGCTTTGTTCTCGAAGACGTTGTTTCCAGCACTACAGGGATTAGATGGAGATCGAGGAGCGGCGGGGATATTGCGTTCACCTGATTATAAGGGGATTGTTCTGGAATCTGAGTCTGCCCATTATTTCATGGACGCAGATACAAAAGAAGATTTTGGTGAGATTCAGGAGCAATGGATTCTGAGAAATGGAAAGTGAAGTAAAGAATAGTCTGGAAAGTAATCTGAAAAGTAATCTAAAATAGTGTTCCTTTTCCACCTTCGGTCATATAATATGACACGTAACTCACCTTCCGAAAACCAATTAGTGCATTGCACACAAAAAAAGTTCTGATTCTTATATTCCTATACAAACGTATGTTATATAAATTTACGCCAAGGCCACCTCTAAGTATAGTAGAAGTACATTAATGGTTGCAGCCATGATGAGAGATGATTTGGAGGAGGAGAATTATGAAAAAAAGGGGTCAGTTCATAACATCTTGTCTTGCATTAATGGTTCTAATGACGGTGGCTTTGGTGGGGTGTGGCAGCAATAATAATACTTCTACAAATGCAACGGAGGCACCAGCGACAACTACAGCGGCAACAGAGGCAACTGCAACAACAGAACCGGCTGCAAAGAAACCGACGGTTGCTTTTGTTTATATCGGACCTCCAGGGGATGGCGGCTACACGTACCAACATGATCAAGGACGGCTGTATATGGAGAAGGAGCTGGGGATTAAAGCTGACTTTGTAGAAAATGTCCCTGAAAGTGCTGACGCCGAACGAATCATCACAGAGCTTGCGCAATCACACGACATCGTGTTTACAACGAGCTTCGGATATATGGATTTTACATTAAATGTAGCGGGCAAATTTCCCAACGTGAAGTTCCTGCATGCTTCGGGTTACAAAACCGCAGAGAACATGGGGACCTACTTCGGGAAAAACTATCAGGCCAGCTATCTGAGCGGCATAGCGGCAGGGAAAATGACCAAAAATAATCAGCTGGGTTATGTGGGCGCTTTTCCGATCAGCGAAGTGATCTATAACTTGAATGCTTTTACCCTTGGAGCACAAAGTGTCAATCCTGATGTAAAGGTGAATGTGGTATGGACGAATACATGGTATGACCCGACGACTGAACGTCAAGCGGCAATCAGCTTGCTGGATAAGGGTGCGGATGTGCTTTTGGCCTATCAGGATTCACCTGCAACCCTGCAGGCTGCTGCTGAACGAGGGGCTTTTGCCGGGGGAAATGACTCGGATATGAGCAAATACGCTCCGGACAATTATTTGACGAACCCGGTATGGAATTGGGGGCCGTATTACGTAAAAGCTGTGCAGGCAGTTATGGATGGAACCTGGAAGAGCGAGCAATATTCTGGTGATATGGCTGACGGTATGGTGGAGCTGGCTCCTTTCGGGAACAAGATCCCAAATGATGTGAAAAAGCTTGTCGAAGACGCCAAAGCCAAAATTATCAGTGGTGAGCTTGAGGTTTTCACAGGTCCGATCTCAGATAATCAAGGGAATGTGAAGGTTCAGGAGGGTCAGAAGCTGACCTTGGAGGAAGTGCTGGGCATGAACTGGCTCGTAAAAGGTGTGGAAGGAACTATCCCGCAATAATGTTTAAAAATAGGGAATAAGATGTGCACAATCTATGGGTGGGGCGGGTTCCGTTAAGCGGAAACTTCCCCACCCGTACTACAACTTGAAGGAAGGAGGGGTTCAGGCCATGCGGGGAACTTCAGTTGAAATGCGGGGGATTGTGAAAAAATTCGGCTCGGTAACCGCCAGTGATCAAGTCGACTTTTCGGCAAATGCGGGTGAGATTCATGCGTTGCTTGGGGAGAATGGGGCCGGGAAGAGCACGGTGATGAGCATGCTGTCAGGGGTGTACAGAGCAGATGAAGGAGAAATCTTCATTCATGGGAAAGGTGCTCAGATCCGTTCTCCTAAAGATGCTGCGCAGCTGGGTGTAGGTATGGTGTTTCAGAACTTTAGGCTGGTCCAAAGCCTCACAGCAGCAGAAAATATCGTGCTTGGCGAAAAGTCGTCTTTCTGGCGCGGCCGTAAGTGGATGAAGAACAAACGCGAGGAGATCGAGGCATTAGCGGAACGGTTTGGACTGAATTTCCCGGTGGATCGCCCGATCTGGCAGTTGTCCGTGGGTGAGCAGCAGCGTGTTGAAATCGTTAAGACGCTGTATCGCGGGGCTGACATTATTATTCTGGATGAACCAACCTCTGTATTGACCCCGGGAGAGGTGGAACAGCTATTTGAAACGCTGCGGGTCATGAAGCAGGCAGGAAAAACGGTCATTATGACTACTCATAAAATGAAAGAGGTTATGGCGTCCTCCGATCGGATTTCCGTCATGCGCAAAGGGAAAATGATCGCCACACTGACCACGGCAGATACAGATGAACTGGAGCTGGCTCGTCTGATGGTGGGCAAGGAAGTAACCATCACCCGTCAAGAACGGGAAGCCACTGAAGGGGATTCTTTATTAGAAGTGAAAGATGTGGACGTATATGCCGATCACGGGCGAAAAGCACTGGATCACTTCTCTCTGAACGTATGTAAAGGGGAGATTGTAGGCGTAGCTGGGGTAGCTGGCAATGGACAAAAGGAACTGGCTGAAGTGTTAACAGGTCTTAGAGGCTGGAAAAGTGGTGAAATCACGTTTGATGGAAAGACGGTGAAATCGGCTTCGGTTAGAGGGGCAATTGATTCAGGAATCTCCCACGTGCCGGAGAACCGGATGAAGAGCGGTTTAGCTGGACGCCTCGGATCGGTGGATAATCTTTTGTTTAAGTCTTACCGCTCAGAGGAGCACTCCAAATTTGGTTTCTTGAAGTCCGCGAAGAACCGTTTGTGGTCACAGGAGCTGGTCCAGCGCTTTAACGTCAAGACACCTGAGCTGGAGACGCCAGTACAACAGTTGTCAGGTGGTAATCAGCAGAAGCTGCTATTTGCACGTGAAATCAGTCATCGGCCTAAGCTAATGGTCGCCGTTCATCCGACACAAGGGCTGGATGTAGGTGCCACGGCTGGTGTTCACGACCTTCTTATGGAGCTGCGTGGTTCAGGTAGTGGCGTGTTGTTAATTTCGGAGGATTTAGATGAATTGCTTCAGTTGTCCGACCGGATTCTAGTGATCTATAACGGCTCAATTATTGGTGAGAGTACACATGAGGAAGCGAATCGAGAGAGCATCGGACTACTAATGGCTGGTATTCATAATAGAGAGGAGAGCGCCGTATGAGCCCGGAGAATGGAAGAAATACCGCAGCAGCAGTACTGGAACCCCTCTCCTCCCACTCCGGAAAACGATTCTCTCTACGTTTCGAATACGATGCCAGCCGCATCCGTTCTCCTTGGTGGACACCTATTGTATCTATAGTTTTAGCGCTATTGTTGTGTGCCCTATTTATTGCGGCGAATGGTATGAATCCGGTGCTGGTCTATGAAAAAATGTTCCGTGGCGCATTTGGCACTGCGTATGGGCTCACGGAAACGATGGTTAAAGCGATCCCGCTACTTCTATGTGGGCTTGGGATTGCTGTGGCTTACCGCATTTCGGTATGGAATATTGGAGCAGAAGGCCAGTTAACCGTTGGGGCTATGGCGGCCACAGCGGTCACGATTTATTTTCCTGACTTACCTTCATTCTGGTCCCTGAGCTTAATGCTGCTGTTCGGGATTGCCGCGGGTGCGCTTTGGGGACTATTGACTGCTATTCCGCGGACGCATTTTGGAGTGAATGAGCTAATCACTTCATTAATGCTGAATTATGTTGCCCTATTGGCGCTCGATTACGTGGTATTCGGACCTTGGAAAGATCCTAAAGGTTTTAATTTCCCGGGATCACCTATGTTTACTGCGGCTCAGTCGCTGCCTGTTCTCGGAAGTACAAGATTGCATATTGGATTGTTATTTGGACTTATCGCCGTTGTGATTTATTACTTAATGATTCGTTTTACCAAGTGGGGTTACGAGCTCCGTCTGATCGGGGCCAATCCTGTTGCAGCCAGATACGCGGGGATTCCTATCAAGCGCCATATTATTATCGTCATGCTGATCAGTGGGGGGCTCGCCGGGATCGCTGGCATGGCGGAGGTCTCCGGTGTTACACACAAGCTGATGCAAGGCATTTCACCGGGTTATGGATACACCGCCATTATTGTGGCTTGGTTGGCCAAATTGAATCCACTCGGTCTAATCGTTACTTCTATTTTATTCGGTGGCTTAATTGTTGGCGGATATAGTGTTCAAACCATCGGGCTGCCCTCATCGATATCAGAAATGCTGCAGGGCTCCATCCTGTTTTTCTTGATTGCTGGCGATATGATCTATCGTTTCCGCATTCGCCGTAGCCGGGTTCAGCTGAAAGGGGGGAGATAGACGATGGATTTTACAACACAGCTACTTATTGCCGCTATTTCCGCAGGGACCCCGCTGCTGCTGGCTACGCTGGGAGGCATTCTAAATGAACGAGCCGGCATTATACAGCTTGGGGCTGAAGGTCTGATGCTGATGGGGGCGGTCACCACTTGTATCGTGTATATTCGCTCCGGAAACCTGTTGCTGGCTCTGCTGGCTACCGTAGCTGTAACGGCTGTGCTTGGTTTGCTGCATTCTTTTCTCTGTGTGACCTTGCGGGCGAATCAAACGATGTCCGGTCTTGCGATGACCTTGTTCGGCAGTGGGTTGAGCGCTTATCTTGGTAAACCGATCAGCGGCATTCCTTTGCCGGGAACCTCCCCTAAGCTGCATCTGGCTTGGCTGGAAAATGTACCGTTCATCGGAAAAATATTCGGCAACATGGACTACCTAACCTGGTTCAGCCTGCTGCTAGTGCTTGCTCTGCATCTGCTAATTCACCGCACTTCATGGGGCCTGCATTTGCGGGCAGTCGGAGACAGTCCGGCTACCGCAGATGTGATGGGGATCCGTGTGCAGCTTATCCGCTACAGCTATGTGATCACCGGTGCTGCTCTCATCGGTCTGGCCGGAGCGGATATGGTATTGGCCTATGCGCCAACCTGGAATGAAGGGCTGACAGCCGGTCGAGGCTGGATTGCGGTAGGGCTAGTGATTTTTGCCAGATGGAATCCGCTGCGCGCCTTGTTCTGCGCTTACTTTTTTGGGGCATTGGATTCACTTGGCTTCCGCATTCAATTGCTGGGCAGTGCAGTTCCGCCCTATTTTCTCAAAATGATTCCGTACCTTGTGACCATTCTGGTCCTGATGTACCTGGGGTACCGCAATCGCAACAAACCATCCGGTACACCGGAGGCGCTCGGAGTTCCTTATATTCGGGAACAAAGGTTTTAAGGCAGGCTATACGAGAAGGGAAGCGGCAATCTGGTACTCAAAAAGGGAGGCGGAGTGTATGGGAGTTATACGGGAAGAGGATGGAAGACTACCTGAAGTAATTCAACCCCACAGCCTGCACGAAGCTTGGGAGAGAAAAACGGCGTTTGGAGACAGTTCCCGATATGTCGCAGGAGGAACATTGCTGAGAACAGGGTGGGAAAATGGAACGGATCATATGCCCAAACAGCTGATTGATCTTCGGCAAATCACAAATCTCGGCGACATTACCTTAACGGAATTTCACTTATCTCTGGGCGCTCTTGTTCCACTCTCCCAGTGCCGCAGTAATGAGCATTTGCAGGCCGTGGCTCCTGCGCTGCAAGAGGCTGCACGTTGCATAGCGGCTCCGTCGGTGCGTAATCTTGCCACGCTCGGGGGCAATATCGCTTCTGGCTTCGGAGATATTCTACCTGCGTTACTGGTCTATGACGCGGAGTTAATCTCCTTTGACGGCAAATTTATGACGGCACTACCTTTGATAGAGTGGCTAAACAATCACTGGAGCGGGATAAAACCTGCGGCAGATCTTGTGGCTGAGATTCGCATCTCACCTACTCGCTTAGAGAGTCCGTTAACGGATAGGCTAGAAATTTTTCGTAAGGTTGGCCGCAGGGAAGTGTTCACCCCTTCACTTGTAACGGTAGCAATCTCAGCATCAATCGATGAGGAACTCCGTTTCCGTGAGGTGCGTATCGCCGCAGGTGGGGGCTCTGGGCGGCCGCAGCGACTAAGTAGAGCTGAAGTTATGCTTGAAGGTGTGAGGTATACAGAGGAGCTGTTGGCTTCTTTATATGAAGAGGTTGAGAACAGCTTTGAGACGTATAGTGATCCCTTTGCAACAGAACTTTACAAGAAAAAGACTGCTGGGAATTTGGTTGTATCTGAGCTGTGGAAGGCTATGAATATACGGAGTTAAGAGGTGAATAACCCGACGAAAGGAGAGAGGGAAAATGCTGCTGAATAAGGAATCCAGCGGTAGCCGCTGGCGTACACGACCCGATGGAGAGGGCAAGGTATCCGGTAAGCTGCAGTATTTGACCGACATGAGGGCAGAAGGAATGTTGATCGGCCGCGTGCTCCGCAGTGAGCAGGCACATGCTCGTATTTTGTCCATACGCATTGAGAAGGCCGTTGAAGTCCCTGGTGTACACGCTGTAATTACTTATGAGGATGTGCCCGGACTTAACGGCTTTGGCATAGCTTTGCCGCATCAACCGGTATTTTGCAGTGACCGTGTGCGTTACACTGGCGATGCGATTGCGGCAGTCGCGGCAGAGACGGACGAAATTGCGGAATACGCCTTATCTCTTATCGAAGTGGATTATGAGCTTCTACCCTTACTCGAGAACCCGGAAGAGGCGATGAAAAAGGACGCAATTCTGCTGCATGCCGAGGGAAACGTGCTTCATCATACGGAATATCGGAAAGGGGAGCCGGAAGCGGTATTTACGGATTGCTGTCATGTGGTAGAGGAGACTTATTATACACCACGCCAAATGCACACTTATATGGAGACTGAAGGTGGACTGTTTATCCCAGAGGATAACGGACGGCTTACCGTATATTCAGCTTCACAACATGGGTTGATGGATCGCCTGCAGCTATCCAGAATTCTGGCTATTCCTCAAGAAGATATTCGCGTCATCTCGAGTCCTATCGGCGGGTCCTTTGGAGGAAAAGACGAGCTGAATGTACAGCCGTATGGAGCGCTGCTCGCCTTGCGGACACTCCGTCCGGTAAGACTGCATAATTCGAGAGCTGAATCGGTACGTGCAGGACTAAAACGCCATCCCATGAAAATCACCATGAAAACTGGCTGCGACCCCGAAGGAATCATCAGGGCACATCAGGTCAGAATTATTTCGGATACGGGAGCTTACGCAACACTGGGGGCGGAGGTGCTCAACTTCGCGACAGAACATGTGATGGGCCCCTATATCATCGATCATGTGGATGTGAAGGGTTTTGCTGTATATACCAATAACGGTGTATCTGGTGAATTTCGCGGTTTTGGCGGCAATCAGGCGATTTTCGCTTTGGAGGGACAAATCGATCGGTTGGCTGAGCGATTGCAGATCGATCCGTGGGAAATGCGCCGCCGCAATTTGCGTAAATATGGAGATCTGGGGCCACTGGGTCAGGAAATTGCTCAGACCGATGGTGCCTTTCAGGTGTGGGAAGCGCTGGCGGGTTCGCCTCTTATGACTGAGGCCGCATCTACAGACAGTGATTCAGGTGTTGTGGAACCTTGGATCGTAACTGGAACGGGTGCTGCTATAGCTATGCATGGTGCAGGACTTGGCTATGGTATTCCCGATCCGGCGGGTGGCAGGCTCTCTTTGACGCTAGAGGGCAAAATTGAGGCGGTGTTTGGTTACGAGGAGTTTGGTCAGGGGTTAATCGCAACAATGGAACAAATGCTGATTGAACAGTTTGGCTTGGCGGCAGAGGATCTAAGCATCGTCATTGGCGATACGGATGTTGTGCCCGATAGCGGATCTAGTACGGCTTCCCGATCAACCAGCATGATGTGGATGGCCTTAAAACGGCTGCGTCCAGACTTCACCGCTCGAGTGCTGCAGGCAGCTGCGATGATAAAGCCAGAGCTGGATAACTATGAAATGAAGCTCGGCCCTGGCGGCATTTGGCTAAAAGACGGCGGTCTGCTTCTGACTTACAAGGACTTGGCACAGCATATTTCAGAACCCATTGTCTGTAATACAAAGTTTACTTATCCAACCACACCCTTTAAAAGAGTGGGGGCACATTTCCTATACACCTATTCCGCAATCGCGGTCCGTGTGGAAGTTAATCTGCTTACAGGACGTGTTCGTGTACTGGACCAATATCATGCGGTAGCGGCGGGACCGGTGGCTAATCCGCAAGGTTATCTTGGACAGATCGAAGGTGGCAGCAGTATGGCGGTAGGCTTCACTTTGTCAGAGGATGCTGTGATGTCAGGCGGCAGCTATGTCACCAAAAATTTAGACACCTATTTGGTGCCGACCATTGCCGACATGAATGGCAGCATTCAGGTGCAGCCGATAGAGGATTTGCCGGATCATGACACGTACGGTCCTCGCGGCATTGGAGAGGTGGGTTCCGTCAATTTAGCTCCGGCAGTCGTGTCAGCCATATTTCAGGCTGTAGGGAAGCGGGTAACCAAGCTGCCCATTGATCCCGAATGGCTGCAGTCTACACCGTTTATTCCACAAAAGGTGGTGAACATCCATGCCGAGCCATAATTCAGATCACAATCTAGATGAAGATAACCTTGACCCCTTATCGTCTGAGGAAGCTTTTGCAGAAGAAAGGTTCACCTTTAATTGCAATCTCAATGGTAAAGCGATATCCACGGAGCTTCCACCCTCCCGCCGGCTTTTAAAGGTCATTCGTGAAGATTTGGAGCTGACCGGCACAAAACGTTCTTGTGAGATTGGCCGCTGCGGGGCATGTATGGTGCTGGTGGATGGACGTCCAGTGAATTCATGTCTGGTCATGGCCTATCAATGCTCAGGTGCGGAAATTACAACGATTGAGGGTCTTAGTGAAGTAGGCCTGCATCCCGTTCAGCGGGCTTTTTTAGAAGAGGGGGGGTTCCAATGCGGTTATTGCACACCAGGGATGGTCATCTCGGTGGTTGCTCTGCTGGAAGAGAACCCGCATCCTACTCAGGCTGAAGTGGAAGAAGCTTTATCGGGTAACATTTGTCGCTGTACGGGGTACGGTGGTATTTTACGAGCTGTTAACAAAGCTATTGGAGGTTGAGTGGATGGTCGTTTCTGAAGGCAGGTTTGCGTTGGAAGAGATAAATGCCATGAGTATAACGGATTTTGTGAAGCATCTAGGCGGCATTTTTGAACATTCACCGTGGGTAGCAGAGGAGGCTTATAAGCAGATTCCGTTCCATTCTTTAGAGCATTTGCACAGCACAATGATGCAGACCGTACTGAGTGCTGACCGGAGCCGAATGGAGGGACTATTAAAAGCTCACCCGGATTTGGCGACTAGGCTTCAAGTTACGGCTTTGTCTGCCTCAGAGCAGCAGGGAGCTGGACTGGATCGGTTAACAACGGAAGAGTTCAATCTATTAAATGATCTGAATCGAAAGTATACGGACAAATTTCATTTCCCTTTTATTCTAGCTGTTCGTGGCAAAAACAAAGATGACATTATCAGCGCCATTGGAGTGCGAGTAGAGCGTTCCCCTCAGGAGGAATGGGTTCAAGCCTTTTCTGAAGTCGGTACAATTACGAGATTTCGCCTAAGTGATTTAATTATTTAATTATTCATTCATTCATTGATCATAAACGGGGAGGGTGTCAGCCATGCTGGAACCAATTAACGGACGTACAATGTTTTATGGAAAAAGTGATGTGCTAACTTATCGTACCTATGCTAAACCGCTGGCCGTTACCCCCGTTCCCGAATCTTCCTTCACGGGCTGCGACAACATTATATTCGCACATAATATTACATTCGCGGTCACGGGCGAAGCGTTTCTTCCTTCTTTTTCAGAGGGGGATAATTCCATGGTTGTTGCTACCGATTCTATGAAAAATTTTATCCTGCGCAATACCGCGGACTACACTGGAAGCACAACGGAGGGGCTACTGCAGCTTCTAAGCAGCCGTTTTCTCGATAAATACGATCATGTCACCGCAGTTTCAGTTTCCGCAGACCGGTTACCTTTTGAACAGGTGATGGTGCTCGGGGTTGAGGGGCTTAAACAGAGTCATTTAGTACTGCGTCACTCCAATAATGAATCTTATTCGGCTTCGTTAACTATAAAACGTGGAGAGAATGGGACTGAGGTTATCGCTCATGAATGCCGATTGAAGGATTTACAGCTGATAAAAGTGAGTGGAAGCTCGTTTTATGGATTCGTCCGTGATGAGTACACAACATTGCCGGAGAGCTTTGACCGTCCGCTTTATATTTTTCTGAATATTAACTGGACCTACAGTGGTGTTGAGCATGCTCTGGATGGAGATCTCGGCCAATATGTGGCTGCGGAGCAGGTTCGCGATATCGCCCATAACGCTTTTCATGAGCTGAACAGTCCATCAATCCAATCGTTGATTTATCAAATTGGGCTGCGCGTATTGTCCCGTTTTCCTCAGCTGGCTACCGTTTCATTTGAGTCCAATAACCGGACTTGGGAAACCATTGTTGAGCCTGAAGAAACTAAAGGTGGAGTCTTCACCGAACCTCGTCCACCCTATGGCTTTCAGGGCTTTTCTGTCAGCCGTGCAGATCTGGCCGGAGAGATAGCGTAATGAGCGGGCGTCTTACCACCCATGTGCTGGATCTGTCGCGGGGGATTCCTGCTACAGGTCTGACGCTTCAGCTCTGGAAGCTTACGGATGGGATGAGCAAGCTTCTGTGTGAAGAAGTCACGAACAGTGACGGGAGGCTGGATGCTCCGCTGCTGGAGGGAAACGAAATGGAGTCTGGATGTTACGAGCTGCTGTTTATGGTTGGCGATTACTACCGTAGAGCGGATGCCAAAGCGTCAGCAGACACTCAACGTGAGATGCCTTTTTTTCTAGAACAGATACCTATTCGCTTTCATATAGAGAGCTCCATGCAACACTACCATGTACCTTTGCTAGTAGCACCTGGTGGATATAGTACGTATCGGGGAAGTTAAGAGAAAGTTGACGACCGGAGGAGGTGGCAGCTCATGAAGGAATCCTATGAACTTGTGATTAAGAACGGGAATGTAGTGCTGCCCGATCAGGTACTCAAGCTGGATATTGCAGTATCAGAGGGTAAGATTGTCGCACTTGGAGAGGAACTTTCGCTTGCGCCGCTAACCAAAGTCATCGACGCAGAGGGGATCTATGTGCTCCCCGGTATGATTGATATGCATGTCCACTTTAATGAACCAACGTTTGGACATTGGGAAGGCTTTCGCAGCGGTTCTGCGGCATTGGCAGCTGGCGGCTGCACAACCTATGCAGATATGCCGCTTAACGGCAATCCACCTACTGTGAACGAGGCTGCGCTTCGTCAAAAGGTAGATGCTGCGGCTGGAAACTCTGCCGTTGATTATGTGCTGTGGGGTGGGCTCGTTCCCGGCAATCTGGATGATTTAGAAGTTTTGGCAGCCGCTGGCGTCACTGGGTTTAAAGCCTTTCTCTCCAATCCTGGAGGGGAGGGCGAAGGCAGATTCCGTGAAGTGGATGAGGATACACTCTATCAAGGGATGCAGCGAATCGCTTCTCTGGGCGGGATTCTGGCGCTGCATGCAGAAAGTGAGGCTATCACGGCGGTGTTGACCGCAGATGCAGTGCGAAATGGCAGAAGCAGTGCCTGTGATTTTGCGGCTTGCCGCCCTGCTGAAGCAGAGCTGGAGGCAGTGTCCAGGGCGCTGCTGTACAGTGAACGTACGGGCTGCCGGTTGCATTTTGTTCATATTAGCACGGCTGCTGCCATTGAGAAAATCTATGAAGCTAAGCTTCGAGGTCTGGACGTTTCGGCCGAAACCTGTCCCCATTATCTGGTCCTCACTGAAAATGATATGAAGGCTTTAGGCCCTGTGGCGAAGTGTGCGCCTCCGCTGCGAAGTGCGGTGGAGCAGGAGAAGTTATGGGAGATGCTGGCCCAAGGCAAAATCGATCTGATTGCTTCGGATCATTCCCCCTGTCCAACGGAATTGAAGGTGAAGCCGGACTTGTCTTTTTTTGCAGCTTGGGGTGGGATCTCGGGTGCGCAGAGCAGTCTGGAGCTTATGTTCCATGAAGGCGTGAATGTGCGGGGTTTGGATGTTACATTAATTTCCAGTCTGCTTGCAGGGCAACCCGCAAAACGTTTTGGAATAGAGCATCGCAAAGGCGCTATAGCTCTAGGTCTAGATGCCGATCTAGTTCTGATGAATCCAAGCACAACCTATACGCTGACTGCGGAGGATTTATTGTATCGCCACAAGCACAGCCCCTACATCGGAAGAACTTTATCCTGCAAGGTAGTTGCTACGATCTGTCGCGGGAATGTGATCTATACCTCTGAAGAAGGAGTGATCAGTGAGGGAGGTGGACAGTGGCTGCGAATTAGGAAGGAGCAGTACAGCCTATGAATGATTGCAGAGTTCAAGCATCGACTCAGAAACTGCTGGAGCTGCTGGAGGAGCTGGCGGCATTCAGCACACCTGGGCCAGGAGTTACTAGACTGCTATATACGGAGGAATGGAGCCGGGCGCAGATTTTTTTGCGGGAAAAAATGGCTGGGTTCGGCTTAGAAGTTTCCATAGACAAGGTTGGCAATGTATATGGACGATTGAGTGGATGCAATCCGCAGCAAAAGGTTATTTTAACCGGATCGCATATCGATACTGTAGTCAATGGCGGAAAATATGATGGTGCCTATGGAATCGCTGCGGCTATGATTGCGCTTCAAGATTTGCAGAGGAACTTTGGCCAGCCGCAGCGGACGCTTGAGGTCGTATCTTTTTGTGAAGAAGAGGGGAGCCGATTTCCGCTTGCTTATTGGGGTTCGGGCCATGTCACGGAAAGGTATGACGGAAGCGAGGCCGAGACCTGTATGGATGCAGAGGGAGTGACATTACAGGCAGCAATGACGGAATCCAGCTTCTTACAGGACATAACGGAGGAGGAAGCTTCTAAGCGGACTGGAGTCAGAAATGATATTGGTGCTTTTGTAGAACTGCACATCGAGCAGGGGATTATTCTGGAGAAGACGGACACTCAGATAGGCGTAGTTCAGGGGATTGTTGGCCAGAGACGATATGTGGTCAAGGTCAGTGGTATTGCTAATCATGCAGGCACGACACCGATGTTTATGCGGCAGGATGCACTGGCTAGTGCGGTTGAAATGCTGTACGTGCTTGAAAGTGCTGCTAAAACTACTGGTGAACCTCTTGTAGCAACCTCGGGTAAGCTTGAGGTGTATCCGAATACGCCAAATGTGATCCCGGGTGAGGTTCTTTTTACACTAGATATCCGCCATAGTGAAGAGGACGAACTGGAACGTTTCTGTGAGAAGCTTCTTGCGGAATGTAATGAAATTGCTGTTAAACGTGGGGTGACTCTTGAGGTTACATCCGTGCTCAATACAGTCCCTGCGCCTATGGATATGAAGCTATCTGCAATGCTGGAAAATATCTGCCGCCAACAGGGGAAGACGTACCGCATGATGGTAAGTGGAGCGGGACATGACGCCCAGCTGTTTGCGCCGCGTTGCCCTACTGCGATGATATTTGCGCCAAGCCGAGCTGGGATCAGCCATTCTCCGGAAGAGTATACTTCCCCTGAGCAGCTCGTTGCTGGGCTTGAGGTTCTGACTGCGATGTTATATGAGTTAGCTTATTAAAAAGAGTTCGCCGAACTTTTAAGGGAGGATCATCATGAAGCGTTATGAAGATTTGTCGCCGTCCCAACGCTGTATTATGACTCCGGGTCCGGTCGAGGTAGATCCGCGTGTACTGCGGGCGATGTCTTTTCCGGTGCTGGGTCAGTTTGATCCAGAGTTCACCTCTATTATGAATGAAACGATGGAAATGCTGCGGGAGCTGTTTGCTACTCGTAATTCATGGGCTTACCCTATCGATGGTACCTCCCGTTCTGGAATTGAAGCTGTGATGGTTAGTTTGATCCTGCCGGGTGAGCGTGTGCTGATTCCGATCTTTGGCCGCTTCGGACATCTATTGCATGAGATTGCTGAAAGATGTGGCGCTGAGGTGTTCGTGTTGGAAAAGCCATGGGGGAGTGTGTTTGAGCCGGATGAAGTGATAGCAGCTATGGAGACTTTTAAGCCACATGTGGTGGCAATGGTTCACGGGGAGACCTCTACAGGACGTGTGCAGCCACTCGCGGAAATTGGTAGAGCTTGCCGCCGGATGGATACTTTATTCATAGTCGATGCAGTTGCAACCATTGGGGGCATTCCTGTCGAGACAGATGCTTGGATGTTGGATGCCGTCGTTGGCGGTACACAGAAATGCCTGTCCGTCCCTTCCGGAATGGCACCGATAACGTATAATGATCGTGCTGAAGCTAAGCTCATGACCCGAAAACGAGTAGAACGCGGGATTAGAGCAAGTGATGTCCAGCCAGGTGACTTATCTTTTGTCCGCAGTAATTATTTCGATCTCAGCATGCTTCAGGATTACTGGAGTCCACAACGTCTCAATCATCATACAGAGATGACCTCAATGCTTTATGCACTGCGGGAGGGCTTGCGGCTTACCCTTGAAGAAGGGCTGGATGCCCGATTCGCCAGACATATCCTCCATGAAAAAGCACTTGTAGCTGGATTAACAGCTATGGGTTTAGAACTATACGGGGATCCTTCCTGCAAGCTTACTGTTGTTACCTGTGTGCTGATCCCTGAGGGGATAGATGGGGAAGCTGTCCGTTCGCTGCTGCTGGGGCGGTTCGGAATTGAAATTGCCAGTTCTTTTGGACCGTTAAAGGGAAGGATCTGGCGCATCGGTACGATGGGTTTTAGCTGTCGTGAGAATAACGTGTTGCGGCTGCTTGGAGCGCTGGAAGCCGCATTACAGCGTCATGGATTTAAGGGGCCTTGCGGGTTTGGGGTTCAGGCAGCACTTGACGTATATGAGGCAAAAGTAAGATAATCGTTGGAATAGAGCGGATGGCGGGAGAGTAAAAACAGGGGCTTGTCCGGATGGTTCGGACAATCTTTGGGAATAAGTAAACGGCTATCATCTACAGGGATGATTGAGCCGTTTTTTCTTACAAATACAGACCTGCGCAACTATATTATCCTAGGCTTAATAGTTAGGCAATCCTCTATGATTACGGATCTATTCACTACATCAAGACAACACTTGGATACTAACGGGGGAGAGATGAAGATGACAACTTTTACAAGAAAGCCTTTAGCGGATTGTGTCCCTGAGCTTGTGGCTACGGCAAGAGGCGATAAACCGGCAACACTGGTAATTACAGGTGGAAAGCTGGTCAACGTATGCTCTGGTGAAATTCTAGAAGGAATGTCTGTTGGTGTTCAAGGTGGACGAATTGCTTATGTTGGTAAAGATGTGACACATATGATTGGCGAAGGAACGCAAGTTATTGATGCGAACGGCAAGTATATAGCTCCGGGATTGCTCGATGGCCACTGCCATATTGAGAGCACCCAGCTAACCGTTACTGAATTTTCCCGCGCTGTTCTGCCGCTTGGCACAACAGGTGGTTTCTTTGATGCACATGAGATTGCTAATGTATTCGGGCTGAAGGGTATTCAATTGATGCTGGATGAGATGCGGGGGACGCCGTTAGCTGCTTACATGCAGGTGGCTTCTTGTGTGCCTGCGGCAGGTGCGGAATTCGAGACAACGGGTGCCTCAATTGGTCCTGAAGAAGTTGCCGAAGCTTTTACGTGGGGCAAAGATGTGATTGCTCTGGGCGAAGTGATGAATTTCCCTGGCGTTGTTTACGGCGATGAGAAAATGCTTGGAGAGATTCAAGCTACGCTGCGGGCAGGTAGATTTGTTGACGGTCATTTCACATGGCCTTCCAGCGACTGGAGACTGCCAGTGTATGCTGCGGCAGGGGTGACTGGTGATCATGAGTGTGTTACAGCAGACGATGTGATTGAGCGCGTTCGACTGGGGATGTATGCCAAAATGCGCCGGGGCTCGGCTTGGCATGATGTTGCCAAGACCATCACCGCTCATACAGAGCGTGGACTTGACCCGCGTCGCATGATGCTGGTAACTGACGACCGCAGCTCGGAATCGTTACGGGATGAAGGTCATATGGATTTCGTTGTTCGCCATGCGATTGCTCAAGGCGTGAAGCCAGTAACAGCCTTCCAAATGGCAACTATTAATACGGCAGAGCGTTTTGGGTTGTCTCAGGATATCGGATCTATTACTCCAGGTTCTTTTGCGGATATTATTCTGCTGGACGGGAATTTGGCCGATGTTCACGTGGTACTTACGATTGCTGCTGGTGTAGTCGTTGCCGAAAACGGTGTGATGACGGCAGAGCTTGCTAAATTCTCATATCCAGAGGAAGTTTTGGCTTCGGTTCATTTGCCACAGCGTCCTACCGCCGAAGATTTTATTATCGCGGCTCCAATTGAAACAGGTGAACTTACTACAAGAGTTATTAAAGTAAGAGAAAATCATGTGGAGACCATTGAACGTATGGTTTCGGTACCTGTAGTAGCAGGGCAGCTGGATGTAAATGCTGTAGAGGGTCTGTGTAAAATCGCTGTACTCGAACGGCATAAAGGAACAGGAAATAAATCAGTGGCTGTTGTGGAAGGCATCGGTTTTAAAGAACCGGCTGCTATCGCAATGACTGTTGCTCATGATAGTCATAATGTACTCGTCATCGGCAATGATAATGAGCTAATGGCCAAAGCTGCGAACGCGGTGGCGGACGCTCAGGGTGGGGTCGCCGTAATTACATCTAGTGGAGAAACGTTATTCCCGTTGGCCATTGCAGGCCTAATGTCTACAGAGCCATTTGAAATTGCTGCTGAGAAATCAGCTGCGATCAGCAAAGCGTTGTATGATGCCGGCTGTACTTTGAATTACGCGTTTATGACTTTATCGCTGCTTGCTTTGGCGGTTATCCCAACGTTACGTATCACAGATAAAGGACTCGTACGGATTTCACCCGAGGGAATACAGTTAGTGCCATTGTTTGTTTAAGTAAATTAACTGAAGTATAATCCTAATGCAAAAAACTGTTCTGAGGTCGTAATGACCCTTCAGAACAGTTTTTTTGTTTAAATATAAGAAAGCAAAAGCTTCACATGTTGCGTAATCTTTATACATCTTATTGTAATGAACAATAATATTAAACAGATTTTTAGAGAATGAAACATTTTTCTGAGCGAAATCCTAAAAAAATATAAATAAAGCATAGTCAGGTGACGATAATAATGTTAAATTAGATAAAATTAAAGTGAATTAATGGAGTTAATTTTACATTAATGGCATATAAAGAATTATAGATAATGGCAGGTTTCGAATAACCCAACTAAGAGGGACGAGGTGCATGGAGAGATGATCAGACTAGAAACGCAAGATATTTTGAATATTAGCATGAAGCAAATTGCTACTATTTTTAAGATGAAGCCGCTTGAACTGAGATTTGTCACCGATTTTCAGGGTGAGAAATATCTCTTAACTAATGATAAGTTACACCTCAACAACCAGCAATATTGGGCAAAGGTTATGGAATGTGTCTTTGATGATCATGTTAGACCTGTGTTAATGTGTGAGGTATTATATTTCCTTCGTAATGAATTTCTGGAAAGTGACATTAAGTTATGTTTTTCTTATGATTACGCAGAGGATGGGAATGGCGCAGCTACAGCTACGGCTGAAGTATCCTTTAATGACTCAGCAGATTTACAGCCGAGTGAGATTGCCGAGCTGATTGATTTTGCGTTGACCTTGCAGGACAAGCAGTGGTTCCATGAACTGACTACGAAATATAAGCAGCTTACAGCATAAGTATCCTTTCGATTCTTCATGCTTAACAATTGATATAGATAACCGTCTTGTCTGCAACAGAAATGATCTGTGGACAAGACGGTTTTTTTTGATTTACCATCCTTGGGCGTTTTTTTCTACATGTTCAGCCAAAAAATCAAGCCAATCCTCATGGTCATTCAAACAGGGGATTGCCATAAATTCCTCTGCTTGTCCTCCACCAGCCTCGAATTGTTCTCGTCCTTCTATGGCTAGCTCATGCAGCGTTTCCAGACAATCGGTCACAAGACCCGGTGAAAAAATCAGAGGCTTACGTATTCCTCGTCCGGCAAGCTCTCCCAGAACATCCGCAGTAGAGGGTCCTACCCATTCTTCTCGTCCGAAACGTGATTGAAAACTAAGCTGCCAGCGTTCGGGCTCCCAATTCATAGCAGAAGCAAGAAGATGCGCGGTTTCCATACATTGCTGCGGGTAGGGATCGCCGGTATCCGCATACCGTTTGGGAATCCCATGGAAGGTCAGTACAAAATAATCAGGTTCTTTGCTCAGAATCTCCATTTGACGCAGTAGGTGTGACTTCAAGGCTGAAATATAACCGGGCTCATTATAGTAGGCATCAATAAATCTTAGAGCCGGAATCAGACGTTTAGTTACAGGTCCAGTGGAGCTTTGGCGACCTAAGGCTGCAAAGCTGGCCTGATCGAATACGGACGCGGTAGTCGTGGACGAATATTGCGGAAACAGCGGCACAATGATAATTCGGGTAACTCCGGCGGTGTCGAATTTCGCCATCGCTTGCTCCATGCTGGGTTCGCTATAAGCCAATCCAAGCTCTACCTGATACCGTGGACCCAGCAGTTCTTGTAATCCAGATTGCTGAGCTAAAGAGTGAAAGAGCAATGGTGATCCTTCGGTTGTCCATATTTGACTGTACAGCTCAGCGGACCGGCGTGGACGTGAACGCAGAATGACACCTCGCAGCAAAGGCTGCCACAGCAGAGGAGAATAATCTATGATTCGGCGATCTGATAAAAAACGTTTCAGATAAGGCCGTACAGCTTTTGCAGTTGGTGCAGTAGGGGTACCGATTTGGGCGAGTATAACTCCAATAGGTGGCTGTTTGCTCAAAGCACAGAACTCCTTTCCCATATAAGAGATCGTTCTAAAATAGCATAGCTAGCCTTGAATGCACAGTTATTGAGATCACTTTGCGCGTATAAATTAAATTTAATCGCAAATAGTGATGTTTCTTATAGGGTGTGTGATTTTCGATACAGAAGAACCGCAGAAAGGTCTGGTAGTATCAAACCAGAAATTGATGGAAAACGGGTGTAAGTGTTTTTATAGTAACTCATGTGAATTATTTCACCTTTTATACAGCTTTGTGTTAAAAGGAAGAAATGAAATAGATTCAAGCTATTTTTTATTGAAAATCGAGCGTGTAAAGGCATGAGAGGGGGGATGAGTTCTTATGAAGAGAGAAGTTATGCTTCATAAGAAGAGAAGGGGCATCGTAGGAAAAAGGTTTGGTTAACAAAAAGCTACATATCACTGGGGTTTGGTAAAGGAGAATTTTCATTGAAAAAACTAATTTCTTTAACGGTTAGCGCGGCTATATTGTTAGCGCCGTTTGCTTACACACTTAATGTGCCTGCTGTAAACTTGAAGGTGGATGCAGTATCGGCAGCCTCCGAAGAAGCGGATGCACCGGCAGCAAAACCAACAGCAAAACCCACGGCAAAACCAGCAGCAACACCAAAAGCAACGGCAAAACCAGTAGCAACACCAAAGCCAACGGCAAAACCAACAGCAACGCCAAAGCCAACGGCAAAACCAACAGCAACACCAAAGGCAACAGCCAAACCAGCAGCAACCCCAAAAGCTACAGCAGCACCAGTAGCAACCCCAAAAGCAACCGCTGCACCAGCAGCGACAGTAGTACCGGCGGAAACTGTTAAGCCTGTGGCTACAGCAAAGCCTGTTACAGTTAATGAAAACGTATACCAAGATGGAGTTTACGTAGCTTATGGCGATGCATACTCCAAAGGCACGGAAGGTGCCAAGATCGAAATTAAAGATGGTAAAATTACTAGCATTGAGCTTTTGAGAACCAGTCCTAAGCTGATTGATAGAGATGCTCGTAACAATTATAGTGCTTTATGGCAAGCTTATGGATTGATGAAGGATAGATTGCTTGGCAAAACAAGAGATGGAGCAGCGGCAGTTGATGCTGTTTCGGGAGCTACCCGCTCCAGTAATGGCTGGAAATTGTCTGTAGATAGAGCGTTTGAAAGAGCTCTGACAGTGAAAGATACAAATGCCGTTTACTTTGATGGAGTTCATATGGGCGTAGATCCTACAGGTAAATATTCTGTATTCGCGACCTACGAATCCAACAAGCTTACAGATGTTAAAGTGTATCCTATGAACAGCGCTGGTGATTTCATTGAGGAGAAAGCTTACACAGCTGAGCAAGCGGCAGCGGTTGCAGCTATAGCTCCAGCCTTGCTGGCCAAAGGAACAGAGGCACAGCCTGTTGCAGGTCTTGAAGCCGACTTTATAGCAGCGATTAACGCTTTCTGGGATGCTGAGCAGAATGCAATAATCAACAATACATCTGCTTATGTAGACGGATTCTATTCCTCTTATGGTACGGCAAGAAGTGTTGGCGTTGAAAGAGCCGACATCGTGATTCGCAACGGTAAGTTGGTTGATGTGAAGCTGTTTAGACTTGGCAACAACCTGATTGACAGAGGGGCAACAGCTTATGCGGAAGTAGTAAAAGCAAATGCTCCTATGACAGCTAAGCTGCTAGCGAATGGTTCATATATCGCTAACTATGATGAAAAGGTTGACGGAATTTCCGGAGCTACGGAAAGCAGTCACAGCTGGAACCAAGCTGTAGAAAGAGCATTTGAGAAAGCGCTGAAGGTTCCTGCTGAAGGTCAATATTTTGACGGCAAATTTGCCGGAGTAGATAACCAATCAAAAGTACTGCTGCTAGTTGATGTTGATGCAGATGCGGTAACAGGCATTAAAGTAAGTCTGTTTGGAGCTGACGGCAAGCTGATTGCTGACGATAAACTGAGTGCAGAACAAAAAGGATGGGTAGCTACACTCACATCCGGGCTGTTAGAAAAAGGTGTGCAAATGGCCGATATTACAGGCCAAGAAGCATTGTCGGCAGCAGCTAAAGCAGCACTGACAGATGCTTTGAACAATGCATCCAAAGTCCAAGGAACCTATAAAGACGGAACCTTTACTGCATTTGGTGATGCTTATGATAAAGGAACGAACAGAGCAGACGTTACCCTGCGTAACGGCAAAATCGTAAATGTAGCCTTGTACCGTGTAGGAATGAACCTTGTAGATAGAGGGAACGCTGCTTACCCTGAGGTGGTAAAAGCAATTCCTCAGTTGACGGCTAGCTTCCTCGCAGCAGGGACTAGAGAAGGTGTGCAGGAAGTAGATGCTGTGTCTGGTGCAACCAGCAGCAGCGTGGCTTTGAAGACTGCGGTGGATAGAGCATACGGAAAAGCTGAGGTTGTAGAAGCTAATAAAGCGGCTTATTTCGATGGAATCTTCATTGGTGTAAGTGCCGATAAGCTTGTAAATGTTATGGTGAATGTAGAGTACGGTGTTCCTGTCAAAATGCTTGTTTATTATTTGGATAAAAACGGAAGTGTAAGAACAATCAATCAGTTAACGGACGCGGAGCTGGCAGTGAAAGGTGAAATCGAGTCGACATCGACCGGATACAGCCTGCACAAATATGGTTACCGTCCAGCAGCCTTCGGAAAAAATGATGCAGAGAAAGAAATATCCGCTAAAGCGGTAGAAGCTATTAAATCAGCGCTTGAATCGGCTGGTAAATAATTATCGTTTTATAATAAAAGGAGGATATTCCAGTGCCAGAATATGGCCGGGGAGTAGCCTCCTTTTTCAAATATTCTTGGCTTGTACATAAATATGAAAATAGATCGTATAGTGATTTAAAGGGATTTTGGAGGTGAGTGTCTAAAGTTTAATATAGAGAGCAGGCCAAAAGCCTGTTATTAATAGGAGGCTCCAACATGACACAAATTAAACAGCTCGCTCCACAAGATGAATTTGTTGGCTTTTATCTTTTAAGAGAGCTGGCAATTAAACAAACGAACGGCACTCCTCCAAAAGATTATTTTGACATCGTTCTGGGGGATTCCACTGGACAATTATCTGCGAAATATTGGGATGCCAGCACAACCGATAAAGAAACTTTTTTTCCTATGGCGCTTGTGAAGGTACGCGGGATTGCTCATACTTATCGTGAGAAATTACAAATAAAAATTACTAAAATCAGGTTGGTTAACGATGAGGATGGTGTTGCACTTACGGATTTCATCCGTTCTGCCCCAATTCGTCCAGTAGACCTTATTCATACGATTAAAGGGGTTATGGCAAGTATTTCAGATCCGGAAATTGCTTCGATTGTCTCTTTTTGTGTGGGTAAAGTGGAAGAGAAATTGATGCATTATCCGGCAGCCAAAACACATCATCATGCTTATTTTGCCGGACTTGCTTATCATATGGTGCGTATGCTGGAGATTGGTGATTTTCTGTGCAAGCAGCGTCCGTTCTTGAATCCAGATCTAATGAAGGCAGGAATCATTCTGCATGATATCGCGAAGCCGGAGGAGATGGTCTCCCAGCTTGGGATTGTCTCGGAATACAGCGTTCAGGGCAAGTTGATTGGCCATATCTCGATGGCGTCTAACTGGATCACGGAAGCGGCTATCCGTTTAGATATTGATTTGAATTCGGAAAAGGTTATGGCGTTACAGCATCTCGTATTGTCACATCATAATTTGGGCGAATGGGGTAGTCCTGTTCAGCCACAGACAGCTGAGGCAGTCGCTCTGCATCATATCGATGCGATGGATGCGAAGCTGCAAATGGTGGAGGATGCCTTGGACACCACACCGGAGACCGAGGAATGGACACCGTTCATCAGAGGTCTAGAGAATAAGGCTGTGTATCGTTTGAAGATTTAAGAGATACCCTGTAAAACCAAACCCCCAATCAGCAGAAAGCAGCTGGTTGGGGGTTTTTGATGTTCTTTGGTTATTTGGACAAAGTGGCGCGGCTGCTATAAATGGAGGGTTTATGTTTAGTGCCTTGTTTCTTAGCAGGCTTTTTCGCGCGAGTGGAAAATGGGGTATACCCGCCGGCAAACATCGTTCCGCTAGTATATCCTTGACTGGCAGAGAGCAATAGAGGATCATAGTGCTCCTCCTGCTCCATAAGTTTTACTAGAATTGCAGCGGCTGCGCGTGCGTCATCCAAGGCATCATGGTGCTTTAGCGTAATGCCGAAAAACTCGGAAACTACATTAAGTTTATGGGAATGCAGGTCGGGCAGCATTTTTTTGCCTAATAAATAGGTACATAAGTATTGAAAGCTTGGGTAGCTCAGGGACATTCCATCGAGACAATAACGCAGGACACTCATATCAAAAGCAGCATTATGCGCCACGACGATTTGTCCGTGTAGTAACGGTTCAACGGTGGGCCACAGCTCTTGAAAAGTAGGTTGCCCGATTACCATTGATGGCGTGATGCCGTGTATCGAAATGTTCATGCCATCAAACCGCTGCTGCGGGTCAATTAGCCAAGAATGCTCTGCGGTTATATTTCCAGCTTTAACTTCCACAAGTCCCAAGGCACATGCGCTGGATCGACTGGAGTTCGCGGTCTCAAAGTCAATTGCTATAAAGTCCATTCGTAAAGCTCCTTATCTATCATATATACGTTTCATATTAAAGTAGTAAAATGATAAATACAATCTAGTGAATCACAATGAGCTGTTCAGTAAAAATAAGGAGATGATAGAGTGCGGCTTATAAAGGGGCAAAAGGTGGATATTACGAAAGGGAGAAACGTGAACAAGCTTTTGCTGAAATTTGGGTGGATGACTGCTGATACTAGAATTGGCATAGACTCTGCTGCTTTTTTACTGTCAGAACAGAACCGTTGCGAACGCGATGAGAACTTTATCTTTTATGGTAATCCGTTGTCTATAGACGAAGCTGTAACTCATTCTGTCTTACAACAAGGGGATAAAGAAGCTATCGCCATTACATTTTCTCAACTTCCTAAGGATATTACTAGAATAGCTTTAACTTTAACGATCTATGAAGGAGAAAAATTAGGACACTCTATGAAGCAAGTAACCTCTCCTTATCTACGCTTAGTGGATGCTGCTAGCGGTGAGGAATTATTCGTTTTCGAGTATGGCTCTGACCTGTCGACGGAGACAGCTATTGTGGTTGGAGAGCTATATCGCTATGGCCCAGAGTGGAAATTCAGTGCTATTGGTAGTGGCTTTGAGGGAGGATTGGCTGCGTTATGTACAAACTATGGGCTCGTTATTGAAGAAGAGGAAGGGAACCCTGAGGTAGCGGCCACAGCTGAGTTATCCCTGCCTTTAGAGACGATCCGTTATGAAGAGAAGAATGTACTGTCCTCTATTGATTTACGTAAAAAAATTGTTCAGATTACCTTAGAAAAAAAGAATCTGACAGGAGTCATTGCAAGGGTAGGCGTTGTCCTGGATATTACAGGATCTATGAGAAATCTTTATAATAATGGAACCGTTCAAGAAGTAGTTGAGCGTATATTAGCCGTTGCCTGCAAATTTGATGATAACCAATCGTTAGATGTTTGGGTGTACGATACGGAGTTTAGCCGGCTGCCACCTGTGACAGAGCAGGAATTAGGAAGATATGTGTTTACACATATTTTAAATAATCGTACCATTCATAAGTTTGGCCGCAATAATGAACCGCCAGTAATGGAGGATATCATTAAAAAATATACGGAGGAAGAACCCGATTCTATACCAGTATTTATCATATTTATTAACGATGGTGGTGTAGTGAAATCCACTAAAAATGTGATTATGGCTGCTTCGGTCCAACCGATTTTCTGGCAGTTTGTCGGAATCGGTAACTCGGATTTTGAAGTATTGAAGCAACTTGATACGATGAAGGGCCGTTTGGTGGATAACGCCAATTTTATTCATCTGGACAACATTGAAAAGGTGACTGATGAAGATCTATATGATCAGCTGCTGAATGAATTCCCCTTGTGGCTAAGCGCAGCGAAAGAAAAAAGAATCCTGCGAACATAAAAATACATTACTGAAAATGAATAAGCCTGTGCGTTACTATAGGCCATAACCACCTATCTTAGGAGGTATTATGGCTTTTTTAGTTTCGCTATCTTGCTATTCTATTCAACAATCCGTACACTGCCAAATAGGTATTGTATATTAGGATTAGGGTCATCCCTATCAGATACGGGAGGAAACACTTTGAGCAGCGTAATTACTAAGTTTTTTGATTATGGGCAAGAAGACATAGATTATCTCCGAAGTGTGGATCCAGTACTTGGCGCAGCTATGGCACGGATGGGCAGGGTGGAACGTGTAATTATACCGGATCTTTTTACTGCGCTTATCTATGCTATAGTAGGACAGCTTATTTCAGTAAAAGCGGTTCGGACCATTTGGAACAGAATGTTGGCTCAGTTCGGAGACATCACTCCGCAGCAGTTAGCCTTACATACGGCGGATGAGATTCAAAGCTGTGGGATGACGATGAAAAAAGCACTATGTATCCATGAGATTTCCAATTTGGTCGCTCAGGGTGATTTTAAGCTGGAGGAATTGCTTGGGTTATCAGATCAAGAGGTTATACAAAAACTTATGACGTTAAAGGGCATTGGCAAGTGGACGGCAGAAATGATGTTAATCCATTCTATGGAACGACGGGATGTAGTCAGCTGGGGAGATATTGCGATTCGTCGGGGGATGATGAAGCTGTATGGACTTGATAAGCTTACCAAAGATCAATTTGAACAATACCGGCTAAACTATTCTCCTTTGGGTTCTGTGGCTTCTATATATTTATGGGAAATTTCATTTGAATAATGGACGGGTAAGGAGTACTACTATGGAAAAAACAATAAGAGAACAGCTATTGAATTTGGCAGATGTGGACTACCAAAAGTTTTCTGCGGCCTTAATTCCGACGATAGATAATGTTATAGGCGTCAGGCTACCGGAACTGCGCAAGCTTGCCAAAATCATTGCAAAGGGTGATTGGAGAGCCTATTTGGAGCATGCCGAGACAGATTATTTTGAAGAAGTGATGCTGCAAGGTATGGTGCTTGGCTACGTGAAGACAGATCTTGAAGAAATCCTACGTTATATCGCTGACTTTATTCCCAGAATCGATAACTGGTCGGTATGCGATAGCTTTTGCACAAGCCTGAAGTTTACCGTAAAGAATAAAGAACGGGTATGGGAGTTTATAATGCCGTACTTATCATCAGATAAAGAATATGAGATCCGATTTGCTGTGGTAATGCTGCTTAATTTCTTTATTGAAGAAACGTATATCAGCCGGATTTTACCATTGCTCGATAAGGTCAGTCATGAAGGCTATTATGTAAAAATGGCGGTTTCTTGGGCGCTTTCGATTTGTTATGTGAAATTGCCAGAGCCTACGATGAGTTATTTGAGAAACAACAGCTTAGATGATTTCACTTACAACAAGGCTTTGCAGAAAATCACGGAGTCTTATCGCGTGGATCCGGAAACGAAAAAATGGATTCGCGGGATGAAAAGAAGTAAAAAACAAACCCCTTATTCAGCACAATAGCTGAGTAATAAGGGGTTTATTGTCCTATTTATTTTTTCTCAGTGTTTACTTCAGTGTTAGTTTTACGGTTGCGGATTCGCTCGATTTCGATGTCAACAGCGCTACGCAGGTTAGGATCGATGGAAGGACTTATTCCTGTACCTGTATTGAATTTATTTTTGGAGTTTTCCGCCAATGCTTCCCACTCGAAAATCTTCTCTTCCATACGTTCGAAGCCTTGCGAAGCTGATCCTACATTTAGACCTTTCGTAGAACTACGTGGAGCTGAGTGGAGTGTTTCTGTGGCTTGTTGAGCGCGAGCGATAAGCTCAGTTCTTTTCGCTTTGAGATGTTCACGCTCTTCTTTAGCTCTAGCGATATTGATCTCAAGCTCTGCCAGGGATTGCTTAGTTTGTACTTGACTATTTATGGACTCTTCCAGCTGTTCCACGTACCGTAACTTGGCTATGAGTGCCAGGCGAGCTCTTTCTTCATTTCCTTGCTCAACTGCTTGAACGGCTTCGGCTTCACTTTGCTCTACTAACTGAGTATATTCTTGCTTGCGGCGTTCCAACACACTTGCTGTAACTTGCAGATCACGCTCATTGCGTTCCGCCTTAGCAATATCATTTTCAAGATCACGTAAATACTGACCTGTCAGCAATACCGGGTTTTCTAATTTATTTAGACCTTCGTGTAGGGCTGCTTTAGTAATTGTGGAAATTCTTTTTAATAGACTCATGTTCTATCTCTCCTTTTTTATGGCTATATTAGGGCTGGCTTGTATTAAACGACGATTAATTAATAGAAATCATGTCCATCTGAAAAGCTGTTAAAAGGTTCTTTAGGAACGATGATACTAGCGATGACGTAGAAGATAAGTACAGTTCCGAAGCTGAACAATGCTGCGGCAACAGCAACAAGCCGGATTACTGTAGCATCAATACCAGACCAACGAGCAAGACCTCCGCACAAACCACTTATCTTCTGATCACTTTGGGAACGATATAATTTTTTCATTTATTGTTTTCTTCCTCTCGTATGGGTGTGATTGTTATTGAATCCTGCAACCCGTTTGCTTATGTACTCATTCTAATGTCTTTTTGCATGCGAAAAAACGGCCTGGAGGCGGTTTTGTATACCAGACCTGAGTCGAGGTTCGTTCCCGCAGGAAGGCGGGGAAAGGGTTAGTAAATCGGTTATAGGCTACAAACCATGGACGAAGTTAGGTACAATAAAGAAAGGAATACTTCTGGCGGTGTCGAAATATGCTTATATATGACTACTACGGAATTGGGGGCTGAATATGAGTTTTTTTAACAAAGTAAAAGCAGGGGTAAGCGAGGCTGGGAATAAAGCAAAAACAGTGGTGGAGATTAACCGGTTGAAGCTGCAAAATAACGGTAAGCAAAATGATATTGACCAGCAGTATCAGGTCATGGGCAAACTGTTATTTGAAGCCGTAACTCAAGGTGCAGGACCACTGCCAAGTGAGCAAATCGAGACTAATATCAATCGTATTCTCGAATTGAAGGCGGAGATTGAGACGAACCTTCAGCAAATAGCTGAGTTGTCCGATGTAAAGCATTGCAAAGCATGCGGTGGGAATGTGGCGATCGAGGCACGCTTTTGTCCGGCCTGCGGATCCACTTTTGAAGTGGCAAAAGAACCTGTCAGTGATGTAACTCCATCGTCGTTTTCTTTGGATAAGAAGGAATAGAGTTACTTCATACAAGAAACTTATGAACAAAGAGGCTGTCTCAAAAGTAGTGAATACTACTTATGAGGCAGCTTCTTTTTTAGTAAATAGTCTATAAGCGGATTCTTGCTTTAGCCAATAGACTATGGGCTACGCACACAAAGTATTCTATGCCATTAGGTTGGGCGGCGGAATATTCACTTTGTGAATTTCAGGGAGAAATTCCCCAATTATTTTAGCGGAGCGTAATTAGATCATTAAGCGGGATTCGTATCTACAATCTTAATTTCACTTATTCACAATCTAGTGTCGTTTAAACCTTAGAAGCGTGGCGTTTCTTAAATTGATACACAATTAGCAACATAAGCGGCAGAACAAATGCACAGGTGAAATCCCAATCTACCCAGTAGGCGGGGATCTCCTTCACATAGAAAATGATGTCTTTGGCAATCAGCTGTGACATACCGAATAACAAAAATCCAGTGGGGATGATCAGAGGACGGTGGCTTTTGAGTTTAAATAATTGGGCTGTACCTAAGGTTAAAGCATAGTAATAAACTGCTGTTTTGAAGTACGTGCTGATAATCCATGCTGTAGCCATAAGCGCTTCAATACGTTGCAGAGAATTAGCAATATTAATTTTTTGAGCAAGAATATAAGCGGCATAAAATTGATGTTCAGAAGCGTAAACACCTAGAACGGTAAGGGAAAACAATAAGATGAGGTTAAGGCCCAGAGCTCCGATGATCAAGGCTATGAAAATATCCCGGCTTGTTTTACTATTTTTCTGAGCATAAGGATATATCATTAGAAACACGCACAATTCGCCAAAAGGATAAAAAACACCATACATCAAAGTATGAAGCATGTCCGGTAC
This sequence comes from Paenibacillus sp. FSL H8-0282, assembly GCF_037963825.1. NCBI lineage: Bacteria > Bacillati > Bacillota > Bacilli > Caryophanales > Paenibacillaceae > Paenibacillus > Paenibacillus sp. FSL H8-0282. The sequence continues at coordinate 1,528,449 of NZ_CP150146.1, forward strand.
TGGTGTGTTCAAGATGGGGTATAAACGTTCCATTTTGACATCGGGGGTCAGCAGGAGCAGCAGACCGATTAAAAAAACTGCAAATAAAGGGAAAAAAAGCTGAGCTGCCCGGCCCAAGGTTTCTAGGCCAAGTCGTACCCCATATACCAGCAGGAAAATGGCCATGAAACGAATAACCCCACCGGGTGTTTTCTCGTAAATCTGTGTACACATGAAATCTTCAATTTCTCTTATGTAAGTGGCGGCGGCAATCAGGAAGAACACTAAATAGAACAAGGCTACAGCAGATCCGATCCATTTCCCTAAAATTTGTAGGCTAAGCTCGATAATATTCTTGTTCGGCTCAAGGTCTGCTAAGCAGAGTAGCAGTTTTATGGTCACTAGACCCAAGGGAATACTAATCAAAGCAGCAATCCATGCATCTTGTTTCGCTCCTGATATCATTAACGCCGGATACACAAGCGCCATATCCCCAATAAATGTGAATAGCCCGAGTATAATCATTTGATTGGTACTAATTCGATCTTTCTCCAAACTCATATACCCCCTCAAATTTATTGGACTAGTTTTAGTATGGTTGTAGTTACCAGAATTATGCCATTCCGATTTTTTAATCCGAAGGAATAATTATCATAATTAACATCAAACTATACTCATCTATCAATGGAGAAGTGGAGGTTGCATCATGAAAGATACGGAGATTGGTACATTATCAAGCCGGTTGGAAGTTAATATTGCTAATTTGTACCAATTGATGGGTGAAAGCTCTGATGTAGTCATAAAAGAGTTGCAGATAGAAGAAAACACTCATATTTCTTTGGTTTACATAGATGGTCTTGTGGATACTCAGGTGCTGCATAATTCAATTTTGTATTCCTTGCAGGAACACATTCCTTATGAACAGCTGAGGGGGCTTTCTCCCGAGCAGAAGTTTGAGATGATTAAGAAACAGATATTAATAGCCGGCGATATAGCCGTCATTGACGATTACAGCCAATTTATTCATCATTTATTGTCCGGTAATATAATGCTGCTGCTTGACGGGTTATCCAGCGCTCTGCGGATCGGCTTACCAGGCTGGGAAGATCGTAATGTAGGGGAGCCTAGCTCACAGTCGGTTGTTCGGGGTCCAATGGAAGGATTCACTGAGAATTTACGGACGAATACGGCACTGGTTCGGCGAAAAATCAAAGATAGCCATTTATGGCTGGAAACCGTTCAGATCGGAAGGGTGACTCAAACCAGCGTATCCATTATGTATCTAAGTAACATCGCGAATAAGGAACTGGTACAAGAGGTAAAGCGCCGTCTGAATAAAATAGATACGGACAGTATTCTCGAGAGTGGATATATTGAAGAGTTTATTCAAGAGACGGCAGTTACACCTTTTCCTACCGTATACAACAGTGATCGTCCAGATACGATTGCAGCGGGTATTTTGGAAGGAAAAGTGGCCATTCTTGTTGATGGAACTCCTTTTGTACTGCTTGTGCCCACATTTTTTGTGGCATTTTTCCAGTCAGCTGAGGATTATTACCAAAGGGCCGATATTGGAACATTGCTGAGATTAGTTCGTTTTATTTCATTTTTTATTACTTTGCTTGCCCCTTCATTGTATGTTGCGATTACTACCTATCACCAGGAGATGATACCGACCAATCTTGTAATCAGTTTAGCTGCCCAGCGGGAGAGTGTTCCTTTTCCTGCTTTTGTTGAGGCGCTGATCATGGAAATGACTTATGAGATTTTGCGGGAGGCCGGGGTGCGGATACCCAAAAATATTGGTCAGGCGATTTCCATTGTCGGAACGCTGGTGATAGGACAAGCCGCGGTAGCAGCGGGTTTTATTTCATCCGCAATGGTCATTATTGTATCGCTAACAGCCATTTCTAGTTTTGTTATTCCGGAGACAGGAATGTCTATTGCTGCGCGGATGATCCGTTTTGTGCTTATAGCTTTGGCCGGATTTATCGGATTATATGGAATTCTCTTCGGTATTTTCATCATCGTATTGCATTTGTCGAGTCTGCGTTCTTTCGGAATGCCTTATATGAGTCCGCTCGGACCGTATAATTCCAAAGATTTAAAAGACTCTATTTTTCGCTTTCCGTGGCCGTTTTTAAAGACAAGGCCTGCTGAGAATAAGACGCAGAACCTGTTTCGTCAAAGCACATCCAGTGATAAGGAACCAACAAAATGAATAAAAAATTAGTTAGAGGCGTTCTTCGATTAATGATAGCCCTCCAATTTACGTTAGTGCTAAGCGGCTGTTGGGAAAGAAATGAGCTGAATGAGATAGCTTTTGTCTTGGGGATAGGGATTGACAAGGCAGAAAAAGGTTATACCGTTTCGATGCAGGTCGTTATTCCATCTGCGATTTCCTCCCAAACGAATGGAGGAGGGGGAGGCAGTGGAGTCCCAGTGGTTGTATATAAATTTACTGTACCTACGTTTTATGATGCGCTGCGTAAGCTGAATCTGGATAGCTCTAGGTCAAGTTATCTCGGTCATATCCGGGTGTTGGTGATTGGGGAGGAGCTTGCCCGCACCGGAGTGGGTGAGATACTCGATGTATTTAAAAGAAGTCGGGAACCCCGGATGGATTTCTACGTTATGGTTGCCAGAGATACAACCGCCAGCAATGTCTTGAATGTCCTTACACCTATGGATAAATTACCAGCGAACAAATTATTTAGTTCCTTGGATAATTCTTATAAAGATTCAGCAAAAACAGTCGCTGTTACACTGGATGATTTTATTGAGAATTTATTGTCTGAAGGCGAGAATCCTGTGCTAACCGGAGTGAAAATTATAGGCGATCCCAAAGATGGAGAGGACAAAAGCAATGTAGAGCGAACAATGCCTAAGGCAAGATTGGAATACCATACTGTAGCTGTATTCAAAAAAGACAAGTTGATCGGTTGGCTAACCGAGGGAGAAACGATTGGTTACAATTATATTAACGATAAGGTAACCGCACATTCTGGCCCGATCGCAGGGGAAGACGGAAAGCCCATTGTAATCGAAGCGATCCAGGCTACAACTAAACGCAAAGTGAAAATCATTAATGGGGAGCCGCATATTTACCTTAGTGTTAAGACGCTTTGCAATATTGAAGAAGTGCAAAGTGTAGAAAATTTGGAATCGGAAAGTACTATAAAACGTTTGGAAAAGGAAACAGAGGAGCGGATTATAGAGCGGATGCAAAAAACTGTGGAGCATGTAAATGATCGTTTCAATGTTGATATTATGGGATTCGGACAATCGATCTACCATGCCAGCCCTAAAGCTTGGGCAAAGCTGCAGCAACAAAAGGGTGACGATTACCTTAAATCATTGCCCATCCATTACAAAGCCTCAGCAGTTATTAACCGCGTGGGTCTCACAGATAATTCTTTTCTTGAAAAAATCAAGGAGTGAAGTCAGATGCTAGTACTGTTATTCTCGGTGATTGCTGTAGGTTGTATGGCACTTGATTTGCCTAAATTAATGCGAAAGCGCCGAGTGCGTGATCTTAGCGTATATTTTATTTTTTGGATTTTGGGTCTAGGTGCGACCTTCTGCTCGTTGTTAAAATTGAACATCCCCAGTCCGCTGTTTCTTATTATTTTTATCTATAAGCCAATAAATAATTTATTTGGATTATTGTTTCATTAACAAAAAAGCTGCAATTATCGCAGCTTTTTTTGTTGTATCCGCTAGAAGTTATTTCCTTAAATTTAAGAATATTTCATGGAATGAAAAATGAGAGGTTGACCATATTTGTCGGCGGGGCATATGATTTGGAATGAACAATTTTTAAGTAAGCTTACGGCTTTACTTGTCTAGAAGCTTGCTCCTTGTTGGATGTATTGTATACTAACAAATGGAAAGAAAACGGTTACAAGGGGGAAGAAATGAAACCAATATTCAAAATTATGATTGTTGATGACGAGATGCTTGTAAGACAAGGAATCAAACATCTTTTGGATTGGGAAAATGAAGGGTATCGAATTGTTGGTGAGGCTGCTAACGGTCTTGAAGCACTAAATATGATGGATGAGGTCAGTCCCCATATCATCATTACAGATATTGTTATGCCAATAATGGGCGGAGAGAAACTGGTTAAGATTGTTAAGGAGAAATACCCTCATATTGAAGTAATCGTCTTAAGTAGTTTCAGTGAATACGATTATGTTCGATCCACATTTCAAAGTGGGGTAGCGGACTACATTCTAAAGCCAAAGCTGGAAGCTGACTATTTGTTATCCATCCTAAATAAAACCACTGCTAAATTGGTAGGGATGGAGATGTCCGATCAAGGAACGGATCCTGGTGAAAAGCAAATTTTGCTAGTTATCGAGAAGCTTATGACCGGATATGAGTCTGGGCTTGAACCTGCTTTGCTTCATGCGAAGTTTCCACACCCACTATTCGCTTTCTTCGGAGCGGATATGAGACATATTAAAGATTCTGGGGATAGGTTAACTTTCACACAGAAAATAGAAAAAGGGCTTAGTACGCTCCCTTTGGGTGATACAGTGTTTATTCGGTTGAAGTTTGTCAATGATTCAGTTATTTATTTGCTTAATGCAAACCCGGAACAGTGGGACGAGCTTGTTATAGAGCTTCGATATCTGGTCTCGGAAATGGATCATTGGGCGAGAGAAACACATTTCGTTATCAGCCAAAGCTTTACGGATTTTAATAAGCTGGGAGAGATTTATCGAGACAATTATTTAAAGCTTACACGATACAGTTTCTACTTGCCGGATCGAAGCTTAATTGAAAACGATCATTTGCCCAGCCTTCCAAGAGCCTATCAGGAATATGATATGGGCGAATTAATGGAACAACTGAAACGTAAGCAATACCAGAAGGCATTTACTGGATTTCTGGAATATGTTCATCTCCGTTCGATGGATTATCGGACCGATATTTTCGAATTCAAATCGTTATTGGGGAATTTCATATTTAACGTAACGACCACACTTGGAAAAATGAAGTACGAGACTGGAGGCTTGGAGGCATCCAAATACGACTTCTTTCGAAAAATAGATGAAGCGATGTATGCCGGAGACGCAATCGCTGTTGCTGAAGCCTTTATTCGCGAAGCTGAACGTGCGATTGGTGAGACGAACCTAACGATCAATCCCAATATGACCCGATTGCTTGAATACATTCAGACTCATTACGCTGATCCCATCACGTTGACTGGGGTTGCGCGGCAGTTTCATTTCAACGCTTCTTATTTATCGAGCCATTTCACTGCTCAGAATGGTGAAGGATTTAATGAATATTTGAACAAGGTCCGGTTGGAGAAAGCCATGGAGTTACTCGTGACGACGGAAAAAACAATTTCTGATATCAGCGCTAGTGTGGGGTATTCGGATCAGAGTTATTTTACTAAAGTGTTTAAGAAACAGGCTGGTATTTCTCCGAGCCAGTACCGAAGACGGGACGTAGAGCGACCATGATTGGAACTATCATTAACAAGATTAGAAAGCAGGGCCTATTTCTCAAGCTTTTTCTTGTGACCCTCATAAGCATTGTTGCTGTATCCCTGCTGACTTTGTCTATTACCATCCGTATGTCAGAAAATTTATTCTTAAAGACCTTCAGCATAACGAATGGCAAACTACTAAATCAGATGAAGACAAACTTGGAGTCCTACAACAACGTTGTAGCTACGGGTGCTACAATGACAGCTCAGAAAGGTGCCATCCGCAGCTATTTGTCTGGGGGAGAGACGGATTCATTGACACTCGCTATCAAAACCTACCAGATGACAGAAAGCATGCGGGCAGTCCGCTCCAACCTCAGTGCTTTTGATGTGGGGATTATGATTGTAGGTGCGAATGGCAGAAGTTACTCAACTGACCCTTGGTATTGGTCTGCTACTGCTGAAGAATTGAAGAACCACCCGATTACGAAAGCGACAGTGGCTCATCCGCAGCAAATTCTGTACCAGCTTTATCAAAAAGAGGATGGTCAAACCCATAAGAAAGAGATCATGTTAGTGGCTTCTAAAGCTCTATTTGATCATTCGACCGGCAGTATCTATGGCACTATGTACATTGCAATTCGTGATAGCGATTTCAAGGCCTTCTATGCCAATTTTACGAGTGAAGGTAATGATGTTGTGTTGCTGAATGCAAAAGGGCAAATCGTATCCAGCAACAGGACAGAGCTGATTGGGCTGAACGATCAACAGCTGCTTCAAGAAGTAGTTGATGAACAGAGCACAGGAGACAATGGAGAATCTGTCTATGTGATGGGGAATGAACGGGTAGTATTCTCAGAATACTTGCCTGAATTTGATGTTTATTTGGTGAATCTGATCGATAAGAAAGCTGTGACCGGGCAGATGGTTAATGCCAAAGCAGTGTCGTTGACGATCATGGCTATCGTAGCCATTTCGCTTATTATTGTATTTTTAATTACAAGGAAAATGACGAAGTCCCTGCGTGTACTCGTTGAACAGATGTCGAGTATTCCTAAGGGAGGATTCGATAACCACGTGGATGTCGCCACTAGTAGTTATGAAGTTAAGGAGCTAGGCAATGCCTTTAATTTTATGCTTGATTCACTACATGATTATGTTGATCGGTTGATGGAGACCCAGAAGCAGCAGCGTAATGCGGAGCTGGCCGCCCTTCAAATGCAGATCAATCCCCATTTTTTATACAATACACTGGCTTCTATCAAATTTCTGGTGCAACAGGGCAACAAGGAAAAAGCAGCTGGCACGATAAATTCGCTAATCTCACTCCTGCAAAATACTGTCAGTGATGTTCAATCCACTATACCTGTTAGTCAGGAATTAGAATCGCTGAAGCATTATGTATATATCAATCATGTAAGGTATGGCGAGAAGATCCGCGTGAATTATTTTGTGGAGCCTGAAAGCTTGGATTATCATATGCCAAAGCTAATTCTGCAGCCTTTTATCGAAAATGCGTTCTTTCATGCATTCAATCTTAAAGATGAGGGAAGAATTCTAATCATGATCGCCGTTCAGGAAGATCAGCTTGTATGCGAAGTTGTAGATAATGGTGACGGGATGGACCTTGATCCTAATTTTCTGAAAGAAGAACAGTTGCCAGCCTCGAAGCACAAACGCCAATTGTTCTCTGGGATCGGTATACGGAATGTTGATGACAGAATCAAATTGTTGTATGGAGAGAGTTACGGTATTAACATCACAAGCAAACGAAATGAAGGTACGAAGATTATAATTACGCTTCCATTGTTAAAAAGCTAAAAAATTTACAAAAATCTAAAATTAGTACCAGAGTCGATCTCAGAGTGAAAATAGAATCCAATAATAACACCAAAGCTAACAAAGATAATGCCAAAGAAAGCGAATACAAAATGATAATATGGAATTGTAGCAGAGAAAACGCTTCCATCTTTATTATTTTACAGATTAACAAGGGGGTTACGAAGTGAAAAAATTATTATCCGTGATGCTGGCTAGTGTGGTTCTACTTTCGGCATGTTCCTCAGGTGGAACGAAAAACGAAACGGGCAACTCCGGAAGCGAAGGTAGCAGTAAGCCACAAGAAATCACAGTTTGGGCTTGGGACCCAGCGTTTAACATTGCAGCCATGAATGTTGCCAAAGAAGCTTATGCGAAAGTCAATCCAGACATAACGGTAAACGTCGTAGAGAACGCGCAGGCTGATATCGTGCAAAAGCTGAACACAGGGCTGAACTCTGGATCTACGAAGGGTCTTCCTAACATTGTATTGATCGAGGATTACCGTGCGCAAAGCTTTTTACAAGCGTATCCGGATTCCTTTTATGAATTGACTGATGTTGTAAAAGCCGCTGATTTTGCGGATTATAAGATTGGCCCGACCAGTGTTGACGGCAAGCAATACGGTGTTCCGTTTGATTCTGGTGTGACTGGAATGTATGTACGGACAGACTATCTTGAGCAAGCTGGCTACAGCCTGGATGCACTACAGGATATCGACTGGAAGCAATATATCGAGATCGGTAAAGCTGTAAAAGAAAAAACCGGCAAAAGCATGATCACACTGGATCCCAATGATCTTGGACTTATCCGGGTCATGATTCAATCGGCGGGTGCATGGTATACAGGTGAAGACGGTCAGACTCCGACCATTGCAGACAACGCTGCTTTAAAAGAGGCACTTGTATTGTACAAAGAAATGATGGATTCCGGCATCGTGAAAGTTAACTCAGACTGGAGCCAATTTGTAGGCGCATTTAATAGTGGTGAAGTGGCAACCGTGCCGACGGGTAACTGGATTACCCCTTCAATTAAAGCCGAAGCTTCCCAATCCGGTAAGTGGGCAGTAGCTCCACTTCCTAAGCTGGCAGCAACAGCAGGCTCCGTCCATGCATCTAACCTTGGGGGCAGCTCCTGGTATGTAATGAATGTAGATGGTAAAGAAGCCGCTGCGGAGTTCCTTGCAAAAACATTTGCTTCTGATGCTGATTTGTATCAGACGTTGAATACAAAAGTTGGTGTTATCGGCACTTTAAAAGCTGCGGCAAGCGGAGAAGCTTATTCAGCAGCGGATGAATTTTTCAAAGGTCAAAAGGTTGTATCAGATTTTGCGGCATGGACCGAGCAAATTCCTAACGTCAACTACGGCATGAACACTTACGCAATAGAGGACATTATGGTTGTAGCAGTGCAATCTTATCTTGGTGGAAAAGATGTAGATACTGTTCTGAAAGATGCCCAGAAGCAAGCAGATACCCAAGTTCGCTAATCACACTTAGGCTGTACAATCTAAGCCCTTGCTTCTACTTCTCCTGTAAATTGGATTTCTACAGAAGGATGGGTAGCAGGGGCTTTCATCTCTAATAAATCAGACAGAAGGGTGTGAAGTGGAGTGGAAAATGTAAAGCCAGGGCTAAGCTCTCAAAGACATAAAAGCTCTAAGGGTCAACGGCAGATCCAGCTGACAGGTTGGTTATTCGTTATTGTGCCGGTAATTATGATCAGTATTTTCTATTTCTATCCAATGATTCAAGCCTTAATTCTATCCTTCAAGACAGGTAGGGGCAATAATCTTCATTTTACCGGCCTTGATAATTATATTCGGCTGTTTAGCGACACCACTTTCCTTACAGCCGTCAAAAACACTTTTATTTATTTGATTATTCAGGTCCCAGTTATGCTGGTGCTGGCGCTCTTTATCGCTGTGCTGCTAAATGACGAAAGACTGAAATTTAAAGGGTTTTTCAGAACGGCCATATTTCTGCCAACGGTAACTTCACTTGTAGCCTACTCCGTTGTTTTCAAGTACATGTTTGGAGCCGAAGGTATCGTCAATAAATTTCTGGTGAATCTGCATCTAATCAGCGAACCGATTCAATGGATTACTGACCCCTTCTGGGCCAAAGTCACTATCATTATCGCTATCACTTGGCGCTTTACTGGCTATAATATGATTTTCTATTTGTCCTCACTGCAAAATGTCGACAAATCAATATATGAGGCTGCTCATATAGATGGTGCGAGTGCATTTACACAATTTTTCAAAATTACAATTCCCCTATTGAAGCCGATTATCTTGTTCACGACGATCACATCGACCATTGGTACCCTTCAGTTGTTTGACGAGGTGGTTAACATCACGAAAGGTGGACCCGGCAATGCAACCATGTCGATTTCCCAATATATTTATAACCTTTCCTTTGAATACACACCTAACTTTGGATACGCTGCAACCGTCTCCTATTCGATTGTTGTAATGGTGCTCATTCTGACGCTTATTCAGAACAAAGTAGGAGGGGATAAGAGATAATGAAAACCAAACGCATGTTTACTTACGTTTTTCTAATCATCGCTGCGCTGATCTCTATCTTTCCATTTATCTGGATGGTTATAAGCGCCACGAACCAGTCGGTTGATGTAACCAAAGGAACATTGTTGCCGGGTGCACATTTAGTGAAAAATATAAACAATCTATTTAGTTCAGTGGATATGTGGCAGGCTCTCTGGAACTCTGCAAAAATCTCTGTGGTGACTACTGTGCTTTCACTGCTAGTCGCATCGGCGGCTGGATATGGTTTTGAAATGTACCGCAGCCGGAGTAAAGATATCGTATTCAATATTTTACTTGCTTCAATGATGATTCCATTTGCGGCGATCATGGTACCTCTATTTCAAATGTTCGCAAAAGTATCTAGTGTAGTGCCTTTTCTGGGCATCGATACAGCATCGGCGGTCATTCTTCCGACATTTACAACAGCATTTCTAATTTTCTTCTTTCGTCAAAGTACAAAAATGTTTCCTAAGGATATGATGGAGGCTGGGCGCATCGATGGTCTTTCGGAATTTGGTTTGTTCTTCCGCATTTATATGCCAACGATGAAATCAACTTACGCTGCCGCAGCGATTATCACATTTTTAAACAGCTGGAACAATTATCTGTGGCCTTTGATCGTATTGCAATCACCAGAAAATATGACTGTGCCTCTTCTTATCTCGAATCTAGGCTCAGGTTATGCCCCTGACTATGGTCTGATCATGTCTGCGATTGTCATTACAACCTTGCCGACAGCACTAGTGTTCTTCATGATGCAAAAGCAATTTGTAGCTGGGATGACGGGTTCGGTTAAATAAGTTAGCGATCATGTTATGAATAGAGGAGGAAATATAGATGAAGCAGCAGGTTGAACGAAACCTCACTCCAAGTCTGGAATGGTTATCAGACCCTTCCATTTATGCAATAGGCAGAGTGCACGCGCATTCTGACCATCGATATTACCAAACGAAAAATGAAGCCGAAGCGCTTGGAGAAATGCCCTGGCGCCACAGCCTGAACGGCAGCTGGAAATTTAGCTATGCCCAAAATGCCATGGAACGACAGGTTCATTTTTATAAGGAGAACGTGTCTTGCAGAGGCTGGAAGGATATTAAAGTTCCCGGTCATATCCAACTTCAGGGTTATGGGCAGCCTCAGTACGTGAATACGATGTACCCATGGGACGGTCATGAGCATCTTAGACCTCCAATGATCTCTGAGGACCACAATCCTGTAGGCAGCTATGTCAAATATTTTGAAGTTCCTGCGGGCTGGGAGCAACGTCCGGTGTATATTTCTTTTCAAGGAGTTGAATCGGCTTTTTATATATGGCTAAACGGGGAATTTGTTGGCTATAGCGAAGATAGCTTTACACCGAGTGAATTTGATTTAACATCGTACTTGACGGAAGGTGAAAATAAGCTGGCGGTCGAAGTCTATCAGCGCAGCACGGGGAGTTGGTTGGAGGATCAGGACTTCTGGCGCTTTTCGGGAATCTTTCGTGAGGTGTATCTATACACCGTGCCGGATGTTCATGTGCGGGATCTCCATGTTCAAACCGATTTGGATGAAAAGTTTGAGCAAGGAACGCTGACGACTGTCATGCAATTGATAGGTAAGTCTGCCTCAAAAGTGCTCCTTGAGCTTAAGGATAGAGCAGGTAATCTTGTGGCTAGTACTGAAAGTGAAGTTTCAGGAGATTCCCTTTCGCTTACGCTTGCGGCAACAAAGGTGCAGCTGTGGAGCGCTGAAGCTCCTAATCTGTATACCCTTTACGTCTCTGTTTACAACGCATCCGGGGATCTTGTAGAAGTTGTGCCGCAAAAAATTGGTTTTCGGAAATTCGAAATGATAGATAAGATTATGCACTTAAACGGCAAACGTATTGTATTTAAAGGTGTCAACCGACATGAGTTTAATCCGCGCTTTGGACGCAGCATTACAAAAGAAGATATGCTGTGGGACATAAAAACCTTAAAGCAGGCGAACATCAACGCTGTGCGGACCTCGCACTATCCGAATATGACACTCTGGTATGAGTTGTGTGATGAATACGGAGTCTATGTCATTGACGAGATGAATTTAGAGTCGCATGGATCATGGCAGAAAATGGGGGCCATTGAGCCGTCTTGGAACATCCCCGGCAATAAGCCTGAATGGCAGGATATCGTGATGGATCGTGCGATTTCCATGGTAGAGAGAGACAAAAACCATCCCTCCATTCTAATTTGGTCCTGTGGGAACGAATCTTTTGCAGGAGAAGTAATTTTGAACGTAGCCAATTATTTTCGAGAGAAGGATCCTACTCGTTTGGTTCATTATGAAGGGGTGTTCCATAACCGTGAATATGATGATTCGAGCGATATGGAAAGCCGCATGTATGCGAAAGCGGCAGATATTGAAAGATATTTAACAGAAGATCCGTTAAAGCCATATATTAGCTGTGAATACATGCATGCGATGGGTAATTCCGTCGGGGGACTGCATAAATACACAGAGCTAGAACAGAAGTATCCAATGTATCAGGGTGGATTTATCTGGGATTATATGGATCAGGTGATTATAAAAAATGATCGATACGGTAAGCCCTTCATGGCTTATGGAGGAGACTTTGATGACCGTTCAACCGATTACAACTTCTCCGGTAACGGAATTGTGTATGCGGATCGGAGATGGTCGCCAAAAATGCAGGAAGTGAAATTTCTGTATCAGAACGTCAAGCTGCTCCCGGACAGTCAGGGTTTTACAATCAGAAATGAAAACTTATTTGTGGGCTTGGATGCTTATGAATTACAATACGCTCTGAACTATGAGGGTAGGGTCATCCAGCGTGGAACTGTATTCGCTCAGGTTAATCCGGGCGAGGAAAAATATGTACAAGTGGATCAACCTGATATTAAGAATCAGCCTGGCGAGTATAGCTTGGATGTTTCACTTGTCCTGAAGGAAAATTCATTATGGGCGAATAGCGGTTATGAAATCGCTTTTGGCCAGCATGTTTTTCAAGTGGCAAATACGTCAGCCGAGGAGTCTTTAACAGATGCTAAGATAACATCTGTCGTGAATGATTTTCGCGTGGTTGAAGGAGATGTGAATATTGGCGTACATGGTCGCGACTTCTCCGTAATGTTCTCAAAGCAGGCGGGTACATTAATTTCTGTTAAATATTCAGGGCAGGAAATGATCTCTTCACCGCCCGCACCGCTCTTCTGGAGAGCAATGACAGACAATGACAAGGGGGCAGGAATGCATTTCGACTCTTCCCCTTGGTATGCAGCAAGCTTGACCCGTAGAACGTTAAGCTTCGAACTCGTGGAGGAGAAAGACCGTGCGACGGTGACTTACGTGTATAAGCTTAGTGTATCAGAGGAGGTACGTGTAAGTGTAACTTACACAGTGTTCTCCGATGGAAGCATACAGGTGAAATCAAGCTACCATGGAGCAGCGGGTTTACCAAAGCTTCCGATCTTCGCTTTAAGCTTTAAGGTGCCAGCGGATTATCACCAGCTGAATTGGTATGCAAATGGGCCGGAAGAAAATTATATCGACCGTGCGTGTGGGGCGAGATTGTGTCGCTTCCAGAATCATGCGGTGGACAATGTGTCGTCCTATTTGGTGCCGCAGGAATCGGGCAACCGCACAGGTGTGCGCGAAGTATCGATTAAGAACGATTATGGCCAAGGCATTATAATATCGGCACCAGCTACAGCCCCTGTTGAAGCCAATATCTCGCCTTACTCGGCAATGGAGCTGGAGAATGCGACACATCATTATGAGCTGCCAAACGTCCACTATACCGTTGTTACCATTGCTGGACGTCAAATGGGTGTAGGCGGGGATGACAGCTGGGGAGCTCCAGTTCTTGATGAATATCAAATCAATCCATCCTTAGATATGGATTTTGAATTTACAATTCGCAGAGCATGATGATAAAAATTCAACAGGCTCGGTTCAATGTTAAATTTGAACCGAGCTTTTTTTATGCTCGTTATAATTCCTTATAATTTGAGCTCAGTAAAACCTTATAAAGTCCTTAGATTTGCTATATATGATCAACGTATAGCAAATGAGAGGATGATGTAGGATGGGAGAGTATATTTTACAAACTAATAATTTATCCAAGAGTTTCAGGGGGCAGCGTGCGGTTAGCGATATCAGCATAACCGTAAAAACTAATTCGATTTATGGACTGCTAGGCCCAAACGGCGCAGGTAAATCGACGACTCTAAAAATGATAACAGGGATTCTTCGAGCGACGTCAGGACAAATTTTATTTGACGGTCATCCATGGACACGTAAGGATTTACTACACATTGGAGCGCTGATTGAGTCCCCGCCACTTTACGGGAATTTGACTGCTGCCCAAAATTTGAAGGTACATACGACAATATTAAACTTACCGGATTCTCGGATTCGGGAAGTTCTTGAAATTGTTGATTTAACAACAACAGGCAAAAAAAGAGTTGGACAATTCTCTATGGGCATGAAGCAACGTCTCGGGATTGCGATCGCCTTGTTAAATCAACCTAGACTCTTGATTCTGGATGAACCGACAAATGGGCTTGATCCGATTGGGATTCAGGAATTACGTGAGCTTATACGCTCATTTCCTGCACAAGGGATTACCGTCATCTTATCGAGTCATATTCTTCATGAGGTGGAGCAAATTGCCGATCATATTGGGATCATTAGTAATGGTGTTCTAGGGTATCAGAATGCAATATATCCTGGTGATGATTTGGAGGAATTGTTCATGGAAGTCGTGACTCGGAACAGACAGGAGGTAACAAGATGATCCACTATCTTTTATCCGAAAATCTTAAATTCAAACGAACATTTTCGCGAAAATTGATTGTCGTGGTGCCACTGTTTTTTCTTCTATTTTCATTTTTCACACAACAGAACCTGCAAACGGAAGACCACTATTTTATGGAAATGGTATTTAATTGGTGGCCGCTGTTATTCATGACCATAGGATCTGCTTTGTTGTCTACACTATCGAATAACAAGGATCGTAAGGCTGGAGGGTACCGTAGCTTAAGCAGTCACGGAATTAGTATCGCTAAACTTTGGCTCAGTAAAATAATTGTGGTGTCATATTATTTGCTGCTGTCTTCGCTGCTCCTTATTGCAGTAATGTACCTATCTGGTCTTTTGTTTCCTTTGGGTGCAGCACCCTTATCTGAAATTACAACAGCCGCTATTGTTGTTTGGTTGACCTCTTTGGGGATGATTCCAATCTATCTATTCTTAGCCGAACAATTTGGGGCGGTAGTATCTATTCTTGCAGGTCTGTTTGGGATGATTGTGAGTGTACTAGCAGCGGATCAACCTTCATGGATTTATGTTCCGTGGAGTTGGGCTTTAAGGTTAATGTGTCCGATTGTTGGTGTGCGTCCCAATGGTGTGGCTCTTTCAGCACAGGATGCTCTAAGAGACTCTTCGGTTATTTTACCTGGAATTGTGGTGTCGCTTGTATTCTTTTTGGTAACCCTCACCTTAACTAGCTGCTGGTTTAGTAGAAGAGAGGTGCGATAGAGATGGTGATACTCCGACTATTACAAGCTGAATGGTTGATGACTAAGCACACTGCAATTCGTTGGTTGATATTCCTTGTTCCTGTTCTATATCCGATGATGGTACTTTGGTATTTTTCACAGCGTGCGGATCAGCTTCACATCTATGATGGTTATTTTTCATTACTAGCCTTTGGGTTGCCTGTTGGGATAGGATTATTCTCTGCTTTAATGAGTGGTTTAGAGGAGGGGGCAGGGGGATTCTATAATCTATTAAGTGCTCTTTCACGTCCGAAGTGTTATATAAGAAAACTAGGGTTCATAATCTTGGCGATGATATGGATCGTATTCGGTTCAACATCAATTCTAATACTGGGCATGAAAAAAATTTTGCATATAGAGCGGATACAATATCTAATATTCTGGCAAGGAGCTTGTTGGGTAGTAGGCACTGCTCTAATCTTAATGATCTTTCATCTCATCTTAAGTTATGCTGGAGGCATGGGACTTTCTCTAACGGTGGGTAGTGCAGGTACGCTAATTGCAGCCATCGTAGGTGGAACAATTGTAGGAGATAAAGTGTGGTTATACATACCGTGGGCCTGGTCGATGCGGATGATTCAACTTCCCTTATTTTATGCACAACCCAACGGGCTCATTGAAACGGAAGTATTGAAGCTGCAACTTCTTCATTCCGTACCTGCTATACTTATTAGTACAATGGTAATGGCAGTGTTAGGCTTGATATGGTTTTATTACTTTCAGGGTAGGAAATCATATGAATAAATAGGAGTGAGGTCACTGGCTAATATTTTAATAATAGATGATGAACCTGATATTTTGGCGCTAGTAAATAATATTCTTAGCAAAGATCACCATAGGGTTACGATAAAAACAAGTGCACGACATATGCCTTTGAATGAGTACTCGACATTTGATTTAATCCTGTTGGACGTGATGATGCCAGATATCGATGGTTTTGAGCTCTGTACTCAAATCAGGGATATCGTAGACTGTCCGATTCTGTTTCTTACAGCTAAATCAATGGAAACGGATATTATGTTTGGACTTAGTGTAGGTGCAGATGACTATATCGTGAAGCCTTTTCGCGCAGGCGAGTTGAAGGCTCGGGTGAACGCTCATTTGCGGCGTGAAAATCGAGGGAAAAATCATATGTTAAGCGCATCTGGAGTGAAATTCAATCTCTCGGCAAAGGAGATTTTTGTTGATAAAGAGAAAATAAATCTCACTAAAAGTGAATATCAGATATGTGAATTTCTTGCTAGAAATAAAGGTCAGGTTTTTTCCAAAGAACAAATTTATGAATCGGTTTATGGCTATGACAGAGAAAGCGATAGCTCAACTATTACAGAACATGTGAAAAATATCCGCAGTAAGCTGAGTGCGAGGGAGGTTTCACCGATTGAAACCGTTTGGGGGATAGGTTACAAATGGGTGTGAAACGAATACGGCTCCGTACAGTCTTCATTCAATATTTATTATCATTAGGTGCGTGTACTCTATTATTGGCATTTCTGTGTTTAGGGGTATTTACTCTCTTAATGCAGTATGGAATGATTGTTCCAGCAAACCATACCGAGCAATCCATTGCAAAGTCTTGGGATGTTTTGCAGCGTGCGCCACAAATTACGGAAGAAATGATCCCTTGGGGAGCGGAATATGCGGTATTGGATCAGCAAAAGAACTATATTTCAGGAAATATTCCTAAAGAACGTGCTCTAGATATATTGCAGAAGAATCAAAGCAGTTGCAATCTCATGGGTACAAACTGCACCGATGTGATTGAGCGGGAGCATGAGGTTATCGTACTGCAATATGCAATTGTACCGCAGTTCACCTCAAATTTTCTGCATAACACGCTGCCTAATCCGCAATTAACGCTATTGCTGTTTTTTGTAGTTCTGATGTTACTGGAAGTTATTCTGATTTCTGGATTTTTCGCTCGAAGACTGAGTCAAAAAATGGCTTCCTTGCAGGAAGCTGCACATCACATTGAAGCTAAGAATTTGGATTTTACTGTCGTGTATTCTGGGGTCAGTGAAATTGATGAGGTGCTATCATCCCTGGAACAGCTGAGAGAGGAATTGAAAAAGTCGCTAGAACAGCAATGGAATCTGGAACAAATGAAAAAAGAGCAGATTTCTGCGCTTGCCCACGACATTAAGACTCCTCTTACGATTATTCAAGGAAATGCAGATTTGCTGATAGACTCAGATTTAGCAGAGAATCAGCAAGAATATATAGGGTATATTTCCAAAAATGCAGATCAAATCGAACAATACATGGCAACACTCATTGAGATTTCTAATACAAGAAAACAAATTTCTCCCCGCTCTAAATGGGTTGCAACGGATGCCTTTATCCAGCAAATTCGTATGCAGTTAGATGCGTTGGTTGTCCCTAAGCGTCTTCAGATAGAATTTCACCAGGACAATAATCTGCCCCATGAGGTGTTGATTGACGATGAGCTACTTCATCGGGCTATGATGAATGTACTCGCTAATGCGGTAGAGTATTCCCCGTATGAGAGTGTGATTTATTTGCAGGTTGAGGCAAAACAAGATCGGTGGAGTATAACGGTAACAGACAGTGGATCAGGATTTACAAGTGAGGGACTCCAATCAGCAGTTAAGCAGTTTTATCAAGGGGACAGTAGCCGTACCTCCAAAAGTCACTATGGATTGGGACTTTACATTGCCGACACCATTGTCAGGCAGCATCAGGGTAGTCTGCATATTAGCAATTCTCCCCTGACGAGTGGAGGTCAAGTTCGAATCGACGTCCCAGTTCGTGGAGTTAGGTAGAGGTTTATTACACCTCTTAGAATAACATTGGATAAAACTTCTGGTTTATCTGATGAAATTCTAAGGGGTGTATTTTTTATGACGATCAAAACCAAATTCTCAATTGTTGGAAAAGTAGATTAAAATATTGATTGCTATATACAATTAAATACAATAAAGTTGTCATATAGAGGATAATTTTGTCGATTTTTCTGCAAAAATGTTCCAATCCACATTGTATCAGGTGACATTAGGGTCTATGAGGTTCAAATCCTCTTCCTGAAAAAGACATAAGAAAGTGGTGCGCATAATGAGTAGCAACAGATTTGAAAACAAAGTAGTTATTATTACGGGTGCTGGTACCGGAATCGGAAAAGCTACAGCATTGAGAGTAGCAAGAGAGGGTGGTACTGTAGTAGTTGCCAATCGATCAGATGCTGGCGCTAACACAGTCGAAGAAATCAAAGCTTTAGGTGGAGAAGCGCTGTTTGTGCGGTCAGACGTTTCAGTTGAAGCAGACTGCAAAAATATCGTAGATCAAACCTTAGCAGCTTATGGAAAGATTGATTGCCTTTATAATAACTCAGCAATTACAGGAGATAATGCGGATGTTACAGAATATGATCCGATATTGTTTCAAAAGGTGATTCAGACAAATCTTAATGGCCAATTCTACATGTTGCATTATGCATTACCACATATGAAATCCGGTGCTTCCGTTCTAAACTGTTCCTCCTTGCATGGTATTTTTATTGGGATGGCAAATGATGCAGCTTATTCAGCAAGTAAACACGCCATTGTGGGCATGACTAAATCGGTTGCTAAAGAAGTGGGTCACCGTAATATCAGAGTAAATGCTATTTGCCCTGGTCCTATTCCTACACCAACCATGAACAGATACGAAAAGTTGTTGTCTGATGATGTAGAGATGCTTCAATCTCTTATCGCTTCTGGAACGGCTTTGGGCAGATATGGTACGCCTGAGGAAGTAGCTGCTTTTGCATGTTTCCTTCTAAGTGATGAGGCTTCATTTATTACAGGTACAGCACATGTGATTGACGGGGGCTACTCCGCAACTAAGTAATTAGACGGATTAATTTACTTATATAAGCATCTAGTATCGAAGGCTTTGCGGCGTATTCCTGTTCGAATATCCTATAGGATGAATGGACTGGAGTTGGAAGGCGCACGCAGAGCCTTTTTTAGTTGTTTCTAAACGATAACGGAATTACACAAGTGTGAATGAAATTAAGGCAAATATAACCATGGATATGTTGGAATTTGTAGAAATTTGTATTTTAATATAAATAAAAAAAGAAATTTGTCGATAATAATATAGGTAATAGGTATGAGTTAAAATATATTAGAAAGGATGTTGCAATAAAACGATACAGGAAATAGATGTCATTAACTATTGATTGTAACGATATGGCATCATTTAAACAAGGCAGTTTGTTCCAAACCCAGTTGCCAAAAGTAGAAGTTACTGAAAAGCCTGGGCAGAAATTTTTTGTCTGTTGGAGTTACATACATTACTTTCTATTATTAAAAAATAACTATTAAAACTTGGAGGAATACAATTATGTCATACACAATTAAATACAACAAAAGTGAAAACCACATCGATGTAGTATCTATCGATTTTTCTGCTGAGGATGTTCCAGGATACTTGAAAGATTTTGAGAATATCATGAAGCTTGTTAGTCCTAAATTTACAGGTACAACTGATGTAACTGAATCTGCAAGTGTACTTTCCCCTGAAGTTGCAGCAATGTTGGCTCCAACAGGTGAGATGGCGAAAGCAGCTGGCCAAGCAGGATGGGCTTATGTAACTAAAAACCCAATTTGGAAAATGCAATTGAAACGTATTTTTGGCAGAGATTTTGCTGATGCTTACGATACCTATGAAGAAGCTAGAACAGTACTGAAAAAATTGCAATAATCTAATAAATAGAGTTAGCAAAAAGTGCGGAGAGCTTTCTCCGCACTTTTTGTTTTATCTATATTTAAAATTGAAAATCTTCATCCTTCAGTGGCTCCACATTAAGCGCCCGGACATATCCGTTGCCTTTCTTCGAGAAGAAGTCATGCTGCTTGGTGTGGGTGCTGATCCCGTTCTGAACAATCGGGTTGATCTCTTCCTCGTCAAATAGCGGATCATGGCCCAGATTCATCATCGCTTTATTGGCATTGTATCTTAGAAAAGTCTTAACCTCGTCCACCAATCCGATAGGGGCATAGATCTGCTCGGTATAACGCTCTTCATTCTCATGCAGCAGTCGAAGCAATTCTACCAGCGTATGGTGAAGTTCGCGTTGCTCGTCTTCTGGGAGCCCGTCAAAGATCTCCTGTGCCAGCACGCCGACATATACCCCATGGATGCTCTCATCCCGTAGAATAAGGTCGATGATCTCACCGCTGCAAGTCATTTTGCCCTGCCCAGCCAGATATAGGGGATAGAAGAAACCACTGTAGAACAAGTAGCTCTCGAGCAGCACGGAGGCTGCCATGGCGAGGTACAGGTCTTTTGGTGAGTCTATGTTTTTGTAATATTGTGAGATGGTCTCCGCTTTGAACTGGAGGAAGGGGTTCTCTTCTACCCAGCGGAATACACTGTCGATCTCCTCTGTAGAGGACAAAGTGGTGAAAATACTGCTGTACGATTTGGCGTGAATTTGTTCCATCATACCCATGAAGCCCAGTACGGCTTTGCGTTGAAGGCCTTCGACATGCTCCATAATCTGTGGCATTCCGACTCCGCCTTGAATCGTATCCAGCAGTGTCAGGCCGCCCAGCACCTTCATATAGGAGTCCTTTTCTTGCTCACTGAGTGTGAGCCAGGACATTTTATCATCGGATAATGGAATTTCATCGTCCGTCCAGAATTGCATAATGTTCTGATTCCAGAACATCAATGAGAAATCGTCGTCGGGACGGTTCCAGTTAACGGCTTGGATAGCGGTCATAATATTGCAATCTCCTTTTCTGCGGCTATAGCCTTCCTTTTAGATCGAGCAGGTGAGGCATTCCTCGACGGACAGCTTTTTGGTCCGGGTGTAATACAGCGACTTCAAGCCTTTATGCGCCGCATACAGGTAGGAGCGGGCCAGTTCTCTGGTGGAAACATCACTGTTAACATGCAGAACGGTCGAGATACCCTGGTCGATATGGGGCTGAATTTCCGCGATCAGATCGATTACCTTGAACTGGTCCATCTGGTAAGCCGATTTATAGAAAAACACATTGTCCGGCCGCAGGTACGGCATCGGATAATAAGTAGTTGAATTAGCATAAGTCCGAGTCTCAATCTGCTCAACAATCGGCATAACGCTTGAAGTGGCGTTTTGGATATAGGAAATGCTGGCCGTTGGCGCAATCGCCAAACGGTAAGCATGGTATAGGCCATTTGTTTTTACCGCATCCCGCAATTGTTCCCAGTCTGCTGGGGATGGGATATAAATATCTCCGAATAACTCTTGTACCCTTGGGGTAGCTGGACGGTAATCGGTAGTCAGGTAACGCTCAAAATAAGCTCCCGTAGCATAATCAGAAGCCTCAAATCCATGGAAAGATCGGCCCGTGGCGGCAGCGATTTCCATGCTTTTCTCCAGCGAGTGGAAATTCATGGTCATAAAGAAGGTCCGGGCAAAATCGCGGGCCTGCTCGCTTTCATAAGCAATGTTGTTCTTAGCCAGATAGCCGTGCAGATTCATGACGCCAAGACCGACAGAGTGCATTTCCTTGTTTGCTTTGGCTACGCCTGGGGCATTGGAAATACTGGTCATATCGCTAACAGCGGTCAGGGCGATCATGCCCTCATGTACGGATTCACGGATTTTGCCATGTTCCATCACGTTAACAATGTTCAAGGAAGCCAGATTGCAGCTTACATCGCGGCGGATTGTACTCTCCTGTCCGTAGTCGGCAATCTCTGAGGTCTCCTGCAGCTGAAAGATTTCAGTACAAAGGTTGGACATTTTGATCTGACCGACGTTTTTCAGGGCATGGGCCGCATTGGCATTGCTCTTGTTCATGATATATGGATAGCCAGATTCCAGCTGGATCATGGCAATTTTGGTCAGCATATCCCGTGCGCTCATAGCTTTCTTCTTTTTGACACGTGGATCGGCCAGCAGCTTATCATACATGTCATCCAGATCCATATCGTCGAGATGCGTGCCGTAGGCTTTGTACACACTGTAAGGAGCAAATACATGCAGCGCTTCATTGTCCTTCGCCAGCTTATAGAAGCGGTTTGGAATAATCAGGCCGATGGACAGGGTTTTGAGTCTTGTTTTTTCGTCGGCGTTGATTTTCTTGCTGTCGAGGAATTCCAGAACGTCCCAGCCAAAAATATTGTAATAGGCTGCTCCTGATCCTTTACGTTGACCCATCTGATCTGCATAGGAGAAGCCGTCTTCCATCAGCTTAAGTACAGGTATAATTCCCTTCGCAGCATCCTCAACACCCTTGATAGTTTCACCACGGGAGCGTAGCTTGGATAGGTTAACGGCCACACCGCCACCGATCTTCGACAACTGCATGCAGGTATTCAGCACATAGTTGATGGAATTGAGCGAGTCGTCCATTTCGATTAGGAAGCAGGAGACGAGCTCACCACGCCGGCTCTTACCGGCATTTAAGAAGGTTGGTGTCGCAGGTTGCAGGCGCTGTTCCATCATCGAACGGGCAAGTACCCCCGCAGTATCGGCATTGCCGCGTCCCAGGTGAAGGGCGACTGCCGCCACACGGTCCGGGTAATGCTCCAGATATTGTTTGCGGTCATTGGTTTTTACAGCGTAATCCGTGTAGAATTTCGAAGCTGCCATATAAGATGGAAAACTGAAGTTGTAGGCGTGGGTAATCTGGTAGACTTCTTCAATTTCCGCCGTGCTGTACTGTTCATAAAAATTCTCGTAGAAATCCTGTTCAATCATATAATCAACCTTGGCTTTTGTATTCGCAAAAACCAGACTCCGCCGCTCTACATCCCGCATAAATTCGGCTACTGCCTCAAGATCTTTGTCTAGCTGAAAGAAGCCACTTTCGTCTCTCTTCATCAACATGTTGTTTAATTCAATATGCCGCAACCCGGCTCACCTCCTGTTTAATCCGTTCTACATCGCCAAATGTACCCGATAACTCAAATTTACCGATAACGGGCACGTTATACCGATCTGCAATCAAGTCCGCGCTGTGCGCGAACAGCTCGCCCCAGTTCTTATTGCCGCTGGCGGCGATGCCCTTCAGATTGGCATTATTGTTCTTCAAGAAAGTAGACACCTTTTCTGGAATCTGTCCAAAGCCGGTGGTATATGTAATAAGCACATAGGGCTCATCAATCGTCATATGCTCCTCAATCTGCACAGCCGGCAACTTAAGTTTGCTGATGAAGCGTCTGACATTTCCTGTTTTTGAATCATACGCGACTAGCATGGTGTCTGTCCCCCTGTAAATATTAAAAACTATTGAAAATAGTATGAAAACTGAATGGATAAGCTATAAATTCTGAAAAATCGTATCTATACTATATTTAGTGTGCGTTGTTTATTTTAATTACTATATGTTGAAAAGTCAATATGGGAACAGCAGTCTTAATAGCTGAGAAAGTGTCTCGTAAGCGGTTTTTTGGTAGACTTTTAGGGCAGAAAGACCGGAGTATTAGCATTTTGCTAGTTTAAAAATAAAAATAAAAAAATTGCAGGAATAAGGGTGATACTTAGGGATGCTGCTGAGGGTGATGGCAAGCCAATAAATCTGTAAGGAACAGAGCCTGCTCCTTGCAGATTTATTGGCTTTATTTTTGCGAAGTGGGATTATTCTTAATAATCTCTTGATCTCAAGAACGGTTGTTCACTCCGAGGCTTCGGTCAGATGGTGAATCTGCTTTAAGTTGCTGCATGTATTCCCTGGGGGAAATTCCGGTGACCTTTTTGAAAACTTTACTGAAATAGAAGGCACTCTCATATCCCAGCTTCTGTGAGATTTCGTAGATGCGACCTTCCCCACGTGCCATCATTTCTTTGGCTGTCGTGATTTTGATCTCCGTGATATATTCCACATAGTTGACCTTGGCAACCTTGGAGAAAAGGTGGCTCAGATAGTTGGGACTGAAATTGAAGACATCAGCCACTTGATTGAGCGAGAGCTTAGTTCCGAGATTTCGTTTAATATACTCTTGGACATTTTTGACGAGCTGCTCCTTGTAGCTTTGTCTGCGGGTAGAGAGGATGTCTGAGCAACCGTCCCGGAACTGGATCAGCCAGCCAGCGATCTCTTCAATCGTATGCATCTGGTAGATAGCCCGGTAGCCCTCCGGTTCATTTTCGAAAATTTGTTCCACAATGTTCTCACCGTCTGCGAGCAGTGAAGTGGCCATGTACAGAATGTTGCAGGCGGCATCAGTGGCGGGAACCAGCAGGTCGGCCCGGCCGTCGAAGATTTCGATCATTTTGGAGATAATGGCGTATAAAGCTTGGGTATCCATTTCTTCAAAAGCACGGCGGATCTCTGTACGCAATTCGGAGAAATCAAACAACAGATGATCCTGCTCCAGCGACTCTCCTTCGGCAAAAAACACAAACGACTGTGCTTTAACCGCAGCAGGAAGCGCTTTTCGCGCAGCGAGGTAGCTTTCCCGCAGCAAATAAGGATCCTCGACCGCAAAGCCGATCGCGCCGATGATCCTTACATTGAAGTAGTTATGGAGTATGGAGGCCATATGGGTCAATAGCATTTCAATCTCAGGCATCCATTGCCGTGAATCCGTCCCGTTGACGGGCAGGGTTACAGCAAAATTGCGCAAGTCCAGACTGCTCACATAACAAGGTCTTATGGAAGTAAGCGTATCTTTGGCCATTTGGACGGTACTTGAGCACAGAGCAACCATTTTATCGCCGCGGGGCGGGACACTGTCTGGCCCCAAAATACGGCAAGTGCAGACTAGATAAGCAGGTTCCTTGAGCTCAAGGTTTAAATCATCTCTCTGCAAAAGGTACTGGTTTTTATTTGCGAATAAGTTATTGAACAGGCGGATGAAAAATTTATCGCGTTGAGCTTGTAGATTGCCTCTATGAGCAAGCATGGGATAGCTGTCTAGGGTTTGAAAAGCCTCCAACTGGGAAATTGCTTTCCGAATGGAGGCATCAAGTGCCTCTGGTGTCAGTTCTAGCTTCACTAGATAATCTGTGGCTTGCACTTCAATCGCTCCACGCGCGTATTCGAATTCCTCGTAGCTTGTTAAGATGATGAACAGCGGAAGCCGGCCGTGTTTTTTGCGTACCGCATTGGCAACTTCTAAGCCGCTTTTAATTGGCATTTTTATATCGCTGATTACGATGTCAGGACGAAGGGTGTCAATCATTTCTTCCTCTTGAGCCCCGTTGTGTGCAATGCCGACAATTTCTATATTATATTGCTCCCACTTCAGCATGGACTGCAAGCCGATACAGACCAGCGCCTCGTCATCAGCAATTAACAACTTGATCAATTCCATCACATCCTTGCTTGATATGCTACTCTATTCCTTTTGCAGGAACGGCAGAAGAATCTTCATCCGGGTATATTGGCCCGACTCACTCTCAATCGAAAGACCGTAATTATCCCCAAATGCCAGGCGCAAACGTTCATTTACGCTGCGGAGTCCAATATTCTCGGGCATTTCTTTGCTTCCATTACCTGGATTCGACAGAATCGTGGAGATTTCTTCTTCCTTCATCCCTATACCGTTGTCTTCAATCGTAACTAGAATATCGGCGAATCCACTTTTGGCCACCTTAATGAGAATTTCTCCTCTGCCTTTGGGCTCAATGCCATGGAAGATGGCGTTCTCGACCAGGGGCTGAAGCGTGAATCGTGGAATTAGGCCGGTTAGCAGTTCCTCGTTGTCAATCTCCTTTACCATAGAGACCGTACTGCCATAGCGATATTTCTGAATTAGAAAATAATCATCCAGCAGGCTCAGCTCATCTTTCAACGGCATTAGTCTACGGTTGTCTTTGGCGATGCTGCGCAGCAGTCTGGATAGTGAAGTGGTCATTTCCGCGATGCCGGTAGCATTCTGAATTGTAGCCATCCATTTGATCGAATTCAGTGTGTTGTACAGGAAATGGGGATTGATCTGACTCTGCAGCATCCGGTATTCCAGCTCCTGCTTCTGTTTCTCGTCAGCGAGCCGGCTGTCCATAAGCGCTACGATATCTTGGGACAGGCGGTTAATGCCCCGGCCGACATCGCCAAGCTCGCTGTTCCATTCGATATTGCGGTCCAGCAGGAAATTGCCCTGGGCGATCTTATCAATCCGCTTCTTCAGTTTTTCCACCGGAAGACTGATGGTACGGGTCAGATACAGCGTAATGATAGCGCTTAAGACAATAACCAGGAGACAGACGCCGAGCATAACCAGAATCCATATATTTGTCTTGGGAGCGAACAGGTCATTGGATAAAGTCTGTGACAGAATGACTCCGCTGCGTACGGGATAAGATACCACGATATGGCTCTCTTTCTCGTCCTCGAGCTTGACCATGGATAGCTCAGTTTGCGGACCGACAGGTTTATCATTGGTATAGGCCACCGGTTCATACGGCTCTGCAATGGCGATGACCTGGTCGCCGATGAGCTGATAATGATGATTGCCGAGCGTCAGCAGCAGCCGGGAATTCTTCGGCAGGGAGTACCCTTTCAGCTTGTCGGTAATAACAGTGGTATTCGCTAACAGGTACACTGTTCCAACGCGGGAAGCTCCTTTGCCGTAAATAGGAAAAACAAAAGGAATTCCGTTCGTGTTGGAGAGCGGGTCCTTGATCACCCGGTCCCATTTCTCCTCGGCATCATTGCTAAGGCCGGTAATTTGACCGATATTGTGTATGGTAAGCGGAACAGAGGTGCCGGTTTTATCCACCTGCAGAAACTTTCCGTTGCTATCCGTAACAATCAGACGGCGGGCATAGCTGTTGGAGCGGTTGTTCAGGAAGTCCTGCTGCATCGAGTTGAATACATTAACTGCTTCCTTAGAGCTAGCCTTAGGTGAGCTGAAGTAGTCTGTAATCAGGGTATTAGTAGAAGAGTTAGTGCTGCAAGTCATCGCCAGCGATGACAGATCAATTAAATCCTGTTCAATAATATGGGATACCAGCTGCAGATTGAATTCGGTCGCCTGGATGGTTGTTTTACGCTGATAATAAGTAATTAATTCATAGCTAAAAAAAGACAACAGCGACGCTATCAGCAGTGCGAATACGGCCATGAGCAGAATAATGCGACTTTTAATGGTGGATTTTCTTACCGTATTTAACACTCCTCTACAAAATGTGAAAACATATAAAGCGTTTTCATATACCATAGCATATTCCTGCGTTCCGATACAGGGGGAGGTACATAAGCTGAATATTTTACATGTTTTAGATAGAAAATTACAGGTTTGAACCGGAGCAGGGAAGAAGAACACAGAAAAGTGAATGAACTTTGTTTGATAATGCATGCCATTCTTGCGAAAAAAGCTATAAACTTTGAACTAAGCTCAGAAGAGCCGATCGTAGTTACACAATCAGAAGAAAAGGGGATATTTAAATGAAACTGAAAAGATTCTATGGCATAACCCTCGCCACAGTATTCTCCATGAGTCTGTTGGCTGGATGTTCTGGTAATAACAACAACGAAGGTGCTGCTGCAACGACAGCTCCAGCAACGGGGAATTCTGCAAACGCTTCCGCTGAACCGAGCCAGGAGCCTGTGACTTTGAAATGGGCCTTGTGGGATTGGGAAGCTACCGCTTACTACAAGCCGCTAATCGATGCCTATAAAGCTGAGCATCCGAATGTAACAATCGAATATGTCGATCTGGGGTCGACGGACTATATGACCATGTTAAGCACACAACTGTCCGGTGGCGCAGATCTGGACGTACTTACAATTAAAGATATTCCGGGCTACTCGAACCTTGTGAAACAGAATCACCTGGAGCCGCTTAAAAGCTTTATGAGTGGCAACGCTATTGATCCTTCGGTATATGGAGGTACTGTAGAACAAATCGAAGTGAACGATGAGGTGTATGCGCTTCCTTTCCGCAGCGATTTCTGGATTCTCTACTACAATAAAGATTTGTTCGACAAAGCAGGAGTGGAATATCCAAGCAATGATATGACATTCGAGCAATATGATGAGTTGGCCAGAAAAATGACTTCCGGCAGCGGTTCTGAAAAAGTGTACGGAGCTCACTACCATACTTGGCGTAGTGCGGTTCAACTGTTCGGTATTCTGGACGGCAAGAACACTGTTGTTGACGGAAACTACGATTTCTTGAAACCAACCTATGAGCGGATCCTGAAAGAACAGGAAGACGGCATCGTAATGGATTACGCCACACTGAAGACTTCAAGTACGCACTATTCTGGCGTATTCTACAATAATTCCGTTGCTACTATGAACATGGGCAGCTGGTTTATCGCTACACAAATTGAGAAAGTGAAGAGTGGCGAGTCCCAATCGGCTAACTGGGGCATTGCGAAATACCCTCATCCGGATGGTGTGGAAGCCGGTACAACCCTGGGTACAATTACTTCCCTAGCTGTAAATCAGAAATCCAAACATAAAGAAGCAGCACTTGATTTCATGAAATTCGTGACTGGTGAAGAAGGCGCTAAAGTCATTGCTTCCACCGGAACCATTCCAGCGATTAAGAATGATGAAGTTATCAATTCCATTACTTCCATCGAGGGCTTCCCTACGGATGAGAACAGCAAAGCGGCACTGACTACTGTTAAGACTTATCTGGAAATGCCTATGCATGAAAAGAGCGCAGACATCGAAGTTATTTTGAATGAAGCGCATGACAATATTATGACTAAAAATGCTTCGATTGACGAAGGTTTGGATGATATGAATGCTCGCGTACAGCAGCTCTTGAATAATTAACCTTAAGAGAGCCGGTTCTAAGGGCGGGTGAAAGCCCGCCTTTTATATTAAAAAGTATAGATTTGTGGGGAAAGTTTTAGAAGGTTTGGAGGAGAAAGAATGCAGAACGAAACCATATTGGGTACAAAAAAGATCCCTAAACGTCATTTGTCAAAAGGTGTCCGGGAAAACCTGGTAGCTTACAGCTTCATTGCGCCGAACTTTATCGGATTTGCCCTGTTTACACTGGTACCTATGTTTTTTGCCTTTATCCTTGCTTTTGTGAAATGGGACGGGGCCAATCCAATGAAGTTTATCGGGCTGGACAATTTCACCCGGTTGATCAGAGATACAACATTTCACAAAGCATTATGGAATACCATTGTTTACACTATTGGCGTAGTACCGTTCACCATGATTGTCGCGCTGGCGCTGGCGATTCTGCTTAATCAGAAGATAATGGCCCGCAATTTCATGAGAACCGTATTCTTTTTCCCTTATGTAGCATCCCTGGTAGCCGTTGCTGCCGTATGGAACTTTATCTTCAGTCCTACGATGGGTCCGATCAACAATATCCTGCATACCCTTACCGGTATCCCGCTGGAGGATCTTCCCCGCTGGGCAGCGGATAAACACTGGGCGATGTTCACAGTAATACTGTTTACAGTGTGGAAAAATATGGGTTATTACATGGTTATTTACTTGGCAGGTCTTCAGGGCATCAACCCTGAATTGTATGAGGCTGCTGAACTTGATGGTGCGGGCGCGTGGAGAAGATTCCGCAATGTGACGGTCCCTCAACTGGCGCCTACCTCTTTCTTTGTTCTGATGATTCTAGTCATCAATTCGTTCAAAGTCTACGATATCTTTATCAACCTATTTGCCGGCGCCGATAACCAGTTGAATGATTCTACAAGGGTTATGGTGTATCAAATCTATAATACGGCGTTCCGCTCGCTTGATTACGGATATGCCAGCGCCATGGCCATTGTATTGTTTCTGCTGGTACTTGGCATCACCATCGTCCAGTTCCGCGGCGAGAAGAAATACGGACAATAGGAGGATTCAAAAGATATGGTTGGTAAAAGTAAAGGACTTAGAATCAGCATTATGGTTCTTGTGTATATTTTGTTGTTTGCGACAGTACTGGCGATGCTGGTTCCGTATATATGGATGTTGTCTTCTTCACTCAAGATGAACAAAGATGTGTTTTCCTTCCCAATGCAGTGGATTCCACAGAATCCGCGCTGGGAGAATTTCGCGGATATCTGGACACGGATTCCGCTGGGCCGTTTTATTTACAATACGGCGAAATTATCGATTATCGTAACGATTCTACAACTACTGACTTCCAGCTTTGCTGCGTACGCGTTCTCCAAACTGCATTTCCGGGGAAAAAACATTCTATTCCTTGGATATATTGCAACAATTGCGATCCCTTGGCAGGCTTACATGGTGCCGCAATTTATCCTGATGCGTTACATGGGACTTAACAACACGCATTTGGCAATCATACTGCTGCAGGCATTCTCGGCATTTGGAGTATTTCTGATGCGCCAGTTCTATCAAGGTGTTCCGGATGAATTATGCGAGGCTGCCCGTATTGACGGCTTGAGCGAATATGGAATTTGGGCGCGAATCATGCTGCCGTTGTCCAAGCCAGCCTTGTCTACATTGACGATCTTCACCTTTGTCGCTACCTGGAATGACTTCCTAGGGCCAATGATTTATCTGACAGATACGAAACTCAAGACTATCCAAATCGGACTAAGAATGTTCATCTCGCAATATTCCGCCGAATATGGCCTGATTATGGCCGCGAGTGTGGTGTCCATTATTCCGGTTGTAATTGTTTTCCTGGCTCTGCAAAAGTACTTTGTACAAGGTGTTGCAGCATCGGGCATTAAGGGCTAGAACCGTATTTGACCTGGCAGTTGCATGCTTCATAGGCTGCCAGGTTTTTTTATAAGTCAAAGGGGTCTGTATAACTCTAGTAATTATTCATAATAAAATGAATACGCTTTCTTTTATTATTGGCCATCAAAGGAGGAGAAGAGAATGAACAGAGAGCACTTTCGAAAAAGGCTTTTCTCAATAACGATGACTACTGCGCTCGTAGTTGGGATGTTTCCGGCATTCACTCTGCCTGCAGCCTCTGCTGCTACCGTAAATTCTATCTACGCTGCCGCCCATATGGGGGCTACAACAATTGCAGATACTACTCTGCCAGCCAGCATTGATATCGGAGGCCAGAGCACAGCAGTGAACTGGAATATTGGAGCAGATACCTTTGCCGTGCCATACGATGCCGTGACCGTCAGCGGTACAGCAAACGGGGGGCCGGTCGTAGCCAGTGTGGAAGTTATTCCGCCCGCAAGTAATCCGTTGGTTTACTTTGTGGATAGCGGCAGAGGGGGCGATTCCGTAGGCAACGGGCCTACTTCCTCGCCGCTGTACGAAGCGGTCCGCACGCTGAGCGGCAGCGATTTGCTCAACCAGTCACCCGACCAGAAGTATATCAGCGGTACGGCGGACTGGGGATTTGATGATTCCGTAAACAAGGTCAAGAATTCCAAAGACGGGGGACTTACCGATCCAGCCACCGATCCGTCCCTATGGACTGTCGGACTTCGTGCCGACCCTGCCAGCAATCATATCGTGTATAAATTAAAAGCGCTTGAAGCTGGAACCTATACGCTCAGCAGCGGTTTCCATGATTGGTACGGCAGCCGCTCCCGTGTAATACGTCCTCAGATCGAGTATAAGGATGCTATCGGGGCAACCAAGACGATCTTGTTTGACCAGTTCAACACTAATGTGACTAAGCTAATTTCCGGCGAATTCACCATTCCTGGAGACATTGACGTTAGTAGTCCAATGACGTTGACTTACGCCTATGTTGCTGACGAAAAACCTATTTTGAGCTGGTTCGCCGTTGCCAAGGGCGGAATCAAGAAACAGATCGAAGAGGCTACACAGAGCGCAGCTTCTATGGTCAAGGTTCTGCTTGACGGCAACGATATCCAAGCTGACAATGTCAACGGCCTCACATTCAAGGGATTTGGCGTACTAAGCGCTAACAGCACCAGTGCGCTTTTGATGGACTATAAGTCAGAGCATCCAGAGGCTTATGCAGAAATGCTACAGATCTTGTTTGGTGGAGAACATCCGCTCATGACGCATGTGAAAATCGAGATGGGCAATGACCGCAATAACTCCACGGGACCTGACCCGGCGACTATGCGTACGGCCGATGAAGAGGCAAATGTTACCCGGCATCCCGGCTTCCAGCTTGCCGCAGATGCCAAGGCAGTGAACCCTGATCTTAAAGTGAGCATCCTGCGATGGAGTGCTCCGGCCTGGGCGAATAACAACGACAAAATCTATACCTGGTACAAAAAAACCATTCTGGCCGCTTATCGTGAATACGGTTATATGGCCGATTACGTTAATCCTTATATCAACGAGCACGCTCCAGATTTGGCGTGGACCAAACAGTACGCTGAGAGAGTCAAGACTGACAGCGAAGGCTTCAACAGCACCGAAGAGCGGGAACTGTACAACCGGATCAAGTCTGTGATATCCGATGAAGTCGGGATTGGCAGTTTCGGTGCCAGTATGGTGAGTGATCCTTCTCTGCGGGAAGCCGTGCCGATCGCTGGATACCACTACAACACGGACGACGACAGCGCAGGCAATTTCAAAAAACTTGCAGAACAATATGATATTGAGGTTTGGAACAGCGAGGCGCAGTCTACCTTCAGTAATTCCTCTTTCCGTCCCAACAACAATATGAAAGATCCTACAGTGGCAGGAACAGGAATTGGTGGTGTCGGCAGTCCGCTGGAGATGAGTAACACGATTATTAAAGGATTCGTTAACTCCCGCCGGACACACTTTATTTACCAGCCCGCCATTGGTTCCTTTTATGAAGGCGGACAATATTCCTTCAAGGAATTGGTCAGCATGCGCGATCCGTGGTCGGGATGGATTCATTATGATGCGGGTCTTGTCACTCTGCAGCATTACAGCTGGTTTGCGAATGTAGGCTGGGAAAACGAGGATAATACTGCTGGGATCTGGCGAGCGGTTCCTCAAGCCAGCTCTACAGGTGCGACAGGCACCAATCCGGTCAGCGGCCGCAACGGTTCCCCTAGCTATATAACCCTTGCAGCACCTGATAAAAAAGATTTCTCTACGGTTATCGTGAACGATAGCGAGTATTCCAAAATCTACAAGCTGCAGACAGTCAATATGGCTTATACGGGTAATCCATCCATGGAAGTATGGGAAACCCGTGCCGCTGATGCAGGAGAAGCGTTCAACAGCAATTATATGCAGTATCTCGGTGATGCCACTGCTGATGGCAGCGGGGTGTATACCGTTAAGGTTAAACCGTATTCGACCGTGACTGTGTCTACTTTGAAGAACAAGGACAAAGAAGAATATAATACACCGTTGCCTGTAGAAGGCGAGCGTACCGTACTAGATACCGATACTACAGGAGCGGGACACAGTACTGGGGACAACATTCTGTACGCTGATGATTTTGACTATTCCAAGCAGACTGTTGTGAAGATTGGTGCAGGCGGTCAATCTGAGGGTACCCAGAGCTATATCAAATCCCGCGGCGGTTCCCAAAGCGTTATCCCGCGTTTTACCCATGACCGCAACGGGGCATTTGAGGCCTATCTTCCGGACGGTTCAGACAATTATGTCCTGCGGCAGCAGCTGGACACGGGAACCATGGGGCTTGGCGGCACATGGAACAGCGGAGATCCCGTAACGGCCATCGGCGACAACCGGTGGATGAACTACAAGGCCAGTGTTGATGTTTCGTTCGAAACAAACAATACTCAGGGCGGAGCCAATTATGCTGCGATAGGCGCCCGTTATCAGGGAGGTGGCAGTTCCCACTCCATAACCGGTACACCGTATGTGCTGAAATTCTGGTTCGACGGCGGCTGGCAGCTGCTGGTCAACAATAGCGCAGTTGCGAGCGGAAATGCCGCGAACGGTTCCGGCGGCGTGAAGATCGACGGATTCGATACCGCATATGACGCATGGCATAATATTGCCGTTCAGGTTGCAGGCGATAAAGTGACTGCCTATCTGGATGGGGTGAAGCTGGCTTCCTATACCGACCCTACTCCTGAATTGTCCGGCCGGGTAGATCTGGCCAGCGGCTACTATCACGTCCGCTTCGATAATTTGAAGGTGGAGAAGGTTGAGGGCTACACGCCGTATTATTCAGAGCTTCTAGACAATCTTGAGATGTATGACCTGGCAGCTGCTCCGAACCCTAAACTGATATATACCGGGTCGTGGAGCCATATAAATGGAGCGGGCATGTACATTTACCAGCGTTCTCTTTCTACCAGCCAGGCTGTAGACGCTGCAATGGAATATACGTTTGAAGGCACCGGACTGGATATTCTAGGAGCGAATAACGGATCGGCGAAGCTTGAGGTAACGGTGGACGGAAAAGTTATTGCTCTATCGGCTGATACATTAGCTTCCAAGGAGCTGTACCAGACGTACGCACTCCGCGGGCTTAAATATGGCCAGCACCATGTGCAGATAAAGGTGGTAAGCGGCACCTTGGTTGTCGACGCGGTGGCGGTTGTTTCCGGGGAAGTAACCGGTACTGTAGATACTGCTGCTCTTCAGGCGGCGGTAACAGCCGCGAAAGAAATGAACAAACAGGATGAATATTCGGACAGAGACTGGCAGCTCTTCGTAGATGCACAGAGCGCTGCACAGGAAGCACTGGATAATCCTATTTTATACAAATTGGATCAGGAAGGAGTTACTCAGCTTGAAGCACGCCTGATCTCCGCCCAGAACCAGTTGACTACGGGAGATATACGGGAGCTTGTCGCTCCTCAGGATTTGGCTACTTATGCCGGAAAACTGCCGAATCTTCCAGACAAGGTGGAAGCCACTCGGGCAGACGGATCCAAATTGCTGGTATCAGTAAAGTGGAATGTAAATGCGGCCAGCTTCAACAATCCGTATGAACGGGTAGCTGTAACCGGCACTTATGGAAATCTGAAAACAACTTGTTATGTGGAAGTGGTACCGGAGGGGCTCTTATACTTCCTCGATGCTGGTGTATCGGTGGACGGTATCACGCCGCCGTATACGTTAATCAAGGATTTTGTAGGTGACAGCTTGCTTAATAACAAGGCGGATCAGCCTTCGACAGGCAATGGCGTATGGGGGCATACCAGTACTAAGTACCTCCTCAAGGGGCTTGGTGGCGCTGTAGTTCTCTCTGATAAAAGTCAGACAGGTGTTTATGGTTCCGATACAAAAAATAATCCACTTGTATACCTGCTCCCTTTGAATGCAGGCAAATATACGATTACGTCATTCCATCGGGACTGGTGGAACAACACCAACCGCACGATGGATATTACGCTTAGCTATATCGACGCTGAAGGGAAAGAAGTGACCAAACCGGTCCGAACCGGCTTCGTCGCAGGTCCTAATGGCGCTATGATTAACTATGACTTCACGCTTCCGGTGAGCGGTACTGTGAAATACTCAATAAACAATACGTATTCAGGCAATCAGGCTGCATTGATCAGCTATGTGGCTGTAGCTAGAGATAAAGCCAGTGTTGTTAATGAGCAGGCTGTAAATGAGGCTAAGAGTATCATAGAAGGTGCGGTATACAGCGTGCAGAAGGAAGCGGCAAACAGCGAAGAAGCTGTCCAGACTTGGCTGCTGCAGACGATAGGCGCTCTGCCCGGTTTCAATGATACCGGAGTTACGATCGGTGAGATTACCTTGTCTTCCTTCCAAGAAGCAACCGATGAGACTAACGGCAGCTTCAGCTTTACGGTATCACTTAGTAAGGGAGAGGCTACAGCGGATAGTTCGGTGAGCGGAACAATCAAGCTGCCGGAACCGGATACTGTTCAGCCTTTGATTACTCTGTTAGGTGATGCAATAGTGAATTTGCACATCGGTTCTGAATATACAGATGCAGGAGCGACTGCTTATGATGACAAGGATGGTGATATTACAGACCGTATAACTACAACAGTTAGCAGTGAAGTATACGGGTTGACTGCTCTCGATACAGCGAAAGCTGATATTTATACCTTCCATTATAATGTCAGCGATACTGCGGGCAATGAGGCTGAAGAAGTGACAAGAAAAGTAGTCGTTGCACTTGATCCGGATGTAATGAAGCCGGTGATTACACTGCTTGGTGAACCGTCCATTCAACAGGAAAATGGCGCAAGCTATATGGATGCCGGAGCGACAGCGGTAGATGACCGTGACGGCGACATTACGGAGCACATTGTAGCAACGATTACGAAGAATGAGGAGAATGTGCTGGCACTGGACACTAAGGCGGCAGGCATCTACACCTATCATTATAATGTGAGTGATGCGGCGGGCAACGCGGCTATCGAAGTGACTAGAACCGTGACAGTGGGCGAAGCAGAGCAACCTCCGGTAGTGACACCAACACCAACACCAACACCGACATCGACGCCGGAACCGGAGCCAACAACAGCAGCAACATCTACGCCGGCGCCAACGGAAGCACCAGTGTGGACGGTAGCACCGACACCAGCAGTCACCCCGTCCCCAACGCCAACACCGCTGCCGCAGACCGAAAAGGTTCTTGATCCAAAGGATTTCACGGCACCGGTTGGAGGAGTAATAACGGTTCAGCTTACTGAAGCTACAGAATCCGTACTGCTTCCAGCAGGACTATCAGGAATCATCGGAGAGAACACTCTACGTCTGGCTTGGAGTAAGGTTGCTATCGATCTGACCCCAGAAGTGCTGAAGAGCATTCAAGAAAAAGCTACTGGAGGTCAAACGGAGGGGGCGCAAATTAAGCTCTCAGCAGTGAAGGTATCCAGAGATGCTGTGGAACAGTTAATCAATAATCCGGCTGTTAATGGTTCCGTACATTTATCTGCGGCGAGTGATGTGATTAACTTCAGCTTGGAGGTTGTTGCTGCGAACGGCACTGCTGTAACGGTAACTGCTTTTGATAAACCGTTGACACTTACGTTCAACGTAGATCCGGATGCCAATACAAGCTTGCTCGGCAGCTACTATATTTCTGCAAATGGTGCGCTTGAATTCATGGGCGGAACGTTGACTAATGGTAAATGGACTGCTGAAATACGGCATTTCAGCCAGTATGCAGTCCTGGAATACGATAAGCTGTTCACAGATGTCAGCAGTGACAGCTGGGCCAGCAATGTGATTAAGACCATGGCTGCGAAGCATATTATTGAAGGCATTTCCAGTACGGAGTTTAATCCGCAAGGGGATGTAACTAGGGCACAATTCGCTGCTATGATTGCACGCGCGCTTGGGCTTAAGGCAGGAAGCCATGCAACATTTGGTGATGTGGATTCCAAAGCCTGGTATGCCGAAGCCGTGGCAGCTGTTAGCGGAACGGGTATCGTGCTCGGACGCAGTGCGGATTCGTTCGCCCCGGATCAGAGCATTACCCGCGAGGAAATGGCTGTGATGATCGTTCGTGCTTATGAATATTTGCAGGGAAGCGAGACCAATGAACCTGCTGTAGGATCGTTCAGTGATTATTCCCGGGTTCATGACTGGGCGAAGAACGCAGCAAACATCGCCGAACAGGCGGGACTGATCAAGGGACGCGGCAATAAGCAATTCGCGCCACAAGAGACGATGACCCGTGCCGAAGGTGCGCAAGTTATCTCCAATCTGCTGGGATATTTGTAAGTAGCATTTCAAAGAACCTGGCAGGCTGCATTAAGCGGGCTGCCAGGTTCTTTATAGATTTGGAGAGGCGGGGGAGTGCTTAGGAAAACAGCGGCCGGAAGTCCAACTATTCACCGCAGTAGCGATTGCATCTTTTTTTGAAAAATCCTTGAATTTGAGTTTTAAAGCTCAGCTTCTTTTACTATATTTTCCGGGTGGAATGCCCGTGATGTTCTTGAAGGTACGGATGAAATTGGCATAATCGTTAAAGCCGGACAGATAGCAGGTATCGGATACGGAGTTCCCGGCGGACAAGAGCTGCTTGGATAACGCAATTTTTTTGAGCAAGACGTAACGGTAGATGGTTCCGCCTGTCTGCTGTTTGAACAGATGGCTGAGATAATATTTATCGACGTTCAGTTCTCCAGCGATTTGCTCCAGTGACAGATTTAGATGCAAGTGGTTGTCGATATAGCTCATGGCTGATTGAATATGTGAGGAAATGATGCTGGGCACGGTAGATCGGGTGCGGCTGTACAGCTCATTGATGAGGACGAGGATCTGAACCAGGTAGGTCAGAGCCAGAACTTCGCTCCCGTACTGCTGATTCTCTAATGTCTCAATCAGGCGGGAAGCAAGGGCTGTATACTCTGCAATCAGCGGTTCATCCATTTGCGCGAGATTATGCTCTCCGGGCTGGCGGTTCTGGAAACAAGCGAGCAGATTTGTAGATGCGGTACAGAAGGGATAGACAAGTGGAGCTTTGAAATGGATTGTCAACCGTTCATAGGGCTCCGGAGATAAATTGATGATTTTATGAATCTCGTGATTGTTGAACAACAGGACATTGCCCCGCTGCAGGGGATAGCTGAACTGATCTACAAAACCGTTCACCTTGCCGCCCAAGAACAGGAAAATTTCATAGTGGTCATGGATGTGGAAATCCCTGGTAGGTGAGATCGGCGAATTTCCGATACCTGCCAGAATATCTCCATCGAACGGCTCATAATACTGGGCATGCTTCATTGGAACTGCCCCTTTCAGATTGATCACAATATACGCAATAAAACATCATTATTCGCAAAGACATTGCAATAATACAACACTAAACTATAGTAGAAGATTACGCAATATAACAAGATTCAGGCGTTAGGCAAGAGAAGTAGCTGTAGCTGATTAGATGCAATTGAAAGGGTGGAATTGTGCATGAATGGGAAGGAACAGCGTAAATACTGGCTGGATACAATGCTGCTGATCGGGGGGCCTGTGCTGAATGCTTTGGCTGAGCGGAAATTAAAGGAACAGTTGCCTACTAAGTTTCATAGTGACCGGAGCCAGTTTGCCCATTTGGAGGCTTTTGCGAGATTGGCATGCGGAATGGCCCCTTGGCTTGAGCTAGAGGGACTTGAGGGTGAGGAAGAACAGTTTAGAGCCCGTTATGCCGGGCTAATGCTGGAAGCCATTGATGCCGCTGTTGATCCGAATTCACCTGACTATATGGAATTCAAGACTGAAGGCCAACCGCTGGTTGATGCGGCATTCTTGGCACACGCGCTGGTGCGTGCGCCAAAGCAGCTTGCCGGCAAGCTGAGTGCGCGGGTCAAAGGAAATGTAATAACAGCGCTGAAGCAGACACGCCGGACAGCGCCAAGCGGCAGCAACTGGCTGCTGTTCAGCGCGATGGTGGAAGCCGCTTTGTATATACTCGGCGATCCTGAATATGACCGGATGCGCGTTGGTTATGCGGTCCATATGTTCATGGATTGGTATAAGGGCGACGGAGTTTACGGGGATGGCAAGGACTTTCACTGGGATTATTACAACAGCTTTGTTATTCAGCCGATGCTGGTGGATGTGGTAGCACTTTTTGAACAGGAGTCGGAGCAATATTCCGCATTGAAACCGCTGATTCAACAACGGGCACAGCGATACGCTACTGTTCTCGAACGGATCATTGCACCGGATGGAACCTATCCCTTTATCGGGCGTTCGATCGTTTATCGTTTTGGGGCATTTCAACTGCTGTCGCAGGCGGCGCTGCAGCATTTTTTGGAGGAAGCATTGCCTCCTGCACAGGTACGCTGCGCTTTGACAGCTGTGATTACGCGAATTATGGAATATCCGGGTACGCTTGATGAGTCCGGATGGCTACGTCCGGGGGTATACGGTTATCAGCCGGAGCTTGCGGAGAGCTATATCAATACAGGCAGTCTTTATCTATGCGCCTCCGTATTCCTCCCGCTGGGGCTGCTCCCTTCTGATCCATTCTGGTCAGGGGAAGAGATGAAATGGACTTCACTAAAAATTGCAGCCGGTGAGGATGTTATGAGAGATCATGCCTTGGAATAAAAAGTATTCAGCCATATTAGTGATGAATAAGATGCTTCGCGGATCTGACTGACCTATAAGGAGGAAAAAAGGCATGAATAAACAGATGCTTTTGGAAATAGTGCATAAAATGAAGCCAGTCGATCTGAGCTTGTATTATCCAAAGGGGGATGCGGCTGCTTTTTGGAAACGGGCGTTATCATCAGGAGTACTACAGGCAGATATCAGCGAGATCCGCGCGGAGGCGGTAAGGCTGGACGGGCAATCTATACCTGAACTGTCGTATACGTTATTTTCCATTTATTCGCGTACGGGTTCGAGGCTGGAATATGAACGGGTTTATTTTGAACGGAGAAGAAGGCTGAATACTTATGTATTTCTGGCTTTGCTGGAGCCGGAACATCCGGAAGTACTGGAGAAGCTGGAGGACATCCTCTGGGCTATATGCGATGAGTACACCTGGTGTCTTCCGGCCCACCTCCCAGCGGATCATAATGCAGCTGATATCAACCGGTATATTGATCTGTTTTCTTCCGAGACCGGATTTACTTTAAGTGAAGTTTTACTTTTGCTCGGGGAACGACTTTCGCAGCTTCTGAGATCCCGAATCCACCATGAAGTAGAGCGGAGACTGTTTCGTCCATTTCTTGAAAATGGTCCTTATGATTGGGAGACAGCGCGGCATAATTGGGCAGCGGTCTGTGCGGGATCAATCGGGGCTGCTGCCTTGCTGTCTGTGGAGGACCCAGCCATGCTTTCGGATATTCTGCTGAGGACAGAGCGCGCCATGTTGTATTACCTGGAAGGGTTCGGTGAGGACGGTGCCTGTCTGGAAGGCCTTGGATACTGGAATTATGGGTTTGGTTATTTCACTTATTATAGCGATCTCCTCTGTTCCAGAAGCGCAGGCAGACTGGACTGGTTCAACCAAGAGAAGGTAGCGCAAATCGCGCGCTTCCAACAAAAATGTTTCATTGACGGAAGTCATGTAGCCAATTTCTCTGATTCAGTGCCTCAGGTGCTAGTACATATGGGATTGTCTCATTATCTGGCGGAAGTCTGTACGGATGTCGAACGCCCCCCATCCGCTTTGCGCGCTCCTTACACTGAAGATCATTGCAGCCGCTTTGCACCGGCTTTCCGCAATCTGATCTGGACGACGGCTGGCAAGGAGGACGAAGCTTGGCAAGC
Organism: Paenibacillus sp. FSL H8-0282; assembly: GCF_037963825.1. Classification (NCBI taxonomy): domain Bacteria; kingdom Bacillati; phylum Bacillota; class Bacilli; order Caryophanales; family Paenibacillaceae; genus Paenibacillus; species Paenibacillus sp. FSL H8-0282. The sequence goes on from NZ_CP150146.1 coordinate 1,569,672, forward strand.
CGCCAGCTATTATCTCCCTGATGCCGCTTGGCTTGTCTCGCGTTATGTGTCGGAGGCGGGTTCATTCGGATTCGCAGCCAAGGGCGGGCACAATGCTGAACCGCATAACCATAATGATCTGGGACATTTCATTCTGAGCGGCCGGGGAGAGATCTACGCATCCGATCTTGGAAGCGGAGAGTATACCGCTGATTATTTTGGGGCTGGCCGTTACCAGTATGACTGCAATGGATCGCAGGGCCATTCGCTGCCGATCATTGATGGCCAGTATCAGCTGGCCGGTCGGGCGTTCAGCTCCACAGTGCTGCATGCATCGGCGGAGGAGAATGATGAGCTGACATTGGATCTGACACAGGCGTATCAGGTAACAGGACTACAGTCCTTAATCCGTTCGTTCGTCTGGCATAAAGAGGAATGTCCACGGCTGGAGCTGACAGACACTTACCGGTATGCGGGAATTCCGGCGAGCTGGACGGAGCGGTTTGTCACCTGGCGTGAGCCGAAGCTCCTTCATCCGGGTACCTTGCTGCTGCCGGGGACTACGGCTCGCGGCGTTGAAGTGACATACGATTCGCTGAAAGTTGAGCTGGAGATTACTGTGCATATGTACCGGGATCATTTTGGCATGGAGAAGCTCTGGTATAGTCTGGACTTCCATGTGCTTCAGCTTGGCGCGGTGGGCAAACTGGCATTCACTTTTCAATTTCTATAAAAGATGGACCTGAGCTTATAAAAAGTCCTCTATCAGAGGGTAGAGGCTAATTCGAATAAAGGCGGGATTTAGATGAGTAGATTAGTAAAGCAAGCTTGGGTAGACGAGGCTTGGGGCAAAGCCTTGGAGAAGACTAGAACGAACAGCCGGAGAATCGGTGCAGAATTCCCCCATGCCAGTCAAGGCGGCAAATACGTGCTTGAAGCACCAAACTGGTGGACGGCTGGCTTTTGGCCGGGAATGCTCTGGCAGCTCTATGCTGAGAGTGGTGATGAGGATTTGAAAGCGATTGCTGAGCAGTGTGAGGAACGTCTTGACGAGGTGCTAGATGGTTATGTGAAGCTGGACCATGACCTAGGTTTTATGTGGCTGTTGACCAGTGTTGCGAACTACAAGCTCACGGGCAGAGAAGCATCACGAGTCCGGGCGTTGAAGGCAGCCAACTATCTGGCGGCCCGCTTCAATCTGAAAGGACGCTACATCCGGGCCTGGAATCCATGGAGTGAAGGCGAGGATAACAGCGGGGTAGCCATTATCGATTGCTGCATGAATACCAGCCTGCTTTTTTGGGCCTCCGAAGTAACAGGGGATCCACGTTATCGGCATGTCGCTGAGGCGCATATGGATACGGTGCTGGAGCACTTCATCCGGCCGGATGGTTCGGTTTATCACATCGTCAAATTCAACCCGGAATCGGGCGAAGTGGTTGAAAAGCTTGGCGGGCAAGGTTATGCGCCCGAGTCGGCTTGGTCGCGCGGGGCAGCCTGGGCGCTCTACGGACTGTCATTGGCCTATCATCATACGGGCAAACAGAGTTACCTCAATGCATCCAAGCAGGTCGCGCATTTCTTCTTGACCCGTCTGCCCGAAGATCACGTTCCACATTGGGATTTCCGTGCTCCCGGTGAAGTTGGCGAGATTCGTGATAGCTCTGCTGGTTCCTGCGCAGCGAGTGGCTTGCTGTTGTTAGCTAGCCAGGTTGACGACTTGGAGGCTCATGTGTATCGGAACGGGGCTATAAGAATTACAGAATCCCTTTATAGGAATTATGGAACTTGGGACAATGCAGAAGAAGAAGGATTGCTGCTTCATGGTACGAGTAACTATCCTGAGAATCGGAATATAGATGTTCCGCTTATCTATGGCGATTTCTTCTATATAGAAGCGCTAGCTCGGCTGAAAGAAGCCGGACCGTTCTACTGGGAATAGGGGGGATATGATGCAGACCATGAAGGCTTCTACTACTATAGCTATTAATCCGCTGAAGACCCGGGAGGATCTGGTCTCTGCTCTTGAACAGCTTACAGATCCGCTTCGGCCGCTCTACAGCAGAGGCGGTGCACGGCTGGCAATCGGCGGGACAGGAGCGAGCTATCCAGCAGTAACTGCAGAAATGGAAGGTTTCTCCCGGGTATTGTGGGGCTTAGTGCCCCTGCTCATGGGAGGTGGAGAAAGCGGGCTTTGGGATACTGTGCTGGATGGCATACGCCACGGCACGGATCCTGCCCATGAAGAATACTGGGGTGAAGTTCAAGATTATGACCAGCGTCTGGTAGAGATGGCGGTCTTCGGTTTCGCCTTAGCCGCCATTCCTGGACAGATCTGGTCACCACTTACCCAGAAGGAACAGGAGCAATTGTACAGCTGGCTGAATCAGATTAATTCCCATCCTTGCTATGACTGCAACTGGCTGTTCTTCAACGTGCTGGTTAATGTTGGATTCCGCAGAATCGGCCGCCCCTACGACGCGGAGCAGCTGGAGAACAATCTGAAGCGAATGGATGATTTTTATCTGGGTGATGGCTGGTACAGTGATGGAATTAACGGGCATAGCGATTATTATGTTCCTTTTGCCATCCATTACTATGCGTTACTGTACGCGAAGCTGATGGAACAGGAGGATCCGGAACGTTCACAGGTGTTCAAAGAACGGGCCCGGCTTTTTGCCACCGAATTCTTGGGCTGGTTCGCTCCGGACGGATCTGCCCTTCCTTATGGAAGGAGCTTAACCTACCGCTTTGCCCAGTCTGCTTTCTGGGGTGCCCTCGTCTATGCAGGCGTTGAAGGATTCCCTGTAGGTGTGGTCAAAGGATTAGTACTGCGCAATTTGCGCTGGTGGTTCAGCCAGCCGATCTTTGATGCCGGAGGCATTCTGACGATTGGTTATACCTACCCCAACTTGGTCATGGCGGAGAATTATAACGCTCCCGGTTCCCCCTACTGGGCGTTAAAGACATTCCTGCCATTGGCTCTCAGCGCGGAGCATCCATTCTGGAAGGAAGAGGAACTGCCGCTGCCGGATATTCCTGCAGTTATAGTCCAGAAGCCTGCGCATCTTGTCATTGTCCGCGAACCTGCTTCCGGCCATGTGGCTGCCTTCAACAGTGGTCATCTATATACGAATGAGCATACCCACACGTCTGCCAAGTATGAGAAATTCGTATACTCAACAGGCTTCGGGTTCAGTGTACCCCGCTCCGAATGGGGATTGTCTCAAGGGGCATTTGATTCCATGCTCGCTCTAAGTGAGAGCGGGGACAACTTGTATCGGGTCAGACGGCGGAATATGGAGTCAAGAATTGTGGACAATGTGCTGCACTCTGTCTGGAAGCCATGGACTAATGTGGAGGTTCGGACCTGGATCGTTGCTGGGCTGCCTTGGCATATTCGGATACACCGGATCGAGACCGGACGACCGTTGGACGCCGCAGAGGGCGGCTTCGCGCTTGGTCAGGAAGCGGGGGTGGAACAGCAGATCGGCCTTACAACCGCGGCAGTATCTACAGCAAGGGGAATAAGCGGAGTCAAGGGTTTGATCGGCTACGAAAAGGCTGAGCTAATTTGGCCTAATGCCAACACAAACCTGCTTCATCCCCGGACTGTTTTGCCTACACTGACGACTTTCCTTGAGCCTGGAATCCACTGGCTGGCTTCGGCTGTATACGGTGATCTGTCGGGAGATTCGTGCGGCGGTATTATAGAACAATCACCAGAGTCTATTTTGAAGGTTGCTTTTGACAAGGACATCATTAAGGTTCTTACGTCTAGTGAAGCGGAATTTATTATCAGAAGAGAGTGAGAATTACCGCTAACAACGTTGTGTTAAAAAGACAAGTGAATGAGTAGAGTATGACTGATTTCTCGTATGAAAAATAAATTTCTGTGGTTGTACAATTTCCCCCGTACAGGCACTTCTAGGCGCACGCCCACATACAATAAGGATGACCATGAACCCGTAAGGCAAACAGATCGGTTTCATTGTACAAGTGCGGGAGGTGTCGCCAAGTTGCCTGGATTCTTAAGCACGATTGCGTTGCTGATCAAAGAACTGACGCTGCTGGTATCATACGTAAGGAATAATGCATTTCCACAACCGCTCTCGGAGCAGGAGGAAAGCCGATACTTAGGGATGATGGCTGAGGGAGATGCCAAGGCCCGCAATTTGTTGATTGAGCATAATTTGCGGCTCGTTGCCCATATAGTGAAGAAATTCGATAACACCGGAGAAGACATGGAGGATCTGATCTCCATCGGCACCATCGGCCTGATTAAAGCTATTGAGAGTTATCGTCCGAACAAAGGGACAAAGCTAGCCACATTTGCAGCACGTTGTATTGAAAACGAAATTCTGATGCACCTAAGATCCTTGAAGAAAACTCGTAAAGACGTATCCCTGCATGATCCAATTGGGACAGACAAAGAAGGTAATGAAATTACACTTATCGATATCCTTGGCTCCGAAGCTGATGATGTCATTAAAGAAGTAGATCTGAAGATCGAGAAGAGCAAGATATATCGCAACCTAGATATTCTGGATGATCGGGAAAAAGAAGTTGTCGTGGGGCGGTTTGGATTGGATACAGGTGGAGAAGAGCGGACACAGCGGGAAATTGCTAAGGAGTTGGGGATCTCGCGGAGTTATGTTTCGCGGATAGAGAAGAGGGCGCTCATGAAGCTGTATCATGAGTTTTATAAGGCGAAGCGGTAGGACTGATGACAATTACACAGTAATAATCCATTAATAATAAAACTTGAAAAGCGACTTGTCTAAGGATGAGTCGTTTTTTGTGTGGATAGGGTTCACCCTACTTATGATACGGTTCACCGTAACATCTATAGAGCGAAATACAGGTAATTCTCATACCTATACCGTTTACAATTCCTCTTTCTGTAAATTGCCTAATAGCATCACTAGCATATGATCCTTCAATATCAGAATAACTGACTGTTATATCCTGTTGAAACAGTCACTCATAAGTATATTTCTTCTTGATTGATAGGCATTTTGCTCTCAATCCACCAAGTTACTGAACTAAGCACGGCTCCGATGTACGCCTCTATTTTAATTTGCTGTACTATTCCACATATTCGTACTTTTCATTAAAAACCCGCACTTGATTTCGACCAGCTCTTTTGGCAGCATAAAGTGCTTCATCAGCTTTATGAAGAAGTTGATGGATTGTTTCCTCCACAGCTCCTGTCGTTACGGATACCCCAAAACTAGAGGTAATCGTTACCAATTTTTCATTTTCAACTAGAGGCTTCTGTTCAATGCAAAATCTAAGGTGATTAGCGAAGTTTTCCCCTTCCGCTAGTGTATAACCAGGTAAAGCGAGTACAAATTCTTCACCACCATATCTAGCAAATAGTATATGTTCTCCCATCTCAGCCTTACATATTTGAGCCACATGTACTAGCATTTGATCTCCGGTTTGATGCCCATAAGTGTCGTTCACTTTTTTGAAAAAATCAATATCAAATAGAATAATCACAAAGGATGATAATTCACCCTTTGCTTTCATTAAGCTTTGCTCACTTTTCTGGAAAAAGGCACGACGATTGTATATTTGTGTAAGATCATCATAATAGGCTTGATGCTCTAACTTTTGTTGTAATGTATGTAGCTCTGTTATATCCGTAAATATAATTAGTAAGCCAGAGTTATTATTAGATTGTTGAAGCATAGAAATACGTAGCTGATATATATAATTACCTTGATGAATCGTAACATTCAATTTATCTGAGATCGTATCTAATTGAACAGGGAATGATTGATCCGTTAGCATATACCAAACTTGATCAAATGGCTGCCCTAACGTTGATCGATCCAATTCACTAAACATACTTTTACAAGCTTGATTATATTCGATTAATTGATAGGTATCATTAAGCACAATGACACCATCGTTCATACTATTAAAGATCGTTTCCTTTGCAATTGGCATTATTGATAACATTCGAGAGGAGGTAATAGACCAAAGGTACAAAACAGAAGAAAACCAAATAACCATGGGTACAGGATCGATACCATCGGGTGTCACTCCTATGAATAATAAAAATGCAGTCATTATTGGAAGCAGTTGACCGCAGATGAGGGCAAATAATTGAGATCGATATACACTAACGGTTTCCTTCCAGCGTGAAAGCAGCAATAAGAGCGCAGCTAACATACAACAGAAAATGTAAATATTATGTACGGCAAACCATGCCCCATACTCAATCTCACTATATGGAGCCCCGAGCACCGAATGGATATCATATATTCTATAGTAAAAATGATGGGATTCATTAGTTACATTGATGAGAAAAGTAATACAAGGCATTGTAAGTAGCGCGATTATTCTTTTTCTCGTTATTTTATAACCCAAATATTGCATGACAAACATTAATCCTAACGGAGGGAAAAATGGCATCCCTGCATACTGTACAATATTCCAAAATCTAAGCTGTTCTAACGAAGTCGATGTTAAGCTAAAGGCATAACCAAAGCAATAAATCATTGAAGTTAATGTATTCCACATGAACAAATTAGCGATATTTGTATAATAATGTCTCCTCCAATAAGTAAAGACAAGTATAGACAAATTCAGAACAGCCGAAGTACAAACTAATGTTATATATGCTGCTAGCTTCGAATCCAATAGGTATACCCACTTTCATACAATACATATATTTACGTTAACACGATTAATATAAGATGTTGATTTGTTCCTTGAACCATTTACAGGATTCCGTCCACATCACTATTATGTCTGTACTACCCACATCGTATTGATTATTGCTTCATGAAATAGATTGTTTTTAACTTAGCATGACACTCATGACAGTAGCAACACATTTAGCCAATCAGTAATGCTATGATTACTATTTCGTCTATACCGATCACCAAATAGTTAGTACAACATTACGTAATTCATCACTTCTATTGCATTGCAAACAAGTACCCATCGATTGGATGGGTACTTGTTTTTATTTCTAATTATAAAGGCTTCCCCATGTACGACATAAGTCAACTAAATCCATTTAGAATTTTGTGAAGCGCTTGCAGATCTATTCGTATTGTACAGAACGTGCAAGTGCCGCAACAGAGCCGCGAAAATCAGGTCTGCCGTCATCCGTCCACAACAGCTCCGCTACAAATGTATGGCGATTCGGATCGTATAGCGGATCTCCTACAATATGCTTATACGTTCTTGCGTGGAACACAAACAGCGTCTTCTCGCCAGTCTCTGACACCGTGAAACTATTATGACCAGGACCATACATCGAGATGCTCTCATCCGTCGTGAGAACCGGTACTTTCGACTTGCGCCATGAGGCAGCATCGAGCAAATCCGAGTCCGCATCGGCTTCAAGCAAGCCCATGCAATAATTGAAATCAGTAGCGCTAGCAGAGTAAGTGAGGAATACCCGATTATCTTTGCGAACAAATGCCGCGCCTTCGTTCACTTTATACCCGATGATCTCCCAGTCATATTCGGGCATCGTAATCATCGTTTGCGCCCCAATCAACGTCCACGGATTGCTCATTTTAGATATGTAGAGATTAGAGTTGCCTTCGATTTCCGGATCCTTTTGTGCCCATACGTAATAGAGGCTACCATTGTGCTCAAAGGTAGTGGCATCGAGGGAGAAGCTTTCCCAAGCGGTACGAACCTGTCCTCTTTCCGTCCAGCTGCCTTCGAGCGGATTTGCATTTTCATTCTCCAGTACATACATCCGATGGTCGAACAAGCCTTCTGTCGTTTCCGACGTATGCGCGGCAGCGAAATATACGTACCATTTTCCATCAATAAAATGCAGCTCTGGCGCCCAAATATTGGCACTAAGAATGCCAGTCTCTCTCTTTCTCCAGATCACTACAGGAGCTGATGTAATAAGCCCTACAAGGTCCTGTGCCCTACGGATTTCAATCCGATTATACTCTGGAACCGAGGCCACGAAATAATAATAACCATCTGAATGTCGGCATATAAAAGGATCAGCTCGTTGCTCGATCAATGGTTTAATGACGCGTAACTCCTCTTGTTGGACTCCCATCTTATCACCTATTTCATAAGTAATAGATACTAACCTTTAACAGCACCCGCAGTCATACCATCAATGAAATATTTCTGGAAAGCGATAAACAATATGAAGATTGGAATGATGGAGAAGAAGGAGCCCACGATCAGAAGGTCATAGTTATTCCCATAAGGAGTTAACAATGTTTTTAAACCGATTGGCAGTGTATATTTATTTTGATCTCCCAACACCATGAATGGCCACAATAGATTATTCCAGCTATTCATACCATTCAGAATGGCCATTGCCGCAAAGGAAGGCTTCATAATCGGCATAATCACTCTGAAATATATCGCATATTCGTTTGCTCCATCAACTCGCCCAGATTGAATAATTTCTTTTGGTATGCTTCTGAGATATTGCCTAAAGAAGAATATCGTCCCGGCATTAGCTATACCCGGCAGAATGATTGCCGAATAGCTATTCACCATTTGCAAATCATTTATTAAGCTGTACAAAGGAACCAGCAATATTTCAAATGGCACCATCATAATGAGCAACACACATATAAAGAGGAAGTTCTTACCTTTGAAATCATACGCTGCAAAACCATATGCAACAAAAGCGCTTACAAACAGTGTTAAAGCAACCTGAATGATTGTTAACGTCATACTGTTCCAAAACCATACAAAATAATCATGTTGTCCAGTGAATAAATAGATAAAATTATCAAAACTCATTATTTCAAAATTCAAACTTAAGTTAAGACCATATCTTATTAAAGCTTCACCTGGTTTAAAGGAAGAGAGGGCCACTGCATAGAATGGAACCATAATTATAACGAATAGTATAATAAAGGTACTAATTATGACTATTCTAGCAATTACGTTGTTCTTCATCTGACTAGTGTCCATTTTAATCCTCCTCCTTTTTGAACATTCCACTAAATTTCAACTGCGTTAAATTGATAATCATAGCAATGACTAATAGAACGATACCAACTGCTGCAGCGTAACCGAGCTTATTCTTCTCAATTCCTTGTCTATACAAATATCCGACTATAGTTAGGCCAATATTTTTCGGTGAATTGTTACCGTTAAACATCATTAAGCTCTCGGTAAACATTGCCAAACCTGCATAAACACTAATTGTCGTAACATATATCGTGGTCGGCTTCAATAATGGCATTGTAATCGATCTGAACTTCTGCCAAGCAGATGCCCCGTCAATTGAAGCAGCCTCATAATAATCATTGTCAATGTTTTTCAAACCAGATAGATAGTACAGCATATTAACACCTGTCCATCGCCAACATGCAAGAATTAATAGTGCAGCCATACTCCATTCTGCATCTTTCAAGAATTTAGTAGGCTCTACACCAAATAGACCTAGAAAACTGTTCATTAATGAACCATCCATTTCGCCGAATGTTAGGCGAAAAATAGTACCCGCCACTGCGACAGATGTCAATGCAGGAAGAAAGAACGAAGATTTAAAAAACTCCCTCCCCAGCATTAACTTACTGTTTATCATAACTGCAAATAACATTGGGAAAGGGATTAACAGCACTAAGGTTCCTAGCATGTATACAACGCTATTTTTAATAGCCGTCAAAAACACTTTATCTGTGAATAACTTCGAATAATTCGCTTCACCAACCCATTTTGGATCCTGTCCCAACATCCTATCTTGAAAACTCATTACGAATGAATTTACAAGTGGATAAGACCAGAATATCAAGAATATGATTATGAATGGCAACACAAATACATAAGGTGCAACCTTTTGAGAGTATACAAATTTCTTTATCATAATCCCACTCTCCCTTGACTATGACTAAACCTGCCGAGCACCATTCTTGCCGACAGGCTTAATCATAACCATTTACTTATTATTTTTATTTCAATTCTTGTTCAATTGCTGCCTGTGCTTCATCGAGAGCTTCCTTCACGTCTTGGCCATCTTCAAAGATCGCATTCAGAGTAACCGTATTGAGCACATTGCCGATCGTCGGTGAAGCTTTTACGGATTTGATAGCTCTAATTTCGTCTTTGATTTCATTCAAAGTATCAAATGCATTTGTTTTAAAATACTGGACGTATTCGTTATCAGGGTTTTTCGTTACAGCCTCATCTTTCCATACTTCCATATTGATTGGGTCAAATCCAAGTGTATTCCAGATTTCAGTAGTAGCTTCTTTCGAAAGCTTAGCAAAAGCTACAAACTCTTTTGCCAACTGAACGTCTTTACCAGTCTTAGTAACAACTGTGCCAGTACCGCCTAAGCCAACGGAACGAGGATTACCTTCTTCGAATACAGGCAATGGAGCAATTGCATACTTACCTTTAAGGTCCTTCATTTCGTTTACAAAGCGGGACATGTACCACTCAGGCATCAATGCGCTTGCGTAGTTGCCTTTGTTGTATTCGCCTTTTGCTTCTTCTGTGTCGGGTTGTCCACCTGGGATCGTATGAATAACATTATTCTTCTGCAGGTCAACTAACATTTCAAACGCTTTAATCATCTCAGGGGAGTTAACTTTTGGATTGCCATTTTCATCTGTAAAATCAGCGTTTTGCTGAGCAAGTAACAGCGAGGCTTGCCACGTAGCGGATGTATCAGCAGTACCTAAGTACTTACCAGTCTTTTCATAAACCTTGATACCTGCTTGATTGTAATCTTCCCAAGTTTTGATCATCTTGTAGTCAACACCTGCTTGTTCGAGAATTTCCGTGTTGTAGAAAGCAAGCGTAGCACCTACGTGATAATCAAAGCCATAAACCTGGTCAGCTTTGGAGTAAATATCGACACGTGAGGGAACGACAACGTCTTTGTATGGTGCAAATACATCATTCAAAGATTCCAGTGGAACGTTGTCCCCTTCCAAGAATTTAGGGAACTGACCAAGCTCGATATCCGCAATATCAGGAGCACCTTTTCCACTTGTAACTGCCAATAAGAGCTTGTTGTGCATATCATCGTAAGGCATAACCGTTACATTCAACTTAATCTGTTTGTCTGGATTCTGTTGGTTCCATAACCCCAGCATTTTATCCAAATGCTTGCCATGCAAATCTACGAATGTCCAAAATGACATTTCTGTTGCATTCTCACCGGCATCAGCGCCTAACTGCTGTGTTTCCGTTGATGAACTGGAAGACTTACTACATGCCGACAAAACTAGTGACATCATAAGGATTGTAACGATGGAGATTAATGTAATGCGTTTTTTCATTTGTTCGTCATCTTCTCTTTTTTTGTTACTCATTTGAGATGCTGGGTGACTGGTCACTTCTGTTAATTTAAGCGGTTTCAATACGTCTCGTTACCAACCTTCTTAACATGATTCTAACCTTTCAATGAAAAGACACCTTCGTAATAAATTTCCTAATTCTGTATTGTAAGCGCTTTATAAATTGCATTATAATATATACGTAATATATTTTATATAACCAATTGATTATAAAAATCATTAAATTTTAAGGGAGATGTACTTATTTGAAAAAGCTGGTGCTCTACAAGCAAATTCAAGAAGATATTGTACAGAAAATTAAATCTGGGCAGCTTCGGCCAACGGACCGCGTCCCTTCTGAACAAGAATTAATGGACGAATTCAAAGTAAGTAAAATAACCGTCAAAAACGCCTTAACCCAGCTAGCTGACGAAGGATTAATTATACGCGTACAAGGCAAAGGCACATTCGTCTCTTCTAGTCTTGATATTTCTAGCATTGATTCTCCATTATCTCCACACAGCGCGTCGTCCTTGCCGCTCATCGGCTTCATTATTCCGACGATGGTAACCCGTGTCATTCAGAAGCTCGTCGACTACACGGAACAATTCCTGTCTGAAGCTGGCCTCAGCATGGTACTAAGCATCACGCGAGAGTCCTCCTCTATCGAATCGAACGCCATTCGTACACTAACGGGGCTCGGTGTGAAGGGATTGATCGTTTTTCCAACAGAAGATGAGAAGTACAACGAATCACTACTGCGTCTGTCGCTCGATAAATTCCCATGTGTGTTCATCGACCGCTACCTGCGCAACATTGAGACATACACGATTACATCAGACAATTACGGCGGTGCGTATAAGGCTGTCTCTCATTTGCTATCCAAGGGTCATCATCAGATTGCGCTCATCTCACCTGAGAATGCCAATACAGCCATCGAGGATCGCACGCTCGGCTTCGAGAAGGCGTACACAGATCGAGGTATATCAATCGACAAGAGCTTGTGGTGTCACATCCCTCTCGACATTCTACGCGGTAAGCAAGCATTGGACTATGTAAGCGACTTCTTGCAGGGGCATAGTGGAATTTCGGCAGCTTTCTCCTTAACCGAAGAAACCGCACGCCTTACATCGGCCGCTATCAGCCGTCTCAACAATCACTCAAATATCGATTTGCTATCTTTCGATAATCCACATCTTTCATTCGTAGCTTATGTACAGCAGGATGAACAGGAAATGGCACGTACAGCGGTAAAGCTGTTACTTGAACAGATAGAGAATACATATTCACCTAAGAATGCCGTCATTCCCGTGCAGCTCATCTTCCCCTAACTATTTCATTGGACTTTATCGACACTCTAGGAGCACCTTCAGTAGAAGTTGTCTTCTTTTGCGTTCCAGCGCATAGAGTATAACAATATATCATAAAGGTGCTAGCGGCCAAAACGGGAGATTCGCTCCACTTTGTTACGAAAACCGCTGATTCATACGGATGAAACCGATCTTCGGGTCGGGGAGTGAGTGTCAAGGAATCTCAGAGCATGATAATCATGAAGGAATATTCAAATGTCTCCAGGAACTCAATGAGGAAATAAATATGAAAATGTTTATATGAGCAAATAATTTTCTAGGCGCTGGATGGAGTAAGATCGAGTAGGGATGACATGCCGAGTGTACCGACTTGTACATCGACCGAGCCCCCACCATAGTAGATTGTAAGATATTCATACTGATTTGAGACCATATTTTATTCACGTTTTGTAGCCAACTATTTGTAGAATCTTTATAGTGATTATCGCCGCTGTAGCTTGAAGGAATAGTGTGATTACCAACCGTAAGATCTGACGCCTCATAGACCGCTAGTCCCCTAGCATACAGTCCCTAACTCTACTTTTCCGCCATAAAAAGTGATAGTCCCGCTAGGAACAAACGACTTACAGAGGGAACTTCTGCTATAAACGAGACCGTCTTTCCATAATCCGGAAAGAGTCTTTTCGTTCTACTTATGATACGGTTCATCGCACTATCTGTAACGGCAAGTTATAAGGCCATCCCTTTCGGGATGGCCTTTCTTGTAAACGTGGTTACTCGAGTACTCTGTCATTTTTAATTGAATTTCTTTTAATTAGTAGTCTCTAGTAAGTCTCTAGTAATCTGGAAACAATTGTTGCAAACTCTGCTCTAGTAATATCTTTTTCAGGCTTAAATGTACTGTCTGCGTATCCTGTAATAATATTATTGGATGCGAGTGCATCAATGGAATCATAATACCATGCATTTCTTGTAACATCTTTGAATGATGTGTTTCCAGTACCTGTTAGCTTAAAAGCTCGAGTGATTAGTGCCGCTAATTCACCACGACTAATCTTCTCATCTGGACGGAAGCTTCCGTCACTATATCCGTTCATCAAGCCTGATCTAGCAGCTGCACCAATAAACTTATTCGCCCAATGAGTTGGAGATACATCTATAAAGTTACTTTCTTGTCCTTCAAGTTTCATGTGCGTTGCAATTACCTTGATGGCTTCCGCACGAGTCAAACCTGAATTTGGACGGAATGTTCCATCGGAATACCCCGTCAATAATCCCTTAGCAATTAGTGCGTCAATGCTTGTTTTTGCCCAATGATTCATTGTATCTACAAAACTAACAACTTTCGGTTTATCTGCTGGTGTTATTGTTTCTGCAGGTGCCGGTGTTTCTATAGGCGTTGTTATTGCTGGAGGTGTCACTGTACCTCCTCCGGTATTTGGATGGGTTGGTCCATTATCTGTGTTTGGATCAGGATTAGTAGAGTTTGAAACGTATTGAAGTGCTGGAGCAAATGTTGTAAGTAGTCTAGCTTGACTTTGTTGCTCAAGAGCGTAGCTCATGCCTAAAACTTTTGCATCGTCCCATGCTCTACCAACCAGTTGCATAGAGATAGAATACCCGCTGTCATTCGTTCCTACAGGAACAACTACCGTAGGTAGACCCATAGTAGAGGTTAATACGCCTGTGTTACGGTCTGAACTTAATTGAGAAGCTGCTGCGTCATTGTTATATACGTCGCTAATAAAACCTGCATAAACAACAGCATCAACACCATTCGCGTCCATCCAGCCTTTGATAACTTCCTTATAGTCAGTTCTATACTTAATGTAATCTTGTACAGCCTGTTCAGTCATACGAGTTGGGGTACTATATCCTCTTTGATTATAGATAAGCACTTTATCTGAAGCTAGTACACTTGCTCCATCAATATAAGGGAAGTCCTTATGAAGCTCAATATAACGTGCCCAACCTTCAGTAGATCCATTAATACCTGAAGGACGACTAGGGCCTGATGGTACAGCTGACATTTCAACCATAGTCGCACCCGCTGCTTGAAGCTCTGAGAACTTATCCATCACTGCCTGTCCAGTATCATCATCAGCATATGCAGATACAAAGGATGCAGGAATGTATCCAATTTTCTTTCCTTTCAATGCATTAACATCCAGAGATTCCTTCCAATCCACTGGACGCTTATGATCTGCATCAGCAGTGACTGTGAAAATATCCTGTGGGTCCGTACCCGTTGTAGCATTCAATATAATGGCTAGGTCAGTTACTGTTTTAGCAATGGGACCTGCATAATCTTGTCCCCAAGTGAGTGGCAGTACACCTGTAGTACTTGCCATACCGTCTGTACCCCGGAAGCTTTTTAAGCTAGCGCCTGTAGTTGGTGCATAGAGAGATACCCCTGTTTGCGATCCCATTGCTGCTGCTGCAAAATCAGCTGCAACAGATACTGCAGACCCGCCGCTTGAGCCAAAAGATGTTTTCGATGGATAGAGTGCATTCCATGTTTGCTGCCAACCGCTTTCACTAAAGCTTCCGCTGTTAGCAAACTCAGAAGTATTTACTTTACCAATAATTACAGCTCCAGCTTCCCGCAGTTTTTTCACTTGGAATGCATCAGAATCAGGCTGCCAGCCTTCAAGAGCTTTACTGCCACCGGTAGTAGGCATATCCTTTGTATCATAAATATCTTTTATCGCAATTGGAATACCCAATAAATCACCTTTTACACCTTGTGCACGGGCATCGTCAGCAGCTTTTGCTTGGTTAAGCGCAGTTTCAGATACATGCAGGAATGCATGGAATCCCAATTGTCCCTCATCGTATACCTTGATTCTATCTAAATAGGCTTGAGTAATTTGTACAGAAGTAGTTTTGCCAGTAATCATATCCTGTTGCATTTCTGCAATTGATTTATTCTTAACATCATACGGCGATGAAGTTACTAATTCTTTAGGT
Source organism: Paenibacillus sp. FSL H8-0282 (assembly GCF_037963825.1). Classification (NCBI taxonomy): domain Bacteria; kingdom Bacillati; phylum Bacillota; class Bacilli; order Caryophanales; family Paenibacillaceae; genus Paenibacillus; species Paenibacillus sp. FSL H8-0282. The sequence goes on from NZ_CP150146.1 coordinate 1,585,180, forward strand.
GCAGGAGCATTTGGTATAACCAGATGATCTCCAGTATCAAGTCCCTCTATAGCAGATATATCCCAGTTGCTAATTGACCGAATTTGTGCGTTTGTTAATCCTGTTACATCCAGCAGACTATTAAGTCCATCTAGCATAGCAACCAGATTTTTCAACCCTTCTTCACCAGCTTCTCCAACTTGTACATAATTTACTAGGGATTTCGATTCGCCCGGCCCAATATTTAGTGAATTAATGAACCCATAGAAATTCGCTTCATTTCCATACTCAGCTAAGGGTATTGTGAATGGATCCTGTTGCTGATTACCTAGACCGGTTAATCCATTATCAAACGGCTTTGGAGATCCCACTGCAACGCCTAGCGGCTTATTGTTTTTGGCGCTACTATCTACAACAATCCATGAATCATCTGTAGTTACCTTTAGATCGCCTGAATAGGTTGCCTTAACTACTGAAGCATTTGTTGTTGTACCATATCCTAAAGAGCCACCGAATGATACATCAACTTTTATTGCCACATCATTTTTATTAGTGAAAGTATCAAAGAATCTCGTTCGATTATGAATAGTATCCACATACACCTCACGTGTTACAGTTACATTTCCTAGATTTACAGATTGAGCCGAAGTAAACTTATTAACGCCGTCATATTTCAAGTCAAACCCACGCATCATTTGACCATTCATCAGTGGAGCTGAAGGCGAGGACACTTTAACAAAGATATTGCCGAAACCTTGTACTTGTGTAGAACCAACTGTACGTAAACTTCCTGTGTCTAAGCTAGGAGCAAAAACATCGTGAATCTCCCATACTGTGCCACTTTCTGAAGTAACTCTAGTTAAAGCGTCAGCTGTTTGGAACGGAATTACACTCGTAGCAATAACAGATAACACAATTGAAGTAGCTATAAATTGCTTTTTACTCCAATTTTTTTTTGCTGGTGAATATTCAGATCGGGTGGAACCAGAATGCTCTCTTTTAGTTTCACGTAGACGTTTGAACTTATTCATGTGTGTAATCTCCTTTTCCTGTATGTATTTTATTATTTAATGTTAGGAAATATAACACTAGTATTTGTTTCAGTCAATGAATATTATGAATTTAATATATTTTGAGTTTGAAAAAAGGGAAAAACGGCTCTTTTAATTATTCTGTGTAATGTATATGTAAACTGTTTCGTTAAATAAATTACAATTTATGATAGGTTTTGGAGAATCTATAGGATATTGAGTATCATCATCCGGCTGCATCACCAAAAACCTTGAATTTCACTTATCTCTATGTGAATTTGACGAAATCAAAAAGAAAAGGAACAGCTAAAATTAACGGAGAATATTATGTTTTTCATTTCATGAAAGTGGAAGATTCTATATCGGAGCATGGCATAAAGCAGAATCACTGATGATTCCAGATGCATAGCCGCAAGATCACTAATGGGCATCCTGAAAAGAGTAAAGTTTCTGCTGGGAAAGAAGCCATAAGAATAGCCAGGTAGTGTATCTGGAATAAGTGGGATTTCATTGTGGAAACCATTTTAGCGGGTGATAACGTTATAAGGCAGATGAGGGATGCAAAGGAACAAGGCTTTGAAATTATTGTGTTTTATGCGGGATTAGCAGATGTTCGGCTAAATATTGAATGTATTGTTCTACGTGTGAAAAACGGTGGCTATCATATTGAAACCGAGGATATTGTTAGACGCAATTTAGCAAGTATGAATAATCTGATATCTCACTTAGAGTTGATTGATCAAGTAATTGTTATTTAAATGGATTACCAGGATGTACACAAAAAATCAATCGGAAACTACAAATTAAATTTAATATGCAAAAGGAAACCAATTCGAATCAGAATCGATCGTAATTGGTTTATTTTTTGCCATCACATCGTGTCCATAACCTCAAGAAATTCGATAACACTGGGGAAGACATGGAGGATCTGATCTCCATTGGCACCATCGGCCTGATTAAAGCTATTGAGAGCTATCGTCCAAACAAAGGAACAAAGCTAGCCACATTTGCAGCACGTTGTATTGAAAACGAAATCCTGATGCACCTGCGTTCGCTCAAGAAAACACGTAAAGACGTATCCCTGCATGATCCAATTGGGACGGACAAAGAAGGTAATGAAATTACACTTATCGATATTCTTGGCTCTGAAGCTGATGATGTCATTAAAGAAGTCGATCTGAAGATCGAAAAGAGTAAGATATATCGCAACCTAGATATTCTGGATGACCGGGAGAAAGAAGTTGTGGTGGGTAGGTTTGGGCTGGATACAGGTGGAGAAGAGAGGACACAGCGGGAGATTGCTAAGGAGTTGGGGATCTCGCGGAGTTATTTTTCGAGGATAGAGAAGAGGGCGCTCATGAAGCTTTATCATGAGTTTTATAAGGCTAAGCGGTAAACTCATAATCACAAGGTAGTATCCGTTAACCGGCATACATAGAAAGCTTCAAGGATCATATTAGAATTTTTTAGAGAAGATATAGTTCAGCGAATTTTTGTATTAAACCAACTCATAAAAATACATGAGAAAGGGAGAGGGCAAATTGTTAAGTGGTGCTCTGAAGAGTACATATATCCAGTCATCTTTTGCGATTATCCTGGGGATTGGGCATATTGCATTTTGGCTGTGAAGATATTTAGCTGTTGTTGCAATTAAAAAGAAAGGTACGGAAATCTTTAGTTAAATACAACATAAAAGCTTATTAAATATAACTAAATTTGAGTATCAAGCGAAATAAAAAAACCACTTATGCTAGGAAATCCCAAGCTTGCTTAAGTGGTTAATCGTGCTTTTGAATCTTATAACAACCTTAAGTTGTCGGGTTCAATGCCCATTGATACTCATCCATTAAATTGTCGATAATCTGCTGTACGGACAAAATCTCTTTAATCTCATGAACTCTGGACCCAGCAAAAACCAATCCGTTCTTAACATCTCCTCTAAGGGAAGTGAGCAGGGATTCCATTGTACAGAAGCGATGTGAACAAACCTTTAGACAATTATAGCATTTGACTATCTTTAATTTGGCATCATCACTGATCCGGTCCGTAAATTCATTCCGAATCGCTCTACCTTCTAGACCCACAGTAGACTTGATTAGGACAGTATCTCCTTGCTGAGCATCTACATACTTTTGCTTGAAGGCTAAGGGAGCATCACACTCAAGGCTAGCCACAAAACGGGTACCCATTTGAACACCAGATGCGCCGATCCGAAGGGCTTTTGCGATATCATCCCCTGTTAGAATTCCACCCGCAGCAATAACAGGAATCGAAACGGCCTCTAAGACTTCAGGAAGGATATCAAACATGGATCTGTCTGTACCTAAATGGCCTCCAGCTTCGAACCCTTCCACAACGACTGCGGAGGCACCAAGTCTTTCGGAAATTCGGGCTAATTTGGCGGATGAAACAATAGTTACGACAGGAGTACCATATTCTTTACCCCAAGCATAAATATCTCTAGAAATTCCGGCTCCGGAAATAATAAAGTCAACCCTCTCCTCCAAAGCAATCTTCATTTTTTCGGCAAAGTCCTTCACTGCGAATAGTACATTCACACCGATGTAGCCATTTCCTTTAGAGAGTTCTCTTGTTTTGCGAATATGCATTCTCAGCTCATCAGGAGTGATCCCTGTACCAGAGATGGTGCCGATCCCGCCTGCATTGGCTACAGCAGCGGCTAGTCCACTTAAGGATATGCCTACACCCATTCCACCTTGAATAACAGGAACTCTCGATTTAATATGTCCGAATTGGATTGTTGGAAGTTTCAATTACACACCTCTTTTGCAAGTTGTTGACATTATTAATACTCCTCTAGAGTAATAAGATATATCGTAACACAGCTAATTCTTTCCCGGATGTGACTGTAAACATGCTCAAACTATGTTAAATATCATGTCTTTCAACTGTTAAGTTGTTGATATGAAGTGAAAATTTAAGAAAACGAAGTGACTATTAAAAAAAGGACAATGAATAACAAAAAAAGAGCCATCCATCCGGTAAAACCTTCATACTTCTATCAACGCTTTTCTATCAAGAAAGTGGATTTTGACATCGTATCGTGTCCACAACCTCAAGAAATTCGATAACACTGGGGAAGACATGGAGGATCTGATCTCCATCGGCACCATCGGCCTGATAAAAGCTATTGAGAGCTATCGTCCGAACAAAGGAACCAAACTAGCCACATTTGCTGCTCGTTGTATTGAAAACGAAATCCTGTTGCACCTGCGTTCGCTCAAGAAAACTCGTAAAGATGTATCTCTGCATGATCCAATTGGGACGGACAAGGAAGGTAATGAAATTACACTTATCGATATCCTTGGCTCTGAAGCTGTATCATGAGTTTTATAAGGCGAAGCGGTGAGGATAGTAGATAATAACTTAAGATTCACTATAGAGTGTTTTAAAAGCGACTTGCAAAAAGGGAGTTGCTTTTTTATGTGCGCCCAGCATTGGCGATCTATAGGGTTGAAGTTCCGCATACATCGTACAAAAATGGCAGACCTTGCGGCAAGCGATAGAAGAAAGAACCTATGAACCGAGCCCCTCCCCTACATAGAATTAGAAGGAATAACGGAATCGTGCAAAAAGTAACTTTCTTTGCTAAATAAAAATATCCATCATTCTTATATAATAAAGGTGACAAGGTATCATAACAAGATGCAGGTTATTCTGTAGTAGTCCGGTATTGTACAAATGTAAGAGAAGTATATGCATGAAGAATGGTAAATCATCAATGCCCAAGAAGACTAGACGTTGTAAGGAGACTTCGGTTTCTCCCAACAAGGAGCTTGGATCAACATAAAATAACCTCCGCGAGTGAGAAGGATAGGATGGATGCATCATGAAAAGGTACGGGGCGGTCGTGATAGGCTGCGGTTATATGGGCTCTCTCCACTTGGACGCGATATCACGACAGGTGCGGGTCCGGTTGATCGGCGTGGCGGATTGGAACCGGGACAGGGCCTCCTTAGTGGCAAGCCAATACGGAGCTGAGTGTTGGAGCACGGATTACCGGGTCTTGATAGAGCGTGATGATGTGGATCTGGTCATTATCGCCACGTACCCGTCCTCCCATCTGGGGATCGCAAAAGATTGTCTCGCTGCAGGGAAGCATATCCTATGCGAGAAGCCGATGGCGGGCAATGCACGGGAAACACAGGAATTCATGAAGCTGGCCCGTGGAGCTAAAACCAAGGTGCTGATCGGTCACATCCTTCGCCATAACACTACGTACCAGGCGGTTATGAAGATGATCCGGGAGGGCGCCATCGGCTTCCCTTTGGTCATCCGGCTATCCCAATTGAAGCCCTCCAAAAATTGGGCTTCCCACTTATCCCTGCTCCGGGACGTCTCGCCGATCGTGGATTGCGGCGTCCATTATATCGATGTGATGCGTTGGGCTACAGGGGCGGACGTAGTAAGCGTCAATGGGATCGGGCAGCGTCTCTACGAAGAAGTCCCGCCGTATACTTACAATTACGGACTCATGACCCTCCGTCTGTCGGACGGCTCCATCGGCTACTTTGAGACAGGGTGGGGCAAGGGGCTTCCGACTGATAACCGGAAGGAATTTATCGGACCGGCAGGCCGGATTCGCATCATATACAAGAACGAACGACCGCGAGAGGATCAGCATCTGGGGAATCTGATCGAGGTCGAAGACTACCAGAAAGGAGCGGTCCGGCAGATCAATATGGACTTCTCCGTAAAGCCTACGGGTGCCCAGCTGGACTATTTCCTGTCCATGCTGGAGAACAACTTGCCCCCTATACCGGCAATGGAGGAAGCTTGCCGGGCGATGGAGATCGCTCTCTTAGCCGACCGGGCGATCCATGAAGGAATTACGTTACCTTGCGCGAAATAAGGGTTGACCAACATGGTGATGGTAACAGGGGATGAACCGGTGCATGGTGTACACCTGCTGAGGAATAAATTGACCCATGCAAAGTACGGCAGCCGACATCAGTCAGTCGAACTGAGGGATGTATACGGTGCCGTCGGGTACCACCCGCTGGATCATCAACGGATTGCAGGGCTAGTAAGCTCCGGAGCCATATTCCGGGAGGTTCCATTCGGCGAGGTGAAGGTAGATTTCGACGCATTGCAGGAGAACGGATACGGGGGGATCTGACCATCGATCGGGAAGTGGGGGATGCGCCCGAGGGGATATAGAGTGTGCAGTTCCATCATCCGCCAATACAGGTAACGGCAGACGGCCGTGCGAAATTTCGGGGATCGAGACTGCGTATTGGAAAACCGGTAAGTCGCGGGTCTAAATAATCAAGTTAATTAATAGGGTTGTTTTGCTGTGTTAGCCTAGTGGGATTTCCAACCGAAGGGAATGAACCATGGAAAGAAAATTAGAAACCTTAGTGATTTCCCGCCTGATAAATCAGACGGATGTTTCAGTTACAGAAGATTTCCAGATCATTAAACAGTATCAATGGCTTAAAGGATATAACCCGGTCGTTACAGCAAGATTAAATTACAGTCAGGAGGATCTGAAGCTTCAGTTTAAGGTTTACGAACAGAATCCAATACGAACATATAGAAACATGAATGATCCTGTGTATAAGGATAGCTGCATCGAGTTCTTTTTTCAGCCTTCTCCGGATTCGGACCAGCGCTATATGAATTTCGAATTTAATGCGAATGGCGCAATTCTCTTGCAGATAGGGGCGGATCGGTATGATCGCTTCCCAATCACTATCAATCCAGCACTTTTCCAAGTCCTATCCACCACGGATCAGATTAATGATAAAGGGGAAGCGTATTGGGAATTAAGCTTTTCGATCTCATGGGCATGGGTACAATCTTATTTTTCGGATTTTCGGGCAGTGCCGGGAAAAAGGATAAGAGGAAACTTTTACAAGTGCGGCGATGAAACGGTTTATCCGCACTTTGGAACATGGAGCAAAGTTCATTCGAACAAACCAGAATTTCATAGAAGCTGTGATTTTGGGATTCTGTACTTAGAGTAACTGCGAAATGCAGGTTAATGAATAACTTCCGAAGCCGCATATACGGGGTTGGAGGTTTTTTTGTCGTAGTAGACACATCGAACAAATGTCATATTGGCAGCGCAAGGATACTATTATTTTAAAAAATCACCTGTTTTTTAAACTTTTAGAAGGGAGTGTCGTTATACTGTTCGACAATCTACTCGTGCGCACGGTAGTTGGCCAAGTACGAATGGAGGCAGGTAATGATGCATGTAGTTATCCAGCAATTGTGCAAAAAATATGGCAGTAAACAAGTACTGAACGGAATTAACCTGACATTGGGTACGGGTATGTTCGGCTTACTCGGTCCCAATGGGGCGGGAAAATCGACATTGATGCAAATATTGGCAACAGTAATACCGAAAACATCAGGGGATGTACAAATTGGACATTGCAAGCTTGGGCGGGATGAACGTGAAATTCGTGGCTTGCTTGGCTACCTGCCACAAGAGTTTGGCGTATATCGCAAGTTGACAGGCGCAGAATATCTCGATTATGTCGCGTCCATGAAGGGCATTACAAATGGAAAAGCCCGGAGGAAAGCAGTAGCCGAAATGTTGCGCCGAGTCAATCTGGAGGAGAAGCGCCATGTGCGTATAGGCAAATATTCTGGCGGGATGCGGCAGCGCATCGGTATTGCCCAGGCGTTGCTAGGTGATCCGCAGTTCATTATTGTGGACGAGCCTACGGCAGGGCTTGATCCCGAAGAACGCATGCGATTTCGTGATATGCTGACTGAGCTGGGTAAAGATCGTACTGTGCTACTGTCTACACATGTCGTCGCCGATATTGATAATAACTGTAAGAGTATGGCGATTATGAGCGGAGGGCGCATCGTATTTCACGGTACGCAAGAACAATTGCTCCAGCGTGTGCAGGGACAAGTGTGGACGGTCCAAGTGGGTGATGAGAAGCTTGCAGAGCTCAAAGAAACTGCAGCCATCGTGACTGCAAAGCGTTCAGGAGCCGGCTATGAGGCGCGTGTTCTTGCCAGTTCTGTCCCATTACCTGGAGCAGTCCAGGCAAAGGCAGGACTTGAGGACGGATATATCGCGGTCATGAGAGCGGGGAATAGCCAATGAGCCTGATTCGCTATTACAAAACAGAGTGCAAGCTACTGCTGCGTGGCCCAGGCTTGTATCTAATGCTGGCAACTGTGGTCGGCATCCTGTATTTGATGTTTCAGACCACCGATGCCAAATTGGATCGTGCAGTATACGTGATGGATATTTCTGAGGTGTATTGCCTTGTAGCCCTCATTATTTTGCCTTTGCTGGCAACAGCGATAGCACGGCGGGATGAAGAATGGAAGACAGCAACCATGATGGCTACCTTTCCGTATCGAACATGGGAAATGGAGGCTGCACGCTTGCTCTGTGCTGTAACCCTTCCGTTAGCAGCTGCGCTCGTGCCGATGGGGGCTTATGTATGGTTGGTCGTAAATGATGGCATCTCATGGGGAATGCGTGAATGGTATACCTCTGCTGTATTGGCTTCCTTTGCCATCCCGATGTTATTTGCAACTGTAATTGCCTACTTAGTAGGTATCCTTATCCGCAAGCGATACAGTTACTTGATCAGCTTCGTCCTGTTGCTTAGCTTGGCAATTATTTTACCGGAATTTTTTAAGACCGATCGCCCTTCTTTTTCATTACCCCCTCATACGCAGATTTGGTTCGATTATTCACTAGTTAAATATATTGGTAAGTCTTACTCACGTATGTGGGGATTTATATATGATCCGGCATTTTGGCTGCATCGCGGCATCGTTGCAGCTTTAGCAGCAGGAATGGTCATGACTGTTCTACTTGTAGTATGTAGACGCAGGCGGGAACGGGTCAAGGCATGGCTTGTCTATCCCACGATGCTGATTCTAGGTGCAGCATTGTTATGGGCAGGTAGTGCGATGTACGGATACCTGCAGGAACGGGCAGATATTGCGGATGCCAATGAACGTTTCTATCGCGAACGTCTTACTTCAGCCAATGATATCACGCAACAGCGTGAATTGGAGCAACTGCTCGTTGCTGGAATTGCAGCGGGTAAATATTCGGAGGCGGATATTGAGGAAATGTCTCGGATCACCCTTAACACAAACGGGAATACCAGCAATCCGCTCTCGGTATCGCATATTAAAGATCTGCTTGTCGGAATGAAGTTCCAGGATCTACACATTAACAGCTACAAGCTGAAGTTGGAATTACTGCCGCGGCATGGGTTAGAAATACAGGCGACGATGCAAGCAAGCAATGGACAAGCGGCAACACTAGAGCGATTCCCAATCATGCTGCGACATATCTTTGATGTACAGGAACTGAAGGTGAACGGTGCTGCTGCTGCCTATGAGTGGGAAGAGGCTACAGATGTACTTTGGATCAAGCCTGCAACGGATGTTATGCCAGGGGAGCATCTGGAGATCGAGATGACATATAGAGGTACCCTAAATGATTGGCGGCATTATTATTCCGTCGCTCCTAGCAGGGATAGATGGGAGCAGATCGCTGTTGTCGACGATAACAGGATTTTCCTGCCAGCTTTCTATGGCTGGTACCCTGTTATCGGCAATAGCCGGCTATCGGAATTGCTTACCGATCACTACGAATGGGGGCGTCACGCTACAGATATTCTGGACACACAACTGCCGCGCCCTATGGCGGGCTTTGAAGTTGCTATCACAGGGCCAAGTGGCTTGAAACTGTTCTCCAACGCCTCTGTCATTACTAGTAAGATGGCTGGAGAGAAGGGAGCGACCATCACGCGCCTGGAGCTGGATGAAGCAAGCGGACTTACATTATTTGGGGGCGATCTGCAACTTGCAGAAGCGACGGCAGACGGCAAGACGTTGCGTCTGTTGGCATCTGGTCAATTGCCTGCCCGTTCTGTCGAAGAAGCAGCACAGTTCGCAGCCAGGCATTACGCCCAAGCGGCGCGTACTTTGAAAAAGTTGGATGGAGAAGCTGCAACGAGTTTTCCCCAGACGGTTACTATGGCACTTGCCGATTATCCGTATTATAGTTTGAATATGGTGAGTATGAGCACCCTTGGCATGGTAGATGCATCAGTTGGAGGTCCGGAAGCTCGCGATATCCACTTTTTGTCTAAGTTGTCTGAGTTAAGTTATTTTGGGTCGGAAATTGAGCGAGGGAAGAATGGGAACTTCCAACTGAGAACGGGGCAATACTGGCTAGATTACAGTGCCAAACGTAGAGAAATTAGAAATGCGAGAATGTTAAATTTAAACGCCCAATTTACACTGAACAACTTTTTTCAGGCTTATAACGAGCTCAAGCTGATCGGAGGGGAACTGCCAGATCGACTGTTCGAACCTGTTAGCAGCTATTTTTTGAACGGTACACCGAATCAGGTTTATAACCTTATGAACACCATATACAGCCAGTACGGTATTGAAAGTGTCTACGATGTCATCAAACTTGTCTATGACAGTATTGGCACAGAGCAGCAAATCGAGGACAGTGATGAACAAATGGAAGCGCTTCTGCGAGGCTATTTGCAAAGGAAAATGGAGGGAGGACAATGAAGGTTGCCCTCATTCTTTTGTCCCGTGCAAAATATGCTTGGCGCATCCTATGGGGCGGCTACTTGCTAGCTATAGCTATTATTGCGGCGCTGATAGCAGCTGGTTGCCTCATGCTGCCAATGATGATGCCCTCTCCTGGTTTTTATCATGTCAAAGTGGCTTTTATATTTGTGCTGCCTTTACTTGCGATTGCCTTGAGTGCTGCCTTGTTCGCCGATGATTTCAGTGAGGGTACTTTTGCCCATCATTTCAGCTATCCATATTCACAATTACTCGTGTTCGCCGAGCGAGGAGCGGTCGCTGCGCTATTGCTAGTTATCTATGAAGCAGCGTTGCTTTGGGCAATTGACCGCTGGGCGATCGTTTTAAGTACGGCACAACTAGCTTACATAATTAAACATAGCCTCAGTGTGAATATGTTCCTTGGCGGTCTGGCGGCATTGGGCAGTCTGCTAGGGCGCAATATGGCTGTCGGGCTAGGAGTGGGGGCAACGGTGTGGCTGCTGGAGTATTTTATGTCCAGTATGCCGCTCAATCGGTACTATTTATTTCAAGCCGTCTGGCCGGTGAGCCGGTTCACAGATAAATCGCATAACGCTATCGCATTATTTGCAGCAGCTGGAATACTGCTTTTCTGCTGTATGCTTCTATTGGGGAAAGGCAGAGGTTGGCTCGTGTGCAGGCAATAGTGCTGAGCGAGAAAGGAGAGAGTCAAGTGAACAGCAGGGCTGTTGTTACGGATGAGCAACTGCTCGAGCAATACAAGCAAGGGAATACAGCCGTGCTGGAGTTGTTCGTCTATCGGTATCATCAGACCATCTATGCGTATTTATACCGACTGACCAGCAAGCGTCAGCTCGCAGAAGATTTGGTGCAAGAGTGTTTTGTCAGAGTATTCACGGCTTTGCAAGCTGGTCGGTTGCCTGAACGGTTTCGACCATGGATTTATCGAATTGCGACGAACCTGTGCCGTGATGTATGGAAGTCCGGAGCTTATCGTTATGAAGTAGCGGCTAAGGATACCGGAGTGTATGATGCGGCAGATGGCGGTAAGGATACGGTAGCGTCTTTTTTAGACAAGCAATATGAGCGTGAAGCAGTCATTGCTGCCCTTGGCGCTTTGCCTGAGGAGGAGCGTCAAATTGTTATTTTGCGTTTTTATGAGGAGCTCAAGCTGGATGAAATAGCCGAGTTGCTGGAACTGCCGCTTGGAACGGTCAAGTCCAAGCTGTATCGGGCGTTCAGGCGACTGGCCCATACATTGCAGAAAGGGGAGGATCAGGATGAGTTACATATCCGGAGCCGGTAGCGCCGATAAGGCTAGTCGCGACAGTCAACTGCACAGGGAATTGCAAGAGCAGCGGCAACTAGAGGAAAAGGGTGAAGCAGCAGCGGATCGATGGGAGCATGACCAGATCGGAGCCGTATTCAGCCAACTGGATCGCTATACCGTCGATGGTCCCAGCGGCCAGCAGACGGAATCTCTGCTGGCGCTTGCCGCCACATATGCCACACAGCCTGAGTGGGCGGTTGCTGTACCCTCTTCCAAGCGAGTGGCAAGACATGACAGGCCTGGGCGGCAAGCAACTGTCGCTATATCTTTACCAGTAAGGCTTATGCAACGCATGGCAGCTCAGGTAAGGACGATGCATTGGCTGTTTTGGCTTACATCAGCGCTTATGATTGGCATAGGAGCAGTCGTTGAGGGGCTGGTAGCAAGTGAATGGTTCAGTAGCTCTGCCAAGCCGGATGTATTTTTATTTACGATTCTGTTGCTTCCTGTAGCCAGTGTGGCCTATTCACTCCGATCCATGCATACGCCAATGAGTGAGGTTGAGGCGACCTTTCCTGTTACACCCGTACAGCTTATGGTAGCCAGAATAGGAACCATACTGCTATATGACCTCCTTCTAGCGCTGTTGTTTTATGGAATACTCGTTATGACGGGTACCAGCGGTGAATTCGGATCTAACACTACTTTACTGATCACAGATCTATTACTGCCGATCTGCCTGAGCGCTTTTGCAGCGCTGGCTGCAATGCTACGTTTCGGGACATGGCCTGGTACCGCGGTTGTCCTCGCAGTGGGCGTCATCCAGTTTTCCGCTGGCGAGAGGCTTGGCGTATTTCAATTGTTCAGCGAATACGGGTCCGAACACTGGCTTGCAAGCAAGCTTGTTGCTGTTAGTCTGGCAATAGCGCTGGGTGTTATAACAAGTATTTTGCTGCGCCATCGGCATTATTACAAGCAATATGGATAGGAGGGAGGGTGGTGCGAGGAGCTGAGCTAAAACTTACCGCGGTTGAACTTCTTGCAGATAATGGTCACCTGCTGCTAGGGGATGTGAATCTGGCTTTGCCGCCAGGCTGGTATGGTCTGGAGGGCGCCAATGGCAGTGGGAAAACAGCATTGCTCAAAGCGATAGCTGGTCTATACCAGCCTGTACGCGGCCTGATTACCTATCAGCTTCATGGCGTGACGTTGTCAGGGAATGCTTTCAAGTCTTATCTGGGCTACAAGCCACAGCAGACAGCGTACTATGACAATATGAACGTCGAGGCATACATGCGTTATGTGGGTGAGATGAAGCTGATGCCACGGGCAACCATTGAGGAACGATCTCGTGAGCTATGTGAACGGCTCGGGCTTACTGCCGAGTGGAAAACGCCCATTCAGCGGTTGTCAGGCGGCAACAAGCAACGGCTTATGATTGCTCAGGCGATGCTTGCTGATCCATGGTTTCTGCTGCTGGATGAGCCTCTCTATGGCATGGATATCGAGATTCGTTTCCTGCTGCTAGACACGTTGTACGAAATGACACCTGGCACAGTTGCAATCTTTTCAGGCGCTTTGGAGGGCCTACAGGGAGGTTGGTTGGATGCTGTGATCAAACTTGAAAATGGTACAGCGGCGCTGCACTGATGCAGCGCCGTTTTCTATATTAAATCATCCTGCTGCGGCTGCGAAACTTGCCTGGCGGATAGCCAGACATTTGTTTGAACCATTTGCTGAAGGGGTGGATAGAGTCGGCCTCTAGCTGGCTGGCAATGGAGACTCTTCTACTCTTATCATTGGCAAAGAACGGGGAGTTTTGAACACAAATAAAATAATGAGAAGTGACAGATTGCTTGGGTAGTGTTGGGATAATATCAATAATTGGCGAACCAGCCGATGGAATCAATGGCGTGATTTTCTCTTTGAATGGAGATTTTTTGGTACCTTATTGTCAGTACAATCATACAGAGAAAAAAAGGAGGAGAACCCAGAATCATGCACACCAAGAATAAGGGGAAGTACAATGATTTTTCGAGATATTTACGGATAGCCAATTGTTGCGGAAGAAGACGAAACACTTCCCTTGGCTCATCCTGATTTGATGTTGTTTTTGCTTAACACCACAAATGTAATTGATAGTGTTGATTATAGACTGTTCAAAATAAAGGAAACAGCTATCGTTCAATTTTTTGTAACGGACGCATTTAAACAACTAGTGGAACTCCATGACCTTAAGGGCTTAGATTTCTCAGAGGTATACGATTCAGCTTTTACTGCAGAAAAAGAAGAAGAGCAAGAACGTAATTACCAAGCTGCCCTTGATTTCATAGAGCGCAATAAAGGAATTGAAGTTTCATATGATGAGGCTCGTTTCCTTATGGAGCAGGAAAAAGTTGTTGCCAGCGGAAAGTGGAGAATGCAACTAGATGAGAATGGGGAGCTATGGCTTGCGAATTTGACACCTGATTTGATTTATTGCTGGGGCCAGCCAATTTATATTCCTCCTGTGTTAATGCTTTTTCAATGGCATGAAGTAGAGAAGTCTGAAATTAACTTATAGAACCCGGTGGAATGAAATATACTCTTATGAAGCTTTATCATCATTTTTAAAAGGCTAAGCGCTGAGCTTAAAGTCATAAGTTAGATCCGTTAACACTAAAGTTTTACAAAGGCGACTTATCTGCGGACGGGTTGCTTTTGTTTTTTTCAGTTCCCATCAAAACAATATAGTCCTGACCGATCTGCTTATCCAAATCATTGAATACTATCAATAAAGATAACCGTCAAACAATAGAATATATGATATAATGACGTGGTTGTTGTAAGGTGCAATTTTAATATGAAAAATAGGATGGGCAATATGAAGGGTTATCTTTATAACGTGGATAAAAAAAGATTGATTATTATGGTTATCGGCAATGTATTTCTGGGCATGGGAATTAGTATTTTTAAGCTGTCCGGCATGGGGAATGATCCCTTTAGCGGCATGGTGATGGCACTTGCAGAGTGCGTGGGTATAACATATGCAAATTTTCTGATCTTGCTGAACCTGGTATTGTTTGTAATCGAATTCATCACCGGACGAAGGTATATTGGAGCAGGGACTTTTGTAAACGCAATCTTTTTGGGGTATATCGCTACGTTCTTTCATAGTACTTGGCTATCTCTGTTAGGCGAACCTCAGCTGTTATGGCAGCGGGTGGTCGTCGTAGCGATTGGCGTGGTGGTATGCAGTTTTGGGGTATCCCTGTATCAGACATCGGCTGTGGGAGTCGCTCCTTACGACAGCCTGTCCCTGATTATGAGGGATAACGTCCCGAAAATATCTTATTTTTGGCACCGGATGTTTACGGATGCTCTTTGTGCTTTGATTTGCTTCCTGGCAGGAGGCGTTATAGGCTTAGGAACTCTAGTGTCCGCACTTGGTTTGGGACCCATTATTCATTTTTTTGATGTGAATTTTACGGAGAAGCTGCTGGCAAAAAAGCGTCCAAATTAAGAAAGGCGGGGCAGATCAATCTGCCCCGCCTTTACTGTAATTTGAAGGTCCATTTTTAATGAGTAAATGCACTCTTAATGTTATTTTTTTTATGAACATCTTCCGTGCCGCTATCCAAGGCGGTCTTGTAGTAGAAGCATTTATGTTCTATGACTTCCATCGTTTTTCTTAATTCTTCCATCTGTGCTTCTACGGAAGCTTTTCGCTCCAGGAACATGTCATATCTCTGCTGCAAGGTGGAGTCCCCTTCAGAGCACCACTCAATGAAATGTTTTATTTCCTTAATCGGCATCCCGGATGACTTCAGGCATTCAATTACTTTTAAAGCATCCATATCCGTTTCTTTGAAAACGCGTTTCCCGCTGGGGGTTCTTTCTATAAAAGGCAAAAGCCCCTCCTTGTCATAGTAACGCAGGGTATGTGATGTCATATTAAAATATTCTGCAACTTCACTAATGGAGTATGTCTTCATCATCTATCTCCAGTCTTAATTATATTTTGTGCTTGACTTAGAGTTAACTTTAAGTAATAACATAGGTTTTGTAAAGTCGGCGTTACAGTTTTTTATATTAACTAGAAGAGAGGTTTCACTATGATAAAGGTTAATGCACGTGCTACATTCAGTCAGGAAGGCCCGTTCAAGCTAACTACAATTGAACGCCGGAATCTGCAGCCGCACGATGTTCTTATTGAGATTAAATACGCTGGCATTTGCCACTCGGATATTCATACAGCCCGCGGGGAGTGGGGACCGGTTAAGTATCCACTTGTTCCAGGGCATGAGATCGCCGGTATTGTCAGCCAGGTCGGTTCCGAAGTTACAAAGTACGCAGTTGGCGATCGTGTAGGGGTAGGTTGTATGGTTGACTCCTGTGGAGAGTGCAGTAATTGCCAAAAAGGTGAGGAGCAGTATTGCCTGAGTGGAAATACGGGCACCTATGGAGCTATCGACCGGCACGGTCACTATACTCAGGGCGGATATTCCACGCACATCGTTGTAACAGAAGACTTCGTGGTCCGGATTCCTGATGCTATTCCGCTTGACGCGGCTGCACCGCTTTTGTGTGCAGGAATCACCACCTATTCACCGCTGCGCCATTGGGGAGCCGCTCCCGGCAAAAAAGTAGCTGTAGTGGGTCTTGGCGGGCTTGGACACATGGCTGTGAAGATTGCTCATGCCATGGGAGCTGAGGTTACTGTGTTATCACAGTCACTGAAGAAGAAGGAAGACGGATTGCAATTAGGAGCGGATCATTATTATGCGACCAGCGATCCGGAGACATTTAAGCAGCTTGCCGGTTCATTCGATCTTATTGTGAATACAGTAAGCGCACAAATTAATATTGATGCCTATCTTTCACTTCTGGCATTGGATGGTACATTAGTCAATGTTGGTGCGCCCGCTGATCCATTGGCAGTTAACGTATTCTCGCTGATCGGCCACCGCCGTTCGTTTGCCGGATCGATGATTGGCGGAATCCGTGAAACGCAGGAAATGCTTAATTTCTGCGCTGAACATAATATTGCTTCTGAAATCGAGGTCATTTCTGCTGACCGGATTGATGAAGCCTGGGAGCGTGTGCTTGCTTCAGATGTCCGTTACCGGTTTGTCATCGACATCAGCACGATGGGGAACGAATAAGAGACGCCTTCATTCTTGACCTCGGTTCGTGGCCACAACCTCAAGAAATTCGATAACATAGCGGGAATTTGCTAAGGAGCTGGAAATCTCACGCAGTTATGTTTCGAGAAGAGAAAAAAGGCGTTGTTGCATACAGCAGCATATGTGTATAAATGCTAAATAGGCAGAGCAGTGCTTCTACCATTGGGGTAGGAGGACGGCTCTGCTTATTGTCGTTACTGCAATTGAATATTTTGGTTCAGCTGATTCTGCCGTTTTTATGAAAAAGATGATTCTTTAAAGGTTGGAATTTTTAAAAATCAGGTTGAAAAATGCTATTTTCCCTAATAGAAAATCATGACACAATAATAATAAAGCGCTTACTTCATTAAAACATCCCAAGTTCATGAAGACTCTATACCACTTTTTGAAAATATTTACGATATTAAAAGTCGTATCTGCTGGCCGAAATTGCGGATTCCAAGCAAAGGTTGAAATTATTAAAAAAGTTGGTACTAAACGTTTAACTCAATAACTTAAGGGGTCAAACGGTTAGACATATCTATGTAATTATGAAGGGGGAGAGGGAAATGAAAGTAGGTAAAGCATTCGGGGTAGGTATTCTTTCAACTGCACTAGCGTTAAGTGTCATTGGCTGCGCGAAAGACGAGACAAACACAGCAACCAAGGCATCTGATGCACCCAAAGCATCTGAGAACGCAACCTCCAAGCCTGAGGAGAAGGTCAAGATTATCTATTCGATGTGGGGAAGTGCGGAAGAGGGAAATGTAACCCAGGGAGTGGCGGATAAGTTTAATGCTTCTCAAGACAGAATTGAAGTAGAAGTACAAGCAATTCCTTGGGAAAACTACATGACTAAGCTGAATACAATGGCTACGGCAGAGCAATTGCCTGATACAGGGATGCTCAGAGAAGATGGGGTCGTTCAGTGGTCTACCCAAGGCATGCTGAATGATGTAAATACAATGTACGAAGGAAGCGACAGCAAACCACTGGATAGCTTAGCCTACAAATATCAAGGGAAAACCGTAGCCTACGCGGCTGCCAATGAAATCTTACTCCTCTATTACAACAAAGATATGTTTGACACGGCCAATGTACCCTATCCCCCAGCCGCTTTAGACAAAGCGTGGACATGGGACGAATTTGTAACAACAGCAAAGAAGCTGACCCTTGATAAAAATGGTAAACATCCTGATGAGAGTGGCTTTAATGAGCAGAGTATCGTACAGTTTGGCGCATCCGTTGAAAACTTACCATGGCAGCTTGAGACCTGGGCGCTTGGTAATGGTGGAGGGTTCTATTCGGGTGATGGGACTGAGGTGAGAATTGGAGAAGACGCCAGTATAGAGGGAATTCAGAAGGTTGCAGATCTTTACTTGAAGGATCATGTTGCTCCGTTGTCTGTCGGACAGACTGATGATGGCATTCAACGAACCATCATCGCGGGAACTGTTGCCATGGCTACTAACGGTGCGTGGAACGTGGGAACTAGTCTGAATACGGCCAAGAATGAAGGCTTGAACTATGGCGTTGCAGTATTGCCTTACATGAAGGAAAAGGTTACCCTCAACACGGGTGGCGCCAATGTCGTCTTCTCCCAGACTAAGCATCCAAAAGAAGCGATGGAATGGCTGAAATGGTACAACTCAGAAGAAAATAACTGGGGCCTCATTAGCTCGGGGATCTGGATGCCGACGCTGGAGAAGTGGTACACGGATGAGACCCTTACCCGTAAATGGGTCGAAAATCCTAACTTCCCTGTTTATGACGAATATAAATCTGCAGTAGTCGACTATGCGCAATCACCTGCTGTGAAGCCCGCAGCGTGGTTCTATACGAATCATACGACAGAGTTTAACACCTTGCTCGGGTCGGTTCTAGGGGATGTATGGACTGGAAAGACGACCGCTAAGGATGCTATTTCTAAAAATCTCGATGCGTTGAAAGCAGCCCATTCAGGCAATTAGTAAAGTTCGTAAAAGACTGGCCGCTGCCAAGCTCACACACGCGGCGGCCATATTATGATCTTCAGGTGGGGAGATAGAGATGGAAATGATTAATAAATCTCCGAAACGTCGTTCACGTATTCATGCAGGTGAGGCACGAGCCGCGTATATATTATTGATCCCTGCCTTCATTGGGCTGATCTTTTTAACGTATCTACCTCTTATTGGGGTGCTCGGGATCAGCTTAACGAATTGGACGGGACTTTCAGACCCCAAATTTGTTGGCTTCGAGAATTATATTAATCTATTTACCACTGATCCTTATATTAAAGATTCGATTATCGCTACGGTCTACTTTGCCGTCTTATCGGTAGTTGGAGGCATGATTTATTCACTTTTTATTGCGATGCTACTGAATCGTAAAATTCCGGCAAGAGGGTTTTTCCGGGCTGTGTTCTATGTACCGTACGTTTTGCCGGCAGCCGCAATATATGTAGGATGGTCCTGGTTATACGAAGCTAATTTTGGATTTTTTAACTTTATTCTCTCTGAGATGGGTTTGAACAAAGTTTCTTTTATCGCGGATTCCAGCTATGTCATTCCATCCCTATCCTTGATTTCGGTTTGGCTGTCAGGTAACTTAATTGTTATTTTCTTAGCTGGGCTGCAAAATGTTCCGGTCGTCTACCATGAAGCGGCTGAAATGGATGGTGCGAATGGATGGAAACGATTCTTGCATATCACTTTACCGTGCATGTCGCCCATTATCTTTTACAATTTGCTAATGAGCTTGATTGCCAATCTCCAAATTGTTACGCCGGCTCTTTCATTAACGAATGGCGGCCCGGGTAATTCTTCACGCTTTTTAACTTATCTGATGTATGATCAAGCTTTTGTAAATTATAAATTGGGGTATGCTTGTGCGACAACAGCCGTTATTTTTGTTATTCTTGCAGGCTTTACTGGTGTATTATTCAAAACCTCCAACCTATGGATCTTTAATGAAGGAGGCGATGACAAATGAGTGTAGCCTCATACGGAAGATTAAAGAGCAAAAAACGTAATAATCAATGGATGAACCTGATCTCGTTTGTCGTTGTTATTTTTTTTACTATACTCGTGCTCTTTCCAATCTGGTGGATATTTCGCACGTCGCTCATGTCGAATGCCGAGATATACCAATATCCGCCTTCACTGCTGCCAGGAAATTGGTTGTTTTCAAACTATGCAGAAACGCTAGAGATCTTTAAGTTTTGGAAATATTTATGGAATACTATGATTATTATTGTACCCGCCTGTTTGGCAGGAACCTTTACAGCGACTTTATGCGGTTATGCCTTTGCAAGACTGCGTTTTCGGGGCAAAAAATTGATTTGGGCTCTTTGTGTCGGTTCGATGCTTCTACCTGCCATGGTTACACTTATTCCGCTATATATTGGGTGGACGAGAGGCTTAGGAATTCATGACAGCTATCTGCCGTTGATTTTGCCTTATTTCTGTGGTGGCGGGGCTTTTAATATCTTTTTGATTAGGCAGTTTATCATGTCTATTCCGAGAGAGCTTGATCAAGCAGCAACGATCGATGGCGCTGGATATTACCGCATTTTGTTCAGCATTATTATGCCGGCCATTAAATCTGCGATGATCGTCGTCGCATTATTTATCTTTATTGGTTTATGGAATGATCTACTTCAACAGATGATTTACATAAACTCAAGCGATAAGTATACGATAGCCTTGGGACTAACCGCCTTTAGAGGCCAACTAAAGCAGGACTGGTCGCTTACGATGGCGGCTACGTGTATGTCCTTTGCGCCGGGCGTCATTTTTTATCTGATTGGTCAAAAATATTTCGTAGAAGGAATCACGTTGACAGGACTGAAAAATTAGCTCCAATGTACACCCATCCGTTAAATTACAGAGCCTCATCATTTTCTTGTATGCCACTTCAAAATAACACTGGTCATTGTATTGAAAACGAAATCCTGATGCACTTATCGATATCCTTGGCTCCGAAGCTGTATCATGAGTTCTATAAGGCGAACATGATAAAGAAGCAACTTATCTGCGGATAAGTTGCTTTTTGACGATACGTCATTCTTTAGCTAATTCGGCTTTTTTATTTATTCAGAGCGGTTCTGCTCAATCATTAGGTTGTACCTCTTCACAAGCAGCTTGTTGAAAAAATAAAAACATAACCCGTTAAGGAATCCTATTACGGTTGAACTGAATGCCGAGATTAGATATCCTTCATTTTCTACATTTGAAACAAGATTAATGACAATAATTGAAAGAATGAGACTGAAAGCAAAACCTCCCAAGGAGAAATATAACAAATTGAGTAGAAAAACTCCTCTTCGCTTCTTAATCAAGCTTTCAATAAAATCATTTAAATAGATAATAAGTAAAATACCATAAACTAATAATAGGGCAATAAGCCCATAGAAACCAGCAGGTGGTGGCTTATCCGCAAGAGCAAAAAAGATGACAGTCCAAAAAAAGAAGAATGTGAAGAAATTTATCGTTTTAATTTTTTTTAACAGCTTCAGGTCCATAACATTGGTAAACCTCGCTTTTTAGTTTTTTAACAAGGGAACTGTTTATTCTATTATTACCTGTCTATTTTATCAAAACAACATAATTATTTCTGAAATAGATTCATTTTTTTAAAACATTTTCATGAATTTGCAAAATTAAGCGATGAATTAATTTCAGTTTATTTAAAACTTGTGTAAATATTGTAATTTTTTTCTGAAAATTTTGTAAATGTTTCAGAAAAAAATGGGGGTATAGTGTGATAGTACAAAAAACAGCTGACTGTATTTCTATTCTCCGCATCATTGGTTTTAGTATTCAGAGAGTATAGCTTTTCATTATTTTCAGGAAGGATTTGATTAATGATGAGTAAAAGTAATTTTTTTAGATTTGAGCGTAAAAATGATGATTTTCCATTCTACAGTGAACTGCAATCCCCTACTCTAAATTTGAAAACCAGCCTAATATTTCTGATAGCTGTTGCTGCAGGTTTTGCATTGTTTCTTATTGGGTTTGGAGGTACTTATGGACATCCTTTTATAAATGTGATTTTCCCATTAGCAGCAGTTATCTTTGTTGCACGGAGTCAGTGGACATTACTTTTCAGAAAATTAGTTGCTAAAGATATTATATTAATTCTTGGGACGTACATTGTAAATCTTATTGTGACCTATGGTGTTGGTTTTATTATTACGAAATTATTTAATTTTAGTGCAAATCCAGTGAGTGAAGGATTCAATGGTAATTTTTCCGATACAATTACGACGTTCCTGACAATGCTCCCGATGCTTTTTGGAGAAGAATTAATAACGATCCTTCCATTCTTAGTCATTTTGTACTTAGGAGTAAAAAAACTTAAACTGAACAGAAAGTCTGCGATTATCTTAGCGTGGATTGTAGTATCCATTATTTTTGGCGCATACCATTTACCAACTTATAATTGGAATATTGCACAAGCCATTCTCGGTATCGGCATTGTACGGATTGTTCTGCTCTATCCATACATTAAGACTAAAAACATTTGGACATCGTTTATAGTGCATGTGCTAAATGACTGGACACTTTTTGGATTTGCCTTAATGGTTTCAATGCATCATTGATTAGCGAATTCCATGTAAAAATTGTAATCTTTTTCTGAAAATACTGTAAACCATCCGGGAAATGACGGGATTATAGTGTGATAGTAAGAAAATGACTAAAAGGAGATCTTCAAAAATGGAAACTCAAGTTAAAAAATTCACAACTAAAAAGCGGATGTCCGTACTTCTATTGTCAGCAGCACTGGCTGCAGTTGGCACAGCGGCGGCTTTACCCGTGTCTGTCGGATCAGTTCATGCTGCATCCACTACTGCAACAATAACCTCAAGGGTGAATGTTCAGGTTAAAGGTAAAGCAATCGGGACTCAGGCTTTCCTAAGCCCATTAGGTAATACACTCATTCCGCTTAAAGACGCAGCGCAAGCATTAGGCGCAGCTGTTAAATACGATAACAAAAATCATAGTGTAGAGCTTACCCTGGGAGAGAATACTGTAAATTATTCATTGGATATCGACAGTGCACTTGTAAAGTTAAATGGAAGCGGTCTGGGACAAAGATATGAAGCTCAGGTAATCGGAGGAACTTCTTTTGTTGCAGTGCAAGCCTTGGTTGAACCTTTCGGATATTTGGCCCAATGGAACGGACAAACCCGTACTGTCAATATCACGAATGCAGGAATGAATGAACTGACTATAACTGCCGGTAAACTCCAGTCTTCTAATTCCCATAAGGATGTAACCATCAATATCGTATATCCAGTTGTATCGCAGCTTGCGAATCAAAATGCCGAAGCGGCAATTAATAAAGCGGTGAAAGCTCAGGCACAGAAGTTTCTAGATGCCTCGGAAAAACAACTGGCTAAGTCTGGTGCTCCAGCGGAAGGAGCGACATACGATTTCGAACTGGCCTACAAGGTGACTTACAATCAAAATGGAGTGATTAGCTTCCTGCTTACCAATTATCAATACCTCGGCGGAGCTCATGGAGGCGGCTCACAAACAGGTCTTACTTACTCTCTGCAGGATGGTACGACAATGAAGCTGGGAGATTTGCTGAAATCCAACAGCAATTACAGTCAGGTTATTAAGAAATCACTTCAAGAACAAGTCCAAAAAGGTACTGAGTCTTCTATCTACTCTATTGACCTGTTCAATAAGTTAACTAAAGATTCTAATGCATACCTGGATAACTTCTACTTGACTAATGCAGGATTCACTGTGTTTTTTGTTCCAGGTGATATAGCAGAAAGTGTTGTAGGCAGTCCTGAATTCAAATTCACATGGGCTCAGTTCCTTTCGAATAATGCGGATCCGTTCGCTGCTTATTAGGTCGGTTTTTGACTTCAATCGTTTTTTTTCATCGTTACTTTATCACAAAAGAGTTTTTTAAAAGCAACTTGCCAACTGGGAAGTTGCTTTTTTTGTTGAGTTAGTAGGGGGGACTAAATGATTGCCTAGCATTCAAAATTGACCATGTACCGGAAACTTGCGGAGCCGCGACCACTCCTGCTGCAGTTTTTTAATAGGAATGGAAATGAGAGGGGGCTATTCCGGAGGAATTTATATAAATTCAAAGATAAAATCCTATATGAGATAGAAACAATCCTTTTTGCGGTAGTTGCTAGCCAACATGTCTTATAGACTAGTTAATGCAAGGAGTCCCGTATAATTTTTGAACGAGGACTTTGCATATTCAGTCAAAAGAAGGAGAGAAAATTCATATTATGAACACAGTAACACAGATAAACAACAGCAAAGACAAGCAGACGCATTTTATTCTCAACGGTAATCTTTGGAATATTATGGTCCAGTTATCATGGCCCGCTATCATCGCAATGGTCCTCTATGGCTTAAATGCGGTTATTGCCGCTGTATTTGTGGGAAGATTTGTCGGAGAGGAAGCACTGGCTGGGGTATCGGTAGCTTATCCTTTAACCCAGATCAGCTTGGGACTGGGCTCCTTGATTGGGGTGGGTGCCGGTTCTGCTTTAAGTTTAGCCCTCGGCAGGCAGGACAAAGAAATGCAGAAGCGTTTGATGGGGAATGTTAATTATCTGTCCATCCTTGTAACGCTTATCTATATGGTATTGGGTTTGCTTTTCTCTACACAGCTGGTGCGAATCATGGGAGGAGAAGGGGAAACTCTGGCTCTTGGAGACAGCTATTTTAGAATTACGGTGATTGGTTCATTTTTCTGGATTTATGGACTGGCTGCCAACATGATTGTACGTGCCGAAGGGAAAATGAAATCGGCAGCCGTGGTAATGGGCATTGGACTGGCAGTTGATGTATTGTCCAATTATATTCTGGTAGCCTGGCTGGATTTTGGAGTAGAGGGTGCTGCCTGGGCTACAAATATCGGGATGCTGGTCTACACCTTGCTGGGATGGATTTATTTTGGCAAAGGATTTGCCTCATTCCGAACGAATGTCTTTGCAATCTATCGGGATGCTGCCACAATCAAATCCATAATTGGTCTGGGAATGTCCTCTTTCATTATGAACTTTATGAATCTGGTACAGGCTGTTGTAGTATTTAATGCACTGTCGAGATACGGGACTACAGCAGATATTGCATTTTATGGAGTGGTTTTTCGTGTATTCACCTTCCTGTTGACGCCGATATTCGGATTAATGCGCGCCTTGCAGCCAGTCATCGGCATAAATTTTGGAGCAGAACAGTATGAGCGCGCCATCAAAGCCTATAAAATATTCACCCTCGTTTCCATGCTGCTGACTTTGCCTTTCTGGATAATTTCCATGATCTCGCCGGCTTCCATTCTGGGGCTAATGCTGCCGGATCAAATCTTTAAGACCAGCGAAATGTTATATTTCCGGTTGAACATGGCGGTTCTGCCGTTATTGTCGCTCATTTTTATGGCCATGACCTTTTTCCCTGCGATTAATAAAGGGAAGCCGGCAGCCGTTATCGGCATCACCAGACAACTTGTTTTTTATGTGCCAGTGATGCTTGTTTTGCCAAGATGGTTAGGCGTCTCCGGAGTATATTGGGGTTCGCTTGTAATTGATTCTGTGGTTGTAGTGTGGACGGTAATCCTGGTAACTAAGGAATTCACCCGGCTCAGAGCTAAGTCCAAGCTAGCCAGGACTTACAATATGTGAAGGCAAGATGCTGGAACTTCTGCTTTGCCTGGATGGCCGATTTAATAGATATACCCTAAAAGAGCCTTGGAATTATAAAGGCTCTTTTTTGTGCTACTGGTTGACATTATAAACAAAAAGAAAGTATGATATTTTAAATCGTAATAATTACGAATAAAAACAATGTGTATTTGAATTGATTTGTGGATAATGAATGGTCACAAGCGGACTCTATCGTTCCTCACGAGAACTTCGAGCGGCAATTAGAGCAGGTTGAACTGGATTCAGAAAGGATCTTTTGGATTTCTTGAAAATAACCATTTTAAAGGAGCTTCAATAAATAATGAATAAAAGCAGCACCAATCAACGTCTACCCAGAGCAAAAGGGATTGATATGGGTACCTATTATACACCCAAAGAATGTGCCAAAAAGGTTAGACATCTGATCCTACCCGATATGAATCGAAAGATTGTCGAAGAATTCATCACAATCTTAGGTATGAGGGAAAGATTTGAAGAGCATCGAGTTCCAATTCCCAATAAAGTGGTTATGTATGGTCCACCGGGCACAGGGAAAACACTGACGGCATTTTATATGGCTCAAATGCTGGAGCTTCCACTTATCCTGGTTCGACTTGATGCAATTATTCACAGTCATTTGGGCGAGACTGGAAGTAATATCCGGAAAATATTTGAGTATGCCAAAGCATCTCCTTGTGTTCTTTTCCTGGATGAGTTTGATGCCATTGCAAGAACACGGGAGAGTAATGACGAGGTTAAAGAAATGGCTCGTGCGGTGAATACACTGCTGCAATGTCTCGATGATTTTGGTGACAACAGCATTTTTGTAGCAGCGACGAACCTAGAAAATGAACTGGATAGAGCTATTTGGCGAAGGTTTGATACAAAAATGATTTATGCTAACCCGGATGAATCAAGTAGGCGTCAATATGTCGAACTGTTAATTAATGACTTTGAAAGTGAAGCTGGGCTGCTGGAGGAAACATGCGAACGTCTTTCCGGTTGCAGTTTTGCTGATATTGAACAAATTGTCCTGAAAGCGAAACGTAAGGCGATCATAGAGCATTGTCTGCTAAAAAGTGAGCATATTGTTCTTTCTTATGAAGAATACAATCCTTCCTTGAACTAATTGTGGGATTATAAATACAGGAAATTGTAATTGGAACAATTCAACGAAAAAAAAGAACCCCAGCGACGGAATTTTTAATCGCTTGGGTTCTTTTTAAATTCATCAACTGATATTAGGTGTAGATTCTCTTAGGATGAGTTTGGTATAAATATGAGAAACCTGATAGGGTTGCTTCGGATCATGAATTCGGGAAAGTAGCATTTCAGCTGCTTTGACACCCATCTGATTACTATAAATATGAACAGTGGTGAGATGGGGTTCTACAATGCTTGATTCAGGACCATTATCAAAACCACAAATGACGAGGTCATTAGGAATGGAAAGCATATTTTTGAGTGACTTCATAAAGGTAACCGCAATATAATCGTTAGCACACACGAAAGCAGAAGGAAGCTGATTGATTTGGCTTAGCTTAGCATCTGCCCACTCCGGACTCGAAAAAAATAGTCGATCGTCATCGAGAATACATTGTGAGAGATCAAGCTGAATCCCAGATTCTATCAATGCGCGATTAAAGCCCACCCATCTTTCATTAAAACTCCTACAGTGATTATAGTCTCCGATGAATCCCAGTGATGTGTAACCGCCATCAATTAACTTTTTTGTAAGTTGATATGTGCTGTGTTCATTTTCCATGAGAAGTACATCTGCTTGGAATTCAGGGTAGCAGATATCGGCAGAGCAGTCGATGAAAATAGTTGGAATGCCTAGACTTGTAATCAGCTTACTATATTCGGAATTGAACAACTCAATACAAATAATTCCGTCTACATTGGCGACATCAAAATTATTTGGAAGAGACAAGGACTCCTGATCAATGTCTCTTATAATGTGCATGGATAAATTATATCCTTCTGCACTGATTCGTTTCTCCATGCCACTGATCAGTTTCGATCCAAAGTGGGAAGTGTTAGGTAAGTTTTCTGTTAATAAAGCGATGTTTCCAGAATTTCTTGGTTGAACACTCTCGGTGTCCATAAAAGCAAATTGTTTATATTTTAACTCTATCGCTTTCTTTATAACCTTGTTTCTGGTTTCATCAGGTATACCATTCGTTCCATTTAAGGCTTTGGAAGCTGTATTTCTGGAGATTCCTAAAGCATCCGCGATGTCTTGTATGGTTACTTTTTCCCTGGCCATCTATGTATTTCACCTCTATATTCTTGTTCTTAACCTTCGCCACAAATAGTGTACTGTTTGGCATGATTCCAACTCTCTTTAATGTATATTAGTTTACTCAAAATAGCAATATTATATTTACAAATGCACAATTTAGTTTACATTTTATCGGCGGATAAGTGTGCAAAAAAAGTAGTTTTGTTTTCGTTTTAATGAGAATATGTTGACTTTAAAGTATACAATCCTATTTAAATTGGCTGTATTTGTAATTTTGTAAAATAGAAAGCGTCATTTATGAACAAAATATTTTGTCATATGCACATAAATATTTTTACAAAATGTATTGACGAACGATTAAGTGTTTGGTAAATTGTAAAAGCAGCAGGACATAAGCCAATTGAAAGCCCTTACTGCATCAAGATATAAACATTGATAAGAACGGAGGTAAAGGCATTGCAAAACCTAATAGAAGCTGAACACAGAACAATGGTGACCAAACATAAGAGCTCCTTACTAGACTATCTAAAGAAATACTACTTTCTTTATATTTTGCTCGCACCAGCTGTGATCCTGACCCTGATTTTTAAATACGGTCCTATGTATGGTGCGATTATCGCCTTTAAAGATTTCAGCCCAATCAAAGGGATTATGGGGAGTGAATGGGTAGGCTTGTACAACTTCGAGAAATTCCTGTCATCCCCCAACTTCGAAGTTATCTTTATGAATACGCTTAAATTAAGTTTTTTCGGATTAATTCTGAGTTTTCCAATTCCAATCCTGCTTGCGTTGATGTTAAATCAAATTCGCCGTGCAGGCGTCAAAAAGAACATTCAGTTGTTCTTGTATGCACCTAACTTTATTTCTGTTGTCGTTGTGGTCGGGATGTTGTTTATCTTCTTGTCCCCAACGGGACCGATTAACCAGTTTTTTACGTGGCTTACAGGTGAACCAATCATGTTCATGTCTCGTCCGGAGTACTTCCGTTCGATCTACATTCTTTCTGATATTTGGACCGGAGCCGGTTGGGCATCCATTATTTATGTAGCAGCACTTGCTAATGTCGATCCTGAGTTACATAATGCAGCCAATCTTGACGGCGCTAATCTTCTACAAAGAATACGCCATATCGATTTGCCAACCATTCGTCCAATTATGGCTATCGTATTTATCTTTGCAGCTGGTGGGATTATGTCCATTGGTTTCGAAAAAGCCTATCTCATGCAAACGGCGATGAACTTGCCAACCTCAGAAATCATTCCGACTTACGTTTATAAAATTGGTTTGCAGTCGGGCGATTATGCTTATTCAGCCGCAGTAGGGTTGTTTAACTCTATCATCAACATCGTCTTGCTCGTCACCGTTAACTTCACCGTGAAGAAACTGAATGAGGGCGAAGGTCTTTACTAAGAAAGGAGCAACAAGCTATGCCCATTAAACATTCCGGATTAGATCGCTTTATCGTCGTGCTGAACGCGATCTTCCTGACACTGGCCGTACTTATCATTGTACTTCCTTTGATTTATGTAGTGATTGCATCTTTTATGGATCCATCAGTTCTGCTCAGTAAAGGATTATCATTCAACCTTTCGGACTGGTCATTAGAAGGGTATATAAAAATTCTTTCTAATCCGGCCATGATCCGAGGTTTTGGAAACTCTGTTTTATACTCTGTTTCATTTGCTATGCTTACCGTTCTCGTCTCAATCTGTGCAGGGTACGCACTGTCTGATGACAGGCTCAAAGGAAAAGGATTCTTCATGACCTTGTTTATTATCACCATGTTCTTTGGGGGTGGGCTTATACCTACATACCTGCTCGTTAAGAATCTTGGTCTGCTTGATACAGTATGGGCGGTGATCATTCCAGGAGCAGTCAATGTATGGAACATCATTCTCTCTAGAACTTTCTTCAAAGGAGTACCGAATGAAATGAAGGAAGCCGCTAATGTCGACGGAGCTTCGGAGATGCGGATTTTCTTCAGTGTCGTATTACCGCTCTCCAAACCGATTGTTTTCGTGCTCGCTCTTTATGCTTTTGTGGGCCAGTGGAATTCCTACTTTGACGCCATGATCTATTTAGATAATCCGAATCTTCATCCACTGCAGCTCGTGTTGCGGTCCATCTTGATCCAGAATCAGGTAGATCCGGGCATGATCAGCGATCAACTCGCCATGGCGGAAATGAAACGATTGTCTGAAATCATCAAGTACGCTGCCATTGTTGTTTCCAGTTTGCCACTTATTGTTATGTATCCGTTCTTCCAGAAGTACTTTGAAAAAGGTGTTATGGTCGGTTCCCTTAAGTAGGAAACAGGCTGCACATAGATAAAGATTAATTCATTCATATCTAATTTGGAGGTCATACCCTATGAAAAGAATTAAGAAATCAAGAGTATCAACGAAAGTAGCTTCTGCATCTGTACTTGCTTCGTTTATGTTCCTTACTGCATGTGGTGGCGGAGGAGGAGGGGGAAGTGCAGCTAGTAAAGAACAGGACGCCAGCGGTAAAGTAACTTTGAACTTTATTACGCAAAGCTCTCCACTTGCACCCGTTGATCCAAATGAAAAACTGATTAATAAGCGTCTTGAAGAAAAGACGAATGTTCATATTAATTGGAAGAATTTCACGAAAGACGTATTTGTTGAAAAAAGAAACTTGGCTGTGGCAAGCGGCGATCTTCCTGATGCAATTTTTAATGCGGACTATAGCGACTATGAGCTGCTCAAGCTTGCTAAAGATGGTGCCATTATTCCGCTGAATGAGCTTATCGAGAACAATATGCCCAACTTCAAAAAGGTGCTGGAAGAAGCACCGGAATACAAGAGTATGATTACGGCACCAGACGGTAATATTTATGCCTTTCCGTGGATCGAAGAGCTGGGCAATGGCAAAGAAAGAATCCAGGCGGTAGACAGTATGCCTTGGATCAATGTGGAATGGCTTGAGAAGCTGGGCCTTGATATGCCTACAACAACAGAAGAATTAAAAGAAGTATTAATTGCCTTCAAAACAAAAGATCCAAATGGCAATGGTAAGGCTGACGAAATTCCTTTGTCCTTTATTAACAAGCCTGGAGCAGAAGATCTGGTTTTCCTATTTGCTTCATTCGGATTGGGGGAGAACCCCGACCACGCGGTTGTAAGCAATGATGGGAAGGTAATATTTACGGCGGCACAAGATGATTACAAAGAAGCCGTTTCTTTTATTAACGAGCTGTATAAAGAAGGACTCATTGATATTGAAGCCTATACACAGGACTGGAGTACTTACCTTGCAAAAGGGAAGGATCAGAGATACGGACTTTACTTCTCATGGGATAAAGCTAACATCACTGGAGCAAATGACATTTACGAGGTTATGCCTCCACTTGCTGGACCAGATGGTGAAGTTAACGTAACAAGAACGAACGCGCTTGGTTTGGGCAGAGGTAAGATGGTTGTCACTAGCGCCAATAAGAACTTAGAAACGACAGCAAAATGGGTTGATCAACTCTACGATCCGATTCAATCTGTACAGAACAACTGGGGAACGTATGGAGACGATAAACAGCAAAATATTTTCGAATTTGATAAAGAAAAAGAAATGCTGAAGCATTTGCCGCTGGAGGGTGCAGCTCCTGTAGAACTACGTGAGAAAACAAGTGTCGGTGGGCCCTTAGCTATCCTTGATTCCTATTATGGCAAATACACAACCATGCCGGATGATGCCAAAGGCAGAATGGATATTATCAAGAACATCATGGCGCCTAAAATGAAAGCAGAAAACGTAATGCCGAGTGTATTCCATTCTATTCAAGAGCTTGATCGCCTTACGACAATTGAGACGGATCTGTTTGCCTACGTGCTTAGAATGCGTACTGAATGGTACCAAAATGGTAAAGTCGAAGCGCAGTGGGATGAATATTTGAAAGAATTGGACCGTCTGGGCCTGCAAGAATGGCTTGAAATTAAACAAGGCGGTTATGACAGAGCAAGCAAATAATAAACTATAAATAATATGCGGTAAATGCCGTGTTCGGGAGTAAAGGAGAAAACAATAATGTCTACGATTGCGAAACAAAATTACCGCGGAGTGTATCATTTTTCCCCTAAGGAAAAGTGGATG
This sequence comes from Paenibacillus sp. FSL H8-0282, assembly GCF_037963825.1. Classification (NCBI taxonomy): domain Bacteria; kingdom Bacillati; phylum Bacillota; class Bacilli; order Caryophanales; family Paenibacillaceae; genus Paenibacillus; species Paenibacillus sp. FSL H8-0282. Next base: position 1,617,152 of record NZ_CP150146.1, read on the forward strand.
AATGATCCAAACGGAATGGTTTATTTTGAGGGTGAATATCATTTGTTCTTCCAGCACCATCCAGGTGGAATGACTATGGGCGCTATGCACTGGGGCCATGCGGTCAGCAAGGATCTGGTTACATGGGAGGAGCTGCCTATCGCTCTTGCTCCAGATGAGTTAGGTATGATTTTTTCCGGCAGTGCCGTAGTTGACTGGAATAATACGACTGGATTTTTTGAAGATAAACCAGGTCTAGTAGCGATTTTTACACACCATTTGGATATGCCGGAAGGCAAGCCAGCCATTCAGCGTCAAAGCTTGGCTTATAGTAAGGATAACGGAAGAACCTGGACGAAATATGATGGAAACCCGGTGCTTGAACATGATACATTCATTGATTTCCGTGACCCGAAAGTATTTTGGAATAAAGATACTAATCAATGGGTGATGATTGTAGCTTGTGGTCAAACGGTGTGTCTATATCATTCTCCTGATCTGATGAACTGGACATTTGCCAGTGAATTCGGAGAAGGAATCGGTTCTCATGACGGGGTATGGGAATGCCCGGACTTGTTCCCGCTGGCCATTGATGGCGATCCTTCGAACACGAAATGGGTGATGCTAGTGAGCATCGGTGCGGATCCCGCTTTTGTGGAAGGATCAAGAACACAGTATTTTACAGGGGGTTTTGATGGAGAAGTGTTCACGCCAGATGAAGATTCGATAAAAGTCCGCTGGCTTGATTATGGAAGAGATAACTATGCAGGTGTAAGCTGGTCCGATATACCGGCGGAAGATGGAAGAAGGCTATTTATCGGCTGGATGAGCAACTGGATGTATGCTAACAAGACACCAGCAGAAGAATTCCGTGGCGCGATGACAATTGCAAGAGAACTTCAGCTCGAATCAAGACAAGGGGGAACCTTTCTTGTGCAGAAACCGGTCCAAGAGTTGGAATCAGCTCGTGTACAAGTCCTTTCCATAAAAAATGTAACGGTGCAAGAAATCAATACTCTTCTTAAAGAGATTCACTTGGAATCTTATGAGATTATAGCTGAGTTCGCTCGGGGTAAATCTGTAGGTTTCAAGGTAAGAGTTGGTGCGGATGAACAAACAGTGATCGGTATCAACGGTGAGACAGAGGAACTTTATGTAGACAGGAAGGCTTCGGGCCAGCATGATTTCCATGAACATTTCGTAGGACATCATTCAGCCAAACTCGCAGCGCTTGATGAGTCAAATGATCTCCGTATTTATGTGGATCGCTCTTCCGTTGAGGCGTTTAGTAATGGAGGCCAGGCAGTGATTACGGATCTTATATTCCCTGGACTAGAATCTAAAGGTATTGCTGTGTTTGCAGAAAATGAGAATGACTTGCTGATTTCCCTGGATATCTATGAGCTTACTCTCTCTGCTGAGCAAGACAAGAATTAGTCACCGAGAGGAGTCTTGTATATGCGTATAGGAGCGATTGAAGCTGGCGGAACGAAGTTTATATGTGGCATCGGGAATGAAAATGGGATCATTGAAGATCAGATCAGTTTCCCGACAGAACATCCTGAGTTGACGTTGCCCAAAGTTATTCAATATTTTCAAGACAAACCAGTAGAAGCTATCGGAATTGGATCGTTTGGTCCAATCGATATACGCCCAGATAGCCCGACGTATGGTTACGTTACAACAACACCAAAACCAGGTTGGGGAAATTACGATATGCTGGGCACTTTGAAAAGAAACTTTTTGGTTCCCTTTGGCTGGGACACGGACGTCAATGCAGCGGCATTTGGTGAAGCCAAATGGGGCGCAGCCCAAGGGTTATCCAGCTGTTTGTACTATACAGTTGGCACAGGTGTTGGTGTGGGAGTGTATTCAGAAGGCAAACTTATTCATGGTCTTGTGCATCCTGAAGGGGGTCATGTTCTTACAAGACGCCATCCTGAAGATGAATTCCCAGGGGGATGTCCCTATCATGGGGACTGCCTAGAAGGGATGGCGGCAGGTCCTGCTATTGAAGCAAGGTGGGGGAAGAAGGGACATGAACTTCCTATAGATCACCTTGCATGGGAAATGGAAGCATTTTATATTGCGCAGTCGATTACGGGTGCTATATTGCTTAACTCTCCTCAGAAAATCATTCTGGGTGGTGGTGTTATGCAGCAGTCACAATTGTTTCCACTTATTCGGCAGGCCGTGCTACAGAACCTGAACGGTTATGTCAGCTCAAGTACTATTTTGGAACACATAGATGAGTATATCGTTCCACCAGGACTAGGCCAACAGGCGGGATTATGTGGTGCTCTCGCTCTTGGACTCACAGCACTGGAAAGTCAGAGTTCTGCTCAATTGTAAAAGAATATAGAGAGGAGGTCAGTGCAATGAATTGGCCTCCTTCTTATTTTACAATAAAAGAAATGATTGATGATAGAAAAAGAGGGTGAAGAGGATGGTTAATAAGGGAAAAGTAGTTTTATCCTTTCTCATGGCAACAGGATTTGTTATGACTTCCGCAGGCATATATGTAGCCAATCCCGGTATGGGTTGGGCTGCGCCCGCTGATCAGGAGGTAAGTAAACAAGCTAAGGAGGGGCTTTCTATTTTTGAAAGCGTAACCAAAACAAACACAAACTTGACAGGTTGGCAAATAAAAGGAAAAGGTAAGTTGGCGGATACTGTGGAAGGGATTTTACTGACTTCCGATCCACAAGAAAATGTAATGGCAATCTCCGAAACGGTGTCAGAGGATTTTATCTATGAAGCTGATGTCATGATCAAGGATATGCAAGCGGACGCGACCTTATTGTTCCGTTCTAATGAAGATGGCTGGGGTTCCTACATGCTCCAAATTGTTCCGAATGCAGGTATGATCCGCTTACGAGACGCAAGTGATGGTGAAGGGAAATTAAAAGAGGAGCGGAAGGTTACTGTTAAGGCAGGAGAGATCTATCATCTCAAGGTGAAAGCAGAGGGTTCATCACTGAAAGTATATTGGGACAATGAATATAAACCTGTGATTGAGGTTCAGGATGATGCGTATCGTACTGGTAAGCTGGGACTCAATGTATGGAATGGTTCTGTTTTGTTCCAAAATATTATCGTAAGCGACCTGAAAGGGAATTTGGGTGCTGTGGTTACAAATAAAGGACAATGGCAGCCTAATATCAACGGCAAAAAAGGAATGGCAGTAAACCAGATGAAGTCACAGCAAATTTATAATAAACAAGCTGCTGATTTTGTATATGAAGGAAATCTATCTCTTCGTCCTGATTCTGTTGCAGCGCTCGCCTTTCGTTCATCGGCTGATGGAACAAAGGGATATGAAGCAGCCCTGACAAAGGAAGGAAATCAGGTTCGTGTAAGTCTGACGAAAGCTAACGGAACAACGATTGCAAGTTCACAGCATACCTATCCAAGTCAGGCCGGAGCAAAACATCATGTAGAGATAAAGGCGAAGGGAAACAGAATTCAGGTCTTTCTAGACGGATACACCCCGGCCGCAATCGATCTAACAGATAAAACCTATACCGATGGATATGCAGGAATCGTTGTTAAACAGGGAACAGCTTACTTCCAGGATACCTATGTGACGGATGCCAGCAATTATTATAGTGAAAAATATCGTCCTCAATACCACTATACGCCAATTCGTGGTTCTGCCAGTGATCCGAACGGACTTGTCTACTTCGAAGGTGAATATCATCTATTCCATCAGGACGGAGGCACTTGGGCACATTCTGTCAGTAAAGATATGCTGAACTGGAAGCGGCTTCCGATTGCGCTGCCGTGGAATGATCATGGGCATGTCTGGTCTGGATCAGCTGTGGCAGATTTGACGAATGCATCAGGTTTGTTCGGGGATTCAGGAGGTAAAGGTCTAATTGCCTACTACACTTCCTATAATCCCGATGGCCCGAATGGGAATCAGCGTATCGGTCTTGCATACAGCAAGGACCAAGGTCGTACTTGGGAATATTCCAAGACGCGTCCAATGGTTATCGGAAATCCAGGCGATAATGGAGGGGAGCCGGGAGGCTGGGATTTCCGTGATCCGAAAGTGATTCGTGATAATGACAATAACAGGTGGGTAATGGTTGTATCCGGTGGAGACCATATTCGTTTCTTTGCTTCAACGAATCTACTTGATTGGAACCTGACAGATAGTTGGGGATACGGGGACTATGTTCGCGGCGGTGTATGGGAATGTCCGGATCTGCTTCAGCTTTCGGTAGACGGAACATCACAGAAGAAATGGGTTCTGATGATTAGTACAGGAGCGAATTCAAAAACAGGCGGATCAGATGCTGAATATTTTGTGGGTCATTTAACAGCGGAAGGTAAATTCGTTAATGATAATCCGGCAGGGAAAGTTTTGCGAACAGATTTTGGAAAAGAATTCTACGCTTCAATGTCTTTTTCGAACATGCCAGATCATCGCAGCGTAATGATGGCATGGATGACAAACTGGGACTATCCGTTTGCTTTTCCAACAAGCCATTGGAAAGGCGTACTGTCAATCCCAAGAGAAGTCTCATTAGTAACGACAAAAAATGGGATTCAGCTCGCTCAAAGTCCGATTAAGGAGTTGGAATCGCTGCGTAGTCAGCTGTATTCTACTGCTAACAAAGAGGTGAGTCCTTCTTCTCAGAATCTATTGAAAGGGGTTACCTCTGGTGCATACGAGATTGAAGCTGAAGTAGAAATTCCAGCAGGTAGTCAGGTTAGTGAATTTGGCTTTAACGTTCGTGTAGGGGGAAGTCAAAAAACGGTTGTTGGATATAAACCTGGTGAGGGTCGGATTTTCGTGGATCGGTCTGCATCTGGTTTGACGGATTTTTCGAGTCTATTTAGTACAAGACATGAAGCGGCAATGCAAACGGAGAACAAGCGAGTTAAGATGCGTATCCTTGTAGATGAGTCTTTTATTGAGGTTTTTGGCAACAACGGTAAAGTTGTTTTCTCTGACGTCATTTTTCCGGATCCAGCCAGCAGAGCTTTGAGTTTTTACACCAAAGGAGGCAACGTAAAAGTCGTATCTCTGAAGGTGAATCAGTTAGGCTCTGTATGGAATCAGGAGACGGGCTCAGCTACCAAGATAATGATGGATACAAGTGATCGCGAACTGAGCAAGGGGCAAAGCGACATACTTTTGGCGATGGTAGAGAATGGTACCGGTAATGGGGCACAGCCGCTTAAATGGAATTCCAGTAACAAGGATGTTGTTGAACTAAACGTGGTGGATAAATCCCAGGCAACCCTTGTAGCTAAAAAAGAAGGCGAGTCTATCATTACCGTCTCTACTCCAAATGGGAAGACATCCGCTAGCTTATTAGTTAAGGTATCTGGGGGTGAATTTCATACGAACTTAAGTGGGTGGACTAAAGATCTATCTGCAGCCTCCTGGGTCATTGGTGAAAATGGGATTCGTGGAAATTACTTGAGTGACGCGAATTATATCGCAGAGAAGCAGGCAGGAGATTTTACTTATGAAGCAGAGATGATGTTAGGGAAATCCGGAGGAGCAGGCTCTATGTTGTTCCGTGCCAGCGAAGATGGACGCAGCGGATACTACTTAAATCTGGATCCGAATATGAAGTCCATCCGTCTGTTTTATAAAATCGACGGCCGTTTTGAAGAACGTCAGATTCTAGCAAAAGTTCCGACGTTCATTCAGCCGGGTCAAACCTACAAAGTGAAAATCGAAGCGAAGGGCCCGCATATCGTGGTTTATGTGGATGGGCAGAAAGTGATCGACCTGCAGGACGGCACATTTGCAGAAGGCCGCTTTGGACTACATGTATTTGGCGGATATGCTTCATATCAAAACGTTAACGTGAGCGGAGAAACACCTGCCGATCTATACACTTCCAGTCTAGTAAATGCAGAACTACAGAAATCCCTTTATACAGCAAATCTCGCAAATGGTGAAGCTGTTACACTGAAGGCTGCGAATGAATTTACGGATCAGAAGTGGGTATTCGTGCCGACGGGGGACGATGCAGGCTCCTATTCTATTCGTACAACAGCCGGTCAGGCGCTTGATCTAGACACAGGGCAAAATAAAATCCAGTTATACCCTTATCTCGGATATAACAATCAGCGTTGGATTTTTCACAAAAATGATGATGGTACCGTAAGTATTATTTCTGCTCATCATAAGAAAGCGTTGGAAGTATCAGCGGATGGGTCGACACTGTCCCTTAGCGAGCTTGATCCTACTCTTGATCGACAAAAATGGGTAATTACCAATTAACCTGAGGATGATAGAAGCAATGAAGGGGGAATAGCGTGTCTAAAAAGCAACTTGTCTGCGGATGAGTTGCTTTTTGTTTTGGCTGCATTTTATGTATTGACGGATATTGGAAATGTAAGTAGAATGTAAATTAGTTAAAACCTTAAAACTTTTGTAAAGAATTTTGGTGTTCTTGATAAAGGCAAAGCTGACATTCAGTGTGCAATTTTCAATCAGAACATAGAAATATCACGAAAGGTAAGGTTTTTTTATTTACCTAAAAAGTTTAATCGTTTAAACTTTCGGGTGACGGAGGTATGGAAGCTAAGATGAATATACATGATGTAGCCAAAAAGTCGGGACTCTCTGTAGTGACCGTATCCAGGGTGCTTAACAATTTACCATCTGTACGGGAAGCTAATAGACAGAAAGTACTGAAAGCTATGGAGGAATTAAATTATCAGCCCAATTCAGCAGCGCGGAGTCTTGTGAGAGGCAAAACGGGAGTCATCGGGATGTCGATTACCAACTTTAACGACTCTTTCTATGACCGGGTTATTCGCGTGGTGAACCGGAAGCTGGCGGCGCAAGGGTATTTTTTAGCCCTATCGATCGCCGAGAATGAGGATGAGGGCGATAATTTCCTGTTTCAGAAGGATCGCGTTGATGGAATTATCCTGTTGTCCCCACTTGAAGAAAAGGCATATGTAGAGGAACTGAAAAGAAAAAATATTCCGTTTGTATTGCTGGATAACCAGTTTCAGCATGAGGATGTGCCTAGCGTCGTGGTCGATAACTATCAAGGCGGGTATGAGGCTACAAAGCACTTGCTCGATCTTGGGCACACTCAAATCGCCTATATTGGCGGCCCTTCGGTATTTCTAAGTGTAGCGGAGCGTAAGCGCGGTTATGTCCAAGCGCTCGAGGATGCCGGGTTAACGCCATTCGGAACGGAATACTGCAGTTTTACAGTAAGCGGCGGCTATGAGGTGGCCAAGAGATGGATCCGCGAAGATAAGCTGCCGACAGCTTTTTTTTCCGGGGACGATTTTATTGCTCTTGGAATGGTTCAGGCTCTCCGGGAAGAGGGAATTCGAGTACCCCACGATATCTCAATTGTTGGATTTGATGATCAGCAGTTCGTAGGTGAATTTTACCCGCGGTTAACGACGGTCAGACAACCTGAGGCACAAATGGGCAATATAGGTGTTGATTTACTACTAAAAATGATCAACGGGGAGGTGATGCCGCCCGCTGTAACGAAGCTTGCTCCGCAGCTACTCATTCGTGAATCCACCGCATCTGTTAGATTACCTTGAATTTTAGGAGTGAAATCATCCGTGAAGTATTTTTTGGGAGTTGATGCAGGAGGCAGTAAAACCCACGCAATGATTGCAGATGAACAAGGGAAGGTCATCGGAGTTGGCAAGGGTGGGATCGGAAATCATCAAATAAACCGTGAGCAGGCGGTGAACAGTTTGCAGCAGGCCATATCGGAAGCAATTATGGCGTCAGGGCTGACCAAGGATCAGCTGGATTACTCCTGGTTCGGCTTAGCGGGAGCGGACAGAGAGGCTGATTTCCGGATTTTGCGACCGATCATCAGCAGCTTTGATCTTCCCCAAACTGAGATTTCCTGCGACACCTGGATTGCCTTGCGGTCAGGTACAGAGAAGAACTATGGGATCGTGCTGATTTGCGGATCAGGCGTGAACTGTAGTGGTAAAAATCCGTTGGGTGCTACATACCAATGTGGTGGATTCGGCTACCGGTTCGGGGATTATGGCGGTGGCTATGATTTAAGTATTGAGGTATTCCGTAGCGTCCTTCGGGCGGATGAGGGAAGAGAGAAGGAGACGGTCCTAACCGAACGCTTAACGGAATTGTTGGGCTATTCCAATGTTTCGGAGCTAAGAGAGGATTACCTGGATCATTTCAGAGACCTGCCTCCCCATATTGCTGAACTATTGTTTCAAGCGGCAGAGGAAGGGGACCAGGTTGCCACCGAGCTGCTGGTCAAGCAAGGGGATGAGCTGGGTTTGGCCGCGGCATCGGCCATCCAGCGCTTGGGCATGGAGGAGGACTTCTTCGACATCGTACTTGCAGGCAGCCTGCTGACAAAGGGAGACCGCTCAGGCATCATCCGGCGGGCCATTGAGAGAAGAGTGAAGTTGTCGGCTCCGAATGGCACTTTAAGGATTTTGACCCGGGAGCCGGTTGTAGGATCGGTCGTTCTGGCTATGGAAAGCAGCGGTATGCGTGTAGATCAGAAGGTTCTAGATAATCTATCACAGGGGAAAGTACTGAACACAATAGGCTAGTTTTTATAAGACCAAAATGAAAAAGATGAAGGAAGGGTCTATCATGGAGGAAACATTGAAGCTGGTTGTCATCGGAGCGGGATCATCGTATACGCCTGAGCTTATTGAAGGCATCATCCTGCATCACCAAGAGCTTCCCATTCGCGAAGTATGGCTGGTGGATATTGAGGAGGGAAGGGAGAAGCTGCATACGATTGCAGAACTGAGCAAACGCATGATTGCTGAGTCCGGACTGCCGATTACCGTGGTCCAGACGCTTGAGCGCAGGGAAGCCATTGCCGGAGCGGACTTTGTATGTACGCAAATCCGGGTAGGCATGCTGGAAGCGCGCAAATGGGATGAATTAATTCCGCTTCAATACAATGTCATCGGCCAGGAGACGACAGGTCCCGGAGGGATGATGAAAGGTCTACGGACCATCCCGGTCATTCTGGATATTTGCAAAGACATTGAGGAGCTGGCTCCGGTTGCCTGGTTGCTGAATTTTACGAATCCGGCCGGTATGGTGACTGAAGCTGTTCACAAATACTCATCGGTAAAAAGCGTAGGCCTGTGCAACTCGCCGATCGGTTTTCAAAAGTGGCTCTCCGAGTTCTTCGGACTTCCTATGGAGAAAATCTACGCGGAGTTTGTCGGCATCAACCATCTGCACTGGGTATCCGATATCGTGATTGACGGTAAAAGCAAGCTGCAGGAGCTCATTGATTACCCGCAGAGCTACAAGGCGAGCAATGTGCCGTTTGATTCCTGGGACTACCGGTTTCTGAATGCTTTGAAAGCGATTCCCTCTTATTACCTGAGCTATTACTATATGACGGACGCGATGCTTGCGGAACAGAAGGAAGCAGCAGCAACGACTGGATCGCGCGCTGAGGTAGTGAAGAAGGTGGAGGAAGAGCTGTTTGAACTGTACCGGAACGTAGAGCTGAAGGAAAAGCCCAAGCAGTTGGAACAGCGCGGCGGAGCCTACTACTCGGAGGCGGCAGTGCTGCTGATGCGCTCCATTTATAATGATTCCCGCGATATCCAGACGTTGAATGTAAGGAATAACGGAATGATTGACTTCTTGCCGGACGATGCCTCTATTGAGGTGAACTGTATGGTAACCAAGCAAGGCCCGCTGCCGATTCCGCTGCGTATAATTCCTCAGCCCATCAAAGGCTTGCTGGCCGCGGTCAAGCAATACGAGTGCCTAACCATCGAGGCGGCTGTGCACGGAGACCGGGATATAGCCCTACAGGCTATGGTTCATCATCCGCTCGTGCCTTCGGTCACCGTAGCTGAACAACTGCTGGATGAAATGCTGGAGAAGAACAAATCGTTGTTGCCGTTGTTTCACTAGAATCGTCCAGAGGAGGAAAAGCGGATGAACACGGCCGAGAAACCGCGTAGATGGAAGAAATTTATCAGTCAATTGGATTTGCAGTCCATGGTTTGGCCGGGAATTATCTTTGTATTCATTTTTAGCTACATTCCGATGTATGGCGTGGTTATGGCATTCCAGCAATACGATATTTTTGGCGGCATTATGAAGAGCCCCTGGGTTGGATTTATGCATTTCAGAATGTTCTTCGAGGCGCCGGAGTTCTGGAATGTGATGCGAAATACCCTTGTGATTAGCTTGCTTAAATTGATTATCTCTTTTCCTGCCCCGATTCTTCTTGCACTGATGCTGAATGAAATCGGGAATATGGGCTTTAAACGGATTATCCAGACCGTCAGCTATTTACCTTATTTCCTGTCCTGGGTTATTGTATCCGGTTTTGTATTTTCGCTGTTATCCGTTGATAACGGAACGGTGAACTATTTGCTGGAGCGATTCAATTTGGTAGGGGAGCCAGTTAACTTCCTGGCGTTACCCAAATACTTTTGGTCGATTCTAGTAAGCGTAAATGTATGGAAAGAGGTCGGATTCGGGAGCATTGTCTACCTGGCCGCGATTGCAGGTATTGATCCAACCCTATATGAGGCCGCTTCTATAGATGGAGCAAGCCGGTTTAAGCAAATTCACTTGATTACACTCCCCAGCATTACCCCCATTATCATTATCTTTATGATTCTTGCCATCGGCAGTCTGCTCAGTGCGGGCTTCGAGGACATTTTGCTGCTGGCAACCAATCCAATTCTGCGACCCTACTCCGATGTTATCGACACCTATGTGTACCGTGTTGGGATTTTAAATGCCAGATTCTCTTATGCGACAGCTGTAGGGCTATTCAAGGCGGTGATCAGTGTCATTCTGCTAGTGACGGCCAACAAAATCGCTCGCCGGGCAGATGTTAGTCTCTGGTAGTACTACTACTCATAGCGAATGCTTCCGATGCTCCATAAACCTTTTAGGAGGAGTGAACAATGAGACTAAGCCTTGGCGACAAAATCATGCAGCGGAGTATTTATACCCTTTTGACGCTGCTGGCGTTACTCATGCTATACCCGTTTTGGAATGCGTTGGTTATTTCCTTTAATCTAGGGAGCGATACGGCGCTCGGCGGTGTAACCTTGTTACCGAGAGCTTTTACCCTGGAAAATTATTATATTGTGTTTCAGGATCAACGCCTGCTGAATTCTTTTCTGATCACCATTCTTAGAACGTTAAGCGGCACGGCATTGTCTGTCTTTTTCACGGCACTGTTAGCCTACGGAATGTCCAAGAAGACATTGCTTTTTCGAAAACAATATATGGTGTTCTTCATGATTACGATGTTCTTCAGTGGGGGGCTCATCCCTAGTTATTTACTAGTTCGCTCTTTGGGTATGCTGGACACCTTTTGGGTGCTGATTATCCCCGGCATCATCAGTGTCTGGAACATGATTGTCATCCGCACCTTCTTCCATGCTCTGCCGGAGGGGTTGGAGGAATCTGCCAAAATCGACGGCAGCAGCAACTACGGCATTTTTTTCCGAATCGTCATTCCGGTCTCCGGCCCGGTGCTGGCCACGATTGCCTTATTCACCGCAGTAGGTTATTGGAATGACTGGTTTACGGGAGCGATCTATATTACAAAGGATCACTTGCTCCCTATACAGACCCTGCTGCGCCAGATTATGAACTCCAACATCATGACCCAAATTGGCTCATCGAATGCTATCGCGCTGGATCATATGAACCGGAATCGGACGATTACCACGAAGTCACTGACTATGGCTACGATGATGATCGCTACCATTCCAATTATCCTGACGTATCCTTTTCTCCAAAAGTACTTTGTTAAGGGCGTAATGATTGGTTCGATGAAAGAATAGCAGTCTCCATATTATGTAGAAAGAAGGGAAAAGATGCGCAATCGTATGAAATGGGTATCTCTTTTGCTGACTTCACTGGTGCTTCTTCTCGCTGCCTGTAGCGGAGGAGGAAATTCTAACACTTCACCAAACACAAGCGAGAAAAATCTGAATACTGAGGCCGCCACAGATGACGGCAGCGGGATCAAGCCCGTCACCTTCAGCTTCTATGGAAACTATGACTGGCTTACGACATCACCCTGGGGGGATAATGAGGCGACAAAATGGATTCAGGAGAACCGTAAGGTTACTGTTGAACCCATACAATCCGGAGGAGCGGCCGGAGAAAAGCTCAACACGATGATCGTCGGCGGTGATTTACCGGATGTCATTTTTACTGACCGGGGATCCTCAGTGGAGCGGCTGGTGCAGGCAGGACAACTCGTTGCGCTGGATGATTACTATGAGAAGTATCCGAACTTCAAGAAATATGTGAAGGAATCCACCCTGAATTTGCTCCGTTCAGAAGACGGGAAAATCTATCAAATCCCGAACTGGTATACATCCGGGCAATTCGGCAACGGCGGATGGATGGTGAATAAAGATATTTATAACGAACTCGGCAGACCGGCGCTGGAGACCTTTGATGATTTGTATCAATATTTGCTTAAGGTGCAAGAAAAGTATCCGGATGTAGTACCTCTGGAGGTTGGGGAGAAGGGGGCAGGTCTGGAAATTATGTATGGTGGTTTTAAGGAGAACTCCACCAGTAAGTTTATTTCACTCATGGGATATCCGGATGGCGACAAGCTGTCATCTATCTTGGACGATCCCGCTTACGAGGAGATGGTGCTTTATATTAATAAGCTGTATCGTGAACGGCTGATTACGCAGGATGCACTGCAGCAAACCCAGGATGCGGTCAAAGAAAAGGTCAATACCAACCGGGTAGCAGTCATGGTCGAATCCAATATCACTACGTATGGAGCCGAGGGACACCGGGCACTGACAGCGAACAATCCGGACAGCGGTTATGAGATTATATGGCCGATTCATAAATCCGGACTAGACAAAACACGAGTGTTTGTAAGCGGCTTTGAGACGCTGGGTTGGAACGTTAATGTCATTACGAAAAAGGCCAAGGATCCGGAGGCCATCTTCGCTTATTTTGACTGGATTACGGGCCCGGAGGGGCAGAAGGTGCTTTTCTTCGGTCCTAAAGGCTTGTACTGGGATGAAGAGGATGCGGACGGAGCTCCAATCCCGAACGAGAAATACAAGACGACTCCTGCTAACGAGCGTACGGAAACGATGCGGAAATTCGAGGACTTTAACTGGGCGGGAAATACGACCTTTATTGATACGGCGAAAATGAGCCTCGAGGCGCTGCTTTCCGCGAACCAGAAATCCTGGGAGACCGTGGCGCAGTCCACGGTGACCTGGAAAACCGCGTTGGATATCACGGAGTTTGTAAATACCGATCCGATTCCGGATACAGAGATCGGCATCATCGCACAGAATATCGGGGATATTTATACCCTTGCTTACGCCCAGATGGTTCAGGCGAAGTCGGATGAAGCGGTGCTGTCGGCGCTAAAGACAGCTAAAAAGAACACCGAAAAAGCGGGGCTTGCTAAGCTGCTTGAATTCAGAACCGAAAAATGGCAGGAAAATGTTAAGAAAATCAACGCGACGAAATAAGACTATTTATAAAATCTTATAATTGTGGAGGCGAGATTATGGCATTTGCGTTGAGATCGAGGTTCATAGCACTATTAAGCATCGTGTTGGTTTCTTCGATAGCCGGTGGTTCCGTTCCTGTTATGGCCGAAGAGGAGAGTAACCCCCCTTTCGAAACGGAAGTTATTGTACGGACCGTAAACCAGTTTAAGAACATGGCGGATGTCCAGAATTTCATCGCGCTGTCTACAAGCTATGGCGTCGATGTTATTAGCATGAACGTGAAGCAGGATGAAGATGATGAGGTTCCGTCTGGAAGTGTATTTTATCAGAGTGATATCGCACCAATTGCCCAAGGCTACCAGAATTTCGATGCCCTGCAGGCTGTCATTACGGCAGCCCATGCTGTAGGAATCAAGGTTCATGCCTGGATTCCGCAGTTCCATGATCAGCAGGCTTTCCTGGAGCACGATGAATGGCAGATGCAGGCGCTGGTTGACGGGGTTCAGACACCGTTTACAGGTTCTAACGGCAACGAATACTTCGTCAATCCGATTCACCATGAAGTGCAGGAGTATGAGCGTTCCATTATTCAGGAAGTAATCGAGAATTATGATGTGGATGGCGTTGTGCTGGATTGGATCCGCTTCGACAATTACAACATGGACGTCAGTGATTACACGGCCCTGAAGTATCAGGCGCAGTTCGGGTATTCACCGCTCAGCATTGACTTCGAGACAGATTCGCCTCAGCGTGAGCAGTGGAATGAATGGAGAACCGAACAAATCGGACAGTATGTGGGCGATATCCGTCAGGATATCACCCAGTCCTCGAAGCCGGATGTGCAGCTCGGCGTGTATATTTTGCCGCCAGAATTCATTGAAGTTGGGCAGAATGTAGCCAAATTCAAGGATGATATCGACTTTGTTGCACCAATGGCGTACTTTGATGACTGGGAGTTCAACAGTGATTGGGTATACAGCACTTCCTACGGAATCCTGAAGGATACGAGCGACCGGATTAGCGGCAGTGACGTGGAAATTGTTGCGACGCTGGATAATGATTGGACAGATGATCAATATCAGGAGATTTACAAGGGAATCCGCGAGAATTATCCAGGTGTGAAGCGTCTGTCGTTCTTTGCTTACGGGGCCTGGCCAGAAGATGATCTAGCCAATATCAAAGAACGTGAAACCTGGCCTACGCCAGGCTGGACGCCTCCGGTAGAACAAGACTATCCGGCTCAATTACCAGCAGGGTGGAAGGCGCGAAATATTGGTTCCATGCCGGGAAACGTTACCTACAATTCTTCCAATAAGCAATTTACACTCAGCAGCAGCTCTACGGATATCTGGGGAAATGGAGATCAACTGAATTATATATACCAATCCGTGCGGGGCGATGCGGAGCTTATTGTTAAAGTGCAGTCCACTAGCCGATTGGACGGCTGGGCCAAGGCCGGCATTATGATTCGGGAGTCGCTGGGTCATAATTCGAAGCACGCAGATATGATGCTTACCCCCGAAAATGGGGCCACCTTCCAGTATCGTGCAGAGACTGCGGGCAATATGGTTGATCAGACTGCGGCTGCCTCGGCTCCAAGATGGCTAAAGCTGACCCGAAGTGGAAATACCTTCAAAGGGGCTATTTCGACGAACGGGAATAACTGGCAAACGGTCGGAACTGTTCAGATTCCGATGAACCGCAAGGTGTATATTGGCATAGCACTTAGCAATCCCGGGGATGACTCGAGGAATAAGGCTGTGTTTGGAAATGTGAAGATTACGGATTAAGCCTAATACAAGGGCACCGGTTCTTATTTATCCGGGGAGTTTTCGTTTATCAGGTTAACCAGAAATATTTGGTTGACCTTTTTTTGTTTCCGTTTAAGGTGATGGTGGGGGATATATCCAATTGAAATCTGAAATGAATTTAAAGCTGCTAAATCCGGTGGTATATTTAATGCAGCTAATTCTATAATATAGCTAATTCTATAATGCAGTTTAGCTTATTAATAATAGTCTTTGAGAATAACTTATACAGAATAGGAGAGATACGATGAGCGAGCGTATACCCTGCCAAACCTCAGGCTGCAAGGGAAGCATACTTCCTGCAACTGCTTTAAAGACGGGGGGAATCTGCATGCCCTGTCATCAAAGGAAGCTTGCGCTGGAGCAAAAGGCTTATATTGAACAAAATCGAAAAGACATTGATTTGTACGCAGGTGTGAATGATCCGGTTGAAATTCTTAAAATCATGCACAAACCGCGGAGATGGAGCCCGCTTGAACACGAAATCTCCTATCACAAAACCGCGCAAGAGTTGTATCGTCAACTGACTGAAAGCGAAAGGGAGCGATTGGAATCCTACGCCATTGAATTGATGGAAGAAGATGATTTTGACCAGGCTGAGGCTATTTTACTGTCGCTTATATGTTTTTCAAGTGCGTTCATTGAACGGGGGCTGGAGGTTTTTTTTCACAAAGGGAAGTATTATCCCGGTATTCTCTATAAAGAAGCTGGTCAGGAGATCCGCGATATGATCATTCATCAGTTAGAGCATGACTCGGAAAACCGTAATCATTTGCTGCTTGCATTGGCCTGGATTGGCGATAAAGAGGTTGTACGGCAGTTCGAGACATGGCGGCAGCATCCGCCTCGATGGACATCGGAGTTAAATGTGGCTCCGGAAACCTATGCTCACGAAGCAGGATGGGAATTAGATCCCGACGGTGGGAAAAGGCTGCTCTTTTACCCCGAGAGTTATCATTTTGAAGTAAACAGGGACGGAAAAAATGGGCTGGATCGGGATCATACGGCGGTAGTGGCGCTGCAGGAGGGTGAGCATTCCTGCCCTTGGTGTGGCGGTAAATTGACAGTGCTGTTTGATTACGATTTGCAGAATCCACTGGTTCAATTTATGAAGCTTTCCGGCCAGCGGTTAAGGGTTGCAGCTTGCATGCATTGTAATTGTTATGGCACCGTGTTTATGAAAGCGGAGCTGGATGGCCAATATTCGTGGAGTGAATATAATACCGTTCCTGATTTTTTGCCTGCAAATGAAGACAGGGAAGAAATAGCATGGCATGCCATGCAGCTATCGGAACGGCAGATGGGAACCTATGAAAATTCGTATTGGATGCTTGAGGCGCCTGCGTCGCAGATTGGAGGACATCCGGCTTGGATTCAGGATGCGGAATATCCTGTGTGCCCTTGCTGTTCGACGACGATGAAGTTTATTGCCCAAATGGACATGGAACAGGCCGAGGACAGCGAGGGGATTTATTATGCATTTTTGTGTGAGGGTTGCCGGCAGGTAGCTGTGAATTACCAGCAGACTTAAAAGAGAAAAATGCTGCCTTAGACAACTAAGGACGGCATTTTTTTATTTTGTATAAACATGATGATCAAAGTACCTTGACTGTCACAGTAGTATGATATACAATGCGATTATGAGGTGATGAAATGAGTGAGAACAAAATCACATCCGATCTGCTGCGAGGGCATACCGATACGATGGTATTACGGCTCTTGTCCGAAGCCGATCGTTATGGATATGAAATCGTCAAATTGATTGCTGAGCGTTCCGGAGGCGAGTATGAATTAAAAGAAGCTACGATGTACTCCAGCGTCCGGCGGCTTGAGGCAGACGGTGACATTGAATGGTATTGGGGGGATGAGTCTCAGGGGGGACGACGGAAGTATTTTCGGATTACCGAGAAGGGGAAAGCTGTTTACGCCAATAACAAGACTAATTGGGAGTACGCAAAGCGTGTGCTTGAAAACTTATTATAAGGAGACTTGATAATATGAATGAGAAATTAAACATGTATTTAAATGGCGTATTCGCACCCTATGACGGGATAAAAAGCGTTGCTGAATTAAAGAGTGACCTCCTTTCCGATTTGCAGGAGCGGTTCAGTGAACTCAAGGCTGAAGGCAAGGATGATGAAACGGCGTTTAAGATGACGATAGACAGCATCGGCGACATTGAACAGACGGTGCAGGAGGTTGCCAATCTCTCCCGTTCACTTGAGCGGCAGGTGGTGACGAGCTTTAGGGCGAGCAACTTATCGAAGAGTGATTTTGCAGGCGTTACCGCCCATAAAGGGGATTTTAAAGTGAGCGCGTTGCGGGGTTCCGATTTTACAGGCGCAGACTTGACCGGCAGTTCTTTCGCGGGCAGTGACGTTGGCGAGGCCAAGTTCGACAGCGCTAATCTGACCGACTGCAATCTGTCCGGCATTGAACTGGCAAATGCGAGCTTTCACAAATCTATTCTTGTTCGCACCAACTTTAGCTCATCAGGACTTACAGGGGCGAAATTTATCAGTGCAAGACTGACCGACGTCAAGCTGTGTACGACTGATCTCACGAAAACAATCTTTGAGAACTGTATCTTTGACGGTGTGGAATTTAAAACCTCTGATCTGCGGGGATTATGTTTTGACGGCCAGACCTTTATCGGGGTCAAGTTTGAAAAGTCGGCGCTGAACGATATTTCGTTTAGAGGTGCGACGTTAAAAAATGTGTCATTCCTCTCCGGGTTTTCGTTATCCAAGAAGTTTTATCGTGCAATCAAAACGATCAACTTTGACGGTGCAATGATGGATAAGTTGACCTTCGCTGCGCTCAAAGGCATGGAAGCTGATTTGACAAAGGTTACAGTCCTATAAGCCTGAGCTTCCGAAGTGAGTTTTGCGGGGAGAATTCCATGAAGATATGCTAACAAAACCTTGAGGAGGGAATGCAATGAACAAGTCCATTAAAGTGGTTGGGTTGGAAAAGTCCTACAGACAGCTTCAAGTTTTAAAGGGGGTGGATTTTGAAGTGGAGCAGGGCAGCGTTTTTGCTCTGCTGGGCTCCAATGGTGCAGGCAAGACCACCATTGTCAAAATCCTCACCACTTTGCTGAATCAAGATGGCGGGACTGCTGCAGTGAACGGATTTGATGTCGCCACAAAGCCTGATTATGTACGCCAGTCCATCAGCCTGACGGGTCAATTTGCTGCCGTGGATGAGATTCTGAGCGGCCGGGAAAATCTGATCATGATTGCGAGGCTCCGCCATGAGAAGCGTCCGCGTCAAGTTGCGGACGATCTGCTGGAACGCTTCACTTTGACCGCTGCCGCGGATCGCAAGGTATCCACTTATTCAGGCGGGATGCGCCGGAGATTAGATCTCGCGATGAGTCTTGTTGGAAAACCGCAGATTATTTTCCTCGACGAACCAACCACTGGACTTGATCCTGAGGCAAGGATTGATGTATGGAAGATGGTTAAGGAGCTTGCCGACGGCGGTACGACTGTCTTTTTGACGACGCAGTATTTGGAAGAGGCAGAGCAGCTTGCTGATCAAATTGCCATTCTGCATGAAGGTAAAATTATTGCGAGCGGTACACTCGAAGAACTAAAAAAGCGTTTTCCGCCCGCAAAAGTTGAGTACATTGAAAAGCAGCCGACGCTGGAGGAAATATTCCTCGCAATCATCGGCAAAAAGGAGGGAAAGTAAATGGAAATGATTAAGAAGCACTTTTTCAGTGACATGAGTGTAATGCTCGGACGCTCTATGCGCCATATTCTCCGCAGTATGGATACCATCATCACGGTAACTATCATGCCAATTGCATTTATGCTGTTGTTTGTTTACGTGTTCGGTGGGGCCATCCAGGCGGGTACGGATAACTATGTGAATTATTTATTGCCCGGGATCATACTGATCGCTATTGCAAGTGGTGTAACTTATACGGCTTACCGCCTGTTTAATGATGTGCAAAAAGGGATTTTTCAGAGATTCCATTCTATGCCGATTGCACGTTCTACCATGCTGTGGGGACATGTGCTGACCTCCCTGATTTCCAATGCGATTTCAGTTAGCGTCATCATTCTTGTTGCATTGATTATGGGGTTTCGTTCATCGGCAGGAGTGCTCTCATGCCTGGCGGTTGCCGGCATCCTGATATTGTTTACGCTGGCTCTAACTTGGGTCGCAGCAATTGCTGGACTATCCGCAAAATCGGTGGACGGCGCGACTGCTTTTTCCTACCCGATTATTTTCCTTCCTTTCATCAGCTCGGCCTTTGTGCCTACCGAATCGATGCCGCCAGTCGTTCGCGCCTTTGCTGAAAACCAACCCGTTACATCTATAGTAGAGGCGGTTCGCTCCCTCCTGATGGGGCAGCCTGTTGGCAATGATATTTGGGGAGCCATCATATGGTGCATAGCCATTCTAGTAGTTGCTTATTTAATAGCGATGCGGGTATACAAACATAAAGTAGTTTAATTGCAGATAACGTTATAGGGTTTAGAAGCGACTTGTCTGCGGATGGGTTGCTTTTTTTCATCTCTCTACGTATCGCTAAGCTGTATCCCTTTTTCTTTCACAAACTTCTCCAGAACCTTGAAATCCTCAGTAACCTTTTTAAAAGGTAAGGCTTCCAGTACCTGATCCCGGTAATCCTTTTTGGCGGCAATGGACAGGCGGGAATCGAGTATGCTGAGTACACCCAGATCAGTTTCACTGCGGATCAGGCGCCCGGTTCCTTGTCTTAACCGAAGCAGCATGTCCGGTACAAAAACCTCTTTCAAGGGATTCTTTGCCATCGAAGTCTTATATTCATAGACAGGATCGGCAGGAACAGGGAAAGGCAGACGGAAAATGATTAACTGCGACAAATCGGAACCTTCGATATTCACACCTTCCCAGAATACACCGGTACTAAGTAGAACGCCTTTACTGCCCCGAAAGTCAGCGATCACCCCGTCCTGGGACGAACCTTCCCTTTGAACATGCAATGCCCATGCCAGCTTCTCAGAGTTTAATTTCTTATGAATATACTTCATATCCTCTTTAGCTGAAAAAAGAACCAATGTCCGCCCGTCTGTTAAATTACAGAGCCTCATCATTTCCTTGTATGCCGCTTCAAGATAATCTTCCCGCCGCTGATGGTTATAGTAGGGGATGTCCTTGGCAATATACAGCATGGTGTGGTTGTCATAATCAAACGGTGAAGCTTGGCGCTCCATATAATCTCCCCTGTAACCGAGGGACTCAGTGAGATAAGCGTATTGTTCCTCCAGCGTTTCTCCGTTTTGACACATCGTTGCTGACGTTAAAATAACAGAGGTTTTCCCGTTAAATAAGGTATATTTCAGAAACTGGCTTATCCCTTTAGGGCAGATACTAAGGGTACTCTCCCGCTGGGTATTGCTTGCCCAGATCAGATAGTTATCCTCTACTCCGGCGAGTACATCAAAGAGGTCGATAAGTCCGTTCATGGCTTCGAAAATATTGTCAATCTCCCGCTCATGCCGTGAAGTTAAGACGGAAAGGCTGAGATTAAAATCTTTTAAAACCTGAGCTGCTCGTCTTAAGGGGATTCCTGTGATCTGCGATATTTTTATACGGTCATTGTCCTGCTTGGCTGTTTGCAGTAAGTCTGCCTCTACTTGTTTAAAAATATGGCCAACGCATCTTTTTATAAATTTAAATTGCGGCATAAGCTCCGTATCGGCAGATTGTTTGAAGAGAATCTGTAAGGCGTCATCCAGAATATGGCAGGTTCCCCGGTTTGTAAATTCGAGCGTTCTTGCATCTCTAACCTTCGCTTCCAGATTATGAGCTTCATCAATTACGATCAGAGCCGGCCGTTCAGTGATTAACCCCTTCGTTCCTTCCTTTTTCTTAATTAAATCACGGATGAGCAGATCCTGGTTTACGATAATAAAATCCATGTCGCTCGCGTTGGCATTAATTTTAGCTCTCATCTCATAAAACGTACATGTACTTTTATAATGGCAACGTTCAAATTTGCAATCATTCACACAAACGTTAGACCATACTGCATCACTAACCCCGCCCTTAATATCCGCCCGCTCATCAATTTCATAATTCACAATCTGTTGAGCAAGCGCAGACAGAGGGGGGTTTGAATCATCCGCTTGGAACAGATCTGCTGCCCTATACCGGCAAGCATACTGCCCCATGCCTTTTCCAACTACCGAACGTACCCTTGTAAATCCGAGCCGACTTCCGATGAATCTCAGATCTTTATGTATTTGTTCTGAAAGTTGTATGGAGGATGTCGCAATAATAACCGGTTGCCTTGAGATTTGGTTAATAAGCAGGCTGGGAATGAGGTAGGCAAAGGACTTGCCGATGCCGACTCCAGCTTCAATCATCGCGTTTCGACCATTAATATAGGCATCAGCGATATCTAGAGACATATCCTGCTGGCCGATCCGCTCTTTAAGTCCAATCCTGGGAAATTTATCATACATGCGAAAGATAGCATTGACTAAAGAGGGCTCGATGTCCTTCTTTAGCTCCTGCTTCTGTAATTTGTAGAGATCACTTAACCAGCTAATGACGACCGCCCCTTTTCAAAATCAATGATCTTCCTAATTATAGTTTTTTTGGTTTTTTGGTGAGGTTGTAATTATCTTCGATGCCACTCTAACAGTCAAGTCCAGAATATAATATGATGATTAAAACAAAGTGAATTACTGTGTTTTTGAAGCAGGAAAATATACACATATCTTGAATACAAACTACAAAGAAGGAGGATGACAATGTCATACAAAGAAAATGAATTGCGTTCGTCATTAATCTTAGCAGTTCCAATCATTTTAAACAGGCATTATCATTCCATGACTATGAAAAACATCGAATTCTCCTGGTTTGTAGAGACGCATAAGGAATTGTTAGATTCATCATTCAGTACGATATTAATGAGTATGGTAGAAGCCTTGTTTTTTGATTCTTTTGGTTACGATCAATACTTAAACCTGCTAGAAAAAGAGGGGGCTGAGCAAGGGGTTTATACTGCAGAAATATTCGGTGATCATTTTGATATTTTACTTGATATGAGCAAGGATTTAAATTTAACCGCTCAGAATATTATGTTTAAGATCATTGAAGAGTTTGTAGATGATTCCGCGATCCGATTGTTTTTTTATAATCGTTTAATGGAATGCAACTGGACCCGTTTTACTGGCTTTGCACAAGGTTATTTGTCTAATAAAAATCAACAGATTGACAATTTACATGAACAAAAAATTGCTGTTATGGGACAAATGGCAGCAGGAATGGCGCATGAAATAAGAAATCCGCTAGCTTCGATTAAAGGTTTTGCTCAGCTTGTAAATATCAGGCTAAATGAGCCGGAGATCAAAGCGGATGAATTGCGTGCATATCTGGATATCACCATCAAAGAGATTGATGCTCTGAATGGATTAGTAACGGACTTTCTAATACTGGCTCGAAAAGGTGACAGTACGAAAAATAACGGCGTAGTATTTAACGTTATGGAGGTTATACATAGAGTTAATAACATTGTGAATCAACTCATACTTAGTGATGATATTATACTTTCAGTAGAGTGCTCTTTAGAAAAAGTACTAACGTTTGGAAGCGCCTCTCAGCTAGAGCAGGTAATTCTTAATATTTTGAAAAATAGTATCGATTCCTTCACAGCTTTTAGAGGCAGAATAGATATTTCTGTTACCACAGCTGCTGAGACAAACGAAATTATTCTACTCTTTAAAGACAACGGAGAAGGAATTCCACAGGATAAATTAAAACGGATATTTGACCCTTTCTTTACTACCAAGCAAAAAGGGACAGGGATTGGATTATCGATTTGTAAACAATTAATTGAAATGTATGGGGGGCATATTAAGGTAGATTCAGAGGTTCAGGTTGGAACTAGCGTGAGGGTTATTTTGCCTTGGGTTTATGATTATCATATTTGAGATGCTGCTGCATCTAATGAATGAAGGAGCGACTTGCCAACAGGGAAGTTGCTTTTTTTGTTATGGTTCTACAAAAAATCAGGATGTGCGTAAGATCACAAAGCAATTATTGGATACGTTTATACTCAATATATCAATTAAATTTGAAATATAAATTACATAAGCAATTGGAGGCTACTGGCATGGATCAATTTACTTTTACAGATATGAAAAAAATAAAGAGAAAAAATTTAGGTAATGTCGTACCTTTGGAGCTTTTCAGAACGATTAGACTTATTGGTTTATATCAAGCGTTACCCATGAATGGTAAGGGTACAACGTTGACTATAGGAAGAAAAATTGGGGAAGAGTTTGGTGTTACCTCGGTTAATGAACTATTCGAGTTATTCGAACAATTGAAGATAGGGATTCCTATAATAACCCATGAAGATGACAAGGGGATGACGATTGCAGTACACGATTGTTTCTGCGAAGGGTTACCTATTATGGAAGGGAAAATGGTTTGTGACCTGGAGGGAGCCATTATCGAAGGAGCACTTACTAAAATTCGTGGAAAGCGGGTTTCCGTCCGGGAAATAAAATGTAATGTTAATGGGGATGAATATTGCGAATATATCGTCAAATATTAAATTAATATAAAAGCGAGTAAGCGGCCTTTCGATTTTAAAAGGTCGTTTTTTTATGAAGAAGTTGTGATGGAATTAACATTCATTTAACATGGCTCTTATGCTGAAATGATATAACAGTTACAAATAGGTGAAAAGGTGGCTGTTAGATGAAACTTAGCAAAGAGGAAAAATCATGGATTTTATATGACTGCGGGAATTCAGCCTATTCGATGGCGGTTACAACTGCATTATTGCCTATTGTATTTGGCATGTTTTCAAATGTTAACAGCAGCATGGATTTAGGGTACTTTAACTCCATTGCTAGTATTCTTGTGGCTATCCTTAGTCCGATTTTGGGCACGATCGCAGATTACAAAGATAAGAAAAAGCGCTTTTTCTTATTTTTCTCTTTGATCGGTGTGCTGGCTACGGCTTCCTTGGCATTCGTTGCACCTGCGAGCGGGCAGTGGCAGTTATTGATTGTGTTTTACATCCTATCCGTCATAGGTTTTGCCGGAGCCAATATTTTTTATGACTCTTTTCTTGTGGATATAACCACTGATGAAAGGATGGATAAGGTATCCACAAAAGGTTTTGCTTATGGATATATCGCCAGCGTCATTCCATTTGGCATCAGCCTGCTATTGATTCTGTTTATGGGGATGGATAAGTCGATCGGTTATCAGATTGGGTTTATCATTACTGCCCTTTGGTGGGGGCTGTTGACCATACCCATGATCAGAGATGTGAAGCAGAGATATTATATTGAGCCTGAACCAAGACCTGTAATCAACAGTTTTAAAAGACTGGGAGACACCTTTAGGAATGTTAGACAGCATAAAGTTGTATTTGTTTTCTTAATTGCGTACTTTCTTTATATTGATGGGGTAGATACGATTATTAAAATGGTGGTGCCCTATGCCACATCGGTTCTGGGTGCGGATGCTTTTGACACCTTTACCTTACTGGGGATATTATTAGTTATCCAGATCATCGCTTTTCCTTGTGCAATCCTGTATGGTAATCTCGCCAAAAAACACTCCGCCAGGACTTTGATCATCGTGGGGATTGTTACATATATCCTTTCCTGCATCGCGGCTTTTTTTATCACTTCAGTGTGGCATATATTTATTCTAGGTGCGCTAATTGGTTCCGCTCAGGGAGGCATTCAGGCGCTCAGCAGGTCTTATTATGCGAAGATCATTCCAAAGGAGAATTCCAATGAATTCTTTGGTTTTTACAATATTTTTGGCAAGTTCGCGGCCATTGTTGGTCCTGCTGTAATGTCTTTAACAACAACCTTAACAGGTAATGCTAAATTTAGTATTTTAGCGATTATCCCACTTTTTATTATTGGATTATTCGTATTTATAACTTTACCTAAAGAGCAGCCTGAACATGACGAATCTAAGGGGCTTATTCTATGAAGTCAATTAAAGCACAAACGGCTATGGCCAAGCATTTGATCGTCATCTCTTACGATGCCTTTTCAGAAGACCACTGGGCATTGGCCAGCCGGCTTCCAAACTTAGCGGAATTAATTAAAAACGGAGCCCATAGCCATAAATTGAAAAGTGTGTATCCCACGCTCACATATGTAGTGCACACCACCATAGCAACCGGTGTATATCCGGATAAGCATGGCATCCATCACAACAATCCGTTTCAGCCCTTTATTAAGGAAGAGGAGCAGAATTGGTTCTGGTTTAGAAATGCGATCAAGGTGCCAACGATTTACGATGTTGCGCGCGAGCATAAGATGAGCACCGCCGGAATCCTATGGCCAGTATCGGGTAAATCCTCCATCCAATACAATATACCTGAAATCAGAGCCATCAAAAACGAAAATCAGGCACTGAAGATATTAAAAAGCGGAAGCCCCTTATACTGCGTGGATATGGAGCTGAAATATGGCCGGATCCGCAAGGGGATTGAGCAGCCCTATCTGGATGACTTCACGACCAAATGTGCTATAGAAACGATTAAGCGCAAAAAACCTAATCTTCTAATGATGCATCTGATCGATCTGGATGATGCCAAACATGCTTATGGAACTGACAGTGACGAAGTGATGCAGGTAATCACACGTATGGATAAAAGGTTAGGCGATATTATGCAGGCAGTGGATGAAGCGGGGATAAAGGATGATACGATTTTTTTAATTTTGGGGGACCATGGCCAGTTTAATGTTAGGTACAAGGTGCATTTAAACAACCTTTTGCAGGAAAAGGGCCTGATCTATGAAGAGAACGGCGAAATGAAGTGGAGAGCTTACTTTCAGTGTGGGGGTGGAGCGGCTTACTTGCATATCCGGCAGGGCGATGAAGAAGCTGAGCAAATAGCATTAGCTGTTATTGGAGATAATATGAGAGATGAATCTTCAGGTATAGAGAAATTGTATGCTAGAGATGAACTGGATTATTTTCATGTGGGCCAAACCACAAAGTATATGCTTGAGGCTAAGAGAGGTTATTGTTTCGACGAAAGTATGGATGAACCAACGATTGTTGATTTGGACAAACAAGGCGTTAAATTTGCCACGCATGGCTATTCTCCTGATAAAGACGGCTATAGATGCAACTTGGTTGTCTCCGGGGAAAAGATTAGAAATGGGCATCATATAGGGGACATCGAAATGGTAGATATAGCCCCCACGATGGCAAAGATTTTAGGGATTGATTTTAATCCAGGTGACGGAAGACCTTTAGAGGAAATTTTTATGGACTAAATTAAGCAATGTGAAACGGAGAAATTCAATGATTGAGACGCGAAAACAGAAATCAAATAAACTCAAGATATTCTCAAAAGTATTCATGATTATTATTGGGGCGCTAATAGCTGCCTATGGTCTAGAATCCGTATTGATACCCAACAACGTCTCAGATGGAGGTGTCACAGGTCTAAGCATCGTTGGCTCTGAACTGTTTGGCTTACCGCTAGGGCTGCTAATTGGCATAATTAATATCCCTTTTGTGTGGCTAGGATATAAGCAAATTGGTAAAAGCTTTGCTCTTTATTCCGTTATCGGTATTGCTTCACTGGCTGTTGGCACTAGTCTTATGCATCATGTACCGACGATTATAGAAGGTGATACCTTATTAATTACCGTTGTTGGCGGGATTATTATCGGTTTTGGTATGGGTTTAGCCTTACGTAATGGTGGAGCATTAGATGGGATAGATATGTTAGCTGTCTTACTTTCACGAAAATTACCTTTTGGGACCAGTGATTTAATCTTATTTCTAAACATGTTTGTCTTTATTGTTGTTTCAACAGTATTTGGCCTACAAGGGGCTATTCTATCAGCGCTTGCTTATTTTATTGCTTCTAAGGTCATTCATATTATTGAAGAAGGTTTGAGTGGCTCTAAAACGTTTAAAATCATCACCATTCAACCGGAAATCATGGTCGAGACTATTCGTGACCGATTGGGTCGTGGAGCAACTTATACAGATGCTTATGGCGGCTACTCCAATGAACAATTCAAAGAAATCACTTGTGTCATTAACCGTCTTGAAGAAAGTAAAATAAAAGATATTATTCGTGAAATTGACCCGAATGCTTTTGTAGTAGTCTACGATGTTGCAGAAGTTAAAGGTGGCAGTTTCAAAAAGAAAAATATTCACTAACGACTATAAAACGTGTTGGAGAGAAGCTAATTATGCTCTTGCCAGCGCGTTTTTTTGTTTTCTTTGAAGGAGAGGAAAGGCTTGGTATAGATTTAATATAATTAAAGTTGGAATACCTACTCTAACAACATGCTTATACAATAGAATTAATAAGGTTGGAGAGGGGACATGGATATGGATGCTGTTCATAAAGAAAAGATCTTAATCAAAAATGAAAAGCTTATTAGCATGGTCATTGAACGGGCTAAGAGAGATTTTTCTGATGATATTGCAATTATTGGGCTTACAGGTTCTTTTAGTACTGGGGATTTTCATGAAAAAAGCGATCTTGATCTAATCATAATTAATAACACAGAGCAAGGCTGGGGAATATCTTCGTGTTTTATTTTGGATGATATTGGATACGATCTATATTGTACGCCATGGGAAACAAGGATAGAAGATCAAGCCAATCTCGAGAGTCCAATGATTTCATGTCTGGTGGATTTACAGGTGTTATACTGTGCAAAACCCGAATATTTGGAAAAGCTAAATTTATATAAACAGAGAGCACTCGATGCTCTGGCAATGCCTATAGGGAGAGAATGTATCAGTAGAGCGAAAAAGTGTATAGACATAGCAAAACAGGAATATGCGAATACATTACTTTCTGAAGATATAGGAGCAGTAAGGTATGCTTCAAGCGAAGTTTTATACAATTTGTTAAATGCGCTAACTCATTTGAACAATACTTATTTCAAACGGGGAATGAAAAGATATTTGGAGGAAATAGCTACGTACCGTTATGTTCCTGATGATTTTGAAAAGACATATATGGCTGTGATAGAGGCGAAGACTATCGATGAAATCAGAAGTGCAGCATATAAGGCACTTAAAAACATCAATGATTTATATAATAAAATGTATAAGGATTTTGTAGTGCAGCCAGTCCCAAGCTATGATAATCTTGGCGGAACTTATGAGGAGTTATGGTGCAACTACCGCAATAAGATTATAGCAAGTGTAGAATCGGGTGATAGATCGTATGCGTATCTAGCAGCAATGGGCATACAAGGTTTTCTTGATGAAATGACAGAATGGAAGGGAACCAAAAAGTTTGATATCATGCAGTATTTTGATTCTGACCATCTTCAAGTCTTTAAAAATGAGTTTCTGAAGGTCATGGATGAATATCTGGAGGAATACAACAAGGTAGGCAGGAAAGTCGAACGATACAATACTTTCGAGCAATTATATAACGAATATATGAAGGTATAGAAAATAGCTCACTACCAATCTTTGGATTGGAGTGGGCTATTTTTTTATTTGACAAGAAAACTTGGCGTATTATAATAATGATGACAAGTTTTCTTGTCATCATCTTTTCAATCTGAAAGGAGAAATTTTTATGAAAAAGGAAGAAATATTAGAAAAAAGCCGAAATGAAAAAGGAGACGAAGGAAAAGAATTTGTTTTTGCTAAAGGCAGAAAAAGCGGATTCATTGGAATGTTGATTGTATTTTGCATTCTGAGTGTCTTCAATTTATATAATCATAGTCAGGAAACAAATTTTGCATTAAAAGCTATGATAGCTATGTTTTTTGGATATTTGAGCTGTGAAGGTCTTGGAATGTATTCTGTAACTAAGAAAAAGATGGATTTACTCAAATTCATTTTAGGATTAATTATAAGTGTTTATTTTTTGTTTATTTACTTTTATGGGATGAGTGATTAGTATGAGTGAACCTTTGGTTTTAAAAAATAAACTGCGCGAAGCTAGAACAGAACAAAAATTATCGCAAGCACAATTGGCAGAAATGGTGGGTGTCTCAAGAAATACTATAAGCTCGATTGAAACCGGACAGTTTAACCCTACTGCAAAATTGGCTTTGATTTTATGTATTGCGTTGGATAAAAAATTCGAAGAATTATTTTATTTTGATTGAAATCAACAGAAGCTTTTCTAGGTTTAACTCTAGATGTCAGAAAAACAGCGATACTCCATCATTGGAGAATCGCTGTTTTGTCTTTTCGGTCGATTATAGCTTACTCAGGAATTTACAGGGTTCTGTTCAACAGATTTGGGTGTAAAAGCTCTTCGAACAACCTTCGTTAATTCCATTAGGATGAGGGAGCCGAGTGCTAAGCCTGCTGCAATCAGCCACTCTGACATTCCAAATGTAGCCGGAATCGAGAAGATTTCTCTAACCCCTGGCAGAACTGCAATGCCGTAAAAGGCAAAGCAGACCAGAACGGCTCCGATGACGTATTTGTTGCTGAAAAGCCCAGCTTCAATAGCAGTTTGACTGTTCGAACGGGCGGCAAAGGTCTGCAACGTACGAGACAAGATCAGGGTTGTGAATGCCATAGCTACGCCCATATCAGGCGAATCCTGAAGTCCGATATACAGGGATATGATTACAGCTATACCTATGAGTAGACCACGAGTGACAATGGCCTGCATCATTCCTCCTGCGAATATTCCTTCCTTGAGCTCTCTTGGTTTTCTGTTCATCACATTAGGTTCAGGTTTTTCCATCCCAAGAGCAATGGCGGGCAGAGAATCATTCGCCAGATTGATGAATAGAAGCTGAATCGCTGTGAAGGGATTAATCCAGTTGAAAATAAGGGCAAAGAGGATGGCGATAATTGCACCCAGGTTACCTGAAAACAAATAGGCGATCGCTTTTTTGATATTGTCAAATACCGTTCTGCCCACAGATACAGCATTGACAATAGATACAAAATTATCATCGGTCAAAATCATGGCAGCCGCATCTTTGGCAACATCGGTTCCACTGCCCATGGCAACTCCGATATCTGCTTGCTTCAAAGCAGGCGCGTCATTTACACCATCACCGGTCATGGCTGTTATTTTGCCTTTCCGCTGCCACGCGCGGACAATTCTGATCTTGTTCTCCGGGGAGACACGGGCGTACACACCAATCTGTTCGAGTTTTTGATCAAGTTCCTCGTCAGACATGGCATCGAGTTCTTGGCCGGTTACGGCAATTTCATTCTCAGTCATCAGACCGATATCGCGGCCGATCGCTTGTGCGGTTGTCTTATGATCACCGGTAATCATGATGGTTCGGATGCCAGCCTTCTGAGACTCTGCGATCGCGCCGTAGACAGCTTCCCGAGGTGGATCAATCATAGCTGTCAAACCTACGAGCACCAGATTTTGTTCATCCTCTAATCCTACTTCAGTAACCGTATTTGGTACGGTTTTGTAGGCATAGGCAAGTACACGTAGTGCTCTGCTGGAGAACTCCTCATTGGCTTCGAAGAAGCGTTTAAGAACTTCTGGTGTTATCGGTACTTCTTTTCCACTTAACAGTACATGCGAGCATAGACCAAAGAGCACATCGGGTCCACCTTTAGTAATCATTGCTTTTTGCCCGTTAAAAGTATGCAAGGTCGTCATTAGCTTGCGATCCGAGTCAAAAGGTAGCTCGGCTTCGCGCGGGAAATTATCGCGTATTTCCTTATAATCTTTATTCTTGCTGTTGCTGAAGGCAATAAGTGCTACCTCTGTAGGATCACCCAGCTCTTTACCATCCTCATTAATGTTAGAGTCGTTGCAGAGCACGGCTATATGCAGGAGCCGCCGGGCTTCTTCAGACCATTCTTCAGGCGCTTGATTGAATTGATCACGGTCCCCTTCTGGCAAAAAGTAATCTACAACAGTCATTTTATTCTGGGTGAGGGTACCGGTTTTATCTGTACAGATGACACTGGTTGACCCAAGGGCTTCGACAGCGGGTAGCTTACGAATAATCGCATGTTGCTTAGCCATCTTGTTAGTACCTACGGATAGGACAATAGTTACTATTGAGGAAAGAGCTTCGGGAATCGCAGCAACCGCTACAGCGACTGCAAACATTAACGCATTCAGGATAGCTTCTGTTGTATCCACAGTATCATTCGACAACCAAACACGTCCGGCCTGGATGGCAAAGATTACAATGGACAGGAGTATAATTGCTACCCCCAGCTGCTTGCTGAATGTTTCGAGCTTGCGCTGCAGCGGCGTTTGCTTAGCTTCGGCGCTTTCAATGAGTTCAGCAATTTTTCCGATTTCGGTAGTGAGTGCAGTTCCCGTTACTACCAGGCTTCCGCGGCCATATACAACTAGTGAGCCGCTGAACGCCATATTACGCCGGTCTCCAAGCGGAGATTCTTTCGCGATGATATTCGTATGCTTTTCCACAGCTTCGGATTCTCCGGTTAGCATACCCTCATTTATTTTTAAGCTTTCCGATTCTATAATCCGGCCATCGGCGGGTACAAAATCGCCGGCTTCCAGCCATACGATATCACCGCGTACAAGTTCCCTTGCCGGGACGGTTTTTAATTCTCCATCACGCAGCACTTTGGCCTCGGGTGCTGACATCTGCTGCAAGGCATCAAGTGAACTCTCCGCTTTACGGGTCTGGATGACACTTATAACTGCATTGAGAATCAACACGAGGAAAATAATAAGCGACTCCATAACTTGGCCCATAACAATCTGGACAATGGCGGCTATAAGCAGTACGACTACCATAGGGTCTTTGAAGTTTTCAAGAAAAAGCTTCCAAACAGGATCTTTTTTCTTTCCTTTTAATTCGTTAAAACCATAATCTTTCAGACGTTTGTCGACTTCTGCCGAAGTAAGCCCGTTAGCTGAACTCTGAACATCCTGTAAACTGTCGGCTACATTGTTGCGGTAATATTCCACTAATGATAGCTCCTCTCTGCTGTGCTGTGTCTTTGTTCTTAAAAATTACGGTTCAAGCCGGGACAAGTTTCAAAATATCGAGCTGCCGAAACTGTTTTTACATTATAAATGTGTCTTTTGAGCTTGAAATTGGACGGGAAAATATATGTAAATCTGGTTTCTTCATTATGTTTTTGGCTCACCGAGCACAAGTTTACTATGGGCGCTTTATTTATTATCCTATTTATGAATCGAGTTTATCCCCACCTTGAAGAGTTAAATAAAACTCATAAAGAGCTGAGGCTACGCATTAAAATAACAAAACAAGACCCGTCTGATGACAGGTCTTATTTGTCTGCACTTTCCTATTTGTTAGCGCCCGAATTAGCCGATTCCTGCAATTGCCCTGACTCACGGTGCTTCCGACTCATGAATACCAAAGACAATGCAATTACCGTGAGGATAACCCCAAGGACTTGAAATCCCTCGAAGCTAAACTTACCTCCCATTATGATACCTATTAACAATGAAGAGAGAATGGTTCCCAGGTATCTCGATGTATTAAATAATCCGGAGGCTACACCGATTATTTCTTTTGGAGAACTTTGGAACAAGGCTGCTTGCAGGCCGACATTGTTCAATCCGTTGCTAATACCGAATGCAGCTAAAGCCACACATACACTGATAACTGGTGAAGTCTGATTTAAGGTCACAAGCCACACTGATCCCAATGTCATCAGGACCCCGGACACTAGCAATGCTGGCCGGGGTCCTGATCTATCGATCCAGCGTCCTGCTATTGGAGCAGTAATCAGTGAGCATAATCCCAGCGTTAGCATGAGAATTCCTGTTTGGAATTCACTGACATGACGTACCATTTGCAAGTAGGATGGGATCCCGAAAAAGAGTGAGTAAAAAAGTACATTAACGAGCATGAATTCAACATTAACCCAAGTCATTGCCGGGTATTTGGCAAATGTACGTAAAGGAATAAAGGGTGATGCCGCTGTTAGCTCATGCCGGACGAATACTCCTAGCAGAACGAGTCCTGTTAGCAAGGTAATGACATGTATTAATGAGATATGTCCGGATGATTTTGCTGAAAGCAATCCAAGGAGCACGGCAATCAGCCCCACAGTGAAGAGCAGGATTCCTGACGCATCAATCAAATCAAACCATTTGCGCAGGGACATTCCCCGGGTAACGGTTGTTGACGGTTCGTCCTTGGGGATATGCCTCCAAGATAATAGAAAGCTAGCGACCACGAATGGAATATTGACGAAAAAGATAGCTGGCCAGTCCCACCAGTGAATAATAACCCCGCCAATAAAGGGACCAATTGCTGCCGCGCCGGATAGGAAGATGGATAAAACAGATAGTGCGGTCGCTTGTTTCTCCGTAATATGAATCCGCACAATGGCCATTCCAACGGCAACCATCATGCTAGTTCCAATGGCTTGCACAATACGGAACACGATGAGACAGCCAAAGTTTGGGGAGAAAGGAGCTAATAAACCTGCAATGAAGGATACGACAAGCCCGGTAAGAAATATTTTCCTCCGGCCGAATAAATCGCTGGCCTTTCCCATGACAGGTTGAGCGATGCTACTTGCAATGTAAAAAGAAAAAATAATCCAGGAAACACCTGTATAGTCAAGCTGGAATACATTTTGCAGCCTTGGAATAGCCACAGACACCATCGAAGAATTTAAAGGGTTCAATAAAATCCCCAGACCTACTGAAATCATTAACCACCTGTTGCGAACACTCATTTTAAATCCCCCTAAAGCTTATTAATGTCATCGTACTTGAAATCGATTATTCATTCCAACGCATTTTATGTTATGATCTCATTGACTTGAGGGAATGAACGGAGGTGTGAATTGGAACTTTTGCAACTGCAATATTTTCTCGCGGTAGCTCGGTTGGAACATATGACTGAAGCTGCACGAAATCTACACGTTACTCAATCTTCACTGAGCAAAACGATTCAGCGTTTGGAGGAGGATCTGGGGGTACCTTTATTCGATCGGGTAGGAAGAAAGCTGCGACTGAATGAGTCCGGAAGCCGGTTCCTTCGCCGAGCTGAAAGGGCATTGTTTGAATTGGAGCAGGGAAAACAGGAGCTTAGCGATTTATCCAGTCCTGAACATGGCACACTCGAATTAGCGGTGACGACCGCAAGCACATTACCCAATATCCTGCGAGAGTTTCGGAAAAAGCGGCCTGATATTCAATACCATGTGCAAATGCTGACCACGCAGGAAATGGTTACACTTCTTAATAGAGGAGAGGTTGATTATTGCTTATCCTCACCTCCAATAAAAGGGGATGACATCGAATGCCAAATCGTCTTTATCGATCCAATTCTTGTGGCTGTTCCAAAGGGACATCGGCTGGCCAATCGAAGCAGCGTAACTTTGATAGAGCTAAGGGATGAGTGGTTTGTCGGGGTAAAGAGTGGCTATGGTACTCGCGATTTAATAGACTCTGTATGCAAATCAGTTGGATTTGTGCCTAAATATGTGTATGAGGGAGATGAACCCGCAAGGCTTAGCACTCTTGTGGAAGCTGAAATTGGTTTAGCTTTCATACCAAGCACGGCACGGAATTCACGGGAAGATATCCAATACCTCCAAGTAGAGAATCACGAATTGGAAAGGGAGATAGCTTTATTGTGGCACAGGAGCCGGTACATTTCGCAGGCCGCTTTGGAATTTCGGGAGGTAGTTGTAGAATATTTTGGAGCGTTATCCAAACAGACCATTTAATTATGCGGCAGAACAACTAACAAACCAATTCCCCGTTACCTTCCGTTACGTTCAACGGTCCGTAAGTGGGGTTTTCTTTTTGGGTTAAATTTGTAGAATCTTTAATCATACCTATGTTTTCCTATAATTATGGGGGGTAACACCTTTAATATTAGCGTAGTAGTGCGTAGCAGCGAGGCTGTAAAATAGTGTGAGTACACATGAAAGCGTTTACATATAAGGAGGGGATCTGTAAGTAAAAAGATTCATTTGTGATGATGTTCTACTGCTCTTCGGGATGATTGTACCACTGTTGAAATTAAGGATTTAGCAGGTAAGGAAATTAGCGTGGGAATATAGGGCTGGTGCTAATAAGGTAGGTCATTAACTGATTTTTATGAAAATCACTAGAGGAGGAATGCATTAAATGAGTAGAATGCTTAAACAAGTAATCTCGATCTTACTCGCAGCTGCCTTGCTTATTCCGACAAGCTGGATCGCTCCGGTTACTGAAGCTGCGGCGCAGGATACGACAGTATCATCAGATAGGGTAACGGTATATCATGAAACTTTTGCGAGTGGCAAGGGGATTGCAGCTCAAGCAGGCAGTGCTAGCCTTACACCTGTGAATGATAAAGTTTTTACCGGCAATACTGACGGCGCAGCTTTATATGTAAGCAACAGAGCGAATAACTGGGACGCGGCTGATTTTAAATTCAGCGATATGGGCCTAGAGAACGGCAAAACCTACACGGTGACTACAACCGTTTATGTGGATGCTAATGTGGCTATACCTAGCGGTGCCCAAGCTTATCTTCAAGCGATAGGCAGCTACGCCCTTTTGGCAAATGTGAATTATGAAGCAGGCAAAGCGGTCACCTTGACGAAAGAATTTACCGTGGATACGGACAAAGATACGACACTGCGCGTTCAATCCAACGATGACGGGAAAACGGTTCCGTTCTACATTGGGGAGCTTCTCATTACAGCAAAAAAAGCAGTGACGGAAACGGATAAAGAAATCTATCACGAAACTTTTGCGAGTGGCAAAGGTTTAGCCTCACAATCAGGCAGCGCTAACCTAACCCCTGTCACCGGAAAAGTTTTTGCGGGCAATGCTGACGGGGCAGCTTTATATGTAAGCAATAGAGCGAATAACTGGGACGCGGCTGATTTTAAATTCAGCGACATGGGCCTAGAGAACGGCAAAACCTATACGGTAACTGCATCCGTGTATGTAGACGCTGATGTGATAGTACCTAGCGGAGCCCAAGCTTATCTTCAAGCGATAGGCAGCTACGCTCTTTTGGCAAATGTGAATTATGAAGCAGGCAAAGCGGTCACCTTGACGAAAGAATTTACCGTGGATACGGACAAAGATACGACACTGCGTGTTCAATCCAACGATGACGGGAAAACGGTTCCGTTCTACATTGGGGATGTATTGGTCACAGAAAAGGTGGCTACCGTAGAGCCAACTCCAACACCAGAAACACCTAGAGACCCAGCTTTACCTTTTACCACTGTTACTTTTGAGGATCAAACAGCAGGTGGTTTTGAAGGCAGGGCAGGTACAGAAACGCTTACGGTTACTAATGAAGCGAATCATACGGATGATGGTTCATACGCTTTGAAGGTTGAGGGAAGAACCAGTACATGGCATGGGCCGACATTACGTGTGGAGAAGTATGTGGACAAAGGCTACGAATATAAAATTTCGTTATGGGTCAAGCTGATCCAGCCTGCAAGCTCGCAGCTCCAGCTGTCCACGCAGGTTGGCAATGGCAGCAGCGCCAATTATGTGCAGCTCGCACCTAAAACCATCAGTGCAAGCGATGGCTGGATTCAGTTTGAGGGATCCTACCGTTATAACAATGTAAGCAGTGAGTATTTGACCATTTATGTGGAAAGCTCCAGTAATAGCACGGCCTCTTTTTATATTGATGATATTAATTTTGAAAAGGTAGGCTCTGGCCCGGTAGATATCGAAAAAGATCTTATACCGATTAAGGATGCTTATCAGAATGATTTTCTGATCGGAAATGCGATAACCGCTGAGGATCTGGAAGGTGTCAGACTTGAGCTTTTGAAAATGCATCACAATGTTGCTACGGCAGGTAATGCCATGAAGCCGGGCGCGTTGCAGCCTACGAAGGGTAATTTCACGTTTACCGCGGCAGATACAATTGTAGATAAAGTACTGGCTGAGGGCATGCAGATGCATGGACATGTATTGGTATGGCATCAACAATCGCCTGCATGGCTGAATACAACAACAGACGCAGCTAACAACACGATACCCTTGGGACGGGATGAAGCTCTTATGAATTTGCAGACCCATATCCAAACCGTTATGGAGCATTTTGGTGACAAGGTGATCTCCTGGGATGTTGTAAACGAGGCGATGAGCGATAATCCATCCAACCCAACAGATTGGAAAACAGCGCTGCGATCCGCCCCATGGAAAAGTGCCATTGGAGCAGATTACGTAGAGCAAGCCTTCCTGGCGGCAAGAGAAGTACTGGACGCGCATCCAGATTGGGATATTAAGCTCTATTACAACGATTATAACGAAGATAATCAGAATAAAGCGCAAGCCATCTATAGTATGGTCAAAGAAATCAATGATAGGTACGCGCTGACTCACCCTGGCAAATTGCTTATCGATGGTGTTGGTATGCAGGGGCACTACAGCATTAATACGAACCCAGAGAATGTGAAGCTTTCCTTGGAAAAGTTCATTTCCTTGGGTGTCGAAGTAAGCATAACTGAGCTGGACATTCAGGCCGGAACCAACTATCAGCTCTCTGAAAAGCTTGCTAATGCGCAGGGTTATCTATATGCGCAGTTGTTAAATATCTTCAGGGATCACGCTAATTCTATCAAACGTGTTACCTTCTGGGGAATGGATGATAACACAAGCTGGAGAGCTTCATCCAATCCGTTGTTATTCGATAAAAATCTGCAAGCCAAGCCGGCTTACTATGGCGTTATCGATCCTGATACCTTCATTGAAGAGCATGAGCCTGAATCAGTAGAAGCTAATCAATCTACTGCTAAATTTGCTGCACCTGTTATAGACGGAACAGTTGACGAGATCTGGAGCCAGACCGCTGAGATTCCGGTCAATCGGTATCAAACCGCTTGGCAAGGAGCGAGTGGAGTGGCAAAAGCACTCTGGGATGATCAAAATTTATATGTCCTGATCCAGGTGAGTGATACACAGCTTGATAAGAGCAGTGTGAATGCACATGAACAGGATTCGGTCGAAATCTTCGTGGACCAAAATAATGGGAAAACGACGTTCTATCAAGATGATGACGGCCAGTACAGAATCAATTTTGACAACGAGACTTCATTTAATCCTGCAAGTATCGCAGCCGGTTTTGAATCGGCAACCCAGATTTCCGGAACAAACTATACGGTTGAAGTGAAGATTCCACTTCAAGGGATCACTCCGGACAACGATAAAAAGCTTGGTTTTGATGTACAGATCAACGATGCTAAAGAGGGCTCACGTCAAAGTGTCGCGGCTTGGAATGATACGAGTGGAACTGGGTATATGGACACATCCGTTTATGGTGTGCTTACTCTAAAGGGCAAATCTACGGGTCCGGAACCCACTCCAACGCCGACAACAGCACCGACACCGACACCAACGAGCCCAACCGATCCAACTGACCCAACCGATCCAACCGATCCAACCGATCCAACCGATCCAACAAACCCAACGGAACCATCGGCAACCCCGACACCTGTTCCAACAGCGACGCCAGCACCAACAAATGCGCCAACGGGTAGCAGTAACTCGGGTAATGTTGTAGCAACTCCACAGCCTGGAGCCATTACAAACAAAGATGGTGTTGTTACGATTAAACTGGAGGTAAAGTCCGACAACGGGCGTGCTATAGGTACCATCTCCAGCGACAACATGAAAAAAGCGCTTGAGCAGGCTACTGTAGCGGCAAACGGCAAGAAACAAATTATCATTGAAGTGCCAAAGCAAACGGACGCGAAAGGGTATGATATACAATTACCGACCCAAAGCCTAACGGGGAAAGAAAACTTTGAACTATGGCTTAAGACGGAAAATGCCACAATTCAAATTCCAAGCAATATGCTGTCCAACGTAACAGACAATGCTGAGCAAGTATCTATACGAATAAGTAAAGTCACCACGGACAGCTTGGAAGCAGCTACCCGCAATATGATTGGCAACCGTCCAATTATCGGTCTAAGCGTAGTAGCAGGTGACAAAGTTATTCCTTGGAATAACCCTAAAGCACCTGTAACGGTAGCCATTCCTTACGTGCCGACAGCGGAGGAGCTAAGCCTTCCCGAGCTTATAGTCGTTTGGTACATCGATGGCAAAGGCAACGTACTGCCGGTTCCGAGCAGCCGATATGATGCTGCAACCCAAACGGTTGTCTTTCAAACAACCCACTTCAGCACTTATGCAGTAACCTTCGTAAAGAAAAACTTCGGAGATCTGCAGAATCTTTCTTGGGCCAAACAATCTATAGACATTATGGCGGCTCGCGATATCATCAAAGGAACGTCCACGAACAGCTTTTCACCTGCAGATTCAATCAAACGAGCGGATTTCATTACTCTCCTCGTAAGAGCGCTTGAACTGAAGGGAACGGGCAAAAGTGCAATAATGTTCAACGATGTCCAAAAGACAGACTACTATTATGATGAACTGGTCATCGCGAAGGAATTGGGAATTGCTACAGGTTTTAAAGATGATACGTTTAGACCCAATAGCAATATCTCCAGACAAGATATGATGGTGCTGACAGCACGAGCGCTGGCGGCAACCGGTAAGCAAGTTAAGGCGAGCGGCGTTGTAGCTGCTGCTTATCTTGATGAAGCAAGCATTTCCAGCTACGCAAAAGACAGTGCATCATTGTTGATCCAATCCGGAGTCGTAAACGGAAAGAACAATAGAATTGCACCGAACGATAACCTTACCCGTGCAGAAGCGGCAGTCATTCTGTATCGTATCTGGAAGTAGTAGTCCCGGCAGCAGAGAAAAAAAGTCTGAATTGACTCAAGGCCATATTTAGTCTGAAGAGTGGAAATACGTGTGCAACCATCCCTTGCGTTCTTCTGTTTTAAGCATCGCTGCTCACCTCCCTGCGGAGAGGAGCAGCGATTTTTTTGTGTGTATGTTCCGTTAAGTTGAAACTGAAACGGAAAAAAATGTCACGAAACAGACCGCTCAAGTGTTATAACTGTACTGATAGTAGAAAGGAGACAGTCGTGGACTCTATTGAAGAGAAGATAAAGCGGGTACAAGCGGGAGAAGTCTACCTTTTTTCAGATATTATCAGACTCTACCAACAACGGATCTACCTCTACTGCTTTCGCTTGTTGAACAATAAGGAAGAAGCTGAGGATGCGGTTCAGGACATATTTATTAAGGCTTACCAGAACATCGGCCATTTTGAGTCTCAGGTAAGTTTTAACTCGTGGCTCTACAGGGTTTCCTATAATCATTGCCTGAATCAATTGCGCCGGAAGAAATTTCAAAATCAGCTGCGAAAATTACTCAGACAGGATGTAACCACTAAAAGCGCTGAACAAATGGTGGAAAATCAGTTGTTCAGTGAATCCGTGGCCTCTGCCCTGGCAAAGCTTAGCGTGGAGGAACGTAATCTGTTGATTTTACGCATTTTTGAAGATAAATCATTTGCAGAAATTGGTGAAATTCTGGGTAAAAGTACGGTCACTGTTAGGAAACGGTACGAGCGGACAAGGTGCAAGCTCAGAGAAGTCATTGAAAGAAAGGAGAAACAACTATGCGCAAGGACGAATTGACTTCCGAAGAGTTGTTTCTGAAGGAGGGGGATAATTCTGCCAAACTTCCGCTGGTTGATGTTCATGATTCTGTAATGCAAGCCATCGGGCTAGGTAATGGTCGCCTTGCTGTTAAGCCTGTACCTCACCAGCAGGAGGGGGACATCCCAGATATTATGCATAGAGTGGAGCCAGCAACCTATGCCAAACGATGCCGTAAGCGCATGTGGAGCAGGCCTGTAAGGAGATGGGCAGCGGTGCTGATCCTGGTTGTCTTGGTAGGAGGCAGCTATTCCTTGTTTAAGGAGAGTCCCTGGCAAGCTGCCAAATTTCAATATGAAGTGCTGCCATACGAGCCGCTTCTTGCAACGAAGGAAGGGGGGACGATTGAAGTATCTAAGAATCCGTTAGTTCCCTCAAAGGTAAAAATTCCTCAGAGAGTGGCGACCAAAGAAGAAGAGCTGCTGAGTGAAAAAAATTTAGAGGCATATAGAGTTGTAGAGAAATTATTACTACCGGGAGAGGGCGCTTCTTACGTGTTAAAAAAGGAAGGTGCTGGAGATGAACGTCCTCAGCTTGGCAGAGTTATTCCTGCGATGCTATTTAATGATTATTCTAGTTATTTAGCCAAAGCAGAGGAGTATAAGGCGCCATATTTGCCACGCCCGGAGTATCTGCCAGAAGGGTATGTTTTTGATCAAGCATGGATACAACCTGATTTTGAGGTCAACGAGAATGAACTGCTTGCCCTGACTGATGGTATAAAGCTGGAAGGCGGTTACCGGGTTATGTGGAAAAAAGAACCTACGGCCAGAATTAATTATGAATATTCGTCGATGAGATACAAAAAAGGAGAGAGTATGGTAAGAATTTATGCCAAACACATCAAGGCAAAGACCGGAACGGTGGAAAGCTTATTAAGGACTAACACTACAAACGTAGAGAATATTCTTGTTAACGGAACCCAACTGATCTATACGGAAACTACAAACATTGAAATAAAGTTGGGGTATAGATACAGACTTGTCTGGACGGATCCAGAACAAAATGTAGTATACGATATGACTGCTGCACCGGAGTCTTCTTCTTTAACCAAAGAGGAGGTTATCCGAATTGCTGCCGACATGATGAAATAAGTATAGAAATTTGATGTCACAAATCCGGTAACGTAAGTGTTATGTAAGAGTACTACATATACAGGAAGGTGAGGTATTTTAATGAATAATAGAAAAACACTCATTGCCATGACCAGTATGACCCTAATGTTGGGTTTAGGTTATGGCTTCAAAGGAGAAGCTTACGCCGAGAAGTCTGTTGCTCAGTCTGTGGAAGAAACCGCCATTAAGGCGGAAGTCAAATATATAGCTCAGGGCATCGATGAAGCTGCCAAAGCGAAAACAGATCAGGAACAAAAAAAATTCAAAAATCTCAAAGATCTGCAGCAGAAAGCATTAAGTGAAGAGCTTAAACCTGGAGAAATCAGATATGTGTATATTAATGACAAGGAATATCAAGCCTATGCTAAGGGATCACCCACTGCGGGTGCATATTATTCCCTTTCGTTTAATACGTATAATGAATATGTGGAAAGGTATGCTGCCGGCAATACCTCCATACCACTGCAATTGCAAGAGCCTCCGGAAGGCTACAATTTTTTCAGGGCAATTGTTTCTCCATATATGACGAAAAAAGAACAGGATAAGATATACTATCAAGTGATCGCCGAGGGTAAGGCGTCCGATAAGAAAATCTATGTAAAGAAATTGCAGGAGAAGCGTACGGCTATCAACATCATCTATAATATGACCACAGAGAAAAATGGTAAAAGAGGAGTTCTTGCCATCGCTGCCGAACCTGCAGGACCAAAGGATACGACTGTTGAATCCGAACCAGCAAATGCACAGTCGCAGAAGCTAAAAGTGAGTGGCCAAGAGGTGGTATACACACCTATTGATAAGATGGAGTACAAGTCAGTTGCATGGATGAATCCAAAGACCCGTGTCAATTATATTATTCGGGAAACCGGTGGACATCTGACCAAGGAGGATTTGATTGCTTTGGCAGGACAGATCATTGAAGCTTCGGCGTAGAATGATTCTAAGAGACTTACTAATACATTTGATCAAGGCAGCCCCCAGGGCTGCTTTTTGATTTGAGTATAAAGATTTATAGTATTCATGCTATTTAGGAGATTAGAAGTGAAATGTGGCGTTGGGCAATGGAAATGTGTCTTTTTTAAGTATTCACAAATAAAGAACGAATATCCTATCATTCCAATATTTACAAAATTCGATATAAAGTGATATAATTTTCGAGATTCATATACATAAACATGAAAGAAGAGTGTAAGATGCTAAAGGTAACAAGCAAAAAAGTCATGTCAATTATTACAGTTAGCTCAATGCTGTTGGCTGTGGGTGCAGTCGCTTATGCAGACACGACATTGAAGAAGATTTCTGCATATCAGAATGCGGCCATCAGCATTGAAGTGGATAATCAGAAAGTGAACCTGTCAAGTAGTGAAGGAACAATGTACCCAATTATCTATGAGGGACATAGCTATGTATCCGCCAAGGCTGTATCTGAAGCACTGGGGGCAACCGTGAAATGGGATAACAGTCGTCAAGCTGTTGTGATCACATCGGCGAACGGCGGAACATCTACATCCGTTGTCCCGGATAAGGACAATACTGTTGCACAAGCTACTGCGAAGCCGGCAACCGTATCTACTCCGCCTGCAACTGAGTCCACTCCGCAAGCAACACCAAAGCCTGCTGCATCATCTTCCGCTACAACTTCCAGTAACAGCGGCGCTTCGTTTGCAGATGCAGTGAAGTTGGGTACTTCTTTTACTTATACGGACCTTGATA
The DNA here is from genome assembly GCF_037963825.1 of Paenibacillus sp. FSL H8-0282. Taxonomy (NCBI): domain Bacteria; kingdom Bacillati; phylum Bacillota; class Bacilli; order Caryophanales; family Paenibacillaceae; genus Paenibacillus; species Paenibacillus sp. FSL H8-0282. The sequence goes on from NZ_CP150146.1 coordinate 1,660,674, forward strand.
ACTATTACAGCCCTAAGGGTGATTCAACATCTGCTCAATATACTTTCACTATCAATAAGGTTACGTCGACTACTCTCGGACAATTAAAAGCTCTTGGGTTTGAAGAACATGTCACTGATCCCGATGTAGCTGTAGATTATGTCCTGCTTGATGTAACGCTTAAGGTGAGAAACGCCAGTCTTGTAAAAGGTAGTCAGGGCCAAGGGTGGAAGTTCCTTTCAAGTTTTACACCTAGCATTTGGGGAGCAGAAACTTCCAGTGGACAATACTATATTGGTGGCTCTAGTGATTATTTTGAGGGATCTCTCGGAGAAAATATCGAAAAGCTGTTGGCTGATTTTCCTGAAGTCACCCCAAGTAAACCGGGTTCTTTTGAAGCTTCGGGTAAAGTTATTCTGCCAATAATCAAAGGCAAGGAGAACAGCCTTGTTCTTCGTAGAAACGATAGTAAGCTTGAGTCCGACAAAACGTCCATCTATTTCAAACTGAAATAGTTATGCAAGTTAGCAGAAAAAGAGATCAACGATGTTATTCATCGTTGATCTCTTTTTTTATGAGGCTTACACAGTGCTGATAACTTTTATATCAAGCTTCTTTGGCAATGACTTTTTTGAGCTTCACCTTGGGTTCTTGCTCAGGGTCAGGCGCTTGCCCAACACGTTTAATAAAGAAAGATAGCAGCAGACCGAGGATACCAATTCCCACAATCACTAGATAGGAATCATTGATCCCTTGAATGGATGCTTCCATAATCATATGTTCCTGTGTTCCGTTCTGTGTACTGCCAGAGGCCAGCATATCCTTCATATGTGTTGTAGTACGGCTCGTCATTACGGTGACGAGCAGGGAAGTCCCAACGGCGCCAGCTACTTGTCGAATGGTATTCGAAATCGCTGTACCATGCGCACTAAGCTTGGCGGGGAGTTGATTTAGACCCAGAGTTTGTATAGGCATGAGGAGCAAAGCCATCCCGATCCGGCGGCCTGTTGACATGTATACCAGATACATGTAGCTGGTTGAGTCTGTTAAATTTACAAAGCTTAGAGTCGTTGCAATTGTAATCAGTAGACCGATTATAGCGAGCCATTTTGCCCCAAACCGGTCGAACAGCTTTCCGGTTACCGGCATCAACAATCCCATTACGAGTGCACCGGGAAGCAGCAACAAGCCGGACTCCATCGCTGTAAAACCGCGGGCATTCTGCAGGTACAAAGGTAGCAGCATCATATCCGCATACATCACGATTGTAACTGCGATACTGATGACAGTTGTTAAGGAGAACATATTGTATTTAAAGGCCCGGAGATCAAGCAGTGGATTTTGGGAAGCCAACTGTCTCCAAGTAAACAAGCCAAGGGAAAGCACACCTGCTGCTAAAGACAATAACACTTCTGCGCTCGACCAACCCGCACTTGCAGCGCGGCTGAAGCCATACAGCAAGGTTCCAAAACCGATGGTAGAAAGAGTTACGCTAACAATGTCCAACTTGGGAAAGATGCGTTCCGATACATTTTTTAAATAAATAAATCCGCATATGATTACAATGACGGTCAAAGGAATCATGCCATAAAACATTGTCTCCCAAGAATAATGTTCCAAAATATATCCAGCCAGAGTAGGTCCAATCGCAGGTGCGAAAATGATGGCTAACCCTACCATCCCCATGGCAGCCCCTCTCTTTTCAGGAGGGAACAGGGTCAAGATGACATTCGTGAGCAGTGGCATAATAATCCCGGCACCAGCTGCCTGAATCATACGCCCGGTCAACAGAACAGGGAAGTTTGTCGCGACGGCCGATACGATCGTTCCAGCCAAAAATATAAACATAGAAGCTTGAAAAAGCTCCCGCGTCGTAAACCGTTGCATTAGATAAGCTGTAATTGGAATTAGAACACCATTAACCAGCATATACCCCGTTGTCAGCCACTGAGCTGTAGCCGCCGAGATATTAAAATCATGCATTAACTCCGGAACGGCAACGCTCATTACCGTTTGATTCAGTGTCGCAAGAAAGGCGCCCAAAATCATAATGAATAAGATGGGGCCCTTTTTCACGGAACTGCTTGTTACTTCTCTCTTTGTACTCACTCCACTCCATCCTTTCAACTCGTCGATCATGGACTAAATTTACAGTGTGTTGTATAGTTTACAATGCATGAATTAGATTATAAATGAAATTTTCATGTAATCAAGCAACAATTTGCGAAAGAATGTAAAGTAGTTTACATTCTTTGTGAAAATGTAGTTTTTTCTTTTTAAAAAACAACAATTATTTAAAATATGTAGCTTACAATAGGAAAGTAAAAGATTGGAGAGTAGAAGATGAATAACACAACGCAACGTACAGATCCCCGGGTACTTCGGACGCGCCAATTGCTTAGAGATGCTGTAATTGAATTGCTTGAGGAAATGGATATTGAGAAAATATCAGTAAACCGTATTGCAGAGCGGGCTAAAATCAATCGTGTTACTTTTTATCTGCACTACCGGGATCTCCCGGATATGTTAGAAAAGATGGCGGATGAGATGGTGGAGGACATTCTACAAGTGGTGAACAACGATGGCAACCATGATGAATCGGTTGATGAAGAGAATCTGAGAATATTAGAGAGTCTGCTTAAGCATATTGCGGAAAATGCAAAATTCTACAAAGTCATACTCACATCGAAACGAAGCCCGATTTTTACAAATCGCCTGTTTAATTTGATGGCGGAAATCATTTCTGCACACCAGAAGAAAAAGGATGGGGCCGTTGATCATTCAAAGGTACCGATACAAAAGGACATTGCCGTTTGGTACGGTTCAGCAGCTCTAATTGGCACGGTTATTTCTTGGCTCCGAGATGACATGCCCTATACGCCTGTGTATCTTGCCAGACAAATTAGCATGCTGCGTGCGAACTAGCAACGGGTTCCGACTAATGAACGGAGAGGAATTAAATGAACAAGCGCAAACAGCCACGCATCGTTGCGCGGCTGTTTGTTGTATCTAGAGCAGGTAAATCACTGCACACTGAGATTATCCCAGTTGATTTGGAATTCCTTCAACATCCCTTCTTTGGTCAGCTTGCCGCCGAGATACCCTTGAATGCTGCTGGATAATTCCTGTGGCATCCCGTTCGGCAGGCGGGTCCAGTTCCAAGTCAGCGCTTGATCTTTATCAGTATACGCCAGCACCTCAGCACCTAGTGCTCCAAGATCTTCTTCGGTTCCCTTAATGTTGTCGAGCGCAGGGATGAATTGGAATTCCTTAGTGATATATTTTTTTCCGGTCTCGGAGGTGACGAGCCAATTCAGGAAGACCTTGGCCTCCTCCTTAACGGGAGAGTTTTTATTGATAACCCAATTGCTGGGTACGCCTACATAAAGCTTGTCGTTGTCTTCGGGAGTGTCGTCAATGGGCATGGGCAGGATGCCAAGGTTTAGATTGGGATCGATGCCGTCGATCTGCCCTTGTGTCCAGTTACCCTGCTGCATCATCGCAGCTTCGCCGCTCGCTAGCATAGTGACTTGTGTATTATAGTCGGTCGAGAGCGGGTTCTTATTGCCGTACTCAACAGTAAGGTCAAGTAGATCGATCCACTTGGAGAAAATAGGGTCTCCGGCGAAGGTTTTGGAACCGTCTGTAAGTCCGGCGATGAATGCCTCTGGATCAGGCTGCTGGGCGAAAGGCACGTTTACATTATGATTGCCAAGCACGAACCATTCTTGGTAACCATTCGCAAAAGGGGTGATGCCTGCCGCTTTTAACTTCTCGGAGGCTTCGCGTAGAGCGGTTAGCGTCAATGGCTTCTCAGTGATTCCGGCTTTTTTAAATAGATCCTTATTATAGATGAAGCCGTATCCTTCTAGATTCATCGGCATCCCATACAGCTTGCCATCTATAGTCATTTGTTCTGCTGCGAGTGGCTTTACATCCTTGGCCCAAGTTTCGCCGCTCAGATCCTCCAGATATTCCAGCCACATATCACGTTCATTGTTGCCGCCGATGGTAAAGATATCCGGTTCATCTCCGGAAGAGAATTTGGCACGCAGCGAGGCGCCATAATCGGTCCCGCCACCCACGCTTTGCACCTCAAGCTTAATATCGGGATGTTCTTTCTCGAATTCGGTCTTGAGCGAAGCCAGCGCTTCAGATATTTCAACCTTGAACTGGTAGATGTGTACGGTTTTGACTCCATCTGCATTGTCGCTGCTGCGTCCGCAACCGGCTGTCAGGGCAGCCAGCAGCAGGGAGCATGCGAGGAGAATTCCACGTTTTGTTCTCATATTCATTCATCCTCTCTGGCTGAAAGCAACATGTATCATTAGCCCTTCACGGAGCCCTGGGCAATGCCTTCAATAATATATTTTTGCATCACTAGGAAAAAGATGACCACCGGCGTAATCCCGAGTACAAGTCCTGGAAGCGCCAAATCCCACTGCTTCGTATATTGTCCGAAAAAGCTATAAGTGGCGATAGGAATGGTGCGAAGCACCGGATCCTGCAGAATAAGCGATGGCATCAAGTAATCATTCCAGATCCACAGGGTGTTCAGTATGATGACGGTGACGATAATCGGCTGCATAAGCGGAAGAACAATCCGGAAAAAGGTACCATAAGGACTGCTGCCATCCACTCTTGAAGCCTCCTCGATATCGAGAGGTACCGATTTGACGAAGCCGTGGAATAGAAAAACAGTCATCGGGGCCCCAAACCCAAGATATGCTAAAATCAAACCGGCGGTTGAATCCATGACGCCCAAACCGCTGACGACCTGTACCAGCGGGATCATAATAGATTGAAATGGGATAACCATGGCGGCTACTAATGCAATATAGAGCACACGGTTATACAAGCTGTTGTTGCGGACCATTTTGTAAGCGCACATAGAGCAGAGGAACGCTAGCAGAATATTACTAATCACCGTGATGATAAAAGAGTTCAGGAAGGCGCGAGGGAAATTGGTAGCTTTCCAAGCTTCCGCGTAGTTGCTCCACTGGAGTGCGGAAGGCAGCGCAGCAGAGTCAGAAAGTATTTCACTATAGCTTTTCACTGAGTTAGCCAGTAAAAAGTAAAAGGGCACTAAAAATAGAAGTCCCAGCAGGATTACAATCACTTCGATGAGAAGCAGGGGGACATTAAATTTCTTGGCGGTAGTCTCCATTACAGCTCCACCTCTCTTTTCTTGGTTGCTCTAACCTGTAGTAGGGAGATCACGGCCACGATGACGAAGAAAACCATCGCTTTAGCCGAGCCCATTCCGAACCGGCTGATGGTATAGGCTTCATTGTAAATATTCAAGGCTACAGATTCGGTAGCTTTAAAGGGTCCACCCTTGGTCAGCGACAGGTTGAGGTCAAACAGCTTAAAGGACCAGGAGATAGATAGAAATAGACAAACAGTTACAGCAGGCATGACCAGTGGAAGAGTGACATGGCGCAAGGCCTGAAAACGTCCGGCTCCATCCACTTTGGACGCTTCAATTAGGCTTTGGGGAACATTGTTGATAGCAGAGATGTAAATCACCATCAGATATCCCGCATTTTGCCAGACAAATACGATAACAATCGCCCAGAATGCTGTCCCTCCGGTGCCTAGCCAGGGAAGATTAAAGAAGGACCAGCCGGTGGCCTGCCCGATAGAGGAGAATCCTCTGACAAAAATAAACTGCCAAATAAACCCGAGCAAAAGTCCGCCAATCACATGCGGTACAAAAAATACAGTTCTCAGGACATTACGTGTGAACAGTTTGCGCGTCAACACATAAGCGAGTGCGAAGCCAAGCAGATTGGTCAGCACTAGACCGAAGAAAGTGAACTTCGCCGTGAACCAGAATGAATTAAGAAAGGAAGGATCCTTGGTGAAAATATGTAGATAGTTCCGTAGTCCGGTCCACTCGACATGCCGCGAGATTCCGTTCCAGCTGGTAAATGAATAATAGAGTCCCAAAAAGAAAGGAATCAGCACAATAATAAAGAAAAACAAGGAAGTTGGCCCGACAAAAATAAACTGCTGCATCAGGCGTGATCTTTTTCTATGGTCCATCGTTCCTCACCCCTTTTGTTAATTTAAACTTTTCATTCTATAACCGAATTGGTGATTAACCGAAACAAACAGTAATATAACGCACCAAGTATTCTTAACGAGTTGCGGCATCGGGAGAGGCGAAAATGCCTTTGATAGCGCCGAAAGTGTGCGATTTGGAGAAAAGAGAGGCAAAAATGCCTTTGATAGCGCCGAAAGTGTGCGGTTTGGAGAAAAGAGAGGTAAAAATGCCTTTGATAGCGCCGAAAGTGTGTGAGTTGGAGAAAAGAGAGGCAAAAATGCCTTTGATAGCGCCGAAAGTGTGCGATTTGGAGGAAAGAGAGGCAAAAATGCCTTTGATAGCGCGGAAGTCGGCTGAGCTTTCTCTGGATAATTTTCACTGGCCCGGAGCGATTTCTTTTCAGGCTTGACAGCCTTTTCAAAGAATCGGTATGGTGGACTTGTCAGACAAATGGGAGGTAGGGTACATGTCAGGATGGCTGGGGAATCATTTTGTTACGCAGATTGGAATTTTGGTGAATGATGTTGAAAAGGTAAGCACGGCTTATGCGGAGTTTTTTGGACTGGAAAAGCCGGAAATTATCGTTACAGATACAGAAGATCAGGCGCAGACTCGGTATAATGGCGAGGCGACGGTGGCGCGGGGGAAGTTGGCTTTTTTTGATATGGGCTCCCTTCAGCTTGAACTGATTGAGCCAGACCAGCAGCCCAGTACATGGCGTGATTATTTGAATGAACATGGTGAGGGACCTCATCATATTGCTTTTGTGGTTGAAGGAATGAAGGAGAAGATTATGCTGCTCGAAGGCAAAGGGTTCCCACTCCAGCAAAAGGGTGAGTATACCGGGGGGCGTTATGCTTATATGGACACGTTCAAGGAGTTAAAGGTGATTGTGGAGCTGCTGGAGAACGATAAGGATAAAGGAGAGGATGTATAGTGAATATTCTAATTACTGGTGCCGGACGTGGACTAGGTTATGAGCTGGCGGCTGAGGCATTGAAGCGGGGGCATGGAGTCATTGCCGGGGTTCGCCGTCCCGATCAGGAACAAACAGCACTATCTCAGCTCGCTGCGACCTACGGGGAGAAGCTGACTGTGGCCCAGCTGGACGTGACGGATGAAGAAGGAATCGCGGCACTTGCTGCAAATCTGCAAGGACAAGGTCGGACGCTTGGTGCCATTATCAATAATGCGGCAGTACTGACTGCAAGGGACACACAGATTGAAGAGCTGGATTTCCAAGATATGCTTACCACGATGGATATTAATCTTTATGGACCGATGCGAGTGGTTAAGCATTTCTTGCCGCTACTCATTGAACCCGAGCTTTCGATCATCAACATATCGTCGGAAGCAGGCAGCATTACTAATGCTTATTCCGGAGACTATCCTTATTCCATCTCCAAAACGGCACTTAATATGTTCTCACAGCAGCTGCATGTATATTTAAAAGAACGCGGGGTACAAGTACTCGGCGTACATCCCGGCTGGATGCATACGGATATGGGCGGGGCAGAGGCGCCAACGAATCCGACCCAAAGTGCTGAGGGCATCATGGACTTGATCGAGAAGCGGACTACACCGGAAGGTCAATTCATGTTTGTAGACTATACGGGTAAGGATATGAAGATTTAATAAAGAGTGTTCTAACTAAAAGAGGTAACTCAATAGCCATTCATGGCTTCTGAGTTACCTCTTTTTGATTTTCTATATGCTTATTTATTTCTTAATCAATAAATAAGCAAAATAAGGTACGCCGATCAATGCTACCATGATCCCAGCGGGGATGCCATCAGGGGAGACGAGATTGCGGCCAACGGTGTCCGCGATCAGAAGCAACCAGCCACCCAGCAATACTGCGACGGGAATAAACATCTGATTGCGCGGACCCACCAACGATTTCGCAATATGTGGTGCCATCAATCCGATAAAAGCGATTCCACCTGTTACGGATACCGCGGAGGCGGCAGCTGCGACGGCGATAAGAATCAGGACGATACGTTCGCGCTCCAGATTCAGACCGACACCAATGGCTGATACCTCACTCAGACTGAGCAGATTGAGTCGCAGCGATTTGTACAGGGTAAAGGGAACTAGCAGTAATAACCAAGGCAGTAAAGCCCAGATGAAGGGCCAATCTGTACCCCAAATATTCCCGGCAATCCATTTTGCGATAAAATCAACTTTGGCACGATCTGCGGATGAAATGATTACGATCATAACTCCCGACAGCGCTAGGGAAAATCCGACCCCGACCAAAACTAGCCGAATAGGATCAAGCCCTCTAGTCCGACTATATGAAAAAAGATAAATTAATGCTGCCGTAATTATAGCCCCTATAAAAGCAACCAGCGGCAACGCATAAATGAAGGATCCAACGCTAACCGGGAAATAGAGAAAAAATACAGCGACAGCCACACCTGCCCCGGAGTTAATCCCAATAATACCGGGGTCTGCTAGATCGTTTCGGGTAACACTTTGCAGAATCGACCCAGATAAGGCCAAGGCCATTCCTGCCAGTAGCGTAATTAGAATACGTGGCAGTCTCACAGAAAATAATACAAAGTCCTCTTTAAAGGTTCCATGACCGAAGAGAACGGGAAGCAGCCTGTCAAAAGACAGGGAAGAGTAGCCGATTCCCATACTGGCAATAGCCGTAAGCAGGATCAGTCCGGTGCATACCCACAGGATAAGACGTTGTTTTCGTACTGGAGCAGAGGAAATCATGAGAGTGTTTGACCTCCTTTACGAACAACGAACAAAAAGAAAGGCAGTCCTAGCATAGCCACGACAGCAACTATCGGCGTTTCATAAGGGGCATGGATTGTACGTCCAATGGTATCTGCAAGTAGCATGAAGGATGCCCCAGTGAATACTGAAATCGGCAGAATATAGCGGTAGTCGGTGCCGACTATTTTGCGGACAATATGCGGAATCATTAGCCCTACAAAAGCCATGTCCCCAATTAGAGCGACCGATGCGCCAGTCAGCAGAATAATGAGCGTGAACAGAATCCCTTTAACCAAAACAAGGTTTTGTCCTAATCCGATCGCTACCTCGTCACTCAAGCTAAGAATAGTCAGCTGGTTAGAAAATATTAATGCCACCACGATCCCGATGAGGATCACAGGTGCAATGGCCTGAAGCTGGCCCCAAGTTGTGCCGATAAGCCCACCGGCAGTCCACATGGATACATCTTTGGATATCTTGAAGGCAATGCTGACACCACTTGCGATAGCATATAGGAATGCAGATACCGCAGCACCAGCGAGTACGATACGGATCGGAGACAAGCCACCTTGGCGCACGGAGCCGAGAATAAGAACCAGAACGGCTCCCAGAGCAGCGCCGAAGAAGCAAGCAATCATGGTACCAAAATAGTTCAGCCCCGGCATAAATACGAAGGTAAGCGCCAGTGCCATATTAGCTCCTGAAGTTAACCCCAGCAGGCCGGGATCGGCTAACGGATTGCGCGTAACTCCTTGCATAATAGCCCCGGATACGGCAAAGGCGGCGCCGATCAGCATGGCGGCCAGTTCACGCGGCAGCCTGATCTCACGAAGAATGAGGACATTGTCTGCCGTTGAACTTGAAGTGATGGCAAGCCACAGATCATGGAGGGTGGATTCTTTAGCCCCGAATAACATCGCGATCACGAGGCAAATAACCATTACCAGCACGCTACCAAGCAGCTTATAAAAGAATGGAATGGAAGTTTGCTTCGTAGTCATCTTTATTATTTTCCTAGAAAGTTTTTTTCAAAGAATTCCAGTTGATATTCTAAGCTAAGCGGATCATTAAAATAGAATGCTTTGGCATCAGCTTCGTAAACATGATTATTTTTGACAGCTGGGATGCTCTTGTAGATTTCTGTATCCTGGAAGGAATTATCTTCATCCGCATTTTTACTGAAAATAACGTAATCGCCTAGATAATCCTTCAGCACTTCTGTTGAGAGGGCCACGTAACCATCTGTTTTGGTGCCTTCCTTTACTGTATCCGGCATACCGAGCTTGAAGTCCCCATAGAGGAGTTCAGTTCCGCGGCCAAAGTTATACCCGTATACATACAATTGCTTATTGAAGGTTTCAATGACAGAGACAGTTGCATCCTCGCCGATCTTCGCTCTGATTTCCTCACCCGCTTTTTTGGTGCGGGCACTAAAGTCATCTACCCAAGCTTGGGCTTCTTTTTCTTTGTTCACTAATTTGCCGACTTCCAGCTGTTGGGTTAAGTAATCAACTTTATTATAAGTATAAGTAACCGTTGGTGCGATTTGCTTGAATTTATCGATGTTCTTAATATCGGAGAGACCGATAATCAGATCAGGCTGCAGCTCAATAATCTTCTCCAGACTTTCATCACTTACAGCTTCTACATCTTTCAATTGCTCTTCAAAGCGCGGATTGGTTTTGGACATTTCATCTACGCCTACAACAGGTACACCTAGAGCCATAACATTACCTGTTAAAAATCGAGTGAGGACAACGACACGCTGAGGATGTGTCGGAACTTCAACAGGTCCATTTTCCGATTCATAAGTAAAAGTCGCACTTTCTGACTCCGCAGCAGGAGCCGAGGATGGGCTGTTTGTAAGACTAACCTCATTCTTCGCCTGATTTCCCCCACAAGCACTAAGGGCAAGCCCTAAAATAAGTACAAACGGAATAAATATCTTTCTCATTTAAATAATTCTCCCCTTTTAATGACTATGTTTCCGTGAATAATTCCATTATTTAATGAATCCCAGGCTGCGCCATAGATTGATTATGAGAATCATTCGCATTTGTAATCATTATAGGGATCACTTATGTGCCTAACCATGCCTTTTTGTTGGAAAAAAGACTTGGACTATTATTGGCCTTCGAATAATGCAACCGCACGTCCAAGCTGCAAACGAATGGAAACTGGATTATAAGGCACCCATTCATCCAGATTAAGCAGATGGATCTTCTTGTTCTGCACAGCAGAAAGCTGGTTCCAATAAGAGGAGTGGAAGATTTCTTCACTGTGTGCAGTGGAGCCTTTTGCGTCTGGAAATACAGTGACTAACAATCGGTCACCGGCATAAGCCTCCAGCTCAGAGACGTCAATCACAAGGGAATGAAACTGGTCGCCGAGTTTATTTATTTGATCCTCAATCAAGGCAGGAGCCTTGAGACCTAGCGATTGATAGATCACATACCCAACATTTCTTGCCCCGTATACGAGTAGTCCATCTGGTTTAATGACCAGAAGGGTTACAATCTCGTTAGCCACCGCGCTTTGCTGCACCACGGCCCGAGCTTCCAGCTCCTCTTGTTCAAAATCGTCCAGCCACTGCTCAGCACGTTCGCTACGGTGAATGGCACGGCCGATCAAGCGCAAGTGGTCTTTCCATCCTAGTTCCTGCCAAGAGATTTCAACAATAGGAGCGACCGCCCGCAGCTGCTCAGCGTTCAAGCCGAATTCTTCCAGATGTTGTGTGGCTGCAATAAGCAATTCAATGTTTGCTTCCAGTAATAACGCTTTTATCTGCTCAGCCGAGCTGTTCGTATGGATGAATTTCATAGACTGTGGTGGTTCCTGGTCAGAAAGATTTAAATACTCGCTGCTCTCTGAAATGGTAACTGCAGGTTCCAGGCCAAGCAGCAGCAAATGACTGGCATAGGGAGTGAGCATCACCGCTACACGTTGGAAAGGGATAAGATTATAGCCTGAAGGAGATGCGCCGGTCTGCTGCTTAAAGCGCCGACTAAGATAGAACTCATCCTTGTAGCCCACCTTTAAAGCAATTTCTCTTAGTGTGCTTGAACTATTAAGCAGTAGTTCCTTCGCTCTGTGAACTCTCAACCTGGACAGATATTCATTAGGGGTAAAGCCCGTAAATTGTTTAAATAGCGTTGAATAATGTGAACCGCTCACACCCGCAATTGCAGCTAATTGCTCACGTGATATTTTTTCGCTGAAGTGATTCTCTAAGTATGTGATACTGCGTTCCATTGATGGCTGCTCACTCACTTCAAATCTTGTTTCCTGCTGCTCCAGCAATTGAAGAAGGATCTGATGGAACAGGATCTGGTTCTGTACATGACGTATTTCACGATCTGGCAACCGGTGAAGATACAATTCCTTCATATTAGATACAATGGCTGGTTCATGAGGAAACAACAGCATATTTGAATTGGATGTCAGTTGGCTTGTCCGCGTCATAGCACTGGAGGGCAGTGCTCGTGTCTGTTCTTGAATCCGGATTGAAAGCTTATAAGCATGAAGCGGCTGCTGGCGATTTGTAATTAGAGAGGCGTAAGTATTCTCGGGGAGAAGGACGACAATGCCTTCCATTAGCTCATAAGTCTGATGATTGACCTCAAGCATACCCTTGCCAGCAGCAATAGCTAGTAGGACGGTTGAATGCTCATGAATCTGAAGTCTTGGCAGATTTGAGGTTCCATACATCGACTGAATACTATCAGCGGTATATAAAGGGAAATGGGACTCCGCCCATTCTGGGACTACGTTATTCAAATCTTAAGCCTCCGTTACCTATAATTCTATGAATGGTATTATATTCTTCACTTCTATGGGACTAATTATAACATCTCCCGTTTGGGACAAGCCGCATAAATGACCACAAAGTAGAAGAGAAACTAATCTCCTAGATGAATCCATTGGTCCAAGAGTCCCTAAGGTCAAGCGAATATAAATACTACTATGATCCTTCATCCATTTTAAAAGAGGTGAATCTAAGATGAAAAGACAGGTGAAACCTAGTAGGAAAAGAAGACCTGCCTCCAGACTGCAGCCTAAACGTAGTTTAATTCTTAAAGCAAAAGCGCAAATCATTAACTTTGCGGTTATTGGTGATAGTCATGTGGGGTATGGAAACAGCTCAAGCATTTTTAGTAATCTTTTGCCTAAAGCTGTGAATAACGGGAATAAGAGATTTGTTATTTTTGGAGGAGATAATACGCAAGCGGGAGCTAATCATGGAAATAATGCGAATGCTTACTACAAGGATTTCAAGGATACGGTAACAAGCACGCTTGGGAGTATTCCTTATAAAGCATCTATAGGAAATTGGGAGGCAAGCACACAGTCCTTATTCACACAATATTTAGGTGCTGTTGAAGGTCAAATGAATTTTCCGGGTACGCAGGGGAAGGTCAAGTATGTATGGCTTAATTGTGCGCTTGGACGGTTTACTCCGGGTAGTATAAATTTGTTGAGAAATTTAGATGATAGTTTTTATTATATTATAGATTTTCATTGGCCTCTCAAAGTAAGTGGGATTACGGTGGACCCAACCCATGTATTAAGCGCATCGGAGACGAATAAGTTTTTTTCATCCATTCCTACAAAAGTGAGAGATAAGGTGTTAGCTATTTTTACGCATCATGGACATCTGTTTTACCGAAAGCTTAGTAATATATATCCCGGTTACAACAAAACTAAATTTTTCGTATGCGGATGTTCGGGGGAATATAAATGCAAAACAAATGGTGATCGGGGTTATTACAATGCCACATTATCCATCAACGGGACAACATTTAATGTGGATGCTTTTAAGGTAGCGGTAACTTAGCAAAAACTAAGCTGAAGCTGATTTTCGGGAGAAACCGGGGTCAGCTTTAGTTTTTTTAGCAAATAGCTAATAGAAACTCAACAATTCAGTCACAGGATAATAGTAAACTAGCAGGATTATTTAATATATTTGTATAATAGTTTATATATGTATTAAATGAATCATATTGGAGGGCTACCGATGAGAGGGTTAGTATTTAATTCTTTAGAACAGGCGGGTGTCTCGGCTTTTGGTGTGGAGCGCATTCGTACAGCCGCCGCACAAATGGTTGAAGACAATATCACACCTGCGCAAGTTATTGTTGCTGCGAGAAAGGGGACGCTGCTGGTCCATCAAGCGAATGGGAAATTCGGACCTGAAGCAGACGCAGCAGATTTAACAGCGGATGCTATATTTCCACTCTGTTCCATCACAAAACTATTTACTGCAACCGCTATTATGATGTTAGTGGAACAAGGGAAAGTGGGCCTAAACAGGCCGGTTTCTGATTACATCCCCGAATTTACAGGGGAGAACAAAACAAAGGTATGCGTACATCATTTGTTGACACATACCTCTGGAATTGAGGTTAATGGCGGTTATGATGCACCACTTAGCCATGAGCCAGGTACTGTGATGTCTTACTGTGGATATGGTTATGAGCTATTGGGTGAAATTATACGGCGTGTTAGTGGACAAGCTTATGATGTATTCGTAAAGGAAACTATTTTTAAACCGCTTGGAATGGAAAATACATATTATCGTGTGCCAATGGAAGTGCGGAACAGAGTAGTTAGACGTGCCCCTGAGGCAGCATGCGCGGAATGGGTAGACAGTGAATACAATTTGAATTCTGTATCTGCGGGGGGCGGCGCTTACTCAACGGCTATGGATTTGGCTGTTTTTGGCCAGATGTTCCTTAACGGCGGAATATATAACGGAGTACGATTGCTTAGTCCGGTAACAGTAAAAGAAATGACCCGCAATCAAATTCCGGGCGTATCCTCACAATATAGAGACGAAGTTTTCCCTGAAGCGTACTGGGGGTACGGATGGGCGATTAATGGCACGAAGCGTGACGGCGGAGATCTGCTCTCTGCAGATGCCTATTCACACTGGGGAGCGGCAGGTCCTTTCCTCTGCGTGGATCCGATTTATCAGACAGTGACGGTTCATTTATCCGTAGAGCTGGATCACCAGAAGCCATTTAAAAATATGTATGTTGATTATTTCAACAATACTGTTCTTGCAGCAATCACAGAGCTGTGATGTCAGCTGCTATTTTCATATCCATTTTGAATTTTTGTTGTGTCTACTTTTCTTAAAGTGTGTTTTCCCTATTTGTTCTAAATTGTTTAGGGGTGATTCCGGTATATTTCTTAAACACTTTGGTAAAGTAGCTCTGATCATTAAAATGTAGGCGTGAGGCGATGTCCGATAAGCTTATCTCTGGTACTTCTATTAGTCGTTTTGCCTCTTCAATCCGCTCCAATTGAATAAAATCGCTGATGGTGAAGCCGGTTTCCTTCTTAAATAATAGGGAGAGATAACTTCTATTTAATCCTGCAACCTCAGCCAGTCTATCTAAGGAAAGTTCCTCATATAGGTGATTGAAAATATAGTTCTGACAGAGAGCCACGGTGCGCGACAGTTTCGCCATCCGGCTCTCTTTGACATGGTCTGCGAAATCGCAAAGGGCATTAAGAACGGCATGATCTACAGCGGGAATATCTTTTAGTTCTTCGATATGCTGGATATGAAAGTCGCTTAGGGTATAAGAAATTTCCCAGTACAGCCCTCCATCTATAGCTGCACGTGTAGCGAGTGTAATACAAGAGATTGCCAGATTCTTTTTGTTACGTAATTGGCTCCTTTTAGAGAGAAGCCCGTAACTCTCTTCGGAGAACGAAGCTTGAACGCGTAGCAGCTCAGTTTTATTGCCTTTTTTGACATAGTGAAAGAGATTTTTTTCTAGCATAGGCTCATGGTGCAGCCACGTATTCTCACGGCGATAAGAAATATCCAAATCCAAACTGCCTGAGGGCAGTTGTTTATAGGCAAGAATGCGGGAGTCCAGCAGCAGTTCGCTAAGGGTCAAGGTTTTTCCAGTAACGAGCGAGTATAGCAGCATAGCGGTATGGTATAGTCTCATTTTATTTAACACGGTCAGGCTGCGGTAATAGTTAAGCCATTGCTCCTGAAACTTAAGCGGAACTTCATGATCACGCATCAGACTTACCACACTATCCTCCGTAGGTTGAGCATACAATGAAGGGCCAATCACAATGCTTCCCTCGTTACTGTTGTCTGAGGGTAAATGGAGAATGATGTAATTCTCTAGAAAATTTGTGGTACGCACGATGGGTATGGTAGAAGTCCGTCCATTGCCATTAGAGTTGTTTTCACGGTTAAAAGATTTAGTAATTTCAGAAAGTGGCTCATTAAGGTTATGAACCCAAGGGGCGCACTCGAAGGAGGAAGGCATAGCAAATTCAATTTCCCGATTGGCGTCGAGCAGGAACACGGGAATTTGCTGTGACTCATACATCACTTTACAGATATATTGGACTCTTTCCTTATCCTCCAAATGATCTAACATGTTATGACCTCCTCGCCTAACAAGAATACCAAAAACACAATAATAATGCCATAAATCAAGCATGAAGTATATTAAAATGGGGATAGTATACATTCAGAGGAGGCATTTTTATGAAAACCAAAATTCATGAACTCATATCACAATTGACCCTTGAGGAGAAAGCGGGACTCTGTTCAGGGCTTGATTTCTGGCATACCAAGGGGATTGAACGACTCGGAATCCCTTCTTTGATGGTAACGGACGGACCCCATGGTTTACGCAAGCAAAAAGAGAGTGCCGATCACCTCGGGCTTCATAACAGTGTTCCCGCAACTTGTTTTCCTTCAGCAGCAGGGTTGGCTTCTTCGTGGGATCGGGAACTAATTGAGCGAGTGGGGAAGGCGCTTGGTAAGGAGTGCCAGGCAGAAAACGTTGCTGTTCTGTTGGGACCGGGGACGAATATTAAACGCTCTCCACTGAACGGTCGTAACTTTGAATATTTCTCGGAAGACCCGTATCTTTCTGCGGAGATGGGGGGGAACCATATCAAAGGTGTGCAAAGCGAAGGAGTAGGAACCTCGCTTAAGCATTTTGCCGCCAATAATCAGGAACACCGGAGAATGTCGGTAGATGCGGTTATTGATGAACGGACGCTGCGGGAGATTTATCTGGCTAGCTTTGAAGGTGCAGTTAAGAACAGTCAACCTTGGAGCGTAATGTGTTCTTACAACCGGGTTAACGGTGAATACGCTTCTGAGAGTGAAACGCTTCTAACGCGGATTCTTAGAGATGAATGGGGTTTCGAAGGATTTGTAGTCTCGGATTGGGGTGCGGTCAATGAGCGAGTGAAGGCGCTGCAAGCAGGGCTGGAGCTGGAAATGCCGTCAACGGGAGGACTTGGCGATGCCAAGATTGTCGCAGCGGTGCAAAGTGGGGAACTAGCTGAAGAAACGTTAGACCTTGCGGTGGAGCGGCTGCTCACTTTTATTTTTAAGGCGGTAGACAATCGTAAAGATAATACTTCATTTAATGCTGAAGAGCATCACCAACTGGCACGGAAAGTGGCGAGGGAAAGCATGGTGCTTCTTAGAAATGAGGAGGAAGTTCTACCCTTATCTAAACAAGGTACTATTGCGATCATTGGGGAATTTGCTAAAAATCCGCGTTATCAAGGTGGGGGAAGCTCGCATGTGAATCCAACTCAATTGGATGATGCTTTTGAAGAGATGAGAGGTCTTGCGGGGTCTGCTGAGCTGCTATATGCCCAAGGATATGAACTGGAGCATGATGAGATTAATGAGGTTTTGCTGCAAGAGGCAAGAGAAACAGCGGCAAAAGGTGATGTAGCGGTGTTGTTCCTTGGACTGCCGGATAATTATGAGTCAGAGGGTTATGATCGCAGCCACTTGTCTCTTCCAGAGAGCCATAAAGCGCTGATCGATGTGGTAGCTGAGGTGCAGAGTAATATCGTTGTTGTACTCAGTAATGGCTCACCTGTAGAGATGCCTTGGATTGATAAAACAAAAGGAGTCCTTGAGGGTTATCTAGGTGGGCAGGCGTTTGGGGGTGCCGTAGCAGATTTATTGTTTGGAGAGGTCAGCCCAAGCGGTAAACTGGCAGAGACATTCCCCATGAAGCTGAGCGACAATCCATCCTTTCTTAATTTCCCGGGGGAAGGGGACAAGGTAGAGTATAAGGAAGGTTTGTTCGTAGGTTATCGTTATTATGATAAAAAAGAGATAAAACCGCTGTTTCCTTTCGGCTTTGGTCTCAGCTACACAGAGTTTCAATACAGTCATTTAACAATTTCCAAGAGTAGCATAAAGGACACCGAGACTATTCAGGTTAAGGCTACTGTTAAAAATACGGGCACTCGCGCAGGAAAAGAAATCGTTCAGCTCTATGTTAGTGATGTGGAGAGCAGCGTGATCCGTCCACTGAAGGAACTAAAAGGCTTCCAGAAGCTAGAGCTTCAGCCTGAAGAAGAGCAGGAGGTAACCTTTGAGTTAGATAAACGCTCCTTTGCTTATTACAACGTTAACATTGGTGATTGGCATGTGGAAAGTGGAGATTTTGAAATTGCTATTGGCTCATCATCGCGGGATATTCGTCTGACAACTTGTATCGGAGTAGAATCGACCAATCCGCTTACGATGCGTTATCATCGGAATAGTACTATTGGTGATTTGCTGGATAATCCACGGACAGCGGAAAAAGTGAAGAAATTCAGCAGTGTTTTTGGCTTAGAAGGTGCGATGGATGATAACCCGGAAATGTACATGGCGATGATGAAATATATGCCGCTGCGGGCAATGATCGGTTTCGGCCAAGGGAAATACACGGAAGAAGATTTAGCCAAGGATCTGCAAGAATTTAATACATTGGCTACTAAGTAGAAGTAAGCCAGTGGCACATATTAGTCCTATCTAATATGCACCACTGGTCTTATTTGTGTAAATTTCTTGTCTGGATACCGTTACCCATAAACTCGATAGGTGTGCCTCAACGTTTCCTTGAAGGAAATCCGTAATCTTTAGCGCGCCACGCTACTAGCAGCGCAAGAATCAATAGTATAAACATTACCCACGGGAAGGAGCGGACACCAAGTGTTTCAATAAGAATTCCGCCTATCACTCCGCCACCGCCAATAGCTAGGTTCCATGCCGTCACCAGCATCGATTGGGCCACATCTGCACTTTCGCCAGCGGTTTCGGCAACGGCTGTCTGTAGCAAAGTAGCTGCTCCTCCGAACGTCAACCCCCATACACCAACCACTAAATAGATCACTATGGGCTGGCTGCTACTAATGCCTAGTACAATGGATGACAAGGCAAAAGCAGCTAGGCTGATCAGAACCAATGGACGCAGTTTGCGGTCGATCAAAATACCGATGACCCAGATGCCAACAAGCGCTGTAATGCCGAAAACAAGCAATACCAAGTCAACCCGCTGGGTTAGCCCGGCCTGAGTAAGATAGGGGGCAATATAGGTATACAAGATGTTGTGTGCTAGTACCCATACCAGAACGACAAACAATACCGGCCGTACCCCCGGAATAACAAAAACCTTGTAGAGAGGGAGCCGTTTATCAGGGGCTTCTCCTGGATAGTCCGGTAGCTTCCAAAATACCCAAGCGATCAGCATGAGAGCTAATAGCGACATGAACCCGAAGATAGAGCGCCAGCCTACAAGGGTGCCAAGAAGGGTTCCAGCAGGGACACCGAGTGCCAGAGCGAGAGGTGTGCCAACCATCGCTACCGCCATTGCTCGTCCCTTGAGTGACTCCGGCACCATGCGCCGGGCGTAACCTGCTATCATGCCCCATAAGACTCCAGCGGATACGCCGGCGAAGAACCGAGCTGTTAGCGTAAGTATATAATTGGAAGAAAAAGTGGTAACGGTGTTGAATATGAGAAAACCAAGGATGCACATTAGTAGCAGTGGTCGCCGCCGCCATCCACGCGTCACGGTAGTTAAGGGAATCGCGGCCAACAGGGAACCAAGAGCATACAAAGTGACAAGTTGACCGGCAAGGGCCTCGGAGACACCAAGCCCCTCACCTATTTGGAGCAACAAGCCTGCCGGAATCGTTTCGGTAAGAATACAGATAAACCCCGTCATAGCTAAGGCGAGTAATCCAGCCCATGGCAGACGTTCAGAAGAGGGAGTGCTGGGGGCACTTTGTGTGGCAGAAGATGTGTTTTGGCTCATAGAGAAGCCCCTCTCTTATATAATTTTAGCAAACTCAATGATATAGACGACGAATAGGGTCTACTGGACAGAGAGCCTAGGCTGGTTCATTCCGGACCCAGGCTTCTTGTGTTCATGCTCTATTTATTACGTCTATCATAAATGGCATCACAAAGGTCTACAGTAAACTGACCCGACATGCCTTCCAATGCGGTATTAGTGAAAGCGACGACACTGAGGCGTTGCTTGGGATCTACGAACCACGAATGACCATAAGTACCCCCCATGCGCCAAGTACCCGGAGATTCTGGAGTGTCTGCGGCGACAGGATCCTTTAGTACCGTGATGCCTAGGCCAAAGCCTCGTCCTGGCCAGAAGGCCATTGGCAGATCACCGATCTGGTTGGTCGTCATATCGTGAACCAGTGACTCCGGTAGCAGCGGCGCTCCGCCCTTACGTAATGTTTCCAGCAGTTGCAAAAAATCTCCGGCGCTGCCGACCATGCCAGCTCCTCCAGAAGGATAGGCAGTAGTGTCAAGTGCTCGGCTAGGGGCAAGCAGGAACCCAGCCGTTCCCTCCACAAAGGCAATACTGTCGGGATCAAGTAAGGGCCGTGGCTCTGGAGTATCATTGGCATAGGAAGTGGCCAGCCGTTCTCGATCGACTGCAATAAAACCCGTGTCGCTCATGCCAAGCGGCTTGGTCACGAGTGAATGTACAGCCTCACTGAGCGGTGTTTCTGTGACCTTTGCAATTACTGCTCCCAGCACATCTGTCGCGATGGAATATTTCCACTCGGTACCTGGCGTATAAAGGAGGGGGACAGAGGCAAGACGACGCAGGTTCTCTTCCAACGTGATGCCGGACTGATCCATACCATCTGATACCCCTGCTGACTGATAGGAACCCTTCTCTTCTTGGAAAAATCGGTAAGACAGGCCCGCGGTGTGCGTCATCAAATGACGAATCGTCAAGGAAGCGAACTCGCCATTCTGCAAACGCGGCTGAAACTCTGGAAGCCAACGATCAACGCGGTCGTCCAGTTGTAGACGACCTTGCGCAACTAATACTAGGGCTGCCGTTGAAACGATAGGTTTAGTAACTGAAGCGAGCCGGAATAAGGCATCTTCTCGCATAAGTCGGCCTAGCTCGCGGTCGGCAAAACCGGCAGCACGGCTATAAACCAGTTCCCCATCTATCGCCACTTTAATGACAGCACCGACCAAGCGCTTGTCAGCGAGGGTTCGATCGATTACTCTATCGATGCGACCTGATAAACATTCTGTAATTATTTTATTTGAATCCAATATACTCAACGGTCTTCATCCCTTCGGAATAGTTAAAGTCAAGAACACTTTACTATTGTAGGGTTATTATATATAACAAGTTATCTTGATTACATAAGGCAACTAAGCTAAATTAGCTTTATAACGGTTAATTACAATCTAGTTAATATAGAAAACCTTAAATTTAAAGGAGGCGATTTTGATGGACCATGTTGATAAGCAAATTCTCTTCCATCTTCAAAATCAAGCAAGAATTTCTATGACAGAGCTGGGCAAATGTGTCGGTTTATCGCAACCTGCGGTTACGGAGAGAGTTAGGCGTATGGAGGAAAAAGGCATCATCAGCGAATATCGCACCATAATTTCTCCTGAAAAGATTGGGAAACAAGCAGCTGCCTACATGTTATTTCATTCTAGGGATTGTAATGCATTCCTTGATTTCTGCCGCTCAAGTCCTGATGTCGTCGAATGTTACCGTATAAGTGGGGAACACAACTACTTATTGAAGGTAGTAACCGACTCTACACGAGCCCTCGAGGAGTTCGGAAATCAATGTGACAAATACGGTACTTACACGATTCTGATCGTGATGTCATCACCAATCGATCATAAATTTCTTATACCCTCGCTTGAAGAAGCAAGCCTAAACTTGCTGAGTTAGATTTTAAACATAATCCGTTAGCCTGTCGTAACAAAAAAAAGACTCTTCTATATAAATAGAGGAGTCTTTTTGGTTTAGATATTGTAATAAAAATGATTGCAGCTGCTCCTTTTTCGTAGATACATCATGGACTTTCTATCTTATAAGTCTGGCGGTATTTTAGTGGAGAAAGCCCGGTGATTACCTTAAATACCCGACCAAAGTGAGTCATATTATCAAATCCAACATTTTCAGCTATCTTGGCTACTTTAAAGGCAGTATTGATTAACAAGGCACGAGCTTCCTGGTGGCGATAAATATAAATAAGCAGCTCAAACATAAGTGTTTTTAAATATAATTCATAGCCGGGAGGTTGCTTCGTAAATTCAGAGACCCTTTTATTGAATAATTTCTCGATAAAGTTTTGTTCAGAACCATGAACCTGAACGGGTGGGAGATCAGTTCGAAGAAGTCCGGAAAAACCTGCAGGCCATTGGCTATCGGGAATGGGCTACCTTCAATAAACGGGTTAGAACAATGGTTAGTCTAGACCAACTATAAAATGAATTAAGTAGCCAAGCTAATGCCAGCATCGCCTAGTTTCCAACGGCAGGTCATTATCAGCTTCTCACCCTCCAGTTCGGCTGTCAGCGTGCCACCCATTTTATTCATTAGACTTTTGGCGATGGAGAGACCCAGCCCGGAAGCTTGAGAAGATCGGGTACGGTCTGCGGTATAGAATCGGTCAAATAAGAGGTTAATATCGCTTCCGACTAGTTCCTTCGCATCGTTTACTATTGTTAAGTCAGCTGTTTCCTGCTGTCGTTCGAAATGGATTTCTACATACCCGGTCGCATGTTTGACCGTATTGACAAGTAAATTTTCGACAACTCTCCGCACAGCGGATTGATCGGCGTATACGGATACATCTTCTTCAGGTAGCCGTATATCCGGTGTAATATTGCGTTCGTTGAAAGAATCGTAAAATCCGACCAGAATTTCCGAGAGCAGGGCCGTCATCCCAAGCTTTTCCGTATGTAGAGGATAATCTAGCGATTCGATCAAGGAAAGCTCAAAAAAATCATTCAGCAGCGCCTGCAGCCGTTTCGTCCGATTTTTAACGATGGCAACATATTCAAGCTTTTCATCAGGGGTAATAGACTCATCCTCCAACAGTTGAATATAACCGAAGATGGAGGTGAGGGGTGTACGGATATCATGTGAAATATTCGCCACAGCCTGACGGAATTCTTGTTCGACACGTTTTCGCTGGGCGTCCGCTTCGACGATTAAATCAGATTGACGATTGATTTGTCCTGCAAGCGCCTCAAGCTTCTGGTCGAATAGAGCCACATCAATTTTTTTACCGGTTGCTCGCTCATTGTAGGTATGCAATTGCCCTGTTATCCGCCCTAGCTCTCGCCTTAACATTAAGAAACGGAAAAGCAGGAGAGCTCCTGCCGCAAACAATATGATTGTCAGAATAAGCAACACTCTCCTGCACCCCCCATTTGTTATTTGATCTCTTTTCGGTGGAATACGAGAATACCGAGTACCCCGGAAACGGCTATTGTCAACAACGGCACGAGTAGAAGCGCTGGCCAATCTCCGCTGTCGATACTGGGCTTACCGATATCGCTCACCCGTTTGAAGATGGAATAATCGTACAAATTACTAAAGAAAGAGATCTTCGAACCTATACTAGCCAAAACCGTATCGATCATAAGGAAGAAAATCATTGAGAAGCCGATAGTTTTGCCGCTGTCGGTTAGGATTACGGTGAACAGCGCCCCGATGGCTGCGTAACCAGCCGTGTACAATAACGTTAGCCCGAGAGCTCGCGGTATGAAAAGTGTAGTGCTTCCTTCCGGCAGATGACCGAAGCCCGAAAGCAGCGTGACTTCGACTGTGCTGACAATAGGAAAGACGAGCGAAATCGCCATGGCTCCAACTGCGAATACGATTAGTTTTGCTGCGAACAGCCGCCCTCTGGTGTTGCCCGAAGAGGCGATCGTCTTCATGACCCCTGTGGAATATTCGTTAGAGATAAAGAATCCAGCCAGAATGGCTACGCCGAATTTAATAATGTAGGCATTGCTTGAAATAAAGGTAGTCAGAAATTCAGCGCCGGTGATCTGAGGTTCCCCATTGGACCGATGATCAAAATAATATAGCAATGGGTAAGCAAGCGAGAGAACGGAAAGTGCCAATAGAAAAGTCCAAAATGATCTATTCTTACGGAGCTTGAAAAACTCCACTCTGATCAGATTATACATTTGGGTTCCCCCCAATCCGCTTTGTAAAATAACTTTCCAAGTCTTCACCCATAGGCATAAACTTCTCGATCTCGAGGCCGGCATTGAATAACGCTGTTGATACTTTGCCTGGCTGCTCAATACGGCTATACAACTTGATGGTTCCATCCTGCATCACTTCGAAATCGGCCGTACCCAGCTCGTTCTGAATGACGGCTGTTGCCTTGCCCGGATCATCCACTTTGATAAATAAATACTGCTGACATTTCTCGTTTAATTCCTCCGCAGTGAGTTGTTCAAGCAACTGACCGTGATGAATAATGCCATAATGACTTGCCATTAAATGCAGCTCACTTAGAATATGACTTGAGATCATTATCGTAATGCCTAGCTCACGGTTTAGTCGCTTGAGCAGTTCGCGCATTTCGACGACACCCATCGGATCCAACCCATTAGTTGGCTCGTCCAGAATCAGAAATTCTGGATCTCCCAGTAAGGCGATGGCAAGACCTAACCGCTGCTTCATTCCAAGTGAGAAATTTTTGGCTTTCTTCTTTCCGGCGCCCTGCAGTCCAACTTGCTCTAGCATTCTAGGAACACAATCTTTGCCGGGAATACCACGTAGAATCCGGTTTGCTTCTAAATTTTCACTCGCTGTCATATGGGGGAATAAAGCGGGACTCTCGATAATCGAGCCGATTCGCTTACGAGCCTGGATCAGGGCTTGCTCTTCACTGGCTCCGAACAGCTCGATCGTCCCCTGAGTCGGAAAAGCAAGTCCGGTCACAATCCGGATTAATGTTGATTTTCCGGCTCCATTTTGTCCAATAAAACCATAAATAGAGCCTTTACGGATTGACAAATTGACTTTGTCCAGCGCTGTATGGCCCTTGAACTTTTTGGATAGCTGATTTGTTTTTAATACATACTCGTACATCTCGTCTTGGCCTCCTTTTCGTGATAGACCAAGTATAGAATTGAAAACATAAGAAGAGCTAAAGCCAAATCTTAAGAATGTCTTAAGGCTTGAGCCGATAACCTATGCCCCATATCGTCTCGATAAATTCGCTTCCTGGTGCGGCCTTGGTTAGCTTGCTGCGCAAATTGCTCATATGGACATTGACCGTATTATCGTCCCCGTAATATGGCTCGTGCCAGACTCTTTCATACAAATTCGCTTTCGTAAACACCTTTTTGGGGGCTGACAAAAGTAACGAGAGGATTTCAAACTCTAGAGCTGTGAGCGTCAGTTCCACACCATTTGCCGTAATCGACATCGCCTCTCGATGAAGTACAAGACCCTGATGCTGGAGCACGTTAGGCAAAGCCGATTGCGTAATCCGCGAATACAAACGCAGATGAGAATCGATCCGTGCAGAGACTTCCTCAACGTCGAAGGGTTTCGTAATGAAATCATCCGCCCCCGCCCGCAGGGCAGACACCTTGGTCTGGGGCTCACCCTTGGCAGAAATGATAATTACCGACATATCATCCCGCCCGGCAATCTTCTCAAGTAGTTCCTCACCTGACATGCCAGGCAGCATCAGATCCAGTAGCAGCATGCTCCATTGACGTTGCTCCAGATAGAGTAGTGCCTCCGTTCCCGAGTAGGCAGGTTGGGGGATGTAGCCACTTTTCTTAATAATGTTGCACAGCAATCGGTTGATGTCGCTGTCGTCCTCAGCAACAAGAATATGTATCGGGTTATTCATTTAATCTCCTTTATTTACCTGAAATAGGTCGTTGTTCGGATGAATGCCTATTAAATAGGATAGCAGGTTTTAGATTCTGTATCCAGATCCAGCCAATTTCTGCATTTTGGATATTCAAATCTATATCACCGATTCTCGTGAGTTCATTTTTATATAAAAAAGAGACTCTTCTATTTAAATAGAGGAGTCTCTTTGCGGTGTTAAGGTATTTAGATAAATAGATTATGACCCGACTGATCGGCTTGGCCGAGGTAATAACCAACGCCGCCGATTCCGACACCGTCAATCAGTTCTTCACGAGTGATGCCCATAAGATCCATGGACATTTGGCAGGCGACGATTTCCACACCTTGGTCGATAGCCATCTGAATCAATTCCTCCAAGGAAGAGATATTTTTGCTCTTCATTAGAGAGCGGATCATCTTCGAGCCCATGCCCATCATGTTCATATTTGAAAGCGTCAGCTTCCGGCTGCCGCGTGGCATCATGGCACCGAACATTTTACCGATGAAGTTCTTGTTCACAGGCACCTTTTCATCCTTGCGGATAATATTGAGGCCCCAGAAGGTAAAGAACATTGTGACTTTTTTGCCGCTGGATGCTGCTCCGTTGGCAATGATGAAGGAAGCGATCGCTTTATCCAAATCCCCGCTAAAAACAACCATTGTGCTTGCATTACTAGTTTGAATTACTTGTGCGCCTGCTCCGGTTGGTGCTGATGCTGAAGTCTCGATAACTCCTTTGCGCAGATAAGCTTCGATCATGCCAGTAGGCAGCTTTGTGAGCTGCAAAAGCGTATTGTTGGACATACGAGCCCAAGCCTTGATATCCTCATAAAATCCGGGATCGGAAGCAGTGACCTTCAGGACTTGCCCGTCCAAGAGCGGGTCCATGCTCATTTTAACTTGGATCAGCGGCCCTGGGCAGCACAGTCCGCAGGCATCAAGCACGGAATCAGGTGCTGTGAAAGCTGCAGCGTTAACGGTTGGTGTAACTGTGCCAGTTCCAGTCTCTGTCCCAGTTCCAATCCCAGTTTCAGTCTCAGTCTCCGTCATTGCTCCCGTTGCTGCGATTTCTTTACTGGCTGCTGGTGTACCAACGTTTGGCGTCAAGTTATCTTTTTTTTTAGGCGTAAATTGGATCATCTGATAGGTTTTATAACCGCCGGTCAGGTTTTTCACACGGTAACCTTTTTGCTGTAAAATCCGGGAAGCGGTGTAGCCTCTGAGTCCAACTTGGCAATACACCCAAATTTCTTTACTAGAGTCAAGCTCGCTTAGCCGACCACGCAGATCATCCACAGGGATGTTAATGGACCCTTCAATATGACCATTAGCATGTTCGATTTCCGAACGTACGTCAACTAAAATGGTATTGTTTTTGTCACGACCTTCTAAATCCTTAGGGACGAATACCGTAGTCAAACCATGCAAAATATTTTCAGCGGCAAAGCCAGCCATATTCACCGGATCTTTAGCGGAAGAATAAGGAGGGGCATAAGATAGCTCCAACTCCGTCAAATCAGTGACCGTACCTCTAAAACGAATAACTGTAGCGATATCGTCGATACGTTTGTCTACACCACTGTAACCTACAGCTTGTGCTCCTAGCACCGTACCTTTTGGATCAAAAATCAGCTTCATAGATATCGGGGTTGCCCCCGGATAATAGGATGCGTGTGAGCTTGGATGTATATAAAACACGTGATACGGCAGACCCAAACGTTGTAATGTTTTTTCATTATTACCTGTAGAAGCACCTGTGACTCCAAAAACCTTTATAATAGAAGTCCCTTGTGATCCTTTGTAAGTTGTGCCGAGACCACTGACGTTGTCCGCAGCAATCCGCCCTTGCTTATTGGCAGGACCAGCTAGTGGAATGGCGGTTTTTGTTCCGTTTACGAAATCAACCACCTCAACCGCGTCACCTACAGCGAACACTTGATCCAGATTGGTCTCCATCCGCTCATTGACTAAAATATGACCGCGGGGACCGAATTCTAAGCCACTGTCCTTCAGAAAAGAGGTATCCGGAGAAACGCCGATAGCCAGCAGAACCATATCACTTTGCAGTACAGTGCCACTTGCTAATTGCACCTGTATTTGTTCTCCCACCTCAGCAAACCCTTTGACCATATCGGAAAAAATAAGATTAACGCCATGCTCGTCGAGTTCTTTTGCCAAAATAGAAGACATTTCAGTATCGAATGGAGCTAATATTTGTGGTCCTGCTTCAATTAAGGAAACTTCCAGACCAGCTTCTCTAAGGTTCTCAGCCATTTCCACACCGATAAATCCACCACCGATCACCACGGCCGAACGTGTGCCTTCCGCAGCGACTTTAGCTTTGACTTTGTCAGTGTCGGGAATGTTACGCAACATGTGTATTTGGGAACTCTCGATACCGGGCAGATTCGGACGAATCGGTTTAGCACCTGGCGATAAAATAAGCGCATCATAGCTCTCTTCATAGGAGCCTTTTTCTATGCTTTCTACTCGCACTTTTTTGTTCACAGGGTCGATAGCCACGACTTCACTTTGAATCCGAACATCGATGTTAAAACGTTTATGCATCGCCTCCGGTGTCTGCACCAGCAGCTTGGAGCGGTCCTGAATGGACCCGCCGATATAATAAGGAAGTCCACAATTGGCAAAAGAAATGTACGGATCACGCTCAAACATTACAATATGCGCATCTTCATCTAATCTCCGAAGTCGGGCGGCTGCTGACGCGCCTCCTGCAACTCCACCAACAATTAATACTTTTTTACTCATGATGACTTATTCCTCCCCTAAAAATAACTGAATCAGATGTTTGATTTTTTCGTCTTTAACAGAATAGTTAATCTCCAGCCCATTACGTTCGGTTTCAACGATGCCTAGTGATCTAAGCTTCTGTAAATGCTGGGACACCGTAGATTGTGGAAGATCGAGGCAGTCCTGCATGAAGCTCACGTTGCAGCTGCCCTTTTCCAGAAGTCCCTTGATGATGCACAAGCGCACGGGATGAGCTATAGCCTTTAAGGTTTCGGCGGTTTGGTTATAGGCTTTGAAATTTTTGTCCATGGTAACGAACACCTCGCTTTACAATATCCTTATATCGTAATATTATGATATAGTGATATGAAAATCAAGTTATTTTTATAAAGGTGAAGGAGAGATGCTCGATGTCTTTTAAAATTTCAAAGGAAATTACCCCACAGCAAGTGGCGGAACGCTTGAAGAATGGCGAAACTCTTACCATGTTAGATATACGCGAACCCGCCGAATGGGTGGAGGGACATGTAATGGGTGCTAAACATATTCCGCTTGGACAGCTATTAATGCGCACAGATGAACTGGATTCTCATGGCGAGATAATTGTGATGTGCTTAAGTGGTGGCCGTAGTGGACTGGCTTGTGAGCTGCTGAGTGAAAAGGGGTATAACGTTGTGAACATGACGGGTGGATTAGGCGCTTGGACGGATGATTTTTTGGTGCGGGAGTAATGATATGAGCATGATGGTTCGGATCCTACTGAGTATTTTAATTGTCTTTAGTATTGTGAGGTTTTTGCGTTATGCTTGGCCTGTTCGTTCACTTACTTATATAGAAGTCCGTGAGGTTCGCGAATTAGCGGATCAATCATTGGCTATGAAAATGCTCGATGTCAGGGATGCCGTTGATTACCAGAAGGACAGTATCCGTGGTTCGATAAATATTTCGCTGGGGCGGTTACCCTATGTCTGGCAGCACTGTCTATCTCCGGGCGACTCGGTTCTAATTCTTGCAGGAAGTTACTACAAAAGAAATAAAGCCGCGCGAATTCTTTATAAGCAGGGATTTCGTAAGCTATATGCGGTAAATGGTGATTTGTTAGGGAACAAAAGAACGCTCTCCGACATTTCTGTGAAAGGTTGTTGTGAAGGATAATGGATAATGGATTTAAGGTCATTGATTTCCCGTCTCGGATTGAAGCTGGGGTGTCGAAGTCAGGGTGACGATGGAATGATCTCTTTTGATGCCTATGGGCAAGGCGCTCGGCCTGCACATTTGCTAGGTGAGGGAAGGCAGTGAAGAGGGAGCAATATGTCACTCTAGTTGAGCCGCTATATTAATGTTGCTAAGTTATGATGTTGTAGCTAGATCAATAAATTAATGTTGCTAAGTCGCGATGTTGTGGCTAGGTCGCTATATCAATGTAGCTAAGTCGCGATGTTGTAGCTAGGCCGCTAAGTCAATGTAGCTAAGTCGCGATGTTGTAGCTAGGCCGCTAAATCAATGTAGCTAAGTCGCGATGTTGTAGCTAGGCCGCTAAATCAATGTAACTTAGTCGCAATGTTATAGCTAGGCGGCTAAGTCAATGCAACTAAGTCGCAATGTTATAACTAGGCGGCTAAGTCAATGCAACTAAGTCGCAATCCAGTCAGCCTCATCTCGAACTCAGTTTTAATTGCATTTTGTGCAGTTAAACTTCAGTAGTTTTAGGAAAAGTAACAGTTAACTGCACTTTGTACATCTAAATTTGATCATTTACGCTTAACTACCTAATGTTTCCTTTTTTAGTTGTAGAAAGTACAACTAAATGGACTTTTAGGGGGATAAGGGTTAAATAGTTGCATGAAATACAATTAAATAGAAAAAGCACAGGTCGATAGCCAGTGAATAGTGGAGAATGGGAGACGATTTCTGACAATTTCAAAAAGGTAGGTCGAATAATATTATTCTAGCGGAACTTAGTCAAACCGAGATTACTTTAACTGAACCTACTATACAAAACCTACTATATTGAGCTAAATCTAGTCGTCTAACTCAAATATAGTTTACTTAACCTAGATTGCTCTTGCTGAGCTAATACTAACTAAACTGTAGTGATCTAACTGTAACTACTCTAGCTGAACTTACTGTAGTGATCTGACTGTAACTGGACTCACTGTAGTGATCTACTCTAGCTGAACTTACTGTAGTGATCTAACTCAAGGTGAACTTACTGTAGTGATCTAACTCTAGCTGAACATACTTTAACCAATGTGATTTTTTAATAGGTAAGCATATTTTGCTCGAGTGCTAACGTTGAATGTAGAGTGTCATTGACAGCATAAGAAGGCGAATACTATACTTCTGAGTAATAGGACGAAGCACGTCCCGCATCCATAATTGGGTGCGGGATTTTTTTATGCCAAGGAGGAGGGGAACGTTATGGGATTTACGGAAGAACATCGTAAGTGGATGGAAGATCATATTAGTCGAAGAACGGGAGAAAGACGGGGGAGATTGGAGCGGGGACATGGGCATGGTGAGCGAATGTTTGCGGAGAAGGTTTGGTGGCCAATGATGGGTCATTTTAATGATCTTCATCCTGAATATGAAGTGTTGGATTGGCGGGGATGGCCTTATTTTGTTGATTTTGCGTGGAAGCCTGGGCAGGTTAAGTTTGCTTTTGAGGTAAAAGGTTACGGCCCACATGTGCAAAACACAGATCGGACGCGTTATCGGCAGGAATTGAATAGAGAGACTTATCTACAAATCGCGGGTTATCGGGTAGTGGCGATACCATATGATGATCTGGAAGCGAATCCTGAGAATACTATTTTTTTGTTGAGATCATTGCTGATGCCGTACCTCGCTTTGAGGACAGAAGAGAAGGAGGCGTTTAGTCGACTGGAGCGTGATATTTTGCAAATTGCGGTGCGTTCGAACGGGGACATTCGGCCTGTTGATTTGGTGAGAGAGCTTGGAATTCATCCGCGTACGGCTAGAAAAGGATTGGGTACACTATGTGAAAAAGGGATATTTAGTCCAGTGGTTTCTATAGAAAGTGGTAGAGTTTGTAGGTATGAGTATAAGCATTCTTTTAAGGATAATCAGATATGGTAAGGCTACTATTTTAATAAGGGCAAAAATGCCCTAGATATCATCCGAATGGTGGGAGCCAGTCGAAAGATGGGCAAAAATGCCCTAGATATCATCCGAATGGTGAGAGTCAGGCGAAAGAGGGGCAAAAAGGCCCTAGATATCGTCCGAATGGTGGGAGCCAGTCGAAAGATGGGCAAAAATGCCCTAGATATCATCCGAATGGTGAGAGTCAGGCGAAAGAGAGGCAAAAAGGCCCTAGATATCGTCCGAATGCTGGGAGTCAGGCGAAAGAGAGGCAAAAAGGCCCTAGATATCGTCCGAATGCTGGGAGTCAGGCGAAAGAGGGGCAAAAATGCCCGAGATATCATCCGAATGGTGGGAGTCAGGCAAAAGAAGGGCAAAAATGCCCTGGATATCATCCGAATGGTGGGAGTCAGTCGAAAGATGGGCAAAAATGCCCTAGATATCATCCGAATGGTGAGAGTCAGGCGAAAGAGAGGCCCCCAAATCTCTAATTATGACCTGATTTCTATTTAGATTGTTAAGGTGTTGCGGAGGAGGGGAATCTTCTATGATTAGATGGATAGGACGTATGGGTGTTTTTTCGAAGGATTGTCCTCGAGAATGAATGAAACCGCTATCAACAAGAAACGAAGGAGCGATTTTGATGGGAACAGATATAGCTAAATATCCATTTCAACAGATTGATTTACCTTTAAATGAGCGAGTGCAGGATCTGATCTCCAGACTAACACTTGATGAAAAAGTAAGCCTGATGCCTCAGTATCAAGCTGCCATAGAGCGTTTGGGTGTTGGGGCCTACAAGCATGGTACGGAAGCGGCGCACGGGATTTCTTGGCTTGGAAAAGCGACTTCTTTTCCTCAGCCGAGCGGATTGGCTTGTACTTGGAATCCAGAGCTGCTGAAGGAGATTGGTTCGGCCATCGGAGATGAAGCTAGAGCCTTTTACAAAAAGAATCCAACGGTGAATGGTCTGACGTTATGGGCGCCAACGGTGGATATGGAACGTGACCCGCGTTGGGGAAGAACCGAGGAAGCCTACGGCGAAGATCCAGAGTTGACCGGACGCCTCAGCACCTCACTTGTGCAGGGAATCCAGGGTGATCACCCGGTCTATTTGAAAGCGGTAGCAACGCTGAAGCATTTCCTCGGCAACAATAATGAGATTGAACGCGGGAACTGCTCTGCGAGCATCGATCCGAGAAATATGCGGGAGTATTATCTGGAAGCGTTTAAGCCTGCTTTTCAAGAAGGTGGCGCACAGTCCATGATGACCGCTTATAACTCGGTGAATGGCGTACCTGTTATTCTTCATCCGGCAGTAATGGATGTGGTCAAAGGCGAATGGGAAATGGATGGCTTTATCGTAAGCGATGCCGGCGATCTTTTTGGGATTGTGAAGGATCACAAGTATTATGAATCTTTTGCACAATCGATGGCTGAATCTATCAAAAATGGAATTGACAGCGTAACAGAAGAAACCGCAGAGACAATCAAGGTTCTTCACGAAGCACTAGACCAAGGCCTCTTAGCAGAGGAAGATTTGGATCGTGCGCTTGCCAACACTTTCAGAGTTCGTTTCCGTCTGGGAGAGTTCGATCCGGCTGAAGGGAACCCATACGCAGCAATCGACGATTCCGTTATACTTAGCAAAAAACATACCGCACTCTCCTTGGAAGCTGCGAAACAATCTATAGTATTGTTGAAGAATGACCAAGGCACATTGCCATTGAACAAAAGCAGTCTGAGCAAATTGGCGATTATTGGTCCGCTTGGTGATGAAGCCTTTAGAGACTGGTATTCTGGCACTTTACCTTATGGAGTGACTCCGCTGCAGGGGGTTAGCAAAAAGCTGCCTGGTAAACACGTTACTTTTGAGAGTGGCGCAGATCAGATCATTCTTACTTCAGCCGCAAACGGCCAAGCCATTGGAATCACAGGGGAGGACGGAAGACTGGCTGTACAACATGACATAGCAGAGCACGGAGAATTGTTCCATCATACAGCTTGGGGCTGGACTAGCAATACTCTGAAGGCGACAAGTCGCGGTCAGTATGTAACTTTAAGCGAAGCAGAGACTCTCACAGCATCTGCTGATGAAATTTACGGCTGGTTTGTAAAAGAATCGATTAACATCGTTCCGGAAGGCGAAGATACGGTATCTTTGCGGACCTGGAATGATAAAATGATCTCGGTGAATCCGGAAAATGGAACGCTGCAAGTGGCAGATCAGGATGCCAATGCGCAAGCAGGTCTTTTTAAAAAGAACATCGTAACTAACGGCATAGAGGCTGCAGTAGAAGCTGCCAAGGCTGCTGAAATCGCTGTGGTTTTTGTGGGCAACCATCCACTCCTTAACGGAAAAGAAGAAATCGACAGACCGGATATTGTGCTTCCAGAGGAGCAAGAGCGACTGGTCAAAGCTGTCTATGCAGCGAACCCGAATACAGTTGTAGTCATTGTCGGCAGTTACCCGATAACTTCCACTTGGATTGACGAGAACATCCCGGCTGTATTGTATACCTCCCACAGTGGACAAGAGTTGGGCAATGCGGTGGCAGAAGTTCTTTTCGGCGATTACAGTCCTTCCGGCAAGCTGAACATGACTTGGTTCCGTTCTGTAGAACAGCTGCCTGAGCTGATGGATTATGATATTATCAAAGGCAAAAGAACATATATGTACTTTGACGGAGAGCCACTGTATGCGTTTGGACACGGCTTAAGTTATGCCCAAATTTCCTACAGCAACCTAAGCCTAAGCGCTAAGGAGCTGCAAGCGAATGAGACGCTGAAAATTTCTGTTCAAGTAGAGAATACAGGCGTTGTTGATGGGGACGAAGTGGTGCAGCTTTATGTGCAAGCTCTGAATTCCCGGGTCAAACGTCCGATTAAACAGTTGAAGGGTTTTGAAAAAGTAAACCTAACCGCAGGTCAATCGCAAACCCTAGAGTTTACGTTACCGGTTGCCGAGCTGGCATTCTGGGATGTTACCCGTGAGCAATATTGCGTGGAAAATGGAGAGTACATGGTTCTGATCGGCCGTTCATCTGCTGATATCCAATTATCCGCTCAACTATCAGTTCAAGGGGACGTTATTCCGTCGCGTAATCTGTATATCAATACCAAAGCAGAGAATTACGATGACTACGAAGGCGTATATCTGGACGAGTGCAAAGCAGGCGATGCATCCATACATCCGGTAAAAGATGGCGCTTGGATTGCTTTTAAAGATGTATTGTTCGAGCAAGGGGCAGGTGCTTTTGAAGCCTTGGTATCCTCTGCAAAAGGAGGCACCCTTGAGATCAGAACGGGCAGCCCAGCAGGGAAGCTGGTTGGATCTGTGACTGTACCGTCGGGTGGCGTGTTGCAGCAGTGGAACACACTTACTGGTGAAGTGTCCGTGGAATCTGAAACTACCGATGTTTATCTCATCTTTAATGGTGAGGTACTGCTTAGCCGTTTTCAATTTAATCAATAAGATAAGCTAGAACACGCTTAATTTCTTCGGATGGAGTGGTGGTGCCTGTATGGATTGTTTGGGTTGTCGAATCGCTAATGGGATTGAGGCTAACGTAAACGTAGTATACGAGAATGAATTTGTAACTTGTGTGCTCGACATTGCTCCATTTAACGAAGGACATCTCCTAATTCTCCCTAAAAAGCATTATTGGGATCTCGAAGATATCGATTCAGAAACATCTTATGCGATTATGGACGCTTCAAAGAAGCTATCAGTTGTCCTGAAGGTTTTGTTTGAACCTGCTGGCATCAGCATTTGCCAAAATG
Organism: Paenibacillus sp. FSL H8-0282; assembly: GCF_037963825.1. Taxonomy (NCBI): domain Bacteria; kingdom Bacillati; phylum Bacillota; class Bacilli; order Caryophanales; family Paenibacillaceae; genus Paenibacillus; species Paenibacillus sp. FSL H8-0282. Next base: position 1,696,047 of record NZ_CP150146.1, read on the forward strand.
ACGGGAAGTTTAACGACCTGACTCACTATCATATGCATCTTATCCCTAGATACGAAGGAGATGGCTTCGCTTGGAGCGAACCAATCCATCCGCACGGTGCCGAAAAGTTATTAAGCCAAACTCAAGCTAAAATTCTCAGTATCATAAATGAGCATTAAAAAAAAGGGCATTCCTGAAGGATCAGGGATGTCCTTTTCTTTTCGTTTCTTTTCATCTAATCACAACCGCCCCCGCCAGCATCTCCACCCCCGCCGAAGTCTCCACCGCCACTATGTCCGCCGTCTCCACCCCAGCTATGCCCCCCGCTGTCAGGTCCAGAATGGTGATGCGAGTGATCTCCGTAGTGATTATGGTGGTGGTTAGAATGATTAGAGTGGTTAGAGTGGTTAGAGTGGTTAGAGTGGTTAGAGTGGTTTGGATCCAGCAGATCCGGATGACTGGCAGCCATAAAAGACATGTTGGCGGCATCATTTTGCCTATTTCTATCAAAGGTACTTCTGTTCGAGCTCGAGCCATTACGTATTACGGCTTGTATAATAATAAATACAGCGACACCTACAAATAGTATCCCAAAAACCATAACGAACTGCTCCCTTCAACTCCAAAAATTAGTTACTAGCTGCTTTCGTCAAAAACTCAAGATTTCTGTAAAAAATACTCCCATAATTCCAGCCCAGATAAGGCTCGGGAATTTCTATATGGTTCACATTCACATTCATGTCTTCGTGTATCAATGATTCGCTAATATGGATTATATCATTTATATACCGTTTTATTTGCTGTAGATAATGTTTTTGAGTAACGGGCCCATGACCGGGAACAATTATGTTCACATCTAAGCGCTCGACATAAGTAAGTGCCTCCAACCAGGATAACGGATTACCGTCTACTAATAATGGATGATTATCAACTGCGACAATATCTCCAAGAAAAGCTAAAGAATCGGAAGGAGAAAATAGAATAGAATCGCATTCCGTATGGGCAGCACCTACCGTTAGGAGTTCAACGGTCCTAGCCGAGCCATGTATAGTCATTTTGCGGTCATAAGTTAGTTGGGGAAGGGTTACTTCAAGCGTTAGTATAGACTCTTTGATTTCTTGTAAATAACCTATTTGCGAAAGGAGCTCTCGTTGTTTGGAATCGTTCAGTTCGAGTTCGAGTTCGAGTTCGAGCTCGAGCTCGAGAGATGTATTAAGCTTCGTAAGATCTTCTTCAAGATTAGGAAGCAGTTTCTTCATTCGGGCAAGCCAGTCTGGTTGAGTTTTTATCATGAGCTCTCTAGTCCTACTGGAGGATATGATTACTTCATCCGAGAAGAATTGGTTCCCTCTAACGTGGTCTCCATGCCAATGGCTGTTGACGATGTATTTGATAGGTTTATTAAAATAATACAGAGCGGCATCCCTAAGATCTTTGCCAGCTTGTGGAGTGTTGAATGTATCAAAGATTAATGTGTAATCACCCATATCTATCAAACCGGCATTGCTCATGGCTCCGCCTTGCTCCTTCGCTTCAAGGCAATAAATGCCTTCCACTAGAGGGACGCAGTTAAAATGTCTGGAAATAAACATAAATTAACCTCTTTTCCTAGATAATCGAATGAAATTTATATCTATTTTATAATTTTATGGAATTTTATACTATGATTTAATTACGCTCGGAATAGAAAAGGTTGCTTTTATACGCCCGATTTGCTACCATACGATGTAACTTAATCATTTATTTGTTTTCTAGGGTTCCGCAGCGAGTGCACAGCTGGTCTGGTCCGAGGGAAAACGCACGAACATTAAGTTTGTGTTTACACGGAGGGATAAAAGCCCGGGAGGTATCGCCATTTGGCGATGACCTTCCGGGCTTATTTGTTTGTCCGTGGGCAATCATAAGTTATGGAGAATTGAAGGAGGGCTTGAAATGAAAAAGAATTCAGAGTGGCTGAAGGTAGTTGGCGCTGCGATTTTCGAAGTCATGTGGGTCATAGGTTTAAAGCATGCTTCAAGCGTGTGGGAGTGGCTGATCACAGTTGTAGCCATAATCATAAGTTTCTATGTCATTATTTCAGCAAGCAGTAAATTACCGGTGGGTACCGTATATTCTGTATTTGTTGGGCTGGGGACAGCAGGTACAGTCATTGCGGACATGGTTTTATTCGGTGAACCCTTCAAGCTAATGAAGCTGGTACTGGTGGTTATTTTGCTGGCAGGAGTTATAGGTCTGAAAATGGTAACTAACGAAACCAAAGATATCAAAGAAACTGAAATAAAGGGGGAGTCTTAAATGGCATGGGCATTTTTGGTTGTTGCTGGATTGTTTGAAATGTTCGGAGTGGCTATGATCAACAGGTTGAATAAATACCGGAATCTGCAGTCGTTTTTGCTGCTCTTCCTTGGTTTTGGAGGAAGTTTTCTTTTTCTATCATTTGCAATGAAAAGTTTGCCTATGGGCACAGCTTATGCGGTATGGACGGGGATCGGTGCATCCGGTGGAGCAATTTTGGGGATGCTTTTATATGGGGAGGCCAAAGACTGGCGGCGGGTTATCTGTATTTTTATGATACTGGGAGCCGCAGTGGGGCTGAAGTTGATAGCGTAGTTAGCAATCAATTTGTTGCTTTTTCTCTCCTAAAGGAAAGATAAGTTATAAATTAGACACGATTCAGATGTTTCGAAAGGGTCATAAAGGTCGTATAAAGTAAGTATACAATTTATCGGTAAGGAGATTTTTACAATGACTAAGGATTCAATCGAGCATTTGGCTGAAATTGTGAAAGTGAACCGAGCTAACCGCATGCTGCTTCCAGACGGTACCTCTGTGCCTAGAATAGGACAGGGAACTTGGAATATGGGTGATGATGCTTCCCGTAGAGAGGAAGAAATTGCTGCTCTTAGATTAGGCGTGGAATTAGGCATGGATTTGATAGATACGGCGGAGATGTATGGGGAAGGAAACTCAGAGCTTTTAGTAGGTGATGCTATTAAAGGTATTCGGGATGACGTTTTCCTGGTATCCAAAGTATACCCACATAATGCCGGCAACGAGAATCTTATTCGCAGCTGTGAAGAAAGCTTGCAACGACTGAATACGGATCATCTGGATCTCTATTTACTGCACTGGCGGGGAGATATTCCGCTTGAAGTGACTGTGGAAGGCATGGAGAAACTGGTCTCTCAAGGTAAAATAGCAAGATGGGGTGTATCGAACCTCGGTGTTGACGATATGAAAGAGTTGCTTAGTATAGCTGGGGGAACTCACTGTGCTATGAATCAGGTGCTGTATCATTTAGGGTCGAGAGGCATCGAAGCTGAATTGCTGCCATGGCAGAAAAGTCACCGCATGCCCGTAATGGCGTACTCTCCGCTTGCACAAGCAGGCGCGCTCCGCAAAGGGGTTATCGAGAGTGAGGCAGTTCAGGAAATTGCCCGTATTCATAACGCAACCCCACTACAAATTATGTTAGCTTGGACGATTCGCGAGGAGGAGATCATTACGATTCCGAAAGCTTCTTCACGTGAGCATGTAATTGAGAATGCTGCTGCAGGTTTAATTACGCTGAGTGAAGAAGAAAGATGGAAGCTGGATGAGGCTTTCCCGATACCTTCGTGGAAAGTGCCACTGGATATGAGTTGATATAGCTGTCTGAGAGTGGCTAAAGAGCTCGCCGTTGAGGCGGGCTTTTTTTATATGAAAAGAGATAGGGGGAGTCTCTATAGGACACAGATGATCTTAAACGCAGAATTATGCCACTTTTGGAGGAATATCGGACACCATAGTCGCTATTAGCATAAATGACACCGATTATGAGCCCATTTCTCTGGAATAGTGTCACTGAGGTCCGCAACTTTACTCAAAAGGCTCTAAATTAGCAAATAGCGTCATCTGAGTCCGGAAGCAACGTTGGGAGCGTAAGCAATAAACAATGTGTCGCCGTAAGCAAGCAACTTGAGAGCGTAAGCAATAAACCACGTGTCGCCGTAAGCAAGCAACTTGGGGAGCGTAAACAATAAACAACATGGGGCCGTAAGCAAGTAACTTGGGAGCGTAAACAATAAACAACGTGGGTTCGTAAGCATCATGGGTCCGTCGTAGTACCAATGGCGGGATCAGCGGGCAATGGGGTTCATAAGCACAATTGGTTTTTAGAAGTAATATCGGGGTTTGTAAACACCACTGGGGCGCAAGTGACACAGGTCCGTAAGCCCCGACCCAAAAAAGAGCAGCAATCCTTCAAAAAGGATCGCTGCTCTTTTAAAAATAAGAACTTAGCTGTTCTCAATAATCGTTTGCAGTGTAGTGCGGTCGAGGCCTTCTACCAGTTTAACTAACAGCTCTTTAGCAGCTTCGTAGTCATCGCTATGAATAACTGATGAAGCGGTATGAATGTAGCGAGAGCATATTCCGATGACTGCGGAAGGAACGCCGATTCCACTTACATGAACCTGACCTGCATCTGTTCCACCTTGGGAGACAAAATACTGGTATTTGATCTTGTGAGTATCCGCTGTGTCTTGTACATATTCGATTAAGCCGCGATGTGTAACCATCGTAGGATCATAAATGCGCAGTAGAGCGCCTTTACCCAAATGGCCAAAGGCTTGGCTATCACCGGTCATATCGGCAGCAGCGCTCGCATCCAAGCCGAAGAAAATGTCTGGGGACAGAAGATTAGCGGCTGTACGTGCTCCACGAAGTCCGACTTCCTCTTGTACAGTAGCACCAGCATAAACAGTATTAGGCAGCTTTTTGCCGTGTAATGACTTAACCAGCTCAATGGCGAGGCCTACACCGTAACGGTTATCCCACGCTTTAGCCATGATTTTTTTAGGGTTGGCAAGCGGGGTGAACGGACAGATCGGCAGTACTTGTTGACCTGGTCTGACGCCAAAGCTTTCTGCCTCTTCACGGCTGTCTGCACCGATATCAATATACATTTTGCTAATTTCGCCCGTCTTGCCGCGTTCTTCTGCGCTTAGTAGGTGGATAGGCGTGCTGCCAACAACACCGGTCAATGTGCCTTTTGGTGTAATGATTTGGAGACGCTGGGAAGCAACAGCAGAAGCAAGCCATCCGCCTAGCGGTTGAAAACGAATCATCCCGGTGTTAGTAATTCCGGTGACCATAAAGCCCACTTCGTCAAAATGTCCAGCGACCATAATTTTTGGCCCGTTTTCCTCACCGCGCAATACGCCGAACAGACTTCCGAGACGATCCTGCACGAACTCTTCGGTATAAGGTGTCATAGCATCCTTGACGTAAGCGCGGAGTTCGCGCTCAAAGCCCGGGGCTGCAGGGAATTCGGTAAGTGTTTTGAATAGATCCAATGTTTCTTGATTCATTTGAAATCACTCCTTTATTAAAATATAAGGACGTATAAGCTTTGCGTTATACATCATCCTTATAGTTCTACGAGAAACGGTTGCCATCCAAAATGGACGACAACGTTATTTCTTCCTGCCACTTAGTATGAACATTGTGAGCTCACTTGTCCATGCTAAAGAGACAAATGAACACCCGGTGAACGCTCCGCGAATACAATGCAATAGGGGCTCTGGTGGCAGGAGCTTTAGAAAGGATGCGAAGGAAATGAGGGTAGCAGGTAGTGTACCCAAAAGAAGGGTGCAGGGAGGATACTCCAAAAGAAACCTAAAGGTTAGCGGAGCGCGCAGACGTTACTGGCGCCACAACTCTCTGGAAAAGGAAGCAGTGCTTATTCTTGTGCTGTTCTTGCTGCTGATAGTTGTGTTACTGTATTTTTCCTGAATTGGAGGGACATAACGAAGCGGGGTATGGCAAACAATAAGGAAAACTTCTAAGCGAAGAAACAACTTGAGGGGCTCAAAGTGAGTACTACTATGATGCTTGTCAGCCCCCTTCGCCTAACTTTCAGGAGGTGCCCTCAATGCCGGCGAAAACGAAAAAATCGGGTGTCAAGCTGAAGCTTGATACCCTGACCCCGCAAGATTACGAGAAATTGTCCAAGCCCTTTGTACCCGCTAGGCCCGTATTCAAAAACTGTGTGCGAGCATTTCTTGCTGGCGGCCTAATCTGTGTAATTGGACAAGGGATTCAGGAGGCTTATATGGCAATATTCGATATGACCTCCAAAGAAGCCGCAAGTCCAACTGTAGCGACGATGATTCTACTTTCTGTAATCCTGACCAGCTTTGGCGTGTATGACAAACTGGCGCAATGGGCCGGTGCAGGAACTGCGGTTCCGGTTACTGGTTTTGCGAACAGTATGTGCTCAGCAGCTCTTGAACATCGTGCGGAAGGACTTGTGCTCGGTGTGGGCGGCAATATGTTCAAGCTGGCGGGTTCAGTCATCGTATTTGGTGCCGTTGCTGCTTTCATAATTGGTATCGTCTATCTCTTTTTAGGCGTTGGCGGAGGTGCACATACATGAAACAGCTTGGCAGTCAGACTTGGGAGTTCACGAGCCGTCCCGTTATTTTAGGCTCTTCCGCTGTAGTGGGTCCTGAAGAGGGAGAGGGTCCATTAACGTCAGATTTTGATTTTATATTTGATTCCTTGGAAATGGGTGAAAAAACATGGGAAAAGGCTGAGCGGGCTCTTTTCGAAAAAGCCTCCCTATTGGCACTGATTAATGCAAACCTGGATAAGGAGAAGCTGGAGTTTTTTGTTGGCGGAGATTTGATGAACCAGATTATCAGCAGCTCCTTCGCGGCAAGAAAATTAGGTGTGCCTTATCTTGGAGTTTTCGGTGCTTGCTCCACTTCCATGGAGAGCCTTGCAATTGCCTCTATGATCGTAGATTCCGGAGGCAGCAAATACGTGCTCGCGGGAACATCCAGCCATAACTGTACGGTGGAGAAGCAATTTCGTTATCCTACCGAATACGGTTCACAGAAGCCGCCAACGGCGCAATATACGGTCACAGGCTCGGGCTGTGCTGTAGTAGGTCAGAATGATGGGACTGGCAACAATCCAGTAGTGGTCTCGGCTACCCTTGGACGAATAATGGATCTCGGTTTGACAGATCCTTTTAATATGGGAACAGCGATGGCACCGGCGGCGGCGGATACGATCACTGCGCATTTTCGGGATACCGGACTATCCCCCGGGCATTATGACTTAATTGTTACAGGTGATCTTGCATCTGTAGGCTTGCCCATTGCGAAAACCTTATTAGCTAAAGAAGGGATTCCAATGGAGCAAACAACCTTTGATGATTGCGGTTTGCTTATCTACGATTTGGAGAAACAGAAGTATGTGATCGCCGGAGGAAGTGGTTGCGGGTGTTCCGCAGTAGTGACTTATGGTCATATACTCAAGCGTATTAAAAAAGGTGAACTAAAACGGGTGCTGATTGTGGCAACTGGAGCCTTATTATCCCCATTGTCATACCAGCAGGGAGAGAGCATTCCGTGTGTGGCTCATGCTGTTGCTATAGAAAGTGGAGGTGGAGTTTAATGATGATTTACTTATGGGCTTTTCTGATCGGAGGAGCCATTTGCGTTATAGGCCAGCTGATGTTTGATGTATTGAAGCTGACACCTGCACATACGATGAGTACATTAGTTGTAGCCGGAGCGATTGCTGATGCTTTTGGCATCTATGATCCACTTGTGAAATTTGCGGGTGCGGGTGCAACCATTCCAATCACAAGCTTCGGTAACTCTTTGGTCCACGGGGCATTGACAGAGCTGGAAAGGGATGGCTGGATCGGTGTAGTTACAGGGATTTTTGATATCACGAGCGCAGGGATTTCGTCAGCGATTGTGTTCTCTTTCCTGGCTGCATTGGTTGTTCGGCCTAAAGGATAATGGGATTTTAGCGATTTAGAATAGAACCTGCGGGACATTTTGTCCTGCGGGTTTTTGGTTTGTTTACACTTCGTAAGCTTCAACAATGTACTTTGGGTCCCCTAATCATGTAAAATATAAATATTACTGCTTATTCTGACCTAGGAGGATCATATATGCCCGTTCGTCAAGAATCAATGCACATCATGAATGCTGTCCGTAATAATCTAGAATCCTGCATACTTGGAAAATCATTTGAAATACAATTGCTGCTAACAGCGCTGCTTGCCGGTGGTCATGTTCTGATCGAGGATGTACCGGGAACAGGAAAGACCCAGCTTATTCGCGCACTTTCCAGATCAATGTCCGGAGAGTATCGCCGGATACAATGTAATCCGGATATTCTTCCGAGTGATATTACCGGTGTATCTGTGTATCATCCGAGAGACGAGATGTTTCATTTCCGCCCAGGTCCAGTGATGACGAATATCCTGCTGGCCGATGAAATTAACCGAGCCACCACAAAGACACAATCCGCCCTTCTGGAAGTGATGGAGGAACGAAATGTAACCGTAGATGGGGAGACCTATCCGCTGCCGCATCCATTTATGTTGTGCGCCACCCAGAATCCGATAGATTTTGAGGGAACCTACACGCTGCCGGAAGCTCAGTTGGATCGGTTTATGCTAAGAATTAGTCTTGGTTATCCTGATGCAGCAACCGAAAAAAATCTATTGCTGAGCCATCAAGAAGGTCAACCAGTGGACAGGCTTACGGCTGTCACTAGTATGGAGCAGATCGCTAGTATTCAGGAGGAAATTCGTGAGATTTATATGAGTGATCCTGTACTGAATTACTTGTTAGATATTGTGCGCCAGACAAGAGAGCATCCGCTTGTATTGCTCGGTGCAAGTCCACGAGCTTCGTTATCGTTTATGCTGGCTTGTAAAGCTTATGCTTTCTTACAGGGAAGAGATTATGTGCTTCCAGATGACGTAAAGGTGCTTACTCCATTTGCCTTGGGTCATCGTATATTGCTGCGTCCAGAGTCGCGCCTAGATAATGTTAGCGTAGATTCACTGCTTCAAAAGCTTCTGCAGAGCATTCAAGTGCCTGTTACGATGAGGCAATAATATGAGACGTTATTTGTCTACGGTGGCAGCTCGCATTCAGCCTACTAAGTTCGCCAGCATCCTTGTAATTTGGAGTATTACTCTCTTATATGTACTATTTCAGGGCGGTAAAACTGCATTTATGTTGTTTATTATGGTCTCTGTACTTATTGCATATCTGATTGCTGGAGGTTTGGGAGGCGTTCGGCGGGCTAAGGGTGTTCGCAGTTTTTATGCCGAACAGGATAAGGGAGATTTGCTCTCTGCCGGTGGGTATCTTCGTGTAGGTCTGAAGGTCACAATCCCGGGGATTTTGCCTTTACCTTATGTAGTTGTTAGGGAAGTTCTGAAACGGCATAATGGCGAATCCTGGGTATTTGAGGAAAGCCTGATTCCCAGCCTCAGAGGACTTGGGGAACTGCGGTTTCAGACACCAGTTCTCGAACGGGGCACTTATACATTTTCAGATACGGATATCATCAGCCAAGATATTTTTGGCCTTGTTGAGCATAAAGGTACTTTTCTGGCTGAAGGCCAGTTTCAGGTGTTGCCTCGTGCAATCTATGTTCCGCGGTGGCAGTTATATGAAAGAAAATCCCGTCTTTCTGGGCCACAGACCTCTGTTGTTCAATCACGACGTGAGACTACCCAAATTAACGGTGTACGCGACTACGTATATGGCGACCGCCTAACACGCATTCATTGGAATGCAACGGCAAAGACAGGCTCGTGGAAGTCCAAAGAGTTCGAGCATGAGTCGATTCCCAAGACCATTCTAGTTCTGGACGGCTCTGCTTCTGCTTATATGAATTCGAATCAATTTGAACTCGCAGTCTCCGTCGCAGCCTCACTACTTGGATTCGGCATTCGAGAGCGAATTGGGATCGGTCTTTGCTGTTTGGATAAGACCACGAAGGTATTTGCACCTGTTGAAGGTGCTGCTGAGCGTCAGAAAATGATTCAATATTTGATCGATCTTAACGCCGAGGGGCACAGTCCACTCATATCCCGTTTGGAAAAAGGTTACCGTATGTTCCCTAAAGGCTCATACTTCGTGCTAATTAGTCCTCAACGTGGTCAGCCTGTACTGGATGCACTACGTTGGGCTGACAGCAGAGGGATGACTCCGTCGCACATTCATATAGGGAATTTATCAGAAACGAATAGCAGCACAGATTGGACGAACGTTCTAAGATCACGGGGGATTACAGGCTACAGCATTAGCTCACTGCAAGAGCTTCCCATAGTATTAGGAGGGGAAGTCTGATATGAGAAACTGGTGGAATCAGATGAAATTTTCCTGGCACCGTTCTTTAGGTCTATTGTGGCTTTTGATTATAGCCCACCAGTGGGTCTCTTATACGGAACCTATCTGGTTAAGACAGACAACTGCTGTTGTGTGGGCTGCATTAATAACGATCACTGTGATTGAAATCATAATTCCTGTAAAAGTTCAGATAAGGCTCTTTATTGAAGCGGCAGCTATTATTTATATCGTTTATCGGATACTTATCAATTATGGTATATACGTTGCTGATCCTTGGGCAACAACCCTCCCTGACAGACTGCAGGATATTGCAGTTCATATGGTGCCCTATATCTGGTTTGCCCTCGGAGCCTCAGCCCTGCTGCTGTTGTCGTCTTGGTGGGCATCCTCAAAAAGACGTATTTTATGGTTTATAGGAATGAACATAGTGGCCTTGGCTGCCTTGGATTCCTTTACATCTATTGTTTTGTGGCAGGAAGTAGCCTGGACGGTATTTGCGGGGATGGGCTGGCTGGTCAGCCAGCATCTGAGAAGCTTCCAGCTTCAATATCCGCGTGGTTGGGTGCATCTGCTGAAATATCCCACGAAAATAGTCATTAATATTGCCATCGTCTTCTCTTTGGTCATCCTAATTGGAGTGAATATGCCTGGGGTAAGGCCTACCCTAACCGATCCTTATACCGCTTGGCAAGAATGGAATGGGATTGGGAAGTCTTCAGGGAAGGGCACAGTTGGGACCACGAAATCTGAGATGGGTTCTGTCTCCCCTACTAACAATACTTCGTCAGGCTACAGTCTGAATGATGATCAACTAGGTGGCGGCTTTACCTTCGATTATACACCGGTGATGACAGTGGTTTCTGATTTGCGTATTTATATGCGGGGAGAAACGCGCAGATTATATTCCGGAAGAGGTTGGGTCGATAGAGATCGGTTAAATCGGGGACCTCTAGAAGCGGTGGATGTAGGTGAAGCTTTAGAGAGCAGTGTGGGTTCTAAAGTAAATACACGAACACTGAAACAAACAGTAACCGTGCTTAATAATAATGAATTTCCCGTACTATTTGGCACTTATTCAGTATCTTCGGTGGATTCTTTAAATGGGGAAAAAGCTGGAGATGGACTCTCCTGGAGAAGCCGAGACAGCGAGCTGATCTGGGATGTGGATGGGAAGAAACTCGCTTATCCGTCTACTTTTGAGGTGACGTCTGAGGTTCCTGTAATTCCTGTTCAAGAATTGACAACAAAGACGTATGAGGAGCTATATAAAGGGAACGATTTGGAGAAAATGTTTCTTCAACTGCCTAACGATTTTCCTAAAAGAGTCAGAGAGCTGGCTGAGGAAATCACGGCTGAAGGAAAAACGCCGTATGAAAAAACAGCGCTTTTGCAACAATACTTACAACAAACCTTTCCATATACCAATAATCCAGATATATCACGTGTCACAAGCAACGATTTTGTAGAAGGGTTTTTGTTTGAGTTAAAGGAAGGTTACTGTGATTATTATTCTACGGCACTGGTTACTATGGCGCGCTCTCTGAACATCCCTGCACGATGGGTTAAGGGGTACGCACCTGGGGAACAGCCAGAAATCCCAATGAATCCGGCACAACAGCAATCCGGCACAGTGAATAATAACTATACAATTACCAATGCGGATTCCCACTCTTGGGCTGAGGTTTATTTTGGTGATTATGGTTGGATTCCAGTTGAAGCTACACCTGGATTTAATATTCCGCTTCTAACTCAGAGTGAGCAAACCCCTGAAGTCGAGCCAGAAGATCAAGAAGAGCAGGCAGAACCTACACCAGCGCCGGTGAATAATGCACAAGAAGATCAAGGGTTTCATGTAGGTCTATGGGTTGTTGTGGCAGCCGTAGTGGTTTTGCTGTCCTGGGCGATTTTTATAGTTTGGCATAGACGCTTTAAGCTTCGCTTCTTCATGCAGCAGCTGCGCAATGGCCGGCCTTTAACGCCAGATCAGAAAGTAGTGGCGGAAACTGAACGTTGGGTAAGGTATTTGCATCGCAAGGGAATGCTAAAAGAAGAGCACGAAACTTTACGTGAAGCCGTAGATCGCTGGAGTGGAGAACGGCCGGCAGTGGCTGATCATCTATACTCACTACTAACAATGTTCGAAAAGGCGAAATATAGCCCTGAGGTTATTGAAGACAAAGACTGGCAGAGCGTGTATACTGAAGCTTTGTGGGTGCGGAGAAAAATGAGATCCAAGAAATAACACTTTGCGTGAAAGTATAGCTACAGATTTATTTGCGATGCGCAAGGAGTATGTTATAGTTTTTTGTATGAAATCGAGGTGAACGTATTGTTTGAAATGTTAGTTCCCAAACTCCGGGTGAATACGGTATTCGATATTGCTCTGGACGAGCTGTATAGACAGGGATATCGCGGAATCATCACGGATCTGGATAACACACTGGTCGGTGCCAAAGCGCCTGTGGCTACTCCGGAGCTGTTGTTATGGTTCGAAAAGGTGAAGGAACTGGGCTTTAAGCTCATCATCGTATCTAACAATAACATGGAACGGGTGTCCCGCTTTGCAACACCGCTTAATATTGAATTTGTGCACCAGGCTCGTAAACCGAGTAATGCTCCTTTTCTCAAAGCGATGAAGCAGATGGAGCTGCCCCCTGAACAAACGATTGTGGTGGGAGACCAAATGCTTACTGATGTATACGGCGGCAATCGCCTTGGCCTGTATACTGTTTTGGTACTGCCAATCTCCGTCAAGGACGAGGGGTTCGGCACAAGGTTTAATCGCCGGGTAGAGCGGGTTGCTCTGACACGGCTTCGCAAAAAAGGATTGTGGCACGAGGAGGATAAATAGTAATGAACGAACAAAGCGAAACACAGCGTCCTGAGAAGTGCAGCGGTTGCGGCATCAAGCTTCAGACGGAGCATAAGGATCAACCAGGATACCTTCCGGAGGTTGCACTTGAACGGGACCCGGTGATTTGCCAACGCTGTTTCCGGATTAAAAATTATAATGAGGCTTCATCTGTTTCGGTGAATCAGGATGAATTTCTTCGCCTGCTGAGTGGAGTAGGAGAGAAGAATGCGCTTGTTATTCATATTGTCGATATCTTCGATTTCGAAGGCAGTCTGATTTCCGGCCTGCAGCGGTTTGTTGGCAATAACCCTGTTATTCTTGCAGTGAATAAATGTGACTTGCTGCCGAAGGTTACAAACTGGAACAAGTTGCGTAACTGGATGCAGCAGCGCTGTAAAGAGGAAGGCTTGCGGACGGCTGAAATCGTACTTTGCAGTGCGAAACGCAATCAAGGTTTTGACCGTTTGCTGGAAGCCGTAACGGAGTTGCGCGGTCAACGCGACGTATATGTAGTAGGTGCTACCAATGTGGGCAAATCCACACTTATTAATCGTCTGATTTCGGACTATAGCGATTTAGAGCAGGAGTTAACGACTTCACGTTACCCTGGCACAACACTCGATACGGTCAAAATTCCACTGGATGACGGCCACTACATTATAGATACTCCAGGGATTGTGTATCCTTGGCGTTATAGTGAATTAGTTGAGCGTCAGGATCTGGATGCAGTTATGCCTGCCAATCCTTTGAAGCCGACAGTCTATCAGTTGAACGAAGGACAGACTCTTTTCTTCGGTGGATTGGGACGTTTTGATTTCGTACAAGGCCCGCATCAATCCTTCACTTGCTTTATTAGTGGTACTTTAAAAATCCATCGCACGAAGCTGGAACGCGCAGATTCCCTCTATCAGGATCATCGCGGTGAAATGCTGTCTCCACCGGGAAGTGACCGGATGGACAAGCTGCCACCTTGGCAGCGGCATGAGTTCCGGATTAACCGGGGCAGCAGAGCCGATCTGTATATTTCGGGTCTGGGCTGGATTAAGGTTAATGGAACTGAAGGTGCAGTTGTGGCCATTCATGTTCCGCGTGGTGTGAAGGTGCTTACCCGCCCTTCGATGATTTAACGAGGGAGGATAATCTATTGTCTACAACTGCAGTCGAAGGCTACAATAGCGGTAATATTCTACTCGGTGTAATGGGAGATCCTATTATACAATCCAAATCTCCAATTATGCATGAAGCAGCGCTGCAAGCGCTGGGAATTCCGGGTGCTTATGTACCGCTTCACATCCGCCCGGAGAAGCTGGGCGATGCGGTGCAAGCGATCCGTACGCTTGGTTTCCGTGGAGTGAATGTGACGATTCCGCATAAGGTTGCGGTGATGCAATATTTGGATGTATTAGATGAGAGTGCAGTAGCCGTTGGTGCAGTCAATACGATTGTTAATGATAACGGAGTGCTCACCGGATATAATACGGATGGGATCGGTTATGTGCGTTCGCTCAAAGCGGAAGCTATTTCTGATTTGTCTGGTGTGAAGATTATGGTTATCGGGGCCGGTGGAGCAGCAAGAGGAATTGTTGCCGCACTACTTCAGGAGAAGCCTTCTTCAATCATTATTGCTAATCGCAGTGTTGATAAGGCAGAGGACTTGGCGTCACAGTGCCGGAGCAAAGGGAATGTCATCGGGATTAGCATGAACGAAGTAGCAGAAATGCTAAGTGGTGTAGACGTGCTGATCAATACTACCTCCGTAGGTATGTATCCTCATATGGATGAGACACCGATAGATCCTGGACTGCTTCGTAAAGGAATGGTCGTAAGCGATCTGATTTATAATCCGCTGCGTACGCGGCTATTGTTGGAAGGACTCGAACGGGGCTGTACGATTCATGGAGGCCTTGGTATGTTTGTCTATCAGGGAGCTTATGCACTGGAGTATTGGACAGGGCAGCCTGCACCTACGGAAATCATGCGGCAGACCATTCTCGATTGCTTGGGTGGAAATGAGTAAGAAATGGATTCATCAAGTTAGGGTAATAATAGGTAATAATATATGTTAATTAAGGAGTTATTCATTTATGTTAACTGGTAAACAAACACGGTATCTTCGTTCATTGGCGCACCATCTCGATCCTATTTTTCAAGTGGGCAAAGGTGGAGTAAATGATCACCTCGTACGCCATATTGAAGAAGCTATTGAGAAGCGCGAGCTTATGAAGATTAGTATACTGAGCAATAATATTGAGAATCCCAAGGAAATTGGCGCTGCTCTGGCTGAACAATCGGGTTCTGAGCTTGTGCAAGTGATCGGTAAGACTGTCGTTCTATACAAAGAATCACGTGATAACAAAACCATTGAGCTGCCGCGTTAATAGCTGTAAGTATACCTTACCGAGGAGGTCGTCCTCTTGAAAGTTGGAATTATGGGAGGTACCTTTGATCCTCTTCATATCGGTCATATGATGGCAGCGGAAGCCGCAAGAGATACTTATGGTCTGCAAGAGGTATGGTTTATGCCTTCACATATCCCGCCTCATAAACATGAGGCGGGTGTATCTGGAGAAGACCGACTAGCCATGGTGCAGGAAGCGGTGAAGAATCACGAAGCTTTTTGCACATTAGATTGGGAAGTTGTCAGAGGTGGCGTCTCCTATACCTATGAGACCATAAGACGTCTGCAAGAGGAGTATCCGCATTTCGATCTTTATTTCATCATTGGAGCGGATATGGTTCAGTATTTGCCGAAATGGAACGAGATTGAAGAACTGGTGCAGCGGCTTACATTTATTGGTGTGGGTCGTCCGGGGACACCTCTTGATCTAGATGCATTGCCAGACTTTATAGCGAAAAAGGTATTGCTTGCAGATATGCCACTGGTTGATATTTCGTCAACGATGTTAAGAGAACGGGCGGCAGCAGGTAAATCTATTCGTTATATGGTTCCAGAGGCAGTGTTCGATTATGTTCAAAGGAGTGGATTGTATGGCATACAGCCGCGAAGCACTGATTGAAGCGGTCTCCGCACAGATGCCTGATAAGCGCTGGAAGCATACACTCGGCGTGATGGAGACATCTATTCAACTGGCGAAGCAATATGGTGCTGACCCTGAGCGTGCAGAGACAGCAGCAATTCTGCATGATGTGGCTAAGTATTGGCCGGTTGAGCGTATGAAGGAGATCATTGAACAAAATCAATTAAATTTGGATCTTCTGGTGTATGACAAGCAGATGTGGCATTCGGAAGTAGGCGCCTTTGTAGCTGAGAAAGACTATGGGATTACGGATCCTGATATTATCAATGCGATTCGTTTCCATACCTCAGGCCGTGAAGACATGAGTTTACTTGAAAAGATCGTCTGCCTAGCTGACTACATCGAGCCTGGGCGTGATTTTCCCGGGGTTGATAAGATACGCGAGAAGGCACAAGTAAGTTTGGAAGAAGGATTAGTCGCTGGGTTCGATTCTACGATTAGTTTGTTACTGGAGAAACGCCGGGTGATTTTCCCCTTAACGGTACTGGCGCGTAATGATTTAGTTAGAATATTGGAGGATAAAATATGAGTGTACAACCAAGCAAGCTGTTAGAACTGGCCCTTAAGGCTGTTGAAGATAAAAAAGCAATGAACGTCGTGGCACTAGATCTACGTAATGTTTCACCAATCAGTGATTACTTTATCGTATGTCACGGTAACTCGGATATTCAGGTACAGGCGATCGCTACCGAAGTCCGTAAAGTGGTTCATGAAGCAGGCGGAGTGATCAAAGGGATTGAAGGCATGGATTCAGCACGCTGGGTGCTGATGGATCTTGGCGATGTTATCGTTCATATATTCCACCGCGATGAGCGTGAATATTACAATATCGAGCGTCTGTGGTCCGATGCCAAGGTTGTGGAGACTGTATGAGCCTGATTGCAGGAACTACGGTTACACTTCATGTAGAGCGGGAAGTTTCCCCATACGGATTTTTTCTGAATGCTGGAGACCAAGATGTTATGCTGCATTATACGGAGCTGACAGAGAAGGTAAAAGCCGGCGATAAAGTTGAAGTTTTCATTTTCTTTGATACAGAGGACCGTCTTGCGGCAACGATGAAAAAACCATTTCTGACGCTGGGCGAGATGGCGTTATTGGAAGTGGCTGATATTCATCCGCGTCTGGGCTGCTTTTTGGAGATGGGCCTTGGACGTCAGCTGTTGCTGCCTATCCGTGAGCTTCCAGAGCTTCCAGAGCTGCGTCCGCAGGTGGGGGACTATGTGTTTGCGATCATGGAGCATGATAAACAGGGGCGTCTACGTGCCAAGCTGGCCGGAGAACAGGAGCTTGCTCCTCTAGCTCTGCCTGCACCTGAATCTTGGATGGGACAGACTGTAACAGCCCGAGTGTATAAGCCGCTGCAAATGGGTACTTTTGTACTTGTGGATGCGGGTGTGCTAGGCTTTGGGATTATCGGTATGGTCCATTCATCGGAGCGGAGCCGTCTGCTGCGTCTTGGTGAGCAGTTTGAAGCACGTGTCTCTCATATCCGTGAGGATGGACGTGTTAACCTTTCTATGGGTCTTCGTAAAGAAGTGGGGATGGATGTAGATTCCGCCGCACTTTTGGAGTTCTTAAATGCTCGTCCAGGTGGAGCGATGCCTTATTCGGATGCTACGCCGCCAGATATTATCAAACAACGGTTCGGAATCAGTAAATCCGCCTTCAAGCGTGCTCTTGGGAAGCTGATGAAGGAAGGCCATATTACTCAAAAAGAGAATTGGACGTATCTTGTTGCTAAGGATAATGAAGATGGAACAACCGAAGGCCAAGAAGAAACGACGGATTAAGTTCACGATTCAATAGACGGAATTTATAAAATGTTGTTATAGAAAGCGGTGTAATTGTGTCTTCCTATGGGAAATTTGCTTATGTATACGATGAGCTTATGGCAGATATGCCGTATCCAGATTGGATATCCTTTGCTGAAGCCGCATGGAGTAAATACGGCAAACCGTTAACTGTAGCCGAGCTTGGCTGCGGAACAGGAAGTATTACAATTCCTTTGGCGGGTTCAGGATATCATATGACCGGAATCGATTTATCTTCTGATATGCTCTCAGTGGCACAGCGCAAAATGGAGGAGCATCCCCAGGGACGGCGTTTTTTGCGCGAAGGCAGTGTTCGTTGGATTAGACAAAACATGAAGGAATGGGAGCTTCCGGAGCTGGTGGATTCTGTAATTTCCTTTTGTGATTGTCTGAATTATGTGTTGGAAGAGGATGACATCAGCGCTGTTTTTGCCAGTACCTATGCAGGGTTAAAGCAAGGCGGAACCTTCCTGTTCGATGTGCATCATCCAAACACACTAATTCGTTATGAAGAAGAACAGCCCTTTATTCTGGACGAGCCATCTGTTTCTTATATTTGGACTTGTGAGATGGATGTTCCACGCCGCGAAATTGAACATCATCTGTCCATTTTTGCCCGTGAAGACGGACATAGCGATCGCTATCGCCGATTCGAAGAGACCCATATTCAGCGCGCCTACGATCCTAACTGGATGAAGGAAGAGCTGCTTAAGGCTGGGTTTAGTGATGTGAAGATCTACGCCGATTTCGAGTGGGTAGAGGCAGAAGATGATGCTGAACGATTATTTTATGTAGCTATAAAATAATTATTCAAAATACTAAGAGGGGCTGTCCCATAAGCTATGAAAATAGCTGCTGGGACAGCCCCTTTTTTTGACTTTAGCTTATTGCTGGCGGAAGCGAGTGGAATGCTGCTGTTAGAAGCACATAGGTTGACGCTGCCGGAAACAAGTAGGCTCCCGCAATCGAATGCTCATGCATTGCCGCTTTGCGGAAGCGTGTAGGTTCCCGCAATCGAATGCTCATGCATTACCGCTTTGCGGAAGCGTGTAGGTTCCCGCTATCGAATGCTCATATATGCCCATTGCGGAAGCGTGTGGGTTGCCGCTCTCGAATGCTCATGCATTACCGATTGCGGAAGCGTGTGGATTCCCGCTATCGAATGCTCATGCATTACCCTTTACGGAAGCGTGTGGGTTTTCACTACCCAACACGCATGCATGCACAACTACCATCAGATATACGTATTAGTAGTAGCGATCGGACCCAGCGGACCTTATACGCAGCATTTTCCAATATTTTGGGTGCTATCGGACTCCATTGCAGCTATTGGCTTGAAAAACGTCCAATATTGGTCTTTTTCCAATGGATAGCGTCACTGGAGTCCGAAAACATGCTCCAAGAGCTAAAAATATGCAAATAACGTCATCTGGGTCCGTAAGCCGCTAAGCCGCGTAAGTCACGTAAGCCACGTAAGCCACGTAAGCCACGTAAGCCACGTAAGCCGCGTAAGCCACGTAAGCCACGTAAGTCACGTAAGCCACGTAAGCCACGTAAGTCACGTAAGTCACGTAAGCCGCGTAAGACACGTAAGCCACGTGAGATGATGGAGACAAGGTTGGAGCAACCAGCCAGAGACCCAATCATAAACAGCGCTTCTCCGATATCAGGAGAAGCGCTGTTTTTTTATGACATCATCTGTTGGAGCAGCTTGTAATTGCGCCAACATAAGAAATACAAAATAAACCGGGCAGTGTTCATACCACCCGGCATCTTCCAATCCTTACCGATGCTCAAACAGATCAATGGCACCCAATACGACATGAGCCAGACCAAATCCAAGTACGCCTGTTGCTGCCATCTTATACTTGCTTCCAAGAAAAGCGGCGCTAGAAGCGGTTACGACGGTTCCAAGAACAGCGGGAATTAGACCTTCACGCATTCGAAACACTCCTTCTCGGTGGTTTGGGAGACAAAGTTATTATGGTTCAATATCGAAAAAATATACGAAGCACAAAAAGACCCTAAATCAGCGTTAGCTGAATCTAGGGTCTTTTTATTCAAGTGGGGTTGTTACTCTGCTATTATAACAGCGTTACGAGGGAGGCCCTCTCCAACTTCATGTACATCATACAACACACGTGCCAGTAGGTCCTGGCTATAATTGCCGAAATGTTTTCCGTAAATCGTGAGTCCACGTTTGTTTGTAGGTTTGTCGGTTACTGCGATACGGAAAGTGAGTTCACTTTTGTAATCCAATTGGATATCATCAAGGGTCACGTCAGAAATCCGACAGCCATCAATAAAGCTGCCTTCATTATTGATACGGATCAGCTTCAGCATACCGTATTGGTTTAGGTGCGGAGGCCACCAATCGGGGTTAAATGTTCCTCGGGTATCTCCGAAATCGCCAGGGCTAGTCCAGAATCCGATTTCAATTCCATTTAAATAGAAATAAAGGTCGGACGGATAGTTATCGTTAGACCCAGGAGCTTCAGAGCCGATCTCCATCGAGAACTGAATTTCGCGGAACGTTTGGTTGGCTTTAAGGTAGTTCGGAATTCTATATTCGAGGAACCCTTCGGCCATCCAAATAATTTCGGATTCAATTCGCTGCGGATCTGCAAAATAACGCGGCTCGTCGAAATCCCCGATGATGCTGTCTTTGGTAGCCAGTCCACAAGTTGGAACAGCCTGATAGTTGCTGTAATGACCTACTTGAATTTCTACTTCGTAAAGATTATCAACATCCTTGCTGCGAAGGTCAACAATAAGTTTGTCCTTATTTAAATAGCAGACCTTTTGAATACCGTGTTTACCCACTGATGTGTTTATCTCAATGAGACCGCTTTCTTCTAACTTTTTAATATGCATGGTGATGGCGCCGTTGCTGAGGTTCAGTTTCTTGGCAATTTCATTAAGGTTCAAGGCTTGATTGGTGGCAAGGAGCTCTAAAATGAGGATTCTGATTTCTGAGCTTAGTGCCTTAAAAATTTCTAATCCACTCATTAAATCTTTAATATAGATCATTTTATCAATACCTTCTTCCGATTACGTCATAAATTATACTATTTTATAAAATTATAAACTAATAAGGCATATAAATAAAGTATACTTCCTTATTTTGTAGAATGTACGAATATAAGAGGGGTTTTTGGCATGATTTTTATTTGATTTAGTAAAATTTAAACAAATGAAGAATTAATCTAAAGAAAAAGGCTGTTATTTCGCCATAATTCATTTTTTTCGAGTTTAATTTCATATAAATATAAAAAGGTTTATAGAAATATATTTACAAGGCTTTTTATATATGTTATTTTATATTGTAAGCGAATACATATTTTTTCATTTTAAATTTAATATTTATTGTTACTCAATCTGTTGCTATTGCTGAGGTGATAATCTAATGGTAAAAAAAACAACAGATCTTGTCTTTCCAAGTTCCCCGGGGAACATGCCAATGTATGATCTATCAGTGATTGATATCGAGTCTTTATGGACGATTCACAACACACATGATCCAGGCATTATTAAAACAGATGAGGGTTACTATGTTTTTTCTACTGACATAAGAGTCGGAGGAGAATTACGTCCAGGCGTAATGGTTCGGAAATCACAGGATCTTATCCATTGGGAATGGGTTCATTATGCGCTGCCGGGAATTCCCCAAGTTGCGAAGGAATGGGCAGGGGCTACTAATTTATGGGCACCCGATGTGGTGAAATACGGTGAACAGTATCGAATGTATTACTCGGCCTCATCTTTCGGAAGTAGACAATCGCTAATCGGACTTCAAACTTCAGCTTCTATTGAGGGACCTTGGACCGATGAAGGTGTAGTGATTCAGACGCGTGCTGAAGATTCACTGAATGCGATTGATGCCAATGTGCTTACGGATGCAGATGGGCGAATGTGGATGGTGTATGGTTCTTTTTTTGGTGGAATTCACATCATTGAGCTGAATGCGGAAACGGGCAAACCGAAGCAAGAAGGTTTTGGTACGCTGATCGCTAAACGGGATAACACCATTAAAGATGGAGCAGTTGAAGGACCGTATATAGTGTATAACGAGCAATTCAAAAAATACTATTTGTTCGTCTCCTATGACTCCCTGTTTGAGGATTATAACGTTCGTGTCGCTCGTGCAGATACTATTACCGGCCCATATGTGGATTATAACGGACGAGATATGACTGATAGTGCGCATCAACCCCGATATGAGGTCGGCAATAAAATACTGGGTGGCTATCGCTTTGGACAAGATCCAGGTTGGATTGCTCCCGGCCATAACTCAGTTCTTCATGAGGATGGCAGCTATTATATAGTTCATCATGCACGTGGTGAAAACGATAAACATTGGTCCTATTTACAGATTCGTCGAATTCTGTGGACAGAGGATGGTTGGCCTGTTGTATCTCCAGAACGGTATGCGGGTGAAGTGGAACAGGATATTCCAGAACAGCTAATCGCAGGACAGTGGGAATGGATTGTAATGGACCCCTCAGCGGATGGCCAGATTCAGTCTGCCGTCATAAGTCTATCCTCTGACTTTAAGCTGGAAGGTGCGAATGGAAAGGGAAGCTGGTCTTTTGATGGATGCAGAGTCCTGATCTTGGTCTGGAATGATGTTGTCGAGGGTAGAGGCCGGATAGAGAAGGTGCAATTGCTTCCGTCATGGGATTGGGAGAAAGAAACTCAGACCCTTGTATTTACTGGATTAAATGAAAATGGAATTTCCATCTGGGGTAAGCAAAAGAATGGAGAAGAGAATAGATGACTACGATCAAGCTACATGCAGGTAAAGGAATTAATAAGATCAGCAAATATCTATATGGTCATTTTGCCGAGCATTTGGGCAGATGTATCTATGACGGGATCTATGTGGGGGAAGATTCACCGATTCCGAACACCAAGGGCTTCCGCAATGACATCCTAGCAGCACTCAAAAAAGTTAATATTCCTGTCCTTCGTTGGCCGGGGGGCTGTTTTGCCGATGAGTATCATTGGAAGGATGGCGTCGGTCCAAAAGAAACCCGTAAGCGGATGGTGAATACGCACTGGGGCGGTGTCGTCGAGAATAATCATTTTGGGACGCATGAATTTTTTGAATTATGTGAGTTGCTGGATTGTGAACCGTATATCTGCGGGAATGTTGGCAGTGGCACTGTTCAGGAGATGTCGGAGTGGGTTGAATATATGACCTTTGAAGGCGAATCACCGATGGCGGACTGGCGTCGTGAAAATGGGCGTGAAGAGCCGTGGAAGTTGAAGTATTTTGGTGTAGGTAATGAGAACTGGGGCTGCGGCGGCAATATGCGTCCAGAATATTATGCAGATTTGTACAGACGTTACCAGACATATGTGCGCAATTATGGTGAAAATCAGATCTATAGAATCGCTGGTGGCGCCAACGTTGATGATTATAATTGGACGGAAGTGTTAATGCGCGAAGCTGGACGGTTTATGGATGGTCTCAGTCTTCATTCATATACGATTCCTGGAAGCTGGGAAGAGAAACGTTACGCTTTAGGTTTTGATGAAGCCGAATGGTTTGAGACTATGCAAAAAACCTTGCATATGGATGAACTGATTACCAAACATTCAGCGGTAATGGATAAATATGATCCGGATAAGCGGGTTGGAATGATTATAGATGAGTGGGGAACTTGGTTCTTAAGTGAACCTGGTACGAATCCAGGGTTCCTGTATCAGCAGAATACACTCAGAGATGCATTGGTAGCAGGGGTAACGCTGAATATTTTCCAAAAGCATAGCAGTCGTGTGCAAATGGCGAATTTGGCTCAAGTGGTCAATGTACTGCAAGCCCTTATCCTGACGGAGGGCGACAAGATGATTCTAACGCCTACCTATCATGTATTTGAAATGTACAAAGAGCATCAGGATAATGAACTGCTTGAAGTTACTATTGAGAGCCCTGATTATACGTTTGGGGAGCTTACAATTCCACAGATTAGCGTTTCTGCATCTCGTGATACGAATGGCAAAGTATATGTTTCACTCTGTAACCTGAGCCATAATGACAGCGCATCGCTAAGTATTGGTATTGAAGAGGTTAGCTTTAGCAAAGTGACAGGTCAGATTTTAACGCATTCCGTGCTGGGAGCGCACAATACGTTTGAGGCACCGGATACAGTTACTCCAGTAGCTTTTGAGGGTGCGTCTTTATTAGGTGAAAAGCTGAGCTGCGAGCTTCCACCTGCTTCCGTGGTAGTCTTGACTCTGGAATAACATCATGTCAGAGAACCAAGAAAAAAACCGTCGCTGCAAAAGCTGTGATGAGAACATGAGAATAAGCCCAGAAAAACTGGAGCGTTTAATAGAAATAGCCACTAGAGAAAGACCTTTAGCGCCGGAGGAGCAATATTTGCAGCGTATTGAACATTGCCGAGATTGCTCTGGCCTGCAATTTGGTAGCACTTGCCGTTATTGCGGCTGTCTCGTAGAGGTAAGAACAAGATTGCAGGACTCTACTTGCCCCTATCCCTCGGCACCTCGCTGGGAGTGAATACTAAGTTTTTGAAAAGGACGTGAAAATCATCACACAAAATTTGTTAGCTGCTACGCCCCCGATGGGCTGGAATAGTTGGGATTGTTACGGAGCCAGTGTAAATGAAGAAGAAGTAAGAGGCAACGCAGAATATATGGCTACCCATTTGAAGGACTTTGGTTGGGAATATGTAGTTGTGGATATTCAGTGGTATGAGCCTGGAGCAAATTCTTCGCAGTACCGCAACTTTGTACCGCTGGTTATGGATGAGTACTCCAGACTTCAACCTGCTGAGAACCGGTTTCCTTCCGCAGCGGGAGGCAAAGGGTTTGCGCCACTCGCTGAATATGTACATGGATTGGGTTTGAAATTCGGCATACACATTATGCGCGGAATCCCGCGTCAGGCTGCTCATGCGGCCAGTTCCATTCTAGGATCTGAGCAAACCGCACGCGATGTGGCTCATCCAAATTCTATTTGTCCATGGAATACGGACATGTATGGAGTAGATGCTTCAAAAGAAGGCAGTCAGGCGTATTATGACTCGCTGTTCCAGTTGTATGCCAGTTGGGGTGTGGATTATGTGAAAGTGGATGATATTGCCGCTTCTCGCATTTATGGATATCACAAAGAAGAAGTTGCTATGATCCGTAAGGCTATTGACCGCAGCGGTCGCGAGATGGTACTCAGTCTTTCGCCTGGACCTGCTCCAGTGGAAGAGGCTGAACACTTAGCCGGACACGCTAACCTTTGGAGAATGACCGATGATTACTGGGATCATTGGCATTTGCTGCGCGGGATGTTTGAGCGCTGTGAGAAATGGGCTCCTTATGTGCAGCCGGGCCATTGGCCGGATTGTGACATGCTGCCGTTAGGTCATCTGGGCATTCGTTCTGTAGATGGCGGGGGAGACCGGTTCACGCGGTTTACTCATGACGAGCAGGTCACCATGATGACACTATGGAGTATTTTCCGCTCCCCGTTAATGTTTGGAGGAGAACTTCGGGACAATGACGATTGGACATTATCTTTATTGACCAATAAGGAAGTGCTTCATCTGCATCGTTATGGTAAAGGCGGCAGTCAGGTAGCGCTAAATGAGGCGCATGCGATCTGGACATCTGAGGATGAACAAGGTAACCACTATGTAGCTTTGTTTAATCTTAGCGATGAAGCTTTAACGCTTCAGGTGTCGTTCGAGCAACTTAAGGTTTCAATTCCTAACACTATACGTGATCTATGGCAGAGCCGCGATTTGGAAGTGGTTAACGAAGGTATTTCTCAAACTCTTCCACAGCATGGTTCTGTATTGTTAAAGTTTAAATAGAGGAGAGAGATTATGAATACGAGTGTAGAATATAAAAATCCATTGGTGGAGCAACGTGCTGATCCATGGGTATATAAACATACAGATGGTTATTACTACTTTATTGCTTCTGTTCCAGAATACGACCGGATCGAAGTACGGAGAGCAACAACAATCGAGGGATTGGCTGCTGCAGAACCGGTTGTAGCTTGGCGTAAATATGAGACGGGTCCGCTTAGTGCAAACATTTGGGCACCAGAGCTCCATTATATTGACGGGAAATGGTACATTTATTTCGCAGCGGCGCGTACTACGGAGACGAAGGATGGATTATTCGATCACCGTATGTTTGCTCTTGAGAATGAATCTGCCAATCCTTTAGAAGGAACATGGGTAGAAAAAGGCCAGGTAAAAACCGCTTGGGAATCCTTTGCATTGGATGCAACCACCTTTCAACACAAAGGAAAATTGTATTATGTATGGGCACAGAAGGACCTGAATATTGAGGGGAATTCTAATCTGTATATTTCGGAAATGAGTAATCCATGGACGCTAACCGGTCCTCAGACCATGATTGCTACTCCTGAATATGACTGGGAGATTATTGGGTACAAGGTAAACGAAGGAGCTGCAGTGCTTAAACGTAACGGCCGTATCTTTATCAGCTTCTCGGCTAGCGCTACGGACTTCAATTACTGCATGGGACTTTTGGTTGCAGATGAGGACAGCGACCTGCTGGATGCCACTTCATGGACCAAACTGCCGGAACCGGTATTCCAGACCAATGAAGAGAATGGACAATATGGACCGGGTCATAACAGCTTTACTGTAAATGAAAATGGGGAAGATGTGCTCATCTACCACTGCCGCAATTATAAAGAAATTACCGGCGATCCGCTGTACGATCCGAACCGTCATACTCGTGCTCAAGTCTTCCATTGGAATGAAGATGGTACGCCGAATTTTGGGGTTCCCGTTAAGGATGCAGCTAAACAATAATTCGTTAAGGAAATAAAAAAAGAGGGTTACTTATAAGCCATTTACATGGCTGCTGAGTAACCCTCTTTCTTATGTTGCACCTTAAGGTATATATTGTTGAACGATAGAAGTAATTACGCCGTCCTGAATGGTGATGTGATACGGGAACTGGCTCAAGTCGATGACATCCGTTTTATTAAATTGATCCATAAATTGCTGTAAGGTGATGGACTCATTCCAGTTGATATCCAAGTCATCCATATTGCCAGTGTGATCAAAAATTTGCATCGTCACTGTGGCGTTATCCGCAATCGGATAAGTTGTCAGAGTATCAACATCATTTACAATATAATAACTGTCTGGAGCTCCGCCTATTTCTGCTGCAGCTTCTGGATCTCTTTCAGCAAAGATTCGATCGGCATCAGCACCCTGATACCAGTTTATTTCATCGGTCGTACCGGAGAGCTTGCCATGGTCGGATTCAATAGTATGAAAGTAAACTGTTTGATGCTGGGTCTTGTCACTATCTTGCGCATCTACCCGTGTTCCAACGGTACTTGCAGAAGTAATGAGGGAAAGAAACAACAGAACAACAACCGGTAACACATACGCTGACTTTTTCTTAAACATTATTAATCTCCCCCTTGAGATATGTAAGACGTTGTATAAAACTTATTACCCGCTCTGTTTTTTCTTAAACGGGTTTTATATTACTCTTTACGTGAGAAGAGCAGTTTTTGTTGCATTTTTTTAAAAGTTTTTTTAAAAAGCAATGAGAAGTCTTGAGTTCCCTAAAATGAATAGTAAAAGCTTGTCTCCTCGGGCATATTAAAATATCAAAACATGCAGATTAGGGGGAGCAGCGAATGGGCGGAATACTACGGATTTATAGGAACGATTGGCGTAACTTATTCAGAGTTCCTGTGGCCGTATTGCTGGTTGCCGCTTTGGTGGTATTGCCCTCCGTGTATGATTGGGTGAACGTTGCGTCAGTATGGGATCCTTATAGCAATACTTCTGGCATTAAAATTGCTGTTACCAGCTTAGATGAAGGTACTAAGGTGCAGGAGAAGGATTTTAATATCGGCAATGAGGTCATGGAAAGTCTTCGGAGCAATAAAAACTTGGGCTGGACCTTTGTAGATGCAGAGACTGCACATAATGGTGTCAAACGCGGAGACTACTATGCCAGTATTGTTATCCCTGCTAATTTCTCCAAACGAATGACTGGAATTCTTGAAGGAACGATTGTGAAACCAGAGATCGAATATACCGTCAATGAGAAAATAAATGCGATTGCTCCTAAAATCACGGATAAGGGCGCCACTTCAATCACCACACAGATCAGTGAGAATTTCACGGAAACGATTAGTGAGACGGTATTTACTGTTTTAAGTCAAATCGATAAGGAATTTCAATCTGAATTGCCCATTATACGCAAGGTAGAAAAAGGATTGTTTAAATTAGAGGCGAGCCTGCCAGAAATTGAAACCGCAGGTAAACGAGTATTAAAAATTCAGGAAAATTGGCCGCAGATTCATGCCTCAGCAGAGCGTATTTCCACATTGGAGAATAAGCTGCCAGAGGTGGAAAAAGCGGGTGAGGCTTTAGAGAAAATTGCTGAGCATTGGCCGCAAATCGCGAGTACCTTAGATCATTTAGGGGGGCTACAGGACAAGCTGCCCAAGATTGAAGAAGCGGCACAGCTAATCGTTCAACTTGATAACCATTATGGTGAAGTTGAACAGATCATGGCTCAGGCCTCGCAAGGTCTTACGGAAGCGCATAAAATCGTTAATGCTGCCTTAACAGCACTGCCTGAGGCAGAAAAGATTGCCACTGCCGGAAATGATTTTGTTCTGGAGCTTCAACAATTTTTGGAGAAGAGCAGTGCTGCATTTGAAGCTGTTCCAGCAGCTGTCAAACAGAATCTTAATCTCCTACAGCAAACGGAGAGCTCAGTGGTCAAGCTTGCTGAACAGTTAAAGGGAGAGGATAACGAGCCACAAGCTGTACGTGAGCAGTTGGAGGTACTCTCAGCACAGTTGGCTGCAGGAAGCAGCGTGATTGAACACACACTTTCTATGTTAAATGCATTGAACACATTTTCACCTGAAACAGTGTCTATTGCTGATCTTGCGGCATTGAAAGGTGTAGACAGTGTTTTGAACAGTCAGAAGTCCTTGGTAAATGCTATGGCGGCTGACCTTCAGAATAAGGATAACGCTGATTCCAGTGCAATTAACCAATTGTTCCTAAAGTCTGGTCTTGGGAAGCTGGCAATTGCGAAGCTTATCTCTGGGTATGATTCGTCGACTATCCCTGCCATAAAAAATACACTGGAGCAAATAACTTCGGCGGCAGATGTCACAGCCACCGCATTGCAGCAGGTGCCAGATCGTATACCCGCGCTGGGTACCCTACTGGAAGAGACGATGTCGGCGATTGAGTTCGGGCAGACAAGCTTAGCTAGTCTGCAGCAGGATTTGCCAGCTATACGCGAAGCGGTCCACACAGCAGCCAGTGGGGTTGCCGATCAGACCCAGGGCTTTGGTGCTTTCATCCGAGATACACTTCCGCTATTGGAGAGCAGCTTACCTACTGCAGGGGAAAAGATACAGCAAGCTGCGAATTTCGTGCGTCAGGATCTGCCTACTGTAGAAGAGCGGGTTCATCAGGTCTCGGAGTTGATTCGTACAGGACTCCCCCGTGCAGACAAAGGAGTGGCGCTTGCCGCAGATTTGGTGAGAAATGATCTTCCAGTACTGGAAGACTCGATTCGAAAAGCCGCCTCCACGATCCGCCAAATTAAAGAAGAGATTGATCTGGGGGAAATTGCGCAACTGCTCGGAGGAGATATTAAGAGCAAAAGTGATTTTTTGGCCAATCCGGTAGTGTTAAAAGAGAATAAGTTATATCCCATTCCGAATTACGGCTCAGCAATGACTCCTTTTTATGTCGTACTTTCCTTATGGGTCGGAGGCACACTGCTTGTCTCTCTTCTCCGCACAGGTGTGGATACGGGGGGGCTAACGTATAAAAGATATCAACTGTATTTTGGCCGCCTGCTGACCTTCCTTACGGTGGGAATTCTTCAGGGGTTGGTGGCTGTCCTTGGCAACATTTTTATTCTGCACTGTTATGTGGTGAATAAGGTGTGGTTTGTACTTTTTGGAGTGTTAATCAGCATCGTGTTCGTAACCATTGTGTTTACGCTTGTCGCTGTATTTGGCAACCTGGGAAAAGGGATAGCGATCGTATTCATGGTGCTTCAATTCTCTAGCTCCGGCGGCACATTTCCGATTAGTACGACTGGGCGTTTTTTTCAAATATTAAATCCGTATATGCCGTTTACCTATGCAATTAGTCTGATGCGGGAGGCGGTTGGGGGAATTCTGCCGGAAGTGGCGATTCGTGATGTGATTTATCTGATTATCTTCGGTGTGCTAGCACTCTTGCTGGCATTACTCCTCAAGAAACCACTGGAGCCTTTTATCCATAAGGCTTCTGAACAAGCCGAAGAGTCTAAATTGATTTCTTAAAGAAAAAGAGGATGTGCCTAAGCCATGGTGATGGCTTTTGGCACAACCTCTTTTGTGTACTATATGGCAAGTGTGCAATAGGTTATCTTGCAGGAGCAAAATCAGCTACCGGCTTAAGAATCTCCTCGATTTGCTGTAAAGTATCTGCGGAGAGTACCGTATCTACAGCTTTAGCATTTTCTGCAACTTGCTCTGGTTTACTGGCACCAATTAATGCTGAACTTACACCAGGCTGGCGTAGAATCCATGCCAATGCCAATTGCGAAAGCTTCAGGTCTAAACTGTGAGCGAGTTCATCCAGCTGTCCAACCACAGACAACACATCATCACGGAGGTAGCTGGAGATCACACCATTAACTGAATTATCCGCTGCACGGGTTCCTGCTGGAGGTTGTTGCCCCGGTTTATATTTGCCAGTCAGAATTCCTTGCGCTAGAGGAGAGAAGACCACTTGGCCCAGCCCCTCACGCTGGGATACTTCAAGGACCTCATCTTCAATATAACGTTCGAACATATTATAGATGGGTTGATTCGAGATCAGTGGACGCAGGTTCAGTCTGCGGCTGATACCAGCTGCATTGGAGATTTGGGCTGCGCTCCATTCGCTAACAGCGGAGTAGAGAATCTTACCTTGAGCCGTCAGATCATCCAGCGCGCGTAGAGTCTCCTCTACAGGGGTCTCTGTATCAAAGCGATGACAAAAATATACATCAATATAATCGGTGCCTAAGCGGCGGAGGCTGGCTTCACATTGCTCCATAATATGCTTCCGGGACAAACCACGGTTATTAACATCGTCTCCCATGGGGAAAAAGACCTTTGTACTTAGCACATAAGATGATCTTTCATAGGAGCGTAGAGCAGCACCCATCGCTTTTTCGCCTTCACCACGGTTATATGCATTAGCCGTATCAAAGAAATTGATACCGCATTCAAAAGCTTTGCTGATACAAGCATCGGCTGCCTTTTGCTCTGCTGCTGTTCCATATGTAAGCCAACTGCCTAGTCCGATCTCACTGATTTTGAGCCCTGAATTGCCTAGTCTTCTATATTTCATTTTTCTCTTTCCTCCTTGTATTCTATATGATAACTTTACTTGTATTATAGGAGACATTCAAGTTGAATGATTAATATACTAGTAATCAAGGAGATGAAAGATTCAATGACTAATCCAGCTACTAAAAAATCAAAAGTGATCTTATTTCAGGGTGACTCCATTACGGATGGGAATCGGGGTCGTGATGAAGACCCGAATCATATTCTTGGACATAGCTATGCGTATATCATTGGGGGCAAGCTAGGGAATGAGCGGGCAGAAGAGAATCTGGTATTCTATAACCGCGGAGTGAGTGGAGATCGAATCTCCGATTTATATGCACGCTGGAATGAAGATGCAATTAGCTTGCAGCCTGACATCATTAGTATATTGATTGGGGTTAACGATATTTGGAGAATGATGAAAGGGGAACCAAGTGGAGTTACGGACCGTTTTGAACGCGCTTACCGTCACGTACTTGAAGAAACACGTGAAGTTCTGCCACATACGAAGCTGGTTTTATGTGAGCCTTTTATTTTAAATACCGGAGCTCCAGCTGAACAGTGGGCAGAATGGGAAGCGAAGATTACACATTATCAGGGAGTGGTTAAGCAGCTGTCTGAGCAATTTGATACGGTCTATGTACCTTTACAGGATGCTTTCAATGCAGCTGTGGAGAGAGCAGAAGCAGCCTACTGGCTGTGGGATGGCGTTCATCCGACGACTGCCGGGCATGATCTGATTGCTGGGGAATGGCTGGAGGTCGTCTTGGAAAGTGGTCTTTTAAACAACTAAGTTATAAAGTTATTATCTCTCTTTATCTATGCACCTACTGATCACTCAGCGGGCGCATAGATAAGAGATACATGGTAATTATTTAAGAAATCGGTCCATTCCTCAGAAGGCTTCTGATCTGTAACAATATAATCCACTCTATCAAAGCTGAACAACTTAATGAACGCAGTCCGGTCAAATTTGGAGTGATCTACGAGCAGAACCACTTTATTTGCCTGCTGCTGCATAAGCACCTTCAGTTCACTTTCTTCTTCATTTGAATCACTTAGCCCGCCTGTCATGGACAATGCTTTACAACTGAATATAGCTACATCCACATTATATTTTCGAATCGTCTGTGAAGCGGTATTTCCAACAAAGGAGCTGGTCTCGGGACCTAAAATTCCACCTGTGGAAATTAGCTTTTGACCGGAGTGTTGAAATTCGGATAATACCACCAGAGAGTTCGTAATAATTGTCAGATTGTTTTTCTCCTCAATAATTCTACGCAAGGCTTCAAACACCGTTGAGCTCGTATCTGTCACCAAGCTGTCTCCATCATTGATTAATTGCAGTACATTATCGGCTATGATTCGCTTTGCTTCAATATTGACCTGATGTCTGCTGATGTAGGAAGGATCTTCATTGGTATGGGCGTTGAGAATGGCTCCACCATAATTTTTTTTGGCAAGGCCTTCTTTGTCCAGTTTATCTAGATCCCGCCGAATGGTCTCTTCCGAGACGTTGAATTTTTGCGCTAGCTCTGCGACATGGACCTTCTTCTGTCTGTAAAGCTCTTTAATAATTAGATCCCGTCGTTCAAATGCTTTCATTCATTCACTCACCTTTATATATAAATCGTCTGCTTTCTAGTGTACTACATTGTTGTTTAAATCTAAAAATAATTACATATTCACATAAAACCACAATATATAATAATAATATCACATAAAACCACACTTTTGTTTAGGAGATATGTTGTTTTGTGTTGACTAAAGCGCTTGCAGATTTTATGATGAAGGAGAAATAGATCTATTAACGATGACTCTAAGATGATCTTGAGGAGGAACGGCATTGATAGAAAACTATCCGAAAATTGGTATCCGCCCAACCATTGATGGCAGAAGAAGAGGCGTTCGTGAATCACTGGAAGAGCAAACGATGGGCATGGCTCAGCGGGTGGCTAAGTTTATTGAAGCGAATTTAAGGTATCCGAATGGGAGTCCTGTAGAGTGCATCATCGCCGATTCTACGATCGGTGGAGTTAAAGAAGCTGCTGCTGCGGCTCAGAAATTCTCCGGGGCTAACGTAGGGGTGTCGATCACCGTGACGCCTTGCTGGTGTTATGGCTCAGAGACAATGGATATGGATACATCCATTCCGCATGCCGTGTGGGGATTTAACGGAACGGAACGGCCGGGTGCTGTGTATCTAGCTGCTGTTCTCTCGGCGTATGCTCAAAAGGGAATTCCTGCGTTTGGTATCTATGGTGAAGATGTTCAAGAGTCTAGCAGTGAAGAGATTCCAGCGGATGTGCAGTCTAAATTGCTGCAGTTTGCTAGAGCAGGCTTAGCAGTTGCTCAAATGAAGGGGAAATCATATTTATCTATGGGTTCTGTTTCGATGGGGATTGCGGGTTCCATTGTGAATGAACAGTTTTTCCAAGAGTATCTGGGCATGCGCAATGAATATATAGATATGTCTGAATATGTCCGGCGCTTTGAAGAAGAGATTTATGATAAAGGGGAATTTAAGCGTGCGCTAGCGTGGACTAAAGAAAACTGCCAAGTTGGCGCCGATAAAAATCCGCCGCATCTGCAAATCAGTGCAGAAGAGAAAGAGAAGCAGTGGGAGACCTGTGTGAAAATGACATTGATCGCCCGCGACCTGATGATCGGCAATCCGGTTCTCGCTGAGCTTGGTTTTGAGGAGGAAGCTAACGGCCACAATGCAATTGTTGGCGGTTTCCAAGGCCAGAGACAATGGACGGACCATTTCCCTAACGGCGATTTCATGGAGACGATGTTGAATTCTTCTTTTGACTGGAACGGCAAACGTGCACCTTATCTCGTAGCGACAGAGAATGACAGCTTGAATGGGGTAACGATGCTGTTCAATTATTTGCTTACGAATACAGCACAAATCTTTGCGGATGTCCGAACCTTCTGGAGTCCCGATGCTGTGAAGCGAGTGACGGGTCATCAATTGGAGGGAGAAGCAGCTCACGGAATACTACATCTGATCAACTCTGGTTCGGCAGCGCTTGATGGTACAGGTGAGCAAAGGATAGAGGGTAAGCCTGCAATCAAACCGTTTTGGGAGATTACAGACGAAGAGGCTGAGGCTTGTCTAAGCAATACACAATTCCGGCCAGCTTCTCAAGAATATTTCCGGGGAGGCGGCTTCTCTACCGATTATTTAACCCAAGGCGGAATGCCGGTTACTATGGCTCGTTTGAACCTGGTGAAGGGGCTTGGACCTGTTCTTCAACTTGTTGAAGGTTACACTGTAGAGCTGCCTGAAGAGGTTCATCATACTTTGGATCAAAGAACAGATCCGACATGGCCGACGACCTGGTTCGCTCCTAAGCTAACTAACAGTGGTTCATTCCAATCGGTATATGATGTCATGAATAATTGGGGCGCGAATCATGGGGCGATCAGTTATGGCCATATCGGGGCGGATCTGATTACGCTGGCGTCGATTTTACGCATTCCAGTAAGTATGCATAACGTTGAGGAATCACGTATTTTCAGACCACGGGTGTGGTCGTTATTTGGGACGGAGAATCTGGAAGGAGCAGATTACAGAGCCTGTCAGAATTTCGGACCGCTATATTAAAATCTTCTTGTGGAGCAGGTGTGCTTGAAATGGGTGATACGATTAAGCTTCTGGCTATGGATCTTGGCGCCAGTTCCGGAAGAGTGATGTTGGGATTGTATGACGGTAACACCCTTCGCATAGAAGAAATTCATCGGTTTGCTAATACGCCGGTGTATGTTGGCGGGCATTTGTATTGGGATGTTTTGAAGCTCTTCCACGAAATGAAAAAAGGAATCCAGAGAGCTTATAGGGCGCATGGAAAATTGAGGTCTCTAAGCGTGGATACGTGGGGAGTCGATTACGGTTTTATTGATAAAAGAGGGATGTTGCTCTATTCCCCCCATCATTATAGGGATAGGAGAATGGGAAGTCATCGTCTAGGGTTGGAGGCGCTGCTTCCACCAAGGGAGCAATTTAGCATTACAGGTATTCAACCGAGCTTGATTAATACGGTTTATCAGCTGTTTGCTGATTTTCAGGATAATGATTCTCTGCTAGAGATCGCAGATACTATTTTAATGATGCCAGACCTGTTCCACTATTTATTCTCTGGTATCGCGGCAGCAGAAAGCACGATTTGGAGTACAAGTGGCTTAATGGACGCTGTATCTGGTAAAGTCTCCACTGAAGTATTCAGCAGGCTTAATATCCCGGTTGGTCTAGTGCCACAACGGGTTCAAGCGGGAACGGTTATTGGTTCTATCCTTCCGGTAATTCAAGAGGAGCTTAGCGTAGGTTCAATGGAGGTAATTGCGGGTGCTTCTCATGATACGGCTTCAGCAGTAGCTTCTATTCCTTATTCTCTAAAGGAAGATGCAGCATTTATTAGCTGTGGTACATGGTCGTTAGTGGGCATGGAGACGCCTAAAGCTGTCATTACAGAGAAAAGCTATGAATACGGATTCACAAATGAGCAGTGTTACGGCCAATCTAATCGTTTGCTCAAAAATATAACGGGACTATGGATTTTGCAGGAGCTGCAAAGGAATTGGGCCGAAGCGGGAAAATACGTCAGCCAAGGCCAAATGGTTGAGCTAGCCGAAACCATAAATCATGCTCCAGCAATTATTGATCCGAATGACGAGCTGTTCAGTACACCCGGTGTGATGACCCAACGGATTAGAGAATATTGCGAACGAACAGGCCAGCAAGCCCCTTATACGAAAGCTGAGATTATACGCGTCATACTTGAGAGCTTAGCAGAGTCCTATCGCCATACGATTGACGAAATGGAAGAGATCACCGGCAAAAAAATCAATATCATTCATATGGTCGGTGGTGGGATTCAGAATGAACTGCTCTGTCAGCTTACCGCTAATATTACGGGGAGAAAAGTTGTAGCGGGGCCTGTGGAAGCCAGTGCAATTGGCAATATAATTATTCAACTGGCTGCCCTAGGGGAACTGGAAATCTCCGGGGGCAAGCAGGTAGTGGAAAGATCTTTTGCCTTTAAGACATATCTGCCTTCTTTGGTGAAGGTTTGTGAAAAATAGGATACGAGGAGAGAAACCCTATGGATACCTTAGAACAAAAATTACGTTTGCAGATTTGTGATATCGGGAGAAACCTGTTTAATAAAGATTTTATTGCGGCTAATGATGGGAATATTTCTGCTCGCTTATCAGAGAATGTAATTCTGACTACCCCCAGAGCGGTGAGTAAGGGATATTTAGAGCCTCATATGCTTGTAAAAGTGAATCTGCAAGGTGAAGTCCTTGAAGCAGCTGAAGGCTACAGACCCTCAACGGAAGCAAAAATGCATCTAAGAATTTATAATGAGCTGCCAGAGATGAAGGGTGTGGTCCATGCACATCCCCCGTATGCTACTGCATTTGCCATAAAAGGTGAGGCGCTCGACAAGATGATGATGCCAGAGTCGGTGATTATGATCGGAGATATTCCGTTGGCGGAATATGGAACACCATCGACGGAAGAAATTCCAGATTCACTGATGCCTTTCCTGGGCAAAAAAACTGCGGTCCTGCTCGAGAATCACGGAGCCCTTACTTGGGGAGAAGATGTTATGGAAGCATATCTGAATATGGAGCGGCTTGAGTATACCGCCAAGCTCACCTTCATTACCCGGATGATTGGCGGGGAGAGAGAATTGCCGCAGCATCGGATTGATGAGCTGGTAGCGTTGCGATCATTTTATGGGAAGTAAAGAGGTGCCTTATGTTAAAAGGAATTCCTAAGCTGCTGTCTCCGGAGCTGGTACGCATTCTGATGGAGATGGGTCATGGGGATGAGCTTGTATTGGCTGATGCGAATTATCCCGGACATTCGTTGAATCCGAGGGTACTGAGATATGATGGCATCGGTATTCCCGAACTGCTGGATGCCATCTTAGAGTTGTTACCTCTGGATCATTACGCAGAGCAACAGGTGGCTTTTATGGCAGTAGTTGCAGGAGATCCAACTGTGCCGGTTATCTGGTCCACATACGAGACAATCATCGCCAAACATGATGCTGAAGCCACGATTAAACATGAGGAACGTTTTGATTTCTATAACCGTTCTAAGCAAAGTTATGCAGTTATAGTTACTGGTGAAGAAGCGTTGTATGGGAACGTTATTCTTAAAAAAGGCGTTATTAAAAGTTAAAATAACGGAAACGAAGCCGCTAACCGCTTGGGTGACCAAGGAGTTAGCGGCTTTTTATGCTGCAAGGATAAGTATTTATAACCGGATTACTCGGTACTCATATGCACCAAGGGAGAGGGGGCCGCAGGCCACGGATTTGCCTGAGAGAACATCATGTCCGTCCCGCGGGAGTGTGAGACTTCCCCCGTGTCCATCCATATTTACAAGGGTCCAGACTTCGACAGCTTGGTCATCGCTTCTAGGGCAGACAAGGGTTCCCTTAGTGACATCACTGCGTAGGGTAACACCAGCACGTTCTGCATAATGATCAATGAGTTTACATAACATTAGGTTGCCTTCTTCACCGGCAGGCATTGAACCCAGCATAACAATAGTGCCTTGTCCGTAAGGCTGCTCCGTCAGGAAGGACAACCCCGGCGTCACCCCCTCCGTAATCATTCCGATACTGGAAACGGACTCTGAAACGGGTTCAAAAACAGAACTCCACAAGGACAAGGGAGCAGATACCCCAAAAGCGTGTCCAATCGTGCCTGTTGATTCCAGCGGATAGGTAAACTTAGTTTTGACGCCTGCTAACCGCTCCAATTCCCCAAGTCCGGCATTCGTGTGAAGGGTATGCTCCTTCGTTCGTCCTCCGGTAAGAGGACCGACAATCCAAATCCCGCCAGCTGCTGTGAAGGCCAGGGCACTTTGCACATACTCGGGGGACAAATAATGTACGAACGGAGTGAATAACAGCTTGTATCCGGTTAAGTCTCCGCCTTCGGGCAGCAGATCCCTGTGAATGCCCATATGAAGAATTCTTTTGTAGAAATCGCCCAGCAGACTACGATAATTTAGCTTCCGGTGAGGTTCAGTTGCGAGATAAGCTTTGGTTCTGTCCGAATAGGTAATCGCAACATCTGCCCGAAGGGGCCGGGTGGAGAGCATAATTTGTTCAATTTCCCGCCGTGCTTGATTGGCCTCCAGCACATTAACGTACCCTAGAGCTGGTTCTCCCCAGGCACTAAGGATCGAGCTATGCGTTTGTTCACTTCCGGAAGTATGCTGGCGCCAGAGCCAATAGCAAAATGCACCTGCACCCAGCGCATAGGCGGCAACTGCTTCTGCTTTCAGATATCCATTCGGATGGGGCACACCAAAACTGACTAGAGATGCGGCAAACGAGGGTCCGGTCTCCATTATCCAGAAATCTTTTCCCGGCTTGAAATTTCGCCACAGATCACAGTTAAGCAGATAAGCATGCATATTTTCCTGTGAGGCATAGGTGTCGTAGGCAGCAAAGTCGAGATTTTGAAATAGCCGCTCATTATCTAGATGAAAAGCGACACTGCTGTTGTGGGTAATTGGCGCAGTGGAGTGGCGGCGGATAATATCAGCCTGCTCATCGGCGAATTCAGCGATCTTTTCCATTGAAAATAAGCGGTACATCGTCCGCAGGGATGAATTGTGGAGGAAAGGTGCGGGTCCTGGCTGTGGCACCTGATCAAAACGTTGATAAGTTTGGCTCCAGACGGCTGTTCCCCATGCCTCATTCAACCTTTCAATGGAGCTGTAGCGCTGCTGCAACCAGATATGCCATAAGCCTTTACAGGTCTCACACATACACTCCGCCACATGCGCTTTGAATTCGTTATCGAGCTGCCAGGCGGTTAACCCCGGCAGTGCTCCGGTCTCCTTGGCAATATGCTCCGTAATAATGGCTGCACGCTCACGAAAATAAGGATTGTTCGTACAGATATGCTGCCGTGCTCCATGTCCCATTACCGTTCCGCTTTCATCCACATAACAGCGCTCAGGATGTCCATGAGTAAGCCAGATGGGGGGGGTAGGTGTCGGCGTACACATTACTGTGTCAATTCCGTTTCTATGTAACCTTTCGATATATTTTACGACGGGCCCGATATCAATCTTATCTTCTTCTGGCTCCAAAGCAGACCAAATGAATTCTCCGATTCGTACGATATTAATCCCCGTTTCTTTCATTAGAAGGATGTCCTGCTCAAGCACCTCTTCACTCCATAGCTCGGGATACCAAGCAGCACCGTAGTATAGCTTGTTCTTCAATTCAGTTCCTCCTTTAAGGCAAACATTTGCTGGAACTCATCACTTGGAATCATAGGTGCTTAATGTCTTACGGACAATAGTAAACTTTTGCGCGGTTTGGACTTTTTAGATAAAATGGGATTTTTAGCTTATATAAAGCGTTCAAAAAAGTCCGATTGCTGGAAAAAATCACTAGCAGCATAATAGGAGTCGCAGTAAGGGTGATTGCAGTAATCCATGGCTACAGTAATCGCGAGCTGTACATGACAAATGGAGGTGAACAGGATGAAGCACGTAACAGTTCCGGGAACTTCAGAACAACAGCCAAAGCCGCAGACCTATCGAAATATCCGGGTAAGAAGATGGAAACGTTTTAAACGTGATAAATGGTTATATATTCTGCTGCTCCCTGGAGTCCTTTATTTTCTTGTTTTCAAATATGTTCCGATGTGGGGCGTGCTGCTGGCTTTTAAGAATTACCAGCCGTTTCTTGGTTTTCAGAAAAGTGAATGGGTAGGTTTTGAGCATTTTCGTGTTTTTTTCCAGAATCCTGATTTCTTTATGCTGCTGCGCAATACGTTATTGTTATCGTTTTATAATTTGATTTTCTTTTTTCCGGCGCCGATTATTCTGGCACTGCTTCTAAACGAAATACGGCTTTCCTTCTATAAAAAGACGATACAAACGATGATTTATGTTCCGCACTTTATATCCATGGTCATTGTGGCCAGTATGAGCTATGTATTTCTAACTACGGAAGGCGGGACTGTAAATGAGTTTTTGTATACGTTTACAGGCAGGAAAATAGACTTTCTAGCTAATCCTGACTGGTTCCGTCCATTGATTATTCTCCAGACGATCTGGAAGGAGTGCGGTTGGGGGACGATTATATTCCTGGCAGCACTGGCCGGTGTAGATGTGGAGCAATACGAGGCTGCGGTAGTAGACGGTGCGAACCGGTGGCGGCAGATTTGGCATATTACGTTGCCTGCTATTCGCAGTACAATCGTTATTTTACTTATTCTTCGGATGGGAACGATTTTGGATAACGGTTTTGAACAAATTTATTTAATGATGAATGCTCTTAATCGTGAAGTAGGTGAGGTGTTCGATACCTATGTATACGCACTGGGGATTACCCAGGGAGCTTTTAGTTACAGCACGGCTGTTGGATTATTTAAATCAATAATCGGTGTGACGCTTGTGCTCGGGACGAATTGGATCGCCAAAAAATTTGGTGAATCTGGACTTTATTGAGAAGGGAGAAGCTTGCTGTGGCCAA
Source organism: Paenibacillus sp. FSL H8-0282 (assembly GCF_037963825.1). NCBI lineage: Bacteria > Bacillati > Bacillota > Bacilli > Caryophanales > Paenibacillaceae > Paenibacillus > Paenibacillus sp. FSL H8-0282. The sequence goes on from NZ_CP150146.1 coordinate 1,736,788, forward strand.
ACAATACAAGAGTACGGGTGGAACTGCATTTGATATATTCAATTATATATTTTTAGGGATTATTGGAATCGTAGCGATTCTCCCTTTCCTCTTTGTGGTTTCGGGCTCCTTCGCTACAGATGCGGAAATTACTAAACGTGCCGTATTCCTGATCCCGACCACGATTTCATTTGACGCCTACCGATTTATCTTTTCAACAGATACGATTATGCGCAGTATAGGGGTTTCTATTTATGTTACGGTAATCGGAACTGTCGTTAATTTATTCTTCACGGTAACTATGGCTTATCCGATGGCAAAACGATATCTGATGGGCCGTAATTTGGTACTCAACCTTGTTATTTTTACGATGCTGTTCGGTGGAGGAATGATTCCAACCTATCTCGTCATTCGGGAGCTGCATTTGCTGGATACGCTCAATTCTCTTATTTTACCGGGAGCAATTAGCGCCTTTAACCTGATTATTGTCAAAAACTTTTTTCAGGAGCTGCCTATAGAAATGGAAGAAGCGGCGCGTATTGATGGTTGTTCTGAGCTGGGCTTGTTGTGGAAGATAGTCCTTCCTTTATCCAAACCGGTTCTCGCTACATTTACGTTGTTCTATGCTGTGGGACATTGGAACAATTTCTTCTCGGCACTGCTCTACATTACGGATCCGACAAAATGGCCTTTGCAGGTGATGCTGCGACAGATCGTAATGTTGTCCCAATCTGCGGCTGGCGATATGAGTTCTATGGATCCGAGCTTTGTGCAGCCACCGGAGCAGTCGATTAAAATGGCGGTTATTGTAGTAGGTACTCTACCTATTTTATGTGTGTACCCATTTCTGCAAAAACATTTCGCTAAAGGAGTGATGCTGGGTTCTGTTAAAGGATAGTAAACTTAACATATTCCAATTTGGAGGTATAATAATGGAAGCTAATCGTTCGGTAAAAAAGAAGCGCTGGTTGTTACTTTTACTTGTGGCTATGATGGTTACAACTGTTGTTGCAGGTTGCTCAGGTAATGAATCTGCAGGTTCTAACAGCAAAAGTGAAGGGAGTAGTAATACTGGAGAAGAGAAAAGTGAGTCCCCGCTGGATCTGACCCTCATGCTGCCGATATTCAAAACAAATTATCCGAAGGATGGCAGTCCGGTTGCTGCTGAACTGGAGAAACAGACCAATACAAAAATCCACTTTGAGTGGGTCCCGAATGCATCTTATGCAGATAAATTTAATATTACGCTAGCTTCTGGGAAGCTGCCGACCATTATCTACGTGGGGGATGTTAAGGCTTCTAGTTTTGTGAACGCTGCCAAATCGGGTGCATTCTGGGAAGTAGGGCCTTACCTTAAGGATTATCCGAATTTAAGCCAAGCGAACCCGGTTATTCTGAAAAACTCGGCCATTGATGGGAAGAATTACGGGATCTATCGGGGGCGTGTACTCGGCCGTAACGGTATGGTTTTCCGCAAGGATTGGCTGGAGAAGGTGGGGTTGCAAACACCGCAGACGGTGGATGATTTCTACAATATGCTGAAAGCGTTCAAGGAAAAAGATCCAGACGGCAATGGTAAAGAGGATACGTATGGCATGGTGCTTGTCAAATGGAGCGGCCAGTGGGCCAGCGGTTTTGATACCATTAAGTTATGGTTTGGAACACCGAATAAATGGGGCGTGCAAGATGGCAAGCTGGTGCCTGAGCATGAATATCCAGAATATTTGGAAGCGCTTAAGTTCATGAAGAAGCTGTATGATGAGAAATTGATCAACTCCGACTTCGCTGTAATGGACAGTGCCAAATGGACAGATCCGATCGTGAACAATAAGGCAGGAGTAATCGTCGATGTGGTCGATACAGGCGCCCGGGTGGATGATAAAATTCACGCTGCGCTAGAAAAAGAAGGCAAAGACGAACCGGATAAACATTATGTAGATGTAAGCGGGGGCGTAACAGGTACGGATGGCAAGCTACACACATTGCCGACCTCTGGTTTCTCGGGCATGCTGGCTATTCCAAAATCATCTGTGAAGAGCGAAGAAGAACTGAAACGGGTACTGGCTTTTCTAGATCAAATCAATAATCCGGAATTACAAACGATGTTAGGTTTTGGTTTGGAAGGTACTCACTACACTATGGTGGATGGTTTTATTGAACGCTCCAAAGACACTGTACTTGTGGAGTCAGAAGTGGAAGGCCTAAACCAAATATTGGCTTATATTCCTGAGGATAAGTCCAAGACTGTAGCACAAACGCCGCTGCGTCTTAAACAAACTGAAGTTCAAAAGGCAAATGAAGCTTCGATCGTGGTTAATCCGGCAGAGGCCTTTATTTCCACAGTATATTCGCAAAAGGGTGCTCAACTCGACAATGTAATTAACGATGCACGCATAAAGTATATTGTAGGACAAATTGATGAAGCTGAATTGAAATCAGCATTTGACGTATGGAGAAAAACAGGTGGAGATGATTTAGTTAAGGAAATGAACGAATTATACGCTAAGGCTGACCACTAGATCCTTCCTAGTGCTTTTATCCGGCTGGAAAGGATCTGAGGAGCAAAACGAATGTGGTTCGATTGCACTTCAAATTTATCTGATTCGGCTGGTGAGAGCATAGTGATGAGAAATGTGGCGAAATGGAAGCGTTATACAAAAGGCTGGTCAGGCTGTAAAGGCCGGTATTATCGTACAAACCTGATCATTATGCTGGTGGTGTCATCCATTCCGGGGTTTATTATTGGTGCGCTTGTCTACTGGATGGCAGGGGGACGCCTGGAGAGCGAGCTGCTGCAGATGCATAACAGGCAGATTGAACAGCGGGCGGCTAATATTGATGATCAGCTGTCCAATCTGGAGCTGATGCTGGCACATTGGGCTTTTGATCCCAAGTTTGATTACAGCTTGAATGGCCTTGATTTTATTCAGGATCATGAGCGGGCTTGGGATATTACGAAGACACTCGTAGTGATGCAGGGCTCGAACACGATGACGAGTAACGTTGAACTCTATCTATCAGGAGATCATCCATTACTATTTAATCCCGAATATGGCACGATTGACTCCAGCATGGTTTCTGGTCAATATGACAAATTGATTGATACTGAACAAAGCACCTATTGGACGCAGTGGGCATTCGATCCCAATAAACCAAATGTCAAAGAATTAACGCTTATCCATCATATTCCAGGCGGAAGCTTGAAGCCCTTCGGGGCTCTTTTGCTCCGCATGGATACGGAGAAAGTAGCTGCGATGCTACGAACTATGACACCTTATAATAGCGGCGAGACATTTTTGCTGCAGACGACGGGGGATTTGTACGTATCTGCTGGAGACAGTGCCGAGGATTCTCCCTTACTTACCGCATTGCATAATGAGATTGTGGAACGGGGCGCGAACCATGAGTCAAATCTTGAGTCCTCTTTTCTCTTCGACTGGGGTAAGGCTACATATGCAGTGACTTATGGTGAGTTTTCCCGACTCTCCGCAGACTGGCTCTATGTGTCCGCTTCACCGATAACCAGCATAACTTCACCTGTCGTCTTCATTTCAAGACTGATATTTTTAGTTAGCTTTAGTGCTTTGCTGCTGGCGGCGATTCTGTCTTGGTTTGCTTCCCGTAAAATCTATTCACCGATAGGACGTTTGCTGCAGACTTTGTTGCCTGACCAAGAGGCGGCTGCGAGTAGGGAGGATGAGTTCATTCTGATTGAACGGCATTGGCAGAACTTGCACGGGGAGAGCCATGCCCTGAAGTACACTCTTTCCGAGCAGCTTCCACATGTGAAGGAAAGCTTCCTGCATCAGCTGTTTCAGGGGTATTTATATTCTTATTCTGAGCAGGATCTGCAAAGCCGGATGCGGCGCTTTAAGTGGGAAGTAGAGGATTGTCATTATATTATTCTTTATATTCAGCTTACAGGCATCTCCAGCCAGGAGGGGAAGTTCCGCAACGGTGATGAAAGTCTTGTATCATTCGCCGCCGTCAATATTATCGGAGAATTGTCTGCCGAGCACTTTAAGCAGGCTGATATTATCAATTTCCATGATCTCACGGCAGGATTACTTCTTATCGAACCCGTTGCGAATCCATCGCTGGAAGCGGTGCAAGCCTTTAGCGAAGAACTGACAGGAACGATTAATCGCATGTTAAAAATGAGGGTAACAGTGGCGTTTAGTGCACCGGTTGGAAGGATATCCGGTATTCCGCTAGCGTTCGAGGCTGCGAAGCAAGCCGCTAGTTATCGCCAGTTTGGTGGTGAGAACCAGATTATTAATATGGAGCTACTGGATCGTGAGGGGCAAAGTACGCCAGAACCGCAATATTCGTTCACTTTGGAGCGCGGAATGATACAGGCCCTGCGCACAGGAGAAGCGGAAGAGGCTTACCGGCTGTTGGAGGAATTTCTGGAGGCACTGTGTGCCAATGGGGCAAAAGTGATTGATGTACAGCAGGGTATGCTTCATTTGTTAGGCAGTATTCAGCACGCCATTATGGTCTCAGGCATTCATCCAAACCAACTGTTCAAAGGGGCTAATCTGTACGCGGCACTGTCGCAAATTCATGAGCCGAAGCTTATCCTTGCCTGGTTTCAGGAAAAGGTAGTCGCACCGTATCTGACGGAGCTGAGTGAACGTTCTGATGCCGGAATCAAACGGACGATTGAGCATGCCATGATGTATATCAATGAGCATTATATGGATAATATTTCGCTGGATGGATGTGCGGATTATACAGGAATCAGCCCATTTTTACTGAGTAAATCATTCAAACGGGTCACCGGGAAAAATTTCATCGATTATCTGACCGGATTACGGCTTGATAAAGCCAAGGAGCTGCTGCGTGATACCTCGCTGCGAATTAACGATGTAGCTGAACAGGTGGGTTATCAGCATAGCTATTTTAACCGGATTTTTAAGAAACAAGAGGGAATAACTCCAAGCCGCTATAGAGAACTAAGCCATAATAATGAAGCTCTTTAAAAGTAAAGAGGACGTGCGGCGAAGAACGTATGAAGGAGATGGTTGTTGTGCCTACGGCTCTGCCGATTGGCCTGCATTGGCTAAAAAAGCCCGCTATTGATGTGGGTGTTACCTGGGGGGTTCCTTGGAAAAAAGGAGCGCTCGGCAGGGAATCGTTAAAGAATCTCTGCTTAAGTATGCCGAAGAACGAAAAGCATGTGCCGCTGCAAAGCTGGCCAGCAGCTTTTTGGCCAGACGGGAGCATCAAATGGTCCACGCACTCGGTAGTAAACAAAAATTCGGATATTCAGCAGGATTCCTTAGTGACAATGACAATAAATCAAGCGACTCCAGCTACGGAAGTGACAGAGCGACTAACTGTGCAGGAAACAGAGGAAGCTTTCATTATAGATACAGGTGTTATTATTTGCACGGTTAACAAGCAGGGGAAGGGTCTTATCCGCAGTATTGTGCGCAGAAATCCGGCGGACACGGAAGGAACCGAAGTATGCAGTAATGGCGAGCTTGTATGTATACGTGAACAGAGAGATGAGGGTGCTGGCACCCTGAGCATACGTGAGGAGCGATTCGCAGGACGAACGTTAAGGGCCATCCTTGAACAGGGCGGACCTGTTCGCGCAGTGGTGAAGCTAGATGGACTTCACCAAGCTTCGCACAGTGCTCGTGAGTGGCTTCCCTATACGTTACGTTTATATTTTTATGCTGGGCTGGAGTCTATTCGATTAGTTCATACGTTTCATTATGACGGTAATCCACAGCAGGATTTTATTAAAGGATTGGGAATAGAATTCACAGTGCCGCTGCGTGGACCTCTTTACAACCGCCATGTTCGTTTTGCCGGAGATAGCGGCTTGTTTAGCGAGTCTCCTAAGACGTTGCATACACGGCGAACCAAAGGTAAGTACCGTGATTTATTCCTCGATCAGGTAGCAGGATGTGCTGTGAAATTTAATCCAGAAGAGGATGCCTATTTCCTTAATTTATTGGATGACTCCGCCACTTGGGGCAGCTTTCGGCTGGTTCAAGATTCTTCCGAGCATTATGGGATCTGGAAGCGGACAGAGGATGGCTGCGCTTGGATCAAGGCAGCAGAAGGCCGCCGGGCAGGTGGGCTTGGTTATGTTGGGGCAGAGGGCGGAGGGCTAGCAATCGGGATGAAGAATTTCTGGCGTAAGCATCCGGCAGGAATGGAGATTGGTTCCACTGCCACTGACGCGGCAGCGCTTACTGTCTGGTTCTGGTCACCTGATGCGGCAGCTATGGACTTGCGGCATTATGATACGAAAACACATGTGGAATCCTCGTATGAAGGTGCAGAAGAATTACGGGCCACTCCATTTGGTATCGCTAATACTAGCGAGCTAACATTCTGGTGTACGGCGCAGACTCCCGGGCCTGAATTGTTGCAGCGGATGCAGGCAGAAGCTGAAGAACCTTCATTGCTGGTTTGCGAACCAACTTATTATCATGAAGCGGGTGCTTTTGGTTTCTGGAGTTTGCCTGATCGGAGCACGCCAGCCAAGGCATATCTGGAAGAGCGGCTGGACGGGATCATCTCCTTTTACCAGGAAGAGATCGAGCAGCGCAAATGGTATGGATTCTGGGACTATGGAGATTTCATGCACAGCTACGATCCGGTCAGACATGTATGGAACTATGATCTTGGCGGCTGCGCCTGGCAGAATTCCGAGCTGGTGCCAAATATGTGGTTGTGGGTAACGTTTCTCCGGTCCGGGAGAGCGGATGTGTTCCGTATGGCCGAAGCTATGACCAGGCATACGAGTGAGGTAGATGTATATCATTTTGGCGAATACGCCGGACTAGGCTCGCGGCATAATGTCATCCACTGGGGCTGCGGCTGCAAAGAGGCTCGTATCGCCATGGCGGGTCTGCATCGCTACTATTATTATCTGACCGGAGACGAGCGGGTCGGCGATATTATGGACAGTGTAAAGGATGCTGATTATTCAACAGTTACTCTGGATCCGATGCGGGCGTATTTTCCGAAGGATGAATTCCCGACTCATGTTAGGGTGGGTCCGGACTGGGCGGCCTTTAGCTCTAATTGGATGACCCGCTGGGAGCGGTTCGAGGATACCGCTTATCGTGACAAGATTATAACAGGTATGGATTGCATCAAAAGGGCAAATTTACGGCTATTATCTGGTCCCACATATGGTTATGATCCGGCAACTGGCCTATTGTCGGGAATGGGCGACGATAACTGGGGGCGTCATTTAGCCATTAGCATGGGAGGTCCGCAGGTGTGGTTCGAGCTGGCGGCAATGCTGGAGGACCCGGACTGGGAAGATATGCTGGCTGAGTTCGGCGTATTTTATAATTTGCCACAAGAAGAGAAGGACGCATTTACAGGAGGGTTGATTTCAGGAAAACTCCGTTTTGAGCATCCTGTACTCAGCGTAGCCATTGCTGCATATGGAGCATATTACCGCAAGGATCCAGCGACGGCAGAGCGGTGCTGGTCGATTTTGCTGGAGAATCCGTTTGGTTGTGTGAATCTACAGGAGGAAGCTGATCGGGTCACTTATATGACTGAGTTAAATGAGATCGATTGGATGAATACAAATGAAGCCTCGCAGTGGTCTTTAAATACGATCATTGCCTTGGAATTAATCGGTAGTGCTTTACCGGAACGCGCGGATTAAAGGCTTCATTGTGGGGAGGAATGATTTATGGCTAGGCCGATGCAGGACACGGGTATAGGTGGTTTGATCCCTGAAGCATGGAAACCAATCTACCATAATCCCCTCGCTTCAACTAGTGATATCGCTGGATTCCAGATGGAGGGAGCGGGAGCAGTTTCCTTCCCTTTGCAGCGAATGAGACTGGAGAGTACTATCCATGCCGAGGCCGGACAACAAGCAAATGTCGTTCTCTGGTGTCCAGAAGAGTTCCCGGCAGACCTCGCCGTATCTTGGAATTTCCGCCCATTGCGTGAGCCGGGGTTGGCGATTTTGTTTATCGCGGCCAAAGGAGAGGGTGGGAAGGATTTATTTGATTCCGCGCTTGCTCGCCGTACGGGTGAATATGATCAATACCATCACGGGCAGATAGACACGTATCATATCTCGTATTTTCGCAGGCGTTGGGTGGAAGAACGTGAATTTCATACCTGTAATTTGCGTAAAAGCTATGGTTTTCATCTGGTTACGCAGGCAGCCGATCCGCTTCCGGACGTCAGCGACATGACTGAGCCCTACCGGATGTTAGTGGTAAAGCGTGGTCCTATGCTGTTTTTTGCAATCAATGAACTGCCGGTTTTTACATGGATAGATGATGGTGAAACCTATGGGCCGCTACTGACAGGCGGGAAAATTGGGTTTCGACAGATGGCACCCCTGATGGCTGAATACTCAAATCTGACGGTTTTTGGACAGTAATGCGAAGGAGGCTTCAGATGGATGTCTATTATTTATTATTGTTACCCTGAAGGCAGACATAAGGCGCTTACAATGAGCTATGATGACGGCAGACGGGCTGACGAAAGATTGGTAAGACTATTTAACCGCCATGGGATTAGAGGAACATTTCATCTCAATTCTGGCCTGCTGGGTGAAGGTAATCGTATTGCGGCAGATGAAATAACTGAGCTGTACCAGGGACATGAGGTATCTGTTCATACGCAACACCATCCGACGATAGCCCGTTGTCCGCAGGAGCAAATCATCCATGAGATTATGGAGGATCGAAAGTGTTTTGAGACGCTGCTCCAGGTGCCGATACGGGGAATGTCTTATCCTAACGGTTCCTTTAACAAGGAGATAAAGAAGCTTTTGCCTCATTTAGGCATGGAATATGCCCGTGTGGTACAGACCACTGGCGGCGGCTTTGGGCTGCCGGAGGATTGGCTGGAATGGCGGGGGACTTGCCATCATAATGATCATTTGCTGGAGCATGCGGAGCAGTTCGTGAAGCTGCATAAACGGCAGTATTTATATCTGATGTATGTGTGGGGCCATAGTTATGAATTTGATAACGATAATAACTGGGAGCTGATGGAAAGCTTCTGTGAAGCAGTGGGAGGACTAGAGGAAATCTGGTACGCGACAAATATTGAACTCGTTCATTATATGAAGGCTTGTGAAGCCCTTATTTTCTCCGCTGCTCGGGATTTTGTATATAATCCGGGAGCGGTATCTGTCTGGCTGGAAATCGGCGGTGTGATTATAGAAGTAGCAGGCGGACAAACCGTCCGTTTCCCGGAGATCTAATCGAAGAGAGAAGACAGGAGGATTCTAATGAAAACGAAGGACACACAATTAGTCTATCAGCTGGCAAAAGTAGATATTTCCGCTGCCGGTCCACGCTGCAAAATGCTTATTGGCGATCTGAATGGGGATGGACGTGCGGAAATGCTGCTGGTTCAGCCGGATAATCGCCAGGATGTACGTTATATTCCCCATCAGGTGCAATGCCTGACTGCTTTTGATATGGATGGCAAGCTGCTGTGGCAGGTGGGCACACCCGATCCTGACGCTGGCAGCCAAGGCTCGGACTATCCAGCGCAAATTTATGATTTAGATGGTGATGGGGCGCTGGAAGTATTATGTGTAATGGATGGACGGTTTCATATTCTTGAAGGTTCAACAGGAACGGTTAAGTCGATATACGACTTACCTGCTGAACATGCACATGATTGTATTATCATCGCCAATCTAACAGGGCAAGAACACGCTTCCGACATCATTCTGAAGGACCGTTATCATCAACTGTGGGCCATGGATCAGGATTTCAATTTATTATGGACGCATAAAGGCAATGTAGGACATTATCCGTGGGTTCACGATCTTCATGGAAATGGACAGGATCAAGTGATGGCAGGTTATGATCTGCTTGATTCTAAAGGTGATTTATTATGGAGCTGCCATGATCTTGACGACCATGCGGACTGTATTTGGGTTGGCGATGTGAATGGAGATGGCTATCCTGAACTGGTTGTCGGCGGAAGCGTAACGGTGATGTATGACCGGGACGGACAAGAGCTTTGGCGTTATGACGGCTCCATCGAGTCACAGCATCTGGCGTTAGGCCGATTCCGGCCTGAACTGCCTGGTCTTCAGGTTGCCGGGCTGGACCGAATGATCCGCGAAGATGACGGCAAAGGGCTGAAGGGCAAGGATGCGTTGTTTCTTCTAGACTGTAATGGCAAGGAACTGTGGAAAGAAGAACGTACAAGCGACGGTTGGCTGACTATAGTTGAAGCCGTGAGTAACTGGCAATTTGGTTCTCCGGATTATATTCTCGCGTACCGCCGGGGAGGCGGAGTATATCCTGCTTTGTACGATGGACATATGCGGGTTGTAGCTGAATTCAAGGAGGAAGGTTATGCCGTTCACGGCGATCTTCTGGGATGTGGCAGGGAACAGGTTGTAATTTATAATGATGAGTCCGCAACGGTATATTCAAGCGAGTGGATAGATATTAGTACCTGTGCCTCTGAGAAATCGTTACCTCACCCTAAAAGATTGTACAACTCGACGCTGTATCCCGGTGGAGAAATAACGGTGTGAAGGAGGATACGCTTAGTGAGTACTTATATTCCAGAATACTTTCCTGATCCTGATTGTATTGCCAAATATAATGGGGGCAAAATCGAAAATGTACTGGCCGCAGTGGCCAGCCGTTTTATCGGTGCCTATCCCCCGCAGCCTCCGGTGTACCGGGTACATTCGCAGAGTGGTTTCAACCGGCTCCGCGACTGCCGTTACGATATGAATCTGGAAGAACGACTGCCGGAGCTAGCGGCAGGACAATTCGTATATGTGTGGGGAAAGCTGTGGAGTGACAATGAGGTAGATGCCCCTTTCTCAGTTAGTTGCTACAGTCCAGTTAAGGTTTACATAAATGGACGGCTGGTGTTTAGCTCCAATCTAAATGATGATGTGTTTCCGGACAGAAGGACGTTTTTTCGGGCGGGCATGGATAAAGGCTGGAACCATCTGGTACTGGAGTATGTTGCAACAGGTACAGGTTGCGGAGGGGTTTTTGGAACGGGCAGTGTCAAAGGTGCACCAGTACACTTTCTTACTCCGACGGCGCAGTTAAGCGGTTGTGAAGGTTGGATTTATAGTGGACCCCAGCAGACATCTTGGGCAGCTTGGCTGGAAGCTGAATTCACTGAAGAGCAAATGACAGCTCGCTGCGTTTGGTTTCCGACACAGCAATGGTCGCCACAGGAACAGGCAACTGGCAACTGTTCACGCATATTTGGGGAAATGCTGGGAGCCAAGGCGTATGCTTGGTGTAAGCTGGAAGTTAACAGCCTACAGGAAGACGACATTCGTCTGCAAGGTAGCTATCGTGGAATGGCTGAAATCTCTATCTATGTGAATGGGAAACTTGTAGCTGAGCATCAGAACGTGAAAGGTATGCTTGATATCCAACTGGAGCTTGGTTATGGACTACATGATCTGGTCGTGGAGTCCATCTGTGGAGAGGGGAATTGGGGATTTGAACTGGACGTACGGTCTGGTGGTGTTCAGAGTAGTCTCGTGCAACCATATCCCGTTGAAGGATTAACTGATCCATGGTTGTACCTTGGATTGTTCACCAAGGAGGCAGCGCCGAAAGTCTTAGAACTGACCTCTATGGATACTTTATTTGGGGAAGCGGATGAAGTAACCTTTTGGCGTGTAGACCAGCCGAATAGCTGGGTTAGGCCTTATTTGGAGAGTGTTATGTTTGGGCGCTGGAATTACCCTCTAGGCGTAACCCTGTACGGATTGCTGAGAACAGGAGTAGAGCTTAAGGCCCCCCATTATGCCGAATATGCACAACACCATATTGAGCAATGTACAGGGCTGCATAAATATGCCTTATGGGACCTTGGACGTTATGGCGCTCCGGGCATCAATCATCAGCTGGCGCTGATGGATTCGCTGGACGACTGCGGATCCTTCGGGGCAACGATGCTGGAAGCATATAAGCTTCGTTCACTACAGGGCGCACCGGAAGCTGCTGCTGAAATTGCCAATTATATTACTAAAGTGCAGAGCAGGCTGCCTGACGGAGCTCTGTATCGGACCAGTGGCACAGTTGATTTCATGCAGCAGACGATGTGGTGTGATGATTTGTATATGAGCACACCATTTCTAAGCAAATATTATGAATTGACCGGAAATGCGGCTTATCTTGATGATGCGGCGGCGCAGTTTTTACATTACAAGGAGCGGCTGTTCCAGCCGGAGCTTGGCATTATGCATCATGTGTATGATTATAAGTTTAATAAACCCAATGGCGTGCCTTGGGGCAGAGGTAATGGTTGGGTGATTTTCTCGCTGACTGAGCTGCTTGAAGTTATGCCTGAGCAACATCCGTTGCGATCTGATTTGCTTGATTATTTCCGCGAGCTTAGTAAAGGCTATCTTAAGCTGCAAGATGAGCGGGGCCTATGGCATCAAGTGTTGACGGATCCTGAGTCCTACGCGGAGGCTTCTTGTACCTCTATGTTTATTTACGCTTTTGCTAGAGGCGTACGCTGCGGTTGGCTGCTGGAACCAGACTCATACGTAACCTCTGCAATCAACGGCTGGAGCGGCTTAACCCGTCATTGTATTGACAAACAAGGCAATGTTTACGGTGTCTGCCGCGGTTCGGGTTATTCGTTTAATAAACTGTATTATAAAGATGAATTGACCTGGCAATTAAACGATACACATGGGATTGGCATCGTGTTGCTGGCCGGAATTGAGGTTCACAGGCTCGTACGAGATTTGGAAATGAAATCACATAACGAAGCAAAATGAATGGCATGATGAGGAATGAGATGACCGTATTAATCACAAAATGCCAGCTGAGCAGCGATACTCCATTAGTGGGGATCGCTGCTCTTTGTTGTGCGTTACATTGCTACCTAAACCGCCCCCCCGGCCCCCCCCGAAACCGCCGATTACTCCTGCTAGACAAAGTTATGCGGACTCAGATGACGTTATTTGCAGATTTATCGCCTTTTGGGGCCATTTTCGGACTCCAGTGACGTTATTCCCTCGGAAACGGTCAATATAGGTAACTTTTTATGCCAATAGCGACTATGGGGTCCGATAAAATTCCAAAATAGCGATTATGCTGCGAATAAGGTCCACTGGGTCCGATAGCCTCATGAACTTTGTTCGCACGAAAAGGTAATCTAGTGACGGGGTATTGTTGTTGCTCAGATGCTCCCGGTGCTCCCGATGCTCCTGATGCTCCCGATGGTCCTGATGCTCCCGATGCTCCTGATGCCCCCGATGGTCCTGATGCCCCCGATGCCCTCGATGCCCCAGATGCCCCCATGCCCATGGCAGTTCACATAAGGTGCTTGTGATCGACGGAGCGGCTACATAGAGAATCGGTTGTGATTTTTAGCTGTGGATCAGCGGTTTTGCTTGCGATATTGCAAGGGCGAACGTTTAACGATTTGTTTAAACACACGCCCGAAGTGGGCGATGCTGTCAAAGCCGGTATCCTCGGCGATGTTCGTAACTTTAGCGTTGGTGCTCTGCAAGAGACGTTGGGCTTCCTTGATCCGAATGTAGTTTAGATATTCTACGATGGTGAAGCCAGTCGTCTGCTTGAACACGCGGCAGAGATAGGTGCTGCTGATGAAAAAAGTCTCAGATAGCCGCTCCAATGTAAGCTTTTCAGCATAATGTGTTTGTAAAAAATCGATAATTTCGTAGACTTTTAGCTGCTTCTCACTGCTCTCAGGGGCAATGGGCTCGCGGCTTATTTCCTGTATTCTGTTCATTTCAATAAATAGTTGGATGAGCAGCGTTTGAAGATAGGGAATTTGCTGTGTCCGTGGTTCTGTTTGTTCTTTTAGCATGCTGAAAAGAAGATATTCAATGGCCCCCTGTTCATGTACTCCGGGCCGCAAAAGCAAGCTTTGTGTAGCCATAAATGGAAAAAGCAGCTCGAAGTGCGCCAATGTCTTTTGCAGAAAGCTTTCCTCAAAGTTAATTAAGATCCGTTCATGGCTTGCAGAGCCTTTAGACGTGGTACGATGGAGCTCGTTCTTGTTAATAAAAATCAGATCACCTTTACGCAAGGTGTAGATCAGGTTATTAATGTAATAACTGCGTTCCCCGGCGAGTAAATAATAGATTTCATAAGTATCGTGATAATGGTCGGAATCCATGCTGAATGGACCGGCTCTTTTTATTTGCTCAATTATAAAAGGAGGCTGAGGCTCCTGTTCCATGCTAAATCTGCTCCTTTCTGATAATGAAGATAATATATGCAAAGTTTTTGTTCTTTCTGCTAAGAATCGCTTAGATTAAGATATATTTTATACTATACACTATAAGAAGAAAACGCTTTTAAATTAATAAGTGATGGAGTGATCCTGATGTCCAACAAGAAATATGCTTTCGTAGGAACCGGCGGCCGAGCGGAGTTTTTTTATGGTGAGATCACCACGAATTATCGTGAAACCTCTGAGATTGTAGGCTTTTGTGATGTGAATGGAGCAAGAATGGATTATGCGAACCGTTTGCTGGAGGAAAAATATAAATATCAAGCGGTTCCTACCTATAAAGCTCATGAGTTTGACCGTATGATTGAGGAAACCAAACCTGACACGGTTATTGTCACGAGTATTGACCGCACGCATCATCGTTACATTATCCGGGCGATGGAGCTTGGCTGCGATGTTATTTCGGAGAAACCGATGACAGTGGATGAAGAGAAATGTCAGGAAATTCTTGAAGCGATTGAGCGGACTGGGAAAAAGCTGCGTGTGACCTTCAATTACCGCTATGCCCCACACAACACCAAAATCCGTGAACTCATTATGGACGGCGCGATTGGAGAAGTGCTTTCCGTCAACTTCGAGTGGCTGCTAAATACGCAGCATGGGGCGGATTACTTCCGCAGATGGCATCGTGATAAACGGAACAGCGGAGGTCTGTTGGTTCATAAATCCACACATCATTTCGATTTGATGAATTTCTGGCTGGGTTCGCGCCCAGATACGATTTATGCGATGGGTGATCTAAGATTTTATGGCAGAGAAAACGCGGAGAAGCGCGGGGTGACTGAGTTTTATCAGCGTGCTCATGGTAGCAGTGCGGCGGAAAATGATCCGTTTGCCCTGCATCTTAAAGATAATGAGCAGTTAAAGCAGATGTATCTGGATACGGAGCATGAGGATGGCTACCTGCGTGACCAAAGTGTGTTCGGTGATAATATCAGCATTGAGGATACGATGGCGGTTATGGTCAAATACAAAAATAAGACGATTATGAATTATTCACTTAATGCTTATCTGCCTTGGGAGGGTTTCATTGTGATATTTAATGGGACCAAGGGGCGGATGGAAGTAAAGGTCGTCGAACAGTCTTATGTAAATGCCGGAGGAAATAAGGAAGATGAAGGGGCGTTAAAAGACAAGCGGATCACGGTCTTCCCTCAGTTCGCAGCACCTTATGAAGTGGAGATTGAAGAAGGAGTTGGGGGGCACGGAGGCGGAGATCCTGTGATGCTGCGTGATATTTTTGAACGTCCGCTGGAGGATCGCTTTAATCGTGCGGCATCCCATGTGGACGGGGCGTTGTCTATTATGACCGGGATTGCGGCAAATCGTTCAATAGCTACTGGACTTCCAGTTAAGGTAGATCAGTTAATAAAATTGTAGTAGCCCGTTTATGAACAAGCGGCTTTGGGTTCGTAGGGTGCGTTTCTCCAGAATCCCGGAGGGCCCTCCGCTCTGTCCACATGTTAAGCCAACTTCTACTCTTAGATTGAGCTAAAAAAAGTGAAAATAAAAGGCTGTCTCCATAATCATCGTAGATGACTAAGAGACAGCCTTGTTTATTTTAGCTAAAACAATTATTGTTTGACGACGTTAAAGCCATCTTTTTGCAATTGGGTCACGATACCATCGTCACCGAGCATATGCAGCGCGCCAACGACGACAAGGTAAGTCGCTTTTTTATCACTATTCAAATATTCTTTTACATGCTTCACCATGTTGACGTTACGATCGGAAACCAGGCCTTTATAATACTCTGGCTCTTGCGCGACCGCTTTTGTCATCGCTACGAGCGACTGCTCATCACCTTGCATCCACATTTGGGATAGTGCATCCAGCGAAGCTGCTGCGGAAGTATTGTCCGTTTGATTGAGGCTGCCGAGTGTGTCGACAAGAAGCTTTTCTTGCAATCCATCTGAGAACTGGTCGAACATATTCAGCTGCAATTGTGTGTTTTCCAGTTCAATAATAGGTTTGTTCAGCTTGCCTGCTTTTTGTAAAAAATATAAATCAATGCCGGTATCCGCCGTATAACTTGTAACTTGCATCTGTAGACTTGAGACACCTTGGGTAACGACCCACGGTTTGAAGGAATCGAATGCATTTTCCGCCAGACCATTTGCTTTTAGCAGCTGAGTTACTTTGTTATATGTATCTGCGGATACATGATCCTTGAGCTTGGTTCCATCTGTATAAGAGCCTTTTTCCAAAATAAACTTTTGGATCTCAGCTTGATCAATCTTAGAGATATCTACTTCGACACCTAAATATTGCGAGGCTTCAAAAGCAGCTTCAATCTCCGGACGCAGCGGGTACATTTTGTCGTTAGCCACATGGATAGAACCAAGCAGATAGACGGTGTTGCCGTTGTTCTCCACTTTCCATAAGAATCCGGTGCTTCCGGCAGCTTGAGTATCGGCCACAAAAGTGATGGTGCGCAGCGCTGGACTCCACTCCACCTTATAGCCGATCGTTTCTCCTATAAAGCGGACAGGAACATAGGTGACATTGTTGATGGTTTTAGGAGCCACCTCTAGTTTTTTCTTCTCCCCGTTTACCGTTGCGGTTGTGCTACCGATGGTCAGTGAGAGGGCCAGTCCATTTTTGGTCCCTGTTACGGTTTGGGTTTTTTTATTCCAATTAATATTTACATTAAGCTTCTCTAGCAGGGGACGCATAGGAACTAGGGTCGTTCCTTTTTCTACAACAGGGTTAGAATTGCCTAACTTTATTTCGGTTCCATCAATCCATACACCGACAGGCTTTTCAGCAGCATGCGCAGTGGTAAAGACAGACATAACCATGAAAATGGATAAAAATAATGCACCTAGCTTTTTCATTAATAGGACACTCCGTTTCTAAAAAAGAATGAAAGATGTAAGTCACTCTCTGATTTTAACGTATTTTCCCATAAACAGTTATACCTTTTGTTACTATATTGATTTGATGCCTATGATTGGAAAGTAAACTTACAGTACTTCACGTCATTCAAAAGTCAAAATAATGCACATCAAAGCAAAAATCGCCCCTATTAGATCCTGTTCACTCTCCTTATCATGAAACGTAAGAAACGAAGAGCCTGAAGGGAGCAAGGAACTTATGTGGAGCAGTGCGATTGAAGATGCGATAGAGAAGGTACGTAAGAACATAGACCGGTTCGGGGGCAGTTTCCCTCATGTCAGCAGGAATGGAACTTATCAGCTCAATAACAACGACGACTGGACTAACGGATTTTGGAGCGGCATGTTGTGGTTGTGTTATGAATATACGCGGGATGACAGCTTCCGTATTGCGGCATCCCATACCGTAGAAGATTTCCGCCGCCGTTTCGCGGCAAAGACCGTGCTTGATCATCACGACATTGGCTTCCTGTATTCGTTATCCTCTAAAGCCCAGTGGATTATAGATAAAGACGAATCAGCGCGTCAACTGACATTGCAGGCGGCAGACCTGCTGCTGAAGCGCTGGCGTACAGCTGGCGGTTATATTCAGGCTTGGGGACCGGAGGGGGATACTCAGGAAGGCGGGCGGATCATTATTGATTGTCTGTTAAATCTTCCCCTTTTGTATTGGGCAGAAGAACAGACCGGTGATTCCGAATACAGGGAGGTGGCGGTCATGCAGGCGGAGAAAACGAGACGGTATCTGGTACGGGGAGATGACAGCTCTTACCATACGTTTTTCTTCGACCCGAAGACCGGAGAGCCGATTGGCGGCGCCACTCATCAGGGCTTTACTAACGGATCGACCTGGACGCGCGGGCAGGCTTGGGGTGTTTACGGTTTTGCATTATCCTACCGCTATACCAAAAATCCGTTGTATTTGGAAACGTCCAAGCGGATGGCCCGCTATTTTCTGGAGCATTTGCCGCAGGATCATGTCGCTTACTGGGATTTTAATGCTCCGGTATCTCCGGATACTTACCGGGATAGCTCGGCCTCAGCAATAGTAGCAGCCGGACTACAGGAACTGCTGGAGCTAATGGATGGGGAGGATTCGGAGCGGGCTTATTTTCAGCAGGGATTAGTGCAGTCGATGACTTCGCTTGTGCAGAACTATTCCACGCTCGGTGAAGAGGCGGAGGGGCTGCTGAAGCATGGTTCTTACCATGTGCGCGGCGATCTGTCTCCAGATGACTTCATGATCTGGGGAGATTATTTCTATCTCGAAGCATTGATGCGGCTGCAAAAAGGCAACAAGGGGTACTGGTATGAACGCTGATGGCCGACAAATCTCCCCCTATGCCGTCTTTGCGCTGCTCGACCTTGAGTTGCCCGCTTTAGCTCTAGTGAAGAATGCGCTCAGCCAAGCGCGGCAGGACGATGCGCTGACTGAATTACATCGGTATTTGACCCGACGGAGCACGCCGGGCTGGCGGATAGAGGATAACCGGAAGCAGCAACTTATTGACTATGTACGGCTTTATTGTGCAGACGAGCTGGAAGCTGTAATGAAAACAGCGGATGAAGTTGTGGAGCAGACGTTTCTCTTTCGTTTTCCCTGGGATATGGAGCGCAGCCGCATTCCGGTTACCTTTGAGGAAGAAATTGACTGGCGTCATGTTCCGGACAAGGATGTAGAATGGGCTTATATGCTGAATCGCCACCGCTACTGGGTGGCATTAGGACAAGCGTATGCGATAACAGGTAAAGAGAATTATGCGAGGGTATTTTGCTGCCAGCTTGAAGATTGGATAGACCGTAACCCCGTTCCAGACAAGCCTATGAATGATTCGCTGACATGGCGCACAATTGAAGCGGGCCTTCGTTGTGCTAACTGGATTAAAGGGCTGTCTTATATACAGAATAGTTCACTGCTCACACCAACGCTGCTGGCCAAAGTGATGATATCTCTGCATGAACACGGCCAATATTTAGCTTTATCGTTTACGGGCTGGAAGAAGATCAGCAACTGGGGGGTGCTGGAGACTTGTGGTTTGTTCCAAACTGCGCTCCACTTCCCTGAGTTCACTAGCGCCAATAACTGGCGACAGCTCAGTAAGGAGAGACTGGGTGAGACGGCTCGAATCCAGATCATGGCGGACGGCATCCACTGGGAGCAATCGCCCACCTATCACCATGAGGTTTTGGTATGTTTTCTCGACTGCATCCGCTTAGCCCGATTGAACGGACTGGAGCTTCCGGAAGAATTTCAGCAAAAGGTTCAGCAAATGGCTGTCGCTTCATTATATTGGGCCAAGCCGAATCACCGGCAGCCGATGCTTGGCGATAGTGATGACAGCGATATCCGTTCGCTTTTGACTTATGCGGGCTGGTTATTTCAGGATGCTGTACTCCGTTTTGGCGGATACGATCAAATGGATTATGACAATGCCTGGTTGTTTGGGATAAATGGAGTTGAGGGCTATGAGCGGCTGAATGCGGAGCTACCGCCAAACTTGTCACGCTCCTATGCACATTCCGGCCATTATGTGATGCGAACGGGCTGGGACGAGCAGGATTTGTACCTATATTTTCACTGCGGACCGCTTGGGGGTGGACATGGGCACGCGGATCTGCTACATTTCGATCTGTATGCCTATGGGCGGGATCTGCTTACCGATCTTGGCAGATACAACTATAGTGATCATACACCACTTAGAAAAGCGCTAAAAGAAAGCGCTGCCCATAATACGACCACTGTCGACGGAATTGGATTTACCGAAGTCACGGATACATGGTCCTTCTCTCAGATTGCGAAGCCAACGGGCTGCCAATGGATCAGCCATCCGGACTTTGATTATGTAGAGGGCAGCCATGACGGCTACCGTCATTTGGATGATCCGGTCAACCCGTTAAGGAGGATCCTATTTATTAAGCCTTTTTACTGGCTTCTGGTGGACAGCTTCAGTTCCCGGCAGGAGCATACATTTTCCCAGCATTTTCATTTTGCACCCGGAACGGTTCAGATGGAAGACGGAACGCTAATATGCCGTACAAAAAATGAGCGGGAAGCCAATCTTTGTATCCTTCCTGTTCATGTTGATGGTCTTCAGGGCAGGGTTGATGCTGGGGTAATCTCCCGCGAATATAATCTGCTGGAACCCAATCAGTATGCTGTGTACTCCCGAAAGGGGAAAGGAACGGTCTCGATCATGCAGGTGCTGTACCCGCAGTCTTCGGGTGAGTTGTTCTGTCCGCTGGTCGAACAGGTGCCGATTTACCGCCATACGGGTGAACCGGTGGCTGCTGCACACGCGGAGGCCTGCCGCATCATCCTCCCCGAAAGGAATGAGGAGCATATTATCGTGATCAGCCACGAGATTCCATCCAGTCACTTAGATTCCTATGTAGTGGAAGGCGTACAAATTTTTGGAGAAGTAGTGCTTATTGTTTCTGCAGACGGTCAAAAGAAGGTCACGGTAATCAGATAATGTATGAATACTGGACAACGGGCTGATAGAATAAAAGAAAAGAGCATGAGAGAGGCGCGGAGAAAACATGTTCAAATTCACTTACTATAGACGTATCCAGGTTTCATTTCTTTTGCTGATTTTTATCCCGCTGATTGCAGTATCGATCATTTCCTTCGTGCTCATCCGGGATACGATGGTAGAGAAGCTGCAGCTCAGCAACGATAACTTCCTGAACGTTATGATTGACGAATTAAACAAAACTATTGATGATGTGACGTTCGCTTCCCATTTTATTGTAAACGATACCAATTTCCGCGCTAATCTGAAGTCATTTGCGGATACTGAGCGGCTGAATAGCTATCAGGATTACGTACATTTTACGCAAATTCAAGATGTGTTTTCGCTCATCAACTCTAAGCCGTTGAATAATAATATCCGCATGTATTTGGTCAACCGGAAACACTTTGTGATCTCCTCTGGGACGGAGAATTTATCCGTGATCAATGCCAACCTGGACAAGCTGATGAGCCGTGTCAATATTCACGAACCGGAGACCTTGCAATGGCTTGGGATGGCTGATAGCGGTTCCGGTAAAAGCAGCAGCTATTATATTGCCAGAGTTATCTATGACAGCCGGGAGAAACGGCAGGTGTCCGTGCTGCTTATCTCAATTCCTGAATCCTATTTCAATAAATTGCTCGGACCCGTCGAATTTGGCAAGGTTGCGTTATTTGATTCGGGAGGAGGCTTGATCGCTGGGAACTCAGAATTGGCTCCAGAAGGCAAGGAAGCAAGAGGAAGCGTTCGTACGGCCAGAGCTATCGACAAATCCAATTGGCAGCTGATCTATGAAGCTTCGGAGAAAGAATGGTCAGGCCAGATCTCGCGGACGTTTTATAGTGGCATTGGCTTGGTACTCCTCTTATTTATTGTCTTTTCGGCTACCTCCATGCTGATTGCCAAAAGATTGCATAGTCCGATCATGAAGCTGCAGCGCGTTGTGCGCCAGTTCGGGATGGGGAATCTTGATGTCAGGCTGGAGGTCAAGGGCAAGGATGAAATCGCTGAGCTGGGGCAGACGTTGAATACTATGCTGGACCAGCTGCAAGGACTGATTCACGACATCGAGCTGGAGCAGGAACAGAAGCGGGTGATGGAGCTGGAGGCGCTGTTTATGCAGATTCGCCCCCACTTTTTGATCAACACGTTGAATTCGATTAAATGTAGCCTTATTTTGACCAAAGATAAGCTGCATAGCGGGATCATCGATTCATTAATGAGTCTGCTCCGGGCCTATTTGAAGGTCAATGAACCGGCTACCTTGCGGGAAGAATGCAAACTGCTTGGCCATTATATCGATATTATGAAGATCCGCAACGAAATCCCTCTTGAACTGGAGGTCGATCTGGAAAAGGATACAGAGAAGCTCATCGTCCCTAAGCTAATTTTGCAGCCCCTTGTAGAAAATGCAATCGTCCACGGATTGGTTGACCACCCGGCACCGCGTATTGTCGTTCGCTCGCGAACGGTCCCTGATGGGATCATGATTGAAGTTGAAGATAATGGCTGCGGTGCAGGGGCTGAAGTTCTGGCGGGCCTGAACCGCAGGTTACTGTATAAGGACGATGAACAGGATGAAGCTTATCAAAGGGTAGGGTTAATGAACGTAGTTCAAAGGCTGAGGCTGACCTATGGGCAGGATACCCGCTTGTCGCTGCATAATCTGCCGCAGGGTGGGGTGTCCGTTTCTCTGTATTTGCCGCAAGGCAATCATCAGGTTAATCTGTCAGAGAGAGAGGGATATTGATGTATAAAGTGATGCTCATAGACGATGATGTTCCTATGCTCAAAGTGCTTCAGCAGATGATTGACTGGGAGGCACATAGCTTGCAGATTGTCGGCAGCACCTATTCCAGTGCCAAGGCGTTATTAATGTTTGAGGAAGTGCAGCCTGACATTGTGATCACGGATATTGGTTTGCCGCAAAAGAACGGGATTGAGCTAGCCGATTGCTTCACCCGCATGAAGCCGGAGGTCAGAATTATTTTCCTGACCTGTCATGAGGATTTCCATTATGCTCAGCAAGCGGTAAAGCTGAAAGTGGATGATTATTTAATCAAGGACCAGCTTACAGAAGAGCAACTGGAGAAAAGCCTTGCCAAGTCCGTACACTTGCTTAAGTCGAAGATCGGGTTGATCAGCCATGGGGAGACAGGCTACAACAGCCAGCTCTTCCGGCAGAACCTGCTGCAAAGGGTGATTGGCGGTGCTCCGCCTGAAACCACACTGGCCTATGCGGCGCAAATCGGCATATCCTGGACGTATCCGTGGTTTATGCTGGGCACGGTCAGTATTCATTTTTCCAGCTTCGACAAGCGATACAAGCAGAGCGAGTATCCACTTATTTTATATGCTATTTACAATATAGCCTTGGAACTGTCCGAAACATGTGAAGGGATTACGCCTTTCTTGGAGCAAAAGAATATTGTGATTTTATATAATTACCGTGTGAATCTGGCGCAGAATGCCAGTCTTCATTTTCATGATTATTTACAGCGGCTGTGTTCCGAATGCTCCCATCTCCTAAAGATTCAACCGGGCATTATTGCCGTCACAGAGAAAATGGAGCTACAGGCGATCGGCCAGATCCATCGGCAGATTGTTCAGGACAAATGCGAGTTCTATGCAAGTGCGGATTACACGGTTCTGGATACTCTGCAAATCGCTTCTCCACGTTTCCAGCCTGCTCCCCAAGGATTTCTGGACAGCTATATCCCGCAGATGGAACGGGCCGTGATTAAAAAAGACCTTGAAGCCATCCGTGGCACTCTACAGGAAATCGCTAGGACTGCAAAAGCAATGTCTATTCATCCTGGCGATTTCGCCCGGGATTTATCCTTTATGCTCCGCGGCATCGAGTTAATGTTTACGAGCCTGATGTTCGATGAGGATCTGTTCGTCTATCTTGTGCAGACCCGCACACTTGAAGATACGATGGAACTGGTGGAAAGAAAGCTTGTACAGATTACAGGCAGCAAGCAGCAGGTGACAGGAGCTTCTCCGCAGGAGCCCAAGCTGCAGCTTATCCAGCAGTATATCGACCAGCATCTTGGCGATAATATCACCTCAATTGATATGGCACGTTATCTGTTTCTGGATCCAAGCTATTTTTCGCGTTATTTCAAGCGCATGACTGGCCTGACCTTTACGGACTATGTACATCAGCACAAGATGAAGGTCGCTACCAAAATGCTGAAAATCTCCAGCCAGAACCTGGAGTCGCTGGCCGTCGGCCTGGGATATTCGGACAGAACCTATTTTTCAAAAGTGTTCAAAAAATATGTAGGAACAACGCCAAGCGAATATAAATCCAAACATTCGGTACGCTGAGAAGCACAATTGTTAATGATATGAACAGACGCGCCGCCCCTCTAGGGCGGTTTTTTGTTGTCGGCGGACAAAGGTCAAAATCTTGCACATTCCGGGTCATAATCACTCCTTCTTGCGGAAGGCGGATGTATTACTATAATGACAAATCAAATTGTCGAGGTGATACAACGTGGAGGCTGCAAAACAACCTGTGCCAAAAATTCTGCAAGAGAAGCGGAAATTCTGGACTCCGCAACGGAAAGAGGCTTTAACCGGGTGGCTGTTTTTGGCACCCGAAATTGTCGGGATGCTTTTTCTTAATGTATTTGCGCTTGGATTCTCACTTTATTTGAGCTTCTCGAAATGGGATCTATTGTCGGGAGTCAAAGGAATCGAGTTCATCGGATTGGATAACTATATCAAAATGTTCCATGATCCGAGTATCATTCAAGCTTTGAAGAACAATGCTTTTTATATGATTATGACCGTGCCGATACCGATTGCGATTGCGCTGGTGCTCGCGGCATTGATTCAAAACAGTGTGTTCCTCAAAAATTATTTTAAAGTGGCTTTCTTTATTCCTTATATTTCTTCGATTATTGCGATAGCTGCCGTATGGAGTGCATTGTTCCATCCGTCTCTTGGACCGATCAATCAGTTGCTGATGGAGTTTGGAATTTCCAGCCCTCCGAAATGGCTAGTTGATCCAAAGACGTCACTGTTATCCATTGCTATTATCAGTTCTTGGGCGAGTCTTGGCTACACCATTATTATCTATATGGCTGGCTTGACGAATATTTCCGATGAAATCTACGAAGCCGCCGAAATAGATGGCGCCAGCGCGCTGAAAAAATTCTTTGCCATCACAGTTCCGATGCTGCGTCCGACCACATTTTTCCTGCTTATTACCATGCTGATTGGCTCGTTTAAGGTGTTCGACATCATCGCCTTTTTGACCGAAGGCGGCCCGAATAATTCTTCTACCGTGCTTGTGTTCAGGATCTATGAGGAAGGGTTCAAATACTACAACATGGGCTATGCTTCTGCAATTTCCTGGCTGCTATTCGCTGTTATCGGCTTGATTACCGCGGCCACTTGGAAAATGAGAAATGAAGAATAAAGGGGGGAGATTAATATGCAACTGATTAGAAAAAATATGTCCAGAGTGATCACTACCTGCATCATGGGGGCTTTGTCCATTGTATTTCTTATTCCGCTGATCTGGATGATTTCCGCAGCCTTCAAATATGAAAAAGATGTAATGCGCTTCCCGATCCAATGGATTCCCGAGAAGATCAATGTAGCGTATAATTTCAAGATGGTTTGGATGGGACGGGTACCTTTCTCCCATTTCTATTTAAACTCCTTTAAAGTTGCGATTATTACAACCTGCATCACACTGATCATTTCATCTATGTCGGCGTACGCCTTGACCAAAATCAAGTTTAAAGGACGGAATATGGTCTTTCTGGCGCTGCTGTCGTTCATGATTATTCCTGACCAGGCCACGCTGATTCCGCGTTTTCTGCTGATTCGTTGGTTCGGCCTCTATGATACTCATGCTGCTATCGTATTAATGAGTATGTTCTCCATTTACTTCACGTTCTTGCTGCGGCAATTTATGATTGGTATCAGCGACGAATATATTGAAGCGGCGCGAATTGATGGTGCAGGCCATTTGCGGATATTCTGGTCTATCATTGTTCCGCTCTGCAAGCCGGTGCTCGCTACCGTGGCGATCATTAAATTTATCTGGACCTGGAATGACTACCAGAATCCGCTGATCTTCTTGTTAAACAAGAATCTGTACACTATCCCACTCGGTATGACACTGTTCCGAGACGATTATTCGAACAACTATGCGATTATGATGACGGCAGCCGTTTCGGCGATCATCCCATTGGTCATCGTGTTCATTGCCCTGCAAAAGCAAGTCATTAACGGAATCTCCTTGGGAGGGGTAAAGGGCTGACTTGCGGGTATGCAAAAGAGGGTAAAAGTCAAAAATGTGATCCTACTACAGCAAAATTGTGCACTTGGCCTGTACAGCGGGTGCCTATAATAAGAAATGAACAAGGCACTATACTTAAATTTCAGTGCGGGGGGAAGTAAAATGAAAACAAAGGGCAAAAAAAGATTATCCGTTGTACTAGGCTCCATGCTGGCGGTTTCCTTAACGTTAAGCGCTTGTGGAAATTCCGGAAATTCAGAGAAGAATGGCGGTGCTGAAGCCAGTACGAATGCCGGGAACACCAAGGTGGACAAGCAAGTCGCCATCAAATATTACAACTGGGACAATGAAGCCCAATCAGCAGGCACGGATGCCATGCTGCAGGAATTTATGGATCAGAACCCAAATATCAAGGTAGAGCATGTGACACTCGTTCCCGGTGATTCTGTGGAGATGCTGAAGAAACTCGACTTCCTGATTTCATCCGGCGAAGCGATTGACGTTGTTCAGGTACCAAGCCTTGGAGGCGTACTTGAACGGGCGACCCGGGGAGCACTTGCCCCGCTGAATGAATTCTATGAGAAGGATAACCTCGTTCCTGAGGATGAATATTATGTGAATGCTAAGGTAGACAACAACTATTATGGGATGCAATATACCAAGAGCAGCAACTATGTAATGCTGAACAAAGATGCACTGGATGAAGCGGGTCTGCCTGTACCTACTTTTGGCTGGACATGGGATGACTACCGCGACTATGCAAAAAAACTGACCAAAGGTGAAGGCGTAGACAAACGTTACGGCACATACTTCCACACCTGGGAGTTGTATATGAACGCACCGGCCCAAACGATGATGAAAGATCCATTCGTGTATGATGACGGGACGACCATTTTCGCGGATCCAACCTATAAATACTTCTTCCAGCTGCGCAAAGATATGGAGTCTGCTGATAAATCTGCGAAAACTTATGCAGACGCTTTAGCGGCTAAGCTCAATTACCGCACGGAATTCTTTAATGAAGAAGCCGCTATGATTCTGGCTGGTAACTGGACGATTGCTGATCCGGGCAATACAGAGCAGTATCCGCATGATTTCAAGACAGCTTTTGCTCCGGTACCGGTGCCTCCGGCAGGATCGGAACCGAAAGAATACGAGGGCAAATACTTCACCAGCGGCAATATGCTGGCGATGGGCGCTACTTCGAAGAACAAAGAGGCGTCTTTCCAACTGATGAGATTTATGTCAACGGCTGTTAGTGATAACAGACTGGAATTCTCCGGTTATAAAAAAGCGGATAATGAAGCCTTGCTGACCAAACTGGTAGCTGGCAAAGAGGATATGTATGATATGGATTCACTCAAATATACACTCTTTGACAGTGCAATCCAGTTCCTTGATGGTGCGCAGGTGATGACGACGGCAACGTCCGAATTGACCAAAATAATCGATGACGGCTTCAGCAGATTTATGCTTGGAAATGAATCGATTGATAAGGTGCAGCAATGGATGGTTGATGAAGCAACAAAAATTATCAACGAAAAAGGTGTCATCAAATAAACAGGGAATAAGCAAGTATCACAAGTTGTGGACGAGGCTTTGGAAGGTCATCAACTGGCTTTCCAAAGCCTTATTTATATATTGGGTCTACACAAACATATGGGAGAGTGTAGAAATGATGGAAAGCAGATTTTCACAGAACAAGCCGGAAGAGAAATTGGCGCTGCCTTCTAGGGAACAGCTGGAGTGGCAGGACCTGGAGCTGGGGATGTTTTGCCATTTTGGCATCAATACGTTTTGCGATCAGGAGTGGGGAGAAGGCAATGATTCACCTGCGGTCTTCAATCCGCTTCATTTGGATGCCCACCAATGGGTTAGTACAGCCAAAGAAGCTGGATTCCGTTATTTTATACTGACAGCTAAACATCATGATGGCTTCTGCTTGTGGCCGACTGCGACAAGTACTTATTCTGTGGCTTCTAGCCCATGGAAAGAAGGGCGCGGCGATGTCGTGAAGGAATGCGCGGAGGCTTGCCGTGAACTTGGAGTTGGCTTCGGCATTTATTTGTCTCCGTGGGACAGACATGAGCCCTGTTATGCAGATCCGCAAGCGTACGATGATTTCTATGCCCTGCAATTGCAGGAATTGCTTACGGGCTATGGTCCGCTTACGGAAATTTGGTTCGACGGCGCAGGGTCGGAGGGCCGCAATTACGATTGGCAGCGGATTATGGATCTGATCAAGCGCCATCAGCCAGGCGCCATGGTGTTTAATATGGGGGCACCAACGATCCGCTGGGTTGGCAATGAGGATGGCGTTGCTCCTTATCCATGCTGGAACACTGCGAATTCTGCACGGGGTAGCATGTTCAGTGAAGCTTCATTGAACTGGCTTCCCGGAACGCCGAGCTGGGTGCCTGCGGAATGCGATGTGCCCATCCGTAAAGACCGCTGGTTCTGGCATCCTGAGGAGGAGCATCTGCTGCTGTCTCTGGAGCAGCTAATGGATATTTATTATCGTTCGGTTGGACATGGGGCAACTTTGCTGCTCAATGTAGCCCCTGACAACCGCGGGCTGTTTCCGGAGGCTGATGTGCAGCGGCTGCTGGAATTCGGCAAGGAGATAAGACGCAGATTTGACAAGGCTCTGGCGGTAACAGCAGGTACTGGAGATATTGTTGAACTGGAATTGCCAGCAGCTACTGTGATTGATCATGTCGAGATTATGGAGGATATCGCTTACGGCGAAAGAGTAGAAGGATATATGCTGGAAGCGTACAGCAACGGAGCGTGGCTGGAGTTGAAGCGTGGCAGTTCGATTGGCCATAAGAAAATCGACGCCTTCCCTCCGGTTGTCGCAGAGAAAATCCGCTTACGGGTGTCAGAAGCTGCCGCAAGCCCCAAGATCAGACGGCTTGCCGTCTACCACTGCGGGGAATCGTTAGAATAAATATTAATAAAGGAGGTTGTCGATAATGAGCCTGCTCACCTGGAACGACGGACACTATTTGCTGGACGGACAGCCTTATCGTATCGTATCGGGAGCCATTCATTATTTTCGGGTTGTGCCTGAATATTGGAAAGACCGGCTGCTGAAATTGAAAGCCTGCGGATTCAATACCGTGGAGACCTACATCGCCTGGAATATACATGAACCTAAAGAAGGGGAGTTCGTATTTGATGGCATGGCCGATGTGGTATCTTTTATCGAGCTGGCTGGGGAGCTTGGGCTTCATGTTATTGTCAGACCGAGTCCATTCATCTGTGCGGAGTGGGAGTTCGGAGGCCTGCCGGGCTGGTTGCTAGCTTACGGGGAACTCCAGCTTCGCTGCTGTGACCCTCTTTATTTAAGCAAGGTAGACCGTTATTACGATGAGCTAATTCCTCTGCTGGTTCCGCTGCTCTCCACACATGGCGGACCAATTCTGGCCGTTCAGGTAGAAAATGAATATGGCAGCTATGGTAATGACAGTGGCTACCTGGGCTATATGCGTGATGGACTGGTCAGCAGAGGGATCGATGTGCTGCTCTTTACTTCCGACGGGCCAACCGATGAGATGTTGCTCGGCGGAACACTGGAGGATGTGCATGCGACAGTCAATTTCGGCTCCAGTACAGAGGAATCCTTCCGCAAATATCGGGAATACCGCTCTGAAGAGCCGCTTATGGTGATGGAATACTGGAACGGCTGGTTTGATCACTGGATGGAGGATCATCATGTACGCGATGCCGGGGATGTAGCAGGTGTTCTGGATGAGATTCTGACACAGGGCTCCTCATTTAATATGTACATGTTCCATGGTGGAACCAATTTTGGTTTCTATAATGGTGCGAATCATATCGTCACCTACGAGCCAACGACTACAAGCTATGACTATGATGCCCCGCTCACGGAATGGGGAGATACGACGGCGAAATTTGAAGCTGTCCGGTCGGTACTCAGCAACCATGGATTTGCCCCGACTTGTCCACTCCCTGAGCCGATTCCGAAGATTTCTTACGGGAAAGTCGCTTTGACGGAAAGAGCGGAACTATTCACGGCTTCCAATCTGGAGAAGTTATCAGAGACGGTGAACAGCGTGTGTGTACAGCCGATGGAGAAGCTCGGACAATCCTATGGTTTTATATTGTACAGCACTTATGTGAAAGGGCCGCGCTCTAGACAGAAACTCTACATCGAGGGCGTGTGCGATCGGGCGCAGGTCTTCCTGGATGGACAGGTGCTTGGGGTGATTGAGCGCTGGAATCCGCTGCCACTGGAACTTTCCATCCCCGCTGGGGGAGCGCAGCTGGATATCCTCGTCGAGAACATGGGACGAATCAATTACGGGCCGCTCATTCGCGATCCGAAAGGGATTCTGGACGGGGTTCGGATTGATAACCAGCTGCAATATAACTGGACGATTCGTACTTTGCCGTTGGAACAGGAACAGCTGGCTTCACTAGCGTACAAGAAGCACCCGGTGGAGAAGCAGCAAGCTGCGACCCTTTCGGTTCTGCCCGGATTCTACCGGGGCAGCTTCGAGGCGGAGGAGATTGGCGATACCTTTTTACGATTCGATGGATGGAATAAAGGGGTCGCCTGGATTAACGGATTTAATCTGGGCCGTTACTGGAACGTTGGACCGCAGCGGGCGCTATATATCCCTGGTCCACTCTTGCGCAAGGGGTGCAATGAGCTGGTTCTTTTGGAGCTGCACGGCCGTGCGGAGACTTGCGAGATTGAGCTTGTGGACCTACCTGATCTGGGAAGAACTTCGGCCGTCGATGACGCCGTGTTGAATTTTGTGCAGGATGATAACTTGTAGATGCCTTTAGCTTTAACCAATTCTAAGATTGGGGTGAACAAATGCGTAAACCAAGTCTATTTTTAGTATTAGTTCTCATTGTTGATCTTTTTTCTTCCTGTGGGGGAGTTCTTTATCCCTCGTATAGCAGGGCATCTGCGGCTGCATCAAATCTTATGCTTAACGGAAGCTTTGAGAATACAACGACAGCCCTTGACTCAACCTGGACAGGGGTTACAGACGCTGCTCCGGTGGGCTGGAGCTTATGGGTCCCTACAGGTAGCGGGAAAGGCACGAATAAAACAGCGAATATCAAGATAGACGCTGGCACTGCGCATGAAGGAACCCGGTCCATGCTGTTCGATGCCTTTGCCACAAGCAGGATTTCCATCAATCAGGGGGTAACTTCGGTTATCCCCGGTAAATCCTACAGACTTAAAGTCTGGCTAAAGACGGACAACGTCACTGGACAGGGAGCCTACTTTAGAACACAGTATTACAATACTGCCAAAGTGGGAGATGGACCTTCCTCTCCCAAAATAACAGGCACACAGGACTGGAGTATGCAGCAAGTACTTCTAACTATGCCGGCTAACGCGACGAAGCTAGTCATCGAGCCTTTTTTGGAGACCGGAAAAGGAAAGCTATGGATAGATGATATCGCATTGGAGGAATATGCGGGTCTTACAGGAATTGCGCTAGACCGTACGGCCTTTTCTATGGTCAAAGGGGACACGGTTGCACTTCTGCCGACTTTATCCCCTATAACGGCGGTGGATAAAACGGTAGTGTGGACTTCGAGCAATCCAGAAGCTGCGACTGTGGACGCACTTGGTAATGTAATGGGTACGGGGATCGGCTCTTCGACCATCAAGATCGCCACACCGGATGGTAGCCTTGCAGCCGAATGTCTGGTTACTGTCGAAGCTCCCGACACGATACAGGCCTACAATAAACTGAGGCTGAAATGGTACGACCGATTAAGTGGTGGTCAATACGATGGGAGTGATCCTGATATAGCTGCTAGTATTAGCGCTCAGGCTGCATCGGCTGCTGTACTTTGGGAGAGTATGGATAAATCCTCCGGCCGCACCTCCTTGTGGAGTGATACCGCGAGCACTACAGATTCGCAGTTTATTACAAGCGCTTACAATCGCTTGAAGACTATGGCATTGGCCTATTCTGTGGAGGGATCGGAGCTTTACGGCAACAGCGTTTTGGCGAATGATATTGTAAGCGCAATCAATTGGATGTATACAAACCGCTATAATCCGAGCAAAAGCGCTTATGGGAACTGGTGGGACTGGGAGATTGGCACGCCGCAGATTGTGAATGATCTTATGGTGCTCATGTATGACCATCTAACACCGCAGCAAATCAATCAGTATCTTGCGGCTATTGATGCCTTCTGTCCAGACCCCAAAGTAGGGTCGGTGCTTGGCGTTAAGGGTACGAAGATGACGGGAGCAAATCTACTAGATAAAGCGCTTGTGGTCACGGTAAGAGGTGTGATTGGCAACAACAGTGCAAAGATCATTCAGGGCCGTGATTCCATTGGCTCCGAGTATGTGTACACGACCCATGGTGACGGTGTGTATAAGGATGGTTCCCTCGTTCAGCATAATAATATTGCCTATACGGGAGGATATGGTTCGGTCTGGCTCAAAGGGACGGCGGATATGTCTTATCTGCTGACCGATTCTCCATGGCCAATAACGGACCCGAATGTTCTGAACATTTACGAATGGGTGGCTCAGACTTACGAGCCTGTGATCTACAACGGTCAATTTATGGATTCGGTAAATGGCAGAGGTATATCTAGAAAAGGAAGCGGCAGCGCAAGAGGGTTAATTGTCACCTTGCTGCGGATGGCTGAAACTGCTCCGGAGAATATTGCAGTATCCATAAAGCAAGCGGCGAAGGAATGGATTTCAGCGAATATGACATCCGGCAATTATTATGAAGGGTTGTCGCTTGCCGATATAACGATTGTGAAAAAGCTGATGAATGACGGAAAGATCAATCCAAGAGGAGCTCTCATTAAGAATCAGGTATTCGCCGGCATGGACCGGGTGGTTCATCTACGCGAAGGTTACGGCTTCGGCTTGAGTCTGTTCTCGAATCGCATCTCGGCGTTTGAGAAAGGGAACAACGAGAACCTGAAAGGATGGTATACGGGGATTGGGATGACCTATTTATACAATCAGGATCTGACCCAATACCGGAATGACTTCTGGCCTACCGTCAATTCCTACCGCTTGTCTGGCACGACAACGGATGGATCGGGGCAGGGGATGGTGCCTGTGGAATGGAAAAGTTACATGAATCCGAAAACCTGGGTGGGTGGATCGTCGCTGGAAGGCCTATACGGTGCAGCAGGTATGGATTTCTCACTCTCCCAAGTGACCGGTAGCGATTTGCAAGGCAAGAAATCCTGGTTTATGTTCGATGATGAGATTGTGGCGCTTGGTTCGGGAATTTCTAAATCAACTGCCGGCCCGCAGTCTGTTGAGACGATTATCGATAACCGGATGCTTAACGAAGTGGGAAACAACAAACTTCTAATCAACGGAGCTGTAGAACCGTCACAGTCCGGATGGTCAGCGACGTTAAAGAACGTTCAATGGGCCCATCTGGAGGGTAATGTGCCAGGTGCCGACGTGGGCTACTATTTCCCTGAAGCTCCAAGTATACTGGCGCAACGTGAAGCCAGAACCGGCAGTTGGAAAGAGATTAATGCCACTCAATCCGATGTTCCCATTACACGCAACTATTTAAGCCTGGCAGTTGAGCATGGAGATACGCCTACGAATGGCTCATACTCCTATGTTCTGTTGCCTAATCGTGACATTTCAGGTACTGAGGATTACAGTGGCAACCCGGATATCGAAGTGCTGCGCAATACAGAGGATGTGCATGCGGTCAGAGAGAAGAAGCTGGGCATAACCGCCGCTAATTTCTGGAATCCAGGAACAGTAGATTCCATCAAGGCACTCAATCCAGCTTCCGTGATGATTCGGCAGATCGATCAGGAGCTTGTCGTTTCGGTGTCTGATCCTACTCAGTCGCAAAACCTATTGTCCCTGGAACTGGTTATACCGGGGTTGACACTGCTCAGCAAAGATAGCAAGACGGATGTAGTGCAAGCTTCGGGAAATACAGTTATAACGGTGGATGTGAAGAATTCTATAGGGGCAACGCATGTATTGAAATTTAATATTACTGAAGGAGAGACTCCAAAAGACGAATATGACGAGCTTCGTGGAAGATGGGTGGAGTATTTGACCGGAGGGCAATCCTTCGACCCGAATAACCCGGACATTGCCAAGTCTATAAAGACTTTATCCGATAAGATCAGTAATCAGGAGCGAACTGGATTCTGGGATACGATGAACAAGCAAATGAACCGTACTTATTTATGGAGCGATAAGCCGGGCAGCACAGCGGATGCTTTTGATACGGCAGCCTCTTATAACCGGTTGAAGGATATGGCTATTGCCTTTTCGACATCCGGCTCACCATTGTACGAGAATATGCAGTTGAAATCAGATATTCTGGATGGTTTAGATTTCTTATACGCGAATTGGTATAACGAAACTAAACTGGAGAAAGGCAATTGGTTCGAATGGGAGATCGGCATTCCGCTTGCTTTGGGAGATACGATGGCCTTAATGTTCGAGTATTTGTCAGCCGATCAGATTACCAAATATACCAAAGCCATTGATAAATTCTGCCCGGACCCAACCAAACGGACCAATCAACCCTCGTTGATGGAGACCGGCGCGAATCGGCTGGATAAAGCACTGGCAGTGGTCTTGAGGGGCATTCATAATCGTGACAGTGCGAAGATCAAACAAGGGAGGGATGCGGTTAGCCAAGTATTACCCTATGTGACCCGCGGAGACGGATTTTATGAGGACGGCTCCTTTATCCAGCATAATAATATTGCTTATACCGGCAGTTATGGGGCTGTATTGCTTGGCGATATGATGAAAATGATGACTTTGCTGACAGGGTCCTCTTGGCCGCTGACTGATACCAATATGAAGAATGTATACAACTGGGTAACGGATTCTTATGAACCTCTCGTCTACAGAAAATTAATGATGGATATGGTGTTCGGTAGATCGATAGCCCGGGGAAACCGGCAGCTCGTGCCTTGGTCGCATATTTTGCGGCTGGCTTCTTCCGCGCCACCGGAGCAAGCGGCCCGATTTAAATCGATGGTGAAGTATTGGTTCGAAGCCGATACGGTAGTAGAAAGTTATTACGACGGTCTAAGAGTAGCCGATATTGTTCTGCTCCAGACGCTTATGGACGATCCAGAGGTGCAGCCATCAGGAGACCTTACTGTGCATAAGCAGTTTTCGGCTATGGACCGGATTGTCCACCATCGGCCTGGATATGCCTTTGGGATCAGCATGTCTTCGGCCCGAATTGCCAACTATGAAGCGGGCACAGAGAATCTGAAGGGCTGGTATACAGGCGAAGGCATGACCTATCTGTATAATCAGGATCTGGATCAATATGCAGATGCATTCTGGCCGACCGTGAACGCTTATCGTCTGCCTGGGGTTACATCGGATGGGGCAAGTCGCGGTGCAGCCAAGACTACATCTAAAACATGGGTGGGAGGATCATCCATAGACGGCCTTTATGGAGCGGCCGGCATGGATCTGGATCCGGATAACAGCACATTGTCCGGTAAAAAGTCCTGGTTCATGTTCGATGATGAAATCGTAGCACTTGGGGCAGGCATTACAAGCACGGATAACCGCAAGGTGGAGACCATCGTAGATAACCGTAAGCTCAAGGCGAGCGGAGACAATGTACTTACGGTCAACGGAGAGGCCAAGCCATCCGCGCTGGGTTGGTCTGAGTCAATGAATCAGGTGCATTGGGCACATCTGGAAGGCAATGTTCCCGGCTCGGGAATCGGTTATTATTTCCCTGATGCCCCAACGATAGACGGTCTGCGTGAGTCTCGGACTGGCGCATGGAAGGATATTAATCAAGGGGGATCAACGGAGCCGATTACGAGAAATTATGCCAGCCTGTCGATTGCTCAAGGAACGAATCCGGTGAATCAATCGTATTCGTATGTGCTTCTGCCGAATCAGGATGAAACGGCGACAGCGCGCTACAGCAGTAGTCCTGACATCGAAATTATAGCCAACACGGATAGTGTGCAAGCCGTCAAGGAACAGAAGCTGGGACTTACGGCTATGAACTTCTGGGTACCGGGAATGATCGAATCCGTGCGCGCCAATCATCCAGCCTCCATTATTATCAAGGAGTCTGGAGATGAACTGACGATAGCCATTTCGGATCCGACACAGTCTCAATCTGTGGTGAATGTGGATGTCGGCAGAACCGCGCTGGAAGAGCTGATGAAAGATCCAACCGTAACGGTACTGCAGACCTCACCGAGGATTGAACTCGCAATTCATACCAGCGGGTCCAAAGGAAAAAGCCATGTTGTCAAGTTCAGAATTGATCCGAATGCCGAGCCTTCTGAGCCTTCCGATTCGGAACCAGACGAAGCGGCAATAACGAAGCTGTATGTTTCTGAAGATGCGTATGTCAATGGAGGATCGAAAGCTGCAGTCAATTATAGTTCGGTCAATTACTTGCAGATCAGAAATGGCAGCGGGGACACAGACAGAAGGGTTTATCTAAAATTCGATCTGAGTCCATTTCTCGGTGAAGTTGGTTCTGTGAAGCTGAATGTGTTCGGAAAGACAAATGACGGGGCAGGCACTTTGTCCGATATCGGTGTATTTGGAGTCCAAGATGATGATTGGACGGAGGCAACGCTAAATTACAATAATGCTCCAAAAATCGGTACTCAAGCTGCGCTGCAGACTTTTTCCGGACCGGAGCAGTGGCGGCAGTTCGATATTACCTCATGGGTTGGCACGGAGTTCCCTTCCGATCCGGTGATAAGTCTGGCTCTTAGGCAGGTAGGCTATAATCTCGCCACAGACATAAGAAGCCGTAAGAATGAGAATGGCAAATATGCCGCGTATCTGGAAATTTTGCCGAAAGATACAACACCTCCAGTCACGAAGGCTATCATACTTGGAGAAACAGGAGAAGGGGGCGCATATAAGGGCAAAGTCAATATCACTTTTGATGTCACCGACCAATCCAATGGGGGAGCTGTCGGCTGGGGAGTCAAGCGGACAGAATACCGGCTCAATGGTGGTTCATGGAGTACGGTTACTCAGAGCGTATATATCGAGAACCCCGGAACCTTCGGGATCGATTATCGTTCGGTGGATAAGGCTGGAAATGTAGAGCCTTTCCGACAGCTTCAGGTGACAGTCATGGAGCCTACAGAAAGAGTCTCAACGGCAATTAGCGGCCCGGAAAGCCTGGCTGTCGGGGAGACCGGAACGGCGGTTACTTCGGTAGTGTACAGCGATGGCAGCCGTTATATAGTAACCGAAGGTATAGTCTATGAGAGCAGCGATCCTAACGTCGCAAGTATAGGCAAAGATGGCCATATTGAAGCTAAAGGACCGGGCGTTTCGGTTATTTCATCCGTATATGACAACATGACCGCTTCCTATTTATTAAAGGTGTATGGACAACTGCCGGAGCTCGTCTCTATTTCGTTAAGCGGTCCGACATCCTTGGAAATAGGGCAGAGCGGTAAGGTGGTCACAACGGCGGTATATAGTGATGATAGCCTCCTTACGGTAACCGAGGGTGTGATCTACGAGAGCAGTAACAGGAAGGTAGCCACAGTAACGGCAACGGGGCAGCTGCAAGCACTTGATCCGGGCATGACTGTGATTACTGCAAGTTACGGAGGACGGCAGAGCAGTCTGAGGCTTCAGATTCTACAAGCGGAAGAGACTACTTCAACTGTTCCGAGTCCGCAACCACAAGTGCCTTCCGTACCGGAGGTAACGGCGGGGCGGCTGCAACTAAACGCAGCTTCGTTGAACGATCTTTCGGAAGCCATTGTCTACGAGGGTAAATTGAGAATGCTAGTATTGCCGGGGATGGCAACAGACATGCTCAAACAGAAGCCGCTTCGGGTAGAGGCTTCTAACTTTAATCTGACCCTTCCGGCAGCGGTGCTTCAACAATTGCGGGGTTTGATTCCTGCGGAGCAATTGGCCGGCAGCCAGATCTTTCTGGAGGCTTCTGAGGTGAATGGGGAAGCGGCGCAGAGAATACTAGCTAGCGCAGAGAAGAAATCTGGTGCAGTGCTAAACCAGGCAGGAGAGTTCCTTCTCTTTACCCTGTATATTGTTGCTGGTGACGGTACAAGAAGCATACTTTCCAAATTTGTTGAGCCCGTTACATTAGAGCTTAACGCCTACCCTGAGGCCAAAAGGAATTTGCTCGGCGGCTATTATTTTCCGGATTCCGGAAATATAGAGTATGCGGGCGGTTCCTGGCTGAAGGGCAAGGTGGCTCTGCGCACCGAACACTTAGGCACATATGCCGTGCTGGAATACAACAAATCGTATGACGATGTTCCTTCTGGACATTGGGCGGCGGCGGTTGTACAAGAGCTAACGGCCAAACATCTGATTCAAGGAGTCGGACTTCGGAATTTCGAGCCGAACCGCTCTGTGACCCGTGCAGAATTTACAGCTATGCTGATCCGCTTGCTAGGACTTGAAGGGAAATCATCTACAGCATTTGCGGATGTATCTGCGGATGAGTGGTATGCGGAGGAAGTGGCGCAGGCAGTAGAGGCGGGGATAGTCCATGGGGTGAGTGAGACTCGCTTCGCTCCAGAAGCCCCTATTTCCCGCCAAGAGATGGCGGTCATGGTGATGCGAGCCTACGAATATGTCAGCGGGAAAAAGGTGGAACCGAAGCCTGTAATCCAATTCGGTGACTTGCGTGCGGCTGCCTCATGGGCCCGTGAATCGATCATTGCTGCCCAAGCCCTTGGACTTATCCAGGGTCGAAGTGACCAGCAATTCGCTCCGGGAGGCTCAGCAACTCGAGCTGAGAGCGCAATGGTTCTATACAATCTTTTAGCAATTAAGACTGAAAAGTAAGAATTTGAAGCCAGGGCTTTGGGTAGGTTCAGTAGAACCATTCCAGAGCCCTTTTGGCGTTTAGAGAAATCGGCAGGTTTGGATGGGCAGAGCTTTCGTTGAGGTTTCATTTCTACTCGGTTTGTGAATAATGGAGGATTGAATAGGAAGGGAGCATTAGAGATGCAGGTGTATATGGACATTGTGCTTAGGGCCTTTGTTGCTATGATCATGCTTTTGCTGATCGCCAAAATATTGGGAAAACAAACGTTATCTAACTTGACCTTCCACGATTTCGTGACGGGTATTATATTGGGCTCAATAGCCGCGAACTTGGCGTTTAATAAACAGCTGCATTCTTCCTACATGATCCTGGCGCTTATAGTCGTTACCGTTACATCTTTTTTACTATCTATCATCGCTTTAAAAAGTCGTAAAATGAGAAGCTGGATTTCAGGTTCACCCACTGTACTTATTGAGGATGGGAAAATTCTTGAGCAAAATATGAAAAAGGTAAGGTATTCGTTGGATTCTTTGGATCAGGCCTTGAGAGAAAAGGAAATTTTTAATCTAGAGGTAGTAGAATACGCTGTGCTGGAAGATAACGGAATGGTGTCTGTATTAAAGAAACAAGAGTACCAATATGTTACCCGAAAAGATCTAAAGCTGTTGTCCGTTCCTCAGAGCTTTCCCGTTGAATTGATTATGGATGGAATAGTGCTTGCAGATAATCTTAAGGATAATGGCCTGACCCAAGAGTGGCTGGAGAACGAGTTAAGACGTAAGGGAAAACAAATTTCTGATGTGTTTTACGGGGTAAGAGGAACGCAGCAGCAGCTCATTTTTGACTATTATGAAGACGGGATAAAGAAACCTATTGATAAAGAATAGCTTTTGTTCATATTGGAGATTGACGGATACCTAAACAGCGTCTTATAATGTTTATATAATTATTAATTAGTTAATAAAAATATAAACGTTGAGAGGCGGTATTTAACCATGGCAGAACGTGCGATCCTTAATACTGACATTCGCAAAGGGACGATTAACAGAAATATTTACGGACATTTTTCTGAGCATCTTGGCCGTTGCATTTATGAAGGGATTTGGGTTGGAGAAGATTCAACTATTCCTAACACCAACGGTATTCGTAATGATGTCGTGAAAGCGCTTAAGGAAATTAAAATTCCTGTACTACGCTGGCCAGGCGGCTGTTTCGCGGATGAATATCACTGGAAAGATGGTATCGGAGCCCGTGAAGGTCGTGTACGTATGATTAACACTCACTGGGGCGGAACGGTTGAGAACAACCATTTTGGTACGCATGAATTCATGGAATTATGTGAGATGCTGGAATGTGAGCCTTACATTAACGGTAATGTGGGCAGTGGTACCGTTCAAGAGATGTCCGAATGGGTGGAGTATTTAACCTTTGGAGGCGTATCTCCAATGTCCGAGCTTCGCCAGCAGAATGGTCATCAAGAGCCTTGGGCTGTGACTTATTTTGGCGTGGGGAATGAGAACTGGGGCTGCGGCGGGAATATGCGTCCAGAATATTATGCAGATCTTTATCGCCAATATCAGACGTATGTACGAAATTACGGGGACAATCGTATTCACCGGATTGCTTGTGGTCCTAACGTGGATGATTATCACTGGATGGAGGTTCTGATGCGTGAGGCAACACGCTTTATGGACTCGATTACCCTGCATTATTATACAATTCCTGGTCCAGCATGGGAGAATAAAGGTGCAGCTACAGGCTTTGAAACGAGTGAATGGTTTAGTACATTAGAGAAAGCCCTTCGCATGGATGAGCTGATCACCAGACATGGCGTTATTATGGATAAATATGATCCGGATAAAAGAGTAGGTCTTATCGTAGATGAGTGGGGAACTTGGTATGATGTAGAGCCGGGGACGAATCCAGGATTCCTGTATCAACAAAATTCAATTCGGGATGCTCTTGTAGCAGGCGTGACCTTGAATATTTTCCATAAACATAGTGACCGGGTACGGATGGCAAATATTGCGCAGACGATTAACGTACTTCAGGCAGTTATATTGACCGAAGGGGAAAAGATGGTGCTGACCCCAACGTATCATGTATTCAATATGTTTAAAGTCCATCAGGATGCGGAGTTGCTGGATTTAGCACTGGAAAGTGGCACTTACAGCTTTGAAGGCCGTGAGATTCCTGAAGTATCTGCTTCGGCTTCCGTAACTGCTTCTGGAATCATCCATGTCAGTCTTTGCAACTTGAACCATGCTGCTTCTGCTGCTGTTCCACTTGAGCTTCGTGGTCTTTCCGGGAAGAAGGTTGAAGTGACAGGCACAACACTTGCCGGTGATAAAATTGATGCTCACAATACCTTCAGCCAACCGGAGGCGGTAGTGCCGCAAGCCTTCACTGCCTTCACTCTGGAGGGCGATCTTCTTAATGTTGAACTGCCTCCAATGTCAGTAACTGTGCTGGAGATTACGCCGAAGGCTTAAGGTGGTGTTACCATGTCAACAACATCAACATGCAAGGGATGCAGAGAGGATTATAAAGTTACGCCAACGCAGATTAATCGTATCTTGTCTTCTTCCATGTTTAAGCCAGAGTTTTGTGTTCCGGATGAAGTTTACGCTGAACGGGTTGCCCTTTGTGGGACTTGCCCTAAGCTGCACGAAGGGGTAACTTGCGTCGCTTGCGGCTGCATCATCCCCGTAGTAGCCAAGCTTAAGGAACGTAGTTGTCCATTGCCGGGGGGTGGCTTGTGGGGTCCCTTTATCGAAAAGAATTAAGCTAAAATAAGAGCCGCATTCGACTCTCCAATGGGAGGTGAATGCGGCTTTATTCTTGGTTATCCGTATAGAACAACTCAACGATTAGATCTTCATTATAATTTCCAAAACCTTTGCCAAAAAGAGTAATCCCGCCAATATGCTCGGCATCTTCATCTACGGAAAGCTTGAAAGACCACTGTTTGTCACGGATATTCACTTGATCAAGGGTAACTTCTGAGAGCTTCAAACCATCCATAAATGTACCTTTTGCTGTAATGCGCAGCTGCTTGAGCAAGCCGTATTGGTTCGTGAGTGCTGGCCACCAGGCCGGTGTATATTTACCACGGCTATCCCCGTAGTCACCGGGACTTGTCCAGAATCCAAGCTTCACTCCGTTCAGAGTGAATGTGATATCCGAAGGCCAATTATTATTAATGGAAGGTGCTTCGGAAGCAATTTCCATGGTTATAATCAGTTCCTCAGGATGCTGGCTGGAGAGGAGGAAATTAGGGATTTTATATTCGATAAATCCTTTGCCGAACCAAAGAATCCCCGCATTCATACGCTCAAGATCCCAGAAATAGCGGGGATCATCAAAACTGCCGATCACTTTCTCAGTAGTTGCAAGACCACAGGTTGGCTCGATCAGGAAGTCGGAGTAATGTCCAACCGGAATTTCCTTGCGATAACTTTTGCGCTCATTGATCTGTCTGCCTGGGAAGGTGATTTCTGCTCCTTCAGCAGCTAGAGTACAGATCTTTTGCAGACCACTTCGACCAGGTGCCATATGCGTCTGGATCAGTCCGGCAGCTTCCAGCTTACGCACATGCATAGTCATAATGGCGCTGCTCAAATTTACTGCTGCGGCCAATTCCTTAACATTCATAGGATTTTCGGCAAGCAAACGCAACATGTGCAGGCGTACTGAGCTGGCTAAAGCTTCATAGACGGGAAGGGATTCTTCCGACAGGTCAAGTTTCATAAATGGCCTCCAATTAAAATTTATGGGCTAATCGCCGATGATTAAGAAATTTATTAATAACAATATAAAAATCGACGTTTATTTCGGATGTATAGTTAATGATTATATTAGTTAAATACTTTTTTTACAATATGGGACTTTAAAAAAGAACGGAGCCTGTGGCTCCGCTCTCTTTTCAAATCAAATCTTGCTTAATCTACGTTCGAGCTATACTCTGCCTGTACTTCATCTGACTTGAGCGCTCTGCTGTAAATCTTCAGTTCATCAATCATACCCTTAAATGGTGCATCCCAATAGTTGACGCCTAGAGCGAAAACGCCGTTTTTGTTCTTAAAGACATTCGGGAAGCCCTCACCAGAGAACTGCTCTACTCCGTTGAGGTAAACTTTTACGGTACCATTGCTGACCGTAAACGCAACATGTGTCCATGTATTTACTGGAATCTTCATGGCAGAAATAGCATCATACCAAGCTTCTCCGGACCATAACAACGTTTTACCGCCACCGTTCTGAGGAACGAAGCTAATCCAGCTATTTTTAGTGGCAGCGCCGAAGAAAGTAGTTGTTGCATCTGTAAGTTGTTCAGGATTTAGCCACATAGATACGGTGTAGGTATTGCTGTCAATTAATCCATCAGGCAAACGGATACCGGAGGTACCGTTGAATATTGCAGCTTGACCGAGGACACCGTTACCGTATGTGATATTGCCTACTGTTGGGCTATCTACTTTTGCTCCTGTAACTTCGCCTTTTCCGTTCAATTGGAAGGAGTCATCCAGGTCGCCATCAAAAGCATAATGAGCTACTTTTCCATCAGTTACATTTACTGTGTAGCTGGCTGAAACTTCGCTTCCATCAGTCGCTGTTGCAGTAATTACAGCTTGGCCACCGACAGTTAGTGCTGTTACTATTCCGCTCGCTGCGTCAACAGCCACTACGCTGGAATCGCTAGAGCTCCAAGTTAGCGCCTTGTTTCCGGCATTGGTTGGAAGCACACTTACTTGAGGGGTGAAAGTATTTCCTACAGCTACTGATTTAACAGCTTCACTGAATGAA
This sequence comes from Paenibacillus sp. FSL H8-0282, assembly GCF_037963825.1. NCBI lineage: Bacteria > Bacillati > Bacillota > Bacilli > Caryophanales > Paenibacillaceae > Paenibacillus > Paenibacillus sp. FSL H8-0282. The sequence continues at coordinate 1,780,283 of NZ_CP150146.1, forward strand.
ATATTACTTACTTTAATGTTCGTATCAGGCTCACCGTTTACAAGCCAGCCAACAGCTTCCGCAGACAATGCTCTATCATACACGCGGAATTTATCAACCAAACCTTTGTATGGTGCATCCCAGTAGTTCACACCAAGAGCAAATACACCGTTTTCTGTATCAAAAATATCTGTGAATCCTTTTCCGGAAGATTTCAATATACCATTTACGTACATATTGACTGTTCCAGCATTGTAAGTGAAGGCAATATGCGTCCACTGGTTAACTGGAATTTGTAAGCCTGTATCAGCATCTAGCCAAGTATCGCTACCGAACCAGAGTCTGGTGGTTGCTCCACCGTTTCCATATGGCAGGAGACTGAACCAGTTCGTTTCGGTTTTAGCACCGAAGAATACAGGAGTAAAAGCTTTTAATTCGGATGGGTTCAGCCACATCCCTACCGAATATGCGCTACTTTGAATTAATCCGTCAGGTAGACGAACACCGGATTTACCATCAAACTTGGCTGCCTGACCGTCTTTACCAGCCTCAAAAGTGATGTCTCCATCCTCAGTGTTGTTGATCAGATTTCCGGTGACTATGCCGTCAGCTGTGCGATCCCCATTTTCTGCAAGGTCGCCATCAAAGTCAAAGGCAGCTACTAAGCCGTCTTCCAGTTGCGTGCTCTTTTTTTCCATAACAACGGCGGTGAAGGTCTTAGTTACTGCGACTTCGCCTAGCTTAATTGTAGCAGTCAGTTCAACTGTAGCGTTTCCAAGTCCAAGTTCAGGACGAGTAACCTTACCATTGTTAGCAATTACAGCCTCATTGGAAGAGGACCATGAAATTTCTGCTCCGCGCAAGCCTTCCGTAGGAAGGATGATGTCATCGTATATTTTTCTTGTGTCACCAATACTCAAGCCTGCAGCAATATTGTTCAAAATCTGCTCAACGCTCATCGATTCCATCTGGCTGCCCCAGATAGTGATCCCTTGATCTGACATTGCGGTGAACGTCATAACATGCTGTTGGCGTGAGGAATCCCATTGCTTCACAAATACACCTTTGTAGAGATGTTGTACGGTGCTTCCATTTTCCGTTTCGTTAATGAGCAAATGAGCGAAGTACTCATCCTTCAATTCCCAAGTTCCGGTTAACGATCCAACGATCGTTCCGTCACTTTTTAGCTCGATATCTACTGTAGGTTTGATAATGCCTGAAACATCCTTGCCGTGGTTAACGAACTGATAAGAGCCGACAACATTATCCCGTGCTACAGCCCCAATGGTTTCACCCGTGTAACGATGTACGGCAGTTACTGGCCAGCCATCTTCGTTAGTGAACATTTGATGCACACGAAGTTCATGGGTTTCACCACGGAGTGGGAAACGAGTGTGGAAGAAGTTAAATATTTTACCCGTTTCATCATCATATTGTACCGAGTTATGTCCTGAGGACACATAACCATACGTTTGGAAATTCGGGTCTGCATTTTGATTTGTAAACATGAAGTTTCCTAATAGCTTATTACCATATGGTGTGTTGTCACCATCGGTAGTTAGAACAGCATTCTGTCCTGCTGCATCCGTATAAGGGCCGTCCGGATTTGTTGAACGGAACTGCCGCATGCTGTAACCGCCTTTGGAGTCAAGTCCACCGTAAGTTACATACAAGAAGTAGTAACCAGTCTCCTTGTCGTAAACGATATACGGACCTTCACCCGATTTGGTCATTCCGCCAGAAATATGGGTTCCGAAATAGCGGTCGATAATACGTCCATCAGCGGTCTTTCCATCTTTGCCTGGATATTTAGGTTCTCCGGTAGCTGGATCAATCTCCAGAATGAATATACCACCTGACCATGAACCATAAGTCATCCAAAGCTTGTTGTCTTTGTCGTAGAAAATAGTTGGGTCAATTGCATTTGTATAGGTTTTGTTTTGATACAAACCACCTGCATTAAACCAATCTGGATTGACACCTTCCAACGTTCCATTGTCGATAAGGTCCTTGATATTTGTATTGTCCCATTTCTTATTTACTTTACTGTCACTGTCATAAGCCTCTTCCTTGGTGAAACCGGAATAAATTACGGTATTTCCATAAGTATAAGGCCCTTCGATATTTTGCGAAGTGGCGTAGCCAATCGCCGAACGGATATAAGTAGAAGAAGCGCTGTAATACATCATATAAGCGCCAGTTGTTCCATCAGCGTTCTTATAATCGTTATTCCAGAATACGTCCGGTGCCCAGATGGAGAATCCGCCTTTACTGTCCGAATCGTTCTCGCCAGCCCATTTAAAGGATTCTGCCAGATTCTTGGACAGATCACCAAAAATCACGTTGCCCGGTGTTGTATAACCATTAGTGAACTGTGTCCAGTTCATCAGATCATCTGATTTGGCCGCATCGATATGGGAGCCAAATACATAATAAGTTCCATTATCCACTACCACCGATGGATCATGTACCGAGACATTGGTGAGTGCTGGTGCAGTTGCTCCCGGACTAGGTGTAGCCGTCGGATTTGGTGTAGCCGTCGGATTTGGTGTAGCCGTCGGATTTGGTGTAGCCGTCGGATCTGGTGTAGCCGTCGGATTTGGTGTAGCCGTTGGATCTGGTGTAGCCGTTGGGGCCGGAGTAGCTATAACTTCCGGAGCCGATGTAGCAACAGAACCGCCGTTAGATCCACCGGTGCCAGTGGTTGCCGTAGCCGTTGGAGTTGGTGTTTCAAAATGGATTAACTGACTGTACTTGCTATCAAAGATAACCTTACCCGTGCCTTGGATGGTTAGGATATCGTTGAAACCAAGGATTAGATTCTTGATTTCTGTACCTGCCTCTACACGCAGCTTGGCTTTTTGATTCAGTGTAACTTCAGCAATACTGCCTGCTGTCAGATGTAGTGTAGGCTCTCCCAACGCTTGAAGCTCAACGGAATCAAAGCTTCCTTTCAGCTTGAGGATGGAATCCTTAGGCAGCGTATTCTCAACAATAACCCGGCTGAAACCTGCCCCCGTTAGTGCATCTTCCTCTAGTATTGCACTGGAATGTACGCGTACGTTTGGTACGGCACTTGTGCCTCTAGTAACGACTCGCAGCTTGCCGTTATGCTTATCTACTACCATTTCAGCAGCATTGGAGTCGCTTAGTACGACACTGTTCTCACCGCCACCAGAAACGAATACTTTTCCCTTAACAGTGACATTATTCAGTGTGACATCGCCCTCAGCAATACCTTCGGTAAGGTAGAGATTCCCTGAGATTGTGGAGTTTTTCAACTCTACGCCTGGGCTGCTGATAACCATATTCCGAGTGTTAATCCCCGAATAGCTTCCGCTCTTAGGCGTGATTTCTCCGCCAAGCTTCTCAATCATGCGCAGTGCTTCCGCTCTTGTTACAGCCTGAGTTCCTTTAAAGCTGCCGTCAGTGTAACCTTGCAGATAACCTTCACCAAGTAAAGACAATACTGCTTCTTGGCTCCATTCTGGCAAATCAGCAGCATCCTTTGGTGCAGAAGTGCCAACAGATGAGTTGAGTTGGAACAGTCTGTATAACATTACTGCAGCTTCTTGCCGGCTTACTTGCTGTGCGGGTCGGAAGGTGCCATCGCTGTATCCTGTTACATATCCTGCAGCGGTTGCTTTTTGGATATCGCTGTAGTAAGCACCTGTCGTGGAAACATCCGTGAAGCCTATATCGGCTTTTTCCTGCAAATTAAAGACCCGATTAACCAGAGTAACCCACTCTGCACGGTTGATTTCTTGATTTGGCTTATATATTCCGTTTCCGTAACCGAGAATCAAGCCCTTATCTACCCAGGTTTGAAAATCTTTTTGTGCCCAGTGGCCGGAATAATCGGCAGTTTGTTGCTGAGTGGATAATGCGACTGCTTTGGAATCGCTTGCAGAAGCAGCAGAAATTAATGGAGCAGGCACTAATAGAGTGAGGGCAAGCAGGGAAGCGGTTAGTTTACCAGTAGTTTTTCTCAAATGTATGTTCCTCCGATTCTAGTGATGTAGAGCTTGTACACGCGTATTTTTCCAATTCCTCCCTTCTTTACTGAAAAAAATGTAAAACGCTTACATAAATAGCTACTAAAAAAACGCTTTCGAATATGAAAATGGTTTTAATTTATGTATTACTAAACCATAACACGGAAAACGTTTTATAATGCTCTCATTTTAAGCATGATATCAGCAAATAGTCAAATAGAAATTTAATGATTTATGAATCTTTTTATATTTTTATAAATTATAAATTCAAAATAGAGGCAAATGATTTAACTACTGGTGATTACTGCTGAAGTGGATAAGAGTGAAATACAGTGAATGGATGACTAGGCGGGATATATCAGCAAGATAAAGAGAGGGGATAGGGCATAACAGGTGGGGGGGAGCTAAAGAAGAATAGCTAATTAGTTGTTCACCCCCGCAAAAAAACCAGTTTTGCTTAGATCATAAATGAAAAATTTACAGATAGTACAACTTGAAAATGATATCTTGATCATGGTTTCCGAATTTTTTTCCGAAAATCGTTGCTCCTCCTACGTGTTTTGCATCTTCCTTCACTTCGATCCGAAAGGTCCAACGATCACAATTGGTATCTAAATCCTCAATTGAAACCTGAGACAGCGGGTCACCGTCAATGTAAGTTCCATTGTGGTTTGTAATTCTAATCGTTTTTAGCAATCCGTATTGATTGATATTGTGTGGCCACCATTCCGGTGTGAATTTACCTCTAGCATCAGCGAAGTCTCCGGGGCTCGTCCAAGTCCCTAATTCCAAGCCATTCAAAGAAAAGGTGATGTCTGAAGGCCATACGTCATTAGCAAAGGGGAATTCGGAAGAAAGCTCTAAGCTAATTTCAAATTGCTGTAAGGTTTCCTCTTTTTTTAGGAAATTAGCAATATTATATTGCACATAACCTTGCGTGAACCAGAGAATCTCTGCGTCCACTCTTTTAGAATCCATGAAATACTTAGGTTCGTCTACTCTGCCGATAAACTCCTTATCCGTAGCAAGTCCGCAAGTAGGTTTCAGATCATAATCGGTATAATGACCAATCGGCACTGATGTCTCGTAGGAGGCAAAGGAGTGAAAGATTTTTTTCGGGAAGTTAATCTCAATATGATCCACCCTAAGGATTGAGATTTTTTGCATTCCTGATTTACCAGGCACCTTTTCAGTTTTTATGAGCCCTGCATCTTCTAGTTTTTTAATGTGTTTGGTAACGATAGGACTGCTTATTTTAAGTTCTTCTGCCAAATCTTTGATGTTCATCTTATTTTTGGAGAGCAACTGAATAATTTTGATGCGTACTTCACTCGCTAAAGCTTCGTAAACAACAAGAGAGGATTTGTCGATTTCCAACTGCATTTTACCCACTTCTTTCAAAGTTATTTCATATACTGTAAAGTTTATTAATCTATATATAAAGTAACATGAAAGGTAACCGAAGTAAATATAATATCGCTTTCATCTCCGAGAGATGAATCAAAAGGTTAATTAAACGAAAAAAAATTCTGTTAAGTTTATTTAAATGTTATTGACTACGCTTTCACAATGAATGTATACTAATCTCAAGTTAATCGTTTTCAAAGAAAGTGAACATGAATGGTTATCTTAACATTACAGCTGCAGGGGGAGAGAGTAATGAAAAAGAAATTTGGAGTTTTATTAGCAACGGTTCTAACATTATCGACAGTTTTGGCAGGATGCGGTGGTAAAGATGATAGTAAGACGATTACGTTCTGGACACCGCTGACCGGTGATGACGGTGCTTATATGGATCAAATTGTTAAAAACTACAATGCAACGAATCCCGAAATCAAAGTAAAACATGTTATTACGGCTGATATGTACACAAAAATTTCTACAGTTTTGGCATCTAGCAAAGGTGTTCCTGATTTAGCAATTATCCACGCTGACCGTGTTCCTGGGTTTGTTAAACAAGGTGTACTGGAATCCATGCAAGATACCGTATTGCCAGCACAACCTGAACTGAAAGCTGAAAATTACTTACCACAAGCTTGGAACACTGGTAATATCGATGGAACTCAATACACAGTTCCTCTTGATATTCATAGTAACGTAATGTATTACAATAAAGATTTGCTGAAAAAATATAACGCTGAATCCTTCTTGGATGATAACGTTGTTACTATTGATGAAATGCTTTCCTTACAAGGTAAATTGGATGAAGGCGATTACGTAGTTAATGATGCCTTGCTGGGCTGGGTTATCTTGGCTCAAATTCAAGATTTGGGCGGGGATATCCAAGTCGATGGAAAACCGGCTGTTAATACCCCTGTATTTAAACAAGCGTTTGAAAATGTTAAGAAAATCGCTGATGCTGGCCTGATGACTCCATTTGGTGAAGACGGTTACTTGATGTTCCAATCTCAAAATGTACTTTTCTCGACAGACGGAACTTGGAGTTCTACAGCACATGCTGGGGTTGAAGGCTTGAACTTTGGCGTGACCAATGTTTATTCTCCTACTCCTGATAAATTCACCAACAGATCTTCTTCTCACTTGTTCGCTATGTTGAAAAATGATAAGAGAACAGACGAAAAAGAAGTGGGTATTGCTAACTTCTTGGAATATGTTCGTACGAATTCGATGGAATGGGCAAAAGCTGGACAAAACGTAGCAAGTAACGTAGTTAACCAAAGCCCTGAGTACAAAGACTTTATGCAATCCTTCTTTACATCTGATGAAAAAGAAATCGAATCCCTATACATTTACACCTATGAATACTACCCATACATTGCGGAAGCTGTAGATACTTACTGTGCGGATATCGTGCGTGGCAACGTTGATATTGATGAGACTTTGGCAACGATGCAAAAATTTGTTGAAGATAAAATTGCGGAAAGCAGCAGTGCAGCAAAATAAAGCAAAATAGAATAGATTGTACGAAGTAATGTGCCATGTTATGGTGCATTACTTTGTGCAAAAGGAGAAATGAATTCCTATGAAAAAGAAAATCAATTGGGCACCTGCTTTCTTTGTAGGTCCGCATGTCATTTTGTTTGCTGTCTTCATTTTATTGCCAACGATTTATGGGATTTATGCTTCATTTACAAAATGGAATTTAATGAGTGATCCGGTATGGGTAGGCTTTGATAACTATAAGGCTATTCTTTTTGACAACAGTTCAACCTTTCATACTCAATTTTTCAGAGGCCTAAAAAATACATTGATTTTCGTTGCTATGTCTGTTCCGTTGCTGATTATTATTCCATTAATGGTCGCGGTGGCGTTGGAACATAAAAAAGTTAAAATGAAGAGCTTAATTCAATCTATTCTTTATATTCCTGGCTTGATTTCAATTTCTGCGGCCGCACTGATTTGGCTGTTGATCTTTAATAAGCAACTTGGGATCACTGGTAATCTATTTGGATCACAAATTGCTTGGCCTGCAAATCAACCCTATGCGTGGATTATTATCATTGTAATTACTTTATGGGGTGGTATTGGGGGCAACATGATTATCTATCGCGCTTCCTTAAGTGGCGTTTCTCAAGAGTTATATGAATCGGCTGAGCTCGATGGTGCGGGTTCTATTAAAAAATTCACTAGTATTACCTTGCCATCTATTCGTTTTCCATTAATTTATACCTTTGTTATGACAACTGCGGGTGCCTTTAATGTATTCGGCCAACCGTTAATGATGACCGATGGCGGACCTCGACAAAGTACACACGTTCTAATGATGTATATTCGTCAATTAGCTTTCGGTAACGGTGAGTCCATCGCCGGGATGGCATCAGCTATGGCAGTTTTACTGGGATTAGTTATTTTGGTGATCTCAGCGCTGCAATATTTTGTAATGAACCGAAATGCTTCATAGGTTCGCAGAAACTAATTGACTAACAAGGAAATGGAAAAGGTAGGTGTACTAAAATGTCAAACCAGGCAGTAAATCCAGTTGTAAATACAACAGGCAAAATAAAAGGCTCCTCCAGTGTAAGTATTTCAAAATATATTTCCTATATATTTCTAGGTATCCTATGTGTGATTTGGATCATTCCTGTTATATTCGGGATTTCCACCTCATTTAGATCACAAACGGAAGTAGTATCCTCGGGCTTTAGACTATTTCCTAAAGAGTGGGTCTTTGAGAACTACGTTACGATCCTAAACAATACTTCTACAGCTCCAATTCTACGTTGGTTAGGTAACTCATTGTTTATTGCCACATCTCACACCATTCTGGTTGTTATTGTTATTTCGATTACAGGTTTTGGTTACACCCGTATTAAGTTTAAAGGAAGAGACACATTGTTCTTCACTTTGCTGGGGATCTCCTTCTTTCCGGGTGTTGTTAACTTGATTCCTTCTTATAAAATCATTGACTCCTTTGGTTGGGTGAATACTTCCTGGGCTATGATTATCCCTGGTCTTGCGGGTATGGGTAATATCTTCTTGGTCAGACAGTTTATGAACGGTATCCCAAAAGAATTAGATGAATCGGCTAAAGTTGATGGTGCTAGTGACTTTAGAATTTTCGCGCAAATTATATTGCCGTTAGTTAAACCAATATTGATTGTTTGCGGATTGTTCTCCTTTACTGGATCTTGGAATGACTTCCTCTGGCCGGTTATTGTGTACACAGATGTAGACAAAATGCCAATTACCGCTGGATTGCTCTTATTGCAAGACATCTACGGAAACTATCGTATGATCGGACAATTAATGGGCTCGGCAATCATGGCGATTATTCCAACATTGCTGCTATTCGTTTTTGCACAAAAATACTTTGTTCAATCCATCAACCTGAATTCGGGTATCAAAGGTTAGATCGAATGAACTTAAACTTAAATACACCTTGACTTCTTATAAGGAAGGGTGTGTTTTGGTGACCTGCAAATATAAAAAAAGAGATAAATATAGGAGTTGTCATTGTGAGAGAATTTAATGTGAAAAATCCACTAGTTGAGCAACGAGCAGATCCTTGGATCTATAAACATACTGACGGGTACTACTATTTCATAGCTTCAGTTCCAGAGTTCGATAGAATTGAGCTTCGCCGTTCTGAATCCATTCAAGGATTAGCTGAGGCTGAAGGGAAGACCATTTGGGTTAAGCATGAAACGGGCTTGATGAGTGCTAATATCTGGGCGCCAGAGATTCATTATATTGATGGAAAATGGTACGTGTATTATGCAGCTGCACATACCTCTGATACGAAAGATGGTTTATTTGATCATCGCATGTTTGCACTAGAAAACTCATCCGCAAATCCTTTAGAGGGTGAATGGGTGGAAAAGGGTCAAATAAAAACAAAATGGGAATCTTTTGCCTTGGATGCAACAACTTTTGAGCATAAAGGAGTTAGATATTACGTTTGGGCACAAAAAGATCCTGCTATCCCTGGCAATTCAAATATTTATATTTCCGAAATGGAGAACCCTTGGACACTAAAAGGCGAGCAGGTGTGCATCACCACTCCTGAATACGATTGGGAAAAAATCGGATTTTTGGTGAATGAAGGCGCGGCAATCCTTAAGCGTAATGGACGCATTTTCATGACTTTCTCAGCTAGTGCAACAGATCACAACTATTGTATGGGATTGTTGACTGCTGATGAGAATAGTGATTTGATGGATCCAAAATCATGGGTCAAGACACCTGAACCTGTGTTTACGACTTCTGAGGAAAACGGCCAATATGGTCCGGGACATAATAGCTTCACTGTCTCTGAGGATGGCACACAGGATATCCTTGTTTTCCATGCTAGAAGCTATAAGGAAATTGTCGGTGATCCGCTTTACGATCCGAATCGTCACGCACGTGTGCAAGTAATCCAGTGGAATGAAGACGGAACGCCAAACTTTGGTGTACCTAGACCGGATACGAAATAAAAAGGGATTTGTCGCATAAAACAACAGAGCAATGATTCTCCCAGAGGTGGAGAAACACTGCTCTGTTGTTTTTTATAAGAGTCATAGTTATAACCCTCCTGAGGCTTAAGGACTCAGCAGACGCTATTTGCAAATTTTTGGACATTTGAGCAAGGTTGCGGACCCCAGTGCAGCTATTCCTTTAGAAAAGGTTCATTTTTGCTGTTCTTCAAGCCAATAACGACTTTAGGGTCCGTTAGGTACACAAATTTGTGATAAAGTTGCATTTAAGGTCAACGCTGTCCGATAGTTGCTTCGGGAACGCGTAAAAGCAAGATGATCAAATGAGGTACTCTTATAATGGAAGATCCCGTCTTCTGAACAGCTCTACTCCCAAGGAAAAGGTGAACACTCCGATCAACAGCAGCCAACTGGAGACCTGAATAATCTCCACGTTGCCCTGAACGATTTCCCCGGGTTGATAGAAGGAGAATAAGGTTAGGAAACGCAGTCCTTCCAGTTTGTCGCTTATTTTACCGAGTAGATCCAGAGTGAAAAATCCGAAGGCGATGGCGCCGGAAATTCCGAGCGCTTTTTTCTCGTCATTACATACAGAGGACACGAGAAAGGTAAGGCCGCCTACCGCAAAAAACAATAAAAACGCCACGGTATTCAGCTGAGCGAAGCGACCACTGTTAAAGTCATATTCACTGCCAAGGAACCATGCTTTACCTAATAATCCGGCGAGGGTGGTTACACCCATAATTAAGAGTAATGCTGTAGTGAGAACAAGTGCCTGCGTGGTAGCGACTTTTCTCCGTGTAGTTGGGGCTATGAGCAGATAGGCCATGGAGCCGTGATCCACGAGTCGAGCCATAAGCTGCGTTGACATTTGCACACAAACTATGGATAGAATCAGAACTAGTATAAGTCCATAATATTCTCCGGAGATAAAAGCTTCAGCACTGGTAAATCCGCTATTTAATCCAAAGGCTTTACCCACACCCTCTGGCATCGCCTTAATAAGGTCATCAATTGCTTGTGTGCTCCCCGCAATCCCAGGATAAAGCCAGATCATAAACAGAATATAGAAGGCAGAACCAAAGGCGTAATTCAATATTCCTTTCAGGTTCACTCGCATCATTTCCTTATAGAGCGGAAGATTCATTGCACTGCCCCCTTGCGGTCATAATAGTCCATGAAGATGTCCTCCAGATTCTGCGTGAATACGTCGATGCTGCGGACATTGTATTTTCCAGTTTCCCGGATGAATCGGTCATAATTGCCCTGCACAGCTATGCGGACCCTATTTCCCTCGTGAGCTTCCACTTGTAGGCCGGAGGCGGCAAAATTCACTGCATCTTCACTATTCGCAAAAATGACCTCAAACAGCTTCCGTTGCATCGATTGCAGTTCATGAATATTTTTTACGGTGATAATCCGTCCGTCTTTGATAATTGCGGCGCGGTCACAGGTGCGTTCAATTTCTTGAAAGCTGTGTGAGGACATGAGAAAGGTAGTTCCGGCTGATTTTTCCTCCAGTACCAGATCAATAAATACCTTTTGCATGAGCGGGTCGAGACCCGAGGTAGGTTCATCCAGAATAATAACGTCAGGACTGTGCATAAAAGCAGCGACGATTCCGACCTTTTGCTTCATTCCCTTTGACATTTTTCGGATCGGAGTGGTGGCATCAAATTGCAAACGTTCAATCAGCTGCTCGCGTTTGGTAGTATTTTTGATTCCCTGCATGGCTGAGATAAATTTAAGGAAAGAAAGACCCGTCATCCCATCAAAAAAGTTGATTTCACCGGGTAAGTAGCCGATATGCTTCTGGACTGTCCCTTGTGCCTTCCATACATCAAGCCCATGGATACTCGCAAGCCCTTGATCTGGTTTCATAAAACCCATGATATGCCGTATGGTCGTCGATTTACCCGCACCGTTAGGACCTAGAAATCCAAAAACCTCGCCTTTATTTACGGTAAATGTTACATCTTCGATTCCTTTGCCATTCGAAAATCGTTTAGTTAAGCCTTCTACTACCAGCATGCTGCCACCCCCGCCGCAAAATAATGAACTATTATGAATCAGATATTTCATATGTTATATTATTCCTAGTGGTTAATGAAGTCAATATAATTATGAAATAATTGAAATGGAATATTTCATTAAATTTGAATATGCATACTTAATAACGAAGTTAGGGTGGAAGCTATGAATGGATTTGAGAAGAGAGCAGCACAGATTAAACTCAAAATTATGAAAACTACCATGGAGATGCTCAAGAACTGGGAACCGAAACGTCTACGGATCGCTGATATTGCGAAAGAAGCAGGGGTCTCTCAGGTGACGATTTATAATTATTTTGGCAGTAAGGAAGCGCTGCTTAGTGAGTCTTTTAAGGACTTTGTTCAGAAGGAAATTCAGGAATTTGAAGATTACATTTATCAAGAGCATTCTCTAAAGGAGATTATTGGTTACATTCTAACCATGGAGAGGGAAACTTACAGCGGTTTATCTCCCGCAACTGTGAAGGAGCTTATGGTTGAGGATCAAGAAATGTTCCATTATATTGAGGAACGATATGCGAATGACATTTTGCCGGTGCTGGTGAAGATGGTCGAGGATGGGAAAGCGCGGGGAGAAATCTCAAATAAAGTATCCACCAAAGGGATACTTTCACTAATGGGGATGTATATGCGTAATGCGGGTGAACTTCTAGACGAAGCTAGCAAACAGGAAGATATGGATGCCTTCATCGAGGAAGCCATCCATATTTTCTTCTATGGCATTTGCGGGAAAGAGTAAGGGGAGCTTGAGCTGCGAGAGCATCACCCTTAATTGATCAGGTGAACAGCGGATTTCCAGTCATGCCGACCCAAAGAGCGGATTGTTCAAGCTGGGCAGCAAGCTGAAGCAATAAATCTTCACGGCCTTTGTTCGCCATGACTTGAACGCCTAGCGGAAGGCCATTTGCTGACTTATGGACGGGCACGCTCATTGCAGGCTGGCCTGTCAGATTTGCGAGCTGTGTGAACGGTGTATAGGTTAGGCTTGACTCAAACATCTCGTAAATTAAGCGGCTCTGTTCTTCTTTTGGCAATTCGTTTACGTGCAGCAGCTTTGCTATCTCTGCAGGTTTATGCGTTAATTCACCAATTTTGGGAGCAGAGTTTGCATTCGTAGGTGTTATATATAAGTCGTAATGATTAAACAGTTCCGCCATTTGGGCGGCTGCAACGTCCCATTCATCCAGACTATGTACGAATTCGGCCGCTGAAACATTTTTTCCGGTCTCACCAAGGACCCACGTAATGATATCGACATCGTCAGCAGTTATGGAACGTCCCATATTTCTCTCCAGGGAGACGAACATCGCTGCTACCTCTCCGGCATTCATCGTATAGTAGTTCTCCATCAGTCTTGTGCCATTCACAGGACTTTCTATTTCTTCAACCGCATGTCCTTCAGCTTCGAGCCATTTCACGGTTTTGAGAACAGCATTTACGGCCTCTTCAGAGACAGGCGTACCTACTGGGGAAGCCGTCGTAAATCCAATTCGTAGTTTACGTTGCGTAGGCTTAAACAGATCATCCAGATATACGCCCGGGTATAACGGGGTCTGGAAGGCGGCTTCCGGCTGCACAACCTGCAGCAGATCTAACATAGCAGCGCTATCGCGAACGGACCGGGTTAAGGCAAAATCAATAGAAGCCCCTTGCCATTGACGGCCGACTCCGGGTCCTACTGGTGTGCGCCCGCGCGTGGGTTTAAGTCCGAATAGGCCTGTGAATGAGGCGGGAATACGGATGGACCCACCACCATCACTGGCTCCCGCTACTGGAACAATACCAGAAGCTACAGCCGCCGCGGCTCCGCCACTTGAACCTCCAGGAGAATATTCGAGATTCCAAGGATTACGAGCAGGGCCATGGAGGACATTCTCTGTAATGTTTTTTAAGCCGAACTCGGGTGTATTCGTATGTCCAAGTGGAATAAAGCCGGCTTTCCTAATCCGTGCAACATAATTTGAATCCCACCGTGCGACATTGTTCTTCATCAGCATAGCCCCACAAGTGATGGGCTCGCCAGCGATAGATTGGGAAATATCTTTTAATAGAAACGGAACGCCAGCAAACGGCCGAGTGTTATCCTGAACAGGCATCTCGTCGGCTTCTCTAAGAGCAGCTTCACGACGGGTGCGCACCACCGCATTTATGACTGGATTGACCTCATCTAACCGAGCAAAGGCGGCTTCGACCAGCTCACAAGGTGAAATTTCACGTGCTTTGACAAGTGAAGCAAGTCCTAGAGCGTCATAGGTAGAGTAAGAAAAGGACAAATTAGATACCCACTTTCAATTTAGGATGATTATTATATTATACATCCCATTAGTTATTTTTTGAAAATGGGTAATCTGACATCTATCAATTCTTTTTTACGTCATATTAGGCTATACTTAGTGTTAAATGATTTTATGGGGTGTACTGATGAACGAAGAGAAATATCAGAATGTGGATGGTTTAATGGAGGCTTTCCAACAATTCGCTAGAATGAACTGGCGTAAAACCACGATTTGGGGCTTGAAGCCAAGTGAGGTCCGGATGTTGGTTTCTTTAAAGCTTGGTAAAGAACGGGAAGGGAAGAAGGGACAGACGGTTTCGGAGATTAGCAAGTTTCTGAAAGTCACCTCTCCTACGGTTACCCAAATGCTCAATAGTCTGATTGCACAAGGATATGTGGTGCGTACTTCTGATGCACAGGATCGCCGAGTTAGTGAGATCACGCTTACGGAAAAAGGGGAGCATCTGGCTGAGATGGCTGTAACGAAATCCCGGAATACCTTTAAAGGTATGATCGATTACATGGGCAAAGAACAGACGGATACGTTAATGGAGCTGTTAAACGGAGTCTATGTTTACTTCGAAGAATTGAACGATCAACCAAACGAATCCTAGCCCTTCCTATAAAAAAAGAGATGCCGCACAGCCTAAGCTGTTTACGGACATCTCTAATGTAAGGTTATTTGTGATTAATGTGCAGCAGGCACAGATTTTTCGAGTTTTTTACTCCCGTTTTTATCCTCTGCGTGTGTCTCCATTTTTTTCTCTCCACTACGTAATGGAATCTCTTTAAGGAACAGAACGAGCAGTGCTGCGATAACTAACAGCGCCGTACCACTTAAGAACACAACTGTCAGGGAATCGCTTAGTGCGTTCCGCAGCATCTCAATCAATTGATTGAAGAGCGGCTGAATTTGCTCTGGCAGTGTTGCATGCAATTCTTTAAGCTTAGGCTGATCTAGCAGCATTTGAGGATTCATAAAGGCAGAAAGCTGTTTAGCGGATTCAGGATCAAGTTTGGATAAATCCGGACCTTTGCCAGAGGACACCGCTGCCTCTAATTTTTTCGTTAATGAGGAGTTCATAATGGTACCCATGATGGCAATACCTATGGTTCCACCTAAATTACGGAATAAAGTATTTGTAGCAGTAGCAACACCTAGCATTGAAGGCGCTACAGCATTTTGTACGGTTAGTGTAAATACAGGCATCGATAGTCCTAACCCAACCCCGAAGATAATCATGCTGACTACAGCCGTAGCAATGTTACTCATAAAGGCCATTAATATCATGGCTACAACCATGAATGGCATCCCCATTAGAGCATAACGTTTATATTTTCCTGTTTTGGAGATCCATCTTCCCACTAAAGTACTTAGTACAATCATAGTAAGTGACATTGGCATATTGATAAAACCAGATTTAGTTGGGGAGACGCCCTCTACCCCTTGCACGAAGAAAGGCAGGTAGATCATTGCGCCCATCATACCGGCATTCATCAGGAAGCCGACAATCATTGAGATGGATACGATGGAATTTTTAAATAAGGATAATGGCAATACTGGGCTTTTAGCTTTACGTTCAATCAGAATCAGGATAATCAGACCCAGAATGGAAGCCCCAAACAAGCCGAGAATCTCCGGAGAACCCCAGTCATATTTTGTTCCTGCCCATGAAAAGCCGAGCAAGAGCGCAACAATGGTCAGGGAAAGGAAAATGGAGCCTAAGTAGTCGATGGACTCAGATGTAGAACGCGTGGTTTTAGGGAACATTTTCAAAATCATAAAGAAGGCCACGATCCCGAAAGGTAAGAAGATCCAGAAGATCCATTTCCAAGCCATGTGATCTACCATGAATCCGCCAAGGGTAGGACCAATTACGCTGGAGAAACCAAATATCGCCATCATAATTCCAGTCCACTTGGCTCTCTCTCTTGGAGCGAACAAATCACCTACAGCGGTTACGGTAGCCGACATTAGAATCCCGCCGCCTAGACCTTGTATCCCGCGATAAGTGATCATTTGAAAAATGTTGGTCGACAATCCGGATAGGAAAGCACCTATAATAAAAATGACAATCCCTGATAACAGGAAGGGCTTTCTTCCGTAAATATCGGATAACTTACCGACAAGTACGGTAGCAATGGTTGAGGTGAGCATATAGATGGTAATTACCCAGGTATAATGTTCAATACCTCCAAGCATCGCAATAATTCGGGGCATTGCTGTGCCCACAATCGTCTGGTTGATTGCTGCGAAAAACATAGCCGCCATTAAAGCAATCATAATTGTAACTTTCTTTTTCTGAGTGAGATGCTCCAGAGCAGTTCCTCTCCTTTAACTTCTATATATTGTAGTTTGGGAATTCATGTCGTAATAATTAGGTAGCCAAACTATCATTTATGTATAATACACAAATTCATCAATTAGCACAACAGGTTAATTATTAAATTTTAATTTAAAGAGAATTTGAATTTGACTTGATTTTTTGGGAATAGGTAAGTAATCTAATTAGATTGAGGTATATTGGAGGTGCCCTATGGATACCCATGACAATCAAGAGCAGAAGCTGATCATAGCCCTTGAAAATATAAAGCGTCTGACTGCTCGCCCCTACTCGATTGATGTAGTATCGTATAGAGAGTTTGTTATGATGTACGTCATTCACACTGTAATGAAGCAAAAGAAAGCCACTGAAGGTGACAAACAGCACCGGGGAGTTATGATTTCTAAATTAAGTGACCTGCTCCAGATAAGTAGACCTACTGCCACGCAAATGGCAAATACGTTGGAGGAAAAAGGTTACGTAGTGCGTACAACATCCGATACAGATCGTCGGGTCGTATATATCTGTCTGAGTGAGCTTGGAGAGCAGATTTATAGCAGGCAGATGGCATCCTATTCCGGCATTTTGAGTGAAATCACGCAAAAGGTCGGTAAGGAAGAGATCGACCAGCTGATCTTTTTGTGCGATCGTTTTCAAGAAGCGGTGCATGAGGTCAGAAGCCGTCATTTTTTTCCACAGTCGGATGAGGAGCCATTAGTTATAGATTCAGTATAGAAAGCCCAACATCAAAAGATATTCCTGCAGACCTGCGGGAACATCTTTTTTTGCATCTTAGAGCAAGGAGTGATTATCATCAGAATATTAGCAATTAGTGACATTCACGGAAGTTATGTAGAATTCAATGCCCTATTATCAAAAGTGAATTATCGCCCGGCGGAGGATAAGCTTATTTTAATGGGAGATTATGTGGATAGAGGTCTGGACAGTAAAGGAATTGTGGAGCAAGTGATGACTCTGCAGCAAGAATGTGGAGCGATAGTTCTCAAAGGAAATCACGATAAAATGGCTTGCGATGCGCTCACCAGCGAAGATGATAAATTGGATACCCATTGGCTAACTAACGGCGGATTTCATACACTGATGAGTTATTGCGAGGCGGGCTACGAAGGTTTGCAGAAGGATTTTGGCTGGAAGGATTATATGCAGCTAAAAGAAAAAATTAGGCGGGACTATAGACATCATATAGACTTTCTGAGCACATTGCCGCTTTATCATGAGACGGAAGAACATATTTTTGTTCATGCAGGCATTAATCCATTAATAGAGGATTGGAAACAGCAGGACCCTTATGATTTTATCTGGATTAGAGACCCCTTTTATAAGAATCCGGTAGTTAGCACTAACAAAACGGTTGTTTTCGGTCATACTTCGACGATGGATCTGCATGATTCAGAAGAAATCTGGTTTAGTCCACTGGGAGATAAAATTGGGATAGATGGCGGCTGTGCATATGGCAAACGACTAAATTGCTTGGAGATTTCCGCAGGGAAATACATAACGCATTTTGTTCGGAATGGTGAGACGCTTTGAGCGTTCTCCCATTTTTTTTAGAATAGTAATGAATTAAACGTTAACTATGTATAAAATAAAGATAGGAGGGGTGCAAATAGGTGAATGCGAACAACAAATATCATATCCTCATGCAAGGGGCCATCAGCAAGAATGTGAGCGAAACCTGTAAGGAGTTTGGCATTTCCCGGACGATCTATTATAAGTGGTCTAAAGCTTATCAACAACATGGAATGGATGGACTTGGGGAGAAGAAAAGAAAGCCGGTAATGCCTAATAAAGTAGATAAGAGAACGGAAAGATTGATCTTGGAGTACGTCGCCAGATTTCCTGAGGATGGGCCTAAACGCATCTTTTATGAACTGCAAGATGAAGGTATGCAAATCGGGGAATCCGGTATTTATAATGTACTACGTCGAAACGGACTAAATAAACGAATAGAACGTGAAGCTTACGCCAATCAAATCAAAGCAAAGAAGAGGAATGGCGCACAATCCACTCACACTAAAGGATTTAAAGAGAAACGGAAAATACTAGATTATAAGATGAAGAATCCGATAAATGCTCATCCCGGGTATATGTGTCAGCAGAGTATTAGCTATTTGGGAGTTTTCCCGAGGGTCGGAAAGGTATATCAATATGTAATTTATGATGCCTACTCCAGACTAGGTCTAGTTAAGCTATACAATCGGAAATCTACCATTCATTTTATAGATTTTATGCATCTGAAAGTTCTCCCATTGATGAAGACATTAGATTTTCATATCGATAATCTGGTTACGAACAAAAGCCGTGAATTCATTACGAACTGGGACAGAGGAAAACATAAATATAGTGAATTTTTACATAAGAACAATATTAATCAAGTCGCTATAACGGTAGACCAAACAGAGATATTTCAGCCCTTGCAGCAATTTGCGGCGGTGTTGACCAAAGAATTCTACCAGCAGGCTTGGGTAGATGATACGATAGATTCCTTTGAAATTTTAGAAAAGCGCTTACATGAATACTTGAGAACCTACAACTTCAACAGGCAAATTACAGACGGACCTAATCAAGGTAAAATACCATCGGATGTCGCACTTGCCTATACGGGACAACGAGAAACTTTGCCATTATGGTTATTTACAAGGAGATAACGGATGATGACAAACACAAAGAATAAAGACCGAATTGGAATCATCGGTGCAGGGATTTCTGGGGTTACGGCTGCTTATGAATTAGCGAAAAAAGGATATACCAACATTACCCTCATGGAGAAGTCGGATAGAGTAGGAGGAAAGTGTCATTCTATTGAGTACAAAGGAAAAAGTTATGAAATGGGGACGCTAATCGGCCTGCCTACCTATAAACATACGATGGATTTTATGAGAGATTTTGATCTTATGGATAGGGGACCATTGTTAGAACGTGGATTTTTTGATAATAATGGGAGAAAAACTTCACAAATTCCCATGGAGCAGATAGAGGCGTTTACACAAGAATTCAAACGATTGCCGGATATTCTAAAACGCTATGAGTCTCTCCAAGAACCGGGTTTTCTCCACTTACCGCCAGATTTATGTCAGCCATTTTCGCAGTGGTGTGTAGAGAATAAGCTGTCTGTCCTTGAGCAGGTCTACATGCATTATTTTAATACTTTTGGATTCGGTGGTATCCATAATGTGCCCGCTGCATATGTGCTGAAATTTCTAAGCTATGATAATCTGTTGTCGTTTATTGAAATTACTCATATGATAACCTGGCCTAAGGGTGTTACTGAGCTGATTAGACGAATGGCCGACCAAGTAAACGATCTACGCCTGACTTGTGAAGTGCTTTTTATGGAGCAAGAACAAGATGGGCAGGTTCGAGTAGAGACGAGTCAGGACATCTTTTATTTTGACAAGGTCATTTATACAGCAGCTTTAGAGCAAATGGGCGATACAGTTAGCCTGTCAAGTGAGGACAAAACTTTATTAGCGAATATAACCTATGAATGGTTTAGGGTATATGCGTATAGAGTGAAGGGGTTGCCGGAGCTTTCTGGCTATATCCCCCGGAATATGTACCCTGAACGTAAAGGGCATATGATGGCATGGTACTATCGGTGGGCAGATATGGGAACTACGGATCTAGTTACGGTTTATGTAGCAGAGAATGAAGCTATGACTGATCTGGAAATGCGAGAGACGGTAGAAAATAAACTTCGCGAGCTGGGCGGAGAGAGCATTCGACTATATATGATGAAGCGTTGGAGGCATTTCCCACATGTGGATTCTAATGCGCTACATGAGGGATTTTATGAACGGGTTGATCAGATGCAGGGGAAAAACAATATCTATTTAGCTGGAGAAATCATGAACTTCCCTACACTTGAGAATTGTATTATATACGCGAAACACTTGGTTGAACGATTCTTTTGAATAACATTAAAGAGGAACCTTGTCCACAAAGAAATTTGTCGACAAGGTTTTTTTACATTCAAGTTAGGTTTGCAGTATATAGTTCTATAGACATGTATTCTAATAGATCTCTCAGAAGAAAGGTAGAAAGTTTGGCGAATTCTAGTGCTGGGGTTGTGTAAACTCAACTTGAAATGAAACTAAAAAAACACTGATAAATCAACGTTTTAAGCGATTTGATCGTTTAAAGAGGGATGGGCTATATTGGACCTGAGACACAGATTACATACACCAACCTACAAGGAGGAGTAAAACATGTTTTTATTCGAATCGATTCCCTGGTACTCTGCGCTAATGTGGTTAGTAGTACTAGCAGGATTAATGTTTGTAAATGAAATCGCACGGAAGAGCAAGTGGTTCTCAATCATTCTGTTTATAGTTGTCCCTATTGTTCTTACCATAGCGGTTTGGCCAAATACGGCAGGAGAAGGCTCCAGTACTGGAACATGGTTTCACTGGGTAAAAGTATATTCTGCTTTGGCAGGATGTATAGGGTTTATGGCTATCCGTTATGTTAAAGGATGGGACAAAAATAAATATATATTAATGTTCCCGGCTATTATCCTTGCAGTTAACATTCTTGAAGCAGTTATTCGTGATTTCCAAGTGTACAGCTTGCAAGGTATGGTGGATGGCGTAATGATGGTAGGTGGTCCTTGGAACATTATGAACGGGATCGCAGGTATTCTGAACATTATTACGATTTCTGGTTGGATGGGTATTGTGATCAGTAAAGATAAGAGTAAAGATATGTTGTGGCCTGACCAGCTTTGGTTCTGGATCATTGCTTATGACATTTGGAACTTTGCCTATGTATATAATGCAGTTTCTGACCATTCCTTCTATGCAGGTGCAGCATTGTTGATCTCTTGTACCATCCCGGCGTTCTTCTTTAAAAAAGGGGCATGGCTGCAGCATCGTGCACAGACTTTGGCGATTTGGATGATGTTTACGATGTCGTTCCCGGCGTTTGTTGGTGAGTCAAAGTTCTCTGTACAATCCTCTCATAGTGAAACCGCTCTGTGGATAGTAAGTGCATTATCTTTAGCTGCTAATATTGCAGTGTTTGGTTATCATTTCTATAAAATCATCAAGCATAAACGCAATCCGCTTAAAGAGGAAGTTTATACGGATTTAGCTGCTTATAAAGCTATTGCAGAGGGTGCGAATTAATAGAGACATTATAGTAATAGTGATAGAAGTTCCTCCTGCTTAAAGGGGGAACTTCTTTTTGTGAAAAGTTCTAATTATCAGAGCCCCATATCCGCCCGTTGCTGCGCACGAAATGTTTTCCTTTTTATACAAAGCAAAAGACAAGTCAGTAATAAGACACATAATAAAGTTGCCGTATATGTGAAATTGCTGTTCCAAAACACTATCTGAATATTCATTAATGAGTGAACGCCGATCACGAAAAATAAATTTCGGGTTAAGATATAGAGTAGAGCGAATATAATTCCTAGAATTAGAAGCATGATAAAATCATAAACAAACTCCATTCCAACTAATCCTGAGTAAATCCGGTTTGGGATATGTATGGCGGCAAAGATCGATTGTGAAATTAGCATTGCAGAGATCATCCGTGTAGTTTTGTTGTTGATTTTTTTTAAGCATAGATAGATTTGAACGAGCAGGAAGCCGCGAAATAAGATTTCTTCCAATAAAGCATTTCCCAAGACTTGACCTAGAATTTCACCGAAAACTAAATTTGAATGGCTGAAGATAGCATTGTTAAGTGTTAGCTCTGAGTGATTCAGGTGTACCATACACAAATCTACTATATTTATAGCGAGCCAAAACAGAAAGGTACCCAGCAGTCCGGCTCTTAATTTTTCTATTTTTAACCCAAAATCCCGGGGCGAAACTTTAGCTATCAGAATCAAAAAAATAATTACTTCTAAGAGAAGCCCAACTAGATTGGCGGCTAACGTTTCATTGATCCAGTGGTTTGTGTTTTTGGCAATAAAACTTAAATATCCATGCTCAAAAAGGATGAGATTAACCGCAAGAGTAAAGATAATATGAATAAAAATGAGGCTCGCTATAAAAAGGTAGTGTGTAGGCTTTGCTTCAAAAATCGATGATAGATTGAACTCCTTGGAGTGAAGCATCGACGGCAGTCCTCCTGATACAAAATATTCCAAATTAACCTTAGATTTCACTATATCCTTTTTGAGTCCAAGTTTACTGTTACAAAAATCATGTGTTATTCTTCACATTCGCCCATCCCCAGATTGACAGAAGCAAGGGCACTGGCTATACTTGAAATGTTAAAATGCAAATCGGACAAATCGTTGATGAAAATGAAGTACACCGGAGGATGGCTTGATCAGAGAAAAGGTTCCTTTACGAAACGTTTCGTAATGGCTGTGAGAACCTTGAAGACAGGCCGGTGGAAAGCTAATTTCGGAGTGTGAGATCAATGCTCACCGGGGGCGCCCGTTATCAGCCGCGACAAGGCGATCGTCTGCAATTGTCCCATTAGTGGGGTCAAGGCGATAACCAGGGTGGTACCGCGATATTAATCGTCCCTGAATTATTCAGGGGCGTTTTTTTGTTTTTATTTTTTAGGTATTTTGTAATTTCCGGTGTAAATGCCGAAGTAAAAAGATGAGACGGGAGCTGTAAATGATGAAAGCAAGTGAAATTCGTTCCAAATGGCTTAAATTTTTTGAAAGTAAAGGTCACAAGATTGAACCAAGTGCGTCCCTCGTTCCTCACAACGATCCTTCGCTTCTGTGGATCAATGCGGGTATGGCACCTTTGAAAGTGTACTTCGATGGCCGGGAGGTTCCAGAAAATCCGCGCCTGACTAACTCACAAAAATGTATTCGTACCAATGATATCGAGAATGTGGGTAAGACACGCCGTCACCATACATTTTTCGAGATGCTGGGTAACTTCTCCATCGGCGATTATTTCAAAGAAGAAGCTATCACATGGGCTTGGGAGTTCCTAACCGGCAAAGAGTGGATCGGCTTTGACCCGGAACGTATTTCCGTAACGGTGTACGCAGAGGATGAAGAGGCATTTAAGCTGTGGAATGAAAAGGTTGGCCTGCCTGCTGAACGCATCATTAAGCTGGGCGACGATAATTTCTGGGATATTGGCGAAGGCCCATGCGGTCCTTGCTCGGAAATCTTTTATGACCGTGGTGAAGCTTACGGCAGTGATATGAGCGATCCGGAAATGTATCCAGGTGGAGAAAATGAACGCTGGTTAGAAGTATGGAACCTGGTGTTCTCACAATTCAACCATAACAAGGATGGCAGCTATACGCCGCTTCCGAATAAAAACATTGATACAGGGGCTGGCTTGGAGCGTTTTGCATCCATTCTACAGGATGTAGATTCCAACTTCGACACTGATTTATTCCAACCTATTATTCAAAAGACAGCACAGCTCGCGGGTGTAACTTATAAAGATAACGTTGAGCAGGATATCGCGCTTAAAGTAATCGCTGACCATGTGCGTACCGTTACTTTTGCAGTAGGGGATGGAGTACTTCCTTCTAATGAAGGACGCGGTTATATTATCCGCCGTTTGCTTCGCCGTGCTGTTCGGTACGGAAAGACCTTGGGTCTGGATCGTCCATTCCTGTATGAGCTGACTGAAACCGTTGGCGAAATTATGGGTGTCTACTATCCATCCGTTGTGGACAACCGCGAATATATCGCAAAGATTATTCGTACTGAAGAAGAACGTTTCCACGAAACATTGTCTGACGGATTGGCTATTTTGGGTGAGATCAGTGCTAAAGCAAAAGCAGAGGGTCTCAGCAATATTGCTGGAGCCGATGCATTTAAGTTATATGATACTTATGGGTTCCCATTTGACCTGACCGAAGATTTCGCAGCGGAGCAAGGTTTAACTGTAGACCGAGAAGGTTTTGATGCGGCTATGCAGGAGCAACGTGACCGTGCGAGAGCTGCACGTCATGATGGCGGCAGCATGAAGATCCAGGGAGGCGCACTAGCAGACCTGACGGTTAAAAGTGAATTTGTTGGATATAATGACTCGGTAACAGAGTCGAAAATCCTGGCTATTGTTGTGGGTGATGAATTGGTAGATGTCGCCGGTGAAGGCGCAGAATGCCAAGTTATTCTTGATACAACACCGTTCTATGCTGAGAGCGGCGGACAAGTAAGTGACACGGGTGTGCTTACTGGGGGTTCAGTTACAGCTAAGGTAAAAGGACTCTTTAAAGCTCCACACGGCCAACACGTACATTTGGTAACTGTGGAAGCGGGAGAATTGAAAGTGGGCGAATCCGTTCGCGCGGAAGTGGATCGTGCGGAGCGTGAAGATATCGTGAAGAACCACACAGCTACCCATTTATTGCACAAAGCGCTTAAAGAAGTTCTTGGCGGGCATGTTAATCAAGCGGGATCTTTAGTGGAAGGTGCTCGTTTGCGGTTTGACTTCTCCCATTTTGGAGCGATTACTCCAGAAGAATTGAGCGATATCGAACATCGCGTAAATGCACAAATCTGGCGCGGTCTAGATGTAGTGATTGAGAACAAGCCGATTGATGAAGCTAAAGCAATGGGAGCAATGGCACTCTTTGGTGAAAAATACGGTAATATCGTCCGTGTCGTTCAAGTGGGTGATTACAGCCTTGAGCTTTGCGGTGGTTGTCATGTATCCAACACGTCGCAAATCGGAATTTTCAAGCTGCTTAGCGAAAGTGGCATTGGTTCCGGAGTGCGCCGCATCGAAGCGGTTACCGGACGTTACGCTTACCAGTTCACTGAAAGTCAGCTAGATTTGCTCAAACAATCAGCAGGCCTTCTTAAGTCTTCTCTGAATGACGTTCCGAAACGGATCGAAGCGCTGCATAACCAGGTGCGTGAGCTTTCGCGTGAGAATGAGTCCTTGCAATCCAAGCTGAGTGCTACTTTTGCTGCTGAACTTACAAGCAGTGTGAAGACAGTTGGCGCAGGTACGCAGCTCCTGGCTGTTGCTGTTCAAGCAGGCAATATGGATGCTTTGCGTTCCACAGCGGATGAATTGAAATCCAAGCTTCCGGATGCAGTGCTTGTATTAGGTGCAGCGATGGATGATAAGGTAAACTTTGTAGTATCTGTACCGCAAGACCTGGTGAAGAAAGGTTTCCACGCTGGTAAACTCGTTAAAGAAATTGCAGCGGTTTGCGGCGGTGGTGGCGGCGGGCGTCCAGATATGGCGCAAGCCGGCGGTAAAGATGCTTCTAAGCTAAACGAAGCATTGGCAAAGGCTGAAGAATTGGTAGCTTCCTTAGCCTAAGTTAAAATTACGAAACCATTTCTCTAACTAAACGTATTACGAGAAAACATAGCGGTACTGAGAGTTTGATATCAGTACCGCTACTCTTTATTAGCAGGATGTTAGATATTCATGAATAATTGTGCTTGACAATAGCTTAAAAGCCAAAAATATCATAATTTTTGTAGAGAAAATGCCAAAAAAAGCGTTAATAACGGGCAGGATTTCCTCGTTGGGGCATGAATATGTTATGATAAAGGAAGCAAGCGAGCTGCACAGTAGCAACTTTGCGAAGCCGTCCCAAAAGGCGATTTTGCAGAAGGAAGGTGTCACAAATGGACTCCATGGACAAAACGGTCAAATTCAATGTGAAGGGCGACGAAAAGGAAGCTTCTCCCCAGGAAATATTGCTAGCAGTATACGATGCACTGGTGGAGAAAGAGTATCATCCGATCAATCAGATCGTAGGGTATCTTCTTTCCGGAGATCCGGCTTACATTCCGCGCCATAACAATGCGAGAAGTTTGGTCCGGAGAAAAGAACGTGATGAGCTGATTGAAGAGCTGGTTAGATTCTATCTCGTCAATCACAGGGTGGACAATCCGAAATGAAGAAGAAGTTAGGTTTAGATTACGGCGACCGTAGAATCGGTGTAGCCACAAGTGATGTTTTTGGCTGGACGGCACAAGCTCTTGAAACGATTGAGCGCCGAGGTACGGGTAATGAGTTCGAACGCATTCGTGAACTTGTTGCAGAGCACGAAATTGGAGAGATTGTAGTTGGTCTACCGAAGAATATGAACGGCTCAGTAGGACCCCGGGGCGAAATCTGTATAGAGTTCGCTGATAAGCTACGGGAAGAGTTAGAAATGCCCGTACACCTTTGGGATGAGCGTCTGACGACGGTATCCGCAGAGCGGGTGCTGATTGAAGGGGACGTCAGCCGGAAGAAACGCAAGGGGATTGTGGATAAAATGGCTGCAGCCCTGATTTTGCAAAATTTTTTGGATGCTAACAGTAAAAGGTGAGGGGTGCGAGGATATGACAAACGAACAGATTGGCCAAGAGGAAGAACCGGAAATTATCTATATTCCCGATGAGGAAGGTAATGAAGAGGAATTCGAGGTCATTATGAAGTTTGAGGTTGATGGCTCGGACGCTAAGTATATGATGGTGGTTCCGCTAGACTCCGAGGACGAGGAAACCGATGAGGTATACGCGTTCCGTTATGTGGAAGAAGGCGACGATCTTCAATTGTTCATGATCGATAATGACGAGGAGTGGGCGATTGTCGAAGAGACTTTCAACACACTGGTCGACGAGTTGGACGGAGGATCGGAGAATGACTGAGATATCCGCTGATCAAGCGGTATGGACTTCACGGCTTAAAGAAGCCTACGGAGAAACTGTAGAACTGGAAGATGAGCAAGGCAAATCTTCCATTTACGATATTATCGCCGAATTTGAAGTCGGTGATCGCGGATATGCAGTGCTGAAAGGCTCTGGCAAAGACGTGGAGTATGAAATCCTGCGTATCGTTGTCTCTTCTGACGGACTTCCGGAATTGGAGAGCATTATGGACGATGAAGAGTGGGAAGACATCTCTGAGCTATACGATGAGATGACTTTTCCAGCAGATGGCGCTGAATAAAACTTAAACATGTACGTTACATTTATGATGGGCACGGAAGAGGGCGGAGAATTCCGCGCTCTTTTTGCTTGAAATGCGAGCAATATCCTATATACATCAATCTAAGGAAATATATATTGAATTTTAGGCAATACACTTTTATACTTTATAGTCGGAAAGTGAGGAACCAGACTTGAAATCCGCAATCCGTACTGTGTTAATCATTATTCTTTTGCTGGTAGCAGCAGGAGGTGGGGGCGCATGGTACATTTGGAACGGGATGCAGCCGGTAGAGCCTGCAGGTCCTGCTGTAACATTTACGATAGAGAAGGGCATGGGAAGTGCGGAGATTGCTGATCTGCTTGAGCAAAATGGCATTATCCGTAAGAGTCTTTTTTTTAAGGGATATTTGAAATGGACTAAAGAAGGCTCTAGCTTCAAAGCAGGTACTTATATCGCTAAGCCCGGTGACAGCTATGATGAACTCATTGCAAGATTAAATGCAGGTGATGTAGTTAAGGAAGAAACTGTGGTCTTTACTATCCCCGAAGGATATACTGCTGAGCAGATCGCTAAGAAGCTCGCTGAAGCCTGGAATCAGGATGCGGCTACTTTTCTTGAAATTATGGATACTGGTGCAGGTTTGAAGGGGATTGATATTCTGGGTATCCCGCAGGATAAGAATCTACGCCACCGTCTTGAAGGATATTTATTCCCCGAAACCTATGAACTGGCCAAAGATAGCACGCCCCAGGAAGTTGTAGAAGCGCTTTTGGATCAGTTCCAGAAGAAGCTAGATACGATTCCTAACTGGCAGCAAAAGCTAGAAACGCGTGGATTGTCTCTGCATGAACTGTTGACCGTAGCCTCGCTGGTTGAGCGGGAAGTTGTGGTGGATAGTGAACGTCCGCTTGTGGCTGGTGTTATTTATAACCGCCTAAAGAAAGAGCAGAAGCTGGAGATCGACGCTACCGTTCAATATTTACTCAATAAGCAGAAGGAAAGACTTTTGTATAAAGATTTGGAAGTTGATAGTCCATATAATACGTATAAGAATATTGGACTTCCTCCGGGACCTATTAGTAATCCGGGGCTGGAGTCCATTCAAGCGGCACTCGAACCAGAAGCTTCTGAATATTACTTCTATGTGACCAAAAAAGATGGTACACAGGGCCATTTATTTGCTAAGACCTACAAGGAACATTTAGCCAATATCGAAAAAAGTAAGCAAGAATCGAAATAAACTATTAAAATGAAGAGTGGTGCGGTTGAAATAACTGTACAAGTAGGAGGTACAACATGACTAACAAACCGGAATTGCTGGTGACGGCAGCGTCCTTGGAGGAAGCTGCTGCTCTGCTGGATGCCGGAGCAGATGCGTTGCTCATTGGGGATGACCGTTTCGGGATGCGGCTTGCTGGACATTTCTCTCTGGAGGATACAGCGACTGTCGTAGAAATGGCACATTCGCGAGGCTGCAAAGTGTATGCAAGCTTGGGTGGGCTGATGTCCAACCGTCTGCTGGATGAGCTTCCTGCCTATGTGAAGGCTTTAGGTGAGCTTGGCATTGATGGTGTTGAATTCGGGGATCCAGCAGTGTTAACCACTGTGAAGAAAGAAGCGCCAGCAATGAAGCTGCACTGGAATGCGGAAATGACTTCCACAAACTATGCGACAGCGAATTATTGGGGACGCAAGGGGGCTTCTCGCGTTGTGCTGGCCCGTGAGCTGAATATGGATGAAATGACGGAAATGGTTCCGCTTTTGGAGATTGAGGCACAGGTGCAGGTTCATGGAATGACCAATATATACCATTCCAAGCGGAAGCTTGTTGAAAGCTATATGTCACATCAAGGCCGTCCTAGTGATGGAGGAAGTCTCGGGAAGGAACGCGGACTATTTCTGATTGAGGAAGAACGAGATGACCAGAAATTCCCGATTTATGAAGACGAGAACGGCACTCATATTATGAGCTCGGATGATATTTGTATTTTGGAGGATCTGCATATTCTGATGGCTGCAGGTATACACAGCCTTAAGATTGAGGGACTCTTGAAATCGATAGCGTATAATGTAACGGTTGTGAAGACTTATCGTAAAGCTATAGATCTTTATGCGGCTGATCCGGAAGGTTATGCCTTCAATGAGGAATGGATGGATGTAATCAGAACGGTGCAGGACCCTGAACGGGAGTTAAGCTTCGGATTTTTCTATAAAGAGCAAGTATATTAAGTTTGATAAAAATAAAGAGGTTATAGGTCCCCACGAAGATTAGGTACAGCATTTATAGCATGTGACTTAGCTTTGTGGGCGATGGAGGGGAGAACAGGAATGGGAACCATGACAAAGCCGCAATATAAGGGCAAACGTTACCGTCTGGACAAACCGGAGCTCCTCGCTCCGGCTGGTAATTTGGAAAAATTGAAGTTCGCAGTACACTATGGTGCGGATGCTGTTTATATCGGAGGACAACAATACGGCTTGCGTTCCGGCGCAGATAATTTCAGCTTCGAGGAAATGCGCGAAGGTGTTGAATTCGCCAAGAAATATGGCGCTAAGGTATTTGTTGCAACAAACATTTATGCTCACAATGAAGATGTCGCGGGAATTGAAGAATACCTGCGTAACTTATATGAAGCTGGGATTGCTGCTATTATCGTAGCTGATCCAATCATTGTAGATACAGCACGCCGGTTAGTGCCTGGTCTTGAAGTGCATTTGAGTACACAGCAGTCTACGTTGAACTGGCAAGCGGTGTCCTTCTGGAAGGAAGAGGGGCTTCCGCGTGTTGTTTTGGGCCGTGAGACAAGCCTGGAAGAGATCGCTGAGATTAAAAAACATGTCGACATTGAAATCGAAAGCTTCATCCATGGTGCAATGTGTTCCTCGTATTCGGGTCGTTGTGTATTGTCCAACCATTTCACCGACCGTGATTCCAATCGCGGGGGCTGTTGCCAGTCTTGCCGCTGGAAATATGATTTGTTTGAGGATGCACGTCCGGAAGGGACTTGGGTGTCTGAGGAAGAGCAGGCTGAAGCGAAATCTCCAGCTCCTTTGCTTCCCGGGGTAACTCAGATTCCACTGCATCAGCAAGGAGATAATCCCTTCTCCATGGGCTCTAAGGATTTGTGTATGCTGGAAAGTATACCTGAACTGATTGAAGTGGGTATCGACAGCTTCAAGATCGAAGGACGAATGAAGTCAATCCACTATGTGGCTACTGTCGTTAATGCATATCGTAAAGCCATTGATGCTTATATGGCAGATCCGGAAGGGTATGAATTGAAGCAGGAATGGCTGGATGAGCTTAACAAAGCGGCTAACCGTCCGCTAAACACAGGATTCTTCTATGATACTCCGGATCATGAAGATCATATCTATGAGCCTGAAGAAAAAGCAGCTCCGTATGATTTTGCCGGACTTGTAATTGAATATGATGCTGAAAGTGGTACGGCACTAGTTCAACAGCGCAATCACTTTAAGCCAGGTCAGGAAGTAGAATTCTTTGGACCTAACGATACGTTCTTCAAGCAAACGGTTGGCGAAATATGGGATGAGAAAGGCAATTCGCTTGATGCTGCCCGTCATCCACTGCAACCTATTCGTATGAAGGTAGATCAACCGGTTGCATACTTTGATATGATGCGTAAGAAGAAGTTTTAATAAAAAACAGGGAAGCCTTTGGTCATCCAAGAGCCTCCCTGTTTTTCTTTTTGACAAAGCAAACAATAAGTTATATATATTAGGGATTAACAAATATCTCCAAGAGAGGAGGTGCAGCAAGCTATTTATTATGTTTAAACATACATAGGTTAAAAGTTGTAAAAAAAGTCTCGTAAAGCTAAGGAAAAAGACCTAATACGCCGATATATATATTGGTTAACGCTTTCATGCGTATTCTAATATTAGCGGGTAGGTGATCAAGATGGGGGATCCTGATCAAGATAGTATTAGTGAAAAGCATAATGAGAGAAGGTTTAGCATGAATAAAAAGAATAAGAAATCGGCGATCACAGGAAACAAGGAAACAAGCAAGATTGAAGGGGCAGTTAAGACACCTAAGTTTAATTTGAAGAATGGGATAGATTTGCGGGGACAGATCAAAAGAGTTAATCCTATGGAATCTGTTGGCGTGAAGATATTCCTGATATTTTTGT
Source organism: Paenibacillus sp. FSL H8-0282 (assembly GCF_037963825.1). Lineage (NCBI taxonomy): Bacteria > Bacillati > Bacillota > Bacilli > Caryophanales > Paenibacillaceae > Paenibacillus > Paenibacillus sp. FSL H8-0282. The sequence goes on from NZ_CP150146.1 coordinate 1,811,787, forward strand.
GTGCAATTGTAATTGTGGTAATGGCACTTGGACTGCTATCTTATTCAAAAGCCAAGAAGACAATTAAGAACAACGTATCGGAAGCCTACCGTCAGACTATTATTCAGACCTCAGAAAAGTTAGATATTACTTTGAAACAGTACGAGAACTTGGCTTTACAGCTTTATTTTGATGCGCAGATGCAAGAAGATTTGAAGTCTTTAGTGACTGCACAATCTTCCTATGAGAAATTTGAAGCTACAAGCGCAGTAAGTAAAAAGTTATCCAGTCAGATTACAACGGATTCTAATATTCTTAGTGTTTCTTTGATCCCGGAGTCGCCTGATCAAGATATTGTTACAAGTGGCAGTGGCGGCATTAAGTTAGATAACATAAGAGAACAAGAATGGTATAAGAAGATTGTCGACAACACTGCATCTTATGAATCCTACTATTCTAAAGGTGATGGTGATGCAGCCAAGAACATATGGTTCTCGACAGCTGTTCAAGGTGATGGAGACAAAAATATTGCTATGGCAAGATCTCTCAAAACCCTGGGCTCAGGTACAGGATACATAGTCATCCTTGTGTTGAAGAATACATTGCTGGAGGAATCATTCGCAAGTGTACAGCTGGGAGATGGCTCTCGAATTCAACTTGTCACTCCTGATGGAACCGTAGTAGCTTCTTCGGATTCAAAAGACGATGGTAAACCTTCAGAGTTCGCTTTTATTCAGGCAAGTAAAAAGGATAACAAAAGCTTGGATGAGAAGGATACAAACGGGAAAGAAATCCTTGCTGTCTTTAATCCAATGATCCGGGCGGATTGGAAGTTGGCAGGAGTAGTCCCAACAGATGAGCTAGTAAAAGAAGCACGTCCGATTCTGTTGACTACTTTTATTGCGGCTGCTGGTGCGGCTCTGCTAGCCATAGTAATCGGGATCTGGATGGTGCGTATGATTGCTCGCCCTCTAGCACGCTTGAAGGATCTTATGGTACAAGGTGCAGGTGGTGATCTAAGTGTACGTACAGAATATGTCTCTAAAGATGAAATTGGCCAGCTATCAGCTTCCTTTAACGTGATGATGGAGCGTATTACTGAGCTTGTATCGCAAACGACAGAAACCGCTCGGGATGTGCTGGAGACCGCTGGTGAGCTTGGTGAAGCCTCACGGAAGACAGCTATTTCTGCGAAGGAAATCGCAGCCGCCACGGAAGAAATTGCCGGTGGGGCAGGCAGTCTGGCGCTTGAAGCTGAACGAGGTAATGAGCTAACAGATGTGATTGCTACGCAAATGCAGACTGTAATATATGCCAACACTGAGATGGATGAAGCAGCACGTGGGGTTGGTGAAGCTAGTGCTCAAGGCGCTAAGCAATTAACTGACCTGCTGGATCAGACTAGCCGCACTGGAGAAAAAACAAGTGCACTTGTCGAACGTGTCAACCACCTGAAGGAGACAGTATTCTCCGTAATTAAGGTGTTGGATGTGATGAAGAGTATCACACAACAGACGAATATCTTATCGTTAAATGCAACAATAGAAGCCGCTCGTGCAGGAGAAGCTGGTAAGGGCTTCATGGTAGTTGCGGGTGAAGTGCGGCAGCTTGCTGACCAATCGAAACAATCTATTGCCCTTGTTGCTGGAATTACGGATAAGATCATGGCGGAAATGAACGAAACGGAAGCTGTATTATCCGAAGTAGCACCACTGTTTAAAGAACAAGTAAGCTCCGTGAAGAGTACAAGTGATATCTTCCTGTCCGTAAAAGGACAGATGGATGAATTCATAACAAGCCTGGAATCGGTGACGACAGCGATCAGCAGTCTGAATCATTCGCAAGGTGTGTTGTCAGAGGCTATGGGGAACGTTAGCGCTGTAGCTGAGCAATCTTCAGCAACTTCCCAAGAAGTAGCTTCACTCAGTAATGAACAGCAAAATGTAAGTGATCAACTCGTTTCATTATCTGGCAAGCTGGAAAGTGCTTCAGGTCAATTGAAGGACAAGCTGTCATTATTCACTATAAAATGAGTGGATTCATCACTAATTTCTAAATTGTTTACCTAACAAAACCGCTTCTTCAACATGAAGAGGCGGTTTGTTGTTGTGTAATGAAGAACTACACCGTATAATAACTTTGTTAGGTATTTGTTATAATTTAATAACAAGTTAGGTAAAAAGTATTAAGGAGAAGGACCAAATGAAAGGTAGACGCATCTCTGGCTGGTGGTCCGTTATCGGGGACATGAGCATGGAACGCAAGCTGCTCCTCGTCTTTTTAATTATCATTACCCTCCCGCTATCCTTCATCAGTGTATTTACCTTCAAGAGCTACTCAGAATCTATTCAGGGGAACACCATTGCTTATTCTGAGAAATTAATCGATCAAATGATGGATGGAGTAGACGATTATATCGAAGATATGAAGCGTATTTCATCTATGCCCGCCTATGTGAATGATATCAAACAGAATTTAATACGTTCGAACAACTACCATGAGCAGAAAAAGATTATGGGAGGCGCAACTGGGAGTGCTGCTTTGTCGCCCGGTGATTTTGATCTTCTGTTGTCCATTCAACGGGGGATAGAGGGCAACATTTCGTTTATTAACAATATTAAGCGAGGTGCGAACTCGGTTTATATTTTTGACGCTTACGGAAATGGTTATTATTCTGCGAAGGATGGTGGCGTACGACTTGATCTCGAGCAAAGCTATAAATACTGGAGCCAGCAGACTAAGGATTCCAGCGGAGAAGCATTATTGTTCGGTACTCAAGCGTATACAAGTAATCTGCAGAGCACCCGATATGCTTTTACCGTTGTTCGCAAAATCGTGGATGGCTTGTTAAATCCAATCGGGCTGATTGCGGTTGAAGCGAATATTAGCAATTTGGAGAATCAAGTTACGGAGCTGGATAAAGTCACCCATGGGAAGTCGTTGATTGTGGATGAGAAGGGAATGGTCATCTACGACAGCGACAAGAAGCTGCTGGCCACAGATATTTCTGATTCAGACTTGTTCAAAAGAGTTGGAGGCATTTCTGGAAGCTTTTATGATACAGTCAACGGAAAAGAGCGGTTGAATATTTACTCTGGCTCTACCAAAACCAATTGGAAGGTAATTATCTCTATTCCTGTTGATGTACTGATGCGTGATGTGAAGCTGACCCGTAATACAACACTTGCTGCTACATTAAGTATCATAGTACTGGCGTTAATTATTTCGATTATTCTTTCCGTTGCCCTTACTAAATCGCTGACTCAAATGATTCAATTGATGAAAAAAGTTCAGGGCGGCGATCTGGATGTGATGTTCAGAGTTAAACGGCGTGACGAAATTGGTCTGCTAGGGCATCAATTTAATCGTATGTTAGCCCGAATCAGGCAGCTAATTCAGGATATTTACCGCATAGAAGAACAGAAAAAGGAAGCAGAGCTTCATGCGCTGCAGAGTCAAATCAATCCTCATTTTATCTATAACACACTGGAGTCCATCCGAATGACCGCCGAGCTGAATGATGATGTCGAAGCTGCGGATATGATCTCTATTCTGGGCAAACTGCTACGGTACAGTACAAGTGATCTGAGTGGTAATACGACATTGAAGCAAGAGCTTGGGTATGTGCGTAATTACGTCGAGCTGCTGAACTATCGTTATCCTAACCGTTTTTTACTGGATATCGATGTGCCGAAGTCGTTAGATAATTACTCTATTATCAAGCTGGTCTTCCAGCCTATCATTGAGAATGCAGCTTACCATGGCTTAGATGATAATAAGCCGCAAATGCATTTAAGCATCCGCTGCGAGATTACAGAGCAAATGCTGTTGTTTCATATTAAAGACGACGGGATCGGAATGGATGAAAAGACTTTGGAGAAATTGAATGATGGGCTGCAGAACGAAAGTCCTCCTAAGAAAAGCATTAACGGGGGGATAGGCATGAAAAATGTACAGCAGCGAGTGCGTCTTCATTATGGAGCGGCATTTGGGATCCAGGTATATAGTGAGCTTGGACGAGGGACCGATGTTATTTTGTCGCTGCCATTACTGGAACAGGAATTAATTGGCTTACCTGAGTAACGAAATAAGAGGGGGCTGTCCGTTGAAGGGGATGAAATTAGAATGGACTATGCGGACCATACTGTTACTTCTCTTAGTGTTATTGAGTAGTAGCTGTGCCAATAACAATAAGCAGACGGAATCCACTCCGCCTCCAGTTGGAGACGAGGTGAAGTCTGACTTGTCCGGCACCATAGTCATGATGACCAATCGAATAGATCTGATTGAGAACGGAACTTTTCAAGGATACGCGGACCAATTTAAACAGAGATACCCCGAAGCCAATGTGGAATTTGAAGGCTTGTCCAATTATGCAACGGATATTCTGGTACGGCTGTCCACGAAAGATGCCGGTGATGTACTGTTGCTTCCGGTGAATCTTCCGTCAAAGGAGCTGGATTATTTTTTCGAACCGCTGGATGAAGAAACCGCCGCTAGTGAGCGTTTCACCTCTTTTGCTACGTATAACGGGAAACGTTATGGGCTGTCCACGGGGACTACTACGGTTGGGATTGTCTATAATAAAAAGGCATTCGAAAAAGCAGGAATAGCTACTGTTCCTAAGACGCTGGATGAATTCTACGAAGCTTGTGCGAAATTAAAACAAGCGGGTATTATCCCCCTATATATGAATTATGGAGCCGTTTGGCCTTTACGTGAATGGGGAAACAGTTTGGTTAACTATATGACAGGTAATCCAGAGTATCTAAATAATATGGTAAATGAGGATAGCCCGTGGCAGCTTGATAATGAGTGGGGGAAATCAATTTCCATTGCTCGAACCTTAATTGGTAAAGGCTATGTTGAAGATGAACTATTCTCGAACAATTGGGAGATATCGAAGACTAAGCTAGCTAAAGGTCAAGCAGGGATGTATTTACTGGGAAATTGGACGATTGGACAAGTTCTTGATGTGGGGGCTGCCCCGGATGATATTGGATTCTTCCCGTTTCCGTATGATAATGGCAGCGCTCATTATGCGCCGATTAATCCAGATTGGTTCATGGGGGTTAGTAAATACACCAAGAACAAAGAGCTTGCTATGGCGTGGTTGAATTTTTTTGTGAAGGAGACTTCCTATCGAGATGATTGGGGATTTCTTCCGGCAGATGGAAGCTTGAATCCCTCTATGTCGCAGTATCGTGAGTTTTTATCTTATAAGCCTAAGCTACTCGATGCTACTGTACAAAGTGATGCGTTCATCGAGCTGGCGAATAGAGCCAAAATGTCCTTTTGGTCCGGGGATTATATTCAGGAGTTACTGGCTGCGCCTGATTTACAAAAGGCTTTTGACGAATTAAATGCAAAATGGAAGGAAGCGCGGGCAGGAGCGCCACAAACTTCTCAGCCTTAAAGTTAGTACTACATAAATTTGATGACATTCTCTGGAGGGTTATATATGGCTAAAAAGGTTACCATGCAAAAAATCGCTGATCATCTCGGCGTATCCAAATTCGTTGTCTCCAAGTCACTTTCGGGTAAAGGCGGCGTTAATGAGACGACAAGAGAGCGAGTGATTCAAGCGGCATCGCAGCTGGGTTATTTTACGCAAAAAAATGCTTTTGTCCAAGGTATAAAACGCACGCCTCCGGTAGGTGGCGGGGATCGGAATAAGCAATCCGTGCTGGTGTTAATGCCGAATATTCGTTCTCAGACGCAGGATTCCTTGTATTGGGGAAAAATTGTGGATGGTATTGCGATTGCGCTGGATCAGGAAGGGCTTGGGATGGTCATTATCTCCGAGAACCGTGCGGATAATTTCGTTAATATTTTGAATCCCAATGGAATCCTTGGTTTGATAGGTGTGGGCCAAATCTCTACTTCCTTGCTGCTTGAGGTACACCGTATTGGTTTGCCGATGGTGTTGATTGACCATGAAGATCCGCTAATTCCAAGTGATACCGTGTTTGCGAATAATGTGGATTCTATGGCTCGGCTTACAAATCATTTGATGGGCACAGGCCATACCCAAATGCATTTTATCGGCAATATTGGATTCTCACGCAGTTTCCGCGACCGGTGGATTGGCTTCCGGAGTGCGCTGGAGGAGAGCGGAATAAGACTGCCTTTGGAAGATGATGCGAATCTTTTTCTGGAAGGGGTGGAGGAAGACTTATTTCAGGAGGATTTTAAAAACTGGGTGAATAAGCGTAAAAAAGCCAAAACACTCCCGACAGCCTTGGTTTGCGCTAACGACTCCACAGCCCTTTCGGTCAGTGACATCCTCAAGGAAGAAGGGTTTAATATTCCGGAGGATATCTCGGTTACTGGCTTTGATAATATTGAGGATGCCTTAAGAGGCGTTCCACCGCTTACAACTGTTCATGTTCCTAAAGAAGCGATGGGCCGAGCCGCAGTGGAGAAACTTCTGAGCCGTATTCATAATCCTTCTGCACCGCTTGAGAAAATTCTTATTGCAGCGGATATTGTACATCGTGATTCCGTGGATAAGCCGCGAGACTAGAACTATGTTGATCTAAAAAGTATATAAAAGCCATGGAATCTAGTTTTGCTTGAGTAAGGGGGAGTTTAGTTATGACAGAATCAGTTGCCATGCCAAAGATTGAAGGCGAACAGATTCAACTACGCGGTGTGCAAGCATCCGATCTGGAGGCTTATTATAAATTTTTGCTTGATGTTGAGATGGGGCAATTAACAGGATCGCAAGAAGATTTCTCCCGTGAGCAGACGGCAGCTTGGATTCGTAAGATTAGTGTTCCAGCCGAGGATCGTGTGGATCTTATGATTATAGTAAAGGACACGGGTGAGCTCATTGGAGAAGTGGTACTAAATGAAATAGATCCGGACAATCGTAGTGCAAATATCCGGATCGGCATTTGTGGACAAGAACATCGGGGTAAGGGTTACGGTACTGAAGCTATGACTCAAATGCTGCGATATGGCTTTGAAACTTTGAAGCTGCATCGCATCCATCTCGGCGTATATACTTTTAACCCCAGAGCCGTTCATGTCTATGAGAAGCTTGGTTTTCAACGCGACGGTGTGGAGCGGGATGCTCTTTATGTAGACGGAGAGTTTCATAACATGATTCTGATGTCCATGCTTGAAGAGGAGTTCCGCAGTTTGTACAATTAAAAAAAGTGAATCTAGGGTAAGGAAGATTGTAGGTAACTTCCTCACCAGATTCACTATGAATATTAGTCTGTAATATTTCCAGCCATTTTGAGGCGTTTGGCAATTTCTTTAAAGTCTTCGGGGGAGATTCCGGGAGCGAATTCCTCTTCGACTGCCGGAGCAACGGGGATCGGAAAGCCTTTAGGGGATCCTTGAATAACTTCAAGCGGAAGATTATCCTCTGGGTGGGTTCCCTTCCAAATCTGATCGATGGCGCCGAAGTCACTTTCACTCCAGGTGTATAGCTTGGTATGCACGCCTTTTTCTTCATATTTTTTTGCTTCACTGAATGATTTATTATTTAACGAAGGAATCGGTACGAGCTTAGTTACATTAACACCTGTTGCCACTTCGATGGCTTTGGCATAAGCGACCACGTGGACACCACCACGGACTAAAAGGAATCCGACTACAGCGCGTGCAGCTGGATGGTCTGTCATTTCGTAGACCTTCATTTTATGTGTTCTGGCTCCGCATTCGAGGAAGAAGTTATGTAGCAGATCTTCCACTAGGTTGCCGCTATTAAAGACGTTTGCTCCGGTCCACGGGTTCCCCGTTGAATCAAAAGGCATAGCCCCTTGTGCACCAGCCAGAAAGTGATAGGATAGACGCGCATCTTTTGCGGACCCTAGAGGGGTGGAATCGGGCTCTTTATAACTTGTTGACCCTCGAAGACATTTGTTGATGGCATGCGAAACCAGCTCGACATGGCCAAGCTCTTCCGCTGTTATGCTCATCACCAAATCATAAAAAGGCTTCAGCTTGTCTTTTGAACGGAAATTAAAGGATTGAAAGAGGTAATTGTTAAGGGTCGACATTTCTCCGAACTTTCCGCCAAGTAATTCCTGAACAGCGGCAGCAGCATTGGGATCGGGCTTCTCAACTTCAGGAATCTCAATCATGATTTCATCCATACGTTTGAACATTAATATCTCAGCCTCCTTGGAGTTAGGGGTTACTGACCTATTTTGAGCTTAATCTATAGGAATTACTCATGAATGGGCTGAAAAGTATGGATGTGCGTCATGTAAAAGGCTTTTTGTGTCGAAAAGGCAAACGGCAAATACTATCAAATACGCAATTAAAACCACAATCAAATACGCAATCAAATACGCATATTAACCTGCTAACGGACACAGCAGACCCTATATGCAGTATTATCCGATATTTACAATGCTAACGGACTCCAGCGCAGCTATCGGCCTAGAAAACGCCCCAAATGGGACTCTTTTCAGGGAATAGCGCCCCTGGAGTCCGAAAACTTACTTTGAAGGCTAAATACATGTGAATAGCGTCATCTGAGTCCTTAAGTTACTCTGGATGATTGATATTCGCTTGAAGCAAACAGTGAATGATCAAAACGCAGAGCAGCGATCCTCCTAATATAGGAGAATCGCTGCTCTGTTGATTTTTAGGGTTTATGAACTTTTTTTACAATGCTAAATTACGATCAATAAGAGCAATACGTTGCTGTACACAAGCATAAGAGCGAAGGGGATCCTCTGGAGTGTTCAGCACATAATCTAACATTTGGTCAACGGTAGTTGTAGCCACATGGATACGAGTGTCGGAGGAGGCGTAGTAAATATAGATTTCACCGTTATCAAGTGCAATCACGCCATTACAGAACACGACATTGGAGACATCGCCGACACGTTCTTCACCGTCTGGTGCGATGAAATGACCACCAGGTGAATGAGTAACTTTGTTTGGCTCATCCAGGTCAGACAAGAAAGCATATAGCACGTATCGGAGTCCAGCAGCTGTGTTGCGTACACCATGAGCAATATGCAGCCAGCCTTTTGCAGTTTTGATTGGAGCTGGACCTTGGCCATTTTTAACTTCCTTGATGGTATGGTAGTAGCGTTCGTCCATGATAGTCTCGCTGGTAATTACGGCATCTTCAATTGTATCCGAGAGTCCCCAGCCAATACCGCCACCGGAACCTGCATCGATAAAGCCATCTTGTGGGCGAGTGTAGAAAGCGTATTTTCCATCTACAAATTCAGGGTGTAGCACGACATTACGCTGCTGAGCAGAGCCTGTTTTGAGATCCGCCAGACGTTCCCAGGTCTTCAGATCTTTGGTGCGAACAATACCACACTGTGCTACTGCGCTAGAAAGGTCACCATGTGGAGCTTCTGGATCTTTGCGTTCTGTACAGAAGAGGCCGTAGATCCAGCCATCTTCATGGCTAACGAGGCGCATGTCGTAGACGTTGATATCAGGAACTTCTGTCTCCGGCAGCACAACTGGATGATCCCAGAAGCGGAAACCGTCCACGCCATTGTCGCTTTCTGCTACAGCGAAAAAAGATTTGCGGTCATTGCCTTCCACGCGAGCAACAAGATAGAATTTGCCATTCAGTGCAATAGCACCCGGGTTGAAGACGCCGTTGACGCCAATTCTTTCGGCAAAATAAGGGTTGGTATCTGGGTTAAAATCATAACGCCAGATTAAGGGCGCATGCTCAGCAGTTAGCAGTGGATGAGCATATCGGTCATAAATGCCGTTTCCATAAGGAAGCTTTTCGTTCTTGCGAGCGATCAGGGCTTCATAACGTTCTGTTAATTGTTGTTTGCGTTCTTGGAATAATGATGACATTAGACAGTCTCCTTTATAGTTGATTTCAGTCGTGTGATCATTTCGAAGCAGGCTCTGCTGTTATGATAAGGACATTTCCAGGCGCTAACCTTTGATCCGTGAGGCAGGGGCTGAAGGTTCTCGTCCACGCCCCAGTACCATTCACCCAGCTTGTGATCCACCATGTATTTATCGATAAAAGTCCAGGAGGCTTGGGCAGCCTCATTAAATTTGCTGTCACCAGTCAGCTGATAAGCATTATAGAATCCAACAACCGCCTCAGCTTGCGGCCACCAATCTTTATCTTTGCTCAGCAGCCCGCTTGGGTCAGCTTCATTCCATATCCCTCCATCGCTATCAATACCTTCCGCAAGAACGGCTTCTGCCATGGAGACAGCTACTGTTCGCACACGCTGCAGCAGCTGCTCTTCTCCAAGGGTTTCAGCAGCTTCCACCAGCAGCCAGCTTCCTTCGATGTCATGTCCGTAGGAGATAATATCTGATTTCACATTCCATGCTTCATCTAAGAAAAGATGAAAATGCTGGCCTTCCTGATCAATGATATGATCCAGCATCGTTTCGATTAGCTCAGTTAGCGTGCTCTTTAGTTCCTCCGACTTCCATACTCGATAGAGACCGGTATACGCTTCCAGAACATGCAGATGGGTATTCATAGATTTTTTTTCATTCATATCCTTGCTGCTGAGACTGAGGTTATCAGTAATTTGCCATTCCCGTGATAAAGCTTCGACATAACCTTTATAAATAGAATCATAGCCGTATTTTTCAACTAGCTGGAATAATTGAATCGCATCCTCTAAGACTTCTGGACGTCCGGTCGCATGGTAGAATTCAGCCAGTGAGTAGATAGCAAAGGATTGGCCATAGATCTGCTTTTTCTCTTGAGAAGGTCTGCCCTCAGCATCCACCATCCAGTATAATCCGCCATACTCTTTATCAATGAAGTGTTCCATCAGGTAGGTATAAGCACGTTCTGCCATCGCCAGATATTCCGGTTTACCGTAGATCCGGTAAGCGCTCGCAAAGGACCAAAGGATCCGGGCATTAAGCACAAGGCTTTTCTCTGCGTTAGGAGTAATGTTCAGCTGATTGTCGATTTCACCTATAAAACCGCCGTTCACTTCGTCCTTCGTCTGTTTCATCCAAAAACTAAGAATATTATCCTGCAGCTCATCCTCAAGTTGGGTCAACCATAATTCTGGTGAATTAATCATTGTAATCAGTCACTCCTCACATTATTTGGTGATTTTTGAGGTGAAATATTCGTTGATGATCCCAGCGGCTTGCTTACCGTACATACAGTAATCATCATTCTGTACTGCTTCTTCAATTGGATAAAGATGAGTAGGCCAATCCCAGAGCATAAAGCCCTGAACCCAATCTCTGTGCTCACAGCCTTGAAACATTGCCTGATAGAATTTACTTTGTTCTTCTTGACTTGGTTCGCCCTTTAAGGTCCAATCATTGGGAATCGCGGCGCTTCCGCTCCGGCTTGGGCAACCCGCTTCCATGAAAAAGAACGGCTTATTCTGTGAGTGCACCACTTGCTCAATCCGGTCGAGCTGAGCCTCCCAATCACTAGCTGGATAATACCCACTTGAAGAAATCACATCGAGCGCATCCCACCAGGTTACGTTATCCTCCTGATACTTATCGCAATTATAAGTAAGAATACCTGAGTAGACCTTCCGCACCTCAGCAATAAGCGAACGCCATTCGGCTTCGCGTCTATCCGTCTGTACAAGCTCACAGCCAATACAGAACATTTCACAGCCTGTTTCCTCAGCGATAGCGGCATAGTGCAGAATAAATTTAGTATAAGAGCTGAACCACTCAGACCATTTAGGCTCGCAAGGGACATCCTTATCAAAAAAGTTAATATGGGCACGCCAAGTTCCGTCAGCACAATTAACAATCGGCTTCAGGCATACTTTTAGCTGCAGTGACTTCGCTTTGCTGATAGCCCATTTCACTTCTTCGTCGCTAACGGTTGGAGCCTCCCAGTAGGGAATTTCCGTAGAATGAGCGGTAGCTTGAAGCGCGCTGAGCGCAATGGCCGTCCAGTTCGCTCCGGTGACAGAGGACATTAATTCCAGCGAACACTCAGCTTCTTCTGTTGTCCATGAACCACGTCTACCCGAGAAACCCCAGGTTACGCCTGCAATGTATTCGTTGTTTAACATCATCGAGAATCCTCACTTTACACACAAAAATAGAAAAATTAGCAATCTTCATTTTGTTAGATAGTTATTATTGTTTTGTTAGTTTATAATAACAACTTAATTTAGTTATATACTTTTTCGCAGATGATTTCAAGGACAATTTGTAGTTGAAGCTGGGAAATTTGAATAACTTTAGTTATAGTAAATATAAGACTATAAAAGGGCGCAATCGTACATTGACGTAATACATGGGGAGATACTATTCGTGATGATAGCGCAATCATAATAACTGGCGGATACAACTGGAGGGAATTACTCAAATGATAAATGTTATGATTGCGGACGACGAGGAAGTCATTCGCAGGGGGCTCGAAAAAATCACATCCAGAATGGAAATAGACGTACATGTAATTGGATCTTACGGCAACGGGTTGGAAGCCTGGGAACATTTAGAAAAGTTATCCCGGGAGGATATAGATCTGCTTATTACAGATATCAAAATGCCTAGAATGGATGGTTTTAAGCTGATTGAACAGGCTAGAGACCATATGGAGGATATCCCTATTGCTGTCCTTAGCGGTTTTAGTGAATTTGAATATGCCCGTCGAGCGATCCGTCATGGGGTGATGGATTATTTGCTTAAACCGATTGATAAGACTCAGCTATATGAACTGCTTAAGAGAGTAGAGGATGTAAAGAAAAAGACCGTGACGGAGCATGAGGAGATTTTCTCACAAGCTGCGGATGGTGGAGAACATTATGTAGTTGAGCAGACAAAAAGTATTCTGGAGAGAGAGTATGATCAGAACTTCGAGCTTGAACGTCTAGCGGAGATGGTGGGCATGAATGCGAGTTATCTCAGCCGTTTGTTCAAATTAAAGACGGGGCAGACGATCACAGACTATCTGATTCGGATTAGAATTTCTAAAGCAAAGGAACTGCTAATGGAGCATCCTGACCTGAAAAATTATGAAATTGCCGAGAAGGTGGGTTATAGCGATCCGGTATATTTTAATAAATTGTTCAAGAAAATGTGTGGTATGACACCTAAGGATTATAAAAGCGGCTGTAAATTCCCGAAAATTGAACGTGAGTTTTAGGCATATATAGGAAGTTATTTATTAGGAGGGCGAAAAGCTCTCTTTTTTTGTGGATGTTTTTATAAATTAGATAACAAAATTATTATAAGTAAAACAAAAATAACAAATACAAGACCAGAAAAAGCAATTGAAACCATCGTTTTGCGTCGAAAATAGATTTATAATGGATTTGTAAGCGATATCATCACTTGTTTTCAAGAGTAATTCAGATAATCCGGTATTAATGGCTACTCTTTCAAGTTATGAGTGATGATAAAAGTTATTATTTTTGTTATTTACCTAAAACTAGAGTTGAATTGAAGAGAGGGGTCGTAACAGCATGAAAAAAGGCAAAACAATGATGGGCTTGATGGCACTAACACTTGTGGCGGGATTGTTTAGCGGTTGTTCCTCAAACAACAACACTAACAATGAAGCTGCTAAAAACACAGGAAACAATGGTTCTTCAGCAGAGGCAACTGCTCCAGCTGATGGTACAGCAGCTAAGGATATCAAAGGGGATATCACAGTCATAACGCAAAGAACAGATATTGTTGATACCGTATTCAAAGAGTATGCGGCTAAATTCAATGAGAAATATCCTGATGTAAAGGTGAACTTTGAAGCGCTCGCTACTTACGAAGATCAAATTAAAATTCGTATGAGCACTAGTGATTATGGCGACGTTCTTTTGTTACCTACTAGCATAGCTGTAAAAGATATTCCTGATTTCTTCGAACCCCTTGGCAAGCTTGAAGAAATGAGCAAACAATACACAGGGCTGGAAGAACGTGCAGTAGACGGAGTTGCCTATGGTATTCCGATGACCATCAACTTTAACGGGATTATCTATAACAAACAAGTCTTCAAAGATGCCGGAATTACAGAGGTTCCCAAAACCCCTGAACAATTCTTGACTGCCCTGCAGACTATTAAAGACAAAACACAAGCTGTTCCTCTTTACACAAATTACGCAGCAGGCTGGACATTGACACAATGGGAAGCGGATCTGGCTACAGTAGCTGGTGATCGTGATTATGTAAACATTGCTCAAGTGGCTAGCGACGACAACTATGTAGCGGGTCAACCACACTATGAATTGTACAAAATTTTGTACGATGCAGCACAAAAAGGTTTGATTGAAGAAGATCCAACTACAACAGACTGGGAATCTTCCAAAGCTGATCTGGCCAACGGAAAAATTGGGACTATGGTGCTTGGATCTTGGGCAATTGGCCAAATCAAAGGCCTGGCTACAAATCCAGACGATGTTGGATTTATGCCTTTCCCAACCAATGCGGATAAAATCCTTGTGCCGCTTGCTGGGGACTACAATCTGGGTGTCAGCGTGCACAGTAAAAACAAAGAAGCTGCTAGAGCTTGGGTGGATTGGTTCATCAACGAATCTAACTACCCTACAACTGAAGGCGGCGGTATGAGCCCGGCTATCGGTGCAGAGCTTCCAGAAATCCTGAAACAATATGAAGGTACAGATGTAACCTTTGATACTCTTGCTCCTGCTAAAGCTGGCGAAGAAGGCTGGTCTGATGAAATCGACAAACAAGCTGAGATCGGTGCTTGGCAGCCAGACTTCAAGAAACGGATTATTGAAGCAGCGATTGGCAACAGAAAAGAATCCTATGATGACATCATGAAAGACCTGAACGACAAGTGGAAAGCCGCTCGCGCTAAAGTCACAGCACAGTAACAACTATAAGCTTCTTAGATGCTATAGGCGGTAGTGAATGTGGGAGGGGATATGCTAACAAGCATTTCCCCCTTCACATTTAAACGAGTCTTAAATAAATGAGGATGCTTTTTCTGGAGGTGTATCGGGTGTTTAAGTTTTCAAATTTGAGCTATAAAAATCAAAGAATCGCTATCATCATCTTATTCTCATTAGTGCCGATATTGTTGCTGCTCACATTCGCTTATTATCCAGTCATCAGTATGTTTCGGTACAGCTTCACCAGTTGGAATGGATTGAGCAAAAATATGGAATATGTCGGTTTAGAAAACTACAAGACCATTTTTACGAAACCTGAGTATTTTTCTGTGTTTAAGGTCAGCTTGTATTATTTCTTTACCACCTTTATTCAGATGGCACTTGCCTTGTATTTTGCAACCATCTTGAGCTTTAGTGTTCGCATGAAAAACTTGTTTAAAGGGATTTTGTTCTTCCCAACCTTGCTAAACGGTGTAGCAATCGGTTTTATCTTCCTGTTCTTTTTCAAACCAGATGGAACGTTAGATACGATTCTTAATCTGATTGGGCTTGGCAGTCTGCAGCAGAAATGGCTTCTGAATCCTAACTTGATCAACTTCTCGCTCGCAGGTGCGTCACTGTGGAGATACATGGGAATGAACTTCCTGATTTTCCTCGGAGCTATTTCTTCTATTGGTAAGGATATCTATGAGGCCGCTGAAATTGACGGTGCAAACAGATGGCATCAGTTTATGCATATTATTTTGCCAAGCATTAAACGTATTCTGCAATTGAACTTGATTCTTGCGGTTAGTGGCGCCATTGGGGTATTCGAAATTCCATACGTCATGACAGGCGGATCTAACGGAAGTAGTACATTCGTAATTCAGACGGTCGATGTAGCTTTCAAATACAGCAAGGTTGGTTTGGCATCGGCGATGGCCGTGGTATTGCTGGGTATTGTTATCATCGTTACTATTTTGCAGCGCGTTCTGATCAAGGAGGAGAAATAAACTATGCATTCTGTAAAATATACCACTGCTAGTATATTCAAATATCTCACCTTGATTTTGGGAGCACTTGTAGCTTTGATACCTATCGTGGTCGTGTTTTTCGCTTCATTAAAAACCGGAGCCGAATATGCTTCTACCGGACCGTTAACGCTGCCAGAGAATTGGTTGAATTTCTCCAACTACACTAAGGCTTTTGTAGACGGAAAAATGCTGCTCGGTTTTAAAAATACTGTCATTATCGTTGTGATTTCTATTGCGGGTGCTACGTTGACGGGTTCGATGATGGCTTATATTTTATCGCGCTTCAAATTTAAAGGCAGTAAGATCCTAATTAGTATGTTCCTGATTGCCACCCTGATTCCAGGTGTAACTACACAAGTGGCTACTTTCCAAATCATCAATCACTTGGGATTATTTAATACCAGATGGGCACCAATCGTTATGTACTTGGGCACGGATATTATCGCTGTTTATATCTTCATGCAGTTTTTGGATTCGATCTCCGAGTCACTGGATGAATCCGCGATGCTGGACGGAGCTTCGTATTGGACAATTTATTGGAGAATTATTTTGCCACTGTTGAAGCCGGCGATTGTAACTGTAGTGATCGTGAAGGGTGTTAATATTTATAACGATTTTTATACCCCTTTCCTTTATATGCCGAAAACAGATCTGCAAACGATCTCCACAGCACTCTTTAAGTTTAAAGGTCCATATGGATCGCAGTGGGAAGTAATATGTGCGGCGATTATGATCGCAATTATACCTACATTGGTTGTGTTTACCGCCTTGCAAAAATATATCTACAATGGTTTTTCACAAGGTTCTGTAAAGTGAGCTCAACAGTAAATCTAATAACAGTACTAGATAAAATAGCATACTGAAAAGTTGCATACATTTGGAGGGAAAACTAATGAGTGAAGTAAAATTGGTTGGAGCAAGTGCAATTAACATCCCGAACATGCCTTGGCAAGAAAAGCCTGCTGGCTACGAGAATCCGATTTGGAGACATAATGATAACCCGGTTATCAAAAGAAATCCTGCAAAAGGTGTAGCCCGTATTTTCAATAGTGCGGTTGCTGCGTATGAAGGCAGTTTTATTGGTGTATTTCGTGTAGAAGATAACACTACTCGTCCGCATCTGCGTATGGGACATAGTGTGGATGGTTTAGATTGGAAAATCGATGATGAGCCGATCCGATTTATAGATGAAGAAGGTAATCCTTATCAGCCGCGTTATGCTTACGATCCGCGTCTGGTGAAGGTTGAAGATACATTTTATATTATCTGGTGTACAGATTTCTACGGAGCAGCTATTGGGGTAGCAAAAACACAAGATTTCAAAACATTTATCAGCTTGGAAAACCCGTTCCTGCCATTCAACCGGAACGGTGTACTGTTCCCTAGAAAAATCAACAACAACTTCGTGATGTTGTCCCGTCCAAGTGACAGTGGCCATACGCCATTTGGTGATGTATTCCTTAGTGAGAGCCCTGACTTCGTATATTGGGGAAAACACCGCCATGTAATGACCAAGGGTGGTCAAGGCTGGTGGCAAAGTGTCAAAATTGGTGGCGGACCAGCGCCGATTGAAACTACTGAAGGCTGGTTGATGTTCTACCATGGCGTAACTGGAACGTGCAATGGTCTTGTGTATAGTATGGGAGCGGTTATTTTGGACATCAATGAGCCCTCGAAAGTAAAATATCGCTCGAAGAACTTTGTATTAACGCCAGAAGAATGGTACGAGGAAAGAGGTTTTGTGAATAACGTCCTATTCCCTTGTGCTACTCTGCATGATGCAGAAACCGGCCGTATCGCCATCTATTATGGCGCGGCTGATACTTATGTAGGCGTTGCTTATACAACGGTTAATGAAATCGTCAACTATGTCATCGAAACCCATGAAGAGGTTGGTGATGATGCAGGTTTAGGCAAAATCTAAATTGGACTTAATGACCTATATTTTCAGTGAGCTTGCTAGAGTTCCGGAGAATTGCGTAGCGTAGAGTTTGCAAGAAGTGTTTTGGGTTTGGTGTGTTGAATGTTGTTGGGTGTGCTCAGTGCGGAGGTTGCCTTGTGCGACCTCCGTGTTCTGTTGCAGAATGTACAACAGAACGACACATTATCGCCTGTAATAGATAAGTAGCAGGCTAGGAGGAAATTCAACTCTGTTGGCGATTCTGATCACTCTGTTGTTTAGTTACTCTGTGGCTTAGATACTCCATGGCTCTGACGTAAATAGTTGCACTTTGTGCATTTAAACTAACATTTCTTTGGTCACTAGGCGATATAGTTGCACTTCGTGCAACTATATCAGCGAAGTAACCACCAAAAGCTCCTTTTGCCGTTTTTTAGTTGTACAAAGTGCAACTAAGATTAGAAACAAATATATTTCAGCTGTAATAGCTGCACAAAGTGCAACTCTATGGCTCTGACGTAAATAGTTGCACTATGTGCACTTAAACTAACTATACCTAAGGTGCTAAGCGATATAATTGCACTTCGTGCAACTATATCAGCCAAGTAACCACCAAAAGCTCCTTTTGCTGTTTTTTAGTTGTACAAAGTGCAACTAAGAGGAAAACACACATATTCAGCTGAAATATAGCTGCACAAAGTACAACTATCCAGCCAGAAGCTGTTACTGTGCCGATTATAAAGAAGTTAATAGGCGAGATGGAAATGTGGGTGTTGTGAAGGCAATAGGAAGGTAGCGGATAAGTGGAATGTGAGTGGTTGTAGAGGTAATAAGAAGGTAGTAGGTACGTGGAGTGTGATTAGTTGTGAAGGCAATAAGAAGATAGCGGATAAGTGGAATGTGAGTGGTTGTAGAGGTAATAAGAAGGTAGTAGGTACGTGGAATATGATTAGTTGTGGAGGTAATAGGCAAGCAGCGAGTGAGTGGTGAATGTGGCTCAGTTGGCGACCTCAGTCAGTCTGTTGCTAAGATACTCTATGGCTCTGACGTAAATAGTTGCACTCTGTGCACTTAAACTAACATTTCTTTGGTTACTAGGCGATATAATTGCACTTCGTGCAACTATATCAGCCAAGTAACCACCAAAAGCTCCTTTTACTGTTTTTTAGTTGTACAAAGTGCAACTAAGAGGAAAACACACATATTCAGCTGAAATATAGCTGCACAAAGTGCAACTATCCAGCCTCGGAGCTGCGACTAAACTATCCAGTCGCAGAAAACGCAACTATTGCATCCCACTCCATCGCAACTTTTCCATCCCAACTATCCCATCCCACTATCCCATCGCAACTATCCATACATCAACGGAAAACCCATATGGGGTTTTCCGTTTCTATCTAGCATAGTAACTCTAACGTTGCTTCGCGGTTACGAACAGCAAGCGAACAATATCGTTACATAACTTAAGGAGGAACAATATTTTGGGAAGCGACATGAATTTGTCACAGTTAAAGGAATATAACGGAAGTAGTCCAAAACCGGATGATTTCGAGCAATTTTGGGAGCGGGCATTGCGTGATCTGGATGCACAGGCGCTGGATTATGAACTGGAACCAGCGGAGTTTGTCAGTGAACTTGCGGAATGTTTTCATTTGTATTTTACCGGAGTTGGCGGTGCAAGAATCCATTGCAAATATGTAAGACCGAAGAACAGCGTACATAAAAAAGGTCCCGGTGTAGTGATGTTCCATGGATACTCCTGTGACAGCGGGGATTGGATGGAGAAGGTGGCATATGCTGCTCACGGGATTAGCGTCCTGGCGATGGATTGTCGCGGCCAGGGTGGCCTCTCCGAAGATAACCTTACCGTAAAAGGGACTACGATACGCGGACATATCATTCGAGGGATGGATGATCCTAATCCTGATAACCTTTATTATCGCAATGTGTTCTTGGATACGGCACAGACTGCCCGAGTTCTGATGTCTATGGATGAAGTTGATCCTGAACGTGTAGGTGCCTTTGGACTATCTCAAGGTGGAGCGCTGACTGTGGCTTGTGCAGCATTAGAGCCTCGCATAAAAATAGCCCTGCCTGTATATCCCTTCCTTTCAGATTATAAACGTGCTTGGGAGCTGGATATTACCACTTCAGCTTATGAGGAGATCAACTATTATTTCCGGTTTTTTGATCCCCATCATTTGCGTGAGGATGAGATTTTTAATAGGCTCGGTTATATCGATATTCAGAATCTTGCCGAAAGAATACAGGCCAAAGTACTGTGGGTTACCGGGTTATCCGATACGATTTGTCCACCTTCAACTCAATTCGCCGCATACAATAAAATACTAGCGTCCAAAGAGCTTATGGTTTATTATGAGTACGGTCATGAGTATTTACCATATCTTGCCGATCGGGCGTTGGAATTGTTCATGACCTTGTAAGAGATAAGCCAGCAGGCATAACTGAAGACAACGGTGGTGAACAATTGATGAAGTCGCAAGTAAAAAAAGAAAAGGCGCATTTCCAGCTGCACCCTGCCAAATCGATTGGGGTGCGGCTTTTTCTCATCTTCTTCATCTCAACAATGGTGCTCGTTCTCTCACTTGGCTACATTTCCTATTCCGTAGCTGAGCAAACGATCGAGAATAACGCGCTGTCAGCCAATCAACAGACAGTCGTCCAAGCTGCAGAGAAGTTTGATGTTGAATTATTGCGTTATGAGGATGGCCTAGGAAGAATTCTTTACAACAATGAGATTCAGGATGCACTCAAACAAGGGAATAATCCCACTACAAGTAATGAGGATCGTAATTTGCAGTCCAACCAGATTAGCGCCGAGCTAAATGCCTGGCTGACCGCATCAAAGGGGGTAGAAGCTGTATACCTCATCCCGATGAATCAGGAAGTCCCTACTTCGTCAGCGGGATCAAAAGACAGCGCTTTTATCAAAGAATTCAGAGAGTCCTCATGGTTCAAGCAGCTTGAGGAGCAACCACAAACATTGTGGATTCCCCGAACAGAACAGGGGCAAGCCGGAAATACTTCGGGTATGTTTCATTTGGCACAATCGATAGCTGGGGATACACAAAGCCCGGGATACATAATTATCTGTGACATTAGAATTAGTGAATTAGAAAATCAGCTTCGTAAAGTTGATCTCGGACCCAGCTCTTACATGCAATTGCTGACGGATAAGGATGAATTGATCGCATCGTCCCAGCAAGTGGGAACAGATACTTATCTCAGTCTGGGAGGGACTCTTCTTCATGGTTTGGAGCATGAGGCTGGGTCATTGCCAACGAAGGATGAGAAAGGAAAATCCATTCTGGCTGTGTACGGGACGATGGAAAGCTCCAGCTGGAGATTGCTTGGTGTTGTTCCGGCTGAGAATCTTACGAAAGACGCACTTCGTATTCTAAAAACTACATATATTATTGTTGCGGTGGCTGCTATTGTCGCCATTCTAATTGGTTACTGGATGTACAGAATGGTATCTAAGCCCTTGACCCGACTTAAGGATCTAATGTCTCAAGGGGCAGATGGAAATCTTGGAGTACGTACGGATATTACCTCACGAGATGAAATTGGTCAGTTATCGGGTTCCTTTAATAGGATGATGGAACGGATCACAGAACTGGTAATCCATACTAATGAAACCGCGAGGAAGGTAATGGAAACTGCCGATGAACTTAGTAGAGTATCGCGTAAGACAGCGATGGCAGCCAAAGAGATTGCCGCAGCAACAGAAGAAATTGCCGGAGGTTCAGGCAGCCTAGCTTTGGAGGCGGACCAGGGTAACGAGCTTACGGGGCAAATTTCGGTGCAAATGAACAAAGTGAACTCAGCTACGCATGAGATGGATCATACCGCACATAGTATCGGCGTGCTTAGTGAAGAAGGTTTTAATGAGTTAAAAGAGCTGCTTGGCAAGACCAATAAGACGGGCGATATGACGAATAAGCTTGTGCTGAAAGTGAATGAGCTGCAAGACACCACATCATCAGTGATGAAGGTGCTTGATGTTATGCAGAATATTACACAGCAGACGAATATTTTGTCTCTAAATGCAACGATAGAAGCGGCAAGGGCAGGGGAGTCCGGCCGGGGATTTATGGTAGTGGCCGATGAAATACGCCAGCTTGCAGATCAGTCCAAAGAATCCATTGCTGTGGTGGCTAATATAACAGACACCATTATGAAGGATATGAACGAGACCGTAGGTGTTCTCTCGGAAGTAGCCCCTCTTTTTAATCAGCAGGTTACTTCAGTTGAGAGCACTAGCGATATCTTCGTATCTGTACAGGATCAGATGCGTCATTTTATTACACGCTTGGAATCTGTTGCTTTATCGATGGATAGCTTGAGCCAATCCCAGAAGGTGCTGTCAAATTCGATGGGCAATATCAGCTCCATTGCAGAAGAATCATCAGCAGCTTCTCAAGAAGTGGCTTCGCTTAGCGGGGAGCAACAAAGTGTGAGTGATCATTTAGTGGAGCTGTCTGAGCAGCTTGAGCATGCGTCCCGGCAGTTGCAAGAAAAACTGTCCAAATTTAATTTGTAACTTTGCATAACCTAAGTAAATATTTTTAACTACAAAGACCAGTCTCCCATTATTTGGGACTGGTCTTTGTGCTATTCAAAAGGCTATAAATTAGCTAACTAAGCATGAGTGTAAATAATCCAGCGGGTGGGACATAATAAAGGCTATGAACGTCAGTCAGGAGGAATGGGATTGCACAATAATGTCCACAGACGTATACTCGGCGGACTGATTATTTTATGTTCAGTAGTAGCCGTGTTGGTCCTTAGGCTGGCGTGGATTCAACTGTTTATGAAGGAACAGACGGTCCCTGGAACGAAATATACACTTGCAAAGATGGCAGAAATTCAAAGCGAACGGGAGACGGTATTGGACTCTGGGCGGGGGCGTCTGTATGACCGAAAGAGTGAACCCCTTGCCGGGGAAACCATTTGGACGGCTGCGTTTTTTCCTCAAGAGGCGAAGGCTAGGAATACCGTGACGCAGGTCGTATACGAAGAAGCTGAGTCCATGCACCGGTTGGCAGCTATCCTTGGAGTGAGTTATGAGCAATTGCTAAACAAGCGCTCTTCCCTTAAAGAACCATTGCTTTGGCCATCCTCAGTGGGAAAAGGACCGCTCGCACTTACATCCGCACAAGCGGAAGAAGTGAGTGCATTGGGGATCGACGGCGTAGGCGTGCTTCCTTTTGCTCGCAGATATGATGGGAAAGCAACTGGTCGGCAGTGGCTTGGATATTTATCGGAAGCGGTACCAAACACTGGTGGGAAGGCTTCCCCATCGGGGCTGAGAATTCCGATGAAAGGAACGGACGGGTTAGAAAAGACCCTGGAGCCGTTGCTTCGAGGTGTAGGGCATACTGAGGCATATGCTCAGGTTGATGCGCGCGGGCAACGTGTCCCGGGCAGTCCCATTCAAGTACGAGCCCCGGGTAATCCGTATTATCCGCTGTCTTTATATACAACGATTGATAAAAAGCTTCAGGAACAAATAGAGGAGTTAGCTGTCAAAGCTGGAATGAAGGAAGGAGCCGTGGTGGTGTTAGACACCGGAACGGGAGATATTGAAGCCATGGTATCTTTACCTTTTTACGACCCAGAGAAGATATCCCCTGAAGGGGGAGAGTGGAATAACCGGGCGTTGCAGGCTGCCGTACCTGGGTCAATTTTCAAAATCGTCACAGCAGCAGCAGCACTAGAAGCCGGGGTCACCACAGCGGATGAGCTTTTCTATTGTTCAGGGCAATATGAGAAATATGGATTGTCTTGTCTAAAAGGAAAAGGACACGGTCCCCTCACGCTGGCGCAAGGGTTCGCCGTGTCCTGTAATACTGTATTTGCTGCGCTGGCAGAACGTTTGAGTGGGGCGCAGCTTCAAGCGACAGCACTCGCGCTGGGGCTCGGAAGAGATATTAGCTGGCAAGCGGAGAATACGCTTGGTTTTCCAGTTCTTAAGCCACTGTCCGGTGAGCAGAAGGGGACGATCTTTAC
The DNA here is from genome assembly GCF_037963825.1 of Paenibacillus sp. FSL H8-0282. NCBI lineage: Bacteria > Bacillati > Bacillota > Bacilli > Caryophanales > Paenibacillaceae > Paenibacillus > Paenibacillus sp. FSL H8-0282. The sequence goes on from NZ_CP150146.1 coordinate 1,835,480, forward strand.
TTCTTTGCTGCCGGATGATCCAGGCGCCAGAGTGCAGACGGCCATTGGGCAGCGAGATGTGCAAGTGACTCCACTTCAGGCAGCGAACCTGGTGGTGACGTTACTGCATGGCGGGGAAGTGAGAGCGCCAAGAATTCTCCAGCGTGTAACCTTTGCAAATGGGCAAAAGCTAGAGGATCTGCCGGGTCATCTTTCCCCTTCAACTGCCGGGAGGATCTCAGAATCTACAGCCCGCCAGCTGCTGTCCTGGATGCGTAAAGTAGTTACGGATGGAACCGGCACAAGTCTGCAGAGCACGAAATGGCCGGTTGCCGGGAAATCAGGTACGGCACAAACCCTTGTTAAGGGTATGCCGCGTAACAATCAATGGTTTATCGGCTATGGGCCGCTGGATCATCCCAGATATGCTGTGTCGGTAGCGGTGGAGAACGTCGCTCCGGACAGCTCACATCTAGCCGTTAAGCTGTTCGGTCAGATATTGGATTTATTATCATCGGTTCCCTCTGGAGCTTGAGGTTCAGGTGGTGGCGCAGAGCTGGTCTGATTGGAAGCTGGACCGTTAGCTGCAAAGGGTGAAACGATAAATTCCTCTTGCGGGAGATAGATCCAGCTCTGAAGATACCCTTGTTGAATCAGTTCTTTTATCAGAATAAGCAAAATCGGCGACAGAATCAGACCAGCCATACCGAAAGCAGATGTGGACAGAATGACGAACGACAGCATAAGGAAGGCTGAGGATACGCCAATTGAATTCCCGGTAATCTTCGGCTCAAGCAGCTGCCTAACAATTAGTACAATGGCAAGGAGGATAATTAATCCAATAGCCAGTGATGTATTGCCCACGATGAACAAATAGATGATCCAAGGGACTAAAATTGTCGTCACGCCAAGAAGCGGCAAAACATCAAATACCGCGCAGACTAATGCCATTGTGATTTCGTTGCCGGTTCGCAGAATAAATAAGCCGACTAGAACTATGGCAAATGTAATGCTGATCAGAATAAGTTGTGCTTTTAAATAGGAACCGATGGCTTTGAATACATTGCCTTGCAAAAAGGCGAAGGCGTTCTTAAAGGTTTTTGGCATTTTGTCATGAGCGATTTTACGCCAATCTTTGATTTCCATGCTAAGAAAAAATGCCAAAATAATGGCTATCCCGAAATTGGCCATGAAGGTGGAGAAGGAGCCTAGAATACCGGCCATGTATTTTAGAAAAGTAATCAGCCATCCTGTTAGAACATCCGTGGCATCTTTAAAGTACCCGTTGACCTTGTTCGTAATATCGGGTGGCAAGTTATCTATTTTTTGCTGCAGGTAGGTCGTGGTCTCCACAAAATGCTGCTGCACCACATATGTATATTTAGGGAGGTTCTCTTGGAAGTGAAGGGCCTGGATCGTAATCAGTAGACCGGCACCAAATAATGTACCTAACAGCACAATCAGAAAGAGCAACACTGAAATGGCGGAGGCAAAAGGTTTACCAAGACCACGGCGGTTCAAGAAGCGGGCCAAGGGTTCGATAAGCAAAAATACAAAAAAAGACAGGAATACAGGTGCAGCTAACTGATACAGCTTACTAAAGGAGAACATAATTAGATAAACCGTGAGGACAATTAATCCGATGTCAAAAAATGTGCGCCAATATTTTTTGTATAACGGCAGCATAGATATAAACAACTCCCTTTTTTTATAAGTGGATACGCCAGGTTGATTACATTGTACATGATTTTACTTTAAAAGCGTCTATTTCTTTGATACATGTGTTAAAATAGGGGGTAACGTTTTTTTATTCTACTTCACTTGGCCGTTTCACGGGTTCTGCTTGCAGACATTAGGCGAGCCAAAGTCAACTCTGGAAAAGCGGGGAATTAATATGCAGACTTTGCTGCTCTGGTTATTTTACATCTCATCATTTTATGCTTTTATCCCTGGTATGATCAGCCGGATTTTTGGTTACCGTGTCTTTCGTAAAGGAACTGGGCGAAATGAATTCGCACTGACCTTCGATGATGGACCTGATCCTCGATTTACACCATTACTGCTGGAATTACTGAAGAGGTATGATGCAAAAGCAACCTTTTTTGTAGTCGGCTCTAATGCTGAACGTTATCCTGATCTTATTCAGCGTATCCATGATGAGGGACATCTCATCGGAATTCATAATTATGTTCACAAGACGAACTGGCTCATGCGGCCAGCAACCGTCCGCCGGCAGATTCAACGCACGAATGATATTATCTATAATATTATTGGCGAACGCAGTACGTATTACCGTCCACCTTGGGGTATTGTCAATTTATTTGATATTTCCAAACGACGCCAAGTTGAAATTGTGCTTTGGTCGGCAATGTTTGGCGATTGGCGTGAGAAGCTCGGCGCCGAAAAACTCACTGAGAAGATGCTGGCCCGTCTAAATCCCGGGGAAGTGATGTTGTTGCATGATAGCGGCACAACGCTGGGTGCAGATGCGGATGCTCCAGGGAATATGCTTGTGGCTCTTGAGCAGACTCTGGAGGAAGCCCGTAAACGGGGACTACGCAGCATTCGGATTGATGAGATGATTAAGATGGCTGAGACGTCACCTATCCGGCGCTTATCTTTTGGTAAACGGGTGCTTGTAGGACTTTGGTTAGCTTGGGAACAGGTATTTCAAGCTCTTTTTCATCTCCAAACGATTACTCCGTCAGATCCTTTCCTGCATTATCGGATGCGGAAATATCAGGGCGAACCGGTTGAACTCGAGGGCGGAGAACTGCTGCGTAAAGGTGACAAAGTCATTGAGCTGCACATCGATAATAAACAGTTGTTCGAATTAGGGATTCATTCACGTTCTTCCGCTCAACTTGCGATTCGAATGATCCGCAGAATGGAAAAGGATCTGCCCATTCTTGCTGAGATCATTGCCAAAGATGTGGATCTTGCGGAAGCCAAAGCGCTTTATGGAGTCAGCATGATTAACCGGGGACCGGAGAAATTCGGCTTTACCGTACGTGATTTGCCGGATGGCTTATTCGCACGTTCCTCCAAATTTTACTTAAGGATCCTGTTAAGTGTGATTCATCCAGCAGGTGGGGCAAGGCTTAAAGAACGGAGCGAGGTCCTTGTGCCGAAGCTTATCCTGATGCCTGTCTCAGAGCTGCTCAAAAAGATGAACCAACAGCTGCCTCATCATCCGAAAACTGCAAAAAAACGCAAATCGCAACAGGAAGAATCGTTGTCACTTAATGATTCGGTTGCGGATGTAGAAATGCCAGGTGCGACAGTAACCAATTGATTCATGATCTTATTGATAAATATTTTACAGTGGACATGTAAAGAGATGTTCTACAATCCAGCGATGGGTTGTGGAACATTTTTTTATTGGGATAATTAAAAAAAGAGCAGCCCGCCATTAGAAATACTAAGGTGGGACTGCTCTTGCTTGTTTTAATATTCTTTTTTGCTAAAGGGATTAAATCTTCAGCACTGCGCCGTTACTTGCATTGGTTACCATTTTGGAGTAACGAGCCAGGTAACCAGTTTTAACTTTAGGTTCGAATTCTTTCCAACCCGTACGACGAACTGCTAATACTTCTTCTTCAACCAGCAATTCAATCTTCCGGTTGTTGAGATCCAGCTCAATGATGTCTCCATCCTCAACAAAAGCGATCGGACCGCCTTCAGCTGCTTCTGGAGAGATATGGCCGATACTGATTCCGCGGGAAGCCCCCGAGAAACGACCGTCTGTAATCAGACCGACCTTAGCACCTAGCCCCATACCCACGATTTGTGAAGTAGGCGCCAGCATTTCCGGCATTCCTGGTCCGCCCTTAGGACCTTCATAGCGGATAACGACTACATGGCCTTCTTTAACTTTACCGTTCGCGATACCTTCCAGTGCAGCTTCTTGGGAATCAAAGCAGATCGCAGGACCTTTATGATATCCACCTACTGAAGCATCAACTGCACCAACCTTGATGATAGAACCCTCTGGAGCCAAGTTTCCGTAAAGTACGGCAAGACCGCCTCTTTCGGAGTAAGGGTTGTCGATAGTATGAATTACGGAAGTATCTTGGATCTCGTGTCCGATTACGTTCTCAGCTAATGTTTTGCCGGTAACGGTCATACATTCCCCGAACAGAGCACCTGGTTTCTTCAGCAGTTCATTCAATACAGCACTAACGCCGCCCGCACGGTCCACATCTTCGATAAAGATATCAGAAGCTGGAGCCAGCTTAGCCAGATAGGGAACACGGTTTGCAACTTCGTTAATGCGTTCAAGCGGATAATCGATACCTGCTTCTTGAGCTAATGCAAGGGTGTGCAGCACTGTGTTAGTAGAACCACCCATTGCCATATCCAGTGCAAATGCGTTATCAAGGGATTCTTTAGTTACGATATCTCTTGGTTTAAGATCCAGCTTAATCAATTCCATCAGTTGTGTTGCGGATCTGCGAACAAATTCTCTACGCTCATCAGCAACAGCCAAAATTGTACCGTTACCTGGCAATGCCAGTCCAAGTGCTTCTGCAAGGCAGTTCATGGAGTTGGCAGTGAACATTCCGGAACAAGATCCACAGGTTGGACAACCGAATTGTTCTAATTCAAGCAACTCTGCATCGTTGATTTTGCCGACTTGGTGAGCACCAACGCCTTCAAATACCGAGGTCAGAGAGAGCTTGTTACCTTTACTATCTACGCCGGCTTTCATTGGGCCGCCGCTTACGAACATGGTTGGGATGTTAACACGCAGTGCGCCCATCATCATGCCCGGTGTAATTTTATCACAGTTAGGGATGCAGACCATGCCATCGAACCAATGCGCGGAAACTACAGTTTCCAAGGCGTCAGCGATGATCTCGCGGCTTGGCAGTGAATAACGCATGCCGATATGTCCCATAGCAATTCCGTCATCTACGCCGATCGTATTGAATTCAAAAGGAACGCCACCAGCTTCGCGAATCGCTTCCTTAACGATTTTACCGAACTCTTGCAAATGCACATGCCCTGGAACAATATCAATATAGGAATTGCAGACCGCAATAAACGGCTTTCCGAAATCTTCTTCTTTTACTCCGGCTGCTCTCAGGAGACTACGGTGTGGAGCACGGTCAAAGCCTTTTTTAATCATGTCTGAACGCATTTTCTTGGCTGCCATAATGACATTCCCCCCTAAATGAATTTCAATCAAATATAGTGTCGCATTAACGCAATGAACTCCAAAGACCTGCGTATATACGGTTTATAGAAAGAACGGGGACCTGCTTCCTCAATAAGAAAAGCGATGCCGTTTCTATAAAAAAAGCCGCTGTTTTGGTATAAACAGTTACCGCCTAAAATGAACGGAGAAGTCATTGTTATTAGTGAGTCTATCACAAAGAGCACGTTTTTTCTACCGGACAATGTGAAGTTTGTCGATTGACGCAAAGCGTGGGAAGTGGAGGAAAAGCTCATTTTCGAAAGGAAAGTGCTTTATTTGGAAAATGGAACAGGGTTCGGATGTATCTATTTACCACTCTAGACAACTTTAGGAGAGCTGAGTATGATGGGAGTTATTATTTTATGGGAGGTGCTGGAAAATCGGGATTTGTCTATTATTATCGCCGCGGTGGATCGTTTTACGGGGATGAAAAGCTAAGGAGGGAAAGGGAATGTCACAGCGTACAACTTTTTTAAATCCAATTGTAGCAAGCTCAGGAGACCCATGGGTATTCAAACATACCGATGGCTATTATTACTTTATGGCCACAAAAGCTAAATGTCTGGAGCTGACGAGATCTAGAACCTTGACCGGCCTTGCGGAGGGCGACAAGAAAGTGATCTGGTCTCCCGAACCGGGGGGCAGCTACAGTTACAATCTGTGGGCGCCGGAAATTCATCATTTGGACAACAGATGGTACATTTACTACACTGCGAATGACGGAGGAGGCGACGATTCACGGCGGATTTGTGTGCTGGAGAATGAAGCAGCGAACCCGCTGGAAGGACAGTGGGTATGGAGAGGGGCTTTGCAGACACCTGTCCCAGGGTTGGATGGAACAGTAATGTCTTTGCGGGATCAGCTGTATTTTCTGTATGCGGGATATGGTCATTTTCCTGATTATGGGTCGGCTATTTACATTATGCGAATGAGTAATCCTTGGACCTTGGAAGGGGAGCATCACCTGCTTACCGCTCCAACTCTGTCATGGGAGAAGCAAGGTGGCATGGCGATTAACGAAGGTCCGGTAATTTTGCAGCGACACAATCGTATTTTCATGGTTTATTCGGCAAGTACGACTTGGTCTGAGGATTATGCACTAGGGATGCTCACCATGAACGAAGCGGCAGATCCTTTGCAACCGCTGTCATGGGAAAAATCAATGTCGCCTGTATTTTGCAAAAGTGTAGAGAACGGGATTTTTGCCACGGGGCACAATAGCTTCACACATTCTCCTGATGGCAAGGAAGATTGGATAGTCTATCATGCGCTTCCTTCCGCTGGAGCGGATGTGTCTTTGCGCGCGACCCGTATCCAGAAATTTGGGTGGAAGGTGGATGGGACACCAGATTTTGGGGTTCCTTGTAGGGATACGCTTGCTCAGACCGTACCGTCGGGAGAATAAGAATAAAACAGAAAATCAAGACTGAAAAGGCCGTTTATTACAGAAAAACTGTAATGAATGGCCTTTTCATGTAATGCAGATATTTTTATTCGCTGTCGATAATAATTGACGAAAAACGCCTGTTTTATAAGGGGTTTTCGCCAAAATACAGGATGGTTAGTACGCTTTTTTAATAGGTTTGTAGTTGGTATAGCCATATATTTGTTTGAGAAAAGTTCATAAGATTACAAAAATATTGTATGAAAGCGTTGACATATGAATTTTGGATGCTTATAATTCGATCTGAGATACAGAAAAACTGTATTAATCAAGGGGAGTTATCTACAGGTCAAAAAGGAGCGTGGTTCCAAGCTTTGGATTTGCTTAAGGCGTTGTGGCAAATATTTTATAGTGGGAGGTTAAGTATGAAGAACAATGCAAAGCGTTATTTTAGTCTTTTATTTGTGTTAATACTGATCATTTCGACTGTAACAGCATGTAGTGGCAACAGTGCAAACAATGGGGCTGATAAGGGTGTCTCCAACAACAAAGAGAACGAGAGCACAGCCAAAGACCCGGTTGAGTTTACAGATATCAGCGCAGACATACGCGGCAATACAGCCCCAACGCAAGAGCAAATCGACGAAGTTAATCATTCCTTGAATGATACATACCTCGGCGACGTCTTCGATGAAGTCATTCCAAATGATTACTCAGCTTATCCTGTTAAAGGTGATGTGGTTCTGGATGTATGGATGCCTGCGAATTCCAATATTCCGGATATGAACAATCATGCTGTCCAGAAGCAGGTGGAGCAATTAACGGGAATCAAAGTAAACTTCATCACGCCGCCAATCGGCCAGGAAGCGGATGCCTTCACGCTGATGATCTCCTCCGGTGAACTGCCTGACATTATCATTGAGCCGGGACGTTATCCGGGAGGTTTTGAAGCGGGCGTAAATGACGGTGCTTATATCGATCTGACAGATCTGATGGAGAAAAATGCTCCGAACTATACGAAGTGGCGCAATTCGGATGAATCAAGAAGAAAAACCACGGTCACGGATGACGGCAAGCTGCTCGGCTTCTATGGCATCGCCCCATATTCAGAGTGGACTTGGTTTGGAACATTGATTAAGCAGGAAGCGCTGGACAAAACAGGGCTTGAAGTTCCAAATACGATTGATGAATGGCATACCTTCCTGACAAAAGCAAAGGAAGTCGGATACAAAGCACCACTTAATTACGGCTCTACTTACGGCCAGATTTTTACCGGCATCATAAATGGCGCATATGGAGTATGGGATTGGACGTTCCTTGATGAGAATGGCAAAGTGGCCTGGGGGCCAGCACAGCCGAAAGCTAAGGAATATTTGACCACCATGCAGCAATGGAACAAAGAAGGATTATTGAACCCGGACTGGGCAACGGCAGACTTTAACCAGAGAATGGCGAGCGCCATTTCGGGAGATACCGCGATGATGATGGACTCTCCGGATACGATGTGGAGTTATTGGAAAGAGCAGAGCGGTATCGACTTTGTGGGCGCACTGAACCCGGTTCTGAACAAAGGAGATAAGTCCGCAACCACGTACAAAAATTTCAAAAGAGCGGGGATCGAAGCTGCAATCACCACGCAAAGCAAAAATGTAGAAGCGGCAATGGCTTGGCTTGATTTTAATTACAGTAAAAAGGGCTGGGAATTGATTAACTTTGGTGAATATGGCACGGTCCACCTGATTGATGAGACGGGAATGCCTTATTATCCAGAGAACAGTTATATCTTTAAAGACCCTGAAGGTCAGCCCGTATCGACAACCTTATGGAAATACCGGATGCACAACTGGCCGGATATCCGGGATGAGCATCATTCCAACCCGCTGATCGCTGCCAAAGGAAGTTACTCGGGAGACATTCGCAAGAATTGGACAGAAAATATGGATACTAGTATGGCTATGCCACCTATTTCCTTTACCAAAGATGAAGCTTCGCGGGAAGCCGAGCTTGGAAACCAGCTGTCGACACTGCGCGGAGAGTATTTTGCAAAAATCATAATGGGAGACCTGCCGGTAGATGCCTATGATAAATTTTTGAAAGAAGCTCAGAGTATGGGACTGGAAGAGTTTTTGAGTATCCATCAGGCAGCCTTAGATCGATATAACAAACGATAGGTGGTTGTTTTATGGAAATATTACGAAAAAACAGAGCGATAAAGCCCATTCCTCAGGACGCCAAACCTAAAAATACCAAGTTAGTGATTAAGAAGGATTTGAAAAAGAACTGGTTTGTCTATCTGTTGGCTGTCCCTGTTGTAGCGTGGTTCCTGATTTTCTGCTACGGGCCGATGTGGGGGGTTATGATCGCCTTCAAGGATTTTAAACCCCTGCTGGGGTTTGGCCAGAGCGAGTGGGTAGGGTTTAAGCACTTTATTGATTTTTTCCAAGGGCCTTATTTCTGGCGGGTCGTTAAAAACACCCTTCTCCTCAATGTTTGGGGGATTGCCTTTGGATTTACAGCTCCGATTATTCTGTCCTTGATGCTGAACGAAATCCGTGGGGTTAAGTTTAAAAAAGTGGTCCAAACGATCACCTATATGCCGCACTTTATTTCCCTGGTGGTGGTATGCGGGATCATTCATATCTTTGCCGCAGATGAAGGGATTATCACGCAAATCCTGCAATTTATTACCGGAAAAGAGTACTCTTCACTGCTCGGCTACTCTGCGTTCTTCCGGCCGATTTATACCTTCTCCGGCATTTGGCAGAGCATCGGCTGGGATAGCATCATCTACCTTGCGGCGATGAGTTCCATCGATACTTCATTATATGAAGCTGCTGAAATTGACGGAGTGGGACGGATTAAAAAAATGTGGCATATTACGCTGCCGCAGATCAGCCCAGTTATCATCATTCTGTTTATTTTTGCCATCGGCGGGTTGATGTCGTCCGGGTACGAGAAGATTATCCTGCTGTACAATCCTCTGATCTATGATACGGCGGATGTTATTGCCTCTTACGTGTATCGTCGCGGTTTAAGAGAAGCCAGTCTTAGTTATTCCACGGCTGTGGGCTTGGTCAGCTCAATCGTTAACTTCGGACTGCTCTGGATGACCAATACAATAGCCAAACGCAGGTCCGAGGTCAGCTTATGGTAAGAAAGAGGGACAGCTATGAAAGATAATTTGCAGCGTAAAGCGAAAAAAAGACGAAAACATAAATCCATCGGTGACAGAGTATTTGACGGCACACTTTATACTCTGCTGACCGCATTAACCTTGGTGTGTTTTTATCCGATCCTGCACATCCTGTTTGCCTCCGTCAGCGACCCCGGCATGTTGATTGCTCATAAAGGCATTTTGCTGAAACCGCTGGGATTCACTTTGGATGGCTATAAGCTGGTATTTAAAGATAACAGTCTGATCAACGGCTATAAAAACACGATTATATATGTAGGATTAGGCACATTAGTCAACATGATCATGACCATTCTGGGAGCTTATGTATTATCCAGACGAGGATTGTATTTCAAAAACTTCATCATGATCCTGATTACAATCACCATGTTTTTTGGCGGCGGGTTGATTCCTTGGTTCTTATTAATGAAGGATATTGGTCTGTACAATAATTTGTGGGCCATGATTTTGCCAAGTGCTTTAAGCACATGGAACATTATTATCCTACGAACTAGCTTTCAAGCCATTCCGCAGGAATTGGAAGAAGCGGCTACCATAGACGGGGCAAGTCAGGCCCATATTTTAACGAATGTGATTCTTCCGCTGTCCAAAGCTACGCTGGCCGTAATCTTTTTATACTATTTAGTGGGGAACTGGAACTCATGGTTTAATGCGATGGTGTTGTTGAAGGACAGACAGCTGTTCCCACTGCAGCTATTAATGAAGGAAATATTAGTAGCTAATGATGCAACCGCAACCTCGATCGGCAGTGCAGGCGGGGTAGTCATCGATAGTGCCCAGAGCCAGACGGCTTTCCGCGAGCTGGTTAAGTATTGTGCGATCGTCGTTTCTACGCTTCCTATATTAATGGTATATCCTTTCTTGCAAAAATATTTTGTTAAAGGTGTTTACGTAGGTTCGATTAAAGGATAGCGGGCAAAAAAACAAGTTCATCTTATATAGAAATTATTTAATAGGAGTGAAGTACACCATGTTGACAGAAGCAAGCAGCACATCCGTTCCACGTCCAGAATATCCAAGACCCCAATTTGCCCGTAAGGATTGGCTTAGCCTAAATGGAGAATGGGATTTTACGTTTGATGATGAAGATGTCGGTGAGGAAGAACAATGGTATCGGACGGACACAAAGGGTTTATTTTCACGGGTTATTCAAGTGCCCTTTGCGTTTCAGAGCAAGCTGAGCGGGATTGAAGATCCTTCATTTCATGATGTTGTGTGGTATAGAAGAACTTTTGAAGTTCCTGAGGGTTGGAATGGGAAGCGGATTGTCCTCCATTTCGGCGCCGTTGATTATTTGGCAAAAGTCTGGGTGAATGGTCAGCTGGTGGCCGTGCATGAAGGCGGACATACACCATTTCAGGTCGATATCACTCCTTCGCTGCTCAAAGGAAGGAATACCATCATACTGCGCGCAGAGGATTTCAGCCGTGATGTCACCTTGCCGCGTGGCAAGCAATATTGGCTGGAGCAGTCTGCTGCCATCTTTTATACCCGCACAACCGGAATCTGGCAGAGTGTCTGGCTTGAACCGCTGTCTGCAGTGCATCTGAGTAAAACCATGATGACACCAGATATTGACCGCAATGAAATCCGGCTTCGGACCTTTCTGCAAGGATTTAAGTCTGCTGATCCGCTCAAGCTGCGCATAACGGTATCGTATGACAGTGAAGTAATTGCGGAAGATCAATATATGGTCATGAATGGTGAGCAGCTGCGCACTATCGGCTTGGGTGATTTTGCGGATCATGGTCTTGGACGTTTATGGAGCCCTGAGCATCCGAATTTGTATGATATTCAATTTCAATTGCTTCGGAATGAGGAAGTAATTGACGAAGTGGCGAGTTATTTCGGCATGCGCAAGGTGTCGATTGAAAATGGCAAGCTATGCTTGAATAACCGCCCATATTTCCAGAGACTGGTGCTTGATCAGGGATACTTCCCTGACGGGATACTAACCGCACCTACAGACGAAGAGCTGAAACGTGATGCCCAGCTGACGAAAGAAATGGGCTTTAACGGGGTAAGAAAACATCAGAAGACAGAAGATCCCCGGTTCCTGTATTGGTGTGATAAGCTCGGCCTGCTGGTATGGAGTGAGGCAGCCAATGCTTACGAATATTCCGAGGAGTATGTCCGCCGTTTCACGAAGGAATGGCAGGAGATCATCGAGCGCGACTATAACCATCCTTGTATCGTGACCTGGGTTCCGCTTAATGAGAGCTGGGGTGTTCCCAATGTCCAGATTGATACACGTCAGCAGCAGCACGGATTGGCTATGTATCATTTAACGAAATCCTTGGATGAGATGAGACCTGTTGTGTATAACGATGGGTGGGAGCATATGACTACAGATTTGGTGACTATTCATGACTATGAGAGCCATCAGGCAGTGCTGGAGGAGAGATATGCCACGGCAGAATCTTCTGTAAATGCGATGCCGGCCAACCGCAAAATATTTGTCGGTGGAGCTTCGTATCAAGGCCAGCCGATTCTCGTATCCGAGTTTGGTGGAATTGCCTTCAAGAAAAGTGAGTGGGAGGGCTGGGGTTATTCTGGGGCAGAGAATGAAGAGGATTTCCTGATGAAGCTCAAGGCTGTGGTTGACCCGATGTTCACTTCCCCGGTGATCCAAGGGTATTGCTATACCCAGCTGACGGATGTCGAGCAGGAAATCAACGGACTGCTCACCTATGATAGACAGCCCAAAGCTCCGCTTGAAGCGATCCGCAACATTATGATGCATATCCAATAAATAACATTTACTAAAAGGAGTTACACCATGACACAACAAGCAACGCTTCCGCGTCCTGAATATCCCCGCCCTGACTTTATTCGACCAGAGTGGATCAATCTGAACGGCCAGTGGCAATTCGAAATTGATCATGGCAAAAGTGGGAAGGAACGCGGATACCCTGTTAACGAACATAATCTCTCAGGGACAATTACTGTGCCCTTCTGTCCGGAAAGCAAGCTGTCCGGTGTAGAATATAAAGATTTTATGGCTGCTGTATGGTATAAAAGGGAGTTTACCGTGCCGGAGAGCTGGACAAATGGCAGAGTTATCCTTCATTTTGGCGCCGTTGATTATATGGCGGAGGTCTGGGTGAACGGCGTATCCGTAGGTACGCATCGCGGAGGATATACTCCGTTTAGCTTTGATATTACTTCTAATCTTTTAGCGGGCAGTAATGTGATTACTGTCTATGCTGAAGACGACGTTCGATCGGGACGACAGCCACGGGGCAAGCAGAGTGAACAGTTCCATTCGCACGGCTGTGATTATACACGCACTACAGGAATCTGGCAGACGGTATGGCTTGAGCAAGTCCCTGAAACCTATCTGTCTAATCTGAAAGTTGTCGCTGATCCCGACAATGGCTGTGTGCACCTCGAAATGAAGGTACAAGGGAACGCAGCGGGGGACACGCTTAGGGCCACTGCTCTTTATGGCGGCAAACCCGTTGGGGACAGCAGTGTGATCGTTTCCGGACCCTCTATAAAACTTACGATTCCACTATCAGAGATTCACTTGTGGGAAGTTGGAAACGCCAGATTGTATGACCTGAAGTTGTCCTTGCATAGTCAGGGACGGGAGAGTGACGTGGTCCATTCTTATTTTGGACTCCGCACGGTACGACTGGATGGGATGGCATTCCGGATCAATGGGAAATCCGTATTTCAGCGGTTAGTTCTGGATCAAGGTTTTTATCCGGAGGGAATCTATACCGCTCCTACTGATGAAGATCTGCGCAGAGACATCGAAATCTCAATAGGGCTTGGCTTCAATGGCGCGAGGCTTCACGAGAAGATCTTTGAACCGCGTTATCTTTATTGGGCTGACCAATTAGGTTATCTTGTCTGGGGAGAGCATGCCAATTGGGGGCTGAATATTACTGGAGCGGATAGCCTGACTCACTTCCTGCCGGAATGGCTCGAAGGTATGCAGCGTGATTTCAATCATCCCGCGCTGATCGGCTGGTGCCCTTTTAATGAGACCTGGGACCGGGACGGTGCGAAACAGCATAACCCCGTGCTCCAGATTGTTTACGACGTAACAAAACGTATGGATCCAACACGTCCAGTAATTGATACAAGCGGCAACTTCCATGTGGCTACAGATATCTTCGATCTTCATGACTATGACCAGAATCCGCAGACGTTCCGGGACAGATATGAACCGATGAAAAGTGGCGGAGAAGTATTCAATACCTTCCCGGATCGCCAAACGTATGAAGGTCAACCTTACTTCATCAGCGAGTATGGCGGAATTTGGTGGAACCCGCAGCAGAAAGATGAAAAATCATGGGGGTATGGGGACAGACCGACCTCAGAGCAAATGTTTATCGAACGCTACGAGGGGTTGACGAATGTTCTATTGGATCATCCGCTGATGTTTGGATTCTGCTATACCCAGCTGTACGATGTGGAGCAGGAAGTCAATGGACTGTACACTTATGACAGACAGCCGAAGTTCGACCCCGAGCGAATCCGCGGCATCAATGCGCGTAAGGCTGCAATTGAAGATTAGAGGCGCTACGTAACTATTCATTCGAAAGGAATGTGATAGATTATGAAAGTGAATTTCCGGCAAAAATGTCTGGTCGCCTTAAGTGTTCTTCTTATTCTTCCAATGGGGAAGGTGACCCTAGCTGTCTCTGATCATAATGACTTTTACAACGTGGTTATGCAGGACGGGGCGGACCCATGGGTGTATAAACATACAGATGGCTTCTATTATTTCACCAAAACAACAGGTGGCAATGTTACCCTCTGGAAGTCAGCCCAGTTGACCACTATTGATGCAGCGCCTACTAAAGTTGTCAACACGGGCGGTAGCGGCATCTGGGCGCCTGAGCTACATTATATAAACGGAGCTTGGTATATCTACTATGCGATGGACGACGGAGATAACGTAAACCACCGCATGCATGTAATGGAGAACACAGCGGCAGACCCGATGCAGGGAACTTGGCAGTACAAAGGCCAGATCACAGATTCAAGCAATAAGTGGGCTATAGACGGTACTGTGCTGCAAGTGAACGGCGAGCTGTATTTTATCTGGTCCGGCTGGGAGGGGAATGTTAATGTGCGGCAGAATCTCTATATCGCGCATATGAGTAATCCCTGGACCATTGATTCCGAACGCGTAGAGATTTCAAGACCAACGTATAGCTGGGAAACGAATCATTCCCCAAATGTGAATGAAGGACCACAGGTGATTATAAATGGAGAAGTCATTAGTTTGGTCTACTCGGCAAGCGGAAGCTGGACTAATGATTATTGTCTGGGACTGATCACCGCAGACATCTCCAGTGATCTGTTGAATCCGGCATCATGGAATAAACGCAATCAGCCTATCTTTTCCTCAGGCAATGGACTTTATGGACCTGGACACCATTCGTTTACAAAGTCTCCTGACGGCCAAGAGGATTGGATCATGTACCATGTCGCCAAATACAATAACGCTGGCTGGAACCGCGAGGTGCGGATGCAGAAATTCAGCTGGAATGCTGATCATACACCTAATCTGGGTATTCCCGTTGACCCTAATCTTCCGATAACTTTGCCTTCAGGTGAAACCATGCATACCCGCTACGAAGCGGAAAAAGGGACATTTGGCGGCGATGCCTATGCCTCTTCGAGTCCCAAGGGCTCGGCTGGACTTAAGGCGGGTCATATTGATACGCCGGACAGTTACGTGGAATTTTCGGTTGATGCGGCAGCCGCAGGCGAGTATATTCTTTTGGCTCGAACGGCGAATGGAACGTCTGGCGGGAATTGGTCGAATTTTCAGCTTAGTGTCAATGCAGGACCTGCCAGCCCATTCTATATCACCAATAAAGGGTGGGAGAATTGGGGGCTGTCCACAGCCCGGGTTCAACTGAAGGCAGGCATGAACAAGCTTCGTTTTACCAAAGGCGAAGGTTACGGAGAAATTGATTTCATTGATATTAAGCCATTGTGAATCGAACAAACCTAAGAGACATATGAAATGGCTTCCGGTTTTCCGGAGGTCATTTCTAGGTGAAAGGGCTTGTAGGTGTAATTGTTTTTCATCTCATTAAGAAGTAAGATTAGGATAATTATTAGGATACAAGGAGAGCTGATTTGTGCTGGAACTTAGCTTAAACGACCCGGAAAAATTAGTCACAGTAACGCATGCTTTATCAACTCGTTCTAGGGTTGATATTCTTCGGCTCTTAAACTCCAAAAACTTAAATATTATTGAAATCGCTGAGAGGCTGAAGCTTCCAGTGTCGACGGTAGCAAGCAATATTAAAGTATTAGAAGCAGCAGAGTTAATTCATACAGAATTGCTTCCGGCTTCACGCGGGGCAATGAAAGTTTGCAGCCGGAATTATGATGATCTTCATATTGCCTTGAATTTGAAAGAACCGATGTCAAAGGGATTAACTCATGTCTATGAAGTAGAGATGCCGATCGGCCATTATAGCGACTGTGAGGTATCTCCTACTTGCGGAATGGCTAATAGCGAGGGTCTTATTATCAAAGAAGATGAACCGTCGAGCTTTTATCACCCTAAACATGTCAACGCTCAGCTGATCTGGCTCCGCAAAGGATTTCTGGAATATTTGCTGCCTATGGATATCCCCTCCGGAGCACAAATTGAATCGCTGGAATTATCCATGGAGATCTGTTCGGAAGCTCCGAATTATGACCAGAACTGGCCTTCGAACATCTCTGTATGGGTGAATGGATCGGAGATCGGCATGTGGACCAGTCCCGGTGATTTCGGTGACCGGCGGGGCAAGCTGAATCCGAACTGGTGGTGGGATGGATCTACACAATACGGGTTTCTCAAGACCTGGCGTGTTGACCATGAAAAGACGACACTTGATATGGAGAAGGTGTCGAATGTTTCCTTAAATGATCTTCTGATTAACCGGAGCCCCAAATTGCGGCTGCGCATTGGAATCAACCCTGATGCAGTTCATCAAGGCGGACTTAACCTGTTCGGGCGCCAGTTTGGCGATTATGAACAACATATTATGATGAAGGTAAAATATACCATGGATCAGGATGAAGTAGAACTTTAGCTTAGGAGATGAACAAAGCAAGGCGGTTCCTCGGAAACGAATCTTCGTATCCAAGGAACCGCCTTGCTTTGTTTGTTCTGGATGTAAAGCTAGAGTGTGCGCCGTAGGGCGGCACGCTGAAGGGTGATCATCCAGTCAACGGACGGCTCAACCAGCGGGTGAAAGAGCCGTTTAACGGACGGCTGAGCCAGCAATACGGTGAATAATACGGCGGTGAGCAGCAGGACTACTGCCCCAGCAGCATTGCCAATATAGGTGTAAATCCCGGAAACGGCAGCCAGACGAACGATAAAACCATGAAGCAGGAAAACATACAACGTGCGGCGCCCCCAGTCGGTCATGCGGCTCGTTCCGTAAGGTACGAGGCCGAGGAAAGCGAGTGAAGCGACAATTTGTAGTCCGTACAGTCCCAGACGGTATACGCCTGCATACCATACATTGGCATCAAGCTGCATATAGGTCATGCTGCCATATAACCAGCCAAAGGGAAATCCTGCCCCCCATGCGGCCATGACGGCAAGGAGTAGAATGGAGGCGGCTGCTGCAAAGATTTTGATATATTTTTGATAGAGCTTGACGAAGGTTTCGAAGGAGAAATGATAGCCGATAATGAAAAAAGGCAAATATACAAAGGTACGGCTGATGCTAAACCATACACCGTCCAGCTGGAGATATCCGACAGCCACCCCCGCTGTTACAGCGAAGAGGAGCTTAGCGGTTATGGACCATCTGCTCATACCGAGCATCAGGAGGCGCCAGCAGGCATGACTGGCCAGAAACCATAGGAGCAGATAGGGTGCGAAAATGGAATGCTGGATGTTGCTTACATGAAAGAGGGAAACGTCGAGTGCGGAATATAAGCTTTGAAAAATGAGGTATTGCAATCCAATTTGCAGCAGCATTTTGCGGCCGGTAGTTCCGGCAAGGCTTTTTCTGGCGAAATAGCCGGTCACCAGTACGAACAGCGGCATGTGAAAGCTGAAAATCCACATATATAATCCGTGTATTCCGCTCATTTTGTTAATCAGAGGTTCAATTGCATTACCGGCAAAAACAGTGATAATAAGCATAAAACGCAGGTTGAGAAAAAAGGTTTCTCCGCGCGTTTCCAGCGAGTTTTCCCCTACCATGATTTAGCCTCCAAATTATGCTGTATGCAAATTAATTTAATTTTAAAATACTAGATTTTCTTTGATTTAATTGTGAATTAAGTCACAATAGAAAGCGTTATCATGTGTGCGAAATGTGGCGATGTGTTGAAGGTTGTTAGAATAGAGGGATTCCACTATAATTTTTATATGCATTAACATCTGGGAGTGGAACATGTTGAAGAGAAGAATAACTAAGCGTCGCGTCGCTATTTTTGTGTTGATTATTTTAGTTGTAGCCGGGTTGCTGATATGGAAGTATTTAACGCCATATGCACCGGCTCAAGAAGCCGAAACCGCACTGATTTCAAGTGGTGGAGTTACCGTCGAACAGAATGATAATTGGATTTCGTTCGAACCTTCCATTACTAAAGGCGCCTCGATTATATTTTATCCTGGGGCTTTGGTTAAACCGGAAGCTTACTCCCCTCTTGCGAAGAGCGTCGCTGCTGCAGGGCATCCCTTCTACATCGCCAAAATGCCGTTTAATTTAGCCGTAACGAAGGGGGATGCTGCAGAAGAGATTATTCGTGTGCATCCGAAGCAATCTTTTGTGCTGGGTGGACATTCACTTGGGGGTGTCATGGCCTCACGTTACGCAATTGAGCATACGGACCAGCTGGAAGGTGTGTTTTTCTTAGCCTCTTATCCAGATGAAAAGGGCAGTCTGCGAGAGACTACTTTGTCAGTGTTGTCGGTTGTGGGTACTGAGGATCAAGTGATTGACAGAGACAGCTACAACAAAGGGCGCTCCTATCTGCCAGATAATACAGTTTATAGTTCAATTATAGGTGGCAATCATGCGCAATTTGGCAGCTACGGGCCTCAGAAGGGGGACGGCGAAGCCACAATATCCGAGGAAGAGCAGCAGAGTCGCACAGTAAGTGCCCTGTTGGATTGGCTGGGAAATCTGAGGTAGTTACGGGTCATTCAACAGAGGGAGAAAACAATTCATGCCAGTATTACACATTAACGATGAATGCGTTCCCTGCTCCGGAATATTGTTTGATAAAGACGGGACATTACTCGATCTATTAGCCACCTGGGGGAATTGGGCGGAGCTTGTGCTGCGCGGACTGGAAGATCAACTTGCGATCATGGGAGCGGGATTTATTGTAGAGCGCAGCAAGGTGCTGGGTACGCAACATGATCCGCAAGGGAAGTTAATAGGGTACGACCCGGCGGGGCCGCTTACCATGGCTACAGAAGAAGAAAGTTACGGTGTACTCGTATGGCAGCTATATGCAGCAGGAGTTCCTTGGAATGAAGCGCTGACCCGTGTGAAAAGCATAACTAAAAACGCGATGTATGAATTACGCCGACGCCGTATGGCACAGCCTTTAGCGGGACTTCATTCTTTTTTGGAGCAATGCTCTGCGGCATCCCTTAAGCTTGGCGTGGTTACCTCCGACGGGGCAAAGACCACCGGAGAGCATTTGGAATGGCTTAATGTGGCAGGCTATTTTGATTCGGTAGTTACTAGGGACAGAGTAAAAAACGGAAAACCAGCTCCTGAAATGGCTGAATTGGCCTGCCGGGAGTTAGGGCTTTCGCCTGAAGAGACGATTATTATTGGGGACAGTAATGCCGATATGCAATTAGGTAAAGGTGCAGGGCTTCGCCTCGCAATTGGGATTTCCGCCAGTGGTGATGGGGAGCACCTAATAGATGCAGATGTAATCATTTCCGGTTTTAATGAGCTTAGGATCACTTACTGATCAGCTAATAAAAGGAAAGGATGTGCTAATTAGCATGGATCAATTGCAGACACTTGCTTCTTGGATCAAAGAAAGTGACAACATCGTTTTTTTCGGAGGGGCGGGTACGTCGACAGAGAGTGGAATTCCCGATTTCCGCTCCGCAGCTGGATTATATCAAACTCAGCACAATTCACCTTATCCACCTGAAGTGATGCTGAGCCGCACTTTTTTTATGTCCTCACCGGACATTTTTTTTGATTTTTACCGCAGTAAAATGATTCATCCAGAGGCCCGTCCGAATGGTGCGCATCAGCTACTAGCGGAGTTGGAACAGCAGGGGAAGCTGAAAGCGGTGATTACGCAAAATATTGACGGCCTGCACCAGCAGGCGGGTAGCCGTAGTGTCCTTGAGCTGCATGGTTCGATCCATCGCAACTATTGTATGGACTGCTCACGGTATTACGGGCTGGATCAACTGCTGGAAATGACTGAGATCGTTCCTCACTGCCCGGAATGTGGCGGAATTATCAAGCCGGATGTGGTTTTATATGAAGAAGAATTGGATCACTCCGTGCTTATGGGCTCTGTAGCAGCGATTGCCTCTGCAGATATGCTTATTATTGGTGGAACCTCGCTAACGGTTCAGCCTGCGGCCAGTCTGGTGACTTATTTCCGGGGCAAACGTACGGTGCTGCTGAACGGAGATCCCACACCTTATGATGATCAGGCGGATCTGCTGATTACAGATCGAATTGGAAAAGTAATGGGCAGTGTCAAGGATCTATTAAGCTAGAAGGAAAAAGCTGTCCTTTGGTTTCTCTTGCCAGATTATTATTACGCTCAGAAGTTTAAAGATAAGGTAGGCTCACAACAGCGTGTAATGAGAGGCAGGGATAAGCAATGGTATATGTAGCAGACGATAAACGGTATGACAACATGCGTTATAATCGTTGCGGGAACTCAGGTCTCAAGCTCCCAGCAATCTCATTAGGATTATGGCAGAATTTTGGTGGGATCGATAATTACGAAAACGGCAGAGAAATGATCACTCGTGCTTTTGATCTTGGAATTACCCATTTTGATCTGGCCAACAACTATGGTCCACCAGCTGGTTCAGCAGAAGAGCTGTTCGGTAAAGTTCTTGCCAATGATATGTATCCTTATCGTGATGAAATAGTGATCTCTACAAAAGCAGGGTATAACATGTGGCCCGGCCCTTATGGGGAATGGGGTTCACGTAAATATATGCTGGCTAGTCTGGATCAGAGCCTGAAGCGGCTAGGCCTAGATTATGTTGATATTTATTACTCTCATCGTCCAGACCCGGAAACACCGCTTGAAGAAACCATGCAGGCGCTGGATTATGCGGTACGTTCTGGCAAAGCTTTATATATAGGACTATCCAACTATAATGCGGAGCAGACGGCTGAAGCCCTCAGTATTCTAAAAAGCCTGGGCACAACGCTCTTAATCCATCAGCCTAGTTATTCTATGCTCGATCGTTGGATTGAGGGCGGCTTACAGGATGTACTGGAACATAGTGGTGTGGGAAGCATCGCTTTTACACCCCTGGCTGAAGGCTTGTTAACCAACAAATATTTGAATGGTATTCCAGAAGGGTCAAGAGCTGCCAAGCCGTCTGCCGCCTTGAATGAGAGCCGGATTACACCGGAGGTGCAGCGGAGGATTCGCGCACTTAATCAGCTTGCGGTTTCGCGAGGACAGAGTCTGGCTCAGTTTGCACTGGCTTGGACACTTCGGGGTGGCAAGGTTACTTCTGCCCTGATTGGAGCAAGCAGAGTGGATCAGATTGAAGAGAATATAGCTGCTTTAGCTAATCCTGATTTCAGTCCGGAGGAGTTAGAGCGGATTGAAACGATTTTAAAGACAGAACTATAGCATATTGAACAGTAACAGCCCGGTTCCTTACGTTAAGGAAGGCGGGCTGTTGTTGTATAGTGGATTTATGGATTTATGGATTAAAGGGCAAACTAACGTTCAGGTTTCTCTGCTTGTCTCGTTGTAGTCATCCGGTAAGCCGTCGGTGACTGGGCACAAAACCGTTTGAATTGGCGAGAGAAGTATAAAGCATCGGTGAGCCCCACAGATGCTGCTACCTGTTCCACGGACAGCTCCGGTCGTTCACGCAGCAGTTGTCTGGACTTTTCAATCCGCAGCTTCAGCAAGTAGGTCACCGGAGATAATCCGGTCTCTTGCTTAAATACACGGGACAGGTAGGCTCGATTATAACCCAGCGTATCACACATTTGTTCAATAGAGACCGGGTGCGCATATTGAGATGCCATGTAGTGGATCATTTGCTTCACAGTACGCTTAACCTGTGATTCTGCGCCGGGAAGACGAGAGAAGGAAGAGAGCAAATCAGCTGCTTCGCCGACAATGAGATAGAGATAGCCAAGCGAAGTCAGATGGGCACTCTCTTTGTTGGCGTTGAAGGCTTGCATGATGCTGGACAGGGCACCTGGAATGAGGCTTTCACCTGTTGTAGTCACCACAGGCTGTTGTGGTGTGAACCCTGTCTGCAGCACCAGATCGTCAGCTTCGCTGCCAGTAAAAGCTGCCCAGCGATAGCACCAGGGCTGGTCTTTATCCGAGACGTAACTGACTAATTGTCCCGGATGGATCAAGAAGCAGTCCCCTTTACCCAACTCATATTTATGATGTTCTGTACGGAAAACGCCCGAGCCAGATTCTATGAAATGCAGCAAATAATAATCATAGATCTTGGGTCCAGCTTGATGCATGGGCAGGGTCTGACTCTGGCCGGCAAACAGTACATGAAGGTTCTGTTTATCGTAATACACTGGATTGGATCCTACGGAATAAGTATGCTCCATTTGGGACAGCCTTTCTTGTGTTAATGTCATTTAATGGCTTATAGTTTAGAGAGTAACAGTAATAAATGTAATTATTATATTATGGGAAGTCACATTTATCCATACATTACACACATGATTGCATTATCAGAGGATGAATGAATCTATTATAATGAGTACATAAAGAACGCTTTACTAATTCCCACTGGCTGAAGCAGCGAAAGGATGGAGTGGCATTAATGAGCATACAGGAACTTAATAACAAATTTATTGAAAAATATGGGGTGAGCGGGGAAGAGGCTAAGGTGTTTTATGCACCAGGTCGTGTCAATCTCATCGGAGAGCACTTGGATTATAACGGCGGGTATGTACTTCCCGCAGCTTTGGAATTCGGTACAACGCTGATTGTGCGTCCACGTAGTGACAGCAAAGTGAATTTTGCATCAACTAATTTTCCTTACGAAGCTTCTATTGATTATAGCGAAATTGGCAAGGCCAAAACGGGTGAATGGATTGACTATCCGATTGGGGTAATGGTTGAGCTGGATAAGAAAAGCACACCAGTATCCAAAGGGTACGATCTGCTGTTCCATGGCGATATTCCGAATGGAGCAGGCTTGTCCTCCTCGGCCTCTCTTGAAGTCGTTACTGCTTATGCGTTCCTGACTCTCGAAGGTGGCGATACAGACACTGTTGAGATTGCACTTTTGTCCCAGCGTGCTGAGAACCAGTACGTAGGTGTAAACTCCGGAATTATGGATCAGTTCGCAGTTGCTAACGGCAAACGCGATCATGCGATCCTGCTGATGTGCGACACACTTGAGTACAATTTGGTACCGTTCATCACAGGTTCATACAAATTGGTTATCGGCAACACGAACAAACGCAGAGGGCTTGTAGATTCCAAGTACAATGAACGCCGTCAGCAGTGTGATGAGGCATTGGCTATTTTGCAAAAAGAAGTGCCTTCACTAGCTTATCTGGCACAGCTTAATCGTGAACAGTTCGAAGCACATCAAGATAAAATCACAGACGAAATTGTAAGACGCCGCGCTCGCCATGTTGTGGAAGAGAATCAACGCGTGCTAGATTCCGTTGAGGTATTAAAAAACAATGATCTGAAGCAGTTTGGACAGTTCATGAATGATTCGCATGCGTCCTTGCGCGATTTGTATGAAGTTAGCTGTGCAGAGCTTGATATTATGGTTGAAGAAGCTGGGCGCATCCCAGGTACACTCGGTTCCCGTATGACTGGCGCGGGTTTCGGAGGCTGTACAGTATCTTTGGTACATGAAGATGATATAGAACGTTTTATTCGTGAAGTTGGTGAAGCCTATACCACAAGATCTGGTTTGGTTGGCGAGTTCTACGTTTGCGGCATCGGTAATGGTGTCCAAGAATTGAAGGGAGTGTAATCAGATGGCGATTTTAGTAACAGGTGGAGCAGGGTATATTGGGTCTCATACTGTAGCGGAGCTGCTGGATCGTGGCGAAGAAGTGGTGGTCCTCGACAATCTGCTAACAGGGCATCGTGAGGCGTTGCTGGGTGGCAAGCTGTACGAAGGTGATCTGCGTGATAAAGAACTGCTGGGTAAGCTGTTCGCTGAAAATGAGATTGAAGCGGTTATCCATTTTGCTGCAAGCTCTTTGGTCGGAGAAAGCATGAAGGACCCTGTAAAATATTACGACAACAACGTATATGGTACACAGTGTCTTCTAGAAGCTATGCAAAAAGCGGGCGTGAACAAGATCGTATTCTCGTCCACAGCCGCAACCTACGGCGAACCGGAAAAGGTGCCGATTGAAGAAACAGACCGCACTGAACCAGCCAATGTGTATGGAGAAACTAAGCTGACCATGGAACGGATGATGGCTTGGTTTGATAAAGTACTGGGCATCAAATACGTAGCATTGCGTTACTTCAATGCAGCTGGCGCACATGCCAGTGGCAAAATCGGTGAAGACCATCGTCCAGAAAGTCATTTGGTGCCGCTGGTATTGCAAACGGCCTTGAAGCAACGTGACAGTATCGCAGTTTTCGGAGATGACTATCCTACAGAAGACGGTACTTGTGTGCGCGACTACATCCATGTCAGCGATCTGGCTGACGCCCATGTTCGTGCGGTAACTTACCTGCGCAGCGGAAGCAGCAGCAATATTTTCAACCTGGGCAATGGACTTGGATTCTCGGTAAAACAGGTGATTGAAACGGCGAAGAAGGTTACTGGACTTGAAATTCCTGTAGTCATTCAAGAACGCCGTGCCGGCGATCCGGCTGTGCTGGTAGCTTCCTCCGACAAAGCGCGTAGCGTCCTTGGATGGAACCCGCAGCATGCAGATTTGGAAGATATCATTCAAAGTGCATGGAACTGGCACTCTGCCAATCCGCAAGGATACGGAGAATAAGGGACTTTAGGTTAGCTTATCTTGAACTTGAGACCCTACTTAAGGAGAATTAAAATGCACAACGAGAATAAGATTACACCTGCTGGCCAGAAAGCATTACATGCGATTGAGCAGCTTGTTCTGTTCGCACTGCGCCAGCAGCTTATAGCTCCATCCGATGAAGATTATAGCCGTAATGTGCTGCTCGAACAGTTCGGTTTCAGTGAGCCGCATGTAGGTGACATCGATCAAAGTCCATTGGAAGGGCCGCAGGCTCCACTCGATGCACTGATTGATTATGGTTTTGAAATCGGATTGATCCCAGAGAATAGTGACACTTACCGTGACTTGCTGGATGCCAAGATTATGGGACTTCTCATGGCCCGTCCTTCGGATGTAAATGCTGAGTTCTATAGTCTGACCGCTGAAAAAGGCATCTCCGCGGCTACAGATCGTTTTTATAAATTGAGCATTGATTCGAACTATATTCGGATGGATCGGATCTCGAAGAATGTCTACTGGCTGCAGGATTCGCCGTACGGAGACATTGAAATGACGATCAATTTGTCCAAGCCTGAGAAAAATCCGAAGGAAATCGCAATGGCTCGGCTGCTCCCGCCGCCAGTCTATCCGAAATGTCTGCTGTGCCGTGAGAATGTAGGTTATGCCGGACGGATCAATCATCCGCCGCGCCAGAACCTGCGTATCATTCCGCTTAACCTGAATAATGAAAAATGGTTCTTCCAATACTCGCCATATGTTTACTACAATGAGCACTGTATTGTATTCCATCATGATCATGTGCCAATGAAGCTTACCAAGGATACCTTGAAGCGGCTGCTTAGCTTCGTGGAATCATTCCCGCATTATTTTATTGGCTCCAATGCAGACTTACCGATTGTTGGCGGCTCTATTCTGACGCATGACCATTTTCAGGGCGGACGCCACACATTCCCGATTCAAAAAGCGCCTAAGGAAGATACATTTACACATGCATCTTATCCGGGTGTCAGCATTAATATCGTAAAATGGCCGATGTCCGTATTGCGTTTAAATGGAGAAGATCCTGCGGTTCTATTGGAATGCGGAAATGCGCTTTATGAAGCTTGGAAAGCCTACAGCGATCCAGAGGCTGAAGTGCTAGCCTTTAGTGAGGTTGACGGTGAAGTACAACCTCATAATACCGTTACTCCTATCGTCCGCCGGGCCGAGGACGGCAGCTTCGAGATGGATCTTGTGCTGCGGAATAACCGGACTAATGAGCAATATCCTGAAGGGATTTTTCATCCGCACCGGGAAATGCATCATATCAAAAAAGAAAACATCGGCTTGATTGAAGTTATGGGACTGGCGATTCTGCCGGGCCGTTTGAAGGAAGAACTTGATTCCATCGCAGGTATTCTTGCAGGAGATCAAGCGCTGTTAGAAGCGGTGAAGAATGACCCTAGTCATTCTCTTGCGCAGCATGCGGCTTGGATTCAGGAGCTGGTGGAGCGATTCGGAACTGCACTGCAACACGAGGAAGCGCTCAAGATTGTGCAGAACGAAGTTGGCATCAAGTTTACGCATATTCTTGAACACGCTGGCGTTTACAAACGGACTCCAGAAGGTCAAGCGGCTTTCCGCCGTTTTGTAACAAGCTTCGGTGCTTTGTAGTAAGTGAATTTGGATTTAAGGATGTCCTCAAGCCTATGGGCTTGGGGCATCTTTTTTTTATTCGGAATGACGAAATCCAGCCACCTAATTTGAATGCGGGTAACCAGAGGTTTATAATACGAAGGAGTAAGACATTATGAATTAACTACTGGAGGTTTACACATATGCGTAAATTTGAATTTTATAATCCTACCAAGCTGATTTTTGGACAGGGTACCCTTGAAGCCTTGAAGACGGAGGTTCCTAAGTACGGTAAAAATGTGCTTTTGATGTACGGTGGCGGCAGTATCAAGCGCAGCGGTTTGTACGATAAAGTAGTTGCTGAGCTGAGTTCAATAGGCGCTACAGTGACTGAACTCTCTGGAGTAGAACCCAATCCACGTCTTTCCACAGTACATAAAGGCGTAGAGCTGTGCCGGGAGCATGATATTGACCTTGTTCTCGCAGTAGGGGGCGGAAGCGTATTGGACTGCGCAAAAGCTGTTGCTGTTGGAGCGAAATATGATGGTGATATGTGGGACTTTGTTGAGCGTAAAGCAGCGGCCCAAGACGCGCTTCCACTGGGCACAGTGCTGACAATGGCTGCTACGGGATCTGAAATGAATAACGGCTCCGTAATCACAAACGAGGTTACTAAGGAAAAAATGGGCTGGGGCAGCGTGCATGCCTACCCGGCATTTTCGATTCTTGATCCAGAGAACACGTTTTCTCTGCCACGTGATCAGACCGTTTATGGCATGGTGGACATCATGTCACATGTACTGGAGCACTATTTCCATACAGACGGCAATACACCGGTACAAGACGGGTTCTGTGAAACTTTGCTGCGCACTGTAATTGAAACCGCGCCGAAGCTTATCGAAGATCTGAATAACTACGAGCTGCGTGAGACCATTATGTACTGCGGTACGATGGCGCTTAACGGAATGGTCAGTATGGGTTTTGCCGGAGATTGGGCGACTCATAATATCGAGCATGCAGTATCGGCTGTATACGATATTCCACATGGTGGAGGTTTGGCGATTCTGTTCCCGCAATGGATGAAATATAACCTCAGCACAAACCCTGCGCGTTTCCGCAAGCTTGCGGTAAATGTGTTCGGAATTGATCCTGCTGGCAAGACTGATGAAGAAATCGGGCTGGAGGGTATCGAGGCTCTGCGTAATTTCTGGGATTCCATCGGTGCGCCGAAGACGCTCGGTGATTATGATATTGATGACAGCGAGATCGGCAGTATGGCTGACAAGGCTGTTCGTTTCGGAGCGTTTGGTAATTTCCGCAAGCTTGAGCGTGAAGATGTAGTTGAGATTTATAAAATGGCTTTGTAAGTAACTCTTCTACGAAAAGAGACCATTTGTCTTTATTCTAGAAGCCACAATAGAATGTCAAAGAAGCGAATCCTCCATAACGGAGGAATCGCTTCTTTGTGTTTATGGTCTAGTGTGACTAGCTCCTCTTGCTATACTTTTCGGTCGTTCTCATCCCAAGGTCGCTGCCGCTGGCGAACCTCCGCTGCCGCTGGCGAACCTCATCTATCACTGTTCGCACCCGTAATCTAATCCGTCGACCGTCCTCGAGAGTCTTACGGACCCAGCTGACGTTATATGCGAATTTTCAGCCTTTTGAGCAAGCTTTCGGACACCAGAGACACTATTACTTCGAAATGACCTCATATTTGCTGGTTTCAATGCCAATAGAGACTATGCGGTCCGATAGCATACCAAATGTCGGATAAATCGTCGAATAGGATCTGTTGAGTCCGATGGGCCGAGGCGCGAAAGCAGCATAGCCTCTTCATATGCGCGCGAGTGTTACCTAACCAACTAGGGTTTGTAAGATCTCCTCACGACTGATTCCTCTACGGATACACGCCTACCCTACGGACCCAGCTGCCGTTATTTGCGAATTTTCAGCCTTTTGAGCAAGTTTTCGGACACCAGAGACACTATTGCTTCGAAATAGCCTCATATTTGCTGGTTTTCATGCCAATAGGAGCTATGCGGTCCGATAGCATACCCAATGTCGGATAAATCGTCGAATAGGGTCTGCTCAGTCCGATGGGCCGAGGCGCGAAAGCAGCATAGCCTCTTCGTACGCGCGAGAGTGTTACCAACAAACTAGGGTTTGTAAGATCCCCACACGACTGATTCCTCTACCAATACACGCCTACCCTACGGACCCAGCTGACGTTATTTGCGAATTTTCAGCCTTTTGAGCAAGTTTTCGGACACCAGAGACACTATTGCTTCGAAATAGCCTCATATTTGCTGGTTTCAATGCCAATAGAGGCTAGGCGGTCCGATAGCATACCAAATGTCGGATAAATCGTCGAATAGGGTCTGTTGAGTCCGATAGGCCGAGGCGAAAGCAGCATAGCCTCTTCATACGCGCGAGAGTGTTACCAACAAAAATCAGCGCCTCAGCAACTATTGGACGGCCTTTAGGACAGCCCCAGCACATGTAATAAAATAGTGCCAATGTGAGCATGCTTATCCTCTGAATGGAACTTATTTGGGTGAATATCCAAAGATTGTGAAACCAAGGACCTACTTTGTACGTTTAATGTAATATGACAGTCCTGATTGAAGACAGGAGGAAATAAAAATGCAAACGCTGTATTTAGGCTGCTTGGCGCTAGGCGTCATATTTGCCATAGTCAGCGTCCTGGTGGGCGATGTGATCGGAGATGCTTTGCATGGGGTCTTTGATTTCGTATCCGTAGATTTTCTGAATCCCACCGTACTGGCTGGAGGAATAACCGTGTTCGGCGGAGCGGGCATTCTTCTAACCCGGTACAGCGCTCTGGAAGCTGGGGCGATCATTGCTTTGTCTTTGTTAGCCGCCGCTTTTTTGGGAGTACTTATGTATCTAGGGGTGGTTAAGCCCATGGAAAAAAGCGAAATGTCCAATGGTTTCTCAATGAGTGATCTGCCTGGCAAGATCGGGGAAATCACAATTCCTGTTCCCGCCACTGGTTATGGTGAGATTATGGTAAAGTTTGGCGCCGGCAATAGCCTGCATACGGCAGCAAGCTTTGATCATGAGCTGCTTCCAGCAGGGATTAAAGTTGTTGTAGTGGAAGTTAGAGAAGGCGTTGCATTGGTGTCAGAATTCGAAAAGAGAAGAGGAGTGGATCTTTAATGTTCGGTATTCCTGAGTATTTGTTAGTCCCTGCTGTTGTCGTTGCTGTTTTGTTTGTGCTAGGTATCGCATTCTGGGCACGTTACAAAACGGTTGGACCCGATGAAGGGATGATCGTAACGGGGTCGTTCTTAGGGAAAAATCATATTTCAGACGATGGTTCTGGTCGTAAAATAAAGATTGTACGCGGGGGCGGGGCCTTTATACTCCCAGTCTTTCAGAAGGCTGAATTTATGTCGCTTCTTTCTCATAAACTCGATGTGACGACTCCAGAGGTATACACCGAACAAGGGGTTCCGGTTATTGCTGACGGCGTAGCGATCATTAAAGTGGGTAGCTCAACGGAAGATGTGGCGACAGCTGCTGAGCAATTTATGGGCAAACCGATTGAAGCACTGAAGAGCGAAGCACAAGAAGTTCTTGAAGGTCATCTGCGGGCCATTCTCGGTTCGATGACGGTTGAGGAAGTATATCGTAACCGTGACCGCTTTGCGCAAGAGGTTCAAGGCGTGGCGGCGCGGGATCTTAAGAAAATGGGTCTGCAAATTGTTTCCTTTACCATCAAGGATGTGCGAGACAAACATGGATATCTAGAGGCACTAGGTAAACCGCGGATAGCTGCGGTGAAGCGGGATGCAGAGATCGCTGAAGCAGAAGCAGTGCGGGATGCGAGAATTCAAAAGGCAAACGCAGAAGAGCAAGGGCAAAAAGCTGAGCTGCTGCGGGATACGAATATCGCCGAAGCCTCCAAGGAAAACCAGCTTAAGGTGGCTGCGTTTAAACGGGATCAGGATACAGCGAAAGCGGAAGCCGACCAGGCTTATCATATTCAAGAGGCACGTGCAAAGCAAACCGTTGTTGAAGAACAGATGAAGGTTGAGCTGGTACGTAAGGAACGTGAAATCGATTTGCAAGCCAAAGAAATTCAAGTCCGCGAGAAGCAGTATGATGCTGAAGTGAAGAAAAAAGCAGAAGCGGATCGTTATGCAGTAGAGCAAGCGGCGGAAGCCGATAAGGCGAAGAGAATGCGTGAGGCAGATGCCTTGCAATATAGTATTGAAACACAAGCTAAAGCGACATCTGAGCAGAAGCGTCTTGAAGGTCAAGCGATGGCGGATGCAGAGCTGGCTAAAGGTACAGCGGATGCTGAGGTTATCCGGTTGCGCGGTCTAGCGGAAGCAGAAGCCAAAGAGAAACTGGCGGAAGCTTTCCAGAAATTCGGCGAAGCAGCGGTGCTCGATATCATCGTCAAAATGCTGCCTGATTTGGCTGGCCAAATTGCGAAGCCGCTGGCATCTATTGATAAACTTACCGTTGTAGATACCGGTAACGGGGAAGGTGCAGCCCGGGTCAGCAATTATGTGACTCAGCTAATGTCCACCGCTCCAGAGATGTTGAAGAGCGTCTCAGGGATTGATGTAGAGGCACTGATCAAGGGGTTGACCACTAAAGCTTCCGGAAGCAAAGGAGCATCAGTTACACCAGTCGCACCTGTTGCACCAGCTACACCTGCAACTTATATTCAGCCATCAGTAAAATCTAGTACAGCCGGCGAGACTTTAACTTCTGTGCCTGAACAAAAGGAAAAATAGTTTATTGCAATTTATATTGATTTAGTTTACTTAAGGTATGACTGGCAAAGCTGCTGGTCATACCTTAATCTTTATGTTTGATCTAAATTAGACAACATGATAAAAAGCTCCTGCGTTGACAGGTGATTTTTGATGAAGCTTATAGCTTATCGGCATCCCGTGGGAATTATTGTATATACAGACATCGACGCTTTCACTGGTGTTTAAAGATTTTTTCAGGTAAAATAAAAGCCTTTAAGGCTGTTCACTCTGATCTACTAGCTTAGTAAGGACACAGAGTGTTCTTCTAATATGCAATTCTTGGTGTTATGATGGTAGCAAAGCTTGTATTCATCGTACGATTTCTTATTGCGTATGCTGCTGGAAGTTAGGTGTTTAGAAATAAAAGAGGTGTCAAAAATGAGTAGCATAACAGTGGCGAAGGTGTTGAATAACAACGTTATCATTGCCCAGCATCCTCAATATTCCGAGGTTGTAGTTATCGGTAAAGGGATAGGGTTTAACCGCAAGCTGCGGGATCAGATTAATCTATCCTCCGTGGAGAAGATGTTTATTCTTCGCAGCCAGGAGGAACAGGAACAATATAAACAGCTTCTTCCCCAAGTGGATGAGAAGTTGATTGAGGTCGTTCAAGAAATAGTATTACATATTATGCATTGTAGCCGTCAGCCGCTTAATGAGCATATTCACATTGCACTTACCGACCATATTTCTTTTGCTATCCGTCGTTTCGAACAAGATATCCCAATTCATAATCCATTTTTGTATGAAACTAAGGAGATTTATCCTGAGGAATATAAGATGGCAGAATATGCGATTGGAAGGATTAATGAGGCTATGGGCGTGGAATTGCCGGTGGATGAGATAGGTTTTGTGGCTCTTCATATTGTCAGCGCACTTAGTAATAGGCAAATTTCCGAGGTTAGACAACATTCTCTCTTGATTGGAGAGCTGGTTGGGTTAGTCGAGAATTATCTGGACTATCGAATCCCACGTGATTCACTTGATTACTCAAGACTGGTAACCCATCTGCGATTCGTTCTAGAAAGATTACGCCGTGGAGAGGCGGTACAAGAGACCTCAACCCTGGATGGACTCATGAAACGGGAGTATCCTGAGATGTATTCGTTGGCTTGGAAATTAACAAAAATTATCGAACAGCGTGTGCGAATTCCCGTGTATCAAGCTGAGGTAAGTTATTTGACGATTCACCTGCAGCGTATTGCCCAGAAAAAAGTGGACGAACAAGATATGGACAAGAATGGTGAAGCTCCTTAAAGTGCAAAAGTTGTAACAAATCATGGTTTCAAAAAAAACGCTTGCCACTTAAAAAAAACGATGCTACAATGTTCACTGTCATCAACAAAACAGAATATCGAGCGTGTAACTGATTCGATCAGGCATGAGTGAATTACAGTATTTTGGTTGTTAACCCCCTTCTTGGGGCAATCTAACGATAGCGTTAGATTACAACTCCTATACTGTGTTGCTCATGCCTTTTTTGGCATCTGTTTTAGTGAAATTAATGAAAGGAGTAACCTAAATGTTTAAAAAGTTGTTTGGTGTTTTACAAAGAGTTGGTAAAGCTCTGATGCTTCCAGTAGCTATTCTGCCTGCGGCAGGTTTGCTTCTTGGAATAGGAAACATGCTGGTAAACCCAGACTTCCTGCAATATGTTCCAGCACTGGAGAACCATGTTGTTCAGGCTGTTGCCAACGTATTGATGAACTCAGGACAAATTGTATTTGATAATCTAGCCTTACTCTTCGCGGTGGGGGTTGCGATAGGTTTAGCCGGCGGTGAAGGTGTTGCGGGTCTAGCTGCCATTATCGGTTTCCTCGTAATGAACATTACGATGGGTACAGTTATTGGCGTTAATGATTACGTCCTGAGCCAAGGCGACTTCTCGTATGCCAGCGTATTAGGGATTCCAACACTGCAAACAGGGGTGTTTGGAGGTATACTCGTCGGTATATTGGCTTCGGCCATGTACAAGCGATTCTTCAAAATTGAGCTTCCTTCTTACCTGGGTTTCTTCGCAGGTAAACGTTTCGTACCGATCATGACGGCGGTAACAGCTCTAATCTTGGGCTTGTTACTGACAATAGTATGGCCACCTATTCAACATGGTCTGAACTATGTGTCACAAAGTATGATTGATACGAACAAAACGCTTGCAGCGTTTATCTTCGGAACGATCGAACGTTCGCTCATTCCTTTTGGACTGCATCACATTTTCTACTCTCCATTCTGGTATGAATTTGGTACCTACGTTGATAAAGCTGGAGAATTGGTACGTGGTGACCAACGGATCTTCATGCAGCAGCTTCGCGATGGAGTAGACTTCACAGCAGGGACATTTACTACAGGTAAATATCCATTCATGATGTTTGGTCTTCCAGCAGCGGCTTTGGCTATCTATCATGAAGCTAAACCTCAGAATAAAAAGATCGTCGGAAGTTTGATGATTTCCGCGGCATTGACATCGTTCTTGACAGGGATTACTGAGCCGCTCGAATTCTCGTTCCTATTCGTGGCTCCGTTGCTGTTCGCTGTACATGCTGTGTTTGCAGGTCTGTCCTTTATGACTATGCATATTCTGGATGTTAAAATCGGCATGACATTCTCGGGTGGCTTTATCGATTTTGTGCTCTTCGGTATTATCCCGAACCGTACAGCTTGGTGGCTGGTCATTCCGGTAGGTCTGGTCCTTGCCTTAATTTATTACTTCGGCTTCCGGTTTGTAATTCGGAAATTCAATCTTATGACACCGGGTCGTGAAGAAGATACGAATGAAGAAGAAGAAGTGAATACGGAGTCTGTCTCCAGAGCCGGTGATGATCTACCGCGGAACATTTTGTCCGCTCTAGGTGGTAAAGAAAACATCACTCATCTAGACGCTTGTATTACCCGCCTTCGTGTTGAAGTTAAAGATAAGGCAGGCGTAGACAAGAACCGTCTTAAGAAACTTGGTGCATCAGGTGTGCTGGAAGTGGGTAATAACGTTCAAGCGATTTTTGGCACACGTTCAGATACGATTAAATCGCAGATTCAAGATGTGATTAACGGAAAGACACCTGCGGCTTCAGCAGCTCCAGTAGTGGTTACTCCAGAGCCAGAAGAAGAACAACAGGCAGGTGAAGCTGGTGAAGCGATTATCAAGGAAGATATCGTATCTCCAGTAAACGGTGAATTGTTGGATATCACAGAGGTGCCAGATCCAGTATTCTCCCAAAAAATGACGGGCGACGGCTTCGCGTTCCTTTCCGAAGATGGGAAGATTGCTTCACCGGTTTACGGTAAGGTATTTAACGTGTTCCCGAGCAAACATGCCATCGGTATTATGTCTGACGGAGGCAAGGAAGTGCTCGTTCATATTGGGGTTAATACGGTTAAGCTTAAAGGTCAAGGCTTCACGGTATTAGTTGAAGAAGGCGATCTTGTAGCGGCTGGGCAACCGATTATGGAAGTGGATTTAGAGTATGTAAAAGCACATGCACCTTCTGTAATCTCACCTGTTATTTTCTCGAATTTACCAGAAGGCTCTTCTGTAACATTGAAGAAGCCGGGTAAGGTTTCTATAGGAGACCAAGACATCATTACGATTCAGTAAAAGTGCAAGGGCCGATGCTTCCTTGTTCATACAAGGAAGCGAAGCTTTCACTATAAATTTAAAATACTCTAATAACAGAAAGCGAGTTGGATAATATTATGCAAAAAACATTCAGAATTGTCGATGAAGATGGAATTCACGCACGTCCAGCAACTGCCTTGGTAAATACAGCAACAAAATTCAAAGGTACAGAAGCATTTGCAGAAGCTAAAGGTAAAAAAGTAACTTTGAAATCCATTCTTGGCGTATTGTCATTGGGTCTTGAAGCTGGAGATACTTTGTCTTTGATTACTGAAGGAAGCGAAGAAGCAGAAGCTTTGAACGCTCTTCAAGAAGTAATGATTAAAGAAGGGCTAGGGGAAATCCATGAATAAGATTTCAGGAATCGCGGCTTCAGCAGGGATTGCAGTAGCCCGTGCTTTTATCCTGAAACATCCGGATTATACGATTACGAAGACAAGTATCAGTGATACTGAAGCAGAAGTCGCTAAGTTAAATGATGCACTCGCCAAATCAAGAGTGGAGCTGCAAACGATTAAAGAGCGTACTTTGGCAGAGCTGGGGGAGAAGAAGGCTGAGATTTTCGAATCACATCTGCTTATTCTTGAAGACCCAGAGCTGATCAATCCTGTAATTGATAAAATCCGTGAGGAATCGGTTAACGCGGACTATGCGCTAAACGAAGTGGCTACGCAATTCATTGAGATGTTCGAAAATATGAAGAGTGCCTATCTGCAGGAACGTGCAGCTGACATGCGTGATGTTACCAAGCGCTTGCTGAACCACCTGCTGGGCATTCATTATGTAAGTCCTGCAGAAATCAGTGAAGAAGTAATCGTGATTGCTCAAGATCTAACACCATCGGATACAGCACAGCTTAATCGTAAGTTCGTTAAAGGCTTCACAACGAACATTGGTGGACGGACTTCTCACTCTGCAATTATGGCACGTTCTTTGGAAATTCCAGCGGTTGTTGGAACTAAAACGGTTCTGTCAGAAGTGAATTCTGGCGATTTGGTGATTGTCGATGGTCTGAATGGAGACGTTCTGATCAATCCTAGCGAAGCTGAAGTGGCAGAGTACACTCGCAAGCAGGAAGCTTACGACTTGCAAATCGCAGAATGGAAGAAACTTCGCGACGAACCTACAGTATCAGCAGACGGTAAACATGTTGAGCTAGCTGCCAATATTGGTACACCAAATGATGTGAATGGTGTCATTGAGAATGGTGGCGAAGGTGTAGGTCTGTACCGCACTGAGTTCCTTTACATGGGTCGCGATAAGCTGCCTTCTGAGGAAATTCAATATAACGCCTACCGTACTGTACTTGAGAACATGAAGGGTAAGCCGGTAGTCGTACGTACCCTGGATATCGGTGGCGATAAAGAGCTGCCTTATCTTGACCTTCCGAAGGAAATGAATCCTTTCCTTGGTTTCCGTGCGATCCGCCTATGCCTGGATCGTCAGGATATTTTCCGTACTCAATTACGCGCATTACTAAGAGCGAGTGTTCACGGGGATCTTCGCATTATGTTCCCTATGATAGCTACGCTTGGTGAATTCCGTGCTGCGCGTGATCTTTTGCTCGAAGAAAAAGCTAAGCTTCGGGAAGAAGGTAAGGAAGTATCAGACAACATTCAGCTCGGCATAATGGTTGAGATTCCATCAACTGCTGTACTGGCTGACCAGTTTGCTAAGGAAGTTGATTTCTTCAGTATCGGTACGAATGATCTTATTCAATATACAATGGCTGCGGACCGTATGAATGAACAGGTATCTTACCTGTATCAGCCTTACAATCCAGCCATCCTGCGTTTGGTCAAAAATGTAATTGATGCAGCCCATGCAGAAGGTAAATGGACGGGGATGTGTGGTGAAATGGCTGGTGACGCAACAGCTATTCCGCTGCTACTGGGTCTTGGTCTCGACGAATTCAGCATGAGTGCAACTTCCATTTTGCCAGCGCGTAGTCAAATTTCTAAATTGTCGGCTGCCGACATGAAGGATTTGGCTGCAAAAGCGTTGCAGCTTGGCACGGCTGAAGAAGTCGCTGCGCTTGTTCAAAGTATCGCTAAGTAACTTTTTACGCATGCATTAATCCGTTTTAGCGTTCTACTGTTTTTCCAACTACTATTGCCGACTTCCGATGGCTGGAGGTCGGCTTTTTTATGTTTTTTAACCTATAATTTTCTGTAATTCGACCTCATTTACTGTTCACTGTTTATTTTCTTTATTGCGCAGATGTCTATACCGATAGTATTAGTAATGAGCATAAAGTCGATAAGGAACCCAAACCTATAAATATGTCGTACATATAATAGTAAGGATCCATAGAAAGTTTATACTCCATTTGCCGACTTGCAGCGCTGTGCAAGTATTAATATGAAATGAATTGGTAATATATGGACTTATAAGCAACCCCACAGGGTTAGGTGGGGAGCCATAGGATGGTGTTAATTCATGAGTAAAAATTATATAAATGCAGACTTGATGATGGAAGTCTACGAGGGCAAGGATTTAGGCTTGAGGTATTCAACGGAGTACAGTGTATTTAAAGTCTGGGCACCTACGGCACTTGCTGTGTCCCTTGTACTGTACGAAACAGGTGGGCATCAACTGAATACTGAGTCACCTAAGAGTGCTATGGACAATGGTCGTATTGTATATATGCAGCGTAGTAATGGTGGAGTCTGGCAGACCAAGTTATCAGGTGATCTAAAAGGGAAATATTATATGTACCGTGCTGTTTTTGCAGATGGCAATGTGACGGAAGCAGTAGATCCTTATGCAACAGCCGTATCAGCAAATGGTTTAAGATCAGCAATCGTTAATTTGCAGGATACGAATCCAGAACATTGGGATCAGGATGTAGCGCCACCGTTACACCATCCAGCCGACGCAGTGATTTATGAACTGCATGTTCGTGACTTCTCCTCACATGAGAGCTCAGGTATGCATTATAAGGGTAAATTCAAAGCATTTACCGAATTTGGATTAAAGGATTCGGCAGGAAATACAGTGGGGATTGATCATCTGGCTGAATTAGGGATTACCCATGTACATCTGATGCCGGTATTTGATTTTCAGACCGTGGATGAGCTGAAGGTGGTCAATCGGGGTTCCTCCATAGCTAATGTGGACTACAATTGGGGGTATGATCCCCAGCATTATAATGTACCTGAAGGATCTTACAGCACCGATCCTGCCAATCCTGGC
The DNA here is from genome assembly GCF_037963825.1 of Paenibacillus sp. FSL H8-0282. Classification (NCBI taxonomy): domain Bacteria; kingdom Bacillati; phylum Bacillota; class Bacilli; order Caryophanales; family Paenibacillaceae; genus Paenibacillus; species Paenibacillus sp. FSL H8-0282. Next base: position 1,873,582 of record NZ_CP150146.1, read on the forward strand.
TTGCGGATTCGTGAATTTAAAGAGATGGTGCAGGCCTTACACAGCCGCGGGATCGCGGTAATTATGGATGTCGTTTACAACCATACGTATGCTGTTGAGAATGGCCCCTTTGAGCCGCTTGTCCCAGATTATTTCTATCGCCGCGATTTTACGGGACGTTTGTCGAATGGCTCCGGGGTTGGCAATGAGCTGGCTACAGAACGTCCGATGGTCCGTAAATTTATTAAGGACTCCTTATCTTATTGGGCTTCGGAATATCATATTGATGGTTTCCGGTTTGATCTAATGGGACTGATGGACAGTGTTACCATGCGGGAGATTACCGAAGAGCTTCGGCTAGAAGTGAATCCGAATCTGTTGCTTTACGGTGAACCCTGGACGGGTGGAGATTCTCCGCTGGCCACTAAAACGCTAAAAGGTGTACAACGGGGCAAGGGCTATGCTGTCTTCAACGATAACTTCCGTTCAGCGATCAAAGGGGATAGTGATGGCTTCGGAAGAGGGTTCGTGACAGGCGAATACGGCAAAGAAGGTGCTATTGCAGCCGGAATTAAAGGAGCAATTCATGAGTTTACGGACTCGCCTGTGGAATCGGTGAACTATGTAACTGCCCATGATAATTTGAATTTATGGGATAAGATGCTTATCGTTCAAGGAGGGAGTCAGCAAGCTGATTTTCCGGTAATCGCTAACATGGATAACGAAGATCTGGAAGAGGCAGTGGCCCTTGCCAATCCATACGTGAATGTAGATCAGGAGAATATTCTCGGTAATGAAACTGTACGTCGATCCATGCTTGCTAACGGAATTATTCTGACCTCGCAGGGGATTCCTTTCCTGCATGCAGGAGATGAGCTCCTGCGCAGTAAATTTGGAGATCATAACAGCTACCGCAGCGGTGATGCGGTCAACTCGATCCGCTGGAATATGAAAAGCGCATTTAAGCCCGTATTTGAATATTATAAAGGCCTGATCGAGCTGCGGCGTACACATCCGGCATTTCGTCTGCATGGCCGCCAGGAAATTGAACGCTCCTTAGAATTTCTGCGTTGTGATGGCGGAATAGTATCGTATCTGCTTAGAAGCCATGCAGGAGGTGATCTCTGGAACAATATTACCGTTGTCTTCAATGCTAATAATGACCGGATGTCGGTATCACTTCCTGAGGTTGCTGATAGTTGGAACGTAGTAGTAGACCATACCCGTGCCGGGATAGAAGCCATCCGCAGAATCGAAGGCAATGAGGTAGAAGTGGAAGGGTTGTCGATGATGGTCCTTTATGATGAATGTGGTGAGCCAGCCCCACGCTCTAAAATTATCGAAATACACTATGAACGCCCAGATCAGAATTACCAAGGCTGGAATCTTTGGGTTTGGGATACAGGAATCCAGGATGGACAATGCGATTTCCGTTATATGGAGAACGGGCGTGCAGTAGCCCGCATCGAAGTGCTGCCAGATACCCAATCCATCGGATATATTTTGCGGCTTAATGATTGGGAAGAAAAAGATGGGGACGGAGACCGTTTCATTGATTGTTCTACGAATGGAGAGTTAACCAAGGTCTTAGTTCGGGATCGTGATCAGGAGATTGACGAAATTTCAGAAGATCATCTTCGGTTAAGCAGTTAGAGGCCATACAAAAAAAGCTGTTTCAGGGTTGGTTTTTCCTGAGACAGCTTTTTATTTGCTCTTATGGTTTTACAATGGTCTGGTTAGCTAACCCTTCGTCCACAAGCTCGTAGTAGAGATTGGCTTTATTGCCACCATGGTCTTTGGAGCGATACATCGCCAAATCGGCGGCACGGAGCAGTTCATTAATACTGCTTCCGTGTTCAGGAAATAAAGCGACTCCGATACTCGCGGAGGTATGGAAGCTGGACCCGTTATCAACAGACCAAGACTTGTTGAACAGTTTAAGTAACCGCTGCAGTGTTTCATCAAGCATCTCTGGAGAAGTGAATCGATGCAGTACAACTGCGAACTCATCTCCGCCGATCCGGAAGGCCTGACCTATTCCTTTAACCGTATGCTGAAGTTCACGGGAGAGCAGCTGAAGAAATTCGTCTCCAGCCAGATGGCCTAAGGTATCATTTAGCTGCTTGAATCTATCACAGTCCAGCAGGGCAAGCGCAATATTTTGCCTCCGTCCTTCGGGTTGGGTGATAAGGTTCTCCATATACATTTTGAAATGAGCCCTGTTAGGAATCGCTGTTAAATGGTCATAGAAGGCTAGCTTATGTAGTCGTTCTTCGTATTGTTTTCGCTGGGTAATTTCCCGAGATAACAGCATAAATTGTGCTGGAAATTTACGGCTGCCGAGAACAGGTGACACCTTAGTTTCAAGCCATACCCATTGACCTTCTGCTCCGCGCATGCGCAGTTCAGAAATGCGCGGAGTTCCCTGAACAACACTTTTTAATTTAGCCCAGGCAATTTCCGGTTCACGTATGTAGTTGGATAACGGATCTCCTTTTTTAGGCACATAGCCTAGAATACTGGAGTGTGAGGGAGAAGCATATAGAATCAACCCGTTGGGATCCGTCAAAATAATGAAATCAGACATGGTTTCACCGATAAGCTGATAAAGTGTTTGTTCTTCCAGCATTTCATTCTGGAGCCAGATGATTTTGCGTCCAAGGTAAATAATAACTAGGAGAAACACAAATAAGAGGAGTGAATAAAGAGAGAACAAAGCGCTTTTTTTATCTCCAAATCCATCCGTTACTTGCAAGGCGTAGTTGCCAATCAAGTCCTCTGCTTGATCGAGATGTGCCCTAGCTTCATTGAATTGCGAGTTTAGGGTGAGCGCAGAATATGAATCTGAGTTCCAGCTGCTCTTCGTCCGTTCTGTTATTAGCGTATACCCTGAATTTTTCCATTTGATAATGGTAGTTTCGAAGGAGCTGAGCTCGTTTTTTAATTCGGAAAGGATAATTCCACTTTGTTTCATATCACTGTAAGGTTTTTTTATAGCGTTGATATTTGATCTTGCTACACTTATTCGTTCCTCCGCTTGAAGATTATTATCTGTAAACTCCTTAGTGAACTGTTCACCTTCTGCGGCTGTTAGGTTTGGACCCATTGCGATTTGCAAGGCTACAGCGGCTTGATGCAGATCACGATCCGCGCTCAGTATGAGCTTAGAGTTCTGATATATATCATCATAAAGAGAATCTGACAATCTATTAATCGTGTAATTTAAATAGAGTAGCGAGGCGACGCTGATCCCAACCAGAAGGACGGAGATTGCAGCGAAGACATAGAATAGTTTGCGTGTTACCTTGAACTCAAAGAATCCTGCCACAGTCATCTTCTCCCTGTATAAGATGATTAAGAAAATCTATTGCTGCTTAAGTAGAACCTGCAGAACGCAATCTATGGTCAGGCGTAATTTAATTCATTCACTGATGTTTTAAGGTGCTTTTGGGATAAAAGAGGTGTTGTATACATTGTGGAGAAACATAGGAAAGTGTACGTGTGAGTAAATGGTAGTTTCTAGTATATCAAGTATATAGGACGTGCTGCTTATAGAGCAATCTTTACTCAGATAATAATCAAAATGACAAAATTTAAAGTTTAGTGTATGGGCCTATTGAATTATCTATATTCAAACCGATGGTTCCTATTACCCAACTCGAGCATAAATGATACCTTTTACAGCTGCTGAAAAAACTGCCCTTAGTCATCTTAATGACTATAGGACAGCTAATCATTCATTATTCGTTACGCAGTGCGTGAATGGGGCGAAGTCGTGCGGCTTTGTTCGCAGGCATCATTCCAAAAATCACACCGATGAGTAAGGAGAAAATAAAAGAGATCAGTACCATATCCCAAGCAATCGAAACTGTAAGTGCTGAGTATTTACCCAGCAGCCAACTGCCCGCGACACCAATGCCAACCCCGAGCACCCCACCCAAACCGCTGAGCACGATGGATTCAATCATGAATTGAGCGAGGATATCGAATTTTTTGGCACCAATTGCTTTACGGATACCAATCTCACGTGTTCTTTCATTGACAGATACGATCATGATGTTCATGATTCCGATGCCGCCGACAAAAAGTGAGATGCCTGCTATGCCTGCAAGCGCCATGGAAAGTGTATCTGTTGTGGAATTAACAGTTTCCAGCATTTCCTGAGAGTCAAACACGCTAAAAGCATTATCCGCATAATTGAATTTAGCATCAAGCGTACTTTCCAGTTTTTCTTTTGCGGCTGCTACAGTATCTGCTGAAGTTGTCTTAATGGTGATGGAACGTACGCCTTTGCTTTTTAATTGGCGTTCTGCCGTGCTTATAGGAATTAGTATGATATCGTCGTTGGAACCACTTAGACTGGAGCCTTTTGTTTCTAAAAGCCCAACGATTTTATAGCTAATCCCGTTTAACTGGACCTTCTGCCCTACAGGATTGTCTGTACCGAATAAATCTTCGGCCGTACCTGAACCGATCAACGCTACCTTTTGCCGGTATTCGTTATCAATATCAAGCAAGAAGCGGCCTGCCTGTACATGAAAATCCTTTACCTCCTCATAAGAGGGGGTGATTCCTTCTACAGTTACACTAACGTTGTCTGTTTTATTCTTGGCTGTAGCATTGCCGCTGATCACAGGAGCTACATTTGCTATACCCTCTATATCCCCTAGAGCAAGGGCTTCCTCATAGGTGAGAGAGGTAGTCGCCCCACGGCCAGTAATGTTTACAGTGAGTTGGTTTGTGCCTAGTCCGTTTAGCTGCTCTGTGATCTGTGAAGTAGTTCCTTGCCCAACAGAAACAAGAATGATGACCGAAGAGACTCCAATAATAATCCCAAGCATCGTTAAAAAAGCTCTAACCTTACTGCTGTTGATGCTCTTCAGGGCCATTCGCATGCTTTGGTACAATTTCACCCCGCATTCCTCCGATCTTCCACGAGGTTGCCATCCTGAATACGAATAATCCGCTCCGCTTGTTTAGCTATTTCCAGATCATGTGTGATAAGGATGATGGTATGTCCTTGCTTATTTAACTCACGTATCATTTGCATGACTTCCTGTCCCGTCCGTGTATCCAGTGCCCCGGTTGGTTCATCGGCAAGTAGAATAGGGGGGGATCCCGCCATAGCCCGGGCAATCGCTACCCGCTGTTGCTGTCCTCCCGAAAGCTCAGAAGGGCGGTGATGCATCCGATCCTCCAGCCCTACTTTAATGAGTGCTTCCTGTGCTAGTTGTCTTCTTTCCCGATGGGAGAGGCCACGATAAATCAATGGCAGCTCCACATTTTCAATGGCTGACAGCTTGGGGAGCAGGTTGAAATTTTGAAAGATAAAGCCGATCTTCTCATTGCGGATCGTTGCGAGCTTATTGTCGGATAACTTGCGAACCTCTTGTCCATCTAGAAGATAACTTCCTTCATCGGAGATATCGAGGCAACCAAGCATATTCATGAGTGTTGATTTACCAGAACCGGAGGGACCAATAATAGCTACGAACTCCCCCAGATCAATTGTAAAGGAAAGGCTATTTAAGACCGTCATGGTTTCTCCGGCCATTGTGTAGCCGTGGGACATGTCGTGAACTTCGATCAGAGGTGCTGAAGCACTCATCTGCCGCCACCTCCGCCACCACCTGGTGCGCTGCCCATACCACCAGCGCCACCTCCGGTGAAGCCGCCACCCCCACTAAAGCCACTGCCGCCGAAGCCAGCGCCACCCATACCGCCCATACCACCTCTAGTTTCCGTTTCCGTGCTGGTTGTTCCGGTTTTCGTAGAGATTACGGTAGGGATGATCACCTGGTCCCCTTCATGGAGTCCGCTGACAATTTCAATGCTGCTCTCATCATGGAGACCCACTTCGACAGTGACCATCTGTCCTGAGCTATTGCCGCGATTTCTTCCACCGGCAGCGCCGCCGCGAGCGTCAGGAGCCCCGCTGGGCATAGCGCCGCCGCGAGCGTCAGGGGCACCGCTAGGCATTGGTACTTGGCCCTCGCCAGCAGTTTTGGAAGTTGCGGCTGAACCCGCTGCTAGAGGAATAGAAACTGTGTATTTTCCGTTTCTTTCTTGTACAGCTTCAATAGGTACTGTTAATACATCCTTTTTCTCAGCAGTGGTTACTGAAACTTCCGCAGACATTCCAACAAGAGCACCTTCGGAGCTTGTTAGACCTATGGTAACATCGAAGAGGGAAACACCGTTTGAGGCGGTGCCCTCATTAGCTATTTTCGTAACCGTTCCCTTGAATTCCGTATCAGGCAGAGCATCCAATGAAATAGTGGCAGGCATCCCTAGCTTTACAGTAGGAATATCAAGCTCATCCACCTGCACAACTACACTTAAATTAGCATAATCGGTAATGTCGATGAGTTCAGAGCCGTCCATGGCTTTTTCGCCGCTTGCAATATTAACTGTCGTTACAGTTCCATCAATAGGAGCCGTTAACGGATCAGGAGGAAGCATATCTTCTTGGACAGAAGCTATTTTTTCCTGTTGCGCCGAAATGTCGGTTTTGGCCTTTTCAATCGAACGTTTGGCATTTGCCAGCTCATCTTCTGCTGCACCTGATACGGCCAGCTTCTTATATTGCTCCTGCTTGTACTCAAGATCGGTCTCAAGTGAGGCAAGTGAAGTTTGTTCCTGCTTGAGATTGTCACTCAGATCATTGCCTTCAAAGGTAATCAAAGTCTGGCCTTTTTTCACGAGATCGCCCTCTTTGACAAGAACCTCAGCTACGGTCCCGCTGTCCTTCGTTTTTACTTTACCAGTTTCTGTAGCAATCACTGAGCCGGCTCCGGATACACTAACTACGATATCGCCCTTTGTAACGGTAGCTGTATTAACAGGCACTTCAGCGGCTTGACTGTTCTTATCAGGTAACAATGTATAAACCAGCATTCCTGCTGTTGCTACAACTACTACTACTCCAAGAGTCCAGAACACTATTTTTTTCTTCTTCATTTCTATCCTCCATAGCTCATCATATTAATTGCCGGATGTATTGCTGGTGTCTGGATCTGTGCCAGAAGTAGAGTTGCTGTTCGAAGTCGTTGATGCCGCCTGATAAGTGACGACATAGATTTGTGTTCCCAGCAGATTTCGATGGCCTTGGAATTCGTCGTATATATTCAACCGGATTGCGCCGCCACCCAGTGTTTTGTACAGGCTGCTTGTGAAGGTTGTGGTGTACGACTTGAAGTTACCTAATTGTAGATCTGTGCCAAGTGTTAATGTTTTTTCCATGCTTTGTCCTAAGGGGTCAATCAGCTCCAACACCAGTTTGTGCTCGTAGGTGCCTGATTCATAAAGCGTGCTGGCTGACATGTTGTAGGTTAGTGCAGTGCTGAGCGTATCTTTACCAGCGGTGACGGTGGCGACTGCATTTGTAACGGATAGGATATAAGGAAACATTTCCACGTTCAAAAGATTGCCTTTGGGCTCCACTCCCAGCTGGTTCAGTCCAAGTGATACCGTATTGATATAACCCGTCGATTGACCGCCAGGAGCGGTAAGCTTGCCTTCAGAAACACCCTCCCCGATGTATAGGACAAGGTTCGCTGGATCTATACCGAGAGGGAGCTTACTCCAGAGGGTGACCAGACTTTTTCCGTTAGGACTGGTGGAGGTTTTGGACTGGGTGACTTCGGCTTCATAATATTGATTGTCTTGTGTTTTGTAATAGGCTACGAGTTGAGCCTGTTCGGATTTACGCGATTCCTCACTGTTCATTTCTAGTTCTGTGTACAAGAGATTTGAATCTGTACCTGGGTACACGAGGGTCCGGCGTACAAGTAATTCCGCTTTTTTACCTTCAAGCTCAAGATGGAAAGAATTTTCAGCTGCAACACTCTGTACTCGGCTGTCCAGTTGGGTAGTACTTAGAGAAAGGAAGTTAAGCTTACTTTCACCTGAAGTTTCTTGCAGGGTGATTTTTAATTGATTGAAAGTATAGCTATAAGGAACATTGGCTACGACATACACAGCAGCCGATTCATTTGGACCGAGGATGGTTTGCGTACTTTCTGAGACAACCTGGGAAGTGCTGCTGATGTCACTTTCTCCAGCTTTGACGACACTTGTAAGCGCAGGAAGCTGAACAGAGGTTGATTTAGTGTTGCGGATGTTGATTTTAGCTACGATCTGGTCTTTGTCGGACCAAGGGAGTCTTTGAATGTTTGCAATTTTGACAACAAATGTACCGTGACTGTTCTCAATGGGGTATTCCGTGTCCTGCCAATTGTTAGTTTGCAGCGTGTAAGGGATCTGATAATAGGCGGTAGGAAAAATGATCTTGCCTTCAGCAGCCGGCTCAGTCATTTGCAGCTGCAATGTTCCTTGATTGAGTGTGAGTGGTACATCTGCGCTGAGTTCAATAATCTTTTCTTCAAGCGGTTTCAATGTTAGGCTGGCAAAATCCTTCGTATCCACCGGAAAGCTATACCCTTCAGCGGCTTTAATAGCAAGTTCATAGGCAGGCACATTCACCGCTTTGTTGCCGCTATTTTTGATGCGGAACTGTAGTGTCCACTTTGCGTTGCCATTGTCAGCATAGACGTTAGCCGTTTTCAGCTGTGTTTCGACTGTATTATTGCTGATTGTAAGCTTCTTCGTGACATTGCTGGCTACGACAAGATCCGGTGTTGTTGCAGCGGGGAGATTGTAGGCGACAACCGGCAAAGCTATTTTTAATGAGGCATCTTCTCCGGCAAATTGCAGCGCCATGTTGTCTGTCTTCATATAAGAAGGGATTTCCGTCAAATAGTAGATCGTCTTCTTTTCCTGAGGCTGTACTTTATAGCTGGTGCTGGTGTCATCAAGTGCGAGTTCAAATACAGATCCTCCAGCGGAAGCGAGGTATCCTTTAAGTCCAGTATCACTGAGTACCTTGGTTCCTTGATTAGTGAAGCTAACGCCAACCTTGGCATAGACCTTACCGTTATATTTATAAATTTGCAGGCTCTCTGCCTTGGTGGTTACAGGGAGATTGTTTAGGGTGATCTTTTTACTCTGCCCTCTGGCGACAGCTTGTGAATATCCTGTTGGTACGGTGAAGTTCCCTAGCTTTTTTTGATAATCGGTGGTGTTGAAGTCCCATCCGTACAATGAAATTTTGACCCCGTTTAAAGAGGTGGATTTGCCGATGTTTACATAGTAGGTGATAGATTGACTGCTTTTCGCGGCAATGGATTTGATGGTTGCACTGCTGGTAATAGGGCTTCCTTGAATAACTGTACCGCCGCTAGTAGTTACTTTGGAGAAAAAGTCCACCAGATTGAGGCTAGCGTTGCTTCCATTAGAGTAGCTGAGTGTGTATGTAAGAATATTTCCGCCATCCTGAGTTAATAAGCTGACATCCGTCAGCTTTGCGCTGATGTTAGTCTTCAAGGCTATGGAGCCTAGTTTATCCAGAGCGGATACGGAAGCTGTTGTTGCTATTTTGGTGGATGTAGTCCCGGCCCAAGCGGTATGAGCACCATACGCTGCAGATTGGCTAAGTACAGCTGTGCTTAGCAGCACCGCGGCTACTTTTATTCTCCGTACATGCATTTGATTTCCTCCCAATAGGATAGTTAATAGTCTGCGAAGGTGCACCCGAGTGGATAAGCAAGCCTTCCTAGTAATGGAAATTATCAAGCTCCGCTGAATGTTAGCTGAAAAAAAGTTGGAAAAATGGCTCTGAAGCTTAAAGCCAGCTTAAAAGAAGATAAAAATTAGCCTAATTTTGTCCAGCTTGTCAAAACGACAGATTTTGCATATAATAAAGAGACATATCTCTTGTAGTAAAGAGATACCTGACAATTAGCATGAATTGTGAAATGCAGTGATGGAGAAGAGTACACAGTGCCTGACTTACAGGGAGGAGACGCCGCGGATTGAGAGCGTTTCTAAGAAGCAGAGCTGTCGAAGTTCACTCCGGAGCAGTTCCCTGAATTCCTTAAGCTGTCTAATAGGGAAGGGTAGGGGATACCGGTCACAGACCGTTATTTCTGTATAAAGTGAGATAGGTATCTGTCCAGCCAAAAGAGGGAATGAAGCTCTTAAGGGGAACAGATCAGCTTGTCTAACAAGGGTGGTACCACGGTCTTTTCGTCCCTTACCGGGAGAAAAGGCCTTTTTTTGTTGAACTAGACAATGATTGAAGGGGGCTGTACACGGCCATGAAAGAGAAGTTGGAAGCATTGAAGGTTGAAGCGCTGGCTAAGCTGCAGGAGGTTATGGATCCGCAGGTACTAAATGATCTAAGAGTGAAGTATCTCGGTAAAAAAGGTGAGCTTACAGAGGTTCTGCGCGGTATGGGAGGACTTAGTGCTGAGGAACGTCCGGTAATCGGGCAAGTAGCGAATCAGGTTCGCAGTGCTATTGAGGAGATTATCGGCGCGAAGCAGGAGGCTTTTCAAGAGCAGGAAACCCAGCAACGTCTGCAGGCTGAAAAAGTAGACGTAACCTTACCGGGTCGCCGTATGCAGCAAGGGGGCATTCACCCGCTTAGCAGAGTCGTACAGGAGATTGAGGATATTTTTATCGGCATGGGCTACCGTGTAGCTGAAGGTCCGGAAGTAGAGACCGATTATTATAACTTTGAAGCTCTAAATCTGCCTAAGAATCACCCGGCACGTGATATGCAGGATTCTTTCTATTTAACGGATGACCTGTTAATGCGCACACAAACCTCGCCGGTACAGATTCGTACTATGCAGGCTATGAACGGTGAAGCTCCGGTAAAAATCATCTGCCCGGGTAAAGTATTCCGCCGTGATGATGATGATGCAACGCATTCCTTCCAGTTCCACCAAATCGAAGGTTTGGTCATTGGAAGTAACATTCGAATGAGTGATCTGAAGGGCACCCTGCAACAATTTGTGCAGGAGATGTTTGGACCGAATACAGGCATTCGTCTTCGTCCGAGCTTTTTCCCATTCACTGAGCCAAGTGTTGAAGTAGATGTAAGCTGCTTCAAATGTGGCGGCGATGGCTGCAGACTATGCAAGCAAAGCGGATGGTTAGAAATCCTTGGCGCAGGTATGGTGCATCCAAATGTACTGAAAATGGGTGGCTATGATCCTGCTGAGTACAGCGGCTTCGCTTTCGGAATGGGTGTAGAGCGGATTGCAATGCTTAAATACGGCATCGATGACATCCGACATTTCTATAGTAATGACATGAGTTTTGTGAAGCAATTCAAGGGCGTTTAGTTTTTGTGGGCGCGCTGGCTGATAGTGGCGGAGAATGGCTTTGGAGTGTTCTCCCACAGGAAGCAGCGCGAACGACAGTGAAATAAATACATCTGAAACATAAAGGAAGTGAGCGGATATGAAAGTATCAACCGGATGGTTGGCTGATTATACATCGATTGAAGGAGTAACCGCCGAACAGCTAGCGGAGAAGATTACCGCTGCCGGCATTGAGATTGACGGCGTAGAGCGCCGCAATAAAGGCATTTCCGGCATCGTAACCGGCTATGTGAAATCAAAGGAAAAACATCCTGATGCAGACAAGCTGAACGTATGTATCGTGGATGTGGGCCAAGATGAGGAGCTACAAATCGTTTGCGGCGCAAAAAATGTAGCTGCAGGTCAAACTGTACCTGTAGCAATGGTTGGCGCTAAGCTGCCAGGACTGGATATCAAAAAAGCCAAGCTGCGCGGTGTCCTGTCGCAAGGAATGATCTGCTCGGCCAAAGAATTGGGACTGAATGATAAATTGCTTCCAAAAGAGCAACAAGAAGGTATTCTTGTGCTGCCTGAAGGGACAGAGATTGGTCAGGATATTTCCAAGGTCCTCGGCTTAGATGACGAGATTCTGGAATTCGATCTGACTCCGAACCGTTCAGATTGCCTCAGCATGATTGGTGCTGCTTATGAAGTAAGTGCAATTCTTGGGCGTGAAGTTAAATTACCTGATCCAAAAAGCGAAATGATTGAGATCAGTGGTCCTGCTGCGGATTCCATTTCCGTCAAGATTGAAGATGAAGAATACTGCAGCCATTATGCAGTTCGTTATATTGCAGGTGTTAAACCTGCACCATCACCGCTGTGGATTCAGAATCGTCTGATGGCTGCTGGGGTTCGTCCAATTAATAATATTGTGGACATTACCAATTATGTGATGCTGGAATATGGACAGCCGCTGCATGCTTTTGATGCAGATAAAGTACAAGGTGGAGAACTCGGCGTTCGTCTTGCCCATGAAGGTGAAGTTTTGGTTACACTTGACGGTCAAGAGCGTAAGCTAGAGCCGCAAATGCTCGTTATCGCTGATGGAGTAAAAGCTGTAGGTCTGGCCGGAGTAATGGGTGGACGGGATACAGAGGTTACTGCTGAGACGGTAAACCTTGTTCTGGAATCTGCTAAGTTTGATGGAGGAACGATTCGTAAAACCTCGCGTCAATTGGGACTTCGCTCGGAAGCCTCCCTTCGTTTCGAGAAGGAAGTGGATCCAAGTGCAGTTATTCCTGCATTGAACCGTGCAGCCGTACTGATTGCACGTTATGCTGGCGGATCGGTCCATGAAGGCATCGTGCAAGCAGGAACTGACGCTGTTCAAGAGAAGGTTCTCACCTTGTCCTTAGAGAAACTGAATCGTTATCTGGGAACGGATTTGTCCTTGTTGGAAGTGAAGACATTGTTTGGCCGTCTACATTTCAAATGTGGAGATACCGCACAAGGGCTGATTGAAGTTCAAGTCCCAACCAGACGTGGCGATATCAGCTATGATGTTGATCTTATTGAAGAAATTGCCCGCCTGTACGGGTATGACAATATTCCAACGACTCTAATTGAAGGAATTACAACGCCAGGAGCACTAACTCACAAGCAAGCGCTCCGTCGTGAACTGCGTCGCCTATTGTCACATGGCGGTTACCAAGAGGTGATGGGTTACTCCTTCATCCAGCCGCAACAAAGCACAATGTTCCCTGAGTTATCAGAAGGAGCAGTAGCGGTGAAGCTGGCTATGCCGATGAGTGAAGAACGCAGCGTACTGCGTACCAGCCTTCTACCACAACTCTTGGATATTGCCAGCTACAATACCAATCGTCGTCAAAGCGACTTGGCATTGTTTGAAATCGGCAACGTCTTCTTCACGGATGAAGAACAGTTGACTCGTCAGCCACGCGAACTGCCGGTGCTGGGGCTGCTGCTTAGCGGAAGCTTAACAGTGAAGCAATGGAATGTTTCGGCACAGCCTGTGGACTTCTTTGATTTGAAGGGTGCGCTGGAAACGGTATTTGCTCATTTAGGGCTGACCGATAAAATCGTCTATGTAGGAGATAGTCCAGAAGGATATCATCCTGGGCGTTCCGCGTCGGTATATTTACTCGGAAACGAGGGTCTTGTGAAGATCGGAACGATGGGACAGATTCATCCGGATCTGCAAAGACAGCTGGATCTGGTGGATACTTATGCGGCAGAAATTTTATTGCAGCCGTTATATGAAAGTGCGCAAAGCCGTTTGCAATATAATGAGCTTCCGCGTTTCCCAGGAATGGAGCGGGATATTGCTGTGGTCGTGGATTCCGCTGTACCAGCGGGCGATCTGCTAGCTTCCATCCGCGATAACGGAGGTACTTTGCTCCAGTCCGTCCAGGTATTTGACGTTTATACTGGTGGTAAGCTGGAGAATGGAAAGAAGAGCATCGCGATCTCACTGCTGTATCGTCATAGTGAACATACACTGACTGATGAGGAAGTAGGAGAGGTGCATGAGAAGGTATTAGCATCTCTTCAACAAACTTTTGGTGCAGAATTAAGAAAGTAGCAGGAATTGTGTAAAGCCGCAGCGAATCCATTTAGAAACTGAGATTCGCTGCGGCTTTTTCTAGGTAGAGTGCAAAGCGGAGAATATCAGCCATAATCTATTGAATATTAGGGATTTTGCCAAATGCTTACCAAAAAAGCTACAATAGAAGAAGTGAAACTAGCTTAGAATCCGCACACATACAAAGGAGGGCACAACTGTGGCTATGGACCGGACACGTGTCGCCGTGGAGATATACGGAACTTCCTATAAACTCGTCGGAAGCAGTACTGAATATATGAAACAAGTGGCCCGTTATGTTGATGAACATATGCGCACGATTTCTAAATCTCACACCAGACTGGACACACCGCGTATAGCGGTGCTTGCAGCTGTACATATGGCGGAGCAGGCTATTCAGGTTCAGGACTTCAAAAATGAACTAAACATGATGACAGGTGAACGCAGTGAACTGCGATTGGAAGTATCTCGCCTGCTGGAGGTACAGCGGGAGCGGCAAGAAGAATTCGAGCGACTTGAAGCTGCGGCCAAAGAAGAGGCTGGGCGACTGATTGCTGCTGCGGAGGAAGAACGTAAGCGGCATTTGGAGATTCAGGAGAATGAACGCAAGGTACATGCGGAACAGCTTCAGGAGGCAGTGCAAGCTGTGGAAGCTGCACGCAAGAAGCTGGAAGAAGAATTGCTTGAGCGCGAGATAGAGCTGCAAGCACTGCGGACAAGCTACGAAGAAGAGCAGGCAGCTAGTCGTGAACACCAGCGGCAGGAACTGGCGAAGGCGGAAGCCATCCGCTTGCAGCAGCTGGAGGAGCAGAAGGCTGCTCATCTGCAAGAGCTGGAGAACATCCGGGAGACGCTGACCAAGGAGAAGACAGACACGCTGTCTGCTCTGCAGCTTGAGCTGACCGAGACCAAGTCAACACTGGAGGAAGAGCTTGAGGATACCAAGTCTACATTAGGTAAAGAACTCGAAGATACCAGATTGACGCTGGGTAAGGAGCTTGAGGATACCAAGTTGACGTTAGGTAAGGAGCTTGAAGATACCAAGTTGACCTTAGGTAAAGAGCTTGAGAGTACCAAAGCGAAGTTGGGCAAAGAGCTGGCGGAAGAACGTGAAGCACTGCAGCGGGAACAAACCAAGAATAAGGAACTGCGGCAGTCACAAGGCACTCAAGAGCATAGACATAAGCAAAATATTCAAGAGCTGGAAAAACAGCTGGCTGAGCTTCGTGGTGGGACAGGGCAACTTCAGTCCAGATTACGTGCGGCTGAAGCCAGTCTTAAGAGTGAACGAGATGCAAGACAGACGCTTCTTGGACAATATGAAGCGATTGTTAAACGTGAAGAACAGCTCAGTGAAGAGCTGCGCACGGCTACTGAGCTGGGCACACTGTTGAATGAGGAGCTGGAAGAGTTACGCCAGCGTTATCAACAGTCACAGAATGAAGCTACAGAGCTAAGAGCGTCACTACAGGAGACGAGTGAAAATCTGCACCGTGTTCAGGAAGAGCTTGCGGGATCAGCAGCAGAGGCGGCTAACTGGCAGGAGCTTTCGGATAAACGCATGGAAGATATTGGTGAACTGGAAATGAATCTGCTGGAGTCTGAGGAGAAATCCGTGTTGCTCCAGAAAGAGATCGACACGCTACGTGGGCAAGCCGATGGATTAGTACAGCAGCTGGATCAGGAGGTTCAGCTTCGTACAGATGCAGAACGCGAAACAGCGGTACTTCGGGAGCAAGGTGTGCAGGCTCAGAAGGAATTGTCTGCGCTTCGTGTTCGTTATGAGGAATTGATTGCTCAATACGACGATGTACTGCAAGAAGGAGAACGCCTGCAGGAAAGATATCAACTGTTGCAGGAAGAAGGCGAAGAGGCAACACGACGCTTAGAAGAGTTATCTGAAGCTAGTCGTGAAGCTGCTGCTACTGTTGCTGAGCAACAGGAAGTGCTGAAGGAAGCAGAGGCGTACGGAGCTTCCTGGAAGCATAAGTACGAGGAACTATCCGATCAGCAGCTGCAGTGGACGGATCTCGAAGCAAAGCTGCGTGAGGAGATCGACATTTGGCAGCAGGAAGCCGGTGAGGCTGAAATGAAGCAGGAAGCTATTGATCGTGAACGTAGCGAAGTGCTTCAGCAGCTAGGTGAAGTTGGTGAAAGCTATGAAATGGTTCAAGGACAACTTCGTTTGTTGCAGCTCCAGTTTGAAATGCGTCAGGAAGAGTTTGACAAGCTGACAGATGAGCATCGTAACCTTAAAGAGGAATATGCCAAGCTACAAAATGAATATAATGAATGGATTCAACTGATCGAGCAAGACAGTTGAGTGCCGGATGCAAGTAAGAGAGCTGACCTGATGAGTAGAGAGATCTATTTCGGGTCAGCTCTCTTTATTAATGAGCTCAAATTAAAAAAACAGCCGATCTCAGGGGGAATCCCTAATAATCGGCTGTTTATGTGTAATCTATTCCACGATGATTGTAGCTCTCATTCCGCTATGTCCGGAGCCACACATAATGGAGCAGGTCATTTCGAAAGTTCCAGCTTCCTCGGGTACGATCACCTTTGAGGATTTTTTTTCATTAAGCTGCAGCTCGAACTCTGGAATAAGGATACCGTGATTGCCGTCATCATTTTTAAAAATGATTTTGACGGGAACACCCTTTTTTAGATGGTATTCTTCCTGATCAAAGCTGTAATTTGTAGCTGTAATTATGAGTTCTGTTTCTGCCTCGATTTCCGGCTCCGATGTGTTAGCATTGCCAGCAGCACTATCATTGTTGTTCCCACAGGCTGTAAGTGCTATAACGAACACCATTGAAAGTAGAATTGCAAATTTTTTAATAATCTAAATCCCCTCCCAAGAAGTCCAAGCATAGTGAAAATGTGACAATTATGTAGACATCATAACTTAAAATTTAAGTAAGCGCTTTGATTAAATGTGAAAAATATGTGAACAGGCAGACTGTTCAAACTTTGTCGTAAATTGCAAAAAAATGATGAAAATATAACTAAAATTTATTATAATGAAAGCTATTACATTAACGTATAAAAGTAGGGGATACATATTACAAGTATTAATGATGCGCTAAGTACGGAGGTTTGGCACCGTAGAATCTTACAAGGCTATTGGATGGTAGTCATTCTTTTATTAATCTCACAGTTGCTGTTTTTGTCGAATATTGACCGACTCCAAATAAAAACAACCATGGATACGAATCTATGGCATTTATTTATAGCCTGTAATTTACTAATTGTGTTCCTTATGATTACTGCGGAGCTGTGGCTGCGTTATAGTAAACAGTCCCCTAAATATGGGGTGGTTAGCTGCGGGTTTTTAGTGTCCTACCTTATGTATTTTGTATTAGAGCCTTTTGTTGACGGTGCTCAGATGACACTTATGATGCCGATTATGGTTGCTCTTATTTATTTTGATCGTAAGCTCCTGTACATAATGGGGTTATTTAGTATTGTGTTTTATGCCGGGGTATATTTTGGGTTGGAACGGCCATTCCTACATAAACCGCTGCTTGAATTCTTGATGGTAGAGTGTGTATTTTTGGTATTTGTGCTGATGGCTATTGCAGTAATTATTCGTGCTCGTGAAGCGCGTATTAATTTAGAAAGATTAACCAAGGCGGGCCAAGATCTAATGGTGGAGAGGGCTATTTCGGATAAGCTGCTGAAGATAGACGCACTCACTGGACTCTATAATCATAAAACCTTTCATGAATATTTGGATTCATTATTGGAGCAATGTGAAAGCAACAACCTTCAGCTACAGCTGGCTCTTTTCGATATTGATAACTTCAAGCAAGTGAATGATACCTACGGACACAGGGTTGGAGACCTTGTACTTAAGGTGATAGCGGACAAGGTAGGCGGCATGATTGAGTTAAATGATTTTGCGGCTAGGTATGGCGGGGAAGAGTTCGCTGTGATTTTTACAGATAAAAGTTTCTCGGAGTCCTATGAAGCAGTAGAGAAATTACGGAAAAATATTGCTCAAATTGAACATTTGCAGGCTGGTAACAAGCCGATCACCGTGAGCATTGGAATTTGTGATTATCAGCTTGGGGATGGGAAAGAGCTTCTCTTTCGTAAAACAGACAAAGCGCTCTATACCGCTAAAAAGCAAGGCAAGAACAGAGTGGTCAACTGTGCGGAGAGTCATAAAGAGGAGATTGTGTCTTTTGCATAAAAACAACACAGAACCCCTTATTGCCGGAGAAGAACCGGAATAGGGGGTTCTGTGTTGTGAAGAGCTTTTGTTACTTAGCGGCCTCAAATGGAGTGGATACCGGCAGAAACAGGTCGATAATCCCAATGACAAGAGCTGCTAAGATGGCACCCAGAATGGATACGCTGACTCCGCTGACTACGAATTGAGCGACCCAGATTACTACCGCACTGACAATAAAGCCGACGATACCACGACCGAAAGGCGTTGCTTTTTTGCCGAAGATTCCTTCGACTACCCAGCCGAGTAGCGCAATCACCAGTGCAAGGATTAGAGCGCTCCAGAACCCACCAACCGTGAACTGTGGAACAATCCAGCCCACAACCATCAGAACAAGCGCTGCGACCACAAAACGACCAACATGACTTAAGAAATTCACTGTACTAACCTCCTTTGGCCCATGCTAAGGATATGTGCAGTTCTTATTGTGACCTTATTACGTGATTCTATGCTTAAAAATAAGACCCAAATAGCGAAATTGACCTGAATTCTGTATAATGGAAACATCTATGAAGGGAGCTGTGACTGTAATTGGACGACAAAATTTTGCATACGCTTGAATATCGCAAGATTTTAAATAAATTAATGCAATATACGCAAACCCCCATGGGAAGATTGGCTGCGGAGCAGCTAAGGCCCTCCGGCGATTTCGAAGGTGTGAAGAAGCTGCTTCAAGCCACGGATGAAGCGGCTAATGTGGATCGCCTGAAGGGCATTCCTTCGTTCGGCGGGGTAAGCGATATTCGAGCAGCACTCAAACGTGCGTCTATAGGCGGAATGCTGGGAACAACTGAGCTGCTGGCCGTTGGAAATACCATTGGCGGCGCACGCAGAGTCAAACGTTTCCTGGCAGCTATGCATGAGGAAGAAAAGATTGAGCTCCTGTTCTCACTGAGTGACGTTTTATCGGAGCAAAAACATGTGGAAGATGCCATCCGTTTATGTATAGACGAGAATGCTGATGTACTTGATACAGCTAGTTCTGAGCTGGCTAACATTCGCCGTGAATTGCGCGGAGGAGAGACCAGAATTCGTGAGAAGCTGGATTCGATGATTCGTTCGTCTTCTGTAGCAAAAATGCTGCAGGATCAGCTGGTAACCATTCGTGGTGATCGGTTTGTTATTCCTGTAAAAGCGGAGTACCGTGCCCATTTCGGTGGTATCGTACATGATCAGTCTGGATCAGGAGCGACTTTATTTATCGAGCCAGAGTCTATTGTGGCGATGAATAATAAACTTCGTGAAACACGGCTGCGTGAGGAACGGGAAATCGAGATCATTTTACACAGGCTGACGGCACTTGTAGCCGACATTGCGGAAGAAATGACCTACGATATTGATATTCTGGGAGAACTGGACTTCATCTTCTCCAAAGCGCGTCTTGCTCGTGATATGAAGGCTACTCAGCCGCGTATGAATGACCGCGGTTATCTTAAGCTGCGCAAAGGGCGGCATCCGCTTATTCCAGCGGAGCATGTGGTTCCTTTGGACGTGGAGCTGGGCAATCAATACAGCTCAATTATCGTAACCGGACCGAATACCGGTGGTAAGACCGTTACCCTCAAAACCATCGGCTTGTTAAGCTTAATGTCGATGTCCGGCTTGTTTATTCCAGCAGAGGAAGGCAGCCAGATGTGTGTGTTTGATGCCATTTATGCTGATATTGGCGATGAACAGAGCATCGAGCAAAGTCTGAGTACCTTCTCTAGTCATATGACTAATATTATCTCCATTCTGCGTAGAATGACTCCTAAGAGCCTTATTCTGCTTGATGAGGTGGGGGCTGGAACCGACCCGGCAGAAGGCTCTGCGCTGGCAATTGCCATTCTGGAGCATATTCACCGGATCGAATGCCGGATGGTCGCAACAACACATTATAGCGAACTGAAAGCATACGCTTATGAGCGTAAGGGAGTCATCAATGCCAGTATGGAATTTGATGTCCAGACCCTTAGCCCAACCTATCGCTTATTGATCGGCGTACCCGGACGAAGCAACGCCTTTGCGATTGCCGAGCGTCTAGGCCTGCCTCATGCGATTCTGGAGCATGCCCGCGGCGAAGTGAAGGAAGAAGATCTGCGCGTGGAGCATATGATTGCTTCTCTCGAAGAGAATCGGCTGGGAGCGGAACAGGAGCATGAACGTGCAGAGGGCATCCGCCGCGAAGTGGAGGAGCTGCGCAGCAGACAACAGCAAGAGCTTGAGAAGCTGGAAAGCCAGCGTGAGAAACGCCTCGAGAAGGCTGAGAAGGACGCCAGCGCGATCCTGGACAAAGCGCGTAAGGAAGCTGAGGAAATTATCAGTGATTTGCGCCGCTTGGCTATGGAAGAAGGAGCTTCAGTTAAAGAGCATAAGCTGATTGAAGCACGGCGACGTCTGGATGAAGCTGAGCCATCACCGCGCAAGAAGGCTGTTACCCGCAAGACTACCAAAGCTCCACGTACAATTGGTCCTGGAGATGAAGTGAAAGTCGACAGCTTGAACCAAAAGGGCTTTGTGGTGGAGCTAAGCGGTACTAAAGAGGCGCTGGTGCAGTTTGGCATTATGAAGATGAAGGTAAGGCTGGATGATTTGGAATTGCTCTCCTCGAAGGCAACAGCTGCGCCAACGGCCCTTCGCCATGCGACAACCGTCAAACGTTCCCGTGATGAGAACATTCGCAGTGAACTGGATTTGCGCGGGACTAACCTGGAGGAAGCTATCATGGAGACAGATCGGTTTATCGATGAAGCCTTTTTAGGTAATCTGGGCCAAATCGCCATCATTCACGGTAAAGGAACGGGTGTGCTGCGCACAGGAATTCAGGAATATTTGCGTAAGCACAAGCATGTGAAGAGTTATCGGCTCGGGAATTATAACGAAGGCGGCGCGGGCGTAACTGTGGCTGAGCTGCAATAGCGGGATTTCCCGGCAGAAAGAAGGGGAAAGCGTGCAAGAAGATATTGATCTTTTGCTGGGTCATCCGCTAGGTGCCTTGCTTGGCTACTTTGCAGTGGCGATTCTTGGGCTGGTTGTATTTCTGTCTTTTTTTGAAATGGTAACGAAATATAATTGCTGGGAAGAAATACGTAAGGGAAACCTGGCAGTGGCAATGGCCACAGGCGGCAAAATCTTCGGAATTTGCAACGTACTGCGTTTCAGTATTGAAGCTGGTGTTTCAATTTACGAGACAATGAAGTGGTCCGTCGTCGGTTTTTTGCTGCTGCTGCTTGCCTATTTTTTATTTGAATTTCTGACCCCTGTATTCTCTATTGACGAGGAGATCGCTGCGGATAACCGTGCTGTTGGACTTATTGCCATGCTGATCTCGGTATCGTTGTCTTATGTAATAGGTGCGGCTATTTTTTAAATCCGTCCTTATAAGGACACCCTGCAAAGGATTATGGATCTGGACAAGCTTTGAATTGAGCAGTCCCACTCTTTGTGGGGTATCTTAGGAGGAAATCATGAAGATTCTCACCCGAGTTCTGTTTCTGTCAGCGATTGCTTTTATAGCAGCCGGTATTATTTATTTAATGATGAATTAAATTTAAAAGTGAAAGTGTGAAGGAGATTAAAAAGATGGAAACAACTGTATGCCCTTGGTGTCATACTGAAATTGTATGGGACGAGGAATTTGGACCTGAGGAGAATTGTCCTCACTGTAACAATGAGCTTAGCGGATACCGTACGGTCACTGTTGGGATTGACGGCATCGAAGAAGAAGTAGTAGAGGAAGTCGTAGAGGAACCCAAACAAGAGGTTGTTAATGACGATGATCTTTGGGGAGAGCCTGATAAAGACAGCGTAGTTCCAATCTATAATACGCTTAATCAATTCGGCGATGATTATGACTTGAACAAGTACGAAGAGAGTGTCTCAGCTATTCTGGCCATTCAGGAGGAAGCTCCGGAATGTACTCAATGCCATGAGCTCACTATCCTTGCGGGTAAGCAGCCTGTGAGCAGCTTTGAGCCGTCTGCTCCAGCTACATTAGGTAAGTCGGTATTAACCGCTCCATTCTCACTCAATGTTTACGTATGTCCTTCCTGCTTCCATGTTCAGCACAGTCTGGCGCAGGAAGATCGGATTCAGCTCGTACGCAATTTGAGCAACGCTCAGGCGTAAGAATAAGTATATAAAAAAAGGGGCGGTCCCGTAAGCTAATAGCTGCTGGGGGCGCCCCTTCTTTTTTTTGGACCTTACTTGACCGTTGTCCGTTGTCGAAAGCGTGTGTATATGAAATCACTGTGGATGCGCATAGTAACCCGCTAACGGACACAACCGGCCTTAATCGCACCATTATCCGATATTTGGAATGCTATCGGACTCTAGTGCAGCTATTGGCCTGAAAAACGCCTATATATGGGCCTCTTTCCAAGGATAGCATCACTGGAGTCCGAAACCTTGCTTTAAAGGCTAAAAACATGTAAATAACGTCAACTGAGTCCGTAAGCTCCATGGGCTGATGGATTTATGATTGAAGCAGGGAAAATAAAAAGCGGGGTTGTCCAAAAAGCAGTGAAGCGGCTGCGAGGGACAGCCCCGTTTTTATTTTCTACAAAAATCAGTTCTGTTTCATCACGTCCAAACTCTTAGAAGGAGAGGGTTTGGCTGATCGGGTGAGTGAGAATAAATCTAACTCAGGCCGATGTTTGCCGGCAATCGTATCCGTTAACAACTCCGCAGCGATCATACTGTACACCGTCCCATTGCCTCCGTAGCCCTCGATGAAGTAACAGTGAGGGAACTTTGGATGTGGGCCGATATATGGAAGTCCATCACGAGTAGAACCGAACACAGCACCCCAGGAGTACTCCAGCTCAATGCCTTTAATTTCTGGAAATAAGGCTTCAAGCTCTTCGAGCAATTTTTGACCTTGAGAAATCACCCGGACCTCACGACGTTCGGGGTCTGTCAGCTGCTCATCCTTACCTCCTGCAATAATCCTGCCTTCAGGGGTTGTCCGAAAATATAAATAAGGGCGGGCTGTCTCCCACAGCAGGCTACGCTCATGCCACTTTGGAAAATCCTTTAGAGGTTTGGTCATCACTGCATACGTGTTGATCAGCTCAGCGCCCCGGTCTTTTTTGAATTCCTGTGTTTCATAACCCATTGCAAAAATAACATCCTTGGCAATAATCCGGCCACTTTCTGTATGGCAAATCACGCCATTCTCAGTAAACTCATAATGTTTCGCTTCGCTCTGTTCAAAGACGCGGACGCCATTCGACGCTGCCTTGGCGATTAGGCTGTGCACCGTTCGATAAGGATTCGCTTCGGCATCCCCACGTGAATAAAGTCCTGCTGGTTTTGAAAAAGAGTACAGAGATGCAATCTTATCCTCTTCCCAGAATTCAGAATCGAAGCCGTTAGCCACGAGATTCTCATATTCTTCCCGCAATGCAGGTACATCCTCTGGAGTGCTGGCATATAAAAGACTGCTGCGAGGAATGATCTGCGGATCGATATCGAGCTTGTCCGGCAGGTCCAGAATGTTCCTTACCCCAGCCTGGCATAACTGATAAAAGAGCAAACCGTTCTTTTGCCCAAAGGTGTTCATACATGAGGTTAATGATTTATCGTTGGAAATCTGCAAAAGTCCAGTGTTAGCATGTGAGCTGCCACTCCCGACCCGTCTTTTTTCGATCAGAATAGCATC
Organism: Paenibacillus sp. FSL H8-0282; assembly: GCF_037963825.1. NCBI lineage: Bacteria > Bacillati > Bacillota > Bacilli > Caryophanales > Paenibacillaceae > Paenibacillus > Paenibacillus sp. FSL H8-0282. The sequence continues at coordinate 1,897,194 of NZ_CP150146.1, forward strand.
CGCTCCACTTAAGGACAAGCGATAGGCGGCCATTGCCCCACCCATTCCGGCGCCTACAACCAGGCAATCACAATGAATAGTACCTTCTAGAGAGGGGTAAGTTGGAGGGTTCTGTAAAGTGCTTGACCAAGGTGTATTTCCACTATTTAAATTCATGAATTGTTCGCTCCTTCATTCGTGCCGTGATTTAGTATTGGCGGCATTTTATCGTCTCATTCGCGGTATGTTCTTATTTCTGTCATAACTCTCTAGTGCCTTTCGGCAAATAAATCGCGGGCATAGGCGGCATACTAAAGCCTGTATGAATCAACTACAAGGAGGGACTACAACAAATGCAATCAACGCAAATGCAAGCGCTAAGTGGTAAGGAATTGGAATATATCGCTGACTCCATCTCTAATGAGGACTTGCTTCTTAAGCAATGTGCAGCAACAGCTGCGACAACACAGAATCAACAAGTTCGTCAAATTTGTATGCAGCATATGCAAAATCACACCAAACACATGACAGAGCTCACTCAGTTAATCCAACAACATCAACAATACGCGCCAACAAGCCCACAATAATTGCAATATTAATTCTAAGGAGGTTATTTAATGAACGCGCAAAATACTGGGGCATTTATGCCGGATGAGGATTTACTAAACACCATTTTGTGTGATTTGAAGCGGACCGTACGCGAATATGCTACAGCTGCTACAGAATCAGCATGTCCAGCCGTTCGTAGGGTTTTTAACACTATGACCATGGACACTTTGCAACTCCAAGGTGATTTATACACGCATATGTCTCAACTGAATATGTATCCTGCACCTGCAAAAGCATTGCGCCAAGATGTGGACAAGCAGCTTCAAACCGCACAGCAAATGCAACAGCAAACCGGGCAATTTGTTCAACAAAAAACCGGGCAATTTGGCGCATACGCTCAGAATGCTCATATCCCGGCTAACGGACAACATCAGCCTTCTCATTTAATGTAACCATGATGGTTGGCGAATGAAGCAAATCGCTTCATGTGTGTGGAGATAACGCCCGTTTTTACTGGTTAAATCCGGTAGAACGGGCGTTTTTTCTATTTTTTTGTGTATGTTCTATGTAAACTCTGCCTTTCATGGAAGCTCCTATGGGGTTATTTTGTTTGCAGAGATGCACATTTCATGTCATATTAGTATTAAACTCTTTTCGCGGGGCGACGCATTAATAGCGTACCGTCATTGGCGAACTATCCGGAGGGAAGGCATGAAGGAAATGAACGAGCTTAAGAGGAAAGTGCTGGAACTGCTTAAGGAAGACGCGAGAAGATCTACTGCACTCTTAGCAACGCTGCTTGGCGCGGAAGAAGAAGATGTGAAGACTGCGATTGAGCAGTTGGAGAAAGATCATGTCATTGTAAAATATGCCGCCGTTGTAAACTGGGATAAAGTGGACGATGAGAAGGTAACCGCACTGATTGAGGTGCAGATTACGCCTGAACGAGGGCGTGGTTTTGAAGGGATTGCCGAGCGAATCTACCTGTATCCACAGGTCAAATCAGTTTATCTGATGTCTGGTGCTTATGATCTTCTGGTGGAAGTGGAAGGCCGGAATTTACGTGAAGTGGCCAATTTTGTATCTGAGAAGCTGTCTCCAATTGATTCAGTACTTTCAACCAAAACGAATTTTACCCTTAAAAAATACAAACAGGACGGGATCATCTTCGAAGAGCATGAGGAAGACAACCGTCTGATGATCTCTCCATAAAGGAAGTAATCATATGATCACGAATAAATCGCAGCTAACTGGAGAAGACAGCAAATCAATGGATTCTTATTTGGCCCCGTTGGTACAGCAAATTCAACCTTCGGGTATCCGCAAGTTTTTTGATCTGGCTGCAGGCAGTAAGGATATCATCTCTTTGGGAGTTGGAGAGCCTGACTTCAAGACCCCCTGGCATGTCAGAGAGGCTTGTGTCTATTCGCTGGAAAGAGGATTTACAGGGTATACATCCAATGCAGGGATGCCTGAACTGCGGGAAGGGATCGCGAATTACTTGCACAGCCGTTTTGCTGTGGAATATGATCCTGCCAATCAAATTATAGCAACCGTTGGCGGAAGCGAGGCCATCGATTTGGCACTACGTGCGCTGATTTCACCGGGGGATGAAATTCTGATTCCTGAGCCTTGTTATATCTCTTATTCGCCGATCACCGCGATTGGTGGAGGAATACCTGTAGGTATTGAAACGGTTGGTGAGAATAACTTTAAACTTACTGCGGAAAGCTTGGAAGCCAAAATCACTCCGCGCTCCAAGGTTCTGATTTTGTGTTACCCTAGTAACCCTACGGGAAGTGTAATGACCCGAGAAGATTGGGAGCCGATTGCTAAGGTAGTAGAGAAACATGATCTTATAGTGATTTCAGATGAGATTTATGCAGAATTGTCTTATGGCATTAATCACGTCAGCTTTGCCTCTTTACCAGGCATGATAGACCGTACGATTCTGGTTAGCGGCTTCTCCAAAGCTTTTGCAATGACCGGATGGCGGATGGGGTATGCTTGTGGTCACCCGGATCTTATCGCTGCAATGCTTAAGATTCATCAGTATACTGTGATGTGTGCTCCTTCTATGGGACAGGTGGCTGCACTTGAAGCGCTGACCAATGGGATGGAAGAGAAGGACCGGATGGTGGATTCCTATAACCAACGGCGGAGGTTGATCGTCAAGGGCCTACGCGATGCGGGGCTGGAGTGCCATGAGCCGCAGGGCGCCTTCTACGCTTTTCCAAGCGTGCGCAAGACAGGGCTGACTTCTGATCAATTTGCTCAGCGGCTTTTGCTTGAATACAAGGTTGCAGCTGTGCCTGGAAGTGTCTTTGGATTAGGTGGAGAAGGTTACTTACGCTGTTCCTACGCCACATCAGTATCCCAACTGAACGAAGCAGTAGAACGCATTGGTGCTTTTGTCACAAAGCTTACACGTGAGAGAACGGATTAGTGAAAATTGAACTATAGCCGATCATACAATCCTATGGTATTATTTTACTTTGAGAGTAATTAGCCCCTATAATAGAACTTAAAAGGATTCATTTACTCTGGAACTAAGGCGTTGCTTTGAAGTTGCTTTATTTAACTTTTATGCTCTTTTGCAGCACGCGCTCAATAATACTTTTGGGAGGGATGATTGTGCTTAGCGCCGATTATTACTTACCTTCCTATGGTGGGAAATGTTTCTCTGGAAATGGGAAAATACCCCCCAAGGGTGATGCTTCTGCTCGCATACTCTCTCTGGAAGATGAAATTAGAATACTCCGCAGCAAGATGGAGCAGCTTTTCCTGCAGGAAAAATCATTCACTTCGGATAATGTGATTGAAATTAGCAGTTTATTGGACCTCAAAATAAATGAGTATATGAAGGGGCGTCCAGCTGGAAAATAGTGCTGCTGAATGCTCTTGAGAGGACCCTAGGGTCCTCTTTTTGTTGTGCACTCTTACTAATGATGGTGTTTTTGTGTATACTCTTAATTTGCTATCTTTATTGCCTTCCTTATAGCAGAAAGCTTAAACTATCAGTATATGTTTTTTAAGAATGGATAGGAGGCTTAAACCATGGCGATTTATACACGTACGGGTGATGCAGGTCAGACCTCAGTGATTGGCGGCCGGGTCGGCAAGGATGATGTCCGCGTCGAGGCCTACGGAACGATCGATGAGCTGAATTGTTTTGTAGGGCAAGCACGAAGCCTGATGGAAAGTGATAATTTCGACGATGTCCGCGAGCAATTGCTCGAAATACAGCATGAGCTGTTTGATTGCGGCACGGATTTAGCATTTGTTAGACTTGCTGATGGTGGTCAATATATGGTGACAAGTGAGATGGCTCAGCGGCTGGAAGGCTGGATAGATACTCTACAAGAGGAGAATCCGCCACTTGAGAAATTTATCCTGCCAGGAGGTAGTCAGCTGGCTTCGGTTCTACATGTATGCCGCACGGTTTGCCGTCGTGCAGAACGCCGGGCGGTTACCTTAGGGCGAACTGCGGACATTAACCCAGAAGCGGTGATTTATCTCAATCGGTTGTCGGATTATTTTTTTGCTTTGGCTAGAACGGCTAATACACGGTCAGGGATTACTGATGTAGAATACATCCGCAGTAAAAAGGTGTTCCGAGACTAATATGACAAGCTATTATTCACCCATTACTTATATCATACCGCCTGAAGAGGATGACTTCCTGCTGAAGACCATCCTGCACAAACGGATGGATGTCTCACGCAAGCTGCTCTCTCGCCTGAAGCAGACGGAGCAAGGCATTACATTAAACGGTGAACGTGTATACATTAGTGTGCATGTAAAGGCAGGAGATACCGTGCAGATTCGCATGGAAACGGAGACTTCGGATGATATTTTGCCGCAGCCGATTCCATTTGAGATTTTATTTGAAGATGAACATCTGCTAGTGGTTAACAAGGCAGCGGGAATTATAGTTCATCCCACCCATGGACATTACACCGACACGCTTGCCAATGGTGTGGTTTATTATTGGGCACAGAAGAATGAACGCTTCCGTTTCCGGCCTGTTCATCGTCTGGATCAGGAGACCTCCGGTGTGTTAGTGATCGCCAAAAATCCTTACAGCCATCAGCATATTTCCGAGCAGATGATCGCCGGTACTGTGGATAAGCGTTACGCTGCATTTGTTCACGGGGTTCCTGCGGAGTTATCCGGCGATATCGACGGCCCTATCGATCGTGATCCTGAGGAGCCACATCGGCGTATCGTGACACCGGATGGATATCCTTCCCTAACCCGATATGAGGTTAAGCAGGTGTATTCAGCTGGCTCTAGAGTTGAACTAAAGCTGGAGAGTGGGCGTACGCATCAAATTCGGGTCCATATGACCTCAATCGGCTGTCCGCTGATTGGGGACAGCATGTACCGTCATGAGCTGTACAATCTACCAGAATTGACTTCAACTCAAAGCGAGCAATTGGAGACCGTTGCAGCACTCGATGCTTCCATACCGCGTCAGGCACTGCACGCAGTCCGTCTGACGTTCAAGCACCCGGTGCTTCTGCAAGAAATGATTTTCGAGGCCCCGTTGCCACCTGATATGGCAGACTTGGAGAAAATATTGGAGCAAGGTCCGACAGCGGATTTGTGATAAAATTATAATTCAGGCGATGGAGTGGCGAAGGGGAAGCTTGGAACTGTAGGAGCGATAGCGACCGCCCTTGTCTGCGGATTTCAACCTCGTTTAACGGTGAAATTGAAGAAATCTGTAGACAACAGCGGCCAGAAATCCAAACATTCCCCGTAGTTACGATATTATTAGCCGATTATTAAAGGAGCACAGCATGAGCAAATTAAAAGTATATCAATATCCCAAATGCAGCACCTGCCGCAGCGCAGTGAAATGGTTGCAGGGACAAGGTCATGAGCTGGAGCTTCAGCACATCGCAGAGCAGCCACCTACGGTGGACGAGCTGCGTGAGCTGCTCGCGAACAGCGGCCTTGAGCTGAAGAAGTTTTTTAATACAAGCGGTGAAGTATATAAATCATTAGGTCTGAAGGACAAGCTGCCCCAGCTTACGGAACAGGAGAAGTTAGAACTGCTCTCAAGCCACGGGATGTTGATCAAACGTCCGATTGTCACCGATGGAGTTAAAGTTACGGTGGGATTCAAAGAAGACCAATATGCCGATACTTGGGCTAATGTTTAATATCAATACAACGATCAAGGGAGAGGTTTATAAGTGAGAACAGATACAACGGGCCGGGTAATGCTTGTAGATGGAATGGCTCTGCTGTTCCGGGCCTTTTATGCGACCTCTTATGGAGGATATATTCGCAAGACAAAAGAAGGTTTACCGACGAATGCGGTATATGGATTTTTGCAGTATTTTTTTGATGCAGTAAGTACGTTTGAGCCTTCTCATGTCGTATGCTGCTGGGATATGGGTAAAGGAACGTTCCGTACCGAGAAATATGATGGATACAAATCCAACCGGATCGAAGCTCCGCTGGAATTAATTCCGCAATTTGATCTAGTAAAAGAAGTAGTGGCTGAGCTAGGTGTGCCAAACATCGGTCTTGCCGGCTATGAAGCAGATGATTGCATTGGTACGCTAGCATCCTGTTACAGCGATAATTCTGAGGTTTACATTCTGACGGGTGACCATGATATGCTGCAGCTTATTGATGAGAATGTTAAGGTCGTCATTATGAAAAAAGGACGCTCCAACTATAAAGTTTATGACCTTGCAGAATTGCTTGAGGATAAAGGTCTAACCCCTAGACAGGTTATTGACCTGAAGGGCTTTATGGGCGATACAAGTGATAATTACCCTGGTGTAAAAGGGATTGGTGAGAAAACCGCGCTGAAGCTGTTAACGGAATACGGTACAGTTGAAGGTGTAATTGAGAATCTTCACTTGCTCCCTAAAGGTGTACGGTCCAAAATTGAAGCCGACCTTGATATGCTGCATCTATCAAGAGAGCTGGCTGAAATCCGTTGTGATGTGCCTGTGGTCTGTGAGCTGGCGGAAGCTTTATGGCAATTACAACGGGAAACAGCCGCGCGTAAATTTCAAGAACTGGAATTTGGCAGCCTGATGCATTTGATCGCTGAGGTGCAGGACGAACGGGGAATTGTACAGATTGAGTTAGGTGATCTGGGTTAAGGAGAGTGGTTCTCTTCTGATGAAAAGGTGAATAAACATAATGGCAGGTCAAGGTTACTTTCCTTGATCTGCTTTTTTTGTTGTCGAATTCATGTGGAAATTTATCAATATATGTCTTTTTTTGACTTAATTACAAATTAAGGTTTCTAATCATGGATATTGGTTTAATGAAATTTCAAAGGAAATACATAGGGATTATTTTCCATAGTAGGTGATGATGAGATGAAGATACTTTTGGTCACGCACAAGTTCCAGAAGATAGTAGGTAATTATTGCAGGCGGACCATAGACGTAGTGAACGAGTCTGAATTAGTCCTTGGAGGTATTTTGGAGTTTTTGCAAAACATCAATCCTTCTATAGACAGCATATTAATAACAGATGATGCATTATCTCTGAGGATGGAACAGAACAGGAGTGATTTAAATAACCTAATCAATTGGCTCTTATATAATCAAAAGTCAAATGTAAAGATTTTAATCCTCACCAGGCACATAAGGAAAGATAAAGAATGGGAGAATCTCAGCTATAGATATCCGAATCTCCAAATTAAGAATTACGAATACATACGCATTACACCAGTACTATTTCAGGAAGCTCTTGAGCATTTATCCGATACCAAACCTCAATTGAAACAACATTCCAGACTTCACGACGATAAGAGCAATCAAAAGAGTATAGACAGAAAAGGGTCGTTTCTGGATCGCTTTAAACCGAAACTGAAAGCCCCAACTGAATTACAGGCTACAGATACCCTTACTAGGGAGCTTGATAAGATTAGCCGAGGGATTAGTCGTATTGTAGCGATAACCGGCCATAGTGGATGCGGAATTACTAGCACAACTATCAATGTTGCAAGTGAAGCGAGTAAACGGGGTCTGAATGTAATAATCGTGGATATGGACATCGAATATCGAAGTACGAATATGTATTTTAGCAGCTTTCATGAACGAACCAAGCGGGATGAAGATATAAATGCATCTCTCATCCGAACGTTAGCAAGACCTCAGGATTGTTTGACTACGGCTTTTCATTTGAAAGAAAATCTATGGCTGGCTGGACTGGGTTACAGCTTTTCCGACCCCAAGTTAATCGAGCAATTTTACACCAGCTCTAAACTTGTCGGTCTGTTGTCCTTACTCCGAAACAAATTTAATTTGATCCTATTGGATCTACCACTGAACTTATTAGACAGATTTCGAGAAGCATTAATCCATATCGACAGCTTTGGCCTCTGTATTCCCAATAATCTATATGCTGTTTTAAGCACTCTGAGGAATGTGGAAGAGACACTGAATAAGGAAAATACGGCCTATTTGAATGCTAAATCAAAAGTAATTGTCACCAAATATAATGACCGTTCCAGATTTCAAGGTGAAATTTTCGTACCAGATAAGGTAAGTGCAATTGCTACATCCGGTCTTTTAGAAAGCTTTACATACGGAATGAAAGTGGCAGGTCATGTCTCTTATGACACGGACTTTGATACTCAGATTGAAACCGATGTGCCGCTTGTATATTCAAACAAAGACCATGAGCGGGCATATGGAAATATACTTCTTAGATTACTGGAGGGGAGTAGTTAATGGATTTAAGCGGGCTTAAAAACGCGACACCCAATAAGCAAATGTTCAAGCGGGTTGCAGCATTGCTCTTTAGTCTATTGATCATCGTGGTTTCATATATGTTCATTACGAAAGCCAGCAAAGATGCCAGCGATGTGGTAGAGGTGTTGCGGGTGAAGCAGAGTGATGGTATTCCGGCTTACGTAGTCATTACGGAACCTATGATTGAGAAATACAATATTATCAAAAAAGAATACACGGAGGACATGGTGTTGTCTGAAGATATAGATTCGGTGAAGGATAAACTGTCCGCATATTATCTTCGAGAAAACAGCGTGCTCTACAAAGATCAGTTACTGGATGAAAAACCGCAAAAAAATGAATGGCTGTATCAAGTGAATGAGGAAAATGAGGTCTTGACGCTTCCTTATAATTTTCTGGAGGTTGGTGGAGATATTCTAATGCCAGGAGACCGTGTTCGTATCCGTGTTTCCTATGAGGTAGAGGAGAAGGATACCGCGGGTGGCAATCCAAACGCTATTTATTCCGAGTCCACGAATACGATCAAAAAAACTGAAGTATTGTTTGAAAGCATTGTTGTGAAGGATATGCTCAACGCAAGTAGTCATTCCATCTACGAAGTATATAAAGAAGTGCAGAAACTGGATGAGGATAAGAAACAAAATGTTATGAAGAGTAAGGATTTCTTAAAGAACATTCAACCTAAAGCATTACTTCTCGAGGGGACGAGTGCACAAATTAACAACTATGCCAAATACAAAGGACTTAATGGAAATTCATTTCTGATTACCATACTGAGCAGAAAAAGTAGTGATGTCATCATTGACCAATTGCCCACTTTGGAGAAAGAGGTGGAATCGTGGATCGGAAAAGAGGATTAGGAATCGACAGCATTTTTCAGAAAATATCATCTAAGGATCTCGTCGGTGCCGAACTTCAAGAGAATAATCTGATTTATAGTGTAGTAGGTTTTATACCTGCTTGTGATGGTGTAGATAATGCCATGCTCATAAGCAACTTAGGATATTTGTTATCTCAAAAGGGTCTAAATACTTGTGTGGTTGACCTTAAGGTGTTTTATCCAAACTTATATCAATTTCTAGATGTCCCTGCACATAAGAAGGGGCAAGGATTAATTAAGGTGTTGAAAAGCGACAAGGTAGATTTCAGAGATGAATTACAGCGGACCAAATACGAGAAGCTGTTCCTGTTATCAGCTAGTCCACAGGATCTAATGGAGGAGTATTTTGATTTTGAGTTTGGAAATTTAGAGCGTGTAATTACTACACTTAAGCAGATGTTTGATATCGTGCTGATCGACATTCCCAACAACCCTCCATTGGAATTTTGTCTGGGTGCCATGAAGTATTGTCACATAGGATTCTTTACGGCAACAGAGAGGATGGAAGCTACAATAAATATGGTGAAGCTGCTGGACTATGCTAAATCGGTGGGGATAAGTACGGCTAAGTTCACCAGTGTGGTGATGATGAATATTCAGCATGTTGAATTTGATTATAAGGTTATGAAGGATATGGGTTTTAACATAGTTTCTGTACTGCCACTTGTGAAGGATGCCGTAGTTCGTGCACATGAGGGCAGGCTGTACATAAAAGATAACCCCCTAATCAATAAATATTTCAAAAAAGAGATCCAAAAACTGGCCGATCGGTTGGCGGATCAGTAAAGGGGAGAGCGATTTGCTGACACGTGCGAAAATTAGCGATATGCAGCAAAAAGTACTGCATCAGGTAGGGCCGAAGGAGAACATGGAGGATCTGGCTAGTAAATATACGACCATAAGCTTTGATGAGGCTTTGGAGTTATGCCAAAAATATATTACGAAAATAACGACACATGCCTATAGGCGAGAAAGCGACCCTGCTCGAAAACGTGAAATGACGAAGGCATACATAAATGAATTTGTAGATGCACAGAAACCTTCTGTCGAGGGATTTTATGACCTAGCAGAATTGAAAAACGCACTCACCAATGAAATCACTCACTATGGTCCTATTACCAAGGCTATGGAGGACCCTAGTATAGATGAAATCAGAGCCAACGGACCTGATCAAATCTTTGTGGAAAGCGGCGGAAGAAGCCTGCAGTGGGATCAACATTTTACAGATCGTGATCATATGGAACGGATTATCGCCAAGCTTATAGGTATCTCCAAGGTTCGGCTGATTCCAAAGATACCCATGGTAAATGCCAGAACGATTGAGGGGTATCGTGTGAATGCCACTCATGCTGAGATCTCACCGTATGACCAACCAGCGTTTGTGATCCGAAAGTTCAGCAAGAAGAGTATTGTTCCGAAAATGCTTATTGAGAATAAATCCTTCTCCTCAAACATGTATAAATTATTGTCTTTGATCCCGAAATCAGACTTATCCTGGATTACAGTGGGACCGACAGGAAGCGGAAAGACAACGCTAAATGAAATTCTTGTGAAGGAGATCAATCCTCTATCAAGGATCATTACCATTGAAAATCCTTCGGAGATGAGATTGATTCAAAGAGAAGATAACAGCGAACACGGTAGAGTGCTGAATGATGTGTTGCAATACGAGTCGGTCCCTGATGATGATGACTCAAGCCCAGCGACTATGGAAAATTTGCTTATTAATGCGATGAGACAATCACCTCACTGGATTGGACCAGGGGAGCTTCGAACACCCGGTGAATTCGCCACAGCGCTCCGAGCAGCACAGACGGGACACTATTTCTTTTCCACACTTCATGCAGAGGGGGATAAGGAAGCGATCTTCAGATTTCTAACGGCCTATCTAATGGCCTCTAATGAGCCAGCGGAACTTGCTCTACGAAATATCTGCAGTGCTGTAAAATTTGTAATCTTTCAAGAGAAACTGGCAGATGGTACGCGTAAAGTGACTTCAATTTCAGAGATTTTGGGCTCAGATGGCTTGAATCCACTGATTAATCAAATCTATAGATTTGATTGTGATGATGTTATTGAAGAGATGATTGAAGGCAAGAAGATGATCAAAATTGTTGGCAGACATTTACGTGTAGGAAAGATCTCGGAGAATATACAGCAGCTAATGCTCAAGGCCGGAATTAAGAGAAGCAGGTTTGAGTTCTTTACCAAGGATCCGCTGGAGGGCGAAACAGAGGTGTACGAATTCGATGAATACAACTTTAATCATTAGTCTACTTCTTGGTACGGCTGCATTTGTACTATTTAACGCCATCTTTGAGGTCAAGTTTTTTCAGGGGTCTGTAAGATATGTTCTCGACGTTATGGATACCCTCGCAGAGTACCTTGGCAAGTATAACACAAAGCGTTATGTCGACCGGATCAAGAAGGAACGAATTGTCAGGCAGAAGGAAAATATTTATGCGAAATACAATCGAATGGTAGAGGGTCTAATTTTAGATTTTAATATGCCTTTTACACTGGAGAGCTTCACCTCAATGCTTTGCATTTGTTTTGCTATTATAGCTCTGCTAGTGGTTCTGCTTATGAATAGCATTACGCTTTCGCTTGTGATCACGATTTCAATCTTTGTAGGCTTGTTTACTTTTTTCGTGATGCAGTCTAGAGCCATCCAAGCAGAACGGCTGGAAAATATAATGGATGCCGAAGATGTAATTTGTCCGTTAGCCCGTGAAGGTGTACTAGTAGCCATTAAAAAGGTGATGGAGAGCGATGAATATATCAGTCCTAACCTTAGGCCCTATTTCCAGCAGTTTATAGATAATTGTGATAACAACGGCTATTCCTTTAAGCAAGCTATTACGCTGTTAAATAGACAGCTTGGTCCTAAATTTGATAATTTCACAAAAAAAGCAGTGGTTTTCGAATATAACGAAAGAAAAGGTATGGCAGACATTTTCCTCGATATTGTAGATGAAAATGCCGTGCTGCGCGAGATTAACTCTAAAAAGGAACGGATTTTTAGAAAGATGAATCGAGATTTTATGTTTAAAACCGGAATCATTGTGCTTTTTTTCTTGTACGCATTAACTGTAAAGGATTTTAGAGAATTTATGCTTGTAAGTAATGTTGGGAAATTGATCAACACGATATTGATTAGTGTCATTTGTTTAAGCTTTGCACGCAGCCAGGTACTCCAAGGGAACGTCGGCATGGGTGGTGAGCGCAAATGATATTCCTAGTTAAGCTGATTGCCATGCTCTCCATCCTTTATTTGATCAAGATATTGTTATACCCCTTCTTTAAACCTGTGAGCAGAAAACAGAAAAAACGTGCACGTCAATATATCAAGCAGCGTAAAAATGCGGCGTTAAAAGAGAAGTTCAACCAATATAAACGAAGAATTGCAATGAAATATGTTAAAGGGTTATTGGGAAGTGCTGAAAGGTTAAGATTCAAGAAAATCATTGACCGACTTGATCTACAAAAGACTCCAGAGGAAATACGGACCGAGCAATTCATGTACTCGCTAAGTGCTATTGTGATTATGTTGTTGCTATGGAAGGTGAACATCCTGCTTGGCTGTATCTCTGCCATCTTCATCATGCTGGGCTGGCTCTATCCGGTGGTCGAGTTGGAGAAGATTATCGATAAGAAGAACAAAAATATATCCCTGGATTTCCCAGCCTTTTATAGTATGGTCTATTACCAGTATATAAAGTCGGTCAACATACATTTCTCGGATGTGCTTAAGGATTACATTCCCAGTGCAAATCCTGATATAGCCGAGGAGCTTGGTGTGATGCTGGATAATATTGATTACGGAGAAGAATTCGCTTTTAAGCAGCTGAAGAAACGGATTCCAATGCATTATGTGATCAAGTTCTGCGACATTATGGAGACTAGGCTTAAAGGATACGATAATGTGTCTCAGATGGCATATCTCAAGAATGAATTAGATGGCTTCAGAATCAGGGCTTTGGAAGAAGAACTGGAGAGCAGGCAGCGCAGCAGTGCAAGAATCCAATTTCTACTTATTATAGTGTTGGCCATTTATATCGTTATGTACTATTTATTTACCATTCTGAGTTCGATGAAGATGTTTCAATAAGCCAATTTTATTTATAGGGGGATACACGAATGAAGACAGATCTAAAGGAATTGCTAGTGGAGGAAAAAGGGGAAGTAGGCATCAAGCAAATCGCGATTACGGTCGGCGTTATTATATTAATTGGTGTGGTAGTCACTTATTTAAAGGGCGGAGTACTGGCAGGATGGGTTGATGATATCTGGACATTTTTATTCGATGATTTGATCAAAAAGATGGTTAGCTAATTTGGGGTGAAAATACAATGCAAGGGATAGCAAAGGCAGTATTACTTACCATACTGACTTCGGTTACGATTCTGCTGTTTGTGAATTTGGCTTTCTTTTTCCCATGGTATTTAACGCTAGTCACAGAGACGTATAGTGTTTCGCAGATTGTAGCTGGTGATAACTACTTGAAGGAATCGTATTATGAGGATGCTATGGAGAGATTACAGGAGCGCCCTATTTACCGAGATAAAGCCGATGATATTGTCATTACGGTCACTAATGCAGATCATGATAATGCGATTGGTAATGATGATGAAACCTCATATTACGATGAAGGGAACGAATGGAATAAACCTTATCGGCAAAGAGGCGAACCACTAACGGTTGAGATTAAAGCTGTGTATCCTTTCTCTATCACTTTATGGGGAAAGAAGCTGGAGCATGAAATTCCGGTCCACTTCTCCATGTCAACGACAGGCCTGAAACATTATAAGGATCTGGACTACTATATAGATTGATAGGATGACTTTTGGTGAAAAATATTGCAGTAGGAGTATTGTTGATTATTCTAGTGTCAATTGTTGTGGAGCCTTTGGTGGAGATGGGCATTGTATTTAGAGAGAAGGTAGTGCTGAGCACTGCGATCTCAAATGCTTGCCGCGCAGCTAAGGATCGGAGTTTGGAGTATGAACTGCTACGTGGACTGGATGCGGTGATTAACGAGGAGAGGTTCAAAGAATACTTTTCAGATGCGTTCGAAAGCGCTCTAAATGTATCGGAACAGACCGATGATGGCAACGTGCTTACATTTACATCCAATGATGATAGATACAATGATTTTACGGTAAGTTTAGATTTTTCTAACATTGAGAATGCCCAAACCAGTCAAAGAGTATCAGAAGTTAATGTGAAAGCACAGGCAACATACAAATTTAAAACCAGATACTTAAAGCTCGCTGAAGAAGCAGACAAAGAAGTAGATTATCAGTTAATTAGCGAGAGGAAATATATTCTCTCCGTTAAGAATTGATGAAAGGAATAATCGGAATGGATTATATAATGGTTACTTTTCAAACGGATACAGCTCTAAGAATGGACCTAAAAGTTCCGGTGTTTGTGACTATAGAAGAACTGTTAGACATGTTAATGGAGTCCTTGAGCTTAAAGGAGAGAAGCGGGGCCAAGCTTCAGGCTGAGCCATTAGGCAGAATATTAAGTAATAGTAAAACCTTGGATCAAGAAGGTGTAGCCCAAGGCGCACTGCTCACACTTATCTGAGAAGGGGCAATGAAATGAATAGCAACCTGCAAAGTGGCGGATTAATCCTAAAGGCTGATGAATCTCTTTTTATTACGGATATTAAAAATTATTCAGGAACCTATTCTTTAGATAGAGCGAATGATCAAGCAGTGCCTATTCATTATGAGGGTTTGTTCTGGTTCATGAATGAGGCTGGAAATTTCCTTTATTACAGTGATCAGTTAAAGGGGAATGTGCTCTGTAAGCTTGATATTGTAAAGCGACATACAGAAGTATTGTTAGACAAACCTTGTTATCAGCTTCAGCGACATGGAGATTGGATCTACTATATTCACGAGGAGGACCATCGATTGTATCGCTGTGCTACTAGTGGTAAACGTGATATAAAGCTGATTGATGAGCATGTGGAGAGTTTTCTCTTGTATGAAGGACAAATCTACTATGCTACACCAAATGGGATTAAGAG
The DNA here is from genome assembly GCF_037963825.1 of Paenibacillus sp. FSL H8-0282. Lineage (NCBI taxonomy): Bacteria > Bacillati > Bacillota > Bacilli > Caryophanales > Paenibacillaceae > Paenibacillus > Paenibacillus sp. FSL H8-0282. The sequence goes on from NZ_CP150146.1 coordinate 1,912,381, forward strand.
GAGCATAGAATCCGGTGAGGCTAGTGAAAGGATTAGTGAAATGGTTACAAGTTTACTGATCCGAATAGGAAGTAAACTGTGTTTTCCAGATGCCGGGAATGGACACCGCTTGACGCTGCTTGATGTGGAGCGTGATACGGTAACTGTGGTAGACAATATAGATGCCCTTAGTATGAGCTCGGATGACAAATATATTTATTGTGCTAACCGATTAAATGACAACAGTATATATCGAGTGGATCCATTGCATGGAGGGAGTATTCGAATATCTGGGGAAAGCGCGGACTATTTACATGTTCTGGACAATGATCTTTATTTTTGCAGTGGTCGTGAATGGCATCGAATCTCTCTATTTGGTGGAGAGGCGGAGACAATAACCTTTATAGGAAGGTAGATCTAATGAGCTATGAATTCAGTCGTCAGCCCCGTTTCCTACCGGATATGCCCCGGGGAGAAATTGATGTTCCTAATCCACCTATGATTAACGAGAAACCAGAAATCTCTTGGTTCGGAATATTGCTTCCACCTATCGTAATGTTGATTATTACCGTATTAATCGCAATGACTTCACAGTCTATCTATTTACTGATCTCAGTTGCGACTACAGTAATGACACTGATTGGGTCATTGACAGGAGCAACTTCTCAGATTCGGAAATATAAGCTAAAGAAGAAGGAACGGGAAGAAAAATATCTTCAATTTATAACCGATGTCCGCAGCGAATTGTCGATAGCTCGCGAACAACAGGTAAAAGCCATGAATGAAATGAGCCCGGAACCTGCGGAATGTGTGCAACGAATCCTGCGCAGGGATAACAAGCTATGGGAAAAAACGCCTTCACATAATGATTTTCTGGCTCTGCGGATCGGGGTGGGAAGTGTACCGCTGGAACTGCACATCAAATACACCAAACAGGCGATCATCCTTGAAACGGACCCGCTGTTGATGGAGCCGCAGAGATTGGCCATGGAATTCGAGAAGGTCTCGAATGTTCCCATAACGGTTAATCTGGTGACTTCCGAAATATGCGGGATTGCCGGTGAAAGCGATAAAACAGCTGTGCTAATAAAGCTGATGCTGCTACAGCTTGTGACTCATCATGGTTATGACGATGTCAGGGTTATTGTTCTTGCCGCAGAGGATGAATTGGAGAAATGGGATTGGCTGAAATTTGTACCCCATCTATGGGATGACGGGTTTAATATCAGATTTCTTTTATGTGGTAAAGCCATTGCCCATCAGACCTTGTCCGAGATTTATGGCTCTTTGAAGGAACGGGAGATGAGGTCTTTGAGCGGTGGTGTATTGCCCCATTATCTCTTTATTGTAGAGGACGCTTCCTTGCTTGAGAATGAGCTAATCAGTAAATATTTGTACAACGGCAGTGTAAAGCTTGGAGTATCAACCCTTTTTATCGCCAAGAATTCCGCTTATCTGCCCATGAACTGTAAAACGGTTATTCATTTAAACGGAAAAAGTGGTGAAATGGCCAATCGATTAACCGGAGAGAAGATCGTGTTTACTCCAGACCAGGCAGACATAAATGATTTAGATCTAGTCGCGAGAAAGCTCGCACCGCTTCGTATTAAAAATTCAAGTGCTAGTTTCTCGCTTCCATCCTCCATCACGCTGATGGAAATGCTACAGAACGAAAAGGTGTCTGAAGTAAATGTAATTCTGAACTGGACCCGCAACAAAACCTATATGGGTATGAGCGTACCTATAGGGGTGAGAGCTGGCGGAGAAGCTTTATTTTTAGATATGCATGAGACGGGGTTTGGGCCCCATGGTCTTGTAGCCGGAACAACAGGTTCTGGCAAAAGTGAGTTACTGCAAAGTATCATCGTATCCCAAGCCATTCATTACCATCCCCATGATATTGCTTTTGTTCTCATCGATTACAAAGGGGGAGGCATGGCAGATGTATTTAAAGGAATGCCTCATCTGGTCGGTACCATTACGAATTTGGATGGAAATCAAACGACGAGAGCACTATTGTCTATCAAAAGTGAGCTCATGCGGCGGCAACGTGTCTTCTCGGAATATGGCGTGAACAATATTGATAAATACCAGAAATTATTTTATAGCAAAGATGTAAAAGGTGACATGCCAGCTATTCCCCATCTGATTATGATTGCGGATGAGTTCGCGGAGCTTAAGCAGGATCAACCGGATTTCATGAAAGAGCTTGTAAGTACGGCCCGGGTAGGTCGAAGCCTTGGCGTCCATTTGATCCTTGCCACCCAGAAGCCTGCCGGCGTAGTGGATGACCAGATATGGAGTAACTCGAAATTTAAAATATGTCTTAAAGTGCAGGATGAGGCTGACAGTAGGGATGTTATTAAACGTCCTGATGCGGCCATGATTAAGGAACCGGGACGGGCGTATATACAGGTCGGAAATGATGAGATCTTTGAGTTGTTCCAATCTGCGTATTCTGGTGCTGATTATGATCCGAAAGGCGAACTACAGAAACAGGAGAACAAGCCCAAACGAATCTATAAGGTAGCTCTGAATGGTAGAAGCGAGCAGATCTTTCCGCTTGAAGAAGAGAAAATCTCCAAAAATGAGTCCGCTTCCCAGCTCCATGCCATGGTTGAATACATTACAGAAACCGCCAAGCAATATGGGATTTCTCCAATGAAGGGGCCTTGGCTACCGCCACTGCCTGATGTAGTCTACCTCGATTTATTGCTGCCGAATAGCTTAGCAGAAGGTAGATGGCCGCAGCAGCAGAAACTGCTCAGTGTGCCAGTGGGGCTCATGGATGATCCAAGAGGACAGAGACAGGAAGCGCTGGAGATAGATTTTGCATCTGAGGGGAATCTGTTTGTCTATGGAACGCCGGGTACAGGTAAAACTGTGTTCCTCAAAACGTTATGTTTATCGCTGGCTCTGATGTATCCGCCGGATGACGTCAATATCTATATTATGGATTTTGGCGGAAGCTCACTTAAAGCTATGGAGAAGCTTCCTCATGTCGGTGGGGTAATGACACTGGAACAAGAAGATAAAATTGACCAATTTATGCGCTTTATGTTCAGGGTTATGGAGGATCGAAGAACGCTGTTTCAAAATAATGGAAGTGAAGGGTTCAATGATTACCGTAGAAGTGGACGAAAACTGCCCGCATTTATAGTCATAGTCGACAACTACTTTGCTTTATCGGAGACCTACGAAGATTTTGACGCTCAAATGGTGCTGCTGGCTCGTGAAGGTTTTAAATACGGTATTTATATGGTCGCTACAGCAACCAATAGTGCTTTGGTCAGATATAAATTTTCGGTTAACTTCAAAATGGCGATCAGCTTCCAGATGACTGAGAAGAGTGAATATGATGGTATTGTAGGACGAACGGAAGGCTTGGAACCCGCAAAGGTTGCAGGCAGAGGATTGGTAAGAGGCAAGCCGCCTTTGGAATTTCAGACTTCGCTTCCTGAATATCAACATTCCGCTACCGAGCTCATCTTGAAGAGAATGGAGGCTTTGAATCTAAGTGGAGCCGCACCAATTCCGGTGATGCCTTCTACGATTGATCTGCGGCAGCTCAATAATAATACAGAGCAACTGGCCATAGGCTTGGGCAACAATGATTTACAGCCTGTGTTTATAGACCTTGTTGCAACACCAGTGCTGATGATAGCTGGAGAGGCTATGTCAGGAAAGAGCACTTTACTTGTATCGTGGATGAAGCTGATGAGCGAAAAGCAGGATATAGAGGTATATGCGCTGGATTCATCTGCTATGGGCATTTATGAACTGATACAACAGTCTTACGTAACGGATTTATCGAACGTGGATGATTTGGACAATTTCATTGATGGGATCAAAGAACAATTGGAAACTAGACGCAGTGAGCTTCTCTCATGCAGAATGTCCGGTGGTGACGTTGGCGCTCTGATGAAACAGTGGAAGCAGATCATCTTCGTTATTGATCGTCTAAGTGAATTTACGAGCGGAGACAAGTACATGCTGCATGAGCTGATTGAACGAATTGTGAAGCAAGAACGCGGTATGAAGGTAGCTGTTCTAGCGGCAGATAACACAAGTGATCTTACCTCTAATTGGGATTCCTTGGGCAAGACTATCCGAGAAGAACAGACCGGGATTTTGCTAGGAAGAATGAAAGAACAAAATCTTTACAATGTTTCTTTACCTTACGGAACCCAGGAGAAAGAAGGGGAGCAAGGTGATGGCTATCTCATTGTAAAGAATAAATATACCGGATTAAGATGTGCCGTATGGAGTAAGGAGAATCGAGTTAATGCGGGAGTAGGAGTTTAGGATGGAGGTGTAACTAGTGTCAGTTAGTCCATCAGAAATCAGGGGAAACGCTTCACAGATCCATAGTCTAACTAATGAAGTAAACAGTACTTCAAAAAAACTGCAAAGCGATTATACACAATCGGCCAGCTATTGGACCGGTACGGCTTCTAAGGCATTTCAAAGTGAATACAACGAGCTGGATAGCGAAATGAAGACCCTGCTCACAATGCTGGGTAGGCTCGAAAGTGGGGTCCAAAGAGTGGCTTCAGAAGTGATCCGTGCTGAACAGGAAAGAGAAGAAAAGCGAAGACTAGCAGAGAAGGCGGCGCAAGAGGCACTGAAACAAAAGCAATTAGAAAAACAAAAGCAAAGCCAGAAGTAATGACAGGGTTGTTGAGATATAAATGCTTTGAAAGGAGGTGAATAATGTGGCGGGAAACAATCTTACATTTAATCCGGATCAGGCACTAGGTGTAGCTAAGTCTATTAAAACCAAAGCAAATAATGCAGATACTCTTATCAAACAATTGCAATCTGAAATTCATGCCGTTAGCGGTTGGTGGCAAGGAGAATCACAAACAGCTTTTATACAACAATTCGATGGACTTATGCCTAGTTTTAAGGAAATGGTTCTCTGTGTAGAGAATATCAGTAAGAACCTAACGCAAATTGCTAACATCAAGCAACAAGCCGAGCAAGAAATGGCAAGTAAACTGCGTGGAAAATAATGCTGGCATACATAACAAGGCAGATTTTGAGCCATCTGCCTTGTTAGTATGATTTTAATGTGAATTTATTTGGGGGGATCTGTAAGTGAAGCTGACCGAACAACAATACATAACACTGGCATCAGTTGTAGAAGCAGCAGACGGTCTCGAACTGACGGATAGTCTGGCTTTTGCTGGTGCAGCAGCCTATGCCTATAGAGATGAGCATGATGATAGATTAATTATCTTTACATATAAAGGAAAAGATTGGCTTGCGGATCTGCAGTCTCTGTTAAGCGGTCAGAGCAGCATGCCGGAGGAAGCATCAAGATTTTTATTAAAAAACAAAGGGGAGAAGGATTGCCAGGTTACTGGTTATTCCATGGGCGGTGCCTTAGCTCTTTATGCAGCAACGGTTAATGAGGGGATTGGTGGTGTGGTATTCGACGCACCAGGTATAGCAAACATTCTGACTGTGGAGCAAAAGGGAAAGCTTCAGGTTAAAAATATTGTGGCTTATAACAGTCTTGTATCCGCGTTAGGCAAACACAACGAAGAGATTGTATTTGCTAAATCGGGTATAGAAGAAACGGAATTTCTAATTCCTGATTCGCTTTGGCAGCGCTATACCTTTGACGCTGAGGGGAATGTGATTATAGGTGAAAAAGGGAATGCCTATGCTTTGCTATCCAAGATTAATATCCTAACGGAAGAGCATACGCCTGTTTTTGATGCTGTTATGAGTGGATTTGGGGATACCGTCGGACTAACAGAAGCTGCATCGGACCATTTGGGTTACGTGATATTTACCTTAATAGATCAGTTGGATGTAGGAAAAGTGCGAGGTGCACTGATTGAAATTGCCCACAAATATGAACGAATGTTGGATGCGAAGTTCAGCGAGTGGAGAACCGAAATGAATAATATTCCGGAATCCTTCTTATTCGATGACATCTCTGCGAAATTTGAACAACTATCTGAAGCAGCCATGCTAGAGGCAGCGGGAATAGCAGAAGAGCTTAATGAAATCACGCAAGCTGTCTTATCCATCCTACTGATTTGCAGTCCGGTAGGGGATAAGCTGATGGACCATGTAGAGGAATGGTTGAATAAACTGACAAATGCCCTCATGGAACGTATGGAGAAACTAACGAACCAAATGACATTACATCTAGATAAGGTGGTTGAAACAACCATGAATCAAATGCTCAAATTTCCAGAATTGAAGCTGGATTTTGAATTCTGATTACTAACTGGAATCGCCATCAAAAAGGAGTGAAGCCAGCATGAAAAAGATTTATACAAGGAAGGTGTTGACTCTGATGTTGATATTATCAATGTTCAGCTTTATGGGATGTGGCTCTAGAGAGGAGAAAAGTGAAAAGAAAATTTTGAGCTCCTTGCAGGAAAAGTATGGCGAGGAATTCATCCTTGATGGCATAGGCGGCGGTTGGGGAACGATGAACAACAATACATTGAAGGCGACTGTGCATCCTAAGAAGGATGACACGATTAATGTACGGGTGGAAATCACGAAGGATTTGGAAAAGGTGTATGACAACTATTTAAACCAGGTGGTAGCAAAAAAAGACGAACCAATGATTCAAGCAATCGCTGCTAGCATTTGGCCTGACAGTAAAATTATCGTTGCCAACGAAACGGGGTTGGTTTACCCCAAGCATAACGATACAAAGCTTTCCTACGAGCAATTTCTGAAGTTATATCCAACGAATACGCTGGTGATTTCAGTCTATTTAAATAGTGATAACTATGTTGATGGTAATGGAGATATGGACCAAGAGGCAGAAATGAGAAAATATATGGATTTTGCAAAAATACTAGCAGAAAATAAATATGTGAGTAGTCTGATAGGGATAGGATACCTCACTCCAGAGGCCTATGGTCGATTAGAAGAGGTCAAAAAGGCAGAGGAAAGTGTTGACATATATTTTAGTGACGAAACTAAAAAAACAGGAATTATTAATATAGTTACAATGGCTGGATTCAAATTAGGAGTTGATGGAAAGATTGTAGAATCTCAAGACAAGATTAGAGAATTCTTTGATATATGGAAAGAGGACAGAATAAAAAGAATGGAACAAAGAGGGGGATTGTAATGGACGATACGCTTACAGAGGTAGAGTTAAAGCAGATCTCGCAACTTGTTTATTTAGATATACTCAACATTAAGGATTTGGAAAAAACTTATGCATTATATAAAAAAATCACTCTCGGCGAAGTTCTCAACTTCTTCGCTTCTCCCGCAGGTCAGCAACAATTAAAAGAACGCTTTCCTGACGATCTTAACGGAGTCAAAGAATACAAGCAGTGGAATGATCTCATAGAGCAGATGAATATATCTGATTATCAGAATTGGGAAATCTCCAATATCGTCTCTCATAATAAAAAAGAGGAATCAGGTTTTGTTGCATTTACAGTAGATACCAAGAACGGGGCAAAGGTAGCGGCGTTCCGGGGTAGTGAACCAATGGATAACCCGCTTTACCATAATGACTGGAAAAACAACGGAACAACTGCATATGCCCTTGAATCTTTACAACAGGCGGAAGCTAAAGAATATATGAATAATTTCAAAATAGATGCGGGTTATGAATTGTTTCTGACTGGGCACTCGCTAGGAGGTAATCTAGCCCTATATTCCTCTTTTATATTACCTGAGAATTTACGGAACCAACTAACTTCCGCATCAACGTTTAATGCACCGGGATTTAATGGAACCTTGCTTGATAAACACAGGGCCACTATAGACGAATTGAATGAGAATGACAAAATTAAAGAGTTCAGAAATAAAAATGACATCGTTCCGGCCCTATTTCAAAATCCATCGGCAGGTATTTACATTGATACTGAATCTGAAAGGAATACCGTCCTGCCACATCATTCCTTATTCTCACTGAAGATCGACGGGAACAATGAGTCCTTTCAACGTTCAGAGTCACAGACTCGGGCTTTGGTTCCTAACCTAGTGCATAATATTACAGTTGGTCTGGAAATTGTGCCGGGCCCCCTAAAGGAAGCATTGGTCGAAGGGATTTTCAAAGTATTGGATGGGGAAGTAGATCTGCGGCCATTAGCGTTTGCGGGAGTAGCCGTAGTTGGACTTTTAATGGTGACAGTTGGGCCCGTTGCAGTTGTTACTGCGGCGCTTACTGCAGCGTTAGCTGCGCTCGTTGTCACTATAAAAGCTCTGGTTGCGCTTTATGTGATTGGTTTTGTAATTGACAGTGTGATTCCCTGGATTGAGCAAAGGGTGGAGGATATCAAGGAGAGAGTAGTTTCCTTTTATAATCAAAGTGTTGAATTTGTAACGAATATGGTGACAGAAGCTGTCCGAGTGACTAATTTGATCGGTGATAAAATTGCGGAGTTTTCACAAAAGGTAAAGCACGCAGTTTCTGATTTTATGACGAAAATGAAAGAGGGCTTCAATCGTTTTGTAGAGAATGCCATTCAATATGTTGAAGCTCAGAAGGAATATTGGATTAGTGTAAAAGACAAAGCGATGAAGAAAATGGGGGATATATTCCAAAGTGTAAAATCTAAAATTAAGAAAACAAAGGAAGAATTTATCGCTGGCGCACGCACGATTAAAGATTCAGCGATCAGCAATGTTAAATCGACCGTAACGAAAACCATTACGAAGATTGCAGTTGCATCTGCTAGTGTCATTCAAGGAGCTAAGATCTTGGCGAATATGGATAAACTGGAGAGTCTGCAGAAAAGTCTGGTGCGTAAGGAAGAGAGCATTGCTGAAGTCGTCGAGAGGATATTATCTATAGCTTCTGGAGTAAGTTCTAACGTGGGCAGGGCTTACAGTGAATCTTATGTTCAAGCTCAATTAAGAGAAGTTCAACGTTTAAGCAATGAAGTCCGGACGCAGAAAAATCGTGTAACAACAGCGATAAACGGAAAAACTGCAGGTTTAAGATACACTGTTACAAAATATCGAGAGATTGAATCTAAAATTGTTGCTGCTGCCCGTGCAAGTACTACCACAATACACCTGAACTAATTATATCAGGAAATAGAAAGATAAATTTGAGAGGAGCAATTATATGAAAAAAATAATTAGTTCGCTGCTTTTATTACTAATGGTATCCCTGATGACTTCTGCATTTTCAGGTTTTGCAGCAAGTCTTCCATTGAGAGTAGTAGTAAATGGAGAAAAAGTTATTTTTCCAGACGCCCAGCCTTTTATCGATGCGCAGCAAAGGGTACAGCTACCCGTGCGTTTTATAAGTGAAGCGCTTGGAGCTAAGGTGTTATGGGACAGTAAGGCTAAAAAGGCAACAATCTCGCTTGAAGGCAAAACAATGGGTGTCTATATCGGGAAAAAGAGTTATGAGCTCAATGGAAAAACAAAACAAATGGACACGGCTGCATTGTTCAAACAGTCAAGAACTTTTGTCCCACTTCGATTTGTATATGAAGGACTCGGTGTAAACGTGAAATGGGATGATGCTGTGAAGACGGTCTACATCACTACTCCTTCAGGTGAAATAGCTACCTCTGATAAGCCTGCTACGGGAGAATCAACGAATGGAGCCAAGACGGTAACGATTCATGGGTTTGAAATCCCGTATACCCATCTGGGGGCCAATCTAGAGTCGACTTATATTACCGATTCACAGCTGACAGTATACAACAATGATGATCGGAAAGCAGGTCAGTATCTTTTTCAAATTACAATTACATTTACTAATATAGGCTCTGACCCTGCACTGGAGGCGAAGGAAGCGGAGAATATTCTTAGACAAAACATTGAGGGCGATGTCGTAGATTCGATTATGAAGTATGTTAGAACAAAAACAAAAAGAATGGATGAGCTAGATTATAAAGTCTTCCAAAGCAAAGATTATAAAATTGATGTAGACTCTCCTGGTATGGGGGATATAGGAATCGCAGTATGGCCGAAGTAGGAGAGGTGAAGGTATGAAAAAATCGATATGGCTTAGTATAGTGACAATATTCTTATTCCAATCTATAGCTTCTTCAGTTTTCTCTGAAGAGTCAGTGAATGATACTTCTAACAATCTTCCAAAAACAGCGACAGCTGTTATCGAGAAGATCAATAAAGATATGGCGGAGCTCTATAAAAAATCTAATTATTACACAATGGAGACTAATAAAGGAAAGTTAAGAGAGGATTTGTTACAAAACCAGATAAAATCTAACAATAGTAATTTTGAGATTGTCTATGGTGGAAATCATGAATGGCTTGAGCATAGCAATATGTTTGCTTTTTCCGGGTATTCGATTGATGGGGACTCGGTCTCAACTGAGGGAGCTCCATGGTATGCTGGATGGAGCGGGATTCAAATTCAGAATTTTAATATGATTAAGGAACCTTGGAAGGACTCTGGCGTAAAATCAAGCTACAAAATTAGAAAAAATGATTTTGATGCATTTGTAGGTAGGGATATTGAGTATCTAGTGAATTCCGGCGGGACTTTTGAGCAGGCTATTCTTACTGGACTAAACCTGAGCTATGCCGGTAAGAAATATGAACGGTTCATCTATAACAATCAAGACAAGGAGTATAAAGACAGGGTTGTATACACTCAGAATACTACACCGTCTAAGGGAGGGCGATGGATAGATTATGTTCACGTCCTGCAACCGCCTACCTATCTGTCTTGGGGATCAGGGAGGATTTACATCCAAGGTTCCAACGGAAATATTACTTACTTAGGCATTCCTATCGCACCGTTTATTTTGCAGGTAAATGATTTATCCCCTCATTTCGAAACTTTGCCAACCGGCGCGGTAGCTGGACAAGAGGTAACCGTTGGAATCAGACTCAGATCCAGCTTCGCTACCCAGAAAACAACAGATTACGCTTGGAAGATCACGAGTAACGGAAAGGAAATCCCTGTAAGATACCATGGTCATGCGTCAACGTTAGCAGGTGAAATTATGCTTGCGGCTAATACGGCTGACAATATTCTTTTCGCGACATTTACAATGCCTGATGAGGACGTATACATCCAGTTTAATCTGAACAGGCTGAAGTCACCTAATGAAGTCTTTTACGGAAATAATGAGATTTACGGATGGATTAAGAAGGTCAACTCGATGCCAACAACTAAAGGCTCCTTCGATCTGGATTATAATGTGTTATCGAAAAAAGTGAAATTCGGGTTAGCCGATGGCGCTGCTATAAAGGCTGTTCTACAACCGCAATATTCTGATTTTACTTGGAGTGGGAATGCTACAGGCGCTTTGGAAGTAATCAATAATACGGATACTATCTATCGTTATTTCCGTGTGGAGAATAATCCGCTGGTTAACGATGCCGCCAGTACTATAGTTAGACAACCTGACATCATAGCTAGTCTACAGCGCCCTGATTTTGGTGATGATCCTGTTAACGGTAAGTGGTACATTAATCCGGCTCCGTATACACCTAATCAAAAGTCAGGTAATATCAGTTTCCAGGGTACTGTGAGCAGAAATTTCACTCGTAATTATCAGGTGTGCAGCACAACAAAGAACGGGGAAGGTAAAGATGTTGAATCTTGTCAAACATATACGGAGAGCGGCAGCACTTCAGCTCCGTTTACACCAGGTGAGGATGTCAAAACCATTCGGACTTATATTTATAATGGGGCCAAACAAATAGCACCTAAGCTGTACAAGAATTCAATAGACAAGAATAAAGCGGATTCTTTGATTCGAAAGCTCTTCTGGACAAGTGAGCCTTACAATTATAATGTAATCCGCTGGATGGCTCATGAAGATGAGAATAAGAACTTACAGGATTGGACGAAAGTAAAGGGGCAATTCGAGCGAATCTTCACACAACAGGCAAGCGGAGATATCGGCTGGAAGGTAGAGAATAGCATGGCTCAAGCTTATAAGAAAGCCAGAGCTACCGCTAAAAAAATGCTTAACGACAAATCTAATTATGATACCGCCGTGTTTGCTACGGATAAGCAACTTCAAGGGTATGATTATCCGATTAAATCCGGATATTATTTTAATCCTGTTGGAACGTATACCTTTACACTGGAGACAGTTACGTTTAAAGATACGGATAAAGACACGAAGGACCATAAGGATCTTGTTGAGGAACTTACGAATTCTTTCCGATATGAAACTGATCTTATGTATATCAATAATGATAAAGTTGCGGTCAATCTGCGGAATGAACCACTGAGCAAAAACGGGAATAACTTTGCAAGAAAGCCAGCAGCTTTATCCGTAGAGGATAACACCGGAGTGAATGATGCGAAGTTGCTGACGGTGGAGAACAGCTTTACTAAAGATGTGGAAGAGATCCCATATTCACAAGAAAGAGAAAGTGATAAAGGCACCCATGAATTCTGGAAGAATATATTAGAGGGTTACTCACAGTCTAGTACACTGGGAAGCTTCAACAATTTCAAATACCGTGAATATGTGGGCTTGAATCAGAATATGTACAAGATCACGGAAAAGTCTACGGTGACGATTACGATTAATAAGGACCATATTCCTGTCTATACTACAGCTGAAATGCCAGATGGGAAGTACTATGTTAAGGCTTGGCTGGCAGATGTGGAGCTCTCCAAGAGTACCAACGCGTACAAATCACTGGGCAAGCTTGTCGGCATTAAGCCGCTGGATCAAATTGAGGTTACGGTAAAAGGCTCTATGTTTGATGACTTAAATAATTAAACATCAATAGTCTCCCTTCATGCAAAAAAGCATGAAGGGAGTTTTATTATTGTGATAGCGCTTCATCCAACGTATAATAAGGGCTGTTGATTGTTTTATTTTATATTAATTTTTATTTTCAAACTGGATGGCGGATTATTGCTTAATGGAGAAGGGAGATAGTTGCTATGAAGTTATTGGGAGCGATTGAAGCAGGCGGAACGAAGTTTGTATGCGGAATTGGTTATGAGGACGGTACCATTCTGGACCGAGTTAGCTTTCCGACAACAACACCGGAAGAAACGATGGGACTCGTAATTGACTATTTTAATGGGAAGAATGTAGAAGCTTTTGGTATTGGATCGTTTGGACCGATTGATCCCGTGCTGGACAGCCCTACTTATGGTTACATAACAACGACACCAAAACCTCACTGGGGACAATATAATTTGGTAGGTACAATGGCTGAGCAATTTAACGTGCCGATCGGTTTTGATACGGATGTGAATGGTGCAGCGCTTGCGGAAAGTAAATGGGGAGCGGCTAAAGGTCTGGACAGCTGCCTTTATATTACGGTTGGGACAGGCATTGGAGCGGGAGCAGTAGTTGGAGGTCAGATGGTGCATGGATTGTCTCATCCTGAGATGGGACATATTCTAGTTCGCAGACATCCAGAGGACACGTTTGAGGGCTACTGCCCTTATCATGGCGATTGCCTTGAAGGGTTAGCCGCAGGTCCGGGGATTGGCAAACGCTGGGGACAACCAGCAGGCGAGCTGCCTGTTGACCATCCAGCTTGGGATATGGAAGCTCATTATCTTGCACATGCACTTATGAATTACGTGTTGATTCTGTCTCCCGAAAAAATCGTAATGGGCGGTGGTGTCATGAAGCAAAGCCACTTGTTCCCGCTAATTCGTACCAAGCTGCAGGAACTGCTGAAGGGTTATGTTCAGCATCCAGCGCTAAATACCGACATCGATAATTATGTTGTGCCACCGCAGCTTGGAGATAACGCAGGACTTGCAGGTGCGATTGGACTGGCAACTTTAGCTTTGGCAAGAAACTAGTATAAAAAGATATTGACTGTTAGGAAATATATGGTATTGTAGGATCTAACAGTATAGCATTTAATGAGGGAGCACCTCTTTCACGTTTATCGTGAGAGTGGTGCTTTTTTGCGTTTTCCGAGTCTGACAGTGTGGGATTCACATCAGCGAATAAGTAGCTCAGACCGGTAGGTATAGTGCTTGCTGAAGACTAGAAAGGCAGGGATGAATATGCAAATTGTATTTATGAATCGCTTATCCAGAATATCTGGGGTGGATCAAGAGGTGTTCGCTCAGCTATGGATTGGAGAGGAAGAAGGAGTGTGGAGTCTGGGCTGGCGTGATTTTTCAGGCGGTGAGGAAACACAGGAGCATTTGTGGTACGCGGGTGGTTCATGGAATGAAATGCTTTGTGTTTACAGGCATGAGCTGGCGGTGAAGATGGGGGATGGCTATCGGCCGTTGATTGATAGCGTATTTCATGAAGAAGACGGCCTTACCGGGCGTAATCAGGAGCAGCTAAGGCTGCAATATTACAGTGAATATAATGGGAACGAAGCTATTTATGAGGAGTTATGTGCTTGGCGCCGCAGCCGAGCTTCTAGTGAACGGAAAGCCCCTTACATTCTTGCCAGCAATCGTTTGTTACGTTTGATAAGCACTTTCTTGCCGCATACACCAGAGGAGCTGCTGCAGATCCCTGGTGTAGGGGAAGGAAAGGTAGCCCAATATGGCACGGATTGGTTGGCTATAACCTCTACGGCTGCAAGGGAACACTCCTTTCCTTTGAATTGGGTACACCAAGAAATTGAGGAGGATTCTTTTGTATCCTGGCTCTATAAACAGAAAGAGGTCAAATATAAGAAACAGCTAGAAAGACTGCGATTACGGCGAATTCTGCTGCAAGGGATCGAGAATGGGTTAGGGTTAGAACAGCTTAAGGTGAACAGTGGAGTGAACCGTCGCGAACTGATTGAAGCGGTAGAGGAGCTGGAAAGAGAAGGTTATTGCGTGGAGAAACTGATCGAGGTAGAACTGAAAAATGTGCCGCAGAATGAGCAGGAGGCGATATGGAATGCCTATGCAGAGGTTGGAGATCTTTTTCTAAAGCCAGTGCTGCATAAGGTGTATGGGGAGGATTTTTCAGCAGCAGAAGGGCTGGATAGCTATTATGAACGTCTGCGGCTGATCCGCATTCGTTTCCGGCGGGAGCAAGCTCCTAAAGTGGGCATGGCGACCAGTTTCTAGTAGCTTTTTATCATATCAAAAAGACGAAGGCTTCCTTACACCATAGGGTTAAAGGGCCTTCGTCTTGCCTATTCGTCCGTTTATTTTCATAGCCATTCTTTCTTGCGGAATACATACAGCATCCCACAGCCTAACGTCAACATTAGACCTATAACGGCAAAATAACCGTATTTCGTATGCAATTCCGGCATATGATCAAAGTTCATCCCATAGATTCCGGTAATTACGGTCAAAGGCATGAATATCGTTGTAATCGCGGTAAATACTCTCATAATTTCATTGGCGCGGTTGGCGATACTGGATTGGTAGGCCTCACGTAAGTTGCCCATGAGATCGCGGTACGTCTCAAAAGTTTCGGATATTTTAACTGCATTTTCATAAATGTCGCTAAAGTATTTCTGCAGCTGATCATCAATCAGACGGAGGTCTTTTTTATTCAGGGTATTGATAACCTCTTTCTGTGGTCCCAGCATCTTCTTTAACCATAAGATCTCACTTCGCAGACCGATAATCTCACTCAAATGAGATTTCTTGGTATGCATTAGAATATCCTCTTCAAGCTTCTCAATCCGGGCTTCAATTCGGTCACCTACGGAGAAATAATTATCTACGACAAGGTCGATAAGCAGGTAAAGGAATTGGTCGGGTTCGCTAACCTCTTGTTCCCATAACATGGGCTTCAGGACGCGTAGCTCGTGAATCTTTTGTTTCGTTACAGTAATAATATAATGTCTGCCCAAGAATATATTGAGCGCCCGCAGGAAGATTTCCTCATCATCAAAGCGGATGCTGTTTACAACAATAAAGTAATGACTTTCGTATATTTCGATCTTTGGACGTTGATCCTCTTCACTAAGGCAATCCTCAACAGCGAGATCATGCAGGTTGAACAGGGGCTGAAGCAGCTCCAAATCCTCCACATCTGCATCAATCCAATAGAACCCTTCTGTTGGGGGTGTCAATGTTTCATCAATTTCATCAATAGGTGTAAAAACCCCTGCATTCACCAGCCGGATTTTCATCTGATTCCACTCCTTCTATCCCCGGGTCTTCACCAGGGACTGCTAATTAAGCACAGAGAAAAAATCAGCTTGGCCGGCGTTACAATCAATACAAGAGGCCGAATGACGATTCGAGGGCATGAAGAAGAACTGCTCCCGCCGCCGGCAAGCTGATGATTATCCTGTGTGGTTGCTCATTCTGTACACTTAATTGCGAGCTCGGGTCGCCTTCCATTCTTCTTCTCACCTCTTCTTTTCGTTCAGGTATGAAATACTTGTCTAGTATAACAACGGAGTATGCCTCTTTCAAGCAAATTTATTGTTACTTTGAGGCTACTTCAGCATTGTATGGACTTGACGAAAAGGAGGTTCATGATTTAAAGTAAATTTTAAAGAAATTTAATTGAATACAGCTAAATCTTATCAAGAGCAGGTGGAGGGACTAGCCCTATGAAACCCGGCAACCGGCGTGTGAACGCACGGTGCTAATTCTTGCGGAACTTTGCTGACGACTAACCCTCGTCCAAAAGTTTCTGGCAGATGAGAGAGGCGCATATGACTGTAGATATGACCTTTCTCGTTTTCCGAGAAAGGTCTTTTTATTGTTCAGAAAGCCGCGATGTGACAACATAACCTAAATACAGTTAAGGAGTGGAAAGACAATGCCAATTAAAATTCCCGACAGTTTACCAGCAAAAGAAATACTATCCGGTGAAAATATTTTTGTGATGGATGATAGTTTGGCTTTCCATCAGGATATCCGTCCACTAAGGATTGCTATTCTGAATCTCATGCCGACTAAAGAAACGACGGAGACTCAATTGCTGCGTTTAATAGGAAATTCACCGCTACAAGTTGACGTTACCTTGCTGCATCCACGCTCACATACTTCTAAGAATACTTCTGCTGAGCATTTGAGAAGCTTTTACAAAACTTTTGACGAGATCAGCCACCGCCGTTTGGATGGTCTTATTGTTACAGGAGCACCCGTAGAGCAAATGGAGTTTGAGGAAGTATCCTATTGGGAAGAGCTAAAAGAGATTTTTGAATGGAGCAAGGATAATGTGACCTCGACCATGCATATCTGTTGGGCAGCACAGGCAGGGTTGTATCATCATTTTGGTGTTCGTAAAGTGGCTTTGCCTGAAAAATGTTTTGGAGTATTCTCCCATACGATTAATCAAAATAACATTAAATTGCTGCGCGGCTTTGACGAGGTATTCCATGTACCGCATTCCCGTCATACCGATGTCTCCCGCGAAGATATTGAGAGCAATCCAGATCTGCAGATTCTGGCGGAATCCGAAGAAGCTGGTATGTATCTAGTAGCTACGACCGACGGCAAACAAATATTTGTGACCGGACATTCCGAATACGATCCATTATCCTTGAAATGGGAATATGATCGTGATTTGGAGAGGGGCATGGAGATGGCCTTGCCGAAACACTATTTCCCTAAAGATGATCCAGAACAAACACCTCCTGCAGTGTGGCGTGCACATGCCAACTTATTATTCTCTAATTGGCTCAATTACTATGTATATCAAGAGACACCTTACGATATCGACCCGATTGTTTATTAAGATCAGCGCTACATTACAATTTAGGAGGCATTTATCATGGACGACAAACTTAGGATTGAAAGCAGACTGGCACAAATAGGTTCACAAGAAGATCCGGCTACCGGAGCCATTAATTTCCCTATCTATAATGCTACGGCATTCCGTCACCCGAAGCTTGGGCAGAGCACAGGTTTCGATTATAGCCGTACCAAAAGTCCAACCCGTTCCGTACTAGAGAATGCGGCTGCGGAATTGGAGTCTGGTGATGCAGGTTTTGCCTGTAGTTCTGGGATGGCAGCTATTCAAACCATATTTACCCTGTTTGGGCAAGGCGATCACTTGATCGTTTCGCTGGATCTTTACGGCGGGACCTATCGTTTGTTGGAACGAATTATGTCCAAGTTTGGAATCACTGCTTCCTATGTAGATACGAATGATTTGGATGCGCTTGAGGCTTCACGTCTTCCAAATACGAAGGCGATATTTATTGAAACGCCAACGAATCCTTTGATGATGGTTACGGATATTGCAGCCGTTGCTACTTGGGCCCGTCATCATGGGCTGCTCACAATTGTAGACAATACACTGCTGACTCCATTTTTCCAGCGTCCTCTGGAATTAGGTGCGGACATTGTAGTCCATAGTGCTACCAAATATTTGGGCGGACACAATGATGTACTTGCGGGTCTTATTGTATCTAAAGGAGCTGAATTATCCGCTGAAATAGCGATTCTACATAACTCTATTGGCGCTGTGCTTGGGCCAACAGACAGTTATCAGCTGATGAGAGGCATGAAGACACTGGCCCTGCGTATGGAACGGCACGAGAGCAATGCGCTAGCAATTGCCCGCTATCTACAAGAGCATCCGGCGATTGCGGAAGTGTTCCATCCAGGCCTGCCGGATCATCCGGGATATGAAATCCAGAATCGCCAGTCCTCGGGCAATACCGGAATTTTTTCTTTCAAATTAAAAGATGCCAGATACGTAGAACCTCTGCTTCGTCATATCCGGCTTATTGCCTTCGCGGAGAGCCTCGGCGGGGTTGAATCGCTAATGACCTATCCTGCAGTACAGACGCATGCGGATATTCCTGTGGAAATTCGGAATGCGGTGGGTGTAGATGATCGATTGCTGCGCTTCTCGGTCGGTATTGAACATGCGGAGGATCTAATTGCTGATCTTGGTCAAGCTTTAGAGGCTGCGCGAGCGGAAATCGAAACGAAGTAAAAGTAACGGCAACCCAGATCGGCACCGAATGCTGGGAAATATCGAGGATCTATCTCACCGTTGATTTAGAGCTGGTGTTGGACGCAGGATGAAATAGAGCTGTCTCATAAGCCGGGAATTGGCTGCTGGGATAGCTCTTCTTTTTGGACTTTTTGCTATTGGACACAGCTGACCTTAGACACAGCATTATTACACATTTGGAATGTTAACGGACTCCACAGCAGCTATTGCGCTAAAAACCAGCCTTCATGAGTCTCTTGTCAAGGAATAGCGTGGCTGGAGTCCATAACTATGCTCCAAAGGCTAAATACTAACTAATAACGTCATCTGTGTCCGGCAGCCTCAAGGAATTTTGATTCACCGGGTGCAGGCAGCAATGTAAGGACTCTTTCTGCTGGATGGTATCTTGCTAAGAAAGTAAAAAGTTTTTCAAGCTGTTCAGATTGTGATACGATGAGGAAATGAACTGTTCATTTATTAAAATATAAGGTATAAGTTACATACTATACTTTATCCTTATGTTACTACGAGAAACGGTTGTTATCTCTAAAGGACGACAACGTTATTTTTCTTGTGATTTTGTGAATCTACCATATCCCTAAGGGTTTAAAAGGAGGATGCGAACGATGAGTACGATAGATCTTATTTTGGATAAAGCCCTGCGGGGTGACCGTCTCCAATTGGAAGATACCATCCGACTATTCGAGAGCAACGAAATTGAGAAAATGGGTGCTGCTGCAAACACTATTATGGAACGCTGGCATCCGGACCCGTTAGCCACATTTGTAATTGGCCGTAATATTAACTATACGAATGTATGTGATGTGTACTGCCGTTTTTGTGCTTTTTACCGCAGACCAGGCTCGGATGAAGGCTATGTGCTGCCAGATGAAACGATTTATCAAAAAATTGCTGAAACGATTGCTGTTAATGGTACAGAAATTCTTATGCAAGGTGGAACTAATCCTAACCTTCCATTTAGCTACTATACAGATATACTGCGCGGAATTAAGCAACGTTTCCCTGAGATTACAATGCACTCCTTCTCTCCTGCTGAGATTATGAAGATGAAAGAAGTATCAGGATTACCACTGGAACAAGTGGTTCGTGAAATTCATGCTGCGGGTCTGGATTCCTTGCCAGGCGGAGGCGCAGAAATTCTTGATGACCGTACACGCCGCAAAATCAGCCGGCTAAAAGGCTCGTGGCGCGAGTGGATGGATGTAATGCAGACAGCACATAAAGTGGGTATGAATACAACAGCAACAATGGTGATTGGGCTTGGAGAAAGTATGGAAGAACGAGCTTTGCACTTACTACGTGTACGTGAGGCTCAGGATGAGTGTATTGCCAACAAATATGATTCTGAAGGTTTCTTGGCCTTTATCTCATGGACATTCCAGCCGGACAATACCAACCTGAAGCTGGACAGACAAACGCCTGAGGAATATCTGAAGACGGTAGCGATCAGCCGCCTTGTGTTGGATAATATTAAGAACTTCCAATCTTCTTGGGTCACTATGGGGCCAGAGGTCGGCAAGCTCTCCTTGCAATATGGCTGCAACGATTTCGGCAGCACAATGATTGAAGAGAACGTAGTATCTTCGGCGGGTGCGACTTATAAGGTAAACATCGAGTCGATTACTCAGCTGATTCGCGAAGCAGGCAAAGTTCCAGCGCAGCGGAATACACGTTATGATATTCTGCGGGTGTTCGATGATCCTAATGCGAAGATTGATAATGATTTTGTAATGCAGAACTAATATATATTAATTATTAATCAACGCTTGATGCTTGTTAATCCTTAAGTGGATTACTGAGCATCAAGCGTTTTTTTTGTAAGGTTAGGATTACGATCATTAGCAAGCCTTATTGCAGAACACATCTGAATCTTCGCTTGTTATATCATCCGCTAGGCGTACGGACCCAGTGGACCTTAATTGCAAATTCAGCGCTTCTTGAGTCGGGGTTCGGACCCCAGCGACGCTATTCCTTGAAAAGAGCCCCATATAGGCTGGTTTTTAGTGCAATAGCGACTGTGGGGTCCGATAGCATAGGGAAAATCGGAAAATGTGGCGTATAAGAGCATCAGTGTCCGATAGAGCTGATGTATACGAACAATATGAACTAATGTTAACTACACAAACGAGGGTTGGTGTGGAGTACGCCTTTTAACGAAGCTTTATATAAATGTGAACATAAAAATATTTTTTTATTTCTTTTTACCCATTCACATTATTATCCAAAAGTGATATCATAATCATATCAAAAGAATATCTAGTGGGGGTGCTTTTATGAAAGAGAAAACGCTTCGTCCTGTCAGTGGATTTTGGGTTCTCGCCTTAATTGCAGTTTGTTTAGCTGGGGGAATTTATGGTGCGGTTCAAGAGTATGTCGCAGTGCCAGTCATTCTGTTCGTTGTAGCTGGGGTATTATGTACAAGTGTTACGGTTGTGCAGCCCAATAAGTCGGTTGTAGTTACCTTTTTCGGGCAATATGTAGGGACTATCGTGACAAGTGGCTTGTTTGCAGTCATTCCGTTCAGTTTGCGCAAGACGGTTTCCCTCCGCGTACGTAACTTTAACAGTGTCAAGCTGAAGGTTAATGATGTGGAAGGTAATCCGATTGAAATTGCTGCAGTTATCGTATTTAAGGTAATTAACTCTGCAAAAGCGCTTTTTGATGTAGATAAATATATGGCGTTTGTGGAAATTCAAAGTGAAACAGCGCTGCGTCATGTGGCCAGTAAATACCCGTATGATAACTTCAATGAATCGGGCATGTCCCTGCGGGCCAATGCAGATGAGATTGCTAAAGAATTGGCAACCGAGCTGCAAGAACGTTTGTCGATATCTGGTGTAGAGGTCATTGAAGCGCGGCTCACACACTTGGCTTATTCCACAGAGATTGCCAGTACAATGTTGCAACGTCAGCAAGCATCTGCAATTCTGTCCGCTCGTCAAATCATTGTTGAAGGCGCCGTGGGCATGGTCGATATGGCGATTAAACAGCTTAAAGAGAGTGGCGTGGTTGAGCTTGATGAGGAACGCAAAGCGGCGATGATTAATAATCTGATGGTTGCGATCGTGTCGGAGCGCGGAGCGAGTCCGGTCATTAACGCCGGCTCGTTGTACTAAGGCGGTGCATCATGGCGGCCAAGAAAAGCTTTCCACTGCGGATTGATCCGGATTTACATGAGGCGCTGGAACGATGGGCGGGAGAGGAATTTCGCAGCGTAAACGGACATATCGAATACTTGTTGCGTGAGTCTTTGAAGCGTGCAGGCCGCTTACCTGAAAAAAAACGGCGAGAGGAATAACCATAGAAGGGCTGTTTCAGCATCCATGTATTGGCTGCAAGAACAGTCCTTATGTGTGTCTTCTGACTGTGTTTCTATCATTTTGGACCCTTTTCTGACTTGACTGTCAGAGAGGACAGATTTATAATTACTCCATAATTCACGTTAACAGCATTGACGAAGATATGAGTTGATTGTTCTGGACCGTTCAGAGAGAGGAAACTTAGGCTGAAATTTTCTCCGGCATCCTGCTTTCGATTTACCCCTTTGTAGCTGCGGTTTTGAATTCCCTGCAATGGGATAGTAAGAGCTGCCGGTTCATGGTCGTTACTCCATGCTTACGAAGGATTCTATCTTCACTCCGCTTGAGGATTCAAGGGAGGCTAGAGAGAATCGAATTTGGGTGGAACCACGGGTGTAATCGCTCGTCCCTTTGCGGGACGGGCGTTTTTTTGTGTGCGTGGATATTATTGTTCCGCAAAGGTTAAAGGGCCCTTAGGCTTAATTATATGAAGGAGGAATTAGCAATGTCAGTAAGTATTAAGCTTCCGGACGGTTCTGTCCGTGAATACGCAGAGGGTAGCAGTATTGATGATGTAGCAGCTTCTATTAGCAGTGGCCTGCGCAAAAATGCAGCAGCGGGGAAATTGAACGGTATCGTTGTAGATTTATCTACTCCCCTTGAAGAGGGCGCACTGGTAGAGATCGTAACTTTGGATTCACCTGAAGGTCTGGAGGTTATGCGCCACAGTACAGCTCACTTGATGGCTCAAGCGGTTAGACGTTTGTTCGGAACAAAAGAAGTTAAGCTTGGTGTAGGTCCGGTCATTGAAGATGGCTTCTACTACGATATGGATCTGGAACATCCTCTAAATCCTGAAGATTTGCTCAAAATCGAAAAGGAAATGGACCGCATAATTTCGGAGAACCTGCCAATCGTGCGCAAAGAAGTTAGCCGCAAGGAAGCACTTGAAATTTTCGGTGAGCTAGGTGATCCTTACAAGCTGGAGTTGATCGAGGCATTGCCTGAAGATAGCGTAATTTCTATCTATGAACAAGGAGAATTCTTCGACCTATGCCGTGGACCCCATGTGCCGTCGACTGCTAAGATCAAAGTCTTTAAATTGATGAATGTAGCCGGTGCTTACTGGCGCGGCGACAGCAAGAATAAGATGCTTCAACGCGTATACGGCACAGCTTGGATTAAAAAAGCTCAGCTTGATGAGCATCTTCGTCTGCTTGAAGAAGCGAAGAAACGCGATCACCGGAAGCTCGGTAAAGAGCTTGAAATCTTTACATTTAATCAATTGGTAGGACAAGGCTTGCCAATCTGGTTGCCTAAGGGTGCCAAATTGCGCAGTATTCTGGAGCGTTATATCGTAGATCTGGAAGCAAGTCTTGGCTATCAGCATGTATACACACCAGTTCTGGGTAATGTTGAGCTGTACAAAACTTCAGGACACTGGGAGCACTATCAAGAGGACATGTTCCCTAAGATGACTATCGACAATGAAGAATTTGTTCTTCGTCCAATGAACTGCCCGCATCACATGATGATTTATAAGAGCTCAATGCACAGCTACCGTGATCTGCCGATCCGTATTGCTGAGCTTGGTATCCAGCACCGTTATGAAATGTCAGGCGCATTGACTGGCTTACACCGTGTACGCTCGATGACTCTTAATGACTCCCATATTTTCTGCCGTCTGGACCAAATTAAAGGCGAGTTCATTCGTGTAATCGAATTGATTAAACAGGTATACAGTGACTTTGGTATTAATGACTACCGTTTCCGGTTGTCCTATCGTGATCCTAAGGATACTGAGAAATATTATGCAAATGACGAAATGTGGGAAACTGCACAGCGGATGTTGCGTGAGGTTGTAGAGGAAGCTGGACTGCCGTTCTACGAAGCAGAAGGCGAAGCTGCATTCTATGGTCCTAAACTTGATGTGCAAATTAAGACTGTATTAGGTAAAGAAGAGACTCTGTCTACTGTACAAATCGACTTCTTGCTGCCTGAACGTTTTGAACTGGAATATATCGGCGATGATGGTCAAAAACACCGTCCAGTCGTTCTGCACCGTGGAATCTTGGGTACAATGGAACGTTTCGTTGCCTTCCTGTTAGAGAACTTTGCGGGCTCGCTGCCGCTTTGGTTATCTCCACAGCAGGTTAAAGTAATTCCTGTATCGACAGCGTTCGACGATTATGCCAAGGAAGTTACAGACAAGCTGCGTCGCCGTGGTATCTCTGCTGAAGCAGATCTCCGCAATGAGAAGCTGGGTTATAAGATTCGCGAAGCTCAGCTTGAGAAACTGCCATACATGTTCGTAGTTGGCGAGAATGAGATGAACGCTCAGACGGTTTCCATCCGTAAACGCGGGGAAGGCGACATTGGAGCTAAGCCGCTTCAAGAAGTGATTGAGCTCTTGTCTCAGGAAATTGCTGATCGTGTGATCTCCTAGTTTCTTGTAATTAACAACACCAAAATTACGTCTAAATAAGACCTCTGTTATATGCCAATGAGGATCAACTTCTGATCTTCATGTATAAAATTTTGTGAATCGGGAAACCTTCGCTAATAAGGGGGAGGTTTTTCACATGAACAAAATGGGCATATTTCAGAGGTTTTGGTGTCTTTTTGTCACCATCGTTTTGCTATTGACCGCTGCTGGAATCATTCCAGAATCTAAGCAACAGGCAGTAGGGGCCATTGGGACAGGAGACACTTTACAACACACGGGTATTAACAAAACGCTATCGAACGAGTTGCAATATACCAAGGCTAATTCTGTGTTTATGAGAACTACAGATGATAAGGTCATTCTTACGACTGGCCGTGCCACACTTATGTCAAACGAGGCGCATTCCGTCGCACCTGTATTACCTGCAACAACAAAAAATAAACCAGCAGCGACGAAGGCACCGCAGAGCACCAAAGCTCCAACCACTAAAGCAAACGGTGGCAGCGGATCTTCCAAACAGTTACCAAATTCTATTCCTGTAGCCGCACCTGCGGAAGACCAGATCATTACTTCAATGAAAGTGATGGCGACTGGATATACTGCGGGTTATGAATCTACAGGTAAAACATCTAAACATCCCGAATATGGAATTACCTATTCAGGGGTAAAAGTGCGCAGAGACAAAAATACAGTCTCAACCATTGCTGCGGACCCTAAGGTTTTGCCGCTGGGGAGTATTCTTTATATACCGGGCTATGGATATGCCATAGTTGCTGATACAGGCTCGGCTATTAAAGGGCGGAAGATTGATCTGTATTTTGCTACTACGAAACAGGTGTATAAGGAATGGGGCAAAAAATCAGTTGTAGTTCAACTCATTAAGCGTGGTAACGGGACTTGTACGGAAGTCATGCTGAAGAAGCTGAGCCAAGCGATTGAGACTTACAAAGCAGTACCGCAATCCATGCTCGAAGAATCCATTTAAAGGGATTGAACTTATTTTCACTTGGTCATGCATAATAGTGACATCACCTTGCCATAATACGGACTGGGGCAAAGCAATTGCCTCTTCCGAGATGTTCTCTTAGTAAGCATATTCTATGCTGCATAAGAGAAAAGGAGGTGAATTCCGTGGCCAATAACAAGAAATCTAAAGTACAAGAAAATTACAAAACACCAAATGAAAAATACAATGCTGAGTTTGCTGTTGAGAATGACGGCGCTACTAAGCAAAGTGGAAATACTTCTAAACCAGCTCAGAAACCGCAACAATAATGCGCTGACTGAAGCAGAAGACTGCTGAAAAAAAGAGACTGTCCAATTCAGTTAATTACTGAGGGACAGTCTTTTTTCATATATAATGAAGTAAATAGAATTTTATCCCATTCATCTCAGTCTAGAGACTGAGGGGAAGTTCCTTCTCTCGCCGCTGTTTCTCAGTACTTCATTCCTGTAGACTAAGGCTATAAGATTGAAGAAGAGAGCGTTCCACTACTTTAAAGGGGAAATGAATGATGAAAAGAAGGTTCACCAGCCAGGTTTTAGGCGGCCTGATCCTGATAGGGATTGGAGCTATGTTTCTACTGAGACAATTAGGTTACACTGATTTCAGCTTAGGTTACCTGATTTCGAATTATTGGCCGGTAATTTTGATCCTAATGGGAATGAACCGGCTTTTAGGTACAGGGGATGGACAATCCAAAGGTTCTTCACCTATCGGCGGCTTTTTCTTTCTGGCGATCGGAGTGTTTTTCCTTGGACGGAATTTAGATTGGTTCGATATTTCGGCCGGGGATTTTTTCAAAATGTTCATTCCAGTTATGTTGATCGGCGGCGGACTTTATGTGATTTTTAAACCACGCGGTTCAGTACCACCTGTGCCACCAGCTCCACCGTCACCACCAGATCACTTTCCTTCAGGAAAAAGCTCACTAGATGTGGAGCCGCCCAAACCACTGGATTCCACACTTGATGAACAATTTGAGCAAAAATTTGGCAAGGCTTCTGGTCAACGCGACTGGAAGGACTATCTTCAAAAAGATGAAGAAGACGATGAGGACGAAACAGGATCTTATAAGTCCAGCGCTGAAGCACGTTGGCAAGAGAAGCAGGAACGACACGAGCGCAGACGTCAGGAACGTCATGAGCGTCATGCTCATAGACATGGTAAATGGCATGAGGAATTCCATGAATCAAATAATCAAAAGGAATCGACCAATCGCTCTGCTTTTATCGGAGATGTCCACATGGGGCGCGAGCATTTCCAACTGAAGAACACGAATATCTCGCAGTTTATCGGCGATACCGTACTGGATCTGACGAATGCACAGATTGCTTATGGCGAAACGAGGATTAATATTTCCGCTTTTATAGGCGACATTAAAGTGTACATTCCGAATGATATGGATCTTGGCATCTCGGTGAACAGCAGTTCTTTTATCGGGGATATGGAAGTTCTGGATCAGTCTCGCAGTGGTTTTATGAGCAGTGTACAGTGCAAGACTCCTTATTATAAAGAAGCAGGCAAAAAAGTCCGTATAAATGTAAGTGCATTTATAGGTGACATTAAAGTTAAAACGGTGGGTTAGATGGGGACAATCTTCAGTAATACCAAATGGTTGCTGTTGTTTTACTTTTTGCTCACTGGAGCGGTAAGCGCAGGATTGATGTATGCAGGCACTTGCCTTGGTTATATCGAAGTGAAGGATTATCGGATGTGGCTGTACTTATGTCTCGGGATTGTGTTGTTCACTGTAGTTATCGGCTATATGGCAGGCCAGCGGATTCAGCGCCGGATTGATCATCTGGATCTGAATATGCTGCAGGTCGCCAAAGGAAATCTGTCCGTACGGATGCCAGAAAGTGACGATCAGTCTTTTGCCCGAGTGTATCACGAGTTTAATGTCATGATGGATACGGTCGAGAATAAGATGCAGCTTCTACAGCGATTGGGTGAACAAGAGGTTATTGAGAAGGAACAGGCAGCGGAGAGTGCGGTGTTGGAGGAAAGAAGGCGTATGGCCCGGGATCTGCATGATACGGTGAGCCAACAGCTTTTTGCCATCCATATGTCGGCTTCTTCGCTGCCTAAAGTGCTGAAGGTTAATGAAGCTCAAGGTCAAATGGTCATGGACCAGTTGATTACAATGTCTCAGATGGCACAAAAACAAATGAGAGCATTAATTGCACAACTGCGTCCGGTGGAGCTGGAAGGTCGAAATCTGTTCGAGGCGCTGGAAAAATGGTTTCCCGATTATTGCCGCCAGAATGGCTTAAAAGGAATGAAGGAGCTCGAACTTCAGGGCGAGTTATCGGAAGCAATCGAACATCAGCTGTTCCTAATTATTCAAGAGGCGATGGCGAATATCGTGAAGCATGCCGGGGCTAGACTGGTGAGTCTATCGCTGCGTGAAGGATCAAGACAAGTTGTGCTGAGTATTAGTGATGACGGTCAAGGTTTTGAACATGTGCAGCAAAAACAAGGCTCCTACGGTCTCACCACCATGCGCGAACGCGCGGAGAAACTGGGTGGGCAAGTGGAGATTATTAGCCGCAAGGGTGCGGGAACGACGATCCGTGTACATATTCCTAAGTTTGTTCAAGGGAACCCAGAATTAGAGCAGAATAGATCGTTAGGAACAGATACACAGGACGAGGAGGAGTAGAGCATGAGTGTCATAAAAGTGTTGCTCGTAGATGATCATGATATGGTACGGATGGGCCTCAAAACTTATCTAATGCTGGAGCCTACATTCGAGGTCATCGGTGAGGCGGCGAATGGACAAGAGGCGCTGGAGATGCTGCGTGCTGGTGGACATGAAGGTCTGCCTGACCTCGTGCTGATGGATTTGATGATGCCAGTGATGAATGGTGCCGAGACCACAAGAGCAGTGCTGGCTGAATTTCCTGGCCTCAAAATCGTGATCCTCACCAGCTTCCTGGAGGATGATCTTGTTGTAGATGCTATAGAGGCTGGTGCAGTCAGCTATGTGCTCAAAACAGTGTCGGCAGAAGAGTTAATCTACGCATTGCAAGGGGCTTACCGCGGCATGCCAGTCATGACGGGTGATGTGTCACAGGCGCTGACCCGTGGTATTCGCCAGCGCACCGTGCAAGGTGATTCCTCCGGTTTAACAGAGCGTGAGAAGGAAGTCCTGCTGCTTATAGCTGAGGGCAAGACCAATAAGGATATCGGTGAGGAGCTGCATATCAGCATCAAGACAGTGAAGACGCATGTCAGCAATCTGTTGATGAAATGCGAGCTTGATGACCGTACCCAGTTGGCTATTTACGCTCATCGGAAGGGCTGGGCTCAGGGGTAGGACTTGTAGACTAAGGTGCATTACTATTTGAAATGGTTTTAGAAGCTCGGGCCGCGATGTTTTTCGCGCCCGAGCTTCTTTTTTTACTTTCCTGCCTAATCTCCTCCCATTTGCCTATATCTTTTATCTGCGCTTAAATTGTTTTTAATGTGACCTTAAGGTTTAAAGTACAAAATAAGAACATGAAAACAAATTAATCCTTGTCACGGCGACAGGAAGCAGGAGGAAAGATAAACATGGACGATAACAAAAACAACTTCAATCGCGACAATGGACCAGCACCAGATCGGGAATGGGACAATAATAACAATAGCAGCAATAATAATAATTCATCTGAAGCAGGATCATCATCATACTACTATTCTTACGGACCTTTTAAATCTTTGAACAAAGACGAGAATAACACTGACGGTGGCGCACAGCACTACAATCGGATGGAGCCAGAACGTGTCGAGGTTACACCTCCACAGCCTGTAAAGCCATTGCCTTATAACACATCGCTTCGCACCACTGGCTATGATGGCAATGGTGGTGGCCGCGGAGGAAATGGCGGTGGCGGTTCTGAAGGTGGCGGCGGCTGGCAATATAATAAAAAACCAAAAAGCTCGTTAAAAACAGTGCTGGTATCATTCCTAGCCGGTATGGTCGTTCTCTCGGGCTCAATGTATATGGCAGACAGAGGTAACTGGTTTACGGGAGATACAGCTACAACGGTTGCTAGCTCCGGAACGAATGGAACGGCGAAGACAACGGGCGAGAGTGCAGGTGTTGCGCCTTCTACTTCTACTACATCCTTGGTGACTGGATCTCGTGATGTGACAGGTGTTGTTGATGCGGTGGGACCAGCAGTTGTTAAGATTGAGACACTAGTTAAATCTAATTCGCGTAATGGAAGCTCATCCAGTCCGAATCTGAGTGATCCCTTCTCACAATTTTTCTTCGGGGATCAATACAGTGGAAATGGTTCTTCCCAAAATGAACAGGATTCCAAATCAGGATCGGATTCTTCATCACAGCTTATCCCTTATGGAATTGGAACAGGCTTCATTTATGAGAAATCCGGCTATATTTTGACCAACCAGCACGTAATTGACAATGCCGATGTAATCCAAGTCACCGTGGATGGCGTAACCAAGCCTTATGAAGCGAAGCTGCTAGGTTCTAGCAAAGATCTGGATTTGGCTGTGCTTAAAATTGAAGGAGATAGTGATTTCCCTACAGTAGCACTGGGAGATTCGGATAGCATAAAGGTAGGTTCAGAAGTGGTTGCTATCGGTAACCCGCAAGGCTTTGATCATACTGTAACTTCCGGTGTTCTTAGTGCAAAAGGACGCAGTATTGATATTAATGAAGAAGATGGCAGTGGAACACGTAATTACAAAAACCTGCTGCAAACCGACGCTTCTATCAACCCGGGTAACTCAGGTGGGCCGCTGCTCAACATGAATGGGCAGGTAATTGGGATGAACGTAGCCGTCAGCACGGATTCTCAAGGTATTGGTTTCGCAATCGCTGTGAATACGATTAAAGAAGTCGTAGATAAGCTGGAAGCCAACCAAGCCATTCCGAAAGAGCCGGTACCTTTCATTGGTGCAACTCTTATGACGATTACAGATGAGGTTGCTAAGCAAATGGGTACGGATATTAAAGAAGGTTCTGTGGTTGCAGACATCATCTATAAATCCCCAGCGTATACCGCTGACCTGCGCCCTTACGATATCATTACCGGTGCGAATGGAACGAAGTATGCAACCAACCAAGATCTGATTACTTTCATTCAAACGTTAAAAGTTGGTGATAAAGTAACATTAAATGTTGTGCGCGACGGTAAAACCATGGATCTCTCAGTTACCATCGGTAACAAAAATGATTTTGATACAACGACTACACAACAAAGTCAGCAGCAATAATACCGGACGGTAAGTCACACGGAAGGGGCGACCCTTCCGTTTTTGTCTAATTGTGATGTAAACTGCTACAATATATAAAAAGAACTGAACAATGGGGGCTGCTTGATGCGACCGAATATTCTAATTATTGATGATGACGAAAAGATTATTTCTATGCTGCGTAGAGGTTTAGCTTTTGAAGGTTACGATGTGAAAACAGCGGTGAATGGAGCGGATGGATTACGGGCAATCTTGAGCAGTGACCCGGATGTGGTAATTTTGGATGTAATGATGCCTCAGGTGGATGGCTTTGAAGTATGTCGCCGCTTGCGGGAAGGAGGCAGTAATGTTCCTGTTCTCATGCTTACCGCGAAGGATGAAATTGAGCACCGTGTAAAAGGGCTTGATCTGGGTGCGGACGATTATCTGGTTAAACCCTTCGCGCTGGAAGAACTGCTTGCACGTGTACGTGCGTTGCTTCGGCGTAAGAGTGAGCAAAGCGAAGGTGGAGAGCAAGCGGTTTCTTATGAAGATATTACGCTGGATGTGGATTCACGTGAGGTTACCCGCGCCGGTAAAAGACTGGAGCTAACAGCGAAGGAATTTGAGCTGCTTCATCTTTTTATGCAGAATCCGAAACGTGTGCTTTCACGGGATCTGATCATGGATAAAATATGGGGTTATGATTATAGCGGTGAATCTAATGTGCTTGAGGTATACATAGCTATGCTACGTCAAAAGACGGAGGAGCATGGCGGTAAACGCCTCATTCAAACGATCCGGGGTGCCGGTTACATTCTAAGAGGTGACAACTAACATGTCTATAAGATTGCGGCTGACTGCTTGGTATTCAGGGATTTTGGCCGTTATGCTGCTGGCCTTATCAGCCGCAATTTACGGTTTTGTTTATTTTAATACTTATGGGGACTTGAAGGATCGTATACAAAAACAGGGTGAGCAGCTTGTAACCAATCTCAATCCTAACTGGGCGTATGACGGTTCATTGCAAAGTGTGAGCATAAACCCCTTCTTCGGCAACAAACTGGAGGAAGCTAATATTTTGGTGCAAACCTATATCTATAATAATGAGAACCTGCAAAAGTCAGAGAACTTGCA
Organism: Paenibacillus sp. FSL H8-0282; assembly: GCF_037963825.1. NCBI lineage: Bacteria > Bacillati > Bacillota > Bacilli > Caryophanales > Paenibacillaceae > Paenibacillus > Paenibacillus sp. FSL H8-0282. The sequence goes on from NZ_CP150146.1 coordinate 1,944,196, forward strand.
TTATCTAGATATCCAATTCGATGTTCCGAAACTGGAAGATATTGATAAAGCTCACGGGTTCAAACAGACTACGCTTGGCGGATATCATTTGATGGTTTATCAGATACCGATATATGACTTGAATAAGAGTCCTGTGGCCCTTCTGCAGGTGGCAACACCGTCAAATTCGGAAGACAAGCTCTTGGAGCGTTTAAAAAATATACTACTCGTAGGTTCTTTTGCTACCCTGATCGCGGCATTTACCTTCGGTTTGTTCCTTGCGCGCAAATCCATGAGTCCAATCGGCAAAGTAATTGAAGCTGCGAATGGGATTCAGACGGGGAATGATTTAAGCTCGCGGATTGAATACGATGGGCCGCCAGACGAGATAGGAAGACTTATTGAGACCGTTAACAGTATGCTTGGGCGTATGGAAGGGTTCTACACAGAGCTGGAGGATTCGTATGCGGCTCAGCGCCGTTTCGTTTCAGATGCTTCACATGAGCTTCGGACACCGCTCACTACGATCCGCGGAAATATTGATCTGCTGCAAAAGGTTTGGGAGATGGAACCCGGAGAAGGGAAGATGAGTGAAGCTGAGATTCGCCAGCTATCGCTTGAATCGGTGCAGGATATCGCAGACGAGTCTAAGCGTATGAGCCGCTTGGTAGCGGATATGCTCTCGCTCGCGCGTGCGGATACTGGACGTACTTTTGATATAGAGCCCGTGGCACTGGAACCGATGATGAATGAGATTGCGCGCCGCGCCTCTTTCCTGCCCCGTCAAGCCGAGTGGGTTACAGGTGATATGTCAGTCTTAAATGGCAAATATATAGTTGGGAATAAAGATTATCTACAGCAAATGCTCTTTATTTTTATTGATAATGCCTTTAAGTACACGCCTTCAGGCATCGTGAGTTTGGATACCCTCTTCTATCAGAATCAGATTGGCATTCGGATCACTGATACAGGGATTGGTATGGATAAAGATGAGGTTCCATATATCTTTGACCGTTTCTATCGTGCAGATGAATCGCGTGGAATTACGGAAGGGATTGGGCTTGGCTTATCCATTGCTAAGTGGATTATTGACGAGCATGGTGGGTCTGTGGAGGTTGTTACACGCCAAGGTGAGGGGACCACTTTTGTCATCTGGTTGCCGCTTCTCTTTGCTCCGCCGCTGGAATAGGGTATAATTTAGAAGTGTCCTAATACAGAGGTCAATGAAAGCAGAAAGCTGGTGAACTCATGGAAGTCATTAAAATCTCTCCCCGGGGATATTGTTACGGAGTTGTCGATGCAATGGTTATGGCACGGCAGGCTGCGCAAAATCTCGATCTTCCCCGGCCGATTTATATACTGGGTATGATTGTTCATAACAGTCATGTCACGAATTCGTTCGAAGATGATGGCATTATTACTTTGGACGGACATAATCGTCTGGATATTCTGGATAAAGTGGATAGTGGGACCGTCATATTCACTGCACACGGGGTTTCTCCTGAGGTACGCAAGATGGCTAGGGACAAGGGTCTGACTACGGTCGACGCTACCTGTCCTGATGTCACGAAGACCCATGATCTTATTCAGGAAAAAGTAGATGACGGTTATGAGGTCATTTATATCGGCAAAAAAGGCCATCCGGAACCGGAGGGTGCTGTGGGTATTGCCCCTGAGCATGTGCATCTGATTGAAAAAGAAGATGAGATTGCTACGTTATCCATCTCTTCTTCACGTATTGTCATTACGAATCAGACTACTATGAGCCAGTGGGATATTAAACACATCATGAAAAAGCTTCTAGAGACCTTCCCAGGTGCTGAAGTGCATAATGAGATATGTATGGCTACCCAAGTACGTCAAGAGGCTGTGGCGGAACAAGCGGGGCAATGTGATCTGGTGATTGTTGTCGGTGATCCGCGAAGCAACAACTCCAATCGTCTGGCACAGGTGTCGGAAGAAATCGCTGGGGTTCCTGCCCATCGTATTTCTGATGTGTCTGAACTCCAAACAGAATGGCTAGAGGGTGTAAATATCGTCGGGGTCACTTCTGGCGCGTCCACACCTACACCTATCACCAAAGAAGTGATTAACTACTTAGATCAGTATGATTCGGCTAATCCGGAGACGTGGGAGATCAAACGTACAGTGAATATGGCGAAGCTGCTGCCACCGGTTAAGAATAAGAGTGCAAGTACTACTTAATGTAATGGGCTAGGCTCGAACTTATATATTATGAACGCTGCAACAAGAGCGCTTAACTTCGTCAGTCGAGGTTAAGTGCTCTTTTTTATCGAAAGAACGCTTCCGGCATAGGAATCTAGAATATAGATTGACTATAATCGTTTTTTGAGGTAAAATTGCTTTAGTGATTAAAAGCATAAAAGCTTAAAAGCGAACACGCGTCGTAGTGCGATAGTACTTAGCGGAATTATTATAAATTTTAAATGTAGAGAGGGAGTTATAAATATGATCGTCATTACATCAAATCAAACACCGGAAGAGCAGGTTAAAGATATAATTGCCGTAATCGAAAAAGAAGGTTTGCAGGTGCATCTCTCCAGAGGAGCAGATCACACGGTGATAGGTTTAGTGGGAGTCGTCACTCCTAAGCTCGCCGAGCATTTGCGGCAAATGAAGGGTGTAGAGAACGTCGTGAAGATCTCCAAATCCTACAAGCTGGCCAGCCGGGATTTCCATCCTGAGGATACGATTATTGATATCAAGGGTGTGAAGATTGGTGGAGAAAACCTGGTGATCATGGGCGGACCTTGCGCCGTTGAGTCTCCAGAGCAGATTGATGAGATCGCCCGGCTTGTTAAAGCGTCTGGTGCTCAGGTACTTCGTGGAGGCGCGTTTAAGCCCCGTACAGGACCGTACAGCTTCCAAGGCGTAGGTGTGGAAGGTTTGACTATGATGGCTGAAGCAGGAAAGCGTCATGGGCTGTTGACCATTACAGAGGTTATGACACCAGAGTATGTTGATATCTGTGCGGAGCATGCGGATATTCTGCAGGTGGGTACACGGAATATGCAAAACTTTGATTTGCTGCGCAAGCTGGGGACCTGTGGCAGACCTGTTCTTCTAAAACGTGGCTTCAGTGCGACCTATGACGAGTTGCTCAATGCAGCGGAGTACATTTTGGCAGGCGGTAATAAGGATGTGATGCTCTGTGAGCGCGGGATTCGCACATTTGAGACCTACACTCGTAATACGCTGGATCTATCGGCTATTCCTGTGCTACAAAGCTTAAGCCATCTTCCAGTAATCTCTGATCCAAGTCACGGAACCGGTCGTCGTGAGTTAGTTGAGCCTATGGCCAAAGCTTCTGTTGCTGCTGGCGCAAATGGTCTAATTATTGAAATGCACACAGATCCGGACAATTCCATGACAGGTGATGGTGTTCAATCGTTATTCCCTGATCAGTTTGATAACCTGCTTAAGGATCTGGAAAAGCTGGCTCCAATTGTTGGACGTAAGTTTTCAACTTCGCCAGAAACGGTTTCGGTCCTATAAAATTTAATCTAATAGCTTCCTCGGAAGCCCTCTTAACCCGCGACCTAGTGGGAAAAGAGGGTTTTTTTGGAGTTGGATAAAATAAATGTGACATGGAAATATGCGAAAATAACAGATTTCACGAAAGCGTTAGAATATCTTACATTGCTGAAAGAAATACCTGACATAAGCATTGACGATGTTAGGTATGAGATTTATAATTACGACAGCAAAAAAAATTAAAACAAGAACATTTGCATACTGTGAGCGGCCTAATGTTCGGAACTTGGGGGAGGAAAAATTCATGTCGGTTGAAAAAGTGTTGCAAACAATTAAAGAGAACAATATCGAGTGGGTAGATTTTCGATTCGTAGATTTAGGTGGTCGTGCCCACCACATCTCTCTGCCAGCTTCTGAAGTGGAAGATGAAACTTTTGTAAATGGGGTAGCATTCGACGGTTCTTCCATCAAAGGTTTCCGTGGTATTGAAGAATCAGACATGGTTATGATGCCTGATCCGAATAGTGTATTCATAGATCCGTTTACAGCTCATCCAACGCTGAACGTGATGTGCGACATTTTCACTCCTGATGGCGAACGTTATGAGCGCGATCCTCGCGGTATTGCTGTGAAAGCAGAAGAATTCCTGCAAAAAAGCGGAGTAGGTACATCTGCATTCTTCGCGCCTGAATCAGAATTCTTTATCTTTGACGATGTTCGTTACGAAAGTGGCATGAACAGATCCTCATTCTTCGTAGATTCTGAAGAAGCGGCTTGGAATACGGGTCGTAAAGAAGAGGGCGGCAACTTGGCATTTAAAGTTGGCGTTAAAGGCGGATATGTTCCTGTAGCACCAGTTGACTCCCAACAGGATATCCGCAGTGAAATGTGCCGTCTGCTTGCTGAAGTTGGACTACGCATTGAACGTCATCACCATGAAGTAGCCACTGCAGGTCAAGCGGAAATTAACTTCCGTTTTGATACCTTGAAGAAAACTGCTGATAATCTCATGACTTATAAATATATTGTACAAAACACTGCACGTCAGTATGGCAAGGTAGCAACCTTCATGCCAAAACCACTGTTCGGTGATAACGGTAGCGGAATGCACGTGCATCAATCCATCTTTGACGGAGACACTCCTTTGTTCTACGAAAAAGGCGCTTATGCTAACTTGAGCGAAATGGCTCTTCATTATATCGGTGGTATTTTGTACCATGCACCAGCATTGATCGCTTTGACTAACCCAAGCACCAACTCCTTTAAACGTCTGGTTCCTGGCTACGAAGCACCGGTTAACTTGGTTTACTCCAAAGGAAATCGTTCTGCAGCAGTTCGTATCCCGGTAGCAGCTGTGACACCAAAAGGCTGTCGTATCGAATTCCGCACACCGGATTCCACAGCTAACCCTTACTTGGCATTCTCCGCAATGCTGATGGCAGGTCTGGACGGAATCAAGAACAAGATTAACCCGCAAGAACTGGGTTATGGTCCTCTGGATAAGAACATCTATGAATTGTCTGATGCAGATAAAGAAAAAATCCGCAGCGTTCCAGGCAGCCTGAGCGAAGCGCTTGATTCTTTGGAAGCTGATTACGAGTTCCTAACAGAAGGCGACGTATTTACTAAGGACTTCATCGATAACTATATTGCTCTGAAACGTTCTGAAGCACAAGAGGTAGCGATTCGTGTTCATCCACATGAATACGCCCTGTACTTCGATCTATAAGATTCCTGCTATTATAATCTTTATAATAAAAGAAGCTGTCTCAAAAGTAGAGAATTCTACTTGGGGCAGCTTCTTTTTTATGAATCAGGAAAAGTAATGGGTTTTACTGTGCCTTATGACTATATGCTAAGAAAGACTACACTAGCCCCCGTTCAGGAGCGCCGCAGGACTCTCTAATGATAAGCTCTGGCTCCACGCTGAAAGAACTCGTGCCTGATTGGTTGTTTATTAGATCATATAGCATTAGCGCTGCTAGGCGACCGATCTTATCTTTATTTTGGCGGATGGTAGTCAGTAGGGGGGTTGTATAATTGCAGGCCTCGATATCATCACAGCCAATAATTGCGACAGTTTCAGGAACGGCGATAGAAGCCTCTTTAAGGGCACGCATCGCCCCTATAGCAAGCTGATCCGACGCCGCGAAGATCGCTCTAGGTAAATTTCCATTCTCAATCATTCTACGCATCGTCTCATACCCGCTGGCCTCAAAGAAGTTACTTCCGTTTAAGAACCAATTCTCGTTAATAGGCAGTCCTAAATCTTCAAGAGCTTTGCGATAACCACTTTCGCGCATATTGGAGATGTCTGAATCTGAGGAACTGCCGATGTAGCCAAGCTCTCGATAGCCCAGTAAGTAAAAGTGTTCCACCACTTTGGAGGACATTTTGAAATTATCCGACATGATAAAACCAGAGTTGTCACCGGTCAGCTTTAAATCTACGCCGATACACGGAATTGCACTGTTGTCTAATTCGCTGATAGAGGTTTCTAGCTCCTGTCCGGATAGAAGCACACACCCATCTACATTAAAATGCTGGCAACGGGCAAGATAATCGTTAGTATCGCCACTTTGGAATTTTTCATTGGAAAAAAAGATAAGGTCGTAACCTAGTAGTCCCATTTGTTTTTTGAATGAATTTAGCACCTCAATGAAAAAAGGGTGGGTAAAGTCGACATTCAGCATTCCGGCAAAAATCACTCCGATTAGATTGGATGATTTCGTAGCCAATGTTTTAGCTGAATTGGAGGGGGTATATCCAGTTTCTTTTATAATTTGTTGAACCCTTGTCTTGGTATCTTCCGAAATATCACTGTAGTTATTAATGATTTTGGATACTGTCGAAACAGAAACTCCAGCAATTTTCGCTATATCTTTGATGCTGTAGGCCAAATTAAGTCCCCCTTATAGTGAAAAATGTTCCGTAATATATGTTTAAAATCTACTCAAGGCTATTTTTTATGACTTGAATTTATGATTTGCGAAATAGTTTCGTTACTTATTTTATAGTTCAATAAGATTATAGTCAATGGAATGTTTACTCTTAAACTAGGATTATGCTTGGTTTTAAAGGTTTTTTTGAATAATCGGTTCAAATAACGTTCAAAAACGAACAAAGAAAAAAGACTTTACAAAGACAAATAACGATGTAATAATAAAAACACCGAAACCGCTTTCTGTGATATCGTCCTTACTGTTTCGTGATTTTCAGAAATTAGCATGTGGTTTCGTTAAAAGGGTCATAACAAATTATCTGGGGGGTAACAAAATGGTAAAGAAGCTTTCTGCGGTATTGTTGAGCTCAGCGCTAGTGCTCTCATTAGCAGCATGTGGAAACAGCAATAACAACGCGAATGGTGAGGCTACTCCGGGCAGCGGAACAAACAAGCCTGCATCTGGTGATAAGAAAGTGATTAAGATCTTACACTGGAAACAAGAGAATATTAACAAGGTCATTACAGAAATTAATAAAAAGTTTGAAGAAAAATATCCGGAATACAAAGTGGAGTACACAACCACGGGTCCGGATGATGAATTCAAACAAGCACAAAGAGCAAGAATTACAGCTGGTGACGTAGATGTTCTTGCCGATCTATCCGGTATGAGATTGTCCCCGAAAGATTGGACACCAGGTGCGAAAGTGCCAGACTGGCAACAATGGATTGATTCCGGACTGATTGCTGATCTGAGCAACGAAGCTTTCGTTAAAAACTACAATGCGAATGATATTGCTAAAGCCGGCACTTATAAAGATAAAGTGTATGCAATCCCAACCGGTAAAGTAGCAATGTCAGGATTCTTCTATAATAAAGAAATTTTTGAACAAAACGGTCTGACTGTACCTACAACTTGGACAGAGTTCATTAGTGTTCTAGATACATTGAAAGCTAAGAGTATTGTTCCAATCGTAGTGGCTGGTAAAGACGTATGGCCATTGAAACTGCCAGTGTTCGGTTTGCAAGCTAAGATTCTAGGTGGCGGCAACCAACAACAATGGATTGAGGGCGTTTGGAAGGGAACTTCGGCATTTAACGATGCTGAGGCTGTAGAAGTATTGGAGAAAATGAAGACGCTTCAAGATAACTACATCATCGACGGTTTCTTGGGTATCGACTATGCAACAGCACCTTCGTTTTTCGCAACAGGAAAAGCAGCTATGATTGCTGACGGAACTTGGGATGCTCCTACGATCGCGGCAGCAAATCCAGATGTGAAATTTGGTTACTTCCCAATCCCAGCTACAGAAGATGCTGCTAAGAATAATTCTCTTGTCGGTAAATACGATGTAACTTGGTATGCAGCAGAAAAAGGCCCGAACAAAGAAGGTGCTTTGAAATGGCTGGAATTCTTCTCTGAACCAGAAAACTACACAGAATATGTTAAAGCAGCAGGATTCTTGCCTACACAAGACAATATTGCCACTGAAAGTGATTTTATTGACAAAGAACTTGCTCCATACATGACTGGAGATTTCGAGCTTGCTTATGAAATTATGATGATTAACCGTGACAACGTTGGTGAACACATTGCAGCTGAAGGCGTTCACACTGAGTATTTGGCACCAGGCGGCGAGTTTAAAACCGCTAAAGAGCTTGCAGACGTACAACAAAAAGAATGGGAAGCAGCAGCACCTAAATAAGTAGCTATCCCAATAAATAAAAAAGAATCTACAACATACTGTACACCAAACATGTTTTACAGCTTCGGGGTCTGTTTTGTGCAGGCCCCGATCATTTTATTGAATTAGGATTGGGTAGGTGAGAGAAATGTATCCGTTCGGGAAAGGTTTTAAACGATATATACCGCTTCTGCTGCTAATGATTCCATTATCATTGTATGTAATTTTCTATTTTGGCCCATCTATGATGACGGTCATCTATTCATTTACAGATATCACTAACGTTCCTGGAAGCAAGATGAGTTTCGTAGGCCTTGACAATTATTATGATGTATTTTACTCAGGAAATTCAGGCGAGCGTTGGGATTCCATTATACGTACTATTTATTTCATGGTCATTGTAACCATTGTACAGAACGGTGTCGGTCTGCTTATGGCCGTAGTTATCAATCAGAAGCTGAAAGGCGATTATTTCTATCGCGCGGTATTCTTTTTACCGGTTGTGCTTGGTGTGGCGGTAGTTGCACTGGTATGGGGCATGATGTTCGATCCGCTGAGTGGTCCGGTTAACCAACTGTATGATTCTTTGTTCGGTTATAAAGATATGTTCTTTGGAAGCTTCACTCATGCGTTCGGTTATATTATATTTACGCAAATTTGGATGTATATGGGATATTCGATGTTGATTTTCCTTGCGGGACTACAATCCGTACCGAAAGATTTGTATGAGGCTGGATATATAGACGGAACTACGAAGTGGCAATCTTTTAAAAATATCACATTCCCACTTATCGCTCCATCCTTTACGATTAACATTATTTTGTCTATTATCGGTGCGATGTCCACCTTTGATATTATTCTCGCAACTACGGACGGTCGCTTTAACACAAGAACGATGGCATATGACGTTTATAAAGAGACGTTCCGTGGTTCTCTACAGATGGGACTTCCTTCCGCGCTTTCCGTGGTTCAGTTCCTTATGATTCTGGTGTTTGTAGTATTTGCAGTGAAACAAATGCGTAAGAGAGAGGTGGAATATTAATGAAGGATTCCAAAACCGCCAAAACTCTCTCTTATATTCTGATTGCAGTGTTGCTTGTTTTGTATATCATGCCGTTGTTATTTGTAATCAATATTTCATTCAAGTCCTTTACAGAATATCTGTTAGATCCTATCGGTCTCGTAAAAAGTATTCAATGGGATAATTATAAAGAAGCTTGGCTACAGGGTAATTTCTCTAATTATTTCTTAAACAGTCTGCTGTATACGGCCGTAGCAACAGTGCTGACCCTAATTGTTTCGTTATTCGGGGCCTTCCCGGTGGCGAGAAATTATGTGAAGTGGAGCGGATTTATTTATTTGTTCTTCTTGATGTCTCAGTTCCTGCCGAATCCAATGGTCGCACAGTTCAAGCTGATGCTTACCATGAAACAGGAGCTAGGATTTGTAGGTTATGACACGAAGCTGGGTTACATTCTCCTTAAAACAGGCGGAACGGGTATCGTGTTCATGATGTTTGTAGGTTACATCAAAGGAATTAGCCGGGAGATGGATGAAGCAGCAGGTATGGATGGCGCTGGATATATGCGTTATTTGTTCCAGATCATCATGCCACTTATGAAACCAGTAATTGCTACAGGTGTTATTCTAACAGCAATTAGTATCTGGAATGACTTCGTGGGGCCGGTCATGTATTTACCGAGTCCAGAAAACTATCCAATCACCTTCGGGCTTAAAGAATTCCGCGGTCAATACGGAAACAACTGGCCTATGTTGGCGTGCGGGATCATGATCGTATCTGCACCGCTTATCATCCTATACACCTTCATTCAAAAGTATATCGTTGACGGTGCATTGGCAGGTGCGGTTAAAGCTTAAGTAGTTGTGTAAATGAGAGGATGGAGAGAATGGATCGTAATAAAATTCATGGCTTCGAATTCACCGGAAATGATGGGGAATTCAGGCTTCAGCAACCGGATCGCAGCAGTTTTCTATATTTCCCTCTAGTGAATGAAGGGGGAATGATGTCGACAGTAACTCCAAAACTTCATGGTCAGGTTACCACAGGTCATAATTCATTTTTAACACCGCCATTATCTGTTGAAGATTTGCATAATTCGCGGGCTTCCCGCAACTTCTGGGTATACGTAGACGGCAAGGGAGCTTGGTCGGCAGTGGGGAACTCCGCTAAGCAAAATGCCGATTTTTATACATCGTCTACTGATGAAGCAGTACTAGAGGCTGGTTTCTTGTGGCAACGCGTAACGCGTTGTAACGCAGAGATGGGTGTTAAAGCAGAAATCACCAGCTTTGTGCCAAGTGGTAATGATAAAGTCGAATTAATGAAGGTTACGTTGACCAATACAGCAGCAGAGGCTATTACGCTGACACCGACAGCGGTAGTTCCGATTTACGCGCGTTCGGCGGATGATCTGCGCGATCATAGACATGTAACCTCCTTGCTTAACCGGATTTATACTTCACCCTATGGTGTTGAGGTTCAGCCTGCACTCTCCTTTGATGAGCGGGGACACCGCATCAATCACACTTCTTATGGAGTATTTGGTGCAGAGGGTGACGGCAGTCAACCTGCGGGGTTCTTTCCGGTGCAGGAGGAGTTCATTGGAGAAGGTGGAAGCCTGGATTGGCCGGAAGCTGTTATCCTGAACAACACGCCGGAGATTGGCAAGGGCGGAGGCGTACAAAGAGAGGGATATGAGGCTATCGGGGGTCTTCGTTACGAGACGCTTACTCTGTCTCCTGGTGACAGCCATTCTTATATAGTAGTTATGGCGATCCATAATGAGAGAATTGACGTGGATGCTTTGATGAACAAATATGGTACATCTGAAGCTTTTGATCATTTGCTTGAGGAGACTAAAGCCTTCTGGGCAGATAAAGTGAATATGGTAGAATTTCATACCGGTGATTCAGATGCTGACCAATGGATGAAATGGGTTACGATTCAACCCGTGCTGAGAAGACTTTATGGTAACTCCTTCTTGCCTTATCATGATTATGGAAGAGGCGGACGTGGCTGGCGGGATCTTTGGCAGGATTGTCTAGCACTCCTTATTATGGAACCGGCTGAAGTACGGAGCTTACTGCTGAACAACTACGCTGGGGTAAGAATAGATGGTAGTAATGCCACTATTATCGGTCAACAGCCTGGTGAATTTATTGCCGACCGTAACAACATCCCGCGGGTGTGGATGGATCATGGGGCTTGGCCGTTCTTAACTACTATGTTATATCTGGATCAGAGTGGTGATCTTGATTTCTTATTGCAGGAACAGACGTATTTCCGCGATACCTTTATGAGTCGCTGTAAGGAACGTGATACTTCATGGGATACCTCGCTAGGAAGTGATCTCAGAACAACTTCTGGTGAGGTTTATAAAGGTACGATTCTGGAACATATCCTGCTGCAAAATCTGGTTCCGTTCTTTAATGTTGGAGAGCACAATAATATCCTGCTGGAGGGCGCAGACTGGAATGATGGTCTTGATATGGGCGCAGACCGGGGTGAGAGTGTAGCTTTCACAGCATTCTACGCAAGTAACTTATTGGATATTTCTCGTGTGCTGCGTACGCTAAAGACTTCTAAAGGGCAAGAGACAGTTGAATTGGCAGAAGAAATGAAACTATTGCTAGATTCGCTTGGTGAGCAAGTGGATTATGAATCTGTATCAGGCAAGCATGAAAGACTTAATCAATATTATGCTGCCGCTCCGAACAAAGTTAGCGGTATTCGTGCAGCACTCGACATAGAGACAGTAGCGGACGATCTGGAACAAAAAGCAGAGTGGATCTTTAATCACTTGCGCCGCAATGAGTGGGTGGAAAGTGAACAAGGTGGAGGCTGGTTTAACGGTTATTATAATAATGATGGAGAACAAGTGGAAGGGGAATTCTCAGAAGGCGTTCGAATGACGCTTACAGGTCAAGTATTCCCGCTGATGGGTCATGCAGCTGCGCCAGAGCAAATTCCGCATATCATTGCCGCCGTGGATCGTAATCTACTGGATGACAAAATTGGGTACAGACTTAATTCCCGTTTCGGAGGCATCCAGCAGAATCTGGGTCGCGCCTTTGGCTTTGCCTTTGGACATAAAGAGAACGGTGCTATGTTCAGTCACATGACCATCATGTATGGCAATGCGTTGTATAAACGCGGATATGTGAAAGAAGGACATAAAGTATTAGAATCTCTGTATAGCTTAAGTACTGACTTTGCAAAAGCCCGCATATACCCAGGAATTCCTGAGTATATTAACGAGCAAGGCAGAGGGATGTATACGTATTTAACAGGATCAGCAAGCTGGCTGCTGTTAACTATGGTTACTGAAGTATTTGGTGTAAAAGGTAAGCTAGGCGATCTTTTGTTGGAACCGAAGCTTGTTAAAGCGCAGTTTAATTCTGAGGGAAAAGCCTCTATTAAGACAATCTTCGCGGATCGCGAGTTTGAAGTGGTCTATAAAGCCACAGGAAGCTTAAACTACGGGGAGTACCAAATACACGCTGTTACCCTGAATGGCAGCGAGGTGACGCTGCAGCGCGGCTCAGGAAGTGCGATTATTCCGCGTGAAGAGTTGCTCTCTCTGCAGACAGAGAAATGCCACTTGATTGAAGTGACATTGGCGTAGCTTTATACGATATTTTAAGACGTCTGCACCGTTATTCATAGCGGCTGCAGACGTTTTTTTCAATAATGAATATTTATTCATTGTAACAATGAACGAAAGGGCGCGTTAGGTATGGGTTACAGACTGTCAAATGGCATATTAACTGTCGATATCGCTGATATCGGAGAGTATAAGGGCACACGTTTTGACTGGACAGGATTTATTACACAGGTGACATTAGAAGAGGGGAAACATACGTTTTGTGTGCCGGAAAGCTTGAAGCCAGGCGAAGGAACTGGGGGCAAGGGGCTTTGTAATGAGTTTGGCATTTCCCGGGCAATTGGATATGATGAAGCACCAATCGGAGGCTGGTTTCCAAAAATCGGAGTCGGATTGTTACAAAAAGGAAATTCCCCATTATACAGTTTCAATGAGGAGTTCCCCTTAACCTCTTTTAGTAAGGATATCGAAGCAGGGAATGATGCGGTCACCTATACGATCCACCCGATGGAAAGCAACGGATATGCTGTGCAGCTAACCAAAACGATTTCTTTACAGAGGGATCAATTAATAATTGCATATGAACTGCATAACAAAGGGCAAAAGCCTTTCCATACGGAGGAATATATTCACAACTTCATCGGAATCGACGGGTTGAATATTGGGCAGGATTTCGAACTGCGTCTTCCGAGGGAACTCAAGGTAGTAGAACCAGAATCCTCCTATACGAAAGAATTGCTAGAGGTATCCGGGAATACCCTTACTTGGTCAAAGGAACCGGATAAACCCTTTTATTGCAAGTTGAGCGGTTGGGAAGGTCAGGAAAATGAGTTCACCTGGGAGTTGGTTCATAAGCCTAGTGGAACAGGCGTGCGAGAGAGTGGGGACTTTCCAGTAGAACGTATGGCCCTGTGGGGAGAAGGTCATGTAGTCTCTCCTGAAGTATTTGTGAACATTAGTCTTTTACCGCGTCAAAGCAAGAGCTGGCGCCGATCTTACCGGTTTTTCACTGCGAAATGAGTACCGTCTTAACCTTTTATGTGAATAATTATACTTGCTGGTGCGGGAGAATATTGCTATCATAACCATATCCATATTGATAGGAGAGAAAGGGTGGGGAGCAGTTTTGAATAAGAGAGCATACAATTTTAATGCCGGACCGGCAGCATTGCCGCTTACGGTACTGGAACGCGCACAAGCGGAGTTTGTTGATTTCCGGGAAAGTGGAATGTCTATCATGGAGATGTCGCACCGTGGTGCAATTTACGAATCCGTGCATAATGAAGCGCAGGAACGTCTGCTTTCACTCCTCGGCAATCCGAAGGGCTATAAGGTATTGTTCTTACAAGGCGGAGCAAGCACGCAGTTTGCAATGATCCCTATGAACTTGATTTCCGAAGGCCAAGTAGGTAGCTATGTAATGACAGGTAGCTGGGCAGATAAAGCTTATAAAGAAGCCAAATTGGTAGGAGGCGCTCATGTTGCTGCTTCTTCCGAAGATAAGAAATTCTTGGCTATACCTGAATTAAGTTCGATCAAAGCTGCGGAGAATGCTGCTTACCTTCATGTTACTTCCAACGAGACCATTGAAGGAACGCAATATGCAGAATTTCCGGATGCAGGCTCGATTCCGTTAATCGCGGATATGTCTAGTGATATACTTTGCCGTCCAATCGATGTGAACCAATTCGGAATGATCTATGCCGGAGCACAAAAGAACCTTGGACCTTCAGGCGTGACTGTAGTTATCGCGAAAGAAGAATTGCTTGCAGAATCACCTTCTAACATTCCTACTATCATGCGTTACAGCACTCATTATAAGAATAACTCTCTTTACAATACACCTCCATCTTTCTCTGTATATATGGTGAACGAAGTATTAAAATGGATTGAGGAGCAAGGCGGCTTAGCTGGCATCCATTCCAAGAACCTTGAAAAATCGGGTCTGTTATATGATCACATCGATGGAAGTGACGGTTTCTACCGTGGTGTTGCAGAACAAGGCAGCCGCTCTATTATGAACGTTACTTTCCGGATGCAATCAGAAGAACTCGAAAAGCAGTTTGTCAAAGCTGCTGAACTGGAAGGTTTTGTCGGCTTAAAGGGTCACCGCAGTGTTGGGGGCTTGCGTGCTTCCATCTACAATGCAGTTCCTTACGAAAGTGTAAAAGCACTATCCGATTTCATGAACCATTTCCGGCAAACTCAAGGTTAATGAATTCTATCTATAACCTTCCGCCTTCTTGGTGGAAGGTTTTCAGTTTGTTTGGAGAAGCTATGGTTAGGCACTAGAGTAAAACATCTGGCTATTAAGCCTTTAGAGAGGAAGGAACCATATAATGGCACTCCATATCGTATTAGTCGAGCCGGAAATTCCGGCCAATACTGGCAACATTGCGCGTACTTGCGCCGCTACCGGCACTCATCTTCACTTGGTTCGTCCACTCGGATTCCGTACTGACGATGCTACATTAAAAAGAGCAGGATTAGACTATTGGCATGCTGTTACTATTGAATATCACGACTCCTTTGCTGAGGTTTTGGAGAAATATAGCGAGGGGCGTTTCTTTTACGCAACGACGAAAGCAGAGAAAAGATACAGCGACTTTAAGTTCCAAGATGGCGATTTTTTTGTTTTTGGCAAGGAAACGAAGGGGCTTTCTGCAGAGATTCTAGAAGCAGGTAAAGAAACAAAAATGCGCATGCCAATGAGTGATGCTGTGAGATCTCTGAATTTATCCAATTCGGCAGCAATTATTGTGTACGAGGCGCTTCGACAATTGGATTTCCCTAATCTTATTTAAAAAAAGACAAATTTTTTATTTTTTTCAGCAGGATTCGACAATTAGGTAACGAAATATATTGAAAGAGCCGAAATAAGTAGTAGCTACTAAATAATTTTTCTTGAACAGGAGAGGTGTACGTTAGTTATGAAACCTGCTGGTGTAGTTCGCAAAGTGGATCAGTTGGGTAGAATTGTTCTGCCTAAGTCCCTGCGTAAAAGGTATCAGATGAATGAAGGCGACCCGGTTGAAATTTTGGTACAGGGTGACCATATCATCTTGGAGCGTTACCGTCCAAAATGTGTTTTCTGTGGATCGATGGATGGTGTAAGCGAATATAAAGATCGTTATATTTGTTCTGCATGCCTTTCTGAAATGACTCAATTGCCAAGACATGCCTAAGAAGTACATATTTTGAATTTTGACAGCCAAGAGCTTATAAAAAAACTGTCCTCTTCGTAGAACTCTTCTACTTGGGGGGCAGTTTTTTTATGTATACAAAAAATGCCCCCGCACCAAGTGGCTGCAGGGACATATCGGCTTTATAGGCCTTTTGTTTTGTCGTCGTTGTAAGATGAGGTAAGGATGCCGACCGTAAATAACACAAATACGAACATTACGATCCAAAAGGTTAATGAGAACGACATACTGGCACCTCCAATAGCGAATGTATTCGTTATCAAGATTATAACCTGCAATTTAATAAAAATAAACGCAAATGTGATATGTTACATAGACAATTTACTATATTATTTAAAAAACAGAAAATTCGTTGGCACAGCTCTTAGATTTCCATCGGATGGTTTATTGATAACTCTTCCGTTAAAGATCAATGAGGAAGAGCCACCACCATCTAAATTATAAGCATCTACGAGACCCATATTCGATAATTTGTTCTGAATCTCCTCCAGCTGTGCACCAGAGCTGCCATACTCATTATATCCATCCGCTACAAAAAGCAGGATCTGATCATCTTTATATTTGCCGATCACGGTACGTGGTGCCCGATTAGGGGATGTTTTCCACTTTTCGGGTATGGGTGTTTTGATGTTGTTTTTAAGGAGGACAGGCACAAAGGTGGCGCCGAATACCGGATCTAGCTGATCTAATTGTGCGCGACTGTAGAATTTCCCTCCGATTAATTGCCCGGATTTGTTCAGCCCAACAAAACTTAGGTCCTTGTACGTGGGCTCAAAACCGTATAAATACTTTCCATCCACTACAGTTGTGCTTAAGGGATAACGTTTTCCGGATTGATCTGCAAAGCCGCCCGCATTAATACCAGCAATGGCACCATTACGCTGTACGGCATGCATAGTAGTTTCCGCACCGGAGGCTGTCTCCGCCAAGCTCATCTTCATAGCGGTCGGGTCCTTCAATTTGATTTTCAACGCATAAGCTTTGTAGTTTCCTGGATTCAATCGATATAACTCAACTCTTATACGGTCGCTAGTAACGATCTCTGAAGGTATACCAAGCTTGGCTGAAATCCTGCGGTTATAGATCAGTTCAGGCCGGTTCGCTTGAGTCTGTGCTGTTTCGACCAGCTTATTCATCGTAGTGGTAGTCTCTTTATATAGCTTGGCACTAGCGCTGACAGCATCAATGGTGTAAGCTGCGGAGGCCTCTGCCAGCGTCAGCTCTTTTTTTAAGGAAGCTGTTTCATTCACTGGCCCAGCGCTTGGTGTGAATTGTCCTACATCAAGGTCTAGCTGTAGCGGTGGTCGATACCACGACATACAAATAAACAAGCCTATGAACGGTGCAGTTAGAAGCATGAAGAAGCGGTTTACTCTTTTGACTGGCGTCATCATTTGATCAGATCCATTTCTTTCTTCAATGCTTCTAACTGTTTGCTTACCTCACTCAATTGCGTATATAGCTTGTTGCTGTTATCTGTCTTGGCACTAGCATTATCTTTAGTGAAGGTTAATAGTTCGTTAAAGCTTTGCACTGTATTCTGCAATTCCTTCACTTCTTCAGAGAGAACGGCAATTTTTGCTTCATAGTCGGTCTTCAAAACGGTAAGCTGCTGCTGGCTCTGAGTACTAAGTTCGGTAAGCACCTGTTGCTTCAGATGGTTCGTGTAGCTGTATACAGCATATACGCCGAGTCCGATCATCATAATCCAGAACAGTAAAAACCATTTTACGGAAGGGCCGTTTCTCGCAGTAGTAGAGCGCGAGCGTACCGGGGACGTTTCCGCTAGCGGTTGCATTTTATCACCTCGGGTTGGTCTTTTTTTCAAGTCCCCATTCTATCAGACTTTGACAAGATTCGCAAAAATGTAAGAGAGTATGAAAACTAGAAAAAGTAATTGCATCCTATTAAACTACTGCGATACAATTTCTATAGATTGGAATTCTGATAGACGTACACAAGGTAACCAGCTAGAGATTATACAGACAAGTCATCATACAGCCTTGCTTGCGTTTTAACCGGAAACGCTGCGGCGCTTTCCTTTCTAGATGATTATATATAGAGCAGGGGGTCAGGGCATTAATGATGAAGGTTTGGCAGGTGGTCATTGTGGGGTGTCATCCTACAAGTATGCTGGGGACAAAATTGATTTTGGAAGAGGAAGAGGGGCTTAAGGTTCTGGGAATGTATTCCACTTGGGACGAAGGCGCTACCATCGTAAGGGAAAAAAATCCCGAGCTAGTGCTAGTAGATTATCATATGCCTGAGGGGAATATTGAGAGTGTGCTGTTAAATATGAAAAAAAGCTCACCAAACTCACATTTTGTCGTGATGACAGACGAAGACGGGCGAGAACTGCTTCAGCCCCTCGTAGAACTAGGAGCCAGCGGGATATT
Source organism: Paenibacillus sp. FSL H8-0282 (assembly GCF_037963825.1). NCBI lineage: Bacteria > Bacillati > Bacillota > Bacilli > Caryophanales > Paenibacillaceae > Paenibacillus > Paenibacillus sp. FSL H8-0282. The sequence continues at coordinate 1,962,520 of NZ_CP150146.1, forward strand.
CTCGAAGGGAGCTTCTCCCCGTCAGCTTTTACAGCTGATCCTGGGTTTACGGGAGGGTTTTCTTTCAATGCCGTTGGAATGGATTGAAAAAGGAGCTTGGCCGATTTCGACATTTAAAGGATTAGATGATGTTCTGCAACTGACGGAGACAGAGATGTTTATCATGGAGCGAATCGTTCAAGGGATTACCTACGATAAAATTGCGCTTGAAATTGCGGTAAGCCGTCGGTCCATTGATAATTATTTGCGCAAAATCTATGTAAAGCTAGATGTTTCGACCCGGGCACAAGCGATTGAGAAATTCGCGCTCTTCTCAAGACAAAACAGGCAAATCTACGCCTAACCCACGCTTTACGACATAATGACGTATGGGGTGGAATATTCTTGGAGTAGAAGTAAGGATATCATGTTGAATGGGTAACCATCCCATCCTTGGATGAGGATGACGAAGCCGTTTCTACTTGGTAACAGGGAAGGGGGATTTCGCATGATTTACGAATTTTCTGCTCGCGCACACACATTGTTGTCGTCATCGCTTCTTAGTATCCGCACCCAAACACGGAGAAGCTCCATGATATCGCTAGCTGAAGAATTACCAGCGGAAGAACTATTCCCATTGTCACTGCTTGCTGAAGCAGCATCTACGGTGATTTCAGCAGATGCGGGAGCACTGCAATATGGTGATCCTGCAGGGTACGGACCGCTTCGGGAGTGGCTCGCAGGGGATTGGCTTAAAGAAAAAGGGGTAAATGTTGTTGAGGGTGGAGTTCTGCTAACAACGGGTAGCCAGCAAGCCATTGATTTGTTGTCGCGGGTGTATATTGATCCAGGAGATCGTGTATTAGTAGAAAATCCGACCTCACCAGGATTTTTGCAGACTCTTCGGATGCAGGGGGCCGTTATTATTCCTGTACAGGGTGATTTGGACGGGCTTGATCCGGAGCATTTGCGGAGCCAGATTGAGCTGCATAAGCCGAAAATGCTGTTCGCAACCCCTAGCTTTACTAATCCAAGCGGCATTTTATGGAGTCTGGAGAGACGCCGCGCAGTATTGGATTTATGTATCGCATATAACATCTTGATTGTGGAAGATGATTCTTATGGGGATTTGCACTTCCAGAAGCAGGGTGAACAAAAGGCTAAAAGATATCCGTCTTTGTATGCACTGGAAAATATCAGCGATGGCGGACACGTGCTTTATATCGGTTCGTTCAGCAAGACCGTTGCGCCCGCGCTGCGGACGGGCTGGGCGGCAGGCAGCCGAGTCTTGATCAGAATGATGTCTGCGGCTAAGCAGATGGCCGATTGGCAGTCGAGCGCATTAAATCAGCGGCTGCTGCATCATTTATTGGATGTGTCTGCGTTTGATCTGCGTGAGCATATCGCGCAGCTGAATCGAGAGTATAACACCCGTCTGAAGCTTATGGTGGAACTGCTCAAGCGGCCTGCTTGGAAGGGCAGCTACTATGACCTTCCATCAGGAGGCATGTTCCTGTGGGTCGCACCACCAGAGGGAATGGATGTTATGGCGTTGCTCAAATGTGCGCTAGGTAAGGGAGTGGCTTTTTTGCCAGGTCCGTTATGTAGTGTAGATGGAGTCAGCAATCACCTTCGCCTTAACTTTAGCCATCCCGGCCGGGATGAGCTGCTGCTTGGCATGAATCTGATGAGCGAAGCGGTTAAGGAGTTCACAGCACGGAGTTAGGTAGTGGAATGAAAGTTGGGAATGAAATGATTGAAATGAATGATAACACAAGACACTTTTAGAGCTAAAACAAGGACAGAATTACAAGTCGGGCAAGACGAAGTTCGTGATGTGAGATTAATTAGGGAAATCCTCCCTAAAACTGGTCGATTTGAACTCTAAAATGGACTGTTTAGGGAATTTCTCCCTAAAAAATCAAGGGATTCCCCGTTTTAGGGGTAAATCTGGCGAAAATCAGGGAAGATTTCCCTAAAATGCGGTTTTTAGCGTGTGAATCGAAGAATATTGGGGAGGATTTCCCTAATAACTTAGTGTGCCTTTTTCGGAATGGTGTTTTTAAAGCTTATTTTGCTTTGAATGATTCAGCAAGAGTAGCTTGTTAAAGCAAGAGTAGAGAAAATAGTAATTAGTAAATAAGGCTCGTGTTCGAGAGTGTAAATAAGTTAAATAAGTACAGGCACTTAGAGCCGGATGAGGTACGCAGAGATATGAACGTGGTAAGAGTGAGATACGAACGCGAATGAAATCTGAATGTGGACGAATGAGTTACTAATGTGATGAGAATGATTTGCGAACGTGGGAAGAGCGAGTTAAACACGCGGTAAGAATGTAATACGAATGTGGTATGTATGAGTACTAATGAGATATGAGTAAAATAAGACATGGTACGTATGAGATACTAGTGTGTTAAAAATGTAATCTAAATGTGGTATGAGTGTAGTAAGAGCGTGGTACGCACCAGATACTAATATGTTAAGTGTAAGTTAAGAACATGGAATGCACAGAGATAGGATTTAAATAAGATTAGACATACGAAAAAGCATCCCGTAGGTGGGATGCTTTTTGGCGTTATTTACACATGTTATGTGTGCATCAGAATAATAAGTTTAAAGTCTGAGTAAATGATTAGAACCGAGCTAAAAGAATAAGACCCGACTAAAAAGAAATAGTCGATAGAAGTACTGTCCCGGCTAGGTTAGCTAATTAATGGGATGATTGCTGTTATTGGGTACGCCGCTTGTTATCGCGGCATATTCCACCAGCGCCGCATGACCGGCTGGGGTTAGGGTGTAACGCCCACGGCTTACCCGGTGAAACCAGCCGTAGTAGTTGTTCTGAAGCATAGCGGCGGCGGTGGGTACGCCGCTACGCTTCCGCAGCTCGGCCGGAGTGATGCCGGCCGAGCGGGGAGCGCTTCCTGCGGCCAATACGGCCGCTGGAAGCGTGCTTGAGGCAGCGCTAGGGGCACCGCTTCGCGTGCCTACCGCCGCTGCCTCCCGTGCTGCCGCGTCCCCGGCAGCACGGCTCTCCGGCGCTGAGCTCAGCGCCGGAACCTGTTCAGCGGTGCCCGCCGCTGAACGTTTGGCAGCTGCGAGCGAAGCCTTCGCAGCTGCCTTCTCTGCAGCGGCGGCGGCGTCCGCCTCCGCTGCTTGCAGAGAAAGCGCGACACGCAGCGCTTTCTCGCGGTAGGCCGTCACGAGCTTGACGCGCGTGCTGCCGCCGGTGTTGTAGTCTCCGCTGCGCTCGCGGAACTCATAGAGCAGGCGCTCGCGCCGCCGCTTATTGCTGCGCTGCGCAGGCGGCTTCTCGTCTGGCTCTACGAGCACCTCGACCAGCGGTGCTTTGGTCTTATAAAAGATAACAGTGATCAGCCCAAGACCGAGCCGGCGGCATAATCCGCTAAGCTCGCCCCAGCGCTGGTTCACCGCTCCTTTTTTATCACGGACACGTTCCACTGCGAGATAGACGGTAGGACTGAGCTTCAACCGTTCTACCCCTTGCAGCAGCAAGGCGAGATTGAATGATTTTTTCATCTCCACGATCAGAGGATGCTCAACGTCCTCCCGAATCCCCACCAAATCGCAGGTCCGAACCTCACCTTTGATGCTGTAACCCTGCTTTTCAAAAAAAATCTTCAAAGGAGCATACAGCTCCGTTTCATGTCGTACCGCCATCTTGTCACTCCCGTAGGCCTTTATTTTCGGGTTTCCCAATAAGGTTTTACAGCCATTTTCTGATTCTCTATTATAGCACAGTAAAAAAGAGGTCAACTATTCCGCGCTTGCCGCATAGGTATGTAATACACTTTTTAACGCTATAGGAGAGCAAGTAGAAGAGCAAGTAGGAGCGCAAGAGGAGGCAGCGAGCAATGGACATTTTTGAGCGTATAGCTTCGTATCGGGCTGAGAACGACCGGTTGGCGTGGAGCGGCACCTTCAAGCAGTATATAGAACTGTTGAGAAAAGACCCCTCTCCCGCAAAAACCGCTCACTCCCGCGTTTATGACATGATTAAGTCGCACGGCGTAGAGGACATAAACGGACGCAAACGGTATAAGTTTTTTGAACAGGAGATTTTTGGACTTGATCGTGCAGTCGAAAAGTTGGTCGAGGAATATTTTCACTCTGCAGCACGTCGGCTTGATGTTCGCAAACGGATTTTGTTATTGATGGGACCTGTCAGTGGGGGGAAATCGACCCTGGTCACGCTGCTTAAACGTGGTTTGGAACAGTACTCGCGCACAGATGCGGGTGCGGTATACGCAATAGAGGGCTGCCCGATGCATGAGGACCCGCTGCATTTGATCCCGCTGGAGCTCCGTCCGGAGATTGAGAAGGAACTTGGTGTACGTATTGAGGGCAACTTGTGCCCATCCTGCCAGATGCGTCTAAGAAATGATTATGCTGGCGACATTGAGCAGGTTAAGGTGACGCGTGTTATTCTGTCAGAAGAAGAGCGGGTAGGGATTGGTACTTTTAGTCCATCTGATCCGAAGTCTCAGGATATCGCCGATTTGACAGGAAGTATTGATTTTTCGACCATTACTGAATTTGGTTCGGAATCTGATCCACGCGCTTACCGTTTTGATGGGGAGTTGAACAAGGCTAACCGTGGGCTGATGGAATTTCAGGAAATGCTCAAATGCGACGAAAAGTTTTTATGGAACCTGCTTTCACTGACGCAAGAAGGCAATTTCAAGGCTGGCCGCTTCGCGTTGATAAGTGCGGACGAAATGATAATTGCTCATACAAATGAAACCGAGTATAAGTCGTTTATTTCTAATAAAAAGAATGAAGCGCTCCAGTCCCGTATGATTGTTATGCCTGTTCCGTATAACCTCAGAGTTTCGGAAGAGGAAAAAATCTACGCGAAGCTGATCGCCCAGAGTGATATGAGTCATGTGCATATTGCACCACATGCGCTGCGTGCCGCCGCTATTTTTTCCATCCTAACCCGTCTTAAAGAAAGCAAAAAACAAGGTATGGATCTGATCAAAAAGCTGCGGATGTACGATGGTGAAGAGGTCGAGGGCTATAAAGAGGCCGATCTTAAGGAGATGCAAACGGAGTATTTAGATGAGGGCATGTCCGGAATTGATCCGCGTTATGTTATCAACCGCATTTCCAGCGCTCTGATCAAAGGAGATCTGCAGTGCATGAACGCACTGGATGTCCTGCGGGCGATAAAGGATGGCCTGGATCAGCATCCGTCGATTACAAAAGAGGAGCGGGAGCGTTATTTGAACTTCATCTCCATTGCCCGCAAGGAATATGATATTTTAGCGAAAAGCGAAGTACAAAAGGCATTTGTCTACTCCTTTGAGGAATCTGCAAAGACACTTTTTGAAAATTATCTAGATAATATCGAAGCTTTCTGCAATTGGTCGAAAATTCGTGATCCGCTGACGGATGAGGAAATGGAGCCGGATGAGCGGTTAATGCGTTCGATTGAAGAGCAAATTGGAATCTCTGAGAATGCAAAAAAAGCGTTCCGTGAAGAGATCCTGATCCGGATTTCCGCGTATTCACGCAAAGGGAAGAAATTCGAGTACAACAACCACGACCGCCTGCGTGAAGCGATTGAGAAAAAGCTGTTCACAGACCTCAAAGATATTGTCAAAATCACCACCTCGTCCAAAACACCTGATGAAAGTCAGCTCAAACGAATCAATGAGGTATGCGCCAGACTTATTGATGGGCATCACTACTGCCCAATCTGCGCCAACGAGCTGCTGAAATACGTGGGAAGTCTGCTTAACCGTTAAAAAAGAATTCATTTATGCGGGGTGTTCCAAAAGCCATGAACATGGCTGTGGAGCACTCTTTTTTTGCCCTTCCATGTTGTATCTTCCTCCTTTTACCCTCCTAATGTTAATCTAAACGCCGCAACCCGTCTGACTAATGTGGCTGTTGTGCGTAGGAAGTTGCTAAAGGATACAGGTGACCCTAAACGTAGATTTTGAGTATATTTCGCAGGCTATCGGACCCCATGGTCGCTATTAGCAGGAAAAACCCTAAATATGAGCCTTTTTTTGAGTAATAGCTGCAGTGGAGTCCGAAACTCCGCTCAAAAGGCGATATTTTTGCAAATAACGTCATCTGGGTCCTTTAGTCAGTCGTAGGGAGCAACTGAACGGAAGAGTAAGTAGGTTACGTGAATCCAGCGTTGTCTACTTCGAGGCTTACCCAAAATGATGGTGACTAAGAATACGCAGAGTTATGATCCTTTTGTAAATGGAGGATCACTGCTCTGTTTTTTTATACAGGCAATAATGCAGCTCAGCAAAACAGGAACAGTCCATCTCCAGCGCAGTTGATATAATGAAATCACCGTACGGGGAAAGGCTGGTGCTGCACTTGAATTACAGTAAAGATATAGAAAAATGTGTTGAATATATAGAAGCTCATATCAAAGAAAATATAACGGTGGAAGAAATAGCGACGGAGGTCGGATATTCGGTGTATCATTTTTGCCGAGTGTTCAGCTTGTGCAAGGAAATGTCTGTGATGGAGTATGTGCGGAGCCGAAAATTATCCTTAGCCTCAATTGAATTATTTGCTGGAAAAAAGATCATTGATATTGCGCTGGACTATGGTTTTGAAACACAAAGTGGCTTTACTAAAGCTTTTCGCAAAACCTTTGGTTATAGTCCGACACAATATGCAGCGCGGATGGATGGGTTTAGTAAAGGAAATTCAATATTTGATATCGGAGGTTATATTATGAATCCTGTTTTTGTTCGTAAGCCTGCTTTTAAGGTGGCAGGTTATGGTATCCAAACTAATGTTGCGGGTAGTATGTACACTAAGGATATTGCTTCTTTTTGGAGCCATTATGAGGGTGAAAACCTGGAGTCCAAAATGTATAAAATACTAAACCCGCCTAAACACGGAGAAGTTGGTTTATGTATTCCGTCTTCAGATAACGGTAATGCCACCTATCTTTTGGGTGTTATTGTTGAGGACTACTCCAAGGTAGAAGCTGATATGTTGACGATGGATGTGCCAGAAGCCGAATATGCCGTGTTCACAACACCTCCAGTGGATACTTCAACGGATACAGAGCAAATAGAGTTTGCCCAAGTCATAAAAAGCAGCTGGAAGTACATCTTCGAAGAGTGGTTTAAGGACAGTGGTTACGTTTATGACGAGACTAAGCTGGATTTTGAGTTTTACGATGAACGCTGCCATTCGCGGCCAGATACAGTGATGGAGATTTACGTTCCTGTGAAAAAGTTGACTGAATAGTCGATAAGGGCAAAGACCGCGCGGTGATAATTGTAATTTCAGAAATGTTTGGACTTTAGGTCGCTGACAAAGGCGAACGCTACGCGCCTACATTTTCAAACTTCCTTACGTTACGTTCACCTGAGCATTTGCCATGTGCAGTTATTAAGTTGATATGAGGGTGTCGATGGAGGTCCGCAACGTGTTACCGCTGTGGGTCTCCTTTTTTAGGAACTCTCATATGGAAACCAATGATACTTTTGGGGTGTTTTTTTATCTAATCAGTTTATGTTTGACGAGTATGATCTTCCGTAGTGTAATAGAGTCAATAAGTAAGGTAATTCGAAAATAACAGGGAGTGAAGCAGATGATTAGAGAAGCGAGAGCTGATGACTGGAAAGACATAGCGGAATTATTAGAACAGTTGGGATATCCGGATACAGAAGTGTTCATGCAAGAAAAAATAGAAAAGCTAATCCTACATCCGGACGAGGAATTATTGGTTTTTGAGGAAGATGATCAAGTGGTAGCTTGTATTTCCATGCATTACATACCCCAATTAGGTCTGGTAGGAGAGACTGCAATTATAAGTTATCTTGTGGTGAGCAATGCCATTAGGAGCAAAGGTATTGGACGAAAGCTTGAGGAGTATTGCGCTGATTTAGCTAGAAAAAGAAACTGTGATAAAATTCAGGTTCATTGTCATTCCAGAAGAACTGATGCGCATAGATTTTATGCTCGACAAGGATTTGTTGAGGCTCCAAAATATTTCTCGAAGTCGTTAAAAGAATCTGAATCCTCATTTTAGTCATAGCAAAAAGCGGCAGACCAGGGTGTTAATACCCGTTTAGGTCTGCCGCTTTTTTTAGTTTAAATAAACTTCCGCTGCACCTTTTTGCCATCGTATGAAAAACGCGCCTTTTTGTCTTCCACAACCGTCTGTAGATGAACCGTCCGCCCCCATAAAGAGTAGATGTGAGGGAGTGTGCGCTCCAGATACTTCAGATCCAGCTCGATGCTTTCATAGCGATGAGTTATAAATAATTCACCATTCTTCTCGAAGTCTGCGTCCTCAATGACCAAGTAAGGAGACCCGCCATTGACCCGGGCGAGCACCAGTTGATCTCGTACATTTTCCCATGCTTTATCGGTGATTTTCCATTCGGGGCCTTTTTTCTCAAAAACATAAAGATCGAGGTCGTTCACCAATTCCTTCGACAGATAGCTGCGGATAAAGGAGGTATCGGATTCCAACTCACGTACTTCAAAGATTTTCTCACGGTCCCAGCGGCGTTCGATGTCTTCAAAGATTTTCAGCCCCAGATAGTAAGGATTCAGGCTTTGCCGTGAGGGCTGCACGACGGATGAATTTAGTTTTGCGTATTCCACTGTTTCCTCTTCGGTCAGATCTAGTTCGCGAACGATGCGCTGATGCCAGTACGAAGCCCAGCCTTCGTTCATGATTTTTGTCTCCATCTGTGGCCAGAAGTAGAGCATTTCGTCATGGAGCATCGTCATAATGTCACGCTGCCAATCCTCCAAAACAGTGGAATATTGCTGGATAAACCAGACCATATCTTTTTCTGGCTCAGGGGGGAAAGCACGGTTTCCAGAGAATGCTTCCTGCGGCCCGGTATTGCTTTTATCTAAATTCCATAATTCGTCATAAGGATTGGTTGATTTCGAGCCGCCTGGAGGGGCGTCTTTGAGCTCCTTCATCTTAGCTTCCAGTAGGTGAGTTTTGCCCAGCTTGCGTGGCTGGATCAGACTGGGGTCTATATGCTCCTGGATAGCCAGCACTGAATCGATGAAGCTCTCCACAGCATCAGTTCCGTAAGTTACAGAATAACCGGCAATCCGATCTGCTGTAGCTGACATGCTCTCGACCATATCTCGGTTGGACATGGAGAAACGCATATTATTTTTGAAAAAATCACAGTGCGCTAGCACATGGGCAACGATCAGCTTATTCTGAATCAGTGAATTTCCATCCAGCAGGAAGGCATAACAAGGGTTGGAGTTAATAACGAGCTCGTATATTTTGCTCAGTCCGAAATCGTATTGGGATTTCATTTTATGAAAGGTTTTTCCAAAACTCCAGTGTCCAAATCGTGTAGGCATTCCATAAGCGCCGAATGTATAAATAATATCTGCGGGGCATATTTCATAACGCATGGGATAAAAATCTAAACCGAAGCCAGTGGCTATTTCCGTAATCTCGGCAATGGCCCGCTCTAGCGCATTAATTTCTTCGCTTGGCATGAATCTTTCTCTCCCTCCAGCTTGGGCTTATGCTGCAACCTATTCTGACAAGGCTGCAAAGGTTCCGCGACAATGTCCGGGACTGTTCCATTTAAGTATATGGGAGAGAAGATGAGTGTATGACGTTCTGAATTTCTGAGTGAAGATAATGTGATTTTGTATACATTATTGGAAGGAAGCACTAGCTTTTTTTGTATGCGAATTCTATCAACGGTATCCTTCTCGGTGAATTCGGACTCAGATGACGTTATTTGCAAATTTCCAGCCTTTTGATCAGGGTTTCGGACCCCACAGACGCTATCCCACAGAAAGAGGCTCATATATGGTGTCTTTCTTCCCAATAGCGGCAATGGGGTCCGTTAGCATACCAAAAGTGGAATAATACTGCGATTAGTGTCATCTGTGTCCGATAGGTGCCCAATAGGTGCCCAATAGATGTTCCATATGTGTTCGAGGAGCAGTTCCATAGGTGCCCGATAGAAGCTCCACAAGTATCCGATTAGTACTCCATAAGTGTTCGAAAAGTGCTCCACAAGTGTCCAATTAGTGCTTCACAAATTCCCAATTGCTCACCACACGAGCATAAGCAGTCGAGAGAACGTAACCTTCCCCATAGTTCCCAAACCCTCAGTACACAAACCTCCGTTGCGCCCAATAGCTGAATAGGAAGATTGAAGCCTCGGTCAGTAGCTTGGCGGCGACAAGCGGAATAATCAGCTTTTCATTATAGAAATAGAGTAGCCCATAGTTGAACAACAATACGAGGATCACCAGCGCAAAATATTTGGGAAGCGATGCCTGAATCTTGGAGCGTTTGCCGCCCGTGAAGACATATTTTCGGTTCATAGAATAGTTGAAGACAGAGCTGCACAATCTCGCGGCCGCGACGGACAGGAATAGGTTATGGCTGAGCCTCTGAAACAGGAATAAGAGTGTGAAGTCGAGCAGGGCTGACAGCAGCGAAGAAGTGCTGAACATCAGTATCGGCAGATAAATCCGGAAGGAGTCCATCAGAGGCCGGAAATGGGATGATTTATTATCGTCCAGATAGACGGTATCGATGTACTCTTCCGTAATGGTGTACCCCTCTTTATGGGCAGTCAGCAGCATGTTCATTTCATATTCAAAACGTTCGCCGGGAATCTGGCATAGCCAATCAAGCATTGATAGGGGGTAGCCGCGCAGCCCAGTCTGTGTATCATAAATCTTAGTGCCTGTAGTTAAGGAAAAGACCGTCCGGGTTACAGAGTTGCCGAAGCGGCTGCGCAGAGGAATGGTTCCGGTGAACCGGCGGCTGCCGAGTACGATTCCCGGGGTAGTCTGGTTCCGCAGAGATTCAACGATCCGGTTAATATCATAAGGCAGATGTTGGCCGTCGCTATCCGCGCAGACTACATAATCCGGCAGACCGGCCTCCTGAATATACTGGAACCCTGTCTTCAGAGCACGTCCTTTTCCGAGGTTGACTTCATGGGTTAGGACAGTGCAGCCGAATGCTTCGGCCATATCGAAGATTCCACGGTAGTGCGGGCCGCTGCCGTCATCCACAAGAACAATAGGTTCAAGCCGGAAATTATGCAGCTGTAAAATCAAATCGAGCAGTCGTTCATCGGGCTCATAGGCTGGGATCAGTATAGTCATGATGTTGCATCCTCCTTGATATAAAGAATGTCGCTGACGCCCCGCTCCTTGTTTTTGCCCTGCGGATTATTTACGACCCGTCCCATGAAGTACATAGTGGATGAACCACCGCCGTCCAGATTGTAGGCTTCTGTGGCGCCAAGGACGGACATTACATCAGCTAGCTCAGTAAGGGTCATCCCACGGCTGTACCCTTCATTGCGCCCGTCAACTACGACAAACACATAATGGTTTGGTGCGATCATACCAACTGCGGTGCGGGGATTCGCGTTCTGGATGGAATGGTTGCCGAAGTTGGTATCGATTTTGACATTGCTGAAATCACTGGCAATCTCCCCGTCCTGAATCAGAATCGGACCAAAGGAAAGGGTATCGGTGGCCCCTTGCGCCAGCAGTTCAGAGGAAGAAATCTCTTCCTCGTTATAGGTTTGCATTGTCCCATCATCGAACAGCGCCATTGCATCCCGCACAGGATCATCACGATACACCGTGCCGTTACGGATTATCACTCCGTCATTGCGGAAGCCATAGTAATCACCATTGATGGCAAAAATCGCATGGTTCGCGGAAGCAATGTCCGAGGTATCCTCAGTGATGTTTGTTCCAAAGCTGTTGTCGGCAAAAGCAGTGCGCAGACTGCTCGCTTCCTTGAGGACGATATCAGCGACAAAATAAGTGATCTGTTCTGAACCGGAACCGGTCTGCACTTGGTCGATCTGGATCTGAATATCATCGCTGGAGTAATTCCAGTCGTCAGAGGTTGCGTTAACTTCGGCAGTTGTAACGGCTGTAGCTCCTGAGCTGCTAGTTGTAGCTGCATCATCCGCAACTACGACTTCGACATGTTCGATTAAGAAACGATCTGCCAGACTATATATCACTGTGCCGAGAAGCAGGAGGACAATGATCATCACGATCAGCAGCTTTCGTTTGAAGCTCCAGGCTTGCTTACTTCTCTTGTTCAACATTGAAGCATCACCTCATTTTGTAAGTTGTTAAGGCCATAATACCTGGGCTACCTTTAATGAAACTGAAATAAAAGCTGAAATAAAAACCGAAATAGTAAGAGCTCCGGGAAATTGGTATAATTTAACGAAGAGGTTTTCGACTACGGGGAGGTTTGGACATGCCACAGCGTGTGCTGCTGATTGAGGACGACGAAGCAATCAGTGAAATGGTCAGGTCTTATTTGGTAAAAGAAGGTTATGAGATTGAAGCTGTATTTGACGGTGAAGTAGCGGAGAGAACATTTCGGACCGGTGGTCCATTTGATCTTGTGCTGTTAGACCTTATGCTGCCGAAGCGAAGCGGGACTGACATTCTTCAGACTATCCGTGCGGGGAGTCTGGTTCCAGTGTTGATCATGTCCGCTAAAGACAGTGATGTAGATAAAGCGCTTGGGTTAGGCTTTGGGGCGGATGATTATATTACGAAGCCCTTTTCTATGATTGAGCTAGCGGCTAGGGTGAAGGCAGCGATCCGTCGTGCAGGTTATGCATCTCCCAGTATCCAAGTGGAAGATCAAGCTCCGGTGAAGCAAATGATCTCCATTGGCCGATTGACTGTAGATTTAGATAACTTCTCTGCGTTGAAGAACGGGGAAGAAGTAAAGCTAACGTCGAAGGAATTTCATATTCTTAAGCTGTTTGTGACGCATCCGGGCCGAGTATTTACCAAAGCGCAGATTTATGCGAGCGTATGGGAGGATGATTATTTCGGGGATGAGAACGTCATTAATGTACATATGAGAAGATTGCGTGAAAAAATAGAAGACGATCCCTCCCATCCCGAATACATTAAGACGTTATGGGGCATCGGGTATAAGCTGGGAGAACAGCTATAATGATAGCGGTGCTAGGTGTTGTCATTGTGCTCTTACTCGCCGTCATTGTGTGGCAATATCAGAATTCGCGTAAAGCTTCTAATGATTTGCGATATATGCATGACAAGTTAAGCAGCATTATGGAGGAAGGCTCACATGAAAGATTGCTGCTGTTCAGCGGTAATTTGGAGCTGCAGAGCGTGCTGATTGACCTGAACCGGCTGCTGGATATCAATCATAAAGGAAGCATTGAGCGCGTTAGGCTGGAGAAATCCATGCGTAATATGCTGTCTAATATTTCTCATGATCTTAAGACTCCGCTAACGGTTGTGCTTGGTTATATTGAGACCATTCAACAGGATGAGCATTTGCCGGCCGGGGAACGGGAACGAATGATGAAGATGATTCATCAAAAAGCCAATGAAGTGATCCAGCTGATGAACAAGTTTTTTGATTTGTCCAAGCTGGAATCTGGGGATCGGGAAATTGCGCTTTCACGAGTTGAGGCAGGTGAAGTATGCAGACGCAACATCCTTTCTTTCTATGATATCCTCAGCGCTAAGGGCAGTGAGGTAGAGATTGAGATTCCGGATGAGGCTGTTTACTTCATGGGAAATGAAGAGGCTCTTGATCGAATATTGTCCAATCTGTTGTCGAACGCAATTTCTTATGGCGACGCTGGGAGCGTATTAGGATTAAGGCTCTATAGTGATGAGAACAAAGTATACATAGAGGTGTGGGACCGGGGAAAAGGCATCAGTGAAGTACACCAGGATAAAGTATTTGAGCGTCTGTATACGCTGGAAGACTCAAGAAATCGGGCTTATCAAGGCAGCGGTCTAGGTCTGACGATCACCAAAAGATTAACGGAGCAAATGAATGGAACGATTACACTGGTTAGTCAGCCGTATGTGAGAACGGTGTTTACCCTTACTTTTCGCAGATTACGCTTCTAAGGAATAGAATTGTGCGCAGCTTAAGATTTTCGTAAGAAACGAGTAATAAAAAAGAAAATTCTGCTGTGTACAATAAGAACTAAGGAAGACGAGACGAAAACAAAGGGGAGCGCGGAATTGACTACAATACTTCGGACAAGAAATTTAACGAAAACCTATCAAGGTAAAGAAGTCGTCAGCAATGTGAATATGAATATTAAGCAAGGTGAAATTTACGGGTTTCTTGGACCCAATGGTGCTGGCAAAACTACCGTGATGAAAATGGTCACGAACCTCGTTAAACCTACGAGTGGAGAAATTGAATTTTTTAATGAAAAAATGACTGAGCATTCTTACGAAATGCTGAAGCGGATGGGCTGCATCATTGAATATCCAGTGTTTTATGATAAATTGACAGCCAAAGAAAATCTGATTTTGCACGGAGAGTACATGGGCTATTATGATCCGCAAGCGATTGGTGAAGCGCTGGAGCTGGTAAAGCTCACAGGTGTCGATAAAAAGCCGGTGAAGCAATTTTCACTTGGGATGAAGCAACGTCTGGGTATTGCCAGAGCCTTCATGACGAAACCTGAGCTGCTCATTTTGGATGAGCCGATTAATGGGCTAGATCCTGTGGGAATCAAGGAGATGCGTGAAGTGTTCCGGATGCTTAGCCGTGAATATGGAATGACGTTACTTGTATCTAGTCATATTCTGGGGGAAATAGAGCAGATTGCTGATACGATCGGTGTGATCCGGCAGGGTGCTCTGGTAGAAGAAGTGGCGATGGATTCCATTCGTGGCCAAAATACTGAATATATCGAAGTGGTTACGAATGAGATTAATAAAGCAGTGTATGTGTTGGAGCATAAGCTTGGGCTTAATAATTTCAAAGTACTAGATCATATTACAGTAAGAATCTATGACGGTGGAATCTCACAACGTGATCTGAATAAGGCGTTAGTGCTAGCAGATGTGGAAATTGAGAGTATCAGCAAAAAACAACATACGCTGGAGGATCATTTTCTGCAATTGATTGGGGGTGAAGGCATTGCTTAAATTAATATCTTTGGAGATTCGGAAGAATAAGCTAAAAACGCTTCTTACAGGTGCAGCAATCGTCAATCTTGCGATTCTTGCTTTTATGATTATGGTTTTATTCGTTGATCAAAATGAGAGCGAACCGTCGTTTGCTTCTTATGCAGAGTTGTTTGAGGGCGTGTTCGTTTTTGTAAAGGCTGCTTATATTATTTTCGCTTCGGTTATTATTAGCAAGCTGGTGATTGATGAGTATAAGAACAACACCATTACTCTTCTCTTCATGTATCCTATCTCACGTAAAAAGCTGATGACTGCGAAAATATTGATAGTGTTCGCCTTCACATTTGTGGCCATTATCGTGGCAGATATTGTAGTCGGCGCTATCCTAGTAGGATTCAATTCCTTTGCAGGGCTTATTCCGGGTGAACTGACCCTTCATGTAATCACTTCAGAGCTGATTAAGTTAGGCGCAAACGCTTTTTACGCAGCGGGTATTGCTCTAATCCCATTGTACTTTGGAATGAAGAAAAAATCGGTCCCTGCCACCATCGTCTCAGCTGTGTTAGTTACCTCCCTAATTTCTGGGGGATTTGATCAAGCTCGCTTAGGTAATTTAGCGGCGGTGTCGATCTCACTTGGTTTGCTAGGAGCAGGTATTGCCTATATGGCTATTCGCAACATTGAACATAAAGATATAGCCTAATAGATTCGGAATTCACCCCCTTTTATAACCCTTTTGTAACGATGAAAAAGCATCGTGATTGGGTTATAAAGGGGGAATTTGACGTTTATCTACGACTGATTTCCGTAATTTTGATATAATAGATATGAAATATATTTTAAATTTTAGATGAACATTGCTCGTTTAGGGGTAATGATAATGGATGAGAGAGCCTGAGGGGATGTGAACTGTGGATAAAGACTGGACGTCCATTCTGAGACGGTTGCTTTCGGAAGAGAGCGCTTATAAATCGTTATATGACCATCATCCTGATTTGATATTCGTTCTGGATAGACAAGGTCGCTGCGTAGGAACCAATCGAACTTTTCATCTAGGCTTGAGCGCAGAAGCGAAGTTGCAAAATACAAGTCCGATATCAGCAAAGAGAAAAAAACTTGGCAATATTGCTAGTTTTGAGGCTGCTCTGCAGGGGAACTCCTCAAGCTTTGAGCTACAAGATTTAGAGAATCCCAAAAAAGGCTCAGATTGCGTAGGCGTTAAACTATTACCGATCAGAACGGAAGAAGGGATCGCCGGGGTATTCGCGATTACTCAAGTGGCTAACGGAAGCGCTCTTTTACATGCAAAATTGTTACAAGACTGGCTAGATGAATTAGCGGACACCTTAGATACTGAATTACCTATCACGGGCGAAGTGGAGATCAGCTCCAAAGATACCTCAATAGTAGCTGTGAAGGATCAACAATCGAGTCTCATTCTGAATTCCGTCTCCGCGGGAATCTTTGTGCTGGATACAACGGGGTGCGCTCTATTTATTAACCGTGAGGCAGCGGATATGTTAGGCTACCAACCAACAGAATTGATGGGTTTGAAGCTTATGGATTATATCCATCATATCCAAGGTGATGGTTCGCGTTATTCGACACCTGATTGCCAGATTAGTCTTACGATAGAGGATGGAATCATCCGTAAGAAAGATGATGAGATCTTCTGGCGTAAGGATGGCACCAGTTTTTTTGTTAATTATCGGGTAGCACCTCTTATTGATGAAGGGCTGATCGCCGGTGCGGTTATTGCCTTCAGTGATATTACGAATGAGCGAGAAATCATTCGTGCGAAAGAATCAGCAGAGCAGGCAGCGCAAGCCAAATCTGATTTCTTAATGATGATGAGCCATGAAATTCGGACGCCGATGAACGGGATGATCGGAATGGCTGATCTATTGTTGGATACTGAACTTGGAGAAGAGCAGCGAGGTTATGCCGAGATTTTACGCAGCAGTAGTTATACGTTATTGCAGATCTTGAATGACATTCTTGATTTCAGCAAAATGGAAGCAGGTAAAATGTCACTACAATCCGAGAAGTTTGATCTCCGCGAGATGATCTCAGACGTCATTGATTTATTTGCACCGAAAGCGGAAGAGAAGAAGCTGGCATTACGTTGGTGGATGGATACTAGCGTTCCAACCATAATCATTGCTGATCCGATCCGCTTGCGGCAGATTGTCGTGAATCTGGTAGGCAATGCGCTGAAATTCACGGAACGTGGGAGCGTGACCCTATCGGTGAAGAACATTCCACTATCTGATGAACAAGAATTTTTGTTGGAGTTTTCAGTGCGGGATACAGGTGTAGGAATTGCCGGTAACAAACTCAATCTATTGTTTCAATCTTTCTCACAGCTGCATCCGTCCATAAACCGTAAATATGGAGGCACAGGCTTGGGACTGGCGATTTGTAAACAGCTTGTGGAGCTGATGGGTGGGACGATCTTTGTAGAAAGTGAAGAGAATCAAGGTTCTACGTTTCGTTTTATGTTGCCTTGCAGAGCAGAAGATATAGAGCTGGAAGTAACTTCAAACTAGGGGGGTTACACACAAATCTCCGGTCCATTTGCTTAAGAAGCAATGGCCGGAGATTTGTGTGTTATTAGTCCTGAAGCATATACATGAGACCTACAGTATGCGGCCCACAATGGCTGCCAATTACACAACCCGCATGGAGGATTGCTATTTCATTAACTTGAGTTTTCTCTCGTAGTGCTGCCTCCAGATAGAGCGCATCTTCTTCCGCCAAGGTATGGACCACGATGAGCAACTCATTATCCATTCGATCGACATGAACCAAAGCGTTCTGGAGCATTTGTTCCACAGCTTTTTCTTTTTTGCCACGGATTTTGCTGGTAGGTATGATGCTCCCATCTACCAGTCTAAGAACAGGACGGATTTTGAGCAGACTACCGATGAAGTTCTGCATGCCTGAACAGCGTCCACCCATATATAAGTAATCTAGCGTATCCACAACGAATTCAGTTTCCACAAGGCTGCGGCTGTGCTCCAGCATGGCTGCAATCTCTACGGCAGAGTGGCCCTTTTCAGCAGCTCTGACAGCCTTCATAACAAGGAGGGCAATGCCTCCGCACAAGGTTTGCGAATCTATAACCTGTACGCGTCCCTCAGGAAATTCCCCGGCAGCCAAAAGTGCATTCTGATATGTAGAGGATAGTGAGGAGGAGAGACTGATATATACAATATCTTGTCCGCTGCTAATCACGGGTTGAAATGCAGCAATGAAATCTGCTGGCGAAGGTGCTGCCGTTTTCGGCAATACTCCACTAGCGGCTACACGGCGATACACTTCCTCGGGTGTAATATCTTCACCATCTTTGTAGGTACCTTCTTCAAATACAACATAAAGAGGAACGATGCCGATGTCATAAGTATCCTTCCAGTTTTGAGGTAAATCGGAAGTGCTGTCTGAAAATATTTTTACAGTAGACATGAAATTCTCCTTCACCGATAATTCGGATGACAATAATCATTATAGAACTACATAATCTATTTATTATACCAAGACTATGCCAATTCTCAAAATGAAATAGTAGGCAATCACAAGAAAAAAGACTATCGGGATTTCGATAGTCTTTTTAGTTCTATTCTTTTTTCGTAACAGGGATCCATATCTCACAACGATAGTCCTCTGCGTCTGGTCTCCCTGGAAGATATAGCTCAAACTCAGGTCCGCCTGTGTGCTCGTAGCCTGTGGAAGGGAACCACTCCTGGAAAATGCGTGCCCATACCTGCTGGATCGCATCAGGCATCGGCCCTACTGAGGTGAACACAGCCCAACTTGCAGCTGGAATTGTTGTAGAAGCAAAGCCCTGTGCATCAGTCTCTGGAGTAGCTTCGACAGCGATCCAATAGGAGAAGGTTTCTTTATCATGGTTCATGTCAGAGCAGATGCCTAATAAATCCTTATCTTCACCGAGCTCAATCAGCTTATCCGACGTACCATTTTCATTAGCTTCTATCCACAACTGAGGGATGCGGCGCAGATTCTCCCCATCCTTCGTTGTCATTTCCTCTACTAGTCCGATAACATTAAAGGCGTCTCTTTTCTCAATTCTGTAGTCCATTTCTTTATCTCCCTTCAGTGATAGATGGAAGGAGAGTCTAGGGAAAGCCTTGAGCTGTACCCCTGACTCCCGCGCAGCAGAAGGAGTAATTCCATGTGCCTTGCGGAATGCTTTGGCAAACGACTCGGGCGAGTCATATCCGTATTTCAGTGCAACATCCAGCACTTTAACTTTAGAAATAGCAAGCTCCTGTGCAGCCAGAGTTAATCTGCGCTTACGGATATAGTCTTTAATAGATACTCCGGTAAGCATATTGAACATGCGCTGGAAATGAAAGGGGGAGGAGTAAGCAACCTTGGCGATTTCTTCAATGGTCACAGATTCCTCCATCTTGCTCTCCATATAATCTAAAGCTTCTTTCATGCGGATAAGCCATTCCAAGTCCGTCATCTCCCTTTAAGTTCATACTATCAGGCTACATTTGCAAAATCCTGTTATTCCGTGCTCTCTAATGACAGGTAGCAGGCAGAAGGATAATCTCATAAAAAATCATCCTAAATAGTATAACTCAGGAAGATAGACAAAGTTAGTCTTTCAATCGATACACTCTTGCTTCATAAGGTCGTAATAATTCCCGTGTGGGTGCATCATCAGGGTAATTTCCAATAATAAGTTCCGTAGCCTTACTTAGCTCTGCGGAAAGATCAACAGTCTGTGGAACCTCATTGAAATTGAGCAGCACCAGCCACTTCTCGTCATCCAGAGTACGCGTATAGGCATAAATATCCTCATGCTCTGGCAAAAGTAGCTTGTATTCGCCATAAGCCATGATCGGATTTTTTTTGCGCAAAGCAAGCAGCCTTTGGTAATAATAGAAGATGGAATCCGAATCCGCCAGGGCCTGCTCCACGTTAATTTCCTTGTAGTTCGGATTAACTTTGAGCCACGGCTCCCCTTCAGTAAAGCCGGCATTCGCAGAATCATCCCATTGCATCGGAGTGCGCGCATTATCACGGCCTTTGATATGAATAGCGTTTAGCACGCTGTTAGGATCAGCGCCGCCTTCGGTAACCTTTTCGCGATACATATTGAGGATTTCAATGTCTTTATAATGTTCAATGGCTGTGAACTTTACATTAGTCATCCCGATTTCTTCGCCTTGATAAATATAGGGCGTTCCTTTCAGCGTGTGCAGTAAGGTAGCGAGCATTTTGGCAGAGATCACACGATACTTACCGTCATCCCCGAATCTTGAGACCATACGTGGCTGGTCATGATTGTTAAGATAAAGACTATTCCAACCCTTATCCGCCAGACCCACTTGCCATTTATGAAGAATATCGCGCAGCTTCGACAACGTCCACGGGGCTACGTCCCATTTGCCGTCAGGACCCGAGTCCACATCCATATGCTCGAACTGGAATACCATTTGCAGCTCTTTGCGTTCCTCGTCCGTGTAAAGGATGGCATCTTCAACTGTAGCGCCAGGAGTCTCGCCGACAGTCATAATGTTATAGTTGGATAACACTTTGTCATTCATTTCATGTAAAAACTCATGAACACGTGGTCCATTCATATAATATTCGCCACCCCAAGCAAGTTCCCCGGGAGCAAGGCCGTCTCTATGAGAGGAAGGGAGACCTTCCACTTTGGAAATCATATTGATTACATCCATTCGTAGACCATCCACACCCTTGTCGAGCCAGAAGGTGATCATCTTGTATAACTCCTCACGCAGCTGCGGATTCTCCCAGTTGAGATCCGGTTGCTTGCGCGAAAACAGATGCAGATAGTATTCACCAGTGGTTTCATCCAGTTCCCAAGCCGGGCCGCTGAATACAGAACTCCAATTGTTGGGGCGCTCACCATCTGGTCCACCCGGACGCCAAATGTAGTAATCGCGATATGGATTATCTTTTGAAGAACGGGATTCTACGAACCAAGGATGCTCATCTGAGGAATGATTGATTACAAGGTCCATCATCAGTTTTATGCCACGGGCGTGCAATCCAGTCAGTAATTCTTCCCAATCCTGCAATGTGCCGAACTCATCCATAATATCTTGATAATCGCTGATGTCATAACCGTTATCGTCATTTGGTGATTTATATACAGGTGACAGCCAAACTACGTCGACACCTAGCTTTTGCAAATAATCCAGACGTGAAATGATTCCTTGCAGATCTCCAATCCCGTCACCATTGCTATCTTGAAAGCTGCGGGGATAGATTTGGTAGACAACGGCTTCTTTCCAAAAGGTTCTGTTCATTCAAAATCACTCCTTATATAAGTTATCTTCCTAAAAAATAAAGAGACCCCAAAAGCATTAAGCTTCAAGGGTCTCTTGGGTGTAAGTTTTATACTGTGACGGAATTGCTATCAGCAGTGATGCTGCTTAGTCCGTTTACGGTATATTCTTTGTCGTAGATAGTAATAGAAGCAGGGATATCAGTTTCATTCGTAACAGTAACTTGTGCATCCGTAACGCTTACTTTCAGACGGGAGCCGCGGAACATGATTTTAAAAGAGTAAGCGGTCCAGTGACCTGGGTTAGATGGGCTCAGTGTCAGTCTGCCGTCATGCACGCGGAGTCCGCCGAAACCATGTACGATTGACATCCAAGTACCAGCCATGCTAGTGCTGTGCAAGCCGTCTTCTGTATCATTGTTATAGTTATCAAGATCCAGTCTTGAAGTACGCAAGTACATTTCATAGGCCTTATCCTTATATCCCAGCTCACTGGCTAGAATGGAGTGGATACAAGGGGAAAGGGAGGACTCATGAACAGTGATCGGTTCATAAAAGTCGAAGTTACGTTTTTTGGTATCGAGATCGTAACGGTCACCCAGGAAATATAATCCCTGCAGAACGTCTGCTTGTTTAATGAAGCAAGAACGCAGGATACGGTCCCATGACCATTTTTGGTTGAGTGGCAGATGCTCACGTTCCAGATCTTTGACTTGAATGATCTCTTTGTCCAGGAAGCCATCTTGTTGTAAGAAGATACCCAGCTCTTCATCCGCAGGATAATACATCTTAGCAATGATGTCTTTCCATTTTGTAGTTTCGCTCTCTTGCAGCCCTAGTTTGTCAACTAGCTCAGCATAACGAGTAGGCTCATTTTCTTGCAAGTATGCCAGTGCTTCCATGGTATATTCCATAGTCCACGAAGCCATACGGTTCGTATACCAGTTATTATTAACGTTATTCTCATATTCATTCGGGCCCGTTACGCCGAGCATTACGTATTTGTCTTTGCGTGATGCATAGTGAACACGTTCTTCCCAGAAGCGGGAGATTTCCACGAGAACCTCAAGGCCATATTGTCCCAGATAAGCTTTGTCTCCGGTGTAGTTCACATAGTTGTAAATAGCGTAGGCAATGGCACCATTCCGGTGAATTTCTTCAAATGTAATTTCCCACTCGTTGTGGCATTCTTCACCGTTCATAGTAACCATTGGGTATAGCGCACCTTTTTTGAATCCAAGCTTACGGGCATTTTCTTTAGCTTTCTCTAAGTGCTTGTAACGGTAGATCAACAAATTGCGGGCAATGGAGGAGTCCGCCGTACTGAGATAGAAGGGAACGCAATACGCCTCTGTATCCCAGTAAGTGCTGCCGCCGTATTTTTCACCGGTAAAGCCTTTAGGGCCAATGTTCAGGCGGTCATCTTCACCATTATAGGTTTGATTGAGTTGGAAAATATTAAAGCGAATCGCTTGCTGAGCCGAAACGTCACCTTCAATGATGATGTCGCTTTCTTTCCATTTTTCTCTCCAAGCTTCAATTTGTTCGGTCAAAAGAGTTACAAATCCGGCTTCCTTAGCAGCTTGCAGAGCAGTTTGGGCGGCGTCGACCAATTGTCCCAGACCGTGATTCCGAGAAGTAACATTGGCTACATATTTATAAATGACGATTTGATTGCCTGCTTGTGCGGTTACGTCCAGTTTGCTGGCTACATATTTCTCTTGTTCGATCGCTTCTGCTTCGGCAGTTACCTTCTCACCATTGACAAGGATATCAAAAGACATAGCAGAGGTGACATGGAAGTCGAGTTTCTTAGTCTTTAGAGTGAGATGTCCATGATCAGGTCCTGCTTGTTTCTCAACTTCATTCCAGAATTTCTCGTCATAGTTGGAATCCTTGTTCTTCACATCACCATCAAGATAAGGAGTAATCGTAATCTTGCCTGAGAAATTGACAGGAATGATGGAATAGCGAATCGCGCCGATTTCTTGACGAGTCATGCTTACGAACCGGATACTTTCTACTTTAACTTCCTTACCATCTTCGAGAGTGGCAGTGAAGCTACGGGAGAGCGTTCCTTCTTTCATATTAAGTACACGGCGGAATTCGGAAACGGTGCACTTTGCCAGATCAAGGGGGGTACCCTCGATATCAATGTTAATACCGATCCAGTTCGTGCTGTTAAGTACTTTGGCAAAATATTCAGGATAGCCGTTTTTCCACCAGCCGACACGTGTTTTGTCAGGGTAGTAGACGCCCGCCATGTAGCTGCCTTGCAGGCTGTTGCCGCTATATTGCTCTTCGAAATTAGCCCGGCCACCCATAAATCCGTTACCAAGACTAAATACGCTTTCAGAAATTTCTTGCGTCTGTGGATCAAAGGATTCCTCAATAATGGACCATTCATCAATTGTTAAATATTGTTTCACGATAACCGCTCCTTTAAATATGTTAGGGGGATATATAAAATGAACAAATCTTTTGTTAAACTTCCGGTGATATAAAAGTGACTGCGATGAATCTTTGGACTTTCGATCGCTGTTATAATCAGATTTCTATATTTAAACCACATTTTGCGGATGAAATCTGATTATAAAGGCGAACGCTATGCTTCTACAGTTCCAAAATTCCTCTCCGTCACTTCATCACCAGAAAGTTAACGATTAATTATTAGTTCATTTAATCTCTGGTAGGAATGTCCATAACAACTCAAATCAGTACTATTTGAGTTCATTATGTTCACTATATTTATGCAAAAGATTCTTTGAGCATGGACACACTCATATGAGCGAGCGATGGAACCACAATATTCGCGGCACTGAGGGTTTCCGGCGAACCAATGCCAACACTGAACATACCGGCCCGGGTAGCGGCCTCAATTCCCGCTTCTGCATCTTCGAAGACTACACAATGTTCAGGTGCGGCATCCAGTGCTTTGGCTCCTAACAGGAACACTTCCGGATCTGGTTTAGCAGCACTAGTATGAGTTCCATCGATGATTGCATCAAAGTAAGGGGTTAATCCGGTATTATTCAAGATCGTCATAGCGTTTTTACTGGCAGAACCGAGAGCGACTTTGATGCCATTCGTACGGCACTCTTTTAGGAAATCAAGCGCACCTGGCAGAATCTCAGAACTGTCCATTTTTGCAATATATTCGACATAACGATTATTTTTCTGTTCCGCAAGCTTAGCTTTCTCTTCTTCAGCAATCGTTAGTCCACCGATTTCCAGCAAAATATTTAGTGAAGCCGTTCTGCTGACTCCCTTAAGGCGTTCGTTATCTTGTTCTGTGAAAAGAAATCCCAGTCCATCTGCAAGCTCTTTCCAAGCGATATAATGGTATTTGGCTGTATCGACGATTACTCCGTCCAAGTCGAACAAGCAGGCTTTAATTTCCGACATTGTAGTACCTCCTAAAAGTTTTGACAGCGTCGTGATCCAGCGGATGCCGTATTAGAATCTTATTAAACCGTTTAAACTTTGATTAAGATGTGTAAGTTTATCCTAACCTAAGATCCTAGAAATCACCCATAAAGAACTGGATCATTAAGTATTGTATGATTTAGCGCAAACGTTTGTACAGATTTTCAAAAAATAAATGAAGCGATTAAACGCTTCACTTATTCATTCGGTTTTATGCTTTGCCTGAGAGTGCATGGATGACTCTCTCACGATCAGACGATGGGGAATGACAAATCGGTTGGTATGACCTGAACCGTTATCCGGACTCTTGATATTTTGGATAAGTACTTGTGATGCGGTGTAGCCAAGATGATAAATTCCTATATCAATACTGCTGATCGGAGGACTAGATAATTCAGATAATGGAATATTGTTAAAGCTTACAATGGCGAGATCGTCTGGAACCTTGTATTTCAGTTCATTCAACCCGCGCAAAATTCCGAACGATACCATGTCATCCACCGCTACCAGCGCAGTGGGTCGATTCGGCAAATTCATGAAAAAGGACATCGCTCTATAGCCGCTATCCTGTAGAAATTCACCCTCTACAATCCATTCATCCCGCATTTCTAAACCGCTATTCTGCAATGCTTTACGATATCCGGCGAGACGGTCACGAGAAACGATTAGATTAGGTGGTCCACTTACGAAGCCAATACGTTTATGCCCCATGGAAATGAGGTGGTTCGTAGCATCGTATGCTGCCATCACATTATCATTATCGACTGATAAAATATTCTCATATTTATCACTCCGGCCAACAAGCACGAATGGATAATCGTTGCTCTCTAGAAAATCAATAACGGCATCATCCGTACGAGAGTAAAGCAGAATAACGCCGTCAACACGGCGACCCTTCAGAAGTCGTGAAACGGCTTCCAGTTCTTCTTTCTCGTTCGCTCCGGAGCTTATCAGCACATCATAACCGGAACGGCTGGCTTGTGTAACGATCCCGCGAATTAATTCCATAAAAAATAGATTAGAGAACAGCTCTTCAGCAGGTTTAGGAAGACTGAAGCAGATGCTGTTAGTAGTTTTCGACACCAAGCTCTTAGCCATCATGTTAGGGGTATAGCCCATATCCTCCATAATAGCTTTAACTTTGCGGGAAGTTTCCAGGCTGATTCTGGGATGGTTGGACAATACCCGGGATACCGTGGAGGGAGATACTCCCGCTTTCTTGGCCACATCCTTAATGGTAACTGTCATTGAAACCTCCTTATGGAACCGTTTGCTTTACACAGTAATATTAATCTAAGAGTTCTAAATTGTAAATAGATAAAGTCATTCAAAAGGAGGAAATTGCTACTTTTGGAAGGAACACAAGAAATTTCAATGTAATATTGTTGCTTTTCACCAAAAAAGTATGAATGATTCGGGAATTTTGATCTTAATATGTATAAATGCGGTCTGAATTTTGTGAAAAGAGCATTCGCTGAATGCAAACGTATGGCTTAAAGGATGCAAGAACTTAGCTGAAAGGAAGGGAAGAACAAGTCTCGTTTTTATTGCGGCTTTAAATTGAGCTTTTATTTTAGAAAATACTGGTTGACAATACCGTAAATTCGGCATTAGTATGTAAATCAAAATACAGCAAGCGTTTTCATTGGGTATTTTTAGGTTGTAATCAGTTGCACTAACGATCGGGTTTTATGGACTAGTGTTTGTGCATAGCTTTTTGCAAACGATTGCACTAATTTCGACATGATGTATCAAGCTTTTACTTTGATAGAAGGATGGTGACAGCGTTGAATTGGCTTGACGAGCCCTACATATAGACCTTCTTCACCTTCAGAAGGAATTCGCATGATTTATAATCTCATAAATTGGTGGGGTTTGTGAAATCATGTATCCGCTTGCAAAAAGGGAATTCATAATTATGGGAGGTTTTTCAAAAATGAAAATAAGTTTATGGGGGAAGAGGGCATTTGCGATCTTTATGATCATTGCTCTCGTGTTCTCTGGTCTTGGACTACATCCTGTTAATGTTACAGCAGCAACGACGAAGGTTGTGTTGGTCGGGGATCTGCAGTCTAAATTTACATCGACAGATGCGGAAACGCCGGGTAAGGATTGGGATGAGACATCGGTAGTTACCCAAATGACCTATTCAGATAATGGCCTATATTCTTTTACAGGCACATTGCCGGCAGGAGAATATAACTACAAGGTTACTCTAAATGATTTATGGGATGAGAACTATGGATTCACAAGTTACACCAATCCTCAGGGGAGCAATGATGGGGAGAATATTCATATCAAGCTGGAAACAGAGACTGCCGTGACCTTTTATTATAATGACTTAACTCATAAAATAGCCGATTCCACGTATTACACACCGATTGCTTCCGCTAAACTACCAAGATTGACAGGAAACCTGCCGGCAGAAGCACTTACCACATTATCTGATCCTGATTTTGATGATGTTTATAGTACGGTGGCTACCCTTCCTAAGGGAGATTACACCTACCAAGTTTCTGTTCCAGGAGACGGTGAAGCCGGGGATCAATTGTATCCCGAAACTGCTAATAATCTGAGTCTTCCTTCCGATCTGCCGGTTACCTTTAAATTTAATCCACTGGATGGCAGTGTGACAGCTGAATATAAAATTCCTTCTGAACCTGTTGAGGTTACCCCTGTTCCGGCTGGACACATCCGTATTCACTACAATCGGACAGCTGGTGACTATGAAAATCAGGGATTATGGACATGGGATGATGTTCAATCCCCTTCCGCAAATTGGCCAACAGGTGCAACTCCATTTCCTGAAGGGCAAATCGATTCATATGGTGCTTATGTTGACGTGCCAGTGAAGGATGGGGCCAAGAAAATTTCGTTCCTTGTGGTAAACCGAGTCACTCAGGCTAAGGATGAAGGCGATAAACTCTTTGCCATTAACACGCCTGAGACGAATGAAATTTGGATCAAGCAAGGGTCAAATGATGTAACACCGTATGAACCAGTTGCACTTGCTCCTAATACAGTGCGAATTCACTATACCAGAGCTGATACAAATCATGATCAATACGGACTGTGGCTGTGGGATGACGTCGTAGCCCAATCCGAAAATTGGCCGTCTGGTGCCACTCCTTTTGTGGCAGATCAAACAGATCGTTATGGTGCATATGTTGATGTTCCGCTTATTGAGAACGCGAAGAAAATTGGCTTTATTGTGATGAAACCTTCGAACGGTGATAAGGACGGTGACAATAAAACCTTTAGCCTGCTGGATCGATACAATCAGCTATGGGTTAAAGAAGGAGACAACAATGTTTATGTTTCTCCGTTTGGAGAGACACCAATTGGCTTAGTATCCGCAGAGGTGTTGTCGACGAGCAAAATCCTTCTCGGCTTCACACTGACTGACGGTTTGGATCCAGCAGCCTTAAAGTCAGCAATTACAGTTAAGGATAAAGAGGGTGCTGCAGTCCCGATTACTGCTGTAACCCTTACAAGCAAAACTTCAATCGAAGTGGATACAGAAGCTTTTGATTTGGAAAAAGTTCCGCTTAGCGTTACCTATTCAGGTAAAACAGTCTCCGCCGCAAGTGGCTGGAGAATGCTTGATGAAATGTACAATTATACAGGAGACGATCTTGGAGCTACGTATAATGCTGACAAAACAGCCACATTGAAATTATGGGCACCTAAAGCAAGCGGAGTCGTTGTAAATCTTTACGATAAGAATGACTCTAACGTGCAAGTGGGTAGTGTTGCTTTAACACTCGGCGAGCAAGGGGTTTGGTCAGTCCAGCTGAAGCCAGCTGATTTGACAGGCACAGCGGCAACAGATGTAAGGGGCTTCTTTTATCAATACGAAGTAACGAATGACGGTGTAACCCATAAGGTCCTTGATCCTTATGCTAAATCAATGGCGATATTCACTGTGGATACCACAGGTGCTGCTGGTGCCGGCGGGGATACAGTGGGCAAAGCGGCTATCGTTGATTTAAGCCAGACGAACCCTGATACCTTTGGGTATGCTGATATAAAAGGCTACGAAAAACGTGAGGACGCCATCATCTACGAAGTCCACGTGAGAGATTTTACATCGGATGTATCGATCGAGGATAGTCTGAGTGGGGAAAGATGGGGTTCTTATAGCGCTTTTGAAAAGAAACTTGATTATATTAAATCTCTTGGTGTAACGCATGTTCAGTTGCTTCCTGTGATGGCTTGGTATTACGGGGATGAGACGAAGATGGGGACTAGAGAGCCAGATTATTCAGCAAAAAACAATGAATACAACTGGGGGTATGATCCTCATAGCTATTTCTCTCCGGACGGGGCTTATTCACAGAATCCTGCCGATCCAGAAGAGCGGATTAAAGAATTAAAAGGTTTGATTGATGCCGTGCATGAAGCTGGAATGGGTGTCGTTCTGGACGTAGTGTATACTCACATGGCTAAAAAAGAATTTTTAAACGACATCGTACCTAATTATTATGCCTTCCAAGATGCAAACGGTAACTTTATCGGGGGGTTCGGCAACAATTTAGCCACCAACCATAAAATGGCTGAGAAGCTGATGGTTGATTCGGTAAAATACTGGTTTGAAGAGTATAAGATTGATGGAATGCGCTGGGATATGATGGGCGATGCGACAGCTGATGCTGTTCAGCATGCTTATGATGCCGCGGCAGCAGTGAATCCGAAGGCACTCTTTATTGGTGAAGGCTGGAGAACATTCGGCGGCGCTGCGGCTGATCCTTCTCTCGCTGGGCAAGGTGCAGATCAGGATTGGATGGACAAAACGGATAGTGTCGGTGTTTTCTCCGATGAATTCCGTAATGAATTGAAGTCTGGTTATGGTTCCGAAGGTCAGCCTAGATTTATTACCGGTGGAGCACGTCCGATCGCTACAATCCTGGACAATATTAAAGCTCAACCTTCGAATACACCAGCAGATGATCCGGGTGATATCGTCCCATACATCGAAGCTCATGATAATCTGACACTTCATGATGTCATAGCACAATCGATCAAGAAGGATCCGGATATTGCTGAGAATGAGCTTGAAATTCAGCAGCGGATCAGATTAGGAAATATGCTCGTATTAACTTCTCAAGGTACAGCCTTTATCCATGCCGGTCAGGAATATGGGCGGACTAAGCAGTGGAAGGGCACAACGGATCCTGAGGATAAATTCACAGAGATGTTCGACAATAACAACCAATCGTTTGGCTATTTCATTCATGATTCTTACGATTCATCGGATGCAGTTAACATGTTTGATTGGACCAAAGCAACGGATGAATCTAAGTTCCCGGTACAGAACACGACAAGAAAATATACGTCGGGTCTGATGGAGCTGAGAAAATCAACGGATGCCTTCCGATTGGGCGATAAGGATTTGGTTGACTCTAACATTAACCTGATCCCTGCTCCAGAAATGAAGGATAACGATCTTGTCATCGGTTATTCCAACAAAGCAACAGATGGTACTGGCATCTATTATGTCTTCATGAATGGTGACAGCACAACTAGAAAGCTGACCTTATCTGAGGATTTGACGGGTGGTCAAGTTCTTGTGGACAACGATGAAGCTGGTGTTACAGCGATACCGGCTGCGCAGCAGACAGGTTTTATTTTGACAGCAAATTTAATTACATTAGAGCCTTTGACGGCTGTGATTATTCAAAAGGAAGCTGCACCAGTTACGCTGACCTCTTTGGAAACAGATAGTGCAAGCTACACGCTGGCAGCAGGAAATACGCATCAAACCGCTGTTTTTGCGAAATATGATGACAATAGCAGAAGTAATGTTACTAAGAAGGCTACTTACCTTTCCAATAAACCTGAAGTGGCTACAGTAACTGATAAAGGTCTAGTCAAAGCGGTTGGGCTAGGAACGGCAACCCTTACTATCTCTTATGAGGGTGTTTCCACAACCGTCACCGTTAAAGTTACTGACAAACGATATGTTCAATTCACTTATACCCGTAGCGATAAGGACTATAAGGATTGGAATATCTGGGTTTGGAACACTGGAGCTAAAAATGACCAGATTGATTTCACAACCTTTAAGAATGGCACAGCGAGCGTTCTGATTGAGGTTGCGGAGAATGCAACAAGCGTTGGATTTGTCCTGCGCAAAGGTACGGATTGGAACACGGGAAAACAAGACTACCCGGACGATCGTGTCATACCGTTGACCCCTGGTGAACCGTTCACTAAAGTGTATGTAACCAGTATGGTTAAAGAGCTTGATATCAAACCAAGTATTAGCGGCCCTATTTTAAAAGATGGAACGATTACTTTCAGATACCGCGACGACGCTTTGTTCCGTAATGGAAATATGGACGCAATAACAGCTGCTAAAGTAAAAGTGAACGGCACTTCGTATCCAATGATCTATGATCCGGCTAACGAGTGGTTCACTTATACACTGGCTGATTTAAAAGAAGGTATGTATAAATATACTTTCTTGATTACTAAAGACGGCGTCACTACCGAAATTACAGATCCAAAGAATACGGTGAATGATGAATCTGTTATTGATTATCATCAACCTGTCGTTACGATTACGACATCCGTAAGTCCAGAGGCAGTCACATCCAATCAGAATGCTGTTGTAAGCATCAACGCTTCCTCTTCGGAAGAAGTAACTTACTCTGAAGCATATATGGATTTAACCAATCTTGGAGGACCTAGCAAAGTTAAGCTGGATACGGAACTCTTGAAACAAACGGTTGCTGTGAAAGACACGGTGTCAGCGGGCATCAAGGATATTCCGATTACGCTCGTAGACCAATACGGCAATGCACATAAGGAAAAGGCTACACTTGAGGTAAAAGCAAGAACCTATACAGGGGATAAGCTGGATTTTGATTGGGATGAGGCCCGGATTTATTTCGCGCTTACAGACCGGTTTAAAGACGGTGACCCAACGAATAATGAGAATGTAAATAAAGATCATCTGGAAGCTTATCATGGTGGAGATTTCCGGGGGATGATCGACAATCTCGATTATTTGCAAGAGCTAGGAATTAACACGTTATGGATCACGCCAATCGTAGATAATATTGATTTTAACAAAGGCGTTGACTTTGGCAGCGAACAATATGGATACCATGGGTATTGGGCAAAAGATTTTACCAAGCTCGACGAGCATCTTGGCGATATGGCAACCTTCAAGGAGCTAATCGAAAAGGCGCATGACAAAGGGATCAAGATCATGGTTGACGTTGTACTCAATCATACGGGTTACGGTCTGAAAGCTGAGGATACTTATCCGACAATTACAGCTGAGGATAAAGCACGTTTCGAAGGGATGCTGCGCACGGATGGTGTATCCGCAGATACAGATCCAATTAAGGGTGAGCTTGCTTTCCTGCCAGATTTCAAGACGGAAGATCCAGCCGTTCGTGAAAAAATTATCGCTTGGCAAACAGGCTGGTTAGACAACGCACGTACGGAACGTGGAGACACGATTGATTATTTCCGTGTGGATACAGTCAAGCACGTGGACGATACGACTTGGAAAGCCTTTAAAAATGCACTGACAGCGATTGATCCAAACTTCAAAATGACCGGCGAATACTTCGGTGGAACCATTGATAACAATGGTGGAATGCTCGAAACTAGCCAGATGGATGGTCTGCTTGATTTTGGATTTAAAGATGCAGCCAGAGATTTTGCAAATGGTAAGGTAAACAGTGTGGATGCTTATCTGCAGGAACGTGAATTAAAGATCGATAATACGAAGATAATGGCTCAATTCCTGAGCAGTCACGATGAGAATGGTTTCTTGTCTGATTATGTGGGAGGCGATAAAGGCAAGCTGAAGATTGCTGCAGCTCTGCAAATTACCGCCAAAGGACAGCCGGTAATATACTACGGAGAAGAACTGGGGAATTCCGGAAGCAATGCTGGAAATATGTCTGAAGGTCAATTCAGTGAGAACCGTAAGGATATGCCTTGGGATCAATTGACGGCAGAGAAGCCACTACATGACCATTATCAAAAGCTGTTGAATATCCGTGCGAAGTACTCCAAAGTGTATTCCAAAGGTGCGCGCACGAAGCTCGCAGGTTCAGATGATTCAGGTTATTTAGCTTTCAACAAATCTTATGAAGATGAGAACGTAGTGACGGTAATCAATACTAAAACTAGTGGGAATTCTGTAACGATTCCAGTACCGTTTGCTGCCAATTCATCGGTAACCGATGAATACAGCGGTAAAACATACATGGTTTCCGAAGATCAAAAGGTAAATATTGATTTGCCAGGCAGAGATGATGGAGGCACGGTTATTTTGGCGGAAGTATCGGATGTTATACCGACACCAACGCCGACACCAACGCCGACGCCGACACCATCGTCAACGCCAACGCCGACACCAACGTCGACGCCAACGCCAACGCCGACACCAACGTCGACGCCAACGCCAACGCCGACACCAACGTCGACGCCGACACCAGAAGTAACACCGTCGCCTGAGGTGACACCAACACCAACGCCAGAAGCCACAGCGGCACCAACCTCTGGAGTTGTTGTTAACCCTAGCCCTACGCCGCCAGCGGATACTCAGGTTGTGAATGAGGATAGCTTGAAGAATGGTAAAGACGGCAAGGTGCAAATTGATGTTGCTGCCGGTAAGACAGCGGTACGCTTACCTTTACAAGCTGCACAAATACTAGGAACTAATGATCTTGTGTTTAAAATGGGAGATCTGTTAGTTACTATCCCTAGCCAGCTTTTAAGTACAATGCCAAGTTTAGCTTCAAGTATTGATGGGGTAGGTGCCCAAATCTTGCTTGAACTGAACCCACTGGCGCAGTCTGCTGCGAAAGCCATAGTAGACGGTTTAATCAAAGACAGTGCTCATGTTAGCTCTCTTTCCGATGTATTTGAATTCAGACTTAGCGTGCTGATGAAAGACGGTACTCGGATTGTAATTAAGCAGTTCGATGAGCCGATTACGATCTCATTCAAGATTAAAGGGCAATTCAACAAGGACTTAATCGGAATCTATTATTTAAGTGATAATGGCGGGTTAGAGTACGTGGGAGGACAGCTGAATGGAGATGTGATCACGGCACAAGTCACACATTTCAGTAAGTATGCTGTGCTTGAAATCGATAAGTCGTTCAAAGATGTTCCTGCAACCTATTGGGCATTTAAGGCGATTCAATCACTTGCCGCCAAACAAATTGTGTCAGGGGTCACTACCTCTGAGTTTGATCCGAAAAGTAATGTTAGCCGTGCGGAATTTACAGCACTACTAGTACGTGCACTTGGCTTAAAAGCGGAAGGGCAGGTCCTGTTTACTGACATCAGGTCAGATGCATGGTATGCCTCATATGTAGCCACAGCTACTAAGCTGGGTATTGTTAGTGGACGGAGTAATAATATTTTTGCGCCAAATGCATCAATTACCCGTGAGGAAATGGCTGTTATGGCGATCCGCGCACTTGAAGTGAAGTCTGGTAAGAAGCTTGAACCTTTAGCAGCCTCTACGGCATTTACTGACGCTTCAAGTATTAGCAAGTGGGCGGAAGCCTATGTGAAGACTGCAGCAGACTTAGGACTCCTGCAAGGCCGAGAGAACAATCGATTCGCTCCAAAAGCATGGATGACCCGCGCAGAAAGCGCACAGGTTATTTATACGCTGCTGAGCAAGTAGGCTAAACTAAGGTGTGCTGAATTCTGGCACCCCTTAGTTTGAGCAGCGGTTAGCATTTTAGTATGCTCCAAAAGAAAACAGGGTATCCCGAAGCGATTATCGCTTGCGAGATACCCTGTTTTGTTATGCTGTATGGCTGAGCAGTGGGAAGAAAAGAAGTCTTTTAGATGATTGCCTTTAGTATAGCGAATCCATAGGCTGGCATCTTCACGATCAGCTTGCTGCGTTCTGTGCGCAGTGTTTCGCCTGTAAACAAGTTCTCCCAATCCCGCTCGTCTACGTCAATACGGAAGGTCTGAGCGGTCTCTTCACTGTTGATTAGTACCACAATCGTCTGCAGATCCAGCCGGCGCTCATAAGCTAGCTTGCTGCCTTGTTGTCCTGCCTCAAGGAAGGTAAATGTACCTGTGCGGAGAGCAGGGTGGTCATTGCGTATTTTAATAAGCTGACGATAGAACTCGAAGAGCTCTCGATCCTGCTTTTCAGGGTTCCACTCCATGCATTTGCGGCAACCAGGGTCACCTTCACCGTCCATGCCGATCTCGTCACCGTAATAGATGCAGGGAGTGCCCATAAAGGTGAATTGGAACAGTGCCGCTAATCGCATCTTGTTTTTGTCTCCAGCAGCCAGCGTAAGCAGTCGTGGAGTATCGTGGCTATCCAGCAGATTAAAAGCAACTTCACTAGCCTGCAGCGGGTAGCGTGATAACTGTTTACCAATGGAATTGGCGAATCCTTCAGCATCAAGAGTGCCATTCACAAAGAAGTCAAGGACGGCGTCAGTGAAAGGATAGTTCATAACGGCATCAAATTTATCGCCTTCTAGCCAAGGTGCAGATTCATGCCAGATTTCCCCCAATATGTAGGCCTCAGGATTAGCACGTTTAACCACCTTGCGGAATTCCCGCCAGAAATCATGATCCACTTCATTGGCAACGTCCAGACGCCAGCCATCGATCCCGACTTCTTTGATCCAGTATTCTGCGACTTTCAGTAAGTATTGTTTAACTTCAGGGTGTTCTGTGTTTAGCTTTGGCATTAGCGGTTCAAAAGCAAAGGTGTCATAAGTAGGGACACCGTTTTCAATCTGAAGCGGAAACTTGCGAATATGGAACCAATCTTTAAAGGCGGAAGCCTCTCCTTTTTCTTGAACATCCACAAAAGGGGCAAAGGTTCTGCCAGAATGATTGAATACGGCATCTAGCAGGACACGAATCCCACGTTTATGGCAGCTATCGACGAGCTTTTTTAAAGTCTCAATATCTCCAAAATGCGGATCGACTTTCATATAGTCTTCTGTATCGTATTTATGATTAGTAGTTGCATCAAAGATAGGTGTGAAATAAATAGCAGTGATCCCAAGCTCGTTAAGATGATCTAAATGATCAATAACCCCTTGCAGGTCGCCGCCAAAAAAATTGGTTGGTGTTGGTTCGGAGCCCCATGGCTGAACATTTTCCGGATCAAGGCTCGGGTCACCATTTGCAAAGCGTTCTGGGAAGATCTGATAAAAAACAGCGTCCTTTACCCAGGCAGGCGGAGCGAATACGTCAACGCGGTTAATGAAAGGGAATTCGAACAGCTTGTTTGGGTTTTCCGGCCGCACCGTTTGAAAGTCACTTTCGGTCATCCAAATTCGTTCGTTATCTTTTTGAAGTAAGAAACCGTATTTCAAGCGGCGGTAGAGAGGTACTGAAGCACATTCCCAATAGTCAAACATAGCATCGGAGGTGAAGAGGGTCATGGGAATTAGCTCTTTTGTGGTATCCCAAGCATATTTATCTCCAGCAAAGGCGAACACTTCGGTTAAATCTCCTTTTTTAGCGCGTAGACGCAGGTGGATCGTACTTTCATTATAGGCATAAGACCAATTTAACCGCGGACGATGATACACTGCTTCCAGTAACATGATAAATCCTCCTAAAGTTTTGTTAGCGCTACTTCCTCGGATACTTCGGCAAAACCGCATCGAAAGCATACGCTAAGTTTTGTTAGCGTTACTTCCTCGAAAGCATAAACTATTCCCGGACGATACTCCACAGAGCGCGTGGAATGTAGAATGTCGCTATTGTTATTGGTTGCACAGTTTTTTATGCAACATGCACTAAATCAGTAGCAGAGTAGCACATAACAAAGAGGCACAACCACCGCGAAGTAGCTTGCCCGAGGTTGTACCTTTGATAAGTAACATTGCCTTTTAATTATATAGAACAGGAGGCAGACAAGGGATGTTGTGCTTCATGCTGGACAGCCTCTTAACGTTTTGGATTATAGCATGGAATAAAAGGGCTTTCAATACTCTTGTTCAAACCATTGCACTAAATTTCACTAAAAGAAACGAGCATTGTGAAGGGCAATTTATGAGAAATCTCTTGAAATAGAGAAAATGTGGCATATTAGGGGCAAATAAAATAGATATTCCAATAATAAACACATGAATTATCGACTAATTAAAAGATATCATGTGAAAAATGGAGATATATGCCTATAATGTATATCAAATAATGGAAAATGACCCAATACAGTATATGCAAACGTTTTTAAAAACAATCGTTACTGTTGTATGATGTACTCATGAATGAAGCGCTTTCTTACCTGTGAAATGCAGATACAGAAGGAGCAAGCTAAAAGAAGAACTTTTTTTTTAGCCTTTCTGAAATCGTTTGCGCAGATTGCAGCACTACTATTTTCCATCTTACGTTTTTAAAAATTGGGAGGGGTTAAAGTAATGAAATTGAAAAAAATGATGGTTATCACCGCAGCTTTCTCAATGGCTCTGTCCGTTACAGCATGCGGTTCCAACAACAACAGTACGAATAACGGGGGCAACAACGCAGCAAAAGCTACTAATAATGCTACTACAGAGACTGCAGCGCCAGAGAGCACAGATGCAGCAGCAACAGATGAAATTGTACCTGAAGATGGCGCAACTCTAGTGGTATGGGAAAGTAAAGAAGAAAGACCTTTTGCAGATGAGATTGCTAAACAGTTCACAGCAAAATATAACGTTCCAGTCAAGGTTGAAGAATTGGCACCACCAGATCAAGTAACTAAACTTACTCAAGATGGTCCTTCAGGATTAGCGGCAGACGTTATTCTTATCCCTCACGATAACTTAGGTAAAGCGGCAAGCGCGAGCTTGGTTCTTCCTAACGATGTCTTCGGTGAAGAAACAAAAGCTAACAATACTGAAGCTTCGATTATCGGATCTTCGTACGAAGGCGAATTGTATGGTTACCCAAGAGCAGCAGAAACTTATGCATTGTTCTACAATAAATCGCTTGTTAAAGAAGCACCTAAATCATTTGATGATGTTCTTGCATTCAGCAAAACATTCACGGATAAATCGAAAAATAGATATGGGATTATGTGGGAAGTAGGAAACTTGTACTTCAACTACATGTTTATCGCTTCCGATGGCGGATACCTCTTCGGTAAGGATGGTACGGATAAAGATGATATCGGTCTTGCTAACGATGGCGCAATTGCAGGACTTAAAGAATTTGTGAAACTGAAGGAAGCATTGCCAATTAAGAGTGGTGATATCAACAGTGATATCAAACGCAGCTTGTTCAACTCTGGTGATGTAGCTATGGATATCACAGGTCCATGGGAGCTTGGAGGATACAAAGAAGCTCTTGGTGACAACCTTGGTATTGCTCCAATCCCTACAGTGAATGGCAAAACAGCAATTACATTCTCTGGTATTAAAATTTTCGCAGTTAACTCGTTTACTCAATATCCGAATGCTGCTAAATTGTATGCGAATTTTGCTTCAAGCAAAGACGCTCAGCTGTTACTGAACAAAACGATTGGTTCGGTTCCTACAAACAACGAGGCGCTTCTTGATCCACAGATCTCTAGCGATCCATATGTCTCTGTTTTTGCAGAACAAGCTAAGAACTCCCAACCGATGCCTTCTATTCCTGAAATGGGTAACGTATGGAGCCCAGTAAATGCTGCCCTTCCAGAAATTTGGGATAAAAATGGGGATCCAAAAGCAGCAATGGACAAAGCTGTACAACAAATCAAAGATTTGAATAACAGTGCATCCCAATAAGGATCATAATTCACTGTCTTAACAGCATACAGTGAATCAAGCTGCCCGCCGCATGTTTAGCGGCTGGCAGCTTCTTATTTTCACTCGGAGAGGAGAACGGAAGCGAAATGCAACGACATCGCACGAGGGCCGCAATACTGTCGACGATTTTTATGGGATTGGGACAAATATATAACCGCCAATTCGTTAAAGGAATATTATATTTAGCCGTAGAAGCTGTAGCCGTTTTTTATTTTATTGAGAACCTTGCCAACTCTTTATGGGGCATCGTAACACTAGGAGAGAATCCGAGTCGTCTGGTTAAAGTGAAGGGGATCGCCAAGATGGTTACCGGTGATCACTCGATTTATATCATGATCCAAAGCTTGATCACCATCCTTATTCTTATTCTATTGATTATCGCGTGGTATTTGAATATCAGAGATGCTTACAAGATTGGAGAAAAACGTGATAACGGTCTTCAGGCAAACACTTTTAAACAAAGTGTTCGTTATATCCTGGATTACAAGTTTGCTCAAGCGTTTCTAGTCTTGCCGGGCATTGGTGTTCTATTCTTTACGATTATGCCAATTATCTTCATGATCCTGTTGGCCTTTACGAACTATTCCGCACCTGATCATCTTCCACCCGCCAAATTGGTGGACTGGGTTGGATTTCAGACCTTTCGTAATTTATTGGTCCTTAAGACATGGAGCCACACTTTTTATGGTGTATTAACATGGACAATTATATGGGCAGTTCTTTCAACCATTACTACATACTTCGGAGGACTGTTGGTCGCTTTGCTGGTGAGTCAGAAGGGCATTCGCTTCAAAGGAATGTGGAGGGTAATTCTGATTGTGCCTTACGCGGTGCCACAGTTAATCTCGCTTCTGCTCATGCGCAACTTATTTAACGGTCAATTCGGGCCTATCAATCAATACATGGGGTATTTTGGATTGGATGGATTACCGTGGCTGACTGACCCATTCTGGGCTAAGGTTACCGTAATTATCGTTAATATGTGGGTAGGTATTCCTGTTTCTATGCTGCTTATCATGGGCGTTCTGACTACTATCCCACGGGATATGTATGAAGCTGCTGAGGTGGATGGAGCCTCGGGTTATCAGAAGTTCCGTATCGTAACGTTGCCGATGGTATTGTTCTCTACAGCACCAACCTTGATCACGCAGTTTGCAGGTAACATCAATAACTTTAACGCGATCTTCCTATTAACTGGTGGTAGTCCGGTAAATGGTGACTATCAATACGCCGGTTCTACGGACTTGCTAGTAACCTGGTTATACAAATTAACGCTAGATCAGAATAAAAACAACATGGCTTCGGCAATAGGGATTATTATCTTTATCATTGTCGCTTCATTCTCCCTGTACAATTACCGCCGGACAAAGTCATTTAAAGAGGAGGATATGATCCAATGAGCAGAAAAGTCGCGAACATTATTCGCTTAGCAGGTAGTTATATTATCTTGATTGCTTTGTCGATAGCTGCACTCTATCCTGCCCTTTGGATTCTTTTAGCTTCTTTCCGACCTGGTAAATCATTGTACAGCAAAACGTTTATTCCCGAGCAATTCACTTTATCACATTACAGAGAATTGTTCACATCACCCAGCTATATGTTTGGGACTTGGTATGCCAATACCTTGAAAATAGCTGTGTTCTCGATGCTTATCGGGGTAGTTCTTACTTTGTTAACCAGTTATGCCGTTTCCAGATTCCGGTTTAAAGCGCGTAAAACAGCGTTATCCACCGTATTGATTCTTGGTATGTTCCCTGGTTTTATGAGTATGATCGCTATTTATATGCTGCTTAAAGAGTTTAATTTGCTGGATACACATATTGCGTTAATTATCGTTTATGCGGCTGGGGCGCCGCTGGGGGGGACCTTTATCGCCAAAGGGTTCCTCGATACGATTCCTCGTTCCTTGGATGAGGCCGCTCGTATTGACGGGGCGAGCAATTTCGGAATATTTATGCGAATCATCTTACCTTTGTCACGTCCTATGATCACATATATGGCGCTGACTCAGTTTGTTGGACCATGGGTGGACTTCATTTTTGCGAGACTCATTCTGCGGACTAAGGAGAACTGG
The DNA here is from genome assembly GCF_037963825.1 of Paenibacillus sp. FSL H8-0282. Lineage (NCBI taxonomy): Bacteria > Bacillati > Bacillota > Bacilli > Caryophanales > Paenibacillaceae > Paenibacillus > Paenibacillus sp. FSL H8-0282. The sequence continues at coordinate 2,002,967 of NZ_CP150146.1, forward strand.
ACAGTCGCAGTGGGGATGTGGGATATGGTTAACACCAATCAAAACACTAACTTTACCTTGTTCTCTGCGGGTGCGGTTTTGATCTCCATTCCAATTATGATTTTGTTTGTATTCTTGCAACGTCTGCTAGTAGATGGCTTGACAGCAGGAGCTAGTAAGGGGTAAACCCATTCGCTCGCTTCATGCTAATAAATGATCAGGGTACAGCCTTTATACAGAAATGGAGGGCTGTACCCTTATTTCGTCATGGGGAGTGAACTTAATGAAAAAGTCCTGGACTCTATATTTTAAATCTGTTGGAGTTAAACTGTTCGTTATTTTATTTAGTTCTATAGTTCTCTTATCCTCCGTGCTAGGATTGACTTCCTATTTTGCCGCTAAAAATATCATTACGAATGAGGTTGCTGCAGCCTCCACACAATCTGTAGTTCAGGCAGCGGACAAGCTGGATTTTGTGCTGGCAGAGTATGAGGCACTATCAAGGCAGTTTGCACTCGACTCTGTGTTAAAGGGTGATTTAGAAAAAATAAATAGTGGCGAGCTTACAACTGTGGCCAAAGCGGGGGCTGAAGATCGGATTCGCAGAAAGCTGGACTTGGTAAAAGGGTCTGATGAGCGGATGTATGGCGTCAGGCTGGTATCCAAGAGCTTGGTAGAATCAGAATCTTATAAATCTACCGGTATAAGTGGGATTCGTAGTGATGAAGGCATTTCCGCAAGATTAGAGCAAATTGCCGCAGCTAAAGGAGAGCCAGTCTGGTTTCCCGTTCGTGAGAAAGGCTTTTTTGATGCTTATACTGAGCCATCCTTAACTATGGGGAGATTGCTACGTAATCTTTTACATCCCGAAGCGGAGTATTACATGCTAATCGAAGTGAAAGGGAAGGCCATGACTGAAATGCTGTCTAACCTTCAGATTGGGATGACCGGTGAAATTCGTATCTTGAGTGCGGATGGCAGCATTGTGTATGGTGCGGATCATGCCAAGCTGGGTCAACCCTCTTACATAAAAGTTTCAGAAGAACAAGGGAAAGAGCAAAATCATTCATTTACAGCGGAGGATGAGAACGGAAGTTCTCAGCTTGTTGTATACCAGCCCCTGGCGACTGCCAAGTGGATGCTTATGGGGTATGCTCCTGTCAGTGATTTTACTAAGTCTGCGGACAAGCTTTTATATATCACATTTTCTGTGGTGCTGGCGGCAGCCTTAATAGCACTACTAATTGGTTATATTCTTGTTCGATTGGTAGGGCGCCCGCTGGGTAAGCTGGCAATCTTGATGGAGGAAGGAGAGCGTGGGAACCTACAGGTACGAACCAATTTCAAGGGCAAAGATGAGATTGGCCGCTTGGGTCAAAGCTTCAACAAAATGATGGAGCAGATCTCCTTACTTGCAAGGCAGAGCGGGAATTCGGCAGATGAGGTCCTCCTTACTTCGGAACAATTAGTACAAGCATCAAGTACAATCTCCCTCCATGCCAGAGAGGTTGCGACCGCTACCGGTGAGATTGCAGCGGGGTCAGCCAGCCTCGCTGTTGAAGCCGAACGCAGTTATCACAATGTTGAGATTATCGGCAACAAAATGAGTGAAGTGACGGAAATAAATACAGTGATGGACCATTCAGCAGAACGGGTCATTGAGGTTAGCAATCAAGGTACAGAGCTGATGAAGCTGCTGGTAGAGCAGAGTGAGTCTACGGTAGAGGTGATCAATCGAATTCAAGATAATTCTACTAAGCTCAGAGAAAGCACTCATTTAATTCGCAGTATACTCAGCCCTATGATTGCTGTGAATAAGCAGACCAATATTTTGGCACTAAATGCTACCATAGAAGCAGTTAGAGCAGGTGCGGCAGGTAGAGGGTTCATAGTGATTGCTGATGAAATCAGGCAGCTCGCTAACCAGTCGAATGAATCGATTCAATCGGTCTCCAAGATCACGGAAGAGATTGGTCTACATATCGAGAACACCGTTAAGGATATCAATGAAGCCGCTCCTAAGTTCCGTGAACAAATCTCTTCTGTAAGAGAGTCGTCAACGATATTCGCGAGTGTCAAAGAGGAAATGGAACATTTCATGAAACATATTAGTGAATCTTCTGCTTCTGTCCTCGAACTGATTGAGTTCCAGCGTCAACTCGGTGAATCCATGGCCAGCGTAAGCTCCATCGTCCAGCAAACCACTGCTTCGACGGAGGAGGTAGCTTCTATGTCATCTCAGCAATTCACGGTTAGTGAGGAATTGGTTGCCCTATCGGAAAAGCTGGAGGGCTTGGCAGCCGATCTTAAGCACTCTTTGGTTTCTTTTCAAGTATGACAATATTATTCTAATAGAGACGGGCAATTTTCCAATATAATGGAGAGTTGCTCGTTTTTGTTGATTTGATTGCTATCGGACGTTATCTTGTCTTCGAAGTGGCTAAAGAGATACACTTGTATTAAGTAATAAATGAAGAAAGTAGTGATCCATTGACGAACTTAAATCTGAGCCCCAGCGGGAGTCTTTTTCAGCAGGTTTTAATCGAGGGAGATTATAGTCCTCATTTTTTTGCTTACTATTATAAACAGTGGAATAACTACAATATGTCTTACCATCAGCATAATTCAACGGAAATCATGTATTTGATCTCAGGAAGTTGTATCGTGGATGTCCGTCCAAGCTCAGGAGGAGAAGAGAGAGTTCGGCTGAAGCGGGGAGAATTGATCATCCTAGACGCGAATGTTCCGCATAGGCTGATTGTTGAAGAGGGGGCACCTTGTCGGATGCTAAATGTGGAATTTGGCTTCATGGAATATAGAGGGGTTGCACCCTCTGTTGGCAAGCTAGCCCGTAAAGAAACGGCGCTCGCAGAAATGCTGCAGCTTCCTTTTTCCAGTTTAGTAATGCCTGATCCGGAGGAAATCTATCATGTTCTAAAGGGACTTGTGTTAGAGCTTGATCAAAGCGGCGGAAAGGGTGGAAGTATGGTTGATTTATTATTTTGTGAGCTTCTGTTGCGGTTATCCAGACTTCGGCAAGAGCAGCTTCATACCAGCCAACAGCACTCGCAGCTTTATGTGCGCCGGAGCATTGAATTCCTGCATCAGAACTATGACCAGAACATTCAGGTTAAGGACATCGCTGCCGCAGTTAATCTGCATCCCGGATATTTGCATCGAATTTTTAAGAGCCATACGGGTCGGACGCTCAGCGATTACTTGAATATGCTGCGAATGGAGAAAGCGAAGATGCTGCTTGGGCAGAGCGACATCCCGATTGCTGAAATTGCAGATTACGTAGGAATTAGCAGCAGGCAATATTTTCATCTTCTTTTTAAAAAATACGCCGATTGCACGCCTGTAGAATTCCGCAATTCCATTGAGCGTCACGCCTGGAGTTATGAAGAGCATGATTTTCAGTAGATAGGTTAGGATTTTTGACACCTTCTTTCAAAAGAGGTCATGATATTGGTTACGCTTTCCTAAGGTCCCTTGCTACAATGGACAGGAACAACCAATTCATTACCGGAGGATGATAACCATGTCATTTAAAGTGTCTTTTATAGGGGCAGGCAGCATTGGATTTACCCGTGGATTGTTGCGGGACTTACTAACTGTACCGGAATTTAAAAATATCGAAGTCTCATTTATGGATATTAACAGCCACAATCTGGAGATGGTCACGGAGCTATGCCAGCGTGATATTAAGGAGAATGGTTTAAATATACAAATTCAGGCGACAACGGATCGCAGAGAAGCACTGAAGGATGCCAAGTACGTATTTTGTACTATTCGGATGGGTGGGCTTGAAGCCTTTGCTACGGATGTGGACATTCCCTTAAAATACGGAGTTGATCAGTGTGTGGGAGATACTCTGTGTGCGGGTGGCATCATGTACGGGCAACGCGGAATTGCGGAGATGCTGAATATTTGCCGTGATATTAGGGAGATGGCAGCACCGGATGTGCTTTTGCTTAACTATTCGAATCCGATGGCTATGCTGACCTGGGCCTGCAATAAATATGGTGGTGTTCGGACCATCGGTCTATGTCATGGTGTACAGCATGGGCACCAACAAATTGCGGATGTGTATGGTCTTAAGAAATCCGAAGTTGATATTATCTGTGCGGGCATCAATCACCAGACCTGGTATATTTCAGCAAGTCATGAGGGGAAGGATCTGACCGAAGGTCTTTTAGAGGCTTTTGAGAAACATCCGGAATTCAGCCGTACGGAAAAAGTGCGCATCGATATGCTTCGTCGCTTTGGCTACTATAGTACAGAATCCAATGGACACTTAAGTGAGTACGTGCCATGGTACCGTAAACGCAGTGATGAAATTATGGATTGGATCGATCTGGGGAGCTGGATTAACGGAGAAACAGGCGGTTATTTGCGTGTCTGCACGGAAGGTCGAAATTGGTTCGAGACCGATTTTCCAAACTGGATGAAAGACCCGGCACTGGAGTATACGAAGGAGAATCGCGGGGAAGAGCACGGCTCTTATATTATAGAAGGGTTGGAAACGGGACGAGTGTACCGGGGGCACTTTAATACAGTGAACAATGGCGTAATCTCTAATTTACCAGAGGACGCCATTATCGAAGCACCGGGATATGTAGACCGGAACGGGATCTCCATGCCATTGGTAGGTGAATTGCCGCTTGGGCCTGCCGCCGTATGTAACGTGAGCATTTCAGTGCAACGTCTGGCGGTTGAAGCAGCTGTACACGGCGATGATAAGCTGTTACGTCAGGCATTTATGATGGACCCACTCGTTGGTGCCGTATGCAATCCAAAAGAAATCTGGCAGATGGTCGATGAGATGCTCGTCGCAGGGGAACAGTGGCTGCCTCAATACAGCGAAGCTATTGCTAAAGCCAAGGAACGTTTGGCTTCAGGAGAGCTTATCCCAACGAACGCTAACAACGAAGGCGCTGCTCGCCTGAAGGTGAAGTCGGTGGATGAGATGATGCAGGACCGGGAAGCAGCGAACAAAAATGCTGGTGAGTCTGATAAAGGCAAGGATAGAGAGAAGGTTCAATAAGGTGTAGCATTGAAAGCTTTTTAACTATAAATAACCTCCACATTCCATAGTTTGGGATTGGAGGTTTTTTTAGGATGGAAATCTAAGAGGGGGAAAAACAAAACAGCAGTCATAGCTTACGAAAATAAGCTGACATGGGTGGGGAGTACAAGTTTATCGGTACCGATCCAAATTGTGAAATTAGGTTTATAGTAGGAGTTATTATGTAACTGAAAAAAGAAAGTTAGTTTAATTTCACTGGCTTATTTTTTTATCTATACCGTAGCGCCGAGGGCTACAGTAATCCCACACAGTTGCCCTACATACTATACTGACGCATTCCTCGATACTTACGGACTCAGATGAGCAATTTGCCCATCCCCGATACTTGTGGTCCCATATGACGCTATTCGCCCATCCCCCGGTACTTTCGGACCCAGATGACGCTATTCGTCCATCCCTCGATCTTACGGACCCAGATGACGCTATTTGTCCATCCACGATACCTACGGACCTAGATGACGCTATTTAGCAATTTATCGCCTTTGGAGCGTATTATCGGACTCCAGTGCAGCTATTGCTCAGAAAGAGGCTCTTTTTTGGTGTTTTTCATGCCTATAGCGGCTATGGGGTCCGATAGCAAGCCAAATATGCGATAAAGCTACGTATAAGGTCATCTGTGTCCGAAAGCGCCGATCCCACAGTAATCCCTCAGTTGCCCTAATTGGATTTCCAGCGCATTCCCTGATACTTACGGACCCAGATGACCCTATTTAGCAATTTATCGCCTTTGGAGCGTATTATCGGACTCCAGTGCAGCTATTGCTAAGAATGAGGCTCGTTTTTGGTGTTTTTCGTGCTAATAGTAGCTATGGAGTCCGATAGGAAGCCAAATATGCGATAAAGCTACGTATAAGGTCATCTGTGTCCGAAAGCGCCGAACCCCCAGAATCCCCCAGTTGCCCTACATACTATTCTGACGCATCCCCTGATCTTACGGACCCAGATAACGCTATTCGTCCATCCCTCGATCTTACGGACCCAGATGACGCTATTCGCCCCTCCCCTGATCTTACTGACCCAGGTGACGCTATTTGTCCATCCCTCGATCATACGGATCCAGATGACGCTATTTGCCCATCCCCTGATACTTGCGAACTTAGATGACGCAATTTACGAAGTTTGTTGTTTTGTTCAAGAAGGTGAGACGCCAAAAACGCGGATGTCACACCAGCCATTTTTGGCTTTTGGGACATCCGCGTTTTGGAGTGGGGGATTAAGAATTAACCGTACCTTTTGGACTAAAGAAGGTCTTCAGCGCCTGATACACTTCTTTTTTGTCTTTAATGACGTAATGCATGAATTGTTCATGTTTCAGATGGCGATAAGCTGACATCAAGGTGCTGCTACGATTGTATTGGTTCACCTCACCGTAGCCAAACATATTGCTTCGTTTCAGCAGTTCTCCGATCAGCTTCACGCAACGTTCGTTGTCGGAGGTGAGATTATCACCATCGGAGAAGTGAAATGGATAAATGTTGTACTGCGCAGGCGGGTAGCGGCTATCGATAATTTCAATCGCTCGCTGATATGCCGAGGAACAAATCGTTCCCCCGCTTTCGCCACGGGTGAAGAAATCATGCTCACTGACTTCCTTAGCCTCCGTATGGTGGGCGAGAAAAACAATCTCTACCTTCTCATATTGGCGGCGCAGAAAACGGGTCATCCAGAAGAAGAAGCTGCGGGCGCAGTATTTTTCAAATGAACCCATCGAACCTGACGTATCCATCATCGCAATAATGACCGCATTGGAATGAGGTGTTCTAATATCATCCCATGTTTTGTAGCGCAGATCATCTGGGCTGATACTGTGAATGCCGGGATTTCCGCTGCTTGCATTGCGTCGGAGATTCTCCAGCAGCGTACGTTTTTTATCGATGTTGGACATCATCCCTTTTTTACGAATATCGTTAAAAATAATGGATTTGACCTCGATCTCTTCTTTATTCTTAGGCTTCAGATGAGGCAATTCCATATCCTGAAACAGAATGTCCTCCAGATCTTCCAGATTGACCTCTGCTTCCACGGTATCTTGGCCCGGCTGATCACCTGCTTTTTCTCCTTTGCCGGGCTGTGCCGATTGTGAATCGCGCCCAAGCACATCGCCGACCTGACTTTCCCCGTCCCCCTGTCCTACATGCTTCTGTTTACGGAAGTTATAAATAATCCGGTATTCATCCAGACTGCGAATCGGAACCTTCACAATCTGCTTACCGCCTGACAAAATAATATTTTCTTCGGTAACGAGGTCAGGCAAATTATCCTTGATGGCTTCTCTGACCTTTTGCTGATGGCGTTCCTGATCCTGATGACCTTTACGATGAAGGGACCAGTCTTCTTTTGAGACTACGAAGGAAAAGGGACCGGATGATTGCGACAGGATGACCACCTCCCATGGAATATGAAATGTTGATTGAGGGAATTTTTTGCAAAGTATATATTTGGATCCCCCGCAAAGTACCTGAGTACGCATAGAAAGCAAAGCCTCACTTTGTGGGGATGTTTTGGGGTTGTAACTAAAGTATATTCATGGGGATGAGGGATATGTGATTTCTTATTCACTGATCTCATCTACGGTCAGCACATAGCTGTTAGATTGGCTTTCGCCAGAGTAGTTACGTCCATCCATATTGAAAGAGAATTGAGCATTTACGGATCCCTTAAGGAAACGACCCATTACCTGTTCACTCACCTGGACAAAATAATGAATGTTAACCATAGATGCAGCATTAACTATCCCCAGCGGCAAGGTGCCGGCAAATGAAGATTGTGGATTCGGAACTCCATCAATCACAATGCTGTTGGGATCAAGAAAACATTTTTCCGGGGTTAGCCGATTCAGAGATATTTCCGCAGGCCAATTTCCACTATTGGTTAGTGAGATCCAGCATTGGACTCGCTCTCCTGCTTCTACGATAGTTGGTTTTGCATGGACTACGAGTGAAATGACAGGTGTGACTACTAGGGTGGTAACTGTATTGGAACGAGAGGTTTGCCGTACGGTCCGTCCGTCTGGAAGCACAAAGGTATACTGAACACTACCATGGTTTTGTACGGCTGCGATTTCATGAATGTTAATGGCTGCAGGTATACTCACTTGAAAAACTACAACTGCTGTAGTTCCGCCTCTTAAAGTACCTAACTGGATGCCTTCCGCTGGTCGTGCACCTTTTTGCAACACTCCATTTAAGAGAACACTATCCCATACGAAAAGAGTACCTGAAGGTATGGCATCTGTTAGGACTGCATTTACAGCCAGATTCCCGTTGTTCGTTACCGTAAGCTCATATCTCAAATTATCGCCCGGAGCTGCTGTAACATGATCCACTTTTTTACTAATGGTGACCCCCGCTTGGACAAGTGAGACAACCGCAGTGTTACTTTCGGTCGTAATTGTATGCTCATCGACTGAATAGGTGACAACCGCGCTGTTGGTTAAGGCCAACGAGGGAGAAAACTCTGTTACTCGGACACGAAAAGTAATATCAACGCTTAGGTCTGTGTCCAGGGAACCGAGTAATATCCCCTGCGCCGGGTCCGATTCTGGGTAATAAATCCCACCTGCAATGACACTCCCCGGTATAAACACCGCCCCGTCCGGAATAGAAATTATTGCGTTGATTTGAGTTAAAAGGCTGTTGCCTTCATTTGTAAGCCGCAAGGTGTAAGTGACTACATCCCCTATAAAAGAAGTCGGAGTACTTGCAGACAAAGAGGTCGAGAGCTGGTAGGAGCGTAAAGAAACCTGTACGGAATTTGAAAATAGATCTCCTTTAACGATTCTTCCCTCCGGTGTGGAAAAAGAAAAACGGCCCAGCGCTTTATTTTGCAGCACTAGGGAAGACGGCAGGGAAATGATGACGACTTGAAAGGCGATGCTCACTTGACTCTGCGGTGCAATAGAACCAAGGGGGATGCCTGAAGACGGTGTAGCCCCCGGAAGAGGCACACCGTCTCTGAGCACACTGTTGGAAATAAAGGATACACCTTCTGGAAGAATGTCAAACACCGTCAAAAAAGCATCTGTATTTCCATTATTACTGGCTGTAATGGTATACACCAAAGTGTCGCCTAAAGAGGCGTGGAGTTTATCTGTACTCTTCAGCAATGAAAGCACGGGGCCCACGACCGGGGTGTTAACGGTATTGGAATAGACAATTCCGTCAACACCCGCTGCCGAGTTGAAGAGTACCATGGACTGATTGGTTACGACAGGTTGGGTACGTGAGCCGGGAATCATAACGCTACTACCTGAACCTGGAAGGTAATGGTTGAAGAAGCACCTGCAGCAATTGTACCAATTGCGATTCCCGAAGCCGGACTGCCACTAGGACGTGGGGCTCCATCTACGGTAATGCTTCCCGTTACGAACTGGCTGCCAGCTGGAATAGGGTCAACCATGATGACATTATTAACTGGTGAAATCCCTAAGTTGGTGACAACAATCGTATAGGTGATGATATCGCCCACAACCGCATCAATAGAAGTAGTGCTCTTAACCACACTTACGTCTGGTGAAGATACAGGGATAATTAGGACGTTTGAGACAGAGGATCCCGTGAGTAAACGTCCATCTGGTGGTGTGAATGTGAAATTTGCTGTAGCTTGATTGACTAACTGTTGTGGCGAAGGGAGGGAAGCAATAGTAACCTGCAACGTAATGGTTACTGTTACTGTACTTCCCGGAGCTACCGACCCAATACTTAAGCCAGTAGCCGGATCTGATCCTGGTTGTGGTACCCCATTCACGAGCACGCTGTTTGGAACAAAGACAGCTCCGTTCGGAATGGTATCGGTAATAACTACATTTGCTATGAGGTTACCAGTATTCGTCACATTTAAGGAGTAAGTAATCGTATCTCCGACAGTTGCGGCGGTTCTGTCCGCCCCTTTGACAACTACAATGATAGGTTGATATACCGGAATAACAAGTGTATTTGAGAATGAAGATCCTGAGAATGCGCCGGAGGTGAAACTGACGGAAGCTTGATTACTAAGCGTTGTAGGATTAGGCAGCACATTGACAATCGTGTTGAACGAGACTTGAAAAGATGCTCCCGGTGCAAGTGTACCGAGCGAGATCCCGTTGGCTGGATTGGCGCTAGGGCGTGGAGTGCCATCTACGGTCACACTGCCAGCGACAAAGCTAGAGCCTGCAGGTATTGGATCACTGAGGTTAACGTTACTGATATTTGCTATTCCGCTGTTGGTAACAGTGAAGTTATAAGTGATGGTATCGCCAACAACGGCATCGGTAGCTGTCGAAGATTTAGTGACGATAACGTTCGGTGAGGATACTGAGATTGTTGTTGTATTGGAATTGATCGAATTGTTAAATGTCCGTCCATCTGGAAGTGTGTATGCAAACGCGACGGAAGCTTGATTGAGCAGCTGTTGGCTTGCCGGCAATGTTGTGATAAGCACTGAGAACATTACAGACAGGCTTCCATTCGCGGAGATTACCCCCAGTGGGATCCCGGCAGCTGGGTCTGCTCCTGGAGCAGGAGCGCCTTGAATGAGTACACTGTTTGGAATAAACGTTGTACCCGCTGGAATGGTGTCACTCAGGGTTGCTAAAGCTCCGTAGTTACCTGTGTTGGTCACATTTATAGTATAAGTAATCGTATCCCCAACGGTAGCATTGACTGAATTGGAGCTTTTTGCTGCTGCAAGGATAGGCAGATAGACAGGCGTCGTGACGATATTTGAGAAGGCTACATTTGAGACAACACCTGAGGTGAAGCTGACTGTTGACTGATTATTTAACAATCCAGTAGGCGGTAGTGAAACTACATTTACGGTAAAAGCAACAGTTACGGTTACACCGGGTGCTATGCTGCCTAGGGTCACTCCAGTAGCTGGGCTAACTCCTGTGCGAGGCACACCGTCCACAAGCACGCTGCCTGTCACAAAGGTGGTGCCGGCAGGAAGGGCGTCTGTGAAGACCACATTATTTACAGTGGCAATCCCGTTATTAGTTAAAGCTATGGAATAAGTGATTGTGTCACCGACTGTAGTTGATGTTGTGGTTGTAGTTTTAATTACAGCAATATTAGGTGAGGAGACCGGAATAGTGACGGTGTTAGAGAGTGCAGTCCCATTAAGTGTACGTCCGTCGGGTAAGGTGAAGCTGTATGCTGCGGTTCCTTGATTGACCAGTTGCTGAGGACTAGGCAATGAAGTGATGTCAACCGTGAAAATGACTACGGTCGTTCCTCCAGGCTGTATTATTCCAGCTGCAATTCCGGTGGAAGGATCCGCTTGCGCTAAAGGGAGTCCATTGATGAGCACGCTATTCGGAACAAAAGCCGTACCTGCGGGAATATTATCCGTCAATGTTAAATTAGCAGCATAGTTTCCTGTGTTACTCACTGTCAGTGTGTAGCTAACGGAATCGCCAACCGTGGCATTGGCTGTACTAGCACTCTTGACTACGGCAATGTTCGGCTGGAACACAGGGACTGTAACGGTATTAGAAAAAGTGGAGCTTGAAATAACGCCTGAAGTGAAGGTAACGGATGCCTGATTGATGAGTGAAGCTGTAGGAGGGACGGAGGTAACAGTAACACTGTAGGTAACCAGCGCTGATGCACCAGCTGCTAGAGTGCCGATAGATATCCCCGAAGCAGGATTCAAGTTCGGGAATGGAACTCCGTTGACAGACACGCTGCCTGTTACAAAAGTACTCCCTACCGGTGTAGGATCATTGAGTAAGACGCTAGTAACAGATTCTATACCATTATTAGTTATATTGACGTTGTATGTGACCGTTTCACCAACAGCAACTGATGTTGAAGTAGTGCTCTTGGTAACGACAATGTTAGGAGCAGAGACTTGTAAAGTTACAGTGTTAGACACAGCAGTCCCAGATAACGGTCTACCGTCAGGCGGAGTAAAGGTAAAGCTTGCAGAAGCCTGATTACTAATCTGCTGAGGTGTTGGCAGGGAGATGATATCAACGGTGAAGCTGACTGCAATACTGGCACCAGGAGCGACATTTCCTACAGCTATCCCTGTATCAGGGGCTGATCCGGGTTGAGGCATACCACCTACAATGACACTATTAGGAACAAAAACTGTACCTGCTGGAATGTTATCAGTTAGCGTAAGATTTGCAGCCAGATTACCTGTGTTGCTAACAATCACTGTGTAGATGACAGAATCACCGACAACTAAAGCATCGAAATCGCCGTCTCCATCAGCGGCACTTTTTACTAAGGAGATTTGGGGCTGAATAACTGGTGTAGTTGTGATATTAGATGAAGAAGAACCGGAGAATACACCGGATGTAAAACTGACAGACGACTGATTGTTAATCTGTGATGGTATCGGCATCGTTATCCTCACCTCGAATGTTACGGTAGCTGTGGCGCCAGGGCTCAAACTACCGATTGGAATGCCGGCGGACGGAACTGCTAGCGGCAGGGGAGTGCCACTTACAATTACGGTTCCGGGAATAAAAGCGACATTCTCAGGCAGAGGATCGCTGAGAATGATATTGCTTACTGTTGCAATACTGTTATTGGTCAATACAGAGGTAAAGGTAAGGATATCACCAGTAACAGCAGTAGCAGCGTTTACGCTTTTTACAACACTGACGTTAGGGGCGGACACTGGGACAGAGAGCGTATTGGATACTACATTTCCTCCGAGCTGACGCCCGTCTGGAAGGGTAAAGCTATATGTCGCTGAAGCAGAGTTCAGTAATACTTGTGATGGAGGCAGGGCTGTGATTGTGACCAGAAAACTTACGGTGACACTATCACCAGGAGCGAGCGGTCCAACTGGAATGCCAGTTGCCGGATTATATCCGGGCAAAGGTGTTCCTCCAATTATGACACTATTCGTGTCAAACACGGCTTGGGGTGGCAGGATATCAGTTACTAATAGAGTAGCTGCAATATTCCCGGTGTTGCTGATCAGGATGGAGTATGAGAGAGATCCCCCTACAGATGCCTGTGCTGCATTGGCGCTTTTGACCATACTAAGGATGGGCTGAAATACAGGTGTTACTATCGTGTTTGAGAGCGAAGAACCGGTGAACGCCCCAGAGGTGAAGGAGGCGCTGGCTCTGTTTGTAAACTGTGCTGGACTTGGCAAGGAAGCAACATTCACTCTAAAAGACACCGTGACAGAGCTGCCCGCGGCGATACTTCCGATTGCTATACCTGTACTTGGGTTAGCCGCTGCAACCGTCGAACCGTTGACAGTCACACTGCCTGCTACAAAAGCTCCCCCCGTAGGAATAGGGTCAGAGACAACAACGTTAGTGACAGTGACGCTGCTTGGGTTGGACACTATGACTGAATAAGTAAGATTTTCTCCAACCGCTACATTAGTTAGATTTGCAGTTTTGGTTAGTGTAATGTTTGGAGCGGAGACCGGAATGGTTAGGGTATTGGATAGACTGGTCCCGGAGAATGATCTTCCACTTGGCAGTTGGTAGGTGTAATTGCTATTGCCTTGATTATTCAGAACAGGTGGAGCAGGCAGAGATTGTACCGAGACAAGAAAGGTCACAGGAACAGCTGCCCCTGAAGCTAAAGTGCCTAAGTTAATTCCTGTAATTGGAGAGTCAGCAGGTCTAGCAACACCGTTAACAGTTACACTTCCCGAGACAAAGGCGCTTCCTGAAGGAATATTGTCGCTCAGGGTTACAGCCGCCCCGATATTCCCTGAATTCTGAACATTTAACGTATAAAGAATATTGCCGCCTACAGTTGCACTGGAAACGTTCGAGCTTTTTGCAATTTGGATTACAGGCTGATACACGGGAGTTGTAGTCGTGTTTGAGACTGAAATGCCAGTAAAAGCACCCGAGCTAAAAGAGGCACTAGATTTATTCAATAGCTGAGCAGGACTTGGTAATGAGATAACGTTGACTTGAAAAGTGACGGCGACGGAGCTTCCTGGAGCGATGGTACCGACAGCAATCCCTGTTCCAGGATTAGCTGAGGGTTGTGATACACCGGCGACGGTAACACTTCCGGGGACCAGCGATGTCCCCGCAGGTATGGTATCTGAGAGTGAGACGTTGGTAATTGCCGCTATGCCGTTGTTACTGATTACGGAAGTGTAGAGTAGTGTATCACCGACAACAACGTCAGCAAATCCTGCGCTTTTGACTACGGTAACATTGGGTGTTCTAACTGGAATAGATAGTGTATTGGATGAGGCTGATCCAGCAATAGTTCGCCCATCTGGAACCTGAAACGTATAAGCGGCGCTTGCTTGATCGACCAGTTGTGGCGGAGAGGGAAGACTATTTACAATGACCCGAAATTGAACAGTAGAACTGCCACCGGCAGCAACCGTACCGATAGCAATCCCCGTGGCAGGGTTACCAGCGATAGGATTTCCATTGACGGTGAAGCTGCCTGCGACGTAAGAGCTGCCTGAAGGAATGTTATCCGTAAGTGTTGTTACCGCGCCGATATTTCCTGTGTTCGTGATTTGAAGAGTATAGGTGATTTGATCTCCAACCGTAGCATTGGTGGTATTGGCTGATTTCACAATGTTAAGGACGGGTGAATATACAGGTAAGGTTACTGTATTAGATGGAATGACCCCCGTCATGATAGGGCCTCCGGCTACACTTTGAAACGTAAAGGCAGCGTTGGCAGTATTTGCGATATTTTGTGGACTTGGCGGCAATGAAGTGACTTTGGCTTGATATGTAACCGTTATTGAACTGCTTAAAGCTAATGAGCCTAATGGGATTCCTGCTGTAATATCAAAAGTAGGCCTTACGACGCCAGCAACGACTACGCTTCCAGTTACAAAAGTGGATCCTGCCGGCAGCGCATCTGATAAAACGACACTTGCTGCTCCCGCTGTTCCTGTATTACTGACAGTCACCGTATAAGTTACCGTATCACCGACTATGGGGCCGGCTACATTAGCGCTTTTAGTGAGGTTTATTTTAGGAGCATTGATATCAACCTGTATGGCATTACCGTTGAGTACATAAGCATCGCCTGAGGTGGTTAATTGTAATACGGCTGAAGATTGATTGTTTATTAGCCGTGCGGAGACGTCAACATTGGTAATATCCCAGCCTTGACGGCCGCCGATAATGTTGGTCCCTGGGTTTCCGTTTATTTGATTGCGGTTTCCAAAGGTACCTGTTGTGTTTAGATTACCTGCATCATTGTTAATCTGTGACGCAAAAAAGTTGTTGGCAAAGTTATTAGGTCCCGATAAAGCAACAAGTGTAGCCGAGGTTGGACCAAACAACGCTTGATCCCCCGAACGGTTGGCATCCCCCTCCTGTGCGCTGAATAACGCTCTGCCGCCAAGCGCACCTGTAATTGGTGTTGCGAAGCCTGTGATCGTAGTTGAAACTGGGGCTGAGGTTGCCTGTACAAGTATTGCACCTGCCCGTAGGGACATATTGCGAAAAGGTAAGGCTGTATTTTGGTAGATTACGCCTAATGTCCAGCCAGCATGGTTGGCCGTGGAATCACTAGGGATAACAATCGTACCCACTACACCGCCAGTGGTGTAGGTGCCGGCGCCGCCTTGTTGGATAATGCTGGTCACGTTGGCGGAACGAACATATGCTGATGCACCACCTCCCAAATCGACTACGTTGCTCGTTGCTGAATCGGGAGTAACGCTGAATGTAGTGCCAGCAGGAGTTATTAGGGAGACAGGATTGTTAATGGCCGAACTGAGGTTAACGGTTCCGTTAATATAGGTACCGCCCCATATCAGTTCTGCATACAGCACTGTGCTGCCAGATGGTAGGACCAGTATGGCTGCTGAACTGTTGCTTGTATAAAGACTAGTAGTTCCGCTAGGATAGGAACCAAATGTCGATGAAGTATTAACAGTAGTAAAGCCACCGATGCTGTCTAGTGTCCCTGGCACTCCGATCGTATCGGAGCGGCTAAGTCCAAGCGTGTTGCCGGTAAATGTGATAGCACCGGTCGCATTGATCGTTGCCCGTACGACTAGTGGAATGATTCTCACCTCCTTCGAGGTTGATTTTGGCCAAAAGTGAACCGTCCTATAGTTAGGACGGCACAGTTAATACCTGTATGTTAGCCTATGATACAAAATGGGTATTAGTGTATGTCCCATCTTAAAATTATAGAAAAAAATGTCTGTTTTGTGATTTAAGTCTTCGTTCGACAAGAACATGAGGTTCAGGATAATGACTTCTGCTCATCAGCTCCAGCTCCTGATCAGTGATATTGTGCTTGACTACGACAAAATGGTACATGATTTCATGCACTACATTTGCTTGAAGGGTCTTTAGTATTTCTAGTTCTTCAGTTTCGTAAAGCGGATCTTCATAAGGGTGTTGATAGAATAACTCCATCCGCAGCAACCGATAATCGAAGGGTGGTGCGGGTACAGGGTAGTCTGGAATAGCTGGGCATACTGGACCGGATGGGGGTTGGAAGAAGGATCCTGTAAAATGCCGGGGGGTATATTCGTCAAACTTCTGCTTAAAGGAAGGATTGGACATATGGGCAAAGCTGTGGGCATAGGGTGCTAGAATGCAAACAACTGCTTTATGGATGCTAATTCTGTGAATTTCCGCCATGGCTGTGAATAAATTGTCCACATAAGGCAGTACACGGCTAGCCATAACAAACTCAGCACTATTGTCAGGGAGAGGAATCTCTTGGCAAATATCGCAGACAATATCTACAACAGGACCCGCGATCCGATCGATCCCGAGATAACCTGCTTCCTTATTAGATCCACAGCCGATATCGATTTTCAAGGGGCTCACTCCTTTGGGATAAATCAGGCTCACACTATTGTATTAATACCGCTGTAGCCTGCATCCGACGGATGCCTAATAGAGGCTGGAAGTTATCTAAAATTACTTCATATGAAACTTTCATAGAGTGGTTAACGTTATAAGAGTATACTTATGAAGATGACTTTGAAAATAATCGCCACATAGAGGAGGCACTCAACATGAAAAAACAACGTTCATTACCCGCCATAGCAGCGATTGCTGCCTTAACATTTGCCTTAACCGCTTGCGGTGGGAATAATTCGGCACAGACTTCAGGAGAACCGACTGCAACACCTTCTCCAACACCAACCGAGAGCGCAAGCACTGCTGAGCCTACTGAAGCTCCAAGCACTCCCGTACCCACTGAGAACCCAAGTACAGCCACACCAACCGAAAATCCGAGCACAGCTAAACCTAGTTCTACTCCAAAAGCAGAAGGTAAAACAATAAAAATGACGGCCGTTTATATCGGACAAATAGATAGTCATTCCGTTGAGATTGCGACAAAAGAAGGCCCAACCGCTTTTGAGATTTCAGCTGGAATGGAGAGTATACTTGATACTTTGAATTCAGATGATTCCGTAGTTATTGAATACGTGGAAAAAGCAGTGGAGGGCGATCCGTCCGTCAAGCAACGTGTGCTAACAAAGCTGGCTCTAGCAAAATAATTGAATGTATTGATTTGTAAATAGAGGGTGTCTCAGCAATCATATAGTGGTTGCTGGGACACCCTCGTATTTTTTAAGCATAGTTCTTGCTCAAAACACTAAACTTTGTTTGATCGATCACAGTCCGCATACCTAGCACCATTATGGATTAGGAGCCACACTATTGGAACTAGCAGCACCACTAACGGAACTAGTAGCACCACTATGGATATAGCAGCACACTAACGGATCTAGCAGCACCTAGTAGCCCCACTAACGGATCTAGTAACCTCTATATTGGACTCAGCATTATCGGACCCAGCAGCCCTTAAACGCAGCTTTTCCCTACATTTAATTCGCTATCGGACCCCATAGCAGTTATTTCTATGAAAATCGCTCAATATGATCCTTTTTTAATGCAATAGCGTCACTGGGGTCCGAAACTGTGCTCCAAAGGCGAAAAAAACGTAAATAACGTCATCTGAGTCCGTGAGCCGCGGATGACGGGGAAAACTCAGCATTATCGGACCCAGCAGCCCTTAAACGCAGCTTTTCCCCACTTTTGATTCGCTATCGGACCCCATAGCAGCTATGGCCATAAAAACCGCCCAATAGGATCCTTTTTCGATGCAATAGCGTCACTGGGGTCCGAAACTGTGCTCCAAAGGCGAAAAAAACGTAAATAACGTCATCTGAGTCCGCAAGCCGCGGATGAGGGATAGGATCCAGCATTATCGGAATTATCATCATCGGAATCAGTATTATCGGACCCAGCAGCTCTTAAACGCAGCTTTTATTCACATTTGATTCGCTATCGGACCCCATAGCAGCTATTGCCATAAAAATCGCTCAATATGATCCTTTTTCGATGCAATAGCGTCACTGGGGTCCGAAACTATGCTCCAAAGGGCGAAAATCCGTAAATAACGTCATCTGAGTCCGTGAGCCGCGGATGAAGATGAGGACTCCCCAATGCAGATTTTAGATTCATACATAAATAAAGGTATCCTCACAACCCGCTCAAAGTTGTTGGGATACCCTTTTTAATGAAGTTAGCATGTTTAAAAGAAGCTTAAAGCGTTCCAGCATTGACTAGGAAGGTTGTAATAAGCAGCATAAAGAGTAAGATAATAACACCATTGACTATCGTGCCAATAATGCCAAACACCTTGCGGCGTTTCCGAATGGAAAGCCCAATGATGCCGATGACTACACCGATTACATTAAGAGCAGCCAGAATAATAACCGTTAATCCTAGAAGCATTATGAATTGCGAGGACTGGCTTAATAGTTCGGAATTCTCATTAACCAATGAAGAAGACTTCATTATAATAGAGATAAAGATGGCTGCATAGCCGATGATCGACACGAGACAGATAATGAACGAAGCAATACCAGGTCCAGAATGTTGAAGATCATGTTCTACTTTTTGATGCGTAGATGATAAATCAGCGCTTGGGTAAACCGGATGAGGGTTGGGATTTCCCACCTCTGCCGCAGGTACGTCTGATTTTGACAGAGAATTTAAGTCCATGGTTTGCACTCCTTGAGAGATTAGAATGAAAATGTTGTTAATATCCACTTTTTCATATTGATGCTAAAAAAGCAACCCCTGAATGAGGCAAAATAAAAAATGACTGCTGGAAATAGGAACTGGCATTACGTTATGATAGAATGAGTCTAAAATTAAGGGGGTGTAATCATTTGCAACGGAAATTTATGGCCTGGGGGGCTGTGCTAGCAATGCTGGCAGTAGGAATTGGTGCTTTCGGTGCCCATCTACTAAAACCAGTGATCAGTGAAGACTATATGAAGGTATATGAGACTGGTGTGCAGTATCACTTGGTACATGCGCTGGGGGTAATTCTCATCGCACTGGCTGTGGGCCAATGGGGCGAAAGTGCCCGATTACGTTGGGCGGGCCGATTGTTAATTGCAGGTACCATTTTGTTCTCTGGCAGTTTGTATGTTCTGAGTATCTCCGGAATTAAGGTGCTAGGAGCGATTACACCTATCGGTGGGGTATGCTTTATAATTGGCTGGTTATGCCTTGCGATAGAGGGATTTTCACGTAAAACGTCGTCTTAGTTGTTAAAAAAAGAAAGACCAATAAGCACCTGTTCCCCAAAGAGGGAGGGTGCTTATTTGCTTGTAACGCATGCGCTTACAGAAACTCGTCGATTTCATTTAGATTAAAGCTGTACACCTGCTTCTCATCCACATGGTAGACACTTATAGAGTTGGCTGCTTCATCAAAGTTTAAAATACGACAGGGCATGGACACTTGTTTCCCGTACCGGTTCGCTCGTAAACGTACCAATTGATTATTCTGAATATACTGACGAATCTTCCCGTATGCATCAGCTGGCGTCTCAATGGCCGTTTGCTGTGCAGGCGTTTCTGCCTGTTTTTTTATCGGTGTATCCAGCTGCTTCTTCGTAGATTTTGGAGGCAGCTTTAATGAAATGGGAGGAGCAGAGTTTTGATTCAAAGCTAGTTTAGCGGAGCGTAGCAAGCTGTCAATGGTTCTCCCTAATTCAAGACCGGAATTAATGTTGAAATCTGTGATATGGTCATTATTGTTCAACATTTCGAGCAGAAATTGCAGTGCAAGCGGGTTGGTACGGGCATTAATCAGGATGTCGACGTTAAATAAATAATTGCCGTCTGTGCGTTGTAGTTTCTCGTCCATAAATCCCCCAGCTTTTCGTTTAGAACATCTCTGAATGGTTACAGGAATGTAATTAACTATAACATTAAACATGCAATATTCATATACCCAGGACTACTGGAATAGGGACTATTATACTGCATTTTATACTAGGCATAGGACTACCGTCAGCACACCCACAGGAAAATTAGCATACATATACAACGTGGATAGTGAAAAAAAGGAGGTGCTGCTATTGGTTACTATGGAGCCTATTACAGTAGGTGAACATACGCTGATCGGGGTAGAGGTTAAGCTTCCCAAAACTACACTGCTCTCCATCAGCACGAACCGAGGTTATATTATGTGCGGTGCACTGGATGTCGGTCTCCTCAATGAAACACTTAGTGATCGGCATATCATCGCAGCTCGTGCGGTGGGTGTACGGACGCTTGCCCAGCTTTTAGCTGCCCCGTTGGAGTCTGTAACGATAGAAGCAGAGAGTCTTGGCATCGTACCAGGTATGACGGGTGCGGAAGCGTTACTTCTTATGGTCTGACCGGAAAATTTAACAATTCCAAACAAACGGGGCTTAGGCCCTTTTTGTTTGTGTGCAAGTATTCACATTTAAGCATAATCGGGTGTGTCTTTGCTAATGCTAGAACAAATAAAGGTGTTATGGAAGGCTTCTCCTTGTTTCGTATTACAGGTAAAAGGGTAAATTAAGAATAGACAAGTTACTACCGGACGAAGGAAATAGTAACCGGTAAATATAATGGATAAGGTAGGGATCATCTCATGGCTAAAGCATCGAATAAAGTAAATACAACTTCACTGGAACAGATCATGAATCGTCAGGTTGCTAACTTAAATGTCCTGTACGTAAAAATTCATAACTTTCATTGGTATGTCAAAGGAGAACAATTTTTCTCCCTTCATGTGAAATTTGAGGAATTATATAATGAAGTAACCCTTCAAATGGATGAAGTAGCAGAACGCTTGCTAACCATCAAAGGCAGTCCGGCAGCAACATTGAAAGAATATTTGGAATTAGCTACAATTCAAGAAGCTACAGGTAAGGAAGATACACGGGGAATGGTTCAGTCTCTGATTGAAGACTTCGCCACCATCTCT
Organism: Paenibacillus sp. FSL H8-0282; assembly: GCF_037963825.1. NCBI lineage: Bacteria > Bacillati > Bacillota > Bacilli > Caryophanales > Paenibacillaceae > Paenibacillus > Paenibacillus sp. FSL H8-0282. Next base: position 2,024,221 of record NZ_CP150146.1, read on the forward strand.
GAAGAGCTGACAGAAGGCATCGAGCTTGCCGAAGAAACCAAGGATCAGCCAACCTCAGATATGTTCATTAAAATCCGTAGTGATCTGGAGAAACACCAATGGATGCTACGTTCGTTTCTTAGCTAATCATTAAGCAGTTTGAATAAGGCTTCCTGCGGGAAGTCTTATTTTTGCGTAGTCTTATGTTTAATGAAAATCTTCTCTGAGTCACAAGTGATTAGCTAAAGAGAAATTTGTAAAAAAACAAGGTTTGATATAAAATTAGTGAGAATCATTGATAATCATTGTGATTCAATTTATAATAATTATAATGTGATAGAAAATCTAATTGTGCTGGGAATCAGGATTATCCTGTTTCAATACAACTTTTGATTTCGCAAATCGATCAATGGAGGGAATAATATTATGGCAGCAGAATTTGTCATTGAGGGTCTTAAAGCGACGATTGAGGGAAAAGAAATTTTGAAGGGGATTAACCTTCAAATGAAAGGTGGCGAAATTCACGCCATCATGGGACCAAACGGTACAGGTAAAAGTACTTTGGCTTCGGCGCTAATGGGTCATCCTAAATACGAAGTAACTGATGGAACTGCAACTCTTGATGGTGAAGATCTTCTGGAGATGGCTGTTGATGAACGCGCACGTGCAGGTCTTTTCCTTGCAATGCAATATCCAAGCGAAATCTCTGGAGTAACTAACTCCGACTTCTTGCGTTCTGCCATTAATTCCCGTCGTGAAGAGGGAAGCGAAATCTCGTTGATTCGTTTTATTCGCCAAATGGAAGCAAAGATGAAAGAACTAGATATGAACCCTGAGTTTTTACACCGTTACTTGAACGAAGGCTTCTCCGGTGGTGAGAAGAAACGTAATGAAATTCTACAAATGATGATGCTGGATCCAAAAATCGTGATCTTGGACGAAATTGACTCCGGTCTTGATATTGATGCTTTGAAAATTGTAGCTGAAGGCGTAAACTCCATGCGTAGCGAAGAACGCGGCTTCTTAGTTATTACCCACTATCAACGTCTTTTGAACTACATCAAACCTGATTACGTTCACGTTATGATGCAAGGTAGAATCGTGAAATCCGGTGGTCCAGAGCTTGCACAGCGTCTGGAAGCAGAGGGTTATGAATGGATTAAAGAAGAACTCGGAATTGAAGATGAAACTGTAGGGCAAGAAGCGTAAGAAACGCCAGGAAGGAGGAGACCACTATGACGACACAGACCATTCTTCCGGTGGATGCCGAACGCTTGAGCGAATTATCGCACAGCAGCGGCGAACCGGGTTGGCTGAAAGAAAGCCGCTTGAAGGCACTAGAATTGGCAGCTACTCTGACACTGCCTAAATTAGAGAAGACACGGATTGATCGTTGGAATGTCAATAATTATGGTAGCTATAAAGCAAGTGAACCTTTTGCTTCGCTAAGTGATGCACCTGCATCTATTTCTTCCTTGATTAAGGATCAGGAGGAAGGCAGCCTGATTATTCAACGCAACTCTGGTGCAGTATATACACGTATCGCTCCTGAGCTTGCAGAACAGGGTGTTATTTTTACTGATCTACAGACAGCTGTTAAAGAACACGGAGATTTGGTTCAACGTTACTTGCATAAAGCCATTCAGCCAGACGAACATTCTATCGCAGCGCTTCATGCTGCATTGTGGAATGGTGGAGTATTCCTCTATGTTCCTAAGAATGTTGTTATTGAAACTCCGCTTCAAGCAGTGCTGTTAACGGATGATGCGGAAGCTACTTTTGTTCCACACATTCTGGTCGTAGCTGATACTAACAGTTCCGTAACCTATGTAGACAACTACGTATCGGATAAAGAAGAAGCTGGACTACACAATGGTGCGGTAGAGGTATTCGTGGGCGCTGGCGCTAAAGTTCGTTATGCTACAGTGCATCAGCTTGGTGTAGATACTACAGATGTAACTTATCGCCGGGCTGTTGTTGAGAATGACGGAGTCATCGAATGGATCGTTGGTGAGATGAACTACGGAGATACTGCGAGTGATACCAAGTCTGTGCTTAAAGGCAACGGTTCTAGCTCCGATGCTAAAGTAATTGCAGTAGGTACGGGATCACAGAAACTGAATTACACCACTCAAGCTCAGCATTTTGGCAAAAGCACACCAAGTGACATGATCACTCGTGCAGTTATGCGTGATTCTGCTACTTCTATCATCAACGGAATCACCAAGATTGAGAAAGGTGCTACTAGAGCGGACGGCCAGCAAACGGAAAAGGTATTGATGCTGAGTCCAAAAGCCCGTGGTGACGCCAATCCGATCCTGCTTATTGATGAAGATGATGTTACAGCCGGCCATGCCGCTTCCGTAGGACAGGTCAATCACGAGCAAGTCTTTTACCTAATGTCCCGCGGAATTACACGGCATGATGCAGAGACTCTGATCATCTACGGCTTCTTGGCTCCTGTTGTGTCACAAATTCCACTGGAGGGACTGCGCAATCAGCTCCAATCTCTTGTGGAAAGGAAGTTAGTGCAATGATTAGCAACGCCATCCGGGAGCAATTTCCCATACTGAACCAAAATGTGAACGGACATCCACTGGTCTATCTGGACAGTGCTGCTACTTCACAGAAGCCTCGGAAAGTAATTGAGGCGGTCAAGTCGTATTATGAGTGGGATAACGCCAACGTACACCGTGGCGTCCATACTTTAGGCAGCCGAGCAACCGATGCCTACGAGGGAGCCCGGGAGAAGCTAGCTAAGTTTATTAACGCCCGCAGCACTAAAGAAATTATCTTTACACGCGGAACAACTACAGCATTAAATCTTGTGGCCTCTTCTTATGGACCCTCTGCTGTGGGTGAAGGCGACGAAATCGTCATCACCTTAATGGAGCATCATAGTAATCTGATTCCATGGCAGCAGCTCGCTAAGAAGACAGGTGCTACATTAAAATATATACCGTTGCAACCTGATGGAACGGTTACGTTGGAAGCTGCCGAGCAGACGATTACGGATAAAACCAAGATCGTTGCTATCGCTTATGTATCCAACGTTATGGGAGTAACTCATCCTATTAAAGAGCTTGCGGCTATTGCTCATCGTCATGGTGCAGTAATTGTCGTAGATGGTGCACAAAGCACACCACATATGAAGGTCGATGTGCAGGATCTGGATTGTGATTTCTATGCACTATCTGGTCATAAAATGCTCGCACCCACCGGAATTGGCGCTTTGTATGGCAAGAGAGCACTTCTCGAAGCCATGGAGCCCGTCGAATTCGGTGGCGAGATGATCGATGATGTGGGTCTTTATGAATCCACATGGAAAGAACTGCCTTGGAAGTTTGAAGGGGGTACGCCGATCATAGCTGGTGCTGTTGGTCTAGGTGCAGCCATTGATTTCTTACAAGAAATCGGTTTGGATGAGATACACCGCCATGAGAAAGCTCTTGCAGCGTATGCAGAGCAACGTCTGTCAGAGATCGAGGGTCTGAACATTTATGGTCCTCGAAATCGAGAAGTCGGCGTTGTCACCTTTAATCTGGGTGACGTTCACCCGCATGATGTCGCTACAGTGCTAGATGCGGAAGGCATTGCCATCCGCGCCGGGCATCACTGCTGTCAGCCGCTGATGCGCTGGCTGGAAGCCAGCTCTACAGCACGTGCAAGCTTTTATCTGTATAATAACGAGCATGATGTAGATCGACTGGTGGACGCTTTAATCAAGACAAAGGAGTACTTCAGCTATGAACTTGGATGACTTATACAGACGCGTAATTATGGATCATTATAAAAGTCCTCGAAATCGCGGTTCATTTGAAGATGATGCTCTAAAAATTGAACTGAATAACCCAACCTGTGGTGACCGGATTACTCTTCAGCTTAAGGTAGAGGATGGAATCGTAAAGGATGCCCGTTATAATGGTGAAGGCTGTTCGATCAGTATGTCATCGGCTTCGATGATGACTGAGGCGATCAAAGGACAAACGGTTGAACGTGCGCTTGAACTGGCTGATAACTTCTCCTTACTGATGAAGGGTGAAGACGTGGATTTTGGAGATTACGAAGACATTGAAGCCCTTTCGGGTGTGAATAAATTCCCTGCGCGGATCAAATGCGCAACACTGGCTTGGAACGCACTTCGTAAAGGAATTGACGAAGAAGAGCAACATAAATAACAGTAGAACAAGGAGGCTGACACCATGGCTAAGAAAGCGCCTGATATGGAAGAATACCAGTACGGGTTCCGTGATGAGCATAAATCGATATTCCAGTCTGGTAAAGGTTTGACGGCCGAAATTGTTAAAGAAATTTCAGCAATCAAAAATGAACCACAGTGGATGCTTGACTTCCGCTTGAAATCTTTGGAGCAGTTCCGTAAAATGCCAATGCCAACATGGGGCGGCAATATGGATGATTTGGACTTCGAGGATATTCAATACTATGTAAGACCTTCAGAGAAGCAAGGGAAGACTTGGGAAGAAGTTCCTTCCGAAATCAAAGAAACCTTTGATAAGCTGGGGATTCCGGAAGCGGAACAGAAGTTCCTCGCCGGCGTTTCGGCACAATATGAATCTGAGGTAGTCTATCACAGCATGCAGAAGAGCCTTGAAGATCAAGGGGTTATTTTTACAGATACCGACACTGCATTGCGTGAGCACCCAGAGCTTCTGAAAAAATATTTCGGGACGATCATCCCTCCAACCGATAATAAATTTGCCGCACTTAACAGTGCAGTTTGGTCAGGCGGCAGCTTCATCTATGTTCCTAAAGGTGTGAAATGTGAAGTTCCTTTGCAGGCTTACTTCCGTATTAACTCCGAGAACATGGGACAATTCGAACGTACTTTGATCCTTGCTGATGAAGACAGCTTCGTGCACTACGTAGAAGGATGTACTGCTCCAATCTATAGCACGAACTCTCTGCACAGTGCGGTTGTTGAAATCTTGTGTATGAAGAACGCCCGCGTTCGTTATACCACAATCCAGAACTGGGCTCCAAACATCTACAACCTCGTTACGAAACGTGCGGTTGCAGAAGAGAATGCTACCATGGAATGGGTCGATGGTAACATCGGTTCCAAGCTGACCATGAAATATCCTGCGGTTGTTCTTAAAGGCCGTGGTGCTAAAGGTTCAGTACTATCCATCGCGGTAGCAGGTAAAGACCAGCATCAGGATGCGGGTGCCAAGATGATCCATTTGGCTCCAGATACAACATCCACCATTGTATCGAAATCCATCAGTAAACATGGCGGTAAAGTAACTTACCGTGGTCTAGCTTCCTTCGGCCGTCAAGCAGAAGGTGCGAAATCGAACATTAAATGTGATACGCTGATTTTGGATAATGAGTCCACTTCGGATACTATTCCTTACAATGAAATCATGAACGATAACATCGTTCTTGAGCATGAAGCAACCGTGTCTAAAGTTTCTGAGGAGCAACTGTTCTACCTGATGAGCCGTGGCCTCACAGAAGCAGAAGCGACTCAAATGATCATCATGGGCTTCATCGAGCCGTTCACAAAAGAACTGCCGATGGAATATGCGGTCGAAATGAACCGTCTGATCAAGTTCGAAATGGAAGGTTCAATCGGTTAATAAGAGCGCTTATGAATGGAGGCTTGTCCTCCCAACGCTTATATTTCTTCAAAGCATCCGTAGATATTTTTCTACGGATGCTTTTTTATGGGCACAATTGAAAAAATCCCCGAATGCTCCGGGGACACACCTTTAATATTTTTAATTATCCATTTCCGGCAACGGCAATTCCACTGAAGGATCTGGCTCCCAGAGATGCCGTTCTAATTGCTGATGCTACAATGGTGTATTGGATCTGGCCGGTAAGCACATCGGTCGAAGGCGGATAGTCGACAGCGGTTATTCCAACCATTTCATATTGGGTCGTTGTATTATTAATGTTTCCGGGGTAGGTTGTACTAAAAATTAATATATTATTGCGGTAAATACTAAAAGTAACATCATTCTGAACTATAATGCTGACATCAACACTAAGTCTGGCAAAAGCATTCAATGTGACTCTCACTAAACCTGCATTGGCAGGGGTAACATTTACTGTCTGAAGTCCAATGTCACCGAAAATTGCACTTGAACGAACTAAATTAAGACTTTGTGAATCCATAGTACTGTCCTGTGAGATCCGCATATCAAGAAACTGTATACTCATCCAATTCACCTAACCTCTCATTGTTGATTTTACATTTTATGAGAGAAAGAATAGAATGGCGCCAAATCATTGGCGGTTTTTTTATATATATAGTAAAGGCTACTGTTTTGCCAGATCATTCACTTCTTTACTAAAAGCCTCTGAATATTGATTAAATTTACCTGCATCAAGTTTTAAGCTGTTATCGTTTGCTTTTGGAGGTGTCTCCTGGATCTGTTTATATAAAAGATCAATTTCTGGGGAAAGCTTGGCCCATATTTTTTTTATAGAATCATACTTAATATCTAACTCGTTCATATATGTATCGTATTCTTTTTTCTCTTCCATGGCTTTGCCAAGCTGTTCGATCGTAAAGTCAATGTCCATGCTCGCTCCTGTACTGCTTGTACCACTTCTAGTGTATGAGATAACATCTACAAACCCAACATTCCAAATGTCAGCAATAACAAAATTGCTTATTTCTCTTAGCATTTTTTCAGGTGAGGGTGCTGTATCAGTTTTTGAGGAGATTTCCCCGAAATTAAACAAGTTTTTAGATTCGTTGATCGCTGTGTTTGCGTCCGTAGGGTTATTGTTATTTGTATTGCTACACCCTGAAAGAAGGATAATGGCGATAATACAAGATAAAACAAGCTGCTTTTTCAATATAGTTCCCCTCCATAATATAAGTAAAAAGTGTTGTATTACTATATTACGGTAAATTGTGGTAAAAGTTTTACATCTGAAGCAAATTTAAGACGGCGAAAAAGTGAACTCTTCGTATCCCGGAATAAATTCCAATAATTATGCAAAAAACCGAATAAAGGTCCTCCTAATATTACACGATGATTACAATAATCATGTAGATTCTTAATTCATCAGGATTAAGGAGGAAACACGAGCATTTTAAGATAACGAGGGTCCTTTATATCATGTAGATGCTGCTTTTTTCCGAAATAACCGCAAAAACGCGCAATTCTCCCCTTTGCCGCATTAAATTATGGATGATACACTGCTTAAAGTCACTAAATTGTAAGCGCTAAAAAAAGCTAGCTTACGATGTAACATTTGCTTTATACAAAAAATTGCTTACTAAGTAAGCCTTAAGGAGGAGAGATATGGATGTTCTCAGGCAACTGCGCGGTTATTATCGGGAGAAGCTGCATTTTCTGATTCTTTCGATTATATGTTTGGCCGCTGCAACTGCAGTGGGGCTGATTACCCCCAATTTGTTAAGAAAGCTGATCGATGATGTTATTGTGCCACTTAAGTTTACAGAGGTGCCAGTGCTCGCATTGAGCGTGTTAGCTGTAGTAATAGTAAAAGCATGCCTGCAGTTTGCACATGGATTTTTTGGAGGACGGCTAGGTAACTTTCTTGCATACCGGCTGCGTAATGCTTGTTATGAGAAGCTACAATTCCTATCTTTCCGTTATTATGATACCGCGAAAACGGGAGATTTGATGTCCCGGCTAACCGGAGATTTGGAAGCGATTCGTAACTTTATCGGTTTCGGTTTTGCTCAGCTGCTGAATGTCTTTTTTATGGTCATTTTTGGTTCGATTATGATGTTCTCACTCAATTGGCAGCTTACTCTAGTAACTCTGATTACGATGCCCATCCTGGCGTTTATTGCGCTAAAATTCGAGTCTAAGATTCACCCGGCCTTTCAAGAGATGCGTCTTGCACTCAGTTCTCTGACAACGGCTGTACAGGAGAATATCACGGGTGTGCGCACCGTCAAATCATTTGCGAGAGAGGCTCATGAAGTAGAGAAATTCTCACACCGCAACGAACGTTATAAGAATAACCAAATTTTTGCCGCTGAGCTATGGAGTAAGTTTTTTCCGGCGATGGAGTTTTTAGCATCGATCAGTGCAGCTATTCTGCTTGGAGTAGGTGGAACGTTAGTTATTAAGGGGAAAATGTCACTAGGCGAACTGGTTGCTTTTTTCAGCTTAATTTGGTACATCATTGGTCCGATTTGGGGTCTTGGATTCCATATTAATAACTATACACAGTCCAAAGCATCGGGAGAACGTGTATTGGAAGTACTTAATCAGAATATTGATGTGAAGGATAAAGAGAACGCCCGTGAACTGGTACCTTCTGAGGTTAAAGGAGATGTAGCGTTTAATCACGTCACATTTGCTTATGGGAACAAAATGCCTGCGGTTACAGACATTGATTTTGAGGCCAAATCTGGTGCGGTTATAGGGTTCCTTGGAGGTACGGGCTCTGGTAAATCGACCATTACACAGCTGATGATGCGTGCTTATGACGTTAATGAAGGCAGCATCACACTGGATGGGATGGACATCAGAGAATACAATGTTCGCAGCTTGCGTTCACAGATCGCGACGGTCTTTCAGGAGACCTTCCTGTTCTCCTCCTCAATTCGCAACAACATCTCCTATGGGTTGAAGAATGTAAGCATGGAAGAAATTATCCGAGCTGCACAACTTGCCAAAGCCCATGATTTCATCATGGAGATGGAAGACGGTTATGACACTGTGGTGGGTGAGCGCGGAATGGGTCTTTCCGGTGGACAAAAGCAACGGATTGCCATCGCTAGAGCCCTGCTTAAGAATCCGCGGATTCTTATCCTCGATGATGCGACCAGCGCTGTCGATATGGAGACGGAGCACGAGATTCAAGCCGGATTCCAAGAGGTCATGAAGGGGCGCACTACACTTATTATTGCCCATCGGATCTCCTCCTTGCGCCATGCGGATCAGATTATCGTCATGAACGAAGGTCATGTGCAGCAGCGTGGTACCCATAAAGAGCTAATTGAAGTGCCGGGTCCTTATCAGGATGTATACCGGATACAGTATGCTGATTATCTGGCCAGAGCGACCGGAAGAGGGGAGGAGTGAGGCATATGAAACTTGAAGCCAAACCAATGACCGCTACGGGAGCAAAAAATAAAGCAGCCGAGCAGCAAGAACTGGATGAACGTTTTGTATATAAAGATGATGATGTCATCGATAAGGCTTTTGACTGGAAGCAATTCACCAGACTGTTCGGGTACATGAAGCCTTATGCAAAGCAGATGCTTCCATTGGTGTCCATCATGATGATTCTGGGAACCATCACGAAGTTGACCGTCCCGTTCCTAACAAGTTTAGCGATTGACCGTGCGATTGCGCCAAAGGTGGGGAATCCCAGCTTATCACTGCTTTATTCGCTTACAGCAGGGGTAATCGTCTTATATCTGATTCAATGGATTGCGGGAGTGTACCGGATTAAATATACGAACATCATAGGCCAAAGAGTGATTTATGATTTGCGCTCAGATTTGTTCAAGCATATTCAGAAGCTCTCCTTTAACTTCTTTGATAAACGTCCGGCAGGCTCGGTATTAGTACGGGTAACCAATGATATCAACTCTCTGCAGGATCTGTTCACAAACGGGGTTGTCAATCTGATGATTGACTGCGTGCAGCTTATGGGGATTACCATTATTCTGCTAGTGATTAACTGGAAGCTAGGTCTTGCAGTAATGGTTACGGTTCCGATTATGTTCTTTGTTTCAACTAAGCTGCGCCAAAAGATTCGGATCGCTTGGCAGGATGTGCGGATGAAGAACTCCAGAATTAATTCTCATTTAAATGAATCGATTCAGGGAATCAGAGTCACACAAGCCTACACCCAAGAACAAGAAAATATGAATTATTTCGATGTTATGAATACCGACAGCAAAAAATCCTGGAACAAAGCCTCTGCGATGAACCAGGCGTTCGGTCCGATTATTGAGGTCACAGGTGGTTTTGGAACAATGATCCTCTTTTGGCTGGGGGCTTATCTGATCCAATCTGGAGAACTCACAGTAGGTATGCTGGTAGCATTCAGTTCTTATGTCAGCAACTTCTGGGACCCGATTAATCGCCTTGGGCAGATGTACAATCAGCTGCTTGTGGCAATGGCTTCCTCGGAACGGATCTTTGAATATTTGGATGAGCAACCGGCGGTGCAAGATAATCCTGGTGCTAAGCCAATGGGAACGATTCGTGGGGATATTAACTTTGAAAAGGTCATTTTTGAATATGAAAAAGGCCGGGCTGCACTAAAAGGTATTGATCTGGATGTAAAAGCAGGACAGTCGATCGCGCTCGTAGGTCATACAGGTTCTGGTAAAAGTACGATCATTAACCTGATTGGCCGGTTCTATGATATTAAGAGCGGCCGAATCACGATAGACAGTGAAGATATCCGCGGGGTTACGTTAGACAGCCTGCGAAGGCAGATCGGAATCGTGCTGCAAGATACCTTTATTTTCTCGGGAACGATTCGGGATAATATCCGTTTTGGCCGTCTGGAGGCTACAGATGAAGAAGTGGAAAATGCCGCAAAAGCCGTGGATGCCCATGACTTTATCATGAAGCTGCCCGGAGGGTATGAGACTGAGGTGGAAGAGCGCGGCAGCGCATTGTCGATGGGACAACGTCAGCTGCTCTCCTTCGCCCGGGCGCTTTTGGCAAATCCGCGGATACTAATCCTGGATGAGGCAACTGCCAGCATTGATACGGAGACGGAGCTGAAGATCCAGGAGGCACTCAAAATCCTGCTTCAAGGCCGAACCTCCTTTATCGTAGCGCACAGACTCTCTACCATCCGTCATGCGGATAAAATAGTCGTCCTCGATCACGGAGAGATTAAAGAAGAAGGAAACCATCATGAGTTGACATCCCGTGATGGGGTATACAACGGTCTGATCGAAGCGCAATTCCGCTTCCTATAGACCGACAGAACGGAATAGAACAACAGCTCATTCCCGTTGCTTAGGCAACTGCGGGGTGGGCTGTTTTTTATAGGGATATAGTGATTAAGGTGGTCGGGGCTTGGTGGATCAGAGTAGAGTGGAATATGGCAGAGGTATTACGGGACAAGGCAACCGAAGAACGGAAGAACGGAAGAACGGAAGAACGGAAGAACGGAAGAACGGAAGAACGGAAGAACGGAAGAACGGAAGAATGGAAGAACGGAAGCACGGAAGAACGGAAGCACGGAAGAACGGCAGAACGGCAGAACAGCAGGACGGCAGAAAATAATATAGCAGGGTAATATTTCTATTCAGTTACTTGGGGCGTTTGGATACCCTGCCCGTCACACGCAGCTCAAACATTTGTGCACAAATATCTTGATGCCATTGTAGATCAGCTGTCTGTTCCGCTAATAGGATTTCATTTTGCAATCGGGCCATCTCATAGCAGTAGGTAGCGTTAATTTGCAGGCACTGCTGTTGCTCCGTTTCCTCAGCAGCAGTAAGCTGCCGTCTACGGCTCAGGGTGAACAACTCGGCAAGGCGTTCATGGACAGGAAGCATGCTTTTTTCCTCCTATAGCAATTTAAAACCACATATTAGTCTCGCCATTAGAAGAGGAATTCAAACGTTACGTCAGATAATTAAATTGAGGGGCCTTACTATGTTGAGGGTAGGAGGAACTATCTTCGAAGTCAGAAGGAAACAATAGAGGTGAGAGAGGTGAGAGAGGTGAAAATCGAGGAATGTTTAGGAGTAATCTGGAAACCAATCTTTAGTTGCAGTTTGTACAATAGAAACCATCATTCTCGTTATAAAAATACTGTTAATTGCACTTTGTGCAGCTATTTTCGAGAAATGTGCTTATAAAGAGCATTTTCCTTAATTCTAATTGCACAAAGTACAACTAAATCACAATTCAGCTCGCTAGACATGGATTCTGTTGCACAAAGTACAACTAAATCAGAATTCAGCCTGGTAGACGTGGATTCTGTTGCACAAAATACAACTGAAAAATCCCCCGTAGTTAAACCGGGGGATTTAGTGTACAAACAGCAGCTCTGAACCTTCTGCTAAGCAACGCAGGACCTCAAGAAACGCCCTAGTCCATGTAGATTTCCACAATCGTAACGTTACGTTCGCGGGCTAGATCGACAAATAATCCATCGATCTTTACCAGCGGACGGAAAATATCAACTGGATTGTTCATGATAATCACACCTGTATCACCCGTGTTCAGTAACACACGCTTGCCGATAAAGTTGGGCATTAAATGTTGTATAAAGGCTTGAACCGTTCTGCCGTTCAGCTTACCAAAGCTGAGGTCATTTAGTTCACGTAGGACAGAAATAAGCTCTTGCTTGGACTGATAGACGCGTTTAGAAGTCATCGCACTATAGATGTCAGCTACAGCAGCAATTTGCGCATAAGGATGAATCTCGGATTTGGTTAGCTTATTAGGATAGCCAGAGCCGTCCTCACGTTCATGATGCTGTAGGGCTGCCAAAGCTGTATGTGAGTCATCCATCGAATTGCGGATAATTTCGTAGCCGTACTTAGTATGTAGTTTAACTTCTTCGAATTCTTCCGCGGTTAATTTCCCAGGTTTATTTAATAGAGCAGGTGAGATTCTACATTTTCCAATATCAATTAAATATCCAGCTCGTCCAATCTCATAGCATTCTTGTTTGGAATACCCAAGCCAGATTGCAATATAATAAGAGAGCATACCTACCTGCAAAGAGTGGTTGTAGGTATAATTATCTTCGCGATCGAGCAGAAGCAGCAGGGAGACTACATCCTTTTGCTTGTCCAACGATTGAAGTGAAGGCTGAAGAATGTCGTTAACCACGGATTGGTTAAAGCTTCCTTTTAATAGTGCTTCCATATAAAGATTCTCAAAGCCGTCAATCATGGTATCAAAACTAGTGGTCACCGTCTGAATAATTGAAGGTCTGCTTAATGGGGCAGGTTCTTCCACTAACGTCTGGATATCAACATAATCAACTCCATGCTGCATCAGCTTGGCGATATCATCTATCTGGAGCAGCGATCCCTTTGGTAATACATGCAGACCTCTTGAACTATAAGCGTCTGAGTTGAGGTGATTACCAGGTTTTAGATCCGAGACGTGTACTCTCAATGCCTATGCCACCTTTTATCCGATTTTATCCAGAATATCAACAAAGTGCAGATTTTTCAATGAAAAAGGAGTGAAGATTAATTGTGGAGGGAATCGGCAGCCTTTTGTTCAGAGCCTACCCAGTGCTGGCCTGATTCATTGATGTCTTTTTTCCAGATAGGGACGGTCTGTTTCAGCAGTTCAATGGCCCGACGACTAGCCTCGTAACAGGTATCGCGATGAGGGGTGGAGACAGCAATGATAACGCTTGCTTCCTTAAGACCAACAAGCCCAATGCGGTGGGAAATCGCGCAGCGTGCATTCCAGCGATTCTGTACCTCATCACCAATTTCTTTCAGCTTATTTAAGGCCATAGGAATATAGGCTTCATAGTCTAATGCTGTTGTGCGTTGTTCTCCGGTCATTTCGCGTGTAGTTCCTACAAATAATAGGGATGCTCCATGATTGGCATCGAGAACGGCATCCAGAAGCTTCTCAGCATTTAATGGCAGATCCGTTATGCTATAGAGGCCGTCAGGAGTGCTCTCATATAAAGAACCATTCTCTCCCCCGGAAACGGGAGGGATTAATGCAACTTCGGCAGACTCGGTGATGAGGGCTTCATCAGGTGCATATTCCCGGTCAATAGCGACCAAAGAAGTTCCAATTAGGGATGCTGCATCCGGATAAGAGGTTGAAAGGAGTTCTTTTAACTTCCCAGCGGTTAAGGGATTCTCCGTCGCATGAAAGGTCAGAGAAGATGAACCGATAATCTCAGCCAAACCCGCGAACAGGCGGATTGTGATATGCATACTTATTCACCTCTGAAATATGTTGTAATGTCTACAATATACCATAATGAGCCTGAAAATGTTATGCTAGGCTCTATAAGATCATGCATCGGCTGCTTCATTAAAGAGCGGCTCAACAGGTAGGAGGAATGTTGCTAATGGGGCATGTGCCGCAAAGACTGACCATACTTCATACCAATGATATACATAGCCATTTCGAAATGGTGAGTCCATTGGCAGCAGAAATCGGGAGACAAAGAGCTGCAGCGGGAGAAGAGCCTGTGCTGCTGCTGGATATTGGCGATCATATGGATCGTGCAGCCGTCGAGACAGAAGGAACTATGGGTCAGGCTAACATTGATGTACTTAATTTAACAGGATATGATGCTGTAACCATCGGTAATAATGAGGGGTTAACATTCTCACAGGAGATGTTATCCTCTATTTTCTCCGGGTTACAGTGTCCAGTGGTATGCTGTAATTTTGTGGAGACTGCAACAGGGGAACCTCCCCACTGGATGAAGCGTCATGCCATCTTGGAGAAGGACGGAATCAGAATAGGAGTGACTGGAGCGACAGCGGCATTTACTTCGTTTTATTCCTTGCTGGGCTGGGATGCTCTGGATCCCGAGACAACCCTTCGGGAACAATGCCTTCTTCTAGCTCCTCAGGTGGACATTCTAATCATCCTTTCTCATTTGGGGCTTCCCGCAGATCGAATTCTGGCAGAGCGGCTGGAAGGTGTGCATGCTATTCTAGGTGGACATACACATCATATGCTGGAAGAACCGCTCATGATTAACGGAACAGCTGTATGTGGAGCCGGGAAATTCGGGCGTTACCTCGGGCGGCTTCAATTTGAGCGGAGAGAGGGACAACCTGGATTTAGCCTGGTGGCGGGTGAATGTATTCCGATTGACCCAGGACTGAAGGAAGAGATTGTAGGTCCTGCCGCTACTATTCATTTGGAGCGTGGTCGTGAGGCTCTTCAGCAGACCGTTGCGATCACAGATCGTGAGCTTCCTTTGAATTTGCAGGGAGAATCCCCTTTTGGCAATCTTTTAGCCCAAGCTGTACGTAGATTTACAGGCACCAGTTTGTCGATAGTTAACACAGGTCAGCTTCTAGGACCTTTGCCTGAAGGGGAGGTTACAGCGGGAATGCTGCACGCCCTATGTCCTTCTCCCATTAACACCTGCGTAATCAAGCTGAAAGGCCTAGATATTCGCATAGCTTTGGAGCAGAGTCTTACTGAAGAATTTTATAATAAGGTGATTTTTGGGTATGGCTTTCGCGGGAATTATCTGGGCAGCTTAGCAGTAGATGGGATAAAAATCTTGTACGATCCGCAGAAGATACCGTATGATAACAATATTGCAGTTTTTGTCGAAGGAAACCCGCTGGAGGATGATAAAGAGTATAATGTTGGTACGCTGGACATGTTTACTTTCCGTGCAGGCTATGAGACGATCGCCAATGGGAAGGATCCTGTATTTTTGCTGCCTCATTTTTTACGCGACCTGCTTGGGATGGAATTGCAGCGTCCGGACAGTCTTGATGAATGTATGCTCACTCGGTGGGAGATCAAGTCTGAGTAAACCTGCAGCTCACAAGATATACTTTTTGATTCCATTTAAACAGTGCTAGATTCCCGAAAAATAGGAGGAGATTATGGACACGATTACAGCTATTATTTTAGCAATTGTCGAAGGGATCACTGAATTTATTCCTGTTTCTTCTACAGGACACATGATCTTGACCTCGAAGCTTCTGGGCTTTGATGAGCAGGATTCGATTATGAAGACTTATGAAATCGTTATTCAGCTAGGGGCAATATTGGCGATTGCGCTTGTTTACCGCGAGCGTGTGCTTAATTTGCTGGGCATTGGGCGTAAGAACTCAGGAAGAGGCGGTGTGATGCCGGCGTCTCGTTTGAACTTAATCCATGTAATACTTGGGATTGCCCCAGCACTAGCTGTGGCATTTTTTGCCCGCGATTTTATAAAAAGTCTCTTTGGAGCCACGACTGTTCTTTGGGCGCTTGTCGCCGGCGGGATTCTAATGATTATCGCAGAATGGGTAAACAGACGCAAAATTAGAATTACAGCGCATGAGCTGGACGATCTTTCTTACGGACAGGCGCTGGCTATCGGGATGTATCAGATTATTTCAGTGCTGTGGCCAGGATTTTCCCGTTCGGGATCTACGATCTCCGGAGGGATGTTAAGTGGGGTTAGTTATAAAGCGTCTGCGGATTTCTCCTTCCTTATAGCCATTCCTATTATGTGTGCGGCTTCCGGATATGAAATGTTGGATTCTTATAAGAACTTCACTAGTGAGACGATTGGCTATTTTGTAATTGGATTTCTGATTTCTTTTGTAGTGGCTTATGTAGTGGTTATTTTGTTTATGAAATTGATTCAAAAGATTAGATTGACGCATTTCGCGATCTACAGATTTATTCTTGCTGCTATATTCTGGTTGTTTATTATGCGTTAATGCCCATAGGCAAAGACCTAGACACACCCGATGTTCTTCATGGTGCACCTGTCTGATCTCTACATAAACGGTATAGACAAAGCGTGTGACCCAAGGATTTCAAAACAGAATAGCATTTTACCGTTAAAGGCAGGAGTGAGCTAAGTGCGTTTAGTATCCGTGAATCAGCTTCAAGCAGGCATGAAATTAGGTAAAAAAATATATAATGATGAAGGTCTAACTCTCCTCGCGGATGGGGTGGAGCTTACTGATGCATTGATCAAGAGGCTTTCAAGAATTGACATCGGTTATATTTACATAGAGGACTCTGTCACGGACGATGTTGAGATTATAGGTATGCTTCAAGATGAGACACGTAATCAGGCACTGAAGGTGATTCGTAATCAGTTTCAGCAAATGACAGGCGCTTCAGGAATAAGTAAGGGATTCTACCATCTGGATAAAAAATTCTCAAAGATCATGGATAGCATCCTGGATGATTTGTCTTTACAAGAAGATCCGATGATCATGCTGCTTGATATGCATACCGCTGATAACTACTTGTACGTCCATTCCCTGAATGTCTGCTTGTACACTTTGGTGCTTGGCATTGCGCATGGGTACAGCAAAGAGGAGCTTCGAGTGATTGGTCTGGGTGCGCTGCTGCATGATATTGGCAAGACCCAAGTCCCGATAAAAATCATTCAAAAACCCGGTAAGCTCAGTGAAGATGAATTTCGCCATATGCAGGCACACACCGAGATCGGGTATCAGATTCTCAAGGAAGAACCGAATATCCCGCTGCTCGCGGCTCATTGTGCGCTTCAGCATCATGAACGCATTGACGGATCCGGATATCCGCGGGGATTAAAAGGGCCTCAAATTCATGAATATGCCAAATGGTTGGGCGTGGCTGATTCCTACGATGCCATGACCTCCAACCGGGTCTACAAAAAGGCTATGCTGCCACATCAAGCCGTTGAGGCGCTTTATGTAGGTTCTGGTACATTGTATGAGCAGAAGCAGCTAGAGTTATTTAGAGATCGTGTGGCTATCTATCCTCTTGGTCTTACGGTGAAGCTCAGTACGGGTGAAAGTGGAGTTGTTGTCAAAATAGACCCAAGTACGCCTCACAGACCGATTGTACGTGTGCTTACAGGGCCTGAAGGAGAGAAAGTCGTACCGTTCGAAAGGGATCTAGGAAAAGCCCTCTCCGTTGTTATCGTTGACGTCGCAGATCAAGGCGATTCTGTGGGAACGCCAAAATATTTATCATAGCAGCGAAGAGAGAAGATTAGGCTTGTCCGCATAACTCGCGGAAGCCTATTTTTCGTCTCGCTGCTATTATTTTTTACAGTGAAAAAGCTTGTAAGGTCAGTCTGAAAGACATCCGAAGTGCAGTTTTTCTGACTAACGTGGTATGATATAGGATAAGACACCGTTCAATCTTCATGATTATGGGTTAATAATAGGAATAAGATTTAAAGGAGCTAGTACAAATGAATGTTTTAAGACCATTAACATCTTCACCGAAGGAGCTGTCGCCAAGCTACGATCCGTGGGATCCCATTACTTCTTTACGTAAGCATGGACGCCATGTGCTAACGAGTGTGGAATTCACAGTAACCAATTTATGTAATATGCGGTGTGAACACTGTGCGGTAGGTGATAGTTTAACCTCTAGAGAAGGGGATATGCTGCCGCTTAAAAATATGTTGGACCGTTTAGATGAAGTAGAGCATCTGGAGACGATTAGTATTACCGGCGGAGAGCCTATGTTCTTGGCTGGAACGGTGGATAATATCATAGTGCCGCTCTTAAAGTATGCCAAAGAGCGGGGGATTAGATCGCAAATTAATTCTAATCTGACGATGCCGTATGCTCGATATGAAAAGCTGCTTCCGTATTTGGACGTTATGCATATTTCTTTTAATTATGTGAACGGAGACGATTTTCATGAAGTTGGTTTTGCCAACAGCGGGCATGCAGTTTCAAAAGAAAGTGCATATCGGTTATATAATGCAATGATTGAGAATTCTCGACGGCTAAGTGAGGATGGTATGCTAATTTCTGCGGAAACTATGATTAATTACCGTACACATACTAAGCTGCCTGAAATTCATAAGTTGATTCTCGATATGGGCGCCAAACGGCATGAGGTACATCCTATGTACAACTCCAGTTTTGCTTCGGCTTTGCCAGTGTTGTCCTTGAATGAAATGCGGACGGCAATCCATAAACTACTGGATACCCGTGATCCGGAGATTTGGATGCTGTTTGGGACCCTTCCGTTTTTTGCTTGCAGCTTCCTGGAAGAAGATCAGAAGCTGATAAGCAGAATGCGCGGCGAGAAGAATGTTACCCTTCGCAATGATCCGGATGGCCGGAACCGAGTGAACGTAAACATGTTTACTGGCGATGTTTTTGTTACAGATTTCGCTGATATCGCAGCCTTTGGCAACATCGAGAACCAAAAGCTGGATGATATATTTATCGATTGGCAGACTAAACACCCGCTGAACCAAAAGGTGAACTGCCACTGCGATGCAGCAGGCTGCTGCGGACCTAATCTGTTAGTGGCTGATATGTATTATCCGGAAGTTGACTTCAAAACTAGAAAAGCGATCAATCTGTAGAAATGAGGCGTTGTTAAGTGGTGCATACGGAATTTGAAGTAGGGAGATTATTGCTTAATCTTTTGCTGGTTCTGGTGCTCGTATTATTGAACGGTATTTTTGTAGCAGCGGAATTTTCATTAGTTAAGGTCAGGCAGTCCCGCCTGACCCAACTTGTCAGTGAAGGTAATAAAATGGCTGGATATGCTCTGAAAGTAAATAAGAGACTGGATTC
Organism: Paenibacillus sp. FSL H8-0282; assembly: GCF_037963825.1. Lineage (NCBI taxonomy): Bacteria > Bacillati > Bacillota > Bacilli > Caryophanales > Paenibacillaceae > Paenibacillus > Paenibacillus sp. FSL H8-0282. Next base: position 2,043,371 of record NZ_CP150146.1, read on the forward strand.
CTATTTATCCGCCACTCAGTTTGGGATAACACTTGCGTCGCTGGGCTTAGGTTGGGTTGGAGAGCCCGCGATTTCTGAGCTGTTGGTCGAACCTTTAATGTACCAGATGGGGATCACCGATCATACCCTGATTTCTACCGTATCTGTGATTATTGGATTTTCGATCATTACATTTTTACATATTGTACTTGGGGAGCTTGCTCCTAAATCGCTCGCGATTCAAAGAACAGAAGGTTCGGCACTGTTGTTATCTGCACCCCTGATGTTCTTCTATAATGTGTTCATGCCTTTTATCTGGGTGCTGAACGCTTCAGCCAACGCGTTGCTTCGGTTAGTCGGTGTGGAGCCTGCAAACGAAAGTGAAGCAGCACACTCGGAAGAGGAAATACGTATTCTGATGAATCAGAGCGCCAAGAGTGGTGTCATTGACAAAGATGAAATGAAACTAATGGATAATATCTTTGAATTCTCAGATCTGCTTGCACGTGAAGTCATGCTGCCTCGTACAGATATGGATGTGCTTTACAGCAATCTTTCGTTAGAAGAAAATATGAAGATTATTACCGAAACGAGACATTCGCGTTATCCGGTTGCTCTGGAAGATAAGGACCGTATTATCGGTTTTATTCATATTACCGACCTGTTGTTTGCTCCACCGGAGCAACAGAATGATCTTACAACTCTGGTTCGGCCTATCCTTAACGTTCCGGAATCGATGGAAATCAGCCATACTCTTCGTTTTATGCAGAAGAATAAGGCTCAGCTGACGTTAGTTGTCGATGAATATGGCGGCACGGCAGGTTTGCTGACAGCAGAAGAGATTCTGGAAGAAATCGTAGGCGATCTGCATGACGAGTTCGAAGATGAGCGTCCAAGTGTGGAACATAACGGGGAGTACATCTCTGTTGAGGGCCGGATGCTGATTGAGGATGTCAACGATCTTACGGGTGTTGTGATTGAAGACGATGAGGTGGATTCCATCGGCGGCTGGTTGTTTAAGGAGCTGGAGGGTAATCCAACCAAAGGAAAACGTGTCAAAGTAGAAGATGTTATTTTTGAAGTCGAGGAATCAACAAGATTGCGTATCACTAGAATTAATATCCACCGGGAACCACGTGTCGAGGACGAAGAAACCTCATCAGAACTGAATGAGGATAAAGAATAACCTATTAAAAATTATAACGTATTGTTCCGGTTGATCAGGGATATAATGAACTCCTCCTGCAAGAGCTGTATGGCTCATGACAGGGGGAGTTTTTTGTGGACACATAAAGGACATAACGCTCGTCTATGCTAATGTTTATTAATTGTTTGAAAGCGGGGTCTAGATTGAAAAAGAAACTTCTTCTCGTTGAGGATGAAATTCGTATTCGTGAACTGGTATCTGATTATTTCTTACAGAATGATTGGGAGGTACTTGAGGCGGATAATGGAAGAGATGCATTGGTTTGGTTTGATTCACTGCTGCCGGATCTGCTGATTTTGGATATCATGATGCCTGCTATGAATGGCTTTGAAGTGTGCCGTGAAGTTCGTGAAAAATCAGCGGTACCCATCATTTTGTTAACGGCCAAGTCTACAGATGACGACAAAATCTACGGTTTTGAATTAGGAGCCGATGATTATGTTACAAAACCATTTAGTCCAAAGGTGCTAGTAGCCCGGGCAAATGCACTTATGAAACGGGTTGAAGGCACCCATCAGCCTGAGTCTAGCATAATAAAATTTGGTTCCGCGATGTTCAATCCCTTGGCTCATCGGTTGGAGGTAGAAGATGCGGAAGTGGAGCTTACCCCTAAGGAATATGATCTTTTATGGCTTTTAATACGAAATAAAGGGATTGTTATTTCAAGGGATACGATCCTCAGTCGGATCTGGGGAATTGAATTTGAAGGAGATTCCAGAGTTGTGGACAGTCATATCAAAAAGCTGCGAAGTAAATTGGGTTATGAATCACGTTTTATTCGTACGGTAATTGGCACAGGATACATGTTCGAGGAAGAGGCATGAGAAGACGGGGAATTACTTTTAAACTGTTTGTGATGACCGTTATCTTTTTCCTTTGCTTCTATGGCATGGTGATTCTAAGCCAATTGCTGTTGTTTGACAATTTCTATCAGAAGCAAAAAGAGCACCGTGTGGAGAAACACCTTAAGAGTTTTGCGGCAAGATATATTAGCGAACCATGGGGAAGCACTAGAACCTCTCAGGAGCTTGTCCGGTTTATGCTGCGGAATAAAACACAAATGGTTATTTTGAAGCTGGATGGAAGGATGAATTCAGAAGATCCATTTCATATAAAGCTAATCGATGATGACGGGAAGAGTATGGTTGTTTCTTTATCCCTATTCATGAATCAGTACGGAGATTCACTGAGAGCAGCAAACATTAAAGTAGATGATCAGTTGAGCGTGGAAGGCGAACTTCTGGATGAAGACAGTGCTTCACCCGTTATACTCTACCCCATAAGCATTACAAAAAAAGGGGGCGGAACCATAGGGGAGACGGGAGAGACTGGGACGATTCATGCATCTGGTACTGTTGCAGAAGTTGTACTGCCTGATTTAAAAATATGGAATCCCCGCCAGGGAATATTGTTTGAGGCTCTTGAGGAATGGTTTCCTTTGACACCAGCGCAGATAGAAGACTTTAAAAATTTGAAAATACAGAAGCAAGACTGGGTTGCTCCCTGGAGTGGGAGTCGCAATTCTGTGGTTATTCTGCCCCTGAAGCAAAGTAACGGAGAAATTGAATTACTATTCACAGTCACTTCATTACAGGAAGTTAAGGATTCGAACGATGCCTTACGTTGGTTCTTTTTATATCTGGGAATGGGTGGCTTTGTCCTGATTCTGGTGCTTTCTCTCTTTTTCTCGAAAATGGTAACGCGTCCGCTAATTAAGTTAAACAAGATAGCAAAACGGATGGTTTCTCTGGACTTTACAGGGGACACATCGATTCGGCAGAAGGATGAGCTAGGCAGCCTTTCTAACAGCATGTTCACCTTATCACTAAGTCTGGACTCTGCTTTAGGGGAGTTAAGAGAGGCCAATCAGCAGCTAGTTGAGGATATGGAACAGAAGCAAAGAATGGAGATCATGCAGCAGGACTTTTTTGCCAACGCCTCCCATGAATTGAAGACACCCCTCAGTATTATCAAAGGTTTTGCTGAAGGCTTGGAAGACGGCGTTAGTGCCGGCAAGCAGGATCACTACATTAAGGTGATTATTGAGGAAGCCGATAAAATGGAGTTTCTTGTTAAAAATATGCTAGATCTAGCGCGGTTGGAGTCGGGTACGATTAAACTACGGAAATCTTCCTTTATGTTAAGTGAACTGACGGAAAAGGTGACAGACAAGCTGGTCCACTTGCTGAGTGAAAAACATTTGGAGGTCATCATTATTCCTGCGAATGAATTACCGGTCTATGCGGATGTGAACTGGATCGAACAAGTTATGCTAAATTTTATGACCAATGCTATCAGGCATGCGGAAGAAAGAAGTTCTATCACCGTCAATATTGAGAGTCATGCCCAGACTATTGTATTCACTATTCAAAATATAGGAGAATCAATCCCAGAAGATCAGCTGGAGCAGATCTGGGAACGGTTCTATCGGTCTGAGCCATCCCGCAGTCGAATGACAGGCGGTACGGGTCTTGGGCTTTCCATCGCGAAGCGAATACTGGATATGCACGCTTGTCTTTATACAGTGAAAAATACGGAGAACGGTGTCAGCTTTACAGTGACCTTTGAAGGTTAAACCGAATCAACAGAAATACTGCTATGAAAGGGGTGAAATTGTATGAAATTGAACTGGTTGCCTTCAACGTGCACACTCGGAAATTTGGGATTAGGATCACTATCCTTGTATTTTACGATTCAAGAACGATATAGCCTAGCTTTATTAATGATATTGCTCGCGGCAATATGTGATGTACTGGATGGATTACTGGCAAGAATATTGCAATGTACTAGTGAATTCGGTAAACAATTGGACTCATTGGCGGATATTATATCATTTGGTTTAGCGCCTACCTTCCTTATCTTGTTGTATAGGTTAGAAGATGCCCACTGGATTGGACCTGCAGCTGCAGTTTTCTTTTTGATCTGTGGCGCACTTCGTTTGGCCAGATTTAATCTGTCGGCGCCTTCCAAAGGGTTCGTGGGGATGCCCATTACTGCTGCTGGAGTCATTCTGTCGATGATTTCTTTATTAGATGAACGGATGAAACCAGGACTGGTCATCGGATTAATGGCATTGCTGTCCGTAATGATGATCAGCCGTATCCCATTTCCGTCCCTTAAAAAATCCTTCAACAGGAAGTGATACACCCATGCCTTGGATTATAGAGTTCATTTCACAATACGGATATTTAGCCATATTTGGCCTTATGGCACTTGGGATTATCGGACTTCCTGTGCCTGATGAGGTGTTAATGCTGTTTGTAGGCTATTTATCCTCCGTTATGGTTTTGGATTTTTCACTTTCCGTATTGGTTTGTTTTATGGGATCCATCACAGGAATGCTTATCAGCTATACCATTGGCTTAAGGCTAGGACAACCTGTGGTAGCTAAATTCGGCAAGTGGGTTGGCCTTACACCCAAGCGTTTTGCCAGTATGAAAAGATGGTTTTTGCGGTTCGGAAACTGGGCGATTTTCATTGCTTATTTTATTCCAGGTCTGAGGCATGTATCGAGCTATATCTCTGGAATCAGTGCTATGTCTTTCAAAAAGTATATACTCATAACGACTGCAGGAGCGCTAACCTGGTCACTCCTTTTTGTTTCCATCGGCTTTTTTGTGGGGGCTAAGTTTTCCTTTTTATAGCCATTGAAGCTTAACATTATTAATCGCAATTGAATGGAGCAAGATCAATGAATGTATTCAAGCGATTCTACGCGAATAGTACTACCAGACGCTTTTTTATTCTCGCACTTATCGGGTTGCTGCTGTACATGGTTCGAGGGATGCTTAATCTGGTGCTGCTGACGTTTCTGATTGCTTTTGTCATGAACAGCTTTCAGATTGTGCTCAGTAAACGAATTGGTAAATTCATGAAGGTCAACAGTAAGGTGATTATTGTCATTTTATACCTTGCTTTAATCGCATTGATTGTACTGGCCCTTGCAAGATATCTTCCTAAAGTATTGGAGCAGATTAAGCAATTAGCTATCTTCCTCACCAATCTCAAATCAGAGGATCTTCCGCAGAACAAGATTACATTATATTTGTATGATATGCTCAGGGACCTTAACTATCAGTCCTATATCAAAAGAGGCATCGATTATGTGCTGCAGGTTAGCAACTGGGGTGCAACTTTCGTTCTATCAACCATTTTAAGCTTTGTGTTTATTCTGGAGAAGAACCGGGTCGTCAGTTTCACTTCTAGGATGAGAGAGAGCAGGATTGCCTGGTTTTATATAGATCTGGAGTATTTCAGCCGAAAATTCATCGTTTCCTTTGGAAAAGTAATTGAAGCGCAAATTCTCATTGCCATGTTCAATACCTGTCTTACTGTTATTGGCTTGTGGCTGCTTAACTTCCCGTATTTATTTGCCCTAGCGATTTTGATTTTTCTGCTCAGTCTCATTCCGCTGGTTGGTTTTTTGATTTCGCTCATTCCGCTTTTAATAATTGGTTACAACATCGGCGGTCTGATAACAGTTACATATGTGCTGGCGATTATTGCGGTGTTGCATTTTATCGAAGGCTATTTCTTGAATCCTAAGTTGATGTCCACAAAAATGAATTTGCCGATGTTTTTCACCTTTAGCGTGTTGTTGTTCTCTGAGCATTATATGGGTGTCTGGGGACTTATTCTTGGTATTCCTATCTTTGTATTTATGTTGGATATCCTTGAGATTACCCACGAAGATTCGTTCAAAAGAGCGAAGCCCTAAGCTGAATACTAAAAAACCCAAGTTATAAGCTGTTTTCGGTACTTTTCCGGAGACAGCTTATTTGTCATGCACATTGCACAAAAAAAATTGCTAATGGGCTTTTTTTGTGAATAACGTTTTATATTGTGTCCTGCTGTCATAAGTTAGCTAAGGGAGTAATGTTCAGAGTCTTTAAAGAAGGAACAGGAACAAAGGAGGTACAAAAAAGATGGAATCACAGCTGCGGAGGTATACCCCCTTTAGGGGCCCGTTTGATCCTTGCCCACCGGTGCCGTTCAAGACGTATGTAGTTCCACCCAATCAATTTATCACCTTTCAGCCGCCCGATTTGCCACAGTTTAGTTTGCAGGAGGCTCTGAAGTATGGAACGCTCTGGCCAGCACTATTTAGTCCGTATGAATCCAAGTGCAAAGGAGGAGGAAAATAGACTATGGAGGCAAATCCTTGCGACCAACGTTATTATGAATTGCTTGAACAGTTGCAGACCCTTGATTTTGCCTTAGTGGAGTTGAACTTATACCTAAATACGCATCCTGACGATCTGAGAAGTATTGAACAATTTAATCAGCTTACGCTGGAACGAACTAAGCTAGCGAATCATTTTCAGGAGTTATATGGTCCGCTGCAGAATTTTGGCCGCGCTTATTCTAAATGTCCATGGGAATGGAATCAACCCCCTTGGCCTTGGCAGGTGTAAGAGGAGTATAACCGTAAGGAACTATTTTTCTAGAGGAGGGAAGTTCCCGAATGTGGATATACGAAAAAAAACTGCAATATCCGGTACGGGTGGGTAAATGTGATGTCCGGATGGCGCGTTATTTGAGTGAGCAATACGGAGGCGCAGATGGCGAGCTCGCCGCTGCACTACGCTATATGAATCAAAGATACACGATTCCAGATAAAGTTATTGGCGTGTTGAACGATATTTCTACAGAAGAATTCGCTCACCTTGAGATGATTGCCACGATGATCTACAAGCTGACGAAGGATGCTTCGGTATGTGAATTAGAGGAAGCGGGATTAGGGCCACATTTTGTAGCGCATGATCATGCCCTGTTCTACACGGATGCTAGCGGAGTTCCATTCACCGCAGCCTATATTCAAGCTAAGGGAGATCCGCTGGCAGACCTTTATGAAGACATTGCGGCTGAGGAAAAAGCCCGGGCTACATATCAGTGGCTGATTGACATGACGGATGACGTGGATCTGCAGGATAGCCTTAAGTTCCTGCGGGAGCGGGAGATTGTGCATGCATTACGGTTTAAGGAAGCGGTGCAGATTATTATTGATGATCGGAATCAGAAGCGGGTGTTCTAAGGATTTCTGTGAGAATAACATAAAAAGCCGTTCTCTTTTATAAGAGAACGGCTTTTTTACGTTATAAAATGTGGAGGCTCCGTAGGAATTGAGAGAAGAAATACCCCCCAAAGCCGATTAATACAACACCTGCGCTGATAGTCACCCATTTAATAGCCGTCCGGTTCATTGCTTTTCGTGTGGTGGATACAATCGTCATCAGGCCAATATCATGGAGCAGGATACCAATCAGGATACCTAATCCCACTAGCAAAAAGCTGCCCGTATTAGTACGGTCAAAGGAGTCGGACAATACGGTACCAAAGACACTAACCCAAAATACCAGGTTTCCTGGTGAGATCGCCACTAGCAAACCATTTTTGTAAGAAGAGAACAGCGATTTGGACGTCTTCTCTCCTCCAAGGGAAATATCATGATCTGCATTCTTGATGCTGTCATATCCAACGTAGCATAGGAAGAGAGCTCCAACTAACCACATGATTACTTGTATGATAGGCATGGAAAGAATTGAGGCTAGACCCAGGTATAAGCCTAGAATTAGGAAGAGGTCGATAGTCATTCCCCCGAGGCCAACAATCCAACCATGCATAAAGCCATTTTTCAAGCCTTGTTTGGTCATTTCAATGGTAATGGTACCTACGGGGAGAGCGATGGAAAAGCCGAGCAAAACGTATGTAAGAAATAAAGCCATTAAAATTAAAAGCCCCCTTTATCAAATTAAACGAAAGTATATTTTACACCATGAAGTAATAGGGGGCAATTCTTTTGAGTGAATTTATCTATTACAAATTTGCTCTAAAATTTTCGACCGCTCTAATAGAGACGGTCTTTTTTATTTATTTGAGGATCGCCAGAGATGAATATTAATGGTCTCGATTTTCTTTACCGATGAATTATTGCTCGAAAATTAAAGGGTGACATGAGATGAAAAATGTGATTTAGTTAGGTGAAAGTTAGTATATAAGCGATTATTTGAAAAAAAGAGCCTCATTAGCTTCGGCTAAAGGCTCTTGATACTGTCACGAGTTTGGATTTCATTATTTAATTGTTATCTTTATCGGTTTGTTTGATCAGTTCATAAGCGATATACCCGATCATTCCCAAGAACAACCCTGTGCCTGCAATAATGTAAACGATCGTAAATATTTTTCCGAGTGCTGTCTGGGGAACAAATGTTGGATGACCTAATGTACTAAGCGTTGCAACGCAGAAATAAATAGCATCCAGGACAGACAAACCTTCCTGTTTGACATAAAAAATGGTTCCAGACAACAGCGTCATCAAAACTAATAAGAATAATGCTTGGAAATTTTTACGTTTGAGCGCTTTCCATAAGCCCGAGAATAAACGTTTTAAAGTTAGTAAAAATGATAACATGCAGCTCCACCCTTCATTTATATTAGAGCATACATAACAAATTAACGTCAAATTTAAAATAGATTTGCAGGAAGAAACTGAGGAGGTTGTGGAGAACTTAAATTTCTAACATTCAGAGCTGAAACTGGTCACACTCCATTCAAAGCTAGTCTAAGCTATGTTATTATTACCTTATATTTTCCTATAAATAACAAATTATAGAGTTTGGAGGTTTAAGAATGAAAAGTAAGCGTAACTTGATAATGCTGTTATTGTTTGCTTTGACGATTATACTTTCAGCATGTAATGATAAAAAAGCTGCAATATTATCCATGGATGAAATACGGGATCTAGCTCAGCAAGGCGAGGCGTTGTCGTGGAAGGATTTTGAAGGTCATCCCTTTGAAGACGTTGGTTCAGGTTTGTACATCCGTAAATATGAAATTAATGAAAACTACCATGTGCTGGTGGGTGGCGGAAGTGTTGATGCAGCTCCTCTGTATATAAATCTTGTCAAAAGAAGCGGAGAAAAGATCGATATCCGTTATGATGACATCGATCATTTTATCCTCAATTAAATGAGGGGTTTTTAGGCTATTCAAATCTTATTCCGTTAGATAATTCATCCAGACGCTCCCAGTCGAGTACAACAATTTCTTGCTTAACTTTATATAAAATTCCCATGTCGGTGAGCCGCTGAATGACACGGTTTAAATGGCGGGGAGTAGTCCCAATTAACGAAGCTATATCTGGGATATAGGGTGTCTGAATTTCTTTTCCAAACTCACGTTGGAGTTGAATGGTCAATAAATAACTTGCAAACCTTTCCTCTACAGAGCCCAGCAAGTTCGTTCGGGATGCGGATGTGCAGGTTAGAAGCTTGTAGGAGAGATGTTTCAGCAACAAGTCTTTAAACCTGTGGTTATCCATTAGGTCAGACTCAACCTTTTGTTTCGGGATAAATAAGAGGCTGGTTTGTTGTACCGCTTCAACTTGGGATTGGATCACAACTTCCTGCACGTATTCAATATCCCCGAATAATGACAAGGGTGAGCAGAAACGTAATAACAAGGATTTTCCCGTCCCCACACTAGAAGAAACCTTGGTACGCCCCTCCACTTGAAAATAAATTCCGTCCAGCTCATCCCCCTCACGCAAAATGATTTCATCCTGCTCATAGACAAGTAACTGGATTAAAGCATGTGTTGACGTTGTGAATACTTGGTCTAGATTAAATTGTGTAATGTAATGTGATATCAGATTTGGATCGTGAATAGATTTCATCGTTTACTCCTTTTTGGACATCGGTCCTTTCCATTATATCTGAACTCGTTAATATAGAGAAAAAGGGGAGGTTATTAACTGTGAAATTTATTTTTGATTTAGATGGGACGATTTGTTTTAACGGCAAACCTTTGAGTGAATTTATTGTACAAGCCTTGGATTCTCTAATTGAAAAAGGACATGAGGTTATTTTTGCGTCAGCCCGGCCTATTCGTGATTTATTGCCTGTGTTGCCTGCTCGTATGCATCATTTTTCTATGGTTGGCGGGAATGGCGCGTTTATTGCAAAGGGTGGGGAGGTTATTTCGACGATACATTTTGACCCACAGACTGCGGATAACATCCTGAATTTGATTGAAGAATTTGATGCAACTTATTTGATTGATAGTCATTGGGACTATGCATATTCGGGTTCTGCGAACCATCCCATCCGGAGAAATGTAGATCCAGAACAACGCGCCAAAAATGTAACTCCATCAGAGCTGGATGAGATTGTGAAGGTAGTTATTTTGAGCAGTCTGAACGGGGAACAACTTATACATAAGCTGCAAAATCTGCCGATTGTGATCTACCAGCATGGACAAGAAGATATTATGGATATAAGTCCACAAGGTGTGAACAAATGGACAGGACTAAAGAGATTAGGCATAGAACCGCAGCAATTTATTGCTTTTGGTAACGATGCTAATGATATAGAAATGTTTAGACATTCCGCACATTCGGTTTGTGTTGGCGATCATATAACCTTGGGAGAAGTTGCAACGGAAAAGGTTAGTAGCGGTGAAGAGCAGATTGTTAGAAAAATAATGGAGCTGGTGCGAGGTCTGCGATAATTGTTGGGATGGTGATCACCAGCTCAGAGGTCATTGTTGCGGACTGTATAGTCGCTATTTCAGGATTTAGCTTCATTAGGCGGAGTGTTCGGACTCAGGAGGCGTTATCTAGTCAGAAGACAGCGGTTTTTGCACACAAACAACTCAATAACGACTCTGGGGTCCGAAAAACCTCATTTCTGTCTATTTCGAAGCCAATAAGGACATTTGAGTCCGATGGTAGGAGGTTGGTCGCTATTTGCAACAAAAAACCTGCCATAAAATCAGCAGGTTTTTTTGCGTGGATGAGCAGAAATAAGTGCGATAACTATTCTAGATAAGTTCTTGGCGGCGATTTAAATAACGATATAAAACACAACCGGATATCGCGCATATAGCTGCACATAAGCCGATAAAACCATACCCAGCTTGAAGACCACGTAGCAAGCCAGTTTGTGTTTCTGCTCCGTAAAGCCTCTTTACACCTTCGATTACTGCACCTATGGCATAGTTGCCAATCACGCTACCGACTCCCATTAGTGTAACTGTAAAGGTGATGGCAGTGTCACTGCCATGCGGATACCTTTTTGCGATAAACGCCATGACGGTCGGATAAATCATAGCGATACCTATGCCTGCTGCTGCGAATAGAAACGCGAGCTGTTCCCCACCCAAAATAGCAGCAAACGTACATAAGGCAGAGAAGGCTGAAAAGATGATAAGCGATAGATTGAAACCAATCTTATCTGTAACCGGCCCCAGCAGGAGCCTTGCTAGCGAGAAGCAGAGAAAAAAGGTGGACAACATACCAGAAGCTGTAACTGTATCCCACAAGTATGCTTTTTCCAAAAAATTCACTAGCCATCCACCTACTGCAAGCTCTGACACTACACCGAAAGAAAGAATAAGCACCATCAGCCATAAAGCGGGATCGCGGACCAGTGTTTTTAATGGGATCCGGTCCTCTTGCGGAAGATCGTCACCCGGAAATGTACTGCGCAAGGCAGATAGAATAGGCAGTAAAGATAAGCTTAGCATAATCAGATACATTCCGCGCCAGTCGAGTGGATGGCCAAATATACTTACCGACATGAGTCCTGTTGCCAGCAGTGGAGCTAAGGTTGAACTAAATCCGTAGAAAAAATGGGATAAGTTCATCATCGTCCCGGTATTTTTTACGAAGATGCGTGCTCCCAAAATGGCAAGACCAATCTCCAGCATTCCGTTTCCGATGTACATCAGGAAATAAGAAGCTGAGAAGAAGGGATAGCTGTGGGAGATATAGATTAACACTCCTGAGAATATCATGGATGCAAAAGCAATGATACTGACAGCCTTGATCCCCCACTTCCGAACCAATACAGCTGTAAAGGAGCAGGCGATCAAATAACCTAATGCATTTAGGGATAAAAGGGTGCCGAGCTGTTTCTCGTCCAGATTAAAGTCGAATTGGATTCGCGGAATGGCAGGTCCTTTAATATTTTCCGATATGCCAAACACTATAAATCCTAAAAAGATGGTTGCCAATTGCATGGCGTAAATCTTGTTAAATCCCCCGAAGCGCTTTTTCAAATTGAGATCCTCCCAGAACGGGTTACTTTATTGCTCAATGTCTCTGTAATACTCTTCTTTAAGTTTTTCCCAGTGTTGCTTATCGTCGTCGGTGATTGCTCTTAATACCTTGCATGGGTTCCCCACCGCAATTACATTGTCAGGGATATCCTTAGTCACGACTGAACCTGCACCGATGATTACATTGTTGCCGATTTTTACCCCAGGATTAATTACTGCGTTTCCACCAACCCACACGTTGTTTCCAATGGTAATCGGTGTACCGAATTCAAGCATACTAATACGCACGTCCGCATCTATGGGGTGACCAGCAGTATATACACCTACTCTAGGTCCAAAGAGAACATTGTTACCAATCGTTACTTTAGCTACATCAAGGATAATGCAGTCAAAATTAGCGTAGAAGTTATTGCCAACGGTAATATTACTGCCGTAATCACAACGGAAAGGAGGTTCAACATATAATGACTCTCCTGTAGACTCAAATAATTGCTTGAGTAGTTCTACTCTATATTCACCTTGTTCTTCCGTCGTATTGTTAAATAAACGAGTGAGCATTCTGGATCTTTTGTTATCCTTTGCTAATTCTTCACCGCCTGCCATATATAGCTTTCCTGCAATCATGTTTTCTTTGTTTGTTGCCATTCGTAGTTCCTCCTGAAGTGTATGTTAGTTTTATGTTTTACCGGCGCTTCTCAACCAGCTGCAACGAGTAGGTTAAGCTTTCCAGTGTGATCGCAATTAATCCGTTCATGTAATGATCATCAGGTTGATCCAGCACAATTAAGTGAGGCATATGCTCCTCTGGAATCACTTCCAGACAACGTTGATAAATCGGCCGCACATTCTCTTGTTTGACTTGCTCTCCTGTGAGAGCTATGGTCTCTGGATTAATAATTGCAATCAGGGACGATATAGTGTGAGCCGCCAAAGGGATGAAGGTATCCGTGTGGTCCAAGCTACTCAATTGCTGTTCACGCGAGATTCCAAACGGTAAAAAAGAGACTTCACCAGCAAATCTGGTATTACCTTTGTGGATATGCCCGTCGATCATCATCCCGGCGCCTGGAAAAGCTCCTTTGATAAAGGTCACCACGACAATAGTTTTATCCTCTTCATAATCCTGCTGTTTATAGAACCCGTAAACGGTCAGATTCATATCATTTTCAATCGTGACTTCAAGCTCGTATTTTTCTCTGAGTAGTGATTCTAAGGGAGCATTAATTAACTCTTTAATGTCACAGATATTAATGACACCTTGGTGAGCAAGGCCGGGAATCCCAATCCCTACTGCCTTGATGTTGTTATATTGTTGGATAAGCGTATCCAGCAGATGGTCGATGGCTGCAGCATCTACGTACTCTAATTCCATCCATCCATGATCCACACGATCACCAACTGAATTGGTCACCGCATAGGTTATGGATTTCTGGCCATCCTCAATTTTGGCATAGATACATGCAATATAGGAGAAATCAGCGTTATAGATAAATCGTCTGGCCGGTCGGCCTCCATTTGAAGCCTCCAGTTCAGTCTCAATGACTTCACCAGTCTCCAGAAGTTCATTCAGGATATTTCCGCAGGTAGCAATACTTAATCCGGTGGCACTTGCAATCGTGGATTTGGTTCCTTCCTTCATCGATTTCAAGGCCTGCTTGATAAGCTCCTGATTTATCTGTTTAACACGAATAGAATTGTTTGCGATTTGGTTTATTTTATTCACCTCTAGACTTTTGAAAATGGTTATTAAAAGTATTATCAATACTATAACTTGGCTCTATATAATTGTCTAGCAATCGACAGTTTTTTATTATGGATTTTTTTGAACGGACATGTGGCTTTTAATCAACCTGCGGTGTCTAATTAAATGTAAGGTCAAGAGGAGGTTCTTACAATGTCTGGAGCTCATGACAAATCCACTGTTTATCCGGATGAACAGGGAGACAAGCAAAGCTTTGAAATCACTTATAATCAATATCGCGAAAGAATCCATAAATATCTTTCGTTGAAAGTAAATTCGGGTAGCACGGAAGACTTAACGCAACAGTTTTCTTAAAGGCCTTGGAAAAAATTCATACATTTAAAGGAATTCGAGCTTATTCACTTGGATCTTCAAAATCGCACAGAATATTGTGAAAAATGAATATTGGGGCTTTTATTTCATTGCGCTTTTTTGTAGACTGCACCTTGTTAGAGATCTCTAAGATTGTTGGAATGCGAGAAAGTGCGGTTAAGAAACGATTGTACCGAGCATTAGAGAAATTAAGAAGTGAACTTAAAGAATGGGGTGACATTACAATTATGTCTATTCAAGATAGGATATCTATTGTTAGCAAAAGCGATACGATCGTCACGAATGATAGTATGGAGAAGGTACACCGTGACTTATTTAATGATCTCCCAACTTTTCATCAAGCTGTTGGTGAAGTAGACGCTCCTAATTGGTTCATTGGCACTTTTGAGGGAAACAAATTGAAAATTGTTTCTCCTTTAGATCCAGGGCCAAAGCATACGTATGAAACTATTCTTAAATCCACGCTGCACTTGTTTACAATGTGGTTAATCGGTGACATTAATCCACTTGCTCCTAAATGGCTATGTCAAGGGATTGCAGGATACGAAGTAAAACAAATGCCTGATGAGTTCATTAAAAATTCGACTTCAGAGCAAATTCATAATCTTGTTATTCCTACTTTTCAAGAATTAAATTCCGAGGGTTGGGATTTCGAAACGATGAATGGCTTTCAGTTCTCTTATTTAATCGTTGAATTATAGTTTTTATTATAAAAGGGTCACATTTACCATGTATTTGAGGCTATTGTGACCCTCTTAATTGTCGGGCTAGAAACTATTAAAAGAATATACAGCATCATTTGTTTCATCGAACAATAATCCACCATTTACGAAGATTTTCACAAAAAGACCACTTGTAATGAGTGTGCACCATGGAAATTAATAGAATCAATGTTATATAATTCACTAAGATACAAGCTAAAAATGTTCACTCACAATTTGAACCGGGGACATAATCTAGGGAAAATTTATATTCGGCCAGCCAGAACCTTCTGGTTGGTCTTTTTAATGTGATGCGTCTACTTCGTAGGCGATTTCGTTATATTTAGTAGATTGGTAGATTGGTAGATTGGTAGATTGGTAGATTGGAGGGGAATTAAATCGGGGAGGACAAATGGGTCACAGAAGCGCAGCAGGGCAATGAGGCAGCGGTGGAATTATTAATTCGGCATACCTATAGTGATATTTATCGATTCATCAGATGGAAAATACATAATGACGAATTGGCCTGGGATCTTGCACAGACGGTGTATGAAAAAGCATGGGCCAAGCTTGACAGCTATCAAAATAAACAGGGGAGTTTTCGAGCTTGGTTGATGGCGATCGCGCAAAATGTCTGCATTGACTATTTTCGCAGCAAAGGTGCTCGGCAAGCAGAGTTGAATCAAAGCTTATCTGATGAAATCACAGTCGAAGGAGATTTTCTTGAAGGAATATTAATTCGTGAAGAGGTTAAGCAGGTATACGCCGCGATTTACTCACTGCCAGAGGAACAGAGGGATGCGCTCTTGTTAAGGTATAAATATGAATTTACGTTTACAGAAATAGCTGCCGTAACTGATGAACCTGAATCTACTGTGAAGTCAAGGGTAAGCCGATCGCTGATTAAATTACGTGATTTACTAAGCTATTCCAAGCAAGAGGACATATCCCAACCCCTAAAGAAAGGAGCAGGAAAATGAGGGTTAAACGTAACCATCAAGATTACCTCAATCTGAATTTACAGGATGAGATGACAGCAGAGTCTGTAGAGGAGATCGTGAATTATATCAGGTGCATTCCTGAACCGCCACGCCTTGACGGTTTTGCAGAAGAAGCCATGAGCAGGTGGAGAAAATCCAAGCGGGCTTTACCTGCGCCAGTACCACCCGTTCCTCTATTTGCACGGCAACAGCTGAGGATTCTTTTTTCACAGGGATGGTGGAAAGAGGTTGTGCTTGGTGTGATCTTGTTTGTAGTAGGATATTTGGTGCTGAGTGTTATGGAGATTGTTAGCCCTATGTTCATTCTGTCCATCGTGGGTTGTATTCCTTTACTGGTGGTCGTCTCTCATACGGCTCGGAATACGCTCTGTGGAATGGGAGAACTCGCACGTAGTTTTAGAATTCCGTTGCATCGGTATGTGCAAGCTCGGTTCCTTATGGCAGGGGTGATCTCACTACTGATTAACGTTAGTGTAACTGCTATGGTAACCCCGGTAGGGGGAACGGAGTTTATGCTGCGTATGACCCTGCTATGGTGCATCCCGATCCTAAACAATGCGGCGGTAGCGTTAGTATTATCCACGCTGATACGTAATTTTAGACAATTAACGACCGTACTCTTCATGTTGCCTCTCTTTTGGATGATTTTATTTTCCGGAGAATTTGCAGTGAGATGGACGATGTCGGTCGAGTTATTTTGGTTAATGGGACTGGGCGTTCTGTCGGCAGTGGTATTTAGCCTAGCCATGAGGTTTCAATCCAGAATATTGAGCAGGGGAGGGTTTCTGATTGGAGCTTAAACTATGTAATATTGTACATGATTTCGGCAAAAAGCGAATTTTAAATACGATCAACCTTTCTATGTCACCTGGTGTGTATGGTCTTCTAGGACCTAACGGAACAGGAAAAACGACATTGATGCGTATTGTTGCAGATATTCTGTATCCGACTCGTGGAAATGTACTTTTAGATGGACAAAACAAGGATGATATGGGGGATCAGTACCGGGCTCAGATAGGTTATTTACCGCAGGAACTGGGGATGTACAATCATTTTTCAGCTCGCGATTTCTTGTATTATGTTGCTGCCCTAAAGGGGTTGACCAAGAAGGAGGCGAGTGATCGTATAGAGGTTCTTGCTCAAATGGTTAATCTATCCGGAGAAATGGATAAAAAATGTGGTAAGTATTCCGGCGGAATGAAACGTAGACTCGGTATCGCTCAAGCATTGCTTAATAATCCGGGCATCCTCATTCTGGATGAGCCCACAGCAGGACTTGACCCCTCGGAACGCGTAAGATTTCGAAATTTAATTTCTGAAATATCAAATGAGCGCATCGTTATTTTGTCTACTCATATCGTTTCTGATGTTGATCATATAGCTAAACAGGTGCTACTGATGGGGCGAGGAGAGTTACTTCGTCAAGGAACAATTAAGGAGTTGACCAATGAATTGCAAGGAGAGGTTTGGGAGGCACATGTCCCCGGGCGGTTGCTGGCTCAAATCGAAGAGAATGGAACTGTAGTGAATGTGCAGCAGACAGATACTGGACTAGTGGTTCGGGTAGTCAGCAAGACTTTGCCAGTTGAGAATGCACTGATGGTGAATCCTTCATTAGAAGATGTATATATGCATTATTTTCGGAGGGGATGACACACATGAAACGTCTGGTGATGTTTGAATTACGTAAAATTATGATTCCCAGAGTCTGGATTTCTATAGCTGGAAGTATTGCATTAGCCATTTTTTGTTTTGTTAGTTTCTACCCATCCGGTACGGATAGTCTATTGGTTGTAAACAAGGAAAAGCCTGAAGCTATCGCCGCTCATCTAGGACCGATTCAACCAGATTTAGCTTTGAAATACGCACCTAGACTCAAAGAAGAATATGCTGAAGACAGCGCTTGGCCCAAAGAGGAGAAGATGAAACGAATTCTGGAGCAACACTATGCTGGTACAGCTTATATGGTAGATCAATTCAACAGAAATTTAACAGAGCTGAGAGAGCAGAAGGTTTTAATGGAGAGGCAAGAACCAGGATCTTATGCGCTAAGAGATGTTACTAAAAAGCTCTCCATGCTGGAGGAGGGAAAACCACGGGGGTTTTATGTAACTGAGGACTGGGACTTATTACATATATTTTTTTCGAGCTCGCCTGGCGTCGGGGATCTTTTTATCGGTCTTATTCTAGTATTTGCACTGGCCTCCCTGTTCTCCGGCGAGGAAAACTATAGAATGGATGCACTTATTCTATCTAGTAAATACGGAAGGTTGAAGATTGTTGCGGCAAAACTATTAGCTGGATTTATAGTTACGTTTAGCTGGGTTACTCTTTTTTACGGGATTTGCACATTGCTGGCCTGTTTACCGTTCGGCTTCGTGGGTTGGAATGCCCCGCTGAATAGTTACTTTTATTTTGATGAGACTCCATATGCCTTAACCCAGCTGCAGGGATTTGCCGTGAAATATGCTGTAACCTTGCTGGCTGCATGTGGTCTTTTGTTATTGACAGCGCTGATATCCGCTTTGTGTCGGAGTAGCTTAAGCAGTCTTGGACTGGCAGCATTCTTAGTTATTCTTCCCCTTTTCTCTTTGCCTGGAATGTTGGGCAAAATAATCTCTTTTTTGCCGTCAGGTGTAATGGTTAGCAGATCCTTAATCGAAAAATATGTATCCTATAACATTTTTGGCATCCCTATATTACATCTACCCTTGTCAATCCTTTCGGTGATAATTATAGGTATAATTGCTATAATGCTTATCCCCAAAGCTTTCGAACGTCGATTAAAGGTCTAAGTAGTAGGTAGGTTAAGATCGTTCCCGCTATGAAGGGGAGCGATCTTTTTTGGCTTTTCTTGTGAAAAAGGAGAGCAGTATATTTACGAATCAGACTTTTTACCCGATAGTTAAGATAAAGGGTTAATCACGATAAACCTGACAAAGAGAGCAGGAACCCCTTACCGATAAGAACGAAAGGGATTATTAAATTGAAGATAATGAAGCTATTGGTACTAGGTCTTATCTCAGGGACAATTGTAACATGCGGCAACGTGAGTTATAGAGTTCATGCTGACACGACAACGTACGAGAATACAGGGACATATGAAGAAGTGGAAGAGGACGGTGAGGAGGATCCGGCATATTCACTGTTCACTGACATTCAAGGTCACTGGTCCGAGCCTTGGGTGCGCTGGGCGTTGGGCAACCAATTGATGGTTGGTTATGATGATGGGAGCTTTCGACCGGATCAGTCGATTACGGAAGCAGAATTTTTGAAATTATTTTATCTTTCTTTCGGCTATCCAAAGGCTACTAGCATAGGCGAAGAATGGACAGCAGCACCGTATAGAATGGCTAAGTGGTGGAATCATCCAGTTACTGGACTACAATATCCAGTGGCAAGATCGGCTCCAATCACCAGAATGGCCGCCGCAAGGTTAGTTGTATCTGGTCTAGGGATGAATTACAACGACACGGATTCCGTGGTTTATTTGCTGGGTAACTCTCTACTTCCACTTCCCGGAGAGCCAACGCTAGTAGGTTTCAAAGGAAATCTCCCGCTTACAAGAGCAGAGGCTATACAATGGATGAGAATGCTCAAGCTTAAGGGAATATATACTGTAATTTCTCGTCCAGAAGAACGATCGGATCGGAGTCACTTACCGTCATTACCGGAACAGGGTACAGGCTTGAAGGATTTTATAGCGGTTCCGGTAACTGATCGTGATTTCGGAATAGCGGATAGTGGACGTAATCTTTTTATTGATTTTGGGAGTTCAAGAATGTTAATAGAGGAACATTACGGGGATTCAACAGGTCAAGATGTATTCAATAATGAAATGTATAAAGAAGTATCTGTACATTATGATACCGAAGGTCGGCTGAACGCTTGGAAAATAGACAAAGATAATGAGCGCATTGATCCAATCCACATAGGTACATTGAACAATATTCGACCTGGGGTAAGTACATTGGAAGATGTGCTAAAGGCATACGGTACATACGTTGCAGTGGATAACGAATACGGGATTATAGTGAGTTACTGGTTTGAGAACAAGGGTGGAGTGTATGAGCCCCGATTGTCACCTTTTGAAATGGATAATATGGAGGGTGGGTTCTATATAGGCTTCATTATTGACATACAATCTCTGAAAGTTCAAACCATACTCATATCTACAGCTCAGCAGGCAATGAATCCTACGGATATATAGGAATTGTACTGGAACCTTATTCATTCTTTAAAATGTGACGGCATGTCTTTCTGAGGCAGCCGTCTTTTGTTTTATAATTTTTTTCACCTCATAAGCTAACATTCCGAGAACTTTATCGTTATACATACGAAGGGAGGTGCAGGATGAAGCCCGGGCAGCTACATCAGATACTTCAACCTAAAATGTTAGAAATTCAAAAATACTTGATTCGTCTCGGGGCACCTGCAGCCGACGCTGAAGATATCGTACAGGATACGGTGTATAAGGCTCTTTTGTATATTGATTCCATTGATGAGAACAAATTCAGTGCATGGTTATATAAAGTAGCGATCAATCGCTACTATGATCTGTGCCGCCGCCGCAAGCGGATAGTCATTCCTATTGACTATGTAGATGTGCCGGATATGGAATTGCCAGAGGATCATGTGCTGTTAAAAGAGAAACGGGAAGACATCGAAAGAGTGTTGGATGAGCTTCTACCGCTCCATAAACAACTCATTATTATGAAGTATGAGCTGGAGCTGTCCTATCAGGAGATAGCTGAGCTTCTGGGAATTACGACAGATACAGTCAAATCGGCATTGTTTCGTGCCCGCAAGCAATTTCAAAAAAAGTATAGAGGTGAAGCGGAATGACAGCTCCATGGGAACAAAAGGATGATCAGAACCTTTCAAAAGTAATTAAGAAGGCAAAACGAAAAACAATGATTCGAAACACAATCATTTCTCTAGTGGTGACGGTTATAGTATTATTCGGCGGGATGCTGGGTAACGCCCATCTGACAAGCTGGTTGGCGATGCGTGGTTTGGATGAAGAGAGGATCATGATGAAGATTAGCAGTCCTAACCTTCAGGAGTTGAGAACTGAGCTTGATTTAGGGTTTCTATCGGGTAAAGTTGAACTGAGCACTTACAAAGTTGTTGAGGGTGTGCCCATCGTATGGGATACTAAAAAACTGTATTTCGATATGGGCAGCCGGTTTTCTCTGCTTAATAGGGGATACTCTAGTATAAATGTTCCTGACCCGGTAATGACACAGCAAAATTATGAATACTACCGAGGATATAACAGTCAAAATGGTCAGCGGGAAATGATGTTTTATGTGCCTGGAGTGAATTATAACGAAAAAGTGCTGAATGACCTGCCTTCACTCGAACAAATGGAACCTGGCAAGCTCGTAGAAATGGCTGTTTCTTTTGATAAAAGCTACACTCAGGTAGAGGTAGAGAAGATGCTGCCGGCGGGTTTGACACAGACTTGGTATTGGGTAGATACGTATGACAATAAAAAGAACCTTGAGTTTATTAGGAATGACAGCAGCCCGAATAAATATGCCTTACCGGAATCTGCTAGACAAGTATATGGCTACGGTGGGGAATGGGAAGGGTTATTTAAGCCGAAACCAGAGGATTTTTTACAATCCTTAACCTATGGGCTTCAGATGAAGGGCAAGCATTACGGAGAGTTTGAGCGAATCTCGAATTACTTGAAAAAGGATAAAGCGGCGCCGGACGCCAGTGATGTACAGCTATTGGGAGTTGTCGTTACTGGAACTGCGAAAGAGCTGCAAAGCCTCAAAGGAAAACCCTATGTAAATACGGCAGTTCTCGGCGCGATTGTGGATAAATATTAGATCAATATAGTAAAAATGCTGGAGGGGTTATTCTATATGTGGATTTTCTACGAAAAGAGACGACCTCTCCTTCATTTTCATAAATGCAAGGGTCAAAAGAGCAGCGATTCATTCCTCCTATTGGATCTTCGCTGCTCTGCGTTTTTGATTATCCGCGATCTGCTTCAGTAGTAGATTGAAGGCAAGGCAAAGCCTGCTGACCTCAAGTGGTAATTTGTCTATGACGTGATCGCAGAAATCGCAGAAATCGCAGAAATCGCAGAAATCGCAGAAATCGCAGAAATCGCTGGTATCTCCGGTTGTTTTCAGTTGTCCAAATACGCTTCCGACTCTATAATTAGGGGATTTCTCCCTATAATTCTTAGATATATGGTCATCTAACTTATAATTAGGGAAAACCTCCCTGTAATTTACCTGATTTGGTGAAAAATAAAGGAATCACCTCGATTTTTAGGGAGAAATTCCCTCATTATGCTCTTTTTTAACGAATTTCGGCTATTTTTAGGGAGTTTTTCCCCAATTACACTAAAGCGTACATCATACATCGCACATCATACATCGCACATCATACATCGCACATCGCACACCGCACACCGCACACCGCCACCGCACGCCGCACACCGCACATATCCCATGGGTTAAGTAAGAATCCATCCATTGTATAGCCTATTTATAAAAAAGAAGCTGCCCTATAAGTAGAATTCTCTACTTTTTGGACAGCTTCTTTTTTCATCGGTCACAATCTGCTCAAGCTAAGTCCATTTCGCGGACCACAGCTTCATTTCCTTCAAAATTTGATGTAAATCCTCACCTTTGGGAGTAAGCGAATATTCTACCGTAACAGGAACAGTCGGAAATACGTGACGTTCAAGCACACCATGTTCCTCCAGATGGCGCAACGTAGTGGTTAATGCGCGGGGAGAAACATTAGTGATTTTTCGTTGCAGTGCACCAAAACGCTGCGTGCCGTCGAATAGCTCTCTGAGGACAAGAAAGGCCCATTTTCCACCTAATACTTCAAGTGTTTTTTCAACATTACATTCAATAGTAACAGGGGTTTTGGGGATATAATTATTAGTAGATTTAGCTGTCTTCAAGGTATCTCCTCCTGTTTGTGAAGTTACTATACTCTAGTATAGTAACTACACTAGAGATCATATAATAAACTAATTTTCACTTCTTTCTATTATATACAAACTATTCTAGAATGAATATGAGTGCTAAGCAACCTGCCAAAATCAAACACGGAACTATGGAGAGGAGCAGTTATTATGAAATATCGCAGATTAGGTGGAACCGGTTTAAAAGTCAGTGAGATTAGTTTGGGAAGCTGGCTGACATACGGAGGCTATGTGGAAAGAGATAATGCTGTTAATGCCATTGAAACCGCTTACGACTTAGGCGTGAATTTTTTTGATACTGCAAATGTTTATGAAAAAGGTGCTGCCGAGAAAGTACTAGGTGAGACTTTACGTAACTACTCTCGTGAGTCCTATGTATTAGCTACTAAAGTATACGGGGAAATGGGCTCGGGGCCTAACGACCGTGGACTATCCCGCAAACATATCACGGAACAGTGTCATGCTAGCTTGAAACGTCTCGGAGTAGAATACGTGGATATTATGTATTGCCACCGTTTTGATCCGGAAACTCCAATTGAAGAGACCTTACGTGCGCTAGATGATCTGGTTCGGCAAGGCAAGGTATATTATGTCGGTGTTAGTGAGTGGACGGCGGCGCAAATGACCGATGCGTTAGCTGTAGCAGACCGCTATTTGCTAGATCATATTGTTGTTAATCAGCCGATTTATAATATGTTTAACCGTTATATTGAGAAAGAGATTATTCCGCTTGGCGAGCGCCGTGGGATTGGACAGGTAGTATTTTCTCCACTGGCTCAAGGGCTGTTAACTGGAAAGTATAACACGGACATCCCTGAGGATAGCCGTGCTGCTAAGCTGGATCGATTAAAAGATTCGATTACAGAAGAAAAGATTGAAAAAGTCCGCCAATTGAGTGGGATCGCCACGGAGCTGAATATTTCTGTTGGGAATTTGGCTTTGGCTTGGATTTTGCGTCAACCTAATGTAGCTAGTGCGCTGGTGGGTGCCAGCCGTCCGCAGCAGGTCGAAGAGAATGTTAAGGCTTCAGGTATTGAGCTTTCGGAAGAGATTTTGAAGCAGATTGAGGAGATTCTGGAGTAGTTGTTAGCTTCATAAAAAAGGAGACACACTCATGGCGAAAGTAGTTGTTACAGGCGGCAGTGGGATGTTGGGCAGATGGGTGGTCCGGCATTTTGTAGAGCAAGGGTATGAGGTTGTGAATGTAGATACGCAAAAATCCGCAGATTCTTTGTGCCCAACGATGATTGCTGATTTGAATAATTTGGGTGAAGTATATGGTGTGCTTGCAGGCGCTGATGCAGTTGTACATTTGGCTGCGATCCCAGCTGCAAATATAAAGACAAGTGAGGTTACCTTTCAAAATAATGTAGTATCTACCTATAACATTTTGGAGGCTGCAGCGGGTCTCGGGATTCGGAAAGCAGTGATTGCTTCCAGTGAATCCTCTTACGGAATCTGTTTTGCGGTTAATCCTTTGGGGCCGAAGTATGTGCCTATGGATGAGGAGCATCCACAGTTACCTGAAGACAGCTACGGTCTGTCTAAGGTTGTGAATGAGCAAACCGCTGAGATGTTCTATCGCAGAAAGGGTATACAGGTCGTTTCCCTACGAATCGGAAATGTTATTGATCCATCGGCGTATGAACGTTTCCCTTCCTTCATTCATGATCCAGCGCAGCGCGATCGGATTCTATGGAGTTATATAGATACACGGGATGTAGCAACAGCTTGCCAATTGGCAATCGAAACGGATGGATTGGGAGCGGTTGCTCTTAATATATGTGCAGATGAGACCAGCATGGCTGTTCCTAGCAGAGAGCTAATGGCCGCACGTTATCCAGAGGTGACGGATTTCCGCCAGCCACTGGAGGGTCACGAGTCGCTACTCAGTAATGAGAAGGCCAAAAAGCTGCTAAATTGGCAGCCGAAGCACGTATGGCGAAATTTTGTTAACCAGTAAATAACGAGCGGATTCACTATAAGGAGCGTGCAAAATGAAGGTCTTATTTATCGGAGGTACGGGATTAATTAGTCAGGCTGTATCCCCGTTGGCTGTAGATCAAGGAATCGAGCTGTATTTGTTCAACAGAGGACAGCGGGATGAATTCGTTCCAGAAGGTGCAAAAGTAATTAAAGGAGACATTCGTAATCCGGCAGAAGCCGCATTAGTATTACGAGATTACGAATTTGATGTAGTGGTAGACTGGATTGCTTTTACACCGGAACATGTGCAGGCAGACATTGACCTGTTCACAGGTAAAACGAAGCAGTACATTTTTATCAGCTCAGCCTCTGCTTATCAGAAACCGCAGCGTAATTATGTAATCACAGAAGAGACACCGCTGGAGAATCCTTATTGGGAGTACTCGAGGAATAAAATTGCGTGTGAGCAGCTGTTGATGGAAGCTTACAAGGCGAACGGATTCCCGGTTACGATTGTTCGTCCTTCCCATACCTATGGAAATACAGCCATCCCTGCGGCACTCACGAGTGGCCAGCATCCTTGGTCACTGATCGATCGTATCCGCCGTGGCTTACCTTTAGTCATACATGGAGATGGAACCTCTTTGTGGACACTGACACATAATTCGGATTTTGCCAAAGGTTTCGTTGGATTGCTTGGACATCCGGAAGCGATAGGCGAGGCCATTCATATAACTTCCGACGAGGTATTAAATTGGAATCAGATCTATGCGGCCATCGGACAAGCGGCAGGTGTGGAACCTAAAGTGGTGCATATCTCCACAGACTTTATCACAGCCTTTTCCCCTCCAGGGACAGCGGATGGTTTGGTCGGTGATCAAGCGGTAAGCAGTGTTTTTGATAATAGCAAAATCAAACGTTTCGTGCCTGACTTCCAGGCTACTGTGCCTTTCTCCGAAGGGATCAAGCAGTCGGTTGCTTGGTTCGAGGCTCATCCTGAGCAATGTACGGTCGATGCGGAATGGTCTGCGTTACTTGATAAGTTGATCGAGAGACATGGAATTGAGGCCAAACCTCTTTCATTCTACGCATAAGGTTTATACAGTTATATTTAAAGACGGTCTGTTCCTAAGGGAGCAGCCGTTTTTTTTTGGTTTGTCTCGTTCAATGTAAGGTTATGGAATGAATCAGCAAATCATGAATATACTCTCACTACCTAAAATTCCGTTGAAAAAGGAGTCCTGGCCATGCCAACCCATCCCTTTGTCTCGCGTTTTTTCGTAAATTCAGATGCACGTCGTGAGAAGTTAATTTATGATCTGCCGGAATCATGGTGGAGCCGTCCCTTTGAATATGAGTGGTGTATTAACTTTATTTCTCCGCATGGTGTTGTGCTGGATGCAGCCTGTGGGATTCCTCATCCCTTAAAGTTTTATTTGGCAGGGGTTTGTGCAGAGGTCTATGCCTGCGATATGGACAGTAGGGTTATTTACCCAAAAGCTATCCAAGAATGTATTGAGAATGAGATTGGGGAAAAAGCGGCGAAGCAGGTTATCGCTAGAAGAACAAACAACCTGCATTTCGCTCAAGCTAATCTGACGGATCTGCCTTATGAGGATGAAAGCTTTGACACTGTTTTTTGCATATCGGTATTGGAGCATTTGAGCTTTGAGGATACGGTCGGTACTTTACGGGAATTTCACCGGACGTTGAACGAAGAAGGATTATTGGTATTGACATTTGATTATCCAACGGTAAATCTGAGTCTTATGAATGACCTGCTGCTACAAACTGGATTTCAGTATTGGGGGGAGACAGATTTTGAATTGCCTGCGGATGCTGTGCATACGGATGCATGGGGTGGATTAAATTGTTTTAGAGCCGTTCTGAAAAAAGCAAAGGAATAACAGGTCTTTCTACTCTTATTTTAGTAACCTCTTTCCAGTATGCTAGGATCATAGCTAACAAAAGATGAGAGGAGGCTGTATTTTTTGAGATTAGGATCGAAGGTTTTGCGTAGAATAGCATTCATTACACTTATGTTATCACTAATAGTTCCTGTGACATCTGCTTCCAGTGCAGCTTCACTATCTTCAGATCCTATAAAGCTTGCTTTTGCGGGTGATATCCTTTTGGACGGTTTTGTTGGCGATCAGATTGCTAAATATGGGGTGAATTTTCCGTTTGTAAAGGTCGCACCTACGCTGCAAAAGGCTGACATCACCTTCGCCAATCTGGAGACGCCTGTGTCTATCCGAGGGAAAGCGGCAGAGAAAACCTTTGCCTTCAGATCCAAACCAGCAACGTTAGGCGGCTTAACCTATGCCGGGATTGATGGAGTGTCCTTGGCGAATAATCATATTTTGGATTATGGAAAAGACGCTATGCTCGACACGCTGATCCATTTGGATCGAAACAAGATTGGCCATACAGGCGCTGGCAAAGATGAAGATGAAGCGTTCAAGCCTTATACTAAGACGGTAAAAGGGAAAAAGATCGCCATCCTCGGCGTTAGCCGTGTGCTTTCAAATCCTTCGTGGTATGCCGGCAAAAACAAACCGGGAGCCGCTTCAGCTTACACCTCGCAGCCTATGCTTAGCGCCATTCAGAAGATGTCCAAGGAAAATGATTACACGATCGTATATATTCACTGGAATGAAGAGTTTAAGGATTTCCCTGAAAAGTACGCTCGCATACTAGCTAAACAGATGATTGATAGCGGGGCAGATTTAATTCTTGGCGCACACAGTCACTGCCTTATGGGCATCGAATACTATAAGCACAAGCCCATTTATTATTCACTTGGGAATTTTGTGTTTAATCGCTCCACACGTGGTGGGGAAAAAACACTTAATTCTATGCTATTGAACGTTGAGATTAAGGACTCCAAGATGACCAGCAAGATTACCCCTGTCAAAATCATTGGCGGACAGCCTAATTTTATGGATGATTCCTACAATAGGAAAACGATTAAGCTCCTGAACACCCTATCTTTTAATGCCAACATAGACGCTAATGGCAGGGTCACGGAAAAGCAGCTTTAATAAATACAAACTCTGATTAGCTATTCACGGATCGCGCTCGATCTCGTTAGAATGCGAAATGTGTGGAGTACTTATGGAGTAACTGTGGAGTCCGTATGGGGTGGCATGAAGTACGTATGGAGCACGTATGGAGTATGTATGGAGTCGTATGATGTGGCGTATCAAGTACCTATGGAGTACGTATGATGTGGCGTATGGAATACCTATGGAGTGCCTATAAAGTATCACCGTTGTGTTTGTGAAATAACTGTATTCTATACACCTATTTTATATGTAAAACGGACCATTCTGCTTTTAAGTGTATTCTATACAACTAAAAACTAGAGAATCGACCTAGAGGGCAATAAATCAACAGAATAGTTGCACGAAATACAGCTATATCCATCGGCCGAGCGAGTTGCAGAGTTATAGTTGTACAAAATACAGTTAAACTACTAGTTAGTATTGGAATGTCTGCATCAAAAGCTGACCGCAGCAGTATGTAGAGTATTGGAACGTCTGCATCAAAAGCAGACTGCAGCAGTATGTAGAGTATTGGAGCGTCTGCATCAAAAGCTGACTGTAGCAGTATGCAGAGAGTACCAATGGAGTACCAATGGAGTCCGTATGGAGTGCCTATAAAGTATCACCGTTGTGTTTGTGAAATAACTGTATTCTATACACCTATTTTATATGTAAAACGGACCATTCTGCTTTTAAGTGTATTCTATACAACTAAAAACTAGAGAATCGACCTAGAGGGCAATATATCAACAGAATAGTTGCACGAAATACAGTTATATCCATCAGCCGAGCGAGTTGCAGAATTATAGTTGTACAAAATACAGTTAAACTACTAGTTAGTATTGGAACGTCTGCATCAAAAGCTGACCGCAGCAGTATGCAAAGTATTGGAATGTCTGCAAAAAGGGGGAGATCCATATGGATCTCCCCCTTTTTATGCAGAAGCTAAGTTTGGAATTAGATAATCAGCCCTTCACCGCCCCCGCAACAACACCCTTAACGATGTACTTTTGCAAGAAGATGAATACCACGATCGATGGCAGCACCGCCATGACCATAGCTGTCATCGCATATTGCCAATCTGAGGTATATTGGCCCACGAAGGTGTAGGCAGCCAGTGTCAGCGTTTTGGTATCTGGGGAGCCGTTGACCATGAGCAGCGGGAGCAGGAAGTCATTCCAGATCCACATTACGTCGATAATGACAATGGTTGTTGTGACTGATTTCAGGAGTGGGAAGATGACACTGAAGAACAGGCGGAAGCCGGATGCTCCATCAATCGTGGCACTCTCATCAATTTCAACCGGAATACCCTTGACGAATCCATGGTAGATAAACACGGCGAGTGGAGCACCGAAACCCCAATATAACAACCCAAGTCCCCAAGTACTCTCAGAGAGATTTAAAGTCTTAGCCGTTTGCAGAACGGTCAGCATGATCGATTGGAACGGAATCAGCATCGGCATAATGCAGAGGAAATAAATCACCCCGCTCAGTCTGGATTTCGTCCGTGCCAGCTTGTAGGCTGCTATGGATGAAATGAACACAATACCCAGAAGACCTACACCGGTAATGACAAAGTTGTTCAGGAACAGCTTCGGATAGTTGATAAACTTCCACACGTAGGAATAGTTGCCGAAGACCAGATGTTTCGGCAGGGCGATGACATCCGTCATGACTTCGCTAAAGCTTTTTAACGAGTTGATAATCGTCAGAAATAGCGGATATAGAAATAGAAGAGAGAGGATGACCATAACAACCTCTAGAATGATTCGTCCTGCTTTGCGGTTTGTATTCATTATGCCTCAACCTCTCTTCGTTTGAAGAATGCTAACTGGAGAATGGTTACCACCAAGACGGCTAGGAACAGGATAAGCGCTTTCGCTGTACCGTATCCATACAGATTGTTCTGGAAGGTATCCCGGTAGATATCGTAAGCGATACTGTAGGTAGTTCCGCCAGGTCCGCCCCCGGTTAATGACAGGATGACATCGAACACCTTGATCGAATTGGTCAGTGCCATGAACACAGAAATCGTAATGGATGGAGCGAGCAGCGGCAGTGTAATACTGAAGAATTTTCTCATGGGACCAGCGCCGTCAACTGTGGCTGCTTCTTTGAGATCCTCAGGTACAGATTGCAGACCGGCAATATAAATGACCAGATAAAAACCAATCGACTGCCAGATGGAGACGGCCAGTATGGAGACGAAAGCAAGTCCCGGCGTCCCTAGCCAGCTTAGACCAAATATGGACCAGCCTGTACTTTCTCCGAGTGAGTTGAAACCTTGCATAAAGATAAATTTCCAGATAAAACCGACAATGACAAGACTGAGGATATAAGGAATAAAGAAAGCGGCTCTCAGCCAAGGGGTGCTCTTCAGCTTCATGTCCAGAACCAGTGCGAGCAGAATGGCCAGCACGTTAACGAGAACAATGTACAGAATCGCATACTTTATGGTGAACCAGGCTGAATTGGCGAAGTTGGTGTCGCCCATAAAGATTTGTTTGAAATTATCTAGTCCGACAAACTTAGGGTGTTTCGAAATTCCGTTCCATTTGGTCATCGAATAGCGGATAGTCATGGCAAACGGAATGTAGAATGCTACAGCGATACAGATGAGGACTGGGAGAGTGAATAATCCGAATTCTGTTTTCTCGCGCCATCTTTTGCCGAGTGATTTTAACATGGATGCACCTCTTCTTGATTTGTTGGGTGGTAATATCGACTAGGCTTGCCACACATAACCATTCCGGTTAGTCTATATTGTGTATTATAGAGCAGTACCCTATACTCAAAAATGGATTTAAGAGTACAGTTAGGGGTAAAAAGGTGAACTGAAATATTTATAATTAAGCCTGTAAATCGTGGGGGAGGTTGCCGGTTATTATTAAAAAGTGGATCATAAAGCGGTTTGAACCCGTGCTGGAGCTTGTCTCACGCAGGTTGGCGAACAAGCTTATTTTGCTGTTTACAATCATCATTATTTTGGTGGTGACCTCACTGACGTTCATTTCATACGGCATGCTGCGAAAAGAATCGGTGGATAACAGCATCGCCAGTACGAGCAACAATCTGTTGCTTGTCGGCCGGAATCTGGAGAGTTATTTGGACGGCATCGAGCAATTATCCCTGCCGCAAATATCTTATGACGAGATCACCTATGCGATTTTGCATGAATCGGAGGATTATGCCTCGAAGATGTATGTGGAGGACTACTTGAAGAACCTTTACTTCTCCCGCAATGATCTGGAAGCTATCTACCTGTATGTGATCAAGGAGCACAAGTATTATTATGTCACCAAAGAGAACTACAATATTACCGTGCGGGTCGCCGAGCATCCGTCGATTGAGAATCTTTCCTGGTATAAAAAAGCGCTGGCCAGCCCGTTTAACCGTTCTTACCAGTCTTTTGTAAAAAACCAATCCTCGATGATCAATAGCTCCGACTACCCCATAAATAAGGATAAAAGCTTCATGGGCTACCATCGATTGCTGCGCTCCATAGTCTCCAGGGAGCCGCAGGCGGTACTCTCCCTTTATTTCAACTCCTCGGTTACGGACGAGATTATGAAGGATATTCCCTTCAGTAAAGGGCAGCACCTAATGTATGTCAGTCCCGATAATGAACCTTTTGTGGTGGATGACCCCGGGTTTTATCAACAGAGCGAACAAGCGGGACTGCTTAAGGAGCTGACACCAGCCTCAGGAGGACGCGTGACGTGGTCGGATAAAGAAGAGAAGTATCTAGTGATTTATGACATCAGCAAAAAAGAAGGCTGGAAGCTGATTAAGCCGATTCCCTACAAAGAAATTTATGAAGCGGCCACAACAACACGCAAATTGAACTATTTCATAGGACTGTTATTTTTAATCGTTTCGGTCATCTTGGTCAGCTTTATTTCGAACAAAATAACAAACCCGCTAAAGAATCTGTCGCTGCAGATGAAGCGGTTCAGTACAGGCAGCTTTGACGCTGAAGCACAGGTTGAAGGAAAGGATGAAATTGCCTATCTGTCTCGCCACTTCAATAAGATGGTGGAAAAGACGAATGAGCTGATCAATGAACGGTACAAAATGAAAATTGTCGAGAAAAATGCTGTACTCAAAGCACTGGAAGCTGAGATCAATCCGCATTTCTTATATAATGCCCTGCAAGCCATTTCCACCAAGGCGCTGAAAAACAACAATGATGATATTGTTGATATGGTCGATAATCTTGCTATGACGCTGAGATACTGCATTAGTGGCAAAGATGTGGTCCATGCCAGAGAGGAATTAAAGCATATTGAACGTTATTTAGCGCTGCAGAAGGCCCGTTTCGGAAATAGAATGCAGGTGGCCTACCAGTGGGAAGACCCTTTGCTGGAGCTGGAGATTCCGAAGCTGTCCATTCAGACCTTGGTAGAAAACTGCATCAAGCATGCGCTGGAAAAAGTATCCACAACGATCACAATTACCATTGAAGCGCATGTGACGCCTAGCCATACTGTTATTTCAGTGACGGATGATGGACCGGGGTTTAGCGGGGAGCGGCTGGAGCAAGTGAGAAATTCTCTTCAAATCCAGTGGGAGGATCAGGGCGGAGAAGACGCTGTAGAAAGTGACACGGAAAGCATCGGACTGAAAAATTTGAACACGCGGCTGAAGCTTTTGTATGGTGAGGCTGCGGGTTTGGCCATTACCAGTGATGCTGGCGGAACAAAGATGGACATGCGGTTACCGCGGGGAGGGATTAACCATGTATAAAGTACTGATTATAGATGATGAGGAACCGTTGCGTGAGGCGATCAACATCCTGGGAGACTGGAAAGGACTAGGTGTCGATCAGGTACTGGAGGCTACGGATGGAAGTATGGGGCTAGCCATGCTGCGTGAGCAAAAGATCGATCTCGTATTGGTCGACATGAAGATGCCGGAGCTGAACGGAAGTGAGCTGCTGCAGATCGTGGAGAAGGAGTTCCCGGAACTGCTGACGATTGTAATCAGCGGCTACAATGATTTTGAATATACCCGCCAGGCTATCCGTTCTAAGGTAGTTGATTATTTATTAAAGCCGGTCAACCGGGGGGATTTGAATGCGGCCTTACGTAAAGCTATCGATGTGCTGGAGGCTAAACGCAAGAAAGAAAGCGAGTTCATCAACAGGAACATTACGCTCAACATGTCTCTGCCGAAGCTAAAGGAGAAAATCTATCTGTCGATCATTGAGCGCAGCTTCAAAAATCAGTCCAACGAGGCTTTTCTGCCGTTGATCGGCGCCGATACGACCGGAAACTATTTTGCTGCGGGTGTACTGCGGGTGCTCAATTTGGAACAAGTGCGTCGTAATCGCTTCCATGAGGACCGGGATTTGCTGCATTTTGCCGTCACAAATGTGATTAATGAGAATAGCGATGAGCATTTTCAGGCTTTCAGCTTCGCCAGCCATAAGGGAGAACGCGAGTTTATCGCCATCTTCACGATGAAAGGCGGCTATGAGGAGGACGCAACTTTCCGCTCTTTACATCATATGAAGAAGTTAGTCTCGACGCTGAAAGAGCTGTTCGGAATTGTTGTTGCCGGAGGAATCGGACAGCCCTATGGTGACATCATGGCGCTTGCTCAATCCTATGAGACTGCCAAAGCCTCTCTCGACGGGATTGACCTCCTGACGCTGAAGGGAGCGATTGTCACAAATAGCAGCAACGATACTTCCCAGGGGAAAGATAATCCTTCCTTGACGGGACGTATGCCCTTGATTCGCAACGCACTGGAGAGCGGGAACATCAATCATGCCAAAAGTATTTTAAGCGAATTCACGAAGAAATGGGAGGCTTCCGGACGTTTTAATCTGGGCGAGGCTGACCGGCAGATAGAGGAGTTTATTATTTTGCTGAACGATATTGCCACGGAGCTGGATGCGATCCCCGAACGTATCCGTGGCGGTAAAGATAAAGGATTGCGCGGGCTAGGCATCGGAAGCGATTTTGCTTCCTTTGGCGAATTTGAGCGGGTGCTGAGCGGAATTCTAGATTGCTATGGCAATGAAATCAGCAAAAGCCTTGCTGGCAATCGCCCCAGCGTACTGGAAAATATTAAAGCATACATTGATAATCACTATTTTGAGAATATTAAAATATCGATGTTCACGGATAAATATTTCCTGAGCAGAGAATACTTGATGAAACTTTTTAAAGGGCAATATGGTTATGGCATACATGAGTATGTACAAAAGGTAAGAATGGACAAGGCAAAGGAGCTGCTATCCACCCCCGATTTGAAAATCCAAGACATTTCCGAGATGTTGGGGTACAAGGACAAAAATTATTTCAGCAAGGCGTTCCGTAATTATTATGACTGTTCACCTTCTGAATATCGGGTTCTGCTATTGAACGGGGAGTAGTGAAGCGGTTACATGAACACACTTTTTTACCCTAATAAGTTCACTTATGTACATTCTTATCCTTTTTCTTTTTCTTTAGAATTGTCTCAAGACCACTAGATGCATGAGGAAAAGGGGGCAACATCATGTTAAAAAGATTTATGGCTTTATCTGCGAGTCTGCTGCTCGTCGGCGGATTACTGGCGGGTTGCGGCGGAAACAACAATGCCGCTAACAATAGCGGAACAGGGAATACTCCTGCCACAGATTCTGGCAAGCCGGTCACGATTAATATGTTCACCGCATCACCCGAGTACACTGATGCTTTTAACGCTTATATTGCCGAGTACAAGAAAGTTAAACCGAATGTGACGATTAATCTGGAGATTATGCAGGCTGACTACAATACGGTGCTCAAATCGAAGATTGCTGCGGGAAGTACACCTGACGTATTCCAGACCACAGCGGGCGGAGATATTGATACCTTTGCGGAGTATAGTGCTGACCTAACTAATGAGCCACTGGCTGCGGCGATGACCGATGCAGTGCGTTCTAACATGAGTTCTTCGGACGGTAAAGTGCTCGGTCTTCCGGTAAAAGGAAATCTATTCGTCCTGATGTACAATAAGAAACTGTTGGCTGATGCTGGGATTACAGAAGTTCCTAAGACAACAGCCCAAATGGACGATGCGATTACTAAGCTTGAAGCTAAAGGCATTACTCCTTTTGCCAACGCCTATAAAGAGTGGTGGGTATGGAAACATATCTTCCAACACTTCGTAGATGCGGCAGCCCAAGATGCAGGTACGGATGCTAAGACACTAGTAAATGATTTTATTGCCGGAAAATCCACGATCAAGGATCACCCGGTGCTGTACAATAACTTCTTCAGCTTCGTTGATACTACTGTTAAACATGGCACAGACAAACCGCTTGAACGGGACAGCAATGCTGAAGTCAGCGACTTTGCATCCGGCAAAACAGCGTTCATGACGGGTAAAGGCGCATGGGATGAAGAAGCCATTAAGAAAATCACACCGGA
Organism: Paenibacillus sp. FSL H8-0282; assembly: GCF_037963825.1. NCBI lineage: Bacteria > Bacillati > Bacillota > Bacilli > Caryophanales > Paenibacillaceae > Paenibacillus > Paenibacillus sp. FSL H8-0282. Next base: position 2,078,734 of record NZ_CP150146.1, read on the forward strand.
CTTCGACCTGGGCATTATGGGTTACCCAGTCAGCGACAAGGCTGAACAGTCCCAGATTATTACTGGTGCGGATCAAGCCCTGCGTATCAATAAGGATTCTGCTGTAGCTGGTGAGACTATTGAATTCTTCAACTGGCTGTATACTTCTGAATACGGTAAGAACTGGTTCTCTACAGTAGCTAAGGTTATTCCTCCAATTAAGGATGCTCCTATGCCTGACCTGCAAATGCCAAAAGAAATGGAAGAAATCCTCAAAACAGAGAAATCCGGCGACCTGTCCGTGAACTATTCTCTGGATACCTTCCACCAAAAATTTGGTGAGCTCATGCAGGCTTACATCGGCGGCAGCAAAACTAAGGATCAAGCCATCGATGAAATTCAAAAAGCTTGGATTCAATTCGGATCGGCAGAATAACTAGGTTCAGATCAGGGGGCGGGCTCCAAGGTAAGATTCACTTACTGGAGAACCGTCCCTTTTTTATATGTTATATAATCATAAGAAGATACTGAGACAAAGTCAGGAGGTACATTATTGTGAATAGCAAAATGATTGAAATCATTGAAAATGGACTATATCTTACGATTGAAGTTACGGAAGATCAGGATGTTCGGCTATTGCATTTTGGAGCGGCACCTTTGGAAGCAGTCATAGCGGATAAGAACAAGCAAGGCTTCCGGCTGCTGGAGCTGCAATTATCGGGTGAAGACCGCGCCGAATATCACGGGCGTACACACCGAGCATCCTATCCGGGTCTTCGGATGGTATATGCGGGGCACAGCGATACAGTGAATGTGCTCGGACGTAAACTGGAGTTTAGCTTGGCTGATCCGATTTCGGGAATCCAGGCAATGCAGCATTTTCAGTTCTACAAAGGTGTGCAAATCGTTCGAAGCTGGACAGTGCTAAAGAATGCTGGAGAAGCTGAGGTGGCAGTGGAATACATCTCCTCCTTTGCTCTTACAGGTGTAGACAAAGAGGGGGGCGGGGAGCGCAATGATAAGATTGAAGTAACCCTTGCTCACAGCGGATGGCAGAGTGAACTTCAGTGGCGTACCTACCGCCTGCCTGAGCTTGGGATGTATCATTTGGCAGACCGTGGCTCCAAACGAATTGCCGCAAGCAATACAGGCTCTTGGTCAGCAGCGGAACTTCTGCCGATGGCAGTTTTGCATAATAAGGAGAGCGGGACAAGCTTGTTCTGGCAGATTGAGCATAACGGCTCCTGGCATTGGGAGCTGACGGATCAATACGATCAGCTTACCCTGCTGGTCAGCGGACCTACAGAACATGATAACCATTGGTGGCTGAAGCTAGCTCCCGGTGAAGAGTTTACTTCAGTACCAGCAGCTGTAGGTGCAGTGCGGGGAGGATTTCAGGGAGCGGCAGAACAGCTTACGGTATATCGCCGGATGATCCGCAGACCTAATGAGGATAATGAGCTGCTGCGGATTATTTTTAATGACTATATGAATTGCCTATGGGGAAGCCCAACGACTGAGAAGCTACTGCCTTTAATTGATGCTGCCGCAGAAGTAGGTTGTGAATATTTCTGTATTGATGCTGGCTGGTATGCACCCGGAGAGTGGTGGGATGGTGTAGGCCAGTGGGAGCCTTCCAGCGAACGGTTTCCGGAAGGAATTAAATATGTGCTCGACTATATCCGCAGCAAAGGGATGATTCCCGGACTATGGCTTGAGCTGGAGGTTATGGGCATCAACAGCCCGAAGCTTGCGGAGACTGATGACAGCTGGTTTTTCATGCGGCATGGTAAAAGGGTTAAGGACCGTAGCCGCTATCAGCTAGATTACCGCAACCCGAAAGTCATTGATCATGCAAACGGTGTTATTGCGCGTCTGGTTGAGCAGTACGGTGTAGGATACATTAAAATGGATTACAACATCAATGCAGGCATTGGGACAGAAACGAATGCGGACAGCTTCGGAGATGGGCTGCTACAGCATAACCGCGCTTATCTGGCTTGGTTGGACAGTATCTTTGTTCGTTATCCGAAGCTTGTTATCGAGAACTGTTCCAGCGGGGGAATGCGCATGGATTATGCGATGCTCAGCCGACACAGCATCCAGTCTACTAGCGACCAGGAGGATTATGTACAGTATGCGGCCATTGCTGCAGGTTCTCCGGCAGCATTGACACCGGAGCAGTCCGCTGTTTGGTCTTATCCGCTGCGAGAGGGGGACGATGAGGAAGTCATCTTCAATATGGTTAATGCGCTGTTGCTTCGTGTACACCAGAGCGGTCATTTGGCGGAGCTTGAACCCCACCGCAGAAGTCTAGTTAAAGAAGCGCTGGATTATTACAAAACCATTCGCAGTGATATCCCACACGCCACACCTTTCTGGCCACTCGGCCTGCCGGACAGTGAGGGCGAATGGGTCAGCCTTGGCCTGCGGCGCGGCGAACGACGGTATGTCGCGGTATGGCGGATTGACGGAGAAGCTGCAAATGTCCAATTGCCGATAGAAGAGCTGAAGGGACTTGAACCAGCGATCGCCTGTGCCTATCCTCAGCAGCATAGTTCAACTTGGAATTGGGATCAATCGGCAGGGGTTTTGACGGTGGCACTCCCACCAGGAAAAACAGCGAGATTGTTTGAGATTACTTCGTAAAGCTTGCGGCGGGCCTGCTCCCCTAGTATCTAATACTTGGGAGCGGGCTTCTTTGTATTTGAATTGGAGAAAATACTATAAATACAAATTCAGGAATCCGATATATTAAATGGATGCTTCAACCGCCTAGATCGAACTAATACAATTTGCCGCATTCTACAGGAAAAAAGAAGAAGGGAGTTGGTTTAAGTTGTTGAATGTAGCTTCACTCAGTAACCTGAATCGTGTGGAAACAACCAAAGTAAGCCCAAAAAATCAGACTTCAGAGGTTTCTTTTCAAGATGTCTTATCGACAACCCATGCAGAAGCGGTTTTGACAAATTTGGAAGAAAAATTCGACATTAAGATCAACGTGCAAGCTATACCCAAGAGCAAAGAAGCGGTAAAGAGTATTTACTCCAATTGTGCAGGCAAAGGAAATGTAACCATTGCTCCAAATATACTGAATCAGTCGGCAACAGATCCACAACTGCAAAACAAAGTAGAAGCGATCATACAGGATCATTTTACTTCCAGTGCGAATGATAAACCCGGTGATGTCAGTGGTGTCGTTATACATCCGGATGGAACAGCTACATTCTGGGTGATTGGTGATTACTTGACACCTGCTGAGCGGGAAAAGATTCAAAAAGAAGTAGAGGCAGACAAAAAGAAGCGGGCAGAACAATTGGACTCGTTAAATAAAGTAAGCAGTAATGATCCCATATCACAATTTGGGTTACCTGCAGAAATATCCAGTGGCAGCGAAGAAGATAATAGCATGAATTTAAATAGTATCCGTCAAGCCAGTCTAGATTCAATGCTGCGAAAAAAGAACCTGTTAATTAAATGATTAAGTACTTCTTATCATAATTACCGCCTGGGTCAATGCGTTTGTGACCTCTTAGGCGGTTTTATTTTTTTTCACCAAAAGTCCACATTTAAGTTTGACTTACTAAACATCTGGGTAAATGACGGAGTAGCGTTCTTGCTAGTTTTCGACAATTTCCTACTTACTGTGATTGCGGATAAGCGGAGTGACAAGATTTACAAATAGATTAACGAAGGTATTTTAGGGTAGAATTGTCATCAAGTAGGGTTACATTCTGGGTGAATTTCGACATTCCAGAGAAGCCCCTATTTTTTTGTGTTCTGACATGGCTTCAAATCTTGGTGCTCAACAGATATCATACATTGTCGAAATTTTGTCGAATAATATCATATGATGTAGAAAAATAATTGACAGGAAATGAATAGAACTTTAGAATTAGGTAGTAGCGTAATCATTACTATCATATAGAAGCGTACATAGCTTTTAGCAAGAATGATTATAAATGTGACTTCAAGGGAGGATGTACGATGATGAAAGCAACAGGCATAGTAAGAAAAGTGGATGAATTGGGACGTATCGTAATTCCTATTGAACTGCGTAGAACAATGGGAATCGACATAAAAGACCCGCTCGAGATTTTTGTAGACGCTGAAAAGATTATCCTTAGAAAATATGAGCCAACTTGTATCTTCTCCGGAAGCTCAGAAAACCTGATCAATTTCAAAGGTAAAATGGTAAGCAAAGATGTTCTTGATGAACTTATTGCAAGCTTCGATAGAGCATAATCCATATACCACATATGATTTCAAAAAAAAGAACCGCTATTACAAGCACAAGATGTGCATGTAATACTGGTTCTTTTTTTATGGTGTACTTTGGAAAGCGGGTTTTATTTAGACTCTAGCACACTTTGGATTTTTTTGATAAAAGCATCATATTGTACGAGGCCTAGCTCCATGCACAACTTCTGGTAGGAAGATAACTTGTAATCTAGCTGGTTCAACTTCTGTTCCAGATCGTCGTACATTGCCTGCTTTTCTATCAATGCTTGCCGAAGCAGATTATCTATGTTCTCTTTGTCCGTCTTTTCCCCAAAATACAGGTGCATAAAAAAGTCAGAACGCAGAACATCTTTTTCGGCTGGTGATTGTAGATAAGCGTGGAACTGATCCAAGCCGGCAGAGGTAATGGTGAATACATTTTTGTCGGGTTTGCCTTCCTGTCGCACAGATTCTTTAGTGATCAGATTCAGCTTTTCCATCTTGCTTAGGGTAGGATAGATCGTGCCATAGCTGGCATCGAAGAAAAATGAGAAGTATTCCTCGAAATGTCGTTTTATCTCGTAACCAGAATGAGGTTTTTCGCTTAAAATCCCCAGAATAACATCTTGTATGTTCATAAATCATTGCCGCTCCTTTCTTTCACTTCCTACCATATCACAACTGCATATCGCTCTCAATTTGAAATGGCATAGCCGGAGTGGCAAACTGTATAATTACGCATTTACTGGCACGGGCTCTTGTTCTCGTGAGATCCGAGTTTCTTTACGGAGGAAAGTGACAAGTACGCTTAATACAGCAATTGTTGCCCCAATACAGAGTAAATAGAACATATCCTTCCATACCCCGTTACCCCCGATAACCAGGTCGAGCATACCATTAACTGCATAGTAAGCGGGCGAAAAGGGACCGATCCAGTTATAAAAAGGTGAAAGCACATCGCGTGGAATAGTTGCTCCGGACGCTAACATTTGCATGGAGAGAAGCGCAATATTTAGCCAGCCGCCAGCATCCCCGAGGAGCAGCAGACTAAACTGAGCAAGGATCATACAGGAGAGAATTACCGTGAACTCGAACAGCCACATAAGCAGAAAGCCACGATTAGAGTGGATACCGAGTGAGTTAACCATGATAGTTCCCACTAGTGAGATAAGCACAGCCGTTCCACCCATTATGACAAATCGGGCTGCAAAGCGATTCCATTTACTGAATTGTCCAGACAAGTTGGAGGAAGCTTTATGGAGATTCATCGCGAGTAACATAGCACCGGTAAATGAGGCGGTAACGATCATTAAGGGTACCATAGTTTGTGCAAAATTAGTTGTAGGGTTAATGATTTCGACGTTGGCGGAAATGCGGCTGCTTGCAGCACTTTTGATGATCTCCGCTTGTGCTTGCGGCAGATTCATAGCTTCCAAGGTGTGGCTTAGTGCTGAATTACTGCTTTGAGTGTTCATTGCTGCCGTGACTTTAAGTGCTACCGACTGCATCACATTGCTGACCATCTGCGGATTAGATTCATTTAAGAAGTAGTGGAGTTCAGTCTTTGCAGATGGATTACTGATCTGTCCAGTGAACCCTTGGGGAATATTGATAATCATGCGGATTTCTCTATGCTCAAGTGCTTCTTTTGCATTTTCTAGTTGGAGATCCTGTCTGGTTACGAACTGAAGTGATCCTGCAATCCCATCGACTATAGGCTGGGCATTTGTACCATCCTCATTAACAATAGCAATGGGCAGCTGATCTACCCGATCTGTTACATGATCGTACCCTGTAATCCAAATTAAGCTGAAAAAAACTTGGAACAACAGTGCAGTTATAATTCCAATGATGGTAGCAGGCTGCTTGAGGAAGCGCATGATTAATTGATTTGACATGGTTATATCTCCTTTATATTTCAAGTTGTAATATTACAGATTGAAATATAGCATAACGAAATATAAACTGCAACAGAAAAAGTTAAGAGCATGGACATTACAAAGCGATTTCATATATCATAGGGCTTGTACTGGAAATATCGCACAGATGAATGTCTTACCTGAAGCTGAACAGAATGGGGAGGAACAACAGATGAGTAACGAAGTACATGGAACGGAACAAAACGTGGTTCATGCGAAACTGAACAAGCCAGAAGCGATTGTATTTGATATGGATGGAACATTGTTCCAGACTGAAAGTCTTTTATTGCCTGCATATCATAAAATGTTCGATATTTTACGGGAAGAGGGACTATACGTAGGACCTACACCACCAGAAGAACGTATTCTAGGCTGCTTAGGGATGTTGCTGGCAGACATTTGGAAGAATGTTATGCCTGAAGCAGATGAAGCCGTGCACCGCCGGGCGGATGAATTGCTCCTGCAGCTGGAGATTGAAGGGCTTGAAGCCGGAGGCACACTACTGTATCCACAGGTGGTTGAGACACTGACAGCGCTTAAAGAGCGCGGAGTGAAGCTGTTTGTGGCTAGCAACGGGCTGGAGGATTACATTCACAGCATCGTTGTGGTGCATGAGCTTAAGGCGTTGTTCGAAGGCTTGTATAGTGCGGGAGGTCAAGGCACTGCGACTAAGACCGAGCTGCTACGTATTCTTTTGGATAATCATGGTATCAGCAGTGCCTGGATGGTTGGGGATCGTTCTTCTGATGTTCAGGCAGGTAAAGGGAATGGCCAGACCGTAATCGGCTGCGCCTATGCAGGCTTCGGACGTCAGGATGAGCTGAAGGGCTCTGATGTCATTATTACCTCCTTCGACGAATTGGTTGACTTATACGATAACGCAGCGATTAGTGAATAAGAACTTACGATGGGGAGTTTGCTTAGCTTACAAGCAAGCGCTTGATCACATAAGAGACAACCTTCTTGAAGAAGGTTGTCTTTTTATTGAAGTCAAAAAGATGGTGCTTCAGTTGAAAGAAATCGGTATCGTCGTCAGGCAGCAAAGATATATACATAAATAAAGGGAGTAATCCGATAAAACATGTTTTTAGTTATAGGTATAGTCTTTTCTATTGGTGGAGGGAGCCTATTTGTAACTCATTATGATTCCTTGTTTTTTATAGTGCTGTTCTTTTGTTGTGCATTGTAAGTTATCTATGGTTTATAAAACATCTATTTGAAAAAAAATTGGAACTATTACTCCTTATCTGTGTGGGTACCACAATGCTCTTTTTTTTCCTTACAGGTTGGCTTAACTAATCATATGGGGGGAGGACAGGCAATTCTTTATGTACTACTGGTTATTGGCTTATATCTTATCTTATTAATACAATTTATTCTGACTTTATATTATTTAATCAAAGTAAGAAATGAAATTTAAATAACATAAAGGGTTCTAAATGTTTTGCATGCCTAATATGTAAACCCTTTATGTTAAACTATCGTTCTCTGTTGGTTAAATTACCAATCGGATTCATTTACTTCAAAAGAAGTGATTGAATAAATGGCTCTATGTCAAAGGGTTCAGTCGTGGTTTCGTATCTACCGTATACATGACCGTTTCTATCAATTAAAAACTTTGAAAAATTCCACTTAACCCCATCTCCGGCATATATGTCCGGATACTTTTCCTGCAGAAAATCCTGCATCCATTTACCGCCTGATGTCTCAGTATCGAATCCTTGAAATGGTGCTTGCTGTGTTAGATATTGAAATAAAGGATGGGCAGAGGGACCCCTAACCTCAACTTTTTCAAATAACGGAAACTTAACTCCAAAGTTGCTCTCACAATATTTATGTACTTCCGAGTTGCTTTCTGGCTCCTTCTCGTTGAATTGGTTACAAGGAAAACCAAGTATTTCAAACCCTTGCTCATGGTGAATTTCGTAAAGTTTTTGAAGATCAGGTAATTGGCGAGAATAGCTGCACCTACTGGCAGTGTTCAGAATAAGCAGAACTTTTCCACGATAAATGGACAATTCAACAGGCTCACCATGAATTGACTTTGCTATAAAATCATAAATAGACATCAGACCATCCCTCCACGTTATTATTATAAATCACATAATAGCGCTATAGGCATTTATTGGTCTAATATATAATAGGAATAATATTTATAGTATTAACCTATAACGAGTATATCTCCAGTATAAAATGCCGCTTAAATTTTTATTTTTGCGCTTTTAACCAATGAGCAGTTTCCCTCTTATCCTTTAAGTTACTTTGAAAATAATTCTAAGAGTATCAGCAACGAAAATTCCCCAAACGTAATCATTTTGATTGAATTATCCTGTTCGCGTCGTATTGATTCAAGGTTGGCCATTATACCGCTTTCACTACGGTGTTCGAAGGCCAAAAGAAGCGTGCTCCTTAATGGAGACACGCTTCTTGAGCTGTATGATAATTGCCGCGGCGGTGCTTACTGCTGCTTAGCGTACCATTCGGAAAATTGTTTTTGGTATTCAGCGATATATTTGTCTATTCCCGCTGCTTTTAGTCTGTCTAGCGCTTTGGGAAAGGCGGTGTCATAATCACTGAAGCCACTGCCGATCGGAGCGAGGTATTCAGTGAATACGCCGTTCAGCTTCGTTTCTTCATTCTTGACGGGTGTATTGTCAAAGTTGAAGCCGGCACCTTTGGAAATGATGGCTCCATCGTCCCAAGCTTTATATTCTGCAATAAACTCATCCGGTACCGTGTTGTCGAAACGCATGAAGTTTTTGTTCATCAGCAGCCAGTCGGGGATCAGCGAATCAGTGGTTATTTTGGTCAAACGCCCGTTTTCATCCAGCGTATAGTCTGTTCCTTCTATCCCGTAGGCGAACAAGTCGTACAGCTCCTGGTTTTTTTGCAGCAGATTGAAGAACATGACGTAACGTTCAGGTTCTTTAGCTGCGGTGGAGACAAAAAAGGCGGTGCTGTAAGTGCCGCGGCTGATTTTTGGACGACCGCTGCCGAGGAAATAGTTGACCAGTTTGGCATCAGGCACTGCTTGTGAGATGGTTGCTGCACCTTCGAATGGACGTGCTGCTGTGCCGGCCCAGAACATCGCTTTTCCGGAGTTCCAGTCAGACTGCAGCTGTGGGACATTGGTGGCGGCATATTTCGGAATGATTCCTTTTTTATACCAGCCGTGCATAAGGTTCGCATAACTCTTGAACTCTTCGGTTTCAAACCAGCTAATAATTTGATCATCCTTCACAGACTCATCCAGGGCAATAAAATCATTTTGCCAATAGAGGTTTTTGTCCGTGTAATCATATTGTAGGAGTCTGCGTGCATCGGTGTTAGCGTATCCGATCAGTTCGGGATGAATGGCATGGACCTTATCATAGAACTGCTCTAATTCTCCCAGTGAAGTGACCTGTGTCATGCCGGCTTCTTCAAGTAAATCCTGTCTAACTAGCGCACTGTAGAATTCCGCAGAATTCGGTTTGTTGCCGACGGGGATCGCATACTGCTTGCCTTCCAGCTGAAAGGCTTTGAAGGAGGCCTCGTCCACATTTTTACTCAAATCAGCGGCTGCATCGGCATACGGAGTGAGGTCGGCATAAAGCCCCTTTGCCACAGATTTTACCATGTAATTGGCATCTGTATAAGTTGCGAAGTCTTCTCCCGTAGACAGCATTAAATCAGTTTTACCGCCGCCATATTCGGTCCAAGGAAGAAACTGGAATTCAACCTCAGCATTGATTTCTTTCTTAATAGTGTCGTAGAACGATGTCTTCGCTAGTTCCTTCATCCGGTTGGACTCATCCCCGTACAGCACAATTTTCAATTTGGCAGGAGCCAAGGCGCTGCCGTCTTTACTACCGCTATCCGTAGAGGAAGAGGTACCTTCATTTCCAGTTCCAGAACTAGGGGGAGCGCTTTCATTGTTGCCCTGAGCACAGCCACTTACCAAGAACACCGCAGCGAGGAGCAAACTTAACCAACCTTTTTTCTTTTTCATGATGAACCCTCCTGAAATAGAATCATAATGTTTGAGGCATCTATTGCAAAGGCCGTGCTCCCTTAAGTCCCATTGTACATCAAGAAGTAGGGGAGCATAAACCCGGTGCAACCGAACATAATATGACATCCTTGCTGGAAATTAGCCTTTGACTGAACCTACGATAATGCCTTTGACAAAAAAGCGCTGGAGAAAAGGATATAATATGGCGATTGGCAAAACGGTCAGACAGGTCATTGCCATTTTGGCTGTCTCCAGTGGCGGTGCGATGATAGCTCCACCAACTTGAGCAGCATTGCCGGAAGCCAGGAACTGAATGTTCGCCATCATGTTGTACATCAAATATTGGATCGTATAGAGATCCTGATCGGATACCAGCATTAGTGGTAAATAGAAGTCATTCCATAATTGCAGTGCGTAAAAGAGCGAAATGGTGACCAGTCCGACGCGGCCCAGCGGAATCATAATGCTGAAGAAGATCCGCAGATGTCCGGCACCATCGATTTGCGCAGATTCCACGATTTCATGCGGGATGCTGCGGAAATAGTTAGCCATGAGAAACATCAGAAAGACGCTTAGCACATAAGGGATGAACAGGCCGATGAGCGTATCGCCCAAATGATAATATTTGGTGCTAAGCAGATACCATGGCAGCGTTCCTCCGCTGAACAGCATTGTAAAATAGGCGAAGAAGGCGAAGAAATTTTTGAGCCGGAAGCTTTTAACGGAAATGACATAAGCGTAAGCGGTGGTCACCAATACGGCCGATATGGTACCCAGCACCGTAACGATCACCGACATGGAATACGCCCGCAGAATCTGCTGTGCCTTCGAGCCAAACAGGAATTCGTAGGTTTCAAAGGTAAAGCCTCTGGGCCAGAACGAATAGCCTTCCGCGGCGATTCTGGATTCGGTAGATAATGAGCCGGATACTGCCAGAATAAACGGCGCTAGACAGATTACTGAAAATACGGCAATACAGATGTAAAAGAAAATGAGCAGGCCTTTGTTTTCGGTAGTTTGCATCTTATCAGTCTCCTAAAATAGTTTGCTGTCTTTGTCATACCAGCCGGCTAATTTGTTGGCCACCAGCACCAGAATGAAACCAAAGACGGATTGATAGAGCGTGATGGCTGAAGCAAAGCCGAATTCTCCGGAACGGATGGCTGTGCGGTATACATACACATCGATAATGTCGGTAGTCGGCAGAAGCAACGGATTCAGGAACGTTACCCCCATAATCATACTGAGATCGCCTTTCAGCATGCCCCCGATGCCCAGCAGCGTCATCAGAATGATCGACGGAATCAGCATGGGCACCGTAATTTTGGTGATAATCTGCCATCTGGAGGCACCATCGATTCTTGCAGCTTCATAATAGGAAGTGTCGATGCCTTGCAGCACCGCATAATAGATGATGGCACCGTAACCAGCGCTTTTCCAGATATTCGCTAGCACGAGAATGATTACGAACAGCCAAGGGCTGGAATACCAGTCAACCTGGGAGAAGCCGAATGTCTGGAGCAACTGGTTCATAATGCCTTTGTCGTAATCCAGCAGGGAGAACAGAATGGCTCCGATAATAATCCAGGAAATAAAATACGGGAAAAACATGACGCTCTGCGTGATTTTGATAAACCATTTGCTGCGCAGCTCATTTAGAATAATGGCGATGGCCACTGAAAAAAACGTGCCGGTTAGCATATACAGCGCATTTAACATCACCGTGTTGCGTGTAGCCCTAAGAGAATCTTCCATACTAGAGAAGAAAAACTCGAAATTAGAGAAGCCGGCCCACGGGCTGCCGAAGATTCCGTCGTTGAAGTTGTAATTTTTAAAGACGAGAATCAGACCACTCATCGGCAGATAAGCAAAAAGAATTAGAATGACGATTCCCGGAAGAGCGAGCAAATAAAGCGAGCTGTCCTTCCTTAGGGATTTACGGAAGCTCTTGGCTTTGGCCGTCCTGATTCCCGGACTTGGCATTCCTTGTGTCTCCGATGTAGCCTCTTGCATCATTAACAGTCCACTCCTTTATACTAGCGTTGTCATTTCCGTCCCTTGTTTTAGGAGAACGCTTTACATGAAAATCATAAATCCACCCGGAATGTAAACGCTATCATAATAAACGGAAAAAAGTTAAAAAAAGCGGAAAAGGGCAGCTTAAAAAAACGAAAAAGACAGAACTTTTTTGTTTTTAGGGTGCTCAAAAGCCTGATTTAAAGGGGGATTTTATAGTATAGGCCGGCGCGAGGGTTATTCATTGAAAGTCAAAAAGGGGATGTCTCCGGCTATGAAAATGCTGCCGGGACATCCCCTTTGTTCCTTACTTTTAGCGGGTCAATCAGGAAGATTCTGTTTCTGTAGAATATGATTCATTCTCCATTTAGAAGGTGTAACCCCATAACGCTTTTTGAACTGGGTTGTAAAATAGGTGCTGCTGTTGTAGCCCACTTTCTCGGCAATTTCCCGGATATCCAAGTCAAGCTCAGTGACTAATAACATCTGCGCCTGCTCCAGACGCAGCAGGTTAACGAAATCGGGAAAGCTGCAGTTTACTTCGTCGGCAATAAGTCTACTGAGATAAGCGGGACTTAGCGATAGCTTGTCAGCAAGGGCATTAAGGGAGAGCCTGGAGTCATCATAATGATCTCTGATATAACAAATGGCTTCACCAGCAATGCTCTTGGTCTGTACAGCGCTCATGCTGGCAATACGCTCGTGGGCGGTATAACAGCTGTCTACAATCCAATTCCATAGCTTGTCATAGCTTTGGATCTGCCAGATATGCTGGTAATTATCTAGAAAGCCGGAATGCTGGACGTCTGCATTAAGCTCAGCCGTGCGACTGAGCTCAAAGACCAGTCTCGATAAAGCGATGGTGGCAGGCTCGACGCGGTAACTGCAGGCTACTGCCAGCAATCTCTCCACTGCCTGTGGAATATGGTTCGAGAGTTCCGTCTGCTTAACGGCTTGCAGTACCGGTTCAAGGGCACTGTCGGGCATTGGGCTGCTGTTCAGGTGGATCGTATCATCGGCAAAGATGATGTTCTGCTGCACATGAAATTTAATATATTGCAGACTGTCCGCAGCCTCATTGTATTTAGCCCTCAGTAGGTTTAAATCATCCGTCAGCCCGCTGATTCCGAAGGCGCAGCAGGCTCCGGAAAGCTGTAGCTGAGCGGCGATTTCTTCCCATTTGCCGCGGTACAAAGCGTAATCGCCGAAGCTGCCGCTGTGAAGCTCGCTCAGAATAAGTACAGCAGTGCCTTGATGTGGGCGGAAGGATTGAATGGCTGCAAGTTCACAGAAGGCATGTTCAATCTGTTGTATGTTTTCCTCAAAGGTATGCCGGAAGTCGGAGTCTTCAGGTTGTTCGGGCTCCAGAGCGGTCAGCACGCATACACAATATGCTCCCCCAGAAGCGGCTATGCTCATCAGGGGTGTCCCGCTGTTCTCCGGTGTTCTCTGCGGGGAAAGCAGCCACCGCATCAAGGCGCTATCATCGCTTTCTTTTTTTAGCTGCTCCAGCTTAACGCCAATCTGTTCGAGCTCCTGGCTTACGGTATCGAAATCGCCACCGGTTTTCAGCGCTTCTTCATTGCCAGATAGATGAGCGATATTGCCGAAGAGCCGGCCGATTGGCTTATACATCCGCCGCGAGATCAGGTTGGCGGTTATAGATGCGGCGGCAATCAAGGCCAAGCACAGGCCAGTCATCAGATTGCGGGCATTGGAGATATCACGGATGCTATCCTTGTAGGAAGTCTCCGACACAAACCACAGCTTGTCCGCCGCAGAATATACATAGGTAATCAGCTGTGGCTCTTCACCTCCCTTATAGACAAAAGAGCCTCTTTCTGAGGTGGAGGACACCACCTGCTTTAACATGCCCTCTTCCAGAGGGATGTCAGATAATGCACTGTGCATGAGCACAGATGCTTTTCCGTCAAGCACAGCGTAACGGGTGGCTTCGCCTTCTTTTTGCGTAAACAGATTATTCTGCAGCTTTCCCAAATTGACGGTCAGTGCTACCGCACCATTATATTCGCTATCCGCAAACGCCCGGTCATTATAAAACACGGTGAGCAGGGTAATGGGGGTACCGTTATTCAAGGTTGCCTCCCACAGAAACGGTGATTCAACAATGATGTTATCCCGCATTCTCGAGAATAGCTCCAGCTTGGATTCAGGGCTTAGCGGAAGGTTTTCGAACATGGCAACAGGCTCATCCACTCCCATGATGTAGGCGTTCTCCATATATTGGTTCACAACCAATGCTCCGCGGATTTGGCTTAAGGCACTGTACAACTGGTCGCTCCAGCTGGTATCGCCATTCATCATGAGCGCGTTGATGTTTGGATTCCTATAGAAGTCCATAGCGTAGTTCTGGACGATCTCTTCATAGTTTGTAAAAACGGTTTCAGTATTCACCAGTACATTTTGGTTCGCCTTGTTGACATTATCTATCGTAATATTCCGGTACCAATAAAAGATCACTACAGCCAGTACTAGAATACAGCAAACTGAAATCGCGGTTAGGCTCATAAAAAAGCGGGAGTACAATTTCTTTCTTTTTCCCAAGCTGCTCACCCCTTCAGGTAAATCCTATTACACCCATTCTAGAGGGAAAGGCTATTCGCTGACAAGGAGTGAAATATGGGCAATATAGCATGAAAGTATAAAAATGAAGAAATAGAACATAGAAAATACAAGAAAGTTAAACTTATACGAACTATAATTGGTGGTGCTTACATTTGAATTGTTTTGAGGAGGATTACTTTTAATGAGAACATTCCGCAATCCAGTGCTGCCGGGATTTTATCCTGACCCTTCCGCTATCCGTGTTGGTGAAGATTATTATCTTGTGACTTCAAGCTTTGAATTTTTCCCAGGCGTTCCTATCTTCCACAGCAAGGATCTGGTCAATTGGCGCCAGCTTGGCCATGTACTGGACCGCCCGTCCCAGCTCAATCTGGATCACTCGATTCCCTCCATGGGTATTTGGGCACCGACGCTCCGCTATCATGAGGGAGTTTTCTATATGATTACCACTTTTATTGACAATGACAAGAACCAGCATAATTTTTATGTAACAACAACCGATCCGGCCGGAGACTGGTCTGACCCTGTATGGCTGGAGGATGCACCCGGTATTGACTCCTCTTTGTTCTTCGATGAAGACGGCAAGGTGTATTATACCGGCAACCGTGTTCCGCCGGAAGGGCAGGCTTATCCGAAGCATATGGATATCTGGCTGCAGGAGATTGATCTCAGCCAAGGGAAGCTAATCGGTCCGAAGCATAGTATTTGGCAAGGCGCACTCAAGGTAGCTCATGCGCAAGAGGGACCGCATATTTATAAGATCGGCGCTTGGTATTACGTGCTGATTGCCGAGGGCGGAACCGGGCATACTCATGCGATTACGATTGCCAGAAGCAAGAGTGTGACCGGTCCTTATGAGGGCCATAAAGCCAATCCGATTCTGACGCATCGCCATCTTGGCAGAGCGTATCCTATTGTTAATGTGGGTCATGGAGAGCTTGTGGAGACTCAGCATGGTGACTGGTGGATGTTCTGCTTGGCTTCACGAACCAGCGGTGGTTATTACCGCAATCTGGGACGTGAAACCTTCCTGACACCAGTAATCTGGGAGAATGAATGGCCTGTGGTCAATCCTGGCAAAGGAGTGCTGGAATTTGAGACGGAGGCTCCGGATTTGCCAGAGACAAAATGGCCGGAATTGCCTGCGCGCGATGAGTTTATAGGTAATGAGCTGGCACCGATCTGGAATTTCCTGCGGACACCGCGGGGTGAATTCTGGAGTCTTACCGACAAGCCTGGAGTTCTGCGGCTTCGCCTGAAGCCAGAACGGCTCTCGGAGATTGCCAATCCATCTTATATCGGTAGACGCCAGCAGCATTTGAGCTTCAGAGCGGCGACTGACATGACGTTTAGTCCCGCTGCAGAAGGGGAAGTAGCTGGTCTTGTTCTCCTCCAAAATGCGGATCACCACTTCCGTTATGAACTGGGGCTAGAGGCAGGCGAACGTGTATTACAGCTGATTCATCGGATGGGTGGCAGCGAGCAGCTGCTGGCGTCAGTGCCATATCTACAGGATCAGGTACAACTTAAGGTGGAAGCCAGAGGACAAGAGTATAGCTTCTATTACAGAGCTTCTGAAGCCGCCAAGTGGACAGCCTTCTGTGAACGGACGGATGGCAGAGTGCTCAGCACCGATCTGGCCGGAGGATTCACAGGAGCATACCTCGGGATGTACACAAGCTCTCAAGGTGCAAAGAGCGAAAGCTATGCCGATTTCGACTGGTTTAGCTATGAAGGACTTGAGTATTAGGAGGAGGTGAAATTCAATGAGCAGCAATCTTGTAACTAACACGTATCCGATTCCCGAGCTTCCCCAGATTCCCGAACGGACTTTTGCAATCACGGATTATGGGGCAGAAGAGGGGGGATTAACGCTATGTACCTCTGCTATTCAGGCTGCACTGGATGCCTGCGCTGCGGCGGGAGGCGGAAAGGTTGTTATTCCCGCTGGCATCTGGCGCACAGGACCCCTTACTTTACGTAGTCGAATTAATCTGTATGTAGACAAGGGAGCGTTGGTGCAGTTTGACCCTGATCATACCTTGTATCCGTTACTTTCTTCCCATTATGAGGGGAATGCCGGCTGGCGCTGTCAGGCTCCGCTCGATGGAGAAGGTTTAAGCGATGTGGCAATAACCGGTGAGGGAATATTCGACGGCAGTGGCGAAGGCTGGCGCCCAGTGAAGCGGTTTAAGATGACCGAGAAGCAATGGGAGCGTTTGATCGAATCTGGAGGAGTGCTTGATCCGCAGGGCGAAGTATGGTGGCCTTCCCGGGAAGCCATGGAAGGTGAGGACTTCTGCCGGAAGCTGTGGGACAAGGGAGAAACTAGTATGGAGGCTTATCTGCCTGCTCGTACGTATCTTCGTCCGACGTTGCTTAGCCTGCGCAATTGCCGGCGGGTGCTGCTGGAAGGGCCGACCTTCCAGAATTCACCTGCTTGGTGTCTTCATCCCATTGGTTGCGAGCAGATTACCGTACGAAATGTTCAGGTACGTAATCCTTGGTATTCGCAGAACGGGGATGGCCTTGATTTGGAATCCTGCACGCATGCTCTAGTTGAGTACAGCAGCTTTGATGTGGGTGATGACGCCATCTGTCTCAAGTCAGGCAAGGATGAGGAAGGCCGTAAGTGGGGAATGCCCTGCCAGTATATTACCATCCGGAATTGCACGGTATATCACGGACATGGAGGCGTTGTGATCGGCAGCGAGATGTCCGGAGGTGTCCATGCAGTTCGAGTTAGTGACTGCCTGTTCATCGGCACGGACATTGGCCTGCGGTTCAAAAGCACCCGGGGAAGAGGCGGTGTGGTGGAGGATATTGTAATGGAGAATATCAACATGACTGGCATCATCCATGAAGCTGTATCCTTTCATATGTTCTATGCAGGGGTTGAAGGATCGGAAGGGTATGACGAGCAGTTATTTTCGGTTACAGAGGAAACTCCGCAATTTCGGAAGATTACCCTGAAGAACATCGTGTGCCATGGTGCAGCAACCGCACTATTAGTGAACGGACTGCCGGAGATGCCGCTTGCTGATCTAACCATTGAAAAATTCCACGCAGTGAGTGACCGGGGAATTGTGCTGCGGCATGCTACGGGGCTCACGCTGGATCGTATCCGGTTGCAGACTTCGCAAATGCCGAAGATAACAGCGCATAGATGCAGCCACGTCACGCTCACTCATTCCGAAGATTTGACGATTACAGATAGATAAAAAAATTCTATGGATGATGGAAATCCGTCTTGAACTTCCGTGGGTGTGACCTTGCTTCTTTTCGGTATTGGAGCGGGGTCAAACCGGTTGATTTTTTGAATGTTTTATTGAAATGGGAAAGATGTTCAAATCCGACAGCGGAGGCGATCTCCTGGATTTTGCCTGTAGATCCGACGAGCAGCCGTTCGGCTTCCCTTACGCGGACATGAACGATGTATTCCCGAAAGTGAAAACCCGTCAATCGGTGAAATACCCGGCTCAAGTATGAAGGACTAATGTAAAAATTACTCGCAGTCTCTTCCAGAGTAAGGGTCTCACGGTAGTGATCACGGATATAGGTGGCTACATCCGTTACTAGATGATGGAGCGGATGTTTCGTCCCTCCAGCTTGTGAGATACTCTCTGAACGCTGGAGGAGAATCATCAGCTCGGAGAATAAAGCGATTACGCTGGTTTCGTAATACGGGCGCTGCAACCGGCATTCTTCCAGCATCCGGTTCATTAGGATTTCCGCTTCGTCCTGCTCGCGCAGGGTCAGCTTGAACAAGCGGTACCCGCGGTCATGAAACCAGATGGCTTCATTCTGCAGGGATGGCGGTAGAAGAGCAGGATCATAGTTGATCAGAATCCGCTCGAACTCGGCTACTTCCGAGCTTGCTGTGGAATGAAGCTCCCGGCCGGAGATAAGAATAAGCTCACCCTTATGAACCGTAATGACTCGGTCGTCCACAAAGTATACCCGCTCCCCTTGTATCAGATAGTACAGCTCGGCTAAGTCATGGCTGTGGGGACGTGGCATAGCAGTGATGCCTTTACGTTTCATATGCTGGATGCTGTAGCGGTCTTCTTCAATATGATATTTGTGATTGGGGCTAGTCAGGCTAGTCATAATTCTCCTCTTCTCTTACGAAGCGTTACGGTTATTATAGAATAAACTCAGGTTGATAGGAAAGGAGCCGCAGATGTTAATTACAGTCTCTAAGAGTGTCGACGAAGGATTCAGTACTCTACAGGCAGCGTTGGATTCAATTCCACAGGAACACAAGGAAGAAGTGACGATTCGTATCAAACCCGGCATTTACGAGGAAAAAATTACAGTGAAACAGGGAACGCCTCCGGTTCTGCTACTGGGGGAAGACACGAATTCCACCATCATTACGTGGTCAGACAACGCGCACACTTTAGGTCCGGACGGAGAGCCGATTGGCACGTTCAAATCCGGTACCCTGAATGTATTCGCTGAGCATTTCACCGCTGAAAATCTGACCATTCGAAATGCATCAGGTCCTGGCACTGGCCAGGCGGTGGCTGCTTTTGTTGATGCTGGTCATGCTGTATTCCGGCGTGTACGCCTGCTGGGTGATCAGGATACTTTGTATACAGGGCAAGGAAAGCAATATTATAACGAATGTTACATTGAAGGCGATGTGGATTATATTTTTGGCGCGGCTACGGCTTTGTTTGAACGTTGCCGGCTGCATAACAAACGTTCCAGAGGATATATAACAGCCGCATCAACGCCTGAAGGCGCACCGTTTGGTTATGTATTCCTCGATTGTGAAATTACTGGCGGTCAAGGTGTAAGTGAAGTGTATCTTGGCCGACCTTGGCGCCCTTATGCACATGTGGCTTTTATCCGCACGGTCATAGACAGTTCGATTATCGGCGAAGGCTGGCATAATTGGGGGCAGCCGGACAGGGAGGAAACTAGCCGCTATGAAGAATATGGCAGCAGTGGACCGGGAGCCAATCCCGAAGCCAGAGCTGCATGGTCGCGGCAGCTGATTCCACAGGAAGCTGCGGAGTATAGGGTGCTGACCGTGCTTGATGGCTGGCATCCTGAAGGATATTAAGGAAGGAGCACTTCGGATGGAGCCTCTGGAACAATACATGAAAGAACTAGCTGGTTCAGCTCAACGCAACTCGGCTTTCAGCAAAGACATACCCTTTCAGCAATGGCGTGATGAGCTTAGCACAGCATTTACGAAGCGGTTAGGTGGCTTTCCAGAAATAGCTGAGGAGCTGCAACCGGTTCTGCTGGAACGAACCGTCTGCTCCGGGTATACCCGTGAACGTATAGAGATAACTACCTATGAAGGGTTGCGCATGCCGCTGTATCTTTTGATCCCGGATCAGCCGTTCTCTACCCCTGTTCCTGCCGTTCTTGCCATTCATGGACATGGCTATGGAAGCCGGGAGATCGTAGGCTTGAACCCGGACGGATCGGATCGGCAGGGACATCCCGGGCTGCACAAAGACTTCGCTGTTTCACTGGTAAAACAGGGCTTTGTAGTGGCAGCCCCAGAGCTGCTCGGCTTTGGGGACAGACGATTGGAAGAAGACCTAACAAGCGGGGAGCCTGGACGTAATTCCTGCTTCCGCCTGTCATCCGCATTGTTGATGGTTGGGAAGACGATGGCCGGCTACCGTATCTACGAAACCATGCGGGCACTGGATTATTTGCAGACAAGAAAAGAAGTTAAGGATGAACGAATTGGAATTATGGGTATTTCCGGCGGGGGACTGGTGGCTGGCTTCACAGCTGCACTTGACGAACGAATCGCTTGTGCGGTCGTAAGCGGGTATGCCAATACTTTCGCAGACAGTATTCTGACACGCAATCATTGCCTTGATAATTATATTCCAGGGATTTTGCTGGAAGCGGAGATGCCTGACCTACTGGGCCTCATTGCCCCTCGTGGCCTGTTCCTCGAATCGGGAGATGCCGATCATCTGTTTGGCCCGCGCGGAACAAAATTAGCTTTAACCCAGTTGCAGACGATTTACAGGTCGGCGAATCATATCGGACAGGTAGAAGCGGACTTCTTCACCGGAGGTCATGAGATTCATGGTGAACCAGCCTTTGCCTGGCTGCGCAAGCAGCTCACCTGAGCATAAGATTAGACTTCATATGGATGACAAACGAAGGAGGAATAAGGATGTCTATAACTGAAGTAACAACCGTTCGCTTGTCCAGTAAAATCGCGAGTACGATTCTTGGAGGGTGCAACAAGCAGGGAGAGCATGAATATGTGCTGGAAAGATGGGCTTATGTTCCGGGCATGCTGCTGATGGCAATGGCCCGGGCGGGTGTTCAGCTCGACCAGCCTGAGTATGTCTCCTTTATGGAGCGGCATATGGACACATTTATTGGAGAGGATGGTTCCATCCGTACCTACAGGCTGGAAGAATACAATCTGGACCAGATTAACGAGGGGAAAAACCTGTTCTTGCTATACCAGAAAACCGGAGAAGAACGGTATGCTGAAGCAGCCCATTTGCTGGCCGCACAGCTTATTGGACATCCCCGCACCTCCGAAGGGGGATTCTGGCATAAGAAGGTATACCCTTTCCAGATGTGGCTGGACGGGCTGTACATGGCATCGCCATTCCTAGCGGAATACGGCAAGGTTTTTCAACGACCTGAACTGATTGACGAAGCGGCGCATCAGCTGCTGCTGGTTGAGCGGCGGACCCGTGATCCACGGACCGGTCTGCTCTATCATGGCTGGGATGAATCCAAAGAGCAGGAATGGGCTGACTCGTCTACCGGATTGTCCTCTCATTTTTGGAGCCGGGCGATGGGCTGGTATGCGATGGCTGTGGTTGATTGCCTGGAGCATTTTCCACTCACTCATCCGCAGCGGGGGACGATCATTGGCATTTTCCAGCGGATGTGCGGCGCGCTTCTGGAGGTTCAAGACAAGGAGACTGGCCTCTGGTACCAGGTGTTAGATCAAGCGGGGAGAAAAAGCAATTATCTTGAAGCTTCCGGCTCGTGCATGTTTGTTTATGCGATGGCTAAGGGACTAAGATTAGGTTATCTGGAATCCTCTTTTATAGAGGCGATGTTGCAAGGGTATGAAGGCATTTTGACGCATTTGACTGAAGAGGATGAACAAGGTGTGCACTTGCACCAGATCTGTCATGGAGCGGGTCTGAGCAAAGACCGTAATGGCTCATACGATTACTATATATCTGAGGACGTATTGTCGGATGTGCCTATGGGCGTCGCTCCATTGTTATTAGCATCACTTGAGGTGGAACGGTACCAAGCTGAAAAATAACAGAAGCCCAATCATTCCCTCTGAAATGGAATGATTGGGCCTTTTTTTGCTGCCAGATATATATTTATTAGCGTTTCAGCAGATCCTCGCGGATAGGTGTGAAGACATCGAGCAGCGCAGAGTCTGCTTCCAATGCGGTTACACCGTGCTTTGCATCTGGCGGTATGGCAATACTTTGCCCCGCGGTTACCTTATGCTTCTCGCCGTCAATACGAAATTCAAAGCTTCCACGCAGACAGTAGCTCATCTGCTCGTGAGGATGGCTATGCTCATAGCCCTCGGCTCCCTTTTCGAAATGAACCTCCATCATCATCAGACTGGCTGCAGCGTTCAAGATACAGCGTTTAACTCCCGGTTCTGCTGGTTCCCATACTCCAAGATTGCTCATGTTCTAATCTTCCTCCTTGTATATAGTTATCGGGGCATGGCGATGTGAATTCTGCCTGCCTCAATTCTTAATTGGGTTGCTTCAGGTTGCCCGGATGTTGACTCAGATTCTCCGAGCAGCCTAAGCGGTCCGAGACCCGGAACAGTAACAAGGTGTTCCTCCTTGGTGCCGTTGATGGCGGCGATAAACCATTTTCCATCCGTACGGGATATCCTGTACAAGCGTACTCCTTCGACAGCCTCTTCATAATCAAGCTGTTCAAGCTGTAGTGAAGAAGCATCTTCTGTCCGGGGATGAAGCAGAATGACGTAATCGCTTGTACCACCATAAACACGAAAATGTTGCTGCTCTGCCAGCGGATAATTCCCGGCTACAGCGCCTTCTCCCATTGTAATCACTGGAAGTTCTGGTTCGGCGATATAAGCGCTTAGGTGCTTGCCGTTTAGGCAAGCTGCATCAATGGATTGCTCCATTATACTTGCATCAGTACTGAGTGTATGCAGATTCCAGACGCTGTTCGATGCTCCCTCGATTCGATCCCATATCAAGTAGACGTTAAAGCCTGCTTTAATAAACAAGAAATTCCGCTCATATTCCCTGGCGTTAGCCTCTGGAATAAGACTGCTGGCATGATCTAACTCTTCTGAAAAGCGCACTTCCTTGCATGTGCTTTGCAGTGGCCCATTGGCAAAATTTCCGAATGAATCGGTAAATTGAACAACATTATGAGCTGCGCTGGACACATACCAATGCCGATCTCCGTTATAGTAACCGCCCGTTCCAGAATCAAGGGTTACTGGAACACCATCTGCCCAGATGGAGAAGTGCCCTTCATCATGATGAGCGTGATAAGTCAGCGGAGAAGCCTCGTAGATTGCATAATGCTGAAGGTTCTGTTCTCCGTTGCGGAAGATGACATAACCGATATCGGGATAATGTACGGAGTCGAGTGCAGGCCTTTGTTCTGCTAAGTCGGGCTGTGGATATAACAGCGCGACCAGAGGCAGAGGAAATGCGCCATTATCCTCAATCGGTTCTCCGCCGTGCTTCCACGTCCAGAGCATTTCCCCGGCAAGCTGGGGGTCTTCGTCCATATAGAATGGGGCCGCATATCCAAGCAGGCGAAACCATTTTTCCTGCACATTGGCATCGCCGACCGCTGGTGTAAGCAGGACGGGGGAGCCAGAAGAGCCGCCTTGAATAATATCTGGTGCAGTCACTGTTCCGATTAGGAAATGGTACATGCCCTTTACCTTCTCATGCTTGAAATAATCAATGCCCTTCAAACGCTTTAATAGGAGGAAGAAGAGAAAATAGCGATGCAATACTGCGCCATGGTAGCGAATATTTTCTGGCCATGCGCCGTCTGAATCCACCACTTCTGCCAGCTGCCAGTTGATGACTGAGAGGGCATGATCAAGATATGCCTCACTTTGTTTTTCATTGGGAAAGAGGAGGGCATATACACCCAGTCCGGTTGCCCGGTCGGCATTCCAATTACTGCGTTTTCCCCCCTTTTCATCTGGGAAGGTCTCCAGATCAAACCGGTAGTAGTGGGTATCCATCATCATGTCTGCGATATAGCGGAAATGAGCGAGAAGTTCGGTTTCTTCTCCAGTGAGGAATACACTGCTGCCAGCAATCTGATCGTAGATTACCGAAGCAGCAGCGAGCCCCCTCCCGATATGCACCGCGCCGTAAGTATCATCGTCATGCCAGCCGTCTCTACGGAAAATATCCATGCCTACCCGCATATCGGCAAGCATGTACTGGAGCTTTTGCTTGGCTCGAACCGCAAATTTACTTTCACCCGTGGTCATATACATATTGGCGTCCGCTCCCGTAGCCTCCAGCAGGAAGGCCCAATTGGTAAGTGTCGGCCGATTAAAAAGCGGGGAGAGCAGCTCAGTTCCCAATGGCTGCCCCGCAGCATTTAGAAAATGGACCCCGATGCAGATTCCTTCGCCTAGAGGAGCTTCCAGACTGAGCACCGTCTGCACGCTGTAATGATCACCTTCGTATACAGGTATGGTCTCTCCATAATGAAGGATTGTCAATCCTTTCACTTCCTCATTACTGATGCAGATACATTGCAAATCGTCTGCCAGACTAGCGCCAGATGGGGTTACACCAGATGGCTGGAGACCCTGCTGCCAGCTGGCCAATTTCTCTAGATATACTGTGCTTCCGTTTTCTCGGTCTTGACTCCACCCCAGCATCCCAGATTCTAGACCGCCATTCGCTAGTTCAACCGGCAAGCCAAGCTGCGAATGAGTCAGACGCAAGCCCCCGATGCGCGCCGTGCCCTTTCCCCGAATCTGTACAGAAAGCTTGAGGAAGGCCGTTCTGGGAGGGGTTTTAAAAACAAAGGGTTCTACCCGGAACACCCCGAGTTTATGGAGGGGCGCAGCAGCTTCTCGGCTGGCAAATTGTTCAGACAGCTGTTGTTGTCTTTCGTACTCTTGCCGGACCTTGGGAAGCTGTTCGATTCTAAGGCGTATGCCCTCCAGCTCTCCTTCGGTATAACATCCGAAGGGGCGTGTACCGCCACCATATGCTGAAATCATCGGTAGTTCTAACCTCCTTGTAAAGTAGTCATGGTTCGTGGGTGAGCTTTCTCTTAATTAGTATAAACGTGGCTTTACGAAGGACGGGATAGATAAACAAATGAAGGAAAGGGGACAAAGCAACTGAAAAAGTGAAATTCTCCCCCAAGCGCAGTCGCTTTCTCCCTAACCGTTACGAACGGATAGAATTATCATTAAGGACATAAGCTTAGTCCAATGGACAGGAGGAACAATAAATGAATTTATCAAAACGTCAAATTAACGCCTGGACCTTCGTTGCTCCCAGTTTGATTCTGACGCTGGTTTTTGGAGTATATCCGATCTTTTGGGCTCTGAAGTACATGTTCTATGATTACCAGGGTTTCGGCGAACCCCTGTTTATCGGGCTGGAGAATTTCGAGCGCTTATTAAGGGATAAGGAATTCTGGAAGTCAGTGGTCAACACCTTTATCTACGCTGGAGGCAAGCTGCTCATCACCTTGCCATTATCATTTTTACTGGCGGTTGTCCTCAATCGTGCTTTGAAAGGGCGGCAGCTGCTAAGAGCGATTTACTTTATGCCGACCGTAATCAGTGCTTCGGTTATGGCCATCGTATTCTACGTTATCTTTAATTCATACAATGGGATGGTTAACCAGCTATTGGTCGGCTCTGGAATTATTTCCGCTCCGATAGATTGGCTAGGGCCGAAATATGCCTTACTAACCGCTATTATGATTGCGATATGGGGGGCTATCGGTAACTATATGCTGCTTTTTATCGCTGGTTTACAGAACATTCCTGAGGATCTCTATGAGGCGGCATCTATAGATGGAGCTGGACCTTTCAGAAAAATGTGGAACATCACCGTTCCCATGCTCGGACCTGTATTGCAAATGATCATTATGCTCGCTATTACCGCCTCCCTAAAAGGCTACGAGAGTATTATGGTGCTTACCGAAGGCGGTCCTTATGGCAAGACGGAAGTTATGTACCTGTACCTGTATAAGCTGTTCTTCCCTGTATCCAGTGGAGGTACAAGCATTCAGCAATTTGGCTACGGTAGTGCGGTTGGTTTTGCCACAGCAGTTATTGTAGGTCTGATTACCTTAGTCTACTTTTATGTATCTAAAAAGCTAAATGATATCTATTAAAAGAGAGGAGAATGAACAGTGAGTACATTACATGCGGAGACGAAGAACACTTCGGTCCAGCCTGTCCGGTCCTTCAAGACCCGAGCGGTGCTGTCCCGGACCTTGCTGTGGATTTTTCTACTTATAGTGGCGGCTTTTGCGTTGTTTCCGATTATTCTGGCTTTTTTCGGATCCCTTAAGACCAATCTGGAGTTGACGACAGGAACCACCTTGCTGCCTAAGTCATGGCAGATTGGAAACTACGCGCAGGCTTGGAATTCGGCTAACTTTGCCCGCTTTACATGGAACAGTGTGTTTATCAGTATCTTTACCACCTTAGGCACTCTATTCATTGGAACGATGGCCGCATATGCGGTAGCGAGAGTCGATTTTTACGGGAAACGTATATATGTTGTAATTCAGTCCTGCACGCTGTTTATCTCGATCGGTGCTGTGGTGCTTCGGCCGCAATTTGACCTTATGGTAGCGCTTAATCTACAGAAATCGTTATGGGGTGTCATTATTATTCTGATTAGTGCGCATGCCACGGCATTTTTTATGTTGATTGGTTTTGTACGAGCGATTCCGAAGGATCTGGATGAGGCTGCTTTTATTGACGGCTGTAATTTCTATAGCGTATACTTTCGAGTTATCTTACCGCTTCTGACACCCGCCCTTGGAGTCACGGCGCTTTGGACCTTCCGCGGAGCATGGAACGAATATATTCTGCCGCTGGTTTTTACCATGACACAGCCAAAATTACAGACACTCACCGTAGGATTGGCGGGGCTAAAATATGGTATCGGCGATGCGGCGCAACCTCAATTGATGCTCGCGGGTGCATGTCTGTCCATGTTGCCAATGATTGTTGTCTATATTTTCGCTAATAAATCGTTCATGCAGATGACAGCTGGCTCTGTAAAGGGCTAAATTCGGGGCGGGCTTCGGACAGTTATTCAAGAAGGATGTGAATACATGCTGAAGGCCTGGGTTTATCGTACCTCTTTGAAGAAAAGAATATGGCTATCTTTTACCGCACTGACGGTATTCTGTATTTCTGTCACCGGTTTATTGGCTTACTCCATCGCTTCTCGGGCGATGGAGCGTAACTCTGTCGAGTTAAATCAAAATGTGCTGACTCAGTCAATCAATGTCCTGGACCAGAAGTTAAAGCAAATCATTGTGGCTTCCTCCACGATGATGTTGAGCGAAGCTTATCAGCAGACCATCCGGGATATTAAAGCTCATAATATGGAACGTTTTTTTGCCAATTTTTCTATGCTGCAAGCGCCCTTCACGCAGGTAGAGTTGACGGAAAACTCCATTGAATCTATCTTGATCAGTACGCCGGACGGGGATTTCTACTCTACCAGCAATCAGCGCAGAACCTTGACCCCATTTCTAGAATCTTCGCTGTATCAACGGATTAAGGAGAAACCTGAAACCAATTGGGTGGAGAGTCATCGGGACGAGCTATTTGCCGGGAAACACCATGTTATTTCCCTAGTCTTGCAGCCGCTTACAGACAATTATGTCCCTGATCTATTTTTGATCGTTAATGTAAAAGAGGACATTCTTGAAGATACTGTAAGTGGAGGCGGGAGTCTTGGCTCCGCGCGTTTTTTACTGATCAATAAAGAGGGAACAAGCGTCTTCGGAGACGGGAGACGTCCGGAATGGTCTCGGGACTCTGTGTTTTTGGACAAACTGAGGGAAGCAGACCGGGGTAATTTTGAATATTCTGCTGGGGATGGGCCAATGCTGCTCAGCTATGCCAGTTCAGGGTACGCAAAAGACTGGGTGTTGGTCAGCTACCTGTCCAAAAAGGAACTGCTGCAACCTGTTCGGAGTATTCAATGGTTGGTGTTGATGATCATGGCGGCATGTATCGTCATCGCGCTTTTCCTTGCAAGGTATCTGTCCGCTTTGCTACTGGGACCGCTGCTGAAACTGCAACGGACGATGTCTCGTGTTGAGCAAGAGGATCTCAGTGCACGCTTCCAGAGTCCTTTCCAGGATGAGATTGGGGAGGCGGGACGCAAATTTAACCAGATGTTAGACCGGATTGGTGAGTTGATTGCTGAAGTCAAGGATACAGAAAAAGAAAAGAGAAAAGCGGAGATCAAGGCGCTTCAGGCGCAGATCGAGCCTCATTTTTTATATAACACATTAAACACGATTTTCTGGAAATGTGAGATGGATGAATATGAAGATGTGAAACAGATGGTCATTTCGCTGTCTGCACTGTTTCAGCTGGGACTGAACAACGGGCAGGAAATTACGACCTTAGGCAAGGAACTGGAACATGTCCGCCAGTATCTAAACCTTCAGCAGCAATGTTATGAAGGGTTGTTTGACTATACAATTGATGCCGGAGTGGAACTGCTGGAGCTTCCTGTATTGAAAATTATTATTCAGCCCTTGGTGGAGAACTCAATCCTGCACGGCCTTAAGGAATTAAGGGGAGGGGGAGTGATCCGGATCTCTGTAGAAGTAGCCAAAAACACACTGCTCATCCGGGTTACCGATAACGGAACCGGCATGAATGCGGAGAAACTCAATGCCTGGCTGAAGGAGCCGAACGGCAGTGGAGGCTATGCTCTGTCTAATATATGTAGCCGACTGCAGCTGTACTACGGCAAAGAAGCCGGATTGGTCTTTCGAAGCAGTCCGCGTGTTGAAACCGAAGCTGTTCTATCCATTCCTGTGGAAGGGGGAATAAATCCTGAGCGCCCATTCAATTAAAATATGTATTGTTGATGATATTCCTGCAGTGGTCCGCGGATTGTCGCAGCGGATTCCTTGGGAGGAACATGGGATTGTGATCGCGGCCACCGCGGCAGACGGGGAAGAAGGTCTGGAGCAGATCCGCAAGCATCGTCCTGACATCGTATTGACGGATATCCGAATGCCTTTTAAGGATGGTTTAGAGATGATGCGGAGCATCCAAGCCGAGCAGCCAGGCATCAAACTGATTTTTTTGACGGGTTATTCTGATTTCACCTATGCCCAGGAAGCAGTTAAGCTGGGTGCCTTTGATCTGATTGTAAAACCGTATACCAAGGTTCAAGTGCTTGAATCTGTGTTGAAGGCCAAAGAAGTGTTGGAGCGGGAACGCAGTCAAGCTGAGCAGATGATGGGCATGGAACAAAAGCTGCGCGAGAGCTTACCTTATTTGCGTCAGGAATATATGCGTCTGCTCATCCGTTATGGAACTAGACAGCAGCACTTGAGCCAGCAGTGGGATTTTTACAATATCGAGATGAATAACTATAATTTTTGCGTGATGGTAGCGGAAGTGGATTTTTTTGTGGAACGTACATCAGAACTTACGGTTTCCGAGGTGGAATTAATCCGCTTTGCCGTACAGAATATTTTGGAAAATACAATATCCGAATACACTCGGGGTATTGTGTTCCGGGAAAATGTGAATCAGTTCGTTATTGTGATGAACCCTCTGGCGGAGCCGAATATGGAGCAACTTGCAGAGAAATGCCGGGAAAATGTACATCGGTATACGTACCAGACGGTATCCATTGGACTGGGTGGAGAGGTGGAGGAGGTAGGGCAGCTTTCTGCTTCCTATGCGCAGGCGCTGTCTGCACTTGCGAACACCTTTCTGAACGGTGGGAACAGCGTGTACACCTATGTTGAAGATGCAGTCGTGAATGCCGCGCTACCCAGATACTCATATGACAAGGAGAAAGAATTGCTTTATTGTCTGCGTTCGGCGAATTTACCCAAAGCAGAGGAGCAGCTGGATCATATTTGGCATGATTGGATTACTGCACCGGCAACGCCTAATCCGTCCATCGTTAAGACGTTATGTCTTGAACTGGCTCATTCTATCCATCGGATTTTCTCGGAAAAAGCAACGGATTCGGAAGTTAAAACTCTGGAAAATAAGCTTGCAGACATGAGCAGTGCAGTCTCTTTTGAAGATCTTAGCCGCCAGATTCGGGAATTTTGCCGTTTGGGCTGTACGTATTTGCAACAACGCCAATGCAGTGACGCGCGTATGCTTGTGGATCGGGCCATCACTCATATCAATGGAAATCTGCATCGAAATCTATCCGTCGCGGACTGTGCACGGGAGGTGCATCTTAGTCCTAGCTACTTCTCCAATCTTTTTAAAAAGGAGACGGGAATGACACTCGCCCAATATATTATCGGGAGACGAATGGACAAAGCCAAGGAGCTGGTGCTGGAAGGCATACAGGTTCAGGATATTGCCATCTCTTTGGGCTATGAGGATCGACCCTA
This sequence comes from Paenibacillus sp. FSL H8-0282, assembly GCF_037963825.1. Classification (NCBI taxonomy): domain Bacteria; kingdom Bacillati; phylum Bacillota; class Bacilli; order Caryophanales; family Paenibacillaceae; genus Paenibacillus; species Paenibacillus sp. FSL H8-0282. Next base: position 2,109,067 of record NZ_CP150146.1, read on the forward strand.
TTTTACAGAGCAGTTCAAAAAATATACCGGAATGACGCCGACTGACTTTCGTGCAAAATATACCTTGCCCAAAGTGGAGGGAAACAGTGATTTCGTCTCCCATTGACAGTTGTTTTCTCCTTCACTGATAAAAGGGCAGTGGAATTATAATTTTCTTAAGAAATGAATGCGATTTCAAAAGAAAAGGGAGGCATTTTAGATGAAAAGAAATAAATGGATATTAGCTGGGGTTTCGCTGATGCTGGCTGGCTCGTTGGCCGCCTGTTCATCATCCGAATCTAATACGGAGGTAAGCAGCAGCAATACAAACTCCGAAAAAACAAAATTGGTCTACTGGACCATTGATCGTCATGATTCTGATTTTATTGAGCAAAAGATCAGTGAGTATGAAGGTCTTAATCCCAATATCGAGATTGAAATGAAGGTTATGGCAGAGAACTATACGCAGTCGGTGGATATTGCCTTCTCCAGCATGCAGGCGCCTGATATTCTCCGGGTGGATACTTATAACGTGCCAACATGGGTCAAAAGAGGGTATCTGGAATCTTTTGATAGCTACATTTCACCAGAGATGAAGAGCCGGTTCGAGAACGTACTTATCAACGAGAAAAATACCGTTGACGGCAAAATATATAGCCTTCCCAATATCGGTCAGTTCTGGCGCCTCATCTATAACGTAGATTTGTTCGAGAAGGCTGGCATTACAGAGCCGCCTACCACACTCGCAGAGATGGTCGAGGATGCCAAGAAAATTACGGCAGCGGGAAAAGATATAGGCGCTTACGGCTTCGCGGGTAATTTCAAAAGTACCAGCGGATTTGAGCGTATCGCTTATCCAATAACAACACTTAGCAAGACTAAGGGCACAGAGGGCTTCGACTTCCAGACCGGGCAATTTGATTTTAGCGTATATAAAGAGGTTGCTGAGGCGCTGCGGCAGATTAAGGTGGATGGAAGCATGATGCCAGGATCGGAATCGCTTGATATCGACCCGCTGCGTGCGCAATTTGCTCAAGGCAAGATCGGTATGTATTTCAACCATTCCGTTGAGCCGACGGTCTACAAAACCCAATTCCCAACTGAAATTCGCTGGGCAGCTGCGATTCCTCCAACCATTGACGGGGAGCAGAAGGGTGTCAGCCAAGTTATTGCAGGAAGTTATTTGGCTATGAGCAAGGATTCGAAGCATAAGGAAGAAGCTTGGAAGTTTATTGAATGGATGTACAGTGATGATGTGCAGATTGCTTACCAGGAAGCAGGGTATGGGGTTTCGGTTATTCCATCGGTTGCTACTGTTGCTAAGGCACCAGACATTGCAGGAATTGAAGATTTTCTGCCTACAAAGTTAGACGGGATTTATCCAGCGACTCCGATGGTCATTAGTGAAGGACGTCTGGAAGGACTGAAGAAGGTTGATGTCTTCAATAGATACATTTTTGGTGGTGGAGATTTAGATAAAGAGCTTCAGGACTTGAATACTCGCTATAATGCGGCACTTGAAAAAGCCAAAGCCGCAGGTGACACCGATATCGAAGCACAGCCGGACTTCGATGCAGGTTCCCTGCAGGGATCATTGGCCAAATAAATCGAAAAAGACGCCTCTTAGGCTTCGTATTAATACGAGCTAGTGGCGTCTTTTTTTGATGACTACTATGATAATTTTTATTCCTCAGTCGTTTTAGCTGTGCTCGGGGTTCCTTTGTTATTGTAGAGCCACAGCGCGTATTCCAGAGGGCGAATCAGGGCTTTGCGGTATGTGGTTCCGTCACCTGATCTTGCGAACACTTCACGGGCGGGCTTTGGATTAACCTCCAGCACGTAAATTTTACCTTCGCGATCAATGGCGAGGTCCAATGCAAGCTCACATAAGGCTCCGTAACTTTCTTCCAAGAAGGCTGCGGCATCAAGGCCCAACCTCTCGGCAGTCTTCATGACCTTATCGGTTTTATCCTGACTGCCCAGCCATTCCTTCAGCAGCGTTTCCGCTCGAACGGCATGACCACCGCCATGAAGATTGGAGGTTACACTCCGCGCTGCACCGACACGTGCAGCCATACCTGTCAGTTCCCAGACACCTTGCCCGTTCTTTTGAACGAGCATCCGGTAATCATGGAAACGTCCGCCCGGCAGACGTAATGGAATCCCCTGTTGGATAAGGAAACGCCCGCCGATGCACCATTGCCGTACGATGGAATCCAGCCGAGTAGAAGAGACTTTACGGGTGGGAATGATTCGGCGATCCTGACGACGGCCTTGAATATCATATACCCCTCGCCCATCCTTCATTCTCTCAATTCTGAGGATGCCACGTCCGCCTGTGCCGTTTGCCGGCTTGATATAGACTACTGAATTGGTTTTCAGCATCCGGCGCAGGTCGGCAGAGGACTGATAGAGTAATGTTTCTGGCATATGCTGCCGGAAACGGCTTTTTTGTGAGAATGTTTGGTGAATGGTCCATTTGTTGCGCAGTGGACGATTCAGAAATAACAGATGATTGTAGCGTTCTCGGAAACGAAGCAGTTGCTGAAAGCGTGAGCTGCGCTGAATACGGCAACGGTCATAAATCATGTTCGGAAAAGAACGCCATTTGCGTGACCATTTTCCGCTCTTGGGATCAAAGACAAGGGCATGGATCTGCTCTTTGCTGGGATGAACATCCATGGGGGTAAACACAAAGACATCCAAGCCAATTCGTTTGCCCTCGACGATCATTCTCCGGTACACGGCCTTTTCTTCAAGCTGCTTGGCTTCGTTAATATATAAAGTAAGAATGCCTAAGACGGGCTCTGGCACAGGAGTTCACCTTCTTGTGGAGAAATAGTAGTGCTGCCGGTATGATGGGGTGACCGGAGCAGTAATGTTGGCTTGCCGGTAGGACCAGTGGTAAGTGTGTCGGCAGCAAGGCCGATATTGAAGCACATCTTTAGGCTAGCAGTATTGTCGCAGGCAACACTGCATTGCAGATGCCCGAGGCGTTTCAGCTGGGCAGCCATTAAGGCAGTGCCGGTATGTCTATTCCGGTAGAAGGGGTGCACAGCGACAAGACAGGCTTCTGCACCGAAACCGGATACGAAGCTGACTCCTGCGAGCTGGCGCCCATTCTGACCGCGTACGGTAGCGACAAGCAGCGAGATACCCGGCTCTGACAACTGATCCGGTGTTAATCGGGCCAGTATTTTGCAAGCTTGGTTTGTGATTCGCTTCTCCCCATGCGCTCTTATAAACTCAAGCAGTCCAGCCAGCCGTGATTTCCACTGCTTGGCATTTGTGTCATAGATGGAGGATATCTGCATGCTGTGTCACATCCTTTTAATGATTTCTATTTAAACTGGCGCGCTAAATGCTGGCCGTAGTGAAAGATTCGCTCTAGGGATAGCTTGCGGATCGCGGGTTCATCAAATTTCATCGGCCGGGAGTTGGCCTCAAAGAACCAGAGTCCCCCATTCTCATCTACACCCAGATCCATCGACATCTCTCCGAGCATAGAGTCAGAAGCTCTTTCAATTTGTCTAGCGATAAGAAGGGCGGTTGTAGGCACGCTCTTCAGGATCATGGCTGCTCTTTCGGTTCCAAATGTACTTTCCAGCATGCTGGCAGGCTCTTCAATACTACCGCCGCGTGGTACATGTGTCGTTATACTTCGGGCACCGGCGAGGCGTGCACCTATGCCAGTGACTCCCCAGCCGCCTCTGCTGTTTTTTTGCAGCAGCACCCGCAGATCAAACGGTCTTCCCCGATGAGTCGCCAGTTCAATAGCCTGCTGCACAATATAACGAGAGATTCCTTTTTCTTTTCCGATTCTTGCCCAGAGCCGGTCCATGGAAGCTGCTTTGTACGTCACATTTTTTTTGCCGCTTTGAATTTGGAGCCGGTAAGGCAAAGCGGTATCTGCACGATATTTTAGGCGCATAATTCCTTTTCCTGCTTTGCCATTCTCTGGTTTAAGGTAGAGGCTGGTATGCTGGTTCAGCATGGCAGTAAGGGTGTTTGCACTGCGTAATCGTCTCGTTTTTGGAACATGCTTTGAGGTGGAGTGCGAACCCCTCAACCATTCGAAGAGACTCCATTTATTGAAAAAATATGGATTATATAGCTTAATGCCTGGATGTTCCAGGCATTGAGCTATTTTACGTACCACAGCAGGTTTTTCCTCATCCTCACGGGTGGGAATTCGGTTATAAATGATTTGTGGAAGAGGTACAGGAATGCTGTACCAGATTTTACCGCTGGACGATGGGACATATCCGTTCACCATCCGTTCCTCAAGCTTGAGGTCACGGACAGTGATGACGTAGACAAGAAATCCCATTTCTTTGCCTGTGCGAATAATGTCCCGGAAGTTGCTGCGGTTGCCATTAAATTGCCGTACTTTATCGCTGGTTGTCAGTATGGCAATAACAGGTTTTGTATCTTCCGGATTATGGGTGCTCACATCTCATCCCTCCTGCGGAATTTGCTGAGGTATAGACAATGCTCCAGAATGTGCTCGATGGAAGCTTTGCCCTCAGCGCGCAGGGAAGGGTGACGGAAGATGGAACGACCTGGTTTGGCGTTGGCCTCGAACATCCAGATGTCTTCATCCTGATCAATTCCGAGATCAAAGCCAATTTCACCGAGCAAATGACGATGCTGGACTTCTAGTGATTCTGCCAGCTTGATGGCTGTAGTCTTTGCACGCTGCAGTACTTCATCAGCTCTTGCGCCGAATACACGTCCGAGTGCTTGCTGAGGTGTAAGCAATGCTCCTCCATTTTTAAGGTGAGTGGTGACACTGCCACGGCCGGCTTTTTTAGCGCCTATGCCGACTACAATCCACTGATTACTGCCGTTTTTATGCATATGAAACCGGAAATCAATCGGGCAGCCATCTATTTCAATGAGGCGTATTCCCTGCTGAACTATATAATTTTGCAGATTTTGGCCATGACGCGAACGAAGCATACGCATAAGGCTCTCAAAGGTAGTGAAGCGTAGAAGTACGTTTTTTCCTCCTCGACGGTAGCGGGCAAAATACCCCTTTTTCGGGAGATAGGTAAGCCGATAAATGCCGTGACCCAGACTTCCCGCAGAAGGTTTATAGTATACAAAATGATGGTGATCCAGCATTTCTCTCATTTTTTCCGTGGACGGATTGCTGTGGGTTTCAGGTACATAACGATTTGCCGCCCCATCATTTTCTAAAAGCTTATAGATATCGGATTTATTGAAAAAGCTCCAGTTAAAGTATGGAATTCTTTTCCGCATAAATCGTTCGCGAAGTTGGTTGATATAGGGTGAGGTTTCAGCTCTTCGACTGGGCAATCGATTATAGACAACATCAGGTAGAGGGACCATTTTTCGTTCAAACTTACCGCTTGAAGTCAAAAAATATCCATAGACCTGTTCCTGTTGCCAGTTGATGTCACGCGGCATAAAGGCAAATATATAACATTTGTTGCTACCTTCCCGCAGTAATTGCTTGATGAACCCTGTGCGAGAACCGAAGGGCTGAGACGAGGAAGCAGGACCATCGGACAATATGCCAACTAAAGGTCCTAGCTGCACCTCGTCATTCTGTAGATTGCGTAAATAGACACCACCTGATTTCGGAACCTTGATAGCGCTTTTTACGCCTGAGGCGAGATATAGGTGATTTCCGGCGCGCTTGATGGGCTTGATCATGGTCGGGGTGGCATCTTTACCGAGCCTTAAGCGTATATTTTTTTTCCCCGTTAACTTCAAGCTTTTCATCAGTGCACCTGATACATATACAACTCTTTGGGGCTGCTTAGTGAAATGCACATTGCAAAAAGTGAGACTCATTTATGAATCCTCCTTAGGAACCATTGTTATCATTCTCCCGTTTGTAACGGAGCTGTCCGTAGATAGGGATGGTATCCGTCGTTGTGTGAGCAGTAGATGGCGCGCATAAGACAGTGGATTCTCGGCGGCGAGCTTAGCAGCCCGGCGGTCGCCCGTCAGCCGGAATACCGTGCGCCCTGGCTTGGAATTTGCTTCTAGTAAATGAATCCGACCGCTCGAATCAATACCGAAATCAAGGCCGAGTTCTCCAAGCCTGCCGCATGCAGCCTCCAGTAGGGGAGGTAAGTATGCAGCTTCTGCAGCAAGCTCACGCATGATGTCTTTTCCACCCTGACCATATTCAGCAAGCAAAAAAGGCAGGGGAGAAACAGCTGTTCCGCCGCCATGCAGGTTCGAAGTCAGCGAACCTTGGTTACCCAGCCGTACGGCCATGCCGGTAAGAGTCCAGCGGCCAAGGCCATTCTTTTGCATCAATACACGCACATCGAACGGTTGCCCCTTACTATTCGTTAGGTGCAGGAAAGGCTGTATAATATAGCGGCGTGAGCCGATAAATTCATGAATCCAGTTCAGTCCTTCAGCCTGTGAGTCGAAAACATATTGAAAAGGTGTATTTGTACCGTCACGCCCTCGTACTCTCATGCCTCTGTTTTGCAGTATGGCATGTAATGTACGTTTGCCATGGGTGCCGGCCTTGGGCTTTAGAAAGACTCCATATTCTCTTTCAGCAAGCATTGTACTTAACCTGCGGGTACCGGTATAGAGTACAGTTTCCGGCAGTATTGCCGCTGCTCTCCGGTCGCGCTTCAATATCTCATGTACACCCCATTTATCTGGCAAACCTCGAGACCAAGGCAGGGAACGATGAAGAGTAGAGAGAGCAGCGGAAGCTTCTTTTCTTTCTTTAGGACCTTCGTAAAAGCAGCGATTATAGACAATATCTGGCGGTGAAGAAGTGGTATTCTGCCAGCTTCCATCTTTCCAGGTATAACCGGTAATGGAGGACCCGTCTGCCGCTACTCCGTCTGGATGAAATACGAGGACTTTTAGGCTGTATAGAGGAGCTGCCCGGCATAAATGACTGCAAAACTCTGGCTCGGCGATCGGTGGATTCCCGTTGCGGCGGCCTGTCATAATGCCGAGGAACCCCACTTCTGTTTCAGTCATCGTGTCCTCCTTATAAACCGGCCAAGTAGCGGCAATATAAAATCATTTGCTTGACGGACGGTCTTATTTTTTGATCGTTTAACGGTGTATTATCGTTCTTGGAGGGCTTGGAGTTAACCTCTAAGAGCCATATTCGTCCTGATTGATCCAGTGCCAGATCGATTCCGAGCTCTCCGAAATGAGCGGGGATAAAGGTTTCGACCCCTCTTGCAATGGCAAGTGCTGCTCTGGGCAGCTGAAGCTGAACGTTTTCTTTTGCGCCCGGAGGAAGACTGCTCTTGCTAACCGCTTCTTTTACAGTGCTGAGACTGCCACCTCTAGCTAAATTAGACACGAAGTGATTGCTTCCGGCGGTGCGGGCGACAATGGAGGTAACCCCCCATTTTCCGCTGCCATTCTTCTGAACAAGTGCCCGGAAATCTACAGGCCGCCTTCCTAGCTCCATCAAAGGCAATCCCTGCTGAATCTGGTATCGAGTAGTCTTCATTTTGGGAGCGATGGACTGGTACAATTTAGCGAGAGTGGTGTAGCTTTGCTTGCGTGTACCTATGGAGGTAGTAGACAACAGACGGTAACCTCCACCTTCTTCTTTAGAGATACGAAGTATGCCTTTGCCGAGACTGCCTCGTACAGGTTTCAAAAATACACTTGGGTAATGGCTGCACATCTTCTTCATTACGGCAAAGCCGTTCAACGCATGCGACTCAGGTAAATACCGCTGCAGGGAAGGGTCTTGCGCTAAAGCTTCAAATACCTCTGTCTTGTCAAGAAATTTTTCGTTGAAGAAATGCGTTCCATATCGTGATTTTACATCCGCCAAAAAATGCTGTACGCTAGGTTTATTCTCCACCTTTCGCGTCGTTAACCGATTGTTGATTACATCGGCAATGGGCAGACTCATTTTTCTCCAACCCTCGTTGTATACCCAGCCCTGAATGGAAGAACTGCGTGTTTCCAGCGCTTCCGGGGTAAAGAAATATACATAGGCGCCTTGTGTGTGGCAGGCATTTGTCAATTCCCGGCAGAACATGGTAATGGGTCCAAACAACCTGTCGAGATTATCTGGATGGTCACGACTGACGAGCACGCCGATCAACGGTCCAAGCCGCAAGGTGCGGCTTACAGAGCTGTAAGAAACGTTGAGGGTTTGTCGGTGTTTCCATCCGGTCCGCTGCGCCAGTCCTTCGCTTACACGCAGGATGTCGGATTTGGGAGCCGAGATAATGGTAACCTCCTGCCGGAAAGAGCCGAATGCCAGCTGGAGTGTTCCGTGAGACGGGATTTTGAGTCTTTTCATGGATTTTTCGCCAAGCATTATAGCGTTTTCCTGCAGGATGCCCGAGTTGACCGTATGGACCGGGATCTTGAATTGGGACATCGTGGATCTCCTTCCGGTAGGCAGCATGATGCCGGCAATTTGGTAGCTAAGGGTTACATATCATTCATCATATGGAGACAGATGACCCTTGGTGATTGACCTAACCGCTAAAAACCTTGCCCAGTCATTTCATAAGCTCGGCCCAAGAAGCGAAACAAGTATGGAATGAGCGAATATTGGAAACTGAAGCGACGTGGATTCAGGAAGCAGCTGCTAACAAAACTTAAGCGTATGTTTTCGGAGTGAGTTTTTAGAGCAGAGTAGATTCAGGAAGCAGATGTTAACAAAACCTAAGCGTAAGCTTTCGAAGCGAGTTCTCTACGAAGACGATAGGAAGTGTACGCTAACAAAACTTAAGCGTAAGCTTTCGAAGTGAGTTTTGTACGAAGACGATTTGAGGAGTGTACGCTAACAAAACTTTTAGGAGGAATCATAATGAGCATTCACGACAAAGCACATGAATTGGCGAAAGCCATTAAAGAGAGCAGCGAGGTATCGGATATCAGAAATGCCATGAAGGTCGTAGAAACGGATCCTGAAGCGAAAGCGATGCTGGACAATTTCCGCCAAGGTCAGATGGAGCTGCAACAACGGATGATGAGCGGAGAAATGCCTCCACAGGAAGAAATGGAAAAGATGGAGAAGCTGTTCGAGGTGCTTAACTTGAATCTTGGCATTCGTCGTCTGTTCGATGCGGAACGCCGTCTGAGCGTTGTAATCGAGGATGTAAATAAAATTATCACCGAGAGTTTGTCTCAATTGTACGGCGAATAAATTTTAGCAATGAAAATCAAAAGAGGGTGTTCCCGAAGCCGGTGGCTCTGGAAACACCCTCTTTCTTATGGATGTGGCTATATGGCTAGCCTAAGTTCAAGCTCGACCCAATCTCAACCTCAACCTAATCTTGTTTACCTTCGACTGCGCAGAGAAGAATACCAGCTGCCAAACCTAAGCGGCGATCAAGCTTGCCTTTTCGATCCTCCGAGAAGTCAGCCATAATTTTGGTGACAAATGGATTGAAATTTTGCTTGAATGCAGGGATCGTAGTATCATCCATCTCGATATTATATTTCTGCGGAATAATAGCGATGAAGCGGCGCAGTAGAGCCATCGCGGTGCTGTCTTCCTTGATTTTTCCGATTTCCTGATCATGACGGTCAAGAATAATCCATTCATCCTTCAAAATAGATTTGAGACCCTTACGTCGAAAAGAACCAATATGCTCACCGGACTCTGTATCGTGTACATCATAAGTAGCACTAAAATCGACCACGTTGCGGGCTTTTATGCGCAGAAGCTCCTTCTGCATGGACTCATCCGTATAAAGTGCAATGTCTTCTTTAAGCTTGAACGCTTTCATTTGCGAATAGAGCACAAGCTGCTCAGAGCTATCAAAAATATGAAGTTTCGCACCCATGATCGAAAATACTTTTTTGCGAATTATGTATTCGGTATGATTATAAGCTGCATTCAATTCAAAAACGCCTCCCTAAATGAAATCATCATCTCATATATAAGCGTCTCTTGCTATATAAATGCTAACCTTTTATACATAATTTTGAAAAGGTATATATTTTTTAATGGACTTGTCTCATATTACGGGCCTCATGTTCATAGAGTAGAGATATAGATTCAATCGAATATCCTGTCTACGAAGGAGCTGTTATTAATGAGAAAAAGAAACAAGTTCAAACATGGTATCTATTTGTTGCTGGCGTTGGCCATGCTTTTGTATGCACTGCCGAAGCTTTCGCTTGCGAATGGACCGAGCTGGGTGTTTGGTTTTGGAGTCGTCTGGTCACTTTTTGCGTTTATGGTCATTGCGGCACATTTGCATTTTATTATCGGGGTTGATGAAGAAAAGACCAAACGTTTGGAAGCTGTGCGAAAAGCAAAGCTGGAGCAATGGCAGACAAAGTGGAATGAAGAAACTAGAGTTTCGCAAAGATAATAGAGTTGGCATCGGATACTAAAAAGCTAGATTAGCTTCAGGTCTCTCGAATAAGCGCGGCAGTCGTGCAAAGAGAGGTATAAGTGCCTCAGAATGCCGCCGAAAGCGTAGAAGTCGCGAAAAGAGAGGCAAAAATGCCTTAGAATGTTGCGGAAAGCGCAGAAGCGGCGCAAAGAGAGGCACAAATGCCTTAGAATGTTGCGGAAAGCGCGGCAATGGTGCGAAGAAAGGCATAAATGCCTCAGAATGCCGCGGAAAACGTAGATGTGGTGCAAAGAGAGGCATAAGTGCCTTAGAATGTCGAGCAAAACGCAAAAGTGGGGAAAAGAGAAGTATAAATACCGTAGAATGTCGCGCAAAACGCACAACTAGCCAAAAGAGAGGCATAAGTGCCTCAGAATGCTGCGGAAAGCGCAGGAATGGCGAAAAGAGAGGCAAAAATGCCTTAGAATGTTGCGGAAAGCGTAGATGTGGTGCAAAGAGAGGCATAAGTGCCTCAGAATGCTGCGGAAATTGCAGAAGTAGCCAAATGAGAGGCATAAATGCCTCAGAATGACGAGCCAATTGCACAAGTCACACAAAGAGCATACAAAAGAGACACACTCATACGAAAAAGCCCACTAGCCTAAGCCAGTGGACTTTTTTATGCTCCCTGTATTGCTTGCAGGGGGCATAATGTTATTTTCCACCCGTAAAAGGTTTGATCTCATTCGTGAGATCTCTTCCAGCCTTCTTTTCTTCTGCAGATATCCGTTTACCAAGAGCCGCGTAATACCACACCGCAGGAACGAGAACCGCGAGTATAACAAGAAATTGCATAAGCTCAGCTCCTTTCACGTCGATATTATTAAACTTTTTTCCTGATCGTAGAGAGGATGGGCATAATCCTACCATCCTACCATCCAATCATCCAATCATCCTATCATCCCATCCCATCATCCGACCATCCCCCCACTTGTTAAGCAAAAACAATCCGATTACTTTTTGCTGACCGAGCATTCTACTTCAAATACATAACTGGCGCTTCCCTGAGGCCATCTTGCATGGATGATATACAGATGTTTGCCGCTACCTGCTGCGAGTTGAAAACTATTTTTGTCCACGGAAAGGGCTTCGTCCGGTCGTTCCTCACGAGGAAATGAAGCCATAACCTCTATCTCTTTGGGTGCATATGAGAACTCGAGTTCTACCCGATCACCGCTGATGGCTTTAGGATGTACCTTTTGTTGGGAAACCAATTCATCGTAAGAAGCCATATCCACACATACGCCTTTGCCATTGTCGTTCCAGCAATAAGAGCCTTGAATAGCCTCGAACCGCTCACCGCCAACAGTAACTTGAACGCTTGGGGGCTGTGGGTTAGCAGTGTCTTCTGATGAAATCTTATCTTTAAAAGTTGATTGAAACAAGTCCAATAGATCTTTTTTGCTGGTATCTGACAGACGATAGTGGCCCATTTGTCCGGATTTAATGAGTAACCCACTGTTACTTCCGCCGATCCCAAAAGAGAACTCATAACTTATGCCATCCTTCATGTTCCCAGTGGTGCTGTAATCGCTGGGAGCAATATCTAGTTGTCCTCTATCATATTCAGCAGTAGTTATGGCTTGAACGAAACGTTCAAACGAGGATGGATCCGAAATAGTGGCCATGGGCTGTTTTTTTTCAATTAAGTTAATAGAAACTATATTATTTGCATCCAACTCAATCTGGCCTGCTTGTTTTACTTTGTTTCCCGTATTTCCACAGCCGACCAGTCCTATAAAAAGCAAAGTAATAGTAAGTAGTAATAAAGCGGTCTTGTTCATATCTTCAATGCTCCTTTACACATTCTTTAATTCTCAGACTATAAAAAAGAGGAAAAGGTTGCTAAATAAAGGCAGCGAATGTTTAAGGTCAGCTTAAAACACATCAGAGATATTCAGTTTCAAAAAATTCGATTTTAAGGTGGTTTTCAAACTTACTATGTGGCAATACCTACCTTAATCGTAGATTGTGTAAGGAGAGTGAAATTCGAATTCGAAGCTTATGAATCGGTTGTACTGAGCCATTCTATCCGTGTATAATAGGTACAGTATAGTACAGATCGGAGCATGGGGGTGTAACAGTTGGAAGGTCAAGGCGATGCGATTACTAAACACGAGCAACTGCTGCAGCATATTGAAGGTCTTAAGGTAGGCACCAAAATATCTGTTCGCAAGCTCGCCAAAGAAATGTTAGTCAGCGAAGGGACTGCTTACCGTGCAGTGAAGGAAGCTGAGAATCTCGGGATAGTCATCACGAAGGAACGGATTGGTACAGTTCGTGTAGAAAAGAAACCTCGGAACATTTCAGAACAGCTGACGTTTGGCGATGTAGTTGATATTGTTGAAGGGCATGTGCTTGGCGGAGCAAGTGGACTAAATAAACATCTGCATAAATACGTGATCGGGGCGATGAAGGTCGATGCAATGATCCGTTATATAGATGCTGACAGTCTGTTGATTGTAGGGAACCGCGATGATGTTCACTCTCTAGCGCTGGAGCAGGGTGCGGGGGTTCTGGTGACAGGGGGCTTTGGGACGAGCCGTGAAGTGAAGGCATTGGCAGACGAGCTGGATCTTCCCATTATTTCTTCGAGACATGACACGTTTACCGTCGCTTCAATGATTAACCGTGCCATTTTTGATAGATTGATAAAGAAAAAAATTATGCTGGTAGAAGATATTATCGACAGCAAACCGCGCCTGAATACGTTGAAAATCTCTAGTACCGTCGGCGAGCTACGACAGGTTTCTGAGGAAACTGGAGAGCAGCGCTTTCCCGTTACGGATGAATGGAACCGAGTCATCGGCATTATCGGTCGCCGCGATGTAGAGGAATTGACGGAAGGCCAGATCATTGAAAAAGCGATGATTCGCAGTCCGGTTACGGCTGCACTGCAAACCTCACTAGCCTCCGCGGCCCAGATCATGATGTGGGAAGGCGTGGATTTTCTGCCCATAGTGGACCGTAACCGTAAACTGGTAGGCTCCCTAACCCGTAAAGAAGTGCTGCAAAGCTTACGCGATGTCCGGAATCAACCTCAGCTGGGAGAGACTTTTGATCATCTCATTTGGAATGGTTTTGCGGATGAGCGGGACGAAGAGGGACGATTGTTCTTCCATGGCTTTATTACGCCGCAGATGGCCACGGATCTTGGGACGATTTCTGAAGGGATATTGTCTACGCTTATGACGCTCTCGGCTTTTAAAGCAGCTAAGGACATCACAGGAAATGATTATGTACTAGATAATATGTCCACTTATTTTATCCGACCGGTACAGATCGAACATGCGATCATTGTAATGCCGAGACTGCTCGAAATCAGCCGCCGTACCTGTAAGCTTGAAATTGAGATCAGCCACTCGGATACTCTGGTAGCCAAAGCTGTTCTGATGCTGCAATCCATTGATCATGGCTAAAAAATGGTTTGCTAGCTGGATAGCATACGGTAAATAGGATCGTATACATGCTAAATAGACTGCCCTCATCATTGAAAGAGAGGGGAGTCTATTTTATTCTTTCTATTCCGTCAGAACAGCAGCTAAGTTTTCGACTAGTGTTGTTCCTGGCTACGGCTGCGACTACGGCTGTAAAAACTATAGCTGCGTAGCCCCGAGAAGATGTTGAACGCACCAATCAGCAGAAAGGCAGCTTCAACAATGATATTAACGGTAGAGCCGCGAAACAAAAACATGGATATCAAGGACAGCGTTACGAGCATAGCACCGAGCATCACATTCATGACGGAGCGTTTCAGCCCTTTATCTTGGGGATTTAAGGCACGGCGGGAGGATATGCTGAACACAGCGGCACCGATTACAAAGATCACCAGCAGGATAAACAATAAATACTTGATAAATAAAACCATGGACAGCCAGCTCCTTTATCGTGTCTTGCAGTAGCCAAGAAGTAATTTCCACGTCTGTCCATTATTGTATCACACGATGGCTGTCAGCTGCGCTTAAAAGGACTGATTTCTACCCAGATTTGCAGGACGCCTTCCATGACGAGCATGGTTCGGATTTTGACAGAGTATTCCTTGTCACGCACAATGTATAGCTTGCCATCCAACAGCAGTCTAACCAGTTTGCTGTCTGTATCAATATCGAACATGCTGCGGCCGCGCATCGGTTCCAGATCTGAGCCCATTTGGCTTATAATTAATTTTACAGTTACGGGGTCAAGTGGGGTATCTTCTTTGGATTTGCTTTCCTCCGATCGAATTTTGATTTCTCTGATCACGGTTGAGGTATTATTGTATTTTTTGAGTGTCTGAATATCTTTTTGATATTGCTCGATCTGTACACGCAGATCTTGATTATGCAGCCATAATACGTTATATCCTACATGGTAAATAGCATTGTATATGACAGCTCCTACGACGATCCCTAGCATGAATATAGCGGAGATCTGGGTGAATCTGCGAAAACGACTGAATGGTGGAACTCTCACTGGCGTTACCCCCTGCCGCACACCCATTTTACTAGCTCACTGCCCATATGGGCTCCTAGAAAAGCGAAGGCAAGATACATGATTTGTTTGATGGCGGGGGAGAGGTTGCCTCCAATCATGTTGCTTTCAATGACCCGTAAGGGGTCCATAGTACCTCCTACAGCGGCTGCTAGTGCCCATATTTTAATCCGATCTGCCACATCCAGCATCGTTTGCGTCGGCGGTTGCAGGGATACAACGGCGCCGATTCCGCCGAGCATAGCTCCGCCAAGCACGATGCCGAAGGCGATAAAGAAGTCGAGGATAGCTTTGCTCATAAAAATGCTCATACAGGCCCCTTCCCGGACGAGGCATTTACAAGCTTTGCCTGTCCTTATGCTCTTAATCCATTCTATGGGCGGGTCCCCCTTTAATATGATAAAATAGTTTCATCTTATGTTTGATTTTTGCAGTAGAGAGGAAGTGGGGTTATGAGCCCTTTCGTGCATTTGCATGTGCACAGCGAATACAGTTTACTGGACGGGGCGGCGCGCATTACCGATCTCGTGCGCCGGGCCGGCGAATACGGCATGAAGTCGCTGGCGCTTACGGATCATGGAGTGATGTACGGGGCCATCCCCTTTTATAAAGCGTGTAAAGAGAATGGAATCAAGCCGATTATTGGCTGTGAAGCTTATTTAACCGCGGGTTCACGCCGTGAGCGGGGCAGTCGAAAAGATCAACCGATCTACCACTTGATTCTGCTCGTCAAGAATGAAACCGGCTACAAGAACCTGATGAAGCTGATCTCTATCGGCCATCTGGAAGGCCATCATTATAAACCACGAATTGATATGGAAGTGCTGGCAGCTCATTCAGAGGGGATTATCTGCCTAAGTGCTTGTCTGGGCGGAGAAGTGCCGCAGCATCTGCTGCATGGACGTGATGAGGAGGCGCGCAAGGCTGCGCTGCGATATAAGGCGATTTTTGGCGAAGATTTCTATCTGGAGCTGCAAGACCACGGGATCTCCGAGCAAAAGAGAGTCAATCCCAAGCTGATCGCCCTTGCCGAGGACTGTGAAATTCCACTTGTGGTGACGAATGATGTCCATTATTTAGCGAAGGAAGATGCTGAGGTTCAGGATGTGCTGATCTGCATCGGAACAGGCAAAACGGTGGATGATGAGGAACGTCTCAAGATCGGAACAGATCAGCTGTTTCTAAAAAGCAGCGAGCAAATGGCGGCATTGTTTCCGCACGTGCCGCAGGCTATCGCCAATACCTTATTGATCGCAGAAAAATGTAATTTGGAGCTTACCTTCGGCAATCATATTCTGCCTGCCTATTCTCCGCTCCCTGAAGGCATGGATTCCGCTGCTTATTTGCGTGAGCTGTGCTGGAAGGGGATGGAGGAACGATATATAGATACACCGCAATGGACTACACCTGAGCAAAGAGAGACGGCTGAGAAGCGTCTCACCTATGAGCTGGGCGTTATCGAGAGTATGGGCTTCAGCGATTATTTTCTAATTGTGTGGGATTTTATTGCTTATTGTCATCGTCAGGGAATTGCTACGGGACCCGGACGGGGATCTTCCGCGGGTAGTCTCACCGCATACTCTTTGCGAATCACCGATGTGGACCCATTGAAATATAACTTGCTCTTTGAACGTTTTCTAAATCCAGAACGGATCACCATGCCGGATATTGATATCGATTTTAGCGATGAACGGCGTGATGAGGTTATTGGTTATGTAGTGGAGAAATACGGCAAAGAACATGTGGCGCAAATTATTACTTTCGGAACTATGGCTGCACGGGCTGCCGTTCGTGATGTAGGCAGGGTGCTGAACTTGCCTTATAACGAGGTAGACAAAGCTGCCAAGCTTATACCTGGTCAACTAGGGATCAGCCTTGCCAGGGCGCTGGAGAGTACACCAGATCTTAAAGCACTGTATGATAGCAATCCAAAGATTAAAGGGTTGCTGGATATGGCTATGAAGGTGGAGGGCATGCCCCGCCATGCTTCGACACATGCTGCTGGGGTTGTTATCTCGAAAGGTCCGTTGACCGATGCAGTCCCACTTCAGGAAGGTAACGAAAGTACGGCGTTAACCCAATACTCTATGGAGCATTTGGAGAGTGTCGGGCTGTTGAAAATGGATTTTCTGGGTTTGCGCACGTTGTCGATTATCGAACGCTGCATGAATTCGATTAAAGAAATGAGCGGAAGTGTTCCGGATTTCCGTGTTATCCCAGATCATGATCCAGCTACGTATGAAATGCTTGGGGCTGGTGAGACAACAGGGGTCTTCCAGCTGGAGTCGGCGGGCGTTAGACGAGTACTTAAAGATCTGAAGCCTAACGGCTTTGAAGATATTGTATCGGTTCTAGCGCTGTATCGTCCGGGTCCGATGGAATTTATCCCGAAATATATAGCAGGCAAACACGGTGAGATTGAAGTAGAGTATCCACATTCTGATTTGAAGGCTATTTTAGCGGACACCTATGGGATCATTGTGTATCAGGAACAGATCATGCAGATTGCTTCTCTGATGGCGGGCTTCTCGTTAGGAGAAGCGGATCTGCTCCGTCGAGCGGTCTCAAAGAAAAAACGTGAGACGCTGGATAAGGAACGGAGCCATTTTGTTCAAGGCAGCTTGCAGCAGGGGTATAATGAAACGGATGCAAATGCTGTTTATGACATGATCGTGCGCTTTGCTGATTACGGCTTCCCGCGTGCTCATGCCGCGGCTTATGGAGTATTGGCTTTCCAGACAGCCTATCTCAAGGCGCATTATCCGGTGCAGTTTATGGCGTCTATGTTGACCGCTGTAATGGGCACTCACCGCAAGGTAGCGGAGTATGTGCTGGACTGCCGCCGCACGGGCATCGGCGTGTTGCCGCCGGATGTGAACGAGAGCGGCGTATTGTTTACTCCGGTTCCTGGCGAAGGAACCGGAACCGGGCATATCCGCTTTGGACTCGCAGCCATTAAGAACGTCGGAACACTGGCAGTGGAGAACATTATGGCAGTCCGCAAGGAGCGGCCGTTCGACAGTCTGCTAGATTTCTGTCGACGTGTGGACCTGCGGGTCTGTAATAAGCGGGTAGTGGAATCTTTGCTGCAGGCGGGAGCTTTTGACTGTCTGCCAGGTCACCGCGCCCAGCTGCTGGCTATGCTGGACGAGACGGTTGACGCTGCGCTGAAATGGCGCAAGGAGCGGGATGAACTGCAAATCCAGCTGTTCGACGATTTGGTGGAGACACCGAACTGGGAAATCCGCTATCCGGATATCCCTAAGTTCACCATTGGCCAGCAGCTGGAGATGGAACGTGAGCTGCTGGGGTTATATCTTTCGGGCCATCCGCTTGATGATAGCGCGGAACTGCTTGAGGAGCCCGGCATGCAGCGGCTGATGGATCTTGGTGAAGCTGCGGATGAGAGCCAGACGGTTACGGCCGGAATGGTAGTATCCGTTAAGGAAATTACGACGAAGCAAGGAAAATCGATGGCCTTCGTCGAATGGGAAGATCAGATCGAGCGCTGCGAGGTCGTACTCTTCCCTGAGGTGTGGAAGCGAAGCCGCAGCTTGATTGCCAAGGGCGCGCTGCTGGCCTTGCGCGCTAAGGTTCAGCAGGAAGACGAAGGCTTCAAGCTGCTGGCCGAGGAAGTGGCGCTGCTGTCTGCGGAGGCTCTCCGCGGGCTGTTGCAGCGCCGCAGTGCCGCCGCGTCCCGCTCGTACAGCGCGGGACGCTCGGCCTCGGCAGGAGCGCCGCCACGCGGCGCAGCTCCTGCTTCCCGGACCAGCGGTGCCGCCACTGGTCCGGCTGCAACACCTGCACAGGCCGCGCCAGCAACAGCGGCGACCTCAGGCCAGCGTGTCTTTATCAAGATCACGCCGGCCTCAGAGAATGCAGCGTTGCTGTCGCGCCTGAAAGAGCTACTGCAGAATCATCCCGGTCCTGCTGCGACGCTTCTGTTCTATGAACAGGATCAGAAGCTCCTAGCTCTTAGCGATAATTATCGAATTAAGCCGTCCGAGGAACTTTTCGCGGCGATCGAGGTTATGCTGGGTGCAGGTACGGTAAGAATAAAATAAGAACAATTCTCCCCTTTTCCGCATACATTAGGAAACCACAGGGCACATCCCTGTACGGAAAGGGGAGTCGCAGCATGTCCTATCAAATGGCAGTAGATCTGTTGGAACGCAGAGGTGTATCACTTTCCTCCATTGCTGAAATCGTATATATTTTACAATCGGTTTATTATCCTGGTTTAACCAAGGATGAATGTCTGTCCAGCGTCAAGTCTGTTTTGGGCAAAAGAGAAGTGCAGTATACTTTAATGACAGGTGTTGCTCTTGATGAATTAGCCGAGAAAAAACTGCTTCCACAGCCGCTGCAGGCGGTAATGGAGGCTGATGAATCCCTCTACGGAGCGGACGAGACTCTGGCGCTTGGTATTACAGGGGTATATGGGATGATCGGACTGACAGGTTTTGGGTATTTGGACAAAATAAAGCTTGGAATCATTGGTGAACTGAACGATGATAAAGGTAGGATTCATGTATTCTTGGATGACCTTGTTGCCGGCATTGCTGCCGCCGCTTCCGCCAGAATTGCTCATCGGCATGAAGGGGCAAAAGTATATCCTTTAAGCACGGACAAGGAATAATTGAGCCCCTTTATTTCGTTTGAACAAGTTCCTCAGTCTTGCTTCCTATGCCCTACTCCTGTTGCGGGAAAAAAGAAAACTGTGTTATCATAATTCCATTATACGGGATACGGCTGGGAATTAAGATTGGGGAGGCCTTGCAGGGCATGTGGACGGTAATATATATCGCGCCGACCGCCAGAGTGGCGGATATGATTAAGAGTAAGCTGACAGAAGAAGGTTTTTTGGTAGAATGCCGTCCAATCAATATGTCCAAGCAGCAGTTTGAGATATTGGTTCCTTCAGGTGAGCTGGAGGAAGTACAGGAAGTCCTTAATCTTATTCTGCATCCCTGAGTTTCTTACAAGACAAAAGTCATGACAGCGGCAAGCTGCATAACGCAAATAAACGGCTGAAGAGGTGCGGGTGTGTTCAAAGATTTATTTCAGAAGAAACGGAAGTACGCGACTATTCCTTCAGAACGTCTGGAGCGGAGCGGCGGGCCTGCGGAAGGCGAACGCCCCAAACGTGAAATCCCTGAAGGATTAATGAGCAAATGTAATAAATGCGGAACGATCCAGTATAGTAAGGAATTAGAGAAGAACCTAAAGGTATGTCCTAATTGTGGTCACCACTTGCGCCTAAATGCTGTGGAGCGTATTGCAATGACATTAGACCCTGAGGGCTTTATTGAGTTTGACAGTGAAATGTATTCTATCGACCCGCTGAAATTTCCGGGTTACGCTTCCAAAGTGGAGCAACAGCAGCTGAAATCTGGACAAACTGAAGCCGTAATTACGGGTCAGGGCTCCATTGGTGGCCATCCAGTCATCGTAGCTGTGATGAATTTTGAATTTTTCTCAGGCAGTATGGGCTCTGTAGTAGGGGAGAAGATCACCCGTGCGATAGAAGAGGCCACAGAGCAACAGCTTCCACTCCTTATTTTCTCTACTTCTGGTGGAGCGAGAATGCAGGAGAGTATTCTTAGTCTAATGCAAATGGCGAAGACCAGCGCTGCGCTGGCTCGATTTAACGAGGTTGGAGGTCTTTACATCTCGATTATTACGGATCCTACTACCGGTGGAGTATCTGCGAGTTTTGCCAGCCTTGGTGATATAATTATTGCAGAGCCTGGAGCGGTATTTGGTTTCGCAGGACGTATAGTCATTGAGCAGACTATTCGCCAGAAGCTTCCGGATGATTTCCAGACCGCTGAATTTAATCTTCAGCATGGGTTGCTTGATATGGTCGTGCACCGCAAAGAAATGCGCGCTACATTGACTAAAATTTTGGAGCTGCATGACGTGAAAGGGGGATTTTAGGTTGGCAGGAGAGTTGCCTTTTGAAATGCCTCTGGTAGAAATGCGCAAGAAGATTGCTGAACTGAAGCAGTTTGGCGAAGAGAAGGGTATTGATTTTACGGACGAGGTAGCTAGGCTGGAAGAACGATACCGTGTGCTGGAGGAAGAGATATATTCTAATATTTCTCCTTCGCAAAAAATGCATTTGGCTAGACATCAAGGACGTCCGACTTCCCTTGATCTTATGGGGCAGATCTTCACAGATTTTATTGAGCTCCACGGTGATCGGATGTTTGGGGATGATCTTGCTATTGTAGGCGGCATCGGTAAACTAAATGGGTTGCCGGTTACAGTTATTGGCCAGCAGCGCGGTAAAGACACCAAAGAGAATATTTTACGATTCTTCGGCAGTGCACACCCTGAGGGCTTCCGTAAAGCGCTGCGTCTGATGCAGCAAGCGGACAAGTTCAAACGTCCCATTATTACCTTCGTGGATACGAAAGGTGCATACCCAGGCAACACAGCCGAGGAAAGAGGTCAATCCGAAGCGATTGCCCGCAATTTACGCGAGATGTCTCAGTTTGGTGTCCCTGTAATCTGTGTGGTCATCGGTGAAGGCGGAAGCGGTGGCGCCCTGGCATTGGCGGTTGGAAATAGAGTGCTCATGCTGGAACATGCCATTTATTCGGCGATATCTCCTAACGGAGCGGCCTCTATTCTGTGGAAGGATGCTTCGAAGGCTGATCAAGCGGCAGAAGCCATGAAGATAACGGCTGCTGATCTGCTTGAGATGGAAGTTATAGAAGAGATCGTACCAGAGCCTAAAGGCGGCGCTCATCGGGATTACGAAGCAACAGCAGCGGCGATTAAGGATGCATTATGGCGGCATCTGCAGGAGCTAACCCAGATGAACTCAGTGGAATTGAAGGATGATCGATACCGTAAATTCCGTAAAATTGGTGAGTTTGCAGAGGCTCAGCAGGAACAAATTTTTATTGAAGAAGAAGTGAAGTCAGAAGTGTAAAAGTTCAAAATCATTTGCACTTTAAGACATATAGCTATACTTAGTGGGTCTTTTGGATATAGTGTAAAATATACAATTTATTGGAATTAAAATAATCTCGATCCACTAACGGGATTATTTTAATTTTTTTTATGTTTACAGAAAATTCGACTTAAAGTTACACTCAAAAGTGCCTACAACATTGATTTTGTGTCTGGTTTGCAGTAATATTCATAAGGGCGTACTTAAAGGCACATGTGACAAAGTTCCTATTTTATTAGTTAGCCTTGTAGTAGATTTTGTAGTTGGAAAAAGTGAGACAGAGAGAACGAAAAAACGGAGGAAAACCTAATGCGGAAAAGTAAAATTGTATGTACGATCGGACCTGCGAGTGAATCGTTGGAGAATATCAAAAAATTGATTTTGGCTGGTATGAATGTGGCCCGTCTGAATTTCTCCCACGGCGATTTCGAAGAGCACGGTGCTCGGATCAATACGATCCGTCAAGCATCTAAGGAACTGAACAAAACAGTTGCTATCCTGCTCGATACTAAAGGACCGGAGATTCGCACAGGCAAGTTGGAAGTAGAACCGATTGAACTTGTTCAGGACGAGTACCTGACACTGACTACGGAAGAGATCCTTGGTAATCAAGATCGTATTTCCATCACGTACAGCGAGCTTCCTAACGATGTTCAAGTAGGATCCACCATCCTTATTGATGACGGTCTGATTGGTTTGACAGTTGTCGACATTCAAGGTACAGAAATCAAGACCCGTATTGTAAACGGTGGTACGATTAAGAGCAAGAAAGGCGTTAACGTACCAGGAGTAAACATCTCCTTGCCGGGTATTACGGAAAAAGACACCAACGATATTCTTTTTGGTATCGAACAGGACATCGATTTTATCGCCGCTTCCTTCGTTCGCAAAGCTAGCGACGTTCAGGAAATTCGTGAGCTGCTTGAGAAAAACAACGCTTCTCACATCCAAATCATTTCCAAAATCGAAAACCAACAAGGTGTTGACAACCTTGATGAAATTTTAGAAGCTTCTGACGGCCTGATGGTTGCTCGTGGTGACCTTGGTGTTGAAATCCCAGCTGAAGATGTACCTTTGGCTCAAAAATTGATGATTCAAAAATGTAACGTTGCTGGTAAACCAGTAATCACAGCTACACAAATGTTGGATTCCATGCAACGCAACCCACGTCCTACTCGCGCTGAAGCAAGTGACGTAGCAAACGCTATTTTAGATGGTACAGATGCAATCATGCTTTCCGGAGAAACTGCTGCTGGTAAATATCCAGTAGAATCCGTACTTACAATGTCCCGCATTGCTGAGAAAGCGGAATCCGCTCTGAACCACCATGAAATCTTCATGAAACAACAAACTGCACAAGAAACTACAGTTACAGAAGCAATCAGCCAATCCGTTGCAATTTCTGCTTTGGATCTGAACGCTAAGGCTATCATTTCTTCGACTGTAACAGGTCATACTGCACGCGTTGTTTCTAAATACCGTCCTAAAGCACCAATCATTGCCGTTACAACACAAGAAAGAACTATGCGTCAATTGTCCCTCGTTTGGGGCGTAACGCCAGTGTTCGGACAAGTTGCATCTTCCACAGATGAGCTGCTGGAAACAGCAATCAAAGGTGGTAAGGATTCCGGTCTGGTTCAAACTGGTGACCTAGTTGTGATTACTGCAGGAATTCCACTTGGACGTTCTGGTTCCACTAACTTGGTAAAAGTAAGCACAATCGAGTAGTTCTCGATTGGCTTCACCTGTTTAACAGGTTCCATAAAGCTTAATTAAAGGGTTGTCTCAACTGTAGTGAAAATCTACAAGCGAGGCAGCCCTTTTTTTCGTGTTTATCAACATATTCGATTGAAGATTATGTTAAATCCATTTATGCTGTTAGTAACAAATCTTGAATGATAGGTTCGAGTATTTTTATTTGGGGTATGTTCGTTTGACAGTAAAAGAATCCCCACGATGGTTTGGACAAGAAGGAACGGCGATAGTAGCGTTATTTTGCACCATGATTCCTCCCATATTGAGAGTGAGCCTCGGACTTTTGCCATTAATTCGACAGCAATAGAAGCAAGTAGGGGAGACACGCGCCAGCTTTGCGATCGAGCCGTCTACCTCGGGAGCCTCCATAATCCATTCACCAGAGGTTTGTGGTCCGGTATATCGCTGTAATGTTCGAAAAATCCAATTTCGGCTCAAATTGCGGAGCGTAATCGTCCATTTGTTGCGGCCTACCTTCGTGATGTTCGCTTTTATATGGTCTCCAGGGCTCACTGGAAGGGGAATTACCGTTTCGACATCAGGAAGGATTTCCCACCAAGCGTAATACCGGGCACGGCCATTTACGAATTCATGGCCTGTACCCGTTTGGATCAGGCTGCTGTTCTTGAAACCGTCAATACCAATCCAAGCAGAGGAATAGGAAGGTTTAGAGGTTGGTTTTACATATGGAACGATCCATTCACCGGCAATGCGGTTAAAAGCCCCCTTTTTTCCAGTGATCGTATATCCGCTCCAGTTTGTTGAAGACCAGCCGAAGCCGGAGCTTTGAAATTTGTTCGAATTAGATTTGTCTTTTAGACATGGATGATTGACCCGATTAGAATTTTGCTTATTATTCAACTTGTCCACCGCCTTTATAGTACTGCTATATTAAATGCGGTGATTACATAGGAAGTACGGGTGTTCTGCTAAAATATAAGAGAGTGCAATGCTTGATTAAGAAGCTGGAGAGGATTTGTAGCTTAAAATGGAAAAATTATCGAAGCTGCGTGGCTTTTATCTGTTTTTAGGATTGGCCGGCGGTTCATTTGGCTCATATCTAACGCTGCTGCTTGTCCACAATGGACTTGATAGCGGGCAGATAGGTATACTAATGGCAACAGGCACGCTAATTGCGATCACGATTCAGCCAATATGGGGAATTGTCTCGGATCGGTATAATCAGACGCGTTTGGTACTAATCCTAAGTGTGGCGATACCGGCTTTATTAGCCGTCTTTTACCGTTCGGAATATTTTATAGTGTTACTGCTGGTGTATACCCTCTCTACAATCTTTTCCTCGACACAGGCGCCTATAGCCGATTCTTACGCGATTTCAGCGGCGAAGAGGGCTGGGGCTACTTATGGCAGCATAAGGCTTATGATGAGCATTGGAGCGGCTGTGGGAGCCTATTTAGGCGGATTGTATGTATCGTCCTTCTCTGTATCCACGATATGGCTGCCCTTTCTTATGTTTAATCTGATTGCGGTTCTTATTGCATTGACGCTGCCGAAGCAGGCAGAAGAGAATCATATGATGCGGCAATCGTTTTCTCAGGGGGTTAAAAAGCTGCTGGGGAATCGGGTGTTCCTAGCGTTTTTGGGTGGCAGTTTTCTTGTGAACCAGACGATGACTGCTTTTGGAACCTACTTCGTCATTGCGTTTCAGTCGGTTGGAGGTTCAACTCGTTATGCAGGAATTGCGCTTTTCCTCGCATCTGTAACGAACGTGCCCTCCATGCTGTTTGCTTCCAAGGTAATCAAAAAGCTGGGGCGCGAGCGGACGCTGCTCCTTGGCGCACTTATTTATGTCTTGCGGTGGGGTATTCAGGTGGCTTTCCCTTATCCATCCGTAATGATTGGAGTGCAGGTACTGCATGGTCTGTCATTCGGGTTCTTTTATATTGCTGCCGTTGAATATGTATCTCAGATCACCTCTAACGAGATGCAGGCGACTGGGCAAAGTGTTTTTAATATGGTGTTCTCGGGTTTTGCCGGTGTTGTTGGCAATTTATTAAATGGATTCTTGCTCAATCAAGGCGGCGTAGAAGTGATGAACCTGTCTTGTATGTTGAGTTCAATTGCAGGAGCGATGCTGCTATTTTATGTCGCCAGAAGCTCCCGAAGCAAACTATCGACGACAAAGCTATCTTCAGACGGGGCCCGGGCCTAAGCTCTCCCTGCTGCCTATGCCGAAAGGAGTATTTATAAATGGAATTACAGCAAGACGGCTTGCGAAGCCGGTGGTATGAGTCTACCCTGCGTGTTCGATACCAGGAAAGTGATCAGATGGGCGTAGTGTATCATGCGAATTATTTGAACTGGTTTGAGTCTGGCCGTACGGAGTTGTTACGTCAGCTTGGCTTTACTTATCGTGAGCTTGAGAATCAGGGAGTGCTGCTGCCTGTTACCTCAGCCGATTTGCAATTTAAAAGTCCGGCGCGATATGATGATCTTATCTCCGTGTATGCGCGAATGACTACCTTTTCGGCGTTAAGAGTCGCATTTGAGTATCAGGTGCGGAGGCTCTCGGAAGCAGAAGGTAGGAATTTAGAGGGTTCAGCGGCTACTTTGGGACAATTGCGGTCGATGGACCTCCCCGGGGAACTGCTGGTTACCGGCTCGACAAATCATGTTTGGGTGAATCGAGAATGGAAGCCTGCCAGGCTGGATAGAGCCCTTCCGGAGCTGTTTCACGCGATTAAAGGAGCGCTGCGGGAAGAAAGGGGTTCTGTATGATTAGAAGCAAATGGTTGTGGGCTGCATTATTTATCATTCCTGCCGTGGAATTATTCGGCTTTATCTTTGTAGCAGATCAACTTGGAGCATTCAAAACGCTGCTGCTTATGTTGACGACCTCGGTTATCGGACTATTGATGATGCGTTTCGAAGGGAATAAAGTGCTGCAAGACAGCAGAACACATATGCAGGAGGGACGCGTTCCTGGCCGGACGATGCTGGATGGCCTATGCATTTTTTTCGGTGGCTTACTGCTGATCTTACCTGGCTTCATAACGGATATTGTAGGTTTCTCCTTGGTGTTTCCGTTGACTCGGCCTTTGTATCGTATATTTTTGCTGAAGTGGATTGAGAAAAAGATGAAAAACGGCACCTTCACCTTTTACCGCCGCTAGTCATCATCAAAACAAAAACAGAGCGGGCCCCTGTCATTGATAGGAGCCCGCTCTGTTTTGCTATTCCAAGAATTGTAGGGTATTGTTTATTATCTTAGTCTTCCGCTGACAATATAGCTGTGTAATGCGTGAAATACACCTGCTCGGTTAAAGGCTACAAGAATAACTAGAATAACGGGACCGATGATCAGCCCAAGCATACCGAACAGCTGCAAACCTGCAAACATACCGACCAGCATAGCAAGGGGATCAAGCCCAATGCTGCTGGCGAGCACTTTCGGCTCAAGCACTTGGCGGGTTACAAGGATAACGGCATATAGGATAGTAAGTCCGATCCCCAGTGCCAGATTGTCTGTCATGTAAGAGTATAACGCCCAAGGAATCATTACGATTCCAACCCCTAAATAAGGCAACAGATCCACAAAACCAATCATTAAGCCAATAGCGAAAGCAGATTTTACACCCAAGAGCAGCAACCCGATCACGACAATGACCGCTGTAATGGAGATCAGGATTAGCTGAGCCCGGAGATAGCCGAAGAGAGCTTTTCGCAGATCCCGCCAGATACCCGATACCGGCTTTAAGAATGGGGCTGGCAGCCAGCCTGTGAGTTTGGCATTATGTCTTTCCCAGCTAGTACTAATAAAAAAGGCAGCGAGAACGACCACGATAAGAATTGTACCCATACTGGGTAGAGCGGAGATCAGCTTTAAGATCACATTAAAAAATCCGGTCACCACTTGCGTAACTGCGTAACCAACGGTTTCCGTTGTTCTGCTGATATTGCTGTCAATGGTGGCGTGATAGTCAGGATTGTCGCGGTAGAACTGATTTATCTGGTTAATGATATTCTGTATGCTTGCATTCTGGCTCAAGGACAGCAGAAGCTCTCTCCATTGGTCCGTATGAAGATTAAAGGTCTGCAGCAGCACGATCAATTCTTTCACTAGCCTTGTAATCATCGCGGTCAGTACTAGTGCGGTTCCGCCTATGTAAAATAGCAGCGAGAGCGACACCGCCAGCCACGCTGGGAGCTTAAGGCCTTTAAGAATCAACACTAGTGGATGCATGATATAAGCGAGCAACCAAGCGAGCAGGAGGGGGTATAACAGCGGAAGCAATAAATAGATTGCCAGCAGGAGGATAGAGGTAGCCAGAACGACCCACAGGCCGCGCAGCAGTCTTTTTAATGCTAATCGGTCCATACGAAGATCTACACCTCCTTCATTCCTGCGGATGCAGGGGAATAAAAGCTCGTCTTCATATATATTCATAGAACCTATTTAAAGACTAGGAAACGGGATAAATATTGGGCTGAACCGGATGCTATAAACTAAAATCTCAACTGTGAATCAAGGGTTTAGAAGTTTTTTTCTATCTCTGTGATAAAATCATTTGATGCGCTGCAAAGCTTCCACATTGTTCACATAACCGACAAAATCCAGTATGATGAATAAAGATTCGATTACGAAAGTCAGACAACATCCTCGCCGGATATGTCCTTGAACTGCACTCCTTAGATTTTTCAATGCTTTAAATTGGAAATGTTTACATGAAACCGAGAATGCTTTTTATACCTTGTTGGCAAAGGAGAGATATGCTATGACAGCTACCAAAGGCTTGGAAGGTATCGTTGCAACAACTTCATCCATTAGCTCTATTGTGGATGGGGTACTCACTTACCGTGGTTATGATATTGATGATCTCGCAGAAAATGCTACCTTCGAAGAAACCGCTTATTTATTGTGGTTTGGCAGTCTACCAACAACACCAGAGCTGGAAGCGCTCAAACGGGATTTCAGTGCTTTCGCACGGATTCCTGAGCCAGTCATCGAGCAAATGAAGCTCTATCCAAAAGACACCAACACCATGGCAGCATTGCGGACTGCTGTATCAAGCCTTGCTCTCTATGATGAAGCGGCTGACGATATGAGTAGAGAAGCTAACGAGATTAAAGCAGTAAAACTACAGGCACAGCTCCCGACGGTTGTGGCGGCCCTATCGCGTATTCGCAAAGGTCTGGAACCTGTGGCTCCTAAAGAAGGCGTCTCGATTGCCGAGAACTTCCTGTATATGTTATGGGGAAAAGAGCCTGACAGTGTATCTGTTAAAGCGCTTGATACCGCACTTGTGCTTCATGCGGACCATGAGCTGAATGCTTCAACTTTTGCAGGCAGAGTTACGGTTGCAACCTTGTCCGATATTTATTCCGGCGTGACCTCCGCTATCGGCGCACTAAAGGGTCCACTTCACGGTGGGGCGAATGAAGCCGTTATGAAGATGCTTGAAGAGATCGGAAGTTTGGAAGCGGTTGAACCTTATATTCGTAAGAAGCTGGATAACCGCGAGAAGATCATGGGCTTCGGCCATAGAGTATACAAAAATGGTGATCCACGTGCTAAACACCTGATGAAAATGTCACTTGAACTTGGCACAATGAAAAATGATACTACGCTGTATGATATGTCCGTAAATATCGAGGAATTGATTACCGGACAAAAGGGACTTAAACCGAATGTTGATTTCTATTCGGCATCAGTTTATACACAGCTGGGTATTGAACGTGAGCTGTTCACTCCTATCTTTGCAATTAGCCGGACTTCAGGCTGGACTGCACATATTCTGGAGCAATATACAGATAACCGTATTATCCGGCCACGTGCAGAATACACAGGTATGATTGAACAGAAATACGTTCCAGTAGACGAAAGATAGAAGGGCAGCCTTGCGGGCTGCTCCTAAAGTTTAGTAGAATGAACCCTAGAATATATGCAATAATGCATATTCATACGTAGAGAGTTTTGTTCGAGGCTTGTCCATGAGAAATTAAATCCCACAAAACTTTAGGAGGAATACACTCAAATGTTGAAATTAGAAAAATTCGATCTGCCAACAGAAGGCGAACAAATCACAATTAAAGATGGTAAACTGCAGGTTCCTAATCATCCAATCATTCCTTTTATCGAGGGTGACGGCACAGGCCGTGATATTTGGAAGGCTTCCAAACGCGTACTTGATGCAGCAGTAACTAAAGCTTATGGCGGCACAAAGCAAATCGCTTGGTACGAAGTTTTTGCTGGCGAAAAAGCCTTCAATACATATGGCGAATGGCTGCCAAATGATACTTTGGAGGCAATCCGTGAATATTTTGTAGCTATTAAAGGTCCACTTACGACTCCAATCGGAGGCGGTATTCGTTCATTGAACGTAGCTTTGCGTCAAGAGTTGGATTTGTACGTATGTCTGCGTCCAGTTCGTTATTTCGAAGGGGTTCCTTCTCCTGTTAAACGTCCTGAGCTGGTGGATATGGTTATTTTCCGTGAGAATACGGAGGATATTTATGCAGGGATTGAATATCAAGAAGGTTCTGCTGAAGTGAAGAAAGTCATCGAATTCCTGCAAAAAGAGATGGGAGTTAACAAAATCCGTTTCCCTGAAACTTCTGGTATTGGTATCAAACCAGTATCCTCCGAAGGTTCAAAACGTTTGGTACGCGCTGCTATTGAATATGCGATCAAACACGGACGCAAGAGCGTAACGCTTGTGCACAAAGGAAACATCATGAAGTTCACTGAAGGTGCCTTCAAAAACTGGGGTTATGAAGTTGCTGAGCAAGAGTTCGGAGATAAGGTCTTCACTTGGAATCAATACGATGTGATTAAAGAACGTGAAGGTGAAGCTGCTGCCAATGCTGCTCAGAAGGATGCTGAAGCTGCGGGCAAAATTATCATCAAGGATGCCATTGCGGATATCGCATTGCAACAAGTTCTGACTCGTCCGACTGATTTTGATGTTATTGCTACCTTGAACCTGAACGGGGATTACCTGTCTGACGCGCTTGCTGCGCAAATCGGCGGTATCGGTATCGCTCCTGGAGCGAACATTAACTATATTTCTGGACATGCGATTTTTGAAGCCACTCATGGCACCGCACCTAAATATGCAGACAAAGATGTTGTGAACCCTGGTTCCGTGATTCTGTCCGGCGTAATGTTGCTGGAGCATCTGGGTTGGCAGGAAGCAGCAGATCTGATTTATAAAGGTATGGAAACAGCTATTAATAACAAAACCGTGACTTATGACTTTGCCCGCCTGATGGAAGGCGCAACTGAACTGAAATGCTCTGCATTTGCCGACGAGATTATTAATCACCTCTAAGAGGCTGGCTCAACCAACTGAATATATTGAAGTTTAGCTAATACAAGCTATACCGACACCGTTCTAGGAGGAGAATCCTTGGCAATCAAACGTTATAAAATTACAGTTGTAGGTGCCGGTTTTACTGGGGCTACTACAGCTCTTATGCTTGCTCAAAAGGAGCTTGGTGACGTTGTGCTGCTTGATATCCCACAAATGGAGAACACAACCAAGGGGAAGGCACTAGATATGCTGGAAGCAGGTCCTGTACAGAAATTTGACAGTCAAATTACAGGAACCTCAAGCTATGAAGATGCTGCGGATTCAGATATTGTAATCATCACTGCAGGGATTGCCCGTAAACCTGGAATGAGTCGCGATGATCTCGTGAACACCAATGCAGGTATTGTGAAGTCGGTATGCGAGAACATAAAACGTGTAGCACCAGATTCCATCGTAATCATTCTGAGTAATCCAGTTGACGCTATGACCTATGCGGCATTTAATGCGCTGGGTTTTCCGAAGAGTCGCGTAATTGGACAATCCGGAGTGCTGGATACAGCCCGTTATAACACGTTTATTGCACAAGAGCTGAAGGTATCTGTTGAAGATGTACGTGGTTTCGTATTAGGCGGACACGGCGATGATATGGTACCGCTCGTAAGGTATTCCAGTGTCGGTGGCATTCCAATTGATACATTGATATCTGCGGATCGTATTGATGAGATTGTGCAACGTACACGTGTAGGTGGCGGAGAGATTGTTAACCTCTTAGGAAATGGTAGTGCTTATTATGCACCAGCGGCTTCTTTAGTTCAGATGGCGGAAGCTATCTTGAAGGACAAAAAACGGATCATTCCGGTTATCGCTTTGCTCGAAGGAGAATATGGCTACGATAACCTGTTCATGGGTGTTCCGGCGTTACTTGGTGCCAATGGTATCGAGAAGATTTTTGAACTGGAGCTTACAGCTGAGGAAAAAGCGGCTTTAGATAAGTCTGCTGAATCCGTGCGTAGCGTAACAGCTGTGCTAACTGTATAGATTGTGACAGAGGTATGAAGAAACCCCCATTTTGTTCACTTAAAATGGGGGTTTCCTTTTCTTCTCAAGCAATAATGGGTATAATTAAATGTAACTATTATCACAGTTAAATTGGAGGAGATATGTTATGGATTGGAACGTGTTGTTTTTCTTACATATGATCGGAACCTTGGCACTTGGCTTCTACCTTGTGCTACCCTTCATCCTAGGACGTGCAGAGAAACTGTCGTCTGGGGCTAAAGAAGGAACGTTAAGTGCAGTAACCGGATTTAATCGTTTTGCGCAGTATGGATTGGTGATCCAACTCCTTACAGGCGGTTACATGATGACCAAAGGTGATTATTCAGTAGCGTGGATGATTATTGTTGTTGTGTTACTGCTAGCGATGTTTGCGCTTGGCGGTATTATGAGCAAGCCTTTGCGTCTTGCAGCAGCTGGAATTCGTGAGAACCGCGACGTTAGCGCAGAGACTGGAAAATTGCGCACACTTAGTGCACTGCTTACGGTGTCATTGCTACTAATGGTATTC
Source organism: Paenibacillus sp. FSL H8-0282 (assembly GCF_037963825.1). Classification (NCBI taxonomy): domain Bacteria; kingdom Bacillati; phylum Bacillota; class Bacilli; order Caryophanales; family Paenibacillaceae; genus Paenibacillus; species Paenibacillus sp. FSL H8-0282. Next base: position 2,141,419 of record NZ_CP150146.1, read on the forward strand.
TTCATGGTGTTTAACGACATAGTTTAATCTATAGCGAATTATACCCGCCTCCGTAATGGAGAGCGGGTTTTTCGTATGTTCCGGTAATTTATCTTCATTCCGTTAATCCCTGATAGGATCCGTATAAGACTTCGGCCGGTAATTTAACGGAGAAACACCCGTCCATCGTTTGAATTGTCGGCTGAAGTGGCTCTGGGAAGCAAACCCGAGTTGTTCAGAAATCATCTGTATTTTTAAATCGGTATGAAGCAGCAAATGTTTTGACTTCTTTAATCTTAGATTAGTTATGTACTGCCTAGGAGATATCTTATATACCTTTGTAAACAACTTATGGCACTGCACCCGACTTAAGCAAAGCTGCTCAGCAATCAAATTAACCGTGAGCTCCGGCAAATGAATATTGGCTGCAATATATTTTTCGATCTGATGAGCAGTTTCCACCTCGTACAAAGAGTTTGCTTGTCGCGCTGTGTTGGAATTCTCCGAATTCGAGAGCTGTACATCAATGAGTTCAGTCAAAATCATCAGGATGATCGCTTGCAAACGAAGCCTTTCTTTTACAAGAATCATTTCTTCAATTTCCTCGGGAAATCCAGTGGAGGCCGTCGTGGCGAGAATATTGTTCTTAATAAATTCATCCAAATGTTCCAGTTGGTGATTTAATCCCGAATGCTGCATTTGCTGGTTATTCCATTTCTGTACAGCCTGAGACTGAAACCATTCACGAAACTTTAAATCGTCAATATCGAAATGAAAGGAGAGGTAGATATAGTTGCTCAGGCCAGAATTAACTACATAATGACGTAAGCCAGGCGGAATAATTAACCAATCTCCTTTACCAAAGGCAATGGAACTTCCTTCTACATATTGATGGGAGTTGCCGTCGTAGCAATACAATAGTTCGAAGATTTTGTGATGATGATCAGGGTATGCCCACCCAGGTTCTGCTACACGATAATGAACACCGATCAGCTGCAGTGTACTCATAATGTTCGGAAAGCTGACTTTGTAAGCGATAGGAGTTCTCCTCCTTAGGATCAATAGGGATGTTCTTAATTATATCAAGGATACCTATACATATGACCATTTTGCAGTGTGAGCCGTTGATCATTCCATGGTTTTCGTTACAAAAGGTCAAAAAAAAGAATGAAATCATCATTTGAATCACTTTAGAGAACAGGGATAATGGAGGGACCTAGGTAAGTATTTCGAGAAACGGAAGGAAGTGTAATGAAGTGAGAAAGCTGTGTAGGAATATACTAATCTTATCTTCTTTACTTATGGCTTCATTGACTCTTACTCACGGTACAACAGAGGCAGCCTTTATAAAAGATGGGGCAGAGAGGCAGCCTCCAACCCAAATTGCAAGCGTATACAAGTTGAATTTTACAAACCAAGTTAAAACAGGATATCAATCCGTTAGGTATGATCCTAATCACGGTGTACAATTGTATGACTCATCTTTAGGTTATGGTTTTGTTCAAGAGACCAACGCTTTACCCGCCAGAGAAGTGCACACCGACTCAATTACATCCGATGGAACAGGTTTTTTCATCACAGAACCTATTTTTTTTGCTGAACCTAAATCTGAGAAAGATAATTATAACAACTACGGAATGGCGTTTCGAATGGATGCTCCCCCTGGAACCTACAACGTATATGTAAAAACGACTTCTGACGCAGAGGATGGGATCGTGTCAGTATCAGGAATGCAGACCAGCCGCTTGTTGAAAAGTGGACATTGGGACGCTGCAAAGCTTGTACCCGTCAAGCATACGGCTGTAGCCAAAGGGAAAGAGTGGACTTATACGTATGTAAACGGCCGTGACCATATAGATATTGAGATCGAACCGAACAAAGTGAACACAGCTGTGGGGATTGAGGAGATCATACTGGAACCGATTTTGCCTCAGCATAGAGCGGCTGGAGCTCTTCCGAATTTATTTATACTTGGAGATTCCACGGTCAAGTCCTACACCTTCGACGAAGCACCAATGAGTGGTTGGGGCCAGATTATTGGCAGTATGTTTAATCAACATAAATTGAGTGTAACTAACTATTCCATGGGGGGACGCTCGTTTAAAAATGCCTATACAGAAGGTCGACTGAACGACATTTTACTGAATGGCAGCATTGGAGATTATGTGTTTATTCAATTCGGACACAATGATGAGAGCGCAGATGAGTTCAGACGTTACGGCAAAGGTTCGACAGAAGCAATGTATGAAAATTATCTTAAAGAAGTTTATCTCCCTGCGATTCAAGCCCGGGGCATGATACCAGTACTGGTAACGCCAATGTCCAGAATTAAAGGGAATGCAAGTCCGGGATATATCTATGAGAATTCTTTTAAATCAAGAAAGTTTGTAGATATTCTTAAACGGGTCGCAGATGAATCTGGAGTTACACTTATTGACCTTAACTCGGAAAGTCTGAAATATTATAACGAGATCGGTGTAGAAGCAATAACATCCCTCTTCATGTCAATTGAAGCCGGAGAAACGCCAGGCAAAACAAATGACGGAAGTTACGCTAACGGGCATCCTTCAAAGAAAGTCGATGGGACTCATTTTAAAGAAGCGCTCTCCAAACAATTTTCACGGATGATTGTCACGGAGCTTGTAGAGAAAGGTGCTACTGGCGATTCTACTGCTGCCTCCATTACTCCTTACCTTAAAGGGAACGTTAAGCATGCGGCACTAACAGGGAACTGGGGTAAGATTTTTCCGGAAATAACGAATGATACGACGACTGGGGAAGCTGCTTATTACCGTAATCAAATTGAAAAATTAATCCAGCTGGGAGTAATGGGCAAAGACCGTCAAGGGAATTTTAATCCGGATACGGAGATGACAGTTGCTGAATTCACACGCAGTATTTCTAAGTTAATGAAAGTGGAAAGATCAGATCTTGCCTATTATCCGAAAGGTAAGCTGTCACGTGAAACGATGGGTGCTATTCTCTATGACGTTTACCAAATAAAGTTTGCTAATAAACCTAAGTACATGACTGATTATAACGGCACAGCAGTAGTGCCAGGAGATCCTGGCTATGATTCGAATCTGGAGCCAGGAGCTAGAGGTGCGATGTACTATCCTCTTGTATCCTGGACGCAGCTTGTTGATACAGCGGACATTTCTCCTTATTTAATTTCAAAAGTGAAAAGTGCATATGAATTAGGACTCATTAGATCTGAAGTGGGGATTGCCAGAGGCGAAATGGTCAATGGGACAGAACTAGAACCTAAAGCTATAGTGACCCGGGAGAAAGCGGCCAAAGCTCTGTACTTTATGTGGGTGCTGGAACATGAAGTGAATGCAGAAAATCATGTTTCTTCTCAAAATAGTCAGGGTGAACAATTCAAGGCACAGCAGCGATGCTGTGTCTATTTGTATGCAGTGAATTCCTCTCCACTTACAGCAGTGTATCTCTCACGGTTGTTTATTTCTACTTTCATTGTGGTAAGTAAGATTCGTAAAGCGATTTAAGAAAATGACAAACCCAGCGTATAAACGTGCATAGTTGTGCCATCCTAAGACGATCAGTTAACTATCAATTTGCTTAACGAGAGGAGATAGGGAAGATGTCAGGCAACAATAAACAAGCTACAAAAACCTTACCCCCACAGGAGCAGCATCATCAGCCAGGGATTGAGAGTGAAATGACGCCGCTGCCCAAATACGAGCCGGCAAATTATAAATCAGCAGGTAAACTGCAAGACAAGGCGGCGTTAATTACCGGTGGAGACAGCGGAATTGGGCGTGCAGTTGCTGTGCTTTTTGCTAAAGAAGGCGCTGATGTGGTCATTTCATATCTTAATGAACACTCAGATGCAGAGGAAACTAAACGTCAGGTCGAGCAGGAAGGCCGCAAATGTATCCTAATTCCAGGTGATATCGGTGACGAGAAATTCTGTAAGGATCTTATTAAACAGACGGTGGAGGGCTTAGGAAAGCTTGATATTCTCATCAATAACGCGGCAGAGCAACATCCGCAAGCTAAGATCGAGGATATTACTTCCGAGCAGCTTGAGCGTACTTTCCGTACGAATATATTTGCGATGTTCTATTTAACAAAAGCAGCTATGCCTCATTTAAAAGCAGGATCTACCATTATAAATACAACTTCAATTACCGCTTATCGCGGAAGCCCGCAGCTGCTGGACTATTCATCAACTAAAGGAGCTATTCTTAGCTTCACACGATCCTTGTCCACGAATCTGGCAGAGAAGGGCATACGGGTAAACGGTGTTGCACCAGGTCCAATCTGGACACCGCTGATTCCCTCTACCTTTGATGCAAAACAGGTTAGCGAGTTTGGAGGTACACAGCCTATGAAACGGCCTGGACAACCAGAAGAGCTGGCACCAGCCTATGTATATCTGGCCTCTGACGATTCCAGTTATGTGACTGGACAGGTTATTCATGTAAATGGTGGCGAGGTAGTAAACGGTTAGATCAGTACAGCTAATGTGAATAAATGGGTGTATTTCAATAAAAAAATATGTTACTATAAACCACGTTAGCATTTTAAAATTGTATATTTATGTCACTAGGGGTGCCGATTGGCTGAGACGGAATGGATTTCCGGACCCTTTGAACCTGATCTGGTTAAGACCAGCGTAGGGAAGTGGAGAACGAATTTCTGTTGTCGGGCTATTTGTAGTGCCGTCTATATACAGATTCTGACTGCCTTCCTTACGGGGGGCAGTTTTTTTGTTTTTTACTGACCTACAGGGAAGTGAGAGAGGAGATCGTGATGTTGCAAGCTGAGATCCATCTAATATCAGACGGCAAGCTACAGCTGAGACATTTTGTTGAACTAGCTGTCACGGTGCAGACATGGGTCGATTATATTCACCTGAGAGATAAGCAATGTCCTGCATGCGAACTGCTCGCTGCGGCACAGAAGCTGTTGGCTGCCGGTATGCCCGCTACCAAACTGATAATCAACGACCGGATCGATGTAGCCTTGGCAGCTGGTGCCGCGGGGGTTCAGTTGGCCTGGCACAGTCTGAGTCCGGTTACAGCCCGGCGAATTGCACCTCAGCTTTGGCTGGGGAGATCGGTTCATTCTCCGGAAGAAGCGGCGAATGCCTCAGAGCAGGGAGCTGATTATTGCTTGTTTGGTCATGTATTTCCCTCGGATAGCAAGTTAGGGCTGCCCGCACGTGGGTTAGAGCTGCTTGCAGAAACGGTGAAGACCAGCTCTATTCCTGTAATTGCGATTGGCGGAATTAGCCCCGCTAATGCGGCGCAGATCATCAGGAAAGGTGCGGCAGGAGTTGCTGTGATGTCCGGTATTTGCGGAGCGGATGATCCTTATGAGGCCGCCAAAGCTATTCATAAGGCGGTTCATTCATAGCCTGGAGGTAACAGCACGGGCGAAGGGGGTGATTCAGAATGAAGCTGTTGATTAACGGGAAATCCGCAGAGTGTTCTGGTGGTATTCAAACTATAGCTGATTTGATCAGTCTTCCTGAGTGGTCGGGTCGTTTGATGATCATTGAGCTGAATGGAGAAATTGTCAGTAAGGAGAATTATGAAAGTACTGCTCTGAGCGAGGATGATCGTTTGGAACTGGTGCACTTTGTTGGTGGGGGTTGAGATGGAGCGGTATAGAATTTTGAGAAATTTATAAGAACCAAAGGGAGGTAATTTCATGCATGACCCGTTACATATTGGCGGCATCGAATTAACCAGTAGATTATTTATCGGAACCGGAAAATATAGCCGGAATACGTTGATCCCCGAAGTGATCGCAAGCTCTGGTTCTCAGGTGATTACTGTAGCGCTTCGCCGAGTGGACCCGCAAGGTGGAGCAGAAAATATCATGAACCACATTCCCGGCCACATGACTCTTCTGCCTAATACCTCAGGAGCGCGTACAGCGGAAGAGGCAGTCCGTATTGCAAGATTAGCAAGAGCTGCGGGACTGGGGAACTGGGTCAAGATCGAAGTGATCAATGATCAGAAATACCTGCTTCCAGATAATCTGGAGACCATACGAGCTACAGAGATTTTAGCAGCGGAGGGTTTTGTAGTATTGCCTTATATGAGTCCGGACCTTTCGGCTGCTTTACGTCTGAGAGATGCCGGTGCTGCTGCTGTGATGCCGCTTGGTGCGCCGATCGGGACGAATCGCGGCCTGCGCACCAAGGAGCTTGTGCGTATTCTTATTGAAGAAGTGAATTTGCCGATTATTGTAGACGCCGGGATTGGCAAGCCCTCGGAAGCGGCGGAAGCAATGGAGATGGGGGCCGCTGCTGTTCTGCTTAATACGGCTATCGCAACGGCACGTAATCCGCTCGTCATGGCGGAAGCGTTCCGCGAGGCGATATCCGCTGGCCGCAAAGCTTATTTGGCAGGACTGGGTCCTGTAGAAGAAGTTGCTTTTGCTTCGTCACCGTTGACTGGATTTTTGAACTGAATTTGATAGGTCACGAAAGGAGGGAAGATTAGCATGAGCTTTTTTGACACACTGGCCCGCTTGGAGCAGTATCCTTATGAGCAGCTGTGGAAGGAGTTCCGGGAGGATGACGTTAAGCGGGCGCTTGGAAAAGACAAGCTGAACGAAAATGATTTGCTGGCATTGCTTTCTCCGGCAGCAACGCCGCTGCTAGAGGAGATGGCGTTGGCTGCACAGCGACTGACCCGTGCACATTTTGGTTATTCGATGCAGCTGTTCACACCGATGTATCTTGCGGATTTTTGTGTGAATCATTGTACCTACTGCAGCTTCAGCTCCATTTATGATTTTCCGCGCAAAAAGCTGTCCTTGGAGGAGGTCCGCAGGGAGGCTGAGAAGATTGCAGCTACAGGTCTGCGGCATATCCTCATTTTGACTGGTGAATCGCGCCGGGAGAATCCTGTCTCATATATTAAGGATTGTGTAGTTGTACTTAGAGAATTTTTTTCCTCCGTCAGTATTGAGATAAATCCTCTATTAACTGCAGAATATAAAGAGCTTCTTCAAGCAGGGGTGGATGGATTAACACTATACCAAGAGGTGTACCACCAGGAGACTTACAGAAAGCTGCATGTTAAAGGGCCTAAAAGAAACTACCGGAATCGCCTGGATGCACCTGAACGCGGCTGTCAGGCAGGTTTTCGTTCTGTGAATATTGGTACGTTGCTCGGGATGTATGATTGGCGGCAAGAGGCATTCCAAAGTGCCATGCATGCCCGCTATTTGCAGGATCGGTATCCAGATTGCGAGATCAGTCTGTCACCTCCACGGTTTCGGCCTTATTTAGGGGAATTTAACCCGGAGTGTGATGTTACCGACCGATCGCTAGTGCAGATTATTTTGGCATACCGGTTATTTTTACCCCGTTCGGGCATTACTTTATCTACAAGAGAGCCTGCCTCTCTACGCGATCATTTAATTCATCTAGGAATAACTAAGATGTCAGCCGGGGTCACTACTGAGGTGGGCGGTCACACTAATGCAGGGGGAACTCCGCAATTCGAAATATCCGATGGCCGTAGTGTGCAGGAGATTACGGAAATGCTATATACGAAGGGTTTGCAGCCCATTTTTAAAGACTGGGATATTCTGACCGAATCAGCAACGAACGCTTGTATTATCAATTATTAATTACTAAATGGACCCCTGCGAGATTTATGCGGAGGTCCATTTTTTATTGTATAGAGGGTGTTTAGTTTCCGGCAGAGAGCTCATCGAGAGACATTTCGAAACTCGGTGCCATATGAGTCAGAAAATAATCCACTTCCTGCAGGCCAAACCCACGAAGTTTTGCTGCTGTCTGCTCCTTCGCGGCGGCGAATTCTCGGTTTCCTGCAGCAACTTCCCATACGCATTTCAAATAAGCATCCAGCCGATCAGCGGCTTTCACATAGCTGTGCAGCAGAATGTCCTCCGAATCGGGAGGGCTGTCTTCCGGTCGTATAAGCTGAGTGTAGATGCTTTTCAGCTCTGATGGAATCATTCCAGTTAAGCGATCAGCCGCAACTTTCTCCATTTCGCGGAAGCTGGTGAGCAAGCGAGGATTGTTGTATTTTACCGGCGTGGCGATGTCACCTGTGAACACTTCGCTGGCATCATGGAACAGAGCTAGGGTTGCTGCTCGTTCCGCGTTTAGTGAACGTCCAAAATGAACATTACCGATGGAACAGAGCATATGTGTGAGCAATGCAACATGAAAAGAATGCTCAGCGACGTTCTCCGGTGCGGTGCTGCGCATCAAGCTCCAGCGCTGAATATACTGAAGACGATATAGATAGGCAGAAAAATGGTAGCTCAATTTTAAAGTAACCCCTTTCATGCGGTGCTAGGTATGATATTATTATACTAATTGTATCAAACTTTAGATAACCTGGAACTGCCGAGAGGAGCTTGAATGAAGATGCAGCATTTTGAAGACAGTATTTATAACCTTATCGTAGAAACTTCCACGAATTTGCCGGGAGATGTACGCCGGGCAGTTGCAAAAGGTCGCGCGCTGGAAGACAGGGCTACCCGGTCCGGTCTTGCTTTAACCACGATTGCGCAAAATATCGGAATGGCTGAGCAGCAAGTGTCTCCGATCTGTCAGGATACGGGAATGCCTACATTTATCATTCACACCCCTGTGGGAATCAATCAGATTGAGATGAAAAAAGATATTCATAATGCCATTGTACGAGCGACCAAGAATGGTAAACTTCGTCCCAATTCTGTAGATTCATTAACAGGTGAGAATAGCGGAGATAACTTGGGTGCAGGCACACCAGTCATTCATTTCGAACAATGGGAAGAGGATAAAATAGACGTTAGACTTATTCTGAAGGGTGGAGGCTGCGAGAATAAAAATATTCAATACAGTCTCCCGGCAGAATTAGAAGGACTCGGCAAAGCGGGTCGGGATCTGGACGGAATCCGTAAATGTATTTTACACGCGGTATATCAGGCGCAGGGACAGGGCTGTAGTGCCGGTTTTATTGGCGTGGGTATCGGCGGTGACCGTACGACTGGCTACGAGCTGGCTAAGAAGCAGCTGTTCCGCAAAGTGGAGGATGTTAATCCAATAGAAGACCTTAGTAAGCTGGAAGACTATATTATGGAGAATGCTAACAAGCTTGGAATTGGCACGATGGGCTTTGGTGGTGAAGTATCGCTGCTGGGCTGTAAGGTTGGCGTAATGAATCGTCTGCCAGCTAGCTTTTTCGTATCCGTTGCTTATAACTGTTGGGCCTTCCGCCGCCAAGGGGTGCTGGTTGATCCATCCACAGGCAATATAGAGGATTGGTTGTATGAGAGTGGTACAGGGATATCTGTAGATGATGAAGGGGCACATGAATCTGAAGCAGTAATTGCTGAGGGAGCTAACAGCCCAGCCTCTGAATCGCGGGAAGTACGTCTTACAACGCCGGTAAGTGAAGAGGATATCCGTAGTCTGCGTGTTGGAGACGTGGTTATTTTATCCGGTGCAATGCATACAGGCCGTGATGCTTTGCACAAATATTTAATGGATCATGAGTCTCCGGTAGATCTGGAAGGGGCTGTGATTTATCATTGTGGTCCTGTGATGATGAAAGATGAGGAAGGCTGGCATGTAAAAGCTGCGGGCCCAACTACGAGCATTCGTGAAGAGCCTTATCAAGGCGATATTATCAAAAAATTTGGAATCCGTGCAGTCATCGGAAAAGGTGGTATGGGTCCAAAAACGTTAAAAGCGTTACAGGAGCACGGCGGGGTATACCTCAATGCGATTGGTGGAGCCGCCCAGTATTATGCAGAGTGCATTAAGAAGGTCAACGCTGTTGATTTTATGGAATTTGGTATTCCTGAGGCGATGTGGCATCTCGATGTGGAGGGTTTTGCAGCGATTGTGACGATGGATGCTCACGGCAACAGTCTGCATGCGGATGTGGAAAAAGATTCTGCAGCTAAATTGACTCAATTCAAGGAGCCAGTGTTTAAATAAATGGGGTTACAACCGGTGGATAAGTCATGAGGAGGGCAGATTCTCTGAATGGCTTTTCCATGGGTTTTAATCAAATTATAAGGATTTATATGTCCAGACTATAAATGATCCTTAAGGAACGCCGAAGGCGTTTTTACCTGTCTAAAGGAGGACAATGAATGGCACCACATTATATTAGAAATGGGTTTCTTAACGTTACGCCGTATTTTATTGCGGAAGATGCAGACCAATTGATAGATTTTGTTGTGCACTGCTTTGATGCCAAAATTATTGATATGCTGCGAAATGATGAGGGAAGGATTAGGCATGCCGAGGTCAGAATCGGTGATTCCATCATTGAGATTTCCGAAGCGAATGAAAAGTATTCACCGGTACAGCTTGCCATTCATCTTTATGTAAGAAATGTTGATGAGACCTACCGCAAGTGCCTGGATGCCGGGGCTTCTATTATTGAAGAACCACTGGATAAATCCTATGGAGAAAGAGGAGCAGGGGTTAGAGACCGTCAGGGTAATCAGTGGTTTCTTGCCACCCGTACAGAATAAACTCATGTGTTTTTACAAAAGTAATACAAAGTAACAGTCCAGAGTTAATCAACTCGGGCTGTTATTTTTATATAATCTACTCTGGGGGGCTTATGTCACGGTCATAGTCGTACTGGTATTTTGAAGAAAATGAAGTTAGGATAAAAGATACAATGATAAAGGGAGAGGCAAATTTCAGATGAAACCGTTTCGCGCTCGTCTTACGTTTATACTTATGGCCTTAATCGGTATTTCCATGATTGGTACTGGATTTACGATGGCTCATCTGTTTAAGAGCTCCCATATAACTGCTCTGGAAGAGAATATGTCCCGGGAAATAAGTTTGCTCTCAGGAACACTGGAATTTGTAGATATGAATTCTTCAAATGCGATCCCGTATTACACTGAACAGGCGGAGCATATTTCTAAACTTTTAGATTCTCGGATAACGTTTATTACAAAGTCGGGTAAAGTAATTGGCGATTCTGAGAAAAACCCCTTGGAAATGGACAACCACTCCAATCGTGAAGAAGAGATAGGGGCTGCGAAAGAGGGAACTGGACGGGCAATCCGTTACAGCGAAACTCTAAAGCATGAGATGTTATATGTGGCTGGAAAGGTAACTTCTGATCAGGGATTTGACGGCTATATTCGGGTCTCAATGGGACTTGATGCTGTAACGCAAGGTCTTAAGCATGCTTGGATGATCATGGCTGCAGGTCTAATTATCTTGTTCTTGTCAGCAACTATTGTGAGCTATAAAGTAGCTTCAAGCATGACTTCCCCGCTGGAGCAAATCACAAGAGTCGCCCGGCGGATTACCGATCTGGATTATGATGCCAGAGTTCATTTGAAGCGTAAAGATGAAGTTGGACAGCTGGCTACAGCGATTAATGCGATGGCAGACAGTCTTCAAGACCAGCTTAAGACGATTCGTGATAATGAGGATCTGCTGCAAAGCGTGCTGGATAATATGACTGGCGGCATCATAATGATCAATGCGGAAGAAGAGATTGCGCTGCTTAATCGGGCTTCAGAGCGAATGCTTGATGTCAGTAACGGTGAAATGGCGGGTCATTCGTACAAAGAGTTAAAACGGCATTATGAGCTAACCCGTCTGCTTGAAGAAGGGGTGTTAAGCCGGGAGCCGATTCATGAAGAACGAAGTATTTATAACCCAAGAGAGCGAATTGTACGGATGGACGCGGTTCCGATGATCCAGGATGGTACGTACAGAGGTATGCTTTTCCTATTGCAAGAGGTTACGGAAATTCGCCGTTTGGAGCGGATGCGTAGTGAATTTGTAGCTAATGTATCGCATGAACTCAAGACTCCGGTTGCAGCGGTCAAAGGGTTTGCCGAGACCTTACTGGGTGGCGGAGTTAAAGATGAGAAGACGGCGAGATCCTTCCTGCAAATTATTTATGATGAGAACGAGCGTTTAAATCGCTTGATTGGAGATATTCTGGAATTATCTAAAATCGAATCTAAACGGGTGCAGCTCGATTGCTCACCGGTTCATATCATTGAATTCTTTGATTCCGTGCTGGGAACCATCAGTAAAGTCGCTGAGAAGAAAAACATTAGTCTTAATGTAGAGGTTCCTGAGGAGCTATTCATTGAGGCGGATGAGGATAAGCTGCGTCAAATCTTTATGAATCTGTTCTCTAATGCGATTAATTACACACATGAAGGCGGAAACGTAAAGGTCTACGTTAAGAGTCTACTGAAACCAGACGGCTCCGAAAATGTTCAATTTACTGTTAGCGATACAGGTATGGGGATTCCTAAAAAAGATCTTCCGCGTATTTTTGAACGTTTTTACCGGGTGGATAAGGCAAGATCCAGAAGCTCCGGCGGAACGGGATTGGGGCTGTCTATTGTAAAGCATTTGGTAGATATGCACCATGGAGTGATTTCAGTTGAAAGTGATCTGGGAATCGGCAGTTCCTTTGTGATTGAATTGCCTTTGCTGCAGGAAGAAAAGACCGATTAGATTTTTGTAAATTCACTTTTTTAATTTTACACTAAGTTAACATTACGGTGATATGATGGTTTTGTTGCTGTTTTGTAAAAATCAAACTATATGGAAGACGGGGGAACCTATGGCTCAACGATTGCTTGTCATTGAAGACGAACCGACACTAGCCCGGCTGCTGTCCTATAACTTAACGCAGGAAGGTTACGAGGTGACGGTAGAGGATCATGGAACGGCAGGATATGATCGTGCGACGAGGGAACCTTTTGACTTGATCGTATTGGATCTGATGCTGCCAGGAATGAATGGCATTGACATCCTTGATAAATTGCGTGGACAAGGTATCCGCACACCTATTATCGTATTGACTGCTAAAAATGCTGAAGAAGATGTGGTTAGAGGGCTGAAATCCGGTGCTGATGATTATATAACCAAACCTTTTGGGGTATCCGAATTGCTTGCAAGAGTGAGCGCTGTATTGCGGCGGATTTCCGGTCTTGCTGAGGAGGCTCCACAAGAGACACCTATATCTGCTTCTACGATCATTCTGGGACAACTAGAAATCTATCCTGAGCGGTATGAAGTTTCCTTAGGTGGACATAGCATTAACCTGCGACCGAAAGAGTTCGAGGTATTGTTATATTTGGCTCGTAAACCAGGGGTAGTGCTGACAAGAGATGATCTTATGAACGCTGTATGGGGCTTTGATTATATTGGTGGACAGCGCACCGTTGATGTGCACGTAAGTTCACTTCGTAAAAAGCTTGAGCTAGATCCAGAATCCGTCCATATCGATTCCATTCGAGGTGTAGGTTATAAATTAGTTGTTAACAAAAAGAGAGCTCCGGTCATTTAGCATGACTGGAGTTTTCTTCTTTATCCCGTTCATAAACAAGATTCAGGTGAGATTACACGCCGAATTGTAGGGAATACTATCACGTGGACTAATTCATCTTCACCAATTTTACATTGCGTTAACATTTCTCTCCAACTGTATTTACATTAAAAGCTTATTATGGAGAACGAAGATGATGAGAAGGAGACGTAAATACTAATGAAATCCATCATTGACATAGAGAAACTTGATCTCTACTATGAGTCATTTCACGCACTGAAGAATGTGAATCTGCAAATTCCGGAGAAACAGGTTACTGCTTTTATTGGACCTTCCGGTTGCGGAAAATCCACTCTGTTGCGCACGCTGAATCGTATGAATGATATGATTCCTGGTACACGTATTGAAGGAACTGTAAACATCGGCGGCAAAAATATTTATAGTGACGAGGTAGAGGTAGAAAGCCTGCGTAAGCAGGTGGGCATGGTATTCCAACAGCCCAATCCTTTTCCGAAGTCGATTTACGACAATGTAGCTTATGGTCCTCGCCTGCACGGCATTCGTTCAAAGAGCGAACTGGATGAGATTGTAGAGCAAAGTCTGCGTCATTCCGCGCTGTGGGAGGAAGTTAAAGATTTTCTGAAAAAATCTGCCCTTAGCTTGTCCGGCGGACAGCAGCAACGGCTGTGTATTGCCCGAGCTTTGGCAGTACAGCCGGATATTCTGCTCATGGATGAGGCAACGTCTGCACTTGATCCTGTGTCTACGCTCAAGATAGAGGAGCTTGTACAGGAATTAAGAAGTAAGTATACAATCGTTATGGTTACTCATAACATGCATCAGGCGGCACGTGTATCTGGTCGAACCGTGTTTTTCTTGAATGGTGTAATTGTAGAGGCGGCGGATACAGAGGTGTTGTTCTCTACTCCTAAGGATTCCCGCACCGAAGATTATATTTCTGGACGTTTCGGCTGATACGGGCTACAAGGGCGCTCGTCCTTGGAAATGGCAAGCTGACCATACATTAATGAGGAGGATCGCTCTTACTATGATTCGCAGAAAAGAATTTGATAAAGATTTGGAAGAGCTGCGCAGTCTGCTGCAGCAGATGGGTGAACATGTAATAGATGCTCTTGGTGGAGCAATTGTTGCTTTACAGAATCTTGATACTGTGCGCGCTCAGGAAATCATTAAAGCAGATTTGCAGCTGAATGCCATGGAAGATAAAATCATGGAAATTGGCTCACGGCTAATTATTACACAGCAGCCTGTAGCAAAAGATTTGCGCCGCATTATCGTTGCTTTCAAAATATCTAGCGATTTGGAACGTATGGGTGACTTGGCTATTGATGTTGCGAAAGCAACTATGCGCATCCATGGACAGCAGCTGATCAAGCCGCTTGTAGACATTCCACGTATGGCGGAAATTGTGACGACCATGATTGATGAGGCTATCCAGTCTTATCTGGATGAGAACACGGATCTGGCTTATAGAATGGCACAAGATGATGATCAGGTCGATCAATTATATGGTTCGATGATCAATGAGCTATATAGTTATATGGTGGCAAAACCGGATTCTGTATCCCAAGCTATGTTATTAACGCTGGTAGGCCGTTATATTGAACGGATTGCCGATCATGCGACTAACATTGGTGAGAGTGTTGTTTATCTGGTCACAGGCAGCCGTCCGGACTTGAATCAGTAATTTGCACTTACACAGCTTTTGTTATATCTTTAGTTAAACTAAGTAGCCGCCCTTTTAAAAGGGCGGCTACTTGTTGTATATCCTTAACATATCAGCTTATCCCACTGTTTAGGTTGGTAAAGCCGTTTCTACTTGTACAGGGCATATGGTAAGATGTAAGGAGTAAGCATGAAAAAGGCGAGGTGCACTATGGACAAGTTGATACTTATAGATGGAAACAATATTATTTACCGTGCTTTTTTTGCGATGCCCCCGCTGACGAATACAGCAGGGCAACAGACAAATGCGGTGTACGGATTTACAACGATGCTGCTTCGTTTAATCGAAGAACATAAACCGACACATATGATTGTCGCTTTCGATGCAGGGAAAGTTACTTTTCGGCATGAAGGTTATCAAGATTATAAGGGCGGCCGGCAAAAAACACCGCCGGAACTCTCCGAGCAGTTCCCTTTGTTGAAGGAATTGCTGACTAATTTAGGTGTACCGCAGTTTGAAATTGGCAATTATGAGGCTGATGATATTATTGGCACCATTTCACGCCAGGCGGATGAAGCGGGACGGCAGGTTATGATCGTGTCGGGAGACAAGGATATGTTGCAGCTGGCCTCTGAGCATACGACCGTTGCTTTAATCCGCAAAGGGGTCACCGAAGTTGAGCTTTATGGGCCGGAACAAATCCGGGAGAAATATGACCTAACCCCTGAGCAGATCATTGATCTTAAAGGGCTGATGGGCGATGCAAGTGATAACATCCCGGGAGTACCCGGCGTAGGTGAGAAGACAGCTTTGAAGCTGCTGCATCAATTTGGATCAGTGGAAGGTGTCTTAGCTGGAACCGGTGAGCTAAAGGGTAAAATGAAAGAGAAACTGGAAACCCATGCGGAAGATGCGGTGATGAGCAAAAAATTAGCGACCATCTATCGTGAAGTACCGCTTGAGCATTCGTGGGAAGACATGGTCTTCAATGGAATTTCAGCAGATACAGCCGGACCAGCGCTTGCCAAGCTGGAATTTAAATCATTGTTGGAACGTTTGTCACTTAGTGCCTACGCTCCTGTTGCCGAGGGTGAGGAGAGTACTGCTGAAGTAGAAGCTGAGGCACTTGATATTACGATCGTAAGTGAAGAAGAACTTAAGGAGCTCAGTGAAGCCCTGGCTGGTATTTCGGCGCTGCATGTGGAATCGTATGGAGATAATCCGCATCGTGCCGAGGTAATCGGAATAGGATTGTCCTCTCTGGAGCGGCATTACTATGTGCCATTTGAATTACTGCATAAACCGGCCGCTGCGAAGCTGCGTGATTGGCTAGGAGATGAAAAGGCTCCGAAAAGTGGATATGATCTTCACCGCGCTGATTTGGCTCTACACTGGCAGGGAATTGCTTTTGCAGGTGCAGCCCATGATGTGCAGCTGGCGGCTTATTTGCTTGATCCTACGGAGGCTAATCAGAATCTAAATGATCTCACTGCTAAATACGGCTTGCCGCGGCTCTCTCCTGATGAAGAGGTATTTGGTAAAGGTGCCAAATACAAAATCCCTGAGCTTGAAGTTTTAGGAAATCACGTTGCACGAAAGAGTGCAACGGTTCTTGGAATCGCACAGAAGCAACAGCAGGAGCTGGTGGAGACCGCAATGACAGGGCTATTCGAGGATCTGGAAATGCCTTTGTCACGGATTTTGGCGGATATGGAGAAACAGGGGATTGCAGTCAATGCTGGTGATCTTAAAGAGCTTGGAAAAGAATTCGAGGCGCAAATTTCTAAATTGGTCAGTGAAATATACGAGATTTGTGGCACTGAGTTTAATTTGAACTCACCAAAGCAGCTGGGTGAAATCTTGTTTGTAAAGCTAGGTCTGCCTGTCGTCAAGAAGACGAAGACGGGTTATTCCACGGATGCCGAAGTGCTTGAGAAACTGGCGCCATACCACGATGTGGTGCGTTTGATTCTGCAATATCGCACAATTGCAAAGCTGCAATCTACCTACGTAGAGGGGCTGCTTAAAGAAATTTCCCCGAACACAGGGAAGGTGCATACATTCTATCGGCAGACAATTGCCGCTACAGGACGGCTTAGCAGCCAATTCCCGAACTTGCAAAATATCCCGATTCGTCTAGAGGAAGGACGCAAAATCCGCAAGGTATTCGTTCCGTCCGAACCGGGCTGGTCCATCCTGGCAGCCGACTATTCGCAGATCGAACTGCGTGTGCTGGCACATATTTCCGGCGATGAGCGGATGAAGGAAGCCTTTCTGCATGATATGGATATTCACACGAAGACAGCGATGGATGTATTCGGTGTGACCGCAGAACAGGTGGACAGTAATATGCGCCGTGCCGCAAAAGCCGTTAACTTTGGGATCGTCTACGGGATCAGTGATTACGGTCTCTCGCAGAATCTGAATATTCCGCGTAAGGAAGCCGCGCAATTTATTGAGCAATATTTTGAGGTTTATCAGGGTGTACGCCGCTATATGGACGATATTGTAGTGGAGGCACGGAAGTATGGTTATGTGACCACATTGCTCGAACGTCGCCGTTATCTGCCGGAGATTAATGCGAAGAACTTTAATCTGCGCTCTTTTGCGGAGCGGACAGCAATGAATACACCTATACAGGGAACAGCAGCGGATATAATCAAGCTGGCGATGGTGCATATGGACAAGGCGTTATTTGATCGTGGGCTTAAGAGCCGTATGCTGCTTCAAGTACACGATGAGCTTGTATTCGAGGTGCCAGAGGATGAAATGGAGCTTATGAAGACGCTTTTGCCGGAAGTAATGGGTGGAGCACTAAAGTTATCTGTGCCGCTTAAGGCAGAGGTCAGCTTTGGAAGTAACTGGTACGAGGCGAAATAGACTCCCTTTAAGGTGTGCATATCAGCTATAATGTAGTTGAGGTGAAGACATCATGCCGGAATTACCGGAAGTAGAGACAGTCAAGAGAACACTTAATGAGTTAGTTAATGGAAAGCAGATAGAGAATGTAACCGTCCGGTTGGCGCGGATTATTCAGCGTCCGGATGATATTCAGGCTTTTGCCCACCTGCTGGCAGGTCATAGCATTGTAAAAGTTGAACGAAGAGGAAAGTTTTTGCGTATTGTACTGGATGGTCTGGTGCTTGTGTCACATTTACGGATGGAAGGCCGTTACGGACTTTTTTCAAATGATGACCCACTGGACAAGCATACACATGTGATTTTTCATTTTACGGATGGAACTGAGCTGCGTTACACGGATGTTCGCCAATTTGGGACAATGCATCTTTTTCAGATGGGAGAAGATCTTCAGCTGCCGCCTTTAAATAAGCTGGGGCAGGAGCCGCTGGAGCCTTCTTTTACACCGGAGAGGTTTAAGCAGATCGTGTCCGGTAAAAGCACCAAAATTAAATCGCTGCTGCTTAATCAGGAATATATCGTCGGCATCGGCAATATTTATGTAGATGAGTCGTTGCACCGTGCGGGTATCCATCCTGAAGACAGCGCCAAAGCGCTCACGGACAATCAATTGGACAAGCTGCATCATGCTATTGTAAGCACGCTGGCCGAAGCGGTTAACGCCGGAGGTTCATCTGTTAAGTCATATGTTAATGGCCAAGGTGAGAGCGGTACGTATCAGCAGCAGCTATTGATTTACGGTCGTAAGGATCAGCCGTGTAGTAACTGCGGAACGATGATTGAGAAGACGGTTGTAGGCGGTCGTGGCACGCATTATTGTCCAAATTGCCAGCGTCC
The DNA here is from genome assembly GCF_037963825.1 of Paenibacillus sp. FSL H8-0282. Lineage (NCBI taxonomy): Bacteria > Bacillati > Bacillota > Bacilli > Caryophanales > Paenibacillaceae > Paenibacillus > Paenibacillus sp. FSL H8-0282. The sequence continues at coordinate 2,160,127 of NZ_CP150146.1, forward strand.
GACTGTTCACTGAATTTGTTGAAATAATAAGGTTGGCACCCACTACTTGTCCCGCCCATATACTGTGTGAAGAATGCTTAATAGAGAACGGAAGCTGAAACGATAAAATTTCAGTTTTCCGGTTCTTCACAGGAGGGATTGCGGGTGCTCAGCCCATTATTTTCACTGCTATTGCTAGCGTTTGCCTTGAGTTTGGATGGTTTTGGTGTAGGAATTACATATGGGCTGCGTAAAATGAAAATACCACTGCTCTCCGTTTTGATTATCTCGCTCTGTTCGGGGGTAGTTATCTGTGTATCGATGCAGGTTGGGGTTTTGCTTGCCAAGGTAGTGTCTCCGAATGCAGCTTCTATAGTTGGTGCGGTTATACTTGTGCTAATGGGATGCTGGTCGCTTGTTCAGATGCTGATGCAAAAAGAGAAAGATGCAGATGGCGGACGTAAAGCTGAAACGGTAGATAAGGGCTCATTTTCCGAGCAGGCTTGGGCAGAGGTAGCTGCTGATTCTGAAGCGGGTACAGAACCTGTTATGAATGATGAACCGTTGAAATCAGCTGTTTTTTCACTTGAGCTTCGCCGTTTGGGGATTGTAGTACAGATCTTGCGTACCCCGTCTTCTGCGGATATGGATGCCTCAGGAAGTATCTCTTCGATGGAAGCGATGATACTGGGGATTGCGCTCTCTCTGGATGCTTTTGGGGCTGGACTTGGCGCAGCGCTGCTTGGCTTCAATCCGATATGGACATCACTTACAATAGCTTTGTTTAGTGGTACATTTCTATTGCTGGGTATGAAGACTGGACTTAGATTTGCCGGGAACTACTGGATGAAGCATGCTGCCGCATTACCAGCGTTATTATTAATTGCAATGGGAATACTGAAGCTATTATGAGGTGAGTACATGATTATAGGCTTAACCGGAGGAATCGCATCCGGAAAAAGCACAGTGTCTGCACTGCTTGTGAACAAGGGAGCGAGGCTGGTTGATGCCGATGTGATCGCCAGAGAAGTTATGCTTCCCGGGCATGAAGTGTTGGCTGCTGCTGCTAAGCAATTCGGAAAAGAGATCCTTTTTCCGGATGGAACACTGAATAGGGCCAAATTAGGTGAAATCGTCTTTCAAGATCCTGTGGCCCTGCAAACCTTGAACAATTTGACGCATCCTGCCATCCGGCAGGAAATCAAAGACCGTATGTACAGCATGGAGCAGGAAGAGCCGAAGCGGCTTATTATTGTGGATATTCCGCTTCTTTTTGAATCAGGGCTTGAGACCCTGTTCCATGAGATTGTAGTAGTGTACGTTCCCCGTGAAATGCAAATTGCTCGATTAATGGAACGTAATAGGCTCTCTTTAGAAGAAGCAGAAGCGCGATTGAATGCACAGATGGATATTGAACAGAAACGTAATAAAGCGGACTACATCATCGACAACAGTGGCGATCTTGCGTACACTGAGCAACAGGTTGCTGTTTTTTGGGACAGGCTGGGTTTATCATGAAATGGCTACGTAAAAAAAGAGTACTGCTTCTGCTATTTGTGGGTTTTACGGCAATATTGTTTCTGAGTACTAACTGGATGTCGTGGTTTTATCCCATCCATTTTAAAGATGAGATTCGCAAGCACAGCATCACTTATGAGATAGACCCGTTTCTTGTAACCGCGATTATTCGTGTAGAAACGAACTTTAAAACTGGACGAGAATCCAAAAAAGGCGCACTAGGGCTGATGCAGCTTATGCCGGATACCGCGAAGTGGGCGCTGGAAAAGGCCAAGCTTCCAAACGTATCTATGGAAGAACTCAAGCATGAGCCTTCGGCTAATATTGAACTGGGTACATGGTATCTTTCAACTTTATCCCGTCAGTTCGAAGGTAAACGTACAGCAATTATCGCAGCCTATAATGCTGGACCCGGAAAAGTTCAACGCTGGTTGGACGAAGGGATCTGGGATGGGACAGATGCAACCATTAAAGATATTCCCATTGGTGAAACCAGGCATTATGTACAGCGCGTTAATTATTACTATGATCAGTACACGGACATTTACAAAGAATTTTAATTTCTACCGTGTTATGTATAAAAAGAAGTATTAAACGACCTGTAGGTCGTTTAATACTTCTTCAAAAAGCTTATGTTGGTCAGGTTATTTGTATTGACCTGCCAGTTGTTGTTCTGCCAGGGTTACAAGACGTTTAGTGATGTAACCACCGATCGAACCATTTTCATAAGAAGTTTTATTGCCTTGGTAACCATCTGGGGAAAGCGTGATTCCTAGTTCTTGGGCAACTTCGTATTTAAGTTGTTCCAAGGCACCGCGGGAATTTGGAGCTACAAGGTTATTGGAGTTGTTGCTTTGGCTCATTGCTGTTCACCTCCTCTGTTGGTAACTGTATTATGTGCCGGACTTGCCATTATCATTACAAGAAAAAAACGGTGATTTCTGGAAATATTAAAAAAGCCGTTCAAAAGCCGGATTTATAACGTTCCGGGACCAAACCATTATGTATTAGGAAGTGATGAAGCTTATGAAATGCCCTTACTGTGATCACACAAATACTAAAGTGCTGGACTCGCGACCAGCGAATGAAAATAAGTCAATCCGTCGTAGGCGTGAATGTGAGCGTTGCAGCAAACGTTTCACTACTTTTGAAATGATTGAAGAAACGCCACTGATTGTAATTAAAAAAGACGGCAGCCGTGAGGAATTCAGTCGTGATAAAATACTCCGCGGTCTCATCCGTGCTTGTGAGAAAAGGCCGGTTTCTGTGGAACGTCTAGAAAAGATCGTGTCCGAGGTTGAGAAATCTTTGCGCGGCATCGCCGTTGCGGAAGTGGAAAGCCAACAGATTGGTGAATTCGTGATGGAGCAGCTCTACCCAGTAGATGAAGTGGCTTACGTTCGTTTTGCGTCCGTATATCGCCAGTTCAAGGATATTAATATGTTCATGAAGGAACTCAAGGGGCTGCTATCCAAGAGTACGGGAGAATTAGAGGGATTATAGGGTTTTGTCCAGTTAGGGCGTTACAGCCAATCCTAGGGTCTGTTAGGAGTGCTTGTACTGGTTTGTTTCCTCTGAGTTTTGAGCGGGGAATTTGATTGGAAAAATGAATTTTAAAAAAAGTGTTGACATAGAGGGCGATTTTTTATATTATATAGAAGTCGCCTACGACGCTTGAGTTTATCGGAACAACTCAATTACGACCAAACTAAAATTAAAAAATGTGTGATTACATACATCTGAAATTTCAGTTTGGGGCCATAGCTCAGCTGGGAGAGCGCATCGCTGGCAGCGATGAGGTCAGGGGTTCGATCCCCCTTGGCTCCACCAAACATCATATGGACTCTTAGCTCAGTTGGTAGAGCAGTAGACTCTTAATCTATTTGTCCAGGGTTCGAGCCCCTGAGAGTCCATCCTAAAAAAACGGCAGAAATGCCGTTTTTTTGTTGTTTGGGGAAGAGTGACTTTTTATTTGGTTTTGATCGTGGTATAGTTTGGGTAGATAAAACGTACAATGCAAAGAGAGTCGTGCGGAAACACGACTCCCAGTGCAATAGCCGCTTTTAAGGGCGGCGGCTCCGGAAGTTTAGTCAGGAAATAGACCGCATTCCTTTGCGAGAGGGCGGTCTATTTCTTTTTGAGGTAGTTGAGCAATGCAATAATGAACATGCCGAACATGAACATCAATGACAACGCTTGATAAACCTCCACGGCCTCACCTCCCTTCTGGGAGATTAGCCAACCGCCCTTGCAAGCCGTTCTATTGCCCGATTAGTATAGCATATTATGGGAATATAGTAAGTACGAATGTTCCTGTTTTTGATCTGATTGATTCCGTAAAACCTCATATTATTGAATTGATGGCTCTGACTACAGACAATCCATATCTAAAGAAACAGCAAGATGCTGTTTCTTTTTTTGTTCCCATTTATTAATTATCATTAAATCCATTAAACTCCTGAAGCATTTGAATAAAGGTTTCAAGCTGTTGATTATCCCATTGAGCTATGCGCTCATAAAATATGAATTCCTTATCCTGCAGCGCATCAAAGGTTTTTTGTCGTCCAAGTTCAGTGAGTGTAAGAAGGATGGCTCGACGATCATTAGGAGAGTCTTCTCTTCTAACATAACCCAAATTCTCGAGTTGCTTGATGAGACGGCTGACTGAACTACGATCCATAGCCGTTGATTCTGCCAACACAGAGGCGCTTGTTGGTCCATAAGAGTACAGCCAACGGACTATATGGAAAGCAGCAGGCTGTATAGATGAATCGAAAGCGGCAGCAGTTCTGACATTTAGGGCATGCGAAGCACTAATGAGGGCACTAATTTGTCCACCTAGCTTCAGTTCTAATTGCCCTCTCAACGTGTCTTTACGTTCGGCATTCATTGTTTTGACCACCTACTCTTGTATTTTAAAGTTGTCATACATCTATTTAGTTGACATATGTCAATCATCAACATATAGTTGATATATATCAATTATATGATTTGGACAATACGCTGTCAAAATGAAATTGCCCCTGATGAATTCCTGATATAAAGGAGAATGTAGATGATGACAAAGCCGATTATTGTAATTACTGGAGCTACAAGCGGTTTGGGACAACTCGTTGCACTTGAAATGGCTAAGCGAGGTGCCCATCTTGTTCTGACTGCAAGGAGTAAAACGCGTTCGGAAGCAACTGGAAAAATGATAAAGGAGAGCGTACCAGCAGCCGAAATTAGTTTTTTTTACGGAGACCTATCCTCAATGAGGCATGTCACTAGGTTAGGACAAGAAATCTCTAATGTTTTTCCGAAGATAGACGTGTTAATAAATAACGCAGGGCTTCATGGGTTTGAACAGCGGATAACTGCCGATGGATTCTCAGAAATGATGGCTGTGAACTATTTTGCACCATGGTTATTGACACATACCTTAGAACGTTCTTTGAGAGCAGCAGGAAGTGCAAAAATCATAAATGTTGCTTCAGAAGCTTCACGCCGTCATGGAGTGCTAAAGTTGCCAGAAGATTTGCTCAATACAGCTTCTTTTACTTCCAGAGGATCTTCTGAGATTTATGGGAAAACCAAACTGTTAAATATTATGTTTACCAGTGAGCTTGCACGCCGCTGGGCGGGAACGGGAATCAGTGTTCATGCATTGAATCCGGGTTTTAACGTTACAGGTCTCGGGCGTGAACTTTGGTTTTCTTCGATGCTTAAGCACTTATTGAATTTCTTTCGTATTGGCGATCCTCGTAAAGGAGCGGAGATCATTATTCGTTTAATGAGCGATCCTAAGTATCAAGAGAGCAGTGGGGGATATTTTAACGTTGGGACAGGCAATCCCATTGTACCCGTCCAACCGGGAGGAGATAGGGTAATGGAAAATAAATTATGGAACGATACGCGAGACATTTTGCAGCAGAAAGGTTTCTTTGGAAACTGATTTAATTAGTGAAACTAACCTCATGTCCGTTCGAATCACCCATTCATGATCCTGCGGACTGTATAGCTCTTATTTTCTTTATTTAATGAAATTAGTCGAGTGATCGGACCGTATCGCACTTATTCCCTCATCAGTAGCAGTATTTTGCTTTGAAAAGACTAGATAAGTGCGTAGAAGTCCGATAGCTTGGGAAAACGCCTCATAATGAGAAAATAAGAGCACCTCGGTCCGTTGTATCTCAACCTTCCGCCAGTCCGACATTTTTTAGTACTACGATCAGAAATAGACCGATCCCTTGTGAGAGAGGGCGGTCTATTTTACAGTTACCGTTAGTTACCGTATTCCTTCAAAAGCGTATCTCACCAACTGCTGCACATAAGCATCGTCTATGGGTTGGCCGGTCACCAGCAAGCGGTAGAATATCGGCCCGTAAATAAGATCGGTAACAACTTCAATATCGAGATTATCCTTCAATTCCCCGCGCTGAACACCTCGTTCCATAAGCAGCCGTGCCTCAAGCCGACGAGGCTGGAAATATCGGGTCCGATAAGCTTCCGCCAAGCCTGAATCCATCTGTCCTTCGCCAATGATCTCCGTAATGATTTTACCCTCTCGACTAATCAGGAACCGGGATAAGTTCGTTGCATGCATGAGAATATCATCGAATACTGAACCTGTGTCAGGTACGGGCAGTCTGTCCGCAGCGGAGGATAGGAATCCATCAATCACCACGGCAGCCTTGTTAGGCCACCATTTATATATCGTAGCTTTGCTGACCTTGGCACGATCCGCTATTTTTTCCACCGTAACTGCTCCAAAACCATTTTCCAATAACAAATCATAGGAAGCGGAAAGAATAGACTTCTCCGTCTCAACATTACGCGGACGTCCTCGTTTACTCTCCATCTGAAATCACCCTTTCGTTAATCTGTCTCCAGTCAAAATATAAACTATACGTTCAGTATACTAAAAAAATCCGGGAAAATAAATGACCATCGCCTATTTACAAAACGATACGTTCAGTATATTATTTAAACATGAATTAGTGAACTGAACGTATAGTATTTAAATTATTATGACCATCTGAGGAGGATTCACATGCAAAAAGAACAAGCGGCGAAAGAGAACCACATTTCAAGTTGGATGATGTTTATGTTAGCAGCGGCATGCGGGCTTATCGTGGCCAATCTTTATTATGCTCAAACCCTTGTCGGACCTATCAGTGTCTCGACAGGACTTTCTTCTACAGCCGCAGGCTTGATCGTCACTTTAACTCAAATCGGTTATGTTGTAGGTTTGTTATTTATCGTGCCGCTGAGTGACATTGTTGAGAATCGGCGTCTCACGATAATCACGTTAATGGTTGCAGTGGGTGCATTGCTGGTTGCAGCCTTCGCAGCTAATGCGCCTTTGTTCCTGACAGCATCTTTGTTTATAGGAACCGGTTCTGTGGTAGCCCAAATCCTGGTGCCTTATGCCACCTATTTAGCGTCTGAAGAGCAGCGTGGCCGTGTGGTTGGTAATGTTATGAGTGGACTCTTATTAGGTATTATGTTTGCCCGGCCCGTGGCAAGCTTTATCACCAGCATCTGGGGATGGCAAGCCGTGTTTATTTTTTCAGCGGTCGTTATCACGTTGTTAGCCATTCTTCTGTCGCGATTTCTTCCTGAACGTAAACCTGCACCTTCGGTAAGCTATAGTAAATTAATTGTCTCTTTAGGCACCCTTTTAAAACAAACGCCTATATTGCGCCGACGTGCCTTATATCAAGCTTATTTATTTGGAGCTTTTAGTCTCTTTTGGACGGTGGTTCCGTTGCGGTTGGCGGATGATTTTGGAATGTCGCAGCAAGGGATCGCATGGTTTGCTTTAGTAGGTGTTGGTGGGGCTGTAGCCGCGCCGATTGCTGGAAGACTGGCAGATAAAGGTTGGAGTAAATGGTTAACCGGGCTGGCCATGATCATTGCCACCTTGTCTTTTTTACTAATTCATCTTTTCCATAGCCACTCAACTTTTGCTCTCATCCTGCTCTTTATTTCCGCGATTACATTGGATATGGCCGTATCCGGAAATCTTGTACTCGGACAGCGTGTGATTTATTCATTGGGAAGTGAAGCGAGGGGACGTCTTAATGGGATCTTTATGGCGATTTTCTTCGTGGGTGGAGCCGTTGGATCATCTTTGGGTGGTTGGGCTTATGCCTATGGGGGATGGACCTTCGCCTCACTCATCGGAGTGATCCTGCCGCTATTGGCTTTGGTTTACTTTTTCACTGAAAAAAGATCAACTAAAGCTGTTGAATAAATCCTTGCTTTAAGAGTGGGGGTTAGGCTTACGGCAGAATAGACCGCTACCTTTGGTTAGGGCGGTCTATTTCTTTTTGAGGTAATAACGCTTGATAAACGTTAGTTATGCTCCGCTAACTGCACCTCAAACCCGTCCGGGTCCAGGATATAAAAGAACCGCAGGTGGGGATTGGGTGCGATTGGTCCGCGCGCTACTGGGATACCTTGGCTTTTTAAACTCTCCATCGCTTCATCAAGTGACTCCACTTCGAAACCCACAGAAACGCCACATTCCGGCTTCAAAGCCGGGTCACTTCCCTGAATAAGCTCGATCTTGGGTTGCCCCTCCAGACCTAACATGACGATCTGTTTTCCACTGCTCTCAAATCTACGCTCAATGGGTAGCCCCAGTATCCGGTTATAAAAATGAAGGGAAGCCTCCAGATCGCGGACCCGAAGCGTAATCCAATTCATACTCAATTTCATGGTTTTATAGTCTCCTCTGATGAATATTCTATATCGTATATTATACGCTATCATCTTGCACGGAAACAGGGAGAATGGGAATCAAGAACGTTTAATGAGGATAAAAGACCGCAAAATCAGCTTTGCAACCAGTGGTTGACAGTATGTAAGGGTAGATAGGTAGTCAATTACAGAACGTTATAATATGATGAGCATGAGGTGATGGCGAATGGACTTTGCAAATAAATTGCAAAGCTATAGGAAACAGAGAGGAATGTCCCAGGAGAACTTGGCGGAGGTGATTGGTGTTTCGCGGCAAGCCGTGTCTAAGTGGGAATCAGGTCAATCCTATCCCGAAATGGATAAGATGATTAGTTTAAGTGAATTATTTCACGTAAGTTTGGATCATCTGGTGAAGGATGCTTCAAGCGATACCAGAGCAGAGCATGTCGCAAGCCCCGTATATGTAGATCTGAATTCCTTGTTTCATTATGAGTACAAAAGTAAGAGAACATGCTTTGGAATTCCTCTGGTTCATATCCATATCGGACGGGGGCTATACGTTGCTAAAGGGGTTATTGCCATAGGTAATGTTGCGATTGGTGCGGTATCCATTGGTATTGTTGCTTTGGGCGGATTATGTTTAGGCGCGCTTGTTCTAGGACTCATCAGTTTTGCAGGTCTGGCTCTAGGGCTTTTGTTAGCCGTTGGGGGCATTGCGGCGGGTACAATGGCCGTTGGTGGAATAGCATTGGGGATATTTGCTGTTGGAGGTTTAGCTGTAGGTATGTTCTCCTTGGGTGGTCTCTCTATCGCTTCCCATATTGCAATGGGTGGGTATGCAAGCGGGCATATAGCTATAGGGGATACCGTAAAAGGTGCTTATACCTTTATTACTCAAGATAATAATTTCAACGACATCAAGGGGGAGGAGGTAAGAAAGTTAATTCAGCAAGAATATCCACATCTTTGGAAACCCATTGTGCAGGTAATTATTTCAATTTTCAAATAGCTGATTAATTTGCGGAAATTTCTTTACGGTTGTTTCATATGGATATAATTTGGGTAATAAACGACTGGCGTTTGTCATATATTGATCCGGCAAAAATACTTGTTGCTCAGCAACAAGTATTTTGATTTTGTGTTGGATATTTGTGAAAATATAAAACCTGATATTAGATTTTTTGCTGAAAACCGAAATTTTTACAGAGGAGTATTTATTTGAAAAGCATTCATAAGCGCTTATTATTCTTGCTGCTTGTGTTTATAATTCTACCGTATTTTTTATCCGTGTTGTTGATCTATCGGCAGACGAAAGAGAATGTGGAACGACATGAACTTGAGAACAGCCAAGAGCAAATTCAGCAGGCGTCAGCCGATCTAGAGCAATATTTTGATGAAATCATTAATCTTCCATATATTTTATACCGAAATCCAGACTTATTCAGGGTGTTTGAAGAAGGGTTAGAAGGAGATTTTTATTACAAGCAGCTTGAAATTAATAAGGGTATGACTAACTTCTATCTCATGAGGAGTGAAATTCGTCAGGTCCGTCTATTCATAAACGAAGGGAAAAGCTCATTTACAGTTTATAATGCCATGTTAAGTTCCCGTAAAAGGAATCCGGATTTATTACAGCAAGCTTCCATTCAGAAGCTGATGAGCTCTAATAGCAATGATCTTATTGAAGCTCCGCATCCGATTGAGAACTATAACGATACCTCCATTATGCCTCCTTCGGATAAAACGATGGTCTTGACGGTTCATCACAAAATTGTGGATGTCCTAACACAGGAATTTCTGGGCGTCATCACTATAGATATTGATTTGGACAAGATTGCTCATATCGCTAATCATTTTCTACAGAAAAATAAAGAGAGCGTATGGCTTTCCGATGCGGAGAATCATGTCATTTACGCAAGTGATGAAACATGGATAGGCAAAACCGTTCCCGATGAACTGCAAAGGAAAATAAGTCCGATACAGGCAGATACTAAATCTCCAGAAGGAGATATTGTGTTTACTAGAACATTGCAGGAACCGATAAAAGCGTGGCATTTTGCTAAGGTAACCCCGAGCTCTTTTTTATTTGAAGATGTAAGGAAAACTGCCTATACAAACATCATCGTAGGTGTGGTTGTAGGTGGACTGGGCTTGATAATGATAACAATCATTTCATATGGATTTACACGGCCGATAAAACTGCTTAGTCAAAAAGTCCAGCGTATCGAGGGGAGGAATATGAATGCCCCTTTCGACGATATGCGGGAGGACGAAATCGGTATTCTAGAAAGACACATCAAGGAGATGATGAATCGGATCAACCGTCACATTGACCGGGAGTATAAGCTTGAGATAGAGAACAGAAAAAATCAGCATAGGGCGCTAAAGTCGCAGATCAATCCGCACTTTTTATTTAATTCTTTACAATCCATTGCTGCTGTTGCCCTACTCTCTGAATCTCCAAAAGTATATCAACTGATTACCTCTTTATCCAAAATGATGCGGTACTCAATTCGTGTGGATCAGAAGGCGACGGTTCAAAGCGAAGTGGATTATGTACAGGCTTATTTGAATCTTCAAGCGGAACGTTTTCAGACTGATTTTAGCTATTCCATTGATGTACCTAAAGATATTCTTGATATTCCGGTTCCTAGTATGATCTTGCAGCCGCTCGTTGAGAACTTTTTTAAGCACTGTTATGACGAGGGCTATGAACAAGCTTACATCCATATTTATGGTGAAATACAAGGTGATTATTTGAATCTAGTCGTAGAAAATAACGGAAACAGCGTGACGGATGATGAACTTGAGGCATTAAAAAATAATCTCTACACACCGGTTAACGAAGGCATTCCTTCTTTTGCGCATATCGGGTTAAAAAACATTCATGATCGCTTGGTTCTTCATTTCGATCAGACAGCGGGAATCAAACTAGATTCGATGCAGGGACAAGGGTTCACTGTACGGCTAGTAATTCCACTCTACCTAAAGGAGAAGTAACGTTTATGAAAGCTCTTATTGTAGATGATGAGTCTAATGTTAGAAAAATCATCCGTTTTTTGGGACGGTGGGAACAATACGGGATTACCGAAGTGCTGGAAGCCAGAAATGGTCTCGAGGCTAAGGCGTTGATTGAGCAGAAATCTCCAGAAATCATAATGACAGATGTCAAAATGCCCAAAAATAGCGGGATGGAGTTAATCGAGTGGTTGGCTGCTAAAGACTATCCGGGGAAAGTGATTATGATTTCAGGGTTTGACGATTATTGTTTCATGCGTAAAGCGTTTAAGCTGGGATGCTTTGATTATTTGATGAAGCCAATTGAAGAGAAAATGCTGAATGAAACTTTAGAAGGGGCGTTGAGAGCCTGGGAACAAGAAGAGGGAGAACGTCGCAATATGGAGTCCGGATTTTATGAAGAGGTAAAAATGTTTCGCTTAAACAGGGAGATTACTGCTGCTTGTAACGGTGAAGCTTTTGATGCAGGCGAAATTGCCTCGGCTCTCCCACAGGCAGAAGTATACGACTTCACCATGATGTATTTTTACCAATCTCATTATTCGGAGCCATACATTCAGCTTTTGACCGAAGAACTGGCTACACGGGAGTGGGGAAATGCATTTACGCTTCAAAATGATCCTAATGTCTGTGTGATTCTGTCCCTTCATGGACAGCTTTTCCCGATAGAGGAATGGATTACCCAGCATTTTGATATACCTGTTCGTTTGGTTAGTGGCCCCTCCATCCAATCGCTCGCAGAGATATCGTTATCTTTTCAATCTGTACAAAGGTCTATGGCTGAACAAAATTTTAGAGCAATCCATCGTTTGGCGGATTTAGATGATGTTAGGCGTATGAATGATATTGTCGCATTTGTTGATGAGCATTATATGGAAGAGCTAAGTTTGGACAAATTATCCACCCGTTTTTTTCTGAGCCGAGAACATATCTCGCGGAGATTTAAGCAAGAAGTAGGGAGGACTCTTACTAACTACGTCATTCATTTACGAATAAATCAAGCGAAACAGTGGTTACTAGAATCGGATGAAAAGATGTACTCGATTGCCTTAAAGCTAGGGTATCAAGATGAGATTTATTTCTCTAAGCTGTTCAAAAAAAACGTCGGTATGACGCCTGCTGAATATCGTAATTCACAGGGAGCAAGAGAAATAGACGCGGAAGTCAGGATAGCCAGTACATAAGTTCATTGTTGAATGCATCTGGGGGAATTATGAAAATAAAAAGGGTTCAAATGATTATCGTGGGGTTGATTACGCTAACGCTTTCTTCATGTGGTGCGCATACACGTCCACTGAAGGAAGCAGATTTGAAGGTAGCGGATAAGGCAGTCACATTGGAGGTACTGAATCCTAAAGTGGAAATCTCTATAGAATTCGAGCAGATGGTTAAGGAATATGAAAAGGAAAACCCGAATATTAACGTAGAAATTCTAACCTTTGGCGGGGGAGCTAACTACCTTGATGAGCTAAAGGCGAGGTTTGCGGCCAATGTTGGTCCGGATATTTTTCCAAATGGCGGTTATGAAGAAGCGAAGGCATGGAGTAGATATCTTGAGGATTTATCAGATCAACCTTGGGTGGAACAGGCTTATGACGAGGCGCTAGAACCGATGAAGATGGACGGGAAAATATACGGGATGCCGATCAATTTTGAAGGCTACGGTTTTATTTATAATAAGGATTTATTCGCAAAGGCTGGGATTACTCCTCTCCCAACAACGTTTACGGAATTAAAAGAGGCGGCGAAAAAGCTGAAGGCTATAGGTGTGACTCCTTTTTCTGTTGGGTATTCCGATCATTGGTTTTTTGTACTCCTGTTGAATATTGCTATTGCACAACAGGAGGACCCGGATGCTTTTATTCAAGGGTTAAACAACGGAACACAATCTTTTCGAGCGAATAAGGAAGTTAAAGATGTCATTCGGATGCTGGATTTGACCGTACAATATGGTAACGAAAATTTTTTGACAACAGATTATAATTCGGAAGTTGAGTTATTTGCAACAGGGAGAACGGCGATTCTAAAACAAGGGAATTGGGTTCAGTCTAAAATTGATCAAATATCGCCGAATATGAATATCGGTTTTTTACCCATGCCTATTAATGATAGTGCCGAAAACAATGCGTTGCCAGTAGGGGTATCTAATAATTGGGCTGTTAATAAAGAATCTTCGCCAGAAAAGAAGAAGGAAGCCAAAAAGTTTTTGAACTGGATGGTTTCCTCGGAAACAGGGAAAAAGTTCATGAAGGATCGCTTTCATTTTATTTCAGCTTTTAAAAATATAGAGACGGACCGTTCGGGAGCGCTTGTAAAAGATCTTATGCGATACGTCGATGAACAGAAAACTTTATCTTGGAATTGGTTCAAATTCCCTCCCAGAGCAAGAGAGGAGTTTGGCTATCTTATGCGAGCTTATGTAGGAGAGCAAATTAATCGGGATCAATTGCTTCAAGAACTTCAAAAATCGTGGGATACCCATGTGAAGTAATAAAACCAAATCAATATAACCCTGTAAATGCATCAATTTACGACATACTCATAACGTCTACTCTTCATTAGAATTTAAAAGGGGAACAGCACAAAGGAAGATCGAAACCCAAATTTAAAGTATAAGAGGAGTTAGATGATGAATTTCAAGAAAATGATTAAACAAACAACAATCCTAACCTTTACAGCTGCTTTAATGTTAGGTGGAGCTACTCAAACCTTTGCGAAAGGAAATAACAAGCCGAACAAGCCGGAGTACAATGACTATGGTTTCTCTCATATCACTCGCGCTGACATGTTGAAATTACCCAAACAACAAAATAGTAAACAATTCCAAGTCCCAAAATTTGATGCTTCAACGATTGAGAACATTCCTGCAGCCATTAAGTTCGATGAGAATGGAAACAAAATTGAAATGGATGTTTGGGATACTTGGCCGCTGCAAAATGCAGATGGAACTGTAGCCAGTTATAAGGGGTATCAAATTGTTTTTGGTCTGGCGGGCGACCCTAATAATGGATCAGACACATTTATTTATTTGTTCTATAAGAAAGAAGGAGACAACTCTATCAGCAGCTGGAAGAATGCCGGCAGAGTGTTTAAGGATAGTGACAAACTTGTTCCTGATGATTATGTTTTAAACAATCAAGCCGAAGAATGGTCCGGTTCAGCAACCATGACATCTGATGGCAAAGTTCGCTTGTTTTACACTAATCGTCATCCTTGGGATCCAGATCGCGGATTTTACGGGAAACAAACTTTAACTACAGCTCAAATTAATGTCTCTGCCCCGGATGGGGATACCCTTAAGATTGATGGCGTAGAAGATATGAAATCCATCTATGACGGTAATCAAGGTGAAATTTATCAAAGTGTTGATATCACCGGTTTTAGCAAAGGCGATTACGACGATAATCATACCTTAAGAGATCCTCACTATGTGGAGGATAAAGGCCACAAGTATCTTGTATTTGAAGCAAATACAGGGACAACTACGGGTTACCAGGGTGAAGACTCTCTTTTTAACAAAGCTTATTATGGTAATAGCAATGCCTTCTTCCAAGCGGAGAAAAAGAAATTACTTAGCAGTGCTGACAAAACATCTGCGGAAACCGCGAATGGTGCGCTCGGTATCATTGAATTAAATAATGATTATACATTCAAAAAAGAAATGAAGCCGCTACTTGCCTCCAACACCGTGACAGATGAAATTGAACGTGCGAACATATTTAAATTGAATGGCAAGTGGTATCTGTTCACAAGCTCAAGAGGTTCTAAAATGTTCATTGATGGCATTGATGATGAAGACATCTATATGCTCGGGTACGTATCTAATTCTTTAACCGGACCGTATAAACCATTAAATGGTACAGGACTTGTCCTCCATCAAGATCTTAATCCTTATGATATTACCTGGACTTATGCTCACTTTGCGATTCCGCAAGCGAAAGGGAATAATGTAGTCATCACAAGTTACATGACGAATAGAGGTTACTTTGGGGATCATCATTCCACTTTTGCCCCAAGCTTTGTGCTGAATATTAAAGGCTCCAAGACTTCAGTTGTACCGAACAGCATTTTGGAACAAGGGCAATTGACGCTTAAAGGTAACAAACCGTATTAATCATTTACAAAGTAAATGCCAATGTAGTTGGCGTTTACTTTTCTTTTTATAAGCTGAGATTAGCAATGTGAAAAAAGCGAGGTATATTTTGAATAAGAAAAAAATGATAGGAATCACTATATTAATCCTTTGTTTAATTTGTTTTGTGACGATAGTATTAGTAACTTATGACGCTGGAGAGAAGAAGAAGCCGGGGACCGACGTTCCTGATCATAAACCTACCACTCGGGCTAGCTATCATTTCACTGTACCTGAGCATTGGAAAAACGATCCGCAAAAACCCATTTATTTTGATGGTAAATATCATTACTATTATCTCTATAATGCTGATTACCCGGATGGAAATGGTACAGAATGGAGACATGCCACATCAACGGATTTGGTGAGCTGGACAGATGAAGGCGTTGCGATTCCAAAATATACAACACCCAATGGTGATCCCTGGTCAGGATCTGTTGTTGTTGACGATAGCAATACAGCAGGTTTTGGCGAAGGGGCTATTGTGGCGATTTTAACACAGCCCTCTGCAGAGGGGGGGAAGCAAGAACAATATTTATGGTTCAGTACGGATCGTGGGCTGACGTTTAAATCTTATAGTGATGATCCTATTTTGCCAAATCCGGGCACAGAAGATTTCAGAGACCCGAAGGTAATATGGGATCAACATTCTCATAAATGGGTGATGACGCTAGCCGAAGGTACGAAAGTGGGCTTTTACGAGTCTGACAATTTAAAAGATTGGCACTACACAAGCGGCTTCGAAACAGAAAATATCGGAATTGTAGAGTGTCCTGACTTCTATATGATGCGGGCGAATGATGGCACTTATAAATGGGTTCTTGGGGTCAGTGCAAATGGTAAGTCGATAGGTAAACCTAACACGTATGCCTACTGGACTGGAGATTTTAATGAGAATGAATTTATCGCGGATCATCATGAACCACAGTGGCTAGATTATGGATTTGATTGGTATGGTGCTGTAACTTTTGAAGAAGGAAAGGACAAGGATCAATACAATCATCGATATGCTTTGGCCTGGATGAATAATTGGGATTACCCTCATGTTACCCCCAATCTTAACGAAGGTTTTAACGGAATGGATTCAATCGTGCGTCAAATAAAATTAACACGAGATGAAGAGCAGTCGTATCAGTTAGTATCACAGCCCATCGAAGCATTAGATCAAATGGTAACTTCAACGGATTCCTTGCAACAAATAAAAGTGAACGGCTCGTCAACACTTGATATCACAGGCGAAAATTACCAGCTCGATGCAGATCTATCTTGGTCAGAGATTACCAATGTAGGCTTAAGACTTCGTGAATCCGCAGATAAGACGCGCCACGTGGACGTAGGAGTGTTTGTTGAAGGACAATATTCTTATGTTAATAGAGCCTTCACTGGACAACCTGATGAGAGTGACAGATATCTTGAAAGCAAGGCCCCCTTTGATGTGAACAAGAAAAAAGTGCATCTGAAGATCCTTGTGGATAGAACAAGTATTGAAGTTTTTATAGATGATGGTGAAATTGTATTTTCTAATGAAATCTTCCCGGAAATAAATGATCAAGGCATTACCTTGTTTTCTGAAGGTGGCACCGCGATTTTTAATAATGTTGTAATTAAGCATTTTGGCAAAGATTAGAATGAATATACAGAGTTTTTCTAATTCTTGCGCAATAAGAGGGCACTCCAACCTATGGATGTCCTCTTTTTTTATTATAAGTACGTAATATTAAACCTAATTCACGAAGGAATACATAATTGTTAAACGCTATCTTGAATTCTAGAATGAGGTTATTGGCATCACGTTACTTTTTTGGTTTCAAAATCATTCTGGGAGGTTGTCCTAATGAAGCGAAGGCCTATTTATGTTGTTCTTATTCTGTTTATTGTATTAGGTTCATGGTTGCTGCTGAATCACCGGGAAAATAACAGCGCCTCGGAGAAGCAAGTGCAGGAAGTGCTGCCTACGAGTACTGTTGATACTAACACAACAATGGCTAACGTTACTGTAAATAACAGAGAAACTCCGGTGCAGTACTTGGATCCCGCATATAAAGTTACAGTGAAACACGATATTTTGTATGCAAGTAAGAAAAACGAGACGGATGCTGAAGAACCGCTGAAGCTCGATTTGTACCAGCCCATTGGAGATGAAACCAAGCAGAGGCCAGTATTTATTTTTATTCATGGCGGAGGTTATACCGGAGGGGATAAGTCTGATGCAGCAGATTTTTCCGAAGGCCTGGCGAAACGGGGGTATGCTGTTCTCACTATTGATTATAGGCTAAAAAAAGATCCGTTTTTCAATTTCACTCGCACACTTAACGATGCGAATGAGGATATAAACGATGTGATCAAATGGATTAATGAGCATGCGGAGACTTATGGATTGAACAAGGAACGTATAGTTATTGGCGGAGATTCAGCAGGAGGTCATCTGGCCATGAACTTTGTGAATCTATCCTTAGCAAAAGATCCCTCCCTAGTTAAGTCTGTATTTTCCATTATAGATATTTATGGTGGTGAACTGACAAGAAGTGCTGACAGCAAGCTGCCGCCTGTCCTAATTATTCATGGAACGATAGATAAAATGGTGCCGTACCAGCAAAGTGTTGACCTAGCCGCTCAATTGAAAGAGAAAGGTATTTATCATAATCTGCTCACGCTGGAGGGAGTCGGACATGATTATAAAAATGAAAAATACATCGATGAAATTATGGAGACGACAGCACATTTTCTGTGGAATGTCATGAACAGTTCGGACCTTGCGAGTCTTCCGGAAAATTCGGGGATCACGGTTGCTTCTGGTTCTGCTTTTGATATTAAGCTGCCTGAAGCTTATCGCAGCGCATCGAAGGAGCCGCTTAATATCGATTTGCCAGAGGGATGGCTGCTTAGTGGAGAAGAAGAAGGTTCGCTGTGGATACAGGTTCCGGAAAGCTTGGTGCGCGGAAACGATTCGCTGTTCGTCTCTCGGGGTGCAGAGCCTACAGCGGCATCAAGCTTCACTATGAATATCAACGTAATCGACCCGCTGGCAGTGTATTACGAGACTTTTTATGAGGAGTCTGCCAAAGAGATAAAAACCCATATGGATGTTACCAATCAATCTACAAGCAATTTCAGCGGTTCAGTGGAAGCTGATTATGAGACGGGACGATCTACCCGAGGTACTTATACTTCAACTGTGGAAAATCTGGAGCCGGGTAAGAGCGTTCGTCTTGAGATTCCTGAGCTGGCAAGAGGCCAGCGTTCGCTTAAAGTTTTTAATGATATAGGTACCTTATTGCAATCGGCAGTTGATTCTTCTAACGTGCTTCTGTTGCCGAAACTCAGTCCGCCTGTCCAAATCGATGGCAACTTGTCGGACTGGGGGAATCAAGCTCCCTTTGATATGAAGGATGTCAAAATCATGGGCTGGCAAGGAGAGCAGGATCTCAGCGCCAAGGGTTCCTTAGCATGGGATGCCGACAATCTTTACCTTGGGGTAGAAGTTATCGATGATTATCATGCACAGTCAGCATCAGGAGATGCCATCTGGAGTGGGGACAGCATCCAGATTGGAATTGGCATTGCCAACGGGGATGGAACGGTGCCTTCTGAGTACCATGAACTCGGTGTGGCTCGCGGAGATACGGGCGAATTACTCAAATGGTGCTGGTTGGCACCAAAGGGGTTTAATTGGGGTGATGTTATAGAATTACAATATGCCGTGGAACGTAAAGATTCAAAAACCAGCTACGAACTAGCCATTCCCTGGCGTGAACTAAAATCCGACGATGTACAGGTGAAGCCAGGAATGAAGCTGAAATTTTCGTTATTGGTCAATGACAATGATGGTGAGGGGCGTAAGGGCTGGGTGGAATATAACAGCGGCATTGGTTCGGCTAAGGATGTTGATGCTTTTGGTGATCTATTTGTGCATTGACATATTATGCTGTTAACACTATGATATGAATGAAAAAATAATTATTCATTCACGGAGAGACGAAAAGTGGAAGACAAAAAAACAAAGATATACGAATGTGCGAAAGAGCTATTTAGCAATAAAGGCTTTAAAGACACGAATGTTTCTGGCATTACCACAATGGCTGGAATAGCTGTAGGAAGTTTTTACAACTATTATCCCTCTAAGGAAAAGCTTTTTATGGATATTTTTTTAGAGGAAAACGAAAAGCTCAAAAAAAGCTGTATGCAATCGCTCGATATGAGCCAAAGCCCATTAGCACTAATACGGCAGATGATGGTGCTTAATTTGGAAGGTATGATAGCCAACCCCATTCTTAAGGAATGGTATAACAAAAGTGTTTTCGCAAAAATCGAACAGTTGTACCGGGAAGAAACCAACATTCAGGTAAACGACTTCTTGTATGATAGCTTCCATGAAATCATTAAGCAGTGGCAAGCCAATGGTAAAATGCGCAGCGATATGGATAGTAAAATGATTATGATGATCTTCGGCGCAATGATTAATGTGGAAACCCACAAGGAAGAAATCGGGCTGGAGTATTTTCCACAACTTTTGGACAATATGCTGGAACTAATTATGAAGGGTTTGACAGACTGCCCCTAATACACTTATGGTGCAGTTTTTTTTTAGTGAAATGAATGAATTATTAAATATTCATTCAAATTTTAAAGCAAAAGGAAGGAGGCAAGCAGGTGAGTAAGAGAAGAGGAAAAAAGCGAAAATTCAATAAATGGATTATTGTTCTCAGCATTCTATGCGGGATTACAGTCATAGGTTGGATAGGTGGTATTCTCTTATCTGCTCCGGGAAGGCATGAAGTTCAGCAGCTTACTATCCACGCCATAGATATACAGAAACTGCGGGAAGGCAGCTATGTGGGGGAATACATTGGCATCAAAGATCATTCCAGAGATACCAAGGTGAAGGCCACAATATCTGCTGGACGGCTGTCAGATATCAAAATACTCAAAGGTGCCTTGGACAAAACAGGGAACCCTGCTGAACTGAAGGGTGGGCTAAGCATTGGTGATTTGTTTGGTCATGTGATTGAATCGCAGTCTCTTCAGGTGGACGTTATCAGCGGGGCAACGCTTACCTCTAAAACACATCTTAAGGCACTCGAAAATGCCCTACTGCAGGCGGAGACGAAATAATTCATTTTAAGGAGAATTTATATGAACATTGCAGTCATTTCGTATTCATTCACAGGTAATAATGAAGCATTAGCAAGGAGTGTGGCGAAAGCGTTGTCGGCTGAATATATCCGAATCTCGGAAGCTAAACCCCGAACACTCGGTAGGATTACCTTTGATATGATTTTTGACAGGATACCGTTGGTTCAACCGAAGCCTGAGCAAATAGGAAAATATGATATTATCCTATTTTTTGGACCGGTTTGGATGGGGAAAGTGGCCACACCGCTCCGTGCCTATTTAGAGTACTTGAAGAAAAATCCGCAAAAGTATGGTTACCTTTCAATCAATGGTGGAGCTGACGGTCCAAATCCGAAGGTGCCAGGGGAGCTTAGAAAAAGAACTGGAGCAGACCCTGTTGTATTCATCGAGCAGCATATCGCAGATCTGATATCAGCAGATCACAAACCTGCACGTAAAGATACCTCAGCTTATAAGTTAAATGAGGGCGATATTAATCAGTTAACTGGAAAAATAGTGAAGAAAGTAAGGGATATGACCTAGCTTTTAAGCTCCAGCGAGACGAACAGAGAAACGGCAAAGCTGCCGTTTTTTTTGTTTTCTCTGCAATCTGGTAGAAATTGTTCTATTATAAAGTGTTCCTTCAATTCGCTAGATGGTATGATAGGTATGGGAGGGAATTATAAAATGAACAATGAGACGACTAATGAAAATGAAATAACAAATGAGAATGAGGAAGTAAATGATAATACAGAAATGTCTGAAGAGGATATGGCGCAGCTGCTAAAGGCTGTTCACCATAACGGCCTTGTAGCGTTGAGAGTACACTTTAAAGATGTTGAAGGACAAGTATTGAACATGGAAGCCTACGGCCCTGTTTTTGTTTTTCACGTGAAAACTGAATTAGATCAGGTGTATTCTTGCGGATTTTTTCTGCGCGAGTTAATTGCAAGATTCCAGTCGGGTAAGGATCCGGCAGCATGGATGGCCTCATTCTTCGTTGAGCTGATGAAAATTGAGGGAGGCAAAACACTTCCAAAACCACCAGCAAGTGAAGAAGAAGCAAAAGGGATCATTGATAATGTGTTAGTTCCGCTTTGTATTAAGGAAATTACCCAAGAATTTGCTCCAGAAAAAGTGCATGTCGGGCTAGCGTGGAACGAGAAATTGGGACCAGTCTTCGAGGCTGGATTTCCAGCAATCACCGATGGGAATAACGTATGCGCATTCCCGCTTCATCTGTTGCTGACTCATTTGCAATTGAACCGGGATCCATCCGAACTGCTTGTTCAAGGCATGTATAACATCCGCAAAGAACATGGATTGGAGTAAAACAGGCTCTGAGCCCTGACCATCCATAACCCAAAGAAACGGCAGAAATGCCGTTTCTTTTTCTTTTGACATTCAAAGAGTAGATCCTTGCTTGATGAATTCATTCATATTTACTTTGAGCTGATAGCTTTAAGCTGATAACCTGCTGCTTGAAGGTTTCGTTCACATCATCTACGGACTGTATAGCGCTTATCTTTGCTTTTTAGCTCCATTTACCGAACTCGCGGACCGTATAGCCCTTATTGTCTGTTTATTGCCTATAAAAGTAGGAGGATTAGCCAAATAGTTGCATCTCAGTCCGTTAACAGAAGAATTCTCTTGAAAATGAACCAATAACGTCTCCTCGGTCCGATAGGCCTTGGTGTTGCTGGATTATATAAAGAAACTGTAAATACTTTTCAGATAGTTTAGGATAAAATTTCATTTACTAAATACGTTTGCGGACTAAGCTATATGTACAGCACACTATACTTTTTCAGATAAATAAACGAAGGCGTGGTAACAAGATGAAATATCTAGTTTCAATACTACTAATTGCTGCAGTGATAGCATCTGGTTGTTCCAATTCCACTCCAATCCCTCATCCAACTTCTAATCAGGAAACTTCTCCTTCTCCTGATCCTTCAGATAACCGCAGAGAAGATACTGTGTTCCTCAACAAAAATATAGGTTGGAAAACAGTCTATCATTTTCAAGGAATGTCACGTGAAGATATGGAGCTTTATACAACTAGTGATGGGGGAGAGACTTGGAAGGAGATTGGGGATAGCTTACAAGCAGGAAGTACTCTTCCTAGCGGGGTGAAATCGGGACTTACTTTTGTTAACGAAAAAGAAGGCTGGATTACAACGAATGTGCCTTGGCAGGGAAAAGTTGGTTTATATAAAACAATGGATGGTGGAGTTACCTGGAGTGAACAGACAGTCACAGTGCCGGATGAGTTAGTAAACTCGCAAATCTATGCTTATCCTCCCCTCTTTCTTACGAAGGATCAAGGAATCTTAATTACTCGGCCCGCTGAAAATGAACATACATTGTTATATATAACGATAGACGGGGGACAACATTGGAAATCATTCCTTGACCATCAAGAGGACCAGTATGTTGGTATCGCATGGACGCTCTCAGAGAGTATGGCGACGGTAAAATACGCAGAGAAAACCTGGACATTAAGCATGCAGAACTATGGAAAATGGTCCCTTTAATCGAAATGTTGGCATATTGCGTTTAGAAAAGACGTACACATCAAATGAAGCGAGGCGTTAACCTGACTCTGGCTGTTATAGCTGTTTATGGGATAACGTTTTGTTTTATCCATTATTCGAAACCGGTTTCAAATGTGCGAGCGCGCCGCGCAATGAAATCAGTAGGAGGAAAAGACGATGTTACGAAAAGGAAAAATGTTAAGTCTATTTCTGCTGTTCACCCTCTTAATTGCTTGGGTACCTACAGGGAGTTCAAGCGCGGCATCAAGCTGGAATCTGGCATGGAGCGATGAATTTGATGGGAATTCTCTGAACACTAATAATTGGTCGGCGGAAATTGGTACGGGTAGCGGGGGTTGGGGAAACAATGAGCTTCAGTATTATACCAGTCGTCCGCAGAACCTGCAGGTAACGGGTGGGAATTTAGTGATTACTGCACAAAAGGAGTCGTATGGGGGGATGAATTATACCTCTGCACGGATCAAAACACAGGGACTCAAAAGCTTCACCTACGGAAAAATCGAAGCTAGAATCAAATTGCCTTCAGGACAGGGGCTCTGGCCAGCATTTTGGATGCTTGGGGCGAATATTGATTCAGTGGGTTGGCCGAAATCTGGGGAAACGGACATTATGGAGCGTGTGAACAATAATGCTTTTGTTAACGGGACGGTACATTGGGATGCCAATGGGCATGCCGAGTACGGTCAGGTGTCTGGTAACCTCGATTTCTCACAGTACCATGTGTACAGCGTGGAATGGGAAGCGAATTATATAAGATGGTTTGTAGACGGCAACCCGTTTAATGCTTTTTATATTGAGAACGGAACTGGGAATACGGAGGAGTTCCAGAAACCTTTCTTCATCCTGCTAAACCTTGCCGTGGGTGGAAATTGGCCGGGAAGTCCAAATGCTTCAACTGCTTTCCCAGCTCAAATGCTGGTTGATTACGTACGTGTGTATCAGGCTGCGCCTACCTCAAGCATTGTTAGTGGTGGGATTTACACTTTAGCTGACAAGGCTAGTGGTAAGGTTCTGGACGTAGTAGATGTATCCACAGCAAGCGGGGCGAAAATGCAGCAATGGACCAATTACACTGCCAATAATCAGAAATTTAAAGTGGAGAGTACAGGCGACGGTTATTACAAGCTTACGGCGGTGCATAGTGGAAAAGTGTTGGATGTGCCGAACTCATCAACCGCGAGCGGTGTACAGCTGCAGCAATGGGATGACAATGGTACCAACGCTCAGCGATGGAGCATTATTGATGTTGGAGGGGGCTATTATAAGCTTATTTCAAAAGTGAGCGGATTAGCCATGGATGTATCCGGAGCATCAACAGCCGATGGTGCAGCAGTTCAGCAGTGGACGGATAACGGGAGTGATGCTCAGAAATGGTTTTTTACGAAAGTGAACTAAAGAAATGCCGCCCCATATCAAATGGGGCTTTTTCTAATCGGTCTAATCGGTCTAATTTGTTTTAAATCGGCTAAAAGAATAGGGGTTAAGTTCAACTGAACAATTTTTATTTTCTGCTTGTTTCTTTTTCGGGTGAGGTGTGGTTTTAAAGGGCTGCTTTTCCGTTTTCTTCGTCTGGTTTTGGCTCTGGTGATTCTCCAAGGGGTTAGCTTTAGGAATTGCTGATATAGGGATGAACCCGCGGAATCTTTATTCCAGCATTTATCATCTCCGGCAAAATGGATGATTTTGTTAGTGAAATCATGGTCCGGAATGTTTGTGTTGAACGAATTAAAACGGATATCAAGGGGGAGGTAATTCCCACCAAAAACTGCATTCAGAACATCCTGATCTGGCATGGTGACATCAGGAAAGGTACGTAGGAAGGTTAGCATTTCTTCGTACCAGTTGGTATTCTGGCGGATATTATGCAAAGAAAATAAAATCACTCCGGAATTAAAATAAAGATCAGGATTTAATCCCTTAGCGCTCACAATATGAGCAACCTCTCTAATTCCCTGGTCCCAAATTGCAGCCAAATACTTGTCATTCAGTTCAACCTGCCATAATTCAGTAATGTCCATATTCACTAATACATCGCAGTCCAGATAGATGATTTTGTCCACGGGTATTAGTGCAGGAAGAAGCAATCGATACATACATGCCTGCGTCCATACATTAATGGAGTTAACATTGGCTAGCACCTGAGTTAGATCATCAGGCATAGTGATTGAATAAAAGCTAAGGGTATGATTATGTTTTGTAGTTAATGCGCTAAGCCTGCGCTTATTAGTTTCACTTAAAGAAACATCATGTAAAATATGAATATGAATTGGGGAACTCGTATGATGAAAAATTGACGCTAGAACGACTCCGGCATGTTCAGCATATTTCCCATCCTTATCTTGAAAAGCCAAGGCGATATCGATCATTTGATTTATCCTCTCTTCACGTTTGTGTACGAATGTACCACAGTATACGTTCGCCTTGATCAGAGGACAGAGACATTAAACCCAGAATATTCACCCAATTTCATGTGAACACCAAAAAACCAAGTGCTGAATCTCAGCAACTTGGTCGGCTAAGGACTTCAATCTTTATTTTCGCAGCTTAATTTGATCTACGTGATGATTGTTGTCCTTATGCATTATAAGATCCGCACGATTTCGGGTGGGCAGAATATTTTGCTGCAAATTAACGTAGTTTATTTCTTTCCAGATCCGCTTTGAAATTTCAATAGATTCCTCTAGAGACAGCTGTGCATATTTTTTGAAATAAGATTGTTCATCTTGGAAGGCAGTATCTCTGAGCTTAATAAACCGATCAATGTACCATGTCTCGATATCGTTCACATCAGCATCCACATAAATAGAAAAATCAAAGAAATCAGATACAAAATAGTTAGGCATATTATGATTATTTGTAATCGCAGTCTGAAGAACATTTAAGCCCTCAACAATTAGAATATCCGGATTCTCAATCGTAATATATTCATCTGGCACAATATCATAAGTTAAGTGAGAGTATACAGGGCTTTGGACCCGCGGCACCCCAGACTTCACATCCGTTAAAAAAGAAATTAAACTACGCGTGTCGTAGCTTTCAGGAAAGCCCTTTTTCGTCATTATACCGCGCTTTTCCAGCTCTGCGTTGGGATGTAGAAAACCATCAGTCGTAACTAAATCCACTTTTGGATGGGAAGGTAATTGTGAGAGGAGTTTTTGTAGGAGTCTGGCCGTAGTGCTTTTACCAACAGCGACACTTCCCGCGATACCTATGATAAATGGACCTTTTTTTAGATCATTGTTCAGAAAGTGATTTATAGACTCATTAAATTTATGAGCAGATAGAAGTTGCAGATTTAGTAAATTGGACAGAGGAAGATAGACTTCGTTAACATCCTCGCTGGAGATTTTTTCATTAATACTTTGGACTTCCATAAGTTCTTCTTCTGATAATTGGATAGCGGTGAAATCGCTTAGTTTTTTCCAATCCTCACGTAAATAAAGTGTATATGCTGAATTATTCACCATTAAATTTTCCACATCCCTGAAGTTTTTAGAGATTTCTTATGCACTTAGGTATTATAACCGTTCATACAGCTTCATTCCATTCATTGTAATCGACATAATTATGGACATTAAGGAGATTGCATTTCAGTAAATGGGAAAATCAATTAAAATATAGAATATTAGGAAGGATGGGGTGGGGCAATGGGAATTTTTCGAAAAGTTGAATTATTGAAGGATTACACACGCACGGAAACGTTCCAAGAAGAGTCAGAGGGAAGGAAAATAGTTATAAGTATTTATTATCCGGATACAGAGGGTGTATTAAATAAAAACGCATCTGCAATGAAATATATGGAGCTTTTCGGGCCCTGTGAACAACAGGCGAGAGAGCTTCTACAAGATATTGGCATGAACATGGAAATCATAAATACATTATCTACCTCAATCAGCGATCGGACCTTTCAAAGCAAATCCAAACGCTCCTATCCAGTCATCATCTACTCACCTGCATTAGGTTTAGATAGAGATATGTATATTTATAATATAGAAGCGCTGGCCAAGCAAGGTTTCATAGTGGTAACGGTCAGTGCTGCGTACGAAGCTATGTTTACTGTTTGCCCTAGTGGAGAATTTATTAATCAATCCGAAGCCATGAGGCAAATAAAAGCTGCGGATTATACCGATTTACATAACTTAATTTCCATTCGAAAAAAAGATATCCAATACGTTCTGGATCACCTGTCCACGCTTAATTCTATGGATAAAGATGTGATGGGCTTATTTGATATGAATAAGATTGGTATTATCGGCCATTCCATCGGCGGTGCTACTGCATTAGATTTAACTATGGAAGACGATAGAATTAAAGCTGCTATTTTATTAGATGCAAGCATGCACTTATATATTGAGAATGAAGAGAAGAACAATACTGTGCCGCTTCTTGTATTAAGGCAAAAGGCCTCGACCTTAAAATCCTTAAGTAATATATTACAGGAGAAACTGGCAAATGATTTCATCAAAGGACAAGAGGCGCTTTTTCAGAATTGGAACGGATATAAATCTTTTCTGAAAATACGAAAGGCTACACATATGTCATTTAGCGATCTGCCCCTTTATGAGGAAGGAGAGAATTTAAAACAAAGAACCTGTGAAATTCATACTTGCTTAAATGAGCTTATAAGTAAGTTCCTTGTGGAGCATCTTTTAGATCAGGGGCAAGGTTATTCGGCATTAATTAGTAGGGTTCATAAAGATTTTTGTGAGATCCATGGTAGTGGAGAAGAAATTCTGTAAATTAGCAATAAACTCTCCTTTGTTTATACCGATAAACATATATAAGGGAGGGAATTATGAATGCATTCTGCTCAGTCTAATGAGAAAATATGTAATCATATTGAAAAATACATAGGTGTTATTGATAATGTTTTTAAAGAAATTATTTCAGGTGTTCTGTCGATAGATATTCTAATTCTTGATCCGACGCCTGAGCGGAACTTCTATACTTTAATTACCTCTGGAATGAGCGAATTACCGATGACGGTGCCAGAAGGTGCAGAAGAATATCAATATGCTGAACTAATGATTTGTCTCCCTCCTACCTGGAAGCTGTCGGATGAGGCTTTTAAGGATGAACGGAATTATTGGCCGATTCGAGCCCTGAAAACAATGGCTAGGTTTCCGCATGAATATAATACATGGCTTTATATGGGGCATACGCTTGTAAACGGTAATCCCGCCCAGCCTTATAGTGAGGATACAGGATTTCAAGGGATGTTCGTTTGGGTTCCAGATGTAAAAGATAAAGCCGGTTTCTTTAATTTAGAAATGAGCCATGAGAAAGTGGTGCACTTTTATACGTTAATTCCGCTCTATGGGGAGGAGTTAGATTATAAAATCAAGCATAGCGAGGAAGAGTTACTACACAAGTTAAATAAGATTGGGGTTACGGATGTTTTGGATCCTTCCCGTAAAAATAGTTGTAAGAAGTTATGGGGACTCTTTTAAATACAAGAAAAAACGGCTGAGAGCCGTTTTTTTATTTTTTGATTCCAAAAGCAATCCAGCGACCATCCACATCTTCGATCACAAATTCCTTGTTATTATAATCGGTGTTTGATAAAGAACGAACAATATGAACACCGGCAGCTTCGAACTCCTTCTCCAACTCTTCTTGCTGCTTCGTAATAAAATAGGCATCGTATCCATAACCGTACAACTCTCGATTGGGAATGACCTTTTGTCCATGGGATTGCGTAAGGATAATCTCTGTATCGTCACGATACAAACAAAGATGTGGTTCTTGTGTATCTAAATAGGGTACAGCTTTAAAACCTAAGTACTGGCTGTAGAAGTCAGCGGTTTGCTCAATATTCAACGTAGGGAAAATACTATGCGATTGTAAGAGCTTTTTGTCCACGAGTGAGGTCATCCTTTCAAAGAAAAATAGATATCCATATATTACCTTAAGATAGAAGTTTCAACAATACACGGAGTTTCCATTAAGCTGAAGATTATTCACGGTTGACATCATCGCTATTCTATAATAATATACATGCATGAGCATGCATTTATAAATATTTTATATAAGATGAACTTAGAAACTCATGTTCACTGGAAGCATTGATCATACTATACTTAGTTTTTTATAAAGAGGAGAGATATCATGAAGGACTTGTTCACCCCGTATGAATTGAAGGATTTGAAGCTGAAGAACCGCGTGGTTATGCCTCCGATGTGTCAGTATTCAGTCTCTAACAAAGACGGAATTGCTACGGATTGGCATTATAATCATTACGTAAGCCGCGCTGTTGGCGGAACCGGATTAATTATTATTGAAATGACGGACGTGGAGCCTGATGGCCGGATTACTGATTTTGATCTTGGCATTTGGTCTGATGAGCAAATTCCTGCACTGGCCAGAATCGTTGAAGCTTGTCATTCTTATGGCGCTAAAGTAGGTATTCAAATTGCACACGCCGGACGTAAAGCAGAAGATGCAGCAGTTCCTGTATCCTCCTCTAACGTTCCTTTTGACGCTGACTCCAAAACACCACGTGCCTTAACAACTGAAGAAGTGAAAGCTATGGTTGAGAAATTCCGGTTGGGCGTGAAGCGGGCGATACAAGCGGGATTTGATGTTATCGAGCTTCATGGAGCGCATGGTTACCTTATTCATCAGTTCCATTCCCCTCTAACCAATCAAAGAACAGATGAATATGGCAAGGATTTAACACTGTTTGGTACAGAAGTCATTCGCGCAGCAAAAAGTGAAATGCCGGAAGGAATGCCATTGATTATGCGTATCTCCGCCCAAGAATATGTTGAGGGCGGGTACGGTATCAAAGAAAGCTTGGAATTTAGTAAAGCTTACAAAGAAGCAGGCGCAGATATTTTCCATATCAGTGCAGGTGGTGAAGGTCCTATCGCAGCTGCCGGGAAACCAGGGACGCATGCAGCTTATCAGGTTCCTTTGGCCAGAGAAATCAAATATGGCTTGAATGTTCCGGTTATTGCGGTTGGCAGATTGGATGAGCCTGTACTTGCTAATGCCGTGATTGGGAATGAGGAAGCTGATCTTGTTGCCGTGGGCCGGGGCATGTTGAGAAATCCATACTGGACGCTGGAAGCAGGGGTCGAGCTTCAGAAAGATGCGGGTATTCCCAGACAATATTCTTTCGGGTTTCCAAGAATTAATGGATAAAGATTAATTTAAATGGTGTGAAGTCTAAACAAAATAATTGTAAAGTGTGGAGGGGCCGGCTTCTTGGAGAAACGGTCTCTCCTCTTTTTTAAAATAAAATAAAGTATAGTATCGAACCTATACTTTATGTATGGTTGTGGATTGTAGTACTATTATATAGAAGGAAAAAATCATGAAAAGCCATACACCCGGGAGATGAATAATAAAATGGGCGACATTCTTAACAATGAACTTATAACGAGTTGGTTGACGTTAACGCATATACAAATGAATGTGACGAATGAATTGGAAGCTAATCTACAAGCCAAACATGGCTTATCCTTAAAAGAATTTTATTTGCTGTTATTTTTGTCGGAAGCGCCGGAGAAGAAACTGAAATTGCAGAAACTCGAAGCTATGGTGGGTTTAAGCCAGAGTGCAGTTTCCCGACTGGTTAGTCGGTTTGAGGCCAAAGGCTGTGGCGCTTTAGAAAGAAAAGCGTGTGATGCTGATCGCAGAAGTATCTATA
The DNA here is from genome assembly GCF_037963825.1 of Paenibacillus sp. FSL H8-0282. NCBI lineage: Bacteria > Bacillati > Bacillota > Bacilli > Caryophanales > Paenibacillaceae > Paenibacillus > Paenibacillus sp. FSL H8-0282. The sequence goes on from NZ_CP150146.1 coordinate 2,190,785, forward strand.
CTGCCTTGACTGCCATTGGCGAAGACAAGCTCCTTCGTGCACAAGATACCTTTCAAGAGACCCTGCTTGCAGCTTTTCCAGAAAAAGATGTGAAAGAGCTTTTGAATCAAATGCTTCGCATGAAGCAACAGTCATGAATTCACAATAAAACCTCTGTTTTGGTAAATGGACCGAATCTCCATTTCCCATACAGAGGTTTTTTAGTGTGGGGCGCTATTTACATCCTACCTGTTCATTCCACTGTTGCTGGGAAAGGCGGTAATAATTATAGTCTTCATGTTCAATCGTAATCTCGTCAAGAAGCTCGAAACCACATTTTTGAATGACTCTATTAGACGGGATATTGTGCTTCAGAGCAATGGCACTTAATACATCGGTAGAGCTATTATCAAACAAATACTTAATTAATCCCTTGGCAGCTTGAGTAGTGTAGCCTTTACCGCGATGATCCTTGGATATGGCATACATAATCTCTCTGTTGGGAACGGGCAATTCATCCTTAATTCCTGTACAACACCAACCAATGAACTCACCGGACTCTTTTAAAATAATGCCTAAACGAAGACGAAGCTCTCCGATATCTCCGCCCGCTGAGATCGCTTGAAGAAACTGCTGGTTCTCTTTTATTTCATAGTTTATTAACCAGTCCAATCGTTGTTCTTTAGGAACATTCCAATCCGGCAAGAATTCAATAATTTCAGGCTGTAGAGTAAGTGCATGAAACTCCTCTAAATCCTCCACGCTATACTCCCGCAAAAAAATATCTTTACAATCAATCGTAAATAAATCACTAGAATTGGCCTTATCATTCACAACCTCGCTCACTTGTACCACTCCTTTATTAACTAACAGATATTTTACCATGAAACAAATGATTGATTTGGTAATATTTGATTATAAAAATTGTTTTCTTTTATTTCACATAAATATTAATTGGTTAATATATTAATTGACTATAAAATATGTTATTATGTTTCGTATAAACGGCAATGAACTAATATTGTTAGGTTTTTAAGATTTCTACTATAAAGATAACAGGTGATCTTCTATGAAAAATGACAACGGTAACAAATTTATTAATGGTAGTCTAATTGCGCATTATAAGTTTGATAATCCAGAGGATGTTGGTCAAGATTTCTCGGGGAACGGCAATGATGGAACCGCTTCAGGTACGAAGCTGCCGGCTATTAAATCCGTAGCAGGTAGACAAGCTGTTTCGCTTGCTGGGGGAGAACATGGCACATCCTATATTTCATTACCTAACGATCTGCTTAAAGAGGTCAGTGACCATACAGGAATTACGATTTCGACCTGGATGTATGTAAGCAAAGCTTCAAGCTTATGGGAAAGAATTTTTGATTTTGGTAAAGGTGAAACAGGACCTTATCTTTTTGTAACCCGCAATTTACGGGGCACTTGTTTTGCAGGGGAAGACTTAATTGCAGATCCAGGGAAATCCTTTGCGACTGATGAATGGGTACACGTTTCCTTTGCAGTTACAGGCACAAAAGGTGGAACACTAAGCAGTGCAGGTCCTGTGATGTATGTAAATGGTGAAGTAGTTGCGGATGGAATGATCAGCCAAACCTCGAGTGGCACATATGCTAAGCTGCGCACATGGTTTGCTACTTTTGAAGACCAACTGAATTATAGCAATAATACAATCGGGAAATCCCAGTACGCGGCAGATGTTGATTTTGGCGGCTATATTTCGGACTTCCGTGTATATAAAGCAGGCTTAACTCAAGATGAAGTGATTGAAATTATGTGCGAATCTTTGACGGATGAAGATATCGTTAAGCTTGCAAAAGATAAATACTTAACCTTCCCAAGCTCGATTATTACCAAAGATATCGAATTGCCAGCTTCGCTGATGGGCGGGAAAGTTGACGTATCTTGGGTATCCAGCGATACCAAAGTTATTTCTAATGAAGGCGTTGTGAATAAAGGAGTTCAATCTGCTCATGGTGTAACACTTACAGCACATTTGAAAAAGGGAGCTAGTACAGTAGAAAAGAGCTTCACGGTGTCTGTGCTTCCGGAAGATTTGCCACCTTACACTTTAACGATTGACGGCAATCAGGAGATTTTGGATGTTAGCCAAATTCTATATGGTTTATTCTATGAGGACATTAACAATGCAGCAGACGGTGGGATCTATGCAGAGCTAGTGCAGAACCGCTCCTTCGAATCTTTTGCTTTTGACAGCTATTCGCATGTATGTGGTGTACATGGTGCTTCCACCGGAAGAAATTATACACCTCTTCACGCATGGTCTGGGGATACAGACCAAATGACTGTCCATAATACAGGCGGATTAAACGATTTCTTCGGCATCGATGATAAAGATATGAATGCGCATTATGTGACGGTAGCGGATGGCGCGACGATTAATAATAGAGGTTTTGCCGATTCCAATCAGCACTGCTCGATGTTTATTCAGGAAGATGCCAAGTACAACTTCACGATTTGGGCGAAGGCAGAAGCAGCGGGCACAATTACCTTGCAATTGCTCGACAAAGACGGTAAAGCCATCAGCGATACTGCAGTTGTTGAAGTAAACGGTGACGGCAGCTGGAAGAAGTATGGTGTCGATTCAAAGCTTGTATTAACAGGATCTGAAACTGTGCTTGGTCAGCTGGCTTTAACCTTTAACGGTGAGATCTCCATTGATATGGTTTCCTTAATTCCTGATGACGTTTGGGGCGCTGGTGAAGAGGAACGTTCTGCTACAGCTCATGCTAACTATAAAGGAAATTCAAACTATAGATTGCGAAAAGACTTAGTGAATGCACTCGTTGACCTTCATCCTACCTTCCTGCGTTTCCCTGGGGGTTGTATTTCTGAAGGTTCTCACATTTGGGAGAACGTGTACGATTGGAAAGAGTCCGTCAACGATATCGAATTGCGCAAAGAGAACTATAACGTATGGGGCTACATGATGACCATGGGTCTTGGATATATGGAGTATTTCCAATTAGCCGAGGATTTGAACGCAACACCACTTCCGGTTATGGCCTGCGGCGTACTCTGTCAAGCTCGTTCGGATTATGCGAATCCAGCTGGCGGTGCGTTAAGAGATTATTATGTGAAGAACTTTACGGATCTGATTGATTTTGCGATTAGCATGGATTTTGACAATAATGAGTGGGCTGCATTGCGTAAAAAGATGGGCCATGAAGCAGCGTTTGATCTGCGTTATTTGGGTGTGGGGAATGAAAACTGGGGTACAGAGTTTTTCGCCAACTTCGAATATTTTAAAACAGTGATTGATGAGTATATGGTGAAGAACTATCCTGATCATGAATTGACTATTCTCTCTACCGTGGGTGCACAGGCAGATGATGATGCTTACCAGCAAGGTTGGAAATTCCTAAGCGGAAATTTACAGGGCTCGGAAAAAATCAGCTTTACGGATGGTACATCGAGCATCGAAGAGACTGTTACCTGGTACGAAAAACAAAAGAACTACATGGATACCATTGCGGATGAGCATTACTACCGTTCCAATGAATATTTGTTAGAGAATGCTGATCGTTACAACTACTATTACAGAGCCTATAAGGAAGACGGCAGCTTGGATGAGGCTGAAACTTCAAAGGTTTTTGTGGGTGAATATGCTTCCACAGATAAAAACACATTGGCAGGAGCTGTTGCTGAGGCGGCGATTATGTCCAGCTTCGAGAATAACTCTGATGTGATTAGATTGGCAGCAACGGCACCGTTGTTCAACAAGGTTCTGACAGATGGCACCTATAGATGGACACCGGATTGCATCTGGTTCGATGATGAAACCGTATGGTACACACCGAACTATTATGTTCAGCAGCTGTATGCTAAATACCTGGGAACCAAAGTGGTTGGCACCTCATTTTCGACTTATCGCAACGGGGAGAAGGTAGACCTCATTCCTCATGGAGGAATTGAAGTGGCTGCCGGGAAATCAGCTGTGATCGTGAAACGGGTGAAAGTGACTTCGAATGTAGATGGCAGTGTATGGTTGGATCAAGATTTCACGCAGCCGCTGGATGAAGCTTGGAAAGTGATTCCTGGCTCTGCCGGATATACGATTGATCCTTCCAAAGGTCTGGTATTGAAAGCGCAGAATGGCGGATTGAATGGATTGTATATCCTTAATGACGCGTGGACTAATTATAAAGTAGAGGTTGTAGCTGAAAAAGCTTCTGGCGAAGATGGCTTCTATGTAGGCGCAGGTCTGACAGAAATCTCACCGGAAAATAAAGATGTTATCGAATATGCAATTGGCTATAATGGCGATGCCACAGGAGTCAAGGTGTACAAGCAAGGGATTGAGGCTTATACTCTCGGCGATTATTCCTCTAGTACCGCTGCTGGTAACCTTAGAGCCAGTTGCTATGAAGAGCTTGCGGATCATACGGAATATACCATCACCGTTAATTATGGCGGAGCAGATGGCAAACATTTGATTTGCTCTTATACAGATGGCAAGGTAACAAGCAAAGTACTGGATTATAAGCTTGAGGCTTATAACAGAGAGGTATACAATTCCGTAACTAAAGATGATAAGCATCTTTATGTGAAGCTTGTAAATGCGGATGGTGTAGAAAAAGCAACGAAGCTTGATCTAAAAGGCTTAAAAGTAGCTGCTACGGGTAAACGGATTACCTTAACCGGAGACGCCTCGCTGGTTCACACACCTAATGTGAACAGAAAAAATGATGAGAAGGTTACACCAGTTGAAACGGAAATCGTAATTGATAAAGACACGGCAATTGTGAAGCTAGCTGCCAATTCCGTGAATGTGATTGTTCTGGATCTGATTTAATAGAAAATATGCTGTTCAACACGCGCCGATCTTTTTGTTCGGCGCGTGTTGTTGTTTAACAAGCCTCTAAATCGGTTGATGATTATATAGAGAGAACTGCCCACTTGCTTGATGAATCTCAGAATCTATCTTACACTGGTGAAAGTACAATCACCGACTGACCCTCCAGCCCGCGATCCTCCCAGATGTTTTATCCACAGTTGCCTTCATTACTCCAGAATACAGTGCATACCCTAGCCCCTAAAAAGGAGAACGATAAAATGATGAAATCATTCAAAACGGACTGGAAAGCAAATCTGAAAAATCCTCAAACGATTATGGCCTTGTTTACTTATCGTTATGGAAATTGGGTGTATTATCGAGTGAAGAATGGCATCGTGCGAAAACCTTTGTGGCTTTTGTATCGAATAATGGATGTGCTTTTTGTCCGTATTCTTGCGAATGGCGAGCTTCACGCTCAAGCTCAAATTGGTGACGCGCTTCATTTACCGCATGGTTTAAATGGGATTATCATTAGTCCTAAAGCGGTGCTTGGAAGCCATGCTACTATTTTTCATCAAGTGACTATTGGCGGGAGAAATAACTTAGGAGAGCCAGTGATTGGAGACAGAGCTTTTATTGGAGTAGGCTCCAAGATTCTTGGACCGGTTGTCATTGGTAACGATGTTAATATCGGGGCCATGTCTGTCGTGGTAAAGGATGTGCCGGATAACGCTTCGGCTGTAGGTATTCCTGCTAAAAATATATTGCGGAGTGAACCGAAACCAGAGAATACAAGATAAAGACGTTAGGTTCTAGTACATAGGGTACGCGTGCGCTTTATTTTAATATCTTACAGGGTATAATTAAAGCATCCAAGTAATCTTGTAATAACCTTCTAGAGATCGGAGTAATGAAATGAAATATAGCAATTTAGAAGAGTGTGTTAATGATTTAGAGAAACACGGACATTTAGTTCGTATTCATGAAGAAGTGGACCCTTATCTAGAGATGGCGGCGATTCACCTAAAGGTTTATGAGGCTGGCGGACCTGCATTATTATTTGAAAATGTAAAAGGCTCGAAGTTTCGGGCCGTATCTAACCTTTTTGGAACGATAGAGCGCAGTAAGTTTATCTTTCGGCGGACTTGGGACTCCACACATAACGTAATTGCCCTTCGCAACGATCCCGTAAAAGCACTCAAAAATCCATTTAAATATGTTGGTACCGGATTATCCGCGAGAAAAGCATTGCCGATTAAAAAGCCAGGGGGTCTGCCAAGCGGTTTTCAGGAAATTAGTATCTCTGATCTTCCGCTAATCACACATTGGCCGGGAGATGGTGGTGCTTTTGTAACCTTGCCGCAGGTGTATTCAGAAGATCCGGACAAGCCGGGCATTATGAACTCCAATCTGGGAATGTACCGTGTGCAGCTGACTGGAAATGAGTATGAATTAAATAAAGAAGTGGGCATTCATTATCAAATTCATCGCGGCATTGGCGTACATCAGGAAAAAGCGAACCGCCAAGGACAACCGCTTAAAGTAAGTTGTTTTATCGGTGGACCACCCGCTCACTCTTTATCGGCGGTTATGCCTTTGCCTGAGGGAATGAGTGAGATGATCGTTGCAGGATTACTTTCAGGACGCCATTTCAGCTATAGCTATGTGGATGGTTATTGTATCAGCAATGATGCGGACTTTGTAATAACAGGTGAAATTCACCCTGGTGAGACGAAGCCGGAGGGGCCTTTTGGCGACCATTTAGGCTATTATAGCTTGGTTCACCCTTTCCCAGTAATGAGAGTACATAAAGTGTACGCCAGAAAAAATGCAATCTTTCCATTTACGGTTGTCGGCCGGCCGCCACAAGAGGATACCGCGTTTGGTGAGTTAATTCACGAGCTGACAGGTGGGGCTATCCGCCAAGAAATTCCGGGCGTCAAAGAAGTTCATGCAGTCGATGCTGCGGGTGTTCATCCCCTGCTGTTCGCCATTGGCAGTGAACGTTATACGCCTTATCAGCAAGTAAAACAGCCAGCGGAAATTCTGACCATTGCTAACCGGATTTTAGGGACGGGTCAGCTTAGTTTAGCTAAGTTTTTGTTTATTACAGCAGAAGAGAATCAGCCTATCAGCACACATAATATCGAGGATTTCTTGACGTATATCTTAGAGCGGATTAATCTTCATAGAGATATTCATTTCTATACCAATACCACGATTGATACACTTGATTATTCCGGCACAGGATTAAACAGCGGAAGTAAAGTGATCTTCGCAGCAGTAGGGGATAAGAAAAGAGAGCTATGTACAGAGGTGCCAGGCCTGCTGAAAGAATTACAGGGATTTGAACATGCACGAATGGTGATGCCTGGTCTTGTTGCCCTTCAAGGCGCTAAATTCACAAGCTACGCTGAAGCAGCACTGGAAATGAACAAGCTTAGTGAAGCTATTCAGGAGCAAGGGTCACTTCCTTCTTGCCCAATGATTATTTTGTGTGATGATAGCGAGTTTTTGAGTGAAAAGATCGACAATTTCCTATGGGCGACATTCACCCGCAGTAATCCATCTCATGATATCTATGGAGTGAACAGTTCTACTGAGTATAAACATTGGTCCTGTGATAACGTGATTATTGATGCTCGGGTAAAACCCCATCAAGCCCCGCCACTGATCCCAGACCCAACCGTTCAGAAGCATATCGAACGATTATTTGCGTCAGGTGGCAGTTTAAGCAGAGTTAAGATATAGAGAAACATTCATCGGCCTTCTTGGGAATCCAAGGAGGCCTATTTGCTGTTTGTGAAATGATTTTACTCATATGAAATAAAAAAGGAATAGGGGTATTATGGGGTGTATGGTATATATTTACTATTAATATTGGGGAAGTGTTGTTCTGATGGAAATTATGGAAACCGAACGTTTATGGATTAGAAGGTTCTCAGCAGAGGATTGGAAAGACCTTCATGAATATTTGTCCCAAGAAAGTGTTGTGAAATATGAGCCCTATTCCGTGTTTAATGCAGATGAATCTCGCACTGAGGCGCTCAGACGGTCATCGGACCGTGCTTTTTGGGCAGTCTGTCTTAAATCTACGACAAAAATGATCGGCAACTTATATTTTCAAGCGAGCGAACCAAAGGTTTTTGGCGTTTGGGAATTTGGATATGTTTTTAACCCTGATTTTCATGGAAGCGGGTATGCTACAGAGGCTTGTAATCAATTGTTAAACTATGGCTTTGATAATCTGAAAATGAGACGTGTGATTGCGAACTGTGATCCCGAAAATACACGCTCATGGAAACTGCTTGAACGATTGAAGCTTCGTCGAGAAGGACATTTTTTGCAGACGGGTTATATTAAATACGATAGTAATGGAGAGCCAATCTGGCATGATACTTATTCCTATGGATTGCTCAGAAGCGAATGGTTAAGGATGAAGGAATAGCAAAACTGTTGTCGTAATCTCAAAAGCGGGTGTCCCCTCACTGATTCTTCTGTCCTAAATTTTTCCCAAATCGTAGGTTTTTATAACTATAGGCGAAGAAATTGAACGGTTTAGTGTATGATAAAATCTGTTTTTTAAATGTTCAGAGTGACACTTAGGTGGTAGTATCGTGTTGGATATGAGTGAAACTGGAATCAGCTACCATCCAGCTTCCTGAGCAAAGAGGAGGGGATACGCGCACGAAGTGAACTTATATTTGAAGAACGAATGACAACGAAGCTTATTGTAAGCGTTTACTACAACGGGGCTAGATGCGTACTAAGTTCTTTTAATCATAAGAAAGCGGGTGAAGCACGGAAGATGAAGAGGAATAAACTTGGAAATAAAATATTTATGGTGTTATTGTCGTGGATCTTCATTTGTTCATCAATACTTCCATCTACAACATTTGGGGGGCAACAGGCCAGTGCAGCTTCAGGCCCAATAACCTTGCAATATGATTTTGGAACAGCAACAAGTCCTGTTATGAGTGGTTATACAGGCGTGCATGAATCTGAATTATATACGAATGAGCTAGGGTATGGTTTAGATCAGGCGGTTGCTTCGAGGAATCGCTCGGGTGGAGACGATATGACCAACGATTTTGTATTGGGACTGTCCTATTCTTTTTTGGTGGATCTTCCTAATGGGGATTACGATGTGACTGTATACTCAGGAGATTTACTAGCGGGTACAAGTACAACCAAAACTACGATTACTTTGGAAGGTAGCACGGCTGGGTCGATAAGCAGCAAGCAAGCTGTAAATCAAGCTACCTACCGGACGACTGTTCAAGATGGTCAACTGACCGTCGGCATTACGGGTACAGGGGTTGGCGGATATTTAAATGGACTAATTATTCAGCAGATTGTACCAGGTCCATTGAAAGCCCCTGAGGGATTAGTGGTTCATAATATCACTCCCACTGAGGTATCTCTAGGGTGGAGCAGCGTGACCGAAGCAGTCTATTACAATATTTATCGAACGGTTCTTCCTAGTGGAAGCCTTCAAGCCATAGGTCAAGCTGCTGCTAACAGCTACGTGGATTCAGATGTAAATGAAGGGAGTGGTTACATTTACAATGTGTCAGCTGTAAATGGAAAGGGTGAGGAGTCTGCTTTGAGCGCATCTGTGACCGTAGACAAAATTCCGGGGGTAGAGGTTCCCGCAGCACCAACCGGTCTTTCAATTGTCAGTGTCGGTGTAAGTTCTGTTCAACTGAATTGGAACAGTGTGGCTGGAGCTAGCCGCTATACGATCTTAAGGTCTGATTCAGCAGATGGAACATTCCATGAGATTGGTCAGTCAGAGAAGACGACATTTACGGATGCCTCAGCGGACACCTCAAAACGGCAATATTATGGGGTGAAGGCAGCCAATGACCAAGGCGAATCAGAGCTATCTAACAAGGTGGAAAGCGCTGTGTATTCGCCTCCTGGAACTTTGCCAGAAGGGGATGTTTATTCCTTTGATTTTGGCCCGGGTGCTGTGGCTGAAGGTTATCTTAAGGTAGATGCAGGGGTATCTTATTCCTCTGAGGTTAAATATGGATTTACAGATATATCGAAAGTAACTGGGGTAGACCGAGGAACCTCAGATCCTTTGCGATCAGATTTTGTGGTCCCTAAGGATGCAACTTTTAATGTAGATTTACCGAATGGCGATTATACAGTGTCACTTATCGCTGGTGACAGCGCCGGAGATACAGAGATTGGCATCAAAGTCGAATCCATTCAAAAAGTTCAACTGACGAGCAAAACAGCAGGCCAGTATTTGGAAATGAGCTTTGACATCGCTTTGGTGGATGGACAAATGAACTTGGTGTTCTCTGGCACTAAGCCTAATATCAATGCACTGGTGATTACTAAGCAGCCAGACCGTCCTGCTAATGAATTGCCAACGGTTTATATTGCGGGTGATTCAACCGTGCAGACTTATGATCCTTATTGGATACCACAGGCAGGCTGGGGACAAATGATTCCTGATTTCTTTAGCGAGGAAGTAACGTTTAAGAATCACGCTATCGGAGGACGCAGCTCTAAGTCATTTATTGTCGAGGGAAGGCTGGATGAAGTGCTGCGTAAGATCCAACCGGGTGATTATTTCCTGATCCAGTTTGGTCATAATGACGCAACGATTAGCGTTCCAGACCGATATGCTTCTCCAGCCGATTACAAAGTTTATTTAAAAACATATGTCAATGGAGCTAGGCAAAGAGGAGCAACTCCGATTCTGGTGACCCCCATGGGGCGCAGAGATTATAATGCTGCGAGCGAAAAATTCAATGTGAGCTTTCCAGAATATGTGCAGGCTATGAAAGAGGTAGCAAGTGAACTTGATGTTGATTTGGTCGATCTTAGCGCACTCAGTGTAGCTTTTTACAATTCTATCGGTTTTGCAGCTACACGCTCTGTATTCCTTCACCTCGATGCAGGGATATATGGTGCTTTCCCAAATGGCTCGACAGACGATACTCACTTTCAAGAATACGGAGCCATTCAAATGGCCCGTCTGCTGGCCAAAGGAATAGGGGAATTAAATATTCCACTCTCCAGCTTTGTGCAGGACATCAAACAGCCGGAAACGGTGCCTGTGAAGCCTGAAGGTCTTGTAGCTGGGAGTATCAGTAATGCAGGTGCAGTACTGAAATGGAATAAAGTAGAAGGTACAGATATCTATAAAATCTATCGTAAGCTAGCGGCAGAAGCCGAATCTGCTTATACATTAGCGGGAACTTCAACTGTCCCTTCATTGACATTAAGCGGGTTGGTTGAAGGTCAAAGCTACTCGGTAAGAGTGACTGCAGTGAACGGGCTAGGAGAGTCTGAGCCTTCAGATGAAGTGAAGCTGACTACGAAATCCGCCCAGTATCGTTATGATTTTGGACCTGTTGGTTCACCCGTTGCTGCGGGTTATACGGAAGTGAATGTGAATGTCCTGTATACCCCAGAACGTGGATATGGTTTGACCTCGAGTGCAGGGATGATTGATCGGGATCGGGGAAATGCGACGGACGATCTGCGCAGAGATTTTGTGATTTATTTTGGAGGATCGTATGAATTCAAAGTTGATTTACCCAATGGTTATTACTCTGTTAAGACCTATACAGGAGATTGGATTGGATCTGCCAAGACGAATGTAGCCATTGAAGGCAAAGATTACGGAACAGTCTCCTCAGGTAAGGAAAATATTGCTGAGAAGCTGTATAACCAGATTGCTGTCAAAGACGGGCAGATGAATCTTGTCTTTAGTGGCACAACCGCTCATCTCAATGGGCTGGAGATCACCCCGTTATTATTAGCCCCAACGAATCTGAAACTGGGTAGCCTGGATTTAAACAGTGAGCCTATCACTGCTAATCTTTCTTGGGATAGTATGGAGGGTGCGCTGAAATACCGTGTATATCGTCAGGCTACGGTTGCGAATAGTGCAGAGCTGCTGGGCGAAACAACAGAGCCGCTCTACACAGATACCACTGCGGATATTGGTATGGAATATATCTATACGGTAACTTCGGTCGACAGCACGGGACTGGAATCCGTAGGCTCCAATGCGCTAAAAGTGTCTATGATTGACCCCTCCGTAGCAAAAGCAGCCGTACCTAGTGGTCTAGCTGTACAATCTACGAACAAAAATGATGTGACCTTTACTTGGAATGAGGTACCGGATGCACGGATGTTCAACATTTATCGTGCGAAATCCGCAGACAGTGAGTTCATCCTGATCGGCAAATCATTCGAAGATTCGTACACAGACACGACCGTTCTGACTACCATTCCTTACTATTACAAAGTAGCCTCGGTAAATGCAGGCGGCATCTCTGATCTATCCGCTACGTTGGAAACCTCAGCGGTGACAACATTATACCGGAAGATGGAGGCGCTGGATCGTGCGCCTGTAGCGGTTAAGACAGATGAGGGTGTTTATACCAGCTGGCGGATGTTAGGTCTGGATCCGGAAACGATAGGATTCAATCTGTATCGTGGCGATAAGAAACTAAATGATTCGTTGATTACTCAAAACACGAACTATCTCGATATTACAGGCACGGAGGATGCCAAATATAGAATCACATCAGTAATCAATGGAATCGAGAAATCTGCTTCGGAACCATTCAGCGTATGGCGGAAGCAATATCTATCGATCCCTTTGCAGAAGCCAGCAGATGATTACACCAAGGATGGTCAACCGTATACGTATAGTGCGGGAGATGCAAGTGTAGGTGATTTGGACGGTGATGGTGTATATGAAATCATCATGTTGTGGTCACCTTCGAACAGCAAGGATAACTCTCAAGCAGGGTATACTGGACTTGTCTATATGGACGCTTATAAATTAGATGGAACTCGCTTATGGCGGATTAATTTAGGGCCTAATATTCGTGCCGGTGCACACTATTCTCCATTCCTGGTATATGATCTGGATAGTGATGGACGTGCCGAAATTATGATCAAGACGGCAGATGGCACAGTGGACGGTCAAGGAAAAGTCATCGGCAATGCCAGTGCAGACTATCGTAACAGTTCGGGTTATGTGCTGCTGGGCAATGAATATTTAACGGTGTTCGAAGGGGCGACAGGCCGGGCATTGGATACCGTTGATTATGATCCGCCACGTGGAGATGTTGGCGCTTGGGGGGACACCTATGGTAACCGTGTAGACCGCTTTTTGGCAGCTGTAGCTTATTTAGACGGCGAGCAGCCAAGCGTGATTTTTAGCCGCGGTTATTATACTAGAACCGTACTTGCAGCTTACAATTATCGTGAGGGCAAGCTCGAGAAAGTATGGCGTTTCGATTCTAATGATGAAGGATATGGAGACTACGTTGGTCAAGGAAACCACAATCTTTCTGTAGGAGATGTGGACGGCGACGGCAAGGACGAAATAACCTTCGGCGCGATGGCAATCGACGATGACGGATTGCCGCTGTATAATACAAAGCTTGGCCATGGTGATGCAATTCATTTCGGGGACCTTGATCCTACCAGACCCGGGCTGGAAGTCTTTGATGTTCATGAGCATACCGATTCGAAGTATGGGATTGAAATGCGTGATGCAGCTACAGGAGAAATATTATGGGGTGTATTCACGGGAATTGATACTGGACGGGGAATGTCAGCAGATATTGATCCGCGATATGCTGGCGAAGAGGTATGGGCTGCAACGATCACCAACGAGGAGCATATACCTGTTACGGGCCTATACAGTGCGCAAGGGGAACTAATCACTAAAAAACTGCCTTCCTCCACGAATTTTGGTATTTGGTGGGATAGTGATCTTTTACGTGAATTACTGGATGCGAATCGAGTGGATAAGTGGGACTATACCAACCAGACAACGGTTAACTTATTGACGGCTGTAGGTGCTTCTTCAAATAATGGCACCAAGGCGAATCCAAGCTTGCAGGCAGATCTGTTCGGGGATTGGCGTGAAGAAGTGATCTGGCGGGCAACGGACAGTTCTGAACTACGGATCTACACAACAACGGATATGACAGATTATCGTATTCGCACATTGATGCATGATCCGATCTACCGCCTGGCAGTAGCTTGGCAAAATGTAGGCTATAATCAACCTCCGCACCCTGGATTCTTTCTTGGTGAAGGGATGGAACAACCAGCGGCTCCAAAAATTCAATATGTAGGCTCACCGGGAGAAACTGAAGATACTACACCACCTACGATTTCTGGTTTACCTTCTGCTCAAATGAGTGAAACGGATGTATTGAAGGTGCAGGTCGTAGCGGAAGATCCAGAGTCTGGCATTCGCAGTCTGGATATTACCTTTGATGGTAAACCTGTCGTTTATGGAGATGAGATTCTACTCACAGGGCTTGCGGGAGCGCATACGTTCATCGCAACAGCCATTAATAACGCTGGACTTTCGACGACAGAACAAGTGATTGTGTTCGTAAGTGGACCTCAGAAGGCTACAGGTGTTCCGGGGCAATGGGTTCTATCCAATAATAATGGGCAGGATACAGGACTTTTGGACGGGGATTACCAAATCACAATGAATATGTGGTGGGGCAATAATGGTACGGTCTACAAGCTATATGAGAATGGTGCCTTAATCGACACGCAAACCTTACGTGATGATTCCCCAGCTGCACAGACTGCAGTGACTAATATTACCGGAAAAGAAAACGGATCCTACACCTATACGGCTGAGCTGACCAATTCTTTTGGCACAACGGTGTCTGCTGCTCATGTGGTTATCGTGAAGGATGCTGCACCAGCTAAGCCGGTGTTGTCCAATGACAACTGGGATGGTGATGGAGAGTATAAAGTGACTATGAATTTATGGTGGGGGATGAACGGCAAAGAGTATCGCTTGTATGAGAACGGAATACTGATCGATACTCAGACTTTAACAGCGGGTACCCCAAACGCACAAACGGCTTCTACTTCTATCACTAACCGTTCTCCAGGCGTCTATGAATACCGGGCTGAGCTGTTGAATGATCAAGGAGTAAATGAGAGTGCGATCATGAAAGTTACGGTAAAATAACTGAATATTTGTTAAAAAAGCGCCTAAGTCGGTAATATCCGGCTAGGCGCTTTTTTAAGATTATCTAAGATTTAAAGGATTCTGCAAGACTAATTCTCCTATCAGCCTCATATGAATCTAAACAACGAATGATAGGGGGGATTGTAAATATGGATTTGACGCATATGATCTCAAAGCTTGTGGTAGTTATACATGTTATAGCATCCATAGTGGGAATTGGACCAGCTTTTGTGCTGCCAATACTGACAAGCTCAGCCAAGACAGGCAGTCAGCTTCGTTTTGTATTTGGTCTTATGAAGAAAATAAACAGATTCCCTAAGACAGGTGGGATCACCCTGATCGTTACAGGTATTTTGTTAATGATCATAGATAAAATGGGCTTGTCGGTGTTGTGGTTAAATCTGTCGTTATTATTTTTTATCGTGATCGAAGTGATTATTATTGGAATGGTTGAGCCCCGATTGAAAAAGCTAACCCAGCTCGTAATGAGCAGCGAAGGGGAGGAAATTCCTGATGGTTACACTACCGCTATGAACAAAATCGCTCCGCTAGAAGCGGCGGTTCATGTACTTACTATCGTCATTATTATATTAATGGTAGTAAAGCCGGTATAAGATCATAACGTCTATTCTCAATGATCTCTTCATAATCGCGGATGAGTCCATCAAAAATATTCTCCCAAGAGCGGCCGAGTGCGAGCTTTCGACCTTCATGCCCCATAGCAGCCAGCTTTTGAGGGTGCTCTACACATGCACAAATCTCACGAATAAAAGCATCCGGGCAGCGGGGCTCGACAATCATTCCTGTGCGGCCGGGTGTGACCAGATCCTTCACCCCACCTTCATTTACTGCGAGGACAGGCAGTCCCGAGGCCATCGCCTCAAGGACAACATTACCGAAGGTTTCTGTACTGGAAGGGAAGACGAATAGATCTGCTGAGGCATATAATTGGGCAAGCTCGTCACCATGTTTATAGCCTGTAAACGTGACATTATGCGGCGCCTGTGCCCGCATTTCCGGCAGAAGGGGACCGTCTCCAACGACCAGCCAATGAACCTGAGATTGCGTAGATTCGGGCAATTGCTGCATGGCGAGAGCAAGGGTCTGTATATCTTTTTCAGGAGCGATCCTTCCCACATATAGAAGCAGTAACGGTGCGGTAATTCCGTAGCGCTCACGGACCTCATGGCTGCGTTTTTTGGGGGTATACAGCTGGCAGTCGATGCCTCTGGACCATAGCTTCAGGCGATGAAAGCCTTGAGCTTGGAGGGAATTGAGGGTTTCGTAGGATGGTGCAAAGGTGGCATCACAGGAGCGGTGAAACCACTTCATGTATTTCCAATAGAGCGGAGCGATTTTTTTCATCCGGTAATATTCAAGATAGCGGTCAAAATGGGTATGATAGGAGGCGACATGGGGCAGATCATGTTTTCGCGCATAACGAAGGCCGCAGAGACCGATATTGAACGGAGTTGCCATATGAAGCAGATCGGGACGAAAAGCTTTCAGCTCTGATTGGATAGAGGACATATTGGGCAGTGCGAGTCTACATTCAGGGTATAAGAAAAAGGGGATGCTGGTAATGGGTCGTATGGGATCGGCATAACTGTCTTCAGGAGCAGATTTTGGTGAGAAAAGTAGATGTTCAATACCGCGCTCTTTCAAATGGGTGGTTAATCGTTGAAGCGTACGTGAAACTCCGTTGGTTTGCGGAAGAAATGTGTCCGTGAATAAAGCAAGACGCATGGAACCCCTCCCAGGTACTCTTGATGCCCTGATCATAACAGGCGATTATTTGATGGAGGTCAAACGGATGTTAAACAGAATATAAAAATCCACTGCACCAGGTAAGATAAAGAGGTGTGCAGTGGATTTATTCATTTTAATGGGATGAAGCCCTACAAGGATTCGTATATCTGTTGCAAAAAGGTAATGCTTTCTCCTAAATGTGACTCAGGAGTGCTTTCCAGGATTCCTTGAATATGAGGACGTTCATATTTCATATAACGAAGAATCGGCTCAAACTCTAGCCACCCTTGACCTACAGGGACTATTTTTATGGCTCCATCTTGGACGATAAAGTCTTTTAAATGAATGATAGCAATTCGATTTCCTAAAAGCTTCAAAGCCTCCGTAATAATAGCTTCTTGATGCAAGTAATTTGTAGGTGACATTAGATTTGCGCAATCTAATATGACCTGAAGATTGTTAGAAGGGACTTCATCCAGAAGTCGGCGGGTTAAGGGCGCGGTGTAAAGCGGATGATGAAGTCCTGCTTCGATTCCTACCGTCACACCAAAACGTTCGGCCTCCGCCACCATGGCCTTAACTGATGTCACCACCTCTTGGAAGGCTTCTTCTGTAAAATTATCTGTGGTATACCCAAGTCCCACACTTCCGGTTTCCGTACCTACCAGACTAGCGCCGAAATCCCTGGCCAAGCGCAGATGGGTATTAAACGCAGCTAACGCTTCTGCCCGTTTGTGAGGATCGGTGTCTACAATATTTACATAGCAGCCCAGAACCGCAATCTGAATACCTGCCTGTCTAAAGGCATTGCCATAATAGCTGGCTGTTCCAGAGCTTATAGCCGTCAGGCTAGGGGCACTATCAGGAAAAGATTTCTTAAGTGCAAACTGGATATGAGTGAAATGATAGGACTTAATCTTCTCAATTAACTCTTGCAATGGAACTTGTGTGAAATCATGTGCTCGAACACCTAGTTGAAGGGGAATGCTCATATGACCGATCGCTCCTATTAGTATTGTTGTTTGTGAGGTGCTAATTTGTCCCAGTCAAAGGTAACACCAGTGCCCGTTACTTCTGGCGCAACTGCCATCCCATTGTCTTTATTAATCACTAGCGGACGTGTAGTGTATTGATCGATAGGGAAGCTATGCATTTCGAGATAACCTGCATTTGGCATAGCTGCTAACAAACTAACGTGTAATTCCTGCATCCCATGTGTTGAAACGGAAAGGTTATAGGCTTGTGTTAAGTGAGCTACCTTTAACCAGCCCGTTATTCCGCCTATATTGGAAGCATCAGGTTGAGGAAAATCAACATGACCATATTGCAGCATGTGATGGAATTCGGTTAATGTGCGCAAGTTCTCTCCGCCTGCAACGGCCATTCCTGTTTCTTCAGCAATCCGTGCATAGCCGGCATAATCCTCCGGAATCGTTGGTTCTTCTAAGAAGAGAATGTCGTATTTCAAAAATTCGCGTGCGGCTTTTATCGCTTTTTCCACACTCCAGCTCATATTGGCATCGACCATAAAGGCTACATCCGGGCCGACCAATTGGCGTACCGCAGCCACTCGTTCCACATCTTCAGCTAATGTTTTTTGGCCAAGTTTAATTTTGACAGCCTGGAGGCCCATATCTAAGTATTTTTGATTGTTGCGCAGGAGCTTTTCTAATGGGAAGTTTAAATCAATCGCTCCACCATAACATTTGACCTCATTGCTTGCGCCACCAAGAAGTTTGTAGAGAGGTTCATCTGCTTTCTTCGCACGTAAATCCCATAACGCAATGTCACATGCCGCAATGGCGAAGCTAGCCAAGCCCCCGCGAGCAACATAATGTATTCCCCAGTTCATCTGCTCCCAGATACTTTCCACACAGCTGGCGTCTTTGCCAACTAAGATATGTGTTAATTCATTAGCAATTAGTGAGCAGATCGCTTTGCCGCCAAATCCGCCAGTATAGGTATAACCTACACCTTCACGACCGTCGTCCGTTCTAATTTTGACAATGGGAACTTCAAAATGAGTATGCAAGCCGTGTTTAGCATCCTCCATGATTTCTGGCAAAGGGATACGATAGTACTCCGTAATAACTTCTTTAATTAGAGACATCATTGATCACTCCTTATAAAAGTTGTTGTAAGTTTGATAGAGATGAGGCTGGATTTTGTTTAAGAGCTTGAACCACAAGTTTAGCAATTTGCCGGGCACCTTCATCTGAGAAATGAGTATCATCCTTAACCCCATTTGGGTAATTGGGATGTGTTTTCGCTGGCAAATGCATGAATAACTTCTTGGATTCCTCTTCGCCTAATGAACGATAGAGCGCTTGCGAGGCTGCAAAAATATCAAGTAGCGGAGTGTGCGTTTCTTCAGCCACTTGTCTCATTACCTCGGGATAAGCACCTACAGCAAACGGGTCCAGCTCTCCATCGGCGTTAAAGCGGCGGCGACTTACAGAGGTTAACAGAACCGGAGTCCCCCCTAGCTGCCTAGCAGCATCTATATATTGAATTAGATTATGGCGATATTCGGTTTCAGGATCGGTGTAACGTAATGGATCCTCTTTTTTCTCATCGTTATGTCCAAATTGAATAAACAGGTAGTCGCCGGGTTGGAAGTCTTTTCTTATAGCATCGAGGCGGCCGTCTGTTATGAACGATTTGGTGCTTCGACCATTAATTGCACGATTCTGGATTTGAATAGAAGTCCGAAAATAACTTTGCAGGTACTCTCCCCAACCGGTCATAGGTTTTTCTCCAGCGCCTTTAATGGCCGCAGTGGAATCGCCTGCAATAAATAGTTGTTGTCTCATAAGGTCTTCTTCTCCTTTAACGTATTGGCGTTCCCTTAACCAATTCTCAGCAAGGGAAAGCCATTGCTGGCAATGAGGGTGTTCTTTAGCAAGCCCTAAACCATGCCGCCCTTCTTCAAAGATATGTAATTCAAAAGGAATTCCCTGATTAGACAGGGCAGAGGCGAACAACAGACTATTCTCCACGGGAACGCTGGCATCGTTCGCTGTTGTCCAGATAAAGGTTGGAGGTGTGAGTGAATCCACCTGGGCTTCTGAGGAAAAGGAGTCAAGCTCCGTTTGTGATGGGTCGTCTCCAAGAAAATGTAGCCGGCTTCCCTTGTGCGAATGGGGCTCTTGGAAAGTGATTACAGGGTAACCTAACAGAAGAAGGTTTGGTTTCTCTGCTCTAGTGGTAGAAGAGATGGAAGCTAAGTGTCCTCCTGCCGAGAATCCAATCATCCCTACTTTGTCTGAGATCACATTCCAAGCTTTGGGTGCTTCCCTAATCCATTTGAGAGCTTCCTCAACATCATTTAACAAAGAAGAGACGTTGAAATCTCCGACCTGATAATCTAGTACACCTGCATGAATACCTAGACTGTTTAGCCATTGAGCCACAGGTTCTCCTTCATGTTTGGCTAAGTGCTGATAACCTCCACCAGGTAATACCAATATAAAAGGACGGGGGTGATCCGTCTCGAGCGGATAGAGGGTGAGTAGTGAGGTTTCCTGAGAAATCGCATCTTGTTCTACACGGTTAGTATTTAGACGAAAGTTCAACATTGCGTTCAAATTCCTCCCTAAATGGTTATATGCACACGTTAACATATTTTCCGAAAAAAAGAGAGACTCTTTTTTTTTAGATTCGGCCTTGAACGATTTTTTTGTGATTTTTACATAGATTCGTCAAATGTTGGTTTGGATTTAGTGCCTGTATTGTTATCCCGGTACTGTCCAGGGGTCATCCCTTCCTGTTTACGGAAAGATCGAATGAAATTCTGAGAATTGTTGTATCTTAATTTGGCTGCGATATCTTTGATCGGCATATCGGTTTCCTGCAGCCATTTTTTCGCCATTTTAAATCGGTACATCGTTAAATATTCGCTGAAATAGTATTGGGTCTCCTTACGGAAGACACTGCTGATATAGTTGGCGTTGTAATGCAGTCGAGAAGCGCATTCTTCCAAGGTTAGATCCGTATCATATTCATGTTGGATCAGATCAATGATTTTCTCAGAGATGTTTTGGTATTGGGCATTTTGCCTGCTGATAAAAATTTTGATCATCGGGTAAATGACCATGCTCCAGAACCAATCCTCAATCTCAGCCACGGTATGAAGGTCATGTAATTCCTCAAAAATAGAGCCATTAGCATGATAGATCTGATTTAAGCTAATGCCCGATTCCTGCATCATAATGAGCAAGTTATTGAGTAAGCGGGTCAACGGGATTTGATATTCCTGTGGTGAAAGCTCAAGGGCAAAGATAGATTTAAAAAGCAAATGAATCAGTTCCTTGGCTTTATCCGTTTCAGCCAGCTTGATCGCATCCATTAGATCGTTTTCTTTATGCGTAGGGTAGTTCAAGTTCAGATAATGTTTGCCGGAGTTAATGTTCTCATATTGAATAATAACGCCTTTGCCAAGCTTAATGCGATGCTTCAGTGCTTCAAGACCTTCTCTGTAGGCGATGGCTAGTTTATCGAAGGCGTTGAAGGGCAGGCTCAGCCCAATACTCACCTGCACCTTTAGATAATTATTTATTTCTTGCTGCAGCTTCTCCGTTAACGAATACAGTGTCTTATGAAAAGACTGGGTATCGCAGTCTGGACTGCCCAATAATACGACTACCGCATGGTCCATGATCACTGGAGCCAGCCGTTGTTCAGGACAGATTAACTCTTCGATCATATTGTGGGCAGCGAACAATAAGAGGCTGAGATCTTTTTTCTCATAGCTGGAATCCTCGGCATAATCAATAGACAACGTAATTACTGCCATGGTTTTCCATTCTTCAAGCTGGGTTTGGTAACCGAATTGCCCTAATTCTTCGAGTAAATCACGTTTCTTAACATTGCCGTGGAAGGCATTGATCAGAAAAAACGTACGAACCTGCTGAAAGTGTTGCCGGACTTCTTTTTCCAGCTGTGATTTGGATTGGAACAAAGAATGAACTTGTTCTCCTATAATCTGAAATTCATTGCGATGTCTCGATTTAATATCCGGTTTGCGTTGGCCCATCTGATTAAGCAGTCTTTCGATAGGGGTGTACATACGCCTGGAGCCGATCCAGGCCAGAAGAATGGAGAACAAGAGCATAAAGGTACACACGATTATCGTAAACATACCAATTTTATTGGACTCCTTCGTCAAGCTTTCCATGGAAGTAACCGATAGATAAACCCAGCCATTTAACTGAGAACGCATGAAAGTGACGGAGTAATTCTTTTTGTTGATCACAGTCTTGAACTGTCCGGATTGTTTAGAAGGATCAGAGATTAAAGGGACTTCTTTAAATCCGCCTTGCTCTTTAGGTTTTCCGATTAAGCTGGTATCCGGATGGAGCAGGAAGCGGCCAGCTTGATCCAGAACGATAATGTCATCGAGTGGCTGCACATCTGAATTAATGAAATCCTGAAGACTGCAGACCGGAATATTAGCTAGGGCAAGCCCATATTTTTGCAGCTTATTGGTGGGAAGCTTTTTGATAAGACTGATGCTGTAATTGCAGCCAGTGACGTTAATGCTCTCCTCGCTATAAAATAAGGACGATGGATTCAAAATCCATGAAGTATCGTCAGCTATATTCATTAGATTAGAGAGTTGCGCGTGGTTTTTGTATTCATTCAGACGGTAGACGCCTGAATTTTTGATCATCCAGTTCTGCTGCTGATTGAGCAGGATGACATCCTCAAGTTTCGTATCGAAGGATTGCATATTGCGGATTTCGTTTCTTAAATCATTATATAAAATGAAATCGGTTTCATTTAAAGGGTTATTTAGTGCTTTTTTTAATACACTAGAGTTGATTACTTGGTTTAATGTTTGATTGACAGTTGTTAACTTATGTTCTACATTTGAGGTGATTTGTAATATAAGTTCCATTTTACTGTTGTTTACGTTCTTTTGGATCTCATTAGATGATGTGAAATAGGAAAAAGAACCGATGAATATCACCGGCAACGTGCTAATTACAAAGGCAAAAATCGTTAATTTACTTAAAAAGCTTAATGGTCTCACGGGACTCAGCACCTTTACTTATGTAGAAGTAGACACTTGTTCTTAGTGTATGAAACCTGGTGGAAAATAACAATAATCATCTCGTTCTGCAATAATCATTAACCCTAATTATGACTACAAAATGGAAAATCTTCAAGCTGTAGGGTGAAAATCCTTACAATACCTTAGGAGGCTGTAGAAATGTTTAGACAATTTTTGTGTAGAAGGGCAACGTTATGTTGCTGCTTATTTTTCATGCTTGTTTTCCCTATGTTAAGCGCTTGCAGTGATGGAAAGTCAGCTGGTTCTGTACTGCAAGAAGCTCGCCCGAGCATTTCCATCTTGGCACCTCTTCATTTTCCACAGCAGCCTTCAAAAAAGATTATAGCTGAGATTGAAAGATTAACAGGGGTGGAGCTTGATATCACGTGGGTGCCTGAGGGTGTTTATACCGATAAAATGAACACGGCGTTGACCACTAATTCCTTGGGAAAAGTCACCTTTGTGAAGTTCTCAGACTATAATCTGGTGAAAAACGCCATCCGTTCTGAAGCATTTTGGGAGATCGGCCCATATCTTCAGGAGTTCCCCAATCTTAAAGCACTGGACCCCGCTATTCTTAAGCAGACAGCTGTTGATGGTAAGATCTACGGCCTGTATACAGAACGCCCTTCCTCCAGACAGGGTGTCATAATACGTAAGGATTGGCTGGACAATCTTCATTTAAGCAATCCACAGACCTTAGATGACCTATATGAAGTAATGAGGCAATTTACATATAACGATCCGGATCAGAATGGCAAACAAGATACCCTTGGATTAGTCGATCGTAATGATCTTGTTTATGGTGTATTTAAGACACTAAGCTCTTATTTTGGCACACCAAATAATTGGAAGCTAGAGAATCATCAATTTGTTCCGGAATTCGTAACAGCGGAGTATATGAACACAATGAATTTTATGAAGAAATTATATGATGAAAAAATCATAAATCAGGACTTTGCTCTTACCAGTAAAGAGGTTCAACGCGATAAATTCATTAACGGTATCGCTGGTGTGTTTATTGGCAGCATGACTGATGTGCAGCGGTTGTCAATTGAAGCTCAAGCATACAATCCAAAGGCTGAACTTACGCTGATCAATCGTATCGAGGGGCCTGATGGATATAAAGTGTGGTCTATCCCCAATTACAACGGACTGTATCTCTTTTCCAAAAAGTCCATTGCCACAGAGGAGGAGCTTCGGCAGGTGCTTGGATTTTTTGATCGGACCATGGATAAAGATGTATCCAATATAATGATGTATGGCTTTGAGGGGCGGCATTATAAGCTTGAAGGCGGAAAAATTATCCTTCCCGAGGAAACCTCACAACTGCGGGTACAGGAAGTGAATCCGCTATATGCTTTAATGATTGCGGACATTAGTAATAAAAACATTATGGAAGTGGCTCAGAAGGAGCAATTAACCTCTCTAGCAGATCAGCTGAGTAAAGATAATGAATCTTTTCTGGTTGATGACCCGACAGTTTCTCTTAGCTCATCTACTTTTGATGAGAAGAATATGGAGTTATCTACAATCATTGTGGATGCTACATATAACTATATATTAGGTAACATTACCGTCGAGGGATTCCAGCAAGAGGTTGAGAAATGGAGAGCTCGTGGAGGCAATCTTATTATTAAGGAATATGCTGAGGCTGAGTTTGAGACAGAAAAGTAAATAGGTTAAAAAGGTTTTGATCCACTGCGGATAATGCGGTGGATTTTTTTTGTGCTGCGATATCCCGATAATCATTTGCTCAGATCCCTTTCAGAACGCGCCGTTATGGGGAAATGATTGTTTTCGTAACCTTGCCGACGATGTAACGTGGAACTCGTAACCAATACAAATTATGGAGGTCAAAATGGTATGAAGAAGAAATCCTTCACCATGTTGTTAACAGCACTGTTAACATTCAGCACATTGTTAGCTGGATGCGGTGGTAACAACAATAACAAAGAAGAAGCAGCAGCCCCAACTACAAGTGCACAGAACACTACGAAGGTGGAAGAGACTGAAGCACCTAAAGAGGAACCTACAGAAATCAAAATCATGCTTCCATTGAATACATCAGAGACTCCGCCTGATACGATTAAGAATGAACTTGAGAAATTGACCAACACGAAGCTGACTTATCAATTTTTTCCGGCTGATACTTATGAAGAAAAACTGAATTCATCTTTTGCAACGGGTTCATTGCCGCAAGTAACATATTTGAAGAATCAGACAACCTTCATTCAGATGAAAGAAGCGATAAAAGACGGACAATTCTGGGAAATCGGTCCACTATTAAGCGAATTTCCGAATTTGAGCAAATTGAAACCAGAAATTCTTAATAACACGAAAGTAGATGGCAAGCTTTATACCCTATATATCGGGCGTCCACTTGCACGCCAAGGGATCATTTACCGCAAAGACTGGGCAGATAAATTAGGACTTGCTGCACCAGCTAATGTAGATGAATTATTTGAAATGGCTAAAGCCTTCACAGAACAAGATCCAGACGGTAATGGAAAGAAAGATACTACCGGTATTATTGACCGTAATGAGTTGACCTATGGAGCTTTCAAAACTGTTTCGTCTTGGTTCGGAACACCGAATACCTGGGGTGAGAAGGATGGCAAATTAGCGCCTGAATTTACCTTCGATGAATATTTCGACACAATGGATTTTTTCAAAAAAGCTCGTGATGGCGGATACATTAATCAAGATTTCGCTGCCACCAGTAAAACGGATGCTGTAAATATGTTTAAGGCTGGAAAGGGTGGACTCTATATTGGGGGCTCCATGCAAGATATTGATGCCATCAATAAAGATACTATTAAGAATAACCCTGACGCTGTTTTGGATGCGCATAGTATGGTTGCAAGTCCAGATGGAAAATATGCTCAATGGATGATTCCAGGCTATAACAATGTTGTCTTGTTCCCGAAATCTGCTGTCAAGGATGAGGCAGAGCTGAAGAAGATTCTTGCTTTCTTTGATCAAATGATGACCCCAGAAGTAGCTAATTTGATGTATTGGGGAATTGAAGGTACTCACTATACCGTTGAAGACGGTAAAGCGAAAGCTGCAGACGACAAAGAATTGATTGAACGTGAAGTAAAGGGATATAAGGACAGCGTTATCGGCGAAGCTGAAACCAATGGAATGTACGAGAACTATAACACGCTGCCAGGAAGAATTCATGCAGATCAATTGGTTCTTGAGAATGTCAAAGTTGGTGTAGCGGATCCAACAGCTGCTATGGATTCGGCTACCTATACAGAAAAAGGCGTAGAGCTTCAACAGATTATTACAGATGCAACCTATAAATATATTTATGGTCAGATTGACAAGGCTGGATTTGAGAAGGAAGTAGAGAACTGGAAGAGCCGTGGTGGAGATAAGATTATTGAAGAATACAACGCGTTATACAAAAAATAGTAACCCGTACTCGAATAGTTAAGCGACAAATTGTAGCTGAAAAGGTTGTTGATCTTGTTTCAACAACCTTTTCTATTCCTCACTGGGTTCAGAAATATCGTGTTTGAATAAAGAAGGAGAAAGGAAGAATATCATGCAGGAAGTCACCGCACAGCCCAGCTCAGCTCCTCAAATGAATCCTAAGCCTGAAATTTATAAAAGCAGCAGCGAACTGAAAAAGCGGCTGTGGAGAAATAAATGGCTCTACGTCATGCTAACTCCGGGAGTACTGTATTTTTTGATTTTTAAATATCTTCCAATGTACGGATTAATTATCTCATTTCAGGATTACAAACCCTATCAAGGGATCAACGGTAGTGACTGGGTAGGGATGAAGCATTTCAGCAGGTTGTTCACAGAGCCGGATTTCTTAAATATATTAGTGAACACACTTATTCTTTTCGGATTAAATATTCTTATCTATTTCCCGATGCCGATTATTCTTGCCCTGATGTTAAATGAACTTCAAGGCAGCTTTTTCAAAAGAACCTTTCAGACGATCTTCTATTTGCCCCATTTTCTGTCATTGGTTATCATCGTCTCCATTTCTTATGTAATGGTCACGATGGATGGAGGGATTATCAACGAGCTGCTTGTCTATTTTGGTTTTGAACCAATCAATTTCCTGCTTAATCCAGGGTGGTTCAGGCCCATGTATATTATTCAGGTGATTTGGAGAGAAGCAGGTTGGGGAACGATTATTTATCTAGCTTCCATAGCTGCGATTGACCCAGGGCTTTATGAAGCATCGCGTATGGACGGAGCTGGAAGACTTAGACAAGTCTGGCATATCACTCTTCCAGCGATTAGAGGCGTAATTATTACATTATTTATTCTGAAAATTGGTTCCGTTCTTGATCTTGGATTTGAACATGTATATCTGCTACTTAACTCCATGAATCGAGAAGTTGCGGAAATTATCGATACGTATGTATATACTGCTGGTTTGAGACAGGGGCAGTTTAGTTACAGTACAGCTATTGGATTCTTTAAATCGATTGTAGGCTTTGTAATGGTGATGATGGTGAATAAATTATCCAAGAAAATGGGAGAAGAAGGCGTTTATTGATATTTTGTGGGAGGAATCGAAATGGTAGAAGATAAAACAATCAGTGGTAGAATCTTTTCTGCTATAAACTTTACGCTGCTTGCGATCATTGCTTTAATTACTGTGCTTCCCCTTGTTCACGTTGTAGCAGGCTCTTTCACAACGAGTGCAGAACTAGCTTCTAGCAAATTTGTACTGATTCCAAAGGTATGGAGTCTGGAAGCGTACAAGTTCATCTTTTCGACGAATACAATATTTAAAGCCATGGGTGTTTCCATTGGTGTCACGGCAATTGGTTCTATTTTTAGTTTGTTTATAACTTCTTTGATGGCCTACGCTCTTACCAGAAAAGATCTGGATGGTCGTAAAGTGGTTAACTTCATGGTTGTGTTCACCATGCTTTTTCATGGTGGGATGATTCCAACGTTCCTCGTGGTGAAGGAATTAGGACTAATTGACACGTACGCATCACTGATTCTACCGTCAGCGATTAGTGCCTTTAATATGATCATTTTGAGAAACTTTTTCCAAAATATACCTGAAGGTTTGGAGGAATCGGCCAAAATTGATGGTTGTAACGATTTTGGAATATTATTTCGGATTGTATTGCCACTATCCTTACCTGCATTAGCGACGATCGGATTGTTCTATGCGGTAACGTATTGGAATACCTACATGAATGCGATTCTGTATTTGAATGATAGTGCGAAATGGCCAATACAGGTTCTGCTCAGACAAATTGTCGTCCTTGCCAGCGGTATGGATCACAGCGCTACACTGGATGCTGCTGTTCCACCGCCAGATCAATCAATTAAAATGGCTGTTATTGTTGTAGCTACCTTACCAATAGTTTGT
This sequence comes from Paenibacillus sp. FSL H8-0282, assembly GCF_037963825.1. Lineage (NCBI taxonomy): Bacteria > Bacillati > Bacillota > Bacilli > Caryophanales > Paenibacillaceae > Paenibacillus > Paenibacillus sp. FSL H8-0282. Next base: position 2,218,740 of record NZ_CP150146.1, read on the forward strand.
GTGTATCCGTTCCTGCAAAAGCATTTTGCCAAAGGTGCCATGTTGGGTTCTATGAAGGGCTAGCAAGAAAGAGAGAGACTATACTTAGGGGAGGAGCTTCGAGATGACTGTACAGATACCTACAACGCCGATAGAGTGGGCAAAAAAAGCTTGCGATTCACTAATAGATACTTACAGGGCGGGAGAGCTTCCCCCTGCGCATCGATGGCACTATCATCAGGGTGTATTTCTGTGTGGCATGGAGCTTTTGTGGAATGCTTATCAAGAAGACCGTTATATCAACTATATTCAGGAATATGTAGATGATTTGGTGGATGAATACGGGAACTTTTATTTTGCACGTGATGAGCTGGATGCGGTTCAAGCAGGACAGCTACTATTCACTCTTTATGAACGGACAGGCAAACTTAAGTATCGTATTGCAGCAGAGAAGCTAAGAAATTTACTGCTCACACTAAATAAAACCTCTGAGGGCGGGTATTGGCACAAGGATAAGTACGCCAACCAAATGTGGTTGGATGGACTTTATATGGCAGGCGTATTCTCCTTGAAATATGCTAATGTCTACGATGAACCAAGCTTGCGTGAAACGGTCCTTCATCAGGAAATGTTAATGCGCAAGCATATGAAGGATGAGACAACGGGTTTGTTATACCATGCCTGGGATGAGAGCCGGCGGATGCCTTGGTCGAATCCGGAGACGGGTTGTTCACCGGAGTTCTGGAGCCGATCATTAGGATGGTATGGTCTCGCCTTATCGCAATTTCTGGATCTGTTACCTTCCCATGATTCAGCCCGGACAGAGCTTTCTACTACGCTGAGAGATTTTGTGGATGCACTTATTCGTTACCAAGATCAAAAAAGTGGACTTTGGTATCAAGTCGTAGATAAGGGACATGAGCCAGATAATTGGCTGGAGACTTCAGGGTCATGTTTGTTCGTCTATACGATTGCCAAAGCCGTGAAGCATGGCGTTGTAAGTGATGTGACTATCGCTACAGCTGCCGCTAAAAAAGGATATGAAGGGTTAACCAAAGTAATCCAGTGGGATGAGCATAACCGATTAGTTCTGCCGGACATTTGTATCGGTACCTCAGCTGGAGATTACGAGAGTTACGTGACTCGGCCTAAGGTTAAAAATGATCTGCATGGTGTGGGCGCATTGGTGATGGCTTGTGTTGAAATACAGTCAATGCTCCAAGACTGAATCGCTCCGTATCCTTACTAAACAATGACTTGATTCTCTGAGATTTCAGAGAATCAAGTCGTATTATTTTATGTACAAAGTAATCCTTAAATCGGGTGAACCTATTTTTAGTTTTTGAGCTCTTAAATTTATAAATATTTTGGGGGTTGGGATGAAGAAATCACAGTGGGCAATTCAAACGGCAGACTCTATTATGGCGCGGACACCGAAGCTTTATGAAGATAAAGGCTACAAAGGAAGCTGGACCTACGATTATGGCGTGGTATTGAACGGTTTTGAATGGCTTTGGAAGCAGACCGGTGATTCGAAGTATCTGCAGTTCATTCAAGATAATATGGACTACTTTATTCAGGAAGATGGCAGTGTCAAGGGCTACCACCTAGAGGAGTATAATATCGATCATATTAACAACGGAAAATTATTATTGACTCTATATAAAGAAACGAAGCAGGAAAAATACAAAAAAGCGGCTGCTTTACTTAGAAAGCAACTTGAGACCCATCCGCGAACCTCGGAAGGTGCTTTTTGGCATAAAAATATATATCCCTATCAGATTTGGTTAGATGGACTTTATATGGGCGCTCCTTTTTATTTAGCCTACTTGCTAGCTTTTGAAGAAGGGCAGGGACTTGAGGATGTAACCAAACAATTTATCTTGTGTGAGAAGCATACGAAAGATCCGGTAACAGGTCTGCTATATCATGCATGGGATGAACAGCGTATTCAACCTTGGTGCGACCCTGAAACAGGACTTTCGCCTAACTTTTGGGCCCGTTCACTTGGCTGGTATCTCATGGCTTTAGTTGATGTTCTGGAATTGCTGCCTAGTGAGCACTCAGATTATCCAGAGCTGGTACGAATACTAAATGATACCTTAACTGCGGTGAAGAAATATCAGGATAAGGAATCCGGGGTCTGGTATCAAGTGATTAATCTAGGGGAACGCAAAGGAAATTATCTTGAGGCCTCTGCTTCAAGCATGATCGTGTATGCCATGGCTAAAGGTATCCGATTAGGCGTGTTAAACGCTGGATGGTACGAAACATTAGATCTGGCTCAACAAGGACTTATCTCGGAGTTTGTACTAGAAACCAAAGAAGAATGGGTCAATTTAAATAAGAATTGCCAAGTAGCCGGATTAGGTGGAGTGGACCAACGTGACGGTACTTTCGCTTATTACATTAGCGAGCCTATTGTCACTAACGACCAAAAAGGTGTGGGTGCTTTCCTACAGGCTTGTGTGGAATATGAACAATTAAAAGGCTGGATCTGATATAGAACAGGGGGGCTTATGAATGTTGATCTACAATATTGAGGATTTTGGAGCGCTTAAGAATAGTAAAAAGTTAGCGACTGAAGCGATAACGCGTGCGATTGAAGCGGCAAATAAAGCCGGTGGAGGAACCGTTTATGTACCGGCTGGTACGTTCTTAACCGGTGCAATTCATATGAAAAGCAATATCGAATTGAATTTAAATCCTGGTGCCATTCTTTCATTCAGTACGAACCCGGAGGATTACCCTGCAGTGGAATGCAGATGGGAAGGAGTGAAGCAGCAGGTTCATTCACCTTGTATTTATGGAAGAGAGTTAGTTAATGTATCGATCACTGGCAGCGGAATGATTAACGGAAATGGTGAACTCTGGTGGGATAAGTTTCGGAACCGCCGGGAAGAGCTGCAGTATCCCCGGCCGACTCTAATCGGCTTGGACAGATGTCAGCGGGTAACCCTTAAAGATATCGCGCTGGTCAATTCTCCAAGCTGGACCGTTAATCCGATAGGCTGTTACAATGTGACTATTGATAATATTTCCATTCTGAACCCGGCCGACTCTCCGAATACAGATGGCATTAATCCAGAGTCTTGCACCAATGTGCGAATTAGCAATTGCAATATTGATGTCGGTGATGACTGCATTGCGATCAAGGCAGGAACTGAGGACACCAAAGAACGAGTTCCTTGTGAGAATATTACGATCACCAACTGCACTATGGTACATGGACACGGGGGTGTCGTACTCGGTAGTGAAATGAGTGGAGATATTCGTAATGTCACGATTAGTAATTGTGTGTTTAAACAAACCGATCGTGGAATCCGGATGAAATCAAGACGGGGACGCGGGGGAACGATTGAAGATATTCGGATCAGCAATATTGTAATGGAGGACGTTATTTGTCCGTTTACTCTAAATCTATATTATTTCTGTGGACCACGCGGGAAAGAAAAATATGTGTGGGATAAAAATCCTTATCCGATTACAGAGGAAACGCCGTGTTTTAGACGCATTCATTTTGCCAATATTACCGCACGTAATGTTCATGCCGCAGCGGGTTTCTTATACGGGCTTGCGGAGCAGTATGTATCCGAGATTACGTTTACCAATGTGGACATCTCCATGGCGACGAATGCAATTCCCGGCCATCCAGACATGATGACAGGGATCGAAAACATGAATAATCGGGGGTTTTTCCTCGGGAATGCAAGAGATGTTCAATTTCATCAGGTGACGATTGAGAACCATGAAGGGCCTGCTTTTTACATTGAAAATGGAGAAGCTGTAGAGATCATAGATTGTCGATCAAAAAACACGAAGAAGCCGGAAAAATTAGTAGAACAAGCTACAGTGTCACCTGAAGCACAGAATGTCTGTCCATAAGAGAAAGTCATCAATTTATTGAAAGGAAAAGAATCCACTATGCTTGTTGTAGGAAAAGAATCCTTTTGCGCTTATCACACGATTCAAGAGGCGATAGATTCACTAGAGCAGGGGCCATCCGGTCAAGCAAATACGCTTTATATTTTGTCAGGGGTCTATAAAGAGGCAGTGCGGATTTATCGTTCTAATCTTACGATCATAGGGATTGGCTACGTGGAGATTGTTATGAATCGTTACGCGAAAGAGCGTGATGAAGCGGGCGAAGAAATCAATACATTCTCTACACCAACGTTATTTCTGGGCGGGAGCCATCTGGTCTTGGAAAATCTGGTGATTACCAATAATGCAGGGCAGGGTGAAAATATCGGGCAGGCCGTAGCTGTGTATGCTAATTGTGATCAAACCGTATTCAGAAATTGTACTTTAAAAGGGTATCAGGACACGTTGTTCACGGGACCTTTGCCACCTGCACCCAAAGAGCGATCTACGTTTGGAGGTATACCACTGAGAGAACACCATGCCCAATATCGGCAGTTGTATCAGCATTGCTATATAGAGGGAACAGTGGACTTTATATTTGGTGGGGCTACAGCATATTTTGACAGATGTGAAATTCGCAGCTTGCGTCATAGTGAGAATCAAGCAGGTTATATTACGGCTGCCTCCACACCTGAGGGACAATCGTATGGTTATATTTTTAAAAATTGCTTTTTAACAGCTGCTCCTGATATTGCTCCGGTGTTTCTGGGCCGTCCTTGGCGTGAGTATGCTAAAACCGTATTTGTAGATTGCCAGTTGGGTGCACATATACATCCACTTGGCTGGGATAACTGGAACAACACCGCTAATGAACAAACCGTTAGTTATAAGGAATATGGCGTGAAGGATGCAATTCCCCTGAGTAAGCAACGTGTGTCTTGGGCAGATTGCTTTGAAGATGGGGACGAGACACTGGATAAAGAGTTTGTTTTTGCTGGCACGGATTTTTGGAAATAGATACTTTAATTAATGCGTACACAAATAAAAAACGGTAGTCTAGACAGAAGCCTAAAGTCTTAGACTGCCGTTTTATTTATATGTTGTATCACTTTATTTTTAATATGATCTTTCCTTTAGCTCTGCCCGATTCGGAATACTCCATCGCTTTCTGCGCTTCTACAAAAGGAAACACTTGATCAATAACAGGTTTTATTTGTCCGGATTCAATAAGCTCTGAAATGATTTCTAATTGACTGCCACTTGGTTTCATGAACAGAAAGCTGTATTTAACCTTGTACTTTGCCTCTAATTTGCTCAGCTTCCGGGTAATCAAGCGAAAAATATTAGTTTTTATGAACCCAGCTCCATACTCTTTTCCGAAGCGTGCATTAGGCAACCCTGAAACCGATACAATTTGTCCTCCCTGTTTGACTGTTTTAAAAGCTTTTTCTAATGTTTCACCGCCAATGGTATCGAATACTCCATCATAATTTTGTGAAATCTTATCAAATGCTTCGGTTTTATAATTGATAATTTGATCGGCTCCAAGTGACTTGACCAATTCTGCTCCAGCATCGCTTGTAGTAGTAGCCACGTATATCCCCATCGCTTTGGCAAGTTGGATAGCAAAGGTGCCAACACCGCCCGCTCCCGCTTGAATCAATACCTTTTGTCCTGCCGTTAGCTGTAATATATCATGTAAAGCTTGATAAGAAGTAAGCCCGACTAATGGGATGGATGCAGCTTCCTCAAAGGAAAGATTGTGAGGTTTGAGAGCTATATCCTCTTCATGTACGGAGATATATTCTGCGAAGGTTCCGATTCTATCTTTTCTGGGCCGTCCGTAAATCTCATCACCTATCTTGAATTTTTTAACATTCTTTCCTACTTGGATGACAATCCCTGAAAAATCATTTCCTAAAACTAGGGGCATGTTGTATTTCAACAGCGTACGTACTTTGCCATCCCGCACTTTGAAATCGATAGGATTAATACTTGCTGCGTGGATCTCTGCCAATACATCGTAATCACCCACTGCGGGTGTTGGGATATCGGCTAGTTGAAGAGGGGAATTCCCGTATTTTTTTATGATCATTGCTTTCATCCTAAAAACTCCAATTCATTAATTATTCATTTTTGCTGATCCAGAAAAATAACTCATCTCAACAGGGGAGATGTTTTTTGATTTCGATTTGTCCTCGCTTTTATCTGAGCAGTCTCGGCGATATTTCCCTTGTTCCAGCTTCATATCAATAAAATCGACAACCTGCTGCAGCGAGGAGATTTGGCTGACGATGTTTTCTCGATGGTTTCTTAAATGCTCCACCAGTTCAGGATAATCCGCGGGATCAGCGTCGGCGGAGACCGCCAAAAATGGCTGCATTTCCTGCAAGGGCATGCCTGTTTTTTTGAGGCAGGATAGCAGCAGGATTGTATCTATGTCTTCCTGCCGGTAAACGCGGTGCCCGTTGTCCTTCCGGTCCGCCCGGGGAAGCAGCGCGATCTTTTCGTAATAGCGGATTGTATCCTCGGATATTCCGGTTTGCACGGCGGTTTCTTTTATCGTAAACGTTTGCTCTGCCTTCATACTGTACCTCCTGGAGATTGCTTTGTGTGTGCATTATACAACTTGGAGCTGACTCCAAGTCAAGACCTTATCTCTGGGACAAAATCTTTTTATTACGCCTTGACTTGGAGTCGACTCCAATTAATAAAATGTGCGTTATAAGAAGAAGATATCCCGAATTCAGGAGGAGATTTACAATGAGCACACAGCAACGTGAAAATATCGCATTGATTACAGGCGCTAACGCCGGGATTGGATTGGAATTAACTCGAAAATTGCTAGCGGAGGATTGGCAGGTGGTTGCTTTGAACCGTTCCGGTTTTCCAGCCGATGATGAGAACATCCAAAAAGCCATCAAAAACGGCTGGCTTCGTATTTATAAAACAACCGATCTCGCGGATTTTCCCAGCTTGAGAGGGACACTGGAAGAGATCAAAGGCAAGGAGCAGCGGATCGATATTTTGTTCAACAATGCCGGCGGGAGCTTCCCTGAACTGAGCTATTCGACACAGGGGCGCGAAAAGCACTATGAGTTGATGACCGTTGTGCCGTATATTATTTTAATGGAATTGAAGGATATCCTACAAAAAGGACGCTTAAAAACGGTGATCAACACCTCATCCTCCGCGCTTAAGTTTACGAAAGAGTTTACGATTGAAATCCTGGAGCGTCCCACCACCTTCCGCAAGCTGCTTGGTCCTTACGCCACCTCAAAGCTGGCATTATCGTTATGGACACAGGCCGCTGCGCCGCAGCTTGCTAACGAGGGCATCATGATTCGCAGTGTTGATCCGGGTAGCAATAACACGCTGCGAAAAGGAAAAAATTCTGGACTGCCTCTAATAGTTAAACCGTTGATGAAGCTGTTTTTCTCTCCGCCTACCCACGGCGCCGACCAATTGTATGAGGGTGCTCTGGGAGAACACCGTGGGGAGACGGGGGTATTTCTTCGGAAAGGCCAGGTTGCGGATTTGAAATTTAAGGATCAAGCCAGGAATGTTTTGGAAAGGATTAATGATATTTACGAAAAAGAGTATCTTCGTTATTAATCAGATCTTTAGTTGTCTCTAATTATTTTTTGTAATTCCTCCAAACGTATGAGATAATAGAGTTTTTCCGTTGATTCTATTTTTCATGGCATGGTAGAGATGCCTGATCAAATATTGGAGGTAGGCTTGTTGGCGAAACAGTATCCTTTTGAATATGATCGGACCAAACCTTTTATGGAGCAAGTAGGGGAATGGGTCGGAGATGTATTCTATGAAATTCTTCCTGAGGCTGGATTTGAAGTACGTGATGAACAGATATATATGGCCTTTCAGGTAGAGCGGGCTTTTGCCGAGAAAAAGACGATTTTTGCTGAAGCAGGGGTCGGAACAGGCAAGACATTAGTGTATTTGTTGTATAGCATTTGTTATGCGCGTTATATGGGCAAACCTGCGATTATTGCATGTGCGGACGAGTCCTTGATTGAGCAGCTTGTGAAACCGGAAGGCGATATCGCCAAGCTTGCGAAGCATCTGAACATGAATATTGATGCCAGACTAGCGAAATCTCCGGATAAATATATGTGTCTGAAAAAGCTGGATCAGGCTCGGAACCATGATGATGAAAGCTTACCACTGGAGAGCTTGTACAGTACATTACCTGATTTTGTACATTCACATGCACCGATGCAGCAATTCCATGCTTATGGAGACCGCAGAGATTACCCTGATCTGAATGACGAACAATGGAACAAGATTAACTGGGATACGTTTCAGGACTGCTTTACTTGCGATATGCGTCACCGCTGCGGGCAGACCTTGTCCCGTGATCATTACCGGAAATCAAGTGATCTGATCATTTGTTCCCACGATTATTACATGGAGCATATTTGGACCTATGAAGCGCGTAAGCGGGAAGGGCAAATCCCTTTGCTTCCGGATCACTGTGCGGTTGTATTCGATGAAGGACATTTATTAGAATCAGCGGCCATGAAGGCGCTTGGCTATAAGATGAAGCATGTCGTCTTTGAAGAATTGATTTCTCGCCTGCTACAGAATGAAATCCGTGAAACGCTGGCGGTTCTGATTGATGAAGCGATCATGCAAAGTGAGCAAATGTTCAAAGCGATTCGCCGTCAATGCCGAAACATACCGGGATCAGATCGGAAAAGCATTGCGCTGAATGCTTCATTGATTCGTGAGGTACACCGGATGCGGAGTGTAATTGCTGCTATCGAAGAAGAATTAGTATTCGAGAGCGGACTCTACACGATTGATGAATACCAACTGCGAATTGTGGAGGAACGTTTGGAGACCATAGAGATCGCTTTGCGATTGTTTGAGGATTCGGGAGCTCTAATCTGCTGGGCGACAGAAGAAAGTGATGGTCTAACGCTGTCGGTCATGCCACGAAATGTCAAAGAGGTACTTCAAGACAGCCTGTTCACGCAAAAAATGCCAATCGTATTCTCATCGGCTACATTGTCTGTGGATAAATCATTCCAATACTTGAAGGACAGTCTTGGGATACAAGATTTTTTATCCTTCTCTGTAGACTCACCTTATGACTATGAGCACCAGATGAATGTCTATGTGCCAGAGCTTCAGAGTGGGGATTTTGCTGAGAAAATGGAAATTTCCCTGAAGCTTATTCAGCGGACTGAAGGTAGAGCGCTGCTACTGTTCCGTACTCGTGAAGAGCTTCTGCAGTTCAAGCAGCTTAACTCGTTACGACCGGAAAGCAGTTCATATTCATTTTTATATGAAGGGGATCAAGAAATCAGCTATTTAATTTCGGCGTTCCAACGGGATGAGCATAGCGTGTTATGTGCGGTCACCTTATGGGAGGGGCTAGACATTCCTGGACCTTCATTATCTAATGTGATCATATGGTCGCTGCCGTATCCTCCGCTTGATCCAGTGTTTATGGCAAAACGGGTGGAAACCTCCACTCCCTTTGAAGATGTGGATTTGCCTTACATGCTGTTAAGACTCAAACAAGGGATGGGGCGGCTGATTCGAACCGGTACAGATCAAGGAATTGTAACTGTACTTGCGGAAGAGGAAGGGCAACATCCGGTACACGAATATATAACTTCTGTACTTCCAAAAGGGACTCGACTACAGAAGCTGGAAGCTTAAATATCACTAACGATTATAATTGCTCCTTTGGTGAGGCAGATGCTACGGCATTTATGTTTCACTCGAAGGAGCTTTTTTTGTCTAAAATTAAGCATAAGTATTCCTAATCTTACGGATAGGATATTGGTATTTAACTTCCGAGCGGTGTCGTATTATTGTTGAGTCATGGGATGTATTTATACAGCATCATCTAGAGATTCATCAAGGAGTGTATACGACATGGGTCAATCAGAAGGTTTGTATCAACCAGATCACAACAAAAAGGTTGGGTTTGCATTTGGGATAGGGCTAACCTTAGTTATCGCATTATTGGCGAAATTTTTAGCGGGTTTTCCATTCCTATCTATTATGGGGCAATTGGTCATTGCCATCTTAATCGGGATTATTTGGCGAGCTACGATAGGAGTGCCAAATAGCATCACACATGGCACCGATTTTTCCAGTAAAAAACTGCTTCGTCTTGGGATTATCTTGCTCGGTATGCGGCTTAATCTAAAGGATATCGTTGCTGCAGGACCCCGGGTATTTCTTTTGGCAGTCATCGTCATTATATTTGCGATCTCCGTTGTATACGGGCTGGCACGACTGTTCAAAGTAGATAAGCGCCTCAGTATCTTAACTGCCTGCGGAACTGCGATTTGCGGTGCGGCAGCGGTGGTTGCCATCGCTCCACAGATAAAAGCCAAAGATGACGAAACTGCCATTGGTGCAGCTATAGTAGCTATATTAGGCACAATATTTACACTGCTGTACACATTTTTATATCCTTTTCTCGGCTTATCAGATTTAGGTTATGGGGTATTCTCAGGAGCGACTTTACATGAAATTGCTCACGTTATCGCGGCTGCGGATGCTGGTGGAAATGCTGCCGTTGATATGGCGGTCATCGTTAAATTAACCCGGGTGGCTTTACTTGTGCCGGTGGCTATTTTAATTGGGATTTGGTCCAATCGTGAAGAAAGAAAAGTGCAAGGTGGAGCGGCAAAAGCTTCGTGGAAAAGCATTCCAATCCCTTGGTTTATTCTAGGATTTCTAGTTGTCAGTGATGTGAATTCGTTAGGAATCGTCTCCGCATCAGTAGCCAATGGGATCGTTACGATTGCTTATATGTTAATCGCTATGGCGATGGCAGGGCTTGGATTAAACGTTGATTTGGCGGCATTTAGACGGCTTGGAATGAAGTCTTTTGCAGCGGGACTTATAGGTTCGGTCATGTTATCTTTAGTTGGATTTATGTTAGTTCACTTACTTGCGCTAGCGTAGTTAGCATGTACACCCTGAGTATGAAATGAGTTACTTCATATCCAAACAGCATCCTTCTCTTTATCATTTAGTGTGGTAGGATATGCATGAAATGAATGGAGGGACTTCAAGTGAAGTATTGCATAGGTGAATTTGCTTCCATTCTCGGGGTAACTGCGGATACGCTGAGATTATACGAGAAACATGATATTGTTAGGCCTACAAAAGATAACAGCAATAATTATAGATATTTTAATGATTTAGATGCAAGGGATCTGTTAATGAGCAGATGGTATCGCAGTATGGAAATTCCATTGCCCGAAGTGGCACTTCTGATGAAGGATTCCTCTATTGAGCAAGTTATGGGATTGATGCAGCAGTCTCAGCAGAGTTTAGAAGAAGAGATTAAGCAAAAGACGATGCTGCTAAACAAGATGAATGAAATTCATAAAGAGCTTAAGGAAATAGAGTCCTCATTATATATATGTAAACTTAAACAACTGCCAGGCATGTACAGGCTTAAGCAAACGGATAAAAATGCATTATTAAAAAATGATATCGTAAAAAGCCTCGTCAACACTTGGATGGATAGGCTTCCTTATGCGTTTTATTCTTTTAAGATTGAGGACGCGGGGGTGTTATCCGGTGATAATAACTTTGACTATAGCTGGGGGCTTACCTTACCCGAGGAGGAAGTGCAGAAATTTGCAATGGATATCGATGAATATGTAGAGTACATTAGCCCGAGTACCTGTATTTCTGCTATCATGTTATCTACGGATGGACATTATATCACGAAGAAATCTTTGCAGTTTATGATAGATTACATCGAAGCAAATGGTTATACCATAGCGGGTGATGTGGTGGGTAAATTAATGCTTACTGAAAAAATAGAAGGCAATAACCGCTCATATTTGGAAGTGAATATTCCAATTGTATAAGTTTATTTTTATAAACACCTGCTCTAAGAGCGGGTGTTTTTTCTTTTTGGACAAGAATTGGACATTGACCTTGGTGCTGCACCAATGTTTATACTTCGGTATATAGCTTGGCAACGTTCGGTAGATATGTATAGATATGAATGTGAAAAATATCACGTTCTTGGCGAGCTATAAGATATTAGATACTGGGGGAGAAGAGAATGCGCAACAGAAATTTCACCAAGAAAATGCTCATGTTAACTTTTTGTATGGTGCTGATCGTTTCCATGCTGAGCGGATGCAAAGGAAATGGGGAGTCGGCAAATTCGTCATCATCATCTTTTAAAGCCGGTACATTCGCAGGGGAAGCGGAAGGCAAAGAGGGCGTGATTAAAGTAGAAGTCACTATGGATGAGCCAGATAAAATTAAAGATATTAAGATCGTAAGCCAGTCAGAAACGGGTGGTCTAGGCGATAATGCACTTGAAAAAATAAAAGATCAAATTCTGGAAGGACAAACCTTGGCAGTAGATGCTGTTAGTGGTGCGAGTCTTTCCAGTGAAGCAATGCTCGCGGCAGTTGAAGATGCCGTAACCAAAGGTGGAGGAAATCTGGAAGTCCTTAAAGCCGGTGGCGTGCAAAAAGCAGGTGAAGGTAAAACGGAAAAGCTTGAATCAGACGTAGTGGTAGTAGGCGCCGGTGCATCTGGTGTGTCCGCAGCGGTAACCGCTGCTGATAAAGGTGCCAAGGTTATTATTATCGAAAAGACAGGAGTTATCGGGGGAGCAAGTAATCTATCCTGGGCCGGTAAGTTCTATAATTCTTCCGCAGCTACTGACAATAATCTTAAAGTAAATGTGGAAAAAGAAATTGCCGATTGGATTGTCAACAATCACTGGAGAGTTGACGCTGCAGCGATTAGACAATACGTAACGAAATCCGGCGAAACTTATGATTGGTTAGCAGAAAAAGGGTATAAAACCAGCTTCCTAAACTTCTTCGGAGAGCAGCTGCATGTACTGCCAGCTTATGAAACCCGAGAAGAGACCCTTCGGAAAATGTTGGCTGAATCGGTTGAACAAAAAGGTGGACAAGTGATCACCGAAACCACTGCCAAAAAGCTGATTACCAATGAAGCAGGAGAAGTTACAGGTATTGTGGCTGAGAAATCGGACGGGACTACTCTTGAAATCACAGCCAAAAGTGTCGTAATGGCAACAGGCGGTTATGCCGCAAATTCGGAAATGGTTAAAGAAGCTTTTGGTTTTGAAGGGGTTAACGGAGGACTAGGTCAGAATGTTGGGGAAGGTCTGAAGATGGCTTGGGAAGCAGGAGCCAAGGTTCCTGATAACTTCGGTGGACAAATGCTGCACCAAACATTAGCCAGAGCAACACAAGGACTAAAAACACAATATGAGCCTTTTGAAGCAAGTTATCCGCTGATGTTGACGTATCTGCCTAACTTCATGAATGTCGGTTCTTCCGGAGCACGTTTCAGAGATGAAGCAGCTACATTAACATCGGTCGCAGCAGCTAATACGAGTGCATTTAATGGTGCTTATCATATGGTTATCGTATCAAAATCTCAATTGGCTGCTCTTCAGTCCAAGGGGATGAAAGGTGTTAACGCACCAAGCCTGCCAGGAATGCCACCAGAATTTTATGCCGAATTTGCAGATCAATTCACGTTAGAGAATCCATGGGTAAATGCAGAAAAGGTGTTTGATTCTATGGTAGAAAACGGAGATGGCTTCAAAGGAAATACAATCGAAGAATTAGCAACAAATGCAGGTATGGATGTAGATGTGTTTGTAGAAAATTACAATAGTTATAAAGAAGCTACAAAAACTGGTGTGGATACTGAATTTGGTAAAGCTGCTGATTATTTAGAGCCAATGGGCGAAGAAGGACCGTATTATGCCATCGTCGCTGAAATCAACAACTTGGGTTCTGTGGGTGGCTTGCTGGTAAACACTAAGTTCCAAGTGCTAAATGATAAACGTACACCAGTAAAAGGATTGTTTGCTGTAGGGCTTGAATCGGAAGGCGTATTATTCAATGATACCTATGTGGGCAATGGGGTCGGAATTGGTTATTCCTTTACCTCAGGTCGTCTAGGTGGAGAGAGCGCGGCAAACAGTGCTTTGAAAGCTAATTAACGACAATTTCCCGGAAAATAATTCAATCTTTTTAAAGCCGCAGAGTAGACAGCTCTGCGGCTTTTTTTTGCTGGAGATTAGAGCCAATCTTCTTTTAGCAAAGATTTAAGAAGCTCTACATTTGTTACTCCCAGCTTGGCAGCGATCTGCTGCTCTAATTCAATTTTGGTGATCATCATTCTGTTATTGCATTCTATACCCTTTGGAGTGAGGACAATATTTTTGTCACGCTGATTTCCTTCGACTTCAACGGCTTGGACATAACCACGGGATAACATGCCTTGAATGCTTTTATGCGTGCCCTGTCTTGAAATATGAATTATTCTACTGATTTCTGAGATCGATAACATTTCTCGGGCCTCAAGAACTGCAAGAATGTGGGATTCGGTCTTATTGATTTGATCCGGGTCTTTGTCTGTCACTATTTTACGTAAAGCTAGATGCTTCTCACTGAGTAAATCAATCAGGTTCATTTTTTGCAGCTGCTTATTCATTAGAACACTCCTAAATGATGGCTCGTTTATCCCAGTATAAGTCATTTGCGATTATTGTCAACTTGGTTGACTTGATTTGAGAATTTGTGTTATTGTAATCCAAGTTGACAATATAGAGATAAAAGGAGCTTGAAGATGGGAAGAAACAAAAAAGAAGCATTTTTATTTACGTTCATCATGTGTTTTTTGATGGTACTGGGGATGAGTATTTACAATGTAGCACTAATGGAGGGTTGGTCAGGCACGTTAGTTAAGGATGTGATTGTCGGCTACTTGCCTGCATTTATAGTTGCACTCATTCTAGATGTATTTGTTGTAGGCAAGGTTGCGAAGGGGATCGCGCATAAGCTGGTTAAAGAGAATGAGCCGATGATCAAAAAAATCATGTTCATATCCTTTTTTATGGTGACCGGAATGGTATTGTTCATGTCCTTCTATGGCGCAGTTCTCCATGTTGGATTTTCTGCTGAGCTACCAAGAGCTTATCTGTCTGCCATAGGTAAAAATTTTATTTTTGCACTTCCACTGCAAATCATTTTAGTTGGGCCGCTTACACGATTTATTTTTGTGAAAATTACTCCAGCTGTGTCTGCGTAGGGAATAAATCAATAGAAGCAATGTACAACAAAACGCTCTCCGTCTGCCCGAATAAGCAGAAGAGAGCGTTTTTTTTTAGATGAGAAACGTTTATCTATGGCTCGCTCGTTTACGCAAGCGCGTGAACTCTCTTTTTTACAGGTTCGAGTAGATTTAGGGCATACTCATTTCCGCTACCTTTGGGACTATCGTTACGGATATGCTCCTCCAGACATAATCTGGAATTGTGATCCGCTTGATAATCAGGATGATTATCCAGATACCCCATTAGGGCTTGCCATGAGCCGTAGATATCATCAGTACTTTCTGTCAAAGCATAGAGGCCGCCGTCGAGGCGCATTTCTTTTAGGTGAGCTGGTATCTTCACATTTTCCGGAATTGAGGCACAGAATCCATATCCGTAAGGTTTATTCTCACCACTTGGATGCGGGTTCGTATTGCCGCCAAACAGCCGTGCTGTGCCTAATAGTTGACTAGCGTCCAGCCAATCATTAACTGGAATCATAGCTTCATCTTCTGGAGAGGTACTAACCGCAACATTGTAGACAAATCTCATAGCTGGGAGAGTAATGAATCTTACATGAATAGGGGTAGAGTGATTAATAGTTGGCATAGATATAACCTCCTCAGTTTTAGTCATACCATCCGATGGACTGCATGACTTTTCGTTTAGTTCAGATAATAATTGATTTGTAATGGGTTCCTCGAGATGGGCGGATATCCACTGTAAAAAGAGATGGATTTCACCTTCTCTATTTGTTAGTTCTGTTTTTTGATTGTGAATAGAAGCCGCTTGCTGGCTGAGCGCTTCGTACATGGACTGAACGGACATATTTTTAAGGACGGTTCCAATATCCTTGATGCTAATATCCAGCTTTCTTAATAATGAGGTAACCCGAATGGCGAGTATTGCTTTCTCATCATAAATCCGCCAGCCAGAGCTGCTGTCCCGCTTACTTTCAAACAATCCTTGAGCTTCCCAGTGACGCAGAGTCCGACTCGTCAGCCCGAATTGCGCAGAAAGCTTATCAATGGTAACAAATCCGCTCATAGACAACTCCCATTTCATAGTTTGATAAGGCGCCTTATGTGGATTATTTTAGCATTTAACGTTACGTCAATTGCAAGGAGAATTAATGATTGGGTATTCGAGATAATTTACATTTCTCATACAAAACATTGTCCAGTATTTAACGTCCAGCTTCTACAATCAAGATATTGGTAGAATGTACCTATTGCAATATGAGGCTTTATACGGAGGATGATATTGTTGAAAGCTAGGTCTATGCATCTAACTATGAAATGGAAGTTGATTTTGAGTTTTTCCGCCGTTGTTCTTTTCTTTTTGGGAGTAGCGTTTTATCAAAACCATAAAATCAGCCAAGTGGAGATTTCTATGGAAACGCAAAAAGCTGAGATGGAAAAACGAATTACCGTGTCTATAATTACGCAACTGCTGCAGGAAATGAATGCGGTAGAATCTTCGTTAGCAGGTTCGAGTGATTTGGAATTCGTCCAACCTTTTAAGGACAAGCAAACAAAGCTGACTAAAGAGTTGGCGACGGTGAATTTTGCGGCAGATTCGCCGGCATTTAAAGAGTTAGAACAATTACATAGTCAGATTGGGGAATATACGGGATATTTTGACGAATTGGTAAAGACCATAGAAGACGAGCAGCTTGATCCCATGAGTGTGCTGGAACAAATCGATGAATTACATACGAAGGCTACAGCGTTGAGTGAAGTCATGCTAGTGACTAATGAAAAGTTGTATACGGCAGCAGCAGAAAATGCAGAAAAAGCACAGGATTATTCTTTTGATCTGCTTAATCTGACCACCTCTATAGTTGCTTACGCAGCTGTGCTAGTGTTTATTTTCACATTAGTGATTGCGGTTATGCTCATACGTTCCTTCCTGAATCCTATTCATAAACTGCAAGTGGCTCTGCGAAAAATTGCCGAAGGAGATTTGCGTCAGCAGATTAATTCACCTTACAACGATGAGTTGGGCAGTTTGAGTCATCATTTTGATCATATGGTGGAGCGGGTCCGGGAAATGCTTCAGCATACCCAGTCAGTAGCCTCTTCGCTGGCAACTTATTCGCATTCTTTTCAAGAATCTTCATCTATAACGGCGCATACGAATCAAGATATCGTAAGCACTATACAGGAAATCTCGGTAGGCGCAGAACAGCAGGCAGGACAATCTGAGCAGAGCGCTGGCCTGATTCAGGAGCTGGAACGTGAAGTGAATGAGATCACGGAGTATACCGAGGTTATGCTGGCTACCAGTCAAACGGCTAATCACAATACTCGTAAAGGATCTGAATCCGTCATCGCCCTCCGGGAGGTGTCTGAGCATTCGCGAGAATCTGTTAATAAAGTATATCTGGCTTTAACCAAACTGAGTGATCAATCAAAGGACATCTCGCGCATCACTAAATCCATAACAGATATTTCTAATCAGACCAATATCCTCTCACTTAACGCAGCAATTGAAGCAGCCCGGGCGGGTGCCTACGGAAAAGGGTTCGCTGTCATCGCTGATGAAGTAAGACAATTATCAGTGCAGACCAAAGAGTCCTCCGTACATATCAGTCAGATTATTAGCGAGCTGCAATCCGGGATGGATGAATTCCAGCAATATATGCTGGTGACCAAAGGAAATCTTGAGGAACAGGATCATAAAGTGGCCGAAACGTTGTCCTCTTTTGAAGCGATTGATCATTCTATTGTGGAGATTAGTAAACAGATTGGGCAAATTCACGACAAAGTGGATATGACTCAGACTATGAACCGTAGACTCGCAGAGTCTGTGCATGCCGTCGCGGCCATCGCCGAGGAAACTGCGGCCGGGGTGCAAGAGGTGAACGCCTCCAGCGTACAGCAGGATCATGCTATCCGTGATATAGCCCGTCAAGCCATTGAGATTAACGAAATTTCGCAGAATTTATTCAAAGAAATCAACATTTTTAAGATTGATTCGGATGGGGACGATGGGGTCAGCGATGAAGGTGACAGGGATACAAAGCATGCTGGCAATCCAGAAGCTGGGGACACATTAGAAGACGCATTAGGAGATGATACATTAGGTGCTGGCGATCCTCCAGATGATAGCGGTACTCCAAATGATGGTGGTACTCCAAATGCAGACGCTTCTAAAGAGAGGTCTTATCTGACAATCTCTGCTTAGCTCAGCGGGAATTGGCATTCGTAGCGTAAGGTGGAGTAGAGAGTAGAGAGTAGAGTCTAGAGATTAGAGTTTATAGAATAGAGTTTAGAGATGAGAGGCTAAAGTTTAGCGCTTAGTGAGGTTCTACCTGCCGTTTTGATTTTAAGTGTATTTTATACAACTAAAAAAGTTTGTATTTAGCTTGATTAGGGTTTAGTTGTATTTAGTGCAGTTATTTCGAGGCGAAATGACGATAACGGTGGTTTGGTGGGGATTTAATTGCATGAAATACAACTAAAACCAGGTGGGAGTGCACATACCTGAAAATAGTTGTATAGAGTGCAATTAACTCAACGCATAATTGTGCTTTGTTGCATGAAGAAGCTGGCTCATTCGTGGGAGTGTCCACGAAAAGCCAGCTTTTTATCGTAGAAATATAATTAGTAACTAGTCCTCGTAAGTTTGATTTAGGGTGCTAACTAACGCTGGGAGCCAGTCGCTTAGAGTGAGAAACTTGTATCCCTCCGATTGAGCTTTAGTTGTATCCATAAACCAGGATTGTGTGATCCCGAATGGAGAATTATGCGCATCCGTAGTTTCGCTTTGAATGACGGCTTGTTTTCTGGTCTCTTTTTCAATCAGCGAGATAAGGTCTTTAATACTAACGGTACCGTCTGAGCAAGCGTTGAGAGGACCCGTCACCGTCGAGTTGCCGAGCCAATACAGAAAATCAGCGGCTTCGTCCGAACGAATAAAACAGATATTTGCATCTGGATTCGGAATCCCGATGGGCAGTTCGTTACGTACATGTTCAATATGAAAATGGAGTCTTCGTGTATAATCGTCAGTTCCCAGAACAATCGGAAAGCGGACAGCGGCTACAGGGAAGTTAGCTTGTTGGATAAGGACGGCTTCCGCCAGTCTTTTTCCTTCCTGATAGGTGAAATCATTTCGTCCTCCATAACGAATTGGGTACGTTTCAGGATCGAATATCTCTTCTGTCAGCGCTTGCTCACTGAAATCATAGACAGATAAACTTGAAGTCAGTATGTAACGTGTGGTTTTGCCGTCAAAAATACGGCGCGCCTGATCCGCTTCATCAGGTGAAAAACAAATATTATCGTAAACTACATCCCAACTCGTATCACCTAATGCTTGAGCGAAGGCCGCCAGTTGAGACCGATCTACCTGTATCCGGTGAACGAGATCGCCAAAAGGATCGCTTGTCTCCCCGCGCGTTAATATGGTTACTTCGTTCTTAGAATCCTCAAGCAGACGCTCGACCAAACGTTTTCCAAAAAAGCGTGTGCCGCCTAAAATAAGAATCTTCCTCATCAACCTCACTCCTTGATTGCTATTAATGGTTATTAAAACGACTGTTTATTGGTTTATATAAAGCTTCTGACTCATTGTAGATAAGCAGCGGGATCAGCCAGATCAGCAGCAATTTATTGAGTTTTGAGTGATACAAATTGGACTAAAGGGAAAGGAGTTAGTTTGATTGTACTTCGTGCAATAGAATTCGTATTAGAGTGGAGAAAATTTGATCCTATTGCACTCTATACAATCAATGGATGAGCAAGTGGCATTAAACTAACTTTTCACCTGAATCTATTGCAGAGAGTGCAGCAGATTCAATTTTTGCGGCCAGGACTGCGGATTCTGTTGCACAATATGCAACGTCTACAGCTAGTTACCACAAACCGCCCAAACGCTAATTACACATTAAGCGCACTAATCACAATTATATCTGTTCGTTTTTAACGTAACGAGACACTTAGCTGCCCGAAATCCAGCTTAACGAAAAACTACGCCACCATACACATTCCTGGCGTGGTATAGTTCCAGCTGTTTGAACTGAATTCACCAGCTTGGAAGGTCTGGAAGCCTTGCAAGCTTTGGCTCGATACCGCCATTACAGGCTCCTGACTTTCGTCCGCAAATACAAGCTCGATCAGCTCGGCAATTTCCCCATGTTCATACGCGGCTGCAAGGCGGCTCAAGACGATCTGCATGGCTGTGTCCTGTGGTAAGGAAGGACCATCGGCCTGAAGCAGCTCTTGTCTTACGAGAGGAAGGGCTTGCCGGGCTCGGTGCAGAGCGGCTTTTATTGCCCCTTCTGTGGTATCGAGAATCTCGGCAGCTTCCATTGCAGAGTGTCCCAACACATCTCGAAGCAGGAACACCGCCTGCTGCAGCGGGGATAAATGCTCCTGTAGTGCTTGAAAAGCAGCTTCAATCTCAAATGAACCATACTCCGCAGAGGCCTCAGTGGGGGACTGATCCAGCTCCAACACTCGTGACAAGGTGGCTTTTCGCCGCATGATATCAATCCATGTGTTTCGGGCAATCCGAAAAAGCAATGCCTCAGGATTTGGGTGATTTGTAGAACTTGTATGATGAGTAGAATTTGTAGGAATCGTAGAATGCATTGCAGATTTTGTAGACGGTGCAGTCTTAGATGGCGTTACAGCCTTGGCAGACGTTGCAGCCGTAGAAAAAGTATAGTTCATTTTATTAGTTTGATTAGTTTCAAGTTTTTCATTAGCTCCATTAGCTCCATTAGCTCCATTGACTCTATTAGCTCCATTAGCTCCATTGACTCTATTAGCTCCATTAGCTCTATTAGCTTCATTAGCTTTATCATTTTCAATGGTTTCTTTATTTTGTTTAACTTCATTCATTGGACTGTTCCTATTATTTGCGCTCGTTGAGTCCGAGGTCTTCATATAACCTAGAGCCTTGACCCATGTATCCTGAGCTAAATCATCGGCATCCCACGGGGATTGTGTCAATGCAAGACAATATCGCTTCAGAGCTTTCTGCAAAGACCTGGTGTTACTTTCATCCGGCGCATCTCCGGTGCTAAGCTTCTCAAGGATGATCACTCTGCATAACTCCTTTTCCAGTAAGGTGATTTCGATTACTTCTAATAATAAACGAATGAGCAGGAAATTAAGATACGCAATTTTAAAAAATAAAAATTCTCACGCCTAACGTATCCTATCCCCATACTAATCCGTTTACAGGGTAGATTTCAAAACTCTAAAACAGATGGAGGTCGAATACAGATGGCGTACGTTCCTTATGTAGTCGAACAAACGAATCAAGGTGAAAGATCTTACGATATTTATTCGCGGCTGTTGAAGGACCGGATAGTGTTCGTAGGTGCGGAAATTGAGGATCAGCTGGCTAACAGTATTGTTGCCCAGTTATTGTTTTTATCAGCAGAAGATCCGGATAAAGATATACACATGTATATTAATTGTCCAGGTGGCTCTATCACCGCAGGCTTCAGTATTTATGACACGATGCAGCTTATTAAACCGCCGGTGAATACCATTTGTACAGGAATGGCGGCTTCTTTTGGTTCTTTGTTGTTATTGGCTGGGGCCAAAGGGAAACGTTATGCCTTGCCGAATAGCGAGATTATGATTCATCAGCCGCATGGTGGGGCGCAGGGGCAAGCTAGTGACATTGCGATCAGTGCCAAACGTATTTTGAAGGCAAGGGAAGTGCTTGTGCAAATTACAGCGGACCGAACTGGGCAGACGGTAGAGAAGGTACTGCAAGATATGGATCGAGATTATTTCATGTCAGCCGATGAGGCGGTTGAATACGGAATTATCGATAAGGTCATCACAAATCTCTAAGACGAAGGAGTGAAGAAGGCTATGCTGGAGGTTTTGCAGGGAAAAGAGGTAACAATCTATTTTGTGGATGGCTCCAACGCTACAAAAGGAGTGCTGGAAACGGTAAGTGAAAAGTTCGTCAAATATCGGACGGATTTTGAAGAGTTTTATATTCCAATCAGCTCGATCTGTTCTATCTCTCTAGATACCAAAACGCGTGAACGAGCCAAAGTAGGATTCACACAATAACATCAACAACATCAACAACATCAACAACATCAACTGTATAAAAAAGGGTTAGGAGCTCCATAGCTCCTAACCCGTACTTTCCCGAATAGCCAAATAATGAGCCACATTTGCATGATGCGGCACAACGGTCTCCCCTTTAATCAGCTTGATTAAAGTTCGGGTGGCGGTCATCCCAATCTCCGTTCCTGAGTATTCAACCGAGGAAAGCTTAGGTCGAACGATAGAGGCAATGAAGCTGTTATCAAATCCGAACACGGCAACATCAGCTGGCACCCGTAGACCGTTATCGGTTAAATGATTCATGGCTCCAACTGCCATCCAATCTGTAGAGCAAAACACCGCAGTAGGTAACTCCCCGCTATCCATAATTCGGCGCATGGCGTCGCTCCCATCTTCGACGGCCATCGCACTTTCTACTACCCATTCTTTCCTTAAGGTTATGCCTGCATCCATAAGGGCTTGTAGATAGCCTTTATATCGATCCCCGCCCACTGCATTATCTCCCGAGCCACGAATCATAGCGATTTTGCGATGACCTTTTTGAATCAGATAAGTAACAGCTTCATAAGAGGCAGTTATATTGTCCAGATGAACGGAAGGAATCGTATCCACCTGCGATTGTTGCCCGACAAGCACGCAAGGTGTATTTGAGCTGCGGATGATCTCCAAATGTTCATGGTTTGGAATAGAACCCACAAATATATTTCCTTCTGTCCCCATCCGCTGGAACATCTTCAAATAATGTTGTTCACTTTCTGCACTGCCGTCCGTTAATCCGACCATAATGTTGTATCCATACAAATCCGCGAGATCGCGAATGCCAACATTGAAGTCATCCAGTACAGTGTTGCTATTCTGCGGAATGATCACACCGATCAGCTGTGTATTAGCTCTGTCCGTTTCAAGACCGATGACATTCGAACGGTAGTTGGTTTGTTTAATAGCTTCCAGTACTCGTTTGCGGACATCATCGTTAACTGGTTTGCTGTTATTGATTACCCTGGACACCGTAGAGATCGAAACGTTCGCCATTTGGGCTATATCTTTTATCTTTACCTTCAAGAAGATCACCATAACTTTCCATATGATTCACTTGGTGTTTCAACTCTCGCAAGCATATCACGGATAGCTTCAAGAATCCAAAAGATTGTTGTTGACCTAGGAAATAAAAGGTCCTATAATGATCGCTGTAGGAAAATTATTTCCTTGAAAAAAGCTTGTTTTACACGATAAAGTTGAATTTTTGCTAAAAAAAATAACTGAATTATTAATTCTAATGAATTTCGGGAAAATATTTTCCTGTGAAGGGTATATGAATACGAAGGAGCTGCATGCATTGAACAGAACATGGTGGAAAGAAGCCACAGCGTATCAAATTTACCCACGGAGCTTTATGGACAGCAATGGTGATGGTGTAGGCGATCTGCAGGGAGTCATTTCTAAACTTGATTATTTGCAGGATCTTGGCATCAATGTCATTTGGATCTGTCCTATTTATAAATCCCCAAATGATGATAATGGTTATGATATTTCGGATTATCAGGATATTATGGCGGAGTTCGGCAGCATGGCCGACTTTGATCAGCTGCTGCACGAGGTTCATGCACGAGGCATGAAGCTGATTCTGGATCTAGTGATTAATCATACTTCGGACGAACATCCATGGTTTGTTGAAGCACGTTCAAGCAAGGATAATCCGAAGCGGGATTATTATATTTGGAGTGATCCCAAGGACGGGAAGGAGCCGAATAACTGGGAGAGTATTTTCAGCGGTTCGATTTGGGAGCTTGATCCCGCCACAGAGCAATATTTTATGCATGTATTTTCCAAAAGACAGCCAGACCTCAACTGGGAGAATCCTGAGGTGCGCCGTGAATTGTATAGCATGGTCAACTGGTGGCTGGACAAAGGAATCGACGGCTTCCGGGTGGATGCCATTTCACATATTAAAAAAATCACCGGACATCCCGATCTGCCGAATCCACAGAATCTTCCGTATGTTCCGTCTGGCGATGGGCACATGAACCGTGAAGGGATTCACGATTTCTTGCAGGAGCTCAAGCAGGAGACGTTTGACCGATATGACATCATGACGGTTGGCGAAGCGAGTGGTGTAAATGTTGATCAGGCGGAGTCGTGGGTGGGTGAAGAGCAAGGCAAATTTAATATGATTTTTCAATTCGAGCATTTAGCTCTTTGGAATAAGAGTGTGACAGGTGGATTGGATGTTCTGCAGCTAAAATCAGCTCTCTCCCGTTGGCAAAAAGGTCTTGAGGGCAGAGGCTGGAACGCATTGTTCATCGAAAATCACGACCAGCCGCGTTCAGTTTCTACTTGGGGAAATGATGGCCAGTATTGGAAAGAGTCAGCTAAATCGTTGGCTACGATGTATTTCCTGATGCAGGGAACACCATTTATTTATCAAGGTCAAGAAATTGGGATGACCAATGTAAGATTTGAATCAATGGATGATTACGATGATGTGGCGATGAAGAACTTGTATCGTTTGGAGACTGAAGCCGGTAAATCACATGAAGAAGTCATGGAGGTAATCTGGAAGAACGGTCGGGACAACTCTAGAACACCAATGCAATGGAGCGACTCTGAAAACGCTGGTTTCAGCAGCGGCAAGCCATGGATGAAGGTGAATCCGAATTATACGGAAATCAATGTGGAGCGGGCGAAGCAGGACCCTTATTCCATCTATCATCATTACAAAAAGCTTATCGCTCTTCGGGCTGCTAATCCCGTTACTGTTTACGGGACATATGATCTCATTTTGCCTGAAGATGAACGTATTTATGCTTATACGCGGACGCTTGGAAATAAAAAACTGCTGGTCATGTCTAACCTGACAGCAGAGGAAGCGCTGTTTGACCTTCCATTTGATTTGGAGTTTGATACTAGTGAATTGCTCTTGCATAACTATGAGGTTGATCCTGCGGAGCCGATTGAGACTGTCGCATTACGGCCTTACGAGTCCCGTGTGTATATGCTGGTTAACGCACCTGTAGAGCAAGAGGGTAGCAGTGAACTTGTACCTGTACAAGAGGTAAGTGAAGCTTCTTTTCCAGAAACCGTTTAATATATTCATTGTAATTCAAAGCGTCCGGTTATCCGGGCGCTTTTTTTGTTGCGGTAGTGTAGGGCTCTTGCACAAAATGAATGCGCTTACTTAGGCGAGTCGTATAAAAATATTATTTTTTCTATTATTTTTGTTCCCAAAATTAATAGAATACTATATTATGTTATGAATACAGATTCATATAAGTGTATATTCATTCAATTTGGGGTGAAAGTAGACAAAATTATAGGAGGTAAAAAATGTCCAAGAGAATACTATCTTTATTACTAGCTTTTACACTTATGATGTCGGGTCTGCTTCCAGCTGCATATGCAGGTGAAGTTGCAACCGAAATTAACCCGCAGGCGGTTGTTGCTCCGGTTTCTACGGAGAACACAGCTGATCCAGCGGTGCTTTCTTCAGAACAAACTACGGTAGCGACTGCTGTCTATGAACAAATAGCGGCGACAGTTTCCACAGAAGTATACAAAGCTTCTATGACGGAAGCTAGAACATTAGAATTGACTTTAGATCTTCCTGATGGGGCATCGCCTCAAGATATCATCTGGAATTTTGGCAGAACGGCGGAAGAGATGAAGCCGCTGGCAGAGTGGAAGAAATGGAATAAAGATGCGAAAGATTATTCAGGTAATCCTTTCGTAACAGTGACCTATGAGCCGATCTCAGGTTCAAAAGTAAAGGCTTTAATTCATTTTGATTTGCTGTACGGAGAGAATCTTTCATTAACGGGTATACGTGCAGAGTACGTCAAACGAGTGGGAATTTATAATCTAATCGGGACAATACCTGCTGGAGATGTGCTGGTAGAGCAGCAAGTCAAACTAAATCCATATGAAACCTATCATACATATGATGAGATTAAACCGGCGATCGATAGGATTACTGCTGAAAGCAATAATAAATATGATCGATATGTAGAGTATCAGCAAATTGGGACCTCAACTCAAGGTCGTGCCATTCATTTCTCTATTGTTGCTAAGGATAAGTCCTCAGTAGATCAATATTTGAACGAGACCTTACCGCTTATGATGAATGATCCTGAAGCCCTGCAAAAGAAAATTAACGACGGGGATCTGCAGGATTATAAGGTACCTATCTGGTTGAACAACATTCATGCCGATGAAGCCAATGGTGTCGATGTAATCATTAAGTTTTTGGATACGCTGATGACACAGCAAATTGTCACCTATGATACCACTGATGAGAATGGAAATCCGAAAAAGGTAGTTCTGAACATCGACGAAGCGCTTGACCATGTGATTTTCCTGCTTGATTATGTAGAGAATCCTGACGGTCGCGCGTTAAACACGCGTCAAACTTCAACGCTGCTTGATCCAAATCGGGACAACTCTTACCAGACCCAGCCTGAGACACAAGCGGTAACTGCACAAATTGCTAAGTGGACGCCGCTTACCTTTTTGGACATGCATGGATTTGTAAGTGGCTTCTTGATTGAGCCTTGCACACCACCTCATGATCCTAACATTGAATATGATCTTGTAATGCCAAGTATGCTTGAGCAAGCAAATGCCATGGGGAAGGCGGGAATTGCTAATACTAAATATGATTCCTACCATATCCCTTATGAAGAATACGAAAAAACACAACAGGATCCGAACTATAAAGGAACGAATGCAACAGGTTGGGATGATGCTTCACCAGCCTACACAGCTGTATATGCCATGCATCAAGGAGCACTTGGGCATACGATTGAAGTGCCTGAATTGAATGAAGATTCACTGGATGCCTTTTATTATGCGGCTTTGGGGGCAACCGATTATGTGATCAACAACAAGCAGGAACTGTTCCTGAATCAATTGGAAATCTTCAAACGGGGTATCCAAAATGAGAATACTAATGCTGCTGTTAAAGATTATCTAATCAATGCACAGAATGAGTCCATTGGACGTCCAGGGGTAGATGAGAATACGAATTTCTTCCCTGAGTATTACATTCTTCCGGTTGCAAAAGATTTGCAAAAAAATGATCTGGAAACCTACAAAATGGTTCAGTACCTACTGCGTAACAATGTGAAAGTAGAACGGACAACAGCCAGTGTAACTGTAGATTCTGTAGTCTATCCGGCTGGAACCTATGTGGTGAATATGCATCAAGCCAAAAGAGGTTATGCGAATCTTGTCTTGTATGATGGACTAGATGTCTCGGATTTTAATGAGATGTATTCAGATACGGTACAGAATTTCTCGGCTATGCGTGGTTTTGACCGATATATTAGCCGTTCTGTTGGAGCATTCACTGGGAAAACAGAACAGGTTAGCAGTGTAACGATCCCTAGTACGAATCTGGATCAATCTCCGTTCGAGCAAAATTATGTGATTAAAAACAGCAACAATGATGCGATAAAAGCTGTGAATGAGCTGCTAGCCAACCATAAGGCAGTGACACTGCTGGAGAATGGGGGGACGGGTTACGAGAAGGGAAGTTTCCTTGTTTCCAGATCCAACCTTAGAACGGTATCGTCTAAATATCTGCTGGATATTGTGCCGTTTAGTGCTTCAGAGAACAGAACGGGTAAATTGCTTAAGGCTCCTGAGGTAGCTATTGCAGGAGCGACTGCATTTATGCTGAAGGATCTTGGATTTAACGTAACTACGGATACAGTGGCAGCAGATGTTCTAATCAATTCGGGAACGAATCTGATTGCTACAGGTAAACCATTTATCGGTTATGGAAGAACGATGCTGAAAACTGTTAAAGGGCTTAAGGTCCTCCCTGGACTGGACTATTCAACTCCGGTCAATAAGGATGGCAAAGAAGATGCTCATGAGGGATTGTTTAAGGCTGAGGTCTCTCAGGACAATGTAATTACAGCGCCTTATGCCGATAGCGAATACCTCTACACGGTTTCCGCGGCTTATATTACAAAAGTGCCTGAAGGCGCAGAGATCTTGGCGAAATACGGATCAGGCGCTGACTTTTTCAAAGCAGGCTGGTGGCCGAATAACGAGGCTGCACAAGACCAAGTATTGGCGCTTACTTACAATACAGACAACATTCATGTGACGTTATTTGCGAATGATCTGATGAATAAATATCATCCGCAAAATCAATTCAGATTGCTTGCCAATTCAATCTATGCTGCCGCTCCAGCGGCGACTGAAGAGGATGGTATGGATAACGGGGTGAATGAACAAGAGCCAACAATACCTTCGACACCGTGGCAGCCATCTGTAACATCAACACCTGCACCGACCGTGCAGCCGTCTGCAACACCAACGCCAGCTCCAACTCCAACTGTGCAGCCGTCTGCGACACCAGCCCCAATAGGTTCTAACTTCACGGATCTAGGTAAGGTGGCGTGGGCAGCATCGGCGATTAAAGAGCTGGCGGCAAAAGGGATTCTGCAAGGGGTGAGCGATAATACCTTTGCTCCGCTTAAAGAGGTGACGCGTGCCGAGTTTATTACCATGATCGTGCGAGCTTTTGATCTGCTTGATGTGAAATCATCCGCTGCCTTCAGTGACGTGAAAGCTACTGACTGGTCTTACGGATACATTGCATCCGGGGTCAAGAACGGATTGATTAACGGTGTAGGCAATGGAAAGTTTGATCCTAACCGTGCGATTACACGCGAGGAAATGGCAATCATTGTATCCAATGCACTTAAGAAATTTAAAGGCAAGTCGGTAAGTGATACAAATGCCGCTTTGGCTAACTTTAAAGATCAGGCTACAATCGCTGCTTACGGTAAAGAAGCGGTGGCATTACTAACTCAGGAAGGTATTGTGCAAGGTCTGACTGCGGATACCTTCGGTCCTAAAAACATTGCCAACCGTGCTCAAGCAGCAGTGATTATCGATAGGATGTTGAAGCTTAATTAAGTTTTAGATTCTTATAAAAAATGCAAAAATGCCCCTCAGCTATTTGGCTGAGGGGCATTCTTTTTATAGTTACTTTGCATCATCCGTAGAGGGTAAATCCGGCAGTTGTTGAATGTAGCTGTTTGACATATTTAGAAGCCGCTGAACGGCGTCAAATTGTTCTTTTGTCGAACCGCCCTCTGTTTCTGAGCCATCGATTAGATTAAAGTTGTCTCCATCGTCGTAATCGACACCAGTTAAATACATGCTTGTGTCATTAATGAAAGAGCCGGTAGGCAAAAAGTGTCTGACAGGCAGCATGTTGGTCTGTTGGTTCATCAGGTCTTCTCCGAAGTGGAGCTGGTCTTTCATTGAAATCCCTAACAGGTTAGCTACAGTTGGCATAATGTCGATTTGGCCGCCAGTTTGGCTGTACACGGCAGGTTCACCTACACCAGGGGCATGAACGATGAAAGGAACATTGAACATATCGGTATAACCATATTCGTGGCCGACCATTTCTTCCATTAACGATTTCTCGTTGCCATCAAGGGAATATAGCGATACACCCTGATGGTCACCGTAAAAGACAATGACGCTATCATCCCATAGACCACTGGACTTTAATTGATCCAGGAATTGTCCCATTGCATAATCTGCGTAATTTTGAGCTAGAATATAGTTGCCAACTAGGGTGCCTTCATACCGTTTAGGCAGTGTCATTTTATTTTTTAACTCTGGCATTTTATAAGGGTGATGAGCACTCATAGATATGACCATCGCGTAAAAAGGATCATCTTTAGCATCCATTTTGACTAATTCTGGAACAGTCTTGGCATAGAGTACCTCATCTGAAGCACCGAATGCGATATGATCATCATCCCCATAGAACGCTTGATCATAATACTTATCAAAGTCTAGAACTTTGTATAGGGTTTTGCGGTTCCAGAATTCTACGCTATTGGTGTGAAAGGTTGCTGTGTTATATCCATTAGCTTTCATTAACTTAGGCAGGCTCGGAAGCGCCTTATCCATATAATTGGATGAAGTGGCTACTTCGTGGTGAGGAACGTACAACGAAGTATTCACTACAAATTCAGCATCCGAAGTTGTTCCTTGCCCGGCATTAGTATAGAAGTTATTGAAATAATGTTCGCTTTTCAAAAGCTTATTTAGATTGGGTGTTACTTCCTGCCCATCAATGCTCAGGCCCAGCAAAAAGTTCTGAAAAGATTCCATTTGTACCACGATTAGATTCTTACCTTGAGCTGCCGCCCAGTACTTCGGTGAGACAGGTTCTGTAATCCCTTTGGTCTCGTTAATGGATGGTTGCGTGATTTCTTTGCTGTCGATTATTTCTTCTGTTTCCCTTGTATCGGCAAAAATAGTATAGACCTCGTAATTAAGAATCCCCATACTCTCCGCTTTTTTGTTCTCGTTCATACTGGCATGATTTGGCCAAACATTAAAGACACAGACCGCCAAAGAAACACTGATGATTCCAAACAAAGCAGTCCGGTTCATGCGGCGGTTCATACCTCTTTCTTTCCAGATCTCAATATATTTCGGACGGAACATAAAAAACATGAAAACTACAATATCCACAAAAATGAACAAGTAGTAAGGGTCCAGCAATGAGTATGTGCTTTCTCCCACCTTAGTTACTTTATCTGCTTGTTCTAAGGCATGATAAGTAGCAATTACACCGTAATATTTGTAATACATTAGCACGGCAAAATATATGACTGAAATCAATAGGTTGGCTATCATGTAATACAGAAACTTTCGTTTGGAAGCCATCCATTCTATGAGTCCAAATACGATAAAGAAAAATGGGATCTCTGTCAGCAGCATGCTCCAGTTAGGACCGTCGCTAAAAACTACGAACCAGGCCACTGCGCATTTTAGCAGCAGGACGAAGCTAAAGACTAGGAAGGGTTTATTTTTTATATCAAAATCTTTTTTCACTCGTTATCATCCTCTCTGATGCAATTACACCAAGGTCCTGCATATACCTGTATATCATGGAAATCCGTTGCAATATGCCGAAGCTTATTATGCTCTCGAAGTTAACAAGTGTCAAAAGGTGGACGGGAGCCCTAGAGCGAAGCAACAGGCGATTTATGCCGCATAAGCAGGTAAAATCAACGCCAATCCCAAACTACAGGGTCCTATGCGTATAAAATGATTTTAATAATTTCCAGTATCCCGCAACTTTGTATAATATTCCTCAGTCTAAATATAGAGGAGTGATTAGAGAGGCGGGAATCAGATGACTAAGCGGCAGTTTGTAACGATGGTAACGATTTGTTTTTTTGTACTCTTAAACTCTGGATGTAATCAAGGGGAGAACTCCATAGGTGTGGAACCTACTGCCTCTATAGCTTCAACGTCTGTACCACAGGTAACGCCAACATCTGCTCAAGTAACTATGATTCCCGAAGACTTTTTGCAAACACTGGATTATAAAGTTCAGAGCCATCCGGAGGCATTTGCAGTTGAGGTACCGCAGAACTGGGAGGTTAAGCTGGGGGAGTATCCAGTGGGACTTTACTGGCAATTAGCGAATGAGTTCTCTAAAGATGCAGGATTGAATTTGACACTGCTGAAGGGGACCACGGTAGAGGTGCAGCGGTATTCCTTAGTCGATGGTTTACCTGGTTCTGGCGAACAAAAAGAATTTTCTTATCCCTCCAACCTCGTTTTGCTTGTGCAATCAGGGAATACCGTTGGTGCGTGGCTGGAATTTAATATTCAAAGTATCGGCCCGTCTATTAAGAAGCGTAGCTTGACTGACATTACAGGACTTACATTTGAGGAGTGGACGGAGAGAGAAGGTTTGTTTGCTGAGGAAGGAGAGAATAGTGACTTAGCCTCTTTAGACCATTTCGAGCTGCTGGATGCTTTTTTTCAGGCTATTCAGGATGGTAATCATACCCGTGCCCGCGCATGTTTGAATCCTAATGCCTTACTCACTGCATTGACGGTTAACCGTCAAGCGCATCAACTCTATAACCCGGGTTTTGGTGGTGAAAATGCTCTCAGTGAAAGTATTGTTGAGGCTAAGCCTACCTCTTATAAAGTGATGGATTATGATACTGGCTCAGAAATTAAAGACATCGGTGACCGCACAACGTTAAATATTGTGGTCGATCTGTATATGAAATCACTAAATCCCGTCTTCAATACCCCAGATGGCCGGGAGACTCGCTTCGCAGTGTTGACCAAACACGCTAACGGCTGGAAGATTGGAGGTTTTGGAACGGGACCGTGAGTTGTTGCGTTATCTATTTTTTAATAAAAGGAGTGATCTCAAGTGTTTAAACAAAGCTTGATGTCAAAAGTGCAGGTAAGTCGGATTTGTAGAGTTGTTGTCGGGACTGTTCTTTGCCTGACTATGGTCTCACCTTTAGTGGCAGCAGCAGATAATGTGAATTCACTTGAAGAAAAGAAATTATTGTCTGGCATCACCCAACTGGACGCTGGTGACAGAAGTGCGTATGCCGTCACTGCGGATGGAACAGCCTGGGCGTGGGGTGGTGGGTATGGCTCTATTGGTAATGGGGCGACCACACCAGCGTATACTCCCGTCAAAATGCATATCGATCATGTAAAGCAAATCTCAGGTGGTTATCGCCATAACTTGATGTTGAAGGACGATGGAACAGTGTGGGCGGTAGGGGGGAACGAGCATGGACAACTTGGCATTGGAACACAGTCCTCTAAGATTCTTGCAGAGCCTGTTCAAGTGCAAGGGCTAACAGATGTGAAAGCTGTTTCTGCAGGGGGCACCTTTAGCTTAGCTCTTCTTAAAGATGGAACGGTCTGGGCGTGGGGAGGCAATGAACAAGGAGAACTCGGTGACGATTCGCGGAAAAACAAGCTAACCCCGGTGCAGGTGAAGGGACTACCCTCCGTCCTGTCTATAGCAGCGGGATCGAATAATTCAGTGGCTCTTGGTAACGGCGGAGAGGTATGGGTGTGGGGATCACAGCAACCGCTGGGAACTCAGAAGGGCGTAATCTTAAAGCCTACGCTTATTAAAGGAAGCGGAGAATATAGAGCGGTTGATATGGATGGAGCCTATGGACTTTATGGGGCGGCATTGAGATGGGATGGTACAGTATGGATTTGGAATAATTACATAGATCCATATCTGGGAGAAGCTCTAAAGCCTGTTCAGGTTCCAGGACTTACAGACGTCATTTCGCTGACAACAGATTCTGCAGTGAAGGCGGATGGGACCGTGTGGCAGTGGACGGTTGGCGATAAGAACAAGATTAATGTTACACAGTCTAAAGGCATCCAGAATGCAGTTTCCGTTTCTAAAGGGAGCAGAAATCATTATGTACTCTTAAAAGATGGTCATGTCCTTGCCTGGGGGGCAAATGAATTTGGACAGACGGGTCTGGGGGTCAGAGAGATCGAGGTGAGTACGCCTCAGCTGGTGAAGAAATCTATTCAAGTGTTGTTGAATGGGAATGAAATGGAACTGACTATGCCGCCGTTACTAATCAATAATTCGACATATGTTCCTTTAAGAGGAGTCTTCGAGCAGATGGGAGTTAATGTTCGTTGGGATGTTCCATCGAGAGCTGTGGTTGCTGTGAAGGGATCTACAACGCTGATCTTGAATTCGGTAACTGGACAAACGACTGTTAATGGAAAGATTATCGCAACAGATCAAAAACCGGTCTTCATTAATGATAGCGTTTATGTACCCCTCAGATTGATAAGTGAAATGTTGGGGGCGCAGGTAGAATGGGATGCAGATGCTTATGCCGTTCGAATAAATTCCAATAAATAAGTTGACTATATATTAGAAGCTTTAGGCTGAACTCTCCTTCAGGGGAGCTCAGCTTTTTTGCGTGGAAGGCAGAAGATTTAGGGGGATATGCAATGACCGTAAACAAAGCGTACGCGATTTTGAAGAATGTGTGCGGGAATCTTTTCGAGGATTCTTTATACGGATGATGATGAATATTGGAAAAATGGGACAACTTATAATTATCCCAATGATCGTTCAATTATGGGCGCGAAACGGATGGGCATAGCAACAACGATTAATATTGGGACAAAAACGGGTAAGAGTATATATTACGGCCTCTTTGTATTTGCTGCAGTGCTGTTGATTGGAATGTGTGGAAACCGAACTTCTTTAGGCGGAGTTGAAAGGGTGGTGAGATTTTTCATTGATTTTAAAATAAATCGTATGAAGTATAACCCTCTTGTGATAGAATAATCTAGTTGCCCTAGTTTCTGAGAATCCACTCTGTTCCAGCAAAACACCTGATCTATACACGTGGATAATCGAGGAAATATGAGCATTTAAGAGTATTAACAAGATTTCTTAGAGATTTTACACAAAACACATCATTTTTTGTCGGTTTTTATTGATTTATTCAAAAATATTATGTATAATCAGCCTTGTTGATTTTGCAAATGGAATTTTAGGAGGTTTTTATTTTGGGAAAAGCGTTAATTATTGGCGCTGGCGGCGTAGCAAGTGTTGTTGTTCATAAATGCTGCCAGAACCCGGATGTATTTGAAGAGATCTGCATTGCTAGCAGAACTGTCGCGAAATGTGACGCTCTGAAAGATAAATTAGCCGGAGGCCGCACGAAGATTTCTACTGCTCAGCTCGATGCAGATAACACGGACGAAGTCATTGAACTGATCAAGAGCTTTGAGCCGGATGTCGTTATTAATGTCGCTCTCCCATATCAGGACCTGACGATCATGGATGCGTGCCTGGCAACAGGAGTGCACTATGTGGATACTGCCAATTATGAACCACAAGATACAGCGAAATTCGAATATTCCTGGCAGTGGGCTTACAAAGAAAGATTTGAGAAAGCTGGCCTTACCGCTTTGCTCGGCAGTGGATTTGACCCAGGAGTAACTGGCGTATTCACGGCTTACGCGCAAAAGCACTATTTTGACGAGATCCATACCATTGATATTGTTGACGCCAACGCTGGCGATCATGGATATCCATTCGCTACAAACTTTAATCCTGAAATCAATATTCGTGAAATTACAGCTAACGGCCGTTATTTCGAGAATGGCGAGTGGATTGAAACTGCACCACTTTCTGAGAAGAAAGTTTACGATCTTCCGGAAATTGGACCTAAAGATATTTATCTTTTGTACCATGAAGAGCTGGAATCCTTGGCTGTTAACATCAAGGGCGTGAAGAAGATCCGTTTCTGGATGACTTTCTCGCAGAACTACCTGACTCACTTGAAAGTGCTTGAAAATGTGGGTATGACTTCTATCGAGCCTATCATGTACGAAGGTAAAGAGATCGTTCCTTTGCAATTCTTGAAGGCAATGCTGCCTGACCCAGCTTCCCTGGGACCAAGAACAAAAGGTAAAACTAACATTGGATGTATCATCCAAGGTACTAAAGACGGTAAGCCAAAAACTTATTATGTATACAACGTTTGCGATCATGAAGAATGTTATGCAGAGGTTGGCTCCCAAGCCATTTCCTATACTACAGGCGTTCCTGCAATGATCGGAGCAATGTTAATTATAAAAGGAATCTGGAAGAAACCAGGCGTGTACAACGTAGAAGAGTTCGATCCAGATCCATTCATGGAAGCTTTGAATAAACATGGTCTGCCTTGGCAAGAAGATTTCTCGCCAACGCTGCTAGACTAAGGCGCGATTGATGGATATTGATATCAGCGTTGTCCCGTCACCATGTTACCTTGTAGATGAAAGATTGCTTACCCGCAATCTTGAGATTATGAATTCTGTACAAGAACGTACAGGAGCTAAGATTTTGCTCGCGCAAAAAGGCTTCTCTATGCATTCCTTGTATCCGCTAGTTGGCAAGTACTTGCATGGCGTAACTTCCAGCTCCTTATTCGAAGCCAGACTTGGCTATGAAAAAATGGGCAAAGAGGTTCATGTCTACGCACCAGCTTATGTGGACAGTGAATTCGATGAGCTTCTTGAATACTCCGATCACATTGTGTTCAATTCTTTTGACCAGTGGAATCGATTCAAGGATCGTGTGAAAAATGCACCGAAGCATATCAGCTGCGGCATTCGAGTGAATCCGGAGTATTCCGAGATCGAAGTTCCGCTGTATGATCCATGCTACAATTATTCCAGAATGGGAGTAACTCTCCCTAACTTTAGACCTGAAGAGCTTGAGGGGATTGATGGATTACACTTCCATACCATGTGCGAACAAAATTCTGACACACTGGAGCGTACGCTCAAGGTAGTCGAAGAGAAGTTCGGACCTTATCTCAAAGGGATGAAATGGCTTAATTTTGGTGGCGGTCATCATATTACACGTCCCGATTATGATCTGGAGACCCTTGTCCGCTGCATTTTGCATATGAAAGAGACTTACGGTGTGGAAATCTATCTGGAGCCAGGTGAGGCCGTTGCGCTTAATACTGGATATTTGGTAGCTACCGTTCTGGATGTTATGCATAACGGAATGGACATTGCGATTCTCGATACTTCGGCTGAATGCCACATGCCAGATGTACTGGCTATGCCATACCGTCCGAACATTATCGATGCTGGACAACCTGGGGAATATCCTTATACGTACAGATTAGGTGGAATGACTTGCCTAGCCGGAGATGTTATTGGAGATTATTCCTTCAAGGAGCCTTTGAAATACGGCGATAGACTCGTATTCCTAGATATGGCGCATTATTCTATGGTGAAGAACCATATGTTTAACGGCGTGAATCTGCCAGCTATCGTCAGCTACAATGACGAAGAAGGAATTAAAGTAATCAAACAGTTTGCTTTCGAAGATTTCAGCGGACGTTTATCTTAATAGAATGATCTAAAAAGGTGTCCCTTCAGGGACACCTTTTTTGCTATGGTTCCAGTCCTTTGAATGCGCGATTACATCTAGGAAAAGAGAAGTGATGCTAAGGACCGTATAGCAGCTATTGGTATTTATTAGCTTATTTAGCTAAGGTTATGGACAGGATAGCTCTTATTGGCCGGATAGTGACTATTATTAGTGCGCATTTGGTAGAATTGCTGCAACTGAGTCCGATTGTATGCTGATACAGCCGATTTTTCGGAAATAGAGTCTCCTCGGTCCGCTTCATGCCGTGGGGATGGGGAGAAGATAGATATCGAACCGTTTTTTCATAGGGATCCTTCTCTTGTTATTGGGTC
Organism: Paenibacillus sp. FSL H8-0282; assembly: GCF_037963825.1. Classification (NCBI taxonomy): domain Bacteria; kingdom Bacillati; phylum Bacillota; class Bacilli; order Caryophanales; family Paenibacillaceae; genus Paenibacillus; species Paenibacillus sp. FSL H8-0282. The sequence continues at coordinate 2,255,814 of NZ_CP150146.1, forward strand.
TAGATTACAGTTGTATACTTGTATTACTGGAAAAGTTTCTTCATAATTAGCCACTCACAAGTAAGGTCTCATGTGATACAATAATTTAGTCTGTTTTTAAAAATAGTTATTGAAGGGTCCGTATCTGAGGAGGAAGTCAGCATCAATGAAACATGCACCGTTTATTGCAGTGGAAGGCCCGATCGGGGCTGGAAAAACAACATTAGCTTCGATGCTTGCAGAGGAATTAAACTTACCGATTATTAAGGAGATTGTTGATGAGAATCCGTTTCTGGCTAAATTTTATCAGAACATGGATGACTGGAGCTTTCAACTGGAGATGTTTTTTCTCTGTAATCGGTACAAGCAGCTTGAAGATACAGTAACTCAATACATAGATAAAGGTAAACCGGTGATCTCGGATTATCATATTTATAAGAACCTTATCTTTGGGGAACGAACGCTGAAGGGAACGAAACGAGAAAAGTATCGACAAATCTATCATGTGCTGACGGATGACCTGCCGAAGCCAAATATTATTCTCTATATAAAAGCGGATCTCGATACCTTGTTAAAAAGAATCGCCAAACGCGGACGCCCTTTTGAAGGGGATATGGATACTGCGTATTTGCAGCAATTGATAGAAGATTATGATGATGCGATGGCCTCTCTAGCGATTCAAGAGCCGTCTACCGCTATTATTACCATAGATGGAAATGCAGTCGATTTCGTGGAGAACCCAGAACACTTCGTCGAAATTGCCTCTCACCTAAAGGAGCTAATGAAATGAATCCATATAACATCCCAGATAACGCCATAATTACCGTGGCAGGAACCGTGGGGGTAGGAAAATCCACTTTAACAGGTGCTTTGGCTAAAAGGTTGAATTTTCAAACCTCGCTGGAGCAAGTTGATCATAATCCTTATCTTGAAAAGTTTTATCATGATTTTGAGAGATGGAGTTTTCATCTACAGATTTATTTCCTAGCCGAACGTTTTAAAGAACAGAAGAAAATGTTCGAAATGGGCGGTGGTTTTGTTCAAGATCGCTCGATTTATGAAGACACTGGTATTTTTGCTAGAATGCATGCGGATCAAGGCACGATGTCCAAGACAGACTATGAAACCTATACAAGCTTGTATGAAGCTATGGTTATGACACCTTATTTCCCGCACCCTGATGTGCTGATTTATATTGAAGGCAGTCTTCCTTCTATTTTAGCGCGAATTAATGAACGTGGCCGTGAAATGGAAATACAAACGGACGTGTCCTACTGGGAACATATGCATGGCAGATATTCGAAATGGATCAATGAGTTTACAGCTTGCCCAGTGCTCCGACTGAACATTGATGATTATGACGTAAATGATTCGGCATCAATGGCGGATATTCTCACGAAGGTAGGCAACACCATCCGTAAGCCTGTTGATACAATATAATAGTTGATGATTAGCAGCTCCCGTGGTTTGGGGGTTGTTTTTTTATGTGCTCATAAAAAAAGACCCAAATCTATGATTTGGGCCTAATAGGGAAGTGTCAGTTGTCCTAATCATAAAATACGAAAAGTAAATTAAAATGGTGTGGACATTGTAATGTGCTTAAGGGCCACTTCCTATTTTATTAGCCCTTTTTTATAAAAATAGGTTCCAGTCTAATAGAAACTAGTTATTGGTCCATGTCTAAAATTAATAAGATGCGTACACTGAACTATCTTTATAGGGAGGTGTTCGCATTGAGTTGTCCAGACGATAAAAAGTGTCATAAGAAAAAAGTCGCCACTGTATTTCCTTCGAAAAGAAAAAGAAAAGAACATCGTCGAAAGGTTATTAAGAAGATTGTAAAAGTAACCTGTCCTCCACCAGAAGTGAATGTTACTACTCCGACAGTCGTTGGTGCTACAGGACCGCAAGGGCCGCAAGGAGCACAAGGACTCCAAGGAATACAAGGGGCCCAAGGCATTCCCGGAGCTCAAGGAGCACGAGGATTCCAAGGAGCTGAAGGACCTCAAGGACCTGCCGGCGGACCTCCGGGACCCCAAGGACCTCAAGGTGAACCCGGGCCAGCGGGAGCGATTGGTCCACAGGGTGTAGCGGGACCCGTTGGTCCTCAGGGTGCACAAGGCGTGCCGGGTGCCCAAGGAGTTGTAGGTCCTCAGGGACCGCAAGGTTTACCGGGTCCTGCAGGAGCTATAGGACCACAAGGTTTTGTAGGAGCAACCGGAGCGCCGGGAGCACCGGGAGCGCCAGGAGCACCGGGAGCACCGGGAGCAACCGGAGCAACAGGAGCACCGGGAGCGCCGGGAGCGCCGGGAGCGCCGGGAGCGCCGGGAGTAGCTGGAGCAACAGGAGCACCGGGAGCGGCCGGAGCACCGGGAGCAGCAGGAGCACCGGGAGCATCAGGAGCACCGGGAGCAGCAGGAGCAACGGGAGCAACCGGGGCGCCGGGAGCAGCAGGAGCACCGGGGGCAGCAGGAGCCGCGGGAGCAACCGGAGCACCGGGAGCAGCAGGAGCAACGGGCGCAACCGGGGCAACAGGAGGCGTATTAGGTTTTGCTGATTTTTTTGCCCTAATGCCTCCTGATAATGCAGCAACTGTAGCACCGGGCACAGACGTAAGTTTTCCTCAAAACGGACCTACTAGCGGGACAACAATTGCACGAACAGGTCCTAGTTCTTTTAATTTAGCGGCAATAGGGACTTATCAGGTGTTGTTTCAGGTTAGTGTAACCGAAGCGGGACAACTAATCTTGACTCTTAATGGCGCAGATCTCGCTTATACCGTAGTTGGACGCGCAACAGGTACATCGCAAATCGTAGAAATGGCTATAGTGCAAACAACGGTCATTAACACCATCCTGACCGTTCGGAATCCTGCCGGTAACTCTACTGCACTTACTATTACTCCTCTCGCTGGAGGAACAAGATCTGTTTCAGCACATCTCGTTATTACACAATTAGCGTAACAAGGTGTATTTCGTATAGATAAGTTGGTCACCTTAATATTGGTGATTTTACTTATGATTATTGTAAAGAGGAGGACGAACGAAGGTCCTCCTCTTTATTCAGAGTATTTACTATTAACATTCTATTGTTTTTCTATCGTCTAACGACTTGAAATTAATCATCTATTTATGTGAATTCTTTTGATTCTATCTTAAGATGCCATATCGGTTTCCTCATGATACAATAAAAGATAAGTTTATAAGGATGAGGTGACTTTAGTTGAAGTATGATTTCGATCGCGTAATTGACCGCCGTAATACTAGCTCTTACAAATGGGACCAATCCGAGAAGTTGTTTGGTGAGAAGGATATTATGCCGCTTTGGGTGGCAGACATGGATTTTGAAAGTCCTCCCGCAGTGAAGGAAGCCATTCTGCGCCGCGCAGAACAAGGAGTTTACGGTTACAGTGTACCTAGTGATACTTATAAAGAAGCCATCACGTCATGGTTTAAAAGACGGCATGATTGGCAGATCAAACCGGAGTGGATTTCAGATTCTCCCGGAATTGTAACTTCCTTAAGCCTCTCTGTTGAACTGTTTACTGAGCCTGGGGACGAGGTTATTTTACAATCGCCAGTTTATTATCCCTTTTATGATGTCATCCAGATGAATGACCGGAAGGTTGCCAAGAATCCGCTTATCGTCCGTAATGGGCGCTTTGAGATGGATTATGAGCAATTGGAAGGGTTGATGTTGGGTGGAGCGAAGCTGCTGCTGTTATGCAGTCCGCATAATCCAGGCGGTAGAGTATGGGAAAGAGAAGAGCTGTTGAAGCTCGGTGAACTGTGCTTGCGTCACGGAGTGACAGTTATCTCTGATGAGATCCATTGTGATTTGGCGCTTCCAGGTTATGAGCATATTCCTTTTGCATCCTTGTCTGAGGAAATTGCCAATATTACATTAACCACCCTTGCTGCGACCAAAACCTTCAATCTTCCGGGGCTTCAATCCTCTTTTATCGTGTCCTCGAATCCGGAATTGAAACGTAAATTTGATCAAAAAATGAAAGCCTTGAGCTTACATATGGCTAGTTTCTTCGCGCAAGGAGCGGTACAAGCCGCTTACAATGACGGAGAAGAATGGCTGGATGAGCTGTTACAATATGTATCAGATAATGTGGATTATACGGTCAGCTATTTGGCGGAGCATTTACCACAGGTTCATGTGATGCAGCCGCAAGGAACCTACCTGCTCTGGGTGGATTGCCGCGAACTGAACTTGGAAATAGACGATCTGAAGCAGCTGATGTACAAAGAGGCTAAAGTGGCTTTTAATGAAGGTTCTGTTTTTGGAACAGAAGGCAAAGGCCATCTACGAATTAATCTGGCTTGTCCGAGATCCACATTAGTTGAGGCATTGGAACGCTTTTGCAAGGCAGCCGCAGCTTATACAACGAAATAAACGGTGATTACTGAAGCTTGATGATTCCGCTAATGGGATCGTTAAGCTTCTTTATTTTGCAATAGGGTAAAAAGAATAATAAAATGGAGTCCATTACGACAAGCAGGAGGACTGCAAATGAAATGGGTAGCTCAGCTTCCGTATTATAAGATACAACGAGAAATTAGGGATGGAGAACAACGAAGTGTTGCTTCCAATCGGCTAATGTATCTGTATCAAGATAGAATTGTAACACGTCATCGGGAATTCCCGCTAAAAGATATTTTCGATATGTCTTATCGCTCAATGGGGGATATAGGCGGCATGTTCTATCTCCACACGAGTAAGGGCGTGTATGCTTATTTGATAGAGTGCGATCCTGAGCGGTTTATTGAAGCCTTTAAAGAACAGGAATTGAATAAAAATTGAGCGACCCTCGTTGGCCGTGATATGATAGCTTTTATGAAAAAAACATAATGGGAGAGAACATAAATGAGCAAAACACGAATTATTATTGATGCAGATACAGGTATTGACGATGCACTGGCGATTCTATATGCCTTACGTGCTCCAAACGTAATTGTAGAAGGAATTACAACCGTTTTTGGGAATATTGAGGTCGAAAAGGCGGCAGACAATTCACTGCGGCTAATTGAGCTTGCTAAGCCCGGTTATGAGATTCCTGTAGCGATCGGAGCATCCAAGGCACTTGTTCGTGAGCACTCAGGCTACGCCACTCATGTGCATGGTGAGAACGGTATTGGCAATGTGGAAATTGCTCCATCCAGCCAGCGTCCCATTAACGAAACTGCATCTGAGTTTATTGTTCGGATGGCTAATGAGAATCCCGGAGAGATTGTATTAGTCACACTGGCACATCTAACCAACCTTTCTATGGCGCTTGATATGGACCCTGGTATTAAGAATACTTTGAAAAAAGTAGTGGTGATGGGCGGTACGATCTTCAATCCCGGCAATAGAACACCGGTTGCGGAAGCGAATATTGCTGGGGATCCGGAAGCTGCTGATCATGTATTTACATCTGGGCTTCCTGTTATGATGGTGGGTCTAGACGTTACGCTTAAGACGCGGATTACACAAGAGCATATCGATTTATTAAAACGTTTTGGACGTGAAGAAAATAAAGCGATCATTTCGTTTATGGAACAATCGCTTACTCATTATTTTAATTTCTATCGTGAAGCGAACTTTTTGATCAACAGCGCACCGCTGCATGATCCACTCGCACTTATGGTTGCGCTGCAACCAGATCTGGTAACCTACAAAGAGATGAATGTTCGAGTGGAGCACAAAGGTGAGTTTACATCGGGAATGGTCGTAGCGGACTTGCGGGCTCAGCCAAAAGTGGGTAAACCCATACAAGTTGCAGTGGATGTAGATGTTGAACGAGCAGTGGGAACCTTTTTGAGCGTGTTTATGTAATTTTGCCGACCTCTTCTAATATGACAAATAATTTCGCAGCTCATAAATGACAATCTATTAATTTTACAATTGGATAATCTTTGGTAAAATGGTAGAGGACATATAAGAGTTTACAAGATTAGACTGCATATCATAGAAGAGGGAGACTTAACATTCATGAATAAGCGAATCGGTAAATTAGTATTATGTATGGCTATTTCGCTAGGAGGCACCACGGCGTTATTCCAAAATACCACACAGGCAGCCACAGCTGGTGGAGTTAGCATTGTGCTGGATGGTTATCCACTACCATTTCCAGTAGAACCTGTTGTGATGAGCGGAACAACGATGGTGCCATTCCGAGCTATATCTGAAGCTTTGGGAATTAATGTCGAGTGGAATCAAGCGCAGAAGAAAATTACGGCTACCAAAACAGATACTGCAGGGACTAAAGTGGTAACCCTGACCCTTGGCAGCAAAAATGCAGGTGTTAACGGCGCGGTTGTGAAGTTAGGAGTTGCTCCGCAGACGATCCGGGATACAACGATGATTCCCCTTAGCTTCTTCGGCCAGCAGTTTGGTGCGGGTGTAGCTTGGAATCAATCTACGAAGACCGTATCTATTACTTCGCCGAAGACTGAGCTGTACACTCTTGGTTTCTATGCTCTGAGTTCTTATAGTGAGATTTCCTTACTTCCTAATTTTGATGCTATGGCCTTCGGTTGGAGTGGGATTGATAAAAGCGGGCAATTCACCACAACGGGGACTGATTTCAAATGGCCTCAGGCGGCTGGTGACGTAACACCAGAATCGATTGTCACGAATGCAGCGGCAGGTGGAACTGCTCCTTATCTGATGGTCTTCTCTGGAGACACCGCATCAGAGTTAACTAAGAACCTGGAAGATAAGCAGCTTCAAGAACAGACGATTACTGGAATCGTAGATCTTGCAACGCAAAAAGGATTCCAAGGCATTACCCTGGATCTGGAGGGCCTAGGTCTAACCGGTGATAAGGCGAAGGTGCAAGCAGATTACAATGCTTTTGTGAAAAACCTATCACAAAAAGCACATGCAGCAGGACTTAAACTTACCGTTATTCTTCATCCATTAAATAGTTCTTATAAAGGTTATGATTACAAAACTTTAGGAACACTTGCAGATGATTTGGTCATTATGGCGTACGATTATTTACAAGAGAAAAAAGTTCCAGAGCCGATGAGTTTAGTTGATGAAGGCATCCGGCTTGCGCTTCAGCAAGTGAGTAAGGATAAGCTGATCCTCGGGATCTCTGTGTATAGCGAAAACGAATCTTCAGTGAATTCTAAGGTAGGACTTGCTAAACGTTATGGTCTTAAAGGAATTGCGATCTGGCGTTTAGGTCTGATCGGACAGCCTGTCTGGAACGAGATGGGGAAGTCAGTAGAGCTGTAAGTGGAATTTGTATTGACAGGGAATAATTACTAAATATATACTAGGTCAAAATACAATACGGAATAAACGTAATGATTGGGAGTATTAAGGAATAACTACTGCCCAGAGAGCTGCCGGTTGGTGCAAGACAGCGGAGTAGGTTCCCCAACTCACCCATGAGCGGTAAGATCGAACCTCAGTAGATCTTAACGGCTAACCCTCCGTAATCGGGTTCTAAGATTCGTTGTTTATTATAAGCAATAAGCAACGATCAAAAAGAGTGGTACCGCGAAGGTTAAACCTATCGCCTCTTTGGAGGCGATAGGTTTTTTCTGTTCTCTACAGAAAAAAATACAATTAAAGGTCGGTGTTTTGGCAATGGGCAATATTATTGATTATTACTCCCAATTTGATGAGTGGGGAAGATTGGATAGGGAGCCGCTGGAGTTCATCATTAATCTGCATTATATAAAACAGTATTTAACTACCGCACACTCTATACTGGATAATGGTGCTGGGCCCGGTAAATATGCCATGGAGCTGGCGAAGCTGGGCTATAACGTAACGTTATCGGATCTTACCCCTAAGTTAGTTGAAATAGCTCAGCAGAAGGTTAATGAATTAGGATTAACTGAGCAATTTAAGGGTTTTCATGTGCTGAATGCAACTAGTTTAGAGGGAATATCAGACGAGAGCTTTGATGCTTCTCTGATGTTAGGCCCTTTATATCATTTGCAAGAAGAAGAGGATCGGATTTTAGCAGTTAAGGAATTGTTTCGTGTGACAAAGAAGAATGGCATCGTATTTGTAGCCTTTCAAAGTCGGATGAGAATGACTCTTACATCCTTACAGTTCCCACAACATTGGAAGCCTAATGACAACATGGATTCAATACAAGAATTTTATGATAGCGGGATTTTTAATCATAAAGATGAAGGTAGGTTTACGGGAGCTTATTACTTCAATATTGAGGACATAAAATCTTTCATGGAGGAGAATGGATTTCAAACCATTGATTTAATTGGTTCTTCTAGCCTCGGAGCATTACTGACAAATGAGCAGAAACAATACTGGACTGACCGGGGTGAACATGAGGAGCTCTTAGAATTTCTCATTAATGCAGCAAAGGATCCATCCATTTTGGGGATTTCATCTCATCTGTTGTATATAGGGCGAAGAAAATAAATAAGAAAAAAATCATTTAATCATCACGGGATTGAGGTAGGTCTAGTGAACAATGATTACAGGGTGCGTATTCAGACGGTTCTTCATTTTATTGAGGACAACTTAGATCAAGAAATAAATCTAGAAACGCTAGCTGAAGTTTCTAATTTTTCTAAGTATCATTTTTCTAGAGTTTTTTCTGCAATTACAAATAAAACACCAATGACCTATCTGACGGAAAGACGTCTACATCACGCGATAACCTATCTTGAAACAACCCATAAAACCATGCTAGATATCTCAACTCTATGCGGTTTTAGTTCCATCTCAAGTTTTAATTCATCCTTTAGGAAACTGTTTAAGACAACCCCAAGCGAGATGAGAAGGTCAAGGCAAGAACATAGCAATTATCAGTTAATGTCCAGCAATAATCAGGAAGAATTGTCTCCTTCTAAAAATTATGATGTGAGTATCAACATAAATAATTTTTTAAGGAGAGTATGGGAAATGAACATTGAGGTAAAAGAACTTCCAAGTTATCAAGTGGCATACGTAAGGCATGTTGGCAGCTATCTTGAAACGTATAAGGCATGGGGAACACTCAGCAAGTGGGTTGAGAAAAATGATTTACCTTCAACAGAATACTTCATTGGTATTTCTTTAGATGATCCCAGCGTGACTGACGAATACTCTTGTAGATATGATGCCTGCATAACCATTCCAGAAGAGTTTGTTAAAGAGGGTGATTCGAGCGTAGAGTTCAAAACTTTATCTGGTGGTCTTTATGCCTTATATTCGTTTTATGATACGATCGACAAATTGGCTATTGCCTATCAAAGTGTGTACGGTCAATGGCTACCTAACAGTGATTATGAACCGGATGATCGGTATGCGCTCGAATTTTGTATGAATGATCCATATACAGACCCTGAAGGTAAAGCAAAAGTTGATCTTTATATCCCTATAAAAAGTGTCGGTGGACATCACCAGTTTGAAGATAACCTGTAATATACATGCCTGAATGCGTATCGGTTTATCCATCACTCCACGAGGCTTTCGGACTCGGATGACGTTATTTGTATGTTATCAGCTATCAAAACATGATTTCGGACTCCGCTGACGCTATTCATTGGCAAAAGGCTCATATTGGGCGTTTTTCCGGTCAATAGGTGCACTGGAGTCCGTTGGCATTCTTAAAATAGGATAATTTTAGGTTTAGGGTCAGCTGAGTCCGTTACAGGTTACTATGCGTATCTGAAAGTGATTACGCATGCGCTTCCGACTAATTCGTTAATTAAACCGTACACTCGAATGTTATAAAACTCACATTAACCTAAGCCATAAACCTATATAATCTCTAAGGTTGAACTTTTGAACTAAATTCATTATTTTTCAGGAGGACTTTAGAGTATGAGATATAAAGCATTAGAGCTCGACAAACCGCTTACTTATGAGCTGGAAGGGTTAGAAATAGGGGTAACTTCGAACTGTAATTTCCGCTGCGATTATTGCTGTGCATATAATAGAAATGATGGACAAAGCATTAAAGCCAAAGAGGTCATCCGCATTCTGGACGAACTTCCAGGCCTTAAAAGAGTACGCTTATCAGGTGGAGAAGTGACGCTGAAATTCGATGACTGTGTGGAAATTGTAACCTACTGCGCATCCAGAGGGATTCAGACACAGTTAAATTCCAACGGCAGTCTTTTAAATGCTGAACGAATTGGCCAATTGGTCTCCGCAGGATTAACGACTATACATATTTCCTTCAATTTTACTACTGCGGAAGCTTTCTCAAAATATTATAATATTCATCCAAGCATCTATGAAAAAATAAGAGAAAATATTACCCTATTCGCTGCAACAAGTGTGGATACCGTACTGGAGACGCTGCTGTTCAGTGAAACCCAGGATAATATGAAGGAGATCAGCGATCATGTCTACGCAATGGGCGTGCGCACACATGAAATTCAGAACAGTATTATCATGGATCATACGGGTTGGAAGTCTATAGCTGCACGGGAACAATTAAAGAATGCAGTGAGTGAGCTGATCGCACGGAAGAAAGAAGATACGATTCTGTATTTCACTTGTATGGACCGCTTTATGGACGCCCTTGGGTTCGAAGAGCAGCCGGGTGTGTATTTTCCTCACTGTATCGAGGGGAAGAAGCAGCTTCATCTGCATGGAAATGGCGACATTTTGATTTCAGAGCTTTGCCATCCGGTGATTATCGGCAACATTTATCAAGGAACTTCACTAAAAGATTTATACAATAATATGCCAGCGCCATTGGCACAGTTTTTGGATAAGCAGCCCTGCCCAGCACTGGATGCATTGTTTCCACAAGGCATAGAAGTTTAACACTCTATATAGATTACTTCGAGGGACCAATTTAAGAATTGGTTCCTATTTTTTTATGGTAGACTTAATAAAAACAAAGATAAGGGATGTATGAGCTTCATACATAAGGTGTACTGCCAAGTGTTTGCTAATATAAGAAATGGACTCATCAAATCTAATGTTGTTCTAGAAAAGATTATGCCGTTATTAACACCCACGGCCATCGTGGTCGGCGTACTTAACGAAAGCAGACTGCTGCCTTTCACAGGTCTCGTGCCCTGGATTTTCGCTGTAATGACGCTGATAGGGAGCTTGAAGTCCAATCTAAAGGATCTGCTGGGGGTACTTCTGAAACCTCAGAAGCTGATTATTCTAATGGTAATTTTACATATTGTAATGCCGCTGATCGGCTGGCTTGCAGCCATGGCTTTTTTTCCGGGAGATCCATATACAGTAACTGGTTATGTATTGCTGTTCGCGATTCCTACAGGTGTTGTAAGTGTGGTATGGGTGTCGATGTACGGAGGGAATATTGCGCTGACATTGGCGCTTATTCTGATTGATACGCTCTTGTCGCCAATTGTTGTCCCGGGTACCTTATATTTGCTGATGGGAGCGAGTGTTGAAATTCAGCTAGGCGATATGATGAAAGGGCTGCTATGGATGGTAGTCATTCCTTCTGTAGTTGGGATGCTGCTGAATCAATGGACAAAAGGGAAAGTAAATACAGTATGTGGACCGCCGCTTGCTCCGTTTGTTAAAGTCGGATTGTTTGTAGTTGTTTCTATTAATGGGGCCAGCATTGCCCGTTATCTGAAACATCCGGATGGCAAATTAGCGATCATTATTGGAGTGACCTTCATAACCGTTGTGCTTGGCTATGTAATCGGAGCTTTGGTGTCACGCCGTTTCCGCTTTAGTTATGAAGATTCCGTGGCTGTGCAGTTTAATTCGGGTATGCGGAATTTAAGTGCGGGAGCTGTATTAGCGGTGAAATATTTTCCTCCTGCTGTCGCGCTTCCAGTAATTTCGGGAATGTTGTTCCAACAAATACTCGCTGCGATGTCTGGTCTATTTTTACGTAGTAGAACTAAACGACTGTTAAGTGAGGGTGCATTAATGCAAGCGAATACTGTCTCTCAGCTAGAACCACCTAGTCCTTCTAGGACAGATGACAGGCCTTGTTAACCATCTTGTGAAGGATATATGACCTAAAAGCTGTGATATTTTATTCATTTACATGAAAAATTTCGACATTTTATGATATATTTCTTATTTTTGCGCGATTTATATTCACTATTCAACTTTGCCACCCGATAGTAATTGTATTATTTACAATTTCATTGTTCGCAAATGAACAAGCAGTCGGAAGGATGAAAAGAATATGAAGATTCGCCTAAAGTTATCACTTGTTATGATAGGTGTGACCCTTTTATGTATTTCTGTAATGGGGATATTTACGTATTTGAAATCAACTCAGGCGATTGTGAATCTTACTGAGAATTCTATGAAGCAGGTCAATACGAACAAAGCTCAGACCATATCAGCCATGATAGCAAAAGAGCAGAGAAGCACAGAGCTTATTGCGAGCCGTTCGGAAATTGTTGATCTACTGCTGCAAGCTGGGAATGGTGGAGTTAACAAAGGAGATAAGCTTCAGAATGAGGTGAACGCCAGTCTTCAAAGCATTGTGGAGGAGGCCGGGAACCTTGAGCACATTCTAGTCAGTGATATGAAAGGTATTAGTGTGGCTGACAGTGATACTAAGCTTATAGGGACAGATTTTAGTGAAAGAGATTATACGAAAAGAGTAATGGAGACGGCTGAGCCTGTGATCAGTGAAACGCTGAAATCAAAATCTACAGGAGCTTATGTAGTGGCTTTTGTACAGCCCGTAAAGAGTAATGGAAAGATGATTGGATTTATTGCGTCAGCTGTTTCCGCAGATAGTATGATTAAGTATTTGGCGGATACCAAAGTGGTAAACACGACGAGCTCTTACGCTTATTTACTGGATGAGAACGGCAATAAATTATATTATCCGGATAAAACACAAATTGGTCAGCCTATTGAGAATACGCAGATCGCAGCTGTTATGGAGCGTGTGAAATCTGGTGAGAAGGTAGCGGATGGCCTGCTCAATAATACATATAAAGATGTGGAAAAAAAATCAACCTATACAGTTTTACCTGAGACGCACTGGTTGCTTGTATTAACCGCAGACCTCGATGAAATCGTGAAACCTGTCACTGATATGAGAAATTTCAACTTATTTCTTGGTGTGGGAAGTTTGATTATTGCCTTGCTGATTGCTCTTTATTTTGCTAAAAAAATCTCTTCTCCGATTGTTAAACTAACGGACATGATTAATAAAACGGCAGAATTGAATTTGACGCATGACTCAGAGTATGAGTATTTGACTAAAAACAAAGATGAGACAGGGACGATCGCCAAAGCGATGTTCAGCACCCGGGCTACACTTCGTGAGATGGCTGGAAGCTTAATTACGATCTCGTCCAAAGTGCTTGAAAATGCAGAAACGCTGGAGAAGCTGTCTATAGATGTGCGGGAAAATGCCCACGATAATTCAGCGACTACGCAGCAGCTATCGGCAGGTATGGAAGAGACCGCAGCCTCCACAGAGGAAATGACAGCAGCAATTACTGAAATTGATAACAATGTATCCGGGATCACCAATAATGTGAAGGAAGGCGCTGCCGTTTCTAGACAAATTAGTGAGCGGGCGCTGGCTCTCCAAGATGAGGCAACAGAATCTACGACGAATGCTAAACAAATTTATGAATCCGTGCGAATCGATATGGAAAAAGCGATTGAACAGTCGAGCGCGATTGCAGAGATTAATGTACTGACGGATACGATTCTATCCATTGCCAGTCAGACCAATCTGCTGGCCCTGAATGCAGCTATAGAAGCGGCAAGAGCGGGTGAGGCAGGCAAAGGTTTCGCGGTTGTAGCTGGTGAGATTCGGAAGTTGGCTGAGAAGTCGTCTAAGATTGCGGCTGGAATTCAAGGTGTGGTAACAGGTGTATATTCCTCTGTTGAATCCATGAAGGAGAATTCTGAGGCATTACTTTCTTTTATTGATCAGAATGTTCTAGCAGATTATGAACGATTAACTGAGGTAAGTCAGCAATACAACAGTGATGCTGCTACTGTAAATACGCTGTTAAAACAATTCGAGAGCGCAGCCGATCATTTGAGTAGGGCTATATCAAGTATTAATATTGCCGTTAATGAGGTAGCTGCTACAGTAAACGAGGGAGCTATAGGGATTCAGGATATCGCGGTAAAAACGGCGGATATCGTGGAAAAAACATTCCTGGAGGTTACTATGGCTGATGAAAATACTCAAAGTGCCAAAGAGCTTCAGGGGTTAGTAGATAAGTTTAAGATCTAAGGGTTTGAAATGAATTAAGGGAATCCTTATCTCTTTTTCATAAAATATTAAGCTTGCAGGGTTATAGTACATGTATAACCTCCCTTATATATAGACTTTACCCCGCCGGTCGCCGGCGGGGTCTTTTTTTATGCAGATCTTTTTAGGAGGATATCAGGCAGTAGTTTAGCCAGTAATAAGGTAGATAGCTTCATCTAATGGAACTATAACCTCTGTTTGTTCCTTCATATCCTTCAGACGCACCTTATCCACACTGGATTCACTTTCGCCGATCAGAATAACGTAACGTATTTTTTGGGATGAGGCTGTGGCGAGTTGCTTTTTAAGTTTTCTTTTACCGGATACCAGATTGGTCCGGATAGAACAGGCACGGAGCTCGGCGGCTGCAATTAAAGCCTGTGGGAGCGTCTCGCCAATCGGAATGACCATAACCTCTGCTGTCTTGCGCTCTTGGATAGGACGTTCTGCAAGGAGCGCCATGATAGACTCCATACCAAAAGATAAGCCAACCGTAGGATATTGAATATCCTCTCTGCCCACTAGCTGTCCGATGATAGCGTCATATCTGCCTCCACCACCCAAGCTCGAGGTAAAGGAACCGGATGCATCAAAGATCTCGTAGACGGTTCCAGTGTAGAAAGAAAGCCCGCGGGATAAGAAGGGATCGAAACGGCAAGTCTGCTGCAGCTGAATGTCTTGGAGCAGCTTTTGCAGGACAAGAACCTCCATTGCTCCCGGTTGTCCAGTAAGACTATATTTTTCGCATAACTGCTCAAAGCTTGGGTTGTCCATTTCAATAAGCTCTAGAATAGCAGCGATGGTTGCAGATTCGATTTCCTTGCTGATCAATTCATTTTTCACGCCGACGAGGTTGATTTTTTCTAATTTATCCAAGGTTAGCATAACGGACAGTTGGTCCTCGGCAGGTACACCAATCGATTCAAGGATCTCACCGAGAAAACGTCTGTTGTTCCATTTTAGGATGATCGGGATGTCCAGCTTGCGAAAAGCTTCTGTGGCCAGCTGCATCAATTCAGCTTCCGCCTCAGGTCCTGAAATACCAACAACATCAACATCGCATTGCAGAAATTCACGCAGGCGCCCACGTTTCACGGGACCATCACGGAATACTTTTCCGATCTCATAACGCTTGAAGGGAAACACTATTCCAGGATTTAAGGCGATCACTTTGGCAAAAGGGATGGTCAGATCATATCGTAAGCCCAGCTTGCGGTTGCCTTGATCGGTGAGTTGGTACATCTCCTTGAGAATTTCATCCCCACCTGCATATTTCGAGGTTAATAACTCCAGTTCATTTAATAATGTGGTGTCCATGGATTCAAAATCATAGAGTTCGAACAAATCCTGCAGCGTATTTTGAATGTTCTTTCTGAGCGCCTGCTCTTTTCCGAAGTAATCATAAGTTCCTTTAATGTTCTGCATCGTTAGTAGCTCCTTTGAATTGGCATAGTTTAGAAATAAAAAAACGCGCAGGACCTCATGGTCCTGCGCGTGATCTATGCCGCAGGGAGGCCAACGCGAGTAGCGTTAGCCTCCCTGAGAATTTCAGGGTTGCTAACGCTGTTTGTGATAATAATGAAGTTGATTCAGCATGATTGTTATGGTGTTCATCAGAATCAATTCCCTTCGACATTTTGATTACTGCCGATTATAGCGGATCATTTGGAGTCGTGCAAGTAAGAATTTGTTATAACGAAGATTTTTAGTAGGCGAATGGACAGGCAATCAGCTATAATAGGGCTTCGATATTTCATAGGCGAGGGGAGCTTGTTGACGATGAATCAACCTTTAATAATAGCCCGGGCGGAAGAATTTGTGAAAGAACAACTAGGACAAGATACTACGGGGCATGACTGGTGGCACACCCATCGGGTCCGCAGCACGGCATGTGAAATTGCTGAGATCGAGCGTGCGGATGTTTTTATCTGTACGATGGCAGCCTTGCTGCATGATGTTGCAGACGAGAAGCTTAATCCGTCAAAAGAAGCAGGTCTGCTTAAAGTCCACACTTGGCTTACGGCAAACCTTACAGAGGAGGAGCAAATTCGTCATATCATGCTGATCGTTGAAACGATGTCTTTTAGTGGTGGTGGAGGAGAACCTATGCAGACTCTGGAAGGTCAAGTGGTGCAGGATGCAGATCGACTAGATGCACTTGGCGCGATTGGCATTGCCAGAACCTTTATTTTCTCAGGCGCAAAGGGACGTCCGGCCTATGATCCGGAAGTTTCTCCACGCGAGGAGTCGCTGCAGAAGGAATACAGGGATTATAGCAAAGGGACGGCTGTGAATCATTTTTATGAGAAGCTGTTGAAACTAAAATTCTTAATGAATACGGCTTATGGACGCAAGTTAGCGGAAGAACGGCATGATTTCATGTTGAATTTTCTGGACCAGTTCTATAAGGAATGGAATCAAGGACGCCAATAACTGTTATAATGATAAGTATGCACAAGATGGAAGGATCGCGGAGTTTCCGCTTTAACCAGAACAATCGGCATAGAAGAGGTTGAACGATGAGTGAATTGCAATTTAGAGATTATGAGTTAGACGAAGAGATAATTAAAGCACTGGATGTTCTGAAATTTATGACACCTACGGAGGTACAGAGCAAGGTAATTCCTGTGGCTTTGCAGCAAAAGGATCTGATTGTGAAATCGCAAACAGGCAGTGGCAAGACGGGAGCTTATGGTATTCCGCTTTGCGATCTGGTGGATTGGGTGGAGAATAAGCCGCAGGCTTTGATTCTTACGCCAACTCGGGAGCTTGCGATGCAGGTGAAAGAGGATATTACGAACATCGGACGTTTTAAACGGATTAAAGCAGTTGCTCTTTTCGGCAAGCAGCCCTTTGCCCCTCAAAAGATAGAGCTTACGCAAAAAACACATGTTGTCGTAGGTACGCCTGGACGCGTATTTGACCATATTGAAAGAGGCACACTTCCGCTAAATCGAATCAAATATTTGATCATCGATGAAGCTGACGAAATGCTGAGCATGGGCTTTATTGAGCAGATCGAGAAGATCATTAAGCAGCTGCCCAAAGAGCGAGTAACGATGTTATTCTCAGCTACCTTACCCGAAGTCATTAAGAATTTGTGCCTAAAATATATGAGCGATCCAACGGATATCGAGATTCAGGCAAGTGGAATTACGACGGCTACGATTGAACATGCGTTGATTGAAGTGAGACAAGCTGCCAAATTCTCTTTGCTAAGCGATATCATAACGGTGGAGAATCCGGATAGCTGTATTATTTTTTGCCGTACGCAGGAGCAGGTAAATGCTGTATTCAGAGGATTGGCGGATCTGGAATATCCTTGTGATAAGATCCACGGAGGTATGGAGCAGGATGAGCGCTTTGAGGTCATGAATGCTTTTAAAAGAGGGCAATTCCGCTATTTAATCGCTACCGATGTAGCGGCTAGAGGGATTGATATCGAGAATATCACCCATGTGATTAATTACGATATTCCACTGGAAAAAGAAAGCTACGTGCATCGTACAGGCAGAACCGCGCGTGCAGGCAAGACGGGTAAAGCGATCACTTTTGTCACTCCGAATGAGCAGAAGTGGGTAACTGAAATTGAAAGCTATATTGGCTTCAGCATTCCGCATATGAAAGCTCCTTCGGACGACGCAGTGGCCTACGCAAAGGAAGCGTTCGAGCAGAAGATCAATAAGCAACCTGTCCGCAAGAAGGACAAAAGCGAAAGCTTAAACAAAGAGATTATGAAGCTATACTTCAACGGCGGCAAGAAAAAGAAGCTAAGAGCCGTCGATTTTGTCGGCACAATAGCAAAACTTGAAGGTATTTCCGCCGAAGATATCGGGATTATCTCGATTCAGGACAATGTGACCTACGTGGATATTTTGAACGGTAAAGGCGCAATGGTGCTGCAAGCGATGAGAGAGACCACCGTGAAGGGTAAGCAGCTGAAGGTTCATATTGCGAAAAAATAAATCAGGGATGACAGCTTATTGCTAAGCTCCTTGCAAATATGCCGCTACTGATGCGGTTTATATGAAGAGGGAGTCGTGTTCACAACACGGCTCTTTTTTTATTTGTTGTTGTATCTCAGTATCTCCATTTTTTCATTGTAAAATTATAGAAACTAGAATATAACTTGTGAGAGGTGATAGATTGAAAGGTGAATCTAGAAGCACAAGGATGAAAGTACTCCTACAAGTCACCATTTGGGAATGAAAACGGGGAAGTTGGAAGTAGAAGTAGTAAAAAAAATGTTTATAATGTATGCAGCACCAATAATTCTTCTGAATGTGTCTTGCAAGATAGCTTTAAAGACGGAAAAGCTTAGGTACAATATTTCTTGGTTAGTTATTAGTATTGTTCCTAGCACGAGAATTCTATTTTATTTAAAAGAATTACAAGGAAAAGAGTCTAGAGGTTCAGGGGTTGTTGATTTAAGTTTTTTTGATATTAAGCCTGACTTTGATCAGATAAGACTTATCTATTTTTTTCCTATAATATATTTAGGTATTCAACTAGTTTTGATTTTTTTACTACTGATCATGATAGTAACGAAAGAAAAATAAATATCTGACTAGCATAATGTTCTTGTACATACTAGGAATGCCGAAATGAACGGTAAAAATCCCGTACAATGTGTTGATCCCGCTGGAAACGTCCAAATGAACGGTAGAACTCCCGTACAATGCGCTGATCCTGCTGGAAACGCCGAAATGAACGGTAAAAATCCCGTACAATGCGTTGATCCAGCTGAAAGTGCCGAATTGTACGGTAGAAATCCCGTACAATGTGCTGATCCAGCTGGAAGTGGCGAAATGAACGGTAGAAATCCCGTACATTGTGCTGATCCAGCTGGAAGTGGCGAAATGTACGGTAAAACTCCCGTACAATGCGCTGATCCAGCTGGAAGTGGCGAAATGAACGGTAGAACTCCCGTATAATGAGCTGATCCAGCTGGAAATACCGAATTGTACGGTAAAATTTCCGTACATTCAGTCAGCATGTTATGTAACCCAAGAGACAACACCATAATGGTGTCGTCTCTTGGGTTTTTTCGGCGCTAAATGGAGCTGATAACGCAGATCCGTTCAGCTTAAGTAAAATAAGATCGAAAATAATTTATTTTCGTTCCATAAATGGAAACAAATGTGATATTATGGCGATATAGAGCCCATACTTCACGGATGACCTGCCTAGCTTGGTTCCTCCTGAGGATAGGCTCTGATTTTTTTTATGAGGAAGGTGGTGTGGCCCGAGCGGTATCGGGGAACAGGAAGAAACGAAGCAATAAGGTTCGAACCTAATTCAGAAGGGAGAATCGAAGCGATGAAAAAAGGAACTTTTTTGAAAGCGCTTAATTTTGTTTTGGTTTTATGTTTGCTTGTACCTGTGTATTGGGCTGCACCCGCACATGCGGAGAACACGCTTATTCAGCAAAGCGATTTTGAAGATGGCACTGTTCAGGGCTGGAATGGACGTGGGGAAGTTGAGGTGCTTACAGCCAAAACAGATGCGGCACGCAGCGGCACATATGGCCTGGAGGTAAGCGGCCGAACAAAAACGTGGCATGGACCTTCACTGGATGTGACTAGCCAGCTGGAAGTAGGACAAACTTATGTGTTTATTGGATGGGTGAAGCTGCCTGCCGGATCATCCAACGCGAATATCTATATGTCACTGCAGCGGACATTACCTTCTACCATTCATTATGACAATTTGACCTTTGGTGCAGTGACAGCGAACGGTTGGGTGAAGCTTCAGGCGCAGTACAAGCTATTGGAGCCGGCAGATCAGCTTTCTATTTATTTTGAAGTGCCGGGTAGCGCGACAACTTCTTTTTATTTGGATGATTTTCGATTGGAAAAGCTACCGGATCTCGGTCCAATTGTCATCGAGGATGCGATTCCTTCGCTGAAGGATGTGTTTGCAAACAAATTTCTGATCGGCTCGGCGTTTACGAATAGTGAGCTGCTGACAGCTCCGGATCGGCAATTGTTGGCCAAGCATTTTGATAGTGTGACACCAGGAAATGTTCTGAAATGGGACAGCACGGAGCCGCAGGAAGGTGTGTTTAATTTCGCTGAAGCTGACACGGCAGTAGCTTTTGCCACCGCAAATGGACAGCAGGTACGTGGACATACCCTAGTCTGGCATTCGCAGACACCGGATTGGGTGTTCCGTGACGCCAGCGGTAATTTGGTCTCCAAAACGGTGTTATATGAACGGATGAAGAGTCATATTAAGACTGTTATGGAACGTTATAAAGGTGAAATCTATGCTTGGGATGTCGTCAACGAAGTGATTGACACTTCGCAATCGGATGGCATGCGCCGCAGCCTGTGGTACCAGATCGCGGGTGAAGAGTATATTGAGAAGGCATTCCAGTTCGCTCATGAAGCTGATCCTAATGCAAAACTGTTCATCAATGACTACAATACGCATGAGCCAGCCAAAAGCCAGGCGCTATACAATCTGATTGTACGACTTCAGGCCAAAGGGGTGCCTATTGACGGAGTAGGGCATCAAACGCACATCAGCTTGTATTATCCTTCGCTCTCTGAAATCGAGAATTCGATTATCAAATTCAAGGCTTTAGGGCTGGAAACTCATATTACTGAGCTGGATATTAGTGTGTATTCTGATAATTCTCAAGCCTATGAGATCTTCCCTGATAATTTGAAGCAGCGCCAAGCGGCTTTATACAAATCATTATTTGAGATCTTCCTGCGGCACACGGATACGGTCACGAATGTCACTCTCTGGGGGAAGGATGACAGTAATACTTGGTTGCGCACTTATCCGGTAGCCCGTAACAATTGGCCTTTATTATTTGATGAGCGCCTCCAATCTAAGCCGGCCTACTGGTCTGTATTGGAGACAGTGGCAGCTCCCGTAGTTCCAGCAGCTCCTGCTAACTTGAATGCAGCTGCAGGCAATGGGCTCGTGAATCTTAGCTGGAGCACCTCGGCGGGCGCAACTTCCTACACGGTGAAACGGTCACTTACGAGTGGTGGCCCTTATACCACTCTGACTACGGCTACCGGGACGAGCTATAGCGATGCGGCGGTTAGCAACGGAACGACTTATTATTATGTTGTGAATGCTGTCAATAGTGCGGGTACGAGCAGCAATTCTGTACAAGCGATGGCTACACCGCAAGGCTCGGGGCCTGTCGAACCGGTCACCGGGCTTGCAGTGGCGTATCGGACAGCGGATACTAACCCAAATGACAACCAGATGAAGCCCTATTTTAATATTAAAAATAACGGCACAACTGCAGTCGATCTTAGCGAGCTGAGCATCCGTTACTGGTATACGATCGATGGAGACAAGCCGCAATCCTTTTTCTGCGATTATGCCCAGATCGGCAACAGCAAGGTAGCAGGCAGCTTTGTAAAGCTGGACACGCCTCGAACGGGAGCAGATTACTATTTGGAAGTGAAATTCAACGCAGGTGCGGGCATGCTTGCCGCTGGAGGAACTTCCGGGGATATTCAGACCCGGATACACAAGACAGATTGGAGCAATTTTAACGAGGCCAATGATTATTCGTTTAATTCACTTCAGACCGCTTATGCGGATTGGAACAAGGTGACCCTTTATCGGAACGGAGTGCTGGTATGGGGAACAGAGCCGCAATAGCGAAACTAGGGGAACTGAGCTTTAATTGTGCCGTTTTTAATTTTTAGGGAAAACCTCCCTAAATATTGCCTGAATTCCACTATTAAGAGCAAATTGGGGTGAATTGCGGGAGGTTTTCCCTGATTGCAAGGGTTAGAGCAATAAACCAAAGAAAATCAGGGAGGAATTCCTTAATCAAGCATCACGTTTGCTGCAAATAGAGGAGTTACGTGAAAAAGCAAGCCTAGTCGCCAAAAACATGGTGACTAGGCTTGCTTCATTTTTGCCCAGCTGTGGCAAATTACTTTTTAAAAATTATATTGCGCCTGATGCAGACGGCTGTAAATTCCACCAGCATGGACTAATTCCTCATGTCTGCCTTGCTCAGCGATTCCTTCTTCATTCACGACCATAATCCGGTCGGCATTTTTGATTGTCGTCAAACGGTGAGCGATGACGAGTGTGGTTCTGCCTACGGACAGATCAGCCAGGGATTGCTGAATCGCGGCTTCGGTCTCTGTGTCCAGCGCGGAAGTAGCTTCATCCAGAATCAGAATCGGCGGATTCTTGAGGAACATGCGAGCGA
The DNA here is from genome assembly GCF_037963825.1 of Paenibacillus sp. FSL H8-0282. Classification (NCBI taxonomy): domain Bacteria; kingdom Bacillati; phylum Bacillota; class Bacilli; order Caryophanales; family Paenibacillaceae; genus Paenibacillus; species Paenibacillus sp. FSL H8-0282. Next base: position 2,278,151 of record NZ_CP150146.1, read on the forward strand.
TAGCCAGGCGCTGCTTTTGTCCACCGGACAGCTTCACACCGCGCTCCCCGATGACTGTCTCCATTCCATCTGGTAGATTCTGAATGAGCTCCTCCAGATGAGCACGTCGCGCAGCTTCCCAGATTTCAGGCAGCTTTGCATCCAGTTTCCCATAGGCGATATTCTCGCGAATTGTCCCGGAGAACAGGAAAACATCCTGCTGCACGATCCCGATTTGTTTGCGCAGCGATTCCAGCTTCATGTCACGGATATCGATGCCATCAATCGTGATGGCCCCGGCTGTGACATCATAGAAGCGCGGAAGCAGGCTGCAGATTGTTGTTTTGCCTGCGCCGGACGGCCCAACAAAGGCAATGGTTTCGCCAGCCTTTACGTTAAGGCTTATATTTTGCAGAACCGGACGATTCTCTTCGTATCCAAAAGATACATCCTGGAATGTAATATCACCGCGCAAAGCGTTGATCTCCACGGCATCCGGTTTGTCACTGATGTCAGGTTCCGTGTCAATGATCTCCAGATAACGTCTGAAGCCGGCAATTCCTTTAGGATAACTTTCGATCACGGCATTGATTTTCTCGATAGGACGGAAGAAGATATTCGACAACAAGATAAACGCCACAAATTCACCGATTTGCAGCTCACCATTGATGAAGAACCATGCGCCGCAGATCATCACCAGGATGGTAATGAGGCGGGTCATCATATAGCTGACGGACAAGCTTCTAGCCATGATTTTATAAGCCATAAGTTTTGTTTTGCGGAACATTTGATTATCTACTGCGAATAGCTCTTGTTCATGCTGCTCATTGGCAAAAGATTGCACGACCCGAATCCCGCCGACATTATCTTCGATACGGGCATTGAAACTGCCTACATTTCCAAATAGCTGGCGATAAGTTGAAGTCATATTGCGGCCGAAGTAGATGATTACCCAAGCCATAATTGGAACGATAATAAAAGTAATAATCGCCAGCTTCAGATTAATATCAGCCATTAGGAGAAAGGCTCCGACAAGGGTCATGATTGCAATAAATACATCCTCAGGACCGTGATGCGCCACTTCGCCGATATCATTTAAGTCATTGGTGATTCTTCCGATTAGATGGCCTGTTTTATTATTATCAAAGAATCGGAACGAGAGTTTCTGAATATGGTCAAACATTTTTTTTCGCATATCAGTTTCGATATTTATGCCCAGCATATGACCCCAGTAAGTGACAATATACTGCATCACCGTATTTAAGGCGTAAATCGCCAGCAGCGCAACACAAGCGATAAGAATAAGCGGCCAATCTTGACCAGGAAGCAAATCATCAATAAATTTATTGACGGCTACCGGAAAAGCCAGTTCTAGCAGTCCCGCAAAAACAGCGCAGGAGAAATCCAATATAAATAATTTTCTATACGGACGATAGTAGGAAAAAAATCTTCGAAGCATTCTGTTCACTCTTTTCTGTGGTTTAAATATGAGTTCAAATGAAATTGATTCTCAACTACCCGATGATATGGATACTAAAGATGGTCAGCGGTTTTGTCAATAATTCGGGTATAAAATTACTTAAGGGTTGTAACTTCTAATAGAATAGTAGATGATGGTTCATAGTGTTTAAAATATTTCAAATCCTTGACAAGCTCTGTGCTTGGCGGGGTTATTTGTTTGTAATTTAGGAGGATACACGATGAAAGCTTCACAAAGCGAAGGACACATTCAGAATAATAGCTTAATGGACAGCAAATATGATCGCTGGCTACTTGTGCTGGGAATTATTTTTATCGCTGCAGCGCTGCGGGCTCCATTTACTTCTGTGGGTCCATTAATACAATTGATTCAGGATGACCTCGGCTTATCCAATACTCTAGCAGGAGCTATTACTACTTTACCATTATTGGCTTTTGCCATCTTGTCCCCGTTTGCTCCAAAGCTGGCCCGCCGTTTTGGTTTAGCTAATGTGTTATTAGTTGCCATGGTCATGCTGGCTATGGGAATTCTAATTCGCTCGGGATCTGGAGCAGGTCTGTTGTTCACAGGTACTGCTATACTTGGATTATCCATTGCCGTGTGTAATGTACTACTTCCAGGTCTTATTAAAGGGAAGTTTCCTCACAAAATCGGGCTAATGACAGGTATCTACACGGTTTCTATGAATTTATGCGCAGCTATTGCCTCAGGAATTAGTGTACCGCTGGCAACGAATGCTGGATTCGGTTGGAGAGGGACCTTGGCCATCTGGTTTATGATCGCAGCTCTAGCAACAGTGTTCTGGATTCCGCAAATGCGTAAGCTTAATCAAGGAACCGGCTCTAAGAGTGCAGCCTCAAGCAAAAATATGTGGCGTTCATCTCTTGCTTGGAAAGTCACGATCTTTATGGGCTTACAGTCACTGCTTTATTACGTCTTTATTGCCTGGTTTTCGGTTCTCCTTGGTGAACGGGGAATGTCGTCGAGTAATGCGGGTTGGTTTCTCTCGCTCATGCAATTGGCACAGCTACCCTTTACTTTCTTCGTACCGCTGTGGGCAGGCCGGATGAAGAACCAACGTATTCTAGTTATAATCACTGCTGTTCTTTATTTTATCGCATTAGGTGGCATCTGGCAGGGCAGCGGCGCTTTAATGGCTGTCTGGGCGGTATGCTTTGGTATTGCCGGAGGATTTGCCTTCGGTCTTGCGATGATGTTCTTCAGTCTAAGAACAAGAAGCACGCAAGAAGCGGCGGAGCTGTCAGGAATGGCCCAATCTGTGGGTTATGTACTGGCAGCAATGGGACCGGCATTATTCGGCTGGCTGCATGATGTAACGAACAGCTGGACGGTGCCATTGATTTTACTGCTGGGTGCAAGTGTGCTGTTGATGGTTGTCGGGCTTGGCGCTGGCAGTGATCGGTACGTTGGAGATAGAAAATAGGATCCCGTGTAAAAAGAGTGTACTAGCGCGTTTTAAGCGCCAGTGCACTCTTTTTTGACTATTGAACATGAGAAGTATTTCTTATCTATTCTAGCTTCGTTTGTAAGCAACAATCCGGATTCTGCGATAATCCATTACCCAGCGGCCGTCCTGATATAGCTTGGATTTCAATTTCTGTTCCATAGAAGAGAGAACTTCTGCGCGTTCGGTGGGTGTGAGCACGCTTAAGATTCCATCGGCAAAAGTATTCAGCCACCGCTGAAATCCTTGCTCCAAGCCTTCCAGTGGTGTTGGCCGGTCAAAACAAAGAGCGAGGTCCACGGTCAGTCCGTGCTTCTCTAGTAGAGTTGCATACTCGCCAACGCTTGGAAAGTACCAGGGCAAATGCAGCTTATGACTACAGCCAATGGCTGCAAAAGCTTGTGGAAGGCCAGCGACGATGGAAGCAATATTACCCAGTCCACCGAACTCGGCCACGAAACGGCCGCCTACCCGCAGGCTGGCAACAATGGACGCCGCCGCTCCGTTTGCGTCTGTTAGCCAGTGAAGGGCAGCGTTGCTGAACACAGCATCGACTGGCTGTTCCGCGACATAAGTTTGCCCATCAGCTAAGACAAAGCTTAGATGGGGATGTTTGTCACTGGCTGTCTGAATCATTTCGGCAGAGGCATCAATACCTGTCACAGTGGCGCCCCTAGCAGCAATGGCTGCCGCCAAATCCCCGGTTCCACAGCCCCAATCGATAATCTGTTCGCCTGGCTGTGGGTGAAGCAGATCAATTAATGATTCTCCAAACTGAGACACAAAGGCCATATCAGTATCATAGGTTTGGGTATTCCACTGCTGGTTCATAAGTATTCATCCTTTCTATTGATCGATTATTCCGACATCTCCGTCATAGCGCCTTACTTTATCTATGTTGTACCATAGGAGGCTTTATAATAGAAATATATAAACTGAATAATATTGATTGGTTGTGCCTATGAGTCTATATGAAGCCTATTTCAAAAACACAAAAACCTTGCGTTTTAAGTGCAGAGGGAGTATAGTATTATGTACAGGCGGTTTTGGTCGCCAGTTACATAATATGCGGTCATGGCGGAATTGGCAGACGCGCTGGCTTCAGGTGCCAGTGGTAGCAATATCGTGGAGGTTCGAGTCCTCTTGACCGCATCCTATCAACAAAAACAGGTTTCTGATTTACCTATTCAGGTAGATTGGAAACCTGTTTTTTTTTATTGAATCAGGTTCGAGTTCTTCTTCGAAAAAATACTTACTTAGCTAAGTATTGATATTCACCGATTACTATGTTATTATTTTCACAATCTTAAGGAGGAGGTAATACATATGTTAACTACTTTTAAAGCGACAGCTAAAAAACTGCCTAATGGAATGCAAGTTGAAACCAATTCTAGAGGTTTTAAGATTATTATGGACGAACCAGAGGATTTGGGGGGGACCGATGTTGGTTTGAATCCCGTCGAGGCGTTATTGTGTGCCTTTGGTGCATGTCAGTCCATTGTCGCTAGTGCCTTTGCAGACGCTAACGATTTTAGCTTCGAAGAATTTTATGTTGAACTTGAAGGAGACTTAGATCCGGATGGTTTCATGGGTCTTGCAGATGTGAGAAATGGTTTCCAAGAAATTCGTTTTGTTATGCATTTTAAAACCAACGAAAGCCAAGAAAAGGCAGATGCTTTTGCAGACTTTATCGAGAAGACATGTCCTGTTGGGGATTGTCTTGCTAACGGTGTGAAGCTGGTAAAAGCAGGCGTAGTCATTCACTAATACATTCGCTTGAGGGGGCTCTTTATGAGTCCCCTCAAGGATATGAGGAGCATAACGATGGAAATAAAAATGTCTATGATTCCAGGTGGCAAAAAGGGGAAAGCAGGCAAGATAAATGTAAATATCGGAGACAAGATATCTGCAGGAGATACCTTGGTACAGATTGAAACTGGAAAAGGCAACAGATCGATTGAAGCGGCAGAAGAGGGTATTATTATCAATATATTATTTGAAGAGGGGGGCGAGATTGCCTCAAATCAAGTCTTATTTGAAGTAAATCCAATCCAGGTGGAGGCTCCGGTCCAATCATCTGTCCCACAACCTGCAGTCGCCGTGCAACAAACTCATGCTATAAACCCTGACTTGCTTATCATTGGAGCAGGACCAGGAGGTTACGTTGCCGCTATTTATGCAGCAAAAAAAGGACTTCAGGTAGCGATGATTGAGAAAGAAGAATTAGGAGGTACCTGCTTAAATGTTGGCTGTATCCCTACAAAATCTTTAGTCAAATCATCTGAAATCTGTCATGAAATAAAAAACTCCTCTTTGTTTGGTATAACAACAGGATCTGATCTTCAAGTGGATATGAAGCAGGTTATTCGTCGTAAAAATGAAGTCAAAGAGAAATTGGTCTCCGGCGTTGGTTATTTAATGGAAAAAAACGGTGTTCAGGTTGTTCGCGGCCACGCTTCGTTCCTATCGGCGCATGAAGTGAAGGTAACCGGCGAAAATAGTTACCATATTTCAGCAAAAAATATCATTGTGGCAACAGGCTCGAGGATTTCCAAGGTGAACATCCCAGGAATTGATCTGCCATTTGTAATGAACAGTACTGAAGCGCTCGCCTGCGAAGAGTTACCAAAGGTAATAACTATCATCGGTGGTGGGGTTATCGGCATGGAATTCGCCTTCATTTACCGTAACCTAGGAGTTGAAGTTCATGTTGTAGAATTTATGGACCGTCTGCTAACGATGCTGGACAGTGATATTTCGGTAGAAATTATGTGTTTAGCTCAGCGGGCTGGGATTCATATTCATACCAACTCCAAAGTTTCCAAAATCCAACGTGCGGATGATGGTCAGGCGATTGTAACCTATGAGAATAGTGAGGGTGAGCATCTGCTAGTTAGTGAAAAAGTATTGGTCGCTATTGGACGCGAGCCTAACCTAGAGGGTCTGGATATCGAAAAAGCAGGTATTCAACTAAATGAACGTGGTAAAGGTATTGCCGTTGATAAACAAATGCGTACGAATGTAGAGAATGTGTATGCGATTGGCGATGTAACTAACATTATTCAGCTTGCTCATGTTGCTTCACATCAGGGCATTACGGCTGTAAACACCTTACTCGGCGAATCCCAAGATATGCATTATTCCGCGGTACCGAATGTAATTTTCACCTCTCCAGAGATTGCCAGCGTCGGGCTGTTGGAAGATGAATGTAAGGAGAATGGGCTGGACTATCGCGTGAGTAAGGCATCTTTTGCAAGTAACGGAAAATCATTGACTATGAATGAACCGGAAGGTTATATCAAATTAATCAAAGATAATGGCTCCGGAAAGATTGTGGGAGGGTCTATCATTGGTCCCGATGCGTCTTCTCTGATTAGTAGCCTTACACTTGCGATTGCCAATGGGCTTACGGAACAACAGATTACACAGACAATCTTTGCCCATCCAACTACTGGGGAAGTAATTCATGAAGCTGCATTCGGTTTAGGAATTGGGGCGTTGCATCAAGGATAAGTTGTTCTATGTATCTCGGGAGACGGATCCCCTACTGCAGCCTAAATAAATGAACTATTTGATCACTTGAAAAGTATGTTCAGCTTCCTTAATATATTTTGCTATAATAAATTAGAAAAGAGTTGATTATTTTAAGATAAAACAGTTGGGATTGGTTGGTGTAAACATTGTTTAATTTAGATGACTGTATGGCCTTTATTGCAAACCGTAGTGCAAAAATATTCGCGGAAGCCTTGGAAAAGGAATTTCGGCCGTATAATATGACCCGGAGCCAATGGATTGCGATGTATTACATCTATACCAGTGAATCCATTACCCAGAGAGAACTAGCAGATAAAATGTCTATAAAAGAGCCCAGCGTAGTCAGGCTGCTTCAAAAATTAGAATCTGAGGGGTTCTTGCATCGCTCTGGCACCCATGCGGATAAGCGAGTCAAGCAGTTGGAATTGTCAGATAAGGGAGTACAGATCTATCTCGATTTACTGCCGGTTGCCGAAAAGTTTAAAGATGATACGATCACCAATATTTCTGAACAGGATCTTCAAACGTTTAAAAATGTATTAGGTGTCATGGTTGAAAATGCCTCAAAAGAGAGACCATAAAAAACTATGCAGAACAAAATAAAGAATAGGTCAGGTTGGGTATGTTCCTTTTTTACATATCTTATCTGGCCTATTTTTTGTATAGACTTTTGTAGTTTTAGTATATGTACGAACAGTGTCTGCTAACGGACCGTATGGCCGCTATTATTGATTTTTGGCACATTTTACAGAGGTTTCGGACTGCATAGCGCTTATTGCTAAGGAATCGTGTGAAAAGCGAGTGTTTGGAGACGAATAGCTGCATCTGAGTCCGAACGTAAGCTGAAACACGCTATTTTTCGGAAATAGCGGCATCTCAGTCCGATACTTCATAATGAGGAAGGAATAGGTGCCACGGTGGGAGTATCTAGCTGCTGAGTAGCCCCCCAACTATCCGTCCTAGCTAAGTGCTAGGCGTTTTTTTTGTTGCGCTCATAATCGCTGCGATGAAAAAATGGGTGTTTTTGTATTGACAATTATATCGGCTTCCGTAATAATGGTATTACGGAAGCCGATATATCGACAACAGTAATAGAATGGGGATGAAATAATGCCTGAAAGCACAGAAAGAGGCGCATTAACTGAAGCTGTATTTTATATCTTATTGTCTCTATATACAGCAATGCACGGATACGCAATTATGCAGAATGTGAAGGACTTAAGTAACGGTCGGGTTGATCTGGGCGCGGGCACTTTATACGGAGCACTTAACACTTTACTGGAAAAAGGCTGGATAAAAGCAGTGGAAGGGGAGCAAGGTTCTCGTAGAAAAGAATACGAAATTACCGGCTTAGGAAAGTCAGTGATTCAGGGAGAGATCATCCGTCTGGAAGAATTGATAGCCAATGGTAAGAGAATAGCTGGAGGTGAGTCCAAATGAAACATGTGGTTCGCAAGCTGATTTGGGATTATGAGAAGGAAGAACAGTGGCTTAATGAAATGTCTGCGAAGGGGATGGCTCTATCAGAATTATCTTGGTGCAAATATGTGTTTACAGAGACCCCCAATAATGAGTACACGTATAGAATTGAGCTTTTAGATAACTTGCCGGATCATCCGGATAGCATCAAATATATCAAGTTTTTAGAGGAAAACGGTATAGATTGTGTGAGTACTTACATGCGCTGGGTTTACCTTAGAAAGAAGTCAGTGGAAGGTCCGTTTGATATTTACACAGATCTGGAATCCAGAATAAAACACTATAAGCGAATCAACAGGTTATGGAAATCTGTAATGTGGTTAGAGTTGATTTTAGGCCTATTTAATGTGATGATTGGTGTAATAAATTATTCTTTTTCATCACAGAATCTCAGCATGGTAAACGTAATAATGGGCGGAATGTTGATTTTGTTAGGTCTTGTTTTTTTAATTATTGGTGCACCTATCCGTAAGAAAATTAAGAAGCTTCAGCTGGAAAATTTGATAATAGAATAGGACTTTAGAGTTGTAACATGCACACACGGCAAGTTTCCTTTTCAGAGGGAGACTTGCTGTTTATTTTTGCGGAGTTTTACTGCGAAAGTTACCAGTCTATCATTTAGGACTCAACTATCAAGCTTATTTACCGAAAAAAAGGTATACTGAAATTATTACAAGTTTGTTAATATAGTCCCCCATTTTCAAAAGAGGAGGCTTACAGGTGTCTGATTTTCTTTTTAAACAGCTATACTTACGGTCTTCTATCGGGATTGCGGTAGTCTCTCCAAAGGATGGGACGTTATTACAATCGAATCCTGCGCTATGCCAAATGTTTGGTTATGCAGAAGAAGATCTTTTGAATATAAATTATCTGGATCTTGTGTATCCGGAAGATAAAACTAATAACGATCATTCCGTTATCCTGAACGATTTGTTAGCTGAGCCTGGGACTGCATTAGAGAAAGAACGGCGGTTCTTGCGTAAGGATGGAGAAATCATCTGGGTAGCCCAACATATATTTTTAATCTATCAGGAGAATTCCAGTGAACCCTATGTCCTGATTTCTGAGTTAACGGATATCACTGACCGAAAACTTGCTGAACAAAAGATTCATGAAGATGAGCAGTTATATAATTTGATTACGAAAAATACACCGGATATGATTTCTTTTGGCGATCCTGACGGGACACTGCACTACGTATCTCCCTCAGTGGAGCTGCTATTAGGTTATTCCGCACAAGAAATGATAGGTACCAAAAGACCCGAGTATTATCACGTAGATGATGCTCTAGAGATGATTGAACAAGGTAAGATATATTCCGATACGGACGTATTTACTCGTAGAGCCCGTCATAAAGATGGACATTATTTGTGGATCGAGAGTTCTTCCCAAGTGGTACGTGATGAGCAGGGGAACGTTAAACAGATATTAACCATTGGTCGCGATATTACTCAGCGCAAGAAATACGAGGATATGCTGGCTAAAGCGCAACACCTTGCGAAGATGGGATCCTGGGAATGGGACATGACAAAATCACGGCTGACGGTTTCCAGAGAGATGCGTAATATTTTTGGCTTTTTGGAAGATGAGAGCAATCATTCTTATTTTGATTACAGACGTGTTTTTGCTTGCATTGATCCTGACGATTTCATCAGACTTGAACGGTTAGTACATCAATCCATGGAGAATGGGACTAATGGCGAAGTAACGGTCCGTATTCATAGTGCGGATGGAGAGCTGAAATATCTGGATGCGCACTGGGAAGTGATTACGGATGAAGAAGGAAGACTGCTGCAGATCAGCGGGATAGCCCAGGATGTCACCGAACGTCAACGAATGGAAGAACAACTGCGGGAAAGTGAGCAGAACTATCGTCTGATCTCAGAAAATTCTATGGACTTCATTTCACGTAATGCAGCGGACGGGAGCTTTACCTATCTGTATGCCTCACCCATCTGCCAGACTATGTTTGGCTATGCACCAGAAGAAATGTGCGGAACTAGAGGGATTGATTACATACATCCGGAGGACAGAATCAAATTAACTTCATATCTCAGCAATTGTATGGAGGGGAAGAAGCTTGAGCCTGTTATTCTCCGGTTTATTTGCAAAGACGGAACCTGTATTTGGACAGAAACGACACTGCGGTATATTTACTCTGAGACCTGCGGGAATCAGGAGCTTGTCTGTGTAACCCGCGACATTGGGGAACGTACGCGTCATTTTGAAGAAATACAGAAATTAAGTAACGAGTATGCGCTGATCTTGAATTCGGTCTCTGAGGGCATATTTGGGATGAACCTTGAAGGCAACACGATGTTCATTAATCCAGCAGCCATTACTATGTTGGGTTTCGATCCTACTGAGTGGGGAAACAGCAAATTTCATGCGATTCACCAAACCTGGCTGGATAACGAGTCTTTTACAGGAATTCAGAAGACGCTGCTTCCTTCGCGCTCCAATAATCTCACTATTGAAGATAGGGAGGGTGTGTTTTGGAGGCAGGATGGTTCAAGCTTTTTAGTCAGATATCGAATGACCCCACTGTTTGATGGTGATGAACGGATTGGGGCGGTTGTCGTCTTTCGTGATATCACGGAGGAGAAGGAGATTGTGCGGGCGAAGGAGTCTGCCGAGGAAGCGGACCGGGCAAAATCGGAGTTCCTAGCGATCATGAGCCATGAGCTGCGTACGCCTATGAACGGTATTATTGGGATGGCTGATCTTTTATCTGGGACGGAGCTGGATGAAGAGCAAAGCTACTACACACAGATCATTAACAAAAGCGGAGAGGCATTGCTTCATATTCTGAATGAAGTGCTGGATTTCAGCAAAATTGAAGCAGGCATGATGACGCTTGAACTGCAAATGGTGGATTTGCATGAAGTGATACAGAACGTTTGTGAACTGTTTTATCCGAAGGTTAAGGAAAAAGGGCTTTTACTTACTAGCGAGTTATCTCCTGAGCTTCCAGCCGTCATCATGACTGATGGGGCGAGATTGCGTCAAATTCTCGTAAATCTGGTTGGGAACGCAGTGAAATTTACGGAGACAGGTGAAATCAGTATCTCTGTTATGCTAGAAGCCTCAGAGGCATCCGGAAATCTTATCGTGAAATTTGTCGTAAAAGATACTGGGTTGGGGATTCCAGTTTCCAGCCAAGGTCTATTATTTCAATCCTTCTCGCAATTGCATCCGTCGATCAATCGTAAATATGGCGGAACAGGGCTTGGCCTTGCCATTAGTAAAAAGCTGGCCGAGCTTCTTGGCGGATCTATCGGTGTAAATAGCTGTGAGAATGAAGGCTCGGAGTTTTATTTTACAGTGGAGGTTTCTCTTCCCAAAGAGGAATGGGATCAGAAATTGACCGTCAACGCCTCAACGGATTTGGTCAGAAATGATAAATCCACTGTTAAAGAGTTAACTACCGGTGAATATGGACCGATGTCCATTCTTATTGCTGAAGATCATCCTGTGAATCAGCAGCTTATGCAGGCGTATCTGAAAAAGAGGGGATATGTTCCTGACATCGCCTTAAATGGTGAGGAAGCAGTTCGGGCTGTGCTTTCCAATCATTATGATCTGGTATTTATGGATATTCAGATGCCTATTATGGATGGAATAGAAGCAACAGGAATCATACGTGAGAAGCTTGGGCTGAATCCAATCATCATTGCGGCTACAGCCTTTGCCAGAGATGAAGATAAGATGATGTGTCTTAGTGCTGGAATGCAGGATTTCATTTCTAAACCCATCTCGATAAAAGAGCTCGACCGGGTATTAAGAGAGTGGTCTGCCCAAATTCGTTTAGGTGAGCATCATTGACAAATAAGGTTATGATTAATATATTGATATTAATCGTAATCATTACGTATATTATTTGTCATGAAAGGATTCTTATCTTGCTAACAATGAAGCGCGGGGATATTTTAATTATTGTGATAGCCTTGTTAGCTGCGGGCTTGATTTATGGCATGAAGTGGTGGGACAGCAGCAATGAGCAGTATCAGCAAGGGGATTTGAAAGCTATAATTACGGTGGACGGTAAAGAGTACAAAACCGTTTCTTTGACTAAAGAAGAACAAATTATAGATATTCAAACGAAATTCGGCCACAATACGCTAAAGGTGTTTGATTATGGAATCCAAATGACCTATTCTGATGCTCCCTTAAGAATTGCTTTGGAAATGGGGTTCATCTCAAGACCCAAACAGCAAATTATCTGTATTCCAGCTCGTATTATGGTAGAAGTATTTAATCCTAATAAGTCTGAGAATGATGAGGATGAGCTAGATGCGATTATTTAGTAATCTTAGATGAACCTTCTAGCTCCTTCCATGCGGTGATAGAGTCAGGACTGGTGTAGATGTAAGGTGTTACGGGTTGTTTGATAGGTGTAATAGACTCTGCACTAATTTGCATAATTTCTTGACCTTTATAGGGAACAACTTGAAGCTTGCCCCGGACCTCTATCCAGGTATCGGTAGGCAGGCTTTTTAGCTTGCCGGAATCCACTAATATCCCAAAAGGTGTAGCATCGGCAGTACAGCATTGGACCAGAAATCTACCTATGGCAAAAGAATTCTCTGAATGTTCACCTTGATCACGATATAAAAAGCCGGAAATAGTAATTTCTTTGCCTGCAAATTGTTGTTTGTACAGCTCAAGCGCACCTAAAGTTTCGGAGAAAATCGCCGAATAAACTGGGACCACAGGTTGTGCATAAAGGATCTTGGCCAGCTCGGTAAGCTCTTCATGGTAAGGATCAATGGACTCGAATCTCGCGGAATTTTTAGCTTCAGTGGGCAAGGAGGATAGGGAGATTCCTTTTTTAGCAGCAGCCATACTTCCCAATGCGCGATCAGGAAGAAGAAATCCGAGCAGCAGTGGAAAAAGGAATAATCCATATAGCGCTGTACTTTTGAAAAAAGAATGTGGGAGCCGATGCTCGCAGTCACAGAGAACACTACCTTTGCCAAATAAAGCCTGTATGGTCAGACTGAGCGCCATAAGTGTCAGCGGGATTGGGCATAATTGAACCCAGCGTGCCAGTTTAGGAGCTACATAATAATGCAAAGCGTCCTGCTGTACCAGATGCCCGATATAGAGGGCGAAAGCGAGCAGAATGACCGCCCTTAAGAAATAGTGAAACCGGATGCTACGAGAGTCATTCATGCTCTATCCTCCTACCCATGTTGTAAGCAACAGCTTACCACCTCTATGAATTACAGCCACAAGGACATGAATACCGCCCCAACAAACACGCTTGCGAAGATCAGAAAGAACAAATAAAGAGCGAATTTGGTCTTAAACAGTGAGAGCAACATCAATGAATTTTTGAAATCCAGCATGGGTCCGAATACCATAAAAGCGAGCAGAGCCCCAGATGGAAAAGAATGTACGAAGGTGGAAGCTACAAAGGCATCTGAGGTGGAGCAGAGCGAGAGCACAAATGCCAGTCCCATCATGAAGAAATATGACCCCAGCGGCTTAGCTCCGATCGCGGCCAGACTGTCTTGAACCATAAATGTCTGAATACCAGCGGTTAACAAGCAGCCGATCATTAAATATTTCCCCATCTCAAAAAACTCATCTGAGGTATGGACGAAAACAGCGGCTATTTTTCCCCCGCGAGAATTATTGTGATGAGCTTCCCCCGTTTCACGCTGAACATTTAGGCGGATGGGAGATTTTTTGACCGTTGCGTAGATTATCAAGCCTATGAGACAGGCTACAACAAACGCCAGACCCATACGGGCATAGGCCAGCTCCGAGTGGCTGCGAAATGCTGTCATGGTCGCCCCATAGACGACAGGATTTAGGATCGGTCCGGACAAAATAAAGACGATAGCCACGTAAACAGGCATACCTTTATGGATAAGCCGGCGGACGAGCGGGATCATTCCACATTCGCAGACCGGGAAAATAATTCCGAGCAGACATGCGAACAGAATGGCCGGAAGAGGTCGCCGCGGAATCCACCGGGAAATCATTTCATCCGGGATAAAGACGCGAAGCAGTGAAGATAACAATGCTCCTGCTAATACAAACGGCAAGGCTTCCAGCAATATGCCGATAAAAGCGGTTTTGAAGGTGTCGATGTACGCATTATCCAACAGTTCCAGATGATTCGGCAGCCATACAAAACCAATGATAATCAGGAACGAGATCGGGAGGAGCAACGGCAGTATTTTTAATGGTGAAAAGGTAGTCAAAACTCGAATAAGGCGGACCACCGATCTGCCAGCTGTTCTTCATCTATATTCATCCCGATGAACACTACATAAGGCATACCAGGATAACGAGAGGCTTCCCAGGTAGTACGCATCCCCGCATATTGAACAAGCTGAACCGGCTCCTGTTCGGACAAAAGAATATGCCCCTTGGCACGTAATAGGTTGTCACCCCATTCTTGGAAGAAGGCCTCTAGGCGTTCTTTAGAAGGCATAGTTGTCCTTACCTGCGGAATGGTTAACGTGATGGCTGTTACCTGCGAGAAAGAAGCATGCTGCTCCTCATGCAGCTCTTTTACAGCGGTTCCCCCATGCTCTGAATGCATTTGTTTCAGTGATGCTCCTTTGAAGGTTTGAGGCGCTCGCTGCGGAGCCGGAGCTATGATTTTACGTGGGATAATTCCTGACAATATCGGAGACAGGTTGATTTCACTGTAATGGGTGTACACAATTTCAGCCTCCGTATTTTGTTTGCGAACTCCCTTTTCAATTCGCCATAAGGTTTCCGGTTCTACGAGATCACTTTTATTAACGACAATAAGATCAGCTGTGGAGAGCTGCTTACGCAGGGTCCGAACGAGCTGTTTGTCAGAGGAGAGTCTGCTGTTATATTCTAGAGCATTTTCCGCATCTAACAGAGTGATGGTATAGTGCAGCTCCACCAGATCCTGTAGAGGAGTTTCCTGCAACGTTTTGGCGATTTCTTCAGGATCGGCGACGCCGGTCAACTCCATATAAATGGCATCTGGACGTCCTCTCAGCAGCACCATCAGGCTATCTGCCAAATCCTCTTTACGGCTACAACATACGCATCCGTCCAGCAGTTTAGTTACAGCTGTACCGGTATGCTCCTGCAAAATATACCCGTCCACATCTCGTTTGCCCAGTTCATTCATTACTACTCCTGGATTCAGCCCTCTTACCTTGCTCTCTTTCAGCAGGGACAACAGCAGAGTTGTCTTCCCGCTCCCCAGAAACCCGCTCAAAATAATTACTGGTATCTTCATGATCTCCACTCCTGCCTGATTCTCTAGGAATTACAAGAATCATATTTTTTATAATTCCATCTATACGTAATTTGTCCACCAGAAAGACCACAAAATTAAGAGAGTTGAAATTTTTACAAGATCATAGTTGACAGATTGTGAATAAACCGTGTACGATGTGTTAATCGTAATTATTACGATTTAATAAAAAGGAGATGGAAACGATGAGAGTAATCATTACTTTGGCATGTACGGAGACAGGAGATCGCAACTATACCACTACCAAGAATAAACGAAATCATCCAGGGCGTATGGAAATGAAAAAATATTGTCCACGCCTAAAGAGAGTAACCTTACATCGCGAAACCCGTTAAGGGCGGATGTTTTTAATCTTGATTTTATAAACGATAGGAGTGGTATAGTTGAAAAAGCTCCCTGTTACCGTGCTCAGTGGATATTTGGGCTCTGGGAAAACAACATTGTTGAATCATATTCTGCACAACCGTGACGGTCTTAAAGTAGCTGTTATTGTAAATGACATGAGTGAAGTGAATGTGGATGCGAATCTGGTGAAGTCCGGAAATACGCTTTCCAGGACTGAAGAGAAATTGGTTGAGATGTCCAATGGTTGCATCTGTTGTACACTTCGTGATGATTTGATTGTCGAAGTACAAAAACTGGCTGCGGAAGGGCGATTTGATTACATCCTGATTGAATCCTCAGGCATTAGCGAACCTGTACCAGTAGCACAGACCTTTACCTATGCCAATCCCGAGTTGGATATTGATCTGACTTCGCTTGCTCAATTAGACACGATGGTGACTGTTGTGGATGCTGGGCGTTTCTGGCATGACTTCTCCTCAGGTGATAGTCTGATGGACCGCAACCAAACGGCTGGAGAAGGGGATTTCCGCGATATTGTGGATCTGCTTATTGATCAGATCGAAACTTGTGATGTCTTGCTGCTTAATAAGTGCGATCTGTTGAAAGAAGATGAACTCAATAAGCTTGAAGCTGTGCTGCGTAAGCTTCAGCCGTCTGCTAAGCTGATCCGTACAATTAACGGCGTAGTAGATCCAAAGGAAATTCTAAATACCGGATTGTTTGATTTTGAGAAAACAAGCTTATCCTCTGGTTGGATCGCGGAGCTGAATAAAGAGACCCATACCCCTGAGACGGAGGAATACGGGATTTCTTCTTTCGTCTATCGCCGGAGAACACCGTTCCACCCGCAAAGATTAAGTTTTTTCTTTAGCAACTGGCCGGAAGAGGTCGTTCGGGCAAAAGGGGTGGCATGGGTAGCGGCAAAAGGTGATCTTGCAGCTACTGTAAGTCAGGCAGGACCTTCCATTGAGTTCGGACCTGCTGGTTACTGGTTGGCTACAATGCCTAAGGATCAGCAGTTGGAGGTGCTGGAAAGCGAACCTGAGCTGCGGGCAAAATGGGACGAGCAGTGGGGCGATAGAATAAATGAAATCGTATTTATCGGTGTAAATATAGATCAGGCACAACTCGAAGCCAGATTGGACAGATGTCTGCTGACAGCGGAGGAGCTGAAGCAGGATTGGACAAAGTTCAACAATCCACTTCCGTGGCCTGTTGAAGAACTCCTTGCGGCTGCTGAGGAATAGATACTTAGTAAATTAACGGTGGAAATCCGGAATCCAGAAGGTGGGATTCCGGATTTTTGTTGTATTCGAAAAAGGACTAATAGTTATTATTACGATTAATTTTCAGTTTTGGGTTTACAAATCGTAATGATTACGATATTATCAAATTTGTTAAATCGTAAAACTTACGATTTAATCTGGGTTGGACATAATATCAGTCAGAAGGGAGGCGAGGCATGATGATCCTATCATCCATGCGGAATGTAGTGTTCGGGTATGGGGATGAACCTGTTCTTGATGATATCTCATTAGATATTCATATCGGACAGTTTATTGGTATAACGGGACCCAATGGTGCTGCTAAAACCACCCTGCTGAAGCTAATGCTCGGCCTGCTTCGTCCATGGAGTGGAACGGTTCAGTTGAATAAAGAGTTATCAGATAACGGAAAGATGGTTATCGGCTACGTTCCACAGCAGGTAGCTTCTTTTAACGCAGGGTTCCCAAGTAAGGTGATCGAACTGGTTCGCTCGGGTTGTTATCCAAGGCTTGGATTATTTAGACGCTTTACACCTGAGCAGGACGAGATCGTTGAGCGAAGTTTAAAGCAGGTGGAGATGTGGCATTTGCGAGACCGGAAGATAGGAGAACTGTCAGGCGGCCAGAAGCAGCGGATTTGCATCGCTCGAGCATTGGCACAACAGCCGCAGATATTGGTTCTCGATGAACCTACTACGGGGATGGATCTGGACAGTCGTATTGGGTTCTATAAGCTGATGCGCCATGATGTCAGTGAACACGGCCGGACCGTAATCATGGTGACGCATGGCCTGGAAGAGACCAGCTCCTATCTGGATACGTTGATCAGCCTGGAACGAAAGGAGAATGAGGGTTGGCAATGTTTAGTTACGAATTCATGCAACGTGCATTTTGGGCCGGTGGATTAATTGGCATTATCGGTCCGCTACTCGGGGTATATCTCATGCTTCGCCGTCAGGTCCTAATGGCGGATACCCTCTCTCATGTTTCGCTTGCAGGAGTAGCACTAGGCTCAATACTACAGCTTAATCCGGCACTAAGTGGCTTCATGGTAGCGATTCTCGGTGGTATTGTCATCGAACAGCTTCGACGTTCTTATCGTACATATAGCGAGCTTCCGGTAGCGATTATTATGACCTCTGGATTAGCATTGGCAGTTGTACTTATGAGCTTAAAGCAGAATTTAAGTAAAAGCTTCAGTTCCTATCTGTTTGGTTCCATCGTTGCGGTCAGCGACACTCAACTAAAGATTATCGCTGTGGTTGCTGTAATCGGTCTGATCTATTTTATTGTGTTACGCAGATCCTTATATAATCTGACCTTTGATGAAGAGACCGCTAGTATCAGTGGAGTTCATGTGGGCTGGTTATCATTTTCGTTTGCTGTACTAACTGGAATGACAGTCGCTGCTGCGATGCCAGTTGTTGGAGTGCTGTTAGTCTCAGCGCTTATTGTTTTGCCAGCTTCGATTGCTTTGCGTATAGCGTCTGGTTTTACGACAGCTATATTGATCTCAATCGGCGTAGGATTACTCGGCGTTTTTAGTGGCCTAAGTGCCTCGTATTACATCAATACACCGCCTGGTGGGACGATTGCTCTTATACTGCTATCGTTCTTATTAATCGCAATTTTGGTACAGAAGCTGATCCGACTAAGAAATCGTCGGCGAATTCATAAAACTATTTCCAGTAAAGGAGTTACACCTCTCAATGAAATTTAGAATCCATCATTTAGCCATTTTGTCCCTGTCCGCGTTACTTATTGCCGCCGGTTGCGGTAATAATGCTGTTAATTCTTCTACTACTACGAATGCTTCTGGAGCCGCAGAAGCTACAGCCCTTCCGGAGTCATCTAAATTAAATATTAAAGTCAGTTTCTATCCTATTTACGAGTTTACCAAAAATGTGGCAGGAGATCTGGCGGACGTGGAAGCACTCATACCGGCAGGAATCGAACCCCATGATTGGGAACCGACTGCAAAAGATATGGCAGAAATCTCAGATGCGGATATGCTGATCTATAATGGCGCAGGAATGGAAGGCTGGGTAGATCAGGTGCTGGAAAGTGTATCTGGCACTCCGTTAATTACTGTAGAAGCGAGCAAGGGTCTGGACATCATGGAAGGCACGGAAGAGGAAGAAGCTGACCACCACCATGAAGAAGCTGACCACCACCATGAAGATGGAGAGCATGCTCATGAAGAAGAGGAGCATGCTCATGAAGAAGGAGAACATGCTCATGAAGAGCATTCGCATGATCACGGTGGATTAGATCCGCATGTGTGGCTCAATCCTACATTAGCCATTCAAGAAGTGCGTAACATTGAAGCAGCTTTAGCTGCTGCCGCACCTGAACATGCCGAGGATTTTAAGACAAATGCAGATGCTTATGTAGCTAAGCTGGAGCAACTGGATCAAGAATTTAAGGACGGTCTTAAGGATACTAAACGCAAGGATTTTATTACTCAGCATGCGGCTTTTGGATACCTTGCCAAGCAGTATGGATTAACTCAGGTCCCGATTGCCGGACTATCTCCGGAGCAGGAGCCTTCTGCCGCAAATATGAGTAAGATTGTGGAGTTTGCGAAAGAGCATAAAGTGAAGACGATTTTCTTCGAGACACTTGTATCCTCCAGTGTGGCAGACACAATAGCAAAAGAGATTGGTGCCAAAGCAGCCGTTCTAAACCCAATTGAAGGATTAACAGAGGAAGATCGCAGTCAAAACCTGGATTATTTAGGAATCATGCGTCAGAACCTGGAAGCCTTGAAGAGTGCATTGAACGAGTAGATTTAAAGGATGGAAGGAGAACGAACATGGCCAAGAAATCTAAAGTTGTGAAAGAATTGAAGAGACAAGCACTAGTCGCCAAATACGCTGTTAAAAGAAAAGAACTAAAGGAACAGGGGGACTATATGGCTTTGCAAAAGCTGCCACGTGATTCCTCCGCAACTCGTCAAAAAAATAGATGCCAAGTGTCTGGCAGACCTCGAGGCTATTTGCGGAAATTTAATGTTTCCCGAATTGTATTCCGCGAATTGGCGCATAAAGGTCAGATTCCGGGCATTACCAAGTCGAGTTGGTAAATGAGAACGGCTAATCCTCCGTAGTTTAGAGGATTGGCCGTTTTTTCTGTTCATCCATCATGGGCTTTAGAAAATTCGGCTATGCTTAGAATAGGAAAATGATTTATCATATAAGGAATATATTTCTATTTAAGATGGAGGGGATGCAAATGAGCTATACCGATACTTTTATTCGTGTAGCAGAGGACTGTCCTGAGGAAATAGGAGTTCCTCCGATGTCTTGCCGAACGCTCCCGCCTGCACATGTGATTCAATATGAACTGTTAATCAATGAGCCCTACAAATACAATCATGAAGAACTTCTGTACGAGGTTCATGTGCGCCATAAACAAATTCCACAGGAAGAACGTTTGGCCCGTAAGGAAGAAATATGGAACGAACTATTTTCCAAAAATCATCCTTGTCTAAGGGCTTCACTGTTGCCGAAGCGTTTTGGTTGGGGTGTTCATTATAACGGTGAGGGGAAAATAGCTCTCTATGGCAAAGAGTCTCCCGAATATGACTATTTCACCTCCCAAGGGGAGGGAGCTGTGAAATTACTGCCTGCGATGCGTAACAAACGTGCTTCAAAAGGAGCGGATTAAGCTGTATAAATTCATAGAAGAAATCACACTTAATACTTGGCCGGCGGAGCAAAGCGTTCTCCTGCAGGGCTGGATTCTACGTTCGGCAGCTGGTTATACAAAAAGGGCCAATTCGGTCAATCCATTATACGGGGCTGACAGCTCTCAGGTTGAACTCACAGAACAAATCAAGCTTGCGGAGCGGTATTATGAGCATGCTGGACTACAGTCCGTGTTCAAAATAACCCCCTACATCCTGCCGCCAAAGCTTGATGAGATTCTTGCAGAGCGTGGCTATACAATTGCCGAGCCTTCATCTGTAAGGCTTCTTGATCTGGGGGACTTAGCGAGCCCCGATCTGCGTTATACGGTTCAGATACAGGAGAGCTTGACTGAAGAGTGGCTGCACACCTTCAGTGAGCTTACCGGCTTGTCTGATAAGAACCGGGAAACCTTAACTAGAATGTTGTCTGCATCACATTTGCAGCAGGGTTATGTCCTGTTGTTTAATCATGGTGTTCCTGTCACCTGCGGTCTTGGTGTGATTCAGAACGGGTACTTGGGTCTGTATGATATTGTCACTTCCCCTGCTCATCGTAGAAAGGGAATGGCGGAACAACTGCTGCTAGCGTTGCTTAATTGGGGTAGAGCAAAGGGAGCAACAACTTCCTTTCTGCAAGTTGTGCAAGCGAATACGGGGGCTTCAGCCTTGTATGACAAGCTGGGTTTTAAGGAGATCTATCAGTATTGGTATAGAGTGAAAAACTAGCTGAGGAGGGGATGCGGTGAGAAAATTAGGATTGAATCTCCTGATCATTATTGTGTACTGTTTTCCATTTGTATATTTCGCGATGGATAAAGATTTCAATAATGGTTCAATGGTTGGTTATTTAATGATGATCGTCATAACATCACTAATAGCTTTTTTGGGAAAATGGTCTAATAATATAATTGCTATAGTCATTGGGAATATCGCTTCTGCATTTGTCTCTTATTATTTTATTAGCAACTTGTCAGGGGAAGGCGGTTGGGACGGGACGTTTTTCAAACCACTTGGACCTACAGGATCGTTTATATTTTTTAGTATGCTAAACCTGATCCCTCAGTTCCTTGCGATGAAATTAGCGAATAAATTTAAAAAGAAGGTCTAATCTATGTCCGAATACTGGAGTCGAAGATTTGCTCAGGAAGGAATGATCTGGGGGAGTGAACCTAGTCCTACAGCTCAGGCAGCAAGGGATATATTCCGGCAACATAACGTGAAATCAGTTTTAGTCCCGGGTGCGGGATACGGAAGAAATACGAAGGTGTTCTCAGATGAGTTTAAGACCTTAGGCATTGAGTTGAGCGAGGACGCGTTAAAGATGGCGGCAGAATGGGATCCCAAGAGCCATTTTATCTCAGGTTCCGTATTAGATCCTATTTCTGAAGTACAGGTTGATGCTGTCTACTGCTATGACGTATTGCATTTATTTCTCGAAGAGGATCGCCGCAGGCTCGTAGCTAATTGTCTGGAACAGCTGCGGCCGGATGGCTTGCTCTATTTTACCAGTTTTTCCGATGAGGATGCGAACAACGGCTGTGGAACACTTTTGGAACCGGGAACCTACGAATACAAAGAGGGAAAATACGCCCATTTTTTTAGTGAAGAAGATTTAAGACAACATTTTGCAGGTACGAAAATAATTACGACCGGCTCATGTGTGGAGACTTTATGTGGGCCGCTTGGAAAAAAACATCAATACATACTGAGATATATCGTCGCACGTAAATCTGCACTAAGCAAGTAATTTAGGGAGGAACTCCCTATAATTTCGTTGAATATCCGTAGAATCGGCTATATCAAATGAATTATAGGGACTTTTTCCCTAGACCTCTGTGCGCTGATCAGGAGTACCTTTTTTACACAAATTTACCTTGACCCGGTAGCGCCATTTCTTTGAAATTTTTGCACAAATGAGCAAGCTGAGTAGACAGCTCCTCACCTTCCATGGGTACTCCATGTCCCGAAAGAACAAGATGTGGATTCAGCAAGGCAAGGGTACGGACCGATTTCTCAGCAGCTTCCCAGTCTGTCGTGAAATAAGAGGGTGGGCCATGCACCACCTGATGCTGCGTAGCCAC
This sequence comes from Paenibacillus sp. FSL H8-0282, assembly GCF_037963825.1. NCBI lineage: Bacteria > Bacillati > Bacillota > Bacilli > Caryophanales > Paenibacillaceae > Paenibacillus > Paenibacillus sp. FSL H8-0282. Next base: position 2,300,728 of record NZ_CP150146.1, read on the forward strand.
TGCAAATACAGATTCCTGTTTGACCGTAAGGAACGTATCACCTGCGATCAGAACTCTATCCTCAGGCCTGAACAGGGAGATATGTCCGGGACTATGTCCAGGGGTATGGATCCATTCCCAGCCCTTCGCACCAGGGACAGTCCTGTCTTCCGGCAAGGGATGAACGGCTGAACCAAGGTCAATGCCATGATGTGAAAATAAAGGGGAAATCATGCTCATAAGCCCGCCGCCTACGGCCGGATCGGCTGGAGGGTAGTCTTCTTTACCTGTCAGAAAAGGTAGTTCTAGAGGATGAGCATATACAGGCACATTCCATTCCTCAACAAGCCTTTTTACACCCCCAATATGGTCAAAATGCCCATGCGTCAGGATAATTGCCACCGGAGGTTTATCATAATGCTCCGTAGCAAAATCAATAATATTGCCTGTATATGAGCTAAGACCAGTATCTACAAGAACCCAATCCGAAGAGGGCTGGCCAATTAATGCGACATTTACAAACATAGTGCGAAGTCCAATGACACCAGGGGCCACTTTCCAAGTATCGGTATAGCCCTTTGACAGAATTCCGTTAAGTTTCATCTTGCGCCTCCTGACCCGTTCTTTAGTACTAGACAATATATTTACACACAGTAGTATGACCTCTTTTTAAGAAAAAAAGGTATGGCAAATAACCCTTCTCATGATTTCTTGAAGAAGGGCTGTGTTAGACGTGTTTTGTGAGAGGATTGTATTAGAGCGTTCCGCAGTCTGCAAATAGAATATGGCGTGGAATCCGAAAGAAAGCTTCGGCTTTTTCCTGCAGAGCAGGGGTCGGCAGATGGCTGTTGTGGAGCCATTTTCGAAATGTTCCAGGATGGACGCCTATCCAGATACTTACATCCGTTACTGAGAAATCGTAAACCATACAAAGTCCGGTCAGGATAACATTGCTGCGCGGTGAACTGGTAATACTTCTTTTCATAAAACGTGAAGGTGTAGGCTGACATACAATGGGGCTTTGACGAATCAACGCTTCATTGAACAGAATGTGGGGTGGGTACCCCAATAGGCGGCAGGTCTTGTCAATGTTATTGTTGGAAGGGATACGACCTTCGTATACCCAAGCGCTTACACTGCGTGAGGATATACCAAGCTCTTCTGCGAGTCGTGACAGCTTGATATCCTTAGCCATCAATACAGCAAGCAGCACACGGTTTCTAATCTGGCTGCGCTTTGGACGGCGAAATCTTTTGACTCGAACGCCTTGTCCAAGGTATTTGCGATTGATCAGAGACCACGCCTGGATATTATGAGTTTCTTGTTGGTTATTAGGCATAATTCCTCCGATTTTTTAAAAATATACTACAACACTTTCTGGTATATCGGCAATGGTTAATGCTGCTATTTCTGACAACACCGTTTAAGTTTCTTTCAGAACAGCTACGCTTATGATATATTTTTAATATCTAATTACAATATTACATTAGGGAGCGATATAGAATGATCAAACATATTGTGTTTTTCAAATTAAAAGATCGGTCCGAAGAAAGCGTAGCGGCAACGGTAGCGGTACTGCGTAATATGGAAGGTAATATCCCGCAGCTTCTCTCCATCGAGGTGGGTGCTGACATCATTCATTCCGATCGTTCCTTTGATATTGCTCTAGTCACAGAAGTGGCTTCTCTAGAGGATTTACAGGCGTATCAGGTTCATCCGGCGCATAAAGAAGTTATTGCTCACATTAATGAAGTCAAAGAACTCTCGATTGCTGTAGATTACGAAATTTAAGCAGCTGCTTGAATATAGTATCATCATTTTATACCGGAAGCGGTGACAGGAATGCGTGAGCTTGAGTATCCAATGGAAGCGTTAACTTATTTAGTCGTTTTTCTCGGAGCATGTTTCGTAATGTTCTTCTGGCTGAAACGCCGTGGCAAACGCGGTAAGTAGAGATTAGGACGATTCTCTAACAATTATCGACATGGGGGTATTGCTGTGTATTATGTCAACCGCAATCAAATCGAAACCATTCTTGCTCAAATCCCTGATATTACCGCTGGTCTTCGGACTGTATCAGCTTCCTGGGATGGTACAACATTAACTGGACTAATACAGGAACGCTGCCTCCATCTGGCAATAGAGGTTGTAACAGACGTTGGTAGCTGTCTCATTGACGGGTTTATTATGCGTGATGCTGGAAGTTATGAGGATATAATTTCTATTATTCATGAAGAGAAAGTGCTAGGTCAAAGTGAAATTTATGAGAGATTGATAGAATTAGTTGCTCTGCGTAAGCCACTCGTTCAGGATTATTATGCCTGGGAGAGAGGTGATCTGCATCCACTTACCCCCATTCTTTCGGAAGTACTTGAGCAGTTTGCCGTTGAGGTACGGAAATATTTGGACCAGGAGCTTGGAGCCAGTGTACCGCTATAATAGCATAGGGTAGAATCACATAGAATAGGCGATAGCCGTGAAAGAGAGGGGTTCCTTTATGATGAAGATGGGGCAGGAAAACGGATCGACAAGACAAATGATTATGACGCTCCTGAAGACGAAAGGAACACTGACCATCGGCGCGCTGGCAGAAGAATTGGGAATTACAGAGATGGGTGTCCGTCGTCATGTGCTTCAGCTGGAGCAAGAAGGGCTTGCAAAGACAAAAGTGGTCCGGCAAGCGATGGGGCGGCCTTTACATATGTACTCATTAACGGAGAGAGCCGAAGAATATTTCCCGAAAAGTTATCACAACTTGGCTTTGGAGCTTCTGCGTGAATTGGATTACGGCAGTGGACTGGATGCTGTTAATACATTATTTGAAGGACGCCGCCGCCGAATGCTCGCTCAGTATGCTCCGATGATGGAACGGCGGAATTTGGAAGAACGCGTCGCCGAATTATCTTCCATCCAAAATGCCGGTGGATATATGGCAGAATGGAACCGCGAAGAGGATGGCTCATATGTCATAAAGGAGTACAATTGCCCGATTCGCCAAGTGGCTACCCAGTATCGTAAGGCTTGCCAATGTGAGCATAGTCTTTTCGAAGAACTGCTGGATGCTAAGGTAACACGTAATGAATGTATGGCAGAGGGCGGCCATTGCTGCCGCTACGCTATCGTACCCAAAAATGTTACAGACAAAACTTCTGAAAAGTTATAATAATTAGTCACAAGACAATCCCCTGCTGCTTATGATATAGCAGATATAGGCATTAGCCCGGTAGAGCGGGGAGCAATGAATTTAAAGGAGAGATGAAACGATGAAAAAGGACACCAAAGGCTTATTATGGGGCGCTTTAGTCGGCAGTGTGGTTGGATCGGTGACAGCATTGCTGTTCGCACCTAAACCAGGTAAAGAGCTGCGCAAGGATATTGCGGAAGGAACTGCCGCTGGTATTGAGAAGGTTCAAGAAATTGCTGTTCAAGCCGGAGACAAGAGCATTGAAATTTATGACAAAGCAAAAGATTCGATTGGGCATGTAGTGCATGAAGTTCGGGAATGGAGCAAATCATGTGCGAATGCTGTTGATGAAGAAGAAAAAATCACAGTAACTGTAAGCGGTATTGCTACAGAAGATGCTGTAGAAGCAGTTGACGCTGTAGAAGCTGTTGAAGAGGCTGCTGCCACTTTGGAAATGGAAACTGAGTGGGTTGAGGCCACTATAAGTGAAGATGTAAGCGAAGAAGTTAGCCTGGAAGAAGTCGTTCAAGATGACAAGGTTGATAAAGAAATTCTATAATGGGACCGTGGTTTAAATCCTCTGTTTCAGTGGTAAAAGAGTACTCATTCTCTTATAATAGAGCCGCTTTTTCGCATTGGGCGGAGGGTGGCTTTTTTAATTAGTTTGCACCCGCTTGTTAAATGATGGAAGAAGACTAGTCTTGAACTAAGAGGGCAAAAGGAGTAATATCTGCAATTGGGGCTGAAAGCCAGGTACATTTTGTTTTCACCTTACATAAGCTACACAAAACAAGTAGAAGGAAGCGGTGTGTTCGTGCAGCAAGCTATAGCAATATTAGACTCAGGTGTGGGAGGGTTAACAGTTGTCAAAGAAGTGATGAGGCAACTCCCGCGGGAGAAGATCATTTATTTCGGAGATACTGCCCGAGCTCCGTACGGACCCCGTTCGACCGAGGAAGTACAACTGTTTACTGAACAAATTGTAGATTATTTGATCCAGTTTAATCCTAAAATGATCGTTATCGCTTGTAATACCGCAACAGCTGCGGCACTCGATTATATCTCAGCCAAGGTCTCTATCCCTGTAATTGGGGTGATTCATCCCGGAGCCCGCGCAGCAATTAGCGCAACCAAAAGCGGACATGTCGGCGTGATCGGTACGGTAGGAACCATCAACAGCGGAGCTTATACTAACGCATTAAAGCAGTTGTCCCCTTTTGTTGAGGTTGTAAGTCAAGCCTGTCCAGCGCTTGTCCCACTTGTCGAGCAAGGCAAGTTCCGCTCAGAGAAAAGTTACGATATCGTAGAAGAGGCACTCGAAGGCATTAAAGACACTAACATCGATACTTTAATTTTAGGATGCACTCATTATCCATTTCTTGTAGAACCCATTGGTGAGACTATGGGATCAGGAGTCAAGCTGATCAGTTCTGCAGATGAGACCGCTCGTGAGATCAGCACAATTTTATATGACAAAGGCAAGCTGTCCATCGGCGATGAAAGTCCAATTCATCAGTTCTTCTGCAGCGGTGATGCTGAGATGTTTCAAAGCATCGCGCGAGACTGGCTTGGAGAACAAATTAGACGTACTCCAGTAGTGTGGCAAGTATCCACGTTATAAGCAGGAGCAATGTTGAATTGAATAGGGACAAACTCCATGGGAGTGTAAAAAGAAAAACAGACTGGGAAAGCACATTTCCCAGTCTGTTTTTTTGAAATATAAGCATTTATACGCTGCGGATCTGTAATATCCTTATTTTCATGAGAAATGGTTGCCATCTATAAAGGGCGATGACGTTGTTTTTTCTTGTGATTCATTTCTCCTTCATGCCGGGTAGTGGCGCTTGCATACAATAGAGTTAAGTGCTGTATGCCGCTGTTTTTGTATTGCTGTATCAGCAATTTAAGGCCGAGAGGATGAGACCTAATGCGACAATATATTGCAAACAGGGGAGATACCGTAAGCCGAATTGCCGCTCTACATGGATTAACACCTGAGCATGTTATTCAAGGTAATCCATGGGTTGGGAGGCAGTCTTATTTATACCCAGGCCAGGTTTTATTTCTGCCATCTTCGCCGCGTAAAAGGTATGCTGTGCAGGAAGGGGACACTCCAGAACGGATAACCTCATTATTTAATGTGAATTTAGAGGATTTGGAGAAGCTTAATCCTGGTGTGACCTCAGGGCGCTGCTGTACACCTGGAAAAATACTTGTCATTCCACCCCCGATTCCAGACCGCGTGGTGTTTCTGCGCGGGGAGTACGGTCCGGCTGATGTTGAGAGTGACATTGACAGCTTGCTTGTCCAATACCCGTTTATACAAGCAGCCACAATAGGCACGAGCGTACTCGGCAAGCCACTCCATGTACTCAAGATCGGGAACGGCACTCGTCATCTGCATGTTAACGCCGCTTTGCATGCCAATGAATGGCTGACTTCGCCGTGCTTGATGTCCTTCATAGAGGAGTATGCAGCAGCTTATGCTGAAGGCTTGGAATGGAATGGACATAACCCTGAGGTTTGGTTCCAAAACTGGACATTATGGGTCGTGCCTATGGCTAATCCAGATGGTGTGGAGCTGGTTCAGGAAGGGGTTTTGCCTGACCATCCGTTTTATGATGACCTCATGAGATGGAATGGTGGACGAAGCAGCTTCCGGCATTGGAAAGCTAACATCCGCGGTGTGGATCTTGGGGATCAATTTCCCGCTCATTGGGAAGAGGAGCGGGAACGTCGGGGAGTAAGGCAGCCCTCACCTCGGGATTACAGCGGCCCTGAGCCGCTGAGTGAGCCTGAAGCAGCTGCTCTGGCAGCCCTGGCTGAGGAAGCGCCTGGCGAAGCTGCAGTGTCTCTGCATAGCCAAGGAGGAGAGATTTATTGGAACTACCGCGGGTATGAGCCTCCCGAGAGCCGCGAATTAGCCGCGCAGCTGGCAGTTGCGAGCAGTTACCGGGCAGTGGAGCTGACGGGAAGTGATGCCGGATATAAGGATTGGTTTATTCAGACCTTCCGCAAACCTGGATTTACTGTGGAGCTTGGGATTGGCAAAAATCCGCTGCCACTAGCAGATTTTGAAGATATGACCCTGGAAACAGGACTTATATTAGCAACGCTCCTTTCCAATGTGAAATAATTATGAAACATTTGCAGTAAACTTGCGTAAAATAAACCATAGGGTATGGCCGCTGTCGTCACTACACGTTATCCGCGGCTGTATCCTTTTTACTTGGGAGGAGGGTCACCATGAAACTGAAAAAAATACTGTCACTAAAACAATGGTCCCATATCTTCAGTAGCTCCTGGCAATACATCCGCTCCCCTAAAGTAGCAATGGGGGACAAGCTGTTATTTACAATTCCAGTACTGCTCTATTGGGTCTTGCCGGACTTCATGCCATTTATTCCGATCGATGATATTGGAGTGACCATGCTGCTAATGGGCTGGTTCGTGTCACGAATGGGCCGGAAATATCCTACCCTTCAGCAGGGTGAAGGATAGCACCGCACATTTTCGACAAGAACTTCAGAGCTAATTAGCCAATATAGTTGCTTTTAGATGTCATTTACCTTTAAAATAAGTAATTGAGTATTTAATTTTCGGACTAGGAGATGGAATATAGATGAAGGTCAAAATTACCCGTAATGCGGCTAAAGTGATAAAGAAACAAATGGAGCTTGAAGGAAACAGTGAGTTGAAGCTGCGCGTAGCAATTACACATGCACACGGTGATCATGCTCACTACGGACTGGACTTGGACACGCCTAAAGAGAACGATGTTGTAGTATCGACAGATAAAGAAATCGATGTTATTCTTGATCCGAGCCAACCACTCCTTGATGGCGTGGTCGTTGATTATTTGTATCTTCCACAAGAAGGTTTTGTCATTACGAATCCCTCTAAAGGTAATCACGGCGATCACTAAACATTCGCCTGTAAATTTCGAACACAAAGAAGGGTTGCTCCATGGCTAACGAAATACAAGTGTGCGATGAATGTAATTTCATGAAGTTGAAAAGTATTATCCCTAAGCTGCAAAAAATGGCACCTGATGCCGAGATCAAGGTCGGCTGCAAGTCGTACTGCGGTCCATGTGGTAAACGGGCTTTTGTTTATGTGAATGGTCGTTATGTGAGTGCTCCAACGGAGGATGAAGTGTTGAAGAAAGCGGAAGCTTTTATCAAACAGCCCTCCGTTCAGAAATAATACTGAGTTCTTATCAACTAAGATAATAGGGTCGATCCCTCTTCATTCTCAGAATAAGTAAAAGTAAACAGAGCAGCGATTCTCCTGTTAATTTGGAGGATCGCTGCTCTGCGTTTTCTGGCCATTGACGGCTTACTTCAATCGTGCCCATCATCCCATCATTTCTCCGTCTCATCATCTCATCGTCACACCATCTCACCGTCTCATCGAGCCCACCATCCTATCATTCCACCATCCCACAGGAGTTACGGACTCAGATGACGTTATTTGCCTGTTTTTAGCCTTTAAAGCAAGATTTCGGACCCCAGAGACGCTATTCCTTAAAAAGAGGCTCATATCGGCGTTTTCTAGGCTAATAGCTGCTCTGGAGTCCGTTAGCATTCCAAATCTCGGATAATGCTGCGTTTAGGGTCAGCTGTGTCCTTTAGTGAGATACTTTACGTATTTAAGTCGGAAAACCAAACGTGCTTCCAACAACGATCAAGTGGTAAATGTCCAACATAGAGAGGATATCGCAGCAGCCGTTTTCGATAGTTTTTTTTGGATAGTCTCTTCGTTTACCCGGATGTAAGCTTAAGGTGCAGATTGTGTGTTCTTGAGCTTCTTGATTCCATCATATTTCATGATATCGTCGGAGATCTGTAGCCGGAGCTTGCTGGTCTCATACCCGATACTGCACTCCCCTACGTCAACGGCTTCGCGGCTTTCGAGACTATAACAGGTTCCGCTGGCAAATTGCCCATTTTCGCTGGGGAGATAAGACAGCTTTGCATCGGCATAGGCGCCGGATCGCAGCGTTACAAGACGCTCATGCCCGCTAAACAGATTATTGCCCATGAGATAATAAGGATCACGTGAGATCCCCAGCAAATGGAGCAAGGAAGGTGTAAGATCCAACTGACCAGCTGGAGCTGAATCAAGGACAGAGGCGTTAGAGCCTGGCAGATGAATGAGCAAGGGAACCTGATGCATTATTTGCTGCATATCGAGTGCGCTAAGGCTTTTGCCGAGAAATTGTTCGTAATAAGAGGTCTCCTGAATCGAATTATCATGATCTCCATAGAATGCAACAATGGTATTATCCCACAGCCCACGCTGCTTCATCTCTTTGACCATTTCCCCTAAAGCTTCATCCGTATAGTGAACAGCCTGCAAATAATCTCCGAAGATCGTGCCCTTGAACTCTCCAGTATCAAGCCCTTGTTTATCTGCAGGGAGAGAATAAGGATGATGGCTGGATAGTGTAGTCAAAAATGAATAAAAAGGCTGCTTTATCGTTTCTGAAGTGTCCATAATATCGAGGGATTGCCGCAAAAAGGATTTGTCACCCAGAGACCAGCCTAGAGGTTCGTCTATTGTATAGTCTTTTTTGTTATAAAAATGGTCATAACCCATCGCGTTATACATAATCTGCCGATTCCAGAAGCTGCCTTCGTACGCATGAAAAGCATTGGTACTGTAGCCCTTTGATTTCAAAATAGCAGGCAGCGTGTCAAACTGATGATCCGGGTAACGGACAAATACCGAGCCGGAGACCAGCGGGTACAGGGAAGCGTTGGACGTGAAATCCGCATCGGAAGTTCGTCCTTGTGAGGTCTGATGGTAGTAATTGCTGAAATAGGTGTTTTCTTTGATTAGAGCGTTCAGATTAGGCGTGATCTCCTGGCCGGATATTGAGCGTCCAACTACAAAGTTCATAAAAGCTTCAGCTTGAATAACAACGATGTTGCTTCCGCTGTATTTTCCAAAGCTGTCATTATTGGCATTTTGCTCAGTGTTTTGTTTATTGAACCAGAGCTGCATTGAGGTGGCTTCTTCTTGCGAAAGCTCGGGCTGCGGACCTAGATGATCTTTAGCATATAAGTAAATATCATAACCGTGAAAACCGATTAGTCCGGTTACGTTATACATCGCCAGACTCCACCAGTTGCCAGTGAATAGATCTTTAGCCCAGGTAGTAGCGTAGGTGTGTATAGGTCCAAAGGTTAGCACGCAACCTAGCGCCAGAGCAACGATGCCATTCACGCTTCTTTTTAGCATCCTGCTCAGGCGTGAAGAGCGGCGGGAATAACCGGTTTGAGAATAAGAGTGAGATTGCCCATAACGGCGAGGGGCGGCATTAGACAAGTATGTATGGGTTTTCCGGTGGTAGAACCCTATTCCGATTCCATAGGCAATAAGCAGAAGCCAGTCAGCGAACAAATAAAGATCGGAAGGACGCAGTAGGGCGAAGATACTTCCACCAAGCGCATCCATCTGTCCAGCCTGAAACAATACGGGTACCGTGATAAAATCCTGAAAATAACGATAGTAGACGATATCCGAATAAATAAGCAGTGTCAGAAGCAAGTTTATACTTAACAACGCTATCGTCTGTCCCCGGCGGGGAAGCCACAGGGTCCAAAAAGACAATAACATGACTGAACCTACAGCAATCCATTTGTCCTGCCGGTTCATATCTATATTGGGAGCATGCAGCCCACTATGCAGAAATAATAACTTGGCCAGCATGATGCCAAGAAAAAGGAGATAACCGATATATCGGGAGCGAATCACAGCAGCTATTGTACTTGTTACGGTTCTGTTGCTCCGAATTGATGGAAAGTCAGACATTATAAAACCTCCTAACACAGAAAATAAATAAAACCAGAATAAACAATGTTGTTGTCTTTTTCAGATGATAAACGTTTCTCATAGAAATATATGAGCGAAAAGTTATAGGCGCTAAACTAAAACAGTCTTATACTCGGAGAAAAACGGACACCCTCCTCATACGAGGTAGATGTCCGTTCTGCATTCAAAGCAATGGTGATCCTAATTATTTCGGATTTCTAGGTGGAAGTGGACCCAAGTATTGATAATATTGACACTCGATACGTCCGTTATACAGTTTGCGGCGTTTGTCTGCCTTACGACCGTAAAATTGTTCGAATTCCTTGTAAGGGCTGATCGCAAAAAATGACCATGTTGGCAGATATATCATCATTTCACCAAACTGGCGGGTCAGCTTCTCCACTTCTTTGTCATTACTGATCCGTTCCCCATATGGAGGGTTAGTAATGATACAACCATATTCTCCTTCAGGTCTTGCTTTGGCGGCAGCCATCACTTTGAAGGTAATTTCTCCGGACAGTCCAGCACTCTTGGCGGCAGCTTCAGCAATTTCAATTGCTTCTGGATCGATGTCCGTACCTGTTAATTGCAAAGGATAATCATCGCGCACCGCATCGAAAGCTTCTTCGCGAGCCTCTTCCCAAAGATGTTTGGGGATGACTGGCCAATGTTCAGATGGAAATGAGCGGCGTAGTCCTGGAGCAATATTCCAAGCGATCATGGCAGCTTCAATTAACAGTGTTCCCGAACCACAACATGGATCGAAAAGCGGCCGATGGCCATTCCAGCGGCTAAGCTGGATTAGTGCAGCAGCCATTGTTTCCTTCAGCGGAGCCTCTGTTGCATGTCTGCGGTAACCCCGTTTGTGAAGCGCGGGTCCTGTGGTATCTAATGTGATCAAAGCGATGTCATTTAATAAAATCACTTCGATCACATATCGAGGACCGTTCTCCGGGAACCAGTCTGTATGATACGAAAGCTTCAGCTTCTCGACGATAGCTTTTTTGACAATCCCTTGGCAAGCGGGTACACTCGTTAGTTGTGATTTATGGGACCGTCCTTCAACCGGGAATTCTCCATTCTCTGGAATCCAGTCTTCCCAAGGCAACGCTTTAACCCCTTCGAATAACTCGTCAAAGGTTTTAGCAGGGAATTGGCCCATTTTAACCAATACGCGGTCAGATGTACGCAGCCACAAGTTACAGCGACAGATATCGATGTAATCACCGCTGAATAATACTCGTCCGTTCTCGACCTTGGTCTCATAACCCAGTTCGTTTAATTCGCGTGCTACCACAGCTTCTAAACCCATAGGGGCAGTAGCGATTAATTGTAATTTGCTCAAATACTCTCAACTCCGTTTAACTTGTAGATAAATACAAAAAGCCAGTACAATAAGAAGAGACGGCATTGTCGTCCTTTAAAGCATCCATACAAGTATAGGGGAATGTGGGACACTTCACAATGCCCGGCATTCCATAAATCATAAAATGTTCCCCGTCATCCCTTACTATGAGCAAACGGGGGATCCTCAAAGGAGAATCTTTATGCTTACGCAAGAAGAATACAGTGAACAACTTTATACAGAGGACGAAATTCTGCTTCAAGTAAAAGAAGCAATCGTCCAAGCAGGCATGCCGCCGGTGTCTGTCGAGCCAGGGTACGGAAGACTGCTCACCATGCTAGTTAGACTGTCTCGCTCTAAGCGTATTTTGGAAATTGGCGCACTTGGCGGTTACAGCGGAATTTGTTTGTCCCGCGGTTTCTCTGAAAGTGGCACACTGACTTCGCTAGAGCTGAGAGCCGACTATGCCGAGCTTGCCCGCCGTAATTTAGAGCTGGCAGGCTTCGGCGATACTACGGAGTATAGAATAGGACCCGCAATGGACAGCTTGAAGGCACTGGAAGCAGAGGGCGCTAGGTTCGATTTCTTTTTCATTGACGCAGATAAGTTGAACTACACTAACTACTTGGAATATGCCATCAAGCTGGCCAATCCAGGAGCGATCATTGCGGGTGATAATATTTTTCTCCGTGGACGGACCTTAAATACAGATAGAAATGGTCCTGCCATCCTGGCTGTGCGCCACTTTAATGAGATGATCGCCACGGATGAACGCCTTATCAGTACATGTCTGCCTGCCTATGATGGACTGGCACTAGCGATGGTCAAATAGCTGATTAGCGAAATAACCGCGGTGTTGTTACTTTGTACAGCTTCAATCGAACCCAAATCGTATTAACCAGCAGCAAGCAGCCGGATATAATGAAGAGCCCCTCAATTCCGATGTAACCTGATAGAAAGCCGCCCAAGATAGCTCCCAGCATATTGCCTAGCGCCAATGTACTGCTGTTGAAGCCGAATGCGCGGCTTTCTTTTCCGTCAGGGGTATAGGAGCGGATAAGCGCATTAACGCTGGGCAACAGTCCGCCCATGAAGACTCCCATTAGGAAACGGACTATAATCAGCTGCCAGACACTAGTTACGAATGCCTGCGGAATTAGGAAGAGTGAAGCGCCAATTAACGCATAGGTCAGAATACGATGTGCGCCGACTTTGTCACTTAGCTTCCCAAGCAAGGGAGAAGCCAGCATATTGGAGATCCCTGTAACGGCACTGACCATCCCGGCCAAGAAGGCTATATTCTCAGCGGGTCCATTTAATTTTTCTACATAAAGTGGCAACAAGGCCATAGGACTAATCATTGCAAATTGCAGCAGAAAGGTTACACCGAATAGAGCTGGAAGCTGAGGGATTTTGATTAATTCCTTCAAGCCTGCGAGTACAGAAACCTGTGGCTCTTGTGCGGCTTCGGCGCGGTCGAATTTTTCTTTAACAAGAAATAATGCCAGCAGAGAGGCGATAAAGAGCAAGGCTCCAACGACATAAAAAATCGGCCGAAATCCGATTAAATCGGCAAGTAAGCCACCAATCAGTGGCCCTAGAATTGTTCCTGCTACAGATCCTGATTGCATCAATCCCATGGAGAAGCCCATACGTTCTTTGGGGGTAGTACCTGACACCAGTGCGATGGAGGCGGGATTGAAGCCAGAGATTGTACCGTTTAAGAGACGGAGCAGGAGCAGCTGTAAAGGGGATTGTGCGAAGCCCATTAATACCATGACAATAGCCATCCCAAAGCTGGAACGCAGCAACATGATTTTGCGTCCATATTTGTCTGCAAGCTTGCCCCATAATGGCTGGAATATGAAAGAGGTTAAGAAGTTTGCGGCAAAAATAAGTCCCGCCCAGATTCCAATTTCATGTTCACCCTGGACACCAAGATCCTTCGCAAGGTACAAGGTCAGGAAGGGTGTAATCATTGTCATTCCAGCATTCACCAAAAATTGCCCGAACCAAAGCACTAAGAGGTTGACCTTCCAGGTCTCCCATTTCTTCATAGTGCTTTCACATCCTTTCAAAGAATTTCAGAGAATATATGATTCACGGAAAAAATGCCATTTTATCAGTATATCATTTTTTGCAGCTTCATGTGTGCAACACATGTCATAGTAATGTCATAGGATTGTCATTCCAAACTCTTCGTATTAGTTGTTACAAGCTTTTAAAAAGGGCATAATAGTAGATATGCCGATTAAAAAAATCTAATAAAATATAATGGAGATCTTATCATGACCTACAATGACACTTTTATCCGCGCCTGCAGAAAGCAGGACACGGAGCACGTTCCCGTATGGTACATGCGGCAGGCCGGCCGTTATGATCCCGAGTACCGTAAAATTAAGGAAAAGTATTCGTTGCTTGAAATCTGCAAGCAGCCTGAGCTGGCGGCAGAAGTAACCATGATGCCCGTTCGCAAGCTGGGTGTGGATGCGGCCATTTTGTATTCCGACATTATGAATCCAGTTGCTTCAATCGGAGTGAAATTCGATATCGTTAAGGATATCGGTCCAGTGATTGAGAATCCGATCCGTAGTGCAGCTGATGTGGAGAGACTAAAACCCATTGATGTGGAGGGTGATCTGAGCCACATTTTGGAAACGATTGCTATTCTGGATAAGGAACTGGACGTTCCTTTGATCACTTTTGCAGGCGCGCCGTTTACAATTGCCAGCTATTTGATCGAAGGTAGACCTTCCAAAGGATATATCCGTACGAAAGAGCTAATGTACAGTGAACCCCGTGTCTGGGAAATGCTGATGGACAAGCTGGGCGATATGATTATCACTTACCTCCGAAGTCATGTGCGGAGTGGAGGCAAAGCCTTCCAATTGTTCGACAGTTGGGTTGGTGCGCTTGCTCCACGCGATTTTGAAACGTACGTGCTGCCGACGGTTTCTCGTATTTTTTCCGAATTATCTGATCTTGATGTACCTAAAATATACTTTCCTGGCGTAAGCTCTGGAGAATTGCTGCCAAGCCTTACGAAGCTTCAAGCAGACGTAATCGGGCTGGATTGGCGAGTTAGCTTGACTGAAGGCCGACGCAGAATAGGCAATAAATTTGCGATTCAAGGAAATCTTGATCCATATTTGCTTACAGCTCCGATGGACCTCTTGAAAGAACGCGCGAAAGCACTGATCGATGAAGGTGTGCTTGAGCCAGGTTATATCTTCAATCTGGGCCATGGATTATTCCCGGAGGCCTCATTAGACAAACTTAGAGAATTGACGGAGTATATTCACGCTTATTCTCAGGAAGTATTACAAGAAACGGCTAAGCAACGTTCGTAAAAATATAAGAATTTATATGTTCCACGCTATTAAATTGTAAAGGGGACGGAATCCGTGACAGTAAAAATAGGTGTTCTCGTCATGTCGTATGGCACTCCTAAGAGCCTAGAAGATGTTAAAGCTTATTACACGCATATTAGACGGGGGAATCCGCCAACAGCGGAGCAGCTTAAAGAGTTAACCGACCGTTATGAAGCAATCGTCGGGGGGGTATTCCCACTGCGGGAGAATACAGACCGGCAAGTAGAAGCTTTACAAGCAGCATTAAATGCGGATAAAGCGGGAGCAGATGTTGAATTTGTCTGCTATCAAGGCTTGAAGCATGCCAGTCCCTTTATTGAGGACGGCGTGGAGGCTATGGCGAAGGATGGCATTACTCAAGCAGTGGGTATTGTTTTGGCGCCACACTATTCCAGTATGAGTGTAGGGAGCTACATCAAGCGTGCGCAGGAAAAGGCTGATGCATGCAAGATTGACATGGGTTTTGTGGAGAGTTACCATATGCATCCTGAATTGATCGATGTGTTAAGCCAAAGAGTGTCGGCGAAGCTGGATCAATATATTGAAGCAGGTGCGACCCGTGATGAGATTCGCGTATTATTCAGCGCTCATAGTCTTCCAGAACGTATTCTGGCTATGGGTGATCCATATCGGGATCAGCTGCTGGAAACTTCGCAGGCAATTGCAGCTCAAGCAGGCATAACCAACTGGCAGTTTACTTGGCAAAGTGCTGGCCGCACAGCTGAACCGTGGCTTGGTCCAGATATTCTGGACACGCTGCAACAGCTTAGTAAAGAACAGGTGGAATACGTATTGGTGGCCCCTATCGGATTCGTATCCGATCATTTAGAGGTACTGTACGATCTCGATATTGAGGCAACAGCCGTAGCTGCAGAGCTTGATATGCGTCTTATGCGGATTGACTCACTGAATAGTGATCCCGCATATATGTCTGTATTGAGCGATGTAATTCGTAAACGACTGGAGCAGATGAAGGCCGCTCAATCATGATTGGCCCCACAAGAAAAATTGTTATCATAGGCGGAGGGCTGAGCGGACTCAGCGCCGCCTTTTATATTCGTAAATTTTATAAAGAAGCGGGTATTAAGCCTGATATTGTCTTGCTTGAGAAAGAGAAAAACCTCGGTGGAAAGATTGAAACCTTACATCGCGATGGTTTTGTGATTGAAAAGGGACCGGATTCATTTCTGGCGGAAAGGGCGGAGATGTGCGAGCTGGCTAAGGAATTGGAATTGGATCACGAGCTGGTATCCACTAACCCTCTTGCTAAGAAGCGATATATCTTGCAGCGGGACAAGCTTAATCCTTTGCCAAACGGTCTTGTACTCGGTATCCCTACCGAACTGAAACCTTTTTTATCAAGTGGGTTAGTTTCGTTTGGGGGCAAAATACGTGCGATGATGGATTTTATTCTTCCTCCGCGGCGTAATGATGAGGACGAATCGCTTGGTGAGCTTATTGAGCGCCGTCTAGGGTCTGAAGTGCTGGAGAACTTAACCGAGCCACTCCTCTCTGGCATGTACGCCGGAGATATACAAAAAATTAGCCTGCATGCTACTTTTCCGCAATTTGGACAATTAGAACAACAGTACGGCAGCCTTATTCGTGGAATGCGCACAGGGCGAAAGAATAAAAAGGCACAGGAAGGTACTACACAGAGTACCTTCTTGACGTTCCGCAAAGGGCTGCAAAGTCTCGTGCATAGTCTGATTTATGAGCTGCATGATGTAGAACAACGGACGGAATCTAACGTAGTTTCTATTCAGGCTGTTGGGAGTCCTTCTATTTATGAGGTAGAGCTGGAGAATGGCGAACGGTTGCTTGCGGATGATGTATATATCACTACGCCTAACTTTTCGGCTGCTGACTTACTTCGTCCCCATATGGAGGTTACGGCGCTGGAAGCGGTGGATTATGTTTCAGTAGCGAATCTAGTCATGGCTTTTAACAAAAAGGATATTGTTAACGAATATGATGGATCAGGTTTTTTTGTGCCTCGTAAAGAAGGGCGAAATATTACTGCCTGCACATGGACATCTACGAAATGGCCGCATACGGCTCCTGATGATAAGGTGCTTTTGCGCTGTTATGTGGGTCGTTCTGGTGATGAACAGAATGTTCAGCTGCCTGATGAGGCTTTGACGGAGCTTGTGCTTAAAGATTTGCGAGAGATCATGGGCATTACTGCGAATCCAATATTTACGGAAATCACCCGCTTAGAGCATTCCATGCCTCAGTATCCTATAGGACATCTTGATAATATTACCGAATTCCGCAAAGAATTAGCGGCTTCGCTTCCTGGTGTGTATGTCATTGGCGCCGGATTTAATGGCATAGCAATGCCGGATTGCATCAAGCAGTCCAAGCTTATTGCGGAAAGCGTTGCTAAACAGCTAATGAATGAAATGTGAGTACGATGACTAAATAAAACAGTGAAGCGAAGCATGAGGCGCTTCACTGTTTTTCTTTAGTTAGTAAAATTTTCTATTTCTATCGACTCTCTTATTTGTAGGGTGCTGTGATAGATATGCTATAATAAAAACAATTTGAGAGTAGAGGAGATCACAGAAACCATGTATCCGCCGCGATCGCGTTCTAGACAAAAGAACAAACATAAGAGCAAACGCAAGCGCAGAACGGCCTGGGCTTGGATCAATGCAGGTCTTCTTTTGATGATTACCGTGTTATTGACTTATAGCTTTACGAATGACCCTGACAAGAAAAGCGCCTCACCGCCTCCGGTAGCAGAAGCGACAGCTACGCCTATACCAGAGAGTAGTGATCAGCCTCAGACAGCACCTCCGGTGGTTGCAGTTGCAACGCCTGAAGCTACAGAGACGCCAAGCCCTTCTCCTACGGCAACTCCAGAGCCAACGCCTACACCGCAGGAGGAGCCCGAAGAGATTATTGAAACACAAGCTCCTGAAGCGACAGCGACCCCTGCGAAGGATGAGGACAGCTCGGAAGCAGCAAATAATGATGCAGTGTCTGGTCTGCCGTCAGATGATAACGCGTCTGGTAAGACGGTAACTTTGAATTTTGGTGGAGATGTTATATTTTCCGGGAAAGCTGGAGAACTGCTGGAGAAGAAAGGTTATGATTATTCGTATGCCGCATTGGAGGGTCTGTTCAAGAAAGATGATCTTACGATCTTGAATCTGGAAACTCCAGTGACCACAGGTGGCGTAAGTGCCACTAATAAGCAATTTGTATTCAAAGGATCACCACTCGCTCTGGATGCGCTTAAGTCAGCGGGTGTGGACGCAGTAAATATGGCGAATAATCACACGCTTGATCAAGGAGAGCAAGGCTTGCGGGATACCCTTAACCACCTTGCTGAAAGAGGAATTCCTTATGTGGGTGCGGGGCTTAACAGTAAAGAAGCATATTCGGCGCAATATTTTGAACGTAAGGGCATTAAGATCGCTTTGCTGGGATTCACCCGGGTGATTCCTGCGTCGGATTGGATGGCAGGGAAAAATAAGCCGGGACTTGCCTCCGTATACGATAGTGCAGAAGGACTGAAGGCTATTGCTGCAGCCAAAAAGAAAGCCGATTTGGTGGTCGTAGTGGTCCATTGGGGTAAAGAACGGGTAGAACAATATGATAAAACGCAACAGTCGCTGGGCCATAGCTTTATCGATGCAGGAGCCGATCTTGTCATTGGCGGCCATCCACACGTGCTGCAAGGCGTGGAGCCATACAAGGGCAAATGGATTGCCTACAGCACCGGGAATTTTATTTTTACGAGATCTACAGTGCCTGCCACTTGGGAAACTGCGGTTTTTCAGGCGGAATGTAGTGTAAAAGGTCAATGCTCCTTAAAGCTGAAGCCTATGAAAGCCGAGCTAGCACAGCCTGTGCCGATGAACGAAGTGGATGGAAAGCTTTTGTTAAAAAGAGTAGAAGCTCTATCCGCAGGACGGGTAAAGATCGGTAGCGACGGTAAAGTCACTCAAGTTACCAAATAGGGTTCCTGGGAGGTCCTTATGATGAACAATTTGTGTGTAGCCCATCGAGGGTTTTCCGGTAAAGCTCCAGAGAATACATTGGCAGCCATTCGGATGGCGATTGCCATGCCCTATGTGCACTGGATGGAAATTGATGTCCAGCTCTCCAAAGACGGCGTTCCTGTTGTCATTCATGATTATACGTTGGACCGGACGACCAATGGTCATGGCAAGGTGAAGAACATGGACTGGGAATATATCCGGCGTCTGGATGCGGGGAGCTGGAAAGGGCGTTCTTTTCAGGGCGAGCGGGTGCCTTCTTTGGAAGAGGTGCTGTCACTAGCCTCCGGAAGATTGCATCTGAATATTGAACTGAAAACAGTGGGAGATATGTATCCTGGCATTGAGAAGACGGTGACGGATCTTATTTCTGCAAAAGGTATGCGGGACGACGTGATCTTGACCTCTTTTGATACTGGAGCATTAAAAAAAGTCAAGGAAATTGATCCCCGTTTTCGCACCGGATTGATCTTTGATTCCAGATTTGGCAATCCTGCACGCAGGCTGCATGAACTGGATTGCTCTTTACTTTCGATTAGCTTCTCGCGTCTGAATCCTAGACTGGCTAAGCTTTTGTCCGAGCGTGGGGTGGAAATTATGGCTTGGACTGTGAACAAAGCGAAAGAGATGCGTCGCTTAGCCGACATGCATTCTGATATAATGATCTGTACAAACCGCCCGGATATATGGGGCGACACCTTTCTGAAGGTATAAATAATCCAAATCGATGGGAAAGAGAGCTGACTGTTTATGTGCGCTGCTGTTAATAATCTATATTGTGTTGGACGCAACTACAAGCTACACGCGGAGGAATTGGGTAACAATGTGCCCGTGGAGCCGCTCATCTTCATGAAGCCCTCACATGCGGCTGTTTCCCTCGATAAAACAGTAATTAAGCTGCCAAAGGATGCGGGTCAGATTCATTATGAAGGTGAACTTGTACTGCGTATTGCACGTGATTATACACCAGGCATGAGCGTGGAGGATCTGGTAGATGTTATGGCACTGGGACTGGATTTCACGCTGCGTGATGTGCATAATGATCTGCAGAAGAAAGGTTTGCCGTGGACGCCAGCTAAAGGCTTTAAAAATGCCGCACCACTCACCCCTTACATAGCGTTTCCAGATAAGGAAGAGCTGGAGGGAACTGATTTTACAGTGGTGAAAAATGGGGTGGAAGTACAACGCGGCAATGTTAAAAACATGATTTTTTCACTTCAAAAAATTGTTGATTTTATCGCGGAGCGCTACGGGTTAGGGAAAGACGATGTGATATTTACAGGTACTCCGGCAGGCGTGGGTCCTACTGTAGCTGGCGACGCTTTCGAGCTGTACTGGGGCGACAAGCTGATGGGGACTTGCCTGATCGGTTAATAGATCTGTTGGAGATGAATCTATGCAGTGGGTTATTGGCGCTTTAGGCGCTTTGATTGTTGCGGGAGCGGCATATTGGAAGCAGTCTTTAAGTCTCTCTGGCATGATTGCCGCGGTAGTGATGGGCACTATTTATTTTGGTGCCGGAAATGCTTTTTGGTTTGGGATATTGCTGATCTTCTTCATCACTTCAAGCCTGCTGTCCAAACTTCATCATGATAATAAAGCAGAATTAGAGCTGACGTATGCTAAGACGGGCCGCCGCGATGCCGGGCAGGTCTTTGCTAACGGTGGACTTGGCATGGTTCTGGTTCTTCTGAATGCGATCTTCCCGCATGAGCTGTGGGGGTTCCTATTTATTGGTGTAATGGCTACAGTAACCTCGGATACATGGGCTACGGAGATCGGAACACTGAGCAAGAAACCGCCTCGTTCTGTCCTTACGGGTAAAGTTCTTCCTGCCGGAGCTTCGGGTGGTGTATCCAGCTTGGGTACGCTGGCGGCGGCAGCAGGAGGCGCACTCATCGGTGCGTCAGCTTGGCTGCTGCGTATGATATCCGGCATGCCGGATCACTCTTTCGTGCTGCTTACCCTAGCAGGACTTGCCGGAGGATTAGTCGGCGCCTTTGCCGACTCTATCCTTGGTGCAACCGTGCAGCAGATGAACCGCTGTACTGTATGCGGCCGCGAAGTGGAAGGCTCACAGCATTGTGGGGCTCCAGCTGTACACGCAAGAGGCTGGAAGTGGATGAGCAATGACGCAGTCAATGCCATCAGCTCTATCCTAGGAGGTGCGGCAGCCTTACTGCTGAGCATGATCATTTAGCATTTGAATTTAAGCTTTGAACGGCACAGTTTAGGGAGGGACCGATGAGTAGCACATCCAATCAAAAACATACTGCTATTCTGGATGCCGCATACGAGCTCTTCGGTTCAGGTGGATTTTACGAAACGAAGATGTCGGAAGTGGCGGAGCAAGCCGGGATAGCAAAGGGCACCGTTTATTTATACTTCAAGAGCAAGGAAGAATTATTCATGGCAGTGACTCGCCGCGATTGTGAGGGATTTCTCCTGCAATTACAGGAAAGGCTGAAGGCTAGTGATACTTTGGCCGGTAAACTGTCGATCATTGCTAAACATCACCTGAATTATTATTATGAACGCAAGCGGCATACGAAGCTCTTTTTCCGTGCCCCTAACAATAATCCTGAATTAGTGGCGTATATGACTCAATTTATGGAGCAGTACATGCAAGATGTGGTCAAGGTATTATTAGAAGGTGGAGCATCCGAGCCTGAGCTTATGGCACAGTCCTACATAGGGATGCTGGATCGTTTGAAGATGGATATTTTATTTGATCCGTCTTTTACGGAGGAGGACGCGTATAAACGCGCTGATTTCGCTGCTGGTCTTTTTATTAGAGGGGCCATGATCACCTGAATTTTGGATAGGATGATAGACCGGATAAATAGCATTGGTTAGATGCGGGCCGGTTTTATGAAAATATAAGGCAAGCGAGGAAATAGCATGAATATTATGACCGTGGAACATCTTTCCAAGAGTTATGGCGAGAAAGTACTCTTTAGCGACGCTTCATTTGGTATGGACGATCGGGATAAAATTGGCTTGATCGGTGTGAATGGAACGGGTAAATCAACCTTTTTACGGATTATTGCCGGTCTGGATACTCCGGATGGTGGACAAATTGCCATCGGGAATAATGTAAGAGTACAATATTTGGCGCAGAATCCTCCTTATGATCCTATGAATACAGTTTTGCAGCAAGTGTTCGCCGGGGATGATCCAGACCTTGCTACCATGCGTGAGTATATGGAGACTATGTCCCAGCTTGAACAGCAGCCTGGTAATGCTGAACTGGAAGGAAAACTAGTAAAGATTGGGCAGGCGATCGACGCTGCGGGAACATGGCATTTGGAGAGTGAAGCCAAAAGCGTGCTTACCAAGCTAGGCATCTTAAAGTTTGATGCGTTAATGGACACACTTTCTGGTGGACAACGTAAACGTGTGGCTCTGGCAGCTGCACTGATTACCCCCTCTGAACTGCTGATTCTTGATGAGCCTACCAACCATATTGATACGGATTCCGTGGCTTGGTTGGAGCAATATTTGCAGAAACGGCGCGGCGCTCTTTTGATGGTGACGCATGATCGTTACTTCCTGGAGCGTGTGGCTAGTGTCATGCTAGAGCTGGATGGTGGCCAGCTTTATCGTTATGAAGCTAACTATTCACGGTTTCTAGAGCTTAAAGCCGATCGAGAAGAACGAGAAGCCTCTGCCGAACAGAAGCGTAAGAATCTGTTGCGTACAGAGCTGGCTTGGATTCGTCGCGGTGCCAAAGCCCGTTCAACAAAACAGAAGGCAAGAATCGACCGCTTCGAGAAGCTGAAAGAGAGTACGGGAAGCAGCTCGAACGGTTCATTGGATATCTCTGTGGCTTCTACACGTTTAGGTCGCAAGATCATTGAAATTAATGACCTGTCGAAAGCGTTGGATGGTCGTCAGCTAATCAAAGATCTCAGCTATATCGCTGTACCCCAGGATAGAGTGGGCATCGTCGGCCCGAACGGCAGCGGCAAATCAACACTCTTAAATATGATTGCAGGTCAGCTGCAACCCGATAAAGGTGAAGTTCAGCTTGGCGCTACGGTTAAGCTTGGTTACTTTACACAAGAGCATCAGGATATGGATGACAGTATGCGTGCCATTGAATACGTGAAGGAAGAAGCAGAAGTGATACGGACAGCAGACGGCAGTGTGATTACGGCTGGTCAAATGCTGGAACGCTTCTTGTTCCCTCCTGCGATGCAATGGACACCGATCTCCAAGCTGTCCGGGGGCGAAAAAAGACGCTTGTATCTGCTTCGTGTATTGATGGGAGCGCCTAACGTATTGCTTTTGGATGAACCTACGAACGATTTGGATATCGGCACATTGGCTGTTTTGGAAGATTATCTGGATGAATTTCCGGGTGTCGTCTTTACCGTATCCCATGACCGTTATTTCTTGGACCGTACGATAGATAAGCTGATTGCTTTTGAAAATGGCGATATCCGGATTCACGTTGGCGATTATACGGAATATGAAGAATGGCTGGCCAAAAATGTACCGTCACGCATTGGAGAACCGAACAAAGAAGGAAGCTCAAAGCAAAAAGAGGCCGCGGACACTGCCAGCAACCCTGCAGCTTCAACGGCTCCCAAAACAAAACTCAAATTCAGCTTCAAGGAACAGCGTGAATATGAGGGCATTGATGAGCAAATTGAGCTTGCAGAGCAACGTTTGACGGATATTAGTGTACAGATGGAGGCGGCTTTTGCTGACTCTGGAAGGCTGCAGGAGCTAGTAGAGGAGCAACGCCTAGCCGAAGCAGAGCTGGAGCGTCTTATGGAACGCTGGACCTATCTGAACGAGCTTGCGGAGAAAATCGCTGGTAAGGCTTAAACCCGTTGGATGGCTTTGAATGAAAATAGGGGAGGGCTCTGTGTGGAAGATAAACTTAAAGCTGCCGTAGCCCTACGCAACGCTGGTAAAGCGGAAGAAGCCAAAATGATGCTGTTTGAGCTATATGAGCAGAATGCTGGGGACGCTGAACTTCTATATCAATTGGCCTGGACGCATGATGTGCTGGGTTTGGAGCGGGCGGCAGTACCCTTTTATGAGAAAAGCTTGGCGTTAGGATTACCTTCTGAGCAGAGAGTTGGCGCTCTATTGGGACTGGGCAGCACCTACCGGACACTCGGAGAATACGAGAAGTCAAAAGGTCTTCTGATGCTGGCTGTTCAGGAGTACCCGGAGAATAAGGAATTTCCGGCGTTCCTAGCCATGACCTTGCACAATCTTGGAGAGCATAGTCAAGCGATGGAGCTGCTGCTTAAGCTGTTGGCAGAAACCTCTGCGGATGAAGGGATAAGAAGTTACAGTAAGGCCATTTCTTATTATTCAGATAAACTGGAGCAAGTCTGGGATTGATGCTTGTTTTTAGATCACATTAATACTTACGAAGTACTATCCGGACACCACTGACCTTAAACGCAGCATTATTGCACATTTGGAATGTTAACGGACACCACAGTCGCTATTGACACTAAAAGCACCCGATACGTTCCTTTTTTGCGTGAATAACGTCGCTTGGGTCCGAAACAATGCTCCAAAGGCTAATAATTTGCGAATAACGCCATCTGGGTCCGTAAGCACCAGCCGTAAGTGATGACCACCGGAAAGTCCGGCAGTGTCTGTTGAAGAACAAGCGAACCACCAATAAAAAAAAAGAGTAGGGTCCTCCACTAATTGGAGAATTCTACTCTTTTATTTTTCTACTTATTTATTTCGTTCCGTCCACAGCAATCATTTGTACTACAGACCGAGAATCGCCGGGTACAATGATTTCCTTCGCATTCATCTGGGAAGAGCCATCTCCGTCCAAGAAGATGCCCTCCAGACCCTTAGCAGGAACTGTCTGGAGGATCGCTGAGCGGAACTCTGCCGCTGTTGAGAGCGTTGGGGTAACAATCAGCCAGAGCTTTCCTGTGTTGTCATACACCATGCCTGAGCGCAGGCGTTTCTCATCAGCGTAAGGAAGATGCTCTTCAGCTACTGCCGCTTCCCATAAGTCTTCGTGTCCCAGATTCATACTAATGCCACCTTGCGCAAAATAATGCTGGCGATCAGTAATCTTCAATTCTTCTCCAGAAGAGACAACCTGTACGGAGAAGCTACGGCTGGCACTATCCCAGACAAGGGTTCCACGTGCGTATTTAGCATTGAACCAGCCAGACCCATAACCCTTCTGGGCTCCGTTGACTGGAGTATCATTCATGATAGCCATGGATAAAAGCGCATCTTGATAGAAAAAACCACCGTTAATCCCATATGCATTAACTTGCCGTAAAGGGACACCCGCGGCCCTGAGCTTAATATCCTCAGGTGAAAGTGACATCATATAGAGCTGCACGTTATCTGTACTCACTGTTTCCAAAAAGCTATAGGCGTGAGGAAGACCTTTAAAGGGATCTTCCTTATGATTTCTAAATACCAGAAACAACGATAGCGCTAACCCCACTATCAATAACACCAGAAGTGAGACGATAAGTCCCTGTCTGCGCCTCCAGAGCTGGTTCAGCTTGCCAGAGCTACCCTCAGTTTGTCCCCACATAAGCAGCGAGAAGCTTAGCAGTGTTCACTACAGCTTGCTTATGCGTACGTTCCATGGAGTGGGAGGCATGTACACCTGGGCCAATCAATGCTGCACGGATATTGTTTCCGCCTCTGAGCGCTGCGGAAGCATCGGAGCCGTACATAGGATAAATATCAACGGCATAAGGAATTGCGAGTGCTTCTGCCAGTTCAATCAAACGACCTGTCATAACATAATCGTAAGGGCCGGAAGAGTCTTTTGCACAGATGGATACATCGGTTTCTTTACAGCTGAGATCATCACCCATGGCGCCCATATCGACGGCAATCATTTCATTGATTTCACCAGGAATCCAAGCTGTACCATGTCCCACTTCCTCGTAGTTAGAGATGAGGAAAGAAAGGTTGTGGAGAGGTTTCCAGCCTTCACGTTTAATACTTTCCAGCAATCCGAGAAGGGCAGCCACGCTTGCTTTGTCATCTAAATGACGGGATTTAATGTAGCCGCTAGGCGTAATCACTGCACGTGCATCGAAAGAAATGAAATCTCCGACGGAAATGCCAAGCTTGAGTACGTCTTCTTTAGAAGATACCAGCTCATCAATACGTACTTCCATGTTCTCCTCTGATCGTTTGAAGTCACGGGCGTCTGGATATACGTGAACAGATGGATGGCTGGTTAAGATGGTTCCTGTATAAGTTTTGCCGCTACGGGTATGGATCGTGCAGTATTCATTCTCAATGCTGTGCATGGCGAAGCCACCCACAGAGGTCAGACGCAGTGTGCCATTAGCTTTAATCGAGCGGACCATGGCACCAAGTGTATCCACGTGAGCGCTGATGCCAATAGTACGAGAGGGATCTAAGCCAGGGACGTTAAGAATTACGCCGCCTTTTTCATTCCAGCTTAAAGGTACGTTCAGCGCAGCTGCTTCTTCAGCAACTAGTGTCATTACCTGTGCGGCGAAACCGCTTGGGCTGGGGGTGTCGAGTAATTTTTTTAGGATGGAAAGTATGTAGTCTTCATTAGGTTGAATGGTAATCATTAGTTAAGCCCTCCTGTTAAGCCATCATTGTCTGTGTTAAAAGAATCCAGTGAAGTGTCGGCATCACGAAGCTTGGTAAGCTCAGCAGTTAAGCTTTTAATTTGCTTTTGTAGTTTGTATTGACGAAAAATGCCGTAAGAGCCCACGATGATTCCGCCAATTAACGCGCAGCCAAGAATAACGAGTATAAGTGGTATATTAACCACATCAAAACCGAAATTGACTTGAACGGGATCAACGTTGATGACTGCGAATATGGCGGTTAGCAGCGCGAAGATTAGACCCGCAATTAGTGACCATTGAATTCTCATTGAATTCTTCCTCCTCAGGGGGATATAACAATATAAAATCCCCTGCCCAGATAGGGCAAGGGATTAATGTAATACTAAGCTCTCTGCCTTATTTGGTCAACTGTTCCATTTGCTCGATAACACTTTCGAACACACTCATCGCTTCGCGAATCGGCTCAGGAGACGACATGTCAACGCCTGCTTTTGACAAAATATTGATGGAGTAATCACTGCCACCGCTCTTCAGGAAGCCGACGTAACGATCTACCGCCGGTTTACCTTCTTCAAGGATTTGTTTGGCAAAGCTAGTCGCTGCCGAGAAGCCTGTTGCATATTTGTAAACATAGAAGCTGTTATAGAAATGCGGAATTCGTGCCCATTCCATCTCGATATCCTGATCCACAACCATTTCTTTGCCGTAGTATTTGACATTCAGGTCGTAGTAGATACTCGAAAGATCTTGTGGGGTAAGCGAATCGCCCTCTTCAACACGCTGATGAATGATCTTTTCGAATTCTGCGAACATTGTTTGCCGGAAAATCGTTGTCCGGAACTGATCGGCATAGTAAGTGAGCAGATACATTTTTTCCTTAGGATCTGTAGACTTTTTGAGTAGATAATCCATAAGCAAAGCTTCATTGGTAGTTGAAGCAACCTCTGCAAGGAAAATGGTATACTGTGCATCCCGATAGTTCAGAGCGTTGTCTGAAAAATAAGAGTGTAGAGCATGACCCATCTCATGTGCCAGAGTAAACATACTGTTCAGATTATCGTTATGGTTCAGCAGGACGTATGGGTGTGTGCCATAAGGGCCCCAGCTGTAAGCTCCAGAGCGTTTATTCTCGTTCTCATAGACATCAATCCAGCCATTGTCGTAGCCTTTTTGCAGCACATTCAGATAATCTTCACCCAGCGGTTTGAGGCCTTCTTTGGTAATTTTCTTCGCTTCTTCGTACGTGATATCCAGCTTATATTCATCTACTAGTGGTGCAAATAGGTCATACATATGTAACTCATCCACACCAAGCAGCTTTTGACGCAACTTCATGTAACGGTGCATTAAAGGAAGACTCTCATGAATCGTATCGATCAGGTTGGTGTATACCTCTTTTGGAATGTTATCACCGTAAAGAGACATTTCCATTACAGATGGATACTTGCGGACGTGTGAGAAAAAGACGTTTTTGTTCACATTGGCGCTAAGCGTTGCTGCGATGGTGTTTTTTTGCTTACGATAGGTGTCATAGACTGCTTTAAAAGCATTTCGGCGAACCTCGCGATCGGAGCTTTCCAAGAACTTGATATAGTTGCCGTGAGTCAGCTCGACCTCTTTGCCATCTTCATCTTTAATCTTAGGGAATTTCAGATCTGCGTTGTTCAGCATACTAAAAATATTCTGAGGCGCTTGTGCTAGGTTTCCAACTTGGGCAAGCAGAGCTTCCTCAGCCTTGGACAATACATGCGCTTTCTCACGTTTCATCTCTTTTAAAGTGAAGGTGTAAGCGGACAGTTCAGGATCAGCAATAAATTGATCCAGCTTCTCAATAGGCAGTGCCAAGATTTCTGGGGTTACAAAAGAAAAGGCTTCGCCTGCTTCGATCCCAAGCTTCTTCGCTTTGGAGGACAAAGCTTGATATTCAGGATTAGCAGTGTCTTCATCCTGACGCATATGAGCATAGACAAAGAGTCGCTCAGTGGAGACGGACAGCTTGTCATCCAGCTCAAAACATTGTTTCACAGCTTCTGCGGAATCAAGTTTACCTTGGAAATCAGCAGCTTTTTTGATCAGTGATTTAGCTTCAGCATATTCTGCATCCCAATCCTTCTGAGAGGCAAATATATCTTCAAGCTTCCAACGATTCTCAGCAGGTACTTCACTTCTCTTCAATAATTGTTCCATAGAAACCCTCCTAGAATGATGAGATGTAGTAGGCATAATCTCCCTCGGCAATACTGTGGATGATATTTCACCCGGTAGCAAGCTGAGCACAAGTAGAAGAGGGATGGACTTGAGTGTAATAGGCATGACGTCCTCCTCTTTGAAAAGTAGAGTCAGCTTATTATGTCCTGCTAAGTCCTGATTATTAATATTTAGTCTTCTTTATATGGTAGTTATGCCAACAAGCTATAAATAACAAAGATGAAAGCAAACAGAATCATTACGACCGCAGCCATGGCCATGCCCCGCTTTAGTTTCGGCGGGACACGATCCTTGGTCATAATTAATACTGCGCCTAGACAGAGGACTAGGACAACATAAATCGTGAGATTTTCGTTATTCATTTCCTGTTATACCTGTTTGAAAGCTGCAATGATGTTTTTGTACTCTTCTTCATTGTCTTTATAAGATTCTTTGTTGAAGCGGTTATTCACCCATTGCATCATCGCTGGACGACTCAGGAAGGTATGTGTTTCTTCTCCCCATTGATCGGAAATTTCGCGGAGTACAATGTAGCGGCCTTGAACTTCTACCGTCATCATATTCCATTTGTCTGTTTTGTATATTTCATGTTTTTTGATCATTATCATTACCACCCTGGCGATTTTTGGCTTTTGGCTCAATGATAACGCACTGGAGAAGGGAAAAGCAAATTAAATCATATATTAAGGGTTGGGTTTGATTGATTTGAACAGAAGATTGCAGTATACTATAGTTATACGCCATATATGGCGGTTATTTTTAGGAGGTTGTTCAATTGAAAGGTACAGTAAAATGGTTTAACGCAGAAAAAGGTTATGGTTTTCTTCAAGTAGAAGGCGGCGAAGATGTATTCGTACACTTCTCAGCAATTCAAGGTGAAGGATTCAAGACTTTGGACGAAGGTCAAGAAGTAGAATTCGACATCACTGATGGTAGTCGCGGACCGCAAGCTGAAAACGTAGTAAAATTATAAGAAACAGCAGGACAGTTAAGCTGTCTGCTACAAATATATAATTTACTTGGCAAGCCCTTGCAAGAGTGGTTACCAACTTACAGAACACAGTTCTTTCGGGAACTGTGTTTTTTTACGCCCACTATAGATGTTCTCCTAAATGAAAAAGGTCGTTGCACTCCATTGAAGGGGAGTGCAACGACCTCTTTGTATTATGGAATAATACCAACCCTAATTATAGGGAGGCTTTTTTGTTCTTTTTTCTGAAATAATTGATCGGCTCCAGGTTGGATTTCAATAAATGCTGTCCCAGAAACCCTGCAAAAGCAAGCAAGCTGAAACCCGTAGCCACTATATAAAAAATATAACGCCCCGCCTCTTGATAAATAATGCCGCCAAAGGTACCGCTAAGCAGCCCAGAGGCACTTGACCAAACGACGGTGAAAATGGCAAGACCTGTTGCCCGAAGGCGATCCGGGATAATCCGGGTGATATAACGGACAGATGTTACATAAAAAACACCAAATGATATACTGTGCATGGCTTGAATGGCAATCATTGAGCCTGGATGATCCGCCAGGGACATCAAAAGAAAACGCAGAGCATACATCAGACTCCCCAAGGCCAGCAAGGGCAATTCTTTGAATTTGTCGCCGTATCTGCTGAGGATAAATAATACAGGGATCTCACTAAGAGCTGACGCGAGCAATGCCCAGCCAATGATTTCCTCACCTGCGCCTAGTTGTTTTAGACTGATCGTCAGAAAGGCTTCGTTCATTCTATGGCCCAACGCGAGTACAAACACACAGCCGAAGAACCACAACACCTCTTTTTGCAACAATATATCTTTAAGTCCATTTTTGCTATTATCAGCTTCAGCTGTGTCCTTATCTTGATTCGTTGTTTCTATAACAGCAGGTCTCTTAACATCCTTAAGACCTAGGGTAATTAAAAGTGCAGCAATAATGATGATGATACATAGGGTCAAGCTCCAAGTAGAGCCCAATGCTCTTAATGCATAGCCAACGGTTAGAGCAAAGAAAGAGTAGCCTAAGGAGCCAAAAACGCGAATGGTAATGAAGTTCCGTCCGTGCCTTTCGGCAACTTTGATAGCCATTGTATCGGCAAGCGGAAAAACTGGGTAATAGAAGAAGTAGAAGAAGGACAAAATAAGCATGACAGATGAAAATTCGGCCGCTCTGGCTAATAGAAGACCAGTTACTAATTGACCCGCAAGTAGTATGAACATGATCTTTCGAACGGTGCCTAACTTATCGCTTATCATACTCCAGAATAGATTGGATAGGATGGAGATAAGGGGGCCGAGGGAATACAAGTAGCCTATCTGAGAACTGCTAAACCCTAAATGTGTGTAGAATAAAGGAAAGTAGGATACTACAAGGACGCTGGTACCATATATGGTAAAGAGAAAGGAACGCAGCCAGTTTTGATCACTGTAAAGGCTGCCGGTCCGTTTTGAAAACATGGATTGCACTCCTCCGAAATTGAAATATGCCTAGTATAGCATAAAGCAATGGGGAGATGTTTTTAAAAACTGCTGTATTTCTGAATCTTTCATGATTTTACGAAAGTGATTTTGTTGTTTGTACAAATACGCCTGATCATATTATAATAAGTGGTGATTTGGATAAGGAGACAACAATGTGGAGGCACTGTCATTGAGTGAATTAGAGCAAGGCCGTTACCTTAGCCCGCGTGGTCCACTGGGACTTATGAACAGGGTCTATAAGTACGTGCTGCCGGAAGTGAGAGAATGTCTCCATTTCTGGCGCCAAGATGCGAACGGGATTCCCGATCCCGAGCTCCGGAAGCAAGCACTTGCCAGCATTGAAACTAAAGAGTTTCATTGCATAGGCGGTGGTATTTATGCCGCCGGCAATTTATCGATGAAACATATACTGATTCCGCTAATTGTTGCTTATCAAACTATCAGTGATTATCTGGACAACTTATGTGATCGCAGTACTTCGCTTGATCCTGCAGATTTCAGGCTGCTGCATCAATCTATGCTGGATGCTATTGATCCAAATGCTGAGCCAGGTAATTATTATGCGCTTCGAAGTGAACAGAATGACGGCGGATATTTGTACAGGCTGGTTCGTAAATGCCAAGAAATGATTTCTTTGTTGCCAGGTTATTCCGCTGCTGCAGCGGAGATTCGAGAACTGGCTGTGCTCTATACAGATTTACAAGTGTATAAGCACATCCGCCCGGAACTCAGGGAAACAGCCCTGAAGGAGTGGTGGGAGGAACAGGGCAGTCGAGCGCCGCATCTGCAATGGAATGAGTTTTCGGCTGCAACGGGATCAACGCTAGGTGTATTTATGTTATTTCTATCTGCATGTGATCCGAAGCTGAACCAAGCTTCTGCGGCTTCGATTCGAGCCGCGTATTTTCCGCATGTATGTGGTCTGCACATTATGCTGGATTATCTGATTGATCAGGAAGAGGACCGAGCAGGCGGTGATCTTAATTTCTGCAATTATTATGATGACACGGATACCATGCTGAGTCGGATCGCTGCAATGGTTGAGTGGGCCCGTAAGGATGTTCGTAATCTTCCAGAGTCTTCGATGCATCGTATGGTGATTGAGGGATTGCTGGCACTTTATTTATCTGATCCGAAAGTTAGCGAACAGCGGGAAGTTCGCTCTGTATCTAAAAGCCTGATGAAAGGCAGTCCGCTTACAAGACTGTTCTTCTTCGCTAACAGCCGTTGGATACGCAAACGCTTTTTGTAACCATGTCGCGAAGTTATTTTTATAAGAAGTATCAGACTTCGCACAATTTTAAGGAGGAACAACAGAATGTCTAAAATTCAAAAAATCGCAGTATTGACTAGTGGTGGAGATTCACAGGGAATGAACGCCGCTGTTCGTGCGGTTGTAAGAAGCGCACTTTATTTCGGTATTGAGGTATTTGGGGTGCAACGTGGTTATCAAGGTCTGCTGAATCGCGATATCTTCCCAATGGATCTTCGCAGTGTAGGAGATATTATTCAACGTGGCGGTACTGTTCTGCAGTCTGCAAGATGTCTGGAGTTCACGAAACCGGAAGGACAACAAAAAGGCGCGGATATCCTTAATGAACTGGGTATCGATGGTCTAGTAGTTATCGGTGGAGATGGTTCTTATAAAGGAGCTAACAAATTAAGTAAACTCGGTATCAAGACTATGGCTTTGCCAGGTACGATTGATAACGATATCTCCTTCACAGACTACACTATCGGTTTTGATACAGCGGTTGGCGTTGTTGTAGACGCTATTAACAAGTTGCGTGACACTATGTCCTCTCATGAACGTTCTTCCATTGTAGAGGTTATGGGACGCCACTGTGGCGATATCGCGCTGCATGCTGGACTGGCTTCCGGAGCAGAAACAATTCTTGTGCCGGAAATGCCGTATGATTTGAATGAAGTTGCTGACCGGATGCGCGATAACTTTATCAGAGGTAAACGTCACAGTATCGTAATTGTTGCCGAAGGCGTTGGCAAAGGTGAAGATGTGGCTCAAGCTCTGAAAGACCGTCATGCTTCTCTGGACGCACGTGTTACTGTACTCGGACATATCCAACGTGGTGGAACACCAACTCCTGGAGACCGGAATTTGGCTAGCCGTCTTGGCGATTTTGCCGTACGTAAGCTAATCGAAGGTGAATCCGACAAGGCTTGTGGTATCATCAAAGGTGAATTAACCCTTACGGATATTGATCTCGTTGTGAATACGAAAAAAGGCTTTGACCTGGAGCTGTACGAGCTGGCTTCCCGTCTTTCCCAATAATTAGCGACCCTATATATAAAAAGGAACAGCTGCGAAATTCGCACTGTTCCTTTTTTGTGTAATATGGATCGTTAACTCTGTAGTTGTTCCTGTGTGTATTGTGCGGCATAACGCCGTTGAACTTTGATAAGCCGAGACAATAGCAGGGTCGCACCGATGGCAAGACCGGTGATAAGACCAATCCAGTAGCCGAATGCTCCTAGATCTGTATAAGTTGCAAGTATATAACCTGTAGGTAAGCCAATTACCCAATAGGCAATAAAACAAATGATAAAGGCTGGGTTAACATCCTTATATCCGCGAAGCGCCCCTTGAGTAGGTGTAGCAATTGCATCTGAGATTTGAAAAAAGATTGCATAGATCAGGAAATGCTGAATCAACGAGATGACATCGGGTTCATCTGAATATAGACCAGCTACATGATTTCCGGCAAACAAGAGTAATAAAGCTGTGGCCAGCGAAAGGATTGCCGCCAGCCCGATACCCATTATGGCATATTGGCGTGCATCCTTTTGTCTGCCAGACCCGGTCTCGAAGCCGACGAGGATGGTAAGGCTGATGCAAATACTGAGCGGAATCATATAGAGTGTTGTTGCAAAATTGATTGCTGCCTGATGCGCGGCAATTGTTACGGTATCAAATCGGCTCATTAACAAGGTTACAGCGGAAAAGACAGCCGTTTCGAAAAAAATCGAGAAACCGATGGGTACTCCGATTTTAAGCAAATCTTTAATGCTGTTTAACGATATGAAGTAGAAATTACGGAATAATCTGAGATTTACAAAGGCCTGAGAACGATATATGAACAATAGAGCAACGGCAAATATAACCCAATAGGTAATGGCTGAAGCTACCCCTGCACCAACACCCCCGAGACGAGGGAATCCGAAGTTCCCGAAGATGAGCAAATAGTTCAAACCTACATTTACAGGCAAAGCTATTAGTGTAATACACATGGATACGCGTGTTTGCCCTAAAGCGTCTATACAGCTACGAAGTACCGTATATCCAAACAGGGGGATAATTCCGAACGAAATAGAACTGAGGAAGCGGAAAGCAACATCTCTTACACCAGGCTCCAAGTTCATAAAATTAAGAATAGGTGACAAGGCAAAGCTGCCAATCAGCAAGACGATGATCGAAACAATTAGTGACAGCCAAATACCTTGTGTGACTTGAAAGGCGACATCCTTATCTTTTTTGCTCCCGATGAGCTGTGAAACAATAGGTGTGATCCCCATAAGAATACCGCTGAGACCGGTTTGGATTGGAATCCAAAGACTAGTTCCTATCGCAACTCCTGCCAGATCGACGGTCCCGAATTTACCGGACATATTAGTATCAAAGAAGGTGATCGCGGATAAAGCAATTTGTGTAACAAGGATTGGGAATAAAATATGAAAAAATTGTCCTGCCTTTTGTTTTAAAGAGGTGGTCTGTATCATAATTCTGTGCCTCATTCTTTATGATTTTTCATGGAATAGGTTAAATAGTTCAATAAGTTTCCGTTAAAAGACCCGGCAAACGCCGGGTCTTTAGCATACGTATATCAGATCAGCTATAAATAATAAGGGCTGTATTCATTGTTTTTCGTAATCAACATCGGCTGTATAGCGATTGTTGGCGTTCCAGAGAAGGAACTCATCCACATTCTCATCTTTCAAAGCGCGGATTTGATCTTCCACCTGTTTTTTACCATATTTCACATAATGACCACTTCCGAGCCAGCTTGCTGTAAAGTCTTGAATCCAAGGCCGAATAACGGGTTTGTAGCTGCCCAGTGGATCAAGCTTCTTATGTGTATCAACCATGGAGCCTTTGATTGTAGCGTAAGGATCTAAGTCGGGCTCTTTCACGCCAAACCATCCCGTTGAATAGTGACTTGGATAAACCATTGGACTGATAACATCCACATTCTTGGATATTTTAACAAAGTCTTGGCCGATACCCTCAGCAGGGGCAGATGCGGCATATCCAAAAATATCTACGGACACACGGACACCAAGTGGAGCTAGCTCTGCTTTGGCATATTTAACAAAATTAGATACAATTTCTACGCGTGAATCACTGGTTTTAGTGTATTTAAGGGTTTCAGCGCGTTTTTCGAATCCTTCCGGAAAACGAACATAGTCGAACTGAATTTCTTTGAAGCCGAGCTTGACAGCTTCCTTGGCGATATCCACATTGTATTTCCAAACATCTTCATTATAAGGATTAACAAAGCTGTCGCCGCCCTTATTCTTCCATACAGTGCCATCAGAATTAACAAAAGACATCTGCGGGTTCTTCTTGGCAAGAATAGAATCTTTAAAAACAACAATCCGGGCGATAGGATAAACATCATGTTTCTTCAAACGTTCCATTAACTTGCTGATATCTCCAATAAAAGGCTGAGGGTTACCGAGTTTCTGAAGGTCGGCATTATCGGTCTTATACGTGATATAACCCGCATCGTCCTTAATGTCTATAACCATTGAGTTAAGTTCGGTTTGGTCAAGCAGTGTAAGCAGCTTTTCCATTCGTTCCCCACCAGCACTGTAGGCGGTAACATAAATGCCTTTTACTTTGGGTGCATCTGGCTGTGGATCGGTGTGTAACATACTTTCTGAGTTTGTTGCTTCAGGTGAAGCGCTTGGAGCCGGAGTTGCTACATTCGAATTGTTGTTTTGTTGTGCAATGATGGGGGGATTCATGGCGGACTTCAAAGCGATCGCCACTTCAGCGTCATGTTGGTTCTGTTGTACGCCTACGCTTCCCAAGGCCATCATCAGTAGAGCCCAGGTGATGTTCATTCGTTTTTCTCTCCCTTTATGTACTTTCCCCTAAATTATATAGGAACGGTTGCTCCCAAAAAGAACAGTGTTGTAACAATATTAGCTCAGATTGGGAATAAAAAACCGCCTTTGTTGTTTATAAACGAGATGTATGGATTCGAAACGGTATGAAAAAAGTAAATGCCGCCTTAAATCGGCAACAGGGCCGAACCCAAGGCGGCAACTATCAAGACTTCTCTTGCGGCTTGCTCATTGAAGATACGCAGAATTCTGATGTTCACAGATGCTGTAATGGATAATATCCATGGCATCTGCAGGTTCCAGAATACTTAGCCCGTCTCGCAGAACGATTACTGAATTTAATTCGTCCTGTTTGAGAAACGGCATCATATCAGGATACCACCTCATGACGATTGCTGACAGTTTTACCGTTTCCATTTCCACAAAAATCACCCTTTCCTTTTTCGATAGTTCTGAATAGATTCAGTGTTCATCGGAAAACGAAGTGCTTTGGAAAAAAGAGGGGTAAATCTCAATCTTTATGAAATTGTTAGGGTTCTGCGTGTGTATAATATATCATAATTCTGAGTTTGGTGCATTTTCCAATACTAGGAATTTTTATTTCCTCATTTTGTCTTTCCGGAAGGAGCCCATGACACCCACTGTTTCAACAATATTTACAAAAGCTTGAGGATCTGTCGTGCGGATGATACGTTGCAGCTCTGCAAGTTCGTAGCGGGTTGTTACCGTCATTAGCATGTCCTTTTCAACGTGAGAATAAGCGCCTTCTGTTTTAATCTTTGTGACACCTCGTTGAAGGCCTATTAGATGTTGCAGTAATTCATCTGTACGGTTTGTTACAATATATACGGTTACTTTTAAGTGGCTGATATGAATCATATCCAACACTTTACCTGTTACATATATAGATACCATTGATGAAAGTGCTAAATTCCAGTTCTGGTCAAGATAAGCGGCCGCCAGGATAACTAGTCCATTTAAACTTACCACTACATTACCGACCGGGAAATCACGGTATTTAGTGATAATTGAACCCAAGATGTCAAAACCTCCGGAAGAACCTCCTGCACGAAAGGAGATACCACAGCCAATCCCAACAAGAACTCCGCCAAATACAGAGGACAGCAGCATATCTGTAGCCACCAGATGCTCGGGAATCACCGTTAAGAACCAGGTTGTAAACACAACGGACAACATGCTCATAATAATAAATCTCCGGCCTAACTGGAACCAGCCAGCAGCCAGCAGAGGAATATTAAAGAGCAAGTATAGGAGGCTTATGTTTAATGGAGTGAAATAACCCACTAACATGGAAAGCCCAGATACACCACCACTTAGTAAACGGTGTGGAATTAAGAATAGATTAAATCCACTGGCGATCAGTGCTGCCCCTAAAAAAACAACCAAACAATTCAAAATCTGTCTTAACAAGTAAATCCACCCTTATATATATATTTAAAAAAATAAAACATGAAAGCAATGAAATGAAAGGAACCCACTGGTATTCTCACATGTGTTTGTGATATAATGTATAGGATATTCTTGAGTAGAACGTTACAATGGTATTTTTGCATTGCATCGGATGTAAAGCTACAGTTGCTCAGGTACAACAAGGTACCTGATGATTAGGGAGGCTTTTCGTCCCAAAAGCGCTATATCATGCAGAAAATAGAGCATGATTGGACAGCCTATAAATGTGTTTACCGCTACTTAAGAATACAGACAAGCATGTGGAATGTCCACTGTATAGAAGGAGCATGAATAATTTGAAAACATTCGCAGAATTTGGCTTGGAGCCAAAAGTGCTACAAGCAATCACAGAGTTAGGATTTGAGGAGGCAACACCGATACAGGAACAGTCGATCCCATTAGCATTGACTGGGTCGGATCTGATCGGTCAAGCTCAGACTGGTACAGGTAAGACTGCTGCTTTTGGTATCCCCCTCATTTCGAAGATTAACCGTGAAGACGAAAAAATCTTGGCCCTTATTATGGCACCAACTCGTGAGTTGGCCATCCAAGTGTCAGAAGAAATTGGCAAACTAAGCCGTTTCAAAGGTCTTCGCTCGTTGGCGATTTATGGCGGACAGGATATTGGACGTCAAATCCGTGGATTGAAAAAGAAACCACAAATCATTATTGGTACACCTGGTCGTTTGCTCGATCACATCAACCGTAAAACGATCCGTTTGGATGATGTTCAAACCGTTGTATTGGATGAAGCAGATGAAATGCTGGATATGGGCTTTATGGAAGATATTCAGACTATCTTGAAGCTCGTTCCTGTAGAACGTCAAACCATGTTGTTCTCTGCTACAATGCCACCAAACATTCAACGCCTAGCTCAACAATTTCTTAACAACCCGCAACATGTCTCCGTTATTCCGAAACAAATCAGTGCCCCACTGATTGATCAAGCTTATGTGGAAGTGCCTGAGCGTCAAAAGTTTGAAGCTCTTAGTCGTTTGATTGATATGGAATCACCTGAATTAGCTATCGTATTCGGACGTACTAAGCGCCGGGTTGATGAGCTTGCTGAAGCTTTGCAAAAACGCGGATATTCTGCTGATGGATTGCATGGTGACTTGTCACAGAACCAACGTGATGCTGTAATGCGTAAATTCCGTGATGGCAGCATTGACGTGCTGGTAGCTACTGACGTAGCGGCACGTGGTCTGGACGTATCCGGCGTAACTCACGTAATTAACTTTGACTTGCCACAAGATCCTGAAAGCTATGTACACCGTATTGGTCGTACAGGACGCGCAGGTAAAGAAGGTACGGCTTGGTCATTCGTTACTCCACGCGAAATCGATCACCTGCATTTGATCGAACGTGTTACTCGTCACCGGATTACTCGTAAACCTTTGCCAACAATGGCTGAAGCTATTGAAGGTAAACAACGCGTTACTGCTGAGCGTTTGCTTGAAGTGGTAGAAAGCGGAGAGTTGAACGAGTACAAAGGAATTTCTATTCAATTGCTTGAGCAATATGATTCCGTACAATTGTTGTCCGCAGCTATGAAGCTTCTCACTGGCGACAAGAAGGATTCTGCAATTGAATTGACTCCTGAAGATCCAATTCGTGCTAAACGTCGTGGTGGCAAAAACGATATCCGCAGTGGCCGTAAACCTAATGGTGGTTATGGCGGAAACCGTGGCACTTCCGGTGGCAGCAGTAGCGGTGGTGGATACCGTGGTAACCGTGATAATAACGGTGGCGGTAGTCGTGGTGGCTATAGCAGCGGTGGCAGTAACTACGGTAGCGGCAGTGGCGGCTATGGCGGTGGCTATAAAGGCAACCGTGATGGTGCACCAGCTCGTGACGGTGGTGCAAACCGCAGCGCAGAGCGTAAACCATACACTCGTCCAAGCAGCACGAGCACTCGTCCTGCAAAACGTGAAGATTTCGATAATTAATACTTCGTCAAGATACCAAAGAAGACGAGATGCCGCATTGCGGTTCTCGTCTTCTTTTTGCTGAAATATAAGGATGTTTGGTGAATTGTTGTGTCCTTAGTAGGGCGCGAATTTGTTTTGTGAGATATTAGTATCCGAATGTACGAGTGATGATAACGAGCAAGATAAACAATACGAGGATCGTGCCTGTAGAAGTCCAACCGCCGAAGCCAACAGGTGTAGACATGAGATAACCTCCTTTAGAATGTGGGGATTTTGGTATTTCTTATGGTTACAATCCTAATATATGGACTATAAAGGCTTTACGTATAGACGATAGTCTATAATTCAGAAAGTTGGGCTATGGAAATGAGGAGGTCAAATGAGGTATAGTTAAGATATGTAGTATGTAAGAGACAGAGGAGGAAGGGAATTGGAGTTTAAAGGAGCAATGGGCGGCTTATACCGCGTGACAGAATGGATTTCACGTATCGCAGGAAGTAATATCTTATGGGCACTATGTTCCGCCCCGTTTTTGTTTTTTGGTGTTTTAAAGATGATTATGTTAGGGACAGGCGCAGGTGGAGCGAACGAGCAAATTACATTGAACTGGGCAATGGGGATTCTAGCGCCCTTTACGGTGTTTCCAGCTTCAGCCGCTTTATTTACTGTAGTACGTAAGTGGGTAATGGGGAATACGGATGTAGGAACTTTTCGTACATTTTTCCAGGGGTATAAAGAGAACTATGTAAAAAGCATGCTCGGAGGAGTTATCTATACATTGATGTTCGTTGTTATGTACGTTGATGTAACAGTTTACATGACACAAATGCCTAACTTCAGAATTGTTGGTATTTTGATGTTGGTGCTGATGATACTTTTGTCGGTATCCATGTTTAACTTCTTTTCCATTGTGGTTCATTACCAAATGGGCTTCAAGCAAGTGATGACCAATTCTATATTGCTGACTATAGCACGCCCAATTCGTGTGTTCTCTACATTGATTGCAGCCGCGGTTCTTGTTTATATCGGTCTTAGATATCCGGCTCTGTATTTCATTTGTATTCCAACGTTGATTGCAATGGCGGCCTTCTTTAACTTCTACGCTACTTATAATAAGCTACAGCTGCAAGTAGAAAAGAAGAAACTAAAAGAGCAGGAAGAAGCAGAAGCAGCAGCATTGAACAATCGGGCGGATGAATACGACGACGATGACGATGACGATGACTACGAGGATGAAATTGATGAAAAGGACACCAAACGCATTTAACAAAATGCTGGATTAAGCGTTGGATATTTCCAGGTAATTAATTCCTGTGTAAAAATAAAGCGCATACAGGTTTACTTTTTCGTTAAAACGCAATATAATAATAACAAATCCTGCGATGTACGTTACGGTTACTCGTTGTTTTGAACCAATGATAATGTCTTGGGAGATCTACACGAAGCGCAGCTGAACCGCCCTGTCTATATGACTTGGGGAATTCAAAAACGTTTTCTGCGATCACCCACCTGCTCTAGCAGGTTCAGAAGACACTGTAGCCGGACGGCATAAGCGGGTTTTCTCTTGTTTAAGCCAAGGCGCCCTGTTTCCCGTGAATAATGGGAGCGGGCGCTTTTTTGTATGTCTGGAATAAAGGGAAAGTGAGTTATACCCTTTTGTTCCTGAGACAAGAGTGTTACACTTATAATAATGAACTTGGGATTTGTAGAGGGGGAAGAATTTTGTCGTTAAAAAGAACCTTGGTTGGCTTATTCCGCAGTCATGATGGAACAAGCGACCGCGCCAAAGATCCGACATTAAAAACGCGTTATTACAATCTAACTAAAGACAAAGCATGGGAAGAAGTTTCATCAACTTTAAAGAAAGTTCCTGGATTTAAGGTGCTTCACGAAGTGGAGTCTGTAGGTGAGATTACTCTTGAGAAAAGAACGGCATTTGGCCGTACGCTGGACATTACGGTATCGGTGCTAAATACGACGCCTGTTCGTTGTGGTGTAGATATGTATTCTGCATCTAGAGGTTCACTTGGTGATCTCGGGGCGAATTACCGTGTGATTCAACGCTTGTATGCATCTTTGGACAAAAAATTAGGAAAATACAAAGCAGACTGAATTTTAGAGGCCCGTCAAACCCTTCTTGCTTAGGGGTAGTATGAATGCGTTTACGTAAACGGTGAGCTGCTCAGTGTGTTATCGATAAATCTTTCTATTACAAAAAAAAGCGGGAGAAGGATGGACCTTCTGCCGCTTTTTTAACAGAGATAATTAAGTATTGTTGGAATAACCGCTACTGATTAAAGAATTAGAGCAGCTTCTTCACGGCAGCAATAGCATCTTCATAGTTAGGGTGCTCGGTCATTTCACTCAAATATTCAACATATACGATCTTGTCGTTCTTATCCAGAACAAAGATGGAGCGCATATCTAAGCGGAATTCTTTAATCAGCACACCATAGGCTTGTCCAAATGAGGTTGCTTTGTGGTCGGATAGAGTAATAACTCGATCGATACCGGCAGCACCGCACCAGCGAGCTTGGGCAAACGGCAGGTCCGTGCTTACCGTGAGAATTACCACATCGTCACCAAGCTCTGCGGCTTCACTGTTGAACCGGCGGGTCTGTGCGTCACATACCCCGGTATCAAGAGAAGGGACAACACTGATTAGCTTGATTTTACCGGCATAATCACTTAGAGACACGTCTTCTAGAAGATTCTTGCTCAGAACAAAATCGGGTGCAGGATCACCAGCTGTTAGCTTAGGTCCTACGAGAGTGATGGGGTTGCCTTTAAAAGTAGCTACGCCTGTTTTTTCTTGCGTCATATCCTTGTTTTCCTCCTCGAATTATAATATTGGATTCTTACTGCCACAATAAATTATAATCTTAATAGCAGGAAGATGTCCAACCGGACAAGATATATATGTAAAGGGATGGGTGTTATGATATTTATTCGATACGAAAATTGGAAAAGTTATGTCCGGTATTATCCGGTAACCTGTTTGCTCATATTGGCCAATGTGATCATGTTTATCCTGACGGTAATTAACGGAGGATCAACTAATATTCAAACGCTTATTGATTTTGGTGCTATAGTAGATGTGAGTCCGTACAAAGAGGAACTGTGGCGCTATCTGGCCGCTATTTTTTTACATAATGGGTTTTCCCATCTGTTCTTTAATTGCTTCGCTCTCCTGGTGTTTGCACCGCCTCTGGAGCGATTGCTGGGCTGGTGGCGTTATGCGCTGCTCTATGTGGCGGGTGGTTTTCTGGCAAATCTGCTTACAATTGCGATTAGTGCCCGCTCAGTAGTAGAGGTTGGTACGGTTTCGGTTGGTGCTTCTGGAGCAATCTACGCCATTTATGGTGCATTTTTATACATTGCCGTTATTCAACGGGCGATGATGGATGAGGGCTCGCGTAAGACTTTATACGGATTGCTAATGATCGGGATCATTATGTCGTTTGCTACACCGAATGTGAATTGGGT
Organism: Paenibacillus sp. FSL H8-0282; assembly: GCF_037963825.1. Classification (NCBI taxonomy): domain Bacteria; kingdom Bacillati; phylum Bacillota; class Bacilli; order Caryophanales; family Paenibacillaceae; genus Paenibacillus; species Paenibacillus sp. FSL H8-0282. The sequence continues at coordinate 2,343,655 of NZ_CP150146.1, forward strand.
TGCACATCTCGGAGGTTTGGTTTCTGGCTTTTTCGTGTATGGGCTAATTATTCGTATATTCAAAAAAAGCCTAAGACAGGGGCGATGATGGAGTGGAGCTAAGACAGCTGCAATATTTTTTAAAGGTAGCTCAAAAAGAACACGTAACAAGAGCGGCAGAAGAGCTTCATGTAGCGCAGTCTGCGGTAAGTCGTCAGATTCATCAGCTGGAGCAAGAGCTTGGGGTTGATCTATTCATGCAAAAAGGGCGCAATCTGCAGCTTACCCCTGTTGGGCAGCTCTTTTGCAAGAAGGTTGAGAGTATCCTTAAGGAGTTGGAGCATTCAGTAAATGAGGTGCATGAATTTCTGGATCCCGAGCGTGGTGAGATTCGGATTGGATTCCCGCATAGCCTTGGCACACATCTAATCCCGACTATCGTTGCAGATTTTCGTAAGTATTATCCTCATGTCAAATTTCGTTTTAAACAAGGATCTTACCCTTCTTTGATAAAAGACGTATTGTCTGGAGAAGTGGATTTAACTTTCATTTCACCTTTTCCTGAGAATGATGAGCATGTCTCGGGGGATATTGTAATGACTGAAGAGTTGTTTGCGATTCTTCCTCAGAATCACCGGCTGGCAGGAGAATCTGAAATTCGGTTGGAACAGCTGCAAAAAGAGAAGTTTGTTCTATTCAGCCAAGGCTATTCGTTGAGACCTATCGTTTGGCAAGCTTGCTTGCAGGCGGGATTCCAACCGCAGATTGCTTTTGAAGGCGGAGAGACCGATACCATTCGTGGTTTGGTGGCCGCAGGGATGGGTGTAAGCTTGCTTCCGGAGATGGCGTTCTATCAGACGAATCCTCTTCAACCAGCCCAGGTGAAGGTTGTGGAGCCTGCGGTGACGAGAACGGTTGGTTTGATCTACCGTACAGATAGTAAATTACCGCTGGTGGCACGTTCCTTTCGGACTTTTTTAATCTCCTACTTTAAAGCTAGGCAAAATAATACCCCGGTCGGCTCTTAGCCTTCCGGGGTTTTTGTTGTTTAGAGGTAAGCGATATTAGTCGCGGTTGCCTAAAAAGACGGTGATCAAGCGAAGCAATTCAAGCAAGGATACTAGAGCGGCAGCAACATAAGTTAATGCAGCGGCGTTGAGAACCTTTGCTACTCCGCGTTCTTCTTCGTTGCGGATGAAACCTTGTTCTACCATGACCTGACGAGCCCGGTTACTGGCGTTGAATTCTACAGGCAGCGTTACGAGCTGGAATGCAACAGCTGCTGAGAAGAAAATGATACCCAAGCCTATAAGATTAAAGTAACCGAAGATGAAACCTGCCATCAGCATGAAAGGCGCGATGCCTGATGCGAAATTAACTACCGGGAACATCCGGTGACGAAGTGTCAACATAGGATAACTTACTTTATGCTGAATCGCGTGGCCTACTTCGTGACAAGCGACAGAAATTGCTGAGATGGAACTTTCATAATACACAGGCTCTGATAAGCGTACAACTCTGTGGATGGGGTCATAATGGTCTGAGAGTGTGCCTCTTACAGGTTCAATCGGAACATCGTGTAAGCCATTAGCATCGAGCATACGTCTCGCGGCTTCATATCCAGTCAGGCCGTTCGAATTAGCTACCTTTGACCACTTGCTGAAGGTTCCTTTGACTCTAAACTGTGCCCACAATGAGAAAAGAAAAGCAATAATTACTAATAGGTACATAAACATAGATGCATTCCTCCACTGTATTGTAAATATGGTATTTACATTGGCGGTCCTTGCGTAAGCAATAGCCGGATCGCTTCCATGCAGGCTAATCCCTGAGGGAGCAGATTTGAAAGTACGCGACTGGCCTGTCCTGGCTTCAAACCACTAATAAGAGGTTCAAGGGCTTTTACTTCCCGTTCTAGCCGCTGCATTTGCTGCTCTAACTCAACTAATTTATCAGAGACGTCAGTTTCTGGTGTTGCCTCGTTCCATTTGCCTAGCATAGATTTGATTTCTTCCAATGAATACTTGTCATGCTTTAATTGAGTAATACGTTCTAAAGCAGCCAAGGTTTCATGGCTGTATAGCCGATAATTTTTGGTGCTTCTAGATTCCGGGGAGATTAATCCCAGTTTCGTGTAATAATCAATAGTTCGTTCACTAATGTGAGCAGCCTTAGCTAATTCTCCAATTCGATACAAAATCATATCCCCATTTAATCTCGCCTCACTAATTGAATACGACTGCCGATAAGTGGCGGTCATCTCCTAAATTGATGGTTTCTTATGCTATCTGTAATGATAACAAACTGGAAACCATACAGTCAAACGTCATACTTTCATAAAGTATATGCAGTAAAGAAGGGTTAATTCATGAACGGTGATCTGTAGTTTCTATACAATACACTCAAACTCAAAGGGATATCAAATTTGAAGAATGATTGAGGTTCAAAACTATAAGTTACCCCGATACATAACATTAAATGTTATGTATTTTGTAATTTTGGTAAAAGATGCGTTCAAGTATTAGGTAATATAAATGAGGTTGTGCGCGTAGTTATTTTAATGAAAATGCAGCTAGAATCAGGCCTTTAGGACCTCTAGTCCATTAGTACTGTGAAAATTTCGTGTGCTCAAATAAAATAAAATAAAAACATTCCTAAAATAGTCTTGTCAATTTACCTGACTTCTGATTATAATGACATTAAGAGTTTCACGCTTTGTTAGAAAATATAACATTGGGGAGTGGGGTAAAAATGAAAAAGAAATGGTTGATGATGTTACTGGCCATGATTACACTGATGATTTATCCGGTAAGTGCTTTTGCAGCGGACGGTCCGACGAACGTTGACTTACAAGTCGGATTGGACACAGCGTTTACCTTCCTGGCATTCATTTTAGTATTCTTTATGCAAGCAGGGTTTGCAATGCTCGAAGCGGGTTCGGTTCGGATGAAGAATGCAGGGCATGTAGCAGGTAAGACAGTACTAACTCTGGCTATCGCAAGTCTTTGCTTCTGGGCTATCGGCTTTGGACTTGGTTTCGGTAACGGCAATGGCTTCTTCGGTACTACAGGCTTCTTGTACGGAGGAGATTCAACCGCAGCTTCTTTTGAATCACTTGCATTTTCTGATGTTACTTTAAATGTTAAATTCTTATTCCAAATGGCCTTTGCAGCAGTTTCCTTGGCTATCGTATCTGGTGGTATGGCAGAACGTGCGAAGCTAAGTGTGTATATCATTTTCGGAATTTTGTTCTCCGTCGTAATTTATCCAGTTGTAGCTCACTGGGTATGGGGCGGTGGCTGGTTGGCTGAGCTGGGTATGCAAGATTATGCAGGTTCCACGGTTGTCCATCTTACAGGTGCAACGGCAGCAGTCGTAGCAACCATATTGCTTAAGCCTCGGCTTGGTAAGTTTAATAAAGAAGGTAAACCCGTGATCATTCCAGGTCATAACCAAGTATTTACTGTACTCGGTGTTATTATCCTCTGGTTTGGTTGGTTCGGATTCAATCCAGGTAGTGCTTTGTCCCCAATGGGCGGTTTCTTCGGTCACGTAGCCCTAACAACGAACATCGCAGCAGCAGCAGGTGGTTTGGCAGCATTGATTGCTTCTTGGTTGTACTTTGGTAAGTCTGATATTCCAGCAATGCTGAATGGTGTTCTGGCTGCATTGGTTGCAATCACAGGAGCGTGTGCTTTCGTTGATCCATGGGCAGCAATCATTATTGGTTTTGTAGCCGGTGCTTTTACATTCATGACTTCCCAATGGCTGGAACGTGCAGGGCTTGATGATCCAATCTATGCTTTTTCGGTGCATGGTATTGCGGGGATGTGGGGTGCAGTTTCAACGGGTCTGTTCGCTGTACCTGAGCTTATTACTAAAGGCGGCTTGGTAGGTGAAGCTGGGTTGTTCTACGGTGGCGGTTTCCATCAACTAGGGGTTCAAGTGCTTGGTGTGGTTGGAACATTTGTTTTCGTAGCCGTTCTTTCTTTCATCATCTTGTATGTAATGAAGGTAACTATCGGACTTCGCGTTACAGAAGAAGAAGAATTAATGGGTCTGGATATCAGTGAGCATGGTACTTACGGATACCCTGAGCAAATGAAATTGATCGCAGATTCGGAATCCAAAACCCTTAAACAATAACATTTCAACTCGGACAGGGAGGCGGACCGTGTGGCATCGATGGAGTTAACAGATGAGTATAATGAAGAAAGCTTTAGGACCATCGTATTGGCCGGTTCGTCAGAGGAGCTTAGGGAGAGGCGTGTTGCCTGTCAAAAAGTACTTCTCGAACAGTTGAATGTTATTCCTATAGAGGAATGGATGTTCCGTGTGAATACTATGCATGATCTTATTGCCCAAACCGCAGTACTCATATGTGAGGCGCAGATGAAAGAGGCGGGCTATGGCCCGCCTCCCTGTGCTTATTCCTTTATTGTGTTTGGCAGCAGTGGGAGGCAGGAGGCAACGCTTTGGAGCGATCAGGATAATGGCCTGATAGTCGAAGGAGAGCCTGATGGGGAAAAAAATCGCTATTTCGAATTTTTCGGAACTTTGTTATCCGATATGCTTGAAGAAGTAGGATATGAGAAATGTGCGGGGAAGGTAATGTGCTCCCAAGTCATGTGGCGTAAGACATTATCTGAATGGATAGAGCAGCTTGATAGCTGGAGAACTCAGTTGGAATGGGAGCCGATCCGGTATCTTATTATCTCTTCTGATATGCGTCATGTGGCAGGAAGCGTGAAGTTATCAGCGAAGTGGCAAGAAGCTTTCTATGAAGGCTTTGCGGAAAATGAGCAGCTGTCTAATGCTGTTCTTCGCAATACAGTACGCCACAAAGCGACTTTGAATTTACTGGGACAGGTGTTAACAGAACGGTTTGGTGATTATGCAGGCGGATTTGATGTTAAGTATGGGGTCTATATTCCGTTAGTGAACATTGTTAGACGGTTGTCATTACTACATGGCATTAGAGCTGGCTCGACATTAGAGCGGATTGAAGCGCTTGATAGGCTTGGGAAATATCAACATTTAGAGGATATCCGCAGAGCTTTCTTATTAGCAATGCGGTTGCGAGTGAACACGCCATATAGTGTTCAGGATGGATTGTTAATCAGCAGTGATTATGTAGCTGAGAGTGAATTGAAGAATAAGCAGCTGCTGTCTGAGCTGCGTGAAAGCCTGCTGCTTGTCAGACGCCTTCATCGGGCGCTGCAGCGTCAGCTCCGCTCAGCGGAAAGGTGGCGGTCATGAGGGAGCCGAACAAAAGCGGAGGATTCTGGAGTAATCTAAGACAAGGTGGAATGCCCTCGGCAATTGCTTCGATGAGAGGTGGGGAAACTGCGCAACAGACTGCGCAGCAAATGGCCTTTATTCGATCTTTGATGCGAGAGAAGCGGCGGCCTGAGGTGCTGCATACCCCATTGTCTGAATTAGAGACAGTGATCTTTGATCTAGAGACTACAGGCTTTTCCCATCAGCATGGGGATGAGATTATGTCTTTCGGAGCCGTCAAGGTTGTTGGAGAGCAGATCAAAGAAGAGGAATGCTTTTATACACTGGTGAACTGTCAGACGGCTATTCCGGAGGATATTACAAGGCTGACTGGGATTACGGAAGAAATGACACAATCCGCTCCCTCCTTAATGGATGGCCTTCATAATTTTATGTCCTTTGTAGGTCAAAATGTGCTGGTGGCACATGCAAGCTCACATGATAAGGCTTTTCTTAATGCTGCTTTATGGAAAACCTCTAAAGTTCAGCTAACACACCGTGTGCTGGACACGATGATGTTAGCGCGATGGCTTGAGCCACAGCGAAGTAATTATTCGCTGGATGAGCTGCTATATGTGCATGAAATTCCGATTCATGGCCGTCATCATGCCTTGGAAGACGCAAAGATGACAGCACAGCTGTGGGTGATCTACCTGCGGGAAATTTCGGAGCGCGGCCAAGTGGATACCTTGGGTGATCTTTATGCTTATTTAAGTAGAACGTGAAGCGGGGCTTGAGATAAACCGCGGAACAAATTTCCGCCGCGGTTATCAGGCAAACGCTCAATATAAAATCCGTTCAGAATGGGATTGCCGCTATCTTTGGTGTTGGGAGAACCTATAAGATAAAGCGCAAACTCAGGTCCTAGTGCTGTTAGTCCTTTATAATCGGCAACTGAAGGGATAGGTGCTGAATGTGGGTGGGAATGAAATAGGCCGATGATTGTCGGTTCGTTGTAAAGAACATCAATCCACTCTTCAGGGTGAGGAGTAAAGGTGTGCAGCGGGTCTGGCGCTACGTTGCGCAAGGGTACGTAAGTATCTATGAGCATGCCACCCGCTGCGGCAGCACCCAGCAGGACTCCGCATGCTTCATGCGGATAACAGGACAGCAGGTGCTTCCCCAGTGCTTGCTGTACGGAATATTTCAGTCTAATAGGCTGGACATTTCCCTGGAATGCTGCCATTTGTTCACCCCTCTCTCTTCATTAGGGTTTCGTCGCAGACGAAACCCTCTTTTTTATTATAAAAGTATATATTATTGTGTAAAAAATGGATGGTTTGAAATTTAACCTATTGAGGGTACAATAGTAGAAAACTATTCCAATCGTAAAGGAACAGATGACTATGAAAGCAAGTAATAAATTAAATATAACAGTATTACTCATAGTTGTATGTGTTGCTGTGTTTGCGGTGTGGTATAATCGTGAGCCAAAAGCAGAAGCTGTGCTTGCGCAACAAAATGAGCTGCCGATGAAGAGCGGACCTAAGGCTGGACTGCGTGCACCTTCGTTTTCACTTCAGGGAACAGATGGGACTACCTATGTTGTTGATGGCCCCAGAGATAAAGCGGTAATCCTTAATTTCTGGGCTTCATGGTGTGATCCCTGCCAGCAGGAAGCTCCTGAACTTAATACCATGGCCACTAAGTATAAGGATGTTCTAGATATCTACGGTATTAATGTGAGCAGTCAGGATTATAAACCCAATGCTGAACGTTTTATCAAGAAATACGGTCTTGTGTTTCCGGTTATGTTTGATGTAAAAGATGAGGTGTACAGCAAATATAATGGAGCTGTTTTTCCCACCAATGTGCTCATTGATAAGAATGGAGTGATCTCTGAGATTATTCTAGGTATTCTTAGCCCTGAAGAGTTGGAGGAGAAAATAATCAAGCTTACCGAATCATGAAGCAGGCTGTCCCATGTGGAGACAGATCTGCTTTTTTCTCCAAACAGCAAAAGTCTATAGATCAGCGATTCTTCTTTTTGGAGGATCGCTGATCTGCGTTTTTGGTCAGCCGTGATTTGCTTTAGTTGACCCCAAGCATTAATTTCACTATACAGTGGAGCAGAAATGGCTGGAACCCCGAAGTAAGCCTCGTTAGAACAATTGGGGAATTTCTCCCTATTATTTCGAGATCTCGGGTCATTCAACGAATAATTAGGGAAAATATCCCTCTAATCTAGCTGTTTTGGTGGAAAATAATGAAATCACCCTGATTTTTAGGGAGGAATTCCCTGGTTCTGTTCATTTATAGCGAATATCGGCTATTTTCAGGGAGTTTTTCCCTAATTACTCTACCGCACCCGCACCCCGCACTCGCCCCTGCGCATCCCGCACCGCACACTGCCCATTGCTCACCGCCCACCACCCAAAGTCTATGGGCTAAAGCAATAGTCCGTTATATAGCCTATTTAATAAAAAGAAGCTGCCCTATAAGTAGAATTCTACTTTTGGGAAGCTTCTTTTTTGTCTTACAAAATTCTATAAGTGATCAATTAATGATTGACCAGGCCTCTAGGTTCATTGCTGGTCGTCTTCTCATTCTCCAATGAGAGCTCATTGAGAAGCGCGTAGCGCATACTGTCAACAAGAGCCTCCCAGCTGGCTTCAATTACGTTACTGGAGACACCAACCGTACTCCAGGTGTCTGTGAAGTTCTTGGATTCAATCAATACCCTTACCTTCGCTGCAGTCTGATCCTGTTCATCTATTACACGGACTTTATAGTCGGATAGATGCATTTCCTTTAATTGTGGGAAATAGGTCTGTAATGCTTTACGAAGCGCGTTATCGAGTGCGTTGACTGGACCGTTACCTTCAGCAGCAGTATAAAGATTCTCACTGCCAACTTTCAGTTTCACGAACGCTTCAGATACTACTGGATGTTCTGCGGTTTTCTCAACTAACATCTTGAAGGATTCAAAGGTAAAGGTTTCATTCATCTCGCCGGTAGCTTCCCGAAGGAGTAGCTCCAGTGAGGCATCGGCACCTTCAAATTGATAACCTTGATGTTCCATCGTTTTAATCTTCTCGATCACCCGGCGAGCCTGCTCGCTGCTTGGATCCAGATTTAAACCCATGTCCTGTGCTTTGGAGAGTACATTGCTCTGTCCGGCAAGTTCGGAGACCAGCACACGCTGCTTGTTCCCGACAAGCTCAGGAGCGATATGCTCATAGGTCCGTGAATCACGCATGATGGCGGAGACATGGATTCCACCTTTGTGTGCGAAAGCTGCATTTCCGACATAAGGCTGATTTACCGGCAGATTAACATTAGCCACTTCACTAATATAGCGGGCAGTGTTGGTAATCTGCGATAATGAATCGCCTGGAATACAGTGATAACCCATTTTGATCTGTAGTGTAGGAATAATAGAACATAGGTTGGCGTTACCACACCGTTCACCGTAACCATTAATGGTACCTTGTACTTGCCGTGCTCCAGCTCCGATGGCGCTAAGTGCATTGGCAACCGCTAGCTCACAGTCATTGTGAGTGTGAATTCCGAGATTGGCTCCGGGCAATTGTTGATTTAGAGCGGTAACAATCTCATGAATTTCGTAAGGTAAGGTCCCACCGTTGGTATCGCACATTACAAGCCAATCTGCTCCGGCTTCCCGGGCTTTGGACAGAACAGCTGCTGCATATTCAGGATTATTCTTGTATCCGTCGAAGAAATGCTCGGCATCAAAAATCACTTCAAGGCCTTGGTGTTTCAAGTAGGATATGGAGTCGCCGATCATGGCGAGATTCTCCTCAAGCGTAGTCTGTAATGCAGTGTGTACATGGAAATCCCAAGATTTTCCGACGAGTGTAGCAGCAGGAACCCCTGCGTCAATCATACGTTTTAAATTGTCATCGTTTTCGGCCAAGGAATTCTTCCGCCGAGTGCTGCCGAACGCTGTAATTTTGGCGTTCAGATGAAGCTCCTTGACTCTTTTGAAAAATTCAATGTCTTTATTGTTGCTTCCCGGGATGCCACCTTCAATATAGTGCACACCCAGATCATCGAGTTTCTTGGCAATCTTCAGCTTGTCGTCAGCCGACAGACTGATGCCTTCACCTTGGGTGCCGTCGCGTAATGTAGTATCGAAGATGGAGATGGACTTAGACATGAGAGTCCTCCTTATAGGGAAATGAATTTATATATTATAGCATTTTTACGCGGGAATGTAACAAAGAACTTTACAGCCTCTTAAGTTGACCTAACCGCAGCGGAGAGTTATTCTAAGTTGGACAATAGAAAACCTGAGGATAAGAAGGTAGATATTGTGCAGAATGTTGATCAGTATTATCCAACGAGTGGCAGGGTTATCCTGCATGTTGATATGAATGCTTTTTACTGCTCTGTGCATGAGGCAGAGGACCCTGACCAATATAGAGGCAAAGCTACTGCGGTTGCGGGTAGTGTTGAATTGCGGAAAGGGATCATAGTGACTTGTTCCTACGTCGCCCGCAGAATGGGGATTTCGACGGGAATGCAGGTTCAGAAGGCGCTTCGTATTTGTCCATCGCTTATCGTTATTAAACCGGACTTCCATTTATACCGCAAATATTCTAATGCTTTTATGCAGATTGCATATAGCTATACTCCGTTACTGGAAGCAGTGTCCATCGATGAATGTTACCTTGATATAACTGGCTCCAGACAATTCGGTACACCCATGGAAATAGCGGAGACGATTCAGCGCCGTATAATGGAAGAATTGGGCTTGCCATGCTCAGTGGGGATCGCTCCCAATAAGCTGCTTGCGAAGATGGCTTCCGATTTAAAAAAGCCAAACGGTATTTCAGTGCTGCGACTGCGGGATGTGCCTAAGATTTTATGGGACAAGCCTTGTAACGAAATGTTCGGCATTGGTGGAAAAACAGCAGAAAAGCTCCGCAAACTGGGCATTTACAGTATTGGTCAATTAGCAGCGGCTGATGAAAATATGCTGGTTGAGAATTTCGGAGTTATGGGCTCATGGCTAAAGCGTGCTGGCAACGGTATTGATCATGGGATCGTTAATCCTGAGCGGGAGCAGAGTAAGTCGATTGGACACACCACAACATTGCCGCGGGATGTCATAGGTCTTGCTGAGGTACGACCGATTTTGTTGAATTTAAGTGATCAGGTAGCCCGGCGCTTGCGTAAGCAAGGTCTTGTTGCCTCAGGGGTGCAGCTGACCATTCGGACACCCGATATGAAGACCATAACCCGTTCGCGTCAGCTAGAGGCTCCTTCGGAGAGTGGGGAGGATATCTACAAGTCCGTCTGCGATCTATATGTTCGTCATTGGAATGGGGAGAAGCCTGTGCGGCTGCTGGGTGTGACCCTGCAGGGCTTGATTGCTAAAGAGGATTCTGCCATTCAGCTTGATTTGTTCGATTACGAACGTCAGCCTAAGAAAGAGTCTCTTAACAAGACTATGGACATGCTACGTAATAAATTCGGTGAAAATGCAGTGTTGACCGCCGGGATGTTAAGCGATTCTCACTCTGCAAGGCTCCGCAATCATAAAGAACGTGGCACTTCGTTGCAAAAGGATAATCTTCTATCTGTCGAGTCTGATAAAGAGTAACAAGAACATTCTATGACATGTCAAAATAGATGCCGTAGAATGCGTCAGAAATGCAAACGTATTGAAAATCGATTGAAATTGTATTCTTTTTATATTAATATGAGAAAATATAAGACGCTGGTACAACAGCGCTGTATTGTTCAACGGGAGGCAGAGATAAAATGGCTAAGTACACTTGGGTCGAAAAAGACACTTGTATCGCTTGCGGTGCATGTGGCGCAACGGCTCCTGATATTTTTGATTACGATGACGAAGGTTTGGCAGAAGTTATTTATGAAAATGACGGAAACCACGGCATCACAGCGATTCCGGATGATTTGTTTGATGATCTCCAGGATTCTTGTGATGGATGCCCAACCGACTCTATTAAAATTGCGGATGAGCCTTTTAACAAAGAGGGCTAATTAGCCGGGATTTTGTAACTTCTAGCACAACATAAAGACATCTCTCGCGAACTTTTGTTCAGCTAGGGATGTCTTTTTTGCGATGTCTGACCGATATTAATGTAGGAAGGAATTATAAAATTTCGGAGGTTCCGATGAAAAATTCTCAGCACCTCAAAGCATATGTACAGATGCATCCAGACAATAAGATGGCATGGTACTTGCTGGGTAAGGAATACTATAAGAACGGTCAACAGGGGAAAGCTAACTATTGCTTCAATCAGGCTGGAGAAGTATATGAAGCTTTCGAGCATAGTAAGGTGCCTGCGGAAACGCTACGGGAATATGAGGAAGGGCTGCTTCAGGCAAGCCGCCAGCGGGACCGAAGGCAGCAAAGATTCCGCTACATTATGCTTGGGCTGATGCTTCTATTACTGGTTATGGTGCCATCGGCTGTGGCTCCGGGTCTAGATATTGCGGAAGATCAGGAAATGGTCCAAGACACGGTTGCTTCTGAAGTCAAAGATCCGCTTGACCAAAAAGATGTTAAGAAGGAACCCGTTCTAGAGGCACGAAAAATGATGTATACAGCGCAAGAGAGTGGAGCTTCGGCTTCGTCAGGGAAGCTGATGGCAACTATGCTAATGCGCGAGGAACCGTTTCAAGCTGCTATTTTGGGCATGGAGCGGGAAGGGAAGTGGCTGCTGTGGAAAGAGAAGCTTCCGCTTAATTCCACACTGCAGAAGAATGGGAACGGACGGTTGGTATACCAATCCTATGATCCAGCGGCATGTGCATGCGAACCGCCAGAGCAAGGGGAACTTGCGGTGGATGCAGCTAAGTGGCAGGGGGATCAAGAGGAGCTAGCTACATTATGGAGTGCAATGAGGTCTTATCAGAATCATAAAGGCAAGCTTCCGGCTTCTTTGGCGGAATTGACCAGACCTTTTCCGGAAAATTGGATTGGCGGGACGACACCAGTTATGAAACGTGAGTTCAAATCTCTTAAGGAAATAGCAACTGCTAAGGCACTGGGTACACCGGAAGTTGCGGGTGAGCCTCCAAGCTCAACTGCTGAGGCGGGAATGGGCATACCGACGGCGTTAAGCGAGAGTGGAAGTAGTGGAAAGGGCGTTCCTTTTTTTGACCAGCCGCTTAGAGTGATTGTGGATAAACAAAAACACCGCTTGGCAGTAGTCAGCGGCTCTGTTATTCTACGAAATTATGAGGTAGGGCTTGGGGGAGACAAGACTCCGGAAGGCAATTTCATCATTACAGATAAAGTGGTCAATCCAAACGGTCATGATAATGGGGAGTTCGGAAGCCGCGGACTACAACTTTCAGATAGTAATTATGCTATTCATGGCACCAATGAGCCAGAAAGTGTCGGCAAGGATGAATCCCTTGGCTGTATTCGGATGAGTCGAGAAGATGTGGAAGAACTATTCGCTATGATTCCAAAAGGAACAAAAGTGGTGATTAGTAAAGGGGTTCTGCCTGACAAGCAGCTGCTGCCGGCGAAACGCTTCAACCCTGCTGCTCCATATGATCAGACCAACCCCCACAAAGTATACCACTGGCTGAATTAGTTCCCGGCAACTATAAACAGAACGATGATGAGAAGAATTAGTAAAGTTAAACTTACGCCGATCCACATTAGCGCTTTACGATTAACTTCTTCTTTCTTTTGCTGCAAAGTTGGTGGTTTACGTTTAGTTGACATCCAGCATACCTTCTTTCTCTCTTAATCGCTGATTACCCCTATATTGTAATGCGTTTACAAGAAAATTACTATACTTTGGGTTAAGCTCTCTGCACACTTACAGGGTAAAATGCTTTTCTTTTGTTCAAGAAAAGGCTAAAATTAAGAAGAAACCTACAGAATCGGGTAGACACGTGGATTAGTGAAGTACCCCTTAAGGAGCGAGAACGGTGTTGTATCGTAATTTTGGTAAACCAATTTTCTTTAAGCTGGACCCTGAGAAGGCTCACCATCTCGTCATAGGTGGATTGGATAAATCATCATCAGTTCCAGGGGGAAGCGCGGCATTGCGTTTAATGTATGGCGTTCCTGAAACGGCAGATTTAGCAGTTGATCTGTTTGGCATACATTTTCCGACTCCAGTTGGACTGGCAGCAGGCTTGGATAAGAATGCCGAGGCCGTTTCTGGATTCTCTTCGATCGGATTCGGATTTATGGAAGTGGGGACGGTTACCCCTAAGGGTCAGCCGGGTAATGATAGCCCGCGTTTGTTCCGTCTTCCCTCTGATGAAGCTCTGATCAATCGTATGGGCTTCAATAACGAAGGGGCTGACGCTATGGCAGAGCGTCTAAAAAAATTAAAAAATCGCAGAGTTCCAATAGCAGTAAATATTGGACGGAATAAAATAACTAGTAATGAAGCGGCTCATGAAGATTATCGTCAGTGTATCCGTACGCTTTATCCGTACGGTGATTTTTTTGTGGTCAATATCAGCTCACCAAATACACCGGGGCTGCGCAGTCTCCAGCATGGCAGCGAATTAGCGTTCCTGCTGGCACAAGTAAAGGAAGAAATGGAGATTCAGCGTAAAGCCACAGGCCTGAATAAGAGCTTGTTGGTTAAGATTGCTCCAGATGTAAGTGACTCTGAGTTGGAGTATATGGTTCAATCACTGACAGAAGCTGGTATGGATGGTATTATTGCTACGAATACTACATTGAACCGGGATGGACTTAGTCATGAAAAGGCTAATGAGACAGGTGGATTAAGCGGTAAGCCACTTCGTGACCGGTCAACGGAAATCATTCGTAGGATTTATCGCCAGACTGAAGGGAAGATGCCGATCATAGGTTCAGGGGGCATATTCACCAGTCAGGATGCGTATGACAAGATAAGAGCAGGCGCAAGTCTGGTCGAAATTTATACAGCACTCATCTACGAAGGACCGGAGGTTAACCGCAGGCTGCATGCCGGATTACGGCAGCTCTTACGGCGGGACGGATTCAGTCATATCTCTGAAGCAGTGGGTGCTGATCATCACTGATTGAAGGAGTCGAAAGGACAGGAGGACGAAGGCGATGGACGGCAGGGACTGGGGAACTTTTTTGCTTCCATATGAACAGACTGTGGAAGAATTGAAAGTTAAATTCAAAACAATGCGTTCGGAGTTGAAGAAAAGAGAGGAATACACGCCGATTGAATTCGTAACTGGTCGTGTAAAGCGGCTGTCAAGCATTTTGGAGAAGGCTAAGCGCCTGAATGTGAAGATGGAGGATCTGGAGACAGGCATTGAAGATATAGCCGGGATCCGGATTATGTGCCAGTTCGTGGAGGATATCCGCAGAGTGGCCGAATATATCCGGGCTCGTAAGGATCTTGAAGTCCTGTATGAGAAGGATTACATCACCAATTATAAAGAGAGCGGGTATCGCAGCTTTCATATGATTATTAAATATCCTGTGCAGACAGCTCTGGGACAAAAAATAGTGCTCGCAGAGATCCAAATTCGTACACTAGCTATGAATTTCTGGGCAACCATAGAGCACTCTCTGAATTATAAATATCGGGAAAGCTTACCGGATGAAATGCGAGTGCGCCTGAAAACCGCAGCTGAAGCAGCCTCCATCTTGGACAGCGAAATGTCCAGTATTCGTGATGAAATCCTGGAAGCGCAAAAGACCTTCGAGGAAAACTCGAATATGACGACTCAAATTCTCAAATCTATTCATCAATTGTATTTCTATCATTTGGTGAATGAGGCTATAGATACTCAGGCTCGATTTAACGAAATATGGCAGGCTCAGGACATGGAAGCGATGAAGGAGCTTCTGGATCATGTACGGGGACTTCTCTCCGCAGCTAAAAAGGATAGTTTGCCGGATGGCTTATGATCCGTTGTACTTGGCGTATCTAGTGTACTTTAATCGTGACCGGGATTATTTCGAATGTCACGAGGTGCTCGAAGAGCTATGGCTTGCCAAGCAACGCGACCCATTGTACAAAGCACTTCTCCAAGTAGCTGTTGGG
Source organism: Paenibacillus sp. FSL H8-0282 (assembly GCF_037963825.1). NCBI lineage: Bacteria > Bacillati > Bacillota > Bacilli > Caryophanales > Paenibacillaceae > Paenibacillus > Paenibacillus sp. FSL H8-0282. The sequence goes on from NZ_CP150146.1 coordinate 2,358,876, forward strand.
TTGTACCATTGCCGTAATAATAATATGCGTGGTGCAACGATTATGCTAAGCGGGGCTGCTGCCAAGCTGGAAGAATATTCAGCAGTGACACTCGGCATTAATTTGGCTAAGCTAGTGGTGGAAGTGAAGGATTATGTTCGCCGCATGGAGTCGTGTGAGCAGCAGCCATTTTCTTATTATGATCTGACTATAGAAATCATTGATCAAGGTCTAGCGGATGAAGTGAACTCTGCGGCTGAGGTGATCACACCGAATAATCCTCAACGACGAGGTCCTCAAAGACCGACCTCTTCTCATCGTAAATAATGATCCTCTATAAATGAGTATTGCCAAAGGAACACCCGTAAGGGTGTTCCTTGAATCTTTAAACACCTAAATTTTAGCAGTACTATCAGGAGGACGGCATCATGGCGGCACAACTGCCCAGTTCTTTCAGCGAGCGTATGATGGACTTGCTGGGAACGGATTATAATCAATTTGCGGATTCGTACAAGGAGACCCCTAACGGAGGCGTTCGTGTTAATACCTTGAAAATTTCAGTGGAGAAATTGCAAGCTCTTTCCACTTTAGAGCTGGAACCCATTCCGTGGTGTCCAACCGGATTCTATACAGAGGATGGGGCCAGACCAGGTAAACATCCACATTATCACGCGGGATTGTATTACATTCAAGAGCCAAGCGCTATGGCACCTGTGGAACTGCTTGATGTACAGCCAGGAGATCGTGTCCTTGATTTATGCGCTGCACCTGGGGGCAAATCCACACAGATTTCTGCCAAGCTCTCAGGAGAAGGCTTGTTGGTTACCAATGATCTTCATCCAGAACGCACGAAAGCCTTAGCCAAAAATCTAGAGCTATATGGGGTGCGCAACGGTATCGTACTAAACGAAAGTCCAGATCATATTGCAGCGGCATTCCCGCTTTATTTTGACAAAATCTTGATTGATGCTCCTTGCTCAGGTGAAGGGATGTTCCGTAAAGATGAAGACATGGTGAAGCAGTGGGATTCAGGTACACCTGCCAAATATGCAGCCATGCAGCGGGATATTTTACGTTCTGCTGCAACAGCGTTGGCACCGGGAGGTACACTTGTCTATTCAACCTGTACATTTGCTACAGAAGAAAATGAAGAAATTATATCGGAGTTTATTTCTGAACATCCACAGTTTTCGGTGATTACAGTTGGAGGCACTGGCTCATTTGCTCCTGGTTTTGGAGAACTATCAGGGACAGCAAGACTATGGCCGCATAAAGTAAAAGGTGAAGGACATTTCATGGCTGTGCTGCAGCATGTGGGGCCAAAGGTATCTGCAGAGGAACGTGATCAAGCCGAAGTTAAGTTGAGTGCAGTTACACGGAATACGAATAAAAAAGGCACTGCTCATATTAAATCCGCAAACAAACCAGAAGCCAGACGAGGGAAAGAAGGTAAGTTCTCTAATAAATCTGCTGCTGGCGCTGAACGTGGCCGTCAAGGTTCAGGAGAAGAGCAAGCCTTGGCTGCATATGGAGATTTTATAAAAGACCAGCTTGGCTGGGAGCCAAAAGGGTATCCGATTTTCTTCGGTGATCATCTGTACATCTCCCCACTACCTAAGGAAAGATTAAATGGATTAAAGGCGATTCGTCCAGGATGGTATGTAGGACATGTCCGTAACGGCAGATTTATCCCAGGACATCCAATGGCTACCGCGTTACACCCTGAAGAGAGCTGCCGAAGTGTCTCACTTTCCAGTACGAGTAATGAAGCTATTTCCTATCTTAAAGGAGAGACATTGTTGATTAGTCAAGAACGTCTCTCTATTAAAATAGGAACTACCCAAAAAGGATACGTACTGGTCTGCATAGATGGTTATAGTGCAGGCTGGGGGAAGTGGCAGGACGGTGTGCTCAAGAATGAATATCCCGCAGGCTGGAGGTGGATGTAAGAATGAGCCTATCAGGGAAAACTGCAAAAAAGCAGCGTTTAGATAAAGTATTGTCCCATATGGGGGTAGGATCACGCAGCGATATTCGTAAACAAGCCAAGCAAGGTTTAATTACCGTGAATGGTGCAGTCGTCAAGGATAGTGGATTTCATGTAGACCCGTATCACGATAAAATTGTGGTTGGCGGCGAGCTTGTTACCTATCGTGAATTTATTTATCTTATGATGAATAAGCCACCGGGAGTCCTGTCGGCAACAGAGGACAAGCGGGATCGGACCGTTCTGGATCTTTTAAAGCAGGAATATGTACAGTTTGAACCTTTTCCTGTAGGTAGGTTAGATAAGGACACAGTAGGGCTGCTTCTGCTCACGAATGATGGAAAGCTTGCTCACGAGCTACTATCGCCACGCAAGCATGTCCCTAAGACGTATGAAGCTACAGTTGAGGGAGACGTAGATGCAGACGATGTAGCGGCTTTTGCGGCAGGTGTTGAGCTGGAAGATGGATATGTTACTTTACCTGCACAGCTAACTATATTGGGAAGAGAACGCGGCAGTAAAGTAATCTCACATATTTCGCTGATCATCACAGAAGGAAAGTTTCACCAGGTGAAGCGAATGTTCCAAGCTGTCGGCAAAAAAGTCACTTTTCTGAAACGAGTATCTATGGGAGAATTGAAGCTGGACGAAAGCCTGCCACTGGGAGCTAGTCGTGAACTTACGCTAGAGGAACTGGCACTCTTAAGTACAGAAGCATTAGAACAATAATATAGAGAAAAAATGGTATGTAAATTGAATTTGGAAACTTGGGATAAGGGAATGGAGTGGCGGAGGGGAAATTTGGAACTGTAAAAGCGATAGCGACCGCCTTTGTTTCCGGATTTCAACCACTAGTAAACGGTATAAATCAAGAAATCTGGAAACAACAGCGGCTGGAAGTCCAAATATTAACCGCAGTTGCGACTGAAACTTAACTCAAATAGCCAGGTTCAATATATATAGAAAAAGAAAGACAAGGATGGTGGGAGTATGAGATACAAACTGATTGCACTAGATGTAGATGGTACACTGTTGAATGATGATCACCACTTGAGCACTGAGAATAAAGAAGCCATTGCTGAGGTTACGCGTCTTGGCGGGCAGATCGTGTTATGTACCGGCCGCAGTCCGCAGAACTCGATTCCTTTTATGGAGGAAATGGGGCTGTCTGGTTATGTGCTGGGTCATAATGGAGCTGCTACGGTTCGTGTGAAAGATCGGGAAGTGCTGCATCAATACGGTATGGATGCTCGTGGTCTTGACCCTTATATTGATTATTGTAGAAAGCATGATATTCATTATGATGTGAATACGGCTTTTGATATGTATGTAGATAATGTAGAAAACCTGACCAAAGAAGCCAATTATATGTATGAACACTTCCGTATCGTGCCGGCTACACTGCCAGCATGGGAAGATTTCCGTGAACCGGTTGTTAAGTTTACTGTATTTACACAACCAGAAATCCTTGACGAAGCTGAACGTGAATGGCGTACTTGGACCCATGAGTACAATATTTTGCGCAGTGGTGAATTTTTCGTTGACTTGATGCATCCGGAAGCCTCCAAGGGCAACGCCTTAAAGAATCTGGCTGTGAAGCTGGAAATTCCGCAAGAGGAAGTTCTTTCGATCGGTAATTATTTTAATGATATTTCTATGCTTACATACGCGGGTATGGGCGTTGCGATGGATAATTCTCCGGTTGAGGTCAAAGCGGCAGCGAATGCTGTCACGGGGTCTAACAACGAGCATGGTGTGCGAGATGCGCTGGTTAAATATTGTTTATCTTAATAATGGAAAGCATAAAGCGGACTTGAGTCCGTTCTATGCTTTTTTTGTTGTGAAGGAAATAAAAGAGATACCTAAACAGAAATGATTTTATCCATAAATAACCCGCCCTTAGGATTAACTAGAAAGGGCGGGACATAGATTAACTTCCTGCATTAAAGTTTAATTTCCTCGTTCCGGCTAGGATCGCTATATTTATAGATACCAGGGTTCAGTTCGATTTTTTCGTCGAAAGGGATATCTTTGTAGCTATCAATATTAGTTCCTGTAGATATCATGCCCTTAGGTGTAATTTCAGGCACCACTTCTTTGCCATTAATCCGTAACGTAGTTTGGTTAACGCTTTTGAAGCCAGAAGATTTGGATGTTGATTCGACAATCAAATTTTCGCCCTCAGTATAGTAAGTGAATTCAATTTTTAACCCATCGACATCAAGTGAAGTGAACTGCTTTTCTTCTTTAGGTTTGTTTATAGTGATCCAATTCTTAGTAGTATCACGTTTCTCAATGACAGCATCCTTTAATATAAGTTTCATTGGAACATCGGACCAGTCGTTATACCATTCCGGAGATTCGAATTGAAAAAAATGCTGGTAGCTTTCGGAAAGATCTCCTTTCAAATTCCAACCCCCAGTGATTGTTTGATCATCTATAACCAACTGAGCGGTATTATAGTGGACAATTCCTTTTTTAAGCGAATCATTTTCATCTATTAGAATTTGGATATCCAAAGGGGTAACCACTAGCTGATCTAAGGTTATACCGGTCTTTTCTTGAAATTCAGGACTGTTATACAGTTTCTTAGTGTAAATCGCCTCACTTGCTTTTTTTCCATCTGCGTTAAAATCGAACTTCCACGTACCTGAAAATCGTTTCGCTTCTTCAATGTAACTAAAATGAAGACTAGCTTCCTTCCAATCTGATTCAGTTATATTGAAAACCTGTTCAATAAATAAATCCGATCCTTCGTTAGGCATGATGGTTGGAATTGCTTCATTCTTTTGACCACCAGTACTAACTACCAAATGTGGATTACCCCGTCCTAAGTCAGATGGTGATGCAGCGACTTTGTAACGGATAATGGTTTGATTGGAAACCTGTCGAACGGATTCGATTTGAATGCTTGGATATTGCTTAACTCCAGTATCGATAGTATCCCCTGCTTGATGATTAGATTGTAAGGGAATATTCTGATCACGGTAAAAAATGAGATTCCGTGCTTCAAACCTGTAGTCCTTTTTATCATCCTTTAATGTATCAGGTGTCTCATATACTCCAATGAGTTTCTGGCTTTCAGGATCGTATTCTAAATAACCGTATACCTTTGCCTTGGCACCGGATTCATTAGTCATGATGTTTTCCTCTGTAGCAAATCCAGTATATTTGGATAGATCAGATTTAGTATCAAGTGATAACAGCATTTTCATTTTTTCTCCATCAGTTACAACACCGTTCAAATTCATTGTTACTCCTGAACTGGAAGTTTGAAGATTATACTGTTGACCGATGCCGTTATTTAATGCATTGCTCACACTTCGACCACCAATTTTATCCCAATTAATCGTCATACTAGCGAATACAGGAATGGCTACAAGTAAGAGGCAAGAGAAGACAATACTGATAGGAATAACCTTTTTATTAGACCTAGGAGTATTCTGGGAGGCATGCAGATTTCTTTGACGTGTATAAGCTTCTTGTTCTATGGCAGTCCACATCAAATCATAATCCGGTCGGGGAATATGTTTATCTTTTTCAATATACAGACTCATTACTATTCAGCTCCTTTAGTTGGGTTCCACCCATTCTATTTAGTATTTTAAGTCCCTTGTTCAGTCTGGATTTTACAGTTCCTTCGGGTATGCTCATAACTTTAGAGATCTCGGGTACAGTCAATTCGTTTATAAAACGAAGGACTACTACCATTCTGATTTTGTCGGGAAGCTGACTGTATAACCCTTGTAATTCTTTTTTAGTTTCCTGTCGATCCAAACGTTTTTCTACAGGGTTTGATTCCTCAGACCTGGATAGTAAATAATTACGTACTTCTTTCATCCACCCCGTCTTACGCCTTTTGATCACACTGTTGCACTCATTCGAAGCAATTCGTAAAATCCAAGCTTTCAAGTTTCTTACCTTCGACTTATCCGCTAATATAACTTTTACAAATACCTCTTGGGAAATATCCTCCGCATCTGCCTGATTTTTCATTAAGTAGTAACAAAAATAATATACTTGTTCTTTATAGAGCTCGAAAATTTCCCGGTCACTCATTTTGCTGCACCCCCTGTCTTTACTGTTCTCATTAATAAGACTTATAAGCGTATGTAATCGTTCATTTTTCATTTTGATTGTAGTATTTCTTCTGAGTATCATAGCGAATTCGAATGGAAGATAAGTCGTTTACAGGTAATTATAACCATGATAAAATTAGCGGTGGGACATGCGTCCGTAATCTATTAAAACTAATTGAATGTCCGCGTTAAAGGTAAAATCATCGAAAGATGATGACACAAAGCCATGGGTCTAAAGCCTTTCGACAGAAGGAAATGATCGCCAGGCCGCCATAGGGATGTCTTATGAAGCATAAAGGATAGCTCTAAGAATATGTAGTCTATTTTGAGCTCTTTTATTATTTCGACCTATACGGCGTTACATTATCGCAAGGGGCCGAAAGGGGAAGTACATGAACAGTTTTTTCAAAACAATAGGTACTAGTTTGGCAGTAGGTGCTTTATTGCTGTCCGGAACGATCGGATGGATGTCTAATCCAGGAGTAGTGTCAGCAGCTACCTCAACAGTAGTAACCGCGGATCAGATGATCAGCAAAGTAACGGCAGCCTCCAAAGCAATAAAGAATTTCCATCTGGATGTGACCAAAAAACAGGATATTCAAAGCGGCGGGGTGCGTATCAGCAACACCAACACTCTGAAGCTGGATATCAACCGTCTGCCGAATTTTGCCGCAGCAGGCACTGTCGCTAGTAGTCTTTTAGAAACATCGTACAGTCTATATGCCAATGACAAGGAGTTTTACTATCTTGTAGACGGAAGTGAACTGATCGATGAATCTGAAGATGAAGGTTACGACGATGACGGGGAGCCAATCGATCCTGATGCACAATATTGGCTTGGACTGGAGAAAACGGAATGGGATGCCTTTTACTCTAAAGGCCAATACGATCCTGTTTCCATGCTTGATTCGGTCAAAAGTTATAAAAAATCCATGAAAGTCAGCACTGCTGGCGCACAAACAGTCTTACAATTCACGGTAACCGATCCGACAGCAGCTAAGGGGATAATCAAACTCTATGACCAGGAGAACCTCTGGGATGGAGAGACAGTTCAACCCAAAAGCGTAACGTGGAAATTATTCGTCAATACTAAGACCTGGCAAACGGAAAAGCTGATAGTCGATCTGAGTTATGTGCTGGTAAGTGATGGAGCCAAAGATACATACACCACGAAAATCGAAGCTAAATATTCCAAAAATAATAAAGGTGCAGCCATTGTAAAACCGGCCGAACTAGAATAATAAGGACGATTCATAACGAGCGAAAAGCGCTGTTCAGCGGAACAGCGCTTTTTGTTGTATCCAACAGCAGTTCTTTATTAGTTGACAAGAATAAATCATTGCTGTAATTTATATGTATGCGCATGTATATAATAATTTATCTAAATATAATTTAATGAAAGTTGGGAAAAAGATGATAGCACTAGACACAGCATTAACTTTTCGCAGAGGGCTGACATTAAAAAACCGAGTGGTTATGGCTCCAATGACCACGCGAATGAGCTTTTATGACGGTGTAGTAACACAAGATGAATTGAAATACTATTCGCTAAGAACGGGCGAAGTAGGTGCGGTCATCACTGCGGCAGCAAATGTACAAGAGGGTGGAAAAGGATGGGAAGGTGAACTTAGTGTTTCCTCCGATGAATTTATTCCTAGCCTCAGCCGATTAGCATCTACTATTAAACGAAATGGAACAAAGGCTATTTTACAGCTATTCCATGCAGGAAGAATGACAGATTCAAAAATATTGCGTGGCGTACAACCCGTTTCCTCCAGCGCCATTGCTGCCGAACGCCCGAATGCAGAAATTCCAAGAGCATTAACAGAAGATGAAATTTTCGGTGTAATTGAGGATTTTAAAAAAGCGACTCAACGTGCTATTCAAGCTGGATTTGACGGGGTAGAAATTCATGGAGCAAACACATATTTAATCCAACAATTCTTCTCTCCACACTCCAACCGTCGTGAAGATCAATGGGGCGGAAGCTTAGAGAAAAGATTTAATTTCATTAACCAATTAGTGGATGCAGTTATTGCTGTCGTTGACAATTCAAAGGTTAAGGATTTTATTGTCGGGTATCGTTTTTCTCCAGAAGAATATGAAGAGCCTGGAATTAAAATCACCGATACCTTTTATCTTATTGATAAATTAGCTGATAAAAAGCTGGATTATCTGCATATTTCATTAGGGGATTTTAAGAAAGTATCTGCATCAGAAGATTTTAAAGAAAAATCAATCCTGCAATATGTACATGAGAAAATCAATGGCCGTGTACCTTTAATTGGGGTAGGAGATATCCGTACCAAACAGGACGCAGAGGACACGTTGACAAATGCTGAATTAGTAGCAGTAGGACGATCTCTTATCATTGATCCTCATTGGACAAGTAAAGTGCTGGAGGGTAAAGAAGATATCATCAGAAGAGTACTTGCTGATCAAGATAGAGAAGAACTCGTAGTAGAGAATGGTATTCTAGAATTCCTTAAATTAATGATGCCTGATCGTTTACGCTAAACCCAAACACAGTTTTGAGGTCTAAATCTATAACGTTCCGCGGTAAATTCCGCGGAACGTTATTTTTCTGTAACGACTCTATTCCCTCTTTAAGATTGTTGTCGTATGTTTCAACATTCGATTCATGAGATTTCGCCGTTCTGTTTTTATGTCGGTGTCGCTTCTCTTTAATGCGTCGCGGATGGGGATGATCTCTGTAATTTTCCTGCCGCTTTTTATTCTTCGATCTACACAAGTCGGGATGTAACCTACGTTAGTTATACTCGTGTGTCCTTTTTCATCCTTCTTTATTTTAAGCGTAAGAATGATACCGCTTTGTGTATAAGGAATATTCATTAGTTTAGTCGAAACAAAATTCCCCAATGAGTAAATAACGAATTGTTTTTTTCCACGAAGCGCTAACGGTTGAAGAACATGTGGGTGAGACCCCAGTATGATGTCGGCGCCATTTTTAAAGAAGAGATTGACCAGCTCTTTTTGCCTCTTGTTTGGAGTGTAACGATATTCGCTTCCGAAATGCAGATAAAGCAAGACTAGATCGACTTTCTTTTTTAAATCTCGAATCTCCCGAATGATCTTGGGCGTAGATATCCGGTTAACCAGCCATGGCTTACTCACTGGTACAGGAATTCGGTTGGTTCCTGCTGTGTAGGAGAGGATGCCAATCGTAATTCCTTTGACGTTTTTAATAAGCGTTCTCTTGGATTCTTCTAATGATTTAGCTGTTCCCGTGTGGTCGATTCCATTACGGTCCAGAACTCGTAACGTCCGAACCAGACCCGGGGCACCATAATCCATGCAATGATTGTTGGCCGTTACTAATACGTCGAATCCGGCTTCCTTAAGTGCAGGGGCCAGTTCGTCTGGACATTTGAATATCGGACCGCCTGATCGGGGGCTTTTCCGGCATTCGGGGCCGCTTCCAGCAAAGGTGGTTTCGAGATTGCCAATCGTCAAATCAGCCTGTTTCAGATAAGGAGCTACTTTTGCAAACAGGGGGCTGAACGAATAGGTTCCGTCAGGCTGTTTAGCATCCGAAATAATATAACGTTTGACCATTAGATCTCCCACAGCAGCTATTTGTATTTCAGTCATGGATATCCACCTTTTTATTATTTTCATTAGGATATGGCATAAAGTTGTTAGGGGTTATTCTTTCTTTAAGGCGAAGTGCAAACATTTGTGTGGCTTTGTGTGGCTTTTTATTTAAAATGTGACTCAACGCATAATCACTTTATTTAGATCGTCTAAATTTAAGGTATTCATTTTTTTCAAACTTTTATAATTTGATTCAAATCCTCTTTTTTGTTTGGCAGCCATAATAAAATAAGGTTGTTGATAAACATTATCAATCAAACATTGGAGGTTAAAGAAATGAGTACACAATTCAAAAAAATCGCCGAGGATACTTACTGGATAGGCAAAATCGATAACCGCCAGGTTCCATTTCACCGCCTGATTCTGGCAAAAGGAACTACCTATAATTCTTATTTATTAAAAACAGGTAAGCCAACTGTCATTGATACCGTAGATATGGAATTCGGACGTGAATATGCCGAGTGTCTGGGTGAAATGATTGATCTTCTAGATATCCATTACATTGTAATTAATCATACAGAGCCTGATCACTCTGGTGGACTGGCAGCTCTCGCTGCCAAGGCTGCAAATGCCACGATCGTATGCACCGAGATTGCTGTTCCCGAATTGCAGGAAATGTACAAGCTTCATAGCCGGAACTTCCTGGTGGTTAAAGACGGAGATAAGCTGGATATTGGCGGGAAAACGCTGCTGTTTAAAGAAACACCGTATCTCCATACCGCAGAAACGATGATCACCTATTGTATCGAAGATCAAATCTTATTTCCTTGTGATATTTTCAGCACGCATGTTGCGGTGGAGAATCTATTCAGCGATGAAGCCGGGTTTGATATTACGGAAGATTTCGAGGGCTATTACGCAGCAATTATTCATCCTCACAGAAGATATGTAAGAACCCTGTTAGAGGCTGTTAAGGATCTTGAGATCCGGATGATCGCTCCTTCCCATGGATTTGTGATCCGGAAGGACATACGTAAATATATCGGGATGTACGCCACATTGAGCCGTGAAACAACGCAAGGAAAAAAGGCAACCATCGTATATACCACCATCAAAAACAGTACCAAGAAGATGGCCAAAATCATACAGGATTGCTTGCAGGAAAATAATATAGAGACAGAGGTCTGGGATGCAGATAAAAGTAGTGCCACTGATATTCTGAACAGCATAACGTCAGCGGACGCGGTCTTTATTGGCAGCTCCACTAAATACGCGGACATGATTGGGAACCTGGAGAACATTCTGAAAGAATTGCACAATATGAATCTGGAAGGTAAACTTGCTGCAGCCTTTGGCTCCTACGGCTGGAGTGGTGAAGCCATTGAAGTCATTCAGGATTATCTGAATGGAACAAACATGACGGTGCAAAGCACATCTGAGGTTATTAAAACCACGGGGATGACACATGTAGAGTTCCCTGTACGAATCAGATTTTCCCCGAAAGAGCCTGAGAAAGTTCAAAAAATTAAAAATGCGGCTGAATTTGTTTCGGATTTGCTGCTGAGTTCATTTTAGGGAGGAGGAACATAGGATGACAAAACATTACGTTATTGTTGGCGGAGGAGTAGCCGCCGTCCATGCCGCCAAAGCCATCCGTGATCAAGACGCAGAATCGGAAATTTCGATCCTCGGGGAGGAAAGTCTACTGCCCTATAACCGGATTAAGCTGACCAAAGGGCTGTTTACCGACCTGCACAGTGAGAAGGTGCTGATTAAAAAGGAAAAATGGTACCGCGATAACCGTATCTCCGTAAAAACCTCGACCCGAATCCGTTCTGTCCACCCGGACCGGCAAATAGTTGTGACAGAAGATGGGCAGAGTGTTTCTTATCATAAGCTTTTATTGTGTATGGGAGCGAAGAATCGTGCACTCTCCCTTGAGGGCTTCGCCCTGAACAATGTTCATACCCTCCGGGATATGAACGACGCGGACAGATTGAAAGAAAACCTGCAGGATGGCAGCCATGTAGCCGTAATCGGTGGGGGAGTGCAGGGAATCGAAACCGCTTGGGCGCTGCATGAAGCTGGATATCAGGTAACGGTGATCGAAGCTTTTCACCGGTTGATGGGCAGACAGCTTGATGAGAAATCCTCACAGCTTCTTAAAGAGAACCTTGAACAAGCAGGTGTGAAGGTTATTCTTCGAGCTGATGTAGCGTCTATAACAGGAACTGAGTATGTTACCGGAATTACGCTGCACGACCAATCTCATTTTTCCTGTGACCATGTAGTCTACTCTATTGGTATTGTACCGAATACGAAACTGGTAAGTGGCTCGAATATTCAAGTCCGGCAGGGCATTATCGTAAATGAACAAATGCAAACAAATGATCCGCATGTGTATGCAGCCGGAGATGTGGCTGAAATTAACGGGCATGTGGAAGGACTGTGGGGCGGAGCGATTGAGCAGGGCAGGATTGCCGGCAGTAATATGGTCGCCAATCTGACGGCGTATCGTAGAGCTGTTCCGGTTACCTTGTTTACCGCCTTTGGTATCTCTTTATTTTCGATAGGCAACGTGGATGAACAGTGTTGCGATACGGCGGTAAGCGGAGATGACAATGGGGCGTATACGCGTATCTATGTGAAAGATAACACAATGATCGGTGCGATATCCTGGCAAGGTGCAGCTGCTTCTCTGGGGTATAAAACCGCTGTAGAGTATGGCATCTCCCTTGAGGGGATCGATGTTAACGGGAGTAGCATCGAGGAGATTATGGCTGAAGTACAAACCAGGTTGAACTAAACTATTAACTTTTTAGGAGATGATAAAGATGAAAAAATACATTTGTCTACCCTGTGGTTATATCTATGATCCGGCATTAGGCGATCCCGATGAGGATGTTGTTGCAGGCACTGCATTTGAAGATTTGCCTGAAGATTGGGTCTGTCCGGTATGCGGTGAAGATACCAGTCATTTTGCGCCGGTTGAAGATAAAAAAACTTCTGTATCCTAAAGGAAAGTAGGAGTTGTACAAAAAAATGAACAACAGGGGGGACAGTTATGAAGGAGTATTCTTGCCAATACGCTGCTGAACCTTGTACCCGCAAGGTGCCTATTTTTGCTGCGTTAAGCGATGACGATCTCTCCCGGATCAGCGCTATGATCAAGCATCGTAAGTTTACTAAAGGTCAACCTTTAATTCTGGAAGGGGCGCCGTCAGATACGCTGTACATTATTCAGCGAGGGCATGTTAAATTATCCAAAACAACTCCTGAGGGCAAGGAACAAATTTTGCACATCTTGACGAATGGAGACTTTTTCGGGGAACTGAGCATTTTTAACAGCGATGAGCTGAGTAACTTCAGTGCTTATGCTCTGAAAGACACTAACATTTGCATGCTGACCCGAACGGATATGGAGCAGCTGATGAGGGATAATCCGGATATTTCGCTTAGACTACTGAAGAGTGTGACCAAAAGACTAGCCCATACGGAAAATCTGGCGCAAAGCCTGGCGACCAAAGATCCCGAAATACGAATTGCTTATATGATCATGGAACTCAGCGACAAATATGGTAAGCAGCGTGGCGCTCATATTCATATTGACCTTCCGTTGTCTCGTGAAGAGCTGGCCAGTTATGTTGGGGTCACCCGCGAAACTATTAGCAGAAAATTCTCAAGGTTTGAAGATTCAGGTCTTATTGAGCTAATCGGAAACAAGCAAATGCTCATTATAGATCCAGCCGGTTTGGAGAGTTATATGGGGTATTAAGAGGATTACGGTGTATTGACCGCTCTGTATGACACCGTGGGTGCAGAACATACGCTATATGGGGCCAGACTCCGATACTTGTCGTTCCCAAAGGATTTCAGTATGATGAATACTATATAAACTTGTCCCTATGGGCTCGATTAATCGGAAGATGGCGAGGAAACCCAATGCAGAAAAGGAATAGCAGAAAATTTTTCCGTATCAGGCTAGAGGAAATGATTCAAACCGTGCGACATGAAATTCATTCGGGAAGTATAGCGATCGGCAGTTATCTTCCTTCAGAAAGTGACTTAGAGGTGCGCTTCGGACTTAGTAACGCTTCTGTGCGCAACGGGCTTAAGGTGCTGGTGGATGAAGGATTAATTGAGAAAATTCCGCGTGTTGGCAATCGGGTAATTCCTCCGGTAGAGGAAGGCAGAACGACGATCAAGTTCGGATATGTGAACAACATTCCCAAGCTTGTAGAGATGCAAGAGCTACTGAATGAGTTCGGCAAACGCTATCCGCATATCGACGTTCAGCCGCTCGAGTTGTCTTCAGGAAACTACTCGACATCTTTGAAGGAATATTTGCAGTCGGAAATCATGGATGTCGTACTGATGAATAATAACAATTATCAGGATTTTTTGGAGCAAGGCTGTACGGAGCTGCTGGAGCCGATGGAGGAACAGCCGGACACGTATCGTTTTCTTTCCGACCCGTTCCGGTATGGTGACCGTAATCGCGTTCGCCCCTTCATTTATTCTCCAGTCGTGCTTTGTTATAATAAACAGCATTTTAAGGAAGCCGGCGTATCACCACCCGACAGTAGCTGGACCTGGGACGATTTGTTCGCTAATGGTCGAAAGGTAGCAGAAGGTCATGACTGGTACGGTTTTTATTTTTATTTGCCTTCTCGTAACCGGTGGCCGTTGTTCCTGCTTCAAAGCGGCACAACGTTTGCGGCAGAACAGGATGACGAAGGGAAATACCGGTTCAGCGGCTCAAAGCTACTCGACAGTTTAGGAACCATCCGAAAGCTGATAGGCATGAAAGATGTATTTCCAGCCGTATTGTCCGAGAGCGATGCGGATGCGGAAGCCTTGTTCTTGCAAGGCAAAGTGTCCATGATAATGACGACCTATTACTTCTTGAATCAATTGCGTCAATCCGATTTGGCATTCGATATTGCTCCATTGCCGCGGCTGCAAAATGCTGATACGCTGCTGATTATAAATGGACTGGCGGTTAACAGCAAATCACAGAACAAGGATGCATCCATGCTACTCGTCGATTTTCTCACCTCACACGAGGCACAACTGATCATTAGGCGCAAGACGCTGAATATTGCAGCCAACCGTTTGGTGATGGATTGGGAAGGTGAGGAAGTGGGTTATCGTCCGGCCCGTTTTCAGCTTTATCGTGAGATCTTCCCTACCTATCGTCTGGTTACAGAGCTGGGTTTAAGCAACCTCCAGTTGAAAGAGATTCAACGTGATATCATGATGTTTGTTTCAGGTCTACTGGACAACGACGAGTTATGCCGCAGACTTGAGGAAATATTGAATGCGGTAAATCAGGAGACTCAGCACTCTTGAGGACTGAAAGTTCATGTGAAAATCCCGGCACAGGTTCAATTCTGAATCTGTGCTTTTTGTTATGTTGAAGTATTTGTTTGTTGCACAAGAATTGACTCATATATGACTCATAATAAACATAAAAACTTGTTGACTATGCTTTTGTTGTTATTATATGATGCAATAGAAGTCAGATATGAGTTAACACGAACTCGATTTTATTAAGGTGGTGTAGCTGCAAAGATGGAAAAGGAAGGCGTTTATTTTCACAATGTTTCGGAGCTGGTTCATAAACCCTATCAATCTGGATTGCATCTCCAGCGTTTTCCGCAGCATGTGCGCAATGGCTTGTCAGAGAAAGGAAGAACCAAAGCTATACAATCGAACGGCTGTGAATTGCGGTTTGTCACCGAATCCAAGCATGTTAGGGTCACTGTCGGATCGAATGATAGTAACGGCCGCGTTGTGGTATGCAGAGGGGATTTTTTTCATTCTCAGCATTTTCTGCAGGCGGGTACGGTAACCACTCTGCACTTGGAGGAGCCGGAACGTTTTACAGAGGTATCAAGTAAGCGGCTGAATCAGTCTGGATTTTCCTCTAACGTATGGCGTTTGCATTTTGATCGTTTCGGAGCTGTTTACTACGATGTGGATGCTTTTGGTTGTGAAGTACGTGCGCCTAGACCGGAAGAGGTACCGAAGCTTACGATGCTCGCCTATGGATCTTCCATCAGCCAGAGCGCGGGATCCACGCATCATTTCAATGGTTACTTACAGCAGACAGCGCGCAGACTTGGTGTGGATGTGCTAAATCTTGCGCTTAGCGGATCTTGTTATTGCGAGGACGTAGTTGCCGATCATCTGGCTGAACGTGAGGATTGGAATTTTCTGTTTCTGGAACTTGGTGTCAATATGCGTGCTGTAGTGTCTCCCGAGGAATTCAAGCGTAGAGTGTCTTACATGCTGGACCGGGTTATCAAAAATCATCCTGACAAACCTGTGTTCGTTACTACGATTTATCCGAATCGTGCAACGTATTTTCTTGATACAGGCCATCTTCTTCATGTCCAAGAGGCGGTTTTTAACGAAGTGCTGCTTCGTTACTGTGAAAGCAATAAACATCCACAACTACATCTGCTGGATGGCGCATCAGTCATGCGCGATCTTACCTCGCTGACCTCCGATCTGATTCATCCTTCCGATTATGGACACACGCTAATGAGCGAGCATTTAGCCAAGCTGTTGCGGCCCATGATCGAACCCCTCCGAACTTCTAGTCATTCTACTGAAGTGTCCCCAATTTTATAATAGGGAGTTGATGGAAATGAAGCGTTGGATGCTTACCATGGTGGGAGTTTCATTATTAGCCGTCTCTATGAATGGATGTTCCTCTTCTAATAAGGGGGGAGAAGAACAAGCAGGGGAGAGTCCGGAAAAAACCACTGCTTTCTCCATATCGTTCCGGAGCGGAAACATTTCGTATGCAGACAATCATCCGAATATTAATGATGACAAATGGGTCAAAAAGCTGGAGGACCTTACAAATACAGTTCTTAACATCCGTTTGATGCAGCAGAAAAATTTTGATTCGCAAATGATTCAAATGTTCGCGATCAACGACATTCCGGATGTCGTGCAAGCAAGCTCTGGGCTGACGAACCCTCAGTTGGCAGGTTCCGTGGAAGCCGGAGTATTCATGCCCCTAAATGAATTGCTTGAGCAGTATGGGCAGGATCTTCTCAAGAAAGTTCCGAAGGAGGCATGGGAGAAGGAGACCGATGCGAAAGGTAATATCTATGCGATTCCGGAATGGCTGTCCAATCCGTCACGCCGGGCAACTTGGATTCGTGCGGATCTTTTGGAACAAACAGGGCTGCCAGAGCCTAAAACAGTAGATGACTTCCTGAATGTCATGCGTGCTTTTAAGAAGCTGGGTGTGGAGAATCCTTATATGGGCCGGGAGGACTTTGTATATTCGGATATGTTCTTCGGATCTTACGATACCTTTGCTAATTTCTTTATGAAACAAGGGGATCAAATTGTCCCGAAATTTATGAATATCGAAAATATGCAAAAGACGATCCAAACGTACAAGACAATGTTCGACGAAGGACTGATCAACAAGGAATTCGTCACAATTAATCCCACGAAATTTAAGAACGATATTCTTGCAGGCAAGGCGGGCATCTGGAACATGAATGCGAACCTGTTGATCCAATGGGATCAGCAGCTAAGAGAACAGGTGCCTACAGGTAAAATGAAGCTGATCGCCTCGCCCACAGGGCCAGACGGTAAGGGGGGACTTCGTCTTGTCGGTACGGTGCCGCGAGCGTATTTAATTAACAAGAATGCGAAAGACCCTGCCGGGATCGTCAAGTTTTTCAACTGGATGGTTAGTGACGAAGCGGAGAAGTTTTTTACCTTCGGAATTGAAGGGGAAAACTACACTGTAGAGAACGGAAATATTAACTATAACAGACCGAAAACAGCTGATGAAGTTGATGAAGAAACGTTCCGTCAAATCCTGCTGTGGTTCGTACAGGATACTACCTACAATAAAGGTGCGCTTAGTCTCACACCCGAAGGAAAAGATTTGATGAAGCTCTACGACACAGTACTTGCGAATGAGGGACGCGACGGGATTCAATTTGAACCGCAAGTAAAAGGCTATCAGAAAAACCCGGACATCACTCCAGGTGGAGATAAATTGCCGCCTGTTATATTGACGCATGTGATCAATATGGTATACGGCAAAAAGCCGATCTCCGACTATCCGAAGGTGGTGGAGGAATGGCTGCAGAAAGGGGGAAGTGATGTCGTCAAGGAAGCAACAGAACGTTATAACAATAACGACGGTGTGATTTTGTCCCGACATTAATAAGCTGCACCTCAAAAGAGGTTTGAACTCCATAATGCTTGTGATTACCTATACCATGACAGGGAGGAATTCATTTGAGAAACGGACTATATAGGAAAGCTTTTCGAGTGGGCATTAGAGTACTGTTGGCTTTGGCTTTGTTATATTCGCCTTTGGAAATGCAAGCGCTTACTGGAGTTTATGCAGACGGAATAACCGATGACTATGTTACGCTCTACGAGGAAAACTTCGATGACCCTGACAATTTTGGATCTACCGGTGGTATTGCCATTCCGGGGCCTTGGCTGCAGGAAGGCGAAGGAAACAGTATGGCGAAAACTTCGGTTTCGTCCACGGCCCCGTCCTTACCGAATCTGGTGAAAATCGATGGCAAGGATGCATTGGCGCTGCCAGTGAATTCGACGGGGTACCGCAATCTTCAATTGAGTTATTATACACGGGCATCCTCCTACATCGGAGGAAGCGTCATCGTAGAATGGTCAAGTGACGGAGGGATAAATTGGACAACGTTGGAGGAATTTAAGCTGCCCCCAGGAACGCTGGAACAAAAGAACAGTGAGCCGAACCAACTCAAAGTCCAAAACTTGGGCAGCGGAGCTGACAACAACCCGAACGTCAAAATCCGGGTTCGTGTGGGGGAGCTTATGAGCGCGAATATGTACATTGATAGTGTCGCCCTCAAAGCTCAAGCGATTCCCGGAATACCACCCGCAGAGACACCGGTGCCAATCCCTACACCGGCTGAACCTAAGCCGTTTGTGGTTCCTGAAGGCGTTAAGCTGTATGAAGATGTGCGGATTGGGAATGCTGGAACGCGGCCGATTTATACTTCGATTGCCGTACCCAAGATCCTGCCTCAAGCACCCGTGCCAGTGATGGTATACATTCATGGCGGAGGTTGGAATCACGGAGACCGGAAGCAAGCCCTTGCCAGTATCTGCAACTATGTAACCAAGCGAGGATATATCGGAGTATCGCTGGATTACCGCTTAACCCCGGAAGCGCCATTCCCGGCGCAAATTCAGGATGTGAAGCTTGCTATTCGTTACTTGCGCGCGCATGCGGCAGAATACCATCTGGACCCGAGTCGGATCGGTGTATGGGGTTCGTCATCAGGGGGGCATCTGGCCTCACTACTCGGTACGACTGGGAACATTAAGTCAGGCGAGACAATCACATTGGATACAGGACATACCGTAAATGTTCCGGATTTGGCAGGGAATGGCGGTTGGCAGCAATATTCTGATCAAGTGCAAGCCGTTGTCGATCTCTACGGTCCAGCGGATTTTACAACAAACTTCGCTAATAGCTATAAATCTGTAAAAGCGCTTTTAGGCGGGAACGACGCGTTCTCTGTGCCAGACCAGGCAAGGTTGGCTATGCCTGGCACTTATGCGTCACCGGACGATCCGCCTTTTTTCATCCGCCATGGGGATGTGGATTCGACGATCCCATATACGGACAGTATTACGTTCTCCAATCAATTGAAGGATGCAGGCGTGAAAGTGGTCGATGTCAAAATTGTACCTAAACAAGGTCACGGTTTTATAGGCCAAGCGGCTGAGCAAGCAAGCGCCGAGGCTTGGGCTTTTATGGATCAATATGTAAAGAATCGAACGGCAACAACACCTGATGATGAGGTTGTATACCGCGATCTAGCCATTCTGGCACCGAGCGACGATGCAGTCATCGACAGCAGCAAGCCCACTGTAAACTTCAATAGCGCGACGGGCAGCAGCAATGGATTGTTCAGTATTTCTTCTGGCGCCGAGAACAAGAAATATGTGTATTTTAAATTTGATGTCTCTTCATATAGCAATCCTGCAAACAGGTATATTTTTAATGTTGCTGCCAAAAAGGGTTCATCCAATGCGGACCTCGAACTTTCGTTATTCGGCCTAAAGGATACAAATTGGACTGAATCGGAGCTGACTTGGAGCAATGCGCCTGTCACGGATCTGACCATTGCTTCGTTAAGTGGGAAATTTACCGTAACGGCAGACAAATCAGGAGCTCCACAGGTTTACAGCATCGATGTGTCCGAGTTTGTCAGAGAAAGATTGTCCGCATCGGGCGGTAATATCGCTTTTCTGCTTGGTGATGCGGCAAGCACTGGAATTTCCCTCAATGTCTATTCGAAAGAAGCTAATGGCAACAGCAACCCCCGTCCACAGCTTGTTGTTCAAGAAGCGGTTGCACCTTCAAGCGACCATGAGAAACCTTCCTGGCCGGATGGAAGTTCTCTGAAAGCTGTCAATATAGGTACAGAGTTCATTCAACTTTCATGGCCGGCCGCCAGCGATAATCAAGGTATCGGCTCCTATCGCGTATACCGGGATAACACCCTGTTATCCAATGTTACCGGTGCAACGTATACAGCCGTTGGGCTTAGCCTTAGCACGGCGTACAGCTTTAAGGTTGAAGCGGTGGATCAGTCGGGCAATACATCCGTACCGCTTTCTTTTACGCGGTCAACGCTTACAGAACCCATCATTCCTTACGCGATTGCAAACGTGACAGCCAGCGACAGCGATGGCAATATCGCAACGAATACCATCGATAATAACTTGTTCACCCGTTGGTCCGCCGCAGGTAACAGCCCGTGGGTCCAATACGATTTAGGCGAACGGAAGCAGATCAGTTATTTAGGTATTGCCGTTTATAAAGGTGACACGCGTACGGCTCAATTGAGTATCGAAACTTCAAATGACGGTTTGGCTTGGACTACCATATGGACTGGTGCAAGCATGTACAGAACCATAGAGATGCAACCTTTTGATCTTCCTGACACAGAAGCCAGATATGTGCGGATCGTGGGTCTTGGAAATTCTGATGGCAGCGCGTTTACAAGTTTATCGGAGGTAAACATCTATGCGCCGTTCGCAAATGGCGATACACCTGTAGCCAGCATCCCGAACTACACACCTAATCCCCCCCGGGAACCGATCCCATTCACAGCTCCCGGATTAACCGAACCTGAGGGTACGGTGCATCCGGTTCATTCCTCACCTACTACCACTGGGCGCATCTTGAACGTGCTGGACTATAATGCTGATCTCGCCGATAACGACACAGATGACGGTATTGCTATTCAAGCTGCCATAAACAGTGCTGAGCCCGGCGATGAGGTCTATTTGCCGTCTGGGGTTTATAATTTGAACTCAACATTGGATACTCTTGTCAATTTGAAGCTCAAGTCAGGAGTAAACCTTCGCGGTGAGGATCAATCAACAACCATCCTCAAGACATCTCTCAATAAGGTAAAAAACAGCGCCCTGATGAAAGTATCCGGACAGCATGATCTGTCCATAACTAATCTCACATTGACTTCTACATGGAACGGTGTCTACACGACGGATCACAAAGTGAACAACCCGGACGCCGGTGGTCCCGACAGCATGATTACCATCGCAAATTTTGGTGAGGTTCCGTCATACAACGTCACGGTTGATGGAGTTACTGTAGAGAAGTATTCACGTATGGGTGTGCGTATCGACAACAGCCGTGATATCGTCGTACGCCGCAGCACGTTCCGAAATGCGACAGATGTAGGTCCGGGCGGTGCTGGCTATGGTGTGTCGATTCAGGGCATGGCCAAGCAGGATCGCAACGGGTATGAGAACGACACGGTTTGGAATGTTGTGGAGGACTCCCATTTCGAAGGCCCTTATTTGCGGCATGGGGCGCTGATCCAATTTGTTGCCCATAACAATGTCCTGCGAAACAATCAGTTTATGAATACAAAGCTGGATGCCATCGATCTGCACGGAGAACTCGAATATTTGAACGAGATATACGGCAATGTGATTAGCGATATTCCCTACGGCGCGGCGATCGGACTGGGAAACACTGGGGGTACAGCACCCAGCAATCACAGTAAGTCAGGACCGCGTAACTATATCCATGACAATACGATTCGTAATACAAGAGAAGGAATCAATGTAACTATGGGCACCCCGGATACAGTCATTGAGCGAAATGTGATTGAGAATACAACGCATATAGAGAACGCCAAGGGCATTCAGATTTTGAACGGGCCAGGTACTATCATTAAGGAGAATATCATTCGCAACAACACCGCGTCGAATTATTGGGCTGTATCCCTTGAGCATGATCCCGGCGACAGCAAAGCAAATGATATCGGAGCGGGCGACCCGCAGGACGTTCAATTGATCGCAAATTCGCTGATTGGCAATACGAACGGTATTCGACTTCTTGCTGGAAAAGGGATCATCCTGCAGGGGAATCTTATTGACAGTATAAGTTGCAATTATTTCAAAAATGATCATGTAGTAGTAGAGGGTTGGCCGTTACCGATTATACCCTAAAGAAAACACAAGCTCACTCATAGAAACTCCATATTGCAAGCGCTTTATTGTAGGTAGAATGAGGTTAGATTCATTCACTATTTAAGGAAATGGAGGAAAGCCGATGCCACATATTGAGATTAGGATGTACGAAGGCCGAACGAGTGAGCAGAAGGAGGAGATAGTCACCGTATTCACGCGGGAGTTATCCCGAATTATTGAACGGGAGGAACGATTTATTACCGTCGAATTTCAAGAAATTCCCCTGGATGAGAATGCTCCGGCGAACCTGCTGAAAACAGGACCTATAGGAAACGGTTATGAAAGCTAAGTTAACTGGGGTTGACCTTATTAACTACAAAGCCGACACGAAAAGGTCCTTGCTTTTAAACATGTGGAAATTCAGAGCACTCTATGTGATTGCGATTCCCGGGATCTTGTATTTTATTATTTTCAAGTACTTGCCGTTGGCTGGTTCAGTTATTGCGTTTCAGAACTACAATATTTTTAAAGGCTTTACAGGCAGTGAATGGGTGGGACTCGAGCACTTTAGGACGATGTTCCAATACCAGGATTTCGGAAGAATCTTGAGCAATACAATTCTGCTAGGCTTGTATGATCTTATATTCGCCTTTCCGGCTCCAATATTGCTTGCGCTTCTGCTGAATGAAATTCGGCTTGTGTTTTACAAACGGTTTTTGCAAACGGTGGTTTATATGCCCCATTTCCTATCTTGGGTAATTGTCAGCGGTATCGCCTTGGGTATCCTCTCCCCAGGAACAGGGATTGTGAATCAGGCTTTACAAGCTTTCGGCTTTGAACCGATTTATTTTCTTGGTGAAAATTCATACATTCGCACGATTTTGATCAGTTCCGGTATCTGGAGGGATTCCGGGTACGGTACGATCATTTATCTGGCCGCGTTGGCAGGAATAAACCCAGATCTTTATGAGGCTGCTGAAGTAGACGGAGCCGGGCGCTGGAAACAAACCTTAGCCATTACACTGCCGTCTCTGATACCGACGATTATGATTTTGTTCCTTCTCCATATCGGGAGATTTCTTGATCTTGGCTTCGAGCGGGTATGGGTATTCCTGAACGCGCTTAATACCGGGAACGGGGAGATTCTGGACACTTATATCTATAAGGCGGGGCTGCTGTCTCAGCAATACAGCTATACAACAGCAGTGGGGCTATTCAAGTCGGTAGTTGGACTCATTCTGGTGCTCATCGGCAACATTTTGAGCAAAAAAACAACCGGTGAATCGCTGTATTAATCGCTCTTTATGGAGGTAGGGATGATGAGAGTACGCTATACTCGCGGCCAGAATCTATTTAATGTGTTCAATCTTTTGTTTCTGACCGCTCTCGCTTTGGCTATGTTTCTGCCGTTTCTGAATGTGATTGCCCAGTCCTTTAGCAGCTCTGAAGCAATTATTAATGGCAGGGTAGGCTTGCTGCCAAAGGAATTTACCGCGATCAATTATCAGTACGTTTTCAGCGATCATTCCATTTGGCGGGCGTTCGGTGTTTCCGTCTATATTACGGTACTGGGCACCGCCATTAATCTGATTGCGACAGCTTCTCTCGCTTATCCGGTGTCGCGGCCGGAATTCGTAGGACGTAAATACATCGTCATGATGGTATTGTTCACTATGGTATTCAGTGCCCCTCTTATTCCAAACTTTATCCTGATCAAAAATTTGGGGCTTATGAACTCCTTATGGGCACTTATGATTCCGGGGGCCATCAGCGCATTTAACTTTTTCGTGATGAGAAGCTTCTTTATGCAGCTGCCTCAGGAGCTGATAGATTCCTCCAGAATCGATGGGTGTGGCGAGCTGCGGATCATAGTCAATATGGTACTGCCGTTGTCCAAACCGGTAATGGCCTCATTGGGGATTTTTTACGCCGTCGGGCACTGGAATACGTACATGAGCGCTCTGTATTATATCAACAAGCCGTCATTATGGCCTCTGCAAGTGATGTTGAAGAAGCTCTTCGAGACGGACGATATCAGCATTGATCCGGCTTCCTCAGTTTATAGCTCTTTGGCCCACACCTCACCTGAGGGCATCAAAATGGCTGTTATCATTGTCGCTACTATTCCGATTATCATGATTTATCCGTTTCTTCAACGCCATTTCGTTAAAGGAATGATGGTCGGATCCGTCAAATCCTGATCTATCATAGTGTGGTAGAATAGGAACGCGTTAAGCGAGACGAATCGGAAGGTGGTATCCATGGATGAGATGTGTATTAATCGTAGACGACGAGCCCATGATTCGAAAGGGACTTTCTATCATGATCCAGCAATGCGGCGAGCATCCGTATAACATTAAGCTGGCCCAGAATGGCGAGGAGGCCATCCAGCTCATTATGGAGGAGCAGCCGGATTTTCTTTTTACAGATATCCGTATGCCCAAGGTAGACGGACTGGAGCTGTGCCGGCGGCTGTCGGAGATGGAGACGGATATTCAGACTGTTGTCATCTCGGGTTATGGGGATTTTGAATACGCCCGCCAATGCGTGTCCTATGGAGTGAAAGAATATCTCCTGAAACCCGTGAGCAAAGGGAACCTTCAAAATGTGATCGCCAAACTGGAAGCGCATAGAGAGAAGTTAGAGAGTTTTGTCTCTGTCGCTAAGCTCGATGAATGGGTCGTGCGTATGGATGATGCCATCTGGACCTTGGATAAAGAAAGGCTGTACCTTGTACTGAAGGAATGGGAAACTGATTTCCTCCAGCGTAAGATGAGCCGAATTCAGCAAAAAGAGCTTCTGGAAGAGGGCTATGCTTTACTCGTGAAGAAGCTGCTTGTCAATTCAGTTACACCCGGTAAAAGCGTGTTAGACTTGTCCGCAGCAGCTGGACCTGAGCAGTTATTTCACTGCTTCGCAGAAGCGTCAGCAGCTATATTGGAAGAGCTTCGTAGAAAGCGCAAGGGTAAAGCGAAGGATCCGATAGAGGAAGCTAAAGCATTTATTGAAAAGCATCTCGCCCAGGAAGTATCGCTGGAAGAAGTGGCGGAAGTGCTTGGGCTAAATGCCTCTTATTTCAGCCAGATGTTTAAGCACTCAACAGGAGAGACCTTTGTGCATTACCGCATAAAACGCAGGATGGAGAAGGCCAAAAGATTACTTGCCGATGCAAGCTATCGGATCACCGATATTTCCTATGAAGTCGGGTATGCAGACCATCCTCATTTTACGAAGACGTTCAAAAAGTTCACCGGGCTGGCTCCTTCTGAGTACCGCAACCAGCTGGGGATCGATTGATGAGAAAGAGTCTGTCGAACAAGCTGTTTGCCTCCTTTCTGACCGTCATTCTTCTATCCTTGTCCATGGTTGGATTTATCTCTTATTTTCAGGCTTCGGCTGAGCTGGATAAGTCTTCAGAGAAGTCCATAGCCCAAGTCATCAGGAGTGCGTCTTATCAAACGGATCTGTATTTGCAAAATTATGAAAAGGCTAGCGATTCCATTCTGTCCTACAATCAAGTCAAGGAGTTCTTGGATATGGACCCGGAGGATAGCTTCTCCTACTATCAATATACGAATGACATTCAGAAGTATTTGTTTCGTTCTTTGTTTATTCTGTATCCCCAGATTAATCTGATGTACGTCATCGGTGAACACGGCAAGGCCATTAGCGATGATAACTCCTATCAGGCACATAGCCTGCAGTTTCATCCTCAGGAACGCTACAGTTTCTTAAGCGAACATACGCCGGAGAGCGGCCGCATCACCATTCTCAACACGAATGTGATGAATGAAGGGGATAAGAACATTATTACGATGGTCCGCCGAATCAGAGGGGTCTCTTCCTATCGTCCCAAAGGTATAGTCGCCATTGAATTCAAGGCAGAGGATCTGGCCCGTATATGGGAACCTCTTGATCTGGGACAGGGCGGGTCCTATTTTATCATGGACGAATTCGGCAAGCTCCTTTACCGGGCGGAAGGGAATAATAACCACCCTGGGTTATCTGCTGAGCACATTCAGAACGTATTTCAACACCCAAATGACTCTGTGGTGGAAAAAGTAGACGGGAAAGAGTATTTGTTCGTGTCGAGAAAATCCGAATATTCCAAATGGCAGCTTGTAGTATCCATACCCGTTGGTGAGCTGCGCAAGCCTATTTCTACCATTCGTACGACCACGCTGGTGGTGGGAGTTCTCACGCTTGTCGGCACACTGCTCCTTGCAGCCTGGTTCGGACGATCCATCACGAAGCCCATCCTGATTCTTAAGGAGGGCATGAGGGAGACGGAAAAAGGCAAGTGGCGCAGGCTTGAGATGAACGGCCGTCAGGATGAACTGGGGGGATTGATGCGCAGCTACAATCTCATGGTGACCCGGCTGTCCGAAATGATTGAGCGGGTATACGAAGCGGAGCTTACCACCCAGAAGGAGGCTCTGGAGCGTCATCAAGCTGAATTCCAGGCACTCCAGCTGCAGATTAATCCGCACTATCTATATAACACATTAGAGACTATCAAATGTTATGCGGTCGTTCAGGATTCGGATGAAATCACAGAAATAGTGGAGGCCATGGCATTCATGCTTCGCTACTCCATCCAAACTAATCTGGAGGAAATTACGATTGCCAATGAGCTTAATCATGTACTGAGCTACATGACGATTCTCAAGCACCGGATCGGCAGGGAGTTCGAAATTGACGTAGTGATTCCGCCGACGCTGCTACTGGCTAAGATGGTCAGGCTTACACTTCAGCCCTTGATCGAAAATATTTTTCAGCATGCGTTTCCCGAGGGAATTGAAGACAAGCACTATATTAGAATCGACGCCAGAAAAGAGGGAGATCGTTTTCTAGTTCTTGTAGAGGATAACGGCGCAGGGATGTCCCGCGAACGGCTTGATAAGCTTCGTGAGAAGCTGAATCTGAATCAGCTGGCGGATACGGAAGGAGACTCCCTCTATCATAGAGGTGGAATCGGGCTCATGAACGTGCATCGGAGAATTCAAATGGTGTTCGGTGAACAATACGGATTAAGTGTCGAAAGCGTGGAGAATGAGGGAACCCGGTTGATCTTATCCATGCCTGCGGAGTGAGGAAAAAGATGTTTTCAGAAAAAATTACTATTAGGAGGAAATAGGCAATGAAAATTGATTTGACTGGTAAAATTGCGCTTGTTACAGGGTCCAATGCAGGGATAGGCCGACAAATCTTGGAGACTTTGGCTGCTTCCGGCGCCAAAGTGGCGGTAAACTATTTGTTCGGTTCTGCGGAGGAGACGGTGGACGCGATCCGTCAGGCCGGAGGAGAAGCTTATGCTTTTCAGGCAGACGCAACAAGTCCTGGTCAACTGGACAATATGGTGAAGGAAATAGAGGAGCATTTTGGCGGAACCATCGATATTCTCGTCAACAATGCAGGCGGCATGATCAATCGGGTTCCCAATACTGAAATGAACGAAGAGCATTACAACAAGGTGATGGACGTTAATTTTAAATCATGCGTGTTTGCCTGCAAAGCCGTATCCGCAGGAATGATTGCCAAGAAAAGCGGTAAAATCATCAATGTATCTTCCCTTGCGGCCCATGACGGCGGCGGACCGGGCGCTTCCATTTATGCAGCGGGCAAAGCTGCGGTATGGTCTTATACCAAGGGACTTGCCAAGGAGCTGAGTCCTCACGGGATTAATGTAAACGCTATCTCTCCTGGATTTATCGGTCAGACCGCTTTCCATGCTACCTTTACTGCAGATGCGGCAAGACAGGCAACGATTGCGAAGATTCCGCTGGGCCGGGAAGGTGCTCCACAGGATGTGAGCAATGTGGCACTCTTCCTCGCTTCAGAGCTGTCGGATTATCTGACAGGCGAAATTATTGAAATTAACGGAGGCTTGTTCATGCGATGATGAACCTTAAGGAGAAAGCAGATACTTTTTCCTGGGTTGGCCTTGAGGTGGATAAATTGAAAATGGAGCTGGATCCATTCCGGAGAGAAGAGATTCTGCTCCCGACAGAACCTGGTGGCTGGTGGCACCAATATGTATGTCCCCAGCATCATACTGAGCTAATCTTCGATGTTATGGAGCAAGATGCGGTTGTCTTTTCTTGCCCGAAGGGCTGCAAGCTGGAAGGTGAACCCTACCGGGGAGCATGGCTGGTATACCGGCATCAGGCAATGGCGCGATACGCCCTGCAAGCTGCCGTGGTATTCGCCGCAGACGGAGAAGAATTATACAGCAGCTTAGCCCGGAAGATTCTTGTCGGTTATGCGGAGCAGTTTCCTTTGTATCCGGTTCATCCCGATGCTCAACCCTGGATGCTTAGTGGCCGTGCCTTTCATCAGGCGCTGACAGAGGCTATCTGGTCCACTACGCTTATTCGGGCCTATCTGCTGCTTGTGGATCATGGAGTAACGTTCGCTGGGGAGGAAGAGGTAAAGCTGCAAGTGTTCTTCACGATGCTGGAGGAGAGTATGGAGCAATACCGCCACATCCTCATTTACGAGAAGAAGAATGCAGAGAACAATTATACCGCATGGCTGAATGCTAGCCTGGCTTGTGTATATGCCGCCAAGGGTACCAGAGAAAAGCTTGCTTCTTTGCTGGAGGGAGAAGGCGGATTCTATCATCATCTGTCCATTGGCGTGAAGCCAGATGGTTTTGAATTTGAAGGCAGCACGTACTACCATATTTTTGTATTGCGGGCTTATCTCATAGCAGCCGAGATGTACGGGCGCTTCGGGGTTGACCTCTATGCTGCCAAAGGAGAACAGGGACAATCCATCCGTGGCATGTTTCAGTTGCTGGCAGAGCTTAGCGGCGATAACGGGGAGCTTCCAGCCGTGCATGATGGTCCTTATGCGCGCGTTCCTTTCGCCCGAGAAATTGCTGAAGTATTTGAAATAGGTATTGCGGTTTACCAAGACCCGAGTCTCCAGCCAATACTGGCGAATGCTTATAGATATCTATACGGGCAGGAATTAAGGACTGGTCTGGAGGCAGTGCTGTATGGAGCAGGTGAGAGTAAGGAGCTTCAGACCAGTTACAGGGTGAGAGACTCTGTCCTACTGCCGGATTCCGGATTCGCCGTGCTCCGCCACCCGGGCAATCCGCTGTCCGTGCTGGCGGATTTCGGAGAGCATGGCGGATCACATGGACATTTCGACAAGCTTCATATCACGATTATGCACCGATGGGGCGAGGTTGCTCCCGAACTGGGTATGGTTCCTTATGGATCTGTTTTGCGCAAGGAATGGTATTCCGAAACTGCGAGCCATAACACGGTCACCATCGGAGGTCGTTCCCAAGCTCCACATACCGGAAGCTGCTGTCAATTTCGCCAGGAAGGCAACGCTACGTACTTATGGATTCGTTCAGACGGCGCCTATGAAGGAGCTGTTCTAGAGCGGCATCTTGTATTGGCCGACGGTTGGCTGCTGGATTGGTTTCATGTTGAGCAAGTAACGGAGCGGAGTCAGGAAGTAGACTTATGGTTTCATCCGACGGGACATTTGCTGTTACCGTTCGACCCTCACCGTGTCCAGAAGGATTCTCCGGCAGTCCTTGGACTGGAAGCGGGTTATGGCTCAGTAGAAGTACTGTCCGCAATGAAAAATGAGACGGACTGTCCGTTAAATACGGAGTGGAATATCCGTTATGATGGAGTGAGCACCGGCCGGGAGTATGAAGTATCCACGAGTACTCTACTGGCGCCCGGCTCCACTATGTATGAAATCCGCACACCGGGTAATGCCGAAGACCCGAGTAGATTGCTACGAGGCATTATGCTTCGGTACAAAGGCCCGTCGGTTGATTTTATCACGGTTTATCGGGACGGGCACGAACCTGCTGTAATGAAGCTAGTGAGTCTGGTGGGCGAACCGCCCCGAATCCAAATAGCAACAACTGGGCAAGCAGTGGTGTATTGCCTTGACCCTAAAGCGGGACTGATTCAGGAAAAGTCCCGGAATACGGAGGAGTAGAGATGTTAGAACCTTTATTTCAACCTACCAGCGGCGTACTCGACCTGTCATATGGGCCAGATGAACATACAGATGTTGGAGAGAATCCTCCGCGGTTTACTTGGATGCCTGCATGTCTGGAAGAGAGTATGTATGAGCTACAGATCTCCTCAAACACTGAATTTAAGCCGGAAGGCACATTGACCTACAGTAGAATTCCCTATAATTTGTTTACCCCGGATAAGCCGTTGGCGCCTGGCTCGTATTATTGGCGATATAGTCTTATCGGGGAGAAAGATATCCGTTCCGAGTGGAGTAAAGTAAGAGCTTTTGTGGTGGAGGATGAATTGCCGCTAACGCCACTGCCTTCCCGTACAGAACGATATTCAGCTGCTTCCGCCAACCATCCGCGGCTTTGGCTTCAAGCGGAGCAACTTCCGTTTTACCGGGAAGTTGTCCGCCAAGACCCGATTTCAACTGGCTGGGAAGACTTCCTGAAGCATTCCGTTCTACCCTGGACAAAGCGCGAGCTTATTCCCGAGCCTGCACCGTATCCAGATAATAAGCGTGTCGCCACACTATGGCGGCAGATGTATATGGACTGCCAGGAAGTCTTCTATGCTATCCGGCATCTTGCTATAGCTGGAGTTGTGTTGGAGGACGAGGCGCTTATCGCCAAAGCTAAAGAGTGGCTGCTTCATGCTGCAAGCTGGAACACAGATGGTACCACCAGCCGGGATTACAACGATGAATGCTCCTTTCGCATAGCCGGAGCGTTGGCATGGGGCTATGATTGGCTTCACGGCTCTCTGACGGAAGAAGAACGCCTTAAGGTAAGGCAGGCGCTACTGCGAAGAACCGGGCAGATCGCATTCCATGTCATCGAACGTTCCCGCATCCATCAAGTTCCTTATGACAGCCATGCGATCCGCTCTTTATCCTCTGTACTCGTACCCTGTTGTATTTCCATGTTGGGTGAGGAGGAGAAGGCGCAGGAATGGCTTGATTATACGCTGGAGTACTTCTCCGCCATGTATACCCCATGGGGTGGCAAAGATGGCGGGTGGGCAGAAGGTCCGATGTATTGGACCACTCAGATGGCATTCGTTACGGAGGCGCTCAATCTAATTCGCAAATACATGGCAATCAATTTCTATGACCGTCCTTTCTTTCGCAAAACAGGTGACTTTCCGCTCTATTGCTTCAGTCCGGATACCATGAGGGCTAGCTTCGGCGATCAATCGTCACTGGGAGATCCGGTCAATCTCAAGACGGGCTTCAATATCCGCCAATTCGCCGGTTTAACCGGAAATGGCCAGTACCAATGGTATTTTGAGCAAACTAAGGAACTGAACCCTGACACCCAGATGATCTTCTATAACTACGGCTGGTGGGATTTCCGGTTCGATGAGATGGTTTATCGCACAGATTATCCGCAGATTTCTTCAGAGCCACCGGTGGCTGCAGAACCTTTGAAGTGGTTTCAGGATGTGGGATGGGTGGCCATGCATCATCGGATGGAGGATCCGCAGGAACATATCATGCTGTTGACCAAGAGCAGCCGTTACGGCTCTGTGAGCCATAGCCATGGGGATCAAAACGCCTTCCTGCTGCATGCCTTCGGCGAGCCCTTGGCTATTGAAAGCGGCTATTACGTTGCATTCAACAGTACGATGCATATGCAGTGGCGCAGGCAGACCCGCTCCAAGAACGCAATTCTTATTGACGGCAAAGGCCAATATGCTGGCACGGACAAGTCGAAGAACATGGCAGCCTACGGTAAGGTGTTGAAGGCGTATAGTACGCCCGGAATCAACTACACGCAAATGGATGCCACCGAAGCCTACCGCGAGAATGTACCCTATATCAAGCGGTATGTGCGGGAAATATTTTTCTTTAATAGCGCTTACTTTGTTATCACAGACAGTGTCGAGCTGGAACGTCCGGGAAAATTGGATTGGCTGTTTCATACGCTGTATCCCATGAAGCTGAAGGATCAATCTTTTAAAGTACATGGTAAAAAAGCTCAGATGGAGGGCAGATTTGTCTATAGTTCCTCGGGAGAAATGGCACTCAGTCAAAGCAATCAATTTACAGATGTAGATCCGAAAGAATGGGAAGGGCTGCCCGAGCATTGGCATTTGACTGCCTCTACCCAAGAGGCTGTAAGCCATCGGATCGTCACTCTTCTGATTCCCCAAAAAGCAGGAAGCCGGGATTACGTATCGTACTTTATGGACGATCAGGACCATGGGGTTCATGTCTACTTTACGAATCAGGGAATTACCCACCGTGTTGAGATCCCAAAAGCTTATTAGTCTTAAGATATCTTCATTTTACGTATACACCCCATTGTACAAGGAGAGGGTTATATTATGAAAAAATGGATTGGCATCTGTCTGGCTATCGTAATGGGTGCTACCGTTATTGCAGGTTGCTCGAACAAGGACAAAGAAGAGACTGCCGGAGGCGCGTCAAATACGCCGCAGAAAACTGAATTCTCGATCTCGATGCGGACGCTGGCTTTTAACTACGTTGAGAAATCACCCGACTTGAATAAGGACAAATGGGTGAAAAAGCTGGAGGAGATGACAAACACAGACTTGGATATTGTGTTGGTTCCTCATAAAGAGTTCGAGCAGAAAATGGTGCAGATGTTCGCTACTAATGATATACCGGATGTCGTTCAAGGTTCGGGCGGCGTAAATGGCAAGGAGATGGCTGGTTCTGTTGAAGCTGGTGTGTTCATGCCCTTGGATGATCTGCTGCAGCAAAACGGCCAGAACCTTTTGAAAGTAATCCCAAAGGAAGCTTGGGAGAACGTCACCTATCAAGGGAAAATTTATGCAATACCGGAGTTTCTGTCCAATCCCTCCCGCCGGGCGACTTGGATTCGCAAGGACCTGCTGGATCAAACCGGCTTGCAGGTTCCAAAAACGGTCGATGAGTACTTGACTGTGTTGCGTGCCTTCAAAAAGCTGGGGATAGAGAACCCGTACATGGGCCGCCAAGACTTCAAATATGCGGATGCTTTCTTTGGCGCTTATGATGTTTTTCCGTATCTGACTATGTTCGAGGAAGTAAACGGCCAGGTTCAGCCGAAGTTTATGGATAGCGAAAATATGATGAAGGCGTTACAAACCTACAACACCATGTATACAGAGGGTTTGATCAACAAGGAATTTGCCACCATTAACCCGACCAACTACAAAAATGCGATTCTCTCAGGCAAAGCGGGCATGTGGACGATGAATGCCAACGAGCTTCTGCAGTGGGAGCAGCAACTGAAGGCTACGACGCCATCCGCCAAGCTGGAGATTATTCCTTCGCCAGTGGGACCTGATGGAAAAGGAGGCTCCTACTTGTACGGCTCCGCCACGCGCACCTATTTTATTAAGGAAGGTACGAAGAATGCTGCGGATATTGTGAAATTTTTTGACTGGATGCTGAGCGAAGAGGCAGAAACCTTCTTTACCTTTGGGATTAAGGACGAAACCTATAAGGAAGAGAACGGCAAAATCGTATACACTTCTCCTGCGGATTCCGCCGCTATAGATGAGGAGCGCTACCGCCAGTCATTCCTCTGGATGGTGCAGGATACTACTTATAATAAGGGTGTCCTTAACATGACAGAAGAAGGTAGAAGCTTGATCAATGTATACGATACTATTCTGGCTAACGAAGGCCGTGACGGAATTCAGTTCGACCCGCGGCTAGATGCCTTGGTGAAGAATCCAGACATTGCACCTAACTCGGACACGGCTCCTCCGGTACTGCTGACGCACATGGTAAAGATGGTATATGGCAAGGAACCTATCAGCGACTGGCCGAAGGTTGTGGAAGAGTGGCTTTCTAAGGGCGGTAACGATGTCATCAAGGAAGCTACGGAAAAATATAACAACAAAGCTGGCGTCACCATGCCTCGCAGATAGACTTATCCTACAGGGGAGTTGGAATTCAATTAAGGGCTGCCGAGAGGTAGCCTTTTTAGTTAGGGCCAGTTTACTTTAATATAATATCCAAAGTATGGATTATATGGTAAGTTAAATGGAGACATTCTAATGAACTATATAAAAAGAAATGGAGTGATTTCATGAAGATGCGGAATTCAAAACTTTTATATTATCTTGTCTGGATCATAGTGGGGGCGCTCTTATTACATTATGGAAACTCGCTAATTAGTCATTACACTGAAGAGGCACAAAAGAACTATCAATTAGAAAATACTGTATGGATCACGGCTATTATCCCGTTTGTCTATGGAATCTATCTGGCATTATTAGAAGGATTACCTAAAGCTTTTGTTGTTAATTGGCTTCTGTTGTTTATTGTGTTTCTTCCAAGTTTTCTTCTGCTTATGTATCCAACTTTAGTAATGTATTTTAACATTTCGAATATCGAGATCTACAAATTTGCAAGCATACATGATGGAATAGTATTTGGTCTGGTTAGTGGAATGGCACTAGTTAAATCTCTAACGACAAACCGTTAACGAGATTACAGCATTGCTGTTACAGAATTATTGGAGCAGTATAAAATAGTTATATGTAAAATCACCCTTTCAATTATTTGGGTTTTATTGCAAGATATTTATGCATCATGTATTTTATTGAATAATAAGGGGGAGTGCGAATAATGTTATCATCCACAGAGCTTAGCAAGCTGAACGAAGTGAATTACAGGGAGGACCGTTTAGAGGTAGTTAATCATTTTTATGAGGATCTCTGTGATAAAAAAGTAGTCGATGGTTATATTTATTCTCTTAGTCGTTACGGGAAAATCTTTGCTAGTGCTGCCGGAGGACGTTTCAGTTACGAAGAAGAAAGCACCCAGGAAATGAAAACGGATACAATTTTTCGTGTTGCTTCAATTACGAAGCTGTTTACGGCGACAGCGATTTGGCAGCTTGCGGATGATGGTAAGATTTTTATGGGGCAGCCTGTGAGTTCTATTCTTCCAGAGTTTGATGCCGACCCTTTTAAGCCGATTACCATTGCACATTTACTGACTCATACCTCTGGCATCGCTCCCGATCCTGGCACTATAAGTGATACTTACTATAAAAGTGCATGGTGGTATATTTTTGAATCAGAGCTTGGAAAAGAAAACTGGATTAAAGCCGGTCTATCTAAAGGGATTCATTTTCCGGTAGGGACTCAATGGATGTATTCATCGTTTGGATACGCGATCTTGGGTGCAATTATCGAGAAAATAACGGGTGTTTTTGCAGAAAAATACATAATGGACCACATTGTAAAACCGTTAGGCATGAAAGATACCTTCTTTGATATACCAGCAGAAAAAGCTGGTAGGATCGCCATTCGTTCGGAAAGGGCTAAGGAATATCTTCAGAAGCTGCAAAACGGGGAAATTACGGACGCGGGACATAGGTCTGAGGAAGAAATCAACGTTCCCGAAACTGGTGGTGGTTTATATTCCACAGTTGCTGATCTGCAAAAGTTCGGGATTATGCTGCTTAATCAAGGGGAATACGAAGGGGGTCATATCTTAAGCCGTATGGCGGTACAAAGAATGACCAAGCGGTTTAATTCTGAGAAAATCCCAAACTATGCATGGGGAGATGCAGGAGCGGATCGACCATACGGACTGGGACCAGACCTTCGCTATAATGTGAGTACTTCTTACTCTGAAGGCACTTTTTTTCACGAAGGGGCTGGGGCGTGTGCCTTATTTGTTGACCCGGTTGAAAAGCTGATTGCCATTTGGTATCTTCCTTTTCACAAAGGGATTTGGGACGGCAGAGCGGTGTTTGGCACTCATAATGTGATCTGGTCCGGACTCGAATAAGAAAAAGACTTTTTTATGTGATATCTATAGATAGGCAGGATGTGACTTATGTTTGAGATGATAAAGCACCGCTTTCGCATTATGAGGGCGGTTGCTTTTGTTACTTATAAGGAATGGAGTGCGTACAGGACGCATTCGATGGTTTCTATTTTTGTAGGCCCAGTGTACTTTTTAGTGCAGTATTATATATGGAGCGCTGTTTATAGCGGGGAATCTTATATCAACGGGATGTCACTCTCCCAAATGCTTTCCTATTTTTGTGCTACGATGTTGATCAACTATTTGACGATGGATTTTGCCGATTGGAATTTACAAATGCTTATTCGTACCGGGAAATTCATTACGTTTTCGTTAAGACCGCTAAATCATATGTTCTTTGCTTTGTCTCAGAAGGCAGGGCATAGGGTACTTGGGCTTTTATTTGAATTTTTACCCTGCTTTATGATCTTTTTCTTTATTTTTCATATTGATGTCTTACCCGCAAATTTACTATACGCGATTCTTTCGGTAGCTATGGCGTTTATGATGAATTTTTTCATTCATTATAGTATTGGAATGGTCGCCTTTTGGATGGTGCAATCCTCTAGTATTCGTAATTTTTTTAATCTTTGCGAAGGGATATTTTCAGGATCGCTGATTCCATTAGTATTTTTCCCAAAATCCTTACAAATGGCGTCCTTTTTCTTACCCTTTCAATACACGGCCTTTCTTCCCGCAATGGTCTATACAGGTAGCTATACTTTAGCAGATATAACCTTACCTATTCCTCAAGTGTTATTGCTGCAGCTCATAGCGGTAATTATTGCCGGAGTTGTCTGCCGGGTGCTGTATGCGGTGTCGCTTAAGCATTTTACGGGGGTGGGCGCATGAAACGTATGTATCAAATATATAAAATCTGCATGAAGGCGAATATTGCTTCTGCTATCACTTATCGTGTTAATTTTATTCTTAATAGTCTTATCATGCTCATAGGGAATGTGCTGTTTCCTCTAGTAACGGTATTCATTTATAATTCGAATGCTTCATTTGCAGGTTGGACCTTTAAAGAGGCGCTGTTGATTCAATCCGTTTTTATTCTGTCTACGGCTTGTGCCGGGATTTTTTTTAACGGAATTATGTGGAATACGATGTCTCATGTTGTAGAAGGGACTTTGGAAGTGGTATTAATTAAACCGACCTCGAGCCTTTTTCTGCTGTTGGCCAGATCTTTTGAGTTCGAAAGTATCGGGCTTTTAGGCGGAGGAGTAATCATGTTCGTATACGCACTTAGCGGAATCGATGGGATGACCATCGGCTCTTGGTTATTGTTCCTGTTGTTGTTTGGCGCAGGGCTGCTTGTTATGTTCGGCGTGGCGCTTATTGTGGCAGCGATTTCCTTCAAATGGGTAGCGAATTCCCGCTTGCCGGAGATGTTTGAGAGCATTAAGTCTTTTGGACGTTATCCAGGGACGATTTTTCCTAAAGCAGTCGTAGCCGTGAGTTCTTTTCTGTTTCCGGTTTCCATGATTG
This sequence comes from Paenibacillus sp. FSL H8-0282, assembly GCF_037963825.1. Lineage (NCBI taxonomy): Bacteria > Bacillati > Bacillota > Bacilli > Caryophanales > Paenibacillaceae > Paenibacillus > Paenibacillus sp. FSL H8-0282. Next base: position 2,396,247 of record NZ_CP150146.1, read on the forward strand.
CTTACTTTCCAGCATCTACACTGATTGGCCGATGGGAACCCTATTTTTTTATAGCGATTATCCCTTGTGTGTTATTTGCTGCCTTCGGAATTTGGCTCTATACATACATGCTTCGCAGTTACAAAAGCGCCGGAGGATAAAAGATTAGTTTAGCTCTAAGAAGGAGAATTTCACTTGGACATTATTACCGTCAAGAACTTAACCAAGCAATACGAAACCTATCACCGTGGACAAGATGCAAAAAGTGTATTTAAAAGTCTGTTTCACCGTGAAAAATCGATCATTACCTCTGTAGAAGATCTTTCGTTCAGTGTTGGAAAAGGAGAAATTATTGGGATTCTGGGTCCAAACGGTGCGGGGAAATCTACGACTATTAAAATGCTGACAGGCGTTCTTTATCCTACCTCGGGTGAAATAAATGTTCTAGGGTACAACCCTCATAAGCAGAAAAATCAATATGTAAAACAAATAGGGGTATTGTTCGGACAGAAATCGCAGTTAATATGGGACATTCCCCCATTGGATAGCTTTTATATGAACAAGGAAATCTATGATATTCCTACGAACGACTTTCGTACAAGACTAGACCGATTTGTAAACATGTTTGAGATTGGCGATATTATCACTAAACCCACACGAACCCTTTCCCTGGGAGAACGAATGAAATGCGAGTTTATTATGGCGATGCTTCATTCACCACCTGTGGTTTTTTTGGATGAGCCGACGATCGGGCTGGATGTGATAGCTAAACAAAGAATCAGAGAATTCATTAAGCAAATGAATCAGGAAGGCACCACATTTATTCTGACAACACATGACTTGGAAGATGTAGAGCGTTTGGTTCAAAGAGTACTTATAATTCATCAAGGGAAAAAAGTATATGACGACAAGTTCTCTGAACTTCGACTGCATCTGGGCGCCAAAAAAGTAGTCAGGCTTTCAGCCGCCACAACTATTGGAGATATTGATCTGCCTGGAACTTTGATATCGGAAAGAATATCGGATTACGAAGTGGAGCTGCTGATCGATACCGAGCAATGTAAAATGGGCGAGTTTCTGCATATTCTTAGCGAAAAGGTAGAGATCCTTGATATATCTATTAAGGAGATTCCCATTGAAAAAATCATCAGCTCCATTTATGAGATGGATACGGGAGAGCATATTCAAGCTTGAGAACGGATCATCTGCAGATTTAGATTGACCATGGACCATAACTTTTCAGTGATCTCTTTTGCAGAGCAAGGATTACTATGAGTAAACCACCATTCAATCACTCCGACAGTCGCCGAACTCAAAAATTGCACAGATATATCTTTACTCAGCTCATCCAGGTTAAAATTGTTTTCTAAAAATTGTACCTTAATCTGCTCATTTATCATTTCTTGTAATTGGTTTCTAAAGGAGAGTAAAGCTTTGTTTCTTAATAAAGTCTTATAAAAGAGAGCATTCTCCTCCAATTGTTCCAGCGTGCGGAGCAATGACGCCTTCGAGGGATTAGGTTCGGTTTCATCCTCCACTGCGGAGCAGCTTTCGATTAGTTGCCGGAGCTGAGCCTCCAGACATTTATCCATCAGATCGTATTTATCCGCATAATGGGAATAAATCGTTCCGCGGTTTACATCAGCGCGCTCTGCGATTTCGTTGATCGTTATTTTTTCAAAATCTTTTTCAGCCATCAGTTGAATTAATGCATTCATGATGGCTGTTTGGTTTTTTTTAATTCTTCTGTCCATGGTAAGACTCCCTTTTTATTAAACAATGTATTGTATTCTGTTGAAAAATCAACAAACCCGATCAAACTAACGATTGAACCCTACCCGAGATGTGATAATCTGATTTTATCGAACAGTTGATCAAAATTCAACAAATGTCTAAAAAGGGATAGAGGAGTTAAATATGAGAGTTTTAGTTTTTGGAGCGGGAGTATTAGGCAGCTATCTTGCACATGTTCTAGTGCGTGGGGGAAATGATGTCACCATGCTTGCCAGAGGAAAGCGAGCAGAGCAATTGACGAAAGACGGACTTGTGCTTCGCCATTATTTTCAAATTAAAAACACTGTGGATACAGTAAAGGTCATCTCTACGCTTCGATCCGATGATCTCTATGATCTTATTTTTGTTGTTATGAAATATAATGATTTTCCATCTGTGCTACCTATTCTAGCTGAGAATCAGAGTCAGAATATAATTCTTGTGGGGAACAATGGCGATGCTCTTGGCATGCAAAAGGCTCTCCAGGAAATGAGCAATGTGAGGAAAAATATACTCTTCGGATTTCAGCTTAGTGCAGGAATTCGGGAAACGAGCGGTCGTGTTATCAAAATACACGCAGGAGGGCAAATGGTACTTGGCAGTTTAGACGGTGAGATCTCAATAAAACACTTACTGGAAAAAGCGTTTGAGAACGCTAAGTATAAGCTAACTTATCATGAGGATATGGATGCTTGGCTCAAAAGTCATATCGTGCCTATAGTGGCTTTGAACTCCCTTAGTTATCTGCATGACGGGGATTTGAAAAAGGTATCCAAAGATAAGAAGCTATTAAGACAAGCCATTTCAGTAATGGATGAGGGGTTTCAAATCATGGAGCAATTAGGTTATACTGTCACTCCAGCAGGGCAAGTTAACTTTGTTCGAAAGCACAAGCAGGCTGTATATTATGGTCTGACAATAATTCATAAATTACCGTTTATGAAATTAGTGGACGGTTCTTTCAACGAAATAGCAGCTTTGTTTGATTCATTTGATATTTTGAAGCAACAAGCAAACATCGCAACGCCCAATTGGGATCAACTTAAAAAACACGCGTTTTCGAAGTTTAATGCAAATGTATAACAATCTTGTTCAGGAGGTATACAATCGATGGCTATATATTTTATAAGGCATGGAATAGATGAAGAAGGCTTTCGTGGGGGTTGGAGTCAACGTGGACTTGTAGTAGAGGGATATAGACAAGCCGAACGTCTTGGATATTATCTTAAGGAAAATCAATCTAGCTTTAACATAACCCGTATTCTTTGTAGTGATTTGCAACGTGCGTTAGATACAGCAAATGAGATCGCCAGAGAGCTTAATTTGCCTGTTGAAAGCAGCCAGTATTGGAGAGAAACGAACAATGGTGTAATCGCTGGAATGCCCCATGAAATCGCAAATGAACGATACCCGGGTCTTTATTTCTCGGCTTTAAGAATGGATGAGAGATTTCCAGGAGGAGAAAGTCCTCAGGAATTTTTTACGCGAATAAGTTCAAGTTTCTCAAAACTATGTAATGAACTGGAGAGTACTGATCCAAATGAAAATGTAATTATGGTCACTCATGGTGGCGTAATTAATGTTATATACCATATTTTAAAAGGGCTAACGTGGACGAATAAGAATGCTCATTTCCCGACTTCATATACTAGTATTCATAAAATAGAGTATCAAGCAGATAAGTGGGCAGTTACAGCAGAAAATCTTACGGAACATATATCAAGGGATCAGGCTGCTGGTATGGCCAATTGATTGGGAGGTACAAATATGGGTTTATTGAATGCGCTGATTGAGCAAGCCAAGAATCCTAGAGGGTTCGTAGGAAATATCATGATCAAAATCATGAATCAGGCACATACCAGCATCACAACATGGGGGCTTAGAAAAATAGAAATCAAGAGCGGCACTCCTATCCTGGACATAGGCTGTGGTGGCGGTCAAACTATACATACTTTAGCAAAACAAAATAAACAACATGAAATTTACGGCATAGATTACTCACAACAAGCTGTAGAGACATCTATTCAAAAAAACAATAAGGCTGTTGCCGCTGGTAGGGTGAGGATTAGTCAGGGAGATGTGTCGGCGTTACCGTACAACGATGGATTTTTTGGGACGATCACAGCGATTCAGACGCATTATTTCTGGCCGGACCTCGAACAAGATATAAGTGAAGCATTTAGGGTGCTGATAGCAGGCGGTACATTTGTTATTATTTCTGAGATCTATAAAATCAATTATCATATGAAGCAATTCACTAAGAACGAAGAGATGGAGCAGTTATTATGGAAATCGGGCTTTCAGACGGTAAATATTCACGAGAATAACAAATGGAGATGTTATGTCGGAAAGAAATAAAGCGGCCGCACCGCCCAAAAAAGGACGACACAGCCGCTTCGTTTCACCAGCTAATTAAGCCGGGAAGGTTTTAAACAAACAACGAACGGGAAATGATGACCAGCAAGATGAAAAGTACCAAAATCGCTCCGGTCGAAGTGAAAGCTCCTCCTTGAAATTCACCCATGATTTATTCCTCCTCAACTTATGTCTTCTTCTCAATTGCTGTGACTGGTGTCGCAGCTTTCTGAGATAATGACATCATATGCCGAAGAGGGCCTGTTGCACTGGTCTATGGCCTATTGCTCGTCAATATGGGCTTTTAGGATACGTAATCCTTTAGGGAGATGATTTTTAAGCTGGCCTAAACTCGCCTTGCCCCAACTAATTGGCAAACCATCTAAAGTTACAAGCGTCCATCCATGTAATTCGCTGGGGACAGGCAGGCTTTCACCGCGGAGCCAAGCATGTATTTCCGGGCCCTCACTGCTGAGATCAAAGCTTCGTGATGCTTGTAGGGGCTGAAGTGCCATAGCTAATGCATGAGCAGGTTCAATCCGATTTTTCTTCAAATGGGCAATATGTAGTCCAGCTCGTGGAATACGCAGTCCGTCCAGCAGCCCGGTATGGAGGTTGCCATTAAAGGATTCTGGCAGCAAATAAAGAGATTCACCGAAGAGCAGGGGTACACCTTGGCATGAAAGACCAGGCAGTTCTACCGCAGCCCAGTCTTGAAAAAGCTGGTAGGCATCACGTACAGAAGAATTAGTTTTTGGGTTGTTTTTGCTTCGGCGTTTTTTGGCGTTGCGGTTGGCATCGTCATTCACGGATACAGTGTCAATTTGCTTACGCAGGAGTGCAACAAAGTGACCTTCGCCCTTTTCTAAATGCGGCCAAAGGCGTTTGCAGGTGAGTAGTTCCATATCGGGGTAACTAGCCGTCAATCGAGCAATGGTTTCTTCATTCTCTTGACGGTTAAAGGTGCAGGTAGAGTAAGCTAAAGTACCCCCTGGTTTAAGCATAATGTAGGCGTCTTGCAGGATATCCCATTGTCTCGCTGCGCACATAACTACATGAGCAGGAGACCATTCTTGAATGGCTTTTGGATCTTTTCGGAACATGCCTTCTCCAGAACAAGGAGCATCCAGCATAATTCGGTCAAAAGCTTGCGGGAAACGCGCAGATAGCTGTTCTGGTGTTGCACAGGTTACGAGGGTATTCTTAATGCCCAGACGTTCAACGTTCTCTGCTAGAATTTTTGCGCGTTCCGGATGGATTTCATTAGAGATTAAGAGGCCTTGTCCCTGCATTAAACCAGCGATATGCGTAGTTTTACCTCCAGGGGCTGCTGCAAGATCGAGGACGGTTTCACCGGGTTCAGGTGCCAGCAGTTCAGCTGCGGACATTGCGGAAGGCTCCTGAATATAATATAGTCCAGCTGCATGGTAAGGATGTCTGCCTGGTCGAGCGGGCTCATCATAATAAAACCCGCCCTGGCACCATGGGATAGGCTTCAAATTAAATTGTGAGACTGTACGGTCCACCGCAACTTGGCCTATGGCTGAGGTGCTTTTTAGCGGATTAAAGCGCAGTCCTTGAGTTCGTGGTGCTGAATAACTTTCTAGAAAAGCATCTGCCTCTTGCCCCAGCATTTCTTTAATAGATGCGGTGTAAGAGGCAGGCAGCTGTTCTTCCTTCATAGATCATTCTCCTTTTTCTTAGTTGCTGTTTCATGTTTATACCGATAAAATCAAGGTATGGGGAACGTAATCGTACCTGAAATTCTACATATATTCAACTATATCATAATTGCCGAGTCTTACAGTACACAGGGCAATTGTAAAGGGGATGTACCATATGAATTTGCTGCAAGCGCTCTTCTTCCCGCCGGAGCAACCCGGTGGTGTATCATCTATGATCCCTTATCTTCAGGAAAGATTCCGTTCAAGCCGTTGGGAGATGGATTTGTTTTGGCTGCCTAAGCGGATTCGCAATAAGGGGCATGAGGAAGTAATATTCGAGACGTTTGATTGGACGCAGTATGGAGAAAGTCCGATCGTTCAGAAATATATTCAGACCTATCGTGATTATTTATGGTGGACAAAACTGCGGATGAGTAAGCCTTATGATCTTATTCATTCTCATCATCCGATTGCTGGCTTAGCGATGAAAAAAGTGTTCCCTGATACTCCGTTAATTCATACCCTGCATTCCAGTTACGAGCGAGAATTGATTCTAAATGGAGCGATTTCCGAGGATGGCTTGGAGCATCGTTTTCTAGTCTCACTTTATCGTGAACTTGAGCATGTTAGTGATCGATTAATGACGGTGTCGCGATCTTTTGCAGAGTATGTGGCCCCTTATATTATTGATCCTTCTAATATAGGTGTTATACCGAATGGTTTTGATGAAAAAAGATTTAAGCCTGTTCCGCATGATAACGCTATTCCGCAGCTAGTGACCGTGACACGTCTGGTTCCGGCCAAAGGAATAGATATATTACTCAACGCTTGCGCGGAGCTTAAAAATCGCGGCCATGAGTATGTACTGCATATTATTGGCGACGGTCCTTCACGTGCAGATCTGGAAAAGATGGCCCAACATTTAGGGATCTATAATGAAACGATCTTTTACGGATATACGCTGCACCCTGAAGAATTCATGCCATTCTTTGATATTTTCGTATTGCCCTCTCGGGCGGAGGCGTTCGGTTCAGTGTTTGCGGAAGCGGCACTTAGCTGCCTGGCTTTAGTGGGGACAAATGTGGGCGGAATACCGGAGCAGATTGAAGATGGTGTGAATGGTTTATTGGTCAGTCCTGACGATGAGATTGCTCTTGCTGACGCATTAGAGAAGGTGATATCTGATCCGGCTTATCGTTATGAGCTTTCACGTTCCGCATGGGATAAAGCCAAAAGCCTATATTCGTTGACACGAGTTGCTAATGAACTTAAAAAAACCTATTTACAGTATCCTTCAGGAACGAAAGGGTGAGCACCTATGATTCCATTTCGCTTTCTGCATACTGCTGATTTACATCTGGATAGCCGTTTTGCCGGGCTGGCGCATATTTCGCCAGCCATTCGTGCTTATTTACGTGAGTCTACCTTTGCCGCCCTCGGGCGGCTTGTCCGCGTTGCGATCCAAGAGAATGTTGATTTTATTGTTATTAGTGGAGATGTGTATGATGTTTCAGATGCATCATTACAGGGACAGCTGCGATTTCAGGAAGCGCTCAAAGAACTCGGTGAGCACGGGATTCACGTGTTCCTGATTCATGGCAACCACGATCCGCTTGACGGACTGCGTCTGACAACGGAAATGCCAAAGCATGTTACCGTATTTGGCGGAGAGAAGCCAGATCACGCTACAGCTTGCCGCCGTATAGATGGCCAAGAAGTTGCCATCGTTAGTGGAATCTCTTATCCAACGGCGAAAGTGACGAACAACACAGCTGTAACCTTTTCTCGTAAACCTGGCAGCCGCCTGTTTCATATTGCGATGCTGCATGGCAATGTAGACGGTGATTTGCTGCATGAGACCTATTCTCCTTGCAGTCGCAGGGACCTTATCGAACGGGGGTTTGATTATTGGGCGCTTGGACATATTCATAAACGTAGTGTACTGCATGAGAAGCCTGTGATTGTATATCCAGGCAATATACAAGGGCGCAGCATTAAGGAAACCGGAGCTAAAGGTTGTTATATTGTGGATGTAGATGAGGCTGGAAGATCCACTCTGCAATTTCATGAACTGGATTTCGTTCGCTGGCAGGTTAGAGACTTATCTATAGAAGGATTAAGCAATGAAGCAGAATGGATACAGAAAGTGGAGCAGGTTATTGAAGACATCCGCGCGGAGCTCCCGGAGCTCATGTCGGTGGTCAGATTTCGTCTGATTGGGCGAGGGGACGTACATAAAGTATTGGCTGAAAAAGGGGCAGCAGAGGATCTGCTGTCTGAACTCCAGCGCCGTGAGGCGATTAGGGCTGAGCGTAAAGATTACGCAGGGCTTGTCTGGACGGAAGGGTTCGCTATAGAGTCCGGTTTAGCTATTGATCGCCAACGCTTATTGGAAGAGGATAGTTTTCTTGGAGAAATGCTGCGCATTGCAGAGCATACGGAACATTCCCCGGAAGCGCTCGAAGAACTATTAAATAGTGCGCTTAAACCGCTATTGGAGAATCAGGAGCTGCGAAAGCTGTTGTTTATGACTAGTCAAGAAGAGAAGTTGAGCTGGCTACGTGGTGCAGCAGAGCAGGGAATCACGATGCTTGGCGGGATGGATGATACTGTTGAAGCGGCGGAAAGTCTTTCGTATCAACAAGCCGGAGGGCAAAACGATGAGAATTGAACATTTGCATATCAATGGCTTCGGGCGTCTTCACAATCGAGAGATTCATTTAACGCAGGGAGTGACCGTACTTTATGGGCGTAATGAAGCAGGAAAAAGTACGACACTGCAATTCATACGCTCTATGCTGTTTGGAATTCCAAGCCGAGGAAATCCCTTGGAGAGGTATGAACCTATGCAAGGCGGATTGCATGGGGGAACCTTGAAGATACGTGACAGTAATGATGGTTTGTGGACCATTCGCCGTTTTGCTTCAGGTGCTGAGGGATCAGGAAGAAATGAAAAGCTGAACATTACAGTAAATCATCCAAATGAAACGACTCAAGAGCTGGGACAAGCTGAAATGGAACGATATTTACTTGGGGGGATCTCTAGGAGTATGTTCCAGCAATTGTTCGCAGTTTCACTGGACGAGCTGCAGGAGCTTGCTGCCCTTCAATCTGAGGAGATGAGCAGCTTTCTTTTTCATGCAGGTATGGGCGGTGGCGGTGCAATCATGCGTGCGGAACGCCGTTTGGTGCAGGAAGCTGAGAAGCTGTACAAACCTCGTGGCAAGCTGCAAGAAGCAGCAAAAGTTGTGCAAGCCATAGAAAAGCTTGAGCGACAAATGGTTGAGAGCCGTTCTTATCTTCCGCGATATAACGATAATATAGTGGCATTGAGGGTAACGGAGTCGGAGCTAGATGAATTGGAGCAACAGCGCAAGCTCACTGGAGAGCAGCTAGTGATGTTTCGAAAAGCACAGGAAGTCCGTGAGCTGTGGTTAAAGTGGAGCGAGGCTCAGCTAGAGCTGCAAGGATTGCCATTGATTTTAGCCTTTCCTGAAGAAGGGGCAACTCGCTTTCAGGCGTTTGAAGGAGAAATTCGGAATGCACAGGGATCAGTAGTACGTTATGAACGTCTTCTAAGCGAGCTTACTATTGAACTGGCAAAGAACCCTCCAGATGAAGTATTAGCAGCGCAGGGGCCTGCTTTGGAGCGGCTGGACCGGCATCGGAGCAGTTACGAGAACCGTAGAACGGAAAGACAACGGCTTGAGGGAGAGTTAACGGCGCTGAATGAGCATTTGCGGCGAATTCTGCGCGGCATTGATGTGAGCTGGGGCCCTGCAGAGCTGACTTCATTCTCTGGGACAGCGGCGGATCGTGAAGCTGCACGGAAGTTTGCGGCGGCGTTCGCTAGTTATGACCGCCGCATGGAGGCGGAGGGTGCAACGCGGCAGTCGTTGCGCTCCCGTTTGGCCGCTGCCTCAGCGTCGCTCCAAGCAGCAGAACGGGCGCTGGCGCGTGAGCACGCTACCGGCGCGGAAGCTTTTGCGCAGCTGGCTCCGTGCAGCGCCCGTGAAGTGCTGCAGCTGTGGGACGAGCTGCAGCAGGCGGCCGAACGCTGGCGCGAAGCGCAGCTCAGCGAAGGGCCAGCGCGCGGCGCCGGAAGTGACGGCCTTGGCGCGAAGCGCATGGCCGCGCTCTACCTGCGCCTGCTGTGCGCTGGGGCAGCACTAACCGTGCTGCTGCCCGCAGCGCTGTGGCTGACCGGTGCTCCGCCGGCCAGCGCCGTGCTTGCGATCGGCCTGCTGGGCGCGGCCGATCTGGCCCTTTGGGCCGGCTTGCGCGGAGCGCGCCGGGTGGAAGAGTCCCCGCCAGAGCATGGCGGGGACGTCAGCGCAGCCGCAGCCGAGATGCTGCGGCTGCGGGGGCAGCTGCTCTCCGGGGCGGAGCCGGAGAGCGTTGTGCCGGGGCGGCGGACGGCCGCCCCGGGGTCCAGCCCTGACGCAGGCGGGCTGGAGGCCTCCATGAGGGAGCTTCGCAGGCTCATGGAGGCTTGGTCAGCTTGGCGGCAGCGCATCGAACGCTATGCCGCCGAGCGTGATGCCTGCCGCACGGAGCTGGAGACGCTGGCAGGCCAAGAGAAGCTGCTCGCTGAAGAAATGCACCGGGCGGAGGCGGCATTCACGGAAACGGCTGAGCAATATGAAGAATGGCTTTGCCAACGCAGGTTGCCTGAAGGATTATCTCCTGAAGGGCTGCCGGATATTTTTGCTATGGTTGAACAAGGGAATGAGCTGCTGCGCCAAGAGAATAAACTCTCCTTACGATTGAAGGAGCTGGAAGCAGAATGTAACGTGTTTGAGGAGGAGCTGCTCGCTCTTATTTATGAGTCGGGTGCTGATCTTGGCGACGAGTCTGGTGTAGCGGCAGCTGGCTTTGAAATAGATCCGCAAGAGGGGAAACGAGTATCTGCATTAACCTTACTAAGCTGGCTGGAACTGCGAAAAAGAGCATGGGATGATCTGAAAAAGGACTTGATTCGCCGGGAAACTATGCAGTCAAGATTGCAGGATGTGGATGAAGAACTCAAGGAGAGCCACAGGATATTAGGTGAGCTGAGAGAACAGCGTGAGCTTCTGATACAGGAAGGCGGGGCGACTGGTGGAGAGGATTTCTTACGCAGGTCAGCAGCTGTGCAGCGGCGCAGTGATCTGAATAAATTGATTCGCCAGTGGGAGCTTGCTATGTTCGGTGGTTGGGAGGAGGAGCGGGTTGCTGCTCTGCTGGAATTATTAAATCATCATGATGCGGAAGCATTGCAGCTGGAGCGGTCATCGGCTGAAGAATTGATGGAACGGCAGGAAGAGGGTTGGAACACCCTGCTGGAGCAACGAGGCAAGCTGCTTCAGGAAAGGGAGTATTTGAAGGAGCGCTGCGTGGAGGATTCCGTTATTCAGCAACTGGAAGAGCAGAGAGCAGCCTTGCGGATCGTGGCTGATAAATATGCAGTGGCAGCGATAACTGCCGAACTAATCGGGCGAACTCGCCGTGTGTATGAGCAGGAGAAGCAGCCACAGGTATTACTGCTTGCCTCAGATTATTTCTCCAAGCTGACGGAAGGGGAATACAAAAGGGTTGTTATGACACTAGGGCATAAAGAGCTGAAAGCTGAACACAAGGACGGGGGACTGCTGGACAGTGGACTGCTCAGCCGAGGGACGGCAGAACAGCTGTATCTTGCCATCCGGCTGGCATTGGCAGAGACCATGTCACGGCAAGTATCGCTGCCGCTGTTATTCGATGATCTCTTCGTTAACTTTGATGAGTCTCGTCTTCATGCTGCGCTTGGACTTCTTGGAGAACTGTCGATCTCCCGCCAGATTGTGATGATGACCTGTCACAAGCATGTGGCGGAAGCGGCAGCACGTATGATTCCTACAGCAGCGGTTATTTCCGTGTAGTTCGGGTGATTGGTTTTACGGATACGATACTGTTCCCCTTCTCCTTTGAGTTCGATGAAGTATTACTACCTGGTGGAGAGGACCATGGCGTTCGCAGCAGCTTGACAGCCCAGACTAATGATAAGCCTCCGAAGATTGGGTAGAACACCGAGAGAAGTGAACTAAAGCCAAACTGGCTCAGTAAATAGCAGACCAACATCAGAAGAGGTGTGATTAGTGCAGTTGATAGGGGAAGCCGTTGCTTAAGCTGTACAGCTACTCCATAAATATCGGCGACAAAAGTGCTGAAGATCTCCAAAAAGATCAGCAGCAGATATATAGTTTGCACTACAGTACCCAACCGGACGGCGATGCTGCCCATCGGAATTTCAAACTTGAGAATCCCTGGCATCTGTGAGCTCATTGCGAAATGTGCGGCAATCAACATAAAACCAATCCCGGTACCCCCAATAATACCGCCCCATACAAGGGATTTTTCTTCCTCTGTGTGACGAGCCATTGGGACTAAAACAGCTTGTGCCATCCCTAAATTAAAGGCGGTGTAGAGCAGCGGTGACATCCATGCCCCAAAGAGAGAGCGATCGTTATCAAGGAACAGGAACCGTCCAGCTCCCGGAATTTGAAAAGTATTAAAAATAATGATAAGTGACAGAGTAAGCATTAAAGGAACAACAATACTGTTCATTTGCAGAATACCGGAAATCCCTCGTTTTAGCAGAAAGTATGAACCAAGCAATGTAATAAGTAGTCCAGTCTGATAATGAAGTCCGAGATGCTCCTGAAAAATAGCGCCGGCCCCTGCAAGCATAATACTGTTTACTCCGATCAGGACGACCATCGTGAACAAACTGATGGTGCTTCCGACCTGTTCCCCGAAGAGGTGACGGTTAAAGTCCTCATAGGATTCTGCTTCTATTCGCCGAGCAATGACCATCATTTTTGTACCCAGCCATATGAACAATATAGTTGAGAGCAGGATGGTCAGGACTGCCCAGTGCCCGTAACGTGTGAAGAATTTTAATATTTCCTGCCCGGTGGCGAATCCGGCTCCTACAATGGTGCCAATATAAGTGAAAGCGATCTGTAATGTTCGGACATGTGATTTCATGGCTCCCCTCCTAATAGTTTTACGAAGCTAAAGAAAAATCATAACGAGTGCTATGCAGGATAACCTTGTGTACTCTGTATAGTACAGGTTATGATGAGGATCAGTAGGACATGACTTCCGTCGTAATTGCTTTATGATCAGTGATTAATTTGTACGGAATGTCTGCGATTATAAAGGGTATTGGAGGTTCAAAGTCATGGAAGTGTTGAAACAGCGGATTTTGGAAGAAGGTGTCGTCGTTTCGGATGAGGTACTGAAGCTGGATGCACTGCTAAATCATCAGGTTGATCCACAGCTTACGATGGAAATGGGACGGGAGTTTGCCGGGAGGTTTGCGGATTCAGGAATTACTCGTATTGTGACCGTTGAATCCTCGGGCATTGCCGTGGCATTTGCCACCGCGTATGAATTAAAGGTGCCGCTAGTTTTTGCACGCCGCAAAAAAACTCTGTTAGCTGATCCGGATGCGCTTTGCGAAAGAGTTCCGTCTTTTACAAAAGGTATCGTTACCGATATTATGTTGTCTCGCCAGTTCATCTCTCCAGAGGATAAAATCCTCTTTATTGATGATATTATTGCCAATGGTGATGCAGCGCGTGGCTTGATTAAGATCATTCAACGTTCTGGCGCTGAGCTAGTTGGTCTTGGTGTTGTAGTAGAAAAAAGCTTTCAGGCAGGGGCTCGGACGATCAGAGAGCAAGGCATTCGTCTGGAGTCACTCGTAAGAATTACCTCTCTAAATGGAGGCACCATCGAATTTGGGGAATAACCTAATTGGTAATAAGAACAGGCCTATTTTTTAAACAACTGCTTTTCACCCTATGGATTTTCCTTTATAATAAAAATTAGACATAGGGAGGAGGCGTCACAATGGGGAAAGAACCGGTGACTGAACAATTTTTTATTGATAAATTAACCGAGGCCAAGGATCATTTCGAGCGTGCGCTGGATTGCAAACACACGGAATTCGACGATCTGTATCCCTATATGATTGAACATCCTCAGTTTTTTTGGTACAAACGCTATGTAGCCTGGTCAGAGCTTCTGACAATCAAAGGTTTGTGCGAAGAGTTATCCTTCCCGTGGAGGGAGAAATTCACAACTAACCAAGTGGAGTATCTGGAGCAACGTGTGATGTCCGCTAAAGTTCTTGACTTCTGGTTTGAGAAGAATGAAGCGCTGATATAAGAATGCTTTAGTAGACATGCAAGTCGTTAATTGCCTACATGAGACCCAGATGATTTATCATTTGGGTCTTTTTTCTGAGACTAAATAGGACAAGCTATGACAGGAGGGATTAATGATGATTAGCGATGAGCAATTGGATGCCTATCGGATTTCCGGTGAGAAAATTCGTGTAGTGCGTGATGGCTTGGAAAGTAACGATGTAAAAGGGATAGTTCTTGCTTGGGATGATTCTCAGGTGATGATACGTCGTCAGAATAGACGAGTAGTGAAGCTGGATCGCAATTATATATTCCAGCCATTTAGTGAACCAAGACAAGATCCGGATAATATATAATCTTCACAGTAATAATTTTCGCAGTAATAATCTTCATAATACAAAACAGCTCCTCGCCCTACTGGGCGGGAGCTGTTTCTGTAATATCATTTGGGATTATATAGTTAGAGCAAGTTCAGACGCATTCTCTTCTCTGGAGAGTATGGAGAGTTCTGTGGACAGTCCAAGATACGCGCGCATGCGCAGCATCATTTCTCTACGGAAGCCTGGCCATAATATATTCATCTCTCCTTGAAATCCTCTGCAGGAATATAAGGCTTCGACTCCTCGCTGATCTTGGCGAACGGTTGTAATCTTCAAATCATGGGAGCTCAGCTCGCGCGTAACCTCTTGAAGCATTAGTGACGTCTTCTTAGTGGCACCAGATACGAGCTCCATATATAGCTGAGGGGTCTTAAACAGGCCGCTTCTACTGATTACACGGCAGTCACGTTCGAAAACTTTATGAATAAACGTTAGCAGCAAATAGCTTCTGACCAGGGACAGTTCTTCTTTAGTTACTTCTTCATCAATAATGGATGTGTTTAGCTTTGTAGTCGCCATTATAAATCACCTCATTTATATTATGCGAACTTTTGTTCTCATTATACCTTATATTCGGCAACAAAAGCAATAATTATCCATAAATTAATGAATGATAAGAAAACGGCAAAAATATATTGACGTGGAATTCTCAGCGTGGTATGATCTATCTTGTGACCGCAATAAGCGAGTCATTATAATACGCGGTCATGGCGGAATTGGCAGACGCGCTGGCTTCAGGTGCCAGTGGTAGCAATATCGTGGAGGTTCGAGTCCTCTTGACCGCATAGCTAAAAGGATTATAGAACTGCTCTAGTAGCAGGTTTATAATCCTTTTTTTATGTTTTTCAGCAGACGGTAGTGCTTAAGCGAAAGAAATCTTTAAGAAACATCTCCTGAGGCTTACGGACCCAGATGAAGCTATTTGCTCATTTATCGCTTTTTGAGCATAGTATCGGACCCCAGCGCAGCTATTACATGGAAAAAGGAACGAATAAGGCATTTTTTATGCCAATAGCGACTGTGGGGTCCGAAAGGAATCTAAATCTGCCCTAATGGTACGAATAAGGTCAACGTGGTCCGATAGGAATCTAAATGTACTCTAAAGCTGCGAATAAAGTCAGTTGGTCCGATAGCGTCTCTCCACGCGCAGATTGGATAAAAACTAATTTGTATTTTGTTTCTACGCTACTCGCCCCGCGGAGTCGTCATCATCACCTGAGGCTAACGGACCCTGATGAAGCTATTTGCTCATTTATCGCCTTTTGAGCGTAGTATCGGACCCCAGTGCAGCTATTGCATGGAAAAAGGAACGAATTAGGCATTTTTTATACCAATAGCGACTGTGGGGTCCGATAGGAATCCAAATGTGCTCTAAAACCACGAATAAGGTCAGCTGGGTCCGATAGAATCCAAATGTGCTCTAAAACCACGAAAAAGGTCAGCTGGCTCGATAAAATCCAAATGTGCTCTAAAGCCACGAATAAGGTCAGCTGGATCCGATAGAATCCAATATGCTCTAAAGCCACGAATAAGGTCAGCGGAGTCCGATAGAGCCTTCGGACGCGCTAATTAGCGAAATACTAATCTGTGTTTTGACCCGTCGATATCTGCAATAGCGACACTGTGTTTGCTTCTAAGCTACTCGCCCCGCAGAATCCGATAGTACCATCGCACGCGCAACTATGCTCGAATCCAATAAAGTTTGTTGTCTAGATCAAAGTCTAAGACACGAAAGAAAACAGGTGCACCCGGCATGGCTTTTGGGACACACCTGTTTTTTTATAGGATAATGAATTATACTGTTGCTCTACGCAGCATCAAAAACGATAAAAGAGCGTACACAACTGTCAAAGGCATGGACCACAAGGCAAGTTCAAATGCGGTATATCCAGCAAACCAGTTGAAGAGGTCTACCCACCACTGATTATAGGTCATTAACAATACACCGAGACTGCACAGGATAAACATAGCCCCTGAGAAAATGAACAAACCGCTTCGGCCAAATCTCCGGAAGATGCTGGATATCATTAGCCCCAGAAAAAACATATTAAGAAAGAGCACAAAATACATCCACAGCTGTTCTATGGCATTACCATCATTTAAAAAAGGCAAATGAAAATAATGTAGTTCCAAACCCCAGCCACCCGTGAGCTTGCTTTCAATGATTGCGAGCAGGTAGAGGAGAATTGAGTAGGTGGCGCTAGTTATAATAGCCATTAAGGAAGTGCCTATGAAATAATCCGTTCTGCGTTGGCTTAAGCCCAGAGCAAAAGGGAAGGTCTGCACCAAAATGAGTATACCGGTGATTAACATATAAATGAAGATGGAGACGAGACCGCCGGTATAGATTGGTTCTTGGATGAAAGAAGCGACGATGACATTCACCAAGAAGCTGGATAACAAGATTACCCAAGGCATATACAACCATAACCACTTATCTCTGAAATGCATTTTTATCATGCCTGCCGTAGGATTCATTACACGGTCACTTCCTTTCCTAGAGTTTTTTTATTTGTGAGATGAACGATTAATTGCTGTAAAGATACAGGTGAGATCTCTAAGCCTAACTTTTCAGCATGTGCGTGATCTTTCGCGTTGAAACCGATAATGGTGGCCGTAAGCAATCCGCCAAAAGACTCGCGGGAAATGACTTGTTTGCCGGCGATAAAATCTTCGATCTTCGCTGTCGCGCCGATTACCTTAACAGCTTGCCCGCGAAGGGCTTCAGCATCTTCGTTAATAATTAGCTTGCCGTTGTCGATGACGATAACATGCTCTAAAAGCTGACTTACCTCATCGATCAAATGGGTGGACAAAACAACTGTGCGTGGATTTTCAGCATAATCTTCAATTAGGCGATCGTAAAACAGGCTTCTAGCTACAGCATCAAGTCCTAAATAGGGTTCGTCAAAAATGGTAAGCGGGGCACGGCTGGCTAGACCTACTACAATTCCTACAGCCGAGAGCATACCTCGGGATAGCTTTTTTATTCTTCTTTTTAATGGCAGATTGAAATCCTTGATTAAAGAGTGAGCATATTCCCGATCAAAGTTTGGAAAAAATAATTCGGATACCTCCAGTACATCGATGATTCGGTACGTGTCCGGATACCTTTGGCTTTCCTTAATGAAGCAAATCTGCCTGAGAACCCGGTTATTCTCGTACGGATGTTCACCAAATACGTTCAGGACACCACTTGTGGGGAAAAGCTGAGCTGTGATCATATGCATTATTGTGGTTTTTCCTGCACCGTTTCTGCCGAGAAGCCCGTATATCTTGTTTTTCTCCAAAGAAAAACTGAGTTCATGAATGGCAGTGACATTTCCGTATGACTTAGTCAATCCTTTGATTTCAACAACTTCATTCATGACTTGTTGTCTCCCCTCTGAATCATAATTGTTAATTGATCCAACGTAATTCCTAATTTTTCAGCTTCACGGATCATGGTTACTACATACTGTTCATAAAATTGTTCTTTTCTCTTCTCCATTAATACTGCACGCGCTCCAGAAGCTACAAACATACCGATTCCTCGTTTTTTGTACAATATCCCTTGATCCACAAGCAAATTCACACCTTTCGCAGCTGTAGCCGGATTGATCTGGTAGAAAACAGCAAACTGATTTGTCGAAGGAACTTGTGATTCCTCCAGCAGTGTTTCTTCGATGATGTCATTTTCTATTCGTTCGGCGATCTGCATAAATATCGGTCGTGTATCATCCATTAAGTTTCCCATGTATTCACCGCCAACTTCATTGGTTAGTTAGTTATGTAATTAACCATATATGCAACGAAGTTAATTGTCAATATTTTTAATTATTTTGGGCTGTATCCACATAAATA
Source organism: Paenibacillus sp. FSL H8-0282 (assembly GCF_037963825.1). Classification (NCBI taxonomy): domain Bacteria; kingdom Bacillati; phylum Bacillota; class Bacilli; order Caryophanales; family Paenibacillaceae; genus Paenibacillus; species Paenibacillus sp. FSL H8-0282. The sequence goes on from NZ_CP150146.1 coordinate 2,414,415, forward strand.
AAGGCTGCCCAGAATGCTCTGGATAGCCTTTTATTTGCACAACATATCTGCTATGATTTTGTCCTTGGTAAAAAAGAAGGGGGAGTTCAGCTATGAATGATTATGGTCCGGATCTGTTCAAAGATACTGCAAGCTATTACACCAGATATCGCCCGCTATATCCGTCCTCACTGATTCGATATCTAGTGGACAAATTCTCACTTCACGGAGAGGGCCGGTTGCTGGACTTAGGTTGTGGTACTGGGCAGTTAGCGCTAAGGTTTACGGATTGGTTCGAAGAAATCATTGGCGTAGATACTGAACTAGAGATGCTAGATGAAGCAAAGCTGTTATCACAGTACAACAGGGTTGAGAATGTTAGCTGGCAACAGGGGAGAGCGGAAGAACTATTCAATGACTGGGGTTCCTTTCGTCTCATCATGATGGCTAAGGCGTTTCACTGGATGGACCGAGAATCCATACTTGAAGTTCTCTATCATAGTTTAGATGATAACGGTGGTATTGCTGTAATTGATACTTTTAATGAACAACAAGAACCGTTACCTTGGCAACAAAAGGTAGAGGAAGTAGTGAAACGCTGGTTGGGTGACGAAAGAATAGCCGGAAAAAGTACATATAAACATCCCCAAGAAAGACATGAGGATGTTGTAAAGCGATCCAGTTTTAAAGACGTTAAAAGACAGGTATTACCGAGTTATTCCATCACTTGGACTGTTGATTCGATACTAGGAAATTTGTATTCTACGTCTTATGCTTCTAAGCGATTATTTAGAGATAACTTAGAACGTTTTGAAGATGATATGAAATCAGCTTTATTAGAAATAGAACCTACAGGTGTATTTACAGAGGACTTGTCGGTTTCCGTCATTACTGCCTTTAAAAAAGAAGCGGATTTACGATAAAAACCGCGCATTGATCTCACCGCATCCTGCTGTGTTAGGACTTAGTTTAAGGCGATACGTGTTCTTTTTTAGTATGGATTTTACTTGCTTAGGCGTAAGAGAAGGGTTCTTCTGGAGTAATTGCGCGATCACACCCGAGACGATAGGTGTTGAGACACTGGTACCGGACAGCACAAAGTAATCTTTAGCTATCCGCAAATAAGGAAGCTCGCGATCCAGCTTGGATCGTGGAGCACGAAGGGAGATGATCGTCTCGCCTGGAGCAACGAGATCTGGTTTCTTCCTTCCTCCCGGTGCGGGTCCGCGACTGGAGAACCAAGTGATTCGGTCGTCCGCTTGTGTGAGCGTGCGACGGTCATCCACTGCACCGACAGTAATTGCTGAAGGACTAATCCCTGGAGATTCGATCGTACTGCGTCCCGGGCCGCTGTTTCCAGCAGCTATTACAACGTTAAGTCCGGCTTTAATTGCTTTTTCTACAGCTTGGCAGAGTGGATCATCTGAACAAGGAAGATTCACCTTACCCCCGAACGACATCGAAAGAATACGAAGATTAAGTCTTCTCCGATTCGCAATACACCATTCAATTCCTTTAATGATTGTGGAGTCATATCCATCGCCATTTTTATCTAGTACTTTGACACCTACTATCCCTGCCTCTGGAGCAGGGCTTTTGTATTTTCCTTTACTCATCCATCCGTTGCCTGCTGCATCCCCTGCGATATGAGTTCCATGGCCGTTATCGTCATAGGGCTGTTTTCTATGATTGATAAAATCTTTAAAAGCAACTATACGGTTAACAGGGCGAAACAGGTCAGGGTGACGATACACCCCTGTATCAAGAATCGCAATGTTTATTCCTTTTCCGGTAAGCCCCTTTTTCTTTTGAGCGGTTGTAGAACCAATGGATGGTGTGGCTATATTAAGGGATGTTTTTTTGACTTGATCCAAATAAATTTTCTCGATTCCATCCCAGCGGCACATCCGGTTCAAGCAGCTTTTTGAAACTTTGGATGATATCAAATTGAGCAGGTGAAGATGATGTCTGATCGGAAGGTCGTGGGATTTTAAATGCTTTTGTAAAGACTGTAGCTGGGCTGTAGTTATTTTTTGTTTGAATTTAATGATAACTGGAATGGTATTCGCTTTATGTCCTGGATAATAGGAACGTTGAACTCTTTTTCTCAAGGAATGGTGCATTTTCGAATGATATTGCTCTAGCCATTTTTGACCGTTCATTAGTAATGAATCACCTCTTGAAGGTATTATATGCACTGCAGAGCTAGTGGACACGAAACTATGAAACTAGGGTTTAACATATTTTCAGATTTGTAGGTGAAAGAGAGGTCAAATCTTACGATTCTTGCATTTACTAACGTATCCTAAAAAGAAAGTGGTGAAATAAATGGCAATGATTAAAAAACCAGTTAACAAGCAAGCTGTTATGGCTAGCAAAGTTCTCGCGGCTAAAAAAGCGAAAGCAGCTGCTACAAGAAAGAAACGGAGAATTAGACAGACTCTGGATAGATTCATTGTTGTTGCTATTGGTACAAATGCAACGGGTACACCTAAAGATACTACGGGGTGGACAGCTTCATTGAGAGCTGGAACTACAACGGTTACTGCTGATTTTGACGAATTTGGTGTAGTTAGATTCCCAACAATTAGTACCTTAACATCGGTACCTTATCTTCTCACTTTAAGAGATGAGAGTGGAGCTACTATAAGAAGCTTTAACGTTCCCGCAGACCGCGAATTTTTTGTGGCTAGATTCTAGTTTGGACAAGCCAGGTCAAGTAAACAGCATGCGTCGATTTTATATCGATGCATGCTGTTTTTTTATTTTTCTAACTTTGATTCAAGTGAGTGATTTGTTACAGACAAACAGAATGGGGGGATGCCATACTTTCAGCATCATAATTTTGGGAATATAGTACAAAAATGGACAATATATAAGGCGGGTGAGAGGTTTCGTGAAAGAAAAAGGGAATATATCAGGTATTCAATATTTTTTATTAGGACTGCTTATATTTTTAATGTTAGGAATGGATATGTTCATCATGGGATTAGATCAATGGTTATGGGGGGATTTGTTTAATATAGACGACTTTTTTGTCAGCCCTTGGTACGTACTAGTTGTTCATTGGAGCATAGTTACCCTATTGTGGGCAGTAGGAGCTATGATGTTTCTACTTTGGTTCAGGAAGAGGAAGTTGATTGGACCGGTTATATCTTTGTGTTGGAGCTCTAAGGTCATTCCTTTGTTAATTGTAGCTTTTATATCAAGCTTTTTGTTCGCTGTGTTGGAATTTTGGATTAATGGGGAGAGCATTCCACAGATTTATAGAGAATATGAAAACTTCAAGTTAGAACATGGTTTTATGGGCATATGGGTTGCCTTGGTTCAAAACATATATTACATTGTGGAAGCTGTACTAGTTGTACTATTGGTTGCGCTAATGCAGCGTGCAGGAGAAGTATGGTTTAAGAATCCTTCTCTTCCTTATGGGGGAATAGGTTTAATGCTGACTTGGGGATTAGGTCATTTGACGCATGGTCTGCAAAGCGGCTTGTATATTACTGCTTTTTCTTTGATATTTGGCTGGCTGTTTGTGAAAGCGGGCAAGCAGTGGTGGCCAAGTTTTCTGTTTATCTGGCTTGTATTTGTTTTATAATAATTAGTTTAACGGGGGGGACACCATTGTACAATTCAGAGAAGAGAACAATTACTACTGAAAGATTGATTTTAAGACCTTTTGCATTGTCTGATGCACAGCGTGTCAGTGAGCTCTGCAATAATTATAATGTTTACAAAAGTACATTAACTCTACCTTATCCATACCCTATTGATTGTGCATTATCATGGATTGAAACACATGAAGTTGAGTTCAATAATGATAATTCATATGAATTCGCTATTACTGATAATAATACAAACGAACTGTATGGTGCTATAGGTTTGAGAAATAACCGGACACACAGAAATGGCGAGCTTGGATATTGGATAGGCGAGGAACACTGGGGTAATGGATATGCTACAGAAGCAACAAAAGCGGTCATTAATTTTGCTTTTACAGAAAAACATTATCACAAAGTGTACGCCAGATTCTTTGCTTCAAATCCTGGTTCGGGACGAGTTATGCAAAAATCTGGCATGCTGAAAGAAGGCGTTTTGTTACAGCATATTTATAAAGAGAATGAGTTTGTAGACCTTATTCATTATGGGATATTAAATACGGGAGCTACTGACTAACGCTTGGATTTCATACACCACTATTTGAAGTCACGCCCATAGGGCGTGGCTTTTTTATTAGAAATGCTAGTTGGCTTCAACGGACAATAATGAGATTCCCTCTTATTTAAAATTAAAATAAAATTCTTGACACTTCTCATTGATAACGATTATCATAGGAATCGATAAGTGAAAATGAAAATCATTATCACTACATGAAACGTATAAATATACATATTTGGAGGGATAGATTTTGAAAAAAATATTAGTACTACTGGTTATTGCAGCGCTTACGGCAATGACTGCATGTTCGTCTACAAATACAGCGGACAATCCAAAAAATGAAGCGGTAACGAATACAACTGCTAATGAATCGAAAGAAGCAAATGCAGCAAAAACAACAGAAGTAGCAAATACAGCGGAAGCTGCCGGCAAGGTGTACAGTCTGGAGAATGATGGTGTAGATGAAGCATTGTTCAACGAAGCGTTAAGCCAATTCCCAGCCACAGTACCGGAGCGTATTGTAACAACTTCTGTACCGTTAACAGAAATGCTTTATTTGCTCGGCATAACACCGGTAGGTGTACCAACTTCAACGAATCCAATCCCTGCTGATTTCGAAACAATTGATCGTATTGGATCACCTATGGCGCCGGATCTGGAGGTAGTAACCAAACTCGAACCGGACTTGCTGCTGGGAGCGGAATCTCTTCGCAGCACGTTGGACAAATCGCTAGAAGGAATCGACCTACAAAAAGCATATTTGAGAACAGAATCATTCGAGGATCTAAAGCTTAGTCTCAAAGTATTAGGCACTTATTTTAATAAAAAAGATGAAATGAATGCTGCTTTAACAAAGATTTTGAACAAAGAAAATGAGCTGATTCAATTAGCCGAAGGCAAAGAACTGCCAAGCGTGCTGCTAGTAATCGGAACCGCAGATTCCTTTATGGTCATGAGTGAGAAATCTTATTTAGGTAGCTTGGTTAAAAAGCTTGGTGCTGATAACATCGCAACTTCTGTATTGCAAGTTACTGACACTTACTCACCTATCAATATGGAGAACATTGTAGCCGCTGATCCAGACATCATTCTCGTACTCGCTTCAGGCGATCACGGAGCGACTGAGGATAAGTTCAAAAAAGAAATAGAGAAAAATGAAACTTGGACAAAGCTTTCGGCTTATGCAAATAACAAAATCAACATTCTAGATTACAGCGTATTCGGTGTCACTTCGATTATTAACGCGGAGACAGCCTTAACCGAAATTGCAAAATACTTCTATGAATAATTAAAGGAGACAGCAAGTGATAAATACATCTCGTAGCAGAATTATTGTTATTGTAACGTTAGCACTTGCGCTCGTTGCCGCTATAATTGCGATTGGACTAGGCTCAGTATACATTCCTATACCAGACATCCTAAGCACGATCTTTGGTTCAGCGGCAAAAGCGGTGAATGCGACCATCATATGGGATATTCGTTTGCCGCGTGTATTACTGGCGATGATCATTGGGGCAAATATCGCGGTTTCAGGTGCTCTTCTGCAAGCCGTGATGGGCAACCCACTTGCTGATCCAGGATTGACCGGTGTAACGAGTGGAGCGGCTGCATGTGTGCTTGTCATTATGCTTGCAGCCCCACAATATACGGAGTTCATTCCAATTGCGGCTTTTGTGGGTGGACTAATTGCTGCAGGGATTGTATATGCATTAGCGTGGAGAAGAACCGGTATTTCGCCCATCACTATTATTTTATCAGGAGTTGCTGTGAATGCTCTTTGCGGGGGATTAATAGGACTCCTGACCATCATGTACAGCGACAGACTTCCGGCAGCGGTCCAATGGTTAAACGGCAGTCTGGCTGCTAAAGGGAACAATGCCTTGATGATGGTTTTCCCGTATGCCATAGCAGGCTGGATCTTATCCTTTTTCGCGATCCGCAAGGCGAATATTATACGTTTAGGGGATCAGGTAGCTTCGAATTTAGGTGAAAATGTGGACCGAATTCGTATTCTACTTTCCTTGCTGGCAGTATTTCTAGCGGCTATCTCTGTAGCGGCTATTGGGATGATTGGCTTTGTAGGGCTTGTTGTGCCACATATGGCTCGATTGTTGGTGGGTTCAGACTATAAATTTCTTTTGCCGATGAGTATGGGACTTGGTGCATTGGTATTGTTGATAGCAGATACAGGTGGACGTACCCTATTTGCACCTTTAGATATTCCTGCGGGTATCCTTATGGCGGTGATCGGTGGACCTTATTTTCTATACCTGATGAGAAAGAAGGCGTTCTAACATGTTTACTGTCGATTCTATTTCGATTCGGTATGAGCAGAAAAACATTATTAACAACTTCTCTTTTTCCGTAAAAAAGGGTGAAATCGTCTCGATTATAGGACCAAACGGCTCAGGTAAATCTACATTGCTTAAGGCGGTATCACGGCTAATTCCATATCATACGGGTGCGGTCACACTCGATGGTACGGATCTAAAGTCTATGACTGCCAAACAAGTCGCTCGAAAAATGTGTATGCTGAGCCAGAAGAACCAAGCACCTAATGATATGACTGTGATCGATCTCGTCTCCTATGGAAGGTATCCACATAAAAAATGGTTCGAAAAATTAAATCATGAGGATATGGACATTGTCGACTGGGCACTGGAGAAGACACATTTAAAGGATTATAAGGATCGAGCCGTTTCCTCGTTATCCGGTGGTGAATCACAGCGTGCTTGGATTGCTATGGCCTTGGCGCAGCGTCCTTTGGTTATGTTGCTTGACGAACCGACCACTTACTTGGATATTTCGCATCAGCATGAAGTTCTTGAGTTAGTACGTGAGCTAAATCAAGACATGGGGATGACCGTCGTGATGGTGTTGCATGACCTCAATCAAGCCTCTACCTATAGTGATAGTATTGTTGTGGTGCAGGCGGGTGAAAAAGCGATGTATGGGACACCAAATGAAGTTATGACAACCGATATGATCCGGGATATATACCGAATGGATGCCGAAGTTCAATATGTTCCTACAGAGACGAAACCTCGTATTCATTTGCTAAGTACCGTTCGCTAGATTCGTGGCTAGATTACATAACCTATTAATGGAGGGATTTTATAATGAAGAAGCCTGTAGATGTTGAAAAAAATAAAGAAAACTATTTGCAATTTATTGCGAATCGTAAAAATCTGATTTTGAGCTTGATTGATGACGAAGGAAAACCTTTTATCAGCTATGCTCCTTTTGTTAAGCATGAAGGCAAGCTGTATATCTACATTAGTAAGATCGCCGAGCATTACAGATATATGGAAAATAACGATTTTGTAGATGCGCTTCTAATTGCAGATGAGTCTGCGACGAATAATAAATTTGCAACGGAACGTGTGCGGTGGAATTGCACATCAAGCAATATCGGGAATGACGGGCATGAGGAGATCTTTGAATTGTTTAATGCTGATCATGGGGCGGCAATGGTGAATTTGCTGCGTGGATTGGATTTTTCATTGTTTGAATTGACCCTTCTCCAAGGGCGTTATGTTGTTGGTTTTGGCTTGGCCTTTGACATCGACGTAGATGCGAACCTGTTCAACCATGTGGTGATCGACAAGAAAAAAGACGAAGAAGCCACTGTACAAGGGAGCAAATAATCTATGGCTTTCACTTCAGTGTTGCCAATCTGGCAAGCGGTGCAAACGCGATTTCATAAAATGGTGAAGACTTTGCCGGAAGAGGATCTTAACCTTAAGCTAGGGAACTCTACGATTGGGGGATTAATTCAGCATAATGCAGAAGTTGAGTTTATGTTCGCAGAGTGTTTTTTTGGAAGACCTAATCCTCAAGGCGACAAGGCGGCATATTCTACATTGAATGAACTCGTTGATCTGCTGACTGTTTCCAATGAGAATCTAACTGCTGCGATGCAGGAGCTTCCGGAAGAAGTGTGGCATGTGAGTGTGGAGTCGGCTTTTGGCACATCTACACCGCTTGAAGCGATAGGCAGACTTATGTATCATACAGGCATTCATGCCGGACAGATTTCGCTTATACAGAAAAATGCAGTTCGAAGTGAAGTATAGTGAATTGGGAAATGATTGATGAGAAAACGGCAGAAATGTCGTTTTTTTTGTGCGTAAATAAGGAGTTTTTAAAAAGGAGTTTGGGTAGTTGTTGACGTTCTTTTGATGTCCCTTTGATGTCCTTTTGATGTCCTCTGCAGTCTCTGGATTTGGTATAATGTAGGGGATTCTAAGGGGGCGCTGATTATGACAGAGTACTTGCGAGGCCAAATTGCCAAAATGGCGAATGTGAATATGGAGACGTTAAGATATTATGAAGAGCTCGGATTAATTAGCACTCCCTTACGTTCGGAAGCTGGTTATCGTCTTTATTCGGATGAGGTGCTTAGCCGACTTGTTTTTATACATAATGCTAAACTGTGTGGTTTCACTTTAAAGGAAATCAAGAAGGCACTCACTAAATCTGAAAGCAGCGGCATTAGCATAGCTGATTTTGTAACTGTTGTGGATAAGAAAATGGATCGAGTTCGAGGCGAAATTGCAAAACAGGAAATAAAACTAACAGCCCTCGCAGATTTGAGAAAAAATTTGTTAACCACAGATAAACATCCAGGCGTACAGTCCACGCTCGAAATCCTAAAAATGGATTCTTAACTTGACCTTGTAGTCTCCTACAGCCTTTACAATCTGAGTTGAAAAAAATTGTAGGAGGGATTTACGAGATGGAAAAGACAAGTACAGAGCAGCTTGCAGCGATCAAAGATTATTTGCGACAAAGCAACCGATGGGATAGCAAGTCTATCGGGCAAATACGGCAGGAGATGGATGCGACGGCTGCGAACATGCCCAGTCCTACGGATGTTATCGTCGAGCGGGTCATGATTGGACCCTTAAGCGGAGAGTGGATTATTCCTGTGAATTCTGCTCCACCCGCTGATGAAGTGATCCTTTATTTCCACGGTGGGGGTTTTATTTCGGGGACTTGTGAATTTTATCGGGATCTGGTTACACGAATTGCAAAATCTAGTGGCACGAAGATCCTAATCATTGAATATCGCTTGGCACCAGAGTTTACTTATCCGGCTGCTAATGAAGATTGTATAGACGCTTATCTGTGGCTGCTCGCGAATGGATATTCTGCCGGGAATGTCGTGCTTGGAGGGGATTCTGTTGGAGCCAGCCTTGCGCTGATGACGTTGATTACTATACGGGATGCGGGTGGGGAATTGCCGGCGGGTGCTTTTTTAATCTCGCCGCATACAGATCTCGTCCATTTGGATGGTGAATCGTATCTGAGCCGAGCGGAGTTTGATCCAACAGGCAGCATAGACGGAAATAAACGAATAATTGATGTTTATTTAGGTGCTCGGACAGAACTAGCTCCTATATTATCTCCCTTAAGGTTGGATTTGCAGGGATTACCTGATTTACTTGTTCAAGTAGGCGACCACGAGGTATTGTTAAGTGATGCAACGAGGTTGGCTGAACGAGCACAAGCTGCGGATGTTCATGTAGAACTGGAAATATGGGAGAACATGTGGAGTGTCTTTCACTTTTTAGCTTATATGCTGCCAGAGGCGCAGCAAGCGATTGCGAATGTCGGTAAGTTTGTTAGAACGAGACTAGATCGGATTGAGCAAAAAAGCAGCTGATATTCCCCGCCTTCTTGAGAGATCAAGGAGGTTTTTTGGTGAAATCGTAGGTTAGCAGAAGGTGGATTGCTAGATATTGGGCTGCTTCATCGTAACGGACCGTATTGCAGCTATTTGCTCAATTTAGCGTGTTTGGCTAACTTTTCGGACTGCATAGCTCTTATTAGCACATTAGAATGCCGAAAAGGTGGGGATTTGGGTGAATAGCCGCATTGGAGTCCGATAGCATGGCGAATTACGGTGATTTTTGAAAATAAGGGCTCCTCAGTCCGAATTCATGTAGTACGGGGCTACGGAGAATAAGATACTAAACTGGGACCTAAGTTTAATAATTGGGTGCGAGTATATACTGATAATGATTTAACGAATGACAAAGTGGTAATATTGTCAGTTCGTTTTTGAACATAATATGCTATGATAATTACCACCAGAGATAGAGCGAGGGGAATACATATGTCGAATGATCTTCCATTATCAAAAGAAAACATTTTGGACGCGGCTGAACAAGTGCTCCGGCGTTTTGGCCCGGACAAGACTTCTGTTGTAGATGTAGCGAAGGTGCTTAAAGTAAGTCATGGTACGTTGTATAGACATTTTTCCAGTAAATCTGCTTTGCGAGAAGCCGTAACCGAAAGATGGTTGCAGTATAATATTTCAGAGCCTTTAAAGAATATTTCAGAGCATTTTGATGGGAATGCCAAAGAGCAGCTCCGATTATGGATGGATACGCTGATTCGTAGTAAACGCACCTATGCTGTGGATGATGCCGAAATGTTTGCTATGTATGCAGCTGTAACTTTAGAAGCGGTGGATATGATTACCCTACACGTAGATCAATTAATTGGGCAAATCGCAGGCATTATTGAAAAAGGCATACAATCCAAAGAGTATAGAGTGGTTGAACCAGTGGTAACGGCTAGAGCAATTTTTAATGCTACTTCGCGGTATCACCATCCAGCACATGCTATAGAGTGGCAGTCGGCTACGATTGATCAGGATTTCGCCTCCGTTTGGGATTTGATTATTTCCGGGATTTCTTTGTAACATCTACTTAAAACCTTCTGATATTCAGGAGGTTTTTTTGTGTCTTAAAGAGGTATAAATCCCGTAGATATGATTGAATTGTGCGACTAGCGGCGAATGAACGGTATAAATCCCGTAGATTAGTCTGAATGGAGCGACTAGCGGCAGATGAACGGTATAAATCCCGTAGATATGATTGAATTGAGCGACTAGCGGCGAATGAACGGTATAAATCCCGTAGATTAGGCTGAATCAAGCAACTAGCGGCGAATGAACGGTATAAATCCCGTAGATTAGTCTGAATGGAGCGACTAGCGGCAGATGAACGGTATAAATCCCGTAGATTTGATTAATTAAGCGATTTGCTAGCAGATGAGCGGTATAAATCCCGTAGATTAGTCTGAATTGTGCGAGTTGCAGCAAATGAACGGTATAAATCCCGTAGATTAGGCTGAATCGAGCGACTAGCGGCAAATGAACGGTATAAATCCCGTTGATTGGTCAGAATTAAGCGACTAGCGGCGAATGAGCGGTATAAATCCCGTAGATTAGGCTGAATCGAGCAACTAGTGGCGAATGAGCGGTATAAATCCCGTAGATTAGTCTGAGTGGAGCGACTAGCGGCAGATGATCGGTATAAATCCCGTAGATTAGGCTGAATTGTGCGAGTTGCAGCAGATGAATGGTATAAATGCCGTAGATATGATTGAATTGAGCGACTAGCGGCGAATGAACGGTATAAATCCCGCAGATTAGTCTGAATTGAGCAACTAGGGGCAGATCAACGGTATAAATCCCGTAGATTAGTTTGAATTGAGCGACTAGCAGTAAATGAACGGTATAAATCCCGTTTGATTAGTCTGAATTGAGCAACTAGGGGCAGATGAACGGTATAAATCCCGTAGATCAGTCTGAATCGAGCGACTAGCGGCAGATAAACGGTATAAATCCCGTGTGCAAAAACGAATCCAAATGACAAATATTAAAAAATGTCACTTGTAATTTGTAATCGATCGATTTATAATCAGACCAACAAGAAGGACAAAGTGATAGGAGGAGTAATTATGAATCAGAATTTAGCTGGAAAAGTAGCATTAGTAACAGGTGCATCGAGAGGCATGGGCCGGGAGATTGCGGAGAACTTGGCACAACAGGGTGCGAAGGTGGTCGTTAACTATTCGAGTAACCCCGGCAAAGCCGAGGAAGTCGTAACCGGTATTAAACAAAAGGGTGGAGAGGCCGTCGCTATTCGGGCAGACATCAGCCAGGTGGCAGAACTTGAACAATTATTCCAAACCACACTAGAAGCCTATGGACAACTCGACATTCTCGTCAATAACGCCGGGATTATGATTACGAAGCCGATACTAAATATGACGGAAGAAGATTTCGACAAGCAGTTTGCGATAAATGTAAAAGGCACCTTTTTTGCTTGCCAGCAAGCAGCTAAATATATGAATGATAACGGACGGATTATCAATTTTTCAACTTCCGTTACGGGTCAAATGTTCCCGACCTACAGCGTCTATGCAGGAACTAAGGGAGCAGTGGAACAAATCACTCGTCAGCTGGCCAAAGAATTTGGACGAAAAGGAATCACTATCAATGCTGTTTCACCTGGACCTGTGAATACGGAGTTATTTACCGTAGGGAAATCGGCGGAAGAGATTGCGACCGTGGGGAATATGAATTCCTTTGGACGTTTAGGCGAGCCTGAGGATATCTCAAGCATTGTGTTGTTCTTAGCCAGCAAAGAATCACAGTGGGTTACAGGTCAGACGATCCGTGTGAATGGTGGATTTATTTAAGCTGGTGGTTAAAGGGATCTTTTTAATAGCTGAATGTGGTCAATCCTTCTAATATGAATGTAAATAAAAGGAGGAGTGAAACCATGACGCAGATCATCTGCTCACCGACTAAATATATACAAGGACATGGTGAAATTCGTAAGCTGGGAGATTATTGTTTGCAGCTAGGAGCGACAAGAGCTTATGCCATTATTGATCCTTATATTTTCTCTGTGTACAAAAAAGAGATCACATACAGTTTTGAAATGAACGAAATGCCACTAGTGATGTGTGAATTCAAGGGCGAGTGTAGCCGTAATCAGGTTAATGAGATAGTTGCAGCACTTGGCTTGAAGGATGCGGAAGTCATTATAGGGATTGGCGGCGGCAAGACCTTAGATACGGCAAAAGCAGTAAGCCACATGAGTAACCTCCCGGTAGTTATTGTACCCACAGTGGCTTCAACGGATGCACCTTGTAGTGCTTTATCAGTGTTGTATACGGATGAGGGAGACTTTGACTGTTATCTTCCACTAAAAAGAAATCCCGATCTGGTTATCGTAGACGTCGATATCATTGCTAAAGCTCCTGCAAGATTGCTTGTTGCTGGAATGGGTGATGCTTTGTCCACTTTTTACGAAGCAAAAGCTTGTCGAGAATCTGGGGCTATTACCCACGCAGGTGGGACTAGCACAATTGCAGCCCTTTCATTAGCTCGTGCCTGTCTGGATACCCTTCTTGCAGAGGGTGAAACGGCATTAAAAGATGTTAAGCAAGGCATCACCTCTCCTGCGGTGGAACATATCATTGAAGCCAATATTTACTTGAGTGGCATTGGGTTTGAAAGTGGAGGACTTGCTGCGGCGCATGCGATTCATAATGGATTGACGCTGCATGAGGAATGCAGGAATACTCTTCATGGTGAAAAGGTTGCTTTTGCTACGATCGTTCAGCTTGTACTGGAGAAAGCACCATATGAAGAGATTGATCAGGTGATTGGTTTCTGCAAAAAAATCGGTCTTCCCGTTACTCTCAACGATCTTGGAATTACCAGTAAGGATATTGATCCATTGATGATGGTGGCGGAAGCTAGCTGTACTGGGGATAGCCCCATCTGGAATATGCCTTTTGAAGTTCAAGCTGTGGATGTGCTGGAAGCAATTCTTGCCGCAGACACGCGGGGACAATAGAAAAAGCCCGATTGTAAATTATTGCGAACCCTCCCCGTACATATTTAACCTTCGTGAACCAAACAATGAGAACAATTGTTTAAGACGAAGGAGGCGTTCCTCTTGATGAAGGACAATCGAAAGTTTAATCGTTATTTACTAATTTGGATTGCTGTTGCTGCTCTAATGGCTACTTTAATCGCTCCCATGGCACCGTCTGTTTCAGCTGCCGAGTCCAGAGACAACCCTACAAACACACCAAGTGAAGAGAAGACATCTCAACGTAATAAGGTCGTAATTATTATTGACGATTTCGGCAATGGCATGAAGGGGACGGATGAAATGTTTTCGCTGCCAATAAAGCTTACTGTGGCGGTTATGCCCTTTTTGCCTACATCTGTGAAGGACGCCACACGCGCGCATGAACGCGGAGATGATGTTCTGGTCCATTTGCCAATGGAGCCCCGCCAGGGTAATCCTAAATGGCTTGGACCGGGAGCTATACTGGCTAAGATGTCTGATGAAGAAGTGCGTCAAAAGGTGGAAGCCGCGCTCGATAATGTGCCTTATGCTATCGGTATAAACAACCATATGGGCTCTAAGATTACCGGGGACGAACGGATTATGGGTGTGATTTTAGCCGTCTGCAAAGAGCGGGGATTGTTTTTTGTGGACAGTAAGACCAACTACCGTTCTGTTGCTGGCAATATGGCTTATCGAATGGGGCTGCCGCGCGTAGAGAACCATATCTTTTTGGATGATACACACACAGCTAATCATGTGCTGAAACAAATGGGTCTAGTAAATAATCTGGCGAAGGATCAACGATTCTGCGTAACCATTGGTCATGTTGGTGTATATGGAAAAGAAACCGCCGCAGGCATCCGCAGCGGTGTGGAGCAAATAAAAGATGATGTTGAATTTATAGGCATTTCTGATCTCGTTAAAAACGAAATGAAATGGAACTCGAATCCTACACTTCCATAAGATAAGCTACTATGCCGCCAGCAATTGCTTCAGCAATTTCTTGTTGCCCTTTAGGGGTGCACAGCTTTTCGCGATCTGTCGGACTGCTTACAAAACCCGCCTCAACAATTACGGTTGTGGCGGTTATTTTGTTGAGTAAATAAAAAGGTTTACCCGGTCTTGTCTCTGCCTGGATATTATAGAGACTGTTTAATTGTTGCTGAATGGTCTGGGCGAGGATAAAGCTGCGCCCTTCTTGGCGATATAATACAAGCGGACCATGCTTGGATGGTGAAGGTGCCCAGTTAACATGGATGCTGACGACTACAGTAGCTGGTAATGTCTCAGCCAGCTCTTTACGCTGGGCAAGGTCGCGCAGATGCCGGGATTTACTGCGCAGCCAGCGGTTCTCATCGCTTGGGGCATAATCTCCATTACGATTTAAGGCAACGTCAAATCCATCGCTGCGCAGCAGCAGAAATAATCGGCGTGAGATATCTAATGTAATATCCTTTTCAAGAATGTTCCCGTAGGAAGTTCCTCCGTCGATCCCCCCATGTCCTGCGTCAATTAAGATCATACGGTGACCGTGGCTTAAGAGATGCTGACGTTCATCATTCACTACGGGTTTGGATGGAGTTGCAGAAGCATATGCACTCCCCATAAACAGCATTAGAAGTCCAACTGTGGTTAAAGTAATACGCAAGCTACATATTGCAGCTGCTGTCTTGGAATAAGCTTTATTTCTCCCATTGTTCAAATGAACTCCTCCTTGCATGTGAATAACCTCGTGCCCTAGATTCTTTGTTAGATTGTGCTTTAATAGGTAAACCTATTCGAACAATTCGAGACAAGAGTTTAGATATATGCTCGGTGGTGCACACTAAGAGCATGGAACGACGCTGGCTATCTTAATTCACTTACAATGTAGGAGGTGTTACAAATGGCTTCCGGCGGCGATGAGCTTGTGAAGTATATCACTGAGAAGGTAGTTGTTTATATCGAGGATCCCCGTGCCATTCATGCTCGTAGAGCGGCTACAAAGCAGCCGTGGTCACAAAAATGGTTCGGTATGCTTCCGCTTGGTTGGTCGATCTGGCGAAGCAAATGGAGCCACAGTGACAAGGATTGAATTTCACAAATAACAAATAACCTTCCAGTGCCTAATCGAGCGTGGCAGCGGAAGGTTATTTGTTATGTTTAGTTATAGATATTTCTGTCGGGCAGCTTGTGCAGTGTTCCTATAGCCTGCAAGGCAGTGAGTGGCAAATACCGTCTTCCTTCTGGCCCTGATGCTGCGTAAACGGTAGGCATGTTGTTTATTGCTTTTGTTTTATTCGAAGCAGGCAACCAGTTTTGATAACCTGTAATCATGAAAGGTGCCCCTACGATATCATTTCGGCCAGCGGCTTGATAAGCAATACTTTCCTTGGGACGAATCAGTGCGGCGATATTGTCACCGCCTACAGCAAGCAGTTTTGGGGAGGTCAACCACATGATATCTTTATAAGGATCATCTGTTCCCCCGCTTTGATAGGCAGAAAGCGGAGACAAATCAGTAGTTAGGTTAGTGATTACATCCGTTTCTGTCTGCTGTCCTTTAAGCACTTCTTCCGCTTTACTTAGCGTCCACGGTAAAACTTGCGGCACGGAAGCATTGATAAATATGGTTTTATCGTCAATGACGATTTTCCATACGGGTAGAAGTGGTGCATATAAGGCTGTGAGTTTTATTTTTCCTGTATAAGATGAAGGTATAAGTCCTTCCTGCACCAAAAATTGGCGCAGTTCTAACAAACTATAGGGGATTCCGTAAGTGCCAGCTCCATATTCGCTAAGCATATAACCACCTTGATCCGTAGCGGAAATGATCATGTAGCCGATCCGCTGTTCACCTTTCATAACGTTGACAAGCCAGCTATGAGTACCTGGACCCAGAGGATAATATTCTATTCCTGCGTCCTTCCAGGCTGTAAATGGAGCTTCTGCTGCGAGCTTGTTCAGTGTACTCTTGGCAAATTCTTGGACCGTACCGGGTGAAGGTAAGACATCCATCTGCAGTACAGGTATCAAATCCTGTGTGACTGAATCAACTACACTTACTCTGGAAGCGGCAAGCGCAGAAGAGGAACCGGAGCTCGTTGCGATGAGTCCGATGCATAGAAACAGGAGGAAGCAGCTTTGACCTGCAAGAAGCAGCCTCCGCCGTACACTTATTTTCATGGCGTCGTTCACCTTTCTTTGTTATGAAATATCAGAAAGTATAAGCTTCCTTTTTATTGTAGAGGACAAGCTATAAAAAGGCTGTTGCTTGCTGTCGCGCCGGAAGGCGGAAGTTCTCTTGTTTTTTTGCCTGCTTTTAGCGAGTAGGGTCGCATTCTATAGGCTCCGCAGATGAAACAGTCCATAGGTCACCGCAGAAACTGCGATTTGCGGCTCATATTGCCAAATGGTCTCTTGTCGACGCCGATTATACTGCTCTTGAGTCGCTAGGCGTTTTTCTTCGTCAGGCTCCTTCAGCAGCTCTCCATAATAGACATCAATGATGTCCAGTTCAACCCTTAGCCGCTCACGTGCCTGTTCTGCCCAAGTGTAGTCCAGTTCGGCTAACTGAGTGGTAAGATGAGTTTCCAATAAGTCGGTAGCGGCTGCTACTGTCATTTCATAAGGCTGGATATGCACATTTTCCGGCAAGCGTGGCATCATCTCTTTTGTGGAAACTTTTGCATTAAAGTCATCAATGATGGTTCCCTTTGTTAGGGAGATGCCAAGATAATGGAGTTCTTCACGTTTCAAATCGCAGCTCATCTCCACTTTATAGCAAACACTAAGCCATGGCTCGTAAGCGGCAGAGAACAGCGTGTTTCGCTGCCTGCTGCCCGGGTCCTCAAATAAGTAAAGGCATTTCCCTTCGTCCCGAGCGGCGTTCCAAATCTGTTGCAATCGCTTGCTTCCGTAAATAATATCCTCTCTGCGGATCATTCCTGGCCCAATTCGTGGGAGTGCCGGCACAATGCCGAAGTAGCGGGCTAGGATACTTTCCTCCGGGTCAGTAGATGGAGCATTCACTGCTTCTGAGCCCGGGGAGGCGGATTCGAGTAAGTCAGCGCTAGCCTCTGCATCGTTTGTTCCGCCTGTGGCTAGGCTTCCGGTGACAACTTGATTCAAAATGCCAGCACTACGATTTGCAATGGGGGGAACCTCTGCTGCAGCTTGACTGTTGTATTTTTCCGGATCAAAAACAAAGGTGAAAGAAAGGGTCTCAGGATCTACACCTGTGCGCTCCACGAATCCCCAATAATACGGCCGGTCGGTAAGCATTTTGTCAGCTCTAGGTGATAATTTCACAGTTACGTGAAGGGGCGAAGCCTCAATGATGGAGCATTCAGTGGCTTCAAGATAGTCCATCACATGCTTGCGTACTTCCTGTGCGGTGAGGGTCATGTCGCAGTCCCACTTTCTTTTTTAATACCCTGTGTCAATTCACTGAGGGATTCACCAATATGGTCCAGCTCATGCCGCAATTCTTCGTCGGAGCGGGATTCGAGCATGATTTTGTATAAACTTTTCTCCAGTGATTCCTTCTTTTCAAAACGTTCCAGGATTACATCCAGCCCGCCAATCACCATTTCAAACATATTGATTTTTTCATGCAGCAGATGCAGGATATGTTCTTCAATCGTGCCTTGCGTAGACAAGTTGTAGATCACTACGTCATTTTCTTGCCCTAACCGGTGGACACGGCCGATACGTTGTTCCACGCGCATGGGATTCCAGGGCAGGTCAAAGTTGATCATATGGTGGCAAAATTGCAGGTTAATTCCTTCACCACCGGCTTCCGTTGCAATCATAACTTGAGCGCGGCCGCGGAAAAGATCCATCATCCAATCTTTTTTTCCACGGTTCATTCCGCCGGAATAAGAGACACACATCAGCCCATGTTCACGGAAATACTGTAGTAAATACTCTTGAGTTGCTCGATATTCCGTGAAAACGATGACCTTTTCATTCATTTCTTGAATGAGGGCTAAGGTTGTTTCAGCTTTAGTGTTTGTTTTAACGGTACGGAGGGTCTGTAGCAGCTCCATCATCCGGTCTCTTTTTGGGGAATCCGCAGGCAGCTTTTTGATCAAATTAACTAAAGTGATAAAGACGGCATCCCGGCTGCTGCACACCTCACGTTGAAGGGTTACCAGAGAAAGCATACTGCTAAGATTGCCGCCGGATTCCTGATACTGGTCTTTGACAAAGGAAGTAACACTGTTATACAAATCTTTCTCTTCTTGGGAGAGAACTAAGGGGATATTACGGACTTTTCGTTTCGTGAAATTAACTGGACCTTCACCACGGCGATTGCGGATCATGACCTTCGAAAGCTCGTCCCGCAGTTGACCTTCATTCTTGGGCTGGCGTTTATCAACCACGAAATTCGAGGCAAAATCGCCCTGATTTCCAAGTTGCCCCGGCTTCAGTATAGTGATCAGATTAAAGAGTTCGCCCAGATCATTCTGAACGGGAGTCGCGGTGAGCAGCAGGCAATATTTTTTGCGTAATTGCTGTACAAATAGATAATTGGTCGATTTTTTATTCTTCAGCTTGTGAGCTTCATCAATGATCAACATATCGTATTCATTTTCCAGCAAGATTTCCTTATGAGGATCTCGTTTGGCGGTATCCATCGATGCGACGACTATGGCGTTGCCCCAAGAATAGGCTTTTTTCTGAGCGACAGCAGTGATGCCAAATTTCGCATTCAGCTCACGAACCCATTGCAATACTAGAGAAGCAGGTACGAGAATAAGCACTTTGGAGACAAGACCGCGTACCAGATATTCTTTGAGCACCAGTCCTGCTTCGATGGTCTTGCCCAGTCCAACCTCATCTGCAAGAATCGCGCGGCCTGACATTTCGAACAGAACCTTATGCGCTGTATCCAGCTGATGGGGAAGTGGGGACAAGCCGGATAAATGCTTCATACATTGCAGCTCATCGAAGCTCGTTACTAGACCTGTTTCCTCTCCTTGTACGGCAAGCTTAGATAAACGGTAGTCTCCCCATGGGCCGCCCTTTTCCAATTTGAGCTCCAGATCTTGCAACCAATTCCGGTCAAAAGAAATAGGAACAGGCAGTATTGGCGCGGGTGTTCCCCCTTGCTGGGGTAGAGAATTACGGAATAATTGCGTCATAATGCAGCCTCCTCAAGCTCGGATTTATATCACCATTCGTAAGAGTAGTATGCTCGTAAACGAGAGAATTCATAACCTCTTATTTTTCACGATAGCCTTTAAAAAAGAGAGCAAGAGCGAGAAAAAGCAGCAACGTTTGCGATAATCCGGCAACTTGACTCTATTTTCGAATAAGACCTTCGATACAATATGTGGTATAGTTTAAAAGCTGACGCACACAATATATTGTGACAAAAGCTTGAAAATGTATTTTTTATAGAGTGCTTAGCTGGTATTTGTTATTGACAAGATGAGCTTCCTACATACACCTGTTAAGCAGTGGAGGATGGTAAGGGGGTTTTTGTTGTGGGC
Organism: Paenibacillus sp. FSL H8-0282; assembly: GCF_037963825.1. Taxonomy (NCBI): domain Bacteria; kingdom Bacillati; phylum Bacillota; class Bacilli; order Caryophanales; family Paenibacillaceae; genus Paenibacillus; species Paenibacillus sp. FSL H8-0282. Next base: position 2,434,702 of record NZ_CP150146.1, read on the forward strand.
CCATACCTTGGACCGGAAACTAATATCTACTACACATGCGGGAGGTTTTTTTATTGAGTAAAGTGGAACGTAAGCAACGCCTTGAAGGGCTAAGTGAAAAAATATTTTTGGATCGTTATGCTTGGAAGGATGCAGACAGCAACAATGCTAAAGTAGGCGATGTTGTATTGGTGCTGACCAAAGATGATCCGAAGTTTCCAACTAAGGAAGTCGGAGAAATTGTGGAGCGCAGTGGTCGAATCGTAACTGTAAAGACACGCAGCGGTGAGTTTGTGAAATCGGATGTTGAAAAGTTGACCCTTAATATAGAAAAAACTCCTGAGGAAATGTGGGACCGTCTATCCACAGCGATGGCTTCTGTAGAGAAGACACCTGAGCTTCAAGCAGAATGGGCGGGCAAATTCCGTTCAATCCTAGATGATTGGAAGCTTGTGCCGGGTGGACGTATTGCGGCTGGTGCAGGTGCTAGTGAAGAATTAACATTGTTCAACTGTTATGTAATCCCTTCTCCAAAAGACAGCCGTGGCGGCATCATGCAGACATTGTCTGAAATGACGGAGATTATGGCCCGTGGTGGCGGTGTGGGCATTAACCTGTCTTCATTGCGTCCTCGTCGTGCGATTGTTAGAGGGGTTAATGGTTCATCCAGTGGTTCCGTATCTTGGGGCGGTTTGTTTAGTTATACTACGGGGCTTATTGAGCAAGGCGGCAGCCGTCGTGGTGCGCTCATGCTGATGATTAATGACTGGCATCCCGATGTTGAGGACTTCATTACCGTGAAGCAAACGATGGGCCAAGTCACTAATGCTAACCTTTCGGTATGTGTGAGCAATGGTTTTATGAAGGCTGTAAAAGAAGATCTGGACTGGGATCTCGTATTCCCGGATACAACCGATCCTGAATATAACGAAATGTGGGATGGCGATCTCGACAAGTGGAAAGCTGCCGGCAAAAACGTTATCCATTATCGCACTGTAAAAGCGCGTGACGTGTGGCGTACGATCATTGAATCGGCATGGAAATCCGCTGAGCCAGGCGTCGTGTTCATGGAATACTATAACCAGATGTCTAACAGCTGGTATTTCAACCCGATTATTTGTACAAATCCTTGTGGAGAGCAAGGACTGCCAGGCTGGGGAGTCTGCAATCTGTCTGCGGTGAACCTGTCCAAGTTCTACGATGAGAAAAATCATGATGTAGATTGGGAAGATCTTGCGACTACAACCCGTTATTCGGTCCGTTTTCTGGACAATGTAATTGATAAAACACCTTATCATTTCCCGGAAAATGAAGCGAATCAGAAAAAGGAACGCCGCGTGGGTCTCGGAACCATGGGATTGGCGGAGCTGATGATTAAATTGAACATCCGTTACGGCAGCCCGGAATCGTTGGAGTTTCTGGACAAGCTATACGGCTTTATGGCTCGTGAAGCCTACCTTGCTTCGGCAGAAATTGCTGGAGAGAAGGGTTCCTTCCTAGCTTTTGATACTGAGAAATATCTAATGAGCGGCTTTATGAAAAATATAGTCGAAGCGTATCCAGAGGTTGGCGAAGCGATTCGTGAACATGGTATGCGTAACGTTACAGTGATTACACAAGCACCTACAGGTAGTACAGGTACAATGGTAGGTACTTCTACGGGAATTGAGCCTTATTTTGCCTTCAAATATTTCCGTCAAAGTCGTCTTGGCTATGATGAACAGTTTGTTCCAATCGCTCAAGAGTGGCTGGAGGCTCATCCGGGTGAAGAGCTGCCTGACTACTTTGTAACTTCGATGGATCTGTCAGCTAAAGATCATATTCGTGCGCAAGCAGCGATCCAACGCTGGGTAGATAGCTCTATTTCCAAAACAGCGAACTGCCCGTCTGACTTTACGGTTGAGGAGACGGCTGAGCTATATGAAATGGCCTTTGATCTAGGATGTAAGGGTGTTACGATCTACCGCGATGGAAGTCGTGACGTTCAAGTTCTGGAAACCACGAAGAAGGAAGACAAAAAAGAAGCTGCTACGGTTGCGGCAGAGGAAGCTACAACTACTGTAGAAGCGAGTACAAATGTTGTAGCAGCAAGCCCAGCGCCTCAAGTGACTACAAAAGAGGCGGATAAACAATACAAAAAACGTCCGCAGGTTCTGCGCGGCGCTACCTATAAAATCAACACACCATTTGGGATGGCATATATTACGATCAATGATCTTGATGGAATACCGGCTGAAATCTTCCTGAATGTAGGTAAAGCAGGTTCTGACGTATTTGCTATGGCAGAAGCATTAGGCCGCGTCTGCTCCTTGTTCCTCCGTTACGGAGATCATGGTGAGAAAGTGGAGCTGTTGATTAAACATCTGAAAGGCATTGGCGGATCAGGAGCTATCGGCTTCGGCGCGAACCGGGTTGAATCCATTGCTGACGCTGTAGCTAAGGCACTGGAATCACATGTGCTGAACAATGCTCATGATGATCATGTACCTGCTCCGATTGCGGCAACTTTGGAGCTGGAGGATTTCAATGAAGCATTAAATGCGGAGTTGAAATCGAGCGTTCCGTCAGCTACGGAAGATGGACATGGTGGTCATCATGGACATAACCATGCTACGGCTTCCCGTGACCTTTGCCCATCCTGCGGCAGCGCCTCGCTGATTAATATTGAGGGCTGTAAGACTTGTGGCAATTGCGGGTATAGTCGCTGTGGGTAAACGTTAGAGCCAATAGGTGTTTTATGGGAAATGTGATTTTTCATTTTAAATGAGAAATGGTTCATTTAAAGCGATAAAAATTCGTTTTAAAAGAGAAAAATCTCAGTCATTCAATAAAGCGTATATTTATACATCTAAAATAAAAGCAACGAGTTTCACAATCTTTCTTATCAAGCCGGCAAGCCTAACTTTTTGGGTTTTCCGGCTTTTCATTTAAGCGTAACTGCTATTTATAGGCGATTGATTCTAGTTGGTTTCTTCACTAGTTAAGGTTGATTCTCGATTTCTACCTAATTGTAGTAATCCTAATGATACTATATAATCGATCAAAACGAACTCTTGTTCTTATTTTTTTATTTGAATTGTGGAGGTATATGTATGAAGTTTACTGAATCAATGTTAGATAATTATTCCCAACCACTAAGCAAGACTGAAGATCAGTAATGTAAAAATGCAATTGCAATGGTTGTAAATGCCCTAAAGCCATTAGGATTTCAAGAAAAGAGAAGTATTGTGGAACCAATGTACCCTGAAACTTAGGCGTATTTTCAAGAATTGGAATCTCTTATGGAGGAAGACAAATTAAATACTAATGTACGCACCCAAAGTGATGTGGACATTGCAGTTGTAGAGGAAGATACATTCAGAACTCAATATAGATCTGGTGTAAGTGATTCCAATTATGGATTTGTTAATGCGCCATCTCGTTCTAAAAAGTTTAAGGATGAGATAGAAGAAGCTTTAAAAGACAAGTTTGGGACTGACGTAAGCAGGGAGAATAAATCGATTAAGATTTATGGTAATACATATAGAAAAGATGCTGAATATCTTTTTTTCCATTTATATAGCCTGGATACTGAACCAATACTCATTTTCAGCTCATCTGTTAATGAATCAATATACATTTGAAATTCTGTCGGTTTTATTTCACCTGAGATAACTGGAATTAATATTTTATAGCGGTTATCCATAATTTTATATTCTTCATTGAATAACAGGTCAGGATCGTATAAGCGGGGCAACAGTTTATTAGTAGATTCTTTCTTTACAACAAGCCGTTTTTCATCCCATGCGTCTATCAATTCAATCAATTTATAAATCACTGGAGCTTTCCAGTTGGACTAAATAAAGAAACAAAAACTGTAATAATTATACTTAATGAAAATATTCTTTTCATATTATATTCCCCCTTTATTATTTCTAACGATTAGATTTTTTCTTATTTTGATTAGATAATATAGAGTTAAGATAAATTGTATAATAGAAATACTCCAAGGAAGCAGAAAGAGCATTTCCACTTGATATTTTGGAAAAAATTCAATAGAAACGACAACTCCATATTCACTATCACTGTCATCTTGCATTGCATTGAAAAATAAAAAAAGTAAGAGGCTGGATAGCATAGTTACCAAAAACCAAATGGCATTGTACTTTATCCTCTGAGTCCTTATAAACAAAAAAGAATTAATAAAACATAATAAAAGTGGTATAAAGTACACCTTAAATGAGATATTTAATAACTCCGTTCCCCATCCCTCTATTCTTATCTTTAAAAAATAGATTAAGATCAGATGCAGTCCAACCACTAGTATTACATAAAGAATGGCTTGTAGTCCTGTCTTGAATGACTTCATCTTTCGTTCCCCTTTTCCATTCGTTCACTTAATGCTCTAATGATATCATCACCCTTCATCGAGATTTTCTTCTTACTTCAAGCACCTATATACCACCCCTGAAATTATATGGATTAATTTTAACTAAAACACTAAATATCCTTATAATGTAATCATCGGGAATTTTAAGGCGAAAATTAATAGTAAACCCCTCTTCCGAGTAACAGTACTAACTCAACCCCGACAATTGTAACCGGACTTAGCAATATAAAAGTCATAACAGCAGGCAATCTATTTAGTTTTGCAATTTCTAAGGAAGGAAATGTGTGGGGCTGGGGAGCTAACACGAATGGCGAACTGGGAGATGGTACGAGAATTAATCCAGTTTCACCTGCATGGTAGCCTTAACTTAAAAGAGACGTGTAGAGGAGTTTTTTATTTTGGGAGCGGCAGGGAGTATATTTAAACCAAAAATATTGAGCAAGAAACCTGGTATTTTAACATATGGGATGACACCACCGAAGGCAAGCCATTCACCAGAAAAGATATCAGAAATTGCACAGAAACAGGTTGAAAGACTTAAAAACGTTGATTTAGATACTTTAATTCTTAACGACTTCGAGGAGGAGGTAGAAAGAGTTGATCATGAAAGACCTTACCCATATTTACCAACGATTGATCTGGCTATTTATGGTGATAAATATCTAGGACAAGTGGAGGTCCTAGGATTTCATTTGAAGGAGCAAACAGTATATTACATTATTACGTTAAATGAAAAGTGTACCCATTTTACGGTACTCTTTTTAATAGCGCATTTTCTCATTTAAAATGAAATATTAGATGATTATTAGTTACTGGGGATTTAAATTCTCAATTAAATTGAAACAGTCTTTCTTATTTTACAAGGGTTTTCTGATAGTGAATTTTCATTTAAAATGAAAAATCACAGAAAACTAGAAATGTGACTATGCATAGCTACTAAAAGCAAGCGATCATCGAGAGGAAGTGTTTATCCTTTTATCTCAATGGATCGCTTGTTTTTTTATTATTGATGATGTTCATTGAGAGGTTTTAACTATATGAGTTTTAGATACTATAGAACTACATACAGACTATGATAAAGAATTTATTGAATTTAGGGTAAGAAATGCTTTGGAAATGATAAAGGTAGTATTTAAAGAAAAAGATAAGGTTGGAATTGCGATTTGGTAAGTAACAACGTATTTACGCGGTGTGTCTGGTCTGTGAACTCTGGTTCTGCTAAGCTTTTTAACACAAAAACTCGCGTACTTGTCTAACACAGGTACGCGTGTTTTTGTTATTCCACTACGAGAGGAATTATTTTTACATATCTAAATTTTTGAATGCATAAGGCAATAAATCCCTTAAACTCAGCTCTAAGATTTCTTTTTTCTCATTGGTTAAATAGACAGGCATGTCGGGTAAACAGAATTCCGATAATACTTGTCTGCAGATACTGCATGGCGGCAGAAAATCCATTGTGTCACCTGCTACAGCTATAGCCTGAAAATCACCTTTAGTATAGCCCTTTGTAATAGCCGTGAAGATTGCTGTTCTCTCTGCACAATTAGTAGCGCCAAAAGATACATTTTCTACGTTTACTCCATTAATAACATTTCCATCTTTAAGCAATAAGGCTGCTCCAACTGGAAATTTAGAATAAGGGGCATAAGCAGCTTTCTTTGTGTTACGTGCGCTTTCCATTAATTCTTCTTTATTCATAATACTCACCCTTTTTAAATAAGAATGAACCTTTCGGTCCCCTTATCGCCAACTTTAAGGTTGGCAGGACTTCTAATATTATAGTCACACCAAATGGTTGTCAACATGTACTACTCGAAAAGCATCATTAGGGAATCATAGCTTTAAAATATAACTAGATATAGTAAATAGAAGTTACACATATTAAGCCTGCCATGGTAACCTTATCTTAAAAGCGACGAGTAGAGGGGTTTTATAATTTGGGAGCGGCAGAAAATACATTTAAACAAAAAATATTGAGCAAAAAACCGGGTATTATAACATATGGAATGACACCACCGAAGGCAAGCCACGCACCAGAAAAGGTCTCGGAAATCGCCCAGAAACAGGTTGAGAGACTTAAAAACCTTGATTTAGATGCGTTAATTCTGTACGACGTTCAGGAAGAAGTAGACAGAGTGGATCATGAAAGACCTTATCCCTATTTACCAACGATTGATCCGGCTGTCTATGGTGATAAATATCTAAGACAGGTGGAGGTCCCGAAAATAATTTACCGGTGCGTCGGTAATGATACTAGAGCCCAGTTCGAGGATTGGGTTAAAACTGATGAAAATGAAGATAGATTTTCCGTGTATGTGGGCGCTTCGTCAAGTAAACAAGAGGTGAAATTGAATTTACCAGATGCTTATAAGCTAAGTAAACAGCTAAATAACAATTTAACTTTTGGCGGAGTTGTCATTCCGGAAAGACATATAAAAAAGAATGATGAGCATATACGGGTTGTCGAAAAGACCAACAGTGGGTGCAACTTTTTTATTACACAGGCAACTTATAATGTAGAGGCATCTAAGAATTTATTGTCTGATTTATATTATTACTATACAAATAACGGTTTTGAGATGGTTCCTATTTTATTTAATCTTGCACCATGCGGCACCGCGAAAACATTACAATTTATGAAGTGGTTAGGGATCAGTATCCCGGGATGGTTAGAAAACGAGTTAAAATACTCGAATGATATTTTGGATAAATCAATCCAGCTATCACAAAAAATCTTTGAAGAATTGCTAGATTTCGGGCTGGAGAAGGGAATTCCTATTGGTTGCAGTATTGAAAGTGTTTCAACAAGTAAGTTGGAGATTGAAGCATCCGTACAGCTTGTTAAAGATGTGAAGGCTATTTTGGATAAGAAGCTGCCTACCAAATAGAAAAAGATTCCTCAAATTATTGAGAAACCCAGGTCATTTAAAGACCATGGGTTTCTTTTTAGGTTATATGCCACTAGGTCAAATTATTAAACATTATAGCCGAAGCCCAGTATAGTAAAAGACTTGTCCTGATCTTCCGGCACCATTCTGATTTCTACCTGATGCTCCCCACTAACCTCATTTTGATAAAGAATTACCGGATTGCAATGTGTCCAATTATTCTCATGGGGATCAGCGGTGACTACAAGACAACCATCGACGTAAATGTTTGCCTTGCCGAATTCGCTGCTGCCAGAATCCTTGTATACAAGGATGAGATTTTTGCTTGTTATCGTCAGCTTGAAGCTGTGTTCCCCAGACGACGCTGAATGCATCCAATTATGAGGGAATTCCGGAGTTCCGAAAGGATTGGTATCCATTTCTACCCGCTGCAAATCGGTATCGATCCCCGAAAATCCGCCCACCTCGATCCTGCCTGCGTCAATATGGCTTTTGCGGTCCAGCAGGAGGGTTCCCACAAAATCATTCCCGATGACCGGATGTTGATCCAATAGGAGATCATCTTCGTCCATTAGCGTTTTGTGGGTTTCGGAGAATAAATAAGCCAGACAATCAGCCATTACCCGGTGACCATCATTAGTAGGATGATAGATATCATAGAAAAATTGCCGTTTCGAGAGGATGTTCCCCTCATTTTTGCTTAGGCGGAACTGCCCGGATACCGCATCCTTTACACTAACCATAGGAAGATTATAAGCCCGGCCAATGGGGGAGAGCCGTTCCTGCAGGTTCCAGTCATTCATAAACACGCTGAACAGGAGAACTACTGCCGGTCTATTATCGGCGGAAAGTATTTTTAGGCATAAGCTTTCAAAACAGTTGCCTTTCGTTTCATCCCCTTCGTCGTTTACCGCAAATTCTACCACCACGATATCAGGTGTTACAGAACCTTCCCGGAGAATATCCCTTTCATAACGGATGACCCCAAGCTCGGACGGTGTTCCACCTACCCCAGCCTTCACAAAATGGATGTTCTCACCACCATTCGTACCGAATAATTCCTTAAATCTCAGATACGATTGGTAGGCATAACATTCTGTATGGATCGGCTTAGCACCTGCTCCCTGAGTAATGGAACCCCCAATATAAGCAATCGTGACATCCTCACCTTTTATAGCCTTATGGATGGCCGTTTTTAATCTTTTATTATTGCCCGGATGAAGCAAGGATTGGGTAATGATCTCCCGGTATTCGTTAGAATCAAACGCTACAGGCGGTTCAATGATTAGCTCTGGTACAGAATAACCGTCATGCAAATAAAAAATTATACTCGCGATGGCCAGTTCGCCTTCATGTTTAAATTCAAAAGCGAATTTGCCGAGCACTGCATCCTCTTCAGACCATTCCAAATCCTCTAACTTTAAGAGGACTTCTGAACCGTCGGAGGGACAGGGCACACGTATGCTGCTGCCTGTTTCGTATTTGCTGGTTTTGCCCCAGTTCTGCAATAGAAAAGAGATGGGCTCGTTCTGCTCAGGATCCCTTCTCACAGACACTCCGATACTATGGACTAATTTGCGAAATCCAACACAGTTTCCTAGCAGCTCCAGTATTGTCTCATCAGTGACGCCGCCAATATATCTGGCCTTGTCGATTAGATAGTTACCTTCCAGATAAACTTCCTGTGAAGGTGGACCTTCGGCCCGGGCTGTCGCCTCAATCGCTGTTTCGTAGAGCACAAAAAAACCGTTCCTGCGTTCAGCCGGGTCCTTGGGCGCCTTTGGACCTTCAATCTTGCCACCTGTAATGACCCCGTTATTGTTTTTCATATTGATCATCCTCGCTTTTTGTATAAGCTTTTCTTGTTATGGATGCGTTTGCAAAAAACATGCTTTTGTTAGAAGGAATACCTGTTAACAGTAACACCAAATATCCAGATTGTTCAACCGATAAACAAAGTTTCGTTTAATAATTACAAAAAGTTGCTAGTTTACACATGGAAGTTGAAATCGCTTACTTATATAATGTGCCTAGTCATACGAAAATAGGATGCTTAAGGGGAGAATTATCATGCCTACGAAGGAATTGCACCTTGTGAAGCAGGGCAATGCTGCCAAGATTTACATAGACCCCAAGGGGAAAGATTATGAGGGATTACGCCGGGTGGCACAGTCTTTTGCAGCAGATGTTAAACAGGTAACAGAGGTTGAGCCTGAGATATATACACAATTGAACGAATTGGATGGAACAGTCATAATCGCTGGATCGATAGGCAGCAATGATTTTATCGGTGATTTAATCGCGGAGGGAACCGTTGATGTATCGGCCATCCAAAATAAAAGAGAATGTTATAAAATTCAGGTGGTTGAACAACCCACAGCGGGAGTGGACAAGGCGCTCGTCATTGTAGGAAGTGATAAACGGGGGACGATTTACGGGTTGTATTCGATCTCCGAAAAGATTGGAGTTAGTCCTTGGGTGTACTGGGCGGATATTGTGCCGGAGAAGAAGCCGGCATTGTCCATTCCTGATAACCAGCTTCATGTGATCTCCAAGGAGCCTTCGGTTAAATATAGAGGTATTTTTTTGAATGACGACTGGCCGTCTTTAGGTTCTTGGGTAACTCAAAGATTTGGTGACTTTAATGAAGATTTCTATGACAAGGTATTTGAACTCATTCTTCGCTTGAAGGGGAATTATTTATGGCCGGCGATGTGGAGCGCCGAATTTAGCCTGAATGGTAAAAGCAGCCCGATTGCCAACGCTAAGCATGCGCAAGAATACGGAATTATTATGGGAACCTCCCATCATGAACCCTTATTCCGGGCAGGCAGTGAATGGCAGAAGGTATACAGCCAATACGGGACAAGTAACCTATGGGATTTCGCCCGTAATAAACAGGCGATTACAGATTTCTGGGAAGACGGAATCAAGCGTAATCAGGACTTTGATAACTTGATTACCCTAGGCATGCGGGGGGAAAGTGACTCTGCGCTGGAGGGCTCCGACCAGGAGAATATTGATCTGCTGAAGGACATTATACTTACGCAAAAAGAACTATTGAAGAAATACAATCTTGAACATGCGCCGCAAATTTTGGCCGTTTATAAGGAAGTTGAGAAGTACTGGTATGGCACTGCCGGGGTGGAAGGGTTGAAGGACTGGGATGTTCTGAATGACGTTACGATCCTGCTCGCTGACGATAACTTTGGCAATCTCCGCAAAATCCCGACGAAAAACGAACGTAACCGCAGCGCAGGATGGGGGATGTATTATCATTTTGACTACCATGGTGGTCCGCATTCCTATGAATGGTTAAATACGACCCCGCTTGAAAAAGTCTGGGAGCAAATGTGTATGGCATTTGACTATGGCATCCGTGATGTATGGATTGTGAACGTCGGGGATTTGAAGCCTATGGAATTGCCCATTTCCTACTTTCTGGATTTGGCCTACGATTTTGAGGCTTGGGGGACAGGTGCAATCAATCGGACTGTGGAATACACCAACCGTTGGGTAGAGCAGCAATTCGGATATGTGCTGGAACAAGAGACATGTCTGGGAATCGCACAATTGTTAGGGGATTATATCCGGATGAACGGTCGGCGCAAGCCTGAAATTATTTATCCGTCCACCTTCAGTCCTATCCATTACAATGAGGCGCACAGAGTTCTGGAGCAAGCGGTGATGATCGAGAAGGCTGCCGGCAAATACGATGAGCTAATCCCGGAACAACTAAAGGATGCTTACTTCCAGCTCGTATATTTCCCTGCTGTTGCCTCGGCCAATGTGGTCAAAATGCAAATTTATGCTGGACTGAACCATCTATACGCTAAGCGAAATAGTATGTTGGCAAATACTTACGCTGCTCTGACCCGCGAAACCATCGAACGGGATAAGTATCTGGAGCTGGTTTATAATAGCGGAATTTCGGATGGAAAATGGCAGGGAATGATGAGTTCCCCTCATGTAGGGTATATACATTGGAATGCAGAAGGGTGGAAATATCCGGATGTAAACACCTTGACGCCCGCCAGAGGTTCTTTAATGATTGTCGATGTGGAAGGAACGGAACAAGCGTATGTTTCCGGCACAGCTAATCTTCGGGTATTTACAAATCTCCAAAAAGAAAACTATCGCATCACAATCAGTAACGGTGGAGAAGCGGGTTTTGAATATCAGGTGCGGAGCAGCGTGGATTGGATCAAGCTTGAGAAAATACGCGGCTGGATTGAGGCAGGGGAGACGCTTCAGGTTTCCGTAGATTGGGAGAAGGTCAAAGAAGCATCGACGGGCGAAATTACGATCTCCGGTGCCGGAAATATAGTTAAGGTGAAGGCAGCCGTGGATTGGATAGACATTCCGGATATGCCACCGATGACATTCATCGAGACCCATAATATCGTGTCCATTGAAGCGGAGCATACCATAACTCGTGTTTCGAAATCAGGGGTGGTATGGAAGACCATTGACAGCTATGGACGTTCTTTATCCTCGGTTAAAATGTTTCCGGATGCTGTATCTTTTGAACAACCGGAGGATGCTCCTTGTCTGGAATATCGGATTCTAGTGCAGCAGGACACCGATTATAGCTTAACCGCGTATATTGCGCCGACAAACAATCTGTCACAAACTAGCGGGTTAAAATATGCGATAAGCTTCGATGATGAGGCACCCGTGATTAAGGATGCTTTACCAACGAACTTTGAAGGCGGCAATCATGATAATGAACCATGGTGCCGCGCGGTTATGGACAATATTCATGCTGTGACCACCAGCCATGCTTTAACGAAGGGTCTTCATACCCTCCGCTTTTACGGATTGGATGCGGGTCTGGTTCTGCAAAAGCTTGTATTGTCCGCTGCCCAGCTTCCTTATTCCTATTTAGGGCCGGAGGAGAGCTTTTATACTAGCGGGACGGCGTCCATTCTTAGTTAGGTTGAATTAATAGGGCGAACAACTGGGTTGCTTCGGATCCTCCGTTATTTCAGGGCAGATGACGGAGGATAACCCTTTATATTTTTGAAAACGTTGCTGAAGTAGGCGACATCTTGATAACCACAGTGCGCTGCCACTTCGGACACATTAAAACCACCTGCCGATAGAATCATCTCAGCATTGTTCACGCGCACCTTGTTTATAAATTCTTTACAGGTGGAGCCAGTGTTCTGCTTAAACAGCTTACCAAGATATACGGGATTTAGGGCAACCAAATCTGCCAGCTCCTTGATCGTAACTTCCTCCGAATAATGATCCATGATATAGGTCATCACTTTTTGGATTCTTAGATCTATCAGAGGTGTTTCTTGATGGTGGGCGATACTTAATAAGCGGTACACAATCAGTTGAAAGATGGCCCGGGCCTTCATTTTGTAGAAAGGTTGTTTGCCCATCCAGATATGTGAGAATTCTTTAATATCCTCTAGAATCTCTTTAGTTCTCCAATTCCTAGTTACAGTCTCAAAAGGGAGCTGCACATGATTGTCCTCACCCTCCCAGAAGAAATTGAAGGCAAAGGAACGCATGGGTGCCTCCTTGAAAGTCTGAGCTTCCCGAATGCTGCCAGAAGGGGCATAGAGCATATCCCCGGCTTCAACCGTGAATTTCTCTCCATTAATAAAATAGTCAGACTTCCCTTCTACGATGAAGGTAAGATCATGGAAATCAATTTTACTCCTCGTAATCTCCCAATCCGGGAAGGATCGGCGATCAACGAACAAAAAAACACGGGGAACAAGATTTTCGTATTTGGTAATGTCCATTTCTACCATCCCTCTTTCCTTATAAATAGATCCGCGCTAATGCCGATTGGTATATTATACAAAAATGAATCCGATTAAGAAATGGGATTGTAAATTGACTTTGCGCAATCAGAAGAATACAATAGTTTTATGACTATCGAACAATATTCCTTAAAAGATGATGAAAAGCGAGTGAAGATTTTTAAAGCATTAGCAGAAGTGAAACGAATTGAAATGATTCGTTATCTTCATCTCCATAAGGAGAACAATACATGTGGGTCCATTGGTGAATCTATGGGAATGGATAAATCCAATGTGTCGTACCATCTGAAGATTTTGTATGAAGCTGATTTAGTAAGTGTCACACGTATGGGGCAGAATAAGATTAGCCAGCTTCGAGAGGATACGTTTAGCGAATTATTACCGGGTTTCTTGGACAGTTTATAATATGTCCGGAAACCTATAATTTTTTCTTGATAGTTTGATAGTTTTATAACTATTTGATAATCATGTACAGGGTTTGGTTAATAGTTATAGGTAGCAGCAAAAATAAATATTAATGGAGTAGTGATCTATGAATCAGTTGAAAAATAAACAGGTCCTGTTAATTTCACGTCCTGTAGGCATGCCAACCCAGCAAAATTTCGAGTTCAAAGATATTCCTGTAGTTGAAGCAAAAGAAGGACAAGTTGTTGTACGTACGTTGTATTTGTCAGTGGATCCTTATATGCGCGGAAGAATGAATGATTCTAAATCGTATATTCCTCCGTATCAGCTTAATGAAGTCATCGCTGGAGGACTTGTGGGAGAGATCGTAGAATCCAAATCGGAGCGATTCAAAGCTGGAGATAAAGTCATCGGTATGCTGGGCTGGCAGTTATATAATACTGTAGATGCTAAAGCAGTAACCAAAATCGATGATTCGATTGCACCTGTATCGGCTTACTTAAGTGTTCTAGGTTTAACAGGGCTCACTGCATATTTCGGTTTACTTGATATCGGGCAGCCGAAAGAAGGAGAGACTGTCGTAGTGTCTGGAGCAGCGGGTTCAGTGGGGATGTTTGTTGGACAGATTGCCAAAATCAAAGGCGCTCGTGTCGTTGGGATCGCAGGTAGCGATGATAAATGCGACTATTTGAAAAAAGAACTTGGCTTTGATGCAACCATTAATTATAAAACAACGGAAAATTTAGGCCAGGCTTTGGAAGAAGCATGTCCAAAGGGTGTGGATGTTTATTTTGACAACGTGGGTGGATCGATTTCAGATGCTGTGATGAGCTTGCTTAATGATTATGCACGTATTCCCCTATGTGGCGCTATTTCTTCCTATAATAGTACAGATGGAGATATGGGTCCACGTATTCAGAGCAGATTGATCAAAACCCGCTCTCTTATCAAAGGATTCGTTCTTAGTGATTACGCAGCCCGCCAGTCAGAAGGACTTCAAGAGCTTGGAAAATGGCTAACAGAAGGTAAATTAAAATATGAAGAAACAGTTGTTGAAGGATTCGACAATGTGGTTGAAGCATTCCTGCAATTGTTCCAAGGTGCGAACCTCGGGAAGATGCTTGTTAAGGTGAGCGACTCCGAATTCTAAAACAACACAAACAGCTCTGGTAGAGATTTTTATATATCAGGGCTGTTTGTATTATTACCAATCAAATCCGTTCAGACCATACCCTGTTTGGACTTCATGCATTTAAGATTGTATGTGCGGCCATAGGCTTTTGCATATTTGACGATTCGCTCAATCATGCTGGTGTCATTCAGTTTGGTAAACGGGCACGGATCGGGGGCAGTATTTACTTCCAAGATCCATGGTTTAAGGCGTCGATCCAAAGCAATATCCACACCGATTTCCTGCAGGCCGGGATAGGCTGTGCTCAGCTGTCTGGCGGAGTTCACTCCGATTTGTTGCATGGACCGGATCAACGCGCTACTATTCTCTACGTTTGTGTAGGATTCTAATAATGCCTCTACCGGATAAATCGTTCCCCCTTGGCTCCCATTCGTAACCACTTTGCGAGGATGAGCTACGCGACCCGCAATGCCTGTAGCTTCCCATCCACCCTTAAGATTTCTTTGCACCATAACCCGGATATCAAATGGCCTTCCCTCATAAACCAAAAGCCAAATCCCTTTTTGCACCAAATAGGACTTTCCTTGGGTCTCGCTAGAGATTGCCCGATAAGCCATCTCGTAATCAGAAAATGTATGTTTATGCGTACCGGACTGATAGCTGTAGGCTGGTCGTTTTTTGGAGGAATGATCTTGCGATCTTTCAATCCGGATTACACCCTGTCCCAAAGATCCACAGCAGGGCTTAATGTACACCATTTTATGTTTTTGCAACATCTCATAGAGTACGTTTTTATTCATTTTTTTCGTTACCGGGATATACTTCCTTAGCTCTTGTTTTCTAAGCAGTACCCTTGTTTTCGTCAGCTTATTGGATATCCGCCGTATTGGCTCCTTCATTTTGTTCCTCCGTTCTATATATCTATAGGCTATATTACGGGAATACGCAGTTTTTGCTTGGGCAACCACAGAATAATAGAACACATGCAAAGAATTCTACATATGAATATTGGAGGCATTTATTAAACTTGGGCTGCAGCATGCGGTCAACGGGAGGCGGCTATGATGCTGCTCGGGAAATTGCAGAATAAGGTGCAAGAAGTAATGGACGAATACCCTTGGTACAAGGGGCTGATCGATGGGGAGAAAACGAATTATAACCTGCAGAACTTACCTCTTATGTCTTCGAAAACACTTGAAACCTTCTATTATAACCAACCCATCGATCCTTCTTGGACTGTCTATAGGACGTCTGGTACAAGCTCAGGCCGTAGAAAAGCAATCCTTTACTCTGAGGAAGATGACAAACACTATGTGGATATTAAAACGAAGCTATTCGGCGAGCTTATTGCGGGAAGCGGATGTAACAGAGCGTTGGCGGATATGGGCACTGGACATGCAGCAAATACTGCGCTGACCATTTTTGAAAGGTTAGGATTGGAGAAAAGTTCAATACCCTTTGAACTGCCAATCGAACAGCATATTGAACAGCTTAAAGCTTTTAAACCTGACTTGCTCTATACGATGCCGTCCATCCTTGACCATATCGTATATGCTGCCGGAAACCCGCGTGAATTCGGAATTCGCAAGATTATTTTGGTAGGGGAAATTGCTCCGCCTGAGTGGCAGCGGAATATGGCTGGCTTGTTTGGTATTGATCCTAGAGATATCATCGATACTTACGGCTCCATTGAAATCGGTACGATCGCTTATTACTCCCATGATCATGGCAGGTACATTTTTGCCGACGGAATTTTTGCGGAAGGAATCGGGGTTCAGGAGTTAGACGAAGAAGTAAGGCCGCTTCGAAACAATGAAAGTATTCTGGTGCTTACCTCAACTGTCCGCAAGATGCTGCCAGCTCTTCGTTTTGTTACTTATGACGTTGTAAGGGATTTTAGGCCTGTGATGATAGACGGGGTTGAACAACAAAGCTTTGAGTCCATTGTAAAAAGAGTGGGTCAAGAACTGAAGCACGGTGAGAAGATCAGCCTGTACGATATCGAGCAGGTCGTATACCGTCATATTGAAGATGCGATCATTCGGGTCAAGGTAAAAAACAATGCGCTCTCTATTTATATCAAGAGTAAATCTGTGAAGCCCTCTATTATCCCGGTAATCAAAGAGGAAATCAGGGAGTGTATTCCGGAAATCGGGATGATGATTCGCAACCATCTGCTTGATGATATTGAGATCATTATAGTAGCTAAAGGGGAGTCGCTGGCCAGCGGGCAGGTCAAGAACAAGAAGTTATATTATCAGAAGGACAAAGCTAAGGTGGACATAAATATCCAAGGCGGTATCTTGTCGACTATCGGAAAAACGCCATTAATCAAGCTGAATAATTTGTTCCAGAACAGTGAGTTCGAAGTCTACGCAAAAATGGAACTGCTAAATCCGGGAGGAAGTGTGAAAGACCGTCCAGCTCTGCGGATGATCCATGAGGCATGGAAGGAAGGGAAAATCGGGCCGGGAACTACTATTATTGAGTCAAGTTCGGGAAATATGGCGATTAGCTTGGCGATGATTTGCCAATATTTAGGGCTGCGGTTTATTAGCGTGGTTGATCCAAGAACCACCACAACAAATCTGCAGATTCTGAAAACATTAACTGCAAAAATTGACTTTGTTAGCGATCCTGACCCTGATACCGGTGAATATCTACCTGCCAGACTGAATCGAGTGCAGCGACTCTTGGAGGAAATACCGGGCAGCTACTGGCCGAATCAATATGCAAACGCAAATAACTATTTGTCCCACTACCATACGACCATGAAAGAAATCGTGACTGAGCTTGGCGAAGTAGATTATTTGTTTTGCAGCGTAAGTACATGCGGCACGATTCGAGGTCTCGCGGAATATGTAAGGGATCATGGTCTGAAGACTAAGATTGTTGCCGTCGATGCGGAGGGAAGTACTATTTTTGGTGGCAACAAAGAGAAACGGCGGTTCCCGGGACTGGGTGCTGGCATCGTACCCCCTTTCTGCAGAACGGATTTAATCGACCGTATCGTGCATGTCTCAGACTTGGATATCGTAAAAGGATGCCGAGCACTCGCTCAGAATGAATCGATTCTGGCCGGTGCATCCTCAGGGGCTAACCTTGCCGCTGTTAGGCGTATGGAGCAAGAATTGGCTCCAGGATCTGTCTGTGCGGTGATCCTGCATGACAAAGGGGAGCGTTACCTCGATACGGTATACTCTGACCCATGGATTCAGAATGAATTTGGGCAGGAGTTCTCGGCTGACGGTGGAGATGTCCTTGCTTAACGAACGGCAAAAGGAGGTTGTGGAATGCTGTATTTAAACGATCGGGACATCCGGGAGGTGGGGCTTGATTGGCCTTCTCTCGTGGAATCGATAGAAACTACGGTGCGCATACTTGATTCTGGAGATTACGCGCAGCCCGTAAAACCTTATCTAAGGTATAAAAATCCTCAAAATCGTATTATTGCAATGCCCGCATACGTAGGGGGGAACGTGAACGCAGCAGGGATCAAATGGATTTCCAGCTTCCCGGATAATATCCAGGTTGGTCTTCCCCGCGCGCATAGCATCATTGTCTTGAATGATCCCATTACGGGCGAGCCTATATCCGTCCTAAGCTCTCCGCTCCCCAGCATCGTAAGGACAGCTTCCATCAGTGGACTGATGATTGGCTACTTTTTGCAGGCACGTTCACTTGAACGGATTTATCTTGGCATTATCGGCTGGGGACCAATCGGGCAATATCATTTTCAAATGGTTATGGCATTGTACGGAGATCGAGTTGAACGTGTCCGCATCTTTGATATAAGGGAAGTAGATTTGTCAGACATCTCATCTATATATAAGGATAGGATAGAAGTGGAGGAGACGTGGGCGGACGTTTATCGAAAGTCCAATATCTTTATCACCTGTACCGTATCCAATCATAGATATATCGATATGCTTCCGGCGGAAGGTAGTCTTCTACTGAATATTTCACTGCGTGATTATAAGCCTGAGGCATTAGCTTCGGTGAAGGCCATAATCGTCGACGACTGGGATGAGGTGTGCCGCGAGAATACTGACATACAGCAGCTCCATCTGAAACATGGGTTAACTCGTGCCGATACCCGAATGATTACCGATGTCGTCTCGCGCCATTGCCTGAATGAACTCAGAGCAGATGAGCCGATTTTCTTTTGTCCGATGGGGATGGCGGTTTTTGATATCGCAACAGCGGTATACTTCGTGAAGAAGGCTAGAGAAAAAGGGATCGGGACTGAGCTACAGTAAGGTTGTAGGCATACGTTCGCTATGGGATTTTTTATAGATTTTTCTGATGTAACTAGACTATGATCCGTCACTTTTAAGGGTGGATTGCTGTCTAGTTTTTTTATTGTCTTGTTAACGTTCCATTCATAATACTCTGATAATCTCTATAAGTGTTAGGCGGATGATCATCCACCCCAATAAATGATGACTCGGAGGATAATAATGTTGACACCTATGAAAAAAAGGCTGATCGCTGGTCTGACCCTATTGGCTGTGATTAGTGCCGGCTTTGGCGCAAGCTTGGTATTTCCTGGGAAACAGGCCTCGGCTGAGAACCAAACGGGTCAAACCGGACTGCCGGCAGCGCAAATTGAAGCATTTGCCAATCTCGATGATACCGCGGGACTGACTAGCTTCGTTGATGGAATTATGGAAAAAGATATGAACCGGCTGCAAATTCCGGGAGCGGTTATCTCCATTGTAAAAGACGGCAAGATTATTTTGGCCAAAGGTTATGGCAGTTCCAATCTGGAAGAAGCGGCACCGGTTAATCCGACAACCAGCATGTTTCGAATCGCTTCAACAACAAAGCTGTTCACCTGGACAGCGGTGATGCAAATGGTCGAACAAGGTAAGATAGATCTGGACACTGATATTAACACCTACCTGAAATCAGTGAAGATCCCTGTTACTTATCCTGAGCCGATCACGATGCGCCATTTGATGACACATACAGCGGGGTTTGAAGAGGGTGGAGTGGGTTATCAAATCACTACCGACCCTGCCAAATTGCCGGGATCAATCTCGGAAACACTCAATAAGCATATGCTGGCACGGGTAAGACCCCCCGGAGAGATGAGTTCTTATTCGAACTTCGGGGCTACTCTCGCGGGTCGGATTGTGGAGGAAGTCAGCGGTGTTCCTTACAATGACTATATACAAAAGTATATTTTCGATCCGCTCGACATGAAATATTCGACGGTGGTAGAGCCTTTGCCGGAGTCATTCATACCCAATCAAGTTGTAGGGTACACGAGTGAGAACGGTAGCTTTATTCCTGGCACACTTACCTTCGAGGGCGGCTTTCGTCCTGCCGGCTCGGGTACAGTATCAGCAGTAGACATGGCGCACTTTATGATTGCCCATCTGCAGAACGGGAAATATGGTGACCAGCAGATTCTTAGAACGGAGACTGCAGAACTAATGCATTCAACGGCGTACCAATTCGATAAACGTATGCCGGGAGTAGATCTGGGGTTCTCTGAGAAACGCATCAATGGTCTTAGACTAATCACTCATGGTGGTTCCGACCCCATGTTTAATACAGAGTTTTATCTTGTGCCTGCCAAGCATGTAGGTATCTTTGTTTCCTATAACGGCGGTCAGGGCGGTGATTCCGCGGCAGGCCTAGTCCATGCCTTTTTTGAGCGCTATTATCCCGATCCTGAAGCGAAGCAGCCTGAATTCTCCACTTCTGCAGAATCTGTTCAGAAATATGCGGGAACCTATCAATTCACACGCCGTAACCACAGTGATATTGATAAATTTTTCAATTTTTTTGCCCAGCTAAATGTTAAGGTAAAGGACAATAAGCTATCTTTGGGAAGTGGTAGTGAACAACAGTTGTATAGAGAAATCGCTCCGAATCTGTTCCAGCTCGAGGGAGGCACCGAACAAATCGGCTTCCGCACAAATGATACCGGTAAGGTTACACATATGCTCTTAGGTATGGCACCGGAAATGCCACTGGAGCGTACGCCACTCTTGAATCAGAATAAGTTTTGGCTTATCGTACTTGGCGGCTCGGGGTTGATTTTCATCACTGCATTGCTTGGACTAATCTTCTCCAGACGCAAGATCAAGGCGATGACGCCTCCGGAAAAGTGGGCCATCCGCTTATCTGCGGGAACTGCTGGGTGGGCGCTGCTATCTTTCGTTACGATATTTATGGTGGTTATGTCCATGGATACGATGCAGAAGTTCAGCGGTATCAGTCTTTCGCTTTCGCTCAGTTTAGTTATGCCAATCCTTTTGGTTGGACTGACTTTAGCTTTGCTAATCTCGGCTATACTGGTTTGGAAGAATAAATACTGGACAGCTTTCAAGCGTGTGCATTATACACTAGTGGCACTTTCGGCTGTAGTGATGACTCTGTTTTTCTACTATTGGAACCTGTTGGGTTGGCAGTTCGGATAACTTCGTTTCTTGTCAAGAATATATCATATATAATGTAAGCTTAAGAGAGGAGGACAATCGTGGCTACTATACTTATTGCTGATGATGATGATAACATCCGAAAGCTAATGTCTTTGTTTTTGCGAAAAGAAGGTTTTGACCTCAAAGAAGCCAGGGATGGCACCAAAGCGCTGTCCATTATAGAGAACTCGCGAGTCGATCTCGTCATCCTAGATATTATGATGCCAGGATTGGATGGTTGGGATCTGTGCAGAGAAATCAGGCGCTCTGATGCCAACATTCCCCTCCTCATGGTGACGGCTAAAGGAGAATCTGCACATAAAGTGAAAGGTTTTCAACTCGGCACGGATGACTATCTGACCAAACCGTTTGATCCGCTTGAACTGGTGATGCGAGTAAAAGCTTTGCTTAAACGCTCGCTGGTTGTTTCTTCCCAGTCTGTGCAGTTGGGCAATGTGGTGCTTAACCGCCGCACTTTCCAGGTTACGCGTGATGAAGAACCGGTAACGATTCCTTTGAAGGAATTTGAGCTACTGTTTCTGCTGGCTAGTCACCCTAGGCAAATCTTCACAAGAGAACAGTTGATTTCTCAAATCTGGGGATTGAACTATGAAGGAGACGGCCGGACTGTAGATGTGCATATAAGCCGGTTGAGGGAGAAATTCTGCGGTAACGACGAGCAATTTCAAATCGAAACGGCCCGCGGCCTAGGATACCGGCTGATCCCTGCGCTATGATCAAGACATTGTATGTACGCGTCGTTCTCACGTTTCTAGGCATCATTATCTTTAGTCTGATCTGTTCCTTTTTCATTGGTTTGTATGTCTTTCAGAAACAAATAAGTTACGAGGGACAGAATGAAATGATCACAGTGGGGAAGGAGATCATTCACCGTTATGATGACGCCAAGCCTGAGGATACAGACGAGTTCTTGAATAGTATGGTTAAGGTATCTGCATACCCTATCCACTTGTATAATCATTCCGGGGAATATACCTTTTATGGGCTCAAGGATAGTCCGGCCGTCACTATCACCCCCGAGGCTGTGAAACAAGTGCTGCAAGGAAAACTCTATCGTTCCTCCGCGAAAGATAAGGATACCTTTATCGGGATGCCCTTTATGTTTAACGGGGAGTGGCAAGCAATGTTCTTGCAGTATTCTGCCGAGAACGAAAATATCGTCAATCGGATGCTGCTCTTTGTGCTTTTACTCGTGCTTTTACTGGGTAGTCTATGCATTCTTATTGCCGCCAGATATTTGGTGGAGCCGATCAAAGCTTTGACGAATGCGACAAGAAGGCTGGCCAAGGGTGATTTCGAGGTAGAGCTTAAAGTAAACCGAGTAGACGAAATAGGGGAACTGACACAAAGCTATGTGGAGATGGCCGGGGAGCTGAAGCAGCTGGAACTGATGAGGCAGGATTTCGTATCCAACGTTTCTCATGAAATTCAGACACCGCTTACGTCTATTTCCGGCTTTGCCAAGGCATTGCAGAACAATGATCTAATCGTGGAAGAGGAA
Source organism: Paenibacillus sp. FSL H8-0282 (assembly GCF_037963825.1). Lineage (NCBI taxonomy): Bacteria > Bacillati > Bacillota > Bacilli > Caryophanales > Paenibacillaceae > Paenibacillus > Paenibacillus sp. FSL H8-0282. Next base: position 2,457,217 of record NZ_CP150146.1, read on the forward strand.
CGTTCTGAATATCTTGATATCATCATTGCAGAGAGTGAACGTCTGTCGAGGTTAAGTGATAATTTGCTGAAGCTCGCTTCCCTGGATTCTGAACATCATCCCTTTAATGCAGGTTCCTTCAATCTTGACGAGCAGATTAGAACCATCGTTGTGACCTGTGAGCCACAATGGTCAGCCAAAGGCATCGTTATCGATCTTGAGCTGCCGGAAGCTGTCAAAATTAAGGGTGATGAAGATCAGCTGAAGCAAGTATGGATGAATTTGCTGAGCAACAGCATCAAGTTCACACCTGAAGGCGGGAACATCCGCATTAGTATAGATGACAGTGCAGCAGATGTATCGGTCACCATCAGTGATAACGGGATCGGGATTTCCCCGGAAGAGTTCAACGCCGTATTCCAAAGATTTTATAAAATAGACAAGTCACGGAATGGAAACAACAATGGCAATGGCTTGGGACTTGCAATCGTTAAAAAAATTGTCTCCCTGCATCAGGGAAACATAGAAGTGGACGGTGCGGTTGGAGCGGGAACGACGATTATCGTCAGGTTGCCCCATAAGTGAAATTAAGGGTTTGTCTGATTCTTGGATTGCCGTACGCCAAACATAATGAAATCCTTGAATTGCCGGTCCATAACCCGATCTTCCTCCGTAACCACACCCCCCCGCTGATGAGTAATAATGACGGCTTTTTGTAAATACATGAAATACAGGTGGGTGGACTTGTGCAGAATGTCCAGCCACTTATTTTTTTCCTCCGGAGCGACTGATATGGACTCAAGGAGAATTAACCGTGAATACCAGCCTTCCATAGCCTGCTTAAAGTCAGGAAGTTCCGCGGGATTTTTGGAAAGCGTGCTGTAGTAAACTCCAAAAATGGCATCATAGTAGATCAGGGCTTCCTGCTGATCTCTTAATGCCAGATATTTATCGAGAATGTTCTCCAATGACTGTACAGGGTGTTTAAAATCAAAATCAAACAGCAGCTGTCCAAACATCCGCTCCAGATTAAGGACATAGATTTGAGCGGCTAACTCTTCCTTGTCTTTATAATGATGATACAAAGTACGCCGGGAGATGCCGGCTTGTTCCGCAATCTGTGCCATATCCGTGCGCTCAATACCTTGAGCACAGAATAAGCTAAGCGCTGTATCCTTAATGATCTCCCTTGTCATTTGCATTTGCTTTTCCCGCAAATTCATTGATTTTCTCTCCTGTCTTGTTGCAACTCTTCCGCTGCTTCTAGCACTATTTCTGAGCTGGCTTCGAATTCATGAGGAATTTGCTGCCCACTGAATAGGGGTTCTGCCGGTTGATCGCATCACCTAACCAATTCAGAAGCTTCACACCATCCTGTTCAGCCTGAAAGAAGGTCTCTCTGGTGGCAAAAGTGTGCGGAGTTGTACCCGTCTTAGCGTTCAGTCCATAGTCGGTGAGATAGTAATAATAATTAGGTAAAGTGGCTGCCAAAGAAGAAACAGATTGCCGCATTTCCTGTGACCACTCATTAATGATGCTTTGATCTCTTGGCCCCTTGTAATCGTTGATATTGTTCTGAAAGTGGATTAGAATCTCGTCAAATACCGAGTAGGATTGCAATATTATCGCATTCGCAGGAAGTAGATGGCCGTTCGCTTTAAAAGCTGCCCCGATGATATCCGCTTCAGGGGCATATCCGAAGTTCTTCACGAAGTCTGCCTGCCATTCCTGCTTCACAACATTTGGCCACTTGTCTGATTTCAAGAAGGAACTGTCTGAATATTGGAAAATCTCGGAGTTCTTGTAATGAGAGGCGATCTCGGGAGCCCAAAAAGCGGACCCGAAGCCACCGGCACTTTCGCCAGCAATCAGTAGTTTGCCGGGTTTATCCACGTTGGCATATATCCAATCGAGGCTGCTTCGCACATTATTGCTGCCGTTATAACGCATAGTAAAGGGGCTGCCGTCATCTTTTTTATATTCAACTTTGCGGTTGCCGATATGGAAGTCACCGGTTGAATAGGGAAGGTAGACCACATTCCAGCCATGAAAAGGATTGGCAGGGTTATCCGTATCCATCATGCCTCTCAGCAATGTCAACATATAGAAGGGGATGTTCTGGAAATAGTTGCCTGTATCTCCACCTTTAATAAAGTTCATAAGCTTGATGGGGTGTGCGGCACTTTGGGCATCCCAGCTGGCTCCGCCACCGGAAAAAAAGATGATCCAGTTATTATTTTCACCCTTTTTATTCCACAAAAAATACTCTGATCCATCACTTGATATGACATTTCCGTCTAGCGTGACTTTATTCCACTTGTAAGGCTTCACTTCCGCAATTACAGGGGTGGTAGTCGCCGGTCTTTTGATTACAAAAGCGCTGATTGCAAACATGGCAATCAAAACAAGGCTGAATAATCCAATACCTGTGAATATTGTGATTTTCCTCATTTTTCTCATATCCATCTCTCCCTTACTCGGAGTATACGTCAAGATCACTCATTACACAAGGTGTATACTTAAAAGCATAAGAAACAATCGTGAGAAAATATATAAAGAGGTGTCCTCGCAGCCTTTGATCCATGGCTACAGGGACACCTCGATTGTGTATGTTACTTTATTTGTATGTTACTTTATTAATTTTGCTGCTTCGATTTCAAATGTTTTTAGTTCGTAAGGTTCAAGTATAAAAGTAATGACAGGTTCAGTGTGGACTTCCCCTTCAGGACGCTCCATTAGATTACACTCTTGCCACGAAATAATATTCAAGTCGCTAGTCATATCAATTTGCTGGCGGCTTCCGGAATAGTCGTGCACACGTACGATTAATTTTTGACCATCCTCAGACTTCTTGATCGCAGAAACCATAACCGTTTGAGTAGAAAGGCGAATAAGCGACTTGGTTGCTACTTCTGCTTGCCCCATGGTGCTCCGTAGAGGGTTGTTGACGGACCAAGCTTGACGGACGGTGTCACCCTGTAGCCAATCCCCAGTATGAGGCAGGATAGAGTAGGTGAAAGTATGTTCACCTTGATCCGCTTCAGGGTCAGGGTGCGTTGCCGATTTGATTAAGGATAGACGCATCACATTATCCTTGATGTCATAACCGTATTTGCAGTCGTTCAGCAAGCTAACGCCATAACCACGATCTGATAAATCTGCCCACTGATGCCCCACAGTCTCGAATCTAGCATAATCCCAGCTAGTGTTCCAATGTGTTGGACGTGTAACATTACCGAACTGGATATCATAAGTGGCTTCGGTAGCTCGTATTGCAACAGGGAAAGCTACTTTCATTAGCTGTTGTCGCTCATGCCAGTCTACCTTTGTCACGAAATCGATACGACGATGGTGTGCATGTAAGATCATTTGCTGCTTAATCGTGGAATCCATATAACTCCATGTGAATTGTACAACACATCGCAGTGAACCCTTTTCTATGACTTCAATGCTGCGGCAGTCGGTGACTTCACGTTTCTTTTGCTGATAGTAGATGTCAATGTCCCAAGCTTCATGGGCTAGGGGTTTATCTTCAAACACTTGGAACACGTTACCGTGACTTCCGTTTGCTAATACTTGTCTTTGTTCATTTATATCATAGATGGATACTAATTGACCTTGTTCGTTCCACTCAATTTCGAAGTGAGGCGTTGAGATTCCTGATTCATTTAGCTTGAATGGAGCGCTTAGTGACTTAGAATTCACATCTTCTACGAAGGAGATCGTTGTGTATCCAAGAGAAGGAATGTTAGATACTTCAACGATCCAGCGCTCACCTTCACGCTGAGCTTGTAGTTGTTTTCCTTCTGAGCTTATCCAATGTCCTGTTTCCATCCCGGCTTCAACAGTAATTTCTACGAGTTCTGTCAGCTCCCAAGCAGCATTGTTCCAGATCGTATATTTACCGGCTTCATTTCCGCTCACAAGTGCCTTACTGGATTGCTCCCAGACAGACTGACCTATTGCTTCTGCTTGTGCATATTCAATTGTACTGTCTTCATACACTTCACGAATCGAAGAGCCCGGAATAATATCATGGAATTGGTTGCGCAAAATAATTCTCCAGCCCTCGTCTAAATCGGTCTGACGATAGTTCGACCAGTCACCTGTCATTACACTTTGCAGTGTATTTAGCCATTCCGCCTCACGGTATAGCAGTTCAAGCTTACGGTTCATCCGCTTATTGTAGGCTTGGCTTGTGTAGGTGCCGCGGTGATATTCTAAGTAAAGCTCGCCATCCCATACATGGACATAACGATCTGTATTTGCAACAGTTTCTTGCAGGGTACGGAAGTAGTCTCCCGCTGTTCCTGTTTCAATCTTCGGCAGACCGGGAAGATCGTTTAACCGACGGCGCATCTCTAGCATTTCACGGTTCACACCCCCGCCACCATCGCCATATCCGTAAGAAAGTAACAGATTGCGATTTACTTCTTTATCCCGGTAAGTATCCCAAATTCCTTTTACAGTCTTAGGAATAATCCGGCCATTATAAGTGTAGAACCAAGAATCTTCTTCGGACCAAGGCTCTGGTGTTGTAATAAAGTGTGTTAACACCTCTGTGCCATCAATCCCACGCCATTGAAAGGTATCATGGGGCATCCGGTTATATTGATTCCAGCTAATTTTTGTGGTCATGAAGGTATTAATTCCTGATTTTTTTAGAATTTGTGGCAAGGACCAGCTGTAGCCAAATACGTCTGGCAGCCATAAATAGTCACATTCAACCCCAAATTCATTACGTAAGAAGCGAGTTCCATAGAGTAATTGACGGACTAGAGACTCCCCTGAGGTCAAGTTGCAATCTGCCTCAAGCCACATGCCGCCGCCAGCTTCCCAGCGTCCTTCAGCCACACGTTCACGAATATTTTCATAGATTTCTGGATAGTCATTTTTGATATATTCATAGAGTTGCGGCTGAGTCTGTAAAAAGGTATAGTCCGGGAACATTTCCATCAGACGTAGTACGGTTGAGAAGGAACGCGCACATTTCTCACGGGTGTGTTTCAATTGCCACAACCAAGCTACATCAATATGGGTATGGCCAATACAGGTAACTGTGACGGGTGAGGACTTCTCCATTTTGTTAATTTCATCACGCAAATAATTGCGGGCTTCCCCGATCGAAGCGTAGAAGTTGTCTGAACCTGGACGAGACCAGTCGATCAGAAGAAAGGAGCGGTCTACTGCACTCATAAGTTGTGTATATTCTGGTGTTTTGGCATCGAGTACGTTCAGCGTCTCAACTACAGCAAGCGTGGTAAAATAGAAATCATCCGTTGGTTCATCCAGCCAACAAATTTCAGCCATGCGAATCCCATGTGTCTGATCCTTTTTTGGGCCGCCACCTTCGAGTCCCGACCATAACCGGAAGGTCAGTGGAAGCTGAGTGCCTGCCGTTTCATTTGGCAAGAACACTTCGGTATGATTGGAATCCACACCTTGATAGGGTTTGCCGTTGAAAAAGAATAAGGATTCAAATCCGGAGTTATTTCCAGCACCCGTCTCGCCAAAATCAAATCGACCCAGTACTCTACGGCCTGCCCAAGTAGCGGGTACTTCTATATTTGTCGTTAGCCATAAATACAAATCGCGGCCTTTCCAAGTATCTCCAACTCGTAGCTTAGACCATTCTCCATCCACGGGCGGTTCGGCTGCAATTTCACCTTGTTCGTCAATCATAGAGTTGAAAAAAGGAATGTGTATACGATCCCGGTAACGATATTCGGAAATTTCGTTTAGTTGGGAGTTGAGTTTGCGTTTGGTTAGAAACATGAGTAATAGCCCCTCCAATATGTTGATGGGGGACGAGGAAATTAAGATCTATTTGGGTTATTATAGGTTTGTTTGGGGGGTAGAAATCAACTATAGACGATTTTGTGTGAGTTGTAAACTCTCGGTGGAGAGAAAAGTTGGAGCGCTAGAATATATAAATTAAAAAATGCATGCGCTTCCATTGCAGAAAAAGAAGTGTGATGTTAAGCTTCTAATCCTAAAGGTGATATTCAGAAAGAAGGTGGCTTTGTTGAATGTAAAGAAATTTTATCAAAACCATTTGCAGAAAAAACTGTTCAATAAAATTTTAGCTATATACTCTTCGATCATCATAATTACGTTAATTGCCTCATCCATTACCGTATATAAATACTATGAACAGACGATCACTCGCCAACATGTAGATGCCAATCGGGAGGTGCTGGATTATGTAAGTTTGTATATGAATCAGCAGTACGAAAGCATCCAGGTAGCCATCCAGCAAATTTATAGCGATGCCTCTGTTAGTGAGGATTTGTCCTACTTTTTGCAAAATGATTATGGGGATTATCTTAAATACCGTTTAGATCAATATGCAGACATAGGGAGCTCCGTTCCTCATACGTTCGATACTTATTTCAAAACCTATTTGAATCAGAAAAACGGGATTTATGACGTTATTTTATACAGTACAGAGAAAGAATTTTATTATTTATATAAAAATAATACCCGACAATTCTACTTGAGCGACATGGACGGTTCTAAGCAAAAGTTATCCTTACCGAAGAATGGCTGGGTCTCGCATGAAACCAAATTAGTGCTTAAGGAAATAAGAGAAGACAATAACAATTTGTATACAATGACTAGGGAAATTAAAGATCCGATTACACTGAAAACGATCGGGATGCTCATAGTAGATTTTGACGCAGAACTTATTTCAAAATGGCTTGGCACAAAAGTTGCAGAAAATAATGGTCAATTGTTGGTCTTAACCCCAAGCGGTGACGTTATATATGATTCATTGGGAAGGTATATGGGACAGCGATATCCACATCTCGATGTGCTTCATGCGGATGGTTGGACAACACTGGATGGGATCTCCAAGGTTAACTTAAATACAACGAATAGCTCAGGTCTTATTATGGCAGGGATCATTCAGAAGTCACAGGTCAACAACGAAATGAAAACGGTTCGAACTTGGATTATCGGGATTACCACAGCGCTTATTATTACTGCAATGTCTTTTACATACGGAATTATTTTACGTTTTTCTAAAAAAGTGAAGATCATTATCAAATCTATGAAGCGCTTACAGGAAGGTGATTTAAGCACACGTATTCACCTAAATCGAGAAGATGAATTGCAGCTAATTGCCAACAACTTTAACTATATGTGTGAAAGGTTAGAACTCTATATTAATAAAGTGTACATTTCGGAGCTTACGCAGAAAAATGCAGAGCTAGTTGCACTTCAATCACAGATTAATCCACACTTTTTATATAACACACTTGAGGCGATTAGGATGCGGGCAATTACGCAAGGAGCGAAGGATGTAGGTCAGATGATTTACATTTTATCGACATTATTTCGAACGATGATTAAGAAAAGCATGGTCGTTACAATATCTGATGAGATTGAATACTGCAATTTGTATCTGGAGTTGTTTCAGATTAGACATAAAGATAGGCTCCAAATCATATCACAAATAAGTCCAGTTGCCATGAATTGTTCTATCGTTAAATTGCTCATCCAACCGGTCATTGAAAATTATATTGTTCACGGATTTAGACCTGACCGTTTTGGCAATCTCATCCGTATTGAAGTTACTGAATCTGGCGGGGGAATTCAAATTGCTATAAGTGATAACGGGAATGGAATTACTGCCAGCAAGCTGACAGAGCTACAGCAAATGCTTCAAGTCAGTATGAGAATGGATGAACCTCCTTCTTCGGTAGGCCTATGTAATGTGAATGAACGAATTAAACTTTATTATGGGACTGAATATGGATTAACGATCGCTAGTGAAGTAAATAAAGGAACAATAGTCATCATGAATATACCAGTAGTAAGGGAGAGTACTAATAATGCACAATATACTTATCGTGGATGATGAACCTCTTATTCTTGAAGGATTACGTTCAGTGATTGAATGGGAAAAATATGGATTGAGAATCGCGGGACAAGCGTCTAATGGGGAAGAAGCTTTAGAATTTCTACGCAATCATAATGAAGGGATCGACATATTAATTACTGACATTACGATGCCAAAACTTACGGGACTTGAACTGATTCAGCAAATAAAGGTTTTTGATTCAAAAATGAGGTTTATAATCTTGAGCGGGTATGAGCAATTTGAGTATTTAAAAGCTGGAATGAGTCTAGGCATTGAAAATTATATTCTCAAACCCATTAATATACATGAGTTGGAATCAACCATTGAACAAATTGTTGAAGTGCTGAATCAAGAGGATGTTGAACAATTTCATGCTAAAGAGGATTGGCAAGTTCTACGCAATAATATTCTAAACCGCTGGGTAACTGGCAATATAGGCCGGCAGGAGCTACAGCACCGTTCAAAAGTCTTAAATATCTCACTGGACTGTTCATTTTTTACGGTGGCTGCGATTCGGCTTATCACCGAACAGGATGACGATGAGGGCCAGGATAAACTCCATAGGAATCAGCTTATGGATGAATGTTATCGTATCGCTGTGAAATCATTAGAGCAACTTGGAACCGTTATTGTATTTATAGATATGGAAGGTGATCTTGTTCTTATTATTGCTGAGCGGGCTGAAGCTGAGAACAAAGAAGAGCTTTATTGTGTACTGGAGCAAGTGCAATGTGAGATTATGCATGAGTTAGAAAAGTCTGTCTGGATAACGATAGGAAGTAAGGAGCATGCTTTTCAGGAAGTCCCAAATAGTTATAAAAAGGCGAAGAGTTTATATGTTGATCATCTTATGCTACCGGGTTACCCGATTATAGATGTGGAACAACTATCAAAGATGGTTCTGCATGAGGAGAAGCTCGAAATTGATTATGAGGAATTCACCAAATTATTATTATCTGGAGACCGGGAGGCTACGAACCAATTTATCGCAGAAACGTTCGAAAAGCTGTTTGGCTGTGGCATGATTACCCGCATTGATAATTACAACGTAGCGATTGAGTTAATGTTGATTGCTAAGAAAATGGAGAAAAACTCTAATTTTAGTGCCGTGTTTAATCCATTGCTGCGCATACATACTATTGAGCAATTGGTGCACCATGTGCAGGAAAGTGTGAAAGAAACACTGGACCAATTATCATTAGTAAATGATGAGCTCAGTCCGAATATGAGATATATGGTTGATCAAGTAAGCAAACACTATAGAGAAGAGCTATCCCTGAAAACGCTCAGTCAGCGTATGGAAATGCATCCTAATTATTTGGGCCAGCTATTTCAGAAGGAAATGGGCCGTAGTTTCTCTGATTATGTTAATCAATTTCGAATTGAAAAGGCAAGACAATTGCTGCTTCAAACTACGTTACTAACCAACGAAATTGCAGCTGAAGTAGGATATCCGGATCCAGCATATTTCTATCGCCAGTTCAAAAAATCAGTAGGTGTATCGCCGACAGAGCTTCGGAATATGTACAAAAAAGCAAGATCCTAAAATAAAGGAAATGTTCCTGAGTATCACGTTCAAGTACGGGCTTCATGGACGTTGATAACGAGAATGTTTCCTTTTTTTTTGCTCAAATTTAAGGGGAAATAGACTTTTTAAATGTCCTTTCTGCTGTGGATCTTTAATTTTTACATCTGATTCTGGAGTTTTTCAACTTTATGAAACCGCTTTTATAGCGCAGAATTAAGGGTAGTTAAAGGGGCGAGGGAAAAAGATCGAAGGGATATATAGGGGTTGTTTGGGGATAGAGAGAAGGGGGATGTGGAATAATGCCTGCATTTTTCAAAAGTTTAATTAAGGATAAAGTACTCTGGTTTATGGTATTACCAGGGACATTATGGTTCCTGATCTTTTGCTACTTACCGATGTTTGGAACAGTAATTGCATTCAAGGATTTCAAGATTCATCGGGATGGATTCTTTGCAAGCGTTTTAAATAGTAAGTGGGTTGGCCTTGAAAATTTTAACTTTTTGTTCTCGACGGAGGACGCCTATATCATTACAAGAAATACGATTCTTTATAACTTGGCGTTGATCTCTCTCGGTTTAGTTCTTGCGGTGGGCATTGCGATCACCTTAAATGAACTTGTGAACAAACGGATGGCTAAAGTTTATCAAACGGCGATGTTTATGCCTTACTTCCTTTCTTGGGTCATTATTAGTTTCTTTACCTTCAGCTTTCTGAGTGTAGATAAAGGAATATTGAATCAAGTGGTTGTTTACTTCGGAGGCGATCCTATTTCCTGGTATGGGGATACTCGCTTTTGGCCATATATCCTAATTTTCATGGGGATTTGGAAATCAATTGGTTATTCAAGTGTTGTTTACTTAGCGGCTATAGCGGGTATCGACAAGTCCTACTATGAAGCAGCTATGATTGATGGGGCCAGCAAATGGCAGCAGATTAAGTTTATTACACTTCCTTTGCTTAAACCTTTAATGGTAACGCTAACGATTTTAGCGATTGGTGGTATTTTTAGATCGGACTTCGGTTTATTCTATCAAATCCCTCGGGATTCAGGTGTTCTATACTCCGTAACGAATGTTATCGATACTTATATTTATCGCAGCATGAGTACGACAGGTAATCTAGGGATGAGTACAGCAGCGGGTCTATATCAATCGATTGTTGGATTTATCATGGTGCTTGTAACGAATTCTATTGTGAAAAAGATCAGCAAAGAGAATGCGATATTCTAGAAAGGAGTTAGTGACGTTATGGCAGTATTCAAACGTAAGCCAAAAGAAATCGACAACAACGCCATTACTCCTTTATGGAATGTGGTACTCAATATTATAATTGGCATCTTCGCTTTTACTTGTGTGTTTCCGTTCTTGTTTGTCATAGCCATTTCTTTTACAGATGAGAAAGTACTTGCTCTAAATGGATTTAGCTTGTTACCCGAAAAATATAGTTTAGCAGCTTATCAGTTTGTTTTTAACACAGGTGATCAATTGCTTCGTTCCTTTGGAGTTACTTTGATGGTTACTGTACTAGGTACGCTCATTAGTTTATTTCTAATAACAACTTATGCGTATGTTCTCTCTCGAAGATCATTTCGGTATCGTAATTATTTCAGCTTCTTCGCCTTCTTCACGATGTTATTCTCAGGCGGAATGGTTCCCAACTATATCGTGGCTACGCAGTTTTTACATTTGTACAATACGATATGGGCTTTGATATTGCCCATCGCGATGAATGCATTCTTTATTCTAGTAATGCGGACCTTCTTCCAGACTAGTGTACCTGATGCACTCATTGAGGCTGCCAAAATTGATGGGTCTGGTGAGTTTCGGACCTTCCTGCAAATTGTACTTCCAATCTCTTTACCGGGGATTGCAACGATTGGATTGTTCTGTACGCTGGGCTATTGGAATGATTGGTTTAATGCCCTGCTGTATATAGATGATGCGAGTCTTGTTCCACTCCAAGCGATGCTGATGCGAATTCAGAACAATATGGAGTTTGTCATTCAGAACAGTATGCAGATGGGATCAAGCTTTGAGATTGCTGCAACCTTGCCAACAGAAACCGTTCGTATGGCGATGGTTGTACTGGCGACCTTGCCTATAGCACTAGCGTATCCGTTCTTCCAAAAGTATTTTGTACAAGGCTTAACCGTGGGCTCTTTAAAGGAGTAACACTACTAAGATGTATTTATTCGAATCGCTAGGACAGGAATCGATATAAATAAAGCGTTTATTAATCTAAAGGGGGAAAATAGAAATGAAAATGAAAAAAGGCTTAACACTCGCTCTTGCAGGGACAATGCTTTTTTCTGGCCTTCTAGCTGGATGTGGTTCGAATAATAATACAAATGCTGCTAAAGAAACAAACAATTCAGCGGCAGCAGGGAATTCAGCAGGGAACACATCAGAATTAAAGCCATATGAGTTGAAGATGTATTTAATTGGTGGACCTCAAAAGGATTTGGATCTTGTCTTAAAAGAAGTTAATAAATATACCCAAGAAAAAATTAACGCGACATTGAACATTACGATGTTCGATTGGGGCGATTACGATAAGAAGATGCAAGTCATCACCGCTTCTGGTGAGCCTTATGATATTGCCTTTACCTCTTCTTGGACAAATGATTTCCGCCGTAACGCAGCTAATGGTACGTTCTTGGGTCTGAATGATCTGCTAGATAAGTATGGTAAGGAAACGAAAGAAGTTTTGGACCCTCGTTTCTTAGAAGGAACTAAGATTAAAGGTGAGATCTATGGTGTTCCTGTAAATAAGGAGCTTGGACAGCAATGGGTATGGCGCTTCAATAAGAAATATGTTGATAAATACAACATGGACATTTCCAATATCCGTACATTGGATGATCTAGAGCCACTTCTTAAAACGATTAAAGAGAACGAGCCGGCGGATATTACACCGCTAGCTGTTCCTAAAGGCTTTAAACCATTTATGCCATTTGACTATGTACTAGGTGATGAGCTACCTATCGGGGTCTATATGGATTCCACAGATGGCAAGGTTGTTAATATTCTGGAGACACCTGAACTTGCAACATCGTTAGATACGATGCGTAGACTTTACACAGCAGGTTACTTACGCCCAGACGTTGCAACACTTGAAGGTATTGATAACATTAAGACCGGTAAATGGTTTGCCGATCGCGAAATTACACAGCCTTATGCAGAAAAAGGTTGGTCTCGTTCAGCAGGTTATGAAATTGTAACTTCGCCTATGCATGAGCCTTATGTATATACACAGTCCGCCGCAGGTTCGATGCACGCGATTTCCGTAACCTCAGGTGATCCTGAGCGCGCGATGATGTTCTTGAATCTTTTGAATACAGATAAGTACTTACGCAATTTGCTCAACTATGGTATTGAAGGAACACATTATAAGAAAATCTCTGACAATGTCATTGAAGATCTGCCAGCTATGCAAGATAGCTATGCAATGCCAGGCTTCACACTTGGGAACATGTTACTGACTTATCTGCATGCTGATGACCCTGCTGATAAATGGGATGCTTTCAAGAAGTTTAATGATTCTTCAAAAGAAGCCCCTACCTTCGGTTTTGCATTTGATCCTACACCTGTAAAAACAGAAGTAGCGGCTATCAACAACGTAACTAAAGAATTTATGCCAGCGCTATACACAGGTTCTGTTGATCCTAAAACATATCTGCCAAAAGCAGCGAAGAAATTTAAAGAAGCTGGACTTGATAAAGTCATTGCAGAAGTTCAAAAGCAACTTGATGAGTGGAACCAGACAAAGAAATAAGCTAATGAACGTAACACGCCTAAGATTAATCACTAAAGGTAACACAAATAGGATTAGTGGAGACGGGCAGCTATGCTGCCCGTCTCTCTATCTATCCCCATTTATTATGAAGGAGTGAGAATATGGAACAATTCCGACTTCCCGCCATCTCTATGCCGAAGCTGCCGCTTCCTCAAGCGGTTCAAGAAGTATTGAACGAAGCAGAGGAGAAGTTAGCTCATCGGCCAAAGCTGTTGCAGCTTTTTAAGAACTGTTTTCCCAATACGCTTGAGACAACGACTAAGCTTATGGATGATGGGACAACGTTTGTAATTACAGGAGATATCCCAGCTTCTTGGTTGCGAGACTCTGTGGAGCAGGTTATGCACTACGTGCCCTTTGCTAAAAAAGATCCCGATCTTCGGCGGATTATTGGCGGGTTAATTAAACGTCATATCGAGTATATTCATATCGATCCGTACGCCAATGCGTTTAATGAGACAGCGAATGATTGGCATTGGAGCACTAGCGATATTACGGAAATGTCCCCCTGGGTGTGGGAGCGTAAATTCGAGATCGATTCTCTTTGTTTTTCCATGCGTCTGGCTTATGCCTATTGGAAAGAAACCGGAAAGGCTGATATATTCGACGCCGGATTTAAGGCAGCAATGTTCAAAATATTCAACCTGTTCAAAACTGAACAGCGCCATAGTGAATTATCTCCATACCGCTTTACGCGTAACAATGGGATTCCTGAAGATACACTGCGTAATAACGGTCTAGGTATGCCTGTTAATTACACGGGTATGGTCTGGTCGGGATTCCGCTCGAGTGATGATGCATGCGACTTTCATTACAACATCCCGGGGAATATGTTCGCTGTTGTTGCATTACGTCATATGCAGGAATTCGCTGAATGGGTATTCCGTGATCATGAATTTCTGGAACAGCTTAAAGCATTAGAAGCTGAGATTGATCACGGAATTCAATTGTATGGTATTTATCGTCATCCGAAATTCGGTCCAATCTACGCCTACGAGACCGATGGTTATGGCAACTACTGCTTGATGGATGATGCGGGAACACCAGGACTCCTGTCGATTCCTTATCTCGGCTATGTTACCGCAGAGGATGAAATTTATCAGAATACGAGACGATTTGCTCTGAGCAAGGAGAATCCTTTTTATTTTGAAGGAACCGCAGCGAAGGGAATCGGCAGTCCGCATACTCCCAAAGACTACATCTGGCATATGGCATTATCGATGCAAGGTTTGACGGCTTCAACTAAGGAAGAAAAGCTGGAGATGCTTGCGATGTTAGAAGCTACAGATGCGGATACTGGCTTTATGCATGAGGGATTCCATGTTGATGATCCGAATACGTTCACTAGAAAATGGTTCGCCTGGTCCAATAGCCTGTTCTCCCAACTTGTCTATAAAACGATGAAGGAAGGACTACTATGACCAGCTCGAGCAGACCTGTCATCATATTTTATGATTCTGATTTTCCAATTTCCAGTCCCATTCCTAGCGATGCGATTACATCCATGAGTGAGTTCGGATCTATTGTAAATGAGAATCAGCTTGCACAAACGCTATGCGAAACGGAAGGCGGCTGTTTCATCAATCTGCATGCCCCTTATTTCCCGAAAGCGGCCTGGATAGCCATTCTTGAATACCTGCAAAGAGGAGGCGGGCTGATTAGCATTGGAGGCGCACCCTTCAAACAACCTGTTCGTTGGGAAAATGGCCGATGGCATGTGGAAGCGGAGCAGACTTCCTATCATCAGGAACTGTATATTCATGAGGCACTTCGTGTTGAATGCTCACGCAACCATTCATTGCTTGCCTTGGATGTCATTCCTCTGCTTAAGGGTCAAGAATCTCTTTTTCTAACGAGTGCAGACACATGGAACCTCGTGCCACATACGACAAAGTCGAGTGATTTACCACATCAAATGGGCTCGGCAGGTCCGATGAGCACAAGGATTTACCCGCTCTTAAAGGGAATTACGTCCGAGGGTCGAGAAACGGCTGCCCCAGTGGTTCTTTGGGAGAATACGATTGGTTTATATGCAGGTTCACGCTGGCTGTTCGTAAATACACCTGCAACAGCTTCTTTTTGGGAGCAAAAAGGTCCTTCCGCGATATCCAATTGGGCGCGTTTCTGCAGCAAGGGTGTTACGGAAATGTGGGTTAAGCCCAATTACGCGTCTTATGAATCAGGAGAACGTGCTTCCCTAACCCTTCAGATTCAGCAGCTTGAACGAGTGAGACCTTCTATGCGAAATGAAGATACATGGAATTTCACAATTTATGTAGAGCATGAATCAGATACCTCTTTGAAGTGGTCTCAGAGTTTGGAAATGAAGGCGAATGCTGAACTAAACATGGTGCGTCTGCCCATTCCTCTGGAGATAAGTAGGGGCCTCTACCAGATTGTCTGTGAAGCAGAAGCCAGTGATGGTGAGGTTCGTATTCTGCGCCAAGGGTTCTGGGGTCATGCTCCTGAGCTGCTGGCAGCAGGCCATCCGGTAACGAGCGGCAGAGATTATTTTATAAAAGATGGGCGTCCGCTACCAGTGGTCGGCATGACTTATATGGCGAGTGATGTGGCGCGAAAATTTCTTTTTCTGCCGAACGTCGGAGTTTGGGATCGTGATATGGGCCAGATGCGGAAGGCCGGGATTAACTGGATCCGTACAGGGATCTGGACAGCTTATCGCAATGTGATGCAAGACGATGGACATGTCTCGGAAGAAGTATTGCGGGCGATCGACGCCTTCATCATGACGGCGAAAAAGCATGATCTTCAGGTGACGTTCACGTTTTTCTCCTTCACCCCGGAAACGTGGGGTGGGGTAAATCCTTATCTGGACCCACAAAGTGTGGAGGCTCAGAAGCGGTTCATTCGGTCTATTGTATCTCGTCATAAAGATTCTTCGAATGTAGACTGGGATCTTATTAATGAACCGTCGATGTTTGATCCGGACCGTATTTTCTCGGACGGCCCGAGTTCATGCCATGATCGCTTTGAGCGACAAGCTTTCATAGAATGGCTTCGACATAGACATGTGGAAATTGAAGTACTACAGGAACGTTGGAATATGACACCCGCACAGCTTCCGGACTTTGCATCGGCAGGGCTGCCTGAAGCAAGAGAGATGAACTTCGACGTACAAGATATGCACAGTGCCAAGAGGGGAACACGCTGGTTGGATTATTGTCTGTTTTCTATGGAGATGCATAACCGTTGGGTGAAGCAATTATACGACACCATTAAGGAGCAATGTCCAGCTCAGATGGTTACGGTTGGCCAGGATGAGGGACTTGGAGCACAGCGTCCTTCGCCATTTTTCTATGAGGAGGCGGTAGATTACACTACTGTGCATTCCTGGTGGTTTAACGACTATTTGATATGGGATGGCATTTTTGCCAAAACCCCCAATAAGCCAAACCTAATTCAGGAGACAGGCGTCATGTATGTAGAAACTCCAGATGGCCGAGCCAAACGTTCAGAACAAGAGCTGCGGAATTTGCTGGAACGCAAGTATGCTTACGCTTTTGGAACGGCAGGTGCGGGAGCTATTCACTGGATCTGGAATACGAATTTCTATATGGATAATGCGAATGAGTCCCATATCGGAGCACTGAGAGCGGATGGAACCGAGAAGCCTGAGGCAGACGTATCTTATGATTTCGGGAAGTTTATAGAAGGTATCCGTGATATATTTGGTGATCGGAAATTGGAAGAGATTGCGGTGGTGTTCCCTTATTCGAATGATTTCTCTAATCGAAAGTTGGCTTTTGCGTCTACAACAGAGCTTACCCGCATTCTGTCTTATGAGCTCAAGATGTCTTTTCGGGGGGCTTCTGAATACCACCTAGATGATTTGGAGAAGAACCCTGCGAAGCTGATTATACTGCCAAGCGCGCATAACTTCGCTGATGCAGCGATGGAACGGTTGTTACATATCGTTGAAGAGACAGGAGCGGTATTGCTTGCCACTGGACCGTTAAGCATTGATGCCTACTGGCGTTCTTCGGATCGGTTGAGTGATATTCTTGGCAAACGCGAATTGCGTAATGTGCGCCGCGAAGAAGTGCTTATGCTTCAAGGTCAAGTACTGCCTGTCTCTTTCGGCCACCGCCGGATAGCTGAGGTGACGAAGGAAACGATCATTCAAAAAAATGGTGGGAGTTCTACTATAGACACTGTCGTGAACCTTCCGCTGGGCAAGGGTCGACTCCTATGGAGTCCACTGCCAGTTGAATTGAGTGAGCGTAGGGATACTACGGCTGCACTTTACCGCTACGCGGTTAATGCTGCTTTTGTGGAACGTGATTTTGAATGGATTAGTGGTGGGGACTTAGCGGGTATCTACGGACGAAAACTGAGCTTTGCTACGGGTGCACTTTTTACCTTCGTGTCGGAATATGCCCAGGATGCAAAGATCGAGGTGAAGGATTCGGCCACTGGCCGAACTTATTCGTTCGTGTTGGAACAGGAACGTTCTGTTCTTTTTGCCACGGATAGTAAAGGAGATTTGCTTGGTGTTTATCGCCCGCAGGAAGTCGAGATTCATGTCAATTATCCACATCTTCTACATTAAGCAACTTGGTAGATAGAACGCATTGCATATAAGGAGGTCTTCACTTTGGAAAGCTCAAAACAATCAATTAGCCCTCAGACAGCCCATATCATTTCCCATACACACTGGGACCGGGAATGGTATCTTCCCTATGAGAAGCATCATGTACGCTTAGTGAAACTGGTTGATGAATTACTGAACCGGTTGGATGAGGATAACGAATTTAAGAGTTTCTATCTGGATGGACAGACGATTATTCTGGAAGATTATCTTCAGGTACGTCCAGAAAATCAAGAGCGGCTACAGAAATATATTACGGAAGGTCGCCTTCTAATAGGACCTTGGTATATTTTGCAGGATGCGTTCCTTACTAGTGGGGAGGCCAATGTTCGTAATATGCAGATTGGCCATCAGGATTCGAAGCGTTACGGGGAACCCTCCAAAATCGGTTATTTTCCGGACACCTTTGGTCTAGTCGGCCAGACTCCACAATTAATGCTGCAATCCGGCATCAATAATGCCTTTTTTGGAAGAGGTGTGAAGCCCACTGGATTCAATAATACGGTGTCGGATGGAGGTTACGAATCCTCATTCTCGGAGCTGATTTGGGAAGGTCCTGATGGATCAAAAGTGCTCGGCATCCTATTTGCCAATTGGTATTCTAACGGAAACGAAGTGCCTGTAAATGAAGCAGAAGCCAAAGTGTTCTGGGAGAAAAAGCTGGCAGATGCGCGGAAGTTTGCCTCTACAGGTGAGCTGCTGTTCATGAATGGTTGTGATCATCAGCCGGCTCAACTGGATTTGCCAGAGGCTATCGAAACTGCGAAGCGGTTGTATCCAGATATGGAGTTCATTCATTCGAACTTTCCTGATTACCTTAAGGCCGTAGAGGGTGTAATGGATCGCAGCAATCTGTCGACTGTAAAGGGCGAACTGCGGAGCCAGCATACCGATGGATGGGGTACGTTAGTGAATACCGCGTCTGCTCGTGTCTATTTGAAACAGAGGAATCAGGAAGGGCAAATCTTGCTTGAAAAGTTGGCCGAGCCACTTGCTTCGTTCGCACATTTACTGGGCAAAGAGTACCCCCATCATCTGTTCACCTATGCATGGAAGACATTAATGCAGAATCATCCGCATGATAGTATTTGTGGATGCAGCGTGGATGAGGTACACCGTGAGATGGTCACCCGTTTTGACAAAAGCCGTCATGTGGCAGAGACCATTGTTGAGGATAGTAAACGAGTGATTGCAGAAGCTGTGGATACGTCCGGGTTTACCACATATGGTGAAGATGTGCTTCCATTAGTAGCGATGAATATGACGGGTTGGAGTCGCACGGGTACTGTGAGCGTAGAACTTGATGTGGCGCGTCTATATTTGCGAGAAGGATTCTCTCTGGAAGAAACGGCTAGCCGTATGACTGGAATTGACTTGCACGGTCGTGTGTTAGTAGACGATCAAGGGAATAACATTGCCTCCCAGCTGGAGGACTTGGGTCTTCAGTTTGGTTATGATTTGCCAGATGATAAGTTCCGTCAGCCGTATATGTGCCGCCGGGTAAGACTTACCTTTGAAGCCGTAGAAGTTCCTGCGCTAGGTCTTCGATCATATGCTTGGGTTCGCCGAGCAGATGCAAAACTGCCAATAGCCGCTGAATCTTTGTTATATGGAGATCGGGTGCTGGAAAATGACGTTATCAAGGTAGTCATTAATGATGATGGTTCGTTTATGCTAAGTGACAAAACTAGTGGAGTGACCTATAACGATCTTGGCGTATATGAAAACACCGGGGATATCGGCAATGAATATATGTACAAACAGCCAGAGGCTGAACAAGCTTTGACGACTAAAGGACTGAAGGCTAACATTTGTGTACTGGAAAATACATCGTTTCGCGCCGCTATAGAAATTAACCATAACTGGGAGATTCCAGCCTCGGCAGATGATAAGCTGGATGAGGAGCAGCGTGCACTGGTTTACTATCCGGAGCGCAAAGCTCAGCGCAGTAGTGACACAGTCATTCTAAAACTTCGTACTGTAATCACCTTGGAGCGGGGCGGAAAGGGATTGCATATCGAAACGACAATAGATAACCAGGCCAAAGATCACCGGATTCGTATACTGTTTCCAACAGATTTGAACGCTGCCACGCATCGTGTAGATTCGATGTTCGAGGTTGCTGAGCGGAATATTGAACCAGCCACAGAATGGAAGAATCCGAGTAACACGCAACATCAGCAAGCCTTTGTTGATATTAGTGATGGGAAAGCGGGTCTAACCGTCGCTAATTTTGGATTAAATGAATATGAAGTGCTGCGAGATGGGCGTAACACTATTGCGATTACACTGCTACGTTCTGTTGGCGAACTTGGTGACTGGGGGCTATTCCCTACTCCAGAAGCGCAGTGTCTTGGAGAGCACGTTGTTCGTATGGAGCTAATCCCGCACACAGGTGAGGGTATAACTTCTGGTGCTTATGCTGAAGCTTACCAATTCCAGGTTCCGTGGATTGTATGTCAGACAGATGTACATGCAGGTGTGGTTGCGCCGGTGTATACTCCATTCGATTGGGAGAGTAAGGAACTCGCATTTTCTTCACTAAAAATGAACGAGCAGACTGGAGATATACTGATGCGTTGGTACAACATGAGTCAGCAGAACACCAACCTGGCCTTCCATTCGTCTATTCCACAGCAGTATTTCTATAAAACGACGATTCTA
The DNA here is from genome assembly GCF_037963825.1 of Paenibacillus sp. FSL H8-0282. Taxonomy (NCBI): domain Bacteria; kingdom Bacillati; phylum Bacillota; class Bacilli; order Caryophanales; family Paenibacillaceae; genus Paenibacillus; species Paenibacillus sp. FSL H8-0282. Next base: position 2,477,659 of record NZ_CP150146.1, read on the forward strand.
GAAGAGGAGAGCCACCCAGTTTCTAGGGATGAGAAAGGTAGCTTTGACTTACTGATCGGTCCATGCGAAATTGTAACGATTGGTATTAGAAAATAAATGAAAAAGGACGGTATCCAGAGAGTCGTATGACTTTTGGATATCGTCCTTTTTGTATAAATGCGTATCTTAGGAAGAAGATTTGCCGCGCGCAGTGGATCTAAGCTGATCAATCTGCTCTTCCAGAACTGCACTTGCTTGGCCTAAAAACTGCGAAATAAGGGCGAGCTCTTCATCCGTATAAGAAGCTGCGAGCTTAACCATGGCGGTATGGAGCGGTTGGTACGTATTAATGACATCATCTTTATTCTCATATAATGGCACAATAATCACTTTACGGCGGTCATTCGGGTCATTTTGTCTGCGGACATAGCCATTTTTTTCGAGCCGGTCTATTAATGCCGTAACACTGCCTGTGGTCAGACCCGTTAATTTAGACAGTTCTCCGGCAGTGATCGGACCTTTCTCCCGTAGAATATCTATAGATAAGAAATCATTATTGTATAACCCAAGTGAGGCGGCTACATTTTGTTGGTACAATACCGTTCGGTTTCCCAAACTGCGCATAAGCAAGGTGAATTGTTCCTGCTCTGGTGTAGGTTGTTCGTGGCTTGACAAAAGATAACGCTCCTTTTAAAATAATTATATCTTGATAGTCAAGATATTAGATTATAAAGTTATTCGAAAATTTTGTGATTTATCAAATACATTCTATCGAAATTAGAAATGTTTTGCAAAATAATTGCAATCCAACAACTTTGGGCAACCATATGGATAGAAGATATAACTACGAACCAGTGGGTTGAATTGAGAGGGGAATAGATGTGAAAGAGACTATTGTTATTAAAGGTGCAAGAGAGAATAATCTGAAAAATGTCTCGCTCACGATTCCTAAGTATAAGCTAGTTGTCCTGACAGGACCTTCGGGATCAGGAAAATCGACGTTAGCTATGGATACACTTCAGCGGGAATGCCAAAGACAGTATTTGGATTCCATGGGCATGACGTCAGATACGATCAGCAAACCAAAGGTGGAATCTATTATTGGACTGTCTCCGTCCATTAGTGTTGGACAACATGTCACCAATCGTAATCCCCGTTCGACAGTTGGGACAGTTACCGACATCTATACGTTTGTCCGGTTTATCTTTTCCAGATTAGGCGAGCGGGTTTGCCCTTCCTGTAGTGGCAGCATTCCACCTTCTTTTGAAGCGAGGGGATTGCTGATCGAGGAAGACGAGGAAATGGATGGTCAAACTATGGGTTGTCCGCATTGCGGAGCTGAGCTTGAGAAGCTGGGCATGTCCCACTTTTCTTTTAATAAACCGGAGGGAGCTTGTGAAGCCTGCGGTGGTGTTGGATCTGTGGCAACTATAAATGAAGCGGCGGTGTTTAATCCAGAGCTTAGTATGCGTGAGGGTGGGGTGGCCTCGCTGAATGGTGTTCATCGTGATATACAGATGCGTATATTAGTGGCTGCTGGCAAGCATTTTGGCTTTGAGTTTGACCCGGATCAGCCCTTAAAAGATTACGGCGAAATTCAGCGCGACTTGTTATATTACGGAGTGGAAAGTGAGGCGTTTAAGCGCCATTTTCCCAATGTTAAGCCGATTCAAGGCACCAAATTTGAAGGCGTCATTCCTGGTTTGTGGCGGCGATACAAGGAGAAGGAAGGAGAAGCTGGTACACAGGAAAAAGACGGCGGATTTTTTCATGAGCAGCAATGCCCAGAATGCCTTGGCACTCGCCTAAAAAAAGAAGTTCGTCTCGTTCGGGTAGCTGGCGCATCGATTACGGAGGTATCGGATTGGCCATTAAGCGATGTTTACGAGTGGACTAAAGGCTTGGAGGCGACTTTGCCAAACGAGGGACTTCATCTGCTTGAACCCATCCTTCACGATATGCCTACCCGACTAAAACGGATTATCGATGTTGGTCTTGGTTATCTTTCCATGAACCGTCAGACGGTCTCCCTCTCTGGTGGAGAGGCACAGCGGCTGCGCCTTGCCTCATTGCTGGGGTCAGGTCTGACTGGAGTGTTATACATTCTAGATGAACCGACGACCGGGCTTCATCCGCGGGATACTGTTGGCCTCGTTCGTGTGCTTCAGGAGCTGCGCGATTTGGGTAATACGGTGCTCGTTATCGAGCATGATATTGAGATGATGCGCGCTGCCGATCATATTATTGATATGGGTCCGGGTGCTGGTCTGGACGGAGGGCAAGTTGTTGGCGAGGGCAGCATTGAGGATTTGATGGCAAGCGAGACTTCTGTTACGGGAGCCTATCTTAGAGAAGAGCGTAATAAGACTGCTGCATACGTTCGCCGGAAAGGTGACGGAAAACAAATCACCATCCGACAGGCACAGTACCGGAATATTGATATCCCGGAAGTTTCTTTACCTCTAGGTTGTCTGGTCTCTGTAACTGGAGTTTCGGGTTCAGGCAAGTCGACCCTAGTCTTTGATATTCTTGCGCAAGGCAGTACGAAAGGACATGAGCAAATAGGCTGTGCGGAGATTGCGGGCTTAGATCAGGTTGGAAATATAGTGATCTTTGACCAATCGCCCATGGGTAGAATGCTGCGTTCTAATGTAGCGACGTATACAGATGTATTCACACATCTGCGCCAGCTGTTTGCTGCTTTGCCGGAGGCGAAAAAAAGAAAACTGACCTCCAAGCATTTTTCCTTTAACACACCGGGTGGACGCTGCGAAACCTGTCAGGGTCTTGGGGTGCTGACTGTAGACATGAATTTCTTACCCGATCTGGAGGTTAAATGCCACGCATGCAAGGGGAGAAGATTTACGGATGAGGTTCTCCAGGTGAAATATGATGGATATTCCATCTCGGATCTGCTGGACATGTCCGTACAGGAAAGCTTGCCGATTCTCAAATCAGAAGCCAAAATGGCGGGGATTATCGAGACATTGTGTGAGGTGGGTCTCGGTTACCTTAAATGGGGACAATCTGTCAAAACCTTATCCGGTGGTGAAGGGCAACGGATTAGACTGGCTAAAGAGCTGAGCAAACCTTCCAAAAACCATACGCTCTATCTGCTTGACGAACCAACAACAGGCCTTCATCCGTCAGACATCAAGCAGCTCCATACCTTATTGAGCAAATTGGTTGATACGGGAAATACTGTCGTAGTTGTGGAGCACAGCTTAGAGCTGATTCGGGAGTCCGACTGGGTGATTGATATTGGCCCTGAAGGTGGCGTTGTGGGCGGTAAGCTTGTAGCTGAAGGTACACCGGAGCAGGTTGCTGAAGTACAGGAATCCTACACAGGGATGTTCCTGAAACGGATTCTGGCTGAAGGGCTGTAACTTAATAAAAGAGGTGCCCAAAGCCATGAAAATGGCTGGGGCACCTCTCTTTTTTTGAACTTAAACCAAACCTCTGCTCTCAACTCTAAACTTTGCCTGAACGTCTGAACCAATCTCATTCGCGCGTACTTAGCACTTTGGGTATAACAGATGATCATGAGTCAATGGTGTTTGATCCGCAGATGATTAGGATACGGTAGCATCAGACAGCGAAAGACTATGCTTCGGCGGTATGGGACTCAGCAGACCAGCGAATGATCATTCTTCGGCGTATCGGACTCAGGAGTCCAGCGAATGATCATTCTTCGGCGTATCGGACTCAGCAGACCTTATAAGCAGGAAAATCCGCCATTTGGAGTATTATCGGACCGCATAGCTCCTAATGGCGAAAAAATCACCCTATAAGAGCCTGATTCTAAGAAATAGCTGCGCTGGAGTCCGATGAGTTGCTGAAAAGGCGATAAATTAGTAAATAGCGTCATTGGAGTCCGAAAGCCTCAGCAGGAGATCATAGTATCAGTAGCAGTAGCAGTAGCAGTAGCAGTAGCAGTAGCAGTAGTAGTAGTAGTAGTAGTAGTAGTAGTAGTAGTAGTAGTAGTAGCAGCAGCAGCAGCAGTAGCAGCAGCAGTAGCAGTAGCAGTAGCAGTAGCAGTAGTAGCAGCAGTATCAGTAGCAGTAGCAGTAGCAGTAGACCCAGCGAATGATTATACTTGGCGGTATCGGACTCAGGAGTCCAGCGAATGATCATACTTCAGCGGTATCGGACCCAGCACACCTTAAATGCAGGAAAATCCGCCATTTGGAGTATTATCGGACCGCATAGCTCCTATTGGCGAAAAAAACGCCTTATAAGAGCCAGTTTCTAAGGAATAGCTGCACTGGAGTCCGATGAGTTGCAGAAAAGGCGATAAATTAGTAAATAGCGTCATTGGAGTCCGAAAGCCTCAGTAGGAGATCATGGTAGCAGTAGCAGTAGCGGTAGACCCAGCGAAAGACTATGCTTCAGCGGTATCGGACCCAGCGGACCTTAAATGCAGGAAAATCCGCCATTTGGAGTATTATCGGACCGCATAGCTCTTATTGGCGGAAAAATCACTGTATAAGAGCCCATTTCTAAGGAGTAGCTGCACTGGGGTCCGATAAGTTGCTGAAAAGGCGATTAATTAGTAAATAGCGTCATTGGAGTCCGAAAGCCTCAGCAGAAGATCATGGTATCGGTAGCAGTAGCAGTAGCAGTAGTAGCGGTAGCGGTAGACCCAGCGAATGATCATTCTTCGGCGTATCGGACTCAGCAGACGTTGTAAGCAGGAAAATCCGCCATTTGGAGTATTATCGGACCGCATAGCTCCTAATGGCGGATAAATCACCGTATAAGAGCCTGATTCTAAGAAATAGCTGCGCTGGAGTCCGATGAGTTGCTGAAAAGGCGATAAATTAGTAAATAGCGTCATTGGAGTCCGAAAGCCTCAGCAGGAGATCATGGTAGCAGTAGCAGTAGCAGTAGACCCGGCGAATGATCATACTTCGGCGGTGTCGGACTCAGGAGTCCAGCGAATGATCATTCTTCGGCGTATCGGACTCAGCAGACCTTATATGCAGGAAAATCCGTCATTTGGAGTATTATCGGACCACATAGCTCCTAATGGCGGAAAAATCACCGTATAAGAGCCTGTTTCTAAGGAATAGCTGCACTGGGGTCCGATAAGTTGCTGAAAAGGCGATTAATTAGTAAATAGCGTCATTGGAGTCCGAAAGCCTCAGCAGGAGATCATGGTAGCAGTAGCAGTAGCAGTAGCAGTAGCAATAGACCGAGCAAATGATCATACTTGGCGGTATCGGACTCAGGAGTCCAGCGAATGATCATACTTGGCGGTATCGGACTCAGCAGATCAGCGAATGATCATACTTGGCGGTATCGGACTCAGGAGTCCAGCGAATGACCATACTTCAGCGGTATCGGACCCAGCACACCTTAAATGCAGGAAAATCCGCCATTTGGAGTATTATCGGACCGCATAGCTCCTATTGGCGGAAAAATCACCGTATAAGAGCCTGTTTCTAAGGAATAGCTGCACTGGGGTCCGATAAGTTGCTGAAAAGGCGATTAATTAGTAAATAGCGTCATTGGGGTCCGAAAGCCACAGCAGGAGATCATGCATCTAGCGCAGCTTAATAATCTAGCAGACGTCCATTATCATGCCATTGCCCGTACATTTTATTTTCTTTAGTGTTTGCTATGAATTTGTCTAATTTACTCTTAAATAAATCTGGCTGATGTTTATTGCTTTGGATCGTGTCGATCCGAACTCTTTTATAAAGGGCTGGAAAGGCCGTGAAATTCTCATATACTTGCCTGTCCTCTTTTAGCCGTTGCTCTATAATCTTATCTACTATAAAAGAATCAGGGTTCATATCAGGAAGTATCCGTTTTCCTTCAGCACTCATTAACCCCAGCTTTTCGAGGCGGCGAACACGCTCTTTATTCAATTCAGTCCAAGAGCTTTTGTTGCTTCGGGGAGAGAGTCTTTGCGCCAGCTCCGTTTCCGAAATTTTCTTTTTCACTCCATCGATCCATCCAAAACACAAACATTCCTCAACTACGTCCAAATATAGCAACGTTTCTGGGTTTGGCGTCATACTAACGAGTACCCAACAAGATTGTTCAGTCTTACAATTCTCCTGCAGCCAAACTCTTAAATCTTCTCTCGTTTTCACTGTAATTAGATTTTTAATCTCCATAATTAAAATACAATTTCCTTTCTAGGTATGGAGTGGAGCGTCTTGCCCATCCGAGATTAATTTGCTTCCGCAGGAACCTGATACCAAAAAAGAGCATAGTCATTCATGGTGGAAGCATGGCCTAACTGCCGTAACATAGTAGATACATTGCCTCTATGATAAGTCCCGTGATTGGCGACTTGCAACACAATTTCTGATTGGCGTGTTTGGCGGATTCCGGCGAATGGATTGTCAAGCACAATAGTTTGCTCCAAATCGGATTGGTTGTGTAACCATGCTTTGTATTGTTCCGATAGCTGGGCAAAGATATTTACGTATTCATCTACAGAATCTAGAATGCTCAAATTTAGCGGGATACTTTGTTGAAAAGCCTCTGGCATGGCAGTGCCTGTTAATACAAGATACCACATCGTATCAACCGCATAGATATGGCTAAGGGCATGAGCGATGGTGGGAAATGAGCTGTTCACTTCTTGACTTAGCACAGAAGGCGGGAGTTCCTTGATTCTTCCCAGGATAGTTTGGTTTGCCCAAGTGTGGTATTTAAACATTTCTACTGGATAATTTGTCATTCGTACATTCTCCTTTTGAATGGTCATGGATTTGTTTTTTGTTACTGTAGTTAATATAAAAGAAGAAGTATGACATCAGACTGTCATACTTCTTCATAAAGTTTGAGTGTGTTTTGAAGCTGCTCTTTTAAAATACCTCGCAATGCAGGGGGTTCGAGGACTTCGGCGCCGCTGCCAAAACTCAGCAGAATGGACCAAAGCCAACGTGCTTCCAATGGCTTATACACAGGAATTCGCATCGTCATGCTTTTATCGGAATGAAATTCCTTGTCGACTTGATGAAACTGATCCAAAGCTTCTGCCAAAGCCTCAGGGCCTACCCGGATCACTATTTCCTCCACCTGATCTGCCCTGTTTGAACAGCCGGCCTCTTTGGGTACCTCATGTTGCGAATGAAAGGTATCCTGCGTCAGGAACAAATTCAGCATCCGGGAAAGTCGGAACTCCCGATAGTCCTGCCGAGCCCGGCAATAACCATAGATGTACCAGTTGCTATATTTAAAATGAAGCTTTACTGGTTCCATTTCACGGGTTGTACGTTCATTTTTTACACTGATGTAATCAAAACGGACAACATTTCGTTCCGCAATAGCCGCACGTAAAAGAGGAAGTGCGTCAGGATCCGTACGCCGGGTTTCAAGATCCACCGCGAGACTAGAGGTCTGTGGCTCCGTTCCAATCGTTTGCAGCCGTTCAATGGTTCCTTGCGTATGCTCATCTTCAAACACGGAAGAAAGACTGTTAAGTACAGTAATCAGAGAAGTGACATCATACGAACGGAGCAGGCTTTTATCCATTTTATATCCGTCCATGATGCCATATCCACCTTTAGTACCCTGATACGATACGACCGGGATGCCAGCGGCACAAATCACATCGATATCCCTATAGATTGTTCGCTGGGAAACCTGAAACTCTTCAGCCAGCTTGGAGGCAGATAAAACTTCGTGGTTCAATAGTTTATAGATCATAGAAATCAATCGTTCCAATTTCATGTGTGCATTCCCACCCATTAGTCCATTTCGTGTTACAGCGTGATTATATCATAGATTTTTTCGGGCTAATTTTGGGCGGGAGGAGTTTTGTTGTTGGTGATGAAGAAATATCCTATGACAGAGTCTGACAGAGCTGATTAATCTATTTACAGATTAAATCCGCAGGCTCGCCTGATAAATCATTAACAGAAATAATAGCATCGTTTTTTTTCACAGGTGGGGTCCAATATTGCTCATTCCCAGGCAGGTCATCGAACCATTCGGCGTCCTTTGGACAATCTAGAATCATAAATTTTCCGTATTCCTGATCTCTGGATTGATGGTATTTGAGATAGGCTTTCCCGTTATCAATGGCGAGAATTTCTATCTTTCCTGAGGTGTGGCTCATGGATAAGCGTACTCTTTTGCCAAGTCCTGAGGTTCTGGCTTTGGCTTCTTCTACAATTTGATAGACTTGCTCGAGCGGTAATACGAAATCTCGGTTTCCGGCTACGGGCCGGTTCACAAAGAAGTAGTAGGGTGTAACGCCAGCCCATGAAAGCCGGTCCAGTAGTTCCCCTAAAATAACGGGATCATCGTTGATGCCTTTGAGGATGGGGGTCTGATTTACGACAATTACCCCTGCGTTGTGGAGAGCTTTAAATGCTTTTTTGGCTTCAGGTGTGATTTCACGAGGATGATTGATGTGCGCCATAACATAGATTCGTTTGTCTTCGGTAGAGTAAGTACGAATCAGCTCCAGCAGCTCTTCGTCTTCAGAGATCCGCATCGGATTAAATACGGGAATTTTGGAACCCAGTCTAATGATCTTAACATGCTCAATGCTTCTTAGATTTTCAATAATGGATCTTAGCTTCGGTGTGGAGAGAATTAAACTGTCCCCGCCCGTAAGAAGTACGTTGTTAATCTCCGGATTATTTGCGATATACTCCAAGCCCGGAGAGACATCAGCCATCGCCTCTTTCACGTCATTTCGGAACAGACGCTTACGGAAACAGTAGCGGCAATAAGCCCCGCAGACCTCGGATACAATCAGTAGTGCAGTTGTTCTATACTTGTGCTGACAACCAGGTACCACATAATTCGTGTCCTCATCGGAGGCGTCCCAGCGCCCATACTCCAGCAGTTCACCTTCGTTAGGAATAACCAGCTTACGGATGGGATCATTTGGATCATCCCAGTTAATTAAAGACAGATAGTAGTCATTTACACGAAAAACAAACTTGTCCGTAATTTCTTTCAGATTCTCTTTTTCCAGCTCAGACAACATAGCTATTTTGTTAATATCCGTGAAGTACTTTACCTTTTGCACGTACATCTCTCCTTTGTCTCGTAGTGTGAGAAATGAGGGAGCCTTAGTGTCAAAGGCCAATCTACTGCCAGCAGGGTCCAAAAAAAGCACAAAAAGAGACCCTTAGCAAGGGTCTCTGGTTATGTAAATAACATGAAAAGCAGACCCATCCACTGCTGACGAGGTTAGCTGACGGACTCGGGTAAGATGGTACCCTACATTCTAATGCTCAATGATTCGCCCCAATTAACTGGTTCCCCCGCTTTTCAACTGTAAAAGTTGAAAATTAAGCGTAGATAAAGTATACCCTATGAAGTTTTGAAAAGTCAAAAGAGAATCCTAGATTCACCTTTAATTGCTAGCGCTACTTCCGCCGAGTAGTTTAGGCAACAGCGTTAGCAGCTTCTCCCGGGTTAACGCATCACTAGAGTTCCATTTGCTTCCGTCGAGCAGATAAACATGTCCCTGACGTACTGCCGGGAGATTGTTCCAAAGTGAACTGTCTAGTAATCGTTCCATCGCAGCTCGCGAGTCTTTGCGTTCCGGAATGAGCATGAAGATATGATCTCCGGCGTAGGCAGGCAGTCGCGTTGGATCAACTTCGGCGAACCCTAACTCTTCGTCCAATATGGCCTGGATCTCTTCGGTCGGTTGTAAACCACATGGGGCATAAAGCGCAGTGGAGAATCCGGACATTCCCATAGCATATAGACGATCTCCATGATCATAGACCAAAGCAGAGGCGGTTTCTCCAACTTGAAGGGTTGTCGTGTAAAGCTGCTGCCACATGGCAGCGTTTTTGATTGTGAATGACTCCAGCCATGCTTCGGCTTCGCGCTGTTTACCTAGCCAACTGCCTAATGTCCGCATTCGGTTGTCGAGAGGCGCAAATGAATCAAAGGTGAGTGTCGGAGCGATACCAGAAACTGCTCTGTAGGCTCTTTCATCACTATTTGCCAAAATGATCAAATCTGGGTTTAGGGAAGCGGTCAACTGCGGGTCCAGTGGAAACCCGACGTTGGCGAGCTTCTTAAGCCGATGTTTATAGACGCTGTTCCGGGCGAACGCTTCATCTCCACCGATAGGCTTTACGCCTAACGCGAGAAGGTCGCCAAGTGTTTCGCCATGATAGACAATACGTTTCGCTCGCTCTGGAATCTCCACCTCATGACCCGTCCAATCCTTGACGGTAAGCTTACGACTTTGCTGATGTGCATATTGTCCGGGTGTAACTCCGGTTTTTTGCCGAAAGCGGCGGCTGAAATAGTATTCGTCCGAGAAGCCGACCAGTCTGGCGATTTCCCGCAGTGGTTCAGTCGATTCCTGCAGGAATCGTTTGGAATGATTAATACGCAGATCCGTCAGGTATTCAAGCGGCTTTTTACCCGTAAGCTGCTGAAAGATCGGTGTATATTGCCAGATTGATATTCCCGCCAGTTCAGCTAACTGCTTCACGGTGATACTCTCTGTATAATGCTCCTGAATGAATGTTATGGTCTTTTCTACGGATTCCGTAGGACTTGGCAGGTGTTTGGAAGGGTAATTATGCTCAAAAAGTAGCAGCAGCAATTCTTGGAATTTTAATTGTCGCTTGAATTGTTGTACATCATCGGTGTTATTCCTGTTCATGAGCAGGTCTTCGACTAGTCGGATTACCTTGGTGAACGGGTGCACAATTAACTCCCGTCTGCCGGAAAGTAGCTCTCCAGAATATCGTTTAGGATGCTCGGTTGTATAGATTGCTGTAAAGGTGATGAGGTAATAATACAACGTCAGCTCCTGGTTGTTCGTACTATAGGAGATTCCAGGAGATAGTAGATAACATTTATCCATACTTAGTATCACGCTTTGATCATCGAGGTTCAATTGTCCGTTCCCTCCAGTAAATATGAGAAGGGTATAGTCCTGGGTTGTACGCGTTATAGAGCTTGAATCGGCAGCTTGAATCATCAGTTCGGCCTCGTTTAGCTGAAATAGCAGAGAGTGGAGTGGGGGGCAGGACGATGATGTATGCAGCATGGGTTCAGCCTCCGTTCATTTGGTGAGAATGATTATCAATGAATTCATTGTATATAAAAAAAAGAAGCATATCAACAGCTGTTGACATGCTTCTTGCAGTTTTTTATCAGCCTTGTGTTAAACTCTTCATCACAGAAGGTTATTTCATATTTAATAGCTGTGGAATTTCGCCAAGCAGCCATTCTCTTGTTGTCGCATCACTTGAAGTCTTCATGATGTCTTGTGTATAGACATATCCGTTCTTGACGGCAGGAAGGCTCTTCCAGATAGGGCTCTTTAATAGATTCTCTGTGGATTGTTTTGCTTCTTCTGCCACTGGAGTCAAGAGGAATATCCGGTCTCCGGCATATTCTTTCAGGACTTCCATGGATACTTCCTGGAACCCTTTACCTTCATCAAGGATCTTCTGAATAGCTGGAGTTGCCTTGAAGCCATTCTCCCCATAGAGTACCTGTGAAAGTCCGGTTGCTGCCATTATAAACAGTCTGTCTCCTGGATAATAAGTGAAGACCGCAGCCGTTTCGCCCTCTTTCATGCCTGCGGATTTCAATTGCTTCCACATGTTCTCTTCAGCGGTTTTATACTGCGCAAGCCATGCTTCTGCTTCAGTCGTTTTCCCAACAATTCCACCAATGTCCAGCATACGTTCCTGGAGTGGGGCAAAGGTATCAAATATTATAGTGGGTGCAATTTTGGAGAGCTGTTCGAAATCAGCTTCATCTGTGCCCGCATAGATGATCAGGTCAGGCTGAAGCTCCAATGTTTTTTCCAGATTGATAGGGAAGCCTACATCCTCCACACCTTGTAATTGATCTTCAAAAACCTGGCCTTCACCCATAGAAAGAGGATAACCTACCGCCTGCACACCAAGTGCGAGCAAATCGCCATAAGTTTCTCCAGAATAGATAATTCGCTGCGGATTCACCGGAATCTCTACAGTATGCCCTATGTAATCTGTATAGGAGCGGGTAGTCGCTGCTGCTTCATCTGTACTGCTATCTGAGGGTTCTGCTGAAGGTACCGCGGTTGCAGCGGAAGAGTTCCCGGTTTTGTTCACCGTACTATTGGCAGAGGATTGTTCCTTTGAGTTTCCGCACGCCAGTAGCAATGTACTCAGCAAAAATAGTACACATACCACAGCGAAGGACTGTCGTACCTTGTTCATATCTTATTGCCTCCCTATTATATGTAACGACCACCAATAATGATAATCATTCTCGATTAAAATATATCATAAATTAAAGCCTCTTTTTACTCAATGGACAAAAAATAACCCCGTAATTTGATTTGTACAATCAAGTAAAAAGGATGTGTTTAAAATTATTTTGAATTATTTTTAGCTGCTTGGAAAAATACTCTAAATAACAGCAATCGAGAGAAAGAGAGGGAGCTTGTCTTGATAACAAACTTGGCAGAAGGAATCCCTTGAAGCACATAGGATTGTGGTGTTTTTTTGAATCTGATTACTGTTATGTATTTAGATGTTCAGGTGATGCAAAAATCCAGGTTTGTCCACATCGATTGTAATCGTTATCATTACGTGGCATGTTATCTACCGTCCTTGACGTCAGTAGAAGGGCTTTGTTATGGTTTTTATAGTCAAACGCAAGCCGAAATAGCTTTTTGTAGAATATGCAGAAGGTTTTGCGTAAGATATTCTAACCAAACATAATACGAGGGAGATGGTTGATTGTGATCAAAGGAATTATTTTTGATTTTGACGGAACGATTATCGACACGGAGACTGCTTGGTACACCGCATTTAACGAGGCTTATGCAGAATATGGAGTGGATCTGACGCTTGAACAATATTCCACCTGCATCGGCACGAGCTTGAACAGTTTTAATCCTTATGAATATTTAATGACTGATCTTAAGCTAGCGATTGACAAAGAAGAGTTCAGTAAGGCTGTTAAACAGAGACACAGTAAACTTATGGAGCTTGAAACAATACGACCAGGCATTCAGCATTATCTTGATTCCGCCAAAGCAGCTGGACTGCGCGTAGGGCTGGCCTCAAGTTCTTCCCTGGAATGGGTGGAAAAATATCTGAATCAATTGGGTATTCGCGAGTATTTCGAATGTGTTCGGACTGCCGACCATGTGGCAAAAGTGAAACCAGATCCCGAGCTATATAACCAAACGTTAGCTTGTCTTGGAATCACAGCTGATGAGGCGGTTGCTATCGAGGATTCACCGAATGGATCTAAGGCAGCGGCAGCAGCTGGCATCCGTTGCATTGTGACGCCTAACGAAATTACTAATTTTCTTGAATTCGATAAGCAGCACCATAAAATTGATAATCTAAGTCTTCTTGAATTTGATCATGTAGTTACTCAACGTTGCTTCGTATAGAGAAACCGAGAAACTAAGTTCAAATTAAAGGGGGATACCAAATTGAGAGCCGTACATTTTGGAGCAGGTAATATTGGCAGAGGTTTTATTGGGCCTATGTTGTCGGACTCCGGTTATAATGTTTGTTTCGTCGGAAGAAATAAGAGTAAAATTGCCCAATTGCAAAAACGTGGGCAATATCCTGTCACCCTAGCTAACAAGAACCGGGACAGCTTTATTGTTGATAATGTTACTGCAATCAATCTGAATGATACTGAGGACGTTACTAGAGCTATAGCAGAAGCTGAAATTGTGACAACTGCCGTCGGAATATCCGCTTTAAAAGATATTGCTGAGACCATTGCGCAGGGCATCGAACGAAGGCTTGAAAATAGCAGAAATCTCAACCCTCTTCATATCATTGCCTGTGAGAATGGGATTGGAAGCAGTCAGAAGTTGAAAAAATCAGTTTATCGGCATATGAAGCAATCCTTCAAGGAACTTGCTGACCGCAATGTCGCTTTTCCCAATGCGATGGTGGACCGGATTGTACCTATGCAGAAAAATACAGATTCACTTGAAATCCTCGTTGAACCCTTCAGTGAGTGGGTTATTCCCCGCAGTGGAATGATTGGTAATTACAATGAAATTAAAGGCGTCCATTATGTGGATTCGCTGGCGCCATACCTCGAACGGAAGCTATATACTGTGAATACAGGTCATTGCAGTGCAGCCTATTTTGGATACCTGGAAGGTTATACTAGCATTCAAGAAGCGATGTCTGATCCCGAAATCAGAGTTCGTGTTCACGGGGTGCTTAAGGAAACAGGGGCCTTATTGGTGCATTTATATGGCTTCAAGCCCATAGAACATGACCGGTATATAGAAAAGATGATGGAACGATTCACTAACCCCAACTTTAACGATAAAATTACACGTGTCGCCCGCTCCCCGCTTCGCAAGCTTTCACCTAATGATCGACTCGTAAAACCGGCAATGCTTGCTCATGAACTTGGTTTTGAGACTTCACATTTAGTCTCAGCTATTGCTTCTGCACTTTATTTTGATCATGAAAAAGATCCAGAAGCCTTACAGCTTCAAGCGGACATCCGAAACCACGGGCTAAGTGAAGTCATTGCTGCACAACTAAAAATCCCCACGGAGCATCCGCTTCATGGTCGCATTATTTTGGAGTCCAACAAATTACGCGCGAGATATCCTCATAGGACTAGAATGAAGACAATAAGCGTCAGGGTACCCTACTTTTAATATAAAACGATGGTTATAAAACTATAAAAGAGTGTTCTCTGCTGGATGGGCAAGAACACTCTTTTTATAGGTTGCGAAGTTCTGTAAGTGTCCCTAATCCAATTCAATCCGCAGAACAACCGGAGTCTCACTTCGAACCGAGGTCGTTTTTATAACCAAGGCTTCATCGGTTCTTTCCCATGCAGGTTGTTCCTCAAAACCTAAGATTTTGATCTGTTTAATCATCCCATGGAAGTGCGCAGAGTTTTCTTTAAGGGATTTGATTTGCACTATTCCGTTGTTTGGATAGACAAGAACAGTAGCGTAAAGATAACTGCCTTTTACCGTAAAGCGAATATCTTCATTGGTGAAAATTTTTGTGATCCCATCTGTAAACTGACCTTCAACAATCTCCGTAGGGCCTTCCCCGAAGGTGCGCCAGTAGGTCGTATCATAGATTGCTTCACCATTCACCTTTAGCCATTCTCCGATGCCAAGCAGAATCTCCTGATCCTGAGCTGGAATGCTGCCGTCCGCTTTAGGACCTATATTCAGCAGCAAGTTGCCGTTTTTGCTTACGATATCTATTAGATCTCTGATAATTTCTACGGCAGATTTATAATCATTTTCCGGAGTATAACACCATGAATTTTTAGCAACTGCTGTATCCGTTTGCCAGAAATAAGGTTTAAGCCCGGAGAAATGACCTCTCTCAATATCTGGGATTGCTGAGCCAAACATGAAGGCATCATGCTTATAATTGATTGCAACCGGAGTTCCCCATTCCTCTCCCTTATTGTAATAGTAAGCGGCGAACTTTTTGAGATAGGGTTTGAAGGCAGCTGTATGAATCCACCAGTCAAAGTAAAAGATTTTCGGCTGATAATTGTCTACCAGCTCGCAGCAGCGAATCAACCAATCCTCCAGAAATTCTTGATTAGGTGGGGAGCCGAATAAATCGTGATGATCGGGTTCGGGCATAGATGGCCAATAGAAATCTCCACATACAAGCGGTTCATGGATATCGGAATCAAATTCCTTGCCATGAGACAGGAAGAACCAGTGCTCAGCTCTATGGGAAGATACACAAAACTCTAATCCCTGCTGCTCAAAAGCGTCTTTCATTTCCCCGACTAAATCCCGCTTAGGACCCATCTCATATGTGTTATAGTGGGAGTAAGCGCTCTTATACATTTGAAAGCCGTCATGGTGCTCTGCAACAGGCATCACGTATTTGGCACCAGATAATTTGAAGAGACTGGCCCATTCCTCAGCATTGAAATGCTCAGCCTTGAACAAGGGGATGAAGTCTTTATAACCAAAAGTTTTATGCTCACCATAAGTAGCAAGATGATGTTCATATTCCCGCGAACCCTGGATATACATATTTCGGGGATACCACTCATTGGCGAAAGCCGGAATAGAATAAAGACCCCAATGAATGAAAATACCAAACTTAGCGTTCTCATACCACGTAGGCACTTGAAATTGACTTAGTGAATCCCAATTGGCTTTGAATCTTCCAGTTGCGATCGTATCTTCGATTACTTTTAAATATTTGCTTTTATCCACCATTTTGCAATCATCCTTTCAAACGTTTATTTCTTCTTCATTGTAGTGATTAGAGGTGGAAATCAAAATGTAGGACATTAACTTTTAGATGTACAAAACTAACCTGATAAGGCGGAGTAAGGGATGGATAACCATGTTTTGCTTACAAATTATTTATCCAATTTAAAGGTTGATTTATTTATGGCTGATTACAATCTTTGTGGCCGTGACTGGAAAGATCTTGACTACACACCTGACTATAGTAAATTTTATTTTATTTGCGATGGGGAGGGTTGGTTAAAGATTGGCGATCGAGAATATTATCCGAAGCCTGGTCAGCTTTTTTTGATGCCTGAGGGAGTTAAGCAATCTTATTCTTGCATAAGTGATCAACCCTTTGAGAAGTATTGGTGCCATTTCAGCGCAAAAGTCGGAGACATCAATCTATTCAAAATGTTAGAGCTAAGTCATGTATGCAGAGAAGTAGATCCTCATGTAATCCAAGAGATATTCAGCAGCCTAACGAGTCATATGAAATCTGATGCGGTGTATGCTCATTTATTAGCCAAAAGTAAGTTAATGGAGTTATTTTCTTATTTTATTATGAACATAGATGTAGACGAAATCACCTTTAAGAATCTGAGCTCGATCGAAAAATTAACGAAAGTATTAACGTACATAGACGCTCATATCGAGCGAAATATCACCATACACGAGCTTGCCGAGATTGCGTACATGCATCCCAACTATTTTATCAGGCTATTTAAACAGCAAATCGGAGTTCCACCCATTCAGTATATCACCAGAAAAAAGATAACTAAGGCCAAGGAGCTATTGAGGGGGACGCAAAGTTCTGTCGGTGAGATTGCCCATGATCTTGGTTTTAGCGATCTTTATTATTTCTCCAAACAGTTCAAAAAAAATGTAGGTTTAAGCCCTTCGGAATTCAGACAAGGAACAGTAGCTGTGAAATAAATAGAAGAAGGCCGTCCTGTGTGGTAGAAACCAACCAGAGACGGCCTTTTTTATAAGTGGAAGAGATTAGAGCAGTGAGACAGTGAAACGGAAGATGTACGGGCGATTAGCCGGCAGAGTGAACTCTTCGTGAGTTGGTGCGCCCCAGCTGTCGTCCCCGCCAACACCCATTTGCTTGTAGTTAACTCTTAGTACGCTTTTGTTCGAAACTGGCAATTTATAGACGTGGTCATGGGCTTCCAGTTCTTCAGGCTTCCAAGGCAGGGCATTAACTTCGATAGGCGTTGCACTTTCAAAATAGAATCCTGTTCCATCGTTGCCCTCTGTAATTGAAGCGAATCTGACATCAGTCTTGTTGCCGCACTCTTGAGGTTTGAGATAAGGTGTGAATTGATCACTGACCTTACCAGTGTAACGTCCAAGTGGGGCTCCGGTTTGTCTATCCCAATAATTCTCATGAGGTCCGCGGCCGTACCATGACAGGGTATCAAGACTTCCATCTAGAACGAACATCATTCCGAACTCTGGGATTTCTGGCAGAACGCTGCTGCCCGGACTCAATTCTTGCGTGATCTCTAAAGTCCCGTCAGCACGAATCACGTACTGGACCCGAAGCGTGGAATCCGGACTTGTAGCCAGAAGGTAGCTGGCAGAGACGAAACAGAGAGAGCCTTCGGTTCTAAATGTAAAGCTGATTAAGTGTTGTTTATGCGATGCCTGCTTCCATACTGCACACCGCTGTGGCAATTTATTACCACAATCATTATCAGTGACTGCTCTCCAGAAGTTAGCTCTTACAGGTTCAAGCAGACGTTCTTTGCCTGAGGAACGATAAGAGTTCAGATCACCCGTAGTGGTACTAAAGCTCAGTTCGAAATTATCACCTTGTACATTCAAAACATTCTCAAGCTCGCTGACACGCAGTGGTTCTGCGATTGTCTTTGAGGTATTGGTTACAAAACGGGGTGACAGAATGAACTGTTCCCAAGCGATTTCGTGATTAGCTTCTGCCCATATAGTTGCTGAAGGCTGAATAAAGGAAAGATTCAGAACTGCTTCATGATTGCCACGCAGTGAATCCAGCTCGTAAGGAACTTTGCATGAAATGTTCTCACCTGGTGCACATGAGATCTTCAGCAAGCCTTCTTGTGCAGTTACTCCGTCTAAACGAACTTCCCATTTGAGATCGTATTCCTTTAAGTTGGTAAATAAGAAGGAATTGCGAATCTGGAAGAGTCCTTCTAGGATATTTTCAGCCGTTACTTTAATATTTTGATAACATTTTTTGACCTCAAAGAGCTTAGGAGTAACCGTACGATCAGCAAAAAGCAATCCGTTGCCACTAAAGTTGCCATCATGAGGCGATTCACCAAAGTCCCCGCCATAAGCGAGATATTCAATTCCCTCGGAGGTGTGGGTCCGAATGGCTTGATCTACCCAATCCCAAATGAATGCACCTTGAACAATATCATATTTGTCGAACAAGTCACAGTATAAGTGCAGCCCACCGCATGAATTGCCCATGGCATGACTGTATTCGCAGAGGATATAAGGCTTTTTCGGATTATTAAGCGCATATTTTTCAACATCCTGCGGTTTAATGTACATAGTAGATTCTATGTCACTTGCTGCTTCCGATTCTCTACAGTGGAAGATTCCCTCATAATGAACCGGCCGCGAAGGATCGATTTCTCTCAGGTAGTCGTGCATAGCGATAAAATTGTCGCCTCCGAAAGATTCATTGCCGAGAGACCAAATGATGACTGAAGGGTGGTTTTTATCCCTTTGCATCATGGAGTTGCAGCGGTCAATGACATTGGCCCGCCATTCCGGTTTGCTTCCAGGGACATTCCCGTCATTCAACCCTTCTTGGCTGTATGCCCAGGTGCCGTGAGTTTCCAGATTAGTTTCGTCAATCACATATAATCCGTATTCATCACATAACTCGTACCAGACAGACTGATTCGGGTAATGGGAGGTTCGAACAGCATTAATATTATGTGTTTTCATTAATTGGATGTCGCGCAGCATATCTTCTTTGGCTAAAGCACGACCTGTGTCGCAAGAGAATTCGTGGCGATTGACACCTTTGAGTACGATTCTTTTGCCATTGATCTTCATAAGTCCGTCTTTAATCTCGAACTTGCGGAATCCAACCTTACAGCTGACCGTTTCTTGTGTATGCCCGTTGCTGTCATTTATAGACAGAACTAAGGTATAAAGATAAGGGGTTTCAGCACTCCATTTAAAAGGCTGCTCAACCGGGGCAGAAAGCTTGAGTTGTTGAACGCCTTCTTGCTCAAAGGAACCCGTAGCGGAGATAGGAGTCTCCCAAACAGGCTGGCCCTCTTTATTGTAAAGCTGCATTTGCAGTGTATATGGGCTTTGCTCGTTAAAATAATTTTCCACCTTGATATCTACATTTAAATCCGCATGTACGAAGTTTTCATCCAGATCTGTGTGGACGAAATAATCAGCAATATGAACGGAAGGAGCAGAATAAAGATAGACTTCCCGAAAAATACCGCTCAGGCGCCAGAAATCCTGATCCTCTAGCCAGCTGGCATCACACCAACGATAAACCTCGACAGCTAGTTTGTTGTCCCCTGCCACTAAATATGGGGTGATATCGAATTCTGATGGAGTAAATGTATCTTCACAGTACCCGACAAGTTCACCGTTTACCCAGACGTAGAAAGCGGATTCAACACCCTGAAAGCTTAGGTATACCGGTTGACCGTTCCAAGACTCAGGTACAGTAAAGGTTCGTAGATAAGAGCCTACTGGATTATATTTTGTTGGGGCAAAGGGGGCTTTAAGCTCTGGCTCGGATTCCGCCCAAGGATACCGGAGATTTGTATATTGTGGGTAGTCGTAACCTTGGAACTGCCAGTGGGACGGTACAGGAATTGTATCCCAAGTACTGCAATCAAAATCGGTTTTATAGAAATCCACAATTCGTTGATCCGGTGTTTCGGAAAAAGCGAATTTCCAAAGCCCATTGAGGGTTTGGTAGAAAGGTGAGGTTTCTTTATCGTTAGTTAGCGCTTGGGATAAGCTACGGTAAGGGATCATGGAGGCATGTGCATCCAATCGATTCAATTCAAAAGTCTCTGGGTTGTTATTCCATTCCGGATAACCGTTAGCAGGTGGCTGGTAGACAAACTTTGCTCGCATGAGTTGATCTCCTTTATAATCATTGTAATGTTATTATATTCATATTATAAGTTGAAGTAATGTTAGGATAAATAAAAGAATTTTAGTCCCAGATAACAAAATATGAAACGAGGACTTTTTATGGAGAGCAAAATTATTTTTTGCCAAACAGAAGATGTAATCATGCTGCCGCTTTATGCTACAACCCTTGGATTTTGGGAGCATCAGCCAGAAACTATACGTCCTGCAGGCTTTCCAGACTATCAAATACATCAGATTCACGAAGGTAAGGGAGAGCTTATCATTCATGAGAACCGATATCTCGTGGGTCCAGGTGATGTGTTCTTTTTGTTCCCGGATATTCCTCATTCGTATGCCCCTATCAGTGGGAAGGAATGGAAGGTATCATGGGTCTCGTTCAATGGCAGAGAGGTTGGTCAAATGCTGCTCTATGCGGGCATCCGCGAGTCTGGTCCTGCTAGATTAAAAGAAGATCAATGGCTCAATCCTCTAAAGCAAATCCTTATGCTGCCAGATAGCAATGAGCTGGAGACTAATTTGGCACGATCTAAACATCTTTATGCATTGCTTCTGGATTTAAAAAGAAAGCTAGTATCGCCTCTGAATGAGGCACATGAATTGGAGCGAATTAAGCCGGTGCTGCGTTATATTGAGAGCAATCTGCATAGGACGCTTCCTTTAAAGGAGCTGGCGGAGATTATTTCTGTATCGCCACAGTATTTATGCAGGCTTTTTCAAAAAACAATTCATGATCGACCTGTAACCTATATCAATAAGCAACGTATCAATTTGAGTAAACAGCTTATGTTTAATGGACGCGATAAAAAAATGTATGAAATTGCCCAGCTAGTGGGTTTTGATAATGCTAGTTACTTTTGTTTGGTGTTTAAAAGATTGACAGGGATGAGTCCTGAGCAATTTAAGCAGCTGCATGGTTTGGATTAGATAAACGCTTACTTGTTACCGTCTAGCACAACATGATATAGTTTACTTGAGTTCCTGCGATGTTTTTTTTGCGGCTTAGCCCATACTTTTACTGCCACAAGAATTCAATACATAGAACCAAATTAACGATCTGAAATGACGAAAAGCATCAGGAAGGAGACATCATTTTGAATGAGAAGCTAAAGCAAGCCTATGAGCGTTTGAACTTGCCTGAAGACGTTACCCGGGAGGAATTGAACAAAAGGTTAGATATGCATTTGAAACGCCGTCGATCGAATTCGACTGAAGATGAGGTTGCAGCTTATGAAGAGGAATTCCGCGCTTACAAAACCATCCTAGATGGCTTGGATCAGAAGGAGATTCAGGAAGCAGAGGACAAGCGGCTGGAGAAGTGGGGAGCCATGTCCGGCGTAGCACGTAAATCGGAGAATTTCTTTCGCCTCTACAAAACGCACACTATTATTTCTATTATCGTGCTGCTGGTAGTTATCTTTGGAGGGAAAGCGCTCTATGATCAATGGCAGGAAAGAAAATATGAAGCTACGCTCCCACCGGTAGATGTTCGAATCATGTTCCTAGGCAACTATGAATCTCAGGACTCGTCAGGTAAGAATGAAGAGCTAAAACAAGAAATCATCAAACGTTACCCGGCTTGGAAGAGAGTGGAGGCAGAAATCGTTTATCTACCCTCAACAGGTGGGACGGACGGTGGAGCCTTGGATATGAGCTATATGCAGCGGGCTATGGCGATGCTGGCAGCCGATCATCCGGATATCCTGATTATGGATGATGCTACTTTTGAATGGATTGGCCAGCAGTCGGGACTGCAAAATCTGGAGTCGTTTATTAAATCCGCAGGACTTCCTCTTGATGATAACCGTCTGAAACGTATGACTAACCCGGAGAGTGGTCAAGAGCTGATTACTGGCATAGATATCACAGATACGGATTTTGCTACAGAACTCCCTATCCATTCAAATCAGATGATCGTCGGAACGTTAGGACAAGATGACAGTAAGACTAAATCAACTGATTTTGTTGAGTTTTTACTTAAACAGATCACTAATCAATAAATTAATAGGGCCGATGTTGTATGGATGTTCATACGACATCGGCCTTTTTATGATCTGTAGAGCTTGCGGTACGCGATGGGTGTCTGGCCGACTATTTTTTTGAATACAGCGTTAAAGGAGTCGATGTCACGGTAACCAACTAGCTCGGCAATCATATTAATTTTATGTCCAGAAGTACGCAGCAATTCACAGCTTTTATGCATTCGCAGATTCTTCAAGTAGGTCCCAAAGGACTGGCCAGTATGCTTGTGGAACATGCGCTGAAGATGCCTGCTGCTCCACTGTGAAATACGGGCTAATTCGGCAAGTGTAATCTTTTCCGACAGATTATGCTCTAGGTATTGAATGACTTGCGTGAAGTCTGCCATATCCATCGTAGATTTGTCATCTTCTCCGTATTTTTGCCTGTACACTGCTATGATTAATTGACTTAAGAGGGTGTAAAGCATTGTTTTGGAGCCCATACCGGATACCGACATTTCATGATATAAATTCAGCATTAAGCGCTCAATAGAGCCATCTCTATCTGAGACGGAAAAGTAAGATGAGCTGCTACTCCCAAGAGTGGCTAGGTGCTCCCGGATAGATGGCTCTTGAAGGACGATATTTAATTGCTCCACCATTTGCATATCAAAAAGGCAGTTATAGACGATCAGGCGATTCCCTAAAGTATCAGAAGATGCTGGACGGAACACATGGGGGGCACCTACAGGAATCACGAACAGCATTCCTTTTCTAACGGGAAAGATCTCATTTTCAAGGTGATGAAAACCTCTTCCTTCAGCTACATAGCAATACTCAATAAATTCATGAGCATGAAAAGGGGCGTGGAAGTTCTCTGAATAGCGGTTAACGAGCAGATGCAGATCGTTTTGAAAAAAGATTTCATTTTTGAACAACTCGGTGGTTCGTTGCATATTGAATTGCCCCTTCCAGATTCATGGCATGATTGCAGGGATATGATGTCCTTTTTACCGGGTGATGAAAGCGGTAACCCAGCTATAATTATAGGGCAAAGACTAATTTGTCGCTATAGAAGGAGGTTTTATCTATATGTTCGCAATCACTAAGCTTCGTTGTGAGTACAAAGAAAATCCGCTAGGAATTGATGTGATCAGACCCAGAATCAGTTGGCAGTTAGTTTCAGATGACAGGGACTGCATGCAGTCTGCTTATCAAATTCAAGTGGCGGAGAATATGCTTTTTCAAGGCAAGCTATGGGATACAGAGGAAGTAAAGTCTTCTCAATCGATCCATGTTGAGCTTGAAGGTCTGCTGCTGGAAGCTCGCACGCGTTATTATTATCGGGTTCGGGCATGGAATCAGAATGCAATAGACTCGGGTTGGTCTGAGGTTGCATTTTTTGAAACCGGACTATTAGATGCAGGGAATTGGCAGGCGGAGTGGATCAGCGCTCCTACAGCCTCTTTTTCACAAGATTCTGAGATTTGCCCACAGCTTCGTACATTCGTGGATGTAAAAGGTCCAGTGGAAAGTGCAAGGATTTATGCTACTGCTTTGGGCTTGTATGAACTGCAGCTGAACGGAAGTCGGGTGGGAGATCATTATTTTACTCCAGGCTGGACCAGTTACAGTAAGAGGCTGCAATATCAAACTTATGATGTCACAAAGCTTCTGCATGAAGGTGCGAATGCGTTAGGCGCACTGTTGGGCAATGGTTGGTACAGAGGGTATTTGGGCTGGGATAATCAAAAGGAGATTTATGGATCAAAGACTTCACTTCTACTGGAGCTTCATATCCGGTATGCAGACGGTTCAAATGAGCTTATTAGCTCAGATCAGAATTGGCAGGCTGCAAAAAGCGCAATTATGATGTCTGAAATTTATAATGGTGAAACCTATGATGCTCGGCTGGAGCTGGATATCACCGATCCTTCATCAGAAGGTTGGCATCCAGTGGAGATTATTAATTATTCCAAAGCGATCATCGTTGCCCAGGAAAATGTGCCAGTGACACAAGTTGAAACCTTGAAGCCGATTGCACTGCTGACTACCCCGCAGGGAGATAGAGTGCTGGACATGGGCCAGAACATAGTAGGGTGGTTAAAATTTAATGTAAAAGGTCAATCTGGTCAGATGGTAGAACTTCAGCATGCTGAAATATTAGACCGGGACGGAAATTTCTACACGGAGAATATGCGTAAAGCGAAACAGTGCATCCGCTATACTCTGAAAGGTGGGGAGCAAGAGACGTATGAACCGCATTTCACCTTCCAAGGCTTTCGGTATGTGAAGCTTAGTGGGTTCTCAGCAGATCTTCAACTAGAGGATTTCACAGGAATTGTGATGCACTCTAATATGGAACGTACGGGTGATTTTCAGTGCTCAGATCCACTTGTGAATCAACTGCATCACAATATCCTGTGGGGGCAAAAAGGGAATTTCCTCGATGTGCCCACTGATTGTCCACAGCGTGATGAGCGGCTCGGCTGGACGGGGGATGCTCAGATGTTTGTCCGAACAGCCTCCTATTTGATGAATACGGCACCTTTCTTTACGAAATGGTTACGGGATTTGAAGGCAGACCAAACCCCTGAGGGCGGCATTCCGTTTTTTATTCCAGAGCTGAGAGCAGCGCCTCCTGGCGACGGAGATACTAACCATTCTTCTGCAGCCTGGGGGGATGCAGCTACGATCTGTCCATGGACAATCTATGAAATGTACGGCGACAAAAGGCTGCTTGCAGAGCAATACGAGAGCATGAAGCAATGGATTTCATATATCTATGCACAGGGAAGTAACCCTTATCTGTGGAATACTGGCTTTCATTTCGGCGATTGGCTAGCGCTTGATTCCAAGCCAGACAGCTATGTGGGAGCTACAGATCGGGATTATGTCGCCACCGCTTTTTATGCCTATTCCGTTTCTCTTACTTTAAAAGCGGCAATAGCCTTAGAAAAATCGGAGGACGTGGACTATTATAGTGAGCTGCACGCCAAAATTATAAAAGCATTCAGTAATGAGTTCATAACACCTGCGGGAAGGTTGTCCGTCTCTACCCAGACTGCACAGATATTAGCCCTACGTTTCGATCTTATAGAAGGGGTCGCCAAAGAACGTGCAATTCAGAAGCTAACTGAGCTGATTGCTGAAGCTAAGGATCATCTGACTACTGGATTCGTGGGCACACCATATCTGAATCCTGTGCTCAGCGAGATTGGAAATAATGAACTCGCGTATAAGCTTCTTTTTCAAAAGGATTATCCATCCTGGCTGTATCAGGTGACGAAAGGTGCGACTACGATTTGGGAGCATTGGGATGGGATCAAGGAGGACGGCAGCTTCTGGAGTGCAGATATGAATTCCTTCAATCATTACGCCTATGGCGCAATAGGTGAATGGTTGTATCGTTACGTTGCAGGAATCGGAACTGATGAGTTGGAGCCTGGTTTCAAAATCGTTCATATCAAGCCACAGCCTGGCCCCGGTCTGGATTACGCAGAAGCTAGTCTTGAAACCATGTACGGAAAAGTAGAGTCAGCGTGGCGGCGATCAGAGGATGATGGAATGATGATTCACGTTACGATTCCTGCCAATACCAACGGTATTGTCGTTCTGCCTGGAGCCAATCAACTAGGGTTATTAGAAAATGAAGTTCCTGTGGAGCAGTCCAGAGGCGTGCAC
Source organism: Paenibacillus sp. FSL H8-0282 (assembly GCF_037963825.1). Taxonomy (NCBI): domain Bacteria; kingdom Bacillati; phylum Bacillota; class Bacilli; order Caryophanales; family Paenibacillaceae; genus Paenibacillus; species Paenibacillus sp. FSL H8-0282. The sequence goes on from NZ_CP150146.1 coordinate 2,503,588, forward strand.
AGCATCAGCTTGGTCGATAACGGAGTGAGACTTCAATTAGGTTCGGGCAGCTATCAATTTACGTATTCTTTATAACCTATACTAGGGGGATTCCTAGTGTGAACTGACATCGAGCGAGGGGTATTCGGTGTCAGTTTTTCGTTTTTGAATTGACGAATATAGAGAGGAGTTATTATAATGATTTATATTGATATGAACTAAGTAATATAAATATAAATCAAATTGGAATTCACAAGGAGGAAGACAAAAGAATGAAGACAGAAGGAAAATTGACGATACATACGCAGCAGCGGGGGGCGGAGTTAGGCGATCTATTCGGTATTTTCTTCGAGGATTTGAATCATGCGGCCGATGGTGGGCTTTACGCTGAACTAGTTCAGAACCGATCTTTTGAATTCGACCCGATTGACCGGGCAGATTATCATGCGCTGATGGCTTGGGAGCCTGTAGAACGTGGAGATGGAAAGGTAAATATCTCTGTAGAAGACAGCAAGCCCTTAAATGATCGTAACCAACATTATGTTGCCATCGATATTGTGGCTGAAGGTGACGGCGTTGGCCTGATGAATCTAGGCTTTAACAGTGGTATTCCGGTAAAAGAAGGCGAGAATTATAACTTCTCGGTGTATGCCCGCCGGGAGACAAGCTTTGATGTGCCGCTTACCGTAAACATCGAAAGCACAGACGGCACCATTCTTGGTGAAGTGGAGATCGCCGTAAGCAGCTCTGAATGGACCCGATATGAAGCCGTTATTACAGCTAATAGCACGGACACAAGCAGTCGTCTTGTAATCGTTACCAAAGGTAACGGGAAGGTATATCTGGATATGGTTTCCCTGTTTCCTGAGAAGACCTTTAAGAATAGACCCGGAGGCATGCGTGAAGATATTTCGCTGCTGCTCGCTGATTTAAAACCTAAATTTATGCGGTTCCCAGGAGGATGTCTGGTGCATGACGGTTCCTTGGATCCAGATGACAGAGACTCCATGTACAGATGGAAGAATACGATTGGGGATGTTGCACAAAGACCGGCAAGACGCAATAACTGGTCATATAATCAAACGCTTGGGTTAGGTTATTATGAATATTTTCAGTTCTGTGAGGATATTGGAGCTAAGCCGATCCCCGTTCTTCCGGGCGGCTACGACCCGCATCATAAACGGATGGTACCGCTGGATGAATTAACGCCTTGGATTGAGGATGCTTTGGATTTAATTGAATTCGCCAAGGGGGATTCTTCCACGAAGTGGGGAGGCATTCGTGCAGAACTGGGTCACCCTGAGCCTTTTGGGCTGGAGTATGTCGGCATTGGGAATGAAGAGGTAGGTGCACCCTTTTTCGAGAGATATCCTTACTTTCATCAAGCCATCAAAGCAAAATATCCGGAAATCAAGGTCATTAATTCTAGTGGCCCGTTCTCTGCCGGCCAGGAATATGAACGGGGCTGGACGTCGGCAAAAGAGAACAAGTCTGACCTCGTAGACGAGCATTATTACTGTACACCTGAATGGTTCCTGGCTAATCATCATCGTTATGATGATTTCAAAGCCGATGAGCCAAAGGTATTCCTCGGTGAATATGCCTCATGGGGCAATACCTATTACAATGCATTGGTGGAAGCAGCATTTATGACAGGTCTGCAAAATAATGCCCATGCCGTTGGCTTAGCTTGTTATGCTCCAATGCTCTGTAATGTGGATTATATTAACTGGAAGCCGGATATGATCTGGTTCAATAATCATGAAGTGTACGGAACGGCAAACTATTATGTGCAAAAGCTATTCATGAACCATCAGGGAGATCATTTGCTGAAGATGGAAGCAGATGGCTTCACGGCACCGAAGGAAAGCAGAAAGGAAGCGATCACTGGAGCCGTCAGTTTCGGTGTGGATGCCTCTGCTGCTCGTTTCTCCGAGATCACCTTAGTCAACAATATTACGGGAGAAGTGAAAACGTATTCTGACTTATCAGAGGAAGTTTCAAATCTGCCTGACCCTGCTCAGAACAGAACGGCTAAACGGACACTAGAGCTTGGTGAGACAGAGTGGGAAAACTATACTTTGCATTTTAAGGCTACACGAACTGCAGGAAATAAAGGGTTTATCTTTTATTTTGGTAAAGCGGATGATCAGAATCATTTGTACTGGGAGCTGGGTGGCTGGCAGAATCAGGATTCGATTGTGGCCTCAATTATCAACGAAAGAAATTCTGTTCTGACGCATGCTATGTTTACGGTTGAAACAGATGTAGAATACGATCTTAAGCTAGAAGTAGTGGGCAGACAGATCCGTACTTTTATTAACGGAGAACTGGTGAATGAGACAGAAGATAAACTTCCGGTCATCGAACCGCTGTATTACACGGCAAGTGTGGAAGATTTAACGGGGGATATTATCCTCAAGACTGTAAACGTACAAGAGAACAGCGTTTCTGCTGAGGTTGTACTGGAATCTTTGGCAAAAGAAGCACTGACCATCGAAGTCTATGAAATGTCGGGATACCCGCTTGAGGACGAAAATAACTTCGAGAATAAGCAGCAGGTCTCTCCGAAACAAACCAGCTTTAAGACAGAAGGAAGCAGCTTTAGTTATGAGTTTCCGAAGCAATCCGTGACAATTTTCAGAATAAAATAACGAAGACGCCCCCATGAATCGATGGCTTATTAAAGATTCATGGGGGCATTTCTATGACTATTACAAGTTAGCTTAGCCGTTCACCCGCAGACGAATCACATTCCAGGAAGCTTTTGCGAGAAGGGCTTTTACATGTCCACTCTCAACAACGGCTTTGCCTTGGCTAGGCATCACGTTATGAGGATTGGATTTGGTATTTACAGCTTTTATATCTTCATGTTCCAGTACAATATGTTCAATAATGTTTACGGAACTGAAGCTGCGCAGATCCACGTCGAGCTCTAGTCCTTCGGATAAATGGCGGTTTACAGCGAAGACGGTTACTTCATTCAGCTCTTCGTTGTATACACTAATGGCTTCCAAGTAAGGCACATCAGTGAAATCTTTGGAATCGTATTTAGGGCTGGAAATCAGCGGGTGAAGTACGGTTCCACGACCATAAAGGGAAGCATGCAGGTACGGATAATAAGTAGTCTGCAGCCAAAGCGGTCCGCCATTTTCAGTCATAATTGGGGCGATTACATTGATCAGCTGCGCTAAGCAGGCCATTTTCACACGATCAGCATGCTTCAACAATGAAATAAGACAGCAGCCCACAACAAGTGCATCTTCAAGTGTGTACACATCTTCGAATTCTGGCGGTGCGATCTGCCAATGTTGTTCGGCACGGCTGCTGCCTTGTGATTTCCATACATTCCATTCATCGAGCGACAGATTAATTTTCTTTTTGCTCTTTTTCTTCGCTTGAACATAATCACAGGTGGCAGCCACACTGCTGATGAAATGATCCAAATCCATAGAGCGGGCTAGGAAGTTAGGCGTGTCGTCATTGTTGTTATTGTAGTACGTATGCAGTGATAAATAGTCCACATTATCATAAGAAAGATCAAGCACGGTAGCTTCCCACTCGGCAAAAGTGTCCATGCCGCTGCCGGAGCTGCCACAAGCCACAAGCTCAAGCGTTGGATCGACCCAGCGCATAGCTTTTGCAGTTTCGTTCGCTAACCGTCCATATTCGACCGCGGTTTTAGCTCCAATCTGCCACGGACCATCCATTTCATTTCCGAGGCACCAGGTCTTAAAAGCGTGAGGCTCTTTATACCCATGAGAGATCCGCAGGTCACTGTAGTAGGAGCCGGAAGGATGATTGCAGTACTCTACTAGATTTCTAGCTGCATCGATGCCGCGTGTTCCAAGGTTAACTGCCATCATGACTTCGCTGCCTACGAGCTTAGCCCAATCTGCAAATTCGTTGGTACCCACTTGATTGGTTTCCGTGGTCCACCAAGCTAATTCAAGAGATTGCTTGCGTTCGTGCTTGGGTCCAACCCCATCTTCCCAATTGTAACCGGATACAAAGTTGCCTCCAGGATAACGGATGATAGGAACGTTTAAGGCACGAATAGCTTCGATGGCATCGTTCCGAAAACCATTCTGATCCGCAGTAGGGTGACCCGGGTCATAAATGCCACCGTAAACTGCTCTTCCTAAATGTTCGATAAATGAGCCGTAAATCCGCGGGTCTACTTCAGCTAGTCTGAAATCTTTGTCAATAATCATTGTCGATTTAATCGGCATGAGTGTACAGCTCCCTCTAGTTGAATTAATGATTTCACTAATTAAGTAATTGTTTTATGATTACATGATACTGATTTTAGCTTATAATAAGCAATGAATTAATTTAGGATTCGTTAAAATACTAATTCAATAAGCATTGGAGACGTTGAAATGTACTTAACCACAGATTCTGAATCCTTGCAGGTGTATGAAGCGCTGGCAAGTGAAGTTAGGCTGCGAATTATTGAACTTCTGGACCGCAGAGAGATGCACATCAAAGAGCTGGCAGCGGAGCTCTACCTTAGTAGTGCAATTGTCAGTACTCATGTAGCAAAGCTGCAAAAAGCAGGCCTGATCAGTTCTAAAATGAGACGAGTAAATGGAGGGACCTATAAATATTGTTCTTTGTCTGCGAATTACCTGCAGATTAAATTATCGGGCTCCCGTGGAGTTGCCAGAAAGGTGGTTGAGGTGTCTATCCCTGTAGGGCAATATACCGATATTCAGGCTTTACCTACCTGCGGGATTGCTACTACTGAGAAGCTGATCGGCTATTATGATGATCCACGTTATTTTCTGGACCCGGAACGGGTGAATGCCGGCATTGTATGGTTTGCGAAAGGTTCTATCGAGTACAAGATTCCAAATTATCTATTTCAAGATCAAGTGGTGCAGGAAATTGAGATTTCGCTAGAAATAGGTTCCGAAGCTCCACATGTAAATGAGAAGTGGCCGTCGGATATTGGCTTTATGATGAATGGTCAGGATTTAGGAAAATGGACCAGTCCGGGCGACTTTGGCCTCACTAGAGGACGATTAAATCCCATTTGGTGGCGTTCGGATGTTAACCAATATGGTTTGCTGAAGGTTCTGCGGATTAATACAGGTGGAACCTTTGTAGATGGCCAGCAAATCTCAGATATTACCTTGGAGGATGTACGAGTAGAGCAGGATCAGTGGACCTTTCGTTTAACGGCAGAGAATAGCGGACGGAGAAGAGGGGGACTAACCATATATGGCCGTGGGTTTGGGAATTACGAGCAAGACATTATGTTTAGAGTGTATTATGAATGATTTCGAGTTTGCAGAAGAGGTGTTTTATAAGATTCTGTAGAAAATTTAAGCTTGTGTACCAATTATTACCTCTGATAAAATAAAAATAAAAAATATATTGTAATGAAAACGTTTTTATGTTAATTTAAATCTATAAAAACGTTTTTATTCGTAAAGGAAGATTGAATCATTATGGAAAAGGTAACGATCAAAGATGTTGCCAGAGAGGCTGGAGTCTCCATTTCTACGGTTTCCAACGCGCTAAATGACGTAGATGTATTGAACCCGGAGACGAAATCACATGTTCTTAAGGTTGCGAAGCGATTAAATTATGTTCCTAACCTGAACGGTAAGCTCCTTAGGAATGGGAAAACCAAAATGCTGGGTTTTTTCACAACAAGTGTGTCGGGTCCATACTTCTATAAGCTGGTTGAGTCCATGTCGCGTGAATGTGATCGGCTAGGTTACGGGCTGAATGTATTTGTTACCAAGGATAAACAAGTGATTATGAGCAATATTCTAGGCCGGCGAGTGGATGGTGTCATTATCTACGAAGAGCTGAGAATAGACGAAGAAGAAATTGCTGCAATGGTGAAAGACAAGATCAAGGCTGTATTTCTGGATCGGCCGCTTAAGAACGACACGATGGGAAGCGTGATATTTGATTCCTTTGAAGCGGGGTTTGAAGCGACCAAATATTTAATCAGTCTAGGGCATAAAAAGATTGCTTACATATCTGGTGTGGATGAGATGTACGACAGTGTTCAGCGGAGAGAAGGATACTTAGCTGCTTTGCGTCAGTATCAGCTACCCACGCATGAAGAGTATATTATACAAGGATATTTTGAAGAAGAAAGCACTTACAACGCTATAAAATCTTTTCTTCACTATAGTCCTGATAAAATACCTGATGCCTTCTTAGCAGGGAACGACTTGAGTGCAATTGGATGTATTCAAGCTTTGAAATCGCATGGATACGAAGTTCCGCTAGATGTTAGTGTTATGGGGTTTGATGATATTGATATTGCGCAATATTTCTCACCGCCTTTAACTACTGTAAGAAATCAAATTGCTAGACAAGGTATTTTGGCCATTAATCACCTCGTTCGTATGATTCAGAAGAAGGAACAGGGCGAGATGATGAAATTGGCGGGTGAATTAGTTGTAAGAGGTTCTAGTCAAGTAAAGATTGGTCGGTAAGAACACATATATGTAATGGGTTCAAGGTTTCACCCGATCATTTTTTAAAATTTTGTTGTTTTGGGAGGGTTTTTTTTTCGAAAAAATAAAAACGTTTTTATTGTTTGGGGATCATGATTTGGAGGGGAGAAGAAAAAGTGGATAAATTAGCCGTAGTGCCAACAAACGGAAAGAATCCAATGAGCGGGAAAAAGCCTATGGGGCAGAGGGTCAAAGAATTTGTAATTGATTATAAGAGACAATGGGAAATTCAATCCATGGTCATCCCGGGAATTATTTTTATGATTATCTTTTGTTTTATTCCGATTTACGGATTGACGATTGCTTTTAAAAGCTACACCGTAATTGATACGCTCGATTCTGCACCTTGGGTAGGGCTCGATAATTTCAGAATTATTTTATCTGATAAATATTTTTGGGACGCTGTAGTCAATACATTAGGGATCAGCTTTCTGAAATTAGCCATAGGGTTTGTTATTCCTATTATTTTATCCGTTATGATTTACGAATTAAGTGGTGGACGTTTTAAAAAGATAGTGCAAACCATCTCTTATTTACCACACTTTTTGTCCTGGATCGTTCTCGGCGGGATGCTGATTGCCTGGTTTTCCTCATCCGGTATGTTTAATGAGATTATGCTCAGTTTGGGACTGATTTCGAAACCGGTAAATATTTTGCTTGATGCGAATAAATACTGGTGGATTGCAACGTTATCCGATATTTGGAAAGAGGCTGGTTGGGGAACGATTCTCTACTTAGCCATTATGTCGAAAATTGATCCTACTTATTATGAGGCTGCCAAAATAGATGGCGCAAGCCGTATGAGACAAATTTGGAATATCACGCTTCCTAACATGAAACCGATTATCAGTTTAAATCTGATTCTCACTGTAAGCGGTTTATTAGGATCAAATCTGGACCAAACCCTGGTATTGATGAATTCTCAGAACCGCGTTAAGGCGGAGGTCATTAATTCTTATGTGTATCGTATGGGTATGACGCAAGGTGACTTCTCTTATGCTACTGCTGTTGGTTTAGGTGTCTCCATCGTTTCAGTCATCCTACTGATTAGCGCCAACAAAGTATCCAGTAAATTAAATGATAATCAATCAGTTCTGTAGAAGGAGGCATTTCTGTGAATCGTACGGTGGCTAAAGAAGATCTCGATAGTCGAATCTTTAATACCTTAAATATTATCCTGCTCTGTATTTGTACAATCATTATTGTCGTTCCTTTATGGAATGTAGTCATATCCTCTTTAAGTTCGGGCAAGGCGCTTGCGGAAGGCGGATTCATATTTTGGTCTCCAGAGTTCTCTTTGGAAAATTATCGTGCTGTATTTCAAGATGAGACCATTGGTTTAGCATTCGTAGTATCGCTTGCCAAAACATTCATTGGTGTCATTACCCACGTATTCTTTTGTGCCATGATCGGTTATGGCTTGAGTAAGAAATACATACGTGGACGTAAGCTGTATGTTGCCATGGGTGTAATCACTATGTTTTTCTCTGGTGGAATGATCCCTACGTATTTATTGATTAAATCATTAGGCCTCTTAAACAGCTTCTGGGTTTATATTATCCCGGCCTTGTTCAGTTATTATGATGTAGTTATTCTAATGAACTTCTTCAGAAATGTACCGGATTCACTTGAAGAGTCAGCCAAAATTGATGGTGCAGGTGACTGGCGCATTTTCCTAAAAATCTTTATCCCTCTTTCCATGCCGGCTATGGCCACCATTGCGTTATTTAACGGGGTTGGGCAGTGGAACGACTTTATGACTACCAAGTTATATATTACCGATCAATCGCTCTACCCGCTGCAGATGAAGCTCTATGAAATCATTGTTCAGTCGCAAACACAATCCATGCAAAATGTTGGTGGATCTGCGATTATCGAAACTACGACTAAAGGGGTTCAACTAGCAACAATTGTCATTACAACTTTGCCGATTGTTGTGATGTATCCAATATTACAGAGGTACTTTATCTCAGGCATGATGATGGGGGCGGTGAAGGAATAGTAAGTAAATCTCCAAGTAGTGAATGCTTACAAAACATTTTAGGGGGAAATAAAAGATGAACAAAGCATTTGGGAAAAAAGGACTCAAACTTTGTACGGCACTTATGGCTGTTGTATTAGTATTTACAGGTTGTGGATCGAAAGGTAATTCTGACAGCTCCAGTAAAGAGTTAAGCTCCATTGAAGGCCGTTATACTATAGATCCGGAAAAACCGGCATGGAAGCTGGATACAAAAAAAGAGACAACAGATCTGACTTGGTACGTGAATGCAGACTGGTGGAATACTGATTTCGGAAAAGACCTTGTCACCAAGAAAATTAAAGAGGATTTAAACATCAACATTAAATTCATTACAGGCGATGACACTAAGCTGAATACGATTTTTGCCGGCGGTGAAATGCCAGATCTGTTGACTATTTTTGATTCCAACTCTCCAGTCGTACAAAAAGCTGCTACATGGGCATTGCCTTTAAATGATCTGGCAGATAAATATGATCCGTATTTCAATAAAGTTGCAGAAAAAGATACGATGAACTGGTTCCAGTTAGCAGATGGCAAGACCTATGGATACCCTAACTATTCCAATACGCAAAACGATTATGATAGCGGTAACATCCCTGCTAAAACAGCCTTTGTCATCCGCAAGGATGTTTACGAAGCCATTGGAAAACCAAGCTTTGGAACTCCTGAGGAATTCAAGAGCGTTATGCAACAAATCAAAAAACAATTCCCGGACATGATTCCTTTTGGTTTTAACTCCATTGGTTCAGGCACTGGTTCTTTGGGAGATGTATTGGAGGACTTCATCGGAGTGCCGATGGAAACTGAAAATGGCGAATTCTACAACCGTAACCTGGATGAGGATTACTTGACTTGGTTGAAAACGTTAAATGAAGTCTACAGAAATGGTGATATCAGTGATGACAGTTTTGCTGATGACGGTACTGCCTTTGAAGAAAAAGTGAAATCCGGTAAATATGCAACAATACTTTTGGATGGAACCCCTCAACAAAGTGGTAACCTGCAAATCTTCATGACAGAAAATCCAGGCAAGGAATATATCGCTATTGATGGCCCACAAAGTACTGTTGGACATGAACCAACGTTGAATCAATCCGGAATTACAGGTTGGATGATTAGCTATGTTACTAAAAAGGCTAAGGATCCTGCAAAAGCGATTCAAATTTACACTTATTTACTCAGCGACGAAGGACAAAAGCTCATGAACTACGGTATTGAAGGAGAGACCTATAAAGTTAACGACAGCGGTAAAATTGAATTCTTGCCTGAAATCAAAGACCTGCAATTAAATAATGCCGATAAATTCAAAAAAGATTACCGGATGGGCGAATTTATGTTCTTTGGACATGACCGTGATAAAGCGCTGAGTAATGACGCGTTCGCAGATTCCATTAAACAAATGCAAGAGTGGGGCAAAGGAAAGCTAAAACCACACTTTATTCTTGAAAACATTAACCCGGCTCAAGGAACGCCTGAAGCTCGCAGTCTTACTGCAATTGATACTACTTGGAACACTACGCTTGTAAGTATGATCCGTGCTAAAGACGATGCTACATTCGACAGCACCTTGGCTGCTTACAAAACATTTTTGAATGATAACAACTGGGATAAGATTGTAGAAGTTCGTTCTGAAAAAATGAAAAACAACAAAGAAAAATTAGGCCTTAAATAAGTTAGATAATAGAATGTGGCCCCTTCACTGGGGCCTCTTCATAGAAAGATGGAGGGAAACAACATGCCAGAGCTTAAAATTTATCAATCCACCGGGGAGAATACATTGTTTGTAGAGCAAAGTCTGCAACAATTAACTCCAATTGCTGACGCAGAGGCGACCACTACTGTAACTATTGACGAGAATCAAACCTTTCAGGAAATGGATGGCTTTGGAGCATCCTTTACGGATTCATCCGCTTATTTGATTAATCAAGTCCTGGACAACGAACAGAAAAAGGAAGTCATGAGCAAGCTTTTTGACGCACAAGATGGAATTGGTTTGTCCGTATTAAGAAATCCAATGGGGGCATCGGATTATGCTAGAGATATTTATAGCTATGACGATAGACCTGCACAGGAAACGGATACGGAATTAACCCACTTCTCTATCGCACATGATGAAGCAGACATTATCCCTTTGTTGCAACAAGCTCTGGCAATTAACCCTGAGATCAAACTGATGGCTTCTCCATGGAGTGCACCAGGTTGGATGAAGACTAGCGGATCGATGATTGCTGGAGAACTTAAACAAGAATATTATCAGGCTTATGCCGATTATTTTGTTCGATATATTCAAGCTTTTGAAGGGCACGGATTGCCAACTTATGCTGTAACACCACAGAACGAGCCTTTATTTGAACCCAAACACTACCCTAGTATGTTAATGTTGCCTGAGGCGCAAAAAGATTTCATTAAAAACTACCTGAAGCCGAGCTTTGTTAAGCATAACATCGCTACAAAAATTCTCTGCTACGACCACAACTGGGATCGTCCAGATTATCCGTTAACCGTGCTCGATTATGCAAAAGATGAAGTGGATGGTGTAGCTTGGCACTGGTATGGTGGCAATGCGTCAGCGCAATCAGAGGTTCTGAAAGCTTTTGCCGATAAAGAAGTGCATTTTACAGAAGGTTCTGGTGGAGAATGGATTCCTCCGTTTGAACAAGCCTTCTCCAATGTAATGAGAACAGGGATTGATATTCTTAGAAATCATAGTAAATCCTTTGTGTTATGGAATATGGCCTTAGATGAAAAGAACGGCCCAACCGTACCGGGTTTTGGCAAAAGTACTTGTCGTGGTGTTGTGACAGTCAACCAAGAGACCAAGGAGCTTACGTATACGCTCGACTATTATGCGCTGGCCCATTTCAGTAAATTTATTCGTCCGAAGGCTGTGCGTATTGACGCCTCCACCAATCAAGAAGTGATTCGTTCCGTAGCTTTTAAGAATACAGATAACTCTATTGCAGTTGTTCTGTTCAACGATAGTGAAAAGGCTGAGAATGTGGCTTTGAACTTGCCGGGAGCGGATGAATTATCTTTCCGTTTGGCGTCAAAAAGTGCTTTATCCATTTTGATAAAATAATTAGAGGACGTAGCTCAGAAGCACTCGAATCTTGATTCGGGTGCTTTTTTTATGAAAATAATCGTATAAAAAATCAATGTTCGGTAAGCAAAGTTTTGAATTTACGGATTTTCAATAATAGTAAATAAAAATGGCAGTCCAGAGCTGAAGTTCAGCGTCTGGACTGCCATTTATTTTTTGTGTAATTGGATTGCGAGTTCTAACGTTCTAAACGGTAACCACCGTGAAATACAGGACCCACATATTCATTAAACGCAAATCCATTACGAATGGCTGCGGAGACAAAATCTTTAGCTTTTGCAACAGCTTCATGAACCGTTAAGCCATTAGCTAGACCGCCTGTAATTGCTGCGGCAAAAGTACATCCAGCTCCATGATTGTGAGCGGGTTCGATTTTGGCTGTTTGGAATACAGTGTACTCAGAACCGTCGAAGAAGATATCAATCGCTTGATCGCCGCCGAGTGCTTTGCCGCCTTTAACCACGACATTACGTGCACCGAGCTTATGAATCAGACGGGCAGCTTCTTTCATTTCCTCAAGGGTAGTAAGTTTGCCAAGACCTGAAAGAACACCTGCTTCAAACAAGTTTGGGGTGACCACAGTTGCTAGTGGTAGCAATAAGTCACGAATAGCCTCAGCGCTGTCAGGGTTCAAGACTTCATCTTCACCCTTGCACACCATAACTGGATCAATAACTACATTAGTCTGAAGATTTTCTTTGATCGCTTGCTCTGCAACGCGCACAATTTCAACACTTCCAAGCATACCTGTCTTCATGGCATTAACCGGGCCACCAGCGAAAATAGTTTTTAACTGCTCAGCAACAATGGAGGCATCAATTGGATAAACATTATGGTGCCAGCCGTTGTCCGGGTCCATAGTAACGATAGTGGTCAAGGCACTAAAGCCGTAGGTACCATACTCTTCAAATGTTTTTAGATCCGCTTGGATGCCTGCGCCACCACTGGAGTCGCTGCCTGCAATAGTTAGAGTTTTAATAATTTGAGTCATGGTTACGTCCCCTTTATATATGTCTGAATTCATAAACAACGCATTGCATTGATTATAACAAAAAATAGCACCTACGTCTTTCTAAAAGCAAGAGCAAGGTTGAAAATACCTTCCTCTAAAAATTCCCACCCTTAGTCCAGCTTCTCTGCGTTTGGGTCAGCAATGAAGAGCGGTCCATGATTATCTGTAAAGAATTTCATGAGGGTCTCCACTACTTCCTGCTGTGGGGATGTCTGAGCTTGATGTATTCCGATACTGCGGAATAAATAACCCCATTCTCCCTTATCGTAATAGGCAGCACCCTCATCCTGATAGCCATTCGCGTCTGCTTGAAGCGTATATCTGACCGTTCTTGCTTCAGCTCCTGCAGTACCTAAAATATGCTGCTCGCTAAACTTAAGCGGATTATTAATGGTAAATCCCAGCGCGTCAGCCCATTCGGCTTTTTCCGGGAAATAAGCTCCGATTGCAGTAATGGCACAGCCTATACAAGTCCAAGCCGTATCTGAATAGTTCATGTTTTGTTCCGGATGGTTCGGATCCTGAAAGGTAACTCCATAAGAACCGTTAGCGCCGACAACCGCGGTAGCCTGCCATCCGGCAGGAGCGAGTAGAAGATAACCTCCACCGATATCAGGACGGTAGACCAGCGTTGCTTCTACTTGGTTTTTCATGTCTTGAGATAAAGCAAAGGTCATTTCAGGTATGGGGGGGATTTCTGTATTTACATATTCGTCACCACTATCAATATTTAGCTGCGCGAGCGTAGTGTGCAGTGGAATGATGACCTGCCCATTATCGGGATCACTGCTAGGAAATTCGAGCATTTCTTGAGTGGAGCTGGGTTTGTTATCTGCTTCATTATTAGTTTGTGCGTTGGTGGATGTGGGTGGTGTGGTAGGTGTACCCCAGTCGAGCCCTTTATATCCAATCAGCAGCACTAGTACAATTACGACGCACAATATTGAAGTTAAGATCCAGCCGTTTCTAACTCCTCTTCGTTTGGATTTCATATATGTTGTACCTCCTTTGATCTTACTTATATAGACCTAAGAATGGAGTGGAAAGTTTCTTAAATAACCTTTATATTTCTGAAGTTCTTCATGATCGGGCGGGATAGAGTGGGAGTCCGTTTCTTAAACCCTGCATATCAATATAGAAAGAATTTCAAACAAAGCGTGTAGGAGGGCGAGTATGGTTACGATTAGTTTATGTATGATAGTGCGAAATGAAGAAAAAAGCTTGCACCGATGTTTGTCTACCATTGCAAGTCTCGTAGATGAAATTGTTATCGTGGATACAGGCTCGACGGATAAAACAAAAGAGATTGCGTTGTCCTTCGGAGCTGTAATTTATGATTTTGAATGGATTGATAATTTTAGTGCCGCACGTAATTTTGCCTTTAGCAAAGCTACTCAGGAGTACATTTTGTGGCTTGATGCGGATGATTATATAAAGGAAGAGGATCAGATTCTTTTTAAAAAACTAAAAGAAATCCTGCCCGGACATATTCACAGTGTGAACATGCAATATAATCTGGCTTTTGACGAAGCGGGAAATGTCACAGCTAGTTTACGCCGCAACAGGCTGGTTCGGCGCAGCTGCAACTTTCAATGGATTGGGCCTGTTCATGAGTATTTAGAGGTAAGTGGTCCTTCTTTTAGTAGTGATGTCTGCATCACACATGAGAAAGATAAGGAATACACAGATCGTAATTTGCGGATTTATCAAAAACGAGTTGCACAGGGTGAAGTATTTTCGCCGAGAGACCAGTATTATTATGCGAATGAATTAAGGGATCATGCTATAAATGAAGAGGCTTGCAAATACTATGAGATTTTCTTAGCGGGTGGGCAGGGCTGGATTGAAGATAATTTCCAGGCTTGCCTAAAGCTTGCCGAATGCCGGGAACGGTTGGGGGATAAAGACGGTGCATTTGAAGCGTTATGTAAAACCTTGCAGTATGATAAACCACGGTCAGAGTTCTGTTGCCGACTGGGGGCACTTCTGCTGGAAAAAGGCCAGTTGCATCCAGCCGCATACTGGTATGAGCTAGCGATTCAGCTACCGCGGGATAACGATTCGATGGGGATGAAGAATGGGATCTTTTATACCTGGCTGCCGCATCTTCAATTGGCACTTTGTTATGATCGTCTCGGCCAACACGAGAAGGCGAATCATCACAATGAAATGGCGTTGAGTTTTTATCCATCCCATCCTAGTATGTTATACAATCGCACCTATTTCAAAAATCTGCTTGGCGATAAATATGTAGCGCTCCAGGTTTAATTTAGTAAAAGAGATGCCCCAGCCGTTCTGATTATGACTGCTGGGGCATTAATGCGTTTTTGGAGCTTGCAAGATTACTGGCAGTGGGGAACCTTCCCGTGATCCCCGGCAAGATTCGCGGATTTGCTCCAGATTTCCGCGTAGGAAGCAGCTATCGGACCCAGCTGACCTTAAACGTTGCTTTATGCCACATTTGGAATTCTAACGGACTCCATAGTCGCTATTGACCTGAAACACACTCGATTTGGAGCAATATCTCAGGAATAGCTGCACTGGAGTCCGAAACTGTGCTCAAAAGGCGATAAATGGGCAAATAGCGTCATCTGAGTCCGGAAGCACCTGAGGCGAGAGTGGGGCGGGTGGTTACTGGCGGAGTTGCGCTGTCCCCTTGATCTCCGGCAATCTTCGCTGATTGGCTCCAGATTTCCGCGTACGAAGTAGCTATCGGACTCAGCCGACCTTAAACGCTGCTATATGGCACATTTGGAATTCTAACGGACCGCATAGTCGCTATTGGCATGAAACACACTCGATTTGGAGCAATATCTCAGGAATAGTTGCACTGGAGTCCGAAACTGTGCTCAAAAGGCGATAAATGAGCAAATAGCGTCATCTGGGTCCGGAAGCACCTGAGGCGAGAGTGGGGCGGGTGGTTACTGGTTGTAAGAGTAAGCTCGGCGTAAATGACTCCGGTAGTGTAGGAGAAAAGGCGTGGCGGATGATTACCGGGTGTAAGAGTGAAGCGCATAGTTACTGGTGGGGTCTTGGTCTTTTCCCGTGATCCCCGGCAAGCTTCGCGGATTTGCTCCAGATTTCCGCGTAGGAAGCAGCTATCGGACCCAGCTGACCTTAAACGTTGCTTTATGCCACATTTGGAATTCTAACGGACCGCATAGTCGCTATTGACCATAAACACACTCGATTTGGAGCAATATCTCAGGAATAGCTGCACTGGAGTCCGAAACTGTGCTCAAAAGGCGATAAATGGGCAAATAGCGTCATCTGAGTCCGGAAGCACCTGAGGCGAGAGTGGGGCGGGTGGTTACTGGTTGTAAGAGTAAGCTCGGCGTAAATGACTCCGGTAGTGTAGGAGAAAAGGCGTGGCGGACGATTACCGGGTGTAAGAGTAAGGTAAGAGGTGTAAGATTCCCGGTAGCGTAGGAGTAAAGGTGCGGTGGATGATTACTGTGTGCAAGAGTGAAGCGGATAGTTACTGGCGGAGTTGCGCTGTCCCCTTGATCCCCGGCAAGCTACGCTAATTAGCTCCAGATTTCCGCGTAGGAAGTAGCTATCGGACCCAGCTGACCTTAAACGTTGCTTTATGGCACATTTGGAATTCTAACGGACCGCATAGTCGCTATTGACCTGAAACACACTCGATTTGGAGCAATATCTCATGAATAGCTGCACTGGAGTCCGAAACTGTGCTCAAAAGGCGATAAATGGGCAAATAGCGTCATCTGGGTCCGAAAGCATCAGAGGGGAGAGAGTGAAGCGGATAGTTACTGGCGGAGTTGTGCTGTCCCCTTGATCCCCCGGCAAGCTTCGCTAATTGGCTCCAGATTTCCGCGTACGAAGTAGCTATCGGACCCAGCTGACCTTAAACGCTGCTATATGGCACATTTGGAATTCTAACGGACTGCATAGTCGCTATTGACCTGAAACACACTCGATTTGGAGCAATATCTCAGGAATAGCTGCACTGGAGTCCGAAACTGTGCTCAAAAGGCGATAAATGGGCAAATAGCGTCATCTGGGTCCGGAAGCATCAGAGGAGCGAGGGTGGGGCGGGTGCTTACTGGATATAAGAGTAATGTTCGGCGTAAATGACGCCCGCAGCGTAGGAGTAAAGGTAGACAGTAATTAATATTCAGAAGATATCCCAAAGAGGGTAACCCAGCATCCATGAACTAGATGCTGGGTTACCCTCTTTTAGTAAGCTGGATTGTATTGTTGTTCCTTTTTATAATCGTTTGGAGGGAGACCTACCTCTTGTTTGAAAAGCTTGGAGAAATAGGAGTAGTTGCTATAGCCGACTTTGTTCGCGACGGTATATACAGACATATTTGTGGTTTCTAATAGATGTTTCGCAGCAGCGATTCGGACGTGGATGACGTAACTGCCTAATGAAACCCCAGTTTCTCGTTTGAATATCCTCGCCAGGTAATCAGGATTGAGATAAACAATTTCAGCCAAATCATTTCGGGTCAGATCATCGCCGTAATGTGAATGAATGTATTGTTTGATTTCTTCTGCGACGGACTTAGGCTGGGCAGCAAAGTCACGATATTTCATGGCTGTAGTGACAAGGTATTTAAGATATTCTTCCATATCCTCGATTGAATCCAAAGAGTGCATAGATAATTTATCATTAGTTTTGCCAGAGTATAATTTGTGCGATCGTATCCCTTTCAGATTGAGAAATGAATAGACTAGCTGAACTACATCTAAACGGAACAAGCTAAGGACAGAGGTCTCAAGTGTTCTATTGTTAAGCATGACCTTTAAATATTGTGTAACTTCTTCAAGAAAAGCAGTGAATTTATTCTGGTTCAGCAGCTCTTCCAAATAGGCAAGATCCGGTGGTGTATAGCCCGGTTTATTTTGCTGCAGATAAGCCTCCACCAAAAAGGTCTGATTTCTGCATCTCGTAATTTCTTCATCCATAGTCAGGGATTGTTTTAGAACATTCCCTACATTACTCAGTTTATCGTATAAGCCAATATTGCAGCAGACATCACATTTTAAATAAGGATTCGCCTTTTGAATAAAAGAAGAACATAATGCTTCAAGCCGTTGCGTGTCTGGTGCCTGGTTCCATTTTAAAATGGCGATCCAGTTATAATCTCTATATTCCAGAATGCTTTCGATGGTAAAACAAGGGTGCTGAAACAATTCGTACAATACATTTAGCAGGGCAAAATCAAACAGATCCTTTTCTTCTTTTCCCATGCTGCCATTGTAAGGGAATAAGTTAAATATCAAAGGCTGTAGAGTATCGCTCATTTGATAGGAGAGGTTTTGTTCTTCAATGGCATGTGTGATGTCTGCCAACTTAATCGGAAATGATGTACTGCCACTGACTAGCTTCCGCCAAAAATGCTCAAGAATCTTCGCCTGATTTTTTTGCCAAAAGTAACCGCCCTGAATGGCTTTTTCGTTTTTTTGCTGCTCTTTTGCTTGGGTGACCGCCTTTTGGATGATCAACATCAGCTTGTCAAATTCAATGGGTTTGAGGAAATATTCAAAGCTCTGCAATTCGATTGCTTTCTGCGCATAGTTGAAATCTGCATAATTGGTAAGAAGAATAGTCTGAATACTATAATTTCCCTCGCGAATCCATGCCAGTAATTCCAGTCCGCTGCCCTGCGGCATTTCAATATCTGAAATCAGAATTTGAACAGAATGCTTTTCTATTATTTCACGTGCTTGAGCGACATTATTAGCCGTATAAACGGTATCAATGTGGAGTGATTCCCAATCTATTTTCTTTTGCAATGCGGCAATAACATAAAAGTCATCATCAACAAGCAGTACATTCATAGTTTGCTCTCCATTCATTTAGATTTATCAGGAAGTTTCGGAAGATATAAGATTACACTAGCGCCGCCGCCCTCCAAATTGGAGAAGGTGACGGTTGCTCTTTTTAAATATAGGTACTCTAGTCTTTTAAGCGTATTCATAATGCCGATTTGCGTACCTTTACTTTGATCTAAGGGCTCTCCAAGATTAAGTTTCTCTAACACCTGAGGTGGAAAACCGGGACCGGTATCGGTGAGCTGGATAACGAGCATTTCTTCTTCCTGCTCCATCTGTAATCGTTGTACTGTAAGTCTGATCTCGGCTTCATGTTCGCGTGAAATCGCATATTTAATTGAATTTTCGATAAAGGTTTGCAGCACTAACGGTGGAATTTCCACACTGCCTGCCTGATCCTCTTGTTCGATGTAATAAATAAATGCGTCCTGATAACGTTGCTTTTGAATCTCCAAGTAGGTTCGGACATGCTCGATTTCATCCTCTAACCGGACAAAATTCTCGCCATTCTGAAAAATGTAACGGAAATACTTAGAGGTAGACAACGTCATATTTTCAATTTCTTTATACATATGAATTTGCGCCATGCTATAGATGCTAGTCAGACAGTTTAAGAAAAAGTGTGGTTTAATCTGTAGCTTCATATAGTCCAGCTGTATTCTCTGTTTCTCCAGTTCCTGCTCGTACATAGCGATTTTAAAGGTTTTGATTTGTTCAACCAAGCCTTTAAACTGAGTGTTTGCTTGTTCCAGCTCTATAATCTCACTGCTTTTGAAATCTGCGGGTTGCCCAGACTCATTAATGAAAGCAAGGTTATCGGAGAAGCTTTGAATCGGACCTAACACTCTTTTTTTGAAAAAGAGCAGAACAATGCATAACGTGGAGGTCACAATGAAGAACAATAACATAATAAGCAGCTGGGCCATCATGATTTTTTCGAATATGCCATATTTAATGACCATTTTGGTGCTGAAGGTGGTGTCTGAGAATGCGCTGTTGATGGTTGTACGCGATTGCAAAAGATTAGCGAATCCCCCATTTTCCGTTATTAACGTTCCGCTATTGGAGATCGGACTGGTTAAAGGCTGTTCATTCTCATCTACTAGAGAAACATAACCATTGGCGCCAAGATTAATTTGGCGTAGCGGCCGGATCAGATTATCTGCGGAGATCAGTCCAATTAAATAACGATTGTAATAGGGCACGATATTAATTACATAATAATGGTTGTTCACAAGAATAGGCGTCCATTTGGAATAAAACTTCTCATACATCTCCTTATCATCAATATAAGAAATAATCTTCTTTTTCAGCTCCCTGTAATCCGTATAGCTTACGCTGATCGGTGCACAATTCAAAAAATAGGTCTCATTTTTCAAATAGTAGAAGAAGTTATACTCATGCCCGTAGTTTTTTTGCAGCTCGGTAAAGCGTTTGAACAGATTATCATTTGCCTTTAAGAACTCGATACTGTTGACCCCGTAAGTATTCATCGTTAGTAAGCTCTCATCGTTCCCAAGCGTCCAGCCCATATAGTGATTAATGTAGGCAAAATCATGATTAATACGATTGATGTAAAGCGCCGCAGTATCCTGCAAATTCCGAGTGGACTGCTGCTTAACGATGGAAATGGAAGCGATGCTGATTCCTAAATCCAGAATAAGGACTGTGAATGAAACCAACATCATGACTTTTATATAATGGCGAATGGGGTAGGTTTTATGTTTCGCTGTTTTTTTGATCATAAAGTCATTATAAAACCTCTGCGTGAAAAAAACATAAGAACTCGCTAGTGATTTCCCTCAAAGTCCGGATAGCACATACAGAAGTCGGGATACTGTTATTAAATCTCCCCAAGTAGAGCATTTAGCTTTTGTATTTTTTGTAAGCGAATTCAAAGGTCTGGATAACCGTCTTAATGTGTCCGGAATACGAAAAAATAAGAAGTTATTATAAAGCTATTCAGATGCATTTTGATAAATTGAAATGGGGGATTAAGAGATGAGTCAACACAGTAAGAAAAAAACTGCAAAGAAATGGACTGTGGGTCTGCTGGCGGCTGCGATGGTATTTGGAATTGCTGGCTGCGGCGGTAACAACGGGAATAATGCAGCGACAAATGAAACGAGCAGCTATAACAAAGAAGGTCTGCCGATTGTGAATGAGCCTGTGACACTTAAAGTGCTGACTGTCCGTTGGGGGAGTATGGGGGACACCTTTACGCAAAACCAATGGCTGAAGGATCTGGAGAAAAATACGAATGTCAAAATCGATTGGCAAGTAATGTCCTCCAATGACTGGGGTGAGCAGAAGTCGATTATGCTGGCAAGTGGCACGCTTCCGGATATCGTTTTGGGAGATCAAACCTTTGGGGATGCCGATATCGTAAATAATCTGAGCTTTTTCCGGCCGCTTGATGATTATATCGAGCAAAATATGCCTAATCTCAAAGCAGCTATGGAAGAAACCCCAGAAATGAAAAAAATCAGCACATTTCCTGACGGGAAAATCTACTCCCTGCCAACAAGACTTCCTGCACGTCCAAAAAGCTCACGTCAGCCTGTGATTAACAAGACCTGGCTGGACAAATTGGGCTTGAAGGTGCCTGAAACGATTGATGAGCTTTATAACGTGCTCAAAGCTTTTAAAGAACAAGATCCGAATGGGAATGGAAAACAAGATGAGATTCCTTTTATTGAAATTGGTAATGACTTGATTAGTCCTTTCGGAATTGCCGATTTAAATAACAATAATATGATCATCAAGGACGGAAAAGCGATATATTTCCCTATTTCGGAGGAGTTCAAAGAAGGTCTCAAATGGGAAAATAAATTGTATGCGGAAGGCTTGCTAGATAAAGAGGTATTCACTCAGGACGATACGATGAGATCGGCTAAGTTCCAGAATCCGGATGCTCCAATCGTAGGCTTTACGTACCAATGGACTCCAGACGCCGTGTTTGGGAAATGGAGCGATCAATATGTGACGATTCCACCGATTGCCGGACCAGATGGTAAACGTTATACGATCGGGAATCCGATTGGGATGAATCTTAACCGTAATGAGCTGCTGATCACCACGTCCTGCAAATATCCTGAGGTTGCCGCACGTTGGGCAGATCAGTTCTATACTGACGAAGCGAGCATTCAGAATTTCTGGGGTGCGATTGGAACGGTTATTAAGAAAAACGATGATAGCACTTATACATTGATGGATCCACCAGCTGGAACCAGCGCAGATGCTTGGTATTGGGATCAATCGCTACGTGATTTTGGACCGAAATATGTGAGCCCATCCTTTGAATCGAAAATTGTCCTGAACCCTGAAAGTGGAGATGGACTGAAGCTGCAGCTGGATAAGCTGGGCAGTGAATATGTAACCACACCTTTCCCTAACGTAATGTACACTTCTGAGGAGTTCGAGGAGCTGCCAACCTTGACTACGGATATCGACAGCTATGTGAATACTATGCGGGCGCAATTTATTAGCAAAGGCGGAATTGACGAGGGCTGGGATGCTTATGTGAGCAAGCTTAATAAAATGGGACTTGAAAAGTTAGTTAAGATTCGCACGGATGCTTACAGCCGTTATATGAACGTGAAATAACCTATTCGTCTTTCGAAAAAGGTGCTGCCCTGCAGGATAGCTGTGGGGTAGCATTCTCTATTTTAAATAAGGAGGGGATGTCATGAAATCTAGTCCACTTCATTTCGGGCGGAAATTCGGACAAATCAAACAAAATTGGGGTCTCTATCTATTGCTTTTTCCTGCTGTAGTTCTGACGTTATTATTCGCGTACAAGCCAATGTACGGGGTGCTGATTGCTTTCAAGGATTATAGCCCGGCGTTGGGAATTGGAGGCAGCCCTTGGGCTGGATTCAAGTACTTCGAGAAATTTTTTCATTCCTATCAATTTTCATCAACGATTAAAAACACATTGATCATCAGTGTGTACAGTCTGATTACCTTTCCGATTCCAATTATACTGGCGCTGATGGTTAACCAGATGAGACCTAACCGGTTCAGACGTTTTTTCCAGACGGTGTCCTATATGCCGCACTTTATCTCCACAGTAGTAATGGTGGGTTTAATGATGATTTTGTTCTCACCTAGCACCGGACTGCTGGGCAATATATATAGTCTTTTTGGAAAAGAGGCTCCTGATCTGATTGGCTCCGCTGGATTATTCAGCAGTGTATATGTTTGGTCGGATGTGTGGCAGCATGTCGGCTGGGACAGCATTATCTTTATCGCTGCGCTCTCCGCAGTTGATCCTAGCTTGTACGAGGCGGCAACCGTAGACGGAGCAAGCCGGATGCATAAAATTCGTTATATCGATATTCCGATGCTGATGCCAACAGCGATAACCTTGCTTATTTTGCGGGTCGGTGGATTGCTTGGGGTTGGGTTTGAAAAAGTGTACTTAATGCAAAATGACTTGAACATCACTTCAAGCGAAATTCTTTCTACTTATGTCTACAAAATTGGCTTGCTCAGCAGTCAATACAGCTTTTCCTCGGCGATCAACCTGTTTAACACCGTTATTAATTTTATTTTATTGATCATGGTCAATCAGATTTCTAAAAAACTAAGCGAAAATAGCTTGTGGTAGAAGGGAGGAGAATTGAAATGGGAGGTTTAGAGACAGTTACTAAAGGGAATGTGGGGAAAATAAAGAAGAATCGTTCTTCGGATACTATAATGGAAATAGTGATGTATGTTATATCAGCAATTTTTCTAGTTATCTTAATCTATCCGCTGTATTTTATCGTCATTGCTTCGTTCAGTGATCCTTCCGCGGTGGCGGGGGGGCAGGTTTGGTTATTTCCTAAAGGGTTCACCTTCGATGGTTACAAAGAGCTGCTGCGTCATGAAAATATTTGGATCGGTTACTGGAATACCATCATGTATACGGTGGTAGGGACCGCAATCGGTTTAATTGTAAATATTTCTGCGGCCTATGCGTTGTCCAGAAAGGATCTTGTGGGGCGAAAATATCTTTCCCTGTTTTTCATCTTTACGATGTTTTTTAATGGGGGGTTAATTCCGACTTTTCTAACGATCCGTGATTTCCATCTGTACGACACATTTCTGGTGATGGTACTGCCTTTCTCCGTTGGGGTGTTTAACATTATCGTTGCCCGCACCTTTTTTCAGTCGAGTATTCCGGGAGATTTATGGGAAGCTGCACAGATCGATGGTTGTGGAAATCTTCGATATTTTGTACAGATCGTTTTGCCACTATCGAAGGCGATTATTGCCGTGCTGGGTCTATGGATCGCCGTTGGTTACTGGAATTCATATTTTAATGCCTTGATCTATTTGAAAAATCCTAATATGTATCCTTTGCAGCTGATTCTGCGAAATATTCTGATCACCAATCAGATGCAATCGGGGATGGGAACCGGGGAAGCTGCGCAAATCGCACTACGACTCGCCAATATGATGCGGTATTCTGTTATTATCGTGGCAACGGTTCCGATCATGTGTGTGTACCCCTTTGTACAAAAATACTTTAACCAAGGGGTAATGATCGGCGCAGTGAAGGAATAGTACATTCGGCTATTCTACTAACATTCATTCGTAAGGAGCAAGAACGTTATGAAAAAGCAACAAAAAAACAGGATATATAGAACAATCACCGTCATTCTTTTAGTGACAACGTTGCTTGCTAGCCTTACTGCCTGTAAAGGGAGCAATAGGGTTAATTCTGTTGAACCTGAGACGGGCGAATTTAACAAAGAAGGATTGCCGATAGTGGATAAGCCTGTGACGCTGAAAGTACTCACTGTCCGGTGGGTAAGCATGGGAGATTCTTTTACCGAGAATCAATGGCTCAAGGATTTGGAGAAGAACACGAATGTCAAAATCGAGTGGCAGGTGATGTCCTCCAATGATTGGAGTGAACGGAAGTCTATTATGCTGGCCAGCGGCACACTACCAGATATCATTTTAGGGAGTCAGACCTTTGGAGATGCGGATATCGTCAATAATTTAAGCTTATTTCGGCCGTTAGATGATTATATTGAGCAAAACATGCCTAATCTCAAAGCAGCTATGGAAGAAACACCGGAAATGAAAAAAATCAGCACCTTTCCTGACGGGAAAATCTACTCGCTGCCTGCAAGATTACCCTCACGTCCTAAAAGCTCACGTCAGCCTGTGATTAATAAAACCTGGCTGGACAAATTGGGTTTGAAGGTACCGGATACGATAGACGATCTTTATAACGTGCTAAAAGCATTCAAAGAACAAGATCCGAATGGAAACGGAAAACAGGATGAGATTCCTTTTATCGAATTAAGTAATGATCTAATCAGTCCCTTCGGAATTGCAGATTTGAATAATAACTTCATGGTGGTCAAGGACGGAAATGCGGTTTATTACCCGATTTCAGAGGAATACAAAGAAGGGCTCAAATGGGAGAGCAAATTGTTTAAAGACGGATTACTTGATAAAGAAGTATTCACTCAAGACGAAACGATGAGATCGGCAAAGTTTCTAAATCCGGATGCCCCAATCGTAGGCTTCTCTTATCAGTGGACGCCAGACGCTATGTTTGGCAAATGGAGTGATCAATATGTGACCATTCCGCCAATTGCTGGACCAGACGGGAAGCGCTACACCGTTGGGAACCCGTATGGGATGAATCTGGAACGCAACGAGCTGTTGATCACCACATCCTGCAAGTATCCAGAAATTGCAGCACGCTGGGCGGATCAGTTCTATACCAATGAAGCCAGCATTCAGAATTTCTGGGGTGCCATTGGAACGGTGATTAAGAAAAATGACAACGGTACGTATACATTGATGGACCCTCCAACCGGCACCAGTGCGGATGCTTGGTATTGGGAACAGTCACTCCGGGATTTTGGGCCGAAATATGTAAGCCCAGCTTTTGAAAAGACCATCTTTCTAAATCCTAAAACCGGAGATGGACTGAAGCTACAACTCGATAAGCTGGGAAGTGACTACACAACACCACCTTTCCCCAACGTAATGTACACTGCAGAAGAGTTTCAGGAGCTGCCGACCTTGACCACCGATATTGATAGTTACGTCAATACAATGCGTGCTCAATTTATAATCTCAGGTGTTATTGACGAGCAGTGGGATGACTATGTGAAGCAGCTACGGGGGATGGGCCTCGAAAAGATGGTGAAAATTCGGACAGATGCTTTCAGCCGTTATATGGGCGTTGAATAACAAGAAATGAGGTTTTTACTTGATGGGAAATATAATGAAAGAGCCAACCCCTTTGGCGGCCCAATTAAAGCTGCATTCTGAACCAGGCAGTAATGCTGACGCGATTATTCAGGGGGAGTGCTATCGGTTCACTGTCTTAACTCCGGAGCTTATCCGGATGGAATATAGTGAGGAAGGTTTTTTCGAAGATCGGGCGTCGCAGACCGTTGTGAATCGCAATTTCCCGGTTCCAGAGTTCCGCGTAATGGATCTGGGGAATAAACTTGAGTTGATTACGGAGCGCCTGCATTTAACTTATGACAAGCAGCCTTTCTCCCGGCATGGTCTCAATGTTCGGGTGAGAAACGAAGCGGGTCACCTAATGAGTGTCTGGAATTATGGAGATACAGTCCAAGATTTGGGAGGGACTGCACGTACCCTGGATAATGCAGATGGTGCCATTTCGCTGGAGCACGGACTACTTTCACGTGCGGGGTATACGTTAATTGATGATAGCACCTCCCTAGTACTGGAAGAGGATGGACGGGTCGAGCTACGGGCGTTGGCTGGCCTCGATGTTTATTTTTTTGGATACGGTCATGATTATTTGCACTGCTTGAAGGATTTCTATCACCTTTGCGGTCGTACGCCCCTATTGCCACGTTATGCCCTTGGCAACTGGTGGAGCCGTTATTACCGATATTCAGAAGAAGAATACAAAGCGTTAATGGAGCGGTTTGAGCTCGAGCGAATTCCGTTCTCCGTCGCTGTTATAGATATGGATTGGCATCTCGTCGATATTGATCCGCAGTACGGCAGTGGCTGGACGGGTTATACCTGGAACCGGGAACTGTTTCCGGAGCCTCAAAGATTTTTGGCATGGCTGCATGAAAAAGGCCTTCGAGTAACGCTCAACGTACATCCAGCAGACGGTGTACGGGCGTTTGAAGATCCTTATCTGGCCATTGCTGCAGAGATGGGGATGGACCCGGAAAAAGGGGATGCTGTGGAATTTGATATCACGGATCCGAATTTTTTGCGGGCATACTTTAAGTTTCTGCATCATCCGCTAGAGGATGAAGGTGTGGACTTCTGGTGGATTGATTGGCAGCAGGGTGGAGTGACTAAAGTACCGGGACTAGATCCGCTTTGGATGCTGAACCATTATCACTATCTGGATAGCGGCCGGCGCGGCAACCGGCAGATTACTTTTTCCCGTTATGCAGGTCTTGGCAGCCATCGTTATCCTGTGGGCTTCTCTGGAGATACCATTGTCACTTGGGAGTCGCTGGATTTCCAGCCATACTTCACAGCCAACGCCGCCAACGTGGGATATGGTTGGTGGAGCCATGATATCGGGGGCCATATGAATGGTTATTTAGACGATGAGTTGGCAATGCGCTGGGTGCAATTCGGTGTGTTTTCACCTATTCTGCGGTTACATAGTTCTGCTAGTGCCTTTAACAGCAAGGAGCCATGGCGATTCAATAAGATTGCGGAAGATGTGATGAAGGATTGCCTGCGCTTGCGGCATAGTTTACTTCCCTATCTGTACACTATGAATCGCTACGCCAGCCGCGATAGTCTTCCGTTAATCCGACCGATGTATTATCATCATGCGTTGTCGAATGAAGCCTATGAAGTGCCCAATGAATATTATTTCGGAACGGAACTTATTGCCTGTCCGATTACACAGCCGGTCAACCCAAAGGTAGGCGTTGCCGAATTTAAGGCTTGGTTACCTGAAGGGATTTGGATAGATTTTTTTAACGGAAGAGTGTACGACGGTGGCAGAAAGCTTTCTCTTTATCGCAATCTTGAGAATATCCCTGTATTAGCTAAAGCGGGTGCTATTGTGCCCATGGCAGATCTGACGCAATTTACCTCTTCAGTGGATAATCCGAGGCATATGGAGGTCCGTGTATTTGCGGGAGGAAGGGGTCATTTTCATCTCTGGGAGGATGAGGGCGATACTGCGGAGGATCAGGACGATCAATGGTGTGATACAGAAATGATCCTGGAAATGGGGGATAGAGCGAGCTTCAAGATCCTCTCTGCTAAGGGAAAT
The DNA here is from genome assembly GCF_037963825.1 of Paenibacillus sp. FSL H8-0282. Taxonomy (NCBI): domain Bacteria; kingdom Bacillati; phylum Bacillota; class Bacilli; order Caryophanales; family Paenibacillaceae; genus Paenibacillus; species Paenibacillus sp. FSL H8-0282. Next base: position 2,531,245 of record NZ_CP150146.1, read on the forward strand.
ACAAAGGTTGTGCCTGAGCGGAGATCGTGGAAGCTGTCCTTTGTTGGTTTTGCTGATACGAAGGTACAGGTATTCGCTGGCGGCACAGAAATCGAAGCAAACATGGACTATGATGAGGCTACACATACGCTTACGATCATGATTTCGGATCAAGCGGTAGAGCATTCATTGGAGGTAACGTTCACAGATGCCCGGATTGCGGTGAATTCGGTAGATGATGAGGTGTTCAGCCTTCTGAACCGTGCGCAAATTCTTTTCCAATTGAAAGAACAAATTTACCATGTAGTCAAAGCAGCAGTAACGCCGATGGCAGCCCTGGCTTCTCTTGCCTCGTTGGATCTTGAACATACACTGTATGGAGCGTTATGCGAAATACTGTCGGCAAGACTTTAAGCACTATTTCATTGAATTTAATAAAAAAGGAGGTTCTCTCTGTGCGCTGGCATAAAGAGAACCTTTTTTTTATTAGGAATGAACCGCTGCTACTTAATTAGCAGGGTTTGAATGGCATGAGCCGGAATCATGTTCTCAGCCAGTTCGTCATGGAAGCGCAGGGTGAATGGAAGCTCTTGCTCTGTGCGATTCATAACGATAACAGCAATAGTGCCATCAGGGTTGCGGAAAGCTGTTGTTTCAAGCTTATCTGTATATTTGGAGAAACCAATGCGTTTAGCACCCGGACGAATATATTTACTGAAGTGCCCGATGTAATAGAAAGAGCTCTCAAAAGTAATTTCATCGTTTTTGGTATCTCCGATAATTGGAGCGTCACAGTAATTTCCTACATGATTAGGTCCACCTTGCTCATCCAAGACAATGTTCCAGTCTGTCCAGCTCGACATCCAGTTGTTCAGATTGCCAATGATATCATGTCCGTAACGTTCACCGGTGTTCCATGAGCCGAGATGAACGCCACCTTCTTGGCAGCCTTCGCTGAAGAACAGCTTTTTATCTGGGAAACGATCATGTACAGCAGAGAGGGCTTCGAAGTGATCACCGGAATACCAATGGAAGCAGATTCCCCATATGTATTTGGACGCTGCTTGATCTTCAAAAGCAACCTTAGCACGGTCATATACCCGTTCTTTGTTATGATCCCAGATCATAACTTTTACATGGCCCAAGCCCGCTTGTTCCAGAGCAGGTCCCAAGTAGTCACGCACAAAATCCTTTTCTTCTTCAGCGGTATACAGGCAGGAATCCCATCTTTGTACAGCTTTGGCTTCATTCTGAACACTGACAGCCCAGATATCAATCCCTTCTGCAGCGTACGCCTCAATATATTTAACGAACATGTTAGCCCAAGCCTCACGATATTCAGGCTTAAGAGCTCCGCCTCCGTTCATTTGCCCGTTTGTCTTCATGAACGCTGGAGGACTCCATGGGGAAGAGAACAGACGAAAATCTTCACCTACTGCTGCGGCAGCATTTTTTATGAGGGGGATAATTGATTCGTGATCTCTGGAAATATCGAATGAACGTAGCTCCGCATCGCCTTCCTCTACATAAGCATAGTTGCCCAGTGAGAAGTCGCAGCTTTGGATGTGTGAGCGGCAAAGGGTGTATCCGATGCCGTGCTCAGGATGAAAATAAGCGTCAATGATTTCTTTTTGTTTAGCTTCACTAAGTTTAGCGATAGTAACGGCAGAGGACTCCGTAAGGGCTCCACCAAAGCCTTCAATTTCTTGATACTCCAGATCATCATAGATATTGATTAGCTCTGATTCGACTCCTGACGTATCGGGAAGGAAAATCAGAGGGTCCTTTTCTGTTAAACGATCCGTGGTTTCTTTAGCGGTTTGAATGACGCGAATAGTTTTACTCATAATGGTTGATAACCTCCTACATATGAATTCTGTCTTTATTATAGAAGGAGATTCACTGCACTTTGAAGAAACAATATGGCTAAGAACCTCAACAATCTGGTCATTGATTACTATAGAAAGAGGAGCAAATGCTATGGAAACAAACAGCGTTCAAATTAGTTTGTGTGGATTTATCCGCCATACTCAGCCTTTTCGGCAACTATATCGCAGTGGGTTGGATACCTATATCATCAGGCTGCAAGCCGAAGGGGAATGTGAAGTCCTCATTGATGGAGAAATGACTACCGTAGTACCTGGGGATCTACTATTATTTAAGCCCTATGATATATATGATCTGAGAATCGGTGAAAAGAAAAGTCCTCTGGGACATAGTGTGGACTATTTTGTAATGTGTACAGGGGAATGGGTGGACCACTGGTGGAACCTGCGTGAGCGACCCAAAAAGGTAAGAATTGCGGATGATGGTAAGCTGCAAAGTATATGGCAACAGCTTGATCTGGAGAATAGAAGACTAGACGGGGGTAGCCCTGAAATACTAGAAGCGCTATTTAAAGCTTTATGTTTGCTGTTAGATCGGGCTATGGAAGAGGCACCTGCATCATCTTCGGCTTCACTTCTACACGGACTTAAGATGAAGAGTTATGTGGAGGAGCATGCTACTTCAGAGATCAGACTAAAGGACGTAGCCGCTCATGCTGGAATTAGTGTGACAAGGGCCGTGCATGTATTCAAAATCCAATTCGGTTATTCTATTATGCAATATGCGGGGCAAATCCGGCTTGCGATGGCACTGAGATTAATGGACAATACCAATTACACCTTAGAGCGTATAGCAGAGGAGACGGGGTTTGGAAGTTATACCTATTTTCACAGGGTGTTTCGGGAGCGTTATGGTGTCTCGCCAGGTATTTATCGAAAGAGAGAGTAGAAGGTTTAGCAGTAAAAAGAAGCTGCCCCATAAATCACAGAATAGGGCTTAGGGGCAACTCCTCGATTAGACGTTAATTATAGTAAGGCCAGCCAGCAGAATCCCATTCGAGATCACTGATTAACAATTTGGGTGCGCCATTCTCAGCGACACTGTAAGCATGGCGGACGATAACGCTGGTTCCGTATATATCTTGTCCACCAGGACCCGCCCAAAAACTGTTGCCGCTATCGATGACCGTAGCCCCGCCATTTTTCATATCGGTACCGTCCTTTGCATAGAAAGGCCCCAGTACGCTGGTTGAGCGTCCCACTGCAATTTTATAGGTGCTGTTTACGCCTGAGCAGCATTGGCCAATGGATACGAATAGATAATAATATCCAGTATTTGGATTGTAAACCATGCTGGAACCTTCAATCCCCCCGGATTTAGTGGCAATGCGATACGAGTTGCCCGTTGGCTTCATGGTTGTTTTGTTGATGGAGGTAATGTAAATCCCGTTGCTCCAGGAACCGAAGGTCATCCATAGGTTTCCGTTAGCATCTGCCGTAATGTTAGGATCAATGGCGTTATAATTGGAGGCGTCATTTGATGAGATAACGACACCTTGGTCCGTCCATTTTCCCCCGGAGATCGATTTAGTAGTTACTAAACCAATAGCAGACACTCTTGAGCCGAATGTGGAGATAGAATAATAGAGGTAATAGGTACCGTTATAGTAGAAAATTTCTGGAGCCCATACATCTAGCCCTTCTTGATTGGGAACATAAGAGCTCCACCAGGAGGGTTTCGAGTTATAAATCGGAAGGGAGCGAATATAGTTCGTTCCATCGTTTGAAAACATCACTTGGAGACCTGATCCCGTGCTGAATACCCAATGTGTGTTTCCTTCTTTGATATATGAAGGGTCGTGTACGTTGGTATCTCCAGTCAGATTCCAGGTTGCTGCATAAGCTTGCGATCCTGCTGAGAAAACAGTTGTAAAAAGCATTAAAAAAGACAACAATAACAACCGATAACCTTGCCTACCTTTTTTCGCCATATTCCTTCTCCTTTTAGTTTATATTTTCCTAAAGTGTTTCATTATTTTGCAATTGATAACGCTTACATAATATCTTGTATTATTTCTCTAGTCAATGATTCTTTTGGATCAATAAAAAAGCAAATCTCAGCCATCGGAGACTTGCTTTTTTATATTTTTATAATAAATCTGTGATCGCTTGTTCAAATAATCTGACACTATTTTCCCAAGTCCATTTGCGCGAATATCTTTCCCCCTGCTCCGCTAATTTAGTTCTTAAGTTGGGATCACGTATTAAGCGAATGACATCTTCACCGAGCTGGTTCTCATATCGATAAGAGAGCAAACAGTTTTTTTTGTGATGGGCGTATTCCATATTCCCACCCGAATATACACAGACTAACGCTGCTCCACAACGCATGGCCTCAAGTCCCGGTAAAGAGCCTGTATCAAAAATACTTGAGCTAACAAAAATATCCGCACCGTTATAGTGATAGCAGAGCTCCTCATCATTTGCTGGCGTAAAGAACCGATATTTGCCAGTAGCTTTCATTCTTTGGAGAATTTCTGAGGTGTTGAACTCGTCAGGCGGACTGATGAAGTTAATATTTACATCGGGATATTGGCTTTTTACGTAATCCAGCTGTTCTATAAGGTAATCTTGCTCGCGGTGCCAGGAGAAACCGCGTTCTGTTTTTCTTAATATAGCTGTTATGTTTAGAGGCTCTTGAAGACTGTGACGGATATTCATATTTTTAAAAGAGGAGCTAATGCCAATGGGCACGATACTGCCGGTGATGCCATGATTTAAACGGATCAGCTCCTGCTGCCAACGTGATAAAACGATAAGATGCTCAGTGATGTGATAGGAGGGGAAGGAGCGTCCGTTATCCGGTAAAAAAGGTGGCTCATAACATAAAGACAAACGTACATGAATACCCTTTCCTTGCTCGCTCGCAGCTTGGGCAATGGGGACAGTTGTATAATAATTAGAAACAATGACGTCTCCGGGAGGAAAGTCATGCTCGTGAATATTCATATGTGAGGAGCGGATTACGTTTGCGCGCACATCATAAGAAATAGCGCCATCCACAGGCAAAAGGAGATTGACCTGATGACCCAAGTCTGTCAGCCCATTGGTGAGCTCTACTAGCATACGTTGTGCTCCGCCATGAGATAAGGTCAGAATAGGGAATGTGAATCTCATTGATAATCCCGTCCCTTCCAAGTTAGAGCTATAATAGTGAAACAATATGATTCAATCGTTCTATTTCTTATTTTATTCAGTTCCTATAGAAAAGTACCATTTATCAAGCTTATAAACAAAAGGAGAAGGAAGAGGGGGGAGTATGAGGGAAGAAAGCCGTTCGGTGGTGGGCAATTTGGCGAAGGCTGATCTAGAACGGGAGGTCACCATTAGTTTCCCTGAGGGGGCTGGAATGGAGAATTATACTTGGAGTATTCAAAAGATTATGATCGGAGCGGCAGAGCATTATTCCTATCATACAGGTCAAATCGTATATGCCTCTAAATTGCTGCAGAAAGAGGATGATCATCTGCTCAATAACTGGAAACATTATTTTTGAGCATAGATAAAGCTGGGGATAGATGCGCAGCTGCTGCTAACACCTATCCTCAGAAATGGATTTTTATTGTGTTATAGGTGCAAGCTTCTTCAGTAAAGCAACGGTATCATTAACCTCCAGATCCTTGATATCTTCTAATGACACATCGATCATTGGCTTATATTCTTGGAGTTTGCGCAGGAAAGCCTCGGTATGGAATACTCCGCTGCCTGCTTTTCCGTGGTATGCTTTTTCACCATCTTGATAGATATCTTTTAAATGCGCCAGAATGATACGGTCGCCGAATAATCTAAAGGAATCATCGACAATTTGATCCTGCAAATGCGCAGCCGTGCCAATAAAATTACAAGGGTCCAATACAACACCTATACAGCTTGATGGGACTTCATCTAAGATGCGGCGCATCTTGTCTGGTGTAGAAAGTGTATGTGTGCAGACCCCTTCTAGTCCTAGAAAAACGCCCCATTTTTCGGCTTCCTCTGCAAGTTCTTCTACAGTTGCCCTTAACGTATCCCAGCCGATAGCTTCGTAATGGATCGGATCTTGTGCTTGAAAAGTAGTCAGCGCACCTGTTTCTGTTGCCACCATAGGTGCGCCGAATTGGCGGGCATAACGAAGATGCTCTTTAAAACGATTGATCTCAGCTCTCCGGATGACAGGATCCGGATGAACAGGGTTGATGTAACAGCCCAAAACACCGATACGTATTCCTGCTTTGTCAAATTGTTCGCCAATATAGCTGGCAAGACCTGGACTTAGTTTACCGGTAGAAGTGTCGATGTCCTGAATGGCTTTGGATAATGCAAGCTGAACAAAATCGATATCATAATTCTGAAGGGTTGCAGTTAACGACTTGAGCGGCAGGCAGCCAAATGTGTGGGCTAGAGTTCCGTATCTGATGAGTAACCTCTCCTTTAATAGAGTAATGAGTAATAACCTTCATAATAGTAACGCTTTCATAAGGATGCAAGTGATTTATCATTATCGCGGGTCAGGAAATTGATGATTTCAGTGTTGACTCTATCCGGTTGCTCATGATTAATGCCGTGTCCCGCACGGGGAATCACTTGGTAATGAAACTTTCCATCCTCTAAAATATCTATGAAATCCTTTGATTGTTTTAACGCGTGTTCTCCTACTAAAAAATAAAGCTTATCTCTGACGGCAACTGCGGCGTTTTTATCATATTTTTGAAGCTTATGAACAAACATAGCTTGCTGATTATGAGCTCGCATTAAAAGAATTAGATGAGCAGCTACTTCTGGGTGATTGTTAAATAAAGGGGAGTCAGGCGCACTTAACTTCTTCAGCACTTTCAGTAAATTGCGATCCGTGGGAATCAGAATCTCTGGGAACATCATCATTAGCGTTTGCAGCATGGCTTTGATGGGTGTGGTGACCATTCCGCCTTCCAAACAAATCACACGGTTCACTTTGTCCGGTTGCTTGGTTGCATAATTAAAAGCAATATAGGCTCCATTTGACACCCCTGCAATATTAAAGATGTCTATGCTCAGATGTTTGGCTATTTCATTAATCCATTCCACCTGCTCAAACTTTTGTTTATTAAAGTGCGCATTAGGAATGCTTTTTCCGGGTCCGCCCAGAGTATCAATAGCAACGCAGTAAAAATGCCGCGATAATTCCTCGATGTTAAGGAGCCACATGACCGCCGAGTTATCACCAACGCCATGAAACAGAAATAAAGGGGGATTACTCTTTTGCCCGGTAAGGATACAATGCGTCAGCCCATATGTGGTTGGGAGATCGAGCTCTTCAAGAGGAATAGGCCACTGATCAACTAGCTGTTGGTAGGATTGCCACACTCGTTCTTGCACCTTGGCATTCTTAAAGCTATTTACCATCACAAACCTCCTTAGTGAAAATACAACATCTGTATCTTATTCCAATAAGTATACTACGAGAGTGCGGAAGGAGGAGCGCGCAATAGGAACATTCCTGTGAAAAGAGGGGTGCAGACCAGATAAGTGTATTTCATACAACTAAATTGCTACTTTACTCTCACTACGGTGAAATAGATGTACTTCGTACAACTATTTCTCTCGTATTTAGCTGATTCAGCTAAATTGGGCGAAGTTAATTGCACAAAGTACACTTAACACATTAGGCGTGAGCATTGAAGATCATTTTAGTTGTAGAATGTGCAATTAAATAATGCATGCCGGTCTCTTTTGCGGTAAATTTTGATAGGGAAGTTATTAATAACGTTCTAGGTGGGGATGATTATGCTCGTTGAGCTAAAGGAAGCTAGTGTTTCAGATGGACGCGATATTTTTGAGCTGATTGTGGAGATAGGTCCGGGGGAAAATGGATTCGTCAATAACGGATTTGATCTGGCTTACAGTCAATTTCCTGATTTCATCCGGGATCGGATAGCACTTTCACAAGGTGATAATCTTCCGCCACAGTATGTAGCACAAACCAACTACTGGCTACTGATTGACGCTTATCCTGTTGGTGTCGGAAAACTAAGACATTCCTTAAATGATCAATTGAGGAAGTCCGGTGGACACATCGGTTATAGTATCAGACCCAGTGAAAGAGGAAAGGGTTATGGTACGATTTTTTTGGCAGAGCTGTTAAAAAAAGCTGCGGACATGGGGATTGATAAGGTCATGCTGACTTGTGAGCCGGATAATATATCTTCGAGAAAGGTTATTGAAGCGAACAAAGGAATACTACATGGCATTGAGAATGAAAAATGTAACTACTGGATCACCCTTTAAGCTGGTGTGAAAAATAGGGGAGGAGTTGCCAAGAGGCAGCTCTTTTTTGTTATTCGCGATGTTATTGTAGTTCATCCAATGGAGATTCGTCTAAAATGTGAAAAAAATTTAAAATTTTGTTGAAAGCGCTCTATTCAAACACAAACAAATAGTTTAAAATCAAAACAAACAAAAATAAACAAAAAAACAAACATTCAAAAACGGAGGTATTCACAAATGGTACAAAACTTATGGGATTCATCTCGGAAAACGAAATTAAACGGGGGATTGGATGCATTAGTGTTCCGCTCTAATCTGCTGGGCGAAGATCGCAGAGTCTGTAACTTTGGCGGAGGGAATACATCCAGCAAAACGATAGAATTGGATTTTCGCGGGCGTGAGGTAGAAGTAATGTGGGTGAAGGGCAGCGGCTCTGACCTTGCTACGATGAAAGCAGGCAACTTTACCGGACTAAGGCTTCAGGATATTGCCCCGTTATTTGAACGTGATGAAATGCCAGATGAAGAGATGGTAGCTTATCTCGCAAATTGTATGATTGATCCTAAACATCCGCGTGCTTCTATCGAAACGTTACTGCATGCATTTTTACCTTTCAAGCATGTGGATCATACGCATCCAGATGCCATTATCAGTTTATGCTGCGCTCATAACGGTAAGGAAATTGCCCGTGAGATTTATGGGGATCGTTTCGTATGGGTGCCATACATCCGTCCAGGCTTCACTTTATCCAAAATGATTGCCGAAGGTGTGCTCGCAAACCCGAAAGCTGAATTAGTGCTGATGGAGAAACACGGTCTCGTGACTTGGGGGGATACACCTGAATCTTGTTATGCCAAAACAATCTCCATAATTAACGAAGCGGAAAGTTATATTGAAGAAAGAATTGAAGATCAGAACCTATTTGGCGGCCGCAAATCAGAAGCACTTCCAGAAGCAGAGCGGCGGGCTGTAGCGGCGGCAGTGATGCCACTGATCAGAGGCGCGGTCAGCGATGAGCGTAAAATGATTTTGACCTTCGACGATGCGGAGGATGTGCTGCGTTTTGTAGGAGGGGCTGACTCGGAGAAGTTATCCGGTGTAGGCGCAGCTTGTCCAGATCATTTGGTACATACCAAAATGAAGCCGCTTTTTGTTGCGTGGGAGCCAAATACCAATGATATCGATGGCTTGAAGGCGAAGCTGAGCGAAGCGATTAGCGATTATAAGGAGCAGTACAAAGCGTACTTCGACCGTAATAAACATGAAGGCGATGTAATGTTCGAGGCTGCGCCACGTGTGATCCTGATCCCTGGCGTGGGCATGATCAACACAGGTAAAAGCTGGAGCAATTCTAAGATCAGCGGAGCCTTGTATCACCGGGCGATTGCTGTTATGCGCGGAGCTACTGCGCTGGGAGATTTCGTCTCTCTAAGTGAGAATGAATCGTACAATGTGGAATATTGGCCCCTGGAATTATATAAATTATCATTGGCTCCGGCAGAAGCGGAGTTCTCCCGTAAAGTTGCCTTTATTACAGGTGGTGCCGGGGGAATTGGGAGTGAGACGGCTCGTCGTTTAGTATCAGAAGGAGCGCATGTTGTATTGGCAGATCTCAATCTGGAGGGTGCACAAAAAGTAGCGGAAGAGATTAACGCTAAGTTTGGTGAAAATCGTGCATTCGCCGTTAAAATGGACGTAACTCAGGAAGAGCAGGTAACCGCAGCTTATGCGGAGACAGCCCTTTTTTATGGCGGGGTCGATATTATTGTTAATAATGCTGGGCTTGCAACCTCCAGTCCGTTTGATGAGACTTCATTGAAAGAGTGGAATTTGAATATTTCTGTGCTGGGCACAGGATATTTTCTCGTTGCACGCGAAGCTTTTAAAGTGATGAAGGAGCAAAAAATCGGAGGCAGCATGGTATTCATCGGCTCCAAAAATTCTATTTTTGCAGGTAAAAGCGTCTCGGCTTACAGTTCTGCCAAGGCGCTCGAAGCCCATCTGGCCCGCTGCATAGCAGCTGAAGGTGGAGAGTTTGGCATCCGTGCCAATACGATTCTGCCCGATGCAATTCTACAAGGATCAGCTATCTGGAATTCGAACTGGCGTAATGAACGGGCGGCTGCTTACGGGATTGAGCCGGATCAATTAGAGGAGCATTACCGTAAACGCACGACGCTGCTAGTTAATATTTATCCACGTGATATTGCCGAAGGCGTTGCTTTTTTTGCTTCTTCCAAGTCAGAGAAAACTACGGGTTGTATGCTGACAATCGATGGTGGAGTGCCAGCAGCTTTTACTAGATAAGAGGTAGCTTGAATATAGATAGGGATAACGGAGGGAAATCATGCTGATTGCAGACAGATATGAACGAATCGTAGAACTAGTGAATGAACGCGGCAGTATCCGTGTCTCAGAATTGAGTACATTATGCCAAGTGACGGAAGAAACCATTCGCCGCGATCTGGATCGATTGGAAAAAGCGGGGCGGCTGCTGCGTTCGCATGGCGGAGCAGTTAGCCTGCGTGACCGGCAACCGGAGACCCCTTATGCTGAACGAGAAATCATGAATGCAGCGGAGAAACAGCGGATTGCCCGTGAGGCGGTAATGATGATTAAGCCGGGCGATCGGATTCTACTGGATGCCAGTACAACGGCTTGGTATATGGCTTCGCATTTGCCGGATATGCCGCTCACTGTGTTGACCAATTCTACTAGAGTGGCAGCAGAGTTAAGCGGGAAGGAGCGGATCGAGGTCTTTTCTACAGGCGGGCAACTGAGCCGCAGATCAATGTCCTATGTTGGTCATTTAGCAGAACGTTCGCTTGAATTGTATCACGTGGATAAAATGTTTTTTTCCTGCAAAGGATTTCATCTCGAACGTGGCGCTAGTGAATCAAATGAGCTGCAAGCTATGGTGAAACGAAAGATGATTTCTATTGCGGAGCAAGTGATCTTATTATGCGATTCCAGTAAATTCGGAATTCAAGCGTTCACACATTTTGCGGCTCCTAGTGATGTGGATGTTCTAATAACGGATTACAGCCCTGTTGAAGAACAAATGAAGCAGTTGCAGAAGCTGAACATCGCAATAACGACGGTGTAGTAAATAGTTGTGCAGGAGGTGAAGGCATGAAGGTATCGATGTTTATAACTTGCGTCAGCGATGCCGTGTTCCCGAAGGTCGGGGAAGCCATGGCTCGTCTGCTGGCCAGATATGGCGTACAGCTGGAGTTCCCGGAGGTGCAGACCTGCTGCGGACAGCCTGCGTACAACAGTGGATATTGGAATGAAGCGCGGCAAGCTGCACTTACGATTCTGCAGGCCTTCGATGACAGTGATTTTGTCATTGCACCTTCCGGATCCTGTACGGGGATGCTTCATCATTACCCTAAGCTGTTTCAGGATGATCCGGTTAATCTGGTCAAGGCGCAGAATTTGCAACGTAAATCCTATGAATTCAGCCAGTTTATGGTGCAGGTGCTTGGCGTAACTGATCTAGGAGCAGTGTTTCCGCATAAGGTTACCTATCATCCTTCCTGTCATGGCACAAGGATTCTAGGGATTCGCGACGAACCTATGCAGCTTATGCAAAATGTGAAGGCGATGGAGCTGGTACCACTGCCTTTTGCTGAGGACTGCTGTGGGTTTGGTGGAACCTTTGCCGTGAAAATGTCTGATATCTCAGGGGCGATGGTCACTGAGAAATCAGATCATGTGCTGGAGACGGAAGCAGAAATCCTAACGGGTCTGGATATGGGTTGTCTGATGAATATTGCCGGGAATCTGCGTTACCGCCGCGAACCCGTTCGAGTTATGCATTTAGCAGAACTGCTGTATGAAGGGGTGATTGATAAATGAGCCAAGCTACCACCAATTCCACGGCGAGTTCAGAGAATGGAAAGCCAGCAACAGTAAAAGAGCGTGCAGACTTGGCACTGAATAATGACTTTTTACGAAAGGCTGTTCGTTTTACCACGGAGAGACTGCGTGATGGAAAACAAAAAGCGGCTAACGATCACGGTCACTGGGAAGAGTGGCGTGAACGTGGGCGGCAAATTCGTCTACACACGATCGCCCATCTTGATTACTATTTGAACCTTTTTGCTGACAAGGCAAGAGCAAACGGCACACATATTCATTTTGCAGCAACGGGTGAAGAGGCTGTGAAGATTGCCCTTGAAATCGCGCAGCGAAAACAGGCAGCTTCTGTGGTCAAATCCAAATCAATGGTTACTGAGGAGCTGCATTTAAATAAGGCGCTGGAATCCATTGGTGTGGAGACCATAGAGACGGATCTGGGGGAGTATATTATCCAGCTTGCCGGGGAAACCCCGTCACATATCATTATTCCGGCGATTCATAAGAACCGCTACCAGATTGCCGAGCTGTTGTCCAAAGAGGCAGGAGAGGAGCTTTTGCCAGAAACTACTATCCTTGCTGGATTTGTACGGCGAAAGCTGAGAGAGAAGTTCCTTGATGCGGATATCGGAATGACTGGCTGTAACTTTGCTATTGCAGAGACGGGTTCGATGGTGCTGTTCGAGAATGAAGGCAACGCTCGTATGGTCACCACTTTACCGAAAACACAAATTACCCTGATGGGGATGGAGCGGATTATTCCTTCGTGGAGTGATCTTGAAGTGATGGCTACATTATTGCCTCGTTCGGCAACAGGGCAGAAGTTAACGGTATATATGTCGGGTATTTCTGGCCCCCGCAGGGATAATGACGGTGATGGGTCGGAAGAGCAGCATATTATTATTCTTGATAATGGCCGATCTGAGCAGCTAGGTGATCCTGAGTTTCAGGAGCTGCTGAACTGCATCCGCTGTGGAGCTTGTCTGAATGCTTGTCCTGTCTACCGTCATATTGGCGGTCATGCATATGGGGGAACGTATAGCGGACCTATAGGAGCGGTGTTGACCCCGGCGTTGAATAAAAATGTAGATCAATGGGATGACATCGCCTCAGCCTCTAGCCTGTGCGGAGCATGTTATGAAGCCTGTCCGGTCAAAATCCCTCTGCATGATATGCTCATCTATTTACGCCGGCGGAAGGTAGAACGTGGTTATGGGGATAAGGCAGAAGGTCTCGGCATGAAGGGTTTTGGGGCGATTATGGCGAAGTCACAGCGATTTAGTAATGTGATGAAGGTAGGTAGAATCGGGCAAAAGCTGCTCGTGCGAGACGGAGGAATTCCGTCGAAACTGGGGCCGCTGAAAGGCTGGAACAATTATCGGATCGCCCCGAAGCTGGCAGATCAATCCTTCCGTGAGAGCTGGAAGGGGCTGCAACAGGAGCTAGACAAGAACAGTCGCGAAATGGACCCGGCGATACAGAAGCGAATGGAAGATTTACTAGCGAAGCGGAAGCGGGAAGAGCTGGAAGGAGGGGCCGGACATGACTGAAGAGACGCACAGTAACTGGTTGGAACGTATGGAGCAGGATTCACGTGAAAAGCAGCAGACATTCATGAATGATATCGCTCGCCGCCTGAAGCGGCCGAGAATTACTGAAGCTCCTGCACATCCTTTTCGCGGCGCACCGCAGTATTGGCAGCAATTCCAGTGGAGTCCGGAGGAAAGGATTGAACAATTTACGGCGAATTTTCAAAGCGCCGGTGGTCATGTATTTCGTGTGAAGGATATGGATGAAGCCAAAGCTTTCATCGTCAGCAAAGTCAATGAGATGCTCGCACGGTATATTCTCCGGCAAAATGTCACCGAGCTAGCAGCACTTCGACTAGAGGAGGAACTCACTGATACACGGGTGTCTGTCTGGAATACAGATGATCAGGAGGCATGGAAAGCTAGGGCGGCCGAGGCTGATATTGGAATTGTGATTGCGGATTATGCAGTTGCCTATACAGGCTCCATTACTGTGCTGTCCTCTGAGAATAAAGGCCGTTCAGTCAGCTTATTACCTACCGCATTAGTTGCCATCGTTCCATTGGAGCGGCTGAAGACTCGTCTCGGTGAGGTGCTTATTGATTTTGATGAAGCTGGGCCATCGGGGCTGCCGGCGGGCATCCATTTTATCTCCGGACCTAGCCGTTCAGCGGATATTGAGAATGATCTGACGATAGGCGTGCATGGTCCAGGAATCGTATTCGCTTTGCTAGTAGGCTGATAGGAGATAAGGAGTGTTGTATAGGGATGAATACACAAGCTCATAATCAAATTCAGAATCATATTGCTGTTGATATCGGAGCCTCTAGTGGGAGAGTGGTCTGTGGAACCTTGCAGCAGCCGGGAAGAACCCTGTCTATAGAAGAAATTCATCGCTTCAGTAATGGATTCGCTGAACAAAATGGTAATCTATATTGGGATATAGATTATTTAGTTGCTGAAATCGTCAAGGGCTTACAGCAGGCCAAGGCTAGAGGGATCGAGCGCTGCACCGTGGGCATCGATACTTGGGGTGTCGATTATGTACTTCTCGATCAGGAGGGAGCGCGGATCCATGAGGTTTTTTCTTATCGTGACTCCCGAACGGATGGAGCGATAGAGAGGCTGCATCGTAACATCTCAACTGAAAGCGTTTACGGAAAAGTGGGGATACAATATCTCCCGATAAATACGTTGTATCAACTGTTTGTGCATGATCAGGCGGAGCTGGAAGCAGCACATTCCATCCTGCTGGTCCCTGATTATCTTTATTATCGGCTTACGGGTCGCAAGATTAGTGAAGTGACGATAGGTTCCACCTCTGGGATGCTGAATCTTCACACTCGTGATTACGATGAGGATCTTCTGTCGGTGCTTGGTATTTCAAAAGAGCAATTCCCTCCCTTAACAGAACCTGGGGAACCCGTTGGGAGGTTGACGGAGGACTTGGCGGCTCGCGGTGATCTTCCAGATTGCGAGTTCATAGCAGTAGCCTCTCATGATACAGCATCAGCTGTATTAGGGGTTCCGGCAAACAGCGAGAAATGGGGATTTCTCAGTAGTGGTACTTGGTCACTCATCGGGGTGGAACGGGGTTCAGCCATCACAAGTAAAGAGGCAATGTTACGCAACTATACGAATGAATGGGGAGCCTACGGCTCATTCCGGTTTCTTAAAAACATTATGGGCATGTGGTTGATTCAAAAGGTTCGTGAGGAGTACGGCGGACAATACAGCTTCGGCGAGCTGGTAGAGCTGGCAGCACAAGAAATCCCCTTTAGATCGATCATTTATTGCAATGATGAACGATTTATGAATCCACAGAGCATGATTGACGAGATCCGCAGCTATTGTGTGGAAGCAGGACAGCTGGTCCCTCAAACGCCTGGGGAAATAGCTCGATGTGTTTTTGATAGTCTTGCTTTATCTTATTATTTCTACATTCAGGATCTCCAGCAATTGACGGGTGACAACTTAGAGAGGTTGCATATCGTTGGCGGAGGTGCGAATAACGGTCTGTTGTGCCAGATTACGGCAGATCTGCTGGAGATGGAAATTCACGCCGGACCAACAGAATCTACGGCTTTAGGCAATCTGGTTGTGCAGATGATCAGCACGGGTGCTGTAACTGATCTTCAAGAGGCGAGAGAAATTATAAGTCGTTCATTCCAAGTAACATCTTATATACCGAAGGGGATGGACCCCACGACCAAAGAAGCGGCTTTGGCACAGTTCGCCCGGCTGCAGGTCGTTAATTAGTAGCTAAGTTTAGTGGAAAACGAGCGAAAGAGAGGCAAAAGTGCCTCTCATCGAGCGCAATACGCGGAACACGAGCTAAAGAGAGGCAAAAGTGCCTCTCATCGTGCGGCGTATGCGGAAAGTGAGCTAAAGAGAGGCAAAAGTGCCTCACATCGAGCGCGATACGCGGAAAACGAGCCAAAGAGAGGCCAAAATGCCTCTCATCGAGTGCGATACGCGGTACGCGAGCTAAAGAGAGGCAAAAGTGCCTCTCATCGAGCGCAATACGCGGAAAACGAGCGAAAGAGAGGCCAAAATGCCTCTCATCGAGCGCAATACGCGGAAAACGAGCTAAAGAGAGGCAAAAGTGCCTCTCTTTGAGCGGAGTACGCGGAAAACGAGCCAAAGAGAGGCAAAAGTGCCTCTCATCGTGCGCGATACGCGGAACACGAGCTAAAGAGAGGCAAAAGTGCCTCTCATCGTGCGGCGTATGCGGAAAGTGAGCTAAAGAGAGGCAAAAATGCCTCTCATCGAGCGCAATACGCGGAACACGAGCGAAAGAGAGGCAAAAGTGCCTCATCTAAAACACACTAAGTTAAAAATCAGGAGGCTCAAACATGGAGCAGAGTAAAGAGAGCTTACAGAGCATTCAGAACAGCTACAATGAAGCGAAAAAGCTTTACGCACAGCATGGGATCGACGTAGATAAAGTGTTGGAGCAGCTAGCGGAAATTAAGATTTCTTTGCATTGTTGGCAAGGTGATGATGTGAAGGGTTTTTTGAATAAGGAAAAAGAACTGAGCGGCGGGATCGCAGTCACCGGAAGTTACCCGGGGCGGGCCGGGAATCCGGAGGAGCTGCGCCGGGATTTGGAACAGGCTCTAGCACTCATCCCAGGGCAACATAAAATAAATTTACATGCTATTTATGCGGATACAGAAGAGACTGTAGATCTCGACGCGTTAGAGCCTAAGCATTTTGAGCGCTGGGTGAGCTGGGCCAAAGAGCAGGGACTCGGATTGGATTTCAATCCTACCTGTTTTTCTCATGAAAAAGCAAATGATGGCTTTACACTGAGTCACCCAGATCCTGAGATCCGCAACTTCTGGATCGCTCATTGCAAGGCTTCACGTCGAATCGCCGAGTCCTTTGGTCAAGCATTAGGTCAGCCTTGTGTCACTAATTTTTGGGTTCCAGATGGTTATAAAGATACGCCGATCGACCGCTTGTCACCAAGGGTACGGCTTCAGCAGTCACTCGATGAAATCTTCAGCGAGGAAATCGATCAGCAATATAACATTGATGCTGTAGAAAGTAAGCTGTTTGGTATTGGTTCGGAAAGTTACGTGGTTGGCTCACATGAATTCTATATGGGTTATGCGCTAAGCCGGGGTAAGGCGGTGTGCTTCGATGCTGGGCATTTCCATCCAACCGAGACGATTTCGAATAAGCTGTCTTCCTGGTTGCTGTTTGGGGATCAATTACTGCTGCATGTTAGCCGTCCAGTACGCTGGGATAGTGATCATGTGGTAACTATGGACGATGAGCTGCTCGAGATTGCCCGTGAACTGGTTCGTGGTCAGTTTCTGGACAGAACGCATATTGGATTAGATTTTTTTGATGGAAGTATCAATCATGTTGCTGCTTGGGTGATCGGAACACGAAATACATTAAAAGCTTTGCTTCGTGCCATGCTGGAGCCAATCGAGCAATTGAAGCAAATTGAGCTGGATGGAGATTACACTTCAAGGCTTGCCTTGGTCGAGGAATTTAAATCGTATCCGTTTGGAGCCATTTGGGATTATTATTGTGCGAAGAATGGCGTACCGGTCCGGGAAAGCTGGCTAAATGAAGTGAAACAGTATGAGGCTGAGGTTTTATCGAAAAGATAGAGGTAGAAGTAGAAGTGAAGTAGAACGAACTTTAACAATATAAGTAGATAAAAGATAGGCGGTTACCGGCAGGTAGCCGCTTTTTTATGTTTATGAATCGTACATGATTTGAATTCAGCTCTGATCTCTGCTATGTTTTATCCAAAAGAGAGCGAGGCGCAAACTATGAAACAATATGGACCGAACCCGAATACGCTCTATCCCAATGAACAAATTAAAAGTATCTGCTATATAAAAAATGCGATTACAAGAGACAATATCATTGTTGGCGATTATACCTATTATGATGATATAAACGGTGCAGAGAAGTTTGAGGAACGTGTGACTCATCATTATGATTTTATTGGCGATAAGCTTATTATTGGAAAATTCTGCGCGATTGCCAAAGGCATTGAATTTGTCATGAATGGTGCCAACCACCGGATGAATTCGGTTTCGACCTATCCGTTTAATATCATGGCCCATGGCTGGGAACAGGCGGTCCCGGATTTAAAAGATCTGCCGCTAAAAGGTGATACAGTCATCGGAAACGATGTTTGGATTGGACAAAATGTTACGGTTATGCCAGGTGTGCATATTGGAAACGGAGCAGTTATCGCAGCCAATTCTACAGTTGTAAAGGATATTCCGGCGTATAGTGTAGCTGGAGGAAATCCCTGCAAAGTGATCAGACAACGTTTTGATGATGAAATGATCGAATATCTTGAAGCGCTGAAGTGGTGGGATTGGGATGCTGAGCGAATCTTTAAGAATCTTGAAGTGTTATGCAGCAGCGATTTAACGAAAATCAAAGCGATCAATTAATCGTAAGTAGGTTCAGGATACGGACTTTAGTTTATCTTAAAGATATAAACCTCAATTGAGGGAATACTTTAGGTATGTACGTCATATGAACCTTTCGGAGGGAACCGGCAATGAAGAAGGATAAGGTCAAGAATAGCATGGAGCTCACTGCAGAGGAATTTCCATATAGCAAAGAAAATGAGGAAATGGTAACGCAAAATTTTTGGACGAAAACTAAAAAGTTCGCAGGCAAAATTCCATTTACTAAAGATGCTATCGCAATGTATTATTGTGCCGTCGACGCTAAAACACCTTTATGGGCGAAAGGAATTGCTTTCGGTGCATTGGCTTATTTTATTTCTCCTATAGATGCTATACCCGATGCGATTCTAGGCCTTGGATTTACAGATGATGCAGCGATTATCGCAGCAGGCATTAAAGCGATATCCGGTCAGGTAACCAACGAACATAAGGAAAAAGCTGCAGCGTTTTTTAATGGGGAAAAATAAAAGGTGCAGCATTGAGCTACACCGTAATATCTGTACCTTCAGGACAGCTTTCTGCGGAAAGCTGTTTTGTTTTGTACACCTCGCCCCAATCTTTCATGAGTTTAATAATAGGAATCAGTGTCTTGCCGAATTCAGTTAAAGAGTATTCGACTTTTGGGGGAACCTGATGGTAGACCTCACGGTGTACAACCCCATCCTCTTCCAACTCTCTTAGTTGCAGGGTCAGCATACGTTGGGTAATGCCCGGGCAGATCCGGCGGAATTCGTTAAAACGTTTCGTGCCATCAATCAAGTGATAGATGAGAATTCCTTTCCATTTGCCTCCTATAACGTCCAGTGTGAATTCTACAGGGCAAGCTTCTTTGTTGCTTTCCGGGAAATTTCCGAAGCCACCTTTTCGGTCACGCATAGCTGTTCAACTCCCATGGTATCATTTTGTATACTACATAACATTATTGTGCGTACTTTTAAAGAAGTGATATATACACTAATATTAAGCATGTGATCGGCAAACAGTCAAATGCTCGTCGATGCTAATCAAGTAAAGGGAGTGTTACTCATGGATACTTTATCGTTAAACAAGAATGAAATCCTGTCTGCATATCAGTTCAGACATGCAACTAAAGAATTCGATAGCCATAAAAAAATTAGTGAATCGGACTTTCAATTTATTCTGGAAACTGGACGATTGTCACCAAGTTCATTCGGATTCGAGCCTTGGCGTTTTGTGGTAGTACAAAGTCCGGAAGTACGTGAAAAATTACGTCCTTATGCCTGGGGCGCACAAAAGCAATTGGCAACCGCAAGCCATTTTGTGCTTATTCTCTCACGTCTTCCTAAAGATATGGCTGCTGACTCCGATTATATTAAAGGGATCATGGAGAATGTGCAGGAGTTGCCTCCGCAAGGAATGGAAGGAAAACGTAAAGTTTTTGATAAGTTTTTGAAGGTTGATTTCGGACTGATGGAGAATGAGCGGGCAATGTTCGAATGGAGCTGCCGGCAGACTTATCTGGCGCTTGGGAATATGCTGACTTCAGCTGCGTTAATCGGGATCGACTCCTGCCCAATGGAAGGTTTTGATAAAGCTAAGGTTGAGCAGATTCTGGAAGAAGAAGGGATTTTGGACGCTGAGCATTTTGGAATCTCCTGTATGGCAGCTTTCGGATATCGGCTGAACGAACCACGTGGTAAGACGCGTCAAGGTGCAGAGCAAGTAATTCAGTGGGTTTAACGAAATTGAATCTTAATCTTTGAGCCTGTAAAGTCTCTGTATTCTGAGGATTTTGCAGGTTTTTTTGCGATATTTCTTATAAGATTCAAAAAGTAATTGAAAGTTTCATGAAAACTCTGATACCCTTATGAAGGTGACTCCATATTAGCGCTATCGCTTTAACTTAATAATGAAGGGATCCTGCATCATGAAAATCATTCGCATTATTATCCAAGTGTTCCTGCTATATTTGTTCTACTTGGCTGGGGACTATCTGCAAAAGCAACTGCATCTCCCCGTTTCCGGGAGTATCGTAGGATTACTGTTACTTTTTGTTCTATTGCTATTCAGGGTCGTGCCTGTGAAGTGGATTGAAGAGGGTGCTACAACGATATTAGCTTATCTTCCGTTATTTTTTATTCCAGCGACAGCTGGGATCGTGAATCATATGGATATCTTTAGTGGTAGAGGTTTACTATTAATCCTAATCCTTATCGTTAGCAGTGTTCTCACGATTGCCGCAGCTGCACATTCTAGCCAATGGCTTACTAGCGTAAACAACAAGCTGAAAGCGGGATGGAGCGGCAAGAGACTAAGCGAAAAGGGGAAGGAAATATAATGTTTTTTATCGCAACAGGTATTGTACTGCTTAACGTAGCTATTTATTTGATGATGTCAGTAGTATATAGACGATTTCGTATTCCTGTACTTATTCCCGCGCTTACAGCAACAGTGATTGTTGTAACTTTACTACTATATTTTCATATTCCGTATGATACATATATGATAGGCGGCCAATGGATTAATCAGCTGCTCGGTCCTGCTGTAGTATCGTTAGCCTACCCATTATATAAACAACGTAATGTGTTGATTGAGAATCTCCCGGCAATTCTGGGCGGAGCCATTGTAGGTCTGCTTATAGGGATGTTTAGTGGACTGCTTTTGGCGGCAGGTCTAGGCTTCTCTAAATTATATGTTTTATCTTTATTACCTAAATCGATCACTACACCTGTAGCGATACAGATCTCGAACAGCTTAGGTGGGGACTCTTCTTTAACCTCTGTATTTGTTATGATTGCTGGATTTACAGGTGCGATTGGCGGACCTTTTATCATCAAACTGTTTAGAATTCGTAGTGAGGTTGGAATCGGAATTGGTCTAGGAACCGCTTCTCATGCTCTAGGAACAGCAAAGGCCTTGGAATATGGTGAACAATCCGTTTCGATGAGCTCGGTTGCGATGACTGTTTGCGCCATAGTTGGCTCTTGTATCGGCCCACTTGTAGCGTGGATGATGTACCCTTAAATTATTCTTTTAATTGGACTATGTTTGCAAAACACTCCATCGGGTAACTATAACTAAGGAACAAAAAAAGCAAAGCACCTGAGGAGGATTTCACATGTCCAATCACACACAAGATGAAGCGGAAATCCGCAACAAGGGAAATAAAGAAGGCGATTCATTAGCTGAAATTAAGAAGATGGAGAACGGTGTAGACATCGAGCCAGAGGCAGATGAGTGGGTAGCCAAACCTGCTGAATCCTCACACCCAGATCCGCTTCCCGATAATTTGGAGTAAATGATTCGGAAGACAGGCTGTCCTTTAGGGGACAGTCTGTTTTTGTTGATGATATACTTAAGTATTGTATAATAAATAAAAGTACAACCTCATCAGAGTGTTTTCTCCAAGTTCGTCTTAGCTTTTCGCAAATTTCACAGATCTTTGCCAACAGGGAGGAAATGGAATGCGTAGTCGGAATGAGAACAGCCGTTACCGGCAAAAACGTGGTGAGGCTCTCGCAGGAAACTTTGAGAAAAAGTACGGTTCAAACTTTGGCGTACGCAGTGAGCTTAAGATGGATGCACTGAAGAAACCAAACGACGATCAGTTGCTGACGACACCTCATGAAGAAGAGCATAAATAATTAGAAGGTAACAAGTGGGAGACTTTTACTCCTGGAATTCTGGAATGGAGGCATAACCTTTTGGGTTATGTCTTTTTTTGTGCGCATATTTCCAGAACGATCAAGACATAATAGGGCCGGATGGACAACTAAGAAAATAATGACAACGGGAGGCGAGATTAGGTCATGATTATTCCTATATTTTCGTTAAGTGGAGATATAGCAGTTACTGTGGTGGGCCAATACTTTTTTTATTTTATGGTCTATTCCTTTTTAGGTTGGGTATTGGAAGGGACCTATAATTTATACAGTAATGGAAGCTTTCGCAAAGAAGGATTTCTAAAAGGTCCATTTAAGCCGATGTATGGCTTTGCTCCACTATTGCTATTGATTGCTAGAGATTTGACGCTGCCACTTCCGCTTTTCCTATTTCTTGCGCTAATCATTCCTTCTGCTGTTGAATTTATAAGCGGTTGGCTGTTAAAAACGGTATTCCATAAGCAATGGTGGGATTACTCAGGAATGTCTTATCAACTGCAAGGGCATATTTGCCTGCGTTTTTCTCTATATTGGTGGGGGCTTTCAGTAGCTAGTGTGTATGTAATTCAGCCGCTTATGGAGCTTTTATATTCGGGTGTTCAGCCTATTTGGAAATTCGTGCTTCCGATCGTGGGGTTCTACTTTATGGCGGATTTATTATGGACCTGCTGGAGCCGGTATCGGATGGAGAAAACCCCTCAATATCAGAAATAATGGTTTTCTATATGTGTACTACGAGTCTTCTTTTGTGTATCAAGCACAAACATTTCGTGGACAGGCATTTCGATATTGCATATCCGTTTCTAGTCATAAATAATATAGCAATATATTAAATACTAGACGGACTGGTGGCGATAACGATGACAGGGAAGATTCTAGTGAGCGCATGTCTGTTAGGGCATAAAGTACGTTATGATAATGGCGATGTTCCGTGTCTCGATGCCCGATTCCTAAAGTGGTATGAGGAAGGGCGTTTTGTCCATATTTGTCCAGAGGTAGTGGGAGGTTTGCCAACCCCTCGTCCTGACGCACAGCGGCAAGGAGATCGGGTAGTGACGGGGGCAGGCGTCGATGTTACGGAGCCATTTATGAAGGGGGCTCAAGCCACACTAAAGCTGGCTAGGGAGCATCAGGTTGCATTAGCTATTTTAAAACAAGACAGTCCTTCATGCGGAAGCCTGTATATTTATGATGGAACCTTTAAGGATACGAAAGCACCGGGAGAGGGCACCACTACGGAGCTGTTGAGGAAAAATGGGTTTAAAGTATTTGGCGAAGATCAGCTGGATGAAGTCGAGCAGGAACTCGCACGTACGGACGGGCAGGGCATTCTTTAAGTAATAAATAGGCTGTAGGATACATAGTGTGTATAAGGGGAACGAAGCAGTGTCCTTGGGAGAGGAAATGCCGTCCGATGAGCCATCCTTCATTTGGGATAGGAGGCGGACGCAGATGAGTATTGATCAGCTCATTGCTTTGCTCGTTCTTGTCATTATGATCGTACAGCTTGCTGGCACAAAAGGTAAACACTAAGTCTCACCTCATTGTAACTGCTTCCGGAGCTCAGCATTTTTTGAGTTCGGAAGCTTTTTTTGTCCACGGCTATGCATATTGTGAAATCTAAAGGATTCCTTCATAGTGATGTCTAATATACATATAGTGGGTTTTTGGGAAGTCCAAGGAAAGAAATTAGGGGGAACTATGAAATTTAGAACATGGATAATCATTGTGCAGTTATTTATGATTGCTGTGCTTGTAGGCGTGTTGGCGGCCGATCTAGGTGAGACAGGCTCAGATGAGTCTAAACATGATGATATTTTAATACATTTTGATCAAAAAGATTTAAACAGGATGAAAGAAACCGTTCAAAGGTTTAGTGAAGGTAAAGGAGATAACCTGATGTTGATTGAGCCAACCACGGATAGTGGACGGTTAATTCATGATTTCTATTCTAATGGTAAAGAGCTTCATTGGGTAAAGGATGATACAAGAGATGCATGGAGTAGTAGTCCTGGGAAGATCGAATATGTATGCCAAGCGATTGAACTAATAGAGACAGGTGAGCGGTTTAATGTCGAGTTATCTCAATGTAATGTTCAGCCAGACGGTGAGAAAATAAACGTGATCAGCTTTTTAAAAGAAAGATTATAAACCCATTTACGGAGAGGATGGATGATCAATATGCCGATGTCTGAGTACTATCAAGGGATTCGTGGGAAAGTGGGCTCAGAATTATTAATGATGCCTTCCGTAGCTGCAGTAGTAAGAAATAAAGAGGATGAGATTCTGTTCATCCGCAAGCCAGGAGAATCTTTGTGGGGATTGCCTGCGGGAGCGATTGAGCCAGGGGAGCGTCCCGGAAGAACCTTACGCAGAGAGGTATATGAAGAGACAGGGTTGATGGTTCATCCTACGTCGATTTTAGGAGTTTTTGGTGGAGCGAAATATAGATACGAATATAGTAATGGCGATCAGGTAGAATATACGGTTATTGTATTTGAGTGCTCTATCATCAGAGGAACGCTTAGAGCTATAGATGGGGAGATCGAAGAATTTAAATTTTTCAAAGAGAACGAGCTGCCAGAGATTGCAATTCTTTATCCTAGAGAGATTTTTATAAAAGACCGAGAGAAGACTGCAACGATATTTGAGTGACTGAGAGGAGTGCCTCATGAAGACATACATTTATATGGTTAGACATGCAGTGTCACCTTTTGTATTAGGGAACGAGCGGGAACGGGGATTATCCGAAAAAGGACACGCAGACGCTTATAGAATCAAAGAACTTTTGGCGGAGGAGAAAATTACATATTTTGTATCCAGCCCATATAGACGAGCCGTAGAGACAATTAAATATTTGGCAGAAGCTTCGAACCAAGAGATTGAACTGTATGAAGAACTCAGAGAACGAGCAATCGGAAGTGTCGAGATTGAAATCAGTGAAGATGATTTTCTGCAGGGCATTCGGACATCGTTCAACGACAAGCAATATAAAATGCCGGATGGAGAGAGTACCCAGGAAGCACAAGAGCGTGCAATTCCTGTCATCAAGCAATTAATTCAACAGCATAAAGGCGGAAAAATCGCATTAGGTACGCATGGGAATATCATGACCATTATCCTGAATTACTTCGATAAGAAGTATGGATATGAGTTCTTTGAACAGACGTCCAAGCCGGATATTTATAAGCTGGAATTTGAAGAATTGGAGCTTACCCATGTGGAGCGGCTGTGGGACTCCGAAGTGCTGAACAGATGAAATATTTTATAAAGCTGAATGCATTAAGCGTACTTTATGCCTTTATGTTGTTTGTTGTAATAGAGCTGCCATTGAATATTTATCGAATCAGCAGAATTTCCGGCTTGGAGCTGGGAAAAGTAGATACCTTGCTGTTTATCTTCAAGCTTGTTTTATTTTTATTATCTTCTATAGTATTTATTTGGCTTACAAAAAAATATTTGAGCGGAAAAAAATCCATGTATTTCACTACGATCCTATGGTTTCCCTATTTGATTCTGTTCATTAGTTTATTCGCAACCTGGTTCCCAATTACAGAACCTGCAGATAAACCTGCACCGGTAACAGGACTGATCATAATAGGGGCCATGATTATTTATCCGTTTTATATCGCAATGATTAGTATTATCGCAAGCATCAATTTTAAGTCAGAAGCTGGATAGAGGTTGGAAATGAGGATCAATGATCTGAAAGAAAGACTTTTTTATATTTGTATCTGCCTCGTTGTTATTGTATTGGGGTTAAGCACTAGAGTATTCACGGATCAGCTGCCTTTGTTTGTATCTAGACATTTCGGAGATGCGCTTTGGGGCAGTATGGTTTATTTTATGTTTCGGGTTCTACTGGTAAATCAAAAGCTAAGGCTCGCCTTTGTATGGAGTTTGGTGTTTAGCTTCGGCATAGAATTTAGCCAGCTGTATCAAGCGGAGTGGATCAACAGCATCCGTTCTACAGTATTGGGTGGTCTAATTCTCGGAAAAGGATTCCTGTGGATCGACCTTGTTAGATATTTAGTGGGCATTGCCCTTTGTTATGGATTGGATCAATACTTTCACCAAAAGGTGCACCGAAATAATAAATAGTGTTTATTGGAGAGGAACCTTTAAATGGTAAATAGTTTGATTGTGGTATGCTTGCTTACGATGATTATTCACACGGCAGAAACCTTATCGTATTCGGTACGATACGCCGGAGTGAAGCTGAACAAGATAGCCATTGCGTTATCTCTCACAGGCATTATTGTTCTCGTCTCAAGAACTGCAAATATGATCCAAGCTCCACTGACGGCTAAATTCGTAGATTATGCCAAAATACATTCCGATTTTCCACTTCTTAATTACTTGAGAATTATATTATTGGCTTCTTCATTAGGGACTTTAATTGCCATTGCTGTGTTCCCTACCTTTGTAGGCTTGTTTGGGAGAATCATCTCTAAGCTTGAAATCGAAGGTTCTATCCCAAAACTGCTTACCAGTGTGACGATCGGGCAACTTAAGAACACAAGAAAATACATAAGAAAACCAAAAGTGAACTTATATAACTTCAGATACCTGGGGATTCCTAAACGTTTTATTGTGATGAATGTTTTTGTTACAGCCTTTTACACCGTAGGTGTTATATCATCTTTGTACGCTGCTCATCTAATGCCTCAATATAGCACGACTGCTTCTCAAGCTTCCGGACTGATTAACGGTATGGCGACTATTCTGCTGACCATATTTATCGACCCACAGCTTGGTCTTATTACCCATAAGGCTACTGAAAATGTAGAATACCGTGATCAGCTAGGAAAAATATATGTGGTATTGATGGGTTCACGATTTGTAGGCACTATATTTGCTCAGCTCCTAATTGTGCCTGCAGCCCAATTAATTAGTATGTTAGTGAAGCTGATTTGAGCCGGTGGGGTCGAATCATAATCATTAGGGAAGTTTAGATTCTGCTGCTCGTAGTGCTGGCGAAGTCTTCTGTTCCCAGCTGTAAATATTCTGCTGCATGGAATGAATTCGTTTCATTTGCTCATAGGATGATTTCAATTCTGTGGCGGCTCTAACTGCATCTCCTTGCTTAACAGCTGCTTTATATTGTTTGTCAGCTTCCGCGCGTACTTTCTGCGTGGCAGCGAGATTCTTACTCTCGGCAGTTATTTGTTTCTTTAAAGCAGTGATGGGTGCCAACGCATCTTTGACGGGTTTAAGCTTAGCAGCGGTTTGCTTGCGAGCGGCTGCCAAAGCGGTTGTCTTTGTCTTAATTTCGGCTCGGGCGAGGGTTACAGCAGCCTTTAGTTTATTACGCTTCAGGTCCAGCAATGTGACTGTTTTCAAGTCTTTAGCTTTCTTGGCTGCGGTAGACTGTTTACTGAGTGTGCTGTATTGTTCCAGAAGGGGAGCATGTTTCTTCTGAACTGAGCTAGCTTCTGAAGATAAGCGGCTTAACAGTGCTTGATCTGTTGACTGTATGACGGTACGAATAGATTTCAGAGCGTCATTATTCTGTTTGCGTAACTTCTGAATTTTTGAGTTATCTGTCTTGAGGGTGGCTTGAAGCGCGGTATAATTACCATGAAGACTGTTAATGTCATCCAGCGCGGAATCCCAGCCAGTAGCAGCAGACACAAGTGTGAGGTTACAGGTTAAGAAAGCTGCTACCAGCACTACTTGAGCCATCCATTTTAAACCCCTAATTCTGAAAATGTTCGTTCTACATCTGACGGTGTTTTTTGGCTTAAACATTCCTCTCAGCTCCTTAATGAATTAGTTAATATACGCAAAAAAGCACCTCCAAGATAGGCATTGACGCCTGTCTTGCGAGGTGCTTCTCCCGCACAGAAATATAAAAGATGCTCTTACTATAACTTGAAATTAATGGATAGTCAATGAATAATAGAACATTTGTGCTTGTTTTTGTAATTGTGAAATACAAAGGGGAGTAAATATGAGTTCACATCTAGAGTATGGGCACGATCGTGTGGCCCTGATTACCGGAACCTCCAGTGGATTTGGACTGCTGACGGCGCTCAAATTAGCTGGACAGGGGTTTAAGGTGATAGCAACCATGCGTGATTTAAGCCGTAAAGGCGAGCTGGTGCAGCAGGCAGAACAGGCAGGAATTTTAAAGCAGCTTCATTTAATGACCATGGATGTAACTGACAGCGATTCTATAGAGACAGCAATATCTTCAGTACACGAAACATTTGGAAGAATTGATGTTCTAGTCAATAATGCAGGTTTTGCCATTGGTGGTTTCATAGAAGAAATATCTATGGAGGAATGGCGGCGGCAAATGGAGACGAACTTTTTTGGATTAGTGGCTGTGACAACAGCTGTGCTGCCCATTATGCGAGAACAGCAGAGCGGCACGATTATTAATGTGGGAAGTGTAAGTGGATTATCCGGATTTCCAGGTTATGCGCCTTATGCAGCTTCTAAATTTGCTGTTGAAGGCTTCAGCGAAAGCCTGCGTCATGAAATGTCCCCTTATGGAATAAGGGTGGTATTAATTGAACCGGGCTCCTTCCGAACACCGATATGGGGAAAAGGCATGGAGCAAATTCGACGTAAGGAGGATTCTCCGTATAAAGCGCGTCTTGACGCTGTGCTACGATATTCCAAACATACTGCTGAGACAGCGCCTGACCCTAGTCAAGTAGCTAATCTTATCGGTCGTATTACCGAAATGAAGGCACCACGGCTACGTTATCCTATCGGCAAAGGTACGCGAATCTTAATCTTAGGCAAAACGCTGCTTCCATGGAAGTGGCTGGAGAGAATTATTGCGAAAGAATTGAGGTGATAGGATGGAGTCATCCATAAATTTAACAATCATTAAACTAATAGGTTATGTGTCCAGTTTGATGACCGTTTTTTTATGGCTAATTTTTATATTCATCAATCCTTATGCTGAGATTACGAATCGCTCCACTCTTGTGATTAGTATAATTATGTTGTTATTACCGGCGGGGTTATTAGCAATAGGTGTCTTTTTAAACAGAAGTCGGCTAATGCTGCTTGCATTTGTCTGGAGTTTTCCCTACAGTTTATATATGTTATTAACACCCGGAATCTTTAGGTTGTTCGGGATTACGAGTCTAATGTATTTACTTTGTTTTGTGTTATTTAGAATGAACAAGATTAGATATTGAACAAGGATAGAGGTGTGCCGATGCTAGAATCGTCCGGAATCCATATCTGCTTCAACGCAGATGGCCGTGAAATAGAAATCCTCGATGTTACTCCATTTGGCAAAGATAAATTTCGAATTGAAGAGACACCGATTTTTAATCCGGCTGTTACAATGGGAGATATTATACAGGTGAAGGAAGAAAATGGAGTCTATTATTACCAAGAGACTGTTCAGAAATCTCCTTTCAAAAGATACGCTTGGCTGCTTAGTAAAGAAGCTGTTGATTCAACGGCCATTGCAGCTTTTAAACATAGAATTATAGAGAATGAAGGCAAATGTGAGTTGATCTTTGGCGGTTTGTTCGTCATTCATATTCCTAAGAATACTTCAATTGATGTTGATGGGGAAATGAATCGAATTATTGAGCGGTTCGAGATTTAAATACTAAGGAAAAAATGCTGCGTCATGAAATGCAAGGAAACTTGCACATGATGACCGCAGCATGGAGAATAGAAGAAACGCTTTTTATTTTATTTCTTCCATAAATGTCTTAAAATTTTCGGCGATTTCTTTTGATTTGGTATGGTGCAGATAATGTCCTGCATCAAGTTTTACCAATTTTCCTTGTACGGAATTTTTGACTTGCTCTTCATGCAATGATATCCAATCTTTTAAGAGAGTATCATCCCCTTGAACAAAGAGCAAAAGGGGGAGATCCTTTGGAAAAGTTGAATTTAGAGCCCCTTTATAATTAGAAGACATATGTTCCACTTCATTTAAGTTAGTGTAATTATAAGTGTTTCTAAGCGTAAGCAATCTCAATTGTTCTTTAGTTTCATCATCAAACGGCAATTCAGCATAGGGATTTCCACTTGATTTAAATAACAATCTGCCCAAGCCTGATTCTCTAAGTAGTTTTAATTTTCCTGTTGGTATTTTAACACCTATTCTGTCTTCCGTTGCAATACTATTATCAATCCCGACAAATGCACTCACTTCGTTTGGATATTTGTTCACATAATTCAAACTGTACATACCGGAAATAGAGTGTGCCATTAGAATATAACGGTCAATATTAAGCTGCTTTACAGCTTCATGAATTTCACTCACAATGTTTTCTGTGGTTCGCTCTTTTTCAGTTCTATCACTTAATCCATAACCGAAAGGCTCAATCACGACAACTTTGTAAAATGGAGATAGTTCATCTATTAACAGCTTAAAATCAAGTCCCGGTGCCACCGTTCCATAACCAGGTAAGAGCACGACTGTCTCTTCACCCTTTCCTTGAATCAAAACGTTCATATTTTTACCATCGACGCTTACAGACTGACCATAGGGTTTTATTTTAGCTTGGTCCGATTTATTGAGGAAAATATTAGCGACAAAAACAGTCACTAGAAAAAGTACTATTGCAGTAGCTAAAGCCCCTAAGGAAATAAGTATAATTTTCAGCGGTTTATTCATCCTTTTTTTAATAACCTCTTCTTCTGGTTTCAATCGCATCTTCTCCTGTTCTAATCGCTTTATTCTAGCTATCTTAATGAGTTGCTAAAGAAAGCTTACCCGATGAAGATGAACTATACATGACGACAATATGAACTGAATATGAACCAGCTAAAAAAAGTTTGACTCTATAAAATGAATGTGAGGTGAGCAATAATGTTGAAATTTATGAAGCAATGGTTGCCGAGTATTGTGATCGCAGTGGTTATTTCTTTGTTTGTTAGAACCTATGTTGCTGAAGCCATGAGAGTTCCAACGGGCTCTATGATCCCAACGATTCAAATCAATGATCGCTTAATTGTTGAGAAAATGTTATGGATGACCACACTGGAGCATGGAGATATTGTTGTATTTACGCCACCTGTAGCTGGTGATGAGAATAAAAGATATGTAAAAAGGCTAATGGGGCTGCCTGGAGATACCTTGGAAATTAAAGATGGCGCACTTTACCGAAACGGAGCGAAGGTTAACGAACCTTACCTCAATGAACAGATGGATTACACTTTTGGACCGGTTACGGTACCCGCCGATCATTATTTTTTTCTCGGAGATAACCGGAATATAAGCTATGATGCTCATCTGTGGGATACTCCATTTGTGTCGAAGGATAAGTTGATTGGGAAAGTAATCGCTGAATTTAGCAATCCCTTTTAGGTAGTGTGTAAGACGGATAAATGTAAGGCTTAATCTCTAAAAATAGATTTAGGGGTGCTGAAGTCGCGGGGGTCTTTTGAACTAACCGAGTGCTTTAATGAGTCTTTAACCATATTGTTACTTTGGAAGAATTTAGCTATCCTTAAGGTAAAATATACCTACATATAGTAAGGGGTGCTGAATTTTGAAAGCTCATGTCACAGATCTCAAACATGGCGATTGTCTAATCACAGATACATTCAATAGTGTTGGCCTACACGTGCTTCCGAAGGGGACAGTGGTCTACGGAGAAGAAATCACCATCCTGATGAGGCATCAGATTGATTATGTCGATATTGAACCACGCATGATGGTGCTGGATAATGAAGAAATGAATGTGGCACAAGGGATAGATGGTAATTTTGATCAAGCCATCCAAAACTATGAATCTATATTTCTGGAAGCACTCAGCAAGGGTAGCTTTACGCAGTCGGATGTTGATAATACGCTGCAGCCATTGCTGGAGAAATTGGATGAACAAAAGGATGTCGTTTCTTTATTATTGCTGCTGGAACGTGATGATATCAGTACATACAATCATTCATTGCAGGTCGGACTGTTATCGTTTTACATAGCGACTTGGTTAGGTCATACAAAAGCCGAAAGATTTGAGATTAGTAGAGCCGGTTATTTGCACGATATCGGAAAAAGCCAGATTGCTCCACATATCTTAAATAAGACGGATAACTTAACTCCCGAAGAATCAGAAGAACTAAAACGTCATACTACGTATGGATACGACATTATCCTTAAATCGATGAATGACGAAAAGACCGCACTAGTGGCGCTTCAGCATCATGAATTCGAGGATGGTACAGGTTATCCTAACAATCTCCGTAAACAGGACTTGCACCCGTATACGCAGATTGTTGCTGTCGCAAATACTTATGTAGGCATGACCTTAGGAAGAGCGAATCAACCGAAACAAGGCCTGATTAACGTTTTGCGCAAGGTACATGAGCTTGGATTTGGCAAGCTGAATGGAAATGCGGTACAAGCTCTGATCGGACATTTATTGCCGAATTTTGTGGGTAAGAGCGTTCAGCTTAGCAATGGTGAGCAAGGTACGATTATTATGAATAATCCGTTGGATATTTTCAAACCTCTGGTAAAAATAAATGAGACTACGTTCAGAGACTTATCTAAAGAGCGTAATTTGACTGTTGAAGAAGTATTTATTTAACGAATATTTTTGTGGCGATAAATAGGAGGCTATCTCACTGATCCGTAAAATCAGGGGATAGCTTTTTTGTGTTATAATCGAAATTGGGTTAAAAACCCTTCAATATGGAATAGGAGAGTGCTTATCGTGATTATCAAATTCATTCGTTTACGTTAATTTGAGGTGCAATTCAATGATGACATCATCCATTTTTTTGAAAATGTATTGAGTCTTATTTAACTGTGCATTCATTGATAAAATTCGAATGAAATGAGGAATGAACAATGAGCGAAAAAATAGTAAAAGTAAACGGAATTGATATATGTTCGGAAAGTTTTGGAAATCCTAGCAATCCTGCGATATTGCTGATTATGGGTGCCACCTGTTCTATGGTTTATTGGGATGAAGAGTTCTGTCAGCGATTAGCAGATACCGGACGTTACGTTATTCGTTATGATAACCGGGATGTCGGACGTTCCGTTGTTTATGAGCCTGGGAGTTCCAATTATACCGTGATGGACATGGCAAATGATGCTGCTGGGTTACTAGACGCCTATAATATAGAACAGGCAAATATCGTTGGAATGTCCTTAGGCGGAATGATTGCGCAAGTCCTTGCTACACGTCATCCGCAAAAAGTTCTAACCTTAACCTTGATCGCATCAAGTTTTTTCGAATCTGACGATAATGATCGGAACTTGCCTCCTATGGATGAGCGGATCCTCGCATTCCATGCAAATGGAGCAACACTGGATTGGTCTAATGAGGAAGAGGTAGCCAATTATTTGGTTTCAGGTTCCGGCATACTCTGTGGTTCAAAACATAAATTCGATGAGAAAAGAGCGTATAAACAAGTAAGGCTGGAAATAAAACGTGCCAACAACTTGCTTAGCATGTTTAATCATTCTCTTCTTACAGGGGATGACGGCTACGAGGGCAAGGCAAAAAATATCATGGTTCCTACCTTGGTTATCCACGGCACAGAAGACACGGTGCTTCCTATAGAGCATGGCTTGGCGCTTGCGGCGGAAATTCCTGATGCGTCGCTTCTAACCCTGGAAGGAACGGGCCACGAAGTCCACCCGGATGATTGGGAAACAATAATCAAAGCCATTTCGAATCATACTTTAGGCGGTAAAGCTTAACAGGGCTTAAAGAGTAAAATAAAGAAGGGCTACAATTCGGTCTTGCCGATTGTAGTCCTATTTTTTTAGGATTACTTCGTCCCTAGGAATTAAATCGTTTCACTAATTTTTCTTTATGTGCAGTAAAAGCTTCTTCTAATGTGATGCCATATAAGTCGGCTAACAATGCGATATTTCCGAGAACATCCCCGATTTCCTCAATCAAGTCGTTTTTCAGTTGCTCTGGAGTACGAGTCGATTCATCCGGTCGATCTCTGCCGATTTCATAGGAGCGTACAGCTCGAGCGACTTCACCGGTCTCTTCCATTAAGAATCCGACTCTTATAAAAGGACCATAAGTAGTCCAGCCTCGTTCTCCATAAAAATGATTAATCCATTTCTGCACATCATTAATTTCCATATTATGTAGCACTCCTTAATCTATCACATGATTTATACTCCAACATATAGTATATTAGATAGCGGACATTATCAATATATAGTTTGGAGATGAGATTTTGAAATCAATATGTGTTTTCGCAGGATCGAATTTAGGGGTGCATGAGGATTATAAAGCTAAAGCTGTTGAACTTGGTAACTACATGGCTATGCATAATTATCGTTTAATTTACGGTGGTTCAAAAATCGGATTAATGGGTGAAGTCGCTAATGCTGTTTTGAATGGTGGAGGCGAGGTAATCGGGGTAATGCCTAGAGGATTATTTAATGGGGAAATGGTACATAGAGAGTTAACGCAGTTGATAGAAGTAGAGGATATGCATGGCCGTAAAGCAAAAATGGGAGAGCTGGCAGATGGCTTTATTGCTTTGCCTGGAGGGTTTGGAACGTATGAGGAGCTCTTTGAGGTTTTGTGCTGGTCACAAATTGGCATACACAAGAAGCCGGTAGGGGTTCTAAATATCAGGAATTATTTTGATCCTCTGATGAATCTGATACATAACAGTATCCAAGAAGGCTTCTCTAATTCTTCGCATCTAAGTCTGCTAAACGTATCCAACGAGCCGTTGGAACTCTTGACTCTTTTGAAGGAGTATGTTCCGCAAACGCTTGAGCAAAAGTGGAAACAGCTCAACTGAATAATGAAACTTTCAGTTTAATGATCGGGTACTCGGGTAGACTGTGTTCCTGGACGTAAACCAACCGACATCAGGCATTAGTTTCTGCATGACCTTTACCGCTCGGACTCAGATGACCTTATTTCTCCATTTCGAACGTTTTAGGCGAGCTATCGGACTATATTGCAGCTATATACTCATAACCACACCGATTCAGCACTGTTACATGGTGATAAGAGCTATACGGTCCGATACTTCTGTAAAAATGACCAAAAAGCGCAAATAGCTGCAATACGGTCCGTAACATATTGAGGGTCTTTGGCTAGTTTGGTTATTTGGGTTACTTTAGTTTCTTGGGCATCATGGGTTTGGTTCTTAGGTTTATCTCCGTTTGAGCAGGGTTTCGGACTCCAGTGACGTTATTTCTTATGAAGAGGTTCATATTTTGTGTTTTTTTTGCCAATAGCGATTATGGAGTCCGATAGCATCCCGATTATGGGATTATACTGTGTATAAGGTCAACTGGGTCCTATAGCGACTTCGCAAGCGGATTCACGGCGCAAAAGGTACGTAATCAAACGAAGTGTAGGTTTGGATTATGGCTACATTACCGCTGAATTTGAAATTCACTAGTGGATTGGCTATGATAAATATAGAGAAACGCTACAAGAGGAGAAATGAGATAATGACCCCCGAGAATCAAATCGAACAATTTAAGAAGCTTAAGCACGATATCACTCGTTTCATGTTAATTTATAAATTTGCATTGGATGAGATGGAAACGAAGATTGAGATCCTAAAACAGGAGTTTCAGTCTCTGCATGATTACAGCCCAATTGAACATACCAAATCGCGTATTAAGTCTCCAGAAAGTATCATGAACAAGATGCTGCGCAAAAATGGTGAATTATCGCTGGATTCAGTGAAAAATTGTATTAAAGACATCGCTGGTCTGCGGATCACCTGTTCTTTTATCTCTGATATCTATCATGTTAGTGAGATGCTTCAGAAGCAGGATGATCTAACGGTCCTTGAGGTAAAGGATTATATTAAGAACCCTAAACCTAACGGATATCAGAGTCTTCACTTGCTGATTCAAGTCCCTGTTTTTATGTCCGATCGTCAGGAGCTTGTCTGTGTAGAAGTTCAAATTCGTACCATTGCTATGGATTTCTGGGCAAGCCTCGAACATAAAATCTTTTATAAATATAATAAATCAGTACCTGAGAGTATGACTCGTGAACTGAAAAATGCGGCGGATGCCGCTCATGCCCTTGATCTGCAAATGGAGCGTCTGCACCGGGATATAAAGGAAATTAAAGACGATGATGAAGATGATCTTAGCTCCTTCGAGGAAGAGCTTCGCCGTATAGTGGTTCATAATAAGCAGTTCACACTTCCAGCTAACTTTATTAAATTGCTTGACGACAAATAAGCTGTTTTGTCCGCCTAGAGTTATCCGTTTCCTTTCGGGTGACTCTAGGTTTTTTTCTTGTATACATCATTGCCATAGATAACTAGAATAGAGTATTCTCAACTAGAAGAGAATGGTTACTTTAGCTTCATCATTTTTACATAAAAGGAGAATGAAGATGAGCGAGCGTACACTTCGCACCATTACTGTGAATCAAATCGGATATCCGCTGGATGGACAAAAGATCGCAGTATTTACAGGTACTGAGCATGATTTTCAGGTAGTTGATGTTGATAGTGGGACTATTGTGTTCAAAGGTAGTTCAGATGCTGGAAGATTTGATAAAGCCAGTGGAGTAACTTTGCACACAGGTGATTTCTCGGAGGTCAATACTGAGGGAAGATATCGGATTGAGCAGAGCGAGGGTGTAGCTTCGGCATCCTTTACAATCTCAGATCAGCCTTATCATGAGCTTCAACAGGGCTTGCTGAAAGCTTTCTATTATTATCGCTGTGGCGTTGAGTTGACTGAAGAATATGCTGGAGATTGGAAGCACAAGGCGTGCCATACTGCAAAAGGGATTGTATATGGGCAACCGGATCTTCAACTAGACTGTTCGGGTGGCTGGCATGATGCAGGTGATTATGGAAAATATAGCGGTCCCGGTGCGAAAGCTATCGCGGATATGCTGCTTGCCTATGAATTATATCCCTCGGCTTTTGTAAGCGCTATCCCATTGCCTGAAAGTGATGGATCTACGCCAGATGTGCTGCTGGAATGCAAGGTGGAGCTCGATTGGTTGTTTAAAATGCAAGACTCCGCAACAGGTGGTGTATACCATAAATTGACTACGTTAAGCTTTCCTGGTCTGGATGTTATGCCTGAGGACGATACAGCAGATCTGTACTTCTCACCAATATCTGCTACTGCAACTGGGGATTTTGCTGGTGTTATGGCTATGGCTGCAAGAGTGTACAAGCCTTTTGATGCTGCTTATGCGCGGAAATGTCTGGATGCTGCGGGGGCAGCATGGGAATGGCTTGTACAGCATCCAGATGTACCCGGTTTTACGAATCCGCCTGAGATTAGCACTGGAGAATACGGGGATGGAGTCGATAAGGACGAGCGGTATTGGGCAGCGGCGGAGCTGTATCGTACGACAGGGAAAGAGGAATATCATCAAGCTGTTCTGCAGCTAGTGCAGCTGGCTTTTCCAAAATACAGTTTAGGCTGGGGTGATATGGGGGGCTATGGCACTATTGCTTATCTGTTAAATGGTGAGGAGCAAGCAGACCGTGCTTTATATGCCTCGTTAAAAGAAGGGCTTGTTGCTGAGGCACAACGATTAGCGGAACAGAGTCGTGAGGAGGGCTATAGGATCTCCTTAAAAGAGGAGGACTATATCTGGGGCAGCAATATGCTAGTAATGAACAATGCAATGCTGCTGCTGGCGGCTGAATATTTTAGTGGAGACTCCGGTTTTGCGGACTGTGCCTTAGATCATCTACATTATCTGATGGGGCGTAACGTTCTGGATATCAGCTATGTTACCGGGTTTGGGGATCATGCCGTGATGAATCCGCATCATCGCCCTTCTGTAGGTGACCATGTGGCTGATCCGGTGCCGGGATTGGTGTCAGGGGGGCCAGATCGTGGGCTGCATGATGAATACGTAGTTGAGCATTTACAAGGAAAACCAGCTGCGCAGTGCTTTGTCGATCATGAGCTTAGCTATTCTACGAATGAAGTGACGATCTATTGGAATTCACCTGCGGTGTTTGTTGTGGCCCGTTTTAATCAATAAAATGCAATAGTTCGAATAGGGAAAGACGTCCTGAAACTGGATGTCTTTCTCTTTTTTATAGCTGAAATGCTATAATACTAGACGGTATGCTATTTTAGCGGATGGTATTAGGAGGTAGGGGATTGAGTAGTATTTTTGAGATTCAGAGACTTGCAAAACTTAATTGGAAAAGTAACGACCAAACTTCGAAATATCTTTTCTCGGAGATCTCCGCAGACATAGCTGAATCGGACCGCATCGCATTGATTGGTGCCTCTGGCCAAGGGAAAAGTACACTCCTTAGAATCCTGGCTCTCTTGGATGCTCCGGATGAGGGAGATATGTTGGTAAATGGGACTTCATATAAAAGTATGGATGCGAGATTATGGAGGATGAAAATAGGGTTTGTAGCACAACAAGCGGTCATGCTGTCTGGCAGTGTGGAGGATAATTTAAGAACTGTCAGCAGACTGCATGACAAACCTTATGATCTTAAACTAGTGCAGCGACTAATTGGGCAATTGGGGCTGGAGCATTTGGATTTAAGCAAAAAAGCGGCAGATTGTTCGGGTGGTGAAAAGCAGCGGATTTCTTTAATTCGATCCTTGCTGCTCCGACCTACGGTATTATTGCTCGATGAAATCACCGCTTCGCTCGATGTTAACAGCACTCAAATGGTTGAGAAGCTACTAGAGGATTGGCATAAGGAAGAAGGCACTTCGATGATTTGGGTCACTCATGATCTTAAGCAGGCGAGCAGAATAAGCACAACTACATGGTTTATGGGAAAAGGCAGGTTGGAACAGCATGTGAGCGAGTCTTTTTTTGCTGAATCTGCGGAAGAATTGGCTAAAAGGTTCGTTCGGCCTTCGGAAGGAGCGTCGTTGTTATGAGTTATACAGCACTAAGTTTCACGCTTCTGTTTGTATTAGGGACAATGTTGGTCTCCGTGTGGCAAAAGCTCGGACTGGAAAAAGATATCATTGTAGGCACAGTGCGGTCGGCCATTCAATTGCTTGCGGTGGGGTATGTGCTGCAATTTATTTTTAAATCGGATCAGGTCATTTATGTAATTGTGATAATACTCTTTATGATCAGTGTAGCCGCATGGAATGCAGCCAAAAGAGGCAAAGGCTTGCGCGGATTAGTCTGGAGAATTGGACTGGCGATTGCTACTATGGAACTGCTCATGATGGGCATTCTGCTCAGCTTACATATCATTGAGGCTACGCCACAATATATCATTCCGATTAGCGGCATGACCATTGGCAGTGCTATGGTGGTTTCAGGGTTGTTCATTAACCATATCAAGCATGAAATTCAGCAGAGCAAAGGGGAGATTGAAACGTTGTTGTCTCTTGGAGCAACGGTCCCACAGGCGGTCCAGGAAGTTAGAAAAAGATCTGTAAAATTCAGCATGATTCCTACCATCGACGGTATGAAGACGGTTGGGCTTGTTCAACTTCCTGGAATGATGACCGGAATGATCATCGCGGGCGCTGATCCTGTAGTAGCTGTTCGTTATCAGATATTAATTGTGTTCTCGTTCACTGCCTCTGCTGCCATAACGAGTATGCTGCTCAGTGTACTGAGCTACCGACTCTTTTTCACGCCGGATCTAAGACTCAAGCAAATAGTGGAGCAAGGCTAAGCCTATTTCTCACAAGCGATTCCGTCTTTGTCACGGTCGCTTTTTTTATTGGCATTATAGAGTTCTTTCGATACGTAGGGTTTGTATTTCGTTTTGCCGCCTTTGTTCTTGGTTGAGCTGGAAATGGCAACTCCACCTTTGTAATCTTTGTTTAGCTCCGTGCAGTTTTTGTAGGTTTTGACCTTGGATTCTGCGCTAGCTGTATTCAAGGTAGCGACGGATAGAGTGAGTAGCAGGCCTGCTGCTAGACAAATGTTTAAGATTTTTTTCATGGGAACACTCCTATAAAAATCTAATGGAATTAATGATTGTGTAGTATCGTTGTATTTTATATTACCAGTTTAATTCATTGAGGTATACATTATTGGTGGATTTGGAAACAGTGTACATATTTATGAGTGAAGTGGGGGAATAATTAGATTCAATTCACATGTAGTGAACAGGCTACGAATGAGGTGATTCTAATTAGCAAAATGAAAATGGCGACTGCCCTAATTGCGGGATTGTTGCTTCTGCCGGGAATGGCTATGGGTGCATCAGCTCCCGTTACTATGACTCACGTTAATGGAGAACTGTTATCGGCTATGCCCAAGCCAGCTCCGGAGTCTAGGCGCATTATATTACCTTCTGCAATTCAAGCATCAGAGCTATACGGGTTCGGATTACAGCATCGGAATGCCTCGATTCAGTATTCGATCTTCTCTAAAGATTTCAAAAAGATTATGTATCCGCGGTTTGTCGAACTAAACTGGGTGACGGGTGTCTCCAGCCCTTGGATCACGAACTACGAGGTCACTAAAGAAACGATAATTAACAAGAACTCAGAGGTCATAGAAATGCGTTTGGATACTGCGACTTCAAGTGGACCAGCACCTTCTATACTTTTGACAATCTCACTTGTGCAAGAGAAGAATAGCTGGGTGATTAACGGAGTGACATCGGACCCCGAGCTGCCGCGTGGCGGATTGCCTAGGAAGTAGGTTGGTTATGGATAGGAAAAAGAGCAAGCGTAGTAGGGGGTTCCCATACGCTTGCTCTTTTTTTGATTCGAAAGCACATCGTTCAGTCCACGTGGTCTGTTTTTCTACAAATGATCAGTGACAATGTTCAGCCCAGAGTGGCAATGCCAACTCAGCGTCACAAATCATCAGTGACAATGTTCGGCCCAGAGTGACAATACCAACTTAGCGTCACAAATCATCAGCCTACGTTGCTGATTACTTAAGAGACAGCGCTTCAGACATCGTTACGGACCGTATTGCAGCTATTTTGGCATTATGATCGTTCTGGCGAGAGTTTCGGACTGTATGGACCTCTGTCAAGAAAGTGGACAGTCACGCAACAGACATTCTAGTCAATTGCTCAGCAAAACGAACTGGAGAAAGATACCCCAGCGCGCCATGCATTCGCTTGCGGTTATAGTAAAACTCAATATATTGAAAAAGTGTCTGGTAGGCTTGCTCCTTAGTTTTGAATCGCGGATTACAATAAATGAGCTCCTTTTTCAAAATGCTGTGCCACGACTCGATACAGGCGTTATCATAACAGTTACCTCTGCGGCTCATGCTGGACTCCATGCCATACGCTTTCAACTGCTTCGTGTATTCATGAGAAGTATATTGAGAACCTCTATCGGAGTGATGTAATAGACCCTTTTCCGGTTGTTTAGCTTCGTAGGCATCTTGTAAAGCGCCCGAAATCAAGCTAGTTTCCATATGGTTCTCCAAACGCCACCCCACGATTTCGCGCGTGCAAAGGTCCATCACACTAGCCAGGTACAAGCGCCCTCCCCGGCAAGGAATGTACGTAATGTCGGTAACCCATACTGAATTGGGTTTGCGTATTTTAAATTGCTGGTTCAGCGTATTCGGGGCAATCGGATGGTCATGATTGGAGTCAGTGGTCTGTACCCGATACGTTTTGGAGACAATGGAGCGAAGTTTCATATGTCGCATGTACACACTCACCGTGCGTTCGGTAACGGTATAACCTTCTTGATGTAACAGGCGGGTGATCTTCGGACTCCCATACCGCTTTTGATGGTCTGTAAAATGATACTGAATTCGCTTCATTATCGCAGCCTTACGAAGCATATGCGTACTGGTTTTTTCTGTCCGCCACTTGTAGTACCCGCTCCGTGACACATGTAGGGTCATGCACATCTTCTCCAAGAGAAACTCGGAGCGATGTTTTTCAATAAACTGGAATCTCAGTTCCTTGGTTTGCTGAAGATGTGCACTGCTTTTTTTACGATCGCTAATTCCTCTTCCACATCGGCAATCTTGTTATCTTTTTCTTGAAGTTGACGGCTCATTTCTTTCAACTGTGCCTCGAGTTCCCGTACTCGATCCATGCTAGCCGCCGGTTCATTCTTTAGTTCTCGATACTGGCTCATCCATTGATGCAGGGTACTTTTTGGGATGTTGAGCTCTTCCGCCAAGTCGCCCACTGTCTTTGTTTGCTCTTGAATGAACTGCACTGTCTGTTTTTTAAATTCTTCGTTATACCGTTGTCGATGTTCTCCCATGTGAACACACCTCCGTGGACTCATTATCGCCAGTCTGTTAACTACTGTCCACTTTTTATTCTAGCTTCAGTATGGCTCTTATTCCCCTAAAATCACGCATTATAGGAGTACATTTGGGCGAATAGCTGCATCTGAGTCCGATAGCAAGGCTAAATCGCCGAAATTATGAAAATAAGAGCTCCTCGGTCCGATCACCGCCAAACTCTAGTGTATTTAGAGTCGTAATGTTCAGTTCAGCGTGGAAGACCAAATCAGAGTGACAATGCCAGCTCAAAGTAGCAAGGCTATCTCAGAGAGACAGTGCAGCTCAAAGTGGCAAGGCTAACTCAGCGTGGTAATGTTCAGCTCAGAGTGGCAAGGCCAGCTCAGCGTGGTAATGTTCAGCCCAGAGTGACAATGCCTGCTCAGCGTCACAAATCATCAGCCTAAGTTGGTGATTAATTAAGAAACCTCGCTTCACAGATCGTTACGGACCGTATTGCAGCTATTTTGGCATTATGATCGTTCTGGCGAGAGTTTCGGACTGTATGGCTCTTATTCCCCTGAAATCACGCAATATAGGAGTACATTTGGGTGAATAGCTGCATCTGAGTCCGATAGCACGGCTAAATCGCCGGAATTATGAAAATAAGGGCTCCTCGGTCCGATCCCCGCCAAGCTCTAGCGTATTTAGAGTCGCAAAGTTCAACCCAGAGTGGAAGGCCAACTCAGCATCACAAAGCCCAGCTTGCATTACAGAGTGTAGCATACGTCACCAGCTCAGCGCCAAAAACCCCAGCTCAAGCCACAACAGCTACCTAGATTATCCAGCTGTTAAGCGACTAATCTCTTCCCGCCTTCACCATTAATTCCGCCAGCATTTTGGGTTCGGTTCGAACGGTGGTCATGTGATCTCCTTTGCCCTCGATGAAGCGGAAGACGCCTAAATGACTGGATTGTGTAGGGTGGAATCCGTATGGACCTTGCG
Source organism: Paenibacillus sp. FSL H8-0282 (assembly GCF_037963825.1). Lineage (NCBI taxonomy): Bacteria > Bacillati > Bacillota > Bacilli > Caryophanales > Paenibacillaceae > Paenibacillus > Paenibacillus sp. FSL H8-0282. The sequence goes on from NZ_CP150146.1 coordinate 2,574,341, forward strand.
GTATCGCGGTGTCCTCCGTTAGATAAAGGTAACTTTTAGGGATCTGGAGACTGTAAAATTTCTTGAGATCAAGCTTTTCGAAAAGTGGACTTGCTGGCTCAGGAGGAGCTTGTTTATAAAAAGCTTGCGCTTCCGCAAGACTGGCGGTGTTGACGAATGTATCCCGGAAAAGAGGGAAAGGGAGCGTTATGGTGTTATTGCCGGAAGTATCTCTCAGCTGTTCAAAGTACTTCAGCGAATCAGCTGGAAATTGGTCCGCCACACTTTGCCCATCCAGCGGTACGAAGGCGTCGAAGAATACCAGACGTTTGATCCGATCCGGTACTTCCTGAGAGACGGTTTGGATCACCGAACCACCAAAGCTATGTCCGAGCAGAATGATATCCTTTAAGTCTTTTTGCTTGATATAGTCGACAACAGACTGTGTGATTTGCGCATGCGTTACATTATTGTTTTTGTCCCCGCCATGTCCGGCATATTCCGGAGTATAGACGGTGTGTCCTAAGCTGCGAAGTGCGGCGGCCGTTTGATCCCAAAAACCAGCAGTAGCCCAAGACCCATGAACTAGAACGAATGTAAGAGGCGCCTGTTTCGCTGCTGTTTTGTTATTGGCGGCCTCAACTGTGGAGCTAAGATTCATAGGGTGGAAACCCATAATTGTAAAGACAGTGATACATAAAGCTAACACTATTTTTGTGCGAATCGATTTCATACTGTGCCTCCTATGTGGGGTGAGAGTGTAATACTTAGAGGATGCCCCGTTTAGAAAAGAAAGATGAATTTTTATCAGGAGTAGTGAATCTCCGCACCTAGGCATAGGCAAACGCATATCTTGTGTTTAGGGAAAGCAAAAATTTATAGCAACAGAAAGGTAGGAAAAAAAGTGACTTCATACATGGACTATACGTCCCCCAATACAGAGTTTACTTTTGATGTGAACACTAATACACTTTTTAAAAAAGATGCCAACAACTTCATTAACTTGCTGTCGGTTAAACAATTGAATACGCTCGAGAACATATCACTGCTGGATATTTTTCTTAGCAAATCAAATGTGGTTGAACCTCATTATCATCAAAATGCTGCAGAGCTTGTATATTGTATCTGCGGTTCAGCGGTAGTGTCTTTAATCAATCCGTTCACAAATGAACTTCTGCATTTTCCGATTTGTCCGGGTCAAGTGGCAAATGTGCCGCAAGGCTGGTGGCATTATGAGATAGCTACTGTCGATAATACACATTTACTCGCGATTTTTGACGCACCTATTCCTGAGGTTATCTTAGGTTCGGATATTCTTAGCAAAACCCCGGCAAATGTATTAGCCCATACTTACTGCTTAAATGAAGCTAAGGTAAAAGAAGCTTTAGCTCCAATCAAGCCTGGAACCTTCATCGGCCCTCCTGCTGACTGCTGCGAAGAAGATAAAGTAATGGGCAGCAGCAATATGGCTCCTAATATGGCCCCTAATATGGCTCCAAATATGCAAGCCAATGTTAAACCAAATATGCATCCTAATATGCAGCCAAATATGAATCCATACGCTCATATGCAGGCACAACCCATCCCGATATCTTCACAAATGCCTCCAGCTACACAAGCCTTTAATTATCAGCCATACCCGATGCAAGGGTACTATACGCAGGGTTATGATCAGCATTATCGCCAACAACCCTATGTACAGCAGCAGCCGCATTACCAATATCCGAATAACCAAGAGTAAACTAAAAAAACCTCCCGGAACTCTAGATTCCGGGAGGTTTCGTTGTTAAACCTAGGATAAACGGACAAGTACTCTTCCTCTAAGGTTTCCTTGTAGAATATCTTCCAATGCTTGCGGTAGCTCGGTTAACGTGACTTCACGATCCACGAGGTTCTCCAGCTGACTTGGCTTCAGATCGCTCGCCATCCGTTTCCAAGCCTTCTGGCGAAGGTCTGCAGGACATTCAACGGAATCTATGCCGAGAAGGTTAACACCCCGAAGAATGAACGGAAGTACTGTAGTTGGAACTGAAGTGCCTCCGGTTAAGCCACTTGCAGCTACAGAACCTCTGTAGGTGATTTTACTCAAAACTGCGGCAAGGGTGTCACCACCCACCGAATCTACTGCGCCTTGCCATAATTGTTTGTCCAAGGGTTTGCTGGCGCCGCCAATGACCTCTTCACGTGAAATCACGTCTTCGGCTCCTATACCTCTAAGGTAATCGGTAGCTTCGGCGTTACCTGTGCTTGCCACTACGCTATACCCTTTTGCGCCAAGCATGGCAATAGCAGATCCACCTACACCGCCGGTAGCGCCTGTTACAAGTACTTTGCCTTTGTCCGGGGAAACGTCATGATCTTCCAGGGCCAGTATGGATAAGGCGGCTGTCAGTCCTGCAGTACCGTAGATCATAGCTTCTTTAAGCGTCAGGCCTTCGGGAAGAGGAGTGATCCAACCTGCGGGAATACGAGCGTATTCGCTAAAGCCACCAAAGTGTGATACGCCAACACCATATCCTGTCGCAATGACTTGCTGCCCTTTATGAAACCGTTCGTCTGTGGAAGATACCACAATACCGGATAAATCTATCCCTGGAATAAAGGGATATGTTCTTAGAATTTTACCGTTTGGAATACTGGCTAAACCATCTTTATAGTTTACACTGGAGTAAGCAACCTTAATTACAACCTCTCCAGCTGGCAGATCCTCTAGGGTAACCGGTTTAACAGCTACGGAGAAGGATGATTCTGTTTTGTCGACAACTAACGCTTGAAATGATTCTGTCATAAGTGTGAGCTCCTTCAACTACGTTATAGGTAAGACATGTATATAATATTTATTCTGCCCGGTCAACTAGTGATTGTCTATGATATAGCGCAATTGTTTATTAAGGTTCCGTTAAATCACGTGATAGAGGGTGAAGCTTATGAAATGGAAAAATTTAAGGGTTACAGTCTTAGTGGGTATCACATTAGTCTCACTTGGTTTTAATGGATATTCTTTTTATAACAAGCCACCAAAAGAGACTAACCCAACTACCAAGGAGCTAGTTCAAACTATAGGTGAGATTTCAATCCAATCTAACTCTGAGAGCGGAGTGCAGGGTGAGAGTGTGGAGGAACTGAAAAAAATTATTTATAAGTTACCGCAAGTGGAGAAAAAATTAGCTTTTATAAAGGGCGTTATCACAGAAGGGAATACGGTTTATCTGGATCTGGATGAGGTGGAATGGTTCGGTGGAGAGGCGGCAGAAATTGCAGCTAAAGAAGATGGTGTACTAGAACCCGAATCATTGCCTAATGGATTCTATATCCGAAACGCAAGCGAAGAAATTAAGCGGGTTAAGCTGGAGCCTGATGTAACTATAGCTGAACTAAACGGGGCGAGACATCAGCAAGTGGACTATACGAGTTTTATTAGCGAAGAGCTAATGGATAGATTATTCCATCTGACATTTGTAGAAGGTAAGGTTGTTTTGCTAGAAGAGCAGTACAGACCTTAGTGAAGGAGAACAACTAGAAAGGGTTAGTGGAGAAAAGGAATCGGCAGGATGCTCTACAGCATGCAGAAAAGGTAATGAAGAGTAGAAGAGCTTACGGTTGTTTATGCTTACATACACTTAAGATTATGATGAATTTTATTTTTATGGGAAAAATGGCTCTGTGCCCGTAGCTGTCATACCTGATGTATTTGGGTCGGGTGCGGATGGGAATACTGTAAGAAGAAAAATTTTTCGTTGATCTAGTTAATAGGCGGAAGATATGTTTAAATGGGAAAGTATAGTATTTTTTAAATAATAGGATTGAAGAAAGAGAGGCTAATTCATGTCGATTGCGACTACAATGATTATCAGGCTCGAAATTCGGAAATCGGTTGCATCTTTTGGCGATGTTGCTTCAGGAATTGCCGCAGCTGGCGGAGATATTGTTGCTATTGACGTGATACGTGCAGGGAAGGATGTCACTACCCGAGATATAACAGTGAATGTGCAAGACGCAGCTAATGGAGATATTATCTCAATATTATCGAAGATGCCGGGAATTAAAATAATCAACGTGTCGGATCGGACCTTTCTGGCTCATCTTGGCGGAAAAATTGAAATCACACCTAAAATGCCGATTAAAAATCGGGAGGATTTATCCTTAGTGTATACGCCGGGGGTAGCCCGAGTATGTACGGCGATTGCTGAAGATCCCAGAAAAGCTTATTCTCTGACGATGAAAAGAAATACAGTTGCAGTCGTTTCGGACGGCACTGCTGTGCTTGGACTAGGGGATATCGGCCCGGAAGCAGCTATGCCTGTCATGGAAGGTAAGGCGATGCTGTTTAAGCAATTGGCGAACATTGATGCTTTTCCGCTGTGCTTAAATACCAAAGATCCGGATGAAATTATCAATATCGTAAAAGCAGTTTCTCCTGGCTTTGGAGGGATAAACTTAGAGGATATAAGCTCGCCACGCTGCTTTGAAATCGAACGCCGGCTTGCGGAAGAGCTGGACATTCCGGTATTTCATGATGATCAGCATGGAACATCCGTGGTGGCTTTTGCAGGACTTTTGAATGCGCTTAAAGTTGTAAATAAATCTATTGAAAATGCACGGATTGTTGTTGTGGGTATTGGGGCGGCTGGGGTGTCCATATGTAATCTGCTGCTGGCAGCGGGCGCGCGTTATATTTATGCGGTTGATCGTGAAGGCGTTCTCAGAAAAGATCTCCAGTATGATAATCCGGAATGGCAGAAGCTTGCTGCCGCAACCAATCCTGAGGGAATTGAGGGTGGAATAACGGAGGTTATACGAGGGGCAGATGTCTTTATTGGGGTGTCCCGTGGGGGGATTCTAACCGTGGATCATCTCAAAAGCATGGCCAGTGATAACATCGTTTTTGCGATGGCTAATCCTACACCGGAGATTGAACCGGATTTGGCAGAACCTTTTGTTCGTGTCCTAGCGACAGGCAGAAGTGATTATCCGAACCAGATCAACAATGTGTTATGTTTTCCGGGTATTTTCCGTGGCGCACTTGATTGCCGGGCTAGAACTGTGAATCTCGAAATGAAGCTGGCTGCGGCAAAAGCCATTGCATCGGTCGTTCATCCGGATGAACTCAATGAGCAATATATCATCCCAAGTATTTTTAACGAAAAAGTAGTTGAACAGGTCCGCCTGGCAGTAATCCAAGCAGCTATATCCACGGATGCAGCACGCCGGATTCCTAAAGACGTAGCAGCTATAACGGAATAAGATCTATACGATAAATGGACTGCTTTGCTTCATTAGAGAGCAGTCTATTTGTTTTTATATTTGGAGGAAAATTGCCCGAATTGCAACTTTAAATCCACTTAAAGGTGGGGGAATGTATGAGAAGAATTCATATTATGGGAGCCTCAGGCGTAGGAACGAGTACATTAGGTTACGCATTAGCTAAAGTGTTGCCACATGTACAGTTAGACAGTGACGACTATTTTTGGGAGCATAAATTCACTAAGCAGCGTGAGGTCAATGCGCGATTAGCGAAACTTACAAGCGATTTGACCCATAAGGAGCCTTGGATTTTAAGCGGTGCGGTATGTGGCTGGGGAGATGGCCTTCGACCATTATTCGATTTGGTTATTTTTCTAGGACTTCCACCGGAAATTCGTTTAGATAGATTAAGAGCCAGAGAGTACGAGAGATATGGTGATCATATTTTGCCTGGAGGAAGTAAATACGAAGCATATCAGACCTTTATGGAGTGGGCGGCATTATATGATGTTGCTGGAGTTGAAGTCAGGAGCAAAGTGCTGCATGAGGAATGGATGTCCACACTGGAATGTCCTATTTTACGAATAGAGGAAGATTTATCGGTTGGAGAGCGCGTTGAGATCGTGCTGAGATATTTACAAATGGATATAAGCGATACATAGATTTAAAAGGGGCTCTGAATGTCTAAGCAAATAGGAGTGTAGTTCAATGAAGATAGGTTTAGTGAGGCACTTTAAAGTGGACAATCAACCGAGGCGCGGACGAATATCTGGGGAGAATTTTAACGCTTGGGTCGAAGCATATGATCAATCTGATATAAAGTTCGGGCAGTTTAGAAGCTCTGAGCAAGCTTGGGATGTGTGTCTCAGTAGTGATCTGCCTAGAGCCATACATACCGCGAATCTGATCTACTCTGGTAATATTATATATATGGAGCAGTTAAGAGAAATCGAGATTGCTGCAACTTGGCTGAAGGGAATTAAACTGCATCATTTTATGTGGTTAGTGCTGGGGCGGATGGCTTGGTATTATGGGCATTCCTCACAGTCAGAGAGTAGAACCGCAACATTACTCCGCACACAAGCAGTTATCGAGCGCTTAGAACGCGATTTTGGATCAGCAAATGTGTTAGTAGTTACCCATGGAGCTTTTATGAAGGTGTTGGCGCAGCAGTTGATCCAAAGAGGTTATAATGGAAAGCGTATATCTCATCCACGGAATGGTGGACTGTATGTGTATGAGCAGGGCTGTTAATTTAAAAGAAAGCAGGATGAACAATCATGGTTGTTATTAAAGAAATAGAAATGGAATCCCTTTCTGAACTGGGGAATTTATATCAAGAGCTGATGAATAAACCGTCTGACCTTAATAGGCTTGAAGAAGTATTTAAAGGGGTCAAGGCGGATAACCGCTACATCCTGTTGGGTGCTTTTGTAGAAGGAGAGTTACTAGGGTCTTTGATGGGGATCGTGTGTCAGGACTTAGTGGGGGACTGCAAACCGTTTATGGTGATTGAGAATGTGGTGGTTTCAGTGCGGGCACGCCGTAAAGGCGTTGGCAAAAAACTTATGAACGCCATTGAACAAGCGGCCCGGGAAAGAGACTGCTATTATATCATTTTAGTCTCCGGTGAGCAGCGGAAGGAAGCGCATGTGTTCTATGAATCGTTAGGTTATAGAGATGAAAAGGTGGAGGGATACCGAAAACATTTAAGCTCCCATTAAAAAGCACACAACTTTCTAGGAGGTTTTTAACCTGCATACATTTTTTAAATATAACTGGATGGTCCGTGAACAATGGTATGAGTGGTGTGGAGATATTTCTGAGGAGGAGCTGCTCGCAACACGTATAGGTGGTGTAGGCAGTATTCTTAAGACGCTTTTTCACATTGTTGATGTGGAGTGGAGCTGGATTTAAGTATTGCAAGGAAAGCCGGATTTCCAAGAGGATTTTGAGCGGTACAAGACTTTGCAGCAAGTACGAGAATTGGATGCAAAATTCCACACAGAGGTGGAACCCTTTGTAACGGCTTGGCATGAGGGGCTGGAGCAGAGGATTTTTGAGGATCATCTTCCGGATGGCAGGATCGTGACTGATGCCTGGGGTGAGGTAATGCGCCATGTGATTGCTCATGAGATTCATCATGTCGGGCAATTATCGGTCTGGGCTAGAGAGATCGGAAAACCGCCAGTTTCAGCTAATCTGATTGGCAAAGGGCTGATAAACAGCCTACCTGGCAAAGCATAGACAAGCTATTCAGCGTATATTCAGATTCATATTTTACAATCTCCTTGAACTGCGAAAACATAAATCTGTACTTCAAGGAGGATTACACATGGTGAAGAAGAAAAATTTGCTGAGAAAGTTCATGGCAGCTACACTAAGTCTTGCTATCGTCTCAACGGCGTTTGGTGTTGCTGGAAACACGCCCGTAGTTAGTGCGGCGGATGCAGGTGTAACGAAAGCGTATGAATCCCTGTTCGCGGGTGACAGAATCATTGATGTTAAAGTAACGATTGATGATGCGGATTGGAAAAGTATATTAGCAAGTCCCCTCGAAAAAGAATACAAAAAAGTTAAGGTTGAAGTTGACGGGAATGTTGTTGAAAATGTTGGATTTTCTACTAAAGGGAATCTGACGTTAAAATCGGTAGCCAGTATGACAGACTCGGATAGATACAGCTTCCGGCTGAAATTTGATAAATATGATAAGAAGCAAACGTTACTTGGTCTTGATAAAATGGTATTGAACAATAATTTCTCGGACCCTTCGTATATTCGTGAATATTTACATTACGAAGCGCTTCGTTCTGTTGGTGTGGATGCACCTTTGACTGTGTTCACCAACCTGTATATCAACGGAGAATTATATGGTTTTTATGTAGGTGTGGAAGCGATAGATGATAGCTATCTAGAACGTACCTATGGAGAAAATTATGACGATGGTGTTCTGTATGATACAGAAGAAAAAAGTTATCTGCAGTACAAAGAAGGCAGTGACTACGAAACGATAACTTATGATACAGGTAAAGAAGATGATAAAGCTTCGTTAAAGAACTTCATCAAGGTGCTGAATGAGATGCCTGCCGGTGAGAAGGGTTCTATTGAAAGTGTGCTAGATGTGGATTCGGCACTGAAGTATATTGCCGCTAATGCTGTATTGGGTAACTATGACAGCTATAACGGGGATAAAGGTCATAATTATATGTTGTACGGGGATGCATCCGGTAAATTTAGTGTACTTCCATGGGATATGAACATGTCCTTTAACGGGTATTCTGGTGGCGGAGGCGGCAGAACAGGTACAACAGATACAACAGCTGCTGCGGGCACAACTTCTACATCGGCAACAACCCTTGCAGCCAATACCAACGCAGTAACTGCATCAATTGATAATCCAACGCTTGGGATAAGTTTAGATCAGGTCCCAATGATTGCTAATCTGTTGGAAGTGCCTGAATATAAGACTAAATACCTGAAATATGTATCTGAGCTGGTTGATTATTTGGAAGGAATTCAGAGCAGAATTACTGAATTGGCTACCTTAATCAAACCTTACGTTCAAGCAGACCCAACCAAATTTTATACCATGGAACAATTTGAAAGTAATGTTACTTATTCAGCAACAGGTGAAATGGGTGGTAGTGGAGGAATGACTCCGCCAGCTGGGATGGAAGGCATGACTCCTCCTGAAGGGATGGAGGGTATGACACCTCCGGATGGAACGACACCGCCAGCACGTCCTGATAATACAGCGACTGCGACTGATGGTAATCCTACACCTCCAACAGGTAACGCTGGAGGCGGGGGACAAGGTATGGGCACAATGGCTGCAGGTTCGATTATGACCTTTGCGCTGAACAGACTCGCTAATCTGCAAGGCCAGCTAGGACTTAACGTCACACCTCTTCCCTCTGTAACTACAACACCATCAACAACGAATCCGAACACGACGGGCACTAAGGGAATATCCGTACTTTTAAACGGAACAGCGGTCAGCTTTGCAGATCAGCTTCCTGTGAATAAGGATGGCCGGGTGCTGGTGCCAGTGAATGCAATCTTTAATGCTCTGGGTGCTACAGTAACCATGGATCAAACGACTAAGAAAATCACCGCAGTAAAAGACAATACAACGATCGTAATGGCCATTGGCAGCAAGACTGCTTACATCAATGGCAAAGCACTCACACTCGACGTTCCTCCGCAAATTATCGGAAATCGGACACTGGTTCCGGTAAGATTTATTTCCGAGGGATTGAACATGGATGTGAAGTGGGATGCAGGGACTTCTACAGTTACAGCTACGACTAAAACAGCAGCTTTATAATTAGCTTTATCGCAAATGCGGAAATCCTGCGCAAGCTCTGGATTTCCGCATTTTTTATTTCAAGCAGATCAATTCGTGCTGCTAGAGAGCAGTGGCGGAAACCAGACATGACGAAGATCAACCCAACCCTGGCTATTGAAGCTAACTCCACGGACAGAAGGGAGATAAGCAGTCTGAGTAGGTTTTTCATACAAAATATGTAGGTGGTGCTCTTCAATCAGACGGTTCTCGATGATACTGAAACTTTCCGCTCGGGCCACCGGATTAGGTTCACGCGCGATGGTATACAGCCAGCCTTCAATATCCGCTCTAGTATGCGGTTCAATATGCTTAGAGAGTGTGAGGTATAGATCAAACAAACGAAGTTGTTCATCCTCGTCACGGAATAATGAGAAAACAATCAGGTCTGATTCCAGCCGAATCGGACCTTTAAATTCCTCTGGAGACACGGAAATGACATTGCATTTATAACCTTGTTGCTCTAGTCTAGTGGCAATAAAATCAGCATCGCCAGCATATTGTGGAATCGTAGAGATTTGCAACGTGATTTCTTGATCTTTTATCGCTTCTTGCTCGATGGACGCTGAATCGTCTTTTAAACAGGAGACTATTTTTGCCCGAAGCAGGGGATCGCTTAGCGGTCCCTTTTTTTGCGTATTGCAGGTGACGAATTTCCGAATGGAAGACTCCGAATGAATTCGGCTCCAGGTCGAAGAACTGGCGGATGAGGGATTCTGAATCACGTGAAAAGCAGAACCCGTATCAGAGGATGACGTTTCGGTATCCCACGGGACATAAAGGATTTCAACCCGATCTAAATGAGCCCGTCCTTGAAAATAATAAGGAAAAACCTCCAGCACACAAGTGTCCTCGGTCATATCCACAACCTTAAAGGGGCCAGTCCCCACGGGTCTACGGCCAAAGCTCTGCTCATCCATTCCTTCTAAATCACGCGGTACAATTGCGGCTCTGCTCGTGCACAAAAATGGCAGAAATAGTTCATTAGGCTGCTTAAGCGTAATTTGAACGGTGGATGGATTTAATGCGATGACCCGCTGGATTTCTTTGAAAATATAGCTATAGAGTGTCCGTTTAGAGGTTTGCATCAACCGTCCCAGGGAATAGACTACATCCTTGGCTGTCAGCACTTTTCCATGATGGAATAACACCTCTTTGCGCAGAAAAAAAGTCCAGAGCGTCCGGCTCTCATCGACTTCCCAGGCGTGAGCCAGACAGGGAACAATTTTGTCCCGTTCACCGCTTCGTTTCACTAACCCGTCGAAAACATGGCTGGAAACAAATGACTCTGCCAGCAGATTCATATAGAGCGGATCGAAGGTATGGAGCTGCTGGGTAATAGGCAGCCGGAGAGTATCAATTTGTTTGTCACTACGAATTTCAGAATGATGCCCAAAATAGGTCAGCAGCCAACCCTGCAGTGTATCCTGCAGTGAGGTGGAGCTGGCATGGGTTTTGATGCCTTCTATAGCGTTGTGGACATCTTTGCGGCTAATCGCCTGCATCATGGATTGAAGGGCAATTTCTTCGGAGGGAACAAGAAATTGCAGCAAAGAGCGGCTTCCCCGCCCACGCTTAGGCGTCCATTTGATCCATTCCTGCAACATCATTTTATTCACAATATGCAGGGCATTGCGGTGTGTACAGCCGAAAATCAATGCCAACTCATCCATCGTCACTGAGATTTCTGTGGCTCCCCCAAAATGAGATTGCAGCTTTAAAAATTGGCTATGCAGCTTCATTGTTTTGGTTCCTCTCGGAAAATAGGAAATTATAAATAAATTCTTTCTCTTTTTTTTCTTATTTTATCACGTAAAATAAGGATCAGAAAGTAAGAAAATGGGGGTAATTACCATGACCGAGGAAATGGAAATGGAAACGGGAACGGGACTTAGGCTTAATCGATCGCTTGCTGCTTTGCTTGCGGCGTTCTTACTGGCAATAGTTCATCAGTATTTATTTTATGGAAAGCTGGCGGGCCTATCGTATCCAATCTTTGTGTGTCTGTTCTATGCGTTCATGCTTTATTATGCCAAGGCTAAAATCCGCAAGCTCAACAAATTCAGTTACTTCTGGTTTGGAGCGATATTTCTACTTTCATTAACCTATTTATTCTTTCATAATTTTTTCTTCTTTGGGCTGAACCTGCTGGTGATCCCGGTGTTGATTTTATTACATATGACTTATTTGCTTAGTGATAAACGGCCGGCTTGGAGCCGGCTTGGATTAGTGGGGAACACGCTGGAGCATGTGCTTCCACAGAATTTCCGCCATTGGAGCACTGTGTTTACGATCATTAAAAGGACTGGCGGCAGTAAAATGAAGGACGAGCGTAAGCAGGTTATGGGGAAAGTGCTGATAGGACTTGCGATCTCTTTTCCAATATTGCTGGTTGTAGTTACTCTGCTGTCCTCAGCGGACGGAGTGTTTCATCATGTACTGCTGGCGCTGCCGAATGTGCTGGATCGGATTTCATTTGGGGAAAGTTTTGTGCGGGTGCTGTGGATTATCCTGCTGGGCATGGGCTTGTTCGGCTTAGTGTGGGGGTATGTGGATTCGAAAATCTATGACTGGAATATGCAGCCTAAGGAATATGGTCCAGTGCTGGCGCCTGTAAGCTTTAAAATGGATCCGATAATTATGACGACGATTCTTATAGCCATTAACACGGTATATGTATTGTTTGTTTTCGTACAGTTTTCTTACTTGTTTGGAGCATGGGAAGGGATTTTACCAGAGGGCAGCTCATATGCTGATTACGCACGTAGTGGATTTTTTGAGCTGATTATGGTGGCTGCGATTAATTTCGTGATTTTGCTGCTGGCTTTGGTGTCGGAAGGAAAAAGAAGTGGAGGGCTGCAAAAATTTATTAATGTTCTGCTCTACATTCTGGTTGGTTGCTCGACAGTTATGCTATATTCCGCCTATACCCGTCTGACTCTTTATGAAGAGGTGTATGGCTATACCACGACTCGGTTTTTAGTGCATGCATTTATGATATTTATGGGCTTATTGTTGGTGGTTGCAGCCTTACGGATAGCTGTTCAGCGTGTGCCATTGGCGAAATGTTATATTGTGCTGGGCTTGATCTCCTACGTCGTCATGAACTATATCGGGATGGATGTTATTATCGCTAATAAAAATATGGATCGTTATGCGGCAAGTGGTAAATTGGATGCCAATTATTTGGTCCGTTTATCTCCGGAGGTCATCCCTTCTCTGATAAAGTTTAGTGAACAGGAAGATGGGATGCTGGATGATTTTTTAAAGAATGAATGGAGAGAACTCAATAAGCGTGAGCAGGCATGGCAGTCGTTTAATTTCCCGCAATATCTGGCGCAGCGTGAGCTGGCTGAATATTTTGCACAGTAAAGGTAAGAAGAAGGTGTGAGGTCAGTGAGGAAAAAGCCATTTAAAAGAGGCTGGTCATTTATCATTATTTTTATTACGGTAGGTTTAAGTTACGGGATCTATCATATCTATTTATACAATGCGCCCAAACAAAATCATTACTCGCGTGTTTCCAGCACCCATCTTGAACAGGAAAGTCTGGGCGGCATTCAGCTGCTTCAAAGCCTTGATTCAATCGCTAGGGAACCTAAGCCAAATAATGATATAGAGCGGTATCAGTATTATGATCTGGGTCACGAGACAACAATAGCCACAGCACGTGGTGATGATAAGATCATTCTAATTAGCGTCTATTCCGATCATACGATGAGTACGGCAAGAGATATTCATATTGGAGCTTCAGCAGACGAAGTGATCAAGGCTTATGGCACTTCTTATTATAAAAGAGGGGAGCAAGGGGCTGAGATTATCGGATACGTGGATAAAATCAACCATCGGAGTATTGAATTTTGGCTGCAGGATCAGAAGGTAGATATGATTCGTTATTGTGTGGATTCTGTTGTAATGTAAAGTGTCATAGGAAAACCTCATTAAAAAGGACATATGTCCTTTTTTTGTGGGGTATTCTAAATTACACTGGAGCAAACAATAGAGGGGGCACTACATGCAGACGATAAATGACCGTGAGGCTGTCCGTGCCTTGGCAGTGAAGAACGGTCTGGACGGAATATTTAGCCCGCTGGTAACGCATAAAATGGAGTTGAGACGTTACGCGGATGAAGAAAAGCTGTGTCTGGTTGGCGATCAATTGGATGGGATGTTCATATTGGTTGAGGGCAAGCTCAAAATCCAGACCTTGCTGCCAAATGGCAAATCTATGCTGGTGCGGTTTACAAATCCGATATCTGTGATTGGGGATGTAGAGCTGCTTCACCGGTTCCCTGTTAAGAATCAAGTGGAGTCTGTGGGTGAGAGCTTGATTCTTTTTGCAGGGAGAAGACTACTCCTGAGAGAGCTTGAGGAAAACACAGCGTTGTTACGTTTTCTCGTCGGAGAACTTAGTCACAAATTGCATACGCTCGGTCAAGCCTCTGCACTTAACCTGTTGTATCCTGTGGAGAATCGATTTGCCAGTTATTTAATGTCTTTGTTCGCGGATAAAAATGGTGACCGGCGGGTGGAGGAGATTCGGACCTCAAGTCTTATTGAGACAGCAGAATTGCTTGGTACAAGCTATCGGCATCTTAATCGAATCGTACGGCGTTTTATTGATGAAGGAATCATTACACGAAATCGTGGACGCTTAAGCGTACTGGATGAATCGAAGCTGGCAGAGCTGGCTAACGGAAATTTATACGAATAAAAAGATCTCAAAAGACCATTAGTTCCTGCCCTCGGCCGGAAATAGGGGTCTTTTTGTTTTTTTAAGCAAACATTCAGTTCAAATTCAGAGAGGCTTAAGGGAGAGCTAGTAGGATAAAAGTACCAAATAGACCTACATACATATAGAGATGAGGAAAACCGATGGTGAAAAGTATCCGTGGGAAAATAGTCTTAGGATTTACTGCTGTGATCATAGTCTTTCTAGTGGCGATAGCCGGAAACACATTGTTTCAGGGGAAGGTTACCCAATTGACAGATCAGGTTAATCGTAACTGGGACAAGCTGTCACTTGTTCAAGGCTTAACGGATAAGATTCGTACCGCAGATGAGCTGGGTGCTCGTTATGTGATGAGCAACACAGATGATGAGCGGAATTCCTATCTGGCGCAGTATGAAGAAATGCTCCCATTGATTGAAAATGCTATTACAGAGCTGGAGAATGCCCGATTAAGTGAAGCTGAGTTAAAGGGTGTAGCTGAGCTGAAGAGCAAATGGAATGATTATTTAATCGTTCTGAAGGAAGCTTTTGCCTTAGCTAAGGAAGGCAACTTCCCGGAAGCGCAGAAGAAATTCACGAACCTGTCATTAGACGCTATGATTGAATCTCAGATTGTGTTTCAGAACATGCTCATGGAGGAAATAGAGAATGGACAAAGCCTGGCAAATTCGCATCGTAATAACGGTTTGATTACTAGCTTTGGTGTGACCGGATTGTCGGTAGTGCTCGCGGTGATCCTTGCGCTGCTAATTTCTGGACGAATTATTAAACCGCTTCGTGATGTGAACACTCAGTTGAAGGAAATTGCAGATGGGGATGCCGATCTTACGCGCAAGTTAAGTGTTCGTTCTAAAGATGAGATTGGTGAACTGGCGTTTAACTTTAATAAAATGACAGATAATCTGGGCACGATGATTGAACAGGTGAAGTTATCAGCAAATAGTCTCGCGAGTTCCTCTACAAAGCTTAGGTCAGATAGTGGAGTGACGGCAGGCGCCACAGAACGAATATCGGATATTATGGGTGAAGTCGCTTCCGGAACAGCCAAACAGATGAATGATTTGCAGACCAATACAATTACAATCTCAGAAATATCACTAGGAATCGGCCAAATTGCTGCCAGTGTCCAGGACATTTCGGAAGCCTCCCATCGCTCTGCGGCATTTGCCATTACAGGAGATGAATCCCTTCAGGCCGCTGGGCAGCAAATGGAATCGATTAATCACTCCATACAATCTTTATCACAGCAAGTCCAAGGTTTTGTGAATCGATCTCAGGAGATTGGCAGTATTGTAGGAGTCATAAAAGGAATCGCTTCGCAGACGAATATGCTGGCCCTAAATGCGACGATTGAGGCAGCTCGTGCTGGTGAACAAGGTAGAGGTTTCGCTGTGGTTGCCGATCAGGTCCGTAAGCTGGCAGAGCAGTCCGCGGAATCCGCCAATCAAATTGCAGAAATGGCGACTGGGATCCAAAGTGAAGCAGATGATGCCATGAAGGTGATGATGAGCAGCATGCGTGAAGTAAAGGGAGGTACGGAGATTATCGAGGAAGCGGGACGTTCCTTCGGTGAGATTCGATTATCTATAGATTCACTCGCCGAACAGGTTCAGGAAGTATCTGGAGCCGTGGAGGAGATTACGGCGGCTGCGGATGAGATTGTAGAGTCAATTCGTAACGTTACGCAAATCTCGGAAACAACCGCTGCGAGTACTCAGCATGTGTCAGCAGCCTCACAAGAGCAAATGGCTTCAGTCGAACAAATTGCATCCTCTGCAAGTGAATTAAGTACAATGGCGCATGGACTGCAAGGGTTGGTAGCTAGATTTAATGTATAACACGAAGCTTCGGAGAGTTAAGGGGCAATATAGTCCCCTTGACCTCTCTGTGGCTTTTTTTGGTTGAACGTAATATTCCACATACAAAGCATAGAAATCGCCATCGACGGCCATCTACCTATAACTTATATTATTAGCGTTATTAGTTAGCTTGTATCCGTAATCCATCATTTCAAATGTAGGAGGCGAATGTCTATAAAACTACTGTTTTGAAAGCGCATCCTTTCTGCTGCATAGCTCCACAAAATTTTGGAAGGTGGTTATTCAATGATAGCAGCTTCTAAAAGATTTACCGGGAAGACGGCAGTACTTTATTGTTTGATTGTTATATTATTTGTAGGTCAGTTAGGATTATATCCCTCGGTGAGTTTAGCCGCGGGGAATTTAGCCCAAGGGAAGACTATTACTTCAAGCTCCTTCGGTGATGTATACGTAGCAGCCAATGCTAATGACGGCAGCCAAGGAACGTATTGGGAGAGCGCAAGCGGTGTTTTTCCGCAATGGATTAAAGTGGATTTAGGGGCAGCAAGCAGCGTGAATCAGGTTGTACTAAAGCTGCCAACGAATTGGGAAACAAGAACTCAAACGTTAGCGGTGCAAGGAAGTACAGATGATGCAACTTACAATAACTTAGTAGATTCCGCCAATTATACATTTAATCCAACGAGTGATTCCAATACAGTGACCATCAGCTTTACAACTGCGAATATCAGATATGTTAAACTGAATTTCACATCCAATACGGTCTGGCCAGCAGCACAGTTAGCGGAATTTGAGGTTCATGGTAATACAACTACAACTCCATCCTCAGGATATGAAGCGGAGAATGCCGCATTATCCGGTGGTGCCAAGGTTAACACGGATCATACAGGTTATACAGGTACAGGATTTGTTGATGGTTACCTAAATCAAGGTGCTGCGACTGCATTTAGCGTTAATGTGGCTTCTGCTGGTAACTATGATGCTACATTAAGATTTTCAAATGCATCAGGCAGTACAAAAACCATTAGTGTTTATGTGAATGGAACTAAAATTAAGCAAACCTCACTTGCGAATCTGGCCAATTGGAATACTTGGTCAACAAAGATTGAGACGCTGGCTCTGAATGCTGGTGCTAACACGATTACTTATAAGTACGATGCAGGAGACACTGGAAATGTGAATCTAGATAATTTGAACGTCACTCCAGCTTCTGCGACAACACCTACGCCAACGCCGACGGCAACTCCGACACCAACGGCAACACCTACCCCAACGCCGACGGTAACACCGACACCGACGGTAACACCGACACCGACAGTAACACCTACGCCAACACCGACAGTAACACCTACACCAACTCCAACGGTAACACCGACCCCGACACCAACAGTTACACCAACGCCTGGGGCGGGTTCCAATCTGGCTTTGAACAAAAGCATCAACGCTTCCTCTTCCGTCTTTACCTTTGTTCCTACAAATGCGAATGACGGTGATGTAACTACTTACTGGGAAGGAGCAGGAGGAGGTTATCCCAATACATTATCTGTAAACCTGGGTAGTAATGCCGATATTACATCCATTGTCCTCAAACTGAATCCATCATCGGCCTGGTCCACACGTACTCAGACTATTCAAGTGCTTGGGCATAATCAGAATACAACAGCCTTTACTAGTCTTGTGCCAGCAACCGTGTATACTTTTAATCCGGCAACTGGCAATACGGTCACTATTCCGGTAACGGCCACGGCTAGTGAAGTACAGTTGAAGATTACCACCAATACTGGTTCAACCGCTGGACAAATCGCTGAATTCCAAGTGATGGGTGCACCAGCTGCTAATCCGGATTTGGCGATAACCGGTCTTACATGGTCACCTTCAGCTCCAGTAGAGACCAATGCCATTACTTTAAATGCAACGGTAAAAAACCTTGGAACGTTAGCTTCCATAGCGACTAATGTGAATTTTTACTTGGGCAGCACACTTGTAGGCACTAGCCCAGTGGGGGCATTAGCGGCTGGCGCATCTACGAACGTCACTTTAAATATGGGCGCAAAGGATGCTGCTACCTATACTTTAACTGCAAAGGTTGACGAGAATAATACGGTTATTGAATTGAACGAAGGCAATAACAGCTTCACTAGCCCAAATTCTCTTATTATTGCTCCCGTATCCAGTTCTGATCTAGTAGCTTCCCCTGTTAGCTGGACACCAAGCAATCCAGCAGGCGGCAATGTGGTCAGCTTCTCGGTGGCAATCAAGAATCAAGGGACAGCAGCATCCGCAGGGGGTGCGCATAACATAACCTTGAAGGTTCTGGATGCTACTACGAATGCTGTACTCCAAACCTTAACTGGAACCTATAACGGCGTGATTGGCAGTGGAGTAACAGCGCCTCCTGTTAGTCTTGGCACTTGGACAGCAGCTAATGGCAAATATACTGTGAAGACGGAAATTGCCGTAGACACTAATGAGCTGCCAGTTAAACAGGCCAATAATATTCAAACACAGTCTCTTTTTGTAGGTCGTGGAGCCAATATGCCTTACGACATGTATGAGGCTGAGGAGGGTGTGATTGGTGGCGGGGCTGTGAAGCTTACTGCTAATCGGACCATTGGAGATCTTGCGGGTGAGGCTTCAGGCAGAAGAGCAGTCACACTGAATACTACAGGCAGTTATGTAGAATTCACTACTAAGGCTGACACTAATACACTGGTCACCCGCTTCTCCATTCCAGATTCGGCGAGTGGAGACGGTACGAATGCTACACTGAACATCTATGTGAACGGAGTTTATACCAAGGCGATTAATCTGACCTCTAAATATGCATGGCTGTACGGTTCAGAGATAAGTCCCGGCAATTCACCAAGCGCGGGTTCTCCGCGGCATATTTATGATGAAGCTAACATTATGTTCGACAGCACGATTCCGAAAGGTAGTACGATTCGACTGCAAAAGGATGTGGCAAATACCTCGCAGTATGCCATTGATTTCATCAGTTTGGAGCAGGTATCACCGATTGCCAATCCAGATCCGGCCAAATATACGGTCCCAGCCGGCTTTACACATCAGGATGTGCAAAATGCGCTAGATAAAGTACGCATGGATACGACCGGAAATCTCGTAGGTGTGTATTTACCAGCCGGTAACTATCAGACCTCCAGTAAATTTCAGGTCTATGGAAAAGCAGTGAAGATCATTGGTGCGGGCCCATGGTATACGAGATTTTACGCTCCAACGAATCAGGAGAATACGGATATCGGTTTCCGGGCAAGCGATACCGCTAACGGCTCTACTTTTGCGAATTTTGCTTACTTTGGGAACTACACATCACGTATTGATGGCCCGGGTAAAGTATTTGATTTCTCCAATGTGGCAAATATTACGATCGATAACATCTGGACCGAACATCAGGTGTGTATGTATTGGGGAGCTAATACGGATTACATGGTGATCAAAAACTCCCGTATCCGCAACACCTTCGCTGACGGCATCAATATGACGAATGGCAGCACGAATAATCTCGTGTCCAATATTGAGGCACGGGCAACAGGGGATGATAGCTTTGCATTGTTTTCGGCTATTGATTCCGGTGGTGCAGATATGAAGGATAATATTTATGAGAATCTCACTTCAATCTTGACCTGGCGGGCAGCAGGTGTAGCCGTCTATGGCGGATATGCCAATACCTTCCGCAACATTTATATTGCTGACACGCTTTGCTATTCTGGAATTACGATCAGCTCACTTGACTTCGGGTATCCAATGAACGGCTTTGGCGCTTCACCGACAACGAATTTTGAGAATATTTCCATTGTTCGTGCAGGTGGACATTTCTGGGGTGCACAGACCTTCCCGGCAATCTGGGTATTCTCAGCCTCTAAGGTATTCCAAGGCATTCGTGTCAGTGATGTGGATATCATTGATCCAACCTATCATGGCATCATGTTCCAGACCAACTATGTCGGCTCCACGCCGCAATTCCCAGTGACAGATACCCTCTTCACGAATGTCACAATTTCCGGTGCGCAAAAGAGTGGAGATGCTTTTGACAGCAAATCCGGAGTGGGCATCTGGGTAAATGAAGCGGCTGAGGCTGGGCAAGGTCCTGCCAGAGGGTCAGCCACCTTTAACAATCTGAAGATTACCAACACGGTAACGAATATTAAAAATAATACGTCTACTTTTACGATTAACGTTAATCCTTAAAAATAAATGCTGCCAGTACTGAACAGCCGTCTCCCGCTTTCGTGGGGGACGGTTGTTTTCAGGTTGCAGAAACTAAGGTTCTGAATCGACAGGAGGTGCTGCTCACGTTACAATAATGGAAGGTACAGAAATGAAGGAGGCTCTAAAATGACATCCTTAGTGGTTAACAATATAACAGAGCTGATTGGGAATACACCGGTTGTAAGATTAAATCGGCTGACTAGCCCCCAAGATGCAGAACTATACGTGAAGCTGGAGCTTTTTAATCCAAGTGGCAGTGTAAAAGACCGGGCAGCTTATAATCTAATCCTGCAAGCCGAGCTAGCAGGTTTGCTGAAGCCGGGCGGGACGATCATTGAGCCGACTAGTGGAAATACAGGGATAGGCTTAGCGATGAATGCCGCGGCAAAAGGGTATAAAGCGATTCTTGTCATGCCTGATAATATGACCAAGGAACGAATCAATATTCTAAAGGCTTATGGTGCGGATGTTGTGCTGACGCCCGCAGCAGAACGGATGCCGGGAGCTATAGCAAAAGCGATTGAGCTGGGAAAAGAAGTGGAGAACAGTTTTATTCCACAGCAATTCGAGAACAAAGCCAACCCGGATATTCACCGGACAACGACCGCTCTGGAAATCCTGGAGCAAATGGAAGGTAAGCTGGACATGTTTGTTGCTTCATCAGGAACTGGGGGCACGATAACTGGAACCGGTGAGGTTTTGCGTGAGCATCTACCTGATATCCGGGTTCTTGTGGTTGAGCCGCAAGGCTCGCCCGTATTATCTGGAGGAAAGCCAGGACCACATAAGCTGGTAGGAACGAGTCCGGGCTTCGTACCCGCCATTTTGAATACACAGGTCTACGATGACATCGTTCAAGTCGCGGATGAGGCTGCCTTGGAGACGGTAAGAACGCTGGCTGCAAAAGAAGGAATTCTGCTGGGTCCATCCGGTGGTGCCACTGTATGGGCGGCGTTGCAGGAAGCGCGTCGTCTTGGGGCTGGCAAACGCGTGCTTTGCATTGCACCTGACACAGGGGAACGGTATCTTAGTATGGGAATATTTTAGTTTCGTCTGGAGGAATGGGAATGAATAAGCTCAGTGTGAGTTTCCTTATTGTTCTACTGCTGGCGGGCTGCTCAGGCTCTAACAAGCCAACCCCTTCTCCAAGTGCAGAGCCGACACCAACGGCAAGCATGCAGCAGCCAGCAGCTTATCTGGAAGCTGAAAAGCTGAAGGCGAATTTTGGTTTTGCAGATGAGTCTGGCAAGAGCATCTTAGTCACCGGGCAGGAAAAAGGGCTGGATGCGCAAATGCAACAATTGAATGAGGCGATCGGCGATCATGGGCAAGTGCTAAAAGTGAAATTGAATAAATGGCAGGAGGGTACGGAGAACAGTAATGGCCGGGAGATGGCTCACAATTTTGTGAATCTGCCAGGGTATCTTTATACGGTTGAAGCGGGGAATGCGACCCCTGATGAGACCTATTACCTGACGGATCAGGCAGAGTTTAATGCGAATGCGCTAATCTCTGTTAAGCCTACGGAGGTTAAGCAAGCCTCGCTAAATGTTGCAGAAAGTGTGCGGCAGAATATTGTTTCTGCGAAAAATCGTGAAGTAGAGCACATTTGGAAACTTGCTGACCTGTCTGGTGATCGGCAGCTGTATCTCGTTCAATTCATTAGACAGGATCAGGATATGTTATTTAGTCTCGTGCTGGAAGATAAGGCCGGGCTTACCTTTATGGATTATCCGGCTGTCATTCAAGGCGATGAATTTTCCGTCTGGAGAGTGGATGATGGAGGGGAAGTGATACCTGAGATGTTCTCTATTCTTTTTGCGGCGGAAACTGCTGAAGGTCCATTACTCGCTATGGAGTGGTGGGGAGCGGAAGGCGTAAACACATTTTTCCTGAAAAAAGAGGGAAATGTTTTTAAAGAAATGGACATTCAATACGGACGCTACACATCACCACTATAACTGGGATGCAGATACATCGAAGGATGTATCTTTTTTTTTGCTACAATATAAGAAAGTATAAATTTTCACTATATATTGCTTATAATATTATGAGGGATAGCATTATTTTTTTAAAATACTTAAATTTGTAACAATAAGAACTTTAAATAGCCCGATCGAGTCATGTAGCAGAATTGTGACGGTGATATTGTTAATCATAAGATGTACGGGAGGGGACAGCAACGTATAACCGAATCAAGTATATGATCCTGTTACTGCCAACGCTAATGGTAGGGATCTGGGAGGTCGTGCGCCATCAGTTTCTAATGCCTTATATCTCGATGGATCTGGGGAATTATTTGACACCTGTCCTCGTATTTTTGTTCACTCTTGTATTGCTCGTCCCTTTGTTTTCGCTGATGGAGCGGAATCAGCGGGAGCTGGAGCAGGAACGTGCGCTCAAAGAGGCAATGAAAGCCCGGGAAGGGCTAGCTAAGGAACTGCATGATGGGATGGCGCAATCTTTATTTCTTTTATCTGTCAAAATAGATCGTCTGGAAGCAAGCCGCAGGAATGGGGAAGTCAGCGAAGAAAATGTGGATCAGATCAAAAAGACCGTCCACGAGGTGAACCGTTATGTTCGACAGGCGATCGCCAATCTGAAGGTACCAGTGTCTGAGCAGCACTCTTTTTCATTGGAACAGTCGGTTAAAGATCAGCTTGCTCAAATGGCTAACGAGATTATGATTGAGGTTTCCTTGGATTGGAGTCTACAGGATGAAGCCCTCTCTCCTTCGGAAAAAGCAGAGCTGCTATCTTGTATCCGAGAGGCTATTATTAATGTGCGTAAGCATACAAGAGCGGCGAAGGTTTCTATCACAGGTGCAGGCACTGAGAAAAACTGGAGCGTGGCGATTGTCGACAATGGCGAAGGATTTCAGCATGATCCCTTTGAGGTGAACGGAAGTTACGGCCTTCAGATCATGAAGGAACGTGTCGAAGGAATGGGATGGAAGCTTCAGGTGAGCTCCGGCAATACGGGGACAAATGTGGAAATTACGAAAGGAGGGGGAAGTTTATGAGCCGGTACCGGGTTTTGGTTGTGGATGATCATGCGCATGCGCGTGAGGCGATGTGTGAGATTTTGTCCATGGATGATAGTTTTGAGGTCATTGGTGTAGTGGAGAGTGGTCCTGAGGCGATCGCGTTCACGGCCCAGTGGATGCCTGATCTCATTCTTATCGACATTCAGATGCCGGAGATGGACGGGCTGGAGACTACTCGCCGGATCAAGCAGGAATATCCCTATGTCAAAATCGTTATCGTTACGGTATCGGACGAAATTTCCCACCTCCTCGAAGCATTGAAGCAAGGCGCACAAGGGTACTTACTCAAGAATCTGGCACCTTCCACCTGGATTGAATATTTGCAAGCCATTGTGAATGAAGAAGCACCGCTAAGCCGGGAGTTGGCTTTTCAAATCTTGAAAGAATTTACCGTTCCTTCAGTAACGGACGAAGGAGAGTCATTGACGGCAAGGGAGAAGGAGATTTTAAGCTGTGTGTCTTCCGGATCGACGAATAAAGAGATTGCCATAAGCCTGTCGATTTCGGAGCATACCGTAAAAAACCATCTGAAAAACATCCTTCAGAAGCTTCAACTCCAAAATCGTACGCAGCTGACGCGTTATGCTCTGGAGCAGGGGCTTGCTTCACGTAAACGTGATTTTCCGCGGTAAATATGAGGATAGAGATGAAAGTGAATAATGATAAAATTACTTAAAGAAAGAGGCACTCTAACTATGAACAGATTATCTCGCAAAATAATGACACTCTTCGCACCAGCCGCTGCAACACTTCTGTTGTTCGCAGCCGTGGCTAGCGCGCATGTAACCGTAGCACCAGCACAATCCAGTACCGGAGCATGGGAGACTTACACACTTAAAGTTCCTTCAGAAAAAGATGTGGCGACTGTACAAGTGGATCTACGAATCCCGGCAGGTGCCGAGTTCAAGCAATATGAGGCTACACCGGGCTGGGATGTTACCATTGAGGGGAACAAAGTTAGCTGGATAGCTAATGGAGAAGGAATTAAAGCAGGGCAATTCCAACGTTTCTATTTCACAGCAAAGAATCCTGATACTGCAGGCGACATTGCTTGGGATGCTTATCAGCATTATGCCGATGGCAGCTTGGTGCAGTGGTCTGGTGAGGCAGGAACAGAAAGTCCGCATTCTATTACTTCGATTGTGCAAGCCTCCGGTGGGGATGAACATTCTCATGGTTCCAGTGACAATGGCATGAGCATGGAAGAACATAATGCCATCATGGAAAGCGAGAACAACTCCACCAGTGTCAACCCAATGGTCTATATCGCATTAGGGATCTCTTTACTAGCCTTTTTAATAGCAACCATAAGTATATTGCGCGGGCGAAAAGAGTAAGCGGGAACTAGTTGTGATACAAGAATATAGTGTTCATGCAAGAAGCCTCCGTCGTTTATTGGCGGAGGCTTCTTGCATGAATTATTTGTTTATGAGGATACTTTTTACTTATCTACAGCCGTTTGCGTTTGTAAAAGGTTACGAAAGCAGCGGTTAGTATTAGGAGAAGGATGGCGACGCCAGTTGTGATGGCTTCACTCGTGCTGCCTTTTTGCTGCATAGTACCAGCACCACCAAAGTCGCCACCGCCCATACCACCAGGCATACCGCCACCAAAGCCACCGCCGCCCATGCCGCCACCGCCAGGGCCATTTCCGCCGCCTTCAGGGAAAGCGGGTCCGCCCATAGCACCAGGCTCACCACCCGCGCCGCCGTCAAATCCACCTTGAGCAGCTTGGCCATTAGTGTTGGCCTGTCCACCTTGAGCAGCTTGCCCGTTAGTGTTGGCCTGTCCCTCTTGAGCAGCTTGGCCGTTGGTGTTGGCCTGTCCACCCTGAGCAGTTTGCCCTGTTTGTGTAGTCTGCCCACCCGCAGCTGCTTGTGAGTTACTGCCAGGCCCCTCGCCGCCATTAGGGATAGCCGGTCCGCCCATGGCACCAGGTTCACCCCCTGCACCGCCTTGGGCAGTCTGTCCACCCGTAGCCGCTTGCCCTTCGGTATTTGGTGCAGCTGCATTTGCGCCAGCATTACCAGTAGCGCCAACCGCACCTGTGGCCTGCCCAGCGCCATCCGCACCTGTGGCCTGCCCAGCACCCGCAGCGCCTTGAGCTGCGCCATTTTTAGCGCCGCCACCAAAGCCACCGCCGCCCATGCCACCACCACTTCCTGATCCGTCACCGGAGGAAGGAATGGTACCGTCGAGCTGCTGCTGGATACTTGTGGCCATGTTCGACATGAAGGTCTCAACAGCCTTTATCCCATTTTCATACTGTTCGAAAGTGTAGAAGGCGGATGGATCCGCTTTGACATAGCTGGAAATCATCGTGTTCAGCTCATCCATCCGAGCCTGGAACGTATCGTCCGCTAGATAGCCAGTAATCATCTCACTAACAATCTCATGATATTTCGTTTTGTATTCATCATTAGCGAGCAGTTTCGCAATCAGTGGTCGTTCTGCCAACGCACCTTGGGTAGGCTCGTCAATTAACACATCTGCGCTTCCCATGCCGCCAAAAGCCATATTGTAATCCCACGGCAGAATCGAGAAGACCCCATCGTCTTCATATAAGTAATAATTCTGCTTATTTCCACCTAAATAACTGTCCATATTACCCGTGACCGCATTTAGAGCGATATACTTCAGCGATTCCTCTACGTCGATGTATTTTTCATAATCGGTGCCGTTGTTTAGCTCATTCAGCATGTCGACAAGAATATCATCGTTAGACTTATCGGATTTCATTTCTAGTCCAGTATAGAGGGATGGATCATCGCCCAGCCAAGTCAAATCACTGCCCTGACCGGTCATTACACCTTTATAAAGTGCACCATAAGTGTTGCCGAAATTGCGTTCCAGATAAGCATCACTGATCTGTTCTACTGCAAGATAGAAACCCTTCAGTTCATCGTTTACATACACATTGACGAAGGAATATTTCGGCGTCGGGAGACCGACACTTTCAGCGAGCTCATAAGTCAGAAATTCACGCATATAAGAAGCATCGCTGTAATTATTATTCAGGTTGATCTTAGTAATGCCGAATAAATTCTGGTTAACATACTCATCAAAAGAAATTTTGAAGCTGTAGCGGTCAGAGTCTGTCATCTGTACTACGCTTCTGAGACTGAGATTTCCTTTGGTCCGTACAGCTACATTATCGTATTTCATACCGTTGTACTCGACGGAAGCCATTTTATATTCTTCAGCACTGGCATTATCCAGCATATCCTGAAAATCGTCCGGGTCCAAGGTGATTTTGACATCCACGACCTTATCTTTTGGAAAGACCTGCTCGTCTAGCTTTTTCTCATCGCTCGAAATGACCTTGTCCTGAGCATCAGACGTTGGATTATTTATTGCAGACGGACTTGCATTCTGACACCCGGCTACGGCGATGACCAGCAGCAGGCAGCAAAAACTCAGCAGGATTGACTTACCTCTGGTTTTCATCTGGGGCACCGCCTTTCATCTCGTTGTAATTAAGATACATAGTCACCGCTATAGCTGATCAAGAGTGCATTTTTGACACCTTTTAGGTCAGAGACTGTGTTGACAAAGCCGCCTACTTTATCATCCAGACGAAGCTCCAGCGTCAATTCAATATTGTTTGCGGAGACTGTTTTTTGCTTCACATTGTAGCGTTTTACGGATTTGGTGATATGGCTGTGTACTTCACGTTCGCTTTCATCACTGTCGCAGTTAATGACCAGTAAGTATGGCGTTTCGATAGAAGAGTGTTTAATGAACAGGAACAAAATAAGGCCGATAATGATCGAACCGATAATAGCCAAGGTGAAAAATCCTGCTCCAGTTACAATCCCTGCTACAGCTGCCCAGAACAAGAAGATCAGATCAGTTGGATCTTTGATTGGTGTTCTGAAACGAACGATGGACAATGCGCCGACCATACCGAGGGACAGCACAAGGTTAGAGTTAATCGCGATAATGACAGTAGCTGTAATCATGGTCATGCCCATAAGTGAGACGTTAAAGCTTTTGGAATATAAAACGCCGCTAAAGACACGTTTGTAGAGCAGGTAAATGAAGTATCCGATCAGAAAAGCTACGCCCAAGGTAATCAGCATCTTGGAGATACTAATATCAGATACAAAATTGTCGATCACCGAGTTTTTAATAATGTCTGAAAAATTATTTGTAGTATCTGTAGTCGTTGTTGTAGCTGCTAGCGGTGCTAGTGATGCATTCATAATCAATAATCCTCCCAAGTGTTAGTTTTTAAGAATTTGCGGCAGATCACGTATTTTGAAGCGGACTGCCTATTCAGTCCCTCCAGCTGCAACGCGATTTTAATGTACTCCGGAATATACTCATCGAATTTCACTTCGAAAATTATGAAGTTCTCATCAATCGCCCGAATCGGATGCAAATCCTTATCGAAAATATCCGTAGAGTGCAGGCCCGTACGTAGTTCTTTATCGAACGTTATTCGCACATTTCCGTTGTGGCAAACATAAGGCTCGCGAACATAATCCACGATGACCTTGGGTCGCAGCAGGTTATGGCGCATCTGATCGTATAACTCCATGAACAGCGGACTGTCCGGGACGTTCAGCACTTCGTAGTTGCCCGCCATAATCTCGTCGTACATTTGCCGGGTTAGTGGTTCTTTGATTTTGGCGATATAATCGTCCATTTTAATTTTTTTCTCAAAGTGAATGATGTTGTCTTGAATGTTGTAAATGCGAATCCGGTATTTGGCCCGCTCTCTGAGACCGCCGAGCTTGTCTGCAAGTGCCGTGTTGTTGATATCGTCAAAATACAAACTCCGAATGTGGTATTCTCCACTCTCATTAGCGTGTTGATCTTTATCAATCAAGCTTTGCAATCGCTGGCGCAATATAAGGTATTGATGATAGTTAATGAAAAATTTAAGTTCATGCCGGAATTGAAGCTTCTTATTCATTTTCACACCTCGTTTCTCTCTCTATCTCTGGCTAACCTTCCTGCTTGACTAATTCTAGGAGACAGACCTTATGCTTAACTTAAAATAGACTGAATGTTTGCTGAATGTTTTACACTGCGTTAACAAAAGTCTGTATAAAGATTCGTGTGCAGATTTGACTTCTGACTTTGTAGGGGGCTATCTTATTTAGAAGGCTAGAGAGAAATTTTCATAAGGAGGTACCGTGATGAGAGACTATAAATTTGCCATAATCCTAGGAGTGCTTGTGATTGTGGTTATTTTAGTGGCTTATGGGTTGGAACGATCGAAAAGCGGAAGTAATGCAAATTCACCAGCACCGTATGATCTCGTGACTACCTTTAAGGGAGATGCGAGCACAAGCCGCGCGTTTACTTGGTATACAAGTGATTCGAGTGCAGCAGGCATTCTGGAGATTGTAAAGGGACAAGTGTCCTCTTTTGCAAATACGGATGTACAAAGGGTAGATGCGAAAAGTAGTTCCATCAAAACAGACAATGGCACCAAAGGTGTTCATAAAGTGGAAGCTACGGGTCTTGAACCCGGGACGTTATATACTTATAGAGTGGGTAGTGGCGTTGAAGGAGAATGGAGTCCGGCAGCGGAATTTACAACGGAAGAAGATGGACTGGCAAGTGTGTCTTTTATCAACGTAACGGATTCTCAAGGGGAAACGGCAGAGGATTTTAAGCTGTGGGGAAATACGCTGAACAAGGCTTTTCAGACATTTCCTGAAGCTGAATTTATTGTGCATAACGGCGATTTGACGGAGAATCCGGAGGATTCGGCAGGCTGGGATGATTTTTTTGGCAATGTGCAGGGCTGGATTTCGGGGATTCCGTTAATGCCGGTAACAGGCAATCATGATGAGGTGGATGAGGATGCAACGTATTATACTTCACACTTCAACCTGCCGGATAATGGGGCAAAGGGTTCAATTGCAGGCACCTCGTATTCCTTCGATTATGGACCTGTGCATGTAACGGTACTGAATACAGAGAGCAATCTAAAAAAGCAAACGGAGTGGCTAAAGGAAGATCTGAAGAACACAGACAAGAAGTGGAAAATCGTTGCGATGCACCGACCGGCTTACGGGGGGAACTCCTATAAGAAAGTTGAAAATTGGACGGATATTTTTGATACGTATGAGGTTGATTTAGTGCTGCAGGGTCATAATCATGAATACTCCAGATCCTACCCGTTACGTGGCGGAAAAATAGTTCCAGAAGGTGAGATTTCCAAAGGTGCTAAACGAGGGACAGTCTATGTGGTGACCAACGCTTCTGGAGGGAAATTTAACGAGAAAAAAGAAGATCAGTTCTATCATGCGGTGCATTTTCAGAACAATAAGCAAATGTTTGCGGGCATTAACGTTACCGGGGAGACATTAACCTATCAGGCCTATGATGTGGATGGAAAGCTGCTGGATGAGTTTGTGTTGACACATTGAGCTAAGGGAATTGGATAATATTATTTAAATACCTTCTCTGCTGTAAAGGCGGGGGAGGTATTTTTTTGATTTGCATTAAAACACTAAATTCAGCGCAACAACTGTGCATCTTAAGCCGTTTTTTCACATGTCTACCTTTTCCGTCATATAAGCTGTTAACTTTATAATGATAAAATAGATTTAGTTATATTTGGATTTCATTTGAAGTGAAGGGGAAGTAATATGTTTATCAGAAAAATGGTTTTTATCGGTATCATTTGTATGTTAGGTTTGACAGGTTGTGCAACGAACACTAAATCAGGTGCTGAAGGAGAGGGAGATAAGCGTGCAGAGGAGCTGCTCAGCATGTCTCGGAGTGAACTGGCTAAGCAGGAGAGCTATACTATAGAAATGGAGAAACAAGAAGAAACATCCAGCAAATCGGAAAAAAGTGAAGATAAACATTGGTCGAGCGCAGCCTCATTTCATGTCGACTATGTTAGAAATCCTTATACCGTATATCTAAAATCGGAGACTGCGGAAGGAAAGGAACGAGAAGAATACATATCGGATACTGAATATCATACAAAGGTAATGGATGATTTATTTATTAAGCAGGACGATTATATTCCAGCGAAAGAAAAACAAATCGCACAAAGATTTATTGACCCGTATGATTATATAGACACGTACCGGGTAGATTCTCAGGGGATCGTTGTTTCTGAGGAGGAACAAGAATACATACTTTCGATAGAGATATCGTCTCACGATGCGAGTAAGGAAACGATGAAATTGATGAAGCAGAATTTGACAGACAAGATTAAACTAAGATATACGCTGGATAAAACTACACTTTTGCCGCATAAAGTGGAGGCAGAAATATTCACTTCATTGAAATCAGAAAACTTAAATTCAGAATCAGTGCTCACGTTGCAAACAACTATCAGCAATTTTAATGGTATAAAAGAGATTGTTATGCCTGTAGATACTAGTGAAGAATAGTTATATCAGAAGCCTCTGGGATTTATTCCGGAGGTTTTCTTTATCAGCAGAATTATTTTCAATCAAAATTTAGTGAAATTGTATCCTGAAGTGTGAAAATGGTACGATTTTTAGAGACAATCTTCTGCAAAATATAACCATTTTCTCTCGATAATGAAAAACCTTACCATTATAATGAAAGCGTTATCAGAAAATGGAGTCTAAGTTCTGAAGGTATGGATTAAGGGGGAGGGAGGAGCAGGGATATAGAGTAAGAAGAAGGCATAAACAAACCAATTATATCGTAGGAGGCGTAAAACGTGATTCGTAACCGTATCCGGAAAACAGGACTTTTGGTCCTGCTTGGCGCGATGGTAGGCTCTTTATTCTCTGCATTCCCAGCTACTACCCATGCAGCCTCAAGTGAACCTTACACCTGGAAAAGCGTTGTAACGGGAGCTGGCGGGGGCTTTGTACCCGGAATTATTTTTAATCAAACTGAACCGAATCTGATTTATGCCAGAACAGATATTGGCGGGGCCTATCGCTGGAATCAAGCTACATCTAGCTGGACATCAATTAGTGACTCGGTAGGCTGGGTGGATTGGAACAAGAATGGTGTTGATGCTCTGGCTACAGACCCAATTGATCCTAATAAAGTCTACATGGCAACGGGTACGTATACTAATCATTGGGATAATAATGGCCAGATTATGCGCTCTAATGACCGGGGGAACACCTGGCAAACTACTCCACTGCCTTTTAAAGTAGGTGGCAATATGCCTGGCCGTTCCGCTGGTGAACGTCTAGTCATCGACCCCAATAAGAACAACATTCTCTATTTTGGAGCTAGAAGTGGTAATGGTCTCTGGAAGAGTATTGATTCGGGTGTAACTTGGTCAAAGGTAACCTCTTTTCCAAACGTAGGAACGTATATTCAGAATCCGACACTTGATTATGGGAATGATCTTGTCGGATTGTCTTGGATCACTTTCGATAAGAGCACAGGTACACTTGGCAACGCTACTCAAACGATATATGTCGGTGTGGCCGATACGGCTAGCAGCGTATATCGGAGTACAGATGGTGGAGTAACCTGGACAGCTCTGGCTGGACAACCTACGGGGTTCTTGCCACATCACGGCGAGCTGTCATCCACAGGTGATCTCTATATTACTTATAGTAATGGTGTAGGTCCCTATGATGGCAGTAAGGGTGAAGTTTGGAAATACAACAAAACTAGTGGGGCTTGGACCAATATCAGTCCTACGACCGGTGAAGATAACTGGTATGGCTTTGGTGGATTGGCGCTGGATGCTCAGCACCCTAACACATTGATGGTATCCAGCTTAAACGCTTGGTGGCCTGATGAAGTTATTTTCCGCAGTACCAATGGTGGGGCTACTTGGAGTCGCATTTGGGATTGGGGCAATTATCCAGAACGGACTTATAAGTTCAGCATGGACATCACCGCTGCTCCATGGCTCGATCATGGAACCACTTCAACATCCCTGGATCCTTCACCGAAGCTAGGCTGGATGATGGGTGATTTGGAAATTGATCCATTTAACTCGAATCGAATGATGTACGGCACTGGAGCAACAATTTATGGGTCGAACAATTTGACCTCATGGGATACCGGAGGCAAGGTAAATATCTCTGTCATGGCAAAAGGTGTGGAGGAAACTGCAGTGCTGGGGCTAATTAGCCCGCCAACGGGAACCTCCCATTTGATCACTGCACTTGGTGACGTTTCCGGTTTCCGTCATGAGGATTTGTCGGTAGCGCCGACTAAATTCCAGACCAGTCCTTCATGGGCAACGACGATGAGTATTGACTATGCTGAACTGAGTCCGTCCTATATGGTGCGGGTAGGCAGTGCAGATAAAGAAAAAACGCCAAGTATGAAGTCCATTGGTATCTCTAACGATGGTGGAGTGAACTGGTACATGCCAAACTCCGAGCCTTCCAATGGAACCAAAACAACGGTTGGCCATGGACAAGTAGCTGTCTCTGCAAGTGGTAATTCCATTCTGTGGAGCACCTCAGATATCGGGGTGTATTATTCCAAAACCTCAGGCAATTCTTGGACAGCAAGTGCAGGATTACCGGCTGGAGCGAAGATAGCATCTGATCGCGTGAATCCTAACAAATACTATGGATTTTATGCAGGAACCTTCTATGTAAGTGTGGATGGTGGAGCTACATTTACTGCCACCGCAGCTTCGGGCTTCCCGACCAATAATGTGGCTGGATTACAGCCGAATGAAGCCCAAATCAGTATGAAGGCAGTTCCAGGTATTGAAGGTGACATCTGGTTCGCCGGAGGGAATACGGTTGAGAATAAATATGGTCTATGGCACTCCACTAATTCAGGTGCGAGCTTCACGAAGTTAACGAATGTAGAAGAAGCTGATCTTATTGGATATGGGAAGGCTGCTCCGGGCCAAACTTATATGGCATTGTACACCGTAGCTAAGATTGATGGTGTACGGGGCGTATTCCGTTCCGATGATGTTGGCGCAACTTGGGTTCGTATTAATGACGATGCTCACCAATACGCTAAGATCAATATGGCGATTACTGGGGATCCAAGAATCTATGGACGTGTATATCTCGGTACGAATGGCCGAGGCACCTTGTATGCTGATCCTGTAAATCCACCAGCTACAGGCTCGACCATTACGCCAATAACTGCAAGCTTTGATAAGAAAACAGCGAATCAGGCAGACGTTGCAGTAACTATGACGTTGAACGGAAACACGCTGAGTGCGATCAAGAACGGAACGGCAACCCTCGTAGCCGGAACGGATTATACGGTAAGTGGATCAACAGTGACGATTAAAAAAGCGTATTTAGCGACGCAAGCGGTAGGAACGACAACGCTGACGTTCAGCTTTAGCGCTGGAGCTACACAATCCTTGGCGGTAGCGGTAACGGATACTACAACACCAGTATCCAACTCCACGATAACGCCAACAAGCGCGGGATTTGATAAGAAGACAGCGAATCAGACAGACGTCGCAGTAACTATGACGTTGAACGGAAATACGCTGAGCACGATCAAGAACGGAACGGCAACCCTCGTAGCCGGAACGGATTATACGGTAAGTGGATCAACAGTGACGATTAAAAAAGCGTATTTAGCGACGCAAGCGGTAGGAACGACAACGCTGACGTTCAGCTTTAGCGCTGGAGCTACACAATCCTTGGCGGTAGCGGTAACGGATACTACAACACCGGTATCCAACTCCACGATAACGCCAACAAGCGCGGGATTTGATAAGAAAACAGCAAATCAGGCAGACGTTGCAGTAACTATGACGTTGAACGGAAATACGCTGAGTGCGATCAAGAACGGAACGGCAACCCTCGTAGCCGGAACGGATTATACGGTAAGTGGATCAACAGTCACTCTCAAGAAGGAGTATTTGGCAACTCAAGCGGTAGGAACGACAACGCTGACCTTTGAGTTTAGTGCCGGAGCGGCACAATCCTTGGTTGTCACTCTCTCAGATACGTCAGTAGCTCCTACAGCAGCACTGAAAGTGCAGATGTATAACGGTACAGTGACTGCTTCCGGAAATACGCTAAATCCAAAGTTTAAGCTGGTGAACACAAGTACAAGTGCCGTTGCACTTTCTGATGTGAAATTAAGATATTATTACACAATTGACGGAGAGAAGGCACAAAGCTTCTTCTGCGATTGGTCACAGGCTGGAAGCGCGAATGTAACGGGCACGTTTGTGAAGCTGCCAACGGCTAAAGCGGATGCGGATTATTATCTGGAGCTTGGATTCTCGAGTGCAGCAGGTTCACTAGCTGCGGGTGCGAGCATCGATATCCAAGTGCGAGTAGCTAAAGAGGATTGGTCAAATTACACTCAAACCGGAGATTACTCCTTTAATGCGGTTGATACCAATTTTGTAGACTGGACAAAAGCGCCCGCCTACATCTCAGGTAACCTGATCTGGGGTAATGAACCTAACTAAGAATCTTCACCAATAGTTATGCTGAAGAGGCTGTCCTAAAAAGTAGAAAATTCTACTTTTGGGGCAGCTTCTTACTTTAACCCTCAGGCTATAGGTGGTATGTACGCTATGTGCTACGTTCTATGAGTCATGTGATATGTGGTATGTCGGATGCATTTATGGTTCCTATAGTGTTGGCTATATAGTAATTAGGGAAAACCTCCCTGAAAATAGCCGATATTTGCTTTAAATCAACGAAATCAGGGAATTATTCCCTGAAAATCAGGCGAATTCGTTAGTTTCCAGCAAATTATCCAATAATTAGGGAGGTTTTCCCTAATTATTGGCTGGATGACCAAAAAACTTAGAATTTTAGGGAGAAATTCCCCAATTATGCTATCAACGCTTCACTTCCTCCTGTACGGTACGCAAAAACCAGCTAATGATATTTAAAAGTAGTTCTGACATACCATTTGCTGTTTTGGCTGTTACAATGTTTGTCCGCTATCTATGGTAATGATCTGTCCAGTCATTGCTTCCTGTTCTAGCGCAGCGCAGACGAACTGGGCGATATTCTCGGCGGTTGAAATATGCTGAAGCAGCAGATTAGGGGCTAGTTTATGCATTTGTTCTTCTCGTCCAGACCACCATCTAGTAGCAACGGCTCCCGGCGCTACACAGTTAACTCTAATATGGGGAGCCAGCGCATGTGCCAGCGATTTCGTAAGACCGTGGACAGCCGCTTTGGAAACGGCATAAGGAAGGGATGAGCCTAAACCTGTCTGTCCAGCGATGCTGCCGAGATTGAGGATGGCTCCTGATTTTTTTTGATTCATATACGGTGCAACCGCTCTGGCGCAGAAAAACATTCCTTTCACATTTACATCATATAACTCATCCCATACTTCCTCTGTTGCCAATTCCAGATCTCCGAGAGCAATATGTTTAGTTATACTGGCGTTATTCACTAGCAGATCAATTGTCCCGAAGTGCTGAATAATCGAATCGACCATACTTCGCACATCCTGATCTTTAGACACATTCGCTTGTATTGCTATAGCCTGCCCTCCTTGATTCAGAATCGTCTTTACGGTTTCATTGGCTTCATCCTCAGATCTAGAATAGTTCACTACGACGTGAGCCCCGCGTTTAGATAGCTCCAAGCTTACAGCTTTGCCAATTCCAGTCCCTCCACCCGTTACTAATGCGACTT
Organism: Paenibacillus sp. FSL H8-0282; assembly: GCF_037963825.1. NCBI lineage: Bacteria > Bacillati > Bacillota > Bacilli > Caryophanales > Paenibacillaceae > Paenibacillus > Paenibacillus sp. FSL H8-0282. The sequence continues at coordinate 2,610,267 of NZ_CP150146.1, forward strand.
TATTGTTGAGATCCATCCTCATGCACTCCTTAAGTTGGCGTATGTTGTTGTTATAAAGTATTCTATAGAGAAAAGTGAATTTCGTATAATTGAATATAATGAAGGTTTGATTCAATTTATTTGAATTGAATAGGGGAGGGCACTAGGATGGATCTGAAAACAATAAAAACCTTTCAAACGATCGTAACTTCCGGAAGCTTTAATCGCGCAGCAGAAGAATTGAACTATGCCCAATCTACAGTTACGATGCAGATGCAAAGGCTTGAATCTGATCTGGGATGTCAATTGCTTGAGCGGGGGAAGCAAATCAGCTTAACAGAAGCAGGCAGATTGTTTTATGAAGAGAGCCTACATATTGTTAAAGATATGGAACGACTAGAGAGCCGTTTGGCTGATTTAAAAATAGGGGAAGCTGGCAACGTGCGATTAGGGGTAACGGACCCTACGGCGAGCTATCGTTTGCCGCAGCTTTTAAGTAGGTTTATGGTGCAATTCCCTAAAGTGAAGATCTCCGTGGATATTGCGGGAACCGCCGCACTTAGTGAACTACTCCTGCGTGGTGAAATTGATTTGGCAGTGTGTTCGGCACCAGAGCTCGGTAAGGAGCTGTATTTTGAACCCTTATTTGCGGAGGAATTCTTGTTACTTTTGCCAGAAGAGCATCCGCTAGCATCCAAGGAACGTATCACCCCAGAGGATCTACAGAGTCATCGCTTACTGATTACGGCAGCGAATTGTCCTTATCGTAAAAAATTAGAAAGTGTGCTGCAGGAATCAGGCGGGCCGCCACTAGATACAATGGAGATTGGGAGCATGACAGCGCTGAAATATTTTGTGGGAAGTGGTTTAGGTGTGGCACTTGTTCCTGAGATTGTGCTGAATCCAGCCCCAGCAGGAACTATAGTACGGAAGCTGGAGGGGAAGGTTATTGATATGACCTGTGGGATCCTATGTAAACTTTCAGATTATCCGCTTAAGCAAGCGAGCTCCAGATTGTATCATTTTTTAAAACAGGAACTAACCGTGACAAGGATATTTTGAATTTTAAACGAATTGTTAAGAAATAGAAAAAATAGAAAGGGCGGTGTTTGATGTTTTTTAGGAGGAAATTCAGTTTCTGGCTTTCGATTATAAGTATCATCATCTGTCTGAGTGACTATCTGGGGGTGGGGATCGCGAATATTATTCTTGTACGTTTGAACCCTATTATAGATACACTGATCTTTACAGAACCTTTTGAAAGCTTCATGGTTGATGTAAATAATCCGAGATGGGGAACCAATAGTGCGTTAATCAGCGTCAGATTCCCAACTTATATTATTCATTTTGGAACGTTTTTGATTTTGGGTATTCTAATTGATTACCTTATTCGTATATTAAAACAGAAGTAGAAGTGTAGATGAGCCTAGAAGAGGAAAGGTGAGCTGAGATGAGCGGAGCAAAGGGAAAACTTGATTTGGAGATAATTGTTTTTATTGGCAGAACCTATGAGGAATATATACGTATGTTTGATTTGCTGGAATCAGATCTTATCGGCCAGAGCATTCTGGATTGTCCTGCGGGTGCTTGCTCTTTTACAGCAATAGCGAATCAGTTGCGTGGTGAAGTAACGGCTGCTGATATTGCTTACTATTACTCTGAAGATGAGCTGGCAGACAAAGGGGTTCAAGATATTGCGCATGCGATGTCCGGAATGGAAAAAGTACAGGATAATTTCGTTTGGAACTACTTTAAATCAATCGAGGCACTGACCGAAGCGAGGAACGCAGCTTTAACCGCCAGCACTAAGGATCGAAGACAAACCCCGGAGCGTTATGTTCCTGTGATACTTCCGGATCTGCCTTTTGCGGATGAAGCATTTGATCTGACATTATCTGCTCACTTTCTATTTATGTACAGCGATCGGCTGGACTATGAATTTCATCTAGAGACTGTTAAGGAACTCATGCGAGTGACGAGAGGCGAGCTCCGAATCTTTCCACTAGTCGACCTCTCTTGTAAAAGGTATGAGCATTTAGACCGCCTTATTGATGATTTGGTGAGGCAAGGGTTTACTGCAGAGGAACTAGAGGTTCCTTATGAATTTCAAAAAGGTGCAAAGCAGATGTTGAAGATTAGAAGAGCAGAATTGTTCCTCTGAAATATAAAAAACGAGGGTGCCTCAAGCCATGATGACTTTGGGAGCACCCTCGTTTTTGTATACATATCTATAAAGCTTACGCTACAGTTTCTTTCCGTTCTGCTACAAAACAAGCTATGCCTAATACCAGACCAAGGCCCACTAGAACCGCACCGACCCAAGGAAGCGAAGTGATCGCTAGATGAGAAATAACCCAACCGCCAATAAAGGCACCCGCTGCGTTACCGAGATTCCCGGCGGAGTGGCTGGTCGTTGAAGCAAGTGCAGGGGCTGCCTGAGCCAGACTCATAATCCGTATTTGCAGACCTGGCATGACGGCAAAGGACACCATACCCCAGAAAAATATTGTGATTACCGCAGCTATTGGGCTATGCATCGTGAAGGAAAAGATCGCTAGAATCATACTGACTGCAAAATAAAGTCCCACGATAGAAGGCATCAGCTTCCAATCCGCAAGCTTTCCGCCAACGATGTTCCCGATGGTCACCCCACAGCCGAATAAGACTAGAATCCAAGTCACACTATGTTCAGCAAAACCGGTCACTTCTTCAAGCAGTGGAGTAATATATGTGAACACGGTGAACAAGCTGGCGTTCCCTAACGCCCCGATCAATAAGAATAGCAGCAGCTTTGGATTAGCCAGAGCAGCAATCTGCTGGATAACACTCGCTGGTTTCTCTTGTTTAAGCTTTGGAATAAAAATGAGGATGCCGATCAGCGCGGCGACTCCCATGACAGCAATCGCTGCAAATGAGGCCCGCCAGCCCATACTTTGTCCAATAAATGTTCCTAGAGGAACTCCGACAATATTGGCTATCGTTAAACCTGCCATCATAATAGATACGGCTCCGGCCCGCTTATTGGGTTGTACAAGATTGGATGCAATGACTGCGCCAACCCCAAAAAAAGTACCATGAGTTAAAGCTGTAATTATACGAGCTACCATGAGAACGGTATAGTTTGGTGCAAACACAGAGATTCCGTTGCCCAGTATAAAAAGAATCATGAGAAGACATAACAGTTTCTTTTGCGGAATGCGTTGCGTGAGAATGGTCAGGATGGGTGCGCCAACGGCCACTCCAAGTGCGTACATTGTAATGAGTTGGCCAGCAGTCGAAATACTAACCTGTAAATCGTTGGCGACATTTGGTAAAATACCCATAATAACAAACTCAGTCATACCAATCGCAAAAGCGCCTACCGTAAGAGAAAGTATAGAGATGGGAAAGGGCTCTTTCCCTGCTCGTTCTTTGCGTGATTGTGCCTTATTGAGGTTTGGAATTGCGTTCATGATGCCGATGTTCAACCTTTCTTCTGCCTGTAATGAAGCTCCACCTTGGTTAAGATGATAGATCCGACATGTAAGTATTGCTTTTCTATTATTTAGTTTTCTGAAAATATTTTCAAGATAAATATTTTTTCAGATAGTTTTCATTTTATAGATCATTGAAGGGATGGTTATTTATGAATGATGAAAGCCAAGTCCAAGTGCTTGAATTGCCGGAAATGAAGCGAGAATTTAATAGCAGTTTGCAGAGTAATGATCGTGGATTGGTTATAGAAATCTATCAATTTGCGAACTCTTCCTGGCCCGATGAGACTGAATTGTTCCTTCCTTTGCGATGAGAAAAAATTATAAGCAGGCAGCTTTAATAGCGCTTCAGAACTTTGACCTGGATTGGACGCAGATTCGTTTTAACCAGCTATCGGATACCTGTACCTTTGTAATAGAAACTAATAAAGAGGGAACTTTTTTACTGCGCCTTCATTCGGGGAGATCTAAAGAGGAAATTAACTCCGAAATCGCGTGGCTGGAGCTTTTGAAGAGCAAAATTGATGTCCCCCTGCCAAAAGGTGTTCATGATCGCACGGGTGCTGTAACGTTCAGAGTGGAACAGGGAAATGGAGAAGGTGTTTATGCCTCTTTAATGCGCTGGGTTGAAGGGGAACATGCGAATGAAAATCTTACCGAAGAACAAATTTACAAAGAAGGCGTTCTATTAGCCAAGCTACATAAGGCGGCACAGGAGCTGGAGTTACCCCCTGGCTTTAATCGTCCTGTTTGGGATGAACATAGCTTTCGAAAAGCAATGCTTCGTTTAAAGCTGCATTATCATTGTTTTCTTACGGATGATGAGTTTGTGCTGTATCAGTCGGCAGCTGAGAAATTATTCAACTGGTTAAGCAAGCAGCATAAAAATAAGAACAGAAGGTCTTATGGCGTTATTCATGGAGATTTACATCAAGGCAACATCATATTTAAAGAGGGTGAGCCTCGGCCGATTGATTTTGGGAGATGTGGTTGGGGGTATTATCTTTATGACGTAGCACATACCCTTCTTGGACTGTATCCATTGCAAAGAGAAGGGGTCATTAAGGGGTACGAAAGTATCGCCAAGCTTGATGGGGAGTGGGTTCAGACTTTAGAGAATTTTACGGTCATGGTGATGATCGAAAATTATTGCCATCACGCATCCGATCCGACGGAAACCGAGGGTCTAAAAGCAGAACAGCTGTATGCGTTAGCGATCTTGAGAAATTATCTTAAGGGAGAACCCTTTCTTTTTAACAGGATTGAGATTTAACGTATAGAAATAGGGTCTCTTTGGGGAATTTATATAAAGTTCCCTAAGGAGGCTATTGTGATGAAAAAAAGCTGGATTGCTCCCCTTCTTGTCGCAGTGATGCTATTTCTGGCGCCACAACCTTGCTCCGCAAATAGGTTAATTCAACCTCAGTCTGTAACACCTTCCAGGTCTGATTCGGGACTTCAACTGCCAGATCAAGATTCTCGCGAACTTAAGTTTCAAGACATGCTGATGTTATTTCTTTTACCCCATATTGAGAAAAAGATTGCAGATATTTATTCGCCGCTTTTGCGAGAATCGCCAATGGTTTATCCTTACTTTGTGGATGTGACAGAGGTGAAGCGGACCAATGGTTTCCGTGGGTTTGATTTCTTGATTACACTTAACGTATATCCTACAGTTGGTCCACATATTTCAGTTGGAGAAGATACCATGACTTTTAGGATCTCTCCTGGTCCTAAGGTGAAGCTTGAATCGTTCAAGCATCTAAAAGACCCCAAAAAGTCAGACTTCCCACCAAATTATCAGAACATCCTTAGATAGTGTAGTTTCGGTAAGGCGCGTGGGTGGAAGAGTAGATATTAATATGTGCCACACGTTGAGTTATGAGGCGAGCTATTTTTACATAAGTAGGGAGTTCTGAGGTAATGGTGATGGGAGTTGTAGGGAAAGGAGTCTTTGGGAGAGGGTGTATGAGAGGGGAGGAAGGTTGGGTTAGTGCATGATGAGGGTGTGCGTGAGGGGATAAAGATTGGGTTAGTGGGATGATGAGGGTGTGCGTGCGTGTGTCCGCGAGCGGGCAAACGGGATAGTTGCAGTTTGTACACTTATTTGCAGGAGATAAGAAGCTTAGTCACTTTTAGTTGCATTTAGTGCAGTTAAAAGAAGTCTTTTCACACTAATTTGTTAATATCGTTGAATTTAGTTGCAGAGAATACACTTATTTCGCTCGGCCAGCACAATGTATTGTTTATAGTTGTATAAAGTGCAATTAACTCATACATTCCCAAACGATTTTAAGCAAAATAAAAAAGTCCATGGGTTAACATTGCAATACCCAACTCATACCCAACTCATACCAACTCATACCAACTCATACCAACTCATACCAACTCATACCCAACTCATACCCAACTCATGCCCAGCTCACCGCACACACTCCGATCTTTGGGGTGTTTTTTTGTGGTTAGAATTGTGGTGGATTAATGGCGATTATGGTATTATGAAATTAGTGGATATATTGATTTAAGTTACTAAATTCAAATATGGAGGTGTGAGGGATTGGGTGATCATAAATTCGAGGGCGAACAAAAGGGGAGCAGTATTAGCGAAATTAAAGATAAGGTCACTAGCGATAGCGCAAGTAACAACGAGGATAAAGTCAAAGTAGGTGTAGCTACTAAAGACGGGCAGTTAGGGTTTCTTTTTACAAGAGGGGGGCTTCGGGAAGGTGCAGGTAGAAAAAGCACTGGTGTAACTAAAAAGGTATCACTGACGTTATCTGAGGACGTTTGGCAGGAGATAGAGCAGGCTTGCGCGGATCAGAACGCATCTCGCTCCCAAGTATTTCGGAACATCATTGAGGCGCATTTTGTAAAGGAATCTAAGGAGAGTTAGGTGAAGTCTTTGCTAATCCATGTATCAAAAGATTCTCTTAGTACCGCTTTGCAGGCAGCATTAAAAGCCATATCCGCGAATAGTTCCTCACGTGTTCTATCAGGAATACTTATTCAAGCGCAAACTCAGGGTTTGATATTAACAGCCAGCAATATAAGAATGACCATTGAATATAAGCTCCCTGTGAAGATGGATTCGATGGTTGTGCACAACACAGGTGAGATCGTAGTTCCCGCGCGTTATTTTTATGAGATCATTCGTAAGCTTGATCCTGGACTAATTAGGCTGGAAATCGTAGAGTCATTGATATTAAATATTCAATCAGGGAGCACTCAATTTCGTTTATGTGGAACGGATGTGGCAGAGTTTCCAAGAATCCAATACATAGATCATCCAAACATTCAAAGGATAAGCATGAAGAACACTCTCCTGAAGCAAATATTTAAAAGAGTGGTTTTTGCGGTCTCTTCATCGGAAGCCAGACCTGTGCTCACAGGAGTTTTGTTTCAAATAGATAAGCGAAATATTCGTGTGGTCGCCACTGATGGCATTCGCTTCGCCCAGCATGTTGTTGAAAGCGTAGAAGATTACGGGACAATTCCTTTAGATGTTGTAATCCCGGGCAGCACTCTGGAGGATCTTTTAAAAATATTAAACGATGATGCAGACAGCAGCACCGATTTAGAAATAGGCCCCAAGCAGATCAGATTTATTTCTAATGGATTGAGGGTTCAGTCTGCTCTTCTAGAAGGAACTTATCCCTCTGTCAATAATTTAATCCCAAAAGCGTACCTCTCCGAAGTGATTGTTAAGAAGGACCGTTTGTTACATGTGGTTGAACGTATTTCTATATTGGCTAGTGAGAGTGTTATGCTCAGCGTACTTCCTTCTAACATGCTAAGTTTAGTGTCCAAGACTGCAGAAATTGGGGATGTAAAAGAAGAGATTCCTTTGGAGCATCTGGAAGGTGATCATTTTCGAGTAGCATTTAACGGAAAATATTTCAGGGACATCCTTCGGGCGATCGATAGCGAGACGCTTAGAATCAGGTTCGCGGGAAAAGAAAGGGCACTGGTGATCCTGCCTGTGGACGTATCTTCGTCCACACTTTTTTTAATTACTCCTGTGAGGACGCATGATTGAGGATTTGTTAAGTACAGTATTTGAGTAGGTTTGGGTGAATAGCTGCAACTGAGTCCGATAGTGTGGCAAAATGAGCGGAATTATGGAAATAAGAGCAACTGAGTCCGAATAGTTGGTGAAAAGAACACCGCCTGCCAAATTTGATCCTAAACGTGCTGCCCATTGCTTAAACTAGCTGTCTTGGGCTCAACTTATCTACTTCGTGCGGAATTAGCTATCTATAGCTCAACTTAACTACTTCGTGCGGAATAAGCTACCTATGGCTCAACCTATCTACACCGTGCGGAATTAGCTACCTTTAGCTCAACCTATCTACTCCGTGCGGAATTAGTTCCCTATAGCTCAACCTATCTACTCCGTGCGTGGAATTAGTTCCCTATAGCTCAACCTAGCCGCCTACATCTCGAAACCAACTACCTTTTGCTCGATTGAAATCGTAGCGGACCGTATTGCAGCTATTTCAGCACATTGGTTCATTTTGCAAAGGTTTCGGACTGTATAGCTCTTATTGCCCCTGATTTGTGCAGAAAAGGAGTGCATTTGAGCGAATAGCTGAAACTGAGTCCGATAGTGTGACAAAACGAGCGAAATTATGGAAATAAGAGCAGCTGAGTCCGAATAGTTGGTGAAAAGAACACCGCCTGCCAAATTTGATCCTAAACGTGCTGCCCATTGCTTAAACTAGCTGTCTGGGGCTCAACTTATCTACTCCGTGCGAAATTAGCTATCTATAGCTCAACTTAACTACTTCGTGCGGAATTAGCTATCTATAGCTCAACCTATCTACACCGTGCGGAATTAGTTCCTTATAGCTCAACCTATCTACTCCGTGCACGAAATTAGTTACCTATTACTCAACCTTGCCGCCTACGTCCCAAACTTAGCCGCCTACATCTCGAAACCAGCTACCTTTTGCTCGATTGAGATCGTATCGGACCGTATTGCAGCTATTTCAGCACATTGGTTCATATTGCGAAGGTTTCGGACTGTATAGCTCTTATTGCCCCTGATTTGCGCAGAAAAGGAGCACATTTGAGCGAATAGCTGCAACTGAGTCCGATAGTGTGGCAAAATGAGCGGAATTATGGAAATAAGAGCAACTGAGTCCGAATTAGCCAAAACCCATCTCAACTTCACAGCTTTCCCAGACGGGAATGAGGTATATTTGATCTGGGAGGGGATGGAATGCATAATGCAAAGACGGCCATATTTTATTTCTCAGGTACGGGCAATACGGAGATTATTGCTAAGCAATTTGCTGAAAGGCTAAGAAGTAAAGGGCAAGATGTAGATTTGTTTAGAGTGGAAGATGTTTTTAAAGGCACTCGTTCTGTAGAATATGAAGCCTATGATCTTATAGGTATTGGTCATCCGGTTCTAGGCTTTGGCGCTTCCGGTTTTGTTGAACGTTTTGCAGAAGGGCTACCTGATTGTAATGGAACCCCGGCATTTGTATTCAAAACGGCATCCTCTCCACACTATATCAATAACGGTGCTTCGAATACGGTGCTTCGTTCTTTGCGTGGGAAGGGATATAATCCCTTTCACAATTCGATTTTGGCGATGCCATGTAATTTTTATATCAAATACAATGACAGGTTGAATAAGCAATTGTATCAAGCCGCACAGCGTAAGGTGGAATTGTTTGCAGAGGAAATCGTAAACCGGACACCACGAAATCTGCCGATTCACCCTGTGTTGGAGCGGGTTCTGAGAACAGTATACTATTGTGAGGAACACCAAGGGGGAAAATACTTCGCCAAAGGATTGCGTACAACCGACGCTTGCACACTATGTTTAAAATGTGTCAGAAACTGTCCAACATCCAATATTAGTAGCGGCGTAGAAGGAATTGTTTTCAGTCAAAATTGTTTATTATGTATGCGTTGTGTTTATTCTTGTCCTCAGAAGGCAATCCAAGCGACACGACTTAAGGCTAGCGTAGTAGATCCCTATACTGGAGGTCCGAATCTTCATAAACTAATGAAGGATTCTGCGAATGATGGACGGTTTGTTACTCCCAAATCCAAGGGCTACTACAAGCATTTTATTAAGTATTTGGAGGAATGACATATGAATCTGTTTCGGATGGGATCGAAGCCACTGGGGATTGAGCGGATCACCACATTTTTGGAGGATAATTATGTGAGTATCGGCTACCCCGGAATAGGGGATCTGGAGAATCTAAGCACAGAGGAACTTCGTGATCGATTGATTGGCACATACCAATATAGTGAGTTGGAGCTTACGCAACATCTGCGAGCCCTTCAGCTATTTGTACATACGATGCAAGATGGAGATTATGTGCTGGTGGCCGATGGAGATTGGGTACATCTCGGGGACCTCGGAGATTATTTTTACAACGAGTTTACTGATAATGTTGACGAGGGTACATGCCATCGGCGTGGTGTGACGTGGTTGAAAAGTGTGCCGATTTCTGAACTAAACACAGGCGTGCGGGAGTTATTTAACCAAAGTGCACCGGTTGTACAATATAATGGTCCCAAACCAAGTGCTCGCTTGGATCTGTGGATTACAGGTGTTTCTGCTAATGAACAAGAAGTGAATAGTCCGCTGGAATTGGATGAGGAGACACTCTCTAAGGCGCTTAATATTTTGAAAGATGCTTTGATTTGTGATGACTCCGAACGACGGGAACGAGCAGCGATAGCCATTTTACAATATGCGAAGTAGAGCCCCTCTTGTATATCGGGTGTACGGTTCATTATCTTCATGATGAGTTCCAATTAAAAAACGTTCCACCCGCTACTTGCCTCGGATGGAACGTTTTGCTGTATCTATAATCAGATGAATTCAACGAATTCGTTAACTGGCTTACGGTAGCCGCGGGGTCTGATTTTATGTTTTTTGTCTTTGCCGATCGTGATCAGCATAACAGGTACCATATGATCCGGCAGATTCAAGGTGGATTGGATAGCATCAGCATCGAAGCCGATCATCGGGCAGGTATCCCAGCCTTTATCTTTGGCGATCAGCATAAAGTGCATGGCAGAGAGAGAGGCATTACGTATTGCTTCATCTCTTTGAAAAGCATCCTTATCAATGTAAGCATTGTTAATCATCTCTAATTGCTCATCATATTCCTCTTGTGACATCGCTCCTAAAGCTTTAAGCCCGCCATAGATTTCTGGAGCCTGCTGATAAGCATGCTTATCTCCCAGCACTACAATAACTGCTGAAGCAGTATGGATTTTATATTGGCCGTAAGCTGCTTCGCGAATTTCTTCTTTTAAGCTCTCGTTAGATATCACTTTGTAATTTGTATGCTGTAGATTATAGGCCGATGGTGCCAATCTGGCATAAGAGAACATTTCCTCTAATTCATTCTGAGGGATGATAACCCCTTCCACAAAATTCATAGCGGATCTGCGTGACTGAATCAAGTCTGTAAAAGCGCTCATAAGTATTCCTCCGTTGTGTATGTATTCGGTTGTAAAATATCAACACCTGATATTTGTAAATGAACTAACTAAATGTTACTAACTCAAAATAACACAGCTCAAAAAATTCGTCAATGATAAAATTTATTGAAGTTAATCTTGAATACCCTGTTGTCAAAAAATAGGACATAAATTAGGATATTAGGATATGTAGAAACACAGTGGATGAAAGGGTGGATAAATTGATTAATAGTAGAGAACAATTGATGATAGATTTGCAAAGAATCGAAGAGAATGACTACGAGCTTAGAAGTGGAGAGGACATAAAGGATTATGTGAAGTTGATGCTTGAGCATATAGGAGATCCCGAGCCTGTACTGCGTGATGAATTGATTTATTCCACATTCTACAAATGGATTAATGAGAAACGTTGGTTTAATGATGCGGAGCTTCGTGAACTGCTGTGGATACTTCTTGACGAGCAGCATCTGTTTTATCACATTGGGAATAAAGAAGATCTCACGGTGTATACAAGAACATTTTCTGTATTGGTTGTTGCTCTTATTCTCCAGCGGCATAGGGAAAAGGTTATATTAGATAGCTCTGAATTTATAAAGGTGAAGCAGGGTTTGATTCGTTATTATGAGGAAGAACGGGACTTAAGAGGTTATATGGAAAAAGAAGGCTGGGCACACGCAGCAGCCCATGGCGCAGACGCCTTGGATGAGCTGGTTTTATGCTCGGAGAGTGATGCCGCGGTGCGGGAAGAGGTTCTGGCAGTTATTCAAAAGATGCTTTATAACGATCAATACATATTTAGGGACGAAGAAGATGAAAGGATTGCTACTATTATAGTTACAATCATCGATCATCATTTACTTCCACAGCAGTCTATAACCGATTGGATTCTCAACTTGGCGCAATGTGTCAGTTGGCCTAGAAGCCACAGCCAGTACGTTAATCGAATAAATACAAAGAACTTCCTGCGTTCTCTTTATTTCAGGTTACCTCTAACAGAGAAGAATATGGACATTGTGGAGGTTTTATTGAAAACTGAGAAGAATTTGAATGAATTTGTACATTAATTCACTCAAACGGTTTTAATTAACATTAGTAATTTAAATAATTTATTATAATGTAATAAAAATCACAAATTTTTATGGAAATTCAAAAACTTTGTGACATTTATAACTTGATAAGTGCTATAATAGAAATATGGCGTTAAAAGTTCTTATGTTTTTCATTACTATTAAGCAGCAAAGCTTATTGCAGAGGAGATTTGGATATGTCAGAATCAATCACTCAAACACAACCTGAACAAGAATCACCAAAAGTAGCTGTTAGCAAGGAACAAATGGATGTTCTAGAACAGCTCTTGAAACCAGAAGTCCAGGAATCATTAACAGTCTTGGTGGAACAGCTGCCAAAATTAACTGAGCTTGTTGGCGTGCTTACAAAGTCCTATGACTTTGTGCAAACTGTCGCAGCGGATGATGTTTTGAAAAGTGATACGGTAAGTGCAATTAAAGAACTTGCTGAACCTGTAGTGCATTCCGCGAAGAATATGGCAGCTACAGTGATCGAAGCAAAAGATCGTGCGAATGAAAGTAACGAAGTTATTGGTCTTTTTGGTCTTATGAAGTTGTTGAAAGATCCGCAAGCGCAAAAGCTTTTCCGTTTCGTAAATGCATACCTTCAAGTTGCTGGAGAACGCAGTAAGCAGAAATAATCATTTTCATATCTTATACGTAAGGGACGGAGGAAACATCATGTCTAAACATATTGTCATTCTAGGAGCAGGTTATGGTGGTCTACTAAGCGCCTTAACCGTACGCAAATATCTCAAAAAAGATGAAGCTAAAATTACTGTAGTTAATCAGTATCCTACCCACCAAATCATTACAGAATTGCATCGTCTTGCAGCAGGTAGTGTTGCAGAGGGTGCTGTAGCTATGCCTCTAACTAAGCTTTTCGCAGGGAAAGATATTGACCTGAAAATCGCGAAGGTTAATTCATTTTCTGTGGAGAACAAACAAATTGTTCTTTCTGATGGTGTGACACTTACTTATGATGCGCTTGTTGTAGGTCTTGGCAGCACTACAGCTTATTTTGGCATTCCAGGGCTTGAACAATACAGTATGGTATTGAAATCAGCTGCAGATGCTAACAAAATTCATCAACATATTGAAGATCGTATTCGTGAATATGCGAAATCGAAAAATGAAGCAGATGCAAACATCCTGATCGGTGGCGGCGGCTTAACAGGTGTTGAGCTTGTTGGTGAAATCGCGGATGTATTGCCTACACTTACTAAAAAATATGGCGTTGATCCTAAAGAAATTAAGCTAATGCTCGTTGAAGCAGGTCCTAAAATCCTTCCAGTATTGCCAGATGCATTAATCGAACGTGCTGTAGCAAGCTTGGAAAAACGTGGTGTTCAATTCCTGACAGGTCTTCCTGTTACGAATGTAGAAGGCAATGCGATTGACTTGAAAGACGGTCGAAAAATTATTGCTAACACATTTGTATGGACTGGTGGCGTACAAGGAAATCCACTCATCGGCGAATCCGGTCTTGAAGTTAACCGCGGTCGTGCAACGGTGAATGAATTCTTGCAATCCACTTCCCACAAAGATGTATTCGTTGCTGGTGACAGCGCGGTGGTCTTTGCAGAAGACGGACGTCCTTACCCTCCAACTGCTCAAATCGCTTGGCAAATGGGTGAATTGATCGGATACAATCTGTATGCCTTCTTGAAAAATAAATCGTTTGAAAGCTTTAGCCCAATCAACTCTGGTACACTTGCTAGCTTAGGCCGTAAAGACGGTGTTGCCATCGTTGGTGCAAGTTCTACTCCGTTAAAGGGCTTGCCTGCAACTCTGATGAAGGAAGCAAGTAATATCCGTTACTTGTCCCACATTAAAGGATTGTTCAGCCTAGCTTACTAATATAGCTTAACCCTAAACCCTGCTCAAATCTGAGCGGGGTTTTTGTTATTGTTTTTTTAGTGAAATGTTTGCATTATTGATGTTTCACAGTAGGCTGTATTCATTGTATTTGATATAATAGATTGGGTTATATTAACAGAGGTAGTTAGAGGAGGATTTCATTTATGATATTCCAACAAAACGATGTCATTCTGTTTCAAGGGGACAGCATAACAGACTGGGGGCGTAATCATGAAGACGCTTCATCACTTGGAGTAGGTTATGCAATGATGGTCGCCGCTCGTCTGGGGTATTTATATCCAGAGAAGAATCTTACTTTTATTAACCGTGGTATTGGTGGCAACCGTATTGTTGATTTACAGGGACGTTGGGATAAGGATTGTCTGGATTTGAAGCCGACTTGGGTGTCCATTTATATTGGAATTAATGACACTTGGCGGCGTTTTGATTCTGGTGAAGAAACCACTCCCGAGCAGTTTGAAGCTTCATATCGGGACCTGATCGAACGCACTCGGAAATCTTTGGATGCTAAATTAGTGCTTATAGAGCCTTTTGTTTTGCCTGTACCGGAAGATCGTAGAACTTGGCGTCAGGATCTTGATCCTAAAATTCATATTGTCCGCGAGCTGGCACGTGAATATGGGGCGCCGCTGGTTCCGCTAGATGGACTTTTTGCAGCGGCTTCCGTAAAAGCAGAACCGGCTTACTGGGCATATGATGGAGTACATCCTACTCCTGCAGGTCATGCACTTATTGCGGATGCTTGGCTCAAAACGATGGGAGCAATCTAATCAATTGCCATTTTAAGACTAGAACCACGCTTTAATAAGCAGGTTGTAGTCTTTTTTTAATCGCGTGTTCATAAAGTCGTTTTTATATATTTATAGACACTGTTATAATTGGAATATGCTTATGTATTGGAGGCGATTCGCATTAGGCGGTTAATATGGATAGCACCTTTGTTATTGGTCGTAGTGTTAAGCGGATGTAAAAGTGATTTGGGCTTCATCAATGCCAGATGGATCGAAGGCGTGTCGTTGACACCCGTGGCAACGAGTGATCAGAAACAAGCGGATCGTCCTTTGCACTCAGAGAGCTTAACGCTAAAGGATTCTGTTTTGATCAAGACGCTTGCGGAGGCTATGAACAAGAGTAAGAAATTTTCTGATGATCTGGATTGGGGTCCGGAATTTGAAATGAAGCTTGTTTATGGGGACGGCTATTCGGAAGATTATTACATAGCGCTTGGAGATCAACTTGGACATGAAGGGATGTTTACTACAGCAGAGAACAGCAGTCAGGGCTATACAATTCCTGTAAAAAACTCTGACCAGTTAAGAAAGCTCATTTATGGAACAATCGATACGGAGAACATTGAACAGGCAGACCCTGTGGAGACTTCTGTCGAGGTAACAGATCCAGTAACCCTATCACATAATGAACTGTCTCCGGTCACAGGCAGAGAGGGATTTTTAAATCTGCAACTGCTAGAGGGGACATATAGCGAAGATTGGACTACACCGAGTCCGTTAGCGGGAAGAAACTGGAGTGGCCGATTTAGGCTAGTAGTGACTGATGAGCATGGAAAAACACTGAGTAGCTATCCGTTAAATGATCAATTTGCCCAGACCTTTAATGATTTTTTCCAGCTTCAGTTTGAGGATTATAATGGAGATGGTGATCCCGATTTTACGATCGGACAATATGGAACGAGTGACGGTTATTTCTACAAGCTTTTTACACTCAGAAGAAATAACGTGATAGAAGAACTGCCTATTAAACCTGAAAATCAGCTGTTTATCAGCAGTCCTGAGCGGTATTCCATAAAACTGGATAAAGTTGATGAGCATAGCTTCAAGAGAAGTTACTACGATAACGCAGCAGGCAAACAAGTGGAAGATACTTTTCAGTGGGTAGGGAGTGCATTTCAGAGGCTGGACAAATGATTAATTCATGAAGTGAGAGGAATGTGTGTTGGATGACAAGTGATACGGTACAAGATTTAGAAGGGTTAAAAGCTATTGGAAAAGTGGTGGGCCACACCATCGCCGAGATGAAAAAGAAAGTAACCCCTGGGATGACGACTGCGGAGTTAGATCTTATTGGAGCTGAGATTCTGGAAAGCTTCGGAGCATCCTCAGCCCCGAAGATAACTTATAATTTCCCGGGCAGCACCTGCATCAGTGTGAACGAAGAGGTTGCTCATGGTATTCCGGGTCCGAGAGTGATTAATGCTGGCGATTTGATCAACATTGATGTCTCTGCTGAGCTGAATGGGTATTATGGGGATGCTGGCGTTTCTTTTCAACTGCCGCCCTATAACGATGATATTCTGCGTTTATGCCGGAGTACAGAGGAAACCATGATGAGTGTGATCAATCATCTGCGGGCAGGAATGAAGGTTAACGAGATCGGCAGAATGATGGAACTTGAAGCTCGCAAACGCGGTTATAGAGTGGTGCGTAATCTGTGCAGCCATGGAATTGGCAAATCACTGCATGAGAAGCCTTTTGAAATTCTACCCTTCTATAATCCAAGAGTGACCACGGTGCTAAAGGAAGGACAAGTAATTACAATAGAGCCCTTCCTCTCGACTGGAGCGGACTATGTGGAGCAGCAATCGGATGGCTGGACGCTAAGTGTTGTAGATAACGGTCGGGTAGCACAGTTTGAACATACGATTATCGTGACTAAAGGTGAGCCTGTTATTCTGACTAAGGCATAAAGAGTAGCGTGCGAACAGACCTTATTATTAATAGGTTGTGCCCCGCATATGCGATGCAAGGAATTGTTCGAATCTGAAGATAACTATCGGAGGGACCAGAGATGGCTGAGCAAAAGATGATTGAAGTGCCGTTTCAGCAATGGGTAAACGATAAGGAGCTGTGGGTACAGCTTAATGATTTGATGATGCAGGAGAGTAAACTCCCAGGACCACGAGTGAATTTGGAGCTCTCAGACCATTTTGCCAAACAATTCGCTCATCCTAATCTAACAGATACAGGCTGGGAGCTGCTCGTCTCTTGGACTGACATTACTGAAGCTGAAGCTGGGGTGAATGATCCCCGTGAGTTTCTGCCGTTTTGTGCAGTTAGGGCGTTGGGTGCTTATTACAGTTACGCTGGAGAAGAACAGCAAGTAGTGATTCAAAACAGCATTAAGACAGCTATGAATGATTCGCGATGGAGGGTGCGTGAAGCGTCTGCTATGGCGCTGCAAATTATAGGGGAGGATGATTTCACCCTGCTCAGGCAGCTGATTGACATGTGGGAGAAAGGTGCGAACAGGCTTGAACAGCGGGCTTTTGTAGCAGCATTAGCGCATCCTCCTCTTTTAAAAAAGAAAGAAAATACGCTATATTGTCTTCAGTTGGCTGCCCGAATCATGGAGAGTATAGATGGTGGGGGAGCGCAACATGAGGACGCTGAGCATTTTCGCGTATTATCTAAGGGACTTGAATACAGCTTGAGTGTATTTGTGGCGAATGAGCCTGAAGAAGGCTTTGTTATGCTGGAGAGATTTGCAAAGAGCCGAGATGCCCGAATCCTTAAGATTGTGAAGAGTAATCTTGGTAAATCGCGTCTGAGTAAAAAATATGCTGCCCAGGTGGCTGAGATCCTAAAGGAATTCGATAACATAGGAAAAGACACTTAGGATACGAGTGCCATTTGGCAGTTGTATTTAATCATTTTTTTTGTTTTTACTTATATTAGAATTAACAATTAAAGAAACAAAGAGAATTAATATAATCAAAGAAAACCACTCTATGGATTGTTCGAATATTAAACTGTACATTATATTAATAAATTCAAAGACAGCTATTATTATTAAAAATATGTCCCAACGATCTTTTTTCATTAAAATGCACCAACCTATCTATATGGAGAATATTGATAGATTATAAGTTGTTCATATCCTCAAAAGTTTGACAAATGCATGAAATGTAACTATTATAGTTGCATCTGAAGGATGTTTTGCAGCAAGGCAGAAGGAGAGATTTCCATGAATATTAGCACCCGATTTGCGGTAGCCATTCATATATTAACGTTGATTGACAGCAATAAAGAAGGCAAAAGCACGTCGGAGTGGATAGCTGGTAGCGTAAACACAAACCCTGTAGTTATCCGTCGGCTTACGAGTATGCTGCAAAAAGCAGGACTGGTGAATGCCCGCCCCGGAGTCGCAGGCGCTTCGCTTACACGTAGCGCATCCGAGATTACGCTGCTGCAGATTTATAAGGCAGTTAATGCGGTGGAAGAGGACTCGTTGTTTTCTGTCCATGAGCATCCTAATCCCGATTGTCCTGTTGGCAAAAATATAGCCAGTGCAATTGTACCTGTGTTCTCACTCGCCCAAAAAGCGATGGAGAATGTCCTCCAGGAGGTTACATTGGAACAGATTGTGAATGAAATGCCAGAACTATGATTCCTCCATATCACAGCTTAGAAGTAAGGCCAGAACATGTGAAAACGTGATTCTGGTCTTTTTTTGCTTAATTAGGTTTAGGGTCAAAGAAGGGAAGTAAGAGGGAATATAGAATCTGTATTTAGAAGCCGGATTAAAGATAATATACATACATACATTGAGGGAGAGCTAAAGAATGTTAAAGAAATTACTGCCTATACTACTAATTATAGTAACGATTACCGGATGTAATGAATCAAAGGATACCACTAAATACGAGGATACTAATTTTGGAATCACCTTTAACTATCCGGATGATTGGGTTGTAACTGAGAAGTATGGAGCGCCATTATGGTTGATAGTCTCTACGACTGATTATAAACCTGCTGAGGGACTTAAAGGTCCGGGAGTAATGCTTTTTGGATTTAAGCCTAAGGACATGGAGCTTGTCAACAAATGGCTCGAGGATGCCCAAACGAATTACAACAACGGGGCGGAGCTGACAAAAAGTAAAGCTAGTTTAGGCGGGTTAGAGTCCATAAAGTACGAAACTGAAGTATTCGAAGAGGAAGGGAGTAAAGGGAAAGCTATCTATTACGTTATTGAGGAACCGGAAATGTCATTTATGGTGCAGTTCCCTTATAGTGTGGATGAAGTACATAAAGAAGATATGAAGAGGATAGAGGATATTTTACAATCCATAAAGTTTACAAAAGATTAAGTGTGACTAGAACGAGGTAGCTGGAATGGTGAAATGTACGGTATAAATGCCGTTGAAATGTGCTGAAGTAGCTGGAATGATAAAATGTACGGTATAAATGCCGTTGAAATGTGCTGAAGTGGCTGAAATGATGAAATGTACGGTATAAATACCGTTGAAATGGGCTGAAGTAGCTGGAATGGTGAAATGTACGGTATAAATGCCTCAGATTTGGCTGAAATCATCCAAAGAAGCAAAAAGAGAAGCAAAAATGCCCTATAAACGAGCAATAGTCGCTGAAAGTGTGAAAAGAAAGGCAAAAATGCCCTACAAACGAGCAACAGCCGCTAAATGAGCGAAAAGAAAGGCAAAAATGCCCTATAAACGAGCAACAGTCGATGGATGAGCGAAAAGAAAGGCAAAAATGCCCTATAAACGAGCAACAGTCGCAGAATGAGCGAAAAGAAAGGCAAAAATGCCTTATAAATGAGCAACAGCCGCTGAAAGTGTGAAAAGAAAGGCAAAAATGCCCTATAAACGAGCAACAGTCGATGGATGAACTAAAAGAGAAGCAAAAATGCCCTATAAACGAGCAACAGCCGCTGATGCAGTACAATTAGTTTTAGGATAAGTAACTTTTTTAAAGATCAATATATACGGAGGTTCTACAGTGGAGCAAATTGCAATAATCTCAGACATTCATGGAAATATACCGGCCCTTACGGCCGTTTTAGATGACATCCAGCAGCGGGGAATCAGCAGAGTCTTTTGTTTAGGCGATATTGTTGGAAAAGGACCGGACTCAGACCTAGCCGTTGATATCATAAAAAAGAATTGTGAAATCAGTGTTATGGGGAACTGGGATGATTTAATGAATCAGGATGTTGATTTTGAGATGGCTCGGTGGTGCCGCGGGTTGTTAGGTCAAGAGCGCCTAGCTTATTTAAGCACGTTGCCGTTTTCGATTGAGTTTATGATGAGTGGTAAATTTGTACGGTTATTTCATGCTTCGCCACGAAGCCTGTATGAACGCGTTCAACCTTGGGATGATTATGAAAAGCGATTATCTTTGTTTGATTATTCTGATCTCTGCCAGGAGAAACGACAAGCGGATATCGTAGGTTACGGGGATATTCATAATGCTTTTATTCAACATCTAGAAGGTAAGACCTTATTTAACGTAGGCAGTGTGGGGAATCCGCTTGATCTAACCCAGGCATCTTATGTGATTATGGAGGGAGAATACATGGGAGTGTTAGCAGCTCCTTTGAATATGCAATTTGTAAGAGTGCCTTATGACATCGAGTTAGCTGTTCAACAGGCCGTTGAGGCAGATATGCCAGCTGCAGAGCCTTATATTCGTGAGCTTAGAACCGCGCAGTACAGGGGAAGTGTCCGGGGATAATAAAGGAAAGGATAATAAAGGAAACGAAAAATCAAACTGCAACCTTAATCCAAGCCATCAAAAAGTAATGGAGGGAACAAATTGAAGCTTAGTCACGTATTTGAGCAATTCCCTACTTTGGAATCCGAGCAATTATTACTGAAAAAGATTGAAGTCAGCAACCTTAATGAGGTATTTGGGATATATAGCAATGATCAAGTATTTGAGTACTGTGGAATTATTCCGAAACATAATAAAGATACAGTCAAGAATATGATCGGTCATTTCGAACGTGATTTTACCAAAGGGGTAAGAGTGAAATGGGGGATTTTCCTCAAAAATAACCCTTACATACTGCTAGGTATCATCGAAGTTATGGATTTTAATCAAAAGGTGGATATGGTGACGATCGGTTACTTTTTGGCGGAACCTTATTGGGGAAAAGGGATTGCAGCTCAGGCCATTCAGTTAGTGGTGAAATATTTATTTGAGACTGCAGAAGTCAATCGAATTCAAGCTGAGGTTATGCCCTTTAATGAACGATCGAAGCGGGTGCTTTTGAAAAATGGCTTTACGAAAGAAGGCACGTTAAGGCAGGCGCATGTATGGTCGGGTAAAGGGCTGGTGGATCTGGAGATCTACAGCATTTTGGCAGAGGAATATTTTGCAAGCATCGGTAAGCTAAGAGTAAGCAATAGGATGTAATCCTAGTGAAAGAAGGGGAAATCATGGGCACTATCGTAGTTATTGGCGGGGGAGAGTTAATCGAGCTTGAAACGCTGGAAATTGATCGTAAAGTTGTGCAGCTGACTCAAAAGGCTAAGCCGAAGGCGTTATTTATTCCAACAGCCAGTAGTGATGCGCCGGGATATTGTGATACTTTTAGCAAAGTATATGGTGATATTCTTGGATGTGAAACAAGTCACTTATTGCTTGTGAGCCAAACCTACACTCATGATGAGATTACAGATTTAATTACAGCTGCTGATTTGATTTATGTGGGTGGAGGCAATACCCGAAAGATGCTGGAGATTTGGAAAAATACAGGGGTAGATACGCTTTTGAAAGAAGCTTATTCCTCTGGAACCGTATTGGCCGGGCTTAGCGCAGGTTCCATCTGTTGGTTTGAATATGGGCATAGTGACTCTGAAGCGTTCGACGACCAGGGGGAATGGCAGTATATCAAGCTTGAAGCCATGGGGATTCTGCCGGGCATTCATTGTCCGCATTATAATGAGGATATTCGGGTTGAAGATTTTACACGCATGGTTAAAGGTGGAGGTTTGCCTGGAATCGCGGTGGATAACAATTGTGCAATCATCTATAAAGATAAGGAATATAAAGTGATGTCGACCAGAGAAGAAGCTAAGGCCTACCGTGTGATTGACTCCGAGCAAGGTGTTGTCGTAACGGAAATAGAAGAACATCCGAGCTACAGACCACTTCATGAATTGTATGGTGCGTTATGATTATTTTTGAAAAGCAAGAGATCAGACTGAGAAAACTTGAGCTAAACGATGCCGCATTACTTGTAAAATGGCTCTCAGACCCCGTTGTACTGGAGTTCTATGAAGGTCGTGATCGCCCGCATGATTTGGAGCTGGTGAAGGAGCATTTTTACGACGAGCAAGCCGAAGTTACGCGGTGTATTGTGCAATACAAGGAGCGGGATATAGGTTATCTCCAGTTCTATCTTATAGATGATGAAGAATTAGAGGTGTACGGCTACGTGGGATTCGAAGGTCAAATCTTTGGGATGGACCAGTTTATTGGCGAGCCTGATTTATGGAGTCAAGGAATTGGTTCGCGACTCATTAAAGAAACAGTCAATTATCTAGTCGAAGCAAAACAGGCGGATAAAATTGTCATGGACCCGCAAGCCTGGAATGAAAGAGCCCTTAGAGTATACGAGAAGATTGGCTTTGTGAAGAAGAAATACCTTGAACAGCACGAACAACATGAAGGAGAACTAAGAGATTGTTGGTTGATTGAATACACGAAGCAGTCGAGACAATAAATATCTTTTTAACAATCGGATAAGGAAGGTGCACTTATTAAACTCCTGTTTGTCTGCAGCCAGAATCGCTGGCGGAGTCTAACTGCGGAGAAGATTTTTCAAGGAATTGATGGCCATGAAGTGAGATCTGCAGGGACTGAAGATCATGCCAGAATTAAAATTTCTGAAGGGCATTTGGGTTGGGCGGATGTGATTTTTGTGATGGAGAAGAAACATGTTCGAAGAATTCAAGATAAATTTAGAGACTGTGTAATGGGCAAAAAAATAATTTGCCTGAACATAGCTGATGACTATAAGTATATGGATGAAGATTTGATCGGCCTTCTGGAATCCAGTGTATCCGAATATTTTCTGGAATGGAGCAACAAAAATGAGGATTAGAACAGAAACTGTGGCAGACTATAATGGAGTATTTCAAGTGAATGTTGAGGCTTTTGGTGATCGGGAAGATGAAGCGCAGTTGGTCGAAAACATTCGTTCAGAAGCAAGGAATCGGCAAGGCGCTGATCCAAGAAGGGTTAAAAAGATGTAGAACGCTCGGATATGAGCTTGTCTTTTTGATCGGGCATCCCGAATATTACCCAAGATTCGGATTTCAACCCGCAGGGCTACATGGGCTGGAGTTGAAACAATTCGCGGTACCGGAGAATGTCTTTATGGTCTGTGAGCTGAAGGAAGGCGTACTGCAGAGGATTAAGGGAGAGTTGAAATACCCGGAAACCTTTTTTTGAATTACTTATAATATTATTTTGTGAATCATGTTTGGCTGTGAACCAGTCGACATGATTTTTTTATAGGTAATTGACAAACATATAGAAGGTAACTATACTAAAGATAGTTAATTTGTAACTGAAATAGTTACAGCATGATTAGGAGGAATTTATAATGACGACTAAAACAATACTTCAACCAGACACTCAGATCGGTCTGGTGCAGATTAGAGTAAGCAATTTGGAGCGTTCGCTCACCTTTTATCAGAATGTTGTGGGATTAAGCGTTTTGCGGCAGACTGGCCGCGAAGTGGAAATGACCGCTGACGGTCAGAATGTGTTATTAATCTTGCGGGAGATTGAAAATGCGCGGGTGATCCGCCCTAATTCTGTGGCTGGGTTGTATCATTTCGCTATCCTTGTTCCAGATCGTCCTAGCCTTGGATTGGTTGTGCGCAATTTGATCTCTTCGGGGATTGAAGTGGGGCAGGGGGATCATCTGGTCAGTGAAGCGTTGTATATTCAGGATCCAGATAATAATGGGATTGAAATCTATCGAGATCGTCCTAAGAGTGAATGGAAATATGATGCGGAAGGGCATGTAATGATGTCCACTGATCCAGTGGATGTAGATGGACTATTGGCAGCTTCTGAAGGTTTATCATGGAACGGGCTGCCAGCGGGAACAGTGATTGGGCATGTACACTTTCATGTGGGGAATTTAAATAAGGCGAAAGCCTTCTACGTCGATTTGCTTGGTTTTGAACTAACAGCTAATTATGGAAGTGCTGCTATGTTTATCTCTGCTGGTGGCTATCATCACCATATCGGGCTGAATGTTTGGGCTGGACAGGGCGCACCTGCGGCTCCAGCTGATACTGTGGGGATTGATTATTTTACCTTAATTCTTACGAATGAAGAGGAACGCAACGCTGTGGTGGAGCGAGTTCGGCAGGCTGGGTACGCAGTTACAGAAGTGAATGGAAATCCTACATTCCAAGATCCTTGGAACATTGGAATCAGACTTGTTTTAGAGAGATAATTATATATCCATTTTCGTCCATTTATTTTATAATATTGGAAATAGATGGGCGGAAGGGTGAAGTTTGTTGGAAGCATTCAAAATGGCGTATATCATTCTTTGTCATAAGAATCCGGAGCAGATCAATTTGCTAATTGATAGTTTAACTAACGAGTCCGTAGAGTTTTTCCTTCATGTCGATCAGAAAAGTAATATTGAAGCTGATATTATTCATCGTAACGATATTCATTTTGTGGAAAAGCCTATTGATGTGCAGTGGGGGCATTACAGCCAGATTGAATGCATTTTGAAGTGCTTTTCGCTGATCAAAGAACATGGGGATTTCAATTATATCCACATCCTAAGCGGTCAGGATCTGCCTCTGGCTTCAAATGAAGTGATTCTAGATTTCTTTAAGGGGAATGAAGGTAAGGAATTTGTGAAGTATTTGCAGCTGCCCAATGCTGCGGAAACTTGGGGATGTTACGAGCGGGTCTCAGTTTATTATCCTAGATTCCTCATCTCAAGGACCCGGCGTATGACAGCGATCCGAATGAGGTACATTAAACTAATTATGAGCGTTCCGTTTCTGCAAAGAAGATTAAGCGCTCTGCCGAACGGTTTATATAAAGGCTCAAACTGGATGTCTATTACAGGTGGATGTATGGAATATATCTTGGATTTTACAAAAAGCTCTCCGGAATACGTCAGATTTTTTAGGAACACTTTATGTGGAGATGAAATCTTTTTCCATACGATAATTTTGAATAGTGTTTATAAGATGCATGTGCTGAATGAAATTAAGCGGTATACAGATTGGGAAACAGGACCGGATTATCCTAGAACGCTAACGATTGAAGACTATGATCGGATCACTCAACGGGGCACGGAATGCTTTTGGGGGAGAAAATTTGATCTCGATATCGATAGAACCATCGTTCAGGAGCTCCTTGATATAAATATTAAAGCGAAAACATCGTAAACTCAGGAGGACAATCATATGAAAATCGCAGTTGTTGGAGCAAGTGGAAAAGCTGGAAGCCGAATTACGCAGGAAGCGTTGGATAGAGGTCATGAAGTTACAGCGATTGTGCGGGATGCATCTAAAGTAACAAATAGTAAAGCGAATGTCGTTGAAAAGGATGTATTTGCACTTACCGCTGAAGATTTGCAGGGGTTCGATGTGGTTGTAAATGCTTTTGGTGCGCCGTTTGGACAAGAACATCTGCATGTGGATGCCGGGAATGTGCTTATTGAAGCGTTGAAGGCTTCGCCCGATACAAGATTGATTGTAGTTGGGGGTGCAGGAAG
The DNA here is from genome assembly GCF_037963825.1 of Paenibacillus sp. FSL H8-0282. Lineage (NCBI taxonomy): Bacteria > Bacillati > Bacillota > Bacilli > Caryophanales > Paenibacillaceae > Paenibacillus > Paenibacillus sp. FSL H8-0282. The sequence continues at coordinate 2,635,651 of NZ_CP150146.1, forward strand.
TCTTTATGTAGATGAAGCCAAAACGCTTAAAGTAGTGGATACGAATGACTTTCCTGACTTTATTAAGCCAACAGCGACGAATCAAGCCAAGAATCTGGAGATTCTGCAAGGGACAGATGCACTCTCTTGGACCTTTGTTAGCCCATCTGCTAATTTTGCCATCGGCACAAGAACGGGTTCTTATGTAAAAGGTAAGGATAATCTTCTGGTGAACTCCAAAGGCGAGAGTTATGTCAGCTACGAAGATTATGCCGTTGCTATTGTCGATGAAATCGAACAGCCGCAGCATATTCGTGAACGGTTTACGGTGGGTTCAGAGTCTTAAGTGATAATGAAGAATAACGATTATATATAACAAGAGAAGACAGAGCCGGATTCCAGGCTCTGTCTTCTTTTGTATCATTACAGCTTTCCTTTTCCTTCTGCTAGTTCAGCAATGCGTCTGTTTGCATCTCCGCGGTAGAGTCCGCCATGATAACAAATGACCGTATCGATCTCATACTCAGAGAACTTGTTCAGAGAGGCCAAAGCCAGCTCCATGTCAGGGGTGGCGGAAGGAGTGGGACCCTGTAGCTCGCCATCCTGAACGGTCAAGGCATCGGCGGCAATAAGTGTACGGCTATCATGATGGTAAAGACTGAGATGCCCTGGGCTATGGCCTGGGGTATGGATCACCGTAATTCCACCGGCAAAAGGTAACTTTTCTCCATCCACAAGCGTTTGATCCACTTTTCCTTTAGGAGGATGGGCTAATACAGAGAGGAAGGCACGCCGCCATTCCTCAGGTACATGAGCTGGGATCATAGCCGCTGCCGCCGCTAAAGCTTCAGGAGTGTGCTTAAGGAGCATTCGCTCTCCTTGAATATAAGGCTGCTCAATTTCATGAGCCAGAACAGTAAGCTCTAGATCTTCATCAGCCAATAGGGCAGGGAGGCAACCGATATGGTCTAAATCCTGATGCGTGATAATAAGGATACGGAGCTTCTCCCAAGGCACATGCGCTTCTTTTAGAGCCTCTTTGAAAGTAGAGAGTAGACCCGGGAATCCGGTATCGACGAGTACGGCGGCATGTTCATCCCAGAGTAGCGTGGGGTAAATCGTGTCTTTTCCACCCATAACCTGCGTTGTAATCTCGAGCATTTCTATTCCTTGAGCAATGTACATTATATCCCTCCGTGATTGATAATAAGAGCGACGCCGTGAGGCTAATGCATATATTACTCAAAACTGAAAATAAACACAATAGGTAAATATTTAATTATAACACAAATAAATATTTATGTCAATATGTATCTGATGGAATTTTTGTGGAATTTGTAGGGGATTTTAATGTTAAGAATCTTTTGCTAGATTTTGCCCTTGCCTAAAGCTTTGCGATATAATAATCAAATATAAAAAAGGGAGTTGATGTGGTTTGGAGACATTTCTAGTTGTACTCGTCCTACTTGGGCTTATCGCAATATCCAACATCATAAACCGATTCATTCCCTTCGTGCCGATACCCTTAATACAAATTGGCTTGGGTGTAGTGGTCGTACTATTGCCTTTGGGAATACATATGTCACTGGAGCCAGAGTTGTTTTTCGTGTTATTTATTGCGCCGCTTTTGTTTAATGACGGAAAGCGAACACCGAGAAATGAGTTATGGAACCTGCGGGCTCCAATCTTAATGCTGGCACTAGGCTTGGTATTTGCTACAGTGCTTATCGCTGGATATTCCATTAACTGGATGATCCCCACCATTCCACTCGCAGCTGCTTTTGCGCTGGCAGCGATCTTATCGCCGACAGATGCTGTGGCGGTAAGCGCAATCGCTGGGAGAGTACATCTTCCCAAGAGTATTCATCGTATTCTAGAGGGCGAATCATTGATGAATGATGCCTCTGGCCTTGTTGCGTTTAACTTCGCTATTGCAGCAGCTGTTACAGGCATATTTTCTTTGCCGAAAGCCTCCATTAGCTTTGTGATTATCGCTTTAGGTGGGCTAATTGTCGGAGCAATACTCGCGTTCCTCCTGATTCGGTTCAGTGTATTTATCCGCAGACTGGGGATGGAGGACATCACAGTACATGTGCTGCTGCAAATCCTGACTCCTTTCATTGTGTATCTGATCAGTGAAGAAATAGGGGTATCCGGCATTTTAGCTGTGGTTGCAGCGGGGATAATTCATGCGGTCGAGAAGGACCGTGCGGTCTCGCCACAGTATAAGCTACAGCTGGTATCCGCCAGCACATGGTCTGTGCTGCTCTACATCTTGAATGGCTTGGTCTTCCTTATTCTCGGATTGTCGATTCCAGATGTTATTGAAGTGATCTACCGGGATACAGCGGTGGACAATCTTATGGTGATTGGTTATGTATTAGCGATAACGTTACTGCTTTTTGTGCTGCGTTTTATATGGGTATATGTATTTTCCCTGGCTGGCGCCGGCCTGCAAAAAATGGAAAAATCGTCTATAAAGTCCATGCTAATCCTGACCATTTCAGGGGTGCGAGGCGCGGTTACTTTAGCCGGTGCCTTTTCGATTCCTTTTGTGTTAGGAGATGGCTCACCTTTTCCTGAACGTGATCTAATTATCTTTATCGCTGCGGGTGTGATTCTGATGTCGCTGCTGATCGCTAGTATCTTTTTACCAATTCTCGCAGGTAAAGAAGAGCCGGTTGCCGAACCAGGGGACACTGAGGTTGAACAGGCGGCCAAATCTAAGGTCGTTGCTGCCGGGATAACGCTGCTTCAAAGTATGATGACGGAGGAGAGCAAGGATTCCGCACAGCCAGCTTTGAGTGAATTCAGAGAAAAGGTTTATAGTCTGAACCGCGAGGATCAAGCGAACGATCCGGCATTTGAGGAACTCCGTCGGCTTGGGGTTGAAGCAAGGATAGTGGGCTTGCATGCTGAACGCAAAGAGCTGACCCGATTGCTTACTAACAATGAGATTCCTGCCTCAGTGGCTCAGAAAATGGAAGAATTCTTGGATCATAGTGAAGTTTTCTTAGCCAGAAGTCTCAACTCTCAAATTAGATTATCCCTTACAGAGATTAGAAGGCTATTTGCGGGGATGTTCTCAGGACAAAACGAACGGGAAGCTAGCCAACAAATGCTGCAACAGGCTGAATGTGCAAGAAAAGCTAAGGTTTCTATGTCCCGCGCAGCAATAGCTGCTGTTAATGCAAGTATGAATGAGAACAACCGAAAAGCAGTAGAGAAGGTTGCATGCAGTTATGAGCAACTAATCTCACGCTTCGAGCAGGGTCAAGGTTGGACAAAGGATGGTCTCGTTGATGATCAAAAGCTTGAATTGAAACTGAAAGCTATTCAGGAGCAACGGGATAAGGTGCAGCAAATGTACCAGGATGGAACTATTAACCGCAAGCTAGCCGGTAAATTACGCAAGTTTGTCGATCATTTGGAAACATCCATTTGGGAGGATTAGCTGTGTTGAACAAAGTAGTGGGAGAAAGTTTGTTATTCACTGAAATTCGCGAAGAGCATCTGTCGGATGTACTCGATATTTATAACTATTACGTGCTGAACACTACGGTTTCTTTTCATACCGAGCCTTTAAGTTTGGACGAAATGCGGCAATCAGTGATGAATGATGATCCGCGGTTCAAATCATACGTTATATTATCCTGGGATAATGTTATTCAGGGCTATGTTCTGATTGCTAGACATAAGAGTAAGCCGGCTTATGATAGCTCTGGGGAGATCAGTGTGTATTTGAAACCTGCTTGTGTGGGTAAAAGAATAGGACAGCATGCCTTACGCTTTATTGAAAAGAGAGCTGCCGAACTGGATTTCCATGTGTTAGTAGCTACCGTTTGCGCAGAGAATGAACGCAGTCGCCAGCTTTTCTCAAAGAATGGATATGAACAATGTGCCTACTTCAAGGAGATTGGCTGTAAATTTGGTCGAAGACTGGATATCGCCAGCTATCAGAAAATCTTAGGGGGAACTTAAAGATGAAACTTGCGGAAGCATTAGTGAACCGAAGTGATCTTACCCGTAAAATCGCGCAGCTAAAGCAGCGGCTCGATCGGGTCGTTAAGGTGCAGGAGGGGGAAGATCCGGCAGAGCACCCGGAGGCTCTTTTGCATGAGCTAGAAATAGCTGTTAACGAGCAGACGATTTTGATTCGAGCGATTAATCGAACGAATTCATCTGTTGCCTTCAATGAGAATTGGAGTATTGCCGATGCCCTAGCCGAACGGGATAAAATGCTTCAGCTGCGGAAGCTGTTTAGCGATTTGCTTGAGCAAGCTTCGATCACTCAGGATCGGTATAGCCGCTCTGAGGTTCGTTTCCAGAGAACGGTGGATGTCGCTGAGATTCAGAAACGGATTGATGAACTGTCTAAGTCTTATCGCGAGTTGGATTTTAAAATTCAGGAGAAAAACTGGACGGTAGCCTTAATCACACCGTAAAAAGCTTTATCACAGCAGAAGGTAACTGATCTTCATAAAAGCGAGCGCAACCCGCCAACAGGGAAAGTTGGACAAATTGACAGATGCCGGGCCATATCTGACCAATCATAACTTAGCCCCGTACTGTAACAACTGTAAAGAGTACCTATTAATGTAACTACCAAGCGCTGATTTATGTAAGAACGGTGAGGGTGGGGACGGGGATATTTTTGCTGTGGTTAGGCTTTTACATAACATGAACTGTCTCTATTAGGATAGGTATATTCGTCATACATAATGTGAAATAATGTCGAATAAAGTTGAAAAAAGTTGAATAAAATTTGCATTATCGGCCTGTTTTGCCTATCTTATCGCTCGTTATCTTGTATAATTTACGAATACGCACGAGGACTTCCTAAACCGCTGATCTATTCGTATGTTGATTGTACAGGATGAGAGAGTGATTCATTGGCCGAGAAGGTTTAGTGGCCCTTGTCTCTTCAAACATTCTACTATTCCTTTCATGAAAGAGAGAAGTGACAAGTGACCATGAAATCAATTGCCTGGGTAACCGACAGTACATGTACAATCGATCCTGAATTCGCCAAGAACAACCATGTGTATATTGTTCCTTTACGTCTGATTATTAACAACGAGTGTTATAAAGAAAATATAGATATTACGATCGATGAGTTCTATGAGAAAATGCGTCAGCATGATCAAGTAGGCAGCTCACAGCCGCCAATCGGTGAGTTTATCGAGTTATACGAACGGTTGAAGGAAGAATATGATGAGATTATCGCGGTGCATCTTTCGACAGGGCTTAGCGGAACATACAATGCTTCCATGCAAGGTGCTGAAATAGCAGAAGCTAATGTTATTGGAATTGATTCCAAGGTTGGCGCTTATCCGATTCGGGAAATGATTACGCGAGGTATTCATTGGCACAAGATGGGCTTTACTGGCCTAGAGATTAAAGAAAAGATAGAGAATATCATTCAAAATATGTCCTTCTACTTAATTCCTGCAAGCTTGTCCCAGCTTCACCGTAGTGGGCGTGTTTCTGGTACACAGGTAATTCTTAGTCAATTACTGCGGATAAATTTGTTGCTGCGTTTTGACGAGGGCAAGGTCATTGTTGTGGAAAAAATCCGCACGATGAAGAAGACGAAACAGGCGCTGTTAGATATCTTTAAACAGGATGCTGGACTTGTTAGCGATGTGTGCATCATGCATTCCAATAATTTAGAAATGGCGCTGAAGCTAGAAGAAGACATCAAAGAGATGGCGCCTGATTTACGTACGGAGATTATGACTTACATTCCTGCCGTGGCTGTTCATGCGGGTGAAGGTACCGTGGGACTTTCTTGGATTAAAAATAACCGGATCAATAGTATTTATTCGGAGGTTGAACCTGTAGCAGTACTTGTGTAGATAGGATAGTAAACAAAGAAATCGCTTCTTGGAAGAGGGACGGATGATCCTCATTATACCAAGAGACGATTTCTTTTTTTTGAATCTATGAGATGACGTTGTAAGAAGGTTATGCTTTGCTTGCACGACGGCGGAACATTTGTCCGATAACTTCACTCAGCACCAGTCCAGCCGCAATTGCGCCAGAGAGCATTAATGCCCGAACAGCGATTTCTACAGCCAGATTATAGTTTTCTTCTACAAATCTACGCATAGCATCGTAAGCAAGACCACCCGGAACAAGTGGGATAATACCGCCTACACTAAAAATAATAACCGGCATTTTGAAGGATCGGGCAAACAGCTGGCTGACGATGCCCACCACTACAGTAGCCGCAAACGTAGCAACAACAGGCCCACACTCTACATCAAGGATTACATACACCATCCAGCCTACCATTCCAGCAAAACCACACTGCAGTAGAGCGCGCTTAGGCGCATTAAATAAAATACAGAAGGTTGCCGCGGCGATAAAACTGGTTATAAGTTGCAAAATCATGAAGGGCTAACCTCTTTCACATGGAAAATTAAAATAGTGATAGTACAAGCCCAATGCCTGTACCGATCGCAAAAGCAGTTAGAAAGGCATCTGCTCCTTTGGATATGCCTGAGACCAGATGACCAGCCATCAGATCACGAACGGCATTAGTAATGAGTAGACCGGGTACTAGAGGCATCACGGAGCCGATGATGATTTTGTCCATTTCTTGACCTATGCCCAGCTTTACAGAATAGAAGGCCAGAAGACCGATCAGGAAGGAAGCAGAGAACTCTGCAAAAAATCTAGTCTGCACAAGACGATGCAGGTAGATAACCGCAGCAAAACCTAACCCGGAAATCGGCAATGCGGGGAGAGCATCCCACAAGCTGCCCTTAAACATAACGGTGAAGCAAGCGCCGGTAAGCGCCGCTGCTATGATTTGCAGCCATACCGGATACGCATGTGCGGCATCATCGACCTCACCTAATCGTGTCCGAGCTTCCTCGGCTGTAATCTGACGCTCGTTCAGACGCCGCGAGATATCATTAACCTCTGAGACTTTCTGCAGATCTGTGGTTCGCTCGGCAATCCGATATAACTTAACGGGCTCCGTTCTATTGGTGGTGAACATAATAACGGTTGGTGTCACATAACTATGTGCCCCTGGAAAACCGAGAGAAGCAGCCATACGTGTCATTGTATCTTCTACTCTGTAGGTTTCTGCACCGTTTTGCAGCATGATCTTGCCAGCAAGAAGACAGAGATCAACGATTTCATAATAGGTAGTGTTAGTGTTGCTCGTGCTTTCCAACTTCTCCGGTCCTCCCCTGGAATGTTACATATCTATGTGTATATACTTATGATTGTCGCTTCATTGTGTGAAAATAACAACCTCAATATAGCATTATAAACGATATGGGATATATTTTAATATAGTTTCAGAAATAAAATGTATAAAGATGCACTGTTTATTTATAGTGCCCGCCAATCTTTCCGGATCTGTCCTTAAGTTGTCCGGCATCTGTGAACGATGCAGCGCGTCCAATGATCGATTCCCCGTATTTATTCTTCAGCGCATCAGTGGCCCGTTCGAGCTCACGGTAGCGGGGGCGCGACTCAAATAAGGTTAGCTGATATTGGCTTTCGTCAGACAGATTGGACAGGCTTAGATGAATTCGGCGCACAGGCTGACCTTCCCAATGCTGTTTGAAAAGAGCGAGGGCGGCCTCGTATACCAGCTGGGTTGCATTCGTAGGATCGCTCATCGTAGTCTGTCTGGAGAAGCCGCTGGGGTCATCAAAGCTGGCGCCTTGGCAGCCAACAGACACGACTGCACCATGCACCTTCAGTTTGCGGCTGCGTCTGCACACCAGCTCTGAGAGCTCCAAAATGATGGTCTTGATCTCTTGCAGTGTATAGTAATCCCGTGGCAGCGTCATTTGGTGCCCGACGCTCTTGGGGGCAACTTCATAGGTAGCCGGACTTACAGGGCTATCGTCGATGCCGTTGGCAATTCGCCAATATAGCTCGGCATCGATATCGCATTTTTTATGGAATTTCTCCCGCATGCGCCATTTCAGCTCGCTTAGCGGCATCTGTGCCAAATGGCCAATCGTTGTGAGGCCCATGCTCTGGAAGTGCGCGGACATGCGGCGGCCTACCATAAACAACTCACTAATGGGCAGCGGCCAAAGTACATCTGGAAGCTCTTCCTGAGTGAGGGTAAATAGACCCTCCGGGTTCTTCTTGGCCCACAGGTCGCAAGCCATTTTGGCGGTAACCTTGGAATAACCTATACCGATACGTGCGCGCACACCTGTATTTCTGCGGATTAAGTCCTGAATGGTCGTAGCGATCTGTCTTGGGCTTCCGAATAAGCTGAGGCTGCCGGTGATATCAATAAACTGCTCATCGATGGAATAAGGTTCTACGAGGTCACTGAATTTGCGTAGAATGTCCGTGATTTGGGAGGAAACATCGATATATTGCTGCATATGTGGTTTGACGACGATTACTTCGGGGCACTTCGCGAGTGCTTCCTTCAAGGTCTCGGCGGTAGTAATGCCAAAAGATTTGGCTAACGGACAAGCGGCAAGCACAATCCCGCTTCGTCTAGCCGGATCTCCGGCGACAATAAGCGGTTTGTTGCTGTATTGCGGATTAGAGGCCTTCTCCACGGAGGCGTAAAAGCTCTGACAATCGGATAACAAAATAACACGCTCTTTATTCATAGATTCACACTCTCCAGGTGAGGTAGAGATAGGGTAGATGATTTTTCTTATTATTATAATACGAACATATGATCGTGTATATTCATATTTTTTCCCATTTCTCTTCAGTCTCCAAGGTACAGAGACCTGTGGCCACACCCCCAGCGATAATCGTGAGGATGGAGTGGAAGAAGGTTTCTTTGGAAATCAGGAGTCCCCCCGCGCCGATAATTATAAAATCTGTCAAAAAAATGATGAGTCCAAGGTTAAGCGGGAGATACCTTTTGATATATTGAGCAAGCAGATCCGTTCCGCCTGTACTGGCTTTGAACCGCAGCATAAGCCCAAGACCCGTTCCCATTAAAAAACCGCCAATAATGGCGCTGGAAATGGAGCCGAACTCAAAATAATACAGAAAGTGGTACTGCAAGGGACCGAGAAGCTCAATCAGAAACGATGAGGTCAATAAACCTAATACACTATTGAAAAAGATATCGCGTTCCTTCAGCCAGGCTAACAGGAAAATCGGAAAGCTGCAGAGAAGGACAGCTATACCGATTTTGGCATCGGATAAATAATTGATGATGAGGGCTATTCCTATTATTCCCCCATCTAGGATTTTATATGGGACTAGAAAAAAATTAGTTGCTGCTGCAATGAGCAAGCTTCCGATCAGGATGATCGCGTATCTTAATAATGACTGCATATTTAACATCTCCACATTAAAGGCATGTCTTATAAATATGCTTGTCAATTCCAAAAAATTGCAGTGAAGCAAAAAAACTGATTTCGGGCCTAATCATGCGGACCCAGGAGCCGCTATTAGGCAGATTCAAGGCATTATTTCGAGCTAACGGACCCAGTTGCAGCTATTCCCACAAATGTGGTCCGATTGCGGGCAAATTATGAGCAATAAGAGCTATGCAGTCCGAAATTTCCGAAAAATGGGCCGAAAATCACAAATAGGTGCAATAGGGTCCGATACGATCAAGATCGAGCAAAAGGTAGCTGATTTCGAGACGTAGACAGCTAGGTTGTGCAACAGGTAACAAATTCTGCGCACGGAGTAGCTAGGTTAAGCCATCGGTAACTAATTCCGCACGTAGTAGCAGGTTAAGCCATCGGTAACTAATTCCGCACGGTGTAGATAGGTTGAGTAACAGGTAACTAATTCCGCACGGTGTAGATAGGTTGAGTAACAGGTAACTAATTCCGCACGGTGTAGATAGGTTGAGTAACAGGTAACTAATTCCGCACGGTGTAGATAGGTTGAGTAACAGGTAACTAATTCCGCACGGTGTAGATAGGTTAAGCCATAGGTAGCTAATTACGCACACGGAGTAGATAGGTTGAGCTATAGGTAGCTAATTCTGCACAGTGTAGCTAGGTTGAGCCCTAGACAGCTAGTTTAAGCACTGGGCAGCACGTTTAGGAGCAAATTTGTCAGGCGGCGTTCTTTTCAGCAACTGTTCGGACTCAGTTGCTCTTATTTCCATGATTCCGCTCGTTTTGTCACACTATCGGACTCAGTTGCAGCTATTCGCTCAAATGTGCTCTTTTTCTGCGCAAATCAAGGGCAATAAGAACTATACAGTCCGAAACCTTCGCAAAATGAACCCATATGCTGAAATAGCTGCAATACGGTCCGATACGATACGATCAAGTTCTAGCAAAAGGTAGCAGATTTCGAGACGTAGGAGGCTAGTTTGAAAAACAGGTAACTAATTTCTCGCAGAGTAGCTAGGTTAAGCCACAGGTAACTAATTCCGCACGGTGGTGTAGATAGGTTGAGCTATAGGTAGCTAATTCCGCACAGTGTAGCTAGGTTGAGCCCCAGACAGCTAGTTTAAACAATGTCTAGCACGTTTAGGAGCAAATTTGTCAGGCGGCGATCTTTTCAGCAACTGTTCGGACTCAGTTGCTCTTATTTCCATGATTCCGCTCGTTTTGTCACACTATCGGACGCAGTTGCAGCTATTCGCTCAAATGTGCTCTTTTTCTGCGCAAATCAAGGGCAATAAGAGTCATACAGTCCGAAACTGCCGCAAAATGGGTCGAAAATCACAAATAGGTGCAATAGGGTCCGATACGATCAAGATCGAGCAAAAGGTAGCTGATTTCGAGACGTAGACAGCTAGGTTGTGCAACTGGTAACAAATTCTGCGCACGGAGTAGCTAGGTTAAGCCATCGGTAACTAATTCCGCACAGTGTAGCTAGGTTGAGCCCCAGACAGCTAGTTTAAACAATGGCTAGCACGTTTAGGAGCAAATTTGGCAGGCGGCGTTCTTTTCAGCAACTGTTCGGACTCAGTTGCTCTTATTTCCATGATTCCGCTCGTTTTGTCACACTATCGGACGCAGTTGCAGCTATTCGCTCAAATGTGCTCTTTTTCTGCGCAAATCAAGGGCAATAAGAACTATACAGTCCGAAACCTTCGCAAAATGAACCCATATGCTGAAATAGCTGCAATACGTTCCGATACGATCAAGATCGAGCAAAAGGTAGCTGATTTCGAGACGTAGGCGGCTAGTTTGAACAACAGGTAACTAATTTCTCGCAGAGTAGCTAGGTTGAGCCCCAGACAGCTAGTTTAAACAATGGGCAGCACGATTAGGATCAAATTCGGCAGGCGGTGTTCTTTTTAGCAATTGTTCGGACTCAGTTGCTCTTATTTCCATGATTCCGCTCGTTTTGTCACACTATCGGACTCAGTTGCAGTTATTCCCACAAATGTAGCCCGATTTGGAGCAAATTATGAGCAATAAGAGCTATGCAGTCCGAAACTGCTGCAAAATGGATCGAAAATCACAAATAGCTGCAATCCGGTCCGCAACGGGGAATGCTATGAATGGATGATTAAGTAGACGCGTCTCCGGGGGATACAGAGAGTAGTGTGATGGCTATACAGTGAGTTACTTGCTGATAAGCTTTGGAGGGTCGAGCCGCATGATCGCCGTTGATCTATGATAAGTATGAGTGCGCCACGCCTAGGAAGGTAAACTGGTAAAATTATTGCAAGGAGCAAGGAGCAAGGAGCAAGGAGCAAGGAGCAAGGAGCAAGGAGCAAGGAGCAAGGAGCAAGGAGCAAGGAGCAAGGAGCAAGGAGCAAGGAGCAAGGAGCAAGGAGCAAGGAGCAAGGAGCAAGGAGCAAGGAGCAAGGAGCAAGGAGCAAGGAGCAAGGAGCAAGGAGCAAGGAGCAAGGAGCAAGAATCAAGAAGCAAGAATCAAGAAGCAAGGAGCAAGGAGCAAGAAGCAAGAAGCAAGAAGCAAGAAGCAAGAAGCAAGAAGTAAGAAGTAAGAGCAGCAGAAGGATTTAGGACGGATCACGGGTACACAATAAATGTGCCAAGCGGAGTACTGCTCCATCATAATAGTTACTTAAGTTTCTCCGATCTAGAGGAGCATCTCGCATCCAATTAATCCATAGCTGATCACGTAAGCCAGCAGCGCAGAAGAAAGCCAGCAGCACACAAGAAAGCTACAACAGCGCACCGCATTAACAACGAAAACAGCACGCCTCCAATTATGAGGCATGCTGTTTTTGCCGTTATCGGGAATACCGCTTGCGGAAGCGAAGCGGAGAGATTCCGATCTGCTGAGTAAAGCGACGCGAGAAGTAGGCGGTGCTCTCGAAACCGATACGTTCTGCGATCGCAGCTATAGGCATCTCTGTTTTAAGCAGAAGCAGCTTGGCCTGTTCCAAACGGTAATCCGTTAAATACTCCATCGGAGTCAGTCCATATACGCGTTTCATGCAGCGGGCAAGGTAGTTATAATGAAAATGCAGCGCATCCGCCAGAGAGGCATTGGAGAGAGGCTCCGCATAATGATTGCGGATATAAGTCTCTGTCCTCTCGGCGATCTCTACTGCATGACTTTCTGAAGTATCATGCTGCGCCAGATCCATCATCCGCAGCATTTCTTCAAAAATCCTTTGCTGCTCCCAAACTGCACTGGAACGTCTTCCAGTGGACAGCTGTAAAAGCTTCTCAGCTTGTCCACTCCGTTTAAAGGGATCAGGAAGGGGACCAAACTGCGGGATGCGAATGGTATATGGATGAGTAAGAAACTGCCGGAAATGTGTCTCTCGGTTGATATACACGGGCTCGCCATCAGAACTTGACCAATCTGCGAGGGTATGAAAATGAATCCAGATAAACGAAGTCAGCTCCTCGCAACACTTAACGGAATAATGATAGCGGTCAGGCAGCAGAAGCAGCGTATGCCCAGCCGCAACCTCCCATTGATTATGCTCTTCACCGATAAATAGGCAACCTTGCTCTACAATAATCAGATCAAATAAGCCGATATGGCTTCTATTTGGATGCTGCTCTCCGGGTTGATAAACAGTGTGATTGCATTCCAGAAAATATGGAAAAGGCGGCGCTGCGAAATGTACATAGGAAGGACTCACTGTGTTCTACCTCTCTTTTTATCGTAGTCCGAGCTCAAATTGTCCTTGGAATTAGGAGTGTGAAATAGTACAAAAAAGGGGTTGCTTCTGATTATATTTTTTATCTATTGTACGCTCTATAATTGTAATTAGCGAGTATAAAATAAGGCTAAGGGGAAGATGATGATGAATAAAACGATCCAGGATCAGCAAGTTGTAAAAGATCAATCCGTTAGCATTAAAGATGATTTCTGGGGAAGTTATATAAAGCTGGTTCAGGATGTTGTAATCCCGTATCAATACGAGGCATTGCACGATAAAGCAGCGGGAGCTGAGCCCAGTCATGCCATTGCTAACTTTGAGATTGCTGCGGGCCGGAAGAACGGTGAATTTTACGGCTGGGTATTTCAAGACAGTGATGTAGCCAAGTGGCTGGAGGCCGTAGGTTATTCCTTAAGCATCAAACGTGACCCTGAGCTGGAGCGTCAAGCGGATGAAGTGATTGACCTCGTTGGAGAAGCGCAGCAGGAAGACGGGTACTTAAATACTTATTTTACGATAAAAGAACCCGGCAAACGCTGGACTAATCTGAACGATTGCCACGAGCTGTACTGTGCTGGGCATTTCATTGAGGCAGCCGTTTCTTATTACGAGGCTACAGGCAAAAGAAAACTGCTCGACATCATGTGCCGAATGGTTGATCATATCGATTCTGTGTTTGGACCGGAAGAAGGCAAAATGCGGGGATATGATGGCCATCAGGAGATTGAGCTTGCGCTCGTGAAGCTGTATCGGCTCACAGGTGAGGAGCGGTATTTGAAGCTCAGCAGCTTTTTTATTAATGAGCGAGGTCAACAGCCGAATTTCTTAAAGCAACAATGGGATAGTCTGGGGAGTATCAATTTTTTCACAGGTCAGAAGGAGAATTTAGATTTAAAATATTACCAAAGTCATCTTCCGGTAAGAGAACAGGAAGTGGCTGTAGGACATGCTGTGCGTGCGGTTTATATGTATACTGCCATGGCTGATCTAGCCGCACTTACGGGAGATGATACCCTTCGCGAAGCATGCGAGAGACTGTGGAATAACATCACTACTAAGCAAATGTACATTACTGGCGGGATCGGATCTACGCATCGGGGTGAGGCTTTCACCTTCGATTATGATCTGCCTAACGATTCGGTGTACGCAGAGACTTGTGCATCTATTGGGTTGATCTTTTTTGCACAGCGGATGCTGAGAATATCGCCGGATGCACGTTATGCCGACGTCATGGAGCGGGCGCTTTATAACAATGTGTTGGGTTCAATGGCACAGGATGGTAAGCACTATTTTTATGTGAATCCACTAGAAGTATGGCCTAAGGCATGCAGCTGCAACCCAGATAAACATCATGTGAAGTCCGAGCGTCAAGGCTGGTTTGGCTGCGCTTGCTGTCCTCCGAATGTGGCGCGTCTGCTGACTTCGCTGAATCAATATATCTATACGATCCATGGTGATACGCTCTATACGAATTTGTATATTGGCAGTGAGCTGACAACAAAGCTGGGTGGAACAGATGTTGCGATTCAGCAAGAGAGTAACTATCCATGGGAAGGTAAAGTCTCGTTGAAGATTAATCCCGCAGCGGAAGCAGAGTTTGGGATTGCCTTACGGATTCCATCTTGGAGCCAAGGAATGGAGATCAGAGTCAACGGTGAAGCAATGAATACTGCTGAGAACATCGAGCAGGGATACCTCGTTATCCGGAGACTGTGGAGAGCAGGAGATGTAATCGAAGTGCATGACCCTATGGAGGCACATCGTATCTACGCACATCCAAGTTTGCGTGCTGATGCTCAAAAAGTAACGATTCAGCGTGGACCTCTTGTGTATTGTCTTGAAAGTATTGATAATGGTGAGCCGTTAAGCTCGATTTCTTTAAAAGAAGGCAGTGAACTTACTGCGGCTTTTGATGAGACGTTGCTCGGCGGCGCTGTTGTTGTCGAGGCAGAGGGGCTACGTGTAGATAAAGAGGGCTGGAGTGGTGAGCTTTACAGCAGAGTCAAAGCACCAGTTCAAACCGTAAAGGTTAAGGCGGTTCCGTATTACTTATGGGGAAATCGTGGCAGTGGTGAAATGAAGGTATGGATTCCGGAAGCCAGCGTTTAAGTTATAGGTAGACATTGATCTCGGGAATGACTGTGTTTTATCAGTATTTTCTAAGGGGACAGCTGTAATTTACAGTCTGTCCTTTTCTTTTTGCAAAAAGGAGAACACACGCAAAATGGCGAAATTAGAAGAAACATAGAAATATTTTAAATCCTATAACAGTGGAGGCGGGCTATATTTATAATCATGCTCCAGAGGGTTATACTTGTCCCTTTTGTTTGTTGGTTTCGGGCATTGAAAATGAAGATGTGCATTCTAAGCAAGCGGATATTATTTATAAAGATCATTACATAACGGCTTTTATTGCTTCTCATTGGTATCCGAATAATGAAGGGCATGTTTTAATCATCCCTAATCAGCATATCGAGAATATTTACACATTGGAGGTTGAGATCTCAAACCGGATACATGAGCTGGAAATTGAAATTGCTAAAGGTCTTAAAGAAGTTTATAAATGTGATGGCGTTTCTTCTAGACAACATAATGAGCCGGATGGCAGCCAAGATGTATGGCATTATCATTTACATGTGTTTCCAAGATATCATGAGGATAATCTGTATGGTACTTTTGGGAAGTTATCGGATGAATCAACAAGAAAAAATTTCGCCCAATTATTAAGCGGATATTTGAGCAAAAATAAGAACATTGGGGCTTATTAAGTTGAGAGAGGGAGAAGTATGAAGTCAAACTTTTTCGAAAAAGTTATAGAGTCAGAAGAAGAGCTAAGGTCTTTATTTGGGTACCCAAGCGAATTGGTTAACAACAAAACCATAACTGTTATAGATCATCATTGCCGTGATTATATCTCAAAATCTCCAATGCTTTTTATGGCTACAAGCGGTTCGTCCGGTGCTTGCGATGTCTCTCCGCGCGGGGACGCAGAAGGTTTTGTTCACGTGTTGGATGATAAACATTTAGTGATCCCTGAACGCCCTGGGAATAGACGGTTTGATTCTTTGCGGAATATACTTGAGAACCCAAAAGTCGGATTGATATTCATCATCCCCGGACTTGAAGAAACATTAAGAATAAATGGGCACGCGAGTATAGTTAAGGATGAAGATATATTGAAACCTATGGAAGCGCATGGTAAAGTCCCGGTCATTGGAATTGGCGTGGAAGTTGAAGAATGTTATATGCATTGTGCAAAAGCTTTTAAGCGGTCACATTTGTGGGATGACGATCATTGGCTTGCGAAAGAAATCTTGCCTAATCCATCAAAAATACTGGCGCAGCATGCCCGTAAACTTGGAGTTACTCCAGAGGATATC
The DNA here is from genome assembly GCF_037963825.1 of Paenibacillus sp. FSL H8-0282. Classification (NCBI taxonomy): domain Bacteria; kingdom Bacillati; phylum Bacillota; class Bacilli; order Caryophanales; family Paenibacillaceae; genus Paenibacillus; species Paenibacillus sp. FSL H8-0282. Next base: position 2,652,034 of record NZ_CP150146.1, read on the forward strand.
TCAAAATCACTAAAAGAAAGCTATGAAAAACGGCTATATTAACATTTTCGACTTAGAAATGGAATGGGATTTGCCCTTCATTGTATGCTATATTTGATCTGGATAAGGCAACTGATCATTTTACAGATAATAATGGAGGCATCACAATGAGTAAACGTTATCGGATGACAAGAGCAATGCAGAATGCTGGAGATTCAGCAACAACCCTATCTTTAGAAGAGTGTAAGCAATATTTCGCATCCAAACCTGATTTCACCTATACATCAGTTTTTACAGTAACAGGTGCCACTACCATGTCCATTGAGGGAGATTTCTTTATGTGGAGCTATGGTGATACAACAATCCCATTTAGACATTATCAGGGCGATATTTATGTTTCTGGCGCCAATGAAGCCGTGATTCCTAGAATGCTTGAGGTTGCGAGTGATTTAAGAGCAGATATTGTGGAAGGGTAAAAAAAAGATGCCCCTGAATCCTTCAGGGGGCATCTACTGTTAATTTTAGATCCGATCCGCTCAATCGTTCAAACGAACGGTGAGCGGATTTTTTTTGTATTAACCCAGTTCTACAACTACTTGGTGTACAGCACCGTCTCCAACTGGAGTGATGATGTTACCTTCTACAGCTGCGCCATCCAAGGTAAGACTAGCTACACCTTTGGATACATGGTTCGGGTTCTTGATTTGAATCACATAAGTATCTCCACGGAAGACACGGGTGATTTCAAAGCTGTCCCACTCTGTAGGAATACAAGGATCGATCTTCAGACCATTGAAGTCCGCTTGAATACCAAGGATAGATTGTGTAATCGCTACATAGTTCCAAGCCGCAGTACCAGTTAACCAGGAGTTTTTAGCTTCCCCGTGGCGAACGGCATCTTTACCTGCGATCATTTGCGAGTATACATAAGGTTCAGTACGGTGAATTTCGCTGATGTCCTCCAAGTAAGCAGGAGCAATTTTAGCGTAAATTTCAAACGCTCTGTCGCCATGTCCAAGTACAGTTTCAGCGATCATGATCCAAGGGTTATTATGGCAGAAAATACCAGCATTTTCTTTGTAGCCCGGAGGGTACGTAGAAATTTCACCCAGGTTCAGATAGTACTTGGAATATGGTGGCTGTTGCAATACGATACCGTATTTAGTATCCAAATGCTCTTGCACGGAAGTCAGAGCTTTTTCAGCTTGACCATCTTCCACACCGATACCGGCCATAACACAGATACCTTGTGGTTCGATGAAGATTTTACCTTCTTCGTTTTCTTTGGAACCGATCTTGTCGCCATAGTGGTCATAAGCGCGCAGGAACCAGTCACCATCGAAACCGTGAGTCAGTGTGATTTCACGCATGTTGTCAATCTTAGCTTCTGCATCCGTAGCTACATCATTAAGTCCGCGCATCCGGCAGATTTCTGCATAGTCCGGTCCAACGAAGACGAACAGACCCGCGATAAATACGGATTCCGCTACGCGGCCTTCGATGTTGGCAGTAGTTTGGAAAGATTCGCCCGGCTCTGTAGAGAAGCAGTTCAGGTTCAAGCAGTCATTCCAGTCTGCACGGCCGATCAGCGGCAAGCCGTGAGGTCCGAGATTGTTAGTTACATGCTCGAAGGAGCGTTTCAAGTGCTCAAACAGAGTAGCTGTGTTATCCGGATTGCTGTCAAAAGGAACCTGCTCATCAAGAATCGATGTGTCGCCAGTTTCTTTGATGTAAGCAGCTGTGCCGAGGATCAACCAAAGCGGGTCATCATTAAAGCCGGTACCGACTTCATTGTTACCTTTTTTGGTAAGCGGCTGGTATTGGTGATAGGCACTGCCGTCTTCAAATTGTGTAGCGGCGATATCGAGAATACGTTCTTTAGCACGTTCTGGAATTTGGTGTACAAATCCGAGCAAGTCTTGGTTAGAATCGCGGAAGCCCATACCACGGCCAATACCGGATTCAAAGTAAGAAGCGGAACGGGACATGTTGAAGGTAACCATACATTGATATGGATTCCAGATGTTAACCATACGGTTCAACTTGTCGTCGCCACTTTGGATTTGATATTTGGACAACAGGTTATCCCAGTGTGCAGCCAGTGCAGCCAAAGCGGCGTCCACTTGAGCGTCTGTAGCAAATTGCTCGATCATAGCCTCTGCTGGTTTTTTGTTGATTACGTTCAGAGATTCCCATTTGTCTTCTTCTGGGTTTTCAATGTAACCAAGGACAAAGATGAAGCTTTGCTCTTCGCCCGGCTCCAGAGTAATGTTCAGGGCGTGCGATCCGATAGGGGACCAGCCGCTGGCAACGGAGTTAGTTGGTTCACCTGCAGCAACAGCTTGCGGGCTTTCCAGACCATTGTACATCCCTACGAAAGCTTCGCGGTCAGTATCAAAGCCGGCGATTTCTTTGTTAACAGAGTAGAAAGCGTAGTGGTTTCTGCGCTCACGGTATTCTGTTTTGTGATAGATAACAGAACCCTTCACTTCAACCTCACCAGTGCTGAGATTGCGTTGGAAGTTAGTCATATCATCTTGTGCATTCCAAAGACAGAACTCTGCAAAAGAGAACAGTTTAACGGATTTCTTCGCGGAACCCGTGTTTTTCACTACAAGACGATGTACTTCAGCGTTATGACCCATAGGTACAAAAGCAAGCTGGTTTACAGAGATACCGTTGCGTTCACCAGTAATGGAGGTGTAGCCAAGACCGTGACGGCATTCGTAGAAGTCCAGATCACGTTTTACTGGCATCCAGCCTGGAGTCCAGAAATCACCATCATCATAAAGATAGTAGTAACGGCCGCCAGCATCCATTGGGATATTGTTGTAACGGTAACGGGTCAATCTTCTGAGACGAGCGTCTCTATAGAAGGTATAGCCACCAGCAGTATTAGAAATAAGTCCGAAAAATTGTTCATTACCCAGGTAGTTAATCCAAGGGTAAGGTGTTTTTGGTGTGTTAATTACATACTCTTTACGAGTGTCGTCAAAGGTACCGAATTTCATGTGAGAAAGTCTCCTTTCGATTGTGAACGCGCGTTTATAAGTTTCAGGAAAAATTCCCTCGAGGGAAGGGATTCTTTCCGTTGTTTCTAAAAGATAGTATTAGGCAGTGATTTCGAGAACCGATGATAGCAGCTTCACAGAAAAATATGTATTCTTCAGTGAAGGATGAATCTGTGCTACTTCTTCGGCGGTTGACAGGAATCTCTCTCCACTAAACGAGCTGGAAAGCTGATCGTGCTGAAAGTCGGCTGCTGCGAATCACACAGCTCGATTACTTTTTCCACTGCAGCCTTGGACATTTCATAAATCGGCAAGCGTACAGAGGTCAGCTTAGGCTGAATACGGGATGCCAGCTGAATGTCATCGAAACCCGCAATGGAGATATCCTCAGGGACAATGATTCCATGTTCGGAGAACGCTTCCATCGCTGAAATAGCCATGTCATCGTTGGAAGAGAAAAAGGCAGTCGGCAAAGGTTCATCAGAAGCAAGCAGCTTCTTGACCTCTTCATAAGCCGTCTCTTTCAGAAAATCACCCTTTAGGATAAACTTCTCATTCATAGGCAGACCATGTTTTTTCAGCGTGTCCTCATAGGCCGTGTAGCGTTCTCGACCAGAGTACGTATTCATTTGCCCACAGATAATGCCGATCTCTTGATGGCCTAAGGAGATTAAATGTTCAATCACTTCTGTGGTGCCCTCGTAATCTTTGGAATTCACAATGGCCAAATGATTGCGGTCAAGATGCTCCGACATAATCTCTGAGATATCATAATCAATCAGTACTAGCGGAGAATCGAGTCCTACCATTTCGCGGACGATATTAATATCCTTCTGAGTGCCGACAATTATACCACCGTCAATCCGTTTTTGCAGAAAAGCTTGTTTTACCTTCAGAAAGTCGTCTGGAGAGTATACCGTATGAATCAGAACGTAACATCCGCGGGCATTCGACGTGTCGACTACGGCATCGACGAATGGTGCAAAGTAATTGTTCTGATAAATTCGGGTAGTGTTCTCTTTCTCGTTCATACTGATGGCGAACAATCCGATGGTATCGGTTTTCTTACCGGCCAGAGCCCGTGCAAAGCTGTTCGGTTCGTACTGATGTTGCTCAATCACCCGCAGCACTTTGGCCCGGGTTTCTTCAGGAACATTGGAATAGTTGTTGATCACGCGGGATACCGTACTACGGGAAACCCCGGCCAACTTAGCAATATCTTCGCTGCGCATGTTTCCCCTCTTTTCATAAACGCGCGTTTATGAGTTTATTGTAAGCGAAAGCATCGTATAAATCAATCGTAAAAAAAGAAATTTTGCGATCAAGTTAATAAAGGATGACATATTTTTAATAGAAGAAGAATCCTACCGAATAATGATAGAGCAGAGCAACTAGAAATAGTTTGTATAAGTTTTTTGCGGAGAAAGTGCATTGAAAGCTATGAAAGTCATGCTACTATTGTGATAAAGGTTATTGAGAATGATAATCAATGACAATAAAGCATAGGAGTGAAGGGATCAATGGCAAGATGGGGTCAGAAGTTTTTATGGGCAGCGGTACTTATAATGGCAATAACTGCGCTGGCAGCATGCGGAACGAATAACAATACTGCGAAAGAAAACGTTGCTAAGACACAGAATGCAGAGGAATCTACCTCAGCGAGCACTAGCGCACCAACTGAAGGAAATGGAAATGCCGCAGAAGAGGGTGCAACTCGGACGATTGCCGGGGAATTCGGGGATGTTGAAATTCCAGTTAAACCACAACGGGTAGCCGGGATCTATGTTGAAGATTATTTGAAGGCATTGGGCATTACCCCGGTGGTGCAGTGGTATCATCCAAGCTGGGGCAAACAGGATTATTTAAATCTTGATGTACCAGAATTTGATATTACCGGTAGCGTGGAGGCATTATTGGAAAAAGATCCGGATTTGATTATTGTGGATGGAGGTGCTGATGCGGCGAGGTATGAACTATATTCCAAGATAGCACCAACCTATCGTCTACCTGAGGCGGTGTTACAAGACTCAAGACAAATGCTTACAGCTATTGCAGATGCCCTTGGTATTCCGGAGAAGGCGGAATCTGTCCTTGCAGAATATGATCAGAAGGTGGCAGAGGGGAAAGCTAAGCTGCAACAGGCCCTGGGTCAGGAAAAAGTAGCAGTGATCCGGCTTAACGTAGCGGATAAAACATTTGCTCTGTTCGGTGTTAAAAACCGCTATACCGGTGTGATTTATGATCAATTTGGGCTGACACCCGTGCCTATGGCGGCAGAAATGCCCGAATATCAATCTATTATTTCTGAAGAGCTTATTCCTCAGCTCGACGCGGATCATATTATTGTGTTCCCTGACAATGGGGGCTGGGATACTGAAGGGAATCAGGAAGCGATTCAAATTCTTGAGGGTCCATTGTGGAAGAGTCTTCCTGCGGTGAAGAACGGGAATGTTTATAGAATGGAACGTTCCCACTGGCAGTCCGGTGCCATCACAGCCAATTCGATGAAGCTTGATGACTTGCTGAAAGCTATGGTGAAATAAAACGGCAGCCGTCGTAAGGAATAGCATAAAGAAGGTCTATCAGCATAGTTGATAGACCTTCTTTTTTATTCTAAACTATAGTAAAGTGAATGAAAATGGTTCTCAATTGGAGGGCGCTAGAATGGCAGAAGATTTACAAGACAGCAATAAAAAGAGGCTATTCTATAGCTTGATTAACATAGAAGCCCAATCCTTATCGGTGAACGGACAGACCTTAGTGTTTCAAAATCATACCCTGATCATTGTATCGGAAGGACAGGGATGGTTAGAAGCCGAGGAGAAGCATTTTCCTCTGGAAAAAGGTGTCGGGTTCTTGTTCGAACCGGGGTTAATAAGCAAAATCAATGCCGAGGAGCGAGGACTTAGCTTTTATAGGCTTACTTTTGAAGTCATCGAAACGGGGGGAAGCAGGCAGAGTGGAATGGAAAAGGGGACTAAAGAAGGAATTCTCCGGTCCGGTCCGCTAAGCTGCAGACCATTTTCGCAATGTGCATTACTGCTGGAGGCTATCTATCATAGTCGCAGAAGTACGGAAGAGATTGAATGGTTCGCAGGCCATACCCGCTTTCAAGAGTTACTGCTGCTGATCATGCGGGCAAATTCCTCTGTCATCCAGATGAAAGGAGCCCATGAGGCGGTACAGCGTTCCATCCGCTATATGCAGGAACACTATAATCACGCCATAACCGTCGATCAATTAGCTGAAGTGGCAGGCATTACACGTGCACGCTACACACAGATTTTTAAAGAAGTGACAGGGCGGATTCCCTTAGAGCATTTGAACGGACTTCGTATTGAAAGGGCGCAGCAGCAGTTGCTGCTTACGAATGACCGTATGCATGATATCGCGTTATCTGTAGGGTATAGCAATGAGTATTATTTTAACCGGCGTTTCAAAAGATCGGTGGGCGTTACGCCCGGCCAATACAGAAGCTTCCATCAGGAAGGGCTGCGGGTGTTCGCTCCTTTTCTGGAAGACTATCTGCTGGCTCTGGATATTACACCAGTGGCGCAATATTCTCACGCTCAGTGGGGGAAGCAAGAGTACCTGTCCCTCCTCGATGTGCCTGCGGTTGATATTTCGACTGGCGATTGGCAGGAGCTCTCCCAGTACATGCCCGAACTGATCCTGCTGGATGATGGCTTTCAGCGTTGGCACCTGGATGAGTGCAGCCAAATTGCTCCGTTGTTCAAGCTGCCTTTTCATCAAGAGGATTGGCGGGCCACGTTATTTTCCGCAGCAGCCGTCTTTGGCAGAACGGATCGTGTCCAGGAAGTGATCGGCAATTATGAGCATCGGGCGCAGCAAGCTAGACGAGTGCTAAACCGTTCTGTCCAAGGGCAGACTGTAGCATGCCTAAGAATATCTTCCTACGGAATCAATCTCTATGGATGCGGGCAATTGGGGTATACAGGTAGCGTACTCCATGAGGATTTAGGTTTGCAGCCCCATGAATTGGTTCCGAAGTTGACCCGTGGACAGAAGCGGGTGAGCCTAACAAGAGAAGAGCTTGCGAGCCTCACTGCAGATCATTTGTTCATTACCTTTGATCGACAGGAAGGAGAAGGACGGGAGCTGTTGGATACACCACTTTGGCGCAATCTGCCCGCTGTTCGTAATCGCTGTGTATATGAGGTGGATTTTATGGCCTGGATGAATTATGGGGTATTGTCACATCAGCGCAAGATTGAAGATGTGTTAAGAGCGTTAGGGTAAGTCAGAAACTAGTCCAGATAAAAAAGAGGATAATAAGTGCCACTATACTGCTGATGCGAGTCATTAATAAATAGGCATGATTGGGTTCTACATCACCTTTCATCATCCAGCCATAGCGCATGTACCATCCCAAATGAGGAAAGAAGATATTAAGCAATGCTAACAGTACAAAGAGGAATATAAAAAAGCCCATGATTTATCACTCCTTTATCTAATGTCTACGCCAGACTATACGGAGCGTTCCCTAACTAACAAGTGAGCTTCCATATATTTATTTTTAGGCGGGGGATACCCTAGCCACCTTGACAGGTGGTTGGGGTATTTTTGCGGCACTATTCAAGGCTATGTTATTGAAGGTGAATGTTTAGAGGCGTGCTGGTTGTGTTTACATAACAAAGAGTTCGGAAAATATAAAAATGTATTTCTAAAAATAAAGGAGGAATTGATCGATGTCTAACCAATATACGATGCAAGATCCTACCACTCAGTACACTAAGGCTGGACCGGAATTTCAGCAGCAACAAGAGGAGCCGGGTCTGCAGAAGAAAATGAATCCAGTACCTGATACAGGAGAAGATACCTATAAAGGAACTGGGCGTCTGACCGGACGTAAAGCGTTAGTTACGGGAGCCGACAGCGGTATAGGCCGTGCTGTTGCTATTGCTTTTGCTCGTGAGGGGGCAGATATTGTTCTATCTTATATGCCCGAGGAAGAGGAAGATGCAAAGCAGGTGGTCAAGCTAGTGCAGGAAGCGGGTCGTACTGCAATCGCCATTCCAGGCGATCTGAAGGATGAGACATACTGCGAACAACTCGTCGATACTGCGGTTAAAGAGCTAGGTGGAATTGATATTTTAGCCAATATCGCGGGCAAACAGCAATTCGTTCCAGACATCGCTGATCTCACTACGAAGCATTTTGACGACACATTTAAGACGAACGTGTATGCTATGTTCTGGCTGTGCAAAGCTGCGGTGAAGCATATGCAACCGGGCAGCACCATTATTAACACTTCTTCTATTCAAGCTTATAATCCCTCACCGATCCTTTTGGACTACGCGACCACCAAGGCTGCTATTAATACATTCAGTAAGTCTCTCGCTCAGCAAGTAGCTGATAAGGGGATTCGCGTCAATGTAGTAGCACCTGGTCCCGTATGGACACCTCTTCAAGTTGTGGGTGGGCAACCGGAGGAAGTGCTGAAGGAGTTCGGGTCGAGCACACCACTAGGTCGTCCGGGACAGCCTGCGGAGATGGCTCCGGCATATGTATTCCTGGCTAGCCAGGAATCTAGCTATATCAGTGGCGAAACACTGAATGCGAACGGCGGAACTCCAACTCCATAAACCGCTCAGCGGAATGTTGATATTGTAAATACGGCGAAGCATCCAAAAGTACCCTGCTAATTTTAGCTTTGGGTGCTTTTGTTTTTATATATAGAAAGGAGTATTATAGAATTCGAGACTTTTTCTCCCATTATTTTCATGGAATATGATCTATACTGATCAAGATTGTCGAATATATAGTTTTCCTGCGATTACCCAAGAAATAATTTGAACGGCTCTAAGTTATAGGGGAGACCCAGAAAGAATTAGGAGATGTATGATGCGAAAAAAGAAACTAGCGATCCTCACCATTTGCTGTGTCTTATTCATGGCGTGTTTTCAATCGGGATCTGTCCTTGCGGATAAAGGAAACGGAACAGTAGTAGATAGTGGAACCAAGGAAAGGCTGATGGAGAAGTATGATCTTGTAGAGCCTGAACCCGCAAATCCAGCAGCGCATGGGAGTCAATACGATTTTGGAATTAGTAACCCTATTTCTTTATTGGTCAGCATCAGTAGGCTGTATTTGTATCCATATGTTTTTGCAACAGAGGAAATAATTAATCATATGATCGATCAAAGCGAAATTAGTTATTAGTTACGTGTATGTCTTTCAAAATATAATCCCAGCTATCATAATCGTTCATATCCTCAGGAACTTCTAACACACAAATATCACTTATGTTCCAATTTAATTCTTGTACCGAGATTGATTCACGAACGGGAATAAGAATAAGAATAATAAATTCGTTCGGTTTTAATAAATCAGACAAAATTGACTGTAGCTCTACAGCCTGTTCATATGAGGCAAACCATCTAATGAATAAAGTTTTTTTACTGTGGATTAACTTGTCCCAAAATCTATTAATTCGTAATTCCAGCTTCGCTTTATACGAAGGATAGGTTATAGACCAGTGTTTACCTTGGTGGATTGGAAAATCATGAACTGAGATAATGTTATATAAAGTATCCTGAATAAAATAGGATTTCACTAGTGCATTTTTATTCCCATTAGGATAGACTGGTAATCCATCCTCCAGAAAAAAATGTGTTTCATCAAGAATTTGCAGATTTATTAATTCCATGAAATTTTGAAATCTATTCTTATAAAGTCTATTTACATCAGCCAATGAATAAGAAACCATCCAGTCGAGCGGCATGGAGAATTTCCTCAAGCTATTTCTTTGCAGATTTATAGCAGGAGCACAAGACATCCCTAAGCTTACTATTAAATCATAGCTTTTTTTCACAGCTTGTAATTTCATGGACTCACCCAATTTCAATCAGATTCAGTTTCTAATAAATTATATACACCATTTTCTAGGGTTGATTGGACTTTAAGTGCAATGAGATACACAGGAAAAAGAGAGCAGCAATGTCACTGCCCCCTAAATCTATTAGTTACGTTGTAACAAAATATATCCACTAATGCTTGAAGTTTTTTTACGAAAGACCACTTTAAAACCAACATCGTTGTCTAATAAGCAAGCCAAAGCGGTGTTAAGCAATCCGTTGGGTCTCAAGCTAGGTCTGCACGGCACGGCATTTCCAATAACACGGGCGGCAATAATCCTACGTGCTGATCCAGCAACCAAAGGATTTCTGCTCCAACTGATCAATACTAAATCTGGCTGACGAGTAGCCATGGAAGATCTACCCCTTTCTATTAAGTTTCTTTATATAAAATGCACCATTGATTTTAATGTGCTAAACCATAGCGGAGTAAGGAATACATAGGATCGAGTAGGGAGAGGGGCGAATAATATGGACAAGGTGTTACATAAGATAGCTAATTTGATTAGCGGTGAGGCTAGTAGAATCATCATTGGGATTTCGGGTCATGGTGCATCTGGAAAAACAACGTTTGCTAATAATCTTTTAAAGCTTTTGCAGCAGGATGATGTGAATTATATTAATACAGACCCCTATATTGTTGAATCTAGTCTTAGAAAATACACTTCTATCGACTATGAATATAAGAATGTACATTATCACGATAAAGTGACAGCTTGTCATCCTGCTGCTCATCATATATTTGCTTTAGAGAGAGACATTCATATGTTGAGGGATGGGTTGGATTTTTACACAATTGGCACAGACTATACAAAAAGTATGTTCATATCTTCACAAAACAAGGTAAATATTGTAGAAGGCATGAGCGTTGCCTTTACTGATCCGAATTTGTATGATCTGAAAATCTACTTATACACGGATGGAGAAACCGAGTTGATGAGAAGGAGTATACGTGATGTTTCTGAAAGAGGAACAGATATTAATTATTTAAGAAAATCCCATGAACAGCGCAGGATGCAATATGAGTTGTTTATGCATTCTTATCATCATAAATTTGATATCGTTTTAAAAAATTCCAATGAAGAGTATGTCCTTGAAAAGGAAACGTTGTAGAGGGGGAAGAGAATGCTTCCAAATGTTAGGCTAGCAACGATATGTGACGCGGATGCTTTGTCTAGATTAAATCATGAGTTCAATGGTGGAGTAAAACGTCCTGTGCCGGAGATCATCAAGTGTTTGAACAGCAATAATGAAGTGGTGGCCGTGGCTACTTTAAGGGATGAAGTGGTTGGTTTTGGCTGTGCTCAAAGTCTGAAATCATTTTGTTATAATGAAGCATATGGTGAAATTACTGAAATGTATGTAAAAGAGTCAGCTCGTAGAAATGGTGTCGCTACTGCACTAATTTCTTTTCTGGAAAGTCAGCTTTATTCTCGTGGAGTCAAAACAGTTAAGATTTTAACAGGAGAAGATAATCGTGTAGCCATTAAAGCGTATGAATTGAGCGGGTATGTTAAGGATGATGAAGTAATGTTAAAGAAAAAACTTTAAAGCCATATTGAACAGTGAATCAGGCAATTTATTGTGCTGGTCCAATTGGATAGCAATAAAAGGACGGAAGCCGCTTTACTGGCTTCCGTCTTTTTGGAACTGTGGAGATGAACAGACGCTATTTATTTATCGCTGAGTCACCTATTGGAGTGAATGTATTCTCCACAGTAAGGTTAGAGAACTTAGCATAGTTCAGTTGCTCAATCTTATTGGCGACATCATTGCTGTCAACGGCGAATCCGACATATACCGAACCCTCCATAACAATAGTTCGCTCGCCAATTAGCTTCCAGTCTTTTCCGTCCGTTGATCCGTAAGCATAGAAAACATCTCCCTTACGGCCAAGCTTGAGCCAATACCCTTGCTCCACACCATTAATTTTAAATGGAATATCTGAAACAAGTTGAATGCTAGCTTTTTCAGCAGCAGATACGCTGTCTAAAGTTTCAGTTAATTCATCAAATCCTCCGCCCTTAATATTTCTGCCCGTCAGATAAGATGACCAGCTGGTTTCTTTGGACAACTTCACATAGGAGATACCAAGGGCCGCCGCGGCACTGTCTTTATTCAAGTCATCGCGGATCATTAGCCCGGTGAAGGCATGGTTGTCAACGGCCCCGATATCTTCGAGCTTCGCGGTAAATTCCATATCTCCGTTCATTTCTTTATACACGAAGTGGAAGTCATCTTTGGTTGCATTGTTTGCTTCGGATCGTTCTGTGCCACCTTCACTTTTTCCAAGCTTTCCGTTGCCTTTAACGGTAAGCACATCATTTGTCATACTTCCGGAACCCTTAATGTTCGGATCACCGATATCTGCTGTAGTCCAACCCTTTCCAGCCAGGGAAGAGGTAGCAGCATTGATATGGATGTTAGTGGCTGTGGTCTGCGTCTCATTTCCTTGGGTATCGGTCACTCTTGCAGAAATATAGTAGGAAGCATCCGTTAAATTCTTGAGGGTATATGTGTATGTGTTGCCTTTTTTGACTGCTTCCCCAAGATATTTAGAACCATTATATACAGCAACTTTTTTTATTTTGTTTCCGGATTTAGGGGAAGCATTAATTTTAACTTCGACCTCTTTCCCGGTAACAAATTGTGCATTGTTTTCTGGCGCTAAAAGCTTAGCATCAGGGTTTTCGGCGACGTGTTTCATATCAACTAGGCCGTTAATATAAAGCTCAATCCAGGTGTAACCATTTTTAGTAACCGTTTTGTATGCATCCTTGCTGCCCCAGATTTTATTTTTCTTTTCCCACTTGTCGTCTATTCCGTTTTTATTAGTGTCAAATTGCTTATCATATTGTGCCTCAATGACGCCAAAGTCTGAAATGTAACCCCCGACTTCATGTTCAGTGTTGATATATCTTCCCGAGTTCTGCTCGACTTCTGCCACAATTCTTGCATCGATAGCATCGCGACGTGGATAGGTAGCTCCCGCTTGTTGCAGAATGCTTTTTAATAGTGATTCATTCGCTAGCTTTACGCCGGACTTAACATAATTATCAAATGCTTTATTGGTAATACCATGGTTAACTCCAGTACTGTCCGCGGAAAGATATGGTGTGGCTGCAAGGGTCGTCTTTTGTTCACCACTCTGTACGCCAGAAAATTTCACATAATCTGAAGAATCATTCAGTAAGCCTGTGAGCTTACCGTTAATTCTGTTTCCAGTAATATAGAAACCGCCCAGCTTGGTAGCTTCACCGGCATCAATCACTCGGTTAGTTACATTATCTCTTGTACCTGGGCCGGCAATTTCGATATTGTTCATAAAGTTAGTAAAAGTAAACCCTCCGCCATAAGTGCCGTTAAAGCCCCAATTGTAAATTACATTGTTCGAGAACTGAACAACCGCCACATGATCAGCATCTGCAGCACCTGCGTAACCGCCGCCTAGTCTTGGATTTCGCGAGGTATGGTTCGCATACAGATTGTGATGGAATGTTGTTTTGTCTCCGCCTGAAATACCGCCGTAGCCATGTCTTCCTTTGGAATGCCCGGATAGAGTCAGACTTTCGGAAATAATGGACCACTGGATCGTGCCATTTTCGCCTCTATATAAAGATAGAGTTTCATCTGTGTTCCAACTGAAGGAACAATGGTCAATGAGGAAGTAGTTGTTGTCTCTCCCCCAAAGCGCATCCATTGAATCACTGCCATTATACACATTAGTGGCACCCGGACGGAAAGCGGTGTACCGAATAATGATATTCTCTGAATTGCTGATATTGGTATCCCAACCTGCAATGGTAATTCCGTTGCCTGGAGCGGTTTGCCCAGCGATGGTCAGGTTTTTAATATTATTGAGACTTAACGTGCTCTTCAGTTCAATCGTTCCGGAAACATGAAAAACAATGGTACGACCCTCTTTAGGCGTAGATAAAATTCCATAGCGAAGGGACCCTGCAATCGGTTTGTCTTTTACAGCGTAATCTTCAAGGGTAGTTACGATGTATACATCGCCCCCTCGACCACCGCTTGTATAGGCGCCGCCACCTTCCGCGCCAGGAAAAGCAAGAATAGAGGCACCCGCAAAACTTTTGTCTCCGTCTGCCTGCCCTGAAGCTGCAAGTGTGTGACCTCCTAAAAATGAAAACGCTACCGAAAAACTCAATAAGACACCTATAACCTTACCTGATTTTTTACTCTTCCGTTTCATCTTTTTGACGTATAACATGGATACAGTCTTATCGCTGAATGCTGTTCCTGTTATACTTCCTCCTCTCAGTGAAATGTTACTGGTCTGCGACAAGCAGCTTACTGGTAATACTTTAAAACTTTTAGGGCGTATTTACCTGCCAAAAAAATCTTTTTTTGTGCCAACTATTGCTCTTTGGTTCTTGCGTAAACGAACAAATTCATATTATGTTCTTAGTATTACAGCAGCTATAGTGCTTGGCATTCCATGACGATAGGGAGAAAAACATGAATATTAAATATCAGCATCGTGACCAGGCGTTTCACTCCTTTATTTCTACCAATAACACTTATCCTCTTCATCTACACAAAAATGTAGAGATAACAATGGTTTTGTCCGGCAAAATCAATATCAACATCAATGGAAAAGAGTATGATTTGTCTGAAGGAGACATAGCGATTATTTTCTCCAATCAACCTCACAGCTACAAAACCCTAGAGAAAAGCCAGATCCTGCTGTTCTTTTTTGACGCCACTTTTCCGGGGGATTTTGCGGGGGATTTGCTTAATCATGTTCCGGATAACCCTATAGTTTCGAAACAAAAGGTGCTTCAAGATCTGCTGGAAACCTTGTATAAACTATATAAAGAACAATGTGATGTTCGTCTGCTCAAGGCTTATACCTCTGTAGTATTAGGGCACGCGCTGCCGTTACTGCTAATGAAAAAAGTAGACTACAAAAAAGAAATGGATCTCGTCCCCAAAATCCTAGCTTACATCGACATGCATTTTTTAGATCACATAAATCTGAATACGCTTTCAAGAGAGCTTGGCATTAGTAAATTTATCATTTCCCGAATCTTTTCTGAGCAGTTTCACATTTCATTTCGTGATTACATCAATGGCCAACGGGTAGCCTTTGCTCATATGCTGCTGTTATCCACTACCCATCCGGTCACGGATATCGCGTTTGATTCCGGATTCAACAGTTTGCGTTCTTTCTATCGTGTTTTTAAAAATGAATACGGGATCACCCCCAATGAATTTCGCCGAAAAGTATCGAAGGAGTGTGTAGAATGAAAATGATGAGGATGGCTTATATTCTATTTGATGGGATGACCACGTTAGATTTTGTTGGTTTTTACGATGCGGTTACCCGGATGGGAGTTCTAAAGGCGATAGAAAATGTATCGTGGGATTTTTGTTCCAACAAGGAAGAAGTCACGGATGATCGAGGATTGACGTTGAAAATAAACCAGGTTTCCCCTGATCTGTCAGCCTATGATTTGATATTTATCCCTGGAGGGTTATCCACTCGAAAACTTAGATTCGATACTGATTTTATAACATAGATTCAGACTAAGTGAAGATGGATTACCCATATTACAAAGACAATTAACCCTTCCAAAGGGAAATCATAACTATAATATATGGGAATTAATGATATAATATCCAAAGTGAAATAATTAAGGTGATGAATAGAGGTGTAAGTATGTTGGACACAAACAATAGCAATAGAATGCTGGTAACTTTTCCTCATAGTAAAAAATATCCTTATTTAACTTCATATTGTTTATTAGCCAATGCTTTATACGTAGGTTTGAATGTGTTTTTTGATCTTAGTGTTTATTATTATTTATTTTTTGTCCTGCCAGTTTTTCCTTTTCTATTTATTTCGTTAAAAAGTCAAAAGGAAAAGCATAAACTTGAAGTACTAGATGATAATGTAGTAATTGGTGAAACAAATATTACGTGTGGTTCCTTGAAAAAAATTGTGATTCATAATCCTATTTCAATATTTTTTCATATAATTCCGGCTCGAAAAAAGAAAAAAATAATTACGATACAGGTAAATAAGGATGAAGCAAAAGATATTTTTACACTATTAAATAAATGGGCACAAAAAAATAGTGTGGAGATCGAAAAACAATATTAGAAGAGCCACTTAGTCCCAGAAGAGATGTTGAAGATATGAGGTGTCACGATGAAGATAGGAAAACCGATTAGAAAGAAGGTATACGGATTTATTTTGCAAGACAATGAAGTTGGAGAAAAGACTTTATTAGTCTATCTTAATGAACCAGAAGTACCCTTTAGATTAGTAGGTGGAAATGTCGATGCCGGGGAAACAGAAGAAGAAGCGTTATTCAGGGAAATTCAAGAAGAAAGTGGACTTAAACAATTTAAATTAGTAAAGAAAATAGGCACACAATATTATTATAAGGATTTTATAGATGCGAATGTCGAAAGACATGACTACCTTCTAATTCCAGAAACGAGATTACCTGAAAAGTGGAGCTTCACTGGAGAAGGAGAAGGTGAAGACTGTGGGACTATTTTTAACTACCAATGGATAAATCAAGATGAAATATACTTATTAGATAAAGAGTTTAGAGAATACATGACGGAAGATTACATGCAAGAATTATTCAGCAAGGTAAAAAGGTAATCCATTTAAACCAAGTGCGAAATGATGATTTGAAAAATCGGCTGTAAGTATAAAAAGCATAAAGATGGTGGGATTGTTTTGCGTGCAGTTAAGCCTATAATGTTATGGTTTATTTCGACGATTTTATTCACCCTGGCAGCCTTTGGATTGGAGCTTTGGGAAGGAACTAAAATAAGTACAACAGAATATTACGGTTTTCAAAACATTGGGTTTGCTTTTATTTTTCTGGTGTTCCTCTTTTCAGTTCTTCTTTACCCGGTTATACTGCTTCCTTTATCATGGGTTATTCGAAAGATAGTTAATCCTTTAGTAAACCGCATAATGATATTCTTATTGAGTGGTATTGCGGGATATGGTTTCTTTTACGAGGTGTACGATGAACGCTTTATACGGGAATACCATTTGAATAGTAGTACAGCTATTATTTTTTTCGGTATTGCTGGTTTCATCTATGCGCTGGTGGATTACTATTTTGAGTCGCAAGCCATTAAAGCCGAACAAAATCCCTGCTAACCGTGGCGGCCGGCAGGGACGTTATTTTTTAATCTAAGTATTAGGTAATTTGTTAACCTCATCAGTAAAGGCTTCCAAGTACTGGGTGAATATTCCTGTATCTATTTTGGTGGTTGCATCATTTGCAATAGGAGGCGTATCTTGGATTTGTTTGTACATACGATCCATCTCACTTGAGAGCTTAGCCCAGATGCTTTTAATTGAATCATATTTTGCATCAAGGTTGTTGATATAATTATCGTACTCCATTTTTTGGTTCATCGCTTTTCCTAATTGCTCGATTGTAAAATCTATATCTATTGTTTGACCCGTAGAGCCAGTTCCAGAACCTGCATACCAGCTGATATCAACAAATCCATCATTCCAAATATCTGAAACGACAAAATTACTGATTTCTTTAAGCATCGCTTCAGGAGACTGTTCAGTTGTACCTGCATTACCTGAATCTGAAGTATTAATTACAGGTTCCTTGAAGAGTTTCCTCACTTCGTTAAATGCATCCTTATCTTTGTCATTAGACGAATACCCCCAACCAACTTTGTCATTTTTAATAAAAATGATAAGTTCGCTATTGGAGGAAGACTTCTCACCTTGGATAAGCACGAGTTTATCTTTTCCGCCATCTTTGTCCGTATAATCAGCTGTTTCAATTACTGTAGGATTCTTAAGTTTATTATTCTCGGGTGTCTCAGTAGATTCAGCCATTTGGAAA
The DNA here is from genome assembly GCF_037963825.1 of Paenibacillus sp. FSL H8-0282. NCBI lineage: Bacteria > Bacillati > Bacillota > Bacilli > Caryophanales > Paenibacillaceae > Paenibacillus > Paenibacillus sp. FSL H8-0282. The sequence goes on from NZ_CP150146.1 coordinate 2,669,767, forward strand.
ATGGGTTGTACATCTGGAAGTATATTTTCGGATACGAATTTCTTTTTCGCTTCGATATCTGAACCATTGAGGAAAATCTCCACATAGTTGAGAGCCAGTTTCTCGGAAGCTGTAAGTTTCTTTTTTGGCTCAGGAGTGGGCTCTGAAGGGCTGGCTGTTGCTTCGGACGGTGTAATTCCTGTAGACGTTGTATTCTTTTTCTCTGAATTTGTTGTGGAGCTGCCACATCCTGAAAGGATTACAATAGTTGCCACGATACATAAAAAAGCTTTTTTGTTCAATTTTATATCCCCCTAAATCTGCTAATAATTGCTAATTAATTCTACCAGATATAGGAATAGTAATCTATGAATTATAATTTATGGCGGAACCAATATATTAGATTAGCGTGTTTTATTTGTCGGAGGTGAGCATTTTGCTGAAAGTACTAAGAGTGTGCGGTATTTTATTCAGTGCAGCAACAATCATTCTGGGAATCACATTTTTCCGCGGCCAGGATCAAGTGATAGTGTCTTGGACTATGCTGGGGATGTGCGGAGCTTTAATATTTAATGGAGCGGTATTGTATTTGAAAACGAAAGATAAAATGGCTGTGCTATCCTCGATTGTTGGGATTGTATTGTTAATAGTCTCGCTTACTCAGTTTCCTTTTTAAAAATTAAAAACAGCCTCGTCAACCTTAATGGGTCGGCGGGGTGTTTTTACGTTTTCTACTTTATACTTATTTCTTTTTCTTCTTTGTGGGTCCGATCTGGCGTCTTACCTTATCGTTCTCATCTACCTCAATAATATAAATCTCCTTCACTGTACCGGAGAGTGTAAACCATTCACGCATAGCTTCAACCTCAGTCATCGGTCCTAATATTCGTTTCCCCCTATAACATATAAAAAACACTCATACTCCTTAGTTTGTTTGCGGAAATGCAATAAATGCTTATAGAACAAATTATAAACTTGGGCGATGACTTTGTATGTAATAATTCATGCCTGGCGGGATATTTTTACATTGATTAACGAACGTACGTTTGGTTATAATACAAACAAACGTTCTTATCCTTGGAAGGTGAGTAATTATGCAAATAAGTATGGGTCAAACCATTGAAATAGTGTACCAAGATAAATCAGGTAAGATATCTCAACGTAAAATTGATGTGAAAGGGATTCGTGGGGGATATATTCGCGCAACTTGCTTATCAACCGGAGCTCCGCGCGTATTTCTGGAGGCTAATATTCTTGCTTGGCAGCCTGTGCAAAAAAAGCGCTATGCTTAGTGACACCGCACGAAAGCTACTAATGATCATGCGCCACTCTGCCGTGCATCATGCTCATATGCCAACTCTACAGGAGTTAGAGATCAAGAGTGGACGGACACCAGATAAGATCATTAGTGGGCTTAGGGAATTAGTTAACGAAAAATATATAGAATGGACCCCACACACTCCACCCGAGAGCGCCCGAATTATTGAAGGCTGGGAAAGGATTGACCCTAGGTTTAAAAAGAGAAAGTCAGAGCCACAAGAACTCCAATGGGGGATAGATGGTAGTAAAACGAACTACTGGACGGATTATTAGGAGGGCAGCTTCATGATGAAAAAATTAGAGAACGTATGGGAGTGTAGCAGAATGATATTGCCCGAACATAAAAACCGGATTATAGATGACAATAATGAGCAGGAACGTCGTGAAAAACCCACTCTAGATCTACAGGAGATAGAGCGCTTTGAAATATTGTTATATCGTTCGATGGAAGAGCACAGCCCGATTACACTCACTCTGTTTGATCCCATGGAGAATATATTAAAACGAGGTATTGTGATGAAGCTGGATAAACAACAGGGAATTAAACTCCGCTGGTCGGAGGAGGAGTGGGATTGGTTCAAGATGGAGGATGTTATTGCAATAACTACATAATGCACTTCATAAAAAACAGGTTAGGAGCAATCTCCTAACCCGCGCTGTACTTCTGATGTTAATGTTCTGCTCCGTGGAATAAGACCACTGGTGAGGTACTTGGCAGTGCTGGCGCAATGCTGACGATAGTGAGGACCAACAATAAAGAGACGGCAAATTTTTTCACAGAGACTCAACCCTTTCTTTGAAATTTATTATTTTCTCTTCAAAATCTTTAATCTGAGTAGCATCAGCACATGAACGTAATGATTCGAAGTATACTACTGCTTGTTTAAAGATTTTATCAGAGTTTGTGACCTCTGCAGAATCTAATAATTTCATGCTATATTTGATAGCTGTATTATAATCTTGAATTTTTGTTTTATATCTGATCATATTAATAAAAAAAGTTTCTTGGTAGGAATTTATTATAATTTCATCAGCAGCGGTATCCTCAAATTTTGAAATACTATTAGAGAAAAGTTCTAAATGAGATTCAATGTTTAAATTGAAATTAGTAGCTGTTTTTAACAAAGTTATCAGTCCCGGTAGAACTTCTTTAGTGTTGGATAAAAGGAAAGAAACATAACGATCTATGAATTGAATATTTCCGGAAAGCACTTCTACTTCTAAGAGATTTGGCTCTGATATGTACTTATAATAGGCTACCTCATTTAATCCTTCAGCATCTAATCCCTTGAACCAACTCAAATCACTGTAAGCTTTAATGTAAGTTCGAGCTTTATCATAATTTTCGATTTCTTTGTGGGCTAGTCCCAACATAAGCAAGCTGTATCCATAATAATAAATTAAAGGTCGTTGGTGTTTTAGTTCCAGTTCATTATTGTGTGTGTAATTATTATAAATTTGAGTTATTCGGTTGAAAAAGGTATCTGCTAGTTTTAGAAGATTGGGCCAGCTTTCAAAAGAATATATCATTTTAAGAACTTTTACGGCTGGATCAAGATCTAGAAGATTTATATCTAAATCTAAATCGATATTTCCATCCAACGGCCTCACCTGCCTTTATTTTACATAATATACCTGTATTATACAATGTAATCAATAGATGGTCAATTAAGTGCTCCATATAAAAAATAGATGATTAATAGGGACCAATAGAGTAAATCTATCCATTATTGCGCCATGATGTGTGCCTGGGAAAGCTTTGGTAGTAGTAGATTACCGCTCTAGATGGCCACATAAAAAGTCATATAGATTATGTAATGCCTCAAGAATAGCAGCAGCTACGACATAAACTAAAAGGTTGCTATTGATTAAATCATTTACCGTATTATGTTTTGTGAGTACAAACTGGAAGAATGTGTACATCGTTTGGAGGATGTGACAACAGTTGCTCTACTTAATACACAGTACGAAGATACAGTTCATTAGACGAGTAGGAGTATCCCTCTTCTCCCAAAGGCTATGACGAAGTAGCCGCAAACTATTCATTTAGTTGAGTTGAGCAACGTGAAGTAAATAAAAAGCCTACACCATAAAAATGTAGGCCCACCCATTAAAAGTTACTCTGTTACTAATTTTGAGAAAATGCTTAAATCAATAAACTTTCCTTTGGACTTTTCGCACTTTCTCATTGTTCCTTCGAATGTATAGTTTAACTTTTGCAAAACTCTGATGGAATTATTGTTTTCGGGTTCGACTTTTGCTTCTATCCTGTTGAAATTTAAAGTGTTGAACGCATAATCCATTAGAGATTGAATGGCCTCAGGAGCATATCCCTTACCCCAATAATCTTTACTAATATCGTATCCAATCTCTGCTTTAGCATTTGAAGAATCTATAGAATTATAACCGCAGGAACCAATTATGCGATTTGATTCTAACTCAATTACGGAATAACGAATAGCTTTGTTTTCCAAAGACAGGTTATTAAGAATTTTAATCATTTCTACTGCTTGGCTTTCCTCAGTGAAACTATTGATATTCATAAACTTTGTAACCTCTGGATCAGACCAAATGTTAAACAAACTAGCAGAGTCAGATAATTTCATTTTTCTTAATATTAGTCTTTCGGTTTGTATTTCTGTAATCAATATATTACCTCCATTATCTATTTATTTTGGGGTTAAGATATCGATATCTGCGCATAGTTCAGTCCCTTCAATATTTAATTCAACACTATTATAACGTAAGAGTTTTTTTATGTCACAGTACGAAGATACAGATCATTCAAGGAGTAGGAGTGTCCCTCCAAAGGTCATGACGAAGTAGACGCATATTGCGAAGTATAGAGGCTATCTAGCGGTAATGCAGCCTATTTCTCTTTTGGCAGAAGTAATGTTCTTATAAAAGCGCCAATACAACCAGAAAGAATAATAATCATTACAACATTTAGTGATCTAATAAGTACCGAAGATGAAAAAATTAATTGAAGGCTTTTTTGTACGATGATAATTCCAAATACCAAAGACATGGTGATTAAGAATGTTTGGATAGATATTTTCAAATCATTAATTCCTCTCTAAACAAATTACCAAAATCTAAATTTAGTTTAACAAAAAATGATTGAGTGAAACGTAGTGCGAAGATACATGACATTAAGGGATAGAGGAAGTTACAGAAATCCTCTCCCAAAGGCTATGAAGAAGTAGCAGCCTATTGCGCATCAGGGAAGAGAAGGTCGTCGTTTTGATAATGAAATGATGTTTTTGTCCTTATCATCACCATGGTCTGCATTTTCTTCTATCTCTTTTTTCTCATCGTGAAACTCAACAGGAGATTGGGCCGTGATGTAGTCAAATGGAGTGTAATTATTATTTGGTAATTTTCTTGTAAGGATTACCTTTACAATGATGATTCCTAATGAGAGATAGAAAATCGCGCCTACTCCAGCCAACATGAACAGTACTAATCTCATTGTTAACACCGCCTTTGTTTGATTTTATAATCAAATGTTAATATTTACAAGATTCAGGCTGCTGAGTACTATTCATTCGACTGAGATTTGATGCACAGTAGGAAATGCTTGGGCCACTAGATTTTACAAATGGTGGAACCTTCGAACATACGAATGAAGTGTAGCACAATAGTCATACCTACACATGAAGTGGTTTGACAGTTATAAATATTAATTACTTTAAAGCATCACAGAAAGGTTGTTTTACAGACACCATACTCATATGGATATCCGATCTCATCTTTAAATGTAACCTCTGCACCATATCGACAGATACTGCTCTTAGAGACAGAACCTTTAATGTTGTGTATTTCATCTACTGTGCTTCTTGGTAATAAGATAGGTTTTTAGATATATCTGTTTCTAACGATAAGACCAATTTTTATGTAGTTACTACATTGAATAATAATGGAAAGTTAAGTTTCAAACAAAAGCATCAGCTACCCCTCAGAAGGCAGATCAACCTGAATCAGAACCATCTGGTGATCGCGTAATACTCACAATTACATTAATAACTGGTCTTGAAAAAGTCAGTGTGGCGGCGGTGCCCCGACTGCTGTATTTCTGTAACGTTTCCGCTTAATTGGCTTTGTCAGAAGCTTCATAGATTAGGCAGCGAAGGGTCTGATCGGGATAGCGGAACTCCGCGGTATAGCTACTTCCATCTTCCAGCAACAGTTTAACATCCACCATCCCGCGTTTGTTGTTAAATTCGGTATCGGTTAGATAAGCTTTGATAATGGTTCTTGTTTCTCCCTGCTTGTCCGTGATGACCTGCACGGCTTTATGAATCCAACTGGCATCCTTCTGGATGGTGCCGGCTGCGTCGTCGTCGATGGGAGTTCTCTTCAGTGCCAAATTAATGGCTGTCGTATCCTCTACGGCACCGGTTGTTGCATTAATCAACACATCATATTCCCAGAATACCTCGCCTGATCCGAGCAGGGTAAGCGTCTTGTAAGGAGCAAAATGAACTGTCCAGGTTGGACGTTTGGTTAGTCCCAGCTCAATCAGCATTCCCGATGTTTTTAGCTTGGACACGTCGGCATCGAACAGCTTGCGCACACTGTCAGAGGCCAGTGCCTCAGCTTCAACCTGGCTGATTTTCTGAGGCTGAAGCTGAGGTACAGTCGGATTTCGTTTGGACACGAAGTAATTCAGCCGGTAGTACCAGTCAATCAGCTGTAACAGTTCCTCATCAGTCATACTCCTCTCCGGGTAGGTGTACGTATTGGTTTCTAAATCTAGATACAAATCTGCTTGTCCAGCCTTTAACGGCAGCTGCTGCTTGGGGCGGAGGCCGTCATACACATACTTATCGTCCAACACTTGTCTGCGGTTGATTTCGGATTCGGTTTCTTCCCGACCTGAAGTATGGGGATCTTCTGCCTTGTCTATAAAGTCATAGATTTGCTGGATTTGCGCTGCTGTCATCTGTTGATACAGGTCTTGTTGTATGGTGGATACTGGCGCCGGCGCCTCCACCTTCAGCACGGGTATCGTGCTTTCACTCAAAGCCAGCTGGTTACTGCCCTGAATTGATGAACTGTTCTTGGCGAAAACTACGGAATCCATCAGGCTGGGGACGAGCAGCGCACTGGCTGCAAGCACACCAGCTGAAAACAGGATAACAACTAATGTAGCGGACCGCTTTTTCTTGTTCAATCGGATTACCTCCATTGGGATCTAAGATGATGAATCTTTATACATCTTAACACCAAGTTATTATAGAATTAGGAGGATAGTTGTTATGGAGTTGTAAAAAGATCGGATACTTCCCCTTCACCAAGGACAGTCAGGAGTTAATCTCAATTTTGTCCACGTTTTTCTTCAAGAGCCACAGCTACAATGCAAGAAGTGTCTTTACAATAAAGATGTGCCAGAAGCGGGAAGTGTTTACTTAGTGTCGTATTTACATCGATGTGATTAGTCATAACTTTTCACCTAATTGGAAGTATGATTCGTGGGATAATTACATGAACAACAATAAAGTTATTAAGATGGACTTTAAAGCAGAAAAACGATTGGTTGCGAAGAAATAGATAGTTCGGAGAACAAGGAGTTTTTGTACTGATGAACAATAAAGATTTTCAATACAGAGAGACATACTTTATTGTGGGGAATCCAGCAACTCTATGGATACTCATACTTGGATTGGTTTCGTTTGGAACCAGATCCAATAGGTCATCTTATAGATTATGGTGGGATTGTAGAGGGGATGCACCGGATCTATTAAACTTGCTGGATCTCATTTTGTTTGGAAGTGATTTGAATTTAGAGCATGCATTCAATAACCTACGATATCACACTTCTTTAATCCGTTTGATCGCCCAAGAAGGAAAAGAAAATAAACCACTCTTAGTTCTTATTGTGAAGTAACCTGAAGAGTCGCTCTCCTGACAAAAACCAACATATGTCTCTCCACTGACTAAATGTATTTGTAGTTGTAATTCTGTTTCAATTGCGTGAAAAATCAGTGTGAGATTCATATTATAGCCCCCTTGCATAAGATGATTATATTCATAAAATACCCACTTCATTGTTAATGAACGCAAAATAGTTGACAATTGACAATGTTGTAATATTTTAAGCGTGATTTTGGCATAAGCATGTCTATAACAAATACCCCCTCAATCACTTAAGGTTGATGGGGTATTTGTTATATTGATGAAAACTAACGATCCTTACCAGTGTTATAGAGCAGCATATATACTTCCCAATGAATTATATTAAGTTTATACAGTAAACTTTAATTCCTTTAGAATGATATTCAGGTGATTCCTAACGGATTTGTTTAATGGTTGTAAAGGCAAGGGAAGACTAGGACTTTTAATTAAGCCGATTATTTCAGCAGCTGCTGAAATCACTCGAAGGCTACCGTAGCTATTGAATAACTTCCAGATCGGTTTTAGTAATGTTGAAAGGTGTTGTGCTTCTTCTAAATGGCCACTTTGAGTCATTCTTGTGATATCTAGACATAACCTCGGAAATAAACCACCTAGCACTTAGTACCATAAGTCACAACCTGCACTCAAGCCTGGATATGCGGATGGATTCCCGCTTATTCCAAACGTAACATGGAGTGGAATAACAGCTCTGAGTTTTTCTACAGCAATTCTGCTGTGCAGCTCATCACTGAAATGGAAATGTGAAGTGCCGGGATTATCATAAACACAAAGTGGAATGGAGAGTGAACTTGTCACCTGTTCGTATAGAAAAAACACTTCTTCATCTGTTAGCGCCTGAAGGAGATAGGAGCCAAGAGTACTGCACTTGCCCCAGCTTGTTGTGCATCTTCCGCTAATCGAAGTACTTCTGAAGTTCGAATCGCACTTATGCTTGTCATCACGGGAATCCCTTCAGCAGAACTAACAGCAAGCTCAAGGACACGCAAACGCTCCCCTCTACTAAGAGATACGCATAGTTACCAGTTGATTCCAGTACACCAATTGAGTCTACTCCTGCCTTTACCAATTCTTTAATAAAAAAAGGGACCAATTTTAGAGGCTAGGTGTTGTTAAAAAATATGAGTTGCCACGTTTGTCCCGTAGCGATTTAGATTCAGAACAAACATAAAATAACCTGTCAAGCTTATGCCTGAAGGGTCTATTAGTGCTTATACGATAAACTCTGTAAATACTGGGCTTCGAAGCATGCCAGATTTGGTCCGGGACTCCAGATGTACAAACTCCGTATCCTTACCTTTGTATATCAAGATATCAAAGAAGGCGTAATACGCTGGGAGTGTCCCAGTGAGTTGAGTTATTTTATCAGTTTGTCTCGCTTGAAATCGGCTCATAACAGATTCAAAATGGGATACTCTCAGTACGAAGATACATGGACAGAGAGGGTTAATAGCCCTCCTCTCACAAAGGTTATGACGTAGTAGATACATATTGCGACATGAAAAAAGATAAAAATGCTTATGCATCCTTATCTTTTTCAAGTAATTCTATTATTCTGTCTAATTTTTTCTCTATGCTAGTAGTTTTATCTGAAACCTTGTTTTTGGTTCCATAATCACCTTTTAACAGTAAAACCAAGGGAATTGCCAAAACAAATACCAACGGTATTAAAAAAAAATATTGCAAGATAACACCTCATTAAAAGTTTTTATTTAAGTATAACAAATTTCAAAAAAAGACTCTCTCCCACAAGGAGGATATAAGAGATAGTTTGGCTGTACTGAACTTATAAAGGGGATGGATAATCTTCATTTCTTACCCATTAAAGATATACCATAGTAATCCATAAGCTATTCCGAAGTAAGCAATCACACCTAGTAAAGAGATGGATAAAAGAATAGTGATAACTTTCTTACCGTTCATAAAATTCACCTCTTAATTAATATAGCACGGATTTAGGGAGGAACTGACGTCAACGTGGATTGAGATTATTTTAGCTTTTATCGCTATCCTATCTTTTATTTCAGCAGCTGACAAAGAATCTATTCTTTACAAGCAACGTGGCATGCACATGGCAGCAATATGTGTTGCTTCAATTATCGCACTAGCTGCAGACGTTATTTTTTCATAAAACCCAAATTTGAGAGGAGTAATTATAAATGAAAGTTCATATAGCAGCACATTTCAATAAGCAATCTCAAATGAGCATCGAGGAGTTCCGTGGTGATGACGAAGAAGAGGATCATGAAGAGCCAAGAGAAGACGTATGAGGAAGGGTTAATCCAGACGGTACGATTGAATTGGAAGACAAGGACCAACTCACTCTGGAGGAGGTAGCTGCTTCAGGAGATAAGAATGGTCCGGTAATCCCGAAAAATGATGACGATCTGCCGTTTTAAGATGGTACACGCCCCGGCTTCGGTCGGGGGATTATTTACAGTGAGGTGATAGCAGGTGCAACAAAGCTTCCTGCCAGAGATAGATAGAGAACGGACGCAGGCTGCGGTTGAAGCGGCTTTTGATAAGTATCGAGAGAATAAATTCCTAACTTTTGAGGAACGCGAAGCAGCCACGACAGCAGCATGGTCAACTACTCCGAGAAGCGAAACGGGAACAACTTCAGATCAAACCGCGAATATTGCCATACACAATGTTGATAGTTTAGCAGCACGTAAGGAGTACTGTGAGAGAATTGAAAGGATTGTAAATAGGCTTCCACGAATGGAATCATTTTTGATTAAAGAAAGATATATAATAACCGAATATGATTACATCACGGATCAGAAGATATAGGCAAAGCTTATCAAATTCGTATCATGAAGGATTTCAATAGAATGATAAGTGAATAGAAAACAAAAAAAGCCTTGAATATCAAGGCTTTCACGTATAGGACGGATGGGGTTCGAACCCATGACCCCTACCCTGTCAAGATAGTGCTCTCCCGCTGAGCTACCGTCCTGCGACGAAATTTATAATACCATACGATAGAGTAGGATGGCAATTCTTTTTTATAATCAATATAGATGTAGAGTGGTATTATATCTTAATTTTCTCCGATTAAGTAGTTAAATAGCTAGAAAGGGGATGACCCTTCATCCCCCTGCACCGAGTCAGATAAAAAACGGGAGTAGAAATAGACTGCTTATTCCGAAAAAAGGGATACGGCGTGGATAGAAGCGGCGTCTTGGGTAAAAGCCGGGCTGGAACCCGAATTGTCTATAGTTCGACTGCTCGGCAGGCATTCCGTTCATACGATCGACCATTTCATTGCTGGGAACCGCTAGGGTGATATAGTTCTGATCCACGTGAGCGATGAAGCCGTCAAAGGATTGACCATCAGTCGTTACTATACCTACATATTTATTCATGCAATTCCAAGCGACCTGTTGATGAAAATTTGTATTTGATTCCATGGATATCCTCCTCGAATGTTTCAATCCTGATAACAGTCTATGGTCCTTTGCCTACAACGTTCACGGCGTTTGCCTATATGTAGGAAGGTTAATTTTCAGGGATAATCACTGAGGAGGATTCGATTAGTTCTTTAATCTATACACATGCTTGTGCTGTACTTTCTAATCAGTATTATTCTTGGAGTTATTGGAATGAGCTTCAATGGAGTAGATAACTTCTTTTTTGCCAGTAAGCGGGGAGTCATTTATAAAATACAATTTGTCACCGCTCCGTTTTACGAATTTCAAAGTATCTCCTTTAAAAGGAACATCGTTATTTTCCGCATATTCCTGATCCTTTGCTGTGAGTAGCTCCTTATACAAAAGGGTTCGCTCGCCTGTTTGGCGGTCGATTAAGGTTAGCAATCCATTCTGATTTCCACGAAGCAGTATGATTTCTTTATCAATGCTTTCTACATAGTAAGCATCTTCCTCGCCACCCAGCTTTACAAGATCAAGAGTATCTATTACATTGCCTGTGCCGTCTTGGATGAAACGTAAGGTATTACCATCATGCAAGATGAGGTTGCCATCATAAGGTTTGAAATCCGCATCTCCTCTGAACTGGTAAGCGAATGTGGCCTTGCGTAGTAATGCACCATTTTTGAATATGAGTGTGATTTCGCGTGTATTAATATGAGGCTCTCCATAGGAATCAATAATCTTAATGACTAGCAGACCCCCCGCCGTTTTCTCGATCTTCATTCCTGCCCAGTCAAAGTTTGTTTGGAGTGAAGTGAGTTTTATCACCGTATCCTTGCCTTGTGAGACATATAAATCACCATTAGCTTTGACCAGCGTATAGGTACGCCCTCCAAAGGATTCTGTGAAAACATTGTAGGTCTTCAGATCATCTGCTAAAAGTGTGTTCGTTGTGGAGTCCAGACGGAGATGGCTGCCTTCGAAAGCCTTAACGATAAAACGGGCCGGCACATATATCCCATCTTCTTTGGATTTAAAAGGTATTCCTCCTAGATCTACCGCTTTCCCGTCAAGCACGCCTGTTTGACTCCCGATTCGAACAGCAAAATTTTTAGTCCAGCCTTTGAATAGAGCACGTTTGCCGGATTTATCCCATTCCATTTTTAAGCCAGCTTGCCCAGCGATCCCCCGAACATCTACGTAGATTACACCATTTTTGAGCAGCGCAGGTCCGCCTATGTTTCCACCAGGAACGCCAAATTGGTAGTATACTTGCGAAGTATTAGCAGAGGAAGCTTGGGCGAGCGCAGAGGACTCCGATACAGTTAATGAAGAGCTTGCTGACATGGTGGCAGGGAGTAAAAGTGTTGAGAGCATTAAGACGGATAACCAAGCTTTGGAGTGAAAAGAGAGCATATGAACCAACCCTTTCTTTATCTGGCAGTAAAATTTATCCAAGATAGTTGGTTTGACGCTGAAACGTTTCTAAAAGTTGCGTCGTATACTTTCCAAAGGGCTCACTGTAGAAATATCCTTAATGCTTCTATGATAAGATAGATGGAACTGTACAGTAGTTTCTTAAAATTGAAAGATAAAGGAGCTTGTGATCTTGCCGCAAATGCAAAATGAGCAGAAAAAGAATACTTCTACTCCGCTGAAATGGTTGGGGGGCGGAGCCGCCATGCTCCTGTTAAAAGGAAAGGCGATTTTGTCTCTGCTGAAAATAGGTAAAATTGCCGGGCCGTTAATTTCCATGATGGTTTCGATAGGGGCATATGCTTTGATTTATCCGTGGGGGTTTGCTATAGGTATCGTCCTGCTTTTGCTTGTTCATGAATTGGGACATGTCATAGCCGCTAAGCGGATCGGGTTACCCGTCAGCGCTCCGTTATTTATTCCTTTTTTAGGCGCGTTAATTACTATGAAAAAACATCCGCTGGATGCGAAGACAGAAGCGTATGTTGCTTTTGGCGGACCGATTCTGGGTACTATTGGGGCTACTGCTGTTTTTGGAGCGGGATACTATATGGATAGTCCGCTTCTTTATTCCCTGGCTTATATAGGCTTATTACTTAATTTGATTAATCTGCTGCCAATCCATCCGCTAGACGGTGGACGTATTGCTACCGCAGTTACGCGCTGGCTGTGGCTTGTGGGTCTGGTGGGTGGCTTAGCTATAATCGTTTACTTGCGTTCGATTTTGTTCTTTATCATCTGGGCAATGTTTGCTTACGATCTGTATAATAAATATGTGAAAAGACGTAACAACAACCGCCCGCAGTCTGTGACTAAGGGGTTCTTAATTCCCGTGGAGCCCTTGCGAGAGGCGGGTTACATGATTCCAGGAGCTGAGCATCGCCGGGATTTACCTTTTACTACCTACAGTGATCTAGAGAGACAGCAGTATGTTGTGGTCAGATGGGACCAGCTGAATTATTATGGCAAAGCTACACTGCCACAGCAATGTATTATTGAAAAGGTAAGAATTTCGCAGCTGGAGCAAGTAACGTTAGAGAATGGTCTTCATTTAAAGATGCAATGTGACATCAGCTGTACCGTGCACGATAATGATAAGTATTACGATGTGCCAGCCAGTACACGCTGGAAATATGGAACAGCTTATTTTGTTTTAGCAGGCTTTTTGGTTGGGATGATGTATCTAGTCCATTTGGTTGGAAACGTCAATCTCTAAGAGGGCAACTGGAATGAATAGCTCCTATTGTTTATAAAGCTCCTGAATCGTCAAAGCTGTAGTGAGTATAACTGCAGCTGCGATGAAAGGAGCTTTTTTATGTCTAAAATTGTGAAATGGGAAGTCGGCGTTTGCCTAGTGTTACTGCTGGGTGTAGTGGGGTGCTCTACGGTGAAACCCGCAAAAGTTATCGAAATCAATGAGATGACCAATCTGGATGGCAAATCTAAAAGTCAGTATCCTCCGTTGTCACCTGTGATGCAAGACGTATATAACCGTTCAATCCCTGAAGAAGTATATTCTGTGGATTAGTCTACTGAGAGGTTAAGGATTCCATGTGTAGGCTTTTCTTTCTTGTCATTATTTTATATAATAGACAACTATCGTTGGCTATATAGAGAGAGGAGTTTGCAACTAACATGGCGGCAGAAATCTTACGGGTAACTACAGAGGAACAGCTTCAGATGGGGCTGGATATCCGCACTAAAGTATTTGTTGAGGAACAAAAGGTACCGGCCGAGGAAGAAATTGACGAATATGATGCCATCAGTCCGAATGCGCACCATATTCTGATTATAGATGAAGGGATACCTGTAGCAACGGGTAGATTGATCTATTACAAAGCAGGTACGGCTAAAATGCAGCGCATCGCCGTATTGAAAGAATATCGGGTCAAAGGATACGGACGTGTCTTGTTACTGGCGATGGAAGAGCTTGCTCGGGAGCTTGGACTGGAAGCTTCAATTCTAGATGCTCAGTGTCAGGCAGAGAATTTCTATAAGAAACTCGGCTATGAAGTTATTTCTACAGAGCCATTCTATGATGCAGGTATATTACATGTACGGATGCAAAAAATGCTTTAAAGATTGGTGCACATAATTATTGGACGCTCTACGCAAGCTAGGATGTGCCGAATGATGGCAAATCCAAGTGCAAGGGGCGAGCTAAAGTGCCAAATAACGAACGTGAATCTTTCGTAGCTGTTCAAAAAAATGGGAATGGCGATTTAACAAGCTTCCAGACCTCTACAGGACGTGTGCTGGCGTATGACCAAGCCCTGCAAGAAGTACAGGCCGGAAATATTGCCGGAGTGAACGCTTTTAAAGGTAAGGATGGAGAAACTTATATTCGCGGAGATGCGGATGGAGATCCAACTAACAATCTGGATAATTTGCCGACATTTTCATAGTTCAACACGAAAAGCCGTACATACGTCTACAGACGTTTATGTACGGCTTTTTTTTGTAAAGATCAGAGTTTATAGTTCACATGCTGCTCTAAAAATTCCATCTCTCCTGTAAGTCCGACGAAATCTGGTTGTTCATCGCTATAATGCATGAGCTTGATCCGCTCGCGAACATCTTTAGGCAGAGACATCAGCTCTTCCAGCGTGGTGTGAACAACGCCTGTTCCACCTAGTTGGCAGTCATGCAGGATGATCCGGATCCCGCGCTCCCGCACAAGGCTAATCAGTAGATCCGGCTGAAAGGTCATGTCCGCACTATAAAAAATCTCGTTGTTTATTAGAAGGGAATAACTGTTTTTCCCGGGAATATGCGGTGTTTGTATGATCTCTAATGAAAGAGTAGGAGAGAGCTTGTAGGTATTTTCAGGCTGCATGGGCTTAACATCGAAGATATCAGATAAGGAAGATACAGCATCTTCTTGGTATAAACCTCCCTTTAACGTATTGTTCCACAAGGGCTCTATAAGTGTCTCCGGAAGAAGTAAGGTCATTTTTTTACCGTGCACATGCTTTAAGGTTAGCGCAAGCTCTTCCAGCCCTCCAACATGATCTGCATGAATATGTGTAATGAGCGTAGCATTTACGTCACTGAAGGATTTTTCAAGTCTATGCATGGCAAGCGGGGCTGTTATCCCGCAATCAATCAGCAGGGTGTAATTTTCATCTAGCAGCAAGCCATTGTTGTTAAAATATTTTTTCGCAAAAGCATTGCCTGTTCCTAGCATTTGTAGGCTTAGACTCATAAGAAAGAACCCTCCTGAAATCGGTTATAGCTAATGTTTCTACTTCGAATAAGACCATAATATCATTTTTCGCAAGATCAATGAAATATTTACCTGAAATCAGCGCAACTTGCTGAAACAAAGTAAGTATATATTAACAGCATGAATTATCTGGAGGGTCTCAAATGAATAGATGGAAAAAAATCACTTTGTGCGTGTTTGCTTTTTCCTTAATGGGTGGCTCATTATTATTCGCCGATTCCGTTAATCAGAAAATTAGAGTATGGAGCAACGGAAAAGAAATTGTAGACGGCGGTTATCTAATTGATGGAAAAACGTACATTCCTGCTAGAGAAACAGGCGGGGTTGTTACTTGGGACGGTTCTGGGAAAGTTACGATCCTTAAACCTAATGTCCATATTGTACTTTTTAAAGGGGATACGGTTTTTGGCAATGTCAATGTAGGCAAGCTGAAAATAAAGATATTAACTCAGGTAGATAGTCTGACCGAAGAGATTTCAGCTGTGAAAGTGGCCATGACAGATCCGTCTGGAAACGTTAAGGATATTCAGTCACAGGTGCTTGAAGGCTCGCAGAAGGATAATTTCTGGTTTCCAACCTCGGAGTTTACTTATGATTTTAAAGAAGCGGGCAAATACCGGGTAGGCTTCTATATTAAGCCCTCCAAAAATGCCGATTACGTACTTGTGTCGGAGAAGGTAATAACAGCGTTAAATTAGGTGTTCTAAATTGACCTGAACTAATCTAACGTGGTACGATACCAGATGTAGGATAATACAATTCAAAGTGAGGTATTACAATGAGCGATCACAAACATGAGCATGGTGAAGCATGCGGTTGCGGGCATGATCACGACCATGAGCACGAGGAGTTTGTGCTGACCTTGACGAACGAGCAGGGCGAAGATGTGGAAATGGTGCTTGTAGAAACGTTCGACATAGGCGAGAAATTATATGCTCTGTTGTTAGAGCGCGAGAATCCAGAAGCAGACGGCATTATTCTGCGTATGGAAGAAGAAGACGAAGAAATGGTATTGTATAATATCGAAGATGAAGAAGAATGGAAAGCTGTTGAAGAAGCTTACAACAATCTGCTTGCTCAGCAAGAATAGATTCTAGCGACTAAACTTAAGCTGTTCTATGTGAATGGAACAGTTGATGCTTATATACAGAAACCCGATACTCATTATGGTATCGGGTTTTTGTATAAATGATTTAAGTTTTTAAGGAAAAAAATAGATCTTAGGATATAGGATCGGCTTCAACAATCACCTTAACATTAGTGATGCTGCGGTCCTCAGGCCCTTTAACCGGCAGGCCGATTTCGACGTGGTCGATAATGTAGTCGATATTATCCTGAGTAATGACTTCGCCAGGGAGGAGAATCGGTATCCCCGGTGGATATACATAGATAAACTCTGCAATGATGTACCCAGCAGATTCGCGGAACGGAACTAACTGAGTGTCAGCATAAAAAGCATCTCTTGGAATTAAAGCAAGCTGCGGGATTTCTGGAACCTGAACCTTCAGTTCATAGATTTCACCCTTGCTATAATGGATAGCGGATAGCACCCGTAAAGCAGCTAATAATTTATCTACTGATTCTTGAGTATCACCTGGGGTAATAAGGCAAAGAATATTATACATGTCACTCAGTTCAACTTCGATGTTGTATTTCTCACGCAGCCAGTTTTCGGTTTCGTAACCAGTGATCCCTAAATGGCGAACGTGAATGTTAAGTTTGGTTGGATCTAGATCGAAAGTTGCTTCTGTTCCAAGTATTTCTTTACCAAAGCTGTACAAGCCTTCGATAGTGTTAATGGTCTCGCGTGCGTAGTTGGACAATTGGATGGTTCTTTCCGCCATTTCATGTCCGTTCAGCGCGAGATTGCGTCTAGATGTATCGAGAGACGCTAATAAAATATATGAGGTTGATGTTGTAGTCAGCATGCTCATAATGGTCTGCACCCGTTGTGGGTTAATCAGCCCAGTCTTCGCATTTAGATTCAGTACCGAGCTTTGCGTCATGGAACCACCAAGCTTATGCACACTAGTGGCAGCTATGTCCGCACCGGCCTGCATGGCCGATACCGGCAGATCCTCATGAAAATGAATCAGTACTCCATGTGCCTCGTCCACCAGAACGGGTACCCCGTAACGGTGAGCCAGGTCGACAATCGAACGCAGGTCGGCACATACGCCGAAGTACGTTGGATTGATAACTAGAACTCCTTTAGCGTCTGGATGACGCTTTAACGCTCGTTCCAGCGCACTGGTGGTTATGCCGTGATCTATCCCGAGATTCTCATCCTGTACAGGCGAGACGAACACAGGCTTGGCTCCGGAGAAGATAATGGCCGACATTACGGATTTATGAATGTTACGCGGCACAATTATTTTTTCACCCGGTGAGCAGACAGAGAGGATCATCGTCATGATGGCATTGCTCGTGCCCTGTACGCTAAAATACGTATAGTCGGCGCCGAAAGCCTTCGCAGCCAGCTTTTGAGCCTCCTGGATTACGCCAGTTGGCTGATGTAGATCATCAAGCGGTGCGATGTTGATTAGATCTATGGATAGAGCGTTATCGCCGATAAACTCACGGAATTCGGCATCGGTTCCTAGCCCCTTCTTATGCCCGGGAATATGAAATTGAACTGGATTGCCGGCGGCATGCTTTTTTAGAGCTGTGAAGAGGGGAGTACGGTGTTGATTCATTTAATGCTGTCACAACCTTTCGCGAATAGTTAATTTTTAAGGCAAGCATCAGTATAACAAAACAATCTTCAGAATACTAGGATTTGGATGTGATAGAATGTCCACGAAAGCTGAACAACGGATGAATATTAGTTTAGCATCACCATTTATTGTTGAGATGTGGGTAATTATTTTTTTAGTTGAATTTGTTAAAGGTTCGCTGCTTGTTGCCTTATTGCCAGTGTATATGGAGAATATACTGGGGCTGTCGGTGACAGTAGTGGGATTCGCTTTTGCCCTACAGTATTTGGGGGACAACGTCTTCCGCAGTCCTTCAGGCTGGGTTATGGAGCGCATAGGGTTCCGCTGGACGATGACAAGTGCATTGCTGCTGATTCTAGTAGCCATTGGTTTGATCATCTATGCCAAAACGGCCGTTGCGTTATCCATCGCCTGTCTCATTCTTGGGATCGGGACCTCACCGCTTTGGCCATGTGTGATGACCGGGATTACCGAGCTGGCCGGATCAACCAAAAGCGGCAGCAGTGGTGCGGCCATGGGCGCTGTTGAGATGGCTTCTCTCGCAGGAACAGGAATCGGTCCAATTGTTGTGAATTTTTTAATGGATCAGGGTGGACAAAGCTATCACGTAGCTTTTCTAGTCTTGTTAGGTTGTGCTGCCGCTGTAGTTGTAGTAGCCCTTTTCTTACCTAAACGAATCTCTTCTAGCGGGTCTCATGCTGTCGTGAGGGACATGCATGGACTTGGCGGAGCAATGGAGCGTAAAAAGCTTAGTCCGTTAGAAAGTATAAAAAGAACGCTGCATCAGGTGAGAACTACCCTGAAAGTCAGCAGATGGCTGTACCCGGCGTTGTTCCTACAGGCCTTCGCCATTGGCTTGATGACACCTGTAGTTACCTTGTTTGCACGTACAGAGCTGCATGTTAGTCCCAATCAATTCAGTTTGCTCCTCATTGCAGGGGGAGGGATTACAGTTCTTGCACTTATTCCCGCAGGTAAGCTGGTGGACCGTATAGGGACAACGGTGTTTCTGAATATAGGTTTTTTGTTAGCTGCCTTTTCGCTGGCCTTTTTCTCTCAGGTTCGCTGGCTGCCACTTGCCTTTATCGCGGTTGCGCTGGTCGGTATAAGCTACGCGCTTATCCTCCCGGCATGGAATGCCTTTCTGGCTAAGCAAGTTCCTAAGGGGGAACGAGGGACGGTCTGGGGGCTGTTCTTGACACTCCAAGGCTCAGGAATGGTAGCGGGGCCAGTATTGTCAGGTAGATTATGGGATCATGTAGGACATGGTGTCCCATTCCTGGCAAGTGCTATTGTAATGTTGCTGCTCTTCGGGCTGCATCTGCTTATCGTGCATAGAACGAAACAGAAATTTAAGACTAGCTGAGGAAAAAAAGCCGCTGATAACCGGAGAATGATCCGGTAAATCAGCGGCTTTTTAGAAAATTAGAATGATATACGATATAACGGAAGTAAGTTTCGAAGGTCTTCTGTATGACACTGTGCAGCTGAAGGACTAGAACGTTTATGCTCCAAAAGGACTAAAAGGCATTAAAATTCTCGATCAGCGTTTGGAGAAAGGCTGTTGCGGGTAAAAATAGTCAATAAACCAAGTTACCGCTACATAAACTGAAGTATAAAATAAGATTAAGACGAACGCAAAAAGGAAGTTAACTCAAGAAGAGGTCCGGCAGCCATGATTACTCTGGAATTGAACTAATGAAGGTTGGCTTTACAGATGTGAAGCTGTTAGGGGGGAGTGCCGTGAACAAAAACGACGAGGTGGAGTATTGTAACCTGGAACTGCGGTTCGACAGACAGCATATCCAGGACCTGATCAAGGATTTGATTCAAGAAGGTTATTCCCTATATTGGAGCGAGAATGAACAGGTCTTTGTGATTTCGGTCCGTACGGGTCGTAAGTTAGTGAAATTGCGGTTTCAAAGGATTAAAGACGGCTATAAGCTTGTGGGTGATTATATGATCCGTGATGCTCGCTTGTCAGAGTGGATGGAGAAATTAATTGGGGATATGCGCGGGCATGCAATCGTTAAACGTTTCCGGGATCGGCAGATTATTATTGAAAATATTTTGTTTGGCGAAGTGATTCGCCTAGTTGAAATTTCTGGTTATCAGCAGCGCGTGTTATATCAGAAGGGACCTATGCTCACAGATGAGGAGCTGACAAGACTCTTTTATTCTATTGAAGGGGAAGAACGGGTTCGCCAGCGGAGAATTGAAGTGGATGAACAGTTGGATCGGTTAAATGATGCCCTAAAGGCTGGAGATACGGTTCGCGCGGACAAATGTCGAGCTGAGCTTGCCTTTTTGACCAAGGAATTGTTTATGTTAGAATGGTAAGCAAGTGCCGCAAATGTTCTTTCAAGGCACCCCGTTCATCGGGGTGTCTTATATTTGTATTGGAACTTGCAGACAGGGGTTCACTTCTGACGTTAAAAACGTTAAAATAGTCATTGTGATCATTTCTTAGACTGAATTTGTCAATGAAATTGATCTCTATTCGCAGGGCAGGCTTTGCTGTCTCTGATAAAGGGTGGTATTCTTATACTGCGAGAAATGGATTTCACAAAAATATAGGGTGCAAAGGGTGGAGGACCAGATGGCAAAACAACAAATCGGCGTTATTGGCTTGGCGGTAATGGGCAAGAATTTGGCTCTAAATATCGAAAGCAAAGGTTTTTCCGTATCCGTATTCAACCGCTCCCCGGAGAAGACACATGATCTTCTTGCTGAAGCGGAAGGTAAAAACCTCGTAGGCACATTTTCCGTTGAGGAATTTGTAGCTTCGCTGGAAACACCGCGCAAAATTCTGATCATGGTTCAAGCTGGTAAAGCTACTGATGCTACCATCGAGCAACTGCTGCCGCATCTTGATCAAGGCGACATCATTATCGATGGAGGGAATGCTTACTTCCCTGATACAGTTCGTCGTAGTAAAGAACTGGAAGAAAAAGGTTTCCGCTTTATCGGTACTGGAGTTTCCGGTGGTGAAGAAGGTGCTCTTAAAGGTCCTTCGATTATGCCAGGTGGTCAAGAAAGTGCGTATAAACTTGTAGAGCCTATCCTAACGGCAATCTCAGCCAAAGTGGACGGAGAGCCTTGCTGTACATATATCGGACCTGACGGTGCAGGACACTATGTTAAAATGGTGCACAACGGTATCGAATATGGTGATATGCAATTGATCTGTGAAGCTTATCAATTGTTGAAAGATGTTCTAGGTCTGGATGCAAAAGAACTTCACAATATTTTCAAAGAGTGGAACAGCGGCGAGCTCGACAGCTACCTGATTGAGATCACTACTGATATCTTTGCTCAATATGACGAAGAAACCGGCAAACCTATGGTTGACGTTATCCTTGATTCTGCTGGCCAAAAGGGTACTGGTAAATGGACAAGCCAAAGCTCACTAGATCTTGGTGTACCTCTGTCCATGATTACTGAATCCGTATTCTCCCGCTTCCTGTCTGCTATGAAGGATGAGCGCGTAGAAGCAAGCAAAGTGCTTAACGGACCAGAAGCAACAACATTTGAAGGCGACAAAGCCGAATTCATCGAGAACGTGCGTAAAGCATTGTTCGCGAGCAAAATCGTATCCTACGCGCAAGGTTTCGCTCAACTTCGCGTAGCTTCCGACGAATATGGTTGGGATCTGAAATATGGCGAGCTGGCTAAAATCTGGCGCGGCGGCTGCATTATCCGTTCCCGTTTCCTACAAAATATCACAGATGCTTATGAGAACAATGCAGAGCTTAAGAATCTGCTTCTTGATCCTTTCTTCAAGAATGTTATGGACAATTACCAATCTGCATGGCGTAAAGTCATTGCTTCTGCGGTAACTTTGGGTGTTCCAGTCCCTGGATTCTCCAGCGCATTGGCTTACTATGACAGCTACCGTACAGAACGTTTGCCTGCTAACTTGCTTCAGGCTCAACGTGATTACTTTGGCGCTCACACCTTCAAACGTGTGGACAAAGAAGGCGTCTTCCACCACAACTGGATGGCAGCGGAATAATCTAATTGACTGTATGACAAGCGGCCCGGACGGCTTCACCAGAAATGGGGAGCCTTTCGGGTCTTTTTTTACTGGAAGAAGCGGATTGTCTAATGTTTTGACCCTGTGTTATGATATGACAAATATCGCGGTTGGAGGATAGTCATGGCTGGGGATACAGAAGAACTAAAAACGATGAGTCAGGAAGATAAGAACAAAAACATTATTTTAGTAGGGATGATGGCGACTGGTAAGTCAACTGTTGGTGCTATTTTGGCCGAGGAGCTGGGCTATGAGCTGGTTGATTTGGATCATGTCATTATTGAGACTGAAGGCAGAAGCATTGCAGAAATCTTCGCAGAAGATGGTGAGGAATACTTTCGAGGCGTAGAAACTGCGGTTCTAAAGCAAATGCTAGAGTCTGAGAATAAATTAATATCCACTGGTGGAGGCGCGGTATTGGCGCCGGGGAATACAGCCTTAATGCTGAGTAAAGGGCATGTAGTTGCGCTAACGGCAACTGAGGAAGAGATTATTGCACGTGTTAGCGGGGATGAGAATCGTCCGCTGCTCGCCGGCAATGCAGAAGAACGGGTCAGACGAATCATGGAAGATCGCCAGGATGCATACCTATTCGCGCATTACACGGTCGATACAACGGGACTGACTGCGGCAGAAGTGTCGCAACATATTTTAATGCATTACCGCGGTTGAGCTTTTAAGAGAGTGACTCATTCCATTCAATCATACCGCCGCTGAGGTTCGCAGCGTTATAACCAAATTGCTGTAGATATTCGCAGACACGTTGGCTGCGGGCACCGGAACGGCAAATGAAGATCACTTTGGCATCGCTTGGAATATCCTCAGTACGGTGCGGAATTTCTCCCATAGGGATATGTTGTGCACCGGGAATCATCCCAAAGGCCACCTCTTCGTCTTCGCGAACATCGATGAGTACAAGGTCTTCACCTGTCTCTATACACTGCCGTAATTCTTGCGGTGTGATTTGTGGTACATTATGCATGGGTTTGACCTCTTTTCATCAGAAGAATGGTTTAATGATAACACAAGAACAGAATACCCTGTCAAACGAGCATTACATACCAACTACATCTACTAAGGAGAGTTTATATTATGGACGTTATTGTTAGGCCAACGCCATCTCTGCAAGGAGAATTTGGAGCCCTCTCTTCCAAAAACTATACGACACGTTATCTGCTGGTTGCGGCATTGTCTGAAGGAGTAAGTACGATTTATCATCCTGCACATAGTGAGGATAGCGACGCGATCCGCCGCTGCATAGCAGATTTGGGTGCTGTGCTTACAGAAGATGAGGAAAAGATTGTGATTCAAGGCTTCGGACGTCACCCAAAAGACGTTAAAGAACTTAATGTAGGAAATGCCGGAGCAGTACTGCGTTTTCTTATGGCTGTGGCCGCGTTAAGTCCTGAGGTTACTTTTGTAAATACGTATCCAGACTCATTGGGCAAACGTCCGCATGACGACTTGATTGTGTCGTTGGAACAGCTAGGTGTTCAGGTGGAGCATAATGAAGGGAAACTGCCGATCACGATCCGTGGGGGTAAACCGGTTGGAGGCAGAATTACTGTCTCTGGTGCAGTAAGCTCCCAGTTCTTAAGTGCTCTACTGTTTCTGACACCATTGCTTGAAGAAGATAGTGAAATTATTGTCCTCGATGATTTGAAATCGAAGGTTGTCGTGGGCCAGACCTTGGAAGTGTTGGAGCAGGCAGGTATTGTGGTGCACGCCGCGGATGATTACATGTCCTTTAAAGTTCCAGGTCGTCAAGCTTATGCAGCTAAATCATATACTGTTCAAGGTGACTACCCAGGCTCTGCGGCAATCCTTGCGGCGGCTGCGGTTACAAAGTCGGATGTGAAAATTCACCGTCTTGCAGAACAAAGTAAACAAGGTGAAAGAGCCATTGTTGATGTACTGCGGATGATGGAAGTTCCTCTTACACATGAAGAGGGTACAGTACATGTCCAAGGGAACGGTATCCTAAAAGCTGTTGAATTCGATGGAGATGCTGCAACAGATGCGGTACTGGCCATGGTGGCTGCTGCAGTATTTGCAGAAGGTACCTCCCGATTCTACAATGTTGAGAATTTGCGCTATAAGGAATGTGATCGCATTACCGATTACTTGGCAGAGTTAACCCGTGCCGGAGCCAAGGTAGAAGAACGCCGCGATGAGATTATTGTTCACGGCATGCCCGAAGGTGTCGAAGGCGGAGTCACCATTAATGCGCATTATGATCACCGCGTAATTATGGCACTATCCGTAGTAGGCTTGCGTGCGCGTCAACCTCTTTTGATTAAGGATGCACATCATGTGGCAAAATCTTATCCGCAATATTTTGATCACTTGCGTGCGCTTGGTGCGAATGTGGAGTGGGTACAATAGGAATAAGGGAGCTAGCGTATCTAGCTTCAGTTAAACAAGGATCATTAAGTGTAATTATGGAAAGGGGCACTACTTATGAGCTTTGAGAATCCAAGTCGGGAGCAGATCGGAGATATTCTTGCTTCCGCAGGTAACATTGCTGTTGTCGGCTTATCAGACAAAACAGATCGTACCTCTTATATGGTCGCGGGCGCCATGCAAAGCCGGGGATATCGGATCATCCCCGTTAACCCAACGGTGGACGGGGAGATCCTGGGTGAAAAGTGTTATCACACTTTAGCTGAAATTCCAGATCGAGTGGACATCGTCAATGTATTCCGTCGAAGCGAACACTGCGCAAAGGTCGCGCAGGAGGCAGCTGACATTGGCGCACGTGTGCTGTGGCTCCAGCAGGGTATAGTTAGCGCGGAAGCCGCTGAAATTGCCGCTGAGCACGGTATGATCGCCATTATGGACCGCTGCATCAAGGTCGAAGAAGCGATCACAATGCATGGTCGTAGCCGGCAGTAGGTTCGGTTATATAACTGTTAAACTAAACACCGAGTTAAATGTGTAGTGATTATAGTTAGCGTTGACCAACGGACGTAACAAGGAAATGACGAAGAACGAACTAGCTGGCGAAGAACGAACTAACTGGTGAAGAACGAACTAGCTGGTGAAGAATGAGCAAACTGGTGAAGAACGAACTAACTGGTGATAAACGAACTAGCTGGTGAAGAGCGAACAAACTGGCGAAGAACAAACTAGCTGGTGAAGAACGAACTAGCTGGTGATAAACGAACTAGTTGGTGATAAACGAACTAGCTGGTGATAAACGAACTAGCTGGTGAAGAACGAACAAACTGTTGAAGAATGAGCAAACTGGTGAAGAACGAACTAGCTGGCGAAGAATGAACGGGCTGGTGATGAACGAACTAACTGTTGAAGAATGAGCAAACTGGCGAAGAACGAACTAACTGGCGAGAACGAGCAAAGGTGAAATAAACTAACTAGGTTTAAATTTATGATGCTGTGGCTAATGCAAACTTAGATGATTAAGTTTAGCCAAAATAAGTGGTATTGTGTAACGCATGGTGCGATTTCTAATGCAAATCGCCTGTTGAGCTAGTTATAATGAGATTAGACGAAGAACGTCCTTTAACCGCTTTTTGCGGTGAAGGGCGTTTTTTTATTTTGTAGGGGAGGCTATAGGTTATGGAGTTTGAAGAAGCGCATGGTTTGTTTATCGACCAGCATATGAAATCAAGAACAGGTGAAAGAAGAGGGAGGCTGGTTAGAGGACATAATTTTGCGGAAAAGCTATTTTTGCAGAATGTATGGTGGCCTATGTTTGAGTCCCTAGACGATTTGCATCCAGAATACGAAGTATATGACTGGAATCGCAAATCACAATTTCTGGACTTTGCTTATCTTCCACAGACGGGCAGCAGCTTTGGGATCGAGTGTGATGGATATCAAAGCCATGTGAAAGATATGGACCGCGAGAAATTCAACTATTCAGTAAATCGGGACACTTTTTTGACTGGGATGGGCTGGAGGATGATTCATTTTTCTTTTGATGATATCCAGCAACGTCCCGAGGTCTGCCGGATGCTGTTGCAACTGGTGCTGGCGCCTTACTTGGCGCGTAAATCTGCTAGCGTAGCTATTTTATCTGAGGAGAAAGAGGTTCTGCGTTTCGCTTGGCGTCTCGGTAAACCGGTTCGTCCAAAGGATGTGGCCACGAATTTCTGCATTAATTTCCGTACGGCGCGTCGATTGCTGCAATCATTAAGTGAGAAGGGGTTGCTAGAGCCGGTTAATCAGGGAGAAAGAATTCGGTATTATGAGGTGAAGGCTCTCAGACCAGATCAAATGTGGTAAGAGGATCTTTAGAGGCTGCGCAAGGGAATAATTGCACTTTATACAACTAAATCGCCGAAATAGTTATCTAAATGCGAAATAGTTGCATTTTGTACACTTAAAACGCATCAAAGATTAGATGAAGTGGGAAATCACTAAAAATAGTTGTATGAAGTGCAGTTAAAAAGGTGCTCAGAGTAACGCCGATAGGAATAGTTGCACAAAGTACACTTAAACTCAGGTGGAATTCCTAACTGTGAGTTTAGGGTGTTGGAGATAGTTAATGGGGGAGAAAAGTTCGATGTTATGAAGCGAATGCTCTGAGACCAGTTCAGATCAGACCAGATCAAATCAAATCAAATCAAATTAAATCCAATCCAATCAAATCAAATTAGGTATGCTAGTGACATCTATGGGATAGCTGCGCAAGGGAATAATTGCACTTTATACAACTAAAACGCTAAAATAGCCATCTAAATGCGAAATAGTTGCATTTTGTACACTTAAAACGCATCAAAGATTAGATGAAGTGGGAAATCACTAAAAATAGTTGTATGAAGTGCAGTTAAAAAGGTGCTCAGAGTAATGTCGATATGAATAGTTGCACTTTGTACACTTAAAATACATCAAAGATTAGATTAGGTGGGAAATCACTAAAAATAGTTGTATGAAGTGCAGTTAAAAAGGTGCTCAGAGTAACGCCGATATAAATAGTTGCACAAAGTACACTTAAACCCGATTCTGACTCTGTAGTATAGATAGCCTCACCTAAATACCAGCCGTTATATGGATACTAATGAATAAATGTTTAGTGGAATGTGAGAATATTTGTTTTAAAAATGTAACGTGAAGATCTCATGAGTTTCTTTTGACAAAAATCCCCGCAGCGCTTACCATTCAATATAGAAAGAAAGGAGAGGGTAGCCTTGAATTGGCTCGGATCATTGCAGCAATTGGGCAGAGCCATAATGCTTCCTACCATGGTACTGCCGGCGGCAGCCATTTTGCTGAGTTTGGGCAGCTTACCTTGGTCTGCATGGGGACTTTCTTCGGTGTCTGAAGTGGCTACTTACGCGGGGCAGGCAATATTTTATTATATGCCTTATTTGTTCGCTGTAGGTGTAGCATGGGGGTTATCCAATCAAGCCGGAACAGCGGGGCTTGCAGCGCTGGCTGGGATGTTCACTTACGACCGAATTGTCACCCAAATGGGAGACGGGCTTGTACAACCTGCAACACTAATCGGAATTTTGCTGGGGATCGTTGCCGGTGTCGCGCAAAACCGGTTTAAAAATATTAAGCTTCCAGAGGCGATCCAGTTTTTTGGAGGGTCGCGTTTTGTTTTGCTGTTCATGGGCTTGTTTTCTGCCGGGTTCGCATGGGTAATGTTAGGAATATCTCCGCTGCTGCAGATAGGGCTGGATAATCTTTTTCAGGGAATATTGCAGACGGGCGGGTTTGGCGTTTTTATCTATGGGGTCCTATATAGGGTTCTGACCGCTTTTGGACTACATCATATTCTTAATAATGTGTTTTGGTTTCAATTTGGGAATTTTACGACTCCTGATGGCAGTGCTGTGGTTCAGGGTGATTTGCCGCGTTTTTTTGCAGGCGATCCAACGGCTGGGATTTTTATGGCGGGGTTGTTTCCGATTATGATGTTTGCGCTGCCTGCCATTGCTTTTGCAATTATTCAGGAAGCGCGCGAGGATTTGAAGCCCAAGATTAAAAAGACTTTTGTGCGGGCGGCGTTGGTTTGTTTTCTGACCGGGGTTTCGGAGCAGATCGAATTTGCATTTTTATTTGCTTCTCCGTATTTATTCGCGGTACATACTGTAATGTCCGGTCTCGCTATGGTGCTGACCTACATGCTGGGAATCCATCACGGGTTCTCCTATTCGGCTGGAGCCATCGATTTCTTCTTGAACATGCATTTGTCACAGAGGGCTTGGCTGCTGATTCCGATTGGTATCGGCTACGGGATTGTATACTATAATTTATTTCGCTGGGCGATTCGCCGTTTTCAGATCCCGACACCGGGGCGTGAAGAAGGTTCAGAGCTTGGGGATTGGGCCGGCAATATCCCTTATCAGGCACCGCTGATCTTAGAGGCGCTTGGAGGCAAGGAGAATATTGTACAAGTGCAGTCCTGTATCACCCGTCTGCGGCTTACCGTTCATAATGACCGATATATAGATACTGGAGCGCTTAAAGGTTTAGGTTCTGCTGGGATTATCAAGCTGGGCGGCGGAAATGTCCAGGTAGTATTTGGCACGTATTCAGAACTGATCCGCGAGGAGATTAATAAGCTTATGCTTCGTGATTTACCGCAGGTGCTGTTCAGTTCGCCAATGCAGGGTAGAATGATGCCCATTGAGGAAGTGCCTGATCACATTTTTGCGGCTAAGCTAGTGGGCGATGGTGTTGCATTTTTGCCGGAAAAAGGGGAACTTACTTCACCCGTATTCGGGAAAGTCATGCACGTCTATCCTACAATGCATGCCGTGGGTATTTCGACGCCGGAAGGGTTGGAGGTACTCATGCATATAGGGATCGACACTTCACAGCTCAAGGGACCCTTTGAGGCGGTTGTAAAAGAAGGCGACAGCGTGGAGCCAGGTCAATTGCTAGTTAAATTCGACCTCGCTTATTTGCGTGAACATGCGGCCTCATTGGCTACACCGATGGTGATCACGAATCCTGATCGAGTCAAATCATGGAGCTATGCTCCATTTAAAAATGTTAAAAAGGGGCAATCATCAGTAATGTCCGTAGTCTTACACGAAAGTAACGTTGGAGGGATTGAAGGATGATACAAGGCATAGGCGCAGCAGCAGGTGTAGCTATCGGGAAGGCCTTTGTCTTGCCGAACTGGGAATGGAGCTTACCGGATACACAAGTGAACCCAGTGGATCTAGCTAAGGAGTTTGAGCGTTTATACGAAGGTATCCGTACCTCTAAGGACGAGATTGAATTCATCAAAAAAGAGTTCAGAGAAGTGGTAGGTCCGGAGGAATCGAGTATTTTTGATGCTCATCTGGCGATCTTAGATGATCCTGTGTTCATGAGTGAAATCCGCGGGATCATTGAGCGCCAGTACAAGGCGGCAGAAGTAGCTGTGAAAGAAGCGATTGATCATTTTGTAGCGATGTTTGATCTGCTAGACGATGAGTACATGAAGGAGCGGGCGGTGGATATCAAGGATGTCGGAAACCGTCTTTTAAAACATCTTTTAGGCGCTCCAGAGGTTACGTTACCATCGGATACACAGCCATATATTCTTGTTGCGAAGGAGTTGTCTCCTTCCCAGCTAGCTCACTTGAATCCAACTTATGTTCTAGGTATTGTCACCATGATGGGCGGTAAAACCTCACATTCCTCCATTATGGCTCGTGCGCTAGGCATTCCTCTTGTAGCAGGCTTGGAGAATAATCTGTCTAATCCTATTCAGACCGGGGACATGCTTGTGATCGACGGTGATACCGGATCTGTACAAATCCATCCAGATGAACTTACGATAAATGTATACGTAGCGATTCGGGATAAACAGCATAAAAAGAAAGAGCAACTGGAACTGCTCGCCACCGTGGAGGCTGTTACCAAGGATGGTGTGAACCTGCGACTTGCCGGTAATATCAGTTCAGTTAAAGAACTCAACATAGCGCTTAAGTATGGAGCTGAAGGTGTGGGTCTGTTCCGCACAGAGTTTCTTTATATGGACCGCAGATCTTTTCCAACTGAGGATGAACAATTTGAAGTGTATAAACAGGTCGTCGAGAAGGTGGGCAATAACACTGTAGTGATTCGTACGCTGGATATTGGCGGGGACAAGCAGTTGGATTATATTCAGCTGCCTGAAGAACAGAATCCTTTCCTTGGTTATCGGGCGATTCGCATCAGCTTGGATCGATTAGATATGTTCAAAACCCAGCTAAGTGCCATTCTGCGGGCAAGTGCATACGGGAATGTAAAGTTAATGTTTCCAATGATTTCTTCCGTAGAGGAAGTGCAGGCGGCAAAATTTGTTTTAGAAGAAGTGAAAGCAGAGCTGGAGCAACGAGATATCCCTTTTAACCGGAATCTTCCTGTGGGTATTATGATTGAAGTTCCAGCGGCGGTTATGATTGCTGATTTACTGGCTGAGGAAGTTGACTTTTTCAGTATCGGCACTAATGATTTGGTTCAATATGTGTTAGCGGTAGACCGTATGAATGAACAAATTGCTCATATGTATCATCCGTACCATCCAGCGGTTCTGCGTATGATCCGTATGACGGTAGAAGCGGCACGTAATGCCAAGATTGATATCAGTGTATGTGGTGAAATGGCGGCGGATGAGCGTTCTTTGCCTCTTTGGCTGGAACTGGGAATTAGAGATCTCAGCATGTCGCCGCAGGCGCTGCTGAAGGTTAAACACCGCACACTGAACACACTGGCCAAGGATGCCAAAAGAATCGCCAAAGCGTGTTTCCACCATCGTACAAGCTCAGAGACGGAAGAAATGTTAACTGCGTTTGCCCAAAAAAGTGGTCTTACACTTGGATCAAGCGGGGAACTACAGGAGAAAGCCTCATCCTAAAGTTACTGTAACTTTTATTCAATTCATAACAAGGTTCGGCATTTTTGCCGAGCCTTTTTCTTTATTTATGCCATATTTTAAAAAAACAAAACCGTTTGCCCTGCGGCGCAGTCAATACATAGAGAGTTACACAGAACCGATTTAGATATAAAGGCAAGGGGGGAGGCAGGCCGAAAATGGATCACATTATAAATGACGAAATGGAAATGGCCGCTACGGACGAAGAGCTGTTTTATGAGCAAGTGGCTGGACAGAAAAGAAAACTTTATAGCATTGCTTACAGCTATTTGCGAAATGAAGTGGATTCGCTGGAGGTTTTGCAGGAGGCCACCTGCCGTGCATGGATTAAACGAAAAAGCTTAAAAGATGCGGAACGTTTCGCTCCTTGGTTAACACGTATTTTGATTAATTGCTGTAATGATGAGCTGAAGCGCCGAAAGAGGAATACAGTCGCAGAAGCTGCTCGAAGTGATGAGGGGATCATGGAGATGAAAAGTGACCGCAGACTGGACATGGAACAAGCGCTGGATGGAGTGAAACCCAAATATCGCCAAGTGCTGGTGCTCAAATATTACAAGGATATGACCCTTGCCGAGATTGCAGAGGTGCTGGATAAACCCGAGGGCACAGTGAAGACATGGCTGAATAAAGGATTAAAACAACTGCGTGACAAAATGAAGCGGAAGGGGGAGCTATTTTATGGCTGAGTCTGAAGAGAAGCTGCTTAAAGATTATTTTCAGAAAATCGATGCGGAGGCAGAAGAAATTCTGGATGTAAAACTGGACACCGCGATCCGCAAGGGGATGCAGCAAGGGAACCGTTCACGTTTGTCTTTTAGAAAAAAGTACGCTGTTGTTGTATTGGTAGTCTTGGCATTCGCCTTACTTATAATTGTGCCTTGGGCAAATCAGATGATAAATCCCGTACGTGCGCAATTACCTCCAAAAAGCTGGGGTCAGCTTGAAGTGTTTAGACCCGTTATTGCTAATAATCTGACGATTAAATCAGCACTTGATGCGGGGATGATGAAGGAGGTAAATATCTCTTCTCCTGAGGTGGATGGGATAACTTGGACTGTTAATGGAATCATTGCAGACCGGAGAGGCATTGCAGTACTTTATACAATCCAGAACAATACGGATCAGAAGATGCGTCTTTTTGGCTTGTCTTTGAAAAAGACTCCAGAGGATAAATACCACCTTAGTGGATACAGCGGGTTTAGCACTTCTAATGCACAAGAGGTTGGGTCCCCTGGGACGACTCGTATGTATGAGCAAATCGTCTGGGATAAATATCAGGATGAGATACCAGAGGAGTTGAATATCACATTATCGCTTTTTCCAGATGCTCTTGGTCAAGTTTTTAATAACAAGGATATAAAAGAAATGGGTGTCAAAATTCCACTGGAAGCTGATAACAATTATTTTGAAGGAGAACTCGTTGATCTGAAGGATAGTCTGTCTATCGGCGGACAGAAAATTATAATGGACCAGGTTTATATTGGGCCTACGGGTATTTATATGCGACAAACCTTTGGCAGAGAGAATACAATGAGGATTTTCAGTTTGCTTTCACCTAAGCTTGTCCTCGGAAAAGGGGATCATCAAGAGGAACTAATGTGGGCAAGTGGTTCGAATATTTACCACAATGACAATATGAGACCCGATGATCCAATCAAACTTGAAGTTGAGGGAATCTCTGCTCTAGATCAATCGGAGGTCGAACTTGTGATTAATACGGAAACACAGCAGATTTTAAAGGCACCGGATAACTATCTCACGATTTCTAAACGGACCGCGGATGAGGAGAAGGGGATTATATTATTGGATTTATTGATTCCCAAAAAAGTTGAGGAGTTGCATGAAGCAACCGGTTTTGGGATAGACGATAATTTTGTGGATAGTGCTGGAAGCGGACATTGGCTTGTACATGATTCTGAGGGTTATTCTAGATATAGAGAATACCGTGAGGACGCTAAGGGAACTACAATAACTTATTATCTTAACGTAGGCAAAGAAAAGCTGCCTCAACCTTTGACTTTTAGGTTTACAAATTATCCAAATATGATCATGGAGACGGATTCCATGCGGATTAGATAACCATCTGGATTTTAAACGCCTCAAATCAAAAGCCCTGTTCCTCAAATTGTGAGAAACAGGGCTTGTTTGATTTTAACTATATTCCTACTGTTTATTCCCCAGCTAGTGCATCGCAAAAGGCTTTGCCGTATGGCGGAAGATCTGGCGGGCGGCGAGCAGAAATGATATGTCCATCCGTAACTACAGCTTCATCCTTCCAGATGGCTCCGGCATTCTCCATGTCATCACGGATACCTGGCGTGGAGGTGACGGTTACACCTTTCAGAATTTTAGCGGAAATTAATACCCAGCCTGCATGGCAGATCTGCCCAATTGGTTTTTTAGCCGCATTAAAATCCTGTACGAGCTTTAGAACGGCACTGTATCTACGGATTTTATCAGGAGCCCAGCCGCCTGGAACCAAAATCCCATCATAATCTGCGGCATTAAGCTCGTCCCAGGAGTATTCTGCTTTAGCAGGTACGCCATATTTACCGATGTACGTCTTATCTTTTTCCAGACCTGCCAAGTGAACCTCGGCACCTTCTTCTCTCACCCGATACACGGGATACCAGAGCTCCAAATCTTCAAATTCATCGTCTACGAGTGCTATGACCTTTTTACCGGCTAGTCTCATTTAGTTAAGCTCCTTTCGATTCCCATGATTCTTTCATTATTCTATCAAATTTAAAATAAGAAGTCATCTTTAGGGATGTAAATTATAGACAAATTGCCAATTTAATCATTATATGCAATAAAGGAGGGTTTTAATCGAGTGGAGTCGAATATAGAAGTTGAAAAAGTCAAACTTTGTGCGTTATTAATTTTGTGCAAGAGGTGTAGAAGATGTATAAAGATAATTTGATGGAGAAGTTGTGCAGTTGTGGTGGCCTCATGAACTTACATATGCATTCTTTGATTTTTAATACGAAGATGAAGATTACTCATGTTCCTGTCTATACCTGCCCAGAATGCGCTAGTTATGAACCTTTGCAGTTTATTAAAGCAGATCTAGGCAAATTAGTAAAAGAACTCAGTGGAGATGATCCGGGAAAAGATTTTTTGTTTACGGAGAGAAATGAATTGGCCAGTGTATTAAAAGAATCCTTGTCAGAAACTATAATAGGGGGAATATCAGAACTAGAGACGATAATCCGAGAGAGGATTCAGACCCGAGTCGATATGCTTCTCGATATCTATCGTTTAGCTGAGAAGCTGTCAGACCAGCATTGGATGGAAGAAACTAGTCGAAGATTGTCTCAATTAACCTTCCAAATGACTGAAAATGAAGATTATAAAAAAATTGTGTGAAAATAATGAAAATTTTTCACGGAATGTTGGATTTTTCACTCACTTTTTGTTACGATAGATAGAAGTTACATTATTGATGCTCTTGGACAGGTTAACCAGCACTGGTCACAATTTTAATCCAGGGTGACGTTTTCAGCCTTGAAAGAAATTTTGAAAGGAAAATGAAGCGTTATCATTGCACAAATGTACAAAGTGTCGTATCATATTTTTAATTAGTCGAACGATAAAATTTATCGCAATGGAGAGAGTAATTTGACGGTAACCATTTACGATGTAGCTCGAGAAGCAGGCGTATCTATGGCTACGGTATCACGGGTTGTGAATAATAACCCTAACGTGAAACCGCAGACCCGGAAGAAAGTTTTTGAAGCGATTGAACGTTTGGGATATCGTCCCAATGCCGTGGCAAGAGGTCTTGCCAGTAAGAAAACGACAACCGTTGGGGTTGTCATCCCTGATATTTCAAACTCGATTTTTGCAGAAATTGCACGCGGGATTGAAGATATCGCGAACATGTATCATTACAATATCATATTGTGTAACGCGGATAAGCGTAAAGAGAAAGAAATTCGTGTCATTAATACCCTTTTGGAGAAACAGGTCGATGGTCTGCTCTTCATGGGTGGTACAGTAACTGACGAACATATTCAAGCTTTCCAGACTTCTGCAGTTCCGATTGTTCTATGTGCTACACGGGATGAGAAAGGAACTTATCCTTCCGTTGACATCGATCATGAAACCGCTGCTTTTGATGCTGTGAACACATTGATTCGTCACGGTCATCGTGAGATCGCTATGATCAGTGGCACACTGCAGGATCCTGCAAATGGATATGCACGTTTCCATGGTTACAAGAAAGCATTGGAACAGGCAGGAATCGAGTACCAAGAGGATTTGGTACGCATCGGTAACTACCGCTATGAATCTGGTGTAGAAGCAATGAAGTATTTCCTTGGACTCAAGAAGAAACCAACCGCTATTTTTGCGGCAACGGATGAAATGGCTATTGGTGCCATTCACAGTATTCAAGATGAAGGTCTGAAGGTACCGGATGATTTCTCCATCATTAGTGTGGATAATATTCGTATGGCTTCGATGGTTCGTCCTTTGCTAACAACTGTAGCTCAGCCTATGTACGATTTGGGTGCAGTTGCGATGAGACTTTTGACCAAGCTTATGAAGAAAGAAACCGTTGAGAATCCGCGGGTTATCCTGCCTCATGAAACGATTCTCCGCTTGTCGGTTAATCATCTGAATAAGTAATTTAAGAACTGAACAGTTATTCCGTAAAAAGCTCCTTATGGAGCTTTTTATGTTTTTATTTGCTAAATAAATCATCAAAGGAGGTATTTACTGTGAGTGAAATCATCGGATTAATCGGAGCGATGGATGAAGAAATCAAGCTGCTTCTAGAGGGTATGGAGGACAAGCGGACAAAAGTTAAAGCAGGTATACAATATTACATAGGAAACATATTAGGAAAATCCGTAGTGCTCTGTAAATCTGGCGTGGGTAAAGTAAATGCAGCAGTTACGACTCAGATTCTAATTGATAATTTTGGCGTAT
The DNA here is from genome assembly GCF_037963825.1 of Paenibacillus sp. FSL H8-0282. Taxonomy (NCBI): domain Bacteria; kingdom Bacillati; phylum Bacillota; class Bacilli; order Caryophanales; family Paenibacillaceae; genus Paenibacillus; species Paenibacillus sp. FSL H8-0282. The sequence continues at coordinate 2,705,573 of NZ_CP150146.1, forward strand.
CCCGTGTGCTGTTTACGGGGGTTGCTGGAGCAGTACATCCTGAATTGAATATTGGAGATATTGTTATATCATCTACATGTATACAACATGACATGGATGCTACGAGGCTTGGGTTCGCAAGAGGCGAAATTCCTTATCAGGAGACTTCCGTCTTCCAGGCAGACCCTGAGCTAGTACAGCTTGCTGAGAAGGCATGCAATGAGCTAGGTCAAAAGTACTTGATAGGCAAGGTGTTATCTGGTGATCAATTCATTTCTAATGCGGAGATTGTAGCTGAATTAAGAGAGCAAATGGAGGGGGCTTGTGTGGAAATGGAAGGGGCGGCGGTTGCCCAAGTCTGTCATATGAACGCCACGCCCTTTGTCATCATTCGCTCCATGTCAGATAAGTCTGATGGATCAGCTGAGGTGAATTTCAGGGAATTTACAGTACAATCTTCACAACGCTCGCATTCCATATTAGAATTTATGCTGCAGCATATTTAATGCTCAATACATGAAGCGTTGTCTAAAACGTACTCTGTCAAAGGTCTCCTGAGAGGACATGGGCACCTCTTGTCCAATGCGAACCATTAGGCAGTTAGCGGGATGTGAACAAATTTCTGGATCATCCGTAGCATACCAAACCATATTAACCGTCTTCATCAGCCGTTCCATCATTTGGCGATAGGCCCATACGTCCAGCCCACTGCCTTTTAAATCCCAGTGCCAGTAATACTCTGTTGTAAAAACAATACAATTCTCCAATTGCTCCCGCTCAAAAGCAGTAGAAATCAGCAGCCGGCCTAGTCCGGCCCCTCTATAATCATTACTCACCTCTATCGCTCCAAGCTCAATAAGATCCTCCATCCCACCCTGTGACCATAACTCCATTTCATCTGGATAATGGAAGGTCACATAGCCTACTATAACGTCATTCTCTACTGCGGTAATTACACGGCCCTCTGGCAAGCTGGCGATCTCTACGAGCGCCTCTTGCTGCTCTAATGGCCTGCGGAAAGCATCAAGGTCCTGATGCATATGCAGGACTTCAAGGTCCTCGGGAGATCGGGGTCCGCTCACAGTTATCGTTCTACCCATATAGGAGAGAGTATGGGAAATAGGGATTTTGCGATGCTCCATGACAGTGCTCCTTTCAGATCAAAAAAATGGTATGTAAACGCTTGCTATGGTATACTAATTCAGACATAAAAAATTCACATTCATTGCATTGACATCATTATTTAAAACATGAGTCTTACCCTTAAAGCTTAAATCAAACGAGTGAGGGAGGCAAGAGTGATGGGTCAAGTCCATAGCGAAATTTTGCCGGGTCGTGTGCAGAGCTCCAATATGTCTGATTATGCGGAGGCAGTAGCCAATTTTGAGTGGGAGGATGTTGAACGTAATTTCTCATGGTATGAAACCGGCAAGGTTAATATGGCCTATGAAGCCGTTGATCGCCATGTGGATGAAGGGCGGGGAGCGGCAACGGCCCTACTCTACAGTGACACTGTACGGGAAGAATCCTATACATTTGCCGATCTGCAGGAGCGGTCGAACCGGTTCGGAAATGTATTGCGTAAATATGGCATCGGTAAAGGAGATAGGGTATTTATTTTTATGCCTCGCCAACCGGAACTGTATTTCAGTCTGCTAGGTATTCTCAAAATCGGAGCCATAGCAGGACCCTTATTTGAAGCCTTTATGGAAACAGCAGTTAAGGATCGTTTGGAGGATAGTGGGGCTGTTGCGCTGGTAACTACGCCAGAATTGCTGCATCGGGTCAAGCGAGAAGAGCTTCCTGAGCTGCGTCATATTTTTCTAGTAGGTGGAGCAACTGATATTGAGCAAGGAAACTTAGGATTCGCAGAAGAGATGGCTAACGTTTCTGCTGATCTTAATTTAGAATGGCTTGATTTGGACGATGGCCTTATTATGCATTATACTTCTGGTTCTACAGGTAAGCCCAAAGGCGTTTATCATGTGCATAGAGCAATGATTCAACATTATTATACAGGTAGAGTAGTGCTAGATCTACGTCAAGACGATATATACTGGTGTACGGCAGATCCTGGCTGGGTGACCGGAACTTCATACGGCATATTTGCCCCTTGGTTAAACGGGGTGACCAATGTAGTCAGAGGCGGCCGCTTTAGTCCTCAGGATTGGTATAAGACAATCGAACGGAATAAGGTATCTGTATGGTACAGCGCACCTACAGCTTTTCGTATGTTGATGGGTGCAGGGGAGCACTCTTTACAGGGGATTGATTTAAGCAGTTTGCGCCATGTTCTATCGGTTGGTGAACCGTTAAATCCGGAAGTGGTACGTTGGGGAGATAAATTTTACAATCAGCGTATTCATGATACTTGGTGGATGACTGAAACAGGGGCACAATTGATTTGTAATTATCCGTCAATGGATATCAAACCAGGCTCGATGGGCCGTCCGTTACCGGGGATTGAAGCAGCGATTCTGGATGACCGGGGAAATGTTCTCCCGCCTTTTTCTATGGGGAATCTTGCGATAAAAACTCCGTGGCCATCCATGATGAAAACGATCTGGAACAATCAGACGAAGTATGAGGAATATTTCCGGATTCCTGGCTGGTACATTTCTGGCGATTCAGCTTATATGGATGACGAAGGATACTTCTGGTTTCAGGGACGAATTGATGATGTCATCAACTCTTCTGGTGAGCGTATTGGTCCATTTGAAGTGGAAAGCAAATTAGTGGAGCATCCGGCAGTGGCAGAAGCGGGTGTAATCGGCAAACCGGATCTTGTGCGGGGGGAGATTATTAAGGCTTTTATCTCGCTTAGAGAAGGTTATACTCCAACTGCTGCCTTGAAAGAGGAGATCGCCGCTTTTGTCAAAGCGGGTCTGTCTGCACATGCTGCCCCGCGAGAAATCGAGTTTAAGGATAAACTTCCGAAGACACGATCAGGTAAAATTATGCGGCGTGTACTGAAGGCATGGGAGCTGCATCTACCGACAGGAGATCTATCCACGATTGAGGATTAGAATGAATTGTAAAAAAACACCGTTCCCGGATGAATTCATGGGAACGGTGTTTTGCTGTGTAAATTTATTTAATGATCTTTGGGTTAACGTGTCCCTGCATTATTACCTGCTGTGGTATTATTACTGCCCCCAGTACTGTTACCTCCGCCGACTGGTGTTTCCGTCGGTAGTAGCGGGAGAATGTTACCTGGATCCTCAATAATGTCTCCTGGTGTCGTCTCAGGCTCTGTAGGCGCCTCTGTACCAGGTTGTTGATCAGGTGTAGGAGTTGCTTCTGGTGTTGGTGTAATCCCTCCAGCAACGCTGCCAGAAGCCGTCTCATTACCTGCAACATCCACGGCGGTTACATAAAAGGTTGCATTAGCACTTGCAGGTGTACCCGGTGTGAATACCTTGTTCTCATCTGCCATGAGTATAGATTGCTTCTGGAAAGAACCTCCGTTTAATGAACGATATAAGCGGTATCCCACAACATCTGCCGAGCTGCTAGCGGAGAAGCTGATGACCGCTTTACCAGTGCTATAAGAGACGTTAACATTTCCGGGAGCAGCAGGGGAAGCCCCATCGTCCACACGTGGATCAACTTCTGTTGGAAAATCCGTCTTGGCATCGGCTGGCATATAATACTCCAGTGATTTATGATCCTTCATCTTAGGGAAGGCAGCCAGGAGTTCTTTGACTAATTCCTGTATCGGCTTCTCACGTTTAACGACGATTTTTTCCTTTAGGAACTCCTCTGGAGTGCCTTCCAACGGGATATAATTGACGCCTTTGTAAGTAATATACTTGGCTTTGGAAATCCCGTCGTCGCTCTCTTTTGGCACATATTTTGTATTAAATATATCCGTTGTGAATTTATCAGTCAGGGATGTCGGCAATTTGCCGCTATATGCGGAAACTGTCTTTTTGATAATTCCCTCAGGTTGTGCAAATTTGTCTGTGACGAATAGTTCCGGCTGCTTATCAATGACAGCATTCAACACTTTTGCCCATAATGTTTGGGCTTGACGTTTTTGTGTATCTCCCGTAAGAGTGTTGATTTGCTCTTTATAGCCGACCCACATTCCCAGTGTGACATCAGGAGTGTAGCCCATAAACCATACGTCTCCATAATTCTGGGTAGATCCAGTCTTACCGACAATCGGAATTTCTTTAGAGTGTTTATATTCTCTTTTTACTGTGCTGGCTGTACCCTCTGTAATTACAGTTCGCAGCATATCTGTCATTAGGTAAGCTGTTTGCTTAGAGAATACTTGCTCAGGATTAACCTTGTGCTGATAGATAATTTTGCCCTCTGAATTGACGATTTTCTCAATCATGTAGGCATCATTAAAAGCTCCTTGGTTACCGATAGCGGAATAGGCATTGGTTAACTCTTCTACGGATACTCCGTATTTCAGACCGCCTATAACCCCAGTCTGCGCGCTGTAATCATCATCTGTGAGGGTGGTGATCCCCAGCTTTTTAGTAAAGGCCCAAGATTTCTCTATTCCGACCTTTTCATTAAACAGCTTAAGCGCAGGCAAGTTGAGCGATTTGTTAAGTGCGTAACGGGCAGTGACCAGACCTTGATAGCGATTGTTGGCATTCTTAGGAATGTGGAATCCTTTTCCGCCGTCTTTTAGAATAATTGGCGCGTCATCCACAATCCCGGCAGGCTGAATCAGCCCTGCATCTAAGGCTGGTAAATAAGCTGAAATTGGCTTCATAGTCGATCCGGGCTGACGGATCATTTGGGTAGCATAATTCATCTGCTCAATATTGAAGTCGCGACCCTCAATCATGCCGAGAATGGCTCCGCTTTTGTTGTCGATTAACATGCCAGCCGTTTGTTCCATACCTTTGGTTTTGCTGTCTTTAGTAAAATTATTGCTGTCTTCTGAGACACTATGCATTGCATTGTAAACTTTTTTATCAATGGTTGTGTAGACTCGATAACCGCCGGTCATGAGCTGCTGTCTTGCTTCCTCAAGTAACACGGCATTGTCAGTAGTGCTATTGGCATCCGTTGTGCCATTTTTCTCTTCATTCAATGATAGAAGGATCTCGGATGCTTTACGCTCAGTCTCCATCATCAGATATGGATAGGTAGCATAGGCTTTTTTGGTGTGCGGCGCCAGAGAACTCTTGATATCAAATTGAAGGGCTTCATCATATTGAGAGGTAGTGATCTTATTCTCCTCAAGCATACGACGAAGTACAAGATGTTGACGGTCCATAGCTCTGTTGAAAGCTTTTTCGTTGAATTCACCTATGCCATTAAATGCAGAATAAGTGGAAGGGAGCTGCGGAAGACCAGCCAAATAAGCTGCTTGAGCCACGTTCAATTTGTCCAGATCGTCTAGACCGAATATCCCTTTGGCTGCTGCTTTAATTCCGAATACATTGTAGCCATTCGAACCATTGCCGAAAGGAACCTTATTCAGATAAGCCGTTAATATTTCTTGTTTGGTCAAGAAGCGTTCCAATCTAAGAGAAAGTAGAATTTCTTTTACTTTGCGATCTTCTGTCCGATCCAGATTCAGGAATACACGTCTTGCGAGCTGCTGGGTGAGTGTACTGCCTCCGGTCTGAACGGATTCATTGAGAAGCTTTTGTTTGACGGCACGCAAGGTGCCTTTGAAATCCACGCCATTATGCTCATTAAAATTATTGTCCTCTATAGCGAGAACTGCATCGATAATAAGCTGGGGGATATCGTTGAATTCAATGAGCCTTCGGTCTTCTTCTGTCCGAAGCTGGCCGATCGGTGCGCCGTCTCGGAAATAAGCGAATCCGGTGATCGCATTTTGACTGACCTGCTGCTGAATCATTTCTTCGGAGCGAACAGGTTCATCCTTCACAATGGAAGCGACATAGCCTGCTACAGCACCACCGGCAAATAGAACGCCTATTATTCCAAGAATAAACATCCACTTAACTACAGAACCGAACCTGCTTAGGGCGGATCTGCGGGGTGAAGGCTTCTTAGCGTTTTTTTTCTTGTTCTCTTGAGCCATCGACGATAATTCCTCCTTTTAACGGAATTATTATAGCATAAATTGGCGTTTATGAATGCGCTTCTACCTGATTCTCATGGTCTTAAGATTCGACTTTTGTGCAAAAATTATAAATAAAGTAATTTAGGGTATGATTTGCGGAAGCGAAACCTTTTACCAACGGCATGGAATTTAGGATATTGACATAACAAAAAGCCCCCGGATTAATCCGGAGGCTTCGGTCATACCCGCTAAAAGCGAGATATTAACGGTTGTAGAACTCGACGATTTGTTTCTCATCGATATCCTGGGAAAGCTCGGAACGTTCTGGCAAACGAATATATTTACCTTCGAAAGATCCTTCAGCATATTCCAGGTAAGCTGGAAGGTGGTTACGGTTAGCAAGAGCTTCTTTAATGGAAGCCATGCCTTGGCTCTTCTCGCGAAGACCGATAACGTCGCCCAAGCTTACACGGTAAGAAGCGATGTCGACTTTTTTGCCGTTTACAGTTACGTGTCCGTGGGATACCAACTGACGTGCTCCAGCACGGGAGTTAGCAAATCCAAGACGGTAAACTAGGTTGTCCAAGCGGCTTTCAAGCAAGAACATGAAGTTTTCGCCCGCAAGACCTGGAAGTTTTTGTGCTTTAGCGAAGAGAGTACGGAATTGTTTCTCTCCCAAGCCGTACATGTGACGCAGTTTTTGTTTTTCCAAAAGCTGCATTCCGTAGTTACTTACTTTTCTGCGTTGGTTAGCGCCGTGTTGTCCTGGTGGGAAAGGGCGTTTCAGGTCTTTGCCTGTACCGCTAAGGGAAATGCCCAGACGGCGGCTGAGTTTGAATTTAGGTCCGGTGTAACGTGCCATGTTATAGTAGACTCCTTTATATTTGAAATTTCAGGTTAGGGCTCTATTTGCGCCGCATTTCGTATCCGTGATTAGCATTATTGGCTTCCACACTACCAGGGAAGTTCAGCCGCTGCCCTGGCAGTAACGAAATGCGTGAGGGTGACACAACGTTACGCCCAAGTAAGACTTGTTACAGTCTTGTTCAACAATAAATATTATATGAAAGTAGCATATAAAGTCAAGCGCATATTAAAAGAGTTTTTGTCATTCTTTGTCGTTAGTTCTTTGGTCCTAAAAAAAATCCCGGAAATAAGGAAAATATAATGCAATACACAAAGAAAGGGAGTAAAATATAGTTAATTAGATGTTAATTGGGAAGGTTTTTTTCTTAATTGAGAAGCAAAGGGGATCTTCGTTATGTCAGAACAGAAAGCATACGCTTCTCAAGACAGTCGTATGCTGATACAGGACAAATTGCACGCTAGTAGAGATTCCGAAGATCCCACCGCCTGGCTTAGGGAAACGGAAATAGTGTCCCATGACTTCCCATATTTGGCCAATCTGATTGCAGACAGCTTCGAGGAATGGATCGATGGGCTAGAGGCTCTACCATTCGCTAAATCATGGGATTGGTGTGTGCTGAATTTTGAAGGCAGATATTTTGCTAATATTGCCGATCAGCAAGAACGATGGAGGCACCAATGGGAGCAAGCGGCTGCAGCTAGTTTACTTTCTGGCACAACCTCATCTGTTCAACTTACGGTGCAGGGTCAGGATATGAGCTTTTTTACTATACCGCTCATCACTCGCGTTGACAAAGAAATTTTTGCCTTCCTGGGTTGTGCTATGCCGACACAACAATATTTAATGGGTGGACGAGATACTGCTGAGGCTATATCTTTGCAGTACCGGACCATATTCTATCATAAGTTTGAACATATTTTTGTAACTGATCTTGCGAGTGTTCATCAACATGCAGAACGTGAGAGCAATCGCCGCTCCTTGTTATTTCAGATCGTTCAGCGGATGCATGACAATATTGATGTGAACGCTGTGCTTACGGAGGTTATAGATAGCATTTCTGCAATGTACCCTGGTGCCAGGCTTGAGCTGTTTATGTCGCAAGATCACCGCAGCACTCATCCGCAGGTCAAACCTTTACCGTTTCAGATGTCCAGTGATGATGTCTGCGCTAGAGCATTTAAAGACGGCCGTGTTGCTCTGAACACCAATACTGAAGATCAACATATTGTAGAAATTGGTCTTCCGCTAGGCGGGAAGCAAGGGGTTTATGGCGTATTCCACATGGTGATGGATAACTCGATCTTTATGGATGTAGATTTACGGTTTCTCTCGATGGTGGCGGATACCGCAGGTACTGCCTTTGAGAATGCCAAGCTGTATGAACGCTCCAATCAGCTCATTCGTGAGCTGCGTATGAGTAACGAACTTACACAACGGCTGAATCAGAGCTTGCGTTTAGGGGATATTTTTCAATTTGCGTTTGAAGAGCTGTTGGAAATGTTTGGTGCAGACTACTGCTGTATTTTACATATGAACGAAGAAAAGGGCGGGCTAGAGGTTATTGCTTGCAATCATTCCTCCTTGCAAAATGAAATTTTAGAAGTAGGACAAGGTTTAGGCGGGAAGGTCTATACTACTGGGGAATCATTAATCATGTCTAACTACATAGATAATCCTAATACTACTTCTCGTTTAATGAATGCTACCGGGTCGCAGTCGCTGATTGCCACACCTTTAAGTGTAGGTGGTGAAGTGCGTGGTGCTATCATGTTGGCGCATCGCGATGCCCATTATTTCTCTTATGACAATTACAGATTGCTTCAAGCGATGGCGGGACACATTGGACTAGCTGTAGGGAACGCAAGGCTGCATGCCGAAGTTAGACGTTTAGCGAACAGAGATAGCCTAACTGGACTTTATGCTCGTCATTATCTGGACGAAGAAATAAAGGAACGGCAGTCTAAAGATTTTTGCGGTTGCTTAATTGTTGTGGATATCGATCAGTTCAAGATGGTGAATGATACCTATGGTCATCAAAAGGGCGACAAGATCTTAAAAGAGGTCAGTGAAATTGTGAAGTCCTCCATCCGTCAAGGGGATATTGCTGCGAGGTGGGGTGGAGAAGAACTGTCGGTCTATTTACCATTAATGGGAGTAGAACAGGCAGTAAATGTGGCTGAACGTATTCGTAAGCGAGTGATGAATGAGACCGAACCTAATGTAACAGTGTCCTGCGGTATAGCAGAATGGAGCTGGATGGACGAACGTGTAAGCGTCGAATCCCTGTTCTATCGAGCAGATATGGCACTGTATAAAGCTAAGAACAATGGGCGTAACCAGGTGATCGTTGACACTAAAGAGAATGGCGGCGGTGTGAAGGGATTGCCTCATAAGTAAAAAAAGATAGCAGAGCAGCGGTTCTCCCGTTATTGGAGAGTCGCTGCTTTTAGTTTTGGCAGATGGCTGGTTGCTTCGACTGTGTATCCATCATGCTGCGAGGCTTGCGGACTCAGCTGACGTTATTGGCATGTATTTTGCCTTTGGGGCATGTTTTCGGACTCCAGAGACGCTATTGCTTGGAAAAAGACTCATTTTGTGCGTTTTTAAGGTCAATAGCTGCGCTGGAGTCCGTTGGTATGGGAAATATCGGGAAATGCTGCGTTAAGGGTCAGCTGTGTCCGATAGAGATAACGGCGTGGCGACTGCAACGGTCATATTCGCGCATTAGCATTTGAACAGCGGTTCTCCCGTAATAAGGAGTTGCTGGTCATTGTTTTGTTAGTTGGCTCGCTGCTTCGACTGGTGTATTCATCATGCTGCGAGGCCTTCGGACTCAGATGACGCTATTGGCGTGTATTTTGCCTTTGGGGCATGTTTTCGGACACCAGAGACGCTATTGTTTAGTAAGAGGGGCATATCGGGCGCATTTCGGGTCAATAGCTGCGCTGGAGTCCGTTGGTATGGGGAATATCGGGAAATGCTGCGTTAAGGGTCAGCTGTGTCCGTTAGAGACAACGGCGCGGCGACTGGCAGCGGTAACTTCGTGAGTCTGAAGGTGGTATGTATTGACATTCAGAAGCAAGCGACGAACGCGCATAAGTTAGAGCAATGTATGGAAACCGATTACAGCAACGTATTTGCATCTGTATAAGGCGCGCAGGAAGGGAGAACCCTATAGTGGGCTGTAAAGTAAAATACTCCAAGAAAGGCCTGATGACCGTGAGAAAGTCATTATTACTGAAGGGGTTAGTTCTTATGATTTTTACCTTGTCCTGCGTGTTCAACAGCGGTTGCAGTGTTATTAGAGACAAACCAGCCAAGGAAGATCTAAGTTTGGTGTTAGCGGGTATAACGGGCAGCGATGGGGTTACTTTTAAAGGGTCAACCATGCTTACAAAGGGTGGAAAGACCGTTCCGGAATCCATGATATTTTACGAAGGCACAGTACAGGACCATAAGAAGGTCAATCTGTATACACTGCTTCCTGATAAATCCTCATCCACAAAAAAATCAGCAAATAGCGCTAAAGATTTAAAAAGCAGCATCACTTCTATGAAAGCTTTCCATAGTCAGCTAGAGAAAAAAGAGGGGGAATGGGTAGCGTTGACTACTGAAGGTTCCTCTGAGGACGGAAATCCGCTTGCTTTGCTTAATCCGTTGAAACAGCTGGAGGAGCTGCAATCCATGGAGGCTAATGTGACTGAAGATGCGGGTGCAGGCAGAGGGACAAATGTGCTACGGATCGAGCTGACGCCTGCTGAGGCCAGAAAGCAGCTGACTGCTGAATTGGAAAAAGAGATGCAAGACCTTCGACCTGAAACACCAGATTCTGCTGGAAAAATAACAAAGAACGATCAGGCGGTTACGCAAGCTTTAGTGGAGCTATGGGAGAAGAAAAATAATGAATTACAGCAAAAGCTGAAACAAGCTAATGTTGAGACTGTCTACCATTTAACCGTTGATACAAAACATAATCTGCCGAGAAAACTCACCTTAAATCGTAAGGTTACCTATTCGGAAGCGGGGAATGAATCTGATAATGAAACTTATGTATCACAGGTGAATTTTTCAGGCTTTCGTTGATTTTCACATTATCCCACAGGTCTTGCGCTCCATACAGGGCGTGCTACAATAGAAAAGCTTGCTTATTTTTTAGACAGAGGAAGGAAGAATACACAATGAAAGATCCCAGAATTCAAAAGCTGGCAGCTAACCTAGTCGGTTATTCCGTAAATGTCCAGCCAGGCGAGAACGTGCTCGTCGAAATGATTGGCAATGAAAGAGATTTAATCAAAGCTGTTGTAGAGGAAATCGGCAAGGCCGGCGGTCATGCTTTTGTACAATTAACAGATCGTACAGTCCTGCGCAGCATGCTTAAATACGCAACTCGTGAGAGTCTTCAGACATGGGCTGAAATTGACTTGAACCGGATGAAGCAAATGGATTGTTATATCGGGATTCGTGCAGGTGAGAATGTGAACGATCTGTCCGATGTTCCTGAAGAAAATATGAAATTGTATAACTCGTTGTACTCTCATCCAGTGCATAGCGAACAACGTGTGAAGCATACGAAGTGGGTAGTACTGCGTTATCCGAATGCGAGCATGGCTCAGCTTGCGAATATTAGCACTGAAGCGTTTGAGGACTTTTATTTCGAAGTGTGTAATTTGGATTACGCCAAGATGGACAAGGCTCAGGATGCTTTAGCTGATCTCATGCGCAGAACGGATAAGGTACATATTTTGAGTGCTGGAACAGATCTTAAGTTCTCGATTAAAGGAATCGGTGCAGAGAAATGCTCCGGGCAAAAAAATATTCCGGATGGCGAGGTTTACAGCGCCCCAGTTCGCGATTCTGTAAATGGAACGATCAGCTATAATGCACCGTCAGTATATAATGGAGTGACCTTTGAAAATATCAAATTCAAATTCGAGAACGGAAAAATTGTTGAAGCCACCAGCAATGACTCCGCCCGTTTGAACGAAATTTTGAATTCAGATGACGGCGCGCGTCATATTGGCGAATTCGCTATTGGTTTTAACCCTTACATTCTTCATCCGATGAATGATATTCTTTTTGACGAAAAAATCGCAGGCAGCCTGCACTTTACGCCAGGACAAGCATATGATGTTACAGATAACGGTAACCGCTCCTCCATTCACTGGGATCTTGTGTTGATCCAACGTCCCGATTATGGCGGCGGTGAAATTTATTTTGACGATGTATTGATCCGTAAGGATGGAATTTTTGTGTTGCCGGAACTCGAAGGTCTGAATCCTGAAAACTTGAAATAAAATGTAATAACAAGAAAACTCCTTGCACAAGTAAGCGGATTCAATGTATCATAAGAAATGATAACAAAAGACTAAAGTTTTATAATCAAGTTGCGGAGGGATTTCTATGTCCAGTAACAATGCGGCAATTGTCGATATTGCCCAAACGGCAGGCCAGTTCAACTCTTCAATCGTTCTTCAAGCGGACAACAAGTACATTGATGTTAAAAGTATCCTTGGTTTGTTCACTACTTTGGTATCCAGCCAAAGCTATGAGCTTCATGTTCATGGGGCAGATGCTGAAGAAGCTAAGAAGGCAATGACTGAAGTGTTTGCAAAACACGGTTTGAAATTCACAGTTGTTGCTGAGTAATAGTCGTGCTAAAAACGTCCTACCGGTTTTCGGTGGGGCGTTTTTTCTAGAAGTAGATACGAAACTTGATAGGATAACGCAGCAGGTTCTTTTAAATATATGGTTAGTATAAACTGAATTGTTGTATTGATACCGGATTTCGTCTAATATTAAGTAAAATAGTAAAAGCAGCTTAACTTTTGGACATGGGGGGGATAGAGGCATGACTTCATCGGAATTACAGGAACAGTATAATCTTAAAGCAATCAATCTTCTACAAGAAGATGCCGATAAAATTCAGCAACTTATAGAAGTGCAGATGGAGAATCTGGCAACACGCTACTGCCCTCTCTATGAGGAAGTGCTGGATACCCAGATGTACGGTTTCTCCAGAGAAGTGGATTTTGCGGTTAGAGCAGGTTTGGTCCCAGAGATTACTGGTAAGATGGTACTAAGTAAGCTGGAGCGTAACTTAGCAGTACTCTACGAGGCTTTGAACAACAAAGCGAAGGAAGAATAAATATCGGTTTCTTAAGTATTTATAGAAGCGCACATGAGGACGAATCGCTCATGTGCGCTTTTTGTTGTGTACAATGGTTAATAATGATTATACGAGATAGAAGGAGACTCCTAAAATCAGGTAGACCGTTAATAACAAGAGACCCTCATACCAGTTAGTTGAGCCGTCCTGAGTAATTGATTTGGCAATAAAGACGGCTACACCGATGGCGACAATTTCGATGGTCGTAAAAACTATGTCCATTGTATCACCCATGAAATAACTGGCGAAGATTAGGACAGGTGCTACGAACAGGGCGATTTGCAGACTGCTTCCAACCGCAATTTCTACTGCCGCACCGATTTTGTTCTTCATGGCCAGCATAATGGCTGCACTATGCTCTGCGGCATTACCGATGATAGCTACGAGGAACGCACCTACAAACAGCTCGCTGAATCCGAAACGTTCTGTCAAAGTCTCTAACGTTCCTACCAGCCACTCACTCACGAAGGCTACCATTACAGTGGCAAGCACGAGATAAAGGATGGATTTGTTTTTGGACCAAGCAGGGGCATGTTCATGAGCTAATTCTTCTTTACCCTCTTCTGTAACGTCCTCTAGATGTTTCTTATGCGTGATCATGGAGAAGATTAGCCAAGCTATGTACGAAGCGATGAGCAGCCCGGCAACGATTAAACTGAGCACATCGGTATCCTTCTCCGTAATAGAGTGGGTGGTAAAGAACATAGCGGGAACAAATAAGGCAATGACGGCAACGATCATCAGGGAGCCATTCATTCCGGCAAGGGTTACGTTGAAGTTCTGAACTTTGAACTTCATCCCGCCGGCGAAAATACTCAATCCTAGAACAAGCAACAGGTTGCCGATAATAGAACCGGTAAGACTGGCTTTGACCATGTCGAACAATCCTTCCTTAACCAGGAAGAAGGCAATGATTAGCTCAGCAGCATTGCCGAAGGTGGCGTTTAGGAAGCCGCCCAGTCGTTGTCCGGCATAATGAGCTACACTTTCAGTGGCCCGGCCGAGAAATCCAGCCACAAACACCACAGCGATTGCTGAGAGAATGAACTGCAGGGTATGATCCCAATCGGCATAATGGCCGATCGCACTAAGGATAAAGGCGATACCCATCAGTGATGGTGAAATCCATTTTTTCAATGTGAAGGCACTCCTATCTATGTATTTAGATTGAATTCATAATCAATATACCCAAATTGTTCCTAGGTGTAAACGAGAAAGCGATAAAGTGATTTGCTTTTTAGCCTGTTTTGGAATTACAATAATTGATAATGAGTGTAGGGGGGATATGGCATGGCAGAACAACTTCAACTGGAAATGGGAAATATACGAATTTCAAATGACGTCGTCTCAAAAATTGCCGGTTTGGCTGCCTTGGAGACTCCGGGAATTGCAGCCATGTCTGGTGGCCTGTCAGAAGGCTGGGCTAAACGTCTAAGCGGTAAGAACGTTCAGAAGGGCGTTACCGTTGAAGTAGGACAGCTGGAAGCAGCAGTAGATCTACGAATTATCGTTCTCTATGAAACACCGATCCACGAAGTGTGCCGGATGCTTCAGCAGAACGTACGTGAAGCTGTGGAGAGCATGACTGGACTTCATATTGTTGAGGTAAATGTCAAAGTTGAAGGCGTAGCTTTCAAGAATGATGAAATCTCTTAAAAAACTTGTACACAAAAAAGCAGTCCAAGGTTAATTCCCTGGGCTGCTTTTTTATGTGTAAATTCCCTAACCTCCGGCTTTATAAAGCTTACCGGGAACGAACCTGTCTAACCGTTGTTACAGATTTCGTTACTTCCTCTTTGGCAGGAAGGTTGGTTTCTCTTGAGATGCTTAGCATAATTCCCATGCACAGCATGCTGACAAGGAGTGAAGAGCCCCCATAGCTGATAAACGGCAAGGTAACGCCGGTAAGAGGGATTGTATTGGTTACACCGCCGATATTGACAAAGGCCTGAATGGCTATGAGGCCCATAATCCCAATTCCGACGAGCGTACCAAAGGGATCCTTACACCTTAAAGCGATTAGAATACCTCGCCAGATAAAATACAGATATAACATCAAAAATATGGAGGTCCCCAGAAAGCCGAACTCTTCACCAATTACGGGGAAGATAAAGTCCGTATAAGGGTATTTTAGATAGTCCAGCTTTTGAATGCTTTTGCCGAAGCCGGAACCACTTACTCCACCTTGGCCAAGAGCGGTTAAGGATTGAATAATGTTATAACCATCACCCTCAGCAACCTGATAAGGATCTAAAAAGGCAACGATACGACCTTTTCTATAATCCTGAGTGTCAGTGGCTTTATCGGATGGAGATAAGGAATCAATCGCTGCTTTGGCGCCTACAACTAGTCCTACACCCAGCACTAGCAGTGCTATAGAGCCCAGAATATGCTTCATGCTGGCACCGCCGGCATAAATAACAAGTCCGCTGGTAGCTACGAGAATGAGGCAAGAACCTAAATCCGGCTGCATCATTATAAGTCCGGCAACAATACCCACGATGACCATTACAGGGATATATCCTGTACGGAAATCTCTAAACCGTTCACCTTTTTTGGTGATGAGTGCTGAGATATACAGGATAATCGATATTTTGGCTAATTCGGTGGGTTGAATTCCAAGTTTTCCGATACTAAGCCAGCTCTTGGCACCATTAATTTTTTCAGAGAAGGCTACCACGAGCAGAAGTATAACGGTGATGATAAAAATAGGTACATACCACTTCTTAAACTTACTGTAGTGAATGTTCATAGCTATAAACATAACAACGGTTCCGAGTACGATCCAGATCACTTGGCGTTTAATGAAATATAGAGGGTCATTACCGAACTTCGAGCTTGCTAAGGTTAAGCTTGAGCTAGCACTGAAGACCATGACTAGACCGAAACCCACAAGTAGTAGTGTTAAGATAAGTAGTTGGAAATCGGGTGTTCCTCTTTTGGGCAGGCTGACATTTTGTTTCGTCGTTCCCTTTTTGTTACTCAAGCCTCTAACAGCTGCTTTAATTCAAGAATCCGCTTAGCAGCAGTGTCCAATACTGGTTTTGGCACCGGAGATTCATATTCCAGGCCATGAGGGAAGGTTGCTTTTCCTAAGTATACGGCTTCAATTGCAAGTACGGCATCAGACTTCTCTAGCTTTCCCTCGACAGCGCGAGTGTTAATGCGTAGGAAGTATTCGCCACCATCCTGTGGGTCTTCAATTTTGCAGTCGTAAGTGGCACGATAGTATTCCCATTGCCAGCGGATGAAGCCAGCTTTTGTGGCACTCTCGTCCAGATAGAGAAGATCACTCTTCAATCCTACGAGGCCCGTGTTCTCAAAAATCATAGCACGCATATCCCCCTTATGAAGTATAATGATGAATTTCTGATCCGATTGCTGATGTTCTACCTCATGATAGTATGTTTCTAAAGGTTGTGCAAGAGTAGGCAGTGCCTAACAATACCCAGTTTTTTGCGTTTCTGCTACAATAAAAGAATTATAGTCGTTCGCGGCTGGAACAAAGTGAACAGGACTGCTATCGCTTGCTATGGATGCGGGTTTATCGAGAAGGGGATGGAGAACTTATGAAGAGCTTAGCGGTTGATTCGCTCATGCCGGAGATCGTGGAATGGAGACGCCATTTGCATCGTCATCCGGAGTTGTCTTTTCATGAAAAGGAAACGTCAGCATTTATAGCAGATAAGTTAGCCGAATTCGAAATTGAAGTCAGAAAAAGCGGGAAAGGGTATGGTGTGCTTGGCATACTACGGGGAAAGCGGCCGGGGAAAACTGTGGTTCTTCGTGCGGACATGGATGCCCTACCTATTAAAGAGGAGAACAAGAAGGATTACGTTTCGCAAAATGAAGGGGTAATGCATGCCTGTGGACATGATGGCCACACTTCCATACTGCTCGGTGTAGCCTCTTACTACAGCAGCCGGCTTGAGGAGCTGGAAGGGGAGCTGCGTTTTCTTTTTCAGCCCGCAGAGGAAGTATGCCCAGGAGGGGCGCAGGGGATGATTGCCGAAGGCATGTTAGAAGGAGCGGATGCGGTGTATGGTCTGCATCTGTGGACTCCATTGCCTATGGGAACTGTTGGGAGTGCTCCGGGACCGTTGATGGCGTCTGCGGACGAGTTTTTTATAGATATCATTGGCAAAGGCGGACACGGCGGCATGCCGAACCGTACCATTGATAGCATCGTGGCGGGAGCGGCGCTGGTGACCCAGCTGCAGAGCATTGTAAGCCGCTCTGTGAACC
Organism: Paenibacillus sp. FSL H8-0282; assembly: GCF_037963825.1. Classification (NCBI taxonomy): domain Bacteria; kingdom Bacillati; phylum Bacillota; class Bacilli; order Caryophanales; family Paenibacillaceae; genus Paenibacillus; species Paenibacillus sp. FSL H8-0282. The sequence continues at coordinate 2,722,838 of NZ_CP150146.1, forward strand.
CGCTGGAGCCCGCTGTACTCAGTGTAGGAACCATTCAAGGGGGGTTCGCCCAGAATGTCATTGCCGAGCAATGCCGGATCACAGGGACAGTGCGGGCATTCGACGAGGAGACACGGCATTTGATACGCCAGCGAATCGAAGAAATGACCGTTTCTATTGCCAGCGCTTACGGGGCAGAAGCTAAGATAGATTACGTTATGGGATATCCTCCCCTCGTAAATCACGATGGTGAAGTGCAGCGGTTTTTCGAGGTGGCTCCAGCGGCTTTAGGAGAATCTGTTGAAGTGATTCGGATGGAAAAGCTGATGCCAGCTGAGGATTTTGCCTATTATGTTAAGGAGATTCCAGGCTGCTTTATGTTTGTGGGTGCCGGAAATCCGGATAAAGAGGCTGACTATCCACATCATCATAGCAAATTTGATTTTGACGAAGATGCCATGCTGCACGGAATGAAGCTGCTCATTGCTATGGCGAATTCCTGTATGCGTGAGAACACAATCGTATAATTTCGTTTCATAGAGGAGAACCTATTCCCATAACATGAGACCATGATTAGGAGGGTTCATTCTTGAAAACAGTGAAAGAGGTTATGACGAAGGAGCCTGCAACGGTTACGCTGCAAGATAATGTGTATGAAGTTGCCGTGAAAATGCGAGATTATGACACTGGATTTATACCTGTTGTTGATAATGAAGAACATAAGACACTGCTCGGTGTAATTACTGACCGCGATCTCGTGATTAGAGGTTATGCGGCTAAACATCCTGGTTCAACCTCAGTGGAAACTGTAATGAGTAAAGAGATTCAGGCCGTCTCGGAGAATACTTCAGTAGATGAGGCTGCAGAGTTAATGGCTGGCTGGCAAATTCGCAGGCTGGCGGTGACACGTGACCAGAAGCTGGTGGGCGTAGTGTCGATTGGAGATCTGGCTGTGCGCGACATTTTTGCGGATGAAGCTGGTGAAGCCCTCCATGATATTTCGCAGCAGCATTTACATTAAATAGTCAGATAGGGAAGCTCATGACCGTTATGCGGGGATGGGCTTTTTCCTGTTATATGAAAATAAACAAAATTACATAGCGCAAGCTTAAATTACTTGAACACTAGGGAGGAAAAGCTATGAATGGATCAGGAGCGTGCATCGTACGCAGGGACCGGACAATTTTACTGGAATGTGCTCATCCGGATTTTGAGGTGGCAAGGAAAAAGCTAGGGACCTTCGCGGAGCTGATAAAAAGTCCTCCTGCTTACCATACCTACCGAATTACCCCTTTATCTCTTTGGAATGCAGCTGCGCTTAATTATACTGCTGAGGAGATTATCACTAGCCTGCATCACCTTGCACGCTGGGGTGTTCCCACAGGACTGGAGGAGGAAATCGAAACTCTTTTGTCCAGATATGGAAAGCTGACTCTTCATGGCCAAGAGACTCAGAATGAGGTCGTTATGTTAAGAGCGGATGCTCCTGAGCTTTTGGATGAATTGAGTGATGAACAAGGTCTAAAATCGCTGGGTCTACTGAGAATAAATCCTCTGGAATGCGCGTGCCCTGCGGAGAATAGAGGGCTTTTGAAACAAGAGCTGATGAGATTGGGTTATCCAGTTCTCGACTACGCCGGATATCATGAAGGGCAAGCGCTTAGCTTGACCTGGAAGGAGAATCTCGATACCTGCAAGGCTGATTCGGCAAACGATTCATTTGGCTTACGTGAATATCAGCAGGAGGCCGTTCAGCTGTTTCAAGGGACAGAAGGACAAGGGGGAAGCGGTGTGGTGGTGCTGCCTTGTGGCGCAGGGAAGACAATTGTAGGAGTAGCAGTACTTGAAAGTCTCCAATGTGAAACCCTAATTTTAACTTCAAATACAACGTCCGTAAGGCAATGGATGGATGAACTGCTGGAGCGAACAGATTTGGCTGGGGAGGCAGTGGGGGAATATTCTGGTGAAAAAAGAGAAGTGCGGCCAGTCACCATTGCCACCTATCAAATATTAACGCATCGTTCGTCCAAAGACGGTCCGTTTCTCCATATGAAGCTGTTTAACGAACGCAATTGGGGCTTGATTATATATGATGAGGTTCACCTGCTTCCAGCGCCTGTATTTCGGGCTACAGCAGACATTCAGGCTACACGTCGACTGGGGCTTACAGCCACTTTGGTTAGAGAAGACGGGAAGGAAGGGGATGTGTTCTCTTTAATCGGACCGAAACGCTACGATTTGCCTTGGAAGGAGCTGGAGCAGCAGGGCTGGATCGCTGAAGTGGAATGTGTAGAGATCATTGTGCCCATGAATCCGGAGCTTAAACAAGAATATATGTACGCGGCGGCAAAAGAAAAATTTCGTATGGCTTCATGCAATCCTGCCAAAGCTGAAATTGTAGCCAAGCTTCTAAAGGTCCATACAGGTTCTTCGGTGCTGGTTATTGGACAATATCTCGACCAGTTAAGTGAACTGGCTGACAGGATCGGGGCGCCTTTAATTACCGGCAAAACGAAGCAGCGTGAAAGAGACGAGCTATATGCGGCTTTTAACGAGGGAGATATACAGGTACTGGTGGTGTCAAAAGTAGCGAATTTCGCGGTGAATTTACCTGACGCGTCAATTGCTATTGAAGTCTCGGGAGCTTATGGATCACGGCAGGAGGAAGCCCAGCGACTAGGTCGAATCCTCCGTCCCAAAGCGGGGGAGAATAAAGCCTATTTCTATACACTGGTATCTGAAGATAGCCGGGAACAGGATTTCGCTTTGCGCCGCCGGATGTTTTTGACTGAGCAGGGCTATGAATATGTCGTTAAAAAGATGCCGAGTGGAGAGGAGCGAACCATCCATTGAACCAGCTGTCTACAGAAGCATTAGAGGTCTTAAAGCGATTATGTGCAGCTTATGCTGCCCAGCCGTTTGAGGAAGGGAAGGAAGAACGATTGCGCCCTGTGGCGCTTTGTCGTGCTGAGCAAAAGCTTGCAATGAACGAATTGCGCCGCGAGGGGCTGTTAACTGCAAGGCATAAAATATTAGGCGAAAAGCTGTACCAGATTCCTGTTGATCAGCTGCCGGCAATTGAACAAGAATTTTTCCCATATCAGCCGCAATTCATTTCCGGGCATTTAGTGAGTCTTACCATGGAAGCAGGAGCCGGACTGGCGATAGATTTGTTTCGGGCTTTGCTGTTCACCGCTTGGGAAGGGTTGCCGCTGACAGCCAAGGGGATTATTCATAAAAAGCATCTTAACCGCTTAGCGGCGCAGCTCTCTTTTGGGGAGGAGCATTTGCAAGGGCTCTACGTAGGTTCTCTTTTAGAGGAACAGAAAACACTTTCTGTCATAGCGACGGTGGATATTCTGCTGTGTCTTGGACTTATTCGCAGGCAGAGTGCCGGATACACGCTTGATCTGGAGCTGTTGGATCGTTGGCTGCAGCTTCCTGAAGCGACGATGAGTGACATTCTTTATGGGATTGTAATTAATCGCTCTGGAAGCGTGGGCCCAGCCGATCAACATTTTCGTTATATAATTTCTAATGCAGATTTTATCCCCGGGAAATGGATAATGCTGCCCGCACTATTAGACTGGATGATGGCTTCTAATCTCACAGGTAACGTTGCCCGTAATGAGCTTGAGAAGTCAAGCTTGAACTGGTTACGTTGTTTAACAGGCTTTGGCTGGTGTGAACTGGGAGAAACCGCTGAGGGCATGTTGTGTTTTCGCTGGACCGCTGCTAAGCCAATGCTATCTGCTGAGAGGGGATCATTCGCTGCTGTTGGGTCTGGAGATACACAGGAACAGTTTATTGTGCAGCCGGATTTCGAGGTACTGGTTCCACCGGAGGTCCCCTTTTCTGTACGATGGACACTGGCTGGCTGCGCTGAGCTCCAGCAAAGTGATACGATATGGAGCTTCCGGCTGACGAAAGAGAGGTTGGAACTTGCAGCTGAGCGTGGAATGTCACCGAATGACATCATCTCCTGGATAAGCGAGCATGCTCTGGGCGGGCTTCCTTCGGTGGTTCAAATGTCCCTTGAGCAATGGGCAAAAAGCATTGGCCGTACTTCACTATCGCAAGTAATTCTCTTGACCTGTCAGACGGAAGCCGATGGAGCTGCTATCGCAGCTCACCCGCGTTTACAGGAGAATCTTGAACGTATCGGTCCTTTACATTTCATAGTGGACCCGGAATATATGGAACAGATACGAAAAGAACTGTACTCCGCGGGGCTAGCGCCTTCCAGAATCATTGGAGGACAAGGGGAGGATCCAAACGTAGGGTGGAGTTGGTTTCCTCATGAAACAGGAAACCCCGAGGCAACGTATGTTCTTCCAGAGCTGAATGTAGAACTAGGATTGCTGTCCAAAGGGAATCCTTTTCTTAACCTGCCGGTTATTGCTCCTGAACAAGAGGAGGAGATTCTCTTCGGTGGAGAAAATGTACCGCAGATCTGGAGCAAAGAATGGCGGCATTATCATAGCTCGACTGCACAAAAGGTGATGGAGCAAGGGTTAAGATGGGGAGTCAAAGTGCGTTTTGCACTAAAAGATCAGATGTTAGATTTTATCCCTTCCCGCATAAGCGGAAATCCATGGAGAGTTTCCGGACAGCTGCTCTATCACGATGGTGAAACGGTTGAAGATATAGAGCTCACTCCGGAAGACTGGAAGGAAATGAAGTTAGTTATTCCCAAAGGACGAAGAAATTCCTCTTCTGCTCAAGCGAGTGATTATGGTATGATAGAAAAGTCTACTGAATCGGTAGATCATTAACGAAGAAAAGAGCTGAGTTCATGAGCGTAGCTGAAATAAATACGGTCGATATGGCTGAAGTGCTGACATACGCCTATGAATTAGGCGATATGATTAATCAATCCGCCGAGGTGTCGGATTACTTATACTGGAAAGGACGGGTTGATACGAACCCCGAAATTCAGGCCATGGTCAAACGACTTCAGACTAAGAAGGAGTTGTTTGAAGAAACACAGCGATTCGGACATTTCCACCCGAATTATCATTCAGCAAAGGATGAGGTTTCGGCAGTAGAAGCGGAACTGGAGCGGTTCGAAGAAGTTGTTCGTTTCAAGCTGGCAGAGAAGACCCTTGACGACATTCTGCATTCCATGTCGGAAGCGATTGCTTTTTCAGTATCCGATAGCATTAAAGTACCAAGTAATGATCCTTCCCCTAAAGGTGGATGCGGCAGCGGGGGAAAATGCTCCTGCGGATAAGCTTCCCTTAGGATTTAGAGAGAGAAAGGCGGTTTAGCTTATGTTTGCGGAACGGACAGGATACATCATTTGGGTAAGTGACGTTAAAGCGGCACGTAACCTTGAGAAATACGGAACATTACATTATGTTTCTCGGAAAATGCATTATGCAGTTATGTATGTAAATGCAGAACGGGCCGAGGAAGTTATGAAGAATGTCCGCAGACTCTCCTATGTGCGAAAGATTGAAAGATCTTATCGTAACGAAATTAAGACAGAGTATACTAGTAATGGACCGGACAAGTCCCGTAATTACAGTATGTGATTCCAGGAGATAAACAGGCGCTTAAACAGCGTCTGTTTTTTTTATGCTTATTTACAAAAAAACGCCATTACTCTCGACGGTAGAAACTTGTACAACTTTCGGCAATGAGGTAAGATGACAACATTAAGTGCATACTAAGACCCTTATGGTGGAGTGTGATGATGATGCGCAACAAGGGGACGGATTGGCCCAGCACTTATGAGCCCTTCCACATCATGCTGAACGATTACAGGGTCGCCGATATCGTTATAACCAATCATGCGAAGAGCCGTTATATGGACCGCATCAGCAATGGTGCAAGCAATGCCGAAGAGGTCGCTGCATGGATGTGGCAGTGCCTAATGCAGAATCGGATCAAGCCCTTTTCAAGCAGTGATTATAACGCATATTTAATTGACGATGACTCTGTAGTAATCGCTGAGTTTACGGAATTGACAGGTGAGAGAGATCTCTCAGGCCAGCCATTATATTCTATGATCATCGTTTCGTTTCTTGGGAGAATCTCGGAGATGCCACAGTTGAGAGATTTAAAGACCTATTTTTCACTGCTGCGTAATTCTCACCGCACAAAGCTGTCGAAGAAGAAACGAAGACGCAAATAGTCTATAAAGAAACGGGCAAGAGGCATGCGGCGAGTCTGCATGTCCTTTTTAAAAATATAAGAATTTATATACTGCACGATTATAATATTCTTAAGTTTCTACGAGAAACGATTGTCGTCTTTAAAGGACGTTCTTTTTGTAATATAAGGAGTTGCGAAGCATGAACTTTCATCAGCTGCATATTTTTTATACGGTCTCCGAGCGGGGAAGCTTCTCGGCGGCGGCGCAGACTTTACATATGACTCAACCAGCTGTGACCATGCAGGTACAGGCACTGGAGGATTATTTTGGCACCAAATTGTTTAACCGTTCCACCAAAAAAATCGTACTCTCCGAAGCAGGGCACACCCTGATGCCATACGCGCTGCGCAGTATTCAGCTGATGCGTGAGACGGATCAAGCGATGTCAGCATTCACACATATGCTGGAGGGGCGGCTGCAGCTTGGGGCGAGTCTTACGATAGGAGAATACGTGCTGCCACGGCTGTTAGGCCCTTTCGGAAAGCAATATCCTAACATTTCAATTATGATGAAAGTGATGAACACCTCGCAAATTATGGAGGAAATCCTCAAGCATCAACTGAATTTTGGCTTAATTGAAGCCCCGGTCACACATCCGGACATGGAGATCGAGCCCGTGATGGGGGATGAACTGAAGTTGATCGTGCCACATGATCATCCACTTGCGGAGCAGCAAGAGGTTACCTTGGAGCAAGTGCTTCAGCATCCTTTTGTATTGCGTGAGCAGGGCTCAGGAACGCGGCGTGTGATGGAGGAGCAGCTGTTCTCCAAGGGACTTGATCCGGGAACTATGAAGATCGTGATGGAGCTTGGAAGTACGGGAGCTGTGAAATCAGCGGTGGAAGCAGGTCTTGGCATAACGATCATATCGACCTCTTCGGTCAAGCATGAAGTTGCGCTGGGACTGTTGAAAATTGTGAATATCTCCGATGCCTCTTTTAAAAGACAATTCTACGCCATTCATCTAAAATCAACACTGCTGCCAATTTCTGCAGTAACCTTCCTGACTTATTTGCGTGAGCATTCGAATCAAATCTGATAGTTAAAGCGGGGGATATTACAATGTCAATTGTTCTACGTGGAGAAAAGCTAGTATTGCGCGATATTACAGAGGCTGATTTTCAGAAGCTTTATTATCACTATCATGAAGCTGAAGACCGTGAACACTTGAAATGGGATGGTCCCTATAAATCTTTGGCACATCAAAGATTCGAAAAGTTTACCGAGGACTACATAGGTCATTTGGCGTTAGTTGAGACGGAAACCCCGCGTAACCTGTTGATCATAGAAATAGACGGCAAGGTAAAGGGGAAAGTAGGGCGCTACTGGATATCGCAAGAAACCAACTGGATGGAGATTGGTATAGTAATCTTTGATTCTAGTTATTGGTCAGGTGGTTACGGTACGGAAGCGTTTAAGATGTGGATAGATTATTTATTTAATTCTCTTGATACAGTCCGTCTTGGAATAGGCACCTGGTCAGGGAATAAAAGAATGATCGGGTTGGCAGCGAAATGTGGCATGGTGGAGGAAGCTCGCATCCGTAAAGCACGAATCGTGCGAGGAGAATACTATGATGCCATAAAAATGGGGATTCTGCGGGAAGAGTGGGAGAATGCAGGTAACCTATCTGCTAAGGATGTATGTGACCTCCATACCCATACTCAAGCCTCTGACGGCATGCAGCCGCCAGCGGAGAATGTACGGCTTGCTAAGGAGAAGGGGCTAAGCGCTGTTGCCATTACGGATCATGATACAGTAGCTGGCGTGAAGGAAGCCTGTGAAGCAGGAGAGAAGTACGGAATAACCGTTGTGCCTGGTGTAGAGATCAGTACGCGTGCTGGTGGCAAAGACATTCATGTGCTGGGCTATTTTGTTGATCCTGAGAATGAACAATTTCTCTCACGTTTGGAAGGGCTAAGAGATACCCGGGCACTTAGGAATGAAGCGATAATCACCAAGCTGCAAGACCTTGGGATTGCGATTACCTTGGAACAGGTTATAGCGGGGATCGGGCGGGAATTGAAGCCTGATGAAAGCATTGGCCGGCCACATATTGCCGACGAGCTGGTTCGGCTTGGGGCAGCTACCGATATGAGAGATGCCTTCAACAAGTATTTGGCCGAGGGTGCAGCAGCCTATGTGTCTCCTCCCAGAATCACACCGGAGGAAGCTTGCGAGTGGATCATTGAGGCAGGAGGGTCTCCAGTATTAGCCCACCCGGGCTTGTACGGGGATGACCTTCTGGTGCGAGATATTCTGGAGCAAGGCGCTTTTAAAGGGATTGAGGTCTATCACTCTGATCATGGACCTGCGGAAGAAGAACGTTATCAAGTTATGGCTGAGGATTATAATCTGTTAATAACCGGAGGTTCTGACTTTCATGGTGCCCGTCAAGGCGTAATTTTTCACGGGGATATCGGCAGTGTTACGGTTTCTACAGAAGTACTGAAGTTTTTAAACAAGAAGGCATGAAATTAGTCGATTTGCGGAGCAAATTATAAAAACCTCCAGCCTTAGATGTTCAACATCTGCAGCTGGAGGTTTCTTTATATCTAGTAGTTAGCTTCTCAAAGTATTTGGAAGACTCTTAATTCTTTCCTCATTAGGTGTGACGAACAGTGTCTTTTGATGATCATAGATTACAAATCCCGGCTTGGAGCCGCTTGGCTTACGTACATAGCGGATCAATGTACAGTCCACAGGCACACTGCTGGACTGTTTGGCTTGGCTGAAATAAGCGGCAAGCTGAGCGGCTTCTTCTAGCGTTGCATCTCCAAATTGCTCACTTCGGATGACCACGTGTGATCCGGGGATGTCCTTGGTATGCAGCCAAGTATCATTCGGAGAAGCCAGCCGATTGGTGACGTATTCGTTCTGCAAATTGTTTTTGCCGATATAAATATCGATTCCTTCCGAAGAGGTGAAGACCTGTAATGTGGGTCTGGTGGCCTTTTTCTTCTTTTTACCCTTTTTGCTCCGGTCACGCAGATAACCTTGGCTTACAAGTTCGTCGCGGATCTCCTCAATGTCGTTGAGGGAAGCGTGGGCAAGTTGCTGCAGCAGACTCTCCATATACAAAATTTCCTCATGCGTCTTCAAAAGCTGTTCATTAATAACAAGCAGGCTGTTTTTATATTTGTTGTATTTTTTGAAATAACGTTGTGCATTGTCCGAAGGATTTAATAACGGATCGAGCGGAACCACCATTTCCGCCTGATTTTCATCATAATAATTGACCAAGGAGGCTTCTTTATCCCCTTTGGATACCGCGTGTAATGAAGCGAAAAGCAACTCACCCCAAATGCGGTAACGATCAGCATCCTGAGCTTCGTCGAGATCCTTCTGCAAATTAGCGAGTTTTTTAACGTTTTTGCTCCGTTCATTGCTGAGGAAACGGATCAAATCACTCACCCGTTGCTTTACAGTATCGCGCTCGGCTTTATCCCCGTAATAATCCTCCATACATTCACTGATGGAGTTGTAATGTTTCGCACTCTCACCCAGAAGTGTTAAGGGGATCGCAGAAAAAATCATTTTACCTTTTGCGTTTGCACCTGCAACAGGAGAAAACTCGTTATCGCATACGGGTCCCATTACGGAATGGAAGGCAACCCATAATTTTGTTGGAAACGCTGCTTCGGTTTCTGTAACTTCGCCTTTATCCAAGGTGTTTCTCAGACGAAGAGCAATTTCACCAGCAATCAGCGGGCTCATTCCGCTGAAAGCATGTACCATCCAGCCCACCGGGTCAGCTGAGGGAGATGGACCGCCAGAACCGTCAGGTTTTTGCTCTACTGCTTCTTTTGTGATCAGATTAGCAAGCTCTCCCTCAATGATTTCTTCTGGCTCAGCTTCCTCCTCAACATCCTCTATCAGCGCAGCTTCTTCAGCAGCCGAGATTAAATTCAGAAATTGCTCCTGGCCGATTTCCAAAGGGTTCAGCTTATGCTGCTGAGGCGGCTCTGTGTAGGCGATGCCGGGCATCACAATCCGATAGCTGCTAATCGATGGAGTTACATGATGAATGCCGTCTATGATCGTTCCAGAGCTGAGATCAGTAAGAATGATGTTACTGTGCCGACCCATCAGCTCTATGATGATCTTTTTGGCAAATACGTCACCAAGCTCATCTCTAGTCTTGACGTTTATGTGAATAATTCGTTCCATGCCTACCTGCGTAATGCTTTCAATGGTCCCTCCCTCACAATGCTTCCGCATAAGCATGCAGAACATGGGGGCTTCCGAAGGATTAATGCTGTTTCTTTCGGTAAAATGCACCCGAGGATACGTAGGATTAGCAGAGAGCAGCAGCTTGCCGCCGCCACCTGCGCCGCGCAGGTTAAAAATTAAATCGTGATTGTTCGGTTGATATATTTTTCCTATACGTGCACCTATGAATGATTGCAATTCGTGCACGATAGCTTTGGTAACAATGCCGTCTAATGCCATGATAAAGCTCTCCTGTCGCCGTGAAATGAATTTCTTAAATATAAGAAAGTAAAAGTTTCACACAATACTTTATGTCTTATATTTCTCGTTCAAACGCCTACCTGTCCTTATAAGGACGCCAAAGACGTTTATGCTTACCTCTCTATGATGCCATACTTTAGGACATTCGCGCAAAAGGGGAATTGGATAGGGGTGATATTATTGGACGACCTTGAATACATTTGTCATGAACAGGTGGAAAAGCTGTGCGCCGCCGGAAGTAAAGAAACGACCGGGAGGGAAAGAAAAGTCATGGAACAAAACAGTTGGCACCGTCTCGGTGCAGAAGAGCTGCAGAAAATGTTCAATGTCCAGCCAAGGACGGGCCTCAGTGATGAGGAAGCCGCGGAGAGACGAAAGGAGAACGGGTACAACGAGCTGTCGGAAGGAAAGACAGTATCTCCGTTTACCCTGCTGTTGAACCAGTTCAAGGATTTCATGGTGCTTGTGCTCATGGGTGCAACGCTTGTATCCGGGTTGCTAGGCGAATACTTGGATGCCATCACGATCATCGCGATTATCCTACTGAATGGAGCGCTTGGATTTGTTCAGGAGTTTCGCGCCGAACGTTCGCTCAGAGCTTTAAAGCAGCTCTCCGCACCTTCTGCGAAAGTGCTACGTGGAGGGAATAGCGAGATTATCCCAGCCAAGCTGTTGGTGCCAGGCGATATTGTCTTGCTGGAGAGTGGTGATCGGATTCCTGCTGATGTACGTTGGTTGGAATGCAGTGCTCTATATGTGGAAGAATCCGCACTTACTGGGGAATCATTACCTGTCTCGAAGCATTCGGAAGCGATCCGTGCAGAAGAGATTCCGCTTGGTGATCAGAAGAATTTAGGCTTCATGGGCACTATGGTAACCAGAGGAACAGGGAGAGCTGTTGTAATCCGTACCGGTATGAATACGGAAATGGGTAAGATAGCAGATCTAATCCAGAATACGGATTCTCAGGAAACACCTTTGCAGCATCGGCTTGAGCAACTAGGAAAGATTCTGATCTACGTATCTCTGGGATTGACAATTGTAGTTGTGGCAGCAGGTATTCTGCATGGACAGCCTGCCACCTCCATGTTCTTGGCTGGTGTGAGCTTGGCAGTTGCCGCGATTCCGGAAGGGCTCCCCGCTATTGTAACTATTGCGCTTGCGCTAGGTGTGCAGCGGATGATCAAACGCAAAGCTATCGTTCGTAAATTGCCGTCAGTGGAAACGCTGGGCTGTGCCTCGGTAATCTGTTCAGACAAGACAGGAACTTTAACGCAGAATAAAATGACGGTGACCCGATTATGGACGGGTGGACGTGGTCTTGAGGTAACAGGCGAAGGGTATGCTCCAAATGGACAGGTTCTGGAGAAAGGTAAAGCAGTGGATCTAAAACATGATCAAAGCTTACGGCGGATGTTGCAGGTCGGCGCATTATGCAGCAACGCGGAAATCATCGAGACCTTCCAGTCTGAAGTGCGAGGCAAACGCAAAGGGAAGGATAAGGATGCTATTCTTGAAAAGTCTGCAGACAACACTTCCGTTTGGGAACTGAAGGGCGACCCGACTGAAGGAGCACTCGTGGCACTGTCAGGAAAGATGGGTCTGACCGCTCAGACGCTTGCTGTAACCTACACTCGTGAACAGGAATTTCCGTTTGATTCTGAACGGAAGCTGATGTCTGTGATCGTAGGCCATCCTGGAGGACGGATGGTATGTACAAAAGGTGCGCCCGATGTACTGCTCAATCGCTGCTCATACATGCTTTGGGAGGGCGGTGTTGTGCCTTGTACGCCGACTTTGCGGCAAAAGGTGCTTGATGCCAATGAGCAGATGGCTTCTGGAGCCCTTCGTGTGCTAGGTATGGCTTACCGGGATATGCGACCAAATGAACATGTGAATAGTGAAAAGGATGCGGAGAATCAATTAGTCTTTATTGGTTTGGCTGGAATGATTGATCCGCCACGTCGTGAAGTCCGCGATGCCATCAGCGTCACACGCCGGGCCGGGATTAAGACGGTTATGATTACCGGTGACCATGGAACAACTGCCGAGGCTATTGCTCACCAGCTGGGAATTCTGCAGCGTGGGGGAACGGTGCTGACAGGTGCTCAGTTAACCCGGATGGATGATGATGAGCTGGATAAGGTATCGGACAATGTGTATGTATTCGCCCGCGTATCTCCAGAGCATAAGCTTCGGATCGTTAAATCGCTACAACGTCATGGTCACGTAGTGGCTATGACCGGAGATGGAGTGAATGACGCTCCAGCCATTAAGGCTGCGGACATCGGAATAGCCATGGGTATCACAGGCACAGATGTGACCAAGGAAGCATCATCACTTGTTCTCGGAGATGATAACTTCTCTACGATCGTTGCTGCCATCGAAGAAGGCAGAAACATCTATGAGAATATTCGTAAATTCATTCGTTATTTGTTGGCATCCAATGTAGGAGAAATTCTGACAATGTTCTTTGCCATGATGCTCGCTCTGCCATTGCCGCTCGTTCCCATTCAAATCCTTTGGGTCAATCTGGTGACAGACGGACTGCCAGCGATGGCCCTTGGCGTGGATCAGCCCGAGAAGGATTTGATGGAGCATAAACCGCGTGGTGCGAAAGAGAATATTTTTGCCCGCCGCTTAGGCTGGAAAATTATAAGCCGTGGACTCTTAATTGGCTTATGTACGCTAGGAGCATTTTGGCTAACTTTACGTATAGCACCAGAGAATCCTGCACAATTGATTCGCGCACAGTCGGTGGCTTTTGCGACACTCGTTATGGCACAGTTGATCCACGTCTTCGATTGCCGCAGCTCGCGCTCAGTGTTCCACCGCAATCCGTTCCAGAATAAGTATCTAGTGCTTGCCGTATTGTCATCAGTCTTACTGATGCTGGCCGTAATGTACGTGCCTGTGCTCCAGCCTGTCTTCAAAACAGTGCCGCTCAATTTCCGCGAATGGTGTCTGGTGTTTGTAACAGCGGGAATCCCAACCTTCTTGATGGGTGCCGGCAGTGTTTGGGGCGGCAAACGTAATCGGGGGCGCAGCGGCAGTACGATGATAAAAAGTACAAAAATTTCAGCATAAAGTCAATACTAATGCTCCATTCCTAAAGGTATACTTGTTGCAGTTAACCGCTCATATGCTTGCGAAATGCTAAATTACACAGAACCTTAAGCTTAAGCGAATGCTAACATAACATAACCTTTAGGAGTGGACTTTTAATGGAATTTACAAAAATGCACGGCCTCGGTAATGACTTCATCGTTGTTTTCGGTGAGCAAGAGCTGCCAAGTAATGCAGCGGAGCTTGCTGTAACCCTATGCAACCGGTTCTTTGGAATCGGTGCTGACGGACTGGTATATATCCTTCCTTCTGAGCGTGGCGATTTCATGATGCGTATTATGAATTCTGATGGTTCGGAGGCGGAGCAGTGCGGAAATGCTATTCGCTGTGTCTCTAAATATGTATATGACCACGGACTGGTAAGCTCAGAGCAGATTGTAATAGAAACGATTGGTGCCGGAGAACAAAAGGTTACATTAAACGTGAAAGACGGTGTTGTGGAGACTGTAACTGTAGATATGGGCGAACCTGTATTGTCCGGTCTGCAAATTCCAGTATCTATTGATGCAGAGCCAGTGCTCTCTCAGCCGATTGAAGCGGACGGAACCGAATTTACGTTCACAGCGGTATCCATGGGAAATCCTCATTGCGTGATTTACGTAGAAGATGCAGTGAATTTTGATCTTGCCACATGGGGACCTAAGCTTGAGGTACATCCTTTGTTCCCGAGAAAAGTAAACGTTGAATTCGCAACGGTACTGGATCGGGGGAGAGTGGATATGCGTGTCTGGGAACGTGGGGCAGGACCTACGCTTGCCTGTGGCACTGGAGCCTGTGCAACCCTTGTCTCCTCTGTGCTGAATGATCTTACAGACCGGGCAGCTTGGATTAGTCTAAAGGGCGGCGATCTCTATATTGAATGGAATGAAGAGGATAATCATGTTTATATGACTGGACCTGCTGAGGTCGTATTCACGGGCAGTGTAGCAATATAAAAAATAATAAAAAAGGCAGTCCAAGAGCGCATTCTTGGACTGCCTTTTTTGTGTTTTTAACCTGATGTGACTTTAAGCAGCCGAATAATGGAAGGAGTAACCGAGAATAATACTACAATGTTTATGAGAGAAAGGAGGGGAGCTTGTTGAACATCAACGGGTTAACTAAAAGAAATAAATCCGGTAAGGGACAGCAAGCAGACCCGGCGGGTTCAGGTTCGGGAGCCAGATTAACCATTCATCTGGAGCAGACACTAAACAATATCATTACCGAGCTGGGAGATAGTCCGGATCTTAGAATCCGCCAGGTAAAGCTTGGTGAGCAATCCTTTGTTGAGGCTGCTGCGGTACATCTTAATGGTCTAGCTAAGACAGAAACCGTGAATCAATTTGTAATGGGTTCATTGCTCTCCATAACAGATGAGATGCTTAAGGAAAGTAATACTGCAGCAAATAATCTGAATGACCTCATTTTAAACCGTGCCCTGGAAATAGGTGAAGCGCAGCTGCAGGAGGATTGGAACGAGGTGCTGCTCGGAATTCTTTCTGGGAAGACACTGATTCTCATTGAAGGTTATGACAGTGGCATCATGTGTGAGACTGAAGGAGGGGAAGCTCGTTCTGTCACTGAACCCTCCACTCAGCTAGTTGTGCGTGGTCCAAAGGATAGCTTTGTTGAATCTTTGGCTACGAATGTCTCATTAATACGCAGAAGAATAAGATCACCCAAACTAAGACTCGAGCATGTGAAGATCGGGGCGGTAACTCAGACCGATGTGGTTTTTATGTACATCAAGGATACTGCGGACGAGAAGCTGGTTGAAGAAGTTAGAAAACGGCTGCAGCAGATTAATGTAGATGCCATCATGGAATCCGGTTATATCGAAGAGCTGATTCAGGATAAGACCTTTACCCCTTTTCCAACGATCAATAACAGCGAGCGGCCAGACGTGGCTGCAACGAATCTGTTAGAAGGGAGGGTAGTGATTGTCGTTGATGGCACCCCCTTTGTATTGATTTTGCCTGCGGTTTTCACTCTTTTTTTTCAGTCAGCTTCGGATTATGCGCAAAGGTTCGATATTGCTATTCTGATGCGAATTATTCGGTATATCAGTTTTATTGTGCTTATTCTAGGGCCTTCCGTGTATATAGCTTTGACGACGTTTCATTATGAGATGATCCCTACGACTTTGCTGATCAACCTGTTATCGCAACGGGAAAATGTGCCTTTCCCCGCTTTTGTCGAAGCTATTCTAATGGAAGGTGCGTTTGAGATCATCCGGGAAGCGGGAGTAAGAATGCCACGTGCAGTTGGGCAGACCGTATCTGTAGTAGGTGCTCTGATTCTTGGTCAGGCCGTGGTAGAGGCTGGAATTATTACGCCCGTTATGGTGATTGTGGTCGCGTTGACCGGGATTGCGAGCTTTGCCATTCCAGCGTATAACATGGCGATTGCGGGCAGAATTATCCGCTTTGGTTTTTTGATATTGGCCGGTATGTTTGGTTTTTACGGGATTACATTGGGTTTAATCGTACTGGTTGCACATATGAACAGTCTGCGGACTTTTGGCGTTCCTTATTTGTCTCCAATCGTGCCTTTGTCATCCAGAGGTCAGAAGGATGCTGTCTTAAGGCTGCCTTTGTGGGCGCTTGGCACAGCAGAACCAGCTCCTGCTACTGCGCAGCAAGGGAACATTTCAGAAGGGAAGGAGATCACAACCGGACATGAACAGAACCTATCTCCAAAAATTCTTGATAAGACTAAAGGGACACAGTCGCATAAGAAAGGAAAGCAAGATTCTGAGTAAATGCAATTTTTTCTTAGCAGGACTTTTACCTTGCGTATTGATCTGTCTTAGTCTCACAGGCTGCTGGGATAGTGTGGAATTAAACAGAAGAGCCATCGTTTCGGGTGTGTCCATAGATAGAGGACCTACAGAAGAAGAGAAATACGTAGTATCCTTTCAGGTTATCGTTGCTGACGAAATCTCTGGGAAGAACGCTAGAGGGACTTCACCTGTTTCGGTATATAAAGGTAGCGGCCGCTCTATGTTTGAAGCATTAGCCAATGCCTCACGTCAGACTGCACGTTTTTTGTCTTTAGGACATATTCGGGTAGTCATCATTTCCGAGAAGTTCGCGCAAGAAGGCATCAAGGATATCATGGATGTGCTGGAAAGGGAAAGTGAAACCCGGCTGACAAGCCTGATTTTTATTTCCAAGGGACAGCCTGCTAGTGAATGTATGACGACTATGACCGTGTTCGGAAGAATTCCATCCAACGATTTGGTGGAAAAGCTGCAGACGACCTCCAAGCAATTCGGATATAACTATCGGATGGAAGTGGATGATATTATCCGGGGGATACAGGTTCCTGGTGGGGGGCCAGTGATCAATGGCGTGCTAGTGACTGGAGATTTGGAGCAGAGGGAAAGTAATGATAATTTAAAAAAAATAAGACCGGAGGCCATAATAAAAGTTACGGGTCTTGCAGCTTTTAAAGAAGACAAGCTTAAAGGGTGGCTGCAAGGGGAGGATGCGATCGGTACCGTTCTGCTTAAGAATAAAATCTCTCAGATGCCGGTACTGGTCTCGATAGGTGAGAATGATTATATATCGTTTAATGTGTATTTATCACAGGTACATATCCACGCTGATGCGAAAGACATAGAGCATCCTATCTTCACGATTAACGTCACTCAGCAGGCTGGATTAAAGGAATCGCCCAATGGCTTGGATCTAACAGATCCAACGGTGTTAAATAATCTTTCGAAGCTTTTGGAAAAGAATATTAAAGAACAGATTCGCGCTGCCATAACAACTGCCCGTTCGTTAAAAAGTGATTATCTAGGTTTTGGTGAAGCAGCAGAAAGAGCTAATCCACGTGGCTGGAAACAAGTAAAAGATCATTGGGATCGTATATTTGAAACCTGCCAGATTAATATCAATACGGATGCTGTGATCAGGCATACGGATATGCGGAGTGATTCCTTTCAGTCCAAGTATAAGTAATGACGATAAAGGAGGGGCAGCTATGGGAAAAATAAAAATAGGACTACTCCAATTTTTCACGTTGACTTTGTTGTTTGAACTTGGAACAGCACTGGTAGTGAATCTTGGGATGGAGTCTGGTAAAGATGCGTGGATATCCATACTGCTCGGAAATTTGATCGGTTTGATTATTTTTTCGGGGTACACTTATTTATACAGAAAGTTTCCGGATCTCCCCTTAACGGCATATACCCGCAAGCTGCTGGGAAGATCCATCGGTACGGTGATTTCTGTTCTCTACATTATCCTTTTTCTCAATTTAGCGGGTCGTGATTTACGGGATGGAAGTTCCATGCTGGTTATGGCTACCATGCATCGCACACCTTTATTTGTTATATCTACGTTGATGATCTTATCTTCTGCGTATGTTTTGCATAAAGGAGTAGAGGTATTATCCCGAACTTCATTGGTATTCGCAACTCTCGTAATGCTGATCGGTATATTTTGCTCGATCATGCTGATGTTATCGGGCTCCATTAATTTGAATCGATTGCTTCCTGTTTTTGAGAATGGGTTCCAGCCTGTGATCGAATCTGTCATTCGCCAGAACTATATGTTCCCTTTTGGTGAAATGATTTGTTTTACCATGCTAATGCCCTATCTGAACAATGCTAAAAAAGGTCCTTGGGTCATCGGAGCAGGGATATTTGTTTCAGGTTTGCTCTTAAGTCTGACTATGATGCTGAATATCTCCGTGCTGGGCACAGATATTGTGAAACGTTCACCCCTCCCTCTGATGCCCACGATTAGCAAGATTTCAATCTCTGATTTTATTCAACGTGTGGATATTCTAGTAGTTATGGTGCTGATTATCGGCGTTTTTTTCAAAATGTCAGTGTTTTTTGCGGCGGCACTTATAGGGATTTCCGAATTGTTCAAAATTCCTTACCGGAGAATGGTCTATCCCTGTGCTCTGATCATTCTGTTCAGCTCGATGTTGAACGCGCGGAGCTTTACTGAACATATTAATGAGGGAGGGAGATTGTTATATACGATTTTCCCGTTCTTTATGGTGTTGATCCCTGTAATTCTTGTCATTGTTGCGGCGATAAGAAGTCATCTTTCCCCGCCACGTTCTGGTTGATGTCCTGTTTTCCAGTAGTAGATATCGGGGATGAACAAGCAGAGCAGCAAAATACAAGCCGTTGCTTTCTCAGAGGCGGTATAGAATAGATAATTAAGGATATAGCCGACGTTACCCAGCCCATAGCCATACAGCCAATCTAGCAAATAAATATACAATAAGCAGAGAGTGGCTAGCAGTAAAGTTACAGCGTATTTTCGGATCAGAAACTTTCTTGTTTTTTTCTTCAAAGTATTCTCTCCTTTATGGAAATATCAGCATTAACGTTAGTATGAAGCTTTTTATAGATGAACATGCATGGTGGATATTTTGGGCTAAATGCATTTCTTTTGGAAAGCTTATCATCCATACCGATTTATGTTACATTAGTATGAAACTAAAGTTAGAAACTAATGTGGCAGGGGAGGATCTTGTTGTGAAGCCGGATTTACGTTCCGCATGGGGAAATAAAGTATTAGTCGGAGACGGAGCGATGGGCACCTACTTATATCAGAAGGGTTTCCCGGTCGGCATTTCCTATGAAGAATTGAATTTGACCTCTCCGGGGGTAATCGAAGATGTTCACCGCAGCTATATTGAGGCAGGGGCAGTGCTGCTGGAAAGCAACACCTTCTCGGCGAACTATGACAGGCTGTCCAAATATGGTCTAGAATCCAAGGTTGAGGAAATTAATCGAGCCGGGGTTAGAATCGCTCGCCGGGCTGCTGGAGATCATGGGTATGTATTAGGAGCTGTAGGATCTATTCGTGCGGGCAAACGTGCGAATCTCTCTTCCACAGAGCTGAAAAAATATTTTACACAGCAGATTGCTGCATTGTTAGAAGAGGACGTAGATGGCATTATGCTGGAAACCTTCTACGATGTTGAGGAACTGCATTTAGCTCTAAGAACACTCCGCAAGATCAGCTCGCTTCCTGTAGTTTGCCAATTAGCTGTCGATGAAACAGCACGCACATTAGATGGATTAACTTTGCCGGAAGCTTTTCGTATTCTGGAAGGCGATGGCGCTGATGTTATCGGATTTAACTGTAACACGGGCCCGAACGGAATGAAGCGGGCGCTCAAAGCTGTACAAGGGAATCTGGTTCTGCCAGCCTCTGTTTATCCAAACGCGGGTGTAGCGGATTATGTAGACGGAGAATACAGGTACGGGGCTTCACCAGAATATTTTGGGCAAATGGCGCAGACTTTTGCGGAGATGGGCTGCCGGATAATCGGTGGTTGCTGTGGTACAACTCCGCAGCATATCGCAGAAATCTCGTCTGCACTGAAGAATTATGTACCGCAACCGCTTCCTAAATCGTTGCCACCTACTGTGGAGCGTGTATCGCTGCAAGATAATTTTGGCGATGATGATAGAGAGGGTAGAGAGCCGAACCTGGTTGATCTGGTAAAGGAACGACATACGGTTATTGTTGAGCTTGATCCACCGCGCGAATTGGATATCGCAAAGTTTATGCAGGGCGCAGAAGCGCTTAGAAGAGCAGGCGCGGATGCGTTGACACTCGCCGACAACTCTCTGGCTGTTACACGGATGAGCAATATGGCTTTGGGGCATTTGGTGCACGCTAAAACTGGACTTCGTCCGCTAGTGCATATTGCTTGCCGGGATCGTAATTTGATTGGTACTCAATCCCATTTGATGGGTTTTGATGCGCTTGGAATTGATCATGTGCTGGCCGTAACAGGTGATCCTGCGAAATTTGGAGATCTTCCCGGCTCAAGCTCGGTTTATGATTTAACCTCTTTTGAGATTATTAGAATGATCAAGCAGCTGAATGACGGGATTTCCTTCTCAGGTAAACCTTTGAAACAGAAAGCGAATTTTGTAATCGGAGCTGCATTTAACCCGAATGTTAAACATTTGGATAAGGCAGTGCAACGTCTGGAGAAGAAAATTGCCTCTGGTGCCGATTATATTATGACCCAGCCTGTCTATGATCAGGAACTTATCGTGAAGATAGCTGAGGCAACAGCACATCTGGAAATTCCCGTATTCATTGGGGTTATGCCACTGGCAAGCGGACGTAATGCAGAGTTTCTACATAATGAGGTTCCCGGTATTCAGCTTACGGACGATGTCCGCAACCGCATGAAGGGACTTGAAGGGGAAGCTGGAAGAGCAGAAGGTGTCGCTATCGCTAAGGAACTGTTAGATGTTGCTACTGCCCATTTTAATGGGATCTATCTGATGACTCCGTTCATGTTCTACGATATGAGCGCACAGCTAATGGAGTATGTGTGGGAGAAATCAGGACGCAAATTGTCCCCCTTGTTTCGCTAGTAATAATCAATTACAATAGTGTAATGGATGTGATTCCGTTGTCATTTAGCATGACCGGATACGGTCAATCGTCCCTGCAATTCGGCGGCTACAAGATTATGTTCGAAGTGAAATCGGTGAATCACCGGTACTGCGAAGTTGTACTGCGGATGCCCCGGGATTGGACGGGTTATGAGGATGTGTTGAGAAGAAAGGTTCAACAGCACATCAAACGGGGAAGAATAGATGTTACCATCAATAGAGAGCACGATGAGTCGACTGTTAGACCGGTTCTGAATCACTCTGCTGTAATGACCTATCTAAAGGCAGCAGAGCAGCTTAAGAATGAATATGGTTTGAGTGGTGAGTTGACTTTACGTGATATACTTTCTATACCCGGTATTATGGACAGCAAAGACGAGGCTGCGGGTGCCGTGTCTGCGACATTAGAAGACTACTCCGAAGTATTGGAGGCGGGACTTGAGCAGTGTTTGCAGTCTCTGCTGGAGATGCGCGCCCGTGAAGGAAGTTTTCTAGCCGCTGATATTGAACAGCGCCTGAACCATCTTGAGAACATGCATGCTGAAATGGTTGAACTTGCACCTGTCGTAATCATTGAATATCGAGAGAAACTTCGACATCGGTTAAATGAACTAAATGATGGGACGTTCGCTTTTGATGAGCATAAATTTGGGATGGAGATCGCTATTTTTGCAGATCGCTGTAATATTGATGAAGAGTTGACCCGGTTGTATAGTCATTTCGAGCAATGCAGAGCCCTCCTGAAGGGGAAAGGACCGGTAGGACGCAAACTGGATTTTCTCATTCAGGAGATGAACCGTGAGACGAATACAATCGGATCGAAATGCAATCATCTAACTCTCGTGGGTCTTGTGCTAGATATGAAAGCAGAACTGGAGAAGATTCGAGAACAAGCTGCGAACATAGAGTAATCGGGAATAGGTAATAGCATAGAACTTTATGGGGGGAACTACCGGAACATGGCAATCAAACTTATTAACATTGGCTTTGGAAATATTGTGTCTGCCAACCGCATTATTTCTATCGTCAGTCCGGAATCTGCACCAATCAAACGTATTATCCAGGAGGCACGTGATCGGCATATGTTGATCGACGCCACCTATGGCCGACGGACTCGTGCCGTAATCATTACAGATAGTGATCATGTCATCCTATCGGCTGTACAGCCGGAGACTGTGGCGCATCGCTTATCCAGTAAAGATGACGACAACGACGAATAACAACTAAATGGAGTGTATTATGTCAAAAGGATTGCTCATCATATTATCCGGACCTTCCGGCGTAGGTAAAGGTACTGTTTGTACAGCACTACGTCCGAAGATGCCCGAACTTGTCTACTCAGTTTCTGCTACTACTCGCAGTCCGCGTGCGGGTGAGGAAGATGGCGTCAACTATTTTTTCAAAAGCAAAGATGAATTTATGGCAATGATCGAAGCCGATCAATTGCTTGAATACGCGGAGTACGTAGGTAATTATTACGGTACTCCACGTGATTTTGTGGAGAGAACTCTCAATAGCGGCAAAGACATTATTCTCGAAATTGAGGTTCAAGGCGCTCTCAAAGTTAAAGAGAAATTTCCTGAAGGGATTTTTGTGTTCCTTCTTCCTCCATCCATGGACGAGTTGAAGGACCGCATTCGCGGACGGGGTACTGAGCATCCAGATGTGATCGATCACCGCATGACTGTAGCGGAGGATGAGATCAACTTAATGCAGCATTATGATTATGCTGTTGTGAATGATGAGATTGATCTGGCTTGTAAGAGAATAGAAAGCATTATTATCGCCGAACATTGTAAAGTCAGATAATTTATGCTGAAGGTCAAATGTATTAACAGTAAACTATGAAGAGGTGTCCCAGTGCTATATCCATCCATTGATGAAATGATGACTAAGGTTGACAGTAAGTATTCGCTCGTTGTCGCTGCTGCACGTCGTGCTAGACAATTGCGTGAGGGTGGCAAGACAGATGTGAAGAATCCTAGATCGCATAAATTTGTTGGTGTTGCTCTTGAGGAAATTTACGAAGATCGCATTACTCTAACCCGCGGTGAAGAGTAGTCTCAAGCATAAGTAATAATGACCTATTGTAGAAACGGATGCCGCCTATTTGTTTTGAGGCGCTGCCGTTTCTTCTTGGGTTATGGAGCATTTACGGGTCTTAAATTTATGATGAAAGCCCAGAACCGGGCTCTTTATGACAACCGGAAGGTTGTTATTTTTTTCTCGTCGTAAAGATAGCCATTCGTTGTAAGAGTAGGGAACAGGGGGGAGATCATGTTGAAGAGCTTGAAGGGGAAGACTATTTTACTTGGGATCACAGGAGGAATTGCTGCTTATAAAGCGGCGTCCTTGACCAGTAAGCTTGTCCAAAAAGGTGCCGAGGTCCATGTCATTATGACAGCTTCGGCGAAGCAGTTCATTACAGAATTAACTCTACAGTCACTATCGAAGCAACGAGTATACAGTGATACATTCCAGGAGAGAGATCCATCCTCCATTTCACATATTGATCTGGCAGATGCTGCGGATCTTGTGCTGGTAGCACCCGCGACCGCAAATATGATTGCCAAAATGGCGCACGGGATCGCCGATGATATGTTATCTACAACGCTGCTTGCTACTACGGCTCCTATTATGGTTGCACCAGCTATGAATGTTCATATGTATCAGCATCCAGCTGTACTTAATAATTTGAATATTCTCGCTAGCCGGGGCATTCAGTTTATTGAGCCTGGTGAAGGACTGCTGGCATGTGGATACGTTGGCAAAGGTCGGCTAGAAGAGCCGGAGGCTATTGTGAGTGTGGTTGAGAATTTTTTTGCACACCAAGCAAGCGTCGCATCCAAACCTCTTGAGGGTAAAAAAATCGTCATCACAGCGGGTGGAACGGTAGAACGCATTGATCCAGTACGTTATATCTCCAATGATTCATCAGGTAAAATGGGCTTCGCATTAGCACGTGCTGCGCGCGCAATGGGAGCTGAGGTAACGTTGATTGCTGCGCGTACAGATGAGGCTCCTCCACAGGATCCAGAGATTTCAGTCATTCGTGTTCAATCCGCACAAGAAATGTATGAAGCAGTTACCGCGCAGTGGGACAGCTGCGACATTATGATCAAGGCGGCGGCTGTATCGGATTACCGTCCGAAGCATAGTGAGCCTTCCAAGATTAAAAAAAGCGGAGAGACGATGACGCTTGAGCTTGTGAAGACAACGGATATTCTGGAAACACTCGGTAAGAACAAAAACAAGCAGTTTTTGGTTGGCTTTGCTGCGGAAACGGGCAATACGGAATATTATGCTAAGGACAAGCTGGTCCGCAAAAACTGCGATCTCATCGTTGCTAACAATGTAGCGGCTGCAGGAGCCGGATTTGGAGCGGATACGAATATCGTTTCGATATATGATGTGAATGGATTGGTGCTTGAATTGCCACAATTGTCGAAGGATGAGGTTGCTCGTCGTTTGCTGACGCTCGTGGCAGAGCGAATTACTGGAGCTTCATTATAATGGATATCGCCAAGGTCATTGTGGATGTGCCTGTACGCAGCACTGACCGGCCATTTGACTATAGTATTCCAGAATCCCTGAAATTATGGATTGAAGTGGGCAGTCGGGTAGCCGTTCCGTTTGGGCACCGGACAGTCCAAGGTTTTGTAGTTTCTTTAGAATCAGGCGAGACCCTAGTGAATCCTAGCCTGAAGCCAATCCAAGAAGTGTTGGATCTGCTCCCGCCTTTATCTCCTGAATTAGTTGAGCTTGCGGACTGGATGAGTAAAAGATATGCATGTAGACGAATTTCAGCACTGCAGGCGATGTTGCCCACCGCTCTAAAAGGGAAGGCAGAACGGCTGATTTCACTTGGAGATGTGCAGGAAGAGACAGCATTTCCAGAGGATGAATTGTTCCCAATGTTTGCGGACACAGGGGATGAGGAACGGCTAATCACAGAATTTATTGGACGTAGTGGCGAAGTTTCCATGAAGCAGCTTACTCGTGCATTTCCTGAGGCTGCTGAGACGGTGAAGTTCATGCTGCGGCGTGGAGTACTTATAGAGAGTCAATCCATTAAGGATAAAATGGGTAAGAAAAAGCTCAAGGCAGTCGATCTGGCGATAGGTGTCACTGCTGCCCGTGAGGCTTTGAACAAATTTCCGAAAAAATCAGCACGCCAGAAGGAAGTTCTGAGCTTTTTAGTTGATATGGAAGCTACACTCCCCATGGCCCTTAAAGAAGTTTTGTCTGCACTCCAAGTAACGGCAAGTACTGTAAAGGCCTTGGAAGAAAAAGGATTTATCGAGATCAGTGAAATTGAAGTCTATCGCGATCCTTATCAAGGGCGAGACTTTAAACCTACCGCACCTCTACCGCTCACAGCGGAACAAGAGGTCGTATATACAAGGATTTCTCGAACCGTAGAAGAGCAGCTTCACGAAGTATTTCTGCTTCATGGCGTTACGGGTAGTGGAAAGACAGAGATCTATTTGCAGTGTATTAAACGTTGTTTAGATCAGGGTAGACAGGCTGTTGTTCTTGTACCAGAGATTGCTTTAACACCACAAATGGTGGAGCGGTTTAAGGGGCGGTTCGGCAGCGGGGTCGCGGTTATGCATAGCCGGCTGTCTGTTGGTGAGCGATACGATGAGTGGCGTAAAATCCGTGAAGGAAAGGCCACAGTAGCTGTAGGCGCAAGATCGGCCGTGTTTGCTCCTTTCTCCAACTTAGGGTTGATTATTATGGATGAAGAACATGAGACCTCTTATAAACAGGAGGAGAATCCGAAATATCATGCCCGTGATGCTGCTATTCGTAGAGCAGAGCAGTGTGGGGCAGCTGTGATTCTTGGATCTGCCACGCCTTCGCTGGAAAGCTATCATGCTGCAAGATCGCAGAGTGATATTCATTTTTCACCGGTACTGCTGGAAATGCCTACCCGTGCGCTTGGAAATGAACTTCCAAAGGTGAACGTAGTAGACATGCGGGAAGAGCTTAAAGAAGGCAACCGTTCGATGTTCAGCCGAAAGCTTCATTCAGCACTGGAAGAGAGGCTGGAACGCGGAGAACAGACGGTGCTGCTGCTTAACCGTAGAGGTTTCTCAACCTTTGTCATGTGTCGTAGCTGTGGTTACGTAGCCGGTTGTCCAGAATGTGATATCTCACTAACATATCATAGCCGTAGTGACAATTTGCGTTGTCATTATTGTGGCCATGCTGAACCAGCACCTAAGCTTTGTCCGGAGTGTGGGAGTGAGCATATCCGGTTTTTCGGAACGGGTACACAGCGGGTGGAAGAAGAGCTTGGTAAGCTCTTCCCAGGCATACGAGTGATTCGTATGGATGTGGACACAACAACAGAAAAAGGCTCACATGAGAAGCTGCTGAACCAATTCCGGGACAAAAAAGCGGATGTTCTCCTGGGGACTCAGATGGTAGCAAAGGGACTGGATTTTCCAGATGTCACTCTTGTTGGTGTAATCACAGCAGATTCAGCATTGAACCTGCCCGATTTTCGCGCAGCAGAGAAGACATTCCAATTGCTTACACAAGTTGCAGGCAGAGCAGGCCGGCATCAGCTTCCAGGCGAAGTGGTCGTTCAGTCCTATACGCCAGAGCATTATTCCATTATTCATGCCAGCGGACATGACTATCTCTCTTTTGTACGTGAAGAGCTGAAGCATCGTAGAGGCCTCCATTATCCGCCGTATTGCAGACTCATCCTGGTCACATTGTCTCATGAACAGCTGCCGCTTCTACTGCGGATGGCAGAGAATTATGCTCTGAATCTTCAAGGAAAAGCCAGACAGCTAAGATGGTATGGAAGTCTCGATAAGCTAACCAGTGATGTGTTAGATCTGTTGGGTCCTGTGGCTTCACCTATCCCTCGATTAAAGGGTAGATATAGATTCCAGTGTATGATAAAATGGCGCGGCGCCATCGATGTAATTGGACTTGTCCGCCAAGTGGCTGAAGAGTTAGAGGATTCTGTACGGGATACTGGTCTTCAGATCAGCATTGATGTGGATCCGCAGATGTTGATGTAAATCCGTATCATGTTACAATGTAAAAAAAGAGCTTTATAAATTGACTTTAAATATAGAAATGTTCAGAACGGGAAGGTGTTTTGTAATGGCTATACGTTTGATCGTTAAGGAACCGGATGAAGTATTGCACAAAAAAGCTAAAGAAGTAGCTGTAGTTACTCCTAATGTTAAAAAATTGCTGGATGATATGGCACATACGATGTATGACGCTGAAGGAGTAGGGCTGGCGGCACCCCAAGTCGGAATTTTGAAACGTCTAATTGTGGTGGATGCGGATGAAGAGCATGGATTGATCAAAATGATTAACCCTGAAATCATCAGCATGGAAGGTGAACAGCTAGGACCAGAAGGATGTCTTAGTATTCCTGGCTTGAATGGTGATGTACGCCGTGCGGAGACTGTAACTGTACGTGGCCTTAACCGTGAGGGAAAAGAGATTACGATAACCGGCAGTGGTTTACTTGCCCGGGCTTTTCAGCATGAGATTGACCATTTGAATGGAGTTCTGTTTACAGATATCGCTGAAAAAGTGTACGAGATGACTGCTAACGAGACTGAGGAGTGAGGAATATGAAGATTGTTTTCATGGGAACTCCAGCCTTTGCGGTGCCAAGCTTGCAAATGCTGGTAGATGAAGGCTATGAAGTTGTAGCTGTCATCACCCAACCGGATCGTCCGCAGGGGAGAAAAAAGATCTTGGCTCCTTCACCAGTTAAGGAAGCCGCATTAGCTCTTGGATTACCTGTGCTTCAGCCTGAACGCATGCGTCGTCCTGAGGCAGTCGCTGAGCTGGCTGCATATGAGCCGGATTTGATCGTCACGGCTGCTTATGGTCAAATTTTGCCTAAAGCTGTGTTGGACTTACCGCGGAATGGTTGTGTGAATGTACACGGTTCGTTGCTTCCTAAATATCGGGGAGGTGCTCCGATTCAGCGTAGTATCATCAATGGTGAGAAAGTGACCGGCGTTACTTTGATGTATATGGCGGAAGGGCTGGATACCGGTGACATGATCTCTCGTGTCGAAGTGGCTATTGAGGCTGAAGATACCTCAGGAATTCTTTTTGAGAAGCTAAGCCTAGCGGGACGAGATCTGTTAAAGTCTGAAATGCCACGTTTAGTGAGTGGAAAAGTTCAAGCTGTTCAGCAAGACGATAGTGAGGCAACTTATGCTCCTAACCTTAATCGCGAGGATGAACGTTTGGATTGGAACGCTACCTCACATGACAACTATAATCGAATTCGTGGATTAGTTCCTTTTTCCGGCGCATTCACGCTCTGGAATGGTGAGACCTTTAAAGCTTGGGCTTCTAAACTGCCTGAAGAGCAGAAAGCAAGCGATAGTGCTCCAGGAACGGTGCTTTCTGTAACCGAGCAAGGTGTCGAAGTGAAAACAGGTGACGGAAGTCTGCTGCTGACAACGGTTCAACCTGCTGGCAAAAAAGCAATGAGTGCGGCCGATTTTAGCCGTGGTGCTGTTATGAAGCCAGGGACGGTGTTAGGGTGAGCGGCGGTGGAAATGGTGTTGGCCGATCAGCAGTAAATCCTAACGCTGGTAAGAGACAGGGGAACAATTCCAAAGCAGTTGGCAACAACGGCAGAGCTGGCAATAAGGGTAAGGTTGCCCCTGCTTCTGCCCGGGAAATCGCGCTTGATATAATGGTTAAAGTTGAGCAGCAAGGTGCATATAGCAATTTGCTGCTCAACAGCAGTCTACAGAAGGCGACACTTAGCAAAGAAGATGCCGGACTGGTCACAGAACTTGTTTATGGCTCTATTTCGCGGATGAACACCTTGGATTATGTGCTTGAAGGATTTGTTAGTAAAGGGATAGCTAAACTACAGCCATGGGTCCGTAATTTACTGCGGTTAAGTTTATATCAAATTATGTATCTGGATCGTATACCGTCCCATGCAGCTGTTAATGAGGCTGTTAATATAGCGAAGAAAAAAGGCCACCAGGGAATCTCAGGGATGGTTAACGGTGTGCTGCGCAGTGTGTTGCGCGCTGGTGATCTACCGGTTCTGCCTGAGGGGCTGAGTCAAGCGCAGCGGATATCGATATTATACTCACATCCGTTGTGGTTAGTGGAACGTTGGATTACCGAGTACGGTGTCGACACGGCGGAAGCGATTTGTGCATCTAATAATGAGCCGCCTGCGGTCAGTGTACGTGTGAATACAACGATGATCAGTCGTGAAGCTCTGCTGAACCAGATGATTGAACAAGGTCTGCAAGCTTCAGCATCTGAGGTTAGTCCCTATGGCATTGTTGTGAAAGGCGGCGGAAACCTGGCGCTCACCTCCTGGTATCGTGATGGATATCTCTCCGTTCAGGATGAGAGTTCTATGCTTGTAGCTGAAGCGGTAGCTCCGGAGCCTGGGATGAGGGTACTTGACTGCTGCGCTGCTCCGGGGGGCAAAACAGCACATATGGGCGAGCTCATGAAAGATGAAGGATCAATTTACGCTAATGATCTGCATTTGCATAAAGCGAAATTGATCTCAGATCAAGCAGAACGTTTAGGTCTTGATTGCGTATCTACAGGCAGTGCAGATGCGCTGGAGCTGGAGCACACTTTAGAGCATCAATCCTTTGATAGAATTCTTCTCGACGCACCTTGCTCTGGACTCGGCGTAATTCGCCGTAAGCCAGACCTCAAATGGCGTAAGCAGCCGGAAGATGTGGCTAGCGTAGCGTCATTGCAACGGGAATTGCTGCAGTCGGTCTCTAAACTGTTGAAACCGGGTGGCATTCTGGTATATAGTACCTGTACTACTGAACAAGCGGAAAATAGTGAAGTAGTAGCTGACTTTTTGAAGCAGAATCCTGACTTCACCGCTGTAACTTTTGCCTCCCCATTATGGGACAGGCTGGAGGGTACTGCGCTGGCTGAGGGTGAGGGAATTCAGCTGTTGCCTCATCATTATGGGAGCGACGGGTTCTATATTTCCAAGCTGCAGAGAGTCTTGTAATATAGCAAATTTTCTGACAATTGTAGTATCCTCCGCCCGCCGGGCTACCGTACGGCGGGCGTTTTCTTTTACCGTCTCTGAAATTTGTGTTAAAATAGGAAGAATGAGAAATAATACGCATATCCTTATGAAAGAACAGGTGTAGATAATAATGAAACCTTTAATATATGATTTTTCCTTAGAAGAGTTACAACAGTGGGCGAAAGACAATGGTGAGCCTGCTTTTCGTGGTGGACAAATTTTTGATTGGCTATATGTAAAACGTGTGAATGACTTCGAAGCAATGAGCAATTTGTCCAAAGGGCTTCGCCAGAAGCTGAATGAACAATTCTCTATTGCAGCGCTAACAGAAATTACTAAAATGGAATCTAAAGATGGAACTGTAAAATTCCTGTTTGGATTGCATGACGATCATGCTATCGAAACAGTTATCATGAAACATAATTATGGCAATAGCGTTTGTGTAACAACCCAAGTAGGGTGCCGAATCGGCTGTACTTTCTGTGCTTCCACACTCGGTGGATTAAAACGGGATTTGACAGCGGGAGAAATTGTAGCTCAGGTTGTTCGTTCCCAACAAATCCTTGATGCGCGCGGCGAACGTGTCAGCAGCATTGTTATCATGGGTACTGGTGAGCCGTTTGAGAACTATGATGCAACAATGAGATTCCTGCGTCTTATGATTCATGAGAAGGGCCTAAATATCGGACAACGGCATATTACTGTTTCCACCAGCGGTATTGTACCGAGCATTTATAAATTTGCAGAAGAAGATACCCAGATTAATTTGGCGATTTCGATTCATGCGCCTAACGACGCCTTGCGTTCAAAGCTAATGCCTGTTAACCGCCGTTTTCCGTTTGATGATGTAATTGAATCATTGCGTTATTATCAAGCTAAGACGGGACGACGTGTCAGCTTTGAATATGCCTTGATCGGCGGGGTAAATGACCAACCGGAGCATGCTGAGGAATTGGCTGGGGTGCTTAAGAGCATGCTGTGCCACGTCAATTTGATTCCGGTAAACCATGTGCCTGAGCGAAAATATGTACGTACTTCACGCAATGATATCTTTGAGTTTCAACGTATTTTGGCTGATAACGGGGTGAATGTTACTATTCGCCGTGAGCAAGGCCATGATATCGCGGCCGCATGCGGACAGCTGCGTGCCAAACATATGGAGTTGGGGTGAGGATATTTGATCAGAACAGTTCATGCCAGCGATATTGGCCGAGTGCGCTCTGTCAATGAGGATTCGGTCTGGATCGGCGCGACGCGCCACGGTTATACACTCGGTATTATTGCCGATGGGATGGGTGGACATCAGGCTGGTGAAACCGCAAGCAGGCTCGCTTTGGAGACAATGAGGAATAACCTGGACGGGTTAGAGCCTGAACTTCAAGACGAAGCTCTGCGTGATGCGTTGTCAGCTGCTATTTTGGAAGCTAACAGCACTGTGTTCAGGGAGGCTTCCGGTGACGATAAGTATCATAATATGGGTACTACTGTCGTTGCTGTTCTTTTGAATGGATCAAACGGATATATTGGCCATATCGGAGACAGCAGAGCCTATTTAATAAAAGACAGTGCGGCAGTTCAACTAACCGAGGATCATACGCTAGTCAATGAGCTGTTCAAGAACGGTCAGATCAGTGTGGAGGAATTGGATAATCATCCGCGTCGTAATGTGCTGACGAGGGCGCTTGGAACAGATGCTGAGGTTGAGGTTGATATGGCGCCTATAGCTCTGTTACCAGGGGAAATTTTGCTTCTATGCAGCGATGGTTTAAGCAACTTTGTCACAAATGAGCATTTAGGCAAAGTAGCAGGTATACATGAGATATCGTTAGAGGAAAGAGCGGACCGTTTACTTCAGCTGGCACTGCTCGCCGGCGGTGGCGATAATATTAGCGTCGCTTTGTTAGAACATCATGGAGAGGCCGCTGTGCCCGAAACAAAGGAGTGGGATTGATGATCGGTCACGAATTGGGCGGCCGTTACCAAGTCATCGAACGGATCGGCGGAGGTGGAATGGCGCTCGTCTATAGAGCACATGACATTCTTTTAAACCGAAATGTCGCCATCAAAGTATTGCGCAATCAGTTTGTGCATGACGAGGAATTTATTCGCCGTTTTAGGCGTGAGGCGCAGTCTGCCGCATCTTTGTCTCATCCGAATGTCGTCAGCATATACGATGTAGGACAAGAAGACGAAATTCATTACATTGTCATGGAGTATATTGAGGGTCAGAATCTTAATGAAATTATAAAAGAACGAGCGCCATTGCAGGTTGATGAATCCGTACGGATCGCTTCACAAATCTGTGATGCCCTAGATCATGCGCATCAGAATCAAATTATTCATCGTGATATAAAACCACATAATATCCTGATCGGACGCAATGGACGGGTGAAAGTAACCGATTTTGGGATTGCCCGTGCAGTTACGTCAACAACCATTACTCAGACCGGTTCTGTTGTCGGTTCAGTACATTATTTCTCGCCAGAGCATGCCAAAGGTGTCTCTACAGGAGAAAAGTCTGACTTGTATTCATTAGGTATTGTACTTTATCAAATGCTTACTGGAAGCCTGCCCTTTTTGGGAGAGAGTCCGATTAGTGTAGCTTTAAAACATCTGCAAGAAGAGTTTGAAGAGCCAAAACTTCTGAATCCACTCATTCCGCAAAGCGTTGAGAATGTAATTCTGAGATCAATGCGTAAAAACCCGGAGGAGCGATACGACTCTGCCAAAGAAATGTTACAGGATTTGGAAACATGCTTATTGCCGGAGCGTCGCAGTGAGGCGAAGATTCTGTTCAACGATGAAGAAGATGAGGATCGTACGCGGGTTATCCCGGCGATAAAACCGATTCAAAGAAGCAATGGTAATCGTAATCATCGTGAGGAACGGATGGTTCGTGATGAAGATGATGAACCGGTGCCTTCAAGCAAAGGTAAAAAACAATGGGCAAAACCCACATTATGGATTGGGCTTACCTTACTGTTGCTGTTGGCTATGGCCAGTCTCGTATGGTACGTTAAATCACAGCTAGTTGTTCCTGAGGTTTCCGTTCCTTATGTAGTAGGTAAACAGATAGAACAAGCACAAACTGAGCTTGAGGATTTGGGGCTTGAGGTTGCTGATCCTATTCTGTATGACTACAGTCCGAATTTTGAAGAGAATGTGGTCATTAAGCAGAGTAGGGAAAAGGATGCCAAAGTGAAAAAAGGAGCGTCCCTTATACTCACTGTGAATACGGCTAAGCCATTACCCAAGATGCCAGATGTAGTTAACAAGAGCTTTGATGATGCGGTTAAAGCATTGATGGCGCTGGGTGTAGCCCAGGACAGGATTGATAATAAACCTCTCTATGACGAAAATACAGATGAAGGTCTCATTGTAAAATCTGACCCTGCATTAAATGCTGAATTCGATCCTGAGACGGTTCAAATCACCCTTTACGTAAGTAAAGGAGAAGAAAGTGTACTGTTGCCAGATCTCATCGGTAAGACGGAGAGTGAGGCAAAGGCGCTGCTTGAAGGTGCCAAGCTTGTTCTTGGAGAAGTGAAGAAAGAATCCAGCTTCAGCATTGAAGAAGGTAAAGTAACAAAGACTTGGGCATTTGATAAAGGGACAGGTACTTCTGTTCCACCTGGAACAGCGATTACGATTTACTTAAGTACAGGTTATCCACCTGAAGCCCTGAATTATACCTTTAATGTGCCAGTCGCTCCTGCTCAGGATGGGAAAAAGAGCAAGATTCGTATCGAATTCGTGGATGCGCGCAATAATGGAGAGAAGCAGGATTGGGGAACACGTACCATTGGAAAGAGCCAAGTGTTATCCGTTAATCTAGTATTGGCTCCTAATAAAGATGGTTCGGTTATTGTTACCCGTGACGGTGTGCTTTTGGACACTTATGTCATTCCTTATATCGATGCGAAGAACGGAACCGTTCAGGAGCCTGAACCACCAGTTATAGCAACACCACAGCCAACTCCAACACCTTCTGCTGAACCTACGCCTACAATTGAACCTACGATTGAACCGGAGATCTTGCCGGGTTCAGGTTCAGAGAATGACGGAGGGAATAACGGGGCGGTGAATCAGACAGGGTTCGTAAACAATAGTTCTATAAATAGTGAATCGACTAATAATGGCAATAATAAGCACAACAATAAAGGCAAGGATAAATCTAAAGATAAAAACAACAACTAAACAGGGTTTAACCTGAACGGTTGGCGTAGCGAAATGACCCGGGGATATCAGACTTGGGTCATTTTCGCAAAATCAGGAGAGGAAGGCTCACTATGTATGCCTGAAGGAATAATTGTTAAGGCGTTAAGCGGTTATTATTATGTGAAACCGCTCCGCGAAGGATTAATTGCGACTGAAGAGCATTCTGTTCAATGCAGAGGCCGAGGAATTCTCAAGAAAAAAGGGATCGCTCCGCTAGTTGGAGATCGGGTTATTTATATCCTTACTGAGCATGGAGAAGGAATGGTGGATGAACTTCTACCTAGAGAATCTGAACTGATTCGTCCACCTGTAGCGAATGTTAAGCTCGCAGTGCTTTTATTCTCCGTTCGGGAGCCCGATATGAACCTGAATCTGTTGGACAAGTTTCTAGTTCATATTGAGCATTCGGGTCTGGAACCCCTAATTGTTCTGACTAAACAGGATTTGGCGGATGATGATGGTGAAGCTACCCGTTATGTTAAAGAACTTTATGAGGATATCGGATATGAAGTGATGGTTACAAGTTCATTTACTGGTGCCGGAAGCGATGAGCTAAGACAAAGGCTTACTGGTGGCATCAGCGTATTTGCGGGTCAATCGGGGGTTGGTAAGTCCACCTTATTGAATCGTATTGTTCCAGGGCTTAAACTGGAGACTGGAGAGATCAGTTTACGATTGGGACGTGGTCGTCATACGACCCGTCATGTGGAGCTGATGGATATTGGTGGTGGAGGTTTTGTTGCAGATACCCCAGGTTTTAGTCAGCTTGATTTCTTGGAGCTTGGTGTAGAAGAGCTGTCCACTTGTTTTCGTGAATTTGCTCAATACGCATCCGATTGTAAGTTCCGGGGCTGCAGTCATCAGCATGAACCAGGCTGCCGTGTAATAGAGGCTTGGAAAGCAGGGAAAATTGCGGATAGTCGCTATGATCATTACAAACTGTTTTTTAATGAAATGAAAGATAAAAAGCGGAGGTACTAACATCATGATACGAATAGCACCATCTTTATTGTCGGCGGATTTCGCGCGTTTAGGTCCAGAAGTTGCAGAGGCGGAAGCCAGTGGTGGAGATTGGATACATGTGGATGTAATGGACGGTCATTTTGTGCCGAATATCACGTTGGGTCCACCTATTGTAAAAGCTGTATCGTTACATACCAAGCTGCCACTTGATGTTCACTTGATGATTGAGTCACCAGAACGTTATATCCCTGATTTTGCTGCAGCTGGTGCAAGTGTGATCACCGTTCACGCTGAGGCATGCGTTCATTTGCATCGTGTGGTTCATCAGATCAAGGAACTGGGGCTGAAGGCAAGTGTAGCAATTAATCCGGGTACTCCGGCTTCAGCGGTGCGTGAGGTGCTGGAGGATGTGGATATGATTCTGGTGATGACCGTTAATCCAGGCTTTGGTGGTCAAGCATTCATTCCTAACACTTTGCGCAAAATCACTCAAATTCGAGAATGGGCGAATGAAGTGAATCCAGATTTATTGATCGAAGTAGATGGTGGAGTATCGGAAGATACAGCACCATTGGTTGTGGCAGCTGGAGCCGATGTTTTGGTAGCGGGGAATGCAGTTTTTGGCCGGAGTGATCGTGCTGCGGCGATCCGAGGAATTCGAGAAGCAGCCGAATCAGCACTGCGTTAAAAAATAGGCGATTGAGACTATAGGTATAGGCCAAGTCCTCGGTGCATAAATATGGTTACATGAGCAGAAATCTCATGTAGCCTTTTTTTGTTTTGGCAGGGAGGACTGCAGTTCGTTTCCGTTATTGACAAGAGGAAAGTCTCCTGCGTACGGCATGAATTGATGGGAGGGTAAATCATGAAATTTTACACGTTTAAGCTGCCAAGGTTTTTGGGAGGTTTTGTTAAAGCAATATTGAACACATTTCAGAAGAGTTAAGCCTCTAACAGAAAAGAAAACATGAAAAAAAGCACCTTACAAATGTAAAGGGTGCTTTTTGCTTCATATAAGTTATCGTTCGGTCTTAAAAATTGCTAAAGACTAAACGCGTTCAACTTTACCGGCTTTCAAAGCACGGGTGCTGACGTACACGCGTTTTGGTTTACCGTTCACGAGGATACGGACCTTCTGAACGTTAACTCCCCAAGAACGACGGTTGCGGTTATTAGCGTGAGACACGTGGTTGCCGCTGCTCGGTTTCTTGCCTGTTACTGCACATTTGCGGGACATAGATTACACCTCCTTATTCCTAACACCTGCATAAACAATACTTATCTATAATATCACAGCAAATTTTGCTACGTCAACCGATTCAAAAACATTTATTTCTTTTAATACTTATAGTACAATGTAAATTAGTGCATTATGTCCTGTTAATCATAGAATGATTAGGCATGAAGTTAGGAAGGGGAATTCTCAATTGAGTAAGCGTTCTATAAACGGAACAGATTTTACCGCTATGGTATTGGCTGGAGCGGATAAGCTGCAACAGCATGCAGAACACGTCAATTCCCTAAATGTTTTTCCGGTCCCAGACGGAGATACCGGTACAAACATGAATTTGACGATGACCGCAGGTGCGAATGAATTAAAGAAAAATAACACCACTTCTGTGGGCCAATGTGCAGGTGTACTCTCCAAGGGCTTATTAATGGGAGCTCGCGGGAATTCCGGCGTTATTTTGTCCCAGTTATTCAGAGGGTTTAGCAGGTATGCGGCTCAACATG
This sequence comes from Paenibacillus sp. FSL H8-0282, assembly GCF_037963825.1. Classification (NCBI taxonomy): domain Bacteria; kingdom Bacillati; phylum Bacillota; class Bacilli; order Caryophanales; family Paenibacillaceae; genus Paenibacillus; species Paenibacillus sp. FSL H8-0282. Next base: position 2,759,906 of record NZ_CP150146.1, read on the forward strand.
ATGAGCTTAATACACAGCAGTTCGCTGCTGCGCTGCAAACCGGAGTGGACGCTGCGTATAAAGCAGTTGTAAAGCCTGTAGAGGGAACTATTCTTACTGTAGCTAAAGAGGCTGCAAGACATGCTGTTTATTATGCCCGCCGTACTACTGACGTTGTGGAGCTGATGACAGAGGTATTAGCCAAAGCAAAAGAAGCCTTAGCTTATACGCCTGAGCAATTACCTGTATTGAAGCAAGTCGGTGTTGTAGATTCTGGCGGTCAAGGTTTGGTCTACATTTATGAAGGGTTTCACCAGCATCTGACGAACGGAAGTACCGGTCTGTCTGAATCTGTGCAAGGACAAACCCACACACCAGTTGCACCAGCGCCTAAACCCGTGTTAACGAAACCTGAAAATGAACTGTTTTCTGTACAGTCTTCTGCGCAGTCACAGCTATCTACTGAAGATATAGAATTTCTATATGATATGGAGTTTTTCATTAATCGCCAGTTAGGCGCTAACGTGAGAACTAATTTTGATGAGGAAGCTTTTAGGAAAGCGTTGTCAGTTAATGGCGATTCCATTATTGTAATTTCGGATGATGAGACGATTAAAGTGCATGTGCATTCTAAGGCTCCGGGTGAAGTGATGAACTTGGCTCTTCTTTATGGGGAGATCACGCAGATTCACATTCTTAATATGCGAGAGCAGCATCGTGACCTGCTGACTGCGGGTATGGATATTGCACCAATGCCTGATGTATTCGCTGATATGCCGAATGAGAAGAGTGCAGTGCAAATGTCTCCTGCTGAACCACCAGCTGATGATTTGGCACCTTACGGCTTCATTGCGGTATCTTCTGGCGCAGGTATTGCTGATATTTTCAAAAGCCTTGGAGTGGACGTAGTCCTAGCTGGTGGTCAAACAATGAATCCTAGCACGGAGGATTTCGTGAACGCGATCTCTTCTATATCTGCGAAGCATGTTTATATTTTGCCGAATAACTCGAACATTGTTCTTGCCGCTCAACAAGCTAAAGATCTTCTAGAAGGCGAACGTGAGATTACGGTGATTCCAAGTAAAAGTATTCCACAGGGAATAGCAGCAGCTTTTGCGTTCCAAGAGGAAGATGCTGTGGAGACTAATTCTGAGAATATGCTGGAAGCAATCTCTCATGTGAAATCCGGACAAGTAACGAACGCTGTGCGTGATACAAGCTTTGATGAGCTGGAGATTAAATCGGGCCAATTTATTGGAATTTCTAATTCCAAAATTGTTGCTGCGGCAGATGATCTTTTGGCTGCAAGTCAGGCGCTGCTATCCAACATGCTGGAGAATGGCGACGAAATCGTCACGATCCTTATTGGTGCAGAAACAGAATCCGAGGCTACTGATTCTTTGAGTGAGTGGCTGGAAGAGACTTATCCGAATGTGGAAGTTGAGATTCATGAGGGTGGCCAACCCCTGTATTATTATCTGTTCTCTGTAGAGCCATAGGTAGGAATTAATGGTTCTTTAACAATGGAGTAGAAATTTGTTATTGCGTAGTTGGCAAAATTATAGCTTGGGGGAGAAAATCCATGAATCGTACCATTATCGTCACCGACAGCACTTCAGATATCCCGCCAGCAATGGCGGAAACGTACGGAATTGAGGTAGTACCGTTGACCTTAATGTTCGGCGAAGAGGCTTTTAGGGACAATCTGGATATGACTCCGGAGCAGTTCTATGAGCGTCTTCCCCGTACCTCACAGCTGCCGACTACTTCTCAACCCTCACCGGTTGAATATATGAATGTGTACCGCAGTATTCTGGAGCGTAACCCGGGCTGTTCTATCCTTTCCTTTCATATCTCTTCTGGACTGAGCGGGACTTATCAATCTGCATTGCTGGCTAAATCGATGCTGGAGGAAGAGGGAGAAGGAATCACTGTTGTGGATTCTCTCTCCGCTTCTTATGGTTTTGGATTTATGGTAGTGGAAGCTGCCAGAATGTCTGCTGAGGGCAAAGGACCTGAAGAGATACTTGAGGCTGTAGAAAGCCTACGTCAATCGCGTAAGCTTTACTTCTTAGTAGATACACTTGAATATTTACAAAAAGGCGGGAGAATTGGGAAAGCCTCCGCTATTCTGGGGACACTTCTGAATATTAAGCCGATCCTGTCCATTGATGCAGAAGGAATTATTTATGCGGTGGAGAAAGTTAGAGGCCGTAAGAAGGCTGTCGCCCGTATGATTGAACTGTTCAAGCGGGATCTGCAGGGTGTAAACAAAATCAATGTGGCCGTGGGTCATACGGCTGAACCGGCTTCCGGCGAAGAGTTCCTGAATGAGCTTGCAGGACACTTCACCTTGGAAGAAAAAGTGCTGACGAACGTCGGCCCTGTCGTGGGCAGCCATGTCGGTAACGGTACATTAGCTGTGTTCATTTGGCCTGCAAAATGAGGGATAAATATGACACTGGCATTAAATCAAATTGAAGTAAAAAACATAACTGGCGTGAGTGCTCAAAAGCAAAGCGAGCTTCACGCCTTTGGCGTCTTTACAGTAAAGGATTTATTAGAGTATTATCCGTTCCGCTACGAGGATTATCGGCCCCGCTCGCTTAGCGAGACTAAACACGGGGATAAAGTGACCGTTGAGGCAAAAGTGATCGGTATCCCTGTGCTGCAGCGCTTTGGCGGCAAGTCTCGTCTTAGCTGTAAGATGGTTGCAGAGCCCTGGATGTTCACAGCAACCTGGTTTAACCGCCATTACGTAAGAGAGCAACTCACTGTGGGACGGGAAATTGTGCTGACCGGAAAATGGGATCAGAAGCGCAATCAGATTACAGTGACTGATTATGAATTTCCGGATCGTGGTGAAGGGAAGACGGGAACACTGCAGCCGGTCTATTCAGTAGGTGGTAAGATCACGCAGTCATGGATCAGGAAGGTTATTAATCAGGGACTTCAGCAGTATGGGGATCTGATTCCAGAAATTTTACCGCATTCTATTATGAGGGAATATGACTTCATGCCGCGTAAACGGGCCATTGCCACTATTCATAGGCCTGAGGACACTCGTGAAGGGCAGCAGGGGCGCCGTAGGATGGTGTATGAGGAACTATTCCTGTTCCAGTTGAAGATGCAAGCGTTCAGGGTTCTGAACCGCGGGCGGATGGATGGGGTAGTCCACACAGTGGATAACGCGACGGTACGCCAGTTCGTTCGCAGTCTGCCTTTTGAGCTTACAGATGCACAGAAACGTGTAGAGCTGGAGATTTTACATGATCTGCGTTCACCATATTGCATGAATCGTCTGCTGCAAGGAGATGTTGGCTCGGGTAAAACAGTGCTTGCGGCAGTGGCGCTTTTTGCTACGGTAAGATCTGGTTTTCAGGGCGCACTTATGGTGCCTACAGAGATTTTGGCAGAGCAGCATATGCGTTCACTTACCAGAATGTTTGAGCCGTTTGGGATTACTGTAGGACTCCTTACGGGCAGTGTGACTGGCCGAAAACGTAAAGAATTATTGGCCTCGTTGCAAATGGGGATGCTTGATATCGTGGTAGGAACACATGCTTTGATTCAGGAGGATGTATTTTTCCGTGATCTGGGACTTGTAGTAACTGACGAGCAGCATCGTTTTGGTGTGAATCAGCGTGGTGTATTGCGGCGTAAAGGATATAATCCGGATGTACTAACGATGACGGCGACGCCTATTCCTCGTACGCTAGCCATCTCTGTTTTTGGCGATATGGATGTATCCACTTTATCTGAAAGGCCGAAAGGCCGGGTGCCAATAACTAGCTACTGGGTAAAGCATGATCTCATGGATCGTGTGCTGAATCTGATTAAGCGTGAAATTGATCTCGGTCGTCAAGCTTATCTGATCTGTCCGCTTATTGAAGAGTCAGAGAAGCTGGATGTGCAGAATGCTATTGATTTGCATATTCAGATGAGCCAAGCTTTCCCTAGCTATAAAGTTGGGCTTTTACATGGTAAAATGACTCCTGCTGAAAAAGATGAAGTGATGCGAGCGTTTTATAACAATGAACTGCAGCTGCTTGTGTCCACTACGGTGGTGGAGGTGGGTGTAGACGTTCCTAATGCTACATTGATGATCATTATGGATGCGGATCGTTTTGGCCTGTCACAGCTGCACCAGCTGCGTGGACGGGTAGGAAGAGGGCAGCATGCCTCTTTTTGTGTGTTGGTAGCTGATCCAAAATCTGAAATCGGACGTGAGCGAATGACTGCCATGACCGATACGGATGACGGATTTGAGATTTCCCGAAGGGATTTGGAGCTGCGTGGTCCGGGGGACTTTTTTGGGACAAAGCAGAGTGGATTACCGGAGTTTCGGCTGGCAGATATGACGGCTGACTTTGAAATTCTCGAGCAGGCGCGGGATGATGTTGCTGAGCTGCTTAAGGATGAAGCCTTTTGGACATCACCTGAATATGCAGCTCTTCGGCATTATTTACAGAGTGAACAGATCTTCCAAGGAGAATTAATTGACTAACTAGGCACATGTAGCACCGAAGGCTCATATACTGTGAAAGATTGGATATGACGGGAGGTGCTACACTTGGGTTATCAACAATTCGGAATTAGCCCTCAGTTGGTGGATCGCATCAAGCTGAAGATGAAAAACTCGACTGTGAAGGATCGTATCAAAAGTATGATTGAGGGCATCTCGAAACAGGAGCTGCAGGATCCTGCGGTTGTTCGCAGATTGGTACGAAAAGCGTCAGGTGTATTGAACGAGAAATTGACCTCGACACAGGAAGAACAAATTGTAAAGTTTATCATCGCGCAGAAAATCGATCCGAACAACACCTTTCATTTGATCCGCTTGTGGGGAATGTTCCGTTAAGTAGCGGATTAAATGAAAAGTAGGGGTTGTCCATAGATGGTTTTTTCATCGTATGTGACAGTCTGCAAGCAGCGATCCTCCTATTACTGGAGGATCGCTGCTTTGCGTTTTTGGTCGCAGTTACGGCAAGCTGCAATACGTTTCTATTCTTGACAACCGATGCCACCGAATCGTGGTCATTCGTCGTCCGGTACCGCTGAATGATGTTCATCCATCGTTTGATGCCACCGAATCATGGTCAACCTTCGTCAGATGCCACTGAATCATAGTCAACAGTTGTCCAATACCGTAGAAATATGATCATTCGCTTTCCAATCCCGCCGAATTATATCCATCCTACTACTAATACCAGCGAATCATAGTCATCCGCCGTCCGATACCCCGAATCACATTCACCCGCCGTACGATGTCGCTGAATTATGTTTATCCACCGTCCGATCCCGCTGAATCATGATCATCCGCTGCGGCTTTCGGACTCCAATGACGTTATTCGCAAATATATCGCCTTTGGAGCAAGGTTTCGGACTCCAGTGCAGTTATTCATAAGAAATAGGCTCATAGTTGGCGTTTTTTGTGCCAATAGGGGCTATGGGGTCCGATAGCATCTGAAATTCAGGATAATTCCGCGTATAAGGTCCGCTGTGTCCGATGCCACCGAATCATGATCATCCGCTGTGGCATTCGGACTCCAATGACGTTATTCGCAAATATATCGCCTTTGGAGCAAGGTTTCGGACCCCAGTGCAGTTATTCATAAGAAATAGACTCGTAGTTGGCGTTTTTGGTGCCAATAGGGGCTATGCGGTCCGATAGCATCCAAAATTCAGGATAATTCCGCGTATAAGGTCCGCTGTGTCCGATGCCACCGAATTCCATTCATCTGCCGTGGGGTACCGCTGAATTATGTTTATCCATCGTCTGATGCTACCGAATCAAGTTCATCTGCTGTCGGGTACCACCGAATCTTGTTCATCCGCAAGTCGCTACCGCCGAATCATGATCATCCGCTGTGGCTTTCGGACTCCAATGACGTTATTCGCAAATATATCGCCTTTGGAGCGAGGTTTCGGACCCCAGTGCAGTTATTCATAAGAAATAAGCTCATAGTTGGCGTTTTTTGTGCCAATAGGAGCTATGGGGTCCGATAGCATCCAAAATTCAGGGTTATTTCGCGTATAAGGTCTCCTATGTCCGATAGCTGCCTCAATCGCGCAAACATGTTAGATTAAGCGAAGTTTGAGGCCTCACACAAGGAGTTTGAGGCTTCGATCAAGAAGTTTTGGTTCTCAAACAAAAAAATGGAGTCTTCGCTCAAGAAATTAGGTCTCGCTTAGAAAAATTGGTTGCGATCAAAGGCTAAATTCAAAAAGAAAGGAGCGCTCCAGCCATTTTCATGGCTTAAGGGCGCTCCCTTTTTTTATTCGTGTAAGCGTGTTTGTCTATGATCTTTAGTGGCTGATCTGAACACAATTTGGCTCTCTGAATCACACTGTAGAACGAGTGCCCGAAGATGCTCTTCTTCCATTCTGTTCGTCAGACAAAACAACGTGCTAACCTCTCCATCTTGCCCTGAACCTTCAGCAATCGCAGCTTCTCGGTTTAGGGAGCTTGCGATTGCTTGCTGAATGTCCAAACATCGGCTGCTGGTAATCCAAGCAGTGCGGGAGTGGGATAATCCTCGTAGTGAGATACGAACACCTTCGAAAGCCAGCAGGTAGGCAATAATAGAATACATTGCTTGCTCCCAACCGAACAATGTACCTGCAAAAAGCAGAATTGCACAGTTCAGGATCATAATAACGACTTCCGTTGACTTTGGAGGTCCGCCGCTCAGCAGAGAATACCCTTGGTCACTGGCTTGTTTATTTACACCGCCGAATCTCACAGATATTCCAATACCTACTCCAAGACAGATGCCTCCTGCCATTGCGGCAGGTAAAGGATCGCTAATCACAGCAGGAAAACGATGCAGCGCAAGAGACGCGATGGTTAGGCAGGTTAATCCCAAAACAGTGTAAAGAGCAAAGCGGAGATTTACTTGTTTTCGCGACATAAATATAAAGGGCAGATTGAATAGAAATAGAAACAATCCAAGCTGCATTTCAGTAGTATGAGCGAATAATGCGGATAAACCTGTAATCCCGCCGACAACAAGGCCATGTGGCATTAAAAATAATTCCAATCCTACAGCAGCAAGCAATGCGCCGGCAATGACTGTGAGAACTCGGAAGGTAGAGCTTCTTTGTAGCTGTTGACGTTGATTTATTTTGTTCTGCATAGTTTTTCCTCCTTCAACAGGGGAAACGACCTTACTTATTTTCAGTGGCTATGGCAGATTTTTTTTGATATTCGTGCATCATGTCGTTTCTCAAAGTTGAATACTTTATCCGTTATTTTACAAATCTATTTAGATTCCTTCGTCAGACAATGTCCAAGGACAACAAGGATCAGCACGTAAATGTCTGCGAATGGCTGCAAATGGTTGCAAATCTCTGCGAAAGGCTGAAAATGGCCGCAAATAGCTGCAAATAGCTGCAAATAGCTGCAAATATCTGCAAATAGCTGTAAATGGCCGCAAATGGTTGCAAATGACGGAGAATGTTGCAAAGGCTCCAATTGGTTGCGAATGGTTGGAAATAGTGAAGAATAGCCAGCACTCCGCTTTCTTTACCCAAATTGGCTAAAACAATTTAAAGTTTATCCCGTGAGACTATAGGCATCCAATGATAGATGAAGCATGAAGGCTGTGACCAACGCTACGTCCGGCCAGCAAGCCTGCAACGAAGTTGCCAATCAGCGTAACGATAACTGCTGCAAGGGAGCCTAGAGCGCCTCACCGCCTAAGGTGGGTGGATGTACCTCAGTCTCAAGCTGAAGAAGAAGATGGCACCTAAGAAATAACGAAATAGGATCACGAGCTTTTCAATTCGTCTCACATGTTCGGTTTCAGCGAGGAAAAGTCCACTAGTAGGACGCCAATAACTTCTGTCTGCTAGATGAATGGTGTCGGTGAATCCAGCAATCAGGAATAGTGCTGCGAATATTACTAATGTAAAAGCGCACCTGAACGGATATCCAGAACACGGTTGAGCCAAGATACTTGCTTTCTTCCGGTGGATGATGAGCAATGCGAGCATGTATACCTACCGGTAAATCCGCATCTCTATAATTCATGATACATAAGATTTTTATCAATTGAAGTTCTAAATTCCCTTCAGCCGACATTCATTTAGGGCAGAGGTGAACTTCGCTAAGGTAGTGATATTAGAAAATGAGACGTGAATTTTAACAGGTACAGCCGCAGTCGAAGCAGGAATTTATAAATCACTGGACGGAACAGTAAAGAAAGTACAGGGAGTATTGCAATTACCGCAAGTGACTTCGCTCCCCACTGTTCAGTTATTTTGATGGCTCCTACCTGAGGGGTTATTTGAGGTGCAATCCTTACGGGAGGTGTAAACTTTCGCTCGTAGCGTTCAATTTCGGATGTCGTTGATTCTTGCTCCGTAGTGAATAATCCTCCAGACCAGGCAGGTGGAAAAGAAAACATCATTCCCAGAATTAGGACGATACGAAGAAACCAATGTAGTGATAAACGCGCTATATATTGCACCGAAATAACACCTCCCAACTGTATGTAGTATTTAAAAGCATACCATACCTTTTCCTTTGAATCCAAATTGTTTTGTGAAAAAAATTCATATATAGATGATGAAAACATGAAACCGAACGGGAAAAATGACGTATTTCGCAGCATAGATAACTTTTATTATCTTGTTTCAGTCAGGAGGGATAAATTTGAGCGAATGGCAGGATTTTAACGGTTTTGATGAGCGCAGCTTTTTCGGAAGTTTCATTCATGAGATGCCACTATTTTTTAAATTATTTGCTTTGCTTTTTCTTGGCCTTTTCGTTTTTATGATTGTTAAATCAGTGAGAATCTGGATGTCCAATAACGCAAGTCCTTTGATAAAAGCAAACTGCACAGCGGTGACCAAACGAACCGAGGTGTGGGGGGGATCCGGTGAATCGAGAGCAAATACTAGTTATTACGTTACGTTTGAGTTTGCCGATGGCTCTCGATTGGAGTTGCAGGTAAGAGATCAGGATTTTGGCCTGATTGTAGAAGGTGACCAAGGCGAACTCCTGTATCAAGGGACTAGGTTTAAAAGCTTCAATCGCGATTTGAAGAAAGAACATCTAAATTTCTAAAAAAGTACATACCATTCAAGAATCACCATGCCTGTTTTGGGTAAAACTCATATGAGAGGTTTTACCAGATCTCAATTCTGGAAGGAGGCTATGGTCTTGAATTCAAATAATCCACAATCGCAAGGGCTGGTACCCTTCCATACTCTGAGCGAGGAAGAAGTGCTGAATAGGCTGGAAACTCGGAAAGAGGGTTTATCTTCCGATGAAGCGGCTAAATTTCTGGAGCGATATGGGAAGAATGTACTGCAAGAAGCGAAGACTAAATCGCTATTAGAAAAGTTTATCGAACAATTTAAAAATGTAATGATCTTTATTTTGCTAGTAGCAGCTGTATTATCAGGAGTTTTGGGGGAATGGACGGATACGATTATTATTTTGCTTGTAGTCATTCTGAACGCGGTGCTTGGAGTTATTCAGGAAAATAAGGCGGAGCAGGCACTCGATGCGCTTAAAAGCATGTCCTCTCCGCATGCCAGAGTAAGACGTTCCGGTCAGGTTACTGAGATAAAAAGTGAAGACCTCGTACCCGGGGATATCGTATTACTGGAAGCCGGAAATGTAGTTCCGGCGGATATAAGACTTTTGGAAGCCGCATCGTTAAAGACGGAGGAAGCCGCGCTTACAGGAGAATCATTGCCATCAGAAAAGCGGGCCGGTGTGCTTGAAGGCAGCGACATTGTAATCGGTGACCGCACCAATATGGCTTATATGAGCAGCAGTGTTACTTATGGCCGGGCGGTTGGTGTCGTTACAACAACAGGAATGCAGACGGAGGTCGGTAGAATTGCCGGTTATATCTCGGAGGAAGATAATGATGTAACACCGCTGCAAAAAAAGCTGGATGAACTAGGGAAATATTTCACCTTTATTATTCTTGGCGTTTGCGTGATTATCTTTGCCGTTGGGATCTTCGAGGGAAGAGAGCTAATGGATATGCTACTCACCTCGATCTCACTTGCGGTAGCGGCTATCCCGGAAGGGCTGCCAGCAATTGTTACGATCATTCTCGCGCTTGGTGTGCAGCGAATGGCGGGACGAAAAGCGATCATTCGCAAGCTTCCTGCCGTGGAGACACTCGGAAGTACAGAGATTATATGCTCCGATAAGACAGGTACTTTAACATTAAATAAAATGACTGTCGAAAAAGTACATGTCAACGGAAAGACCACTGATTCCAGTGCAGGACTTGAAGGGATTCCTGGTGGTGAGTTATTGCTTCAAGCTATGACGCTTTGTAATGACTCCAGCATTGACGAAGGAAAGACTCCTAGTGAAACTGAAGCAAAAGCTGGAAACAAGGATCCCCAAACCAAGAGCGGAAAAGCAATCATCGGCGATCCGACGGAGACCGCGTTAGTCGATTATGCGCTTAGTATAGGTACTGACAAAAGGGAGCTTGAAAAGGAATATCCACGTAAAAATGAGCTGCCTTTTGACTCTGATCGCAAGCTGATGACAACGATTCATGAGGTAGAAGATGGTCGATATCGTGTGCTGACAAAGGGTGCACCAGATGTACTTTTGTCCAAATGCAGCCATATTTATGTGGATGGAGAAATTGTACCTCTACAAGACGAACATAAGCGGAATATCATGGAGAGTAATAAAATGCTCGCAAATGACGCACTTCGAGTGTTGGCGTTTGCTTTCCGAGATGAGGAGCAGCTGCCGACCGATCTCTCACCAGATACCACGGAGATAGAGTTAGTATTTATTGGTTTGGTTGGTATGATAGACCCGCCGCGTGAGGAAGTACGGGATGCGGTAGCCATCTGCCGTAAAGCGGGAATAAGACCTGTAATGATTACAGGGGATCATCGTGATACAGCAGCGGCTATTGCCAAAAGATTAGGGATTATTGAAGATGAATCAGGTGTATTAACGGGCAGTGAGCTGGATAAATTCAGCGAAGAGGAATTTGCGGAGAAGGTTACCGATTATTCGGTTTATGCACGCGTCTCTCCTGAACACAAGGTGCGTATCGTTAAGGCTTGGCGGCAAAAAGGAAAAATTGTGGCGATGACCGGAGATGGTGTAAATGATGCTCCTGCACTTAAATCATCCGACATCGGTGTGGGCATGGGGATAACCGGAACGGATGTTGCCAAGGGTGTATCAGATATGGTGCTTGCCGACGATAACTTTACGACTATAGTTGTTGCCGTTGAAGAAGGACGGAAAGTTTACAGCAATATCCGCAAAGCAATCCAGTTCCTTCTCTCCGCTAACCTTGGGGAAGTGCTGACATTATTTATTGCCACTATGATTGGTTGGCGTATTCTAGAGCCGATCCATATCCTGTGGATTAATCTCGTTACGGATACTTTACCTGCACTTGCCCTCGGGCTTGAGAAAGCCGGTGAGGATGTAATGGCGAAGAAGCCGCGTAAAGCAAGCAGTAGCATCTTTGCCGGCGGCGTGGGGATTGGGATTATATATCAAGGGATTATAGAAGCGGCGCTTACGTTATTGGTGTACCAATGGGCGCATACGCATTACAATGAAGGTATTGCGGTTACAATGGCCTTTGCCACATTAGGATTACTGCAAATTGCCCATGCTTTTAACGTCAGATCCAATAAAAAATCGCTATTCCAGATCGGTTGGTTCAGCAATCGGTATATGTTATGGGCGTCGCTGATCTCTATACTAATGCTTGTGCTTGTGATCATCATCCCGGGCTTAAACGACTGGTTTGGTGTCTCACATTTAAGTGGATTACAGTGGGGAATAGTATGTGCAGCAGCTGTAGCGATTATTGTCATAGTAGAACTTGTAAAGCTGTTTGTCCGGATAAGCGGAAGGGGCAAGAGCTGGGATTAAGAATTTGGTTAAGAGTTGTAGTCAAAAAGCCTGAATCCCTTCAATAGGGATTCAGGCTTTTTGAATGATTTCTTTTAAAGTATGGGAAGCTTATAAAACACGTTGCATGTGGAGGATTACATTACTCCAATAACCTGAGTCGAGGTCACTGATCTGAACTCCGGGTTCGCCCCAAGTGTGGATAAACTTTCCGTCTCCAATGTAAATACCGACATGACCAGGTATAGCATCACTTTCAAATCGGCCGGGAACGGTAAAAAAGATAAGATCTCCTACATCCAGTTCGCTTCGACTTACACGAGTACCTAAATTATCTTGATCTTTAGCTAAACGAGGTAAGCTGACACCGAATTTTTTGAAAACATGCCTTGTAAAAGAAGAGCAATCAAATTTTTTGGTTTCTTCATAAGATCCAGCGCCAAAGTCGTAGGGTACACCTAAGAAATTTTTGGCAAAAGCGACTAACTCCTTTTTATCCGCTTCAGAAATACTTTGAATGCGTAAAGATTTAGATTCACTCGTGGATTCGACCGTCGATAATTTTTCGATAGTCTTACGTTCGGACGGTGTAGCAATGTTTATCTCACCCGACTGGGGATTCCAGCCTACTTCTGTTTGCAGAAATTTGGACAAGGCTAAAGGGGTGATATAGATTTGCCCTTCTTGTCGTCTAGGGGCCTGTGGCAGTGTGATTTTTTCCCCAAGTGAGAATACCTGTGGTGAGCCAGGGCGCAGCATATACATAACATCGCTATAACCGATTTTAGTGTATCCATCACTTGAACCATCATCTTTCATCCGATATCCGAGCGAAGTAACCGCAGGCTTAAGTGGAATCCAGTACTTTCCCTGAGCGTCAGTAATTGCAGATTGTTCATAATAACTGGAGGCATTTGTTCCATCAGGAGTTAGCGCGTTAACCTTAGGTTTTTGCGATTGAGATGAATAACCGCAGGATGAACTCGTTAAAGCGACAGCAAGCAATACAGCAGCGGTGGTTAGTAGTCTTTTGTGATTATTAGCCATTTAACACGCTCCATCTTCAAACTGTAAATTAAGTTTGTGCAGGGCGATTTTTTTTATGTAAAAGAAACGAAGGCAATCGTTGTAAGAGACAACCAAGCATTACCTGTTTTGATGTCATATATTCTTCAGAATTTGAAATCTATGGAAATATGATAAGTGATTGACGGATAAACAACCTCCATATAATATAGGTTTAATAGATTTCTATCATTAATGTGAGGTACGTGTAAGCTTATGCTTTAATGCTTTTATCGATAAAAGTGATAATGCTGAGTCGCTCACCTTGATGTATGCGTTAATAAACTAATGAAATGGGGTACTTTGATGAAAAAGAGAAACATTTTGGCGGGATTAAGCTTATGCTTCATGCTCGTAGCAGCTGGTTGTGGTAACAATAACACTGCGGGAAACGCAGGAAATGCAGCGAATTCCGGTAATTCCCCTACGAATGCAGGAGCAGCAGATTCAAAAACGTACAAAATTGCGATCTCGCAATATGTGGAGCACCCCTCACTTGATGCTACACGTGAAGGAATTCTCGCTGCTTTGAAGGATGCAGGAATCGTTGAAGGTGAGAACCTGAAGGTTGACCTTGAGAATGCTCAGGCTGATCAAGCGAATAACTTGTCCATTGCTCAAAAGATTGCCGCTGACTCTAATGATTTGGTATTGGCAATTGCAACGCCTTCCGCTCAATCAATTGTTCAAGCACTCAGCAAAGCAAGTAAGGATACACCGATTTTATTCGCAGCCGTAACTGACCCACTCGACGCGAAGATTGTCACGGATCTGGAGCATCCAGGTGGCAATGTATCAGGGGTATCGGACACCAATCCCGAAGCGATTAACAGATTAATGCAATTTATAGCTACCCAATTTCCTAACGTGAAAAAGCTGGGCATCGTTATTAATGAAGGTGAACCAAATGCAGTAATTATGGCTGAGATTGCTAAAAAAGAGTTGGATAAACATGGAATCGAGCTAGTGAAGGCTGCCATCACGAATACCTCTGAAGTCAAACAAGCTGCAGAATCACTTGTGGGTCGTGTAGATGCATTCTACATTACTTTGGATAACACAGTCGTAAGTGCAGTGGATACCATTATTCAAACAGCTAATGACAAGAAAATTCCCTTCTTCTCCAGTGACCGTGATACGGTTGAAAAGGGAGCTTTCGCCACCGTTGGTTTTAAATATTTCGATCATGGCTATCAAGTGGGTCAAATGGCCGTGGATATTTTGAAAAATGGTAAAAAGCCAGCTGATATGAAAGTAACCATGCAAGAAAAACTCGATCTCATTCTTAACCTGAAATCTGCAGCAGCGCAAGGCATAGAAGTGACTGATGCAATGAAGGCAGAAGTTGCCGATCAAGCTAACAATATTATTCAATAAGCCATTATATAGGGGCGATTTCGTGAGAACGCCCCTTTCCGCTCGAAGGAGGAAGTCATCTATGTTAAATTCGATGCTCGGGGCCGTTGAAATGGGACTGCTTTACGCATTTATGGCTTTAGGTGTATACATTACCTTTCGTATTCTTGATTTCCCTGATTTGACTGTAGATGGGAGCTTTACCACTGGTGGTGCCATTGCCGCTGTTATGATTACTAACGGTTATGCACCATGGCTTGCTACCCTGGCCGCTATTGCTGGTGGAATGCTGGCAGGAATGTGTACGGGCCTATTACATACGAAAGGCAAGATTAATGGACTGTTATCCGGGATTTTGATGATGATTGCACTCTATTCCATTAATCTGCGGATATTTGGTGGCAAACCGAACTGGTCTTTAATGGGCGACACTACCTTGTTCACTTCCATTGATCCTCTGCTCGTTCTGCCGTTTGTAGTTATTTTTGTGAAAATAGTAATGGATTTATTCCTGCGTACAGATCTTGGACTTGCGCTGCGGGCTACCGGAGATAATGCAAGAATGATCCGTAGTCTGGGTGTGAACACGGATAATACCACTATTCTTGGTGTCAGTTTATCCAATGGAATGGTGGCGCTCTCGGGGGCGTTAATCACTCAGTATTCTACTTTTGCGGATTCCTCTATGGGTATTGGGATGATTGTAATCGGGTTAGCTTCGGTGATCATCGGTGAAGCCATATTCGGTGCTAAAAATGTATTTCGGGCCACATTGGCTGTTGTGCTCGGATCCATAGTTTACCGGATCGTAGTTGCACTTGCCTTGCGGGTACCGTGGCTGAAAGCTTCGGATCTTAAGCTGATCACAGCAATTATCGTTATTTTCGCTCTTGTATTCCCGTCGATTCAGCGTTTCCTGAAGCAGAAGAATATGGCGCGGAGGCGTTCCGTTGAATTAGCTGAGCAGGCGCTAAGCAGCAAGAGAGGAGGCACCATCGATGCTTAAACTGGAGAACGTATCTAAGCTGTTCAATCCCGGAACACCCGATGAGAAAATAGCGCTGCTCGGCATTGACTTGGAGCTTCTTCCCGGTGATTTTGTCACCATCATTGGAAGTAATGGAGCTGGTAAATCTACGTTGATGAACATTATTTCCGGTGTCATGAAGCCGGATCTGGGTACAGTCAGCATTGAGGGAAATTCAATCAGCCATTTGGCGGAATTTCAACGGAGTCGTTGGATCGGCCGTGTCTTTCAGGACCCAATGGCGGGTACGGCTCCACATATGACGATTGAAGAAAATTTAGCTATGGCTTATAAAAGAGGCAAAAGCAGAGGGTTAACCTTTGGCGTAAATAAAGCTAAAAGAGCTTTGTTTCGCGATGAGCTAAGCCGTCTGGGGATTGGGCTGGAAGATCGCCTGCGGGCAAAAGTAGGGTTGTTGTCAGGGGGAGAGAGACAAGCGCTAAGTCTGCTAATGGCGACCTTTACTCAACCGCAAATTTTACTTTTAGATGAACATACAGCAGCCCTTGACCCTTCTCGTGCGGAGCTGATTACTAAACTGACAGAGTCCATTGTCCGAGAGATGAAGTTAACCACCCTAATGGTTACTCATAACATGGAACAGGCCATTCGTCTTGGCAATCGTCTGATCATGATGGATAAGGGCCGTATTATTTTGGATATCGATGAGGAACGTAAAAAAGATCTTACTGTAGAACGGCTGCTCGGAGAATTCGAGACAATCAGCGGACATAAATTGGCAGATGACCGAATGATGCTGGGCTAGTCAGTTGTAGCTGTGAAGGTAGCTCAATATAAGGGCTTGAAGTGAAGTCTGATTCTGGATTTCATTTCGAGCCCTTTTTTACATAGGAATTTTTTCGCCGAGCCATTATACTATCCTTATCTTTCAGTTCACGTAAATTTACCCAAATGGAACATTATGGTTTATAATGGAATTATAGTGATAATAAATGAAAATTATCATATTTAGGGAGCGGAGAATGCAGATGATTTGGAAAAATGTTAGCGCTTACAGAAGTTCGGGCATTTTCAACAAAATGATACTGATTATTTCCTTTTTGCTTCTACTTTCCTTTTTATTCTCTTTGACCGTTTTACAATATGTGTATCGTATCTATGACAAGCAAATTTATGAAAAGGCCTCTGAGGTACTGGGGATGTCCTCCATTAGCATCGAAAATGCCCTAAGAGAATTGGATCAGCTTTCTTTTACAGTGGTGTCTGATGAGCAAATTCAGGAATGCCTGCGCCAATTGCAGAATGATCCACAGCCTTATGAAAGACAAGTTCTACATAACAAGATCATAAACAGGCTGGTTGC
Organism: Paenibacillus sp. FSL H8-0282; assembly: GCF_037963825.1. Taxonomy (NCBI): domain Bacteria; kingdom Bacillati; phylum Bacillota; class Bacilli; order Caryophanales; family Paenibacillaceae; genus Paenibacillus; species Paenibacillus sp. FSL H8-0282. Next base: position 2,776,532 of record NZ_CP150146.1, read on the forward strand.
TTTTGCAGGGGCAGAGAAATACGTTTATTCCATGATGCTGATGGATACGAGTGGCGGAGTAATGACTGCGGGCAATCGTGAAGGAGTATCACAGGATCTGCAGGATCAGTTAAAGCCGTTAGCTGCGGAAGCTAGCGGGAGTATAGTGTGGTATCCGCAAGGAAACAGAAATTCACTTTTGGCGGTTCGGCAGATTAAATCTTATACAGGGTCAACGTTTACGCTGGATGATCTGGGTACACTCGTGATCCGTATTCGGATCGATCTAATCATTGCGGATAGTACGAGCGAAACTGACCAATTAATCGCAGTTGATGCCACGACGGGACAGGCAATCTATCCTGAAGCGCCGATTCTTTTGCCAGAAGAGCTTAAAGAAGAGACAGAACGTCCGGAGCTATATCGCACGGCCAAATATCAAGAAGGTACTTATTTTATAACCAAGACGAAATCATCTTATATAGATTGGATCTACATCAATGCCACTCCATTTAATGAGATGTTCAAACATATTACTTTTGTCAAAAAGCTGGTCGTCATCATATTCGCACTAATCTTATTAATTGGTCTCCTTTTAGGCTACAGGCTTGCTCGCAGTATTGTACGTCCGATCTCTAAGCTGACCAAAAAAATGAAGCAAATCGAGAAGGGCGATCTGGACAATCTGGAGGAACAGTCATTAGGTGTGGTTTCACAGACTGCGCAGGACGAGGTTAGTCAGCTAAACCGGACTTTTAAAATGATGATCCGCAGGATCAGAGAGCTTATTGATGAGAACTATGCGAAGCAGCTGATTATTAGAGAGACAGAGCTAAAAGCTTTGCAGGCCCAGATTAATCCGCATTTTTTGTACAATACACTGGAATCAATCAACTGGTTAGCCAAAATGAACAAACAAGCCAAAATCTCAGAAATGGTAGAAGCGCTCGGTTACTTGTTCCGCAGCTCTATTGGTCTAAAGGATCCGCTGATTACACTTGAAAAAGAGATCACTATCGTGCGCAATTATGTCATTATCCAGAAAACACGGTTTGATGAGAGGCTTGATTTCCGGATGGATGTACCTGAACATCTGCATGACGCTTTGATTCCGAAGCTGACCTTGCAGCCTTTAATCGAAAATGCTATCCGCTATGCACTAGAGCCTAATATTGAACCGTGTACCATTTCTATAACAGTTAGTGAAGATGAGCAGGGGCTCGATATCAGAGTCAGTGATAATGGACCGGGAATGAGCGCTGAATTTATCAAAGATTTGCAGATGGGAAGAGTTAAGACCCGTGGAGAAGGCATCGGCTTAGCTAACATCGCGGAACGGATTCAAATCGTCTTTGGCCCTGAATGGGGCACTTCCATAGAAAGTGAACCGGGTCAAGGAACAACTATACATGTGCGTATACCTTACTTAAAAGGAGTGCTAGAGAATGTATAAACTGCTGTTGGTGGATGATGAACGCTTGATTCTGGAAGGGATATCGCAGGTTGTGGACTGGGGACGAGCGGGAACAGAGCTTGTAGGCACGGCGTGGAACGGGATTGAGGCTTTGGTGAAAATAGAGGAGCTTAGCCCTGAAATAGTGATTACGGATATTTCTATGCCTGGTTTAGATGGTTTGGGACTGGTGCAAAAATGCAGTGAACGATTTCCAGACGTGAAATTCGTTATGCTGACTGGTTATAAGGATTTTGATTATGCTTGTATTGCTATGCAGAACGGGGTTAAACATTATCTTTTAAAGCCGTGCAATGAGAATCAGATCCATGATGCATTGGTTGAGCTGGTAGCGGAGCTCGATGAACAGAAGAGCCGGGGCGAATTCGTAAATAGCATGAAACAACGTCTTCAGAAGGTATTGCCCCATGTGAAAGAACAATTTTTGAAGGAATGGATCTCTAACAAAACTTATGGAAGTCAGGATCTAGAGTACTATCAGGAATTATTCGGCATTGAACTCAATGACAAAACGGTACGCTTGCTCCTGTTCCGACTAGAAGGTTCTTACGAATATGAGCAATTGTTCGCTCTGCAAAATATTGCCCAGGACGTACTTCAGGAAACACTCCTGAGTGCGACGATAGGCGGTCATTTATTAATATTACTGGAAGACGAAGGAAATACGGTGCAGAATAGCCCCTTGCTTAAACGTATCGCTGAAGTAAGAGAGGTATTCTGCAAGTTTTATAAAATGGATGTGACAATCGCGATTAGTGATGCTGACCTTATGATTCATTCCCGGAGATTGTATCGTCAGACCTTGCAGTGCCTAAACCATCGTTTTTATTTGGAGGCGGGCGGTTTGATTACCGGGAGTGATATCCCAAGTGATGAGCTAAGTGGAAGAAATGATATCGAGCTAGATGAAGAGCATATTTGTCTACTTATAAAAGCAGGCGATCAAAATACGGTGGAGCTGGAATTGGAACGATTATTCAACTTGCTCGCTGATGAACGGTTAGATATTAACGTGACGCGTTCTTATGTTTTACAGTTATATTCCGCTATGATTCGTTTAGCAGTCCCTGATGAAAGAAATAGCTTCACATCGGGCTTGGCGGAGCTTGCCGAAATTAGAACCTTGGGAGGTTTAAAAGCATACGTCAAAGAGGCAGCGGTTCGCTTAACAGCGATGTATGACCGACATTTTAGTTCCCGGCAATCGCTTATTGTAGACAAAATGTTCAAAATTATCGCAGAGGATTACAAGAATGCAGAGCTGTCGCTTAGCTCGGTCGCTGCTGAAATGTTATATATGAATCCCGACTATCTAGGCAAAATATTCAAGAAAATTACCGGAGAGAAATTCTCGAATTATGTAACCAATTACCGGATTGCTAAAGCATCGGAGCATATTTTGAGAAGTGGGGATGTAAGAGTATTTGAGCTGGCTGAAATGTTCGGCTTCGGCGGAAATGCACAATATTTCAGCCAGGTATTTAAAAAAGTAACCGGCCAGACCCCTACAGATTTCATGAAACCCACTCAAGCGAACTGATTATTGAACAAACAAGACGGTTTTTTGTATTCAATAATCATGGAATATTTGAGAAAATTTAACCAATGAAAGCGCTACCTAAAGGGATCAGAGCCTTTACACTATCATAGGAAAAGGGGACATGAAATTGAAAAAGAGATTCGCTTTACTAGCCGTACCATTATTGCTGTCGTCGATGTTAGCTGGTTGTGGAGGTAACAACAATAACAATGCTGCTGCTACGGATTCCGCTACAAATACTCCTTCGGAGACGAAACCTGCGGCCACGACCTCAGCAGAACCAGTAACCCTGCGTATCGCATGGTGGGGTGGAGATACAAGACATTCTTATACACAACAAGTTATTGATATGTATGAAGCCAAATATCCGAATGTAACCATTGAGCCTGAATATGCATCCTTTGATGATTACTGGAAAAAGCTTGCTCCGCAAGCTGCTGCAAATAGACTTCCTGATATCGTTCAAATGGATATTTCCTATATTAATCAATATGGATCTAACGGACAGCTCGAAGATTTGAAACCTTATTTGAACTCTCAGATTCAAGTCGGCGATGTGAATGAGAACGTGCTGAGTACTGGAGTGATCGGTGAGAAGCAATACGGAATTCCGTTAGGGGTTAACGTACTTGGTTTTCAATATGATCCAGAATTGCTGAAAAAGGCAGGTGTTGATTCTATCCCAGAGAACTGGACTTGGGATCAATACAAGGAAATCGCCGCGAAAGCTAAGTCGGCTGGACTGTATATGGACGGTTCCATGGCAGCAGACGTGTTCTTCAACTATTATCTGCGTACAAAAGGGCTGGCACTCTATAACAATGATGGTTCCGCACTTGGTTATGAGGACGATGCGTTGTTCACTGACTTTTTCGGAATGTTGTCTGGTTTGATTAAAGATGGAGCGGTCCCATCACAAGACAAACTGAGCCAAAATAAAGGGGTTATTGAAGAGTCGGATATTGTTAAAGGGACAGGTATCGGTGTATGGCAATGGTCGAACCAATACGTTGCTTTGCAAATCGCTGTAAATCGTCCTATGGAGCTGGCACAAATGCCTGGTCCAGATATGGATAAAGGGCTTTACATGCAGCCAAGTATGTACTGGTCAATTACTTCTAACTCTAAAGTGAAGGAAGAAGCAGCGAAGTTCGTTGATTTCTGGATTAATGATGTGGAAGCTAACAACCTGATCAAAGGCGAACGCGGAGTACCGATTTCAAGCAAAATCAAAGAATCTGTAGCTACACAATTAACTGATTCCGGTAAGCAAGTATTTAAGTTTGTTGCTGACATGGAGCCTACTACTTCACCTATGAGTCCACCGGTAGGATCACCAGAGGTTGTAGCCCTGCTTACAGACCTTGCTGAACAAATGAACTTCGGAAAAATCGATCCAGCAGCAGCAGCAGCACAGTTCCGAAAAGAAGCGAACTCTATTCTCTCCAGCCGTTAATCGTAGGGTAACAGATAACTATACTGCGTCTCACATGGGAAACGGCGTGCCATTTCGCTAGGCGGCATCCCGTTTCCCATATTATTCACATAAAAAGGAGTTGGAGACCCTTGGCATTAACGAATCCCCTACCTTCGAATCCATTGGCTGTTAAGAAAAAGAACCTCACCGGCCGGCGGTTACGAAGCAACCTTACAGGATATGCCTTCATCAGTCCGTTCGTCATTGGCTTCCTTTGCTTCACACTGATCCCGATGATCATTTCGCTGTATCTTTCTTTTACCAAATACAATTTATTCGCTCCACCTAAGTGGATTGGATTTGATAATTACATCAAAATGTTCTCAAATGACCCGAAATATTTGCATTCACTAAAGGTTACGCTGCTTTACGTATTTATCGGTGTGCCTTTACGTCTAACCTTCGCATTATTTGTGGCCATGATTCTAAATACAAAATCACGTATGGTAGGAGCCTATCGGACAACTTATTATTTACCTTCTATTATAGGGGGTAGTGTCGCGGTTTCCATCATGTGGCGTAATATTTTTAGTGATACTGGAATTATTAACGGCATGCTTGGCTTTTTCGGAATTGGACCGGTAAGTTGGTTTGGCAATCCGAACGCTGCGCTTATCATGTTGATAACTCTATCTGTGTGGCAGTTTGGCTCATCCATGTTGATCTTTCTGGCAGGTCTCAAAAATATTCCTGGTGAAATGTATGAGGCAGCTAGTGTGGATGGAGCCGGATTCTTCAGAAAGTTCTTCAAGATTACTATGCCACTCTTAAGTTCAGTGATTCTGTTTAATCTAGTTATGCAGACGATCAGCGCATTCATGACCTTTGTTCCAGCTTATATTATCTCTAAAGGTGAAGGCGGACCTATGGACGGCACTATGTTGTATTCTCTCTATTTATTCCGTCAGGCCTTTATGTTTAATAATATGGGTTATGCTTCGGCTATGGCTTGGGTAATGTTGTTGCTTGTCGGCATCATGACCGGAATCTTGTTCAAGACATCCAAATCGTGGGTCTTCTACGAGTCGGAAGGAGGAAAATAATCCATGGCGAAAATTAAACTGAAATGGCCGCTTTATCACATCCTTATAGGTGGCCTCGCTATCGTTATGCTGTATCCGATTCTGTGGATGATCATGAGTTCTTTTAAAGAGAGCCGGCTTGTGTTTGTTACAGCGCAGCACCTTATACCTGATCCATGGGAATGGGGGAACTATGCTAAAGGCTGGGAAGGTATTGCAGGTTACTCCTTTGGTGTCTTCATCAAGAACTCTTTTGTAATTGTTATTGTCGCAACACTGGGCGCAGTCATTTCATCTTCACTGGTTGCCTTCGGTTTTGCCCGCAATAAATTTGTAGGCCATGGCTTATGGTTCGGAATCATGATGATGACCCTGATGCTTCCTTCCGATGTGGTGCTCGTCCCTCAATACATTATCTATGCCAAATTGGAATGGCTCGACAGTATCAAACCGATCGTTGTTCCACAGTTCTTCGGTGTCCCGTTTTTCATTTTCCTAATGCTGCAGTTTATTCGGACCATTCCTGTTGAACTTGATGAAGCGGCTACCATCGATGGTTGTGGGAAATTTGGACTTTATTTCAGAATTATACTTCCACTCATTCGTCCTTCTATGGCTACTGCGGCGATCTTCTCCTTCTATTGGCGCTGGGAAGACCTGCTTGGACCGGTATTGTACTTGAACTCACCTTCTAAATATACAGTTTCGATGGGGCTTAAAATGTTCCTGGACAGTGAGTCCGTATCCAACTGGGGTCCAATGTTCGCCATGTCTGTTCTAAGTTTGGCACCAGTCATGATTATCTTCTTTATCTTCCAAAAGCAGATTGTAGAAGGAATCAGCACCAGTGGTTTGAAAGGTTGATTTCAGCAAACGAATATAAATGTTTTAAATCTCTAATTAAGAAAGGTGCGGCTGAATTTGGATAGCTATCGTTTTGATTTTGGGATTAAGGAAGCTGAGCCTGGCTACACCAAAATTCGGCCGGACACATCTTATTCTAAGGAAATAGGGTATGGTTTCACTTCTGATTCCTCCGTCTTTGGTCGTTTCAGAGGGGGAACAGATATACTGCGAAGCGATTGCTGCATCCCACAGAAAGCAGTTTTTCTTCTGGATCTCCCGAATGGGATCTACCGTGTTACGCTGCTGTTGGGTGATGCTTTGGCAGATACCAGCACATTTATCAAAGCTGGAGAAGGCAAGTTCGTATTGGACACGCTAAATGTGCCTGCGGGCCAATATTTGCGCGAATCCTTTGCAATTAGGGTTAAGGATGGGCAGCTAAAGCTATCGTTCTCGGGTGCGGCACCGCGTATTAACGCCTTGGACATTCAGATGGACAATGAAGCGCTAGTCTTATTTCTGGCGGGAGATTCCACGGTGACCGATCAAGGGGAAGAAGGTTACCCCTATGCGGGGTGGGGCCAACTGCTGCCACGCTGCTTCAAAGCCGGAATAGCTGTAGATAACCGGGCACTTTCTGGACGCAGTTCCAAGAGTTTTATTGAGGAAGGGTATTTGGAGGGCATTGCCGCAGATATCAGACCCAGAGATTATCTGTTCATCCAGTTTGGACATAATGATTCCAAAACTGATGATTTAAGACATACCGAGCCCTTTACTACATATAAAGAACATTTGCTCCGGTTGATTACAGTCGCCCGAGAAGCGGGGGCCTATCCGGTTCTTGTGAGCTCTGTACATCGGCGAAGATTTGATAGTGAAGAAGCAATTGTAGACACGCATGGAGATTATTTAATCGCCATGCGGGAACTCGCAGATACCGAGCAGGTTCCACTGATTGATTTAGCCGAGAAGAGCCGCAAGCTCTTTGAAGCTTATGGCTCAGAGGGCTCAAAAGATTTATTCATGTGGAGCTATCCAGGAGAATTTATTGCGCATCCAGGTGGGGTGCAGGATAATACCCATTTTCAGATTTTAGGGGCTCGTCTTCTAGCTGAGCTTATAGTGGAAGGGATCCGGGAAGTTGGATTAACCGATCTCATCATTCATTTTCGTCAGGGAGAATAATAATCCTAAAGGAAAAGTAAATATCTGTCGGTTCAACTTCTGTATGCAAGGTTAAGGTTAAGGAAAGAACTTAACTGGAAGACTTGCATGATTAGAAGGAGGATATCACGATATGGCAGATAAAAAGCTTGTAGGTAAGGTTGCAGTTGTAACCGGAGGCGGCTCAGGAATTGGCCGGGCAACCGTGCTTGAGTTCGCACGTAACGGAGCCAAAGTTGTATTATTGGACAGAACTGTGGAGAACGCTGAAAAGGTTAGACAGCAAGTGGAGAAAGAGGGCGGAGAAGCCCTAGTTATCGAATGTGATGTTGCTGAACCACCACAAGTGGAAGCGGCGATAAATAAGGCGGCCGCGAAATGGGGTCGTCTTGATGTTGTTTTTGCCAACGCAGGGATTAATGGGGCGATGACGCCTATTGAAACGATGGATATTGAAGCTTGGGATCAGACCATTCATATTAACCTGCGTGGAACCTTCGCGACTGTTAAATATGCGATACCGCATCTAAAAGAAAGCGGAGGCAGCATCCTGATCAACAGCTCCATTAACGGAAATCGTGTATTTTCTAATGTTGGTTTTTCTGCTTACAGTACGACAAAGGCAGGACAGGTTGCTTTTATGAAAATGGCGGCACTGGAACTGGCTCAATTTCAAATCCGCGTAAATGCGATCTGTCCTGGGGCTATAAAGACCAATATAGATGACAACACTTTTCCATCAGAGGATCTGAAAGAAGTGAAAATCCCAGTAGAATTTCCTGAGGGAGATCAACCGTTGGAAGAAGGTCCGGGGCGACCTGATCAAGTAGCGAAGCTGGCGCTGTTTCTGGCGTCTGAAGATTCAGATCATATTACGGGGACGGAAATTTATTGTGACGGTGCAGAGTCGCTTCTGCATGGTTAATTTTTCAACATAATCTTGGCCTCTCATAACGGATTCCATCCTCGTCGCTATGCCGGACCACACGGGTCGAAAGAGCATCTGCGCTGAGGATGGCTATGCCGTTTTTTGTTGTAAAATAAAGCTAATCATTATCTCCAATTTCCGTTATAATGGAGTATCTCTGGAGAAAGGAGATTGCGATATGGATTTTCAATTGGAATCATTAATGAAGTTACTAGTGGCCATGCTGTTCGGGCTGTTCATCGGGATTGACCGACAGATCAAGCAGAAACCGCTGGGGATACGGACCAGTATGGTCATAAGCATTGCGAGCTGTCTTGTCACAGTGGTGTCTATCCATGCCTTTGATAAGTTCGCAGGACCAGAGCATCCCAACATGGACCCAATGCGGCTTGCGGCTCAGATTGTCAGCGGGATTGGTTTTTTGGGTGCGGGTGTTATTCTGCGTAGAGGCGGAGATGCCATTTCGGGCCTTACTTCGGCAGCACTCATCTGGACAGCTTCTGGAATTGGTATAGCTGTGGGTGCGGGATTCTATATTGAGGCAGCATATGCGGTTATTCTGCTGATGTTTGCTGTGAATTTAGTTCCTCATTTAATCCGTTCGCTAGGACCAGAAGTACTGAATAAACATGAAGTTTCAGTGAGGATCATTATGGAAGCTAATTTTGTGCTTACAGAAGTGATCCAAAAAATCGAGCGGCCTCAGGTCAGCTCGCAGCGTAGTACTAGAGGTCCATCCCGAGCGATTCGAAGAATGAAAATTAAAGATTTGGAAGATGGCAGACAAATGATCGATATGGTGATCTCAGCACCGGATCGGGATTACGCAACAGAAATCTATTACGATGTGAAGAAAATTGAACATGTAATGAGCGTAGAAGTGGAGCAATTGTAAAAAGAGCATGTCACCTCATGACTAGATGTGGTAATCTATCAAGTGGAGACAATTATCAGACACTGGAAGGGAGAACAATATATTATGTCAATCACAGCGTATGAAGGACAATATGAAGGAGAAGCAGCTATCTGGTTGAAAGCCGGTCGTTATGAGGCAGCTATTCTGCCAGGCATTGGCGGCAACCTGATCTGTTTCCGTGATACCGAAAACGGATATCGCTTCCTGCATGAGCCTGGAGCTGAAGAGATGGAAGCCTTTAAGGCAAGTCCGGGGATTCACGGAATTCCTGTATTATTTCCTCCAAATCGTTATGAGGATGGTAAATTTCCATGGAATGGTCAAACTTATCAATTCCCAGTAAATGAAGTTGCAACGGGCAACCATTTACACGGATTTTTACATACTGCAGCTTGGGAAGTCGAAGAATTTGGCAGCGGTAAGACTGAAAGCTTCGTAACCGTATTCATCAAGGTGGATGAGAATCATCCTTCTTATCAGTATTTGCCACATAAGTATACGATCAAATTGCGTTATACCCTCGGCGAAGGAGGATTATCTCAACAGGTGCTGGTGCACAATGATGGAGAAGATGTGATGCCTTGCTTGCTGGCATTCCACACTGCCATTAACGCACCTTTCGCACCAGGAAGCAGTGCACAAGATTACCGCGTAAAAGCTACTATTGGCGAGCGCTGGGAGCTCAACGACCGCATGCTGCCAACAGGCAAATTCCAGGCGTTGGAGCCAGGAGAAGTTCAGCTTCGTGAAGAAGGTGTGAATCCATATTTTGCATCGATGGACAATCACTACACGGCTGTACCTCAGAACGGACGCAACCGGATGGAGCTTACCGATAGCAAAGCTGGAGTAACCTTGGTGTACGATGTAGGGACTTCGTACAAACAATGGATGATCTGGAATAATGGTGCTACAGAACAGTTCTTCTGCCCTGAGCCACAAATTAACTTGGTGAATGCGCCAATGGTAGATCTTCCTGCTGATGAAATCGGCTTGTTCAGCCTGAAACCAGGCGAATATTGGGAAGAGAGCAGCCGCCTGTACGTAAAATAGAGTTCATGTGAATATGAATAGGTTATAAAGAAGGGGCTGTCTCAAACGTAGTTTTTCTACGATTAGACAGCCCCTTAAATTTATCTCTTACTAATAATCTCTTCATTAATCTGTTCAATGATGTCTTGGATACTCTTCGAACCAAGATCACCTTCACCACGTTTTCTTACAGAGACAGTATCGGAATTTTTTTCGTTCTCTCCAAGTACAAGCATGTAAGGTGCTTTTTCAAGCTGAGCTTCACGAATTTTGTAGCCTAACTTCTCATTTCGGATATCTACTTCGACACGAATGCCAGCCTTCTCCATGTGATGCTTCACTTGCAGTGCATAGTCAACATAGTTCTCAGAGACTGGCAATAACTTCGCATGAACAGGTGCGAGCCACAGTGGGAAAGCCCCAGCGAAATGTTCAGTAATAATCCCCATAAAACGATCGATCGACCCATAAACAGCGCGATGGATTACGACCGGGCGATGTTTAAGATTATCTTCCCCGATGTAAGTAAGATCGAATTTCTCTGGCATTTGCCAATCTAGTTGGATTGTTCCACATTGCCAGCTACGTTTTAACGCATCTAAGATATGGAAATCAATCTTAGGTCCATAGAACGCGCCATCCCCTTCATTCACACGATATTCGATCCCGAGATTGTCTAATACATTTTGTAAAGATTGTTCAGCCTGATCCCATAATTCTTCAGATCCCATATAATCTGCCGGCCGAGTAGATAATTCAATCTTATACTCAAAGCCGAACACTTGATAAATATGGTCAATCAGTGAGATTACCCGTCTTATTTCATCCTCAATTTGCTCTGGCAAAACGAAGAGGTGAGCATCATCCTGGCAGAAAGTGCGGACTCTCATCATCCCGTTCAGTGCTCCGGAATATTCATGGCGATGCACTTGACCGAATTCCGAGATACGGATAGGCAGTTCCCGGTAGGAATGCAGATTATTTTTGAAAATTAGCATATGCCCAGGGCAGTTCATCGGCTTAAGGGCAAATTTTGTTTCATCTACATCTGTGAAATACATATTGTCCTTGTAGTGATCCCAGTGTCCTGACTGCTCCCAAAGCCGATTGTTCATCATCAGCGGTGTACGAACTTCATCGTAATCTCTCTGTCTTTGTAATTCCCGGGCAAAGTTCTCAAGCTCTGTACGGATTGTCATTCCCTTGGGAAGATAGAAGGGCATGCCTGGCGCTTCTTCTGAGAACATGAACAACTCAAGTTCTTTGCCGAGCTTACGGTGGTCACGTTTTTTAGCTTCTTCAAGAAACAGTAAATGTTCCTCTAACTGCGCTTTTTTAGGAAAGGCAGTTCCATAAATACGTTGCAGCATTTTGTTATTGGAATCTCCACGCCAGTAGGCACCCGCTACATTCAACAGCTTAAAGGCTTTGACCAAGCCAGTAGAGGGAAGATGTGGCCCACGGCAAAGATCGGAGAATTCACCTTGATCATAAATAGTTAATACTGTGTCTTCCGGCAGATCATGAATAAGCTCCAGCTTTAAAGGCTCATTCAGCTCTTCAAAAAGTTTAATGGCCTCTGCGCGGCTCACCACACGGCGGACAATCTGGTGATTCTCTTGGATGATTTTCGCCATTTCTTGTTCGATTGCAGCAAGATCATCAGTGGATAGAGGTTTCTCAATATCAATGTCATAGTAGAAGCCGTCTTCGATAACAGGACCTATGCCTAGCTGGACAGCTTTATCTCCATATATACGTTTTATGGCCTGCGCCATGATATGTGCAGTACTGTGTCTATAAACCTCAAGACCGTCTTTGCTATCCAACGTAACAATATCGAGCCGGCAATCATATTCGATCGCTTGGTTTAGATCAACAGATTTTCCATCAATTTTTCCAGCTACAGCATTTTTTTTCAGACTGGTACTTATGGCACCTGCTGCTTCTTTAATCGTTGTTCCTTGCAGTACCTCTCTAATTGTTCCATCTTGCAGTGTTACCTTGATCTTCATGATTTTAGCCTCCGTTTCTCAAATATTGTTAGTTGTGAACGCAAAAAAACGCATCTCTCCCAGAAAGGGACGAGTGCGTTCAGCTCGTGGTTCCACCCTAATTCGACCTGTCATATAGACAGGACCTCATTGGTATCCGATATCGGGGATAAATCGGTGCCGCATACTACCGAAAAAACAAAGTTCTACGGATTCAGCGCCACGGCTACAAAGGGGTAACTTCACAACCGGTAACTGGAGAAGCTTGCAGCCTGGACTTCTCTCTCTGGACAGTTCGTGTAGGAAATCATGTCTTTGATCATTGCCATATTCTGTTGCTAGTTAATATTACTCAATAGTATTCGATAAAGTCAAGGGGGGAGGTGCACAGAAATCGGATGATCGTTTCTCCGCGGTCTTCATTTGCTTATTGGTAAAGGAAATGAGGATGGACTTGGCGAATTTATATTTCAACATGCTTAAGGGGGATTGTAATGCAGATTATTGCCATGCTGACGATGCTAATCGACCATATTGGCTATATCTTTTTCCCGGAGAATCTTGCTTGGAGATATGTAGGGAGAATAGCTTTTCCGATTTATTGTTATGGGCTTGTGCAGGGACATATCCATACTTCATCCAGACCTAAATATTTATTTCGGTTGCTCTTGATTGCGATTATTGCCCAGATTCCCTATAATCTAGCGCTAAATTCTGGTGGCTGGAACGTGGTGTTTACGTTATTGCTGTCAGCAATCGTACTGGTAATTTTGGACAAGCTGCCTTCACTATGGCTTGGTATACCTGTGGTAATTGCTGCTATAGTGTTAATGGATTATTACCCTATAGATTATAATGCGTACGGTTTGCTCTTAGTATTGATTTTTCGTTATACGAAATCGTACTGGCTTGTTGGAGCCCATCTGGCACTGAATCTTTTCTATATGTTTTATAATTATTGGGTTGTACAGATGCTCAGTATTTTACCTACCTTGCTGATTGCTTTTACGCCTTTAATTTGGGATCGCTTGGAGCGGCACCGGGTTCCGCGCTGGATGTGGTGGTCATTTTATCCTGCACATTTACTGATGTTGGCGATAGTTAAGGCTGTAATTTACAAGGATTGGGCTCAGATCGAATGGCGAAGTTTGTTGAATATCTAAACATTTTACAATAAAAGGAACTTTGATTTACAAAACTTACCTTAGCTGAGATAATGGATTGATTTCACAAAATAAGATGAAGGAGACATGCTATGAGTAGAGTTAAAGCGAAATTGAAGTGGTTTTTGCCTTTTGTCGCACTGATGCTAGTTCTTGCCGGCTGTCAGTCGGTAGGGGGGTTCGATGTTAATAAGGCGTTGATTGGGGATGTTGATGTTAAATCATCAGAATCCAGTATGACTTTTTCCATGAATGCTGAGCCCATAGAGGGAATTAGCGCGGAAGATAAGGAAATGGTTGATCTTATTAATTCTTTTTCCTTGAATATTAGTAAAGCTAAGTTACAAGATAATGGGAGTTTATCGGCCCAAGGAACTGTTGGTTATAAACAATTGAATATTCCATTCACCTTGTTTATGGACAAACAAACACTTGCTTTTACAGTTGAAGGAGCAAAACAACCGTTCTACTTCCCTGTACAAGGATACGATGAAATTTTAGGTGAAGTAGGCTTGGATACGGCAAAAGCTGAAGATGTCAGTAAGCTGTTGACGAAATTCGTTGTTAAGAATCTTCCGAATCCTGGCGTAATCAACATTACACCGGTTAGTGATGCTGTGTATGGTGAGCAGTTGAACATGACGAAGCTGCATGCAGAAGTGACTGGTGATGAGCTTCCTGCATTGTTAAAAGGCTTCCTGAAGTCTGTTTCCAAAGACACAGAAGGTTTTACTGAATTGGTGGGTGGTCTTTACGACTATCTGTACCCTGTGATCAAAGCTATGGATGAAGACGGTTCTGGCGATATTTTCAATCTGGGATTCGGAGATATTCCACTGGATGATAAAGAAGCTGTCGTAACTGTATTGCATGATGCTGCCAAATTGGCTGTTGATGCATTGCTGCTAGTATATGACAATCAAGTGGACAGTCTTTACAAATCAACTCCTGAGATGAAGACCGTGTTGAGTAAGGATACGAAGTTATCTGTTGATATTTTCGTTGATAGTGCTCTGCATGTGCGTAAACAGAATGTTGATCTGAAAGTGGCGCTTCCGGGTACCGAGGATTTCCCATTGAAGAGCCTCTCGCTTAAAGCTTCCAGTCAGATTTGGAACATTGGCGGTGCTGTAACTGCTGATCCAATCAGCACTGAAGGTGCACTTGATATTTCTTCCGGACTTACACCTGGAGAGACTTTGAGAAACTTTGCCCCAGATTCTGATGTATATCGTATATTGAAGGATGATCTGGGCATTACGAAGAGAACCATTGTTATCGAACCTGATGACGAATATTATTACCCGATTGTAGACAAGAACACTACTTATATCCCACTGCGTTATTTGGCAGAAGATTTAGATGCTACTGTAGAATGGGATACGGCCAATCGTGCAATTAACGTTACTGATGGGGTGTACGGAGATAAACTGGTATTCAAAATCGGTTCTTCCGAAGCCTTGATTAACGGCACGGCTGTAAAGCTTGCCCAACCTGTATTTGTTGACGAGTATGGCGATGCATATGTATCCTTGCGTCTGCTTGCTGAAGCGCTTCATGCTACTGTGTCGGTAGATGAAGATGGTTGGATTACTATTGTACGGAAATAGTTGTATCTTAACGATTAATTAACACAATAAACCCAGCTTCCATCTGACGCATAAATGCGGGTGGAGGCTGGGTTTTTCATATGAATACATAATCCAGTTATTGCTTCGTTAATACCACCTCTAAAGCTATATTACTAAGCTCTTTATCCTCTGTCATACTTTGGATGTATCCACCTAAGAAGCCTTCTTGTAGGCCTTTCCAAAGCTTGTAGCCTGGCATCACTTTAATATCTTCTGAGGAGCTGCCGGCTGTCCCCGCGAAATATCTTACATTTAGCTTGGCCATTACCTCTGCCATCGATGCCTTTTCAGACTGCGTAAAGGAACTCTCCTTTAAACCATCCATAGCTTTGTTATAAGAGTTTGTAGCAAAAGTATCCTCAGCATAGGTCTTGAAGTTTAAAAGATTCTGATCTGT
Organism: Paenibacillus sp. FSL H8-0282; assembly: GCF_037963825.1. Lineage (NCBI taxonomy): Bacteria > Bacillati > Bacillota > Bacilli > Caryophanales > Paenibacillaceae > Paenibacillus > Paenibacillus sp. FSL H8-0282. The sequence goes on from NZ_CP150146.1 coordinate 2,792,098, forward strand.
ATTGCCATTAGCTTTAGCCCATCCCTCTACATTTAAGGGCGTTGCTTCATAATTGACGGTTCTGCTCAGGGGATCGAAGGTCATCGCTCCGTATTGATGTGGATAGACAGCCATTGCACTTGTTGCGATATCATAAATTGGCGTTTCTTCCGAAGAAGTTACCGGGTCTACCCGGATGTCCTGCATATGGATATGGCCTGACAAGACTAAATTAAGTTCATTTTCACGAAGTACCTTTATTGTTTCCTGACTGTTGTTAAGCTTAAAGCCTGAAACAGACATAGAGGTGTGGCTTAGTAGATTGTGGTGCATAACCGTGAGAACAGAAGCATGCTCCTTGGCAGCCAGTTTAACAGAATTATCTATCCATGATAGGGTAGAGGCGGTCAGGCGTCCGTCCGTTTGGGGGAAACCGTATTTCTGATTGTTATGATATTGGCTGCTGTCAATCATAAGGAGCCATAAATTTGGCGCTGCCTTAACGATGTAACTTAGTGATTCTTTATCACGTGATACAGCTTCTTTGTAACCGAAATCCTCATACATCTTGGTAAAGTCTTTGTCTGTAATGGAATCCGTAACAAGCTGCTTATCCCCGCTGAAGGATCTGGCCCAAGGATTAAATAAATCGTGGTTGCCTGGAATGACATAAACAGAGGTTCCTTGTGCTTCGATTCGCTTTAATTTTTGGGTTAGCTCCTGATGGCTGCTGCGTTCTCCGTTATTTGTTAAATCTCCACTCAGGATGAGAAAATCAGGCTTTTGCTGCTCAGCGTCATAAACCAAGGTTTCAAGGATTTCATCACTGTAAGGCAGCATTTTTCCATCACCGCCAGTTACATATTTTTGAAAAGCTGTACCGCCATCCTGTAGCTTCTTATCTAAGAAGTGAGTGTCCGTTGCCACCCAGAAAGTGAGGGGGTGAAGATCATTCGGATCTTGTGCTGTTGAGGTTAAATTAGACGAATTTGTGTCTTTACAGCTAGTTAGAGCCAAGCTCATTGAAAGGAGCAGCAATAATGAGATTAAGGCTGATTTTCTATGCCGAACAAGGGCTTTCTCGCTTGGGAATTTCATGATTATAACCTTCCTTCTATACATTTGCTGCACTATTGTAGCGCATTTTAGCTCGTGGTGTATATCGGAAAAGGAAGAGGGCAGTTTCTAGCCCGCCTGAAGTGATTAATGATTAATAGATCAGGTGCATAATTAAGCCCATAAATGCGACAATAAGAGTTGGCAACGAATATATCCGACAAAATAAGTTGTGAATAACTGTTGTGTTTTCAGAAAAAAGGTGCTAAGATATACAAAAGTAAGTTACTAAAATTAATGGAGGTAGTTATTTTATGTCTAACAATTTCTTTGAAGCAGTAAAAGGAAGACGTTCCATATATGCCCTTAGTAAAGAATCTACGATTTCGGATGCACAAATTGTAGAAATCGTTGAACAAGCGGTGCTACATAGCCCAACTTCTTTCAACTCCCAAAGCTCAAGAGCCGTTGTTCTTCTTGGAGAACAACACGATAAGCTATGGGATATCACTACAGAAACATTGCGTAAAATCGTTCCTGCCGAACAATTTGAAGGAACAGCGCAAAAATTAGCGTCTTTCAAAGCAGGTTACGGTTCCGTACTATTCTTTGAAGATCAAACGGTAGTGAAGAGCCTGCAAGAGAACTTCGCTCTATATGCTGAGAACTTCCCAATTTGGGCTAACCAATCCTCTGGTATTCTGCAATTTGTAGTATGGACAGCACTTTCTGAAGCAGGTGTAGGTGCATCCTTGCAGCACTATAATCCACTGATTGATGATGAAGTAAAAGAAGCATGGGGCATCCCGCAAGAATGGAAATTGATTGCTCAATTGCCATTTGGTAAAACAGTTACTCCTGCTGGTGAGAAACAATTCCAACCGATTGAAGATCGTGTTAAAGTCTTTAAATAAGTGAAATAAGCGTTTGAAACCTCCTTAACCAGGCTAAGTATGTATATAGACTGGTTAAGGAGGTTTTTGGTATGCCATGGAACAAAGAGGATTATCCAGAATCATTGAAGAACTTCACAGCACCTGTTCGCAATAAGGCAATCGATATTGCGAATGCGCTCCTCGAAGATGGTTATGAGGAGGGGCGGGCGATTTCAATTGCCACAGCGCAGGCGAAAGAGTGGGGGGAGAACCACGATAAACAAATCCGTAAAAAAGGCCATTAAGGCTTAATCAAAGGCCTGAACATAGAAATGAAAAAAAGCAGGACAGCGTTTATTAACGCTTGTCCTGCTTTTTGACGGGCACAATTATTTAGTGGATTCATTTCCTGCTGCTGCGCTTGCAGTTGGCTCAGCTGTTGCAGCTGCATCTTCTTTAGCGTCAGTAAGTGTGTTCGTGATTTTTGCTTTTTCAGTTGTTTCTGACATCCAAGTGGAGGACAGAGTGGAAACCTTTTGCGAAACTAGTGTTTTACGAATTTCATCTTTCTTTTCTTCCAGTGTATAGTCTTTAGCATCTTTATGGTCGGTTACTTTAATGATGTGATAACCATAATCGGATTTGACAGCATCACTGGTTTCACCAACTTTTAGCTTAAAGGCTACATCAGAGAATTCAGCTACCATATCGCCACGTTTGAAGAAGTCTAGATCTCCGCCATTATCCTTGGAACCCGTATCAGAGGATTTTTCCTTGGCAAGAGTAGCGAAATCTGCGCCTTCTTTCAGTTGCTTCAGAATTGCATCTGCTTCTTCTTTAGTCTCAACGAGAATGTGGGAAGCGCGAACTTGTTCTTCTTCACTGAAAGTAGCTTTATTTGTGTCATAGTATTCTTTGATTTCATCATCCGTTACAGTGACTTGTGGCTCAAGGATTTTACGCAGCTTTACTTGCAGCGGCATTTGCTTTTTCAAGTCGTCTACAGTCATTGAGCTTTGGGACAAAGCAGCATTAAAGGCAGCTTCTCCGCCGAATTGTGCTTTAAGATCTTCAAGTTCAGTGTTGATGTCTTCATCTGTAACAGTTACGTTAGCTTTTTTAGCCTCTTGATCAACAAGCTCAGTTGTAATCATAGATTGCAGCGTGCTTTCTCCGCCTGCTTCGATCAATTTATCATAAAGTTGTTCTTTTGTGATTTTTGTTCCGTTTACTGTTGCAACAGCTTTTTTGCTGTCGTCTTTTTGGACGACCAGAACAATGATTAGTGCTGCAGCTAATACGATAGAGGCAATCATCCAAGCTTTATTGCTTCTAGGAGCAGTCGGAGGTGTAGGTGGCGTAGCGTTGTTCGCACCGACTTTGTTCATTACTGGAATACTGTCTGCTTTTGTTGTATTCACAGGTTCCTCAGCAGCAACTTGCGCTACTTCAACCTCTTCATTGATAATCTCGGAAGTGTTCAATTCTTCTTCCGTGGTACCGTTGTTTTCTAAGTTCTCATTTCCATTCAGATCTTTTTTGTCCATTATTAGTAATGACTCCCTTCAATATAGGTGTTGCTTGTCTATTTACAACTTTAACAGAAATCCTAATCCTAAACCTTAAGAAAGTATAAAAAAAGGCAGGATCTTTTTAAGTTTCTATTAATAAAAAGCAAAAAGCCGGAAATGGCATCAGTAACATGCCCTTCCGGCTAATGGGAATAAGATGTCTACTTCAGTCCTTTCAGAAGATGACGAATGCTTTCTTGTTTTCGTCTTGGGACACGTACGTTTTTAGCATACAGGCCCATTTCACCGAAATAAATGCAGTCATCTGCGATAGAGCTGATCTTGTTCAGGTTGACATAACAGCCACCGTACACATGATAATAACTTGAATTGGACAACAATCGATTTAATTGCTCGGCAGTCATTCTCTTTTTTATGTTATAGTTTCTGCCGTGAAAAATGACCAAATCATGGTCCCCGACCTTAAAGAACAGAATGTCTGTTTCCACCTCGAAGTCCTCGTACACATTTCTGGCTTCCAGCAGGATGCTACTCATTCATGTTCCCCCTTTATACGGAATAAAAGACTAATGTTAGCGCTTTCATTATATCACAACAGTTAATCGTTGGAAAGACCCATTTTTGAATTGTTTCGTACATTTCTAACTTTATCGTTTGTAATTAACGTTTAAAAATTGTAGATTATATAGATGATCACATCTAATGAGTGTGAAGTAGCAATACTTTTGAGGAGGAATATAGAGATGAATGAGCAGAATAAGTTATTGCTGTTTACAGGTTCTTATGCAAGTGCCGCGGAAAGCGGAGTGCAGGTGTTTGAATTCGATGGAGCTGCAGGTGGTACGCTAAAGCTGCTGGATTCGGTGCAGGGCTTAACTAATCCTACCTTTGTTAATGTAGATACCGCTGAAAAACGTCTATATGCTATAGGAGAAAAACCGAATGGTGAGGGTGGAAAAGAAGGCGAGGTTGTTACCTTTGCCATTGATCCAAAAGACGGGAAATTGAGTGAACTGAAACGCATTCCCTCCATGCCTGCTTCTGGCAACCGTCAAACAACCACCTGCCATATCAATAGAGATTTGAATGATGAATACGTTGTTGTATGTAGTTATCATGGTGGAAGCGTTGGTTTGATCAAATTAAATGAAGAGAAAGCTGCGGATCAATTAGTTGATGTGGCCGTACATTCAGGTCATGGCCAGCATCCTGAACGGCAGGACCGCCCTCATCCCCATTCCGCTATTTTCAGTCCGGACGGGCAGTATGTGTTTGTATCTGATCTTGGGCTTGATTTAATTCGTGCCTATAGAATCAATAGAGAAACCAACAAGCTAGAAGTGCATGGTGATACGGCGCTGCATCCAGGAGCGGGACCACGCCACTTCACTTTTCATCCAGACGGAAAGTCTGCTTATGTAATTAACGAGGTGGATTCCACCATTACATCGTTTACATATGACAGTGCCGCAGGCACTCTGCATACTGTAGATACAGTGCCGACGCTGCCTGATGATTTTAACGAAGAGAATACTTGCGCTGAAATCGCCATTTCCAAGGACGGAAAATATCTGTACGCTTCAAACCGTGGGGCTGATAATATCGCTGTGTATGCTGTGGATAATGCATCTGCTAAGCTTACACATCTGGAATATGTATCTACTCGTGGGGGACATCCACGTCACTTCGCATTGACACCAGATGGAGCTTATCTTATCGTGGCAAATCGTGATGCGAATAATCTGGTTGTATTTTCAATTGAAGCGGCTAGTGGCCGACTCGAATTTACTGGAAATACAGCTGAAGTATCCAAACCGGTATGTGTGAAGCCCGTAAATGTTCCTGTATAAAGTTACTCCATTTGAAGAGTGAATCAGTGATCTTGGGAAATGCTAAAGGGAACACCGGATATAAAGTCCGGTGTTCCCTTTTTTTGAAAATAAAAGCCTGTGATTATCTGGTTGATGAGGTGAATGAGGGAGTAGACTATTTGAGCGAAACGGGCTTAAGAGGTACAATAGTGGATACTGCAGATTTGAATAGTACATTTTGCCTGCCATCACCTTGACCTTGTAAAGTGATTGTGAAAGCATCGTACGAGGTTACGAGCCCTTGCATTTTCACACCATTCGTCGTAAAAATCGTCACAGGCACCTTTGTGGAAATGAACTGGTTCAACAATCGTTCTTGCAATTTTAAACTCTCCACTTTGGCAGCACTCCATCTTCTGTGAATTTTTTTCTCTCAATAATTATAACATGGGTTAGTCCCTCACTGGAAATGAGATCAACAGTCACCTGAATAGACATGGAGGTATTTATGCTTTATTATCAGAACTGGTCTAGAGCTTTTCGCTTTTTTTTAGGGTTTGCTGCTTGTTTCGCCGTTATAGCTGTCCTTGTAAGTATGAATAAGGTATCAACCTTTGATAACTATATTATTGATGGGGTACAATCAGCGGAATCACCGGGGTTGACCTCATTCGCCAAAGGTTTATCTCTGATTGGTTCCTCTAAGATCGCTATTGGCCTATCTATCGTTACCATGGCACTGCTCTTTTTTTTGCTGAAACACCGATTTGAATTAATCTTGTTCCTGTGGGTTGGATTAGGCTCACAGCTCTTGAATACAATAATGAAGTTATGTTTTCACAGAGAACGTCCGAATTTACATCGCATTGTTGAAGAGATTGGTTATAGTTTTCCGAGCGGGCACTCCATGGCAGCATTCTCTTTGTACGGTGTTATTGCCTTTTTATTGTGGCGTCATCTGCGGCGGAGGCATGAACGGGTCTTATTAATAATGTTCGCCGTATTCATGACCGTGGGGATTGGCTGGAGCCGTATCTATCTGGGTGTTCATTACCCGAGTGACGTAATTGGGGGATATATGGCTAGTGGCGCTTGGCTGATGTTGTCCATTTGTTTATTTCAAATCTACAAGAGCTCGCGTAAGAAGTAGGATAGATACAAAAACGGATATCTTTCATAACGCATGAAGATATCCGTCTTTATGTGTAAGAGGATTGTTTAAGGAGTCGTCACATGTTGTTCAGATGTTTTGCGATCCTGGAATTGCCCCATTTTGCTTATTCTTTGCTTCAGCATCGCAGGAAGTCCTGCTTTAAGCTTTTGGGCTTCGTCTTTTGTCAGACGTCCTTCGGTGATGGCTTGATCCAGCCGTTGGTTTGCCGATTCGCAGAGCTTCTGAATATATTGATCTTCCGTCCAGCCTTTTTTCTCAAGAGCAAGCTGCGGGAGCGTTTTGCCTGCTTTCAGGCTATTGATTAGCTCTGTACGATCCATTTCCAGCAGTTTAGCCGTTTCAAAAATAATGAAATGTCCACCAGCCCTAACCTTTCCGTCTTTTCCTGGATGGTGACCGTGACCTTTCTCTGAAGGATGGGCACCAGGTGCGGTGGCTGTAGGGGTTACTTTCTCAGCAGAAGCACTTCCGATTGGCGCAAGAGCTGGAGACAGGCTGAGAAAAATAACGGTCGTGAAAGTCATTAATCTTTTGATATTGTTATTCATTCACTCACCTCGTATGTTATGTGATAGGCACTACTCGAATTAGTATTCCCTGAAAGCTGAAAGAAACATGAGTGAGAGCTTAAATGTTCTTAAAATTCATCAACTCCAGGCTGGGGTAATTAGAAGTACGAGGGTTCGCTGATGTTCATATTGTAGCGTGGGCTAATTTTTAGGAGGGATAGGTTTGGCTTTAGGAGCTCGCATATTTAAAACAGGTTTGGCCGTTACGCTAGCCCTGTATTTAGCTGTAATGCTTCAATTTCCTTCTGCCGTGGGTGCAGGGATTGCGGCGATTTTCGCTATGCAGCCCTCTATTTATCGCTCTTGGCGTTATTTTCTTGACCAGCTCACGACTAGTACAATGGGGGCCGTCCTGGCTTTACTTGGAGGGATGCTGTTATCCAACAGCCCAATAGCAGTCGGTTTGGTCTGTATTCTAGTCATTATGATCAGTATGAAAATCAACCGGGCGGATACGATAAGTCTTACGTTAGTTACTGTAATAACAGTGATGGAGGCTTCGGGTGAATGGCAATTCGCACTTAATCGTTTTTTATTAACTTTGACAGGTATTGTTTCTGCATTTCTAATCAATATTATTGTCGTTCCTCCAAAACCTCGTAAGCAATACATTAAGCAAATTGAGAATGTTTTTTCAAGCCTCTCTTTATTGCTAAGAACAGCGGTTTCTCATGAGATGAAGGAAAGTGTATTTCGTGATGAAAAAAATGCTTTGCATTCATCCATAAAATCGTTGGCTGATAAGTATGCATTGTTTGAGGAGGAGCAGAAGCAGTTAAAACGGGCCAAGTATAGCCAGACTAGACAAATGGTTGTGTATAAGAACCTGTTAGCTTCTTTGCAAAAAGGTTACGATGTTCTCGAGGCCGTAGATCGGCATTATTTCCAGGCGGATCGGACCGAACATACAGATGCTCTATTTGATAATCATTTGGAACATTTAATCAAATATCATCAGCACATCTTACTTAAGTTTGAAGACAAATTAAAGCCCAATGCCAATGAATCCGAACCCTTGGGAGAAGACAATGATGAATTCCTGAATACTGCGATTTTGGGGTATAATGCAGAGAAAATAGGTCAGCTGCGTTTATATGTTGTGGCTGCTGCAATTTATGATTACGGATATCAATTGGAGCGCTTAGATAAAGTGGCCGATCAGATGAATCGTATAGCGGAGGATAAAGAATCTGTGCATGAAGCCTAAACATAACCTTGTGAAGAGCAACATATAAGCTTTGTAACAGCAAAAAATCCGGTTCCACAGGGACCGGATCATCTATTTAAGAGAATACTTGAAATCTCAAACTGAAATTGCTAAAATGATAAGATATCGAATAAGTATGCATTTAAAAACATAAATATGCAAATTTATCATATCATGATGCAAATGGAATGTCAACCTTCCAAAAGGGGATGAAATGTAGTGGATAACAATGAAAGTCAGTGGAAAGAGGAACAGGAACGGGTTGACGGAGTAACCAAGCTTTTGTCCGCCCATATTCGCAATTTATCAGAGGAGCTTGGACTTCATCGCAGTGATGTAGTGGATATGCGGAAAGACTTCTGGGAAGAGGTAACCGTAAACTTCAGTAGCCCGGATGATTTGGGAGAAACCTCAACAAGTCTTCGCCAACAGTCCCAAATCCTCAATGAACGGGAACGTCATCATTTGCAATCAAGCAAGGCACTGAAAAAATATAAAAAGCTGGTTGTCTCTCCTTACTTTGGCCGCATTGATTTCACAGAGGAACCAACGGGCGGGCTGGAAAAGATTTATCTAGGGATTGGATCCTTGATGGAGGATGATGGCACCTTTTTGATCTATGACTGGCGTGCGCCGATCTCCAGTCTGTATTATGACGGGGCACCAGGTCCTGCAGCTTATGAAACACCTGGAGGATTAGTCTCCGGAACAATGAATCTTAAACGCCAGTTTGTTATTGCTGACGGTGTAATTGAAGTTATGTTTGACACTGGGGTTACGATCGGGGATGAGCTGCTGCAGCAGGTGCTAAGTCATAGCGCTGACGATCGAATGAAAAGTATTGTTGCTACAATTCAAAAAGAGCAAAATGCGATAATCCGCAACGACAAAAGCCGGATGCTAGTTGTGCAAGGAGCAGCGGGAAGCGGAAAAACCTCTGCTGCATTGCAGCGGGTAGCTTATCTTCTATATAAATACCGTGAAGTATTATCAGCAGATCAAATGCTGCTGTTTTCACCGAATCCGCTGTTTAACAGCTATGTATCTACAGTGCTCCCGGAGCTAGGCGAAGAAAATATGCAGCAAACAACGTTCCAAATGTATTTAGAACATCGTCTTGGACATGAATTCCTGCTGGAAGATGTCTTTAGTCAGACCGAAAGTTTACTTAATGCTCCTGAGGGTCCTGAGGTGGCTATACGCAGAGAAGGCATTGCCTATAAATCGTCCGTCCCTTTCCTTGATGTGATTCGGCGGTATGCTACGTTGTTGGAACAGGAGGGTATGCTTTTTAAGCCTTTAATGTTTCAAGGGAAAGCAGTGGTCAGTAAAGAAGAAATGGAACGCCAGTTCTACGCGTACGATCCTGCCATAAAGCTTGCAAATCGTGTGGATTTGATGATCCGCTGGCTGCTTAAGAAAATTGCAGATTTTACTCATGAGGAAAGAAATGCGAAGTGGGTCGAAGATCAGATCGAGCTGCTGGATTCCAGCGATTATCACCGTGCATATCAGATGTTGCGTCGGAAGAAGAAAGCTTCGCAGGATAGCTTTGATGATTTTGATACGGAAAAAGAAGTGTTATCTCGTTATGTAGTCAGCCAGCGGCTCAAACCACTGCGTGGTTGGACTAAACGGGGTCGATTTGTGGACGTTAAGGGCTTGTACAGCACGTTATTTACAGATCGCGAGCTTATGGCGCGCCTCAATGGAGATTATCCTTTACCAGAGGTGTGGGATGATATCTGTGAGCAGACATTGGAATCCATTGGAGTGAACGAGCTTGCTTATGAGGATGCTACGCCATTCCTTTATCTGAAGGAGTTAAGCCAAGGTTTCCGGACCAACACACTGATCCGCCATGTGATTGTAGATGAAGTACAGGACTACTCTCCATTCCAATTAGAGTTCATGCGCCGTTTATTTCCAAGAGCAAAAATGACCGTATTAGGCGACCTGAACCAGGCCATTTATGCGCAAGGTGAGGTACTGGGGGATTTGTCTAGTCTCGTAAGTATATATGGTGAAGAGAACACAGAAGTGATCTCGTTAACCCAAAGCTACCGTTCAACTTATGAGATCGTGGAGTTTACGCGGTCAATGATCCCTGGAGGAGAACGAATCGTACCATTTAATCGGCGGGGAGAAGAGCCCCAGCTAAGTGTGGTATCCAGCGAGAAGGAGCTTCTGAATGCTGTGGAACAGGATATCCGCAAGCTGCATTCTGAGGGATATCATTATGTGGCTGTCATCTGCAAAACAGCGGAGGAAAGCGCAAGGGTTCATGCTGAACTGAATCGTAGCCTGCCGGTGAGACTTGTTACAAAGGAAACACCGAATTTTCAGAAGGGGACACTGGTTCTGCCTGCTTATTTAGCAAAAGGCGTGGAGTTTGATGCGGTCGTCATCTATGATGGCTCGGCTGAACAATATGGCAGAGAAAGTGAACGCAAATTGTTTTATACGGCGTGCACTCGGGCTATGCACTTGCTGCACATTTTTAGTCTGGGTGAACCTAGCCATTTTATACCGTCCGCTAATGTGGCATCTTTAAGCGCCGGGTCGCTGTAACCATAGATTTCTTCATTTTAAGATCGTCCTTTCCGAAGCAGCGGAGGGACGGTCTTTTTGTTTTCATGAATAAAGAAGGGCGAACAAACCACAATAAAGAATGTTGTACACAATGACAAAGGTGGTCAGTTCATGAAGGAAAGAAAATGGGATCTGCTTGCCTTAGCATCAATCCCACTAATAATGACCCTCGGTAACTCCATGCTGCTGCCTATTCTGCCGCAGATCTCCAAAGAACTCGGCATTAGTGCTTTTCAAGTCAGTATGCTGATTACCGTGTATGGATTGATGGCAATTGTAATGATCCCTATTGCAGGTTATCTGTCAGACCGTTTTGGGCGAAAGAAGGTTATTCTTCCGAGTTTAATCATTGCTGCAATTGGTGGTGCTGTCTGCGTGGTGGCTGCTTGGTTTATGAAGGGGGTTAGCGCTTATTGGGTGATCTTAGCAGGGCGTCTGTTGCAAGGAATTGGTGCAGCGGGTGCTTTTCCAATTGTAATCCCCTTTGTAGGCGATTTGTTCAAGGAAGAAGAAGATGTGAGCAAAAGTCTGGGAATCATTGAGACCTCCAATACGTTTGGTAAAGTACTCAGTCCAATTCTTGGTGCCTATCTTGGGATATGGCTCTGGTTTGCTCCTTTTATTGCAATTCCCATTTTATGTCTAATTTCATTTTTGTTAGTCTTATTTCTGGTCCGAAAGCCCGAAGCAAAGGATGAACCTGAGAAACAGGAACTTCGAGCGTTTTTATCTGGAATTGTGAGCGTTTTACGCAAAAAGGGACGTTGGTTGTATGCTATTTTTGCCATAGGCGGCATCTGTATGTTTGTGACCTTTGGTGTCCAATTCTATTTATCAGAAATGCTGGAAACTAAATATAAAATGCACGGGGCGACGAAGGGGTTTGTGTTGGCGATACCGCTTGCCCTCTTATGTCTGTCCTCCTATGGAACAGGAAAGATCATTGGTCAGAATAAAACGCTAATGAAATGGCTGGGTTTTGGGGGCATGGTGTTACTGACTGCGGCGATGATTTGTGCGGGATTCAACAAAGGCATTTATTTTTTAGTAGGGTTTATGGGTTTAGGCTGTGTTGGAATCGGAATTGTACTTCCCTGTATGGATGCTTTAATCACGGAGGGGATTGAGAAGGAGAACAGCGGCACAATCACCGCTCTTTATAGTAGTATGAGGTTTATAGGGGTAGCGTTGGGGCCACCGGTGGTATCGTTGCTGCTAAGCAGCGGGCATTGGGTCTTGTTTGCGTTGATGGCTACAGTAGGGGCAATTGGTGGATTGCTGACCTTGTTTGCAGTAACTCCGAGTAAGGGGGAAAAGGGGGAGCCAGGCGTTAAAGACACAGAGAAGGTAATTCCTCCAATCTGGCCGAAACGTATTCGCCAAACCTCCTCAATGTCTCTGGATGGAAAAAAGGGCTATCCCTAAGCTGCGTTGCCGCAGCTTGTGGGATAGCCCTCTAGATAAAAGAATAAAAGATATTCTTAGGCTTGTGGAACAGATTCCCAATCCTTTAAGAAACGTTCAATACCGTTATCTGTCAGCGGGTGCTTCCAGAGGGTTGGCAGAAGTGAACCTGGGATTGTAGCGATGTGTGCACCAGCAATAGCTGCTTGCTCAACATGAGCAATGTTGCGGATACTTGCTGCAATGATCTCGGATTTCAAGTTGTAGTTAGTCAGGATAGTCTTCAGATCCTTGATCAGCTTCATTCCGTCAACACCGATATCATCCAGACGACCAACGAAAGGAGAGATATAAGTTGCGCCTGCTTTAGCAGCCATCAAACCTTGAGCCGCGGAAAATACTAGTGTAACGTTAGTTTTGATGCCTTTTTTAGTAAGCTCATAACAAGCTTCCAAGCCATCTTCAGTCATAGGGAGTTTAATTACAACGTTTGGAGCCCATTCAGCAATTTCGTATGCTTCTTTAAGCATTTCTTCTGCTGTAAGTCCGATTACTTCTGCGCTTACAGGTCCTGGAACGATTGCAACGATTTCTTTGATAACATCCTTGAACAATCTTCCTTCTTTAGCGATCAGCGAAGGGTTAGTCGTTACGCCATCCACTAGTCCTAGGCGAGTAATACGTTTGATTTCTTCAATGTTTCCGGTATCCAAGAAAAACTTCATTTTAAATTTCCTCCCTTGATTTCCATATGGATTGACAAGCAACATTCATATTTACATTATGAGACATGCAAATCAAAGTTTCAACTGTTATTTTGAATATTTCAAAATAACTTTATAGAATCAGTATTACCTGTATGCGCTGAATTTCAGATAATATAAGATTGGCTTAGGCCTCCCTCCATGATAATATATAACCGGAATTGTTATTTTGGTTGGGAGGTGGGGATGGGATGATGTATGCGATATTGGTGATTTTACTTGTGCTTGTGCTGGCAGCAACGGGATTCCTTGCCTACCAGAACAGCAAGTTGGTGTCTAATCAGAAGAAACTCGGTACTGCATCAAGTGATCCTTCCCTTATGTATTCTATCTTTGACCAATCTAGTGCAGCTGGTGTTGAAGAACCTGAGGCCATTCCGTTATTTCAATACACTGTATTTGCGCGGTCGAATGGAGCGGTTGTTGTGAGCAAGCCTGTAGCTATGATTATTTTGTGCAGAGTTGCTGCGGGAAAAGGGGATTACTTACTGGCCGATGTCGAGCGTAATATGCTTGAGAAGATTAGTAGGCCAATGCCTTTGAATGCGTATTCTGAGCATAAAGCCTACTTACACAGGACGGCTAATCACACAGAAAAAGAGATGATTCTCAATCTAGAGGATGCAGTGAATTTACAATATACATAGAGTAGGGTGAAAGATATTGATTTTTTGCTCTGCGCAAAGCATAATACAAATTTGGATATAAAAAAAATCAAACAGCCGGAAGCAATCGCGTTTTATGTTAAACACAGCTACCGGCACATTGATTGGTAAAATAATGGATGCCAGTCAGCACTTAGGCATGATATCTCCCTACGGGTGCATTAAGCACCCATTCCAGCATCATGATCATATCTTCAACTCTAGTGAGCTGAGTTTGTAGGTTATCTTGCTGTGGGCTTTTCTCTGTTAATGAAGCTAATCTTGATTCCAGAGATCTGCGCTGCAGTGTCAATTCGTTGATTTTAGATTGAATTTGGTTTTCGGTTCTCATCCGGAATCCTCCTGAACAATAGGTGATTTCAACATCATCATAGATCATTATAACGGATAACATGGGGGTAATAAAATGAGTATCAATGTTAAACAATTAGCCGCGGAAAAAGCAGTGGAATTTGTAAAAGATGGCATGAAGATCGGCCTTGGTACTGGATCTACTGCCTATTGGGCGATCAACAAGCTTGGTGAGCGCGTCAGTGAAGGTCTAAAGATTACCGCTGTAGCAACCTCCCGTGCTTCCGAAGAACAGGCGCGTGAACTTGGGATTCCAATCGTAGCTTTTGGAGATATTGATAGTCTGGACCTGACCATTGACGGAGCGGACGAGCTGGATAGTAGTCTACAGCTTATTAAAGGTGGCGGTGGCGCGCTGCTTCGGGAGAAGATTGTTGCGAGTAACAGTACTCGTATGATCGTTATTGCTGATGAGAGTAAAGTGGTAAACACACTTGGCAAATTCCCGCTGCCTGTGGAAATTGTTCCTTTTGCATGGGAATGGACTGTGGCTAAACTTGCCAAGCTGGGTTGCAATCCTGAATTGCGTCGTAGCGGAGAAGAGCTGTACAAGACAGATAACGGCAATTACATCGCAGACTGCCGGTTCGAAGTCATTGAGTCCGCACCGAAGCTGGCACTGACCATCCAAAGTATTCCGGGAGTTGTGGAACACGGCTTATTTATTGGAATTGCAGCAATGGCTATTGTGGGTAAAAAAGATGGAAGTATTGAAATTATAGAAGCTAAACCGGGCAATTGATCATTCGTAGATCTGGAGAATCTAGCAGTTTACGGAAGCTGAGAGCATTGACACGGATAGGGCTGACTCTGTATAGTGCTACTGTTATCTATTGGATGTTCATCGGTTTTGGGCGTGAGATCCATACAGGTGGCCCGCTTCAGTACAATTTGATTCCATTACGTACGGTGTCACTTTATTTCGACATGAATAACGGGTTATCGCTGATCAGCCGGTTTGTGAATCTGCTTGGAAATGTTGTTGTGTTTATTCCATTTGGTATACTAATTCCACTTGCAAAGACACGGCCAATTTCTTGGAAAAGAATCTCTTTATATGCTGTTCCTTGCATCCTGCTTTTGGAGTCTCTGCAAATGCTGCTGCATGTCGGAAGCTTTGATATTGATGATCTATTGTTAAACATGTTAGGGATATGGACAGGTTACTGTATGTTTCGAATCGGGTACAGAAGCAACAGAGAAGGAGGAATGTGAACAATGTTGGTAGATCTTAAATCCCTTATTGGTTCGCCTGAGGTGAACGAGCTGTTGACGTATGCGGTCATTGATGACCCCAACGCGTTGGAGCAGACATCGTCTGAGTACAGCGAACAAGCCGGGCTGCAGTTATATGGCTGGGAAGAAGAAGAACTCCTGCTTGGTCTTGTAGGTTTCGAAGAAACCGAAGACGGTTCTTTGGACATTCGGCATATTGCCGTCTTGCCAGAGAATAGAGGGAAAGGTTATGCACGGGGAATGATTCTGGAGCTGCTCGCTACTTGTCAGCCGCGTTATCTGGTAGCTGAGACTGAGGATGAAATCGCCGCAGATTTTTATCGCAGTCTAGGGTTCATGGTGTACAGCTTAGGAGAGAATGAAGCCGGAATTGAAATGTTAAGATGTGTATACGAAGTTGAAGAGACCGAGGATGAGGACTAAAAAGTCTTTGAAGGTCATAAAATGGCAGGTCGAGAAGAATCTCGGCCTGTTTTTTTTGCGTTTTGCCTTTAAATGCCCGAAAAAAAGCCAATTGACTTTTATAAAAGCAGGTATTATAGTTTGACAATGAAACTGTTCGATAGTTGAACTATATTTTGGAGGTAGGAAGCTTTGGATAACGAAGTGCAACATTGGATCAATCGCTACATGGATGCTTATTTGATTGTGACAAGACAAGTAGCAGCAAGAATTAAAGATAGTATTGCTGCGGAGACAACGAATGATCAGTATCAAATTCTTCGGTTGATTAATGCTCAGGAACAATGTACGTCTACATATCTTGCTGAATCTTTTTGCGTGGGTAAAAGCTCCATTACTGCAATCATTAACAGATTGGTGCAAGCGGGTATAATCGAGCGAACTCGTGACGAGAATGATCGCCGCCAGGTGTATTTGTCGATGTCTGAGCACGGAAAAAAAGTTTTTGAAGCAGCGGAGACGCAGGTACATGAAGTGATTTCCCCGTATTTGTTTCATTTTGAAGAGAAGGATATTGAAATGTTCGTCATGATGTTCGAGAAGCTGGCGAATTTAATTCAGAATGATGATGGAGGGAAGAATCCATGAAGACGATTCTAAAAGCAAGATGGGCGGTTATCGCAATCTGGCTCGCTGTGGCCGTAGTTTTGGTCATGACGGCCCCTTCGTTCTCTGATCTTGTACGTGAGAAGGGGCAGGTTACTGTACCTGATGGCTATTCCTCATCTAGAGCGGCAGAAATCTTAAAGGAAGCGGCGAATGATAAGGGCGGAGAGACACTGCATCAGGTAGCTCTTGTATTCAATAATCCAGAGGGAATCGGAGCCGATGAAACAGCTAGTATCCAGCAGGGCGTTGAGAAGTTGGCTGCGAATAAGGAGACGCTGCAGATCGATTCCATCACCGATCCTTTTTCACAAAGTGAGCTTAAGGAAACGTTGATTGCCAAGGATGGCAAGACGATAATGGTGGCGTTGTCTATCAAGGGCGGAGGAGAGTCTGTCACCGCACTTCCTGATAAAGTGGATGAATTACTCACAGATGTTAAGGCGGATCATTATTTAACCAGTGAGGGTTTGATTACTGAGGATATGATTGCTAGCTCGGAAGCCGGGCTTAAGAAATCGGAATATATTACGGTAGTCTTTATTTTACTTATCCTGTTCGTGGTATTCCGTTCGTTCGTGGCACCGTTTGTTCCGCTACTGACGGTAGGACTCAGCTATATTGTTTCTCAGTCCGTTGTGGCTTTTTTAGTGGACCGTTATGATTTTCCATTATCTACATTTACTCAAATCTTTATGGTTGCGGTCATGTTCGGGATTGGTACGGATTATTGTATCCTGTTAATTAGTCGTTTTAAAGAAGAAATGATGACAGCAGAAGATACCAAAAGTGCTATTATTGCAACCTACCGTAAGGCTGGGGGAACGGTGTTCTATTCCGGACTTGCGGTATTCGTAGGTTTTGTAGCGATTGGATTATCCAAATTCATTCTGTATCGCTCGGCGGTAGCCGTTGCCGTGGGGATTGCGGTTATGCTGCTGGCGCTTGTAACCATAGTTCCATTCTTCATGGCGGTACTTGGCAAAAAGCTCTTCTGGCCTTCACGCGGCAAGCTGGAGCACAGTGAGAGCCGTATTTGGGGAGCAGCAGGTTCTTTTTCCTTAAAAAGACCATGGGCCGCGCTGCTAATTGTTGCAGTAATCGTAGCTCCGTTCCTTGTTACCTATAGCGGAAAGCTGTCCTTCAACAGCTTGGAGGAAATTGGCTCAGAATATGCCTCGGTAAAAGGATTTAACATCATTTCGGATAGCTTCGGGCCGGGTGAATCCATGCCTGGCAAGATCGTAATCAAAAATGATGATCGGATGGATACTTCAGAATATCTTGGACTTGCAGAAAAAATCAGCCGCGAGCTGGAAAAAGTGGACAGCGTAAAATCGGTGCGCAGCATGTCTCGTCCAACGGGAGAGCTGATCAGTGATTTCTTAATCCCGAATCAGGTGGGGACTTTATCTGACGGTCTGGATCAGACCAGTGAGGGATTGACCAAGATTCAAACGGGATTGTCTGAAGCTAGTAAACAGCTGAGTGAAAATGCACCTAAGCTTACAGAGGCTGCTCAAGGCAGCGCTAAGCTGACGGAAGGCACAGCAGAACTGAAAGATGGGATCGTCGCGTTAGGCGATGGGCTGGCACGTATTGAGAGCGGAATAAAAAGCGGCTCAGCTGGTGCAGGAGAAATCAAAGCAGGACTTCAACAGGCAGCTGCTAGTGCCAAGCAGCTTGCGGATGCCAATACGAAGCTGCTGGAGGGATATAAAAAAATCGGCAGCGGTTTAACTGCGCTGAATCAAGGGCTTGGGCAGCTTCCGCAGCAGCTGCAAGGTGTGGCAGAAGCGTTGAAGGGACTGGATGGTTCTTTTAATGGTCTTGAGAGCAGTTATCCGGAAATTCTGCAGGATGTTAATTACCTGACCATTAAAGGCACCGTAACGCAGAGTGGTACTGGGGCAGCACAGCTGGCAGCGGGTCTCGGGCAGATCTCAGAGCAGCTTAAAGGAGCAGCAGCTGGCTTAAATGAGGCGAATGCTGGCTATGCCAAAGCTTCGGCAGGGCAAACCGCACTCGCACAAGGTTTAGCTAAGCTTGTTGCGGGCATCGGTCAGCTGCAATATGGGCTGGAGCAGGCCGCAGCAGGCCAAGGACAGATCGTAGATAAAATTCCATCCATTACTAGTGGACTAGATCAATTGCAAGGCGGACAGCAGCAGCTTGCGGATGGTTTTGGTCAATTAACTGGGCAGATAGGAGCCTTAACTACTGGTTTAAGCGACAGTGCAAACGGCTTGAAACAAATTACCAGTGGGCTGGGCTCTGCACAAGATTATTTGAATCAGATTCAAGCGGCTAAGGATGATGAGCTGAGTGGATTTTTTGTACCGGCTGAGGCTCTTGAAGCTGAAGGTATAGAGCAGGTATTTAATACCTACTTGTCTGACGACCGTAAGGTAATGACGCTGGATGTAGTATTCACTGAGAATCCATATAGTTCAGAAGCTATTGACAGTGTTGATGATATTCAAGCAGCAGTAGATCGTGCAGTGAAAGGAACGAAGCTGGAAAATGCAGAGTCTGCAATCAGCGGGGTTACAAGCAGCCAGAACGATTTACGTAATATTTCCAACGAAGACTACACACGTACAGTAATTTTGATGCTGGGTGGGATCTTCATTATCTTGGTGTTGCTGCTTCGTTCAATCGTAATGCCGATTTACCTTATTATTTCTCTTTTGATTACTTATTTTTCAGCATTGGGTGTTACAGAGGCTATATTCGTTCACCTTCTGCACTTTGAAGGGATTACCTGGACAACGCCATTCTTCAGCTTTGTTATGCTGATTGCACTTGGTGTAGATTATAGTATTTTCTTAATGGCCCGCTTTAACGAATATAAAACATGGGATGTACGGGAAGCGATCCTGCATGCTATGCGCAATATGGGAACAGTCATTCTTTCGGCGGTAGTTATTTTGGGCGGCACCTTCGCATCGATGTACCCTTCAGGGGTATTGTCGATGATGCAGATTGCAACAGTGGTGCTTGTAGGGTTGGCCTTGTATGCACTAATCTTCTTGCCGTTTTTTGTTCCTGTTATGGTGCGGATCTTCGGCCGTGGGAACTGGTGGCCATTTGCGGTCAAACAAAGTGGAGAACCCACTAAACAAGATGTAAACATGTAATCACTCTACACAGCAAAAAACCTCTAGTGTTTGCCTAAATAGGCGGCTAGAGGTTTTTTTGTGAAAATATAAGTACAAAGTTTATTTCATTTTGGCAAAAAAGCTACGTAACGCCCAGCCGCGTTCTTGCCGTTTTTTATATTTGGGTAGCGAACGGTAAATGGCGGTGGATTCGTCGAAAGCACGTTTAGCATCCTCAGTTCTGCCCAGTGCTTTGTACATGGAGCCGGCTAAATAATAGGCTTCACTAGAGGAAGATTGAATCTCTTGAAATTGAGTAACGTAATGCAACGCTTTATCGTGATTTGTATGGCGAAAGGTTTCCGCTAACCGAAGATATGGCTGACCATATTGGGCTTTTCGGTTGATTTCTAGACCTCGAAGCATCTGATCTTCGCCTTCTTCCAAAGCGCCCAGCTTAAGATTCACATGACCCAGCTCCACCCAATATTCTGCAGATTGTTCGTAACGGTCTTCGATCTGCAGCAGGATATCCTTGGCTTCCTTGTATTTTTTACGTTCTGACAGATTCCGGGCTAAATCAAATTTAGCAGAAACATCATTTGGATTCAATGATACTGTTGTGCGCAGCTTGGAGATTTGCCGCACCCGTTTGAAGGGCTTTGTAATACTAGGGAAAATTCCCACGTATCGCCGATCTAAGAAATATAAGATAACAAGCAGGATGAATAAAGCCAGAAAAGGGTTGCCCACTAATCTGAAAAGCATCATAATACCTATAAATTTAAGCATGATTTCCCTCCATGATCATTTGGTTCCGGTATTGCGGTTGAATAAGAGTAGATCTAAGGCAGCGTAATTATATCATAATTCAAACCAATCTGAATCCCGGGATTTAAGATAAACTACAACTTTTGTCAGCTTTATAGCGTCTTAGTGTAATAGAAATAATAATTACAATAATATCATAAGAAGGGAAAATCAAGATGCACTTATTTTCAAGGAAGCTAAGGCTGTTTAGTTTGTTGGTTTGTTCAAGTCTGGTGACTGCATTGTCTGTCCCTCAAGTTATAAGTGCGGCTCCATCACCTGGAAAGTTGGGTGGGATTAAGGAGATTGTTGCTTCGCCTGGCTTCTGGGGTGGAAGCTCTTTTGCGGTGGGAACTGACGGAGATGTTTGGTCCTGGGGGAGTAATGTTTTTGGTCAATTTGCTAATGGTACCGCCGGGCCTGAGGGGTGGACGATTACTCCCCATAAAATAGCTGGGCTTGAACATACGAAACAGCTGGCGATCGGCGAAGCGTACTATGTAGCGCTGAACGAAGACGGTACGGTTAAGGCTTGGGGAGATTATCGGGATAAGAGTGTAGCAGAAGCTGGCAATGGGGCAAGTGCTAAACAACACAAGGTTCTGCTTCCTCAAGGGATCTCAGGAATGAGTGATGTGGTTAGTATATCGTCAGGATTGCATAGTGCATTAGCTTTGAGAAACGATGGAAGTCTACTCCAGTGGAATCCTCCAGAAGCTTCAGATGTGGGCTATACAGAGCTGCCTGCTGCCACTAAGGTACAGGGTTTGAGCGAAGTGAAGTGGATCGGAAGCAGTATTTATCATGCCGCCATTCGAACTAACGGTACGCTGTGGATTTGGAGTGCTATCCCGCAAACAGAGAACACGAATGTGATGAAGAAACCGACCCCAGTTAAGGATTTATACCATGTAAAGTCCGTCTCTATGAGCGATCGCAGTATACTGGCTTTAACCGAGAGCGGGAGCGTCTGGGGAACTATTGACAGCAATAATTATAACGAAGTCACGATGAGCAAGATGCCAGGTCTTACGGATATTGTATCTGTCCAGACGAAAAACGGGTTCAATCTTGTTGGCAATAAAAAAGGAGAATACTGGGTATGGAAAGCTGGTACCTCACTACAAGGTCTGCAAAAGATTACAGCCGTAAAAACGATCTCAAAACTTACGCTGGATTTAGACAACTTTGCAGCTGTTAAAAAAGATGGCACCGTGTGGACTTGGAGTACCCAACCAACAACCGACAACCGTTTAGTTTTTACGCAGCCTAAGTTAATAAAAGGATTGAGTGATCCTGTTTCTTTTGCCATGGGTGAGAATAGTAAGTATGCAGTCCTGAAGGATGGAACAGCTGTGGCTTGGGGAACAAATAGGTTTGGTCAACTCGGAATTAGCGCGGTTGATTCACGTCCTTTTACTATATCTCCTATTTTAAAGCCTGTTACTGTAATTGTAGATGGTCAAAAAATGGATTCCGCACAGTCTGCTATTTTTATGGATGGAAGTGTAAAAGTACCGATTAGGGATGTAGCAGAAAGTCTGGGATATACCCTGTCTTTGGAGGGGGAACTGACGTTGACGAAAGCTGGGAAGAAAATTTCATTACCGTCAGCAGAATCCATTAAAGTAAGCTACACTTCTCTAGTGCCAGCAGCGGCTTTGGCCAAAGCTACAGGTCTATTTGCGGAGTGGAATAGTACGCTGTACCAATTAACATTACAAACAAAAAGATGACTTACATTTAACACATATATTAATATTCTGAGGTACAATAAGTGAATTAATCTCAATTTCACCATAATAACCAGTCTGGAGTGATAGGAATGGCTTTTACAATATGTGTGTTTGCCGGATCGAATCCAGGTCTTAACTCTGAATATACGGAAATGGCTAGGGAATTAGGTTATCATATAGCGGCACAAGGCTGTAGGTTGGTCTATGGAGGTTCGCGGAATGGCCTTATGGGACAGGTTGCGGACGGGGTACTCGCTAATGGTGGCGAAGCTGTAGGAATTATGCCAGTGGATCTTTTTCAAGATGAAATCAGACACTCCGGATTGACGAATCTGATTGAGGTCTCCAGTATGCATGAACGTAAGGCGGTAATGAGCGGTATGGCGGATGCTTTTATTGCTTTGCCGGGAGGTCTTGGAACCTTCGATGAGCTATTTGAAATTCTGTGCTGGATGCAGATTGGTATTCATCAGAAGCCTATAGGGCTGCTGAATGTTCGAGGTTATTTTAATCCACTGCAAGCCTTGATCTCCCATAGTGTGGCTGAAGGTTTTGCACCAAAAACTGCACTTCAAATGCTGCATATGAACTCAGAACCCGAATATCTGCTTGAACTGATGAGAGGGCGAGTGGATCATAATAATGATGAGAAGGGGAAAGCAAGGTTCCCGTCTCAGCGCTAGAGCAATAAGAAATATGAACAACCTCCAGCTATTTTTATATGGCTTGGAGGTTTTTTGACATTAGAAGAGATAAAACTGTTTAAACTTTGGAGAAGATGGGTAAATAAGCCGTAAGTAACCAAGCAGAAATGCAAATTTCAGGAACATCACGGAAGGAGGTTGAAATCCAATGAATGTGATCGTACATAATCTTATGGCTTACAATCATCAGTTTTTTAGACCTCAGCCCGTGGTCAATCCCAAGCAAGGAAAAGCAGACAAGAAGAGAATGAGTTTCCAGGAAGTTCTGAATGAGAAAATGAAAGCGTACAGCACCTACAACAAAAATTAAAGATGAAAGCTATACCCTATGTCTGTTAAAGAAAGCCGGAACGCGATGATCCTAGAGATCATTGCATTCCGGCTTTCTTTAGGGTCTAACCTCAAAAAATTCGCAGCTCTTGCGTGAGTAGTAAGTCAGATCACTAACTCTAGATTGAATAACAACATCGAAATCAGTGAAGCGGACAACGGTTGCTCCTGAATTTACTAAATGATCGTCCTGAAATACACGAACAGGTAATTTGCGGTCAACGGCTTCTTGGAAATCGCTGTCGCTTAGCAGCGGGCGGTTAATGGGCATGGGAAAAAACTCCTTTGATCATGTAATGAAGTAAGAAATAAAAATAGTATACCTGCGGAAGCACAAGAAATCCAATTTAAGATGAAGTACAAGTATTCTGTGAGGAACATATTTGGACGAAATTTTATATTCCCTCCTTAGACATAACATAGATATGAATGGTTTCGTAATTATTTCCACCATAAATCGGAAGTTTACCTCCTCAAAAAAAGAATTTAAACCCTGTACACTAATTCTTGTAAGAGAAACCTTTGAAAGGGGTACAGGGGAATGAATAAAGTAAAACACTTGGCGCTATCGTTAGTCGCTATCATGCTCGTAGGTTCACTGGCAGCATGCGGAGGCAACAACGCCGAGAACAACAACATATCAAACAAAAATGCAGGTAACAACGCAGAAAGCACAAGTGAACCTACTAAGGATGAGGGAACAGAACCGGCTGAGAAAATCGAACTTTCTTTCTGGACACTGGGTAACGTGAACTACGAGGATTTAGCGAAGGAGTACACTAAGGAACATCCAAACATTACGATCAAAGTGCAAAATACCGGTGACCAAACCGCTCACCATAATAATTTGACCACTGCTTTGTCGGCTGGATCGGGTGCGCCTGATATTTTCCAACTTGAAATCGGTTTCATGGAACGTTTCATCAACGCTCAGGACAAGTTCTATAACCTGAATGATCTGGGTGCCAAAGATATTCAAGCCAACTATCTGGATTGGAAATGGAAACAAGCTTCTTCCGTAGATGGCAGCTTCCAGCTAGGTCTTCCAACAGATATCGGCCCAACGGTTGTATATTACCGCACAGATTTGGCTGAAGAAGCTGGGCTGCCAAGTGATTCAGAAGGATTCGGCGCTGCTATTGATACTTGGGATAAGTTCGCAGCTGTTGCCAAAGCTTTTAAAGATAAAACAGGCAAACCATTTGTAGACCTTACGGATCTTACCTTTAATGCTTTGCGTGACCAATCTGCCGATGAAATCTATTTCAGCAAAGCTGATGGCAGCTTTATCGGAGATACCAATCCGCAAGTCAAAAAAGCTTATGATTTCACGGTTAAAGGTATTCAAGAAGGCTGGATCAGCAATGTTATGCTCTGGTCTCCTGAATGGGGTCAAGGCATGAACGACGGTTCATTTGCAGTAGTTATGGGACCAGCTTGGATGGCGGGAAATGTTAAGAGTAATGCTCCAGACTCCTCTGGCAAATGGAAAATTGCTCAGCTCCCTGAAGGTGCTGGTAACTGGGGTGGCTCGTTCCTGACGCTGCCAAAAGAAGGCAAACACTCGAAAGAAGCTTATGACTTTATCGCATGGATGGATAACAAGGAAAACCAACTGGAATCTTTCAAAACCAAAGGCCTTATGCCTTCCATTCCTGCCCTGTATGAAGATCCTGCATTCGTAGATTTCAAAGATGATTTCTTCGGTGGACAACAAACCGCTGTAGAATTCGGTAAAGCAGCAAACCGGGTAAAACCTGTATACTACGGTCCACTTCATGACCAAACCGATACCTTCTTCAAAAACGCCTTGAAAAATGTGCTGGAGAAAAAAGCAGATCCGACCAAAGAATGGAACGAAGCAGTAAAACAAGCGAAAACATTGGCTGAACGCAGCTAAAAACCTATGAAATTCAATTTCTAGAAGGTCCGGATTCATAGAGTGAAACATTCTCTGTGAATTCGGATTTACACGTTAGATTACCTGGAGGTGTGACATGGCACAACCTGTTATTTCAAGTCCGCATGCCGAGAGCAAGCGCCGCTTTTTAACTGAACAAAGAAGGAGCCGCATCACTGCTTACACGTTTATTTCGCCCTTTTTTATTCTGTTCTCGATATTTGGACTATATCCGATCTTTTTCACGATCTATCTCTCGTTCTTCAAATGGGATGCCCTGAATCCTATGAAATTTGTAGGGTGGAAAAACTACGATCTGGTCACAAGTGATCCGACCTTTTGGATTTCTTTTAGCAACACGTTAATTATGGGGCTTATGGGTACTGTTCCACAGATATTACTAGCTCTATTGATTGCTGTTTTGTTGAATTCGGCGATGACTCGCTTTAAGAAGACGTTCCGGGTTTTATTTTTTATGCCTAATATTACGTCTATCGTTGCGGTTACGCTCGTGTTCAGCACACTGTTTGGCAACAACGGAATGATCAACTGGATTCTAAACGGCTTGGGACTGGATAGTATGGCCTTCAACTCTGGCTGGTGGGGCGTTAAAATCGCCATTTCTACGATGGTAATGTGGCGTTGGACGGGATATAATGCCATTATTTTTCTATCAGGCTTGCAAAGTATCCCTACGGATCTATATGAAGCGGCACGTATTGACGGTGCGAACAGAAGACAACAGCTAACCTTTATAACGTTACCGCTATTGAAGCCATTCATTGTATTTGTTACCTTGCTTTCAACTATAGGTGCCTTGCAGCTGTTCACTGAGCCTTATGTATTTTTGGGCCAAGCGGGAACTGGATCTACACGTCAGGAAGGAATCACTATGGTTACTTATTTGTATAGCGAAGCATTCCGCAACGGATTTTTTGGTACGGCAGCAGCTACGGCAGTCTTGCTGTTCCTGGTCACGATTATTTTCTCTGTCCTCAATATGCTGGTCTCAAATCGCATGGGTGGAGATACGGGAGGGGGTAAAGCGTGAGTACGCTGCGTGTATTTAAAAAAGATCCGGATGATCTAGGGATCATCGGCAAGTTAGGATTTTATCTGCTGTTGATTGTTGGTGCGCTCGTGTCCATCTTTCCTTTCTACTGGATGTTTGTAGTTGGCACTAATGACAGAGGCGCAGTATTCCATGTGCCACCTTTGCTTACGGTTGGAGACCAGTTTTTTGAGAATTTCCAGCGGGTACTGGACAAAACAGACTTCTTTCAAGCCTTGGGCAACTCTTTATTTGTCTCATCTATGGTTACAATATCAGTCGTGTTTTTCTGTACACTGGCAGGTTATGCCTTTGCCAAATATGAATTTCCGTTTAAAAATTTTCTGTTCTACTTTGTAATTGCTACATTATTTGTGCCACAACAGCTTGGTGTATTACCGACTTACGTAATTATGGCCAAGCTCCACTGGATAGACTCTTTCAAGGCACTTATTGTTCCGGCGATGGTTAATGCCTTCGGGATCTTCTGGATGCGGCAGTATATCACTACAGCTGTACATACGGAATTGATTGAAGCAGGTCGGATCGATGGCGGCGGACATTTCCGGATCTTCTGGAACATCGCTATTCCGGTCATTACTCCAGCTATGGCTACACTAGGTATACTGAATTTTATGACCGTTTGGAATGACTTCTTCTGGCCTTTAGTGGTACTGAAGAATCAAGAGCATTTCACAATTCAGATTGCGCTCCAGCAGCTGTTCTCCAATCGCGATGGTCTAGACTACGGAATGATCATGTCAGCAACGTTTACGGCAACCTTGCCACTGCTGATTGTATTCCTGTTATTTAGCCGCTGGGTGATTGCTGGACTAACTTCAGGAGCTATTAAGAGCTGATCTTACTTTTTGATCTTTACAGGGAATAGGCGGTTTTGTGAAGAATACTAGAGGACAGAGACAGCAGGGGAAGGGGAATATCATGAAACTCCGCCGTAAAATCTTGTTCGCTATTATTCTTCTCGTCTTTATTCCGGTTATTCTGATGGGGATCGTCACTTACGTTAATTTTTCTAATGCAATGGAGAAAAAATCAAGCAACTTCTACTGGATTTCACTGCTTGAAACGGATCGAAAGCTTAAATTCGCGCTTAGTGAAATCACCTCGATCACGAATTCAAAAATTACGCAGCCGGTTGTTCAGCAATCACTGAAGCAGAAGAACTTTGTAATCACTTATGATCGAAAGCAGGAGCTTAGCAGTTATCTCATTGATCATCCAATGATTACTTCATTTAGTTTTTATAGTAAAGATCGTTTAATTTATCAATACAATGCATCGATGTCTTTTGAGGACTTGAAGAGACAAAGCTGGTTTGACGCGATGGAAGGCGCCGAAGGGCGGCCCGTGTGGTCAGGACCGGGAGAAAATGGCTCGGAGATCTCCGGCAATCCGGTACTTGTACAAGCAAGAGTAATCAAAGATTCATATTCTCTCGAAGATATCGGATATCTGGTTGTTAATGTAAAACCTGATTTATTGGATCAGATTTTCTGGGAAGCAGCAACCCTCAAGAAGGGGGATATTTTGCTGGTCAACAAGCTAGGCAATATCGTTTTTAATAAATCCGGTGAACATATTGGACAACGCACAGAGTTCCCCTTTTTACAGAATGATTATGCTAAGGAACATGACTATTACATCGACAACTATCAGGGGGAAAAATCACTCATAACCTTCCTACCTTCTCATAATGCAGCCTGGTATTTAGTAGCCATTACACCTATGAATCTCATCTCGTCAGAATCTGTATCCATCCGGAATATTGCGATTATTTTAAGTACAGTTTCGCTGTTGTCCGCCATTTTGTTCGACCGCTATTTCGTGCGGAGGCTCGTTCATAGTATTAATAGTGCGGTTAACGGGATGAAGCGGGTGAAGCAAGGGATATTTACGCCGATCACTACACCCTATCGTGCTGATGATGAAAGTGATTTGCTGATTGATGGCTTTAATCGGATGAGCACGCAGATCAATGAACTGCTTGTGCAGGTGGAGACTGAGCAGGGACGTAAGAAGGAAGCAGAAATGCAAGCGCTAATGGCACAGATTAACCCTCATTTTATTTATAATTCACTCGAATCGATTAATTCGATGGCAGTGCTGCAAGGCAATAAAGATATTAGCAAAATGGTCATCTCACTCGGCAAGCTGCTGCGAATCAGTATCAGTCAGAATCAGGAGCTGATTCCGCTGCATATGGAGTTCGAGCATGTCCGTCATTATTTGGATATCCAGAAGTTTCGTTTTGAAGATAAATTCTCGTATATCATAGATCTTTCGGATGGTCTTAGGACGTTCATGACACAAAAGCTGATCGTTCAGCCGATTGTTGAGAATGCGCTGTATCATGCGATTGAGCAGATGGAGGACCCAGGGGTCATTGAGATTACGGCCTATGAAATGGGCATGGATATGATCATTATCGTAAAAGATAACGGCCCCGGCTTTGACCTTGCCAAGATGATGAGTCTTTGGGATAACGAGGGAAGTGCTCAGAAGAAATACAGTGATAGCGGCGTGGGGCTTAAAAATGTGCATGAACGCTTGAATATTCGGTTCGGCAGTCCATACGGCATACTAGTGTGTTCATCCCCCGGCTTTGGTTCAACCATCCGAATCCGAATACCAAAAATACTGCCGTAATCGACCGTACGGAAAGAAAGGGGGAGAATGTTATCAAAAAATGGTTATTGAAATGGGGCTGGATGTGGTTATATCTAGTGCTGATTTCGGGTGCGGTTTTATTTATAACTTTAGGAAAGCAAGAACCCATTGAAGATGATTCACCAGAGAAAATCACATTAACTTTCCGTCATTTCTGGATTAAAGAGCATGATCGGCCACTGTTGACTATTTATGAAGATATCGTGGACAAATACCAGCTAGAGCATCCAAATGTGAAAGTTAACTTTGAAGGTTTAGACCAGACGTTGCACCGTGACCAAAAGCTGAAGAACGAGATGGTTACTGGCACCCCGCCAGATATGTTTGTTTTGTTCGGTGGAGCGGAGATTGAGCCATATGTACGCTCTAAGCGTCTGATTGATCTGACTGATTTCGTCCGGGAGAATGCACTAACCAATCAATTCAAGGATCTGGATCTCTGGACCTTTGACAACCATATTTATGGCTTGCCCATTGAAGGGAATGCTGAACCTTTATATTTTAATAAAACCATATTCGAAAAGCTGGGTTTGAAGCCGCCAGAAACGCTGCAAGAGCTTGATGCTGCCATAATAAAGCTGAAGTCGGCAGGATATATTCCATTTGCACTTGGCAACGAGGATCGTTGGCCCGCAGGGATTTTTGCACATTATTTAATGGATCGTTATGCCGGTGCTGACTTGATCGAGAAGCTGATCACTGGTGAAGATCAAGCCAGCTTTCAGAATGAGGCGTATTTAAAGGCTTTTCAGCACTTGGAGCAATGGATCAAAGAAGGTGCCTTCAGCACGAAATCGAATGCGTTATCCACAGAAAATGCGGTGGGACTATTTACGAGCGGCAAGGCTGCGATGTATCTGAACGGAAACTGGGATATCAATTTATTTGCCGGAACAGCAGCTCCTACGGATTTTCAAAATGAGGTAGGTGTTATTCCGTTTCCCACATTGAAGAAGGGGGAACAACCTTCGATTGCCGGCGGTTATACATTTGGCATCGGTCTTTCCTCCGAACTAAGCGGAGCGAAGCGGGAGGCTGCACTCGATCTAATGAAAGCTTTTTACACCCAGGAGGTTCAGACTCGGATTGTATATGAAGGGTTGAGAATTCCGTCCATGCGCATCGCCTTTGATCCTGAGAAGACAGGACCCGTATTCGCGCAAGTCATGAATATGATGGAAGTTAACCGCAAGAGCTTTGTCCCTTATGATAATGTATTGTCACCAGAAGTGAAAAAAACGTTCCTGAGTGTTATAGAACAGATGATTAACGGAGAAATGTCTGCTGAGCAAGCGTTAAAGCAAGTGCAGGCATCCTCCATTCAATATTGGAATTTGATCCAAAGCTCAAGTGTACAATGATCCTGGAGGTGCAGGGAATGGATGAGTTACAAGAGAAATATAAAGTAATAATCGTGGATGATGAGCCGATTATTCTTCGTAGCTTAAAAGCAGCCATTCCATGGAATGATCTTCAGATGGAGATTGTGGGAGAGGCCCGAAATGGAGAATTAGCTCTCCGCTTGATAGAAGACACTTCACCACATATCGTAATTAGTGATATTCGCATGCCCGTAATTGACGGGATTACGTTGATGAAGGAAGTATTGTCTAAAAACCCGAAGCTGGTGTTTATTTTTATAAGCGGGTACGGAGAGTTCGAATATGCAAGAGAAGCATTACGTCAAGGCGCTTTTGATTATTTATTGAAGCCGATCGATCATGATGAACTGGTTGAAATGCTAAACCGCGCCAGAACCAAGCTGGATGAACAGAAGCAAAATGATCAGCTGATTCATTCTGTACAGATGCTGTCATTGCTTGCACGTGAACGTCTGTTTGCAGAAATCACTTTGGGAAATGCAAGGCCGCTTGAGCATCTGAAATGGCTGGAGAACAGTGAACTGGAGAGCGGATATTTCATGGCTGTTGTCCAGTTAGATGACTACACCACACTGAGCAGTCAATGGAGTGTAGAAGAAAAACGGCTATGGCTGTTTGCAATCCGCAATATTGTGGAAGAATGGTCACTGGAGCATGGCGTGCTGACGGTTTTCCCGTTTCATAATGGAGAGTGGATACTACTGTTCCCTGGATCTTTAAGCGCCAGCAGGAGAGAACTTGGTGAACATTTGATAGCGGGAATCAAGAGATACTCCAAGCAGTCTTGTTCCGTAGGCATCAGCCGCACCACACAAGGCATTGATCAATTAAGTACGGTTTACCCTCTGGCCGCGAAGGCCTTATATCAACGGTTCTATTCGGGGCTTGCCGGGGTCTTTATTGATGAAGAGATATCGTTCCCAAGCAGTAAAGAGGTGAAATACCCAAAAGAGCTGGAAACCGCGCTGATTGAAAGTATACGTACCTTAAATAGAGACCGGATGTGGTCTTTATTTGATGAGCTTGCTTTATTTATTGAGTCACAAGCTGTTCCTAAGGATATGGCTGAACGTCTTCTTGTTGAATTGATCGTTGTGTTATACAGAAATTATGAGTATTTGAATATAAATTCAGATTGGTCCTTGCATGGATTACTTAGCAAGATGCACAATCTCGGCACTTTAAATGAAGTGATCTCTGCTCTGAAAGAAGAGTTTGGTGTGCGATTGGAGCAAGGGAACAAGCCTGTGAACCGCGAGGATACGCGTAGCGCCATCGAGAAAGCGAAACATTATATTGAGAGTAATTACCATAAAGATTTAAGTATTGAGGAAGTAGCGGAGCTGGCTGATCTCAGCATCAGTCATTTCTGCACTTTATATAAGCAAATAACAGGCTATACCTTTTTGGAGTATGTTACACACTGCCGGATGGAGCGGGCGAAGTATATTTTGCAGAGCAGCAACGTAAAAGTGTATCAGATAGCTCCTCTTGTCGGTTATCAGGACCCGCGTTATTTTACACAGGTTTTTAAAAAGGCTAGTGGTCAAACACCAACAGAATACCGAGAAGAGCATACTAAGCAGAGCCATTAACGAGGAGGTAAGGGATGGAATTTCATTTGGAGATGATTGTTAAGTGTTTAACGAACCACAAGCTGCAGAAATATTGGAAGGGGTTCGAGGCTGTTTCTTTTGCATTTTATAATAAGGATAACGTGTATCTGTACAATCATCCCAAATTCAAAACGGTAGGATATCATCCACATTTGCTTCCTTGGAGTAATGAATTCTCAGGAGATACCATCATTTTATATGAGGATCACCCTACAGCCATCGTTAATCTGGAATTACATGAAGAATTCGAAGACTTGTACGCCATTTGTGTACACGAATTATTTCACGGTTATCAATTCCTGATGGGAGATGAACGTTATGCAGATGAATTATTGATGATTACCTACCCTTTATCCCTCGAAAATATGGAATTGCGGATTCAAGAAAGACATCATTTATATCTTAGTGTAATGGCAGCTACTATTGAAGAGCGTAATCACGCAATGTACAGATTTATTGCCATCCGTCAACAAAGAGAACAACTGCTCGGGGAGTACGTGCTAAATGAATATCTTATTGAAACGCTGGAAGGACCCGCTTGGTATGTTGAATTAAATGCCTATGCCGAAAAATCCACCCTACCTAATGAGGAAGTATTGCACAAATTCAGTTCGTATTTAATAGATGAACTTGAATCTTCGGCTAATATCAGAAGAAGCTGCTACGGTTCTGGTCTGTTTATATGTTTGCTGCTAGATGAGCTTCGGACCGATTGGAAAGAAGAGTTTATGAAGTCGGAGTTAAGTTTATATGCGTTTTTTAAGCAATTTGTGGATCAAGTCATCATTCCCTTCGAGGAGATATCCATCAGCAAAGAAACGGAAGATATTATGCAATCGGTCAAAACAATCAGGGAGAAGGAATTCATTGATTTTATCAGCCTGGAAGGGTACCACCTGTATATTGAAGGAGATATAAAATCTACGGGTTTTAATCCTATGGGTATTATTGGTGGAGATGAGAAATGCATTCATAAGAATAATTTACGAATCCAAATCAATGATGCGGAGTATTTTCTGGAAAAGCCAGTGATTAGCTACTATACAGCTGACCTTCGAAATATTAATAAACTGCACCTCGTACTAGATGAACCTCCAACTTTTAATAAAGATTCGTTAATCCTTAATGGAATTGGTGAGATCAAAGGTCAATACGAAGTGAAGGAAGATGGATGTTGGCTGCAATGCTAACGTAATTTAAATGAGAAGGAGAGTATGACATTTGTCATACTCTCTACTTGATGTTTATGACTTATAGGATGACACTTTATCTTCTATACTTAGAGTAGATGAAAAGATCCTTAGCCGGACACATCAAGGAGGAAACGATATAGATGACTACAAAACAGACATCACAGCTCTCCAGCCTTAAAAAGAGTGTAGCCCCTTACGAGAAAAATGACCGCAACGCAAGTATAAGACAGCTCATCAATACTTTAGGACCACTTGTGCTGTTATGGGGCGGAGCTTATTTCTCTTTATCCGTTTCCTATTGGCTCACCCTTCTGTTAGCTATTCCTGCAGCAGGATTTGTAATTCGAACCTTTATTATTTTTCATGATTGCACACATGGATCGTTTTTTAAGAATCGTAAAGCGAATGATATTATCGGAACGATCACAGGTGTGCTGACACTGGTTCCTTATCGGCAGTGGAAACATAGTCATTCCATTCACCACGCCAGCTCCAGTAATCTCGATAAAAGAGGGATCGGCGATATTTGGATTATGACGGTCGAGGAATACGCAGCGGCATCCTTCTGGAAACGTCTATATTACCGGATTTACCGAAATCCCATCGTGATGTTTGGTCTTGGACCGATTGCTGTTTTTATGATTCAGTATCGTTTCAATGTTAAAGGTGCTAGACGCAAAGAGCGGATGAATACCTATTTGACGAATATTTCAATCGCAGCGCTTTATGGCTTGCTAATATGGGCTATTGGCTGGCAGGCATTTCTTATGGTGCAGCTGCCTGTAGCATTTGTATCAGGGTTTCTCGGCATATGGTTGTTCTACGTCCAACATCAGTTTGAAGACTCTTATTTCGAGAATGAATCTGAATGGAGTTATGTGATGGCCGCGGTTGAAGGTAGCTCATATTATAAGCTGCCGAAGGTGCTGCAATGGATTACGGGCAATATCGGCTTCCACCATGTGCATCATTTAAGTCCAAAGGTGCCAAACTATAATTTGGAAAAAGCGCATAACGCGACGCCACCGCTACAAAAAGCAACAACGATTACGATTGGTACCAGCTTGAAGGCCCTTAATTTCCGTCTTTGGGATGAGGAAAATAAACGATTCATTAGCTTCAAAGAGATGAAGTCCATATTAAATAAACCGAAAACTGCAGGCGAGGTCCTGCAAGTTCATAAGCCCAGACTCCAGGGAGAATAATAGCTACATTGTAATCAAATAGCAGCAAAATGGAAGGTTAGAGCCGGAGAACTCATTCGCGCTCTAATCTTTTTTCTCTTTATCGTTGTGGTTCACCGGATTTTACCGGATTTATGCTAGAATAAGGTGAGTGGCATATGGCAAAAAGGAGAGCGAACATGCAGAAGTGGCATCATATTTTTCATAAAAGTACAGGTCTTAGCCCTTATGTATGGGTCGTATTTTATATTCTACCGTTTTATTTCATCTTTCGGTCCTCTTCTCCCTACCAGGTAGTTTCGGGAATCTTGATGATCGCTGTGTTTTTTGTTTGTTATGTGCTTTCTTTTGTCTCAAAGGGTTGGTTAGTTTATTTTTGGACGAGCGTGCAGATACTGGTCTCTATAACGATGACGTTGTTGTTCGGATATATGTATTTTGCGCTTTTTTTAGCCTTTTTTATTGGGAATATCCAGAACCGAGTTGGGTTCTTCACCCTGTACTCCATTCATTTGCTGACTACGATTATTACGATCAATTATGAGCTGCTGTCGCGTAATCCCGTATTTATCAGCCAGCTTCCCTTTGTGCTTGTCAGTATGATTGCAGTGATCCTGCTGCCAATCAGTACCTATAACCGGAATAATCAAGGGAAGCTGCAAGACCAATTGGAGGATGCTAATAAGCGTATTTCAGAATTGGTTAAGCTCGAGGAACGCCAGCGGATTTCACGTGATCTTCACGATACATTAGGTCAGAAGCTTTCGTTAATTGGTCTGAAAAGTGATTTGGCAGGAAAGCTTATCGACAGTAATCCGACGCAAGCAAAAGCCGAGATCAATGATGTACGCCAGACGGCAAGAAGTGCGCTGAAAGAGGTCCGGGAGATGATTACGCGAATGCGCGGCATTCGGCTTGAGGACGAACTCGTTCATATTCAGCAGCTTCTTGCGGCTGCGGAGATCGACTATGTTTTGCAAGGCAATCCTAAACTGTCTAACACTTCATTGATTACGGAGAATGTGCTCAGCATGTGTATTAAGGAAGCTGTCACAAATGTTGTGAAGCATAGTAATGCACAATCTTGCGCAATTATCATTGAACCCACACGCACAGATCTCATCATTAAAGTGAAAGATGATGGAACCGGCATCCCGGGCAATGATCTTTATTTTAAAGGACATGGGCTGCAAGGTATGCGGGAACGTCTTGAATTTGTAAATGGCTGTATGGATATCGTGCGAGATGAGGGTACTACGATAGTGATTAAGGTCCCAAATGCATTTAAGCATCCGGAACAGGAGGTAACCGTATAATGATTAAGATTGTAATCGCTGAGGATCAGCGAATGCTCCTTGGAGCGCTGGCATCTTTGTTGGATTTAGAAGAGGATATGAAGGTCGTGGGCCGGGCAAGCAACGGGGAAGAAGCTGTAGCGATGGTTCAGCAGCATAAGCCGGATATCTGTATTATGGATATTGAGATGCCAGCGATGAGTGGTCTCGACGCTGCGGAAGCGCTGAAGAATAGCGGCTGCAAAACGATGATATTAACCACCTTTGCCCGTGCGGGATATTTCGAACGTGCGCTCAAGGCGGGAGTTCATGCTTATTTGCTGAAAGACAGTCCTAGCGAAGAACTGGCACTTTCGATACGTAATGTGATGGCAGGCCGACGCATGTATGCACCGGAGCTAATGGATGAAGCCTACAGCGGTGAAGTAAATCCTCTGACTCAGCGGGAGAAGGAAGTACTTGGACTCATTGCCGACGGTAAAAATACAAAAGAGATCGCCAGCCAGTTGTACATTACCACGGGAACAGTCCGGAATTACATCTCAGTTATTCTAGATAAGCTGGATGTAGGTAACCGCATCGAGGCAATCACTCGATTTAAGGAAAAAGGTTGGTTTAAGTGAGCGGGGGAAAGAAACGCTTAGTTGGTTGAAGCAGCTTGTAAACGTAAATCGCTAATTGCCGATTGCTGATCGCAGAGCGCAGATTCCTGATTTATACTCTCCAATCGCAAATAGATGTATTTCCTACAACTATATGCTATAAAATGCTCTGCAGATGCGATTTAGTTGCATTTCTTACATCTAAAAGTTCACTTAGAGGGCATTTCCATTATTTTTCGGGGAAATAGTTGTAGAGAATGCAGTTAAAGAGTTGTCTAAGCAGAAAATAGACTTATAATTGTACTGAGTGCAGCTATTTCCTTCATTAGTATTAGTGAAATTCAATATAATCCGCTAAAAATAAAATTTTTAATGTTATTTTGATGTTAACACTCGCCAAATGTTCCCGCGCCGTATATCATTAATTATCGGCCTATTATCCACAATAGGACAGTTAATCAAAAGGAAGTGTATTTTCTGATGTCAAGAAAGCTAAGAGCCGGCATAGTTGGCGGCACAGGTATGGTAGGACAACGTTTTATTGCCCTTCTAGAGAATCATCCTTGGTTTGAAGTAACTGCGATTGCTGCCAGTGCTAGATCTGCTGGAAAAACGTATGAAGAATCGGCCAAGGGCAGATGGAAGTTATCTACTCCAATGCCTGAGAACGTAAAGAATATTATGGTCCAAGATGCTTCTAAGGTAGAAGAAGTTGCTGCGGACGTGGATTTGATTTTTTGTGCTGTAGACATGAAAAAAGATGAGATTAAAGCGCTCGAAGAGGCTTATGCGCGCACCGGAACACCAGTAATCTCCAATAACTCAGCGCATCGCTGGACGCCTGACGTGCCTATGGTCATTCCTGAGATTAATCCGGAGCATCTTGAGGTTATTGCACAGCAAAGAAAACGTCTGGGAACAGAGACAGGTTTCATTGCGGTTAAACCTAACTGCTCCATTCAAAGTTATGTGCCTGCACTTCATGCGCTCAAAGACTTTAATCCTTCTAAAGTGGTGGTCACCACCTACCAAGCCATTTCTGGTGCAGGAAAGACTTTTGCAGATTGGCCAGAAATGCTGGACAACGTGATTCCTTATATCGGTGGCGAAGAAGAGAAAAGCGAGCAAGAGCCTTTGCGGATCTGGGGAAGCGTTGAAGAAGAGGGTATCGTAAAGAGTGAAGCGCCAACGATTACTTCGCAGTGTATCCGTGTGCCTGTAGCGGATGGACATATGGCTGCTGTATTTGTTTCTTTTGAGAAAAAACCGTCCAAAGAAGAGATTCTGAATCTCTGGAAGAGCTTTAAAGGACGTCCTCAGGAGCTTGAACTGCCTAGCGCACCTAAACAGTTCATTACCTATTTTGAAGAGGACAATCGTCCACAGACCAAGCTGGATCGTGATATTGAGAACGGAATGGGCGTATCGACGGGCAGACTCCGGGAAGATGCCCTCTATGATTACAAATTCGTAGGTCTCTCCCATAACACCCTGCGCGGAGCGGCTGGCGGTGCTGTGCTGATCGCTGAGCTTCTGAAAGCAGAAGGTTATATTCAACCGAAATAAGTCCATGCATGAGCTGCAAAGCTGATGTGAATAGACACCTCATCAAAGCTTAGTCTTTGGTGGGGTGTTTTTATTTTAATTTTGAATTTGGTAAAATAAGTTATGGAAGGAGAGGATGCCATTGAATAAATATTTATTAGCTTTTATATGGTTACCATTAATCCTGTTTACAAGCGGTTGTACATCGTCAGCTCAAGAGGAACAAGAGTATGGAGTGTCCTCTATAAATGCCGAAATTCCTATTCCGAAGAATGCCAAAGAAATCGAAGTGATAACAAATTCAAATAACCCTAATATAAAAATTGGAGCAAAGTACGAGTTGGATAATATAGGGGGAGAACAAGGTCTTTATCGGCCTGAGGGCTATTTTAATAAATTAAACGATGCTGGATGGATAGAGATGGAGGACAAGCGGTTAGGACATGTGCAATTTTTTGAAAAAAAGGACACCGTCATCGCCATCGAAATACATCAGGATACCTTTGATATTCATGAAATGAATAAAGATGCTAAATTCTAAACAGTGGCTAGTTAGATGAAGCATTTGTTATTACTTAAACAGAAAGGTTGAGAGTGTGGTAAGATAGGTAAAGTGTATAAACTATACGAATTCTGAATGACTGACGGAGTGATATGATGGGTGCAAAAAGTAAAGGTGGCGGCACAGGCAGAGGTACGGGGAGTAAAGGCTGGACACGCTGGAACAAAACAGCAAAACCAGTTAAACCTGCAAAAGGTGACCCAACGACGGGTCCAGGTGCTAAAGGTGCAGGTGGAAGCAAGGGCAGTAACGTGAAAAAAAGCGGAAGCACCAAATAGCTCCCTTAAACTGGGTTATTCCTGAAGGTTAACATCTGATTTTGATCGTTAAAATCAGGTGTTTTTTTATGACTAGAGGTAAGGTAAGTATATAGAATGAAAGTAGGATCAGCAGTGAGAATCGATAAATATATAAGCGAAACAGGCTTTTGTTCCAGAAGGGAAACCAAACGATTAATTGCAGCAGGTCGAATCGCTGTAAACGGTATTGTCTGTGAGGCGAACATTCTTATAGAGCCAGAGGATATCGTATGGATCGATGGGGAGCCGAT
Organism: Paenibacillus sp. FSL H8-0282; assembly: GCF_037963825.1. Taxonomy (NCBI): domain Bacteria; kingdom Bacillati; phylum Bacillota; class Bacilli; order Caryophanales; family Paenibacillaceae; genus Paenibacillus; species Paenibacillus sp. FSL H8-0282. The sequence continues at coordinate 2,830,630 of NZ_CP150146.1, forward strand.
AACAAGCAGTAAAGGGGAGCCAGTGTATCTCGCTTTGAATAAGCCGATAGGCATTACCTGTACAGCAGCCCCACATGTGGCTGGGAACATTATTGATTTTGTAGGGTATCCTTCACGGATCTTTGCGATTGGCAGATTAGACAAAAACTCGGAAGGCCTCATTTTGTTAACCAACGATGGAGAGATTGTAAATAAAATGATGCGTTCCGAGAATGGGCATGAAAAAGAATATGTAGTTCATGTAGACAAACCGGTTACGTCAGAATTCTTACAAGAGATGTCTAGCGGCGTGAACATTCTGGGAGTCACAACGAAACCTTGTGAGGTCTATCGGATCACAGAATGTCAGTTTAGAATTATCCTAACTCAAGGTCTTAATCTGCAAATACGCAGAATGTGCAAGGAGTTAGGATATAGAGTACTAAAGCTGGAGCGCATAAGAATTATGAATATTACATTAGACGGCTTGGAGCTGGGACAATGGCGGCATTTAAGCAGTGAAGAGCTGTATGAGCTTATGTCCCGCTTAAACTGACTTTGTCAACGAAGCCTCTGGCAGTTGTGGTAATATCTTCAGCTCCGGCAATCGCTGAGATAACAGAGATCCCATCCGCACCAGCTGTTAATACTGGTGCAACATTTTGCAGCGTGATTCCCCCAATGCCAACCAAAGGGATGGTAATGCCTTTATTTCTTAGTTCTTCAATCATCGCAGTGCCTTGAACAGCTTTGGCATCCTCCTTGGATGACGTAGGATAAATGGGACCCACGCCCAGATAGTCGGCTCCATCGGCAATCGCCTGCTGAGCTTCAGCGAAGGAGTGAGCGGATACACCAATGATTTTATTCTCTCCAAGTAGCTGGCGGATCGCCAATGCAGGGGTATCCTCCTGTCCTACATGAATTCCGTCCGCATCAAGTGCGATCGCTAAATCAATGTCGTCATTCACGATAAAGGGCACGCCATTGGCATGACAAATCTTTTGAAGTCGTCTGCCAAGATTAAGTCGTGCCTTATCGCTTAAGGATCCGGTACCCTTTTCACGGAATTGAAACATGGTTATGCCCCCAGCTACCGCTTCCTGCAGCACCTTAACGGGAGCTTTACGGCAATTTACGCTGCCCATTATGAAATAGACTTTTAATAGATCTCGCAGATGTTCACTGTTCATTCGTTGCACTGTTTATCCCCCGCAGTCTGTTTTGATAAGCAAAATGATTGGTTGGTCCATGCCCAGCCCCTATGCCCAACTCGTCCTCAATCGCCGCTTGTATAAATGCTTTGGCAGTTTGAATGGCCTCAGCTACGGATTTGCCTTTGGCTAGCTCGGCGGTGACCGCTGCTGAATAGGTGCAGCCTGTACCATGCGTATGTCTGGTCTGAATCCGGCTACTCTCCAATAAGGTATATTCCTGACCATCATATAGAAGATCGGTTACGGCTGTGGTTGAAGTATCATGTCCCCCTTTTAGCACTACATATTTGGAGCCCATTCCATGAATGATTTTGGCTGCTTTTTTGCGTTCTTCTATGGTGGAGATCGTCATCTTTGTGATCATTTCGGCTTCGGGAATATTGGGTGTCGTCACCAATGCTAAGGGCAGCAGATGGCTGATTAAGGATTGAACCGCCTCCTGCAGCAGCAGTGTGGACCCTCCTTTAGCGACCATCACAGGATCAATTACAAGATTAGACCAGCCGTAATACTTAATTTTATCTGCCACAATGCGGATGATGTCGCTGTTAAATAACATCCCGGTCTTTACGGCATCTGGTTGCAGGTCAAGTCCTATAGAATCAAGCTGCTGATTTATAGCTTCCAGAGTCACTGGATAAACCCCTTGGACACCCAGCGTATTCTGCGCTGTCACAGCTGTGAGGACGGACATCCCATAGACAGAAAGCTCTTGAAAGGTTTTTAGATCGGCCTGAATGCCAGCACCACCGCCGCTATCGGAGCCGGCAATGGTTAGAGCTTTGGATATAATCATCGAATTCACTCCTTTGAGGGTCATTAACTGAGCTGTTTGATGCTAGATCTTTCTAAGAAGACTTCTGGCGTGACCCATGTCAGTTGATTTAGAAACTCAACCTGAAAGCTTCCCGGTCCTCGACCAGTTGTTAGTTCAGCGGCGATTTCAGCGGCTACTCCATAGAAGGAGAGGGCTTCCACTGCGGCCTCCAACGAGGCACCACCACTTACCGCGAGAAATGCACCCACAACAGCACTGAGCAAGCAGCCAGTTCCTGTAACCTTCGTGAGAATAGGGTGACCGTTGCTGGCAATATAAGTGTTTTTTCCATTCGTGATCACATCGTCTTTTCCAGTTATGATGACCACACAGCTTAACTTCCTCGCAGCAGCTTCAGCCAAAAGGACTACATCGCCTTCACCTTCGCCAGCATCCACTCCTTTAATGGACCAACTCTCCCCAATCACATTAGCGACTTCAGCCACATTCCCCCGCAGTGCGGTGATTTGCATCTCATTCACTAGTTTTTGAGTGACAGCGGTCCGATAAGAAGTTGCGCCTGCACCTACCGGGTCAAGCACTAGGGGAACCCCGTGTTTATTAGCGGATTTACCAGCGAGCAACATAGATTGAATGGCGTAGTCATTGAGTGTGCCTATATTTAGAACTACAGCAGACGACATAGCGGCGATGTCGATCACTTCTTCGTGGGCATCCGCCATAAAGGGAGAGGCACCCAGCGCCAACAGACCGTTGGCTGAGAAATTGGCTACTACAATATTAGTGATGTTGTGGATCAAGGGGTTGGATTCCCGTACTTTGGCTAAGTAACTCATCATAATTCCTCCTCAAGCTTGTATGAATAACCAACTAAACGTTACAGATTGATAAAAGCTTCTTGTGCTTTAATATCTTCTGGTAGAAGATCGTTGGTGGATAACCACTGCTGAACCTTTTCCCAAGATGTCGGGTCTTGATAACCAAAAGTTTGATCGCCTGCATTCATCAGCGGCAGTAGAATTTCAAGACTTTTTTTCTCAATCTCCTTGTCGAGCGGTGAAGTTGCATCTTCATGTGCAATCAGTAAATCCAGGGCTTGTTCAGGATTCTGCTCCACAAATTCCTGTCCTTTTGTTATGGCATTTAGAAATTTTTTAAAGTAGGCTTCAGAATTTTGCAATCCTTGTTCGCTGGCCACCAGCACAAGCTCATAATAGTCAGGTACTCCGTAATCCGTTGGATTAAGCGAGGTGACCGGATGTCCCTCTTTTTCAAGGATCAGTTGTTCATGGTTGATGAATCCGCCCATTATTGCGTCCACTTGTCCTGTAGAGATCGCAGGGATAAGGTCAAAACCTACATCAATCAGCTTGGCGGATGAAGGATCGCCTCCATCACTCTGGATCATTGTCCGAATCATCGCTTCATAGAGCGGAATGGAGGAATAGCCGATTTGTTTTCCCACGAGCTCTTTGGGACTATGAATACTGCCTGCTTGAGGAACCATCAGATGATTCAGTGGATGCCGCACGATTGCTGCAATCGAACGTACAGGGATTTTCTCTCCGCGTGCCATAAGCACCTGAGGCTGATAACTGAGCGCTAGATCAATTTGATTTGCTGCTACAAGCTTTAGGGCGTCATTGCTGTCCGCAGGCATTTTGATCTCGACATCCAAACCTTCCTCTTGGAAAAATCCTTGCTGTTGCGCAGCGTATAGAAAGGAATGAACGGCATTGGGATACCAATCAAGCATAATCGTCAGCTTGTGTGACTGCTTATTATCGGTATTGGAGGAACCGGTTTGGGAGTTGTTATTTAGCTTGTCTGCCTTCCCGCAGCTGCTTAAGAGCAAAAGTGTGCATACTAGAAATACAGAAATAAGTCCTCGTTGTGGGGATTTTAAATGATTCATTGGTTAGATCCTCTTTTCTTTAAAAATAATTGTTCGAGTAAAGCTATCGCCAGAAAAAGCACAACACCAAGCGCGGACAGCAGAAATACAGCCGCGAACATTTCATCGCTCTGCATATTTCCGGCCATTCTGCGGCTGAAGTAACCGAGTCCTTTACTGCCGCCGAGCCATTCCCCGATAGTAGCTCCGATGACGCAGTATACAATGGACAGCTTTAAGCCAGAGAAAAAAGCAGGCAACGCCAGTGGAATTTGGGTTTTGACAAGCAGCTGCCAGCGGTTTGCACCAAATGTTAATAATAAGTCCTTGTAAGTCTGGCCACTTGTACGAAGTCCATCATATGTACTCACTACAACTGGAAAAAAAGCCGTCAAAAACACCACAGCCACTTTGCTCCACAGCGAATATCCGAACCACATAATAAAAATGGGCGATAGCGCAATTAATGGGACCGTCTGGCTAATGATAAGGAAGGGATAGATGGCCTTTTCTACGGGGCGAAACAGGAACATTCCAATACCCAGCAATACACCAAAAATCACAGAAAGGACAAAACCTACCAGTATCTCCTGCAACGTCGCTAATAAATGCTGTCCAAATAATAATTGCCTGTGCTCGATCAATGCGATGCCAATAGATGAAGGTGCAGGGAGAATAAAGGCTGGAATCAAGTGAAGGCGAACAGCTGACTCCCAGATTACAAGAATGAGCAGTACCAGAAGAAGGAAGGGACCATAGTTGTCTAGATGTTTTTTAAAAGGTATAGGTTGCATGCAATCTTCGCTCCAACTCTGCCCGTAGTGCTATAAACCGGGGTTCATAGTTCATCTTATAATGTCTTGGTTTTGGTAGATCGACAATGATCTCCTGTAATTCGCTGTGCGCACCGCCAGATAATAAATAAATCCGGTCACTGAGCAATAGTGCTTCTTCCAGATCATGAGTGATGAGCATAATCGTCTGATTCAGTTCACCCCATAACTCCAACAGCCAACGGTGTATCTCACGTTTGGTCATGGCATCGAGAGCGCCAAAGGGCTCATCCAGCAGCATAAGGCCACTTCCGCCTCCAGCCACTAAGGTGCGCAGAAATGCGACTCGCTGTTTCATTCCTCCCGAAAGTTCATGGGGATAAGCCTTCTCTACATCTGTTAAGCCGAAGCGGGCCAACATTTCCCGAATCTGAATGATTGTTTCCTGTTTACTAAATCTGGGCATGATCTCCCAGGGCAAAAGGCAGTTGTCGAGCACTGTTCTCCAAGGCAGCAATAAATCCTGCTGAGGCATATAAGCGATCTGACCTAAACGACTAGCGGTTGAGGGGAGCGTAGGGAGTTTTATTTTTCCATGAGTAGGTTCGAGTAAACCGGCAACCGTTTTGAAAAATGTGCTTTTCCCGCATCCGCTAGCACCTACTACGGAGACGAATTCCCCTTGCCTGATATCCATGGATAGTTTTGCGAATACAGGGGGTTGTTCAGTTTCCGGAAAAGAGTAGGTTAGGCCTTGAATAGATAAAATGGTCGTGATGATCTAACCTCCTAATATTTTTGTGGAGCGCCTAAACAAATAAAGACCCATCCATTTCCAGAGGAAATGAATGGGTCAAAAAGTTCATTCTGCATAATAACACTTAACATGCTTGATGAAAATTCTGCTCCACTTCCCTCCGCTGGTATGATCCAGATCAGGTTCCAAGGGTCCGGAGCTTGAAGCTCCGTCTCAGTCGGCCGACTCCCCTAGTGAAATAACAGGTCCATATTAATTTGTTTATAAATATACCATATCTTTCTGAGAAGTAAAGAGAGAAAGAAGTGAAGGATTAATCCAAGATTGGGTAAGATATAAGTAGAAATCTAGTTAATATTACAATTCCGATGTACATAATCGGAAAAAAGTATTGACGATCATGTGATGGCAGTGTACTATTCAATTTACCGGAAAAAAACCGGATAGAGAGAGGGGATTTAATAATGAAAAAATGGAGTTTAACTATTATATTGGCGTTAACCGTGGTCCTTGTAGCGGCTTGCGGCAATAATTCGAATACCAATACGGCTGCTGAACCAACAGCTGGAACGAATGGTGGAGCAGCATCTTCAGCGCAAAACAGTTTGGAGGCTGTGAAGGCCAGCGGCAAATTGCGGATAGGTACAGAAGGGACTTATGCACCTTTTACTTATCATGACACTGCGGGGAAATTGACGGGTTTTGACGTGGAAATTGCCGAAGAAGTAGCCAAACGTTTAGGTGTTGAAGCTGAATTTTTTGAAACTCAGTGGGATGGTATTTTTGCTGGGATGGATGCGAAACGGTTTGATGTCATTTTTAATGAAGTTTCCATTAACGAAGATCGCAAAGTGAAATATGATTTCTCTGAACCCTATATTGTATCCAAGGCAGTATTGATCGTGAGCGAAAACAATGAGGATATTAAGACCTTTGCTGATCTAAAGGGTAAAAAAGCCGGACAATCCCTGACCAGTAACTTATCCGACATCGCTCGTGAGAACGGTGCTGAAATCGTAGCTACGGACGGTTTCAATCAAGCGATGGACCTGCTGACTTCGGGACGTATTGATGCAACTGTGAATGATGGCTTGTCTTATCTGGATCTGAAAAAACAAAAACCAGATGCAAAAATTAAAGTGGTTGATGAGATTCCTGAAGGCTCACAAAGTGCCGCGGTATTCCTGAAAGGCAATGATGAGCTGGTGAATGCGGTCAGTGATGCGATTAAAGAGATGAAAAGTGATGGAACGTACTTGAAAATTTCCGAGAAATACTTTGGAGCTGACGTTTCAAAATAATACAAGGCTAGCAAGGCTAATTAAGCCTAGAAGCTAAAAAGGATGTCTGAATAATGGATGACCGCAAAATACAAATTTTCTTAGATACACTGCTACCCCTGCTTAAAGCCGGGGTGGCTTTTACCATTCCGTTGGCGCTACTTTCCTTTGTGCTTGGATTGATTTTGGCGATCCTAACCGCGTTGGCACGTCTTTCACCGTGGGTAATTCCGAAGCTAATCGCCCGTTTTTATGTATGGGTCATTCGGGGAACCCCGTTGTTAGTGCAGCTATTTATTATATTTTATGGTTTGCCGGCTGTTGGTATTGTACTCGACCCTTTCATTGCCGCCACCATTGGATTTACCCTTAGCGTAGGGGCTTACTCATCGGAAATCGTACGCGCTGCTATCCTGTCGATACATAAAGGCCAGTGGGAAGCTGCGTTCTCAGTCGGGATGACTCGTGGGCAGGCTCTGCGCCGCGTAATTCTGCCACAAGCTGCACGCGTTTCTGTACCGCCGTTATCCAATTCTTTTATTAGCTTGGTCAAAGATACATCGCTTGCAGCGATCATCACCTATACGGAGATGTTTAGAACTGCTCAGCAGGTAGCCTCTACCACTTATGAGCCTCTGCTGGTATACTCCGAAGCAGGATTGTTTTATTTAGTGTTCTGTTCTGTGCTGTCGGCGCTGCAAAATTACTTGGAGAAACGACTCGATCGTTACTCTGCGACCTAAAGGAGAGATACTTGTGATTGAAATCATTAATTTGCATAAATCCTTCGGCGCACTCCAAGTGTTAAAGGGTATTGATCTGAAAATGGAGCATGGAAAGGTACTTGTCATTATTGGGCCATCCGGCTCCGGAAAAACTACACTGCTGCGCTGTTTTAATCTGTTGGAAATCCCGGATCAAGGCAGCCTGTCACTCGGGGATATCACCATCAATTTTACAGATCATAAGAAAATTCCTCAGAATTCCGTATTAGCTCTTCGGCAGAAAACAGGGATGGTCTTTCAATCGTATAATTTATTTCCGCATATGACTGCGCTAGGCAATGTGATGGAGGGACAGGTAACTGTCTTGAAACGAACCAAGGAAGAAGCGCGTAAGCGGGGCCTTCAACTGCTGGCTAAGGTGGGTTTGGCTGATAAAGCTGATAACTATCCACATCAGCTGTCAGGAGGACAGCAGCAGAGAGTGGCCATCGCCCGGGCTATGGCAGTAGATCCAGAAGTGCTGTTGTTTGATGAGCCCACTTCGGCGCTCGACCCCGAGCTGGTAGGGGAAGTGCTTAAGGTCATCAAACAATTAGCAGCAGAAGGTATGACTATGGTGATTGTGACCCACGAGATGAAATTTGCCGCCGATGTAGCGGACCGGATCATTTTGATGGATGGCGGTCATATCTTAGAGCAAGGAACGCCGCAAGAAGTGCTGGAGCATCCGAAGAATCCCCGGGCTCTGCAATTTCTGAATAGACTGAATGGTGAAGAAGAGTAGAAAGACAATATATATGAAAAAGCAGCTCGGGAATCATCCGGAGCTGCTTTTTCGTGTGTAGATTATTCAAATGAGAAGAGTAACTGAAATTTGGCTTATCCTCCAGTTTTCAGGAACTCCAAAGCGTTGTAAAGCATAATCGCTGCTTCGGCACGGGTGAGTTCGCTTTTTGGATTAAACTTTCCGTTAGCGTCTAGAGTATTGATCTTGTATTTCAGGGAGCGCTGAATACTGCCTTGATACGCAGGGGTCAATGACGCTTCATCGGCGATATCTACTGGAACGATATTGATCATCGGCAGATTACCAACGCCTTCGATCGCTTGCACTAGATAGTTAGTGAATTGCTCTTTGGTCATAATTAGGCTAGGATCAATGTCTTTTGGAAGCTTAACTTGATTGTAATAAGCATTGATGAAGGCTTCAGCGTACCAGGCTTTGTCTTTTACTTTTGTGAACAAGCCGCTGGCAACAGGAGCTTTGTTAAAGTCAATGGCTGCGAGGCTGAGCTGAAGACCGCCGGAGATAAACTGAATCCCTTGGGCTGTAGTTACCTTAGAGCCAGGGAGAAATTGAGATTCGCTGACACCTTTAATTAACCCTTGATTTTTTAAAGAAATGATTTTTTCTTTGCCGTTTATGTTATCAATATCCTTAAAGGTGTTCCCAGCTGCAAACATCTGACCACCCAAAGAAAAGGAGAAAATGGCTACGGTTGTGATCGCTGCTAGTGTGCTTTTTTTCATGTTCATGTCTTTTCACCTCGTTGTATGGATAGGCTCCTTAGCCTTTGTCACTCCTTTAACGTTGTAAATTATGGAAAGGTTGCGGTCTAATCTGTATTATTTCACGAAAAAGTAGATTTTAATAGAAATATAGGCCAGATTGGGGTGTAGTACTTTGGATAAGTGGCATGAAATGATATAATGATGTCAGGCTCTTTTCATTCGTGGTTAATTTTGTTATGATTATATCGTAACGATTACTATTTATGGTTTGTCTTAACTGCATAAATAGGAGCGTCTCAGAGGGTACGGATGTTAAATCGTTCCGGGAAGGTAGGAGACCAAATGGATCAAATATCAAATATCAGTCAATTGTTTGCGGCGCAAAAATATAAATTAACGCCTCAGCGTGAAGCTATAGTGAACGTTCTGCTCGACAATGAGAAGGATCATTTAAGCGTAGAAGAAGTATATATGCTTGTTAAGAACAGCTATCCACATCTGGGCCTGGCAACGGTATACCGTACACTTGAGCTTTTATGTGAGCTACACATTGTAGAGAAGATGAACTTCGGAGACGGAGTTGCCCGTTACGATTTGCGCGGGAACGATCATTCGCATATGCATCATCATTTGATATGCAGCGTATGCGGTCGGTTGGAGGAAATTAAGGACGACTGGCTTGTGGAGCTGGAGAGAAGAGTGGAACGTGAATATGGCTTTAACGTCACGGATCACCGCCTTGATTTCAAGGGTACTTATGGAACATGTAAACGTACTGGCTGCAAAAAAGCAAAAGCAGAAGCAGATAAAGCAGTCTCGTAAGATTGCTTTCTAACCTAAAGACACAGGCTTTCTCTAAGCCTGTGTCTTTTTTGATTACTGCGTTCTAGGAAGTCTAGCTTCGAGTAGGTACAAAGGATTTGATCCACGTTCCGAAACTGCCAGGGTTACGGCTCTGAACGAGAATTACACCTTCTCCACGGAAGCGGCAGACAAGTGCTTCACCACTAGTTATGCTGTTAAGCCAGCCAGAGGCTGCCTTTTCCACCTTGTAGTCCATATAGTCTGGCCATGCTACGAGGTGTCCGTTATCGATAATCATTTCTTCACCAGGTCCTAAATTTATTGCATGGATAGCACCGAAGGAAGACAGGAACACCGTTCCTCTGCCACTGATTTCTACAATGAAGAAGCCTTCACCGGAGAAGAGCCCTCTGGTTAAATTCTGCATTTTGGTATTTACTTGAATGCCTTCAGTTCCGGCGAGAAATCCGTCTTTTTGAACTAACAGTTTATACGATCCGTCTAATTCTATCGCCTGAATATCGCCGAGTGAGCCAGGCGACAGCAATACCTCACTTTGACCACGGGTCGCTCTAAGTTCTTGAAAGAAGAATTTCTCACCGCTCAGCATTCTCCCGAGACCGCGCATTAAACCACCATCCACGGTTCCTTTTAATTCTACGTTAGGTGACATCGCGACCATTGCGCCCATTTCAGCCTTTACGCTTTCACCGGGATTTAGTTGGACCTTTAACATAGCAAAAGCACCTTCATACAAAACCTGGTAATTCATCCTTTAAACCTCCGCATCTATTTAGATAAGATAGAATACTAGCTTTGCTCTAAGTGTAACGGAATTCTTGCTTCGCTCATAGTCTGGAATATGTTAAAATGAAGTTGTCTTATAGATGTAAGATCAATAATCATTCACCCATGAATAGGAGAGTGGTGTCACATGGCACGAACCAAGACACAAAAAGCCTTGCGTAAGGCAGAGCGCTCCGGAACCTGGTGCGCAGCACAGAGTCGTAGATTGAATAGTGATTATGGAGCCATTTCACAGCATGTACGATTAACACCAAGCAAGCAGGAACAATTGAATAAGAATAGATATAAGGGGCAGATCTTCCAAGATGATGCTCCTTTTTTATTGGCTATTTGATAAGAGAACATCGCTCAGCGTATAGTAATTGAAGAAATAATATATAGGAGATGTATCCCTGATGAAACAAAATAAATATGACGATTCGAATTTCTTCTCCGCCTACCAGCAAATGCCCCGTTCTATTGGAGGGCTTGCAGCAGCAGGAGAATGGCATGTATTAAAGGCGCTTCTTCCAGACTTACATAATAAAAGTGTGCTTGATCTGGGCTGCGGCTTTGGCTGGCATTGCCTATACGCCCGTGAGCAGCAGGCGAGTTCAGTTATAGGTGTGGATATCTCTGAAAAAATGCTGCAACAGGCGCGTGAAAAAACGAACGATCCTGCTATAACTTATATCCAGCTGCCGATTGAGGACATTGATTTTGCGAGCGAGCAATTTGATGTGGTTCTCAGTTCATTGGCTTTCCACTATATTGAATCTTTTGCAGCCATCTGCCGAAAGGTGCATTCGTTTCTTAAGCCTGGCGGGAGTTTTATTTTTTCAGTGGAGCATCCAATCTTTACTTCACGTGAAGAGCAAGACTGGTATGCCGATGAGCAAGGCAACCGCCTGCATTGGCCCGTAGATCATTATCAATCAGAAGGACTTCGTGAAACTAAATTCTTAACAGAAAATGTGATTAAATACCATCGCACGATTTCCACCTACTTTAATGACCTGATTGAAGCTGGCTTTACTATTAAAGCGGTTAAAGAACCAAAGCCTTCAGAAGAAATGAGTAATGATCCTTGGATGAAGGATGAGGAGCGTAGACCGATGTTCCTGATCATTTCGGCTGTAAAAGAATAATCTCATGCTCACGAGTTATATTCGAATATAGAAGCAGGGGTTGTCCTAAAAGTAGCTTTTTCTACTAAGGGACAACCCTTTTGCAATGAAACGGGTTTACTTCATTTACACCTGTTCTCTGCTGTGCACACGATATTCTCTTGGTGACATCCCGAAACGACTTCGGAAGACCCGGTGAAAATAGGTGTAGTTCGCAAAACCACAAGTTTCTGCTACTTGCTCCAGCGGCATGGGACTGAAGGTTATCCGTTCTCTGGCCATTTCCAGTCGGACATCGTTTACATATTTAATAATACTGGTCCCAAAGGCTTCCTTAAATAAATGAACGGCCCGCGAGACGGATATACCCACAAAACCTGCTACATCTTCCAATAGAAAGGGTAGGGTTGCGTGCTCCTCAACATATTGCTTCATTCGGTATGCCAGATAACCTTTTGGAGTAATTGCTGGCTGGTCTGTAATTAGCCGGTCGATTTCCATACATAGAATTTGCAGATAGCAGGCAGATATTTCTGGAGAGAAGTCGGAAAGTCGACGGTGCTCCAGAATCAATTGGCGAAACAAGCCAAGAAAACTCTCACTAAGCGGCACACTTAGGCGAGTGGGTCTTTGTGAACGTTGCCACCATTCATCAATCCATGTTCCTCCGCAAAAGATATGATAATCTCCGCTTTCAATTCGTGGCTTGCCCACAGGGTACTCTTCTTTATCTATGATCAAATAGTAAGGATCATTTGGAGCGAATAGCATAATATCCCCGCTTTCCACAGGTGACATCACACCATTGATCAATGCACGGCTTCTTCCTTCCGTTTGCAGACGTATAAGAAAGTTCTGGTTCCCTTGACTTTGAGACATATGAAAAGGCTTGCGATGAAAAGAAAATCCGGCTGATAATACGTGACAGGTAGCAGAATGAGTCATAGGTCCTCCTGAGTGTATTGAAATGATAAGCAGATTGTTCATGTTTTAATCATATTATTCATTTTAATATATACGCTTTCATATTACTATGTAGCTAAGCAATAAAGAAAGAAATCGACCATCAACGCTAGAAACAGTCGGTATTAGCTGTGCTTACAAGAATGACAGTTTAAGGAAACTGATGTGAATCAGATTAGTCAATTCTGTTACAGCATTATTGTTCAAGTGATTGTCACTACAGAAAGCTAACTTTAAATCCAATTGGAGTGATTCGAAAATGCTGAAGATAGGCCTGCAATTGTATACGCTCAGAGAAGAACTGGAACAGGATTTTGAAGGGACACTGCGTAAAGTAGCAGCCCTTGGTTATAAAGGTGTGGAGTTTTTCCATTACTTCGGCCGTAGCGCAGCAGATGTCAAACAATTGCTTGATGAACTTGGACTAGTAGCGCTGGGCGCACACCGTCCCTATGACGCGTTGTTGAATGATACAGAGGCAGAGATCGCGTACAACCTGGAGATTGGAAATCATCATCTGATTGTGCCGTATCTGTCAGAAGAACAACGTAACTATGAAGAAGTTGCTGCGAATCTGAAGATTATTGGAGAAAAGTGTAAGGCGCGTGGAGCGGTTCTTTTGTACCATAATCATGACTTTGAGTTAACTGATCGATATGGTGACCGTACAGCGTTTGACGGTTTGTTTGAAGAGGTGCCAGCTGATTTGCTGCAAGTTGAAATGGATACATGCTGGGTACATCACGCAGGTTATGATGCCGTAGAATATATCAACAAATACGCTGGCCGGTTGCCAATCATCCATCTTAAAGATTTGAAGAAACATGAGGATGGTTCACCGGAAACGGTTGTTCTAGGCGAAGGAGAAGTAAACCTTACAGCAATTCTTGATGCGGCTGTACAGGCAAAGGTAGAGTGGGCGGTAGTGGAGCAGGATTATTGCAGCCGTTCACCATTAGGAAGTGTAGAAGATAGTTTGAAATGGGTAAAAGCATACGCTAATCAAGGGGGAAATGTTCATGTCTAAAAAGTTGAGAATTGCTATTGTCGGTTGCGGTGGAATTGCTAATGGAAAACATATGCCAAGTTTGTCACGTCAAGCAGATGCTGAAATGGTAGCCTTCTGTGATATCGTCGAAGAACGTGCACAGGAAGCAGCAAAAACCTATGGTGCTGAAGGCGCGGCTGTATATACAGATTATCAAGAGCTTTTGAAAGCCGGAGGATTCGATATCGTGCATGTATGTACACCGAATGACAGTCACTCCGTGATCACAATCGCAGCATTGGAAGCTGGCAATCATGTAATGTGTGAGAAGCCAATGGCGAAGACTACAGCTCAAGCACAGGAAATGTTAGAGGCTGCCAAACGTACAGGCATGAAATTGTCTGTAGCTTATCAGAACCGTTATCGTGCGGATAGTGAATATCTTAAAGACGTTTGTGAAAACGGTGAGCTTGGTGAGATCTATTATGCAAAAGCGATTGCCGTTCGTCGTCGTGCGGTTCCTACATGGGGCGTATTCCTGGATGAAGAAAAGCAAGGCGGCGGTCCGCTGATCGATATCGGTACGCATGCGCTTGATCTAACATTATGGATGATGGACAATTATAAACCGCGTAGTGTTATGGGCTCGACTTTCCATAAGCTCGGTAACCGTAAAAACGGCGGAAATGCCTTTGGTCCATGGGACCCTGAACAATTTAAAGTAGAAGATTCAGCATTTGGATTTATTACCATGGAAAATGGTGCTACAATTGTACTGGAATCAAGCTGGGCTCTTAATGTATCTGAATTTGGAGAAGCGAAGACGCTCCTAGCAGGTACAGAGGGTGGCGCAGATATGAAGGACGGGTTACGCTTAAATGGTGACCGTGGTGGCCGTCTATACGAGACTAAAATTGACTTGTCCGCAGGGGGAGTAGCTTTCTTTAACGGAGGACAAGAGAGTGAATCCGATCGTGAAGCTCGCTTGTGGCTTGAAGCAGTTCGGGAAGATAAAGAACCAGTAGTTAAACCTGAACAAGCCCTTGTCGTTACCCAAATTTTGGAGGCTATTTACGAATCTTCCCGTACAGGTCGTGCTGTGTATTTTGACGGAACATCAGATAACTAAACGAGAAGCAGGTGTGAAGTTCATGAGTTCAAACAGACATTCTGTAGTCATTGTTGGTTTTGGAGGAATGGGAAGTTATCACGCAGGATTGATAAAAGAGACCTCTACCTTAATCGTAGTTGGAACGTACGATGTGCTTGAAGCACGTCGTACCAATTCCAACGACGCTGGCTACAAGGCGTACCAAAGTTATGAAGAAGTATTGGCAGATTCTTCGGTCGAAATTATTCTAATTGCCACACCGAACGATGTGCACAAAGAAATTGCGATTCGTGCATTACAAGCTGGCAAACATGTCATTTGTGAGAAGCCAGTTGCTCTATCTAAGGTTGAATTTCAAGAAATACTGGCGGCGGCTGATCAAGCCGGACGTGTGTTTATGGTGCATCAGAACAGACGTTGGGATGAAGATTTTTTAACCATCAAAAAAATGTACGACGAGGAGACGATTGGATCCCTATTCCAGATCGAATCCCGTGTGCACGGAGCGAACGGAATTCCTGGTGACTGGCGTCATGTTAAGGCACAAGGCGGAGGGATGCTGCTGGATTGGGGCGTTCACTTATTGGACCAGCTATTATTCATGATTGATAGCAAAATCACCAGTGTGAGCAGTAGTCTAAGCTTTATTTTAGGAAACGATGTCGATGACGGTTTTGAAGCTATTCTGCAATTTGAGAATGGAATTAAAGCGATCGTAGAGGTTGGCACGACTAACTTTATTACTTTGCCAAGATGGTATGTGAAGGGTATCGAAGGCACTGGAATTATTGAAGACTGGTCTTTAACTGGAAGATTGGTGACAAGAAATAATGCAGGCGAAAAAATCGAACCGAAGCCGATTCGTGCAGGTGTAGGACTAACTAAAACTATGGCACCTCCATCGGAGGGGGCAACGATCACTGAGGAATTACCTCAGCCGTCGGAGTTAAGCTCTAGCTTTTATGATAATTTCGCTGCTGTCATTGAGGGTACTGCAGAACCTATCGTTAAGAACGCTGAGGTTATGCGGGTACAGAATTTGATTGAAGTTATTTTTGAAGCTGCTGAGAGTAATCAAGTGGTGAAGAATTTTGATCTTTACGATAAATAATAAGTAAACTATTTCCAAGAGGAGGTGGCCTACAATGAAACTTGGAGTATTTATGGTCTTGTTTGGAGGTCGTAAGCTGGAGGATGCTCTTGATTACGTAGTATCCAAAGGGCTAAAGGCGGTAGAAATCGGTACGGGAGGCAATCCTGGCAACAGCCACTGCGACCCTAAAATGCTGCTGGAGAATGAAACAGCCTTACAAGAATTCAAACATGCCGTGGAATCTCGCGGACTTACAATCAGTGCTTTGAGCTGCCACGGTAACCCATTGCACCCGCAAAAAGAACTTGCTCAAAAGGATCATGAGGATTTCGTAAACTCGGTCAAATTGGCGCAGAAGCTAGGGGTTCCGGTTGTGAATACCTTCTCTGGATGTCCTGGAGATCATGAGGGTGCTAAATATCCGAACTGGCCTGTAGCTCCATGGCCCAATGATTATCAAGAAATTCTGGACTGGCAATGGGAGAACAAGGTTATTCCTTATTGGAAAGAATGGGGTGCCTTTGCCGCTCAGCATGATGTAAAGGTAGGTCTTGAGCTGCATGGCGGATTCTCTGTACACACACCAGGTACTCTGCTGCGGCTGAGAGAAGCAGCAGGTGAAGTGATCGGTGCGAACCTTGATCCGAGTCACATGTGGTGGCAAGGAATTGATCCTGTGCAAGCGATTCATATTTTGGGACGCCAAGGTGCAATCCATCACTTCCATGCGAAGGATACCGTTATTGATCCTGTGAATGTCAATATGCACGGATTAACTGATATGCAGTCGTATACCAAGATGCTTGACCGTGCTTGGCAGTTCCGTTCTGTCGGCTTTGGACATGATCTTAAGACTTGGGCTGACATTATTAGTGCACTTCGTTTGGTTGGGTATGACTATGTGGTTAGTATCGAGCATGAAGATGGGCTGATGTCTATTGAAGAAGGTTTCTCCAAAGCTGTAAGTAACCTTCAACAAGTATTGATTGAGGAGCCACTGACAGAAATGTGGTGGGTTTAAACGAAATGGAGAGCTTCACGAAAGTTAAATTAAATGATGAACAGCTGGATATTTTGGTGAAAGCGGTTTTCGGTTCAGAAACTGCGGTTAACCTTAGTTCAGAACTTACGGGAGGCTTTTTTAATACAGCCTATGATTTGGAACTCAGCACTGGGAAATCTGTCATTCTAAAGGTTGCCCCTGCTGTAGAGACAGATACGTTAAGTTACGAGAAGAACATTATGCGAACTGAAGTGGAAGCTCTCCGTATGGTTGCAGATAAGGGTGTTGTGCCCGTGCCTGCCGTCTACCATTATGATGAAAGTCTGCTGCTTATTCCTATTCCGTATTTCTTTATGGAGAAGGTGGAGGGCCAGCCCTACAGTGATGTAAAGGAGAGTCTTTCGCTTCCGGAGAGAGACGCTATCGAAACTGAGCTGGGGCGTTACAATCGCATAATCAATGAGATACGCGGAGAACGTTTTGGCATTTTTGGAACGGATTCAGAGGAGCCAAGAGCCTCGTGGAGAGAGACCTTTTCATGCCTGATGGAAAGTGTGCTTGCTGATGCCAAGAGGCTGAATGCACAGCTCCCTGCGTCCAGTGAAGAGATTATGCAGGAGGTTTCCAAGTATCTCCCTGCATTAGATGCCGTAACCGAGCCACGACTGGTGCATTGGGATTTATGGAATGGGAATGTATTTGTGAAGGATGGAGTCATCGTATCGCTGATTGACTGGGAGAGAGCCCTATGGGGCGATGTGCTGATGGAGTATTATTTTAGGCATTTTGAGAATTCTGCCAGTTTCTATAAGGGGTACGGAACAACCTACGACAGTCCGAACGAGATTCAGCGGAAGAAGCTTTATGATCTTTATCTTGATCTTATTCTTGCTATCGAATGTTATTCACGCAAATATGCAGACGAAGGTTATGTCCGTTGGACGCATGATAACTTGACTGAGGGTTGGAACCGTTTTAAAGGCAGCAGTGAATGAAGGTTATAGGTGTGAAAAATGACGTGCGAAAGCACGTCATTTTCCTGTATCTAATTAGATTGGAGGATTACCATGCAGCCGTTAAAAATACCGAGAGAACATAAGCTTCAGATTACAGCTAGTATTCAAGAATATTTTGACACAGAGCTGTCCAGTGAAATTGGGCAATTAGCCAGCGAGAACCTTCTCGATTTTATGCTCAAAGAACTTTCGCCTTATATTTACAATCAAGCGTTGGCAGATGCACGAAAAATGATTGAGCAAAAGATGATTTCTCTGGAAGAGGAGATTTATGCTCTCGAACAACCCTTATCCTCAGGCAGAAGATAATCCAAAAACACGATTAATTTTAGCGCAGATTTATAACAGTTACGTCTGGATCAGTATCAGCTTCGTAATCTACACCTTCAGTCTCGAATCCAAATAGCTGGAAGAATTCCTGTTTATAGCTATGCAGATCCGTTAGGTCGTAGATATTGTCTGAAGTAAGCTGGTCCCAGATTTCTATAACTTCTTGCTGGACTGCCGGAGACAATTCCCAATCATCTATACGGATACGCCCTTCTTCATCCACAGGAGTTCCTTTCGCTGCGTAGAGATGTTCAGCAAACAACCGATAGGTTTGCTCAATACAACCTTCATGAAGACCGTGCTCTTTCATGACTTTGTAAAGGGCGGAAATATAGAGGGGCACGACAGGAATCGCCGAGCTGGACTGTGTGACAAGACCTTTTGTGACCGCTACATAAGCTCTACCGTGAGTAACAGATAACGCTTCGTTAAGTGTTCTTGCCGTAGCTTCGAGATGGTCTTTAGCAAGTCCAATCGTTCCCTGGCGATATACGGCTTGAGTAAGCTCTGATCCGATATACGAATAAGCAATAGTGGTTGCGTGATCAGCTAATACTCCGGCTTGCTGGAGTGCTTCTATCCATAACTGCCAATCATCACCGCCCATCACCCGTACGGTATCATGAGCTTCCTTATCGGTCGCGGGTTCGATGGAGATTTGAGTGACTTCACCCGTATGAAAATTTACAGTTTTGTTGGTAAAGGTGTCGCCAATAGGTTTGAGAACAGAGTTATATACTTCACCTGTCTCCGGGTCTGTACGGCGCCCAGAAGCAACACTGTAGATGACCAAATCGACTTGTCCTAATTCGCTGCGGATCAGCTGAATCGTTCTTTCTTTGGTCTCTTTGGAGTAAGCATCTCCCGTAACGCTGTAGGATTGCAGGCCTGCAGACTCCGCAAGTTGTTCGAAGGCGGCGGAATTGTACCACCCAGCAGAGGCTGTACGGGCTCCATTGCTGCTGCTCGGCCGATATACGCCTACTGTGCTGGCTCCAGCCCCAAAGGCGGCTGTAACCCGTGAGGCGAGGCCGTAGCCTGTGGATGCGCCAATGACAAGTACCTTCCGGGGTCCTTTGATCGCGGGTTGTGCCTTAATATACTCAATTTGCCGCTCGACTTGACGAGCGCAGCCTTGCGGATGTGCGGTTGTACATATAAAGCCACGTGTTCTAGGTTTTATGATCATAATAATAGTTTCCTCTCTTTCATGAAAAGCAGCTAATGATACGTGTTATTTCTAATTTTAACAATTTTCATTCCAATGGAGAAGGATTGTTTATCTTTCTTATATCAAATACAATGAATCCCGGGCTTTTATGAGGTTGGATTTTTGCATTTTTACTTAACTCTGTATGGTGGTGAAGTCTTGGAAAGTCAGACTAAAACAAAATTGACGGTTGAGCAGCAGGACATCCTGGTGGGTGCTGCTTTTGGAAGCCATGTGAAAATCATTCAAAGTACGGAATTGACGGGAGGTTATTTCAACGCAGCTTATGACCTCCTATTGTCAGATGGCAGAGCTACGATCCTTAAAATATCGCCATCCGATGAGACAGACACGCTAAGTTACGAGCACGATATCATGGCTACAGAGGTTGCGGCAATGCAGCTAATGAAGTCTAAAGGAACGGTACCTGTGCCTGAGGTATACGCTTATGATAACAGCAGAAATTTAATATCGAGTGACTTTTTTTTCATGGAGAAAATAATCGGCCAGCCCTATAATGAAATTAAGGAAGAGCTTAGTCCGCAGCAAAGAAGTTGTATTGAGGAAGAATTAGGTCGTTATAGCCGGATTATCAATGAGATTCAAGGGGATCATTTCGGATTATTTAATGTATCCTCGAAGATAAAGGGGACTTCTTGGCGGGAAACCTTTCAAAATTTGATTGGCAACCTCCTTGATGATGCTCGGCGCTTAGAGGCAAAGATGCCCATTCCTTTAGAAAAGATTGAGGCGGAGATCAACAGCCGTATACATGTGATGGATGTGGTCACTGAGCCACGTTTAGTTCACTGGGATCTATGGGATGGGAATGTGTTTGTACGAGAGGGAAGCATTGTTGCCTTAATCGATTGGGAACGGGCGTTATGGGGCGATCACCTTATGGAATATTATTTTCGCTATATTGAGGATTCTGAGCATTTCTGTAGAGGTTATGGGGACAGCTTTGATAGCCCTAATGAATGTGTACGCAAAAAGCTCTACGACTTATATATCGATTTAATTTATTTCATTGAGTGTTATTCGCGTAAATACGATAGCCAAGGCCATTTCCAGTGGGCACAGGATAATCTGCTGGAAGGTTGGGAACGTTTCATGGGTTAGGACATTTTCAGCAAGATTACAACATAAGAAGGTAAGGAGGCTGAGCAGGAGAAGGGAGAGGATTCTCATGTTTGAGTGGCTAAGTGTACATATAGATATCGTAAGTTTGCTGTGGCTGTTGCCGATCCTATTTATGTTTCATGATTTTGAAGAAATATTAACGATTGAAGCATGGGGGGCAAAGTATAGAACCAGGTTAGAGGACGCAATTCCTTCGTTTATGCGCAAGACGTATCATTCGATGTTACAAATGACTACACGTAATTTTGCAATGGACGTATTATTCGTGTATATTTTTATAGTGACGGTAACTTGTATTGCAGTATTCTTTTCTAATTACTTATTGTACTTGGCAGTGCTTGCGGTATTTTTCTTACATGTATTTACTCATCTAGGACAGACGATATATTTAAAGATATATACACCAGGGGTAGTTACAGCAGTACTAGTAGTTCTTCCCTATTCTCTTTATGCGTATTATCGACTATTGAATGACAACTTGGTATCCCTTGGAGATATCGGATGGTCTCTGCTGTTAGTTCTTTTGCTGCTTCCGCCAATATTGTGGTTGTTAGTGAAGAATAGAACTCGCATTAAACAGAACTAGTACATAAGGCTGCTGCTGGCCATATCTTTTTCAGAAAAATCTTGACTAGAACCCTTAGAACTAGATAAAATAATACTTATTGCTTACAACTTGGTGAGAATCATTATCATAATTGACGAGGAAATGAGAGGGTGACAAGATGGAGCGCCTTTTAGAGGTAAAAGATCTAGCGATATCATTCAAAACACACGGTGGAGAAGTACAAGCGATCCGTGGTGTTAGCTTCCATGTAGATAAAGGTGAAACTCTAGCGATAGTTGGGGAATCCGGTTCCGGTAAAAGTGTAACTTCACAAGCGGTAATGAAGTTAGTTCCAACGCCGCCAGGAGAATATAAACGTGGACAAATTTTATTTGATGGACAAGATTTGATCGGTAAGACTGAGAAGCAAATGCAGAAGATTCGTGGTAAAGAGATCGGTATGATTTTTCAGGATCCGATGACTTCCTTGAACCCGATGATGAAGGTCGGCAGACAAATTACTGAAGTACTGCACAAACATGAGAAAATCTCCAAAGAAGCTGCCAATAAACGTGGGGTTGAACTGCTTACGCTAGTAGGTATTCCTTCACCAGAGCGCCGCTTCAATCAATATCCGCATGAGTTCAGTGGCGGTATGCGTCAACGTGTCGTTATTGCAATGGCACTTGCAGCAAACCCTAAGCTTCTGATTGCGGATGAGCCAACCACAGCGCTCGACGTTACCATTCAGGCACAGATTCTTGACCTGATGAAGGAATTGCAGAAGAAGATTGATACGGCGATTATTTTTATCACCCATGATCTTGGTGTTGTAGCAAGAATGGCGGATCGTGTAGCGGTAATGTATGCCGGACAAATTGTTGAAATGGGAACTGCAGAAGAGATCTTCTACGATCCAAGACATCCTTACACTTGGGGATTGCTTGCATCCATGCCAAGTTTAGAGAGCAAAGGTTCTTTGCTTACCGCTATTCCTGGTACCCCTCCAGATTTGATCAAACCGCCTAAGGGTGATGCCTTCGCACTTCGCAGCACCTATGCTATGCAAATCGATATGGAGAAAGAGCCTCCAATGTATAAGGTTTCGGATACCCATATGGTGAAGTCTTGGTTAATGCATCCGATGGCACCTAAGGTGGAACCGCCGACAGTCGTTAAGAATAGACAACGTATACTTAAGAACGCTTATCCAGAGCCAGTTTTAGTGCAAGAAGGCGCTAAGTAAGCAACTTGTTTTAACTAAATAATAAGAGGAAACGCTAGGCCATTTAGTTGGCTTAGCGTTTTTTTTTATTTTCTACAATATTCACTATTATTTAAATAAATATGAATTAATACGAACTTAATTAAATAAAAGGGTTGACTATTTATCGTTTTCATCTCAAAATGAAAAGGCATACATAGGGGGTATAACGATGAAGAAGATAATTATTACTACTTTACTTAGCGTTTCATTATTAGCTGTAACCGCGTGCAACAACGACACGGCTAATTCTGGCAACACAAACAGCGGACCTGAGCCTGTTCAGCCTGTCTTCAAGAATGTTTCTGTACATGATCCTTCCATTATTTTGGCTGATAATAAGTACTATGTGTTTGGCTCGCATTTGGCTTCTGCTAAATCCGACGACCTGATGTCCTGGACTCAATTGTCCTCTGGAGTTGTTGATGGAAACGTACTCATCCCGAATGTCAAAGAGGAATTAAAAGAGGCCTTAACCTGGGGAAAGACGGACACTTTATGGGCACCGGATGTCATTCAATTGGCGGATGGTAAATATTATATGTATTACAACGCGTGTAAAGGTGATTCCCCATTATCAGCACTTGGTATAGCCGTGTCAGACCATATTGAAGGACCTTATAAGAACAAAGGGATCTTCTTAAAGTCAGGTATGGTGGGTGTAGGCGATGACGGAGAAACTTATGATGCCACACAAAAGCCGAATGTTGTAGATCCGGATGTGTTCTTTGATAAAGAAGGCAGATTGTGGATGGTGTATGGTTCTTATTCCGGTGGTATTTTTATTATGGAACTGGATACAAGCACAGGATTCCCACTGCCAGATCAAGGTTATGGCAAAAAGCTTCTAGGCGCAAATCATGCGCGGATAGAAGCTCCCTATATGCTGTACAGTCCTGAGACGGATTACTACTACCTGTTCCTATCCTACGGGGGGCTGGCTGCTGATGGCGGATATAACATCCGTGTAGCTCGCTCGAAGACACCTGATGGACCTTTTGAAGATTCTGAGGGCCAGGATATGATCGATTCACAGGGCACAGCTGGCGTATTGTTTGATGATCCTGCTTATGCTCCTTACGGAGTTAAACTCATGGGGAATTTCGAATTCCTGAATAATGACGATGAGCTCCCAGTAAGTGGGGAAGGATATGTATCACCAGGACATAACTCCGCATTTTACGATGAAGAGACTGGCAAGTATTATTTGATCTTCCATACACGGTTCCCGAATCGTGGTGAAAAGCATGAGGTTAGAGTACACCAGATGTTCATGAACGCTGATGGCTGGCCGGTGGTCGCACCACACCGTTATGGTGGCGAGACCATTGATAAATATACGAAAGAGCAAATCGCAGGCGAATACAAATATGTGAATCATAATAAAGAAATTACGGCAGATATCGTGCAATCGGAGCTAATTCAATTGACGAAGAGTGGTAAAATCAAAGGCGCAGTAAAGGGTAAGTGGAAGCTTATCGACGATCATACTGCAGAGTTAACGATAGCTGGTTCTACTTATAAGGGTGTGTTCCTGAAAGAGTGGAATGAAGCTACAGCCAGTAATGTTATGACGTTCACCGCGGTTTCTAATGAAGGGATCTCTATCTGGGGAAGTCATGTATCACCTTCGGAATAAGATAGTTTAAAAGGATTAACAGCAGAAGGGGTTTCAACTAGTCATGTGTAATGGCTAAGTTGAAACCCCTTTTATAATGTAGGATTAGTCTACGAACTTTCGGATCACAATAACAGCATTATGGCCGCCGAAGCCAAATGAATTGGAGATGCCTATTTCGAGATTAGCTTTTCGTGCATTGTTAGGTACGTAATCTAAATCACAGATGGAATCAGGCGTGTCCTGATTGATGGTAGGAGGAATGATCCCTTCTTGGATACTCTTAACTAAAGCGATGGCTTCTAAGCCGCCAGCGGCCCCTAAAGCATGTCCAGTCATGGACTTATTAGCGGTTACGGGGATGTGGTAGGCATGCTCGCCAAATAACTTTTTAATCGCTAGGGTTTCAGAATGGTCTCCTACTACTGTACTTGTCGCATGCGCGCTGATTACATCTACATTGTGGGGCTGGAGATTAGCTTCATTTAGCGCTAACTTCATAGCTTGATAGGCACCCATTCCCTCTGGATGAGTGGCAACCATATGATAAGCATCAGAGCTAGCACCATACCCGATCACTTCGCCGTGAATCTTGGCGTTTCTACGTTGAGCATGGGAGAGTGACTCAAGAATGACTATGCCGCCACCTTCACCGATTACAAAGCCATCCCGTCCTCCATCGAAAGGGCGGCTCGCTTTAGTAGGCTCTTCATTTCGTGTAGATAAAGAGGTGGCATTCCCGAAGCTGGCCAACGAGATTTCAGTAATAGCAGCTTCAGAACCCCCGGCTATAACAATGTCCGCACCGCCATAACGAATTAAACGGAAGGCCTCGCCAATCGCAGTATTTCCAATAGAACAAGCTGTTACTGGAGACATGGTCGGGCCGAGAGCTCCAAATTTAATGCTGATCATCGCCGCAGCCATATTGGAGATCATCATGGGAATTAAGGTAGGGCTGACTCGATCAGGTCCACGCTCTTTCAGGACCGTACCTTGATCCATCAAGGTCTGAATTCCTCCAACACCAGATCCTACATAAACGCCAAGTCTCTCCTTGTCAATCTTATCAAGCTGGAGGCCAGAATGTTTCCAAGCCTCTTCAGTAGCTGCGAGGGCAAACTGACTGAATCTGTCCATTCGCCGTGCCTCTTTACGCCCAAATCTGCCTTCTGCATCGAAATCACGTACTTCGCCGGCAATTCTCGTCTTAAAACCTGTTGTATCAAATGAAGTGATCGGGGATATACCCGATTCACCAGAAATTAGCCGATCCCAAAATTGCCCGATTGTATTTCCAAGTGGTGAGATTAAGCCCATGCCTGTAATCACTACGCGTTCCATAATGAACCTCCTCAGCTAGTGTATACTAGTATTTTTCCACTTTATTTATCCTATTACAAGTTATCGTTTATCCTAGTATAATTTGTACTATACTAAAGGAACAGGAATCCCAAAGTGGAGGTAGCTTATGGCTAATCAAACAAGATTACAAGCATTATCCGATTTTTTGAAAGCACGACGTGCGGCTATTTCACCAAGCGCTGTAGGCTTACCAGAAGGCACACGCAGAAGAACGCCAGGACTCCGCAGGGAAGAGGTTGCACAGCTTGCAGGGGTAAGCAGTACCTGGTATACGTGGCTTGAACAAGGCAGAGATATAAAAGTCTCGTCCTCTGTTTTGGACTGTATTGCCACTGCACTTAGGCTGACTAAAGATGAGCGGAAGTATCTTTTTGCACTGGCTTTAGAAACTGGAACCGGCACCACACCCTATCCGCAAGATGAATCTTCTGTAATTAGTCCTTCGCTGCAGAAAATTTTACAAGAACTTAAATATTGTCCTACGATAATCTCTGATAGACGTTGCGGGATCGTCGGTTGGAATGAAGCTGCAGCCCATGTTTTTCTTGATTTCTCAAAGCTGCCCATCGAAGAGCGGAATATGATCCGATTGTTATTTGTTCGTAAGGAGTTTAGGCGCTTAGCAGTGAATTGGGAACAATTCGTCAGCGGATATCTTTCTATCTTCAGAGCGTATTACGGACAGTATGTAGAGGATCATTGGTATGATGAATTTATAGAGGAATTGAAAGAATTGCATCCGGCTTTTAATGAGATGTGGGAGCAAAGTCGGGTTAGCTCGGCCCCGGATGTGTTACTAGAATTCAGACATGCCAAGGCGGGGAAAATGTTATTTCATCTAACCTCTTTGCAGGTTCAAGGCAGTGCAGATTTACGCTGCAGCATCTATACTCCTGCGGGAGATTCGAATACTGAAACCAAGCTAAAGCAGCTTATGGAGCAGCACACAATAGAAGGATTAAGCTAGATTCACATAGAGAAGCATCCCTAGCTGAACTTCCAGCTAGAGATGCTTAATGCTACACTATTAGAAATCTGATGTTGAAATTTCAATAGTTCCGAATGTGGTGCCAGCAGGAGTACTTAAGAGTGCAGCTACCAAAAGGGCATGAACTGCAAGCGTAAGGCTATTGAATGCTGGAATCGTGTATGTGATAACTGGAGCATTCACACGAGTGATTACTAAATCTACTGGGAAGTTGGAGTTATTGTTCACAGTAACAGCAGCGTTAATTCCACCTGCAAGGTTTTCATAATAAGATTTACCAATGACAGGGGCTAAATTGAAATATTGAAGCGGTAATACGATGGCCATAGTAACGACCTCCTTTTCGTTTGATAGGATATTCTATGTTGAAAATCTATTAATGCTAGAGCGAATGCCATGGTGAATTAGCACTTTTTAATAGAAAAAACCGGGGATGTCCAATAGCCACTTAGAAAGCGGCTGGGACATCCCCGGTTTATTTTCGTACGCTTATTCCGTTTTTTTACGATAAATCAGATACAGTATCAATCCGAATAGCATGCCGACAAACGACATTGCGGAGATCGTTAAGTAAAGAGCTTTACCCCCAAAGGCATCATATAATGCCCCACCAGCATAAGAAGCCAGGATACCTGATACACCGAAGAACAATAGTGCAAGAACGGTTTGCCCTGTAGCACGCCATTCCTCGGGTACAATGCTGTAGAGGTATTGAATAGCAGCGGAGTAGAACACAGGGAAGGTAAGAATTTGCAGAATCTGCAAATACGCTAACAAGTGTGGATCAATGATCCAAGCTGAAATCAAGAAACGAAGGAAATAGAAGGCTCCGGAAATCGATATGATAATCAGTTCTTTTCCTTTTCGCAACCACCAGAAGCTTAATGCAAAGACAATGATTTCACTTATTGCCGCGAGGAAAAATGATTGGCCTACCAGTTGAGGACTGCCACCAAGCTCACGAATATAAACTCCAATAAATGTATCGTTCATTCGTGCGGGTACAGAGCTAATAAATATGAGCACCAGAAACATCAATGTCTTTTTGTTGCCAAAAAAGTGCTTGAGGCTATCCAGCGTGACCGGCTTACCTGTGACGGGGGCATCTGGCATGTTCCAGCTTACTATAAAGCTTATAAGGCAAATGGCAACAAACAGAAGAGCTATTCCATGAGAGCCGAAAAAACCAAGCACATAGCCAGTAATCAGAGCCATTACACCATAACCTAGCGCACCATATGTACGGATAGAACCATAGCTAATTCCAGCCGCCTCAGAGACTCGGAAATTCAAGCTTTCTGTCAGCGGATCAATGGGCATCAAGAAGAAATACAGCAGCATAGCAAAAAGAATGAGAACAACGTAACTGCTGGAATCGAACAAAAAGTATCCGGTTACCGCTGAGCATAACAGCAGAGCTAACAGCACTTTGCGGATGGTTTTTGTTTTATCACTGATCATCCCCCATAAAGGCTGGGCAACGATGGTAACAAAACCACCAGTTCCAATAATGAAGCCGATTTGCGATGGGCTTAGACCTTGTTCACTTAGATAGACTGGCAGAAAGGGAATAAACATGGCTAGCAGAGCAAAATACAAAAAGTTAAACCCTCGTAAAAGATTTGGTGCATTCATAAGTTTTTTTACCTCACGTGTTAGAAAATTTGTATAGAGTCAATTTTGCTATTGTATCATGGATAATAAATGATTAGGATATAAATCTATTCGCGGAACTGCTCAAGATGACCCTAACCCTCTATAAATTTCTGGCCGTAATATGATAAACTGGTTACTATTAAAGCAAAATGCAAGGAGAAACGTTAATGATAAAGTTGGTATCATGGAATGTGAATGGTCTTCGGGCCTGTGTTAAAAAAGGGTTTGATGATTATTTTAAGGAAGTAGAAGCAGATATTTTCTGTGTACAGGAGACGAAGCTGCAAGAAGGGCAGATTGTTCTGGAACAGGGTGAAGAATACTATCAATATTGGAATTATGCAGTGAAAAAAGGGTATTCAGGCACAGCTATATTCACCAAAATCAAGCCGATCTCTGTGAGATACGGAATGGAAGAGGATGAAGAAGCGGAAGGCCGGATTATTACGCTGGAGTTCGAACATTTTTATCTAGTGAATGTGTATACACCAAATGCCAAACGAGATCTGGCTAGATTGGATTACAGAATGGAATGGGAGGACCGCTTCCGCAATTACCTTCTGGAACTGGACAAGCTAAAACCAGTCGTTGTATGCGGCGATATGAACGTAGCCCATCAGGATATTGATATCAAAAATGCTAAAGCTAACCGCGGAAACTCTGGCTTTACCGATGAAGAAAGAGGAAAAATGAGTACGCTGCTGGAGTCCGGCTTCATAGATACCTTTAGATATTTTCATCCAGAGCTTGAAGGCGTTTATTCATGGTGGTCTTATATGCCGAAGGTGAGAGAACGGAATGTAGGCTGGCGGATTGATTATTTCCTAGCTTCTTCTAGACTTGCACCTAATCTGCTGGATGCCCAAATCGATTGCCACATTATGGGGAGCGATCATTGTCCGGTCATCCTCAAGCTTGCTGATTTCACAGATTAGAATCGAATATTTAAAAGGCCGCTAAGTCTCTTTAAAGGACGAAGCGGTCTTTTGTATTCATTAAGAATTATAGTCTGCCAATGATCTCAGGGAATTCAGTCGGTCCCATATTCACATTAAACTTTTGTTTAAGAATTAGCTGATTCTCTAGTAAGATTATTTCAAGAGTTATGCAGAAAGGCATTTCAATAAACAATAAAGTAAGCTGTAGCTGATCATCAGCAACCCAAGTAAAGCTGGACATGATTCGGTTCAAGGAAGCATCAATGACCTGTGCGAAGCTTTCGAGCCATTTCCCTCGACCAAGACGGATCACAGAATCCTCTCCAGTCTTAAATTGTAAAGTAACTGCAGCTTCGTTGTTATTGAAAGAGATAGAGAAGGTGTCCAAGGCAAATTGGTTGTCATCGAGCTTATAGGTTAAGCCGTTTATTCGTTCTTCTTGTGATGAAGAGGGCTGCAGTTGTGGCGGTTGGATAGATAAATTCTTTAATTGTTCAACCAAGTGGGCAGAAGCAGCCGGCTCTAATGGCAAGGGAGCTGGCTTCATCGCGGGAAGCAGATGTTCCCACACAGCATTCAACATTCCTTGTATACTGTCTGATGCAGCAGTAGTAATAATTACGGCATCTTGCTCCGGAAGCACAACACAGAGTTGACCGAAGGCGCCATCTGCCCGGTAGCCACCGTGCTGGCATTGCCAGAACTGATACCCATATCCCATTGCCCAGTCATGATCACCTTCGCCATTGGAAATATGTTTGGAAGTAGCCTCATTAATCCACTTTTCAGGCAGAACCCGTTGATTATTCCAGATTCCTTTTTGTAAGTATAGCTGGCCGAATTTAGCGATATCCTCGGTTGTAATGTTTAAGCCAAATCCCCCTGTGTTAATTCCACGTGGACAAGACTCCCACGTTGCACCGTGAATGCCCAGAGGAACGAAGAGGCGCGGTTCTAAATATTCTAGCAATGTTTGGCCAGTAACCCGTTGAAGGATCGCGGCCAGCATGTAAGTAGCACCGGTATTATATAGGAAATGTGTACCCGGTTGTTTCTCGACGGGGACGGAGAAGAAAGCTTTCACCCAATTCCCGTCGGTACTTTTGCGAAGGGTGTCCATAGTATCCACGACATGCCCGGTACCCATCATCAATAGATGTCTGATTGTCATATTGGATAGATTCTCCGTGATAGTCGAAGGAGCCTCTTCAGGGAAAAAGGAGAGGACAGAATCATCGAGGGTGACAAGTTTCTCAGTAACAGCAAACCCGATTGCGGTTGAGGTGAAGCTTTTGCTAAGGGAAAATAACATATGCGGAAGAACGGACCTGTAAGGAGCCCACCAGCCTTCAGAGACCACATAACCATGTCGTAATAGCATAAAGCTGTGCAGGCCTAAATTTTGTTCCTCTACTGCACTAATAAAGCTGGATATTGCGGTTGATGAAATCCCCTGTTCTTCTGGAAGACTTCTAGATAACTGCAAGCTGCTTGTAGTCTCCATACGCTCATCTCCTAAATTTTGAGAATGCTCACCTCCTAATTCTATAATAATTTCCAATGTAAAAATACCATTTAAAAAATAACTAGTTTAGCTTTCTACAGGGCTGTTGCTGGATACATCAGATTGGAGCCGTTTCTCTGGCCAAGAAATAACATGAGAAGTTCGACTTAGTTTCTCATATATTAGCTGAGTTTCTTTTTTGAATATACTAATGACTAAATGAATAAAGAAAGCCAAGTCTATCAATAGAACAAACAGATGAATAAGCATATTCCATACGGAGGAAAGATTCCCTAGAAGGGCGGAATCAAGCAAAAGAGCGTGAATCCCAAGCAGCACCCAATATAGCAGGCCATATCTGATCATCAGAGCCCAGAAAAAAGCATGATTCCCGCTGCTCTTCACCCGAATCCGCACCATCCATTTCCCTAAGGTCCGTCCGCCCGTGAGAGCCGGAACAAGCATGAAGTAAATACCAGTTACAATCCAGAAGGCAGCTTTTATATCGAATCCGAAGAGTACCCCAAACCCGATGCTCCACACCATACTATCGATTAGAAAAGCTATTCCTCTGCGGGTATAGGAGACTCTTTTGGCAGAGCGGTCAATGTTTGTATCCAGTTGTTCTATACGTGGCAATAGCCCGGAGATCCAAATGGAAATTCGAAATCCAAAAATCCCTCCGATTGTGTTGGTAATGAGATCATCGACATCAAAAAGACGGTAAGGATGATCGAAGAAACCATAAATTCCTGTAATCTGCGTGATCTCAAAGGACAAGGAAAAGGCAAAGGATAGTAGAATGCACACGACCCAGCGTGTACGAAAATAATAGCCCAGAAACATTCCAAACGGTACGGTCAATGCAACGTTAAAAATGACCTGTAAAAATGCAGGCTCACGCAGTAATGACCAGTAGGTCGAGATTTGTTCAGGGATGATTGACGATCCATCCACAATATCCTGAATAAACTGAAGGGGAATGAATTGGACGACACTCCCAGAAGGTGCTGCATTGTGCCGGGAGGATGGAAAAGGAAGCAAGACAAGAAAATAAGCGTTCATCAGATAGAGCAGCAGCAGATATAGGATTAAAGCTCTAAGCTTATGTATATAGCCATGTCTGCGGTATTGTACGATAAGAAAAGGTAGTGTGAAGACCAGCGCTGCTATTGGAAACATCATGAACGCATACGAAATTGGAAAAAAGTACGAATGAAACATAAGTCACCTGCCGTGGAATTGTTTTTATAAGAAAATTGACTCTACTTGGAAATAAGCTATCCCCGGCTCATTATAAGTTTTTATGATAGGGAACTCAACTAATTTATCGAACGTTTCCGGCATACATATGTCTATGAAGGAGCGTGAAGTGGATGGAGAAAAAGGTTCAGCAGTATTATCGGCTCAAGCAAAAACAAAAGGATATTGAAAAAGAATTGGCCGAGCTTCGTCAGGATATTTTAAATTATTGTAGTCAGCAGGAAACTAACGAGACTGAAATTGGCCGCTATAAAGTGAAGCTGGTCGTGCAAAACCGCAAAGAATATGATGATGCAAAGTTATATGAGACCTTATCAGACCCCGAAGTGTGGCGTTTGCTCTCCAAATCAGATCCGGCAAAGGTGGCAAGCTTGACCAAGTTGAATGTAATTTCAGAGGATAAAATCATGCATACTTATGCTTTGAAGACAGTGACACTGTTACAGGTGGATAAAAAATAGGGATTGAAGTGAGCGGTTCCTCGCGGGAGCCGCTTAATTTGGCTCATAACTGTCCAAATTAAGGAAATATGTTACAGTATTAGGGTGGAAGGGAGGTTGAATAGTGAAAAAAATAATCATCGGAGGCGTCATGGGCTTAACGATTTTACTTTTTTTCTTCTTTATTTTGCGGCATAATAATCAATCACTTGAGGTAAAACCGGATGTTATGTTCCCAACAGCGGAATACAGGGTGACTGATAGTAGTGCTCCAGGATTACCTATGCTTATAACTGCTGAAGGGGCGGATGTTATTAAGATACAGGCTACATCCGGCAATTTATTGTTATGGACTCCCCCTGACTACAAGGTGCATAACAAAGGTCTTGAGCTGAAAATCAAATCTGGAGATCAAATTTATTGGAGTCCAATGGATGGGGGGAATAAGCAAATAGATGAACCTCAGGATACCAAGATCACAGTGATTGCTTACCATAATGATAAGCAGATCGGAACGTCCAATGTAGAGATTCATAAGAATGATCTAGGTGTCTATACAGGTGAAATACCTGAAGTGAAGTAGCTGAGAATCTAAATCGAATCGCAACTATCCTCGTTTTGCGTTAAAATAAGAAGTGAAGCTGACCGAGTCCTTATAGCAACCCTAGAGATGGAGGAAGAGAATTCATGAAAGATTTTGAAGTAATGCTGGAGAAATATGCGAACCTAGTTGTAAAAGTAGGAGTAAATGTACAGCCTGGACAAGTCCTTATGGTACATGCACCGATAGAAACCGCAGAACTTACTCGCTTGATTGTAGCGAAAGCCTATGAAGCGGGAGCTAAATATGTAATTGTTGACTGGGACGATGAAGCAACTACACGGATCCGTTATGAAAAAGCCCCAGAGGATTCTTTCGATTACTATCCACAGTGGCAGGCTGAGATGATGGAGAAATTCGCGGAAGAGAATGGTGCCATCTTACATATTAAAGTACCTGATCCTGAACTGTTTAATGGCATTGATTCTTCTAAGGTATCTAGAGCTGTCAAAGCAGCGGCTGTTGCTCGCAAGAACTACTCCAAATATACTCGGAACAGCAAAATCAGCTGGTCTCTGGTCAAAGCGCCAACACGTGCTTGGGCGAACAAGGTTTTTGCCGATCTTCCTGAAGAAGAGCGGGTAGAGGCGATGTGGGAAGCTGTATTCCAGATGAACCGTGTGGGCAGCAATGATCCGGTAGCTGCTTGGAGAGAGCATATTGGTCAGTTGAAAGAAAGTCAGGACAGAATGAACGCTAAACGTTATAAAAGCTTGCATTACCGTGCTCCGGGAACGGATCTGCATGTAGAGCTTCCGGAAGGCCATTTATGGCGCGGGGGTGGCGGTGAGAATGATAAAGGCGTATATTTTGTAGCTAATATGCCAACGGAAGAGATTTATTCCATGCCCCATCGGACTGGCGTTAATGGCACAGTTAGAAGCACGCTCCCTCTTAATTTGAATGGACGGTTAGTTGAAGGACTTTCATTCACTTTTGAAAAAGGGAAAGTCGTAGCTTATGAAGCTGAATCCGGACGCGAACATTTAACCTCACTGCTGGCAACGGATGAAGGTGCATCTTATCTAGGAGAAGTAGCCTTAGTGCAGCATGATTCTCCAA
Source organism: Paenibacillus sp. FSL H8-0282 (assembly GCF_037963825.1). NCBI lineage: Bacteria > Bacillati > Bacillota > Bacilli > Caryophanales > Paenibacillaceae > Paenibacillus > Paenibacillus sp. FSL H8-0282. The sequence continues at coordinate 2,864,365 of NZ_CP150146.1, forward strand.
TCTCTCGCTTGAACCGCATTTTTTACAATACAGGGATTGATGAGAATGCCTCCTGCCATTTCGCGCTAGGAAGTGCTTATCCTGTAAATATTGAAGGCGGCACAAAGCTTACGAACGAAGAGCTTGTGGCTAGAGGAGCTAATGTCAGCTTAACTCATGTCGATTTTATGATCGGTTCAGCAGAGCTGGATATTGACGGAGAGCTGGCGGACGGCACGATTGAACCCGTATTCCGTAAGGGAAATTGGGTGTTGTAAGGAGAAGAAAAAAGCCGGATCTCTTCCAATGAGATTCCGGCTTTTTTTGAGTCCCTATACTGGTCATTTTTAGATTGAAAAATAGTTAAGACTCATAGCCTCACGTACTTCGGCCATTGTTTCTTGAGCAATGCTGCGGGCATGCTGTGTTCCAGAGATTAAGATTTCCTGCACAAGCTTGGGCTTAGTAGCATAATAGGAACGAAGCTCTCGCATCGGTTCTATAAGCTGATCTAGAGCTGTCGAAATCAACTGTTTGCAAGCAGAACAACCCATGGTACCCCGCTCGCAGCCTTCACGAATTTCGGTTACCCCCGCTGAGCGAAAAGCACCATGATAAGCAAAAATAGGACAGATATCTGGATGTCCAGGATCATTTTTATGCACACGCGCTGGATCGGTTGTGGCTTTTCGTATCTTAAAGATAATCTCTTCCTTAGTGGAGTCCAGCTCGATGGCATTGCCAAGGCTTTTACTCATTTTAGCGTTGCCATCCGTACCCACAAGCCTCGGAGTCTCACTGATCAGCGCTCTGGGTTCCACCAGTATCGGGCTGTACAGCTCGTTGAATCTGCGGACGATTTTACGGGTTAATTCCAGATGAGGGAGTTGGTCTTCCCCTACAGGAATTATCGTTGCTTTACAAAATGTTATGTCAGCAGTCTGACTAACTGGATAACCAAGAAAACCGTAATACAATTCATCTAAGCTCGAATTTTTCGATTCGGCTTTAATCGTGGGATTATGCCGTAAAGAATTCACAGTAACAAACATAGAGAACAAGAGGGTCAGCTCTGCGATTTCAGGGATCATCGATTGAATAAATATAGTTGTTTTCTCCGGATTTATACCCGCAGATAAATAGTCCAGTGTGATCTCATGCAGATGTTGACCCAGCAGCTGTGGACGATCAAAATGGGTCGTTAGGGCTTGAATATCCGCTAAAAACACAAAAGTTTCATATTGCTCCTGAAGGGCTACTCGGGTCTGCAAGCTGCCGGCGTAATGGCCAAGGTGAAGCTTTCCAGTCACTCGATCTCCAGTTAAGACACGTTCGTTCATCATATAAATTCCTCCTGTTATTTAGCATTTGGTTACACTCGAGTCGCCACCACCAGCCATCATCCATGGCCATCACCTCCTTTAAATGACAAAAAAACCTCATCCAATAAGGACGAAGTTGTCGTGGTACCACCTTAAATGATCGTGTCACCTTACGATTCTTGGCTTTCGATCTTCTCTTACCTGTACGGAGAGGTTGAATTTATTCTCGATACAGGTCCCTTGATAACGGCGGGAACCCCGGTTTTCCCTACTGCATCCATTAAGATAGTTCGGAAAAACAACTATAAAGGCCATTCGAGCATACGCTGGTCACCGGTTCGCACCTACCACCGGCTCTCTGAAGACCATGTTCGTCTGTCTACTTACCCTTTGTCATCGTTGTTCATGATATGTGAATTATTGTAATTCTGAACAGGGGTGTTGTCAATGAGCAGAAATCGTATGGTGATTGACGAGGTATCTAGGTTTATATGATCTAGCAAAGTATACCTTAAATGTATATAATCATCAGGAATTAAGTCCAATCTATCATTGTGGATTCACAATATACTACTCTATAACCTTGAAATGGAGTGATGATAAATGGCGACAATAATAAGTTATGGGTCACAGGCAAAAATCCCGTTAGATCCGTTTACTACTGCTATAACGGTTGCAGGGATTCCTGGAGCTGGAGCGGGTCTAGCCACAGCACAAGTAAATATTAGTCCGGCTAATCCGGCTTCTTTCTCCAGTAGAGTCGAGTTAAATGGTAGTTTTAGTCTTACTGCACTTGCTAATAGCCAATTTCTTGTTATCATCCGACGAGCTGGAGTCGATATTTATAGATCCTTTTATCGTTTCACTACAATTACTGATATTCAATTAAGTGCTCAGTGGGTCGATGGTGCTTATATTGGAGTCCACAACTATGAATTGGTAATTCAGAATGATAGCAACTTGCCTATTAATCTATTTGGACCCATATCATTCACAGCAACTGCTATTGGAGGAGAGGGCGTAATTTAAGTTATGTTCCTGTGCGCCATTCAAGGGACGGGTGAATCAAAGCTTTGGACAGTTGAATCGATCTGATTCAGCTGTCCTTTTTTCGTGGGCATATAATTGAAGTACAACTCTCACAGCATAAATCTCCAACCATTTCCTTGATATAGCGGTTTATTTATTTAAGATGTTATCCTCTAAAACAGCGTATTTATCACCGTATTGTTTAATGATATGTTGTTCTCCCCAATTACATAATGCAGTCAAAATATCGCTTAAACTATCCCCATATTCACTAAGCTCGTATTCTACTTTTGGTGGAACCTGATTATAAACAATTCGGTTGATGATTCCATCTGCCTCAAGCTCGCGTAGCTGCTGGGTTAACATTTTTTGAGTAATGCCCGGCATCAACTGTTTTAACTCGGAGGTGCGTTTTTTGCCATGAGTTAAATGACATAGAATTACGCATTTCCATTTCCCTCCGATGACCTCTAGGGTGGCTTCAACAGAAATATTGTATTTTTTCTTGACAGTTGTTGTAGATGTTGTTGTCATGATAACCTCCAAGGTATGGGTACTTTTTAGCACCTATGGCACTTTTGAGTGCGTACTATTGATTATGTCCAATATAACTCATCATAACATTTTTCGTTCAATTTTTATAGAATGCTATAATTTAGAGAGCTTTGGGCGAAAAAAAGTTAAATGAAATAAAAACCGTTTCTATACCTCCCCCGTCTTAATCTATGAAAGGTTGAAGAGAGGAGGCTAAGGAAGGATATGACGATGACTAATGCAGAAATGAAAAAAGTAACGATTCTTGATACTCGGAGCGAGACAGATTTTTACGATTCGATATTGGTACATAGAGAACAATTGTACAGTATTGCTTATAGTTACTTGCGTAACCGAAACGATGCGCTGGAAGCGATGCAGGAAATGACTTGCCGGGCTTGGATTAAAAGAAAAACTTTAAAGGACCCCAAAGCATTCAAATCATGGATTATTCGAATTCTAATTTATGTCTGTATAGATGAACAAAGACGGAGAAAACGTTCCATGCCGCTGGTAGATGAAAGAATAGGAGAACAGGTCACACACATTGGCCATCATCGGATGGAAATGCTGTGGGCACTCGAGCAGGTTAAGCCCAAGTATCGCCATGTGCTGCTGCTAAAATACTACAACGATATGACCTTGACTGAGATCGCTAACATTATGAATAAACCCGAGGGGACGGTTAAGACTTGGCAGCATAAGGGGCTGAAGCAGTTGCGAACCATCATAAAGAATCGGGGTGAATGGAACAATGAGTAGTCAAGAGGAGCTTGCCATGTTAAGCGATGCCGAACGTATCCCACAAGAACAAAAAATAGAGAATGCAGCCGCTCAGATCTATGCGATCCAAGCAGGTTTGGAATTAGGCAAGAAACGTGGCAGAAGGTTAATATTCACAAAAAGTGCGATGTCTGTGCTGGCGGCTGCAGTGATGATAGCGGGCTTGCTGTTCTTCAATCCAACCCAGCTGTTGCCACAGCAAGGGACTTCGAGTGTTGATACGTTCGATTGGGGCGTATTGGAGCCTTTTAAAACATTGGCTGCAGCTGATATTGATGCTCTTACACTAGAGTCTGCAATTCGGAATGATTATGTACAAATCGTTAATAAGAGTGCTGAATCAAATGGATATAAAATTACTCTAAATGCTGTGCTTGCTGATGAAAATAAAATCATGCTGCTGTATACAGGGACAACAAGTGATGGTCAGGAAGTGTACAGTGTTAATAGTGTGAAGCTGACAGAAGCTGAAACTGGACGAGACGTAATGGAGGAGAATGGGAATAGGGGCGGAATGGGAGCACACGCAGAGGGAACCATATATACTTGGCTCGGTAAAACTGTATTCTCACTGGACCGAAATAAACCAAGGCCAACAGACGTAGTGGCGGATTTTCAGATTGCCTCTGTAGACCCGGGAATGTTAAGTAAACCGAAAACAGGAACGGTTTTATCCGACATGCGGTATTCTGATCGTTTAAAAGTGAACTTCTCTATTGATCCTAAGTTTTGGGAGCAGAAGACGGAGACATTAGTTGTAGACCACCCCTTCATAATTGACGGACAGGAAGTAAAACTAGCCGAAGTCGAGCTTTCTCCGTTAAGCATAGCGCTCAAATTTACGATAAATGAGGAATTGAAAACGGATTGGATCGTCCGAAATGAACTGTTTCAAAAGCTCCCCTATGAATTAACAGCGCAGGTTGGGAAGCGCGACATTAAAATTAATCCGAATTCTGGTAGTGGATCTGATGATGGATTTATAAGTTACTTCAGCAGTAATGTGTTGGATCACCCGAAGTCACTGCGACTGAAACTTAATGCGGGGGCAGATCGAGAGAAAGAAGAGTATATTGATATTCTGAAAAAATGAGCGGTAAGCGATATTAGTGAATATGCGTTGGGAGTTGTAATATAGAAAAAGGCCGCTGGTTGCGGCCTTTTTGTTATTGTTGGGACATTATACTAACTTTGCGAGTTACCTTTTAACACCAAACACGCCACTTGTTAAATGAGAACAAACTCCTGATGCTCCTATCGGGACTGTATGTGCATAATGCTCCTCAGGTTTCTCATGTTACTCACGCTTCTCACGTTTCACAGGTTTCTCACGTTTCACAGGCTCCTCACGTTTCTCAGGTTTCTCAGGTTTCTCATGTTCCTCACGCGCGTAACACTCCTAACGGACTGTATTGCAGCTATTTTAGCTTTTTTGAGCATTTTGCTGAGTTTTCGGACTGCATAGCTCTTATTGGTCTAAATCCACACCAAAATTGAGCATATTGGGTTGAATAGCTGCATCTGAGTCCGATAGCACTGCGAAATGCCCGGATTCTTCGAAATAAGGGCTCCTGTGTCCGAACCATCTGCCTCGTAAATACTGCACTGTAAACTCGCCATCTGACCTCGTAAATACTGCACTTTAAACTGTAAGTCACCGTCTGAGCGTCTTAGCTATTTCGGCAGAACAAAAGTGGCATTAGTGCGGTACAAAAGTGTTGCTAATGTGGCAACTAAGTTAATAACGCTCCTCAGGTTTCTCATGCTCCTCAGGTTTCTCATGCTCCTCAGGTTTCTCATGCTCCTCAGGTTTCTCATGTTCCTCATGTTCCTCATGTTCCTCACGCGCGTAACACTCCTAACGGACTGTATTGCAGCTATTTTGGCTTTTTTGACCATTTTGCTGAGTTTTCGGACTGTATAGCTCTTATTGGTCTAAATCCACACCCAAAATGAGCATATTGGGATGAATAGCTGCATCTGAGTCCGATAGCACTGCGAAATGCCCGGATTCTTCGAAATAAGGGCTCCTGAGTCCGAACCATCTGGCCTCGTAAATACTGCACAGTAAACTCACCATCTGACCTCGTAAATACTGCACTTTAAACTGTAAATCACCGTCTGAGCGTCTGAGTAATTTCGGCGTACAAAAGTGGTGCTAATGTGGTCCTAATATGGCGTTAATATGGCGCTAGTAGCACTAATATGGCACTAATTTGGTGCAAAGGTGACGCTAGTGTGGCAACTACTAAGTCAGTAACTTTTCTCGTTGTAGTTATGGGAGTATGTGTTCAGTAATTAGTTAGTCGAGTTAGTTGCTGTAATTTGTTTTCAACCATTCCTTGTTTGACCAGGACAATTTGCCTGCCCCTGAGCCGTCAACAGCGGTAAGTCTAGATTTTAGACTAGCTGGGTCATCTGAAGTGTAGCTATAAGGTAGTGTTGTGAATCCGTTCCATGCAAATGCTTTAACGGCAGCGGGTACAGGGGAGAGAGGGCTGTTCTTAGATGTACTGTCTCCTCTGAACGTTGCTCCATCTAGTGAATAGATCGTATCTAAAGCTGCGATTGCACCCGTATATTTGCTATTACTTGCATCCGCTTGATTGTTGCGAAGAGGATACACTACATCAATGATTACAGAACTTTCAAGTAATACAGCTCCTCCTTCTGTCGAGATGGCTCCGTTACTTGTAACCCCGAAATGATACCCCTTGCTTGAGATCGCTTTTTCCATAGCGGAGGTTAGACGTTTTTTAGCCAATCTGGTATCTTCGTTGTCCATTACAATGTTATAGGCATGCGCATTACCACTACGAAGGCGGGGCATGCGGTCTTGTATATCTTTATAGTAGTTGTGATGGAGCGTTACAGAAAGAAGCGCATTATCAGCTGCAAACTCTGTTGCGCCTATTAAGTGGCCCTTTTTTTGACTAGCGGCAATCGCAATGATGTCGTCTTTACTTAGGCCAACTGAGCTGCTTCTTAAATAAGCGTACATGGGATAGGCAGCCTTGTTGGCTTCCATAGCATTAATTTGCTGAGTAACCCAGCTGTTTGCGTTTCTATCATCCCCTAAGAAGGATGACCATGAAATGGTGACGCCGTTGCTGCCTTTTTTAACATCGACAACTCCGTCATAAGATTTATTGAAGGTGCAGTGGTCGATCCATATGTTGTTGCTGTTCTCAATGGTGATGTAGTCCCAGTCGTTTTTATCGTAATTTCCTTTGGTTGCTTCATCCCATTCCCACAGCTCATCAAATTCAAGGTTGCGGATGATGACGTTAGAGCTTCTTTTAAAAGTAAAAGCGGCATGTTTAATGGTTGCACCCTTAGCTGAGAAAATGGTCAAACCGTCGAAGTTGTCTATAGACACTTTGCTGACACCAGTCTCTATTAATACGGGATGTGTTAAAGCACTGTTATGAGCGCTAAATGGGGAGATCTTTGCCGCATCAGAAATTTCATTCCATCCCAGATCCAAGTCGTTCATAATTTCAATAACCTTTATTTTGGATCCTTTTCTCAGTGCAGTGGCAAGATCTTCTGCGCTATATACCTTTTTATAGAGTGGACTGGTTTCTTGGATATTTCCACCACCTGTTGTTCCTATGGCAAACCCAGCCAAATCATATTCACTAACCTGAACCGGTGTAGGTGTTGGTGAAGCAGTCGGTATCGGCGTAGCAGTTGGTGTTGGTGAAGCAGTCGGTATCGGCGTAGCAGTTGGTGTTGGTGAAGCAGTCGGTATCGGCGTAGCAGTTGGTGTTGGTGAAACAGTCGGTATCGGCGTAGCAGTAGGTGTCGGTGAAGCAGTAGGCGTTGGTGAAGAAGTCGGTATCGGTGTAGCCGTCGGTGTCGGTGAAGCAGTAGGTGTTGGTGAAGAAGTCGGTATCGGTGTAACAGTCGGTAATGGCGTAGCAGTAGGTGTTGGTGTCGGCGTAGTGCCAATGGTATCAGAAACGGTCACGTTGTCGAACATCGTAATTGTCTTAAAGGTAACGAGCCCTGCTGCACCTTTTTTTAATTTGGAATCGGAAGCTGAGAGCTCCAGCGTATCATTTACATACATGTTGATGGTATTTCCGCTCATTTCGAGTTTTACATTATACCAAACTCCTGGTTGCAGAGCGTAAGGTTTGCTGGACAAAGTTGTAGTAGATCCAGAAACCTTCTTTCTGATTTCCAGCATGCCATCATTATTATTATACAAAGAAGCTGCATAAAAATTATTTCCATCTATGTATCTGCCCGCAACATAAGTTCTGTTTGAGCCATTAAAATCAACTACTTTTACATCCGCTTCCACAGTGTAATCGCTCCAGGCTGGATCACCTGCAGAAGTACGTCCTTCTTTTGTGGCAGACTGGTAATATACGCTGTTACCTTCGTCCTCAACAATAGTCCAATTCCCACTAGTGGATGTCCATAGATTATCGCCCTCTTCAAAGCGGTCTTGGAAGAAGGTAGAAGCACTTGCCGGATACACAATAAAAAGAGAAAAGATCAGGGTAATGCACATAATAACACTAGCATTTTTCTTGATTGATTTTAGCAAACTCATTGTAATCCTCCTTATGTATTTATAAATTTATATTAATATAAATACATATATCGGAAATAAATATAAGTAATAATATGATTATAAAGTCCTTTTTTTAATTAGTGCTATAATAGCTTTTTGGGTATTCAACGATGAATTCTGATCTATACGAACTAGGAGTGATAGACTTGAGCGTAATCCGAATGGAGAACGTAACTAAGAAATATGAGAATACATTGATCTTTCGAGATATTTATTTTCGTGTGAGCAAGGGCGAACGTATTGGCTTAATCGGACGAAATGGAGCAGGTAAATCTACTGTTTTTAAGCTAATCATGGGAAAAGAGGAGCCAACGGCAGGAAAAGTAGAGTTAGATCCCAATGTGAAGATCAGCTACTTCTCTCAATTTTCGGAGCTTTCCGGGTCTTTGTCTGTACAACAAGAGTTAGAACTTTGCTTCGAAGAGGTAGCACGCATTGAACAGGAGCTTAACCAAATAGGAGAACAGCTTGGGCAGGTGTCGGATGATGTCCAGATGAATGCACTTTTAGAGCGCCAAGCTGAGCTTTTTGAACAAATGGAGCATTTGGATGGCTGGAATGTATCTGTGGAAATCAATACGGTGCTGACTAAATTAGGATTCGATGAGAGATCGCGGCATCAACCTGTAGAGGAGTTATCCGGAGGCTGGAGGAACCGCGCGGCACTGGCTAAAGTCTTAATTGAAGCGCCCGATGTTGTATTGCTCGATGAGCCTACTAATTTTTTGGATATGGAAGGGATCGTATGGTTGGAGCAGTGGCTGCACCGTTTCAATGGGGCGATGCTTCTGGTTTCTCATGATCGGCAATTTATTGACAGAGTGGTCACGCGGACGATAGAAATCGAGAACTATCATTTTCAGGAATATGAAGGCAATTATACCGATTACGTTCGTAAAAAGAAGATGCGTAAAAAAGTGCTCGATCGGCAATTTGAGTGGGAAGAAGAACTTCTCCTTATGGAGTCCGAGGCCATTGAAAACCGTGGTAGTAAGAAGTCTTCTAAGGACCGTCTATCCCGTAAGCTAACGGATATGAAAAAACGAGTGGAACCTCATCCAGTTAACGTATTAATCACTGATATTTATAGTAATTTACGTTTTCCTGACAAGCTGGGGGAAGTGAAGCGGATTGGACAAAGTTATGATGGCCGCTCCATTTTCCAGAACATTAGCTTCGATATTCAAAAGGAAGACCGGATAGCTATCGTGGGTCCGAACGGCAGCGGAAAGTCGACACTCATCAAGGTACTGACTGGACAAGAAGCACCGGAATCGGGGGAAGTGACTTGGGAACGCGGGGTCGGTTATGCGTACTTTAATCAGATGTGGGATGAGCTGGATCATAAAGATACCGTCAGCCATGCCGTAAATGTTTATGGACTGGGACTGGACGCACCGCGGAAAAAGGTGAATAAATTTCTAGCGATGCTGCAATTCTCGGAAATGGATCTGAGTAAAACGATTGGCAGCCTTTCAGGTGGACAGCAGGCCAGAGTGGCTTTAGCGAAATGCCTTCTCTCCGGAGCTGCTGTCATTATTTTAGATGAGCCCACTAACCATTTGGATTTAACCAGTATTCAGGTGATGGAGCAGGCGTTGATTCATTTTCCTGGCGCTGTAGTAACAGTTAGTCATGATCGGTTTTTTATTGATAAAATAGCGACGAAAATGCTCACCTTTGATCCTGAATTAGGCATTACTGAGCAAAATGTTTAGGATTACGCGGGAAGTCGGATGATCACTGTCGTTCCTTCACCTACGTGACTGGAAATTTCAATTCCATATTTTTCGCCAAAATGAAATTGAATACGATCATGAACATTTTTAATGCCAATATGTTCTTCATCTAAGGTATCTGAGGGTTGAGAGAGACGGAAACGCAGCTGTTTAAGTTTCTCTTCCTCGATGCCAATGCCGTTATCTTTAACGATAATCAGCATATCCTCCCCCGATATCACCGAGGATACCTCAAGCAGACCTGGTTCACTGCGGCTTTCTAGGCCATGTACGATAGCATTCTCTACGATGGGCTGCAAGGAGAAGTGCATGACCTTAACGATCTCGCATTGCGGATCTAGCTGCTCCATGTACTGTAATTTATCCCCAAAACGCATCTGCTGAATCTTCACATATAGCCGGACATGCTCAAGTTCTTCGCGCAGGGTAACGGTGATTTTCCCAGTCTGGATATGAATCCGAAACAATCTGCCCACGATCCCCACCATCTCGCCAATCTCTCTTTGTCCATTGATGATGGCTTTCATTTGAATAGATTCAAGGACATTTGCCAGAAAATGCGGATTGATTTGGCTTTTGAGTGCACCATATTGGGCTACTTTTTGTTGGGCCTTGGCCATCGAAGATCGCTCAATATAGTTTTGCAAATCTTTAACCATCTTACGAATTCCATTATATAGAACCCCAAATTCATCTTGACGATTACTGTACAAATCCACATCGAAATTCCCCATCCCCACCAGCTTCACCTTCCGGCTTAACAGAATAATAGGTTTGGTTACGCGTTCCGAGAGGATATACATAAATAAGAGTGCAGTGACAAGCGATAAGAGCGCCAAGGTTAAAATGATTTTGCCAAGAAAAGAAGCCTGCTTAGTCATCTCTTTTTCATCAATATATTGAATGACCTTCCAGTTGGAGTAAGGAGAGGTAACAAAATTAATGTACGAATCCTTGTCATCAAAAGTACCATATAAGCTCCCGGCGTCATTGTTCATAAAAGTGTTAAGCGCCTGTTTGTCGATAGGGACTGGCTCTAAAGGACTCGTCTCCAATGAATCTGAGCTGTAAACGTTGCCCCCCTTATCGTCTAAAATAATAAATTTCCGCTTGCTATTCTCGGACAGCTTTAAGATTTCCCGTAATGAATCCAGCCGGATATCGATTAACATGACACCTAAGGGCTGCTTGCTTCCTTTTTTATTAATGACTCTGGCGATGGAGATGACGGATTGTTTGGAATTGGTGCGATAGAAGGGGAGATGACTTCCAAACAGGATTACGCCCCCCTTTTTTTGCTGCGTCTGTAAATACCAATCCTCTTGGGTGTAGTCCTTCACATCATAATCCGCACGATTGAAATTGGCGGAGTAGAATACACGTGACCCCGCGAAAATCTGCACACTGTCGACATTTTTAATCGTCATTTCAATCCCGCTGATGAACTGTTCAATCGTGTTTCCATACTGAATACTTAGATCATTCCCGATATTATCTTTGTTGATAGTCCAATGCTCGAGAGCGGTTTGTAATTGACTATCTACTTGGGCGTTAAGGGTCCCTTTTTCAATACTTTGCAGATACTGGTCGATGTTGAAAGAAAGATTATTAAGGATGAGATTAGAGCTGCTTTGATATTCATTTTTGACGGCTTGATTTGAAAAAATATAGATAATCGCGGATATAATCAGCAAAGGAATAGTAATGGTCAGGATCATCAGCACAAAAATCTGCCGATTGACATGCCGCATCCGATAACGTTTTTTTGGCTGGTTTATTTGCATCATTTTGCTTACCACCCCGATTGTTTTCTATAGTCTGATGGGGTCATGTTGGTGAAGAGCCGGAACGTTTTAACGAAATGCTTATAGCTCTTGTAACCACACATTGTGCAGACATCGGTCACTAGAATTTCCGGTTTTTTTAAGCATTCCTGCGCGTATTCCATACGGATTTCGGTTACAAATCGCATATAGTTCTTATCGAGTTTTCTTTTGAACAGACGGCTTAAATAAGAAGGGTTATAGAAGAAGCGATCCGCTACCATTTGTAGAGTAAAATCTTGATCAATATTAGCTCTAATGAAGGATTTAATATGTTCAAAGATAATCACATCCTGCTGATGGTTATCCGTCAGACCTTCGGTATATATGTTCCCCAGATGAACCATCCAATTCCCCAGCCACTCGAACATGACCTCAAGGGAGTGAAAATCCTCAACAAAAGTAAGGTTTAATAGTTTATCGCTGTACACACCATCCCTATGAATGTGGTTTTTATTAGCGAAGCGGATAATGACACTTATGATTTCTTGTACATACGCAAGCCATAGATCAGGTGAAGGGCCATCTGCTTTATGCAAAATATCTTGTGCCAATCGTTGCATTAATTGTAGAATTTCTTGTTTATTGGCATTTTCGATGCAGGAGATTATTCGTTTCTTATCGTTGTCATCTAGTTGGATAAGCATTGGTTTAGTAGCTGTGGCGCCTGCCTTTATGGAAGAGATATGGAATATATTCTGTTCATTCTGATAGAAGCGTTGATATAACAGCTTTTCAGACTCGTGAAGTAATGAAGTGATTTGAGACAGTTCGTTCGTCACTGTACCTATGGCAAGATAAAGGGCAAGATGATGTTCTAACGTAAGCTTGTTCAAATGCTGATCGAGTTCAGTAAGTACTTGGGTCTCAAAAGGGACAATGCTCGTTGCAGTCTGTGATCCCATGACTATTAGCCCGTAGAGTTTGGATTTAGCAGCATATGTAAAAATAGATCGTGGCAGACTCGCCGGGAGATAGGCCTCCGTTGCAAGATGTATGAACTTAGTCGCCTGTTCTCGCATCCACCTTGTGGATGGTGAAGGTGTTTCTCTGATAGGGAAACCTGCCAAAACAAAAGGGAGATACAGATAATGTTTACTTTTGAAACTACATAATTCAGCGATTAAATTAGTGTCAATTGCAGGTTGTTCTTCTTCGAGTAGTAGCTTTATAAGCTGTGAGCCTTCCAGAGTAGAACGTTTCCTTTGTTCTTGTTGTTTAAGTTGCAGCTTGTTCATGCATTCTTGAATCACGGTTAGGCTTTCTTCATATTCCAGAGGTTTGAGTAAAAAAGCATGCACACTCCCAAGCTTGATGGCTCGTTGAGCGTATTCGAAATCATTAAATCCTGTCAAAATAATAAACAAAGTATCAGGAAGGAATTGGCGAAGCTCTTCTATCATCTGAAGACCATCCATTTCGGGCATGCGAATATCAGTGATCACTAAATCTGGCTGCTCACGTAGTGCGGTAGCGACGCCTTCTTTTCCATTCTCCGCTTCAACAATACTCTGAACACCAAGCTCCTGCCACGAAAAGTAATGTTTTAATCCCGTCCGTATTAACGGTTCATCCTCTACAATCATAAGCTTGTACATGAAATCCCTCCGGAAGACTAGATTTATAGTGGATTTTTCAACAACGATATCATCAAATGTAAGTTATAAGCTAAAAATTAAAATAATTATAGGTGAAATATGTAATGTATTATAACATTGAAGAGGGGCTGAAAGAAGGTATAGGTCAGAATACGACCCTAAATGTAAAAGGAGTGGGATTCTCCTGAATTTATAATTGATTTATGATTAGCGCAAGGAATGAGAAAGCATTCTATTCCACAAAAATAATAGGGGGTAGCACATGAGAGCAATGAAAAAAGGGCTAATGAGCATTGTTGGTGTCGCACTTTTAGGTACACAGTTAGTTGCATGCGGAAATACGAATACAGCGAATTCCGCCAATGAACCAAGTAATAATACTGATAAGAGTGAGCCCGCGGCCACTGAGACTGCTGCTAAACCAGTAGAAATAACATGGTGGAATTTTCCGAGCTTTCAAGCTTTAGATGGTGAAGTTGGCAAATATGAGAAGGAAATCATTGCAGCTTTTAATGAGAAGAATCCGGAAATTAAAGTCAACCTTGAGATGATCACCTTTGAAGGCGGCCCTGAAAAACTGAATGTGGCAATTGCTTCGAATACCGCACCTGATGTAATTTATGATGCTCCTGGACGGATTATTGACTGGGGTAAAAAGGACTTATTAGCACCTCTTAATGATATGGTGACCGATGAAGTGAAAAATGATATTTCGGAAGCCTTTTGGAAACAGTCTAGTGTTGGCGAAGAGATCTTTATGTACCCGATCAATACAGCTCCTTTTATGATGGCGGTAAACAAGACTGTTTTTGAGAAGATTGGCGCGCTAGATTTGCTTCCTCTGGATAAGGAAGACCGAACTTGGACGTTTGAAGAATATAAGAAAGCGCTGGAAGCTGTTAAAGAAAAAGCACCTGATGTTATTCCTACCGGATTCTTCGCGAAGAGCCAGGCTGGAGATCAAGGAACTCGTGCATATCTTGCTAACTTAGGTGTATCCAGATTTCTAAATGAAGATAATTCCGCAGTCGCTATCAATACTGATAATGCTGCAAAAGCGTTGGATTGGATCGTTCAAGCTACAAAAGATAAACTTAGCGTTTCTGGTGCGGCTTCCCTTGCGGCTGCTGACGTGAACGACTTATTTTTACAAGGGAAATTAGCCTTTACACTCAACTATTCTGCAGTACTTAAAGCTCAGAACGTATCTAAAAAAATGGTTGAATTCGAAGATGTTCTGCTTCCATTCCCTACTTTAGATGGATCGGAACCTAAGCTTGAACCTTACCTCGGCGGTATGGCTGTATTCAATAATGGTGATGAAGCTAAGATTGCAGCTTCTAAGAAGCTGATTGATTTTATTGCTAATGATCCTGTATGGGGGAAGAAAAACTTGATTCAAACAGGTGGTTTGTCTGTTCGTAATTCGATTACAGGCCTCTATGATGATGCAGAGTACAAATACGCTGAGTATGCTCGTAAATTCACAACAGATGCACCTACCATTGCCGATGGATATGCTGATATTCGTACTTTCTGGTTCCCTGAATTACAACGTGCTTTAACTGGAGGAGCAACCGGTAAAGAAGCTTTGGACAGCTTTGCTGCAAAAGCAAACGAAGCGATTACGAAAGCAAAGGCTGCAATGAAATAAAAAAAGTGAATGGTGTCTAAAAGAATAGAGTGCGGCAAGCACTCTTTTCTTTTTAAATCATTGAAGAAATGGGGAAGGACTGTGGGGACAACGGTTCGCAAAATAAAAGGTTATGTGATTCGTGACTGGATGATGAGTTATCTCTTTTTAGTGCCGGCATTTGGGTTTTTCCTGCTTTTTGTAGCTTATCCGATGGTGAAAGGGGTCTATATTAGTTTCTTTGATTACTCCTTGAGAGATTTCAGCTTTATTGGCCTCGATAATTATATCTCCTTAATAAAAGATGATAACTTCAGGAAGTCGATGGGAAATACATTATTGCTTGTACTCATCACCGTACCCATCGTTATTATTTTCTCGTTATTTATCTCTATGAATATTTATAAGAAAAAAGAGTTTGCCAGATCGTTTTTCCGCGGAGTGTTCTATTTGCCGGCTGTATCCTCGGTCGTAAGCATCACAGTCGTTTGGGGCTGGATCTATCATCCGAACTATGGGATTCTAAATTATTTAACCAGCTTTTTGGGAATGGAGCCTATATCCTGGTTAGGAGATACGAGGACTGCACTGCTTGCTATTATCGTGGTTCTGATAACGACCTCTGTTGGGCAGCCGATCATTTTATATGTGGCATCTATTGGGAACATTCCTACTTCTTACATAGAAGCAGCTGAGATTGATCGAGCGACGCCTTGGCAGATTTTCCGGAAAATATTATGGCCAATGCTAATGCCAACGAACTTATATATTATCGTGATTACCACGATCAACACCTTTCAATGTTTTGCGCTAATTCAGTTGCTCACCTCGGGTGGACCTGTGTATAGCACATCGACTGTTATGTATGGCGTTTATGAACAAGCCTTTATGCTCGGTCATTTTGGATATGCCTCGGCGATGGGTGTCATCCTTGCGATTGTGATCGGGATCATTTCTATCATTCAATTCAAATACTTTGGCAGTGATGTTGAGTATTAAGGAGGGGACATCATGAATTCTACGAATCCGTTAGAACTGAGAGCACCTATTGGCCAATCTAAGAAAGTAAGCAAATGGAAAAAAGAATTGACGATTCCAAAAATATTAGCGACCATCCTGTTGATTCTAGCAACGTTGTTTTTTATCTTCCCTTTTTATTGGGTGGTTTCAGGGGCATTTAAGCTTCAGACTGTAGCAACAACGATCCCCCCGGAATGGTTTCCGGCTAAGCCGACTCTGCAAAACTGGACCGAGTTATTTAAGAATCCCGTTGAGCGCTGGATGTTTAACAGTTTCATCATTGCTTTTTGCGAAATGGCAGCGATTTGTATCGTTTCTTCCTGTGCTGGTTATGTGCTTGCCAAAAAGTCTTTTCCTGGCCGAGGGATTATCTTTACGATGTTTGTTGCCGCTATGGCATTGCCTAAGCAAGTTATTCTTGTCCCGCTGTTTACGATGCTTGCAGATTTTGGGTGGGTCAACACGTATAAAGGGCTTATTTTACCAGCGATTGGCTGGCCATTTGGAGTCTTCCTAATGAAGCAGTTCGCGCAGACGATTCCAGGAGAATTAATTGAAGCAGCCAAAATAGATGGCAGCTCTGAGATTCGTTTGTTCGGAACCATCATTTTACCTTTGTTAAAGCCTGCAATAGGGGCACTGGCAATCTTTACCTTCATCACTTCTTGGAATGATTATTTCAGTCAGCTGATCATGACCAGATCGACTTCAATGATGACATTACCACTTGGGGTAGCGACTCTTCGGGGTGAATTCACAACAAACTATGGACTGCTTATGGCGGGTGCTGCGTTAGCCTCTATTCCTATGATTGCAATTTTTCTAATGTTCCAAAAAGCCTTTACCCAAGGGATTACTATGGGGGCTGTAAAAGGCTAATTATTCCTATAACAACGAAAATTAATAGTAATGAATTAAACGATGGAGGCTGTAATTTATGAAATCATATGATCTTGAATCCTTTAAAGGCATTATTATTGCTATGTACTCCAGTTATGATGCTGAGGGGGAAATCGATAAAGAAGCAGCCCGAAAATTAGCTCGTCAGTATGCTTCTACGGGAGTAAAAGGTCTTTATGTTGGCGGAAGCTCTGGCGAAGGTATGCTGCAATCTGTAGAAGAACGCAAACAAATGCTCGAGGCAGTTATAGCAGAGGTTGGAAAAGAGCTTACAATCATTGCTCACGTGGGTGCCCCATCTACAAGAGACAGTGTTGAACTAGCTATCCATGCTGAGAAAGTTGGCGCACATGCCGTATCGGCTGTTCCAGCGATCTATTATCGTCTGTCACCGGAAAGTGTTGAAAGTCATTGGCAGGCGATTATTGATAGTACGGCGCTTCCATTTATTATCTATCACATCCCGCAAACTACAGGCTTTCAATTATCGAAAAGCTTGCTGATTAAGATGGCAGCTCAGGATAAAGTAATCGGGGTGAAAATTTCGGCGGAGAGCACGTTTGAGCTTCAGCAATTTAAAGCCGCAGGCGGGAAGGATTTTCTAGTCTTAAATGGACCAGATGAGCAGTATTTGGCGGGCCGCAGTATTGGGGCAGATGGCGGGATTGGTGGAACTTATGGGGTGATGCCCGAGTTATTCCTAAAAGTGGAACAATGTTATGTGCAAGGAGAGATGGCTGAGGCGCAGAAATGGCAGTTTATCATCAATGATCTCATTGTTGAATTGCTTTCCTTTCCTTCATTATATGGTGCGTGTAAAGCGATCCTTAGTGTGCGCGGATTTGAAACAGGTCAGCCAAGAATGCCGCTTTTACCGATTAAGGATTCCGATCAGGAGCGGGTGGAAGCTCTGAACAATAGAATATTAGATTATATTCTTGAAGCGAAGGGATAGGGTTAATAATGACTCGAATAAGTGATATCTTTCCGGTGAAAGGTCTGATTGTTTCCTGTCAGGCACTTGAGCATGAGCCGCTTCATGGTGGGGATACAATGGCTAAAATGGCAAGAGCAGCGGTTCAATCAGGAGCTATAGGAATCCGGACAAATGGTGTTCCAGATATTGTAGCTATCAAAAAAGAAGTAAATGTACCGGTCATTGGACTTATTAAACGGGATATTCCCGGATCAGCCATATTTATAACACCAACCTTAGATGAAGTGAAGGCGATTGTTTCTGCAAAAGCAGAGATTGTTGCGCTTGATGTAACGAATCGGGAAGAACGCTTAGAGTCAGTAAAGCCATTAATAGAATATGCACATCTGAGAGGTGTGCTGGTTATGGCGGATATTTCGACATTTGAGGAAGGGCTTGCCGCTGAGAAATTAGGTGTGGATTTCATCGGTACCACGCTTTCAGGCTACACCCCATACAGTACACAGCAGGAAGGACCGGACCTTGTCTTAATTCAACAATTAAGCAAATTAGTGAACATTCCTGTTGTTGCGGAAGGACGGATATGGACACCGGAAGACGCAGCAAAAGCTAAGAATGCGGGGGCATCCTATGTTGTTGTAGGAAGTGCAATTACTAGGCCACAATTGATCACTTCGAGATATGTTAAGGCCGTGAGCGATTTCAATGACTGACGGAGGTGAGTCCGCGATGGAAGGGTATGATCCTCATATAGAATATGCGATCGGAGTAGATATTGGCGGCACGAAAATTAATGCCGGACTCGTCTCTTCACAAGGGGACGTTTTACATACTGTAAGCCTAAGCACATTGGCTGGACAGACGAAAACAATGGATCGCATTATACTAGCTATTCGGACATTAATGGATGAAATAACAGCACAACAAGCGGGAATTCAACTCCAAGGAATTGGCGTAGGATCAGCAGGGCAAATGGATTGGGAGGCGGGACGTGTCCGTTCCGCTTCGGAGCTTATCCCTGGCTATGCTGGCACAGCTTTGAAGGATTTGCTTCAGACACAGTTTCATCTTCCGGTAATCGTTGATAATGACGTGAATGTATTAGCATTAACAGAGAAATATTTAGGCTCAGGCAAAGAGGTAAAAGACTTTATCTGTCTTGCCCTTGGTACGGGCGTGGGTGGAGCGATAGTCGTAGACGGCCATCTTGTCCACGGTTCTTGGGGTGGGGCTGGAGAGTTAGGCCATATGTCTGTAGATTTCAAAGGGCCTGCATGCATTTGTGGTGGAACAGGCTGCTTGGAGCAGTATGCTTCAGGCACAAGTATCGCACGTCGCATGCGCGACAAGCTTTTATTACATAACCAGTCCCCAGAGAACGTAGACTCACGGGAAGTGATAGCGAGATGGCGGGCAGGTGACTCTCTGGCTACAGCGTTAATGGAAGACACGATTGCTGCGCTCGGATCCGCGATTGCTTCATTAATCCATATTTTTAACCCTAAAGTCATCGTCATTGGCGGTGGAGTTGCTGAAGCAGGCGAACTTTTGTTTGAAGGCATTAGAAGGGAAGTAAAGGGCAGAGTAATGCCATCGATGCTGGAAAATGTTCGTATTGAAGCAGCCTATCATGGTAATTTATGTGGAATGATCGGTGCGGGGCTGCAGATGTGGGAGTATAGTCCCGATAAAGTAAAGAGAGCAGAGCTATAAGGGTCTATTCACCATCTATCTGTATAGAAAGTCATGGGGAGCAATACGTAGAAGCGAGTTTAATTGTACATCGTACAACTATATTTCTCGAATCCCTCCAGCCGATGGATGTAAGTGTATTTTGTACAGCTATTTTCTTGATTTACAGCCTTAGTGGTGGCTTCTCGTGTTTTTAGTTGTAGAAAATGCAACTAAAGTCAAAATGATTGCATTTGCCTACGAAATAACTGTATAGAATACATTTATTCTATTTCTCAGATTCCCCTGAGATCCGGTGTAATTGGCGAATTCTCCTCTATCATCTGCTCAAGCACCCTGCCAGGCAGCGTTTCTCCGATTATTGGAGAATTGTTGTCTGGTTGTCTTTTTATAGATTACTTTTTTTTGTCTGAAAATTACCTATTTTAAATGATGGGCTTTTTATAATCACCTTAAAAATGGAATATATAGAACATATTAATTCTAAAGTATTATATTCCGCTAATAGTATAGTCCTACCTATGTATATTTATTTGGAAACCGAGTTTGGAAACAAAGGCAAATTCGTACGAAAGTCGGAGACGCAAAGCCACGGGTCTAATTCATCCCACGAAGGGATGTTACGACAGCCGGGCCGCTCAAGGCACTTGGTTTTTTTGCGTGCCTAAAAATCCCCCTGAAGGAGAGAAAAGAATGAGGTTCAGAAGTAGAGTGAGGACCCCGAGGAATAGGCTGATGCTGCTCACGGTTATGTGTATGTTTGTGAATTTGTTTGCCGGAGTAGTTGAAGCTGATATAGCTTCGGCAGCGGGGAGTGATCCAGGTCGAACAGATTATAGTGTGTTCGGTGATCAGATTGTATGGATGGAAAAGGATGCAAAAGGAATCAAACAGGTACATACCCTAAATCAGACTAGCGGAGCAGCTAAAATACTCACCTCCAGTTCTTCTGCTAAAGATGCACCTGCAGTTGGTGGAGGTTTTGTGGTGTGGGCTGATAAAAGTAGTGAAGAAGAATCTTCACTGAACTGGGATATTTATAGTTCCAACATTTCTATTGGATCTCCTACCAAGCTCAACCAAACGTCAGGACAATACGGCAATCCATCAACAGATGGAGTGGGCGTAGTCTGGTATGAGCGTACACATTATGGAAATATGATCTATCATGGTTTGGCCTCGGGTGTAGAAGCGGAACTGGGTGAGGGAAGATTTCCGGTCCTAGCTAATGGCATAGTAGTTTATAAAAATGCTCGGAGCGGAGGACTTAGCATGCTCAATTTGAGCAGCGGAGCCACACGTTCCATAGTCAGGCTGGGTGGAGCGAATTTTGTAGATTGGTTCGTGTTCAATGGTAGCCACGTGCTTTGGAAGCAAAAAAATGGAGCTTCAGAGAGCAAATACGTCTTGATGTCCATCAAGGATTTTACTTTATCGCCTATGGATCTTACTGCAATGAATATTTCTAACACGGATTATGCTTTTATGGCGATAGGTGCAGGACAAGCGGTCTTTCAGGTAGAGGTAAATGGTGCTCCTGTTTTGAAGAACGTTAATCTTTTATCACGGAGTGTTACTTCTCTTCCCGCACTCCCTTCAGGCGCGAAGCTTATAGGAATTAGTGGAGAGAAACTTCTTTATAGCATTAATGACCAATACATAGAAGCAGTACAGTTGGATGTAGATTAGGGGCCGGGTTCAACTCCAACTCCGAGTCCTAATCCTAATCCTGACCCAGACTCGAATTCAAATTCAAATTCAAGCGGGAATTCAGGTTCAAACATTTCAGTTCCAACACCAACGGGTCCTAAAGACAGTAAGGTGTTTGGAGATAAAGGCGGCATTTTGACTGCGGCAAATGGTTTGGCTCGTTTAGAAATTTCAGCAGGGACATTTCCTGAGAATACAACAGTAAGTTTGGTTCAAGTAGAAGAAAGTAAGACTCAAACGGTTATCGATAATAAAGGAATTAAACTACGTAAAGAAAGTTCTAGTTGGCAAGTGGAGGCCAGCTCAACCTTTAAACTTCCAGCGTTACTGGCTATTGGATATGCAAAGGAAACTCCTTGGACTACGAACCGAGAGAAGCTCGGAATCTATCAATATGATACTGCATTAGGAACTTGGAGCTACTATGGCGGGGTTACTAACCTGGAAGACGATTTCGTCCGAAGCGCAATTACGGAATCTGGAATCTATTCGGTGATGCTACGGGAAAGAAGCTTTACTGATATGACAAGCCACTGGGCTCGGCAAGAGGTTGAAGTGCTGGCATCAAGAGGAATTGCGGATGGAATGACTAGTACTGATTATGCACCAAAAGCCACACTGACCCGTGCTCAATTTACGAAACTGCTAGCAGCTGCGCTCCAAATCAAGCCGATCCTTCCCGCTGCTCCAACCTTTCGTGATGTTTCAGCGCAGAATTGGTCTTATGGATGGGTAGAGGCTGCTGCTGCTGGAATTGTGAAAGGGGACGGGGGTCTCTTCCGTGGAAATGATCCTCTGACTCGAGAACAGATGATGGTTATGCTAATTCGTGCTATCGAAGTGCGAACGGGAGTTGAAGCTGACGCATCTGGAATGAATAAAATACAAGCTGAATTGGCACGGTTTAAGGATAGTAATGGCATCAGCAGCTGGGCAAAAAACTCTGTCGCAGCAGCGATTTATAATAAGTTAGTACAAGGTGACGGGTTGTATCTGTATCCTAAGCATTCCTCTACAAGAGCCGAGGCTGCGATCATTGTCTATAAACTGTTGGCTGAGCTAGAGCTACTCTAATCATAATGAACGGGAGAATAAAGATGATCATTAGAACTGTAAAAAGGAAATGGCGTCGCGGAAATATGAAATTATGTATCCATCTTATGTTTGCTTTTCTGTTAGTTGTTTCATATATCCCAGTATTTCCAGCGTTGGATAATTTGACTTCGAAGGCATATGCAGCAACAAATATGCGAATTGAACCTAGCGAGATTAACCCTGAAAAGGGGGAAATGAGCAATATCATTTTTAGCTTTAATGCTGCGGATGATGGTCAAGAAGAGCATGAGACCAATATTAATCTTTGTAGTCCACAAGCAAATGGATCGTCACCTGTATTAGCAAAGCTAATTAAAAGCGGTGTCTATAAGACGAAAAACAATAAAGGTGAGTACATCGTTCATAATGTAGATTGGGACGGGAAGATTGGAGGTGTCCCGCTGGAAGAAGGGCGGTATGCGATTTGTATCTCTCCATCTACTTATAACGGAGTAGGGGTCTTTTATGGCCAAATGGCTAGTTTCGAAATTCTGGGCGGTGAGGCAGCGATTGCACCAACCGAGCTGGATATTAAACCAGCCGCGTCAGGAAACGCCTCTATCATCTCAGGCTCAGCTGCAACAGGAACCACGCTGGATCTAGAGTTATATTACCCCGCTGAGGGAGATCGGTGAAATATGAGGGTATCTCAGTCAACACCGCTGGACAGTGGAGTGAAAATGTAGAGCTTCGTGTAGGGTCAATTGCCCACATTACAGCAAGAGCTAAAAAGGATAGTCATCTTTCTGGCTATTCAGAGCCGCTTGAAGTGCTTCGTGTACTGACTCCAGCTTTTTCCGTCAATTGGGAAGCTATTGCAGCTTTTTATTACAAATTGGATTCTGTAGAGGCTACGAAAGAAAAGGCAATAGCTTTAGCTGACATCAATAATTCAGCAACAGCTACTGGAAATGTCAGTGGATTGACCTCCATATTGTTAACTGAGCCGGAGTCTAGTGACACTATAAAACAGGAGGAGTTATCGCAATTTACGGAATTAGCGCTTGCAGATCGTCTGAGAATTGTTAATCTTACGGGACTGACACCGGTTGATCCGGCACGCGTTAATTTTGTCTACGCTACTGATGCCATAACTCTTCAGGCATTAATGCCACTTCAGTTTAGTTCGAATTATTTAAGTCGCGATTCGTTTAAAGGCGTAAGCGGACTTGGCTGGCACCATAGCTATGAATGGCAGCTGACGCCAATCAATGACGGTAAGATTGAGGTGATGAGCCGTGACGGCTCACGTTTTAATATATTCCTTTATCCGGTGGGCGTTATCTGACTCCGCGCGGCATAGAGCATTTTTTGAAGCATTAAGGGGCAAATAAGTTGATATCAAAATAGAACTACTATAATATCGACCTTGAAGGCGACAATCCTCAAGGTCTTTCTTTCTCCCACCCAGTGCCGAATGAATCTGGCGGTTACGTTATTAAAGATAATGTAACCCTGATCAGCCCCATATAGAAATTCTGCGAATTGTATAACCTATTTGTAATGTTACACCCTTATTCAACTTCCTCAAAATTCCTAGTTACCTCCATGTCTCATTCCTAAAACCATACCTTGGTATTCTTGCGGATTTTCGAAATAAAACAACTTCCGCAACTTTATTCAGACATACGTGGACTACTCTTAGTAAGAGCATTTTAAAAATCACTCGCAACTGTCTGGACTGATATGCTCCCCATATAGTAGACAGGTGAAATAATAAATCCTGTCGCTGTATGGGGAGCATTTTTATGGAACAAAAGAAGTATACAGCACTGGAAAAGTTAACGATTCTCCAAGAAATTGAACGGGGCGACATTGGTTTGAAAACTGCGGCCCGGAAGTATGGAATATCCAAAAACTCTATAGTGAAGTGGCGGCAACGTTATCAATTGTATGGATACGAAGGGCTGGAAGTCCGAAGCTATAATCGTACGTATTCTGCAGAACTTAAACTCCATGCCGTTAAGGATTATCTCGAGGGAGGATTGTCGCAAAACCAAATCATCTGCAAGTATAAGATTGCAAGTTCAACCCAACTCGCCAACTGGATTAGGAAGTATAATGGTCATAGCAACAGCTTAACAGCTCATTCAGGAGGAACTAAAGCTATGACCAAAGGACGCGTAACCACTTGGCAGGAACGGATACATATCGTGCTGTACTGCCTTTCGAACGGAGAAGACTATACGAAGGCGGTAAGCCATTTTCACGTGTCTTACCAACAAGTATATAGCTGGGTAAAGAAGTACGAAGCTGGTGTTGAAGAGGCGTTACGAGACGGTAGAGGACGCACCAAAGCGCTTGAAGAACTTACGGAAGCAGATCGCCACAAACTCGCGATGCAAAAGCTGGAATACGAGAATGCACGCCTGCGTGCGGAGAATGCTTTTCTAAAAAAGTTAGAGGAACTCGAAAGGATGAGACGTTTAGAACCATTCGCCAGGTGAACATCTATCAGGCCATTCAGGCCGTTCAGCAGGAACAGTCTTGCTCCATTCGGCTTTTGTGTGACATCGCAGGGATTTCACGGTCAAGTTATTACAAATGGTTGAATCGCAAACCCAGTTTTCGAGAGGCTGACAACGAGAAACTGACAGAGGCCATCCTCCTCTTGTATGAGAAGGTGGAACGAACCTTTGGGTATCGCCAATTGACCCTGCATTTGCGCAGACAAATGGATAAATCTATTAACGCAAAGCGAGTGTACCGGCTGATGAGATGCCATGGCATCCAGTCAGTCATCCGCAGAAAGAGAAAAAAGTATGTAGGCTCCACGCCTCAGCAGGTTGCAGAGAATGTGCTGAACCGTAATTTTGAGGCTGAAGCTCCAAACCAAAAATGGGTAACGGATGTAACGGAATTCAACGTAGTGGAGAATAATCCGTTAGGATTTACTGATCCTACAGGAAATATGAAATGGTCACAGATTGATGATTTTTGAAAAGGTCTATTGGGTTCAGCAGGAAGCCTTATGTATGATTTTTTCAATAGATTTATGTATAATGGATATGAGATATTATTCCAATATATTTAAAAAAAGGGGAGCATCGGGAGTGATGAGCCATACAAAAATAAGTTGTTGCTAGAGGGAAGGCAAGAGCCAGAACGAATTACGATCCTGAGCTGCCGATTTATATCCTGTATGCTTCCGATTCTACAGGGCTACCTATAGGTGGTTTCGAATCACATCGTAATGTGATCAATTTCTTGACTTGGAGTACTGAAGAGATGGAGGAGTTGTAGTGGAAGAATTAAGAAAAAAAGTGGAGCAAATGATTATCGAGATATTAGAAATTCCACAGGACTCTGTTATAGAAAATAATATTGAAGATGTCGGAATTAACTCATTGTCATATGTAAGGTTAATCATAAATATAGAATCGGAATTCGGTATATCAGTTCCTGATGAGCTTCTTTCTTTGAAGATGCTTCCTAGTATTGACGATATTGTCGCTTATATCACTATTAACACTTAGTTAATGTGCTACAAGCAGGTGGGATTAATGAAAAATTGCGTATGTACATAAGCTTGAAAGTAGAGTTCTTTTCTCGGTTGTGGCTTTGTAAATGACCTTTGGTCAGCGGAACCCCGCGATTGGCAGTCATTGAGTGCGTTGATTCAGAACTTGTTGATTCATTCTCACCGATTACATACCGAGTAAGTCTTTGTTTCCAT
This sequence comes from Paenibacillus sp. FSL H8-0282, assembly GCF_037963825.1. Taxonomy (NCBI): domain Bacteria; kingdom Bacillati; phylum Bacillota; class Bacilli; order Caryophanales; family Paenibacillaceae; genus Paenibacillus; species Paenibacillus sp. FSL H8-0282. The sequence continues at coordinate 2,890,423 of NZ_CP150146.1, forward strand.
CCTAATGATGATAATTTCAGCAAAAGGAGGTCTAGATATTGGTATCTAATCAAGTGCTTGAAGCAGAATATTATTATGATTCAAGTGGCAGACCCAATGAAATAATTCAAGATCTAGGCAATTGTTTAACTAGAAATATTTATTTTATTCTTAAAGATAATCTTGAAGATCCAGAACTCTTAATGAGTGCTTATATTGATGATTTTTCTATGATATTAATTACTGATAATGAAGAAACAATATTAGATATTCAAATAAATGATATAAAAAGTCCTACTTGTTATGTCATTATGAACAATGGATTAGAGCTGAAAAACGATGGTCCAAAAGCAATACAATATATCGAATCATTACTTTGTAAAGGGGAGACTGTTTTAGTAAATACAATTATGAAACTGGTTCCATTTTACAAGACTTTTAAAGAAAATTCGAGTATAGAAGAACTCGATGTGGTTGACAATCATTTTTTCTTACTGTTAGGTCAGACAAGTGATGAGTTTTATTATATGGATAATTATGTTAACTATAATAAGCGATTCAAAGCTTATCCAAGCAATAAAAGTATAGGGATTGATTTCAAATCAAGTTTTTTAAATGCTTTTAACTACCAGTTTAGATGTTGTACTCTAAAGCCTAATTATTCTGAGTTGAAAAATTTAAACACTAGAATACCTTATATAATTGATCAATCTATAAAAAACTATAAATCCAAAATGATTGATAACAAGGATGAGCGAATAGTGTATCTTGGAAGAAATATGCTTCGGAAATTCATTGATTTATATAGTAAGGGACAAATCCAATTGAATGATGCTATAAAAAACAGAGATCATGACGTGTTTTCCTTGTCTAGAACCATTTTTAACAGGAACATTGGTAGAAAGAAAATACTATTATTATTTTTGAACAATCTCCCATATTGTCTATCCATTCAAAAACTGGTTGATGCTATTGAAGAGAATTTAGTGAAGTGGGAGTTAATAAAAAATACTTTGACGAAAAAATATATGAAAAATGATTTCTTATGTGATGAGAAAATGGAGAAACTATTGGAAAATGTTTTAGAATCCGAAGATGCCCTATACCAAATATTGGAAGAAAGTTTTGATTTTATTAGTACAATCTCGTTTTTAAATAAAAAAAAAGACACAGATGCTCAGGAAGTTTTATCATGAGTTTTATAAGGTAAAGCGTTGAAGAATAAAGGAAAGTACAAAATAGTATTTGTTAACAGTAAAGTGTTAAGAAAGCAACTTGTCGGAGGATGGGAGCTTTTTTCATCTGTATCGAAAAGCAAATAAAGGAAATATAAGGATTATTTGTTTTTACTATAATCTTTCCTGAATTTTTTTCTTGATCAAATAGAAAAATTTACCGATAATGTTTTTGGGGATGGTGAGTGAACAGTCGGATCTATCATTCGCCCCTAATCTATTCATAAGGAGTGATGATGTTTGAGTACGCACAACAACATTAAGAAGTCCGAGAGAGGTCAGTATTCGTAAGAGAAGAACACCCTCATTGGCTATGGGAGGCACTATCGGACAATGATGACTTTAATGAACATGGTGCGGGGAACGGAGAACGATCTTCCTGCTAAAGAGATGATTAAGTATTGGAATCATGAGCCTGGAACCTTAAAGATGGTAAGGGCCAGCAGCAATTTTATTTATAGCTTTCAGTGGAATGGTAAACGCTTTTATTTAAGGTTTACTCATGAAGAGGATAATTCTGCAGACAATATCCAGGCAGAGCTGGATTTTATGATGTATTTATTAGAGCAAGGTTATGAGACCGTCGCTCCTGTGCGTTCTAAGTCTGGCAATTGGATTGAAACGTTGTTAACGGATCACGGGCGATACCACGGGGTAGTTTTTGAACAGGCTCAGGGTGAATATGTTTCACTTGATGAGATGAAGGAACCTCATTTTTATCAATGGGGCCAATCGCTTGCACGTCTGCATAATTGTTCGGAAACCTATGCACCGAGCACACCTTATCGCAAAAGCTGGGTCGATTCATTGAATTTTATTTATTCCGTATTGAGCAGGCATCCTGAGGAGCATAAGGCGTTTAAGGAATATGAGCGGATTGAAGCTTGGCTATCAGAGCTCCCTTTTGGAGTGGGGCATACGGGGCTCGTACATTATGATTTTGAGATGGATAATATCTTTTATATGCAAGAAGAATCCCGCTACAGTGCCATCGATTTTGATGATTCTATGTATCACTGGTTTGCGATGGATATTACATCGGCGTTAAGAGACCTGACGGAATCGGATGATGATGAAAGTAGAAGAAACATTGACCATTTTATTAGTGGATATAGATCGGTTAAGCAGCTAGATGATGAGTATATGAAGTTGATACCTGAATTTCAAAGATTTGCAGACTTATACAGTTTTGCTAGATTACTTCGGTGTATGGAGAATACGGATGATTCTATTTTCCCGGATTGGGCGAAACAGCTTAAACTGAAATTAGAAAGAGTTTGTGACCGATTACGAACCGGCTTTCAACCACATATAGTGCTGAAGGATATCACTGAAAAAAACTGGTACGCTTGTACTCAATTAGAAGTATCGGATGAGCAAAAGGCTATTTTTCCTGTACCGGTGGTCTATTGGTTAGCAGAAGCAGCTTATTGTGGTATGACCCCGCTCGCTTTATACGCAGATGAAGAATTGGTAGGTTTCTCTGTGTATAGCATAGATCCTGAGGACGGAAGTTATTGGATTATGGCTTTTATGATTGACCAGAAATACCAGAACAGGGGTTTAGGCAGAACGGGTATGGATACCTTAATTCGTTATATTAAAGCAGAACACCATTGCGACAAAATCGTTATTGGCCATCGGATCGAGAACGAACGTGCTTCGAATTTATATACATCACTCGGGTTCGTTGAAGTCAGTAGGGACGAGTTTGAAGTTATACGAGGGTTGGTAGTGTGAAAAGGGAGAAGCCGCCAAGGGTTTGGCGGCTCTTTTTTTATATAAGGAAATTAAATTAATCTACAGAGCCGGTAGTCAGCAGCTGATCAAAAGAGACAGGGAATAGTGGCTCAATTAGCGATAAAATTGCTTTTGCATACTCCTGAATTTCTTTCTGAGCGTCATGCTCCAGTCTTTGATTTAAAAAATGAGCTATAGATTGAACTGAAGCTGTCCAGTACCAACGAACGAATAATCCATAAACAGGTAGAAACAGTCTTGCTTGTTCAGCACATATGCCATCTGCTAAAGCTGCTTCATACTTAGATAATCCTAACTCGGTGTATTCTTGAAGCTCGCGGGTGTATTTTTCACCAAGCTCCCATGCAATGATGTCACCACTGCCTTGTTTGGAATTCTCTGGTTTGGATCTCCATTCTCCCGCAGCAGGTTGATAAAAAACGGGTTCTTCTGTTATGTATCTTCGGCTGGATTCGTTCCAGGCTTCCAAGCTATCTCCAGTACCTTCGTAATGAGCAGAACCGACTACGTATTTCCACCACTGTCTCGCAACCATTAATGGGGCATAAACCTCAAATTGAGTGATGGCATGGCGGAAAGGAGAGGTATGTCCTTCACGGGCAAGGAATTTTATTAGTTTGACATCCCGATCACTAAGCTCAAAAGATTGTTTAGCATAAGAAACACGCGCAGCGTTAGCAACCGTTAAATCTGAGCCCATATGATCTACTAATCTTACATAACCTTCATTTAAAACTTTGATTGTTGTCAATTTAATGTAGCCTCCTTTTCCAAAGCAGAGTAAATGAGTTCGTCACACCATTGTTGATTGCAAAATCTAGTCTCTCTGAGGATTCCATCCCTAATCATTCCTGCTCTAATCATAACTTTTTCAGATTGAAGATTCTCTGCATTGGCATATGCAACGACTCCATGGGTGTCCTATTTTGCTTAGTACATACTGCTAGATCATAATGCTCACGCGGATCGCTGGTAGTCTGAGTCAGAATCGAAAGGAAGTTCTCTTCAATTTGTTTTGCATCTGGTGCGGTGTTTTCATATTTGTGAGACAAAGGATTAAGTTCCAGTTCTTCATAAAAAGAAAAATCATCGCTTGTATAATCTCTTAATATCAATCTGTCGGCTATTATTTCCATGTGCTAACACCTCCTAATCCATGATTATAATGGAAGACTCTGTAATTATCACGGAGTAAATTCACTAGAAATACAAAAAAATATTTCTGTAAATTTTTCTCTAGTAAAATTGTGGAATTGTGATACAGTAATTAAGGTTTATATATTTAGAGGGGGATGTAAGGAAAATGAAAGCTATTAAATGGAGCATCACTGCAGCGTTAGCAGTATCTATGTTGGGTCCAATACATACAGTGAAGGCGGCAGATACGCGTAACGTCGATTACGATCAAGGTAGTATTTTACGGAATGCCAGTTCAGTTTCGTCATCATACAATGAAGGCAATCCGCAGGTTGAAGATTTGATTTTTCAGATGGATGCTACCGAAATCACTGTTGGGGACAATGTTCCGGTACAAATCTATGCTAAAGATGCCGATGGCATATCTGAACGCGTTCCGTTAGCTCAAGCAAATGTCGTAATTGAAAAACCTTATTTGCTGCAAAAGCAAGCCGATGGCACAATGAAAGCCTTAGCGGTAGGAGAAACGAACGTAACGGTCATTTCAGGATCAGATTCCAAAACAATAAAAGTTTCGATCAGTGCGGACCATGATATTGATCAAGGTGCATTTGTTAATGGAACAATGTATTTGCCGGTTCAATCGGTTTTTCAAACGTTGGGAGCAACAGTCCAAGTTAATACAGCAACTAAAATCTTTAGCATTCGTCTAGGTGATTTGCCAATACAGCTTCAACTCGGAAGCGATATTGCAATGGTGAATGGTGCGAAGGTCAAAATGAGTGGTAAAGTGCAAAAGATCGACGGATCTACAGTTTTTCCTGCCACGCTTTTAAAGACTGCACTGTCAGCAGAGTTAATTTGGGATGGAAATTATCAGACGATGGAGATCTACTTCGGCAAAGCAGAGTTGTTCGCCTATACGAAACAAACTGCGCAGATTTTTAAGAAGGAAGAACAAGGAAACCTCGTTAAGTTCATTGGAAAAACATATTGGCTCAATCAATTTGACTCCGATTATAAGTTCCAAAAAGTCACTATTGTAGATATTCTACCTGATTATGAAGGTGAATTCGCCATTTCATTTAAGGTTTTATCAACGGGGCAAATTCTTAACTCTTATACAATGTCGGGGGATGAGTTGATCCGTACATTAGGAAATAAAGAATATTTCTTAACAACGGATCCATTTAAGACCTATAAGTGGTCAGATGCGATTTGGAGTAAGATTAAAAAGAGCATAGTTGCTACTGGGATGACCAAGCAGCAAGTGGAGTTTAGTTGGGGTAAGCCAATAAGTAAATCCACACTATCAGGTAGTGGCATTCAAGTGGAGACCTGGCAGTATGGTAATTATAACTATGTTACCTTTACGAACGGTGTTGTCTCCATGATTTATACGAATTAATTCTTCCTAACTTCTGCGTTACTTTAGTCATAGAGCCTGTCTTTGCGACATATCATTTTGGAGAAGCACTTTCAGAATTAAAGTGTTGACTATTGTTGGCCGAAATGAGGGGTTTATTCATGGCAAAGTCAAAACGTGGACATGCACTTTGGAATTTACCATCAAGGGGCAGGGGGACTTGTCCAATCTGTCAGAACACCCGTATTAAGCTGCTTTATCCCAAGAAAAAAACGGATGGAGCAGTCGTTAAGGTCTGTAAACGCTGTGACAAGGCTCCGCAGACGAAAGTGGATGCCGTGTTGATTTAAAAAGAGTACACAAAAAGAGGCTGTCTCAAAAGTGGATTTTTCTACGTATGAGGCAGCCCTTCTCATGAATAAAACAAAGAAGCGCTTCTCTAATAAGAGAGGCGCTTCTTTTAAATTCTACAGAGATTTAGTACGTATATGATTATTTCGTTATCCGATTAATGACCTGTTCGCGTCTAGGACCCACGGAAATCGTAGTAATACGCGTGCCAATAGAGGTTTCAATAAAATCAATGTAAAGCTTAGCTTGTTCTGGCAGATCTTCGAAGTCGGTGATCTGAGAGATATCGCAGTTCCAGCCAGATAAATGCGTGAATATCGGTTTTGCAGAGTTCAGTTTATTCGTAGCCGGGAACTTGTCGGTGATCTCTCCATTTTCAAGCTCATAAGCCACACAAACTGGAATCTCATCCAAATAACCAAGCACGTCAAGATTAGTCAACACGACTTCAGTGGCACCCTGCATTTGGCAACCGTAACGAGTAGCTACAGCATCAAACCAGCCCATACGTCTAGGACGGCCAGTCGTAGCCCCGAATTCCCCGGCATCGCCACCTCTTGTACGAAGTTCATCCGCAACGGGCCCTTCTAATTCCGTAACAAAAGGTCCAGCGCCGACACAACTGGAATAGGCCTTGGTTACAGCGATGACATTCGTGATAGCTGCTGCAGGAAGACCGGCACCGACAGGTGCAAACCCGGCAAGTGTTGAAGAGGAGGTGGAGTAAGGATAAATACCGTGATCAGGATCACGCAGAGCCCCAAGCTGACCTTCAAGTAAGATAGTCTCTCCCTTAGCATAAGCCTCTTGCAGCAAGTCTGTTGTATTGGCTACATAAGGCGCTAGCTGTGCAGCTTCTTCTTGCAGCTGAATCATTAATTCCGAGATTTGGATCGGCGCTTTCTTATATAAATGCTCAAGTAAGATATTTTTGGAAGCGAGTAATTGTTCAAGACGTTTCTCAAGTCGGGCGGTATCAAATAAATCCGCTACCTGTATGCCTAGCTTTGCATATTTATCTGCGTAAAATGGTGCGATTCCTCGTTTAGTTGAACCGAATCCTTGAGATCCCAGACGTTCCTCTTCTAGTTCATCAAACAAACGATGGATTGGAAGCACGATTTGCGCCCGTTCGGATACGAATAATCTAGGCTTTGGCACACCTCTATCCGTTAAAGCTTTCAATTCTTTTATTAATACTTCTGTATCAAGTGCTGTTCCGGGTCCAATAATGTTTGTAACGGAAGGATAAAATACCCCAGATGGCAGCATATGCAATGAAAATTTTCCATATTGGTTTATGATGGTATGCCCAGCATTACTACCACCTTGAAAACGAACGACAAAGGAAGATTGTGCAGCTAGCACATCCGTCATTTTTCCTTTTCCTTCGTCGCCCCAGTTTGCTCCTACAATTGCAATTATGGTCACGCGTTTTCGCCTCCCAAGCTTGTTTTTGGCTACAGGACTAAGTATAATGCTAGTTAAATCATTAGAAAAATTGATATAAGTTATATCTATTATAAGGTGGAGTAATGACGTGGGGATGGACATTAATTTGGAGTGGTATCGCTCTTTTTATTGGGTAGCGAATACTGGGAGTTTAACTGCTGCGGCAGAACGACTCAATATTACACAACCGGCAGTAAGTCACACGATTAAACAATTGGAAGAAAAAATGGGCGGCCCGTTATTTTTTCGCACTTCTCGCGGGGTCGATCTAACAACAGAAGGAAAAGTACTGCTTAGCTTTATTGAGCAAGCCTTTCATCATGTAGACATGGGCGAAAGAGCGATCGCAGATATGAACAATCTGAACAGCGGCGAGATTCATATCGGAGCAAGTGATACCTTATGCAAATATTATCTGTTGCCTTATTTGGAGCAATTTCATGAACAATTTCCCAATATCCGCATTCATATTACGAATCGAACGACACCAGAAACACTTACGCTTTTAAAAGAAGGGAAAATTGATTTTGGTATCGTCAGCTTGCCGACATCTGATAAACAGATTGATTTTCGCAAAAGTACTCAGCTTCAAGATTGCCTGGTAGGGGGCAAAGGTTTTCGTCATTTGGCGGACAAGACCATGCCGCTTGCAGACATTCAGCAGTATCCGTTGTTATGCTTAGAAGCGGGTGGGAGCACCAGAAAGTATATGGATCAGTTTTTAGCTTCTAATCATCTGACGATTACACCTGAATTTGAACTGGGAAGTGTGGATTTGCTTGTTCAGTTTGCGAAACGTGGTTTTGGCCTTGCTTTTGTTATTCGTGATTACGTAACCGAAGAATTGAAGAAAGGTGAGCTTGTCGAGATTCCTCTGGACCCACCTTTGCCAGAACGTAACATAGGAATTGCTACCCTGCGTGGAGTTCCTCTTACAGCTGCTTCAAAGTCTTTTCTAACATTATTAGAGTAGAATCAGGATAAAGAGCTATTTGAGCATACCTAGTGAAGAGGAGGAAAGGTAATGAATTCTTTACTGGCTCGGCTGCGCAAGGGATACGGGAAAAAGCTTCGGGCGCTTCATACCTGGAATGGCTGGCTGGTTGTGTTGCTCACGCTCACAGGACTTGTACTTGTAGGTGGCTTCTGGCGTGGCTTCTTAGGGGAAGGCAGAGTATGGATCAAAGGGCTTCATATCGTGGTCGGTGTTGCTTCGATTATTCCGGTTATTTATTATTTGCTGCTGGCAGGGAAACATTGGAAACAACTGAAGGAGCGGCCTTGGCAACGTTTTAATGTAATCGTTGTACTTTCATTGCTGCTCGGCTGGTTCGTTTCAGGAGTACTACTCTGGCAATTCCGCGTGGTGGGTCCACATGTATCGAACGTTGCTCTGGTCGTCCATGACTTATTGACCTGGATAGGCCTTCCTTATATTATTTATCATTCTTTGACTCGGGTAAAATGGCTTAAAGAACCGAGCCGGCGAGTAGTGAAAAGCGGCATTGAGACAGGTAGCCCTTCGAATCATCGGGAAACCCCGCAGCCGGTTTATACACGTAGAGCTTTCATACGCGGATCGATTGGTGTTGGGCTTGCGGTCACTATAGGTCCATCGTTTATAAAATGGCTCGGCAGTTCAATTGGAAATATCGGGGGCAGCGAAACAATTGATAAGCTGATCGAAAGTGATCGTAATCAGTTGTTGCCTGCACCCCAGCCACTGGCGGCATCCTCACCCCCTCTCGGAGGAGGGGCGCAAGGTCAATTCCGTGTTTATACAGTCACTCCGATTCCGGAGTTTACGAACAATAATTGGTCTTTTACGATAGATGGGCTTGTGGAGCAGAATTTCAAGTGGAACTGGGAACAGTTCGTAAAGCTGAACCGGACCGTTCAGGTGAGTGATTTTCACTGTGTGACAGGCTGGTCAGTCTATAAGAATACCTGGGAAGGAATCAAGCTAAAAGATCTTTTGAGTCAGGCCGGTGTGAAGCCCACAGCTAAGACTGTGAAATTCTATTCGGGTGATGGTGTATACACGGATACGCTCACATTGGAACAAGCCGACATGGATGATGTGCTGGTCGCGGTAATGCATGATGGAAAGCCGATTCCTAGCGATCTCGGCGGTCCTGTACGGTTAATCGTTCCGAAGATGTTCGCATACAAGTCTGTGAAGTGGCTGAATCGGATTGAGCTGATCGAAGGCGATCATACGGGATATTGGGAGCAACGCGGGTATTCAAATGATGCGTGGGTATAAAATAGGGATCGTTAACCTTAATGGGCTTATTGCCTGTTAAGGTTTTTTTGTTGACTAATTCCTTATTTTTTTAGCATATAGCAAATGAAGAGACGTAATAACAGAAATTGCTCCATACAATAGAAGTGACTGGATGCAGGAGGTGGTTGTGATGAACGGGTTTAGAGCCATAAAGCTGTTGGGACTTATTCTCGGTGTGGTACTACTGAACATTATCGTGTTGTCACCAGGTTTATTAGGGGTGGAAATCGGAGGAACCAGTGTATTTGAAATAGCTTTAGGTGTGACATTGTTGTTTGTTAGTCTACTTGTTGTTCTTTACGGAAGTTATATTTTATTGTTTAAACCTTCATCTATCCCTGCTGTGAAAACACTGAAATCTTATGAGGATTATATAGCCGCGCTTACTCAATACAAAAATGTCAAAGTGCTGAAAAAAGACATTGCGCTTGCTCTAGATCAGATATCCCGGATGGAAAAGAAGAGAAGTACCTTGTTAGATGTTTTAGGTCAGAGATTCGAATCCACTGAACTTAGCTTCAAAAAATTTAATGCAGTCAGTTATGAAGTAGCAAAGCTTTTTTACCTGAACATTCGAGGGATTCTGAATAAACTCAGTGTATTTGATGCCTCAGAGTTCACCCTTTTCTCCAGCCAGCATAGACCCTCGCAGTTCTCAGATAAACTGGTGCAAAAAAAGACAGCTTTGTACAATGAATATTTAGCCTACGTAACAGGGTATCTTGGGGCAAATGAAGAGATTCTGCTGAAGCTGGATAAGCTGCTGCTGGAAATATCGCTACTTGACAGTACAGATTATACAGATGTTGAAGAGATGCCTTGTATGAAGGAAATCGATGAGCTGATCAAGCAGACGAAATTCTATAAGCAATGAAGGGGAGATGTGTATGGCTAATAAAGGAAAAACAGTAGCAGTTTTAGGGACCATTACGGTGGTAGTTTTTGCTCTCGTGTATTTTGGAATCACCTTGACTTCTAATATAGGAAAAACCAAAACCCAGATTTCTTCCGAAGATGCGGGGAAGCAGCTTGAGAAGCTATATAAGAACATAAACGTGACCACTGCTGAGCAAATTAAAGGCCAGATTGACCTGGATCCTGTTGCGATTGGGGATTCATTACCAGATATCTCAAAGTTTCCTGTATCCGTAGACAATACAACAGATAGCTTTGTAGAGATATTCTCTTCTACAGAGAAATCAGGAACGGGTAATGATGGTTGGCTAAATGAAGTTGCCACAGATTTTAACAACTCTAATATTGAGGTGAACGGGAGTCACGTTTCTGTGAAAATCCGTAATATTGCTTCAGGTACAGCGACAGATTACATAAGATCTGGGAAGTATGTGCCAGATGCCTTTACCCCATCAAATGAGTTGTGGGGCGAAATGGTAAAAGCAAACGGGATGAACACTCAGCTAATCACTAAACGCCTTGTAGGAAATGTAGCTGGTATTGTTACCAGTAAGGCGAAATATGATGAACTAATAGAGAAATACGGTTCTTTAAACGTTAAGACGGTTACAGACGCCATAGCAAATAATGAATTATCAATGGGCTATACCGACCCTTTTGCCAGTTCTACGGGTTTAAACTTTCTGGTAACAGCGCTTGGGACGTTTGGCGGTTCAGACTTACTTGGTGAGCAAGCGGTGCAGGGCTTTGAGAAATTCCAAGCAAATGTTCCCTTTATTGCCTCAACCACTTTACAGATGCGAGAGGCTGCAAAAACCGGTAAGCTTGATGCTTTTGTCTTAGAATACCAGATTTTTGTGAATGCAACAGATTTGAAAGGGGGGTATGTATTCACTCCTTTTGGTGTAAGACATGACAGCCCGCTTTATGCTTTGGGTGATCTTCCTCAGGAAAAACTCGATATTATTAAGAAGTTTGCTGAGTTTGTTGAACAGGATAAATACCAGGAGCTGGGTGAGAAAAAAGGCTTCAATGGTCTTAATGATTACCAATCAGAGCTTAGTACAGTGGATGGCAGTCTCATATCCTCAGCTCAGAAGCTGTGGAAAGAGAAGAAAAATGGCAATAAACCTATCGCCGCAGTATTTGTGGCAGATGTCTCAGGAAGTATGAACGGGGAACCTTTGAACCGCTTAAAGCAATCTTTATTAACAGGCCAGAAGTACTTGGGCAAGGATAACAGCATTGGTTTTGTCTCTTACTCTGATAACGTTACAATCAATCTTCCGATTGGAAAATATGACACGAACCAGCAGTCCATGTTTGTTGGTGCGATTGACAGTCTACAAGCAAATGGGGGGACGGCTACTTTTGACGGGATCGCGGTAGCCATCCATATGCTTCAAACGGAATTACAGCTAAATCCGGATTTGAAGCCGTTGATCTTTGTATTAAGTGATGGAGAGACCAATGAAGGGCATTCCTTGAATGATATCAGAGGTCTTATTGAGACCTACAAAATCCCGATTTACACGATTGGCTACAATGCGAATATCAAGGCGCTTGAGAGTATTTCGAGTATAAATGAAGCGGCCAACATCAATGCAGATACAGATGATGTAGTCTATAAAATCGGCAACCTGCTCAATGTTCAAATGTAAGCTATTTTTTATAGGAGGGGTTCTATGTCGTTTACTATGGAAGTCGTAAGTCAGGAAAAGCTGAAATCAGTAATTGAAGAGCAGGTCAAACCTGAGCCTGAGGAAGTATCACAACTGAAAACACTGGCAGTAAACAATGTCTCCGCCATTCTGGATCTGAATTTAGAGTCACTGGATAAGCGGAAAGCGGTGCTGCAATCCATTGATAGCTTCGGTATGGAAACGATGAGATCCTCTTCGGACAAAAACTCCCTGTTGCAGGTTTCAGTGGGGAATTTATCAAAGACAGGGGATGAAGGCGGCCAAGTAGCAAAAGGTTTGACGGAGCTTAATCTCCAGCTGAAGGATTTGGATCCCAGTGCAGTAGATTTTGCCAAGACGGGTTTTCTTGGGAAGTTCTTTAATCCATTACGTAGTTATTTTGCTAAATATCAAAAGGCGGATGCTGTCATTTCAGATATTATAATTTCTTTAGACAAGGGTAAGACCGTTTTGAAGAACGACAATACTACGCTGGAATTTGAGCAACAGGCACTTCGGGAACTTACAAAAAAGCTACAAAAAGAAATTCAGCTCGGCATGCTGATGGATCAGGAAATAGAGACGCAACTGGAAGCGGCTAAGCTGCGTGATGAGGATGAGGAGAAAGTTCGGTTCATTACAGAAGAAGTGCTTTTTCCGTTGCGGCAGCGTGTCATGGATTTGCAACAGATGCTTGTAGTGAATCAACAAGGAATTATGGCCATAGAGGTGGTTATTCGAAATAATAAAGAGCTGATCAGAGGGGTGGACAGAGCTAGAAATGTTACCGTGTCTGCCTTGAAAATATCGGTTACGGTAGCTAGTGCGCTGTATAATCAACGAATTGTTTTGAAAAAGATCGAACTTTTAAATCAAACCACCGATAGCCTGATCAGCGGTACCTCAAAAATGTTGAAAAACCAAGGGGCGGAAATCCATAAACAGTCGTTAGAATCAAGTATTTCAGTGGATACATTAAAGCAAGCTTTTACAGATGTGCTATCCGCTCTCGATTCCATCAGTACTTATAAGCAGGAAGCTCTCCCCAAAATGCGTGAAACCATTAATCAGTTCAGAGAGCTGGCAGATAATGGCGAACAGCAGATTGTACGGCTGGAAAAGGGAAATAAGTTGGGGTTGTAGCCTAGCAAAATCATAAATCTGGTTAATTATGCGCTTCGAAGCAACAAATCCTAGCCTTTAGTCTGGTATGACTCCAGCCCCAAGACTGTTTTGAGCCTTCTTTTTCCCACGTATAATGAGATTAATTGAAAAACGTGAGAGGAAGGACAATAGAAATGAATGATAAGTTATACACTATGCCGATGGGAGCTCTTGATTCCATGCATATTCCAGCAGAATCACAACCCCAATCTAAAACGCGCAAACGTGGAGCAAGTCCAAAGACATATCGGAGTATTTTATACTTCTTAATCTCTTTACCGCTTACGATTGTATATTTCGTGTTTATGGTGACAGGGCTGACGTTATCCATTGCGTTAACCCCAATATTCATCGGAATTCCTTTGTTTTTTGCAGTAGCTAAGGGATTGGATTACATCGTACAATTTGAGCAAGAGCTGGTCAGATCATTGTTAGATATTCCTAGACCTAGTGAAGAGGCCAGATCGGATATGCAGCTAGAGGGAGCGGGCTTCCTGCAACGAATGAAGTTAGGTTTTCATGGAGCGAAGTTTGCCCGTAACGTCATGCTGATTATGGGTCGATTCGTATCCAGTATTATTTTCTTTTCAATAACAGTAACTGTAGTAGCGGCTGCACTGGGCCTGATTACACTACCTGTGCTGCACCAGATTTTCTTGCAAACCATGGATTTGAACATTTTAGAGAATAGTGTGTTTGCTTTGTTCCAGATCGACTGGACATTATCCCAACAATATATCTCCTATGTAGTAGCTGGATTTGTTGTTGCCTTGTTAGCAAGTTGGGTAATTCGTATGCTTATGGATGTGCAACGTAGAATGCTGTTCGTATCCTACGAGGAAAGACAACAGTACTAATTGGAAAGAAGAGATTGTCTCCAAACAACCCTTACTGAATCTGAATAAAACACCAGACAATGATCCTTCAGTTCGTGGAGAATCACTGTCTGGTGTTTTTGGTCTGCGGGGAGGTTTGCTTTTGCAAATGATGAGCTAGTGGAGGCTGCCTGACTGCTTCTTTGTTTTTTTTAGTGTCGGTTACTGGTGAGGGATGTTGATGGAATGTGCGAAATAGCTGTACTTTGTGCAGTTATTTCGAGTGCTAAAAGAATAATCCTGACTTTAACTGCACTTTATACAACTAAAAACTAGAGAATCCACTTATAAGGGAGTAATTTCAGAAAATAGCTGCATGAAATACACTTATATCCAGTGATCGAGCGTTCTATTGAATTATAGTTGTATGAAATACAATTAAACTTGAGCGCTTTATAACGCTTTCCAACTTGTGAAAAAATGTTCATAATCCCATATAAATCCTGTATAATAAGAGTTGTGAAAACGTTTGAACAAAAAATCAGGAGGGGTTCTATGCATTCAAATGGATTATTTAGATGGAGCTTTTTGGGGTTTGCAGTATTAGTTTTGTTAGCGCTTTCGGGATGTTCCAGTAACGAAAATGTAAATGAAAAAGTTGCTACATCACCAACCCCCAATCCAACGATAAGCAATACTTCTAATGCATCGGAGAACCCAACCAATGTGGGGGCGGCAAAAGGTACTGTGCACATAGAAAATATAGGTGAGCGGAGAATATTTGTTTATTTACCTGCAGGGTATGAAGCTGACAGTGAGCGTTATCCTGTTGTGTATATGCACGATGGGCAGAATATTTTCAATACAAATACCAGCTCTTTAGGCAAAGAATGGAGAGTTGAGGAGATCATTGATCAGCTCGTTGCTGATGGAACCATGGAGAAGGTTATCGTGATAGGAGTCGCTTCAAGTGATGGATCAGAACGGGGAATGGAGTATGTTCCATTTCCGGACGAGTCTATTCCTTCGGATGGAGCGAGTGCAGCCGAATTTACCCAATATTTTATCAATACAGTTATTCCCTATGTGGATGGTGCTTACCGGACCATTCCCGATCGGGATCACCGGATGATAATGGGATCGTCATTCGGTGCTATTCAGGCTTTATGGATGGGGTATCAGCACCCGGAGACCTTCTCAGCGATAGGGGCTTTATCCCCTGCCACTTGGGTAAGCAATGGGCGTCTATTGGATGAGTTGGCGAAAGAGTCCGGGAAGCCTGCATTGAAGATTTGGCTCGACATGGGCGTAACCGAAGGAATGCCAATTGATCCGCTTGTAACTGTACTAAAGTCAAAGGGATTTGTATTAGGGAAGGATCTATTCTTTCAGATGGACCGTTTGGGTACACATGAAGAGAAGTCATGGAATAGACGTGTACATAGTCCATTGATTATGTTCGCCGGGAAAGAGGCTGGACAATCGATCAAGCATGAAGTAAGTGACTATCTGACATTAATCGGACCAGAAGCTATCGATATACGTCTTAATTTACTAGTCACTATGGATAACGGGATGGATTTTACAATCCTTGACGGAGTTGAATATCAAGTGTTGAATCCTGAAGTAGGGCAGGTAGACAAGGCAGGTAAGGTGAGCTTCCTGAAGCCGGAATCCTTGAAAGTAAATGTTTCATTTCAAGGTGTTACTGAAGAACATTTGGTTAACTATGAGCATTATGTAAAGGTATTTAAAGTTTATGTGAAATCTCTTGATGTTGACGAGAACGGGGATGAGTTCTCCATTAATCTGAAGGCCTCTGCTCGAAAAATAAATTCAACTCCTGAGTATATCACAGCGCTAGTGAGCGCTGCTGAAAAAATCGGTATATATAAAATTAAGGAGACTCAGGAGGATGTAATTCGTATAATCTTTACTACGAAGTAGTCATAGAAATTAAAATTCAACTGAGATTATGCTCCTTTTTTGAATTTACTATGATCGTAACTAAGGGGAAATGATCCCCTGGCTGATAATCAGGGAATTTCTCCCTGATTCTTTAAACTAAAGAAGCTGAGTCAATAAGTAGCGTTTCCAACTTATTGACTCAGCTGTTTTTTATCGCAAAATATATCCCCCATCCGGAAATAAAGTACTTCCTGTTGTATAGCTATTGGTCATCAAATAAATCGTTGTATGTGCTGCTTCGTCGGCATGACCAACCCTGCCAAGGATATTGATATTCGTATATTCGTCGTAAGCCTTGTCTCTAGTTTCCTGTTCTGCGCCTTCCCAATTAAAGTTGGTATGAATGGTTCCAGGGGAGATGACATTTACCCGAATCGGAGCCAATTCTACTGCTAATGCTTTTCCCAGACTTTCAATCGCGCCGTTACAAGCTGCATAGGAGGCACCGTCTGCAAGTGGACGTTGGCTGAATGCGCCGGACATAAGAACAATGGAGCCTGTAGGGTTGATAAAAGGGATGGCATGCTTTACAGCATTATATTGCGGCCAGAACTTTGCATTAAAGCAACTGTGTGCAATCTCCAAGCTAGAAGTAATCGGTCCTCTAACATAGGAGGCTCCCGGAGTGAACAAATGGTCAAAAACGCCGATTTTTTCAAAGAAATCCTTCAAGTCCTGTTCATTTTGATTATCTAGTGAATGAATTTCAACAGAATCGAATCCCAGAAGCTGTTGAGCTTTCTCTAATTTATCTTGTGAACGCCCAGCGATTATGACAGCTGCGCCTTGTTCAACCGCTTGTTTGGCAGTCGCAAGCCCTATTCCGGAGCTTCCTCCGATAATGACGATGCGCTGGTTTTTTAATGAAATAGTGGACATATTTATCTTCTCCGTTCATAGTTAATTGGACTTATTAAGTTCTGTTTTTTATTATTAGCTATAAAATATAACCTGCACAGTACGCACTTTTTTCGTACTAGGTACGATTTTTCGTACTAGCTGGTTCGAACATATAGTTATATAACTATCGAAAGAGGGGATCGCATGGATTTGCTGGAGCCGAGATTAACCGGGGTTCTTACAACACTTGAAAAGATCGGTGGAAAGTGGAAGCCGCTCATTTTATTTATTTTATTGATAGATGGCACAAAACGATTTGGTGAACTTAGACGGATTATCCCAGATGTCTCCCAAGGTACGTTAGCTAAACAATTACGGGAGCTTGAAGAGGATCAGCTTATCGACCGGGTGAGTTATCATGAGCTTCCACTCAGGGTGGAATATAGTATTTCAGAACATGGCAAATCGCTAATTACAGTTTTGGATAGCATGTGTGGCTGGGGTAGGATGCATAAAGAATATTTGAATAATACAAGTAAGTAGAGGGGGTACATTATTATTCATACTATTTTGCAGGAACCAACGGGTCAGACCTACAAGACGCTGGTACAGGTAGCTATGGAAGTATGTGATGAATTTATTTTAGTAAAACGTGATCAGATGGAGTTGGAGCCAGAAGGATATGAACTGCTTGAACAGCTGCAACCTTTTCTCAAAAAGGTCATAAAAGATGACTATTGGCCGGGGACTCGGCTTATGGGGCATTATGCAGATGTTTATTTTTTTGATTGTTCGCCTGAAGCCGTCAATATTCTTTTATCCTATTCCACCAGCTTGTACTCGTGGGTACAGACCAGGCTGCCTGATGATCTTTGTTTTCTAAAACAGGGACAACCGTGGCTAATCAATACAGCCCATGAGAGAGAAAGCAATTTGATCACTGATGTGGATGAGGAACTTAATAGACTAGAGGCGTGCGGATTGTTGTTCCGTGACTTATCTGAGTTTTATAACGCTGATTAAAAAAAATGGACTCATATTTATAGTGCAGAAGAACCCGCATTTGGTGCGGGTTCTTCTGCATGTTCACTAATAATTAAACGCAACTGTTAAATTACAAGATTTCATATAATCAAAGAAAAGTATTGATAATTATTCTCATATGATTTAATATGATAACGATTCTCATTATCATTACTTTAGTTTGAAGAATGATAAATAAAATATAGATGGGGAGATTGATTATGAATCAGAAAAAATATTTATTAGCTGGGGTATCAGCAGTTTTAGCTTTGAGTTTGGCAGCTTGCGGTAACAATGAAAAGGATAAGACAGCTTCAGAAAAAAGCACAAATAATGCTGCAGTAGCAACAGAAGGAACTGCAAATAACAAAGGAAATGCGGCTCAGGAGGCTGTTGCCACTGAACAAACCGTTACATATTTGGGCAAGGATTATGTCGTGCCTGCAAAGATTAATAATATTGTAGCAGCAAGTCTCGAATCTATGGAAGATGCTGCCATACTGGGAGTGAAACCTGTAGGTGTACTTGCAATAGCTGATGCTATTCCAGGTTATCTGTCAACTGACCTAGCGGGTGCATCCTTAGTGGGGGATAAATTTGCTCCAAGTAATGAAGCGATTCTGCAACTGGATCCAGATGTTATCTTAGGGTCTTCCAAGTTTGGGGAAGATGTGGCCGGCGCACTTAATAAAATTCAAACGATGATTCCTTATTCACATATTTCAACAAACTGGAAAGATAACTTGCTCTTATTAGGCCAATTATCCGGTAAGACCACAGATGCAGAAAAAATTATTAGTGATTATGAATCTAAAGCTGCGGGTGCAAAGGCTGAAATTGGAGAAAAGCTGAAAGATCAATCCATTCTAGTCATTCGTATTCGTCAGGGCAGTATGTGTGTGTATCCTGCTGGCGTTTATTTGAATCCGGTTATTTATGAAGATCTGGGTGCTGCCATTCCTGAGGTGATCTCCTCTACAGAAGCACAAGCAGAGCTTTCATTAGAAGCTTTGGCGGATATTAATCCGGACTATATTTTCTTGCAGTTTGAGACTAGTGAGAATACTGATAATGCAACAGCACTTGATGATTTGCTCAAGAATCCGATCTTCAAAAGCGTAACTGCTGTCAAAAATAATCATGTGTTTGTAAATGCAATTGATCCGTTGGCACAAGGTGGAACGGCTTGGTCTAAAGTAAGATTCCTGGATGCGGCAATTGAAAACCTGTTGAAGTAAAACCGAAGGTGCGATGAATAAGATGAATACAAAAAATTGGAAAGTTATATTGATCCTATCAACTTCTCCATTATTCATCGTATTAGCAATGGTTGTATCCGTCTTATATGGTGTTAAAGATATTGGAATATTGACAATATGGCAGGCGATTACACACTTCGATGCTAATAATGTGGACCACAACATTATTATGACATCTAGATTTCCGCGTGTAATCGCCGCTTTATTAGTTGGAGCGGCTCTGGCTGTTTCAGGGGCGTTAATGCAGGGGGTTACACGTAACTATCTTGCATCACCATCGATTATGGGAGTAAATGACGGATCGGCATTTGTTATTACGTTGGCTATGGTGTTTTATCCGGGATTATCGAATGTTCAAATGATTATTTTATCTATGGTGGGTTCAGCCATCGGAGCAGGTTTGGTTTTCGGATTTGGTTCATTGGTTAAAAACGGTTTATCACCAGTCAGGTTAGCTATTATTGGGACTGTAATTGGTACTTTTTTAAGTAGTATCGCCTCAGCAGTAGCGATGTTTTTTCAAGTCTCACAAAATGTTAGCGTTTGGTATAGCTCGAAAATACATACCGTTAATCCAGATATGCTAATATTATCAGTTCCTTTTATAATCGTTGGACTGCTCTTGGCGGTTAGTATTTCTAAGTCAGTAATGGTTGCTTCCCTGGGGGATGAAACCGCGATTAGCTTGGGTCAACGAACAAAATGGGTGAAAATTGTCAGTATTATATCTGTTATATGTCTGACCGGGACAGCAGTAGCTTTAGTCGGCAAGATAGCCTTTGTGGGTCTAATCATTCCTCATATTACACGTTTTATCGTAGGTATAGACTATCGCTTTATCATTCCTTGCTCAGCGGTGATTGGAGCTGTTTTTTTAGCGTTTTGCGATGTCTTAAGCCGTTATATTAACTTTCCGTTTGAGACGCCAATTGGTGTTGTAACAGCCTTTATTGGCATCCCTTTCTTCCTTTATTTAATTCGGATTAAAGGGGGAGAGCAGCGTGGATAGAAGTAAAGTACAGTTTAGCCGCTATATGCTTACACTATTAGTTTTTATCCTGTTAACCCTTGTGGCCGGGTATTTTCATCTTACGAATGGCGTGTTTGATATGTCTGTAATGGATGTGATAAAAACACTGCTGCGAATAGATCCTAATGCTAAATTTGACCTGGTTATTTTTCAGTTTCGGTTACCACGGATCATTATTGCCTCATTAGTAGGAATAGGTCTGGGGATGGCGGGAACTGTCATTCAAGGGATTACCCGTAACGGGCTGGCTGATCCAGGTATCCTTGGGATTAATGCAGGCGCAGGAGCTGCCATCGTTGCATTTATGTTTTTCTTTCAGATGTCGGGAGTTACTTTTTTTAAAGAAAGCTGGTTCTCGATACTAGCCATGCCGCTGTTTGGTTTTGTAGGTGGGCTTGCCGCAGTTGTCATTATCTTTATTTTTTCATGGCGGAATGGTGCACTCGATATGCAACGCTTGATTTTGACAGGGATCGCGATTAGCAGTGGTTTTGGTGCGTTGTCGTTGTATATTTCTCTGAAAATGAATGCAAGTGATTATGAGATGGCTGCGGTTTGGAGTGTCGGAAGTATTTACAGCGCGAACTGGACTTATATCATTATGATCGCACCTTGGGTGCTTATTTTAGGATTTATAATGTATCGAAAAAGCTATTTACTCAATTATTTTCAATTGGAGGATTCCAGTACAAAGAGCTTAGGGATCTCTGTAGAAAAAGAAAAGCTGATCTTTCTGTTATGCAGTGTGGGGATCGTAAGTGTTTGTGTATCTGTATCCGGTTCTATAAGTTTTATAGGCTTGATGGCTCCTCATATCGCCAGAAGATTAGTAGGGATTAATCACCGCTATATTATGTTATCCAGTGCAGTGGTAGGGATGTTTTTGCTGGTGATCTCGGATTATTTTGCCAAAACAATATTTCAGCCGGCAGAGTTACCCGTGGGTATAGTCGTTTCGATTATTGGAATTCCTTATTTCTTATATTTATTAGCAAAGTCAAGAGTGTAGGGGAGAGTGTACAGAAAAAATGACAACACAAGTAGAGCTCGAACACACAGAATCATGGAAACTTGAATCTCAGTATATGGGTTACACGTACGATATAAAGGTTTCTCTTCCCAGAGAAGCAGCACCAGAAAAGGGCTTCCCCGTGTATTACATGCTCGATGGTAATTCATATTTTCAATTGGGTCGGGATGTTGTGAAATTGCAGTCAAGAAATGCCCCGAAAACTTTTATTGCACCAGCAATTGTGATTGGCATTGGACATTATGGTTCAGATGAAGAGGTCTCTAAAAGAAGATTTTATGATTTCACACCTCCAGCGAAGCAGTATGTATATCCGGATCGATTGAAAAATGCTGACATAGGTCCACATGGTGGGGCTGAGAATTTTTTGGCTTTTTTAGAATTAGAGTTAATGCCAGCA
Source organism: Paenibacillus sp. FSL H8-0282 (assembly GCF_037963825.1). NCBI lineage: Bacteria > Bacillati > Bacillota > Bacilli > Caryophanales > Paenibacillaceae > Paenibacillus > Paenibacillus sp. FSL H8-0282. Next base: position 2,912,117 of record NZ_CP150146.1, read on the forward strand.
ATCAACAAGAAATATAATGTGGATCAGCATAAACAAGCCTTGTTTGGTCACTCTCTCAGTGGTCTATTTGTCCTCTGGACGTTATTCACTCGTACGAAGCTATTCCAGTATTATTTGGCCTCTAGTCCATCCATTTGGTGGAATGATCATGAAATCCTGACGTATGCGGAGCAGTTCTATAGCAAGGGTCAAGAGCTGACGGCCGATAAACAAAAGTTATTGATTACCGTAGGGAGTGAAGAGTCGTTTATGGTCGATGACGCAGCAATATTATTTTCAAAATTGAATGAGTATGCTTTGCCTAATTTAGAGGTTAAGCACTATGTCGCACCCAATGAAAATCACGCTTCTGTAGTACCAACGATTATGAGTAGAGCGTTTCGAGTGCTGAACTGTTAAGGAGTGGGGATATGACGCAAATGAGGGCAGGCGAGCTTGTGCTTTTTGAACATATGGATCGTCAGATTACCGTGTATTTACCGAAAGAATATCATCTATTTCCGGAGCGGATGTTTCCAGCGGTTTTCTTACAGGATGGAGATTTTTTGTTCAAAGAGGCGATTACAGCTATAGAGAAAGATGTGGAAGAGGGAGTAACAGAGCCGGTTATTTTTATCGGGATCGATTCTCAGCTGCGGAATGATGAATATACACCTTGGGAAATGTCTGCTCTTTTTAAGGATTGGTCCTTTGGGGGCAAGGGCGATGATTATTTGAATTATGTCTATCAGGATCTTGTACCCTATATCAAAAGCTCCTATCGCATCTCCAACGAGCCGGAGAAATTGGCTTTGGGTGGTGTTTCACTAGGTGGATTAATAAGTCTGTATGCGATGTACAAGACTGAAGCTACTGTTGGAAATTTTATATTGATATCTGCGTCTGTATGGTTTAAAGATTTCATTCATTTCATGGAGACATCAAGACTAGATAGGGAATGCAGAATTTATATGTATGTTGGTGAAAAGGAAGGGATCCACAAGACAAATGCCCAGAAGGACATGGTGCCTAACAGCAAACGTGCTTATGATATTTTAAAAGAGAAGATTGTTGGAGCGGATCAGCGAGTGAAGTTTGAGACGGATCCGCTGGGCACGCATAATGATACGTTTTTCCTGCAATATTTTCCGAATAGTATCAGGTTCTTATTTCCTGCAAAATAAACATAATAGGACGAGCAGGAGTGAGTATCCTTGCATCGTCCTACTTATCGTGTGATAGCTGCTCTAGTTATTCTTCTGTAAATTCTCAAGATGGGCGTCCAAATTATCGAAGGTTTGGGAAATCCCCTCTAACATCCCCATATCAATCACTTGTTGCAAGGCTTCCGGAGAAGTGTATTTACCGGTATTCACCAGCTTCGTTTGACCCTCCAGGTCGATAAAATCTAGCTGGACAAGCGTTTCAGGCAAATCTTTTGAAATATTACCCTCTGCATCTGAGAATCCATCTGTATAAATGACTTGTTCTGGGACTGTAATTTCCTTATACAACGCCTTGCCCCAAGACTCCATACCGTAGAAATCCCCTTGATTCTTATCCACGCACTTCATGCAATAATGCCAAGTACCCCCTGGACGGAAATCGACATTACATACGGGAAGCGTCCAACCTTTTGGACCCCACCAGTGCTTCAAATGCTCAGCCTCAGAAAAAGCCTTGAATACTAGCTCACGTGGAGCTTGGAATACGCGCTCTAATACTAATGTGTTGCCATCAACAACTTTGGATACCACTTGGTTGGACGGGTTAGAATTTGTCATGGGATAGATCCTCCTCAAATTTGTTTGCTTCCTGCCAATTTCGACCTGAGGCTATGATTTATTATTGTTTTCATTGCTCTGTAGCTTTTGTAAATAATCATCCAGTCGATCGTATCGTTCTTCCCATATATGGCGGTAGGAGTCTAACCAATCGTCTATTTCCTTAAATGGATCAGGACGGAGCTTGCAAATGCGCTTGTTAGCAACAGCTTGAACTTCAATTAAGCCCGCTTCACTAAGGACGCGCAAATGCTTGGACGCTTGAGGCTGCCGTAGCTGAAGACTTTCTGCAATCTCCCCAACGGTTAGAGGATTCTCGCGTAATAGTTCAACGATCTGCATGCGGTGGGGCTCAGCTAAGGCACTCATAACGTTAGTATTCATAAACAAGGATCACTTCGATTCATTAAATTCATTCGTATCTCTATTATGACATACTGTGGTTAAGCGGCTCTATAGCGCCTCCTTTTTGGTATTTCCTGTTTGTGATGATAATATACCACGGAGGGAATATTCCTGTAAAGGAATATATAATAACCATTGTATGACAACTGCTAGAGAAGGGCATGATACAAGCATTAAAAAGAAATATGTTCCATGATAACCAACAAACTTTACAAAAAACATAGGAATAGATATAATTAAGTATAACTTATCGGGTTTTAGAATTACGCAAGGGGCCTAACGCCAGTGGGCTCCTTTTGTATTTCTTGGCCATGTTACAGGAGGGTGAAGGTCATACACAATGAAAAGATTATGGTTTGTGTTCATTATGGTCCGCATGGGGAGCGTTTAATCCGGCGTGGTGTCCAACTATCTGAAATTATAGGGGCGCCATTGTTTGTATTAAATGTCGATAGTTCGGATATTGATGAATATAATCAGAGCAAAGAAATGTATATGACGGTCTGGAAACGTCTTGCCGATGAAGCTGGCGCAGAGTTTATCATTCGGAAACGTGAAGGCCGAAAAACAACAGATATTATTGTAGAAGTTGCTGAAGAGAATGAGGTCACACAGATCGTCATTGGACAATCTGCTCAAACTCGGTGGCAGGAGCTTACCAAACGTAATTTCATCAATGAACTCATTGGTAAAATGAAAATGATGGATCTGCATGTCGTGGCTGTGCAGCGGATGCGTGCAGGGCTGGAAGAAACCCATGAGGAAGGCGTTATCGCTTACCTGGTCAAAAACGGGGCTGAGTACCAGCTCAGTGATGAACCTCAGGGAGAGTATTCGCTTAAGGGAAAGTTCTTTCACGAACTACACACAGAATTTGAGAACGGTTTATTCAGAATTGAGCAAGAAGATGGAAAGGCTAGATATCTGCATATTTGTGATGGCACATTGACCGATTCTTTATAATCGGGCTTGCCCTTATCAACATTGGGGCCTTGTATAAAAGGCCCTACCAATCATATGATCTTTGGCTTTTGGTAAAAAAGTAAGTACTAAAGTTCACAACTTGATAAGCTCAAGTGGAAAAGGAGGACTGCCTTTGCTGCATGTAATCATACTTGTTCCGTTTCTAATGGCCTTAGTAATCGCACTTTTGTCCAAGAGAGCACCCAACCTTCATAGAGGATGGCTTGTTTTCCCTGGTTCACTCGTTTTGTTTGTTTATTTCTTAACCCGGATTCCCGTTATTAAAGGTGGGGATTTGGGATATGAAACCATTTCATGGATTCCTTCACTAGGAATTGATTTGGTTTTCCATCTGGATGGATTAAGTTTGTTGTTTGCTTTGCTAATCACTGGGATGGGTAGTCTTGTAATTATCTATTCAATTTATTATCTGGACCGGCGAAAAGAAGCGTTAACCCCTTTTTATATTTATCTAATGTTGTTTATGGGGGCGATGCTTGGCGTTGTGCTCTCGGATAACTTGATGGTGTTATATGGCTTTTGGGAATTAACAAGTGTTTCGTCATTTCTGTTAATTGCCTTTTGGCATCGGCGGCAAAAATCGCGGTATGGTGCTCTCAAATCTATGTTGATTACCGTATTTGGTGGTTTAGCGATGTTTGCCGGCTTTTTAATGCTTTATGTAATGACAGGCACCTTTAGTATCCGGGAAATTTGGAGTGAGGTTGGCGATATCAGCGGGCATGCTTTATTTATTCCGGCGATGCTACTAATTCTCTTAGGCGCCTTCACCAAATCAGCTCAGTTCCCGTTTCATATCTGGCTGCCGGATGCCATGGAGGCACCGACACCCGTCAGCGCCTATCTGCACTCGGCAACGATGGTTAAAGCTGGATTGTATCTTGTCGCCCGTTTCAGCCCTGTTTTTGCGGGGCAATATGAGTGGTTCTGGGTTGTGTCAGGCGTCGGTTTGATCACCTTGATTTATGGCTCCATCCAGGCGATGAAGCAGACGGACCTGAAGGCTCTATTAGCCTATTCAACGATTAGTCAACTTGGACTGATTATGGGATTGCTGGGAATGGGATCGGCAGCGGCATTTTATGTAGGGGAAGATTCAGTCTTTTACACTGCTGCAACAACAGCGGCTATCTTTCACCTTATTAACCATGCCATCTTTAAAGGCTCTTTGTTTATGATGGTCGGTATAGTTGACCATGAGACGGGTACCCGCGACCTGCGAAAGCTGGGCGGACTGATTTCCATTATGCCGGTTACCTTTACGGTAGCGATGATCGGCAGTTTCTCGATGGCTGGTTTGCCGCCATTTTCCGGGTTTTTAAGTAAAGAGATGTTTTTTACGGCTGTTCTGAATATCCGAAACCTGGATATATTGTCTATTCCCTCGTTGTTTACGCTCTTCCCGGTTTTGGCCTGGATTGCCAGCGTGTTTACTTTTGCATACAGTATGATTTTGGTTTTCCACACCTTTTTCGGAAAATATCAGCCTGAGAAGCTGGACAAAAAACCGCATGAAGCCCCATTTGGACTTCTGCTTGCCCCGTGCCTGCTAGCAGTGCTGTCTATATTTATCGGTTTTTTCCCGAATATATTATCCAAAACACTTATTATCCCTGCAATGAATGCTATTCACCCTATCTTGCAGACCGGAGAACCCTTTGTTGTGAATATTCATTTCTGGCACGGCTTTACACCAGAAATATGGATGACACTTGGTGTTGTGATTCTTGGTATTATTGTATACCGAATCTATGGCCGCTGGAGTCTGGTCGATAAAGAATGGGGCAGTGGCTACACTTTAAATCAAGTCTATGACGGAGTAATCCGGCTGGTCGAGAAATCGTCTAGGGCGTTGACTGGCACCTATATGACAGGTTCCATGCGCCATTACTTGATGTATATCTTCGCTTTCCTGATCGTAGCCATTGGTGGAGCCGTGTGGTATACCGATGGAATAACGCTTGGGACAACTGAATATGCTCCGTTTTCTTTGTTTGAAGTTATTGTTGTTATGGTTATGCTTGTGGGCGCTTTGGCTATCCCCTTTGTTCGTTCCAGAATCACAGCCATTTTGTTAACAGGAATGGTTGGTTATATGGTTACTTTACTCTTTGTTCTGTTCCGGGCACCTGATCTGGCGCTTACCCAGATGATTGTCGAAGTAGTATCCGTTACATTGTTCCTGCTATGTTTTCGGCATTTGCCTAAGCTGGAGAAAGAGCCGCTCAAACTTCGGTCCCGCTTGCCTAAGCTAATTATTTCCATCGGGATGGGAATAACTATGACATTGGTTGCACTTGCTGCTTTAGGCAGTAGTCCGTTCGAATCCATCTCGAAATATTATGTGGAGAATAGCTATACCTTGGGTGGCGGTAAAAATATTGTTAATGTTCTGCTCGTTGATTTCCGCGGCTTTGATACCATGTTTGAAATTACAGTGCTTGGCCTTGCCTCACTTGCTATTTATTCCATGATCAAACTGCAGCTGGATACGGATGGAACTATTGCCCCACTGAAGCGGGCTGTGAAGGATAATAAACCACGTTCTTCTGTAAGTGATGATGTGTTACTACAAGCGGTAGCTAAAGTAGCCTTCGTTATGATACTAATATTTTCGCTTTATCTGTTTTTCGCCGGACATAATAATCCGGGAGGCGGATTTATTGGAGCATTGATGGCATCAGCCGCATTGGTACTGCTCGCCATTACTTTTGGGATTGATATGGTTGAGAAGGTATTGCCTATCGACTATCGTAAGTTAATCGCGGTTGGGGTATCTGTAGCTTTTCTTACAGGAATAGGTTCGTTTTTATTCGATGTACCTTTTCTGAGCCAAGCGTTTGGCTATTTCCAACTGCCACTTATGGGCAAAACAGAACTGACCACAGCAATGTTCTTTGATCTCGGTGTTTTCTTAGCTGTTATTGGTGTCACTATGAATATCATATTTACGATCGGGAGGGATAGCTAATGGAGCTTATTATTGCCCTGGCGATCGGTGTACTGTTTTCCGTAGGTGTTTATCTAGTTCTTTCCAAAAGCTTGCTGCGCATCCTTCTGGGAACCACTTTAATAACGCACGGCGTTCATTTGTTGTTACTGACAATGTCTGGCCTCAAGACAGGTGCTGCACCATTGCTGGGTGAGGAAGCGGAAGCTTATGTCGATCCTTTGCCGCAGGCGCTCATTTTGACCTCTATTGTAATTAGCTTTGGAGTAACAGCATTTTTTATTGTTTTGGCATACCGGACTTACCGCTCGACGGGTACCGATGATGTGGAAGGAACCAAGGAGGAGAGACGATGAACAACTTGTTAGTGCTGCCTCTGCTGATTCCGGCCATTACGGCAGTTATACTCATTTTTTTGAAAGAACGAGTACGTCTGCAACGAATCATAAGTGCCGTCAGTGTGTTTGTAAATATCTTTGTTGCAGGATTCATTGTGTATCAGGTAAATACAAACGGTATCCAGACCTTATATATGGGGGGATGGCGTCCACCTTATGGCATTGTGTTTGTTGCCGATATGTTTTCGGCATTGCTCGTTTTGACTGCGGCCATTGTTGGCGCGGCTTGTCTGTTTTTTTCCTTCGCTAGCATTGGGGAAGACAGGGAACGGTTTTATTACTATCCGTTTTTCCATTTTTTATTAACCGGGGTATTTGGCTCTTTCCTCACCGGGGACCTGTTTAACTTGTTTGTCTGCTTTGAGGTGCTGTTAGTTGCCTCTTACGCTTTGATCGTACTTGGTGGGTCCAAGGGTCAACTGCGAGAGACATTAAAGTATGTATTAATTAATGTGATTTCCTCATCCTTGTTTGTGGCGACGATTGCTTATTTATATGCCGCGACAGGAACACTGAATATGGCGCATCTATCTATGCGTGTAGCAGAGGCGGGACAAGGCGGTGTAATGAACGTCATTGCGGTTCTGCTGCTAATTGTATTTTCGATTAAGGCAGGTTTACTGCTCTTTTTCTGGCTTCCCGATTCTTATAGTGCACCGCCATTGGCTGTTAGAGCCCTGTTTGGGGCTTTGCTAACCAAGGTCGGATTGTATGCAATTACTCGTACCTTTACTTTGATTTTTATTCAAGAACCGGAACTTACCCATACATTGATTGCCTGGATGGCGGGGGCGACGATGATACTTGGGGCAATCGGGGCATTGGCATACAACGATTTGGGCCGAATATTTAATTATAATATCATCATCAGTGTAGGATTTATTGCTTTTGGGATCTCTGTTGCGACTCAGGATTCGTTAAATGGTGTAGTGTTTTATTTAATGCATGACATGGTTGCCAAAGCATTATTATTCTTCCTGGGTGGGATGATTATCTCAGCTTCAGGCACTGACCGCTTAAAAGAAATGGGTGGTTTAATCCGACGTTATCCGTGGACCGGCTGGATGTTTTTTGTACTGACTTTGGCATTGGTTGGTGTTCCGCCCCTTAGTGGTTTCGCTGGAAAAGTGATGATGGTGCGGAGTGGATTTGGCGAGAATCACGTGGCTCTGGCGCTGATTGCACTTGCATCCAGCTTCGTAGTGTTATATTCCTTGATCAAGGTATTCCAGCAAGTGTTCTGGGGTGGCGAGAAAAGGGAAGAACAAGTCAAACCGCTTCATTATAAAGCTATGATGGCACCGGCAGCTGTTCTGTTCGCGATTGTAATTCTGATGGGTGTGGGTGCGGAGACGGTAAACGGACTTGTCAGCCAAGCCGGAGCTGTACTGGCTGATCCAGCACTATACATTAACGCTGTCATGAAGGAGTGATACTATGGCTTTTCAACTATTATTGAATTTCATGATAGCATTCCTGTGGATGTTCCTGCACAATGACTGGACTGGGCCACGTTTCGTCATTGGTTTCTTGATCGGTATCCTCATTCTGCTCGGAATGCGACGTTTTTGGCCCAGATTATATCTAGGAAAAGTGTGGGCAATTATTAAGCTAATCCTGTTGCTGCTGCGGGAGCTGGTCGTTTCAAGCTATGTAGTAGTAAAAGCTGTTCTGAGACCGGAGCTTAATATACGTCCAGCAATCTTAAAATATACTACAGAGCTGAAATCGGATTGGGAAGTGGCTACGTTGATCACATTGCTCTGCCTTACTCCCGGATCTGTGGTACTTGAAGTTTCGGATGATAACCGGACTTTGTATATTCATGCCATGGATGTTGAGGATCCCGCACAGTTCAGAGCGAATATCCGTGACACCTTTGAGCGTGCGATATTGGAGGTGACCCGTTAATGATCCAATTTATTCTTATGCTCTCGCTTACGATTATGGCGCTGGCGATTGGTGTATGTGCCTGGCGGTTGTTGAAGGGACCTTCTTTGCCCGACCGGGTAGCGGCACTGGATACGATTGGAATTAATCTGTTAGCCATGGTAGCCGTTCTTTCTGTTTTACTCCGAACGCAGGCTTTTATCGAAATTATTTTGTTAATAGGCATTCTTTCCTTTATCGGCACGACGGCATTTGCCAGATACATCGAAAGGGGAGTGGTGCTAGAACATGGAAACGATCAAGACAGTCGGTGAATTGCTGTTTGCCTTATTAATACTGATGGGGGCATTGCTTAGTGCTGTAAGTGCTTATGGTCTGATTCGGCTGCCTGATGTTTATCTGAGATCACATGCCGCTGCCAAAAGTGCCACCCTTGGTGTTTTATGTGTTCTGAGCGGGGCCTTTCTATATTTTGCATTTTTTCTAGATCATATAAGTGCTAAGCTGCTACTGGGGATTGTCTTTGTATTTATGACCTCACCTTTATCTGCACATTTGACGGGCAGAGCTGCTTATCGCTCAGGGGTTCCCTTATGGAATCGCAGAATTCAAGATGATTTAAGAGAGGTACTGGAGAAAGAAAAAGCTGTAGCAGCATCCCCTGAACGGGATGTGCCTCAAGAATAAAATCCATGAAATGGTGATCTGCGATTTCGGATTACAACAATAAGTTTGGATCGCAATAGCTAAAAAGCAACAACCCTGCATGAAAACGCGGGGTTGTTGCTTTTTTAGATTAAAACTACTCTTTTTTGTTATCTTAACGAACTAATATTTTGCCTTCTCCAGCAAGGATGCGAAGTACCCTTGGGAGTCGATCACCATCATTCTCAGGGATGTCCAATTGAATGCCGTAGTGGAAACTGCCTTGTTGTTCTTTGTTCCATTTCAATATTCCTTCTATGTACATAGATTCATCCGTAAGATTCATTTCCATGCCAATGCGTACTAGGTTATTTTCTGGGTTGATATTGAGGGGTAACGATAAGTGGCAACCCGATCGACTGATGTCGAACAATACAGCCCTTACAGGCTTGGAAGGAACCTGAATTCCGTTAATAGTAAGAATATGAAGATCAAATGTTACAGGTTCTTTAAGGGTATATCGAAAAGGTTCGGTTCTGCGATTAGTGTTCATATGCTCCTCCATACTTTTCCATGTAATATAAATTATCGACATAAAAGTAGGATTAGTGAAGAGCTGATTCTATTTTTGATTATTTCAGTACTTGAGCAGTCTCGTAGGTAAGGCAGCGCAGACTTTGATCAGGATAACGCATTTCTGCCGTGTAGCTGCTGCCATCTTCCAGCATCATCTGAACAGCGACCATGCCGCGTTTATCATTGGTGTCAGTGTTGATCAGTGTTGCTGTAGCAATTTTCCGGTTTTCTTTTTGTTTATCTGTAAGGATAGTTATGGCCGCATTGATCCAACGGGCATCTTTATAGATAGTGCTGGCAGCAGAAGCGCTAATTGGTGTTCTTTTCAGAGCAATATTAATCGCGGTCGTGTTCACTACCATACCGTTTATGGGATCAATTAGTACATCATATTCCCAGAATTCCTTACCTTGCCCTTCTAGGGTCTTGGCGTTATATGGACTGAAATGTACAGCCCATGTCCACGGCAGCGAGGTTCGGGTATCACTCAGAATAACCCGCATCTGCAGCTTGGCAATATCCACATCGAATAATTTGCGTACGCTTGTAGCAGCAAGAATAACGGCATCAGTCTGACTCAAATTCCCTGCAGCAGGCGGTGTGACAGTGGTCCGTTTGGATTCAGAAGTCTCATGACCAGCCATGTCTATGAAATTGTTAATGGGTTGTATTTCTTTAGGACTCATCTGCGGTTGTAGATCGTCATTCACTGTGGAGGACACCGGCGTTGGTGCTTCCAACTTCATCCCTTGGGTTTTGGTGCTGGTTAAAGCTAAATGGGTGGTGTTTTGAATGACTGCACTGACGATTAGCAGACTCCCCGAGAACAGGAGTACAGCTAAAGTAGTGGGGAATTTTTTGTTATTCACTTGAATAACCTCCATTTGCTTCGGATGATGCTGAATCTTCCTAACCTTAAACTATAGATGTTATAGAGTAGGTGAACAGATGTTATGGAGTTGTAAAAAGATGCGGATACTTGTTCCTTGACCTAAAGTAGAATTGAGTGAAATTCTAGTTTGATGCGCATCTGCGATTTGCTTGCATAAAGATAAACCAAGACCCGCACCCCCGTATTCGCGTGTGCGCGATTTTTCACCTCGATAAAAGGGTTCAAATACACGCGCGCTCTGTTCCGGTGTCATCCCAAATCCTGAATCACATACTTCCAATATGGCTTCATTTTGCAATACATAGGCAAGCAAGCGGATGGTGCTCCCTTGCGGAGATGCATGAATGGAATTTTCGACAAGGTTAACCAAGAAGGAAGTTAGCAGATCATGATCACCCCAAACCGCAGGGATGGAATAATCCATTTCTAGTTTGATGCCTGCTTCGTCCAATTTAAGCTGCTCAATCTGTTTAACCGATTTGAACAAATCTGATATGTCTACTTGTTTCAGAGTCAGAGGATGATGCCGTAGGACGGACAAATCCAGCAGTTTGAAGGCTAAATTCTTCAGGCGTAAAGTTTCACTAAGGATATATTGACCAGCCTTCTGCTGTTCTTCCTGGCCTATATTCGCGGAAGTCAGAAATTCAGCAAATCCCTGCATACTGGTTAAAGGTGTGCGCAGTTCGTGGGCGAGGTTATCGACCATTCTCTGCTTTTCATCGGCCATATTAGACAGTTCGATCACGTGCTGTTCCACTGCGTTTGCCATTCGGTTAAAGTTCAGGGCTAACTCACCAAATTCATCTTTACTGCGCAACTGCACGCGCTCGGTATATTTGCCTTCAGCGATCGTTTTTGTAGTCTTTGAAAGCTGTTTAAGTGGTTTGGTCAACTGCCGGATCAGCAAGTAGAGTAATAGGAGCAGAATTGGACCGATAATCCAGTTAATCATTACAAAAAAACGGTTCAGCTCATGCTGCTTAGCATACAGGTCACTGATATCACGTTGATAAACGATCGACAAAGCTTGATAGGGAGCAGGGAGCTCAGTAGAGAGTTGAATAGAATGTGACTCCGGTGTTGAGACTGATGGGACTCCGGCATTCGGATAAACCAGCTGGTCATTCTCCCAGAGCTGTAGTCCGATTCCCTGCTTATGATAAAATTCACCATAGGATTGAGCCACACTTGAGATTAAAGTAGAGGTAAGTGTGGCCCCACGGGTCTGAATCGATTCAAGATTTTCATAAATGTTGTTTGCAATTAATAGCTGTTCGCTTGAAGCACGCTGCATTTCGCTGTCCATGTTCAGCTGCCAGCTTTTTTTCATAATCATGATTACACTTACATCTAGGGCGACGATGAAGAAGGCGAGGACTGACAGCAGAATTTTATGCCAGAATCTCATACTAGACCTGAACTTCCAAGCGGTAACCAAGCTTAAATACGGTTTTAATTCGTTCTTCCCAGCCTAGTTTTTTGCGCAGCTGTCTGATGTGAACATCTACAGTACGGGTATCTCCTTCAAAATCATAGCCCCAGGCTAATTCCAGCAACTTTTCCCTTGATAAAGCAATATTTCTGTTACGGATAAGGACCTCAAGCAGCTCAAATTCCCTAGCGGTTAAATCTACGGGTATCTGATCCACCATCACAAGCCTCTCAAGATAACGTACCTCAACGTTTTCACAGAGAAAATTGGAAATGCCTTTTTCGCTCCTGCGTAACACCACATTGATTCTTGCCAACAATTCAAGGATTTCAAAAGGTTTAATAATATAATCATCGGCGCCCAGCTCAAAGCCTTTGATGCGATCAGCCAGTGAATCTTTTGCGGTGATCAGAATCACCGGAATTTGTAAGTGAGCAATCCGCTGCATGATCTCAAAACCATCCAGTTCGGGCAGCATTATATCGAGCAGAATTAAATCGGCCTTTTCACGTTCCAGCAGTTCAATAACCTCCAGCCCGCGATAAGCCTTGCTATAGGTATGTCCGACTAATTTTAGATTCATAGTAATTAAGTCACTGATTGCACGTTCATCTTCTACGACTATGATATGGCCCATAGTTCATTGTTCCCTCCTAAGCTAGCAAATCACTTCCTAATGCTAATAAACTATAAACAACTTATTACAGAATTGTCCAGTGCAGGTATGAAAAAGCATCTAGTTCTTCCTAATTTGGTTTGTTGATAAAGCTTAAAAAGGACTGAAAAAGAGAGCGGAAGCAGTCTCTTAATCAATCCTGAAAAACATCATTATAAACCTTCGCAACTCTTGATTAATTGGAAATTCCATCTGTTGTTGACTTAGACAAGTGGGCATCAGGGGCAATAAATTCGTGAACGATTTGACGAAAATATTCGTGATTATCATAGCTGTTGTACATACGCCAGGCCACTGTTTGGGAGTTGCCGAAAAATAACCGCTCGAACTGGGTTTGACGACCTCCGAATGCACCCGCTCCTAGTTCCCAAGCCAGCCGGAATAAGGCATTTCGATACCACGCATCCGAGACATTTCCCTTCAAATACTCATAAAGATACGAACCAGCGCTTGATGTAAAGTCGGCTTCAGAGGGGATCATGATGAGCCCGCTTGAACTGAGGTTTTGAACCATTTCAACCATCTCTGGATAAAACTCTGAAAAGTGAATGGTTGAAGCCAACAGTGGACCTTTATCTGGAACGAGATATCCAAATTTGTCGAGCGAAGCCCCTATTTCCGCTGCAAGTCTTAAGGCTTTGAAAGTTTCTAAATAGGTTAATATTCTGGAAATAGGTAAAATCGTGTAGGCCTCAAGGACAGCATTTTGTTCTTCCGCCAAAGACTCTAGCATACCAAGAAAAAACTCGGTCTTTGCAATATAGCGGGTGATAATTTGGTGGGCCATATGCGTATGAAAGTTACTCTCGCCGAATAATCGGGAACAGTACCTCTCATCGCCATAATAAAATATACGATCATGAGGGACCAGTACGCGGTCAAAGATAACAAGGGTATCCATTTCTTCATATCTTGAACTTAACGGATGGTCGTAGGAGGATGAGGCAGCGTAGCTTTCACGGCAAAAAAAAGTCATCCCAGGCAGATCATTAGGCACCGCAAAGGCAAACGCAAAGGGATTATCATCATCCACAAGTGAGGGTGAGGGAGTTGGGAATACAAGCATTTCATCGCATGTAGCTCCCTGTGTTGCCATCATAAAAGCACCGGTAACAAACATCCCTTGATCATTGATTTCTACGACTTTTGCAGCGATAGAATCCTCTGTAGCATCAATCTGGCCGGATATTTTGCTGGCTTGAGGCTGGATGAAAGCATGGGATAAGGAAATGTCATGATCTCGACAGAAGGCATAGTATTTTCTGAGGTTCTCAGCATATTTCGGATTATGATCCTCAAGGATATCAGCAGCTGTGAACAGAGACATGATGGCCGTATTCATATAATCGGGGGAACGTCCTAAAAATCCGTGGTGTCTGTTGGACCAGAGTTCAATCATTTTTCTCCGGCGTTCTAAATCTTCAGCATTTTTGGGTGGAAGAAAAGATAAACCAACCGGATCTCCAGTATCAGGTGAAGGATAGGTCATCTGCGCCAAATAACGTTCATCACACTGCATGTTATACATTTCGGCTTGTGTTTGTATGAGACCTTGAAAGGCAGGGTGTTTGGATAAAGGACCTTCAACACGTGTTCCTTTGTACCAGATATTGATCTTTTGCCGGTCGATTCGTTCGATGTATTGATTACCTGTTTTTATAGGCATAGGTTCCACCTCTTTGAAGTCATCTTTGACTAATAAAGCCGTATTATTGCTATTAATGTACGTAATCATGAATCTCCGTGTACATTGTCCATAAACCGTGGTGAGCTGGGAGTTTAGGGTTGACATAAACGATGCTGACTTGTATATTTTGGATATTGGATTACAAGTGTAGTCATACAGAGGAAAGAAAGGCGGATAGAATGATGTCTACGGAAACTCCAAAGATCTCGGATGCCGAGTGGGAAGTGATGAAGGTGCTGTGGGCAAGTGCCCCACGCACTGCAGGTGAGATTGTTGAAGCACTAGAAGGCAGCAGGGACTGGAACCCAAAGACGGTACGGACGTTGATTAAGCGTCTGACAGAGAAACGGGCTATTGGTTATAACCAGACAGGTAGGGTGTATTCCTATTATCCGCTGGTGCGGGAAGAGGAATGTGTCCAATCGGAGACAAGATCCTTTCTGAAGCGGATCTACGGTGGAACTCTGCGCCCGATGTTGGTCAATTTTTTGCAGGATGAAAAGTTGTCCCGGGAAGATATTGAAGAACTGAAGAGAATTTTGGATGAACGAAAGGACTGAGCCGCTTGCTGGAAGCTGCATACAATCTGTTCGTCAAGGTATTGTCGCTGTCTGCCATGGCGAGCGTGCTGGCTCTGCTGATCTTATTGACCCGATTCCTGTTCAAGGATCGTCTGAAACCTACTTGGACGTATCTTCTGTGGATACCATTGATCGTGAGGCTGGCTATACCTTGGGCACCTGAAAGCACATTTAGTATTTTTAATCTGTTGCCGCTGGAGAAAGAAACGGCGCAGAGTTCCTTTATTCCGTCAGCGCAATCGGAAGTTGGCTTTACTTATGTCCCAGAGTTGACCGGAGGGGAAAAGGAACCGCCGTCAGTTACTGGAATTGCAAAAACTGGACCTTTGCCGGGAGAATCGACATCGGATGATGTGGCACAAGTCAATCCGCATACCGATTCAGGATGGGAGCCGATACATGTACTGGTTTTGGTGTGGTTTGGCGGAGCGGCGGTGGTGCTGGGCATGTCGGTTCGAGCGCAACTGCGATTTACCGCACGGGTTCGACAGGAAACGGAGATTCATTCCTCAGAAGTCCAACGGTTGTTCAAATCCTGTAAGCAGGAAATGCAGGTGCGTCGCCCAGTCAAGCTGATCGGGACGAAGCAGATTGCCGTACCGACACTACTTGGCGTTATGCGGCCCAAGTTGCTGCTGCCCACCTCTACTTTACACACTCTGGAGACGAACGGACTCCGTCATATATTCCTTCATGAGCTGGCACATGTGAAGCGCCATGACATTTTGCTAAATCTGCTGACAGGTCTGCTGCTGGCCATGCATTGGTTTAATCCTCTGTTGTGGTATGCCGTACGCCAAATGAAAGACGATCAAGAGGTTGCCTGTGATGCTCTGGCCTTGAAGCATCTTGAACCAGCTTGCCACAGAAGTTATGCCTTGACACTTCTCAAATTGTTAGAAACCTTACCCGATCCGATCCGGTTGGCAGGTACAGCTGGCATTTCAAGCAGTAAAAAGGAAATGGAAAGAAGGATTATTATGATCACCAGGCACAAAAAATTTACGGCAAAAAGCTCAATGCTGGGCCTCGCTGTAATTATGATCTTAAGTGGCTGTACCCTTACAGGAGCAAAGCTAAATTCTGCATCAGCTCCGGCAATGAGCGCTCCTGCTACTTTTCAGGCAGAAGTGCAGGATAAAAATACAACGGATTCCAGTGTTAAAGGCACTTTATTGGCGGAAAAAAACGGAATCACGGTATCTGCTAATCCCACTGGTGAGAATACACTTTTGCATAAAGTCACGGTAGATGTGCGTGGTGAAGTAAGCCGTACGTTCTTGTGGAATGCAGGTGAAGATAAAACTCGGCCTCCATTGATTGAAGAAGCAGATGTGAACGGAGATGGAACTAAAGAAATTTTCATACGCATTACGACCGGCACGGGTACTGGACTTTCTATGAGTGAGATTCATGTGCTCCAGCCTGCTAGCTTGGAAGAGCTTGTGGTCGAAGATCCGATCGAAACGTTGAATCAGAAGCTGAAATCATCCATTACACATCGAAATAACCACACTTATGTATCTGCTGAACTGGACGGAAAGCATTTGACCAAAGTGTATGATTACACGGAGGGAGCTTGGGGAGAGAAGGTCGGATTTGGCTCTATAGTTTCATACGAACTGATAGATGACCAAATTGTAGCCCATATGTCCGGTGCGGCGTCTATGTCTGAGTTTCCGCTCGAAGTTATTGCCGTTTACGGGAAGAATCTGACCATTGAGAGCGCACAGATGTACTATGGATCGTTTATATCTCCACCACTCAGTGAACAGGATATCAAGTCCATGATGGAAAAACAGCTTCCGGCAAGTGGTTGGACCTTTAGCAAAGACGGAGATCAGTATAGGGTGGATATAGATCCACTGAATGGCGTAGGGGAAGGCAATAGCTATAAAATAAATCCGCTTACCGGAACGGTTCATGACGTAACTTCTGGCAGTCCACTGAGAAGTCTTGTAAACCGAGAAGCGATAGATCTGTGGAACATCTCTAACGGTACAGAATACCAGAAGGAACTGTATAAGTTACTCCAACCTATCTTTGATACAGAGGGTTTCAAGCCAACAGATACGGACTGGATTTCAGGCTTTATCGGGGATGGTTATTTGTTCAGTGATGTTAGGCAAGGAAGCAGGGAATTCACGATTAAAGTAGATGTCTTTACTGGTCAGTGGGAGGAAATTCCTGACCCGTATCAATAGTTAAGTTTCAAGGTCTGTACCGTATTATTGAAGAGACCATTACTAGCGAATTGAAACTAAAAGCAGCCAGTACGCGCCGATAGATTATCGGCATGCACTGGCTGCTTAATTTTTCTAGAAGGGAGGACAGTCTTACGACTGTGTAAATTACGGATGACTAAAGGACTATTCGACCTGGAACTGGTTTAATTCGTCCTGAAGCTTTTTGGACAACTGATTGAGCTGCAGGGACAGTTCGGCAACCTGTTCAATGCTGTCCAATTGTTCTTGCGTACTTGCGCTAACTTCTTCCGTTGAAGCGGAATTCTCTTCTGTAGTTGAAGAAATGATTTCGAGTGCCTGTAGGATTTCATCTTTGTGTTTATGGACTTTGGAGGTGTTGCTGCTGATTTGAATCATACGTAATCTTAAAGCCTCCAAATCGCTGTTGATGCTAAAGAATACCTGTTTCGTAGCCTGCACGGATTTTGCATTTTCTTCGGCAATTTCAAGTCCTTGGGCTGTGTATTCCACAGATGCTCTAGTTTTCTCTTCGATTTCATGAACCTTTCTGCCAATCTCCTGTGTAGCCTGTGCAGTCTGCTCCGCCAACTTGCGAACCTCTCCGGCAACAACGGCAAATCCGCGTCCCTGTTCTCCCGCACGTGCTGCTTCTATGGAAGCATTTAGTGCCAGTAGATTGGTTTGCGTAGCGATTTGATGTACCGTGTCCACGATGCTCGAAATTTCATGACGACTTTGATCAATATCATGGATGGCAGACGATATCGAATGAGTGGAGTTGTGATTTTCTTCTGCCCATTTTGATAACTGATCCAACACACCCAAACCCAGTTCGCTCTGGTCGGCAGAAGCTTGCACCATCGTCTCTATGGCTATGGCATCATTAGCGATTTCGTCAATTTGACCAGATAATGATCCGGTTTTTTGCAAAATCGTATCCGTTTCGATCGACTGATAGTTGGTTGCATTCGCAATCTCATTAATGGCTGTGGCTGTATCGTTCATTGTTATAGCTGTACGGGAAGAAATAGATTGCAGATCCTTTGAGGATTGGTTTAATACCTGAGCGGAGGTACCCACTATTTGGAGCATCCCTTGAATTTTCTGGACCATGTTGAATATTCCGTTGGAGATTTGTCCAATTTCGTTGTTGGAATAGGCATCAAATTGAACCGTCAAATCCCCATTTTCCACCCGTTTGATTTTGGTAAGCAGCTTCGGTATGGATCTGAGCAGATAACGGAGCGTGATATACGAAAATAGAACGAGCAGAATCGCCGCTGCAACAAACCCGCCAATCGTAATCCAGGTGAACTTTTTTAATTCGGAGAGCACTTCCCGCTCTGAAATAGTTAAACCTACGGACCAGCCGGTATCTTTACTTGTAGCATAGCCGATGTAACGGCGTTCTCCGTTGTCATTAATCAGATGTACGCCGGATTCACCAGCGATCATTTTCTTGCCGATTCCCCCAAGATCACCTGGCAGCTCATTAATCTTTTCCTTTGTGACCTTAGACTGGTCTGGGTGATACAGAATATCACCTGTTTTGGAGGCGAGAATGGAATAACCTGTGCTGCCTAGCTTATAGCTTTCCATTATCTCAGGGATATTTTTAGACGCTATATCAACCGCGACAAAACCGATTAATGTATTGTTGTCATTTTTTATCGGATAGAAAATACCCATCAGCATATCACCTGTAGTGATGTCAATATAAGGATCGGAGTAGTACAGGCCGTCTGCTTCGACTGCTGGCTTATAATACGGCCGTTCTTTAATGTTAAAAGCAGCATCTGATGTCGTACCATTGTTGAGGATATAAAAACCTTTGCCGGCAGTACTAGCAATCCATGCATCTGCAAAAGTGGGTTCCACCTTTACAATGGCAGCTAGTGTCTTTGCTACTTCAGCGGCATGCGGAGAAGTCTTGGCCATTTCAGGAACTTCGGTGGTTTCGATGTATTGTTTGAATAAGTTATTCGTTGACATTTGCTTGACCAGTGAACCCTTTTCCTTAAATAGTGCATCAAATTGACTGACAAGTGCCTGTGTTTTGGTCTGAAGCATAGATTCTTGTTGTTTCACAAGTATGCTGCGAGTGCTGGAAAACATAAAGGTTCCCAAGATTGAGAAGACGACAACAATAATAACTAAAAGTACAATGGACAAAGTATTTGCTATGCTTGATGAACCAAACCGCCTTTTTTTTAGTTGTTGTAACATGCTACCATCTCCCCCAAGTTGTCTCTGAGCAAATAGCTCATAAGAACATATCGGAAGATAGTGAGATTTTCGAAATAGTAATTTTGAGAATGAAAAAATTAAATTAAAATGGATGATGCACAGGATAAATCCTTGACTGGTGCGGGATTTCAAGATGGTGGGGGGAGAGGGAGATCTTAACAATTAGCCTGTAGCTTGGCACATTGCAGCTACTGATTAGAGGCGAATTGTTGTTTTTTTAGGTGATGCTTAACTGCCTTTATCAGACTTCTTGTTTGTAGATTGCTTCCAGCTCTTGCGGTTGATAATGATTATCAATTATACTTCCGATAGGAAGGAGGCGAGTAAAGATTTTAAATGCTGATGATAATTTGATGCTCTGGGATTATGCACATATCCGGCTGATTGATATTCGCCATATGTTGTTTAAGGCAGGAGACAAGCTGAACTCCTATAGGTTCCCGGCTGCAGGTTTTTTATATATGGTTCGCGGCAACGTGGTTTTTCGGCTCAATGGAAATAAACATGCTGCGGAACGTTTTCATATCCTACACAGCGGAAAGGGAGGGCAACTGGATATTGATTGGGTCAAGGAGGAAATGGAGTTTTATTTTATTTTCTATAAAGCCTCGCTTTCGCTAACGTCCGGATCAGGTGTACGTAGACTTTTTGAAAGAAACAGTCCTTTTCAAAAACAATATGAATTTGCTCCGAATGCTCCAGTGGCTTTGCTGTCTCAAGTAAAGGAGATGCACCGGAAATGGCTGGACTCAAGTTCACTTGAACGGATTCAGATCAAAGCAATGCTTTATCAATTTGTCTACGAAGTTGAGCGGCAGAGACAGGCATATGGAGTCTATCCCGTCAAGCCGGATCTGGTGGAGCAAGCAGTTCGATACATACGAGAATATTACAGTCAGCCTATTACCTTATCCTCTATTGCAGAGCAGCTTAATTATAGTGTGGCCTATGTGGCGAAGCAGTTTAAAAGCAAGACGGGTACCAGTCTGATTGATTTTCTTATTCGGACGCGAATAGATAAGGCGCAGGAAATGCTGCTAAATACCGATGCATCATTGCAGGAGGTTGCCGCCGGAGTGGGGTACACGGACCTGTCCTATTTCATCCGTATTTTCAAGAAAACAACCGGTGTGACTCCGGGTAATTTTAAGTCATTGGCCCTAGGCTCTGCCAAAGGATCAGATCGTCCTAAAATCAGGCTAAGATTGTCTAATGCAGGATGGGCTGAGCCAAGTTATATTGATAATGATCATGATAATCATTATCAATATAGAAGAAAAGGGGATTTACCGATGGTTAGAAATACAAAAATGTCAATGGGAGCAGCGATGCTGTTATGTCTGGTTTTAATGCTTAGTGCTTGTTCTTCAGGGAACAGTCCTGTTAATTCTGTGAATGCTGGCCCTAGTCCAGTATCCTCTGTGCAAACAGAGACAAGTCCACCGGACTCAGCCACCAATTCAAAATCTACAAGAGTATATAAAGACAGTCAGGGGCATGAGGTTGATATTCCAGAGCGTCCACAGCGGATTGTGCTGCAAGGTAATTCGATCGGAGACCTGCTGGCACTCGGGATTCAGCCGGTCGGTGTCGACCGCCGGTTTATTGAAGAATCAGTCTATTTGGATAAGGAGACAACCCCGGCACAGGATATTGGATTTCCTACAAATCTGGAACTTGTTTTGGATCTGGAACCGGATTTGACAATGCTGGGTTATGTGATGGACAAACAATATGAAGAAGTGTCCAAAATATCACCTACTGTTGTATTTGACCAGAGTAAACCCTTGTCTGAGCGTCTGCCTGTCATTGGTGAGATAGTAGGTAAAAAGGCTGAAGCAGAGCAACTGTTGTCCGAATATAATCGCAAGGCCGAGAATATGTGGAGCGGATTGCGTCAGGAAGGCAAACTTGCCGAAGGAGAAACAGCGGTAGTGCTGATTTATTATTGGAACAAGACAATGTATTTGATGAAAACTGGTGGTATTCCTGCACTGCTGTATCAGCCGCAGGGCTACAAAATGTCCGAGGTAGTGAAGGAAATCGAGCCGGCAGAAGGTGCACCCTATATTGAGGTCTCCCCTGAGCTAATGCATAAGATGCTTATTGGTGACCATTTGTTTGTCATCTATCCGGCCAATGCTGATGCGGAAAATTCCTTTAATGAGTTAATGAAAACTGCGTTGTGGAGCTCGCTCCCTGCTGTAAAGAGCGGAAAAGTTACTTTTGTGGAGACTAAATGGAATTATGACGATATGTTGACCAGCAGCATGCTGCTGGATGAGTTCCCTAAACTGCTGGCTAAATAAATGAGATCTCAGGTTAATCCGCAACAAAGAAGCAGAGGAGGAACTCGCTGCTTCTTTATTTTGTTTATAAAGTAAAGAGGGTTGAATATAGAATAGTAATCGGTCATTGTTTTTTGTTGATTAGCTAGACTCCACGAGTAGCATCGATTAATCTGAAGAAGTGGAATGCGGGTTATGATTGAATCGTCGACATAGATAAACGGAGGCTGACTATGACTTACTCACAGATCTGGAACAACTCAGGAAATGAAGCCGATATTCTTTATTTGGAGCAGCAGATTAAGGCCGTTAAAAAAGAAATAAAACGAGCAGAAGCTGCAGAGCTTCAAGAAATATTGGATCAAGCGAATCGTAAGCTGGCTGAATTGGAAGCGAAGCTGGACGAGCTTGAGGATTAGGAGCTCACCGCCCTTTTGTACCGTTTGAACTTTATGTTTCTGAATTTGCACCGGTGTCTATATAGTTTTATAATTGTAGTTTACTTAATCGTATTACTGGGAGGAATGGGGAAATGGATAAAAATAGAAAATATATGCTTGTCGGTGCGCTTCTGACAGGGGTAGGTGTCTCTTTGATGGCCTATACAGCAAGCCGCTATACTTCGTTTAAACGAATCGTAGCCAATACCATCCGTTTGGAAGAAATCGCCTCTCTAGAAATCTCGCGATTGTCTTCAGTTCCCGGTGAAAAGAAAGACATCATTATTACTGATCCTGCTGTTATTGAGCGGATTTTTGCTGATTTCTCTCATGTTCAATTAATGAAATCGGCCCGAAATGTCAGTTCTGACAAAAACTTTAGCTATTATATTACGATAGTTCAGGCTGACTGCAAGCAACGATTTGATATTATTTTAAAAAGCAGACAGCATATGATCATTTATGATAATGATTTAAGCAATCCTCACTTGAATGCCTATAAAATTATCAGCCCTTATTATCCGCAAGCACTGGAACAGGTTTTCGACTGATTATATAGAGGTGCGCAATGAAGTAATATCATAGCCCATTTCCTGCATAGCATCCAATCCATTTATGATCTCTATTGTCCGGGTGCCGTCCCAGCCTTTAGCCGTTCCATATTCGATCCATTCGCGGATACGCTGTGGATGATTTAGATTATAGACATCTTCAAAACCCTTTTTATGGTTTTGCAGCAGATAGCCTGTATTTAGCGGACAACCGGCAATAGGATCATCCCATGTTAGGAGTTGGATGCGGAGGGGGTGGAGCTTTACATTTTTATGATAAATCTTTAATTCAAGCAGACTCCGTTCGTCATGGATTCTCATGCCCAATATATAGCTGTATTCCAGTTCCCTGAGCGTGATAGAACGCAGCTTTTTTTTCATGAAAATCGCCTCTCATCCTAATAATTTTGTTATCATAGCAAGCATAGGGATATTTTTCAAGCAATCAACAGGAAGGATGTTTATATGAAGTATGAATTTGGGGTCATGGCATCCATTACAGAATTGGTGGAGTACCCGGATGAGCAGAGTGATACCTATATTCCGCACCCGAATTTTCAGATCATCATGGATCAATTGGGTATTACAGTACCCGTTGCTGAGATTTATGAACATTTTTTTGCCAACCCTGTTCACACCGGACATGTGCTCGTTTACAGCAATCCAGAGCAACCAAACGCTTGTATTGTCCTCGACACTTACCGTGATCCGCTGGACCAGCTAGACATGATTTATTTCGGATGGCGCTGTTCGTCCGAGAAAGACAATATCCGTGAGCTGTCCCGGCGTTTTTATGATGAATGTGAATTTGCGGTCCGTTATGAAGAAGGTCAATCCGTGCTTTACAAGGTGTTGAAGGAGGATACCTATCCGCGAAAATTTTACTATAATACCGTGTTTGAGCAGCAGTTGAAACGATACCCGGCAAAATAGGCGATAGAAATACATAACCGAATCACTTAACACAAAAACGCGAGTTCAGGGCAGTGCCGCCCGGACTCGCGTTTTCTATATACCTGTTTTTGAAATGCTCTGCATCATTTAGGCAATTACTGTGCCGTCAGCAGCTGCTCCAGAATTTCGGCGCGAATCTTCAGCAGGCTCAGCTCCTTCAGTAGCCACTAGATTCTCCTCATACGAAATCCAATCCCTTTATCAACCGCATACAACTTCACATTCTTGTACCCCGCTTTCTCCGGAGCAATCACGCCCGAGCCGCAATAGACCACGTTCTCATGCCCGGTTCAAGGAAGCCAGGCTGTGGACAACAGATCGCCCTTCTGGTTCCTTTATAGTCTTCCAATTACCACGATCAACGCCAGAACCACAAAAAAGATATTCACGCCGAGCTCCCGGTACTCTTTTCGCCGAATATGAAAAAAACAGCATCCCGAGCAGTGCGACCGCAGTCAAAGCGATCGCGGCGATCGGCGTAAGCAACGGTGTTATGTTCAGCGCCCAAGGCAAAACAAGGCCCAGCGCTCCAAGTAGCTCCGCGATTCCGATCAGAACAACTAGACTTTTCGGCACATCATTTACCCAGGCCCATGTCTTTTTTGACGACTCGGTGCGAACAGTTTTCATCCATCCCGAATATACGAAGCCTGCCGCCAATACGATTTGTACGATCCATAACGTCACATTCATCTTTTCTTTCCCCTCACTTGTTCGATTTCGATGTCTGCCTCTATACTAAAGTGAGAAAGCCCATTCAGGAAGTAGGCACTTAAACCTAACCAGGTAACCAAAAGTAAACCTTGGCAAGACCAGAAAGTGAGGATAAGAATGACGGTGTATTGCAAATTCGGAACGGCGCTGGAAATCCTCACAGGCAAATGGAAATCATTGATTCTTCTACGCCTACTGAGCAATGGTACAATGCGGTTCAGCGAACTACAAAAAGCCATTCCGGATATTTCGAAAAAGATGCTGGCCCAGCAGTTGAAAGAATTGGAGTATCACGATATTGTGCATCGCGAAGTGTATGCGCAAATTCCGCCAAAGGTCGAATACTCGATTACGGAGTACGGACAGCTAATGAAACCCGTGCTCCAGACAATGAGCGACTGGGGAGCCGGGCATGTGCAGCATATACAGAAGCAGTACGGCGAAGAAGACGAAGCAGAGGCAAGCGCATCCGAGCTTCGGGAAATCGATTTTTTGCGGTAAACGTTTCGGTATTAAGTGCACTAAAAAAGCCCGCAAAGATTGCGGGCTTTTCCTGTTCTTAAATATACAAATAAAAAGAACGCTTAACTCTCTTCGGTAGCCACCGGATTCTCCTCATATGAAATCCAATCACTCCAGCTTCCTGCATACAGCTTCACATTCTTGTACCCGGCTTTGCCTAGTGCGAGCACATTCGGGCAGGCACTTACGCCTGAACCACAGTACACGATAATTTCTTGCTCAGGATCAATTCCTTCATAATGCTCTTTCAGCACCTCAGTTGATTTCCAGCGCCCTTGCTCATCCAGTACATCCTTCCAGAACTTATTGATCGCTCCGGGAATATGACCTGCCTTCGGATCAATGGGTTCTTCAAGTCCTTCATAGCGGCGGGACTCGCGGGAATCAATCAATAGTGCACCACCGTCGTTAACTACATTTTGCACATCTTCCATGCTAACAAGCATCTTCTTCTGAACATCTGCTTCATACTGGCTAGGAATTCGCACGGCTTGATGATCACTGACGGGAAACTTACCATTTTTCCAAACAGAGTAGCCTTCATCCATTACAAACACACGTTCATGCCCCAAATATTTAAGCATCCACCACAGACGGGAAGCGTAGGCACCGCCTTGATCATCATAAGCAACGACAATGCTATCTCTGTTAATGCCAACCTTGCTAAGAACGGTGGTTAGCTTCGAGATCTCAGGCAGTGGGTGGCGTCCACCGTGTGCGCTTACTGGAGCGGAGAGCTGTTCTTCCAGATGTAGATAAACTGCTCCGGGAATATGATCTTCTGTATAGGCTTTACGTCCAGCTTCCGGGTCAGTAAGTAAAAAACGGCAATCAACTATAACAAGTTCAGGCTCGTATAACCGAGCAAGCAGCCATCGAGTAGAAACGATCGGTTCCATAAAGTAGCCTTCTTTCCTGTTTAATATGTATGGAGTCATTATAGCGGAAAATAAAAGAGGGCGCACCTTAAGCTTATGGCTTAAACTGCGTCCTCATTGAATTAGATCAAACGATATCCTGATGGCAAGCTGCCGGTACGTTGAATGGTGCGAACCTGCGCCGGGGTCAGCCGTTGATTGCTTGAAATGAGCGATTCGACATCTCCTCTTCGCAGAAAGTCGTCCAGTTCGCGGATGCTGCGGTTGCCACGCAAAATGACGAAATTATCGCGGAAGGCAGAACGATCGAATAACACAAGCGTAGCGTTCGGATTTGTGGAGAAGAAGCGCAAGCTTTCTATTCCTGTAAGGACTGAATCTATATCTGCAATGCCCAGGTTGCCACGAAGAGTTCTGCGAAGCCCCCGAAAGTTCTCCTCACTAAACACTCTTAGCCTAGGATATATTACAGATGTTACTTTTTTTGTAATCATGGTTAATCCCTCCAAGTTCGATTGACGAACTGTCGTTTTCGACAACTCGCCGCCAGATTTACCATAAATGAATGCGGTATTTTCGACTGGAAAAAGGAGTGACCTGGGCGCTAGGCTCCGGATTACTCCTTTTTGTTGTTGTAAGCAGTTCCTAGATCAAACGATATCCCGAAGGCAAGTTACCGCTGCTGCGGATATTACGGATTTGTTCGAGGGTTAAGCGTTGGTTAGTAGAAATAATGGATTCCACGTCATTACCTGAAATGAAATCATCCAGATCCCTAATGTTGCGGTTCCCGCGAAGAACACGGAAATTTCCTCTAAACCGGGTTCTTGTGAAGAGTACCAGTGTAGCATTGCTGCTAGTAGAGAAGAACCGAAGGCTCTCAATACCATCGAGGATGTTGTCCGTATTACGAATACCCAGGTTGCCAGTATATACTCTACGGCGTCCATTGAAGTTTTCTTCATCGTACACGGTCAAGCGAGGGAAAGTCTGAGAAATGTGAACTTCTTTTTTCATTTGTAATTCCTCCTTTGTTATCTAATCTATGTTCATATAACTTTTTGGCTTGGCTGAAAGTCTAATAGAAAGCCCTTATTTGCATGAATTTATTATTTTGGGCTTTACTCCAACAATATATTAGTGTACTATTCAACTATGACACTGACACAATATAAAAAATGAACAATACATTAGTTGGCAGGGAGGATTAGCATGAAACAGGGGAGTGGTGTAGAAATGCAAGATTCAATCGTTCTGCAAATGAATGAGGTAAGTAAGATCATCAAAGGAAGACCGATTGTGGATAAGCTGACATTTGATATCCGTAAGGGTGAAATTGTTGGATTGCTAGGTCCAAACGGTGCAGGAAAGACCACAACGATTCGAATGATGACGGGTTTAATACGGATGAGCGAAGGCGATGTGATTATCCAAGGCCACAGTGTGAAAAAGGATTTTAAGCAGGCGATTGGCCATATCGGTGCGATAATTGAAAATCCAGAGTTTTATCCCTATATGACTGGACTTGATAATCTGAAGCAGTATCAAAGAATGACGGATAACATTGAGGCTGGCAGAATAGATGAGGTTGTAGAACTGGTAGGACTTCAAGAAGCGATGAATAAAAAAGTAAAGGCTTATTCGCTGGGGATGCGCCAACGTCTTGGGATTGCTCAGGCGCTTCTCAATCGGCCGAAGTTATTGATTTTAGATGAGCCTACGAACGGACTTGATCCGGCCGGAATACGGGAAATGCGTGATTATATGCGTACCATCGCCGAAGTGGAAGGCATTTCTATTCTGATTTCCAGCCATTTACTTACTGAAATTGAACAAATATGCCATCGGGCTATTGTGATCCAGAATGGTAAGCTGGTGACCGTAACTACGATTGGTGAGGAGCAGGAAGCAACCGCACAAGTAAAGCTCACCATCCGTGTAGGATCAATCGAATCCGCTATAAATATCTTGGAGCGCTTGGATTATGCGGAATTGATCTCTATGGATAGCGCGCGATCTGAAGTGACAGTAAGTCTGCTTGATAGCAGAGTACCGGAGCTTGTATCTACTTTTAGTGATGAAGGTGTGGGGATTTTTCGGATTACGGAGAATAAACAAAGTCTTGAGGAAGATTTCTTGAAATGGACAGGAGGAAACCGCATTGCGTAACTTTAATAATCTGATTGTGAATGAATGGCTCAAGCTCTCAAAAAAACGCACATTTTTTATGCCATATCTGATATTAATTCTATTATCCCTGCTGTTAGGTTATATAGTTCATTCTGTCTCACCTGGCCTGTTTGAATCAGCTTATGATTTTTCAGCAATGATGCTGCTTTCCCAAGGGATTGGGCAAGTGATTACAATTCTTGCGATTATCGGAACAGCAGGTATTGTCTCAAAAGAGTATAGTCAAGGAACCATCAAGTTCCTGCTTATCCGCGCCAGAAGCCGTACAGCAATCCTCGCATCCAAATATGTGGTTGTACTGTTCTATGCTTTGACTTTGACTGTCATCGGAGGTATAGCCGTTTTTGGAACAGGAGCTTTGTGGTTTGGACTAAGTGGTGGAGAAGCGGGTATGAGTGAGATGCTTACAAACCTATTGTATAATCTCGTTAGTACGGTTGTGTATGGAACACTTGCTTTTATGCTGGGGATATTGACCACTTCAACGGGAGTAACGATTGGGGCTACTATGTTTGCATTAATGATAGACAAATTGATTATTTCTCGTGATTTTTACAAATATGTTCTGTTTCCAAACTTAAATTTATCTGCTTATGAAGGTGGAGGAGCACCTATGCCTGGAATGACACTGACTTTTTCTATCGTGATGCTTGTCTTATACACAGCTGTCTTTCTTCTCGTAGGTTTCTCCGTCTTTAGACGAAGGGATGTTGCTTAATCATGACAATCGAATTCGATAACAACCTGCCGATTTATATACAGATCATGAATTACATCAAAGGTGAAATCGTCACAGGCAAGCTGAAACCGGGAGATAAAATACTCTCAGTACGAGAACTTGCCAGTGAACTGCAGATTAATCCGAATACGGTGCAAAGAACTTTTCAGGAACTGGAGCGTGAAGAAATCGTGGAAACCCGGCGTGGAATGGGAAGATACGTCACAAGTAATGAAGGTACTATCCTGACCATCAAAAAAGAAATGGCCAAAGATGTGCTAGATCGTTTCATCCGTGGTATGCAGGATCTTGGCTTTCAAGGTGAAGATATTTTAGCGGCGGTAGCGGAGAATATCCGTAACAAGGATAAAGAATAGGGGGATAAACAAGTTGGGAAATATACTTGAGGTTCATGAAGTTACAAAAAAATATAGATCCAAGCATGCCCTCCGCGAGGTATCTTTTAATCTGAGTGCGGGTAAGATCACAGGACTGCTGGGCAGTAACGGCAGCGGGAAAAGTACACTTATGAAAATCATCGCCGGGCTGTCACAGCCTACCTCTGGTCGTGTATCCGTCATTGGGGGTTCTGTAGGAACAGAAAGTAAAGCGGTGGTGTCGTTTATGCCTGATAAGCCGCTTACAGAATCCTGGATGAGTGTTTCTGATGCTCTGAAATTCCAAACTGAATTCTATCCGGATTTTGATCAGACTAAAGCCTCGCGAATGCTGGAGTTTATGAAACTAAGAGTGCAAGATAAGGTAAAGGATCTGTCCAAAGGGATGAATGAACGTTTACAGCTTACACTTGCTCTATCACGCCGAGCTAGCCTTTATTTGCTGGATGAACCCATTGGTGGTGTAGATCCGGTAGCTAGAACAAAAATTCTTAACGCGTTAGTAGAGTTTTATGAAGAGGACAGTACCATTCTCTTATCAACCCATTTAGTATCGGATATTGAGCGGATCTTTGATGATGTGATTTTTATAAAAGAGGGAGAAATTCTGATGCATACTGCGGTAGAGGATATTCGGCTACGCCATGGCAAAAGTATTGACGAACTGTTCAGAGAGGTGTACGCAGAATGCTAAAGCTAGTGAAGTATGATTTTAGACGGGATAGGGATAAGTTTCTTGCAGTTTTTGTAATCATAATTCTGGCACAGATTGGGTTAGGATTTACCAAACTGCATGACTATGAACGGTTTACTTTGAACGGAATAGCTTATGTTATTGCAGGAATGATCCTTCTTGTCATGGCAGCAAAAACTTTTTTTAACAATATAAATTCCTATAATCGTCGCCTAGTGCCCGTAAGAACCCTGAACACAGTCCTTTCTCCGTTAGTGCTCTATTTAGCTCTAATGCTGGGTATTATTTTAATAGCTTTGATCCATTTTGGCGTGTATCTTTCAATGTATCCCTCCTCATTTCTTCCGGAGAATTTCTGGACAGTGGGATTGTTAGTTCTCTTGCAGGCGTATTGGTTTGCCGGTTATATTATGCTTACCTTGATGGTCTCCATTACGGTTGCACGAAGTGTGAAATTTAAGGGGCGAGTATGGATTGGGCTGGCCACTGCGTATTTGTTACAGAATGGAATATTCTATTTGGAGTATTTTATTTTCAAAAGTAACTTCACTGCTTGGGAAAGTGTATTCCAGTTCGAGGTCATAGATGAGACGGATACCGCAAATGGGATCCAGCTTATACAGGGTCATTTGAATCTAGCTCCTCTTCTGTTTGAAGCGGTGATAGCAGTTCTTCTTATAGCGGTCATCATCAAGCTCGTTAATAAAAGAGTGGACATCTAGCCACAACTTGGCGGAATAGTTTTTAGAACGGAGACAGTGCGATTTAGCTTTGTCTTCGTTTTTGTGCAAAAAAAGACGTCCTTCTAAGTGAAGGGCATCTGTTAGGGTAAGTTCTATAGACCTTCAACCCGAAGGGTGGCGGTCCATGTTTCAAGCTCTCTTATTAGGCGTTCTTCCTCATTTTCGTCCAAGCGGAATTTAACTCCATATTGATATTGGCCAAGCCCAAACATCCAACCCCACCGGACGCTGCATAAGAGCTGAAGCTTCTCTTCATTTAATTGAAGATGAATAATAAGCCTAGTATCTCTTGCAGTGAATCGAAGATTCAAAGGAGTACGTACCTTACAACCCGAACGGCTAAGATCGAGTAATACAGCCTCTGTTAACTTTCCAGCACCTGGACCGGAATTGTTAAGCGGAACTTCAATCCAGCATTCAAGCGGATGGTTCATAACATAACGGAATGGTTCTTTCCTGCTGGACACATCCATAATTTTCCTCCCCATTGTTTATTTGCTATTATATCGAAAGGGAATGTTGAGAACAATCTACTAAAGTGCTATTTTTAATTAAGAATTAATTTTTTTAATACTAATGAAGGTGATGAGATTTATATGTACCAATACCTTAATGAAACGTTCCGTAATCACAATTTTGATCAAGGAAGCTTGCAGGATGGTGAGTTAAATAACTGCACATTCGAGCAATGCTCCTTCAAAGGCACTTCTATGGAAGAGATGAACTCTATTGGCTGCCGATTTATTGATTGTGATTTTACAGGAGCCATGCTTAATGCGTCTCACCATAAAGGTTCAGCTTTTACCAATTGTAAATTTACGGGAGCGAACCTGTTTGTATCTAAATTTGAAGATTGCAAGATGGTAGGGTCGGATTTCTCAAATGCATATTTGGACGGGATCTCCCTACTCGGAGGGGACTGGTCGTACACGAACCTAAGACATACTAATCTAAGCAGACAGGATCTGCGAGGGATTCGATTTACAGAAGCGGATTTAATGGGCTGTAATTTGCAAAAAAGTGACTTACGCGGAGCGGATTTGAGCCGTGTACAATTGTCTCAATGCAAGCTTAAGGGAGCGGATATGCGGGAAGCGATTGTTGAAGGAATTGATTTAAAGAGTCTGGATCTGCAGGGAGTGCGGATGGATATTGAACAGGCGGTACTCTTGGCACGTTCATTTGGGGCAAAAGTAGGGAATTAGTAAACTGACGGCATCAGATGCTAGCGTGGATCATAAAGACCTCCGCTAGCAAATCAATGCTTGAAGCGGAGGGGGTGGCAGCGCAGATTATTATGAGTACTCTAACTGCTAAACCTATTTATTATTGCATATGTAATAGTATGCGTTAACGTAACCGTTTTCTGGGTTTTGCCCACCATTTAATCCATAAGAATCCATCATCATCACGAAAAAACTTTATACCTACCCAGCGCAAGGGTGTCCATACTTCTTTAAAATAATATGAAGGCATAGTCTGTTAGACCCTCCTATATAGTAAATTATTACTATATATTACGCTAATTCTACGGGATTCACAAGCTAGATTTACTAATAATTACATATTGTCCGGGTGAAAGGAGTTGAGGATGCATTATGCAGGACTTAAGGCACCGCTTGAGCTACCGAGAAGTGCACCCCTCCATTTTACATAGACGCTCTACGTCATAGTGGATAGCAGAGGTCGATGTCATGAAAAGTCAACGGAGTAGTAGTTCTCTAATAATAGGAGAACTACTACTCCTTTTTTTGGATCGTTGTTTGGCTGCTTTTACACCGCCGAGTCATAATCAGTCTACTGAAGCTTAAGGACCCGGATGACGTTATTAGCATGTTTTTAACCTTTTGAGCGTGAATTCGGACCCCAGAGACATTATTCCATATGAAGA
This sequence comes from Paenibacillus sp. FSL H8-0282, assembly GCF_037963825.1. NCBI lineage: Bacteria > Bacillati > Bacillota > Bacilli > Caryophanales > Paenibacillaceae > Paenibacillus > Paenibacillus sp. FSL H8-0282. The sequence goes on from NZ_CP150146.1 coordinate 2,944,434, forward strand.
GCTTGATATTGAGTGCTTTTGGTGCTAATTACGTCTATGGGGTCCGTTAACATTCCAAATGTGAGCTAAAGCCGCGTACTAAGGTCAGCTGAGTCCGATAGCGGATTCGTAAGCGAATGAGATGTAATTAGGAAGTCAGATATTCAGATCATTGAGGCTACTCCAGCACTCATTTCATGGGTAATGGGATGGCTTTTTTTGTTGCCGAGTTGGATTCGAATCTAGTAAAAACACAATGTTAGTAGGGGATAAGCACAGTCATTTTATGATGCCACGCATTTAATAAATGGAGAGGATGTGATGAGATGACAGAAGGCGAGTTTATAGCGAAGATTGCGAATTTTGCTGTAAAGGACATGCAGCTCACTAAGGTTCCTGCTTCGTTAACCATTGCTCAAGCGGCTCTGGAGTCAGGCTGGGGCAGCAGTGGATTGACTATCAAAGCGAATAATTTGTTTGGGATCAAAGGAAGTGGACCTGCTGGCAGCATTACTGTACAAACTACTGAATATATTAACGGTAAAGCTGTTAAAGTTAATGCCCCTTTTCGAGCCTATTACAATTGGGGAGAATCTATCGCGGATCACTCCGACTTGATTGTGAATGGAGTCTCATGGAATCGCAACCTTTACAGCAAGGTTCTCGGTGCGAGTGGCAAGGTGGCTGCACAAGAGATTGCCGCAGCTGGTTACGCTACTGATCCGAACTATGCAGCTAAGCTGATTCAAATTATGAATACCTATAATCTGTATCAATATGACGACAAATCCATGGGAGGAGATGATGAGATGTCAGCAGAGGATAAGCAAAAGCTTGTTAGTCTAGAATCGGAAGTAAAGGAACTGCGTGCTCTTATAGCAGCTCTTACAGATAGCAGGGATACGCTGAAAACAGGTGTGCAAGAACAGGGGCAGTCGATTAATAAGCTTACGGATCGGGTGACATTCATTGAAAATCGGGCAGTCATGAATGTCCCTGCATGGGCTGAGGCGGCTGTGAAAGCAGCGACTGCGGCAGGACTTCTCGATACTCCATCGGGTGGCAGTTACGATTTCTATCGCATATTAACGGTGCTGAACCGTGCAGGTTTACTTGTAACAGGAAGTAAAAAATGAAATAAGGAGGATTAAAAAACATGTATAACGATGCTCTCAACAGTGTGCTTGCCTTTGCTTCAGTCCTAGCTGTTTTTGTAATGGCACTTGTACAACTTGTGAAGAATAGCATTGAACTTCCGCGGAACATTGTGCCAGTAGTGGGGTTGGCTATTGGCTTGCTGGTTGGAGCAGTTGCCTATCCGTTCACTGATATGAATCTGATTCTGCGACTCTGGGCGGGGGGGCTTGCGGGGCTATCAGCGACCGGTTTGTTTGAACTAGCTTTTAATAAAAGGGATGGGACGAAAAAAGATGATAAATAGATCTTGCCTATGAGTTTTATAAAACAATCGTTTTACACTGGTAATGTGGCTATGCATTCAGTCGAGAACACTAATATATTATGGTATGCCAATTTATAAAGGGGGTGCAACGATGGGAACTTATCTTGATGCAAGAACATCTCAAAATGCCAGCCTAGCCAACTCTATAGCGATTCCTATTACGGTACTTAACACGCCGCAGCTTTTTGGACAGATTGGGTTGTTAACGGCTGGAGTGACTACCAATCCACGTGTTCTCCTTAAAGGAACGATATCAGTGACGCTTCCGCTAGCGTTAGTGGGCATCACAATTACGATTGTAAGAGGAACCTTGGCTACTGATCCAAAAGTGTATTCTGCTACTTCTACTTTTGCTCTTAGCATTCTGGCTCCACAAGTAATAACCTTTTCAGCAGCGGATTTCTTACCAGCCATCACACCTCAGCTCACTTATACAGCATTTGTTTCTTCTAATCTTCTCGGTACAGTACGTGTGGGCCCAGAAAGCTTTGATGGTATTTTAGTTTCTGATTAATTGTATAGCCCTAAACCTCGCTGGTAGCCCAGTAGAGGTTTTTTTTAACTGAACGCCCAATCTTCTAAGGGGATAATTACATATCTTATGATGTATTCTAAATACGGAGGAGGTCTTCTCATGGGTGCTGAATTTGGTCATGTTGGTGGTGCTTTTACTTCTACAGGCGCAATCTTAGTTTTGTTCATCTTATTAGTAATTATTACAAGCGCATGCATATTCTAATTCACTAAAATAGCAGAGCTCCATGTTGGCATTTTGCCGACTTGGGGCTTTTTTTTGTAGGTATTTTGTCCATTAAGGCTATATAAAATATTAAGTTAAAAGAATACTAATCACGTAGTGAATAACATGAGTTTACAATACTATGATTTTGAATATTCAAATATACATGTTATCTTAATCTGATAACATAGATTAATACTGTTAAATTTTATTTAGGAGAGAGCTAGTTTGAAGAAAAAAATGATGATCGGAATTTCTTCTGTTATTGTACTTTTAATCATTGTTGTAACTGTGGGAAGCTTTTATTTCTATCATGTTGCTATTGCACGTGCTTCAAAGGACTTCTTGAATGAAAGCCCTGACCTGCAGTCCAGTCCAGAGGTAGAACAATCTAAAGATACCTCGAAGGCAGACCAAGAGTGGTGGGATACCCAGAGCTTTGATAGATGGGAGATGAATTCTGATGACGGAATAGAGCTTAAAGCATACTATTTAGCTGCTCCTGAACATTCCAATAAGACAGTGATTATTGCTCATGGGTATGCTGGAAATGCAACTCAAATGAGCGGGTATGCCAGAATGTATTATGAGAGACTTGGATATAATATTTTGCTGCCGGATGCCAGAGGACATGGAGAAAGTGAGGGTGACTATATCGGATTTGGATGGCCAGAACGTAAGGATTACTTGAAGTGGATACAGAAAGTTCTGAAAGCAAACGGTGAGGATACACAGATTATACTGCACGGTGTTTCCATGGGGGGAGCTACCGTAATGATGACAAGCGGTGAGGATTTACCAGCTAATGTTAAAGCAATTGTGGAAGATTGCGGCTATACCTCAGTGAAGGACGAGCTTACCTTTCAATTAAAAAGAATGTACCATCTCCCCGCCTTTCCAATTGTAGATACGACCAGTATGCTAACAAAGATCCGGGCAGGTTATTCCTTTGGTGAAGCCTCGGCCTTAGAACAGGTGAAGAAATCTAAAACGCCAACTCTGTTTATTCATGGCGATAATGATACTTTTGTTCCTACGGAAATGGTTCATACGGTATATGAAAATAGTCCGGTCGAGAAGGAGCTTTACATCGTTCCTAATGCGGGTCACGGAGAAGCTTTCCGCATGGATCCGGTTAAGTATGAGAGCGTAGTTTCTGAGTTTATCGGAAGATTTGTGAAATAGTTGTTGCTGAAAAGGCTGCCGAAAGGTAGTCTTTTCGTGCTTATAATACCGTTAAACATAAATTCGGGGCCCTCTTTCGAGGGCCCCTTTCATGGGAGAGGAGAAACCGGACGAAGAGCTTATGGGGAAACGTAAGCCTGCTCCGCGGTTGTCTACGACATTTGTGGTGTCGATAATTACATGATGTCCCTGGAAGTCCAATCTTATACATTAAGATGACTTATTTCTCTGAATAAGCTGTTTCGCCTTCTTATTTCATATCTAGACAAATTTTTTATTTCATCGCGCAAATGTGTTACGATAGGCGTGGACTTATGCCCTTTTGGGCATAACAAACAGAGATATAGAGCGGGTGAATAACAGTGAGAGTGGTATCGGGAAGTGCAAAAGGAAGGCCACTGAAGAGTGTTCCGGGAAGTGGGACAAGGCCTACGACCGATAAGGTGAAGGAAGCTGTATTTAGCATGATAGGCCCATATTTCGAAGGTGGAGTGGTGCTGGATTTGTTCGCCGGTACTGGGGGGTTGGGGATCGAAGCCTTAAGCAGAGGGATGGAAAGCGGCGTATTTGTTGATATGGATCCTAAAAGTATCGACACGATCCGCGCCAATCTGAAGGCTACTAAGCTGGAAGAACAAGCGCAGGTGTACCGTAATGAAGCTGGGAGAGCGCTAAGTGCGTTGGAGAAGCGGGGGAAAATTTTTGATTTGGTCTTTTTGGATCCTCCCTATCGCTTGAAGCATGGAGATGAGCTTATGCTTATGATGGTCGAAAAAGGAATGCTGCAAGAGGACGCGATTATTGTTCTGGAGCATGAATCAAGTTATGCCTATCCTGAAGATATTCCAGGATTTTATAGGCTGCGTCAGGCCGTATACGGAGAAACGACAATTTCTATTTACCAGTATGAAACTAATCCTGCAGAGGAAAGTGAAGCTGGTGAGGAGGTAGAGAATGAGTCAGCAAATTAGAAAAGAACGTGTTGCCATTTATCCAGGTACCTTTGATCCCGTGACTATGGGACATATGGATATTATTCGGCGCGCATCCAAGCAATTCGACCGTTTGATTGTAACGGTGCTTAATAATTTGAGTAAAAACCCGCTGTTTACTGTTGATGAACGGACAGAGCTATTAAGACAGGCGACCGCTGATATTCCCAATGTGGAAATTGACAGCTTCCGTGATCTGTTAGTGAATTATGTTCGTCAAAAAGATGCTCAAGTCATTGTTCGGGGTATCCGTACCGTTACTGACTTTGAATATGAGCTGCAAAACGCATCGATCAACCATAGCCTGGATCCCGATGCAGAAACGATTTTTATGATGACTAATCCGAAATATTCGTACTTAAGTTCCAGTGTTGTTAAAGAAATCGCCCACTTCGGCGGGAATGTGACTGATTTTGTGACGCCTGAGGTTGAACAAGCGATGAAGCGTAAATTTAACCGAGCCGATGGCGAATAGTACTTACTAGATACGTTCCAGCAGATAATCCCAACAGGATGATGAGCAGAAGGGCTTGCAGACTTAGCAGCTGTGGAAAAGAGCTCCATATGTCCGTTACATTAAGGGTGCCGCTTGGAGTCGGGCGTGAGTCTGCAAGTGCTGGTAAAGCAGCTTTAGGGATAGCCAACAATGGTTTCCAGAGCAATAAAGTTAACAGAAAAGCATAAAGTCCATGCATCAGACGAACCGTAGCGTAGGGTAGAAATCTGACTCTGGCTTGTTTGAGCATGGTCAGCACCTGTAGTTGCGCACAGAGTCCGCTCCAGCCCAGTGCAGCAGACAGCAAAGCTATCCCAAACATACTAGAGGGACCTGTTCCTATGCTTGCTAGCCCTTTGCTGATTGCGTCGGCGCCTAAATGAATTTCCAGCAAGCTTGCTGGCAGAGCAGCTGGCAATGCGGGAAGTACAGTAGTGATGATATTGATGACTACAGCGAACATAATCATGTAACCGCCCACGACCATCAGACTTTGCACGGCATTAGCGACGGACTCGCCGAGAAGCTTGCCGAAGCTGCGTCCGTCTTTTGCTCTGGCATCTGTTGCTGCAAGCTGAACGCGACTATATAAAGAAGGCTGTTTGGTGTCCGTGGAGATCTTATCAACTGGTTTCGTGTTCGCTGACCGCCCCTTTAATAGAGCATCGGTGTAGCTGGCTAGAAGTCCAGAGATCCAGTGGATGGCCAATAGGAAATAACCTGCTGAAGTACTGTGTAGAAAAGCTATGCCAATTACTATAAGCATGGTTACCGGGCTGGCGAAGTGTGTAAGTGCGGCAAGTCGGGCGGCTTCCTTGTCAGAAATGCTGTTCTGCTTGTGTAGCTGCATGACCCCTCCAGCTCCACCGGGGAATCCGGCTGTGATTCCGAGTGCCAAGGTCCAGCCGCTGGCACCGGGCAGACGAAAGACCTTTTTCATCAATGGCTCCAGAAGCACTCCGAAACCATGCACGAAACCCGAGGCGGTAAGCATCTCTGACAGCATCAGGAAGGGGAGCAGGGCAGGGAATACGAGTGTCCACCAAAGCTTCAATCCTTGGAGTGAAGCCTCAAAGGAGCTCTCCGGTGAGATAATAATTGCAATGGCTGTCAAGATTGCCATAATCCCGGGTATAAATGATGTGGAGCGTGTAGCTAGTCGGCGTATTTGAATATTTTTCATTTCTCAGATCACCTCTTCATAACTTAAGGCATGGACGATGTGTTATCAATTTATGCAGAGTAGACAACCATCATGCCAAACCACTAGTCGAAGCGGTAATGAAGTTCAATCATTCATATCCTAAAAGTGCCGCGGGAAAGAAGGGAAGAGCAGTGAAGCAACTGAAGCATCGGCCGGGTTTCCGCGCCACAGCTTATCTGTTTACGTTTGTAGTAATCGTGTATGTATTTGTCTTTATGAACACCCCGTACATCGTATATCAGCCAGGCAGTGCATCTGAAGTTGCCCCTATGATTAAGGTAGAGAATGCCGATCCGGCTGAAGAAGGAACGTTTATGATGACTACGGTGTCTGCTAGTTATGCTAATGTGGCCTTATTGGTCGCCTCTGCTTTTAATTCCAATTCAGAGGTTGTGCGAAAAGAAACCCGGCTAGGGGATAAATCAGAAGATGAATATGCTGCAGAGCAGGTTTATTATATGAATAGCTCACAGTCTTATTCTGTTCAGGCCGCTTATCATGCAGCGGGAATTCCATATGAGGATGTAGTGGATTATCTCTACGTCTTTTCGGTTCCTGTAGAAAGTAATAAAGGACAATTTCTGCCGGGTGACAAAATCATTAGTGTAGAGGGACAAAAAGTGCCCGATCCTGAAGCACTGTCTAAACTGCTCTCCTCTAAAAAAATCGGAGATCAAGTCGCTGTTGTTTTGCAAAGAAATGGCAAGGAAGTACAAGAACAAGTGACGTTGGTTGAAATAAAGGATAAAGAGGGAGCTGCCGTTCGACCTGGTTTTGGAGTCACTATTGCCGCCGTTCAAAAAGTAAAACCAAAAGAAGCAGGGAAAGCTGTCAGCTTTGTAGATACAAATGTTGGCGGACCTTCGGCAGGGCTAATGTTCACTATGGAAATTTACAATCGCCTTACTTCTGGAGATTTAACTAAGGGCCATAGGGTTGCAGGGACGGGTACGATTAACGCTGAGGGTGTAGTTGGTGCTATCGGTGGAGTGAAACACAAGATCGTGGCTGCGGACCGAGAAGGGGCGGAGATTTTTTTCGTGCCTGTTAAGAATTATGACGAAGCCAAAGCAAAAGCTGATAAAATCGGCACATCTATGAAGCTGGTGCCTGTATCTACGCTGGATGAGGCGCTGAAGTATATGGTGGAACTGCCGGTCAAACCATGACCGGAGGTTCCAAATAATCGCGGTACATATCATTTCTACGGGGTTCCTTAAAAGCTCCCGCGAAAGCGGAAGCGGCTTGAAGATCTCGCTCAAGCTGCGGATGGGAACAAAGGGACGGGCGCATGACGATGGGCAACGTAGCTTTTTGTTTCATTTCTTTAAGCAGTGCTCGTCCGCTTTCTCTAAAACCAAGAATACGAATATATCCGGGCCCCTCTGCTAGTATGGAAGGGGTCATTTCTTTTTTAGAATGATTTAACAGAACATGTAGCAGCAGACGCTGTAACCGTGTATGCGTGTAGCGCTTGCTCTTAAGGGCGTGAAGCAGGCCTGAAACAGAGAATTGCTCCAACTCAGGCAAAAGCCGCAGTATTCGGTTCTCCAAGCCTTCATTCATATCATGGATCGCGTGTAACTCGGCAGCAGTATGGGTGGTCAGCAGATGGCGGAGCGGGATACTGAAGCTCTCCAAGCTCAGAGGGCCCCTTCCGGCTGCATGCTCTCTTTCCAAAATGGACACGCTATAATCCGGCATATAAGCAGCGGGAGATCCGCCTTCTTGCAGCAGCTTGCGGATGGCCGTCGCACTTGCAATAGAAGAGTCGGCTTGTAATGGGTCATGGAAGCCTGCTGCTGTGCGCGGAACGGTTAGTGGCATTATCTTGCTGTGCAGCCGCTGCAAGGCGATAAGATAATGCAGTCCAAGGCTGTTATTCGGCTGGCGCAGCAGCTCGCCTGCATCTCCGGGACTCTCCGTTTCCGGGAGAGTCCCTTCAAAGGCCACCGCCGCCGCTGCACTGTACGCGGCGGGGAAGCTCGCTCCGAGTGCCATGCGGCGGCGGATCTCGCTCTGAAGCTCGCTGCTTTCCTCAGCCAGATATCTGGCCAGCGGGAGCAGCGAGCCCAAAGTGCCGGCTTCGGAGCCGAAGCACAAGCTGTCCACGACCCCGGTCGCTTCCAGCAGTGCAACTGCTCCGAACGCGAACCACTCGGCTGGCTGGACGGCATAAGCCACCGGCAGCTCAATGACGAGGTCGGCGCCCATATGCAGCGCCATCTCTGTCCGGGCTTGCTTGCTTACCGCCGCCGGCTCGCCGCGCTGGGTAAAGGGACCACTCATGACGACGATGGTGCGCTCTGCGCCGGAAAGTCTTTTGGCTTCCGTGAAGTGATGCACGTGTCCGTTATGTAAGGGATTGTATTCTGCGATAATTCCAACCGTTGTCACTGTGGCTTCCCTCCGATAAGTAAGGTATATTTATTGAGTTTAGTAGGGTAGATTTCTAGAGATACTGTTAGCACAAGCTGATCTTTTGATTTACACTAATAGTTATATCATAATTCACCGCATTTTCTGAAACAATATAAAGGGAAAATGGTTGACAAAGGTATAGAATACTAGGTATAATAAATTTTGTTTGTTTGGGAGTGATAAGTATGCAGATTCACTTTCGCAAATTAGCGAATGCCGACGAGCCGTTACATATTCACGATGTTGTGGATGTCAGCGAGGTAGTCAAAGGGCGCAAGGATATTCTAACTGTTGCTCCGCTCTCAGTAGACCTTAAAGCGCTGCCCGCGGGAACCGATTGTGTGAACGTGGTGGGGAAACTGAGTGGAGATGTGGACATGTTATGTTCACGTTGTCTCACGGAGGTCAAAAGTGATTTGAACATTCCTTTTGCTGAGACTTTCAAGTGGCTTAAGCAGCCAGTTCTTCCAGATGATGACGAAGATGAGGATCTCATTTACGTCAAGGATGAGGTTGTGGATCTTATCCCGTATGTGGAAGAAAATTTCGTACTGCACTTACCGGATTCGGTATTGTGCAAGGCAGACTGTCTTGGTCTTTGTCAGAAATGCGGACAGAACTTGAACGAAGGCACCTGCAGTTGCGACAACACAGTGATCGATCCTCGACTCGCTGGGTTGAAAGACTTTTTCAAATGAAACATTACAACAAAACACATCCTGCTCTGAGGAGCAGGCTGACAGAAATATCACGAGGAGGTGGAACACATGGCAGTACCACAACGTAGAACGTCTAAAACACGCCGTGACAAACGTCGCACCCACTTTAAGTTGGTTGTGCCGGGCATGGTAAAATGTGAACAATGCGGAGAGTTGAAACTAGCTCACCACGTATGCAAAGTTTGCGGAACTTACAAAGCAAGAGAAATCATCAAACAATAGTTTCAAAAATAAGTAGTACTTCACTTCGGTGAGGTACTATTTTTTTGTCCAAATCTAATAAAGATAGGGTTTGCACCTATACTTTATGTTCCGCTCAGAAGTCAATGCTTTATTTTTGGTGCGGCATGCTTTATACTACATATTAGTACCTGGTTCTAAATAATATTTATGATTGTTTGACCTAATATAACAGCGGCCATTCAAGCGGCCGGATGCTTTCTTTAAAATATAAGGAAGTATAAGTTATGCACCTATACTTTATGTCTTATATTTCTCGCTTAAACGCTTACCGTCCTTATTAGGGCGCCGAAGGCGTTTACGCTTGGCATGTGCCAGGAGGTGAGCCGCTATCGAGCGGATGTCCAAGAAAGAACGTCAGCAACAGCTGCTACATATAATTGCAGGCAATCCTTTTGTAACTGATCGGGAGTTGACTCGTCAGCTGAAGGTGAGCATTCAGACGATTCGGTTAGACCGGATGGAGCTGGGAATACCAGAACTGCGTGAAAGAATGAAACAAATGGCAGAGCATTCCTATGATCAGGTGCGCTCTTTGCCTGCGGATGAAGTGATCGGAGATATTGTCGATTTACAGCTCGATAAGAGCGGGATTTCGATCTTTGAAATTCGTGAGGATCATGTCTTTTCCAGAAATGGGATCGCCCGTGGCCACTACGTGTTTGCTCAAGCCAATTCGCTTGCGGTTGCTGTGATTAACGATGAAATTGCCTTGACTGCTTCAGCCGACATACGATTTGTTCGTATGGTTCTGCTTGGTGAGAAGTGCATTGCTAAAGCTCAAGTGCGGTCACTTGCAGGCAGAGGCGGCAAAGCAGAGGTGGACGTATTCACCTATGTCGGAGAAGAATTGGTATTTCAAGGCCACTTTATAGTGTATCGTTCCGCTAATGAAGAGTATAGTGAAGGGGGTAACCGTAGTGTTGATCGCCATTGATGCCATGGGCGGGGACAACGCTCCTGAATGTAATGTCGAGGGGGCGTTGTCCGCGGCCGCGGAATGGAAAGATACGCAGATTGTGCTCGTAGGTGACGAAGCCAGACTAGAGCCACTGCTGAAGGACAAGCCGTCCAACCTGAGTGTGCGGCATGCAGGAGATGTTATTGGTTCTGATGAAGAGCCGGTTAAGGCGGTTCGCCGCAAAAAAGATTCATCCATGGTTGTAGCTGGACGTATGGTGCGTGAGGGCGAAGCAGATGCTATGATTTCGTCAGGTAACACGGGGGCGCTTATGACTACAGGGTTACTTGTAGTAGGCCGTATGCAGGGGATTGAACGTCCGGCGCTGGCACCTATGATTCCGACGCTGGATGATGTTGGCGTGCTTGCGCTTGATCTTGGCGCTAACATGGATGCGAAGCCTGAACATCTGGTGCAATATGCGCTGATGGGCAGCATTTATCGGAATAAAGTGCATGGCATTGCTAAGCCGCGGGTTGGACTTCTAAATGTAGGGACGGAGCCTGGGAAAGGCAACGAACTGACCAAAGAAGCCTATCCACTGCTGGAGAAATTGCCGGGCATTCATTTTATCGGTAATGTTGAGGCACGCGACGTACTGACAGGAAACTGCGATGTGCTTGTCTGCGATGGATTTGCTGGTAATATCCTGTTGAAGTCGCTTGAGGGTACAGCGGGTGCATTGTTCTCTTTACTGAAGGAGCAATTCAGCCGTTCTCTGAAGACTAAACTTGGAGCGGCTATGCTGATGCCGGAGCTTAGAGCCCTGAAGGGCAAGATGGATTATAAAGAGCATGGCGGTGCACCGCTGCTTGGTCTTAGCGGATTGGTAGTTAAGGGGCACGGATCTTCAGACGGAAATGCGGTTAAAAATGCAGTAAGACAAGCGCGGATTGCTCTGCAAGCCGATCTTGTGCCAAGTATATCCAAGGAAATTAGCGGGAAGTGAGTGACGAAATGAAACAGTTGCGGCCGGTTGGGATTATCGGTACGGGTAAATATGTACCTGAGAAAATTTTAACAAACAGTGATCTAGAAAAAATAGTGGAGACTAACGATGAATGGATCGTCAGTCGGACAGGGATCCGTGAAAGACATATCGCTGCACCACATGAGGCAACTTCTGATTTAGCCTATGAAGCTGCACTTAAAGCTTTGGATTCTGCAGGCATGAAAGCCGAAGATCTGGATCTTATTATTATTGCAACGGTAACCCCTGATAGCTCCTTTCCTTCCACAGCCTGCATTTTGCAGGATAAACTTGGAGCAAAAGGTGCTGCGGCATTTGACTTGTCAGCAGCCTGCTCTGGTTTTGTATACAGCCTAGCTACTGCGGTTGGCTTTATTCAGAACGGAATGTACAATAATGCACTCATAATTGGTGCGGACACTTTATCCCGCATCACTGATTATACGGATCGTAACACCTGTGTACTGTTTGGCGATGGTGCAGGAGCAGTAATCATCGGTGAAGTTCCAGAGGGACGCGGTTTCCAATCCTTCGATCTGGGTGCTGAAGGTTCTGGAGGAAACTTGCTTAAGCTGGAAGCTGGGGGTTCGCGCTTGCCTGCATCTCAGCAGACGGTTGAAGACAAGAAACATTTCATCTATATGAATGGCCGTGAAGTGTTTAAGTTTGCCGTTCGTGTTATGGGCTCAGCTACAGAACGTGTGCTTACTAAAGCCGGATTAGGTAAAGAAGATATTGATTTGTTCGTACCGCATCAAGCGAATATTCGTATCATTCAATCCGCTATGCAGCGGCTTGACCTGCCACCGGAGAAATGTGTAATCAATGTTGATAAATATGCTAATACATCAGCAGCTTCTATTCCTCTAGCTCTAGTTGAAGCGGCGGAAGAAGGACGCATGAAGGAAGGCGACACGGTTCTGATGGTTGGATTCGGCGGTGGCTTGACTTGGGGCGCGTCCGTATTGATCTGGTAATAGAGGAAGGAGTTCTTACTTATGAGTAAAATCGCATTTGTCTTTCCCGGTCAGGGTGCACAGGCAGTTGGAATGGGTAGAGATGTATATGAAGCTCTTCCGCACAGCCGCGCGGTATTCGAAAAAGGTGATGAGGTGCTCGGATTTCCACTGAGCCAGCTGATTTTTGAAGGACCTGACAGTGATTTGAAACAGACCGTAAATACGCAACCGGCTCTGCTAACAGCAAGCGTGGCTTATCTGGAAGCATTACGTGATCAAGGGATGAAGCCGGATTATGTAGCTGGTCATAGCCTAGGAGAATACAGCGCACTGGTTGCGGCAGGCGTATTGTCCTATGAAGATGCTGTAAGACTCGTGCGTTTACGCGGTCGTTTTATGGAGGAAGCTGTTCCAGGTGGACAGGGAGCTATGGCTGCAGTGCTTGGTGCGGAGCGGGATGCTCTGGCAGAATTATGCCGGAGCGTATCCGAGGAGAGCGGCGTGGTAGAACTGGCGAATGTGAACTGCCCGGGACAGATTGTTGTTTCTGGTTCACAAGCCGGGGTTAACGGTGTTGTGCAGCGTGTTAAGGAAGCAGGCGGAAAGCGGGCTATTCCGCTGGAAGTAAGTGGACCTTTTCACTCTTCGATGATGAAGGCTGCGGCAGACCGCTTGGCAGACGAGCTGAAGAGTGTTACTTTTAATGCTCCGGCTGTACCTGTTATTGTCAATGTTACCGCAGCACCTGTAACGGATCCTGAAGAAATCCGTGAACTGCTTGTTCGCCAGGTGTACTCCCCTGTGCTCTGGCAAGACAGTATTGAATGGCTGATTGCTGATGGTGTGGATACTTTTGTGGAAATTGGTTCTGGCAGTGTTCTGGCAGGTCTGATCCGCAAAATAGACAAAACGGTCAAAGTAATCAACATTAACACACTTGAAAGTGTGCAAGCTGTCTTGTAAGATACGTTCAAACATTGTTTATCAATAGCAATATGATCGAAAGGGGAATAAATGATGTTCTCAGCATTGCGGGGTCAAACGGCCCTTGTAACTGGTGGCTCTCGCGGCATCGGCCGCAGTATTGCACTTGCTCTCGCGGAACATGGCGTGAAGGTGGCCGTGAACTATGCGGGCAGTGAAGCAGCCGCACAAGAGACCGTAGCTCGGATTGTCGAGCTTGGCTCGGAGGGTATTGCCCTTCGTGGCGATGTCGGCAATAGTGAACAGGCCGAGAACCTTGTCAAAGAGGTTCTGAATACCTGGGGACGTATTGACATTGTTGTCAATAATGCCGGCATTACCAGAGACAACCTGATTATGCGCATGAAAGAAGAAGAGTTCGATCAAGTGATCGAAACGAATCTAAAAGGGGTGTTTAACTGCCTAAAGGCAGCTACACGCCCTATGATGAAGCAACGCTACGGGCGAATTATCAATATTTCTTCCGTAGTAGGTGTAACAGGAAATCCTGGACAAGCTAATTACTCCGCAGCTAAGGCAGGTGTCATCGGTTTAACGAAGGCATCGGCTCGTGAGCTTTCCTCACGGGGGATCACGGTGAACTGTATCGCTCCTGGCTTCATTGATACAGATATGACGCGTGAGCTCTCTGAGGAAGTGCGCAGTGAGCTTGAGAAGGGCATTCCACTTGCTCGTCTGGGGCGTCCTGAAGAGATTGCTATGGCTGTAGTCTTCCTGGCCTCTGAAGGCGCTGCGTATATGACCGGCCAGACACTACACGTGGATGGCGGGATGTATATGTAACTCTCCGTCAAGGAGAAATTACACTGTTTTAATGCTGAAATGTGAGGGATAAAGAAAGCGTTTTTGACGCTCTATGGTATTTTGAACTCATATCTCGTATAATACCAAAAGAGGAGGTGAACCGGATGTCCGATGTATTAGAGCGTGTAAAACGCATTGTCATCGACCGCTTAGGTGCCGATGAAGCTGAGGTAACATTAGAAACGTCTTTCAAAGATGATTTAGGTGCTGATTCTCTTGATGTAGTAGAATTGGTTATGGAATTGGAAGATGAATTCGATATGGAAATCTCTGATGAAGATGCAGAGACGATTACGACCGTGGGTGAAGTTGTGAAGTACATACAATCTCATACCTAGAGTCATATGATTGAGAGTCCCGTTCCTGCTAGGGCGGGACTTCTCCTCATTTATAGAGCACTAAAGATGAATCAAAGGTTGCCTTGAGCAACTATATAAGGGATATAACAGAACCGCAGGATGGTTAATGATGCGGTTACCGCTGTTCATATAGTAGCAACAGAAAGTATATAAGTTCTGAATATAATGTATACAACCTATAGATGGGGTGATTGTGTTTGAGTCATAGAGTGGTTGTTACCGGGATGGGCGTAGTTACATCATTGGGCAAAGATTTGGAGACGTTCTGGGATAATCTTATGAGCGGCAAATCCGGTGTATCACAGGTTGAGACCTTTGATGTCAGTGAGTATACTACGCAAATAGCATCCTCTGTTAAAGATTTCGATCCAGAGGCACTTTTTGGTCGTAAGGAAGCCCGCAAAATGGACCGTTTTGTACAATTTGCAGTGGCTGCCGGTGAGGACGCATTGCGAGATAGCGGACTTAAGATCGGTGAAGATATTGATGCCGAAAGAATAGGTGTATCTGTAGGATCAGGTATTGGTGGTCTTGGAACTTGGGAAGACAATCATAACTTGTTGCTTGAAAAAGGACCGAAGCGGGTTAGTCCGTTCTTCATTCCGATGATGATCGCTAACATGGGTTCTGGGCAGTTGTCCATTAACCTTGGTGCAAAGGGTCCTAATACGACGACAGTAACTGCTTGTGCTACAGGAAGTCACTCCATTGGGGAATCCTTCCGCTTGATTCAACGTGGAGACGCAGATGCAATGATCTGTGGGGGTTCCGAAGCGACCATTCGTCCAACAGGTATGGCTGGTTTTTGTGCAATGAGAGCAATGTCCACTCGCAATGATGAGCCTGAGAAGGCAAGTCGTCCGTTTGATGTGGATCGCGATGGTTTTGTTATGGGTGAAGGTGCCGGGATTCTTATTCTGGAATCACTCGAACATGCTGAGAAACGTGGAGCGAAGATCTATGCTGAGGTTATCGGTTATGGTCTAAGCGCAGATGCTCATCATATGACTGAGCCTGATCCAGATGGTGCAGCTCGCTGCATGAAGATGGCAATCCGGGATGCTGGTATCTCTCCTGAAGATATTGATTACATCAATGCTCATGGTACTTCAACGCCTGTAGGAGATAGATCAGAAACTGCTGCTGTTAAAAAAGCATTGGGTGACCATGCCTATAAAGTGGCAATTAGTTCGACGAAATCCATGACAGGTCACCTTCTGGGTGCTGCTGGTGGAGTAGAAGCTATTATCTGTGGCCTTTCTTTGCAAAAAGGGATGATTGCGCCAACGATTAATTTGGACAACCAAGACCCGGAATGTGATCTGGATTATGTACCAAATGTGCCACGTAAAGCTGATCTTGATATTGTAATGTCGAATTCGTTCGGCTTCGGGGGACATAACGCAACAGTTATTCTAAAAAAATATAATTAGTAAGGGGACAGTGCGGTGAAAGGAGAACTGAAGCAGTTACAACAGCAACTTCAAATCCAATTTCACGATTCTGTGCTTCTGAAGCAGGCCTTTACCCATGCATCCTATGTGAATGAACACCGTTTCAATCAGCATCAGGACAATGAGCGTCTCGAATTTCTTGGCGATGCAGTTCTGGAGTTAACGGTTTCTGAATATTTGTACAATCTATTGCCAGACCGACCTGAGGGAGAGTTGACCAAGCTGCGGGCCGCTATTGTATGCGAGCCTTCACTGGTCAAGTTTGCGGAGAGTTTAGGTTTTGGCCGTTATGTACTATTGGGCAAAGGGGAAGAACTTACGGGCGGACGTACTCGCCCGGCCCTGCTGGCTGATGTATTCGAATCCTTCGTGGGAGCGCTTTATCTCGACCAAGGACTGGAAACAGTGCGGAGTTTTCTTGATAATCACGTATTTCCTCTCGTGGAGACGGATGGGAAATTGCAAATGCAGATGACCGATTATAAGACGGAACTGCAAGAGCTAATTCAGCAGCACAATATGGGTACATTGGAATATCGAATTATAGAAGAACGGGGACCTGCACATGAGCGTGAATTCGTCTCAGAGGTGTATATGGCTAACCGTTCACTTGGTAAAGGAAGCGGCCGGTCCAAGAAGGAAGCAGAGCAGCAGGCTGCAGCAGCAGCACTTTTGCATCTGAAAGAGGACGGTGCCTGAGTTTTGCATCAAGGGGACAAGCGGAGGAGAGCAGCAAAGGTCTGAATACCGGCGTTTAGGCGGAGCTCAGACCGTTGCTGCTCTTTTTCGACAATATAAGAACTTATATGTTCCGCTTTACAAAGGATAAGGTACATCTTAATGGTTTTTTAGGGTACAAACGCTATGGTATAATGGGTCAGAGGTGATTGGCAAGTATGTTTTTGAAACGGATAGAATTAGCTGGTTTTAAATCATTTGCCGACAAAACAGAAATGGAGTTTGTGCGCGGTATAACGGCTGTAGTTGGCCCGAACGGAAGCGGCAAAAGCAATATTTCTGACGGCATACGCTGGGTACTCGGCGAACAGAGTGCTAAATCACTGCGTGGCGGCAAGATGGAGGATATCATTTTTGCTGGAAGTGATGCGCGTAAAGCCGTGAATTATGGCGAAGTATCACTTACGCTTGATAATGAAGATCACACACTTCCGCTGGATTTCAGCGAAGTTACAGTGACTCGGAGAGTCCACCGCAGTGGAGATAGTGAATATTTAATTAATAAGCAATCCTGCCGTCTGAAGGATATCACAGAGCTGTTTATGGATACCGGTATCGGACGTGAAGCCTATTCGATTATCGGGCAGGGTAGGATTGAAGAGATTCTAAGTACTCGTTCCGAAGATCGGCGAGGCATCTTTGAAGAAGCATCAGGTATTGTAAAATATAAATCGCGCAAGAAAGACGCAAGTCGAAAGCTGGATGATACCGAGCAGAACCTGCTTCGTATTCATGATTTGATCAGTGAGCTTGAGGATCAGATTGGGCCACTTAAGGATCAGTCCGAGAAAGCTATCCGCTTTAAGGAACTTCGCGAACAATTAAAACATCAGGAAATTTCAGTATACGTACACCAGATTGAAGGCATTCATACCGCTTGGCAGGAAGGTAACGCTAAGCTTGAAACGTTGAAGGACGAGCAGCTGGAGCTGTCTACTGTGGTTTCGGCTCATGATGCCAAGCTGGAGAGCGGGCGCTCTGAACTGCGCACAATCGAAGCACAGATCGAGAAGCAGCAAGAGCAATTGCTGCGTTATAGCGAAGCATTTGAGAAGAGCGAAGGTTACGGTGAAGTGCTGAGGGAACGCAAGCGCAATCTGGAAAGTAATCGTGAGCAGTTAATGCTCACGTTAGGTTCGGTTGGCGAGCGTTCTGCAGATCGTCAGCGTGAAGTCGTGGATCTGGAGCTTAAGCTTGAACAATCGCGGCTTAAGCTTGTGGATCTTCGGAAACAGATCGAAGATGAAGAGACAAGGCTTGAAGGTGTGGCAGACGGTATTAGCCAGAGCCAGGAAGAAAAGCTCAAAAGTGCTCTTTTGGAGCTAATGAACCTTATGGCGAATGCACGTAACGAAATTCGTTACGCGGATCAGCAAAAGGAGAATCTGGAACGTCGTATGAGCCGCAGTGAAGAAGAAAGCGGCAAATGGACAGCCCGGCATGAAGAGTTGTCTGCCAACCAGAAAGGGCTGAAGGACAAGATTGCCCAGCTGGGGAAGGAGCTTAGCAATCTTCGCGGGGCTTATATCACTGAAAGTGAGCAGCTTAGTAAACGTCAGAAGCTGATCGAAGAAACACAATCCGGTCTTCGGAAATGGGAACAGAAGCGGGAAGCGCAAGTCTCTCGTCATGAGACCATGAAAGAGATGCAGGATGATTTCGACGGCTTCATGCTTGGGGTTAAAGAAGTGCTCAAGGGTGCGCGCAAAGGACAGCTCAACGGTGTGCATGGTGCGGTTGCGGAGCTGATCTCTGTTCCGGAGAAGCTGGAAATGGCGATTGAGACTGCTCTAGGCGCATCACTTCAGCATGTGGTCATGGATAATGAGACTGTGTCCCGCCAAGCGATATCATTTCTAAAGCAACGTCAGCTGGGACGAGCTACCTTTCTTCCGCTAGATGTTATCCGGCCGCGCCAGATTTCTGGCAGTGACCGTGGTATGGTGGGTGATGCTGACGGATTTGTTGGAATTGGTTCCGAACTCGTTGGTTACGATGATAAATATACTAGCATTATTGGCAGTTTGCTCGGCAATGTGGTTATTGCGGAGAGCTTGGAGCAAGCGAACCGTATCGCCGCTAGATGCCAATATCGTTATCGGGTAGTTACCCTGGAAGGCGATGTAGTTAATGCCGGCGGTTCAATGACCGGGGGTAGCCAGCATAAGAAGAACAATAG
Organism: Paenibacillus sp. FSL H8-0282; assembly: GCF_037963825.1. Classification (NCBI taxonomy): domain Bacteria; kingdom Bacillati; phylum Bacillota; class Bacilli; order Caryophanales; family Paenibacillaceae; genus Paenibacillus; species Paenibacillus sp. FSL H8-0282. The sequence continues at coordinate 2,963,279 of NZ_CP150146.1, forward strand.
CTTGCTTAGCCGCAAACGTCAGCTGGATCAATTAAGCAGTGAGATTGAAGAAAGCGAACGTCAAATAGTGAAGCTGAAGCAAGGCATTGCCAGACTTCGTGAGGAGCAGGAGAACGCTAGCGTGAAGCTGGAGGACCTGCGCCGTGATGGCGATGAGAAAAGACTGGAAGAGCAAAGAGTCTCCGGTGATTTGAAGCAGCTCGAGCATGAGCTTCGGCATGTGCAGGAGCAAGTGGAGAGCACAGGTGCGGAACGCAGCGGCTTTGAGAATGAAGTACGTGCGCTTGAAGAGACGCGGAAGCAAGCCACTGCTGAGCTTGAACGCCTTGAAAAGGAAGAAAAGGAAGCCCATGAGGGTATCCGTAACGCTGAATCAGCGCGTAAAGCGAATGAATCAGCTAAGGAAGAGCTGCAAGGCAAGTTGACCAGTATGAAAGTCTCGGAAGGCAAGCTCGATCAGGAGATATTCTCCCTGGAGGAGCAGTTACGTCGCCTAAGACAAGATGTGGGTTCACAGGACAAGGAGCTGCGCCAGAATCGAAATCTGTTACATACGATTGAACAGGATCTGGCTAACAATGCTTTGGAAGCTGTGAAGCAGAAGGAAGATTTGAACAGTTACCGCTTGAAGAAGGAAGAGACGACTGGAACTTTGGATTTTGCGCGTGCTGAGCGTACAGCGTTAACCCGTAAGCTGGAACTTGAGGAAGGCAAGACTAAAGATCAACGTCAGGCCCTTAAAGTAGTCGAGGACAAGCTGCGTGCCACTGAAGTTTCTGTCGGTCGACTCGATGTGGAGCTGGATAATATTCTCCGCAAGCTGAGTGATGACTACGAGCTAAGTTATGAATTAGCAAAACAGAGATATCCAGTGCCTGAAGATGTACCTGCCGCACAAGCCGATGTACAGCGTTTGAAGCGCAGTATTTCTGCGCTAGGAGAGGTTAACTTAGGGGCGATCGAAGAATATCAGCGGGTCCATGAACGGTATACGTTCCTCAGTGGACAAAAAGATGATCTAGTCGAAGCTAAGACTACCTTGTATCAAGTAATCCGCGAGATGGAAGATGAAATGTCCAAACGTTTCAAACAGACCTTTGATGCGATCCGCAAACAGTTCGGGACCGTGTTCTCAAAGCTGTTCGGCGGCGGGCGAGCGGATCTCATGCTTCTGGATCCGGAACATATGCTGGAAACAGGTATAGATATCGTAGCCCAACCACCGGGTAAAAAATTGCAAAATCTGCAGCTTTTATCTGGCGGTGAACGCGCTCTAACAGCGATGGCGTTATTGTTTGCTATTTTGCAAGTGAAGCCAGTTCCGTTCTGCGTATTGGATGAGGTCGAGGCTGCGCTCGATGAAGCGAACGTTGTTCGTTTTGCACAGTATTTACGCGAGTTCTCTGAACAAACTCAGTTCATCGTCGTTACACACCGCAAAGGAACGATGGAAGAGGCGGACGTGTTATACGGAGTAACGATGGAAGAGGGCGGCGTCTCCAAGCTCGTCTCAGTACGTTTAGAGGATGAAGAAGCTGAGATTGCTTAAATTCATCAAAGAAGAGAAACTTTTAGGAGGAACCAAATGAGCTTTTTTAGAAAATTAAAAGAAAGCATTTCCGGCAAAACGGAAAGTGTAACGAAACAATTCCGCGACGGATTAGAGAAAACCCGTAAAGGTTTTGTAGAGAAGGTCTCCGACCTTATCATCCGCCGCAAAAAGATAGATGAAGAGTTCTACGAAGAGCTGGAAGAGATTTTGATTGGTGCAGACGTGGGTGTAAACACTGTTATGACCCTTGTCGAGGATTTGCGTGCCGAAGTGAAGCAAAATCGGATTGAAGATGCTGCCGAGCTGAAGCCGATTTTGTCCCGTAAACTTATGGAGCTGCTGCGCGGAGATGATGATAACAGCCTGAAGGAAAATCCGAATGGAATTACGGTTATTTTGTTCGTTGGGGTCAATGGCGTGGGCAAGACGACTACCATCGGCAAGCTGGCTCATCGTTACAAACAAGAAGGTAAAAAAGTTCTTTTGGCTGCAGGGGATACGTTCCGTGCTGGAGCGATTGAGCAGCTTGAGGTTTGGGGCCAACGCGCAGGCGTAGATGTTATTAAACAACAAGCAGGCTCTGACCCGGCGGCTGTAATGTACGATGCGGTGCAAGCGGCTAAACAGCGCAATGTGGATATCTTAATCTGCGATACTGCTGGCAGACTGCAGAATAAAAGCAATCTGATGGAAGAGCTCAACAAAATCTTCCGCGTCATTCAAAGAGAAATCCCAAGTGCTCCACATGAGGTACTGATGGTGCTAGATGCTACGACGGGTCAAAATGCACTTACGCAAGCCAAGTTATTTGGTGAAAAGAGTGGTGTCACTGGCTTGGTTTTGACGAAGCTGGACGGTACGGCTAAAGGCGGAATCGTTGTAGCGATTCGTCAGGAAATGAATTTGCCGGTGAAGTTTGTAGGTCTTGGAGAAAAAATGGAAGACTTGCAGCCATTTGATTCGCAGCAGTTCGTACATGCTCTTTTTGCCGGATTAATTGCCGAGGAAGAAGAGTTAGAAGAATCGGAAGAGCAAGTGTAATCAACAGCACAATATAATCATAAAGAAGTCATATTTACAAGGAATGCCCTCGAAGCTATATTTAGTTAGGAGGGCATTCCTTTTCTTTTTTTAAAAGGGTTTGTCAGTCATTTTGTAGCAACTGCTAAGCGACTTTTAGAAAGTATAAATGCATCGCGTAAGGGATCCCTTTAAATAACAGCTTTCCCTCACTAATTAGCCTCCAGAAGCGATATTCTATGAATGAGGTACTGAGATACAAATTCCATTGCCCTATAATTGTGCCTACAACTAGACCTGCATTTACGTAGCCATCTCGATCCTCATACTGTTGAAATTGCAGAATTAAAGAAAGAATTTCTTCGTCATAGTAACTCTCGGGAACATTCATAAGCTGGCCATCAGCCCAAACTCTAAGCATATCCTCGGTGTTGCTGATTTTTTGCCATTCTAGTTCATACTGTTTTCTTTGAGCGGAGGTGATAGGGGATGTGTTTTCGGTAATTTCTATAATTTTTTGCAGAACTTCATTTGGGAGCTGACTAAGTGCTCTGGGATATAAGCCGATTTCAAATGAAGCGGCAATCTCCCTATAAGCCTTGACTGAATCAATAACATGAATAGGTTGCGTCCTCTCACTAAGAATAGAAAGTGCAAATCGTAAACCTGTCTGATCATGGGAGTTATCTCCGCACCAAATAGTGATTTTTTTGTCCTCGGGAATTTCTTTTAAGGTCTGAATCATGGCTGCCAGTTTATGCTGGGGATTTAAATGATAACCCTGATCCGGAAATCGTTCCTGAAACCATAACTCACGGGTATGATAGCCTTCATTATTATGTAATCCACGCAACGGTCCAGCAGAGAACGTCTCATTAAATGAAAGTACTCGTATTAAATGACGACAACCCAGATGACTAAGGGCTACCTTCATTGATCCCGCTTCAGACAGGCCAAATAACAGATAAATGTGATTCCGCCTAGTCTCTTCCTGCTCAATTGACATAGTATATTTGTGCTCCATAAGTCACTCTCCCATCGCAACAAATTATACCATACTCAATGAATCCACATCCTCAGGCAACTATATAAAAAATACATTATATGAAAAATTCATAACAGTAATGCTTGTCACACTTCCTGCATACAATTCAATGATGAATCTACATTTCATCTCCGGCAACCTATATAAGAGAGAAAGGAAGCGATTCCAAAAAATACAAATATCTCCGGAATCACATTTCTCTGTTATATATGTTGACATGAACGAGTGGATTTACGTATTATGAGAATATAAACCAATATTTCCATGGATGTTTTCTGAAATGAAAGTATAAGTTGTTAACAAAGATTACATCTATCGAAAGGAGTCGGGCTCATGTCCAAATTAGATCCTCTGCCAGGTCTGTCTCCGTATCCATTACAGCATTTTTTCGATGAAATGTATGCTGATAAGAGGAATGTCCGGCCGCACTACAGACATGTGAATCGCATGTTTTCCGGAATGAGCTCCGAAGAGCTGCAAGGGAAGCAAAATTTAATGCAGCGTAGGATGATGGAAGAAGGAATTACCTTTACGCTTTACAACCCGGCTCAGGATCATCCTATGGAGCGAACGATCCCCTTCGATATGATTCCACGTATTATCCCTAAGAATGAGTGGGAGAGGCTAGAAGCTGGAATTATTCAGCGTATCACAGCTTTGAATTTATTCATTCATGACATTTACCATGAGCAATACATTGTTAAAGATGGCATCGTCCCTAGGCGTATGATTATTTCCAACTGTTATTTCCGGCCAGAAATGTCAGGTCTGCGAGTGCCCGGTGGAGCTTATATCACCACCTCAGGAATCGATCTGATCCGCCACCACGATGGGCATTATTATGTACTTGAAGACAACCTGCGAACACCCTCCGGCTTTTCCTATCTTTTTAAAGGCAGAACACTTATGAATCAATTGTTTCCTGAATTGTCCTTTGCCAGCTCCATCCGAGATGTAGATCATAGCTTAAATCGCTTCTTATCCGTGCTTCGTAGTCTATCTCCTTCAAGAAGGTCAGATCCGGTTATAGCACTCCTAACGCCTGGAGAGTACAATTCTGCATATTATGAACATGCTTTTTTGGCACAGCAGATGGGTATACATTTGGTCGAAGGACGAGATTTGGTAACAAAGGATCACAAAATATATTTGAAAGAAATGAACGGACTGCGTCGCGTAGATGTGCTGTATCGTCGGTTGGATGATGATTACATTGATCCGCTAGCCTTTCAACCTGATTCTTTACTGGGTGTGGCAGGACTTATGAATGCATATAGGGCAGGTAACATAGCGATTGCTAATGCTCCGGGAACCGGTGTTGCAGATGATAAAGCGATGTATGTCTATGTACCGGATATGATTCGTTATTATCTGAATGAAGAGCCGATCCTTGGTAATGTGCCGACGTATTTGTTGTCCAGACCTGATGAACGCCTGTATGTTCTTGAGAACCTATCCGAAATGGTTGTTAAAGAAACCTCATTATCCGGAGGATATGGGATGTTGATCGGAAGTGAGGCGACCAAAGAAGAATTAGCGGAGTTCCGAATGAAAATTATTGCCGATCCGGACCGTTATGTGGCACAGCCAATTATGTCCTTGTCCAGAGCACCCGTATTGTCGGGAGGCACTATGGCACCCCGGCATATAGATCTTCGGGCTTTTGTATTAATGGGCGCAGACCGGAAGCCACATGTCATACCTGGTGGATTAACACGAGTGGCTATGAAAGAAGGTTCACTGGTTGTGAATTCCTCGCAAGGTGGTGGCGTAAAGGATACTTGGGTTATGGCTTGATCTATTATCTTGTAAGCCTTGATTGTGAATCAAAAATATGCAGCATCAATTTGGAGGATAAAGGAGTGGCTAAAGATGCTGAATCGAAATGCGGAGGCTTTATTCTGGATCGGCCGATATATTGAAAGGGCAGAGAATCATGCGCGGCTAATCAATGTACATTATCATATCCAGCAGGAAGAGGATTTTCAAGAAGAAGGACATAAATGGTCGAGGCTTATCGATGCATTAGGAGTTCGAAGTGAATATTTGCAGCAGTTCGAAACCTTTTCTGAACAGGACGTGTTATCCTTTATTACACTTGATTTAGGCAATTCGAATTCATTATTCTCTTGCGTACATCATGCTAGAAATAATCTTCGCACACTGCGCCAGCATCTTCCAAGTGAGTTATGGGATATCGTCAACAGCTTTAATCTATGGCTTGGTGAGCGGTCAGTCGCTGATATTATGAGTGGCCCACATCATTTCTACCAGCAGGTGAAGGAACGTGCAGCTATGTTTCTAGGAGCAGAACAATCCGTAATGCTTAGGGGAAATGAATGGCATTTTATAGAGAGCGGCCGTTTTCTGGAACGTGCAGAGAATACGACGCGTATTTTGCAGGCAGTTATTGCCTCTTGCCGTTTTAAAGAGCTTAATGCAATTTATATTCAGTTACAGGCTGTGCTGAAATCGGTAAGTGGTTATCAGGCGTTTCGCCGTTACTATGCAGATGCTATGTCACCGGAGAGCATTTTAGATTTTTTGATCGCAAATCCCAAATTTCCACGTTCGATCCGCTTTTCTTTTCACCAGCTGGAAGAGCATTTAGCTAGGCTTGAATTAGATTCCTCAGAAAAAGGTTCAGGTCATGAGAAGGTCATCCGTCAAGCAGGAAAGCTGAAGGCAGAGCTGGATTATATGGAGAAAGAGGAAATGTCCGGTGAACTGGTGGAAGATGTGCTGCAATCACTCGTAATATCTTGCCAGAGACTGGGCAAAACGATGGAGGGCGCCTTTTTTCGGCGAGAAGGAGTATCTGTATGAAGATTCAAATCAATCACACCACCACATACAGTTATCCAGAGCCGGTTACGGACAGTGTCAATGAAATCAGGCTTACCCCACGCACCAACTATCGGCAATCCTGTTATCACCATGAGGTTGAAGTATATCCAGCAGCTAATCTATTAACGTATGAGGATTTTTTTGGTAATCGGGTGCATGCCTATTCAGTTAATAAACCACATACGGAAATGGTCATTCATACTAAAGCTACTGTAGTAACGCTGGATAAAGCCCAGGGTACCGATCTTCCGCGAACCAGCCTTGAAGAGCAAGTTAAGCTATTAAATGATGAAAAGTTTCAGAACCGTTATATTGAGTTTATTTTGCCGACCCGTTATACCGAGGTGACTCCTGAATTGGTAGAGTTCGCCTCACAGTACCCTTTTAGTGAAGCTGAAGATATGTATCAATGGATTCTGAGGTTATCTTCGACGATTTATGAACAGTTCACCTATGATCCTGAGGCAACAAGCGTAAATACAACGGTAAAAAAAGCCCTCAAGCTCAAGCGGGGGGTCTGTCAGGATTATGCTCATCTTATGATCGCTGTCTGCCGCAGTGTGGGTCTGCCTTCAAGATATGTTAGTGGATATCATTTTGTCGGTGATCTACAGAGCAGCAATGCTAATTTCGAGCAGGCTTCACATGCTTGGGTGGAGACCCATATTCCGGGTACGGGCTGGCTTGGTTTTGATCCGACGAATAATGTTGAAGTGAACTGGCGTTATATCAAGCTGGGTCATGGACGGGATTATAAAGATATAGTACCTGTAAAAGGGGTATATCGCGGCGGAGCAGGAACACTGACTGTAAAAGTGGACGTACGCAAGCTGGACAACTGAACTGAAATAATTGAAACATCGAACATCGAACATCGAACATCGAAACAATCAAAAAAATCAAAATATTCGAAACAAACTCTCCGCTCATCTTATTGAATGGGGAGATTTTTTTGTGCGGCGTGCCTAAATTCTGAAGATTTATGAACGAGATGATTCCATTACAGGTTTATTTGGGTAATCTTGATCCATAGTACTTATCTTACAGACATTAGAGGAGAGATTACATATGAGCCCAAACATATCTAAGAAACAAAGATTTATTGGAAAAACAGCGATTATAACCGGAGCGGGCTCGGGAATTGGCCGTGCTACCGCTATTAAGCTGGCGCGGGAAGGTGCAAATGTAGCATTGTTCGATTTAAATCTTGAAAGAACCTCTTCCTTGGCAGAAAAGCTTAATAAGCTTCGAAAAGATTGTGCGCTGGCCATAGAGGTAGATACTTCGGATGAGAAAAAGATGGAGGAAGCCGTACGTTGTACGGTGGAACAATTCGGAGGTGTGGATGTAGTATTCGCTAACGCGGGAATTAATGGCGCTGTGGGCCCGATAGAAGAACTAAGCTTGAGCGACTGGGAGCGTACGATGTCGGTGAACTTGACGGGGACTTTTTTGACTCTGAAATATACTATTCCTCATCTGAAAGATAAAGGGAAGGGCAGTATTATTATTACTAGTTCCATTAATGGGAACACTAGATTTGCCAGCTTTGGGTGGTCTACTTATAGCACTACCAAAGCTGGACAGGTGGCTTTTGCCAAAATGGCAGCTCTCGAGCTTGCTAAGTTTAAGATTCGTGTGAATGTGATCTGCCCTGGGGCTATTGCTACGAATATAGATGAAACCACTGAAATGAGCGAGGATGTAGAAGCAATCGTCATTCCGATTGAATTTCCTGATGGAGCGCAACCCTTGGCGGATGGACCGGGCAAGCCGGATAATGTCGCTGATCTCGTTGCTTTTCTGGCTTCGGATGAATCTATCCATATTACAGGTGCGCAAATCGTGATTGACGGCGCGGAGTCCTTGTTATCCTAATTTCGAGATCGCTTCCCGGTATTGCTCGTACCATTTATTCCATTCGTCTTTCCGTGACTCCAGCGTCGTGCCTTCCAAAAGATGCTGGATCACTTCTAGACAAACATGCCAGCCAGCGAGATCTCGTGGTGTATGCGGGGTAAGCGTTTGTAGTGTTTCGTTCAAGACGAGTAAACAGCCTTCTGAATTAGGGTATAACTCAAAACGAACAAGATCTTCAGCCCATGTAAACTCAAAAATAGATTGATGCTGCAGCACGGTAATTTCCATATCAACAAACGTTCCGTTTTGCATATCAAACTTTATAAGTCCGCCTTCACGCAGGTCCTCGATTTTTAATTCAGAGAACCATAAGGCAAGCTTCTCATTTTCGGTCAAATAAGACCAAATCTCAGTTGCGGAATGCTTTAACTGGCGTTCGAAACGAGCGACATAATATTGATCTTCTTTTTGGATGTTAGCTAACATTTATATTTCTCCTTTGGACTACTGCGGTAGTCCTTTTTTTATTGAGTTGAGGCTCATTAGAAAGAGTATAGCAATCGCGTGTGTTAATTGCACGATCCGGCTGTGAGTTAGAAGACTATCTTATAGGGAATAGAGGGCAATAAAATAGCGGGAGAAATAAGGTCCTAGGCAAGTCCACGAGCTTGATTTGCGTACGGCGCGGAGATAGTGTTGGCGGGGAAAAGGGATTGAAGATAGGGATAAGTGCGTGATGAGGGTGAAAATGGAGTGATGAAGGTGATAAGTACGCATGACGGGGAAAAGGGAGTGAAGAGAGGGATAAGTGAATGATGAATGGCGGAAGTAAACAGTAGCATCTACGGTGGCGAGGATGCATCGGCGTTGCGGACTGTATTGCAGCTATTTGGCGTTTTTGATGTGTTTATTAGAAGTATCGGACCGCATAGCGCTTATTGCTGCGATTTTAAAGAAAAGTAGGGTGTGTTTGAGCGAATAGCTGCAACTGTGTCCGATAGCAGAGGGAATAAGCCTGAATTTGTGAAATAAGATCATCTGAGTCCGAACGTTACTTGGTAGCGAGGATGCATCGGCGTTGCGGACTGTATTGCAGCTATTTGGCGTTTTTCGTGTGTTTATTAGAACTATCGGACTGCATAACTCTTATCGCTGCGATTTTGAACAAAAGTAGGGTGTGTTTGAGTGAATAGCTGCAACTGAGTCCGATAGCAGAGCAAAGAGGCCTGAATTTGTGAAATAAGATCATCTGAGTCCGAACGTTTCACGGTGGCGAGTGTGTGCTAATGCATCGGTGTTGCGGACTGTATTGCAGCTATTTGGAGTTTTTGGTGTGTTTATTAGAAGTATCGGACTGCATGGCACTTATTGCTGTGATTTTGAACAAAAGTAGGGTGTGTTTGAGTGAATAGCTGCAACTGAGTCCGATAGCAGGGTAAAAAGGACTAAATTAGTGAAATAAGGGCTGCTGGGTCCGAACGATCTATGGCGACGAAGATGTAATGAGGGTGTAAAGGACGTAGTATACGAGCAAGACCTGCTGAATCGGATCGATCTACGACCACGAGTATGCATTGTTTTGCGGACTGTATTGCAGTTATTTGGCGTTTTTTGTTTGATTTTTGATCGTTTCGGACCGCATAGCGCTTATTGCTGCGATTTTGAACAAAAGTAAGGTGGGTTTTAGCGAATAGCTGCAACTGAGTCCGATAGCAGAGGGAATAAGCCTGAATTTGTGAAATAAGGTCATCTGAGTCCGAACGTTACATGGTAGCGAGGATGCATCGGCGTTGCGGACTGTATTGCAGCTATTTGGAGTTTTTCGTGTGTTTATTAGAACTATCGGACTGCATAGCTCTTATCGCTGCGATTTTGAACAAAAGTAGGGTGTGTTTGAGCGAATAGCTGCATCTGAGTCCGAAAGTACAGTGAAATGGACTAAATTAGCGAAATAAGGGCTGCTGGGTCCGATCGATTTGTGGAGGCGTGGATTCGCTAATGTATCGGACTGTATTGCAGCTATTTGGCGTTTTTGGTGTGTTTATTAGAAGTATCGGACCGCATAGCGCTTATTACCGCGTTTTTGAACAAAAGTAGGGTGTGTTAGAGCGAATAGGTGCAACTGAGTCCGATAGTACAGCGAAATGGACTAAATTTGTGAAATAAGGGCTGCTGGGTCCGGACGATCTATGCGACGAAGATGTAATGAATGTGTAATGAAGGATGTAGTATACAAGCAAGAGCTCCTGGGTCCAAACGTTTCACGGTAGCCAGTGTATGCTGACGTTGCGGTTATGGGCTTAGAATATACATTGTGTACGATAGTTACAGAGTCTGAGCTATTCAACTGTGCGACGAGGGCAAGGGGCATTTGAGTAAATAGCTCGCCATCCCTATAGTTAACAGCATAGGAAAGATCTGAGAAAGCATTCCGGCAACTTGATGCAAATCCTAAGTCTTTTATGCTAAAATTAACGCAATTCCATAAAATATACTTTTGCTTAGGCAGGGTAGTTAATAGTGTGTCATTGGTGAAGGAGGCTGCGTATATGGGGATGATGTCTTGGTTAGCTGAGCAGCGGATTCAGGAGTCTATGCGTAACGGGGAATTTCGAGATTTACCTGGGCATGGCAAGCCACTGGAGCTCGAGGATTTATCGGGTGTGCCGGAAGAATTGCGGATGTCTTTTAAAATCATGAAGAACTCCGGACTGGTGCCTGAGGAAATCTCTCTGCGAGCTGAATGTGTTACGTTGGAAGGATTGCTAGCGGCGTGTCATAATAGGGGAAGTGCAGAAACCAGCGAGGGCAAGGCTTTGCGGTCAAAACTGTCTATGAAAAGACTTCGTCTACAGGAGTTATTGCGTGAACGCGGCTTGGATAGTAACCCTGCTTTTATGCAATACAATGCTCAAATACACGAACAGATGATAAAGGAAGAGGAATAACCTGCTTAAGTTACTGCCTAAATGCCTACATTCATTTGGACATCAGAATAAATAGTGTAAAATAAAAAGGCATCTCTTGGTCGGTTTAGACAGAAGAGCTGCCTTTTTGCTTGTTATGTGTAACTAAACATGTATACTCATCTAATTTGTTTAAAATATACCCATTCCGGATCGCCTTCATCTAAATTCTCAATGACTCCGCTTTTAACAAACCCTTGAGAAAGACATAGTTGCTGCATGATCGTATTGGATTCATTGGTGGAGGTGAAAAGCTTGGGGGTGGGGCATTGTTCCTCGATGTAGCTAAGGAGTGTTTTGGCTATGCCTAGGCGTCTGTACTCAGGATCCACAATGACCAGCTGAATAAAACAACATTCGAAAAAGGTGGTATCGCAGCAAGCAAATCCTACAAACGTTCCATTATGCGATGCTACGTAACACTGCTCATGCTTGATATATTTTTCAATCTTCGATTTGCGGCTTTCATTGCCAATGATCTTGCTGTCTATTTTGGTGAGCATGGGTAGATCTGAAATTGTAGCTTTTGTTACGAATATCATAGTAAGTCTCCTTATTAATATTATAGAGGGTATGGATGGTAAGTCTTGATCTTTAAGGTTTTTTCACACATGATGAAGATGATCTAAGATAACTTCAAGGAAAATTATAACATATGATTATAGACGATGGAGAGATAGAATGAAACAGCTTCCGATTATACAGGTGCTTCCTGACCTGAAAAACATACTTAACACTGCGCAGGCAGCAGTACTTATCGCTGAACCGGGTGCAGGCAAAACAACAGGAACGCCTCCGGCGTTTTTGGACGAGCCTTGGATGGCGGGTAAAAGCATTTTAATGTTAGAGCCTAGAAGGCTTGCTGCTAGATCTGCCGCCACTTACATGGCATCCTGCCTTGGAGAAAGTGTTGGACAGACGGTAGGTTATCGGATGCGGAATGACACTAAAGTAGGCAAAAATACGCGGATTGTTGTAGTCACTGAAGGAGTATTAACGAGAATGCTGCAAAGCGATCCTTCTTTGGGTGATGTGGGTTTAGTTATTTTTGATGAGTTCCATGAGCGCAGTCTTCATGCGGATTTGGGACTTGCCCTTACACTGGAAGCACAGGCTGTGCTGCGGGAGGATCTAAGGATTCTTATCATGTCAGCTACCTTGGACAGTGAGCGGGTGTCTGCTTTACTAGGCGATGCGCCCGTAGTAAATTGTCCGGGCAGAACCTATCCTGTAGAAACAATCTATGTGCCAACTACTGGGAATCTTCCACTGGAAAAAACTGCTGCAGCTGCTGTGAGACGTGCGCTTGTTGAACAACCCGGAGATATTCTCGTCTTTTTACCGGGGGAAAGAGAAATACGCAGAACTCAAAGTGAGTTGGAAAATGGAAGCTTGGCAGAGCAGACGGTAATTCGCCCTTTATATGGCCAGCTGCCACAAAATATCCAAGATGCAGCCGTGGCTGCATCGTTTCAAGGTGAACGAAAAGTAGTGCTCGCGACTTCTATCGCTGAGACAAGTCTAACGATTGAAGGCGTGCGAACGGTAATTGACACAGGGCAGCGCCGTACACAGGTATTCTCACCACGCACAGGAATGCCAAGTCTAACGACAGTCCCGGTATCGAAAGCCTCCGCGGATCAACGGCGGGGACGTGCTGGACGAACAGCCCCTGGCGTGTGCTACAGGCTGTGGAGTCAGGAGGAGCATAATCGACTTCCGGATGACAATGTGCCGGAGATTATGCAGACGGACCTTGCGCAGCTCGCTTTGGAGCTGGCGCTGTGGGGCGTGCGCGATCCTGCCGCGCTATCTTGGCTTGACGCGCCGCCCGCTGCGCCTTATGCGCAGGGCACCGCGCTGCTGCGCCAGCTCGGCGCGCTGGACGCCGGCGGCGCTATTACGCCGCACGGCCACAGCATGGCCGCGCTTGGCGCGCACCCGCGAGCCGCGCATATGCTGCTGCGCGCGGCAGAGCTTGGCACAGCACCGCTCGCCTGCCGGCTGGCGGCGCTGCTGCAAGAGCGGGACCTTTTCAAGGGTCCCGCGGCCCTAGATTGCGACCTCACGCTCCGCGTTGAGGCGCTGCTCCGGTTCGAGCGCTCCGCTGATAGCGGCGGAGCGGACCCGGCGGCTCTGCGCGCTGTGCAGCGCGAGAGCCGCCATTTCCTGGCGCAGCTGCAAGCCGCGCCGGGCGAGAACGTGAACGACATCAGCCGCTGCGGGCTGCTTCTGTCGTTCGCCTATCCCGACCGGATCGGGCAGAAACGCGGCGATGGCGCGTTTCTGCTCTCCTCCGGTCGGGGGGCGGCCATGCGGGAAGGGCAACCGCTGGCCCGGTCATCTTATATCGTAGCTGCTTCGATCGATGATCGCGCTACACAGGGCGCAATTATGCTGGCAGCTGAGATAGAAGAAGGACAACTGCTTTCCTATCATGCAGACCGCATCACCGAGGAAGCGGATGTGTATTGGGATAAAGAAAGTGGAAGTGTGAAGAAACGTCGTCGCACAATGCTCGGCGCGTTGGTCTTAAAAGAAACTTCACATGAAAGACCCTCCGCGGAAGAAATGGCAAATGTACTATTAAGTGTCATCGCTACAGATGGCATTGAAATCCTACCGTGGGAGAAGGGAACCATACAGCTTCGCGAACGTTTGATGTTTATGCATACCTTACGTTCAGATTGGCCGGATGTATCAGATGTTGCTTTAATTGCTACGTTGGATGAATGGCTTTTGCCATATCTGCAAGGTATGAGGAACCTCCGCGACCTTCAGCGTGTACCGTTAGCGCGAGCGCTTGAGGGGATGTTAGACTGGAATCAGCGGCAGATGCTGGAAAAGGAGGCACCTACACATATATCTGTTCCTAGTGGCTCGCGTGTGCCTGTAGATTATACTAATCCTGCTGCCCCGGTATTGGCAGTAAGATTGCAAGAGATGTTTGGACAGCTGGACACACCTCGAATTGGAGGGGGAAAATTGCCAGTATTGCTGCATCTTTTGTCACCAGCTAGACGACCTGTGCAGGTAACCTCTGATCTAGCAAGTTTTTGGCGGGGGACCTATTTTGAGGTCAAAAAAGATCTGAAGGGACGGTACCCGAAGCACTATTGGCCAGATGACCCATTACAGGCTATTCCGACTAATCGTACACGTCCTGTAAAATAATTTATGGTTACATATGCTCTTGAAATTTTTCCTTAGATGTTTGGTCTCCCGTTTAAAGGGTAATTACTAGCGAAGACAATTACTAAGGAGGGCTTCAAGTGACTAAAAAAATCGTAGGTATTTTCGACACAGAACAAGAAGCAACCAGAGCAATTGAAGGACTTCACAATCAAGGATTTAATAATGATGAAATATCAGTAATCACACGTGATCGTGATGAGCTTAGAAACATCTCAGAGGATACAGGCACAAAAGCTCCAGAAGGAGTAGCAACAGGCGCTGCTACAGGTGGTGTAGTTGGCGGCGTTGCCGGACTATTAGCAGGGATCGGAGCTTTGGCGATTCCGGGGATTGGACCGATTCTGGCGGCAGGGCCTATAGTTGCAACCCTTACAGGTGCAGCAGTTGGTGCAGGCGCAGGTGGATTAGTCGGCGGCTTGATCGGACTCGGTATTCCTGAGGATGAGGCTAAAGAGTACGAAGGTTATGTGGAAAGCGGCAAAATCCTTGTACTAGTCGATGATAATGGACGCGGCTATCAAGCACATGATGTGTTCCGCGGTAACCGTTCGCTGAATACTCAGCGTTACGAAGGCGTCTATAACGAAGACACTAGACTAGGAAATTCGATGGCTAACAGAGCGGATCGGACGGCTGAAGTCTACAACCGCGATAAAATATAACATTATAATAACCTGCTTTAAAAGCGGTAAAAGGTTACAAGGAGCGATTCTCCGATTTAATGGAGAATCGCTCCTTTTGTATTTTTAGTCCATCGCGCCTCCCGGAATCCCCCTTTGCTCATCCTCTTCTGAGGGGTACGGACCCAGATGACGCTATTGGCTAATTTTTGGTCTTTGCAGCAGGATTTCGGACTCCATGGACGCTATTCTATAGAATGAGGCTCTTATTTCCTGTTTTTTTTGCCAATAGCTGCAATGGGGTCCGATAGGGCTCCAAATATTGAATAATATTGCGTTTAAGGTCCCCTGTGTCCTTTTCTACTACGTACCTGCATCGTTTCGGAGTGTCCTTATGCTGCTACGCAAGTGCTGTCTTTTTACTGCTACGTACACACCCGATCACTGTGTCCTTTCCCGCTACGTACCTGCATCGTTTCGGAGTGTCCTTATGCTGCTACGCACGTGCTGTCCTTGTATTGCTACGTAAGCGCACCCGGTCACGTGTCCTTATGCTACAGAGTATTCGCATCGGATTGCAACTCCGAACGTGCCCCGTTACGCAGTGTCCTTAATACTGTTACGCACGTGCTGTCTTTGTACTGCTACGTATGCGTACCTGATCACTGTGTCCTTATGCTAGAGGTGCATCGTTCCGCTGACGTACATGCACCGTTCCGTTGACGTACATGCACCGTTCCGTTGACGTACATGCACCGTTCCCTAGAGTCCTTTTGCTATTACATACGTGCATCGTTCCACTATGTCCTTATATTGCTACGTAAGTGCACCCGGACTCTGTGTCCTTATCCTACTGAGCATACGCCCCCGGTTTGCTGCTAAGAAATCCCCCCGTATCGCAGCGACCTTATGGTTGCTAAGCACGTGCCACGTTCCGGAGTGTCCTTATGTGCTGCTACCAGCACGATCTTAATCAAGGATACGAAGCATGCGGACGAAAGAATCAGCTGCCACGGATAACCTCATATCGCGATGGATTGCGAAGCCTATATTCCGGGGTGGAGGGGGATCATCTAATTGCAACTCGAAAAGTTCTCCTTTTTGAATCTCCTCAATTACAAAAGAACGGCTAATAAAGGCTACCCCGTAACCAAGTCTTGCAAATTCAGAGAGTAAATCGATGCTGCCCAGCTCTATATCTGGTTTAACGGACAACCCCTTACCAGCAAACCAATGATCAACAAACAGTCTGGTGCTGCTTTCTGGGGATAATAAAATAAAAGGTAACTCTGCAAGTTCTTTTGCCGTAAGCGAACGGTTTGCCAGTTCCTGAAAGGCTCGTCCCACTACAAAACAATCCTCAAGGGTGGCAAGCGTCTGAATACTTAATTGTGGATCGTCAATAGGCATATGGACGAGCGCACAGTCTATTTCGCCTTCTTTCAAACGTTTGGTGATCTCATGCGTTTTTCCGTGTGATAGCCGAATTCGTATGCCGGGATATTGTTTGTGGAATACGTTCAATTGCGGCAGCAAAAGATTTTTTATAAGGGAATCACTCGCTCCAATCCGAACTTCTCCCTCGTTTAATTGCTTCAGATTATGAAGATGCTTTTGTGCAGAATCCAGCATGACTAAAGAGGGCTCAACATATTCCAATAACGCCCGTCCTTCCTCGGTTAGCTCTACACCTTTAGATAAACGATGAAATAATTTGAGGCCTAAAGAATCCTCCATTTGTTTAATGGCATAACTTACGGATGGCTGTGTAATATGCAATTCATTTGCAGCCTTTGTTAGATTTTTGTAACGAGCCGTATATAAAAAAATACGATACCATTCAAGGTTAAAGAATTTGATATAGATCACCTCTATGACAGTCTGTTGAAAATGTGATTTCATTAATTGCAACAATCTTATTATAATTTGGATATATAAATAATAAAAGAGTCGGCAATGGAGGTTTGAATATTATGGCAGGTAACACATTTGGAGAAGTATTTAAGATTACTACCTTTGGAGAGTCACATGGTGCAGCGGTTGGGGTCATAGTGGATGGAGTTACACCTAATGTTGAAATTGATGAAGCATATATTCAGAAACAGATGGATAGAAGGAAACCAGGCCAGTCCTCTGTAACTTCACCGCGTAAGGAATATGATGTGGTGCAAATACAATCAGGAATATTCGAAGGGAAAACAACCGGAACTCCACTCTTTGTAGTTCTGTACAACAAAGATATGAAACCGGAGGCCTATAACGATATTCAGCATTCATTTAGACCCGGCCATGCGGATTATACTTTTTTGCAGAAATATGGAATTCGCGATCATAGAGGCAGTGGGCGGGCATCTGGCAGGGAAACAGCGGCAAGAGTAGCTGGCGGAGCGATCGCTCGGAAACTGCTCGAAAGAAGAGGGGTTGAGGTACTAGCCTACACGCAAGAGGTCGGAGGGATTAAGTGTCAAACCTTTGATGAAGATGTTATTGAACAAAATGCAGTCCGCGCCTGTGATGCTAAGGCTGGAGCTGAAATGATTAAAAAAATTGAACACTTAGCTTCGATTGGAGACAGCTGCGGAGGTATCGTGGAGTGTCGGATTAGAGGGGTTATTCCGGGTCTTGGAGAACCCGTATTTGATAAATTGGATGCAGAGTTAGCTAAAGCGATGTTATCTATTGGTGCTGTAAAAGGAATAGAGTTTGGAGCTGGATTCGAAGCGGCCTCTATGCTTGGAAGTGAACATAATGACGCGATGAATAAGGATGGATTTCTTAGTAACCATTCCGGTGGAATTATAGGCGGAATCAGTACAGGAGAAGAGATTATTTTTCGAATAAGTGTAAAGCCTACATCCTCGATTTCTGTTACTCAACAGACCATAAACACGAATGGTGAAGAAGTTGAGATTAAAACGGAGGGCAGACATGATCCATGTATCTGTCCGAGAATCGTCCCGGTTGTTGAAGCAATGGCTTGCTTAGTATTGGAAGATCTTTATAAAAGACAAGCTGCTATTTTTGGATGAAACACTTTATAAAATGAAACAAATCAAAGACTGCACCTCTTAGCAATAGACTGTGAGGTGCAGTCTTTTTTGCATATGTGGTATCATATGGATAATCATTCAAATTATGCTTTGTCTCTAGCTATGCCATAAGATACAGTACAGCGAAAAGGAGGGAATAGATGAGAATCTTTGTTGCAGGTGCTGCTGGTGTGATTGGACGGTCATTGCTTCCTAAGTTACTACAAGCGGGGCATGAGGTTATCGGTCTGACCCATAAAGAAGAAAACAAAACAATCCTTGAGAGCTTAGGGGCACAAGCGGTAATCGCGGATGTGTATGAGCGTGAGTCTATATTTGCGGCTATTCAAGCAGCCCAACCTGAAGTGGTAATTCATCAGCTGACTTCATTAAGTCAGCGGAATTTTGCAGATAATTCAAAGATAAGAATAGAAGGAACACGAAATATTGTCGATGCTTCACTGACAAGCGGGGTTAAACAGATTATTGCCCAAAGTATCTCTTGGGCTTATGAAGCTGGTGAGGGACCTGCCACGGAGAATACTCCATTAGATACTAATGCTTCTGAATCCCGGATGAGAACCATTGAGGGTATCCGCTCACTTGAAAAGGCAGTTGCAGAAATTCCTAATCATGTGATTTTGCGGTACGGAATGTTGTACGGCCAAGGGACTTGGTATGATGCTGCGGGATTAATGACAGAAGAAATTCGACAAGGGAGACTGACTGCAACAGAAGCGGTTACGTCATTCCTTCATGTGGAGGATGCAGCTAACGCGGCGGCGCTTGCTCTGAACTGGCCTTCTGGTCCAGTTAATATTGTGGACAATGAACCTGCGCGAGGAATAGATTGGGTGCCTGTTTTTTCTGAAATCTTGGGAGCTCCTAGACCTCCTTTGCATATGGGCAGAGAAGGCTGGGAACGGGGAGCGTCCAATACAAAAGCTCGAATGGATTACGGATGGAGTCCATCATACCCGTCATGGAGGTCAGGTTTTGCTCAGAGCTTGAAAGGTTAAAGATGAATCCAAACATGTAGAAGGAGAGATGACATGAGTAAATTAAAGAATTTTTCTTTAGTAGTCGTGAATTTAATTGCTGATCTATGGTTTGGAATCGTTCGAAAACCAGAGTTTTATGATAAACACACCGTTACTAGAACAAAGAAAGGGTATGTCCTGTTTGTATCTATGGCAGGCATTATCGCAGTGGGTTCAGCTTTTTGGTTATGCTCAAGAATATATTAGAAAAAAGGCTGCCCATTGGCGGTCTTTTTTTTGAGATTGGATGTCAGAAAGCTAGAATGTTATGTTACTACTTAATAGATGGTTAAAACAGGCTCCTTATTATGTTCAGCGCATAAGATTAATGTCTAAACTCATGGATGAAAATCGTGCCAAAGTGACGCTTATTGCCGCCTCAGCTGGGTTTGGAAAAACGACACTTGCGGCCGAATGGGCTCGTACTCATTCCGATGAGGTTGCATAGCTTGCAGATAACCATCTTGTACGATTCTGGTTAAATTTGCATGCTGCAATTGAGAGAATCTTTCGCCCCTTTTTAAATCGCTTGGATTTGTTTATCCAGTCTGTTCGTGACGGTTCAGTAGAAACTGCGATTCCTCTTTTATTAAACGATCTGCATTCTCTTCCAGGCTCTATTACACTTATAATGGATGATTATCATGCGATTACGAATCAATCGATTCATGAAAGTATGGGCTTTTTCATCGGACATCTTCCGGCTAATGTGAAGCTTGTAATATTGAGTAGAACCCTCCCGCCACTCGCCTTATCCCGCCTAAGAGCACAACAGGAACTTCTAGAATTAAGTAACGATGATCTGAGGTTTACATTTGACGAAAAAGATGAGCTGCAATCTCAATCCTTGAGCGAGCATCTTACACAAGAAGAGTTATTTTTGTTCGAGCAAAAAACAGATGGATGGGTAGCGGGTTTGATTCTTGCCTTCCGCTCTTTTTCAGGAAGGGCTGGTCTTGGAAGCTATCCAGCATGCTTTTGAGGCAGAGGATTATACGTTTTCTGCATCATGTATGGATAGGCCTTTCAATTCAATTATCAAAGATGGCGATGAATCTTCATTGCTAGATTTATTAGGTAAGTTGCCGATCAAAAATAGATTGTGCACCCTGATTTGTTTTATTTTCAAGCGGGTTCGATGGCTGTCGCTGGACGATCAGATGATGCCAAACGCTTCTTACAAAAGGTTGAACTTTTCATGGAAGAGGAATTTATTATTCCGGAAAAAGAGCAAGCCGTAATTCAAATGCGGTTGGATCTGTATCGTGATTCGGTTGCATTTTATCAGGGGGACGTGGATACGTTCGTTGAGCTATTGGACCAAAACAGGGAAGGCATAGAGAAATTTGCATCTATAGTAAACGTTACAAGGACATGGTTTTGTATTTTTGGCGGATCTTTTCTATGAACGGAATCATCTTAAAGATGCAAATGTCCAACTGGACAAAGCGCTTGTTATGTGTAATTCCACGAGGCATGTGAGCGTGTGGGTGCCAGGGGTTATTTTGCAAGCTAAAATGTTAAAAGCAATGGGTCATGTGGAAGATGCAGCGGAGGTTTTGCAGACAGCTATTGCGGAACTTAAGCAATATCATTCTCCTGGCAGGGAAAGATTGCTGGAAGCTGCATATATTCGAATTCAGTTCTCGCAAGGACCGTTAAGTAGCGGTGATGAATGGCTAACGAAAAGGCATATTAGTGCAAATGATAAACCTAATGTTGCCCGGGAATACGAACAAATCACACTCGCGCGTATGCTGATGGTCCGTCAAGCTTATCAAAAGTTAGAGGTTAAAAACCAGGTAAAGCCGTTTCTAAGATAAAAGAAAAGCATTTGCTTTAAATCGGCAAAAGACTAATATAACAGTTTATTACCAAACATTTACTTTAAGAAGTGATACTATGGAATACAGAAGGTTATAGGACTAGCGAGGAGGAAATGTAAATGCAATTAATGGCATGGTCTGAATACGAGATTTCATATGACTTAAATAATGATTATTCTATTCGTAAGGCAGACTCAGAAGAGTGGGGACTGTATTGTTCCATTTATTATAATATGCAATATAATGGTTTTTTTAAAGAAGAAAGGTTCAATTCTGCCCAAAGAAACGCTTTTTGGATCTATAAAGGCGAGTCTAAAATAGGTGGAGTAAGGATGTCGCCTAACCGGATATATCATTTATTTGTTATTCCACCGTTTAACGATACATTTGTGGTGCTGAAGCTATTAAAAAAGCTTTTGATTTATTGGTCGGATAGAACAAAACCTATAAAAACCTTCGAGGTTCTGCCAGACCAGGTTCAATTATTTGCGCGGGCAGGGTTTTGGCCTGATGAGTTCAGATGCCGTTGGATGCACCGTCCTACAGATTATTTTGAGGTCGAATGGAACAAAGAGTTAAGGATTGAAAGTCCTCAGATCGAAGATAATGGAATGTGCGCTAAACGTTTTATTCTTGAAGAGCAGATCGCCGAATGTAACTATGCGAGCTTCGATGGAAGTCTTGAGGCAACAAGGAGAAAAAAATTCGCTTATGAAGATTTTATCCCAAGTGAAGAACCTAATTACACAAATGAAGAATTACTGACAGCGTCAACGCTTGTGTATGATAAGAAATCAGGACAGCTAATTGCGAATTGTCTTTTGGGTTTACAAGATGATTACGCAGCAGTTTACAGTATTGGTGTAATACCTGCTTACAGAGGAAAAGGGATTGCTACACTGATGTTGAAAAGAGGACTTAATCTCCTGAAAGATAAGTATCCGATCCTAAGATTATATGTCATGGAAGGTAATGATGCGGAGTCTGTTTATTTAAATCTAGGATTTGTCCCTGGAGTACAAGAGATACAGAGTATGTATATTCCTATGCACGACTAAGAAAGGCTGCCAGATGGCAGCCTTTTTTTTGTTAACTAGGCATGAGAGGTAATAGGAAACATGAAATGTTGAGGGAGTTCTTTTAATAGCGGACGTATAAATAAGGTATCTTCACTCTGTGAAATTAATTCTGCCTTAACTTGATCGATTGGATAATCTGGTGTGAAATAAAAATGTATAACTTCAGTATCCGGAGAAATAATGCTTTTCAATACTGTATTGATATCAAAACTTGTTGTACTAATAATATCAAAAATATGAAGCTGATGATCCTCATGTTTAAAGATCACAATAACGTCAGCCTCTTCAATATAATAAAAGGAATCGTGAAAAGGAAGAATAAAATAAAACAGCAGCTGATGTTCATTATTTATCACACTTAGCGCAGAGGATACTGGTGTTCTTTTGACTGCAAAATTTTTGATCATGCTAAAATCAACGGGGTTACCTATAGATAAAGGCCGCACAGAGTAGGTTGTAGTTGGCTGATTGCTAAGATGAGCAACATTAAGTGAAAAGCTGCTTTCTTGCATGCGTTCAAACCCGAATTTAGGATAAAAATCCAAAGCGCGCTCATTAGCAAATAAGTAGAGAAAGTCGTATTCATGTTCGTACTTAGCGATAATGTGGTCTATTAATTTTCGGGATAAACCTTGCATACGATAATCAGGATGTGTCATCACCGTCCCAATTTGGATGGCGTTGTATTCTTTTTTGTTGATGAGAATAGTCATTTTATTAATAGAAGCATTCGCAATGACGTGATCTTCATCGATAAAGGAATAACAAATATATTTGTCATTCCAGCCCCCTTGTTCATACCAAGGTTTAAAATCAATACCAAAGATTGATTGGGCTAAAGAATTGAAGCTAAGCTTATATTTATCGATGTGTTTATAATCGCTAATCAATTGATATTCATTCATAGAATATACCTCTATTTCAGATGATTTTGGGATTCGCATTTTATGAATATATAATACTATGCTTTTTAACCGTAAAGTTGATTTTAAAAATACTATACCAATATAATCCTGTAGATGTGTTATCATAATTTCTAAATTATTAACTCGGAGGTATAAGATGAGAGAGATAGATTACAGTCATTATTTTTGGCAGGATGAGAAAATAAGACTAAGATCCGTTCACATTTGCAGAATTCTCATCACAGCGGCTGATGTTTACGATCGAAAATCTGAATGGTGAATATGTGGGTGGAGTAAATCTTAATAGCATAGACGAGAAAAATGGTACGTTCAGTATAGGCGTGCAAGTGGATAGAGACCATCGAGGTAAGGGGTATGGGACAAGAGCTATCAACATCCTGTTGAAGTATGCTTTTTTGGAGCTTAGACTCAAACAAGTTTAACGAATGTGCGCTCGAAGGTAACGAACCCTCAGCAGCTATGCTTAGAAAAGTGGGTTGTGTTCAAGAAGGCGTGCGCCGTAAAGTTATTTATACAAATGGACAGTATTTAGACTTACTGTTGTTTGGATTGACGAAGGATGAATTTATGGAGAAAAACGCTATGAAATAGTGCTTAGGAGAGGTTACTTGGAAAGCGGAGTGGCGCAGGGATTATAGCTGAGAAGGACGTTTAGAAAATGAACTTGGCAAAGTGGAACTTATTAGTTACCTAAAAAGCGATTCTTCAATACATGGAGGATCGCTTTTTTGCGTTTTGCTGTTCGAATTGATGTTCTATTGAAGCTTGCGGACCCAGAAGACGCTATTTGCAAATATTAAGCTTTTTCAGAGTAGTTTCGGACTCCAGTGCAGCTATTCCCCAAGAATAGCTCTATATATGTTACTTTTTATGCCAATAGCGTCCATGGGGTCCGACAGCACACCAAAAGTGGGGAAAAGCAGCGAATAGAGTCAATGGGGTCCGATAGTAGCTCGAACGAGCAAACTTGAACAAACTAAACAAAGAATGGGAGGAGGATCATGCAGAAGCATGTGGATTCAGATGTAGTTTGTATCGTGCAGAAGCATGCGGGTTCAGATGTAGTTTGTATCGTGCTGAAGTATATTGATCCAGATGGAGTTTGGTTTGCGCAGAAACTTTCGGACCCAGAAGACGCTATTTGCAAATATTAAGCTTTTTCAGAGTAGTTTCGGACACCAGTGCAGCTATTCCTCAAGAATAGCTGTATAAATGTTACTTTTTTATGCTAATAGCGCCCATGGTTTCCGATAGCACAGCAAAAGTGGGGAAAAGCAGCGAATAGAGTCAATGGGGTCCGATAGTAGCTCGAACGAGCAACTGATCAAACTAAACTGATCAAACTAAACGGATCAAATTAAACAAAGAATGCGAGGGGTGTGCAGAAGCATGCGGGTTCAGATAGAGTTTGTTTCGTGCCGAAGCATGTGGACCTACTTCTTCAAGGATCATTCTACGAAATCAACGATGTACAATCATTTATTCCGTAATTTCACCATATGAAAAATTCACAATAGAAAACCACAAAAAACTAAACTCTCCCTACTCACATCCATATAAATCATCCTGTATCCCACCAAATCTCTATAAACAACGGAATAAGTGAACCCTCTATCAAATTTCAGGTTGTGAAAGTTGGAAAATAGTGCTTATACTAGAGTAATAGAAGGAAAGATTAGCCAACAACATTTACAACATGAGGAGGGTTTATATGGCGTTTATGATTGCTCAACGAGCGTTTATCAAAGTGTATCTTATAACAATGGTAGAACAACACCGCGGTTACGGATATCAAATGCTGGAGGATTTACGTCGGGATTTCAAAGCCCATGGTTATTCCCCTCCACAGAGTGAAATCTATCGCGCCCTGCATGAGCTGGTGCAGCAAGGGATTTTATATCGTACCAAGCAGCTTAAAGGCAATGACCCTAAAGTGGATTTTCAAGAAATCGTACTTTACCATTTCACCTCAGATGGAGAAGAGAAAGCAAAATTATATAAAAAGCAGGTAAAGACGGATCTTGACCGCTGCTTAGGCATTTTGAATAAAGCTGTTGTGGACAACTATTAGAACTGCAACTATAGTAATATTTTCAGGATGCGCTCACCCTGTTATAATGGTTACTGCCGGATGATTGCAGTATATACTTGGAGGTAGCAAAAGATGGATGAACATATGAAACGCCGGTTAGACAAACAGCGGAAGCTGTTCAGTCAACTTGGCATCACATTAGACGCTCTAACCATACATGAAAAAGAATTCAGCATGAAGCTGCGTGGCTACGATGCGGAGGAAGTAGATACATTTCTGGACAGCGTAATCAAAGATTACGAACGTTTCTATGCGACGATAGCTGATCTGATGGATAAATGGCAAGAGCAGCAGCTGGAAATGCGGGAATTAAAGGCAGAAACAAAAACAGAGGTTATCCAGGTTCCTGTTTCCCGAGGCATTGATCCAAAAGAATTGGAAGAGGTTATTCTGAGGCTTGAAACTAACGTCCGCCAGCTTAAAGATAAGCTTCCTCGCGTGGAAGAATTTTTATAAGGCGCTGTTTGGGATAATGGGAGCTCCGCTTGACATTTCTAAATTTACCATTGACGAGTTAGCAGTTCATGAATTATGATATGTTCATAAATGATCATTTATATTTTAGTGGCGTGTTACCGTTAAGGGCATGAGCCAAGAATTGTCTTTATTTTCATTAGACAATTCTTGGCTTTTTTTGTTCCAATTTGACGATAATTAGGGAGAGGAGTGATGAGCTTGTCGCGAGAGATCGAGCAATTTCAAGTACAGCGTGTAATTGGGAATAACGTTGTAATGGTTCAGGGAAGCAAAAACGGGAAGGAATATGTCATCATTGGCAAAGGTATTGGATTTGCAGTGAAGGGTTCTGGTGTGATCGAAGGAAATGATGCTCGGATTGAAAAATTGTTTCGTCTAGAAGATCGCGAAGCCTGGAGCCAATATCAAGTTTTGCTGGAAGATATAGATCCTAAGGTAATGAAAATAACTGATGAGATAATTGCAGATATCCAAAGTCAATTTCCTGACAAGTTAAACGACAAGATTTATCTGGCACTCCCGAGCCACATACAGTTCACCATCTACCGTCTGCGCAACGGGATGGATATTATTAATCCGTTTTTGCAAGAAACCAAAATGTCATTTCCGAAGGAATTTGAGATCGCTTACAAGGCATCGGAGAAAATCAATGCTGAATTTCAAGTGCAAATCCCCGAAGATGAGATTGGATTTCTTACTTATCATGTGTATTCAGCCGTCAATAATGTATCGGTTGGTCAGTTAGTCAAGGCCTCTAATATTGTCAATGAGCTTCTAGACATGATTCAGCAAGAACGAAAGATAACTTTTGAGCACGGCAGTATGAATCATATCCGATTAATGATCCACTTGCGTTTTTCGCTGGAACGTATTTTAAAAGGATCACTAATAGATAATCCCTTTGTGAAACATATTAAGAAAGAATACAAAGAGGAATACAAGCTGGCTAAAAAGCTCGGTAAAGTAATGCAAAGATCGCTTGAGGTCGAAATTCCGGAAGAAGAACTATGTTTTCTAGCCATGCATTTGCACCGGTTATTTCAGACTTTAGTGAAATCAAATTAACATCTTAAGAGGAGTGGAGC
This sequence comes from Paenibacillus sp. FSL H8-0282, assembly GCF_037963825.1. Classification (NCBI taxonomy): domain Bacteria; kingdom Bacillati; phylum Bacillota; class Bacilli; order Caryophanales; family Paenibacillaceae; genus Paenibacillus; species Paenibacillus sp. FSL H8-0282. The sequence goes on from NZ_CP150146.1 coordinate 2,989,938, forward strand.
ATATGTTTTCCAAATGGAAATCAAAAAAAGAAGAGAAACATACTGAACATACCATCGAAATCATGGCACCAATCAGCGGGGAGTCAGTTCCACTAGCACAGGTTCCGGATGAAACCTTTGCTGGCGGTCATATGGGTAACGGAATTGCAATAAAACCCTCTGAAGGAATTTTGAAAGCGCCTTTTGACGGTAGGGTTGCTCATATCGTGAAATCGAGTCATGCAGTCATTCTGGAACATTCCTCCGGTATGCAATTGCTATTACATATCGGAATCGATACTGTCAGCCTCAAGGGCAACGGTTTTGTCAGTCATATAACCTCTGGAGATCAAGTAAAAGCAGGTCAAACCCTAATCGAATTTGATCTGGACGTAATTCGCGCGGCAGGTTGTGACACAATTTCGCCTGTAATCGTGACCAGTACAGAGGAGAATCCACCTCAAGTAAGCGGACATTATGGTCAGGTTACAGCAGGACAGGATCTGATTCTTACCGTGGCTTCAAAGTAAATGGTTTATAGAGCACTACTACTATTGAACCGAAAGGATGATTTTAAATGTTGGCTTTTCTACAAAAACTAGGTAAGTCGTTAATGCTTCCTGTTGCAACCATGCCGGCGGCAGCTATTCTTCAAGGGTTTGGTTTGCTTAACTACGAAAAAGATATTCCGCTAGGAGCGACCATTGGTGGATTTCTGAATCAATACTTTGCTCCATTTCTAAACGCCGGAGCGAATGCGATCTTCGGTAACCTAGCCTTAATCTTCGCGGTAGGGGTTGCCATTGGATTTGCCGGTGACGCCGTAGCAGCTTTGTCAGCAGTAATTTCTTACATGGTACTGACTAAGATTCTGCTTATCGTACCGCTTCAATTCTCTTTCATCAATGATGATGTTGTATTGAACATGGGTGTGCTTGGTGGTATTTTTGCCGGTGCTTGGGCAGCGTTCTTATACAAGAGATATCACAATATAAAAATGCCTGATTGGCTCGGATTTTTTGCAGGTAAACGTTTTGTCCCAATCATTACGGCAGCTTCTATGATGGTTCTTGCTGTATTTGTGGGTATGATCTGGAGTCCGATACAAGATGTTATTAGTGACTTCGGGAACTGGGTTGTGTCACTGGGGGCTGTTGGAGCATTCATCTTCGGTACAGCTAACCGCTTGCTGATTCCGTTCGGTCTTCACCACGTGCTTAATACGATTGCTTGGTTCCAAATTGGTGATTTTACGAATGCAGCTGGTGAACTGGTGCATGGTGACTTGTACCGCTTCTTCGCTGGAGATAAAACTGCTGGGATGTTTATGACTGGATTCTTCCCAATTATGATGTTTGCGCTTCCAGGGGCAGCACTTGCATTTATTCATACAGCTAAACCGGAAAAACGTAAAATGGTTGCTTCCATCTTCATCGGTTCTGCCATTGCTTCTTTCTTAACAGGGATCACTGAACCACTTGAGTTCTCCTTTATGTTCGTAGCACCACTCTTGTACGGAGTTCATGCTTTATTAACAGGATTCTCCATGGCCTTGATGTACATTTTAGATGTTAAGCTTGGTTTTGGTTTCTCCGCAGGTTTGATCGATTATCTTGTAAACCTGAAACTGTCTACTAATGCATGGATACTTATTCCTGTGGGTCTTGGATTCTTCGTCTTGTATTATGTACTATTCCGCTTTATTATCTCATTGTTCAAGCTAAAAACACCTGGACGTGAAGATGATGATGAAGAAAGCCTGTTAGCACCACCTGGAGGTAATGGAACGCCTTCATCGTCTTCTAAAGCTGCTCAAATTCTTGAGAACATCGGCGGTCCATCGAACATCCGCAATATCGATGCATGTATCACACGCCTTCGTCTGATTGTTAATGACGAAAAAGCCGTTAAAGATTCCGCATTGAAACAGCTCGGAGCTTCCGGTGTCATGAGACTGGGTCAAGGGGCTGTTCAGATCGTATTTGGTCCAAAATCAGAGCAAATTAAAGATGATATTCAAAAGCTTTTATAACTAAATTGATCATGTTGAAATCATTAAACAGGGCTGGTTCTCATACCAGTCCTGTTTTTTTGCTGTGTCCAGAGATAAAGGGTTGCTTTATAGATAATGCCTAGTATAATACTTGGTATAAGTAAGCAAAGGAGTCGGTACACATGTCAGTCGATGATTATTTGGATCTTTTAAATTACGCCAAGGCGATTAAAGATGGGCAGTGGCAGGCTGACATCATTGAGCGCTTAAAGAATCTTAGTGCAGCAGCGGAAAGTCCTCAGATACAAGAAGAAAGTGTAATAGAACTTTGGTCAAGGTTTGATGCCATTAACATAATGATCATGAAGCTGTTTGAGAAGTTACGGGAGAATGAACATTCAGAGCAACAGTTTCAGTGGAAAGAGCAGCTCTGGGAGCTTAGGCTGGAACGGAGTATTTTATCTAAAAAGATTCTTAATCGTTACATTCGAATTAGGTAAACACTAGAAGACAGTTTCCTTATTAATTTAGGGGCTGTCTTTTTTTACGTAATCTTGATACAAAAATACATTGATAGTCGTCTTACTTATAGCTGCAGCTGATAAGGAGGATTTACAAGATGGAAATTCCGGAATCTGAAATTTTTAAAGCAATATTCTATGAACATTATCCTATTGTCAGACGTAAGCTGACCGCTTTGGTTCGTGATGAGTCGGCAGCAGATGATTTGGCACAAGAAGTTTTTCTGAGATTGTATCGTAACCCCCCAGATGATCCAGCAGCGCTGGGTGCCTGGCTTCATAGAGTCCTTACTCGTATTGGATATGATTATCTGGACAAAAAAGCAAGGGAACGGCGGCTGCAAAATAAACAAGAACAGTTATACGAAGTGGGGGAATCACCTCCTTCAGGAGAGGAAGTCTTAATCAGTAAGCTGGATCAGGAGGATGTTCATGAATGGTTGAACGAGCTGCCTGACAGGGATAGACAAGCGCTTCTGCTTAGATACTCTGGTTACAGTTATGCGGAAATAGCAGGCGAGCTTGGTCTAAGACCTCCCGTAGTAGGGACATTACTGCACCGTGCGACCCAGAGGTTAAGACAAAATGCAGCAAAATCACTGTCTCAGACGGAATAACAAAACGAGATAAACGAAGCTCCAAATTATTTAGGAGGGATTACTAATGACTAAACAACCGCTAAATCAAGATCATAATAAACAACATACAGATGAAGCCTGGGCCAAATTGCAAAACAAGTTAGCGTCTGAGCCTGCAAGTCCCAAATGGTCTGTGTGGAGTCAGCAGTTATCTGTGGATGTTATGAAAGATGATGATAAAACAGATCCAAAAATAGACCAGCCTCAATCTACGGATGACAATCCAACAGCAAATCGCCGATCCAAGCGTCCTCGCATGAATCGTCGGCGCAAGTGGGGAGTAGCAGTGGCAGGTGCCGCGATCTTTGCGGTTATACTTGGAACTCCAGTAGGAAATACGGCTATGGCATCGCTGCTGAATCAATTTCGGATGGAAGAAGTTACAGTTGTGAATGAAAATGATATCCGGGATATTTTTTATCAGGTAAATGAAAGTCAATCCATGAATGAAGCTATGAACAAATTTGGTGTGTTTACAAGTTCCTTTGGTTCAAATAAAGGGATTATTCCGCTAGATCAGGTAGAAGAGACTCTAGGTTTTACACTTCCAAGCGGAACTTTGCTCGAGAATGTGAAGAGCGCATATATAACCAATTCACAAGAAATAACCTTGAAGCTTAATATTGAAGCAGTTAATAAAGCAATGAAAAGATTGGGTGCTAAACAGCTTCTTCCAGAGGCCATAGATGGGAAAGAAATTAAATTAGATCTTTCGGAGATCGTGAATTATGATCTTTCGATGGATAATGATAAATGGGCTAATCTTACACAGACGAAGACTCCTTTAATTACGGTAGATCCAACTATAAAGGTTGATGAAGCTTTGGAAGCTATAATCGATTTTCCATTGCTGCCAGATTATCTGAAATCCAGCTTAAAGCAGAGCCGCATTTTATCGGGTGAAATTCCTCTGCCACTGGTAAAAGGCCTGAATACCGATCAAATAAAGATTAAAGATACAACGGTTCTACTGAATCAGAATGAATATAGTCAAGGGATTGTGTACTCGGCCGTTTGGGTACAGAACGGACAACTGTTTGATTTCAACGGAGGAAGCATGTATACAGATAAAGCTGTATTCTTAGAGAAGCTAGGGGAGTTGATTGAATAATGACGGCTGCCGCAATAGAAGCGAAGTCTTTGACCAAAGAATATGATAACGGACGTGGTTGCCGTGATGTAACGATTACTGTTGGGAAAGGGGAAGCCTTTGGCTTCCTCGGCCCTAATGGTGCGGGGAAAAGTACCTTTGTCAAAATGTTGGTAGGTCTCATTCGTCCATCGAATGGTAGTGCTACTCTATTTGGTCATAAGATCGGTTCACTTGAAGCCAAGTCCCAAATCGGATATTTACCGGAATTATATCGCTATCAAGAATGGCTTACGGGGGAAGAAGTAGTAAGACTGCATGCCAAGCTGTGCCGTGTAGAGCGATCTGTAGCCGACAAAAGAATTCCAGAGCTTCTAGCGGAAGTTGGAATTGGAAACCGTGGACGGGATCGTGTGAAACATTATTCCAAAGGGATGCAGCAGAGATTAGGGCTTGCTTGCGCTCTTGTAAACAATCCGGCCATCGTTTTTCTGGATGAGCCCTCATCGGCGCTAGACCCGATTGGACGTCAGGAAGTTCGGAATATTTTGCAGAGGCTAAAAGAGAAGGGAGTTACAATATTTCTTAACTCTCATCTACTGGAGGATGTTGAACTCATCTGCGACCGTATGGCACTGCTGAATAACGGAGTTATACTGCGGCATGGGAAAGTATCTGAGATCTTAAATAAGCGAACAAGCTGGCATTTTAAAGTGGGCGGTTTTACGCCTATTTTGTTGTCTTGGTTACAGGATAGTACTGAGCTTCAGATCAAAGTTTCAGCGGATATCGGAGCTCAATCTGAAAAAGGAGCTTCAATCCCATCTACATTGGAGAGTAGCACAGTTTGGCTGGAAGCGGAACTGGAGAATGAGGAGCAAGTAGGCTGGCTGAACACGTTAATTATTGAACAGGGCATGACCTTATATGAAGTCTCACGGAAGCGAGAACGTCTGGAAGACTGGTTTATGAGTGCTGTATCCGGCCTAAGTCACAGAGGTGAACACGAATGAGAATAATCATAGGAATGACCTGGAAGGAATTGCTGCGCAAACGAGTAATGGTATTAACATTGCTTATGACCATTGTCTTTCTTATAGGATTTTGGTTTGTGGCAAATACGATCGGACAAAGCGGAATACCGAACAGAACAGATATTAGCAGTGGCGAGCATCTCTTAGCTAATTTTACAAATGGTGCTTTTATATTATCACTTGGATTCTTTTTTGGCGCTTTTGTACTCGCCTTTTTGGCGATCTTCAGTTCCTTCTCAGCTATTGCAGGTGAAGCGGAACAAGGGGTTATGCAGGCTTTACTGCCAAGACCGCTGCCGCGGTGGAAATGGTACACAGGTCGCTGGCTTGGATATGTGACGCTTGGGATCGGTTATGCCCTGATTTTATTTATTTCTATTTTATGGATTACTGAGGTCCATGCCACCGTTCCTAGAGATGCCGTAGTCCTATTGAAATCATTTTTGTTATTCTCTTCTGTAGTGCCTTTGCTAATTACGATTTCTATGCTGGGTTCTGGATTCTTCTCAGCAGTGGGGAATGGTGTCTTTATGACAATGTTATATGGAGCTGGCTGGTTAGGCGGGATGATTGATAAGATCGGAGGATCACTGAGATTAGAACCCGATGTCCTTGACACATTAAATAATCTGTCAGGAATGATGGCACTGCTTATGCCAGTGGATGGTTTACAGCGGAAAATGACCGCCGTCCTGTTCAGCGCTAATGAAATGAGTGGAATGATGGGATTGTTCGGCAGCATGAATGGATTGCTGGATTTTAATACGGTTCCGTCAAATATGTTTATTTTTTATGCGATAGGATATACCCTGTTAGCTTTTGTTATAGGTCTACTTCGCTTCGAGCGAAAAGACTTATAAAGGGGATGTTAATCCAAAAAGAGCCCTCTTGTCTCATGATCGGGACAATTAGGGCTCTTTGTGTTGTGTAGCGGGAATCATTTCTTAATACCAAGCTCAATCCATTCGGTAGACCAGTTTCCAATTTCACCAAGTATAGGAGCAAGCGCTGTGCCTTTTGGAGTCAGAGAGTACTCAATACGTACTGGCATTTCAGGATATACAGTTCGCTCTATAATGCCTTCGGTTTCCATTTCCTTCAATCGGTCAGATAACACCTTGCCACTGAGATTGGACAGACAGCTCTCAATTTCACCAAAACGGCGTGGCCCTGGCATAAGCACGAAAACGATCAGCGCGACCCAACGTTTACTTAGCAAGTCTACCGCTTTTTCAAAGCGAGGACACATGTTGAAATCATTCATAATATCACCTCGACATTCATTATATCATAAACTTACATAAAGTAATTATAAATATTTAAAGATATATTATAACTTGACGAAGTTATATTACAATGATAAACTTACTTACAAATAGTTACTTATAATTTAACTAATATTTTATCCTTATGCTTAGCTCTATCTAAGCATTGATGAACAATGAGGAAGGTGTAATTATGATTAAACCAGAAATCACTTCTATTTTACAGAATAAAATCACGCGAATTCCTTTAGCAAATTCCACAAATATATTGGTTGGACCCATTACGTTACCGGTGAATTTAGACGGCGAGACCGTTGTTTTTAAATGGTACAACTGGCTGAATACAACGGATGCAGAGCTTCTTCAAGAGGATAGCAGTAAAGCAACGGCAGCTTTAATTTCACGTTTGCCATCCATGAACTTAGCAGAAGGACAACAATCCAGTGTGTTGGTATATGGCGATTTCGAAGAATCTGAGGATGCATTGATCCGGATGCATAGCATCTGCCATACTGGCGATATTTTTGGCAGTAAACGTTGCGATTGCGGCTTCCAGCTGCATCAATCCATGAAAATGATTGTTGAGCATGGCTCTGGGGCATTATTTTATCTCGCGAATCATGAAGGAAGAGGCATTGGCCTGTTCAGTAAATCTTTAGCGTATCTTTTACAGGAAGAAGGATACGATACAGTTGAGGCTAATTTAGAGTTGGGATTTGCTGATGATTCAAGAAACTACGAAGAGGCAATCAGTGTTCTGCAAACTTTACGTCACAAACCAGTGACGCTGATTACGAATAATCCGAAGAAATTGGATGCGCTCAAGGCTGCAGGGATGAATGCCGTGAAAAGAGTAGCGTTATGGGGAGATGTATCTTCTTTTAACGAGAAATATTTGCGGACTAAAGTCGCTCGCTCAGGGCATTTAGAAGCTGTGAAGGACACCCATTCGCTAAATGAAAGACTGGCTAAGTAAAGATTGAAGTAGTGCTTTTGCGCTTCTTCTATTATAATGGGGTACTGGGAACCAACTCTAAGCTTAGTGAGGTACAATATGACTGCTATTCAAGTACAAGACTTACGCAAAACATTCAAAGTACAAAAAAACCGCGAGGGTCTCAAAGGGGCCTTCGCTGATTTGTTTAAAAGGGAATATACGGAAGTGACTGCGGTGAAGGACATTTCCTTTTCCATTCCTGAAGGTGAGATCTGTGGATATATCGGCGAGAACGGTGCTGGGAAATCGACCACGATCAAAATGCTCACAGGTATTCTCGTGCCGACTTCCGGAAACCTGACAGTAGGTGGGTATGTTCCGTATTTGGAGCGCGAGAAATTCGTGAAAAATATCGGTGTGGTATTCGGGCAACGAAGTCAGCTATGGTGGGACATTGGCGTGATTGAGTCGTTCCAGCTCCTGCGCAAGGTTTACCGGGTGTCTGAACAAGATTTCAAGAAACGGCTGGATGAATTGGTCGAACGACTGCAACTGCAAGAACTGCTGAATCGTCCGGTTCGTAAGCTTAGTCTAGGTCAGCGGATGCGTTGTGAATTAGTGGCAGCATTGCTTCACAATCCGTCGATTGTATTTCTGGATGAACCGACCATTGGTTTAGATATTGTGGTGAAGTCAGAGATCCGTGAATTCCTAAAAGATATGAACCGCGAGCATGGGACAACCATACTGCTGACTACACATGACCTGCAAGATATTGAGGCGCTTTGCTCCCGAGTGATAATGCTTGATGATGGCCGTATCATTTATGACGGAGGACTGGAAGACCTGAAGCAGCGTTGGGGAACCGGACGTGAGGTTCAATTTCAATTTGGAAATGCTACGAAACGTCAGCAACTTGAGTTATGGACTGAGGGATTGCCTGTTACTTGGTCTGCGGAGAACGATTTAGGGGCGTCTGTCTGGATACCGCTAGAGCTAAATGTATCGGATGTATTAGGCAGAGTAGTGGGAAAAGCAGACATTACTGATATCAAAATCATAGAGACCAATACGGACGATATTGTTCGCAGTATTTATCAATCCGGGTCTGCAGACAAGCCTGATGAAATGGCTGCCGCTCTGAAGGATGAAAGAGAGGCTTTACATGTCTGATAAGCTTAATCCTGCAACAGCTATGTCTTCCTCCTCAGGAAGTTCATCTTCTGGCGGTCCTCAGGAGAATAGCCGTAAATTACTATTCGGGGCTTACTTAGATTTTATACGCATCCGTTTTCTTACCATGCTTGCTTATCGGATTAACTACTACTCAGGTATTCTTATCTATTCACTGAATATTGGGGTTAACTATTTCACTTGGATGGCCATTTATGGCAATGGGGATTCATTGGGTGGCTTTACTGCAACGCAAATGACATCATATGTTGCTGTGTCGTGGATGGCTAGAGCCTTTTATTTTAATAACCTAGACCGCGAGATCTCTACGGATATCCGTGATGGAAGTATCGCTATCCAGTTTATAAGGCCCTATAACTATGTCTTAGTCAAAATGATGCAAGGTCTTGGAGAGGGAATGTTCCGCTTCCTTTTATTTATGATTCCCGGCATGGCGATAGCGATGCTGCTGTTCCCGGTTCAATTGCCAACAGCGCCATCTGCTTGGGCAGGGTTCCTGGTGATGCTCTTTTTCAGCTTTTTAATTAATTCACAGATCAATATCATCACAGGGCTCTCGGCATTTTTCGTGGAAAATAATGAAGGCATGATGCGAATGAAGCGGGTGATTGTAGACTTATTTTCCGGCTTAATCGTACCGATCAGTCTGTTTCCTAACTGGTTATCTTCCGTACTTGAGGTGCTGCCGTTTCAGGCGATTACCTACTTGCCAGGTTCAGTGTTTACGGGACGTGTGCAAGGGGTTGGAATATGGAATGTATTAGGGATACAAATTATTTGGTTCCTAGTATTGCTGATTCCAATTGTCTGGTTATATCATGCGGCGCGGCAGCGTCTCTTCGTGCAGGGAGGTTGAGGAAACATGTATTACCTGGGATTATTAATTGAATATATCAAAAACTATATGAAGAGCCGGCTCACCTATCGCGCTGACTTTTGGGTAGAGGTCATTTCAGACTTACTTTTTCAAGCTACCAACTTTATCTTTATTCTCGTAATTTTTATGCACACAGATAGCCTGGGCGGCTGGAATCAGAATGAAGTAGTGTTCGTTTATGGATTCTTTATGGTGCCATTTGGGGTGTTTAGTTGTTTTGTGAATCTATGGGGATTTAGTGAACGTTACATCGTTAAAGGTGAGATGGACCGTATTTTGACACGCCCAGCTCATAATTTGTTCCAGATCTTTTTGGAAAATGTTGATCCACCAGCACTTATGGGCTCATTCATAGGTATTATTATTATGGCCATCAGTGGCAGCAATCTGGGTCTTCCTTTTGAATGGTGGACGATACCGGCTCTGATCATTCTAACGTTAAGTGCGGTCGCCATCTATACGGGGATTTACACAACGTTGACTTCATTGTCTTTCTATTCGGATGCTCCTACTGGCATTCTTCCGTTAATGTACAACATTCAGACTTATGGCCGTTACCCGGTAACGATTTACAATCGTGCTATACAGGTATTGCTTACTTGGATCATTCCATTTGCATTCGTCGGAGTGTATCCAGCCGCGCTTTTTCTACAGCGGGAGGAGATGACCAGCCTTGCTCTGATGACACCTGTAGTAGGCGCTATATTCCTGGGGATTGGTTTGTTAGCCTGGAGTTATGGCGTACGAAGATATAAAGGTGCGGGGTCTTAAGTTAAGCTAGTGTTTTGTTAAGTTGGAAAGGCTACCTTCGGGTAGTCTTTTTTTTTTACCCGGAATTCATGAATATGCTAAAATCATTAATATCTACATTGGGGAGGAATCATAGATGAATGTGTTAGATATTTTACCAGCACCCGAAAACTTAAAAAAACTTATGAAAATACTTGCTTCTCTAAATATTGTCTTATGTCCAGAGGAATGGCTTCGCTATCATAGTTTTGATTCTAAATTTGATAAGAATGTTTCTCTAGCATCGATCGATAATGGCTCAGGCGATAATTTGTTTATTATTTTTACACCTCAAGGAACGATAATTAAAGGTTTTGATCATGAATCCGAAGTAAGTCCATATGCGCGCGACGAACATGAAATTTGGCCAGGAATCTATGAAGAGGTCCCAACCTCGCTATTGTCTTTACTGGAAGATGAGGCGATAGCTAAGGATGATGTTACTTTTTGTTTTTGGCGTGAAAATAACGACTTGACGTGGCAGAAGGGGAAGGTAGAGATTCCAGCGGAGGTAGAAGATGGTTCGGACTTTTTGCTAGGGACTATTTTCCGCACAGCTGAGGATTTTGTGGAATTTGCCGAAGGTTATTTTGAACTCACACTCCCTTTAGAGGTTGTTGCACAAGTTTATGAGGATGCAGCCATTACAAAAGAGATGATCAAAGCGTTAAATCCTGATGGTGATGTAGAGACAATCCTTCAGGAGTTAGCAGAGCTAGACTCTTAGGGACTTATCGATTTTGAAAACAAAGGGGGATGCGAAATGGAACTTTACGTGGAAAAGCTGAATGCTGATGCTGCTAGGGATATTTTAAGCTGGCAATATGATCCACCCTATGATTTTTACAATAATGAACTAACTCCTGAAGCTATAAGCGAAATGCTAGAGGAAGCATTTTTTTCTGTACTTGATGCAGATAAACAATTGATCGGATTCTTCTGTGTAGGAAGTCCAGCACAGGTTCCAAATGATAAATATACATATTCTCAGGATTTTATAGATGTGGGTTTAGGAATGAAGCCTGAGTTAACCGGACAGGGGAATGGGACACAATTTTTCACAACAGTCCTTAACTATATCAATGAGAGATGCGAGGAAAAACCAAAGCGGCTGACAGTGGCGAAGTTCAACGATAGAGCGATACGCTTGTATGAAAAACTAGGATTTAGCAGGGAAGCTGAAATCGTTAAAGGAACTACAGAATTTATTATTATGATTTTTAATGAAAATGATAATCTTACTCCCATGTATGAGCGGGCAAAACCCGGCGAAATAATTACTTTTGGCTCTTATCCGCAAATGGCGGACGGAGCAGAAAAAATGCCGATAAAGTGGCGGGTGCTGCAAAATTCAGGTAGAGAGCTGTTCATTTTAAGCGAGTACATTTTGGATTGCAGGCGGTATCATGGTGAATATGTTGATGTTACATGGCATGACTCCGATTTGCGAAAGTGGTTGAACGATGAGTTTTATAATGCCGCTTTTAATGACTCCGAGCACAGGCTCATCAAGACTACACAATGCACAGATAACGGAGAGGGAAGTATAAACACGGAAGATAAGATTTTTCTGCTTAGTGTTTCGGAGGCGAATGAATTCACCTTTAAACTTGGAGAAGATACTTTACGTGCGAAGCGTAGGGCGATAGGAACGGGATTCTCCAAAGTGAAAAAGAACGATGGATGTAAATTGTATGTGTATGATAAAAAAGTCAAAGCTGATTATATCCTTGAGAAGGATGAAGAGTTCGGCTGCTCATGGTGGTGGCTGAGAACTCAACCTGCGATTTCCTCACGTGCGTATTTTGTAGGTACTCGTAGCAGTATTCGCAGTTACGGACATGTCAACTTGGCTTGTTACGGTGTGCGCCCCGCTTTAATCCTTAATTATTAAGCTCTTTCTCCAACATCGTTTCATGGGAAGCGAATCTTACCACAGAAACAAAACAGCCTGAACCCCTAGGAATACAGGACTCAGGCTGTTTATTATTGTATCTATTTCATGGAATTAGATTTGTCATTAGCATTGAGTGTAGCAATCAGTTTCTCGCCTTCGACATCCAGGTTTGGCAGAATACGGTCGAGCCATTTTGGAAGTGCCCAAGCTTTGTTGCCGAAAATAGACATTACAGCAGGAACTAATCCCATTCGAATAATGAAAGCATCGATTAAGATCCCTACGGCCAGTGTAAAGCCGATTTGTTTAATCATGACATCATCCGTAAAAATAAACCCTGCAAAAACGGAGATCATAATTATAGCAGCGCCTACTACGACACGACTCACCTGGTTGTATCCATGGACAACGGACTCTGATCCCTCATGACCATGAACGTACGATTCACGCATGGAACTGACAAGGAAAACCTGATAGTCCATCGCAAGCCCATATAGGATACCCGTAACGATGATTGGCATAAAGCTTAGCAATGGGCCACCGGTGTCGAAACCAAAGAGAGAATGGAGCCAGCCCCATTGGAACACGGCTGTGGTGATCCCGAAGGTAGCGAGTATGCTAAGCAGAAAGCCGATCGTAGCTTTGATAGGAACGATAATCGAACGAAATACCAACAGAAGAATAATGAGCGATAGGAGAATGATGATTCCTACATAAATGGGAAATACATCTGCCAGTTTGGCCGACATATCGATGTTAACAGCGGTAAAGCCGGTAACCCCGAGTTTAACATCATTACTTTGAGCGATACTAGATTCCGTAGCCCGTAAATCATTCACCAGATTTTTGGTTGTTATATCGCTAGGACCCGTTTCTGGAATCAGACTGAAGATAGCCAAATCCTTAGTCATGCCCAGAGGAGTGACCAATGCGACATTCTTTTGAGCTTGGAGCTCTTTTACAAGATTTCCTAGGAGCTCCGGAGTGACTGGAGTGGAAGAATTCTTTGGTTCTGCAACCAGAATAAGCGGTCCGTTAAAGCCCTCTCCAAAACCCTCGGATATAGCATCATAACTTTGTCTTGCTACCGTATCCAAATTCGCTGAGGCAGCTCCGGGAATGCCCATTTCCATTTTTGCTATAGGGGTTGCTGCTACGCCAAGTACCACGACGATGGCAACAATAGTGACCCAACGATACTTGATGACGAATTTAACCCATCCATCAGCTATACCGCGGTTACCCGTTGTATGATGATCCTTGTTTTTCTTGCGAGCTTTAGGTGAACAGATGCGTTCACCCACCAATCCGAGCAATGCCGGCAATAGGGTTAAGGCAACAAATACGTTGATAAGGACGGTAGCAGCTGCTACTAACGCCATCGTAGATAAGAAAGTAAGCCCGATTACAAGCATACCGCAGAGAGCAATAATAACCGTCAAACCGGCGAAAAATACGGCGCTGCCGGATGTGCCAATTGCTCTAGCCGCAGCTTCTTGTGCGCTTAATCCTTGATCAATAATCATCCGGCGTTGGCGATTTACAATGAAAAGAGCATAATCGATTCCGACGGCTAATCCAATCATAAGCGCCAAGACGGAAGTGACACTAGGCATTTCAATGAATTTGGAAATAGAAAATGCTCCACCTACACCGATGCCGACTCCAAGCAGTGCAGTTATAAGGGGCAGACCTGCTGCAACGACAGAGCCAAGCGTCACCAGCAAAACAATTGCAGCAATGACAAGTCCGACAATCTCAGCTGATCCTACACCGATAGATACTGATTTGAGTGTCTCGCCCGGCAGTACAGTGATGTTGGTATCTTTCTCGACATTCATGACGGTATCAATTACAGAATCAAAAATATCTTGAGAGATAGCAGATTGCTCAATGGTAAACTGGAACTGGAACAATGCAATGCTACCGTCTGCGGAAAGAATAACACCAGGTACTGGAACGCCATCTGCCATCAGAGGACCATAGGAAAGGGGTGCTGTGGCTGCTGCAGACTGATCCATACTGGCAGCCTGAGTTGCTTCAGTAGTTGAACTACTTGCTTCCGCTGCATAATCCGCAGGATTAATCACTTCGTTTATACCGTAAACCTCATTAACACCTTTAGTGATCGCTGCCAAACGTTCTGGCGTATCCAATCGCTCATTTTCAGGTGCTTTGAATACGACACTCCCTTGTCCACCAGATGCAGCCGGAAGTTCTGTTGCTAATTGATCCAAAATCTTTTGCGATTCTGTGCCTTCAATCTTCATTTCTGAACTGATATGAATACCATTCATGCTGATCATAGAGATGACAATTCCTAAAATTAAAATCCAACCTAAAATGAAGTACCCAGGTTTGCGATAAGCGGTTTTTCCCACTCTGTATAATAATGTTGACATGTATCTATTTTACACTCCCTCGATGATGAAAACTGATTGTTAGCCTATTAGAATCCGTTGCGTAAATATCCGTAAATAGTTTCCAAAAATTGATCGAACGTAAGCGTTTCAGGACTTGGATCGTCGCTCGTCGTTTGTCCCGGAAGCAGCACATTAAGTTTTCCGTCAATTAAGGGAAGCACAGTTCCGTAAACCGAATTTATAAGCAGATAAGTATAGACCTCGTCATACTTACCATTTGACAAGTGCAACAATGTTTTTTGTGCTCCAGTTTGCGTAAGATGTATTGCTCTTAGATAATGGGGCTCGAGAGCTGGGAATTTTCGGGAAAGTAAAGAAAGCTCACGCAACCTCCCTATAAGCTCAGATGTAAGTTGCATCTTAATTAGTTGATATAAGGTATCCAGCAGGGAGGCATTTTCAGGGATTTTGGTGAGCAATTCTTCATACTCATTCGTGTTCCGTACGGTAACTGCTCCCATGGCAACTGCCTCTTCCTTGCATGTGAAATAGTTTGCGAAAGTTCTTCTGGAGTAGCCGGCTTTTTGCACGATATCTTCAACAACAAAACCGTCCAACCCATGTTCAAGTGCAAGTTCGAATGCCGCTTCAGCTAGCGCTTTTTCAGTGGCTTCTTTTTTGAAATCTCTCAACGTTTGTTTAATCATAATTTATGTATACACCTCCCATATAGCTGTAATTGTGGTGAAGATTAGGATTACTGACTTTATACTAATGTAAACTTGCCCAATGTGCAAACTTTCTCGTTGGGCAAGTTTATGCTTTGGAATCTGCTTATAGAAAATTCCCAGTAGTTTCACAGCAGAAAACAGGAAATAAAAATAGAATAATTTCTCTTTATCAACAGATGAAAAGAGTACATAATTACAGACGACCTCATTAACTCTAGAAATATTTTGTGAGTATTATAAATGATCTTTTTCAAAGAGGGGAGTTCTTTATATGTATGGAATTCTGGCTGTTTCCGGCCTGTCTTTTCTTCTGGTGGCGGTGTTTACGCCTCTATTAATCTGGACGCTGCATAGACTGAGGTTAACGCAGCCAATTCGTGCCGAGCTTCCAGCAGATCATCAGGCCAAACGGGGTACACCACTAATGGCAGGGTTGATCCTGCTTATCGGGATAGCGATTTCGCTGCAGTTTCAACCCGGGCCTCTAATGTTACTCTTATGCGTTACGTTTTTGTTGTTTAGTTCAGTCGGATTTTTGGATGATTTCAAAAAGGCTTTTTGGCAAAACCCATCCGGCATCAGCGGCCGCTCAAAACTAGTGCTTCAATTTCTTTTTACTGGATTTATATTATATGTGTTATTCCATTCGTTCGGCCTGACGAGTAATATCGAGTTATTTAAAGGCCAAAATCTGCAGTTGCCTGTGTACCTTTATGTGGCCATCATTTTGCTGTTTGTGGTCGGATCCGCGAATGCCATCAATTTTACAGATGGTCTCGATGGGCTACTGATCAATGTTGCCATACCGTCGTATTTTTTCTTTTTTATGATTTCGGACAAACCTGAAGTGCAGACATTTTCACTTGTTATGATCGGTTGTCTGCTAGGGCTTTTGCTTTACAATATTTATCCTGCAAGAGCGTTTATGGGCGATACTGGATCACTCGCGATCGGTGGCTCCCTTTCCGTTCTGGCTGTCATTGAAAAGGTTGAGCTTTTGATTCCGATTTTGTTTTTCGTTTATTTTGCGGAGCAGTTGTCGGTCATTTTACAAGTTTGGTACTACAAACGGACGAAGCTGCGGCTATTCCGGATGGCTCCGATCCATTACCACTTCAGCTTAAAATACGGATGGAGTGAAAACAAAATCGTGATGATTTTCGGTTTCATTTCTTGGGTATCTGTACTGCTGTGCTGGTTGATATGGAAATATTTAATTCACTAAACGAACAATTCGATACGAAATATGAATCTACATAATGTTATTGCAACAACGAGACATCGGCATCTTTTGTATTTACAAATCTATAAAAATAGATATAATGGAACACATGGAACCTTTATTGATATTCAAAGCGTTGTCTAACGAGACTCGCAGTCAAATTATGATGTGGCTAAAAACTCCCGAGGAATTTTTTGATGAAAAGCCTTATTTACAACAAGGCCTAAATTTTCAAATTGGGATTTGCGTGGGAGATATTCAAGCTAAAGCGGGGCTTGCACAGTCGGTTATTTCGAGCTATCTATTGACTATGCAAAAAGCTGGTTTGCTGGAATCTGAGCGAATTGGGAAGTGGACGTATTATCGTCGAAACGAAAAGACAATTCAAGAGTTTTCCGAGTATATTAAAGAGAAACTATAGGAGAAAGGAGGGAGGGCTTTTTTTTGATAATACATATCTACAAATCTGAATATGTAAATATAAATGGAGGATTATTTTAAAATGAAAAAGGTTAACCCTTTACTTATTATTATTTTGGCTTTAGGCGTATTTGGCATTATTACAACGGAAATGGGGATTATAGGTGTTCTGCCACAGGTAACTCAAAAATTTAATATATCAACTTCTCAGTCTGGATGGCTTGTAAGTATATTTGCTTTAGTTGTTGCTATTTCAGGTCCATTTCTGACCTTATTGGCTTCTGGAATTAATCGTAAAGTAATTCTATTAACTGCTGTACTTATTTTTGCAATTTCAAATATTGTTTATGCGTATACGACCATGTTTGAAGTAATGCTGATTTTCCGTATTATCCCTGCTATTTTTCATCCCGTGTTTTTTTCAGTTGCACTTGTTACCGCTGCCCAACTTGTCCCTCCGGAAAAGAGCACCAAAGCAGTTACAAAGGTTTTCGCCGGAATAACGGTCGGGTTTGCTTTTGGTGTGCCTTTGACTTCTTATCTCGCGGACAAAATTTCGTTAGAAGTCGCTTTTCTGTTTGGAGCTGTCGTAAGTATAATTGCCTTTTTAGGAATACTAGCTTGGCTTCCTTCCATGCCAGTTAAAGAAAAAATGTCATATGGTAAACAACTTGGTATTTTACGCAAGCCCCTATTGTGGTTAAATATTGTGGCAGTTATTTTTATCTTTGCAGCTATGTTTTCTGTGTACAGTTATTTTGCTGAATATCTTGGGCAGGTAACATATATGAACGGCTCATGGATTAGTATCATGTTGATGGCCTTTGGGATAATCATGATTTTTGGGAATTTTTTATTTGGAAGCCTTTTGCATAAAGGCATTACAAAGACCGTTATCATGTTTCCATTGTTATATGCGGTAACTTACTTATTCGTATATTATCTAGGTTCTTATTTCCTTCCGATGGTTGTTATCATAATCATTTGGGGGGCAGTGCATTCCGGCGGACTGATTGTCAGTCAAGCATGGTTAACGACGGAGGCGAAAGAAGCTCCCGAATTCGGTAACAGCTTGTTTATCTCATTTTCCAACCTTGGAATTACTATAGGGACTGCTATCGGTGGCTGGTTTATTTCTCATGCAGGAATACAGCAACTCATCTGGATCGGAATTATGTTTTCCCTGCTTGCTTTCTTATCGATCATAATCAAAATAAAGATTTCCAAATTAAACGGGGTAGAGTAAAGGCGAAACAGCGATAGCCAAGTATCTTTTTTCTGGTACACGGCTGTCGCTGTTTTCTATGATTAGTAGTACAGTCTTGTGTTTTTAAGTTTTTTAATTTATTTTTAATAGACCCCATGAAATTACATACGTGTATAAGAAAGAGGTTAACAATGAATAAGATTTATCTAGTAAAAAGCTTTTTAGCTATCACACTCTTACTTGGAACAACAACTGCCTGCAACTTAGCCGAGCAGATTACTTTAGAGCCAGTTCCAACGATTACGGCTGATTCCAGTTCTGGATTGGGTTCTACGCCAGACAATACAACAGAGGACAACAAACGTTTAATAGATGCAAAGGTAACACGAGTAGTCGATGGTGACACCATGAAGCTGACTATAGGCGGCAAAAAGGAAACCATTCGTTTATTGCTGGTTGATACTCCAGAGTCAGTGAATCCGAACATCCCCGAACCACAGCCCTTTTCGCTAGAAGCTTCTGATTTCGCCAAAAAGATGCTTACGGATAAAGATGTACAAATTGAACTTGATGTATCGGAGCGGGACAAATATGGCCGCCTACTTTGTTACCTCTATATAGATGGGAAAATGTTCAATGAGATTCTGCTAGAGCAGGGTTATGCACGTGTAGCCTATGTATTTGCACCTAATACAAAATACGTAGATCAATTTAGAGCGATTCAGGATAAGGCGCGAGAGCGGGGAATAGGTATTTGGAGCATTGAAAATTACGCGCAAGACAATGGTTTTCATGTGCAGAAAAAGAAATAAATTTTAATTAGCTTAGGATATTTGAGCCTATTAGAAGAAAGGATGTAGTTTTTTGAGCGATTATATTATGGAGTTAAGAAAGCTGGTAGGTACCAGACCGCTTATAATGGCAGGAGCCTGTGTTTTATTGTGCAGCAATCATCAATTATTATTACAACGTAGAACGGACAACGGATGCTGGGGTTTACCAGGTGGCTCGATGGAGCTTGGGGAGACTTTAGAAGAGGTCGCTAAGAGGGAGCTTTTTGAGGAAACGGGCTTAACAGCCAAAGGTCTTGAATTGTTCGACATGTTCTCTGGAAAAGATCTTTATTATAAATACCCGCACGGGGATGAAGTATATAATGTTGTGGCTGCGTATCTATGCACAGACTTTGATGGGGCGCTAAAGGTAGATGGAATTGAAGTGCAGGAATTGCGTTTTTTTAATTATGCAGAATTGCCAAGCGAGCTGTCTCCTCCAGATGTTCCCGTCATTAAGAGGTTTTTGGATCGTTTTGTGAAGTGATGTCGGATGGTATTCAAAAGATTAAAGAGGGCTGCCTAGTGGTAGCCCTTTCTTTAGTTTGCCATTTCCTCGGAAGTTTCAGTACACCCACGAATTTTTCTGTTGAAAATAACTATAGCAGCAGTGTTGACTTCGTCAAACTATTGGAGTAGTCTGTATCCGAGACCCAAACTATTGCAATAGTGTAAGGAGATGATTTAAATGACTATTAAACTTTTTGATTCGGAACTTAAAGTAATGGAAGTGTTATGGAAAGAAGGAGATAGGTCTGCCAAACAAATTTCTGATATTTTGAAGGCTGAGATTGGTTGGAATATGAATACAACTTATACTGTTATCAAAAAGTGTATTGGTAAAGGTGCAATTGAGCGCTATGAACCTAATTTTATGTGTCATGCGTTAATTGCTAAGGTGCAGGTACAAGAAATGGAGACAGATGAGCTGATTGACAAGGTGTTCAATGGTTCTGTCGACAAGTTATTTGCATCCTTACTTGGGCGTAAGAAATTATCTGCTCAACAGATTGAGAAGCTCAAACAAATCGTCGATAACGTTGAATGAGGTGATGGCCTATGAGCACCTTTATGAATATGAGTTTTACTGCTGCGGTGATGATCGTGGCTATTATTGTCATTCGATCGCTGGTCATCAATAAGCTGCCTAAGAAAACCTTTATGGTGTTATGGGGGGTGGTTGTATACAGACTACTGATTCCCTTTTCTTTGCCGTCACCATTTAGTATTTACACATGGGTTGATAGTTTACCTTTGAATAATTCGAACAATGTGACTTTCGTTAATCCGTCCTCCCCTCTAACCTTACCCATGAATCTAGTAGGTTCGACTTCGACTTCTGAGGTTCAGTCGATTAATAACCATTTGTCTTTTGCTATCTCGTCTATCTTAGTCATTTGGATAATGGGTATGGTTATTTCCGCATTGTACTTCATCATCACTTATGTGAAATGTCGAAGAGAATTTCATGCTTCTTTGCCTGTTGATCATCCAGTTGCTTTGAAGTGGCTAGATGAACATAAGTTGACTCGCACGATACAGATCCGGCAATTGGATTTAATCCGTTCACCCCTAACCTATGGAATTAAGCATCCAGTAATCCTACTGCCGAAAAATACAGACTGGAGTAATGTTGAGCAGATACAATACATTCTTATGCATGAACTAGTACATATTCGACGATTCGATCAGATAACGAAGCTGATATTAACAGCTGTTCTCTGTGTTCATTGGTTTAATCCGTTAGTGTGGGTCATGTATATGCTGGCTAATCGTGATATTGAACATTCCTGTGATGAAACGGTTGTGCGATCATTTGGCGAAACAACGAAAAGAGCTTATGCGATGTCTCTTATAACAATGGAAGAACGAAAGAATAAGCTAAACCCTTTAAGCAATCATTTTTCAAAAAATGCGATTGAAGAAAGGATTATGATGATTATGAAGATGAAAAAAACGACCACCTTTGCGACTGTTCTAGCCATTGTCTTAGTTGTTGGTGCTACGGCTGTTTTTGCAACCAGTTCAGCGAAGTCTGCTGGCTTGAACACGAATCAAGATTCATCTGTGTTGACTCGTGGGGACAATGATAATATTCAGTACTCAACGAATGGAGGAAAGACATGGATGAACCAAGTGGAGTATGAAGCAAAATATCCCGTTTCAGATGTAGAATGGTGGACTTATGATGAATACAAAGCTTGGCTCGAAGATGAAAAAATAGAACTCCCAAAAATAATTGGAGGAAAAGCATGGACCTCAGGAGATGGGTGGTTCACATGGACACAGAAGCGTGTGGATGATGTTATCGCTAGGTATGAAAAAAATCTTGCTGATATTAAGAACGGGACAAAAATTTCAAAGACCGTGAATGGTCAGGACGACATGATGTTGTCCTCTAATGCGACTGAAATAAGTACTTCTGTCTACAGTGAAACCATTTCGTCGGACAACGGTGAGGTTATCTCATTTGGCCCGTTTGACACGAAGGAAGAGCTTCTTGCTAAGGTTAAACCTTACTGTGAGCAACAAGTCAAGCAAGGAAATATGACGCAGAGGGAAGCGAAAGAGATACTGAGCAAATACAATTAAGAATAATCCAAGAGTGTGTTGTCACATAAATGTTAGATTCCTGCTTAACTTCGATTTCTAAAGCGTCACCCTTCCCGCAGAACGTTAATAAGATGAACAATGAAATATGACATCAGCCCGGAAAGGTGTGCGATTATGGACGGAACAATCCTGAATTTCTTTGCTGGCGGTAACACAGCTCACGGCTTCTCTAACCTCTATGAGTCGTCATTGCAAGGTTTAACACGTTTGTTTGTTTTAAAAGGAGGCCCCGGTACGGGGAAAACTAGAATCATTCGAGAAATTGGAGATCTTCTGGCTCAACAAGGTTATGAGATCTGGTTAATTCACGCAGCGTCAGATAATGATTCACTCGACGGAGTGGTTATTCCTGAATTAAAAGTAGGAATTATAGATGGTACGGCTCCACGGGTCATTAAGCCAGAATTGCCTGAAGAGGCCATCATACATGTGAATTTGGAGCAGGCCGTCGATACGCTCCAGTTAAGCCAGCGTTGTGTTGAGATCGACAGCTTAGTTGATCAGTACACGGAAGAGCATGAACTAGCTTATTCAGGCTTTGCTGAAGCACTCCGCATTCATGACGAATGGGAAGCGATTTATATTGCGACAATGAATTTCCAAGCCGCTGATGAGCTGACTCAGGAGTATATTCAACTTCTGTATGGTGATCAGAACTTCGAAAAAGTAAGCCGAGTGGATCACCGTTTTTTAGGTGCAGCTACGCCTAAGGGTGCAGTGGATTTTGTACCTAATTTAACCGCAGGGCTAAAAAGATATCTTGTAAAAGGTCGCGCGGGTTCCGGTAAATCTACACTTTTAAAAAAATTGGCGGCTGAAGGAATAAAACGTGGTGTCGATGTTGAGATTTACCACTGTGGTTTCGATCCGAACAGCCTTGATATGATTATCGTACGCGAGCTTGGGTTTGCTATTTTTGACAGCACAGCTCCGCATGAGTATTTCCCTGACCGTGCTACCGACGAGATTGTTGATATGTATTCACGGTGCATTCAGCCAGGTACGGATGAAGCTTTTGCCGAAGCCATCGCAGGTATTAAAGAGCGATATTCCAGCACCATGAAACAATCCATTCAACATCTGACAGATGCCAAAGTATTTTTGGATGAGTTAAAGACAATCTATGCCGCAGCTACAGATTTTGACCATGTAGATCAGATTAAATCACAAATTCAACAAGAAATCAGCGGGATTATGGAAAGTCCTCAGGAGGTTTAACCTTCATTAAAGATCGCTCTCTTAGCGGGCGGTCTTTTTTCTATGTCAAGAAATTGGTATGGTACATACGCACCCATGCGGTTATTTCCACCAGAATTGTATCCAAGTATGCTCTCTCTAGGGACAACGATAAGGGAGAGAAAAACTTATGAGTGATCAGAAAGTGATGTTTAGAACGGGTCTTAAGGATTCTGTAGCTATTGTTGCAGGATTTATTCCTGCTTGTTTTACGTTTGGATTGGTCGGTAAGGGATTAGGCCTGGGGAGTCTGGAAGTGTTCTTATTGTCAGCGCTCGTATTTGCGGGAGCCAGCCAATTTATTGGCGTAAAAATGCTTGCCGCTGGTGCCGCCGCTCCAATGATCCTGCTGCTTACGTTGATCATTAATTTAAGATATTTGTTTATCAGCCTATCTTTTGGGAGTCAGCTTGACCGTACAATCAATCCGCTGGCCAAAGTCTGGATTGGGTTCAGTTTAACAGAAGAAGTGTACGCTGTTAGTATGATCCCCCGCAATCATTCAAAAGAAAATATAACTCTTCCATATTTGCTGGGTCTACAAATTCCTCCGTATATAGCAAATTTGCTGGCAACAGCTGCGGGAATATCGCTGGCATCCTACATTCCGGCTATATACTTACCTGCTTTGAACACCTCATTATATGCCTTACTGATAGCACTAATAGTGCCACAACTAAAGGGAAGCATTCGGAATTTGGCCATATGTTTAGCAGCGGCGGGTTCTTCATGGCTTCTACATCCCGTACTTGGAAACTCCTCGATACTTGCAGCTATGTTTATGGGTATGGCAGTAGGCTCCTTATTTCGAGAGCAAGCTGAAGTAGAAAAGGAGGTATCCGTATGACTATTCTGATCATTATCGGGATGGCAATCCTTACATTTTCATTTCGTTTTGTACCTTTGCTGCTGACAAAGCATACGAATGGCTCTTCCAAAGTCCAAGCTTTGTTGGAATATTTGCCTATCGCGGTTCTTAGTGCTTTAACGGTTCCTGGGATATTTCAGGTGGACGCAGATGACAATCTTGTAGGTATCGCTTCGGGTATAGTCGCTGTTATACTGGTATTAATTAGGAAAATCCCGCTGTTACTCGTGATCTTAGGCGCTGTTTCTGCAGCACTAATTGTAAAAATCCTTACTATGAACCATTAAGAAAACCCGGATTAGAAGGGTAGGAAATCTTATGAAGCATGATTTGCTGATTACTCTCGATAAACAAAGACCCATTCCATTAAGCCGTCAAATTTATGAGCAGGTTCGTAATGCTATCCATTCAGGAGCTTTAAGTGGGGGGGATTCACTGCCTCCATCAAGGACTTTGGCTAATCAACTGGAAGTATCCAGAAGTGTAATTCTTCAATCCTACGAGCTACTTCAAGCAGAGGGTTATCTGGAGATGAGAAAAGGGGCAGGAACCTATATAGCGGGGCTGCCGGTGGAGGAGAAAGACCCCCAGGATTCTGAGAACCCTTACAATTTTATAACGAAAGGTCCTGATTTCCTTACACTCAATCCTTCTTCTATTATAGAAAACGACTTGAACACAGTATTATGTAATTTTCGGCACGGTGTACCTGCATGGGACGCTTTTCCAATGGATCAGTGGCAAAAAGCATTAATGAATGCCTGTCGTCGTGCATCTCCTGATACTTTGGGTTACGGCCCGGTCGAGGGCTCTTTGGGACTACGCCAAGAGATTGCACGTTTATTACGGTCTACTCGTTCGATGCCCGTGGTTCCGGAGCAAATTGTGATTACATCTGGGGCTACGCAGGCATTGGATATATTATCGAGAATTTTTGTTTCAAAAGGTGATCATGTTATTGTTGAAGATCCATCACATAACGTTGTGCGGGAGATTTTTTCGTTCGCTGGAGCGGTGGTTACACCCATAAGGGTTGACCTAGAGGGTATTTCTGTAGATGAGCTTCAAGTAAGCTGTGATACCATCAAAGAAGGTCCTCATAAAAAACCAAAACTAGCTTATGTCACTCCCTCGCATCAGTTTCCTTTCGGGGTGACCCTGTCGATGAAACGAAGAGTGCAGTTACTGGAATGGGCCAAAGCCAATCAAGCTTTTATTATTGAAGATGATTATGATAGTGAATACAGGTACGAGGGTCCGAAGCTTTCATCACTTGCTGGACTAGATGTTGACGGTAGAGTAATTTATGTAGGCAGTTTTAGTAAAGTGTTATTTCCTTCTCTGCGCATAGGTTATGTTGTATTGCCTCCGACTTTGATTCAACCTTTTTTGGCGGTCAAATGGATAACAGATCGTATGTCTTCTGCTCTGGATCAGGAAGCGTTGGCGGAATTTATTCAGAATGGACATTATGCAAGGCATGTTACACAGATGGGGAAACTTTATGCTGCCCGCAGGGCTTGTCTAGTAAAAAGTTTAGATGCTGAATTTGGCAGTCGTGTACGCTATTATGGGGAAGAGGCGGGTCTTCATTTATTAATTGAACTGGAATCCAATGCCGAAGAGTATCGTATAGCTGAATTGGCGTTACGATATGGAGTTCGGGTCTATCCTGCGTCTTCTTATTTCGTGGGCAGTAAACCTCAAGGTCCTGTCTTTCTACTTGGTTATTCTAATCTCACCGAGAATCAGATTAAGATGGGTGTGAACCGCTTGATGTTAGCTGAAACGGAAGCGGCAGTTAGTACTAGAACTTAATCGAAAGCGATAGAATATCTAATTCTGGAGGTTTTTATGAAACGGTATATGATAGGGATTGATCTTGGCGGAACCAATATTAAAGCAGGGATTTACGATACTGATTTTATAGCTGTAAAAGAAAGATCTATACCAACAGAGGCTGCTAAGGGCCCAGCCCATGTGTTGGGACGGATTAGAGAAGCAGTATGTTTAATCACGGATGAAGCGAATATTCCATTAGATTTGGTAGAAGGAATGGGAATCGGAGTGCCAGGATTACTTGATCCAGTAACGGGAATTTCTTTTTTCTCACCGAATTTTCCGGATTGGGAGCATGTACATGTTGTAGATGAGATGAAAAAATTCTATGACTTTCCTACTTTTATTGATAATGATGTTAGGGCTAATCTTTATGGTGAATGGCAACAAGGTGCAGGAAGAGGGTATAACAATCTGGTTCTGATTACCTTGGGAACGGGATTAGGGTCGGGTATTGTGAACGACGGAAAAGTGATCTACGGTACGTCTTATAGCGCTGGTGAAATTGGGCATATGAATATGTACAGGCACGGGCGTCCCTGCAAATGTGGAAGCTCCGGTTGTTTGGGGCGATATGTGTCCGCGATTGGCATGGTGAATACTTTTAAAGAGAAGCTGAAAGAAGGTCGAACAAGTATTATTCAGACTTGGACTAAGGATCAAGTTGAGCAAATTACCGCGTTAATGATATCTGAGGCTTACGAACTTGGAGACGCTCTCTCTATGGAAGTAATGCAGGAGACTGGAACTATACTTGGATTTGGATTAGCGAATGTTGTGAATATCCTCAACCCGGATCTTATTATTGTAGGCGGGGGAATGGCAGCGGCGGGAGATAAATTGCTCCAACCTGTAAGAGAGACTGTGCATCAGCATGCGTTGAAGCTATCAAGCAGTAAGTGTAAAATTGTTCAAGCAGAGCTTGGGAGTCGAGCAGGAACTATAGGTGCGGCCTCTTATGCGTATAGTAAGCTGCAAGATGCAGGGAAATTAAACTTTGCTTAGTGTTAATTGTTTTTTTACATGAAATGGAACCAGATCGGGCCGCCCGGAATACAACTGTATAAAACCGTGGAGGTGCTCTTATGTTTGCAATCATGCAATTAATAGGTGGAGTGATTCTTTCTTTGGGATGGATCCCGCAGATTGTTCAAATCCTCAAATCAAAATCCGTAGCCGATTTAAATCTCAAATCGTATTTACTTATGCTGCTCGGGATTAGTCTAATGGAAGCTTATGCGATCAGTTTGGCGGTTACGGGGGTTGGATTAGCTTTTTTGATTACGAATACGATGTCTTTATGTGTTGTATTGCTGGTTATTATTCTAGTGATTAAATATCGAACAAGACCATGAATGAAGCTTATAAATTTAATCTAGAAAGTGAATGCAGGAGGTTAATTTGCGCGAAAAAAATTATACATATGAAATCGATGCGGTAACTTTTCAATTGCAGGAAGCCTGTGATTTTGCTTGGTTAACTAAGCTGGGAAAAGTGTTTAAAGTGTTCGATCAGCAAGACTCCGGAAATCTTTCTTTTGGCGTGGAGCAGGATGGGAAGAAGTATTTTGTGAAATTTGCTGGGGCGAAACCTTTGACTTATGCCGGGAATCCTCGGGATGCCGTTAACCGTTTAATTGAAGCTATTCCGTTATATAACGAACTTAGATATGATGCGCTGATCACGCTACTGTCGCATTTTGAAGTTGAGTCGGGGTATGTAGCAGTCTTTGATTGGTTTGCAGGTGAATGTTTACATTCGCATTGGCTGTTTGCGGGAGAAGCGAAGCTGAGTCATCCGGAGTCGCCTTTTTTTCGTTATAAGCAATTATCCGTTGAAAAACGTCTGTCTTCATTAGATGTAATCTTTTCGTTTCACGAATATGTGGAGTTACAGGGTTATGTGGCTGTCGATTTTTATGATGGAAGTATTCTATATGATTTTGTAAACGATGAAACTAAAATTTGTGATATTGATTATTATAGACGTAAGCCTACTGTAAATGATCTAGGAGAGAACTTCTGGGGTTCATCCAGATTTAAGTCACCGGAAGAGTTTATCTTGGATGCACCGATTGATGAAGTTACGAATGTATTTAATATGGGCGCCACAGCATTTGTTTTGTTAGGAGGAGCATCCGATCGATCGTTTGCAAAATGGGAAACCAGCCAAGCCCTCTACGAGGTTGCTTTGCGGGCTGTCGGTGCGGTGAGGGAGCAGCGGTATCGGAATGTAGCGGAATATAAATTGGCTTGGGATGCGGCAAAAAATGTTTGAGGCTGGAGGGAAGGCGAGGGATATAATTGAAGGTAAACTTTTATGATTTGGATAAGGAAAAAGAAGTTGAGCTGAAGTACGTTGTTATTATAGTTAAACATGGTGAAGAATGGATCTTAGCGAGACATCAGAACCGTTCGACGTGGGAGTTTGCCGGAGGGCATATAGAGGTTGGCGAAATCCCGGAGCAGGCTGCTGCCAGAGAATTATATGAAGAAACGGGTGCGGAACAATTCTCACTTTTTCCAATAGCTATTTATAGGGTCACTAGTATCGACGCTCCAGAAAATTATGGTAAGTTATATTTTGCAAATGTGGAACAGTTCGCAGAACTTCCTCCTTATGAGATGGCAGAAATCAGAGGATTTACTGAGATACCAAAAGAGCTGACGTATCCCTTGATTTACCCAGCCTTGATATCAAAAGTTCAGGATTTCATTAACCATTCATCTTCAGCTGTAGGATAAGAATGATAGTCCTGCTGTTGTCACATGATATGATTAATAAATAGAACAAGCAGGAGGGATTTCATTGAAAAGAGACATTCAGCATGTACCCTATGGCTATGAGCCACCAGTTGAGCAACGTAAAGGGACTTTAGTGTTTTACGACTCTTTTGAACATATAACAGATCAAGAGCTTGAAGTGGCGGCAAAAACTGCAACAGACCGGCGTTTCACCAAACTGGTGTTATATCCACTTCATGAGGAAACGGTGCGACGGATGAGCAAAGAGCCGGTGAGCGCTTATTATAAGCGAGAGGACCGGCTGCATGAATGGAAAAGGGAGCAAGGGCGTAGCTTTATCACGGTAGAGAGTTTGGAAGGGAAGCGAAAGAAGTATACTCCGCTTGATTCAGCGTTGCGGCATCTTTTGGAGATCTATCCTTCGCCGATTTTTCTGTATTTAACGCCTGAGGTGGCGAATCAGTTTGCATCTTATTCTTCTTTTGAAGAGTGGATTGTAAAGATTCGGTTATTGTTGCCATCTGCACCTTCATCACTGCATCCACGGTTACTACAATTTCACCATCGCTGGGATGTTGTTGGAGAAGAGAGAGGTTAAGATTAACAAATTTAATTTGTGCTGCTTTGTTTACGTCTATAATTGTACATTCTCCATTGATAATGGATAAAACATCCGATACAAAAACCTAGGATTGCCACAGTGGCGGCCACCGCAACGAGCGCTGTGAAAATGTAAGCTGCGATCGTCCAGCCAACGATGAAGCTGATCAGACCCCCTGCGAGGCAGAAGACTGCTATGCTTTGATTAAACTGTTGTTGTGACCAGTCTTCGAGTACATAGTGGGAACGCTCTTTTGTCAGAAACCTGGCAGCTAGCTTAATGATGGGATTATAACCGAACAAAAGACCGAGCAATCCGGCAAACAAGGGCAGCGCTAGTATCCAGTGTTGTCCTGTTAGCCAGGTTAATATTACAGAAATGACGATAAACGCCTGATTAGTTTTTACTAATGGCCGGGGAATTCCTTTGGGCACGTTTTGCATTTTATTCATACCTTTCACATTGGAATAATTATAGTATACGCTGTGATTGTGGGAATGGGAAGTAGATAATTTCAAGCGGACATGGGGTGTCGGGAGTTAATTTAGTGAGGGAGAGAGAAGGTATGGAGATGGCTGGAAGCGGGGGGGAATATGGGGCGGATGGAGGTAGGTGGAGCAGATGGGCGGATGAAGCAGACGGGCTAGATGGGGGCAGATGGAGCAAATGGGGCGAGTGGGGACAGAAGGAGCAGATGGGCTGGATGGAGGCAGGTAGTAATTTATTGAGAAAATACAGATGGACATTAATAGCATCCCACCCCAAGCACATTACGTCCTCACCTCCTCTCCACAGCACATTGGGCCTTCTCTCGTTCACACCATCTCCTGCACACCATCTCCTGCACACCATCTCCTGCACACCATCTCCTGCACACCATCTCCTTCACCTCATCTCATTCACTCCATCGGACCCCAGAGTCCTTATATGCTGGAAAAGTAACCTTTTGAGTAATTATCGGACCCCAATGCAGCTATGAGCACAAAAAGGGATGAAAGCAGTCCGGTTTGAGGGGAATAGCGACGGTGAGGTCCGGAAAATTGTGAAAAGACATGATTTAGCGCAAATAGCTGCATCTGAGTCCGATAGGAATGTTAGCTTGAGAGCAAGTGTAGTACAGGGAAAACAAAAGTGTGGGAGTAAGTGTGAAGCAAGGGAGTACACGGACAAATGCATACGCGGAAATAGTGTGAGGCAAGTGTGCGACCTAATGAAGCTAATAGCTCGATGAGAAGTAAATGTGAAGTAGAAGGATGTACGAAGTTAGGAGCTATCGGACCCCAGAGTCCTTATATGCTGGAAAAGTAACCTTTTGAGTAATTATCGGACTCCATTGCAGCTATGTGCACAAAATGGGATGAAAACAGTCCGGTTTGAGGGGAATAGCGACGGTGAGGTCCGAAAATGAGCCCAAAAGCATGTTTTAGCGCAAATAGCTGCATCTGAGTCCGATAGGGAGGATGGAGCTAACCCAACCAACCCAACCCAACCCCCACGATCTTCCACCAAAATTACTTTGAATTTAAGTAATTTATGTGTTGACATATCTCTTTGAAATATGGTTTTATTATGTAGACCAATTGTTATAATGCAAAGGAAGTGTCAGCTTGTCGAACAAGCCGAATACGCGTGAGGCGATTTTGGACACAGCTTCGAAATTGTTTTTTTCTCAGGGATATCATGCAACAGGACTGAATCAGATTATTAAAGACAGCGATTCACCGAAGGGGTCTCTTTATTACTACTTTCCTCACGGTAAAGAAGAACTGGCTTTGACATGTATTAACCGGACTAGTGAAGTTGTCGCTCAGAAGCTTAGACATCATATGGAGAACAGCAAGAGTGCGTCTGAGGCAATGGAGGATTTCATTCTAGGAATGGCTAAAGATGCTGTGGAATCCTCATACGAAGGGATTGTTCCGTTTAGTTTTTGGTTGGCGGCGGAGACATCCTGTATTAGTGAGGAGCTGCGGACTGCATGTAAATCTGTGTTTATGGACTTGCAGGATGTGATCAAGAAACGTCTTTTGGATGAGGGCGTAGAGAACAAGCCCGCGGCCGATAAGGCTTCAGTGGTAATCTCTTTATTTGAAGGGGCGCTTCTCCAGACGCTGACTTTTCGGGAGGAACAACCGCTTCTCGCGGCGGCAAAGTTTATCCCAGTAATACTTGGTTAGATACAGACAAATAGATAAGATTATCAGGAGGATTAAGGGTGGAAGCAACTATGCAAGGGAATCAACAAAAAGAGGTCAAGAAGTTTAAGACTATTCCAATTCTTGTCTCTTTATTATTAGCAGGTTTTATCGGAATGTTCAGTGAAACGGCATTAAATGTTGCCTTAAGCGATCTTATGAATGTCCTACAAATTACCCCAGCAACGGCACAATGGTTGACAACAGCTTATCTGCTTACACTGGGTATATTAGTACCAATTTCGGGGATGCTGCTTCAATGGTTTTCGACGAGACAGCTGTTTATAGCGGCTTTATGTTTTTCAATCCTAGGAACATTCCTAGCGGCAGTATCACCTAACTTTGAGTTCTTACTTACAGCAAGAGTGGTTCAAGCTATGGGAACAGCGCTTCTGTTACCACTGATGTTTAATACAATCCTTATCATCATTGCTCCTGAAAAACGTGGGGCAGCAATGGGGATGATCGGTCTGGTTATCATGGTTGCTCCGGCGATTGGGCCTACCATTGCTGGACTGCTTATTGAAAGCCTCAGCTGGCACTGGATCTTCTGGTTGTCATTGCCATTCTTAGTGATTGCATTGATATTCGGGATTCTGTTCATGCAGAATGTAACAAAGGTGACGAAACCGAAGATTGATATCCTTTCTATTGTCTTATCTTCACTCGGGTTTGGCGGTATTGTGTTTGGTTTCAGTAGCGCCGGGGAAGAAGCGGGCTGGGGAAGTCCGAAAGTGATCATTGCGATCATCGTAGGTGTAGTAGCACTGTTATTGTTTGGACTTCGTCAAATGAAGATGAAGGAGCCAATGATTAATCTGCGTGCTTTTAAATATCCAATGTTCGCTATTGGTGTAGCTATGGTATTTATCTGTATGATGGTTATTCTGTCCTCCATGTTGATTCTTCCGATGTACCTTCAACAAGGACAAGGTTATACAGCTTTCAAAGCGGGTCTGTTGCTGCTTCCAGGTGGAATTATAAACGGATTGATGTCCCCAATTATGGGTCGTATGTTTGATAAATACGGTCCGAAATGGCTCGTGATTCCAGGTCTGATTATTGCAGCAGTAGCCTTGTGGTTCTTCTCCAGTATTACTGTAGCTTCTACGGTTGTGTTCGTAATCGTACTTCACAGTACGCTTATGATTGGTATTTCAATGGTATTTATGCCGGCACAGACGAATGGTATTAACCAGTTGCCACTAGAACTTTATCCAGATGGTACAGCTATTATGAATACACTGCAGCAGGTTGCTGGTGCCATTGGTACTGCATTAGCAGTCAGCATTATGACCGCGGGTTCAAAAAGCTACATGAAAACTGTGGAGAACCCAGCAGATCCAGCTAATATGTTACCTGCGTTCACGAACGGTGTACAAAATGCTTTTATTTTCGGAATGAGTATGGCGATTGTAGGACTAATTCTTGCTTTCTTCATAAAAAGAGTAGTTGTTAATCATAAAATGAATACCCCGATGCATTAATAAATAAATTTGACGCAAGAAAAGGTGTGCGAATAGGTTAGTTTGTAAAATCCCCTTAGGATTGACAGTGAAAAAAAGTTCATGATCTCATGGACTTAACACTGTTGATCGAAGGGGATTTTTTTGTTCGCAATAAGAAAGAGGACCACTCCTCGGTAGAATACCGAAAAGCGACTCCACTTAAAGCTTTCTTTTTTAAGAAAAATGCTGGGATATATTAGTCAGATATTCTTCTTCGGCCGTATTTTCTTTCATTTGAATGAGCATTTTTGCATCTTCACCAACAACATATCGGAATTGACTTGTCCCATCTGTAGCGGCTTGATATATTGTTTCCGCAACAAGTTCTGGAGGCGAAGCATACGCAGGTTGTTTTTCCATCTCACCCAATTTACTCAAAAATGCAGTAGTAAAAGGTTTATATTCCGTTAATGCTTCATTAAAAAAGAACTCCATCGATCTACCACCAAAGTCTGTCTGAATGGCACCAGGTTCAATTAACTTTACTTTGATGTTTTGTGATGCTAATTCATAAGATACGGATTCAGAAAAACCTTCTACGGCGAATTTCGTTGAATGATACAGAGACATTGTAGGAAAGGTTACTTTTCCACCCATAGAAGAGATATTGATCAGCAAACCATCTTGATTAGCTCTAAAATGTGGCAGCATGGCTTTTGTCATACTGATAAGACCAAAAACGTTGACTTCAAACTGTCTTCTGATCTGCTCATCTGTAGCTACTTCTATAAGTCCCATTGTTCCATAACCAGCATTATTGAGAAGAACCTCAATTTTACCGAACCGTTTGATCGCCTCCTCTAACGCAGGTTGAATCGTGTCTGCTTTCTCAACATCGAGCCGTAACACCAACACATTATCAAGTGTAGTGAATTCACTTTCTTGTTCAGGTGAACGCATCGTGGCTACCACATTCCATCCTCTTTCAGCAAAATGTTTTGCTGTAGTTCTACCGATACCAGACGAAGCACCCGTTATAAAAATTGTTTTCATCTACAATTCCTCCTAAAAGTTTTATGAGCGGTACATCTTAACCTGGTTCGTATTAAAACTCACTTCGTAAGTACTAACTTCTCCATGTTTAACAATCCCTCAGCAATGGTTGTTAGTTTAGCCTTATATTCTTCTATGCCAATTTGAATGCAGATGATCTGTGCTGGATGCATTTCATCTTTATAAAGCGAATACTGAGCGAGTAATTGATCTAACTTATGTTGTGATTCCTCTTGAGCTTGCTTCAACCAAATAATCACCTTCTCATACCCGACAAATTCACCAAAATAAAGCCTCATCATAAAATCAGATTTCTTAATACTGTCAGCCTCTAGTGGGGCTAGTAAATAGGCATTAAAACTATCTCTTCCTTTATCCGTGATGTTTAAAAGATTTTTATTAGGCTTACCTTCCTGAGGTATGTTTTCCTTAGTAATCAGACCCTCATTTTCCATGCGAGCAAGTGTAGGGTAAATCGTTCCATAACTAGAACTATAGAAATTAGAGAATATTTCCTCCAATAACTGCTTTATTTCGTATCCAGTCAACGATTTTTTCATAAGCATGCCTAAAATAACATCCTGACTGTTCAAAATAGGGCCTCCTTTAATTGTATATCGTTATCACAATATATCAGACCTTTATATATTGAGTCAATATATATTGGACGGATACTTGGAGTTGTTTTTTTATGTATTCATAATAATTAAGAGACATCCCGAAAAAACGACGATCGCTCCCTGGCAGAATACCGGGGAGCGATCGTCATTTAATTCTCACTTATTAAATTTTCATTGTGTCCATTCCATCATATATACTCGTTGTAACTCCACGTTAAGGATCACGATACAGTAGCTACCATCATCTTTTTTCTTATAGTAATACAATCCTCTTTCTTCGAGTTCTATAGGGTTAGCCCAAAATAATTTTTCGTATTTTTCTTTTTCATTTGGATAAATGGCAATCACAGAGTCTTTGAAACTTGATATTCTCTCTTTTAAGGGGTCAATGGATTCAACATTGAGGGGATGCCAAAATGCTGCGTTTTTGATTTCTTTGAATTGCTTTTCGTCATAATCTAATAAGTAATAGCTTTCGCCATCCCCATGGAAACTGGGTGGACTTTCAAATATCACCTTTGACTCTGTAGGTTTAGAGATCGATATGCCCCAATTTATCTTCCACGTCTCATAATAGTTCATTGAATTGTTACGGAGCATATATCCAACGAAAATAAATATGAAAAGAACGGTAAAACTCAAGATTGTTATTGTTGTTTTTCTCATCGTTGATCTCCTCAACATGCAGCTTGTATTACCATTATTATACATGAATGAGGAGGGAATAAGGGCTTTCTTAATAGAAACTTTACATACATAGATTTACGATGTATAGTTGTCCTAGGTATAAAAGGATAACTAATATTCATGATATACAGATATTAGTCATGGGAAAAAAAGCAAATCAACGGTATAAATCCCGTAGAATGAGCGGAATCCGGTCCGAGGAAGCAGATCAACGGTATAAATCCCGTAGAATGAGCGGAATCCGGTCCGAGGAAGCAGATCAACGGTATAAATCCCGTAGAATGAGGCGATTCCGGTCCGAGGTAGCAAATCAACGGTATAAATCCCGTAGAATGAACCGAATCCGGCTCGACGAAGCAAATCAACGGTATATATCCCGTAGAATGAGCCGAATCCGGCTCGACGAAGTAAATCAACGGTATATATCCCGTAGAATGAGCCGAATCCGGCTCGACGAAGCAAATCAACGGTATATATCCCGTAGAATGAGCCGATTCCGGTCCGAGGTAGCAAATCAACGGTATAAATCCCGTAGAATGAGCCGAATCCGGTCCGCAGAAGTAAATCAACGGTATAAATCCCGTAGAATGAGCCGAATCCGGTCCGAGGAAGCAAATCAACGGTATAAATCCCGTAGAATGAGCCGAATCCGGCTCGACGAAGCAAATCAACGGTATAAATCCCGTAGAATGAACCGAATCCGGCTCGACGAAGCAAATCAACGGTATAAATCCCGTAGAATGAGCCGAATCCGGTCCCACGCCAATTGTAAAGTTAGAATTTAGGAGGTGTTAGCTGTTGAAAGTAAGTAAAGAGATGCTGAAGGGCAGTACGGGTACGTTAATTCTGACTCTTTTACTGGAGAAGCCATTATATGGTTATGAGTTAATCAAAGAGCTGGAGCTGAGATCACAGGGTGTTTTTTCATTAAAAGAAGGAACCTTGTATCCAATTCTGCATGCGATGGAAAGTGAGCGCTGGGTAGAGGCTTACTGGATGGAGGTAGAGGGAAGGAAGCGTAAATACTATAGAATTCTGGATGAAGGTAAAGAGAAACTCAAGGAGAAAAAAGCAGAATGGGTTATGTTTAAAGGTGCAGTTGACTCCGTTCTGGGAGAGGGTGGTGTATGATGAAAGAGAGGCAGCAGCAATTTTTGGATGAAGTGTGTGCAGAGATTAAAGCGAAAAAAACTCACCCAGAGATACGTCAAGAATTAGCTAGTCATCTAGAAGAT
The DNA here is from genome assembly GCF_037963825.1 of Paenibacillus sp. FSL H8-0282. Classification (NCBI taxonomy): domain Bacteria; kingdom Bacillati; phylum Bacillota; class Bacilli; order Caryophanales; family Paenibacillaceae; genus Paenibacillus; species Paenibacillus sp. FSL H8-0282. Next base: position 3,026,067 of record NZ_CP150146.1, read on the forward strand.
TTAATTTGTGAAAAAGAATCAGACGGTGTATCACGGGAAGAAGCCATAGCTTGGGCGATCGCACAAATGGGGAACCCGCAAACGTTAGGAAAGGAACTTCATCTAATACATAAACCACATGTACCTTGGGAATTGTTTGGTGTTGTAGCTTTATTATCCGCGATCAGTCTGATCGGAATGAGTTCTGTGGATGTAGGCTACAGTGATATTGTTAAAGGTGCTTTTTTGGATAATGCGTTTAGACGCCAAGCGATAAATATACTCATTGGAATTGTATTGATGTTTGGATTGTATTTCATTGATTTCAGAAAGCTGAGAAGTTTCTCGTGGGTATTATACGGAACATCAATAGCAGGAATTCTGTCGAGTATATTCTGGGGGATAACAATAAATGGAGTAAATTATGGTCCTAGGATTTTTTTGATCTTACCTGATATGACATCCTATCGTCCTTATGTTTTGATAGTCGCGTTAGCAGGGATTTTAGTGAATCGTAAGGAATCGGCTAAAAAGAAAACTTGGCGGAGTGGGTTGTTCGACACAAGCCTTCTGTTAGCACCTGCATGGCTTCTTATCTCTTTAAACTCTCTTCCAGAGCTTGTAGTGTATCTAATCTCTTCACTACTATTATATGTATGGATTACTCGCGATTGGATAAAGAGTGTAGTATTATTAGGGTTCTTTGTAATAGTTGGACTAATGTTCATCTTCAATAGCGACTACCTGATGGCCAGAATTATTAGTGCAATAAATCCATCTTTAGATCCAGAAGGTTATGGCTATATCTATCAAGTAATGCGTGAAGTTATTAGTTCAGCGGGTTGGTGGGGGCACGGATTCGGAGCAGTAGAACAAAAGCTGCCGTATGTCTACTCAGATATGTTGCCTGTCTATCTTATTCATTGTTTTGGTTGGGCGGGGGCGCTGCTTTTGCTTGCAGTTATCTCCTGGTTCTTTATCAAGCTTCTATCTACGATACGAGCGATTCGTGAGCCCTATGGACAAGCTTTAGTGTTGGGTTTGGCATTTTTACTAGCCATAAGACTAACCTATGGTCTTGCTGTTTTGAGCGGCGGAATGATGTTGACTTCTATCCCGTTCCCTTTCCTGAGCTATGGGAGTCATGTATGGTTTGAATATGCGGCTATTGGACTTTTGATGGGAATTTATCGTAGGAAGGATATTGGAGCCGTCCAGGATAATACTGTACTGCGTTAGATTCAGGATCCTCTCGTATGTCTAATTATTAAGTATGAATACTTAAGGGAGGTCTTTTAATGGGATGGAAAAAAACAGGCTTGTTAAGTGTTGCCTTTGCCCTAGGCTCTATGGGAGGGTTTGGGAGTATACATACAACTGATACTGTAGCTGCCGCAACTGTGAAAGAATCTGCAAAAGTCTATAACCAATTCCAACAATATGTACAGAAACCGGCATCTCTTGCTAACGCACGGAATTATTTGATTAACCATATCAAAGAAGTGGATACCTGGACAGCAACTCAGATGACACTCCAGCTCGAAAATGCACAGAAGGCATATTTACCTGTGTACTCTGAGAAGGTTTTTCCGGAGAATGTTCAGAAAGAGATAAATAATGCTTTTTCCAAAAGCAAAAATCTAACCTACAGCACACTCCTTAATGCGATCAAAGATGCTAATGTACGCAATATGTTAATTGAAGGACGGGATAAGGGGTATAAGCTGGAGACTAGTGAGGGCATGTACTATCCAGTGATGCATTATGAGGGGTTCAAAAGCTTTAAGCCGTATGTCACGAAGGACATCGCTGCTTATATAGACATCATGGCCACTGAATCGAATCAACCAAGTGTTTTTGATGCAGCTATTGTGATTAGTTGGACAGAGTTAACGAACAGGGCGCTTGCACTGGAGGATTTTGTGACGAAATACCCAGCTTCCAATCGGTCAACCGTTCTTCAAAAAGAGCTGCTCAATGCAACTTCACGCTTATTATATGGATCAAGCAACACACCAGCTTATGACTATGATGAGCAAGTAATCAAACCTGAAGTAAAGAAGGCGTATGAGAATGCATTAAAAGGAAACAAAGGCGACACCAGAATCCTAATGATTTTAGAAAAACTACTACAGTTACTTGATTCCACGAATAATAAACTCACACCTGAAGTGGAGAAATTTCTGAATCAAACGGTTAATTCGAAATGAAAAGGCGGGATCTATTGAGAAGCGGATTTAGAGGAACAAAAATCATAGTTTTCGCATTTGTGCTGTTGTTATGGATAAACACTATTTTTATGGGCAGTGCAGATGCAGCTTACGTTGGATCATCTACAGACAATGTACTGCAGCAAATGCAGCTGGAGAAGAAAAACCGTCTGCCGCAAGGATTTGTCTATTTGGATGAAGTGATACCTACTGCCCAATTTGAAATTCGCTATTACGGAGACAATAATTTTGTAGGGAAGCGGATTGATGGTTATAAAGCGCCTTTAGCGATCTTTTCACAGACTGCAGCTACAGCCTTGAAGGCAGTAAGTGAGGATTTAGCCAAAAAAGGATATATCCTAAAAATCTATGATGCTTATCGTCCGCAGACCGCGGTGAATCATTTTGTAAGATGGTCACAGAATTCCGCGGATACTAAGATGAAGCAGCAATATTACCCGCTACTGGATAAACGTAATTTATTCAAACTCGGATTTATAGCGAAAAAATCAGGACATTCCCGTGGCAGTACCATCGATTTAACGATCGTCAATAAAGAGACCGGTCTAGATGTAGATATGGGCAGCCCGTTTGATTTTTTCGGAGATATCTCTTTTTATGATACATCGTTAATCACCAAGACTCAGAAAGCAAATCGCGCAATTCTCAAAGAGGTTATGGTGAAGCAAGGCTTTAAACCTTATAGTAAGGAATGGTGGCATTTTACGCTGATAAAAGAACCTTTTCCTAAGCAGTATTTTGACTTCAAGGTGGAATAATCATTTCTAAAGAAGTGGCTCAACATAATGTTGAACGGCTTCTTTTTTTTCTTGGCTTGATTATCCTTTGGATTAGCACATGCTGGAAACGCACATAATACTTGTAATAACTAAAGGGAGGTTTCGAGCGATGATCAAAATGGCAGCGGTTGTTGTGTTAGGTGTTCTGTTTTTAACTAATGGATTTGGTGGATTTGCCGCTCCAACAGTATGGGCAGACTCCGGCCAGGTTAGCGTGATTTTGAATGGTAAACTACTGGAAACTGATCCCCATTCAGCCTACAATAAGGGTTCCACGGTCATGATTCCGCTCAGAGAGGCTTCCAATGCATTGAAATATACAACAACATATCAAAAAAGTCCAGAAACTATAACGCTAACAAGGATAAATGAAATAATTAAATGGAAGCTTAACGAACATTTAGTTAGCATCAATAATGCACAAGAGTTGGTTTTTAAAGATGATTTCGAATTCAGACAGGATCATATCTATGTTCCAATCTCCTTTTTTAAGACAATTGGTTTAGTAACCTCATATGATGGGGAGTCCAATCAAGTTGAAGTGTATACCCCTGAAGTGACAGCGAGTGTTATAGCGGGGTTACTGGTCGGCGGTAAATATAATGAATTATCGGAGCGATATCATTATGATGTGGTCGTAAATAAGCCAAGCTCAAATGGAGTACTGGAAGACTGGAAGCAAATTACGGTAAAAGCCGGGAATTATCATGGGATTAAATCTACAAAAAGTAGCTATAACGAGGATCAATTTTCTATCCGCTGTGTATTGGATTTTGCAGAGACAGAGATTCCACTTGAAATTATTTTGAACACATCGGGCAAAATTATAGAATTAAGAGAGATGCTCTAATCGGAAAATGATTCCATGATGACTATGCACATTTCCCAAGCGAGAAGATTTTAGGGGATTATGCATAGTCTTTTTGCTGTTCTAATATACTTTCCCAGATAATTTCTGAAGGGTATCGTAAACCCGATGTGTTTTTAATGTAAAAAATGGTTTTATTTGTTGACTTCCAGATTCATCGAATGTAAATTAAAATTTGAAATAATCAATAAAGCATTTAATTAAATTAGAGAAATGAGTGGAGTACTGGATGACAAAAACAATGACTGGAATGAGTTCTGCAGAAGAGCAACCCTTTTCGTTAAAAGCAATCATCCCCCCGCTTCTTGCTATTATTGTCGGTATGATTATGGTTATTCTGGATGGTACTGTTGTGAATGTGGCCGTTCCCAAGCTGGTTGATTATTTTGCTTCCGATCTCAAAACGATTCAGTGGGCGATTACGGGTTATACTTTAGCTTTAGCGGCTGTAATCCCACTCGCGGGCTGGATGACCGATCGTTTTGGATCAAAACAAGTTTTTCTGGCAACTCTTACGATGTTTATTCTTGGCTCTATGTTATGTTCGGTTGCACAAAGTTCATCTCAGCTCATTATTTTTCGAGTCATTCAAGGTCTTGGCGGGGGGATGGTTGCTCCCATTGGGATGGCGATGGTTTTTAAATTAGCTCCAGTAGAACGTCGAGGTTCTATTATGGGGATGCTTGGTATTCCAATGCTTTTAGCACCGGCACTCGGTCCAGTCTTATCCGGTTGGCTGGTGGAGTACGTAAGCTGGCACTGGATCTTTCTGATTAATGTACCTATTGGAATTGTTGGTATTATTCTTGGTGTTAAATATTTGCCGAAGTCTGAACAAAAGAGCAAAGGCAAACTCGATATCCTAGGCATTATCCTTGCCCCAATTGCCTTCTCTATGTTGGCTTATGGGGTGAATGAAGGCGGTGGAACAAGCTGGTCGTCTACTCCCGCTATTGTTGGCTTATCTGTTGGAGGGGTTGCATTGATCCTTCTTGTCATTGTGGAGCTGCTTCACAAAAATCCGCTTTTACAACTGCGAGTTTTCCGTTCGTCGGATTTCACTCGAGGTATTATTTTAACTTGGGTTATGCAAGCTGCTTTGTTTGGGTCCATGTTATTTGTGCCCCTTTACCTGCAGCAGATTCGAAGCTATACCCCGCTGGAGACCGGCCTGATTCTACTTCCGCAGGCTTTAGCTTCAGCAATCGGAATGCCGATTGGCGGCAGGTTGTTTGATAAGATCGGGGCTCGTCCACTGGCGTTTGTTGGACTTAGTATCATTACGGTCACCTTGTTCCTGTTATCCGGAATTAGTGTTACAACAAATTTATCGTTAATTATGACATACCTCGGTTTCTTAGGCTTTGGGATGGGTCTAACGATGATGCCTTTGAATACTCATGTTTTGAATGCTGCTCCACGTGAATGGGTGGGAAGTGTAACTTCACTTACTGCTGCTGCTCAACAAGTCGTTGTTTCATTTGCTATAGCTGGAATGACAGGTTACCTGACTAGTCAGATCGCTGTTCACATGGGAGCACTGAAAGCGGGAAGTAATCCTTTGACAGCCGCAGTTAGTGGTTTTGATGATGTGTTCTTCCTGTCTGGCTGCATAGGTGTGGTAGGTGTATTGATGAGTATTATTTTGCGCAAGCCTAAGCTTTCCACTGGAGATCCTTCCTCTGGAGAGGGACAGAAGGCAGATGCGGCGATGATGATGGGGCATTAATTGAACCCAAAAACATAGATAATATAGAAAAGGCGTCGTTCAGCTTGTATAGTTGAACGACGCCTTTATTGTTATAAATGCTCTGGTTTCTTCTGAGCCCACGATGCGGGGAGAGTTGCTTTACCAAGCAGCTCAGAAGCCACGATTCCCAGCAGAACAAGCGCTGCGCCAGCATAGCCTTGCATCGACAACTTCTCAGCAGCGAACCAATAACCAAACATCGCAGCGAAGACCGGCTCAAGGGAGAAGATTAGTCCGGTGCGGGTTGGTGAAGTATATTTTTGAGCAATAGGTTGCAGGATGAAGCCACAGGCACTGCATAGGATACCAAGCGCTAGAATTGCTGCCCAACCTGGCAAAGTAGAGGGGAGCGAAGGTGTCTCGAAGATTGCGGACAACACTAAGGCCAACCCTCCGGCAAATCCTAACTGCAAGATTCCAATATTCAGGGAATCACATTCTTTTACCGCCTTGCCTGTAAATAAGATCTGTACCGCATAGAACACTGCCGAAAGAATACACAGAAAGTCACCCGGTTGAATAGTTAAGGTTGCATTTAAGGTAAGAAGTCCAATCCCGGCTATGGCGAGGATGGAGCCGAACACTTGCGGAGGTGCAACTCTTTTTTTGAAAATAACTCGATCCAAGATCGGTACAAAAATAACCGTCAATGCAACTAAAAATCCTGCGTTTGAGGTGGTGGTTGTTTGAAGTCCGAAGGTTATACATGTGAATACGCCTAGCAGGAGGAATCCGAGGAGAGCACCATATTTTAATGTTCTCATGTCTACTCGTCTTAATCGTTTGTGGAATATCATAGCGGCTAATATAAAAGCAAGTCCGAAGCGGAGTGCAATCAGATTGAATTCGCCTAACGTACCTAACCCCATTTTCATAAATATGTAGGAGGAGCCCCAAAATAATGTTACAACTAACAGCAGCAGCTCAGCTTTGAGCGGTTTCATCTCTTCATCCATCCTTCTTCATTTTCAACTCAATATAGTATAATACGGCTCTATACATAAGGTAACTGAATGTTTATCATAGGATACATGAGTAAAACTTATGTAATTTATAAGGGTGGGAACAGAGGTTGAGCATTAATAAATATGAGATTTTTCTGAAAGTTGTAGAGCTAGGCAGCTTAACAAAAGCAGCAGAAATGTTGGGTTTTACGCAATCCGGAATTAGTCACACCATTAGCAGCTTGGAGATGGAGTTTGGGTTCGCGTTATTAATTAGAAATAGATCCGGTGTGAAATTGACGGTAAACGGGGAACAAGTTCTGCAGCCTATCCGTGAAATCTTGAAGTGGAACGAGAAATTGAAGCAGGAGGTAGCGGACATCCACGGGCTAGAGATTGGCACGATCACCATCGGTACGTTTACCAGTGTGTCTGTGCATTGGCTGCCAGGGATGATTAAGCAATTTCGCAGTGAATACCCATATATAGAAATCAAGCTGATGGAAGGCGGTTATTTGGAGGTTGAGCAGTGGATAGAGGCTGGAGTGATCGACTGCGGTTTTATTTCACTGCCTACACGTGAGAAGTTTGACGTAATTCCTTTAAAAAAAGACCGGATGTTAGGGATTGTATCTAAAGAGAATCCACTTAGTGCAGAACCCTTTCTTTCCTTATCGCAAATTGCTAAGGAGGATTTCATTATCCCGAAAGCAGGCTCGGATTATGATGTTAGACGTGTGCTGGATAAGGCGGGTATTAAACCTCATGTTAAATTCTCAGCAGGTGATGACTATGCCATTATGTCGATGGTGGAGAAAGGCCTTGGCATTAGTATTTTGCCAGAGCTTGTCTTGACCCGGCAAAATTATAATGTGGCCATGCTAGAATTGGAGGAACGTAGTTTCAGATCGTTAGGAATTGCTGTCCACTCTATGAAATATGCTTCTCCCGTCACCAAAAAATTCCTAAAGCATGTGCAGGTGTGGCTGAAAGATAACACCTAAATAAATACGTCAAAAAATAAGAAACTGATACCTCATCAAAGTTAAGGGAGATCAGTTTTTTTGTTTAGTACTTCAGCTAGTTTTTCAGAAAACAGGAACTACACACAGGCCGCTGTAATCGATTTTAAAGGATTTTCGTTAAATATATGTATATCTCCATTATCTTATAGTTTTTACGGCATTATAGAGGATTTGAGAGACTTTAAATTGCATGTTTATCCTCTATTAATATCTGTTTTAGAATAATTAATATGTTATAATTAGAAGTGTGGAAATAAGGAATGTATTCAGATGTTCTGGAAATGTGAGGACTTTATGCACAATTACGGATGGATGAGATTAGGAGGAGGATTATACGATTGAGCGTTACAATAATTACACTAGTCGTAGTAGCAGTATTTATAGGTGCCTTAATGAGAACCGTGTTTGGTTTTGGTGAAGCGATTGTGAGCATGCCACTGCTTGCACTGCTCCCGATTCCTATACATACCTCAGTTTCTTTGATTGGATTGGCAGGCCTCACGGTTGCCTCACTTACAGTTGTGAGTGGGTGGCGGCATATAGAACGATCTATTTTGATTCGATTAGCACTCTCAACAGTGATAGGAATTCCTGTAGGACTTGTCATGCTTTATTTAGCACCGGCAAGTGTAATTATGACTGGACTTGGTATATTTTTGATTGTTTATGGAGTTTATTCGGTGATTAAGAAGAGAATATTTAAGACGATCGATCATCCCTTGCTTAAGGCAAAAGGCTGGGTCTATCCTTTCGGATTCGCTTCGGGTGTACTTGGCGGTGCTTATAACTTTAATGGTGTCCCTGTCGTGATCTATGGTACTTTACGACAATGGAATCCGGATCGTTTTCGGGGTACGTTGCAAGCTCATTTTCTTATTTCTGGTGTACTCGTTGTAACGGGTCATGCTATCGGGGGATTGTGGACGGCGGATGCTCTTGTTCTTTATGGATATTCTATTCCAGCAATTCTCTTAGCTACGGTGCTTGGGGTATATGTGAATAAACGTATTCCTGCTAAAAAATTTGAGAGTTACTTATTTCTGATTATCATTTTACTTGGTGTCCTAATGCTAGTACCTCGCGGATAGTTGAAAAGAAATAGAAAGACGTTCTTCTCCTTAGTGTATATGAACGTCTTTTAAATTTATCCAATCTTAGGGTTGACGAAGAGCCTTGTTCATGAGAAAATGTACGCGCGTACATTAAATGAATGCGTTTTCGAATAGCGAATTGAACGAGGCTTAATGTCACTGTTCATAACCTATGAGAAGGAGGAATTTATATCGCCAGCCGTAAAGAGGTTGCCGAGCTTGCAGGTGTCTCAGAAGCCACAGTATCTCGCGTGTTAAACAATGTTGGTCCGATTAAGGAAGAAACGAAGGAACGTGTGTTGGCAGCTGCACTGAAGCTAGGCTATACCCCTAGTTCACTTGCTCAGAGCTTTGCTCGTAGACGGAGCGGGAACTTGGGTGTAGTGATGCCTTATTTGCCGAAAGCCCGCTTGTTCTCCACTTATTATTTTTCGGAAATATTAAGTGGAATAGGGAGCAAGGCGCGAGAAGAGGGTTATGATCTGTTAATGCTGTTTCGGAATGCCGAAGCGCCAATGGATTATAACGAGTTGTTTAAGATGCGGAAGATCGATGCTTGCATTGTGCTTGGCGCTAAAGAAGAGCCAGGTGAGCTAGCCTCACTCCGCCGTTTGAAGGAAGAAGACCATCCTTTTTGTCTGATTAATCAGCATTTTGCTGGGGAAGCTTTTCACGAGGTGGATGCCGATCATGTCGAAGGAAGCTGGCAAGCGGCTAAACACTTACTGGAACAAGGTTTTAAGAGGATTGCTTTTCTAAATGGGCCAGAATCTTATTCCAACAGCCGAGATCGTTTAACGGGGTATACCCGCGCTTTGGCAGAGGTGAATCTTTCTGTAGATTCTTCACTTTTGTTCGAAGGTAACTTTAGCCGGAAAAGCGGAATTATAGCTGCCAAAGAAATGTTGCCTTTGCTGAATGAGATTGATGCGATTATGGCCGCTAATGATCGGATGGCCATTGGTTTGCAGCAAGGGCTGCAGGAGCTAGGAATACCAAGGGATCGCCTGCCAGCTATTGTGGGTTATGATGATTCGGAAGCTGCGGAGCTTACCACACCTGCATTAAGCAGTGTGCGGGTTCCCTTTTACGAACTAGGTGAACTTGCCGCAGCCCAAATCATTGAATTGCTGGGAAACAATCTGGCAGAAGTACCCGCACCAGCCGTACAGATCAAATTACCGACAGAACTAGTTATACGAGCTTCATCTAAATCTATCAACACTTAGGAGGAATAAGATGAAACAGCTTCGCATTGGAATGATCGGTTATAAATTTATGGGTAAAGCCCACAGTAATGCTTATCGCAGTTTGCCTATGTTTTTCCCGAAAGCGCTTAAACCGGAAATGTCTGTAATCTGTGGACGTAATAGTGAAGCGCTTGGAGAAGCTGCATCGCAGTTAGGCTGGGCGGATTGTGTTACGGACTGGAAGGATCTGATCGCTCGAGAGGATATTGATCTTATAGATATTAATGCTCCCAGCAACGCGCATAAAGAGATAGCTTTGGCAGCAGCCAAAGCAGGTAAACATATTTTTTGTGAAAAACCACTTGCGCTGACCTTGGCGGATTCCCGTGAAATGCTGCAAGCTGCTGAAGACGCGGGAGTTACACATATGGTTGGTTTTAATTATCGCTTTTCTCCGGCAGTTCGACTGGCTAAGAAGCTCATAGAGAGTGGGCAGCTGGGAAAGATTTATCATTTTCGGGCTTGGTTTCTACAGGATTGGATAATAGATCCGGATTTCCCTTTAGTGTGGAGACTGCAGAAGGATATCGCCGGTTCAGGTTCGCATGGAGATCTGGGGGCGCATCTCATAGATTTGGCTCATTTCTTAGTAGGTGATATGAAGGAAGTAATCGGCATGAGCGAGACCTTCATAAAAGAGCGTCCGCTCGCCGCTGAAATGACTGGTTTAAGCGCTAAAGGAGATAAGGATGCACCCAAGGGTAAGGTTACCGTTGACGATGCCACCTTATTTTTAGCCCGTTTTGATAATGGTGCTCTGGGCAGCTTTGAAGCTACAAGATTCGCAGCGGGTCATCGCTCTACCAATTCTTTTGAGATCAATGGGAGTCTTGGCAGTGTGAAATTCGACTTCGAACGTATGAATGAATTAGAAGTTTATTTGACCTCGGATGCAGAGGATGTACAAGGTTTTCGCCGTGTGCTGGCGACCGATCCTGCTCATGAGTATGCAGAGGCTTGGTGGCCACCAGGTCATACGATTGGTTTTGAACATACGTTTATTCACGAAATGCTGGAGCTTTCTAACGCAATTGAAGAAGGTCGTCAGCCAGAACCAAATTTCAATGATGGAGTGAAATGCCAAGCGGTGTTAGAGGCTGTAGAACGCTCTATTGATGAACGCCGGTGGGTCGATTTATCCGAGATGTAATCTAACCTTAGAAGGAGTGCTGAAGATGAGAAAAGCATTGATTGTATGGGGCGGTTGGGAGGGTCATGAGCCTGAGCAGGTCGCTGATATATTCGCTAAAATGTTGCAAGAGGAACAGTTTGAAGTTGAAGTATCGAATACACTGGAGGCTTTTGCTGATGCAGATAAGCTTCTTGGACTAGATTTGATCGTGCCGGTATGGACAATGGGCACAATCGAGCAGGATTTTGTGAATCATGTCTCCGCAGCTGTACAGCATGGAACAGGTCTTGCCGGTTGCCATGGCGGGATGTGTGATTCTTTTCGTAATAATGTAGATTGGCAGTTTATGACGGGTGGACAATGGGTAGCTCATCCTGGGAATGACGGCGTTAACTATACCGTAGAGATTTGTCAAAGCTCAAGTCCTCTGGTAGAAGGATTAGAAGATTTCAGTGTTTGCTCAGAGCAATATTATCTGCATGTAGATCCAGCTGTTGAAGTTCTTGCTACGACTCGTTTTCCAGTAGTTGAAGGGCCTCATTCGTATAATAAGGCTGTTGATATGCCAGTAGCTTGGACAAAACGTTGGGGCTTGGGCAGAGTTTATTATAATTCACTGGGGCATCATGCGGACATTGTAGATCAGCCGCAAGTGCGTGAAATGATGCGCAGAGGATTAATATGGGCAGCTGAAGGTAAAGCGCAAGCATTATCCAATGTTTCGGGGGGTAATAATAGTTATAGTGGAATGGCAGACAGTCAATAAATTCTGGGAGCGATCAGCGAATGGATAAAGTCAAAGTTGGTATTATTGGATGCGGTAAAATCAGTAGTATCTATATGGAGAACTGTCAAAAGTTCGAGATCCTTGATCTAGTTGCATGTGCAGATTTAGATTTGGTGAGAGCACAAGAACAAGCGGATAAATACAATATTCCAAACGTCTATACCACAGAACAATTACTGAATGATCCAGAGATAGAAATCGTAATCAACTTAACGATCCCAGCTGTTCATGCGGAAGTATGCCTGAAAGCTATTGAAGCGGGTAAACATGTATACGTTGAGAAACCTCTAGCTGTGACGAGAGAAGAAGGACGCAAAGTTCTGACTGCGGCGCGGGAAAAGGGAGTACTTGTGGGCAGTGCACCGGAGACATTCTTCGGAGCGGGAATTCAAACGGTTTTGAAGCTGATAGATGAAGGAGTAATTGGCGAACCTGTTGCAGCTACTTCGTTTATGCTGGGCCGTGGACATGAGCATTGGCATCCAGATCCGGAATTTTATTATGCCGCTGGTGGAGGTCCAATGTTCGATATGGGTCCTTACTATTTGACGGCTTTGGTGCAGCTGTTGGGTCCTATTCATACGGTTAGCGGAATGACTGGGAAAGCGCTGGAAGAACGTACGATAACAAGTGAGAAGAAATTTGGGAATAAAATTCCTGTTCAAATTCCAACTCACGTAGCCGGAACCTTACGATTTGAAAATGGTGCCATTGCAACGTTGATTACAAGCTTTGATATCTTTGGCGGGAGCAACCTGCCGCATATAGAAATCTACGGAACGCTAGGAACGATTCAAGTTCCAGACCCGAATAACTTTGGGGGTCCCGTGAAACTCCGGCTTATGGGTGAGAATGAGTGGACGGAACAGCCGTTGTTGTCAGGGTATGATCAGAATACCCGCGGGATTGGACCAGCAGATATGGCTTACGCCATTCGGACGGGTAGAGAGCATCGTGCCAGTGGAGAACTGGCTTATCACGTATTAGAAGCAATGTGGGCTTTCCATGATTCTTCTGATGCTCATTCATTCTACGAAATGGAAAGCACCTGCACTCGTCCTGCGGCACTTCCAATCGGTCTTGCTCCTTATACTTTGGATTAGAGAATTCTTCCTGAATCTGCAACCTATCACTTCCGGTCTTCGTTTGAGAAGATGAAGAGTGGAGGTGTTAATAGGATGCGTAAGATAATTATTGGTTGGATATGGATTCCCGTTGTTATTTTGTTAATCAGTGGCTGTTCAGAGGCTCAACAAGCGAATAAGGAGCCGGTTCCAACTCCTGTAATTAGTTCAGAACCACAAATTTTAGCTTCTACGAACCCCGCAATGGATGATCCAGGCGCGGTTAAGACTTTCTTATCAGCTCAGAAGATTCCTAACGGAGATATTTATCTGCAAGATAACAAGGTTCATATTAATATTGTAGGTTTGAACTCGGAGATTGAGCAAAGCCTTGCTCAGACTTTCACTGCAGGTACTTATGAACTTCATGATGTGAAATATACGATGCAAGAGTTATTAGCTGCTCAAGAATTGTTGCATGAACAAGAACTATACCAGAAGCTGAATCTCTACGGCTCTGGTGTAGATACGATTGGTAATAAAGTAACTATAACCATTCCGTCAGATGATGCGGAAGCAGCTAAGCTTGAAATTGAAAAGTGGATCGATCCAAAGATGTTGACCTATGATATTTCAGAAATAGGTGATCCGCATGTAGTAGGTACAATCGTTGATATCGATACTAAACAGGCGAAGCGGATTCTAATCCTTGAACCTGGTAACGAAGATCCATCTTACTGGTTCACATTCAATGCGAAATCTGAAATGTTTAATGAAGCTGGAAAGACCATCAGCTTTAAGGATTTACAGGTAGGACAGCAGGTTAAGTTATGGAATACAGGGATGGTGCTGGAATCTTTTCCCGCGCTTGCGAGTGTGCGGAGGATGGAGCTAGCAATTACTGAATAATCTAATAGACCCGTCAACAGGTAGCAAGTGCTCCACGTATTTGAACTGTAGATGGAAAGTGAGGGTGCTCTAACCCTCACTTTTTTTAATTAGGAATAGTATACTTTTTCTACTTTATATAATGTATGCTCGATTGTTGGACAGAGATTGGCATGTACTTTGTAATATTTAACTCGAAAATATAAACTTTTCAAAAAGTTCTTTATATTATTTTTTTGTTTAAAGGCAGGAAGAAATTCTGGATTTTTCTCCACATCACCAAAACTTTGAATCCATTGCTCTACATAAGTCTGACTAAGCATTTTTCTATCTAAAACACTCATTATGGATCTTACCATTCGCTCATCTTCCCCATCGGAGTATATTCGATCTGTTAGGGTCATCTTTTCGTAAACCAAATCGAGGATAGTTATGAGGTCATTTTCATCCAGTTCGGAGCATTGAGCCAATTCATCTAAAGTATCTGCTGCATGGGCTATAGCATGAGCCCAGCCTTTTTCTTCGTCATACCCCCGGTAATCCCGCTCATTTTGCACACTGCAAAATACCTTCTCTTTTATCTGATGAATTTGCTCTCTTGAGAGAAATGGTGATTCTTTATGCCTCATGAAGAGGAGTGGGATAACTAGCATAGAGAAAGATCTGGTAAAGACAGAGTCTGTATTGGTTTCGCCAAGCTTAAAATGCAAATGGTTTTTATCCAAGATAACGGGTATAAGTTGTTCCAGTCCGTTTGTAGTTAGAGAATTACCTGGGATCCAATGAGAAAAAGTTGTATAAATTAGCTCATCCCGTAGTTGGGCATCTAAAGAACCAATGTTATTTATCATTTCTTGTACCAACTGGAAGGTATCGGAAGGTGCTTGGTAATCATTTTCTTTTATGCATATCAACGTTTCTTTTAAATTCATTTTATAATCTCCTATTTTCCAGTGTGAATTATTTTCTAATACCGGATGGTGTAGTTCCTTTATATTGCTTAAACAGCTTGGTAAAATAATTAGGATTGTCGCAGCCCACTCGTCCAGCAATCTCCGTTACAGTAAAATCTGTCTCCAGCAACAGTCGTTCTGCTTCATTTACGCGGCAAAGATTAACATAATCGATGAAGGTTCGGCCGGTGAGCTTCTTAAAGGTTTTGCAGAAATGGTATGGATTTAGATTAACGGATCTCGCGGCGCTTTCAATAGTCATTTTCTCATCAAAATGGTTCTCCATGTACTCCAGCAATGGCTTAAAACGCTCACGATTGAAGGATTGACGTTCATTTGTTCTGCCAGAAACCTGCTCAGGCAAAAAGGTACGGGAGAGCAATACAAAAAGCAGATGAAGTTGATTTTTGATGATCAGCTGAAATGCAGGACCTTTCTGATGCACTTCATCCACGATAGTGTTCAGAAGAGAGTAATAAGTAGAACAGGTTGGAACTAGTGCCGCTGGTTTAACTGGTAGCTGATATCGATTCTCCAAATAGGGAGCTACGAATTGTTCATGTTGAGGATCTTGCTTCCAATCTTTAAATAAAGAACTATGAAATACGACGGATATAAATCGGACATGATCATCCCGCAGACTATATCCAACATGCAAACCTCCAGAAGGAACAAACAAAACCTCTCCGGGATGCAGTTCGTAGGGCTTGCTATCGATGTGGAAAATGGCGCTGCCTGCTTGCATGATAATGATTTCGAAATGCTCATGCCAGTGTAGAAAAAGGATGTTCTGGCCGATTTTCGCATGTTTGCATTCATTAAAAAACAATCGAAACGGATAGGTGTTTCCTTCTAATTGAGGGTATTCTTTAAGATCATTAGGATAGCTCAATATTTATTCAACTCCCACAATATACGACTATATAAACACAATATAATAAGAGTTTTAAGCTCAAATGCAGTATATACTCGGGTTATAGAACTTACTATAAACCAATATTGGAGTGGTACACAAGATGAAGGATACAATGCGTATAGGCACATTAGTTGGAGGCGGAGATGCTGTTAGAGTGATTCCGCAAATCGTAGGTCATGGCTTCGAATCTTTTAGCTTAACCTTCTGGCAGACTACAGGTGAAACAGATCTTGTGGAAACTGGTAAGCGTGTGCAAGAACTTGCGGCAAAACATGATTTTGTGATTTCATCGGTTGGCATCTTTGGCAATCCTTTGACGAATACGGGTGACAATTCCGATGCATTAGCGAGCTGGGAACGGCTTATTGATCTTGCTCATGTATTTGGTACTGATATGGTATCAGGATTCACGGGACGACTACCAGGAGTGTCCATTGATGAATCGATTCCGAAGTTTGCCGAGGTATTTGGTGAGCTGACAAAAAGAGCAGCAGATCGCGGAGTAAGAATTGCTTTTGAGAACTGTTCCATGGATGGCAATTGGACTTCAGGGGACTGGAATATCGCTCATCATCCAATAGCCTGGGAAAAGATGTTTAACGCTGTCCCTGCTGACAATATCGGACTCGAATGGGAGCCCTGCCATCAGATGGTGCAGTTGATTGACCCGATTCCACAGCTGCGCAAATGGACAGATAAGATTTTCCATGTACACGGCAAGGATGCCACCATCGCTTGGGATATTGTAAAAGAATATGGAATCCACG
This sequence comes from Paenibacillus sp. FSL H8-0282, assembly GCF_037963825.1. NCBI lineage: Bacteria > Bacillati > Bacillota > Bacilli > Caryophanales > Paenibacillaceae > Paenibacillus > Paenibacillus sp. FSL H8-0282. The sequence continues at coordinate 3,042,491 of NZ_CP150146.1, forward strand.
GCCCGAAACCTTATGTATGGCACCGTACTCCGGGTTTTGGTGATACGAACTGGACGGATGTGATCTCCATTTTGCGTCAGGCTGGTTATAAAGGCACCATTGATATTGAAGGTTGGCATGATCCTGTCTATCGGGATGAACTGGAAATGACGGGTCAAGTACATGCCTTGAATCATTTAAAACAATGCCGCGGAGGCAGCTTTGTGCCTAATCCGCTTTAATAAGTCAGGGGGAGAAATATGACAGCACAGTATCGGGTAGTAGTTGCAGGTTGCGGAGGAATGGCTAATGCATGGATTGAATACGCTTTATTGCGTCCAGATACTAAGATCGTTGCTCTAGTAGATATAAGGTTGGAGTCAGCTGAGGCGATGGCCGTGAAGCATGGGATTTCATGTCTGACGTTTACGGATATTAAGCAGGCGATACAGGAGACCGCAGCAAATCTCATCTTTGACGTTACTGTTCCAGGAAGTCATTTCAATATTTCTAGCACTGCATTGGAACTTGGATGTAATGTGTTTAGTGAGAAACCTTTAGCTGAGACTATGGAGGAATGTAATAAGATTGTTGAGATCTCGGAACGGACTGGAGACGCTCATGCTGTGATGCAGAACCGCCGTTATGATCCTCGTATTCGTTCTTTAAGAAAAATCATAGAATCAGGAACCATCGGAAGAACAGGATTTATCGGTGCAAGCTTTTTCCTTGGGGCTCATTTCGGGGGATTCCGTGATGTTATGAAAAGTCCGTTGCTGCTGGATATGGCGATTCATACCTTCGACCAGGCCCGGTTTATTAGTGGCGCGAACCCTGTGTCCGTATACTGTCAGGAGTTTAATCCTCCCGGTTCATGGTATGAGGGGAATGCTTCGGCAGTGTGCATTTTCGAGATGTCCGACGGTTCAATATTTACCTATCAGGGATCTTGGTGTGCAGAAGGTGCATCCACGTCATGGGAAGCTTCTTGGCGGGTTAACGGGGAGAAAGGAACCGCAATCTGGGATGGTCATGAGCTGCCATATGCTGAGGTAGTTACTGCAGGAGATCAGAGTGATAAGTTCATTCGTGACGTAAAGCGTCTAAATGGTGAAAACGTTGAGATGAGTAAAACATTCCATCACGGGTGTTTGGATGAGATGTTCTTGTCATTAGCAGAGCAACGTCCTGCAGAGACGAATTGTAGAGATAATCGGTATAGTATGGCAATGGTGTTCGGAGCGCTGGAAAGTGCTGAATCTGGCCGGAAAATTGATCTAGTGGAGTTCTGAGATTGACTTCTGTTACTACAATCGCCAGCAAGGAGATCAAAATGAATATTAGAGCTTACCGAGAATCGGATCTTAGTCAAATTGTCTCATTGTTCTACGAAACAGTTCATTCCGTAAACAAACAAGACTACTCACAGGAACAGCTGGATGCTTGGGCACCTAAAGAGGAAGAGGCACTTAAGCTTAATACTTGGAGAGCTTCTTTACGTCAAAATATCACTTATGTAGCCGAAATTAATAATATTATTGTGGGCTTTTCTGATATGACAGCAGAAGGACATTTGGATCGATTATATGTTCACAAGGATTACCAAGGGCAAGGTGTAGCCTCTGCATTGGCGAATAAGCTTGAATTGAAAGCAAAAGAACAGGGTCTTTATGAAATGGATACCGAAGCAAGCATCACTGCTAAACCTTTTTTTGAACGACAGGGGTACCAGCTTATTGCGAAACAAAGTATAGAACGAAAAGGTGTTTTGTTGGTCAATTATAGGATGAGCAAAAAAATAATGTAATTCAAAAAAGCAGGTTGCTCATTAGAGCAGTCTGCTTTTTGTGATAAGAAGGATATTCAAATTCACCCATCAATCAAGTTCATTAATGCTACAGTATCAAATCGATCCCCTTGAACTAACCATTTACTATCCACATCAAAGAGAGTCAATATACCTTCCAAAGGCACACGTTTACTTTCTTTGTCATCCTTATCCAATAAAACAAGATCCACCGTATATTTTAACTCGATAATCTCTTTTTTTTGTTCGGAAAGGTTGAATTTTAGGTTTTCCGGTTTTAAAGAAAGCTTTTGTTTATCAGCGATTTTAAATGGGATAATTGTAATTCGGTTCGCTATAGCCTTTTCGGAAAAGTATTCTGTAAAATACGGTTTCATCTCTTCATTTCGCGCAAGAATGGATTCATCAGACATTAAATCCTCAGAAGCCTTGACGGTATATTCTACATTTTTATATTTCTCTGCGGCTTTAGTAGCATCATCTACTTCTGAACTACATCCCATAATTAACGCCAGGGATAATAATATCATGCTTAATATCAACGGTGATTTACGCATTAGTACACCCCCAATGTATTTGATCTTGCATTATTATACTTATATTACCATGTTGTGGTTTCATAATTTCAAGAAGAAAATGATTCAAATCCCTAAATATGGTATGGTGTAAATATGATCGTAAATTTGAGGAGATTAAACTAAAAAGTAGAATCGAAAGGATTATTAAAATGAACACAACCTTAAAATTTACTCGCGGGAATAAAGTAGGACTGATTGCTTGTTCAGATGGTGTGAGAGTAGAAAACCTAGCTAAAGTAGAGGAATTAAAAAGAGTTTTGCATTCATTTGGACTCCATGTAGTGATGGCTAATACTTTGTTTAGAAAAGAGGGTTATTTCAGCGGCAATCCCAAGGAAAGAGCAGCGGAGCTGAATCAACTATTTGAAAATACTGAAATTAGCGCGATATTCGATATTTCAGGCGGGGATTCTGCCAATCAGATCTTAGAGTACATAGACTATGAAAGTATCCGAATGAACCCCAAACCCTTTTTTGGAATGAGTGATTTGTCAGTTATTTTGAACGCTTTATTTACGCAAAATAATTCGAAATCCTATCATTATCAGTTGATGAATTTAGTGTCTTCTGATGGGGCGGAGCAGCAAAGGGCTTTTTATCGAACATTCTTCGAGGGTCAAAACGATCTTTACAGTTTCCGGTATCATTGGATTCGTGGTAACCAGATGAGCGGGATAGTAATCGGGGGGAATATTCGCTGTTTTTTGAAGCTGGCAGGGACAAGCTATTTTCCGGATCCTTGTGACAAAATATTATTGTTGGAGAGTTTAAGTGGCAGAGCTAACAAAATAGTCTCCTTTTTTGCTCAGCTCCAGCAATTGAAATATTTTGATGCTTGTGCTGGATTGATTCTAGGCTCGTTTTCAGAACTTGAGAACTTTAATGAATTCCCGATAGTAGAAGAGTATGTGAAGGAAATTAGCCATTCCGCCTCCATTCCTATCATAAAGACAGCTGAGCTTGGGCATGGCAGTAACAGTAAGTGTATTGTTGTGGGCAATAAAATCACTTTGTGAAATTCTTTATCAAATTCCGCTTGCCAGAGAACTTGGAAATGGAGATTCACTCAAAGGGATCATTAGGTCAGTGTTTACGTGTGCAATTTGGACTGCATATTTATTGAAATCAGAGCGAGTACATAATACGTTTGTAAAGTAATTTAAAAAAGTGTTTTAAAGGAGGGGTATGATGTCTACACAAGATTATCTATCAAAAGAAGAATTGAAAGATGCGATTCATATTGCCTATCAGTCTCTTGATCATGAATTTGATGGCATTGAGCACTCCCAAAGAGACAATCGTATGGAAGGGGTTGATCGTACCCCAGCAGAAATCATTGCTTATCAATTGGGCTGGTTGAATCTTATTATGAAATGGGATAAGGATGAAAAAGCAGGGTTAACCGTTATTACACCTTCACCGGATTATAAATGGAATCAGCTTGGCGGATTATATCAATCGTTTTATCATACATATGCTGCCTACTCATTAGACGAGTTAAGATCTTTATTTCAAGAGACAGAGCATCAGTGGCAGAACTGGATTGATTCTTTAAGTGATGAAGAACTTTTTACGCAAGGCGTGCGGAAATGGACAGGAAACAATCCAAGATGGCCAATGGTCAAATGGATTCATATTAATTCAGTAGCACCGTTTAAGACTTTTCGTTCTAAGATTCGCAAATGGAAAAAGCTTAATGTAACTAAGGAAGTATAAAAGGACGGATTATTTTTGAAGAAGATATCTATTATTGTAAGTACATTTATATTTTTGATTGCATTAAGCTCGATTATACTTGTCGTAGTAAACAACACTTCTAAACCCATTAAGAGTCCTGAGAACATTGAACTAAAAGAGTTGGCGAATGGAAACAAAATACAAGTGGACTTCACGGAGAAACCCACTGTATTCGTATTTTTCACCTCATGGTGTCCATATTGTAATGACGACGCTCCTAAGATTGTCTCATTGTATGAGAAATATAAAAATAGAGTGAACATATACGGAATCAATTTGCTTTATCAAGATGATCTTTCTGAAGTAAAACAATACGTGGCGGATTACAACATAAAGTATCCTGTTCTCCTAGATGAAACAGGTGATCTCCATAAACAATTTGGTGAACAAGCTTTTCCTGCGTTGTTTTTTATAAACTCTGATGGCAAGGTCATGGATCAAATTATTGGCTCGACTGATTTTGACGCAATTGAGAGTTCGTTTAAGATTTTCATTAAAAACTATGATTAAGGAGGTTGAAATGAATACGATCCATTTAGAGGTTTTTGCAGCAAAAGATCAATCGGATGTAGATATATTTTGGGGACTTTTTAATAGTTACATTAATGAATTATCTCTCCACGTATCTATGGGCGATGATTTTGACCTGGATTACTTTTATTCAGACGAGTATAGAGAGATCATTGAAGAGCTAAGAACAAGAGATATAAATCCTTTAAATTTGTTTCTTATACATAAGGACGGTACTGTGCTTGGATTTTTAATGTATGTTACTTATTTTGATGAGGGTGGAAAGTGTTTTTTAATGGAGTATTATATTGAACCTACGTATCGGAATTTAGGGTATGGTGAATTTGCCTATTCAATGGTCGAAAAACATGTTTATGCAGACGGTGCAAAGTATATCGAGTTAACCCCGACTAATGATGCAAATGAAAGGTTTTGGCGCAGTGTGGGGTATATGAAATCAACGGATATGGATGAGGATCATAAATACATTTATCGGAAATCACTTTGTATCTAAATCGTAAGGAGTTAATCCCTATGATCAAAAAAAGAAAGAAACTCATAATCATCACCGCATTTCTTTCATTTTTGCTTCTGATGCTGATTGTTGTCTATATGATAAATCCTCAACCTTTTATGTAGAACCAGATTTTACAGAGGTCACAACAACGATACTTTTGAACGATATTGATCCAGACGGATTTAACGCGGATGTGATCGCCCATTCAGAAATTAATAGATGGTTTGGAATCTTTGTCAGGTTTAGTGGAGCTTATTGATGGATTAAATAATGGAAAAGATTTCAAAACAATCTATAAATCAATCGAATCCCAAAGCTAGGAGGTTGAGATGAAGAAATTCATTATTGTAATTCTAGCCATAATTGCTTTATTGCCATTACATGCGGTCTACGCGGATTGGGCCGGTTCGTTTGTTGTTTATTCAGGTGACATCTACGAAATATCAGACGATGAACTCATCCCCTCCGAAGAAATCGATAAGAAGATAGGGCATGTAACTAAATATTCCGATGAGGAAGGCACGTACAGGGGGAATTTCTCGAATATTTATCCTAAAGGTACGCCCTACTACTCAATTATCAATACCGATCCAAAAGATTACATTGCTATTAAGACCCAAGAGGATATCTTTGTAAAAGCTTATAATAAAGGCCATTATCCCAATGATGAATTGGTTAAAAAAACGATTTGGATGTATTTCTTATTGGGGACATCGGTTATCGTCTTATTAATAATTTGGATAATGAAGCGGAAGAAAGCAGTGTTGTAGCTAGAACGGCGTGGTGGAAAATTCAAGTTCAAAGGGTGAATCTAGTGGAAGAAGCATCTAGTCTAATCAAAAAATTATCATGGCACACACGCGAAGAGGAAAAGGAAGATGCAATTAATAAGCTACAATATATAAAGGATGAAGCTTTGCATTTATTAGTACAACCTATATCAAAAGACTATTGGGATGGAGCGGCTGAAACAGTCATACGTTTAGGATATCCACGTGTGAAAAGCATATTGCCGGGTTTGCTTGAATGGATACAAGATTTAAATTGGCCAGGTGCGGGGGAAATAGCTGGTTTTTTACTTGAAATAGGGGATCCGATGATTCCATATGTTAAAGATGTACTAAATCAACACAGCGATGATCAAGAATGGGTGTATTGGATTTTCGAAAAATTAATTGATCATTGGAACACGAAACAAGTCCAACAGATACAAGCAGAATTAATTAAGATTTCACAGGAAAAAGCCAATGACCTATCGGCATTAAGAATCTTATTAACTCACGGTATATACGCAAAAGATGTGGTCTGTGAAATAATCCAGCACAAAAAAGATGTCCTTGTATTTGAACTCAAGGAACTTCATGATACTCATCTTGATTGTGAAGCTCTTCATAAAGAATTCTTAAATCAGCAGCCTAATGTAATTAAACAGTTTCATGAGCACAATAAAGACCGTTTTTATATATGTAATGCGATATCTAACCGCCAAGAAGTTTTAAGAGAAATAGAAATTTTTACTGCTGAGTTTCTCACTTCGTGAAGTTATCAAGCTTTATTGAAATAAATTGAAAGGAGACTAACCAATGAACAACATAAAAGTACTTCATTATGATGCTTTTTCTCCTTATCCCAACAAAGGAAATCCAGCTGGTGTAGTATTAGATGCGGCTCATTTGAGCGAAAGTGACATGCAAGCGATAGCTCATAAGGTCGGTTTTAACGAAACAGTTTTTGTAGTCTCATCAGATGTAGCTGATTTAAGGCTTAAGTATTTTACGCCAGGCCATGAGATCAATCTTTGTGGACATGCTACAATGGCATCTTTATTTGCTTTAAAAACAAAGGGGATCCTTGGTGAAGCTGGCTCGATAAAGATCGAAACAAACGTGGGGGTGCTACCCATTCAATTCAGTATGGTAACTTCATGATTGAAATTGATTGTCTGGGAGAAATCTGTCCAGTACCAGTAATGATGTTAAAAAAACATCAAAAAGCCATTCAAAATGGCGAACAGGTGATGCTGGTTACTGATCATAGCTGCGCAAAAGTTTCCATCACGGATTACTGTCGTGGTTCAAATTTGAAATGTACCATCCAAGAAGTTATTAATGGGGTATGGGAGATTACGATTGAGATATAAGTTCAACACAATGTATCAATCAATGTCTTTTCTATATAACGAATTAATTGTTTCGTATCATTGTCACAACGCTGATTATGTTTTTTTACCATGTAGACATCGTTATTTACTTGGAACTGATCAATATGAATAATCTTGAGTTGTTTACTATACAACTCTTTTTTTATGGACATATAAGGCAGAAAGGCAACACCATGTCCTCTAATTGCAGCAAGCTTTACCGCCTCAAGGGAGTCCAGATTAAACAGTATGTTTAATTTAAGCTCACCCGCAGATATGTTATTTAAAGCCCTTTGCACACAATGAAGCTGTGAGGACCAGATTAACGGATATTTAGGGAGCTCATTCAGTGTGATTTTATCAGGACAAACGGTCGTACTGCTTGCCACTAGCATAACTTGATCAGAAAACACCATATTGGAGCTTAATTCAGATTTCGGGGAAGGCCCGGAAATAAAGCCAACATCACCTTCTTCAAGAAGCAAACGTTCTTCTACCAGTGACGATGCCCCTTCGTTTAGAGTGATATGGCAATTGGGAAAATGCTTTTTTACCTCATATAAAGTACATGGCAGGGCATAATTACAGACTTCTGGAATCGCATAAATAGACAGCTCATGTTGTGTTGGCTGTAAATGATTGATCTCTGTGACCATATCATCATACAATTTACAGATTTGCTCCGCATACTTCTCTGCTATAATCCCTGCTTCTGTTAGGCTGGCCCCTTTATTACTTCTCACAAAAAGCTCAGAACCCAAGGTATTCTCCCAGGATTTCAACTGCTGACTCAGTGCGGATTGGGTGATATGAGATTTCTGAGCGGCTTTAGATATACTTTTTAACGAAGCAATATCTAAAAATAATTTAAGCGTTTCCATATTCATACTTATTCCTCCTGTTGCCCGCTGTTAGTGCAAACTATAGCATACTTGATTACGCTCCATCTGTGCCATTAGTAACACTTATACAGCATAAAGAAAGCAGATAACCACAGCGCAAATAAGTATGTTACTATTTTCACATAGTCAATTACATAAAACGATGGAGGTGTTAGACTATGGGGCAAACCGTAAGTCCCGAAACGAAATCAACCCGAACCAGAGCTCCTAGAAAACCTAAAAAGAGTCAGTTGCCCATCGCGTTGCTGGTCACAGTTCTCATTATTGGGTTTGGTTTTTTCCTAGACCATTCCCACGATAAAATGGTTGTCTACCTGCTTTTCGGTATTTCGTTTGGCGTTATTTTGCAAAGATCACGTTTCTGTTTTACTGCATCACTTAGAGATCCATGTATTACAGGCAGCACATCGGTAACAAGAGCTGTACTGATAGCATTTTCTCTCGCTACGATCGGATTTACAGCCATAAAGTATCCAGCATTCCTGGAAGGTAAACCGATTCCTGGGATGGATAATGTGGGTCAAATCAGTTTTGCTTTGATAATTGGCGCAGTATTATTCGGAATAGGCATGGTTATTGCAGGGGGTTGCGCTTCGGGTACATTGATGCGTGTAGGTGAAGGATTCACGATGCAGATGTTGTCACTTGTGTTTTTTGTCATTGGGTCACTTTGGGGATCACATGATATGGGTTGGTGGAGAGCTAACGTTATAAAGGATGCACCCACTGTATTTTTACCAGACGTCTTTGGTTGGCTTGGAGCGCTAGTTGTTCAGTTCCTGATCATTCTTCTGTTGTACATCGCTGCAGTTAAATGGCAAGAGAAAAAGATGGGAAGCGCAGATTAGTTTAAGTTATTACGTGAATATTTTCACTATTAGGAATTTTAAAAAATATAAAAGGTGGTTTTTAAGATGGCTGAATTTACACTTGATTGCCTGGGAGAAGCTTGTCCGGTACCGTTAATGAGAACAGAAAAGAAAATGACTGAACTAAATGTTGGAGACGTTCTAGTTGTTGCTATTGATCATAGCTGCGCAATGAAAAACGTACCAGAATGGGCGAGAAAACAGGGACATAATGTGGAAATCGAAGAGGTCGATGATGGCGAGTGGGAAGTTGTTATTGAGAAGGTAAAATAGGATCGCTAAGTAGGAAAGGACGGTGAATGAAACGGTGAACGAATTCTGGTTGAAGATATCGTCTAACCGCTTTTACAAGCAATTGCTCAAAGAACCGTTTACTTATGTAACTGGAGCTGTACTTCTCGCTGTGTTCGCTACAGCACATCTGGCTGTTTTCTCAAAAGGATGGGGAGTAACCAGCGCCTTCGCGGACTGGGGAGCTTGGGCGTATCGACTGGTAGGAGGAAATGTAGATAACTGGGCTTACTTTAGTACGGAGAAAGCTCAAAAAACATTATCTTCCGGATTTTTGAATGATGGTGGGTCTATTCGAAATGTAGGGATTATCTTAGGTGCATTAGCAGCGACATTGTTTGCTTCCGAGTTCAAGCTTAAGAAAATTAAGTCCAAAAAGCAGGTAGTGGCGGCTGTACTTGGTGGGTTGCTCATGGGGTACGGAGCTAGACTGGCTAATGGATGTAATATAGGTGCATTATTTACGGCTATAGCTTCTTTATCGCTTTCAGGCTGGATTTTTGGATTGTTCCTGCTGGTTGGTGCATTTATAGGCAGTAAATTATTAGCCAAATTCTTTATGTAAAAGTGAAATAGGCTGAGCTTATAGTGCTGACGAGAGTCAGCCTATTTTATTGAAATCATAGTCTACACAGGAGGGTCAATTGAAATGGAAAAGAAGACAGAACAGTATGATGTCGTCATTATCGGTGGCGGGGCTGCTGGATTAACAGCAGGGATCTATTGTGGACGAGCAAAATTGAAGACACTTCTTTTGGAAAAATCGCTGGTAGGCGGTCTTGCGACTTATACTAATGAAATAGAAAATTATCCTGGTTTTCCTGAAGGAACGACCGGAACAGATCTTATGGGATTATTTCATAAACAAGCCAAAAAATTTGGTGTGGATTTCAAAATGACAGATGTCAAATCTGTCTCGGCAGCGGAAGGGATTAAAGTAGTGGAAACCTTTCGGGTTCGATATGAATGTAAAGTCATTATCATAGCCAGTGGAGGAAAACCAAGAATTACAGGTGCAGCTAATGAAGATATGTTCTTATATGATAAAGGAATTTCCTTTTGTGCAACCTGTGACGCTGCGGCAAATACGGGGAAAACAGTTATGGTCGTTGGCAGTGGTGATGCAGCTATTGAGGAAGGGATGTTTCTGACTAAGTTTGCAGATAAAGTGATCGTATCTGTCATGCATGATCATGGGAAAATGGATTGTAATGAAATTGCCAAAACGCAGGCACTAGAAAACCCTAAAATGGAATTCATGTGGAATACGGTGGTAAGTTCTTTCGAAGGTGAGGAACGTTTGAATTCCGTCGTCCTGAAAAATTTAAAATCTAATGAACTGCAAAACGTAAAGGTCGATTCATGTTTCTTATTTATTGGATACACCCCTAACACAGAAATTTTATCAGGGGTAGTAGATCTAAATCGTAATGGATATGTACTTATTAATGAGAAAATGGAAACGAATATACCTGGGGTCTTTGCAGCAGGAGATGTGTGCGATAAATTTCTAAAACAAGTTGCTACCGCTGTTGGCGATGGTGCCATTGCAGGGTATGGTGCAGAGAAGTATATATCTGAATGTGAGGTGTATGAGCATCAAATTCTGAATCAAGGCAAAGCATCTGTTGTTTATTTATGGAATGCCACAGATCCTTCCTGTCGGGAGTTATTGCCTCTAATTGAGGGATTTGAGCAATCCCATTCGGATGTCAGGGTCACAAAGGTAGATGTATATAAGTCACCCGGACTTGCTGCCAAGCTAGGGATAGATTCAGTTCCTTCTATTGTTTATCTGGATAATGGGAAGGTCCAAAAAGTAATTACTGAAAAGATAAATGAAGAAATACTGAGGACTCTTGCTAATTAAGGAGAAAGTCAAAGACACATACAGATGTTATCTCTGTATGTGTCTTTTTTTATTCAAGCTTAAGGAATATGAGACGAGCTAATGCAAGAGAGTGTCAAAGTATCAATAATAGTTGTTTTGTCATATATTTTTGAAAGCGCTTAAACCTTATGATTATTTTATAAATGTTGCAACTATAGCGGAGGGAGAAAGGACATCAATTATCTGTACATATCTTCAAAATCATCACAAGGAGGATTCACCTATGGCGAACGCAAGCGTCGCACCAGACAAGAGATCCGGACCGAATCTCAACAAGCAACGAACTAGCGGGATCAGACGCTTTTTTAAGCAAATAGATCTACAGCTTATGGTATTACCAGCACTTGTTCTAGTTTTTATTTTTGCCTATATCCCCATGTACGGGATTCTAATTGCATTCCAGGATTACAAGTTAGGGAATAGCTTTATTAGCAGTGACTGGGTTGGCTTAAAGCACTTTATTTACTTCTTTAATGCTCCTGAATTTGAAGTGGTTATGAAAAATACAATCATCATCAGCTTACTGAAGTTTTGTTTTGGATTTCCTGCACCGATTATTTTGGCGTTAATGCTGAACGAAGTCCGTAAGATGTTCTTTAAACGAGTGATTCAGACCGTTACTTACTTGCCTCACTTCTTATCTTGGGTAGTTATCGGCTCAATGGTTACCTCGATGTTATCCGTAGATAACGGCAGTATAAATATGCTGCTTGAGAAATTGAAATTCATTGATGAACCGATCAACTTCCTTTCCATGACAGAATATTTCTGGGGCATTTTAGTTACAACCAATGTATGGAAAGAAATTGGATTTGCTTCAATCGTGTACTTAGCTGCCATTGCTGGTATTGACCCGCATTTATACGAAGCGGCTTCGATGGATGGTGCAAGTCGGTTTAAACAGATATATTTGATAACGTTGCCTTCAATTATGCCAGTTGTAATCATCTTTATGATTTTGGCAATCGGTAATCTGGTGAATGCAGGATTCGAAGATATTTTGATCCTAGCTTCCAATCCAGCTCTACGAGAAGTGTCAGATTCAGTTGATGTATATGTTGTACGTGTCGGTATAGACAATTTCAGGTACTCCTATGCGACTGCTATCGGATTGTTCAAGGCCGTGATCAGCGTGACATTACTTACCTTTGCCAACTTCATTGCCAGAAGAGCAGGGAACAGCTTGTGGTAATGAATTACTCAATATAGGGGGACCAAACTATGAAACGTATTAATATAGGAGATCGAATATTTATAGGATTCATATATGTATTTTTGACCTTACTGGCATTTTCCGCTTTTTATCCATTTTGGAACTCACTTGTTATTTCCTTTAATGAGGGGATGGATACTTCGAAAGGTGGAGTTACTTTCTGGGTCCGTGAGTTCACGCTTGAGAATTATAAGATCGTTTTTGAAGATTCTCGTCTAATGGGTGGATTCGTCATTGCTACATTGCGGACAGTAATCGGTACAGTAACAGCGATACTGGCCACTTCGATATTCGCTTATGGAATGTCGAAGCGTGAACTGATGGGTCGCAAATACTACATGATTATGTGTATCATTACTATGTATTTCGGTGGGGGACTCATTCCGTCATACATGCTTATCAGAAGTTTAGGTCTCTTCAACTCATTTTGGGTGTTTATAATTCCTGCACTGGTCAGCGTATGGAATATGATCATATTCCGGACCTTCTTTCAAGGTCTTCCACAAGGTTTAGAGGAGTCAGCAAAGATTGACGGTTGTGGATATTGGGGGACTTTTGTCCGCATCGTACTTCCTTTGTCGGGACCAGTTATAGCAACATTATCTTTGTTCACAGCAGTAAATCACTGGAATGAGTGGTTCGTAGCGAGTATTTACATTACGAAAGAGGAGTTAATGCCGATTCAGACCATTTTAAGACAGATATTGTTCTCTAATATTGCTTCAGAACAGCTGTCAAATGTAGATGCAAGCTCCATTGCTCATATTAACTCGGCTAAGAAAATAACCTCGAAGTCATTAACGATGGCTACGATCATGGTTGCAACCATTCCGATTGTATGTGTGTATCCATTCCTACAAAGATTCTTCGTTAAAGGGGTCTTGGTCGGATCATTGAAAGAGTAGGATGATAGAATGAGATTGGGTTTAGAGCGTATTGCTTTGAACATAGATTACAAATTGAAAGGGGAAAATACATTGAAGACTAAGAGAAAGATGCTTCTCGGTATGATGTCTACCTTGCTATTGACGACTTTGGTGGCGGGTTGTAGTGGCAACAATTCAAGCGCTCCGGCGGCAACTGCTGAACCAGAGAAAGAAGGGGGAACAGCGGTCAACACAGCAACTGAAGCTCCTGCGGCTGATTTGTATGAATTAGGGAAAGAACCGCTTGAAGTCTCATTCTACGGAAATTACGGCTGGTATCAAATGCCGAAATGGGGCAAAGATGCTGCTTCTAAATGGATTTTAGATAATCTGAAGATCAATGTCACAGGAATTAGCTCTGGTGGTAATAACGCTCAAAAGCTGCAAACGATGATCGTTGGTAACGAGCTGCCGGATATTGTGTGGACCGAGAAAGGTGCTGACGTAGAACGTCTTCGCCAAGCGGATATGCTAGTTCCTTTGGATGAATATATTGATAAATATCCAAACTTTAAGAAATACTTAACAGCTGGACATTTGGAATTGCTTCGTTCCCCTGATGGGAAGATCTATCAGCTGCCGAATTATTATACAACTCAACCAAACGGAAACGCCGGTTATGCTATTAATAAAAAGATTTACAAAGAGCTTGGTTCTCCTAAGCTAGAAACGACAGATGATTTGTATGCTTATTTAAATGCTGTTAAGGCAAAGTTCCCTGACGTTATTCCGTTCGAGACGGGTTTAGCGAGAGATGGTAACGGAATTGACCAGTTATTCTCCTCTTTTAAAGAGAGTAATCTGTCGTATACTAGAATATACGCCGTACCTGATGGCGATAAAATGGGTTCGATATACAAGGATGAAGGATTCCGTGAGTCAGTTGTATTTGCTGCTAAATTAATGCGTGAGAAGCTAATGACGCAGGATGCGAATACTCAAACAGAAGATCAAATTAGAGAGAAAGCGATGAATGGCAAGTTTGCTGTTATTGCGACTTTTGATCCAATGAAATTGCTCGCCACTGCTGATGAAGAGATGAAGAAGACGGATCCGGAAGCTGGATATATGTTTATTAAACCGATTTACAAAGCTGGTTTGGATCAAAGTAAGATTACTCCAGGAACGTATAATCAGTTAGGTTGGAACGTTGCTACAATCACTAAAAACGCTAAAAATCCAGAGGCTGTATTCGCTATGCTTGACTGGATGACAGGACCAGAAGGTTCTATGGTTCTTAACTGGGGTCCTCCAGGACCAGAAGGGTATTGGGATGGATTTGAAGCAGATGGACTTACTCCTAAATTTAATAAAGATAAATATCTGAATGAGCCAGAAGCTCTGTCCGAAATTAACGGAAAAGCCGGTGACTTGGTATGGGTAGGTAATACTGTTTTCTTGGATAATACAAAGAAAATGATGTTGCAAACCCTTCCAGCTGACAAGATTGACTTTAGTAACCGTTGGCAGATGGAAGTAACTTGGGCTTCGCAAGGTGACTTTACGGAGTTCCTGAATTGGGATCCGGCTCCAGACAGTGAAGAAGGGATTATCAGACAAAGTGTCAGAGATATCTGGTTAACAGCAAGAGCAAAATCGATGTATGCGAAGACTGATGCAGAAGCATTAGCAATTCTTGATAAAGCACATGAAGATTCTATCAAGGTTGGCTATGAGAAATTTCTTGATTATGTAACAAAAGTATGGACAGAAAATAAGAAAGCTTTAGGTAAATAATAATTTGTAATACGAAGGTTTGCTATTTAGCAAGCCTTCGTTTTTACGTCCCATTTCTTGTACTCATTGTTTTATCAGCTGTTAGGGAAGAGAATGAATGGTATACTGAAAAAGATTGGTTAGTAGAATTCAGCTGGTTGGATTAAAACATTTCAAAGGGGGATTGTGTTGATGTACAACGTATTATTAGTAGACGATGAGATGCTTGATCTTGAAGGCATGAGACAATTCATTCCTTGGAATGAACTGGGTATGCAGGTCGTGGAGGCAGCGAATAACGCGTTTACGGCATGCGATATTTTAGAACAGCATGTTATTGATATTATTGTTAGTGATGTGAATATGCCGAATATGTCGGGTCTAGAGCTGGCTCGGATTGCCATAGAGAAAAAAAACGATATACGTGTGATTTTTGTAAGCGGTTACCAGGATTTCAGCTATGTGAAACAGGCGCTTTCACTAAAAGCATATAGCTATGTCCTTAAGCCAATGGATGACAAGGAACTTATTGCTGCACTACAGAAAGTAAAGCAGGATTTAGATGATGAAAGTAAACGGCGTGACGTTGAAGAAGCTTATCAGCATATGATTCCTATGGCCAAGAATGATTTGTTGATCCGCTTATTTGAAGGGGAATGGGAGGGGGACACTCAAGCTGGAATGTTTAAGCTTATGAAGTCTTACGGTCTGGATAAGCTGGAGTGGCCTATACGTGTGGCGGTTTTGGAGCTGGATTATTTCAATTGGTTTCAAGAACAGGATAATCTAACTAAACATCTAATGTCCAAGGACTTTCTGTATGAAGTGAATACAATTGCTCAGAAGCACGGTATGCCACATTGCTATAAGGTATCGTCTTATCGAATCGCGTTGTTGATTAACGAACAGGAGATGGAGAAGTTTATTGAAGAAATTTATGAGTCAATTCGCACAAAATTTCCTGTCACTATGACCGTAGGGGTAGGGAAGCCTACATTTGCTATGGACCAGGTCCACACCTCCTATCGGCAAGCTATGGAAGCCGTTGACGGAAAGATGTTTCTCGGCAAGGGCAAACTAATTATGTATGAAACGGTTAGCAGCGAACCTGGAATGATTGATGCCCGTACGTTGGATGCCCGTATGGATACACTTTTTAAAGCGATGAAAGAATATGAGTTAGTCCTTATTTATGACGAGATCGATAAGCTGTTCAGATCCGTGAGTAGTTTAAGATCTAAATTCACGATTCATAATCTAGCCATGTATATTATATGGAAGCTGGATCAGCAGTTGAAGGAGGTTAGTGAGGATTTATTTGAAATCTTAGGTATGGAGTTACATAGTTTAGATATTTTGCTTCAATTCGATACGATCAGTGATATACGCTCTTGGCTTGTACTCAAGACGTTTGAAATATCCGAGTACCTACGCAGCAAAACAGAGTCAGTGAACAATAAACTGATTAGAGAAATTATGCAGATGATGAAGGATAAGATGAGCGAGAATTTTACGTTAAAGGATATTGCACAGCAGTTCTCTTTCTCACCCAACTATTTGGGATATCTATTTAAAGAGGAGACTGGGAAAACGTTCAGCGAAGTACTCATTCAGCTGCGAATGGAACAAGCCGGCAAGCTTTTGAAAGATCCGAAGTGTAAAATCTATGAAATCGCGAGCCAGGTAGGTTACCGTTATCTTCCTTACTTCAGCAGACAATTCAAAGAAGCCTATGGTATGACACCTATGGAGTATCGTAAGCGGGAGAAGTGATGGGGGATGATTTTGCATGAAACAACCAAGAAGTAAACATAAGTATGTGCCGATAGGGTATAAATTAATGCTGACGTATATTTTTTTCATTATTATCCCAGTATCTGTGATCGGTTTTGTCTCTCACTCTATGTACAATGATTCATTACGCGAGCATACAAGCTCGAATATTAAAGGTACGTTGTTGCAAATTCGCGATAATATTGATTATAAAATGGGGGAAGTTACCCGGATATCAACGCAATTATATAGTGATTATGATTTCTATCGGAATCTGCGAAGCTATGAAGAAGGCTGGGAGAATTATGACCGGATGTCTATGAAGGTACTTCCAAAGCTGGACGTAGCTATTCAATCAACGGGTATGAGGATTGGGATGTCGCTATTTTTAAAGAATGAATCCATTCCTGAGATCTATTCGAATTCACTAGAGGGCTATCTGGATAATAGTAGCTTCTATCATCTTTACCATATGAACCGGATTGAAGGGAAATCCTGGTATTATGATTTTCCAACCGAGAAATATGCGGAGACTATGAAATGGTGGCAGATTGAGCGCGATGTAGAAAATAATCGTATCTCGTTGCTACGTAGATTAATAGATACATATGACCCTCTCGTACCTAAGGAGATTGGCTTCCTGCGGATTAATGTAGGCATTCCAGATCTGTTCAATAGTGTGAATTATACGAAGATAGGAAAAGGAAGTATTCTAATTTTAAAAAACGAGTTCGGAAGAACGATGTACCAATCGGGAGAACTACCAGAGCACTATTCCAACGAAGCCGAACTTAATAAGGATTACCTGACGATTAGTGAAACAGTTACAGTTTCTAACCAAGCTTGGCAATTAAACGCGCTAGTTCCAATTACGATTCTTGAACAGGATGCAGTGAAGGTACGACTGTTTATTATTTTGATGTGTCTCATCTGTTGTGTAGTTTTTAGTTTTGTCGGCATATTTATATCCCGATATTTTTCAATTCGGATTAATAAGTTCGTGTACGTGCTGAATGCCTATCGGGAAGGTGATCTTCACAAGCGTATTTCCTATCGAGGCAAGGATGAATTCTCTCAGATTGCAACCGCATTAAATGATATGGGCGAAAATATCGATATGTTGATTAAAGAGGTATATTTGACGCAGCTCCAGAAGAAGGAAGCAGAGCTTGAAATTCTGCAATCACAAATCAATCCTCATTTTCTATATAATACGTTGTCATCTATTATTCAATTAGCCAAGTTTGGTCAAAATGAGAAGCTGCAGCAGATGGTGCTGGAATTAGCGAAGTTTTATCGCCTGACGCTTAATGAAGGACGAACCATGATTCCGGTCCCGACTGAAATTGAGCAGGCAAACGCTTATTTAGAAATTCAGAAAATTAAATACGGTGATCGTCTGGAAGTTATGTTTGATTTTGATACAGAAATCTGGCCTTATGAGACTATAAAACTGATTCTACAACCCTTTATCGAGAACGTGCTGAAGCACGCCTGGTGTGGTGATCACATTCATTTACGCATTGTTGGGCGTAAAGAGGGCAATGATATTCTATTCCGCATCATTGATGATGGAATCGGCATGAGACAGGAACGTATTGATCAAATTTTTGATCCAAAGGGCCACACGAATACAGGTTATGGGGTCCGTAATGTGGATCAGCGGATTAAACTGCAATATGGATCTGAGTACGGCGTAACCATTTTTAGCCGTGTTGGAATTGGCACTTCTGTTCAGATACTAATTCCTGCTAATAAGGGCAAGCGTGGCATTCGTTCGAATGTTGTACATGATGAAAAGGGGTCTTAAAGCTAGTTTTTCTAGCCTAAGACCCCTTTAATTTTAATTAGAATCCTTTATATTGAGGCTCTTCGGACTCCAATTCGGTTACCCGGTTCTCTACTTGAGTTACGATTTGTTGTGTTTGCTCGGCTGCGTTCGTGAACAAGGTTTTTGCACTCTCGTTTTGTGTTTCTAGTGCAAATTGTTCAAGACTGGCTTGAGCACCTTTTAAAGAAGATAAACATGTTTTAACTTGTGAGGCTACTGTCATTGAGTTTCTCTCCTCTGTGTTGGATTATTAGCATGACGAATGCTATTGTCCTCAAATGCTTCTAGCGTTATGCAGGAAAAAAATTCATACTTCTAGTAATAGATGATTTTCCATAAATAAGTAGTGAAATTCCGGATTGAATGCGCCTTTATTGACAAATAATGAGTGTTAGTAAACAAGTTTTGATTCAAAAGGAGGGTAATTGTAATGCCGGAGTGGTTAGAGGTTGTAGTTCGAACGCTCTTTGCTGTGGTTGTACTTTTCTTTTTAACAAAATTACTGGGAAAGAGACAAGTATCGCAGCTCTCGTTCTTCGAGTATATTACGGGGATAACCGTCGGCAGCTTAGCCGCTTACATTTCTTTGGATACGGATAAGTTATGGCATTTAGGGCTCATTGCACTGATTGTATGGGTGGCTTGTTCTTTAGGGATCGAATACCTTCAGATGAAGAGTAAAAAAGCAAGAGACTTTATTGATTTCAAGTCCACCGTACTAATTAAGGACGGAAAAATACTCGAAGATCATATGAAAAAAGAACGTTTAACCACAGATGAACTGCTGGAGGAATTACGCAAAAAAGACGTTTTCAATATATCGGAAGTGGAATTTGCGATTATGGAATCTGATGGAGCCATAAATGTTTTACTCAAGAGTGAATATCAGCCGGTAACCCCTAAGCAATTGGGTATAAAGGTTGCCCCGGAGAAAGAGTCGCAAGTTGTCATTATGGATGGTAAAGTGCTCGACAAACCATTAGACACCCTAAACCTGACGCGAAGCTGGCTGGATGGAGCCCTTGAGAAAATGGGTTTTACGGTTGAGAATGTTTTTCTTGGACAAGTTGATTCTTATGGTGAGCTGACTGTCGATTTGTATGCAGATAACTTTAAAGTCCCACAGCCGCAGGATAAGCCTCAATTATATGCTTTGCTGAAAAAGTGTGAAGCTGATTTAGAGATGTTCAGTTTATCAACAGATAACGAAAAAGCTAAAAAAATGTATGAACAATGTTCGGAGCAATTGCAGGCTTCACTGAAGGTTTTGAAACCGTTAATTCAAAGCTAAGGGTAAAGATAAAGGCACTCTCGAGTAAGATCGAGGGTGTTTTTTATATTAATTTAAATAAATGTAATAATATGGGCATAAAGTAGCTGTACAACTTCGAAATATTAATTATAGTTGAGATTAGGCTGGAGTTATAGATGACACAAGATTGGAGGAATGCCTTCGCTTTTTATTTACATCAGAAAACAAGGAGGAAGATGTTCACGTGAAACTAAAAGGAAGATTTTCATTCGGAATTATGGTTGCGCTTACAACTTCGCTGGTTCTAGGTAATTTGGCATGGAGTAACCCTACCGCTCAGGCAGCAAATATCTTCAGTAATGATTTTGAGAATGGAAGTGCCGACAATTGGACGAGTACAACAGGAACTTGGTCTGTAGTTGAAGAAGGTGGCAATCATGTGTATTACCAATCCAGTCAAAACGAAGGACGTTCGTTCTCCGGTAGCAACACGTGGACAGATTACAGCGTTCAAGCTGATGTGAAGATTGATGATTTCAATGGGACTAATCGAACTTATGTGTGCGGGCGCTATGTTGACGGAAATAACTATTATGCTGCATCTCTGTCTAACAGTAATGGTGGGACGCTTGAAATACGAAAAAAAGTGAATGGTTCAAGTTCAACACTGGCTAGTAAAACTGATTTTCCTATAACTACAGGGACTGCCTATACAGTTAGGCTAGAGCTTAGTGGAGATTCGCTTAAAATGTATGTGAATGATGTTTTACAGCTAAATGCACACGATAACATTTTGACAGCAGGAGGTATAGGACTTGTAGCTTATAAGACAGCAGCGAAGTTCGACAATATCAATGTCTCCGATATCACAACGGGCACTCCGACACCAACGCCTACTATAGCTCCAACAATTGCACCAACGGTAGCTCCTACGGCTACTCCAACAGCAAGCGCAACCCCCACTGCGACAGTAGCTCCAACCGTCACACCAACAGCAACACCAGTTGCAGGCTCTATTTATGTAGCTCCAAATGGTTTGGACAGCAACGCAGGAACAATTGGTAGTCCAACCACACTGGCCTCAGCGATTACGAAGGTAGCCCCCGGGGAAACCATCTATATGCGTGGAGGGGTTTACACGTATTCTTCAACAATAATTGTTGGACAAGATAATAGCGGAAGCTCTAACTTACGAAAGAACATCACTGCATATGGGACTGAGAAGCCTATATTGGATTTTTACGCTCAGCCATTTGACCCAGCTCAACGTGGTTTGCAGATATACGGTAACTACTGGAAGGTAAAAGGATTAGAGATAAGAGGCTCAGGAGACAATGGGATCTTTATTGGCGGGAACTATAACATTATTGAGAATGTTGAAACCCACCATAATCGGGATTCGGGACTGCAAATCAGCCGTTATGCTTCATCACTGACCAGCATGAGTCAATGGCCGAGCTATAATCAGATCATTGGAGTGTATTCTCATGATAATTATGATCCGGATAACGGGGAAGACGCTGATGGTTTTGCTGCTAAGCTGACCATAGGTCCTGGTAACGTATTCGATAAATGTATAGCTGCATGGAATACAGATGACGGCTGGGATCTTTACAGTAAATCAGAAACAGGCCCCATCGGAGTGGTGGCGATCAAGAATAGTATCTCCTATAAGAACGGACAGACCTCAGATGGAAATTCAACGGCAAACAGTGATGGGAATGGATTCAAACTAGGTGGTGAAAAAATTGCAGTAAACCACATTGTGCTGAATAGCATAGCGTTTCAAAATAAAAAACACGGATTCACTTACAATAGTAATCTAGGTTCCATTCAGTTAACAAATAATACTTCTTGGAGTAACGGACAGAGTAACTTTGCTTTTGATGCCGGTACTCACCAATTTACGAACAACTTGTCTTTTGCTGGAGGATCGAGTGACAAAACAAGTGGAACCGATATTCTAAGTACTAATGTGTGGTGGAAAAGTAATGCAAGTACCAATGCCAAGGGTTTGGTGGCCAGTGCCGCTGATTTTGTAAGTCTTACACCTTCAGTGGTGCGAAATGCAGATGGTTCTTTTAGTCTGGGCAGTTTCCTCAAATTAACTGGGGGTAGCGATCTAATCGGAACTGGAACACCTAGCGGAACTAATATTGGTGCAACTTTTCCTTGATTTGAAAGCTAGGGGTTTGAGCTCCTTATTTAATTGACTCTGTAGGATTAGATAGGTCATTTTATTCGATATTTTGATGGGCATGAGTCCGGTACTATACCGGATTTGTGCCTATTTGGTTTGTTTTAAGTATAAACCTTCCATCACGTTGGCAAACTAAGCCAGATTAACAAGTCACAATTTTGGAGGTAGTCTGCAGATGTCTGGAATTATTGAAACAATAAAAGAACAACTGGAAGGATCTAGTGATGCAGTTTTTCAAAACATTCGCCTTCATGGGCATTCCTGTGACTTGATCTATATCCCATTCATCGTAAATTCCCTGAGTCTTCATAAAGATATTGCATTGCCGCTAAAAAATGAAGCAAATTCAGAGCACAAATGGCCGGATTTTTTAGAACGACTGGATCGAGGAGCTGTTTTTCCCATCCCGTATCTTAAGGAGTTTGACATAAACAAGGCTGTGGATTTGATTGTCGCTGGAAAAGTAGTGCTTTATTTTGAAGAGCTTCCTTATGTTTATTATTTTGAGATCACGCAATATCAGAAAAGATCGGTTACGGAATCACAAAATGAACTTGTGGTGATTGGACCACAAGAAGCATTCATTGAAGATATTGAAACAAATCTGTCCCTGCTCCGACACAAAATTAAACATCCGGATCTAAAGACTATTCATTATACCATTGGTAAATATACAAAAACTGATGTGTATGTTGTATATATTGAAGGACTTTATAAAAAAGAAGTTCTTGCTGAAATTGAAAAGCAACTAAATGAAATAGATATTGATGGCATATTGGGCATTAGTTATATATCGGAACAATTACGGAAGGGGAACTTGACACCATTTCCGGTATTTCAATATACAGAACGCCCCGACTCGGTGGCAGCTTCTTTAATGGAAGGCCGGATCGGAATATTACAGGATGGCACACCCACTGCAATGATTGCACCTACCTCTTTTTTTACAATGCTACAATCCTCTGAGGATTATTATCAAAGCTTCTATGCCGCAAGCTGGATTCGAATGGTTCGATTTGTGTTCTCCATCCTATCGATGATTCTTCCATCGCTTTATGTTGCGATTACAACCTTTCATCCTCAGATCATTCCCTCAAACCTGTTAATTACGATAGCATCTGCCAGAGAGAACATTCCTTTCTCAGCATTGACTGAGGCTTTGATTATGGAGCTTACCTTCGAAGCCCTTAGAGAAGCTGGAACCCGAATACCAAAGCCTGTGGGCCAGACCGTTTCTATTATTGGGGGGATAGTCATCGGTCAGGCTGCGGTACAAGCGGGAATTGTATCCGCTCCAATGGTTATTGTTGTTTCCATTACCGGAATTGCCACCTACATTATTCCCCATTATGAGCTCGGTCTGACTTTTCGCTTACTTCGTTTCCCTTTATTGATTATGGGGGGAACAATGGGATTGCTCGGGGTATATATTACAGCTTTTTTGATTTACGGGCATTTAGCTAATCTTAGACCGTTAGGATCACCATATTTACAACCCGTTGCCCCTTTGGTGTTAGAAGATTGGAAGGACACATTATCTCGCTTTCCCTCTAACTATATGAAGAAACGCAGCAAACTTTATAGCAACAGGAATCTAAGGAGACAGAATCAAAAATGAGAACTCTAAAGATAGGAGTTGTTATACTTCTACTCCTAAATTTAACAGGCTGTTGGTCTTCAAAGGTGGAACTGGACGAATTAACCTTTGTGTACGGCTTATTTATAGATGTAGGCAAAGAAGCAGGCACCGTTGAAATTACGATTAACTCTCCTTTGCCCAATCGTCTCAACTCGGGAAGCCAGCCCTCAAGTGGTGGCGGTGATGGGAATAGTTATTCTACAGTTTCTAAGACCGCAGATACGATCGCAGACGCCATGTTACTAGTTCAGAAAGATCTGACACGTCAACTTAGTCTTTCCCAATTGAAAATAATTGTCTTAGGGAAAGCTTATGCAGAACAAGGGATTGGTGAACTCCTATTATGGATTAGAAGAGAGCCAAGTCTCCCCCTTGGAACCTATGTCATGGCTAGTCCCGGCAGTGCAAAAGAGATGAATACATTAACACCTATCTATGAACAATTGCCTTCTGATGTACTACGGAGTTTTGGAACAGAAAAATACATGTTTTCGACTACAATTAAGGACTGCATATTCGCTGAGGCTTCGGGCGTTGGATTTGCTATAAATAATCTTTCATTTGGCAAAAAAGAAGAAACTACAAAAGAAGGTAAACCACAATATTGGGCAGGCATTCAAGGAGCTATGTTGTTTCAGAATGAGAAAATGAAGGGAATACTAAAGCTTAAAGAGGGGAGGGCATTGGCATGGGCCGCAGGCAAGCTTAAGCTGTCGGTTTATTCTGTTACCTGGGATGGTGGAGAAAGTGCAGCAAGTGTTGTATTTGTTAGCACCAAATCTTCGAAAAAAGTAAAAATAACGGATAAGGGTCCAGTTTTTACAGTGAAATTAAAGGGAAAAGCTAGTGTGATTTATTTAAGGGATCCTAAGAAAAGAAATCTAGAGGAGATCAGTAATATCATTACAGAGAAACTAAGCGATAAAGTAACTGCTAATCTGACCGAAGCTATACGTTTATCCCAACAAGCAGGTGCGGATGTTCTACAGCTCGGCATGTTGCTGGAATGGAATGATCCGAAACTTTGGAAGCAATTAAGAGAACGTTGGGATAATTACTACGCTCATGAGGCAGATATTAAGGTGAAGACGGACTTTCGGATTGTGGATTTTGGGACAGCAAAATAAAGAACTGAGGAAGGAGAAGTTATGCGTACAACAAAGTGGCAGCTGTTCCGGTTTATCACCATTTTTTTTAGCTCACAAACCACCATTTTTTTGATACCAGCTATTATTGCTACTTCCTCTTATCAAGGCTGGATTGCATTAATCGTTGGCTCCTTATTAGGATTGATATTATTGTGGTTTACAATCTATGTTGGTAAGCTGCGACCTAATCAAGCTTGGGTTCACTTTGGAAAAGAGATCATTGGCAAATGGCCACATAAATTTATGATTCTGCTCCTACTATGCTGGTGTGTTTATTATGTTTCTTTCGATATAGAGAATTTCGTACTATTTTTCGGCTCGAATTATTTAAGAGGAACTCCACCTCTATTTATCCAGTGTGTCGTTGGTCTCGTAATCATGTACACGGCAAGTCTAGGATTTGCAACAATTACATATATGGCCGATGGATTATTTATTATTTTCTTTATTACCGTGATCATATTATTTAATTTATTCCTTCCAAACGCGGACTTTAATATGGTACCTGCTTTCTTTCATTATCATGATCCTGGAATCGCCCTGAAAGATTCTATTGTGGTCATGTCATGGTTTGGAGAATGGATTGTGCTTTTGTTCATTGCACCTGATTTAAAAATTGAAGCGAAAATGATGAAAAGATTAGTATTTGCGCAGTTCTATGTTTCAATTACGGTCTTAATAGGATGGTTATTGACAATGATGAGTTTTGGTCCACATTTAGGCCAGCAACTCCAATATCCTTTTCTTGAGATGGTGCGTAGTTCAAAAGAAGATAATTTATTAGGTAATACTGACCCGCTTTTGATTGGAATATGGTCGTCTTCGATGTTTATTCACAGCGCTTTCCTTATCTATGTAGCTTCAAAATGTGTAGCAAGTTTGTTTAATACTAATAGTAAAAAATTTTACGTTCCCCTTTTAACACTGGCTTCAGTGACAATAGCATACTTATATTCACGCGACGTCGGCAGATATTACGAACACTACAAAAGCTTTGCCATTGTGATCATTTGGCTAATCGTTGAAAGCATACCCATCTATTATGGAATTGTAGCCTTCTTTCGATATCGGCATAAGACTGCGAAATGAAAATCGAATGGAAGACGGGTACTGTCTAATTATGGACAGTGCTTTTTTTGTGAATTATAAATCGGGTACGCTTTCTGTTATGATTAAAGCACTTATTACATAATTATCCTCAGATTGGATGGTGTATTCACATGAATCTTCAAGAAGTAACTGAACTTATCAAATCTATTAGGGCCAATCTTGCCAAAGTCATTGTAGGAAAAGAGGAGGGAGTAGACCTGCTGCTGACCGCATTACTTGCGAATGGACATGTCTTGCTGGAAGATGTACCTGGTACGGGTAAAACCTTGCTGGCAAAGGTTCTTGCCAAATCATTGGATTGTTCATTTAAGCGCATACAATTTACGCCAGATTTATTGCCTTCCGATTTAAGCGGGATCAACTATTACAATCAGAAGACGGGAGAGTTTCAGTTCAGACCGGGTCCGGTATTTGCTAATATACTGCTGGCTGACGAAATTAATCGTGCAACACCTAGAACCCAATCCAGCCTACTGGAGTGTATGGAGGAACGGCAAATTACTATCGATGGGGTAACGCACGGATTAGAAGCACCGTTTCTTGTCATTGCTACTCAGAATCCGATAGACAACCAAGGGACCTTCCCACTGCCTGAGGCTCAATTAGATCGATTTTTGATGCGGATTACTACGGGTTATCCTACCTTTGATGAAGGGATACATATTTTGCAGCGTTTTCGTGAGAATAATCCGCTCGAAGAGTCTTTTCCTGTAGCAACGGCACAAGATATTCAAGCCGCACAGCGTTTAGCCGCATCGGTAAGTATCAGTGATGATTTATTAGGTTATATCGTACGGATAACGGAAGCTACCCGCAAATCTACGGCAGTAAAACTGGGTGCGAGTCCACGTGCCAGTGGCGCGTTGCTTAGATCAGCTCAGGGATATGCACTTATTCAAGGCAGATCCTATGTAACACCGGATGATATCAAAGCCGTGGCTGTTTCCGTGCTTGCACATCGTCTGCTGCTTCATCGGGGATTAGGCTCAAGAGAGGGACAAGCCGCGGATATTGTATTGCAAGTGCTTCGTGAAGTTGAGGTGCCTGCTGAACCCGTGACGTCCTTAAGAGGCGGAAAGGTGGAATGACCTATGGCTTTGCCTTGGTTCATTTTCATTACAGTGGCGTTGGTGTTACTTCTTGCTGACATTTATAAACGGAATGGTCTGAAAGCGCTTAGTTATTCTCGTTATTTTTCAAGTAAGACTGCTTATGAAGGAGAACGTATTGAGATGATCGAGGAGATCATTAATGCGAAGCTTCTTCCTTTGCCGTGGCTCCGATTGGAGTCTAGTATTGCGAGAGGTCTGGAATTTGGAAGTCAGGATAATCTTGGGATTAGTACAGGAGAAATCTCTCAGAATCATATTAGTTTATTCTATTTAAAATCTTATCGTCATATTAAAAGACGGCATCAAGTGACATGTGAGCGTCGTGGTTTATATCGTTTAGAATCCGTGACTATGACAACGGGAGATCCATTTGGTTTGACTCGAAAAAACAAAACATATCCACTCGAGTTAGAGTTGTTGATCTATCCCGTTCTGCTGAATCTAGACGAGCTTCCATTGCCCATTCATAGCTGGCTGGGTGAGCTTCCTGTGAAAAGATGGATCGTTGAAGACCCTTTTCTGACTGCTGGCATTCGTGAATATAGCTCAGGAGATTCTATGGGATTGGTAAACTGGAAGGCTACAGCACGTACTGGTGTTATGCAGGTTCATAAAAAAGATTACACGGCTGATTCCCGGCTCGTCATCTGTCTGAATATAGAGGACAGTGATTCCATGTGGAGAACGGTGACTGATGTGGAACGAATCGAGCAAGGAATAAGATATGCAGCGACTATAGCTGAATACGCAATGCAGCATGGAATTGAGACCGGATTAATCTGTAATGGCAGATTGGACGATGCTGGCGAAAGAGATCCAATTGAAGCAGAGCCGATGGCTCAGCTCGAAGATATGTTAGAGCTCCTGGCAAGGCTGAAGCTGGATAGAACACTTCCTATGAGTCGACTATTGGAATTGCAGGTTGAGAGTGGAATTAGTGACACAGACTTTCTAATCATAAGCTGCCATAGGGGAGCAGAATTGCAAAAGGCGACGGATCTCCTAATGCAGCAAGGCAATGGTGTGGAATGGCTGGATATTCCGGAACAAGGGAGAGAGAGCGCATGAAGCTTACGTTGTCTGGCTATGTAAGGGAAACAGTGAAACTCTGGTTGTGGTCTATTATTGAATTGTTGCTATTTCTACCGGTTTGGGTTCTATTTCAGATTTATTTGTTGCCCCAACAAGATGAACAAATATGGTTGATTGCGCTGCCTATACTAGCTTTAGCAGGCATTCTTTTGCGCAATTTTTGCAATGTAAGATGGAAGCAATTACTTGCCGCCTTAATCCTCGGGGCATTATTAGGTGTGGCTTCAGGGAGTTTATCCATCGAAAGCCTTCCCTTAGGTGTGGCTGGAATTATATGTACATTCTTAGGGATGACGGTAGACTCTAGAAATAATAGATTCAGAATGTTTTGGATAGGTATAATAATCTATTTTGTGGCAACTATAGCGTTTCATAGAGTTCCTGAATTGGAGCCAAGTGTGCCGTTATTGACCTGGTGTGGCAGTCTGTATTTAATACTGACTTTACTTATTTCTAATAGCAGCTATATACGATACAGCGCACTTACTGAAGAGAATGAAACGCTGCCCAAAGGGATACAACGGAATAATCGTATATATGTCATTGTGATTGGAGTTATTGCAGCTGTACTAGCGGCAGGTGTCGGTAAAGCTATAGGATCATTGGTATGGAGACTCTTACGCTCATTTTTCAATTTTATTAATCAGTTATTTTCTGGCACAAAAGAACCAGAGCCTCCGCCAGCAGAATTGCCGCCAGCAACTCCGATGTTACCACCAATTGGCGAGCAAAAGCGTGGCTGGCTAGCTATTATACTAGAATACGGGTTTTATATTTTGGCGGCGGTATTATTGGGATTTGCAGCCTATTATGCACTTCGCTGGTTGTACAGAAATGCTGGAGAAAAGTGGCGGAAAGTCATAGATGCATTGTTATCGATGTTACGTAGGGAACATACCCCTAAGAATAATACAGCATATCTTGACGAGGAGAAAAGCGTCTTTACTTGGGAACAAACCGTTCGAGGGTTAAAGGATTTCTGGAGCTCTCGTCTTCCTTCAAAACATCGTAAGGATCGCTGGGATCAGATGAATGGCGAGCAGGAACGTGTCCGTTGGCTTTATCGGCGGTGGCTTAATATAAAGCGCGATAACGGTTATGAAATGAAAAGTTATCTTACGCCGCAGGAAACAAAAAGGGATGTTTTGCTATGGGGAGATCGTAGCAAGCATAAACGTAAGGGTGATGATGATTCTTTAGCAGCAGATCAATTGATTGAAATATATGAAAAAGTTAGATACGGAGAAGACGAGCCTGCCGCTTCTGATATTGCAGCTTTGAAAAATCAACTGAAATTATAGAATCATTTTCAGAATATATGCAAATTGGAACAAATAGGTTACAAAAGACCTGTAAGAGTTACAACATGGATACAATTGGATCTGTGCTAACCACTATAATAATTCTAGTAAAATACTCGTGGAGGGAAGTCAATGAGAAAGCATAGCAGTACATATGTTGTTTTACTCTTAAGCACCTTTGTCATAAGCCAGTTGACAGGGCATACCGCTTCGGCTGCTGCAGTTAGTTCTGTTCAGCCAAAATCGGCGGTAGCTGCTGCAACTGTAACAGCTCCTAGTAATCTGGGTTCCGTTTCTTTAGGAGCTAATATCAAAGCTACACTGGAAGATGTGAATATTTGGTCACAGCCTGGAGGCAATATTTTAACTTATACAATTAACTATTCGAATGGCAGCAACAAAAGTGCTAGCCTACTGTATTATTTTTCGAGAGTTATGACCTCTGGCGGCTCTGTTATTCCAGGGAATCCACTAAGTGCGGACGCTACTAAGAAAAAAGTGGGTTCTAACGAAAGCTTGCGCGTTACATATTATGTTAATGTTGGCCAGGTAAATTCGTTAAAAGGTATCAAGATTCCAATGTACGTTTGGGATTCCAAAACCAAGGGGTATCTCAAGCAAGTAGGAACTTTTAATATACCCGCCAACTATTCGCCAACCGCTGTAAACGGAAAAAATGTAAGCACTACAATGAATGACATTCCGGTTATTGCTAAAAGTGAATCCTTGGAGCTCTACAAATACAGCGGAAAGGTTTATGCCAAGGTGGGCATAAGCTTGACCAATAAAGGCAGCAAAGTATTAAGTGATCCTGGTTACGCAGCATATTTGGTCTCGGCAGGGGGAAGCTCGTATGAATTAGCCCTTGACCGTTCTCAGCTTAGTTATAAAATTCAGCCCCAAGAGAAAAAAACCATTTATTATCTTACAGAAATTCCTTCGTATATGAAGACGGAGAATATGAAACTGCAATTCACCCAAAAGGATGAGGCGCTGAAGCTGGAGATTGCCAAATCCTCGTACAAGCTGCCTGCGGCTACTACACCAAATCTGGTAGTTGGCAAAGGTGTAATCAAGAAAATTACCATCAATAACAATACGGTTGAAACCCAATTAAATAACGCAACCGTATACGCAGAGAACAATAAGGGATTCTGGACTTTTCAGCTGCGAGTGAAGAATACAGGAAAGACAGCCGTTACGTTACCTTCTTATGAGCTTGCTGTCAAATCCTCAACGGGGACAACCTTTCCGATCAATTCTAAGGGCTTGAGCGGATTAACCATAAAACCGCTGGAGGAAAAAATCATCCCGCTTACCGCACAGGTACCCCTTGAGGTAGAACAGAATTCACTGCAATTGCAGATGATTGAGGCTGTTTCTGCTCCAGATAATAGTGAAACGGGAACTACTGGAGAAGGTGTAGCAACTGGAAGCACTGGTGGAACCAATGTCGCTACGAGCAACACAGCTAAACTAACGGTTCCGGTTGCTTACTTTACGATCTCCTATACCTTGCGTCCTGAGATACAGAAAGGTATGGAATATAGAGCAACAAATGAATATGGGACGTTTACTTATAGTTTAGTTTCCTTGCAGCGTTTTCCATGGAAAGACGATGATATCGTTGTTGCCAGATTAAATATTACGAATACCCAATCGGTTGCCTTGTCTCTGCCGGAATTAAAGGGAGCTGTTCAGGTAGACAATGAGGACATGTCATCTTCAACGGAATTGTTTATGGATAAGGAAACTTCAACGATTGGGCCCGGTAAAAACGCTGAAATCTATGTGTTTGCCAAAATTCCTTATACACAAGAGTTCGATAAATTAAAATTAAATCTTTATTCTATGGTAAAAGAAGAGAAAAGCTCGTTCCTGTCAGTTACTACGAACAGCATGATGAACGCTGTAGCTTCTATTGAAACTGGAGGAAGTTATGTTATCTCTGGTAAAGGCAAGAACGCAAAAGTGCAAGAGAACAAAACCATTATTTATGAAGGACTTAACTCCAATCTCGTATACACAGAGCTGCTTCTGAGCAGTGAAGAGAAAAGACAAAGCAAAATGGCTCGCCTCCAAGCTTATTACAAAACGGGAGATGGTCAGCTATTCGAAGCTACAGCCAATCAGCCGGATACGTCTGCTACTCCAGGCGGTAAGCAATTAATAACCTTTTGGGCTAAGGTTCCGAAGGCTGTTAATGCTTCTGATGTAAGCCTGTTCCTTGGGCCAGGGATTACTGGGAATAAGCTGACGGAACCCGGTCAGGAATCCACTGGATTTATTAATATGGCATCACTGTCATTAAATCCGGTCATCACACCACCAGAGAAGAACTTGACGAAGGTGGCTATTTATCCGTATACCATGTCCGTTCTAAGTTCGGAAGGGCGCTCACTACAAGGCAGTGACTCTATAAATATAGTTATGAATTACAATCTTCTTCGTGACAGCAGCTATGATATGGGAACCTTCACGCATAAGCTGGTCCTCAAAATGACGGATCCATATGGTCTATCTCAGGAACGAAGCTTGAACATTGGCACCGATATTCTTGAAGGGACCAACAACTCGTATACAGCAAGCTTTAGCAATAATATGTATAAGAATTTGTCAGGAGGAACCTACCGGATCACGCTGTACGATGAATTCCAAGGTGAACGGATCGAGCTGGCTAGTCAAGCTTATAACATCAAGATTGATAGAGCAGTTGTAACTGAGAAATAGCATTTCATATCTATTATTGTACGAAGAGGAGCAGCTCCAATGTTGCGAGTGGAAAATGTAACGCATTCTTATAAAAACGGTAATGAAACTACAGCAGTGCTTCATCAAATTGACTTTTCTGTGAAAGAGGGGGAGATGGTAGCACTGCTGGGGAGCTCGGGTTCCGGTAAGTCAACGATGCTCAATCTGATGGCAGGACTAATGAAACCTACGGAAGGCCATATTTATATTGCCGATCAAGATATCGTGAAGATGAGTGAGAATAA
This sequence comes from Paenibacillus sp. FSL H8-0282, assembly GCF_037963825.1. Taxonomy (NCBI): domain Bacteria; kingdom Bacillati; phylum Bacillota; class Bacilli; order Caryophanales; family Paenibacillaceae; genus Paenibacillus; species Paenibacillus sp. FSL H8-0282. The sequence goes on from NZ_CP150146.1 coordinate 3,075,021, forward strand.
GCTATCGGAATTTCGCAGAAAAAATATCGGGTTTATCTTTCAAGCTTATGAGCTGATTACTAGCATGACAGTCCGTGAAAATGTAGAGCTGCCGCTGGTTTTTCAATCCGTTGCACCCTCTATACGTAAACAAAAAGCTTTAGAATTGTTGGAAGGAGTCGGCATTCCTGATAAAGCCGACTTGTTCCCTTCCCAGCTGTCTGGCGGACAGCAGCAGCGTGTTAGTATTGCACGCTCCTTGATTACGGAACCATCTGTTATCTTTGCAGATGAACCAACCGGAAACCTAGATTCGAAGACAGAAGAAGAAATTATCAATATCCTGCTTAACCTGAACAAGAAGATGAAGACTACCTTCATAGTTGTAACTCACGAGCTAAAAGTCGCGGAGCAAATGCAGCGGATATTCACGCTTCGGGACGGATATATGATTACTGAAAACCAAACTTCTTCGAATACTGAACTCGAAGGGGGTATACTCATTGAGGATTAGTGATATTTCCCGCTTGGCTTGGGAACAGGTCAAACGGCGGAAAGTTGTCACAGGTCTTTGTATGGCTGGCATATCCATTGGATGTGCTGCAATCATAGTTGCATTAAGTATAGGAGACTCCGCACAGAGCTACACGGAGCGGGAAATCAACCGCAATTTCAAAATGGATGAAATTACGGTGTCTCCCAACGGAGGTATACCCTCCCAAGGAGGAGGCAACGGTGGCAGCGGATCGTCTGCGGCCAATGAAAAGCTTGATCCCGGCAGGCTGACAGCACAAAAGCTGGAGATTATTAAAGGCTTGCGGCATGTAACTGCAGCAGCTCCCTTTCAAGAGCTAGGGTACATACAGATGTTGACTATCGATAATAAAATAACAGATGTACAGCTTATTGGAACGGATCTACGCTTGTTAACGAAATATGATAAGAAATTCAAACAAGGCGGAGCTTCTGATTTGGTAGGAATGGCTGTACTGAACTATGGTGCAACCGTTGGACTGATTGATAACGAAACTCGGCAGCGTCTTTTTGAACAACTGAGTACAGATCCATATAACAATAAGTTGATGGAACAGTACAACAGCTTAAGCATGCTTCCAACAGATATGTACAAGCAACAGGTTCAATTACAGTCTTTTGATCCCGCCTCTCAAACCGGAGGGATGTTAGTTAGCTCACCGATTCAAGTGGTGGGAATCCTCGACAACCCGAGTGGAACGAACGAGAATATGGCTATGTACGACAAGAAGATCTATGTGTCACTAGAGACTGGCGAGCGGCTTGTAGAACAAATGAAGCTATCGAGTGGAACCGCTGGGCAAAAGGGTGTCTATAACTCAGCGATTGTAAAGGTAGACAGCACTGAGAATATCGTGGAACTGGAGAAGCTTATTCAGAAACTTACCTTAACAACAAGCACGAATTTGTATCAAAAAGAGGCACTCGCTGATACCTTCAGCATGGTCAAGAAAGCAGCTCTCGGTATAGGTGTATTTATTCTGATTATTGCTTCGATCTCCATTATCGTTGCGATGACTATGTCCACTCATCAACGACGACGGCAGATCGGTATTATGAAAGTGTTAGGCGCCAATATGGGCCAGATCCGCAATATGTTCATTACAGAAGCGGCATTGCTCGGGATGTTGGGCGGATTGCTCGGCATAGCCTTTTCATACTTGATTGTATTAGGAATTAATAAGCTCATCGGTAACTCTTCAGGAATGGGTGGAGGCGAGCCTTTGGTGATTTATATTCCTCTGATGACTCTTCCGGTTGGGATCGCATTTGCGGTAATGACAGGGGTATTATCGGGTATTTATCCGGCGATCAGTGCATCCAGAACGAATGCACTCACGGCGATTAAACGGGATTAGCTATTTTTAAGTTGAAAGGAAGCCAAAGTGATGAAGAGGAGAATCAAGTGGATTGTATTGGTACTGATTATAATTGCAGCAGGTTATTTTCTATATAGTAAGATGTATAAGCCTGAAGCGCAGTTAGAGCCTGTTGAACCCCCACAAGCCATAACTTTTGAGGTCACACAGGAGACCATTACCAATTCCATACAGGTTAAAGGTAATTCTAATTATGAGAAAGAAACGCTTGTTTATGCTCCATATGCTTCAAAGGTGACAAAGTGGAAGGTTGAGAACGGTGGACAGGTCAAAAAAGGTGATTTACTGTTTACTCTCGATCAGGAAGCCTTGAAGAATGAGATTGCTACACAAGAGGCGACCATCCGTAAAGCAAAGCTGGAAGCAGAGCTGAATGCATTTGTGAGCCAGCAAGACGAAGAGAATGCAGCCCTTGGTGCAACTGAAGCAGAACGGATTAAAGCACTCACAGCCCAAGAAGCAACACGGCTAGGGGACGAGCTTAATCAGGTCAATGCCGAAATACAAGCACGCGAATTAACAGAGAAAAAAGCCAAACTCAAAACAGCACTTTATTATGCTCCGGCAACCGGCATTTTCTTATTTGACAGTGCAAGCGAAATTCCGCAAACAGTGACAGATAATCAATATATCGGAAAAATAGTAGATATGAACAAGCTAGAATTCATTGCTCTTGTAGGTGAACAAGACGTCTTCCGTATAAAGACAGGCATGAAGGTCGACGTAAAAATGACAGCTATAAAAGATTTGAAGTTATCTGGAGAAGTTACGAAGGTAGCGAAATTTGCAAAGACAGCTTCAGGGCAGAATGCTACTGCCAGTTCGGTTCCTCAATTCGAAGTGGTTATCACGCTGCAGCCTGACGAGCATTTGATCGGTGGCTTAAGCTTAAACGGAGAAATTGAAACAGTTCGCAAAGAAAATGCCACCGTTGTATCCAGCATAGCTGTAATGCATGAAGGAGACCTCTCCTACGTTATGCTGGATAAAGGGGACGGGCAATATGAACGAAAAGACATCGAAGTGGGTCTGGAAACTACGGACAAAACAGAGGTTCTCTCTGGGTTGAAGGTTGGAGATGTTGTTGTTCTTCAGTAACAATGACTAACGCTTAGATTTACTTCTCAATCGTTTGACGCCAAACGTTAATCTCTTTATTAAGATCGGTAAGATCAGGAACCGGGATTTGCTCATCGGAAAGGTTATATTTGGCTTTTAAGGCTAAGATCCGATAGACGCTTTCATCAATCCGTGTTTCTTGAATCTTACCGTTTTTTACGTTTTGCAGGAGGGAGTCCATGACCCGTTTTTCATTATCATAGCCGTGAGCGACAAGGAGAATATCACTACCTGCATTCACAGTATCTACTGCTGCTGTAGTCAGATCGTAGTTCTTCATAATGGCTCCCATGGTTAGATCGTCTGTAATTACGATTCCTTGGTAGCCCATTTCATCTCGAAGCTGTTCACCAATAATGGTACGCGATAAGGATGCGGGTTTGTCTGGATCTAATTTTGGAAACAAAATATGAGCGACCATTACGGCGTCCGTCCCCTCTTTAATGGCTGCTTGGAAGGGGAGCCATTCTAAGTCGGCTAGCTGACCGGCTGTTTTGTTCACAATCGGCAGATCCAGATGGGAGTCGACAGAAGTATCTCCGTGTCCTGGGAAATGCTTGACAACAGGAACGACGCCTTCGCTCTCAATTCCCTTCATTTCGGCAATCCCTAGTTGAATGACTTGGCCAGCAGCATTGCCGAACGACCGGTCTCCGATGACTGGATTGTCTGGATTGCTATTGATATCGAGAACGGGAGCAAAGTTTATATTAAATCCGGCTGAACGTACTTCTCTTGCGAGCAGCTTTCCCATTTTCTCGGCAGCAGCAGCGTCATTACTTGCACCCACTGTTCCGTTAGAAGGGAATGTAGCATATTCTTTAGGCATCCGGCTGACTTTTCCACCCTCCTGATCAACACTCATGAATAGTGGGGCAGGGTTGCCAGTGTTACTCTTTTTCATAGAATTGATAAGACTGATCATCCCTTTCAGGCTTTTAATATTGTCCTTATAGAGGATGATTCCACCTATTTTGTCTTCGGTAATCATCTTTTTAGCTTGCTCATCAAGGACAGTTCCATCAATTCCAACTAGGAGCATTTGTCCGATTTTTTCTTCCAAAGTCATCTCAGCAACCTGAAGAGCAATTGGATCGCTGACTGCTGAGGGGGTGGGAGCCAAGCTGGTGGTTGGTGCAGGTGTGGATTGGGAGGTCGGTGAATCGGTAGCTTCGGACTGTGAATTACTGCTGCTATTAGAACAGCCAGCAATGAGGAACAGTGACACCATAGCTGCAATAATGAAGAGTGTACCGGAAATCTTAGGCTTTAGGCTGTGACGGGTGAATCTAATCATCTGAATAGTCGTCCTTTCGTTAGCTAAATTAGATATTGGGAGAGGAATCCTTGCTGACTTAGAAGCACGGTGATAAGATAAACTTAAATATTTACATATTAAATTTGAATAATGAGGTGACGGTCCAATGAAAGATGGATTAGTACAAGCACTTAATGAACAGATGAATTTCGAGTTTTATTCCGCTCATGTTTATCTAGCGATGGCTGCTTATTGTTCCGGCGAAAGTCTGGATGGATTTGCAAACTTTTTTCTAATTCAAGCCGAAGAAGAACGGTTCCATGCCATGAAGATTTATAAATTCCTTAACGACCGGGATAACCGTGCTACGCTAGAAGCACTGCCAGAGCCGAAGAACGAATATAACTCGATGTTAGATGCTTTTGAACATGCCTTCGCGCATGAACAGCAGAATACTAAACGGTTCTATCATTTGGCTGACCTTGCTCTGGATGAGCGTGAACATGCGACGATTTATTTCTTGAAATGGTTTATAGACGAGCAAGTAGAAGAAGAAGCACTCTTTAGCAACATCATCAGTAAACTGAAACGAATTGAAAAAGATAGCAACGCCTTCTACATGCTGGATGCCGAGTTTGCTGCACGTACTTTTACAGCTCCGGCTGAATAAGTTATTGAAGCCCAACAGCCTGAGAAATCAGGCTGTTTTATTTTATAGAGGTAGGAAGTTTAATCGCGAGCAGCTTATTATCCGTCCGAATCATCAGCATCCCTCCAGTTTTAAGGGAAGGGGCAAAGTTACGAGAGCCTGTGTTCACAGTGAAAATAGGCTTTAGAGTTAACATGTCATAAGCGTGAAATAGGCCGTCAGATTGTCCACTATAAACCACGTTTCCGAACAGATCCGTCTGTACCACTGGATTCTCTCCAATATTGAGTTCGACAAGCTGGCCGGTTCCTAGCTTAAGTGCGGATAAAGTACCTTTATCTTGATTTTGAAATAACATTCTTTGTTGATAAACTTGGTTCAATGGAGAGTCTTTTTCTTTAACCATCGAGGCCCAGGTTTGCACCGGTTTACCCTCTGCAGAATAATTCCAGAAATCATATTTCACAAACTTACTGCCCTGAAAGATATAAAAGTCCTTTCCATCCAAAAACGCGTTTCCATTCATCCCATTATAACTGTACACACCATCTTTATTCTCGGTATCTGTCCATTTATATAAACGTTCTCCTTTTAATTCACCTGTCTTTATGTTGAACACGGATACTTTGACTTTTCGATTTACCGGGTCATCATCCATCATAAATGTATTCGTGATAGAGTAGAGGAGCCCATCCTTCACTGCTAACGGCATCCACTGCCGGGTCTGGTCCCATAGTTTTTTTCCTGTCAGACTGTCATAAGCGGCGAGTCCAGCAGTTGTTAAGGCCCCTTGAGACAGATAGCTGCGAATAACGACCCCATCTGATTCCATGACCTCTGATAAGCCTGTAAAGTTATTGCTTTTCTCTACAGCCTTCCATTTGATCTTTCCGGTTACGGCGTCAACTGCTGCTAATTGTTCCTCTTGAGTAACATAAATAGTAGATCCTAAACGCTGTATATTTGTAGCTTTGGGGAGTGTTATGGAAGCCGACCATGCTTTTTTACCTGCCTCATTAACGGCATATAGGGAGCCGCTTTGGGTTAGACCGTAGATAAATCCATTGCTGTACGTGAATAGCGGCGCTAATCCACTTCCGAACTCCCATATTTTTTTGCCTGTTGCCGCATTCATTGCGGTTAATTTTTCATTGCGCTGCAACGCAAAGATCTTCCCGTTTTCCGCGAGTGCTGTAATGTCCTGTCCGGTGATTCTGTCTTTTTTTAAAATGGCGAGTTGTGCTGACCAAACAGGTTTTAGGATCGGGGCTGTGACTTCACTGTAATAAGTGTTACTTAGGCTTACAATTGCTTTTTCTGCAGAAATGACTGACATTGATCCACTGTTTGTTATTGGAATTAAAATACTCCCTATAGCTAAACATGTAACAATTTTCTTCGGCAAAGACTGAATCATCACTCCACGCTCCTTTGAATTAGTCATTACTATAATTAGACAATAAAAATAGCAAAAAGTTACTATTCCAGAAGAATGGAAGCAAAGTTGAACGGGGGCAAACTATGTTGCGTCCTGCAAAACAGTTACGACCTTGCAACTCTATTTGACAGAGGGAACTATTGCGCCCCGTAGCAACACTGTTTCTCTAGACCCACCCGATTCTCAAAGTGTAGTATAGAACAATACTATTCTTTGGGGGTTCTTTTTTTGGAAACTTATAACGACATTAAACAAGGCGAAAAAGGAGCTTGGCTAAGCATCGTTGCTTATATCTTTTTATCAGCTATCAAGCTGTTCATAGGTACGGTCTCAGGATCTCAAGCGTTGCTTGCAGATGGATTGAATAACAGTACAGATATTATTGCTTCTATAGCGGTACTAATTGGCCTGAAGATTTCCAGAAGACCGCCGGATTCGAACCACAGCTACGGGCATTTTAGAGCGGAGACCGTGGCTTCATTAATTGCTTCATTCATTATGATTGCGGTAGGGCTTCAAGTTTTGTACCAAGCTGTGAACAAATTTATTCAACCAGCACTGGAAAGTCCTGATCTCATAGCGGCGTGGACGGCAGTGGGCTGTGCTGTAGTTATGATGGCTGTCTATATGTATAATATTAGGCTGGCCCGTGCCATTAACAGTAACGCAATGCGGGCAGTAGCACTGGATAATCGATCAGATGCTATAGTTAGCGTGGGCGCTTTTATCGGAATTGTGGCTTCCTCCTTGGGCGTTCCTTGGCTTGACCCGCTTACAGCTATCATTGTCGGACTAATCATCTGTAAGACGGCATGGGATATCTTTAGCAAAGCTACGCATGATCTGACGGACGGATTTGATGCGGAAGAGCTTGAACATATGAAAGAAACTGTGGCAGAAATTGATGGTGTACAATCCATAAAAGATATCAAAGCCCGTATCCATGGGAATAACGTATTAGTAGACACAACTGTGCTAGTGGATTCTCAGCTAAGTGTAGTGCAGAGTCATGATATTACGGAAGAAATTGAAGAACAGTTAAAAGACCGGCACCAAGTTTCCAATGTACTTGTACATATCGAACCCGTGATGAAGTAGAGATTTATCAGTAGGTGCCATATGTACAGCTAATGGTTGAATATAAGCACCTGTGATGTTGTTAATAGTTCTTTTGTGGAGAAAGGTGGAAAATAAAATTAAAATGTAATTTTCAAGAAACGGAATGGTGATTTCATGATCGCTTGGAAAGATTCATATGATATCGGTGTAGAAAAAATTGACTGCCAGCACAGACAGTTGTTAGCGAAATTGAACGAATTCTTTGAAGCATGCAGTAATCAGCAAGGGAAAGAAAAGATTGAGGAAACACTGAAATTCTTAAAAGAATACACGATTGAACATTTCAGTAATGAAGAGCAGCTGATGGAGGAGATCAACTTCCCTGAACTAGCTGAACATCGTCAGACGCATGCTGATTTCGTGAAGGCAGTTCTCGAATTGGAAGAAACGGTCAAAACAAAGGGAGTATCCGTACTCTCAACCATCAAGCTTAATCGAACGTTAACAGACTGGCTGATAAATCACATCAATAAATGCGATAAGCTGATTGGTCAATGTATGGCCACACGTGATAAAGCGATATAAGATAAACCTCCAAAGAAGATGCCTATGGGCATTTTCTTTTTTTAGTTCCGATGTTTTCCGAACACCGCATTGCAGTTTATACTGGGTTAACGGTTTGTGTTATGATTTGAGATAAGAAGTAGAGAAGTAGTTAGGTAAAGGGGAGAGAAACGATGAAAACATTACGAATGTTAGCTTCAGGATTTGCTATGCTGCTCATTCTGGGTCTTGTTAATTTCTACATTGGCTATCACGGCTGGTTACTTATTCATGAATGGTTTTCTGGTGTTTCGTCAGCAGTATTCTGGACATTATTTATGCTCATCGCTTTTGCGTATGTCATTGGAATGATTCCATGGCCAAAATCGGTTAAACCGATCGCCAGATTCTTTAAAGTGATTGGATCGTATTATTTAGCGTGTATGGAATTTGCTATCATTACGTTACCTTTGGCAGACCTATTATATGTGATACTGGGATGGTCGGGAATCGATCGTACCTATTACATCGCAGAAGCGGGCGGGACAATTCTGATATTACTGGCAGTCTTTCTGGTCTGGGGTTCAATCAACGCCTGGAGTACCGTGATCCGCACACATTCCATTCCTATTGATAAATCTATTGGCACCAGCACGCCATTAACGATCGCGGTTGCTTCAGACCTGCACTTAGGGAATATCGTGGGCAATCGTCATCTCAAAAAAATGGTGGCACAAATGAACGCGATGCAACCCGATGTGATTTTGCTGGCTGGAGATGTCTTGGATGACAGCATTGAACCTTTTATCCGCAATAGTATGAGTGAACAGATTAAACAGTTAAAAGCTCGTTATGGTGTCTACGCAGTACTGGGCAATCACGAATATTATGGTGGATCAATTAAGGAATATACCGATTTGATGAGTAGTATTGGGATCAAGGTCCTGCAAGATGAGGTTGAAGAAGTCGCAGGAACGTATATTGTAGGCCGAAAAGATAAGACAGCCGAGGCGATGGAAGCCGGTGGCAGACAAAGTGTAAGCTCCTTGCTCGAAGGACTTGATCTTACACGTCCTGTGATTATGATGGATCATCAGCCTACCGGCTTCGACGTAGCCGCTCAAGCTGGGGTAGACGTTCTACTCTCGGGTCATACACACCGAGGACAGATTGCTCCTAATCACTGGATCACTAAACGTCTGTTCGAGCTGGACTGGGGATATCTTCGTAAGGACAATTTGCATGTAGTCGTGTCGTCAGGTTATGGAACATGGGGACCCCCAATTCGTTTAGCAAGCCGGTCGGAGATCATTAAGCTGGAGGTTATGCTGGAGGGTTCTAAAAAATACAGTGAAGAGCCTGTTTCCACAAAAACAGTGTTAATCTAGGGTGAGTTTATTTGTAGAGGCTGTTTCATCAGCAGATTTATTCTGCCAGGTGAGGCAGCTTCTTTTTTTGACAACTCATGGGGAGTGTAGTATGTTTAAAATTAGTTAAGGACTTAACTATATTGGAGCTGAATTATAGAATATGGATCATTTACAACAGTTTGTGCTGAATCAGCCATTGCATACCAAAGCATTTTTTACATTAGTTGAAGCTACTGCAAATTTAGTTTCTGTTTCTGAGAAATATTGGCAGTCGAAAGGATTGAACGGAGCAAGAATTCGTATCTTGGTGGAGATCTCTAAACAGGGAGGTGCGATTCTGCCTTCTACATTGGCTCACATTATTGGAGTTACCAAAGCTAATATAAGCATGCTGTTAACACCATTGGAGCGAGACGGATTAATAACCCGTTCGAATGATACCAAGGATGGCAGAAAAAGCGTCATTTCGATTACGACTGAAGGCCAGCAATTACTTCTGGAGCATCTTCCAGAGAATCGTAAGGCTGTCGCAGAGAGAATGAAGAATCTGAATGATCAGGAGCTTCATCAACTTATCTTTTTATTACAAAAACTGAGTACATTGGAATAACAGAAAGGGTGTTATGTATGTCGATTATGGTTACAGGAGCCACAGGTCAATTAGGCAGCTTAATTATGGAGAAGCTTGAGAAGTACGTTCCGGCTAGTCAAGTTATTGCTTGTGTTCGTCAGCCAGAGAAAGCTGTTAATTATTTAGAAAAAGGGTTCGAAGTCCGTTTTGGCGATTATGACCAGTTAGATACGCTGATTGAAGCTTTTACTGGGGTCACAACGTTACTTTTAATCTCCAGCTCTCATACCGATGATAAGATCAGATTACATCAGCATGCTCAGGTCATTCATGCAGCAAAAAAGGCCAATGTGAAGCATCTGCTTTATACTGGATTTGCCTTTCCACCCAAAGGTCCGACTCCTTCTTATCATGTCCATTTACTAACTGAGCAGATGATTCTTGAATCAGGGATAGATTATACGTTTCTACGTAACGCTTTGTATATAGATTTTGTGGGTGTGCTTGGGTTGAAGGAAGCGATGGAAAGCGGTGAGCTACCCACTTATCCAGGGAACTGGCAGTTTAATTCAGTCACTCGTGAGGACCTCGCTTTAGCTACGGCAAAGGTTCTTACAACGAATGGACATATGAAACAAGTCTACGAACTAGCTGCACCCAACGTTTGGGACTTCAACGAATTAGTTGATGTATTATCAGAGTTATCAGGGAAAAAAATTACGTTTCGCCAGGATTCAAGTATTCAGCATTGGATTTATTCGTTTTTAGCGAAGATAGATACTGCTTCTACATCAAAAGATCTGGAGAGACTGATGGAGCGGCCGGTTACCACACTAAGAGAGAGTATCAAGCCTTTTGTTTGATCTGACTTTAGTTGTTCTATCGTTATAAAGTTGTTACTATGAGTTCATCCATTATTCAGGGAGTGTAAATGATGAAGAAGATTTTAGTAGCAGATGACGATGTGAATATTCGAACATTATTAAAACATGTACTAACAAGGGAAGGATATCAGGTGATGGAGGCCAGTGATGGCCGAGATGCGATACATAAATTGCAGGACAGTATTGCGGATTTAGCGGTCGTAGATGTAATGATGCCACATGTAGATGGGTTAGAGCTATGTCAGCATATTAGAGAAACGTATGATATTCCGATCATTTTATTGACAGCACGTCAGCAGCTGAGTGATAAAGAGCAAGGTTATTTGCGGGGGACGGATGATTATCTAACGAAACCTTTTGAGCCTGAAGAGTTGCTATTTCGGATCAAAGCGTTATTTCGCCGCTATTCCATTGCTTCAGATGATCGGATTCGATTAAATTCTCTAGTTATTGACCGCAAAAATTATGAAATAACCGATGGTGATGAGGTTTTGCTGCTACCGGTAAAAGAGTTTGAGCTTCTGGCTCAATTGGCACAATATCCAGGCAGGTTATATACACGTAGTGAGTTAATTGAACTGGTATGGGGCATGGATTATGAAGGGGATGAGCGAACAGTCGATGTACATATCAAACGTTTGCGTCAGCGCTTCGTAGATTATCAGGAAGATTTTGTGATCCGAACCGTTCGAGGCATTGGCTATAAATTGGAGATGGTTAACGTATGAGATCCTTGTATGTCCGGATGTGTATTGTCTTCTGTTCAGTAATTGTGGTGAGTAGCCTTCTTGGATTTTTGGTGTCTAATATTTACTATCAAGCCCAGATTAAATCTCAGAACGATGCCAAACTTACCGGAATGGCTATCGAGGTTCAACAATTCGCAGAATCACATCCGGAGACAATGGAGGATTATTTGCGGAGTATAGCCAAGCTGGGTTATAAAATCTATTTAACAGATGCTGAAGGGGAATCAAGATTCTACGGTAAGCCCTTTAGAAAAGAAGATTTGGATGAGCAGCAACTAGAGAAGGTTCTGAATGGGCAAATTTATCATGGGGTTGCGGATTTCCCGGACAGTGCATTTATTACCGGATTTTTTGATAATCAACTGCGTAATTCAATTGGTGTTCCTGTAAAAGTAAACAATGAGACGTATGCTTTGTTTATGCGTCCGGATGCTGAAGTACAATTCGGTGAGCTACGCGTCTTTTTTGCTGTGATCATTGGGTTCACCGTGTTGTTTAGCTTAGGCTTTGTAATGATTAGCGTACTGCATGTAGTTAGACCTATTACACGTTTGACGACGGCCACTAAACGGATCTCAAAAGGCAGATACGATATCAAATTGAATACGTGGCGGCGTGATGAGATTGGTCAGTTAGCTTCCCATTTTATGATTATGAGCCGGGAGCTGGAACGAACAAATCGGGCACGTCAGGAATTTGTCGCTAATGTATCACATGAAATTGAGTCGCCATTAACATCAATTCAGGGATTTGCCCAAGCGTTACAAGATTCAACCTTACCTGAGGATGAACGGTTACAGTATCTCAATATCATTGACCAAGAAAGCCATCGTCTTTCATTGCTAAGCAAACAGCTGCTTACCTTGTCTTCGCTTGATTATGATCCTAATTCCATACAGAAAAAGTCGACAGACTTACGTGCACAACTAAGACAGGTCGTACAAATCATGGAATGGAGATTAACAGAGAAACAACTGGCCGTGCGTTTGAATCTTGCAGACATCAGCGTTCTAGGTGATCCAAATCTATTGTTCCAGGTATGGATGAACCTGCTCTCCAACGCCATAAAATACACACCTGCTGAAGGTTCCATTATGATTTCCGCGAAGCTTATGGAACAGAACTGTATTGTTTCTGTGTCTGATACGGGTGAAGGCATTTCAGCCGAGGAGTTGCCGTTAATCTTTGATCGTTTCTATAAAGTAGATCGAGCACGAACGCATGAAACCCATAGCAGCGGACTTGGACTTGCGATTTCTCAAAAAATCGTAGAAGCGCATAACGGAACCATTGAAGTAACCAGTACTTTGGGTGAAGGGACTACCTTTACAGTTACACTTCCGCTTTTGTAATTCATTATTCATACTCCGTTCATTTTCATCTTCTAAACTGTGACTATACAGATTAGAAGGAGTGGTAATATGTTTTTAGCCTTAAGGGAAATGCGACATTCTAAAGCCAGATACCTATTAATTATGGTTATCATGTTATTGGTTTCCTTTCTTGTACTTTTCGTCACGGGACTAGCCAGAGGATTAGCTTATGCAAATATCTCTGCAGTAGAGAACATGCCGGCGAATTATTTTGTAGTGCAAGGGGATGCGGATCAGACCTTTAGACGTTCTCAGTTAACAGATGCGGAGCTCCAGAATGTACGTGCAGTAGTTGGAGACAATAATGCATCTTCACTTGCAATGCAGATGAGCACTGTCACTGCTAACGAGGCAGACGTAAAAGCAGATATTACTTTTTTTGCAGTAGATATGAATGGGTTATTAGCTCCTAAAGTAGTTGAAGGTGACAAGATTACAAACGAGACAAACGGTAAAGTCCTTGTTGATCGTGACCTGGAACAGTCAGGAATCAAACTTGGCAGTATCATTCGTGATCAGGCAACCGGGATGGAATTTACTGTCGCAGGTTTTGTTGAGGATAGCTCTTACAGCCATACCCCAGTAGTTTATATCAACAATCAGGATTGGCAAGCTATGAAGCAGGGGGTTAACCAAGGAGAAGAAACCTCTTCGTCGGTACCGTTTAATGTGATTGCCCTTAATGCGAATGCTGATCAAGTAAATAAGATTTCAACGAATGTAAAAGATGTAGAGGTCATTACGCAAAAAGTAGCTATTTCCAATATTCCGGGCTACTCGGCAGAGCAGGGTTCACTGCTAATGATGATTGTTTTCCTGTTTGTGATCGCAGCGTTTGTTCTGGCAGTATTCTTCTATGTCATTACGATTCAGAAAACTAGTCAGTTTGGTATTCTGAAGGCGATGGGTACCAAAATGTCTTACTTGGCTTGGAGTGTGGTAGGGCAGGTTATGATTTTAGCTATTTCAAGTCTTTGCATTAGCTTACTGCTTACCTTTGGGATGAATAAGGTTCTGCCTGATTCGATGCCATTCCAACTGGAGCCTTCCACCATTCTTTTAACCAGCTGTTTATTCGTTGGGATGTCTCTTTTAGGATCACTAATTTCTGTCGCTAAAGTGGCAAAAGTAGATGCATTAGAAGCTATTGGGAGGGCTGGAGCATGAGTGCGAAACTAATCATGAAGCAAGTAACCAAAAACTACGGTGATGGCGACACAACGGTGTCTGTGCTGAACAATTTGAATCTGATCGTTAATGAAGGGGAATTCGTTGCTGTCCTTGGACCTTCGGGAACAGGGAAAAGTACATTCCTTTCAGCGGCTGGTGCACTTCTAACACCTACTAGTGGTGAAATTTTTATAGATGGGGAATCACTTACAGATAAAAGTAAAAGTGAGCTGACGGAGCTCCGTTTAGAGAAGATAGGTTTTATGTTCCAAAGCGCTCAGTTGTTGCCTTATTTGAAGGTGGAGGAGCAACTCCTTTTTGTAGCCAAGCAGGCGAAAATGAGTGCTAAGGAAGCGAAGGAACGGGCTGCTGATTTGATGAAGCGGCTGGATATCTGGAAACGGCGTAATCATTATCCGGAACAGCTCTCCGGTGGGGAGAAGCAGCGTGTAGCTATCGCTAGAGCGTGGATGAATAAACCAGCGATTCTCTTTGCAGACGAGCCGACAGCCAGTCTGGACTTCAAACGCGGAAGAGAAGTTGTACGAATGATCGCTGATGAGGTGAAGAGTGAAGGTAAAGCAGCGGTAATGGTCACTCATGATGAACGGATGCTCGAATGGTGTGACCGCGTTCTGCATCTGGAAGACGGGCATTTGGTTGAACATCAAGTATAATTTCATAGTGTGGAAGAAAAAAAGCTACTTGTCTTTTCTAAAGACAAGTAGCTTTTTTATAAAGACATCGGTAGCTAAGGAAGAAGAACATTCTTGATGTCGGATGATTGAGAATTGCCTTTCCAGATGATGTTGTCTGATTGGCAGCTCTTTGATCTCACCGCTTTCTAGTTCCTTCCGTACAATCCATCTGGAGAGCATGGCGATTCCGAGGCCAGAGGCTACAGCTTCTTTAACACCTTGAGAGCTGTTGAAGACATAGGATCTTTTAACAGATATATCTTCCTCCTGTAGGAAATGATCACTGAAAGCTCGTGTACCCGAGCCGTGCTCCCGAAGCACCCAAACCTGATCCTGCAACATGCTCTGCTCCACAGAAATCGCTTTTGACAGAGGGTGGGTAGCAGGAGCGACCATAATCATCTCGTCTTTCATATAAGGAGTGACATTCAGATCATTCTCATGGACCTCACCTTCAATAAACCCTATGTCCAGTTCGTTGGATTTAACGCCTCCAATAATCTCCTCAGTATTGCCTATCGTCACTTGCAGCTTGACCTGCGGATATTGATTGGCAAAATCAGCAAGTCTTGCCGGCAAAATATATTCACCTATAGTAAAACTAGCGCCGATATGTATACTCCCAGTGACTTCGTCCTGAAGCATATGGATTTCCTGACTTGCTTCATCGAAATGAGCCAATATTTGTTTGGCGTGTTTATAAAGAATACTGCCGGCTTCTGTTAATCTAACCTGTTTAGAAGAACGATGCAGGAGTTTAGCACCGAGCTCATTCTCAAGATTCCGGATATGCAGACTGACACCGGGTTGAGATAAATTCAGCGCTTCTCCTGCTTTGGAAAAATGACTCAGTTCAGCTACAGTAACGAATACGCGTAATGGATCTACAATCATTGTAATCCCTCATTAGATTAGTCTATACTCCCGAATAAGCCAAGAATCCACCGTCAACGGGGACGGTAACTCCGGTCACAAAGCTTGACATTGCTTCATCTGCTAACCAGAGTAGTGTGCCAAGCAGATCCTCCGGCTGTCCAAAGCGGCGCATTGGAGTATGAGAGATGATTTTTTGGGAACGGTCTGTAAGCTCGCCATCTTCACGAACCAACAGCTTCTCATTTTGTTTAGTAAGGAAAAAGCCAGGGGCAATGGCATTCACACGTATACCAGACTCAGCGAAATGAACGGAGAGCCACTGGGTGAGATTATTAATTCCTGCTTTGGCAGCGCTGTAGGCAGGTACTTTGGTCATTGGAGAAGGTGCACTCATGGATGAAATATTAATAACAGATGTGCCCGTTCTGCCGAGCATCTGCTTGGCAAAAACTTGGGTTGGGATCAATGTTCCAATCAGATTAAGGTCCATCACATTGCGAAATCCATCTACACTAAGGTCAAAAAAAGTAAATATGTCCGGGTTCTCCAGATCATCATTTTTGAAAATCTCTTGGGTCGTATTTGCTGAGGAATCATTTCCGCCAGCACCGTTAATTAAAAGATCGCAAGGACCCCAGTGATTCTTAATAGCTTCTGCGGCTTTCATAACACTCTGTTGATCTGTAACATCACAGGAGAGTGAAATCGCTTGACCGCCTGCGGCTGTAATTTCAGCGGCAACCAAATCTCCCTTAGCTGCGGTGCGATTTAGAATCGCGACTTTAGCTCCTTGCCGACCTAACTCTAGCGCCATAACCCGGCATAATACACCGGCTCCTCCGGTAATCACAGCGATTTTTCCTTCTAATGCTGGATGCAAAGTTAATTCTATCATAACCATTGAACCTCCCTAAAAGTCCTGAGTGTGATTAAAGTTCCTTATCAAGTACATGCTGTGATTTTTTTGGCGAAAATCCTATATGATTATAGAACCGTACAGCATCTTCTCTGGTTTGATTGGTACGTACTCTAATTTTGCTAAACCCTGTTTGGATTGCCCATCGTTCACAGGTTTCTACAAGCTGTCTGCCAATTCCTTCTCCGCGGCAAGTCTGATCAACAACAAGACCTCCTATTTCAATAAATGAAGGAGATTCAAGTAAGATTCGAACGGTCGCATGTATCCATCCTACCAATTGGTGATCTGATTCAGCTACATATACAGTATGATCTTTGTGTGTTCCGATTTCTTGTAGTCTTTCTCCTAATTGATCGATATTCAAAGGATATCCAAGCTGGCTTGAGAGTCTTGCTATCTCTTGAATGTCGCTTATAGATGCTGTTCTGATAAGAATATCGTTCACCACCTCAAAATTGTAGGTTAGAGCCTTTTTATTATAGTTCAACACATAGATTAGGACATTCCCTAATAAATTTACTTAGTGCTGTTACGATAGGCAGAAGGGGAGATTCCTATTGTCTTTTTGAAATATTTAGAGAAATGGGCTAATTCCATACTGACTTGCTCCGCGATATCTGAAATGCTGAAATTGCTATAAGAAAGCTGTCTTTTAGCATGCTCCATTCTTTTCAATTGTACATAATGCATGGGGGGAACCCCTATAAATTTCTTGAAGTAGGGGATGAAATAGTTCGGATGTAAGTGGACAATTTCTGCTAACTCTTCTATTTCTATGGGTTTATCCAGCCGCTCATCAATATATTGAAGCACATAGGCGAGCTTTCCTTGATCCCCCGTATGTATAAATTCTTGCATAAAGTCTGTTTTGATATTCTCGTTCGATTCAAGACAAGTAGCAATTAGATTGAGGACGTTCGCCTGAGTACGCAGAATGGACAATACATCATCTTTTTGAAACTGTTCGATCATTTCTGTGAAAATTACCCGTACGGAATCTGGGTTGGGCGCATCACAGATAAACAGTTTGTTTGCCGAATGGAATAAGGGCCACTCCCCAATATCAGCATCAAAATGGCAGAAATAGCGTGTATAGGGATCATTCATTGACGTCTCTGTAGTTTGAGTGCTTCCTGCGGGCATGATCATTAGCTGACCTGCTCTCGGATAATAAGTAACACCGTTAATGATAACTTTTCCCTCACCGCGGTCAATAAAATACAGCCGATTAAAGGTTGGAGTTTCCAACGTACGATTCCACCCGCTATATCCGCTTCTAAGTTGGGCATGGGTCACTTTTACGGTAAGATTCTGGAGGAATCTGCCGGTAAGGTTACCTGGATTATTCATCATCTAGCTCCTCTATGACTTGATTATCCTTATTATAACGAATTAATTTAACTAAATCATCTTATTATTGTGCAAATAATGCTTAGTTTCGCTCATGTTCATGTCTATTAATTAAGTATATTCTCATAACATAACCTCAAATAGGGAAGTGATCTGATTGAATAAAGTACGGTATGGCATTATTGGAATTGGGAATATGGGGAGTGCACATGCACAAAGTCTGTTGAATCATATTAAAGATGCTGAGCTTGCAGCTGTATGTGATGTAAGGGAAGAACGTTTGAAATGGGCAGAAGAGCATTTACCGGAAAGTGTACAGAAATTTGCAACACCCCAAGAGTTATATGAGTCTCATCTCATAGATGCAGTATTAATCTGTACTCCACATTATGATCATCCAACTTTAGCTATCGAGGCTTTTCAATATGGCTATCATGTATTGGTTGAGAAACCGGCTGGGGTCTATACCAAAGCTGTTAAGCAGATGAACGAAGCTGCAGCAAAGTCTGATCGCAAATTCGGAATCATGTATAACCAGCGGACGAATCCTTTGTATCAAAAGCTTAGGGATCTCATTCAGTCTGGTGAACTAGGCGAAATCCGCCGCACAAATTGGATTATCACCAACTGGTACAGATCACAAAGTTACTATAACTCCGGTGGTTGGCGGGCTACATGGGCAGGCGAAGGTGGTGGGGTGTTGCTGAATCAAGATCCTCATCAACTAGATTTATGGCAGTGGACAACAGGTATGATGCCTAAGCGGATCAGAGCATTTTGTCATTTTGGTAAATACCGCAATATTGAGGTTGAAGACGATGTAACCGCTTATGTGGAATATGAAAATGGTGCGACAGGGCTTTTTATCACCACAACAGGTGAAGCACCGGGAACTAACCGTTTCGAAATTACTGGTGATCATGGAAAAATCGTAGTGGAAGACGGGAAATTAACCTTTTGGCGTCTACGCACGCCGGAGCCGCAATTCAATGCAGAGTTTACGGGAGGATTCGGCAGTCCAGAATGTTGGAAATGTGAGATTCCTGTAGAAGAGGGTGGCGGGGAACAGCATAAAGGAATTTTGCGGAACTTTACGAATGCCATTCTACACGATGAGAAATTGTTAGCTCCGGGTGAGGAAGGCATTCACGGTCTAACGCTATCTAATGGGATGTATTTATCGGCTTGGACCGACGATTGGGTGGAGTTACCGATTGATGAAGATTTATTTTATGAGAAGCTCATGGAAAAGGTGGAGAATTCTAACTTCAACAAAGAAACCACAGCCGCCCAAACCTTTGATGTTAAGGGAACTCATTAAATTTTAATCAGAGAGGAAAGATCCTATGAATCGTTCAACCATTGCTGCTCAAATGTACACATTACGTGATTTTACTAAAACTGCGGAGGATTTAAGATCCACTTTTCAAAAGGTCTCTGCTATGGGTTATGAAGCTATTCAGATTTCAGGCATCGGGCCAATCGATCCGAAGCTCGTAAAAGAGTATGCAGATGAAGCAGGACTGGCAATATGTGCAACCCATGTGTCTTGGGATCGGCTAGTGAACGATTTAGATGCTTTAGCCGCTGAACATAAGCTGTGGAACTGCAAAAATATTGGACTAGGAAGTTTACCGGAAAAATTCCGTACGGGGCAAGAAGGTTACCGTGAATTCGCCAAGCTGATGTCGGGCATTGCAGTTACACTAAAAGAACAACATGATCTGCAATTTGTTTATCATAATCACGATTTTGAATTTGAACGGTTTGATGGATTGACTGGCATGGGAATTCTGCTCACTGAGTCTGATCCTGCCGTTGGTTTTGAGCTGGATTTATATTGGGTTCAAGCGGGCGGAGGGAGTCCAGCCGAATGGATACGCAAAGTTGCAGGTCGAATGCAGGTAGTGCATTTAAAAGATATGGCGATTGTTAATAGAAAACAGATCTTTGCTGAAATCGGTGAAGGGAATATGGACTATAAAGAAATTATCAATGTCTGTCGCGAAACGGGTGTTGAATGGTTCGTAGTGGAGCAGGATGTTTGCCGTCGTGATCCTTTTGAAAGCTTGGAGATCAGTCTGCGGTATCTTCTTAATACCTTATAGAATGGAGTAATACTAATAGAAGGAGGGTTTCTATGAATCGAAAAAATGGGATGACCTATGCACCAACGTATGAATCCAAACCCGTAGTGAAGGCGGGGGAATTCATCATTGCCGCTATTGCCCTAGATCACGGTCATATTTACGGGATGTGTAACGGACTGGTTGAGGCAGGGGCAGAGCTGAAATGGGTATATGATCCGGACGAGGAAAAGGTCAGAAATTTTATTAGTAAATATCCCGGTGTCAAAGCTGCCGGATCAATGGAAGAAGTTCTGGAAGATCCCGAAGTACAATTAATTGCAGCGGCCGCAATTCCATCTGAACGAGGACCTTTAGGCAATAGAGTAATGGCTCACGGTAAGGACTATTTTACGGATAAAGCCCCCTTTACGACCCTGGAACAGCTTGAATCCGCTAGAGCAATGGCAGCTGCAACCAATAAGAAATATATGGTCTACTATAGTGAACGTCTTCACGTTGAAAGCGCTATCTATGCGGGGCAGCTGATTCAACAAGGTGCTATTGGCCGTGTCCTGCAAGTCATTGGATTAGGGCCACATCGTCTAAATGCTCCTAACCGGCCGGAATGGTTTTTCCAAAGGGAGAAATATGGTGGGATTCTATGTGACATAGGCAGTCATCAAATAGAACAATTTTTATATTATGCAGATTGTCAGGATGCTTCGGTTATTCATAGTAAAGTGGCCAATTACAATCATCCGACTTATCCCGAATTAGAGGATTTTGGTGATGCTACTCTTGTAGGGGACAATGGGGCAACACAATATTTTCGCGTGGATTGGTTTACCCCTGATGGGCTGGGCACTTGGGGAGACGGGCGCACGATGATTATGGGGACTGAAGGATACATTGAACTGCGTAAATATACTGATATAAGTCGTTCAAATACACCGGATCATGTGTACTGGGTCAATGGGGAAGGGGAACATTATGAGCATGTAGCAGGGAAGGTTGGTTTTCCTTTCTTTGGTGAGCTAATCCTTGACTGTCTGAATCGGACAGAGCTGGCGATGACACAGACCCATGTGTTCAAAGCTGCCGAGCTATGTCTGAAGGCTCAAGAGCAAGCGATCAATCTAACCCCAGCAATACTCAGATAACGATGGAATGATGAACGGAGGGTAATATAGATGAAAGAACTTGGAGCAGCCATTATTGGATGCGGAGCCATTTTCCCTCTTCATGCAAAAACATTAACAGGCATCGATGGTGTGAGACTACTTGCGGTTGCAGATATTGATGCTGACAAAGCATTGCAGACATCTAATGAATATGACTGCCAAGCCACTAAAAATTATAGAGAAATTTTGAAGGATGACCGTATTCATGTTGTACATCTCTGTACGCCTCATTATTTACATGTAGAGATGGCTACGGAGTTGTTACAAGCAGGAAAACATGTCCTTACCGAAAAGCCTATGGCGGCAGATCTTCCTTCAGCCAGACGAATACTTGAAGCCGCACAGCATAGCACAGGTCAGCTTGGTGTGGTGTTTCAGAATCGTTATAATGATGCCTCGATGTATATTAAGCAGGTGATTGACTCAGGAATATATGGGAAGTTGCTCTGTATGAAAGGAATCGTGACCTGGCACCGTAGCGAAAGTTATTATAGCGATAGTAACTGGAGAGGACGCTGGTCTACGGAAGGTGGAGGTCTGCTAATTAACCAAACCATTCATACACTGGATTTACTTCAGTGGTTTGGTGGAGAGGTGGCATCGGTGAAAGGGAGTATTACCACGGATGTGCTAAATGGGGTCATAGAGGTAGAAGATACCGCCCATGCCTGCATCGATTTCACTAGTAATGTCAGAGGGCTTTTTTATGGTACAAATACCTATCTGGAGAATTCTCCAGTGGAGCTGGAGCTAGTTTTTGAAAAGGGTACTATCAACCTCCGCAGAGATCATTTGTATCTTTGGAAGGATGGAAAGGAAACCTTGCTGTGCGAGCCTAGTTTCAGTGCCACGGAAGGTAAATCCTATTGGGGCACCGGGCATAAGAGACTGATTGAGGACTTCTATGAGCATGTCGCCAGGGGCCAAAAGTTTTGGTTGGATGGTGCTGAAGGGATAAAAGCGCTGGAGTTGGTGGCGGGGATTTATAGTTCATCGCAGAAGGCTGAATAAATGATAAATAAGCTGTATCAAAAGTAGAGTAATCTACGAATGATACAGCTTATTGTATTTTAATGTAAAACACTTGTACTCAATCCTCCTAAATCAACGAAACTCTAAATAACCTGTAACCTTCCTTGGTAGCTTGTCCATGGGGTTGATTTATGTAATTATGTTCTTGGGTAAGTAATTCGTAGATTTAAAATAAATATACACTGATGATTAACGGCAAGTAGGAGGGATTAGAAATGAGTGTTACATGGAAAAGAAGGATTCTGATCAATGATCCCATTTCACTAGATCCAGTTCAGATTCAGCAAGACTTGTACAGCGGCAACCAAGTTATTGTCCAGTTCTCTGATCCATCGACCTATGGTTCGATTCTGGATGAAGTAAATGAGCTTTGCGCGCGTTTTGATGAAAATTTTGGAGTGCGTTTTTATGGCCACTATTCTGTATCCTTTGATTGTGAGACACTCCTGCAGATTCCAAATGTTAAAATGCTGCTGCTGAATTGTCTTCACCAGGCACATAACACGAACGTATTGGCTAAGCTGAATAACCTGTATAGTCTGAGCGTGGGGATATATGAGCTTGAAAATCCGGAAATTCTGAGTATAGATACGTTACGGTCTCTAAGTATTTTAAATATTAGCTCGGAGAAAAAGATGCTTAATCTGGAATACCTAAAAGAATTCTCCCGTTTAGAACAGTTGCATGTTATAGGTAAGGTTAAAAACCTTGATGCTATTGGAGATCTGGAGGATCTTACCTATCTCGCGCTGCACTCCATCAGCAACAAACCCTTACATTTTATTAATCGGCTAAAGAAATTGAAAGACCTACGTATTTTACTTGGAGGCAGAGAACATATTCAGGACATCGAAGAAAATGAAATCGAGAGCCTGGAAATTTGTAGAGTCCGTGGCTTTCATGACCTGAGTAATATTTCGGTTTTTCGTGCGTTAAAAAAGCTTGTGATTGAAGATCAAATCCAGCTACGTGAGATTAACTTTGATCAGCAGATGAAGGCACTGGAAGAGCTAACGATTATGAATTGCAAAACATTGGCTCATTTGACGGGAATGGAGCAATTACCTTTTCTGCACAAGCTTCGTATTTTCAAAACGGCGATCGATTTTGATTCATTTATAGAACAAGAGCTTCCAATCGGCTTAACCACAATAGAGTTTGCAACTTTTAAAAGAAAAGTAGATCAGGAAATTCAAAAAACAATAGTGGGGTTGGGCTATCAAAACGGAATTGTCTACAATGAGAACAGGGCATGATGCAGCCTTTTTTTGTTCCATAAATCTTGAGGACTTATTTCTATCTTTTTTACAAGCTTTTAAATATTTTATTTTTTTCATATAATAGTAGATATTAAATTTATAAATAATTGTAATACACCATGATAAGGTTATAATTGATACAGAAAAGGTGTGACGCCTAAGAAGGAGCGCCCACATCCTTTCTGCAAAATTCAGGGGATAAGGATGGTAATAATGGGCAAAAGTGCAACTGATACAGACGTCATTTTAATTGGTGCCGGAATCATGAGTGCGACTTTAGGAACACTTTTGAAGGAATTAGTACCGGAATGGAAAATTAAAGTATTTGAAAAGCTTGAAAAAGCAGGGGAAGAAAGCTCTAATGAATGGAATAATGCAGGAACCGGGCATGCGGCGCTCTGTGAGCTTAATTATACTGTTGAAAAGCCAGACGGATCTATAGATATTAGCAAAGCTATTCAGATTAATGAACAGTTTCAGCTTTCGATGCAGTTTTGGTCTTATCTTGTAAATCGCAAGCTGATACATACTCCCCAGGACTTTATTATGCCGTTACCTCATATGAGTTTGGTGCAAGGGGAGAAGGATATAGCTTTTTTAAAGAAAAGATTTGAAGCGCTCTCAAAAAATCCATTATTCCAAGGGATGGAATTTTCCGCTGACTCTAAAAAACTGATGGAATGGATTCCACTTATTATACAAAATCGTCCTGCGAATGAATCCATTGCGGCTACAAAAATTGACTCTGGAACGGATGTTAACTTTGGTGCTTTAACGCGTATCTTATTTGAGCATTTAAAGAGTAAAAACGTCGATCTTCACTACAAACATAGTGTCAATAGTATGAAGCGCAACAGTGCTGGCTTATGGGATCTAAAAATCAGAAATGCCAGCGGTAACATTGAACAACATACAGCGAAATTTGTGTTCATTGGTGGCGGGGGAGGAAGCCTGCACTTACTGCAGAAATCCGGTATTCCTGAAGGAAAACATATCGGTGGATTCCCAGTAAGCGGTATTTTTATGGTGTGTAATAATCCGGAAGTTATTGCGCAGCATCATGCCAAAGTATACGGCAAAGCTAAAGTTGGAGCCCCTCCAATGTCCGTACCGCACTTAGACACAAGATTTATCGACAATAAAAAATCACTGCTATTTGGACCATTTGCCGGATTCTCACCTAAATTCTTAAAAACGGGCTCAATGTTTGATTTAATAACTTCTGTGAAACCGGATAACCTCATAACAATGCTGTCGGCAGGTGCTAAAAATATGTCATTAACAAAATACCTGATCGAACAAGTGCTGTTATCGAAAGAAAAACGTCTGGAAGAACTGAAAGAGTTTATCCCCAATGCCAAAATTGAAGATTGGGATCTTGTTGTAGCTGGTCAGCGTGTGCAAGTTATCAAAGATACAGAAGCTGGCAAAGGCACACTTCAATTTGGTACGGAGGTTATTAGTGCCGCTGATGGTTCGGTCGCAGCATTGTTAGGGGCTTCCCCTGGAGCTTCTACGGCTGTTCACGTGATGCTTGAAGTGCTTAACAAATGTTTCCCTCAATATATAAAAGAATGGGAACCCAAAATAAAAGAAATGATTCCTTCTTATGGCTTGTCACTAATGGATAATCCCGTGCTTCTGCAGAAAATTCACACTACAACAGCAGATACACTGGGTTTAGGTGGAAAAGAACATGTTTTTAATCAAAAGGTGTTTTAGTAATAAAGGAGCTGCCGAGAGGCAGTTTTTTTTTTTGCTCAAATCTGAACTATTGACACAAAAGTGTATTACACGTATAGTACATAAATGAGATGTATGAACCACTTAGTACACACACTTAGTATATGGAGTTGGTTGTATGACAGAAGAACAGAAATCAGGCGTCAGCTTTAATATTCGTGAGCCGGTATATATTCAAGTTGTGCGTCATTTCAAGGAACAGATCGCCACAGGGCAAATCGGAGCGGGAGACAAAATTCCTTCACGGCGTGAACTGGCATCAGTAATGAAGATTAATGCGAACACGGCGCAGAAGGCATATAAGGAAATGGAGGAACAGGGTTTGATCGTAACAGAAGGGAATTCCCCGAGCCGAATTACACAGGATCAGCAAATACTAAACTCGATTCGAGCTGAATTAATCGAAAGTGCAGTGGATATATTCATCAGCTCCATTCAGAATATTCAAATTCCAGTTGAAGAACTGGTAGAGATCATAAAGACAAAATATACATCCGAGCGCAAGTTATCTCCAGAGGGTGGTGACACAAGATGATCCAAGTGAATCAGATGGTAAAGAATTATGGATTCAAGAAGGTACTAAATGGTGTTAGCTTCACTGCTGCCAAGGGAGAGATTACCTGCCTGATCGGAATCAATGGTGCCGGGAAGTCAACAGTGCTGAAGTCCATCATGGGACTGACACCATTCAAAGGGGAAGTCTTAATCGATAATGTATCACTAACACCTGCGATGTATGAGAAAATCACTTTCATTCCAGATTCGTTAACGATGCCCTCTAATATGCGAATTGCTGATTGCTTGAGCTTTATGGCTGACTTTTATCGGAATTGGAACGCTGAACGTGCAAAGGAAATGCTTAAGTTCTTCCGACTGAGCTCTTCAGATCGCGTATCCTCATTGTCGAAAGGGATGGCTGCGAAGGTGAATTTGTTGCTGGGACTTGCCTTGGATTGTGATTACATCCTAATGGACGAGCCGTTCTCGGGAATTGATATGTTCAGCCGCGAGCAAATTACTGATGTGTTCACGAGTGAATTGATCGAGGATCGTGGTGTGATTATTACAACTCATGAAATTAACGATATTGAGCATTTAATTGATAAAGCGGTCTTGCTACAGCACGGGAAGGTAGAACGTGAATTCTACTGTGAAGTAGTTCGCGAGCAGGAAGGTAAGTCCATTACGGACGTAATGAGAGAGGTGTACTTGAAATGAGAGCTTTTGTGAAGCTATTGAATTTTGAAATGAACCGATTTGCCAAAATATATATTGGACTCATGGTGCTGACAGTTGCCTTGCAGCTTGCAGCAGTCACCATCGGTGCTAATCATTGGCTGGATTCTGCGAATGAGGCAATGAGAGTGAATCAATGGACGCTTGAGCAATATCACAATGTGACTGGATATATTCAGCTAAACAGTATGATGTATGCTCGCTATAATGGACTTCTATATTTCGGACCCATATTTTTGAGCATAACAGTGTTGCTAATATATAGCTGCTTCATCTGGTACCGTGACTGGAGAGGTAAAAATACGATAGTATATCGCCTGCTCACCTTGCCATCCAATCGGGCGAATTTGTATTTTGCCAAGCTGGTTACGATCTTGCTATTCGCATTTGGACTTGTTGCCCTGCAAATTGTCCTTGTGCCACTGGAGCGTTTGATAGCACAGTCGATTCTTCCTGCTGAACTATATCGGAACATCTCGGTATTTGATTATTTGAAGTATCCTACTGTGCTTAAAGTTCTGGTTCCGCCCTACTTTTCTGAGTTTGTTCTATATTATGGACTGGGCATTACGGTCTTGATCGTCTTGTTCACAGCGATTCTAATGGAGCGGAGCTACAGACTGAAAGGGATCGGCTTTATCATATTATACTTAGCGGTTCTGGCTGGATTAGCCTCAATACCCTATCTTATGGGTTATAGCAGATATGATAGCTACTTCTATCCCGGAGAGATCATAGGTGCTTGTCTCGGATTAATAGTGATTATTGCTGGAGGTTCGCTTTGGTACAGCTTATATCTATTGCGTAAGAAAATATCGGTATAATTGAAGGGGTATGGAGGTTAAGGAATGAGAAAATATATGGTTACCGCCGTTCTTGTAGTGTTCTCGGTTGTTACAATCGGGACGTATTATGTACAGGCCTCACAAGAGACACTACCTAATTATAAGCTGACGATGGTTCAAGGGGATGCTTCCCTCGTTGAAGGTATAGCCTTATACGGAAATTATCTGACTAAGGATAGTGTTTTTGGCATCAAACGAGCTAATATCACTACAAATGGTACAGATTATCCAGATGAAAAGTTAACGATCAGCCAAAGCTTAAACCGAAGACCAGTGAACACACAATTGGATAAATGGAGGGATCAGCATCGTCAGTTCATGCGTGGGAAGAAGAACTTAGCTGGGTTCTATGAAAATCAGGATATGCTTGCTTACGTGAATTGGACCGTAGATAAGCAGCAATCAAATGATCCATCAGCGAAGAAAAATGCTAGACTCAGTATTTCTGTGCTTAATAAGCAAAAGGATAATACGCAGGAAATCAGATCCGATATCAATGTGGATCATGATATTTCAGATATCTATGTACAAAATGTACAGCTTGTTGATCAAGAGCTTGTTGCAATGGTGTTTTTGAATCACGGCGCCAAAGGTTATGTAACTGAACCGCAGATTATCCGTGTTAATCTAACAACAAAGGAGATTACGAATGAGCCGCTCGTATTACCAGGAGCTAAATCTGAAGCAGCAAATGGGGATAATCAATTCGTTAGGTTAGCCAATCAAAATCTGGATCACTCGGATCAATGGATTTTAACGGTTAGTAAAGATAATCATAAAAAGGCATATCAAGTAGATGTTGCAACAGGACAAATCTCGCCGCTCGCGTTCCAAGGGCATGAAATGTTATTGAATAATATTATGAATGCGTATGGACAGAAAATTTATTTCCTGCAAAAAGCTGTATCGGGTAAGGAGAATATAGGATTTACTGTTATTTCTTACGATCTCGTGAGTAAAGAATATGAGACTACTCTGAAGAATACCAATATAGATTTAAGTGAAAACATTACCTATGATTTTAAACAAGACTATCTCTATATTGTGGGTTATAAGAATATGGATAATAAGTACTTCAAAGGTAATCGTCTATATGTATTCAATTTGACAAGCGGTAACCTTGAATACGAAGGAAAAGCAGTATCAACAGAAGCTGCAAATCAGGCTGAAGATGAAGCTAACATGGATTTGAATTTTATCGATCTCGGTCAGTATTAGAATTACTTGTAGAATAGAAAAATAGAGATAAAGAGATATGAAAAGGTGAAATAAGCCGAGCTAGTGACTTCAAAAGTCAATTAGCTCGGCTTTTTAGTCGAAAGTTATAAAACAACCAATAATAACTGTATATCGATTAAAATATATTGTAAAACGATAAATAATATGATAAATTCAATTCACAATAAATCTGTGAGGTGTGTTTATTATGGAAAGAGGATCAACACTTTTTTTAAGGGCAGCGGTTATTCTTATTGGTATCCCGGTGCTTGCCTTGTGCATATTTGTGGTGCCGGAAATAGCGAGTTTCGCAGCAGAACTGTATCCGGATTATAGTTTATTGAAATATCTCATTGCCATTGATTTGTATGCCTCGGCGATACCTTTTTACTTTGCACTGTATCAAGCTTTTAAACTGTTAGGCTATATTGACAAGAACAATGCTTTCTCGGAAATGTCTGTACAGGTTTTAAAGAAAATAAAATATTGTGCAATCATCATCAGTTGCTTGTATGTAGTTGGTATGCCACTCTTTTACCTCATGGCGGAGAAAGATGATGCCCCAGGGATTATAGTCATCGGCTTGATTATCATTTTTGCCTCCATGGTGATTGCCGTTTTTGCTGCAGTTCTACAAAAGCTTTTAAAAGAAGCTATTGATATAAAATCAGAAAATGACTTAACTGTCTGAGGTGAAAACAATGGCGATTATAATTAATATCGACGTGATGCTGGCTAAAAGAAAAATGAGTGTTACTGAGCTTTCGGAGAGAGTTGGAATAACAATGGCTAATCTTTCTATATTGAAAAATGGAAAAGCAAAAGCGGTGCGATTATCAACGTTAGAGGCAATTTGTAAGGCTTTGGAATGTCAGCCTGGAGATCTATTAGAATACAAAAATGATGAGGAAACATAAGAATGAAGTCAATAACACAATTACTGCATTTCGGATATCATCAGGCGATGAGTTGTATATTTCCTGTTGCGATTTTTGGGACTTTAGCTCTTTCTAACATAATAGAAATGCCTTTTCTTTACCGTTATGATGCCATTCTTCTAATACTGCTTACAGTGCAGTACCTCATGTACCGTACTGGATTAGAGACACTGGATGAAATAAAAGTAATCTGTGTGTTCCACGTTATTGGTTTATTGCTGGAAATCTATAAGGTAAAGATGGGTTCATGGGCATACCCTGAGCCAGGGTTTACGAAGGTGTTTGGTGTACCCCTCTATAGTGGATTTATGTATGCAAGTGTCGCAAGCTTTATGTGCCAGATATGGCGAAGATTGAAAATGGATATGACCGGTTGGCCGGGGCTTGCTTCAGCGGGATTGTTGGGAGGAGCCATCTATTTAAATTTTTTCACACATCATTTCATTCCTGATTTTCGTTGGTGGCTGACAGCGCTTGTGGTTGTTGTCTTCTGGAAAACATGGATCACTTATAGGGTACGGACGGTTACCTATCGAATGCCCTTGACACTGGCCTTTTTTATTGTAGGATTTTTTATCTGGTTAGCTGAAAATATCGCTACATTTTTTAATGCATGGAAATATCCTGATCAATATCAAACGTGGCAACTGGTTAGTTTCAGTAAGATCAGTTCGTGGTTCCTTCTAGTGATCATTAGCGTCATTATAGTTGCCCAGCTTAAACATGTTAAGGCTAGCCGTAATCCGATAAATTCATAATTGAGCTGAGTTCGGACAATACGGTTGATTTGACGAATAAATCATTCGTTTGTTACAATGACGGCATCAATTAGGAAAAGGATGAGGACGATGGTTCGTCGTTTGAAAAGGTTTAAGAATGTCGCTACTGCATCAAGCTTCTAAGTATAAATGAATTACATTACTTAGAAGCGAGGGAAAGAAAATGAAACAACATCAGTTCAGCCACTGGTCTGAAACTAAGTATTTAAAGGATATTGTCACCAACCCAATGATAGAGGTAGGAGAGTACTCTTACTACTCTGGTTATTACGATAATCTTGATTTTGAA
The DNA here is from genome assembly GCF_037963825.1 of Paenibacillus sp. FSL H8-0282. Taxonomy (NCBI): domain Bacteria; kingdom Bacillati; phylum Bacillota; class Bacilli; order Caryophanales; family Paenibacillaceae; genus Paenibacillus; species Paenibacillus sp. FSL H8-0282. Next base: position 3,105,528 of record NZ_CP150146.1, read on the forward strand.
GATGGGTGTGTCAGATACCTTTGGGGTGATGAACAATCAAGAAAGTTGTTTAATCCCAGTGAAGATTATGGTTGGCATTTAGATAAATTGATTATAGGAAATTATGTTTGTATTGCTAGTGGTGTAATTATTCTCATGGGTGGGAATCACAATCATCATCCTGAATGGATTACCGTGTATCCTTTTGTAGACCAGATTGCAAACTCTTACGAATCCAAAGGGGATACAAACATTGCTAGTGATGCCTGGATTGGGATGAATGCAATGATTATGCCCGGCGTGAAAATAGGCGAAGGTGCTATTGTTGCGGCAGGATCAGTTGTTGTAAAGGATGTCCCACCGTATACGATAGTGGGCGGCAATCCTGCTAAAGTGATCAAGCAACGGTTTACAGATCAAGAAATCGAAAAGTTAAAGGAAATGTGCTGGTTCGATTGGAAACGTGAGAAAATTGAACAAGCCACGTCTATCTTTTCAAGTTCATCTATTGATCAATTATATGACTTTTACCTTAAAGAAATAAAAAAATAACAAAATCAGAACAGGCTGCCGGTATATTCGGCAGCCTGTTCTTTTATCTGACAGGGTAGTTTAACAATAATTGTTTTTTACCAGATTAATCCTAATTAGTATGTTAATATAGGAATGGACTCATTTAATAAGTTAGGAGGAAATTATATTATGGCCTTACCTTTACAAATCCGTCGAATGACACAAAACGATATTGATATTATACATACGGGGTTATCTGAGCATGACGTAAGCCAACCTCTTGATTATGTCCAACGTTGTTGGCAAGAAAATCAAAATGAAAAGCGAGTTACACTTTTAGCTTTTTGTGAAAATGAGTTTGTTGGATGGGGACATGTGGTATACAGGTCGGAATATCCTTATTTTGCAGAGAATAATATACCTGAAATTCAAAACTTTGACGTCATCCCGCCATTTAGGAAACGTGGGGTAGGAAGTGTATTAATTGAAGCTCTTGAAAAAGATGCTTTTACTATATCTAATACTATTGGTATTGGATTTGGATTATACGCTGACTATGGAACCGCACAACGGATGTATATAAAGCGTGGTTTTATCCCTGATGGGCGGGGAATCATGTACGATAATAAGCCTGTTGAGCCTGGGGCACATGTTTGTGTGGACGATGATCTCTGCCTTTATCTAATAAAAACTATTGAGCAATAAAAGCAGCTCTTGTACGGGGGGAGATAGATTCTGAAGTATATCGAATTTGGTATCGGCAATACATGGCTAATTAGAACTGAAACGGAGTTAGAGGATGGAACGGAATATGAAGAAAAAGGCATAATGAAACCGGTAAAGTTCCGCTCGTTATATTTCAGGATTTGGATTGGCAAAACTGTAATCATTCTAGACTTAAAACAAGGCTTGAAAATATGTAAGAAGAGTCGTAAAACGTTGAAGATTATTTTTGGTATAACAAGTCTTTAGGTTAAGTATGACAAGGTTGCCGTCTAAATGAACAAATGGAGGAGACCTGACACGAGACTTAGTGCTCTACCTGAGAATTATTAAAAACTCAAAATATAACGACAAGCGAGGTTTAAATGGATAATCCAGAGAATTTGACCCAAGCGCTGTCTAAGTTTTATGAAGAACTTGAACGATCTGATTTACCGGTTAATACTTTTATGCTATTACGTAAGGGAGAAGTTATTACCGAGTTTTATCGTCAACCGTACCGCAAAAACGTTCCCCAGGTTTTATTTTCTCTAAGTAAGAGCTTTACATCTATTGCAGCAGGCATAGCATGGGATAACGGTTATTTTGAATTAACGGATAAAGTGGTTTCTTTTTTCCCGGATCAGCTTCCTAGCTCAATTTCACCTAATTTAGAGAAGATGACGATACATCATCTTCTTTCCATGAATACAGGACATAACAATAGTATCTATGGTGCGATAGCCAAGCAAAATGATTGGGTTCGTGCCTTTTTAGCTTTGGACGTAGAAGATGAACCGGGAAGTTATTACAATTACAATACACACGCCACTTATATGGTTTCGGCTATTATCGAAAAGACGACTGGAGAAAATCTTGTTGATTTTTTAATGCCAAGATTATTTACGCCATTGGACATAGAAAGACCAGAATGGGAGACTTGCCCGTTAGGAATTGTTGCTGGTGGAATGGGACTAAGCATACCAACAGATGGAATCGCGAAATTTGGCCAGATGCTCCTCAATCAAGGGGTTTACAATAGTCGTAGAATTGTTTCGAAAGATTATTTAAAGCTGGCGCTAAATGAACAAAGCGATAATCGTTGGGGACAAAATAAGGCTGACTGGTCAAACGGATATGGTTATCAGTTCTTTATGTGCAGGAATGGATGTAAGATGGGGAATGGAGCTTTTGGTCAATTGTGTTTCATTGATCCGAGTCAAGAGATTGTGATTGCTGCAACTTCAAGTTTTACCGAGATGAAGAAGTTACAGGATTTTTTAGATATCATATATGCAAAATTACTGAACTTTGATTGGCCAACGGTTGCATCTAACATTATAAAACCTCCTACATTTACCTCCTTAGTAAACAGGATAGTTAAAGTAGATTATAGATCGTACAGTGGAATTTATATCTTTGAAGATAATAAGCATAAAATCAAAGAATTAACACTGAAGTTTGAAGATGAGCACCTTAGTTTTTCTTTACTTTACGACGATCATTTAGATGAATTTCCGTTCGATTTTTTAAGGCCTACCCATGCAAAAAGTTTATTTATTAAAGACTTATCCCTTAGTGAGCAGGAAGTTTGTACATCTGCAAGCTGGCAATATGATGATTCCAAATTAATCCTCACGGTAAATTACATTGAAACCCCTTACGTAGTTGATTACACTTTGAGTTTTAGCGGTAAAAAAATTGAACTGCATATGCATAGGAATCTTTCCTTAGAGGATAGAGAAGACATAACTGTTATTGGTTGGGAGGGATGAAATGACCAAGGGTAAAGGTTGGATAGCTGTTTTATTTTTGCTTTTTTCTTTAGTTTTTGTGGGAATCACACATCAGGGTACTATGTTTGGGGATTACCTCTTCAGAACCATTGGAATTCCGCCTTGGAGCGAACCTGCGACAAACCATGGTTTACATTATTCAGCAATATTCGGGATCATTTTGTTAATTTTCAGTGGGAGTTTAACTATAAAGCACTTTAGACAGTGTTATAAAAAATATGTAGGCAGAACCGTTTTGCTTGCTATCATCATTTTCATTATATTATATCCATTTCTAACAGAACGATTGTATTATCTTGTGAATATGAACAATGATGGAATTGAAGTTGTGGATTTTCTGGAAAAAGATTCGCACTGTATGTACGGTACTCAAGAGGATATTGTGCAGGTTCAATGTACAATCAGGCTAATCAACTATGGCGGGCAAAATGAAACCGTTATGATCCGTCCAATCTTTCGAGAGTACGGTAATCCTCAAGGGATCTGGTCATTCGCAGAGGTTCAGCCGCAAGAGATTACCTTGTTACCAAGATCTAATATTAAACATAACATTCACTTTGAGAGTAAGTCTGACGCTCGGATTGCTGAATTCGGGGCGAACGGTAATACCGATTATTTTGGTGTGGAGTTCGTCAAGGATGGACATAAAAAGGAAGTCATTAGGGACTGAATTAATAAAAAGATTCATGTCAGTATTAGTTTTGATATTATTACAGCTGAGTAGTAACGGAAGGGAAGGTTTCCAGTGACTCAACGACTGATAACAAAAGTGAACCAGCGCCTCGATAGTGTGCGTGTGCTGGTTCAAGAAATGATCATGTCTATAGGTAGCGAACAATGGAAACAGGAAGCGTGTGTTCACCTGTACGGAGTGTCTAGTTTCGCTTCATTGCTTGCCATGAAAAGAGAACAAAATCAGGAATTGGCAGCCATTATAGGACTGCTTCATAATTATTATTTCTTCAAAACCGGAGTCAAGGAATTTCCAGGTCCCAACAGTGCTGATACCGTAAGGCCTTTATTAAGAGACTTGAATATGTTTACCAAAGAAGAGCTGACTCAAATTCTAAAGGCAATCTTCCATCAAGGGGACAGGAATAAAGTTCAGGGTCCCTATGAAGAGATTCTAAAGGATGCTCAAGTTCTACAATCATATTTTCAGAATAGGAATTGTATCTTAATGCCTCAGGACAATACTAGACTTCGGAATGTACTTCGTGAAATGACGATTCCAGAGGATTTTTTGGAAGAGATAGATTACAGTAGCGGGGCTGAAGTTCTCCAGCCTACGGATAAACGAGGCAAGTTAGCTAATATTGCTGAAGCATTTGGAAAAGAAAACATTGTTGGAATACCAGGAAACGAACGATATCGAGAAATCTGTAAATATTGGCCTGACCAAGCGATTTATAAAGTATTACAAAACAATTGGTGCGCAGCATTTGTATATTACTGCTGTATGCAAGCTGGATTTCTGCTGCCGATTCGATATCCGAATGCTGATTTTCGATTAGCTGGCGTAGGGGCATGGTTAGAGTGGGCGCAACTACCTGAGACCGCATTTTTTTATTTTGACGGGCAAGAGGGGTTTACTCCTCAACGTGGTGATATTGTGATTTATGAAAAATTGCTAACTAATGACCCTCACGATCATACAGGTATTGTTTTAGCATGCGATGACAAGGAGATCTTAGTTGCTGAAGGAAATAGGGATAATCAGAATTATTCCAGTGTTTTCTACAGAGATCGCTGGCATTGCGTATATGGCTATATCCGTATCGCTAATGACTATGAATTTGAGTTTAATGGTGAGTATACTCCAATTAGTTGAGGGGAGTTCATTCGGATGATCACAGTTAAGAATATTATGGCTGAGTATTTATTAATGTCTAACCCTAATTTTGAATTGTTTTCAGAACAAGCTCTGGAAAAAAAATACGCTGCAACAGCAAAAACATCTATATAAAACTCCGGTTTTTATCGTTACTTTTGAAGCAAAAAATGAGCAGCTTGGGACAAAGATTCTTGAGCTTCTTCTCTTTTAAAAAGCAAACATACTTGCCTTTTAGCAATGTTAGAGTTATCATAGATTTCTAAAGTCGTTAATGGAGGTGCTGAATGAAATATTCCCAAGCGACAGATTATGCACTTCATGCAATGCTCTATATGGTGACGGTGGCGTCTGATAAGCCGGTGGGTGTTCAATTGCTTGCTGAGAAGTTAGGTGTTTCCCAAACCTATCTGTCCAAAATGATGACTAAGCTAGTGAAGGCTGGATTGATTCAATCTGCACCTGGTGCTAATGGCGGTTATCGTCTCAGACGCAAGTCGGAAGAAATATCTTTTTTGGATATTATCCATGCAATCGAAGGAACGGCTTCCTTTTTTGAATGCAGTCTAGATCACGGAAGTGAATGTCTGATTCAACAGGTTGTGATTGACGCTGAGCGACAGATGGAGCAGTACTTAGAGAACACGAAAATTGCAGATTTGGCAAAAACGATGAAGACGGAGTAAAGATCCGTTCTTTTTTCGGGGTTATTAGAGACAATATAAATCCGTAATGACTTTAATGTGGGTTTTGATATTGAAATGTGAAGTTTAAAACAATGGAGGATGATTACAATGACTGAAGAGCAAAAATTAAATGCCAAGAGGGCGACCTATGAAAAAACCACTCATATTTCGATTCCCTCTTATGATTCATTATTTTCGATGATCCAATCTTATTTTCGCTTCGAGTTAGGTGACATCCCTGTATCTATGCTCGTGGTCGGTGCGGGGGGAGGAAATGAATTTTCGGCATGGGGGCCATCTAACCCAAACTGGACATTTACTGGAGTGGATCCTTCGGAAGATATGCTTAAGATCGCGAAATTAAAGATAGATGAACTGGGCTTAGAGAGCCGTGTCAGTCTGATTCCTGGGACAATCGATGATCTTCCTCAGCAGGACTCAAAGTTCGATGTGGCAAGTTGTATTTTGGTCCTTCATTTCATCCATGATGTTCAAGAAAAATTGAAATTGCTTCGCTCCATAAAGGATAATCTGAAACCGGGTGCTCCATTTGTTCTCGTAAGTGCATATGGAGATTTGGATGATCCTGAACTCCACGACAGAATAAACGTATGGAAAAGCTTTTGGGTTGCAGGGTATGAATCTCCCGAAGCGTTTGATAATGTAAGTAGCAATATTACGAAAATCTCTTTCCTTCCTGAAAAACAAATTGAAGAGTTATTGAAAGAATCAGGCTTCACGAGAATCACTCGATTTTATTCTACTGGAATTATGGCAGGCTGGATGTGTCACGCGGAGTGACTTGAATACTTTCGGACCCGGACCCAGATGACGTTATTTGTATATATTTAGGCGTTGGAGCATGATTTCGGACTCCAGTGCTGCTATTTCTTAAATAGAGGGTGATATATGGTGATTATCATGCTCATAGCGGCTATGGAGTCCGCGAGCACCCTTAATATAGGAAAAAGTAGCGTATAAGGTCAACTATGTCCTATAGTGCGATTCATAAGTGTGATTAGTACTTAATTAAACCAAGTTTAAGGATTAGTTCAGCGATCAGGTAGCTCCAAAAAGTAGGGGGTGCCCAACAGCCATTGTATGGCTATGGACACCCCATTGTTTTTAACGAAAGTGACTAATCTATACATGAAGCTTGTAACGATTTGCTTTGCTTATCCGCTGAATGTCTGCAAGTTCCTCCGAAGTGAGTGGAGCTACATCAGCAGCCATTACATTGCTTTTTAATTGCTCCAGACTGCTTGCCCCAGGAATAATAACGGCTACAGATGGATTAGCTAGTGGATAATGAAGCGCTGTTTGTGCAAGATTGCGAGAGTCACTAGTTTCCTGCGAAAGCTGATCATGCAAATTCAGAAGTTCCTCACTACTGTAATCTAAGTAATTCTTCTCGGCTTTGCTGCGACCACGCTCTGACAGTATGCCCCCTGCTAAAGGCCCGCGTGCGATCATGCTAATTCCATGCTTAGCTAGCAGAGGAAGGATTTCTTCCTCAGGACGTCGATCTAAAATGCTATATTGGCTCATAACACTTACGATATTTGATTTTTTCACATATTCTCTAATTACATTAGGACGAATAGAAGAGATCCCATAATAGCGGATAAGACCCTCTTGCTTAAGTTCTTCAAAAGCTTCAATCGTTTCTTCAATTGGATCTTCAATAGTGCCGCCATGCAGCTGGTATAGATCGATGTAATCGGTTTGCAGCCGTTTGAGACTATCTTTGACTGCATTTTTAATATAGGCTTTTGAAGGATCCCAGCTCCAGCCATCTTGGCCGGGAATTCTGCGGTTGCCAACTTTTGTGGTCAGGATTACATCCTGTCGATGTTGACGAATGGCTTGGCCAATAATCTCTTCATTACGGCCCTCATCATAAAGATCTGCTGTATCAACAAAATTGATTCCTTGATCGAGTGCTTCATGAACAATGGAAATGGCTTTCGCCTCATCCGTACCCAAAGACATACAGCCAAGTCCTATTTCACTTACATACAAATCGGATTGTCCTAAACGATTTTTTCTCATAGCGCATTCCTTTCTACTTCTGTTGTTGTTATATTATAACGTTTTGGAGAATTGAATTCTAATGGTGCTTCGGACTTCCATTGACTTTATGATCTTTTGGCTTTATCGTCATAGCATATATTATTTATTAGATGAAGATAGATAGGGAGAGATTGGATCATATGGAACAAGCGATGTTTGCAGGCGGATGTTTTTGGTGCATGGTGACACCGTTTGAGGAATTACCAGGCATTCATGGAATTGTATCGGGATATGCGGGAGGGTTAACTGAGAATCCAACCTACGAAGAAGTCAAAACCGGAACAACGGGGCATTACGAGGTTGTGCAGATTACGTTTGATCCAGCGCTTTTTTCATACGAGAAGCTGCTTGAATTATATTGGCCTCAGATTGACCCTACCGATGATGGTGGGCAATTCCAGGATCGAGGAACTCAGTACCGGACAGCGATCTTCTATTATAATGAAGAACAGCGTTTAGCAGCTCTTGCCTCGAAGGAACAGGTTGCGGTCAGTGGCAGATTCTCCGGTCCAGTCGTTACGGAAATTCTTCCGGCGCCAACTTTTTATCGTGCAGAAGAGTATCATCAGGATTATCATCATAAGAATCCCAAGCACTACAAAGAAGATCGGGAGCAATCCGGTCGGGATACTTTTATCGCTAAACACTGGTAAGTGTTGAAAAAACTTTAAACCAAGAGCATCCTGAGTCATTCATGGCTTACGGGATGCTCTTTTTGCATTATATACAAATTTTATTTATTTTAAATTCTACATACTTTCCACACATTTGTAGACCAAACTACTCTAAATCAAGCGAGAACATCACACAGGAGGGTTTAGGATGAAAAAAATCATACCATTTGTTGCCGTTAGTTTGCTTTTGAGTACAGTGTTAACAAGCTGCCAATCAGGCAATAATTCTCCATCCAAGGTTAATTCGCAAGCTAGTTCTGCAACGGTGGAGCAACCATGGATAGCTACGAAGAATACTACTCGTATTAACACTTCAGATCCGATTCAAGCCGCAGTGTTAGTTTCTCAGACTTTATGGACTGCGCAAACAAAGAATAATAGACCTTCAAGTGTAGTTTTGACGGATGTGAGTAATTGGCAGATCGCCGCAGTTAGTGCAGATTTGATTCATCATCCCAGTAATGGGCCTGTACTGTATACCACAAAAGAAGGGGTTCCTGAGGTTACTCTCGCTGAACTTAAGCGACTGAATCCAATAGGTGCTGAAGGCAATAAAGGGGTTCAGGTAGTGCTTGTTGGGCCTATGGCATCCAATGTCGAACAACAATTAAAGGCCATTGATTTAAAAGTAGACCGGATAGAAGGGGATGAGCCAGCGGCAGTAGCTCAGGCTATAGATACTTATTACGCCAAAGCAGCGGGTGAACTTCCAAAGTCGGTCATTATTGGTTCTATGGATAGCCCTGAGTACACGTTGCCAGCAGTGAATTGGATCGCACATATGCCTGAACCTCTTCTCTTTGTAACCAAAGACGAAATTCCTAACTCAACGGTCGAGGCTTTAAAAGAACGTGGAGGTAGCGCAACCATTTACATCCTAGGACCAGAAGACATTGTCTCAGCAGATGTAGAAAAGCAATTAAAAGAATACGGAACAGTTCTCCGTATAGCTGGAGAAGATGTTTTTAAGAACGCTATAGCTTTTGCAAGTTTTAAGGATGCCAATAACGGATTCGGCTGGGGAATCAATACACCCGGTCATAACCTGTCTTTGTTAACCACGGATTCAACGATGATAGCTATCGCCGCTGCGCCTTTTTCTCATTTGGGGAAACATGCGCCGCTTATTTTTACGGAAAAAGACGGGCTGCCAGATTCAGTAATGGAGTATATGATGGAGCTTCAACCTAAATTTCAAGATTCACCAGCAGAAGGTCCTTACAATCATGCTTGGATAACTGGGGATAACCTTACAATAAATGAGCGAGCACAAAGTGAAATCGATGACATGCTAGAAATCTCACCTGCTGCAGGAGGCAATCTGCATTCCGGCCACTAACCATAATCACAGGCTGGCATCATTTAGGGATGATGTCGGCTTGTTCTGTGTTTTTTTGTATAATGAGAAGAACTAGGTCATAAAGAGGGTGAACGGCTTGAATAAGCTACAGATACTGATCGTAGATGATGAATGGAACATGCGGAATTTATTGCGGATTTATTTAAGTAAAGAAGGGATGTCTACAAAAGAGGCGTCAACGGGTCATGAGGCACTCCAACTGTTGAAACAACACAGCTTTGACCTAATCTTGCTGGATGTGATGATGCCGGATATGGATGGCTGGCAGGTCTGCAAGCTGGTGAGGGAGACAAGCTCTATCCCAATTCTAATGCTAACCGCACGTTCTGAAACCAAGGATAAGGTACGTGGTCTCGGTATAGGTGCAGATGATTATCTTACTAAACCGTTTGAGCCGGAAGAATTAGTGGCTAGGATTTATTCTCTGCTGCGGCGTTCAACACTTACTTTTGTTCAACAACCTCAGGAAAAGGTGCTCACATACCCTAATTTTAAAATATACCCAGAAGCTAGGGAGGTACATATTCAGGATACATCCATTGAATTCACACTCAAGGAGTTTGATCTACTGGCCACTTTGGCGCAAAATACTACCCGGGTTTTTACGAGAGAAGAACTGGTGGAGCGATTATGGGGGAATAATTATGAGGGGGAGAATCGTGTTATTGACACCCATATTAAGAATATCCGCGAGAAACTACATAAAGCAGGGCTAGCCTATAATCCGGTTCAGACGGTGTGGGGATTAGGTTATAAATTTCATGCTCCCGGTAATCAGGTATGAAACATAACATCATCGGACTTAAGCTTGGTTTTGTTATTATGTCTGTTTTTGTAGTTGTTTTGCTTGTCCTTGGAGTTACTATAGAGCGGATGTTTACAAACTTTTATTACAACGAGATGCAAAAAGAGACGGAGGAACTCACCTCACATTTTATTGGAATGGCGGAATCGCAGGATAGTTCAAACGAGCAGATGATGAGTACCTTTGCAGAATTTTCGGATGTCAGTATCTTTAATATCTCAAAGGATGGCAATGTGATACTCCACTCGGGTGTACATGATCGTTTGGATCGTTCATTCATCCATGCTTCGGATGTTAGTAGGATTTTCGCTGGGAAAAGTGTTGATTTTGAGTATAAAGATCCTGCTGGATATTCTTATTTTATCATTGGAAAACCAATAATGGAGGGGGATACAACTCAGTCTGCACTTTATGTAATGTCCTCTACAGAGAGTATGAAGCAATCTTTGGCTTCCATCCGGAACCTCCTGCTGATTGCAGGAATGGGGGCTTTTATATTGGCTTTAGGGATCACTGGTGTGATCGCCATGATTTTGTCCAGACCTCTGATCAAGATGCAAAAGGCAACCCGGAAAATCGCGGCTGGCGAGCTGGAAACGAGACTTTCTATACGTAGTAACGATGAGATTGGTTTTTTGGCTGCAGCCATAAATGATCTGGCTGTCGATCTACAACGATACAGGGATACAAGGCAGGAATTTCTGGCAAATATCTCACATGAACTGAGAACGCCCATTACATATTTGGAGGGGTACACCAAGGTTATAAAAGATGGACTTTACGAGACCGAAGGGGAAAGAGATCTATACCTGGACATCATTCATCAGGAAGCACATCGGCTCCAGCATCTGGTGGATGATTTATTTGAACTGGCAAAGATGGAGGAAGGAAAGGTTACACTTACCCAAGAGTGGATCGATCTCAGTAAGCTAGCGGAACAAGCCGTGCGCAGAGTTGAACTGAAAGCAAAAGAGAAGGGATTACACCTGAAGCTTCAGCTTAGCGGAGATGCGTATATGATCCGTGGAGATCAAAAACGTATGGAACAGATTATAATGAACCTTCTGGAAAATGCAATTCGTTATACGGATGAAGGCGAGATTATTGTTCATGTGGAATTTGCAGCGGATGCTGCAACTCTAATAGTTGAAGATACAGGAATAGGTATTCCTGAGAAAGAGCTTCCCTATATCTTCGAACGTTTCTACCGGGTAGAGAAATCACGTTCAAGACAATACGGTGGTTCAGGTCTGGGGCTTTCCATTGTTAAAAAGCTGGTGGAATTGCATGGAGGCAAGATTCGAATGATGAGTCAGCCTGGAGCGGGTACTCGTTGCGAGGTGCAACTATTTAATCTATCTAAATCCGAATAAATGTAAGTAAAAAGAGACTTCAGATACAAAATGAGGTCTCTTTTTTGCTTGTTTATAATGTTATTGATTCGACTCAAGCTCTTCAAGTGCCCATTCGCAAAATTGTATAGAGCTCTCCATATCAAGCACACGTTTGTGGATCAGTAAATAACGTCCAAAAGTGGTGGCTTTTAACTCACGAGTCTCACCGCATTCATCACGCAAGACTTCGTTTGCTTTGAGCAAAACCTTGTATCGCTCCAGCTCACTTTTACAAAACTCTGCACGTTTTAGCAATAGGTCCTTGGCTTCTTCCGGGTTGGATAGCCATAAGCTATACAGCTTAAAATGCAGCTCATCCCGCAGCACCGGAGGCTCTGCAGTAGTTTCCACCCATTGCCGCAATTGCTCCAGTCCTGCTTTCGTAATGGAGTATTCTTTTTTATCCGGTTTATCGGTCTGTTCAATGAGCTTAAAGGTGATATAACCTTGCTGCTCCATGCTCATTAATAGAGGGTAGATCTGACTATGTCCAGCACGCCAGAGCGGCTTGATATTCTGAGTTAATTCATATCCAGACAATGAGTTAGCGCTAAGTAAAGCTAGAAGTCCATAAGACAGTGTATTCATTACTATAAAGCCCTCCAGTTATTATAAATCCGTTTTCATTGAATTTTTCGGGCATATGTCATCATTGACATATTGATCGTACGATTATAACATTATTCAAGTCACCTTATATATGTAAAAGTAGACATATAAAAAATAATGAGGAGGGGAAGCATGGAAGAAAATCAAGCAAGCAAAATACATTTTTGGCCGATCATGATTGCCATATTCTTCGGAAATTTCGTCTCTGTCTTAAGTACAACGACGATCAACATTGCTGTTCCTCTTTTAATGGATCATTTCAATACGAGTCTGAACACCATGCAATGGATGGTCACGGGTTTTATGCTGGCGACAGGAGTAACCGCACCACTCGCGGGATATCTCGGAGGAAGATTCAGCTATAAAAGGCTTTATCTTTTCGCCTTGATGGGATTTACCATGTTCTCTTTGCTTTGTGCTTTGGCATGGGATCCAACATCATTAATTGTATTTCGGATGCTTCAGGGTTCGTGCAGCGGTCTCATCATGGCTTGTACGATGACCATCATATTTCAAGTAATACCGGGAGAGCGCAGACCTTTTGCAGTAAGCCTCTGGTCGCTATCCGCGATGGTCGCGCCAGCCATAGGACCAACGTTTAGCGGGTGGCTGCTCCAATATGCCAGCTGGCATTGGTTATTCTTAATTAACATCCCTATTGGAATCATAGCTGTTATTCTAACCCTAACGTTAATTCCATATTATCGAATGAATATTCCGAAGTCATTTGATATTCCTGGTTTCCTTACCGTTGTCCTCGGTAGTTTATCATTATTAACTGCATTTAGCCAAGGCAATAGCTGGGGATGGACTTCGTGGAAAACCTTATCGTTAATCCTTTTGGGAGTTGTGTTGTTAGTTTTGTTTGTTTTGCGCGAGCTGAAGGCGGAGGTACCTCTGCTGAATTTGCGTGTATTCCGTAATCGCCGTTTTACCGCCATGCTAAGTATCTATAGTTTGGTTACGATTGCGATGTATGCCGGAACCTATTTAACCCCTTTGTTCTTACAAACGGTAGAAGGGGCTACAACGCTTAAAACAGGGCTGATTTTATTGCCGTCCTCGATCCTCCTTGCCTTGCTGAGTCCAATCGTAGGTAAGCTGTATCCAAAGTTCGGACCTGTGAAGTTGATTTCTGCGGGTATTTTATTTATATTCATCGGTTTATTCATGCTTAGTCGGCTGCAAACGAACATATCTTATAGCTTTATTATGTGGGCGATGGTCGTTCGTAATCTCGGCATTGGACTAGCCAATGTTCCAAGCAGTACAGCCTCAATGGAGGAAATTCCTGTCGAATGGTCTGGGCATGCTACGTCGATCAACAACTGGGTTCGCAATGTGTTAAGCTCACTTGGGATTGCAGTATTCACCTCACTGCTGTCGAGTAGATCCTTACTCCACTCTAAAGAGTTGATCAGCTCCGGTGCAAGTAATACAGATTCGATACGTTTGCTATCGTTCACGATGGGTGTGAATGATGTTTTTGTGGTAGGTTCCATTATTGTGTTGTTTGGATTTCCACTGATGTTTTTATTACGCAAGAAGCGTACTGTGGTAACTGTACAAAACGCAGGATAACCGGTACGATACAAAAAGCAGATCAAGGTTTTATCCTTGATCTGCTTTTTGTCTTAGATTACGTTTTGTTAATAAACTTTAATGCATCATATCGTCCATTCCACCCATACTCCCTACAATTTCCGGATTAATCATCCCGAAGATCATCGCGATATGCGCCACGACCAAGAATCCACTAATAAGCAGAAAATGCAGCTTCATCTTATACTCTTCCGATCGTTTACGGGCAATCAGACCAAGATCTAACAAAGCCAGTGGCAATAAGAAGAGTACTCCGCTTAAATAGAAGCCCACGGCTACGATATCAACCCATGTGTGCCATTCCCCATTCACAGACAAAGGAATAAACGAAGTTGGAAACAAGTAGAGGAATACACCTGTGAAATATATCCCTGCGAGTATGCTGCAGACTTTGTTGAAGGATCGTAGTGGGCCTGTTAGATTCTTGGTGAACAAAATAATAAACTCTGTAATGGTAATCGTCTCAGCAAAAATCACGGGGATTGCCATGAATATAATCAAGTTCCAAGGCTGGTTGTCCGCTAGCAAAGACATGTAATGCGTCATGTTCATAAGATACTCCTCCGATAATATGTAATAGCTTCAGTTACTTATCGTATTCGAGAAGTATGTGGAAAGTATGTGGAAACGAAGGTATGATAAATATATGCAATAATAACAGTCGAGGGGAGCAAGACAACCGTGGGAAGAGGATTACAAAACATTTTATTTGATTTAGATGGTACTTTAACAGACCCCAAAGAAGGCATCACCAAAAGCGTAGAATATGCTTTGAACAAATTTGATATACAGATCGAACATTTGGATGAGCTTCTTCCTTACATAGGTCCTCCGTTATATGATTCATTTATCGAGCTGCACCATTTCACTGAGGAACAAGCGCTTCAAGCGGTTGCTTTTTACCGGGAGCGTTACAGTGCCACGGGATTATTTGAGAATATGGTGATTGAAGGTATACCCCAATTGCTGGAGGGACTTAAGACGAATGGATACTCATTGTATGTAGCAACCTCCAAACCGACTGTTTTTGCAGCACAGATTCTTGAGCATTATAAGCTCGATCATTATTTCAAACATATCGGAGGAAGTAATCTGGACGGTACCCGTTCTAAGAAGCAAGAGGTTATTCAGTACGTGCTTGATGAGAATGACATACATCCAGAGGAAGCGGTAATGATAGGAGATCGTAAGCATGATATCATCGGTGCTATTGGCTGTGGTGTCGAATCTATTGGAGTGACTTTTGGTTATGGTCCCAAGGAGGAGCTTGAACAAGCCGGAGCAGACCATATCGCCTTTCGTGTGGAAGAAATTGCAGATATCATTCAGCATATTTCATTGAGAGAACGGTGCACCAAATGAGTGTTATGAATACTGTAATACTTGACGGGAAATCGATTAAGCTGGTTCCAACAGATGAAAGTCATGCAGAAGGATTGGCGAAAGTGTTAAGAAATCCAGACATCTGGGAATTTACCTGGCGAAAAATAACGTCGGACGAGCAGGTGCAAGGATTAATCTCAACAGCTTTAGCGAATCAAAAGAACGGTTCACAAATTACCTTTACTATCATTGATAAAGCAACGGAGCGAATTATCGGAACCACTCGTATTATGCATCCGGATTTGGTTCATCGTAACGCTGAAATTGGATGTACCTGGATCTCACCAGACTATTGGAGAACTAGTGTGAACACAGAAGGCAAGTCGCTGCTGCTACACTATTGTTTTGAAGAACTAAAGCTGATCCGCGTAGAATTTGCAGTGGTCGCGAACAACTTGAGGTCACAAAGAGCAGTAGAACGAATAGGGGCGGTTAAAGAAGGGGTTCTGCGCAAGCATAGAATCAAGTCTGACGGATCGATTCATGATAATGTGGTCTTTAGCATATTGGATACCGAATGGCCTGCTGTAAAAGAGAATCTGCATTATTTGATAAATGATAAATACGCATAAGTATAGATGAAGCAAACAAACGGGCTAGGGGCCGTTCCATAGGGAGCTACACTTCATCTATAATTGAGGAATCAGAGTGGCGACGGAAGCAATTTGTTAAAGCAGAGTGAGTGTTTAATTGTATTTTGTACAACTATAATTCCTTAATTGGTCGGGGTATAGATATAACTGTATTTAGTACATCTATATTCCTCATTTAATTTCTTATAGGTGGATTTTCAGGGTTTTAATTGTACAGAATACAATTAAAACAAGAATAGTTACTTTTGCATACGGAATAAGTGTACAGAATACAGTTATTTCACATTTACCCTATATCACTCTCCATTATCTCATTCGAATCCTTTAAATTAGGTGCTAGAAGTATAACAAGAGGGGATGCACCGGAAGCTACGTTCTGTCTGAAAGGATTTCTTCAAGGCATCAGACTTGCAACTCCTGCTTAGTGAGGATGAATATACTTGGTGGATCAGCGGATGATTAAGCGAGTTAAGCCAGAGCGTATAAGGATTTGCCCATAAATTTGCTTAAACACCCCCCACAGATCAAAAACACCAGGCAGTGATACTCCAATCCCGGAGAATCGCTGCCTGGTTTTTTTTAATAACAGAGACCGCTACAAATTCTAGAAAGAGCTGCTTGGAGCAGCGCCTTCTTTTATGATTCAGCCAATAGGCTGCTTATGGTTATTGTTTAGGACTTACAAGGATTTTCACTTGATTTTTTTCTTTCAAAAGAGCCTCAAACCCGTGATCAATCACTTCATTCAGTTTAATTCTCTTAGTAACAAGTTTTTCAGCAGGGAAGTACCCTTGTTCCATCAAGCTAATTACAGCTGGGAAAACATCACGGTAACCAATGATACCAGTTAAGTTGCGTTCTTTAAGTACGATATTGTTTGGAGTAATCGTAGCATCTTTTTCGAAAATACTAACGATCATGATTTGTCCACTCAATTTAGTGGAATTAATGGCTTGGGTTAGAACGGGAGGTACACCTGTCACTTCAAACGCAACATCTACGCCACCATCGGTACGTTTTTGAATTTCTTCGACCACATCATATTGTTTAGGATCGATTACAATACCACCAAGTTCTTCAGCTTTACTCTTACGTTCCTCGGAAAGTTCTACTACATAGATTTCAGCTGCGCCGGATGCTTTCAAAGCTTCAATGACCAGCAAACCGATTGGGCCAGCACCGAATACTACAGCTTTATCTCCAACCTTCAGTTGACTGGAACGAACAGCGTGTAGAGCAACGGCAGAAGGTTCCACCAGAGCACCTTGTTCATAGGATAAGCTGTCTGGAATTTTGTGCACCATATGTTGGTCTGCTGCGACGTATTCTGAGAATCCACCGCCACCACCAGCCAAACCTAGGAAGCCCATTTTTTCACAAAGATTATATTTACCTTGTCGACAAGCCACACATTCACCACATGCAAAAACAGGCTCTACGACGACGCGATCACCAACATTAAACTTGCTAACGCCTTGACCTACTTCTACGATTTGTCCAGAGAATTCATGTCCCATTACGACTGGAGCTTTTTCACCAGTAAGGGGATGATCTGTTCCTTGGGGAATGAAAATAGGACCGGCTACATATTCGTGAAGATCGCTGCCACAAATTCCGCACCATTCGATTTTGATTTTCACTTTTCCTTCAAGGGCTGCTGGTTCTTCAATCGTTTCTAACCGTAGATCTTTGACGTTATGCCATCTTAATGCTTGCATATCATTCATCTCCTAGATTAATAATTGATAATAAATAGTATTTTATTTCTGGAAAAGAGGAAACGTTTCCGAGAACAAATATGTCACATAATTTTCATATTGTCAAATTTAAATAATGAAAATATTAATATCGAAAATTAGTGAAATATTTCACTAAAACAGAGTTATATCAAGCCTTTAGGCTCACAGTGGCAGCTGAGATAAGTATTCTTCTATGTACTATTATGTTATAATCTATACATTGGAATTTTGATTTTAGATGAGTGGAATAGAGATAAATACGAAAACGATTCCGGAAATAAGGGGACTATCAGAGTGGCTAATAAAAACAAAGTAACCATAGAGGATGTAGCGAAACGGGCGGGGGTAGGTATTGCTACTGTCTCAAGAGCCATTAATAATTCAGAGGGAATTAGTTCCAAGACTAAGGCGCTAGTACTGCAAGTGATTGAGGAGATGGGTTTCACTCCAAATACCTCTGCGCAAAGCCTCAAAATCCGCCAAACGAAGCAGATTGCTCTGGCCGTTCCTGACATTCGCAACGCAATTATTCCGGATATCGCCTGGTCCGTAGAGCAAGCCGCCAAACAACATAGCTATCGGGTAATTCAAATTAATACTTCTGGCAACCCGCGCACTGAGCTCGAAACGATTCGAGAGGTCAAAAAATTACATGTAGATGGACTCATTATCATGCCTCTTGCTTATCCAAAGACCATGGTAGAGTTAATTAATAAATCGAGTGTTCCGGTCTCCATCATTAACTACGGGAAAAGAATCACAGAAAATGTGAAAGCTGACGTCGTTAGTTTGTCACGTTTTGAAGGACAATTAGTGATGGAGCATTTAATCAATATCGGTCGTTCTAGAATTGCATATGCAGGGGCACAAAAAGATCTTATTGAAGATCGTTATCTTGCTTATCAGCAAGCTTTAAATCAAGTGGATATTTCGCTTGTTTATTTTGGAGAAGACTTTTCCTTGCAAACTGGACTACAAGCCGCTGACTATTTCTACAGCCTGACGCATATGCCAGACGCTATTTATGCAGTGAATGACATGGTGGCCATAGGTATTGTGAATCGGTTTAAAGAATTAGGCGTTCGTGTTCCAGAAGATGTGGCGGTGGTTGGGGTAGATAATAACGCATGGACTACTATCACAACGCCTCAGATTAGTTCAGTTTCCATCATGGGGAATGAAGTGGCACGATTAGCCACACAGCTTCTTTTGCAACGTATTCAGGATAATATTACCGGGGAGTATCAAAGGGTGCAGCTTGATCCGCGATTAATCGTGCGAGAGTCAAGTGTTTCGGTTAGACGTAGTACGAATTAAAGACCTTAAGTTTGCGACTACTAAGAATGAATAGGTTGTAAATCCTTTAAATCCTGCTAGACTTAATACAGAGTAATTTGATTGGAAATTAAGAAATGAGGTGCGGATCATTATGGCTAATATTTATAAGAGCTTAACCGATCTGATCGGAAATACACCGTTATTAGAGATTTCAAAGTATAGTAAAACCCAAAACGTAGAAGCAAGGGTTCTTGCCAAGCTGGAATCTTTTAATCCTGCAGGTAGTGTTAAAGATCGTATTGGATATGCAATGATCAAAGATGCGGAAGAGAGAGGTCTCATTAATAAAGATTCTGTCATTATTGAGCCTACTAGTGGAAACACTGGGATAGGACTTGCTTTTGCAGCTGCTAGCTTAGGGTATTCACTGATCATCGTCCTACCAGATACATTTAGTATTGAACGCCGTAAATTAATGCTGGCATTAGGTGCTGAGCTTGTGTTAACACCGGGAACTGAAGGAATGAGCGGAGCTGTAAGAAAGGCAGAACAATTAGCTGCGGAAATTCCAAATTCATTTATTCCCCAACAATTCAGCAATCCTGCGAACCCGGAAATACACAGAACGACTACAGCAGAGGAGATTTGGCGGGATACCGATGGAGATGTTGATATTTTCATAGCGGGTGTTGGTTCTGGAGGCACTATCTCGGGTGTTGGGAAAGCGTTGAAAGAAAAGAACCCCGCAGTCCAAATTGTCGCCATCGAGCCGTTTGACTCTCCTGTTTTATCAGGAGGCCGTCCTAAGGGACATGGGATTCAGGGCATTGGAGCAAACTTTATTCCTGAGAATTACGATAATGAAGTAGTGGATGAGATTTTTCAGGTGAAAAATGATGATGCCTATAGCGTATCACGTGCACTTGCGCGAACAGAAGGATTGCTGGTGGGTATCTCCTCCGGAGCAGCTGTTTACGCAGCTACACAAATCGCTAAGCGTCCTGAGAATAAGGACAAGACCATCGTGGTGATTCTGCCGGATACCGGTGAACGTTACTTAACCACTACGCTGTTTGATTTTTAACGGAACATGAGCGCTAGATCCAAGGAATTGGCTTTAAAAAGCAAGCAAAAGGTTCAGCTATAGGCTGAGCCTTTTTGTTGTTGGAGTATTGGCTGTATATCTCCAGATAACGGGTATCTCAAGTAACTAAGAAGTTTAAGAGGGATTCAAAAACTCCCATTATTATAAGTAGCTAAGAAGTTCAAGGGGGATTCCAAATCTCCCATTTTGTATAGTAGCCAAGGAAGTTCAGTGTGTTACGGACCGTATTGCAGCTATTTCGCCATTTAATCTCATTTTGCTGCGTTATCGGACTGTATGGCACTTATTGGCCAACTTTTGTGGATAAACAGTGTGGTTTTGAGCAAATAGCTGCAACTGAGTCCGATAGCCTGCCGCAAACGCTCAAATAAACAGAATAACGTCTCCTGAGTCCGATGAATCGGCGAAAAGTATGTTATCCAGCAGGGGGATTCCAAACCTCCAATGTACCTCAAGTAGCTTAGGAAGTTTAAGAGGGATTCCAAAACTCCCATTATTTCAAGTAACTAAGAGAGTTCAGTGTGTTAAGGACCGTATTGCAGCTATTTCAGCATTTCAGCTCATTTTGCCGAGGTATCGGACTGCATAGCACTTATAGGCCAACATTTGCGGATAAGTGGTGTGGTTTTGAGTAAATAGCTGCAACTGAGTCCGATAGCCTGCCGCAAACGCTCGAATGAACAAAATAACGTCTCCTGAGTCCGATCCATCGGCGAAAAGTATGTTATCCAGCAGGGGATTCCAAAACTCCCATTATCTCAAGAAGCTATGGAAGTTCAGTGTGTTACGAACCGTATTGCAGCTATTTCGGCTTTTAATCTCATTTTGCTGCGTTATCGGACTGTATATCACTTATTGGCCAACTTTTGTGGATAAACAGTGTGGTTTTGAGTAAATAGCTGCAACTGAGTCCGATAGCCTGCCGCAAACCCGCAAATGAACAAAATAACGACTCCTGAGTCCGATCCATCGGCGAAAAGTATGTTATCCAGCAGGGGGTTCCAAATCTCCAATGATCTTGAGTGTGATCCATCAACACAACACGATGATTGCCCCTAAAGCGACTTGCACGCCTCAAATCACCCGCCTCACAAACTCTAAGCGTTTTTTCCTGTTGTGTAATTTCCAGTTTAGAATAAAATGGAACTATTCCACTAACCGCGCGTAACCGATAAATAAGAGAGATAATGATAGATCAGGAGGTACATATGAACACGAGAACTCTAAAAATACTGCTACATACCACACTTGCTGCCTTATTGTTAAGTGTATTGCTTTTGCCGGCCGTAAGTTTAGCCAAAACTGCTGTACCTAAGCATACAGGGTCATTTTATGTGAATGATTTTGCGAATGTGATTGACGAGAAAGCAGAGAATTACATGGTGAACTACGGCATTCGATTACATCAGGCTACTGGAGCTCAAGTTGTGCTTGTAACTGTGGATTCTACTGAAGGGGTTTCGATGGAAGAGTATGCAAAATCGCTTTTCAATAGCTGGGGTGTGGGGGCTGCGGATAAAAATAACGGTCTGCTGCTGCTCCTTTCTATAAAAGATGATGATTATTGGGCGGTACAAGGTAAAGGTATAGAGGAATCATTGCCTAACAGTAAGATTAAAGAGATTCTTTCACAATATCTTGAGCCGGATTTCGCAGCTAAAACATACAGTAATGGTGCTAGGAAGACGTATGGAGCTTTTATTCAAGCTATGGGCGGCACTTGGGCAGAAAATGTTGGCACCAAAAATTACGTATCCGATAATGCGGGTGTGCTCAAAAAAGTAACTAAAGACTATCTGAACGATTCCAGCAACAGATATAAAACAACAACCGGAAGTGGAATTTATGTGGTCACCGTAAAAAATGCTGGAGATAAAACATTGCAGGACTATACCTATATGAAGTTTGCTTCGGTAGGTGCGGGTCCTAAGGATGTTATGCTGGTATTGGACATAGGCGGAGACAACTATCATGTTCTACAAGGCAAGGATATCGACAAGGTTTTAACCAATGAGGCTATTAGTAATATTTTAAATACCGTGCTTGAACCCCAATTTGTGAAAAAAGATTACGGAACGGGAGCTACAACGACAGTTAATTCGTTCTACAGCTTCTTGTTAGCGAGAGCGGATCATCCGCAAGGAGTCACAGGAAACAACGGAAACAAAGTTAATCCTGGAACTACAACGAATTCTGGTACTTCCTCTACTACAGCTACAAGTGGAGGTGAGGCGGTTAGTAAAAGCAAGGCTTTTCTAATTTTCTCAGCGATTTTTGGTTCGCTTATCTTATTTGGATTTACTGCTTCACGACGCAATAGATATATAGAAATGTATGGTTTGCCATTTAATCCATATAGCCAAAGGAATATACGCCGTTATGGTCCTTGGCATGGTCAAGCGGATTACGGTTATGGCAGACGCTGGCACAGACGTTATTATCATCACCACCATAGGAATACAAACAATTCGCAATCAAGTTTCTGGGGAAACAGTGGTGGCGGAGGCTCTACTAACGGTGGCGGTGCAGGACGGTATTCCTCAAGCAACGAGAACCATGGTGGTGGAGGTTCCAGCAGTGGTGGAGGAGCAGGAAGACATTCTTCAAGCTCATCCAGCCGCAGCTACTCAGATGATGATGATGATAGAGGCTCATCAGGTGGTGGCGGTTATTCCGGCGGTGGTGGCTCATCAGGTGGCGGCGGTAGCGCTAGCGGCGGCGGGGGAGTAGGAAGACATTAGAATTTGATTAGCTATATGTGAGCAGGTAGCCAAGATATTGGAAACCTGCTCGTTTTTTTGTTTTTGAATGCTGACTATTACTCAAACAGAAACTTTTAACGAAAATCATCGTCTATGATAAGGACGAGTTGTACATATTATCAAATTAGTAATATTTAGGGAGGAATACTCAGAAGTGAGCACTTCATCATTACCTCAACGTTCCAATGCACGCAATAAGAAACCTGTAAAGAAACCAATAAAAAAGCGGAAGAAACGGAGTTTTTTTCGCACCTTATCCAAAGTTTTTTTATTCTGCTTATTCTTAATGATCGCTGCTGGTGGATGGCTTTATTTTGCACCCTCGGCTCAGAACTTACGTTATACAATCGCAGATACGCTAATTACAACACAACATCGCTATATGGCTAAATATATTATAGGTGAAGATCAACTGAAGGACCGGGTAACCGAATATACCGCCCGTTTTGAAGAGATGGGGGACGAAATAGATACACATACGATCGCTCCCGAACCTGAGGTGGTAGAGAAGCCGCTTGTCGAGATTGAGAATGTCTCAGGCAGTGGCTATACCGGATATGTAATGATTGTTAATGATCCAACCAAAGTCCGGCTAGGAATACCTAATAAGATTGGTTCAGGTGAAAAAGTAACCAGTATGGTGAAGCGTACAGGCGCTATCGCTGGAGTTAACGGTGGTGGGTTCGCTGATCCGAACTGGAAAGGTAACGGGTTTAAACCCATAGGAATTGTAGTCTCACAAGGTAAGTTATATTACAACGGTCTTGGCGGTAAAAAATCTACACAGATTGTTGGTCTGGATAAACAAGGAAAAATGGTTGCAGGGAATTATACGCTAGATGAGATTAGTAAAATGGGGGTTCAGGAGGCAGTTACTTTTAGCCCGCGGCTAATCGTCAATGGCAAAGGATTGATTAAGAATGCAGCGGAAGGTTGGGGGATTGCACCTAGAACAGCAATGGGTCAGCGGGCAGATGGCGCTATTATTTTTGTAGTAATTGACGGTCGACAGCCTACTTATAGTATTGGAGCAAATCTCTATGATGTGCAGCAGATTTTGCTTAAGCATGGAGCCGTGATAGCGGCTAATCTGGATGGTGGTTCTTCTACGGTACTAGTAAAAGACAATGAGATTATGAATAAACCCTCATCCCAATATGGTGAGCGGTATTTGCCTACAGCTTTTTTAGTTTTTGAGCATCCAGAACAGGTTGATATGCCAAATATCTGGAAAGGACTAGATCCTGCCAAGATTGATGCTGGGAAAAAGAGAACACAATAAGTACGCGTTATTGGGCACATATTAAGGATTATCTTGGAATGAGATGTGTATTTATGCTACGATATCAGCTAGTATGAAACAGAATGTAGTACGAATAGGTCTGGAACAGGGGGAATAGGAGTGACGTTGCAGCAGCTCCGCTACGCTATCGAAATTGCAAATAGTGGCTCCATGAATGAGGCGGCAAAGAAACTCTTTGTTTCTCAACCGAGCCTGTCCAACGCTATTAAAGAGCTTGAAAATGAACTTGGGATTACCATCTTTGAAAGGACGAACCGTGGAATCAGCATTTCTGTAGAAGGAATGGAATTTCTCGGATATGCCCGTCAAATCATTGAACAAACAGAGCTTATGGAGAATCGTTATACTGGGAAAAAGCGTAGCCCAATCTATTTTTCCATTTCGACTCAGCATTATGCTTTTGTGGTAGATGCTTTTGTGAGTCTCATGAAGCAAAGTGATGTCTCAGAGTACAACTTCAGCTTGAGAGAGACGCAAACCTACGAAATCATCGAAGATGTGCGTACTCTCCGTAGCGATTTGGGGATTCTTTATATTAACGAGAGCAACTATAAGCATATGAATAAGCTGTTCAGTGACGGTAATCTGAAATTCACGCCACTCTTTAATACTGACCCACATCTTTATGTTAGAACTGGACATCCGCTTGCCCAGAAGGAAAGGATCTCGCAGGACGATATTTTACCTTTTCCGTATATTACTTTTGAACAGGGTGAGAACAATTCACTTCACTTCTCGGAGGAAATGTTAAGTTTTTCTCAGATTGAGAAGAATATTAAAGTGAATGACCGGGCAACCTTGACCAATTTATTAATGGGCACGGACGGTTATACAGTGGGTACAGGAATCATGGCATCCGATCTGAACGGTAATGGACTGAAGACGATTCCATTTGAGAGTAATGAAGTATTCACGGTTGGTTGGATTGCGCATAAAGATCGTAGACCTAGTGTGATGGCATCCAAGTATATAGAAATCTTAAATGACTTGGTTTCCGGAAGTTATTTTGATCTAAATCATTTTTTACTATAGCTGTAGGAGGATCGGTATGATTAGACCCGTAACTGGCACCCAGAGAAATGCTCCACCCTTTCGCTATGATATCGTCGGCAGCTTCTTGCGTACGGAAGAGATTAAAGCAGCCCGCCTCCAATATGAGAATGGTGAAATTACAGGTAGTGAGCTTTATGAAATAGAGAATATTGAGATTGCTAAACTACTGGAATTAGAAAAGGAAGTAGGATTATTAGCAGTAACAGATGGTGAGTTTCGCCGTTCCTGGTGGCATCTTGATTTCTTTGTCGGAATTAAAGGAACTGAAAAGATTAACTTAAACCAAGGGAATGGAAGAGCCGAAACGGTTCAGCGTGCAGAATCATTCCGAATTGTTGACCGGATTTCCTTTGAAGATCATCCCATGCTACAGCAATTTATAAAGCTCAAGGAAATGGCGGGAGACCGGATACCCAAAATGACGATTCCATCACCTGCCCTATTTCACTTTGTGGAGGAGTTTAATGGAAATGAAGTTTACCCTGATAAGGAAACTCTATTTCAAGATATCATAGCGGTTTACCAAACTGCGATTCAAGCCTTTTATGATGCAGGCTGCCGTTACCTTCAGTTAGACGACACAACTTGGGGAACGCTGAGCAGTGGCCGACATCGCGCACATTTGCGCAGTAGAGGTACAGATCCCGATCAGTTAGCGAAGGATTACGTTAGGCTGATCAATGAGAGTATTGCGAATCGTCCGCATGATATGACCATCGCGCTGCACGTTTGCCGAGGTAATTTTCGCTCCACTTGGTTCGCTGCTGGCGGTTATGAGCCTGTTGCCGAGGTGCTTTTTTCCAATACCAAAGTTGATGCCTTTTTCTTGGAATATGATAATGAACGAGCTGGCGATTTCGAGCCCTTACGATTTATTAAAGACCAATTTGTAGTGTTGGGATTAGTAACGACCAAACATGGGGGTCTGGAGAGTAAAGAGCAGCTTAAGGCAAGAATCGAAGAAGCCGCACAATATGTAGATATTGAAAAGCTGTGCCTAAGCCCTCAGTGTGGATTTGCTTCTACGGAGGAAGGAAATATTCTAACTGAAGAAGAGCAGTGGGATAAAATACGCCTTGTGATCGAAACCGCCCGAGAGGTCTGGTTATAATTAAATAAGCTAATTTGGTGGCCTGCTATAGCGTAAGCTTATGGTAGGCCATAGTTTTTAGGAGTTACCCTGTCCTGATTGTACAGTGCTATAGTGAATTCAACAGAAAAGCACAGACAATGAAGGAGGACGAACCCCTATGAGTACCATCCAAAAAGGAAAACAAAGAACTGAAGTGCCATTCAGAGTAGATATCGTTGGCAGCTTCTTACGTCCGGAAACGATTAAGAGAGCTCGTGTCCAATATCAAAATAATGAAATCTCCGCTGATGAATTGCGCAAGGTAGAAGATACAGAGATTGCCAGAGTTGTGAAAAAACAAAAAGCGGTCGGATTAAAAGGTGTAACGGATGGAGAGTTCCGCCGCTCCTGGTGGCATTTAGATTTTATGTGGGGCCTTGAAGGGGTAACAAAGAAAGTCAGCCCAGTGGGCTACCTGTTTAATGGTGTAGAGACCAGAGCGGAAACTGCAGAATTATCCGGTAAAATCCGTGGGACTAAGCATCCGATGATCGCTGACTACAGACAATTGGTTAGCATAGCGGGAAATGATGTAGTAGCGCGCCAAACGATTCCTTCGCCAGCGCAGTTCCTTGCTGAACTTCAGCGCAATCAAAAGACTACTGTAGCTGTTTACGACAAGCAGGATGAACTTGTGGCTGATATTGCTGCAGCTTATCGTGAAGTTATTCGTGATTTCTATGAGGCAGGTTGCCGTAATCTGCAATTGGACGACTGCACATGGGGTATGCTCTGTGATAAAGGGTATTGGAAAGCCCGTCAAAAAGAGGGTGTAGATGTTAACGAAATCGCTAAGTTATATGCATTTGTAAATAACGAAGCGATAAAAGATCATCCAGCAGATATGGTTATCACGATGCATGTATGCCGTGGGAACTACGCGTCCACTTGGGCAGCATCCGGCGGATACGAGCCTATCGCAGAAGTGTTATTTGGAACGGTGGATGTAGATGGTTTCTATCTGGAGTTCGATACGGATCGGGCCGGAGACTTTGCACCCCTTAGATTTATTAAAGATCAACAAGTAGTTTTAGGTTTGTTCAGTTCGAAGTCAGGTGAGCTTGAGAATAAAGAAGAAATCATTGGACGGATTAAAGAAGCTTCGCAATATGTGGATATCAATCAGTTGTGCCTGAGCCCACAATGTGGTTTTGCCTCTACGGAAGAAGGAAACCATCTGACAGATCAACAGCAATGGGATAAACTGCAGTTTATTAAAGAGATTGCAGATGAAATTTGGCAGTAATCTATAAAAAATTAGCAGGCTCCTGATTGAATCAGGGGCTTTTTCTATCTGTATTGTGACAGCTTAGAGGATTAACCTACTACTGCACTTTACTAGAGCTATCGAAGAAGGGTATAATAAGTAACAATTGTTTTTAATTCATGTTGAAAGAGAGCGGGAACAATATGGGTCGTAAGTGGAATAATATTAAAGAAAAGAAAGCTTCCAAAGACGCAAACACAAGTCGTGTTTATGCAAAGTTTGGTGTTGAGATTTATGTAGCAGCAAAGAAGGGCGAACCCGATCCAGAAGCGAACCGGGCCCTGAAAGTTGTATTAGAACGTGCAAAAACTTACAATGTACCAAAAGCGATCATTGACCGTGCGCTTGATAAGGCTAAAGGTAGCGCTGAAGAAAATTATGAAGAGCTTCGTTATGAAGGATTTGGACCTAGCGGTTCAATGATCATCGTTGATGCGCTCACAAATAACGTTAATCGGACAGCTCCATTGATCCGTTCAACCTTCAGTAAGAATGGCGGAAATATGGGTGTCAGCGGATCAGTAGCTTACATGTTTGACTCTACGGCCGTTATAGGTGTGGAAGGTAAAACTGCTGATGAAGTAATTGAAATGATGTTTGATGCAGAACTTGATGTACGCGATGTGCTGGAAGAGGATGATGCAGTTATTGTTTATGCAGAACCTGATCAGTTCAATGCAGTACAAGAAGTATTCAAGAATGCAGGCATCACTGAATTCACTGTAGCTGAGTTAAACATGCTTCCACAAAACTATGTGGCACTCCCAGAAGATGCTCAAGCTCAATTCGAGAAATTGATTGATGCTTTGGAAGACCTGGAAGATGTTCAACAAGTGTATCATAACGTAGATTCAGAAGAAGAATAATTTAAGTTTTATAAAGGGCGATGGAGTTCGCCGTAACTGTCTCTCTGAGACTAATGACTCCTACCAGTGCGAGCTTCCCTGGTAGGAGTCTGTTTTATTGTTGAGACTAATTTATTTTGTCCTTAGGAGCTGTCGAGATGAATCCATGGTCTACCCGATGGTTTGAAATCACTAAGAAGCGAAGTTATTTTGCACTTTGGAGTACATTTATCAAATGGATTGTGCTCGGCAGTGTAGTTGGTATTTTATCCGGCACCGCCTCTGCTTTTTTTCTAAAAAGCTTGGATTACGTAACAGATGTACGTTTAGAGCATCCAGGGCTACTTTATTTGTTGCCTCTTGGGGGAGTATTTGTTAGTTTCCTATATATGCGTTACGGAAAAAACAGCGCTAAAGGAAATAACCTTATTATAGAACAAATTCAGGATGGTAACGAGACCATTCCATTACGGATGGCACCCTTAGTATTGTTCGGGACACTGGTAACCCACTTATTTGGTGGATCCGCTGGGCGTGAAGGGACAGCTGTTCAAATGGGCGGAAGCCTTGCGGAATGGTTCGGAAAGCTGATTAAAATCAGTCCTCTGGATCGTAAGATACTGTTAATGTGCGGGATCAGTGCAGGCTTTGGTTCTATTTTCGGAACACCGCTGGCTGGAACCTTATTTGGTCTAGAGGTAGTAACCATTGGACTTATTAGCCAACAGGCATTACTTCCATGTTTTGTGGCTAGCTTTGTTGGTGATCTGGTCACCACTCGATTGTGGGGTGTTCATCATACACACTATGTAGTGAATGAATTTCCAGCTTTAAGTTTAATGATTATTCTAAAAGTGGTATTGGCCTCTGTAATTTTTGGTCTCGTGAGTATGCTTTTCAGTGAACTGACTCATTTTCTAAAAAGAATCTTCACCGCCAGGATAAGCAATCCAATGATAAAAGGTGCCGTAGGTGGATTAATTATCATTGCCTTAGTATTCCTTGTAGGGTCTCGTGATTACTTAGGCCTCGGAATTCCATTAATCAAGGATTCTTTTGAGGGAGATGTCTCGCCGTTCGCTTTTTTATGGAAGCTGATCTTTACCGCCTTTACCTTAGGAACAGGATTTCAGGGTGGTGAGGTTACTCCGTTATTTACGATTGGTGCCACACTAGGCAATGCTTTGGCTGGAATATTACATTTGTATGGACCCTTTTTAGCTGCCCTCGGTTTTATTGCTGTCTTCTGTGGAGCTACTAGCACGCCTATCGCTTGCTTCTTAATGGGGATCGAGCTGTTTGGTTCGGAAGGAGCCATATACATGTTTATCGCTTGTGTGGTGAGTTATTTATTCTCCGGACATAGTAGTATTTATACTTCACAGCTTATCGGTGTATCGAAGAGCCAGTTCATTACAATTCCTCAAGGAACTAGGATCGGTACGGTCAAACGCCCCCGCAAAAAATAAGAGGACCTCTCGGATGATGGTTGACAAGTGCGGTTACACGATTTAAAATGTAGCCAAACGAAGGGATGGTTCAACATGATTCATGTGGAAACTGAAAAATTATATACCAGAAGCTGCTCCGAACAATCGGATACAAACGATGAAACGTTGTCCGGAGCTTAATCAAAAAGCGAATCGCTTTTTATATCATCGAAAGATAGCTAGGTCATTTTAGTGTGATTATTCATGCTTATTTGATTACGCCATCTTCCGATGTTAATGATTAAGAGGCTGTAGACAATTTTCGTCTACAGCCTTTTGTGTTTATAATGTTCAGTTTCCAAACTGACAATTATCTATTTGTGCCGTCTATTCGTGCACTAATAAGCAGAAGGCTTGCGCCCAAGGGCGCGGTGTCTTCTGCTTTTTTTTGTGCTTAAAAACAATTATAGAAAAGAGGAAAGCAAATGAGTTTACTTGAGGTTTCTAATGTATCACATGCTTTTGGAGATAAAGTGCTGTATAAACAGGTTTCTTTGGAAGTCTACAAAGGGGAGCATGTAGGTGTAGTGGGTCAGAATGGAACAGGGAAAAGCACATTGATTGGTATTCTGACGGGCGAGGTGATTCCTGATGGTGGAACGATTAAATGGCAGCCCAATATCAAAATAGGTCATCTTGATCAATACGCGGTTATTGATGGGTCAAGTACCGTTCAAAGTTATTTAAGGAGAGCGTTCACTGAATTATACGAAATGGAAGAAAAGATGAATGCACTTTATGCGGAATGTGCTGTTTCTGGCAATGAAGTGCTTTTGCAGAAGGCAGCAGACCTTCAGGAACGACTTGAGGCGCTCGACTATTATTCTATCGAGAGCAATATCAGTAAAGTGGTTACGGGGCTAGGATTAAATGCAATGGGGATGGACCGTCCTATTGATCAGCTTAGTGGGGGGCAGCGAACCAAAGTTATATTGGCAAAGCTGTTGCTTGAACAACCTGATGTGTTATTGCTCGACGAGCCCACCAATTATCTCGACACCACGCATATTAACTGGCTTGCTGAATATCTGATAGCGTTCGATCAAGCCTTTATTGTGGTCTCTCATAACTACACTTTTCTCGATAAAATATCAACAAGCATTTGCGATATTGAAGGGGAAACGATTAAAAAATATCATGGCAAATATGCTGATTTTTTGAGACAGAAGGAGCATTTTCGAGAAAGCCATTTCCGGCAGTACCATGCACAGCAGAAAAAAATTGAAGCCACTGAGCAATATATCCGGAAAAATGGTGCTGGTGTTAATTCTAGAATTGCCCGTGGCCGTCAGAAGCAGCTGGATCGTATGGAGAGAATCGCTGTACCGACGTTTGTCACTAAAGCATCTATCCGTTTTCAAGAGCTTCCTGTTACTGCACAAGTTGCGCTTAGAGTAGACCATCTTGTGGTTGGTTACGATAAGCCGCTGCTGCCCAAATTAACATTTTCCATTCGAGGAGGACAAAAGATAGTCATAGCAGGCTTTAACGGCATCGGAAAATCAACATTGCTGAAAACATTAGTTGGTCAAATCCCCAGTGTTGACGGGGCATTCCGCTTTGCCGAACAAGTCTCTATTGGTTACTACGAGCAAGATTTAATTTGGGAAAACGATAACATGACACCTATAGAAATCGTCGCATCGTTTTATCCAAAATTGACTATTAAGGAAATACGTCGTCATCTAGCATTATGTGTTGTAAAAGATAGTCACGTTACACAGCCTATCCGTACACTCAGCGGTGGCGAACAATCCAAAGTTAAGCTGTGTCTTTTATTGCTTACAGCATGTAATTTCTTAATCTTAGATGAGCCCACTAATCACTTAGATGCCGAAACAAAAGATGCTTTACAGAATGCTTTAATCCAATTTAAAGGTACAGTGATTCTAGTTTCTCATGAGGAGCAATTTTATCAAGGGTGGGTGGATCGTGTAATCAATATTGTGGATGAAAATAGAAATAGAGAACTAAAGTATAGCCATAGATAAGGTTAACTAGTAACATAAAGTTGTTCCAAATTAATACAATCGTCTTCAAATGGCTTCCTGGTTTAAGTGAATATTAAGGAGGGCTCCAATCAGACATGTACATTAATAAATCTTCGTTAGCTCAGTTTGCTCAGGGCAATAAGACCTCAGATGTGACCATGGATAGATATCTTACACAATATTTAGATCTTTACGATAAGGTAGAACCACACGTGCGTGCTTTTGTGCCAGAGGAGAACCGAGCAGATAGAATAAAAAATGAAGTGGCTAGGGTAAAAGAGAAGTATTCGGAATTTCCTAAACCATCGCTATATGGAATACCTGTTGGAATCAAAGATTTAATTCACTTAGACGGGTTGCCTACCCGTGCAGGGTCGAACCTTCCCCCACAAGCTTTGACGAAGTCTGAGGGCAGTTTTATTCAAAAGCTTCGGCAAAAAGGGGTTTGGTTCACCGGCAAAACAGTGACGGAGGAATTTGCTTATGCCGGACCTATCACAACCCGCAATCCTCATCAGCTGGATCATACGCCTGGCGGCTCTAGTGCAGGCTCTGCTGCTGCGGTTGCCGCGGGTATCTGTCCATTTGCGATAGGTACACAAACCTTGCGTTCTGTTATGGCACCTGCTTCATTTTGCGGAGTGGTCGGCTTTAAACCTAGTTATGCGCGTATCCCTATAGATGGTGTCCAATTGATGTCGCCATCTTTTGATACGTTTGGATTTTTCACTCAGGATATGGAGGGTATGGACTTTCTCGCCGCGGAGCTAGTAACAGAATGGAAACCATTTAATGAAGCTCGTAAACCTGTGCTAGGGATACCCGAAGGTGTATACATGACATTATTGGAGGATGACACCAAGATAACCTTTCAGAAGCAGCTTAAGAAGCTTGAGGAAGCAGGGTTCAGCATAAAAACAGTTGCGATGCCGTGGGAAGATAGCTTTATCTACGGAGATGCCATGGTGCGGTTTGTTCACGGAGAAATGGCGCAAGTCCATCATTCACTATTTGATATTTATAAAGATCTTTATGAGGATACCGTACGGCAGGCTATTTTATCTGGACGAACCATCACTGAGGAAGAACTGGAAGGATATCGTAGCGGACAAATCAAGCTCAGAAATGATCTATTAGATGTGCAGAAGTCACAGGGGATTGATCTGTGGGTTTCGCCGGCTCAGGCAGGAACAGCTCCGCTGTGGGGTTCACGAACCGGATGGACCGGAATGACGGCCATTTGGTCATATGCTGGAGCGCCTGCGGTGAGTATTCCAGCTGCCTCTATAAACAACATGCCATTAGGATTTCAATGTATCGGGGCATATGGTAGGGATGAAGAGTTAATTTATTGGAGTAAAGTGGTTTCTTTAGCGCTTCAGTGATTCTATGGCTTTAGAAATGGATCAATTGTTGTATTTTGTTCTAAAACGTAATCGGTAGATTACACAGTAGGTCTTCGTTTTATTTGAAGATCTACTTTTTTTTGTATAAAGTGAGAGTTTTTTTAATAGGGATCGTCTATATAGTATCGTGCTTCAAGGAGGCTTCAGGGTGAAGGGACATGTACCGAAAGTTGAAAAAGAGGATGAGAGGCTATGGATCCAAAATGTTCTCGATGGACATAAAGAAGACTATTCGTATCTTGTAAATCGATATAAGAATAAAATTTATGGGCTTTTGCGAGGAATGGGAGCCAATCATCAAGATGCACAAGACATAACGCAGGAGACGTTTATTAAAGCTTACCGCAAGTTGGCCTCACATGATTTGGATAAGAATTTTGCGGCGTGGCTATATGCTATCGCGACTAATTTACTGAAGGATTTGTGGAAAAAAGACCGACCGACAGCGAGTTTGCCGGACGACAATGCCGAATATTCTCTTTCGGATAATCCAGAAGAAGAATTAATGCGATCGGAGCATCGCACAGAGCTGCTTCACCTGATGCAGAAGCTCCCGTCTAATTATCGTACGGCTTTACTGCTTCGTTATACCAATGATTTAAGCTATGAAGAAATGTGTATGGTTCTAGATGTTCCATTAAGCAAGATTCAAAATGATTTATACCGGGCTAAACAGCGTTTGAAGCAGCTAATTACACTCCAGGAGGTGAAGACCGATGAGGTGCTTAAATTCCTATGAGATCGAAGAATATATTTTAAGCAAATCTATCTTTCGAGATCAAGCCGTAGCTGAACATATGGCAACTTGTACGCATTGTAATATGATCTACGAAGCAGAGCTTGAGGAACAAGCTGAATGGTCGCAGGCTATGTATGAAGAGCGCTTACCAGATTCATTTACTGCTCAAGTAATGGCTTCTTTGGAACAAGTAGAGCTTGAGGAATTTACTCCAACACAAAGGAATCGCAAGCATCCGAAGCGCAATAAGTTGCTGAGATTATTTATGGGTGCGGCGTTGTTACTGGTTGTGCTAAGTGCCGTGATCTTATATTCCGTTCCTACACTGGCAGAGACTTTACGTTCTCTTTTTGTAAAAAACAACATGGACATTGGCCTTCTACGAGCACAAGAATTTGGGTTGGTAGAGCATCCTAATATTAAGGTGAAGGATAAGGGCTACACAATCAAAATAGATGAAGCAGTTGCAGATCCTACACGGGTAATTGTTGCGTTACAGTTGTTTGGACCAGATGGAAAGCATGATAAAAAGCGGTTGGCCCTTAATGATGGGAACAGTATTGCGATTAAGGATGATCAAGGGAAGGTTGTTGGGGAGTTATACGATATAGGATTTACCAGTGACTTTTACTATTTGATCGCTAATTTCACTGAACCTCTGCAAACTGATCGAATTACGGTCGAAGGTCATATTACTGAATTGGGAAGTGAACACAAGAACATCCCTACTCTTAAAGGGGATTGGAATTTCAATTTTTCGATGGATATGACAGAAGCGAATAAACAAACAACCTCCATGCCACTAACGGGTAGCTACACCTCCCCGGACGGTTTAACAGTGACCTTGAAAAAATTAACTCATATGGTGCAAGGTGTTCGTTTTGAGTTTGATACGCAATTGAGTGAAGAGGCATTGACCCGTTCTCCTGACGAACTATGGAAGCAACAGGGCTTGAAATTCCATTTTGAGGATACAGCAGGCGAAGAGATTCACAGTGTTAATGCTAGAAAGTTTCCTAATAAAAATAGCGTGATGTCCTACTCTAACCTTCCCGGGGCAACAAAGGGACTTATGCACTGGAGCTATACGTTTAAATATTTACCTCAGGATACGCCTTATACTTTCGTATTGGATGGATATTTCATCCCAGAGAAGGATGGTTCTAGTGTGCAATTTGAGCCTGCCAAGTTGAAAGAACAGCCGATTCCCTTTGCATTTGACGGGGATGAACTGATGTTAAATGATTTTACAGTGGAGTCATCTCCCGATAACAATGTATCAGCGAAGGAAGGTGTATTACATTTTAGAGGAAGATTGAGAAATGAGTTTTTAAATAGTGAATGGATATTTAAGACACTAGATGGCAAGGAGTACAAACTCACTGAACAAGGAGCTTTTACTACTAAAGGGGTAGGATGGAAAGATGGTTATATTGAATTTATCGAGTCTCAGTCAAATAATCAAAAGAAATATTTCCAATTCCGTGCCGATGGCCTTACACAAATTCCCGAGCAGCTTCAATTAGTGCGCACGATAAACAATCGAATGTATTCTAATGTAGACTGGTCCGTTCCTATCATGGAAGCTAGCAAAAAAGAGTAAATATAGTTATTTGGTTTCCGGATTGTACAAGCAAATAAGGGGGAATAAGCATCTCATATACTATCACAATCGAAAAGAGGTGGTAGTTTATGACTGCTGCAGAGAAGAGAAAAATTCAAAGAGCTTTGAACGCATTGCGTAAGCAAAGAGTGGTTCTGAAAGAAAGTCTTAAAAGAATTGAAGCCATTCTTTGCAGGTTGCCTATTGGCAGTCGTGAAAGATTTGAATTGTTAGCAGTAAGAGACTCAATAGTAGAAGCGCTTCGACTAAATGCAATTGCCATTAGAAATTTAAAAGATGCTACTTGTTCTTGTTAATTACCCTAATACCAGTTCTACGCAGTTTTTGCGTGGAGCTGGTTTTTTTGAAATAATAAGATTCACACTATCCGTTATGATACTATAAACTTAAAATGTCGATAACGTAAAAAAGAGAGGAAACCATTATGACCAACAAACTATACTACAATTCTACATACCTGACTGATTGGCCAACCCGTGTGACTGAAACCATAGAACGAGAAGATGGGCTTTATGTTCTTTTGGAGGAGACGGCTTTTTATCCGCATGGTGGTGGACAACCCTGTGATCTTGGAGCTATTCAGGGAATTCCTGTGCTTGATGTAATCAGTGAGGAAGAGCTTGTACTGCATAAGCTGGAACGTTTACCTAATGAGGAATCGGTAACTTGTCAGATTGATTGGAATAGAAGATTTGACCATATGCAGCAGCATAGTGGCCAGCATTTGCTCTCAGCGGTTTGTCTAGAAAAACATAACTTTATGACCTTAAGCTTTCATTTAGGTGAGGACTATTGCACTATTGATATAGAAGTGCCAGAACTGTCTGCTGATCAACTGTACTCCATAGAGAGAGAAGTTAATCGGCAGATTTACTTAAATCACAATATTCTCAGCTATTTCGTAACAGGGGAAGAGGCTTCACAGCTTAAATTGGTTAAACAGCCAAAAGTGACAGAGAACATCCGGATTGTTGAGATCAAAGATGTTGAATACAACGCTTGTGGGGGGACACATGTGTCCTCAACGGGTGAAATTGGGATAATTAAGCTTTTGAAAGCTGAGAAAATAAAAGCGAACACGCGGATTTATTTTAAATGTGGATATCGTGCTTTAGAGGAATTTAATACTAGTCTGCAAATCCTTGGAACACTGTCTTCCAAATTCAACACAGGCAAAGATGAGATTATTGATCGAATTGAAAAATGGGAAAATGAACAAAAGCTGCTGCAAGCTGAAATTTACCTGCTTAAAGAAAAAAATGACGACTATGTTGTGCAAGAGCTTTTAAATGAGCAAGCGGGAAAGATGATCGCACAAGTATTTGAGGGTAAATCTCTAAAAGATCTACAGAGCTTAGCAAATAAGCTGACTTCGAAATGTGATCTTCCTGTATTATTAGCTACTTCTGCGGAGAATAAGGTTGTTTTTGCGCAGAATGGGAGCACGGAGATTTCCTGTGGAGCTTTTTTCAAAGCTCATCTAGGCAGCTATAATGGTAAAGGCGGGGGCAGCGATAAACTGGCGCAAGCAGGATTCCCAACTTGGGAGGATGCTTTGGCATTTTATGAGTTTGCTAGAGGGTGAGAAGAAACTTTTTCCATTATCTTCCGTCTAATTACATATGATTATAATGTCGAAGGAGACGGATAGATATGAATAAATGGAAGGTAACGCTAGGGATCTTTGCTGTTTTGATTTTAAGTACTGGATATGGATCGGTATCTGCGCAAGCAGACAAGCAAATTCAATTTAACTATAAAGAAATTGGAATCAGCAGTAAACAAGTGATCGCGGAGAATACAACTTTTGTACCCTTGAAATCACTCGCAGATGCTATGGGTTATACGTTATCGTGGGATCAAAAATCCAAAATGGCCAAGCTGGTACGTCCAGAGCGTGAAGTCATCTTCACCGCGGGTGCTGCAACGTCAAAAGTGAACGGGGCAGCGATGGCATTAACAAAATCTCCTCGTATCATAAAAGGTTCGTTGTACTTGCCATTGGTCTCTGCAGTCAGTGTACTCGGGGGTAAAACCGCGCTCAATAAAACGGATGGGGTTATCCAAATCGTAGATGAACCTAGATTTGTTGCTGCTTCTGTAGAAGGTAGATCC
Source organism: Paenibacillus sp. FSL H8-0282 (assembly GCF_037963825.1). NCBI lineage: Bacteria > Bacillati > Bacillota > Bacilli > Caryophanales > Paenibacillaceae > Paenibacillus > Paenibacillus sp. FSL H8-0282. The sequence goes on from NZ_CP150146.1 coordinate 3,143,377, forward strand.
TATTGGATATCTCAAAAAAACGCTAATTTATATTACCGGGCTACGGCAGCCGGGAAACCAGTAATTATTGGCCAACTACCCCTTAAGGAGTCAGCTTACAATCATGGATTTGAGATTAAAAAACTTGGAAATGGCACGGACTTACTCCAGTTAACGGACAATCACTATGCAATGTTTAATGATTTCAGCAACAGCTATCAGGTATTAGTTCAAGCAGGTACAATAATTAAGCAAATGGATTATCATTATATGATTTCTGCTTATCCACATGCGCCTCAAGTACCTTCCACTCAGGTGTATATGACCGATGGGAAGAATGTTCAGTATATTACTAAGGATGGCGGTTTGGGCAAGTTGTTTGAGATGGAGAAATTAACCGGGGCAACCGGTGATTTCATAGTGGAGTACGCCGCGGAGGATGTGGCACTTGTTCGCTTATTAGATACAACACAATTATATATTGTCTACAGCAGTACAGGAGAAATCGTCAATCTCAGTGAACAACTGATTACTAGTGAGGATCGTAAAGAATGGGATAAAGTAAATGATGGCAGAGATCAATACATTCTGAGCAGAATGTTAGGGATGAAAAGCCGTAAGGGGAATGTGCTGACATTCACCTATACGCCAATCCTTGAGGAAAAAGCAAAAACAGTGACATATACACTTCTAGCGAAATAATTCGGAATCACATCAATATAATTAGTACAAAAAAGGAGCGATGTTGAACATCGCTCTTTTTTATGTATTTATGATTATTTCGTTGTCATCATACTTCCACCCTTAATCTGAACGGGTTGATCATTTATAGATACCCAAACATCTATGGCAGAATTGTTGCGGATAATCGTTTTGTCGGCACTTAATTTCAGTGAATACAGGGCAGTGACATAATCATAAATCTCAATATTAGTAGCGTACCAAATATCTGAATGTCCACCTGCTTGTTGGCAAAAAGTTTCGATTAACTCCCAATTGTTCTGCTGTGCGAACTCATAGCTATGGCCCCAAACATAACAGAGTCTTAGTTTCTGGGAGGGTCCTTCCATTGTGAATCGCTCCCAAACCTGATGCAGATCTTCAATATGGTGGCAGGTTGGATGCCATTCCATGAAATTAAGAGGCATATCAAACTGTTTGGTAGAGTGAACAGTGCGGCTGTATTCAATTCCAACGGACTGAAGTGGTGCAATTATCTCCTGAGAGTATGTACCGTAGGGGTAGGACATGCCTCGCACTGGATAATCCACCAGCTTTTCCAATCGTTTACGGTCTTCGAACAACTCTTCAATTACCATCGGTAAAGGAAGACGCTCTAGATGTGGGTGAGTAACGGAATGGGCGGACACTTCATGATTCCTGAGCGAATGCTTAACATCAGCGGGCGATAAGAACCCAGGTGCATTGATCATTGCACTATTTAAATGGAAGGTCCCTTTAATTCCATATTGATCAAAAATACCAGCCAAGCGGATATCGTGTTTCTGGCCGTCATCATAGCTCATAGTGAGCGCCTTTGATAATCCGCCTGGGAATAAGTTGAATTGAAGTTTCATGAATTCACACTCCTATAATTTGGTGAGCTTGAAAGTACTTCTTCCAATTATAAACAATTAACGTTATAATCAGATTCCACGTTTGAAAAGGAAAGAGTTTTCAGTGAAAAATATACACTTAAGGAGAGATGCTATCTGCCTGACTTTCTCTACGTTGTAAAGCTACTCTATGTAAAAGACAAAAGAAACTCACTTTTATATTTTATCACTAACCTGCTGAGCCCACCAATTCTATTTGCAGAGCTGTTCATAACGAAATATGTGGTTGACCTCATTCAGAACTTCACGACTAACGCCTACCTACATATCTTACTATTGGTAAGTTCACTGATGTTAATTTTATATCTGGCTGGCATCAATGGTTCTCTTCGAGCCATTTCTGTAACCAATTTAACGGCAACCAGTATTTATGAACTGGAACATAGTATTTTGGCTAAGACCTCTAAATTATCGACGGCTTTATTGGAAGATCCCGCAACAAAAACGATTAGAGAAAAAGCAAAACGGCTTTCCCTGATCGATTTGTTAGATCAATGGACCGGGGTGACAATCCACTTTATAACATTGATCGCACTAATCGTAGTCCTATCCTGTTATGGCTTTTATATCCTGGCAATGTTCATTTTAGTAGTACAAATTCTGCAGCTTTACCTCATCAGATGGATGTCTCGGAAAGTAGAGGCCATTTCAGCGAATCAAACCTCCTCTGTACGAATGATTAATTATATCGTTGATTTGCTGGTTAGTAGAAATACCCTCCCGGAAGTAAGAATGTACGGAATGTCCTCCTACTTGGTTACCACAATGAAAGAGCTCTTTAATGGAAATTTCAAACAAATGCACCGAAAAGTTATTTTATCTGAGACCTTAAGCTTCTCCCAAAGTATAATTATGACTTTATTAAACGGGCTTACGATTGCTATTTTAGCAATTACGCTTGGAGGTAGCGGGCAGAGCGCCGGACTTTTCGTATTATTACTTCAGATATCTAGTCAATTATTTATTGTCATTCCTGCACTAACAAGGATGTATTCTGATCTGACCAAAAGTCGCGTGCGCTTCAATGAGTATAGTGCGTATTTGGAACTTGAAGAGCAAGTTCAAAGAGATCCGGAAGATTCCATAAGGAATACCGATGCGATGCAGATCACAATTCAGCAGTTGAATTATCGTTATGCAACCAATGCACAGGACACGCTTAAAAATATAAACATGACCCTCAAACCTGGTGAACGAGTTGCTTTTGTAGGTGAGAATGGTTCAGGAAAATCCACGCTCATCAAGCTGATAGCAGGGTTATACCATCCAACAGCGGGAAACATCCAATGGTTTAATGGAGAGCAGGAAGTTCTGGCTCATAACGTCACAAAGGGTGTGAGAGTTGTATTTCAGGATTTCACTAAATTACATAGACCAATTCGAGAAAACATAGCCATGGGGAATATTGCTGCCATGTATGACGATTCAAGATTATTAACTGCGATGAGAAAAGCAGAAGCCGATTCTTATGGTGTTGCGTTGGACACTTTAGTAGGTCCACAGTTTGGGGGGATCGATCTGTCTGGTGGACAATGGCAAAGACTTGCGATTGCACGTGCTTACCTCAACAACGGCTCGCTTACGATTTTTGATGAACCTACTGCAGCCCTTGATCCTTACGCGGAACAGCAGGCGTTTGAAACCTTTATGAAATTAGGAGAGCAGCAGACCTCCATTATTGTGACACATCGGCTATATATGTCCAAATTTGTTGATAGAATTTTTCTGTTTGAGCATGGAGAGATCGTTGAAAGTGGAACACATGAAGAATTAATGATATTGGATGGTAAGTACAGGGGAATGTTTAACCGCCAGTCCTCTTTATATGGCTGAGAAAGGAGAGATTCTGCTGAGAAGAGACCTTAAGAATATTTTAACGATACTGGCACGGATGATTGGAAAAAGTCCAGTAATCTCAACAATAACGATCATAGTTCCTATAATCAGTGGATTATTAACTTTTTACTCGTATTCTGTTCAAGTTCATATCATTAATGCAGTAGCTGCTGGTGCGATAACCTTTATTCCGATTCTATGGTTTGTTTTAATTCATGGAGTACAAGCCTGTTCATTGAGTATAACCAACATAATGAAAAGTCGAATGAATGCGGAACTAACTCTCGCTTTCCAATCCGAGCTGATAGATATTGCAAACCAAGTTGACTTTGAGGATTTTGATGATGAAGAGTTTGGGAACAAGCTGCAAAGAGCTAAAACAATAGTTGGAGAAGATTTAGAGGGAATTACTGGTTTTTTGGTGTCCAGTGTAGGAAATATCTCAGGACTTATAAGTATCATCTGGTTATCGGCTACAAGTGGATATTTTTTAGTCACACTGGTGGTGGGTTTAATGATCGTATCTACTTTATCTTTTCGAATGTTTACTGAGATTAAAGTTAGAAGAACAGGGCGAGAGCTTACTTTTGACGGAAGAATGGGGGATTATCTAGCTGTAACTTTGGAAGATCCTAATGCGATTAGGGAAATGCGAATCTATAACTCTATCTCCTATTTTACGGATCTCTGGGCAAAGCTTATGAAGAAGCAGCATGATAAAAGGTATAGTGCGAGGAAATTCGAAATCAAAACAGGGATGATTGTGGCTATGGTTCAGACGAGTGCTATTTTTATCGTATTGGTCTATCTGTTAAGTAAAATGGGGGAGTCAAATACAGTTACTGTGGGGACAATCTCAGTATTATTTCTGGCTTTGTTAACTTGTGGTGGTAAAATCATGAGTTTGACTTGGCCGCTAAGCAAGCTTTACATCAGCAGCAGTAAATTATATGACTTAAATGAAGTGCTTACCTATAAAAATAGAGATTTCCAAAAAAATAATATCAATAACAGCTCTGAAGCTATGCTTCCTATTACCGTTTCAAATGTCTATTTTAAATACGCCAAATCCAGTAAGTATGTTTTATCTAACATCAATATGGTCATAAAGCCCGGTGAGAAAATAGCCATCGTTGGAGAAAATGGAGCAGGAAAGTCTACCTTGATCAAATTGTTATTAGGGCAGTACACTGCTAGTTCTGGATCTATTTACTGGAAAGACAGTCCAGAACCTCAAGGTAAAGTATCCGTCGTGTACCAGCATTCTATTAAATTCGAAATGACACTAAGAGAAAACATCCTGTTGGGTGATGCCAAATCTTCGGCGGACGATGTGAAAATACTAAGTATTCTGGAAAAATGTGAGCTGATGGATTTGTTTTACGAATTAGGGGGACTAGATGTAAGGTTAGGTCAAATGCTTGAAGGAAGCAGGCAGCTATCAGGCGGACAGTGGCAAAAGCTGGCGATAGCGCGTGCGTTATATAATGATGCGGATCTTATAGTGTTTGACGAACCTACTTCTGCGATTGATCCGAATGCTGAGATGCAGATCTATACACAATTATTAGATATCTGCCAAGATAAAGCTGCCATCTTCATTTCACATAGACTGGGCTGGGCGAAAAATGTTGATACGATCTATGTTATTGATAATGGAAGTATAGCTGAAGTGGGGCAGCATCAAGACTTAATAAATAATAAAGGGATTTATGCAGATATGTACGTTTTACAATCATCTTGGTATAACTAAAAATGCTTAGCATAGTAGTTTTTACCTTAATTATATTCATGAGGTTTACTGAAAAAATCCACAGCAAATTTCCGGAAATGTATAGCTGCTTGCGATAAAAAGTGCTTTCTGCTCCATGCGATGCCAAAAGAGCGTTGACATAGTGGTTCTGTTATTTTTAATTGAACAATTTCTGTATTTTGACTTCTTCTGCCTAAGGAGAGAGGGAGGGTGAAGGTGATTCCTAGTCCCATTTCTACTAGGGTTTGAATGGCGCTTACTTCTTCAAGCTCGAACGTAATTTGAGGTTCAAATCCAGCTTGTCGGCAAAATTCATCTGAAATTTCACGGAAATTATATCTAGAAGATAAAGAAATGAAATTCTCACCTGCAGCTTCTATCAAAGAAATACTCTTTCGATTAGCAAAGCGATGATTCTTGGGCACAGTTAAACATAATTCTTCTTCTGCTAAGGTAAGCCACTCGATATCTGGTCCGGTAACAGGTGTAGATGATATGCAAAAATCAATCGCTGCACTCTCTAAATCATTTCTCATTTCTAACGCAGAGCCGAGCTGACGTTGGATGATCCGTACATGCGGATGAAGGGTAAGAAATTCTTTTAGTAAAGTGGGCAATACATACGGGAGTGTGGCCGCAATGGAAATTACACCATGTTCAAGTCCAGCCATATCTGTGAGCTCACGCTGTCCTTCTTCAAGTTCCATAAAAGCTTGCTCGACACGTTGCAGATAGGTTTTTCCGAATTCGTTCAATTTTATATTTCTGCCTTGTCGCTCGAATAAGGGAACACCTAAGTTTTTCTCTAAACGCTGTATGGAATTACTAAGGGAGGGCTGAGATACATTTAATTCTTTTGCGGCCTTAGTCATGTGTTCATGGCGTGCAACTGCCTGAAAATATTGAAGCTGAAGGAATTCCATAACAAAAACCTCACTTTACTTATAACTCTAATGTGATCTATCGATCATATAATATGTATTTTACTTAATTAATTTTCAGTCCTATACTATTGTAACATATAAAAAGTTATAGGTAGGATGGAGAGAGTCTGTTGTGATTAGAGAGAAAATATGGACCCGGAATTTTATTGTTGTTTGCTTAAGTAGTTTTTTTATGTTCCTGACCTTTTACATTCTGGCAACTGCATTCCCGTTATACGTAAAGGAAAGCTTACACGGGAATCAGCAGCAAATGGGGTTAGCGATTACTATCTATGTAATAGGGGGAGTTTTGATCCGTCCTTTTTCGGGACAATGGGTCGATAAATTCGGCAAAAAGAAAATGGCGGTTATTGGGCTAACCATATTTCTAATCGCCTGTATTGGTTACTTCGGATCTAATGGAATTGTATTATTCCTGGTAATTCGTTTCCTACACGGAATGAGTTATGCTGTTGCCTCGACAGCTACTAGTACAATAGCCTCGACGCTAATTCCTTATTCACGTCAAGGAGAAGGCATCGGTTATTTTAGCATGTTTATGAGCATTGCTATGGTCATTGGACCCGCATTGGGTCTTTTTCTCTGGAAAGATGAGAATATTAATGTACTACTGTTAGGCGTGTGTGTGATTGCCGCTCTCTCGCTGTTATTCACGTTAGGTGTTCGGATGCCAAAAGAAGATAAGGCTAACGTTATTGAAGCTGTTAAGAAACCTGCTAAGACGCGAAAAGGGCTTCGCTGGAGAGACGTAATCGAGCCGAAAGCCTTGCCGATATCACTTGTCGGATTTACGCTTGCTTTTTCCTACAGCTCCTTGTCTGGATTTATAGCTTCTTTTACGAAAGAAATTCATCAATCACAGCTTACTGGTTATTTTTTTGTGGCTTTTGCAATTATGATTGTATTGTTTCGCCCGGTTATAGGTAAAGTATTCGATAAATATAATGAGCATATTCTCATCTATCCCGGAATTCTAATCTTCGCCGTTGGATTGCTTAGTTTAAGTCAAGCTCGGTCTGGTTTGATGTTAATGATGTCTGGTGTCATTATGGGAATTGGATATGGTGCACTTATGCCATGTTTCCAGACTATTGCGCTTAAATTAGCGGCTAAAGATCGTAGAGGTAGTGCGAATGGGACCTTTTTCTTGTTATTTGATTTGGGTTATGGAGCGGGCTCGTATTTCATGGGTTTAATTGCTTCTTATACGGATTACCGAATGATGTATGAGGTTGCGGGGGGAGTAACACTTCTTTCTCTTGCTGCGTACTATTTGCTTCATCATGTACCTCAGGCCAAAGCTAAGCTGCACATACAAAAATCAAATATAGACGTTGTATAAATAGATGGTCTTGGCTGTATGATATAATTATTAGAAAAAAATATGGGGAGAACTGTATGACTACAATCATTGATAAAATTGCATGGATTCATATTCAGAATGGACAAGTTTTGTGTGCGCGTTCCAAAGGGAAAGATACCTATTATTTGCCTGGAGGAAAAAGAGAAGCTGGAGAAACAGACGAGGAGACGCTCGTGCGCGAAATCGAGGAAGAGATCTCTGTTCGTATTAAACCAGAAACCATCTCCTATTTTGGAACCTTTGAAGCGGAAGCTCACGGTAAAGCTGAAGGCGTCATAGTTAAAATGACATGTTATATCGCGGATTTTGAAGGTACACTTAGTCCTGCGTCGGAAATTGAAGAGTTATCCTGGTTATCTTATAAGGATCGAAATCGTGTTTCAGTCGTTACACAGATCATTTTCGATCAATTGCATGAGCATAAATTACTTTCCTAATTCACAATTTAAAGTTCTGAAAGCCCGTTTTAAGCCTAAGAGATGGCTTGAGGCGGTCTTTTTTTTGAAAATATACGAAAGGCTTATAGGGGCAACAACATCGTTTATTTTGGTTTAGGACAGATGTCCTTTTTTAAAGGCCTGAATTGCTTTTTAATATGTAAGAGATCGAAGTTGAGGAGAGAGAGAAATGAGAGGAATTATATTTGCGTTTTTAGCGGGGGCTTGTATCACTCTGCAAGGAGTATCTAATGCTCGAATTAGTCAAGATATTGGGACTTGGCAAGCTGCGACAATTACACAGTTAACAGGATTTATCATGTCGTTACTAATCCTCTTATTTGCTAGAGATGGGAAATGGCAAGGAATAAAAGAAGTAAAACCATTATATCTAATTGGCGGATCTTTTGCCGCAGTCGTAATTTTCAGTGAAGTCACTGCCATTCAACAGATTGGCGTTACTTTTACTATATCGACATTGCTGATTGCACAGCTATGCTTGACCTTCTTAATTGATATTAAAGGCTGGTTTGGGATGGAAAAACGACAAATGAGACTCCCACAGTTTATTGGGATAGGGTTGATGATTGCGGGAGTAGTGATTTTGAAATTCTGAGAATACATTCAACAACTGGAGGAGTTACGTTATGATTTTAGGGTTAATATTAGCGCTTGTCGCGGGTTCATTCGTTAGTTTACAAAATATTTTTAATACGAAGGTTAATCAAAAGGTTGGATCTTGGGCCACAACGACGTTAGTATTAGGGTTGGGTTTTCTGGCTTCCTTTATCATGAGTCTTATCTTTGAAGGCGGCCGAATATTTACTTTGCGAAATATGGAGCCTTGGTACTGGATCAGCGGATTGATCGGGGTGGGTGTAGTAATCTGTCTCGTGCAAGGCACCAAACGTCTTGGGCCAACCTATGCGATCTCGATCGTATTAATCTCTCAGCTTGGGTTTGCTTTATTGTGGGATTCCCTCGGCTGGTTAGGGCTTGAAAAGGTTCCATTCACCTGGAAGCAGTTGGTCGGAGTACTTGTGATTGTTGGCGGTATTCTAGTGTTTAAGCTAGGTGGTGCCCGGGAGACTCAAAAGTCGGCTTAATTTATCCTCAGACTCATGTTTGTCAAAATAGAAGTGATGGCAGTCACACGAGAGTGAAAGCAAATCAATCTATACTTTGGGAAAGTAGTAACTCAATTATAAATAAGGAGCAGATCATCCAATGTTCATACAATTGAACTCTCTAACTACAGAAAAGTTAAATGAAAACCTTGGTGAACGACCAGGTTATTTTAAATTGTTCTTCGATACAGAGGGCTGTGGTTGTAATGGCGTGATCGTAATTCAGATTATTAGTGAACCCCATGCTACAGATATGGAAGTTCAGAAAGAGCCCTTTACTTTTTTTGTGGACCGTCAACAGGAATCTTTATTTGATGAACAGATGCGACTTGAAGCAGATGAGAATTACCCGTCATTCAGATTAAGTAGTGATTCGGGCCTGTTAGGAAGCAATATTCGAGTAAAAGATATTCGCTGAGTAGAGCACTGCTACTAAAAACCAGCGCATTTGAGATCATCTCTCAATGCGCTGGTTTTTTAAATTTCGTTCCTATATATGGCACTTGCAATTCATTTCTTACCCATTAGATTTTTTCATAAAAGCTATATGGTCTATTTTGCTGTTCACCAGTGTAATTAACTGTTCTGCCATATAGCTCGCCGAATATTTGAAATTGACTTCAGCCCAGTGCATAATGACACCTACTGTAGCAGACATTTGGTAACTCAACATAATTTCATAATCCACAGGAGCAGCATCAGCTTCTATCTCAATTCGCATATCCTCACGCATGGATTCCCGTAAACGGTCGAACAGTTCAACAGTCATTTTCCCTCGTTCCACTGCGGATAAGGCTAAAAACTCCGCTTTATACTCCTCAATATATTCGAACAGCTGCAGAATGGAAGGGAAGACCTCCGTTGCCTCAATACGTTCCAATCCCTCATAAGGTTCTAATAGCGCCTCACCTATACCCTGTAGAAATTCATCATGTATTTCCTTAAGCAAAGCCTCTTTACTCTCAAAATGTTTATAAAAAGTCCCTCGATTGTAATCCGCTCGATTAGTCACGTCCAATATCGTAACTGAATCATAGCTATTTTCCAATATTAGCTCAACGAATGCAGATTTCAGAGCTTGGCGTGTTCTTCTGGTTCTTCTGTCTTCATTTTCTTCCTGTATCAAAAAAACTACCTCCAGCTATGATCTTTTTATCGTTCATTTATAGTTCTTACTTTAAAAGTAACAAAAGATCAGCTAATGTTCAAGATTTAGACATAAGTAAACACGTAGAGCAAGTATGTTGGTTAGGCGACATTACTTAAAATTCTGATTATTGAACAGGTTAACTAATGGGGTGTACTCTAGTAATAGAGATAGGTTATCCCATCTCCTAAGACTATAATATATAGCCAATTCATAACAAAGGATGCGAACATACAATGAGTGAATCATATGTAAAAACTGCTGTAATTACTGGAGCTGCAGGTGGAATCGGTAAAGAGCTTGCCCGTCGATTGTCTGATCGTAAACTGAATCTTGTACTTGTCGATCTGAATGAAGAAGCGATAAAAAATGTCATCCAAGATTTAGGCTTAAATGAATCTAACTCTTTAGCTGTAGCTGCGGATGTCTCTAATGAAGAAGACGTTCAGAATTATGTTAATAAAGCGGTAGAAAAATTTGGAACCATTGATTATTTTGCAAACAATGCCGGAATTGAAGGTCCGGCAGGTCAAATCGAAGAGCTTAACGTTAAAGCACTTGATCTTGTATATAACGTCAATGTACGTGGTGTATTTCTTGGACTACATTATGTAATTCCTGTGATGAAAAAACAAAACTCAGGTGCTATTCTGAACACTTCATCTCTGGCAGGACTCATGGGTGCACCAGGTATGGCCCCTTATATTATGTCTAAGCATGCTGTAATTGGTCTGACTCGCGTAGCTGCAAATGAGCTTGCACCACTTGGTATTCGTGTAAATGCGGTACTCCCAGGAACGATCAATACACAAATGATGCGTAAAATTGAAAATAATTTTGGAAGCGCAGAAGAATACAAGGCAGCTAACGAAGCTGCAACACCTATGGGACGCTACGGAGAACCGCAAGAGGTTGCCGCTGTGATGAACTTCCTTCTGTCGGATGAGGCTTCATTCGTAACGGGTTCTCTATATACAGTCGATGGTGGTATGATAGGTCAATAATGCAAGCTGATTTCGATCATTAAGGATACTTCAAATAAAGGATTGGGCCTGTGCGTCAAGCATTGGGTCCAATTCTTTTTTTATTTAGGATACCCGGATCGGATTTTATAATAAGCAATTTGCTGAATTATCTTATAGAATATACAAAGGGGATTTAATCTTTTTAAGTATTGATCAGTGATTTAGATAAATTGTTGGCGAGGAGTGTTCATATGCATGAGTTATCTCAACAGGATTTTAATGAAGTGAAACCGTTACTTACAGGTGCTCCTATTCATCCTGAAATTCTCTCCATTATCGAGGGAAATAATCCGGGTTGGATTTTTGTAGATCAACTTGTAACACCAAAAAGCGCGTTGGTATGGAGTAAGGGGATGCAAGGATTTTATATTATAGGCGATCACACCAATGAGATATTTATTAAAAGCTTAGATAGTTATGTATCCAGTCAGATTGTACCGAGGATGAAAAAGCTTGGGCTGGAGTATTTTGAAGTCTCAGGTCAACACAATGAATGGAATCTGGCATTGATGTTTCCTTCTAGGAAGCTATATCCTTTTGAACAAATGGTGTTCAAGTTATTCCACAAGCCCGTTGAGTCCCTTAATAATGCGATTAGAATTATAAATCTTAAAATGCTGGACTGGGAGGACTTAGATCTAAAGAATATAGAATTTGTACATGACAATATTGATTTATTCTGGTCATCGAAAGAAGACTTTAGGGCAAAAGGCTATGGATATGCTGCTGTTGATGGAACTGAGATTATGGGTGTGTGTTATTCTAGTTTCGTTACGGAAGATACTCATGCTATCGGAATTGAAACTCTCTCCAAGTATCAGAATAGAGGAGTGGGGACTAATTTAGCGGCCTTAGTAGCGGAGGATATACTTACAAATGGTTTTACACCTTACTGGGACTGTTCATTAGATAATGAAGCTTCCCGAAAGCTAGCGCTCCGTTTAGGATTTCAGCAAATTCATCAATATAAGTGTAGTGCTTTTTCAATATGACAGTTTCGCAAATTATTAGGTTAGGATGAACATTGATGAGAATATTGCTCGTAGAGGACGATAGAACGATTGCTTCAGGACTTGAATATTCCTTGCAGCAGGATCATTTTGAAACTATTTTATGTTATGATGCAACCTCTGCTAGGAGGGTGTTGGCGGAGCGGTTATCTGAAGTAACACTTTGCATTTTTGATCTCTCTCTACCGGATGGCAGCGGATATGATCTGTGTAAGATCGTGAAGGAGCGGAGCGATATTCCGGTCATCTTTTTAACTGCGATTGATGACGAAGTTAATGTAGTGATGGGACTTGATATGGGAGCAGACGATTACATAACTAAGCCATTTCGGATTCGCGAGCTGTTATCACGCATTAAATCGGTGTTAAGGAGATATAACAAGCAGGCTCAAACTCCATCTAATTTTGAACTAGAGAATATACGGATTAATACGCTTGAAGGAAAAGTTTATAAGAACGGCGATGAAGTTCTGCTAACAGCATTAGAATATCGTCTGCTTCTGATATTTGCTAATCATGTGGGACAAGTCCTTTCCAGAAATCAGCTGTTAGAGCGGATTTGGGATGTCGCCGGAGAATTTGTAAATGATAATACATTGTCTGTGTATATTAAACGCTTAAGGGAAAAGTTAGAGGATAACCCGCAAGAACCCACACTGATCAAAACAGTACGCGGTTTAGGGTATAAGGTTGGTGATTAGATGTTACGAAACAGAGAATTTAGATGGTTATTACTAACGATGACTACGATCAGCCTTCTGGCGATTATAGGAACGGCATTTATTTCATCAGCAGCGATGGGGATCACGGCGGTAACTTCAGTTCTGCTTATAGGTTGTTGTTTATTATTTACCCGCTGGAGATACCGCGAAATTGAGAAGCTTTCAGGGTATCTACGTCAAATTAGCAGTGGTAATTATTCGCTCGATGTTCGTGATAATCAGGAAGGCGAGCTTAGTATCCTGAAAAATGATATTTATAAGGTGACGTTGATGTTATCGGAGCAGCGTTTGCTTTTGCAAGAGGATAAAATAAAGCTTACCAATGCGATCTCCGACATCTCCCATCAGCTCAAAACACCACTTACCTCCATGACCGTGATGGCAGATTTATTAAGCGATCCTGATCTGGACGTTGAGAAAAGAATAGAATTTACGCGGAAAATCAGCCTTCAGCTCGATCGGGTTGGCTGGCTGGTTTCTTCATTATTAAAGTTCTCAAAGATCGATGCCGGAACCATTCAATTTAAAAAAGATTCAATAAAAGTAAAGAAGCTTGTTCAGAAATCTATGGAGCCCATACTGATTCCAATGGATATTAAGGAGCAACGGATCCTAATCGAAGGTGAAGACGCTACCTCATTAATAGGCGATTACAATTGGACAACTGAGGCGATGATTAATATTCTGAAAAACTGTGTAGAGCATACACCTGCTGGGGGAGAGATTACGATTTCTTTTGCAGAAAACACGCTGTTCACGGAAATTGTCATTACTGATAATGGCAAAGGAATTCCTAAGGCAGAGATCCCCTATATTTTCAAACGATTCTACAAGGGTACAAATGCAAACGAAGACAGCGTTGGAATTGGACTTGCCTTGGCGCAAAGTATTATCACTGAACAAAACGGCACGATTGATGTGGTGAGTGAAGTAGGAAAGGGTACACAATTTCGGATCAAATTTTACAAGCAAGTGATTTAACACTTATGGCTTAGTGACTAGAATGTCACTTAAGAGTCACTGAAGAGTCATTGTAGACAGATATACTGATCTCATCAACAAATGGGGGTCTAACAATGGATATTTTAAAGATTGAACATCTGTCTAAAACATATGGTAAAGGCGAGACCGCAGTAAAGGCTCTGGATGATGTATCTTTTTCAATTAAAAAAGGTGAATTCGTAGCGATTATTGGACCATCCGGCTCAGGAAAATCAACGATTCTGCATTTATTAGGTGGGGTGGATAGACCGACAAGTGGTAAAGTATTTGTAGATAACACGGATATTTATGATTTGAATGAAACACAGCTGGCGATCTTTAGACGCAGACAAATTGGTCTTATTTATCAGTTCTATAATCTCATACCGGTGCTGACGGTTGAAGAGAATATCACACTTCCGTTGCTGCTCGATCAGCATAAAGTGGATAAGAAGCAATTTGCAGATACCGTGAAGGCGTTAAATTTGGAAAATCGTTTAAACCATCTGCCGAATCAGCTATCAGGCGGACAGCAGCAGCGGGTATCCATAGGCAGAGCATTAATTAGTAACCCTGCAATTATGCTGGCAGATGAGCCAACTGGTAATCTTGACAGCAAGAATAGCAGTGAAATTATTGAATTATTAAAAATGTTTAATAAAACGTATAATCAAACACTGATTGTGATTACTCACGATGAACGTATTGCCTTGCAAGCAGATCGGGTCATTACTATTGAAGATGGAAGGATCGCTAAAGATGAGGTGATTCGTCCGTGAATATCGTAAACAAATTAACTATAAGACATTTGAAACAGAATAAGCGAAGAACATTGGTAACTATCATTGGAGTTATCATTTCAGTAGCTATGGTAACGGCTGTGGCGACGTTAGGTTTTTCTTTTATGGAATTAATGAAGAAGCAAAGTATCTCTACAAATGGAGAATGGCATGTCCAATATAGAAATGTTACTAAAGCTCAGCTCAAAGCGATAGAAACAGATGATGCGACAAAAGCCCTAGTGATCTCCAACGATCGTGGCTACGCCCCTTTAGAGGGTGGGAAGAATGAGAATAAACCCTATTGGTATATCAAGGAATATAATGCAGCTGGTTTTAAACAATTTCCGATTGAACTGCTGGAAGGTAGACTCCCGAAGACAAACCACGAAGTAGTCATTTCTGAGGAGATTGCAAAGAATGCAAAAGTCTCTTACAAGATTGGTGAAACTTTAACGCTTGATGTGGGTGAACGTGTCACTAGCGATGATGAAAATAGTGGCCAACCCCTATCTCAGAATGAACGATTACGAACTGAAGAGGATACCTTGCTTGAAAAGATTATTCATAAAAAATCAATGAACTATACGATTGTGGGAGTGATAAAACGTCCTACTTGGGAACCAACATGGTCTCCGGGTTATACTGCCATAAGTTATGTGGATGAAAGCATGATTGGAGCAGCTGAAAAAACCACAGCGACGGTTGTATTAAAAAAGGTGGACAGCTCCATATACAAGCATGCAGAGGAATTAGCAAAAGAAAATAAGATCGAGTCGATCTCTTATAATAATAGTCTGCTCCGCTATTATGGTGTGACGAATAACGATGGCTTACGTAACACACTTCTTTCATTGTCAGTAATTATTATGGTTGTGATTATCATTGGTTCCGTTTCTTTAATCTATAATGCTTTTGCGATCTCTGTCTCGGAGCGTGCACGTCATTTAGGGATGCTCTCCAGTGTAGGGGCTACAAAGTGGCAAAAGCAGAATTCAGTGTTTTTTGAAGGAATGATTATCGGTTTAATTAGTATTCCAATTGGGATCATTTGCGGTATAGCAGGCATCGGGATCACTTTTATGTTTATCAATTCGATGATTCAAGATGTATTAGGGATAACTGAGAGATTAACGTTGATTGTTACACCTCTGTCTCTACTAACCGCTTGTTTAGTTTCAATACTGACAATTTTTATATCCACCTATCTTCCAGCCAGAAAGGCTTCAAAGATCTCGGCAATTGATGCGATCAGACAAACAACCGATGTTAAGCTCTCAGGTAAAGCGGTGAAAACATCCAAGTTCGTGCGCAGATTGTTTGGTATTGAAGCAGAAATTGGTTTGAAGAATTTAAAGAGAAATAAACGCAGGTACCAAGCAACCGTGTTCTCACTTGTCATTAGTATTGTTTTGTTTTTATCTGTATCAGCGTTCACTTCTAATATGAGAAGGTCGGTAGAACTCTCACAGGATGGTTTGAACTATGATATTCAAGTATATATGGGGACTGAGGACGCTCAAAAAGTGGACCGGTTGACGAACTCGATATCCAAATTACCTAATATAACGGAATATAATGTGACTAGGGAACTCAGTGTGAGTTCATGGATTGATGAGAAAAATATGGCAAAAGAATTGCAAGAGATTGTGCAGGCGGATAAGAGTGTTCTAAAGAACGGGAAATATCCTTACTATATTCAGATCTTTGCACTAAATGAACAGAGTTTGAAAACCTATGCAGAAACGGTCGGTATAAATTATGAACATCTAACGAAGCTTGATCAGATGACTGCTATTGTGAATGATACGGTTACCTTTGAGGATGAGAAAGCCAAAAAAATTGTTGAGACCAAAGCTTTTCACTCTGAAGTCGGCCAAAAGCTTGAGCTTATTTATACGGATTGGGATACCAAAAAAGAGACGGATTTATCACCAGTAAAAATTGTCGCTTTAACTGATAAACGTCCAATGGGAGTACATTCAGCAATGGTTGGTGGAATAAACATCATCGTCTCTGAACAAGTCTTCGATAAACTAACAAATGATGCGATGAGCAAAGATATTCAAAGCCGGCTTAACTTGAACAGCACAAACCCATTAGCAACACAACAAGCCATAGAGGAAATGAAAGAGCGGAATATCTATGTTCAAAATGTGTATCAAAATAGACAAAATAGTGAGCAGATGATCATGTTAATGTCTATTTTCACCTATGGTTTTATTGCTTTGATTACTTTAATATCAATTGCGAATATTTTTAATACGATATCAACTAGCATATCTCTTCGTAAAAGAGAGTTTGCGATGCTGAAGTCTGTGGGCATGACGCCAAATGGTTTTAATAAAATGATTAATTACGAAAGTGTTTTTTATGGAATAAAGTCACTACTATATGGGCTTCCGATTAGTATCGTTATTATGTACTTGATTTATAGATCAATGATGAGCAGCTTCTCTTATGGATTCACACTTCCGTGGATGAGTATCTTGTGTGTCATATTGGCAGTGTTTATCATCGTTAGCGCAGCCATGTTATATTCAAGCTCAAAAGTGAAAAAAGAGAACATTATCGATGCATTGAAACAGGAAAATATATAACTATTACCCCAACATTGCCGCGTTTAACGCGGCTTTTTTGTGTCATATCTGACACGTTGGTATGTAAATTCTTATAAATTCCTATGATATAATGTACACAATTGAATTGAACAGATTATAACCACGAGGTAGGTGTCAACGAATTGAGAACAGTTGTCGTGATTGGCGGGGGAATTACTGGATTGTCTACCGCTTACTATTTACAGAAATCTATAGAGCATAACAAGCTAGATGTAAAAATCATTTTGGTTGAAGCCAGCGATAGACTGGGCGGCAAAATCAGAACACTAAAACAAGAAGACTTCATTATGGAGTCTGGGGCAGATTCTATTGTCACCCGTAAAACGAATGTTGCACCTCTGATTGAAGAGTTGGGTATACAAAATGAGGTTGTATATAACGCGACAGGAATATCCTTTATTTATACAGAAGGTAAACTGAAGCAAATTCCTAAAGATGCAGTCTTTGGCATTCCGCTCAGTATGGAGTCGCTTGCTACAACAGAACTGATCTCAGCTGAAGGAAAGGTTGAAGCACTCAAAGATTTCTACACTCCCAATAATAAGTTTACGAAAAACGATTCCGTGGGTGATTTTCTAGAAGCTTTTTTTGGAAAAGAACTTGTCGAGAAGCAAATTTCACCTGTTCTTTCAGGTGTATATTCCGGGAAGCTAAGCGAACTTACAATTGCCTCGACGCTGCCTTATTTGATTGATTATAAGAATGAATACGGCAGTATTATTCAAGGCTTATCCGCAAATAAAGCCAAATTTCAAGGGAATGGTGATAAGAAGTTCATGTCATTCAAGGGAGGTGTATCTGCCTTGATCGACTCTATGGAAGAACATCTTTCTAATTCGGAGGTCATCAAAGGGATTCGTGCCGAAAGAATTGAGAAGCGTGGAGAGCAGTACCAGGTAACTTTGGCAGATGGACGAATCATAGACTCCGATGTTGTCGTACTTGGAACGATGCATTCTACTGCACAAGCGCTACTTCAAGACGAAGAACTAAATGAAGATTTCAATCAGTTATATAATAGTTCTATGATTAGTGTATATTTAGGATTTGATATCCCCGACAGTCAGCTGCCTGCGAATGGCACAGGGTTCATCACTGCCAACAGCGATGATGTTCTATGTAATGCGTGTACGTGGACAAGTCGCAAGTGGGAGCATACGTCAGGACAACAGCGTCTGCTTGTCAGACTCTTTTATAAAAGCTCAAACCCTCATTATGATTCGTTGATCAAGCTATCTGAAGAGGAACTATTGAAGGTGGCTTTGAAAGATATACAGACCAGTCTCGGGATAACAGGACAGCCAGCTACCTACGATGTGACCAAATGGCATGATGTAATGCCAAATTACCATAAACTTCATCATCAAATTGTAGTATCCTTAGAGAAGAAGATGACAGACAGGTATCCTAATGTTATCCTTGCTGGATGCTCCTATTATGGTGTAGGCATTCCAGATTGTATTGCGAATGGAGAAAAAACAGCAGAGCGTATTTTGGAACAAGTAATTACACATTAAAAAGGAGGGTGTACAATCGTGAGAAGATTAGCGATCAGCTCTATGCAAAGTCTAGACTTATAAACAACGGCGGTTGTTTGTATAGAGCGAAAAATTGATTTTACCGCTAGTGCAGTGTGCATGGGTTGTTTAAAGAATAGACTTTGCTACCTTCAAACTCATAAAAAGTTTAAGGAGCAGAGCGATTATGAAATATGTAAATGCAGATACGATTTTCCCAAAAGAATTATTAGAGGAAATTCAGAAATATATCAACGGGGGTATGGTTTATATCCCTAAACCTGAAGAATCACATGTAAAATGGGGCGAAAAGTCAGGGAGCAGAAAATACTTAAGATCTAGAAACATCGAAATCTGTCTAAGGTTTGCTGTGGGTGCAACGGTTGACCAGCTTTCAGATGAATATTGCCTATCTAGGGATAGTATTAAGAAAATCATTTATTCAAAAAAATAGCTTATCATCCAAAAAAACCACGTTAGAGGAAACTCTGACGTGGTTTTTGGAATTTAATTATAATTTAATCTGAAATACCATACTTTTTCCGATATTTATTGATCCCATCTACAAACTGTCCTTCATACTTCACACCTTCTTCCATCTTTTTATTTGCGGCATTAATAGCTGTACTAGAAACCTTTGTTTTGTATAGTGCTTCTTTCATCATTGTCATTGCTTCTAATTGCAACTTAATCGCTTTTAAATAGATTTCATGTAATGCTATACGATTTGTTTATTCATATTCAAAGAGGCTTCAAATGCATCAATTATATACAGGAATCGTTCTGCTTCTCGGAATACATGATCCGCAAGCAATGGATGGATGATGCTCTTTATTCGGCATTCCTCAATAAGATCACGTGCCGTTTTCTTAAAGTCACGGAGAGATTTAACTGAGACTTTATTCTCGTCAAGTTGCTGACTGAGCAGGGGTTTGGTTTTCATTAATAATTGCGTCTGATAAAAGATCTAACCTACCCTGATTCAGTTCTTCCAGTCGATTTCGAAAATAGTTGGCTTCCCCACTGACATGATCCACTAGTAAGGGAAAGTTCGTTCCGCCTGGAAGCTTACATTGTAGAATTAGACCTAGTATTTTCCTTTTAAACGCCCAGATATGTGAAGCTGCACTATGAACTTCCTCATTAAACTTCCGTATTACAGCTGGATCAGAATCCACAGTAAATCCGAGTGATTTATTCTCTATGGCTTCGAATGTGGCATAGAAATGGTTTGCTTCATTAATTAGTTGCGTGTCTTCACAACGAAACCCAAGGTTTAAGAAAAAAAGAGTGTTCTTTGATGATTCGTGACCAGAATCTTATTTCATCTAGAGGTCTCGAAACAAAAGGATCCGGCATATCTGAGTACACCCCCCATTTTCATACAATTATAATATGCGTGAGGTTTGTACTATATCCGCAAAAGTTAAGACGAGTATATAGAAGTACAGTAGGTACGCTTAACTTAATTATCAAATATAAATGGTGACATTATATAAAAATTAATTCTAATCGAATATGGCATATAACTAGAGTGAGGTCCTAATTATACTGAGAAAAGAAGTAATTATTGAGAAGAAATTGTGGAGGTATGATGGAGATTAAGCTTGTTCCAGTAACCATAATATTTGAGTGATCTCCATAAATATATTCAGGAATTCGACAGAAGGTAAGGAGGGAACGACATGAATATCACAATAACCTTAACTGACAGTGCCTCGAAGTTTATTATTAACAACCTTTACCCACTATACTTACACGATCTATCAGAAATATGGGGGACGATTCCTAATCGATATGGGATATTCGAGGAGGACGAGACACAGTCACTGCAGGAACAGAATAAAGTCTTCGACATTTGGTGGGAGAAAGCTGGCATTTTGTATCCTTATTTAATAAAAGAAAATGATATTCCAGTAGGGTTTGCATTAGTTGCTACACCACCATACACACCGTCTGCTTGTGAATTCTATTTGAATGAATTTTTTATTCTACGGCCCTTCCGTGGTAAGGGGATCGCTGAATATGCGGCTAAGGAAGTCTTTAAGCTTCATTTGGGTAACTGGGAGCTGCAAACGAATCCCACGGATACAAATAGGAGAGCACAGCATTTTTGGAGGAAAACTTTAAAAGAATACACTGGTGATAGTTATTTAGAGGAATGCGGGAAGTCATATGATGATGAATTAAAGATGATTTTTACATTCAATAACCAAACAAAATTATCGAATCCATAAAAGGGGATTTCGAAGTTATGTTTAAGAATTCATTCCTAAAGGCAAAAGCTTATAAGTACAATTCACTGCAATATTTGGTGGCTTTAGTGCTTGGAATGGATTCTAACACAACCGAATAGGTTTAATAATAAAAGCCGATCTAACTATCGTAGTTAGATCGGCTTTTGTTGATCTTAGCTATTTGATGCGTTTAACTTGCAAATATATGCTTACCAATTTTTAAGTTTTGCGGACGTGACCAAATCCATGCACTAGTTGCTGTATCGGGATTGAAATAATAGATTGAATGGTTTGTCGGGTCCCAACCTCGAACAGCATCAAGAGCAGCTAAATAAGCTGTCTGATTTGGTGTAAGCCAATACTGGCCGTCAGATACGGCTGTGAAAGCTCCTTTTTGGAATACAACTTCTTTGATATTGTCAGGAAATTGACTAGATTGTATACGATTCATGACTACTGCACCCACTGCAACTTGTCCAACATAAGGCTCACCGCGAGACTCACTGTAGATAACTTTAGCCAAAATATCCATTTCATTAATATTAAGCGTGTGTTTTTTTAAAATATTCCAAGTTTTTGTCCCCGAAATCCCATCAGCGCTTATGCCATAGGCCTTTTGAAATTTAGCAACCGCTGCTTTCGTTTGTGATCCGTATACCCCATCTAAGGGCTCAGTATAGAAATCAAGGGTTTTTAATCTATATTGTAGATCCCATACATCTCCTGAAGAACTTCCTATGGTTAATACCGGAGCTGCATTAGCAGAACCGATCATAGTAGCCATGCTCACCAGACCCAAAAGAAGCAACAAAGTGAATATTTTAGTCTTCATTATAGCAGCCTCCTTTCAGAAAACATTATAAATATAGTTTAAGCATTGAGACAATACTCATTTAATGGAAAATAAATTACTGTTTTACAAACTGTGAATCCTTAGTTCCGTTTGTGATTTTCTGAAATGGGTAAAATAATACTTATAGGCAGATAAAATTTCGGAGGTCTTTTATATGAAAAAGCAATTATTTCTACTAGTCGTCGCAGCTGCTTTCAGCTTAAGTGCTTGTAGTAATGACAATAGCTATGGCAATCAAATGTCTTCTAACGATACACAAATGGAACATAACTCACATTCAAGTTCAGGTGAAGTTCCAAAAGATCTGAGGGTAGCGGAGAATCCTACTTACAAAGAAGGAAGTGAAGCTGTGATCCAAACTGACCATATGGAAGGGATGAAGGGAGCCATTGCGACAATTGTGGGAGCTTATGAGACGACAGCATATAATGTTTCCTATAGACCTACTACAGGAGGTCAGCCGGTCACAAATCATAAGTGGATTATTCATGAAGAAATAAAAGAAGCAGAGGATATATCCTATCAACCAGGCTCAGAGGTCATTATGGAATCTGATCATATGAAGGATATGAAGGGTGCAACGGCTCAGATTAACTCAGCAGAAAAAACCACTGTCTATATGATTAATTACAAACCTACTACGGGTGGAGATGAAGTGAAAAATCATAAGTGGGTAACAGAAGATGAGCTTTCACCTGTAAAATAATAGATCAACACAAAAACTGCAACTTACTCAGTTACGCATGAGTACGTTGCAGTTTTTGTTGTTTTATAGTCAGCTTCAAAAATAATTTGCGGTTAGGCTTTATCCACTGCAAGTTTTGAAGATTTCATGTTTGACAGGTCCTGTTCAGCTTCTTCAGGAACTGGCATTTGGTTAGAAGTACGAAGTGGAAGCTCCTTCAGGAAGAAGACAAGCACGAAAGCTACAACAAGCACAATGGTCCCGGTTAAGAACACGGATGACAATGTCTGTCCTAAAGCATCACGGATACCCTCAATCATTTGTAAGAAGACAGGCTGTACATCGGCTGGCAGACTAGCTTGAGTCTGTTCAAGCAATGGTTTGTTCATTAATGCCTGTGGATTAGCGAAGGAGAGCATTTGCTCAGCAAGTTTTGGATCTATCTGTGTGAAATCCGGCGCTGATGACGATTGCAGAGCTTCCTTCAAGTTTTTGGTAAGACTATTGGACATAACGGTACCCATGACTGCGATACCGATCGTACCGCCTAAATTACGGAATAATTGTGAGGAGGCCGTTACTACACCTAGTTCTGTGTGTGAAACCGCATTTTGAGTAGCTAGTGAGAATACTGGCATCCCCAATCCTAACCCAAGACCAAACACAATCATACTTAGGACAGCCATCGGTACATTATTCATAAATACCATAATTGTCATACCAGCAATCATAATGGGTATTCCAATTAATGCGTAACGTTTATACTTTCCTTTTTTTGCCATCTTTTGTCCGGTAAGGGCACTGGCTACAACCATAACGATCGACATTGGCATAGTAACATACCCTGCATATGTCGCGGAGATCCCCAGAACACCTTGTACGAAGAAGGAAAGATAGATCATAGCTCCCATCATACCGAAGTTCATAATAAAACCAATAATATTAGATATGGTAACTACACTATTCTTAAATAGATGAAGCGGAAGGATTGGATTTTTAGCTTTGGATTCGACAAAAATAAAGAGAAGTGCCGAAACGACAGTTCCCGCCAACAGGCCGAGAATTTGCGAAGAACCCCAATCATATTCTGTACCTGCCCAGGTGAAGGCAAGCAGTAGAGGCACGATGGTGGTTGTCATTAGCAAGGAACCTAAATAGTCGATGCTGGTTGACTCCCCGCGTTTGCCTTTAGGAAATAAGGTAAGAATCATCACGAAGGCTACTACACCTAGCGGTAGGAAGATCCAGAACAGCCAATGCCAATCCATATTGTCAATCAAAAAGCCTCCTAGCGTTGGTCCAAGCACACTGGAGAAGCCGAATACTGCCATCATCAACCCCATCCATTTACCACGTTCACGCGGAGGGAATAAGTCGCCTACGGCAGTAAATGCGGTGGATTGAATAATACCTGCACCTACCCCTTGAATCCCACGGTAAATGATAAATTGATAAACATCGGAAGATGTTCCTGTCAGAAAAGCCCCAACCATAAATAATAGAATACCTGCTAATAGAAAGGGTTTACGTCCGAACATATCAGATAACTTACCGACAAGAACGGTTGCTATTGTTGATGTTAATAAATAAATGTTAATAGTCCAAGTATAGTAATCCATGCCATCAAGAATTGCGATTATACGCGGCATAGCAGTACTTGTAATTGTCTGATTAATCGCTGCGAACAGCATTGCAGCCATAATAGCTATCATAATACTAAGTTTTCGTTTGCTGGATAAATGTTCCATTCGATTGTTTCCCCGCCACTTTTTAAATTTTATCTCTTGTCTAAATCAGAAATTATAACTGCGAAAATTCTTCTTAAATGCTCAATATCTTCATCGGGCAGTATCTTAAAGTAAGATTCCATAAGTTCTTGATGGCGTTCCTGCACCTCTTTAATCGTTGCTTCTCCTTTCTGCGTAATGGTGATGTGTACCACCCTTCGATCATCCTTGGCGCGTTCCTTATTTACGTAATCTTCAGCGATTAATTGGTCTGTTACGCCTGTAATTGCTGCTGAGGTAATACCAAGAGCTGCAGCAATCTGTGATACGTTTTGTGGACCGTTCTTAGATAAAGTCCTGAGGGTCTTGAACTGTGTAATATTTAGGGGGTAGTCTTGTTTGTTCCAATCTTGAGAGATTCCTTTTAAAAAGGATTTGAACATAGTAGAAATCTGAAGAAAATCTTCATTATTAGCCAAATCACGCCTCCTAAAGTTATGAAATAGGGCGGAATAAGTAATTCCATTAAATTTTAGATAACAACTAAATGATTAACTACTTAATTATTAAAGCGTGAAACAATATATCATCCTTTTTTATATCTCGTCAAGAAAAGGTTTGTTTTTTCGAATGAAATAGAGTGGGTTGATAATATATATAGGGAAAGGATCGGGGGAGTTTATATTGAGAGAATGGGTTAAGCATCAAGATCCAAACAATAAGTACGGTGCAAAGTTCACTTTAGGCGATAGAGATGTAGAGTTACCCCAAACGGCGATTATCTCAGTAACACGAGGAGAAAATTTCAATATATTCAGAATTATGATTAATGGAACTATTAATAATTTCGTTAAGAAGCAACTTCAGAAAAATGAAAATCTCCTATATGCCGAGCTCTCTGGACAACTTCAGGGAGGTGTCGGGCAGACTATAACGGTGTGGAAAAAAGGAAGCTCCATGAATAATTTCAGGAAAAAAGGTGCACATAAATTTGCTATGAGATTTTTTTCATGGGTTTTTTATGGCGGGAAAGTACAGGCTTACTTTTTAACATGGAAAATCTCAAACTCAATTCCTGAAGATAATGAAATTAAAGAAATAGTGAAAAAATATGGGAAACATTATGACGGTGGGAAATTATTAAAATCTGCGCAACGACTCCCCTGAAATAAATAGTAACCCTCGACTTAGGATGTGGGGTTATTCATCTGTTGTTGAAGTTCGTTCCTGAGCTAATGAATTATTTGTTATACTGTGTATAGTTATCGTTATTATCATTTCATTAAAAAAGGAGCATTTATTTGAATCTAGCAACTCCTGTAACACCTATTCAACTTATGCAAGTACTTCTAAACGTTTCTGTGATTCGCCCTGTTTTTATCTGGGGGGCGCCTGGTATTGGGAAATCTTCGCTAGTAGAAGCTTTTGCTGATCAGGTGGGTCTTCCTTGTGTGTCTCTATTAGGTTCTCAATTAGCACCTGAAGACATCATTGGAGTCCCGCAAATCGTTAACGGTAAGAGCCAATTCTGTCCTCCAAAAATGATTGCTCGGGATGAACCTTATTGTTTGTTCCTGGACGAGCTTAATGCCTGTTCTCAAGAAGTGCAAAAAGCTTTTTATAGTCTCATCCACGAACGCCGCATAGGCGATTATCACCTACCTGAGGGCTCTATAGTAATAGGAGCTGGTAACCGTGCACAAGATAGTGCAATTGTTAAACCTATGTCCTCCGCGCTTATCAATCGGATGTTCCATATACAGTTAAATGTATCGTTTCAAAATTGGATCTCTTGGGCATATGAGCATAACATTCATCCTATGGTTATTGAATATCTGGAATTGCGTCCCGATCATTTGTGGAGTGCACCTCCAAAGACTGAAGAGCCTTTCTCCACGCCACGCTCTTGGCATATGCTTAGTGATGCACTACATGAGTTTGGCGATGATATAAATGCGGATACCGTGGGGATTTTAGCGAATGGTTCACTGACACCTGCTCACGCCACACAATTCAGGGCTTTTTATAAAAATCTAACTGGAAAATATGAACTTAATCAAATTATAGATGGTAAATCCTCATTTCCAACGGCTCCAGAAGATCGGGATCTCCTGTATTTCCTGGCGCAATCCTTGCGTGCCCAGATTATCAAAGAACTCCCTCCGATTAAAGATAACGTACGAGATGGACATCGCCAATTTGCACACACTGTTAAAAAGCTGATTAAAGACTTGTCCGTCATTAGCTTCGAAATTGCACAGCTAGTAGTTGCTAAGCAGGAGCAAAGTGATAATATTCCAGATTGGTTAATGGTTGAAATTGTACGTGATTTACCACGTCTTGCAATAAAAGAGCGGGGGTAAATATGGCTAAAAAAACAACTCCAGATAATCCCGCTTTGAAAAATTTTAATGAAGCATGTTCGTTAATCGCGGATCATCCTATTTTTGCGCCGTTATCTGTTCGAGCTTCGATTATTCATAATGAAAATAGTCCCTATCCTGAAGACGGCTGGGCAATTGTCACTAATAACGGTTATATTTACACTCATCCTAAAAGGCGTGGCGAGGTTGCTGAATGGATGTACGTTTTGGCACATTGTTTTCTTCATTTAGGTCTTGGACATTTAAAGATTAAAGAGAATCAAGTGGCGTGGAACGTTGCATGTGATGTGTACATAGCAAAGTTTTTAAATGACTTGAAGCTTGGGAAAGTACCCGCAGATATGGAGTCGCGAATTGATCTTACAATTAAAGATGAACAACAGCTTTACGAGCAGTTTATGATAAAAGGAATTCCGGACACCTCCAGATATTTTGGGACTGCGGGTGTTTCAAAACTGGATATGAATGTTAGAGAAACCACCAAAAGATACTGGGGAAAAGCACCGGATTGGGAAGCCTATTTTGCTTATGGGTTATCTAATGCTGTGACGAATGCAGTAAGTGTTGCTGGAGGCCATGCTAATACTATTAGTGACCCTGCACTTTCATTAACCGCTCCACAACGTGCAAAACGATGGTTTATGGACAGATATCCTTTATTAGGTGCGCTTGCCGCCGGCTTTGAGATTATAGAAGATCCAGCGATATGTCGGCGATTTGATATTTCCATAGCTGCCATTGACGTTATTGAGCGCAAAATATTTATGAACCCTGCAGCCGGACTAAACGATGAGGAGTGTATTTTCGTGATGGCGCATGAGCTTCTGCACGCGGGGCTTCAGCATCACGAGCGATGTCTTGGCCGGGATCATTATCTTTGGAATGTGGCTTGTGACTACGTAATAAATCTATGGCTAGTAGAAATGAGTGTAGGGGAGTATCCGCGAATTGGACTCTTATTAGATCCTGAGCTTAAAGGTTTATCTGCTGAAACGATTTATGATCGTATGGTCGGAGATATCCGCACTTATAAGAAACTGGCGACCTTGAGAGGGAATGGACTTGGTGACATTTTAGATAACGGTTCATCAAGTTTTTGGGATGCGAGAGAAGGACAGACGTTAGATGATTTCTGTAAAAATGCTATGCAACAAGGACTGATGTATCATGAAGAGCAAAGCCGCGGTCTTTTGCCATCAGGCCTAGTTGAAGAGATTAGAGCGCTAGGCCAGCCACCTATTAAATGGGATGTAGAGCTTGCTCGGTGGTTTGATCATTATTTTTCACCGCTTGAGAAGACCAGATCTTATTCACGAATTAGCAGACGTCAATCTTCTACACCTGATATCCCTCGACCACAGTGGGTTCATAGCGGTGCTGCAGATGATGGCCGTACTTTTGGAGTTATTTTAGATACCTCAGGCTCAATGGATAAAAAGCTTCTGGCCAAAGCATTAGGAGCCATTTCAAGTTATGCGCAGGCTCGTGATGTTCCTTTTGCACGGATTATCTTTTGTGATGCTTGTCCTTATGATGCAGGTTTCATGCCCCCGGAGGCTATCGCGGATCGGGTACAAGTGAAGGGAAGAGGGGGAACGATCTTACAACCAGCTATTGATTTGATTCAACAAGCTGAGGATTTTCCGAAAAAAGGACCACTTCTAATTATTACAGATGGTTATTGTGACAAGCTGACCATTAAAAGAGACCATGCTTATATTTTGCCCAAGGGAAATGACTTGCCTTTCTCACCCAAAGGACCTGTATTCAGAATAAATTAGGGCTTAGAATAAATTTAGAGCGAGGTAACAATGGATATGAATCCCCCCAAACATATTCTTTCAGCAGCTACAGTTGTATTCAATGATCAAGAAGAAATCTTATTAATAAAAGGTCCACGTAGAGGCTGGGAGTTGCCAGGTGGACAGGTTGAAGAGGAGGAGTCCCTTATAGAAGCAGCAATCAGGGAAGCCAAAGAAGAATCGGGCATTGATATAGAGATAAATAAGTTCTGCGGAGTTTTTCAAAATGTTGATCGATCTATTTGTACTAACCTATTTCTAGGGAAAGCCATCGGCGGCGAACCTGCTACTAGTTCCGAGAGCTTAGAAGTTGGTTTTTTTTCGATAGAACAAGCATTGGAAATGGTCACATGGAAAAACCTCAGACTGCGGCTGGAGTATTGTCTAAATGATAAGGTGCAGCCTTTTTACGTAGAGTTACGGGGTACAGAAGTTGAAAAAATTATATTTAAATTAGAAAACCAGCAAACTTTTTAGAGGTCCTCCTGCGTCCTAGCTAATGAGTGTCATCGGAAGGCACTTATAAATAGAGATGGAGGATGACGAGATATGAACAAAAGAACAAAAAATCTATTTAAAATGAGTGCAGTTGGATGTGTAGCCATTATGGGAGTGAGTGCAGCTTCTTTACCGGTTCATGCTATGGTTTCCACACAAGTAACAGCTAATGTTTCTGCGGCTTTACCGTCGAAGGCACCAGCCCTTGCTGGCATTGAAGTACAAGAAAAAGTACTTAACACAACAAGTAAATACCTGATTGCAGATTTAAAAGTACCACAGCTAACAGGAATGCTGGATACTCATTATCAAGATGAACTGAACGATATTATCCTCTCTCATGCTGAAAAGGATCTGGCACAGTGGGAGAAAGACGCCGCAGAAATGGGCAAAAAAGCACAGGCTGATCAAATGGAATTTCATCCTTATACTCTTTACATTACTTATGATCTGAAATCAAATGGAACAGGTTCTCCAGCAGGCGTTATCTCCTTGAATGTTACTACTGAAGGTTCTGAAGGTGGAACAAGCATGCCGCGGATCGATACTTATAATGTGAAAAATATAGCTGAGGCAGAACCTGTTGCACTAACGGATCTACTGGGCGCTAACTACAAAGAGAAGCTCGATGCAGACATTCTGGCAGCGATTAAAAAGGATTCAGATAAATATTTCTTAGAAGAGTACACAGGAACTTCAACTGAGCAGTCGTTCTATATCGATAAAGGTAACTTAGTAATCGTATTCCCTAAATACAGCATTGCGCCAGGTTATGTAGGTTCACCAGAGTTTCGGTTCAGCTTAAATCATAGTTCAACGGATACAACTAAGCTAGATTTGAAAAAAGTAGCTACTTTCACGAATAAGAAAGGCGTGCTCATGGTATCGCTTCGTGATGTGGCCAGTCAACTAAACTATGAATTGAAATGGAATCAGTCTACCAAAACCGCTGAGTTGATGAAAGGAGCACAGTGGACAAGTGTTACGCTTAACAAAGATTCATACTTCTTCGCAAAAATGACTCCTAAAGCTTTAGGTGCCGCACCTGTTCTGCAAGATAACAAAACCTATGTACCTGTTCAATTCGTATCAGAAATTCTACAGGTTGAAGTTCAGAAATAACCATTTAGAAGTTTGTGAAAGTAGTTTGATTTATTAAAAACATCCCGCAGGGTAATTCTTGCGCGGGTGTTTTTTTTACTTTTGATAACAGATCAGCCAGTTTAAAGAACTTTTTGAGCTGCTCCTGCGTCCTGCCTATGAACAACAAATTAAGGGTAAGGACTGAAACAGAATGAATGACAACAAGCGTTATATGCCTGGTATTGATGGACTAAGAGCTTTTTCCGTACTCGCTGTCATAGCCTATCATTTGAATTTGAAATGGGCTGGGGGTGGACTGCTGGGAGTGGGAATCTTTTTTGTGATCTCGGGTTATCTCATCACAGACCAAATCATTAACCAATGGGAGCGTCATCGAAGATTGGACCTTCTGGACTTTTGGATACGTAGAGCACGGAGGTTGCTGCCGGCGACGATAGTCATGCTGATCGTTGTCACCATATGGCTCTTAATCATAGATCCCACGAGATTAAATGGGCTGACAGGAGATTTCATGTCATCACTATTTTACGTTAATAACTGGTGGTTAATATTTCATGATGTTTCGTATTTCGAAAGCTTTGGACCTCCTTCACCGATCGGACATTTATGGTCACTTTCTATTGAAGAACAGTTTTATATTCTATGGCCGCTGCTGCTCGTACTAGGACTAAAGATCATAGCTCGTCGAGGTAAACTTATTGCCTGGATTCTGGCTTGTGCTGCTGTCTCAGCTTTAGCCATGGCTATGTTCTATGTACCGGGCACAGATCCAAGCAGGGTCTATTATGGAACAGATACTCGCATATTTGCACTTCTAATTGGAGCGGCGCTTGCCGTTGCATGGCCTAGTCAGAAACTTAAAAATACAGTCACAGAAAGATCTCGTTATATGTTTGATATCATTGGTGCTCTGGGACTGCTGGTATTAATGGTGTTAGTTTACCGGGTTAACGAGTTTGATGAATCACTATATCGGGGTGGATTTTTGATCATCTCTATCATTACTGCTGTAGTGATTGCCGTGCTTGCTCATCCTGCCAGCTCTCTTGGACGGAAAATGGGCTGTAAACCCTTGCGATGGATAGGTATACGTTCATATAGCTTATACCTTTGGCATTATCCCGTAATTATTCTTACCAGCCCTAATGGGAATCCAGATGAGAGCGGCGTGCTTCGAATTATCCTTCAGTTAGCAGGAAGTTTTCTACTGGCAGCCTTATCATACAAATATGTGGAGGAGCCGCTCCGGCGGGGATCATTAAGAAACATTTGGAACAATTGGAGTGCAAAACAACGCCGCAGCTACCGCCCAGTCTTTCTTATGACCATGATCTTTTTGGTTCTTATTCCGATTGCCTGCAATGGATATTTATCCAATGCTGAATCTGACACACCTACAATCGAAGTTGCAGATAAGCAGAATGTACAGCAAGAGGGAACAGCGCAAGATCCAATAGATCACAACTCATTGGCACCACCCGTAGAAAAAGATACGACTGATGTTGAGAAGCAAAAACCTGACACTGAAGAGAAACAAGTTGAACCAGAAGGAAACATAGCGGTAACCGAGAAAAATCAAACCGGAAAGAATATTACGGCCATTGGTGATTCTGTCATTTTGGATGCAGCTCCGTTTTTAGTAGAAAGTCTCCCTGGTATTGTCATCGATGGAAAGGTCGGCAGACAGATGATGCAGGCACAGGAGGTGGTTGATCAGCTTAGAGCACAAGGACGCTTAGGGGAGAGGATGATCATAGAGCTGGGGACGAATGGAGCTTTTAACTCCAAGCAATTACGTAAACTACTAAACTCGTTAAGCGATGCGGAGCAGATTCTTTTGGTCAATACACGTGTGCCGAGAAAGTGGGAGCAGACTGTGAATTCCACCCTTTCAAAAGTTTCCAGTGAATTCAGGAATACGACCATAGTAGACTGGTACTCAGCTAGTGAAGGAAAAGACGACTACTTCTACAAAGATGGTGTTCATTTGAAACGTGAGGGTGCCAAGTATTATGCATCAATTCTAATTAAAGCTTTGGAAAAAGAAAATAAATAATTTATTTGGAATCTCCAAACTTTTTTATACTCACCAAACGTCTTACTCCTGTTACAACACCAGATCACAAACAGAGAAGGATAATCGACCATGTTGAATAGGAAAACCGAGAAAATATTGACGCGATGTATCAAAGAAAACAAAGAAAATGTATACCGGCTTGCTTACAGTTATGTGAAAAACAAAGAGGATGCCCTCGACATTGTGCAGGATTCTATTTATAAAGCGATGACACGAATGGATTTGCTAAAGGATCACGATGCCGTGAAAAGCTGGTTTTACAGGATTGTCGTGAATACTTCCTTAGACTTTTTGCGCAGAAACAAGAAGGTTCAGACGATGGAGCCAGAGATAATAGAAACCTATAGTCCGGCTGTTGAGGATAGCTATACAGATATGGATTTGAAAAGAACACTGGAAGAGTTGCCGGCGAAATACCGAAGTGTGATCGTGCTTAGATATTTTGAGGATATGAAGATTAATGAAGTGGCTGAAGTTCTTAACGAGAACACCAATACAATAAAGACAAGGCTGTATCAGGCCCTTCAGTTATTGCGGGTGAAGCTGAATGATGAAGCCTTAAAGGAGATAAAGTAAGATGGACGAAAGAATACAAGAATTACATAAAGAGTATACCGATATTCCCATTCCGGAAGAACTTGATTTGATTGTAAACCGCTCTATAAAGCAGTCACTTAAAGCCAATAGAAAAAAACACACGACAACTAAGTGGGTGGCTAGTGTTGGTGCGGCCGCAGTTATTTTTCTAGTAGCCATAAACACCAGTACAACCGTAGCAAGTGCATTATCTTCCATTCCAGGCGTTGATCGGATAATAAAAGTGCTGACTATTAAAGAATACGTTGTAGAAGAAGAGAACTACGATGCAAATATCAAGGTTCCAGCCGTTACGGATATGGAAAATAAAGAACTGGAGCTTGGATTGAACAGCAAATATTTAAGTGAGAATAAAGCACTATACGAAAAGTTCCAAGCGGAGATCGAAGCGTTGAAGGAACAAGGTGGGGGCCATTTGGGGCTGGACGTAGGTTATGAAGTGAAAACGGATAATGAGCGCATTTTCTCCATTGGCAGATATGTTGAGGAAACCGCTGGTTCATCTTCAATGGAAGTTACTTTTGATACGATAGACAAAGTGAACCAGATCCTTATTACATTGCCAATGCTATTTAAAGATGATCAATACATTGAACGCATCAGTGAAAATATTAAAGAACAGATGATTGCTCAAATGAAAGCAGACTCTGAGAAAGTTTACTGGATCCCTGAGTATGGCGATGATGTGCCAACGGATCAGTTTACCTCCATTACGAAGGATCAGAGCTTTTATATCAACACCGAAGGTAAGCTTGTAATTGTGTTTAATAAATACGATGTCGCACCGGGTTATATGGGCTCCGTTGAATTTGTGATACCAACCGCGGTGCTTGCTGATGATTTGGTCAGTCAGAAGTATATTCAATAAAAGAATTCTGGGAATAACGTGATCTGAGTCCGAAACTCTGCACAAAAGGTGATAAAAGTGGAAATAAGATCATCTGGGTCCGAAAGTTTAGCCAAAACTCTTCGTCAAAGCCTCAAACATCGTTTGATGTCATTATTTTACGGGGGACGCAGCAGCTAACGGACTCAGCTGACCCTAAACGCAGCATTATCGCACTTTTGCAATTCTATCGGACCGCATAGTCGCTATTGGCACGAAAAACACGCCCCAAGCACACTTTTCTAACGAATAGCTGCACTGGGGTCCGAACCTCTGTACAAAAGGTGCTAAATGTGTAAATAAGGCCATCTGGGTCCGAAAGTTTAGCCAAAACTCTTCGTCAAAGCCTCAAACATCGTTTGCTCTCATTATTTGACGCGAACGCTGTTGCTATCGGACTCAGCTGACCCTAAACGCAGCATATCGCACTTTTGCAATTCTAACGGACCGCATCGTCGCTATTGGCACGAAAAACACGCCCCAAGCCACTTTTCTAACGAATAGCTGCACTGGGGTCCGAAACATTGCGCAAAAGGTGATAAAAGTGGAAATAACGTCATCTGGGTCCGAAAGTTTAGCCGTAAATAAATCGTTCTACTGCCGCAGCAGTAGCAGTAATATCCGGGTTAGAATTGTCGATCAACACAATATTTTCAGCCGGGAGCGGCCATTCTACCGTACGGTTGCCAAGAGAAGTGCGGAATTCATTCCAATGCTGGAACTTCCATTCATCTAGTGGTGATTGTCTGTCTTGAATTCGTTCCCGGTACAATTCCTCGTTGGCTAACCCTACCAAGACAACCTTGACCTCAACATCATGAAGGGAACGCCCGATCCGAGCTAATTCATGGCTGATCCAGTCAGAACTGGCCGCCTCTTTGGTAAAGGGACCAACCACAAAAGCATCGACGTCCAAGCTTATATTATCCAGCGCAGCATCCATAGTGATTCGATAACCTAAATCGCGGCATAACCTTTTGTACTCTGCTGAGTCTCTATCTGCCGGATCCAGTCCGTGTAAAGTCATTATCGCGTCAGCAGCAGGCCGTAGTAGGATATCCATATCGAAAAAAGGTATTTTGCGCCGCGAAGCAATCGCTTTAGCTAACGTTGTTTTGCCTGCTCCAGCTGGACCAAGAAAAAATACAAGTTTATTCATTTTTAATTCTCCTTAGTTCTCAAGTCAACTCCAATGTGTATCTATGCATACTATCATATAAAAGATGACGAGCAATCGCCAGCGCAAACCCATTCTCGGCAAGTGACGGTCCACAAAACTAAAATTGCTCGCAAATTAGCCCATAAAATGATAATTTTTTGCTTCTCCATTGAGTTTTTAGTTAATCCTGCTTATAATATAGCGAGAAAAATAAGAAAAAGGTGTCCATAAATGAGCATATTAAATGTTGAAGGATTAAGTCATGGCTTTGGAGATCGTGCGATCTTTAAGGATGTTTCATTCCGTCTCCTAAAAGGCGAGCATATCGGATTATTCGGCGCTAACGGCGAAGGGAAATCCACTTTTATGAATATTGTTACAGGCAAACTGCAACCTGATGAAGGTAAAGTCGAATGGTCCAAGCGGGTGCGTGTTGGCTACCTCGATCAGCATGCAGTGTTAACCAAAGGAATGACGATTCAAGATGTACTCAGAAGTGCTTTCCAGTACCTGTTCGATCTTGAGCAAGAGATGAACGATATGTATGGCAGAATGGGTGACGTTTCACCTGAAGAGCTGGAAAAGCTGCTTGAAGAAGTAGGTACCATCCAAGATACACTTACAAATCAAGACTTTTACATGATCGATGCGAAAGTACAAGAAACCGCGCGTGGACTAGGGATCACTGACATTGGATTGGATCGCGATGTAGCCGATCTTAGTGGTGGTCAACGTACCAAAATCTTGCTTGCTAAGCTATTGCTTGAAAAACCAGATATTTTGCTCCTCGATGAGCCTACGAACTATCTGGATGAGCAGCATATTGAATGGCTGAGACGTTACCTTCAAGAGTACGATAATGCTTTTATTCTGATCTCACATGATATGCCATTCTTGAACAGTGTTATCAACCTGATCTACCATATGGAAAATCAAAAGCTGACCCGATATGTGGGTGATTATGAGCAGTTCCAACAAGTCTACGAAATGAGAAAACAGCAGCTTGAGTCTGCTTACAATCGCCAAAAGCAAGAAATAGCAGAGCTGAAGGATTTCGTAGCTCGTAACAAAGCCAGCGTGGCTACCCGTAACATGGCGATGTCCAGACAGAAGAAGCTCGACAAGATGGAGATCATCGAGATTGCCAAGGAGAAACCGAAACCACAGTTTAACTTTAAAGAAGGTAAAACTGCCGGCAAGATGATTTTCGAAGCAAAAGAAT
Organism: Paenibacillus sp. FSL H8-0282; assembly: GCF_037963825.1. Taxonomy (NCBI): domain Bacteria; kingdom Bacillati; phylum Bacillota; class Bacilli; order Caryophanales; family Paenibacillaceae; genus Paenibacillus; species Paenibacillus sp. FSL H8-0282. The sequence goes on from NZ_CP150146.1 coordinate 3,179,465, forward strand.
TGGTTATCGGCTACGACTCTCCATTGTCCAGACCGCTTAATTTGTTGATGGAGCGTGGACAGAAGATCGCGTTGGTTGGGGCAAACGGAATTGGTAAAACAACTTTGCTGCGCAGTATTTTAGGTGAAATCTCTGCATTGTCTGGTTCAGTAGAACGTGGATATCATCAGGAGATTGGCTATTTTGAGCAAGAGATGAAGGAAGGCAATTACAAGACTTGTATTGAGGAAATCTGGGATACATTCCCGTCTCTGTCACAATTCGAAGTACGTGCTGCTCTAGCTAAATGCGGATTAACCACGAAGCATATTGAGAGTAAGATTGCTGTACTAAGTGGTGGGGAAAAAGCTAAAGTTCGTCTATGTAAGCTGATTAATAGCGAAACTAATATTCTTGTATTAGATGAGCCAACGAACCACTTGGATATCGATGCCAAAGATGAACTGAAACGCGCTCTAAAAGCATACAAAGGAAGCATTCTTATGATTTCTCACGAACCCGATTTTTATCAGGACATCGTAACCGATATCTGGAATTGCGAAGATTGGACAACGAAAGTATTCTAATAAGTAAGTCTTTGATGAACAAGCCTATGAGTGATAACGAATCTGTTACGCTTCATAGGCTTTTTTTAGTGGAATAGAATGGGATCTTAACAGAGACAGGGAGGGTCTATGTGCTAGAGAATAAAATGGATCAGCTTAACAGCTGTGTTCAGCGGATTTTTGAAGAATCCGAAGCAAAGATAGTCAATTTTACATGTGAAGATTTAGATTATAAAACACCTAACTTTACAACAGCGGGTATCTTTCGTCTAAGCGGTTTTGCATCTATTAATCATAAGCAGCTTCCATGGTCAATCATATTAAAGATAATCAAGCCAGATAGTGCGGAGAAAGATAATCTTCAGCATCACAATTACTGGCGACGAGAAGCTCTAGTCTTTGAATCCAAGATTCTCGACGAGCTTCCTAGCTCAATCAAGGCACCTAAGTGTTATCTTGTTGAGGAACAAGCAGATGGTACCGTATGGTTATGGATGGAACGAATAGATGGGGAATATGCTTACACAAAGGAACAGTTTGATTACATCGCTGAACAGTTAGGTCGTTTCAATGGAACTTATCTGACAGGAAAGAAAATTCCTGATGAGAAGTGGATTTGCAGAAACTGGCTTAAATCATGGACTACCTCGAGTAAAATCTACGCCCCTAATCCAGCAAAATATATAAATCAATTACACAATGATAATGAACGTAGTATCTGGACATGGTTCCAAGACTTCACAGACCAGATTGACAGAAGCTTGCGTTCTTTGAATAGCTTGCCGCGAGTGCTTGCACACCAAGACCTCAGTCAAATGAATATGCTGCTAACTCAAAGTGATACGGACGGCGAACGGCTAATATTAATTGACTGGCAATTTATGAGTATATCGGGGATAGGTGAAGACCTTGGCAAAATGTTTGGCGTAAATATGAGCTTAGGAGTTTTTCCTAATCATCGCTACGAGGAATATAAAGAGTCTTTATTCCAAAACTATATCGAGGGATTAAAAGATTCAGGATGGCAGGGGGACGAGTCCCTTGCAAGATATGGTTATTGTTTAGGCACTGCTTTACGTTGTATCTGGGAAGTGCCTCAATACTTTTCATTGGCCGCACAGTTAAAAACGGATCCAACTAACCTAAAGCTTCAAGATCGAGTTTCCCAATTGGAGCAAATTATTAATATTCAACGGAATATGGCGACAGAATGTATCAAGATGAATACATGGGCGCAATTTAGTTAAAATGTAGTTAAAATCTATCCTCTACAACTGGATACAAAGAGAAAAGGAGCTCCCCACGGGAACTCCTTTTTATTAAACCTCAATGATGATTGGAAGAATCATTGGCCGCCGTTTCGTTTTTTCGTATAGGAACTTACTTAATGATTCTTTGATGGTCTGCTTGATGATATTCCATTGGCCGAGATCCGTTTCGTTCATTTTTTTAAGGGTCGATGTTACATGCTGGTTGATCTCGTCCATTAAATTATCGGAGTTACGGACATAAACGAATCCCCTGGAAATAGTGTCTGGCTCGTTTAATAGACGTCCATCGGTTTGGCTCAGTGTAATCACTGTAATCAGAATGCCGTCTGCTGACAGCTGGCGACGATCGCGAAGCACAACATTTCCAATATCTCCGATCCCAAGGCCATCCACTAGAATTTGCCCAGCAGTCACTCGACCGGATTGGCGGACAACACCAGACGATGACTCAACGATGTCTCCATTTTTTAGAATAAAGATATTTTCCGGTTTGACGCCTACCGCCTCCGCTAACAAGCTGTGATGATGCAGCATACGGTATTCACCATGAATCGGAATAAAGTATTCAGGTTTCATTAGAGTCAGCATTAGCTTAAGCTCCTCTTGGCTGCCATGCCCGGAGACGTGAAGCTCACTGCGTGAACCATAGATAACTTTAGCGCCCAGCATATATAAATTATCGACAATCCTTGAAACATTCCGTTCATTCCCCGGGATGGGATTGGCTGCGAGCAGCACCGTGTCCCCAGCCTGGATCTCCATCAATCGATGGCTTGAGTTCGCTAAGCGGGATAGTGCGGCCATGGGCTCTCCTTGACTGCCTGTACATAAAACAGTTACCTGTGCCGGAGTGAGCTTAGCAGCTTCTGCAGGTTCGATCAGCATATCGTCCGGAATGTTCAAATAACCGAGTTCTTGGGCCACTCTGACTACATTTACCATACTTCTGCCGAGTAAGGTCAATTTACGTTCAGTTAAGTGAGAAGCATCAATGATCTGCTGTAGACGATGTACATTTGAGGCGAAGGTAGAAATAAAAATTCTACGGTCTGCTTTTAAAAAGGCTTCTTCTATGTGAGCGCCAACAAGCTTTTCAGAAGGGGTGAAGCCAGGACGCTCAGCATTAGTGCTTTCTGACAGCAAGATCTTTACACCGTTTTTCCCAATATCGGCCATTTTATGTATATCTGGATACTGCTTGTTGACAGGCGTCATGTCAAATTTGAAGTCTCCCGTATGAACTACGATACCTTCAGGTGTATCGAATACTACGCCAAGGCAATCTGGAATACTATGATTTGTATTAAAAAATGTTGTAGTAATGGCTCCCAGGGTTAACGTAGATTCTGAATTAATACAATGGAGTTTCGTTTGTCGTAAAATTCCATGTTCCCTAAGTTTATTTTCGATTAATCCTAAGGTTAAACGGGAAGCATATATTGGGATATTCAACTGTTTAAGCAGGTAAGGAATCCCGCCGATATGATCCTCATGTCCGTGAGTCACCACCAACGCTTGTACCTTATCAATATTATTTAATAAATACGAAACATCAGGAATAATTAGGTCAATCCCTAAGAGACTTTCATCTGGGAATTTAGAGCCGCAATCAATGACAACAATATCATCTGCGTATTGCAGGATATACATATTTTTACCAATTTCATGAACCCCACCTAATGCTGCAATCGAGAGTTGCTTAGCTGCCATTTTCATTGAAGCCCCTCCTAAATAAATTTCTCTATATTATGTTTGAATCCCATTATAATTATCCATTCTGAAGCTTGATACAATATAATAACTGAAGAAAGCTAATCGAAAGATAGGAGAACGTTACTCATGAATATCCGACTATTACAAATGAAAGATAATAGCTCCATTGAAAAGGTCATTAGGGACTGCCTAATTGAGTTTGGCGGGAATCGCTCGGGTCTAGCCTGGGAGGATGACAGCCTGCATCATTTATCAGATGATTATAATCATAGTGAGAATCGGGCTTATTGGGTTGTCGAAGAGGGAGGGGAAGTATTAGGGGGGTGTGGCATTGCTCCTTTCGGGAATGATGACAAGATATGTGAGTTGCAAAAAATGTATTTATCTCAGTCGATTAGAGGTAACGGGATAGCCAAAGAACTTTTAAATACAGCGTTGGACTTTGCTAAGCTTCATTACAACCAATGTTATTTGGAGACACTTCAAAACATGCACGCAGCTAACCGTTTCTATATGAAAAATGGATTTGAGCTTTTGGATGAACCGCTTGATGGGTCGGAGCATTTCGCTTGTGATGCTTGGTATATTAAAAATTTAATGTGAATTGCTTTAAAAATGTTGGAGGCCTGGATTACCAGGCTTTTTTTGATCTAAGGTAATGATTTTTTATTTGACAATAAAACCGTCCAGACGGTATAGTAAATAACAGAGGTGATTATCGTGAACAGTAATTCAAAACGAAGTAGTATTTTATTAGCAGCTTCTATAGTAGTTAAAAATAATGGGGTGGAGAAGCTTACGCTTGAAGCCGTTGCCAAAGAAGCGGGGGTCAGTAAAGGTGGACTGCTGCACCATTTTCCGAATAAGGAAGCTTTAATAAAAAGTATGGTGGAAGAGTTAACAAGTGATTTTTTCAGTAATGTTCAAGAAAGAGTAGCGAATACATCTAGAGAAACGGGGAAGTGGGGACGAGCGTTTGTTCAGGCGATTGACGACGATCTTAAGGAAGAGCAAGAGATTAGCACCGCGCTTTCGGCTGCTCTTTTTACGAATCCGGATATCCTTAAGAAATTTCAAGATCAATACTCAGTATGGCAAAACAATATAGAGAACGATGGAATAGATCCTGTACGTTCCACAATTGTCAGGCTGGCAGCGGACGGTTTATGGTATTCAGAAATGTTCGGATTAGGAGCTTTAGATAAGGATTTACGAGATAAAGTGATTCAAGAATTAATAAACATGACGGAGTAAGGAGGGGCTATTGTTGAATTCATATCTGTTACTGGCAACAGCGATTATCTGCGAGGTATTTGGTAGCTCCATGCTTAAGGTTTCTAACGGGTTTAAAAAGATTTTACCTTCAATAGGAGTCGTACTCGGCATGGGTTCAGCCTTTTATTGTCTTTCTTTAGCGCTTTCAACGATTCCACTAGGGACGGCTTATGCTATTTGGTCGGGGGTAGGTACGGCTTTAACTGCGTTAATTGGAGTCATCATTTATAAAGAAAACTTCAATCTGAAGAAATTACTCGGCCTGATTCTTATCATTGGTGGAGTAGTCATTATGAAACTTTCTGGTGGATCTCATTAGAGCTTGGAGGAAATGTTATGAACAAGAATAAGGGGTTTTGGGTACTGGGGGTAGCTATTATAAGCGAAGTAATAGGTACAACTATGCTGAAAATGTCAGAAGGGTTCACACAAATATTGCCTACTATAGGTGTTATTATTGGTTTTATTATCGCATTTTATAGTTTGTCCATAAGTCTCAGAGTTTTACCTTTAAGCCTAGCTTATGCGATTTGGGCAGGTGTAGGTACAGTTCTAACCGCCATCGTTGGTATCGTAATATGGGGGGATCCATTTAGTATGCTTACACTTGCAGGCATAGTATTAATAGTTGGAGGTGTGGTTTTATTAAACTCTCCAGATTCAGCTAATGAAAAAGAACTTAAAACCACAAGTTAATCTTCATAAAAAACTAGGGCCTGAGAAATCAGGCCTTTATTTGATGGACGTGATGTTAATAGATTCCATATTTAGGGTAGTTTCGCGATATTGGTATCACATATCTTTTCCGTAGAATTACATCTTATAGCTTGATCCGCTTCTTCTCTATAATGAGAGTGTCTCACATTGAAAGGAGGATCGGTTGTTATTTAATGTGCTCTGAGATGAATTTGATTGTAAACGCTATCATTTGAGCACTCCGATAAGGCGACACGTTAGTGAGTATCTACATTAAGAGGAGGATTATAATGCGCAACAAGTATGTCGTTTGGTCGCTTGTAGTAACCCTGTTGATTTCAAGTTTATACCTGGCAGCGGGTCCGTTCACATTTGTTAGTGCCTCTGGTGGCGCGAATTTGACGCTGGGCAAAACTGTGACGGCTAGTGGTCAATCACAAACGTATAGTCCAAACAATGTGAAAGACAGCAATCAAGAGACGTATTGGGAAAGCAGCAATAATGCATTTCCGCAATGGATCCAAGTAGATCTCGGTACAGAGACAAGTATTGACCAAATCGTATTGAAGCTGCCAACGGGCTGGGAGACGCGTACGCAAACACTCGCCGTTCAAGGCAGCACAAATGGATCTACATTCACTGACATTGTTGGTTCAGCTGATTATGTGTTCAATCCTTCAGCAGGAGGGAACACCGTTAAGATTGATTTTTCAGCAACCAGCACTCGTTATGTACGCCTGAATGTAACAGGCAATACGGCTTGGCCGGCAGCGCAAGTATCTGAGTTCGAAATTTATGGAGCTAGTACACCAACACCGACGCCAACAGCCACACCAACGCCAACAGTTACACCAACGCCAACAGCCACACCGACGCCAACAGCCACACCAACGCCAACAGCCACACCGACGCCTACAGCCACACCAACGCCAACAGTCACACCAACGCCAACAGTCACACCAACGCCAACAGCCACACCAACGCCAACGGCCACACCTGTTGCGGGCAGTAATATCGCGGTTGGCAAATCGATTACCGCATCCTCTAATACGCAATCATTTGTGGCAGCAAATGCTAATGACAACAACACCAACACATACTGGGAAGGTGGCAGTAATCCTAGTTCATTGATACTTGACCTGGGGTCAAACTACAACGTTTCCTCCATCGTTCTAAAGTTAAATCCAGCCGCTGCATGGGGAGCACGTACCCAAACGATTCAAGTGCTCGGTCACAATCAGAACACAACGACATTTGGGAATCTGGTGTCAGCACAATCGTATTCGTTTAATCCAGCTTCAGGAAATACAGTAACCATTCCTGTTACCGCAACTGTCAAACGTCTACAGCTTAATATTACTGCCAACTCGGGTGCTCCAGCTGGACAGATCGCCGAATTTGAAGTATACGGTACTCCAGCTCCGAATCCGGATTTGGTGATTACTGGCATGTCCTGGTCACCAACGAATCCGGTTGAGTCTAATGCGATTACGCTGAACGCAATCGTAAAGAATATCGGCAATGCCAGCTCTCCAGCTACTACTGTTAATTTCTATTTAAATAATGAGCTTGTAGGCTCAGCTCCGGTAGGTGTACTAGCAACTGGAGCATCGACAACAGCATCGATGACACTTACCGCAGGAGTTAAGCCTGCCGCAACGTATTCAGTTAGTGCCAAAGTTGATGAAGACAACCTAGTTATCGAACAAAATGAAGCGAATAACAGCTACACGAACCCAGCGTCACTTATTATCGCTCCAGTGTCCAGCTCTGACTTAGTGGGAACTGTTACATGGACACCAAGTAATCCTGTTGCTAATAACAATGTAGCGTTTAATGTAAATCTTAAGAATCAAGGAACCATTGCCTCTGCAAGTGGTTCACATGGTATAAGCGTTGTTCTTAAAAACTCTGCGGGGTCCACTATTCAAACCTATAATGGATCTTATAACGGTGCCTTAGCAGCGGGGGCAATAGTTAATGTTGCGATTCCAGGGACTTGGACAGCGATTAATGGTAACTACACAGTCACCACTACTGTTGAAGTGGATGCTAATGAGATAGCTGCCAAGCAAGCGAATAATGTAAGTGTTTCTAATCTCGTTGTCTATGCTGCGCGTGGTGCAAGCATGCCGTATAGCCGATATGATACCGAGGATGCTACACTCGGGGGTGGCGCGACATTGAAATCGGCGCCAACCTTTGATCAAGCATTAATCGCCTCTGAGGCTTCTGGTCAGCGTTATATAGCTCTTCCTTCGAATGGTTCGAACTTAGAGTGGACGGTCAGACAGGGTCAAGGCGGCGCAGGTGTAACTATGAGATTTACAATGCCTGACTCTGCAGATGGGATGGGATTGAATGGTTCACTGGATGTGTATGTGAATGGAGCGAAAGTAAAAACAGTTTCCTTAACCTCATACTACAGCTGGCAGTATTTCTCAGGTGATATGCCTGGCGATACACCTAGTGCTGGACGTCCACTATTCCGTTTTGATGAAGTTCACTGGAAGATGGATACACCCCTCCAACCTGGGGATAAGATTCGAATCCAGAAGAACAATGGAGATAGCTTGGAATATGGTGTGGATTTCCTTGAAATTGAATCTGTTCCAACAGCAATTGCCCGCCCAGCTAACTCCGTATCTGTAACAGATTACGGTGCTGTGGCAAACGACGGACAAGATGATCTGGCAGCTTTTAAAGCTACTGTAAATGCAGCCGTGGCAAGCGGAAAGTCTATTTATATTCCAGCAGGTACCTTTAATCTTAGCAGTATGTGGGAGATTGGTTCTGCTAGTAATATGATCAATAACCTCACTATTACTGGTGCTGGTCTCTGGCATACCAATATTCAGTTCACCAATCCTAATGCTGCGGGCGGTGGTATTTCACTCCGTATTTCAGGTAAGCTAGATTTCAGTAATGTATATATGAATTCTAATTTGCGCTCACGTTATGGACAAAATGCAATTTACAAAGGTTTTATGGATAACTTTGGAACCAACTCTATTATCCATGATGTCTGGGTAGAGCATTTTGAATGCGGAATGTGGGTAGGCGACTACGCTCATACACCTGCTATTTATGCTACCGGGCTGGTAGTTGAAAACAGTCGGATTCGGAACAATCTTGCAGACGGCATCAACTTCTCGCAAGGAACTAGCAATTCAATTGTACGCAATAGCAGTGTGCGAAATAATGGTGACGATGGTCTTGCAGTATGGACCAGTAACACAAATGGTGCACCTGCTGGTGTGAATAATACCTTCTCGTATAACACCATTGAGAATAACTGGCGTGCGGCAGCGATTGCTTTCTTTGGAGGAAGTGGTCATAAGGCTGATCATAACTATATCATTGATACAGTTGGTGGTTCCGGCATACGTATGAATACCGTTTTTCCAGGTTATCATTTCCAGAATAATACGGGTGTAGTTTTCTCAGACACAACCATTATTAACAGTGGCACGAGTAAAGATCTTTATGGGGGTGAACGTGGCGCAATTGATCTTGAAGCATCAAATGATGCTATCAAGAACGTTACATTTAATAACATAGACATCATTAATACCCAGCGTGATGCGATTCAATTTGGATATGGTGGTGGATTCGAGAACATCGTGTTCAACAACATCAATATTAACGGTACAGGACTTGATGGAATAACAACTTCACGGTTCTCAGGTCCACATAAAGGTGCAGCTATTTACACCTATACAGGCAATGGTGCTGCAACCTTTAATAACCTGACAACCTCCAACATTGCTTATCCGAATCTGAATTATATTCAGAGCGGTTTTAATCTAACGATTCACTAATTTTATGTACGAGGTTGAGGGAGAAGCTCTTAGGAGCTTTTCCCTTTTTAGCTTGAAACGAGCTGGATATCTCTAAATTGCCAGAAGGATAATGACTACATGAACAAGAAATTAATATAAGGGGAATTTAAACTATTAAATTTTTGAAATTCTTTTGCAGATGTGTTGATTTCTTAAAGGACCTCCTGATTTTGTTAAACAACTTACTGCGCTTATTCAGGCAAACCATTTAATTACTTAAAGGGAGAGATGAAAAATGAATCAGGAAGTAATCGATTTTATTGAAGCGCTAAAAGAATCATGGCAGGTGGAGTTGTCCACCTCACTACGTGAGGTTGTTCATCAGGCTATACCGGATGTGCAGGAACGTATTCAGTATAAGAAACCTCATTTTTTGAAAAATGGAAAATACGCTGCGGCCATCTCGACATCAAAAGACGCAGTCAGCTTTGTAATCTTTAATACAACCGAGCTAACGCTTCCAGAGGGAGTATTTGAGGGACCACCTGAAAGGAAAACCCTGAAGCTTCGAAAAGGAGACACATTTGATTCTGCACAATTGGTCTCTTTAGTTGCTCAAGCTTCAGCTTCTCTTTGATCCATACTTATATTAAAAGGACGATATCTCAAAGTCATTTGACTTCATGGGAGATCGTCCTTTTTGACGATTATACAGTTTTAGTTACTCGTTGTAGTGCTGAGATAGTGAATCTGCTCTTCCAGGATGGTACTTGCTTTGCCTAAAAATGTTGTTATAAGCTCAAGCTCCTGCTCAGTAAAGGAAGACGCCAGTTTAACCATCTTAGTGTGTAAAGGAAGGTAGGCATTTCCAACGTCGTTATTCTCATATAAAGGGACAATGATCACCTTACGACGGTCATTGAGGTCATGTTCTCTGCGAACAAAGCCGTTTTTTTCAAGTCGATCAACTAATGTGGTAATGCTGCCTGTAGTAAGTCCAGTTAATTTGGATAGCTCGCCGGCGGTGATAGGACCTTTTTCATGAAGGATATCTATAGATAGAAAATCGTTATTGTATAACCCTAGAGAAGTTGCTACTTTTTGCTGATACAAAACCGTTCGGCTACCTAGGCCCCGCATGCGTAAAGTTAAGTCTTCCTGCTGAATTGTAACTTGATTGTGTCGATCTCTTGACAAAAGAGGACCCTCCTTTTAAAATGTTTGTATCTTGATAGTCAAGATAATCAATGAACAAGATGCTTGATGAACATCTAATTAATTGTCTTGATTTTATCGAATTATTCACTAATTTGCAAAGGGTATAACATCACATGGTTTGGAATGAAGCCTGTGCACAATCCTTTAACAATTAGAGTAGAACTAAACATTTGGGAAAAGTGGAGGAGAAAAAGGAGCATGGAAAAGAAAAATAAAGTTGGGGTTATTATAGTAGCTCTATTGTTGGCTACACTTATGGCATCAATGGATAATACTATACTTGCAACCGCAATGGGAACCATTGTAGGTGACCTTGGCGGCTTTGACAAATTGATGTGGGTTACGTCCGCTTATATGATAGCTGAGATGGCGGGTATGCCGATTTTCGGTAAATTATCGGATATGTATGGACGTAAGCGATTTTTTATTTTCGGTATTATTGTTTTTATGATTGGTTCAGCTTTATGTGGTACGGCAAATTCTATTGTCCAGCTTAGTATTTATCGGGCAATTCAGGGTATTGGTGGAGGGGCACTCGTTCCTATTGCATTCACGATTATGTTCGATGTAGTGGCCCCAGAAAAACGGGGGAAAATCGGTGGGTTATTCGGTGCTGCCTATGGTATTTCCAGTATTTTTGGTCCTCTTATTGGCGCTTATATAGCGGATTATATTCATTGGTCTTGGGTCTTTTATATCAATTTACCCATTGGTGTTATTGCATTCTTTATGATCGCTTTCTTCTACAAAGAATCTGTTGAGCATTCCAAAGAGAAAATTGATTATCTTGGGGCTTTTACACTTGTAGCTTCAATCCTTTGTCTCATGTTTGCGATTGAGCTCGGGGGTAAGAAATATGCTTGGGACTCGACAATGATTCTGGGATTGTTTATGGCTTTTGTTGTGTTTTTAATTGGTTTTATTGTTATCGAACGTCGTGCAGAAGAGCCAATCATTACCTTTGGCATGTTCAAGAATCGTCTCTATTCTACGAGTAATGTTATGGCGATATTTAGCGGAGCGGCATTTATTACAGCCTCGGTGTACATTCCAATTTATATTCAAGGGGTTCTTGGCGGGTCTGCCACAAATTCGGGGCTTGTTCTACTTCCGATGATGATTGGTTCTGTTATCACTGCTGCTGGCGGAGGATTCTTGCTCTCTAAATTTAATTATCGCACGATCATGATTTCTACGTTAGTACTCCTTGTAGCAGGTATGGCTCTACTTACCACACTAACACCAGACTCCTCCCGGTTTATAGTCACTATTTTTATGTTTCTGGTGGGTCTTGGCATAGGTTCATCATTTTCTGTTCTAAGCAATGCAGCGATTCATGGATTTACAGCAAGACAACGGGGTTCTGCAAGTTCGACACTTAGCTTCACACGGGAGCTGGGAATGACACTTGGCATTACGGTATTTGGTATTATTCAAAGTCACATTTTTTCGAATAAACTAGCTTCCATGTTCAGTAAGGGAGGCGCGGCACCAGAAGGTGTTAATCTAAGTGATCCAAGTACAATTTTGACTCCCGACACACGGGCCAAAATCCCCTCTGAGGTTCTTGATAAAATCACCGAAGGATTATCTTCTTCTCTTGTTCATACCTTTGCTTGGGCGATTATTCCATCAGTTATAGCTCTAATGGCAGCATTTGTGATGAGCAGGGAGAAGTTTGATCCTGCTTCTGAGCTGGAAGAATTTACGGCATCGCATTAAGGAAATAAAAGATAAAATAAAAGCCCAAGTCCTTTGTTAATAAAGGCTTGGGCTTTTTTGATAAGAAGCTCGGCGATCCTATTTCTCTGAAATGCTATATCGAGAATGTAAATGCCAGATAAGCTCTCTACGGCTACTGACACCTGCTTTAGCGAAAATGGATTTTAAATGATCCTGAACCGTGTAAGCAGAAATATGTAACTCAGCAGCCAATTCTTTAGTAGATAATCCGCGAATTACTCCTTCAAGTAAATGCTGTTCCCGTTTCGTCAGATCATACGCTTCTGCAATGATAGGAAGCATATCTGCTGGACGTGCAGGCTCGAATGAAATAGCAATTTGCGTCTGACCGTCGTATGCATGAAGCCGGCTAGCCCGGATCACTAGATAAAGTCCGTCTGACATCCGGATACAGGACTTTGCCATCCCCGAAGATTCAGAGGGACTATTGATTGCTTGTGTGCTCACCGCCCGAATTGGTCGTGGCAGGATATGGTGATCAATTTTTTCTAATGAACGAAGTTTCTCTAACCAACGGTCCGCTGTAGGATTAGAGGAGAGGAGCATTAGTTGATCAGAAAGGACGGCAATTCCGGAACCGTAATCTTCTTCCAGCCAAGTCTGATTTCTCTCAGGCAACTCAAGACTGAAAGCCCGCATTCTAGCGGCAATCTCAGGAAGCATTAAGCTTATCCACTCACAATCTTCCAGTGAAAATACAGGCTGACCGGACTTTCTGTAAAGTGTCAGATACCCCCAACACGCATCTCCATGAACAAGTACAGCGCGTAATTCATCCTCAAATCCTGCCGGAGACAGTACTTTTTGATAGCGAGCACTCAAATCTGGCTGCCCTTCGGTTGCTTCATATAAAGTAGCTACGTGCACTTTACTATGAACCATTTGCTCATAGGGATTAATATCGTCTTCACCGTATTCGATCTGGAACAAGTGATGATGAATGGATTCCACGTTATCTTCTGTAACCGCACCTGTCGAGAGTAGTGTCTGTGGATCAACATGGGTACAACAGGCAGCATCAAAGGGTACAGCCTCGCGTAAAATCGACAGTAATGAAGTACGGTAGCTATGTGAAGATTCAGAAACAGCACCTAACCTTATGATTTGTTGTTTAATATGATTAAGTTGTCTTATGGTTTTCATAGGTCAGCCCTCTAGTCATGGAGTATAAAAACAAGTATCCCACATTTATGGGATAGTGAATGTAAACCATATCCGTATAATTGAGAATGGTTCTTAATTATTTCTATTATATAGGATGCGGTGATAAAATGCAGAGAAAAGAAGATATTGTAGTCGTCGGTGGATATGGCCATGTAGGGCGTACCATTTGTGAAATCTTAGAGAAAAAATATCCTGGAAAAGTATATGCTGCAGGGCGAAGCCTTGTAAAAGCAAAGCAATTCAGTCAAGCAACTAATGGGAAAATTAAGCCGATGCAGTTGGATATTAATAAACCTTTACCTACTGATAAGTTAGAACGAGTGAAATTAATCATTATGTGCTTAGATCAAACGGATACGGATTTTATAAGAGCGGTGTTTCGAAGCGGTATTCATTATGTGGATGTATCTGCGAACGGTTTGTTTTTGAATGAAATTGAGAAATACAAGAGAGAAGCTGAAGACAATGGGTCAAGTGCTGTCTTAAGTGTAGGACTTGCTCCCGGCATCACTAATCTCCTGGCCCTTGAAGCAGAGCGGCAGATGGATCAGATTGAGGAGATAGAAATTGCGATTATGCTCGGATTAGGTGATTCTCATGGCAAAGCGGCGCTAGAATGGACAGTTGACAGTTTAGCAGCTAAGTTCGAAGTGAAGCAGGATAATCGCCAGGTTGAGGTGGAGAGCTTTACAGACAGAAGGTTGTATCATTTTGGTGATGAGATGGGTAAGCGATATGCTTACCGTTTTCCATTCTCAGATCAACAGACACTTAGCAGAACACTAAAATCATCGTCTATCTCTACACGATTTTGTCTTGATTCAGCTGTAGTTACTAAAATACTGGCAATAACGAAAAGAACTGGAGCCGTTCGCTTACTGCAAATAGGCTGGCTGAAGAATTCAATTGTTCGTGTTATGGGGCGGCTGCATTTGGGGGATGATGGGTTCGCTATTAAGGTTGAGGCACATGGAAGAAATTCAGAAGGTAAATTACTTCATGCGGATTTTTTATTACAAGGAAAGAATCAATCTATCATTACGGCAAAAGTAACAGCGGCAGTAGCAAAACATCTATATGATTCACCACCCCCAGGTGGAGTTTACCATATTGAGCAGATGACTGATATAGCGTATATACAGAAGGAATTAGGATCAGCCATTTCTCTCAAGACTGCGGTAAACTAGTATAATATTAATCATATAGAAAGGGGCGTCTTAGAATGAATAGAAAAGATTGGGAGCTGTTGAACGGTCATAAAGCGGGCGTGTTTTGGTTCACAGGATTTTCAGGTTCAGGAAAAAGTACACTAGCACAACAAGCTGAAAAAGAATTGTTTAAGCAAGGCATCCGATGTGCTGTGATCGACGGCGACCAGCTAAGGAAAGGTTTGAATATTGATTTAGGCTTTTCAGAAGAGGATCGTAAAGAAAATATGCGTCGCGCAGCCGAAGTAGCATCTATGTTTTTGGATCTAGGCTTTATAGTGCTTGTCCCGATGATTTCACCTTCTTCAGCTGCTAGAGAAGCGATTAGATATCGTTTTCAGTCTGGCGAGTTTGCAGAGATTTATGTGCAATGTTCATTAGAAACCTGCGAACAACGTGATCCTAAAGGGCTGTATAAGAAAGCTAGAAAAGGTGAAATTCGTGAGTTTACAGGTATTGATGCTATTTATGAAGCCCCTGAACATGCCGAATTGACAGTTAACACAGAGATTTACGATATGGAGAGCAGTGTGAATCTGCTAGTTGATTTTGTTACACATAATTACGCTAAAAAGATATAGAGGGAAGTTAACAGAAGCCTGGTCAAGTCGGGCTTCTTTTTTTTGCATTCTCAAATGGAATTATATCGCATAAAAGGGATCAAGGTGCTACAATATGAATGAATAAAATATTATTCATTCATATTGATGGGTGTTATTCAAAATATGCATATATGGAGGGGTTCAAATGAAAAAAGTTACTGCATTTATTGGGAATCAACAAAAACATGCGACCTTTGAAGCGGTTTGTGAATTTGGCAATAATTTAAAAGCATATGGTGATATTGAATTTGAGTATGTCTTTTTAAAAGATTATCGGCTTGAATATTGCCGGGGCTGCAAGATATGTTTCAATAAAGGTGAGGAATATTGTCCACTAAAGGATGATCGCGATGTATTGATGGAGAAAATGATCCATTCTGACGGAATTATTTTCGCCACGCCTAATTATGCATTTCATGTATCGGCACCGATGAAGACCCTCTTGGACCGGCTTGCTTTTGTATTTCATAGACCTCGATTCTTCGGGAAAACCTTCACGGCTATTGTCAATCAGGGGATCTTTGGAGGCAGCAAAATTGTGAAATACCTTAGTAATATGGGCGAGAATTTCGGATTTCAAGTTACAAAAGGCTGTGTCTTGACTACTTTGGAGCCAAGAACAGAAGTTGCGCAGAAAAAAATGACGAGAGAAATAAAGAAAGCCTCCGAAAGATTCTATAAGGACCTTATGTCGCCCAAGACTCCAGTTCCTTCTTTTCTCAGATTAATGCTGTTTCGAATGTCACGTACAAGTATAAAAACAATGCTTGATGATCATTCCAAGGATTATCGTTATTACAAAGAACAAGGCTGGTTTGAGTCGGGTTATTATTATCCTGTTTCATTGGGTCCTATAAAAAGGACAGCGGGTCTGATCTTTGACTTTATTGGGAAACGTATGGCGAAGAATTCGTAACCATAAAGACACTTCTCCGTATAAGATATGAACATGACCGACAATTAACCAAAAGAGAAGTTGAGGTAATCCACCTATGAATGTGAATGTAACCGAACATGCCGATTCAGCCTATTCGCTAGCTGAGCAGAGGGCGGCTCAGTATTTTGTTTCACTGCACATGCAGTTCAAAGAAAAAACTTATGTATCTACTCTCACTGAAGATATTCAATTATGGAAAAAACATCATATTCATCGCCGCTCATGGTTGTCATTTTTCTCTAGAGGGAAAAGGAAACCTGATTCGCAGGATTATCATAGGTATATAGGCTGGCTAAATCTTAACGGTAAATTGGATGATTATTTAGATCGCAGCGTGTCCTATTTATATATGAGGGATCTGGGCAAAGCCTTGGATTCTACTGATACACAAAACAGGATTCAGCGAATGGTTGCTGACATTAGATCTCAATTGATCCCAGACGATTCAACAACGATAAGAGATCAATCGGAATTTATGAGCTTGGCAGGAGTATATCGCTGGGCGCAGAAAGAAGGCGTCGAGACCGCCACCATCTGGGTGATCGACAAGCTAAAGAACGTATCAACCCATATTCCGCAGGAAATGAATGCCGAACAAGCACAGCGTAAGTTAATTAAGATCATTATCGGGGTCATTCTGCATGTAATGGAGGAAATGGGGGAGAGTACCCCACCTTTGGAACGTTCTAAGAAGCTTAGTGAAGCCATTAGACTTGGTTATTCTTATGGGCTGACTTACCCTTTTATTGATGATCTTCTCGATTCCAGTGTCTTAACGGTTCAAGAAAAAGAGCAATTTTCCCTCATGATACGCGACGCTATCCTTACTAGATCTGTGCCTGAGCTTGAAGAATGGTCCGGAGAGAACATGGAATTCATTCGATACGTACATTCGGAGCTTAGTGAAGCTTTCGAATATATTAAAAGCTATCAACGTCCAGAAATGCAGAACATATTCTTCGAGCAATCCTTTGTGTTTTTTCAATCTCAGGAGCTGGACCGTGTTAAGGAACTTTCCAATGCTAAATACACCAATGAAGAGCTTTATATCCCCATTATCTTAAAATCCTCTTCTTCCCGTTTAATTGTCCGATCCGTTATTTGTGCACCTACAGATGATGGATTTGATCAACGCACTTTTTATTATGGTCTTTACAATCAACTGGCTGATGATTTTGCAGATATGTTTGACGATATGAAAGAGGGAGCGGTAACGCCGTATACCTATTTTCTGAAATACCGTGATCAACGTTCAGATTTGATAAACCCTTTTGAATTATACTGGACCGTCATCTCTCATCTAATCCATTCCGTATATCACTCCGATGCCAAAACCCGTGAAGTGATTCTAGATCGAGCAATTAACGGTTTGAAGCGTTGTAAAGTACGTGTGGGTACTGAAAAGTATAAAGAGATTATGGAGATCTTTGCTTCGGGTCAACCCGAATTTAATCGTCTCGTGCAGCAAATGGTGTTGAAAGCTGATGATGTGGATTTTTTTGACAAACTACTAAGAGATCAAATGCTTATGAATTTAAAAAACAACAAGCAGGAAAAGGTGGATTTTCACAATACGATTCAAAAGGTTCGTGGTGAAATCAACAATCAATTGCCGATTAATAAACCTGTTGGGACACCAGCTATGAAAGAAATGTTAATTGATGCAGCCAATTATAGTTTAGAGGGTGATGGCAAGCGAATACGACCTATCCTCACTTGGGTTATGGGGGTGAACGAATACGGATTAGACAGTGCGGCAATTGTGCCGCTTTTGAGGTCTTTGGAATATATGCATACTGCATCCTTAATTTTCGATGATCTGCCCTCTCAGGATAATGCCCCCACTCGAAGAGGCCGTTCAACTCTACATGAGGTGTATAATAGCGCAACGGCGGAATTGACAGGACTCTTTCTAATTCAGAAGTCGATTGAGGAACAGGCATCCCTTCATACATTCGATTCTATATCCGTAATTGCTTTAATGCAATATTCAGCTCAAAAGGCGGAAGATACCTGCATGGGGCAAGCGATGGATTTGAATTCTAAAGGGAAAGCATTGACGCTAGAGCAATTAAATATGATTTGCTTCTATAAGACGGGCATTGCGTTCGAAGCTTCACTAGTTATGCCAGCGATTCTCGCACAGGTTAAGGAGACAGAAATTGAAGCTTTGAAGAAATTCGCTTATCATGCGGGGATTGCTTTTCAGATTAAAGATGATTTACTCGACTTGGAAGGGGATTTACAATTACTGGGTAAGCCCACAGGGCAGGATGTTGAGAATAACAATGCAACGTTTGTCTCCATTCTGGGTTCAGAAGGCGCTAGAAAAGAGATGTGGGAGCACTATTGTCTTGCCATGGAGGCGCTAAAAGAGATCCCCCGCAATATCAATTTTTTAAAACATCTATTGAATTATATGGTTAATCGTGATCGATAAATATGAAAATGGAGTGTTGGCATCTTTGCCAGCACTTTTTTATGAAAAAAATCAATCGTTTTTACGTTCAACTCCGTCTTACTTATAAGAACCTCAGAACGATGACTTTATCCTAATACCGACACTGACAAAAAAAGAGGGGGTGTGGTGAGTGGTGGATAGGACGATGGACGAGGTCAGAATGGTTGATTTTGCCCGAATGGATGAGGAAGTTTTCTTTAAACGCCTGTATGTGGAGCATCGGAAAATGTACACCGTCGCTTATAGTTATCTACGGACAGAAGCGGACGCGTTAGAAGTTGTACAAGAGGCTTCATGTCGAGCCTGGATGAAACGTAAGAAGCTTAAAGATGAACAGTCATTTACACCTTGGTTGATTCGAATTACGATCAATTGCTGTATGGATGAACTACGACGAAAAAAACGAGTGATTCCTACGGAGAAGCTGGCAGAGGTTGCAACTCAGGAAATGAAAAGTAACGACCGGATTGATCTGGAACGTGCTCTGAACAGGTTAAAGCCCAAATATCGGCATGTGGTACTTCTTAAATATTACAATGACATGACTACAATCGAAATCGCAAAAGTGCTAAAAAAACCTGAAGGTACAATCAAAACCTGGTTACGCGAGGGACTTAAACAGCTTCGTAATGTGTTGAAGTGATATGGGAGGTGAACAGAGTGACAGATAAAGAAGATCGTATTTTGCAGAAAAATGTTGATGAAATGAATCAGAATACTGAAACTTTACAGGAAATGAAAATTTATAACGCGATGCGAAAGGGAATTATGGAAGGAAAAAAACGTGAGAAACGCCGCGTTTATACCGCAGGTTTGGGAGTGATCGCAGCTGCAGCCGCAGCCCTATTATTTACATACTCTTCAATCGGGTTACCGGCCAAGGAAGTGGCTCAACCTTCAGTTCAAACCGCCAGCCCTAAAAATACAGATGATTTTGCAGCGTATCGTTCATTTTCAAGGTTAGAACCAGCGCTTGCTAGTGCTCTGGAACAGAATCTCGTGATGCCGGTGGGTCAGAGCGCGGAAAACAAGGGGTACCGAGTAGATGTAACTGGTGCAGTAACAGATGGAAGGAAGGTGTATATTCTATACAGTGTTCAGAACAATACAGACAAAGAAGTTATACATGCGAATTTTGCGCTTCAATATGAAGGCATACAGGAGTCGAATCTACATAAAGGTGCTGCACTAAGTATGCTTGCCAGCGATAACCGAATTCAACCAGGCCAGTCTAAGGATTTTATATACACTACTAGTCTTTCACCAACGGTTAAATATCCAAAGGAAGTAAACTATAATGTCATTCTCACTGAAACTTCAGATAAGGCGCTACAATCCAGTAGTAATAAGTACCGGACTAATCTGGATGTTGCTTTCGAACTTAATCCTGATATGCTCAAAGCACAGGAAAGAATTCTAAAAACGGATAAAACGCTGACAGTTGACGGGCAAAAGATTAAAGTGAATCTAGTGCAATATACACCGCTTAGTACCTATGTAGATTTGGAGTATGATCTGAACAATGATAAACAAATTTTTCAATTGATTAATCCAGTTCTGATTAATACAAATGGGGGAGCTACCGAAAAATTATTTTACCCCGACATCGTCAACTCTGACAATTCTGAAGTCTATTCGGACAACACCAAGTTTACGCTGGTGTTCAGGAACAGCCAGAGCAGCCTAAACCGTCAGCCAGACACCGTTTCATTAAAAACCTTTGGTATCTCGGCAGTGGAAAAGAATAAAATGAAAATTGTTGTCGATCTCAATAAGCAGCAAATCATTGAAGCACCGGGAAGCGGCCTTGAGCTTGTTTCCCCAACGCAAGAGAATTATGCAGATGAAGGAGAGATCTTGTTACGGCATACAATTACTGATGCCGAATATTTAAAATACTATACTAGACTTGCTGAGACTTTTACTGATGCGGAAGGAAATGTGCATAAAAGAGCAATCAAAACAACTTCGGCAGGAAACTTCGGTGGCTACATGACTTCAAAGGAGGGTACAGCCGTGGATGAAATGCGTTATACTTTTGGAAAGGGAGCGAAAGATTATCCTCAACCCCTAACGATTACGCTAGAGAAATATATCAATCCGATTATGGATACACAAGCCGTAGAGTTATTTTCTAAGTAATAGATTAAGCTTAACGATTAATAATCTTGTATTTGTTGTAATCCTATAGGAGGTAGTTATGCGTAAATATAACACTGTAATCTTTGATGTGGATGGAACCTTAATTGATACAGAAATCGCTGTTCTGAGTTCTCTGCAAAAGATGTTAAAGGTGGATCATAACAGAGAGTATGAATTGTCAGAGCTCTATTTTGTGTTAGGTATTCCCGGTTCAGCTTCATTACCACAACTTGGGATCGAAGATATTCATGAGGGCAATGAGAGATGGAATGTTTTCATGAAAGATTTCTATGATACTATTAACATCTTTGACGGAATTGTAGATGTAATGAGTTCATTACAGTCAAAAGAGATCGTTCAAGGAATTGTGACTTCCAAGACAAGAGCTGAGCTAAATGATGATTTCGTTCCATTTGGCTTAACTAAATATTTATCATATACCGTTATCGCAGAAGATACAGCAAAGCATAAGCCACATCCAGACCCCTTGCTAGAATTTATTAGAGTATCAAAAGCAAACCCTGAATCATCTATTTACATAGGGGATACGATTTATGATTATGAATGTGCACGAGATGCTGGTGTCGATTTTGGATTAGCTTTATGGGGATGCAAGCAGCATGAGCATATTCCCGCGAAATATAAATTTGAAACTCCGCAGGATATTTTAAAGCTGCAATTGTAAAGTGAATAGGATGAATATAAAGCAGAGCGGCATTTTGCCCTCTGTTTTTTTAATGGAAAAACCTTCATTGTATGTTCTTAACATTGACTCTTCTCTATCTTATCGTTAATATTACCTCTGTGCTTCATTGCCCAAAAGCCTAAAAGCTTAAAAGCTTAAAAGTAAGGAAGCGCCGCAATCTCCGAATTTTATCCCAATCACAATGTTAAGGAGCACTATCGTTATGGACCGTCAGCTTAGTTTTTCAAAAAGTATGATTATCATCGCTTTTATTTTTGCACTTCTTTTTGTATCTATTTTCCTATTAAAAGCAGAACCTCATATCCCCCTTCTCGCAACCACAGTTGGCACAGCAGTCTTATTGGGTTTATTTGGCGTGTCATGGAAAGATATTGAGGCAGCTATCATTAAAGGCATCCAAACAGCTATAATGCCCATTCTTATCCTCATGCTAATCGGAATATTGATCGCTGTATGGATGATGAGTGGTACGGTGCCTACACTTTTATTTTATGGTATGGATTATATTAATCCGAACTACTTTGCAGTAAGCGCGTTATATGTCACAATTGTCGTCTCTATGTTTACTGGAAGCTCATTCACCACCGTTAGCACGATCGGCGTAGCTTTGATGGGTATTGCTTTGACGACAGGGATTTCTCCCACACTTGCTGCTGGAGCGATCATTTGCGGAGCTTGTTTTGGTGATAAAATGTCACCCTTATCCGATACGACGAATTTTGCACCTGCAGTGGTAGGTATATCCTTGTTCACACATATTCGTAATATGATGTACACAACGATTCCGGCGCTTATAATAACTACTGTCTTTTTCTTGTTCGCACCAAAAGCCGATGCGATTGATTTATCGTCGATTCAGGGGATTAAGTTTGCTCTACAAGATGGATTTCATATCCACTGGTTGACTTTGATCTCACCACTTGCCGTTATTATTTGCTCAATCAAACGAATCCCAATCCTTCCTACACTGATAGTTGGTATTGTTACTGGTCTTCTAGTGACCGCTATTATTCAGCAGCAGGCAGAAATCGGTGTCTGGTTCAGTGTGATGCAGAATGGATACGAAAGTACTATTGCCAATGAAACCGTTGCTTCTATCGTTAACCGAGGTGGAATGCAATCAATGATGAGTTCCGTTTCACTTATCTTGATTGCTTTATCATTAGGCGGACTAATACAACATTGTGGTGTCATAGAGGCTTTTTTTCGCAAAATCATTCAACCCCTCAAACGTAAAAGCAGTATCGTGCTTATGAGCGGCGCATCATCCATTGCGGTTAATGGGATGACTGGTGAACAGTATCTTTCTATTTTGTTGCCTGGTCAAATGTTCAAAGATGAATATAATCGCCGAGGCATTCCAGCAAAGACACTATCCCGTACGTTAGAGGATTGTGGAACCCTTGTTAATCCTTTAATTCCTTGGGGAGTTAGCGGTGCTTTTTTCGCTGCTACACTAGGTGTGCCGGTAATTGAATATATACCTTATGCCACCCTTTTGTGGTTAAGCCCATTCATCACGTTTGCGTATGCTTTGATCCCGAAGCTGCAAAAGAACTCGTTAGGCTAACCTTCTCTGAAAGAATGTATTTATTGTACGGATATTAAGAATAATAAGAGTGATTTCTGATTTATATCTGGGGAATTCAGCGGGGGTATTGCTAGTGAGTCGCAATAAGTTGCAGGATAGAATCAGGTTAGCAAATGTCGAGACTAAACATGCAGAGCAATTTAATAATTTATTACGTTATGTATTTCAAGTGACGAATCGTGATTTACAAATCTTTGGTTGGGAAAATCGTGAAATCACCCAAGCGAAGCTGCCAGTTCTAAAGTATGCTGATGTGGTCGGTTGGTTTGATGGTGATAAATTGATTTCACAGTTAGCAGTATACCCATTTCAAGTAAATATTTTTGGGCGAATTTATGAGATGGGTGGCCTGACGGGTGTTGGAACCTATCCCGAATATGCTAATTTAGGTTTAATGAATAAGCTGATGTTGCATGCATTAACTAAAATGCGGGGCCGCAAGCAATCAATTTCTTATCTATTTCCGTATTCTATTCCGTATTATAGGCGGAAAGGCTGGGAGATCATTACCGATAAAATCTCATTTGAAGTTCCGGATACCCAGCTGCCGAAAACTAAAAAAGTTCCTGGGAACGTGGAGCGGGTAACTATTGAACATCCAGATATCAAGGAGATATATGATCAGTTCTCCATGCAGCATCATGGAGCTATGCTTCGAAATAAGTTGGCTTGGGAAGAATATTTACGCTGGGATCTGGATGAAATGACAGTGGGCATCTACTATAACAATGATGATTTGCCCACAGGGTATTTGTTGTATTGGGTTGCTGAGGAGATCTTTTACATCAAAGAAATGGTATATATTAACGAAGAAGCTCGCGTGGGATTATGGAACTTTATAAGTGCACATTTTTCGATGATTACTCTTGTCAAAGGGGATATTTATAAAGGGGAGCCGCTTTCCTTCGTTTTAGATGATGGTGACATCAAGGAAACCATTGCTCCTTATTTTATGGCCCGGATAGTGGATGTGCAATTATTTATCGAACAGTATCCGTTTAAAAAACAGGATAAAGATGGTTGCCTTATCTTCACCTTGAGTGATCCGATGCTGGAATGGAACCGGGGTACATTTACGCTTAATGTGGATAAGGATGGAACAGGTATTTTGCACGCAGGAGGGACTAACCCTTCCTTGTTGATTGACATTCCTACTTTAACCACGATGTTAATGGGCTATAAGCGACCTACCTATTTGGCTAGGATCGGTCGGATCCAGGCAGATGAAGCTACAGTTCAATTCCTGGAAGGGTTAATCAGGCCAGAACATCCTTATTTCTCTGATTATTTTTAAAAAGCATACTCTAATGAGTGTGCTTTTTTGTTCTTTTATAGTAGAATTGATTCTCGGCAACACTAAATGATATGGGGTGTAAGAATGGCGATTAATTTCACCAAACCAATGATCCAAAGGTTAGAACAAGAAATCATAGAGGTAGAGAGCAAACTCAAAAACGTGAAGAACAAAAAGGAAAAATCCAAATTCAAAATTAATCAATTAGAACAGGATATGAAATTTAGCAAGTCTCACACAGATTTGAGCAGTAAAATGACGCGAATCAAAAAGCTTAACGATGAAATTAAAAACATGAATCGCCTGCAAGCTGATCTTTCCAAAGAATTAACAGCAAAGAAAAACTCGTTAAAAAAACTCCAGCTAAATGGAACCGCACCTACTACAATTGATTCCACAAAAGGATAGTCGATCATGGCTGCACAGATGAAAAACCGCGTAATTGGCGGTTTTTATTTTTTTACCAGCTCATTTGTTTCTCTCCTTAACAAGGAAATCTCATGCTTATAGGGTGCGTTTACATATTTCTTTTCACCGATGGAGGGAGTCTCTAGGAGTTTGGGAATGGTTGATAGTTGAGGATGGTGGACCACATATCGAAGCGCCTGAAGGCCGATATATCCGTGTCCTATATTTTCGTGCCTGTCTTTATGTGAGCCCATAATATTCTTTGAATCATTGACGTGAATTACCTTTAGTCGCTCTATTCCGATCAATCGATCAAATTTATCCAATATACCATCAAAATCTTCTTTTACGTTATAACCGGCATCATGGATATGGCAAGTATCCAAACAAATTGATAGACGCTCATTATGGGTCACTCCATCAATAATAGCTGCAAGTTCTTCAAAAGAGACTCCACATTCACTACCTTTTCCAGCCATAGTTTCTAATGAAACCTGAACATTTCGTTTATCTGTTAGCACTTCGTTTAAGCCTTCCACGATCCGAGAGATTCCAGCTTGAGAGCCAGCACCAACATGGGAGCCAGGATGTAGGACGATTTGGGTTGAACCCAAAGCTTCTGTTCTTATGATTTCTGATTGAAGAAACTCTATACTATGCTCAAAGACCTGTGCCGAAAGTGTATTTCCTAAGTTAACAATAAATGGAGCGTGTACAATAATATTAGAAATACCGTTATCTCTCATATGAGCATGTCCCGCTTCAATATTCAAAGCTTCAATGGGTTTGCGGCGTGTATTTTGTGGGGCTCCGGTATAAAAAAGGAAGGTGGTCGCTCCATAAGAGGCTGCCTCTTCACTAGCTCGAAGGAGCATTTTTGTTCCGGTCATAGACACATGAGAGCCTAGGAGTAAAGACATCGGGGTTGACACTTCCTTTCCTCTGAAAAGAGAGCCATATTTAGTCACTATATATCCTATATGTCTATTATTATTTGTGAATTACCCGGATTATATGTATTGGTATTACAAGAAAGTAGGATGTTTTTTAGGGAAGATCAAGGTTGTCTCATCTGATTTATTATTTATGAGAGACAACCTTAGCGACCCGGAATTTAGCGCTAATTAGCGGCGGAAATAGTCTCACCTTGAATTGGTTTTAAATTTTTCTCCCATTTAACTCTGATTGCCCGGGAAGTGAATAGATCAGCTCCATCTGAGATTTGGAAGTGTAGATGGGTCTCGCTCGTATTACCAGAATTACCTGTTAAGCCAATAACTTCACCTTTTTCGACTTTATCCCCCGGTTTTACAGTAACTGACCCTTGTTTGAGATGCGCCAAATGACTATATTCCCCGCCATGATCAATGACAACGATATTTCCGGTAGCTTGATTCGGATTCATGACCCCAACTGGCTCATTGTCTTTAATGTCATTCACAACCGATACAACGGTGCCGTCCGCTGGAGCGAGAATGTTTTTGCCAAAGGCATAATAGCTTTCATTTTTTAGTGGATCTCCTGTATAGGAATAGTTATCTTTGGTTTGTATAAAATCGTAAGCGTACCGCTGGATTTCTAACTCATAATGATAATTCACAAGCACATTTTCACCACCCCAAAATACATACCAATCTCCCTCAAACGGCAGTGCGTATTCATGTTTACTTAGTACATTGTCGGTTTCAGGAGAAGGGGTAAGCTCTTGAACTTGAATTAATGTAATCGTCCCATCCGGATCAAACATCCCGACAAGCCCCTTATTGCCAGCATCACTAACCCATGTGCGTCGATCAAATCCATTAAGCTGCATGGTCGATGCCTTTTCCAATGTATGGATACCCTTTGTGAATTCTTTTCCTGTCTCTGTTAATTCTGCTTCACTTATTTCATCTTTTAAAGGCTGATTAAAGCGGGCATACAACTCCTTGTACTTCCCGTCCAGTAGAATCTTTGATAGTTCATCTGGAGCAAATCCGCTCAGAATGGCAGCTGTGGCCGGGCTTGTTGTCTGCTCCGCCTTTTCAGTAGTCGGCACATCTGCATTCTCTCCTCCACAGGCAGCCATTAATAAAGACAGTGACCCTACAGCCAAGGCAGTTCTTGTATTCAAAATAACTTTATGAATGATTTTTTTAGGTTTTTTGTTCATATATATCGCCTCCCAGTATTACGATTGTAGCAGTCTATCCTTAGCTCTTCTGAAATTCTATATTAACACTTACATAATTTACTAGCTATTTAATGAATACGAATTAAGCTTCCGTTAAGATTAGTAAGATTGCTAGCCAAAAAAATCATGCTATGATGTTAAAAACGTCTATTGTGAAAGGGAAAATTTATATGAATGAGGCTTCAATTTTATTGGTTGATGATGAGGTATCGCTTTTAGACATTATGGAGACAGTGCTGCGTAAGGAAGGCTACGCCAATATAGATACAGTGCAAACAGGTGAAGAAGCAGTAAGTGCCTGTGAATCCAAAAAATATGATTTAATTGTGCTGGATGTAATGCTGCCCGGACGAAGTGGTATCGAAATCTGCCCTTTTATCCGTCAGACGACGGATGCCCCTATTCTTTTTCTGACTGCTCGAACGTCTGATTTCGATAAATTAACGGGATTTGCTATAGGCGGAGATGATTATATTACCAAGCCCTTTAACCCGCTTGAAGTGGTGGCTCGTATAAGAGCACAACTGCGGAGATATTTTGCTTCTGCTAACCAACAGGCTACTGGCAAGAGTGTAGAAATAGTCCCCCATAAATCTGCAAATGTATATGATTACGGAAGGTTTAAGCTAGATGAGACAGCGGGAGAACTCCTGGTAGAGGGTCAGTCTGTTGCTTGTCCGGCACTTGTATTTCAACTGCTGGTCTTCTTATGCAAACATCCCAATCAGATTTTCAGCAAAAGTGAGTTATATGAGAAAGTATGGGGCGATGAAGCACTGAGCGATGATAATACGGTCATGGTTCATATTCATCGAATTAGAGAACGTATCGAAGCAGACCCGTCCGATCCAAAATTTATTGTTAACGTTAGGGGTCTTGGTTATAAGCTGGTGAAGGTAGACCGCCAGGAGTTGTCCATGCCATGAATATCAAACGTCGGTTAACGTTAAGGTTCGTTCTACAGCTAGCAATTACGGGAATGGTTGTTCTCGCTATTGCAGCAGTAACGTTTACTTGGATGCTGTTGCGTTTTCTCGATATCAGTATTACGCGTGATTTTGCGAATGTTGGCTTAGAGCAACTGGTTGAATCCTCCAAAATTGATGAGAAGGGCATTCAATTTTCCCCGAGCTTGCTGGAGCAAGTGAAGAAGAATAAGGGCTGGCTGCAAAACATCGATGAAAATGGAAAAGTTGAAAGTGCCTACAACACTCCAAAAGATGTCCCAATTCAATATGGACCGGGTGAAGTAGTCGCCTATTGGACAGGGACTCAGCCTTTTCCGTATACTCTGGCTGTATGGATTCAAGAGAAAAATGGGAGACAATTCACGCTTCTTTATGGCGCGCCAAATATACTAGATCCTCTGTTAAAAAAAATGAGCGAAGGTACATTTGATGCAGTAGATGGAGATCTGGTTCTGCCTGATTCGATTGAAAGAGAAATTAAATCATCACAGGCTTTTGTTCAACTCATCGATTCATCGGGTACGGAGCTGCTCTCCTATAATAGGCCAAAGATGATTCCCACCAAGTACTCAGTGCCAGAGCTAGCACTACGCACTCTCTACAGTGAACGTTACGGCTATCATGTCCGATCTTCTTTTGATAAACAAACGGGCCAAACATGGATCGTTGGACAACCGAACGTAAAGGGTGCAGATACAGGACAAAAGGTATGGGTACCTGAAGAGGTTAAAATTGTTATTAAAGGCTCATTAGCAATGCTCGCGGCTTTATTGCTTGCATTTATATTGCTTTCTTTATGGCAAGCTCATAGGTTTGGAGCGCCAATGCTGCATATGCTTGTATGGCTCGATTCCATTGGAAATGCCATATATACAGAGCCTATGGACCGTAAAGGAAATCGTCGTAGTCGAACCCACGTAGGTAAATGGAGGCGGAGATACCGGGTTTTTTCTGATGTTATGGTATCCATAGAGAAATTATCTGCTAATTTGAAGAGAGATCAGGCGTTGCGGCAACAAACAGAGAATTTGAGGGAAGAATGGATCGCAGGTGTTACACATGATTTAAAAACTCCTTTATCTTCTATAACTGGTTATGCCCATTTACTGGCGGAGCCTTCGTATGATTGGTCGAAAGAGGAAGTTCGCAAGTTTACAAGGACGATGCTGGATAAATCAGCCCATATGGACATGCTGATCAGTGATCTTGCCATGACCTATCGGCTAAAAACAGGGATCAAGCCACCAGAGCTGATGGAGGTGGAATTGAACTCTTGGCTACATCAAGCCCTTGATCAAGCTGCTGCAAGTCCCGAATATGGGAAGCAACGAATTATATTTGTGCCGGCACCAAACGAAGTGAGAGCCCGATTGTATACTCCATGGCTAGAGCGGGTGGTCAACAATTTGACTGCGAATGCTTTACTTCATAACCCCTCAGATACGATTTTAACGGTTTCACTAACTATGAATGATGAGGACAGTGGATTTACTATTCAATTCTCCGATGATGGCGATGGAATGGATGAAGTCACACTTAACCGTCTATTTGAACGTTATTATCGAGGAACGGACACGGTATCTAGCTCCAACGGATCCGGCCTTGGCATGGCGATCTCCAAGGGATTAATCGAATGTATGGAGGGCAGGATTGCTGTTGAGAGTAGCCCTGGACAAGGGACCATTATTAAGTTGAGTTGGAGCTGATCATAGAACCAGCGTTTTTCCTAACGGAAATGACGGTGGTTTTTTTGTTGTGAATATAGTTTTTTAATTCTTCTGTTTATTATCCAGCCAGAGTTGGGATCATAAATAAGTTGACATCTAAACTTATTGTAACTACAATAGTTACAGGTAGTGGTTAAAAATAAATTTATCATCCTAATTTGAGGAGGAAGTAAAAATGAAAATAGCAATAACAGGAGCAACAGGTCAATTCGGATCATTGGTGATAGAAGCTTTACTTAAAACTGTACCCGCAGGTGATCTTGTAGTTAGTGTGCGGAACCCAGAAAAAGCAAGTGATCTTCAGGCGCGTGGAGTGGAAGTCCGTCATGGTGATTTTGATCAACCTGAGACGCTGGAATCAGCATTTGCCGGTGTGGATCGACTATTAATTGTATCTGCAGATGGTGATAATGAAACCCGGATTCGTCAACATAAAGCAGCTGTTGCTGCTGCGGAAAAAGCGGGCGTTGGCTTCATTGCCTACACAAGTGTAGGACAAGCAGACAAGAGTGAACTATTTCTTGCTGAAGTTCACCGCATCACCGAAGAAGCTATTCGCGCAACTGGCATTCCTTACAGCTTCCTCCGTAATAACTGGTATTTGGAGAATGAGATCGGCTCCATTCAAGGCGCTCTAGCAGGTGCCCCATGGGTGACTTCAGCAGGGAATGGTAAAGTTGGCTGGGCTACACGCGGAGATTATGCAGAAGCTGCAGCTAATGTACTGACAGGTGACGGACATGAGAACACAGTGTATGAATTGTCTGGCAACCCTTTAACACAAGAGGAATTGACTGAGATCATAGGCAGTGTAATCGGTAAAGAAATCAAAGTAATCCAGGTTGACGACGAGGCTTATGCCAAGACCATGTCGGAGGTGGGTGTCCCAGAAGCTGCGCTTCCAATAGTTGTAGCTATACAACGTGGGATTCGTGAAGGTTGGCTTAATATTGAAAGTAGCGATTTAGAGAAACTGCTGAAACGTTCAGCTACTCCTCTTGCGGATGTCATTCGTGTTATGGTCGGTAATTTACAAGCATAATAATATAAAAGATAAAAGGCTTCCTCGAGGTTGAAAAACCAGTGAGGAGGCCTTTTTTTGTGTTGATAGAGGATGAATCAAATACATAACTTTTCACTATTTTGCCTTGTTCATAATTGTGTTAGTTTAGTTTAACTAGTTATACTAAAAGAAATGGAAGATACTTTGAGTGAGTACATAATCTGGCGAATAAGCGAAGGAGATGATTACAAATGAAAAGAAATATCTTGGTGGTATCGGGAGCGGCGGTTGTTGCATTAGGTGCGTATTTGTTATTGGGAGGTATCGATAAGGATACGCCTTCAGCACAAGATACAACCGACATTAAGCAATTAGTGCAAGAATATAGTTCAAGCAGTCTGGAAAACCTGTCCGCGTCTATCACTTCTGAGCAACTTATTGTAACCGATAGTAACAATAAAGAGAAAACTTACGACTTGCCTAAAGATGAGTTTTTTGTTTCTATAGCTCCATATGTGGAGAATACGCATCCTTGCGCAACACATAGCTTGACTGGCTGCCAAGGGGAATTAACGGATGATGAGTTTAAAGTATATATCGAAGACAGCGAAGGCAATGTGATTGTGGATCAAGAAATGAAATCGCTATCTAACGGATTTATTGATCTTTGGTTACCCCGGGACAAAAAATATAACGTAACCATTGAGCAGGATGGAAAAGCAGCAAAATCTGAGCTTTCCACTTTTAAGAGTGATAATACATGTGTTACCACTATGCAATTGGCAGAAAGTATCTAAAAAGTTGCAGAGAGAAGACTTGAAAAACGAATGCTCAGCAGGATGTTTCTTAAGCGATGTCGAAGTCGTTATTCATAATCCAATTAGATCTTCCTTCTGATGTATTCTGTATTGGACTTTCGCCAAATGTCCATCGTATCGGACTCCATTGCAGCTATTTTAGATTTTCGCTGCATTTTTCAAGCTTATCGGACTGCATAGCTCTTATTGGCTTGTATTGGCACAGAATTGGAGTGTATTTAGGGAAATAACTGCATCTGGGTCCGATAACCTGGTGAAATGCTATAAATCTACGAAATAAGTGCACCTCGGTCCGATCTAGCGGAGAGTTAGAAAGTGTTTGGGAAAAGAAATCAAAAGTATCACACGAATGATCAAAAGAAATTGCTTTACAGAAGAGAGGAGAGAGATGAATGGTTAAAGAGCTGATCATTGGGGATGTTTTGCAAGAGCTGGCTGGTACACGTCGGATACTGGAGAAGCTGCCTCAAGAGAATATGACATGGAAACCACACTCTAAGTCAATGAGCCTGGGTGGGCTGGCCACACACCTCGTTAACCTTCTGAGCTGGCAATCTGCAATTCTACTTTACTCGGAGTTTGATTTGGCATCTGTGGCATATCGACGAGAAGCACTGGAGAGTCCCGACGCGGTTCTACAAGAGTTCGACCTGAAAGCTCGTGAGATTGAGGAATTAATTACTGCAAGCAATGTGGAGATGCTCGGCGCGGAGTGGACCTTGCGGAACGGGGAGCAGATCATCCGTCGTCAGACACGGGCAGCTGCGCTTCGTACCATCGGATTGAATCATATGGTTCACCACCGGGCGCAGCTTGGAGTTTATCTGCGGCTGCTTGACGTGCCGGTACCTGGTCTTTACGGACCCTCGGCTGATGATTTAGAATTAGCAAACGGTGAAGGTTGATAAGTGAGGAAGCCCTGCACTGCCAAGTAAGTTCAACATATAGCTCTTACCTGATATATTGGAGTATTAAGTTACCTCCAAACATAAGGTAATGGGCTTATTTACTTTTTTCTAGTATTACACTAAATAAAACTCACGGAGGATCGGAAAGTTTGGGTTGACACTTTAGCTAATTTGGAGATATTATAGATTCATTAAGTCTATGATGTGGCAAATATTTTTTTGGTTTAATAATAGACAAAAAGAGTCTTTAATATCTGCATATAGGAGATGATTCATATGATTTACGATTGCATTATTGTTGGTGGTGGCCCCGCAGGCTTGAACGCAGCCCTTGTTCTTGGTAGGGCAAGAAGAAAAATAGCTTTAATTGATAATAATCAGCCAAGGAATGCTGTTACCCATGCATCACATGGTTTTATTACAAGAGACGGGGTTACACCAGCCGAGTTTCGTCGCATTGCGTATGAGGAGGTACTACGTTATCCGTCAGTTGAGCATATCCAGACTGAGATTATTTCGATTAACAAAAATGATTCTGGATTTGCGGTACATGATTCGTTTGGTCGTCACATTGAAGCTCGCAGATTGATTTTGGCGACCGGGTTAAAGGAGGTCCTTCCTGAGATAGAGGGCTTACGACCATTATACGGAAAAAGTCTGTTTAATTGCCCGTATTGTGACGGCTGGGAATTACGAGATCAACCCCTTGTCGTTGTTTCCGAAAATCCACATGTTTTTCATATGGCAAAAATGCTGCTCAATTGGAGTAAAGATTTGGTTATCTGCACGAACGGCAAGACATTCCTTTCAGATGAACAGAAAAAAAGTCTTGAGGCCAAGGGGGTTGTAGTCAATGAACAATCAGTTTCCTCTTTTATGGGTCATGACGGGCAACTTCAGGCGGTTCGCTTTGCAGATGGTACTGAGATCTTAAGAACGGGAGGGTTTATTTCTCCGAATTTGATCCAAACGGCATCAATCGTAGATCATTTGACTGTAGAGCGGAATGATTCTGGTGGGTTTAGCACGGATGGGTCGGGGAGAACCTCGATTCCAGGATTATATTCGGCTGGAGATGTTTCTTATTTTATGCCTTCTCAGCTTGTGTTTGCCGCGGCTGACGGGAGTCGGACGGCTATGAGTGTAAATATGGATCTTACAGAAGAAGAATTTGAACTTTTTTAACGAATTATGGGTAGGAAGTTGAAAATAATAAGTATGCATGATAACATAATTACAAATTAATGATCGGAGTTGAAAAGTATAGTGTAGTAATTATTCTTGCGTCCCATGATGAATAAAACAACAACAATGGTTTATTTCGTTTGTTTTATTCTTTGTATGCAAGAAAGTTACTACTTCTTTTCACTCGAAAATATATCCATATCTAACTCCATTTGGGGCTGGATTTGCTGTATTTATTTGAGTCACAAGAAAGTAACTTTCTTGTGGCTTTTATTTTTTTAAAATACAGGAGGATTATTTTATGTCATTAATAAATGTCACAAATCTAACCTTTGCCTATGAAGGCAGCTACGATAACATATTTGAGAACGTAAACTTTCAAATCGATACCGATTGGAAATTAGGTTTCACAGGAAGAAATGGTCGAGGAAAGACTACATTTCTTAGCTTATTGCTTGGAAAGCATGAATACAGCGGAAATATTTCTGCTCATGTCAGCTTTGAATATTTCCCTTTTCAGGTGAATAACAAGGAGCTTAACACCATAGATGTGATCAGCGAGATTTTTCCGGATTATATTCATTGGAAGTTAATGCGTGAGCTTTCTTTGCTAAAGGTTTCTGAGGATGTGTTATATCGTCCCTTTGATTCATTGTCTAACGGAGAGCAGACGAAAGTGCTGTTAGCTACATTGTTTATTAAGGAGAATAGTTTCCTGTTGATTGATGAACCTACAAATCATCTAGATATGACAGCAAGAAAGCTTGTCAGTGATTACCTCAATACGAAAAGTGGATATATTCTGGTTTCTCACGACAGATCCTTTCTTGATAATTGTGTGGACCACATTTTATCAATCAACAAAACCAATATAGAGATTCAAAAGGGCAATTTTTCTAGCTGGTGGGAGAATAAAGTCAGACAAGATAACTTTGAGATAGCGGAAGACGAAAAACTTAGAAGAGATATCAAACGCTTGTCAGCCTCATCTAAACGAACAGGTAACTGGTCACATGAGGTGGAAAAAACTAAAAATGGAACTAGAAATTCTGGATCTAAGTTAGATAAAGGTTATGTTGGGCACAAGGCCGCTAAAATGATGAAACGCTCTAAAGCCATCGAGCAAAGACAGCAATCTGCTATCAACGAAAAGTCTAAGCTTCTTAAAAACATCGAAAATTCTGAGAACTTAGAGATTACGCAGCTTGCTTATCATAAACGTCATCTTGCGGAGCTGGACAATGTTTCGGTTTTTTACGGAGAGAAAAGGGTATGTTCAGAAGTAAGCTTTACCATTGAGCAAGGGGAGAGAATTGCACTCTCGGGTAAAAATGGTT
Organism: Paenibacillus sp. FSL H8-0282; assembly: GCF_037963825.1. Taxonomy (NCBI): domain Bacteria; kingdom Bacillati; phylum Bacillota; class Bacilli; order Caryophanales; family Paenibacillaceae; genus Paenibacillus; species Paenibacillus sp. FSL H8-0282. Next base: position 3,214,340 of record NZ_CP150146.1, read on the forward strand.
CCGGCAAATCAAGTATCATCAAATTGATCTGCGGTGAGGAGATAGATTATACCGGAACCTTCACTAAGGATAGCCAGCTTATCATTTCCTACGTATCACAAGACACTTCAGATCTACGGGGCGATTTAACAGATTATGCTAGAGAGAATGGGATAGATGAAAGTCTTTTTAAATCTATTCTGCGAAAGCTTGATTTCTCTAGAATTCAATTTGATAAGGATATATCCACTTACAGTGGCGGCCAAAAGAAAAAAGTCCTGATCGCCAAAAGTCTTAGTGAAAAAGCTCATTTGTATATTTGGGATGAACCGCTTAATTTTATTGATGTTATTTCACGTATGCAAATTGAGGAGCTATTGCTTGAATATACACCAACACTCGTTTTTGTGGAGCATGATCGCGAATTTTGCCATAATGTTGCCACGAAGATCATTGAACTTAGCTGATATTTTTAACATCGATTGAAAATTTCCAACTCTAACAGACCAATATTATTATATTAATAAAGATAATTATTATATATATTACAGTTATCCAATGTACTATAATGGTATAGTTAAACTTTATGATATGTAATTGATGCCTAAAGAAACAACCTATAGAATTGAACAACAGGAGGAAACAAGTTGAGTACACAGAGTGTGGGAATTCCATTAGAAGGTTTTGCAGAATTTAGCCGAACGGTAGCAGCAGAAGGTGCGGTACTGTTGAAGAATGATTATCAGGTGCTTCCGCTTGCTGAAAGTGATAATATTGCTGTTTTTGGCAGAACTCAAGTGAATTATTATCGCAGTGGTACTGGTTCGGGCGGTAGTGTTCATGTTACTTATACGACCAACCTGCTGGGCGGTCTTCGCAGTAAAAAGAACCTTACGATCAACGAAGATTTGGCAGCAGTATATGAGAAGTGGATTGAGCAAAATCCATTTGATAATGGTGGCGGCGTTTGGGCTGCAGAGCCATGGAACCAGAAGGAAATGCTTTTATCCGACGAATTGGTAGCTGAGGCTAGTAGTAAATCGAACAAAGCAATCATTGTAATCGGACGTACAGCAGGAGAAGATCAGGATAATGTCGATGGCTCAGGAAGCTACCAACTAACAGCTGATGAAAAGGCGATGCTGAAGCAGGTAACTACATATTTTGAGCAAACGATTGTTGTACTGAACGTCTCTAATATTATTGATATGAGCTGGCTGAACGATGAAAGCTATAAAAATCCGATTTCGTCTGTCATCTACTCTTGGCAGGGGGGAATGGAAGGTGGTAATGCAATTGCGGACGTGCTGGCTGGAGAAGTAACTCCAAGCGGAAAATTAACAGACACGATCGCATATTCCATCAACGATTACCCGTCAACACACAACTACGGTAATGAATTTACAAACCTTTATCAGGAAGATATCTATGTTGGTTATCGTTATTTCGAGACATTTTGCCCAGAAAAGGTTCAATATGAATTTGGTTATGGAATATCGTATACCACGTTTAAGCTCGAGCCAGAAGAAGCTAAACTTATTTACAAAGCTGGCGAACTTAATGTTGAAGTCGGCGTAACCGTAACTAATACAGGAACTACCTTTGCTGGAAAAGAGGTTGTTCAGGTCTATTATGAAGCTCCACAAGGAAAATTGGGACAGCCTGCTAAAGCTTTGGCAGCCTTCGCAAAAACAGAAGTCCTTCAGCCAGGCGAAGCTCAACGTCTTACCGTGAGTTTCCCTGTTCATTCAATGGCTTCCTATGATGATGCTGGTGTGTCAGGGCATGCTTCCGCTTATGTGCTAGAAGAAGGCACGTACCGCATATTTGTGGGAACGAGTGTTAAAAAAGTGGAGGAAGTCAAAGTTGAAGGGAATAGCGGCTATGTCGTGGAAACTCTTCAAGTTGTGGAACAGTTACAAGAAGCTCTTGCACCAACGCAAAGCTTTACAAGAATGCAACCTGGCGTTCAAAAAGAAGACGGTTCGTATGAACTTGTTTATGTAGAGGTTCCAACACGCAAGATTTCGTTAGCTGAACGGATCGAGAGCAATCTACCAACAACGATCTCCCAGACAGGCAATCAAGGGCATAAATTAAGAGATGTATTTGAACAAAAAGTTAGTATGGAAGCTTTTATTGCCCAGCTTAGTGACGATGATTTGGCTGCCATTGTACGGGGTGAAGGCATGAGCAGCCCATTGGTTACACCGGGTACAGCTTCTGCATTTGGAGGAGTAAGTGATAGTCTATTTAACTTAGGAATCCCTGTTGCATGTACGGCAGATGGTCCTTCAGGAATTCGTATGGATAGTGGAGCAAAAGCGACTCAGGTTGCGATCGGAACGCTTCTTGCAGCTACTTGGAATGCCGCATTAGTCGAAGAGCTGTATGTGTTAGAAGGACAAGAGTTGGTAAGAAACAACATAGACACCTTGCTTGGACCAGGTCTAAATATTCGTCGCAGCCCGCTTAATGGCCGCAACTTTGAGTATTTTTCTGAAGATCCTTTGATCTCTGGGGTGTTTGCCGCTGCATGTACACGTGGGATTATGAAAGGTGGCTCTAATGCCACGCTGAAGCATTTTGCCTGCAATAATCAGGAGAAACATCGCAGTAAAGTGGACGCTGTTGTGTCGGAACGTGCGCTTCGCGAGATTTATTTGAAAGGTTTTGAAATTGCAGTGAAGCAGGGTGGAGCGAATTCAATTATGACCTCCTATAACCCTGTTAATGGACATTGGGCCGCTTCAAATTACGATTTGAACACTACAATTCTCCGCGGAGAATGGGGCTTCAAAGGTATTGTCATGACAGACTGGTGGGCCATCATGAATGATGTCGTTAATGGTGGAGCTGCAGATCGGAAATTTACAAATTGGATGGTCCGTGCACAAAATGATCTGTACATGGTTGTAGCTAACTATGGCGCCGAAATTAATGGATGGAATGACAACACCATTGAATCCTTGGAAAATGGATCTTTGACTAGAGGAGAGCTGCAACGTTCTGCAATGAATATTTGTGAGTTCATCATGCATGCTCCAGTATTCTCGAGAAAACAGCAAATTATTGAAACGGTTGAGTCCTTTGAGGCCAATCCTTCACTTACTGCAGAACAAGTACAATCCTTATCTCAAAATCCACAGGTTAAGCCAGCCGTTGAAGGATCGACTTTCTTTGAAGTTGGCCAAGCTGGTCAATATCGGATCCTCGTGCATATCATGTCAACAGAGCCTGAGCTGGCTCAAAGTGCATGCAATGTTAATTTGAATGATCAATTAATGACAACCATTCAAACCAACGGGACAGAAGGTCAATGGATTAGACAAAAGCTTGTGAAAGTAGAACTCGAAGCAGGTCTTTATGAAATGAAACTGGAATTCATTAAACCAGGTTTACAGATCGACTGGATCGAATTTAATAAAGTCGACTAAGTAGCTCTAAATATAAGTTAAAGGAAAAACCCTGTGCTAATGCGCAGGGTTTTTCCTTTTGCTAATCGATTAGTTTAAAGTTGAAACTACCTTATTCTGCTTGGAACTGGAACCACTTAAAGTCAAACTGGCTCCCCGGTAGAAATATAAAGGTGACGGTTTGCGGACCGGTTACGCGCTCCAACACAAATTCTCTTTCGCAATAATCACTTGACTGTGTAAACTCCACAAGCTGTCTCTTTTCACCCTCTGGTCCGCTAAATAGAATATGCAGAGTATTTTTATCGATAGGCGAATGCCCGCATAAGGTTAGTTTAGTGCTTCCAGTATCACCGAAGTCCATATCTTTAAAGATGAGAGAGACGTTGTTACCAATATTTTTGATTTGTCCATCTGCCAGCGTAAAGGAATCCCCATAAATCTGATTGTATTCCAGAACGTTAAGTTGTTCGTACGCTTTTAAAGGTTTGTTAAACTGAAAGCCCTTGAGATGAATCTTTTTATGAAGAACAAAACAAAGGGTGGTGACACCTTTTATTCGCTCAGGTAATGAGTAGGTTTCCTCTTGATATACATTCCATATGGAAGGTTTTTGATAGGTTACCTGTGTCAGCAGAGCTGCGTTTGGAGCATCCGGAGTACCTTTCCATATATCAATCGTATATTTATCGTTATCTAGCGCGAAGATAGGAAGGGTAAGTTCAGTAGCTCCATAATCACCGAAATCGATGTTGTCGAAACAGATCCAGCTTTCTCCTTCTCTTGCAGTAGCCACTCCGCGTTCATTCCCATTTGTTAAGTTCCGGCTCGTATTGCTATGATAACCAGCGGAAACAAACTCATAAGGATTCAAAAAGGCAGCTCCCATATCTCGAATATGGAATTCCATAAGCGAGTACAGGCGCACTTGATCTGCACCGTTTTTCGTTGCACACCGTACATAGACGTCTCCGTCTCCCAATGCCGATATTACTGCTTCATGCCCATTTGCCTCAAGAACGGCTATATTGGCGTCAATACCGGCAGCATTCGTAACTCGCCATTCAATTTCCTGATAGGTTGCGTTCTCTGGATGAATTTGCACACGAACCGGAAGTGCTCGAGTGTCCTTCGTTAGTTGATTTCCTTGTGGGCATATGATTTCCAGCTTGCGAACGGGAATTTCATCTGATAAATAGTCTTGGGATAACTCGCTCACATCCGATAGTGATTGTGACGAATGCTGATAAAGTATAAGCTCTTCGTCCTTAGAATGATCTAGCTCTCGTGCTTCGGAAGTCAGTGTAAGCTCAGCAGACTGTAAGCCATGGGAAGATGCACGTACAACGATTGTACCTGACTCCAATGAAGAGGCAATGACCGCAAGCAATTTGCCGCTGAACATCCGGCGACTTGTTCCTTTATATGAATCGTAGTCAGTGCTGTCACCATTATCCAAACCAACAAGACGCCCCGGCCCTTCTACAGAGATTTGAATACGATTATTGGCATTCTCCACGGGACGTCCTTCTTGATCGAGAGTCGAGATCTCAACAAATACCAAGTCCGATCCGTCAGCAGTCAACTGAGTTTTATTAGGATTCATGACCACAGTGGCCGAATCTCCGAAAGAAGTTACCGTATCATCAGCGATCTGTACTCCGTGTTCATCATAAGCGACTGCTCGGAGAGTACCTTTGCTATAGGGGAGCTGCCATTCCCCAAGCAGCTTTTTACCATGTTTATGGTCAATGTTAACCGTGCCCATGGATTGATCATTAAAGAACAATTCGATTTGTGGTGCGTTGGAGCATACTCGCACATCAATAAGCTGCCCTTCAGAGAAATCCCAGTACGGAAAAATATGAATCATCGGGGCGTCCTTGTAATCCGTCCATTCTGCTTGATAAATATAATAGGAATCCTTTTTGAATCCCGCGGTATCCAGTTGACCGAAATACGAGTTTTTAGTGAAGTACGGGGTCGGCTCCCCAATATAGTCAAATCCAGTCCAAATAAATTGTCCAGGCGAGTAGGTCGCATCACGATCTGCGATGATGCAAGCTTCTGTGTTTTTGGCACCCCAGCTAGTAGAACTGTTCCCTAAGGCTGAGCATTGTTCATCATCGTCAGACAATACAGACTGAGCATAAGGGAAGTGGTAGATGCCTCTGCTCTGTACAGTAGACGAAGTTTCACTACCATAAATAATCCAGTCGGGATGTTCCTCATGATGCTGGTCATAGTATTTTTCGGCATAGTTATATCCTGCGAACTTCACTAGATCTGCGCATTTCTGTGCATTCTCCCATGGCATATAGTTGGAACCGATAGTAACTACTGCATTTCCTTTAGGGTCATGAACCTGCACCAGATCGCGTAATTCTATGGTCAACTCTTGCCCACGTTCATCAGCATGGGTGTCGTATATTTCATTTCCGATACTCCACATGAGCATGGAGGGGCGATTTCTATCCCGGCGTACCCAGCTGGCAATATCTTGTTTCCACCAATCCGGATAAAATCTGGCGTAGTCAAAAGGAGTTTTACTGCGTTCCCACATATCGAATGCTTCGGAAACTATGAGCACGCCCATCTCATCCGCTAGTTCCATCAGTTCAACGGCTGGCATATTGTGGGCCGTACGAATAGCGTTTACGCCCATCTCCTGCAGGAGGATAATCTGTCTTTTTAGAGCTACCTTATTCACCGCAGCCCCCAAACATCCCAAATCATGATGTTGGCATACGCCATGAATCTTCACCTTTCGGCCATTCAAAAAGAAACCTTGTTGGCTGTCAAACTCCATCGTACGGAATCCGAAGGTTTGGATTTCTTCTTCAATTACCTGATCATTCTCCAGCAGATCCGTTTTTAGGGAATAGCAGTAAGGCTGGTTAATATCCCAGAGCATTGGATTATTGACGGATAAGAGGGCAGAGCTGGATACAGCAGACCCGACTTGTACTGGACTTTCATTCTCTGCATGAGAGATACAGATACCTGAAGCGTCCAGTATACTGTGACGAATTATGTAGTGATTTGCGGTTTGTAATAGATCATTGCACAATACTTCGGTATCTATCTCAACATTCCAGGAATCCTCTTTTTTATGAGTAGAGATATAAATACCATCAGGCACAATATGTGTCCCTGGATACGTCTTCAGCCATACACTCCGATAGATGCCCGCACCGGAATACCAGCGTGAATTAGGAGACTCATGAACCACTTGAACATAGATTTCGTTGATACCTTCAATAATGTATGGCGTGATATCTATTTCAAAAGTGGAGTATCCATTTTTCCAGACGCCTGCGATATGGCCGTTCACATAGAGAGTGGAGTCCATGTATACGCCTTCAAAACGAAGCGAGACACGACTATTTGGCACTTTCTCATCTACAACTATGCTTTTACGGTACCAGCCTTCTCCACTTTCATATAGATTATGTGTATCAAAAATTAGCCAGTCATGGGGTAAGGTTACGTCGATCCACTCCGAATCAGCTGCTATCACCGATTCTAAAGTGGACTTAAGCGGCTGTTTGCTGAATAACCAGTCATTATTTAATCTTGTTTTCTGACTCATGAATGAAGTTCTCCTTTATCTTTGGAAAATTTAGAAGTGGTTATTAACGATGTGAATGATTTCCGTAAAGCCTTTTGTATTCTTTTTTATCATATCAAAGATTTTGCAAAAAGACATTCACGAAGAAGAGTAAAAAAACTGTAATAACAAAGCTATTGAAATCGCATTCAAAATGATAACATGCCATTGGTAAATTATCTATTTATTTCTTAATATATCTTTTATTGCGGAGGATGAAATTTATACAAAAACAGTACTAATGAACAATACAGAGAAGTATCTCTGGTCTATGAAAGATGTTATTGCTACAGAAGCTAATGAAAGTGAGGAAAATGCCTGGTATACCGGCTTAGATGTGTCGGGCTTATTGCTGATTAAATACTTTACAAATACTTGTCTGCATGTACTTGCGTTTGTTCGAATAAGTTAGAAAGAAGGACAGGACAAACCATAGGTGGAGATGCGTATAAATGGGGATGCGTAAACAAAGTTTTATTCGTGGCACGTTCATATTAACCGTGTCGTCATTTTTCACAAAAGGGCTTGGTTTTTTGAACGGAGTCTTGCTGGCACGTTTTTTGGGAGCAGAGGGAGTAGGGCTGCTTATGATTGCTCATCCACTGCTTCCCTTATTTATTACGCTAACAGAGCTGGGGCTTCCTGTTGCGATTTCAAAGCTTGTATCGGAAGCTGAGGTTAAGCAGGATGAAGCGCGAGTAAAGCGTATTCTCACAGTATCCTTAAGCATTACGGGTACGTTGAGTATTATATTAACTTTAGTGGCTCTATTTGGCTCCAAATGGATCGCATCGATTTTTTTGGCCGATCAGCGGGCGTATTATGCTATGGTTGCTATTACGCCGATCATTCCAATTATTGCGATGTCTGCTGTACTGAAAGGTTATTTTCGTGGAAAACAGAACATGAACCCACTTGCCTTTTCCGATATTATTGAGAATCTGGCGCAAATCATTGTCATTATTGGTGTTGTCAACGTATTGTTGCCCTACGGTATTGCCTATGCGGCTGCTGGTGCAATGGCTGCCTCCGTTGTTGGGGAAGGTTTTGGTTTGCTCTATTTATTCGCTGTTTTCAAATGGGCAAATCGAGGTAAGATCAAAACCTCTCCACCACCTACGTCAAGAATTTCAATTAAAGGAGACAGTACGTTGAGAGATTTGCTGCGCATCGGCTTACCGATGACAGGCAGCGGTTTTATTCATTCTCTCTATCATGCCTTTCTACCACTGCTGATTACGAAAAGTCTAGTACTGTTTGGTGTGGGTGTTGAGATGGCGACCAAGCAATTCGGACTTCTGGCGGGTTATGCTCTTCCCATGTTGTTTCTCCCCAGCTTCTTCACACAATCGTTGTCGACTGCATTAATTCCGGCGATCAGCGAAGCAAGTGTGAGCAACAATAGCAAGCTTATGCATAGTCGGATGGATATGGCTATGCGATCCGCGCTTATAGTAGGTTTCCCATGTACAATCATCCTGTACTTATGGGCTGTACCTTTAACAACCATGATCTATCATTCGCCAGAAGCGGGCGAGCTGTTAAAGTTAATTGCACCCTTATTTTTTCTTTATTATTTCGGAGCGCCACTGCAAGCAATTTTGCTTGGTTTGGGGAAAGCATCAACGGTTATGTGGAATCATATTCTTACGAATGTCTTTGAAGTGATTGCGATCTTTGTTCTAGGTTCTAATATTGGAATCGAAGGGGTGGCCATGGGATTCGGACTGGGGCTCTTGCTGCTGACACTGTTGAATTTTTTATCTGTGGCAGGAACGATCGGATTTTATTTTGACTTTCGTATTGTATTCAAGGTGGGAGCAGGAGGAATTGTCATGGCGCTTAGCGGGTTGGCGGCTCACGGAATTCTGGAGCGATTGGACCTGGGGCAGATTATTCAACTGTTCGGAGCGTTGCTTGTTTCGTTAATCACCTATGCAGCAACATTGCAGGTAACCCATGCGTGGGAAAGGGCACCGAAACCACCAACGATTACACCTGTTTCTTGAAAGGAGATATTTCGGTAGCATGCTCCAAAAAGTAAATTGAGTAATGATGCAACCCTCTTTGTACCAGTATGGGGGCGGATGAAGGTCATGGATGGGGAGCAGCGAGATGTTTAACTGTATTTTGTGCAGCTATAATCGTTCAAAACAGTTGTGTATTGAAAATAACTGTATTTCTTACATCTATTCTCACGAGTTAAAGCCTATTAGGTGATTTCTCTTGATTTTAATTGTATAGAATGCAGTTAAAGTCGGAGTTATTCCCTAGCAATATGGATTAAGTGTATAAAATACAGTTATCTCATTAGATTGCGTTAAAATCTTGCGCTACAAATATACGGAGTGGGGATATCAGAAGTTACAGTCATAATTTGCTCAGGCAAACCGCCAGTGATCCAAAATATCAGGCAACGATCCTTGATTATCGGAGATTGCTGCCTAATTGACCATGTGTTAACTACGCTCAATTGCCTCAAAGCAAAAATGGAGTCTATCTCATAAGTAATTTAAGTAATTCCTATTGGGATGATTCATATGGCAAGTTGGATTGATTAGGTAACATTTTGCGCACACGTATTTGCTATCGGACACAGCTGACCTTAAGAGCAGATTTAGCTTACATTTGGAATTTTATCGGACCCCATCGCAGTTATTACCATGAAAAAAACCAAAAATGGCTCTCTTTTTGAGGAATAGTTGCACTGGAGTCCGTAACCTAACTAAAAATCCTAAAAACAAGCAAATAGCGTCTTCTGAGTCCGAAAAGCTCTAAACTTGATCAAGACTGGGTGATTTAGGTAGGTGCAACGGATAAAAGCATTCGACCCCCGGTTCATAACAGCAAAGCAACAATTCTCCTATAACGGATGATCGCTGCTCTGCTGTTTTTTACTAAAAGAAATAGTAGGCGGTCTTTATGGAAAGAAAACATGTAGTATAGTTTGAACAGATGAATACGTACTGGAGCAAGTTATTGGAGAGGGTAGGGGAGCTGATATACCAATCCCATGGCATTTAATGAATGATTTGGTTGCGTTACTGGTTCGTACCCGTTTACGGACTGACTGTAATGGAGATGTATACTATTAAGTAAGTACTGATAAGGAGAGTTTGTCGTAAAGGACGGCAAATGGTGCGATTCAAGCTTTTACGAGACAGTTAAAAAGTGGAGCAGGACAACGCTAGTTATTACCGAGTATTACCGAGTACTAACCTTGACCGTATTTTTTTCTGTAATGACTCAGTGTGAGTAGTGGCCAGATATACCGATAACTATGATAATTGGAATAGAAATTACCGGGGAGACCAGCGCCAGTGGGATAAGAAGTTTTCCAATCCTCTTCATGAATAGACGTGATTAGTCTTTGAATTCCTTTTTCCACCGCAGCTGTTGGCTCTGGCTGAACGGCGATAATCGCATCAAGTGCCCAGGCGGTTTGTGAAGGTGTGCTTTCTCCTAAAGGAACATATTGTAGTAGCCGGTCGCTGTGACAAGACTCTCCCCAACCGCCGTCCGAGTTCTGAATGCTTAGAAGCCACTTCACTCCTTTTTGCAATGTATCATGATTTATAGGCAGCCCAACAGCCTGCAGGCCTGTTAATGATGCCCAAGTGCCATAAATATAACAAACACCCCATCTTCCATACCACGAACCATCCTTCTCCTGATGTTGAATCAGCCATTTTGTACCCCTTTTAATGAACTCGTGTTGTGTATTTAAACCAGCGAAGTTTCCGAGAAACTCCAAAGTTCGTCCGGTAAGATCTGCTTCCGAAGGATCAATGGCTGCAGATTTAGCACCATCGATAGCGAGCCATGTGAGCATTTCTTTATTGGTGTTTTTTTCGAATGCCGGCCAGCCGCCGTCGTTATTTTGCATCGATAGGACCCAATTCAGTCCGCGATTCCATGATTCCAGATATGAAGGGTGAATGGTTGATAAGCTTCGGATGGCTCGCAAGGCTGCCGTTGTATCATCTACGTCCGGATTGATTGTATTAGACTCAGAGAATCCCCATCCACCGGGAACTATATCCGGATTATGGATGCTCCAGTCAGCAGTTTTATGATGCTGTTTATCCAGAAGATAAGAAGCAGCGTGTTTTATTTTTTTGTGATCAACTGGAATTTGTGCCTCTTGTAAAGCATAGGAGATTAACGCTGTATCCCATATTGTAGATGGAGAGTTTTGAATTGTAGTATTATGATTTGATTGGCATTGCAGCGCGGTGAGACCTCGAATGGCCTGTGTAATTATCGGATGCTGCCGATCATAATCGAGAGCAAGCAGGGCAAAAACCATAAGAATTGTACTGCTGGCATAGCTGTAAAAGGTACCGTCGGATTCGATTCGCTGGAGCATATATTGCTCCGCTTTGTTTTTGGCAGCTTCATGTATGTAGTGTGGACTCCCGAGTAATCTGCTCAAACCCATTTGAATAACATCCTGCATCTCCTGATATCCACGGGTAGGCGATTCATCTCTATCCAATCGTGTCTCCATAAGATCTGACAGATCAGGAGCATGGGTTGTAGTGATCGAAAATCGCCGATCGGCCATAATGAGCATAGGAGTGAGGTGTACCCTAGAGTAGCCAGAGAATTCGAAATAGTTAATTGGGAAGTAAGACGGAAACAAAAGCACCTCCAGTGGAATCGAAGAAATTGCTAAAGGCCACTTGCTTTGACCCGTTGCGGCGAGAATGACTCTAGTTAAGATACTTGTGACCTTGCCTAAACCACCTTTAGACAGTATATAACGCTTAGCCCGAAGTATTGGCTCGTCTGTTATCTTACTGTATCCAGAATAGAGCAGGGCATAATAAGCTTCGACTGATGTGGATAAGTTCCCAGCTTCTTCGTCCTTATATAACTGCCAGCAACCCTCTCGCTGTTGTGCATCAAGAATGCGATCATGTAGCTGCCGAATGAGCGTTTCATTCTGTAGGTTCAACACCCTAAAGAGAATGATCATATAAGCATCGATCACAATCCCGTTCTCAAAACAAAAATGCCATGAGCCGTCATCCTTCTGCTGTTGTAGCAAGAACGTTGACAAACGTTCGATTTCTTCATCTACTTTACTTAGTATATCCGTCATGTTTTGGGTTCCTCCGAAGGGCATCATTTTTAACATTATATGAAGTCGGAGAACAGGACATGAAAAAGAGCTGCTTAGTCGCTTTTACGCAACTTTGCAGCCCTTTTTACATTCCCTCTTAGCATTATTAAACGGTTAATTTTCAATCACAATACGATTTAGCTTGAGATTAACCGGAGCTGCAATGGTGTCACCTACAGGGCATTTGCTCTCCAGAAATTGTACGAACTGTTCGACCTTCTCAGCAGGGGATGGAGTCTTTATGTAGAATGTATACCGAATATCGGAATAGCCAGGACGTACTTCAGAGCGGTTGAAGAATCCGTCGAGATCCAAGTCACCTTCCACATCTACTCTGAAATCTTCAAGCTCCACCTCAAATTTAGAGGCGTAGACCCGAGCTACAATGGATTGGCAGGCACCCAAAGAAGCGAGCAAAGCTTCAACAGGATTCATTCCTGTATCCGTACCCCCTAGACTTGTCGGTTCATCGATGACCAGCTCGAATTGTCTTGCATTAGTAACGACCTTTACGCCGTCTTGCAAATGAGCAGTTGCTTTGAAAGTTTGAACATTTGGCATGTGTTTACACTCCTTCTTGTGGACAAACTAAGGATGATTTAATGTTTCTTATTTTTTGAAATTCATAGTATGTTTCTAGGAATTGTATAGATTATAGTTCTATTCTGTATACCCGTCAATACATGATTAAAATTATAGTTAGGAGGCAGCTAGAGTGTCGACCGAAATTGAGGGCTATTTGGACTATCCTATGGTTGCAATTCCAGGGGAAAAAATAGAATTAAGAGACGATCGGATAACGTGTAGATGGAAAGCAGAAATCAAACCATTTCTTCTTGCACCCTATCCTGTAACTATGGATCTATCCAATGCTATAATTAATAACTCATCTCAGGGAGATCTAAAGCCGGTTGTGAATATATAGGTGAAGATGGTATACACATTACTTGGGATAAGGAGTCAGACGGCTTCCATCTTACCCGGTCTTATTAATGGGTTATGGATTTGTAAGTGGAATTAGAGGAGGGAATAATTATGCGCGAAGGACACATAGAAAAGCACGGTTATAACGAGCATCGAGAATACGGAGAGCATGGAGAAATGAATATAAATGGAGTCAAGGAGGGTTCGGAGCATCCTCACAAAAGCGCTCAGACCTTTCGTCGTGCTAGGGCTATCGCATTTTTGGACAAGCTAATGATTAATCGTTCGGCGTTGCAGCAGCAGCTAAACGAGTCAGAGATTGAATCGGTAAAACAAGTCATTAGTGGTGAACTAAAAGCTACGGAAGCGATCATCGATGAGTTCATACATATGTTTCAGATTCATGAGATAACTTCTGATAATAGAGAAGAGAGAAGATAGAACCTAAGCCACTCAGCTATATAGAGGTGTTCATTCCCTAAGTTTTGATATGAATGAAAAAAAGACTTCTGAAGAAATCAGAGGTCTTCTTTATGTGTAGCTAATAAAGAAAAATGTCTAATGTAAAGAGAATACATCATTAAGTAAAACGCTTTCATGTTCACTCGATAAATTGATTTATATAATTAGTCCTGTAAGCAATATAAAAATGGGGGGCGAAAAAGAATGAAAAAAGTCAACAAAAAAAGGATTAACCTAACTCTAACAGTGTTGATGGCTATGTCCATGCTTATCACTGCTTGTGGTGGGAACAACGGGAATAACGTGAATTCTGAGGCTAATGCAAACGCAGGCAAAACGGAAAAAACCCCTGCGGCGGAAGAGAAGCTCAAGATTACTATGTGGTCCCAATTCGCGGATCCAAATTCTAAAGACGGCGGGTTTGTTGGTTTTTATAAAGCACTTGAAGCAACCCAGGCTAAATTTCCTAATGTTGAAATCGAGCATGTGGGTGTTGGGGGCGAATCTTATAAAACAAAAGTGAAAGCGGCTTCAGCCGCCAATGAGCTGCCCGACATTTTTTACACCTGGGGTGGCGGATTCTCTGAGCCATTTATAGCGGGGAACCGGATTTTGTCCATTGATGATCTCGCAAAAGATGGAACGCTGGACCAAATTGTACCAGGTACGACAGACAATTTCATCTTCGATAGCAAGCTTTACGGTCTGCCGATCAATATAGCTACTGCTCAAATGTACGTCAATAAAGAACTATTTGAGCAAGCAGGAGCGAAAATTCCGGAAACATGGGATGAGCTTGTTGCTGCGATTGAAGCACTAAAAGCAAAAGGCATTCAGCCGATTGCACTTGGGGCTAAAGACAGATGGCCAGCAATGCAATGGAACGCGATTCTAGCCATCCGGATGGCAGGCGTGGATGCTGTAAATGCCGCTTTAACGAAAACAGGATCATTCGACACAGCTGAATTCACAGAAGCTGCTGCGAAATACAAACAATTGATTGATGCGGACTCCTTCGGCAAACATTTTGTTGGAACTTCTTATGATGACGCGACAAATATGTTCCTATCAGGCAAAGCAGCTATGATGTTCATGGGCGCTTGGGTCAACGGACAGATTGAAGATGATAACTCTCTGGTCAAAGGTAAAGTGGTACCGATTAAATTTCCAACCATTCCAGGGGGGAAAGGAAATGCTGACGAGTGGTTCGGAGGTTCGGGTGAAACATTCGTGCTCAATGCCGATCTGAAAAACAAGGAAAGAATATGGGAAGTATACAAGTTCTTTATTGAGACCATGTCTAAAGAAGTATTTCTGGCTGGTTCAGGCTCCTCAGCATGGAAAGTTGATGTAGGTGACACTTCTCAAATGAATCCACTGGCTCTGCAAATTGGTGAATTGTCCTCATCAGCAACTGGTTTCTCCTACTGGTGGGATCAACTGCTGAATGGTAATGACACTGAATCTATGTTCGGTTCGCTGATGAAATTCGTCGCCGGAAAAACAACACCTGAAGACTACACGAAAGAACTACAGAGCAAGGTCAATCAAGGACAATAATCTGCGTCAGGCGGCGAGAATTGTTCGCCGCCTGATCGATTTAAGGTGGAGTGAAGCATGCATCAAGTATTCGGAAACAAAAAGGCTATCGCCGTATTTGTTGTTCCTGCTTTGATTTTATACATTCTTGTCGGTTTTTTCCCGATCCTTCAGTCTATGTATTACAGTCTGCTGGACTGGGATGGGATACAACCGGCTAAATTTATTGGTTTAGCTTCTTATAAGGATTTATTTTTTGCAGATACGTACGGCATGGATTTTAATCATTCGATACTTAATACGTTGTATCTGGCAGTTCTTTCTGTTTTCATGCAACTTCCGATAGCTCTGGTGCTCGCTCTGGTTCTTGCCAGAGGGGTGTGGGGTGAAAAGCTGTATCGTACTTTGTATTTCATTCCAGTCTTGGTATCCTCCTCTGTCATCGGGGTTATGTTTCTGAAAATCTATCAGCCTGAATATGGCTTGCTGAATACGATACTCAATCAATTAGGCTTGTCCTCCTGGACACATGATTGGTTAACGGAAAGCGGAACTGCACTAATAAGTGTTATGATTCCAATCGTTTGGCAATATATCGGCTACCATATGCTTCTAATGTACGCTGCCATCAAAGGGATTCCTGAAGATTTGTACGAGGCTGCAAAAATTGACGGAGCATCAAGTATAAGAACCGCCTTCTCTATCACTATTCCACTTATTTCACCGATCCTGAAGGTATGCGTCATATTTGCTGTTTTGGGATCATTGAAGTTTTTCGATTTAGTCTTCATTATGACCAATGGCTACCCTACACCGGAAACTAGTGTTCCAAGTACATTGATGTATTCGTCGATTTTTAATCGCAATATGTATGGGTACGGCAGCGCGATGGCCGTGTTTATGGTTGTGGAATGTCTCTTTTTCTACTTAGTTCTACAAAAACTGATCAGAACCTACGATGATAAGGAGGAGAGCTAATGACAACAACACATAACCGCCGCTGGCCAAAGGTTGTTTTGCAGATTGCGTTTCTAATCTTCGCAGTTATTCAACTGTATCCGCTCGTGTGGCTTGTATTTTCCTCCTTTAAAACAAACATAGAAATTACAGGCTCAAATGTGATGGGCTTGCCTAATGAGTGGCGGTGGGCGAACTACGACTACGCACTTTTTAAGGGGAATATCGCACGTAACTTTTTGAACAGCCTTATGTATACAACGGTAACTGTCATTATTTCTGCTCTGTTATCGGCAATGGTTTCTTTTGCTGTCGCAAGAATGAAGTGGAAGCTTAATAATGTGGTGCTTACTTTCTTCATGCTGGGATTGATGATCCCCGTTCATGCTACGCTGCTACCTGTCTTTCAGATGTTAAAAATGACAAGCTTGCTGAATACGCCGTGGGCCTTAATCATTCCTTATACCGTTAGTGCACTTCCTACTACAATCTTTATCATGATTGGTTTCTTTAGAGCGCTGCCAGGGGAGTTGGAAGAAGCCAGCGTTGTAGACGGCTGCAATATTTATCAGGTTTTTTTCCGTATTATGCTTCCGCTTGTAAAGCCGGCTATCGTAACCACTTCCATCTTTACTTTTTTATCTGCTTGGAACGAACTGATGTTTGCCAATACATTCATTAATGATCCTGACTTAGCAACAATTACCGTCGCCATCAATTCGTTTAAAAGTGCCTATGCCACAGAATTCGGACCTATGTTCGCAGGAATGGTTGTGGCTACACTACCCATGATCATTATCTACTTGTTCCTAAGTAATCAAGTCCAAAAAAGCATTATTGCCGGGGCAGTTAAGGGTTAAAGCAATGGGATAGGAATCTTTCGAAAAATGCTATACTAGTGTCGTATTGAAGAAACTATAAATAAAAGTCCGTATTCGCTTAATGTCGGCCAGGAGGTTACCGATGAGGTTTGCACGTATCCGATCACAAATCGTTTTTTACTACTTGGTCTTATTAGTGGTTTCCATGATTGCAAGCGGTATTATGTACCAACGAATCAATGAGAAATTCACCGAGGAAAAGGTAGGTGAGGTATCGCTTCAAACCTTGAACGCCATGAATTCCGGAATCGAATCACTTCTTGACAGCACGAATAATTATTCCAAGATGATCGTGTCGAACAATACGGTTCAGGAAATTTTGGGCAGTGATCTGGCGGGTAACGACATCGGAATTTTAACTTACAAGCTAGAGGTTGCTCTGTCAGATTTTATGCTCGCAGAGCCCTCTATCTCTTCTGTCTATCTATTCGATAATGCAGGACGTAAGTTTGCGATTGATTTGCAGTCTGCAAAACCGATCAGAACAGATGGGATCGAGTCAGCGGAATGGTACTCCGAGGCAGTCGCCTTGGACGGAAAAGCAATTTGGAGGAAAAATGCCGGAGGTATCTTCAATTTTGAGACGAAGGAACCCCAGCAGGATCCACAATATATTTCTCTGATTCGTATCGTAAACGACATGAACACTTCCAAGAAAATAGGAGTATTAGTCGTGAACATTACGGTTCAGGAGCTGAAAAAAAGCTATGAACGTTCGATCAACGATAATAAACCTGATTTAATGATCGAAACTGGATATGAGACACTCCTTGATTTTACACGGCCTGAATTATCGAACTATACAAACTCTTCTATGCTTGATGTGCCGCTCGGCAGTAGCAAAATCGTAAAGATCAAAGATCATAATTATCTGATCTCTTCTCTGGTTTCAATGGATCGTGGTTGGAGGTTTACTAGCGCTCAGCCTTTGGGGGAATGGGAAAGCCCCTATCGTCAATTTAATCTGATGCTGTTAATGATTATGTTGTTTAATTTCATTTCTATATTTTTAGGTTCCGTCTGGATTTCTAGATTCATTACTACACCTATTTTACATATGCTGCGATCCATGAAAAAAGTGGAGATTGGAGAGTTCAGTTTGGTTCGGTACGAGGCGAGAACGGATGAGCTGAACCAGTTGAAAGATAGGTATAACAATATGATTATGACCATTGAGCAAGCGCTTAAGCGGGAGAAAGAAGAACAGAAATTGATTCGGAAACTCGAATTGGATATTTTGCAGCAGCAAATTAAACCACATTTTTTATATAACACGTTAGAATCAGCTGGCTATTTAACTTTGTCAGGAAATAATAATGAGGCGTACCAGATTATTTCTGAGCTTGCAGCCTTCTATCGTCAGAGTCTTAGTAAGGGCAGTGATGTAGTAACGTTAAGAGAAGAAGTAGAGATCACTAAAAGTTATCTGAGTATACAAAATATTCGCTATCCAGAAATTTTCATCAGTGAAATTGAGGTGTCGGAAGAAGCTGAGTATGTTCGGATACCCAAATTGACGCTTCAGCCGCTTGTAGAAAATGCGCTTTATCATGGTATTCGCCCTTTAGGGGAGTGTGGTAAGATTCGCATCCTTGCCCGAATTCAGGGGAATCGACTGAAGCTAGTCGTGGAAGATGATGGTGTGGGGATGAATGAAGACAAACGTCGGGAAATGCAAGCTGAGCCCTATGGGCAAAATGAGTCCAGTTTTGGGTTGCGCGGTACTTTGATGCGTTTGAAGCTGTACTATGGGGCGGACATGAATTGTAGTTTGGTCAGTGCACCGGGAGAAGGAACTCGGATTGAATTGGAACTACCGCTTGAGGAGGGGAATAGTCATGGAGCTTGAACTGCTCAGAGCCATTATTGTGGATGATGAAATTAATGCGAGAAAAATTGTTCCCATCATTATAGATTGGCAAGCAGTTGGTTACAGATTCGTAGGTGAGGCCTCGAATGGAAGCGAAGCGTTAGATCTGATCGAAACCATGAAACCGGATGTAGTATTTACAGATATCAGTATGCCTTTTATGGATGGACTGGAATTAAGCCGGTTGATAAAAGAAAGGTATCCGCTAGTCAAAATTGTGATCATCACTGCACATCCCGAATTCGAATATGCAAAAAGAAGCCTGGACATTGGAGTACAAAATTTTATCTTGAAGCCGCTCCAAGCCGAGGAGGTACGAAGAGTTGCGGTAGATCTTCATGGGAAAATCCGGGAAGAGACAGAGCGGTGGAACGAATATCAGGAGCTGAATCGACAGTTAAAAGAACACGCCGTTCAACTAAAAGAAAAATTTCTAAATGATTTGTTATCAGGCCTCTGGGACCCCGATCAGCTGGATAGCCGATTCCATTACTTTTTTCCTGAATCAGTGAACAGCTTGTTTTCAATCATGCTTATTGAACTTCAAATTCCCATAGAAGAAGGGGAGGAACAACGTATCCTGCAGTCTTTGCGTTGTAAGAGGTTTATTGATTACGCGCTTGAAGAGTATGAGGGAATCGAAGTTTTTTTTGATAACAGTCAACGGATTGTCCTTCTTAATAGAAAAGATAATCAGAATCTTACGAAGATTGGAGAGTGGCTGGCCCAATCGCTCCATGAAAAGCTTGGATGTAAAGCTTGCATTGGCGTAGGTAGTACCTGTACGGATTTCAATAGGATCAAAGAATCCTATAAAGAGGCGCTGGAGGCAGTTAGATATGGTAAGTTAAAGGGCAGTAACGCCATCTATTTTTTTAATGATGAAATTCATTTCGGGGGCCGATCCTGGGAAGTTAAGACGAATGAAATTGAGGAAATTTTGTTTTTTGTAAAAGCTGGTGTCTTAGACAAGGCTGTGCAATCCATTGAGAAAATGTTTCAGGATTTGGAGAAGTCCAAGGCTTTTTCTGTGGAACGAGCTAGGCTGGTTTCGGCCCAATTTGTCTCCACATTAATCAATTCACTCGCTGAAATGGGAGTTATACTAGATAATAATCTTTCTTTCGATATTTCGCCATATAAAAGGATTTTTGAGCTCGATAGCCTGCCAGACATGCAACAGACATTACTTGAACTCACAGAGAAGGTAACCTCTCAAGTAACCCGGGCACGAAGCAAAAAAACTAATAATATTATCCATGAAGTTAAAGAATTTATTCAACAGGAGATGCACATTCCGGAGATGTCTTTATCCTATGTATCGAATAAATTCCACATGAATTCCAGTTACTTTAGCCGGATTTTTAAGCAGGACACAGGGATTAGCTTTACGGATTATCTTCTCAAGTGCAGAATGGAAAAAGCGGTGAAGCTTCTGAATGAAACGGATTGGAAAGCTTATCAAATTGCTGAAAAGGTCGGCATTAAAGATCCATTTTACTTCAGTAACTGTTTTAAAAAAGTAATGGGAGTATCCGTTCAGGAGTATAAGAAAAATAGCTTTTCCCTATAAATCACTCCGTTGAATTTGATAATTTTTCTCTTTAAGCCCGCACTTTATGCGGGTTTTTATTGTTTTTTAAGATATAAAGTAAGCAATAATGATGTTACAAAATGGAAAAATGATCTTGACAGAAATGGTTTATATCGTATACATTTGTATACATGAAGAGCGCGTATACAAATGTATACACCGCAAAAGGAGGAAATAAAATGCGTGAAGGACATGTCGGCAAACGTGGCGGTCATAGGGAGCATGGAGAGCATAGAGATCGTGAGGGACGTGGCGAACACAGAGATCGTGGCTTTATGAAACATGGGATGACGGAATCAATGGATCCACATCCTAAAAGTGCTCAAACTTTTCGCCGTGGCAGAGCCATCGCTTTTTTAGATAAGCTTATGGTTAACCGGGCTACATTACAGCGGCAGTTAAATCAGCCTGAGCTTGAATCGATTAAACAAGTGGTTAGCGGTGAATTAAAAGCAACGGAAGCGATCATTGAAGAGTTTAAACAAATCTTTCAGATTCATGAGATCGCTCCAGAA
This sequence comes from Paenibacillus sp. FSL H8-0282, assembly GCF_037963825.1. Classification (NCBI taxonomy): domain Bacteria; kingdom Bacillati; phylum Bacillota; class Bacilli; order Caryophanales; family Paenibacillaceae; genus Paenibacillus; species Paenibacillus sp. FSL H8-0282. Next base: position 3,235,215 of record NZ_CP150146.1, read on the forward strand.
GATACAACATCAAATGTTAATAAAGAGGAGAGTAAAGAAAAAGATGAAAATAACTGAGCTCATTAAAACCCGTAGAAGTACAAAACAATTCAAACAGACTCCAATTCGTGAAGAGGAGTTACATTCATGGCTGGAGGCTGCAAGTTACGCTCCTAATCATCGTATGACCGAACCTTGGGAGCTTCTTTTCATCGGACCCAATACTAGAGCGAAATTAAAGCATAAAACGGATTTTGGCAACGCACCTGTTGTTTTTGCAGTTCTGTCTAAGCCTGCCGCAACTGCGTTTGAACGCGATGAGAATGTTATGGCTGCTGCTTGTTTCGTACAAAATTTCTTATTAGCTGCACATGAAGCAGGTGTAGGTACGTATTGGGCTTCGCTGGGGGCTTTGCCTCATAATCGTGAGATTCTTAGTGTTCAAGAAAATTACGATGTTATTGGGATATTTGGAATGGGGTATCCGGAGGAAGTGCCGAATGCGAAACCTAGAACACCGATTAGTTCTAAAATCACTTATTTATCTTAAACAATTGAAGGTGGCGGAATGTGGAAGCTTAAGCATTATTTGAGGCCATATTGGGTGTGGTGTGTGTTGGCACCATTGCTGATGCTGGTCGAAGTGACTATGGATTTACTGCAGCCCACACTCATGGCGAGCATTGTGGATAAGGGTGTCATGACAAAAGATTTGTCTCATATTTTCTCGACCGGACTGATCATGCTTGGTGTAGCGTTTATCGGTCTAATTGGTGGGGTGGGCTGCACTATTTTTTCGAGTATTGCTTCTCAAAACTTCGGTAATGATTTGCGGATTAGCTTGTTTGAACATATTCAGAAATTTTCTAACAAGAACCTGGATCAATTGAAGACGGGCTCACTGATTACACGATTAACAAATGATGTGGTACAGCTGCAAACCTTTGTGCAAATGATTTTGCGGAGTATTCGATCTCCCTTGCTATTAGTCGGAAGCTTGGTGATGGCGATTCGGATTAGTCCTATGCTGACCCTCATCCTAGCCGTTGCCGTGCCACTCTTGAGTTTAATTTTGTATGGGTTAATCCGACTTTCTTTTCCTTTGTTTCAGAAAATGCAGGTCAAATTAGACGGTGTGAACACAGTGTTGCAGGAAAATTTATCAGGCATTCGTGTAGTCAAAGCATTCGTCCGCGCTAACCATGAACAGAAACGCTTTAATACAGCTAACAAGGATTATACAGAAATTGCGATAAAAGCGGTACGGTTAATGTCATTAAATATGCCGCTAATGATGCTTGTACTAAATGCCAGTATTGTTGCTGTACTATGGTTTGGGGGAGTGCAAAGCTGGAACGGTGGGCTGCCAGTTGGTCAGCTGATCGCTTTTATTAACTATATAACCCAATTGTTGATGTCAATGCTGATGTTAAGCAATATGTTGACCTTCTTCTCACGAGCCAAGGTTTCTGCCGATCGGGAGAATGAAGTATTTTCCACCATTAGTGAGATTACAGAAGTTGCCAACGCTAAAAAAGATGCCATACACAACGGTCGGATCGTATTTGACAATGTATCTTTTGCTTATGATCCTACGGATGAAAATCTAGTGTTAGACGGTATTAATTTTACTGCGGAGCCAGGAGAAACAGTGGCCATTCTTGGTGCCACCGGTACTGGTAAATCATCATTGGTCAGCCTCATTCCCCGGTTTTACGAAGTGTCCTCTGGATCTATCACAATTGATGGCTCCGACACTCGTATGATTGCTCTGGAAGATTTGCGCAGCAGAATCGGATATGTTATGCAGCAGGCTATTCTGTTCAGCGGTACTATCCGCGATAATATCCGATATGGCAGACCGGATGCCACAGATGAGGAAGTGGAAGAAGCAGCAATAGCCGCTGAAGCTCACAATTTCATTTTAGAACTTCCACAGGGTTACGATACAGAGCTCGGCCAGCGTGGCATTAACCTGTCCGGTGGGCAAAAGCAGCGGCTTTCGATTGCACGGGCACTTTTAATTCAGCCAACAATCCTCATTATGGATGACAGCACTAGTGCGCTCGATGCAGCGACAGAGTCACGAATCCGGCAGATGTTAAAAACACGGCTGCGCAGCAGCACGAATATTTTGATAGCTCAACGTGTCACCTCTGTAATTGACGCTGATCGTATTCTGGTATTAGAAAACGGCCGAATTGCTGTACAAGGTACACATGATGGTCTTATGAACAGCAGTGAAATATACAGAGATATTTGGAGATCACAGATGAAGGGAGAGGAGGTGCCTTATGTCAAAGCTTAATAATGGCATGAACACCACTCCTTTTAATCGATCAGGCGGATTCGGACCTGGATCTGGATCTGGACCGGGATCTGGCCCCGGACGGGGCGGAGCTGTGCCAATCGTACGTGCTAAGAATCAAGCGGGCACACTCAAACGCATTTGGATGTATTTGAACCGCCAGCGGTTCGGGTTAATCATTGTGTATGTATTTACTGTGTTAAATGCAATTCTTTCGTTGATTGGGCCTTATCTAATCGGTAAAGCGATTGATACTGCGGTAATTCCTCACGATTATCAGGGTCTTATTCGTTTTTGTCTACTCCTAATCGGTATTTATGGGCTAAGCAGTGTGGTTGCTTGGGTGCAAGCCTATGTTATGACATCCGTCTCACAGAATACCGTGTTTGAGCTGCGTCGTGATCTGTTCAGCAAATATCAACAGCTACCGATTAAGTTTTTTGACACGCAAGCTAACGGAGAACTAATGAGCCGGGCAACCAACGACATAGAGAGCGTATCCAGTACACTTAATCAGAGTGTGACCCAGTTATTAAACAGTTTGATCACCCTAAGCGGTTCACTAGTGATCATGTTAATGATGAACGTTCCGTTGACCGTAGTTTCACTGATAACGATCCCTCTTGTGTTATTGTCCAGCCGTAAAATCATAGGTTTAAGTCGAACTTATTTTAAAAATCAGCAACGCCATCTAGGTGAGTTGGGTGGATTTATCGAAGAAACCATCAGCGGACAAAAAGTAGTCAAACAATACAGCAGGGAAGAGACAGAAGTGAAACGGTTCCGCAAAATCAGCGGAGAGTTGAATAAAGTCGGCATTAAGGCACAAATTGTTTCCGGATTAGTGGGACCGGTCATGAACATGATTAATAACCTTGGATTTGCGATCATTGCCGGGGTGGGTGGCTGGATGGCTTTTCATAACATGGCTACGGTTGGCGTAATCGTTAGCTTCCTTACGTATTCCAAACAGTTCGGACGACCGATCTCCGATCTTGCTAACCAGTACAATCTAATTCAGTCAGCAATTGCTGGTGCGGAGCGTGTGTTTGAAGTTATGGATATGCCATCCGAATATGGTGACGGTGATGAACAAAGTGACGATCTGCCACGGTTAAAAGGGAATGTTGTTTTCAAAGACGTTTCATTTGCTTACAAGCCAGATTCACCAATTCTGAGTGGGGTTACGTTTGAAGCAAAACCCGGAGAGAAAATTGCGCTTGTCGGCCCAACGGGTGCTGGAAAAACGACCATTGTCAACTTGCTGATCAGATTCTATGATTTGAGCGGCGGCTCCATATTCATTGATGGCCGCGATATTGGAGAGCTGGATAAAAATGCACTTCGTAGTCAATTGGGAATGGTATTGCAAGACGCGCATGTATTCTCGGGAACGATTCGGGAAAATATTCGCTTTGGACGTCTTGATGCGACAGACCAAGAGGTAGAGGAAGCGGCAAGATTGGCCAATGCAGATGCCTTTATCAATAGACTGCCGCATGGATATGAGACTATTCTCCATGCGGAAGGCAGTAATTTGAGCCACGGCCAGCGTCAGCTTTTAACGATTGCCCGCGCCATTCTAGCTGATCCAGCTATTTTGATCCTAGATGAGGCAACCAGCAGTGTGGATACGCGTACGGAAATGCATATTCAACAGGCGATGGAAAAGCTAATGAAGGGACGAACAAGCTTTGTGATCGCCCATAGGCTTAGTACCATCCAGGATGCTGATCGTATACTCGTTATTCAGGGTGGCGGAATTGCCGAGCAAGGCAGTCATAAAGAGCTTCTTGCGCTGCAAGGCGTTTATTACGAGCTGTACAATACCCAGTTCAAACGAGCGATTTAAAAGAATCATTACTTGAGCCGATAACATTTGTAAGTAGATGCTTTTATCGGACTCCTCTGACCTTAAAGACGAGATTTTCTGATTTTCAGAATGTTAAAGGACCCCACTGCAGCTATTGGCGTGAAAAACACCAAATATAAGTCACTTTCTAAGGAATAACATCCTTGAGGTCCGAAGCCCTGCTTCAAGAGCTGAAAACTACCAAATAACGTCATCTGGGACCGAAGTCCTTAAAAAGATGTGTAATCTATCGGCGTAATTAATGCCCGATAAAAAAGAGCGGCGATTCACCTATTATAGGAGAATCGCCGCTTTTTTTTAAAAATTCCTCTCTAATAACGTTCCGAGTTGTTCAGCCAAGACTTGATAGGTCACAGGTCTTTCATTCTTGAACCACCATTCCACTACCCCTGCATAAGCTGATGCAACAAAACTAATAATAACCTCTTCATTTAACCCTAGGTTTATTCCTGCGGTGACATTTACTTCATGCCGAAACTCGTCGAGAAGAAAGTTTAAGAAACGATTTCGGAAATAAGGAGCACCTTTACTCGCTAGCATCATAGAGAAGAAAGAATAATTTCTATCGAAGTATTCCGTCCAGGTCAACGTTGCCTCGATAAACCCCAATTCAGACGCCGATTCACAAAGTGTTCTTAGGACCTCTATATGTTCTTCGCAAAGCAAAATATGCTTTGCGCTTTTTGAATTCGAGAAAGTAGTAAGCATTCTTCTCATTCCAAGCCTGCCAGATGCATCGTTTGTTTCAGACGATCTACGTTCACATAGATGTCCTCCAATCCTGGAAAACGAATCGCAGGATCGGGTACACCTTGCCCGTACACCATATAATATTCGAGATTATTATGGTTGCTGATCATCCAATAGGTTGGAACAACATGCTGGGCATGGAAAATTTCAATGACCTGTGTTCCAGGCTGGCAAAAAGCCAGATTAGCGAGTCCAGCACCATGTGGACCTACGATTACTTTCGCTGAGGCGAATAATTGGATTTGCTGGGCAACCGTCCAGTCCTCTAGACAAATCGGTACGATATTAAAATTCTCAAGGCAGCGGATGACATCATCTTCATTAACCAACCGTCTTGAGCTTGCTTTTTTTCGTGAGATATAAAAACGTTCTGGAGTGACTAGTGTTGTTTCTCTATGCGGTAACAAAAATCTCCGCAGTGTATCCGTGGTCCAAGGAGGATAATGTGAATTCATCATTAAGGAAGGGACAAGTAGCTGGTCAGCCTGAACATATGCTTCTGAATTCGTCCGGATCACCCATGACTCGGATATCCCAAGCATGGCCCACGTTTGTTCCACAAAGGGTCCATACGGATTTGGATTCATGATAATAGTGGAGTAAGTGATTCCGCTCGATTGAAGCATCGCTAATCTAGGAAGCACATCATACATCCAATGAAAATAGTTATGGGCTCCGCAAAAGGTTAACACCGCCGCGGTCCCGGCAAAATGTTGAAGCTGCGGATCATTCCACCGGTGAAACACTGGGTGCTCATCTGCTTCAAGCATCCTATATTGCTTGGCGTCATATTCTTGGGAAAGATCAAAGATCAATTTCCCTTCTGGTGTTAGAACAGCACCAGATTCTCCCCATACCTTCCCTCTGGAAATGGTGGCAACGTATCCGCCAAAGGGCTCTAAACAATAAGGTGTTAGTGCTGGAGCAATACTCGTTTCAATGCTTTTAGGCGCTCTGAACTCAGCCGCCCGTCCGAAGTCAAAAGGAACGACATTCCCAGCTTCCTTTGTACTGTTTTCGTTGTGGGAAGTAAAGTCCCAGATGCTTTGGTAATATCCTTGGGGTGGTACCCCTTGTGCAGAAAATAACATCATGTCACCTCATATTCCCAAGTAGAAGCGCAGAAAACTTATTAAGCTATTTTATGAAATGAAGAATCTTCGGACACAGACTTACACGGAAAGAGGCGGATGAACAAGATTTGATTCAAATGCTGTTATTACTTGATTAATAGGCTTGACATGGACTTGGATTGAATATAAATTCAGTTTATTCAAACGCCGTTTAAATCATCGATTAGGTGCAATGTACTGCCGGAAGTGTTAACTATTCCCCAGTTCCTTTTCATCGGTATGCGTTGGAGCTGTTTTATGAATTAATATGTACCCCTTTAAGATAGGGCATTAAGATATTACAATTTAATTGGAAAGTGTGGATTCGAGATAAATGAAATATACAAAACTTGGAAAAACGGGGCTGGACGTATCCCAACTGTGTTTAGGTTGTATGAGCTTTGGCGTTGCCGAACGTTGGATCCATCAATGGGTGCTTGATGAGAAGCAGAGCCGTGTTATCATAAAAAAAGCGCTTGACCTGGGTATTAATTTTTTTGATACAGCGAATGTATACTCCGATGGAACAAGTGAAGAAATCGTTGGACGAGCGCTTAAGGATTATGCCAATCGAGACGAGATTGTTTTAGCAACTAAGGTCTTTAACCGTACGCATGAAGGTCCGAACGGAGCAGGATTATCCCGGAAAGCAATTATGAGTGAGATTGATAAGAGTCTCAAGAGATTGGGAACAGATTATGTAGATCTATATCAGATTCATCGCTGGGATTATCACACACCTATCGAAGAAACGATGGAAGCTCTTCATGATGTAGTGAAGGCTGGTAAGGCAAGATACATAGGTGCCTCAGCAATGTATGCTTGGCAGTTTCAAAAAGCGTTATATGTAGCGGAGAAAAACGGTTGGACCCGATTTGTATCTATGCAAAATCATCTCAATCTTATCTATCGTGAAGAAGAACGAGAGATGTTGCCGCTTTGTAAGGAAGAGAATATTGGTGTTATTCCCTATAGTCCCCTTGCATCAGGAAGACTTACGCGAGACTGGGCGGTATCAACTCATCGTTCAGAAACTGATCAGATTCAAAAATCTAAATATGATGGAACTGCCGATACCGATCAATTAGTCGTGGAGCGAGTTGCGACAATCGCCGAAAAACACGGTGTTCAACGGATTCATATCGCTCTTGCTTGGTTGCTTCAAAAAGAACCAGTTACAGCACCTATCATCGGGGCTACAAAAACATCGCATCTCGAAGATGCCGTAGGTGCGTTATCCATTACTTTAACCTCTGAAGAAATTGCGTTTTTAGAGGAGCCTTATGTACCACATTCCATCGTTGGTTTTAATTAATAAAAAATCAATGGGGGAGGATAATCCCGTAGAGCCGAAGTCAGCGATGTTTATCAACGTTTAACTGTATTTCGTACAACTATATTCCTTCAAATCACTCAGCTCGGGGATATAAGTGTACTTCGTACATCTATTCCCTTGATTTTCTACCCATTAGGTAGGTTTGGTTGTTTTTAGTTGTATAAAGTGCAGTTAAAGTATGAAGGTTCTTTCTGCGTACGGAATAAGTGTATAGAATGCAGTTATCTCCCAGATTCCATTAAAACGTAGAGCTACATGAATGCGGAGAGGAACTTCCGATCGCCTCAAGTTCAAGGTTTGTTAAAAGCGATTAGCGACCATTAGTCTGTTTATATTCACTTGCCCATAATCTGATCAGGTAATGCGCATTGATTCAAAAACACCAGGGAGTGATTTTCCAATAATAGGAGAATCGCTGCCTGGTGTTCTTTTTTTACCCTCAAAGCTTGTTCCTATAGACCTTGGGTGACATCCCATAGATTTTAGTGAATTGGCGAGTAAAATAATTACTATCACTAAACCCGCATTCATGTGAGATTTGGGTGATACTGAGATTAGAATGCTTTAATAACCCGCAAGCCCGTTCCAGACGTAAACGATGAAGATAAGCGATCGGGGTTGTCTGATAGTAGGAGCGAAAGATCCGGTTTAAGTGTCTGACTGATATGTCCGAATGTTTGGCGATCTGATCCAGTGTTAACGGCTCAAGATAACGATCTTCCATATATGAGAGTGCATTCGCCAAATGCATCAGATGGTTCCCCTGAATCCCTTTTTCCTGTGGGTCATATTGTCTGGACAAATAGACGACCAGTTCCATAAACTTGGAGCCCAGCATGGTCTGATAACCCTGTAGCTTGTTGTGATATTCTTCAATCATGCCCGCAATGAGAAAAGAGACATACTCCAGGTTAGGAATCGGCAAGCTGAGTTTGCTTGTGTAGGAATGTTTATGGCGATACAGGGGTTCCAACACAAATAAGGCTTGAAAGCCGTTGGATGTCCGCAAATCTGCCCCAGCTGTCGATAGCAATTCAGGCTGAAACATAACATTGCAGATCTTGAAATCCTGAGGATCTTTAAAAGCATGCGGGGTCGAACCATTAATTACAAACACATTTCCCTTTTTGATAAAAGACTCCTCAGTATTAACAATATGTGTAGCTGTGCCACTCAATACAATTACGAGCTCTGAAAAGTCCGCATGTCTATGTAGATCGGTGTCTTCGTCATGATAGCCGTATTGAATAAAAAATGGAAATTGACGATCAGATGTAAACCATTTTAAATAAAATTCACTCAACTCGTTACCCTCCAAAAGCTTGTCTAGATGAATGTCTATATCATGCTATTTTAGGACCGAATAATCAAGGCTTTCTATCCAGTTGAAGCAGTATAATCCTTGACATAGGTTTCAGTGATTAAGATAGAGAAGGAGAATACTACATGAAATATAACAATCCGATTATCCCGGGGTTTTATCCAGATCCAAGCATTTGCAGAGTAGACGAGGATTATTATCTGGTAAACAGTTCATTTGCCTATTCTCCGGGAATACCCATTTGGCACAGCAAGGATTTGGTGCATTGGAAGCAGCTTGGGTACTGTTTGACTCGTGAGAATCAGCTTCAATTTGATGAATCCGTGGTGTCCGGAGGTGTTTGGGCGCCGACTCTTCGTTATTATAACGGTCGTTTTTATATGGTTACGACAAATCAGGATAGCGGAGGTCATTTTTACGTTTGGGCGGATGACCCGGCAGGTGAATGGTCGAATCCACTTTATGTGGAGCAGGAAGGCATTGATCCCTCCTTGTTTTTTGACGATGGAAAGGTTTATTTCACAAGCACAGGCTCCGAGCAAGGGATGGGGATCTACCAATGTGAGATTGATATTGAAACGGGTCAAAAGCTTAGCGATACACGCTTGATCTGGACTGGTAGCGGAGGGAAATTCCCTGAGGGTCCACATCTTTACAAAATAAACGATTACTACTATTTGATGTGTGCGGAAGGTGGGACAGAATATGGACATATGGAGACTATTGCAAGAAGTAGATCGCCATATGGGCCTTATGAATCGTCTCCTCACAATCCCATTTTGACACATCGAAGTTCAGATTACCCCATTCAAGCTACAGGGCATGCCGATTTAATTGAAGCTCAGGATGGTAGCTGGTGGGCGGTATTTCTGGGGATTCGACCAGTAGGTTATCCTTACCGTCATCATCTTGGCAGAGAGACATATTTGGCTCCGGTTCAGTGGACGGAGGAGGGGTGGCCAATGATTGGTGATAACGGAGTGGTTGGTTTAGAAATGGAAGCTGACCTGCCTTCACCAATGCCGTGGGAAGAAGAGCCTGAAACCGACGATTTTGATCAATCTGACCTAAGAATGAGCTGGAATTTCATACGTAATGCTAATAAGGTGGATTGGTCATTGCAGGAACGGGGAGGGTGGCTAGCTTTACGTGGATCAGATGTGAGATTAAATGAGAAGGGTACGCCTGCTTTTATTGGCTGTAGACAGCGGCATTTGAATTGTGAAATTACCACCAAAATGGAATTTAGCCCTCTTGAGGGTGACGAAGCTGGTCTTGTAGTTTTTATGGATCAGAAGTATCACTACGCAATTGGACTAACGCAGATGGAAGGTGAAAATGTTATTACGCTGCGCAGACAGGTAGGGAGCATTAGTGATGTGGCATATTCTTCGGCTTTCGAAGGTACAGGGGTAGAATTGAGAATCCAGGCATTACCTGAAAAATATATATTTTACTATCGAGGTGTGGATCAAATATGGCATCTGCTTGGCGAAGCCGAGACACACTTGATATCTACTGAAGTCGCAGGCGGATTTACTGGAGTATTCTTCGGCATGTATAACTACTCTCCTTATGGAACAACTGCTTATTATGATTGGTTTAGCTATCAAAAGAAATAAAAGGCGGTCGGCTACGTGATCGTCAGAAAAAGCAGTGTTAGCTTGTGAAAAATACAAAGCAGCGATTCTCCAAGTATGGATGAATCGCTGCTTTGTGTTTTTTGGTTGTTGTTGTTGTTGTTTGGATATCGTTGTTTTTTTGTCGTCGTTGGTTGTCTCCCTCAGCTTGTATTTATCAACCTCTTGGGCTTAAGGACTCAGAGGACGTTATTTGCATATTAATCCCTTTTTAAGCATAGTTTCGGACCCCAATGCAGCTATTACTTCGAAATAGATTCATATTGAGTGTTTTCTGAGCCAATAGCGGCTATGCGGTCCTTTAGCATCCCAAATGTGAGATAATACTACGTTTAAGGTCCCATGGGTCCGATAGTGATCAGCAGATAGGATAAACCTGATAGGACCAGCCCGATAGAATCAGCCTGTGCGCAAAGGTTACCCATACAAGTTGGTGTTAAGCTGATAGTTCCATATTGTGAATGACGAACACGTTCGCTTTTATCCAATGAGCATATCTTCCTTCAAACGCTTGATGTCTGCTCTAGGTGGTGAACCAAACATCCGAGAATATTCGCGGCTGAATTGTGATGCACTTTCATAGCCAACTCGGAACGCGACATCCGCTGCATCCGCTGATTCAGATAATAAAAGGCGGCGAGCTTCCTGTAAGCGCAGATGCTTTTGAAACTGAATAGGACTCATGGCAGTTACCTCTTTGAAGTGTCTATGGAACGAAGAAATACTCATACTGGCTGTTTCAGCAAGCTCTTCAATCCGCAAAGGTTTATCACAGTTCTCGATAATCTGTTCGATGGCCTCCCGAATGCGGTAGGTGCTGCTACCTTCCATCGCAATTTGAGCGAGTGTAACTCCATAGGGTCCCTGCAGAAGCCGGTATAGAATTTCATCAGTATAAATCGGAGCCAAAAACGGAATGTCCTTGGGATCATCCAGCAAACGTACCAATCTCAGGATCGCATCCAATAGTGGTAACTCTATCTGCCCGACATACATAGCGCGCTTAGCATTTTCTTTCGGAGCGAGTTTAAATTCGGAATCATTTAGTACTTTCAAAATCTGACTCTGCGTGAATTCTAGCTTAAAGCTTAAATAGGGTGCGTTGGGAGAAGCTTTTATAATCTGACCGATAACGGGTAAATTCATTGATGATATTAGATAATTTGCGGGACCATACTCAAAACGCTCCTTGGCCAATAAGATCTCCTTTGTTCCCTGCGCAATGAAACATAAAGAAGGTTTGTATACTCTGTATACTGGCTCGGTCACATTGGAGTTACGAATCACAAACAATGAGGGGATAGCGGTCTCATATACTCCATCCTGGCTCGAATGATGTTCAATCAATCTGGCGAGTTCTTCTTTCCGCTCTAGTAATTCTTTAGACATGTGCTCCTCCTAATGTTTTGTTCTTATTCAATTATAAAGTAAAAACATCTTTTGTGTTAGTGATAGTGAGAGGAATAGGCAATCATTTAAGATAATTGAGATAACGGCGTTCACTTCATTTATCGCATAATTAGAACTAAGAAAGGGGTTTTGAAATTGAGCAATGTTTTGATCATAGGCGCTAATGGCGGAATTGCACGACATGCGATTGATTTGTTTTTGAACGAAACCGATGCCCGCTTAACACTTTATCTCCGTAACTCGGACAGATTAAGCCATATAACATCCAGCCGTGCTCGAGTAGTTGAAGGAGATGTGTTGGATAGTGAGCAATTAAAAGAAGCGATGATCGGGCAAGATGTTGTTTATGCTAATCTGGCAGGTAATTTGGAGAAAATGTCTAAGACTATCGTTGAAGCAATGAACACCACTGGTCTTAAACGTTTGATTTTTATCAGCTCAATGGGCATTTACGATGAAGTTCCAGGAGAGAAGTACAGCAGTATATTGGATCCATATCGTAAATCTGCAGAAATTATTGAAGCTTCAAATCTTAACTATACAATTCTGAGACCTGGATGGTTTACCTATAAAGACGAGATAGACTACGAAACAACTCAGAAAGGTGAACCTTTTAAAGGGAGAGAAGTGTCGCGAAAAAGTGTGGCTGCATTAGTTGTTAAATTGGCCGAGTCACCAGATATGGAAATTCGCCGCAGTTTAGGAGTAAACAAACCCAAAATCTAAAGGAGACACAAACTAATGGAATATACAAAACTTGGTCGTACTGGTTTGGATGTATCTAGAATTTGTCTTGGTTGTATGAGTTACGGAGTACCTGAACGTGGAATGGCTCCGTGGTCGCTAAATGAGGAGCAGAGCAGACCCTTTATTAAAAGAGCCCTGGAGCTTGGCATCAACTTCTTTGATACGGCTAATGTATACTCTGACGGAACAAGCGAAGAAATTGTCGGACGTGCCTTAAAAGAATTCGCTCGCCGCGATGAGGTAGTCATTGCTACAAAGGTGTTTTTCCGGATGCATCAGGGACCAAATGGAGCAGGACTTTCACGCAAAGCGATTATGACCGAAATAGACAACAGTCTAAAACGGCTGGGCACAGATTATGTGGACCTATACCAGATCCATCGTTGGGATAATGACACTCCTATCGAAGAGACCATGGAGGCCCTTCATGACGTAGTAAAGGCAGGTAAAGTTAGATATATTGGAGCGTCCTCTATGTATGCTTGGCAGTTCTTGCAGGCACAGCATGTTGCTGAGCGTAACGGTTGGACTAAATTTGTCTCTATGCAAAATTACTTGAATCTACTCTACAGGGAAGAAGAACGGGAAATGTTGCCTCTTTGCCGGGAAGAAGGAATCGGTGTGATCCCATGGAGTCCGCTTGCTAAAGGTCGACTAACCCGTGATTGGAATGAACAAACAGCTCGTTCAGAGATAGACGAAGTCGGAAAGGCATTTTATGCAAAAATGGCTGAGGCTGACCGCAAGGTTGTTGAGGTAGTTGCCGAAATTGCGGCAAAGCGCGGGATTCCACGTGCCCAAGTAGCGCTTGCTTGGGTTCTGCAAAAAGAGCAAGTAACATCGCCTATCATTGGTGCAACCAAAGCAAATCATCTGGAGGACGCCGTTGCAGCGGTATCAGTGAAGCTGGAGCCAAGTGAAATAGCGAGTCTGGAAGAGCCTTATGTGCCACACCCAGTTATAGGAAATCTAAGCTAGATAAAAAGCGTGATACCCTTGGGGATCGCGCCTTTTTTTTACCTAAGCTAAACTTTCATCTACCATTTAGTGCCTTTAGAAACTTGTCTTTAGTTTGGCTTAATCGTTGCTCAGCACCATGCGGGTGCAAGGGTTTGCATAAATAGGTGAATAAGAAAACACATTCCAATCGATAAAAATGACATGTTCATTCTTCTTTAGCCAAGGTAATATGTATCCGACATGTGAGAGTGAATATAGAAAAGGAGATGAACTCTTTATTATTAATTCCACATTGAAGCATACGCACATGAATACTGAAATTGGCCAACCAGCCATCCTCAATCCAAGTCAGGTGTACCCGACGGTTTCCTTCACACCGTGTGTTAACGGAAGGGTTGCCGGTGAATTGATTTTTGATAGAACGAAACTGGTGACTGAGTTGCCTGAGACTCCTATGGTTAAAGACTCGTTAATGGAATGGACACCGTTAGGCACGGCTGATCTACTGGGTACTTATGAACTGCGAATGACCCTCAAGCAGGACGGAAAAGCTCCTCAGTATGACTCATATTATTTTACCGTGCTGGATCCAAAGAGCATCCCCGCGGGACAGAGCACAATTGCTTTCCTTGGTAACGATGGAATGATGATGTATACCGGTGATTATCGAGGTAATCGGATCTTGGACTTTTCTAATGCGGGTTATAGGGGTGGTGGTGTTGAGATCCCGAATATTCCCGTTAAGTCGACCGTTCTACCCTTGGACGGAGACGCGACGGAACGTATTCAGGTGGCAATTGACCAGTTGGCTATGCTCCCGCTCGATAAGAACGGATTCCGCGGGGCAGTCCTGTTGAAAAAAGGCAGATATGAAGTCGGAGGCACGTTGTTCATTAAAGCAAGCGGGATCGTCCTTCGCGGTGAAGGTCAGGAAAAAGAGGGCACTATTCTCTATGGTACCGGAGCGAAACTGCGAAATCTAATTGAAATTGGTGAAAATGCAGATCTTATGCTGGACAGCAACTCGAAGCAGATGATTTCAGATTTGTATGTACCCTCAGGCTCGCGTTCTTTCCATGTAGAAGACGGGGGTGCTTACAATGTAGGCGATCAGATCATAGTCCGCAGAATAGGTAATAAAAATTGGATTCACGAAATTGGTATGGGTAACATCTATAAGCGCCCGGGTGGAACCGTAACCCAATGGTCACCGTTCAATCTGGATTTTGACCGAGTCATCACTGCTATTGTAGGTAATACGATTACGGTCGATGCCCCATTGGCGAATGCTATCGAACGTCAGTGGGGCGGCGGAGAGATCTATAAATATACGGACGATGTCCGCATTCAGCAGGTTGGGGTAGAGAATATGAGGGTAGAGTCCGATTTTGACCCAAGTATTATAGATATTAAGATGGATAACGATACAACAGATCCTTATTATGCGGACGAAAAACATGCTGAACGCTTCGTCGTGTTCAACAGTGTGAAGAATGGCTGGGTTCGAGAGGTGAGAGGTTATCATCTGTCCTATTCTCTCGTTCAAATGAAGCGTTATTCCAAATGGATTACGGTTCAGGACTGTCAAATGTACGATATGATCAGTGTGGTTACTGGGGGTCGCCGTTATGTCATACATCAGATGGGCCAGCTAAATCTCGCTCAACGTATTTATACAGAGACGGCGCGGCATGCGTTCACCGTCGATAGCTGGGTACCGGGGCCGAATGTATTTCTGGATGGAGAAGCTGTTAAAAATTATAACACCAGTGAACCTCATCATCGCTGGTCAGTCGGAGGCCTGTTCGATAATATCAAAGCTCCCATCTCTATTCGGGATAGGGCGTGGTTAGGCAGCGGACATGGTTGGGCAGGTGCGAATTATGTTACTTGGAATACACACGGAGAGCTCACTTTACAGCGGCCACCAACCGCTCAAAATTACGCCATTGGCCATGTTGGTAGCAAGGTACCCGGACTGGTTCCTAACGATTATGATTCCCGGCCCCGTGAAGATGGATATTGGTGCAGTTGCGGTCAACATGTCGTCATTAATAGTCTCTACAAGCAGCAGCTGATGGAACGTTTAGGTCGAAATGCGCTCAGTAATATAAAAAAATAATTTACAGTAGGGTGCGGAATTTTCCGCATCCTTTTTAGTGTGGATCATAAAAAAACACAACCCCTAACAATCTATGCCATGGAGAGACATCAGGATCAAGAGTAGCATAGGAAGTGGAGTTACTGACGAATGATATGACCTGAAAATAGGAAAGGCCAGGTGAACAAGAGTTGAGTGAAAGAAGACGAGCGAAACAAGAGGTGGCATTACCGGCAACCAAGCAGGAATCAGAACGTCTTCGATTATGGTATACAAGCCCGGCGTCAAATTGGAATGAGGCTCTTCCCATAGGAAATGGGCGCCTCGGGGCAATGGTGTCCGGTATGATCGGCCAAGATAAAATCCAGCTTAACGAAGATTCAATTTGGTACGGCGGCCCTGGACGCGCAGCTAATCCTGCAGCTCAGCCATATTTAACAGAGATTCGGCAAATGTTGAAAGACGGCAGGCAGGCGGAGGCAGAACATTTGGCAAGAATGGCTATGACTGCTTCACCAAAATATGAGCAGCCGTACCAGCCACTTGGAGATTTGATTTTAAAGTTTCTGGATTCCAGTGAGGTTATAGAAAAATACGAGCGGGAGCTCGACTTAGAGCAAGCAGTCGTTACGGTATCGTACCGTTGTGGCGGGGTTCGCTATTACAGGCAATATTTTATAAGTGAACCGGACGGTGTATTGGTAGTCCGATTGACAGCTGACAGACTTGGCAAGATCACGTTGGCTGCGAATCTTATGCGTCGTCCGTTCGATACCGGCTGTAGCACTGGTCCTGCAAACACAGTTTTAATGAATGGGGAATGCGGAGCGGATGGCGTTCACTTTTGCACAACACTAAGGGCAGTTCAACAAGGAGGCCGCCAGAGGCTCATCGGGGATTTCATCTCTATTGAGGGGGCAGACTCCGTCACCCTTATGCTGGCAGCGCAGAGTACCTTCCGCGTAGATCAACCTGAAAAAGCCTGTCTAGAGCAATTGGATCAAGCTACGGCTCAGTCTTTTGCAACTCTAATAAAGCAGCATAAGGAGGAATACAAGTCCCGGTTTGCTCGATTTTCAATCGATTTAACTAGGGGTGGAGACCTGTACGCTGAGCTTCCTACCGATAAGCGATTACAGCGGTTACAGCAAGCAAAAGATGAAAGAAGCAATCCCAATGAGTCTGGTGATCCGGGACTAGTTGCACTATATGTACAGTATGGGCGCTACTTACTGCTTTCCAGTTCTCGACCAGGTACGTTGCCTGCTAATCTGCAAGGCATATGGAATGAGAGCTTTACCCCGCCATGGGAATCAAAATATACAATTAATATTAACCTCCAGATGAATTACTGGCCTGCCGAAGTCCTAAATATGGCTGAATGCCATGAACCGCTGTTTGATCTGATCGAACGGATGCAGTTGAACGGTCAAGAAACGGCAAAAGAAATGTATGGCTGTCGCGGTTTTGTTGCTCATCATAACACTAACTTATGGGCGGAAACCCGACCAGAAGGCATCCTAATTACCTGCACGGTCTGGCCAATGGGTGCTGCTTGGTTATGCCTTCATTTGTGGGAACACTACCGGTTTGGACTGAACCTTTCTTTTCTCAAGGAAAGGGCCTATCCAGTGATGAAGGAAGCAGCGATTTTTCTGCTTGATTACATGGTAGAGGAAGGTGGCTTACGAATTACTGGGCCTTCTGTCTCCCCGGAAAACCGATTCCTTCTTTCGGACGGAAGCAGCGGCAGCCTCTGTATGGGACCATCCATGGATTTGCAAATCGCATATACATTGCTATCCGCCTGTTCGGAAGCGGCATTAATTCTCGGAGAAGAAGATACAATGTTTCTCTCTGAACTACATGAGACGCTTGAACACATTCCACAGCCGAGTGTGGGCAGTCAAGGACAGATTAAGGAATGGCTGTTTGACTACGAAGAGCAAGACGCAGGTCACCGGCATATTTCTCAGTTGTTCGCATTACATCCGGGTGAACAGATTGACATGAGGCACACCCCTGAGCTTGCCACAGCAGCCCGGCGAACGCTTGAACGCCGCCTTAACGGAGGTGGAGGTCATACCGGCTGGAGCAGGGCATGGATCGTCAATTTTTATGCCCGTCTCGGTATGGGTGCGGAAGCCTATGAGCATTTAATTAAACTGTTAACCTCCTCCACGTATTCGAATCTTTTAGACTGCCATCCACCCTTTCAAATAGACGGAAACTTTGGTGGAGCAGCTGGGGTAGCAGAAATGCTGCTGCAATCCCAACGAGGAGAACTTCGACTATTACCTGCGCTTCCCAAGGAGTGGTCTTCAGGCAGCATAAGGGGGATGAGAGCAAGAGGTGGTTTTACCGTTGATCTTTCTTGGAGCCAAGGAAAGCTTGATGAAGCGACGGTTCACTCTACGGTTACCGCTGAATATCGAATTTGGTCTGCCGTTCCGCTCGATCTTTCAGAACAATTTCTTATTAGCAATGGTCAGGGCTTCGAATATACTTTTTCTTCGGTTGCAGGGAAGTCCCGCAAGATTCGTGCACAATAGTCAATCGTAATAAAACACAGGCAAGCCGAAAAATCTCCATTTTGAAGACCTGGATATTGGATTAACATTAGCCATACAACAAAATCCAAACTGCAACCAAAGGAGCGATATTTATGCCACAACAAGTGCCAGCCGCATTGCCAGCGAGCAGGCCAGATCTTTCCCCATTCCAAAGACGAATGACCAATTTGCGCAAATATAAAGCGCTGTATCTCATTTCACTTCCGGGCATTATTTTTTTTATCGTATTTAAATACTTACCCTTGGCGGGTTCCATCATGGCCTTTCAAAACTACAACATATTCAAAGGTTTTACAGGCAGTCCGTGGGTTGGCCTTGATCAGTTCCGGCGGATGTTCACCTATCCAGAGTTTTTGAGAATTCTTGAAAATACTATCCTGATCGGCCTATATGATATGGTCTTTGCTTTTCCGGTTCCCATAATATTCGCGCTCCTTCTTAATGAAGTGAGAAAAGCTTTCTATAAACGGATTTTGCAGACCGTCGTTTATTTGCCTCATTTTCTCTCATGGGTCATTATTGGGGGGATTATGATCGGCATTTTGTCCCCAACGACAGGTATCGTGAACCAGATCTTAAATGCTTTTGGGCTCGACTCCGTTTATTTTCTGGGCGAGGACTCGTATATTCGTACCATCCTGGTTGGAACAGGCATATGGAAAGACAGTGGATGGGGAACTATTGTTTATTTAGCCGCACTCGCTGCTGTGAATCCTGAGCTGTACGAAGCGGCCCGGATTGACGGAGCAAATCGTTGGAAACAAACCTTATCTATAACGATCCCGACGATCTTGCCAACTATCATGATTATGTTCCTGCTTCATATCGGTAACTTCCTTGATTTTGGCTTTGAGCGAGTGTTTGTATTTATCAATTCGCTTAATGAGACCAATGGAGATATTCTCGATACTTATATATACCGAGTGGGTCTTATTGATCAGCAATACAGCTATACAACAGCTATAGGCCTCTTTAAATCGGTCGTCGGACTGTTGCTAGTCATGATCGGGAATACGCTTAGCAAAAAAGCATCAGGGGATGGACTTTACTAGAGAGGAGTCGAAGAGTAAATGAAAAATAAAGGTCGCCTGTTTGACGTTTTTAACTATATATTTCTGATGCTGGTCGGGTGCTTGATGGTCTTCCCTCTGCTGCATGTGCTCGCCAAATCATTTAGCAGCACTCATGCCATAAATGCAGGCGAGGTTAAGCTATTCCCTGTAGATTGGACGCTTATGAATTATCAAGTTATTCTTGGGGATACCTCCATCTGGAGAGCTTTCATGGTAAGTATATTTATTACAGTTGTCGGAACGCTTATTAATCTGATTTTAACTGCTTCACTGGCCTATCCTTTATCCAGATCCGAATATTCGATGCGCAAGGGAGTTCTGATTTTAATCCTAATTACGATGATATTTCACGCTCCGCTCATACCGAACTATATGGTCATCAAAAACTTGCACTTGATCGACTCTTTATGGGTATTAATCATCCCATCGGCCATCAGTGCATATAACCTGTTCATTATGCGTTCTTTTTTCTCAGCCCTGCCTACTGAGCTGATAGACAGCGCGCGAATGGATGGAGCGGGAGAGCTGCGCACGATGTGGAGCGTCATCCTTCCTTTGTCCAAACCTGTTATGGCAACTATGGGCTTGTTCTACGCGGTATCCCATTGGAATTCTTATTCATCGGCGTTGTATTTTATCAATACACGAGCGCTTTATCCACTTCAGCTGCGGCTTCGGGAAATCGTACTGAGTAACGACCTTGGGCAAGCGGGCAGCTTATTAGAAAACGTAAATGAAGTATCTCCGGCAGGTGTGCAAATGGCAGTTATTGTCGTCTCCGTCATACCGATTATTATCGTGTATCCGTTTCTGCAAAAGTATTTTATCAAAGGGATGTTAATCGGATCTATTAAGTCTTAAATCAACCAGCTTGCATCATCCTTTAAAAGAAACAGCCATCTGCTTATCAAAATATGGTAAGATATAATCCAAACTCAAAAATGGAAGCGTTGCCAATGATCGCAACTTCAAATCAATTTCATACCACAAGACAACTGATTCTGATTCCATTCCGGAAGGGATTTGATACAAGTGCGAGTATTGATTGTAGAAGATGAGCCTGTCATTCAAAAAGGATTGGTGAAGATGGTCCAGCGTTATCCGGTCTCATTCACCGCAATTTATACAGCCGACGACGGAGAAGCAGCTTTAGAAACCATCCAGAAGCTAGAACCGCATTTAGTGCTGACAGATTTGCGCATGAAGCGGATGGATGGCCTTGATTTATGTGAACGAATTCACCGTGATTACAGTCATGTCCAGGTGGCAGTCATTTCCGGGTACAATGACTTTCAATATGCACAACGAGCAATGGCTTATGGCGTTAAACGGTATTTACTGAAGCCGGTTCTCCAGCAGGATGTGCATGATATGCTGAGAGAACTGATATCAGGCATGACAGGCAGCATTATTCCTGTTCATAAATACGTGGATTGGGCCGAACAGCTGGAACAACACATCTGGCTGCTGCAACGTGATGAGACTAACCGTCTGCTTGATGAAAGAGAAACATCCGGTTTTTTTGAAGGATTGAACGTCTTTAGCATGGATGCAGTGCTGAATGATTGTCTGCAAATGATCGTAGATCGCTTGGAACGCCGAGGCTGGAAGCCTCAGTCCCGGTGCTGCGGAGATGTGAAAGCCGCCAATACGAAAAAAGAAACGATGTTAGCATTTGTCGCGATAATAAACGGTATACTTGCGGAGCTGCAGCTTACTCGCAAAGGCAACTATAAGGACCCGGTTGAAGAAGCAAAAGCTTTCATTGATAAACATCTGGCTGAGGATGTATCGTTAGAAGAAGTAGCCAAACGGGTGGGACTTGCCCGCACCTACTTCAGCGCATTATTCAAAAAAATGACGGGAGAAACCTTTGTACACTATCGGATCCGGAGACGAATGGAGGAAGCGCGCAGACTTCTTGCCGTACCCACCATGACAATCAGTGACATCTCGATTCATGTAGGCTACGAGGATTATCCTCATTTTACGAAGACGTTTAAAAATCATGTGGGTGTATCACCTTCGGAATACCGTGCTTCGTTTGGCATTGAATAATGAGAGCAACCCTCAGCCGGAAGCTGCTATTTTATTTTACCATTGTCATCTTACTTTCCCTGTCAGCGCTGGGGATTTCCTTCTACAGCATTTCTGCCAAGCAATTGCAGGCAAGCACTGAAAACCAAATGATTCAGATCGTAAATAATGCAGTTCATCATACCAATCTCTATATTTCATCCTATCAACGGTCGACAGTGGCGCTACTAACGGATTTGAGAGTTAAAAGATATATTGATCTATCAGCAGACCGTGAGGAATATGAAAATTACCGCTACACGACCGATATACGCGATGCTATTGTTGAACCTGTATGGATTCGCAATCCCGAGATTGAAGCCTTATATATTATCGGGTATTCCGGGAATGCGCTTTATTATTATAATGGCGGTTCAGCGCCATCTTTTACACAGGAAGACACCGCTAGACAGATCCGGTATTTCAAAGAACATACAGATGTCAGTGGACAGTTGAATGTAATCAATTACAGTATCCGTGGGGATCAAACGCCGATGTTGACCTTAATCCGCAGCATTCGCGGTCTTCAGTCACCAGAGATGAAAGGATTTGTAGGCATCGAAGTCAAAGCGGAGGAACTCTCTACGTTATGGAAAGGAATCGATCTTGGTCCCGAAAGCTATTTTTTTATTGTAGATGGCGAAGGCAGGATTCAATATCATAACGATCAAAACAAAGTAGGGACGTTGATTCCCGATAGTCTTGGCAAGCAAATTGAGCAAGCAGGAGAGGCGATGTTCCGCAGTTCGGCAGAGGGCGTGGAAAAATCTTATATCAGCCGTAATGCGGAATATTCCGGTTGGCATCTGGTTGTATCCATCCCAGACACTCAGCTGCAAAAGCCGCTAATTACCATCCGGAATTATATTATTGTTGTCGCGATTTTGACATTTATGATAGCGCTGTTTCTGGCAAGCCGATTTGGTAAGTCCGTTACTACACCCATCCGTATACTGATGAAAGGAATGAGCCAGACCGAAAAAGGAAATTGGGAATTAATCTCCCTTCCGAAAAGCCAGGATGAGGTCACTGGGCTTATCGTTCGTTACAATCTGATGGTAACCCGCCTGTCAGAGCTTGTGGACACCGTGTATCAGTCAGAACTGAAGAACAAGGAAATGGAAGCTGAGCGGCAGAAGGCCGAATTCCAATCCTTACAGCTGCAGATCAACCCCCATTTTTTATACAATACGCTCGAAACGGTGGTCTGCTATGCAGTAATTCAGGATTCAGATGAAATATCAGAAATCGTCGGAGCCCTCTCCTACATGCTGCATTATTCGGTGCGCACCAATCTTGAAGAGATAACCGTAGCAAATGAGCTGAAGCATGTCATCCATTATATGGTCATTATCAATCACCGGATCGGAAGGCCGTTTGAAATCGATGTGCGGATAAAACCTGAAATGCTTCTGCGCAAAATGGTCCGCTTGACCTTACAGCCACTTGTGGAAAATGTGTTCCAGCACGCCTTTCGTTATGGTGTTGAAGATTATCACACGATTACGATTGATGCTGGAGAGGATGGCGATATCTTCTGGGTCAGCATTACGGATAATGGCAGCGGGATGACCCCGGAGCGGCTTGAAGAACTTCGCCTCAAACTGAGCGAAAATCGACTCGCCGATGTGGAGGAAGGGAAAGGAAGCCCAGGCGGCATCGGTGTGCAAAATGTTCATCGCCGGATTCAGCTTGTCTTCGGAGAAGAATTCGGCGTTGACGTAGAAAGCAGTCCAGATTGGGGAACACGCATGATCATGAGAATGCCGATTTCCGGAAGGAAGGAACAGGAAGAGCTTAACGCATAGGCGCTTCTCACCGAAGAGAACGAGGATCAAAAGGCTGTCCTGAGGTCCGAACCGCGGACTTTTGGGGATGGCCTTTTTTTATAACGACAACCGATCACAAAAAAACACATCCCACAATAATCCACCCCATGGGAGTGCTGATGATACAGCTTTATGATGGGTACAGGTAAACCAAATACCTTTTTATACTAATAAGGGGGATTATCCAGATGAAAAAATGGGTTAGTCTGATCCTATCCACGGCGCTTGTCTCAAGTCTCGTCGCAGGATGCGGAAGCAATGAAACATCGGACGGTAACGTCGATGCAGCAGGCGAATCAAAACCGCTTAAATTTAGTATTTCGTTAAACACAAGCGGAAACGCTTACACGGAAAGTTCTAAAGACATTAACACCGATAAGTGGGTCAAGGAGTTGGAGAAACGGGCGAATGTCGATTTAGACATTAAGTTAATTCCTTTGAAGGACTTTGATTCCAAAATGGCTGTTATGTTTGCCGGCGGTGATATCCCGGATGTGGTTCAAAATGTCGGAGGGGCTACGGATAAATCGATGGCTGGGTCGGTTCAGGCTGGTGTTTTTATGCCGCTGGATGATCTGCTGAAGGAGAATGCGCCCAACCTGATGAAGGTTGTCCCGCAGGAAGCATGGGATGAAGTCAGCTACGACGGAAAAATATATGGCATTCCGACTTGGCTCAGCAATCCGTCTCGACGTGCCACCTTTATCCGAACAGATTTATTGGAGAAAACCGGTCTTCCGGTACCTGTAACGATTGAGGATTTCTTGAATGTGCTGCGCGCTTTTAAGAAACTCGGTGTGAGCGCTCCTTATCAAATGCGTGAGAACTTCAAGTATGCAGATATCGCATTTGGTGCATATGACGCGCTTGGCTATCAGTTTACAGAGGATAATGGAGAGATCGTACCCAAATTTTATAATTCCGAGAATATGGAGAAAGCACTGAACGTATACAAAACGATGTATGACGAAGGCCTCATTCAGAAGGATTTTGCGACAATTCAAACGGCACAGTATGGTGAAAATATTGCTGCAGGTAATGCAGGAATCTGGACAGCTAATGCGCAGAATCTTCTGGATTTCCGGACCCAAATCGCCGCATCCAATCCAGAAGCGAAAGTGGATATTATCTCGTCGCCAACCGGTGACAATGGACAAAAAGGATACGGTTTGTATAGTTCGGTCAATACCTCACTGTATATCAACAATAAGGTCAGTAAAGAAAAGGCTGCCCGGATTGTCCAAATGTTTGAATGGATGCAGACCCCGGAAGCCAGTAATTTCTATAGCTTTGGGATTGAAGGCGAGAATTACACGGTAAAAGACGGAAAAGTTGATTATAAGCTGCCAGAGAACAAGGCTGCCCAAGATGAAGAGAAATTCCGCACACAGCTGCGCTGGGTAGGGGACGGAACAATCAACCGCGAACGAACTGAGCTGCTTACGGGTGGTAAAGATGTTTTGAAAGCATTGGATGAAACTCTGAGTAAAGAAGGCTTAGGGGGCATCGGATTTGTACCTGATCTGGAGTCTTTCAGCAAGTTCCCTGATCTTGCCTCCAAACGTCCCGATCAGGCACCAAAACTGATCATAGACCATATGGTCAAAATGATTTATGGCAAAGAACCGATTAGCGATTTCCCAAAAGTCATCGAGGAATATAAGCAAAAGGGCGGCGAAGAAATCTTAAAAGAAGCAACAAAACGCTACAAAAATAATGAGGGAATCCTTAATCAGCAAAGCCGGAAATAGATAGATTCTCAGGAAGCCTCTTCATTCGAAGGGCTTCCTGCCAGTTAGGAGGGAGAACAATGAGTCAAACTGCTTTGTGTGATGAAATCATGCGTCTGCCTGTAATCGATACACATACCCATCTCGTCGGCGATAAGCTAAACGCGGCTGACTTCTGGGAAATAGCCGATTATTTCTGGTTGAACCAAGAGCTTCAGTCAGCAGGATATCCGGCGGATGCGGACCAACTTTCGAATGAGAAACGGGCTGACTCTTTTGTTAGAGCTTACCACGCTTCCCGTAATACGATGATGAATCGTGCTTTTACAGCAATCATGAAAGATTTGTACGGTATCTCCATCACTGATTCAGAGTCGGTGTTCAAAGCGGATATAACGGTTAAACAGCAAAGTAACGATCCCGGCTGGGCGGAAAACGTAGCTGACCGCCTGCATGTGCAGCGGTTTATTGTAAACCGTCCGGAGCATGCCAACTTTGCACACATGAGAGAAAATGCTCTACTGATTCCTCGAATTGACTCCTGGCTGCTTGAGCTGGCAAAGAATATTGCAGATGCCTCTGATCCCAGCCGGGAAGCGGCTTATACTCAAGCGAAAAAGTTTATTAGCGAGCAGCTGCACTCATATCAGACGATGGGCTGTCCGGGAATCATGACTACGTTGCCAGCCTTTGAAGCCAATGCTCATGATGTTTACAATCTTAGCAGCGTAACTGGACCGGATGAAATCATGATGCTGCTCCTTCATCATATCTGTTCGGAACTGCAAGTAAGAGGAATGTTCTTGCAGCTGTTTCTCGGCGTCGAACGGAGATGGTGTAATACATCGGCTGCGCCAGTTAACGATCCGCTGCGGGTTGTTAAACTGTATGGTTTGTTTGAACGGTATTCCATTCCGTTTGAGCTGGTGGTGGCTTCAGAATTAAATAACCTGGATATTGTGCAGGCTGCATGGAATTTCCCTAACGTTCATGTAGGTGGGATGTGGTGGTATAACTTCAGACCCAGTACCTATTTGCAGAGCATGCAGTATCGGTTGGAGGCACTCGCCCCGCTCAAGTGTTCGCTCATTGTCTCGGATGCGCGCTGTATCGAATGGACATATGGCAAGCTGCTGATCGTTAAAAAAATACTTGCGCGCTTTTTGGAAAGTCAAATAGCGGAAGGCTGGATCAGCCGGGAGGAGGCGCTGAATATTGCTGCGGAATGGCTACATGGCAGTGCTGCTAAACGTTATGGACTAACAGATGTAAAGCAATAAGCCGTGGAGGTAGAAAATGACTTTTTCATTGATGAACCGAATGTTGCCTGCTCCTTTGAACGGAGGGTTCCGCATGGAGGATTGGTGGGTGTGGTGCGGATCAGCTGTACGTGGCGAGGATGGGCGTTTTCATTTATTTGCATCCCGTTGGCCGAAGTGGCTGCCGATGCATCCGGGATGGTTACTCCGCTCAGAAATTGTCCGCGCATCTGCCGATAACGCGGAAGGACCTTATACGTACGAAGAAACCGTACTACCCGCAAGGGGAGCGGAATACTGGGACGGACGAAGCACCCATAATCCGCATATCCTTCGTTATGGTGATAAGTATCTGTTGTATTATATGGGTTCCACTCATCCATTCGCTGAGCCGCAGCCTAATGAAACAGTGGAACTTGACGACTATCGGGTGATTGCCGCTCGTGCCAACAAACGTGTTGGCTTAGCTATAGCCGACAGTGTATTCGGACCATGGATAAGGATGGACGCACCTATTCTGCCTACACGTCCGGGCAGGTTCGACAGCTTTCTCACATCCAATCCGGCTCCTTGTATCCGCGAAGATGGCTCCTTGTTATTGGTATATAAAGCCCGCAAATACGAGGGCAATTCCTATGGACAGATGACGCTTGGCATTGCCGGTTCATCTAAGGACGAAGGTCCATATAGAGTAATTAACAACGCACCGCTGTTTCCACCAGAGCGGTCTCATATTGAAGATCCATTTATCTGGCGGACCACGGACGGGTACCAAATGATCGCCAAGGATATGGATGGCCGGATATGTGGAGAAAAGCACGGTGGGATATTTGCATCATCTACGGATGGAACCGACTGGCAGCTGGATGATTCAACTCAATCGTATTCCCGACGGGTTTTCTGGGAGGACGGCACAGAGCAGTGGATGGGCAGCTTTGAACGTCCGTTCCTATTATTCCAAGAAGGGGTCCCTACCCATTTATTCGCTGCAGTAGCAGATGGACCGGGAGGGTTTCGAAATGCGAAGCACACTTGGAATATGGTAATTCCACTACGGACAACGCTTTAAGAAATTAAATTTCATAAATATCATCAGTGTTTACAGGAGGAACTAAAATGAGTGAAGTAATACCAACTCAACAAACTCGCGGACTGGTAATTTCGGAGTCTACTCTGGAATGGGCGGATGGCGCTTGGCAACAAATTGTAAATAAAGTGGAAAAGACTAGTAAGCGAATTGGTGTTAGTTTTCCGCATGCTTCCGTGATCGGAGTATACGACAACATGCGTCCATCGTGGTGGACAGCAGGGTTCTGGCCGGGTATTTTGTGGCAGATTGCCGCAGAAGGTAATCATCCGGCGCTGCAAGAAATCGCCGAGCAAATTGAAGAGAAATTGGATGAACCTCTTTATGCCCTTTCCGTACATCATGATGCCGGTTTTATATGGACACTCTCAGCTTTGGCCAATTACCGCGTGACTGGTAATGAACACTCCAAGCAGCGCGGGTTGATGGCTGCTGCTCAACTGGCCAGCCGCTTTAACCTGAAAGGGTCATTTATCAGAGCCTGGCATGACACGGAGAAGATAAACCGGGCGGGATGGTCCATCATTGATACTGTAATGAATCTGCCCTTACTATACTGGGCATCGGAAGTTACAGAGGATCCGCGTTTCCGGCATATCGCCGCTGCGCATGCGGAAACGGTAGTTGAGCATTTTTTACGTCCGGATGGATCAAGTTATCACATTCTGCTGTTCAACCCGGAATCAGGCGAAAAAATCGGCGCTATGGCCGGCCAAGGTTATGCGGAAGAATCCGCTTGGGCACGGGGCAGCGCATGGATGATTTACGGTCTTACTTTGTCTTTTCACTATACCGGAGAGAATAAGTTTCTAACGGGAGCTAAAAGAGCTGCGCACTTCTTCTTAGCTAATCTTCCGGAGGATCATGTACCTCACTGGGATTTCAGGGCACCTGATGCAGGCGAAAAGCCGCGTGATACCTCTGCTGGTGCATGTGCGGCATGTGGCTTGATTGAGCTGGCAAAGATCGTACCACAGGCGGAAGCCTCTTTTTACCTGCGAGCCGCAGAACAAATCGTTCGCTCACTTTATGAGAATTATGGGACTTGGGACATTCCGGAAGAGGAGGGCTTGATTCTTTCTGGAACATCCAATCTTCCAGGGGGTGTGCACATTGATACGCCACTGATATATGGCGATTATTTCTTCGTCGAGGCTGTATCTAAACTCCGCGGAGCCGTTCTTCAGTTATGGTAAGGAACGGAAAAACAACAGAAAACCTTCTCGATGATCCGTATAGTATACAGTCGGTCGAAACTCCGATAGATAACGAGCAGGCTCGGCGTATGGAATGGTGGCAGGAAGCCAGGCTCGGCTTGTTTATTCACTGGGGCCCTTATGCCCTGCCTGCGGGTGAATGGAAGGGAAAAGAAATACAAGCTTCTTACAGTGAGCATATTATGCTACGCGCGAAGATCCCAGTGGCTGAATATGAGGAAATGGCCGCAGCGTTCAATCCATCAGCTTTTGATGCAATGAAGTGGGTACGGACTGCCAAGCGTGCTGGCCTAAAATATATCATCTTTACAGCTAAACATCACGACGGCTTCGCGATGTATGACTCAAGTGTATCCGAATATTCGATCGTCAAGCACACCTCATTGGGCCGTGATCCCCTTCGGGAACTAATGGAGGCATGTCGTGCGGAAAAAATGGTACTCGGAATTTACTACTCTCATGCGATGGATTGGCATGATCCAGACTCTCAAGGGAATACCTGGGATTATCCACTGAATATCGGCGCTTACGATGACGTTCAAACGTGGATAAATGATACCGATAAACGCACCCGCTTTGAACGATATTTGCACAGCAAATCAATCCCTCAAGTCCGTGAGCTGCTGACGGACTACGGCAAAGTTGGTTTAATGTGGTTTGATTGCGGAGGCAAACTGACCCGTGAGCAAGGAGAAGCGTTTTTGGCGGCGGTTCATGCAATTCAGCCAGAATGTTTGGTCAATAGCAGAGTATGGAAAGCACCACTTGGAGATTATTCAAATACATCTGATAATCAACTTACGACTCGTAACCTTGGTAAGTACTGGGAGAATATTATTACGTTAAACGACTCATGGGGGTATAAGAGATCCGATCACCATTGGAAATCCCCTGTAACTATCATCCGCCAGATCATCGATGTTGTAAGTAAAAATGGAAATCTGGTAATCAATATCGGCCCAACAGCAACAGGGGAATGGGATCCAGTATCCGAATCCATTTTGCTTGATGTAGGAGATTGGTTAAATACCAATGGGGATAGCATTTACGGTGCTGGAGAATCGCCCACAGCCAAACCGTCATGGGGCAGATGCACTCTGAAAGGAAACACATTATATCTGCATGTTTTCGATCTTAAGAAGAGAAATAAGCTAATCGTCCCCGGTCTGAAGACCGCTGTTCAAAAGGTATTTGCTTTAGATGGAGGGGAGGAGCTGATTTTCACAAAGCTATCTGAGCAGGATCTGGAAGTCGAACTCCCCAGCTTACCGAACTTTGCCGAAAATTCTAACAACATGCCGCTGGTCATCGCAATTGTCTGTGCAGAACCTGTAGAAGGTAATCCAATCCGATTATTGGAATTTGGAGAAGATACCTTACAAGAATTAGGGGTATTTGAAAGTGAGATCGTTGGTCCAACCCTCCGTTACGATACAGGAAAAAAAGACCATGATAATCTGTTGGACTGGAAGGATAGAGAGGATACCGCAATTTGGCATGTCCGGACATTAGGTCCGGTAAGATTTCAGGTTAGTATCGAATATCGCAGCGAAGAAGGAGAGAATGGTGGTGGCGGAGTCTACCTCATCAAGGCAGCGGATCAAATTTTACAAGCTAAAGTTCATTCTACTGATGGGGTTAGTAATTTTCAAAGCTTTCAAGTAGGTGAGCTGTATTTCCCCATGGCAGGAGAATATATGATTCGATTGCAGGCAGAGCATATTTCAGGGGGATATCTTATGCAGCCTAGATGTTTAAAACTACTGCAACTATGAGATTTTTATATTGAAATAATGAACAAGAACTCAAATCACTTGGGTTCTTTTTTTTGTTGATTTAAGGAATGTTGTTGACATATTGCCCTCGGGTAAATATATTGTATATAAGAATAAAAGTTTACCTAGGGAAACAAATTGGATCATAGGAATCATTGTTTCTATTGGGAAATAAATTAACAGGATGAACAGAACAGTGCTACATATGAACTTAACAGAGATAAGGAGTTTTTTTATGATTGAAATCAGAAACCTAAACGTAGATTATTTCGGTAATTCTGCACTAGAAAATGTAAATATTGATATCCCCTTTGGGTATACAATCGGAATTATCGGACCAAATGGTGCGGGAAAATCTACATTCATCAAGTCATTATTAGAGGTGATAAAGAAGAGAACAGGATCAGTTATGGTGGAGGGAAAAGATATTTCTGAGTACAAACGGAAGATCGCATATGTGCCGCAAAAGAATGACATTGATCTTTCTTTTCCAATCACGGTAAGGGATACAGTGCTGACTGGAACTTACCCAAATTTGCGAATCTTCCAGCGTCCCGGAAAAACAGAGCGGCAAAGAGTCGAGGAATGTATGGCGATGGTGGATATAAGTGATCTTGCGAATAAACAAATTAGCAATCTGTCCGGGGGACAACTCCAAAGAGTTTTTATCGCTAGGGCGCTTGCACAACAAGCAAATGTATTTTTTTTAGATGAACCTTTTGTTGGCATAGATTTAGTCAGTGAGAAAATCATTGTAAAGCTGCTAAAACAACTTCGCGAAGAAGGAAAAACCATTCTCATCGTTCATCACGATTTGCATGAGGTCGAAGAATATTTTGACAAAGTCATCATTCTCAATAAGAAATTAATTGCTTTTGGTGATGTTAAAGACACCTTTACGCCAGAGAATATCCTCAGCGCCTATGGTGCCTCCTTAGGTAATCTGGTGATCAAAGGGATGGGGGCGACAGATCATGATTGATTATTTCTCAGGGGTATTAAACATTCCGATATATGCACTTAACGCGGGATTATCTGCTATCATTCTTGGAATTGTATCAGGGGTTTTAGGAAGCTTTATTGTACTTAGAAAGATGTCATTAATGGGAGATGCGTTATCACATGCGGTGTTACCCGGGGTGGCGTTATCTTATATCTTAGGAATCAACATTCTTCTTGGAGCTTCACTATTTGGACTATTAGCAGCAGTTCTCATTCAATTTATTACAAGTCGTAGCAATATTAAAAGTGACACCTCTATCGGCATTATTCTCAGCTCATTTTTTGCGTTAGGTATCGTCCTAATTACTTTTGCCAAAAGCGGGCTTGATCTAACTCACATTCTGTTTGGTAATATTCTGGCCGTCCCACAGTCGGAGTTAATGCAATCCTTTATTATTATGATTGTTGTTATTGCCATCATTTCATTGCTGTATAAAGAGCTTTTAATGAGTTCGTTTGATCCGGTTGTTTCCAAAGCCTATGGGTTAAAAACAGGGTTCTATCATTATTTATTGATGATGCTCCTATCTGTGGTTACCGTATCTTCGTTATCTCAAGTAGGAATTGTGCTTGTGATTGCAATGCTGGTTATTCCGGCTGCTACATCCTATCTCTGGACGAATAAGCTGTTCCACATGATTATCCTGGCTTCTACAATCGGCGCTGTATCCGGGATTATAGGTGTAATTGTAAGCTTTAAATTCAATTTACCTACAAGTGCCACGATTGTTCTGGTCGGCGTAAGCATGTTCGGAATTTCATTTATAATCTCACCCAAAAATAATTTTTTCAGGAAAGGGTTGAAACAAGGATGAAGACCATAAAAATACTCTCTTTGACAATGTTTATCGTACTTCTTACCGCATGCTCAAAGGTTAGTGAAGGAGAAGCAGACCATGATAAGCTGCAGATTGTTGCAACGTACTCCATTATCGCTGATATGACCGAAAACATTGTAGGGGAGAAAGCTGAAGTTTACAGTATGGTACCCATCGGAACAGATCCGCATATGTACGATCCATTACCCAAGGATACAAGTAAGGTTTCTAGCGCAGATTTAGTGTTTTATAACGGTTTGAACCTAGAAACAGGTAAGGGGTGGTTTCAAGATCTTCTAGATGTGACTAATAAAAAGGATGTTGCTTTTGCAGTCTCAGATGAAGTATCTCCAATGTACCTAACAGAAAAAGGAAAAGAAACACAGGTAGATCCTCATGCCTGGCTGGATATTCAGAATTCAATAAAATATGTAGATATCATCACAAAACGTGTAATCGAAAAAGATCCCGACAACAAAGAATTTTATCTTAATAATCAATCGGAATATGTTAAGAAACTGAATGAATTGGATCAATATGCAAAAGAAGCAGTCGAAAAAATTCCACAAGAGAAACGTATCCTTGTTACCAGCGAAGGAGCATTCAAATATTTTTCCAAAGCTTACGGATTTGAATCAGCTTTTATCTGGGAGATCAATACGGATAGTCAAGGAACGCCTGAACAAATGAAAAACATAATTAAGATCATTGATGAAAATCAAGTGCCTGCATTATTTCTGGAAACTAGCGTAAATCCAAAAACAATGGAAACTATCGCAAATGAAACGGGAGTACCGATACACTCTAAGATTTTCACCGATTCTTTAGCTAAGAAAGGCGAAGAGGGCGACACATACATTAAGATGATCAAATGGAATATTGATAAAGTTATAGAAGGTTTATCACAATCCTAAATGCCGGCTCCAAGCCTATATTAACCGACCTAAGATTCAGTTTTTTAGCTGATGATTATGTCGGTTTTTTATTGAATAAAATCTACATTCGAGCCTCGAAATAATACGTTTACGCCTTGGGATAACCTGCTACAGGAAATATCTTCTTGTCTACTTTTCAAAAAAATCTTGGTAAGGTAGAGGCTAACACATAATAAGAGGTGAAGAGTTGTCATGATTAAGAAACACTGTTTGTTCTGTGATGAGATTGTTTCCATTGAACCAGAAGGCGATAACGATAGATATATAGGCTGTTCTTGTTCACCAGGCGGGTTTTATAGTCTACGTAGAGACAGCTACGAACCCATTAATTCGCTCCCGCATCAAAAGAAACGCGACATGCTTCATGTAGTATCTGCTTACATACGTGAGCTGACTGATTGTGATGAAAAGATCACTATATCTGCTGATGATTTGGAGTCCATTGTAAATTCACCCAAAATACCTGTGAGCATTGAAGATAAAGGAAACCGTCTACTGCAATATTTATATAGACATTCTGAAGGCCCGGGGGAAGCGGTTGTCATTCAACCCCTCTCAAGCAGCTATAACTTGACGTATTCTCCCAATCTGCAAGAGCTGGTATACATCATAGACAAGTTGATAAGTGATCAGCTTTTGATCAGGGAAGGCATGACCTTTAAGCTTACTGAAACCGGCTGGAATGAAGCTGCGGAAAGCGCTGGAGGTAAGAAACTAAAACCTTGCCTCGTGCTCGTGTCGGATGAAGAAAATTTGTCTACAACATGGCTGGAGAAGTTATTGCCCAAAATAGAGCAGTGTGGTTTTCTTCCGCGCTTATTAACACATACGAAAACTCAGAACGGTGAAAAATACGAGTTGGATCAAATCGCAGAAAGCAAACTGATTATCGCAGATTTAACGGGGCAATCCCCAGAGGTGTATTTTTCGGCGGGATATGCACTTGGTTTAAACATACCCGTATTATGGACCGTAAACAGTATTGAGGCGGATAAACTTTTTGTACAGCTTAAGGATATTCGTCCTATTGTGTGGGATTCAGCGGAAGAGTTAGCAATTATACTGCAGCAGAAGTTGAGTTAACCCGCAAATTCTTGTCATGACTCGTCAAACGAAGCTGAAATATAAACAGGTGTCTTCTTAAATGAGGACGCCTGTTTCGTATGTTACTGTAAGAACACTATCAAATTTTCTTAGGAAGTGATATTGTAACCGATATAAAAAAATGAGCAAATGTATGTAAATGTATGCTTCAGTTAATATTAGCTCATATTCATACTCTGGATAAGAAAGAGGGATACAATTGTTTTCAAAACGGCAAAAAGAAATACTTTTATACTTAATTAATTCTAATCAACCTGTCACAGCTGCATGGATTTCTAAGGAACTGAATGTTAGCGATCGAACGATCCGTAATGATTTGAAAGAGTTACAAAATATATCCGCCATAATAGGACTAAAAATAGAGTTAATTCGTGGGAAGGGCTTCGTTGTAAGAGTCTTCGATAAAGATATATTTTCCCAAAAATTAAATGAGTTAACTAATGATAAAATCAATCCTTCTACAGTAGACTTTTCTGAACAAGATAATAGGGTTCTTTATTTGTTGAGTCGGTTTTTATTAGAAAATAAGTATATCAAGTTGGCCACTATTGAAGATGAGATGTTTGTATCTAAATCGACAATCCAAAACGATCTAAAAGAAGTGCGTAAGATACTGGAAAAATACAACCTGAATTTAGTTAATCGGCCTCATTATGGCCTGTTTATAGAGGGCGATGAATTTAAGAAACGAATTTGTTTGTCTAATTTTTTATACAAAAGAGAAGAAAACTCCGATCCAACTTTCGATAACTTTACTTTGTTTGACAAAGAGGTATACACGAAAATTAAAGAAATAATCATCGGCAAAGTAAATAAATACAAAATTGAGATTTCAGATATTTCCTTGGAAAACCTCGCTATTCACTTAATAATAGCTTGTAAACGTATCGAAGAGGGATTTTTAATCGAACAACCGTCGGTAAATCTTATGGAAGAGTATCCTTTTGAAAAAATTGTTGCCCATGAAATTGTTAAAGACATTGAAGATTTCACAGATCTGCTCTTTTCCGATTCAGAGATTAATTATATTATCATCCATTTGGTTGGAACAAAATTGCTGCCGAAAGAAAATCTAACGGAGTACAGTAAGTTCGATGAAGTGGACTCCATTGTCAGCTGTATTTTGAAAAGTTTACAAACTGAGTTGAATTGGGATTTTGGCCATGACCATGAATTTATTCAAGCCCTGACCCTTCACATTAGGCCTGCGATGAATAGATTAAGATACAACATGAATTTTAGAAATCCTCTGTTAAATGATATTAAGACGAGTTTTCCAGCCGCATTCGAAGGAGCACTTATTGCGAGTAAATGTATTAACTACTATTTGGATTCAGAAGTTGGAGAACATGAAGTTGCTTACATTGCCTTGCACATTGGGGTTGCTTTAGAAAGAATGAAAAATAAAAACAAAAAAATAAAACGAGTTATTCTTGTATGTGCGTCTGGTGTTGGAAGTGCCAAATTACTTTATTACCGATTGATCAATTCATTTGAGAATCTATTGCAGATTGTAGACACAATTAGTTTTTACAAATTAGCAGAAACGGACCTATCCTCGATTGATTTTATTATCAGTACAGTTCCGATCAATGAAGATATAGGTATTCCCGTCTATGTTGTAAATACCTTTCTAGAAGCTAAAGACCTCAAAAGAATCAAGGACGTCTTACTGTCTTCAGAACAGGTGGCAGAAACTCATTCTTACCTTGACGCATCTAGAGTATTCGTGAAAAAAGAATTTACCACAAAGGAAAGTGTGATTCATTTTTTAAGCAATGAGCTAACAAAACAAGGACTTGTACCAGAGCATTATGAATCCTTAGTAGTTGAAAGAGAGTCCTATGCACCCACTAGTTTTGGAAATCTTGTCGCTGTTCCACATCCTTCACTTCCTGTTACCTCGGAAACCTTTTGGACAATCTGTACATTAAAACGTCCTATTCGATGGAATGATAAGCAAATGGTGCAATTAATTTGTTTATTAAACATTAAAGAAGGAAACAATGTCGACCTAGATAAAATGTATAAAAAGCTAGGATCATTGATAGAGGATAAAGAGATTGTTGTGCAGATCCTTGCTAAGGACTCTGTGGAAGAAATTATACAATTACTAAACTAGAGTGAGTGAGAAATTAGGTATTGCCTTACTATTTGCAATGTAACCGTTTCCTGTTGATTTGGAAAAAGGTTAGCTTAAACAGAAAGCGATTTAAGTTTACACTAAAGGTGTTCAATAAATGATAATTTTAGGGGGAAGTCAATATGAATACAATTATGTTAGTGTGTTCAGCAGGAATGAGTACAAGCCTTTTAGTAACAAAAATGCAGAAGATTGTTGAAGAAAAAGGGTTGGATGTCGATGTTTTTGCTAAATCAGCATCTGAAATTGATATTACTTTGCAAGAGAAAAAGGTTGATGTCTTATTGTTAGGACCTCAGGTGAAATATATGAAAAAGCAATTAGAAACAAGATTAGCAGATAAAAACATTCCTATAGAAGCTATTGATATGTTGAATTACGGAATGATGAACGGTGAAAAAGTACTTGAACAAGCCTTGCAATTAATTGAAAGTAAATAGAGATAAGAGAGGAGTAGAGAGAAATGGTAGATGAAGTGAAAGAGGAATACTATACTGTGGCTTTTAACATTATCAGTAATGTAGGCGCAGCTAAAAGCTTAGTAATGGAGGCGCTTTACGCAGCCAAAGAGGGAGAATTTAAAGAGGCACAAGAAAAATTAGAAGAATCAAAGCAATTTTTTAGAGAAGGTCATAAAATGCATAAATCATTAATCAAAAGAGAAGCAAATGGCGAACAGCTTCAATTCTCACTGATCCTTATGCATGCTGAAGACCAACTAATGAGTGTAGAGACCATTTCTTTACTTGTTACGGAAATCATTGAACTTTATAAGCTTTCAAAATAGGATCAAAAAGAAGTGGCATCGCAATAAGAAAATACTTCTTCGGGAGCGTGCAAGAAACTATGGATAAAATAACGAAATTTTTAGAAGATAAGGTAATGCCAGTTGCAGGTAAAATCTCTGGTCAGCGGCATTTACAAGCGCTTCGCGATGCAATGGTTTTAACTATCCCGTTTATTATTATCGGTTCCATTTTTTTAATCTTAGCAAACCTGCCAATTCCAGCCTATTTAGATTTCTTGGTCGCCCATCCAAATATCAAAACAGCCTTACTATATCCGTACAATGGTACATTTAACCTTGTCGCATTAGTTGCAACATTTGCCGTGGGATATAGACTAGCAGAGAGCTATAAAGTGGATCCGCTTTCTTCAGGGGCTGTGGCATTATGTTCATATTTTGTAGTCACTCCATCAACTTCTTTCACAGTAGATGATGTTGTCACAAAAGCAATGAACGTGAATTATTTTTCGAGTCAAGGTTTATTTGTAGGATTGTTAACCGCAATCTTCGCAACAGAAATATATCGCAGAATCGTACAAAAAAATATAGTTATTAAAATGCCGGATGGTGTGCCGCCAACAGTTGCTAAATCCTTTACAGCGATTATTCCTGGTTTCTTTGTTATCGTGAGTGTCTGGGGAGTTCGCCTACTTGTTGAGAACTTTACTGGTTTTGATAACGTGCATACCATTGTTGCCAAGCTTCTTCAACAACCATTAACCACTGTTGGAACAAGCTTAGCGGGAACAATTGTTGTGTTCTTGTTAATCAACTTATTATGGGCAATCGGATTACATGGTTCCACCATTGTAGGTTCTGTCATGTTGCCTATCTGGCTGCAATTGACCTCAGAAAATGCTGCAGCTTACGCAGCGGGTTCACCCGTCCATAATATTGTTACAGCAGAATTCAGATATCTTATCTTTATCGGTGGATCTGGTGCAACTCTAGGACTAACGATTGCTATGTTATTCTTTGCGAAGAGCAAACAGCTGAAACAAATGGGTCGATTGACGATTGGACCAGGACTATTTAATATCAATGAGCCGTTAATCTTTGGGATGCCTATCGTATTAAACCCAATGATGTTAATCCCATTTCTTATAACACCGATTGTTACTGTTTTGATAACCTATCTCTCCATGGATTTTGGATTAGTAGCGTTGCCAATAGGTGTACTGCCTCCGGGAACAATGCCATTAATTATCGGCGGATATTTGATGACAGGTAGTATCTCGGGAATGATCTTACAAATTGTACTGTTTGCAGTAGCGTTTATTATTTACTATCCGTTCTTTAGAATAATGGATAATCAAAAATATAAAGAAGAACAAGATGCCCTTATCCAACAGGTTTAATCCGTAGCATATGTTTTATTTAACAACAAGGAGGGTTTACACATGTTTGAATTGAAAACGACATTTCCAGAAAACTTTTTATGGGGAGGAGCAGCAGCTGCCAATCAACTAGAAGGAGCAAGTAATGTTGGCGGTAAAGGGCTTTCTCTAGCAGATGTATATATTTTTGACGAAAACACCCCTAAAAAAAACTGGTCTGACCAGTGGCACCTCATGACTCATAAACAAATAGAAGAAGCACAAGATCCCGCAAGTGAAAAGTATTATCCCAAAAGACATGGGGTGGATTTTTATCACCACTATAAAGAAGATATTGCTTTATTGGCCGAAATGGGTTTTAAAGCCTTCCGTATGTCCATTGCTTGGACTCGTATTTTTCCAAATGGGGATGAATTAATCCCTAATGAAGAAGGTCTTGCATTTTATGATCGTGTGTTTGATGAATTGAACAAATATGGAATTGAGCCTATTGTTACTTTATCCCATTATGAAATGCCACTTCATCTAACAACTAAGTATAGAGGTTGGGTGAACCGGAAAGTTATAGATTTCTTTGTTCGCTATGCAACCACTGTAGCTGAAAGATACAAGCATAAAGTGAAATATTGGATGACTTTTAATGAAATTAACTGTGTAGTACACCACCAATATGTAAGTTTAGGGGTTATCGAAGAAAATCACCCGAATATTGAACAAGCAATGTTTCAAGGAGCGCATCATCAATTTGTCGCAAGTGCACTTGCAACCAAAGCGTGTAAAGAAAGTAATCCTCAAGCAATGGTTGGATGTATGGTTAGTTATCAACTTCTTGTTCCCTATAGCTGTGATCCTGACGACGTTCAAGCCACAGTTGATAAACAACGTACCTCTTTATTCTTTACTGATGTTCAAGCGAGAGGTTACTATCCGGCTTACACCGCTCGAATGTTTGCAGAAAAAAATATAGTTCTGAAAACAGAGCCCGAGGATGAACAAATCATGAAAGACTATCCAGTGGATTATGTATCCTTTAGCTACTATATGTCTGGTGCAGTCAGTGCACATCCAGAAAAGATAGAAGGCGCTGAAGGGAATTTGCTTACAGGCGGAGTGAAAAATCCTTATTTACCATCGAGTGATTGGGGTTGGCAGATTGATCCTAAGGGTTTACGAACTGCAATAAACCAATTGTATGACCTCTATCAAAAGCCGGTACTTGTTGCAGAGAATGGCCTAGGTGCCTTAGACGTATTACAAGAAGGCGATGTTATAGAGGATGATTACCGAATTGATTATTTAAAAGAACATATTAAGCAAATAAAAGAAGCCATTGCAGATGGTGTAGATGTAATGGGCTACACAAGCTGGGGTTGCATAGATATGGTGAGTGCAGGAACAAATCAAATGTCCAAACGTTATGGCTA
The DNA here is from genome assembly GCF_037963825.1 of Paenibacillus sp. FSL H8-0282. Lineage (NCBI taxonomy): Bacteria > Bacillati > Bacillota > Bacilli > Caryophanales > Paenibacillaceae > Paenibacillus > Paenibacillus sp. FSL H8-0282. Next base: position 3,274,921 of record NZ_CP150146.1, read on the forward strand.
CATTTATGTGGACCAAGATGATATGGGCAGAGGTACAAAACGTCGTATAAAGAAAAAATCATTTTATTGGTACAAAAATGTTATCGCTACTAATGGAGAACAATTAGATTAATTATTAAATCGTAAAACGAAATGATTTATCTGGAGGCATTATCAAAAGCAGTCCTAAGCTGGACTTGCTTTTGGTAATGCTTTTTTTACTGAATTGTTGACATGTGACCATTTGGTGTCTTATAATCAATTAGACACCAAATGGTGTCCTATTAGGTAATAATGATGGATACTAGGTGACATTACAGGAAATATTACGGAAAAGGTGGGGGTGGTTGTGAGCGACAATAGTCAAGTGAGGGATGTTTATGACGCTGTTGCGGATCCAACAAGACGAAAACTTCTTCAAATTCTGGCTGATGTTGATGAATTACCTCTGTATGAGATAACGATTCATTTTGAAATGGGTCGTACAGCCGTTTCGAAGCATTTAAATATACTTAAAGATGCTGGTCTCGTAATTGCTCGAAAGGTTGGCAGAGAGACGAGGTATCGGTTGAATGCCAATCCTTTGAAAGAAATTCAAGATTGGGTATCTTTTTATGAAGGATTCTGGAAACAAAGAATTGATAAATTAAAACTTATATTGGAGGAATAACTATGAAACCAGATGTATCATTAGATTTTCAATTTACAAGTTCGATCGAGAAGGTATGGAATGCTTTAACGGATTCGGATACGCTTGCGAAATGGATCTGGAGTAATGATTTTAAACCCGTCGTTGGTCATAAATTTCAATTCCGTGCTGAGCCAAATGAATGGTGGGATGGAATTGTAGATAGCGAAGTACTCGTCGTGGATGAGCCGCATACGTTATCTTATACTTGGAATAGTGCGGGAGAAAGTACTACTGTTACTTGGACTGTGAGTCAAGATTCAGAGGGGAAGGTTAACCTCCATCTAGATCAATCAGGATTTAGTGAGGAGACGAAAGCCCGCCAAGGAGCTATCGAAGGTGCTAAATATGCTTGGACAAATATGGGTGGTCAGCTCGAAAAGGCATTAGCAGAATTGTAATTTCAAGAATAGGGCGCTTTTCTGGAATAAGGAAAGTGCCCTTTTTAATGGAATAAATCATGGCAATACTAGATGAAGAGAATGGAGATGAGATGAGCTTACTATGAAAATAAATCAATTAATTGCGAACAATATTAACAGATTAGAAACGGTACTGCCAGTTGATGAGTCGTTAGGAATTGCTGGTTTGTCTGGATCTGGTAAAACAACTTTTTGTCAAACGATTGGGGAAGAATCAAAAAAACGTCTCGTTTCCTTACTGCCAAAAGCTGAATACCAGTATTTATTCCCCAATATTATGGAGACTAATTTCAGTGCGATCAAAATGGAAGCAATGCCACTTGTTCTTTTTCTTGGTAGATCATCCATATCTTCAAATCCTCGGTCAACCATTGGCACACATACAGGTGTGTTTACTGAAATCCGTGTCACTCTTGCTGAACAATATAATCTCTCTCCAGAGGTTTTTTCATTTAATAATGAGTTGGGTTGGTGTCCTGATTGTAAGGGTCGTGGAACTACAAAAAATGTCGAGTGTAAAAAGTGTCAGGGGAAACGCTATAATCAAGCAGCTGAACAATATAAAATTGAATTATTGGATCAAGCAAAGAGTATTTCTGATCTAAACGACTTAAGTATAGAGACCATTTTATCACAGGCAGATATTCTAAAAATAAGTGAAGGTAAACAACAAATTCTGAAAAATATAATCAATATGAATATTGGTTATTTAACATTAAATCGTATTATGGGTACATTATCAGGCGGAGAATTAACACGACTTTACCTGGCAGAATTCATGGCAACAAGTGAAAATACCGTGATTATCATTGATGAAATCTCCGTGGGTCTCGATCACCAAACGCTATTGAAGATTTTAGCGGAGATTAAACAATTGGGATATAAAAATCAAATTTGGCTCATTGACCATTCTGACACGGTGCTGGACACAGCGGATAAACACTTGTTCTTTGGACCTGGCAGTGGCAAATACGGCGGGAAAATAGTTGAGGAATCACCACGTCCTGAGCCCATCAATAGAGAACTAAATCAGGCAGCACCTGCAGAATATTATCAATTTCATGATCTTTATTGTCGTAATATTCAAATGGCCGAGATTCAGATTCCCCAGAATAGACTGGTAACTTTTACAGGTGAGTCCGGATGTGGTAAATCTACACTGGTTAATGAGTGTATGGTCAAAGATTTTCTAAAGCGTTATTCCAAAGATAAGCTGGTGATCGTAGGGCAAGATCGAAATCAGTCGATTACCAGTCGCTCGACCGTTGCCACTTTTCTTGATATTAAAAGGAAACTCACAAAGTACAGTGAGGATATTGATGATATTTTTGAGCGCTCGATTGAAGATATTATTGTTGAACTGCCAAATGAGGACATTGCTCATAAAAGACTAAGCTTATTGATCAAGCTTGGACTTGGTTATTTGACGTTGGAGCGAAAAACACAGTCCTTATCCACGGGTGAATTTCAATGTGTCCATTTAGTTTCTGAGCTGTTTGCGGGCTCAAGAAATCCACATACACTTTTTATTTTTGACGAGCCTTCCAAAGGTTTATCACAAAATATTTTAAATCAATTCATTGACAGCATTAGGGACATTCTGCAGGATGAATCTGTCTCCATAATCATGATTGAACATAATTCCTATATGTTAGAGAACTCTGATTTTATCGTTGATTTTGGCAAAAGACAGCTTGCACCTGTGGAGCATCTTGATGTTCTCAGTCATGATGATTATTATCGTCAACAAAATCCTGCTGATAGTGTGGCACCTGCGCACATTTCTTCAACACTCCAGCTACAAAATGGAATTGACTATTTAAAAGAAGGTCAGATCCCCTATTTTAAAAATGCAGAGAACATCTATAAAGGTGGCATCTTAAAAAGCTTATCCTCCATGGCCCGCCTGATTTATGGTGAATATGAATCGGATACGATTGCGCCTGTCATCGCCATTGATCTGGAACGACACTTGTATAGTCAGTTTACTTTCCTTTATGAAATGGGTGGCTTGATCAACCATATTGTGGCAGCGCATCCCACTAATAAAGATACAAAAAGCTTTGATTTCTATCAATCAGACAATCATTGTCCAAGCTGTAAGGGCCGCCGTGTGATTGAAGAATTTGACTTTGATATTGTTCTTCAGGACAAGAACGTACCCTTTTGGGACGGTTCATTACATCCAGATGCGATGGAGATTCTGAAATTCTATCAATTACCAAAAATAAAATTCATCTTTGATGAGTTAAAGAATGAGCTCGGACAGGATATTAGCAAAAGTTATAATGAGATGACAGAAGCTGAAAAACACACCTTTTTATACGGGTATTGGGAAAAGTCCTTCTATGATAAAGCAGCTAAAGCCTCGAGAACTTGGGATGGCTTTAATACCATTATCGGGAACTATATGGTTATCTCGAAATCGATTATTAAAGAGCATATTAAAGCATCCAAAAAAATGATTACCTGTCCAATTTGTCAAGGAACGGTATTAAATCATCATAAAAAGCTTAAATACGGCGACACTGATATTCGTGAGATTATCGGGATGCCCCTTGATCAAGTTATTAGCACTGTTGGCGAATTACAGGTACTAGAAAAAATGAAAGCCATCGTGGGCGGCGATATGGTTTTGACAGAAGAGGTCTCTCTATTACCTAGGGAAACACAAGTCGCTCTAAAAATGCTTGAACTAGAGTTAGGAAGTTTTGCGCAATATGAAATGGTGTTACAAAATGCCATGCCATTCTGGGACAGCATTAGCGGCAGTATCGAAACCATCAGCAGGAAAAACCGGATTACGATCTGTGATTTTGCCAATATCCACGAAACAAGAGAAAATATCATAGATAAGTATTTCACTAATGGAAAATATAAAAAGCTGACTTATGTCTATGAAGCGTTTGGTTACAAAAAAATCGTCACCTTAATTAATAAGGTTAAAGCAAGCCATCCCTGTCCATTCTGTAAAGGGAAAAAAGTTATTTCGGAAGATGGACTTCATGATGGCGTATATAAATTAACGATTCCCTGTGTGAGTTGTTATGCCAGTGGAATCAATGATGAAGGGCGTAAGGAAGTCGTTGAAGGTATAGATGTTCAAACTTGGCTAACGGGTAAAGTAAGTGACGTTATTTCTGAAAGCTTAAATATTGAAGCTGTTGCTGATATTCCAATTTTCAATCGTATTCGTGAGTTGAATAAACAAGAGATGATGGCAGTTTACCAATTTCTTGAGCAATAAAGTTTAGTTTTCTCAAAAAGACGATATAGAAAAGAAACGCATCGAGTCTATAGACTCGATGCGTTTTTTTATAATTGATTATAAAGCTCATCATCAACAGGTTCTAACCATTCTGTTTCTCCGGGTGAAATGGCTAAGTGGACAAACCAACTGTCTTTTGTAGCACCATGCCAATGTTTTACGTTCGCTGGAATATTCACAACATCCCCGCTTTGGAGGAATTGAGCTGGTTTGCCTTTTTCTTGATACCAACCCTCACCACCGGTAACTAATAATACTTGTCCGATTTTATGGAAGTGCCAGTTATTGCGAGCTCCCGGGGCAAAGGTTACGTTCCCAATAGGCGCATTCAAAGGTGTCGCATCAGTATAAATCATCTGCAAGTATGCATCACCTATAAAATTAGCTTCAACCTTTTGTCCGAGTGGAAAGATAGTACTGTTGCTTAGTTGCTCATTAGCCATAATAAAAAAACCTCTTTCGTTTAATTTTTATAAATTTCTTTGGCAATATTAAATGCCGACCAAGCTTTAGGCCACCCTATATAAAACGAAAGGTGCGTGATGATTTCCGCTACTTCATCTTTTGTGACTCCGTTTGCCTTTGCTTTATGCAGGCAGATAATTCTTTCTCTCTTGACCACACTTCACCGAATAAGATATCATCGTTCAGTTCAGCAAATTTCGGAGCGAATTCTCCTAACAAGTCTCGTCCTGCTGTTTGTTTTTCAGCCATATAAGAACATCCCTTTCATCGATGATTAACTGCTTCAAAATGAAGTATAGACCTTAAAGTACACTTTAAGGCAAGCCATAAAAATGGATTCATACTCCGACATTTGGTTTTTTATTAATTTAAGTATATCCTTTGAATAGAAATAAAATTAGAAATGGAGGTGGGGATCATGCCTTATTCCATTGGAGAATTTGCAGAAATCGTCGGTGTTAACAAGAGCACGCTCAGATATTATGAATTGGAAGGCTTACTTACTCCACATCGAAGTGACAATAATTTACGTGAATATACAGATCAGGATATAGGTTGGGTTCAATTTTTGCTTCATTTAAAAGATTCAGGAATGACGATGGCAGAATTGAAGCAATATACCGAGTGGCGGGCTATGGGGGACGAGACAATTCCTGAACGGAAAAATTTACTTGAACAGCGTAAGCAACAAGTGGAACAAGAAATTAAGGCATTGCAACAAAACTTGGATATACTGAACCGTAAAATTGTATTTTATAATGATCAACTAACGGGGAATAAATACGAATTCGTCCTTTATCACAATGAAAAGAAATCACATCAAGAAGAAAAAGTAGATTCCTAACAAGTTAAGAGGCAGATGAACAACTTTTGATTATCAAAGGTTGTTCATCTGCCTCTTCTAATTTCAAAACTTGAAATCGAAGATGAGAGTCTATTTGTGTAATCATATTGCATGATCCGGTCGAGATATTACATTCTCATTTATCCGTTTATTAATTATATTGAAGCTGTATTCGTTTAAAAAAACCAGAGTAAAGGAGAAATTACTTTTGAGAAGAGAACTGAGGAAGTTTTTGTCTTTTTTGTTGGTTTTAGTGACAGTGGTTGGCACAGGGATTAGCTTTGACGGCAATATTGTAAACGCTTTCGGTCCTAATGTCTTATATGTACCACCAGCAGATTCACCATCCTATGGGGCTTTATCACCTAGGGCAATCCAGCTTAAATATAGTGGCATCAACAATAATAAAATGTATGCTACATTTGAACAAACCTCTAATACCACCCCTGTTTTCCCTATTTATGAAAGCGTTGACAATGGTGTCACTTGGAATCAGGTTGGAGAAGTGGAGGATACTCAAAACGGTTGGGGAATGTTAAATTGCCCTGAATTGTTTGAACTCCCCCAATCTATAGGTAACATGCCTGCAGGTACTATGCTTCTTGCAGGAAATTCTGTGCCAAGCAACAAAGCAGCTACCAAGTTGGAATTATATAAAAGCAATGATTTAGGTAGAACATGGACATATGTAAGCACTATTGCTGAAGGTGGACGAAACGATATTGGTTATGATCCCATTTGGGAGCCTTTCTTTTTGGTTCACAACAACAAACTCATTGTTTATTATTCAGATGAACGTGATCCTGCCCATGCCCAGAAGTTAGTTCATCAGACTACGTTGGAGGGTACGAACTGGGGACCTGTGGTAGTTGATGTGGCATTTGCAGACAGTAAATTACGTCCAGGAATGCCTACAATCGCTAAGCTGGGCAATGGTAATTACGCAATGACCTATGAGATGGTCGGATACCCGGGCGTGCCCAATTATTTGAAAATTTCAGCAGATCCTGAGAGCTGGAATCCAACTGAAGTAGGATCTCTTGTAGGGTACGGAGGAAGTCCCTATATTTCTGCTTTGGGAGATGGGAGACTCGTATTAAACGTTGCAGGAAAAAAAGAAGTGCTGATCAACTCTTCTAGATTGGATGCATCCGGAAGCTGGGTTCCATATAATCCGCCCGTAGATGCAGGGTATAACCGCCAACTACTGCCGCTTAGCAATGGCCGCTTATTTATCCCTCAAGCCGGATTTTTTAGTGGGAAAAACACGGTGAAATATGGTGATATGTCCGTAGGTTACTACAAATTAATTAATGTGAAGAGTGGGAAGGCTTTAGGTGTATTGGAAGGTGGAACTGCGAATGGCAATCCGCTCGTCCAATGGAGCAGCGGGACTAATTCTTTGGATCAATATTGGCTCATTTCCACAGCGGAAAGTGGTTATGCTCCTAACGGTTACAAATCCATTGTGAATGCAAAGAGTGGAAAGGTCGCCGGAATATTAGAAGGATCAACAACAGAAGGAGCTAAAGCCGTATTATGGACTGAAAACCATTCCGATGACCAGCAGTGGACTTTACAAGCCTCTGGTAACTACTACAAGATTGTTAACCGTAACAGTGGTCAGACGTTAGGTATAGCGCAGGGTTCTACTGAAGAGGGTACCCAAGTTATACAGCAGACTGATGCAGGCAGCACTGATCAGCTGTGGGAGTTGGTTCCAGATGAAGGACATATTATGGTGGACAGTTATCGATTAGTTAATGAGAACAGTGGTAAAGTGTTGGGTATCTATCAAGGTTCGATGGCGGATGGAGGGAAGGCGGTTCAGTGGACCAGCGGAATTTCATCCCATGACCAAAATTGGTTTGTAGTCAGCACAGCTGATGGTTATACGAAGCTGGTCAATACTAATAGTCGTAAAAACCTGGGCATTTTAGGAGGTTCATTAGCTAACGGTGCTCAAAGTGTACAATGGAATGATAACGGATCGAATGACCAGCAGTGGACTTTGGAGTCCTCAGGTGATTTTTACAATATTATTAATCGTAACAGTGGAAAAGCTCTGGCAGTAGATCAGGGTTCGACGACAGAGGGGGCAAATATTATTCAAACAAATAATACAGGTTCTGCTGGCCAGCACTGGAAACTAGTCTCGAATAGATAATTTATGTAACCAAAAGTCATCGACCTTAAATTAAGGGTGATGACTTTTTGTCGATATAAGCTTTGAATGACTAAATCGTCACCTTCAGTGTCACGGGAATGTCACTTTGGAGAGATATACTATTTCCATCGACATATGGAGGGAATTGTGAAGTTATTATGGGAGTGAAATTACGAAAGATTCTTATTATAGGAACTATTTTGTATACACTGTTGATCTTATATTTTTTGTTTTTTTGCTTTCAATAGAGTAGAGCATGCAACAAGCCAGTATGAATATACGTTTATGTTGATTCCAGAAAGTGTTCCGCTTCTTTTTCCTGATCTCTTTGACCTATCCTTTTCTTGGGTTTATGACTTTGGGAACATCGCTGCTTTTATTCCTTTTGGCGTATTATTCCCTTTGCTGTATCGTACACATTTTAAGAAGTTTATTTGTTTGTTTATCTTAACAATTTTTGTGCTGGAAAGTCTTCAAGCTTTAACTTTTTTGGGTTCCTTTGATGTAGCCGATGTCATCTCCAATACGTTAGGGGCAATGATCGGATTTTGTGCATATAAGATTGGATTTTCCCCGGAAATCACCAGGAGATCACTTTTTACTTCGGCATTATCTGTTGTTGTGCTATTGGTTGGAATCATGGGAATCTCTGAGATCATTGATTTAACTCTGAAGAAAAGTGAAAGACCTGTGCAGGGATTACAAACGTTGGAAAAGCTTACGGGAAGCATGCCTACCACGCATAATCTTCCCAGTTTCACTATCGCAGGTAAAAATATAATACCAAAAATGAATTTGTACAGCAGTGAAGGTGAAGATATTAAAAAATACACCTATACTTTGGGTGATAAAAAAGAGGTATGGTTATATTTCAGCTTTGGATTCCCGCAAAATGAAAATTCTAGCAGTGAACTAATGATTATAGCTGATGGTAACATGATCCTTCAATCCAGTGAACAATATAGTTCCCAAGCTGAACTCAACAATACGGCATTAGTTACCGTAAAAGAAATAACCTTTATCCTTAAAGGGAATGTGAAGTTATGGGATGTAGGATTTAGTGAAATGAAGCATTGGTGGGAATGAGGAACTAACCCTTCGTTAATTTTATTAACGGAGGGTTTCTTTTGCTGATCGCCTCATATACATATTCCGATATACAGCCGGGGTGAGGTTCTCGTATTTTTTGAAGGTTTTAATGAAATAGCCCGTGTCGCAAAAGCCCAAATCATCACTGACTTGATTGATCGGGGAATCCGTGGATTCCAGCAGTTGCTTAGCCCATTCAATCTTGAGTCTGGCAATGAAGATGGAGAAATTCTCTCCAGTTTCTTTAGTGAAAATACGGCTGAAATAACTGGGGCTGATATGACAAAGTTTAGCCATCTCTTTGAGGCTGAAATTCTCATTTTTGTGAGCATAAATGTAATTAAAAGCAGGCTGAAGCACAGAATTTACTGAGACGAACTTTTGTACACCATTCTTTAATTTGGTCTCGATCAAGGCCCCGGATAACTCCTGCTGTATGGATTGGATTTTTCGGTACGTACGGTCTGACTCGTCCATTGCTTCAGCAGAAGTGGGGTCTTCTATATTGGTGGTCAGAACCTTTTTGTACAAATCCACAGTAGTATGCTTTTGAATGGCTTCCTCCACGATATAGGTACTTAACTGCAGCAGCAGCTCAACACACTTTGTTACTTCATCGTAGGATAAAACAGGCAGTGCCTGGTAATCCTCTTTGAGTGCTTTAAATTTCATGTTCGTCTCCACATTCGGCGGGCGAGAGACAATTTGCTCCAGTTGTGGCACGTCAGGTTCACGAAGCTTGAGCTGTCCGGCCATAATTGCACCTAGATATTGATTATCTATAATGATGGGAATCGCGATATCTATAATATTGAAATGACATAAATAAATAAACGGTTTGTTCTGGCGAACCGCTTCAATCCCAGCGCGGGCATCACATTTTTGACAATATTGAGAGAGATGGGAGTCCTGGCGCACACCTTGACAGAATGGCTGGCAATAGCTGTGCTTGGTCACAGGAACACCCTTGTAATCAACAGTAAGAATAGCCATTTTGGTTACAAGAGATAAGGAATCCTGGAGCTTTTCCCATTTCTTCAAATCAATAATTTCTTCTAGATTGAACCGGGATTTTGACATCACAAAATTCTCCTATGTAAGTTATAGAATCTTAATGAACATTATACAGAATAATTCAACACAATGACATGAAAGTTCGATTTTTCACGATTATGACAAAAAAATACGATAAGAAAACGCTTTAATAAGCTTTTATTGTTTCATGTTTCTTAAATTAGAGCAATCTATAATGATAACTATAAACAACTGAGGAGGAACGAAAAATGAGAAGAGCATTTATCAGTCCGACGAAATATGTACAAGGTGAGAATGAATTATTGAACTTAGGTTACTTCGTAAAAACATTTGGTGATTCTGCTTTGTTAATTGCCCATCCAGATGATGTAACACGTGTGAAAGACAAACTGGAGTCAACTAAACAGAAATTTAATATAACTCTTGTTGAAAGCGGCTTCCACGGGGAATGCTCAAGACAAGAAGTCGCCAGATTACAAGCGCTAGCCAAAGAACATCAATGTGCATGTACGATTGGCTTGGGTGGAGGTAAGGCGATTGATACGGCAAAATGTGTAGCTGAAGGAGAAGCGCTGATTATCGTTCCAACGATAGCAGCAACTGATGCTCCGACAAGCCACTCAGCGGTGCTCTATACTCCGGAAGGTGAATTCGATGATTATGCTTATTTCAAGCAAAGCCCGAGTGTAGTCATGATTGATACCACAGTTATTGCCAATGCACCTACAAGATTTCTTGTGGCAGGTATGGGAGATGCACTTTCAACCTATTTTGAAGCAAGAGCTACTGCAAATTCTTACTCCAATGTGAATGCAGGTTTACCTTGCGGAGTTCGTGAAGGGGTTTGCGGTGAAGCTAAAGGAACAGTAACAGCGTTGGGACTTGCGAAGCTCTGCTATGAGACATTGCTTGAGAATGGATTCAAGGCGAAGCAAGCTTGCGATCTGAATATCGTAACCCCAGCTTTGGAGAATATAATTGAGACGAATATTCTTTTATCGGGTCTTGGGTTTGAAAGTGGTGGTTTGGCAGCGATTCATGCGATTCATAATGGGTTAACTGCTTTGGAAGGAACTCATCATTATTATCATGGTGAAAAGGTTGCCTTCAGCACGATTGCTCAATTGGTTCTTGAAAATGCAGACCGGACTGAATTAAAAGAAGTGTTGGACTTCTGTCTTTCGATTGGCCTCCCAGTATGCTTAGCGGATATTGGTGTTGAGCATGTAACCTATGAGGAACTGCTTGAGGTTGCTAAAAAAGCTTGCATTGCTGAGGAATCTATCCATTCGATGCCGTTCCCAATTACGGAGGATGCGGTTGCATCAGCAATTATGGCAGCCGATCAATTAGGCCGTCAATATAAATCAAGTAAGGAGCTTTAAGATGAAAAAAATAATAAACAAGCCGGAGACTCTGGTTAGGGAAATGTGTAACGGGCTTGTCTTGGCGCATCCCGAGCTGGATTTCGATCCTAAATTCAAAGTGATTTCTAAGAAAGAGATCAATCAAAGTAAAGTTACCCTGATCAGTGGTGGCGGAAGCGGACATGAGCCGGCTCATGCCGGGTTTGTAGGAACCGGGATGCTGGATGCAGCTGTATGCGGTGATGTGTTTGCTTCTCCATCCCAAATTCAGGTTTATCAAGCGATTCGCCGCACAGCAAGCACCAAAGGTTCGCTGCTTATTATCAAGAATTATAGCGGTGACATCATGAACTTTAAAAATGCGGCCCATCTAGCAACTGAAGACGGTATCGAAGTGGATTATGTCAAAGTAGACGACGACATTGCCGTTGAAGACAGCCTTTATACAGTCGGAAGAAGAGGCGTAGCCGGAACAGTGCTTGTTCATAAGGTAGCCGGAGCAGCAGCAGAAGCTGGATTATCCTTAGCGGAGGTGAAAGAAGCGGCGCAACATGCAATTGATCATGTGCGCAGCATAGGCTTCGCCTATACCTCTTGTACCGTGCCTGCCAAAGGTACTCCGACATTTCATATTGAAGAGAACGAGATGGAATACGGGGTTGGCATCCATGGAGAACCTGGAATACGCAGGGAGAAAATAGTACCCGCAGATGAATTAGCACAGCGAATGGTAACCTCTTTGCTAGACAACTTCCAAATGAATGATCAGAAGCAGGAGGAAGTAGCCATATTAATTAATGGTTTTGGCGGCACCCCGCTGCAAGAGTTATATTTGCTGAACAATTCTGTCATCCGCGAATTAACCGCTAAGAATAAGCAAGTGTTTAAAGTGTTTGTTGGTAACTACATGACCAGCATTGACATGGCAGGTGCATCGGTGACGATAATGAAGCTGGATGAGACACTGAAGAAATGGTTATCTGCGCCTTGTGATACACCAGCCTTGTCGATTAAAGGCCCTTTTGAGCCTGTGAAATATACTGAAGTAATCCAAGAAGAGAAAGCAGACAGCAATGTATCCTTTAAGAATAATACGGATGCTGCTGCAGCGGTGATTAAGAACAATCGGTTTACTTTGCAAAATATCGTCTATCTGCTCGATCAAATGAGCCAGGTTATTATCGAGAATGAAGTTCCGTTCTGTGAGCTTGACTCCCACGCTGGAGACGGCGATTTCGGGATGAGTGTAGCTAAGGGCTTTAAACAGCTGAAAGTCGAGTGGGAAGATATTTTAGCTCATCATCTCACTAATATCGGTGAGTTCCTTGACGCCTGCTCCATGGTCATTATGGAATATTGCGGCGGAGCATCCGGACCGATCTGGGGATCAGGCTTCCGCGCAGCGAGCAAAAATGTTCAGCAGAAGGAAGAGCTGACCATTCAGGAGTTTGCTGATATGATGCAGGCTGTTGTCAAAGGGATTCAAGATACGGGTGAAAGATCTTTTGGCAGAGGGGCTGTCGTCGGAGACAAGACATTGATTGATGCGCTTGTACCGTTCGCAGATGCCTGGACCCAAAGTGCAGAACAAGGCGACGATATTAAAGTGGCGGCAAATAAAGCAGCGGAAGCAGCTGTCCAAGGTTCTAAAAATACTATAGAAATCGTTGCCCGTATGGGAAGAGCCAGTACAGTAGGGGAACGCAGCATCGGTTATCCAGATGCGGGTGCTCATGCGCTTGGGGTTATTTTCACAGAGCTGGCAAAAGCAATGAAATAAACAAGGTTAACTGGCGTATCACCTAAAATTTAAAAAAAACGTACTGCATTAGCTGCAGTACGTTTTTAATTTAAATAACAAATTCAACGATGTATTGTTGGCAAATGAGTTCATATCCCAGCGATTGATATAGAGAAATGGCTCCTACATTCTCCTCAAAAACATTCAAATATACGTTAGCTGAAATGGCATGTCCTTGGCGTGTTAGCTCTGCACAGACTTTTTTTCCATAACCATTTCTTCTCCAGGCTACATCTGTTCCGATATTTCCTAGTTCAACGTAATCCTCACTATATATATGGTATCCTCCTACAGCAATCAGCTCGTCTTGTGCCATCACACCATAGAACGGATTCTGTAATTCTTCTTTTGAAAAAGCCATGGTTTGCAGCTCGTTCATCTTTGCTTCAATTCGCTGGAAATGAGCAGGTCCTAAGTGCATAACATGCTTGTCCGCTGTTGGTAGAACATCTTCATGAATATGTTTCATAAGAAGCAATTTTTTGGGAGGGCTGTAGAACTCAAGCTGAGAAGCAAAGACCTGCAGCTCTTGTTCGTTAATAATAAAGCTACCTACCGCATGGTTATGTAGATGTAATTCATCTTTCATGAACGCCAACATTGAGCTGAGACAAAAGGATTGCTGAACTGGATATACAGAAAAAGCATTAAACGGAAGGCCACTTAAAAAGGCTAATACTCCAAGCAACTCGCCCTGGTCAGAATACTGACCGTAATGCACTGTGTTTTGTCTGCGAAAAGTAAGGTATGAATAATATAAAAAATGCTGTTCCTTATTAATCGAGCTTAAAATAACATCCAACTCTGCTGCTGTTAATTTTCTATACATATACGACCTGCCTCCATTAACAATTGCTGTTGCTATTTCCTCTTGCTGAATTAGCACAACCTTTTCTAATATATCATAAATCAGAACTTTGTTTGCTTTATTGCTGGGTTGAGCCAAGTATGATACTATTGTCCCCTTAGAAACATAAAATGAGATATGAAGGTTTTCTTGAAAGGATGATATATATTAAGGCAATCTTAGTTCGGTACTTCGGAAATCCGCAAGATCGAACCGCCATGTTCAACGCTGCTTCCCTAGTCATCAATGCTTTTATTGGTATAGGCAAGTTAATTCTTGGGTTATATCTATTGTCCGGATGGTTCATCACAAATGCACTTTATTATCTGATCCTGTGTATAGCCAAAGGACAGGTGCTTCATAAATATACATTAGCTAAAAAAGTCAGTTCAGCACAGCAAAGGTATTCCATGGAGCTTTATGTTTATAAGCGTGGCGGTGTTTTTCTTTGTCTTCTAGGGGTTTCTTATCTGTTGGTCTGCTTGCGGATTTATCTAGTCGGAGACGCTTTGGTTTATGAAGGTTACATTGTATATCTGGTAGCACTGATCGCTTTTACAAAACTTGGTTTTGCCATTCATGGAAATATTGTTAACCGTCATCTCAAAAATCCCATTATATCAACATTAAAAATGATTAGCTTTACTGATGCCTTAGTCTCCATTGTTGTCACTCAAATGGCTGTGCTTACAATGAAAGGCTCACCTCAGGCATTAAACGCCAGCGCGTTGTTTGGCATGGGATGTAGTGTTTTATTTTGTCTGGGGGGGATCTGGATGATGCTCCGTAAGACAAAGGCTCCAATGAAGGAAGTAGAATTAATTAAAAATTAGATGATATCATAACTTCCCCTTATCCCTTAGGATGAGGGGTTATTTGTATTTTTATGTCATATTATCAGCGTTGAATGCCGAAGCTTATAGAAAATTATATTTTTATGCAACCTAAACACTTCTTTTCCTACTTTATAAGTGAATGCTTAATCAAATCGAACGGAAGTGATGGAGTGGAAGATAGTGAAATCATACAATTGTATTTTGCACGTAATGAAAGGGCAGTAGAAGAAACATCGAAAAAATATAGAAATTATTGTACTCGGATCGCTCATAACATTTTGTCTAATGCTGAAGATTCGGAAGAATGTGTTAACGATACCTTTCTTGGTGCATGGGAAGCAATACCGCCGAAGTCTCCTGCAAAGCTGTCCTCTTTTCTGGGGAGAATCACACGAAATATTGCTTTGAACAAATACGATTATTACATGGCTAAAAAACGGAATAAAAAATTCGATACGATTCTTAATGAATTAAACGATTGTTTATCCTCTTCAGACAACGTTGAAACCCAATACGAGGAAGCACAAATAGCCGAATCTATAAGCAAATTTCTACACAACATTAAGGAAGATCAGCGGAATGTTTTTTTGAGGCGTTACTGGTATTCTGATTCTTTGGCCGATATTGCCGCACGCTTCTCAATCAGTGAAAGTAAAACCAAATCAATTCTTTTCAGAACACGCAAAAAACTCCAAATATATCTTCAGAAAGAGGGTTATTTCCTTTGAATAATAAAGAGCTCTTCAAAACAATCGGTTACATAGACGAAAATCTGATAGAAAAAGCCAACTCCGCGAGACGCACTAATAAAAAAGCTTATGTAAAGTGGGGCTCACTCGCAGCTTGTGCTGCATTGGTGTTAGGTGTGGCCGTTTATAAATTTCCGCAGACTCCGTTGCCTAATTCACCACAAATATCACAGCAGACACCAGTCTCGTCTCCCACAGGGGTTCGCAAAATTCTGAATTACAATGGATACCGTTATGCATTCGTAGCAGATGGCGCTCAGTTTAAGTTCACAGGTATGGAGCCTGACAAATCGCTTGGTGCATTAGAGTTTGATCTCAACCAAGAGCCCGGAAAGAATGACGGGGATAAGAATGCGGAAAAAGATTATGCCGCTACGTTCGCTATGGGTGGAAAGCTGTATGAAATCCCAACATACCCATCCCATTTTCGTATTGCAGTTAAGGATGAGCAATATTATTATCTAGCTGAAATTGTGGCGAAGGTAGACGATTCTGCAATGAGCGCGAAGGAGTATCTAGATCTGGCTAATCTGAAGGAGCATGCAAAAGATATCTATATTCTGAATCATGTGGGGAATGACGTGCAAAAGACTATCACTGATCATCCTATTGTTGAGTCCATTATCGAAGGTTTGTACAGCGCAAAAAAAACAGAGCTAAGCATTAAGGAATATGAAGCTCTTGCAGCGGCGCAATCCCAAGGAAAATCATATCAATTACAGTTCAACCTCAAAGACGGGACTTATATCGCCATGTATATCATTCCCGAATTAAAGGTGGTGTCTATGGGTGATGCTTATTATTATTTGCCTGATACCTTTTTTGATCAAACCAGCGACCTCTTTTCAGGTCTGACACAAGAAGTGCTACCGCTTTACTGAGAAGGCGGAGATAAGAGATCCTTAAAAACTGTGCATTGCAGGTTATCTAATATCTCGCATATAATGATCTAAATGATAATCGTTATCATTTAATAGAAGAGAAAAGGTGATCTGCTCATGATAAAACATAATATTGGGATTACGGAGTGCAGCTTACCTGCTGAGTGTATAACAGAATGACAAGTTCATCTATTCATAACATCTATAACGGGTATTTCGATGCTTTGTTTGAGGCTCCGTCTATGAGGGGCACTACAGAGAGGAAACATTTTGCACAATCCAGTACACAAGGATACGTCGATAGAGTGATCACACCCTCCGGGATCGAAATTGTTGATAGTGATTACCGTTTTGCTGATGATCGCCTAGTTCGGGTTCAATCCGAAGCGGCGATGATTGAGTTAAGCTTTTGTCTGCAGGGAAGCGGGGAAGTTCATGTAACAGATACCAGCCATGAGTTAATGCCCGATAGTTGTTCATTGCAGTTCATGCAGGATTTCCAAGCGGAATTTCACTATCGGAGTGCTGAACCTATCCGTTTATTGTCCATAGGTGTGCCGGTTACACTATTCGATTCATGGATGGCGGATCAAAGCTCTTCACATGCTCGCAGCTTATCCGGGCTGTTAGATTCACGTGCTTTTCGAATGTTCCGTATGCCTATTCTTCCAGAAACCACCCGATTATTGGTGCAATTGAGAGACTGTCCATATCATACCTCCATGCGCCGGTTGTACGTAGAGGGGAAGGCATTAGAACTCCTATCTGTATATTTTGACGCATTTCTTTTTGAGCAGAAACATACTAAACGCAGTTTGCATTTATCACGTAGTGACCGAGAAAACATTCGGAAAGCCAGGGATATCATCCTTGACCACATGGCAAACCCACCTTCGCTAATCGAATTGTCCAAGCTGGCAGGCATTAACGAATACAAATTAAAAGTTGGATTTAAGGAAGAGTACGGAACAACTGTATTTGCATATTTACGGAACAAACGTTTAGAAAAAGCATGGGAAATCATAAGTACCGGGGAGATTAGTGTCAGCCAAACAGCGACGATGGTAGGTTACAACAACTTTAGTCATTTTGCCGAAGCTTTTCGGAAGCAGTATGGAATTAATCCTTCAGAAGTAATTAAAAAACGATAAAAATTAAATAAATATCCGCCAAACCGTTATTCAATCCCTCTGCCGGTAGTTCTGTCCTATCAGCAGAGTGTATGATCGGACTTGCTAGAAGTGAGAATGATTATCAGTAGATTGGAGAGGGTTGGAAAAATGTTCAGTTTAAAACAGATCTCTTTTGTGGGAATCGCCTTAATCATGATGGTGATGCTGTACGGGTGTGGGAATTCAGGTCAGGAGGCTAAGGTAGAAAATTCTCAACCTGCGGTAAATTCAGAACCCGTCGCTACTAATTCGACCGAAACACGTACCCTCAAGGATGCTAAAGGGGATATTGTAATACCGGTGAACCCGGTTAGAATTGCCGATGTATCCGGCTCAACGGAAGAACTTCTGGTGCTTGGATATAAACCTGTTATTACTGGGAATACAGATATGGCTAATTCATTAGAAATCACTCCTATTCTCAAAAAAGAACTGCCTGATGTAACTCCCGCTGGATGGTTTCAGACGGAAGTCAACTTAGAAGCGATCATTGCAGCAAGCCCTGATTTGATACTGGCAGGACCTACCCAAGAAAAAATCTATGATCAACTAAATATGATTGCTCCAACAGTGAGGGTGCCTTATGGCTTTAACGCTTTTAGAGAGCGATTTGCATTTGTTGCGGAGGTGCTTGATAAGAAAGCGGAAATGGAAACGTGGCTGAAGGCCTATGATCAACGTGCTATACTACTACATGATCAAATCACTGAGATAACCAAGGAAGAGACGTTTGCGATAATCGAAGCTACAGAGAAAGAAATACGCATCTATTCCCGCACAGGTATTGCGGATATGATTTTTAATGATCTAGGATTACCCCTCGCGCCAGGTACACCGGAGCCAGATCCATGGGGAGGGAAAGTGACAAGTCTAGAAGCACTGTCTACCTTTAATCCAGACCATATCATTTTATTATCCGATAATGACCAGAATGTTCTTGACCAAAGCAAGGTCTGGAGTAATCTGAAAGCTGCAAAATCGAATAATATATATCGCATGACAAGCAGACAAAATTATAATGAGGCTTTCTTTGCTTTAGGAAAAGAAGCATTGTTGGAGCAAATATCCGAACAAATCAAGGAACATATCAAACAGTAAAGGATAATTTAATCTTTTCTCGAATATTCTCTGAGTTGCAATGATTATTATTTAAAGGGATGATTAAATTGAAGCAAGGGATATTAGTTTTTCTAAATGGAACTTCAAGTTCCGGAAAGACCTCCATATCGACTGAACTGATAAAACAGAAAGAGATTCCTTTTTATCATTTATCAATTGATGATTTTTTTAATAATTACAATGATTTTATTAATAATAAATTTCCAGATGAACCTACAAGAGAAATAGATCATCAAGTCGTTTCCCAAATATTAGATGATTCCATATTCTCAGTGTACCGCTCGACAATTAAATTGTTAATAGAAATGGGTTTTAATGTAATAGTAGATACCGTAATCGACAATGATAAGAGGTTTAATGTGTTTCTTGAGCAATTTTTCGATCAGCCTACGTTATTTATAGGTGTAATATGCTCGAAAGAAGAACTCATAAGAAGAGAGCAAACAAGAGGAGATAGAAAGATTGGACTAGCAGCTTCACAGTTTAGCAAAGTATATTGCTTTGATGAATATGACCTCGAAGTAAATACGGAAGAGATGAATTCAATAGAATGTGCCGAAAAGATATTAAGTTTTATTAAGTCCAATAAGGAATACTCGGTATTTAAGAAATTAAGTAAAAGAAATGTTAGTGTTTCCTAGATGGCGTATCCAGATAACACCATATTCAAGCGGGTCAAAAAAGAGAGGATCCTTTATAATAATGAGAATGGTTCTCACTATTATAAAAACTTGATCGGAGAGCGGTAGCAATGACTGGAATAGATTTTCATCACAATTTCAATCTTTTTTTCGATGGGCTTGAGCTGCCGCGGCAGAATAGAGATCGTACAGAGCACATGGCACTACATTCGCAAAGGGGAGAAGGGTTCGTTCGTCGATTCGTCCCACGCTTTGATATCAATGTGGTGGTATCCGATTTTACCTTTCGCCAGGATTACAGCGTGCCTCTCGTAACCAAAACAGCAATGGTTGAGCTTAATTATTGTTTGCAAGGGAAAAGAGAAGTCTCTGTTGATGGTGTCCAGTATGAGTTTGTTCCGGGAAGCTGTACGCTACAACTCATGAATGAAGTTGGCTCTCAATTTGAGTTTCAGGGGAATGAATCTTATCTGATGTTAGGCATAGGTATTCCTGTTTCGACTTTCCATCACTTCATGGAAGAAGGCGGGGGTGGGAGATCCGCTGATTTTGACCGCATTCTTGGCCAAGCATCTTTTCGTGTTTTTCAGGAAACGATGCAGCCGTCTACTGCTATCGTGCTTGAGCGAATGCTGGCAGCTCTTCAAAACCGCAGCACCAAAAATCTGGAGATCGAATGTAGTACATTAGAGCTTTTGTCGTTGGGCTTTCAATCGATTCTAACAGAAGGTACTTCTGGGACAACAAAGCTGTCGAAAAGCGACATGACAAAAATTAGTGAAGCGCGGGACATCATGATGCAACGGATGATAGATCCGCCAAGCCTGTTGGAGCTCTCCCGATTGATTGGCATGAATGATAACAAATTAAAATCTGGCTTTAAAGAAATGTTCGGAACAACTGTATTCGGCTATTTGCGGGATATAAGGCTGGAGAAGGCTCTACACCTATTGCAGCAAGGTGATTTGAACGTTAATGAGACATCCTGTGCTGTGGGTTATTCCAACTCAAGTCACTTCTCGGAGGTGTTTCGGGAGAAATACGGGATCAATCCCGGCAAGCTTGTGAAACAGTTTGCTTCTTCTGTACTGATGACTTCAAAACACGAATCGAACCTTTAAAGAATACGGAGATAACAGTTGCAAATAACCCACCAGTCACGACTGGTGGGTTATTACATTTACATATGAAGATAAACGCAAAATCCCTCAGAATTTATTCTATCTCTCGACTACTGTTTCTCCTTCAATTAACACAGGTTGATAATAAGTATTGTTGGGAAGATCCTTTTTTCCTTGTAATTTTTTAATGACCCAATCCGCTGCATCACGGCCCATAGTTTCTTGGGGATGTGTTAAAGTGGTCAGTTTGATGTTTGCATTTTGGGCAATATAGGAGTTGTCCTGGCCAATAATTGATAATTCCTCTGGTATAGAAATGTCTAGCTGTCTGCAAGCATTGACCACTTCCAGACCAACCTCGTCGTTGTAGCAGACAATCGCAGAGAGGGTATCTCTATTTTTATTTAGGAAATCCTTCAAGTTCGTAGCTAAGGTTTGTTTGGTCTCGGTGTTGAACGAAAATATTTGCTCTGGATAAAACCGTAATTTAGCTTCTTCGAGAGCTTTGATATAGCCCTTCATTCGATATTTGCCCTGTAAATCATCCATTTTTGCGATAAGTCCAATTTGAGAGTGGCCTTTGGAGATCAATTCTTTTGTTGCCAGATAACTGGACTGCACATCGTCAAGACAAAGGAAGGGGAGCTCTATTTCCTCATAAAAAGCATTAATCATAATGAGTGGAATATCTTGCTCCTTAAACGACAGATAATACGCAATATTGGGATTATACAGATTACTTTTCGTAGGTTCAATAATTAAACCATCTACGCCGTAGGACAACATCATTTCGAGAGCTTTTTTTTCTTGCGCAACATCGTTATTGGTACTAGCCAATAGTAGTGAATAGTTATCCTCATTCATTCGGCTTTCAATCCCCCGGATAATAGAAGGGAAGATATAGTCAGAGATATAGGTCGTAATTACACCGATCGTCTTCTTATGGGAACTCCCGCCGGTCTTTGTGCGATATTGGTTGCTGACATACGTGCCAGAACCTTTTTCGCTGCGGAGGAATCCTTCGTTGGATAGCTCTAAAATGGCTTTTCTAACAGTCTGTCTGCTAACCTCGTACAAGGACTGCAAGGCAGACTCCGTAGGAATTTGTTCGCCTACATTGTAATCTCCTGAAAGGATCTTGCTTTTTATATCCTCTATAATCACTTGATACTTTGGTTTCATGTAATTCCTCTTTCCATACTTGTTCGCTTTATAATTCGTACATTTCGTTAAGTTGTATGTACAAATTATAGCATGACTACGAATTAAATATAAAGGGGCTCTTTTTTTATGAAAAATGTAAATATTTCGTACCTTTAGATCATCATAAACAAACTAAGTCCGGAGTTAAATTATTATCTTCTCCATATTTGTATGTATATATAACTATTTTATTGACAAATGTACGTACAAAAATTTATACTAAAGCTGTCAATTAAGAAAGCGAATTCTTTTATATTAAAAAAGCGCTGTCAGAGAGGTGACCAACGTGATATCGAATCGATTAATCATCGAAGAAGCAATCAATAAGGGAGAAACTTCGCTAGGGATTGAATTTGGATCCACGCGTATTAAAGCAGTACTTATTGATCATAGTTTTCAAACGATCGCTTCTGGAAGTTATGAATGGGAAAATCAGTTGAAAGACGGCTTTTGGACGTACAGCCTAGAAGATATTATCAAAGGTCTACAAGATGCTTATCGTGAGATGAAGCAAGAAGTTCAACAAAATTACGGAATCACCCTCCAAACCGTTGGTTCAATCGGGTTTTCTGCAATGATGCATGGATATATGGCTTTTGACGAACAGGATCAATTGCTCGTTCCGTTCCGGACTTGGCGTAATGCAACAACGGGTAAGGCAGCCAAAGAACTGACAGATGTATTTAAATTCAATATTCCTGAACGTTGGAGTATTGCTCATCTTTATCAGGCGATCTTAAACAAAGAAGAACATGTGCCGCAGATTCGGTTTGTTACAACGTTAGCAGGATACATTCATTGGTTATTGACCGGCAACAAAGCACTTGGTGTTGGAGATGCTTCAGGTATGTTCCCGATTGATGAATCCATAGGAAATTATAATGAATCTATGATACAACAGTTTGACGAGCTTATTGCTGGCAAAGGTTATTCGCTGAAGACCAGCGACCTTCTTCCTAAGGTGTATGTTGCCGGTGAGCAAGCAGGTCTATTAACCGAAGCAGGAGCCAAAATTCTGGATCCATCATTGCAATTACAAGCTGGGATTCCGCTTAGTCCTCCAGAAGGGGATGCAGGAACCGGTATGGTTGCTACCAATAGTGTAAGAAAACGTACCGGGAATGTCTCCGTAGGAACCTCTGTTTTTGCCATGATCGTATTGGAAAAAGAGCTTTCCAAGGTTTATCCGGAAATCGATATGGTGACTACGCCAGACGGAAGTCCAGTAGGTATGGTTCATGCTAATAACTGTTCAAGTGACCTTAATGCCTGGCTCGGATTATTCCGTGAATTCTATGAAGCGATGGGGCAAAAGGTCGAAGCTGACAAATTGTACAGCGTACTGCTGAATAAAGCTTTGGAAGCAGACCCAGATGCCGGTGGATTGCTCAGTTACGGTTATTTCTCGGGTGAGAACATTACGGGGTTAGAAGAAGGTCGTCCGTTATTTGTACGTTCGCCTGAGAGCAAATTTAATCTGGCTAACTTTATGCGTACACATTTGTTCAGCGCCTTTGGTGCTTTGAAAATTGGAATGGACATTTTAACGAAAGAAGAGAATGTAGCCATAGATAGTATTTTAGGACACGGCGGTATATTTAAGACTCCGGTTGTTGGCCAAAGAATGATGGCAGCTTCACTGAATGTTCCTGTTTCCGTAATGTCGACAGCTGGAGAAGGCGGCGCATGGGGAATGGCTATTCTTGCCTCCTACATGATGAACAAAAATCAGGAAGAAAGCTTGGAAGACTTCCTCGATCAAAAAGTGTTCAAAGATGTAAAGGGAGAAGAAATTCATCCCGATGCAACCGACATTAAAGGTTTTGAAACCTTTATCGAACGTTATAAAAAAGGTCTGGCGATTGAGCAATCCGCTGTTGATAATTTAGTCTGAAAATGGAGGGACCAAGATGTTAGAACAACTTAAAGAAGAGGTTTTTCAAGCCAATCTGGAATTGCCGAAACATGGACTAATCAAGTATACATGGGGAAATGTGAGTGCAATTGATCGCGAAAGTGGATTATTCGTAATCAAACCTAGTGGTGTAGATTATGAAACAATGAAAGCCAGCGATATGGTAGTTGTTGATCTGGATGGCAATGTGGTTGAAGGGGAGATGAGACCTTCCTCCGATACCCCTACTCACGCAGTACTTTATAAACATTACTCCGAAATTGGCGGAATCGTGCATACACATTCCACTTGGGCGACTATCTGGGCACAAGCAGGACTTGACGTTCCTGTAATGGGAACTACGCACGCTGATACATTCTATGGCTCCATTCCTTGTGCGCGTTTCTTGACGCAAGAGGAAATCGATCGGGGTTACGAAGCGGAAACAGGTAATGTAATCATCGAAACCTTTGAACAACGCGGGATAGATATTATGGCGGTTCCCGGTGTTTTGCTTAAAGGCCACGGACCCTTTACTTGGGGGAAAAATGCAAAATCCGCTGTAATGAACAGCGTAGTGTTGGATGAAGTATCGAAAATGAATTTATTTGCTAGAGAGTTGAACCATTTTGCGGAAGAATTGCCACAACGTATTCTAGATAAACATTACTTGCGCAAACATGGGAAAGACGCTTATTACGGTCAAAAATAATCAAACTACAAAATGATGAAAAGAGGATGAATATGTCAACAGCAGTAGCAAAAGAATTTTGGTTTGTCGTAGGTTCGCAACATCTTTATGGGGAAGAAGCATTGGCTGAAGTTAAAGCGCACGCACAAACGATGACAGATGCTTTGAATAAAAGCGGAGTTTTGCCTTACCCACTAGTATTGCAGGATTTGGCTGTCAGCGCAGATAAAATCACCAACATTATGAAAGAAGTTAACTACCGTGACGAAGTTGCCGGTGTCATCACTTGGATGCATACTTTCTCACCTGCAAAAATGTGGATCCGCGGAACAAAAATGCTGCAAAAACCTTTGCTTCATCTAGCTACGCAATATAATGAAAGTATTCCATGGGCAACAATTGATATGGACTTCATGAACTTGAACCAAGCAGCTCATGGTGACCGTGAATATGGTTTTATTAACGCCCGTTTGAACAAACAAAACAAAGTGGTTGTAGGCTATTGGGAACGCCCTGAAGTTCAAAAGCAAATTGCAGAATGGATGGACGTAGCCGTTGCTTATAACGAAAGCTTCAATATCAAAGTTGCTCGTTTTGGTGACAACATGCGTAACGTTGGTGTAACTGAAGGAGATAAAGTTGAAGCCCAAATTCAATTTGGCTGGACGGTTGACTACTTTGGTATTGGTGACCTGGTTCAAGTCATTAATGAAGTTAAAGAAGAGGAAATCGATGGTTTGTTTGCTGAATATGCAGAGCTGTATGAATTCGACTATGGCACTAACAGCAAAGAAGCTTGGGAAGCTAGCGTAAGAGTTCAAGCAAGCTATGAAATTGCTATCAAACGTTTCCTTGATCAAGGTGGCTACAATGCCTTCACCTCAAACTTCGAAGATTTACATGGAATGAAACAACTTCCAGGACTTGCTGTTCAACGTTTGATGGCACAAGGATATGGTTTTGCTGGAGAAGGAGACTGGAAGACTGCAGCTCTAGACCGCTTGCTTAAAGTGATGAGCCATAACCAATCGACTGGCTTTATGGAAGATTACACTTATGAATTGACAGTTGGACAAGAATCTATTCTTCAATCCCATATGCTTGAAGTAGATCCAACTTTGGCAAGCAACAAACCAAAAATCATCGTGTCTCCACTAGGTATTGGTGGTAAAGACGATCCAGCCCGTTTAGTATTTGACGGCAAAGCAGGAGACGGTGTAGTGGTTTCCATGGCTGACTTCGGTACGCATTACAAACTTTTGATCAATGAAGTGACTGCTTTTGAACCAACTGTTCCAGCTCCAAACCTTCCAGTAGCTCGTGTGCTTTGGAATGTTAAACCAAACTTCCAAGACGGAGTTAAAGCTTGGATCGAAAATGGTGGCGGTCACCACACCGTTGTTTCATTAACTCTTACAACAGACCAAATTATTGCTTACGCAAAACTTGTGAACTTGGAATATGTAGTTATTAAATAATAGCAAAGCTTTATTACGATTAATAGGACTCCATTCCTCGGCTTTTTGAGGAATGGAGTCCTATTGTTTTGTTCGATTTACTTCAATAAATGCGATAGTTTCCACTTAGGGCCAGTAAACTAAAGAAGTACAGACAGTTATCATAATAACGACGTTGTCCAGTTCGCAAAGGTGTATCCCAAAACAAACGGACAAAATGCTCTGCCTCCGGGCCATCAGAAGCAAGCGAAGCCATAGCGTTGGTCGCCAAAAGGCCTACCGGATGCAGCGCCGGTTCGTCGAATGCCTGTCCCTCAATGGTATACCTCCGGTAATTGGAAACTTCGATATTCCTAAAAAAAGCTTGAATCCGGTTACATTGATCGACCTGCCAGCTGTCCTTTTGGAACCATGCCCAGTCCAAACCGATATTAGCCGCAACCCGGTAAGCATCACTGAAAAAATGACTGAAATCACCATGAGGCTGGGGTTCTGCCGGGGTGCCGTTAAAATTAGCATATTCGGGAGCGAGACCAGTTATAGGATTACATGTAGTGTGTAGATATGAGCGGCTGGCTTCCGCCGCTTCTCGCCAAAACATGTGGTCACCTGCATCAGCCCACAAAGCGAACAAATCATAGAAATGGGGGAGATGGTAAGATGGATCACTGAAGGTGGATTCCGGTACGAATTTAATCAGTTTCGTTTCCGCGTCCCACATTGAGTCACCAGCGCCTGTTTCAGTTTTATGTACACAAGCACGCAATATTATTCGAGCCTGCTCGGAATAATTATAAGGTGCCGGACCGTTCCCCCAACGTTTTGAGGCAAAAAACAAAGCCATGGCGAAAAACTCTTCCCCATCCGGTGCGGGTCCTTGAGAAATTCTTGTACCGTCAGGCTTGCAGTGCCAAGCAAAGTAATCGGCATAACGGCCTTCTTTGTGCTGCATAAACGTCTTAGAGAAGTTCCATAAACGATCAAACTCATCTTTTTTATTCATTTGAACAGCCATCATCATCCCGTAGGACATTCCTTCAGACCTAACATCCAGATTACCTGTATCCAGAATATAGCTTTTATCCTCGTCCAGCGGATAGTAGATTCGTACGTTCGGATCTCCGTAAAACAAATCACTCCAAGTTTCTTCGAGTTTAGCGTTGATTTCATCTTCAGAAAAGCCGAGCTCTTTAAATAAATTGCGATATTTCCCCGTATAAAAAGCACCTTGTTGTGTTATTGGCATGATATTTCCCCTCCTGTGCACTACGCATGCACTCCATTTCAATAAAAACTAAGGATGGATGGTTTGAATGGTGCCATCATCGTTGTATTTCAGCTCCGTATATTTTACAGAACGCTTGTTGTCAGCACCACCAGATAAAGAACTATCATGATAAAATAAATACCATTTCTCTTTAAACTGAACAATAGAATGGTGTGTTGTCCAGCCCAGGACGGGTGTAAGTATTTTTCCTTGATATACAAAAGGCCCAAGCGGATCTTTACTGATAGCGTATACAATATTATGGGTAGTACCCGTGGAATAAGAAAGATAATAATAACCGTTATATTTATGAACCCATGGACCTTCAAAATATCTTCTCTCTTCATCTCCAGCAAGAATCGGATTTCCGTTCGTATCGACGATGGATATTTCTCTAGGCGCACCTTCAAAGCTCAGCATGTCCTCGTTCAGCTCCGCTACGATAGGTCCTAGAGCAGGTGCCGTTTCAGCCGGTCCCTCTGCATCCGCAACAAATGAGCCGGTTTGCCATTTTTCAAGTTGACCGCCCCAAAGACCCCCAAAGTATATATATGATTTGCCACTATCATCAACGAAAACAGCGGGATCAATGCTATAACTGCCGGGAATGTAGTTCGGTTCAGGTGTAAAGGGTCCGGAAGGTGACGCTGAGGTTGCAACCCCAATTCGGAAAATATCGTCATGGTCTCGGGCTGGGAAAAACAAATAGTAGGTATTGTTTTTGTATGCTGCATCCGGAGCCCACATTTGCTGTTTAGCCCATGGGACATCCTTCACATGAAGCACTTCACCGTGGTCGATACAAGGGGAGCCATCTCCATCAATAGACAGAACATGGTAATCCTCCATATTATATTGGTCACCGTTGTCATTAGAGATCATATCGTGATCCAGGTCATGAGAGGGATAAATATAAATCTTGCCTTCAAATACATGAGCAGAAGGATCCGCAGTATAAATATGAGTTACGAGAGGTTCATTGGGTTGCACTGGCTTTGTCAAGTCATTTCCTCCTATAAAGTTAATCGCTTACAAAGTTAATGGTATAAGAACTTTAGGACTCTGTATATATAGCAACTATAGTTTATACCCCACAAAGTTTAGATGTTGCTTTCTTGACCTTGCAGACCCTTTCCCATTTATGCTGCCTCGCAATATTTTCTCTAGATAATCTGGTACAATAGAAATCTCCAAACTTTGTCCTTACAAATACAATGAGGTGAGATTAACATAAGGGAATATAAATCATAATTTTACACAAGAATGAATGTTAGAGCGAAAGACACCAAGTATTCTACATTATATTTTTAAAAAGATGAGGTCAGCTTAATGCAAAAAATTCAAAATTCCAGAATCTACTTTATAGGTATACATGTGCTTTTATTAATCTTATTGTTCACCTCTTTGTATGCTTATTCCCCCTGGATTCGCATTAAAGTAAAGGAAATTATCATGCCTGCGGATAAAGTATATACCATCGCTCACCGTGGTGCTTCAGGATATGCTCCTGAGAATACAATACCTGCATTCGAGCTAGCCATTGATATGAAGACCGATTATATCGAGTTAGACATTCAGTTAACAAAAGATCATGTTCCTGTTGTTATTCACGATGGGACCGTAAACCGTACCACGAATGCTAAAGGGTATGTAAAGGATTTTACTTTAGAGCAGATCTCAAAATTAGACGCGGGTTCATGGTTTAATGAACAATATCCCATGTTCGCTAGAGATAAATATGTAGATTTACGTATTCCGACACTAAAAGAGGTATTTGAAAGGTTCGGAAAAGAAGTGGACTATATGATTGAGATTAAAGATCCCACGTCGAATTCGAACATCGAGGCATTGTTAAACGAAGAAATTTTAAATTATGATCTGTCGGCTCATGTTGCTATTCATTCATTTAGTGAAGCGAGTTTACGTAGATTCCATTCCATAAATCCAGCAGTCCCTCTTTATCAAATTGTATGGTATGATTTCCCTGTTTATAAAATATCAGAATCCTATGTGAATAGATTAAAAACTTATGCTGTAGGCATAAGTCCTAACTTTCAAAAAATAAATGCGGCATATGTCGCGCAGGCAAAAAATTCAGGGCTAAAGGTGTTTCCATATACTGTGAATTATCAAGTGAATATGGATAAAGCCGTAATTTGGGGTGTAGATGGTGTACATACAAATTTCCCTGACCGCTTTAGCGAAGTAATTAAGAATAATAAAAGGTAAAGGGATGTGAAATCACCCTTTTCTGGGCATAAATAAAGCTGTCGAGACTTTCTCGACAGCCTAAGAACCTTTATACAAAGGTTCTTTTTTTACGGAAAAATCAATTATTTTTGTTTCGTCATACTAATGAAGTCTTTTCTCGTGAAATTGTAGATGAAGCTCCCGTACTTGTTCTGCAAGATCGGGTACAGGGCCATCTACGAACGCATCGTGAATAACCTCCTGAATACTTAAATTACGGACGGGTGATGCTGCAATTCCCATATCATTTAACCACGCCGATAATTGCTTCGAGGAACTTGCATATACAATTCGTCCTAAATGAACCCACCCGTGTGCCGCTGCACACATAGGGCAATGTTCTCCGGAGGTATACACTGTTGCCTGCTTACGTTCTTCCAGTGTCATATTCTGAGCTGCCCAGCGGGCTAAAGCGAATTCGGGATGCTGAGTATGGTCACCGCTACCTACATGGTTGCGGTCTTCCGCCAGCACTTCGCCACTTGCTGATACAAGGACGGAACCAAAGGGTTCGTCCCCAGCTTCGAGTGCAATTTGGGCAAGTTCAATACAACGCTTAAGATGTTTGATATCCGTGTCGTTTATCATGATGGTAGAACCTCCTGAATTTTAATTTATAGATAAGTTTCATGAATAGTAGGCCTGAGCCTGTTTGTTCACCACATTCTTCTATGTTAGCATGTAAAGTATTCGATGAAAAATATATCATGCATATCAAGCTAGGGAGGATATATAAAAATGAAGCACCCATTTATATTGAACGCCGTATGGAACGGTGGCCGTAACAGTGACGGAACTATTGAAGCTGGACAGCTTAAGACTCAAATTTCCATTCCGAAGGAAATGGGAGGACCCGGAGTAGGAACGAATCCGGATGAGATGCTTTTGGGAGCAGCAGCAACCTGTTATCTCATTACACTTGCAGCAATGCTGGAGCGGGCAGGGCTTACGACTTCAGAGCTGACGTTAACCTCAGAGGCGACGGTCGATGTAACGAATAACATTTTTACATATGAAGCCATCAAACATTCACCCTTAATCACCCTTACCAAAGATGCGTCACAGGACGATATCGATAAAACCATCCGAATTGCCCATAAAGCAGAAGGCTCCTGCATGATCTCCAGAGCCGTTGCAGGAAACGTAGAAATCACGACAGAGCCAACGGTGCTGACTGCAAGCCTATAAAATTGAGTCCTAGGTAATCAGAGAGGAGACGTTAACTTTGAACGTTGAGTTATATAAGGATTTGATCAAGGATGAGCGCGGAAATTATTACGTGGCTGTACAAAAAGAGGGCAACGAGCTGACTTTGGTAAACGCAATGCTAGAGCGGTCTTACCAAGAGCTGTGGGAATTTAATGAAGCTTTCAAAAAGAAGTACGCAGAATACGAGCATCAGTTCATCGGCAAAATGATTATGGATAAGCTGCGGCACGATGTTGTTTTTGCCTCCAAAGAAGACGGCCATGGCCGAATGTATGATCTGGCCGCGGTTGCAGTTGATTACAAGCTTATTTTTATCGATATGATCGAATTTTACCGAAACCCTCGAGTAGGACTTAACCATGACAACAACATCCATTAAGCTTAGTGTATTAGATCTCGTACCTGTTTTTAATACGGTGGATGCTAGTACCGCATTGGGACAAGCAGTGAAGCTGGCTCAGACAGCAGAAAGACTGGGATATACTCGTTATTGGGTTGCTGAACATCATGATATGCCGGGATTAGCATGTACCTCTACGGAGGTGCTTTTATCGCATATTGGAGCGAAAACAGCACACATTCGCCTTGGCTCAGGCGCTTTATTGCTGCCACATTATAAGCCGCTAAAGGTGGTGGAAGCATTTCATTTGCTGGCCAGTTTGTACCCGGGACGCATCGACCTTGGATTAGGCAGAGCTCCCGGCGGTACTGCTGAAGTAAGTTTAGCACTGAGTGGAAATTTTCTCGAAAATGTTTGGAAAATGCCAGAACTGCTTAAAGGCGTCACTGAATTATTGCAGGGTAACTATTCCTATGAAGGACGTTCAATAACCGCCCGTCCGGTCCCTCCCGTATCTCCAGAGCTATGGCTGCTGGGTACAAACAAGAAAAGCGCGGCATATGCTGCCGAGTTTGGAGCAGGTTATGTGTTTGGCCAGTTCATGAGCGATGTAGCAGGGGAGGAGGTTTTGCAAGCTTACCGTGAAACCTTTACTCCTTCTTCACTTTCTCCTGAACCGCAGGCCATGGTTGCTGTTGGCGTCATTTGCGCCGAGACTGAGGAAGAGGCAGAGCGATTGGCCTCATCTGGTACGGCATTATTCCAACAAGAAGGTTCTGCCGAAGCGAAGTCTGAGCCCTTGGAACGCAAGCTGCTGGTAGGTACTCCGGAAAGTGTTAAAGGTAAGTTGGAACGGTTATCTCTTTTGTATGGAGTTAATGAATTCATTATCGTTACCATGATTCCAGATTATGAGAAACGGTTACATTCGTTCGAACTGCTTGCCCAAGCGTGCTGGAGTTCTTAATAAAGGAGGTCCATATGTATGAAGTCTCATACCTCTGATCAAATTAAAATCCCACCAGGATTTTGGGCTGGATTAAGTCAATTAGGAATAACTGCACAAGATGTAGCCAGCAAAGCAAATCTTCCACTTAGCCAGATCACAGAGTCAGAAGTCACCACCGCCCAATATTTCGCAGTCTGGCAGGCATATTCCGATCTCATTGGGGATACAGCCGAAGGAATCATTAAGCTTGCAACCGTCTTTGAAACTACACAATATCCGCCTACGGTCTTAGCAACATACCATGCTAAGGACTATCGCGATGCTCTTAAGCGAATGGTACGATACAAACAAATGTGCCCTCCTGAAAGCTTGCGTTTTACCGAAGAAGGCGAGCTATGTACAATCGAATTGGAATGGCAGCATCCCGGGCATTTTGGTCCACCGCTGCTACTAGGCCTCACTTTGGCATTTCTTCTAGAGCTTGGGCGGCGAGGCACAGGTCTACCTTTGACAGCACAGCTTGTCGAGTTTTCACAGCCTATAGGAAATGTTAAGATTCTTGAAGCTTATTTCGGCTGCCGAATTCAGATAGGTGCTCAATATAATCGTTTGACGTTGCGTCGAAATGATTTGGATCGGCCTTTTATCTCGTACAACGAAGAGCTGCTGGAGATTCTGACTCCCTTTTTGGACCGGACGCTTGCTGAACAGAAGGGCACTCGCTCTATAACCGAGAGGGTCAAATGGATCATGAAACACAGCTTCAGCGGAGGACGCCCTGACATTCATGCTGTTGCGAAGGCATTAAGTATGAGTGACCGTACGTTGCAACGCAGGCTTACTGAAGAAAACACAAGCTTCAAGCAATTGCTGACACAAGCTAGACATGAGCAAGCACGAGAGTATCTGGCAGATCCATCGCTTGATATTAAAGAAGTGGCTTTCTTGATTGGATATGAAGACCAGAACTCGTTCTACCGTGCCTTCCGTCTTTGGGAAGGTGATACTCCTTCAAATTGGCGTACTGAACATTTAGGTTTAAACTCGATACCCTCTTCATAAAGACAGTATTTTCAGAGATTTATCATTGGCGTGTTAAACAAGAACTTTGGCGCAATCCGCTAGTTACTGAACAACCCCGGTACGATAATATAATCCTAGCCGGCACACAGGACTGTTCTTGAAATGACAACTACTCAGCACGCCGTGATAAAAGGAGAAATGTAATATGGATATGGGATTAAATAATAAAACAGCTTTAATTACAGGATCAACAAAAGGTATTGGCAAAGCAATCGCCTTTGAACTTGCTAAAGAAGGAGTTAATGTACTGATTAATGGACGGAATTATGATCAGGTAGAACAAACTGTAAATGAAATAAAGTCAAATTTCCCGGCTACCTCTCCACAAAATGCTACAGCGGATATTGTGAATATTGAACAAAGAGAAGCCTTATTCGAAAAATACCCTAATATAGATATTTTAGTTAATAATATGGGTATCTATGAAATTATGAAATATGAGGACGTTGACGACGAAATATTCGAAAAATATTTCCGTACTAATGTCCTTGCTGCAAATGGATTAACAAAATTCTATTTACCTAAAATGTTACAAAAAGATTATGGCCGCATTCTCTTTATTGCTAGTGAAGAAGCCATTATGCCTTCAGGCCAAATGCCTCAATATGCAATGACCAAATCAATGTTATTATCATTGTCAAAAAGCTTATCTAAGTTAACGATAGGAACTGAAGTTACAGTCAATACAATCATGCCAGGACCAACACTTTCTGAAAATGTGCATCAAATTATTGATGGGATATACTCCAATGAAGATATGACTTTTTCAGAAAAAGAAAGAAAATTCATGACTACAAATCTTCCACAATCTGAAATACAACGATTTATTAAACCTTTTGAAATAGGCAGACTAGCAGCATTTGTATGCAGTCCTTATGCCTCTGCATTTAAAGGTTCTCCAATTCGCATGGATGGGGGAATGGTGCCGACTATTTTTTAAGCTTACTCTAAAAGGATATAGATAACGATACAAAAAAGCCACTCCTTATGGAGCGGCTTTTTTGCTTGAAAAGTTATCACTGTCCTCTGGTATAACAAAGGATACCAAGGTGCCTTCTCCAGGCTTACTCTGGATCGAGAGACCTTGACCATATAATTGACTTAACCTCCGATGGGTGTTGGCCAGCCCGATGCCACCTTTGCCTTCCATCATTGGCTTCAGCAGTAAAGAGAGGGTCCCGGAATCCATACCTTGCCCATTATCCTCCACCTCAATCTTTACAGCGTTGTGCAGACGGATAATACGTATTTCAACAGTCCCACCCTGTTGGCGCTTAAGTATACCGTGCTTAACAGCATTTTCTACCAACGGTTGGATGGATAGAGGAGGAATTAGGATGTCAATATTCGGATCTACCTTCCAGACAACAGATATCCTTTCTGCAAATCGAGTCTGTTCAATATAAAGATAAGATTCTACCAATTCCAGTTCATGGGAGAGGTTCACGAGCTCTCCGATATTTAAAAAGTCAAAACTGATTCTTAAGAAAGAAGTAAACGCGCCAATGAGCTCCTGCATTTTTTTAGTATCCAAATCACTGAGTGCGGCAATAGAGTTCAACGTATTGAATAAAAAATGCGGTTGTATCTGTGCTTGTAGATAGGCTGCTTCTATCCGCACCCGTTCATTGAAGGATAGCTTCATTGCAGTTAAAGCCCGAATACGGTATTTAAGCTCCACTGCATCCACAGGTTTTGTGACATAATCATTGGCACCGGACAAAAATCCAGTATAAATATCCTCAGGCTGACTACGGGCAGTAAGCAATAGAATCGGGAGCTCATATAAGGAGTAGCGAGTACGAACCTTCTGTGTTAATTCGTATCCCGACATCTGTGGCATCATAACATCGCCAATAAGTAAGTCCCAGTTCCTTTTATCCAACAATTCCAATGCTTCATGGGCTGAGTTCACGGTAGTTATGATATAAGGTTCGGTTTCAAGAATACCCTTTAGTACATTCAGATTGACAGGATCATCATCTACCACCAGAATATTTACCTTCATCTCTGTAAAAAGCGGCGGAATTTTTTCAGAGAGATTACTTGGCTGGTGTTCGGAAATTCCCCACTCAGCCATCTGTCTATGAATCTCATCTGCCATATACGAAACTGTAGGTTCCGTCTGTTTTATTATCTGTTCGCTGTAAGAATCGGCAAGAGAGAGAGTGAAACTAAAAGTTGAACCTTTACCAAGCTCAGATTGAATGTTTAGGCTGCTCCCATGCAGTTCTACCAGCTGTCGGCATATGCTTAATCCCAGCCCAATTCCACGCCCGTCATTTATTCCGTGAGGGCCTTGCTCATAGGGTAGAAATATCCGTGCCATAGTCTCTTCAGTCATGCCTACTCCGGTATCTGTCACATAGATAAGAACCTGTCCGTCCTGTTCCTCAGCCTTAACAGCTACAAGTCCTGCTTCGGTGTATTTGAGCGCGTTGTGCACCAGATTTAATAAAACCTGCACCAGTCTTTTCTCGTCCGCAAGAACTGGCGGCATAGCTTCCGGGATATCCATAGATAGCTGGACTGGCTTACCTTCAATCATATATTGAAGCATACTAATCACACCGGGAACTACCGATTGAACCGAAATAGGTTCCTGTTGTAAAATAACACGATGCTCCTGAAGACGGACCACATCCAGTAGATCACCAAGCATATGAGACATACGGCGGCTGATTGTAATCAGCAGTTCCATATCTTGACGGCTACTTTCGTAAAGTCTGTCCTTTTCTTTTGTGACAATATTTTGCGCGATATTCATGATTCCGTGAAGCGGTGTACGCAGCTCATGTGAGGTATTAGCGAGAAACTGGTCCTTAAGTTTGTCTGCTTTTTTCAGCTGCTCATTTAGTTCCATGTTCTCTTTAGCATTTTGAAAATACTTTTTAAACCAATAAGCTGAGAAGCCCACGATGGCTGCGATAATATCCAAAGGATAATAGACAATTGAATAGTGTCCGTTACTATCCCACAAATTCCATAACAAATTAGAAACGATCGCCGCACCTGATAACAGCAGAAAAACAACATCTTTATCATCTTGCTTTTTGAACAATAAGCGCCCTAAGCTATAGAGCAACCAAATGAAGGGAATATACTGGAACACTTGAATGATTCCCAAATGAATGGATGTGCTGACTAAATAAGCAGGGACAATAAATATAAACAAGGTATAAAGGAAAAGACACCATGTGTAAGCACGTAACCACTTGTTGACTTTGGCACCTGAGGTGAATTTCCTGAAAACAAGCAGAATAAAAAGGTTTTGCCATAAGAAGGCGATCAAACGGATTTTTAAGGACCAAGTATAATTAATCGGCAGTAATGAAAGCACTAAGTTGTCATTTCGAGCTAAAAGGATTACAGCTACAGATAAGGTCATTAACCCTACAAGAAACAGAGCACGTTCTTTAGGATTAAATAAGTACAGAATACAGGCATAAAGCCCATGTAGTAGTAAGATAATTGCTGTAAGCATTTGAAATCCGACAGTGTAAAAGTATGTCCGGTCAATGAGTTCCTGAGAACCAAAGAAAATAGGGCCTTTTATACCGCCCTTATAGGGGTGATCAAAGTTAGCTACGTGAATAAATACATCTATCACTGTAGTGTTTTTTGAAAAATAAGCTGCTGTATATGAGGTGGTTTTGGGTACATATGTATCGGCATCAAGAGCTATTACCCCATTATTGAGAATAGGAGTGCCGTTAATCTCCACACTGGAAGCGGAATAAATTTGTTTGATCCAGAAAGAGACAGGTTGCTGAAGCGGGTCTACCAAAATTCGCAAACGGTAAGTACCAAAACCATAAGAAGAATTCTGATCGCTTCCCATAACATGGTTCCAATTTCCAGGAACTTGAAGCGAGTGGGATAGCTTTGGTATAGTAGAAGTCTTCGATGAAACGAATTGCGAAGGATAGAAGCTCCATTCACCATCCAGCCTGAATAAGTTAGCCTGCTCCAGATCCTGGCCGCGTAAATCCAGTACCCCATTGTTAATCACAGGTACAGTGTCGGAAACCTTAAATAGACTCAACCAAATGCAGCGTAGGCCAAAGAGAATGCTTATAAAAAGTAGAATGATAGCTAATTTGTTTAGAATAGTTTTATTTTTCATGAGAACATTATAGCAAATAATTCTAATCTAGAATCTAAAATGAAGATTATTTACATAAGAAGGAGAAGTAATGAGCAACGGACAACGCGTGGGGCTAAGAGGAATGATCTCCACATGGAAGAAGCATGATGTATCTCCTTGAACATTTGCGTACTCGAATACTCGAACACACGAACACACGAACACACGGATACTTCAATACTTGATTGGTGCTTTGCTGTTGGGCGTTTGTATTACCGAATGTGCGACTATGCTGCTTGTTTGGCGTCTGTGATACCGGATGTGCGACTATGCTGCTTGTTGTGCGTTTTGTATTCCCTACACGCTCTCTTCACCATGAGCGATCGGACTCAGATGCAGCTATTCGGCTGAATTTTGACTTTTAATAAGTGTTTCGGACCCCAGAGGCGTTATTTGTTCCAAACATGCGCGATATGAGGGCTTTTCGAGCCAATAGCGACTATAGAGTCCGATAGGTTCTCAAATGAGCCGAATTATGGTTAATAGCGACTATAGGGTCCGATACACTTCACTCCTGCTTCCAATATCATTTTTCATAAGCTTGGCTCCTCGTTTATTGGTGAATGTGATTTTGAATACCCCGTTAGTACTAACCTTCGGTGTAATGACTGGAGGTTAACGGTGGATTCTCCTTAATCCTAAAGGGTATATTATTAGAAAATTCAATGCAGACAGGAGTGTAGATACGATGATTAAAGGTTTCGGAGGAATATTCTGGAGAACTAAGAATCTTGAAGCTACAAAAAAGTGGTACAGTGAGGTGTTGAAGCTTGACATAGAGAATTGGAATGGGACTGTGATAAAACCTCAAGTGGGAAATGATACTATCTTTTCTTTCTTTACCGAGGATGACAGTTATTTTCCAATAGAACAACAAGTGATGTTGAATTTCCAAGTGCATGATCTAAACGAGACGATTAAGCATTTTGAACAGATTGGTGTACCTCTTGCAAAGAAAATAGAGATTAATGAATTTGGAAAGTTTATTTGGATTGAAGACCCAGAAGGTCGACTGATCGAGCTTTGGGAGAAGTAAGGAGTTGCAGATTATTGCTATTGAGCTAACAGGTGCGTTTTTTTATAAAAGCTCAGTTCAACATCTAATTGTAAATGTATTAGGGAATAAAGTTGTCAAATCCGTGGGGAATATTTCTTCAAAGCTTTCAGCTCCCAGAAAGAACTTTAACTTCTATATTCTGAGGTGCGGCGCTTGCGCTGCATCCACGGCCAACGAAATACTATTGTCAACCCAAATAGGGAGCATACCGTCGAGGTGTACTCCCTATTTCATTGAAGGAGTTGGAAAATTAGTGCAACATTTCACCTATAACTTATGTCAATAAAGAAGTTATGTAATAAAATATAAGAGCAGGTGGTAAATTGAAACCTCGTTTAATCACGTTAATATGTTTATTCACATTCGCATTCTTTATTGCAAATGGACAAGATGCTAAAGCTTTATCCTGTGTCGAGTTAGGAAGTCCCCAAGAAGCCCTAGAGGTCTACGGTGGAGCAATTTACGGTGAAGTAAAACAAATAAAGGTCGATTTGAAACAAGAAGGATTTACGGGGCCAAAAGAGAAAATCAGATATATATTAGTGGATGTTGAACGAAGTTGGAAAACTGAAGTTGACTCTCAAATTATTGTGAGAACAGACTACACTTGGGGTTTTGATTTTAAGGAAGGTAATAAATACTTAATATACATTAGCGAAGTGGATGGCGAATCAAGCAGTAGTCCATGCAGTTCAACAATTGAAATGAATAACCTTAACCAAGCAACAGAACTATTCGGTGAAGGACTTCGACCCAAACAGCAAGTACACCTAGAATATAAGATGTGGTTAATGTTTGAGCAGGATATTGATTTGTATATTGTAATTGCAATAGGACTAGTAGTGATTTCGGTCATTTACCTGAGAGCAAGAAGGAAAAAGGGCTAAGTGTAATTTTATTACACTAATGGTTAGGATAGTTCAATAAAATTAAGAATAAGATAGCTGAACTAATTACTATTCATTCAAAACATGTGAGGTGCGAATTGAATTTAGTAGAAACAATCATAAAAAGATTTAACCTTAATGTATTAAGTATAGATAATGTTCCTGAGTCCTTTAGTTCACAAGTATACAAGCTGAATCTTACTAATGGAGAAACGCTGTATGCGAAGATCCCTTATAACAGGGATAAACTATATCGCGAATATCGTATGCTTGAACTGTTGAGGGAGGTATTACCGGTTCCAAAGGTGTTAGACTTCTGGAGTGGGGATGACTTAATTTCTGGTGCATTACTTTTATCTGAGATTAAAGGTATACCATGTACAGGTGCTATTGACGATGAATTAGCATTTCAAATTGGAGTACTTCACGCAAAGCTGCATGAAGTTAAAATGCCGGGATATGGTGTGGAAGGATTAGACGGTTTTCAATTTTTCAATCAGAACAATTGGAGACTTTATATAAGAAATAGCTTTGAAAAATTTATAGAACCTTGCAAGGAAGTCCTTGAGAGAGGACTTTTCGAAAAATGTATTAATTACTTTGAGGGTGCTTTCTCAGTTTTACCTCCTCCTGATGGCCCGTGTGTTGTTCATATGGATTTTCGACAAGGTAATATACTAACAAATAATAATATGGTTGTTGGAATTATTGATTTTGAGAGTGCACGGGGTGGATCCTCTGAAATTGATTTCACAAAAATTAACCGATATGTTTGGGAAGTGAATCCTCAAAGTAGAATTTCGTATAAAGAGGGATATTCAACAATTCGTCCTCTAATGGATTTGGAAACAATACTACCCTTTTATGATTTTTACGATGCTTTTGGTGCTGTTGTCTGGTGTAAAAATAGAGGGATTGAAAAGAATAGGGCGTTCCTAAAGGAAAGTATTTCTGTATTGCAGAAATCCGTAGGTTGTTGAACTGACGGGAAACGATATTTAAAGACAGTTTAAGACGAGGAGCTACCTCCATGATGGATAGCTTTATTACGTTAAAGGACATGATAGTGAATAAAGGATAGAATAATGGAAATGGCGAATATTAGATCGGCAGTATACTGTAAAATTATTATGATGCAATCATGAATACAATAGCTTATCGTGATATATGGATCACCAGAACTAATAATGAAAAAATCGAAAACCCAAAAAACGTAATGGAAGTGTGTTTATGGAAAATATATATAACAAATTACATACAGCGGAAATACTGAGCCGTATCGAGAATTTAAGTCCTAATTCAAACCCACAGTGGGGAAAAATGAATGTTTCTCAAATGTTGGCTCACTGTTCAGCATTTCAAGACATCGCAAATGGAAACTCCTTTCCTCCTAGAAGTTGGCTAGGAATATTAATAGGAGGGTTTGTGAAATCTATTTTTTACAATGACAAGCCAGTACCACATAATATGTCAACAATTCCGACCATACTTATTTTAGATGATAGAGATTTTGGAAAAGAAAAAGAAATACTGAAACAAAAAATTATAACTTTTCAAAGTAACGGTCCGGAGAATTGTTCATCCCATCCACATCCTTTTTTCGGAAAATTCACTCCGGAGCAATGGGGTAAAGGGATTTATAAACATCTAGACCATCATTTAAGACAATTTGGTGTTTAGTATTTTTCCGCAGTGAATAATAATTGTTTAACGTCGCCAACTTACATATTTTTTATTGACATAAAATCCCTATTACTTTATATTGTATCTAATTACATTGCAATCAAATGCGACGAAGAGGACAAGTAAATCCGGATATGTCGATCAGAGAACTGCCGGTTGGTGCGAGGCAGAGGACACCCGAATCGAACAATCGCCTCAGAGCTGGCTCCCGAAATCATAGTAGGCGGGCCCGGGATTCTGCCGTTACAAAGAAGCATCGTTGTTGGACGATGGCAGCAGAGAGGGTGTATTCATAAATACACCAATCAGGGTGGTAACGCGGAATCTACTCCGTCCCTAATGGGACGGAGTTTTTTGCGTTCTTATAAATAAATAAGGAGGAGTAACAATGTTTCAAAAAATCAATGTCTCCGATCGAATACTTAGCCAGGATATGTTTATTGCTGATGAGGTTCAATACAACCTGATTCACCTTATTTGCGAGTCGAAGAGTTCTACTTGCTTAAAAGATTTTGATGAAACAATGATTTATGCCCAGTCAACGGGACATAACGCTTGGCTTTGGAGTTCTAAGGATATTGTCGAGGATAAGAAGGCCGTTCTCTACGAAGAACTTATAGAATTTCTTAAAGAGACTACATTACCGGGAGTATCTGGAGAACCAAAAACAACAGAACGTTTTGCACAGCTGTATTCTCAGGCAAATCATCTTCAATATGAGTCCACGATGACTATAGAATCTTATTTCTGTACAGATCCAAAGAAACCTTTGAACGTAAAAGGCATAATGCAACAAGGAACGAGAAAAAATGTGGCCATTGTAGCAGAGTTTTTGGCGGGTTTCTCAGAGGGGGCTTATGGGGTTAGGGTGAACCCAGAAGCTAAAATTCTAGATGCCAAGAGGATGATTGAGACAGGGAACTTGTATATATGGTTTGTAGACGATAAACCTGTATCGATGGCGTACATTGCACATAGGTCGGCAAGATATTCCAGAATAAATGCGGTATACACACCACCGTCTTGCCGGAAAAAAGGTTATGCAAGTGCACTAGTAGCAGAGTTATGTTCCGTTCTTTTATCGGAGGATTTAGTGCCCATGCTTTATGCTGATTTAAAGAATCCTGACTCGAATAAGGTTTATCGAAATATTGGTTTTGTGGAAAGCGGGAAGATTGTTGACATCAAGTTCAAATAGGCACAAAAGGGCTACCGCAAGGTAGTCCTTTTTCTA
Source organism: Paenibacillus sp. FSL H8-0282 (assembly GCF_037963825.1). NCBI lineage: Bacteria > Bacillati > Bacillota > Bacilli > Caryophanales > Paenibacillaceae > Paenibacillus > Paenibacillus sp. FSL H8-0282. The sequence continues at coordinate 3,316,763 of NZ_CP150146.1, forward strand.
TGATCAATATGTTACTCGGCATTACTTTTATACAATTTCACATAGTTTGTAAGTTCAGCTATCGCGAAAAATTGCTTCATTAATTGAGAATTCAATTTTTGTAAGGCAAGCTGAAAGGATATCTCCACTTTTTTGTAGTTATGTGTTTCTATTTCATTCAAAAGCTGTTTCATATTCTCGATATAATAAACAGTTTTCCTTAAACTGCTGATAAGAATAATTTTTCTTAATTCCGTTAAAGTGAAGACTCTGTAGCCATTATCTTTGTTCCTATTCGAAGAGATTAGCCCTTCTTGTTCCCAATGCCGAATAGCTGATGGATTAACTCCTGCCATTTGTGCAACTTCACCAATCGTCATTGAATCTGATACAGTTAAATCTTTGTATTTAGATAAATCAACATCCCGAAACATGCGTAAGACTTCCTCTAACCTTTCTTTTTCCACTTGGGTCTTATGTTGCTCTTGATTGATTGCCCAAAGAGCAGACTCCATCTGCTGGCCTTTTATCTTCCTCATCACATCGTACACAACCGGAATTTCATATCCCTGCAATAATGCCCGAATGGTAATAAAAGCTTGCACATGGATGGAAGTGTAACATCTGCGGTTGCTGGCGGTCCTTGGTACATCTGGAATTAAACCTTGATCTTCGTATCTCCTTAAAGTAGTGGTACTCACATTTAATTGCTTAGCTATCAGTGTAGGTGTATATATCTCTTCCATAAACATCATCACCCCAAAACATTAAAGTTGAACCTTCAAGTGCTACAACAATATTAAATCGAATTTAGGTAGATATATCAAGGGAGGTAGAGGGATAAACCGAAAGATTGCATGAATGTTATATGATACTTTTATAGAACACAAAGGAGTGAGTTCATTGAAAAAGATAATACAATTAGCAAACCAATCAGAAATAGAAGTAGGTATGGCAGGACTTCCAGATTGTCCAACCCTCATGTTACCCATCGCTAAAAAATCTGTGTACAATCAGGAAGCAGAAAACTTAAAGCTATGGAGAGTAGATCCCGAATTAGGCAAACATTTTGTTGAAGGATTAGCGGATACGTTTCAAGTGCTTTATTTCGATTATGAAGGTCATCTATTTCAATATCCAGAGGAAAATCTAACAGCAGATCATATTGTGAAGGATCTTCTCCACATTGCGGATGAAATGAATGTTACAAGCTTTAGTTACTACGGTTATTCCTGGCTTGCGTTGATTGGATTGCAAATGGCTATAAGAACAGATCGCTTGGAGAGTTTGGTAATGGGAGGTTTTCCACCCTATAATGGCCCCTATCAAGAAATGAGGGTTGTGACCCATAAAACACATACACAAGCTTTGAGTAACCAAAATGAATCTGTAGAAAGCCCAACAGGATCGGAGAATCCAAACGAAATGGATTGGGACAATATAAAGGTTACCATAGATACCCGTGTTACAGCACAATTTGTCTCTCTATACCAGAGCCTCACAGCCTTTGATGATCGCAGTATTCAACATTTGCTTAGTCTCCCTAAACTAGCTTTTGCAGGTGGAAATGATACGATTGTTTACGGTGAAAATTTCGGGAGCGTTACCGTTGACATCGTCGGGTTGTTAAAAAAGAATAAGGAGCAGTTGGCGGATTTAGGCTGGGATGTTGAAATCCTTTCGGGAGCCCAGATGGACCATACAAAAGCTATGCAACCAGCAGTAGCCTTACCACTGATTAAGCCTTGGTTTATGAACGTGTTACTAAAAAATACTGGATTGTAATTGTGGCAGATACAAAAATCCAGTGAATAAGGTATCCCAAAAGAACAATACTTTTTAGGGTAAAAGCTTTAATTTGAAGAGATTAAATAGTAAACGATCTATGATAAAATTCCATATGTAATCGCTTACATTAATATATATGGAAGGAAGTGGTGTTGCGAATCTGCCCCAACAAGGAATTGCTTCGACTACTAGAAATACAGACAAGCAGTATGTAGGTATGTAGTGACAAAAAATTTCAGGAGGTAGATTATGTTTAAATTTAACAAGAAAATCGTGACTGTAATTATGGCAGCTTCAATGAGTTTCAGCTTGTTTGCAGCAACCTCAAGTGCAGCGACAGACTATTGGCAAAATTGGACCGATGGTGGCGGGACAGTAAATGCTACTAATGGATCTGGTGGGAATTACAGTGTTACATGGTCAAATACTGGTAACTTTGTTGTTGGTAAAGGTTGGAATACTGGATCCCCATCTAGAACAATAAACTACAATGCAGGCGTCTGGGCACCATCCGGCAATGGGTATTTAACTCTTTATGGGTGGACGAGAAACTCCCTCATAGAATATTACGTCGTTGATAGCTGGGGCACTTATAGACCTACTGGAACTTATAAAGGTACCGTGACCAGTGATGGAGGCACATATGATATATATACGACTACGAGAACGAACGCCCCTTCTATTGATGGTACGGCAACCTTCACACAGTTTTGGAGTGTAAGACAATCCAAACGAGCAACGGGAAGCAATGTCGCGATCACTTTTGCCAACCACGTTAATGCTTGGAAAAGTTACGGAATGAATCTGGGCAGCAGTTGGTCTTATCAGGTGTTAGCGACAGAAGGATATCAAAGTAGCGGGAGCTCAAACGTAACAGTATGGTAACTTGAGCATCGGACCAGCTCAGGCATCTCCAGATGATTAAAATAACTATTAATCACTGTCATTGCTAAGGTTGTCGGTCCACAGCCGGCAGCCTTAGATCATTCTAGATCATTCAACAAATGATACTTAACTACATACCAGTGGTTGGAAAGGAGATATATCCATGAGAAAACTATTAATTTCTCTTTTAATAGTAGTTGTTATCAGCGCTTGTTCGCAAGAAAAGCCTGAACAGAAGGATACTTATGTATTAGTCAAAGGCGGGGCTTTCATTAACACAAATTCCAACTACAAAAGTACAACTATATCAAATTTTTATATCGGGCAATATGAAGTTACTCAGAAAGAGTGGGTTGAAATAATGGGAAGCAACCCTTCAGCATTCAAAGGCGACAACTTGCCAGTAGAAATGGTTAACTGGTATGACGTAATAGATTACTGTAATAAAAGAAGTATAAAAGAGGGGTTCAAACCCTATTACAATATAGATAAAAATAAAAAAGATCCGAATAATAAGAGTGATAATGATAATTTAAAATGGACAGTAACGCTCAATGCAGGAGCTAATGGTTACCGATTGCCTACTGAAGCAGAGTGGGAATATGCTGCAAGTGGAGGACAGTTAAGCAAAAGTTACACCTACAGTGGAAGCAATAAAGCAGATGAAGTAGCATGGTATTGGCAAAACGCTGGAGACAAATACTTATCAGGAGATTGGAACTGGCCGATCATAGAAAACAACCATAACAAAACAAAATCTATTGGTGGCAAAAAACCTAATGAGCTAGGTCTTTACGATATGTCAGGGAATGTTAGGGAATGGTGTTGGAACTGGTACGGAGATATAGATAGTAAGAGCGGTTCTTTTCGGGTTGTAAAGGGTGGCGGGTGGATCGGCGGCATTAGCAACAACGAGATTTCATTTCGGGGAAAGTTCGAAGCGAATGGTATGGGCCCTGATCAAGGTTTTCGAGTGATTCGTGGTGAGTAAATGGGAACAAGACATACCAAGTATAATCGTAAAAAGCTGAAAAGGGTTTGATTAATAAACAAGCTTTGCGCTCGAATATAATCAATCCCCAATATGTATGTTTGCTATATTTCTTCGATCATTTGGATTAATTTTGACAACGCACTAGAAAAAACCGCGTTCCGGCGATACACAAACAATACCTGCAAATCTCGATATCCTTCAGGCAGACGGTGGGAAGTAATTACTCCCGCCTCTTCGGCCTTGGAAATCGAAGATTGGGGCAGCATTGACACGCCGAGTCCAGCTGAAACCCCACTTAGAATTACATCTAACGTTCCGTATTCCATAATCTTATAAGAGCTCATCCCGCTTTCATTTAGGAAACTCTCAGCTTTGGCACGATGTGTACATCCGACGTCGAAAAACAACATTGGCTTTGTAAGCAATTCGCGCATTTCGCTCTTACCTGGTTGTGAGATAAGCACCAGCTCCTCTTCGAAAGCAACAACATGTTCTATATCAGGCTGGTCAATGGGTCCATAAACAAAGGCTCCATCTAGTTGGTAATCAAGCACCTTTTGTAAGAGGTTATGCGTTTCTCCCGTTATAAGCGATAGATTAACCTCGGGATATCGTAAGTGATATTCGGTTAGCAGAGGTGTCAGATGAGTAGCCGCTGTTGTTTCGATGGAACCTAAACGGAGCGGACCAGCAGGGTGCTCAGAGTATTGTGTGGTTATCACAGCCTCGTCCATTAGTAATAATATTTTGTCTGTATATACCAGTAAGTTCTCACCTGCCGGCGTTAACGTCATCCCTCGATTGGATCGACGAAATAGGGGGATTTTCAGCTGAGCTTCTAGATACTGAATCCGGTTCGTCACATTTGACTGGACATAATTCAAGACTTGAGCAGCCTTCGTTATGCTACCCTCGCGAGCAACCGCTTGAAATATTCTCAAATCTCCACTTTCCATTTCCTTTGCACCTTCTTGGTATGATGATTTATGATAGTCACCTTCAGTTTTGATCATTTTACTGGATTACACCCACTATGTAAAATTTATTATAGATTCATTAATAACAACTTGAGGAAGGGGCTTGGATGATGAAAGCCATTGTACATGCTGGAGAAGGTGGCCTGAAGGGCTTGAACTATAAAGAGATTATGGATAAGAAACCGGGGATTGGAGAAGTGAAGGTTAGGTTAATGGCTGCAGGGCTGAACCACAGGGACTTGTTTATCATGGATGACCGAACAAAACAGGATGTTCCTTTGATTATCGGCTCTGATGGCGCGGGGAGAATTGAAGCAATAGGTGAAGGTGTGCTGGATCATAATGTAGGTGAAGATGTCATCATTAATCCGTGCATCGGATGGGAATATAGCGACAATGTTCCAAACGTTCCAGCCATTGTAGGGGGACCTTCAGAAGGCACATTCGCTGAGTCAATCATCATTCCTGCGCAAAATGCCATCAGCAAGCCAGCTTACCTGTCATGGGAAGAAGCCGGCGTGCTGCCCTTATCTGCCTTAACAGCCTATCGGGCGCTATTCACTAGAGGCCGCTTAAAGAAAGGTGAACATGTTCTTATACCTGGCATTGGTGGTGGGGTTGCGACTTATGCCATGATGATGGCTTCAGCGGTGGGTGCACGTATCAGTGTCACTTCACGCAGTGAAACGAAAAGACAAGCTGCACTCGCTCATGGAGCTGATCATGCGTTTGACAGTCATAGCAACTGGAAGGAAAGCATGAAAGGAGACACCGTTCATCTCATCCTCGACAGCATTGGGCCTGCGACGTTCCCACATTACTTTGATATTATTAAACCCAATGGACGTATTGTTACGTTTGGTGCAAGCTCAGGAGATCGAATCGAAATCCCGACGCGAGCCATATTTTTCCCGCAAATTAGTATCATAGGTAGCTCAATGGGAAGTAGTGAAGAGTTTGCGGATATGCTTCAATTTATGGAACACCATTCGATTCGACCTATCATTGATCGAGTGTATCCGTTACAAGACACAGTTCAGGCATTTCACCGAATGCAGCAGGGAGAACAATTTGGTAATATCGCGATAAGAATAGAATGAGCGGAGTCCATTATAACTGGAATTCAAATGCCAAATATATCGATTTCGGAGACAGGAAACCACTTTTTCGAAGCCACATCTTTAAAAAATACTTGAATAGTGTAGGTGCCCTTTGTAGTAAAGGAATATGTATACTCATTGGTTTTGAACCAAAAGTTTTCTTCGCTGTTCTTAATTTGTTGAGCATCAATGGTTTCTGTTTTATCCGCAGGATCGGTGATCACAACCTTAATATCTGAAATTTCTGTTTTTAAATGATCCACCTGTAATAGAGTCGAAAATGCAAAACGTGACGGGCTTTTTACTTTACCAAAAATCTCTCCGTTATTATCGAGCATAACCATGTTTATATTAGGCTTGTAGATTCGAACGGTTTTACCTGATTCATCCAAGGCGAATAGTGCAAATAAATCTTTAGACAACTGTTCAGTCGTCAAGGAAATCGAACCTTCGGACAATATTGCGGGCTGTTTTTGAAGCACATTATTCAAATATAATGAAACTTCAGATGAGCCAACTGCAGCATAAATTACGGTTCCCGGTAAAATCATGATGCAAAATCCTAAAAGAATCAGCTTCCTTATTTTTCTCAATGATTTTCCCTCCTATAGAGCTTTATGTTAATTATACCCATAAGATGGAAGATAGTTTCTTTTACACAATTAATAAAATATAAGAAGGTCAGTAGAGGGAAATACCCTTACCTGACCTTCTTGGTGTTAAATGAGAGAGTTATTATTTGAACCGTCTAATGGTAAATTGAAAAGCCGTTCCTTTTCCCTGTTTGCTTGTAACCAATATTTTTTCTCCCAGACCATTTACAATTTCCTCGGCGATAGCAAGCCCAAGACCACTTCCTTTTTCATTATGGGACTGTTCACTTTTGTAAAATCTTTCAAAGATATAAGGGAGGTGCTCTTTTGCAATGCCGGGTCCATTGTCTGATATCTGCACAGTTACAACCCTCGAATGCACAATAGCATCAAAAGTTATTTTCCCATCCTCCTGAACGTATTTCATGGCGTTATCCATCAAAATATTGACTAATTGCAACACTTTATCTTTATTAGAAAAAACATCTGGAAGGTTTCTGGCGTTATCTGTAATCTCAAATACAATGCCCATTTCATCGGACAAGAAAGAGTATTTAGACTCAATAAACATGACTAATTCCTGAGTATCTATTTTTTCTTTATTCCAAGTTTCTTTTTTATTTTGCATTCTTGATAATTCCAGTACATCATAAATCAATCGTTGCAAGCGCGCACATTCGGATAAAATAATTCCATAGTATTTATTTGTTTTTTCTTCATCTTGAATCATTCCATCTGCCAGCGTCTCCGTTAAAGCTCTGATAGAGGCAATGGGAGATTTCAGCTCATGGCTAATATTCGCTATATAATCCCGACGAGTCTTTTCAAGCTGCTTCATCTCCTTTAGATAGGAGGATATAAAGAAGCTGATTATTAGTGTGCCTAACAGAAGGGTACCTGTAAAAACGTAATAGAAGCCATTCAATACCGCCTGAAATTCACTACCAGGTTCTAATAAAAAGACGACTCCGACCGCTTGTTTATCCTGAATAATAGGTGCACCTACGACAATGGATTTACTCGGAAACCCATTAATATTTTTAATCGCAGCGAATTTATTGTACTTAATTACTTCGGGAATATAATCTATAAGGGCATCCTTGAATTCTTCCGATGTAACATTGAAAAAAAGATGCTTATTTTCGTCACCAGGTGAAAGGTCATTCCCCTCTAAATCATACACCTTCATAAGATACGGTTTAAAACCTCGAATGCTCATCTCATTTTGTGCCATTTCAGCAGCTATAGCAGAGGCCTGAGGCAGCATATCTTTTAATTTATAATTCAAAAAAAGCTGTTTAATAATCAAGGTTCCTCCAAGTTGTCCTAAAATGAAACAAAAGAGGATGGCCAGATAAATCACTTTTTTGTTGGAAGTTACTTTTTTCATGTGGAAGTCTCCATTTTGTAGCCCATCCCATAAACAGACTTGATTTCAAATCCCAAATTCTTTTCAGGCAGTTTTTTTCTCATTCTTTTTATGAGATTATCAACGGCTCTAGTATCACCGAAATAATCATAACCCCAGACCTTATTTAAGATTTGTTCTCTTGAAAGCACCTTGTTTTTATTAATTGTAAAATAGATAAGCAATTCGATCTCTTTAGGTGTGAATTCCATTCGTGATCCATTAATTTTGATATTAAAAGCATTTCGGTCAATCTTCATTTCTCCCAGCGTCAGGATGGCGTCTTCACTTGGAAAGGTGTAATGAGTGCGTTTTAAAATGGTTTTTACTCTTGTGACGACCTCCCGGGGGGAGAACGGTTTTGTAATATAGTCATCTGCACCAATTTCCAAGCCTAATATGCGGTCAGTTTCCTCACCTTTTGCGCTCAGCATTATAATCGGGACGTTACTAGTCAAGCGAATCTTACGGCAGACCTCTGTCCCAAAAAGTCCAGGCAGCATAATATCTAGAATTATGAGATCAAAATGCTGATCTTCCAATTTGTAAAGAACTTCCTCACCATTGTATACGGATTCATATTCCATATTTTCCGCCTGTAAATAAGCAGATATGCTCTCATGTACAGCTATATTGTCATCACAAATTAGTATGTTCACTTTACCCTGCATAGCTACCACCTTTATTCCGATATCTTGGACCTTATTGTATGTAAATTGTCTAAAAGGAGCAAGGAAGACTGCATGTTCGTGAGGGAAATAATCGCATTCTAAATGGAATGGAAAGAGACCGATTGAAGGATCGGCCTCTTGTAACCAGAATAAGTTACTGTTCTATTATTTATTACTGTCCTTATAGATGTTAGAAGTATCTATACTTATGGTGTGCGTTCCAGCATCCCATTCCAAATTAAAATCAAGTGATTTTGCAATATCCCTCAGCTTAAAATACTCACTACCGCCGATATTATAGCCCGTTACTGAAATCTCTTGTCCGTTCAAAGTTATCTTAGTGGCTGTCATAACACCGGTCTTTGAACTAGTATTTACAGATGCTGAAAGTTCAATGCCCGTCGGAGTGTACGTTTTGTCAGATGTAATGTTTAAAGTATTCGTATTTTCATCCGATATCACTTCAAACTGTTGTGTAGTGTTGTTTACAGCCATAGCAATGTCCCGTAATTTAAAATAGTTGCTGCCGTCGATATTGTACGCGTTAACAGATATCTTGTTACCATTCACCAACAATGATGATTTGGAAGGAATGGCAGCTGCGAATGCTTTTGGTGAAGTAGCACTAACCTTGTCCGCCCAAGCAAAAAGCTCATCCAGATCGTAATCTCCGCTGTGTGGAATATCCCAAGCCATTGCAAAGTCAACGTTTGAACCTTTGTTCTCAAGCTCTGTTGCCAATATAGTAGAAACAGCGAGGGAAGTATCACTATCCTTGGTTCCCATCCGAATCCGCCAATTATTTGTAGTGGTTGTTCCCTCAGTGCTGATATAGTTCATTGGATTCATCATTTTCACTAGATTCTGGTCAGCAAGTGTTCCCCCCGCTGTATCATGCTCCAAACCGAACTGAGTAAAATGCTGTGCAGCGACATTCGCTGTGCCGAATAGATCGTTTTCACCATTGCTCAGGTCTAAACCGTCAAAGGCTCCAGGCAGTTTCATTCTGCCCAAGTAAGCAAGATATTGATCATAGTCGATATCCGTAACAGTGCCATTTTCAATGGTGATCCAGGTTTTGTCGGACAGATCTGTACCCGATTTTAACGCTTTTTGCGCTGAAGCGATCACAAAAGCTTTGATGTAATCTTTAAAGGTGCCATTGCCGTCCGCATCCATCTTCAAAGCTGTTCCGTCAGTATTCGTAAGTCCTAGACTATTGACGTATTCAGGGAACATAGCTTCCAGTTCGTTAGATACCTGAATCTGATCCTCCGTCAATGTTCCTTCTACCAACTTTCTTTCCATGTTAAAATCCGTATTTCCGGAGAAATCAAGTTTTTCATAAGTGTTAATTCCGTTGAATTGCCACTCATAAGCTGCATCTGCGTTATCTAGATTCGTAATCGGCGTGTAGGCCGAAACGGCAAAAACGTCGTCACGCTCATCAGCTGCTCCGATCGCTTCCAAATAAGGCTCATATTCCGCATTGTTGCCGGTAGCACCCAGTAATGCGGAGAGCGCGCCGCCAGCACTTGTGCCGTTAGAGATGATCTTCTCGGCGTCACCAGGCATAATGTCGTCGTTAAAGCGAAGGTAGCGGACAGCCGCCTTCAGATCTACGATAGCTGCGGGTGCCTTACCAGTGTAAACACCTTTTTCGTCCTTTGTAGTTCTACCGCGAGCGCCTGGAGATGCGACCACATAACCTTTGGACAGGGCAACTGCGATAGCACTGGGAGATTCAGATGAAGGTGTTCCTGCGTTTTCGTCTTTACCCGCAGCGGGTTTATTCAATTCCGTTCCTGTATCGGCGCCTGGGGCTGCTGCGGATTCCTTGTCTGTTTTCGGAGCGCCGTTCTGTGGACCTGCCCCCATACCCATTCCTTTACCTGTTTCAGTACTACCTGGCTGAGCAGGCATATACCCGCCAACCTGGTTTGGGAAGAAGATAGGTGCGGTATCGGCGGTGTAACTACCGATCGACTTACCCTGGAAGTATTCCTCAGGGACATAGACGTTCATAGTTTCATAATTAATATCTACAGGGTTCTTTACATAAACGATATTCTCATATGCCCGATAAGTGACGGATTGACCATCCACCGTTATGGTCTTTGTAGTATAGTTAGTCGCATTGAATTTCAAGCTATACTCGCTGTTAGTTGCTGCACTTGCAGATCCTGTAGCGAAAGAGAGGCTCATCAGAGAACATGTGAGGATAGGGGCAATCCATTTTTTAAGTTTCATTTCGTATCTCCTTTTTCTAAAAATAGTAGATAATCTCATCAGTCTCTTTTGTACTAATCTGAATGATCCAGTGTCATATACCAACTCCTTCTTTTAAGGCCAACAAACGTTATCAATTAACTCTACTCAGGAGCTCGGATAAGAATGTAACAAAACATTGTGGCATAAAAATAGCATTGGTACTGGATTTCATTTGACAGTAGAGATGAGTTTGGTAAAATTTACATAGGTTATATCAATAGGAGGTTAGCAATGGATATCGCCATTGAGTTAATTGAAAGTATGTTGGTTAAATTTAGATCGGAAAAGAAATGGACGCTCCAAGCAATCGAGCAATGTACCCAAGAGGATATTACATGGTCCCCAACCGTGGAAAGTAACAGTATTGCAAATTTAGTTGCTCATATTAGCGGGGCAGTACACTCACGAATTGAAACCATTCTTTTAGATATTCCTGATACAAGAGATAGAGAGAGGGAGTTTGAAAGAGGTCTAGAAATGACAAAAGAACAAGCTATAACCATGACCAGGGATGCTTTTGATATTATTATCCAATACCTTGAACGGCTCCAATCTAACCCGGAGTTATTGATGTCACAACCCTTTCTTAATTTGCCACCACTTACATATAGCCAAGTAAATAACGAGACCACTGCTCTTAATCTCATGATAGCGATGGTGAGAGAAGTCCATTATCATACAGGCCAAATCATCTATGCAGCAAAAATAAGAAAGGGACAGCTTGTATGGCAATAATAGTTTAACTAGAGGAACGCTGTATACACTAACAAAGGACTGCCAAGAGGCAGTCCTTTGTTCACTCTAACTAGAATCCCCTCACACTGCTAGGGGTTACTTTTTTATGCTTTTTGAAGGTGCGGCTGAAATAGTAGATATCGCTGAAGCCGGTAGTGGTAGCGATTTCAGAAATCGTTAGCTGGGTATGGCGGAGCAAATAATCTGCACGGTCTAAACGGACAGCATTTACATATTCAGATATCGTATGCCCAGTTAGTTCCTTAAAGAGACGGCTGAAATGGAAGCGGCTTAGCCCCGTTAGCGCCGCAAGTTCGTCAACTTGAATCGGTTCCTGGTAATGGGTATCGATATATCGCAAAACAGGTGCGAAGCGTTCAACGGTCTGAATACGCCTCTCTTGCTCAGCTTGTGAGAGTACGGTGACGATATGTCTGCGCAACAACAGCGTTAACAGGCGGTATAGCTCGGACTTGACGGCCAGCTCGTAACCAAATTCGCGACGTTCCAGTTCCCGAATAATCGCCAAAGCACAGTCAGTAATATGCTGATCCCCCCGGATATGGTTACGTAACAGCAGCTGGTTCCGCTGAATCGGGGCGATGAACTTGGTTTCGGCAGCGTCGCTTACCGCACTATGCAGCAAAGAAGTATCTGCAATAATCGCATAATACAATAAATCAGAAGAAGCGCTTACCCCATAATGCAGCTCGTTGCTGTTCACAGCAACTAAATCGCCAGCCCGAACGTTGATCGGTGTTCGTCCGCACTCAAAAACAGCCTCACCACTCTCAATAAATATAAACTCAAGATGCTCATGCCAATGATGTGGGAACAACATAACTCCTTCTTGGTGGAAACGCTGGGTATGTACTTTAATCGGAAACTCGGGATCCGGCATGTCCATGGGTTCCTGTAGATGTTTATCATAGTCCAACATTTATAGACTGCACCTCCTATAGCACAATTGTACAAATGAAACCGCAAGGCTCTGCATGGTGTTTAGGGTTGAAATCATTATAATACGAATCATAACCTATGCAAAATAAAGGAGCGAGTGTTAATGGATAAGATCAAAATTGGCGTAATAGGTACGGGCTCTATCTCCGGCATGCACTTAAGTGCTTATCGGAATAATCCGCAGACAACCATATATGCGGTATGTGATCTGAATGAAGAACGTGCACGCGAAGTTGCTAAAGAATATAACGTCGAGAAGGTATACACGGATTATCGTGAATTACTGGCCAATTCCGAAATAGATGCAGTCAGCATCTGCACATGGAACAACTCTCATGCCGAGATCAGCATCGCGGCGCTTGAGGCAGGCAAGCATGTGCTTGTGGAAAAGCCGCTTTGCCGTACGGTTGAAGAAGCGCTTCAGGTACAGCAAGCAGTGGAAAAGAGCGGCAAGATTTTGCAAGTAGGCTTTGTACGACGTTATGACTCCAATGCCCAGCTCCTTCAGACGTTGGTGGAACAAGGAGAATTCGGCGAAATCTATTATGCAAAAGCAACGACGTTCCGGAGACTAGGCAATCCCGGCGGCTGGTTCAGTGATATTGAACGCTCCGGCGGCGGACCGCTGATCGATATTGGTGTCCATGTGATTGATCTATGCTGGTATTTGATGGGCCGTCCGAATCCAGTATCGGTAAGTGCTAATACCTACCGGAAGCTCGGCAATCGTTCTAATATTAAGAATCTCTCATTCTATAAAGCCGCCGATTACGACGCAGCGAACAATACGGTGGAAGATTTAGCGAATGCACTGATTCGCTTTGAGAATGGAGCTTCGCTAATGGTCGATGTCAGCTTTACACTGCATGCCAAAGAAGACGAGCGTTCGGTACGCCTGTATGGTGACAAGGGGGGTTTTGAAATTGATCCTGAGATAGTCATTGTTAAAGAACAGGCGGATACGATCGTCAATACCTATCCGCAGACCGATAATAAGGGGTTTGAGTTCAACAGTGCATTCCAGAATGAAATTAATCATTTTGCTAGCAACATCAGTACCGGCTCTACACCAATTAGTCCTGTGCAAGACGGCGTTACAATCATGAAGATACTCGGCGCGATCTATGAATCCGCAGCCAAAGGTGAAGAGGTGAAACTATGAAGTTAGGAATCAGCACTTACAGTTTGCATTCGGCTTTTTCAACGGGTGAGCTCACGCTTGAAGGAGTCATTGAGACGATCGCCGATCTGGGCGCAGAACATGCGGAGATTGTACCTTTGGGTATCAATTTGGTTGAAAATCCTGAGCTAATTGATCAGATTGTACGAACAGCAGCGGGTCGTGGACTAGAGTTATCCAATTATGCTATCGGGGCGAACTTTGCCGGGCTGGAGACAGCGGAAATGCAGCGGGAAGTCGAGCGGGTAAAGCGGGAAGTAGACGTGTGCGCGGCATTAGGCATTCAGCGGATGCGGCATGATGTAGCCTCCTCAAACGATCTATCCATCACGCATTTTTTGGAAGAGCTTCCACGTTTGGCTGAAGCCTGCCGAGAAATTGCTGATTATGCCGCAGGTTTAGGCATTACGACCAGTGTGGAGAATCATGGATACTTTATTCAGCACAGCGATCGTGTACAGGCGCTGGTTCATGCGGTGGGTAGAGACAACTTCCGTACAACACTCGACATTGGGAACTTCCTGTGCGCAGATGAGAACCCGCTAATAGCTGTACCTAACAACATCAAGCTTGCTTCAATGGTGCATTTCAAAGATTTCTATATTCGTCCGCAAGACCGCCAGCCTGGCGAAGGTTGGTTCCAATCCTCCGGTGGGAACTGGTTGAGAGGTGCCATCGTTGGTCAAGGAGACATCGATATGCCGAGTGTAATTCGAATCGTTAAGGAAAGCGGTTACGATGGATATATCTCTGTAGAATTTGAGGGAATGGAAGAGTGCCGTAAGGGAACAAGACTGGGGCTGGAATACATCAAGCGGGTTTGGAACCAAATCTAATTCATTATACTGGAGGATTATGCCATGGTTAAACCAATTATCACTAATAAAATCGGTGTTATCGTAGACAGCTTTCAGGTTGGAGTGAAAGAGGGATTGCGCAAGGCAAAAGAAGCTGGGGCAGATGGAGTTCAGATTTATGCGGTACAAGGCGAATTTGATCCCGCTACTCTCTCTCAGTCAGCACGCCGTGAATGGAAGGATTACATTGCATCGCTGGGTTTAGAAATCTCTGCCCTCGTTGGAGATTTAGGCGGACATGGCTTTCAGGACCCTGCCCAGAACCGTGCCAAAATTGAAAAGTCCAAGCGCATTATGGAGCTGGCCAAGGAGCTAGGTACAGATATCGTAACTACACATATCGGTATTGTTCCTTCTAACCCTACCAGTAAAATCTATGAAACCATGCACATTGCCTGTGAGGAACTTAGCAGATATGCACATGAGATGAATTCTTATTTTGCGATTGAGACTGGGCCAGAACCCGCTGCACGTCTGAAGACGTTCCTCGACGGTCTGGGTTCCAGAGGGGTTTCCGTTAATTTTGATCCGGCCAATATGGTCATGGTGACTGGTGATGATCCTGTGCAAGGTGTTCATACTCTAAAAGACTACATTGTACACACCCATGCTAAAGATGGTCTCAAGCTTGCCGATATCGATCCACGCGATGTTTACGGTCAATATGGTTATGAAGCACCAGCATTAGACCATGAGAAAATCGCTGAAATGGCCGAGACCGGCTCGGCATTCCGTGAAGTTCCGCTCGGAGCGGGTTCTGTTGATTGGAACAACTATCTGCAAGCACTGAACGACATCGGTTATACAGGATTCCTGACCATAGAACGGGAAGTTGGCACTAATCCGGAGGAAGATATCCGCCAGGCTGTGAATTTTTTAAAGGGTTTTCGGGTCTGAACACGGTAGTGATAAAGAATAAATAGTTCATCCAAACAGTCCCTGTGAAAAAAGATCCTACATCCATTGGGACTGTTTGTGTTATAGATTGTGCGGGAAAGACCTAGGACGGTAATGTTCTGAATTTGGAAAGAAGGTGTGACGATGACAGCAGAACGTTTGCTCCTCCGCCGGGCGAAAGTCCTGAATGGAGCGGAAGTGGACATTGTCATAGCTGATGGCAACGTAGTCCAGATTGTTCCCCGAGGCACCGCCGAAGACCATGGTTTCAAGGTCGTGGAAGCCAATGGGGCGTATGTCTCTAGCGGCTGGATCGACTTGCATGTACATGCGTTTGCAGAATTGAATCCGTATGGAGACGAGATCGATGAAATCGGAATCAAATGTGGCGTGACTACGCTCGTGGACGCAGGTAGCTGCGGAGCGGAGCGTATTGGTGAGCTGGCAGAGGCGGGGAAAAAGTCGGCAACGCAACTGCTTGCTTTTCTTAACATTTCAAAGATTGGCCTGATGCGAATTGACGAGTTGTCCCAACTAGAGTGGATTGATCATGAAAAGGTGCTTCAGGCGGTAGTTGCTTATCCTGAATTTATCGTAGGCTTGAAGGCCAGAATCAGCAAAAGCGTAGTGGGTGACAATGGCATTCAACCGCTTCAACATGCACTGGAGCTTTCGGAAAAGACCGGGCTGCCGCTGATGGTACATATAGGCTCCGCACCGCCGGATATCCGTGAGGTTTTACCGCTACTTCAACGCAACGACGTGATAACCCATTATCTAAATGGTAAAAGCAACAATTTGTTCGATAAGGAGAATCGACCGCTCCAAGTGCTGAGAGATGCTATTGAGCGTGGAGTTCACTTGGATGTGGGACATGGTACGGCTAGCTTCTCGTTCGCTGTGGCCGAGGCGGCCAAACAAAACGGTATTGATCCGGATACGATCAGCACAGACATATACAGAGGCAACCGTATCAATGGTCCCGTCTACTCCATGGCGAATCTGTTGAACAAATTCCTTGCACTGGGATATTCCCTTGAAGATACAATTGCACGGGTGACAAGCAGAGCAGCCCAGTGGCTGGGACGCCCGGAACTTGGGGAGATTCGGATCAATAACAAGGCGAATCTGACCCTTTTTCGTGTGACGGATAAGAAGATTGAACTGGTAGATTCTGAGGGGGAACGCCGGGTAGCACAGCAAACCATTCAAGCAATAGGAGTGATCATAGGTGACAAATACATGGAATGCGAAATACGGCCTGAAAAGAGTTATTAATGCAAGCGGCCGGATGAGCATCCTCGGGGTATCGGCACCGACCGATACGGTGATGGAAGCTATGCGTCAAGGCGGACAGAGTTATGTGGAAATCGCCGATTTGGTGGATAAAGCGGGGGATTATGTTGCACGTCATACAGGTTCTGAAGCAGCGGTGATCGTGAACTCGGCTTCCAGTGGAATTGCTTTATCCGTGGCGGCGCTGGTAACCCGCGGTAATATTCGTACAAGTCTACGGCTCCATCAGGATAGCATTTTTAGAAATGAAATTGTGATGTTAAAAGGTCATAACGTACAATACGGTGCACCAGTGGAAACCATGGTTTATCTCGGCGGCGGTAAAGTGGTGGAAGCAGGTTATGCCAATGAAGGACGGGCGGAGCATTTGGCTGCTGCGATCTCGGATCAGACTGCGGCTATCTTGTATGTCAAATCTCATCATGCCGTTCAGAAGAATATGATCTCTGTAGAGGAAGCTTGGGCTGTGGCTCAAACTCATAACGTCCCGCTTATTGTAGATGCTGCAGCGGAAGAGGATCTGCAGAAATACGTGCAAATATCCGATCTGGTCATTTATAGTGGCTCCAAAGCTATAGAAGGTCCAACATCCGGACTTGTGGCGGGAAAACGTCTTTATATTGAATGGCTAAAAGTGCAGCTTCACGGCATTGGACGCAGCATGAAGGTTGGTAAGGAAACATCCTTCGGCCTGATGCAAGCGTTGGATGAATATGCTCACAAACAGGATACAAGCGAAAAGGAAAAAGCTACGCTCCAATTGCTGATGCCGCTCGATGGGCTTCCCGGAATTCGGGTAACTATCGTGCAGGATGAAGCAGGCCGGGCGATTTACCGTGGACGCATCCATGTGGACCCGAATCAGTGCGCAATAACAGCACTTGAGCTGTCCCAGCAGCTTCAACAAGGTGAAGTGGCTATTTACACTAGAGACTATGGGGTAAGGCAAGGTTATTTTGATATTGACCCGCGTCCGCTAATGGGTGATGACATAGAAATGATTACAGCGAGGATAAGGGAATTGACAGGAGGGGCAAGCAATGTCTGAAATTAACAAGCGGTTCTATAAAGGTCGGGTGGCCTTAAACGTATTGGCTAAGGATATAGAAAATGCCAAAGAGGTGTTTGCTGCTGCCGAAGGTTATGTACTGGTCGGTGTATTGTCTAAAGACTATGCAACGGTAGAAGAAGCCGTGCAGGCGATGGAGGCATATGGGCGGGAAATTGACGGTGCGGTATCAATAGGACTAGGTACGGGTGATAATCGGCAAGCTGCTGTTGTTGCAGAGATTGTCAAATCCTATGCTGGCAGCCACATTAATCAGGTATTCCCAGCAGTTGGTGCGACCCGTGCTAACCTTGGAGCGAAAGATAGTTGGATTAACAGCATGATCGCACCAACGGGACAACCTGGTTTTGTGAATATCTCCACCGGCCCGGCCAGTGCGGCACAATCTGTACCCGCTGTAATTCCCGTAAATGCGGCGATTGCATTGGTTCGGGATATGGGCGGAAATGCTTTAAAGTATTTTCCGATGCAGGGGCTGAGCCGTAAAGCGGAGCTAATCGCTGTGGCCAAAGCCTGTGCGGAAGAGGGTTTTGCGCTGGAGCCGACCGGCGGTATCGATCTGGACAACTTTGAAGAGATCTTGTCTATTATATTGGAAGCGGGAGTGCCGCAGGTGATTCCCCATGTCTATACATCGATCATCGATCCGCAGAGCGGAAGAACGAGAGTGGCGGACATACAACAGCTGTATCGGACGATGAAAAAGCTGGCAGATCAATATGCCTAAACATATCGCCGCTTTTGGTGAAATAATGATGCGGCTACAGGTACCGGGCTTTGAACTGTTATCTCAGGGTAACCTGCTGAAGTATTCGTTCTCCGGCACCGGAGTCAATGTACTGTCCGCATTGTCCCGATACGGACATCGGGGGACTTTGGTGTCCAGACTGCCTGCGAATCCTATTGGTGACGCAGCAACAGCCTATCTTCGGCGACTGGGCATCCAGCCGGAGCATATCCAACGCGGGGGCTCAAGTATAGGGATGTACTTTCTTGAAAACGGATTCGGGGCTCGCCCCTCCCGAGTGACTTATTCCGGTCGCCCGGAGAGCAGCTTCAATACTGCTCCTCCGGGTACTTATCCATTCGCAGAGCTGGCAGACCTCGCGGATGCTGTTCATTTCTGCGGGATAACACTGGCAATGAACGATGATGTGCGAAAAGCGATGAAAACTTATGCAAAAACGGTTAAGCAACACGGTGGTCTAGTCGTTTTTGACTGCAATTACCGCCCATCGCTCTGGGGGGAGAGAGGCTATGAGCTGGCGCGCTCCCATTACGAAGACATGCTGCATTTGGCCGACATCGTGCTGATGAATGAAAAAGACGCAATGCTAATCCTTGGTATGAAGCCCGAAGGAACTTCAAGAGAAGAACAACTTCAGGAGCTGATTCCCACAGTAGCTTCACGCTACAGTCTAAGTACGGTAGCAGGAACGCATCGGTCCATCCATGATGATAACCGCCATTCATTGCGCGGTTATATCTTCAAATCCGGTCGCTTCGCATATTCCGAGACCTTAAGCTTTCCGGTGCTTGATAGAGTCGGGGCTGGAGATGCTTATGCCAGTGGTATAATTCATGGTGAGCTGGAAGGTTTTGATCCTCAGCATACTGTAGCCTTTGCGGCCGCGGCCGGAATGCTAGCCCACACAGTAGAAGGAGACTCTCCGCTGGCCTCCGAGCAAGAAGTTATTGGTGTACTGACGGGTGCTGTAAAAGATATAATGAGATAAAGAAGAAGCTGCCTTACAGGAGAACAGGCCTGTGCGGTGGCTTTTTTTATCGCTACAAACACTGTACTTTTGTTCAGGCCAAGAATCAGATCCAATGGTTACAGGCTAGATTTGGCTTAATTAGATCTTTTTAAATAGGTGTAAAATCTCATTTTTTGCAACTTTATCCTCTATCCGGCGTCAAAGAAGAGAGAATAAGAAGGGGGAGCCTATATGAAAAAGTTAAATCTACTAGCCCTTTTAGCAGTTATTTCAATAATCTTTGTTGGATGTGCCAATACAGGGAGTAAAGATAAAGCGAATAAAAAGCTAATCGATCTGAGTTCTGTGGACTCCATTACAATCCATAATGATAGCGGCGGATTAATAACCATAACGGACCAAAAGCTAATAGAACGTTTCAATAAAGCTATACATACTGCTGAGTATGACAACGCGAAGCTTGATATTGCAGCACCTGATTATGAGGTTACTGTTGAATTGAAGAGTAAAGAAAACGAAAAATTCTCATTCTGGATTATGGGCAATAATAATGGTCTTTTCACCAAATCAGGAGTAAATGGGCATTACAAGTTATCTGAAACGGATAAGGCTGCTTTGCTTACCTTATTTCAATCAACTGAACAACAAGTAGAATCAGATAATCTAAAATTAGATGAGACCATCAAGCGAATCACATTAGCAAACGCTCTAGCACATGGTTCAGTGAATGCTAACATAAAGGATGAATACACAGATCATGAAACCATAGATACTTTCGTCCGAGCCATCCGTACTGCTGAACAAATACCAGGGAATTTAAATACCGCAACGCCTAACTACGATATCGTTCTAATTTCAGATAATAATAAATATGCCTTTCATTTATGGATTAACGAGACAAGCGAGCAAGGCATGTTAATGAATGTGAACAAAACGGATACAGGCTACACACTTACTAAGGAATCAACTGCCGAGTTAAAGAAGATTCTGTTCTCGGAAGCAAAATTTAATGGTTTGGAGTTTAATACAGAACGGAACTCTATTGGAGATCTGGTGGCCAAACCGGTTGGCCTATCCGAAAATAACTATCTGTTAAACGGTGGAGCAGTAGTTGAACTGCAAGGGATCTCTTATCATACCATTCATCTTTTCTATGGCGACCATAATGCTGTCAACGCTTTATTAGCCCATGATCCTGCTACGGATGAGGTAAAGGTGAAATGGAGTGACGAGCTCAACGATTCCAATAATCTATGGAATAATGCTTTTATGAGCAACTATAATATGCTAATCCCGCTGGATGAGGATCATCTATTATTTCTGGAATCGGATGTGACGAAAAAAGCTGGGCAATATCATTTGTCCTCATATAATGTTCTTACAGGAAAGATTGAACGACTTCGGGAAAACTTCTGGCCGCTTTCTGATGATTATGATTACATTTATAAATTTCAATGGAAAGCTGATGAGCAAAAATTGTTTATGCAGAGTTATCTCGGCAATGTATGGATCTTTGATCTGAAAACGGGAAAGGACGATGTCCATCTTCTGAAATATCGCGTAATCCCACATTCGACGACCGGGGCGCCATCCCTGTTCCTCTCACCAACTTTTAAAAGATTTGTACATGATGATGAGAGCGGCGAATTAACCTTTTACGATAATAAAGGAGTTTCTCTTCGTACTGTTCCGTTACCACAAGAGCAATATGTACCTTCTGAGAAAATAAAGTGGAACCCCGCGGGCACGGTTGCCTGGATGGATTCAGCAGAGATCAACGAAAACCGAATTCTTGACATCGATATCGATTATCTGAAAATAGCTGCACAAAAAATTAATTTTTATAATCAGGATGGTCTTTCCATCGGCTCCATTAAGACTGAAGGCAACCATGAAGATACAGCTATTGAAGTTGTGGGGTGGATGGACGCTAATGTAGCCGTGATAAAATCCTATACTGTAGAACTTATACACAAGGATAATGTAGGGCTTAATGTTAAGGATGTTTCTTATTATCTCTATGATGTAAAAAAGAAGCAGAAGGGGGCAAGCTTTTCGTCCATCCCTTCCAGTGCTACCGTTACTACAGATCTTCGAATGGGCGATGCCGATAATACGGGAAAAATCACTGTGAGTTTTAAAGAAATTACTTATAAAAAAGAAAAATAAAGAAGCCTCGGGAGTTCACCGTAACGATCACACAAGATCATTGGGTAAGCTTTCCGAGGCTTCTTTTTATATTTAAAAGACAAATATTTAAGAATTCTCGAATTCTATATTTGTCCCGCTGTAGAATGAACGGAGGACAGCAGGTCTAGCCGGAAGCCTTGAACCAGGGTTTCGCCATTCATAAGATCAGTCTCATACGCACGATTAAAGCCTAAGCGCTGGTACAGTTTGATGGCTGAAGACATCATTTCCGAGGTGTGCAGGTTCAAGGTGGTGGCACCCAACTGTAGTGATCTCCGTGCAGCATCGCGAATCAGAAGGGTTGCAACGCCAAGACCACGAGCGGATGGAGATACGGCTAGCAGACGTAGGATAGGGGAGTGAATCCCGAGCTCCGGTTTCCCGTAAGCCGTTTCCGAGGAGCTGAACAAGAGTGCGCTACCAACGATTTTCTTGTCGATTTCAGCGATGATCCGTACGAGCGGAGTATCACCATGAACGGAATCAAGAAGCGATTTTCGATACTCCAGCCACAACGGCTCAGGCATGATCTCCGAATATTGATGGTATGCATCTAACAGCACTTCGGCGATAGCATTACAATCTTTATTCTCAGCTTCACGGATAATGATCTTTTGTGACATGTTTTCGCTATCCCCTTTCAGACAAATGTAATGTTCATTCGAATGAAATTATTATATATGATAATTCCCAGTGGAATAAGAGGTGTTTTATAATTCTGATATAGGAATAGAAAAGTTCTATATGAAATAAACATAACGTTTGATTCAAAATCCGATTGATTTACACGGAATTAATTGTTGACAAAAAATAGGGCGATGACTAAGATATAAACAAAATCTATAGGAAAGCATCGCTATAATTCATTGTTTTTTCATCGGAATAGTAAAATTAATAAAAGCATAGGGGGATTAGGGATGAACATTGAAAATATTGAGGCCTTTGTCTACATCAATCATTATGGAAGCTTCAATAAAGCGGCCGAAGTCCTATATATCTCACAGCCGACAGTAACGGCCCGGATTCAATCGCTAGAAAGGGAACTGGATTGCAAAGTGTTTGATCGGTTGGGGAAGCAGATTAACCTGACGGATAAAGGTAAACAGTTTCTACCCTATGCCCAGCAGATTCTCCAGATCTATCAGAACGGTAAATATCAGGTTCAGGCTAAGGGACACATTCCAAATGAACTGAGAATCGGCAGTACGGTCTCGGTTTCCAATTATTTAATGCCCCATCTGATGCTTCATTTAAAGCGCAGATATCCTCATATCACAATCAAGCTTATGACAGCTTCTACGGAAGTATTGACTGAAAAGTTAAAATCGAAAGAGCTTGATTTGGCTTTTATCCGTAAGGTCGTAAATCCGGCAATTCAAACCTTTCCATTCTGCGAGGACCCCATCTCACTGTATGTACATGAGGGACACCGCTTTGCTAAAGCACAGCGGGCTTCACTGGAGGATATCCGCCAGGAGACGTTGGTTTTTTTTGAATGCGGATCTTTGGATTGGATGCGGCTGCATCGTGTATTTGAGAGTATGGAACAGCCACCGAAGATTGAATATCAGGTAGATAACCTGGAGACAGCCAAAAAGCTGGTATTGAAAAAAGCAGGCATCTGTTTCCTTCCCGCCCTCAGTGTGCAAGAGGAAGTGGCGACGGGGTCGCTGATCCGGGTGGATATTGCGGAGACGGAAGGCATCTCCTTGCGAACCAGCCTGATTTCATTGAATGGAGAAAACGCAGAATTCATCGAAACCTTGCTTGAACTGGGGATTGGTAAAGTGGGAGATCGACTAATTGTATAGATGTATTAAAAAACTCTATTAGCGCGTGGACACATGCAGTGATAAAGTTAATTGCATATAATCACGACTATTTCGATAGGGATTATTAAATTAATTTCCGAAAGGCTGGAGGGCATGTGATGAGTGAGGTATTCAGGCTGGCAGAACTGAAGGATGCGGAGCAATTGCTAGATGTTACATATCGTGCCTATCAGCTGATTCGTGAACTCGGGCTGCATTGGCCGGCGGCCACAGCCGACTTGGCGCTTATTGAAGACAATATAGCTACTAATGAGTGTTATGTGCTTGAAGTTGACGGAACGATAGTTGCAACCATAACCCTTTCAAAGGAAGAAGAGATTAAGAAGATTAGCCCACTGCCTTTTATCAAATGGTTTGCTGCTCATCCAGATTACAGTAACAAAGGTTATGGTGGAAAACTTTTGGATTGGGTGGAAGAGAACATTATTGCTGGACAGTTAGGTTCGGCTGCAGTCACGCTGGCAACGGCGAAGAAACATCCGTGGTTGGTTCAAATGTATGAACGCCGGGGGTACGAACGGTTTTTAGAACTGGATCAGCAGAACGGTGACGGCATTATGTATCTGATGAAAAAAACACTTACAGACAAACCACAGTTCATTCAAAGGGGATAAAACAATGAAAAAGTCCATTTCACTAGTATTTGCATCGGTATTGACACTGGCGATTGCCGGCTGCGGAAACAACAGTAACAGCGCTAGCAGCAATCAGAATGGAAATGCAGCAGAAGCTGCGGCACCGGCAAAGGATTCGGCAAAGGTAACTAAGATCATTGTGGGCACGGGTACTGCTTTTCCGAAAGTCTGCTTCATAGATGAGAACGGCAAACTCACCGGATTTGATGTGGAACTGCTCAAAGAAATCGATAAGCAGCTGCCAGAATATGAATTCGAATTTCAAACCATGGATTTCAGCAATCTGCTGCTGAGCCTGGAAACCAAAAAAATCGATTTGGTCGCCCATGTCATGGAGAAAAATCCGGAACGGGAGCTGAAATACTCATTTAACAAAGAAGCCTATGCCCACTGGAGAAACCGCATTGTAGTGGCAAAGGATAATAATTCAATCCAATCGCTTGATGATCTCAAAGGGAAAAAGGTGCTTGTAGGTGCAACGAGTGCACAAGCACAAATACTCGAGAACTACAATAAAGAGAATGACAATGCGATTGATATCGTGTATCAGAATGGTGCAGCGAATGATACCGTCGCACAGATTAGTACTGGGCGTGTGGACGCTACGCTGGCTGCAGATTTTGTCCTGCCGATCATTGATCCGCAGAGTCAGCTAAAAGCTACGGGCGACGAGCTGTCATCCGCGGATATTCTCTATGTTTTCCGTAAGGATGATGCCGATTCACAAAAGCTGTCAGATGCGATTGACAGTGCGATTAAAGAGCTGAAGACAGACGGCACACTAGGCAAGCTTAGTACGGAATGGTTGGGTGCGGATGTTACAGCGGATTCGGTTAAATGATTGAGCCGGTGAGCACGGGAAGGGGGGGAATATATGGGCGCACAGTTTGATATCAGCTTTGTATTTACGTTTTTGCCTAAGTTACTAGGGACTTTAAGCACCACGCTTCTGATTGTCGCCTGTTCTCTACTGACAGGAATTCTTGTCGGCTTTCTCGTAGCTCTGCCAAGACTTTATAAAGTGCCTGTGTTAAAAACCATCTCCGAAATCTATATTTCTTTTTTTCGGGGAACTCCGATTCTTATCCAGCTCTTCTTGTTTTATTATGGTCTGCCCGAAATTATGAAGCTGGTTCATGTCGATATGACCCGGACTCCGGTGCTTGTTTTTGTGATTCTTACTTACGGGCTGCATACGGGGGCATACATGTCCGAAATGATCCGGGCTTCTGTAATGGCGGTGGATAAGGGGCAGGTAGAGGCTGCTTATGCTACAGGGATGACGGGGTTTCAAGCTTTTACGCGAATCGTGCTGCCGCAGGCGCTCGGAATCGCAGTTCCGGTATTCTCCAATCTGGTGATTGCTCTACTGAAAGATACGTCATTGGCCTTTACTCTTGGGGTGATGGAAATGTCAGGTAAAGCACAGACGCTAGGCAGCTTAACTCAGCATTTTATTGAAACGTATATCGCGCTTGCGCTAATCTATCTGGTTATCAGCTTTACAATTGAGAAACTGCTGCTTATAGCAGAACGCCGGCTGCTGCGGCATGAGAAACGGAATACACCGGAGAAAAAATCGTTCAAAATCAACAAAAGCTGGTCCTACCGCCGCATCATTGCTGAACTTGGACCGGGTAAAGGAGGTAGCGGATTATGAAGCTGGACCCATCTTTTATCTGGACTGCTCTGGTGCAAATTTTAAGTGCAATTCCTGTGACCTTATCTATTACTGCTGTCTCAGTACTCATTGGATTTGTGATTGGTGTGGCTGTAGCGTTGATCCGGATATACAGAATTCCGCTGCTGTATCCGCTGGCTGTCGGTTATGTTACGTTCATCCGCGGGACACCGATGCTGACGCATCTTTTGCTTATCTATTTTGGGCTTTCCGTGTTAATCGATGGTCTGGCAGTGCAGTTCGGCTGGAGCTTCAGGTCGGTAGCCATTCCGATGATCGGTTTTGCCTATATTTCGTTCTCGATTACAGCGGGAGCCTATATGTCCGAGGTCGTCCGTTCCGGTCTGCTTGCTGTGGATCGCGGTCAGCTGGAAGCTGCCCATTCTATCGGAATGACCACACCCCAGGCACTGCGGCGGATTGTTTTTCCTCAGGCGCTGGCGGCGAGTCTGCCTAATCTGTCAAATTCGGTAATTGGTATGCTGCATGGATCTACCCTTGCTTTTACCGTTTCGGTGGTGGATATCAATGCTAAGGCGCAAATTGTAGCTTCAACGAACTGGAAGTTTTTTGAGGCTTATCTGGCGGCAGCACTGATTTTCTGGGGACTTACGTTCCTAATCGAACGCGTGACGTCGCTGATTGAAAAAAGAATTAATCTGTACAATCGAGGTGGAGTAGCATGATCAAGCTTGCGCAAATTTCGAAGTCATTTGGTCGGAATCAGGTGCTCAATAATATAGATTTAACGGTGACGAAGGGTGAAGTTGTCGTCATTCTCGGTCCCAGCGGCTCAGGCAAAACGACACTTTTACGCTGTGTGAATTATCTGGAGAAGCCAAGCAGCGGAGAGATCGCCATCGGCGATTTCAAAGTGAACTGCAAACATCCCCGCAAAAAGGAGATTCATCTGCTCCGGCAAAAAACGGCAATGGTGTTCCAGCAGTACAATTTATTCCGCCATAAAACCGCGCTGGAGAACGTGATGGAGGGACTGCTGATTGTCAAAAAGCTTCCGAAGGACGAAGCGAAAAATCGGAGTATTGCCCTGCTTGAAAAGGTTGGTCTTGGCAGCAAGCTGGACGCCTATCCAAGTCAGCTGTCCGGAGGCCAGCAGCAGCGGGTTGGCATTGCCCGTGCCTTGGCGCTCGAGCCGGAGGTTATATTGTTCGACGAACCCACATCGGCGTTGGACCCAGAGTTAGTGGGTGAGGTGCTGGCCGTCATCCGTAAAATTGCCAAGGAAGGCATCACAATGATTGTGGTGACTCATGAAATGGGCTTTGCTCGCGATGTGGCGAATCATGTGGTTTTTATGGACGGAGGCGTCATTGTTGAAGAAGGGACTCCGGCAGAGCTGTTTAACCATCCGCGCGAAGAAAGAACGAAGCAGTTCCTGAAGCGGATCACACCTGAATTTAACTATTCCATATAGGAGGAAAAACAATGGTTATTACAATCAGCGTACTTGATCAAAGTCCGATCTATCCGGGAGAAACGCCGGAGGAAGCATTCCAGCATACGATCAAGCTGGCACAATTGTCCGAAGAGCTTGGATTCCACCGGTTCTGGGTTTCGGAGCATCATGACTCCGAGCAGGTAGCCGGCTCTTCCCCGGAAGTACTTATCTCACATCTTCTGGCTAAAACAGAGCGAATCTGCATTGGCTCCGGTGGCATCATGCTCCAGCATTACAGCCCGTATAAGGTAGCGGAGAACTTCAATGTGCTGTCTACACTGGCTCCTGGACGAGTGGATCTCGGTGTGGGACGTGCTCCCGGTGGACTCCCACGTAGCACACAGGCACTACAGCAGGGAAAAGCTGAAACCCCAGACCTGACGGACAAAATCATCGAGCTGGAAAAGTATGTACATAACCGCCTCGAAGAAAACCATCCGCTGGCAGGGTTGAAGGCAGGTCCCCTTCCTGGTATTCCTCCTGAGTTGTATGTCCTTGGCGCGAGTGTAAGCAGCGCGGAAATTGCCGCTGAACTGGGGTTACCCTACGTATTCTCCCTGTTTATTAACAGCGATAAGGCGGTAGCGCTGGATGCCATTCGTGCTTACCGCAGCGGTTTCGCTTCTTCACAGGGCAGACAACCGCAAGCCATTATCGCTTTAGCGTTAGTGGTGGCTGAGACTGAAGAGGGAGCGAAAGAACTGGCAGGTGCGCATAAGCTGATCCGGATTCAACTGGCGAGCGGGAAGAAGCTGACAGTAGGGACCTTGGAACAGGCGGAGGAATTTGCCCGCCAGAGCAATGAAGCCTACACGATTGAAGAGTTGGAACCGGAGATTACCAAGGGAACAAAATCATCTGTCCGTGAACAGTTGTTGGAACTTTCAGAGGCATCCGGTGTCGAGGAGTTCATCATAACGACGAATGTACAGCCCTTTGACAAACGGCTCCGATCCTTTGAGCTACTGAGCGAAGCAATCGCTGAAGTGGCTGCAGAGGCATAAAGCGGGCGGGCTCGGTATCACACAGGAAATCGTGTAAAGGAGGGTGACTGTAAATGACAAGTAAAGCTAAAGAGTTGAGTGCGGAAGTGCTTGAAGAAGAATTAATCGGGATACGCCGTCATCTGCACCGGCACCCGGAACTGTCCAATGAAGAATATGGCACAACAGAATATATTATTTCCCTGCTGGAGCGGGCAGGAGTCAGGATCGTAGAATACGGTCTGTCTACCGGCGTGATCGCAGAGATTGGCGGCAAAAAGCCCGGTTCGGTCATCGCACTGCGCGCAGATATTGATGCCTTGCCAATCCAGGAGGAAAGCGGAGTATCCTTTGCTTCATTATATCCCGGCAAAATGCATGCCTGCGGGCATGATTTCCATACGGCTGCCTTGATTGGTGCCGCCTATCAATTGAAACAGCGAGAGCAGCAATTACAGGGAACGGTGCGCCTGTTATTCCAACCAGCCGAGGAGAAGGCGCAGGGTGCACAACGAATCATTGCTAGCGGGGCACTAGAAGACGTCCGGGCAGTGATCGGGCTGCATAACAAGCCAGACCTGCCAGTCGGAACCATCGGTATTAAGGGTGGTCCTTTAATGGCAGCAGCTGACGGGTTTGTGATAGAAGTGCAGGGTGGCAGTTCTCATGCTGCCGTTCCGGAAGCTGGCATAGACCCGATTGTAGCGGCTTCGCATATTGTGACGGCATTCCAGTCCATTGTAAGTCGCAATGTCAGCCCGCTGCAGAGTGCGGTGGTCAGTGTGACGCAGATTCACAGCGGCAATTCATGGAACATTATCCCCGAAAAAGCGGTGCTTGAAGGGACGATCCGCACCTTTGATGAAACGGTGCGCAGCAAAGTGCTGGACCGGTTTCAGGAAGTGGCGGTCGGTGTAGCAGCGGCTCTTGGAGCAGAAGCTACCGTTCGCTGGATAGAAGGGCCACCTCCGGTTATCAACGATCCCTCCCTAGCAGCGCTTGGAGGTGAATCGGTCGATGCTCTTGGCTACCGAGCGATTCAGCCAGAGCTTTCTCTGGCTGGAGAGGATTTCGCCTTCTATCAGCGCGTGGTACCCGGACTGTTCGTTTTTGTAGGTACTGAAGGAAGCCAGGAATGGCATCATCCGGCCTTCAATCTGGATGAACGCGCACTCCCTGTGGCAGCACGTTTCCTTGCGGATGTAGCTGTACGATCCCTAGTGCAGTACAGTCCCGATGGAGGTGCAGAATTATAGCTGAACATAACACTTACGATGTAATTATCGTCGGCGCAGGCTCGATGGGCATGAGTGCCGGTTACTATCTTGCGAGGCGCGGAGTGAAGACGCTGCTAATTGATGCCTTTGATCCTCCACATACACAGGGAAGCCATCACGGGGAAACGCGGCTGATCCGGCATGCTTACAGTGGTGATCCCGCCTACATTGATTTGGCTCTGCGGGCAGATCGTTTATGGAAAGAAGCTGAGCAGTTGAGCGGAATAGAACTGCTTGTCCGCTCGGGTGTATTGAATCTCGCAGATAGTGCAGTGTATTCCTTTAGCGGTCGTCTCGCGGAAGCAAAGATACGGAAGGTGCCGGTCCAGCAACTGGATGCCGGAGAGATCCGGCGGCGCTGGCCGGGATTGAACATTCCGGAAACATTCGCAGCAATGTATGAACCGGATGCCGGGTATTTGTACAGCGAGCGCTGTATCACCGCCTACCGCCAGCTTGCCCTTGGACAGGGTGCGGAACTGTTGACGAACACTTCGGTAGTAAACATCACCGCCCGCGAAAGCAGTGTAACAGTTCATACAACAAACGGCGATTATCACGGAGCGTCAGCTATCCTTAGTGCCGGAGCCTGGTTTGGTGCGTTAGCGCCTTTTGTGCATTTGCCAATCAAGGCGATCCGCAAAGTTGTGGGCTGGTTTGAGAGCTCACCTGCTTTTGCAGCCGGTAACTTCCCTGGCTTCACGCTAGGAGCTGAGGAAGGTGGCTATTATGGCTTTCCCAGCATTGCTGGAGCCGGTCTGAAGATCGGCCGGCACGATACGGGGCTGGAATGGAAACCAGGCACACTACTTGCTCCCTTTGGCAGTGAAGCCAGCGATGAGCAAGACCTCCGAAGAGTACTGGAGACTTACATGCCGGGTGCAGCTGGCCGATTACTTAAAGGCTCTGTATGCAAATATGAGCATACACCTGATGAAGATTTCATTATTGACCGCCATCCGCTCCACTCCAATGTGCTGGTAGCCGGAGGGTTCTCAGGGCATGGTTTTAAATTTTCTAGTGTTGTAGGTGAAATACTTGCTGATTTGGCGACAAGTGGAGCTACCAACCACAACATTCAACCTTTTGCGTTATCACGTTTTACACCTGATCATTCGCAAGCAGGCCTTATTTTGGAGGGGATTTAATGAGCAAAGTTCAAATTAGCAATTTTTTAAGTACGCACAACCAACTGGTGCATGCAACCGCAGGGTTATCAGAGGAACAGCTGAAATGGAAGGCAGCACCAACGAGTTGGAGTATTACTGAGGTTTTAGCCCATCTAGCTGATCACAGCATTGTGGTTTCGTTCCGTATCCGTGATATTCTCGCTGCTACAACTGCGCAGCTGCCAGTCTTCAATCAGGACGCTTGGGTCAGCGGCCAGTACGCCAATAGTGGTAGTGCTTCCGATAGTCTGGAGTTGTTCCGCAGCCTGCTTTATTATAACAGTCTATTGTTTGAACGACTCAGCGCAGAGGATTGGGAGAAAAGCGGGGTTAACTTCAAGGGGGAAAACGTTAAAATTTCCGATATCGTCCATAGCTTCACCGCACATGTAGAGAGACATCTTGGCCAGATTGAGCGAATCAAGCAGGGCGCAGCCAATGCATCGTTCGTGCAATGAATACTTTCATAGTTAGTTTTGCATGAAGTAAAACCTGGGAATCGTATGCTCACAAAACTTTTAGGAGGAATGAACATGACCAAACCAAAACAACTGAAGCTAGGCGCACTGCTGCATGGAGTAGGAGGCAGCACGTCGATGTGGCGCCATCCTGATGCTAAGCCGGATGCAAGTGTAAACTTTGAATTATACAAAGCGTGGGTACAGAAGGCAGAAGAAGGCAAGCTGGATCTGATCTTCATCGCAGACGGTTTGTACATTAATGAAAAGTCCATTCCGCATTTCCTTAACCGGTTTGAACCGCTGACCATTCTTAGCGCACTCGCCGCCGTCAGCACCAACATCGGTCTGGTTGGTACCCTGTCCACCTCCTACAGTGAACCGTTTACCGTCGCGCGTCAATTCGGCTCACTGGATGTAATCAGCGGTGGCCGGGCCGGCTGGAATGTGGTGACTTCACCGCTGGAAGGCTCTGCCTCGAATTATAGCAAAACAGAGCATCCTGACCATGGCAAGCGTTACCGTATTGCTACCGAATATTTGCAGGTGACCCGCGGATTATGGGATTCCTGGGAGGATGATGCGTTTGTTCGAGACAAAGAAACAGGTGTATTCTTCGATCCGCAAAAAATGCATACCCTGGACCATCAAGGAGAGTTCTTCTCCGTGAAAGGACCGCTCAATATTGCTCGTTCGAAGCAGGGGCAGCCAGTAGTGTTTCAGGCAGGTTCCTCAGAAGTTGGTAAAAATTACGCCTCAAAGGAAGCGGATGCTATCTTCACTGGCCACGAAACGCTAGAAGATGCCCAGGCATTCTATAGCGATGTTAAGACAAGGGTAGCTTCATTTGGCCGGGATCCGAATGAGGTGCTGATCTTTCCTGGTATTGCACCAATCATTGGCGACACATCAGAGGAAGCAGAGCGCAAATATCAGGAGGTTGCTGGTCTCGTGACGATTGAGAATGCACTGAACTATTTGGGCAGATTCTTCGAGCATCATGATTTCTCGCAATATCCGCTGGATGAACCGTTCCCTGAGCTTGGTGAGTTGGGGCGCAATAGTTTTCAGAGCGGCACGGATAAAATCAAAAAGGACGCGAAGGAGAGAGGATTAACACTAAGACAGGTCGCCTTACAATCCGCTACCCCGCGCAGCAGCTTTATTGGCACACCTGAGCAAGTGGCTGATCAGATTCAAACCTGGTTTGAGGGTGGAGGAGCAGACGGATTTATGATCGCAGCTGCTGTTCCTAATGGACTGGAGGAATTCGTCGATCGGGTAGTGCCGATTCTGCAAGAGCGGGGCCTGTTCCGCACTGAATACGAAAGTAGCACCCTGCGTGGAAATCTCGGTATTCCATTGCCAGAGAACCGCTATTCCAAGGCTTCACAACCGGTAGGGCAAAAAGCCGTACATTAACAATAATAATTTGAATCGAATAATTAGCTTTCGTCATAAAAATGTAACGCAGCCGTTTAAGGCTGCGTTTATTTGCGTGCGCGCGGAGCTTGTCTAACAACGTAAGCGCTTTAAAGAACCAATCAGAGCAATAGATAACCAATCACTGTTATATAGGCAGGGTTCCCGCTGCACCTTATGATAGAAATATCAAGGAGGGATGTAAATTGTACGCTAAGTTCTACAAGTACCGATGGCAATATTTAATGATTCTTCCGGGAGTGCTGTTGCTATTTCTGTTCAGCTATATTCCGATGGCAGGGATTCAGGTCGCCTTCCGCGACTTTCAGATTGGCACCTCGATCTGGAACAGCACATGGGTGGGATTAGACAACTTTTCTTTCCTGCAAGATCCCCAGTTTTTAACTGTCGTCAAAAATACGTTATATATATCTGTGCTTAAGTTCATCTTCGGATTCCCGGCACCGATTCTACTGGCACTGGTGATTAACGAGGTAACCCGGCCTGTATTTAAGCGATTCGTGCAATCGGTCAGCTATTTGCCACATTTTTTCTCATGGATTGTAGTCGCTTACATCCTGCAGTCTTTTCTGACATTGGATGGTGGGCTGGTCAATCAGTTCATCGAGAAAGCAGGCGGTGATCCTGTATTTTTTCTAGGTTCCACGGAGTGGTTCCGGCCCATGGTTATATTAAGCGGCTTGTGGAAAGAGACCGGCTGGAACACGATTCTCTATTTGGCTGCGATCACAACGATTGATCCGCAATTGTATGAATCCGCCAAAGTAGAGGGTGCAGGAAAGCTAGCCCAGATTCGGCATATCACCTTCCCGGGTATTCTACCGACAATATCGATTGTGCTAATTCTGAGTATCCCAAGCCTGATTTCAGTAGGGATGGATCAGATTTATCCGCTGATGAATTCTGCTAATCAAGGGGTCGCGGATGTACTGGATACGTATATCATCCGCAACGGATTGCAGCAGGGATATTTTGGGATGGCGACCGCAGTGGGATTGTTATCCTCAGTGATTAGTTTGATATTGGTTGTTTCGACTAATCAGTTATCCAGAAAAATAAATGGTGAAGGATTATGGTGATGGTATATGAAGCTCAGCAGAGGTGAAAAAATAGCTCAATACGTCATCGTCATAGTACTGGCCGGTCTGTGCTTGTCTGTACTATATCCATTCCTGTACATGCTGGCCATCTCACTGAATGACGGTGCAAGTGCGGCCAAAGGTGGCGTGTATCTATGGCCCAAGAATTTCACATTAATTAATTATGAGATTGTATTAGGAAATGAGATTATCCGCCAGTCTTATCTAATTACAATCGCTAGGACAGTCATTGGCACATTCGCAGGACTTATCGTCACACTTCTGGTGGCCTTTGGCTTGTCCTACCGCGGCCTTCCATTAAGAAGCACGATTCTAGGCTATATTCTTTTAACCATGCTATTCAGTGGAGGACTGGTTCCTTTCTATATTCAGCTTAATAATCTCGGGCTTATCAACACGTTCTGGGTGTATATTTTTCCCGGGCTGTTCTCGGTCTGGAACATGTTTGTCATGCTGAAGTTTATACAGGGAATCCCTGAAGCTCTGGTAGAATCCGCTGAACTAGATGGAGCCGGTCCTGTTCGTACTCTGATTCAGATTATTATTCCACTCTCTCAACCTATGCTTGCCGCACTTGGATTGTTTACCGCAGTGGGACACTGGAATGACTGGTTCGCCGGTGCTTTCTTCGTCACGAAGCAGAACCTGATTCCGGTGCAGACCTTCCTGCAGCAATTGCTCGCTGCTCAGGATTTATCCGCTGTCCTTGGCTCGAATACCAACCAGGAAGCTTTGGCGAGAAGCTCACAAATGCAGAACATTACGCTGATGTCGATTAAGATGGCAGTCGTTATGGTGAGTGCAATCCCCATCCTGTGCGTGTATCCGTTCCTGCAGAAATATTTTGTGAAAGGAGTTCTTGTAGGGTCAGTAAAAGGCTGATTTTCAATAATAGAACAGGGGGAAAAATCAATGATATTCAAAAAAACGGGTCTAGCCGCTTTGGCTGCAGCAACCTTACTGATGTCTATTGCCGGATGCTCCGGATCAGGTGAGAATACTGCGAACAAGCCTGGAAGCGACAATGAAACGTCAAGTAACCAGCCCGCCAGTGGCTCGACATCTTTTAATCTCTGGCTTGGATGGACGGCAACCATCAATAATGATAGTTTGGTCCAGAAATATTGGCGTGAACAGGAGCCTGGAGTAAATGTGAAGCTGGAAACCACTCAAGGCGACGCGATGACTGCACTTAATTTGAAGATAAACACTGGTGGCTTTGAAGATGCAGCTATCTTCAGCAGAAACGAAACGGTCAAAAGCGCGATGAACCGGTCGAAACAGCTAATGCCGCTAGAGCAGTATTTCGACATGCCTGACAAATATCCAGGACTTGCGTCTATTCCAAAGCAGTATCTGGAACTTATGAAGGATAATGAGGGCCATATCTGGTCCATTCCTACCTGGTTTGACCAAAACCCGGAAGATCCGTGGCCAGGCTGGGCATCTCAAGCCTGGATTGTCAGAAGTGATGTGCTGGAGAAAACAGGTATGACCAAAGAGGACTTAGCAACGTTAGAAGGAGTTGAGACCTTCCTTCGGAAAGCTGCAGAAGAGAAGGATGCTTCCGGCAAATCGCTTATTCCGCTATCATTCCTGATGGACACTAGTGATAATCTGGGCTGGAGCGATGAAAACGCGATTTTGACAGCATTCGGGGTGACTACAGCAGGTAATGGCGTTGACAAACGCGGCGATGATTTTGTATTCGCTTACGACGATCCCAATTATAAAGCAGCTTATCAATGGATGAACAAGATGTACCAGGAGAAGTTGATCGATCCAGAGGTCGTCACCAGCAAAAGAGAACAGTATACAGAAAAGAACAAATCGGGTCGTATTGCCTTCAATGTCGGCAGCTTCTGGAACATTCCTGCCTCAGCCTGGGAGACATTGGACGGCCCAACAGAGCCAGGGTGGTTTTACGAAGCGATCCCTTTTCCTAAAGTGGATGGTGTAGAGAAAGTCGGAATTAACCAGGTTACCAATCCGAATCCAGGCTATGATGTCTATGTTAGTGAAAAAACTAAAAATCTGGAAGCTATTCTGAAATTCTTCGATTATACCTTGCAGCCAAAACCCGAGCAGCAGCAGGTCATTAATGAAGGACCGGCGGGATTATACTGGGATTGGATTGATCAACCGTTGGGCAAATGGAAATTCACAGACGAAACCTACAAGACGAGCCGCAATTCCGGAGACACCGCACAAAAAGCTAAAGTCACCCCTGAGCTTTACATGACTGCCTCTTACAGCAATGAATGGTACCCATGGTGGAACACAGAGGATGCAGGAAAAGCCGGAGCTGCTAAGACCATTAAGTTCACTGAAGCTATCGGCAAAATGGGAACGATCCGCGTGGCAGAGCCTTATGATCTATTCCAGATGAAACAGGGCGGCGCATGGGAGAAATATTCACCGGAGATCGAAAATATCCGCAAGGAATATCGAGCCAAGCTTTTAATGGCCAAAGACGAGGGGCAATTCGAAAAGAATTGGAGCGATTTCCAAGCAGCACTAGAGAAGCGTGGGCACTGGAGTGAAGTCAAGCAGGAGTGGCTGGATACGTACAAGGAGGAAGTAACAGCCTTGCAATAGACAACCGTGATGCTCTTTCAGTCGCGGATCGTAAACGATAAAAAATTAATGGAGCACCTCTCACTTGGAGGGGGCTCCCTTTGCACTTCATGGGGGGAATCTATGATTAAACAACAAATAGAGAAATGGATCATCCGTATGACCCGTTCCATGAACCTGAGGAGTAAAATTGTATTATTCTACGGACTAATTGTATTTCTCCCCACCGTACTGCTGGCTGCAGGTGCAGGGTACATGATGCTTCATACGGTGCGGGCCAATTATATGCTTACGATCAGGGAAGCCGTTCGGCAAAGTGCGCAGAGTATTGAATTCAGGAAGCAAAGCTATGATCTGCTGGCTACCCGAACGGCTACGGATGGTGAGCTGATCTCTAGATTAGCCAGGGACTATGCGGATATCGATGAACAATTGGGTACGGTCAATTATGTGGACCGTTCCTTCCTGCTCACCAGTAAATACTTGCCAGGGATTGAGAATTTCCGAATCTATCATACCAACGATACACTAGTGCAAGATGGAGGGCTTTTGTGGAAGCCGGAAGAACGTAGCCTTTCGGGAATTCGAGAGCGGGATTGGTATACGAAAATGCTTCGCACAACAGACAATCTGGTATGGACTAATGCAGCTGACGACAGGACTAAGCTAGTGGTATCCCATAAAATTCTGAACGCATATGGAGATGTTTACGGGATTGTGTACCTGTTACTGAACTATAACGGTGTCTTCATGGAATCGTTCGAACATCCTTTTGAAGGGGCCGGAGAATTGTATATCGTTGACGACAACGAACGCATTATTGCATCCTCGGAGCCCTCTGAAATTGGCAGCCGGTTATCCTCATCCTCCTTAGGTCAGTACTGGAACAATTCGTTGGAAACCTCAGCGACAAAAAGCGGGATGATGCTGATCACTCAGGAGATTAAGTCTGGCTGGACGGTTGCCGCACTTGTGCATCTTGACCGACTGGAGGAGCAGTCTACGCGGATTATGTACTATATCGGAGCAGGTATTGCTTTTTTCCTGCTGCTGTCCATCTTTCTAATCATGATTGTACTTAAAAATGTGATTTGGCGGATCCGCAAGCTGGGCACCAGGATGACAGATATCTCACAGGGCTATTTCGAAGTTACAGTGAGAAACCGTGACAACGATGAGCTGGGGGAGCTTGAGGTATTGTTCAATTCCATGTCTGGCCGTTTGAGAAAACTGGTCGAAGAACATACAGAGGCCATGCTCAAAGAGCGAGAGCAATCATTCAGGGCGTTGCAGGCACAGATTAACCCTCATTTCATCTATAATTCGCTAAGTCTGATCCGTTGGCGGGCATTAGATCAGCAGGACGAATTGCAAATCCGAACCATAGATGCGCTGACGACATTCTATCGGCTGGCACTCAATAACCGGGTTAATGTGACGCTGATCCGTGACGAAATTGAGCATCTTAAGGCGTATATCGAAATTCAGCAGCTGCGTTATCCCGGTCAGGTATCCGTAGAGTGGCTGGTAGAGCCGGACGTTCTTGACCTGTACAGCATTAAGCTGATCCTACAGCCAACGGTCGAGAACTGTTATCTGCACGGGGGCATCACAACTAGAACTCATGCTTTTATACAAATTACGATCAAACGAGTGGAGAATACGGTGCAGTTTCAGATTTTTGATAATGGAAAAGGGATTGGCAGTGAGAAGCTGGAACAGATCCGTGCCGGCAGCTACACGGGTACGCAAAACGGATTCGGGATGAACAATATCCGTGAACGTCTTGCATTGTATTTTGGCACAGAGGGCCGCTTTGAGATTGAAAGTGTAGAAGACGAATGGACTTGTGTAACCATTGATATCCCTGTTTGCAAGGAAAGTCCTGAGATAAAAAAGGGGGATGGAGCTTAATGCGGGCATTAATTGTCGACGACGAGCCTATGCAGATTCAAGGGCTTCTTCGTCATATTGGCTGGAAAGCTCTGGGGTATGAGGAACCGTTAACTGCATTATCTGGTGAAGAAGCACTAACGATTCTAGGAGAAACTCCTGTGGATGTGATGATCGCTGACGTCTCGATGCCCGGTATGACAGGGATCGAACTGCTCGCCAGATGCAGAGCGGATTATCCGACACTCCAGTCTTTACAGACTGTGATGATCAGTGGATATGACGAGTTTGAATTTGTGCAGGAGGCTATACATCTGGGAGCTAAAGCTTACGTTCTGAAGCCCATCAAGACGGAAGAACTCGAAATGAAACTGGCTGTGTTCAGAGAAGTAGTTGAGAAGAAAAAACAGATTGAACAGGAAACCACTGTACTTAGGGAGAAAGTTACAGAGAGCTATGAGGTGCTGCAGGAACGTTTCGTCAAAGATATGGTCGAAGGCTGGATCCACAGTGATGAGCTGCTCGAATCCTGGCGGCGCCTGCTGGATCTGCCTAATGGGGAATGGCAGGCAACTTTATTCCTGTTTGGATATGACCGCAGGTTCCTAGATAATCCGTATGATGCCAAGGATCGGATCCTGCTTAGCGAAGGGCTATTGAACTGCGTTAAGACTGGTCTATCTGGTTTCTCCGGTACCTATATAGGGAAGACAGGAGCGGATGAACTGGCCGTCATTGTGCTGAACGCAACGCCATTGGTGCGGGCAAGACTTGAGAAGCAGCTTGCGTTTATCCAAGATATCCTAAGAGAGCAGTATAAAGCCTCCGTCTCGGTCGGAATCAGCAGAGAGTGTTTGTTCTGGACGGAAATACCGTTGCTGTATAAGGAAGTAAGGCATATGATGACCGGTGCCAGGCTGGCCGGCTACGGACAAATCCTTTATTTCGACCGGAACTTGATGAATGAATATCATGATTTCCGGTTGCGTGAAGAATACATTCCGGAAATCGTTAAGCTACTGGACAGAGGAGAGAGCGATAAAGCTTCCGCTTATTTCAATCATGCTTTCGAAGTGTTACTTGCGCGAGAGCCTGTATCCTTTTCCTATGTGCAGGCTTTCGGAATGGGTTTGCTTAGTGAACTAGCCAGAAAACTGAAGCGTATACATGAGAAGGATTCAGAGATGAACATCCTCATGTGGCAGCGGCTGATCGACTGTACAGGCGTAGATGAAGTCAGGAAGGTCGTACTGGAATATTTGGCGCAATATGCTAAGCTTAATCAAAGAGAGCAGGTCGCTCAGCAGCATAACCTTATCCAGCGGGTCGCCCGCCAACTGGAGGAGCATCTGCATGAGAACATGACTGTTAAGCAGCTTGCTGAGCAGTTCCACTTGAATCACAGCTATTTAAGTGTTCTCTTCAAGAAAGAAATGGGCCGGACGATTTCCGACTTCGTGCAGGAAGCGCGTATGAACAAAGCCAAGGAACTGCTTCGTGACCCCAATATTAAGGTCTACGAGGTTGCCGAACAGGTGGGCTTTCAAACCGCGGCTTATTTTGCCTTCCTTTTTAAGAAAACAACCGGCACTACACCTCAGGAGTTCAGAGATTATCATTATTAGGAGTGATATTTTGCAGACAAAGATCAGCCTGGAAGGCGAATGGAAGTTGCAATTGGATGAGGGAAATCAAGGACTGGCATTGCCTTTTACAGATGTTATCACACTGCCGGGAACAACGTCCTACGCACGCAAAGGTTCGAAGAACGAGGATGTTTTAGTAAGCGCATTAACGGATGAGTATTTGTTTGAAGGGCAAGTCTGGTATTCAAAAGAGGTCGTCATTCCGGAAGAACTAGCCGGCAAAGTCTGCTTCCTATATTTGGAACGCACGAGGCTGACGACTCTATGGCTGGACAATCAGGAAATAGGCAGCCGTAACAGTCTGAACACCCCACATATATACGAGTTGCCGCAGCTTCAACCTAGGAATCATACGCTCACCATCCGCGTGGACAATACTGGTTACCCAACCAAAGGTGGACATTTAACGTCGCAGGATACCCAGACCAACTGGAATGGGATTACCGGACGTATGGAGCTTCAGTTCTATGGTGAGTCACGGCTCAGCGGCATCCGGCTCGATCCGGATCTCTCAGCCCGCTCAGTCCGAATCACGGCAACCTTGGACAGCAGGAACGAATCTATACTTACAGTGTCTGCGCAGAGCTTCAACAGCGACAATACACATGCTGTGGACCAGCGGGAGTACCCAGTCTCACCGGGTAGTTTTTCCTTCAACTATGAGCTTGGTCAAGACGCGCTGCTCTGGAGTGAAGGCGCTCCCAATCTTTATAACATAAACCTTGTTTTGAAAGACAGCGATGGATATATAATGGACCGAC
Organism: Paenibacillus sp. FSL H8-0282; assembly: GCF_037963825.1. Taxonomy (NCBI): domain Bacteria; kingdom Bacillati; phylum Bacillota; class Bacilli; order Caryophanales; family Paenibacillaceae; genus Paenibacillus; species Paenibacillus sp. FSL H8-0282. The sequence continues at coordinate 3,357,245 of NZ_CP150146.1, forward strand.
AGGAGCTCGTTTTTGGATTGAAGGAATTCCGGGCAGAGGGCGATAAGTTTACAATCAACGGACAAAAAACCTTCCTCCGCGGCAAACATGACGGCCTAATCTTCCCGCTTACCGGTTATGCCCCGACTGACGTCGAGGAATGGGTAAGAATCCTTGGCATCTCCAAGTCTTACGGCATCAATCATTATCGCTTTCATACCTGCTGTCCGCCGGAAGCTGCTTTCACCGCAGCGGATATGCTCGGTATCTACATGCAACCAGAGCTTCCATTTTGGGGAACAATCACGGAAGAAACCGACGAGGGCCATAATCAGGCGGAGCAGGACTATCTGATCAGCGAAGGCTATGCCATTCTCCAGGCTTTTGGCAATCACCCCTCCTTCGTGATGATGTCGCTTGGCAACGAGCTATGGGGCAGCAAAGCTAAGATTGATTCCTTCCTAAAGGACTATAAAGCATTTGATAATCGGATTCTCTATACACAGGGGTCCAATAACCACCAATGGGTGCCAGAAATTCTGGAACATGACGATTTCTTCAGCGGCGTGCGCTTCTCCAGAGATCGGCTGTTCAGAGGCTCCTATGCGATGTGTGATGCTCCATTAGGTCATGTCCAGATTGATCTGCCAGGCACGATGAAAGACTATGACGATCAGATCGTCCCTCAGGATCTCTTCAACGGAGAGGGGATGGAAGCTGCCGCTGGCGGAGAGATCCAGATCCAGTATGGTACGGAAGCCAAGACGGTGAAGGCTGGAGACGCTTCCGCAGAATGGATACCGCACATTCCGGTAATCTCGCATGAGATCGGACAGTATGCTACCTATCCTAATTATGAGGAAATCGATAAATACAACGGTCCGCTCAAAGCTGAGAATTTCAAAATTTTCCGTGAACGACTGGAAAGTAAAGGGCTGGGTCATTTGGCCGCCAAATATTTCGAATGCTCGGGGCAACTGGCAGTAGCTTGCTACAAAGAGGAACTCGAGGCGGCATTCCGCTCCCGTCGGCTTGCGGGTTTCCAACTGCTTGATTTGCAGGATTTCAGTGGCCAGGGAACGGCGCTGGTGGGTGTCCTCGACGCCTTTATGGATTCCAAAGGAATGATAAGTGCTGAGGACTGGAGAACTTTTTGTAATGATGCCGTTCTGTTGGCGAGATTTCCCAAGTATAACTATGTCTCTGGTGAAACGTTCGATGCCCATGTCGAACTGAGCTGTTTCCGCAGTGGTATGCCGAGTACATTTGAACTGCATTGGGAGCTTACCGAGGATTACGGTATACTCGCCTCAGGTTCAACCGAGGTGGACGTACCTGCAGGAACGAATTATATCGATATCTGCGATCTGGCAATAAAACTACCTGTAGTTGAACGGATGAGTACTATCGTATTATCCCTCTCCATACAGGGAACAGATATCCGCAAGAGCTATGACCTGTGGATTTATCCAGTGAAGAGTGGCAACATGCTGGAGGGTGTCCATGTCTTCGACAAGCTATCTGATGATGCGCTTGCATTGCTGGAGCAAGGTGAGAATGTGCTGCTTATGCCGAACCCGGAATCTCTCCAAAATGCTGTTGAAGGTTATTACTGCACAGATTTCTGGTGTTATCCAATGTTCCGCTCGATCTCAGAGAGCATGAACCGGCCAGTACCCATTGGTACTATGGGGATGTTGATTGATAACAAGCACCCGGTGCTTCGTGAGTTCCCGAGCGAGGAATATTCTACCTATCCTTGGTGGAGTATTGTTGAGAATTCGAAATCGCTCATCATGGATGCGGCAGACCGCAACTGGAATCCCGTAGTGCAGACTATCGATAATTTTGAACGCAATCATAAGCTGAGTTTCCTAGTGGAATGCAGTGTAGGAGCAGGCAACCTGCTGATATGCGCATTGGATGCTGATAAGGTTAGCGATACGCCGGAAGGCAGACAGTTCTTATCCAGCCTTGCGGGTTATATGAAATCAGATGATTTCAAACCACAGTACAAGGCGAATGTTGCGGAGCTTCTTGAGCTGATCCAATAGGTAGAGGCAGGCGATTACTAAGGCTCCTTATCGCATTTCATATGGATGAACAGTCCAAGGGCGCTATACTAAAAACTACTTTCTTCATTGAGTAAGACAGACGGTTTCATCGTAAAAAGATCTAGAGCAGCGATTCTCTTAATAAAGAGAGATTCGCTGCTCTTAGTTTTTTGCTGCTTTTAGTTTATTGGTAGCCGCCAGCTTCAACAGTGTCATCGTTATCTGAGTCTCTGAGGGTTTCGGACCCAGATGACACTATTTACTAATTTTCAGCCTTTTGAACAACATTTCGGACTCCAGTGACGCTATTGCTTAAAAAGAGGTCCATATGTGTTGTATTTCATACAGATAGTGGCTATGGGGACCGTTAGCCCACCAAAAGTACAATAATACTGCTTTTAGCGTCATCTATGTCCGATAGGTGGTGCTACATTGTTGCAATAGTTCTTAGAACTTCTGTAAAGGAGTTCACCAAGCAGCCTTTCGCGGCTCAAGGGAACTCCTTTTTTCGCGTTCGACGTATTACACGTATTGGTAAAGCACGGGAGTCAGAGGCTCCGAAACAAAACAAGCCTTAAAAAGCCACCTCTATAGATGATTGCTGATAAGCCTCACTCCAGCCTAGAGGGGTTGTTTGTGTTTATCAGCAACTGAGCAGTTTTACAAACGATTTCACAGGGTTGGAGACCTTTGAAAACATTAACCCGGTGCTATCATTGGTAATGAAGCTGCACACCTAAAGTTGTAAGCGCATTAACGAATGGCGCCAGAGCCGCTCATCGTCAGGAACAGCGCCAAATTTAGCAGGGTTTGGGGGAACGGGAAGACATGAATGAAATTCGATTGAACGATTTGAAGTGGGAAGTCAAAGGGTATTGGCCCTGGGTTCCGCTAAAGGGCACCAGTATGGAGCTGGGACAGGAATTGATGGGGGTTACGGACTGGATGCCTGCCACTGTGCCGGGTGGAGTTCACTATGATCTCTTCAGACAGGGCTGGATTACCAACCCTAATCAAGAGTTAAATAGCCTGAGTTGTGAATGGGTGGAGAACCGCTGGTGGGTTTACCGTACGACCTTGAAGCAGCCTGAGCTGAGAGCAGCCAGAGTTGAACTGGTCTTTCAGGGACTGGACTATGAAGCCTCGGTATACGCTGATCATTTACTGCTGGGTGAACATAAAGGTATGTTCGAGCCGGCTGTATTTGATGTTACAGACCTGCTCTCCGGGCGGGAAAGCCTTGAAATTTCAGTGCTGTTGAAGCAGGCGCCAGATGAAATGGGGCAAATCGGCAAAACCTCGGCTACCTTCACGCAGAAGAGCCGTTTTAATTATAAATGGGATTTCTCTACCCGGTTGGTCAATGTCGGAATTTGGGATGATGTGGTATTGAGGGTACATCAACAGTGCTCTTGGGATGATGTGTCGATCACTACAGATGCGGAGTTTGGCGAGAACGATAGAAATCAGATCTCGTCTGGTCGAATTACCATTCAAGCAGGAATCAAGCGAATGGCTGGCTCTGAAGATGATGGGACACTGACAGCGTGCATCACCTGTGCTGATCCGGAGGGGAATCCGCTGCTGGTTCAATCGCGACTAGTTCGAGCTGGAGAGCTTCTGAACGCGGAGCTGGACATACCCGAACCTGAGCTATGGTACCCAAACGGTTATGGAAAGCAGCCACTGTACAATCTTGAACTAAAGCTACTGGATGAAGCTGGAACGGAGTTGGATACCCAGAGCTTTCAAACGGGCATTCGCAAGCTCGATTATATCCACAATGTAGACAGTCCAGACAACGCCCTACCATATACAGTGGTGATTAACGGAAGCAAGATCTATATGAAAGGGGTAAATATGACCCCTCTGGACCATCTCTACGGGAATGTAACGGTTGAACAATATCAACTGATGATTCGTCTGATGAAAGCAGCTCATATTAATCTCGTTCGGGTATGGGGCGGTGGAATCATTGAGAAAAAGGCTTTTTACGACTTATGTGATGTGAACGGCATTATGGTCTGGCAGGAGTTCATTCAGTCGAGTTCAGGTATTGACAATATCCCTTCGAAGCAGCCGGAGTTTTTGGAGCTGCTTCACAAGACTGCCTGCACAGCGCTCTGTGACAAACGCAATCATGTATCGCTAACGGTATGGAGCGGCGGCAATGAATTAATGAGTGAGCCAAATAAGCCTTCCGACAGCAGCGATTCCAATCTGGCGATGTTGAAAGAACTGGTAGAACAGTATGATCCGCAGCGACTCTTCCTACCGACCTCAGCTTCCGGCCCGGTAGAATATATTACGGATGCCAAAGGTCAGGGGCATGATGTGCACGGTTACTGGAAGTATATGGGAAACCCTTATCACTACGAGTTATATGGCAGCAACGATAATCTGCTGCACAGCGAATTTGGGGTGGACGGTCTGAGTTCTCTCAAAAGTCTGGAGAAATTTCTGAGTGAGACCAACCGGCGACCGGTTTCTATGGAGAACAACGCGATATGGAGACATCACGGGGAATGGTGGGATACGCTGAGCCGTGAAGAAGAAATGTTCGGTAGCATGACAGATTTGGAGCAGTTCTCTGCCTGCAGCCAGTGGATACAGGCGGAAGGAATCCGGTTCGTGCTGGAGGCTAACCGCCGCCGTAAGTTCCGAAACAGCGGCAGCATTGTATGGCAATTCAACGAGCCGTGGCCGAATGTGTCCTGCACTAACCTTGTCGATTATTACGGTGAAACGAAGATGGCCTACCATTGGGTGAAATCTGCCTTCCGTCCGCTACATGTTTCGCTGGACTACCGCAGTCTACTGCTTACACCAAGCACCGGATTTCAGGGAGATGTATACGTGCATGGAGGAAATGGACACAGGGTAGAAGTCGACGCGGAAGTCTTCGATGCAGTCGGACGGTGCATCTATCAGCAATCATTTGAGGCAGAGGGAAACAAAGATCAGGCTGTCGGCGCTGGGGTGCTGAATTTCAACGTGCCAGAGCATGAGGATGCTTTATATTTCGTCAGATTGTCCTACCAGGACGGCGATGAAGCACCACAGCAGAATTTATATGTATTCTCTACCAATAAAAAGCATCCATATGCTCCCGCGCTTGCACTTATAGGAGGCAATCTTGAGGTGCGTCAGGAGAGTTTATGGCAGCCGACGGGTGCTCAGGAGAAGAGCCAGCAGGCCCTTTTTACAGTCCAAAATACCGGTAGTGAAGTTTTACTGCATATCCATGCAGAGGAAAGGGGAGACCGCTACTGGATGGAAGCGGATGAGCAGTTCCATACCCTCTTTCCGGGTGAGACCAAAACAGTAACGGTTACTTGCACTCCTAAACTCTCAGGAGGATTCCTGTCTGGGGAAAATTATAGGATCACAGATGGCTTGCCAGAAATTAGATTCATGTCGTTCCTAACAGCACAGAGCAGAATGATACAGGTTGGAGGAGAAAAAAATCGTGAGTAAAACATTGTGTTTTGTACCGGAGGTACATGTTCCGCTAAGTCGGTTTATTCAAGCCAAGGGATCTACACCTGTCGCTATACCTGTTAGCAGAGCAGTGGCTGATTACTTAAGGCTGCACAACGCTCCACTGCTGCTTGCTTGCTTGCGAGGCGGCGAAGTAGCTTATCAGAAAGCGAATTGGTCAACCCTCCATGAAGACACTGTTGAAGTTGAAGCAGCAGAAGGGATCTCCGAGAAAGAGGAGGGGGTATTTGTATTAGTCAGTCCTATGCTGACCAATATGCTTCCTGTAGTGTCTCACTGGGATAATAGCGTTGCTGAGGGAAAAGGAGGCTTCCGTTATGGCGGAACAGATGGCATAGGGACATTGCGGATGGACGAAGCCGGGGAAAAGGTTGTTTCCGAGCATGCACGGCTCTACAATAGCGACCCAGATAGCCCTTATGTATACAATACGGAAGATCATCAGCTGTTCGGAGGCAACGAGGGAAATAAGAATTTTAAAACTCCGCAATTCGAGCATTATATCGGTGACCGCTACAGTCTCTATGCTGTAGATGATCTAGTTGCAGTTTCCTTGAGCGACCGCATCCTTAAGACCTTCGGATTTCCGGTGGTTTTCCGCAATGCATCCACAGACAATGCTTCACTTTTAAGTAATGCGCCTGTATTTCAGCTCATCAGCGGCAGTCTGCTAGTTACAGAGAATGACCAGCATAGCCTTGCTTCCTATATTCTGCCGCCCTTTTGGAGCGCGGCAAATGTTAAGGGATATCCACTGTTGTTCAATGGTTATTATGATGCCAATGAGAATACCTTCAGTACGGTAGGTCCCTCATTTCTGGAAATCATCGGCAAGACTCTGGCCAGCACCGGCAAAGGCGTTGTCGGCATTCTGTGGAACGGAGGAGGATATATCGGCAGCCGTTCCTTGCAAGGCTCCATCTATGCTGGCATTGGGGCGGCAATTACCAGAGGTCAAGAAAGTTATGGCGGTGATGCAGAGCAGGTAGTGGCTGTAGGTGGTTCGCGCGGCGGCTTAACTGCGCTGCTGGCTGGAGGCAATCCGCTTTGCTTACCCTACCGGGTGCGCTACACACTGTGTTATGCACCGCCGTTGATTCTGAACGGGCTTACCCGTGAGTTTGCCGAAGGAGCTTGCCCACTGATCTGGCATGTGGCGGAAGTAGACACCGGTTACCGGGAAATCTGGAAGAAAGATTGGCAGCATCCACAGAACGGCAGCACGGGAATCGAGACTCTGCTACAGACTCTGACGGGAACTATTGACTCTGCAAGTCTAAAGGAAACGACCGGACTGGAATCCGAATTTTTTCTGGAGGGTCTTAAAGCGAGTGGCACAAAGCTGCTGATTAACCATGGCACGCATGATGCCTTTACCCTTAGCCGCTTCAGCTTTTCCTTCGCGGCTTTGGTCCGGAGTCGCGGGATACCGCTTCGCCATGAGATCGGATACCGCTTCGGCCATAACAACTGCACGGATCTTTACGAGCAAGCTACTCTATGTCTAATAGCTCTGCTACAGGAACAGGAGCTCGAATTCACGGGCACGGTGCATTATCGCAGACGCAGTCCGGCTGCGGGAGAGTGGGAGCAGACCGAACGTTTTGTCCCAACTCATCAACCCGTTTTTCTGGAAGCACCTAAGTTCGTAGCGGTGGGTAGCCCTGTGGCTTGGACTCTTTATGGAGAGCCGGGAATGGAATACCGCCTGGATCTGGGAATCCTAGATCAGCAGGCTTGGGAACAGAAGCAGCAGGTAGTTCGAGATGAGCGCATCACACTGGCGTCCGGTGTATTGCCGGACAAACAGCATCCGCTTGAACTCTGCTCGTGGCAGGATGGCGTAAGCCAGCTCACTGACGGACAACATGCGGGCTTATATCTTTATGAGCTGTCATACAGGCTCAAGGGTGAGCAGAAGTGGAGCGTAGTTTCTCCCTCCCGTGTGCCACAGCCCGGCGTAGAGCCTCAGTCGGTGCTTCGTATTTTGGAGGAGCAGCCCAATCCGGCGAGCGAAGCGTTTCGGGCGGAAGCGGCCGTCCTCTGCATCAGCGCAGGGTTAAGTGAGGCCTAAACGATTCACCATAACATGAACATAAGTGGTGTGCGGCCATTCCGGTGCGTGCACTGCTTTTTTTTGCCAACAAATAAGTAGCTTTACAAACGCTTTCGCAGGGTTACCGGATTTCGGCGCTCAGTAGGAAGCGCTATCATTTAGGTATAACAACTATACAACGCCTGACCGGATTAAAGCTTGATTCCGGGAGGAAGGAAGGACAGGAGCATGATTGGAAAAACCAGTGAACTAAATCCTTTAATGACAGAGAAAAAGAAAGGTTATCCTGTACGGCGTTTATTCAAAGATTGGTCATCCTGGATATTAATTGTACCCACACTGTTTGCCTTTTTCTTTTTTTCCTGGCAGCCGCTCGTGAAGGGCATTGTGCTCTCTTTTTTCAATACTGAGGGTTATAATGCCGTAAGTTTCGCCGGACTGCAGAATTACAAGGATGTTATACAGAACTCGGCGTTTCAACAGACATTGACCAACTCTTTTGTGTATGTGTTCTGGTCACTACTGATCGGTTTTGCCGTACCCATTATTGTCGCTGTCGTGATTAATGAATTGAGACATGGGAAGTCATTTTTTCGCTTTTCGGTCTTTTTTCCGAGTATGGTTCCCGGCATTGCCGCTTCGATGTTATGGATGTTTTTGTTTGAGCCCGGAAAGGGTGGCGTGCTGAATATTATGCTGAGTGCCATGGGATTTCCGGTGCAGCAATGGCTTCAGGATCCGCAAATGACGATAATGCTGATTATCTTCACGATTACCTGGCGAAATTTCGGGGGAACAGTGCTGCTTTATCTGGCAAGTCTACAGAGTATTAATCATGATCTGTACGAAGCAGCCTCGATTGACGGTGCGAATGTATGGCGGAGATTCAAAAGTATCACCATTCCGCAAATCTCTAGCATGATCGGACTGATGATGATTTTGCAGATCAGCGGTGTATTCCAGATCTTCAATGAACCCCTGGTAATGACTGAGGGTGGACCGAACAATGCCTCAATGACCTTGATGCTGCAAAGCTATTATTATGCGTTCCGGAGTTTTGAAGCAGGCCATTCAATGGCGCTCGGGGTTATTACTTTTCTAGTCCTGATGGTGCTTACCATTATTTATTTCCGGCTGGATAAGAAATTGAACAGGGAGTAGAAGCTATGAAAACTAAAGAAGCATATGGCATTATCGGCAATATAGAATACAGATCACCTTGGGTGCGCCTGCTGTATTGGTGCATGTTCAATCTGATGATTGTGCTGGCCGCTGTCTGTATTTTGCCTCCGGTCTGGATTATGGTCTCAAGTCTGAAGGACATCAAAGAGTTTTATGCAATCCCGCCCACCCTGATCCCCCGCTCGTTCAATGTTGGCAAGCTATGGGAGACCTGGCAGGAGTTTAACTTCCTCAGTTATTATCTGAATACGGCTTATCTGGCCGCAGGTTCTGTACTGTTCTGCCTTACTTTTAACGGACTGGCCGGATATTTCTTCTCCAAGCTAAAGCCGCGGGGCAGTGCCCTGCTGTTTGCCCTGATCGTGTGGACCATGATGGTGCCGAATACAGTGGGCATGGTGCCGCTGTTTAAGAATCTGATTGATTTTCCGCTGTTGCACTTGAACCTGACCAATACTTACTGGCCGATGTGGTTTATGGCTGCTGTGAATCCGGTGGTAATTCTGATCTTCAAAAACTTTTTCGATACCATCCCACAAGCGCTGCTGGAAGCAGCCAAAATTGACGGAGCGAGCACCATCGGTATTTTTATTCGAGTCATTCTCCCGCTCAGCGGACCAGTTATGGCTACAATTACAATCCTTACGATGAACAGTGTCTGGCAGGACTTCTTCTGGCCCTTTATGGTGCTGAAGGATAAATCGACCTGGTCGGTCATTGTGGCTATTTACAATCTGAAGGCGACATTGCCGCAGGACATACAGTTTATTGCGTTGACGTTTGCGATTCTGCCGCCGATTATCCTGTTTATTTTTTTCCAAAAGTACATTATGAACGGGCAATCCTTCGGCGGCAGTATTAAAGGGTAACATCACCCGATCACAAACCATTTCACAGTTTTGCCCCGTAGGGTGCTGCAGAAGGTGCATGTTAAGATGATTTCAGATTCAAAAAGAAAGCGCTTTACATGTTGCGAAGAATGCTTTAACAATAAGACTAGGGGGAATTACATTGAAAAAAGGACACACCAAGAACCTGACAGCTACACTGGCACTTACGCTGCTTTTTTCTGCCGGACTGGCTGGCTGCGGAGGCGGCTCCAATGAGAAGAATGCCGGAGGAAAGACGGAGACAGCGGGCAATCAACAGGTGACGATCAAGGTCAGTAACTGGCCAAAGCCGAATGAGGAAGCCAAAATCGCCCAGTATGAGCAGGTCATGGCGAAGATGAAAGCCAATTATCCGGAAATTATTGTGGACAAAGATGAATGGGGTTATGATGTCAGCTCATTCCTGCCAAAAGCGGCCAGCGGCCAGCTTCCGACGGTATACGAAACCTTTTTTACAGAAACAAGCAAAATCATCAAGGCAAATTACGCGGCTGACATAACGGATACGATGAAAAAATATGGCTACGACAAGGCGATCAATCCAGATCTGCTGAAAATGGTTACCAAGGACGACAAGTATTATGGGATTCCGAAGGACGGATACGTCATCGGTATGCTCTACAATATGAATCTTTTCAAGGAGGCTGGACTGCTGGACGACAAGGGGATTCCTAAATTTCCTAAAACATATGAAGAGCTAGCAGAAACTGCGCAGATTATTAAACAAAAGACCGGTAAAGCCGGAATGTTCTTGCCTACAAAAAGTGGTCAAGGCGGTTGGATGTTCATGAACATTGCCTGGGCATACGGAGCAGAATTTGAAAAACAGGTAGACGGGAAATGGCAGGCGGTGTTCAATTCGCCTGAAGCAGCAGCGGCCCTGCAATATGTGAAGGACTTAAAATGGAAATATGATGTACTGCCCGACAACAATCTGGTCGATGTTACGAACGATATGTTCCGCTTGTTCGGAACCGATCAGGTCGCTATGAGCTTCGGCACGAATGACTGGTCACCGGTCATCCAGCAACAGACTAAGATGTCCAAGGACAATGTGGCAATGTCCGCGCTTCCAGTAGGACCAATCGGGAAACCTGTAACCCTGCTCGGTGGCGGCCTATATATGTTCTCGCCTAATGTAACACCTGAGCAGATTGATGCCGGATTCAAATGGCTAAAAACCTACGGATTTACACCAGAGTCCTCTGAAGAGGCACTGACCGGTTGGGATATTGAGAAGAAGACACTGAGCGATCAAGGGCTGATCGTAGGGCCTTACGGGCTGCGGATTTGGACTGATGAGAAACGGATTGGAGAAGAACAAAAGATTCTCGACAAATACAACAACGTCAATCTGGATTTGTTCCGTGATTATATGGACAATGGCAGCAAAGGCATGCGGGCGGAAGAACCAGTCAACGCACAGGAATTGTACCAAAAGCTGGATATCGTACTGCAAACCGTACTGACGGACAAGAACGCAGATCCGCAACAGATCTTGGATAGGGCTGCCGAAGAATTCCAACGTGATTATCTCGATAAGGTTAAATAAAACGCAGACCAACGGCGACGTCGTCCTTCTGAAGGGCGGCGATGCCGTTTCTGCGTAGATTGCCTTAACTACATAAATGAGGTAAAGGAGATATGCATAACATGGCAGCAAAAGAATGGGGAGACTGGGGAGCACGCTGGATCTGGCCGCAGGAGGAGCAAGGATCAGCGGATAGGGAACAGCAGCACGAGCGTGCGTACTTTCGCAGAGTGTTCGAACTGCCAGCTGGTATCGGAAAGACCTGCACCCTGGATGTGGCCATTACCGCAGACAGCCGCTACAGGCTGTTCGTCAATGGGCAGCGTTTATGGGCCGGTCCTTGTAAAGGACATGGTCATATACAGTATTATGAAGAATTCAGTCTGGACAATGTTCTACAACCAGGTTTAAATGTGCTTGCTGTTATGGTCGTTCATTATGCAGGGACTACGCCCTTTGAACTGGGTGAAGACGGACCTTTGTCCGTCTGGCGCTCGCAAAAAGGCGGGCTGCTTGTGGAAGCGGCAGTTACACAAGGCGGGCAGCTAGTACAGGAGCTAAATACGGATAGCTCATGGAAAAGTATTAAGGATCGCAGCTATAAGCTCCAGCAGTTTCCGATCATACGCTGGATGGGTGGACTGGAAGAAGTGGAGGGTGACGCAGCGCTGCTGGATTGGACACTGCCCGAATATGATGACAGTGCCTGGCTTGCTAGCGGAATTGTGCAACCGGTGCGGGATGAATATGGCCAATTAACCCCTTGGCAGCTGGCCCGGCGTCCGATTCCGCTGTTGTATGAGCGGGGGCAATTTTTTCTGAAGCTGATGCGCAGCAGTAGCGGGGAAGGGCATGCCTTTTTTGAGGAAGGGCATAGTCTGGATCTGCGAAATGGAGATGGCGGCGCTTCACCCAACGCAGTACTGCCTTCCGCTGGAATAACAATAGAAGCAGGGCAACATTTTTGGTTGGAGTTGGATGCTGGCGAGCTAACCACAGGGTATTTGCAGCTTAGACTTCTTAGAGGCAAAGGTAGCCGGATTACCCTATTATGCGCTGAGTGTTATGAAGAAGAAACGGGGGATGATGAGATTCGCCGCAAAGCTGTCCGCGATAATACGAAGGAACATGTATTAAGAGGCGGTTACGATAGCTATCACCCGGCAGGTTACGGCATCTCTGCGCGTAAGGAAATCTACGAACCGTTCTGGTTCCGTACCTTCCGCTATGTACGGCTGGAAGTGCAGGCTGGTGTCGAGCCTCTAACGATTTCCAGCTTTAGCTATAGGGAGACCGGATATCCACTGCAGCCGGAAGGAAACTTTCACTGCTCCGATGAACAATATAACCAACTATGGGAGCTCAGTGTACGAACACTTCAGCGCTGCATGCATGAGACCTACGAGGATACTCCGTATTATGAACAGCTGCAGTATACCATGGATACCAAACTGATGATGGAGTTTACGTACCTATTATCAGGGGACGACCGGTTAGCGCGGAGAGCTATGGAAGATTATAAGGCCTCTCAGCTACCAAACGGGATGCTGCAAAGTCGCTATCCCTCAGTGCTGCCGCAGGTCATTCCTTCCTTCTCCCTATATTGGATCGGAATGATTCATGACCACTACAGATCCTTCGGGGATATGGCCTTGGTGAATCAGTACCGGTTAGCGCTGTTATCTGTGCTGGACTGGTTCGATCAACATCTGACTCCGGAGGGTCTGGTGGACAGAACGCCCCGCCAATATTGGAATTACTTCGATTGGGTGGAGGAATGGCCGCTCGGCGCACCGGATTGTACGGATGATGCACCCGCAACCGTACTGAGCCTGATGTATGCGGCCGCGCTGGAGCAAGCGGCTGAATTGCTTGCAGCCAGCGGTTGGACACAGATTGCTGGTGAACTGCGTCAACGCAAAGCGGCGGTCAACGCTGCGGTAATGGATTGCTGCCGGCTAACGAACAGTCTGCTGTTCCGCGACAGTCCGGAGGCAACTGCGGGAACGCAGCATAGCCAGCACACGCAGGTCTGGGCGGTTTTGGCGGGCACAGTGGATGTTGTAGAAGGGGCGGCACTGCTGGAGTCAACGTTAACAGACACATCACTGGCTAAGCTTTCGTTGCCGATGAGCTACTATCTATTCCGCGCGCTAGAGAAATGCGGAATGTATGACCGCTCGTTCGGACTATGGACACGGTGGTTGAAGCAGTTGGAGCTTAATCTCACTACACTTCCAGAAATAGATTCAACCGGCACCAGAAGTGACTGCCACGCATGGAGCGCACTGCCGATCACTGAGTTCACCAGAGGGATATTGGGTGTCCAACAAGGAATAGAGGGAATAACTATAAAGCCCCACTATGGAGAACTGCGGCAGGCCAGCGGAACCGTAAGTACAAGTATCGGCCCAATAAACATCAAATGGGAGATCCGTTCAGTAACAGGACAGGAGATCTTCCACATGAAAGCTTTTTGGCAAGCCGGATCGGCAATTACAATAATTCTGCCTAATCATGAAGTGCATGAGACAGATGAGGGTTCCTTTTACAAGGAGATCGACATTAGTCACCTTAGCTGTTAGTCTGATTTCAGTTGATTTTGTTTTCATGATTCATACACCGGAGGGGGATGGGGAAGTCATATGTTCAGATCGTTCGGCCGCAATATCCGCCTAGTCCTGGTGTTGTTCATTACTGTCTATATTGTCGCTTCGAGCTTCATTCTGTACCGTACTATGGAGCATAGAAGCCTTGACATGCTGCGGCAGCTATCCGTTCAGTACACTGGCCAGCAGCATAAGAACACACTTCTGTTCATGAACTGGCTGGAGGAGACCTCGAAGCTTATATCCAACAACCAGGTGGTGCAGAATGCGCTGAAAAAACCAACATATGACGGGGCAATCTCTCCGATACTTGAGGGCATACGTTCTTCCAGTAGTGACATTCTCGGCATTTACATTTGGGGAGAAGCAGGGGGAACTTACTCCTCGAGCAATGTTTCCGGGTTGCTGCCCTTTGCAGAGATCAAAAAAGAACCAGGGATGGAACAATTTCTAAATAACCGAGAGCAGGCTTTGCGCTGGACGGTGCTGAACCGGGAGCATCTAATGAATGCACCTTCGGATCTGCGCGACCGTCTGTTGCTTGAAGTAAAAATTAAGGGTTCGATGGGAGACGTCCTCGGTCTGCTCTCGCTCGAAGTGGAGATTGACAAGCTTTACAGCTTCTACCTATCTGGCGAGAATACAATCTACGGGGGAAATGAAGTTTACCTACTGACCGGAAACAGGAAGCTATTGAGTGCTGCCGATGTCCCGAAGGAGCGCCTGCAGGAGATCAAAGCAGCACTAGTTACTTCGGAAAAAGCTACCTTGCCTGAGCCTGTGACACAGGGTATCGATCAAAATAGTACAGGCAGAGGTGATGCAGATCTGCTGGAGCGGGAAACGGCTGACGGCCTGATTTTGCTCTATCCACTACCGGAATCGGCAGAGCGGATTGTCACCTATATCTCAGCAGATGGCATGAATGCAGAGCTGCGAACGTTTAAGTATTTAATGCTCGCCCTGAACCTCGTAGTGTTCATAGTGTTCTGGCTGCTGATCTCAGTGCTTAGCGGCAGTATAGTTAATCCACTGAAGCAGTTGTACCTGAAGATTAATTCAACAATGAAAGACTAAGATAAGATGGAGTCTGAATCATGAAAATCGCTAACCGAAGTGTATTTCATACATCTAGCTTGGGCAATAAACGGATGAAGTAAGATATAGTTGTATTCAGTACACTTATTATTCGGAAAGTTAGTTGCTGCCAACAGAATTGGAACGTATAGATGTACCAAATACATTTAAACTTCTGCTCGCTGCAAAAAAAGGGTGCTTTAGCTGTATTAAATACAACTAAAGCACCTATAATTCTCGAAAGTATCTTTAATTTGCCACTACTCAGAATAAAACAAGAAATCGTTTTTTTAAGCAAAGTAGAAGTCCCGCTTACCCACTCAAAAAGGTTCGATTTCTTTGTTATGTCCGCATTTATAAACTAAATTCGCTAATTGGGCAGTTCCTTCTTCAAGTTGATCGTAACCGTGGTGCCTTGCCCCGGCGTGCTGGAGATACTTAAACCATATTGAGGACCATATTCAAGTTTAATTCGTTCGTCCACATTTCTTAGTCCATACCCGCTCTGAAACAACACATCTTCCTTGGCTTGGCTAAGCGTCGCACCGTTGGAAAATCCCACCCCGTCATCAGTCACTGTGAAGCGAATCTCATCTGCCACTAATTCGCCTTTAATCCAGATTCGGCCCATCCCGCGTTTCTCGCTGATGCCGTGTTTGATCGCATTCTCTGCAATAGGCTGAAGAATCAGCTTCAGAATGCGAACCTTGCGCAGCGATTCCTCAATCTCGTATTCAATCTCGAACTTATCCGGAAACCTCATTTGCTCAACTGTCACAAAACTCTGCACCAAGCGGATTTCTTCGTCCACGGTCACGAACTTGTCGCCTTTATGCAGGCTGATTCGAAAAAAGGTAGCTAATGAAGAAATCAGCCGTTCGATATCGGGCTGCTTCTTCAGTCGGGCAATCCAGGCAATTGCATCCAGTGTGTTGTAGAGAAAATGGGGATTGATCTGTGATTGAAGTGCGGTCAGCTCAGCTTTCCGTTGCTTTTCTTTCTCCTCATCTTTCTCCAGCATTAATTGGCTGATCCGCTCCACCATCTGATAGTAGCTGTACTCAAGCTGAAAAATCTCATCAACCTGACCGCGCTGTTCATAAACAGCGGCCAGATCTTTTTTGCCAAACAGGCTCAGCTTCTTCTTCAAGTTCAGCAGTGGACGGGTGATTTTGGCTGCCAGATAGAAGGAAAAAATCAGCAGCACAATAAAGGTAACGCTGGCGAACAGAAGCGCATTTTGATTGCCTTTGGCGATTCCCGAGAGCAGTTTGTGATTGGAAATCACACTGGTGAATTCCCAGCTGACCCCAAGTGTCTCCAACCGGGGATTCAAAGGATAAGTAGCAATGATGTAGGAATTTCCGTTATCTGACCAGGTACGATAGCCTTCTTTTTTACCTGGGCGAAGAGGGGCGTTTTCCTCCAAAAAATTGCCCAAGAGCCGTTTGTCGGGGTGAGAAATAATCCGATTGTCGGAAGTCAGGAAGGAGTAGCCGATGCCAGTGAAGCTGGAGGAATACAGGTCCGCCAAAGCAGCCTCCCTGACATAAATGATCACGACCCCGATATTTTGTCCAGTATTGAAATTGCGGAACTGCTGGCCGAATGGAATATACGCATTGCCTTCTCCATCCCGTTTGATCTCACCGACAACAGGCATGCTGCTCTCCTGAATGCGTTTGATGAACAGGGCTTCAGGCACCTCCAGCATCTGCTCCTTAGACTGGTAAGAATAAAGCATATTATCGTTGGTGCTGATAATCACGTTACCCACCAGGTCGTTCTGGGCCAGCATACCGTCGATGATAGCTCCGATTCGCGATTCCTTATCAGCTGACGGCAGGGAATCATTATTGATGATTTGGTAGATATCACTGTTCACCAGAAACCGCAGAAACAACATTTGAATGTCATCGACCATGAGCTCCACGCTAAGCCCAATTTGGCGCTGAGTCTGAACGACATGGCGGTACAGATCCTTTTGCAGGTAGGTATAGGAATAAAAATTGAAAATAACGAGCATCAGCACCAGATGCAGAGACAGTCCTGCTAACAGAACAACAACAATCCGGCTTTTGATCTTGAACCGCCTCATCCAGGAATCCATCCGGTTGGCTAGTCTCCGCTTACCCATAGGTTTTTGCATATTCACTCGGCGGGATGCCCGTCATTTTTTTGAAGATCTGGCTAAAGTATTTGGAGTCGGTGAAGCCGACCTGATTGCCAACCTCGTACACCCGATACTTCGGATTGCGCAGCATACGTTTGGCCTCCTCGATACGGTATTCCGTCAGACATTCGTAAAAGGTTTTGTTCAGATCTTTACGGAACAGATGCATCAAATGGGTTGGACTGACGAAGACCGCCGCAGCAACCATCTCAACGGTAATGTTTCCGGCATAGTGCTCCCGGATAAAAGCGAGTGCGTCCCTGATTTCGCGCCGGCACCGAGCTCCAGCCTCTTCTTCAGCATACAGCACACGTTCTATGCCAGAAAGGGCACGCTGCGCAGCAAGTACAGCCTGCCGGTATGAATCTACGATCCCGTTCCATTCTCCCGCAGGTTTACCTATGCCGACGCTTAAGGCCTGGCCGAAGTGCTGTTGGCTCCATTCAGATAGTTGTTTGCCCAATTTTCGTGCAGAATCTCCGGCCAGCTCTGGTTCCCCGGTCCGAAGGATCATAACCCACTCCAGATGGCTGTCCCGGAATAGACACAGTTGCTCAAAAGAATGCGCTTCCAGAATAGTCGCCGCTGCATCCTCCAGCGCTTTGCCTACAGTATTTCCTTGAAGGCCGTTATCAGGAGGAAAGGTAATGGACAGCGGTAGGATAGCTTTTCCAGGTTCCAATTGCAGTTCCAGTAATTTTATCTTATTTGAAATAAACTCTTCGTCATGCAGTTGGTCATGCAGCAAATCCTGCCAGAACTGCTTGGAGATCGAGGCCATTTCCTCATTAAGCTGTGAATACCGCTTGGAGAGTTGCTTTTTGCCAAGGATTTCATCCCCGACGCTTCGAACTGTATTTGCAAGTTCTTCTATATTAATGGGCTTTAGCAAATAGGTGGAGGCGCCATAACGCAAAGCAGCCTGCGCATATTGAAATTCGTCATAACCGCTGAGCACGACAATCCCTACGAGCATGTCCTGTTCCCGTATTTTTTCGATGAGCTCAAGACCGTTCATATACGGCATACGAATATCGGTAATGATCACATCTGGACGGTGCTGTAGGGCAAGCTCCAATCCTTCCTCGCCATTGCTGGCTTCTCCTATGATCTCGACGTTGTATTCTGCCCAGTCTATGGTCTGGGTGATGCCCATGCGGACCAGATATTCGTCATCCACTACAAGCGCTTTCAACATTGGCTTCACCTCGAAGTAGTTTCTAATATGTCTTACAGCCATTATAAACATGAAACCTCTTAAAGAGGAGGTATAATTTCTGAGGTTGTCAGGATCGCAAACGATTTCGCAGTATGTTCCCCGGTGACTCTGCGCAGTGACTGCCACGTAGCGTAAGGATCAAACATTTCAACAGCTTCGCAAACCGTTTCATAGGATTCCATCCTAACTTTTGCAAAATCCACTGTGATAGACTTTAAGCGTAAAAGAGCAGTAAGCGCTTTTATAAACATAGAGAGATCGAAATTGAACGTTGTAGGAGGAGTACACTAGATGCAAGATTCATTTATTCCATTTGGGTTTCAATATTACCGTTCCCCGACCCCCTTCCGTGATCAATGGGAACAAGACCTAAGCAATATTGCCGGACAGGGCTTCAATTGTGTGAAATATTGGGTACAATGGCGCGCGAGTGTGTCCAAAGAAGGGACCTATCATTTCGATGATATTCAGGAGCTAATGGATATTGCGCAGAGGAATGGTTTGAAGGTCATTTTGAATGTAATTTTCGACGTGGCGCCGGCCTGGTTCTATAAAAAATATCCTGATTCCAAAATGATTACAGCGGACGGTTCCATTCTGGAACCAAGGGCGATTAACTGCCGCCAGATCGGCGGAGCGCCGGGGCCCTGTTATCATCATGCAGCTGCCGCCGAAGAAAAGGCAAAGTTTCTGGCGGAGACGGTGAAGACTTTTAAGGATCATCCGGCGCTCTGGGTCTGGGATTTATGGAATGAGCCTGAACTAACCACAGGAATCAAGCGCAAGCTGTCTTTTGACAACCAGGTGTGTTATTGCGAGCAATCGCTGTGGGTGTTCCAAGAATGGCTAAAAAATAAATATGTTACTTTGGAAGCTCTCAATGAATCATGGCAGCGGACTTACGGAAGCTGGGAGGAAGTAGAGGCACCGCGTGGACAAGGCGTATTTAATGATCTGGTGGACTGGCGCCTGTTCATGTCCGGTACTTTAACGGATGAGCTGCGGAGCCGGGTAGATATAGTGAAGTCACTGGATCTTTTGCATCCTGTTATGGCCCACACTGTGCCCGCCCCTATCTTTAATATGATTACAGCGGGTTCGGACGACTTCAAGCTGGCTGAGCCCTGTGACTTGACAGGCAATAGCCTTGGGTCCTCGGCCTGGTCTGCTGATCTACTGATCTCTGCCGCCAAAGGTAAACCCATTATCAATTCGGAGATTCATGCTTTGCCAGGCAATACTGCAATGAAGCCGCGTCAGCCGGACCTGCGGGAAATGAAACGGCATATTCTGACCCCGCTCGCTCGTGGCATCACGGGATATTTGTTCTGGCAGTACAGACCAGAGATATTGGGACAGGAGGCCCCTGCATGGGGCAGTGTATATTTGGACGGAAGTCCAACCCCATGGTACAAGGATATGGCTCATCTAAATAAGCTGGTGCAAAACAATAAGCAAGAGCTGATGCATGCAAAACGGCGCGGAGACGGGATTGCCATTCTGTTCAGTCCGCAGAACCAGGTTGCTAACTTTGCGGCACATGATCATCTGGACACCTACAACGATTCCTTACAAGGCGCCCATAAACTACTGCATGAGCTCAATTATAAAGTTGAATTTCTGCATGAGACGGATGTTAACGAGAAGACACTGGAGCAATACCACTGCTTGTGGATGCCCTATCCTCTATATTTGAACCGCAAACTGTGTGACATCCTACGCGAGTGGGTGGAAAAGGGCGGGATCTTGATTTCGGAATGCTCGTTCGGTGCACTTCAGGCAGAGAATGGCTGCCACAGCTATACGGTGCCCGGTTATGGATTTGACCAGGTGTTCGGGGTCCGTGAGACTTGGATTCATTCCGCTGAGAACCTGGATCACAGCTATCATCAGGTTGCGTTCGAATCACGGACAGCGATTCCGTTGCGGAATGTTATGGAGCACAGCAAGGCGGAGGAATCGGCAGCAGACGATACGGCGCACGGATCCTATTACAAATCGGATATCGAGCTGGAAAGCCATGTGAAGGTACTGGCTGAATTTGCCGAGGACCGCATGCCTGTGTTGACTACCGCCGCTTATGGCAACGGGCGTGCCGTATGGTTCGGTACCTTGCTTGCGGCTGCCTACTGGCAGGATGGACATCCCGGAACGCTTCAGCTGGTGCGGGATCTATTACAGAAGGAACTAAAGCTGCAGCCGTATGTACAAGCAAGCGGCGGTGTCCGCGCGGATCTCTCCGAGTGGGAAGGTGAGCAGGACCGAGGGGCATTTCTTTATGTTCATAATGAAGGGGATATGGCGGTTAAGGCTGACGTTACGCTGGGTATTGTTTATACTTCTGTCGAACCGTGGTTTGATGATGGCAGCGCTGAAATTCAACCAATGAATCTATTGAAACCCACAACTACAAAACTGACTGTGCGGGTGGAAGCTGGAGATGTTCAAGTATTCCGATTATCTTAACCGGTATCAGTAAAGAGCGGAGAATATAGAGCCGGTGAAAACTGGCTAAAGGAGTGTATCTATTTGGGTTGGTTAGATTATGTAAATCCATTACAGGGGACGGAGTCAGATTTCCGGTATTCACATGGCAATACACTGCCACTTACAGCGATGCCATTTGGTATGGCGGCTTGGTGCCCGCAAACCTATGAAGCAGGTGGAACCTGGTTCTTCCACCCGCGCCATCGCCACCTAGAGGGCATCCGGCTGACCCATCAGCCCAGCCCGTGGATCGGAGATTATGGGCATCTGATCCTGTTGCCGCAGACAGGTCCACTGCTCCTCAGTCCCGGTTCACGTTCTTCTTCCTTCAAAACGGAAGAGATGCAAGTGTCCCCTCACTATTTCGATGTGTTTCTTCAACGTTACCGCACCCGGCTTGAGCTGACTCCAACCGAACGTTGTGCAGCGATAAGAATAACTTTCGCTGAGAGGCAGCAGAACAGGCTTATTATAGCACCTCTGAAAGGTGAGTCACATCTCACCTTCCAGCCGGATAAACGTAGAATCACCGGCTACACAAGAGGCCATACCGCCGGGGTGCCCGATAATTTCGCGATGTATTTCGTGTTCCAGTTCGATAGGGATTTTCACATGGAGGAGTCGGGAATCTTTAACGGAGATTATCAGCCACTGGGGACCCATGAAGGGACTGGCGAACGACTGGGCGCTTATGTAGGAATAGCTGCACCGGAATCTGGCATAGTGGGAGTGAAGTGCGGGACTTCCTTTATTAGCGGAGAGCAGGCGCTGCTTAATCTGAACCGAGAGATTGGGGAAGACGGCTTCGGAGAGATCTTGAATAGAGCAGAGGCAAGCTGGGAAGAACGGTTGGGGCGCATTGTTGCTGAAAGCGCAGATGAAGAGAACCTCCGCACCTTTTACAGCTGCATGTACCGAATCTGCCTGTTCCCGAGAACGTGGCATGAATATAACGAGCAGAACGAGAAAATCCATTACAGCCCTTTTAATGGCAGCATCTGCCAGGGTCCAATGTATTCGGATATCGGGCTGTGGGATGTATACCGAACCAGCCTTCCTTTATACAGTATCTTATTCCCATCTTTATTGGGTGAGATTATGCAGGCGTGGACATTGGCATACAAGGAGAGCGGCTGGCTGCCAAAGTGGCTGTCACCAGGGGAGCGCAGTGCCATGCCAGGCACACTGATTGATGCCGCAGCTGCGGATGCCGTGGTTAAGGGCATCGGCGGATTTGATACAGAGGTACTGTATGAAGGTCTTCTGAAGCATGCAGATCGTCCATCAGTGGACGAGAAGCTGGGCAGAAGGGGCCTTGAATTGTACTTGCAGCAGGGTTATCTGCCGCATGACCGTTTCCATGAAAGTGTAAGCAACACGTTGGATTATGTATACGGAGATTTCTGTATTGCGCAGATTGCCAAAACACTTGGCAAAATGGATGATTATGAGCGTTTTATGGCTCGGGCACAGAATTATAAGCTGCTGTTTGATCCAACAGTTGGGTTTATGAGAGGTCGCAATGAGGACGGTACTTGGCAGGAAGCATTTGATCCTCTGGAGTGGGGTAATCCGTTTTGTGAAGGCGGGGCTTGGCAGGGGAGCTGGGCTGTGCCCCACGACTTCCCGGGACTAGCCGGGCTGATGGGCGGTGAAGAGGCTTTTGTCCAGCGTCTGGATCAGTTGATGGCTGAGGAACCTGTATTTAAAGTGGGATCCTATGGTTTGGAAATACACGAAATGTCGGAAATGGCCTCCGCCGATCTGGGGCAGTTTGCCATCAGCAATCAGCCGAGCTTCCACATTCCTTATATATTTGCCAGACTCGGTGTGCTGTGCAAAACGCAGTATTGGGTCCGCAAAACCATGGCCGAACTGTTCAGCAGCCAGATGGATGGTTTACCCGGCGACGAAGATAACGGCAGCATGGGTGCTTGGTTTATTTGGAGCGCCATCGGCCTGTACCCGTTAAGTCCCGGAATTCCTGAATATGTGCTCGGCAGCCCGCTTTTTGATAAGGTAACTATTCAGCTTGAAAATGGGCAGCAATGGATCATTGAAGCAGAGAACAACAGCCCCGCCAATGTGTACAGCAAATCGGTCCACTGGAACGGATCGCTATGGGAGCACCACTCTCTGTCACATGACGAGATTGTCAAAGGTGGAGTCTTGAATTTCTGTATGTTTTCGGGCACAGATCAGTCTTAAGAACAATGCAAAGCAGTCTGGAAAATTCCGGACTGCCTTTGTTTTTATTAGATGATTTTACAATCAAAAAAAATTGAGGAACACACTGAATCAGTGATGAATGCAAATCGACTTTTCTATAAATCACTCCGATCCCGTAATTGCATGGATATCATGCTTGATATACAACAATCTGCTGCTCAATCCCGACAAACGCGCTGAATTCCTGCACATTGTACAACATTCCACGTTCGAATACGTAACTTCTCTATTCTCCGCAGCATTTTTTATGGGGCGAAAACTGGCCTTTACGGTCAAATCGTGAAATGGCAAACCATTTCGCAGCTTTCTCGCCTGTTATTTCAAGGTAAACATGTCTAATATCGAAGAGAATGAAAGCGCTTAACACCAAGGAAGAGAGGAGGAATCAATATATGACTCTAAAACTTCATTCCAAAAGAAATCAGCTAATCGTTATTCTGACCGCTCTGTTAGCAGGAAGCCTGCTGCTGATTGGTGCGAAGAAGTTGCAAGATCCACAAGCAGAAGAAATGCTTCTGACCCTTAACGGGCAGGAGGCCACAGCAGCGGAGTTCAACTGGCATCTTCAAATGAATCGGGCACTGATTGTTGATTATTTTAAACAAACTTACAACGCCGACTATTCAAAAGACTTCTGGTCTGCCTACTATTCCGGCGAAAATCCAATGCAGAAATGGATCAATACAGCTCAAACTCAGCTTTTGACGAAGCGGATGGAGCTACAGCTTGCTCAAGAAGCAGGAGTCGTAACGGATATCAGTTTTGAAGGTTTTCTCAAGGAAATGGAGCGCGAGAATAATCGGCGGAGTCAGGCAGCAGCGAATAAGGAGGTGGTGTATGGTCCTCTTCATCTGGAGGCGCAGGCCTATTTCAGTTATTACATGAGCAACCTTGAGGAAGCCACGATTGAGGCAATGCGCAGTAACGGAAGTATCGTGATTTCAGACGAACAGGTGAAATTGGAATATGCAGCAAATCTAATTGCGAAATATTCTCTGCCGGGAACGATTCGTCTGGAATGGGCAACGCTTCCCTTTGGCCCAGAAACAGAGTACAAAGATCAGCAAAAAGCCTTAGAAAGAATGGAAAAGCTCCATGCAATAGCAACAGCGACAGCAGCAACAGATTCTTCAGGCACAGGCTTCCAAGACCAGGCAAAAGAGTTTGGCGTAAACGTTGGCGAGGTGAAAATAACAAGTGCTTCACGGCGAACAGCAGCTCTGGAAAATCCAAAGGTATTGCTTACCGCAGAGCAACTGGCGCCGGGAGAGATTAGCAGTTTGTTTGCTGAAAATGGGGCTATCCATCTACTTTACTGCCTGTCGGCAGATGATGCAGCTGTTCAGCCGCTCGATCATGTGAAGGATGCCATCGCACTGAATTTGGCGCAGCAGAAGTATAGATCCATTGTGGACGAAAAGCTGTCCGAAGCTGTCGTGGAATGGAATTACCCGATGGCTGAAGGTCTCGCAAACCAAACCATCCAATAAATGTTCAAGGGGGAATAATACAATAATGTTCAAAAAACTCGTAAAATCACTGCTTATAATGGTGCTGATCTTCACAGCGCTGCTTCCCGTAATGGGCGTTTCTGCCCATTCTGAAGAGACGAATGCCGATGATTTCTCAACCCTACCGGCAGCGGAACACAGGTCCGAGAACTGGCTAATTGACAGTAGTAATCCTCAATTTTTCGGAGGAGATGCAGCCCGGCTGGTCAGAACCTCCACGGAGACTGGCTATGCCATTTACCCTTTGACTGGAGTTCAGTCGTTTACGCTTCAAGCGTATTATTTCTCTGGTTCCACGGCTGTTATCAAGTTCTACGGATCGCCAGATGCAGATATCTGGACGGAGCTTCCAGCCATCAACGACAGTCCCACCGCAACCGGTTCTGGCTGGTACGGAACAGTATATACACCCTCGGGGGCGCTGCCGGATGGTGTCAATTATGTCAAAATTGAAGTCAGTGGTGACCTCGATACCTGGCTGATGCAGCTTGGGCACCTTACGCTCTCCAATGTGTCGCTTGCACCACAAACGATTGTTGATGAGCTTGACGACATTGCACAGCTTTATACACACAGTACAAATTGGTCTTTAGATACAAGCAATCCCGCTTTTTTTGGTGGAGATCATTCTCGTGCGGTGAGAACAGCAGACTCAGCAGAATCACTCGTGTACCATTTGCATAATCTGCAACATTTCACAGCCCGCATGCATTCCTTTGCCGGGTCTAGCGGGACTATCAAGTTCTATGGTTCGGCGGATGCATCCACTTGGACAGAACTTTCTGCTGTTCATGAACCTCCACAGGCCACTGGTGATGCGGCTTGGACCGGGACGAATTATACTCCGGCACAGGGGATTCCTTCCGGACTTCATTACTTAAAAATAGAACTTAGCGGTGATTCCGCACCCTGGCTGATGCAACTAGGATCGGTCACCTTATCCAACCGCTTGCCTGGAGATGGAGGGAGCAGCGGTGGAGACGGAGAATATTATGTGGATTCATTTGCAGGCAGCGACAACAACGATGGAAAAACACCGGAGACTGCCTGGAAGACCTTTTCTATAGTGAATCAGACTACCTTTGAGGCTGGGGATCGGATTTTATTAAAGAAGGGTGGAATCTGGAACGAACAATTATATCCTAAGGGCAGCGGCACAGATGAAGAACCGATTACAATATCTGCCTATGGGAGTGGAAGCAAACCGATTATCAATGGTGGAGGCATGGCCGGAGCAGCTGTATACCTACGTAACGCCTCGAACTGGGTGATTCGGGATCTTGAGGTCACTAATTATGCTTCCGAGAGGGGAACTGTTTACCGGGAAGGTATTATGGTGGAGAATGCTAATGGAGGAACATTAAGTAATATCCGCATTCAGGATAACTATGTCCATGATGTATCAAGCAGTTTCCGTTATCCGACGGTTTCCGGAGCCGAAGGTGGCCCGCATGCGTTTGGAGGTATCTCCGTATATGTGGGCGGAACGACGGGCACGGACAAGTTCGATGGGGTATGGATCGAGGGCAATACAGTGGAACGGATAGGCCGGACCGGTATTGTGGTATGGGATCAGCGTTTTAACGGAGCAGACTATGCTACGGTCAATGTTACGATCCGTGGAAATTATGTCAAACAAGCCGACAGCGACGGTATTCTCACCTTCGGTGCGGATGGAGCGGTGATTGAGCATAACATAGCGGAGGAAGGCGGAAATTATTCCGAAGAAGGCGAGTTTAACGGCTCTGCCGCAATTTGGCCGACTCGCGGCAAGAATAATATCGTCCAGTTCAATGAGTCTTTTAACACGAACAAACCAGAGGGAGATGGTCAAGGCTTCAATCTGGATATCGATACGATGGACAGTGTGGTTCAATATAATTACAGCCATGGCAACAAAGGCGGATTCATGCTTTTTGTCGATGCCCGTTTGACTCCAGGCGTGCTGACAGGCTCCTCTAACAATGTAGTCAGATACAACATCAGCCAGAATGATCTAACGCATACGTTTAATTTTGCAGGCGGGGTTACGCCAGATACACAAATCTATAACAATACTATCTATATCGGAGCTGGGCAAAACACCAAAATTATCGATCATGAATGGGATGACGCAGGAAATATTAACGCTCCATATTCTTTTAGGAACAATCTGGTCTACAACCTTGGTCAAGGAGGTTATAATCTGCCAGGGGTGAACGGTAGCTTCGACCATAATCTATTATATGGCAACCATCCAGTAAGCGAGCCGGAAAATACCAATCCTATCACAGCAAATCCACTCTTAGTTGCTCAGGGCACCGCCGGAATGGGCTGGAATACAGTGGACGGTTACAAGCTGAGAGAGGGGTCTCCTGCACTTGGGGCCGGTGCTGTCATTGCAGACAACGGTGGGCGGGACTACTGGGGCAATCCCGTTTCAGCAGCAACTCCACCGAATATTGGAGCTTATAATGGACCCGGACTTGATCCTGCTACGCTTCCAGAAGCCCCTGTAGATGATCTGCGACTATATTTTCAAGGTTTAAAAATTGCTCCTCATATTACAGATGGTAATAACGGCGGCATGTCGCTACAACTTCAATTTACGAACAGTTCCAGTGTGGATCCTCTGAGAATTAAAAAGATTTCCTGGACCCTAGGGGAAGAGACTGGTCAGATCAGCGGTAGTGAATCGCAATTGTCTGAAATTGCCCCAAATAGTGGATTTACTTATTCAATTCCACTGCCGGGATTCTCTGAAGGGGTTAAATATCCTCTTGAGTTGACAGTTGACCTTGAAGGTTATGAGACAGTTCACCTCAAGCAAAACATAGATATTAACCGGATGCAGCATCAGGCCGATACACGAAGTCCAGCTCTGATTGATCTTGCGGACGGAACCCCTTTGCTCAACGGATATAAGGGTGCGGATGATCTTAGTGGAACAGCGCAACTACGCTGGGATGAAGAACACATTTATTTGACCGCCGATATCCGCGATGATGTATTCAGCCATAATGCCGCCGGGATTAATATTTGGCAAAATGACAGTATTCAGTTCAGTCTTGCTCCCGGTGTACCGGGCGATAGTCAATCCTGGTATGAATACGGAATCTCGCAAACCCCAGAGGGGCCGCAAATATATCGTTGGCTGTCCATGAAAGGTGCAGCTACCGGAGTGTTGACTAAGGGAACTTTAAGTGTGACCAGAGATGAGGCGACCAAGGTTACCTCATATGCACTGGCACTACCTTGGAGCGAAATAAGCCCGATCCGTCCAGCGGCGAGCGATATCTTAAGCTTCAGCATGCTGGTTAACGATAATGATGGCGCGGGTCGAAAAGGATATATTGAATGGGGATCAGGCATTGGCGCTGCGAAGGACGCCTCACTTTTCCGCACCTTCCAGTTTATGAACGTAGAAGGTGAAGAAGAGACCCCACTGAGTGATAATGCCGATTTGAGCGTTTTGAGTATGGACGGTACAGACATCCCTGGGTTTGACCGTAAGAAACTGACCTATACAATAAATGTGCCCTTTTCCAAGACAGCGGTGGCTGTAACTGGGACACCTTCTGATGCAGAAGCCAAATTGACGGTAACAGGCGGAAGTGAGCTTAAGGTAGGAGATAACAGAATCGATGTTAAAGTTACCGCTGCGAACGGCATAACAACTATGACATACACTTTGAATGTAGTGCGGAGTGAAGAAGGTGGGGGAACAGATACGCCCGGCAATTCGTCCGGCAGCAATAATAGTGGCAACACAAATGAGAGTAGTGGAGGAAAAATAGTTAATCCAGTGAATATAATTTCAGCGGGCCGTATTCGCATTCAGGGTTCACCCGGTGCTAAAGGAATGAAAATTGCACAGCTTCCCACAGGAGAACTCCAAAAAGCGATGAAGGGAGTGCAAGATGGAGCTTTAGTACTTGAGCTTGCTGAAGAGGATGCGACTGCCAGTGGTGTGGCTTTTCAAGTGCCCATTCCCGAACTAAAAGATAATGTTACTTCCCTAACTGTAAAAGCAGGTGCTGCCACAATAACACTTCCAATTAACACTTTAGGTGAGAATATTCCAGAGGGTGCCCGGCAGTTGGAGCTATCTATCCATTTTGTTGATGCGTCAACCCTTCCAGTTGCCTTAAAAGAGAAATGGAAAACGCATGCTTTGTTCCGGATCTCAATGACGGTAGACGGTAAGTCCAAAGAAACATTAAGCCCTTCTGCGGCAATGAAGGTATCATTTGGATATGAATTAAACCTTGGTGAAGTCCCACATCAAGCCATCGTCTACTCTGTTACCGGCGAGGGAGTGGCCGAAGTGGTCAAAAACTCCAAATACGTATCAGGAACAGGCAAAACAACGTTTACAACAAGGGATTTTGGACTCTATGCTGCAGCTAATGCAAATATCCACTTCTCCGATGTTGATTCAGGCTCCACAGTCATCTTGGAAACTTTGGCTTCCCGTGATCTTATTCATGGCACAGGCGGGGGTAAATTCGAGCCTGCCCGGCAAATTACAAGAGCGGAATTTGTTCAACTGTTAGTATCAGCGCTAGAACTTCAAGCCGAGAGTAGCAGTACTTTCAAAGATGTGGGTTCAAATGCTTGGTATTACCAAGCTGTCTCAACAGCTCAGGCGCTAAAGCTTGTTAACGGACGTAGCGAAGGCGTATTTGCCGCAAAAGAACCTATTTCCCGCCAAGAAATGGCTGTTATTCTGTTTCGCGCTCTGAGCTTAACTGCTCTCCAGTCGGATATCTCCGGCAAGGCAGCAACTTTTGCCGATGAGAATCAAATCGGTTCTTACGCGATGGATGCGGTTGAGTACCTGCGGGAGACAGGAATAGTCAACGGTTATACCGACGGTACCTTCAGACCACTGAGCCTGACCACACGTGCGGAAGCCGCTGCTTTAATTTACAGAGTAATGGAATTGTAAGCACCACAAAAGAGCTGGAGCCAAGTTCACTTGGCTCTAGCTCTTTTTGCTTTCGGAAATGATAGTTGGGATGGTGACGGCAGTTTCAAAATCACGATGAATCTGGCTGAGCTGGTGAACAGCAGCGGGATCACACGTAGCAAAGAAATGACCGTAGTCGTTAAGGAATAGAACAGGGACAAAAAATCACAAATTCAGGCAACCAGTCGCCGAAAAAACAGGGATGACTGGTTGCCTTTTTTGAGTTATAAACTGCATTATAAGGGAACTGGAATCTTGAATATTCCTTTAATTACTATACTTTTTCAAAGCATCTGCCATATTCAATTTATATTGATCTACTTTTTTTAAATTATCGATAGTTGCTACAACCATTTGGAAAAGATACTCAGATGTTCCTCCTAATTTTAGATTGTTACGTATTAAATTCATTACAATGTCCAAAACGATTGATGACGGAATGAGGACATCTGTAAGTCTAAACGTATGAGAAAAGGATTGTGACCCTAAAGGCCATGGTAAGTCAATCGAAAAAGAAACCGGCACTTTAATATCCAATTTGAAATTTTTCATATTTAAACCTTTTTCAAGTTGATTCTGGATCTCCCCAAAAATATAATCGTTAAAAATCTCAGAAAATTTTGTAAAAGTAAAGTCGGAAACGTCTCGGCAAAGATCCACGAGCTTACGAGGATTGAACTTGATTTCTTTCACTGTCATAACAACAGGAGGGATGATTGCTTCTTGAATTATAGCTTCGACTGCTCCTCTTAACCCTTTGAAAAATTCATCTTTTACTTTACCGGCACCGATTAGAGAAAAAATGTTAAACGTTAATATGTCAGCGGCTTTTTCAGCGATTTCCATTACCGGTTCAATCAGTTCTTTCATTAGTTTTTCTTGCATCAGCTTAGTTATGAAATCGGTAATAGTATTTAATATCTTGGCTATTTCATTTAGCCAGTGTTCGATTATGGCGAGTAGTTCATCGATCAAGGCTTGAAACAACGCTGGAATCAGTTTTAGAGCGAATTGAATCATATGATCAGTTAAATGATTTATCAATATTGTGGCTATTGCTTCTATTTCAGCCATTTGAGGCATCCACATCGGATCGCTTTGCAAATGGTTGGCGAAGTCCACGGCGTTACCTTTTATTGGAGTAAATATGTT
Organism: Paenibacillus sp. FSL H8-0282; assembly: GCF_037963825.1. Lineage (NCBI taxonomy): Bacteria > Bacillati > Bacillota > Bacilli > Caryophanales > Paenibacillaceae > Paenibacillus > Paenibacillus sp. FSL H8-0282. The sequence goes on from NZ_CP150146.1 coordinate 3,387,846, forward strand.
TAGAGCATTTTCAAAAAGCTGTTCTTGTGCTTCAGGTGTCAAAGGCGCTACCATTTCCGCAATAATTTTAACAGCTGCCTCCAACGGTTTCTTTAAAATATCTTGAGCTCCAAGTGGTCCAAGAACATTTGCAGCCTGACCTGCAGCTTCGCGAAGAAGACCCTCGATTTGTTCATTAACTGAAGTCTGAATTCCGTCCATGACATGAATAACGTTTCTTCCAAGCATTGTGAGTAATACGCTGGATAATGCTTCTTGCATAGTTTTTATGTCAAAATTTTGAAATCCATTAACGATCTCTGGAATCAGAACATCAGAAGTCAGTTGTATGCAGGGAATCAGGGCTTGCTCAAACAGTATCTTAATCTCTTCCTCGCCAGCCAAAGTGTTCGAGATTGCAGTTTTTCTAGCACTTATTTCCGTATCCACATAATGATCGAAAGCTTGGTTTATGGCTCCAAGCGTTGATCTAAAAGAGTTTTCCCCTGTAGTCGAAGGAAATGAGGGACTAAATAAGAACTTCATTGCATCTTGGGCAGTTCCTGAAACGGCAGGTTTCAGAATTGCTGCTATCTCCCGAACGCTATCTACATGTTGAATGGCAATCGTCAAAGGTTTATCAAGTAGAAATGAAAGAAGATCCCCCTGGTTCAAATTTGTGTCAGACGGACGGTTCAAATCTGTATTAATTGCACTTTTGACAGCGGGAGGAGGTTGGTAAGACAATTGTGCCGTAAAAGTAGGGATGGTTGCTTTATCTGCAGCTTGCACTGCAAGGGGGAGCAACAAAGCTGATACCCACAAAGCAGAAATACTTCGGACAAACTCCTTCTTAAGCTGTTCGTTTTGAATTAATGCTGATAATGAATCTAAACGAACAAAGATTTCATGGTTATCCGGCACTAACTGAAAAGAATTAAAACCTTTCAGGGTTTGAATGACTTCTGTGGTTTGTTCAGCTGGTAAAGAAGAAAGGCCAATTAAACGAAGAATCTCTTCCTTAAAGAACACATTCATAGTCAAGAAGAACAACGATTGGAATTGCCCCCCAATAAATGTAAGAACGGTTTGCGCTAGTTTTTCGGTATTGCTCCCGGTACCTTCATTTAATTGTCTACTGACCTCATAGGCTGATTTCACTCCTATCCTCAGCATAGTACCGAGCATTAATGCTTGTTCCTGCTGTGTGTCAATAGCTTTATTAACAATGCCCTCAATTAAGCCGTTCCCATAACGATTGACCAGTTTTGCAGGATCGGGGAATTTAAAATTGATGCCACCTCTATAGCCACCCCCCGCAATAAATCCCATTCCCGCCTCATAGACAAATTGGAATCCAGATTCCCCTAGAGTAGCTGTCTTATGTAAATTACCAAGCATAACAAAATTGGCATACGCCATAAAACCAACCGCAAATTGGGCGTACAAATAACCTTCGAGCTCTGATTCTTCTAACAATAGCTCAATCAATTCACCGGATAAACCATTTCCTGACGGTTTATTCTTCAGGATTTTCAATAACTCTTTAACGGTCATATTCATGCTTAATCCAGCCGCTACCGCCGCTTTAAGAACGGCTTGAAGTCGTCCAGCTAGCCCGGCTTCGTCGAATAGATCCAGGGGCGTTTGTATCTGTACTTGGAGAAGAAGTGAAACTTCGGCACTCCCCAATATTTTTAATTCAGCCCATTTATTTAATAAATTATTGATTTGTGCCATAGCCTGTGCGCCTAACTTATAGTTCATTCCTCTTCTCAAGCTACCCTGGCCCGCAACTAAGGTCTGTCCCTGAATATTTCCCCAGTTTTGAGTTGTTGTACTTTGTTGAAAGATCTGCTGATCTTGATTCAGTGGCAATCTAACACCTCCATATTTACGTTGTTTTAGTATTAAGTAATATGGGCTATGAACTCATTTGATAACTTTTATGGAAAAATTTGCTTGGACAAAAACGAAAACTTCTCATGAAACTTTTCATCCAATAACATTATTTCTGCTTTTCTGCTGATAGCTTGGTTTCCAAACTTAACATCAATGATAAATTCATCACTCAGCATCTGCCGATACCGGGATATAATCTCTTCTTCCATCAATTCTCCCATTGACTTCGTTTCGGTCGGGATTACAGGGATTCCAGCTTGCTCTACCAAGTGAAGATTTTGTTTGATATCTGTAGCTACTTTGCTAAGAATGCTTTCACTTATTGCTGTCTCAATATCTACCATTCCTTCATTCGTATAAAAATGCTTGTTGACTGCAGCGAGTGCAGCATGTGAAACATGAAATGCTTGAATATCTTTTTGTATTTCATAATGCATTTCAGCTGTTTCGAATATCAAAGCAAGCTCCTTAACTCTTTCGGTCGTTTGTCCATTTATTTCACCAAAATAAGTTTTGGAACCAAATTGAGCGTATAAAATATCCTCTTTAATGTCTCCACCTGCACCAGGGAAACCTGGAAGTAACCGATCACCTACGATCTCTAGCCAGGAATTATAACCAATAGTGTTGGTCAGTGTAATTATTGTTTTGCTCTGATTATTTTTGATCGCAGACAGGGCAGATTCTGCCTGATCATATCGTACAGGAACAAAGATAAAATCATAGATGTCATCATCTGCAAGCTTTTCGACCGTCTTAATGGATAGTTGCTTTATCCTTCCGTTGTCGTTGTATCTCAAACCCTTCCGCTTAAGTTCATCCAGCCTTTTTCCCCGAGCCAGTAAAGTGACGTCAAACCCCGATTGTGCAAATCTAAGAGCGTATAAACTGCCAATTGCGCCAGCGCCAAATATTAGAAGTCTATTTTGTTTTATATTCACTATTATCATTCCTTCCTACTAACTAGTCACTGATTGTTTAAGCAACATCTGTTTGATAAGATAATAGTATGGCAAGATTATGCTTACAACCGTCATTATAAGAAAAGAGTTGCATAGACAACACATTCCGATAATTGATGTTTTAGAAAGGGGAAACTCAGATGGTACATCAAGAAGATCCGAGAGTATTACGGACTCGCCAGTTAATAAGAGAAGCTTTCAGAAATCTTTTACAGACTAAAGGATTTGATTCAATGACAATAAAAGATATCTCACAGAAAGCTACGATAAACCGGGCTACTTTTTATGCTCATTATGAAGATAAATATGCTTTACTCGATGAATTTACAGAACAGTCTTTTCATCAAATGATTCCTGAACAAGTAATTAATGCACGGGAGTTTTCAGATGAAATATGTAACCAGTTGATCTTGTTGACTCATCAGTACATTGTTGATTTTTATCAGAAATGCAGAATGGATTCCAAATCCATTGCTAAGCTGGTGGATGAGAAAGTGAAAAATATGCTGCAGCAAATCATTGAAAACATATTTTTGAAAGGGGTTAATTACGATATTGCAGACCGCCAACATATAAAGATCATTTCAGCAATGACAGGTTCAGCGATCTATGGCGCTGCATTTTCTTGGTTAATTGAGGGAGAGGCTGATCAGACCGATTTACTTGTGGACATTGTTCGTCCTTATGTAATGAGTGGCCTGGGACTCTTGATATGATAGAATAGGAGCGCTTACAAGTATTACTCTTGAGACAAGTCCCACGAACATTAAAATTTAATCACTTCGCCAAGATTTTTAGAAAGGTGGAACCTATGGTTGATTTTGACTGGTCATTTTGGGAGACTGTATTACTTTATTTCAAGCTCATTTTTTTCGAATCACCAGTAGGTATAATTATCGTAATTATTTTTGTTATTATTTTTATTATGTTTATAGTTGATAAAATCAAGAGAAAAAGAACAAAGAAAAAACAATGATTAACTTAGCTTTGATATCCATGATTTATAAGTGAAAATTTAAATAAAAAGGATCATATTGTACATATCGCACATATTTAATCAGTCATCGAATCCTTAATTGCAAATATCCACGAAAACTAACGCTTCGGACCATTCCGAAGCGTTAGTTTTTGTATGCGCAAGTTATGTTTCGTCATCTAACGTATGCCTAAATCCAGAAAATAATAATTTTCAAATTAACTATTTTAAATTTTATGAAAATGATATAAGATAGTGTAACGAATGATACGATACGTATCGTTCTATAATTACATCCTTTTAATAACTTAAATAACATCTAGGAGGTGAAATAAATATGAACGTGAAAAACAAAGAACCTCGAAGTAAAAAGGAGATTCTTACTGCAACTCTTGAAATGTTAGAATCCAACAGTTATTCATCTTTAACGATTGAGGCGATTGCAGCACAAGCTGGAGTAGGCAAAACAACCATCTATAGATGGTGGGAAAACAAAGCACGTCTTGTACTGGACGCTTTTCTAATGACCGTAGAATCAGAGTTTGAATTTGATAGTAATAAATCCATTCAGGATAACTTCAAACAACAGCTTGAAGCTTTAGCTCGTATCCTCAATAGCAAAATCGGGAAATCCACTTTAACTATAGTTACAGAGAGCGAAGAAATCGCGAAAGATTTTTACGTATTGTTTTTAATGACAAAAAGAAATGAAGCCAAACAATTACTCCAAGCAGCCATAGATAAGGGAGAATTGAAACCAGCAATCAACCTTGATATAACTTTAGATCTGCTTTATGGTCCCATATACTTTCAAATTCTCATCTATAAACAAATTCCGGATGCGGATTACATAAACGATTTGTTGATCCATGTCTTGGAAGGCATCACTGTTGCAAATTAATAGTAAACCGGGGGATATTTACTTTATGAATCAGACGATAGACGTTCAGAATTACAATAAGAACTATTCATTAATGACGATTATTTTATTTTGGTGTGGTTTAGTTATTTTAACTAGCATGTATATTACAATTCCATTATCCGAAGTATTTTCACATGCCTTTCAGATTAGCTCGAGTGAGGCGGCTTGGATTGGGAGTTCATTTTCTCTTTGTTATGCTCTGGGCTGTCTTTTGTATGGACCTTTTTCAGACAGATATGGACGTAAAGTATTTTTAGTAGCCAGCATTATTGGGTTAACCGTAGTTACGCTTGCATTAGGATTTGTGGATAGTTTTTACGGGCTTATTATGCTCAGAGGAGTGCAAGGCCTAGTGGCTGCTGCTTTTGCACCTATTGCGCTAGTGTATGCAGGGGAGATGTTCCCGCCTCATAAAAGACTAACAGCCGTTGGATTTATAAGCTCAGGACTGTTAATGGCAGGTATAGTAGGTCAGGTTTTTAGTGGGATTGTTAACGAAGCTCTTGGCTGGCGTGCTATTTTCTTTATTTTGGGGATTGTGTATGGTATTACTTCAGTAATAGTAATGAGGTTCCTTCCTAAAGATGAAATGCTAAGACCGAAAGAAAATGTTCTGCGGAAGTTTAAACAAATGACAATTCTGCTAAAACAATCACAATTGCTTTTGGCTTTTGCGATAACCTTTATGCTTCTATTAACTTTAGTTGGCATGTACACCGTTTTGGGAAGTTATTTAAGCTCAGCTAAGTTTGGTCTTTCCTCACAGGATATCCTTTATATTCGTGCATTTGGAATCGCGGGGATGCTTTTATCACCCTTTTCCGGAAGAATTGCTCAAAAACTTGGAATGGCCGCTGTTCTAAGGAGAGGCTTAGCTTTAGCTGCAATTGGGTTGCTTGCTCTAGGTTTTAGTACGAACCTGCCACTTCTTGTCCTAATGAGCGTTGTATTTGTGGCTGGTATCGCGCTGGTAACTCCCGTTATCATCTCAATCGTCAGTCAATTAGGGGGAAATGCAAGAGGGTCTGCGATTTCATTCAATGCATTTATTCTATTCCTAGGCGCTAGCACAGGCCCGATATTAGCTTTGAAATTACTAAAAACAGAAAATTATTCGTTATCCTTTACTATATTAGGTTCTATTCTTTTATTAGGTTTTTTAATCTCTCTTTTTCTTAGATTATCGGCTAGGGTTCCAGTAGTGAAAAATGAACGGGCTGCTACTTTACCCACAGAGTGATAGGAATGAATAAAGAAACGGAGATTTGCATTGTTGGTGGTGGACCTTCTGGTCTCTTTCTAGGGCTGCTGTTAGCCAAAAACGGAATTAGAGTTACCGTACTGGAAAGTCAAACAAGCTTTAATCGCAAGTTCAGAGGAGAAGTTCTTCAGCCTCGATTTGTAAGGCTCATGAAAGAGTTGAATCTGGAACAGCGTCTTGAAAAGTATGAGCATATAAAATTATTTAATGCTGAAATATGGAATAATAAGAAATATATCACTCAAATTGATTATGAAAAAGAAATGCCGGAGGCACCTTACGCAATTAAAATAAAACAATCCGTCCTGTTAACTTTTCTTTATGATCTGGCAAAGGATTATAGTAATTTTGAGCTCATTTTTAACGCAAAGGTCACTTCAACTATTAAAAGTGCAAATCGAACAGTCGGAGTAAACGCCTTAGTAGATGGACAAATGACTGCGATCCATGCTTCTTTAGTAGTCGGAGCGGATGGACGGATGTCCACGGTTAGGAAGACAAGCGATTTTTCTTTTAAGTATAAAAAAGAAGATTTTGATTTAATCTGGTGCAAAATATCGACTAATGAGTTCAAGCTAAATCAAAAACTCCTTTTCAGATTGTCTGATTTTAGTAACTTCATAGGGCTTCCTTATTCTTCTGATTGTGTGCAGATAGGTTTTACAATGAGGAAAGACCAATGGAATTCCATAAAAAGCAAAGGCATCGAACCATTAAAGCTTGAATTCATAAAGGCCTTTCCTGAGCTTAAAGAAGACATTGAAAAGATCATTGATTTCAAATCGTTTGTTTCTATCCAATCAGAGACTTTTATGGTGGACAATTGGCATAATAAGGGTTGTATTCTAATCGGTGATTCTGCACATTGTTCCTCACCACTCGGAGCTATCGGATTGTCCTTGGCTTTTGAAACAGCGCTGGTCGCTGCTGAACTTATTGTTGCATCAAAATTAGAGCCAAATCATGAATACAAGTGTTTAGATCGTTTGCAGCCCATTCGTAATCGGGAAATTCGTTTTGTGCATTTTGCTCAACAGTTGATAATCAGCATGGCCGTTAAATCCCCTAAAGGGGTTAAAAAATTCTCGCTAGCCTGCATGAAACTGATGGGAAATAGCAGGATCGCAAGATATTTAATGCGGAGATTCTTTTTAGGGAGTCCTAAAATAACGGTTGATAATGCCTTCAAATTTTAGCGCAGCCTCATTCCTAAGTAGAGTTCATTGGGAATGAGGTTATTTTAATTTGCTGAAACGCAAAGAATTTGTATAGAAAACGCTTTCTATCCATTGTAAAATACAGGTTGAGGTGTAATTACAAAACAAGGATGGAAATCCCATGCGGATCAAATTTAATATTTTTCAGAAAATGTTAGTGTTGTTGCTGATTCTGCTAACTCCGGTCGTGGCGCTGTACTATTATTCTACCTCTAAGAGCATCAACGTCATACAGGAGGAGCTTATCAAAGCCAGCCTGAACCGGATGGAGCTTTTCGTGGCACAACTGGATGCCAGCATTGAGAAGTTCGACTTAGTCTCCGCACCTATGCTCGTTGACACGAACGTGCTGGAATACCTTTACAACCTCAACATGAGCGATTATTCCCTAATGAAGACAAGGCTGCTGATCCAAGAGAAGCTGTCACTGGCCAGCGCATCGGGCAACTGGCGCAATGACGTGACCGTCTATTTCCCGCAACGAGACGATAGTATTTCTTCTTCCCCCTCCTATGAATATGACCTTAAAGAGTTTGATAGCCGATTTTCGCTAGGGTGGAGCTACAGCGAAGATTTGGAGATTGGCTCCGGTTTTACTCGAACTTATGTCACTACGGGTTACAAACCAGCCCGTCCGGACGATCTGGATGTTGCCGTTCGCATTAACCTCTACAAGTGGAGCTTTGAAAATTTGCTTGATACCTACAAATCTGGTCACTCTGACAACCCGTTTTTTTACAAAGAAGGACATGCCATCATCGCCAGCCGATCCGCAGATGGGCCCAAGATGGACCAAATTATCGCGGAATTAGGCGACAGGATCAATAGCCGGGATTCAAGTTTTTTAATTCATTCCTTCGACGACAGGCCTTATCTGATTACCTATTATTATTCCAATATTCTTGAGTGGCATCTCGTCGATTCTGTTCCACTTAACCAGATTATCGGACCTATCAAGCAACAGAGGTTATTATTTGGAGCTTCTTCGATTATTTTGCTCCTATCCTGTATTACCGCCGCGTCTGCTTTGTACTGGAACGTACATCGACCTATCTTCCAACTTGTGCGTGCGGTGCAGCGGATTAAGGAGGGCGATTACGCGTACCGGCTACCGAAGAAATCAAACAATGAATTCACGTTCCTGATGCAGAACTTTAACGAGATGGCGACGCAGATCCAAGATCTCATCGAGAATGTCCTACAATCGCGTATCCTTGCGCGCGATGCCACGCTAAAACAGCTACAAGCACAGATCCATCCTCATTTTCTGTACAATTGTTTGGGTTTCATCATTAATATGACCAAAATGGGAAAGAATCGGGCAGTTATAGACATGGCGTATCATCTGGCCGACTATTACCGGTATACGACGCGAATGGATAATCAAGGAGTCAGCCTGGGTGAAGAACTGGCGTTCGTGCGCATTCACCTCGAGATTCTACGGCTTCGCAATGAGACACTGTCCTACAGCATCGAACTGCCTGAAGAGTTGGCGGAGCTGCGAATTCCCCGGCTTCTTATCCAACCAATCGTGGAGAATGCGATCGTGCATGGACTTGAGAACGTCGAATATCCAGGCCGGGTTGAAATTAGAGTTTACGTCAATGAAGACCAATTGCACTTGGAAGTGGAGGATAACGGAAAAGGATTAAATAAAGAACGGATGGACCAACTGCAAATGGAGCTTCATATTCCGGCCAGCGAATATGCAGGCTGCGGTCTTTGGAACGTATATCAAAGACTGCAAGGCAACTTCGGTTCAGACGCTCAAATTGAGTTTTGCCCGTCCAGACTGGGTGGTCTAAACGTGAGGCTGATTTGGAGACAGGGGATGAAAGAAGAAACGAAGGAGGAAGAGCATTGAATAGCCTGCTTGTAGTTGATGACGAGAAACATTATGCGGACAGTCTGGCAGATACGATTCCATGGGAGACACTTGGTATCTCCCGCGTTTGGAAGGCTTACAGCGCGAGCGAGGCACTTGCTCTGATAGACTCCTTCCCCATTGACATCCTTATGACGGATATCCGTATGCCACGCATGAACGGCTTGGAACTGATCGAACAGGCCAGGCTTCGTATTCCAGGGCTGAAGTGCCTGCTGCTCACAGGTTATGCGGACTTCGATTACGCCCGAAAAGCGATTGAGCTGCAAGCGCTCGATTACCTGATGAAGCCCGCGAAGGACGAGCAGCTACTTACGGCAATGGGCCGGATCATTAAGCAGCTTGAGCAGGAGCGATCAATCGAACAGGGCTTCCGTATCTACCGAGACAATAGTGCAGAACTGAAAGCAGGGTTGTTGCTCAAAGTGCTCAGCGGAAATCTGAATGGCAAGGCGCTTGCGGAGAAGTTAAAGCTGTTTGACCTCCCTCTTCCAATACCAGGTCATGTCTCGATGTGCCTTGTCCGGTTGGGTTCCCCTTTCGACGGACAAGATCTCTATTCGCAGTCACTGATCCGGTTCGCGGTAACAAACATGCTGGAAGAATTGCTGATGGACCGCTATGACTGCTGGTCGGCTGCGGATGATGAAGGAAACCTGCTCGCTCTGGTATACGACCTATCAGGAGCACCACCCGAACCGGAATGGGTGCTTGAGCGGATAGAGCGATTAAAGAAAGAAGTACAGCGTTTGCTTAAAGGTGAAATTTCTGTAGGAGAAACCGACTGTCTATTCCCGGAAGAACTGCAAGCTAGTTATATGACAGCTAAATCACGATTGGATAGTGACAGTTTTTCGGATGGGCAGGTGCCAGAGCGGAATGAAGAGGAAGCGCGTCTTATGCGCAAGCTCTATGAAACGCCTCTGCTGACACATCTTTTGGAAACGGAGCAATGGGAAGCGGCGGAAGCTAAGATCCGAGCGTTCGTGTCACCGCTTATGCATACAGGTTCACCTTACCTCATGCGCGACGTCTTTTTCTTTCTCTCCAATGCCTTCCAGTATATCGCGAATCGCAGTGGCAGGACGCTGGCCCAAATGCTCACTCCTGAGCAATCGGCTTTCGTAAAAGGAAAAGCAATGCTGCACGCGTCGCAGCTGGAAAGCTGGGCGCTCGACTTACTACGCACACTTCGCGATAAGCTAGGGGAGGAGACCGAGGACCACAGCCAGGTGATCGTCCGGAAGACGCAACTCTACATCCAGAAGGAGCTGGACAAGGACTTGTCACTTACTTTGCTGGCCAAACGCGTCTTCGTACATCCTAACCATCTGTCAAAAATCTTTAAGCAGTGTACAGGCACTACCGTATCCCAATATATTTACGAGCAGCGTATGCTCAAAGCCTGCGAGATGCTCAAGCATACAAATAATAAAATCTACCATATTGGTGAAAGCATTGGCTATCCCAATACTAACTGGTTTATTCGGAAATTCCGTGACTATTATCAGGTGACGCCGCAGGAATTCAGGGACAGATACCGATTGGGAATGGAGGGATTGGGCCGGTGAAGAAGCAAAAAAGAAAGGCCATCTTTCTATGGGCAGTTCTGAGCGGAGTGCTGCTAGTTTCCGGCTGTTTAAGTAGCACAGGGAAAACGGCACAGAACAGTACATCCAATGGGGAAAAGAAGCCGGTATGGGACTTTAAATACGATCCGCCTATAACGATCACAACAGGAATCGTAGACGAGAATCGGCCTAACGCATTCAAGCCAGATGAAAGCCTTACAGACAACGTGCATACCCGCTGGATGGAAGATAATCTGGGAATCGTCACGAAGTTTGATTGGATTGTCAGCAAGTTCGAAGATGCAGATACCAAAATTCGGCTCGCGCTGGCTGTGAATGGCAAGCTGCCGGACACCCTTAGCGCTGAAGGAGACATCCTGAAGTATCTGCTCAAAGCCGACAAGTTGCTTCCGCTGGATGATGCCATCGAGAAGTATGCTCATCCTAAGCTAAAAGAAGCGCTGGAGAAGTACGCTTATACCATGGCAGAAGTGACCAAAGACGGCAAGATATATGGACTTCCCCGTTTTAGTGCAGGAGATGAGGGAACGGTCATGTGGATCCGTAAGGATTGGCTTGAGAAACTGTCGTTGAACCCGCCTACGACGATAAGTGAGTTGGAGAACGTGCTGAAGGCATTTTCTGAACAAGATCCTAATGGGAATGGCGAAGATGACGAAGTTGGTCTAGCGGTTCCGCTGAAGGAAGGTCCCTGGAGCTGGATGGGGCAGACAGATGCGATTGCCGGAGCTTTTTCAAGGCAGATGATTAGCACGTCTGACATCAAACTGTTCTGGAATGAAGACGAGAAGGGCAGCTTGATCTTTGGCGCCGTACACCCGGATGCTAAGAAATACCTGGAAACGATGGCATCCTGGATGGCGAAGGGCTATATGGACAGGGATGCAGGCATGCAGGACCCGAGCCAAGCGTCCGAACTGGCGGTTAACGGAATGGCCGGTGTCATGTTCGGCCCGTTTTGGATGGGAGCCTGGCCGCTCGGCGATACAGTGAAGGTCGATCCCGAAGCGGCTTGGCAGGCTTACCCCCTTCCTGCCGGACCAGATGGGTTAAAGGGCAAGGCACAAAAGCCGTTGTACGGTATCTACACGGTGTTCAGCAAGGATTTCACGAATATGGAAGCCTGGTTCGCTTATTATAACAAGTTGCTTGCCAAAAATTTCGGCCCGGATGACCCGTACTTCGATCCCCGATTCGCACAAGGGTTTCACGAAGGTTACGATTATGTGATCATGAACGACAAGGTCATTACTGTCAATTTCGCCACTGAAGGCGTGCCAAATGATAAGTGGCCGCTTGCGGACGGGTCTTCAATGGATATGCGCTGGATGCTCTATCCGCTGACAGGTGGCGCTCCAGCCTTGCCTTATATGAATGCGGATGCAATCAGAAAATTATCTGAAAATTCGGAAGCCATAGTGACGACGCCGATCGAACAAGCTATTAAAGGTTTAAATTCAGCTCAACTTACGGCGGCTGGGGTGGCGATTGCCGAGCAGGGACTCGAAATCCCAAACCGATACCACGGACCTTTAACGGACGGGATGGAGAAACACGGAGTGTTCCTGCAGAAACTCGCAACGGAGAGTTATCTGAGCATCATTTATGGCGAGAAGCCGATCTCCTACTTTGATGAGTTCGTAGCCCAATTTTACAAGAATGGCGGCGACGTAATCACGAGAGAAGTAAATAATTGGTACATGGAAAACAAGCCATAATATTGTGGCTTGTTTTCTTCTATGTTCCTTTATTTCTTCTATATAACAGGATTAACTTCGTGAATTAAAATGATTTTATTAGAAAGCGTTTTCAATAAAAAGAGGTGATGGTATACGAAGTTAATCATAGAGTAACTCTCACTAACTAAGTGTAAACTTTCGAACTGATTTTTGTATGAAGCGGAGCGAAGCAGTTTATGCTCACAAAACTTTTTAGGAGGAGAGGTAATGAGGAAAAAAGCAAGCGTGTTTCTGGCATTAACTATGTTTGTGACTATCTTTTTTTCAAATCCGATCAAGACTAATGCGGCAACCCCCGAAGCGCCTGCAGGGTGGAGAGACTTACTAGATTACCAAATATTCAGTAATATATCCGACGGCTGGGCAGGAGATAGCGGGTTTGGATTGGAGACGGAGAACAGCAAGCTTCCCATTGATTCTACAGCAATGTACAATGGATTGCCTTCATTATTGTTGAATGCGAAGACGCCTACCAGTCCTTCCTGGTACAACGCTTTAATTACGGTTGCCGGCTGGAAAGCATATGACTTTACCTCTTATCATCCAAATGGATTCCTTGAGTTTAATATCAAAGGAAATGCGGGCGGAGAGTCCTTTTTACTGGGCTTCAAAGACCGGGTATTCGAAAGAGCTGCCGGCAATGAAATTACCACTACAGTAAACATTAACAACTACGTCAACATTACTACAAGTTGGACCCATGTGAAGATCCCGTTAAAGGATCTAATTCAGGTCTCCCAAGGAATTGATGTATCTTCCATAGATGCATTATCCATCAAGAATAATGGTTTTCAACCTTTAAAAGTGTGGCTTAATGACATTAGGGTTACGTCTCCCGATAAGGAGAAAGAGTACGCCCCCATCAAGGTCAATCAATTAGGGTATCCCGTAGATGGAGTGAAGCAAGCGCTTGTAACCGGTTTTGAGGATGTGCTCACGGTCGATGCAGGTACTACGTTTAACATTATTAACGCCACAAATAATTCGACAGCTTACTCCGGAACGCTTGTACTCACCAAAAATTATGATGCTATCGATAGCGGGGAGCGTATTTTTACCGCCGATTTCACAAATTTAACGATTCCGGGAAAATATTATGTTTCAGTGCAGGGTCTTCAGAATTCGCCCAAGTTCACTATCGGCGAAGCTAACGAAATCTATGAACCCTTTTTAAATGACGTAACAAGATACTTCTATTACCAGAGAACCGGGATTAATATTACCAGCCCATACACTCAAAATTATCAAAGAACAGATTTTACCCCTGACACCGCAGTGCCTTTAATGTCTAACCCTTCCATCAAAAAAGATGTTTCCAAGGGATGGTACGATGCGGGCGATAAAGGCAAGTACGTTAACGCAGGAGCCAAAGCCTTGTCGGATCTCTTCTGGGCCTATGAAATGATGCCGGAGAAATTTACAGACAATCAATTTAATATTCCTGAGAGCGGAAACGGCATTCCCGACATCCTGGATGAGGCAAGGTGGGAACTGGAATGGATGCTCAAAATGCAGGATGCTGCAACTGGCGGTTTCTATGCGCGAGTGACCTTTCAGGATGACGACAATATGGTAGACAGAGAAATTATCGATAAGGATACGGTAAGCTCGCGGACTGATATCAAAACGACCGCCGATACAGCTACCGCAGCCGGTGTATTGGCACATGCCTACTTAATTTATCAGAATATTGATCCGGCTTTTGCCCAAAGTTGCTTGGATGCGGCAATAGACGCATGGGGGTACCTGGAAGCACATCCGGAAAATATTCGGACGCCTAACACGGGCAGATGGCCTTACGATGTGACGGATGACGCTTCGAATCGTCTGTGGGCTGCAGGCTCCCTGTACCGATCGACCGGCGATGCCGAATACAATGATTATTTCCTGGCGAATTACACCGATATGGGAATATTTTTTGAGGATACCCTTGATTTCGCCAGTGGTTGGGCAAACACCTGGAATACAGGCTTCTTCAGTTATCTGAAAGCCGCTAATCCGGACTCCGGAGTCTTAAGCTGGTATTCGGATAAATTCCAGCAATGGTTCAATGACAAAGTGAGCAGATATAACGATAGCCCTTGGAAAAGCATCATAAAAGATGGTAACTACTATTGGGGAATCACCATGCAGGTTGCGGACACACCGATGGAAATGATCATCGGTACGAAGTTACTGGGAACTTTTGAGAGCAACCGCGCTATCATTAATGAGATTAACAATAGTCAGTTAGACTGGATTCTTGGCCAGAACCCGGTAGGCGTATCTTTTGTATCAGGTTACGGTGATAACAGCGTGAAATATCCGTTCAGCATCATGTATAGAACAGATGGATTACCTGGTGTACCTAAGGGATATCTTGTCGGAGGACCGAATAAATACTCCAACGACATAACCGTAGGAAACCAGATATCAAGATTTGCAGCCAAAAACTATACCGATAACTTCCAAGAATGGACTACAAATGAACATACTGTTTATTGGAATTCAGGGTTGGTATTCATTGCCGCATTCGCAACCGGAAATAGCAGCAACTCGACCATTAGTCCAACGACTGCTGCCTTTGATAAGAAAACAGCAAATCAAGCTGATATTCCGGTGACTCTAACGTTGAACGGCAACACGCTCACCGACATTAAGAACGGTACGACATCTCTCGTTGTGGACACGGACTATACCGTTTCGGGCAACACGGTCACTCTACACAAGAGCTATCTCGCGCAGCAGCCAATCGGCAAGGCGAACCTCACTTTCCTGTTTAACGCCGGTTCATCTGCTACGCTATCCGTTGCTGTGAACGATTCGTCGGTTATTAACTCGACGATCAGTCCGACGACCGCTGCCTTTGACAAGCAAATCGCGAATCAGACCGACATTCCGGTGACCTTGACGCTGAACGATAACACACTCATCGGCATTAATAATGGCACGACTGCCCTAGTTGCTGGTACGGACTACACCGTATCAGGCACGACAGTGACGATTCAGAAGGCATATCTGGCTGCCCAACCGGTGGGAACAACGACGCTGACGTTCAACTTTAGCGCAGGAGCAAGTGCGAATCTTGAGGTCTCCGTGGTCGATACCCCCACTGCCGAAAGTGGATCTATCAAAGTGCAGCAGTACAATTCTCCTGTTACGGCAACGAGCAATTCGTTGAGCCCTCGGATAAAGCTGAAGAACACCGGTACCACGGCCATCAATCTGTCCGACGTGAAGCTTCATTATTATTACACGATCGATGGGGAGAAGGACCAGAATTTCTGGTGCGATTGGTCCACTGTCGGCAGTAGCAACGTAACTGGCGCCTTCGTCAAGTTGCCGGCTCCTTTGACAGGAGCTGATCATTATCTGGAAATCGGCTTTACGAGCGGAGCCGGAAGTTTAGCAGCTGGAGCCAGCATTGAGCTTCAGATCCGCATGAACAAGACCGATTGGACGAACTATACGCAGACGGGAGATTACTCCTTCGATCCGACCGATTCGACTTACACCGATTGGAGCCATACAACTGGCTATATCGCAGGCGCTCTTCAGTGGGGAACAGAACCTCAATAAGTAACGTCACAATTGACGTTACGGCTCAATAGTGAAAACCTGAACTCCCCATTACCGCCTAAACAACGGTGTGGGGAGTGTGTAAGACAGTGAAAGGAGTGCAACAACTCTATTGAAAGCTATGCCGCTTCCTACAAATAGGAAACCAATACGTACTGTACGTAATTTTTCCATCGTGAAGAATCTTCGTACTTACTGGATGTTCTACGCAATGATGCTGCCGGGAATCGTTCTGCTTGTAATAAATAACTACATCCCTTTGTTCGGGATCGTTATTGCCTTTAAAACAATCAATTACCAGGACGGAATCCTGGGAAGCCCATGGACAGGGATGAAGAATTTCGAATATCTGTTTGCCTCGAAGGATTCGTACATCATCATTCGCAACACATTGCTTTATAATTCGCTGTTTATTGTATTGAACATGGCGCTTCCTCTAGGGTTCGCCTTGATGCTTAACGAGATGAAGAACCGCTTCCTCTCGAAGCTACACCAAACGATCATGTTCCTGCCATACTTCCTGTCGATGATCGTCATCTCGTACTTAGTGTATGGGTTCATGAGCGACGAGCGAGGATACTTCAACGGCACGTTGCTGCCGGCGCTTGGTCTTGATTCCGTACGCTGGTACTTCACGAAAGAAGTGTGGCCGATCGTTTTGCCGATCATTAACACGTGGAAAAACATGGGGTACTACACGGTTGTGTATATGGCAGCAATCATTGGTATCGACGAGGAGTACTACGAAGCCGCGACAATTGATGGGGCTAACAAGTGGCAGCAGATCAAGAAAATCACGATTCCCTTGATCATGCCTGTCCTCACGATTATGACTTTGCTGCAGGTTGGCCGGATCTTCAATGCCGACTTTGGTCTATTCTTCCAAGTGCCACGTGAATCGGGGGCATTGTTCCCTGTGACAAACGTTATCGATACCTATGTCTACCGCACCTTCCTGACCGTTGGGGATATCGGACTTTCCTCAGCAGCAGGCCTGTTCCAATCAGTCGTTGGTTTCATCTTGGTTTTTGTATCTAATTGGGTCGTTCGCCGCTTTAACCGCGAGAACGCGCTGTTCTAAGAGAGGAGCCCTTATGACCAATACAATGAGTAAATCCTTATCTGGGTCCAATCCAAAGAATCAGCTGTCGGGATGGGCGTCAACCCTCATCAACATCTTCTTTGTCATCTATTCGGCGCTCTGTATCCTACCGCTTTTGCTGATTCTTTCGGTATCGTTCTCCGATGAGCAGTCCGTTATGACACACGGATATCGATTTATGCCCGAAAATTTCAATCTGGCGGCCTATCGATTCCTAATGAAAGATATCAGTCAAATCGTTCATTCCTATGGAATCTCACTAACCGTCACGGTGATAGGTACGATACTAAGTGTCATCATAATAGCTCTGTATGCGTACCCCATTTCACGGAATAATTTTCCGCAGGCTAAGTATTTTACATTTTTTGTTTTTCTAACGATGCTGATTTCCGGCGGCTTAGTCCCTTGGTATTTGGTATATGTACAGATGCTGGAATTAAAAGATACACTTTGGGCACTGATCATGCCGCTGATCATGTCCGCATTCTGGGTACTGATCATGCGCACTTTCTTTAAGGAGACCGTACCTGAAGCTGTGCTGGAGTCAGCAAAAATAGATGGGGCAGGGGAGCTACGGATATTTATCCGAATTGTATTGCCATTATCTCTGCCGGTTCTGGCAACCGTTGCACTGTTCCAAACACTGACATACTGGAACGACTGGTTCCTAAGCCTAATGTTTATTACAGACAACCACAATATATCCGTGCAGTACTTTCTTTACAAGATGATGGTCAACATCCAGTACTTATCCAGTAACCCGAACGCGATGGCTGAAATTACCCGAGCTGGCGGAATGATCAACTTCCCAAGTGAAACCGTGCGTATGGCGATGGTGGTTGTAGGTGTTGGACCTATCGTATTTGCTTACCCGTTCTTCCAGAAATACTTTATCAGAGGCCTGACAGTAGGCTCCGTTAAAGGCTAAGATTGCCGATCACTTACGTGGGCACGGAAACGGCTAAAACCAGTATATGGTTTAGCATATCATTTTATTTTATGGGGGGATTACTTGAAAATGAAGGATACGAAAAGCAAGGCTTCACTGCTTCTCACACTGATGCTTATTTCAGCATTAGCCACTACGGCTTGCGGCAATTCAAACAACTCGAACAACGCTACACCAGATAATGCCGGAAAAGAAAGCGCCGCACCGAGCTCATCAGCGAACTCAACCACCGATAACACATCCAATGAGCCCTCGAAGCTGGAGCCTTATAAAATAAAGCTGGTCTACGAAGGAGCTCCACAGGCGGACGAGGCTATCGTCGAGGAAGCGCTGAACAAGATCTTGACCGAAAAAATCAACGCGACGGTAGATATCGCACCAATCGATTGGGGAGCATGGGATGATAAGACTAACCTCATCATCGCTTCTCGAGAGCCCGTAGACATTCTATTTACAGCCTCATGGAACGGGTATGCAAAGAACGTTGCCAAAGGTGCTTACTTAGATCTCGGTCCCTTGCTCGATCAGTATGGCCAGGGCATTAAGGATAGCTTAGATCCAGCTTTTCTCGATGGCTCCAAAATCGGCGGCAAAAATTATGCAGTCCCTACGAATAAAGAATTGGCATCGTCAGGGGGCATTGTGTACCGGAAGGATATCGCTGATGAACTCGGCATCGACATGAGTAAAGTGCAAAAAATCGAAGATTTAGATGCCGTTTATAAGATCGTTAAAGAGAAGAAGCCAACCATGTATCCGCTGTATACAACGGGTGGCACATTCGCCTCTCACTCTTTTGTGGAATTGGATTTTTTAGGTGATACGACGATACCTGGCGCTATCGATAAGAATGGCACGGAAGCGACAGTCAAACCGGCCGAAGAGTATCCACAATACTTAAATGCATTAAAAGTAACCCGTGATTTCTTCCAGAAGGGGTATCTTAACAAAGATGCGGCCACTTCCCAAACGTCATCCCTTGATGCTTATAAGACGGGCAATGTATTTTCCACTGTAGAGCCTCTTAAGCCAGGCAAAGCAGAAGAAATCGCATCCGCGACAGGACTTGATGGCAAGCTTGCACAAATTACTTTAACAGGTAAAACGGTCGCCACATCGGAGACTACCGGCGCCATGTTAGCCATCTCATCAACGTCTAAGAACCCGGAACGCGCCATGATGCTGATTAACCTGCTTCATACAGATCAAGAAATTATTAATCTGCTTAACTTCGGTATTGAAGGTACACACTTTACACTTAATGGTAATGTTATGACGCAGACGGAGAAGTCAGGACAGTACGCACCGGGCGTCGCTTGGGAGCTGGGAAATCAATTCCTGAACTATGTCTGGAGTTCGGAAGCTCCAGACAAGTGGGAGCAGTTCAAAAAGTTCAACGAAGGCGCTAAATCATCGCCGGCACTGGGCTTCACCTTTGACAGCGAGCCAGTCAAATCCGAAGTCGGAGCACTAGCAAACGTTCTAAGAGAATATCAAAAGATGCTTGAGACCGGCTCGGTTGATCTGGACAAAGAATTGCCGAAATTTATCGCCGCCCAAAAATCGGCTGGCCTAGATAAAGTCATTGCTGAAAAGCAAAAACAGCTTGATGAATTCCTTGCCAGTAGATGATATGTGTTCATAGCAAATAAAGGACCTACTCATTGTTCTGGATAAGAACAATGAGTAGGTCCTTTTGACTTTCGTTATATAATTCACAGTGTCAACTAGGCTTTAAGAGGCTTGGTCGAATTGGCTATTATAAAGCTCCGCATAAAAACCATTTTTGGCAAGTAGTTCTTCGTGGCTGCCGCTTTCCAGGATATCGCCTTCCTTCAGAACCAGAATCACATCGGCGTTCTTAATGGTTGAGAGTCTATGCGCAATAACAAAAGAGGTTCTTCCCTCCATGAGCTTATCCATTGCCTGCTGAATCAAGAGCTCTGTTCTTGTATCGACTGAGCTTGTAGCTTCATCGAGGATGAGCATTGGGGCATTTTTGAGCATCGCGCGGGCGATCGTAAGCTGTTGCTTTTGGCCTGTGGATAAATTAACTTTGTCATTTAGTATGGTATTATAACCGGCACTTAAGGTCTGAATGAAATGATGCAAGCCTACCGACTTACAAGCATCTTCAACTTCTTTATCGGTTACACCTGTTTTGTTGTACACCAGATTTTCCCTGATAGTGCCCTCAAAAAGCCAGGTGTCCTGCAAGACCATACAGAATAGATCATGGATGTTTTCTCTTGTTAAGCTGCTGATGGGGGTATCATCAATATAAATCTCTCCGCCCTTTAATTCATTAAACCGTATTAGAAGATTTATCAGTGTAGTTTTACCTGCGCCGGTAGGGCCGACTATAGCAATTTTTTGCCCAGGCTTAATCTCTGCAGAAAAATCTTTAATCACAAGTTTATCTGAATTTTCATAAGCAAATTGCACATGTTCAAAATCAACTTTGCCCACAGCAGTTTTAAGATGTCTTTCTTTATGACTTTCATTGTCCATTTCGTCAGCATCGAGGAACTCAAAGACACGTTTGCTTGCCGCGGAAGCCGATTGCAGACTTTGTGCGGCTTGAGCAATCTGAGAGAGCGGTTGTGTAAAGTAACGGACATACAGTATAAAGGCTACAATGACCCCAAAGGATATCGTTCCGTTCATAGCAAGCACAGCACCAACTACACAAACGGCCACAAAACCTAGATTGCCTATAAACATCATAATCGGCATCATAAGACCGGAGAGGAACTGCGCTTTAAATGCACTATCTTTAAGATTCATATTCAGGGATTCAAATGTATTGCGCATTTGCGATTCACCATTGTAGGCTTTCACTACAGTATGTCCTGTATATACTTCCTCCACATGGCCATTGATTTTCCCTAAGTATTCTTGCTGACTTTGAAAATACTT
Organism: Paenibacillus sp. FSL H8-0282; assembly: GCF_037963825.1. Classification (NCBI taxonomy): domain Bacteria; kingdom Bacillati; phylum Bacillota; class Bacilli; order Caryophanales; family Paenibacillaceae; genus Paenibacillus; species Paenibacillus sp. FSL H8-0282. The sequence continues at coordinate 3,408,809 of NZ_CP150146.1, forward strand.
TTGGGATTTTTTCATAATTGCCGCTATGAGGCCAAAGCCAATGATAGTTGCAACAACCGCCGTAATAGTCATGATCACATTTGTTTTGAACATCATGATGATGGATCCCGTAAAGAGGGCAAGGGCAGTTACCAGTGTGCCGACGCTTTGGTTTAAAGCTTGCCCGATCGTATCCACATCGTTGGTAACCCGGGACAGGATGTCACCGGTTGTAGAATTATTATAATAAGAGATCGGAAGTTTGTTCATTTTGCGTGAGAGATCGGCTCTTAAGTTTTTGGAGACCTTTTGCGTAACTGCGGACATAATTAATCCTTGTACCAAAGATAACACAGCGCTAAGGATATAGATAAATACAAGGAAAAGGCCGATAGAAGTTACTGCTTCCATATCAATTCCGGTGACGAGGCCGGCCGTGATCAAGTCTGTCATCTCCGAAAGCTTATCCGGTCCAAGCAGAGTCAGAACCGTACCGATTGCTGCACTAATAATAGCTATAAGAACTACAGGGATATATTTTCTGCAATAGTGGAGAAGTTTGCTCCACGTGTTGAGTTGCTCTTTGCTTTTGTTCATTAAGCTAGCTCCTCCTTTGAAAGTTGTGAGTAAGCAATCTCTTGGTAGACATCACAGGTCTGCATCAATTCATCATGTGTTCCCATGCCTGCCATTCGTCCGGCTTCCAGTACAATGATTTTGTCTGCATCTTTGATTGTACCGATCCGTTGGGCAACGATTAGTATCGTTGTACCGCTGGATTTTTTCTTCAATTCACTTCGCAATTTGCGATCCGTCTTATAATCAAGCGCTGAGAAGGAATCGTCGAAGATTAATATTTCAGGACGACGGGCAATGGCTCGGGCAATGGAAAGACGTTGTTTTTGACCGCCAGACAAGTTCGTACCGCCTTGAGAGACATGAGCCTCGTAGCTTCCTTCCATCTTTTCAACAAAATCTGAAGCTTGAGAGGTGTAAATGGCATCAACAACATCAGAGGACAGATCACTGCCATTATCGCCAAAAGCAACATTAGAGCTCACCGTGCCGCCAAACAAAATCGCTTTCTGCGATACATATCCCATTTTATTGCGCAGTGCAGTTTGCTCATATTGGTTAACATTAATTCCATCCACCAACACTTCACCTGCTGTAGCATCATAAAAGTGAGGAATCAGGTTCACGACGGTACTTTTTCCGCATCCGGTTGAACCGATGAAGGCTACAGTTTCTCCTTTTTTCACCGTAAAGCTGATATCTTCAATAACGTATTCTTCTGCATCCGGATATTTAAAGCTGACATTTTTGAATTCGACCTCACCCAACCGATTTGCCTTGGAGGAAGTAAGTGATCCGTTCTCTAAGCTTGGCTTAGTATCCAGCACTTCATTGATTCTTTTAGCGGATACATGGGCACGAGGCATCAGGATAAAAATCATGATCAGCATCATGAATGCCATAACCACCTGCATCGCATAGGATGAGAAGACAATCATATCTGAAAATAAGCCCATCTTCGCCGTACCATTGGCATTTTGAATCAAAATAGCACCAATCCAATATATTGCGAGACTTAAACCGCTCATAATCAGAGAAATACTTGGCATCATCATGGACAGTACATTATTGGCGAATAAATTCGTTCGGGTAAGCTCGCTGTTGGCTACGCTAAATTTATCTTCCTGGTAACTTTCCGCATTATACGCACGAATGACACGAAGGCCGGTAAGATTCTCTCTTGCAACACGATTAAGATTATCAGTCAGTTGCTGCAATTTTTGGAATTTCGGAAGCACTAGCACGATCACTATGCCGACAATAAGAATCAATACCCCAATGGCGACACCGGTAGCAAGCGACCACTGCCAACTCTTGCCTGTAATTTTGAGCATTGCCCAAACGGCAAGGATGGGAGCCTTCACCAGCAGTTGCAGACCGATGACAATCAGCATTTGCACTTGTGTAATGTCATTTGTTGAACGGGTAATTAAACTAGCTGTAGAGAAGTTGTTGATTTCTTCCATAGAGAAAGACTGTACCTTATCAAACAATTTGGAGCGTAATCTTGAAGAGAAGTTGGCGGCAATTTTAGCGGCGATCCCTGCCACTATAATTGATGTGGCTAAGCTGCCGAGGGCACAGAGCAACATCCAGCCTCCGGCTGCAATGATTTCGCTCATTTCACTCCCTGGTATCTGTACAAGACGAGTAATCTCGCTCATATAACCGGGCAATTCCAGATCCAGCCATACCTGTGTGACAATGAATAGGATGCTGATACCGATTAGGGCCCATTCCTTCGGTTTTAAGTACTTAAGTATAGTTACCATACATCTGACTCCTTTATGTGGCGTTGCTTAAATGATAACGAAAGAAGATAAACTGAAAGTTAACTTTTCTGAAAAATAAAAAAAACCTGAAAGAACGATGAGGTTCTCCAGGGCTCGCACTACATTCCAATCGGAATCGTAACTGTAAATGTGGTTCCTTGTAATGGAATGCTTTCGCAAGAAATGGTTCCATGGTGTAGATGAATGATTTTTTTAACAATTGCTAATCCAAGTCCATTGCCTGCAGTCGAGTGGGAAGTATCCTGCTGATAAAATTTATCGAATATCTTGGGAAGAGCCTCAGGATGAATACCGCTTCCGCAGTCATGAACTAGAATCACCAGGTTATCCTCGTTTTTCTTCATCTTAACTTCAATTTCACCATGCTCAGGAGTGAATTTGATCGCGTTATCCAATAAATTTAACCAAACTTGATTTAAAAGCTCTTTATTGCCGGAGAGTTCATAATCCTGAATATTAACATTCAGCTTCAGGTGCTTCTTCTCAAATTTGGCAGCCAGTAAAAGCACAGACTGGCGAATTTGTTCCCCAACATTAAACCGCATTTTGTTTGTCAGAATCTTTTGCGTCTCAACCTGCGTCAGCTCCAGTACATTCGAAGCAAGGGAGGCAAGTCTGGTCGATTCCTCAATGACAATATCTAGATATTCATCACGTTCTTCTTTAGTAAGATCATCATTCTTTAAGACTTCAGCAAACCCTTTAATAGATACAATCGGTGTTTTGAATTCATGGGAAAAATTGTTTACAAAATCAGTTCGCAGAATTTCGATACCCCCAAGCTCTTCAGCCATACGGTTAAAGTTCTCTGATAGAATTTCAAACTCTGGCGGGCTTTTGAGCTGGAGCCGCATGGAGAAGTCACCACTGGCAAGACGCTCTGTGGCCTCTATAAATATCCGGATGGATTTTACCATTTTCCGGCTTGTGATGGCTGATATCGTGGTACCGATAATTGTACAAGCGATTAATACCATTATGGGTAGTACGAATCCATCCTGGGCAAGCTCTTCGTTCAACAAACCAAAAACCTGTGCGAGAAAGAAGAGTAGTCCTGTAATCACAACGGTAATAAGAAAGATGAAAAATATGATAAGAGAAAAATAGATGGGAAGGCTGATTCTGTTGCTGAGCTTGTTACTTATTTTGCTCACTGGCTTCGCACCGCCTTGTATCCAAGACCTCTGACGGAAACCAGTTCAAACTCTGGATAAGCGTCAAACCGTTTCCGCAGGCGATTGATGTGCACATTAACGGTTGTATCCGTACTTTCACTTTCCATGCCCCATATCTCGTCCATAAGCTGGATGCGCGTGAAAATCCGTTCAGGATAGGACAACAACTTATACAACAAATAGAATTCTTTTTGCGGAAGCGTTTGTTTCTCGTCCTCCCGGGTTACTGTCAATGCGTCATAATCAAGGATCACTTTACCCACTACTAATTTACGGGCACTTGCGATTTGCGAACGGCGAAGCAGCGCTTGGATTCTGAGCAGCATTTCTTCGGTATCAATGGGTTTGGTCATATAATCATCAGTTCCAATCCGGAACCCCTTTTTCTTATCTTCAGGCAGCTGTTTTGCTGTAGCCATAAGAATGGGGACCAAGCTATCGGCATCTCTTACTTCCTTGGCGAATTCATAACCATCCATATTAGGCATCATGATATCCAGAATGATTAGATCAATATGCTGTGAATCAAGGACCTCCAAAGCTTTAACTCCGTCTTCAGCAGTTACAACATCATATCCTTCGCGTTTCAGAACAGCTTCAAGAAGTCTTCTTACATGCTTATCATCTTCAACTACGAGTATGTTAATCATTACTGTTCACTCCAATAGTAGGTTTGTATCCATTATTACCTGTTAGGATTTTGTTTTAAAGGGAGCAGAATCAATATTTATCTAATCTTAAGATTTGGTTTTAAATCCTTGTAGTCGCCATAAAGTAACTCATACATAGGGAGGTTTCAATGAAATGAGAGGAATAGGCAATGATTTAATACTATTATGATATCTGTTTTGTGAAAAACTGTTGCATACTAAAATAGTACCCAAACTAATTTAGCTGGATTAACGTGCTGAAAATAATGCAGACTACGTCGAGCGTTGAACTTTGACTGAACTTCATGCGAAAGGAAGATCACAGATGCAAATGCGTAAATTAGGAAATAGTGGCTTGGAAGTTTCGGCAATAGGGTTTGGCTGTATGGGAATGGATCATGCCTATGGAAAGCCAGCAGATCGTAATGAAATGGTTAAATTAATTCGCAGAGCAGTTGAACTAGGATGTAATTTCTTTGATACTGCTGCTTTTTATGGAGATTCCAATGAGGAATTAGTAGGCGAAGCCCTTGCACCACTAAGAGATCAAGTTGTGATTGCAACTAAATTTGGAATTTTAGGACAAGAAGCTGTAGACGGTCAACCTCAACTTATTTTGAATAGCACACCAGATTCTATTCGTGAACAAATAGAAGGCTCATTAAAAAGGTTGAAGGTCAATTGCATTGATTTATATTATCAGCACCGAGTGGATCCGAATGTCGAACCTGAAGCTGTCGCAGAAACAATGAAAGATTTAATAGCTGAAGGGAAGATTAAAACATGGGGAGTCTCTAATGCACCGATTGATTATATGAAACGAGCACATGCTGTATGTTCGATTACTGCAACCCAAAATCAGTACTCCATGATGTGGCGTGAACCGGAAAAAGAGTTGTTTGAGCTTTGTGAAGAGTTAGGAATTGCTTTTATCGCTTACAGTCCATTAGGAAATGGTTTCTTAAGTGGTAAATATACCAAGGAAACCAAATATGATGAAGGTGACTATCGAAGTTTCATGGGAAGATTCAAACCTGATGTGATTGATCATAATCAAGTGTTATTAGATTTAATTACTCAAGTTGCAAAAAGCAAAAATGCAACACCAGCTCAAGTCGTACTCGCGTGGGAATTAGCTCAAAAACCATATATCATTCCAATTCCAGGCACTACAAAATTAAACAGATTAGAAGAAAACCTATATGGAGCTGATCTCAAATTAACAAAAGAAGATGTAGATAGTCTAAATGAAGCTTTGTCAAAACTGGATATTGATAGTTCACACTTTTAAATAGAGCTATATCATCAACTAATAGGAGGATTTTTTATGCAAAAAGTTATTTTGAACAATGGTGTTGAAATGCCGATACTTGGTTTTGGGGTTTTTCAAATTCATGATGAAGCTGAATGTGAACAAGCTGTTTACGATGCGATCATGTCAGGTTATCGACTGATAGATACCGCAGCCTCATACCTAAACGAAGAAGCGGTGGGAAGAGCCCTCAAACGGAGTGGAGTACCAAGAGAGGATCTATTTATTACTACGAAATTATGGGTTCAAGATACAGGATACGAACGTACAAAGGAAGCATTTGAAAAATCCCTTTCAAGATTGCAACTTGATTATTTGGATTTGTATTTAATTCATCAGCCATTTGGCGATGTGCATGGTTCTTGGCGGGCGCTGGAGGAATTGTACCGTGAAGGAAAAATAAGAGCGATTGGCGTAAGTAACTTCCAGAACGATCGTCTGATTGATTTGATTATTCATAATGAAGTAACACCTGCCGTTAATCAAGTTGAGACACATCCATTCTGCCAACAAATTGAAAGTGCTGCATTCATGAAAGAAAACAATGTTCAGATTGAATCATGGGGTCCATTTGCTGAAGGTAAAAACAACATGTTCCAGAACGAAGTTTTAGTATCAATAGCTCAAAAATATAATAAATCTGTTGCCCAAGTGGTTTTACGCTGGTTGACGCAAAGAGGAGTTGTTGTGATTCCAAAGTCTGTCCGGAAAGAAAGAATAATTGAAAACTTTAATATCTTTGACTTTGAATTAAACTCAGAGGATATAGAACAAATTGCGCTGTTAGACACAAAAGAGAGCTTGTTCTTTTCACATAGAGATCCTGTAATGGTAAAAGCGTTAAGTACCAGGAAGCTGGATATCTAATTTTCTTAGGATCTTGTTGGTTTTTATAAATGATGGGTTAACCATAATTAAGGGGTTAACCCATCTTTTATTTATATGAACACCCCTAGCCTTGAACAGTTCATTCTAATGAATAAAGGCAGCTAAAGTTTGTAAATATCGCATTATAATCTTGATCTTCTCCAGTGGCGTACAAACCAATAAGCACACCTGTGAATCCTCCGGCTATTTCAGAGGATAGATATTTGGTTTGCGCAGCTCCGAGTAAGATCTCAGTACCGTCTACCTGGATATAAAAATGATAATGCGTTGGACTGCTTTTGACAACTAATGAAGCATGGTTGCACTGACCTATATTTTTTGTTTTTTCAATGGATTTGATATCTCCGATATTCAGCCGTTCGATAATCTCATAACCCTCTGGATGTTTACGCAAGGCCAAGTCATAATGGTGATTTTCGTCCATGTAAAGTGTAATTCCGGCTTCACCATTCGTAAGGCTGACTTGGCAGGAAATAATTGCGTTAAAATCTTTTTGACGTATACCAATAAATGTCGGAGTAGCCGGGATATCTAACGTAACTGCTGTTCCTTTAAGCTTTATTTTATCAGCTTCTAACCGATAATTTTCTGTAACCGGGTGACGCAGGTAACACCAGTCCAAATTCCAATCTGTGTTCTCGAACGTAAAGACTCTTTTCTCCTGCTGAATGACTGTGTCCGCAATACGATCAGTCTCGAAACTTATAAGTGTGGTACCTTCATGACCTGCTGTAAACCATCCATCCTCGCCAAAGGTAATCGGAGTTAGAAAAACCTCGCGCCCCAAATGGTGATAGGTGAGATACTGGCCAGTCTGCCGGAATCCAAGATGTAACAGCCACCAATCCCCCTCATGGTCTTGTACCAAATCTCCATGTCCAACTCCCTGAAGCTCGTAACCGCCTAAATTTCGATTAGTCAATACGGGATTATGCGGATAGGCTTCGAATGGACCAGCAGGAGAATTGCCCCTTGCATAAGTAACCATATGCCCATATTCGGTTCCACCCTCAGCAGCTAGCAGATAGTATTGTCCATTAATTTTGTATAAATGAGGACTCTCCAAATAACGCCCACCGGATCCTTGCCAGATTGAACGGCTTGGCGACAGCTTCTGCCCAGTTTCAATTTCAATTTCACATTGGACAATACCATTAACTCCGTAATCGTCTGTCCCATTACTCATGAAATACGTTTTGCCGTCTTCAAAATACAAATCCGGATCAATACCGCCTTGATCTACATTAATCGGATCAGACCATTCGCCGTAAATATTGTCAGTCCAGACATAGAAGTTCTGGCGCAGAGTGTCATTAGTGGTCGTCATGTAGAATCGTCCATTATTGTACCGCAGGGTGGGGGCGAATACACCACCGGAGCTGTCCACAGTATCCAGTTGAATCTGGTTCTTTCGGGTTAAGCAATGACCGATTTGGGTCCAATTAATTAAATCTTTGCTTTCAAAAATCGGAACACCGGGAAAATACTGAAAGGAACTGCAGACCAAATAATAAGTGTCTTCAACTTTACATGCGCTGGGATCAGGATAAAACCCTTTGATGACCGGGTTATTGTATTTCATTTCTCCACCTCATTAATAAATTCATATAAATAAGAATTCAATATATTTAACTACTAAGAAAATTAAACACTATTGCTTATAGGTTTTCAATGAATCGGGGTTGAAGATGTACGTTATATTTATTAAATTAATATATATGTAATTTCAATAAGCACAGGTCAGGTGATTATGATGATGATCAAAGCAAACGGCGAAGCAAAATTCATGGCGTTATATGAAGCGCTGGCAAGCGAAGTCAGATGGAGGATTATGAGCCTCATTGCAGATAATGAAATGAATGTGAAGGAGATCGCGGCTAAGTTAGAGCTTAGCCCTTCCATAGTTACTATGCATATCCGAAAGCTCGAACAAGCTGGACTTACAGGAAGTCACAGGATACGCCTAAACGGAGGAACACACAAAATGTGCTTCCTTAAACAAAAAAGAGTTGAAATCGAACTCCCCACTGCCACTCAAACTCCGAGGATCAGAGAGCAGACCATTTCAGTCGGTCATTATACCTCGTTTGATGTCCATCCTACATGTGGTCTTGGGACACAAGAGAAAGAGATTGGGGTTTGGGACGATCCCCGCTATTTTCTCGATCCCGAGCGGGTCAACGCCGGCATTTTGTGGTTTGGGAGAGGTTACGTAGAGTACAAAACGCCTAACTACTTACTTCCCGGTCAAATGCCCGAGGCCATCGAGATTTCAATGGAAATTGCTTCTGAAGCGCCAGGCTTGAAAGACCATTGGCCTTCGGATATTGAGTTCTTTTTTAACGGTGTGAAGCTTGGAACTTGGACCAGTCCGGCAGACTTTGGAAGAGCGGCACGAGGCATATATACTCCGGATTGGTGGCATCGGAATGTAAATCAATACGGGTTATTGAAGACGCTCCGCATTGACACTTCGGGCACATTTATTGATGAAGAAAGGATGTCGGACATTACTGTCGCAGATATTTTGCTACGGGAACAATTCTGGACGCTTCGGTTCGCAGTTGACGAGAAGGCTGTTAATGTTGGTGGTTTGACACTTTATGGGGCTGGATTCGGTAACCATGACCAAGATATTTTAATTCGTGTGTACCTAGGAACGATGACCTAATGAAGCAGGATAGTTCAGTTATAGTTGTTTTCTCCATCCAGTTTATCAGCTGGAACTGGTAAACTATCCATATATTGAAGAAGTTGAGAGGAGAGATATTCTGAATTATAACGAGGTTATTAAAATCGCTGATACACACTTACTTCCATTAGTGATGGAATTGTACGGATTGGAAAGTTATGAAATCAGGCTTATCAATGCACATGAAGGAGGACGGAATGTCGCATATAACTGTTCTAAAGCTGATTCTGAAGCAAAAATAATCAGAATTGCCTTCTTAAGTGACAGAAGCCGAGAAGATATTTTGGGTGAAGTGGAATATATCAGGTATTTGTACGAGCATGGCGGCAGTGTTTCGAATGTGGTCAACTCCCAGAAGGGGAATCTGCTGGAAACGATAACTCTTAATAATCATACCTTTTTTGTCTGCTTGTTTGAAAAGGCCAAGGGGGGGATGCTCGTGGAAAATAATTATCAGTATCGGGAAGGCGTTCCTATTACGGAATACTATTATAACTGTGGCAAAGCTCTTGGAAAAATGCATCAATTATCGAAGGGTTATACACCTGTCCATTCCCGGTATGATTTTTTTGATAAATACAATGCCGATTATATAGATAAGCTAATACCTGACTCGTTATCTCTGTTGAAAGAGAAACTGGTAGATCTCCTTACAACCTTAGAAGGGATGGACAGGAATCACGAGTCTTTTGGGATGGTTCATTTTGATTACTGCGATGGGAATTATATGATCGATTTTAATACAGGGCAAATAACTGTTTTTGATTTCGATAACTCCTGCTTTTGTTGGTATATGTATGACCTGGCAAATCTCTGGACACTTGGAGTGGGCTGGATACAATTTGAACAAGACACTGATAAACGCAAAAAGTTTATGGATGATTATTTTAAAACAGTCCTTGATGGCTACAGATCCGAGACCAGGATCGAAGATTCGATGTTAGACACATTGCCATTGTTTATCCAAGTAACCCTCATGGAAAACATCGTTGATGCATTCGAGGTAATGCGGAACAATGGTGAAGACCCGGAATGCGATGAAGAGCTGTCATATCGTATAAAATGTCTAGAAGACGATATCCCATATGTAGGATTTTTCCATGAAATTTACTCATGTGATGAACCCTTTGAGTATGAGGAACGAGATATTTAGGATGAGGGTGTTTTTGATATGCTGCGGATAAATTCATAGTAGACTCAAATAAGCAGGAGTTGGAGTAAATATGGCTTACGAAAAACCGGAATTGACCATGAGTGAAATTGAAAAAGTACTGTGGAATCATCTTGGACAGGGAGCGGCTGAGATTACACCGTTGTCTGGCGGCAATATAAGCAACGTGTTTTCTTTTATTTTAGAAGGAAAAGACTATGTTGTGAAATTCAGCGATTTGGAACGAGCATATGAGACCGAACAATTTGTATCTAATTTGCTACTCGACCAAGGTATCCCTTTCCCAAAATGTTTGGGGTTAGGGAGGACTAATCAGTTAACCTATTTGATCATGGAGCGAATGGAAGGTCGCAATCTATCCGATTGTACAGCAGAGGAACAAACCCGTCTGATGCCAGAAATTATCGGCATTTTAACAAGAATGGCCGAAGCGGATATTGGGGGAACTAACGGTTATGGTTGGATCGGACCTGACGGCAATGGTTCCTATTCATCTTGGAAAGACTTCGTCATTGCCGTAAATGCGGAAGATCAGACGGGGACATTCTGGGAGAATTGGCATGAACTCTTCCGCACGTCTTGCTTGGAAAGAGACGTATACGAAGAAATCTATAGTCGTTTGATGACCTATGTACCCTATAATGAATCTAATAGAAGCTTTATACACGGAGATTTTCAACAGTGGAATATGTTGTCCAACGGAACACGGATAACCGGCATTATTGATGGAAATTGCATGTATGGCGATTCTCTCATAGACCTTGCGGTTCTCGACAAGCATATGCCTTGGTGTGATGTCATTAACACATATCAAAATTATCAAAAGAAAGCTAGAATAGTGACCCCGAATTTTGAGGAGCGGCTAATCGGTGCCTATTATTTTAAGGGACTCGATGGACTTCGATTCTATGCTAAGATGGGCTGGACAGAGGCTTATCAGGACACACGGCATTTTCTTTTAAACCTAAAAGCGTAATAACTGACGCTATACCTTATCATAAACATTTAATAGCCGCATAATTGCGGCTTTTTGTATATAAATATCAAATTTCAAGGAGCAAATTCCCCACTGGGATTATAGCCTAGGCTGACGACCTGTAATAAATGCACCTGAACTTGCCATTAATCCACTATCTATAGCTTTGTCCAACTTGATAAAATGTAAGCGCAATCATTTAATCAATCGATTGGAGGAGTATGGCATGAAAAAGATTGGGGCAGGTTTTATATTCTTACTTGTGATGTGCGCAGCCTTATCCACAACTGCGTTCGCGAAACAGCCTTATTCATCCTATTGGTTTCCGGAGCAATTGCTTCAGTGGAGTCCGGCATCTGACCCGGATGCCGCATTTAACCGGAGCACAGTGCCGCTGCAGGACCGTTTTGTAGCAGATGGAGTCAACGCTTATGCAACCAAAACGCCAAAAGTCATGGCTTTATCAGCACTGAACCCGGGAACAAGCGGAGTTCCATCGCAGGGTTCAAGCAAATTCGAAGCTAACACATTTACCTATTGGCAATATGTTGACAAGCTGGTCTATTGGGGTGGTTCCGCGGGCGAAGGGATCATCGTACCTCCAAGCGCTGATACGATCGACGCGGCTCATAAAAATGGGGTGCCGATCATTGGAACGGTATTCTTCCCACCAACCGTATATGGCGGGAAGTATGAATGGGTCAAGCAGATGCTTCAGCAGAATAGTGACGGATCCTTTCCTGCTGCTGACAAGTTGATCCAGGTTGCGAGCCATTACGGATTTGACGGCTGGTTTATTAACCAGGAGACTGAGGGCGGAACGCCGGCTGACGCACAGCAAATGCAAGCTTTCCTAAGTTATTTGGAGTCACACAAGTCAAATTCTATGCACATCGTATGGTATGATTCCATGACCAATGAGGGCAGTATCAGTTGGCAAAATGCACTTAACGACAAGAATGCGATGTTCCTGCAAGACAATAAAAAGCAAATAACAGACAATATGTTCCTGAACTTTTGGTGGAAGGATCTTAAAAGCTCGGCAGAGAAGGCTAGAAGCTTGGGCAGAAGTCCTTATGACTTGTATGCAGGCATCGATGTCGAAGCCAAGGGTTACGATACAAAGGTGAACTGGAATCTGTTGTTTCCGGATAAAGATCCTGCCGTTACTTCCCTTGGTATTTACCGCCCCGATTGGGCTTTTAACAGCGCAGAGAGTATGGAAGATTTCTTCGTACGCGAGAACAAATTCTGGGTGGGTCCAAACGGGAATCCGAGTAACACCTCGAGCGATCAAGCCTGGAAAGGTATCGCTAACGATGTGATCGAATCATCACCAATCAATGAGCTGCCTTTCACCACCAACTTCAACACGGGAAGCGGTCAGAAATATTTTGTAAGAGGGAAGCAGGTGCGGGATAAAGGCTGGAACAACCGGAGTCTGCAGGATATTCTTCCCTCCTGGCGCTGGATTGCAGACAGCAAAGGTATCCCGCTTTCACCAGTACTCGATTGGTCCGATGCCTATTACGGCGGCAGTTCGTTGAAGGTATCAGGCGTACTGAACCCTAACAATGCGACACATCTGAAGCTCTACAAGACCGACCTTAAGATCGAAGCAAGCACAAAGCTGTCTATTACGTACAAAACACAAAATAAGCCAAGCCTGAAGGTTGGTCTTGCATTCGCTGATCAGCCCGATCAATATATCTTCCTTAATGTGAAGGATAAGACATCGCCAGACTGGACAACTGACACATTGAATTTGACCCCATACAAAGGGAAACGGATCGTAGCGTTGTCATTGTATTTTGATTCTAAGAATGAGGTTAATAATTACAACATTCAAATTGGCCAGCTCTCCATTCAAAATGCTAATGACCCAATCAAACCACTACCCGCGGTTCGCGATCTTAAGGTCACTCAAACTGATTTTCGCAATGGTATTTATGGAGATGCCAGATTACAGTGGAAACAGCTTGACCAACAGGTCAAGCAATACGAAATCTATCGAGTGCTTCCAGATGGCAGTGAGATGTTCATAGGTGCAACACCAAATCATGTGTTTTACGTTCCTGAGATGCGAAGAATAGACAAAGAAACTATCACAGTATTGAAGGTTGTTGCCGTCAATGAAAGATACCAGCAAGGTCAATCCTCTAGTGTGAAGATCAGCTGGCCGGATTATCCAAAGCCGACTGCGGAGTTCAAAACTGATCGAACCCTAGTCGCTCCAGGCGAGAGCGTAAACTTCACCGACCTGTCGACTGAAGTGACAGAAGGATGGTCATGGACCTTCGAAAGCGGAAGCCCCGCGGTCAGCACATCAAAAAACCCAGTTGTGACGTTCGCTCAGGAAGGCGTTTATAGTGTGACGCTGACTGCAACTAACAGCTCGGGCCAAGACACAATTACGAAAAAAGAGCTCATCACAGTGAGTAAGGAAGCTGGAGCAGTGAAAAATCTGGCACTTGGTAAAACTGCAACAGCCGATCATGCCTGCGGGGAAAAGGAAGGTGCACCTAACGCCGTAGATGGTAAAGTGACGGATAACAGTAAATGGTGCGCAATTGGTAATCTGCCCCATTGGCTTCAGGTCGACCTCGGCGCCGAACATCAACTCAGCGCTTTTGTTATCAAGCATGCCGAGAGCGGAGGAGAGTGGTCCGGTTTTAATACCAGTGATTATACGATTCAGGTCAGCAGTGACGGAACGAACTGGAAGGATGTCGTCAACGTCCAAGGAAACTCGGCTGCCGAGTCGACTGATTCAATTGCGTTAGTAAAAGCCCGCTATGTAAAATTATTGATTCTCAAACCTACGCAGGGAGCCGATACGGCAGCGCGGATCTATGAGTTTGAAGTGAAGGGATTATAATATACCCTATTACGTCATTCTAATATTAAAGCAAATAAACCGTAGGCCACTTGAGGGGCTACGGTTTATTTGTTTTAACACTAATGATAGCTGAAATCAAAAAAAGAACCTGATTTATCTCATCAGATTCTTATATATTGCATATGAAAAGACACGATGATATAATCAACTCACGACTGAAATTCTATATTTATGCATAATAATTGCATCTTATATATTTAGTTTATCATGCCGTTAAATTCTTGTCAATTTTTTTCTCAATTTAATAGTTAGGAGCGATAATAAATGCGTTCTTTAGTTCTCGGTTTTCAGGAAGTGGACAATACACAGCTTTTGCTCGTTGGCGGAAAAGGGTTAAATTTAGGGAAACTATCACAAATAGAAGGAATACAAGTACCAGAAGGATTCTGTATTACAACAGTAGGATATCACCAAGCCCTCGAACAGAACCAAACGTATCATGCTTTGTTGGATCAACTAACTATGCTAAAAGTAGAAGATCGAGATCAAATCGGTGAAATCAGTAGGAAGATTCGGCAAATCATTATGGAAGCAGAAATTCCTTCCGATGTTGTGAAGGCAGTTTCTCACTATCTCACCCAGCTGGGTGATGAACATGCTTATGCAGTGCGTTCTAGTGCCACCGCTGAAGATTTACCACATGCCTCTTTTGCAGGTCAACAAGATACCTATTTAAATATCATCGGCATAGAAGCAATCCTTCAGCATATCAGCAAATGTTGGGCTTCTCTATTTACGGATCGTGCCGTAATCTACCGTATGCAAAATGGATTTGGCCACAGTCAAGTTTATTTATCCGTTATCGTTCAAAGGATGGTTTTTCCACAGGCTTCAGGGATTTTATTTACCGCTGATCCGATTACTTCTAACCGAAAACTGCTATCCATCGATGCCAGTTTTGGACTTGGCGAAGCTCTGGTCTCTGGCTTGGTATCTGCCGATGGTTATAAAGTACAGCAAGAGAAAATTGTCGATAAGAGAATAGCAACCAAAAAATTGGCTATTTACGGACTAAAAGAAGGCGGAACAGAGACCCGGCAGATCGAACTCGATCAGCAAGAGACTCAAACACTTACTGAACAACAAATTTTACAATTAGCAAGGATAGGCAGACAGATTGAAGCTTATTTTGGTTGCCCACAAGATATCGAATGGTGTTTGGCCGAGGATACATTTTATATCGTCCAGAGTCGGCCGATCACGACTTTATTCCCCATCCCTGAAGCGAATGATCAAGAAAACCACGTTTATGTATCTGTTGGTCATCAACAAATGATGACAGATCCCATGAAACCGCTGGGATTGGCTTTTTACCTGTTAACGACTCCTGCACCTATGCGTACAGCTGGCGGAAGATTGTTTGTTGATGTCACATCAAGTCTTGCTTCACCTGGCAGCAGAGAAATGATCATAGAAGCCTTAGGTAAATCTGATCCCCTCATAAAAGACGCACTCATAACCATCGTAGAGCGAGAAGATTTTATAAAATTTTCGGCAGATAATGAAAAGGCTTCTACTCCGAGTAAGAGCAATACAAGCCTGCCACCTAGTGATTCTCAAGTAGAACTCGAAAATGATCCGACAATCGTTTCTGACCTCATTAAGAGCAACCAAGCCTCGATAGAAGAGTTGCAACAAATCATTCAAACCAAATCAGGGGCGGAGTTGTTTGATTTTATTCTGGAAGATATGCAGCAATTAAAGAAGATTCTATTCAACCCACAAAGTATGCGTGTGATTATGGCGGCTATGGATGCCTCAGCATGGATCAATGAAAAAATAAATGAGTGGTTAGGTGAAAAAAACGCAGCGGATACGCTTTCTCAATCTGTACAGGGCAATATTACTTCAGAAATGGGTCTGGCGCTACTCAATCTCGCTGATGTGATTCGGCCATATCCGGAAGTCATTGATTATTTACAGCAGGTTAAAGATGATAATTTCTTAAATGAACTGGTTAGTTTTGAGGGTGGGCAGGAAACCCAAGACGCTTTCTATGACTATCTCAGTAAATACGGAATGCGATGTACCGGAGAAATCGATCTTACAAGAACTCGTTGGAGCGAAAAACCAACTACACTTGTCCCCATGATTCTCAGTAATATCAAAAACTTTAAACCTAATGCTGGCCATCGGAAATTTGAGCAAGGTCGACAGGAAGCTTTGAAAAAAGAACAAGAGCTATTAGATCGATTGAAGCAATTACCCGATGGTGAACAAAAAGCGAATGAAACAAAACGAATGATTGATCTCATCCGGAATTTCAGCGGGTATAGGGAATACCCCAAATACGGTATGGTTAATCGCTACTTCGTTTATAAACAAGCTTTACTGAAAGAAGCTGAACAACTAATACAAGCGGGAGTTATTCCTGAAAAAGAAGATATATACTATCTCACTTTTGGAGAACTATGCGAAGTTGTAAGCACAAATAAATTGGATTACCAGATCATCAGCAAACGCAAAGAAGAGTACAAATTATTTGAAAAACTAACTCCACCACGTGTTATTACGTCTGAAGGTGAAATCATTGCGGGTAAGTATAAACGAGAAAACCTCCCAACTGAAGCTATTGTAGGTTTAGCGGTTTCTGCCGGTGTTATAGAGGGACGTGCGCGTGTCATCTTAAACATGGAGGATGCTGATCTAGAAAACGGAGATATATTAGTTACCTTATTTACTGACCCTAGCTGGACTCCATTGTTTGTATCTGTAAAAGGCCTAGTTACTGAAGTTGGTGGACTAATGACCCATGGGGCAGTTATTGCGCGTGAATATGGCTTGCCAGCAGTTGTCGGAGTGGAGAATGCTACCAAATTGATAAAAGACGGGCAACGAATTCGTGTGCATGGAACAGAAGGCTATATCGAGATATTGTAATGGCTGAATCACGAATGTGGTTTGACAAATTCAATCTTTTGAATTATTTTTAATAGTGAATTATCAATTCATTATTAAAGGTGAGGGGCAATATGCAGTCTAAAAAAGATGAAGTGAAACAGGAAATTGAATCCGCCGCTTTAAAGGTATTTTTCCAAAAAGGCTTCTCTGATGCCAAAATGAATGATATTGCCGATGAAATTCAAATTTCTGTTGGAAATATTTATACTTATTTTAAAAATAAAAAAGAGTTGTTCTATTCGGTTGTTCCGCCGTCTTTAGTGGACTATTTGAAGAATGTGTTAGTGGAAAATATTCGCATCGATAACCAGACTTTTTTTGATGATGTTAATAATGAGAAAAAATCAGCTATCGTTCAAGAGCAAATAACTATATTAACTCAGTACAGCAGGCAGATTGTTATTATTTTTGAAAAGAATAAAGGGACCGTATATAGCAATGCCAAAAACGAGCTGATCGATCTGATGATCGAAACTAAAAGGCCCTATATTAAGGATCATTATAAAAGATACGAAATCGGAACCGAAGAAAATATGATTCTGCTGAAGATCATCGCGAACAATGTCATCAATATGATTCTGGATTTATTAAAGCACGAGATGAGCGCCGATAGCCGGAAACGGATTTTTGAGGCATTAAGCTTATACTGGCTGCATGGACTAAAAAGCTTAAACGAATAACGTCAATGCGCCGAATTTAGGTGTGGGGTGGAACTGGCGCACAACGCTGCAATGAGGGACAACTAAGTGGATATGCACATTAAGCATCTACGAGGGTCCCTATTTTTTTAATCCAATATTGAATAATGAATTCACTATTGAAAGGTGTAATCATGAAACGGGGGAAGCTACGATGAAGATAGGTTATGCGTTTAAGGACTGCAATGTTATATATGGAGATGCAATAAAAGGAACAGATACCCATATGACTATTTTGATTCAGGAAAACGGGTTGATTCAAGAGATCGGGAAAGCAAGCGCTGTAACTGTTCCGAACCATTACCAAACGATCGATTGTTCGGGGAAATATGTGATGCCCGGTCTCATCAACGCGCATGTTCATCTTTTTGCCGATGGGAAGCCATTTACGCTATCTGCCAGTGAAGGGCTGCTGAATTTTGCGTTTCATCATATTTTGGATACGAGACTGGGCAGAAACGTATTGAAGAAACGGATGAAAAACAATGCCCTAACCGCACTGCATTCCGGAGTAACAACGATGCGTAGCATAGGTGAATTTTTTTATACTGATGTTCTTTTGAGGGATGAGATTAAGGCAAATCAATTTATTGGACCTAATCTTTTGGTATCCGGGTATTTCCTGAGCGTAACGAATGGCCACGGTGCACCTTATTTGGCTTTGGTCGGTGATTCACCATGGGAAGGGAGAAGAAATGTAAGAATCAATGTAAAAAACGGAGTGGACCTAATCAAAATATGTGTAACTGGCGGGGTTACCGATGCCAAAAGGGTCGGAGAAGCAGGCCGCTTGCAAATGACGGAAGAAGAGGTGGCTGCGATTTGCGAGGAAGCTCATAAAATTGGGATGCGTGTGGCGGCACATGCAGAAAGTACCGAAGGTGTAAGAGTTGCGTTAAAGGGTGGGGTGGATACTATTGAACACGGCGCGGAGATGGATGAGGAAATGATCAGGCTGTACAAAAATAATCCCAGAGCCTTAAAGGGCTACACCGCTGTGATCCCTACTTTACAAGCAGCTTATCCCAGTGCGAAATTAGACCCGAGCCTGACAAAGTTGAATACAACCGTTAAGGAAAATGCCCGGCTTGTGTATGGCTCTATGTTAAAAGGGCTACAGCAGGCTATAGAACATGATATCAAAATTGGTGTGGGCACGGATGCCGCTATGTCCTATGTAACCCACTATGATCTTTGGCGTGAGCTTGATCATTTCATGCGACAAACAAAGCTGAACGCAAGTCAGGTTATTGAACTAGTAACCAAATCAAATGCAGAGATTTTGGGAATCGATCACCAGACAGGGACAATAGAAGTTGGCAAATATGCGGATTTAATCATGATGGAGCAAAACCCATTGGAGAACATAAAAGCTTTGTCGAATGTAGCTATGGTTATGGTCAGAGGGAATTTAATACAAACACCCTCTGTGAACAGAATTCAAGCAGTGGACGAGCTGCTGGATACGGTTTGGAGTATTTAGGAGTGAGATGAATGATTGTAGAAGCACGTTTGGGTATCCTAGCTATTCTTAAAAGAACAGCGCCCCGAAAGAGGCTGGATGCGGCAGCCATGGCTACATCCCAGAGTAAAATCCCGAGGACGATCGCTCCACTGTAGATCAATAACTGCTGCATTGGATACTCGCTAACTACCTTAGCTAATATTGAGCCGTATATACCCAGCCAAAAAAGGATGGAGAGGGGATTAAACAAGGACATCAGAAATCCCGAAAGATAAGATTTGGACAGTGAGACATCGTTTCCCCTCATCTCAATCCCTGAAATTTCTCTTGTATTTTTAATGCTGTCTACACCTGAATAGACGAGGACAAAGAATCCGAACAACCATAAAAACACTTTAACAAACGGAGCATCCAGCAGATGAATGAGGCCAAAATAAACAAGCAGCATATAGATGATATCGGCACTAACCGCCCCTAAACCAACTATCCAGGCAGGCATAAATCCTCCGCGGAGTCCCTTGTCCAGCTGTGCTGCATTAATGGGTCCGAGAGGTGCCGAGAGGGATAATCCTAGAATCATATAACCTATAAATACGTTAATGTTGTCCTCCTCCTTTATATAGATAACATATTCCAATAAAGGTCGTAGTAGGACAAGCAAAAGAAGGCCCGCGAGTGATTGCAGGCCTTCTTTTATAAGAAGCTGAAGAGTGAAGTAGGATTACGCCTTAACGGATTCAGGTCTTTTGACAAGAAGAGGTGGAGGAATCAACCAGCCCTTTTTCTTAGTCAAATGTAGAATTTTAAGGCCGATGGCTGCTTTGGTAAGGTGATATTTAGCAAACAAAGCCCCTATATCTTCTCTGATCGATTGTCCCATTGCCTGACTACATGCCACAAGTCCAACAGCATTATCAGCTGCAAGTTTGGCAGCAATTTCAGGATCTGTGAAACGTGCCCCTACAGGAATATCTTCAAGCTTGGCATCGGGCCGATTTGGCATTACTGGTGCAGATGCAATACCTTGCTCTGAGAGCAGTGTATCACACTCACTGATTTCAAGCTCCGCTTGATCAATTAAAGCTCCTAATATTTTTTTCAGGTCATTGTCACCAGCGTGATACATATAAGCTCTGTAACAAGAGAGTGCTCCCTTTGCTACCATTGAGGCTTGCCAAACCGTAAAAATCTCTCCATAATGCATCGGTTCTTCTTTGGGGTTACCGCCTAGAATCCCTGTCATAAACAGTCTCCTTTATTGTTGAATTTGAACAAACATTAGCATGCCCACAAAAACACGGAAATTGCAGCTTTTCGCATAAAATAGGTATGTAAATTTGAGGCGTCGTCATTCGTGCAAGTTTAAGGATAAATGTGAAAATAAGGAACGATAAAATTGAACACGAGTTGTGGAGGAATCAAATGTTTTTCAACGTGATGATTGGAAGTATAAATGCCTTTTGCATTCAATGAAGTTGCTTATCACTGGAGATGGTGGAGTGTATCTCCAACCGAGGCAGGGATTGATGGGGAGTCATTGAGACTTCCAACACCTTTGGTAAGTACTCAGCTAATCAAACAAAAGATAACCTGTATGCAAGGAATATTAATGCAACGGGTAATCATAATTCAACAGCGGTAGAACCGAGCGCAGGCAGTCGGGGATGAGTATCGAGAATAGGAGGTGGTTGGTCTCTTAGAGTTGCTTGGACTTACAAGCTTGCGGAATAGAAGCCGAGAAAAAAAAGCTAAACTTTTTAGAGCTAAAGGGAACTGTAGGGGGAATGGACACTCTATGGTTCGAGATTCGGCAATTACGATCAGGATATTGTAATCCGCTTGCACTTTAACGATATTTATTAATTCGATAATCCGCTGAATGAAAATAAGGAATAAAAAAGAGATCTGTCTTATTACAACAGACCTCTTTTTATAAGTTGTAATCTTAGAAGAACCAATAAAGGATTACGCCGTGCGGCGCATATCTAGCACCAGCCACAGGTTCCAGAGTCGTCCGTAACCCGCACATGTTGGCATGCTCAGTGAGGAGTTCCGCGTATTCCACCGAAGCAGGACTTCGCAATGATAATTTTACTCCGAGTTTACGAAAATTGGCGGAACCGGACAAAAGTGGGAGAACAACTACAGTACTTCAGAAGACAGAAGCTTCTGGACCATGTTTATGATTGAAGAATAATTTTTTTAAAACTAAGGGATTTGAATTCAAAGACCCTTATTAATTAAACTCCAGATGCGTTCAAACCTGTCTTGGTAGTCAGGTAAATTCCAGGATTCTTTGAAGGATGGGAGGCTAAATACTGCAAACGCAGAGAGAATCGCCTCAGCCCGTTCCAAGTGGGGATCGTGATAGTCCATGAGGCCGTCAATGATTTGGTAGGAATCCCAGAGAACATCGCGTAATACCAGTGGATTGCTATCCACGTATTGAGTATTCAAGGCAAACATCTTGGGATTCTCGTTATAAGCGCGTTTTTTTGCGTTAACAAATGCCCATAGCCAATCGTGAAGCAATTCTTGCGGTTTAGTTAAATTAGTCATATCTAATTTAATTTGTTCTGAAATCATCCGGTTGAACCAGCTCTTAGATACGGCTGCCCAGAGCTCTTGCTTATTTTTAAAGTGCTTATAGAGCGCTGCATGGGTGATACTTAATTCATCCGCAATTTGTGAGAGTGTCACTTCGGATTTTTCCGTGCGTTTAATTAATGCCTCAGCTGTTTCAATAACAAGCTCTTGAGTGATTTTAGCCACCGACTGTCAACCCTTCTTTCTTCAATAAATTCCTTTTTGTCGTTTATACACTTGCGAGTATTTTAACATATGAAATATCCAGTAACAATTGTTGACTTTTGTAACTTATAGTTTTATGCTTGTTGTGTAAGTTACAAAAATAAATAAATGTTACTTTTTTAACGCATAGGAGGTCATTTATCATGAAAGCAGCACAGATCACCAAATATTCAAAAAAGTTCATAGTAAAAGTGAACGATATTCCAATCCCAGAAATAAGTGATAACGAAGTCTTGGTCCAGGTGAAAGCAGCAGCAGTTAATCATTTGGAATTGCTCATTAGTACCGGAAGCGTAAAGCTGATTCAGGATTATGAATTCCCTTTGGTACTTGGTAACGAGCTGACGGGTGTTATTGAAAAAGTGGGTAAGAAGGTGCAAGGTTTCAAAGTTGGCGATGCAATTTATTCACGTCTGCCACTACAAAAAATCGGTGCCTTTGCGGAATACGCGGCAATTAATGCAGATGCCATCGGGTACCTACCCACCAATCTGAATTTTGTGACTGGTGCTGCTGCGCCATTAACAGGATTGACAGCCTATCAAGGGTTAAATGAAGAATTAAATGCTAAAGCTGGCGAAAGCGTGTTTATCCCTGGAGGGTCTGGTTCGTTTGGCCAAATGGCCATTCCTATCGCCAAAAGCATGGGGCTCAAGGTCATCATCAGTGGAAATCCAGAAGCACGTGAACGGACAATGGCCGCTGGTGCAGACCAATATATTGATTATACGACTACGAACTATTGGGAACAGCTTAGTGATGTTGATTATGTGATAGATACCTTGGGACCAAGCGAATTTGATCATGAGCTTTCAATTATTAAAGCAGGAGGCCGCCTTCTTTCTCTGCGGACCGGTCCTAACAAACGTTTTGCAGAAGATTTGGGCTTCTCTGGCTGGAAACAAAAGCTCTTCACCATCGCCGGGGCTAAGTATGATCATAAAGCGAAGAAAAAGAAGATTCAATATCATTTCATTTTTGTTCGCAGTGATGGCGAACAATTAAAGAAAATTACGAAGATTATTGAAGATAATGGGATTGTACCAGCAGTGGACCCTACAGAATTCCATATAGAAGATATTAACGAAGCACTGAATTTTGTTGCTGAAGGTCATCCTAAAGGGAAAGTTATTATCAGATTTTAAGGAGGGGGCTCAATTGTTGTCAAAAAATTCTTTACTGATCATTCTAGAATTGATATACTGATGCAAATTAGAGTTAATAGTGTAGTTTTTTTACCTTAACTAGAATGATCGTTCTTGAATATTTTGAAGAAATTTATTAAGGGAGGGATGAATGAGATACAAGTTTAATCGTGAACAAAACTCTATTGAAATGTTGTTAAATGATCAAAAAACTTAAAAGGGAGAGAATAATATGAAATATACAGTGATTACAGGAGCAAGCTCAGGAATTGGGTATGAAACAGCATTAGCGTTTGCTGCACGCGGTAAAAATTTAATTTTGGTAGCTAGAAGATTAGATAAATTAGAAGAACTTAAATCAACAATTCAGAATATTGATCCTAATGTAGATGTTATTGTTCGTTCAAGTGATCTGTCTGTTACAGAGCAGGCTTACACACTGTATAACACTTTGAAGGAATACCAAATAGAAACCTGGATTAATAATGCAGGACTTGGTGAAGCTTCTTTTGTGGTAGAACAGAATTTAGATAAAGTTGAAATTATGTTACGTGTTAAC
Source organism: Paenibacillus sp. FSL H8-0282 (assembly GCF_037963825.1). NCBI lineage: Bacteria > Bacillati > Bacillota > Bacilli > Caryophanales > Paenibacillaceae > Paenibacillus > Paenibacillus sp. FSL H8-0282. Next base: position 3,432,499 of record NZ_CP150146.1, read on the forward strand.
ATCGAATCCTTGACGATCCTTTCAACACTATTTGTGCGAGATTATGCTGATGTAGAAGGAACTCAGTTAATTAACGTATCATCCGCACTCGGATATGCCATTGCTGTTGGGAGCGTTGCTTATTCTGCATCTAAATATTATGTTAGTGCCTTCACCGAAGGGCTTGCAAAGGAACTAGAGCTTAAAGGCGCGAAATTAAAAGCAAAGGTTTTAGCACCAGCAATAACTGAAACGGAATTTGTAAAGAAATCTATAGATGCTGAAGAATTTGATTACAAAGCAAACATGCCTAAATACCACACTGCCAAACAAATGGCGAGTTTCATGGTAGAGCTTTATGATAGCAATGATATGATAGGGATTGTTGACCAGAACTATGATTTCAATCTGAGAGATCCAATCTATCCAATTATATCTGAGTTTTAAATCGAATTAGATATTAGTCACTAAAACGATCGTTGAAGAAACTGGAGCAAAAAGAACTGGCTTCCCTATTCTTAAACGTGGGGTACAACTTTTTTGCATACGCTGGAAAAAGATTGGACTCTGGATTGTTTATAAGCAGACAAAGTAAGAATTCTTCGGTAAGCATCAGTTAAGTTATCATGTTATGAATAAAATCAAGCATCTTGCTTGATTTTATTTACGTTTTATATATTAGTTTGCGGATCGTTTACTTAAATGTATAATGATTGCTTGAGGTGATTACAATGGCAAGAAGCAAAGAATTTGAAATTAATGAAGTACTAGATAAAGCGATACAACTATTTTGGATGCAAGGTTACGAGAAAACTTCAATGCAAGATTTGGTAGACTGTATGGGAATTCACAGAAGAAGTATCTATGATACATTTGGTGATAAGCACGCCTTATATTTGACGGCACTCCAACGGTACGAATCTACTCAAAACAAAAAAATGAGATTCTTGGTTGAGAAACAAGAACCCGTAAAGGAGATCATTCGACAATTTCTAGAATCTTCGATGAGGAGCGAAGGAGAACCTCAAGGATGTTTCATAGTTAATTCGGGTGTGGAGTTGGGAGTACTGGATCCGGAGGTTGCATCCTTTGTTGAGAATAGCTATTCAAAAACGGAGAAGTTGTTATATGACCTCGTTCAGACTGGCCAGCAAAGAGGTGAACTTAGAAATTCACTGGAGCCCGAGGCTATTTCCCATTATTTAATGAATGCCTGGTTAGGACTACGTACAATGGTAAAAACGGCAACGGACCATGGGAAATTAACAAGTATTATTCATACCATACTGATCACTCTAGATTAAAACTCCTTTATCTATCTGCAGTGTAAGAGGACAAGCACTTGTATCGAATGCCGAAAATAGACAATCAACTTACTGCTACCCGAGTACGCGAAGAATAGAACCGACTTAATACGCCCAGCTTAACTATATAAATATCGCGTCCGACACCAGCTGTAAGGAACTAAGAATGCAGACACTAAAAAAACCCATGTTGACGATGGGCTTCTTAGTCAATGTGGATATTAATCTGTCCAAGATTGATAGATACGGCGCACTTCACGGAAGGATTGTTTAGGTTTGCGGTATTCATTAACCAGACCCTTGTTGTTGAAGCCGCGGGCACGGTCGCGAAAGTTCTTGCTGCTGCTCTTCAGATCGCCGCGGATGTCTGCAAACTGCCAGATGTAAGTCCCGCCAATTTTCGAATCATTTTTGAAGATCGCCAGTGCTTCAGTTACAATATCTGCCTGATAATCCTCGCTGAACAATCTCTGCTCCCAGCCCACATCCCCAAATAGTCCAGCACCACCGAATTCGGTCATGAGCACTACCTTGTCACCGGCTCCCATCTGCTCCGCACGCACATGGAACTGTTCCAGCATGTCTTTAAAGCTGGCTGTATCGCCTTCGTACCAACCAAAATATTTATTAATACCGATAACATCGAATAAAGGAAGTAGAATATCTTCGAGTGGATGCATCGTAGCGTAGGTGACAAGCCTAGTACTGTCGAGTTTCTTCACCAATCCGACTAGAGCTTGTGTGAAAGCATATGCTTCTTGCGTCCGGGTATCAATCTCATTATGAACGGACCAAAAGATCACACTTGGGTGATGCATATGCAAGCTGATCATTTCTTCAATCATAGTCAGTGCACGCTCCTGGAAGAGCGGCTCACTTACTGTTTCGTTCGGCAGAAAGGCTCCCCATATCGGAATTTCGCTCCAGTATACAATCCCTTGCTCATCGAGTAGATCAAGCCAATATGGGCTTTGGGGATAATGAGAACCCCGGACGGAATTGCAACCTAACTCCAAAATGATACTGAGCTCCTTGTGCATCAGCTTCGGAGGGAAGGCGAAACCCCACTCAGGATGCTCTTCATGTCTATTCACCCCCTTAAGATAAACGGGTGAACCGTTAATTAGAATCCGATGATCCTTTGTTTCAATATAGCGAAAACCGATCCGTTCAATCTTGTCGTCTTCCTCTGTCCGCAGTTGAAAGGTATACAGTTCTGGAAGACCTACGTTCCACAAACGTACTTCAGGCATAAGCAACTTGAACGTATGACTGAGGGTCTGGCCAGTTTCAATCTGTACTTCTTCCGAGTGCAATTCATGTCCGCTTTCGGAGAATGTGATCTTTGTAGTGTGCTGCTCCTTAAAGAAGGAATGGAGCCTCACCTGAACAGTGACATCGGCATCTGGTCCATGCAGTTCATAATCAATCTTCAGTTGTTCGATGTAAAGTTCAGGCAAATATTGCAGCTCCACCGACCGTATGATTCCCCCATAATGAAACCAATCCACCTGCTCCGTAGGAATCGTAAGTCGGTCCAAGGTGCTGTCCGTCCGGACGATAATCTCATGTTCTCCTGCCCCTAAGGAAGGAACAATAAATTCAAAAGGTGTAAATCCTCCATAGTGATACCCAAGGTGCTGCCCGTCCAAATAGACGTCGGCATGGCCCAGCACGGCATGAAAGATGAGTCTGACATGCTGCGAATTCACAGTCTGTATTTTTTTACGATACCAACCGACACCTTCATAATCGTACATTCCCAGTTCATTATTCCAGCACGAGGGCACATAAAGAGACTGCCAAGAATGTGGAAATCGCTCAAACCATTTTTTTTGAACACCCGTATTTAACGGATCCTTCATGAAATCCCAAGGCCCATCCAACAGCGCAGTTCTCCGAATTTGATACTCGCTAAAAGTCCTTAACAAGTGTGTTCCTCCTTTATTTCCTGTAATGTATTGTGAATTTCAGACATCTTGATAATATGGATAGTAACATTTGGAGTTTAAGCATTGAATAGAAAAAAACGTTACCGTCTTGTTTAAATCGCTCTTTTAGCAGCAGGAGGGGATTATTAATTGGAAGAAAATGATTACAAGCTGAATGACCTCACAGTGCATATCCATTTTGTACTCGACAAAGCTACCTATCCCGGCTGGGAGGACATCCGTAACATGGTAAATGTGCACAGCTTGTACTGGATTCATGAAGGTAAAGGGGTTTTCCTGACCAATGTTGAGCACAAAGTAGAGGCTGGAATGCTAATCTATTTAAAACCAGGCCTTAAACTGTCCATGCGCTCGCAGATGGATGCTCCACTTCGCATAACGATGTTGCTCTTCGATTGTGCAGAGCTTGGTTATGATGCGGTATGGAAGGAAGTCAAGCCAATCGTAAAACTGAGACTTCCCTTCTTAAGCCAATATAACCAACAGCAAGCTGAGGAAATTAGCCAGCTGGTCTGGGGGATTCACCAGGACTGGCTGCCCGGACTAACCGATGGCATAGCTGTATCCCGGGCTAAAATGCAGATCCTACTGCATATGCTGCACCAGACTGTACAACCGGACTGGAATCTGATGGAGTCTGGAGCTTTCGCCGCCTTCGAACAGATCAAGAAAACTCTCGAGAACGACTATAAGGATCATCACCGGATTGAGAAATTGGCGGAGAAATACGGCATTTCGCCATCTTACTTGCGGAAGATGTTCCTGAAATTTACGGGGATGGGGCCAAAGGAATACCATATGCACTTACAGAACCAGCAAGCTTGTCGTTATCTGGTTTTTACCGATTATCCAGTTAAGGAAATCGCCAAATTATGCGGGTACTACGAAGAATATCATTTCAGTAAGATTTTTAAACAGCTTAACGGGATCCCTCCGACAGTATACCGAAACAAACAGAGAATCAAAGATTAATTGTCCGTAGAACCGCTGGCGAGAAAATCTTGCGTTTATGTTTTTTTACGGGAAGGACTTTACCATGATAATATTGAACTCATTGAAGCATGTTTAAGGAGGGAAAATTGGGCATGATTATATCACTCAAAAATGTATCATGGCAACGTGATACGACAATGATCTTACGCGATATGAATTGGGAAGTGAAGCAGGGACAACACTGGTGTATCGTCGGTCTGAATGGATCAGGAAAAACGACGATGCTAAACGTCGTGAACGGCTATATCTGGCCGACAACAGGACAAGTCGAAGTGCTGGACCATCGCTTTGGCGATGTGGATTTGAGAGAGCTACGCAAACGAATCGGTTGGGTAAGCACCTCCTTGCAGCAGAAGCTGTACGGCCATCAGACTGCCCTGAACATCGTCCTAAGCGGAAAATTCGCGACGATTGGTCTGTATGATAAGACGAATGAAGAGGATCAAAAGCAAGCCGAGGAGTTAATGGAGTTTCTAGACTGCTCTTCTTTGGCTGGTCGTACATATGATACCTTGTCGCAAGGACAGCGTCAGAAAGTCCTCATTGCACGCGCACTAATGGCCAATCCAGATCTACTAATCCTTGATGAGCCGTGCACGGGACTAGATATTTTTGCACGTGAACAGCTGCTGCAGATGATCGAGAAGATAACAAAGCAACCTGGTGGACCAACCTTGCTGTATGTAACCCATCATATCGAGGAGATAACACCATGCTTCACGCACACGCTGCTGGTAAAGAACGGTGAAATCTACAAAGGTGACGAGACAGTAAACTGCTTGCAGTCAGATGTTTTGAGTGATTTCTTCGATACCCCCGTTGAAGTACAGGAACATCATAACCGCAAGTGGCTTACACTTGCCGGTGATAAGTAGAATATCAAGGCACATCGAATAGGCGAGCAAACCGCTCTGAAGTGGTTTGAAGGATTGCTTGCAGATATAAAAAATGAAAACTGATCACAATATAATTTTAAAATAACCCGCGCAATGCGCGGGTTTTGTATTTGTTTGCAAGCTTATAAGCCACGTCCATAAACAGTCAAACAACATATTAACGGTACCTGTAAAAAACATTTTGACATATCTAACAGGTACCGTTATAATACAAATCAACAGGTACCGTTATAAAGTTAAACAGGTACCGTAAAAACTTAATGGAGGATTCATTATGGACATGAATACTGAATTGTACGAAAAACTCGCGAAACTGCAATGGCTGTTGCAAAGGCAACACTTGAAGTCTCATGCCGCGGTTGGTCCTATGGCCGACGCATCACGTGGGCAAGGGAGGATATTAGCGTTTCTTCGGATGAAAGACGGTATCAGCACCAAAGACTTATCCTATATGTTGGACATCCGTGTATCATCCCTCAATGAATTGCTTGGTAAACTGGAGAAAGCAGAATACATCACCCGTAAACCCTCAGAAACAGACAAACGTATCATGTTGATTTACCTAACGCAAAAAGGACAAGAGGAAGAGAAACAAGAGATAGACAGCGGCAACATATTTTCTCGCTTATCGCCAGAAGAACAGATAGCTTTCGGGGATTACCTAACTCGCGTCATTACAGCTTTGGAGGAAGAACTTGGATCGGACGGAGAACGTGATTTGATGGCTATGTGGATGGAAGCTGCCAAGGCGCGTATGGGAACAGAGGAATTTGAAAAAATGATGGCTATGCGCGGACAAATGCACAGAATGTGGGGAAATTCTAGGGACGAACGCTTTAGCGGAAGGTTCCCTGGATTTGGCGGAGAAGGGCGTGGTGACATGCGCGGATTCGGCTGGCCTTCCAGCGATGACAGTAATTCGTCACCTGACAAGTCACATGGCCCAGACGATAAGTAATTAAAGTCTTTTAGCAAACAGTAGCTGAGGCGCTGCCTTTCCACCAGAGAAAGATGAACGGCAAAGGCAGCGTAATGTGAAACTGAAGAATAGTCAAATTTCGTACGCCAAATCTGAAAACTCGTCGTTAGGGTACAGGTTTGCTTGTTGCTGCGTCACGGATCATATTGGACCGATAGTTAGAATTCTAAGTAATTTCAAAAAACAAAATAAAGAAAGATAGTGGTGAACCTTATGGATGCAGAAAACCTCCATTACTTTGAAAAAGCACCTGTCGCAAAAGCCGTAGCTCACTTCGCAGTACCGATGATGCTAGGCATGTCGATGAGTGTCATATACTCCATTTTGAATGCCTATTTCCTTGGTACACTGGGCAATACTGCGATGTTAACCGCACTCGCACTAACTTTACCGTTATTCGCCGCCATTATGGCGCTAGGTAACTTGATTGGTATCGGTAGCAGTGCATTCATCTCCCGTTTGCTGGGAGAGAAAAAATATGATGATGTAAAGCATGTGTCTTCATTCGCCTTTTACAGCAGTTTAGCTCTCGGTCTTATTTTGATGGCTGCCGGCATCCCGTTGATCGATTCAATCGTTCATGGCTTGGGAGCGACGCCTGACTCCTTCGGGTTCACGAAGGACTATGTCACGATTATGCTTATTGGTTCACCTTTCGTCGTTCTATTCTTCACGCTGGAGAATATCGTGCGCTCGGAGGGGGCAGCGATGACTTCGATGATCGGCATGCTTCTCAGTGTTGTTGTGAATATTATTCTCGATGCGCTAGTCATTTTCGTCTTCCATTGGGACGTGATCGGGGTTGCATCTGCTACAGTCATTTCTAACTTGGTTGCAAGTGCATTCTACGCCTTCCACATGGGATATAAGAGCCAATTCTTAACCATCTCTGTAAAATGGTTCAAAGCTTCCAAAGACATTCTCAGCAATGTATTTAAAATTGGAGTACCCGTTTTTGTTATGAGTCTCTTCATGGGTGCAATGTCACTTATCTTTAACCGTTTTCTGGTCGAATATGGGGAGCAGGCCATTGCGGCCTTCGGAATTTCATCACGATTATTACAATTTCCAGAGGTTATTCTGATGGGCTTATGTGAGGGAGTCGTGCCGCTGATTGCCTTCTCTTTTACAGCCAATAAATTACGCATGAAGCATACCATTACATTCACAATCAAAGTGACTGTGGCATTAGCAGCCGTGTTCGGCATTATTGTATATCTGATTTCCGACCACTTAATCGGTTTATTTACGAATGACCCGCAATTAATTGAACTGGGCAGCTATATTCTTCATGTAACGTTCTTATCCCTGTTCATTTCAGGAACGACCGCGTTGTTTACGGGGATCTTCCAAGCGACAGCACAAGGAACCGCCGCCTTTATTATGTCAATTATTCAAGGTGTTACTCTGATTCCAGTATTGTATATCGCTAATCGAATGAACGGTTTCCACGGAGTAGTCTGGTCGCTCGTCATTTCAGATGCTGTTGCGTTCCTTGTGGGTGCCATCATGCTGTATGTTCTGCGGAACAAATTGCAGCCTGATTTAGATACTTTAGTACAGTAAAATTCTAAGCTTTAAGTTGAAATTTTTAGTTCATCTAAAAAAACCTTGGATCAGCAAGGTTTTTTTGGCTCGTATGATGAAGCAGCCTGCCATGAGGCAGCACTAGCTGCTTTGGAGGCGAAGCTCCAGTTAAATTTTAATGCTAACTTCTCCACTTGAAAGATACTCTTCGTCACCATTCTCATATCTGACTTTCAGATGGCAATCGTCATCGATATCAATGGCTGTTGCTTTACGTTGTTCATTATCCTTTATCACGGTCACAGGTTCGCCAAGTGAAATTAACCTTTTTTTGTATTCGGAAAGAAACAATCTGTCCGTTAAATGTTCATAATATCTCATGAAATGGTTTAGTACTTCTGCAACGAGACGGTTGCGCAGATCACCATAAGGATTGTTTTCTGAAATTACAGTTGTTGCAATCTCGGTAAGATCATTGGGAAAGCCTTCGGAAGGGAGGACTACATTGATACCGATGCCGAGGACAGCATAATCAAGCCAGCCGTTTTCCAATGACACGGATGCTTCGGTAAGGATCCCGCATACTTTTTTACCTTCCATAAAAACGTCATTTACCCATTTAATCTGCGTTTCTTTACCGGATACGCTCTCGATAGAAAGGGCTACAGCTACTGCGGCGCAAGTGGTCAATAAAGCTGAGTCTGTTGCGGACAGCTTGGGACGCAGCAGGATGCTCATATAGATACCCGTTCCAGGTGGAGAAAAAAATTTCCGGCCCATTCGCCCGCGACCAGCTGTTTGTTCTTCCGAAAGAATCACTTTACCTTCAGCTTCTCCATTTGAGGCAAGGTTTTTTACGGCTTCATTCGTGGAAGATATGGTCTTAAAGACTTCAACACGTAACTTTTGCCCCTGAGTATCCAGGTACTTTGAAATTGCACTGGCTGATAAGATATCCGTTTGTGGTGACATGGAATATCCTTTATTGGTTACAGCTTGTATGGAATAACCGTCTGTCTGTAAAGATTTTATGGCTTTCCAGACCGCGCTGCGCGTCACGGATAACTGAACGGCTATTTCCTCGCCGGAAAAATATTCACCCTTATTACTGTCGAGCAAGGCAAGAATATGTTCTTTTACTGTCATGAACTTAAACCTCCAAAAGTATAACTCTCCGACCAAAACCCATTGAATAGATTAACATCCAACGATTGCGACTGAATACTCTAATTCTATATAACAATAGGAAAAACTCAAGCATGGTATTTTATTCTATTGTAAACCATATATTAATTCATGGTTTACAATAAAGAATAACTCCATTATAATTCAGCTTACTGGACGTATTTACTAACCAGAATACAATCATTGATATCCAATGGAGGTCATTTTTTTGAAGACAAAAGAACTAATTTATGCTGCATTATTCGCAGCACTTATCGCGGTGTTGGGGATGATACCGCCCATCCCCCTCGGCTTCATCCCCGTTCCGATCACTGCCCAGACGCTTGGCGTCATGTTGGCTGGATGTTTTCTGGGGAAACGGATGGGCGCCCTCAGTCTCATTATTTTCATCATACTAGTAGCCATTGGGCTGCCTGTACTGACTGGCGGTCGCGGCGGAATCGCGGTGTTAGTTGGACCTTCTGCAGGATACATATTTAGTTTTCCAATCTCGGCCGGCCTTATTGGCTGGTATTCCGAAAAAATCTGGCCGAAGGTTCGAACTTGGAAGCTGGTAGCTATCAACATAATCTTCGGTGTATTACTAGTGAGTCTGATTGGTGCCCCTGTCATGGCATTGATAACCAATACTTCGATCTGGGCTGGTCTTGTCGGAGCATTAGCCTTTCTTCCGGGAGACATCATCAAAGCCGTTATTGCAGCCGTCATAACGATGCAGTTGAAAGCAATTAGCCCTATTGAAGAAAAAACACAAATATAATGTGATTTGAAACTCGGGTAAATAAAACCCGGGTTTTTTTATTGAAAAATAATAGGGTATGGTTGCGAATTTGTTTATACTATAAAAATTAAAACGAAATTGAAGTGGGTGTAGAAAAATGGATAAGGGATTTAATTTAGCTAGTCAACTATTAACGCTGCTTGATACAGAACATAGATGGTTTACCTTAGCGGAAATCGAAAAAAGTTTAGGGATCTCTGATAAGACCATCCGGAAGATGGTGGAGGAAATCAGCAAGCAATTACCATCCACTGTAACCATTGAGGTTTCTAGAGGAAAGGGAATAGTTCTTCAACGTGATGGGCGAAGTACGATTAGTGAAGTGATTTCTTCTATGTTCAGACAAACCATCTTTTATCGGCTGATGGATTTTTTGTTTACGAATGTGGGTCGACTGTCAGTGGAAGAGCTCTCCGAAGCCATGTTTATGAGTACCTCGTCTTTGAAGAAATTGATTGTGCAATTAAATAATGATGATCTAAAAGCTTATAAGCTACGCATTAGTTTTTCTACCCCCATGATTAAAGGGAATGAAATGAATATTCGATATTTTTATTGGAAGTTATATTGTGATGCGTATGAGTTTACAGGCTGGCCCTTTGCGAATGTTGATTTTGCTTATATTAATCAGTTAATCACAAATATAGAAAATGAGAATAACATTGTATATTTTATCAATTCCAAAAGGAGATTATCGTTTTTGTTGGCCATTGTTATAGAAAGAGTGGCTAAAGGAAAATGTGTGAACATCGACGAAAATGCTTACCCTTGGGAAAAGGGGATGTTTTATTTTCCAGTGAAGACTATTACAGGACGTCTTGAGGACAAGCTGTCCCTTGAATTTCCAAACAGTGAAATATTCTTTATGCAATCCATGGTTAGTCTCAGCCAATATCATTATTATGAAGGGTCAGAGATCACTCCGATGAAAGAAGTCGAATTACACAAGGATAAAGAAGAATATCAAATGGGGAATCTGCTTCTAATGTTATTAGCAAAGGTATACCCGAACTTAGATATGCAAGAACGGTTTATTTTGGAGATTTACGGGTTCTTTGACAAGCTATTAATCGAAAATGCCATTCCGGAATGGATGATGATTTCAACAAGTCATTTAACAACATATGTTCAAAAGGAATGCCAGCAGATTTATCAAGAATTGCAAACCTGTATGCAAACGTGGAATAAAACTTACCCTTCCGTTTTGTTTAATCATTTTCATTTAACAAAGCTAACCTTAATTGTCCGCTCGAGTTTACGTTATAAAAGTAAGAGGGCTTTTTTAGTGATCGGGGAAGAATTTTCAATTCGTCATTACATAGCAGACTTGATAAAGAAGGAAATTGGAGATCAGTTGATCCTTAATACTTCCATAATGAAGGGCTTGACCGACGAGATCATGCAGCAAAATAATATCGATCTTGTCATTAGTAATATCCCGGTTGCATTAACGACAGTGCCTGTTGTTATTATTTCCACGATCCCCTCTAAAAGAGATTTAGACAACATTCGTAAAGAACTGCTTTTATAATTTGACCAATTATTTTCCGTAAGCTCCGTAAGTTTTTGGTCTAGTTTGTAATGTTAAAAAACCTTATGCTCAATCTAGTTTCGAAACTGATTTTACTTGAAGGCAAGTGGAAAGCGATTTCGGTAAACCTCAGTTTACTATTAAAAGTTGGAGGAAGAACTATGAGTAGGCATTTAGGTGCAAATAAGGGAGAAATAGCAGAGCTCGTTTTGCTCCCAGGAGATCCTTTACGTGCAAAGTTTGTGGCAGAACACTTTTTAGAGGAGGCTTATTGTTATAACGAAGTAAGAGGGATGTATGGATACACTGGATTATACAAGGGTGTGCCTGTGTCGGTTCAGGGGACAGGGATGGGAAATCCATCGATGAGTATCTATGCAACAGAATTGATCGTCGATTATGAAGTTAAGAAATTGATTCGCATTGGTACATGTGGCGCGATGCAGGAAGATATCAATATCCGCGATATTATATTAGCCCAAGCAGTATCTTCAGACAGTAATATGACGGAAAAGATCTTTCATGGCTGTAATTTTGCACCAACGGCAGATTTCTCATTGCTAATGAAAGCATATCAACAAGCACAAGCTAAAAATGCAAAGGTGTTTGTTGGTAACATCTATAATTCTGATGAATTCTATCGTGAAAATTTAGATCGGCTTCATAAGTTCATGGATTTCGGTGTATTAGCTGTAGAAATGGAAAGTACCGCCCTATACACTTTAGCCGCTAAATATGGTGTAAAAGCGTTATCGATTTTGACCGTCGGCAGTCAATTGTTAAGACAGGAGCACCTAACTCATAAAGAAAGTGAACAATCCTTTTATGAAATGGTCGAAGTAGCTCTTAACACAGTCGTTGAAGGCTGATTTATTGATAAGAGTGCAGTGTTGTTAGAAAAGAGAGTGAAAAAGAAATGAAGGTAATACTGTCAGGATTGCAGTGGATGATTTTTATGATCGCTGGTGCAATTGCTGCACCCATTGCTATCGCAGATTTATATAACTTAACACCCATAGAGACTTCTGGACTCATTCAGAGCACCATGATTACTTTAGCAATAGCTGGATTTTTACAAGGCCTGATGGGTCATAAATTCCCTATTCATGAAGGTCCGGCAGGGTTATGGTGGAGCATTTTTACCATTTACGCGAGTTTAGTGGGGGGACTCTATTCCTCTAACAACGGCGCTTTACAGGCTTTAAGTGGAGCGATGATCATTAGCGGAGTGTTGTTTATCCTAATTTCAGCATTTAAGCTAATGGATAAAATCGCTCGTCTTTTTACTCCAACCATCACCTTTATTTATTTACTTTTATTGATCTTTCAATTAAGCGGATCTTTTATGAAAGGGATGATGGGGATTACCATAGCCCACACCATGTTAGATGTTAAAGTATTCATCCTTAGTGTGATCGTGGTCTGCATTACCTTTTGGTTAGGCAACAGCCGCTTTGTATTACTAAGCCAGTTTTCAATAATTCTCAGTATAGTGATAGGCTGCCTATTATTTATAATCTGCGGTAGTATGCCGGCGGTTTCTCGTGCGGATACTCTATTTAAGCTGCCGGAAATATTCCCATTTGGAACACCCCGATTCGATGCCGGGACAATTACTACTGCATTTTTACTAACCCTATTATTAATAACCAATGCAGTGGCATCCATCCGTTTGATGGAGACCGTTATGAAACCAAAGCAAGGGGATCATCGTCGTTATTTGCGCGCCGGGTTTACTTCTGGAATTACGCATCTTATTAGTGGTGGTTTAGGAGCGGTCGGCTCAGTCCCTATTTCGGGAGCGGCGGGATATGTTGAGCAAACAGGGATGAGGGAGCGCAAATCATTTTTAATAGGCTGCAGCTTAGTGATCTCAATATCCTTGTTTCCGCCTATGATGAATTTCATATCTGCGATTCCAGCTCCCATAGGCTATTCTGTTACCTTCGTCATTTTTGTGAAGATGGTCGGACTAGCGCTAAAGGAATTGAAAAAGGTTATTCATGAAGAGCGAACATTTATTGTCAGTGGGCTTTCCCTTTTAGTGGGTGTAGGTTTAATGTTTATTCCTGCATCAGCTACGGCCCATTTATCTCCGATCGTGATAGCCATTTTAAATAATGGATTAATATGCGGGAGCCTGTTAGCGATTATTTTGGAACAAGGGTTAATGTGGAAAGATGCATTTCGATATGAGGATTCCAAGAAAATTAACCGATAATTTGGAGGGCTAAAAATGCATTATCTAATTTCTATTGCTGGTCTGGTTATTGTTCTATTACTGGCATGGCTAGGAAGTAACAATAAGAAAAAGATTAAATATCGTCCAATCATTGTAATGATTGCTATTCAGATAGGTTTGGGATTAATTATCCTAAAAACGAGCATTGGAGAATTTTTGATTAAAGGGTTTGCTGATAGTTTTGCAAAATTACTTGGATACGCCAATGAAGGTACTGACTTTGTGTTTGGCGGCATTGCAAATGAAGGGGCGCATACATTTTTCCTTTATGTTTTGATGCCCATTGTTTTTATGTCAGCATTGATAGGGATTTTGCAACATTACAAAATACTGCCATTCATTATAAAGTATATTGGTTTGGTGCTAAGTAAAATAAATGGCATGGGTAAATTGGAATCTTATAATGCAGTTGCAGCCGCAATTGTCGGACAAAATGAAGTATTTATTTCGGTGAAAAACCAGCTTGGACTATTGCCAAAACATCGCTTGTATACATTATGTGCGTCTGCAATGTCTACGGTATCCATGTCAATCGTTGGTTCCTATATGACGATGCTAGAACCTCGGTATGTAGTAGCTGCATTGATATTAAACCTATTTGGCGGATTTATCATTTCATCCATCATTAATCCGTATGAAGTTACACCTGAAGAAGATATTGTTGAAGTTCAGGTAGAAGAAAAACAAACGTTTTTTGAAATGCTGGGCGAATATATTATGGATGGCTTTAAAGTAGCCATAGTAGTTGGGGTAATGTTAGTTGGTTTTGTAGGAATCATTGCTTTAATTAACGGAGTCTTCAGTGGCATATTCGGAATCTCGTTCCAAGGAGTGTTAGGCTACGTCTTTGCACCCATCGCCTTTCTTATCGGTGTGCCATGGCATGAAGCTGTTGAGGCCGGTAGTATTATGGCGACAAAGCTTGTTGCGAATGAATTCGTTGCTATGCTTGACTTTGTTAAGATTCAAGAAGGTTTAAGTGGCCGTACTACAGCCATTGTCTCCGTTTTTCTAATCTCATTTGCTAACTTTGGGTCGATTGGTACCATTGTGGGTGCAGTGAAGGGATTGAATGAAAAGCAAGGGAATATCGTCGCACGATTTGGATTAAAGCTGTTATTTGGCGCCACACTTGTAAGCGTTTTATCAGCTTTGATTATCGGTATCATATTCTAGTTGATGCAAGGAGTATTAACATGAAACAAACACCCCGGTTTAAGCGGATTTTCGTCATCGTTATGGATTCTGTAGGCATTGGTGAAGCTCCAGATGCTGACAAGTTTGGGGATGCAGGATCACATACATTACGGCATATTGCAGAAAAAATGAATGGGCTACATGTTCCTGCGTTATCCAAGCTAGGGTTAAGTCATATTGACCCAATACCCGGAGTTCCCAACGTAGAGCACCCTTTAGCTTATTGGACCAAAATGCAGGAAGCTTCTAATGGAAAGGATACGATGACAGGTCACTGGGAGATCATGGGCCTACGAATTGATGTTCCTTTCAAAGTGTTTCCTGAAGGGTTTCCTTATGAATTAATTAATGAATTAGAAGAAAGAACAGGACGAAAGGTGATTGGGAATAAACCCGCTAGTGGTACAGCTATTCTCGATGAGCTTGGACAAGAGCATATGAACACAGGTGCACTCATTGTCTATACTTCTGCAGATTCCGTGATTCAGATTGCGGCTCATGAAGAGGTTATTCCTTTGGAAGAACTGTATCAAATCTGTGAGATTGCCAGAGAGATTACTTTACGTGAGGAGTACATGCTAGGAAGAGTGATTGCTAGACCATTCCTCGGGCAGCCCGGAAATTACAAAAGAACATCGAACCGTCATGATTATGCCTTGAAGCCGTATGGAAGAACCGTGATGAATGAGCTCAAGGATGCCGGGTTCGATGTACTAGCGATTGGCAAGATCTCAGATATATACGATGGGGAAGGTGTCACCAAGTCTTTCAGAACAGTGTCTAACATGGATGGCATGGATAAACTCATGGAGACCCTTCATACTGATTTTACAGGACTTAGTTTCTTGAATCTTGTCGATTTTGATGCACTTTATGGCCATCGTAGAGATCCGATCGGGTATGGGAAAGCGCTAGAAGAATTTGATGATCGATTACATGAAGTTCTAGCGGAGCTATGTGAAGATGATCTTCTTATAATTACGGCAGACCATGGGAATGATCCCATTCATGCGGGCACGGATCACACCCGTGAATATGTTCCTTTACTCCTCTACAGTAAGAGTTTCAATCGACAAGGGGAGCTGCCTATATCGAGGACTTTTTCGGATATTGGAGCAACAGTTGCTGATAACTTTGTTGTGACCATGCCCCAATTTGGTAAGAGCCTCCTACAGGAGCTTAAATAAACTATAATTTGAATAGACACTTTGAATAGAAACAGGATACCTAACTTGTATTAGTAAAAGGTATCCTGTTTGTTTTTTTATCTACATATCTTTGTATCTAAAAAGCTGCCGAGAAAGCGGCTTTTTTTGTTATTACGGATCAAATACTAGGGTAATAATCAATTATTAAAGGGGTTAATTTTAGAGCCACCTGTCGTTAACCCTTTTTTCGATGAATCGCATTCTAATACAACGTTATAAATAATCTATTTTCTACTCATGCCACTCCTTCGATAGTAATAGTATTGACAACCTGTATATACAGGTTTAAACTGTGTGAAGTGTTTGAACTTGTATATACAGGTTTAATGGTTGAAATAAAGGAATTCTTTTTGGAGGTGTTCAACTTGAGTCAGTCCCAGTATTCGGAATGGTGGCGCCGCTCCACGGTGTATCAGGTGTACCCGAAAAGCTTTAAGGACACTACAGGCAACGGAACAGGAGATATTAAAGGACTTATTGAGAAATTAGATTATTTGCAGAAGCTTGGAATCGATATTGTTTGGTTACAGCCGGTTTATGTTTCGCCGCAACATGATAACGGTTACGATGTAGCAGATTATGAAAATATCAACCCGGATTTCGGTACGATGGAGGATTTTGACGAGCTAATACAGGAACTGCATAGACGCGAAATGAAGCTAATGATCGATATCGTGGTTAACCATACCTCGACTGAACATGAGTGGTTCAAACAGTCCATTTCAAGCAGGAACAACCCTTTCCGTGATTACTATATCTGGAAGGACCCGGCTCCGGACGGCGGCTTACCCAACAACTGGCAGTCGAAGTTCGGTGGGCCTGCCTGGCAGTTCGACGAAGCGTCGGGACAATATTATCTTACTCTCTTCGATAAAACCCAAGCGGATCTGAACTGGGAGAATGAGAAGGTACGTAGAGCAGTGAATGATATGATGTTATTCTGGGCTAAAAAGGGTGTCGACGGCTTCCGCATGGATGTAATTAATTTAATCTCCAAAGATCAGCGCTTCCCTAACGATGACGGGAGTGTTCCACCGGGGGATGGACGTAAATTCTATACTGACGGTCCACAGGTCCATGCATACATCAAAGTAATGTATGAAGAGGTGTTTGGTCCGTTTGAGATGGTGACTGTAGGAGAGATGTCCTCAACTACACTGGAGCATTGTATCCGGTACTCAAGTCCTGAAGAGCGGGAATTTTCCATGACCTTCAATTTTCATCATTTAAAAGTCGACTATCCGAATGGACAGAAGTGGGAACTGATGCCTTATGATTTCGAGGCAATGAAACGGTTGTTCGCGCAATGGCAGACCGGAATGCAGAAAGGCGGAGGCTGGAACGCACTATTTTTTAACAATCATGATCAACCGCGTGCTCTTTCCAGATTCACTGAGGATAAGGTCTACCGTGTGGAAAGCGCCAAGCTGCTCGCGACAACTCTGCATGGCCTTCAGGGAACACCTTATGTATATCAAGGGGAAGAAATCGGTATGCCGAATCCGGTATGGAAAAGCATCGATGAGTTCCGCGACATTGAGTCACTAAATATGTACCGCATTCTGTGTGAACAGGGGAAAAGCCCGGAGGTTGCCCTCAGCATTCTACAGGAGCGTTCGCGGGACAATTCACGTACGCCGATGCAGTGGGATGACAGCCGGAATGCCGGATTTACCACTGGTACTCCATGGTTGAAGGTAGATGAGCGGTATCCAGACATCAATGTGCAGAAGGAACTGGAAAACCCTGATTCCATCTTCCACCATTACCGCAAACTAATTGCACTTCGCAAGGAGTATGGAGTATTCATAGAAGGTATTTTCAAGAGACTCGATGAAGGTCATCCTGAAGTCTTCGCTTACGCCAGAACAGGAGATGGAGAGACACTTGTTGTGGTCTCGAACTTCAGCAATAAAGAAATCTCTTTCCGCTTTAAAGACAATCACTGGACTGAATTGTCGCCAAGTGGTAAGGGCGAGCTTCTGATTGGGAATACAGCAGATGCACCATCATTAACACAAGAGCTTCAGCTTAGTCCTTATGCTTCCTACATGTGGTTAGTCCGCTAACGAGGTGTACTTGAGAAGGAGCACACATCAATTTTGTAAGGAGTGAAGATATGGCTATAGACCGCAAAAATGTTGAAGATATTGTACGGGCGGTTGGGGGCAAGGAGAATATTGAGGTTGCGACGCATTGTGTAACCCGGCTGAGATTCTCGCTGTATGACGAGAGCAAGGTGGATTCGGAAGCCCTGGACCGTAACGAACTCGTAAAAGGACAATTCTCTACGCAAGGGCAGTTCCAGATCGTTATCGGACCAGGAACTGTAGATAAAGTATACGATGAAATGATTCAAATCACTGGTGGTGCCCGCTCTTCCAAGGATGACGTGAAATCAGCGGCAGCACGGAAACAGAATCCATTGCAGCGGGCGATCAAAACACTGGCTGATATTTTTATTCCGATTCTTCCGGCCATCGTAACCGCAGGTTTGCTGCTTGGGATTAATAATATTTTGACCGGACCTGGTATCTTTTTTGATAGTAAGTCATTGGTAGATGTCTATCCTGCATGGAAAGACATTGCTGCGATTATTAACACGATTGCCAGCACAGCCTTCACCTTTTTACCAGCCCTTATCGGTTGGGCAGCTGTTACACGTTTCGGGGGCAGTCCTCTGCTCGGAATCGTGCTGGGTCTCATTCTCGTACATCCGGATCTATTAAGTGCCTACAGTTATGCAAGTGCTTCAACTGAGGGAACCGTTCCGACCTGGAATTTGTTCGGCTGGCATTTGGAGAAGATCGGTTATCAGGGGCAAGTATTGCCTGTACTGGTTTCGGCCTATATTCTGGCTAGACTGGAGAAGTTCCTCAACCGCCGGGTGCTTGATTCCATTAAACTACTGGTCGTTGCTCCAGTGACCCTGCTGGTTACAGGTTTTCTGGCCTTCACCATTATCGGACCCGTTACGTTCGCCATTGCCAATGCTATCACCTCGGGTTTGATCTATGTATTTGATCATTTTGCGCTCCTTGGTGGTTTGATCTATGGTGGATTCTATGCACTTCTGGTCATCACTGGGATGCATCATACTTTCTTGGCAGTCGATGTTCAGCTCATCGGCAGTGAGGGAGGCACCTTCCTCTGGCCGATGCTGGCGCTCTCCAATATTGCGCAAGGCGCTGCGGCACTGGCGATGATGTTCGTTGTTAGAGAACAAAAGGCAAAAGGGTTGGCGGCTACATCTTCCGTCTCTGCATTCCTCGGCGTGACTGAACCGGCAATCTTTGGGGTGAATATCCGCTATCGCTATCCTTTCATCTTCGGGATGATCGGCTCAGCAATTGCCGGTATGCTCCTTACCGTTAACCAGGTTCGAGCTTCATCCATTGGCGTAGGGGGAATTCCCGGTTTCCTTTCGATTTTCCCGAATCAGTGGGGCGTTTTCTTTATTGGCATGGTTATTGTTCTCGTTGTGCCATTTGCCGCCACAGTATTGTACGGACGTTCTGTAGTGGGTCGTTCCGAAAAGAACACAGCTACAGAGGCTTCTAGTACTACGAGCGAACCAGAGGAATTGAGCAGCCGTCATTCAGTTCAAGGGTCACAGGAATCAGTTAATATTCTAGAGCTTGTCTCACCACTTAGTGGAACTGCTGTATCGCTGGAACAGGTGCCCGATCCTGCCTTTGCTGAAAAGCAAATGGGTGAGGGAATTGCAATCGAACCTTCTGAGGGGAAAGTATATGCTCCCTTTGATGCTACAGTAGCCCATGTGATTAAGAGCAAACATGCGCTTATACTGGAGCATGCCAGCGGTGTTCAGGTATTAATCCACGTTGGAATTAACACGGTGGCGCTTAAAGGTAGCGGTTTTACCAGCCTGAAGAATATTGGTGATAAGGTGCAAGCAGGAGAGCTTCTACTAGAATTTGATATGGAAGCTATCCGCGCAGCAGGTTACCCGGTGATTACTCCAATCATCATTCCTGCAGGTCAGGAGATGGTCGAGAAGATCGAGGAGAAGACCGGACCAGCTACGGCCAAACAAACAAGCATCTTGACTATTCATCTCAAGGGTTGATAAAGGCTATATTGGCAAAGACTTTATACTTTAGAAAGACAGCCCCTTGGGGGCTGTTTTTCTATAAATATAAGAATTTATATGTTCAACGCTATAAATTTCCCTCCAATTGAATCGATGCTTCCAAAGGCATGACGTGATACAATAAAGGGCGGTGATCAAAATTGAGAGAAAATAAATATTTGCAAATTTATAATGAATACAGCAACCAAATCCATTCTGGACAACTGCTGCCGGGAACCAAGCTGCCTTCCGAAAGTGAACTCGCCGAAGCTTACGCTACTTCACGAGAGACCGTGCGCAAAGCGCTGAATCTACTTTTCCGTGAAGGATATATTCACAAAATTAAGGGCAGAGGCTCCTTTGTGCTTGACATGACCCGAATGGATTTCCCTGTTACCGGTTTGATTTCATTTAAAGAGATGGCCGATACCCTGGGTACTGCCTCGCGGACACTGGTAGAGCGGACGATACAAGAGCCGGCAGGCTCCGTAATCGCCAGACATCTGCAGATTCCACCTGAAACTCTGATTTGGAAGGTTGTTCGTGCCAGAGAGATTGAAGGTGAACGGATCATTTTGGATAAGGATTATTTTCGTGCGGATATTGTTTCCTTTCTGAGTGAGGAAATCGCGGAAGGCTCAATCTATGAATATCTGGAGCTGGAATTGGGACTTAAGATCAGTTATGCGAAGAAGCTCATATCTGTTGAACCTTCCACCGAGGAGGATCATAGACTGCTCGATTTGAAGAATTTTACGCATATTGTAGTAGTACGAAACTATGTTTATTTGGAGAACACGGTGCTTTACCAATATACCGAGTCTAGACACCGGCTGGATAAATTTCAGTTTGTGGATTTTGCTCGGAGGGTGAGACGATAAGCTAATGGTAAAGAGGAGTATCCCGGTTTGGGATACTCTTTTTTAATTAGAGATTCCTGTGGGGAAATTACAAATTCGAGTATGAAAATTCTATTTTATTCATCATTACCTGATTTGTGAATTATTCAAGCATAAAATGGAAAGCTGTCTTGTAAAGCGTGTCGTTCCCGTGTTTTGTATTAAACAACCAAGCGACATCTTGAACTTTTGGTCGATATTGTAGCAGAGAGACGCCGGTCCAGCGTTTAACCTGCCATTTGAAATGGCTCAAGGATGCATAACCGAGCTACTCTGAGATCATCTGAATTTTCAAATCGATTTAAGTATTAAATTTTTCGTTTGCTGTAGTTCGAAGTAAGAGCATCAAGAGAATTTTTAGTAGCTGTGGCAAAAGACTCGAGATTCCATATATTAACTTCTAATGGAAAATTGTTACGCATAGCACACACAGATAAAGAATAAGTAGAATCTATGTCATACTGTCGTAAGAAACTAGGCTGAATACTAGATGAACCCCGATCAAGATGAATCCTGTCGTTTTCTATTAAGATTGAAAACGAGTCAAGGGGTATAGATAACCCTCGTCCATCTGCTTTAATTATTGCCTCCTTTAAGGTCCACATTGAATAAAAAAATGCAAGCTGTTGATTGGACGGCATGGCTGATATTTTGTCATATTCAGCTGAAGAAAAAAATCTTTTCGCAATTTCCATATCAATAGATCTTATTTGCTCGATATCGATACCAACGGGCATTTCATCCACAATCAATACAACCCATTCTCCAGAATGAGACAAGTTATAGTGACAGGGTGCTGCTTGTAGATATGGTTTCCCATTTGCATTAGTAGTCAGTTTCAAGGTGAATTCTGTATTAGTAATGCCAATTAGTTTACATAATACAAGTCTAGAGAGTAAGTCAGCTACCAATGAACGAAGGCCGTCTTCAGGATGATGATACTTTTTGATTTTGTCTCTTTTGTTAGAAGGAAGATATATAAGTAGGTGTTCTTGCATTGTTAATATGTTATCAAAAGATAATTTTACGGCGTGTATTTCCATTTACTGTCTATATCTCCTTTTTAGAGCAAGATTTCTCATTAGATTTAGCGGATATACTATTTAGTCGCGCCCAATTCAGAACCATTATATAGTAGTTCTTTTCAAACGAATAGAATAAAAAACATATTTTGTTATAATCTATCTATTTTTCTGTATTTAGTGACTCAGTGCTATTTCCAACAGAGTGAACAAGTTAGAGCGGGCTGAGTTGAAAAATATGGACTAGTAAAGATATCAGAAATGACGTGCCAAGTAAGAACAAACCTCCAACAAATATCGTGAGAATAACGGGAGCAATACAACGGGCAGAATAGCATCTGACATTGTTCACGAAACTTCAACATTCTTTTCACTTTAAGGAAGGATTACCAACATCTGTGTTGAAAATCTTATGGTAAGGTAATTATTATTATTTATGTAAAAATAGTACCATTTTTTCAGGGGGTGACTAATTTAGTGATTATCGCAAAAAAAGAATACACTGCAAAATTGGCATTTGGCAATTAGACAGCACCCATAATTCTCAAATTCTTCAAGATTGAAAGGGCGAATGACCGTGGTTGATCATGTTTTTGAAATGCGCATTATAAATAAATACGGCTATTTGGTTTAGTTTCACAAAATATATGAAGTAAACAAAAATTTAATAAAGAGTGAGAGAGACGAACTATGAAATTATTTTGTATACCTTATGCCGGTTCTTCGGCCTCCATCTATAGTCAATGGTCAAGTGAATTAGGCGGAATCGCTGAAATTATTCCTGTGGAATTAGCTGGTAGAGGGAGGAGAATATACGATCCGCTTTATCGATCTTTTGAAGAAGCAGTTGAAGATGTTACATCAATTATTGTGCAGCAATTAAATGAAAATCCATATGCGATTTTCGGGCATAGCCTGGGGGCAATTCTTGCATATGAAACGATTCATCAACTGAAAAGAATGGAGTATATGGAACCTGATATCGCTTTTTTTTCAGCAAGATCTGCTCCGCAAATAATAGATAAAGATAAAGAAATCGTTCACACGTTTCCAGATGAAGAGTTTAAACGACATATAATGGAATTAGGCGGAACGCCGCCGCACTTTTTTGAAAATACTGAATTATTAGAACTCTTTTTGCCTATTATCAGGTCAGATTTTCGGATAGCAGAGACCTATTTATTCCAAGAGAGAAAAAGTAAACTTGGGTGCGACGTCTATATACTCTCCGGTAACCAGGACGAAACTACGTCAGGAGATGTAAGAGAGTGGGATCAAGTAACCAATAACGCTTGCAAGTATTTTGAATTTGACGGAGATCATTTTTTTATTCATAGTCAATCACAATCCGTTATAGAAACGATTAGAAAAGGTTTCAATTCTCGCTAGTCGCAAGAGGAAGAAGAGTAAAGGGAGTTATTCCAGTGTTTTTTTGAATTGTAAACGTATAAATAGGTGAATATGGGGCTGATATCCAGGGATATGAAACACTGATTTTGCTGGTGTGTACTGACCTGGTAACGCTCACTTATCAAGGAAACTAAAGCTTATCTGGAGAGTGTTCTAGATCGATTTGGATTTGTCTTCACACTGAAGAATGGTTCGTGCTCAATGTGATTGAAGGCCTTTTTACAAAGATGACAAAACAAGTGTTTCGCCAATTTTGTATTAAGTTCAAGGGAGATTTTAGGCAATGTCTCTTGCTGTGTCTATGGGGATTTAACGAAAATACTGTAACCTTTCGCTGGAAGTACGGGTTAGAAGGATGACAGTTATTTACATGTTATTTTAGAATTTATTTTCCAGTTAGTTCATTTAGAGTCAACACATTAATGAGGGAGACTCAAGTTATATGAGACATTTAAGTGGAAGCGAATCTGTATTTCCGTTAACGCACGCGCAGAAGAGGGTTTGGATGATGGAGCAGCATTATCCTGATACTTCGCTCAATAATTTGACGCTGTATTTTGTCTTTAGAGGAGAAGTGAATTTAGAGTGGATTGAATCAGCCATCCAATCTAATCTCAGCAAACATGTGGGTTTAGGATTACGATTCTTACGTACACAAGATGGTGAACCATATCAATATCTTGTGCCTTACCGCAAAACCCCATTGCCGCTAATAGATTTTAGTACTTCTAATAATCCCAAAGAGGCATTTAAACATTGGGCGCAACAACAAGCGGCTATCCCCTATCAATTAGAAAATAGCTCTTTAAATTACTTTGCCCTGTTCAAAATCAGTGATGATGAATGTGGGTATTTTCTCAAGGTACATCATATCATTGCGGACGGATGGTCAGGGTACGTATGGCATCGAGACGTACTTGAGATTTATGAAAAACTAGCGAAAGGCGAAGAACATCTAGTAGGGGGTTCTAGTAATTTTTTAGATTTTGCAGACAGTGAAAAAAAATATTTAGAGTCTAATCGGTACATAAAAGACAAGCGATTTTGGTTAAGTCATTATCAAGATTTTGAGTCCCCTACGATCATGGGAACTTCTAAAGTTGTTGCTGGCGACACGGTTGGAACACGGAAATCATTCCCACTGAGCAAAGAACTTTCTGATCGGATTAGAGAAAGACTTAACGAGAACGGTATTTCACTAAATGCTTGGTTTGTCTCGTTAATGCTTGTCTATTTGCATCGAACTACGGGGCAAAACGATTTAGTAATTGGGACTCCAGTTTCCAATCGTTCTGGATCGAAAGAAAAATCCGCAATTGGTATGTTTGCAAGTACGATGCCACTTCGGATTCAAATAAATACTATGCAAAGCTTCGACTCGTTTGCCCGAGAAGTACAGCGGGAGCTGGTGTCATGTTACTTTCATCAAAAATATCCTTACGAAAATTTAGTACAAGAATTAGATTTACGGAAAAGGGGAGTAGATCAGTTATTTTCTGTTGTTGTAAATAATTATGGCACAAGACTTGTCACTGACTTAGAAAGTTTAACTGTAGAAGCAACCGAGGTCTATAGTGGACATCAATATTTCCCTTTCCAGTTTATTATTAGAGACTGGTCCTTGAATGGCGAATTCGAATTGGATTTTGATTATAAAGCCAACCATACGGATGAGATTGTAGAGCACATTTATCACTCCTTTTCTGTAATGCTTCAGGATATTGTTCAAGAACCTAGTCTGAAAATTCAAGATATCTGTCTATTAGATGAAAAGAGTATCGAACAACTTACAGTTGACTTCAACGACACGGCGGCAGACTATCCGCGGGAAGCGACGATTCATGGGCTGTTCGAGGTGCAGGTCGAGAAGACTCCGAACGCGGTGGCGGTTGTGTATGAAGACCAAAAGTTGACCTATGCGGAGCTGAACGGACAGGCGAATCAGTTGGCTTGGAAGCTGCGCGAGCAGGGTGTGGGGTCAGAAACGATAGTAGCTATAATGGCTGAACGGTCTTTAGAACTGATAGTTGGAATCCTGGGTATTTTAAAAGCCGGCGGGGCGTACTTACCAATCGATCCCGCACTGCCAATCGAGCGGATCCGATATATGATTGGGGATAGTGGTGCGAAATTGCTTGTAACGACAACCTGTTCGAAGGGACAAGTGCCGATTAACATCGGAACAGTGGATCTTGGAGATCTGGGAACCGATCCAAGGAACTTTGCGAATCAAACGGACGTTCAGCGCTCCGACAATTTGGCTTATGTGATTTATACGTCTGGATCGACAGGCAGACCGAAAGGGGTAATGGTAGAACATCGAAGCGTCGTTAGACTGGTTCGGAATACCAATTACATTGATTTTTCGGAAGAACATCGCATTTTGCAAACGGGTTCTATCGTATTTGATGCCTCAACATTCGAGATATGGGGGGCTTTATTAAACGGGCATTCGATTCATATGGCCGCTTGGGATACGATATTGGATCCGTCCGCATTGATTGAGTGTGTCAAAAGAGATCGAATTACAACTATGTTTCTCACTACGGCGCTATTTAATCAGTTGGATCAGTATGAAACAGGAGCGTTTGCTTCACTGCGATATTTGCTGACGGGTGGCGAGACTCATTCCCCCACCCATATCCGAAGTATGTGCCATAAGTATCCAAACATAAAAATTGTAAACGTATACGGTCCGACAGAAAATACAACTTTTTCAATGTATTATCCAATTGTGCAGGTCAAGCAAAATAACATTCCAATAGGTAAACCAATCTCTAATACAACGGCCTATATATTGAATCATCAGGGGAATTTACAGCCGATAGGTGTTAAGGGAGAGCTTTGCTTAGGTGGAGATGGGTTGGCGCGCGGTTATTTAAATCTTTCAGAATTAACGGAGGAGAAGTTTGTTGAGAATCCGTATGTACCTGGCGAGCGAATATACCGGACTGGGGATTTGGCGAGATGGCTGCCGGACGGAAACATTGAATTTTTAGGCCGAATCGATCATCAGGTGAAAATTCGCGGCTATCGGATTGAGTGTGGGGAGATCGAAGCTATTTTGACGGCACATGAATCGGTTCGTGAAGCAGTCGTGATCCCACGAGAGGATTCACATAGACAAACGTACTTGTGCGCGTATATCGTGAGCAGTGAAGCGCTTTCGGTTCCGGAGCTACGTGCACATCTGGCCGTACAGCTGCCGGACTACATGATCCCACCCTATTTCGTAGTGCTCGAGAAACTACCGCTTACAGTAAACGGTAAGCTGGATCGCAAAGCGCTACCTATGCCGGATCGGGATACTGGTTTGCAAGGGTACGAAGCCCCGCGGACAACGGAAGAAGCCTTGATGGCATCGGTTTGGCAAGATGTTCTGAACGTCAAACGGATTGGCGTTCAGGATTCCTTCTTCGAGCTGGGTGGAGATTCGATCAAGGCCGTTCAGATTGCCGCACGGCTGCGGCAACATCAGTTGCAATTGGCGATCCGTGATCTGTTCCGTTATCCGACGATCATGAAGCTGAGCCCGCATGTGCAGACGCTGGCACGGCAAATCGATCAGCATCCGGTAGAAGGCGAAGTACCGCTAACTCCGATCCAGCATTGGTTGTTCGAACAGTCGTCACCGCTACCGCATCATTATAACCAGGCGGTCATGCTGCATCGTCGGGACGGATTCGACGAAAGCGTCCTGCAGCGCGTGTTTGAACGGATCGTAGCGCATCATGATGCGCTACGGATGAGCTATCGGATAGAAGAACAGGGTCTCGTACAGTGGAACGGCGGGCTTGTCAAGTCAAATTTTGGCATGGACGTGATCGACTTACGCGGCGAATCAGCCGTGGAAGAGCGGATCGCGGCGGAAGCCTATCGCCTGCAGCGGGGGCTGCACCTGCAGCAGGGGCCACTGCTGCGTCTTGGGCTGATGAAGACCGCCGAGGGCGATCACCTGCTGATCGTCATCCACCATTTAGTAGTGGACGGAGTGTCATGGCGCATCCTGTTCGAAGATTTGCAGACCGGCTATGAGCAGGCGCAGCGAGGCGAAATGATCCGCTTCCCGGAGAAGACGGACGCGTTCCAGACTTGGTCGAAGGCGCTGGCGCGCTATGCGGACAGCGAGGAGCAGCTGCGGGAAATCGCATATTGGAAGTGGATCGAGCAGACAGCGGTTACGGCATTGCCGATAGACGAAGGGGTCGGGGAAGCCGATGAAACCGGCGGAGCGGTGACGATCAAGCTGTCGCGGGAAGAGACGACGCAGCTATTGAACCAGGCCAACCGGGCGTACTATACGGAAATCAACGATATCCTGCTGACGGGGTTAGGCCTTGCACTACAGGAATGGACCGGCGAGCGTCGGTTTATCGTGGATCTGGAAGGACATGGCCGGGAAGATATCGGGGAACCGGTGGATGTCAGCCGCACGGTCGGCTGGTTTACGACGATCGTGCCGACGCTGCTTGATCTGAGCGCGTCCGGGGATCTGACCGACAGTATTAAGACGGTGAAAGAAGAGCTTCGTAGCGTTCCGAAAAAAGGACTAGGGTATGGATTGCTGAAATATTTGACGGCAGCGGAGCACAAGCAGGAGTTGAAGTTCGACCTTCGTCCGGAGATCTGCTTCAACTACTTGGGACAGTTCGACCGGGATGTGTCCACCAGCGTATTTGAATCGTCGTCGTACGGGACTGGTCGTAGTATCGACCCGAACCGTCCAAGAGATTACAAGCTGAGCGTGAACGGAATGGTGATCGGCGGGGAGCTCGTTTTAACATGTGACTATGCGTCGGAGGTGTACCGGAAGGAAACGGTAGAACACTGGATGGCACGTTATACAGAAGCGCTTCGCAGACTGATTGCTCACTGTATCGGACAGGCGTACAGCGAAAAGACCGTGAGCGATTTCCGTTTGGTAGATTTGGAGCCGCAGGAAGCGAGCTGTTTGCAGCAAGCCTACGGCTACAAGGTGCAAGACATCTATCCATTATCTCCAATGCAGGAAGGCATGCTGTTTCACGCCCAGCTTGACCCGGATGCGACGGCCTATTTCGAGCAGTTTACGTTCCGGATCGAAGGGACGCTCGACGCTACGATATTCGAGGAGAGCTTGCGGCGTTTAACGGCACGGCATGAAATGCTGCGCACGGCATTCGTGAGCGAACAGGTAAGGCGGCCGATGCAGCTTGTGTTGCAGGAGCGGCCAGTCGATCTGCGCGTAAGGGATCAGGGAGATCTTGAACATATCAAGCGAGAAGACCAGCAAAGCGGCTTCGACCTGAGTGAAGATGCACTGATGCGCGTGACGATCGTCAATGGGCAGGACAGATGTCAGCATGTGATCTGGAGCTTCCATCACATCCTCATGGACGGCTGGTGTACGAGCATTCTGATGCAGGAACTCCTGGCGATTTATCGCGGGTTGCAGACAAATCGGCCGATTGAGTTGGAGCCAGTGAATCCATTTAGCCGTTACATGGCATGGCTGAACAAGCAAGACCGGGAAGCGGCGCGCCAGTATTGGAGCCAGTACTTGGCGAACTACGAGCAACAGGCGAGTGTGCCGAGAAGCGCGGGGATAGAAGAGCATGGGGGATTCGAGCAGCGGGAGTACGCGTTCCATCTGGATCGAGGGATGACCCGGCAGTTGGAGCAGTTGGCGCGCCAGACGCAGGTGACGCTGAATACAGTGATTCAAACAATTTGGGGGCTGCTGCTGCAAAAGTATAACCAAAGCGAGGATGTGATATTCGGAGCGGTCGTATCGGGCAGACCATCGGAGGTAGCGGGTATTGAGCGGATGATCGGTCTGTTTATCAATACGACGCCGGTTCGGATTAACTGTACGGAGGACCAGCGTGTAACGGCGCTACTGCAGCAGGTGCAGGATGCGGCTTTGGCATCGGAATCACACAGCCATTATCCATTGTACGAGATTCAAGGGCTGAGCCCACTGAAGACGGGTTTGATCGACCATATTTTGGTGTTCGAGAACTACCCGATTGCCGAAGCGATTGGGCAAGTGGACGAGACAGTGTTTGGGATCCGCGATGTAGAAGTATACGAGCAAACGAACTATGACCTAACAGTAGTGCTAGTTCCTGGCGAAGCGTTGTCGATGACATTCCGCTATAACGCCAAGGTATACGACCCGGTATTCATCCAGCGCATGGAGGGGCATATCAAAGAGATTGCGCAGCAAATTCTGGAGGACGCGCAGCGGCCGATTGCTTCGATATCGCTCGTTACGGCAGAGGAGAAGCAGTTGCTGCTCTACGCGTTTAACGACACGGCGGCAGCGTATCCAAGGGAAGCGACGATCCATGGGCTGTTCGAGGCCCAAGTTGAGAAGACACCGAACGCGGTGGCGGTCGTGTACGAGGATAAGCAACTGACTTATGCGGAGCTGAATGCGCGGGCGAATCAGCTGGCTTGGACGCTGCGTGAGCAGGGTGTGGGACCGGATCGCATCGTAGCGGTCCTGATAGATCGCTCTGTGGAGATGATCGTCGGGGTACTGGGTATCCTGAAAGCCGGCGGGGCGTACTTGCCGATCGATCCAGATTATCCGGCCGAGCGAATTGCCTATACGCTGGCAGACAGCGGGGCGGAGTGGCTGGTAACGACCCGTGACGTCGAGTTTCGGATGCCATCGCTTGCGTTTACGGGATGCCGGGTATATGTCGACGAAACAGCACAGGCACAAGCAGAGAACCCGCCGCAGGGGGCGAAGCCGGCGGATTTGGCGTACGTGATCTATACCTCGGGGACGACCGGAAAGCCGAAAGGAACGATGATCGCACACCGGAATGTTGTGCGGCTGTTGTTCAACGACCGCTTGGCGTTCGATTTCAACGAACGAGATGTGTGGACATTATTTCACTCGTATTGCTTCGACTTCTCGGTATGGGAAATGTACGGAGCGCTGCTCTACGGAGGCAAGCTGGTCGTCGTGCCGATGATGACGGCGAGGGATCCGGAGCAGATGGTGTGGCTGCTGCGGCAAGAGCGGGTGACGGTGTTGAACCAGACACCGAGTGCGTTTTATGCGTTGTCACAACGGGAAATGCAGGAACCGGACGCGACACTGAGCGTACGAGTCGTCATTTTTGGCGGAGAAGCGCTGGTGCCGGGTCGATTACGGGAATGGAGCCGGAAGTATCCGAATACGGATTTGATCAACATGTACGGGATCACGGAAACGACGGTGCATGTGACGTACAAAAAGCTTGGAGAGGCGGAGATCGCAAGCGGCATCAGCAACATCGGCAAGCCGATTCCGACGCTGCGAACCTATATTCTCAACGAATGGCAGCAGCTGCAGCCGATTGGGGCTGCGGGCGAGTTGTACGTAAGTGGTGACGGTGTGGCGTACGGTTACCTAAATCGGCCAGAGCTGACGGCAGAGAAGTTCGTGGATAACCCTTTTGAGTCAGGTATGCGGATGTACCGAACCGGGGATTCGGCGAGATGGTTACCAGACGGCAACCTCGAATACTTGGGCCGGATTGACCACCAGGTGAAAATTCGCGGCTACCGGATCGAGTGCGGAGAGATCGAGGCGCGGCTCATGGCGCATGCTGACATCCGCGAAGCGGTAGTCATTGCCCGGGAAGAGGAGCAAGGGCAGGCGTACTTGTGCGCGTATATCGTGATCGGTGAAGCTATTCCCGTTCCGGAGCTACGTGCGCATCTGACCGTACATCTGCCGAACTACATGATCCCGCCTTATTTCGTAGTACTCGAGAAACTACCGCTTACAGTAAACGGTAAGCTGGATCGCAAAGCGTTGCCTGCGCCGGATCGGGATACTGGTTTGCAAGGGTACGAAGCCCCGCGGACAACCGAAGAAGCCTTGATGGCATCGGTTTGGCAAGATGTACTAAACGTCAACCGGATTGGCGTTCAAGATTCCTTCTTCGAGCTGGGCGGGGATTCGATCAAGGCAGTTCAGATTGCCGCACGACTGCGACAACATCAGCTGCAATTGGCGATCCGTGATCTGTTCCGTTATCCGACGATCCTGGAGCTGAGCCCGCATGTGCAGACGCTTGCGCGGCAGATCGATCAGCGTCCGGTAGAAGGCAAAGTGCCTTTAACTCCAATCCAGCATCGGTTGTTCGAACAGTCGCTGCTACTACCCCATCATTATAACCAGGCGGTCATGCTGCATCGTCAGGATGAATTCGACGAAGGCGTCCTGCGGCGCGTGTTTGAACGGATCGTAGCGCATCATGATGCGCTGCGGATGAGTTATCGAATAGAAGGACAGGACATCATACAGAGGAACGGTGGACTTGCCGAGGCAAGATTCGGCATGGACGTGATCGACTTACGAGGTGAACCGGCCGTGGAAGAGCGGATCGCAGCGGAAGCCGACCGCCTTCAGCGGGGGCTGCACCTGGAGCAGGGGCCACTGCTGCGTCTTGGGCTGATGAAGACCGGCGAGGGCGATCACCTGCTGATCGTCATCCACCATTTAGTAGTGGACGGGGTGTCATGGCGCATCCTGTTCGAAGATTTGCAGACCGGCTATGAGCAGGCGCAGCGAGGCGAAGTGATCCGCTTCCCGGAGAAGACGGACGCGTTCCAGACTTGGTCGAAGGCGCTGGCGCGCTATGCGGACAGCGAGGAGCTGCTGCGGGAAATCGCATATTGGAAGCGGATTGAGCAGACAGCGGTTGCGGTGCTGCCGACGGACGAAGGGTCTGGGGAAGAGTATCGAACGGGCGGAGCGGTAACGATCAAGCTTTCTCGGGAAGAGACAACGCAGCTATTGAACCAGGCCAACCGGGCGTACTATACGGAAATCAACGATATCCTGCTGACGGGGTTAGGCCTTGCACTACAGGAATGGACCGGCGAGCGTCGGTTTATCGTGGACCTGGAAGGACATGGCCGGGAAGAGATCGGGGAACTTGTGGATGTCAGCCGCACGGTCGGCTGGTTTACGACGATCGTGCCGACGCTGCTTGATCTGAGCGCGTCCGGGGATCTGACTGAGAGCATAAAGGCGGTGAAAGAAGAGCTTCGAAGTGTTCCGAACAAAGGACTCGGGTATGGCGTGCTGAAATATTTGACGGCAGCGGAGCACAAGCAGGAGTTGAAGTTCGACCTTCGCCCGGAGATCTGCTTCAATTACTTGGGACAGTTCGACCGGGATGTATCCACCAGCGTATTTGAATCGTCGTCGTACGGGACTGGTCGCAGCATCGACCCGAACCATTCAAGAGACTACAAGCTGAACGTAAACGGGATGGTGATCGGCGGGGAACTTGTGTTTACATGTGACTATGCGGCGGAGGTATACCAGAAGGAAACGGTGGAACGCTGGATGACGCGTTATGCGAAGGCGCTTCGCAGGCTGATTACTCACTGTATCAAGCAGACGCACAGTGAAAAGACCGCGAGCGACTTCCGTTTGGCGAATTTGGAGCCGCAGGAAGCGAACTGCTTGCAGCAGGCCTACGGCTACAAGGTGCAAGACATCTATCCGCTTTCACCAATGCAGGAAGGTATGCTGTTTCACGCCCAACTTGACCCGGATACGACGGCCTATTTCGAGCAGTTTACGTTCCGGATCGAAGGGACGCTCGACGCTACGATATTCGAGGAGAGCTTGCGGCGTTTAACGGCACGGCATGAAATGCTGCGGACAGCATTCGTGAGCGAACAGGTAAGGCGGCCGATGCAGCTTGTGTTGCAGGAGCGGCCAGTCGATCTGCGCGTAAGAGATCAGGGAGATCTTGAACATATCAAGCGAGAAGACCGGCAAAGCGTCTTCGATCTGAGTGAAGATGCGCTGATGCGCGTGACGATCGTCAATGGGGAGGACAGATGTCAGCATGTGATCTGGAGCTTCCATCACATCCTTATGGACGGTTGGTGTACGAGCATTCTGATGCAGGAACTCCTGGCGATTTATCGCGGGCTGCAGACGAATCGGCCGATTGAGTTGGAGCCAGTGAATCCATTTAGCCGATACATGGCATGGCTGAACAAGCAAGACCGGGAAGCGGCGCGCCAGTATTGGAGCCAGTACTTGGCGAACTACGAGCAACAGGCGAGTGTGCCAAGAAGCGCGGGGAAAGTAGGGCATGCGGGATTCGAGCAGCGGGAGTACGCGTTCCATCTGGATCGAGGGATGACCCGGCAGTTGGAGCAGTTGGCGCGCCAGACGCAGGTGACGCTGAATACAGTGATTCAAACAATTTGGGGGCTGCTGCTGCAAAAGTATAACCAAAGCGAGGATGTGATATTCGGAGCGGTCGTATCGGGCAGACCATCGGAGGTAGCGGGTATTGAGCGGATGATCGGTCTGTTTATCAATACGACGCCGGTTCGGATTAACTGTACGCCGGACCAGCGCGTAACGGCACTGCTGCAGCAGGTGCAGGATGCGGCTTTGGCATCGGAATCGCACAGCCATTATCCATTGTACGAGATTCAAGGGCTGAGCCCACTGAAGACGGGTTTGATCGACCATATTTTGGTGTTCGAGAACTACCCGATTGCCGAAGCGATTGGGCAAGTGGACGAGACGGATGAAGCAGCGTTTGCGATCCGTGACTTAGATGTATTTGAGCAGGCGAACTATGACCTAACAGCCGTGCTAGTTCCTGGCGAATCGTTGTGGATGGCATTCCGATATAACACCAAGGTCTATGATTCGGCATTCATCCAGCGCATGGAGGGGCATATCAAAGAAATTGCGCAGCAAATTTTGGAGGACAAGCAGCGGTCGGTTGCATCGATATCGCTCGTTACGCCGGAGGAGAAGCAACTGCTGCACGCGTTCAATGACACGGCGGCGGACTATCCACGGGAAGCGACGATCCATGAGCTGTTCGAGGCGCAAGTCGAAAAGACGCCGAATGCAGTGGCGGTTATATGCGGCTACAAGCAATTGACATATGCGGAGCTGAATGCGCGGGCCAATCAGCTGGCTTGGACGCTGCATGACAAAGGTGTTCAAGCGGATACGGTTATCGGAATTGCTGCTGAGCGTTCATTGGAAATGATCATTGGCCTATTGGCGATATTGAAGGCCGGCGGTGCATATTTGCCAATCGATCCGATTTTGCCGTTTGAACGCATTCGGTCCATGCTTAAGGACAGCGGCGCAAGTGTACTGCTGCGTCATCACGGTTCAGAAACGTATGCGTTTCAAGGATGCATTCTGGATTTTGAGGATACCGAAATCGGAGATCGGCTTGAAACGAACCCTGCCATTACAGTGATGCCACACCATTTGGCTTATGTGCTTTACACATCGGGGACGACCGGCCAGCCCAAAGGCGTAATGATCGAGCATCGCTCCGCCGTCAATTTTCTGTTTGGCATGACAACGAGAATTGCGTTCGTGCCGACCAAATCGATTCTATTCGCGGCCACGTTGTCTTTCGACATCTCGGTTGTTGAAACGTTACTGGCGTTAACCCGGGGCATGCGCATCATTGTCGCGACCAAGGATCAGCAGAGGGATCCGCAGCAATTAACGGAACTGATTAAGCGACATCGGATCGCCATGCTGCAGGCCACACCATCTAGACTTCATACGCTATTGGCTGTTGGTTCCGATTCTTGGTTGGAGAGCGTGAGCGACATTATGGTTGGCGGAGAAGCGCTGACAGAGGATCTACTGAATCAATTGCAATCACGGTCTTCTGCGGCGATATATAACATGTATGGGCCGACAGAAACGACGGTCTGGTCGATGCTGCGAGACGTCACCGCAGATAAAACAGTGACGATCGGAAGTCCCAACGCCAATATGCGGTTCTACGTCGTAGATCCAAACGGCCAATTGCAACCCATTGGCGTAGCGGGAGAGCTTTGTATAGCAGGCGATGGCGTGGGACGCGGTTATATTAATCAGCCTGAACTGACTACGGAAAAATATGTAGATAACCCGTTCGATCCGGGTACGCTGATGTATCGGACTGGGGATTTGGCAAGGTGGCAGCCGGATGGCAACCTTATCTATATGGGTCGAATGGATCATCAAGTCAAGATCCGTGGGTATCGCATCGAATGTGGGGAGATTGAAGTTTGTCTGAAAGAGCATGAATACATCCGCCAAGCGGTCGTATTGTCTCGGAATGATGAGCAAGGGCATGCGTATCTATGCGCTTATCTGGTATGCAGCATGCCGCTGACAGCATCTCAAATACATGCTCACCTAGCTCGGTATTTGCCGGAGTATATGATCCCGTCCTATTTTGTTGAATTGGAGAACATTCCGCTGAACAACAACGGCAAGGTAGACCGTAAGGCGCTGCCTGCGCCGGATTTAAATGCAGGCATAGAAGCCTATGAAGCGCCGCGGGATGCGCTGGAGGCGCAATTGGCGGAGCTGTTCGCGGAGGTGCTGGGCACGGGCTCGTTCAGCATCGGCGACTCGTTTTTCGAGCGCGGTGGTCATTCGCTGAAGGCTGTGACGCTGGTGTCACGCATTCATCAGCAGCTGTCGGTGGAGTTGCCGCTGCGGGAGCTGTTCGCGCGACCGACGGTGAAGGCGTTGGCGGAATATGTGCGCAGCATGGATTATAGCAACTACGGCCGGATTGAGCCGGCAGAGCCACAGGCATCGTATGCGCTGTCGTCTGCGCAGCGGCGGTTGTATGTGCTGCATGAGCTGGAGCCGGAGAGCACGCGCTACAACATGCCGGGCGTCGTGGAACTGGTAGGGAAGGTGGACGCGGGTCGACTGGAGCAAGCGATTCGCTCGGTCATCACCCGTCACGAATCGCTGCGCACTTCGTTTACATGGATAGACGGTGAACCGAGACAACAGATACACGAAGACGTGTCGTTGGAATGGGTTTACCAAGATACAGATGAAGCGCATGCGCGGGCGTTGACACGGAACTTCGTGCGTCCGTTCGCACTTGACCAAGCACCCCTGCTACGCGCCGAGCTGCTGCGTCTAGCGGAGGACCGTTATTGGCTGCTGTGGGACATGCATCATATTGTGTCGGACGGCGTATCGATGAACATCCTGCTGTCGGACTTCATGACGGCGTATGCCGGCGAGGAGCTGCCGCCGCTGCGGATTCAGTACAAGGACTATGCGGTCTGGCAGCAAGGCACGCTCGAGGTTGAGCGGATGGAAGCGCACGAGGCGTACTGGCTGTCCGCCTATGCGGAGGAAGCGCCTGTGCTGGAGTTGCCGACCGACCGAGTGCGTCCTGCGGTGCCAAGCAGCGAGGGCGGAAAGGTATACACCGAAGTGAGCACCAAGACTGCAGAGGCCCTTAAACGAATCGCAGCAGAGACCGGAGCGACGCTTTACATGGTGCTGCTTGCAGCCTATAACGTGTGGCTGCACAAGTACACGGGGCAGAGCGACATTGTGGTGGGTACGCCGGTGTCGGGGCGCACACATGCGGACACAGAGCCGATGATCGGGATGTTCGTGAACACGCTGGCGCTGCGTAACGCCCCGTCCGGGGAGAAGCGGTTTATTGACTTCGTGCACGAGGTGAAGGCGCGGACGCTGGCAGCGTTTGAACATCAGGACTATCCGTTCGAGGAACTGGTAGAGAAGCTGAATGTGCGCCGGGATAGGAGCCGCAACCCGCTGTTCGATACGATGCTGATATTGCAAAATATGGAGCAGACGCGCTTTGGTCTGGCGGACATTGAGGTTCGCCCGGTCGAACTGAACCATCTGACGACGAAGTTCGACTTAACCCTGAACGTCGTGGAACGGGAGCAAAGACTTCAGTTGTTGCTGGAATACAGCCGCACGCTGTTCAACGCGGAGACGGTCGAGCGGCGCCTGACGCACTTTGTACAGCTATTGTCCCAAATCGCAGGGCAGCCAGAAGCAATCATTGCTTCGATATCGCTCGTGACGGCGGAGGAGGAACAGTTATTGTTGCATGCATTCAACGATACAGCAGCGGACTATCCGCGAGAAGCGACGATCCATGGGCTGTTTGAGGCCCAAGTCGAGAAGACACCAAACGCAGTGGCGGTTGTGTACGAGAACCGGCACCTGACTTATGCGGAGCTGAATGCGCGGGCCAATCAGCTGGCTTGGACACTGCGCGAGCAGGGGGTGGGCCCGGATCGCATCGTGGCGGTCCTGATGGATCGCTCTGTGGAGATGATTGTCGGGGTGCTAGGTATCCTGAAAGCCGGCGGGGCATACGTGCCAATCGATTCATCGCTACCAGCTGAGCGTATCCGGTATATTCTTGAAGACAGTGGAGCGCGATGGTTAGCGACCCATTCTGGTACAACTAACATTTCCATTGATATCGATGTACTGGATCTAGAGAATGAAGCCCTTTATGTTCAATCTACTGCCAATTTGCCAATTAACAGCGTTTCTAGCCAGTTGGCATACGTCATTTATACATCGGGATCTACAGGAAGGCCAAAGGGAGTTATGGTCCCCCATCAGGGTATCGCAAGTTTAATTCTGTTGTATGCGAACGAAATGGAAATGGGTCTTGGAGATCGTATTGTACAGTTTGCTAGTTTTTCGTTTGATGCTTCCGTATCGGAAATTTGTATGGCTTTGCTTACAGGCGGGACACTGTGCATACCCAACCAGGAAGATATTTTGGATCCAAATTGTTTTGTTCAATGGATGAATGAATATAAGGCGACTATCGTTACGCTGCCGCCGCTGTATGCGAAGCATTTACAGCCCGAGCAATTGCCATCCTTGCGAATCCTTATTACTGCAGGCTCAGAAGCTCCACATGATTTGGTTAATCAATGGAGCAGACATGTTCAATATGTGAATGGATATGGTCCTACCGAATCAACGGTATGCGCTTCACTATGGCTAGCGCCTCCTCCTAAGGAGTGGAAAGAGATTCCAAGCATTATTCCGATTGGCAGCCCAATTCCGAATACAAGATTATTTATTGTAAACGAAAATATGCAATTGCAGCCGATCGGCCTCGCAGGTGAGCTGTGTATCGCAGGCGATGGTTTGGCACGTGGTTACCAGAACCGGCCGGAACTAACGGCAGAGAAGTTCGTAGACAACCCCTTTGAGCCGGGTACGAGGATGTATCGGACCGGGGATTTGGCGA
Organism: Paenibacillus sp. FSL H8-0282; assembly: GCF_037963825.1. Classification (NCBI taxonomy): domain Bacteria; kingdom Bacillati; phylum Bacillota; class Bacilli; order Caryophanales; family Paenibacillaceae; genus Paenibacillus; species Paenibacillus sp. FSL H8-0282. Next base: position 3,470,759 of record NZ_CP150146.1, read on the forward strand.
AATGGCTGCCGGACGGCAACATCGAGTACTTGGGCCGGGTCGACCACCAGGTGAAGATTCGCGGTTACCGGATCGAATGCGGGGAGATCGAGGCGCGGCTCATGGCGCATGCAGACATCCGCGAAACGGTAGTCATTGCCCGTGAAGAAGAGCAAGGGCAGGCGTACTTGTGCGCGTATATCGTGAGCGGTGAAGCGATTTCTGTTCCGGAGCTACGTGCGCATTTGTCGGCACAGCTGCCAGACTACATGATCCCGTCGCACTTCGTGGAGCTGGAAAAGTTGCCACTGAACAGCAACGGCAAGGTAGACCGCAAGGCGTTGCCGGCACCAGATCGGGAGGCTTACACCGAAGCCTATGAAGCGCCGCGGGATGCGCTGGAGGCGCAATTGGCGGAGTTGTTCGCGGAGGTGCTGGGCGGGGATGCAATCGGCATCAATGACTCGTTCTTCGAGCGCGGTGGTCATTCGCTGAAGGCTGTGACGCTGGTGTCGCGTATCCATCAGCAGTTGTCGGTGGAGTTGCCACTCCGGGAGCTGTTCGCGCATCCGACGGTGAAGACGTTGGCGAAATCTGTACGTAGCGTAGATCAAAGCGACTACGGCCGAATCGAACCAGCGGCGCCGCAGGCTTCGTACGCGCTGTCGTCGTCGCAGCGGCGGTTGTATGTGCTGCATGAGCTGGAGCCGGAGAGCACGCGCTACAACATGCCAGGCGTCGTGGAACTAGTTGGGAAGGTGGATGCGGATCGGCTGGAACAAGCGATTCGCTCGGCCATCGCCCGTCACGAATCACTGCGCACCTCGTTTACATGGATAGACGGTGAACCGAGACAACAGGTGCACGAAGATGTGTCATTTGAATGGGTATACCGGGATACGGATGAATCGCGTGCGCGGGCGTTGACACGGAACTTCGTGCGTCCGTTCGCACTCGATCAGGCGCCGCTGCTGCGTGTTGAGTTGCTGCGTCTAGCGGAAGAACGCTATTGGCTGCTGTGGGACATGCATCATATTGTGTCGGACGGCGTATCCATGGACATTTTGGTGTCGGACTTCATGGCGGCGTATGCCGGCGCGGAGCTGCCGCCGCTGCGGATTCAGTACAAGGACTACGCGGTTTGGCAGCAAGGTACGCTCGGGGTCGAGCGGATGCAAGCGCACGAGGCGTACTGGCTGTCCACCTATGCGGAGGAAGCGCCAGTGCTAGAGCTGCCGACCGACCATACGCGTCCGGCGGTGCCAAGCAGCGAAGGCGGACGCGTTCATGCGGAGATTAGCGCGGACGTGGTCGAAGGGCTGAAGAAAGTCACAGCAGAAACGGGATCGACGCTGTACATGGTGCTACTTGCAGCCTATAATGTGTGGCTGCACAAGTACACGGGGCAGAGCGACATCGTAGTGGGCACGGCGGTGTCGGGGCGGACGCATGCGGACACGGAGCCGATGATTGGGATGTTCGTGAACACGCTGGCACTGCGTAACGCCCCATCCGGGGACAAGCGGTTTATCGACTTCGTGCATGAGGTGAAGGAGCGGACACTGGCGGCGTTTGAACACCAGGACTACCCATTCGAGGAACTGGTAGAGAAGCTGAACGTGCACCGTGATAGGAGCCGAAACCCACTGTTTGACACGATGCTGGTGCTGCAGAACATGGAGCAAACGCGCTTTAATCTGGCGAACGTTGACGTGCGTCCGGTCGAGCTGAGCCATCCGACGACGAAGCTAGACCTGACGCTGAACGTTATAGAGGCAGATCATGCAATCCAACTAGCAGTAGTATACAGTCGAGTATTGTTTGATGAAGAAACCATATGGAGATTGCTTACTGGTTTTTGTGAAGTAATCAAGTGTATTGCATCAGAGCCTACAGTAAAAATCGGCACGATCAAGACGGAGATATTAGAAAACGATTTTGAATTGTTTGGAGATATGGAGTTTGTGTAAATAAGGTGCATATTCTCCGAGAGAAATAATGACAGATTCATCTGTCATTATTTTCTCTTAACATTTAACTCAAAGGAGCGTATGGTGAGCATGGCAGATTTTTTGACGCAACGATTGCTGCTAACGAATGAAGAGTTTGCAGAAGCAATAGAGTATTGGTTGCAAGCGCTCAGTAATCCTCCTGTTCTTACTCACCTTCTGGAAACGAGAAACGGCCATGAAGAGGGTTGCAGAGGGGAATTAAAATTCGCTCTATCTCCTAAGATTACAGAAGAAATAAAAGTTATGACTAAAGGATCGGAACAAGCAATTTTCGTCGTCCTTTTGTCAGTTATATCCATATTTTTGTCAAAACACCTGAATAATCCGGATATTATAGTAGGTATGCCCCCGCTTAAAAGAAAAGATAACGAGGGAGCCGTAATAGATCTACTGCCAATTAGATTACATATAGAACCAGGAAGAACATTTAGGGATATCTTGCTAGAGGTACGTGAATGCGTAATAAATGCGGTTAAGTTTCAGCTATTTCCACATAAACATATTGCGGATAAAAATGGATTGCCTTTAACTCATCATGAACGATTGCGACTTAAAACAGCGATTTTATACAAGGAAATTCATCAAATGGTCGATCTTAATAATTCTGAGTGTGAAACCTTAATGTCGTTCTCAAAAGAAGACAATCGATTGTTTATCAACATTAACTACAAACTAAATCGATATACTGAAGCAAGCTTGCTGCGGTTTTGCAAACAATTATCAGATTTTTTGGAGCGTATTATAGATTACAGGGATGTGCCGCTCGAACAAGTCGAGGTTATTTCACAGGAGGAAAAACAGTTTTTGCACGCATTCAATGACAAGGCTGTGGACTATCCGCGGGAAGCGACGATTCACGGGCTGTTCGAGACGCAGGTTGAGAAGACACCGAACGCAGTTGCGATTATATACGAGGACCGACAGCTGACTTATGCGGAGTTGAATGCGCGGGCGAATCAGCTGGCTTGGACGCTGCGGAATCACGGGGTTGGGCCGGATCGCATCGTAGCGATCCTAACGGAACGTTCGATTGAGACCATAGTGGGAATGATGGCCATATTGAAGGCCGGCGGGGCGTACTTGCCAATTGATCCTGCTTATCCGAGCGAACGGATTCAGTATATGTTGGTAGACAGCGGTGCGGACATATTGCTAGCTCGTCCAAGTTTGAAGATGGGTGGATTTAGAGGAACGGTTCTAGACTTTGATAATGCCGGCGACAAAGAGCGTTTGGAATCGAATTTGCCTACGGTTATACAGTCGAATCACTTGGCGTACGTCATTTATACGTCAGGCACTACGGGAAACCCAAAAGGAGTGATGATCGAGCACAGAAGCGTGATCAATTTCACGCTGAGTTTGTTTAATCCCATTTACGAGGCTAATCCGGAATACCGGAATATGGCACAGCTTGCTCCTTTTATTTTCGATATGTCGGTTAAACCGATTTACGGGGCACTTTTATTCGGTAAAACGCTTCACATCGTTCCAGAACACTTGAAGTTGGACCGAGAAGGGTTATTGTCTTTCTTTTGGAAGAATGAGATCGATATCACGGATGCAACACCTACTTACCTTTCTCTATTGAGCTATAGTGGATCAAGATTTGGACAGGCGCTTCGGGTAAAGCAGATTATTGTGGGTGGAGAAGCACTGACTGTTCAAACTGTACAATTTTTTTGGAAAACATTCGGCGAACAGGTGCAATTGCTAAATGTATATGGACCCACAGAATGTACAGTGGATTCCACTTTGTATGAGGTCAAACCAGAGTTACTGATACCGGAAATGGATACGGTGCCGATCGGTCATCCGATGGACAATCAACAAGTATTTATTGTCGATTACTTTGGAAGTTTACAGCCGATCGGGGCTGCGGGTGAATTGTGCATTGCCGGTGAGGGTGTGGCGCGCGGCTACCTGAACCGTCCGGAGCTGACGGAGGAAAAGTTCGTGGACAACCCGTTCGAGCCGGGTACGCGGATGTACCGGACCGGGGATTTGGCGAGATGGCTGCCGGACGGTAACATCGAGTACTTGGGCCGGATCGACCACCAGGTGAAGATCCGCGGCTACCGGATCGAGTGCGGGGAGATCGAGACGCGTCTCATGGCGCACGCAGACATCCGCGAAGCGGTAGTCATTGCCCGTGAAGAGGAAAAGGGGCAGGCGTACTTGTGCGCGTATATCGTGAGCGGTGAAGCTGTTCCCGTTCCGGAGCTACGTGCGCATCTGGGCGTACAGCTGCCGGACTACATGATTCCGTCCTATTTCGTCGCGCTTGAGAAACTACCGCTTACAGTAAACGGTAAGCTGGATCGCAAAGCGCTGCCTGCGCCGGATCGGGAGGCTTACACCGAAGCCTATGAAGCGCCACGGGATGGGCTGGAAGCGCAATTGGCGGAGCTGTTCGCAGAGGTGCTGGGCACGGGCTCGTTCAGCATCGGCGACTCGTTTTTCGAGCGCGGCGGTCATTCGCTGAAGGCCGTAACGTTGGTGTCGCGCATTCATCAGCAGCTGGCGGTGGAGTTGCCGCTGCGGGAGCTGTTCGCGCGACCGACGGTAAAGGCGTTGGCGGAATATGTGCGCAGCATGGATCCTAGCGACTACGGCCGGATTGAGCCGGCAGTGCCACAGGCATCGTATGCGCTGTCGTCGGCGCAGCGGCGGTTGTATGTGCTGCATGAGCTGGAGCCAGAGAGCACGCGCTACAACATGCCGGGCGTCGTGGAACTGGTAGAGAAGGTGGACGCGGATCGGCTGGAGCAAGCGATTCGTTCAGTCATTACCCGTCATGAATCGCTTCGCACGTCGTTCACATGGGTAGACGGCGAACCGAGACAACAGATACACGAAGACGTGTCGTTGGAATGGGTTTACCAAGATACGCATGAAGAGCATGCGCGGGCGTTGACACGGGACTTCGTGCGTCCGTTCGCACTTGACCAAGCGCCGCTACTGCGCGCTGGGCTGCTGCGTCTAGCGGAGGACCGCCATTGGCTGCTGTGGGACATGCATCATATTGTGTCGGACGGCGTATCGATGAACATCCTGCTGTCGGACTTCATGACGGCGTATGCCGGCGCGGAGCTGCCGCCACTGCGGATTCAGTACAAGGATTATGCAGTCTGGCAGCAAGGCACGCTCGAGGCCGAGCGGATGGAAGCGCACGAGGCGTACTGGCTGTCCGCCTTTACGGAGGAAGCACCGGTGCTGGAGCTGCCGACCGACCGAGTGCGTCCTGCGGTACCAAGCAGCGAGGGCGGACGTGTTCATGCGGAGCTTAACGCTGACGTGGCCGAAGGGCTGAAGAAAGTCGCAGCGAAGACGGGATCGACGCTTTACATGGTACTGCTTGCAGCCTATAACGTGTGGCTACACAAGTACACGGGGCAGAGCGACATCGTGGTGGGTACGCCGGTGTCGGGGCGCACACATGCGGACACGGAGCCGATGATCGGGATGTTCGTGAACACGCTGGCGCTGCGCAACGCTCCATCCGGGGACAAGCGATTTATCGACTTCGTGCACGAGGTGAAGGCGCGGACACTGGCAGCGTTTGAACACCAGGACTACCCGTTCGAGGAACTGGTAGAGAAGCTGAACGTGCGCCGGGATAGGAGCCGCAACCCGTTGTTCGACACGATGCTGATATTGCAAAATATGGAGCAGGTAAGCTTTGATCTGGCAGACGTTGACGTTCGTCCGGTCGAGCTGAGCCATCCGGTGACGAAATTCGACTTGACGCTAAACATCGTAGAAGTCAATCAAAGTCTCCATATGACACTGGAATACAGTCGCGCCTTGTTCAATGCGTCTACGGTTGAGCGTCTATTGTCTCACTTTGTACAACTGTTGACTCAAATTACCGAACGAACGGACGCAAGCATAGCTTCTTTGCAACTCGTAACGCCGGAGGAGAAGCAGCAGTTGCACACGTTCAATGACACGGCGGCGGACTATCCACGGGAAGCGACGATCCATGAGCTATTCGAGGCCCAAGTCGAGAAAACACCGAACGCGGTGGCGGTCGTGTACGAAGACCGGCAGCTGACTTATGCGGAGCTGAATGCGCGGGCCAATCAGCTGGCTTGGACGCTACGCGAACAGGGTGTGGGTCCGGATCGCATCGTGGCCATCCTGACGGAACGCTCGCTGGAGCTGATGGTAGGGGTACTCGGCATCCTGAAAGCAGGCGGAGCCTACTTGCCGATCGATCCGTCGCTGCCTGCCGAACGTATCCGGTATATGCTAACGGACAGCGGCGCAGCGATGCTACTAATTCAGCCGGGCCTGGATCCGTGCGGATTCGAAGGCACGGTGCTGGATCTGGTGGAAGCCGGGCAAGCACCGTCAGAAGCAAACCTCGCGCTTAATGCAACGTCGAGCGATTTGGCCTATATGATCTATACCTCGGGCACAACAGGGAACCCGAAAGGAGTCATGATCGAGCACCGCTCGGTGGTGAACTTTATCGCAGGGATGAGGCAAGCGATTCCGTTCGCCCCAGCGAAGTCGATGTTATTTGCGACCACGCTGTCGTTCGACATCTCGGTGGTGGAAACACTGCTGGCGTTGACGCAAGGCATGCGGGTCGTGGCAGCGAATGAAGAGCAGCAGAAGGAGCCTCAGCAGCTGGCGGCGCTGATCGAGCGCCAGCATATCGACGTGGTGCAGATGACGCCTTCCCGGTTGAAGATGCTGCTGTCTGCAGGCAACGATGGGTGGCTGGAAAGCGTCACGGAAATGTTGATTGGAGGAGAGGCTTGGACGGACGATCTGCTGGCGGTGCTGCAAAGCAAATCGAAGGCCGCGCTGTTTAATATGTACGGTCCGACCGAGACGACGATTTGGTCCGCGATGCGGGAAGTAACCAATGATCAGACGGTGAGCATCGGGGGTCCGATCGCCAATACACAGCTGTATATTTTGAGCGACAACTGGCAGTTGCAGCCGATCGGTGTTGCAGGTGAGCTGTGTATCGCTGGCGATGGCTTAGCCCGTGGTTACTGGAACCGGCCGGAACTGACGGCGGAGAAGTTCGTGGACAATCCTTTTGAACCAGGTACACGGATGTACCGGACCGGTGATTTGGCAAGATGGCTGCCGGACGGCAACCTCGAATACTTGGGCCGGATTGACCATCAGGTGAAGATCCGCGGCTACCGGATCGAATGCGGGGAGATCGAGGCGCGGCTCATGACGCACGCAGACATCTGCGAAGCGGTAGTCATTGCCCGGGAAGAGGAAAAGGGGCAGGCGCACTTGTGCGCGTATATCGTGAGCGATGAGACTGTTCCGGTTATGGAACTACGAATGCAATTGGCCGTACAGCTGCCGGAGTACATGATCCCGTCCTATTTTGTACAATTGGAGAACATTCCGCTGAACAACAACGGCAAGGTAAACCGCAAAGCGCTGCCTGCGCCGGATCGGGAGGCTTTCACTGAAGCCTATGAAGCGCCGCGGGATGCACTGGAGGCGCAATTGACGACGTTGTTCGCGGAGGTGCTGAGCGGGGGCGCGATTGGCATCGGCGACTCGTTCTTCGAGCGCGGTGGTCATTCGCTGAAAGCCGTGACGCTGGTGTCGCGCATCCATCAGCAGTTGGCGGTGGAGTTGCCGCTACGGGAGTTGTTCGCGCGACCGACGGTGAAGGCGTTGGCGGAATATGTGCGCAGCATGGATCCTAGCGACTACGGTCGGATTGAGCCGGCAGAGCCACAGGCATCGTATGCGCTGTCGTCGGCGCAGCGGCGGTTGTATGTGCTGCATGAGCTGGAGCCGGAAAGCACGCGCTACAACATGCCGGGCGTCGTGGAACTGGCAGGGAAGGTGGACGCGGATCGGCTGGAGCAAGCGATTCGCTCAGTCATCACCCGTCACGAATCGCTGCGCACCTCGTTCACGTGGGTAGACGGCGAACCGAGACAACAGATACACGAAGACGTGTCGTTGGAATGGGTTTACCGGGATGCGGATGAGGGTCAAGCACGGGCGTTGACACGGAACTTCGTGCGTCCGTTCGCACTTGACCAAGCACCGCTGCTACGCGCCGAGCTGCTGCGTCTAGCGGAGGACCGTTATTGGCTGCTGTGGGACATGCATCATATTGTGTCGGACGGCGTATCGATGAACATCCTGCTGTCGGACTTCATGACGGCATATGCCGGCGAGGAGCTGCCGCCGCTGCGGATTCAGTACAAAGATTACGCGGTTTGGCAGCAAGGCACGCTCGAGGTTGAGCGGATGGAAGCGCATGAGGCGTACTGGCTGTCCGTCTTTACGGAGGAAGCACCGGTGCTGGAGCTGCCGACCGACCATACGCGTCCGGCGGTGCCAAGCAGCGAGGGCGGTCAGGTATACACCTCGGTGAGCGCCAAGACTGCAGAGGCCCTTAAACGAATCGCGGCAGAGACGGGATCGACGCTATACATGGTGCTGCTTGCAGCCTATAACGTGTGGCTGCACAAGTACACGGGGCAGACCGACATTGTGGTGGGTACGCCGGTGTCGGGGCGCACACATGCGGATACGGAGCCGATGATCGGGATGTTCGTGAACACGCTAGCGCTCCGCAACGCCCCGTCCGGGGATAAGCGGTTTATCGACTTCGTGCACGAGGTGAAGGCGCGGACGCTGGCAGCGTTTGAACATCAGGACTATCCGTTCGAAGAACTGGTGGAGAAGCTGACCGTGCGCCGCGATAGGAGCCGAAACCCGCTGTTTGACACGATGCTAATATTGCAAAATATGGAGCAGGTAAGCTTTGATCTGGCGGACGTTGACATTCGTCCGGTCGAGCTGAGCCATCCGGTTACGAAATTCGACTTGACGCTAAACGTCGTAGAAGTCAATCAAAGTCTTCACATGACGCTGGAATATAGTCGAGCCTTGTTCAATGCGTCTACGGTTAAGCGGCAATTGTCTCACTTTGTACAACTGTTGACTCAAATTACCGAACGAACGGACGCAAGCATAGCTACTTTGCAACTGGTAACGCCGGAGGAGAAGCAATTGCTGCTCTATACATTCAACAAAACGGCGGCAGCGTATCCGCGGGAAGCGACGATTCACGGGCTGTTCGAGACGCAGGTTGAGAAGACACCGAACGCAGTTGCGGTTGTATACGAGGACCGAGAGCTGACTTATGCGGAGTTGAATGCGCGGGCGAATCAGCTGGCTTGGACGCTGCGGAATCACGGGGTTGGGCCGGATCGCATCGTAGCGATCCTAACGGAACGTTCGATTGAGACCATAGTGGGAATGATGGCCATATTGAAGGCCGGCGGGGCGTACTTGCCAATTGATCCTGCTTATCCGAGCGAACGGATTCAGTATATGTTGGTAGACAGCGGTGCGGACATATTGCTAGCTCGTCCAAGTTTGAAGATGGGTGGATTTAGAGGAACGGTTCTAGACTTTGATAATACCGGCGACAAAGAGCGTTTGGAATCGAATTTGCCTACGGTTATACAGCCGAATCACTTGGCGTACGTCATTTATACGTCAGGCACTACGGGAAACCCAAAAGGAGTGATGATCGAGCACAGAAGCGTGATCAATTTCACGCTGAGTTTGTTTAATCCCATTTACGAGGCTAATCCGGAATATCGGAATATGGCACAGCTTGCTCCTTTTATTTTCGATATGTCGGTTAAACCGATTTACGGGGCACTTTTATTCGGTAAAACGCTTCACATCGTTCCAGAACACTTGAAGTTGGACCGAGAAGGGTTATTGTCTTTCTTTTGGAAGAATGAGATCGATATCACGGATGCAACACCTACTTACCTTTCTCTATTGAGCTATAGTGGATCAAGATTTGGACAGGCGCTTCGGGTAAAGCAGATTATTGTGGGTGGAGAAGCACTGACTGTTCAAACTGTACAATTTTTTTGGAAAACATTCGGCGAACAGGTGCAATTGCTAAATGTATATGGACCCACAGAATGTACAGTGGATTCCACTTTGTATGAGGTCAAACCAGAGTTACTGATACCGGAAATGGATACGGTGCCGATCGGTCATCCGATGGACAATCAACAAGTATTTATTGTCGATTACTTTGGAAGTTTACAGCCGATCGGGGCTGCGGGTGAATTGTGCATTGCCGGTGAGGGTGTGGCGCGCGGCTACCTGAACCGTCCGGAGCTGACGGAGGAAAAGTTCGTGGACAACCCGTTCGAGCCGGGTACGCGGATGTACCGGACCGGGGATTTGGCGAGATGGCTGCCGGACGGTAACATCGAGTACTTGGGCCGGATCGACCACCAGGTGAAGATCCGCGGCTACCGGATCGAGTGCGGGGAGATCGAGACGCGTCTCATGGCGCACGCAGACATCCGCAAAGCAGTAGTCATTGCCCGTGAAGAGGAGCAAGGGCAGTACTTGTGCGCGTATGTCGTGAGCGACGAAGCTGTTCCGATTCCGGAGCTACGTGCGCATCTGGGCGTACAGCTGCCGGACTACATGATTCCGTCCTATTTCGTCGCGCTTGAGAAACTACCGCTTACAGTAAACGGTAAGCTGGATCGCAAAGCGCTGCCTGCGCCGGATCGGGAGGCTTACACCGAAGCCTATGAAGCGCCACGGGATGGGCTGGAAGCGCAATTGGCGGAGCTGTTCGCGGAGGCACTGGGCGGGAGTGCGATCGGCATCGGGGATTCATTCTTCGAGCGCGGTGGTCATTCGCTGAAGGCTGTGACGCTGGTGTCGCGCATTCATCAGCAGCTGGCGGTGGAGTTGCCTCTGCGGGAGCTGTTCGCTCGACCGACGGTAAAGGCGTTGGCGGAATATGTGCGCAGCATGGATCCTAGCGACTACGGCCGGATTGAGCCGGCAGAGCCACAGGCATCGTATGCGCTGTCGTCGGCGCAGCGGCGGTTGTATGTGCTGCATGAGCTGGAGCCGGAGAGCACGCGTTACAACATGCCGGGCATCGTGGAACTGGTAGGGAAGGTGGACGCGGATCGGCTGGAGCAAGCGATTCGCTCGGTCATCGCCCGTCATGAATCGCTTCGCACGTCGTTCACATGGGTAGACGGCGAACCGAGACAACAGGTACACGAAGACGTGTCGTTGGGATGGGTTTACCGGGATGCGGATGAGGGTCAAGCACGGGCGTTGACAAGAAACTTCGTGCGTCCGTTCGCACTTGACCAGGCGCCGCTACTGCGCGCCGAGCTGCTGCGTCTAGCGGAGGACCGCCATTGGCTGCTGTGGGACATGCATCATATTGTGTCGGACGGCGTATCGATGAACATCTTGCTGTCGGACTTCATGACGGCATATGCCGGCGAGGAGCTGCCGCCGCTGCGGATTCAGTACAAAGATTACGCGGTCTGGCAGCAAGGCACGCTCGAGGTTGAGCGGATGGAAGCGCATGAGGCGTACTGGCTGTCCGTCTTTACGGAGGAAGCACCGGTGCTGGAGCTGCCGACCGACCATACGCGTCCGGCGGTACCAAGTAGCGAGGGCGGAAAGGTATACACCTCGGTGAGCGCCAAGACTGCAGAGGCCCTTAAACGAATCGCGGCAGAGACGGGATCGACGCTGTACATGGTGCTGCTTGCAGCCTATAACGTGTGGCTACACAAGTACACGGGGCAGACCGACATTGTGGTGGGTACGCCGGTGTCGGGGAGAACGCATGCGGACACGGAGCCAATGATCGGGATGTTCGTGAACACGCTGGCGCTGCGCAACGCTCCGTCCGGGGACAAGCAGTTTATTGACTTCGTGCGCGAGGTGAAGGCGCGGACGCTGACGGCGTTTGAACACCAGGACTATCCGTTCGAGGAACTAGTGGAGAAGCTGAGCGTGCGCCGCGATAGGAGCCGAAACCCGTTGTTCGATACGATGCTAGTGTTACAGAACATGGAGCAGGCGCGCTTTAGTCTGGCGAACGTTGACGTTCGTTCGGTCGAGCTGAGCCATCCAGTGACGAAGTTTGATTTGACGCTAAACGTCGTGGAAGTCAATCAAGGCCTTCACATGTCACTGGAATACAGTCGAGCCTTGTTCAATGCGTCTACGGTTGAGCGTTTATCGTCTCACTTTGTACAACTGTTGACTCAAATTACCGAACGAACGGACGCAAGCATAGCTTCTTTGCAACTCGTAACGCTGGAGGAGAAGCAGCAGTTGCACGCGTTCAATGACACGGCGGCGGACTATCCACGGGAAGCGACGATCCATGAGCTGTTCGAGGCGCAAGTCGAAAAGACGCCGAATGCGGTGGCGGTCGTGTATGAGAATCGGCAGCTGACCTATGCGGAGCTGAACAGGCGGGCGAATCAGCTGGCTTGGACGCTGCGCGAGCAGGGTGTGGGACCGGATCGCATCGTGGCGGTCCTGATAGATCGCTCTGTGGAGATGATCGTCGGGGTACTGGGTATCCTGAAAGCCGGCGGGGCGTACTTGCCGATCGATCCAGATTATCCGGCCGAGCGAATTGCCTATACGCTGGCAGACAGCGGGGCGGAGTGGCTGGTAACGACCCGTGACGTCGAGTTTCGGATGCCATCGCTTGCGTTTACGGGATGCCGGGTATATGTCGACGAAACAGCACAGGCACAAGCAGAGAACCCGCCGCAGGGGGCGAAGCCGGCGGATTTGGCGTACGTGATCTATACCTCGGGGACGACCGGAAAGCCGAAAGGAACGATGATCGCACACCGGAATGTTGTGCGGCTGTTGTTCAACGACCGCTTGGCGTTCGATTTCAACGAACGAGATGTGTGGACATTATTTCACTCGTATTGCTTCGACTTCTCGGTATGGGAAATGTACGGAGCGCTGCTCTACGGAGGCAAGCTGGTCGTCGTGCCGATGATGACGGCGAGGGATCCGGAGCAGATGGTGTGGCTGCTGCGGCAAGAGCGGGTGACGGTGTTGAACCAGACACCGAGTGCGTTTTATGCGTTGTCACAACGGGAAATGCAGGAACCGGACGCGGCACTGAGCGTACGAGTCGTCATTTTTGGCGGAGAAGCGCTGGCGCCGGGCCGATTACGGGAATGGAGCCGGAAGTATCCGAATACGGATTTGATCAACATGTACGGGATCACGGAAACGACGGTGCATGTGACGTACAAAAAGCTTGGAGAGGCGGAGATCGCAAGCGGCATCAGCAACATCGGCAAGCCGATTCCGACGCTGCGAACCTATATTCTCAACGAATGGCAGCAGCTGCAGCCGATTGGGGCTGCGGGCGAGTTGTACGTAAGTGGTGACGGTGTGGCGTACGGTTACCTAAATCGGCCAGAGCTGACGGCAGAGAAGTTCGTGGACAACCCTTTTGAGCCGGGTACGCGGATGTACCGAACCGGGGATTTGGCGAGATGGTTACCAGACGGCAACCTCGAGTACTTAGGTCGGATCGACCATCAGGTGAAAATTCGCGGCTACCGGATCGAGTGCGGAGAGATCGAGGCGCGGCTCATGACGCATGCTGACATCTGCGAAGCTGTGGTTATTGCCCGGGAAGAGGAGCAAGGGCAGGCGTACTTGTGCGCGTATATCGTGAGCGGTGAAGCTATTCCCGTTCCGGAGCTACGTGTGCATTTGGCGGCACAGCTGCCGGAGTACATGATTCCGTCGCACTTCATGGAGCTGGAGAAGCTGCCACTGAACAACAATGGCAAGGTAGACCGTAAAGCGCTGCCGGCACCAGATCGGGAGGCTTACACCGAAGCCTATGAAGCGCCGCGGGATGCGCTGGAGATGCAATTGGCGACGCTGTTCGCGGAGGTGCTGAGCGGGGGCGCGATTGGCATCGGCGACTCGTTCTTCGAGCGCGGTGGTCATTCGCTAAAGGCCGTGACGCTGGTGTCGCGCATCCATCAGCAGTTGGCGGTGGAGTTGCCGCTGCGGGAGCTGTTCGCGCGACCGACGGTGAAGGCGTTGGCGGAATATGTGCGCAGCATGGATTATAGCAACTACGGCCGGATTGAGCCGGCAGAGCCACAGGCATCGTATGCGCTGTCGTCTGCGCAGCGGCGGTTGTATGTGCTGCATGAGCTGGAGCCGGAGAGCACGCGCTACAACATGCCGGGCGTCGTGGAACTGGCAGGGAAGGTAGATGCGGGTCGACTGGAGCAAGCGATTCGCTCGGTCATCACCCGTCACGAATCGCTGCGCACTTCGTTTACATGGATAGACGGTGAACCGAGACAACAGATACACGAAGACGTGTCGTTGGAATGGGTTTACCAAGATACAGATGAAGCGCATGCGCGGGCGTTGACACGGGACTTCGTGCGTCCGTTCGCACTTGACCAAGCACCACCGCTACTGCGCGCCGGGCTGCTGCGTCTAGCGGAGGACCGCCATTGGCTGCTGTGGGACATGCACCATATTGTGTCGGACGGCGTATCCATGAGCATTCTGGTGTCGGACTTCATGACGGCGTATGCCGGCGAGGAGCTGCCGCCGCTGCGGATTCAGTACAAGGATTATGCAGTCTGGCAGCAAGGCACGCTCGAGGTTGAGCGGATGGAAGCGCATGAGGCGTACTGGCTGTCCGCCTATGCGGAGGAAGCGCCGGTGCTGGAGTTGCCGACCGACCGAGTGCGTCCGGCGGTGCCAAGCAGCGAGGGCGGAAAGGTATACACCGAAGTGAGCGCCAAGACTGCAGAGGCCCTTAAACGAATCGCGGCAGAGGCGGGATCGACGCTGTACATGGTGCTGCTTGCAGCCTACAACGTGTGGCTACACAAGTACACGGGGCAGAGCGACATCGTGGTGGGTACGCCGGTGTCGGGGCGCACACATGCGGACACGGAGCCGATGATCGGGATGTTCGTGAACACGCTGGCGCTGCGCAACGCTCCATCCGGGGACAAGCGATTTATCGACTTCGTGCACGAGGTGAAGGCGCGGACACTGGCAGCGTTTGAACACCAGGACTACCCGTTCGAGGAACTGGTAGAGAAGCTGAACGTGCGCCGGGATAGGAGCCGCAACCCGTTGTTCGACACGATGCTGATATTGCAAAATATGGAGCAGGTAAGCTTTGATCTGGCAGACGTTGACGTTCGTCCGGTCGAGCTGAGCCATCCGGTGACGAAATTCGACTTGACGCTAAACATCGTAGAAGTCAATCAAAGTCTCCATATGACACTGGAATACAGTCGCGCCTTGTTCAATGCGTCTACGGTTGAGCGTCTATTGTCTCACTTTGTACAACTGTTGACTCAAATTACCGAACGAACGGACGCAAGCATAGCTTCTCTGCAACTTATAACGCCAGAGGAGAAACAGTTGCTGCTCTACGCATTCAACGACACGGTAGCAGATTATCCGCGTGAAGCGACGATCCATGGGCTGTTCGAGGCCCAAGTTGAGAAGACACCGAACGCGGTGGCGGTTGTGTACGAAGACCGGCAGCTGACTTATGCGGAGCTGAATGCGCGGGCCAATCAGCTGGCTTGGACGCTACGCGAACAGGGTGTGGGTCCGGATCGCATCGTGGCCATCCTGACGGAACGCTCGCTGGAGCTGATGGTAGGGGTAATTGGCATCCTGAAGGCCGGTGGGGCGTACTTGCCAATCGATCCGTCGCTGCCTGCCGAACGTATCCGGTATATGCTAACGGACAGCGGCGCAGCGATGCTACTAATTCAGCCGGGCCTGGATCCGTGCGGATTCGAAGGCACGGTGCTGGATCTGGTGGAAGCCGGGCAAGCACCGTCAGAAGCAAACCTCGCGCTTAATGCAACGTCGAGCGATTTGGCCTATATGATCTATACCTCGGGCACAACAGGGAACCCGAAAGGAGTCATGATCGAGCACCGCTCGGTGGTGAACTTTATCGCAGGGATGAGGCAAGCGATTCCGTTCGCCCCAGCGAAGTCGATGTTATTTGCGACCACGCTGTCGTTCGACATCTCGGTGGTGGAAACACTGCTTGCGTTGACGCAAGGTATGCGGGTCGTGGCAGCGAATGAAGAGCAGCAGAAGGAGCCTCAGCAGCTGGCGGCGCTGATCGAGCGCCAGCATATCGACGTGGTGCAGATGACGCCTTCCCGGTTGAAGATGCTGCTGTCTGCAGGCAACGATGGGTGGCTGGAAAGCGTCACGGAAATGTTGATTGGAGGAGAGGCTTGGACGGACGATCTGCTGGCGGTGCTGCAAAGCAAATCGAAGGCCGCGCTGTTTAATATGTACGGTCCGACCGAGACGACGATTTGGTCCGCGATGCGGGAAGTAACCAATGATCAGACGGTGAGCATCGGGGGTCCGATCGCCAATACACAGCTGTATATTTTGAGCGACAACTGGCAGTTGCAGCCGATCGGTGTTGCAGGTGAGCTGTGTATCGCTGGCGATGGCTTAGCCCGTGGTTACTGGAACCGGCCGGAACTGACGGCGGAGAAGTTCGTGGACAATCCTTTTGAACCAGGTACACGGATGTACCGGACCGGTGATTTGGCGAGATGGCTGCCGGACGGCAACCTCGAGTACTTGGGCCGGATTGATCATCAGGTGAAGATCCGCGGCTACCGGATCGAATGCGGGGAGATCGAAACGCGGCTCATGACGCAAGAGCACATCCGCGAAGCAGTGGTTATTGCCCGTGAAGAGGAGCAAGGGCAGACGTATTTATGCGCGTATATCGTGAGCGACGAAGCTATTCCCGTTCCGGAGCTATGTGCGCATTTGGCGGCACAGCTGCCGGAGTACATGATTCCGTCCTATTTCGTACAATTGAAGAACATTCCGCTGAACAGCAACGGCAAGGTAAACCGCAAGGAGTTGCCGGCACCAGATTTAAATATAGGTCTAGAGGTTTATGAAGCGCCTCGAGATGAGCTGGAGGCGCAATTGGCGGAGCTGTTCGCGGAGGTGCTGGGCACGGGCTCGTTCGGCATCGGCGACTCGTTCTTCGAGCGCGGCGGTCATTCGCTGAAAGCCGTGACGCTGGTGTCGCGCATCCATCAGCAGCTGGCGGTGGAGTTGCCGCTGCGGGAGTTGTTCGCGCGACCGACGGTGAAGGCGTTGGCGGAATATGTGCGAAGCGTAGATCCAAGTGACTACGGCTGGATTGAGCCGACGGCGGCGCAGGCGTCGTACGCGCTGTCGTCAGCGCAGCGGCGGTTGTATGTACTGCATGAGCTGGAGCCGGAGAGCACGCGCTACAACATGCCGGGCGTCGTGGAACTGACAGGGAAGGTGGACGCGGATCGGCTGGAGCAAGCGATTCGCTCGGTCATCACCCGTCACGAATCGCTGCGCACTTCGTTTACATGGATAGACGGTGAACCGAGACAACAGATACACGAAGACGTGTCGTTGGAATGGGTTTACCAAGATACAGATGAAGCGCATGCGCGGGCGTTGACACGGAACTTCGTGCGTCCGTTCGCACTTGACCAAGCACCCCTGCTACGCGCCGAGCTGCTGCGTCTAGCGGAGGACCGCCATTGGCTGCTGTGGGACATGCATCATATTGTGTCGGACGGCGTATCGATGAACATCTTGCTGTCGGACTTCATGACGGCATATGCCGGCGAGGAGCTGCCGCCGCTGCGGATTCAGTACAAGGACTATGCGGTCTGGCAACAAGGCACGCTCGAGGTTGAGCAGATGGAAGCGCATGAGGCGTACTGGCTGTCCGCCTTTGCGGAGGAAGCGCCGGTGCTGGAGCTGCCGACCAACCATACGCGTCCGGCGGTGCCAAGCAGCGAGGGCGGACGCGTTCATGCGGAGATTAGCGCGGACGTGGCCGAAGGGCTGAAGAAAGTCGCAACGAAGACCGGATCAACGCTGTACATGGTACTGCTTGCAGCCTATAACGTGTGGTTACACAAGTACACGGGGCAGAGCGACATTGTGGTCGGTACGCCGGTGTCGGGGCGCACACATGCGGACACGGAGCCGATGATCGGGATGTTCGTGAACACGCTGGCGCTGCGCAACGCCCCGTCCGGGGAGAAGCGGTTTATTGACTTCGTGCGCGAGGTGAAGGTGCGGACGCTGGCAGCGTTTGAACACCAAGACTACCCGTTCGAGGAACTGGTGGAGAAGCTGAACGTGCGCCGCGATAGAAGCCGTAACCCACTGTTCGACACGATGCTAATATTGCAAAATATGGAGCAGACACGCTTTAGCCTAGCGGACATTGAGGTTCGCCCGGTCGAACTGAACCATCCGGTGACGAAGTTTGATTTGACGCTAAACGTCGTGGAAGTCAATCAAGGCCTTCACATGTCACTGGAATACAGTCGAGCCTTGTTCAATGCGTCTACGATTGAGCGTCTATTGTCTCACTTTGTACAACTGTTGACTCAAATTACCGAACGAACGGACGCAAGCATAGCTTCTCTACAACTGGTAACACCAGAGGAGAAGAAGCAGTTGCACGCGTTCAACGATACAGCAGCGGACTATCCGCGAGAAGCGACGATCCACAGGCTGTTCGAGGCCCAAGTCGAGAAGACACCAAACGCGGTGGCGGTTGTGTACGAGGACCAGCAGCTGACTTATGCGGAGCTGAATGCGCGGGCGAATCAGCTGGCTTGGACACTGCGCGAGCAGGGTGTGGGCCAGGATTGCATCGTGGCGGTCCTGATGGATCGCTCTGTGGAGATGATTGTCGGGGTGCTGGGTATCCTGAAAGCCGGCGGGGCATACGTGCCAATCGATTCATCGCTACCAGCTGAGCGTATCCGGTATATTCTTGAAGACAGTGGAGCGCGATGGTTAGCGACCCATTCTGGTACAACTAACATTTCCATTGATATCGATGTACTGGATCTAGAGAATGAAGCCCTTTATGTTCAATCTACTGCCAATTTGCCAATTAACAGCGTTTCTAGCCAGTTGGCATACGTCATTTATACATCGGGATCTACAGGAAGGCCAAAGGGAGTTATGGTCCCCCATCAGGGTATCGCAAGTTTAATTCTGTTGTATGCGAACGAAATGGAAATGGGTCTTGGAGATCGTATTGTACAGTTTGCTAGTTTTTCGTTTGATGCTTCCGTATCGGAAATTTGTATGGCTTTGCTTACAGGCGGGACACTGTGCATACCCAACCAGGAAGATATTTTGGATCCAAATTGTTTTGTTCAATGGATGAATGAATATAAGGCGACTATCGTTACGCTGCCGCCGTTGTATGCGAGACATTTACCGCCCGAGCAATTGCCATCCTTGCGAATTCTTATTACCGGAGGTTCAGAAGCTCCACATGATTTAGTTAATCAATGGAGCAGACATGTTCAATATGTGAATGAATATGGTCCAACCGAATCAACGGTATGCGCTTCAGTATGGCTAGCGCCCCCTCCTAAGGAGTGGAAAGAGGTTCCAAGCATTATTCCGATTGGCAGCCCAATTCCGAATACAAGATTATTTATTGTAAACGAAAATATGCAATTGCAGCCGATCGGCGTTATAGGTGAGCTGTGTATCGCGGGTGATGGCTTAGCACGTGGTTACTGGAACCGGCCGGAGCTGACGGCAGAGAAGTTCGTAGACAACCCCTTTGAGCCGGGTACGAGGATGTATCGGACCGGGGATTTGGCGAGATGGCTGCCGGACGGCAACATCGAGTACTTGGGCCGGGTCGACCACCAGGTGAAAATTCGCGGTTACCGGATCGAATGCGGGGAGATCGAGGCGCGGCTCATGGCGCATGCAGACATCCGCGAAACGGTAGTCATTGCCCGTGAAGAAGAGCAAGGGCAGGCGTACTTGTGCGCGTATATCGTGAGCGGTGAAGTTATTTCTGTTCCGGAGCTACGTGCGCATTTGTCGGCACAGCTGCCAGACTACATGATCCCGTCGTATTTTGTGGCGCTGGATCGTCTGCCGCTGAATTCTAGCGGCAAGGTAGATCGCAAGGCGCTGCCAGTGCCGGATCGGGAGGCAAGTTTGCATGGGTATGAAGCCCCGCGGACAACGGAAGAAGCCTTGATGGCATCGGTTTGGCAAGATGTTCTGAACGTCAAACGGATTGGCGTTCAGGATTCCTTCTTCGAGCTGGGTGGAGATTCGATCAAGGCCGTTCAGATTGCCGCACGGCTGCGGCAACATCAGTTGCAATTGGCGATCCGTGATCTGTTCCGTTATCCGACGATCATGAAGCTGAGCCCGCATGTGCAGACGCTGGCACGGCAAATCGATCAGCATCCGGTAGAAGGCGAAGTACCGCTAACTCCGATCCAGCATTGGTTGTTCGAACAGTCGTCACCGCTACCGCATCATTATAACCAGGCGGTCATGCTGCATCGTCGGGACGGATTCGACGAAAGCGTCCTGCAGCGCGTGTTTGAACGGATCGTAGCGCATCATGATGCGCTACGGATGAGCTATCGGATAGAAGAACAGGGTCTCGTACAGTGGAACGGCGGGCTTGTCAAGTCAAATTTTGGCATGGACGTGATCGACTTACGCGGCGAATCAGCCGTGGAAGAGCGGATCGCGGCGGAAGCCTATCGCCTGCAGCGGGGGCTGCACCTGGAGCAGGGGCCACTGCTGCGTCTTGGGCTGATGAAGACCGGCGAGGGCGATCACCTGCTCATCGTCATCCACCATTTAGTAGTGGACGGAGTGTCATGGCGCATCCTGTTCGAAGATTTGCAGACCGGCTATGAGCAGGCGCAGCGAGGCGAAATGATCCGCTTTCCGGAGAAGACGGACGCGTTCCAGACTTGGTCGAAGGCGCTGGCGCGCTATGCGGACAGCGAGGAGCTGCTGCGGGAAATCGCATATTGGAAGTGGATCGAGCAGACAGCGGTTACGGCATTGCCGATAGACGAAGGGGTCGGGGAAGCCGATGAAACCGGCGGAGCGGTGACGATCAAGCTGTCGCGGGAAGAGACGACGCAGCTATTGAACCAGGCCAACCGGGCGTACTATACGGAAATCAACGATATCCTGCTGACGGGGTTAGGCCTTGCACTACAGGAATGGACCGGCGAGCGTCGGTTTATCGTGGATCTGGAAGGACATGGCCGGGAAGATATCGGGGAACCGGTGGATGTCAGCCGCACGGTCGGCTGGTTTACGACGATCGTGCCGACGCTGCTTGATCTGAGCGCGTCCGGGGATCTGACCGACAGTATTAAGACGGTGAAAGAAGAGCTTCGTAGCGTTCCGAAAAAAGGACTAGGGTATGGATTGCTGAAATATTTGACGGCAGCGGAGCACAAGCAGGAGTTGAAGTTCGACCTTCGTCCGGAGATCTGCTTCAACTACTTGGGACAGTTCGACCGGGATGTGTCCACCAGCGTATTTGAATCGTCGTCGTACGGGACTGGTCGTAGTATCGACCCGAACCGTCCAAGAGATTACAAGCTGAGCGTGAACGGAATGGTGATCGGCGGGGAGCTCGTTTTAACATGTGACTATGCGGCGGAGGTGTACCGGAAGGAAACGGTAGAACGCTGGATGGCACGTTATACAGAAGCGCTTCGCAGGCTGATTGCTCACTGTATCGGACAGGCGTACAGCGAAAAGACTGTGAGCGATTTCCGTTTGGTAGATTTGGAGCCGCAGGAAGCGAGCTGTTTGCAGCAAGCCTACGGCTACAAGGTGCAAGACATCTATCCGTTGTCACCAATGCAGGAAGGCATGCTGTATCACGCCCAGCTTGACCCGGATACGACGGCCTATTTCGAGCAGTTTACGTTCCGGATCGAAGGGACGCTCGACGCTACGATATTCGAGGAGAGCTTGGGGCGTTTAACGGCACGGCATGAAATGCTGCGCACGGCATTCGTGAACGAGCAGGTTAGGCGGCCGATGCAGCTTGTGTTGCAGGAGCGGCCAGTCGATCTGCGCGTAAGAGATCAGGGAGATCTTGAACAAATCAAGCGAGAAGACCGGCAAAGCGGCTTCGATCTAAGTGAAGATGCGCTGATGCGCGTGACGATCGTCAATGGGCAGGACAGATGTCAGCATGTGATCTGGAGCTTCCATCACATCCTCATGGACGGCTGGTGTACGAGCATTCTGATGCAGGAACTCCTGGCGATTTATCGCGGGTTGCAGACGAATCGGACGATTGAGTTGGAGCCAGTGAATCCATTTAGCCGTTACATGGCATGGCTGAACAAGCAAGACCGGGAAGAGGCGCGCCAGTATTGGAGCCAGTACTTGGCGAACTACGAGCAACAGGCGAGTGTGCCAAGAAGCACGGGGAAAGTAGGGCATGCGGGATTCGAGCAGCGGGAGTACGCGTTCCATCTGGATCGAGGGATGACCCGGCAGTTGGAGCAGTTGGCGCGCCAGACACAAGTGACGCTGAATACAGTGATTCAGGCGATCTGGGGGCTGCTGCTGCAGAAGTACAACCAAAGCGAGGATGTGGTATTCGGGACGGTCGTATCGGGCAGACCATCGGAGGTAGCGGGTATTGAGCGGATGATCGGTCTGTTTATCAATACGACGCCGGTTCGGATTAACTGTACGGAGGACCAGCGTGTAACGGCGCTGCTGCAGCAGGTGCAGGATGCGGCTTTGGCGTCGGAATCACACAGCCATTATCCATTGTACGAGATTCAAGGGCTGAGCCCACTGAAGACGGGCTTGATCGACCATGTTTTGGTATTCGAGAACTACCCGATTGCCGAAGCGATTGGGCAAGCGGGCGAGACGGATGAAGCGGCGTTTGCGATCCGTGACGTAGGTGTATTTGAGCAGACGAACTA
The DNA here is from genome assembly GCF_037963825.1 of Paenibacillus sp. FSL H8-0282. NCBI lineage: Bacteria > Bacillati > Bacillota > Bacilli > Caryophanales > Paenibacillaceae > Paenibacillus > Paenibacillus sp. FSL H8-0282. The sequence continues at coordinate 3,493,413 of NZ_CP150146.1, forward strand.
TGACATGACAATAGTATTGGCGCCTGGCGAAGCGTTGTCGATGACATTCCGTTACAACGCCAAGGTTTACGACCCGTTGTTCATCCAGTGCATGGAGGGGCATATCAAAGAAATCGCGCGGCAAATTCTAGAGGACGCGCAGCGGCCGATTGCTTCGATATCGCTCGTTACGGCAGAGGAGAAGCAGTTGCTGCTCTACGCGTTTAACAACACGGCGGCAGCGTATCCACGGGAAGCGACGATCCATGGGCTGTTCGAGGCCCAAGTTGAGAAGACACCGAACGCGGTGGCGGTCGTGTACGAGGATAAGCAACTGACTTATGCGGAGCTGAATGCGCGGGCCAATCAGCTGGCTTGGACGCTGCGCGAACAGGGTGTGGGACCGGATCGCATCGTGGCCATCCTGGCGGAACGCTCGCTGGAGCTGATGGTAGGGCTTTACGCCATCCTGAAGGCTGGCGGAGCCTACTTGCCGATCGATCCGGCACTGCCTGCCGAGCGTATCCGGTATATGCTGACGGACAGCGGCGCGGAGGTGCTTCTGATTCAGCCGGGCCTGGATCCATGTGGATTCGAGGGTTCGGTGCTCGAGTTGACGGAGAGGGGACAAGCGCAACTCGAGGCCAATCCGCCGCTAACGATAGACTCCCGGCGTTTGGCGTATGTAATTTATACCTCGGGTACAACAGGCAACCCGAAAGGGGTCATGATTGAGCATCGCTCGGTCATCAACCGCCTGCAATGGATGCAAAAGCGCTACCCGATTGGGGAACAGGACATCATTCTGCAGAAGACGCCGATCACGTTCGATGTTTCCGTATGGGAGCTATTTCTATGGGGAATGACAGGGGCCCGAGTCTGCATGCTTCCACCACAGGGAGAGAAAGATCCCGCTGTGCTAGCTGAAACAATTGAGCGGTATCGCGTGACGGCAATGCACTTTGTGCCGTCGATGCTGAGCGTCTTCCTGGAGTATGCTGGGCAAGCGTTTAAAACAGAGAAGCTTAGCAGCTTACGCCGGGTATTTGCAAGCGGCGAAGCGTTAAAGCCGCAGCACGTCGCGGGCTTCTACAAGTTAACCGAGGGTCACGAAGCGACGCTACACAACCTTTACGGGCCAACAGAAGCAACGGTAGAGGTTGCATATTTTGACTGCATGACCTCCTTTATGGAACCGGTTGTACCTATCGGTAAACCGATCGATAATACACAACTGTACATTGTGAGCGACAACTGGCAATTGCAGCCGATCGGCGTCGCAGGTGAACTGTGTATCGCGGGCGATGGCTTGGCACGTGGTTACTGGAACCGTCCAGAGCTGACGGCGGAGAAGTTCGTGGATAACCCATTTGAGACGGGTACGAAGATGTATCGGACCGGGGATTTGGCGAGATGGTTACCGGACGGTAACATTGAGTACTTGGGCCGGATCGACCATCAGGTGAAGATTCGCGGCTACCGGATCGAATGCGGGGAGATCGAGGCGCGGCTCATGGCGCACGCAGACATCTGCAAAGCGGTGGTTATTGCCCGCGAAAAGGAGCGAGGGCAGGCGTACTTGTGCGCGTATGTCGTGAGCGACGAAGCTGTTCCCGTTCCGGAATTACGTACGTATTTGGCGGCACTGTTGCCGGAGTACATGATTCCGTCGCACTTCGTGGCGTTGGAGAAGCTGCCTCTGAACAACAACGGCAAGATAGACCGTAAGGCGTTGCCTGAACCAGATTTAAAAGCAGGCATAGAAGCCTATGAAACGCCGCGGGATGAGCTGGAGGCGCAATTGGCAGCACTGTTCGTGGAGGTGCTGGGTACGGGCGCAGTAGGCATCGGGGATTCGTTCTTCGAACGCGGCGGTCATTCGCTGAAAGCCGTGACGCTGGTGTCGCGCATCCATCAGAAGTTGTCGGTGGAGTTGCCACTCCGAGAGCTGTTCGCGCGTCCAACGGTGAAAGCATTAGCGGAATATGTGCGCAGCGTGGAGCATTGCGACTACGGCCGGATTGAGCCTGCGGCGCCGCAGGCATCGTATGCGCTGTCGTCGGCACAGCGGCGGTTGTATGTCCTGCATGAGATGGGGCCGGAGAGCACGCGCTACAACATGCCGGGCGTTGTAGAACTGGTAGGGAAGGTGGATGCGGATCGGCTGAAACAAGCAATTCGCTCAGTCATCGCCCGTCACGAATCGCTGCGAACCTCGTTCACGTGGGTAGACAGCGAACCGAGACAACAGGTACACGAAGAAGTGTCGTTGGAATGGGTTTACCGGGATACGAATGAAGCGTATGCGCGGGCGTTGACACGAAACTTCGTGCGTCCATTTGCACTCGACCAGGCGCCTCTGCTACGCGCCGAGCTACTGCATTTAGCGGAAGACCGCTATTGGCTGCTGTGGGACATGCATCATATTGTGTCGGACGGTGTATCGATGAACATTCTGGTGTCAGACTTCATGACGGCGTATGCCGGCGAGGAGCTGCCGGCGCTGCAGATTCAGTACAAGGACTACGCGGTCTGGCAGCAGGGCACACTCGGGGTCGAGCGGATGCAAGCGCATGAGGCGTACTGGCTGTCCGCCTTTGCAGAGGAAGCACCGGTGCTGGAGCTGCCGACCGACCGGGTACGTCCGGCGGTGCCAAGCAGCGAGGGCGGTCGAGTGCAAACCTTGGTGAGCGCTCAGACTGTCCATGCACTCAAGCAGATTGCAACAGAGACCGGAGCAACGCTGTACATGGTACTGCTTGCAGCCTACAATGTCTGGCTGCACAAGTATACGAGGCAGACCGATATCGTGGTCGGTACGCCGGTGTCGGGGAGAACGCATGCGGACACGGAGCCGATGATCGGGATGTTCGTGAACACGCTGGCGCTGCGCAACGCTCCGTCCGGGGACAAGCGGTTTATCGACTTCGTGCGCGAGGTGAAGGAGCGAACGCTAATGGCGTTTGAACATCAGGACTACCCGTTCGAGGAACTGGTGGACAAGCTGAACGTGCGCCGTGATATTAGCCGCAACCCGCTGTTTGACACGATTCTGGTGCTGCAGAATATGGAACAATCGATTCTCTATTTAGCAGGTATTGAGGTTCATCCCGTTAAACAAGATATCTCGACAACGAAGATGGATCTAACGATGAATGTTGTCGAAATAGAACAAGAACTTCAATTATCTTTGGAATATAGCCGGGATTTGTTCGATCATGAGACAACGACGAGACTGCTTCAAAGCTTTTGTGAACTCATTAAAGTAACAGCAACCGATTCTTCTGTGTGCATTAAAGAAATAAAAATGGAGATCTTTCAACATGAAAAAGAAGAAGACGAAGACGAATTATTCGAATTTATTAATTTTGAATAGCAGTGTCTGTTTTATTATGGTGAATGTTCGGTAACAAGCGACGAGTGGGTAAAGTTTGATCGAGTTCCTGCGCTGATTGAGGGTTAGGTACACATTCAACTGACTCTGTTTGGTTGCAGAATTCTAGTTTCAGAGATGGATAGGCATTTGAAGCAAATGACCGAGAGAATTCGAGTCCGAAGCTTTAGGCGGTCAGTAAGGCCGAAATCAACACACTGCCCTTACGTTAGTTGATCTGGAAACTGAAACTAGAATTCCTGTTGCCGGGCAAACGCCGACGTTGGTCTGCAAGTAAACCTATAAAGACTATTAGAAATCAGATGTATGATGTCAAGCCGCTCCGAAGTGGTAAGTTTCTACGAAGATGCGTACCTTGATGCCGATGGTTTTATACCTTGTACTGTATCTACAGCAGGTTATATCGTCAGAAATCCGAAAGATGGCATTCTACTACTCAATGTTCTTTGAGAGAAATCAAGCCCAATATCCTTGACTTTACTCGGTCAATCGTCGTTGAGAATTGGGAAAAAGTTTGCCGAGATAATACGGACATTGAAATCATGCATCCGAATCGTGATCAAAAAAAGAATACTCGTTCCATAGCTGATGTCGTCTTGCGTGTAGCAACTCGTGAATTTTCTAAAAAAGATGCGACGGTCATTTGGTCAAGCGCGTCATTTGCGAGAATAATTGTCATTTAATCTTGTGGACAGATGTCCGTCACGAGCAGAGTATGTGTGCTTCGAGCAACAGAATAATTTTTTTAAGTTGATGGGTATTCCTAGTTGAAATATAATAATAAATGGTACAATTTTGTTATTTATTGAAAATAAGGGATCCGATGAATTCTATGGATTCGCCACCTTGTTTAACCATTTTATAGCAACTAATAAAATCTCTCACTTATCAGAAGAGAAGAAAAGAGGAGGACAGATCGTTCGAAAAGCTTTAATTATGAGTGCACTCTTAAGGCGATTCTTATTACAGAGACAGAGCTCTCTTTTTATTTTGGTATTGTAATCGCATACAAGTATAAAAGTGGATAAACCGACTGAAAGAGGTGTCATATTTGCATAAAATGGCATTTGTATTCCCAGGACAAGGCACTCAATATGTTGGGATGGGTCAAGCGTGGCATTCAGCTTATCCGATCGCACGGGAATTGTTCGAGATGGCCAACGATGCTCTTGGTTTCGATATAAAAAAAATATGTTTCGAGGGAAGCCCGCAAGTACTTAAAAAGACTGAAATTGCCCAACCCGCAATTTTAACCGTAAGTTTGATTGCCTATCGAATAATACTTCAGGAGGTTGAGGTTGTGCAACCCGTCCTTGCGGGGCATAGCCTTGGAGAGATATCGGCGTTATGTGCAGCAGAGACCTTATCGTTTACCGACGCTATCAAGCTTGTGCATGCCAGAGGAAAATATATGCAGGAAGCTGTACCGGAGGGCGGAGGTTCGATGTATGCCGTGCTCGGTCTTTTATCAGGACAAGTGGAGGAGATATGCAGAGAGGTTTCGCTAAATATAGGTACGGTCGTGCCATCTAACTACAACGCTAGTAAACAAACTGTAATTTCAGGGGTAAACGATGCAGTGGAAGAAGCCGCTATTTCCATGAAACTTGCAGGCGCGCAAGTCATACCGTTAAAAGTCAGCGCTCCCTTTCACAGTCCACTCATGGAACCGGCAGCTGCCCCATTTCGCACATTTTTGAATGAACTTACACTTCATCCTTTGCGGCATCAAGTTGTATCGAATGTTACTGGGGATTTTTACAAAAGTGAACAGGATATTATTCCATTGCTTACTGACCAATTAATGAGGCCAGTTTTGTGGACGGCCTGTATGAATAGGATGGCAACTCTACCTGTTGATGCATTTATCGATACTGGGCCTCGTGAATCGCTAGGGCCGCTCTTGAAGGAACATTTTCCAGAAGCGACGGTATATGCAATAGACTCGGTCCATTCGACAATACAAGATTGTCTTCCCAAAATGAGGCATAAACCCGGGAGAAGTTTCCTGAGGCGCAAGAGTAATCCGATGGATAAATGCTTATCTATTGCCGTATGCACAAAAAATCATAATGAAGATGAGGATGAATATCAAAAAAATGTTGTCGAGCCGTATAAGATTTTGCAGAGAATGAAGGAAGAAATTACCGTTTCCAGTAAAGAGCCGACATTAGAGCAAACTGAGAGATCCCTACATCTACTTCGGACCATTCTTAAAGGGAAAAAGCTGCCTGTCGATGAACTGAGATTACGTTTGGAACAGGCGATTTACGAAACAGATATGCCCAGTTTATATCAAGGACTGCTGATGCTTGACTGACTGGTCGTAAAACAGATCGCTCGCCAAGCTACTCTATGTAATGGAGGTTCAAAAAATGGATTCTTTATCCGTTAGGCTTATGGCTTCTAGTGGTAAATACTCGGAGGCCGTTGATTATTGGCTTGAACAGCTTGCGGAATCACCGTCACCAACAACCATCTCCCTAGGTACGGAAGGTGTTATAGTCGGCCAGTCGTTCCGACAGGTTGAACAGCAACTTTCAAATGAGACTTTACATTGTGTAGAGTCCCTGTCTAAAAACTCCGAACAAGCAATGTTCATGGTCTTAATGTCCGGAACGCTGTTGTTTCTTTCCCGATATCTAAATCTTACGGATTTATTAGTGGGTATGCCTCCACTGAAAAAAAAAGGAAGTGAAGAAGTTGCTTCGGCTGTATTGCCGATTCGAATTCGAATTTGCTCAGAGAGTACCTTCAGGGACGTTCTGATCCAGGTGCGCGATTGCTTAACGGAAGCTGCTAAACATCAGAAATTTCCACATCCTTATATTGCTGAAAAAACCGGACTGCCTATAAACCGTGATGAGTTTCTTCGTTTAGGGACGATTATCTCACTTAACAGCATTCACCAAACGATTGATCCTACTCTCTCTGAATGCCTCATACATATATTTTTTCAAAAGGAAGACGATACACTTTCATTTGTACTGCATTATGATGTCGATCGGTATGCTTATGAGAGCCAGATCAGGTTGAAACAGCAGCTCGCTAACTTCCTTGATTTGATAATGGAACAAATAAATACGCCGATTTCCCAGATCGATATCGTTTCGGATGAGGAGAAGCAACAGTTGCACACGTTCAACGATACGACGGCGGACTATCCGCGGGAAGAGACGATCCATGGGCTATTCGAAGCCCAAGTCGAGAAGACGCCGAACGCAGTAGCTGTCGTGTGCGAAAATCGGCAGCTGACCTATGCGGAGCTGAACAGGCGGGCGAATCAGCTGGCTTGGACGCTGCGCGAGCAGGGTGTGGGACCGGATCGCATCGTGGCGGTCCTGATAGATCGCTCTGTGGAGATGATCGTCGGGGTACTGGGTATCCTGAAAGCCGGCGGGGCGTACTTGCCGATCGATCCAGATTATCCGGCCGAGCGAATTGCCTATACGCTGGCAGACAGCGGGGCGGAGTGGCTGGTAACGACCCGTGACGTCGAGTTTCGGATGCCATCGCTTGCGTTTACGGGATGCCGGGTATATGTCGACGAAACAGCACAGGCACAAGCAGAGAACCCGCCGCAGGGGGCGAAGCCGGCGGATTTGGCGTACGTGATCTATACCTCGGGGACGACCGGAAAGCCGAAAGGAACGATGATCGCACACCGGAATGTTGTGCGGCTGTTGTTCAACGACCGCTTGGCGTTCGATTTCAACGAACGAGATGTGTGGACATTATTTCACTCGTATTGCTTCGACTTCTCGGTATGGGAAATGTACGGAGCGCTGCTCTACGGAGGCAAGCTGGTCGTCGTGCCGATGATGACGGCGAGGGATCCGGAGCAGATGGTGTGGCTGCTGCGGCAAGAGCGGGTGACGGTGTTGAACCAGACACCGAGTGCGTTTTATGCGTTGTTACAACGGGAAATGCAGGAACCGGACGCGGCACTGAGCGTACGAGTCGTCATTTTTGGCGGAGAAGCGCTGGCGCCGGGTCGATTACGGGAATGGAGCCGGAAGTATCCGAATACGGATTTGATCAACATGTACGGGATCACGGAAACGACGGTGCATGTGACGTACAAAAAGCTTGGAGAGGCGGAGATCGCAAGCGGCATCAGCAACATCGGCAAGCCGATTCCGACGCTGCGAACCTATATTCTCAACGAATGGCAGCAGCTGCAGCCGATTGGGGCTGCGGGCGAGTTGTACGTAAGTGGTGACGGTGTGGCGTACGGTTACCTAAATCGGCCAGAGCTGACGGCAGAGAAGTTCGTGGACAACCCTTTTGAGCCGGGTACGCGGATGTACCGAACCGGGGATTTGGCGAGATGGTTACCAGACGGCAACCTCGAGTACTTAGGTCGGATCGACCATCAGGTGAAAATTCGCGGCTACCGGATCGAGTGCGGAGAGATCGAGGCGCGGCTCATGACGCACACTGACATCCGCGAAGCGGTGGTTATTGCCCGGGAAGAGGAGCAAGGGCAGGCGTACTTGTGCGCGTATATCGTGAGCGGTGAAGCGATTTCGGCTCCGGAGTTACGAGCGCACTTGGCCGCATGTCTGCCGGAGTACATGATTCCGTCCTACTTTGTGGCCATAGACAGCCTCCCGTTGACCACTAACGGCAAGGTAGACCGCAAGTCGTTGCCGAAGCCGGAAGCGGCGCATACAGGCAGCGTCTACGAAGCGCCAAGCACACCGACTCAGCGACAGTTGGCAGATATTTGGCAGGAAGTGCTAGGAACGGAGCAGGTCGGCATCCACGATAACTTCTTTGTGCTGGGCGGTGATTCGATCAAGGTCATTCGCCTGGTCAGCCGGATAAATCGCGACATGGAGACGCCCCTCCAGATGAAAGATTTGTACCTGCATCAGACAATCGGACAGTTGTCCGACTTGTTATCTCAGGAACGCAAGCCCGTCCGGCAACTGGAGTTTGGACGGGAGATGCTTAAGCAGATGAAACGGCGTATCACGGACGATCCCGAGCAGGCAAAACAACTGCCGGCCGATTGTGAGGATGTGTATCCGCTTAGCAAGATTCAGCAAAGCATGGTGTTCTACTCGAGATTGCGGCCAGAGGAGCCAATTTACCACGATCAGTTTTTGTACCATTTCAAGATTGTGTCGATGGAGCGGTTTGCAGAAGCGATGCAGCGGTTGTCCGATAAGCATCCGATCCTGCGCACAACCTTCGATCTAACGCATTTTGAGGAAGAAGTCCAGATTGTGCACGCTCGGATCGTGCTGGAGCCGTCGACACAAGATGTATCGTCACTCAGCCGAGAGGAGCAAGAGCGCGTTATCCGCGCATATATCGAACAAGACCAGCGTAACTTGTTTCGGTTCGATGGTGAGGTACTGTGGCGATTTCGCTTATTCCGGCTTAATGCAAAGCACGATTATTACATGGTGTTTACGTTCCACCATGCGATTCTGGACGGATGGAGTGTGGCATCCTTCCAGGAGGAGATTGTGGGTATCTATCAGCAACTGCTACAGGGAAAACCGGTCGAGATAAAGCCGCTACAAAGCAACTACAAGGATTATGTGGCAATCAACCGGTTCCGGGAGAACGACGAGGAGAGCCGGCTATATTGGATCAACGAATTTGCGGGGTATACCCGCAACAAGCTGCCGTTCAACTACGCGGGCAAAAAGAGGGAGCGTGGGGCGGACAGTAGAATTTATCGCAGCCAACTTAGCGGCACGCTGCTCGGATCCTTGGAGCAGCAGGCGAAGCGATACGGTTGTACCGTCAAGGAGTTGTGCCTGAGCGCGTACTTGTATTTGCTTGGTATCCTGACGACGGAGGAAGATATTGTAACGGGCGTGGTCAGCCACGATCGGCCGGCAATCGAGGATGCGGACAAAGTATTAGGCTGCTACCTCAATACGGTGCCGATCCGCATGCGGCTAACACGTAAAGTGTCCAAGCCGGAACTGGTATATCGCACAAAACAGCAGCTTATGCAAATGAAAGTGCATGAAATGTTTCTGGTCGACATCGCCCAATCAATCGGAGAAGTGTCAAGCTCGTCGGTCAACCCGATCTTCGATACGTTGTTTAACTACACGGATTTCCATGTGCTTGAGGAGATGCGTCCGGGGCAAGCGATCGTACCGGAGACGGCGGCGCTGAACTTGGAAGCAAACGAGATGACGAATACGTGGTTTGATCTGGAGGTATCTCAATCCTTTAATAGGCTGAATGTGCAGATCAAATACGCGCCGGCTTATTTTGAGAACCAGGAGATTGAGACGGCGTTCGTTTGGTACGAACGAATCCTTGAAGCTATATGCGACGAAGAGACCGATATCTTGTCAATGGAGCATCTGATGACGGCTGCGGAACGACAAGTGATCGTGTTTGAATGGAATCAGACGGATATGCCGTACGCAGCAGAGAAGACGCTGCACCAGCTGTTCGAGGAACAAGTGGCGAGGACACCTGAACAGCCAGCTTTAAGATGGAACGGTCAGCAACTGACCTATCGGGAGCTAGACGAGCGGTCTAACCGATTGGCGCGGCGACTGCGGGACCTTGGGGTGCAAGTAAATGATCGGGTAGGGTTAATGACCGAGCGGGGCTTCGATATGATTGTCGGTATGCTGGCGATTCTTAAAGCAGGCGCTGCATATGTACCGATTGATCCTGACTATCCGCAAAGCCGGATCGCGCATATTATCGGTCATGCGGGAGTAAATGTCGTTATCGTCGATCGGACGTATGTAGAAGCGCTTGCACAATTCGTCGACAGCAGGGACCCTTCACTGATCGAGTATTCTAGCGAGGCGCTTCACCTTACCATAGATTCGCGCGAGTTGGCGTACATTATTTACACCTCTGGTTCAACCGGACTGCCGAAAGGGGTAATGATTGAGCATCATTCGGCAGTGAACTTGATTAGCTGGGTTAATGAAGAATTTCTTGTTGACAAGGAAGATCGGCTATTGTTCGTCACTTCGATGTGCTTCGACTTGTCAGTGTATGACATTTTTGGACCGCTGGCGGTGGGAGCCCAGGTAGTTATTGCAAATCGGGAACATATACAGGATCCGAAACAGCTGCTACAACTGCTTGGACAAGAGGCGATTACGATTTGGGACTCGGTGCCGACGACGCTGAACCATGTACTGCATACCTTGGAGGAACAGGAGGAACTTATCAGCCAGAAGACACTGCGGCTGGCGCTTGTGAGCGGGGACTGGATTCCGGTCGATTTAGCGGAACGTGCGAAGACGTACTTCTTCCCAAACTTGCATGTGATTGGGCTTGGGGGTGCAACGGAAGCAACCATATGGTCCAACTACTATCCGATCCAGGAAGTTACGCCGGATCAAACGAGTATTCCGTACGGAAAACCGCTAGGGAACAATACCTTCTACATTCTAGACGAGGAACGACATCCGGTTCCATACGGGGTGGCTGGTGAGCTGTATATCGGAGGAGTGGGCGTAGCTAGAGGATATTTGAACGATCCGGCCAAAACGAGTACATCGTTTATGGCAAATCCGTTTGTGCCGCAGGGGCGTATGTATCGGACAGGAGACATGGGGCGAATGCTGCCGGACGGCAACATGGAATTCCTGGGGCGCCGTGATCATCAAGTGAAAATTCGCGGCTTCCGGGTGGAGCCGGGAGAAATCGAGAGCCAACTGTTGAAGCATGAGGCGGTCCGCGAAGCAGTGGTAATCGTTCGAGAGGATGCCGCCGATGGGAAATACTTGTGTGCGTATGTGGTACTGCAGCTGGAGACGACTTCGGCGGATATTCGGGAGTATCTCCGGCAAGCACTACCGGCATATATGATACCAGGGTACATTATGCCGATGGAGCGCTTGCCACTGACCCCCAACGGCAAGCTGGATCGCAAAGCGTTGCCGGAGCCGGATGATAGAATTCATTCGGAAGAACGGTATGAGGCGGCAAGCACCGAAACGGAACGGAAGCTGCTCGGTATTTGGCAGGACGTGCTTGGCTTAGAGAACATTGGAGTAAGCGACGACTTTTTTACAATCGGGGGACATTCCCTGCGGGCGACTGCGCTGGTGTCCAAAATCCAGAAGACGATGAATGCTGATCTGATGCTGCAGGAAGTATTCCGACTACCGACGATTAAGGAGCAGGCGCGGAAGATAGAGGGAATGTCCAAGACAGCATACAGTGCCATCGAACCGGCGAAGCCGGGCGAGGATTATCTAATGACGTCGGCGCAAAAAAGAATGTATATCCTGCATGAGCTGGAGCCGGAGAGCACGCGCTACAACATGCCGGGCGTCGTGGAACTGGCAGGGAAGGTAGATGCGGGTCGACTGGAGCAAGCGATTCGTTCAGTCATTACCCGTCACGAATCGCTACGAACGTCGTTCACATGGGTAGACGGCGAACCGAGACAACAGATACACGAAGACGTGTCGTTGGAATGGGTTTACCAAGATACAGATGAAGCGCATGCGCGGGCGTTGACAAGGAACTTCGTGCGTCCGTTCGCACTTGACCAGGCGCCGCTACTGCGCGCCGGGCTGCTGCGTCTAGCGGAGAACCGCCATTGGCTGCTGTGGGACATGCACCATATTGTGTCGGACGGCGTATCCATGGGCATTCTGGTGTCAGACTTCATAGCGGCGTATGCCGGCGAGGAGCTGCCGCCACTGCGGATTCAGTACAAGGATTATGCAGTCTGGCAGCAAGGCACGCTCGAGGTAGAGCGGATGGAAGCGCATGAGGCGTACTGGCTGTCCGCCTATGCGGAGGAAGCGCCAGTGCTGGAGCTGCCGACCGACCATACGCGTCCGGCGGTGCCAAGCAGCGAAGGCGGAAAGGTATACACCTCGGTGAGCGCCAAGACTGCAGAGGCTCTTAAACGAATCGCGGTAGAGACGGGATCGACGCTGTACATGGTGCTGCTCGCAGCCTATAACGTGTGGCTACACAAGTACACGGGGCAGACCGACATTGTGGTGGGTACGCCGGTGTCGGGGAGAACACATGCAGACACGGAGCCGATGATCGGGATGTTCGTGAACACGCTGGCGCTGCGCAACGCTCCATCCGGGGACAAGCGATTTATCGACTTCGTGCACGAGGTGAAGGCGCGGACGCTGGCAGCGTTTGAACATCAGGACTATCCGTTCGAAGAACTGGTGGAGAAGCTGAACGTGCGCCGCGATAGGAGCCGAAACCCGCTGTTTGACACGATGCTAATATTGCAAAATATGGAGCAGGTAAGCTTTGATCTGGCAGACGTTGACATTCGTCCGGTCGAGCTGAGCCATCCGGTGACGAAGTTTGACTTGACGCTAAACGTCGTCGAAGTCAATCAAAGTCTTCACATGACGCTGGAATATAGTCGCGCCTTGTTCAATGCGTCTACGGTTGAGCGTCTATTGTCTCACTTTGTACAACTGTTGACTCAAATTACCGAACGAACAGACGCAAGCATAGCTTCTCTGCAACTGGTAACGCCGGAGGAGAAGCAACTGCTGCACGCTTTCAATGACACGGCGGCGGACTATCCACGGGAAGCGACGATCCATGAGCTGTTCGAGGCGCAAGTTGAGAAGACGCCGAATGCGGTAGCGGTCGTGTACGAGGACCAGCAACTGACTTATGCGGAGCTGAATGCGCGGACGAATCAGCTGGCTTGGACGCTGCGCGAGCAGGGTGTGGGTCCGGATCGCATCGTGGCCATCCTGGCGGAACGCTCGCTGGAGATGGTTATCGGGGTACTCGGCATCCTGAAGGCCGGTGGGGCGTACTTGCCAATCGATCCGTCGCTGCCTGCCGAACGTATCCGGTATATGCTAGCGGACAGTGGGGCGAAGGTGCTGCTGATTCAGCCTAGTCTAGATCCGTGCGGATTCGAAGGCACGGTGCTGGACCTGGCAGAATCTGAACAAGCACCGTCAGAAGCAAACCTCACGCTTAATGCAACGTCGAACGATTTGGCCTATATGATCTACACCTCGGGCACAACAGGGAACCCGAAAGGAGTCATGATCGAGCACCGCTCGGTGGTGAACTTTATCGCAGGGATGAGGCAAGCGATTCCGTTCGCCCCAGCGAAGTCGATGTTATTTGCGACCACGCTGTCGTTCGACATCTCGGTGGTGGAAACACTGCTGGCGTTGACGCAAGGCATGCGGGTCGTGGCAGCGAATGAAGAGCAGCAGAAGGAGCCTCAGCAGCTGGCGGCGCTGATCGAGCGCCAGCATATCGACGTGGTGCAGATGACGCCTTCCCGGTTGAAGATGCTGCTGTCTGCAGGCAACGATGGGTGGCTGGAAAGCGTCACGGAAATGTTGATTGGAGGAGAGGCTTGGACGGACGATCTGCTGGCGGTGCTGCAAAGCAAATCGAAGGCCGCGCTGTTTAATATGTACGGTCCGACCGAGACGACGATTTGGTCCGCGATGCGGGAAGTAACCAATGATCAGACGGTGAGCATCGGGGGTCCGATCGCCAATACACAGCTGTATATTTTGAGCGACAACTGGCAGTTGCAGCCGATCGGTGTTGCAGGTGAGCTGTGTATCGCTGGCGATGGCTTAGCCCGTGGTTACTGGAACCGGCCGGAACTGACGGCGGAGAAGTTCGTGGACAATCCTTTTGAACCAGGTACACGGATGTACCGGACCGGTGATTTGGCGAGATGGCTGCCGGACGGCAACCTCGAGTACTTGGGCCGGATTGATCATCAGGTGAAGATCCGCGGCTACCGGATCGAATGCGGGGAGATCGAGGCGCGGCTCATCGCGCACGCTGACATCCGCGAAGCGGTAGTCATTGCCCGTGAAGAGGAAAAGGGACAGGCGTACTTGTGCGCGTATGTCGTGAGCGGTGAAGCTGTTCCCGTTCCGGAATTACGTACGCATTTGGCGGCACAGCTGCCGGAGTACATGATTCCGTCCTATTTTGTTGAATTGGAGAACATTCCGCTGAACAACAACGGCAAGGTAGACCGCAAGGCGTTACCCGCACCAGATTTAAATGCAGGCTTAGAAGCCTGTGAAGCGCCGCGGGATGCGCTGGAGGCGCAATTGGCTGAGCTGTTCGCGGAGGCACTGGGCGGGAGTGCGATCGGCATCGGGGATTCATTCTTCGAGCGCGGTGGTCATTCGCTGAAGGCTGTGACGCTGGTGTCGCGCATTCATCAGCAGATGGCGGTGGAGTTGCCGCTGCGGGAGCTGTTCGCGCGACCGACGGTAAAGGCGTTGGCGGAATATGTGCGCAGCATGGATCCTAGCGACTACGGCCGGATTGAGCCGGCAGTGCCACAGGCATCGTATGCGCTGTCGTCGGCGCAGCGGCGGTTGTATGTGCTGCATGAGCTGGAGCCGGAGAGCACGCGCTACAACATGCCGGGCGTCGTGGAACTGGCAGGGAAGGTGGACGCGGATCGGCTGGAGCAAGCGATTCGTTCAGTCATTACCCGTCATGAATCGCTTCGCACGTCGTTCACATGGGTAGACGGCGAACCGAGACAACAGATACACGAAGACGTGTCGTTGGAATGGGTTTACCGGGATGCGGATGAGGGTCAAGCACGGGCGTTGACAAGGAACTTCGTGCGTCCGTTCGCACTTGACCAGGCGCCGCTACTGCGCGCCGGGCTGCTGCGTCTAGCGGAGAACCGCCATTGGCTGCTGTGGGACATGCACCATATTGTGTCGGACGGCGTATCCATGGGCATTCTGGTGTCAGACTTCATAGCGGCGTATGCCGGCGAGGAGCTGCCGCCACTGCGGATTCAGTACAAGGATTATGCAGTCTGGCAGCAAGGCACGCTCGAGGTAGAGCGGATGGAAGCGCATGAGGCGTACTGGCTGTCCGCCTATGCGGAGGAAGCGCCAGTGCTGGAGCTGCCGACCGACCATACGCGTCCGGCGGTGCCAAGCAGCGAAGGCGGAAAGGTATACACCTCGGTGAGCGCCAAGACTGCAGAGGCTCTTAAACGAATCGCGGTAGAGACGGGATCGACGCTGTACATGGTGCTGCTCGCAGCCTATAACGTGTGGCTACACAAGTACACGGGGCAGACCGACATTGTGGTGGGTACGCCGGTGTCGGGGAGAACACATGCAGACACGGAGCCGATGATCGGGATGTTCGTGAACACGCTGGCGCTGCGCAACGCTCCATCCGGGGACAAGCGATTTATCGACTTCGTGCACGAGGTGAAGGCGCGGACGCTGGCAGCGTTTGAACATCAGGACTATCCGTTCGAAGAACTGGTGGAGAAGCTGAACGTGCGCCGCGATAGGAGCCGAAACCCGCTGTTTGACACGATGCTAATATTGCAAAATATGGAGCAGGTAAGCTTTGATCTGGCAGACGTTGACATTCGTCCGGTCGAGCTGAGCCATCCGGTGACGAAGTTTGACTTGACGCTAAACGTCGTCGAAGTCAATCAAAGTCTTCACATGACGCTGGAATATAGTCGCGCCTTGTTCAATGCGTTTACGGTTGAGCGTCTATTGTCTCACTTTGTACAACTGTTGACTCAAATTACCGAACGAACGGACGCAAGCATAGCTTCTCTGCAATTTATAACGCCAGAGGAGAAGCAATTGCTGCTCTACGCATTTAACGACACGGCGGCAGCGTATCCGCGTGAAGCGACGATCCATGGGCTGTTCGAGGCCCAAGTTGAGAAGACGCCGAATGCGGTAGCGGTCGTGTACGAGGACCAGCAACTGACTTATGCGGAGCTGAATGCGCGGGCCAATCAGCTGGCTTGGACGCTGCGCGAGCAGGGTGTGGGTCCGGATCGCATCGTGGCCATCCTGACGGAACGCTCGCTGGAGATGGTTGTCGGGGTGCTGGGTATCCTGAAAGCTGGCGGAGCCTACTTACCAATTGATCCGTCGCTGCCTGCCGAGCGTATCCGGTATATGCTGACGGACAGCGGCGCGGAGGTACTTCTGATTCAGCCGGGCCTGGATCCATGTGGATTCAAGGGTTCGGTGCTCGAGTTGACGGAAAGGGGACAAGCGCAACTCGAGGCCCATCCGCCGCTAACGATAGACTCTCGGCGTTTGGCTTATGTAATTTACACCTCGGGTACGACTGGGAACCCGAAAGGAGTCATGATCGAGCACCGCTCGGTGGTGAACTTTATCGCAGGGATGAGGCAAGCGATTCCGTTCGCCCCAGCGAAGTCGATGTTATTTGCGACCACGCTGTCGTTCGACATCTCGGTGGTGGAAACACTGCTGGCGTTGACGCAAGGCATGCGGGTCGTGGCAGCGAATGAAGAGCAGCAGAAGGAGCCTCAGCAGCTGGCGGCGCTGATCGAGCGCCAGCATATCGACGTGGTTCAGATGACGCCTTCCCGGTTGAAGATGCTGCTGTCTGCAGGCAACGATGGGTGGCTGGAAAGCGTCACGGAAATGTTGATTGGAGGAGAGGCTTGGACGGACGATCTGCTGGCGGTGCTGCAAAGCAAATCGAAGGCCGCGCTGTTTAATATGTACGGTCCGACCGAGACGACGATTTGGTCCGCGATGCGGGAAGTAACCAATGATCAGACGGTGAGCATCGGGGGTCCGATCGCCAATACACAGCTGTATATTTTGAGCGACAACTGGCAGTTGCAGCCGATCGGTGTTGCAGGTGAGCTGTGTATCGCTGGCGATGGCTTAGCCCGTGGTTACTGGAACCGGCCGGAACTGACGGCGGAGAAGTTCGTGGACAATCCTTTTGAACCAGGTACACGGATGTACCGGACCGGTGATTTGGCGAGATGGCTGCCGGACGGCAACCTCGAGTACTTGGGCCGGATTGATCATCAGGTGAAGATCCGCGGCTACCGGATCGAATGCGGGGAGATCGAAACGCGGCTCATGACGCAAGAGCACATCCGCCAAGCAGTGGTTATTGCCCGTGAAGAGGAGCAAGGGCAGACGTATTTATGCGCGTATATCGTGAGCGACGAAGCTATTCCCGTTCCGGAGCTATGTGCGCATTTGGCGGCACAGCTGCCGGAGTACATGATTCCGTCCTATTTCGTACAATTGAAGAACATTCCGCTGAACAGCAACGGCAAGGTAAACCGCAAGGAGTTGCCGGCACCAGATTTAAATATAGGTCTAGAGGTTTATGAAGCGCCTCGAGATGAGCTGGAGGCGCAATTGGCGGAGCTGTTCGCGGAGGTGCTGGGCACGGGCTCGTTCAGCATCGGCGACTCGTTCTTCGAGCACGGCGGTCATTCGCTGAAAGCCGTGACGCTGGTGTCGCGCATCCATCAGCAGCTGGCGGTGGAGTTGCCGCTACGGGAGTTGTTCGCGCGACCGACGGTGAAGGCGTTGGCGGAATATGTGCGCAGCATGGATCCTAGCGACTACGGTCGGATTGAGCCGGCAGAGCCACAGGCATCGTATGCGCTGTCGTCGACGCAGCGGCGGTTGTATGTGCTTCATGAGCTGGAGCCGGAAAGCACGCGCTACAACATGCCGGGCGTCGTGGAACTGGCAGGGAAGGTGGACGTGGACCGGCTGGAGCAAGCGATTCGCTCAGTCATCACCCGTCACGAATCGCTACGCACCTCGTTCACGTGGGTAGATGGCGAACCGAGACAACAGATACACGAAGACGTGTCGTTGGAATGGGTTTACCGGGATGCGGATGAGGGTCAAGCACGGGCGTTGACACGGAACTTCGTGCGTCCGTTCGCACTTGACCAGGCGCCGCTACTGCGCGCCGAGCTGCTGCGTCTAGCGGAGGACCGCCATTGGCTGCTGTGGGACATGCATCATATTGTGTCGGACGGCGTATCGATGAGCATTCTGGTGTCAGACTTCATGGCGGCGTATGCCGGCGCGGAGCTGCCGCCACTGCGGATTCAGTACAAGGATTATGCAGTCTGGCAGCAAGGCGCGTTCGAGGCCGAGCGGATGGAAGCGCACGAGGCGTACTGGCTGTCCACCTATGCGGAGGAAGCGCCAGTGCTGGAGCTGCCGACCGACCATACGCGTCCGGCGGTGCCAAGCAGCGAGGGCGGACGCGTTCATGCAGAGATTAGCGCGGACGTGGCCGAAGGGCTGAAGAAGGTCGCAACGAAGACCGGATCAACGCTGTACATGGTACTGCTTGCAGCCTATAACGTGTGGCTACACAAGTACACGGGGCAGAGCGACATCGTGGTCGGTACGCCGGTGTCGGGGCGCACACATGCGGACACGGAGCCGATGATCGGGATGTTCGTGAACACGCTGGCGCTGCGCAACGCTCCATCCGGGGACAAGCGATTTATCGACTTCGTGCACGAGGTGAAGGCGCGGACGCTGGCAGCGTTTGAACATCAGGACTATCCGTTCGAAGAACTGGTGGAGAAGCTGAACGTGCGCCGCGATAGGAGCCGAAACCCGCTGTTTGACACGATGCTAATATTGCAAAATATGGAGCAGGTAAGCTTTGATCTGGCAGACGTTGACGTTCATCCGGTCGAGCTGAGCCATCCGGTGACGAAATTCGACTTGACGCTAAACGTCGTGGAAGTCAATCAAGGTCTTCACATGACACTGGAATATAGTCGCGCCTTGTTCAATGCGTCTACGGTTGAGCGTCTATTGTCTCACTTTGTACAACTGTTGACTCAAATTACCGAACGAACGGACGCAAGCATAGCTTCTCTGCAACTTATAACGCCAGAGGAGAAACAGTTGCTGCTCTACGCATTCAACGACACGGTAGCGGATTATCCGCGTGAAGCGACGATCCATGGGTTGTTCGAGGCCCAAGTTGAGAAGACACCGAACGCGGTGGCGGTTGTGTACGAAGACCGGCAGCTGACTTATGCGGAGCTGAATGCGCGGGCCAATCAGCTGGCTTGGACGCTACGCGAACAGGGTGTGGGTCCGGATCGCATCGTGGCCATCCTGACGGAACGCTCGCTGGAGCTGATGGTAGGGGTAATTGGCATCCTGAAGGCCGGTGGGGCGTACTTGCCAATCGATCCGTCGCTGCCTGCCGAACGTATCCGGTATATGCTAACGGACAGCGGCGCAGCGATGCTACTAATTCAGCCGGGCCTGGATCCGTGCGGATTCGAAGGCACGGTGCTGGATCTGGTGGAAGCCGGGCAAGCACCGTCAGAAGCAAACCTCGCGCTTAATGCAACGTCGAGCGATTTGGCCTATATGATCTATACCTCGGGCACAACAGGGAACCCGAAAGGAGTCATGATCGAGCACCGCTCGGTGGTGAACTTTATCGCAGGGATGAGGCAAGCGATTCCGTTCGCCCCAGCGAAGTCGATGTTATTTGCGACCACGCTGTCGTTCGACATCTCGGTGGTGGAAACACTGCTGGCGTTGACGCAAGGCATGCGGGTCGTGGCAGCGAATGAAGAGCAGCAGAAGGAGCCTCAGCAGCTGGCGGCGCTGATCGAGCGCCAGCATATCGACGTGGTGCAGATGACGCCTTCCCGGTTGAAGATGCTGCTGTCTGCAGGCAACGATGGGTGGCTGGAAAGCGTCACGGAAATGTTGATTGGAGGAGAGGCTTGGACGGACGATCTGCTGGCGGTGCTGCAAAGCAAATCGAAGGCCGCGCTGTTTAATATGTACGGTCCGACCGAGACGACGATTTGGTCCGCGATGCGGGAAGTAACCAATGATCAGACGGTGAGCATCGGGGGTCCGATCGCCAATACACAGCTGTATATTTTGAGCGACAACTGGCAGTTGCAGCCGATCGGTGTTGCAGGTGAGCTGTGTATCGCTGGCGATGGCTTAGCCCGTGGTTACTGGAACCGGCCGGAGCTGACGGCGGAGAAGTTCGTGGACAACCCGTTCGAACCAGGTACGCGGATGTACCGGACCGGGGATTTGGCAAGATGGCTGCCGGACGGCAACCTCGAATACTTGGGCCGGATTGACCACCAGGTGAAAATCCGCGGCTACCGGATCGAGTGCGGGGAGATCGAAGCGCGGCTCATGGGGCACGCAGACATCCGCGAAGCGGTAGTCATTGCCCGGGAAGAGGAGCAAGGGCAGGCGTACTTGTGCGCGTATATCGTGAGCGGTGAAGCTATTCCCGTTCCGGAGCTACGTGCGCATTTGGCGGCACAGCTACCGGAGTACATGATTCCGTCCTATTTTGTTCAATTGGAGAACATTCCGCTGAACAACAACGGCAAGGTAGACCGCAAGGAGTTGCCGGCACCAGATTTAAATATAGGTCTAGAGGTTTATGAAGCGCCTCGAGATGAGCTGGAGGCGCAATTGGCGGAGCTGTTCGCGGAGGTGCTGGGCACGGGCTCGTTCAGCATCGGCGACTCGTTCTTCGAGCACGGCGGTCATTCGCTGAAAGCCGTGACGCTGGTGTCGCGCATCCATCAGCAGCTGGCGGTGGAGTTGCCGCTGCGGGAGTTGTTCGCGCGTCCGACGGTGAAGGCGTTGGTGGAATATGTGCGCAGCATGGATCCTAGCGACTACGGCCGGATTGAGCCGGCAGAGCCACAGGCATCGTATGCGCTGTCGTCGGCGCAGCGGCGGTTGTATGTGCTGCATGAGCTGGAGCCGGAGAGCACGCGCTACAACATGCCGGGCGTCGTGGAACTGGCAGGGAAGGTAGATGCGGGTCGACTGGAGCAAGCGATTCGTTCAGTCATTACCCGTCACGAATCGCTACGAACGTCGTTCACATGGGTAGACGGCGAACCGAGACAACAGATACACGAAGACGTGTCGTTGGAATGGGTTTACCAAGATACAGATGAAGCGCATGCGCGGGCGTTGACACGGAACTTCGTGCGTCCGTTCGCACTTGACCAAGCACCCCTGCTACGCGCCGAGCTGCTGCGTCTAGCGGAGGACCGTTATTGGCTGCTGTGGGACATGCATCATATTGTGTCGGACGGCGTATCGATGAACATCTTGCTGTCGGACTTCATGACGGCGTATGCCGGCGCGGAGCTGCCGCCACTGCGGATTCAGTACAAGGATTATGCAGTCTGGCAGCAAGGCACGCTCGAGGCCGAGCGGATGGAAGCGCACGAGGCGTACTGGCTGTCCGCCTTTACGGAGGAAGCACCGGTGCTGGAGCTGCCGACCGACCGAGTGCGTCCTGCGGTACCAAGCAGCGAGGGCGGACGTGTTCATGCGGAGCTTAACGCTGACGTGGCCGAAGGGCTGAAGAAAGTCGCAGCGAAGACGGGATCGACGCTTTACATGGTACTGCTTGCAGCCTATAACGTGTGGCTACACAAGTACACGGGGCAGAGCGACATCGTGGTGGGTACGCCGGTGTCGGGGCGCACACATGCGGACACGGAGCCGATGATCGGGATGTTCGTGAACACGCTGGCGCTGCGCAACGCTCCATCCGGGGACAAGCGATTTATCGACTTCGTGCACGAGGTGAAGGCGCGGACACTGGCAGCGTTTGAACACCAGGACTACCCGTTCGAGGAACTGGTAGAGAAGCTGAACGTGCGCCGGGATAGGAGCCGCAACCCGTTGTTCGACACGATGCTGATATTGCAAAATATGGAGCAGGTAAGCTTTGATCTGGCAGACGTTGACGTTCGTCCGGTCGAGCTGAGCCATCCGGTGACGAAATTCGACTTGACGCTAAACATCGTAGAAGTCAATCAAAGTCTCCATATGACACTGGAATACAGTCGCGCCTTGTTCAATGCGTCTACGGTTGAGCGTCTATTGTCTCACTTTGTACAACTGTTGACTCAAATTACCGAACGAACGGACGCAAGCATAGCTTCTTTGCAACTCGTAACGCCGGAGGAGAAGCAGCAGTTGCACGCGTTCAATGACACGGTAGCGGATTATCCGCGTGAAGCGACGATCCATGGGCTGTTTGAGACCCAAGTCGAGAAGACACCGAACGCGGAGGCGGTCGTGTACGAAGACCGGCAGCTAACTTATGCGGAGCTGAATGCGCGGACGAATCAGCTGGCTTGGACGCTGCGCGAACAGGGTGTGGGTCCAGATCGCATCGTGGCCATCCTGGCGGAACGCTCGCTGGAGATAGTTATCGGGGTACTCGGCATCCTGAAAGCAGGCGGAGCCTACTTGCCGATCGATCCGTCGCTGCCTGCCGAACGTATCCGGTATATGCTAGCGGACAGCGGCGCGGAGGTACTTCTGATTCAGCCGGGCCTGGATCCATGTGGATTCAAGGGTTCGGTGCTCGAGTTGACGGAGAGGGGACAAGCGCAACTCGAGGCCAATCCGCCGCTAACGATAGACTCCCGGCGTTTGGCGTATGTAATTTATACCTCGGGTACAACAGGCAACCCGAAAGGAGTCATGATCGAGCACCGCTCGGTGGTGAACTTTATCGCAGGGATGAGGCAAGCGATTCCGTTCGCCCCAGCGAAGTCGATGTTATTTGCGACCACGCTGTCGTTCGACATCTCGGTGGTGGAAACACTGCTTGCGTTGACGCAAGGCATGCGGGTCGTGACAGCGAATGAAGAGCAGCAGAAGGAGCCTCAGCAGCTGGCGGCGCTGATCGAGCGCCAGCATATCGACGTGGTGCAGATGACGCCTTCCCGGTTGAAGATGCTGCTGTCTGCAGGCAACGATGGGTGGCTGGAAAGCGTCACGGAAATGTTGATTGGAGGAGAGGCTTGGACGGACGATCTGCTGGCGGTGCTGCAAAGCAAATCGAAGGCCGCGCTGTTTAATATGTACGGTCCGACCGAGTCGACGATTTGGTCCGCGATGCGGGAAGTAACCAATGATCAGACGGTGAGCATCGGGGGTCCGATCGCCAATACACAGCTGTATATTTTGAGCGACAACTGGCAGTTGCAGCCGATCGGTGTTGCAGGTGAGCTGTGTATCGCTGGCGATGGCTTAGCCCGTGGTTACTGGAACCGGCCGGAACTGACGGCGGAGAAGTTCGTGGACAATCCTTTTGAACCAGGTACACGGATGTACCGGACCGGTGATTTGGCAAGATGGCTGCCGGACGGCAACCTCGAATACTTGGGCCGGATTGACCATCAGGTGAAGATCCGCGGCTACCGGATCGAATGCGGGGAGATCGAAACGCGGCTCATGACGCAAGAGCATATCCGCGAAGCAGTGGTTATTGCCCGTGAAGAGGAGCAAGGGCAGACGTATTTATGCGCGTATATCGTGAGCGACGAAGCTATTCCCGTTCCGGAGCTACGTGCGCATTTGGCGGCACAGCTGCCGGAGTACATGATTCCGTCCTATTTTGTACAATTGAAGAACATTCCGCTGAACAACAACGGCAAGGTAGACCACAAGGCGCTGCCTGCGCCGGATCGGGAGGCTTACACCGAAGCCTATGAAGTGCCACGGGATGGGCTGGAAGCGCAATTGGCGGAGCTGTTCGCGGAGGCACTGGGCGGGAGTGCGATCGGCATCGGCGACTCGTTCTTCGAGCGCGGCGGTCATTCGCTGAAAGCCGTGACGCTGGTGTCGCGCATCCATCAGCAGTTGGCGGTGGAGTTGCCGCTACGGGAGTTGTTCGCGCGACCGACGGTGAAGGCGTTGGCGGAATATGTGCACAGCATGGATCCTAGCGACTACGGTCGGATTGAGCCGGCAGAGCCACAGGCATCGTATGCGCTGTCGTCGGCGCAGCGGCGGTTGTATGTCCTGCATGAGCTGGAGCCAGAGAGCACGCGCTACAACATGCCGGGCGTCGTGGAACTGGTAGGGAAGGTGGACGCGGATCGGCTGGAGCAAGCGATTCGTTCAGTCATTACCCGTCACGAATCGCTACGAACGTCGTTCACATGGGTAGACGGTGAACCGAGACAACAGATACACGAAGACGTGTCGTTGGAATGGGTTTACCAAGATACGCATGAAGAGCATGCGCGGGCGTTGACACGGGACTTCGTGCGTCCGTTCGCACTTGACCAAGCGCCGCTACTGCGCGCTGCGCTGCTGCGTCTAGCGGAGGACCGCCATTGGCTGCTGTGGGACATGCATCATATTGTGTCGGACGGCGTATCGATGAACATCTTGCTGTCGGACTTCATGACGGCGTATGCCGGCGAGGAGCTGCCGCCACTGCGGATTCAGTACAAGGACTATGCGGTCTGGCAACAAGGCACGCTCGAGGTTGAGCGGATGGAAGCGCATGAGGCGTACTGGCTGTCCGCCTATGCGGAGGAAGCGCCGGTGCTGGAGTTGCCGACCGATCATACGCGTCCGGCGGTGCCAAGCAGCGAGGGCGGACGCGTTCATGCGGAGATTAGCGCGGACGTGGCCGAAGGGCTGAAGAAAGTCGCAACGAAGACCGGATCAACGCTGTACATGGTACTGCTTGCAGCCTATAACGTGTGGCTACACAAGTACACGGGGCAGAGCGACATCGTGGTCGGTACGCCGGTGTCGGGGCGCACACATGCGGACACGGAGCCGATGATCGGGATGTTCGTGAACACGCTGGCGCTGCGCAACGCTCCATCCGGGGACAAGCGATTTATCGACTTCGTGCACGAGGTGAAGGCGCGGACACTGGCAGCGTTTGAACACCAGGACTACCCGTTCGAGGAACTGGTAGAGAAGCTGAACGTGCGCCGGGATAGGAGCCGCAACCCGTTGTTCGACACGATGCTGATATTGCAAAATATGGAGCAGGTAAGCTTTGATCTGGCAGACGTTGACGTTCGTCCGGTCGAGCTGAGCCATCCGGTGACGAAATTCGACTTGACGCTAAACATCGTAGAAGTCAATCAAAGTCTCCATATGACACTGGAATACAGTCGCGCCTTGTTCAATGCGTCTACGGTTGAGCGTCTATTGTCTCACTTTGTACAACTGTTGACTCAAATTACCGAACGAACGGACGCAAGCATAGCTTCTTTGCAACTCGTAACGCCGGAGGAGAAGCAGCAGTTGCACACGTTCAATGACACGGCGGCGGACTATCCACGGGAAGCGACGATCCATGAGCTATTCGAGGCCCAAGTCGAGAAAACACCGAACGCGGTGGCGGTCGTGTACGAAGACCGGCAGCTGACTTATGCGGAGCTGAATGCGCGGGCCAATCAGCTGGCTTGGACGCTACGCGAACAGGGTGTGGGTCCGGATCGCATCGTGGCCATCCTGACGGAACGCTCGCTGGAGCTGATGGTAGGGGTACTCGGCATCCTGAAAGCAGGCGGAGCCTACTTGCCGATCGATCCGTCGCTGCCTGCCGAACGTATCCGGTATATGCTAACGGACAGCGGCGCAGCGATGCTACTAATTCAGCCGGGCCTGGATCCGTGCGGATTCGAAGGCACGGTGCTGGATCTGGTGGAAGCCGGGCAAGCACCGTCAGAAGCAAACCTCGCGCTTAATGCAACGTCGAGCGATTTGGCCTATATGATCTATACCTCGGGCACAACAGGGAACCCGAAAGGAGTCATGATCGAGCACCGCTCGGTGGTGAACTTTATCGCAGGGATGAGGCAAGCGATTCCGTTCGCCCCAGCGAAGTCGATGTTATTTGCGACCACGCTGTCGTTCGACATCTCGGTGGTGGAAACACTGCTTGCGTTGACGCAAGGTATGCGGGTCGTGGCAGCGAATGAAGAGCAGCAGAAGGAGCCTCAGCAGCTGGCTGCGCTGATCGAGCGCCAGCATATCGACGTGGTTCAGATGACGCCTTCCCGGTTGAAGATGCTGCTGTCTGCAGGCAACGATGGGTGGCTGGAAAGCGTCACGGAAATGTTGATTGGAGGAGAGGCTTGGACGGACGATCTGCTGGCGGTGCTGCAAAGCAAATCGAAGGCCGCGCTGTTTAATATGTACGGTCCGACCGAGACGACGATTTGGTCCGCGATGCGGGAAGTAACCAATGATCAGACGGTGAGCATCGGGGGTCCGATCGCCAATACACAGCTGTATATTTTGAGCGACAACTGGCAGTTGCAGCCGATCGGTGTTGCAGGTGAGCTGTGTATCGCTGGCGATGGCTTAGCCCGTGGTTACTGGAACCGGCCGGAACTGACGGCGGAGAAGTTCGTGGACAATCCTTTTGAACCAGGTACACGGATGTACCGGACCGGTGATTTGGCGAGATGGCTGCCGGACGGCAACCTCGAGTACTTGGGCCGGATTGATCATCAGGTGAAGATCCGCGGCTACCGGATCGAATGCGGGGAGATCGAAACGCGGCTCATGACGCAAGAGCACATCCGCGAAGCAGTGGTTATTGCCCGTGAAGAGGAGCAAGGGCAGACGTATTTATGCGCGTATATCGTGAGCGACGAAGCTGTTCCCGTTCCGGAGCTACGTGCGCATCTGGCCGTACAGCTGCCGGAGTACATGATTCCGTCGCACTTCGTGGAGCTGGAGAAGCTGCCACTGAACAACAATGGCAAGGTAGACCGTAAAGCGCTGCCGGCACCAGAACGGGAGGCTTACACCGAAGCCTATGAAGCGCCACGGGATGCGCTGGAGGCGCAATTGGCGACGCTGTTCGCGGAGGTGTTGGTCACGGGCGCGATTGGCATCGGCGACTCGTTCTTCGAGCGCGGCGGTCATTCGCTGAAGGCCGTGACGCTGGTGTCGCGCATCCATCAGCAGCTGGCGGTGGAGTTGCCGCTGCGGGAGCTGTTCGCGCGACCGACGGTGAAGGCGTTGGCGGAATATGTGCGCAGCATGGATCCTAGCGACTACGGCCGGATTGAGCCGGCAGAGCCACAGGCATCGTATGCGCTGTCGTCGGCGCAGCGGCGGTTGTATGTGCTGCATGAGCTGGAGCCGGAGAGCACGCGTTACAACATGCCGGGCGTCGTGGAACTGGTAGGGAAGGTGGACGCGGATCGGCTGGAGCAAGCGATTCGCTCGGTCATCACCCGTCACGAATCGCTGCGCACTTCGTTTACATGGATAGACGGTGAACCGAGACAACAGATACACGAAGTCGTGTCGTTGGAATGGGTTTACCAAGATACAGATGAAGCGCATGCGCGGGCGTTGACACGGGACTTCGTGCGTCCGTTCGCACTTGACCAAGCACCGCTACTGCGCGCCGAGCTGCTGCGTCTAGCGGAGGACCGTTATTGGCTGCTGTGGGACATGCATCATATTGTGTCGGACGGCGTATCGATGAACATCCTGCTGTCGGACTTCATGACGGCGTATGCCGGCGCGGAGCTGCCGCCGCTGGGGATTCAGTACAAAGATTACGCGGTCTGGCAGCAAGGCACGCTCGAGGTCGAGCGGATGCAAGCGCACGAGGCGTACTGGCTGTCCGCCTATGCGGAGGAAGCGCCAGTGCTAGAGCTGCCGACTGACCATACGCGTCCGGCGGTACCAAGCAGCGAGGGCGGAAAGGTATACACCTCAGTGAGCGCCAAGACTGCAGAGGCCCTTAAACGAATCGCGGCAGAGACGGGATCGACGCTGTACATGGTGCTGCTCGCAGCCTACAACGTGTGGCTACACAAGTACACGGGGCAGAGCGACATCGTGGTCGGTACGCCGGTGTCGGGGCGCACACATGCGGACACGGAGCCGATGATCGGGATGTTCGTGAACACGCTGGCGCTGCGCAACGCTCCATCCGGGGACAAGCGATTTATCGACTTCGTGCACGAGGTGAAGGCGCGGACGCTGGCAGCGTTTGAACATCAGGACTATCCGTTCGAAGAACTGGTGGAGAAGCTGAACGTGCGCCGCGATAGGAGCCGAAACCCGCTGTTCGACACGATGCTGATATTGCAAAATATGGAGCAGACGCGCTTTGGTTTGGCTGAGGTTGAGGTTCGTTCGGTCGAGCTAAGCCATCCGGTGACGAAGTTTGACTTGACGCTGAATGTCGTGGAAGTCAATCAAGGCCTTCACATGACGCTGGAATATAGTCGAGCCTTGTTCAATGCGTCTACGGTTGAGCGGCAATTGTCTCACTTTGTACAACTGTTGACTCAAATTACCGAACGAACAGACGCAAGCATAGCTTCTCTGCAACTGGTAACGCCGGAGGAGAAGCAACTGCTGCACGCGTTCAATGACACGGCGGCGGACTATCCACGGGAAGCGACGATCCATGAGCTGTTCGAGGCGCAAGTCGAGAAGACGCCGAACGCGGTGGCGGTTATATGCGGCTACAAACAATTGACATATGCAGAGTTGAATGCGCGGGCGAATCAGCTGGCTTGGACGCTGCATGACAAAGGTATTCAAGCGGATACGGTAGTCGGAATTGCTGCTGAGCGTTCATTGGAAATGATCATTGGCCTATTGGCGATATCGAAGGCCGGCGGTGCATATTTGCCAATCGATCCGATTTTGCCGTTTGAACGCATTCGGTCCATGCTTAAGGACAGCGGCGCAAGTGTACTGCTGCGTCATCACGGTTCAGAAACGTATGCGTTTCAAGGATGCATTCTGGATTTTGAGGATACCGAAATCGGAGATCGGCTTGAAACGAACCCTGCCATTACAGTGATGCCACACCATTTGGCTTATGTGCTTTACACATCGGGGACGACCGGCCAGCCCAAAGGCGTAATGATCGAGCATCGCTCCGCCGTCAATTTTCTGTTTGGCATGACAACGAGAATTGCGTTCGTGCCGACCAAATCGATTCTATTCGCGGCCACGTTGTCTTTCGACATCTCGGTTGTTGAAACGTTACTGGCGTTAACCCGGGGCATGCGCATCATTGTCGCGACCAAGGATCAGCAGAGGGATCCGCAGCAATTAACGGAACTGATTAAGCGACATCGGATCGCCATGCTGCAGGCCACACCATCTAGACTTCATACGCTATTGGCTGTTGGTTCCGATTCTTGGTTGGAGAGCGTGAGCGACATTATGGTTGGCGGAGAAGCGCTGACAGAGGATCTACTGAATCAATTGCAATCACGGTCTTCTGCCGCGATATATAACATGTATGGGCCGACAGAAACGACGGTCTGGTCGATGCTGCGAGACGTCACCGCAGATAAAACAGTGACGATCGGAAGTCCCAACGCCAATATGCGGTTCTACGTCGTAGATCCAAACGGCCAATTGCAACCCATTGGCGTAGCGGGAGAGCTTTGTATAGCAGGCGATGGCGTGGGACGCGGTTATATTAATCAGCCTGAACTGACTACGGAAAAATATGTAGATAACCCGTTCGATCCGGGTACGCTGATGTATCGGACTGGGGATTTGGCAAGGTGGCAGCCGGATGGCAACCTTATCTATATGGGTCGAATGGATCATCAAGTCAAGATCCGTGGGTATCGCATCGAATGTGGGGAGATTGAAGTTTGTCTGAAAGAGCATGAATACATCCGCCAAGCGGTCGTATTGTCTCGGAATGATGAGCAAGGGCATGCGTATCTATGCGCTTATCTGGTATGCAGCATGCCGCTGACAGCATCTCAAATACATGCTCACCTAGCTCGGTATTTGCCGGAGTATATGATCCCGTCCTATTTTGTTGAATTGGAGAACATTCCGCTGAACAACAACGGCAAGGTAGACCGTAAGGCGCTGCCTGCGCCGGATTTAAATGCAGGCATAGAAGCCTATGAAGCGCCGCGGGATGCGCTGGAGGCGCAATTGGCGGAGCTGTTCGCGGAGGTGCTGGGCACGGGCTCGTTCAGCATCGGCGACTCGTTTTTCGAGCGCGGTGGTCATTCGCTGAAGGCCGTAACGCTGGTGTCGCGCATTCATCAGCAGCTGTCGGTGGATTTGCCGCTGCGGGAGCTGTTCGCGCGACCGACGGTGAAGGCGCTGGCGGAATATGTGCGCAGCATGGATCCTAGCGACTACGGCCGGATTGAGCCGGCAGAGCCACAGGCATCGTATGCGCTGTCGTCGGCGCAGCGGCGGTTGTATGTGCTGCATGAGCTGGAGCCAGAGAGCACGCGCTACAACATGCCGGGCGTCGTGGAACTGGTAGGGAAGGTGGACGCGGATCGGCTGGAGCAAGCGATTCGTTCAGTCATTACCCGTCACGAATCGCTACGCACGTCATTCACATGGGTAGACGGCGAACCGAGACAACAGATACACGAAGACGTGTCGTTGGAATGGGTTTACCAAGATACGCATGAAGAGCATGCGCGGGCGTTGACACGGGACTTCGTGCGTCCGTTCGCACTTGACCAAGCGCCGCTACTGCGCGCTGGGCTGCTGCGTCTAGCGGAGGACCGCCATTGGCTGCTGTGGGACATGCATCATATTGTGTCGGACGGCGTATCGATGAACATCCTGCTGTCGGACTTCATGACGGCGTATGCCGGCGCGGAGCTGCCGCCACTGCGGATTCAGTACAAGGATTATGCAGTCTGGCAGCAAGGCACGCTCGAGGCCGAGCGGATGGAAGCGCACGAGGCGTACTGGCTGTCCGCCTTTACGGAGGAAGCACCGGTGCTGGAGCTGCCGACCGACCGAGTGCGTCCTGCGGTACCAAGCAGCGAGGGCGGACGCGTTCATGCAGAGATTAGCGCGGACGTGGCCGAAGGGCTGAAGAAAGTCGCAACGAAGACCGGATCAACGCTTTACATGGTACTGCTTGCAGCCTATAACGTGTGGCTACACAAGTACACGGGGCAGACCGACATCGTGCTGGGTACGCCGGTGTCGGGGCGCACACATGCAGACACGGAGCCGATGATCGGGATGTTCGTGAACACGCTGGCGCTGCGCAACGCTCCATCCGGGGACAAGCGATTTATCGACTTCGTGCACGAGGTGAAGGCGCGGACGCTGGCAGCGTTTGAACATCAGGACTATCCGTTCGAAGAACTGGTGGAGAAGCTGAACGTGCGCCGCGATAGGAGCCGAAACCCGCTGTTTGACACGATGCTAATATTGCAAAATATGGAGCAGGTAAGCTTTGATCTGGCAGACGTTGACATTCGTCCGGTCGAGCTGAGCCATCCGGTGACGAAGTTTGACTTGACGCTAAACGTCGTCGAAGTCAATCAAAGTCTTCACATGACGCTGGAATATAGTCGCGCCTTGTTCAATGCGTCTACGGTTGAGCGTCTATTGTCTCACTTTGTACAACTGTTGACTCAAATTACCGAACGAACAGACGCAAGCATAGCTTCTCTGCAACTGGTAACGCCGGAGGAGAAGCAACTGCTGCACGCTTTCAATGACACGGCGGCGGACTATCCACGGGAAGCGACGATCCATGAGCTGTTCGAGGCGCAAGTTGAGAAGACGCCGAATGCGGTAGCGGTCGTGTACGAGGACCAGCAACTGACTTATGCGGAGCTGAATGCGCGGACGAATCAGCTGGCTTGGACGCTGCGCGAGCAGGGTGTGGGTCCGGATCGCATCGTGGCCATCCTGGCGGAACGCTCGCTGGAGATGGTTATCGGGGTACTCGGCATCCTGAAGGCCGGTGGGGCGTACTTGCCGATCGATCCGTCGCTGCCTGCCGAACGTATCCGGTATATGCTAGCGGACAGTGGGGCGAAGGTGCTGCTGATTCAGCCTAGTCTAGATCCGTGCGGATTCGAAGGCACGGTGCTGGACCTGGCAGAATCTGAACAAGCACCGTCAGAAGCAAACCTCACGCTTAATGCAACGTCGAACGATTTGGCCTATATGATCTACACCTCGGGCACAACAGGGAACCCGAAAGGAGTCATGATCGAGCACCGCTCGGTGGTGAACTTTATCGCAGGGATGAGGCAAGCGATTCCGTTCGCCCCAGCGAAGTCGATGTTATTTGCGACCACGCTGTCGTTCGACATCTCGGTGGTGGAAACACTGCTTGCGTTGACGCAAGGCATGCGGGTCGTGACAGCGAATGAAGAGCAGCAGAAGGAGCCTCAGCAGCTGGCGGCGCTGATCGAGCGCCAGCATATCGACGTGGTGCAGATGACGCCTTCCCGGTTGAAGATGCTGCTGTCTGCAGGCAACGATGGGTGGCTGGAAAGCGTCACGGAAATGTTGATTGGAGGAGAGGCTTGGACGGACGATCTGCTGGCGGTGCTGCAAAGCAAATCGAAGGCCGCGCTGTTTAATATGTACGGTCCGACCGAGTCAACGATTTGGTCCGCGATGCGGGAAGTAACCAATGATCAGACGGTGAGCATCGGGGGTCCGATCGCCAATACACAGCTGTATATTTTGAGCGACAACTGGCAGTTGCAGCCGATCGGTGTTGCAGGTGAGCTGTGTATCGCTGGCGATGGCTTAGCCCGTGGTTACTGGAACCGGCCGGAACTGACGGCGGAGAAGTTCGTGGACAATCCTTTTGAACCAGGTACACGGATGTACCGGACCGGTGATTTGGCGAGATGGCTGCCGGACGGCAACCTCGAATACTTGGGCCGGATTGACCATCAGGTGAAGATCCGCGGCTACCGGATCGAATGCGGGGAGATCGAGGCGCGGCTCATGGCGCACGTTGACATCCGCGAAGCGGTAGTCATTGCCCGGGAAGAGGAAAAGGGGCAGGCGCACTTGTGTGCGTATATCGTGAGCGGTGAAGCTGTTCCCGTTCCGGAACTACGTGCGCATTTGGCGGCACAGCTGCCGGAGTACATGATTCCGTCCTATTTTGTTGAATTGGAGAACATTCCGCTGAACAACAACGGCAAGGTAGACCACAAGGCGCTGCCTGCGCCGGATCGGGAGGCTTACACCGAAGCCTATGAAGCGCCTCGAGATGAGATGGAGGCGCAATTGACGACGTTGTTCGCGGAGGCACTGGGCGGGGGTACGATCGGCATCAGCGATTCGTTCTTCGAGCGCGGCGGTCATTCGCTGAAGGCCGTGACGCTGGTGTCGCGCATCCATCAGCAGCTGTCGGTGGATTTGCCGCTGCGGGAGCTGTTCGCGCGACCGACGGTGAAGGCGTTGGCGGAATATGTGCGCAGCATGGATCCTAGCGACTACGGCCGGATTGAGCCGGCAGAGCCACAGGCATCGTATGCGCTGTCGTCGGCGCAGCGGCGGTTGTATGTGCTGCATGAGCTGGAGCCGGAGAGCACGCGTTACAACATGCCGGGCGTCGTGGAACTGGCAGGGAAGGTGGACGCGGATCGGCTGGAGCAAGCGATTCGCTCAGTCATCACCCGTCACGAATCGCTGCGCACCTCGTTCACGTGGGTAGACGGCGAACCGAGACAACAGATACACGAAGACGTGTCGTTGGAATGGGTTTACCAAGATACAGATGAAGCGCATGCGCGGGCGTTGACAAGGAACTTCGTGCGTCCGTTCGCACTTGACCAAGCACCGCTACTGCGCGCCGAGCTGCTGCGTCTAGCGGAGGACCGTTATTGGCTGCTGTGGGACATGCATCATATTGTGTCGGACGGCGTATCGATGAACATCCTGCTGTCGGACTTCATGACGGCGTATGCCGGCGAGGAGCTGCCACCGCTGCGAATTCAGTACAAGGACTACGCGGTCTGGCAGCAAGGCGCGCTCGAGGTTGAGCGGATGCAAACGAATGAGGCGTACTGGCTGTCCACCTATGCGGAGGAAGCACCAGTGCTGGAGCTGCCGACCGACCATACGCGTCCGGCGGTACCAAGTAGCGAGGGCGGAAAGGTATACACCTCGGTGAGCGCCAAGACTGCAGAGGCCCTTAAACGAATCGCGGCAGAGACGGGATCGACGCTGTACATGGTGCTGCTTGCAGCCTATAACGTGTGGCTACACAAGTACACGGGGCAGACCGACATTGTGGTGGGTACGCCGGTGTCGGGGAGAACGCATGCGGACACGGAGCCAATGATCGGGATGTTCGTGAACACGCTGGCGCTGCGCAACGCTCCGTCCGGGGACAAGCGGTTTATTGACTTCGTGCGCGAGGTGAAGGCGCGGACGCTGGCAGCGTTTGAACATCAGGACTATCCGTTCGAAGAACTGGTGGAGAAGCTGAACGTGCGCCGCGATAGGAGCCGCAACCCGCTGTTTGACACGATGCTAGTGCTGCAAAATATGGAGCAGACACGCTTTAGCCTAGCGGACGTTGACGTTCGTCCGGTCGAGCTGAGCCATCCGGTGACGAAGTTTGATTTGACGCTGAATGTCGTGGAAGTCAATCAAGGTCTTCACATGACACTGGAATATAGTCGCGCCTTGTTCAATGCGTCTACGGTTGAGCGTCTATTGTCTCACTTTGTACAACTGTTGACTCAAATTACCGAACGAACGGACGCAAGCATAGCTTCTTTGCAATTTATAACGCCAGAGGAGAAGCAGTTGCTGCTCTACGCGTTTAACGACACGGCGGCAGCGTATCCACGGGAAGCGACGATCCATGGGCTGTTCGAGGCCCAAGTTGAGAAGACACCGAACGCGGTGGCGGTCGTGTACGAGGATAAGCAACTGACTTATGCGGAGCTGAATGCGCGGGCCAATCAGCTGGCTTGGACGCTGCGCGAACAGGGTGTGGGACCGGATCGCATCGTGGCCATCCTGGCGGAACGCTCGCTGGAGCTGATGGTAGGGCTTTACGCCATCCTGAAGGCTGGCGGAGCCTACTTGCCGATCGATCCGTCGCTGCCTGCCGAGCGTATCCGTTATATGCTGACGGACAGCGGTGCGGAGGTGCTTCTGATTCAGCCGGGCCTGGATCCATGTGGATTCGAGGGTTCGGTGCTCGAGTTGACGGAGAGGGGACAAGCGCAACTCGAGGCCAATCCGCCGCTAACGATAGACTCCCGGTGTTTGGCGTATGTAATTTATACCTCGGGTACAACAGGCAACCCGAAAGGGGTCATGATTGAGCATCGCTCGGTCATCAACCGCCTGCAATGGATGCAAAAGCGCTACCCGATTGGGGAACAGGACGTCATTCTGCAGAAGACGCCGATCACGTTCGATGTTTCCGTATGGGAGCTATTTCTATGGGGAATGACAGGGGCCCGAGTCTGCATGCTTCCACCACAGGGAGAGAAAGATCCCGCTGTGCTAGCTGAAACAATTGAGCGGTATCGCGTGACGGCAATGCACTTTGTGCCGTCGATGCTGAGCGTCTTCCTGGAGTATGCTGGGCAAGCGTTTAAAACAGAGAAGCTTAGCAGCTTACGCCGGGTATTTGCAAGCGGCGAAGCGTTAAAGCCGCAGCACGTCGCGGGCTTCTACAAGTTAACCGAGGGTCACGAAGCGACGCTACACAACCTTTACGGGCCAACAGAAGCAACGGTAGAGGTTGCATATTTTGACTGCATGACCTCCTTTATGGAACCGGTTGTACCTATCGGTAAACCGATCGATAATACACAACTGTACATTGTGAGCGACAACTGGCAATTTCAGCCGATCGGCGTCGCAGGTGAACTGTGTATCGCGGGCGATGGCTTGGCACGTGGTTACTGGAACCGGCCGGAGCTGACGGCGGAGAAGTTCGTGGATAACCCATTTGAGACGGGTACTAAGATGTATCGGACCGGGGATTTGGCGAGATGGTTACCGGACGGTAACATTGAGTACTTGGGCCGGATCGACCATCAGGTAAAGATTCGCGGCTACCGGATCGAATGCGGGGAGATCGAGGCGCGGCTCATGGCGCACGCAAACATCTGCGAAGCGGTGGTTATTGCCCGCGAAAAGGAACAAGGTCAAGCGTATCTATG
Source organism: Paenibacillus sp. FSL H8-0282 (assembly GCF_037963825.1). Classification (NCBI taxonomy): domain Bacteria; kingdom Bacillati; phylum Bacillota; class Bacilli; order Caryophanales; family Paenibacillaceae; genus Paenibacillus; species Paenibacillus sp. FSL H8-0282. The sequence continues at coordinate 3,529,289 of NZ_CP150146.1, forward strand.
CGCTTATCTAGTATGCAGTATGCCGCTAACAGCGGCTCAAATACGTGCTTACCTGTCTCAGTATTTGCCGGATTATATGATCCCTTCGTATTTTGTTGAAATGGAGAACATTCCACTCAACAATAACGGAAAAGTGAATCGAAATTTTCTACCTGTTCCAAATCTGGCCATGCAAAATAAAGGAGAAATACTGCCGCCTGCTACTGAGATTGAGTCTGAAATTTTGAAAGTGTGGCAAGCGGTCCTTAACCAAGACGATATTGGGGTTACGGATCATTTCTTCCATGTTGGCGGAAACTCATTGCACATTGTAGAGGTATATGCCAAGTTAAAGCAAAAGTATCCGGGCGTTCTTTCTGTAGCGGATTTGTTCGGAAATCCGAACGTGCGTCAACTGGCTCAGCATATTGAAACGATCTATGAGCAAAAGCAAGTATTTAAATGGAAGCCCTTCACATTCCCAACGTCGGATATGCTCGACCAGGGTGACTACATTCCAGGCGATGTATTGCTTTTTGAGCTTTCGAAGCGAACGAGTCAAAGCTTGGAACGGATTTCGGATCACTACAGTGTTCTAAAGGTATCTATTCTGATGACTGCTTTTGCATTTTTGATGTCGGAATACGCACAGACAGATGAGGTAACTTTACCTTGCTTACTAAATGACGACGTTTTATGTCAAGTTGAGGTTTCGTTCCGCGAAGCTGCAGAGTTGAGAGAAGTCTTTACAACAGTAGACAGATACCTGAAAACGAGAGATGGAGGACATTTTCATTGGGACAAGGTGAAGTACACCGCTTATGAGCCGCGTGAAGACCAAATACTTTGTGCTTTTGCAGGCGCTGTCTCGTTACCGGCAGGCTTTGCAAAACAGTTCGATCTAGTGCTCCAATGTGTAGAGGATGGTCATGCCCTTGCCTTTACATGTGAGCACAACCAGGGCCGCATTTTACAAGCGTCTGTAGAGACGCTGCTTCGCCAATTCGTAAGCTTACTGACAAAAATGCTTGAACAATGTGAAAAAAAGATAGGTCTGCTAGAGATGTAAAGTTAAGTGTAGGAGAGAGGAGAAGGCAAGCAGATGTCCTTCTCCTTTATCTTACCAATCACCCATTAGGAGCGGTTTCATATTAGAGGAGGATATATGAAAAAAAGACTGGTCGATTTCGATACTTCTGACGTGCTCTTAACTAACGAAAATATCAAGTTTGAACAAATCTCAAGTAAAGATATTGCAGTGATTGGTGTATCTTGTCAGATTGGTAGAGCAAGAAACATGAATGAATTTTGGGGTTTTTTAGTTGACGGGAAATGTTTGATTGAAGATCTGCCACGAACACGTAAAAAAGATATAACAGACGCGCTAAAACAATTAGGCATCGCTCCCGCTCCTCAGAAATTCATGAAGTCTACTTATCTTGGCAACATCGACACGTTTGATTATAAGTTTTTTTCTATACCGGCCATTGAGGCTCAATTAATGGATCCGAACCAACGTCTCTTTCTAGAGACTGTCTATGCTGCTATGGAGGATGCAGGTTACGGGGGAAGGGGATTGCATGGCAGCGAAACCGGAGTGTTCGTCGGACTTTCTAGCGAAGGGCCAATTGAATACAAAACATTTGCGCAAATGTCCGCTCCGGAGCTTGTAGGTCTAACAACTTCAGGTAATTTAAAATCGATTATTGCAGGTAGGATTTCCTATATATTTGATTTTAAAGGACCCAGCAGTGTGGTGGATACCGCATGCTCTTCATCTTTATCCGCTCTTCATCTGGCATGTCGTTCCATTCGCGCAGGCGAATGCAATACTGCTATAGCGGGAAGCGTCAAAATTAATATGTTACCGGCCAGTCAGTCGAATAATTACAAAATGGGAATCGAATCATCAGACGGGTATACGCGAACATTCGACGCAAATTCTGATGGAACAAATTCTGGGGAGGGAGTCGCGGCTGTTCTGCTGAAACCACTGCATCAAGCGATATTGGATCATGATCATATTTATGCGGTCGTTAAGGGCGGCGCATGGAATCAAGATGGCAGTTCAGTGGGGCTAACCGCACCGAATCCGAGCGCACAAGAGCGGGTTATTCTAAGCGCATGGCAAGATGCAGGAATCAATCCAGAATCCATTTCATACCTGGAAGCTCATGGAACAGGAACAAAGCTAGGCGATCCGATCGAAATCCAGGGAATACAAAATGCATTCCGCAGACATACCTCAAAAATGCAATTTTGTGCCGTAGGTTCTGTTAAAACAAATATAGGTCATTTGGATCATGCAGCAGGAATTGCAGGCTTTATTAAAGTAGTGCTCGCCTTAAAGCATGAAAAAATTCCTCCGATGCTACATTTTAAACAGCTTAATCCTAATATATCGTTAATTGATTCGCCTGTTTATATTGCGGACAAGCTAATCCAGTGGAAGCGTTCACCAAGTTCGAAAAGAAGATGCGGAGTAAGTTCGTTCGGTCTAAGCGGAACTAATTGTCATGTCATATTAGAAGAAGCTCCTGAACGACCTGAGGCTTCCCCTGACAACTTGAATCATATTTTTACCCTATCCGGCATGGAACAAACTAATCTAATAGAGAATGTTAAACAATATATTAATTTCCTATCAAGTTCTGCTAACCATTATAGAGTCGGGGATGTCTGTTACACCGTTAATACGGGGAGAGACCACTACACACACCGCTTGGTGCTGAAGACATCCAGCATAAAAGAACTGCTTCAGCAACTTGAAAGATTTCTTAATGCCCCATTCTTTACGATGGAGGAGCATCATATTTATTACGGTAGTCACAACACCGACACTGACAAAGCCATCTGGCCAAAACCTGAAAATGTGACCGATTCTGATACCAATCACGCCAAAGATCTGCTGCTAACTTTTAGTAAAGACCCATCCGATATGGGAGGGGCGTTTCGTGCTTTCGCTCAGGCCTATACGCAAGGAGCAGAGATTGATTGGGAATTGTTTTATCCGAAACATTCTTATTATAAAGTCAGTTTGCCAACATATAGCTATTTGAAAAACAGATGCTGGATTAGTATTCCGAAGAGGAATGTACATCCTGTTGGGAGACGAGAGACTTCAACATCCGAGCAAGAAGAGGAACATTGCTATTATCAGCTGAAATGGGTGGCCCAGGGCATTGATGACAAACCTTCGGAACCAATTGACGGGAAGACGGTTTTCTTTCGAACAACAGATCCAGTTTGCAACCAAATCAGTATATTACTGGAAAGACAAAACCAAGATTTTATTGAAGTTTATTATGGATCCCAGTACAAAAAGGTAACTGATTGTGAATACGTGATTTCGAGCAATGATTCTGACCACCATTTACTGCTCGAACAATTAGGAAAGGTTGGGCATGTCATTCATGCCTTTGATCTCGAAGAACGGCTACCGCTTTCTACATCGGAATTGCAGGAACGCCTCGTTAGCAGCGTGTACAGCTTGGTTTCTTTAACGAAAGCATTATTCAAGAAGCAGCGAAGGCAAGAAGTTGTGATTACCGTGCTTACCAAATCTGCAAATTCTGTGACGGGAGATGAGAAACAGATCAACCCGATCGGTGCCGCTATGCTCGGAATGGCAAAGGTTATTCACCAAGAATATCCGTACTTATTCACTCGAAGCTTTGATTTGGACGTAACTAGTGATCCTTCTGCACTTAAACAAATCTTAGCCCCAATTAGAGAAACGGCAGAATGTGCATACCGAAACGGCGATAGGTATATAGAAAGCCTTCAGTCATCGGAGCTTGAAAAAACTGAAGCCGTCTCCTTACGCAACAATGGCGTCTACATCATTACTGGAGGACACGGGGGGATTGGCTTGGAAGTAGCCAAACATTGGGTAAGACAACATAAAGTCTCCATTGCACTAATAAGTCGGACGCAATTGCCAAGCCGCGAACAATGGAGCTCAATTAAGGAGGGAGATGATCATAAACTAAAGCGCATTATTCAGAGCATTGAGGAAATGGAAAGCCTGGGATCTTCCATACATTCTTACAGCGCAGACGTTTCCGACTACGATCAAATGAACGTTCTGATCCAGCAGATCAGAGGCAGCTTTGGAAATATTAATGGTATTATTCATGCAGCAGGTATCGCAGGAGACGGCATGCTGTTCAGGAGAAGCAAGGAGCAATTTGACGCGGTCCTATCTCCTAAAGTAATGGGGTCGTGGAATCTGCACATGTTGACGAAAGACAATGACCTTGACTTTTTCGTGCTATGCTCCTCGATCGCTTCGCTTACCGGGGGAGTAGGTCAAGGGGACTATACGGCAGCCAATCGGTTCCTAGATTCATTCGCCGCTTATAGATTTGGATTAGGGATGACAGCTAGCTCTATTAATTGGCCAGCTTGGAAGGAGGTTGGTATGGCTGTTGATTATGGCGTCAAAGAAATCAACAACGTCATCAGCCATATTACACCTCGTTCGGCGCTGACTGCGCTTGATCAAATCCTAAATTCGAATCGACCTAGAGTAATCCTAGGAGAAATTAACGCTGTACACACGAATCAAATAACCATCAATAGTCAGTTACGGGATAAACAGTCCTTAGTGGCTGTTCAGCTGGTTGGAAGGGAATCCGGCGAATATACAAAACTTGAGAATCTATTGGCACGCATTTGGGGAGAACTTTTCGAACGTAATGTGATCATGGTTAATGACAATTTTTACGAATTGGGAGGACACTCCTTGCTTCTCATCCGGGTTGAAGTTGAGCTGGAAAAGCATGGCGTTGCGGTAGATCGTTTAAATATTGAACGGGACCGGACGCTTGAGCAAATAGCGAGCGCACTGGAGCACTCTAATTCAACGCTTGAAGACTGAGTGCGTAACTAGATGAATGCGGGGGAAAAGTGATGCACAAAATTATTGAACCGATAGAACCTTTTAACGAAATATATTATCAAAGCTGCTTGTATAATTCGTTGTTTCCGATTATACGGCATTTTCAGCTTAGCATCTTGCCGTTACTTATTAATGATTGGATTGTGTATGAGGCGACCCGCACAGGTGAAGGACTGCTATGTGGAATCTCCTACAGGACGAAAACGGGCCTTTCTGAAGGTCTTACAGGGCTTGGCGTCGCAGTAGAGAAGAGAGAACTTGTTGAAACGGTAATTGATAGAATCAAGAGTGCTATAGACATGGAGAGGCCTGTTGTGCTTTGGGTTGATTGCTACGAAATGCCGATTCGCAAAGACACTTTTCAAAAGAAGCACTTGCCTCACACCATCTTAGTTCATGGATATGATGATGTTAGCAGCCAATTTCATATTGTTGAACATTTGCAGACGGAAAACCTGTCCTATGGTAAAAAAACAATCATGATGGAGGATTTAGAGCGAGCGTTTATTGGATTTGATAATGAATTCAATAAAGGTCAAAAGAAGATAGATTCTTACTATGAATTTTACAAGATGAAGCAAGATGTTTCGACGATATACAAGGGCGAAGTTGAAACCTACCAAGAACTAATCAGGATAAACATGGATGCAATTACTGAAGGATTAGACAATCTGCTGGAAGTTACAGAGCAGTTGTACGGGAGGTTGATGCAGCAAGCGCCCATATCTATAGAATTTGCTGTAAAGCAACTGGATAAGCTGAATTCGCTCATATTAGCAAAACAAGCAGAGCATTACAAGCTTAAGCTTTTACAGATGGAGCAGGAGCCCTATTGTGCCATTCTACTAAATATTATCAATGAATGGAGCATAATAAGAGGTATAGTAGCCAAGTATGTTTATTCCAATCATTTTGAAGTTGAACGCTTTTCCGATCTGCCGGATCGAATGAACAATATTTACGAAGCAGAGTTAGAGTTCTACGCAAACTATTGTTCAAAAATATAGGCTTAAACTCGTGACACAAGCTTTAGGATCATATCGAGCATCCGAGTTTGAAAGAATTTGAATGGTTATTAGTGTTGAAGAAAAAGAATCTCCTCTGTCCGAAGCCGTAACCAATCGGGAAGGGATTGTTACAGAAATGTTTCCAAGACATGAACAGAATTATGGGAGGATCCACGCGGACTTATTGGGTAAGCATAGGTTTATACGAATTTCAGCGCCATAAATTTGTAACCATATTGAAGTGAGGAGTAGAGCAATGAACTTTGATAAAGAACAGCTTTTTTGGATAAATCCAATCAATGATTATTCTATTACAGAAAACAGGATTGAATTTGTAACGATGCCGAATACAGATTTTTGGCAACGAACCTATTATGGTTTTAGAAATGATAATTCACCTGCACTGTTAATGAAAACTGCTGAGAAGTATTTTTCATTTATAGTAAGAACAGATTATGATAGTACACATAGATACGAGCAGTGTGGGATAGTCATCTATCAGGACAGTGATAATTGGTTCAAGGCATCGGTAGAATATGAAAATGAGGAATTCCAAAGACTTGGAAGTGTGGTTACAAATCACGGATATTCAGATTGGGCAACAACTGATATCGATGCAAACATTAAAACTATGTATTATAGACTAAGTCGACGCGAAAGTGATTTCTGTATTGAAAGCTCTTTGGACGGGACTATATTTGAACAGATGCGTATTTTTCATTTGTTTGAAGGGAATGAGGAAATAAATTTTGGCTTATATGCTTGTAGCCCAGAGAATTCTTCATTTAAAGGTGTTTTCACCGAAATGGAAATTACAGAGTGCAAGTGGTTGGAGCATAAATAGTCGTTTACGCAGCTGAAAGTGAATATTACTCAAAAGGGCCTTCCTAAAAGGAAGGTCTTTTTTTAATGGAGTGGTTATAAAGTTGTCATCAGTTTCCGATTTCTATAGTTATCCATGTGGTAAAATTAGGATAATTGGATCTTGGGAGGCGAGGAGATTGAGTCTTGTGATGATCATTTTATTACTGTTCTTAAATATTCCAGTATATAAATTTTTATTTCGCGTGTTCTTCGTGAATAAAGATGATTATAGCGAATCGATTAGGCATACTTTTACACCTAACATCATTTCATTATTCCGGGGAGAGTATTGGAAGGATAGAATGAATACGGCAAGGCTTCAGTTTTTTATACTCATTTGCGGTGGGATTGTTGTTTTGGAATACCTTGTTTTGTATAAAATAATTGATATTTTTCGTTAACTAGAACTTCATTTAGAAACTTCTGCTTATGGTGAGCAGGAGTTTTTTTATCTTGCATAAGCACCGCCCTATTATGGAAAACTTATGTAGTGCGAATAAACAGCATGAATCTATTTTGGGAGGTGATAATGATGACAAATCAAGATCCGCAGGAGCTTCTTAAAAGTAAACACAAGCTGGATGAGCAGAAGAGGCAGTTCACAAATTTTGCCCGAAGTGCTTCCGGTCATGGTGAAGCAGAAGCAGGCCAGGAATTCAGTAATGACCGAGTGCCAGATGATCAAAACCGCATGAAATCTGTTGAGAACAGACAAGATTGATCTTAAAAAGCTATCAAATAAGCCGATCCTTTTCTGGATCGGCTTAGAAAAATAATTTTTACGTTGTAAGGTTGTTCAATAGGTATCGGATGCTAGAGTTTTCTTGCTTTAATTACAAAAGTTACAGGAAGCATCTTTGCTTTTTTTGCAAAATCGCTTTTATCGTCCCGCGACTGCATAAGTTCATCATCAGATTGCTCAATCATTTGCTCAATAACAAATCCAGCTTTAGATAGCGCATTCACATAAGTTGATAATTTACGATCCGATAAAGTTAGCGTACTTTCATCAAGAGATACTGAATACCAAGATTCATCGAAATAACATTTTTTAAAAACAAGCATATCATTTTCTGCAACAACACATTTGTGTATAGGGTGAGACCAGCTGAAAATAAATGATCCATCTTTTTTAAGGTAAGAAGCAATCCGGCTAAAAGTACCCTCAAGGTCAGTTGTCCAGCCTATGGCATAAACCGAATATACAAAGTCAAAATAATCCTCTGGCAGGCCACATTCTTCTTCCATAGGTGAGCAGATCAATTTTGCTGAAAGACCGTGCTCCGTCAAAAGTTGCCTAGTCTTTTCGATTTGGTTCTCTGCTATATCCGTACCCCATAGTTCAGATGCATTGCGTTCCCCCAGATATTGCAAAGATTGACCGCTTCCACAGCCTATCTCCAGCAACTTTTTCCCTGAGACATCACCAAAAAGTTGGCATTGTTCTTCCGATACAAATGCTCCATAAAGAGGAAGTGCAGTAGCTCCTAAAACTTCATTTCCTTTTGTATCCCAAAATAAGCTGTTTGTTTCATGAATAGAGTTCGTATCCATATCGACCGAGATGGCAACGCCAACCTCACCAGCGCCTATAACATTTGTTCTATAACCAGAATTTTTGTCCATGCAGACACCCGCCCCAAATATAGATTTTATAAGCCTAAACATATCTCCCGACTTGCGCGTAATCCCAATAATATATATCGAACACGAACAAGCTGAGGGATTAACCATAGAATAATCTACCATTTTTCCATGAACATATCCATCCAAAATTTCCAATTGTGAAATAAAGCATGAATTTCTGTTTATCACTCGCAGGGGGAGCCAGAATAAGTATGAATGTTACGATATTTTAATTTACGAGAAGGATCAGTTTTTCATGCTGCTCTAGGCATGCAACTGGACTCGCACACACCTTTCCTAGATAAATAGGCAGTCAAGCTATAATTTAATTCTAGCTATTGTATAGTCCAATCCCGACTACAGTTCTTACATACATTAAAGAGAGACTGGTAGTTTATATTAAATCTTTAATTAAGGGAGGATTCACTAGAATGGCCATTCTATCATCAGGACCTATTGATAATAGCGCTGTGAGCGGTTTCAGACCTACTGAACAGGTGACGGTCAAGATTGATAACCGGGATGCGTTAAATCAGTCCGCAATTCTGATCCAAGGGTACAATTTAACCCTCACAAGGACCTTGTATGTAAGCGAGCTTGTTACTATTTCTCCAGACGAGGTGATTACAAGAAATTACTTTGCCAATCTGGATGCCTATGAGTTTGTCTTTACAACGGAAGGTCTTGCAGAATTACAGACGGAAATTTCCATGTGGGGCAAAAATACAGACGGGGAGTTGGTTACCGCCCACCGGCTTGTATCATCTGAGCTGCTGGGAACTGAAAATGGGGGAGCCACAGGCTCCGTTAACCGCATCTATGTTTCCAATTTCAATAGCAATGATGTTTCTGTGATCAACGGGGCAACAGGTGCGGTGATAGTAGTCATCCCTGTAGGTGTGAATCCTGCGGGAGTAGCCATAAACCCGTTAACTAATCGTATTTATGTTGCTAATTTGAACAGCGACAACGTATCCGTTATCGACGGAGCGACCAATACGGTGCTGGCTACCATTCCTGCCGGGGATGGAGCAGGTGCTGTCGCGGTCAATACTGCTACCAATGCTATCTATGTTGCTAACTTTAATGATAATAGTGTTACTGTCATTGACGGATTAACCAACACAGTGGTGACTACCATTATTCCCGCCGGCGGTTCTCCTTTTCCAACGGGGATCGGCGTGAATTCCTTAACCAATACTATTTATGTAGCTGAATTCAACTCGGATATTGTTACCGTCATTGACGGGTCTACGAATATGGTTATTACGCAGATTCCCGTTCAGGTTAATCCATTTCGGGTGGGCGTTGATCCCTTAACGAACCGGATTTATGTCTCGAACTTTACCAGTAACACCGTTTCAGTCATTGATGGAGCCAGCAATACTGTGATAACTAACTTGCCTGTAGGAACGACTCCGGCTGAATTGGGAGTGAACATATCAACCAATGCCATCTATGTGCCAGACCGGGATGACGACAATGTGTCGGTGATTGGCGGTTTAACGAATACGGTGATTACTACCATTCCGGTCGGGAATAACCCTAATGGTGCAGGAGTTAATCCATTGACCAATCGCATCTATATCACCAATCAGGATGATAACACGGTATCGGTCATTGATGGGGTTACCCAGACTGTGATTAGTGTTATTCCTGTAGGTGCACGTCCGTTCTCAGTCGGTGTCAATCCGTAGGAAGCAAGGACAAAGAATTTAGTACACTCTAAATTCTGTTCTTCATCTTACCGCAGGGGGTGAATCATACGATGAAAATAACATCGGCAGAAGAAATTATGATCCTATTGTCGAGTATGGACAAAGAGCATTCTGCAGCACGTATCTACGTTCCGGGCATAGGTGAATTCACGATTGTACTACAAAAGAAAGAGGGTAGCAGCAGGACAGCAGCAGAAGAACGCATAATACCGGCAGCAGGGTTAACAAGGAACCCTTATCTTTAGTGATAATCAGTAACTCAACCTTCTTCCGGTAAGGAAGAGGCTGGGGGTTTGTATCTTGAAGTTTTGTATATGAGAGAAGTTGAAACAGTCTTGGACTGAATACGAAAGTCCAAGACTGTTTCTACTTTTTTCCGCCTAATGTTTCGAGATAGATTTCCTGCCTGCAGCAGGTTGTACAACTCGATGACCTTTAATAGGAGAGGTACTCCGGCCAACATTTTTCCTTTTACCAGGAACTGCCGTGTTGACATTTAAAAACTTAGATTGACTTTGAATACTAGTGGATACAATATTAACCGTGTAATTTCTGTAGTTACCAATACTGATTTTTCTCAATCCAAGCCTTCTACAAAGCGGAGCAGCACAGTAACCTGCGCCACCACAAAGTTTGAAAGCATTTTGCGGTAGAGTAAGATAGTTAACACCTGACCATACAAGACGCCTATCTGCAGATTCGGCATAGTAATATATCTCACGATTGTTGACTGCCCCATTCAATACCTCTACCGTTTGACCTGGATTAATTGTGTACCAACCTACCGCTTCATACCAGCTGGGCCAAGGTATTAAGGGGATAGAGCCCTTATTACAGCTTGCAGAGGAGTAATATGCGAAGGCAACATATATGGTTACACTGGTACTATTACGAAAACTAAGTCCCATTGCATTCAGCTCCTTTCTTTTTGATAGAATAAAGTATGCAGTTTAATAGAAGAAAGGAATGGACATTAAGAAAACAATTTCGAATCGATTGGGTTGCTCATGTGAAGAGCCAGGGTAGATAAATTAAGAAGAGACCTCTCGCGTGCCGTCCTTTATCTATGTCATCCTATTTTATCGATCGAACTTATTAATTCGTCAGAGGACGTAGATCTGTTCTGTTTGGTCCGAGTCAAAAAGCATATGTGGATGTATATATTAGAAACATAACACCTGCAGGGTTGTAATGAGTATTTGCTCTGACTAATAGTTAAATTAATCCCAGCATTTGTCATACAGACGCTCCCCTATGTGTCGATGAAATATCATAGTGAAGAAATGCGTGAACTGGTATACACACTAGGCAAAACTTTACTTAGATTTCTGGTCGAACTCCGCAGACCTGTTCCAAGGCTGACTTATTTCCAATGACATGTACAACATTAAGAGTATCAAGTAAAATGGCTGATATAAGAATTCTGAATGTATTGGTTTGATCAGGGGGGGAGTTTTACAATGAAGAAAAAGGTACTAACTGAACGTCAGTTAAAATCGCAACAAGTCAAAGAAAATATACATAATGCAGCCATCAGGATGCTGAAAGAATATGAATACGACTATTTAACGGTTCGTAATGTATGCAAAGAAGCCAACGTATCTACAGGTACGTTTTATCATCATTTTAAAAACAAAGATGATCTTTTGACCTATTATTTAGCATACGGGTACGAAAAGTACATGGATGAAAACGAGATTCTGTTTGATGATGATGTGAAAAAGAACATCGCTCAAATTTATCATATTTACATTTCTTATTGTATGGAGATGGGTATTGAATTTTTATCAAATTACTATTCCACTAAAAATAAAAGCTTAAATACACGTGATAAACATTCCCCAGATGAAATCCACAAGGTTCCATTTTTTGAAAAGTCGATCATTGCCATAAAACATGGGCAAGAACAGGAATTTATATCGCCAGATGTAGATATACATGAAGCTGCTAATGATATTTGCACTTTAGTTAAAGGACTCATCTTCGAGTGGTGCCTGACAGATGGGAGCTATGACCTACAAAAGAATGTTCAAAAAATCTTAAGGATTTATTTGAATAGTATAGTTACAGAGGCGTATAGAGCTTTGTACGAATAAATTTTTGGAAATAGTTATTTGACAACTATGGATTTTTGCTTTAAATTTAGAACACGTTCTAGAAATGGTTATTTGTTCTCTAAGCAACGCCAACCGGGGGTCTTTATGGAGACCTTAGGATGAAAAACTATTTACTGAGCGTTTGAGTACTTTACACGGTGATCGTCTTCCCCTAGTGGCAGTAGGTTTTATTCATAGTCCAGAAGAATGCTAGACATCCTAAACAGTGGGATTACTCTTGTTGCCATGGGTCGGGAATTTATTGTGGAACCGCATTGGGTGAAGAAGGTGATGGATGGGAATGAAGGAGATATTGCTTGGGAGAAACTATTTTTTATCGAAGGTTGGGTACCTGTGGCGAAAAAAATGAATAGGGTGGTGTAAGGTCGGAACTATGGATTAAAATCTCAAAGTAAAGCAAAACATTCTAATTTAGAAAACTAGTAAACATAAATAACAGGATAATCATATTAACCTTTTATATGCATGCGCATGCAAATATATGGGTGTTTTCAAAATAAATACGCCAACTAATTGTTCAATACGAGGATAATAAATATTCCCTTATAAAAGGAGCCCTTTGAGAAACATGATTTCAATAAACATATTGGACTATTCGCCAGTGGACGAAAATTACGATGCACAAGAAGCATTGATTCAGACAACGGAGTTGGCAAAAAGAGCGGATCAACTTGGATATAAGAGATTTTGGGTATCAGAGCATCACCAAATGCAGTCCTTAGCAGGAAGTACTCCTGAACTGCTCATGATGCATCTTGCGGCTTCAACAAATCACATAAGAATCGGTTCTGGAGGAGTGATGCTTCCTCATTATAGCTCGTATAAAGTGGCTGAAAACTTCCGGATGCTAGAGGCTCTGTACCCTAATCGTATTGACTTAGGTATAGGAAGAGCTCCCGGAGCAAATAGATTAGTCACTCACGCACTTAATGAAGAGAAAACTAGACCACTTTCCTATGAGCAACAAGTTATGGATCTAAAAAGTTTCTTAACGAATGATTTTCCAGAAGAACATCGTTTCAAAGATTTGTTCACTACGCCTGATATTTCTACAACTCCAGAAATGTGGGTCTTGGGTGGGGGAGGAGGAAGTGCCAAAATAGCTGCTGATAATGGCGCTGCATATACGTTTGCTCATTTTATTAATCCTTATGGAGAAGGGATAAGAGCAATAAATCACTATCGAGAAAACTTTAAACCATCCAAATTGTTTAAAGAACCTCATGTAATGATTGCTGTATTTGCTGTAATCGCAGAAACAAATGAAGAGGCAGAAGAGCTCGCAAAAGCATTTGATTTATGGCTTTTGAAAGCTGAGTCTGCACAAACTCCAAATTCTTACCCTTCAATTGAAACTGCAAAGATCTATTCATACAGTTCATTTGAGAAAGAAACTATTCATCGTAATCGCAATCGCGTTGTAGTTGGTGATGTAAATCATGTTAAGGAACAAATTGAGAATCTTGCAAAAAAATATGGAGTGAACGAAGTAACTATTCTGCCAAATATCTCAGGAGCTAATAATAGAGTTAAATCTATTGAACTGCTGGCGCGAGCTTTTAATTTGAAAGAATTATAATTTTTATTAAGGATTAGAAAAACGGAGCACAACTATCAAATTTATCATTGAAGGGGAAGTCGAAAATGTTGAATTTAAATGAATCATTAAACGATAATCTAAGCTTAGAACAAAGAATAGCTCGGTTAGAAGATATTGAAGCAATCAAACAGTTAAAGTATCAGTACGCACGTTATTGTGATAACCATTATGACCCGGATGGAATCGCCTCATTATTCATACCAGATGGACATTGGTTAGTTACTGGTATTGGTGGCGAGGCAACAGGCCATGATGAGATAAAGAAGCATTTCGTTGCAGCTTCTAAGGATATTGTATGGGTCGTACATTATATAACGTCACCAGAAATCGTAATAGCTTCTGATGGGAATAGTGCTACTGGAAAGTTTTATTTGAACTGTCTTGCTACCATTATTAATAAAAATGACAGATCCCAAGAAGACGCAGTAGTAATGACCGGGAACTATGTTGATCATTTCGTTAAGGTAAATGGAAAGTGGTACTTCAAAAAATTAAGCGGTGCTATAACTCAAGCGTCTGAATGGACAGATGGTTGGGTTCGTAAGCCTTGGATTGAATGAAGTATTCCTGCGTTATAAACCATTAGAGGGTAAAAGCTAAAATATAACAACCCACAGCCAAGATCATATTTATTATAAATCTTGGCTGTGGGTTGTTATTTATTTGTAATGAATATTATGATAATGGTTCATATCGCTAGTCATTGGATGCTCATGTGTGAAATGGAAGGGTTTGGAAAGTGCCACAGAAATTGTCAGAGTCTAACCGTATAAACACAGTTTCTTCCTCCCGCTAATATGTACTCCCCCCGTTCAATATGAACATTATTACCTAGAACAGTTTTAAATAGATGTAACTCATTTTTGCATAACCCGGTACATACAGCAGCAGCTTCACAGATCGGGCAATGTTTCTCAATGAATAAAAGACTGCCATCATCCTGCTCCTTAACCTCGGCCATATACCCTTCATTTGTTCGAATCTCGGCCAGTTTCTCCAGCTTCTCTCTAACGTCTGCTGTATCACCAAGATGCTGAAGATATTGTTCTTGCATATTCTTATTTCGAACAGCCAGCAGCTTGTCCAGCCCCTCATTTCCGAAAGCTTCTTTCATGGAATGGATCAGACTGACGGATAAATCCGAATATCCGCTTGGAAAAAACCGATCGGCCGCGGGGGTTAAGATCCATAGCTTGGTGGGCCGCCCCATGGGACGGGACTCTTCTATATTAGTAACCAGCCCTTCTTCTTTCAGCGCATTCAAATGTTGACGAATAGCCATTCCAGATAGCGAAAACTGGGAGGAGAGTGCCATAACATCCATTCCCCCTTGTTGCTTTAACAAATCAATGATCGCTCTTCGGGTCTTGGTTGAGACATCCTTTTTGGTTTGATTTCGGCTCACGTTGCACCTCCTACTGAAACAACTAAATCTACATCACAGACTACATTTTAAACAAAAATGTTGACAAAGTCAAAGCTGGACTGTAGCTTAGACATTATAAACAAAAATGTTTACTAAGTTTCCGGATACGATGTATACATACCAATTTTCTTGGAGGTCACATTTCATGTCGTCTAATCATCAAAGTATTTTCAGCCCACGTTATTTTGCACTATCCATAGGTATTATTCTGTCAGTGATGGCCGTTGGATTCGAAGGCCTGTCCGTAACCACCATTGCCCCTTCAATTGCTAGAGATTTGAACGGCCTTAGCCTGTTTGGCTGGATATTCAGTACGTATCTGCTTGCGCAGATTATCGGGACTCTGGTCGTCGGTCGAATCATAGATAGAAGAGGACCTGCAGTACCGTTCACTATCGCACTTCTTTTGTTTATCGTTGGGTTGATTGCTGCCGCAACATCAGGCGATATGTATACCATGATAGGATCACGGGCCATGCAGGGTTTGGGTGCCGGAGCTATGATGACTTGTGTGTACACAGCAATATCCTTAAGCTACCCGGATGAATTACGCGCCAAAATACTCGGAGCATTTGGTACGGCCTATGTTCTTCCGTCCATGCTCGGTCCTTACGTTGCAGGTCTTATTGCAGATCAGTGGTCCTGGCGGTTTGTTTTCTGGGGAATATTACCGATCCTGATGATTTCAGCACTGCTTAGTTTACCTGCGTTCACGAAATTAAAAACACCGAAGACGCAAGGGGATATCGGAGCTTCATCAACCTGGAATGCGTTACTGTTAACGATGGGTACAGGGATTTTCTTAGTTGGTCTAAGCATGCTTCCGAGCATTATGGGATTTGTTTTAGTCATTATCGGCTTAGTACTTATGATATTTCCGCTCCGCAAACTGCTACCGAAGGGAACTCTTACGCTTAGAAGAGGCATGCCAGCTATTCTGGCAACACGTGGGCTGTTCTTCGCTGCCTATACCAGCACACAGAATTTCTTGGTATTGGCTCTAATCGATGTGAAAGGAATAACGCCTTCTCAGGCCGGATTGATTGTAGCGAGTGCTGCGTTGAGTTGGTGCGTCATAGCGTATCTGCAAGGACGGTGGGATTCGGCAGATCAGGGCCGTGGACGGCATACGCGAATTATTCTGGGTGTATTGCTGCTTGCCATAGGGATTACTATCGTATTTTGGATACCCGTTGTGACCGTTACCGTAGCAGTTATTGGACAGATCATCGCTGGAATCGGTATTGGATTGGCGCATCCGATTAGCGGTGTTGTGGCGTTTTCTCAGACAGGAGAAGGAGGTGTCGGCAACACCTCGGCTAATCTACAATTTGCGGATTCTTTTACACCCGGTGTAGTTATCGGGATCGGCGGTTCCATCCTTGTGGTTTGTCAGGCTGGCGGAATGTCACTCCAATCCGGATTAATTGTAGCAATGGGTTTCCATCTCTTGTTGATTGTAATGAGTTTATTTGCGAGCACTCGGATCTCACCAGTAGCTGAACAGATAGGAACGGGTATCCAATCTTTAGGTTTGAAAAACAAATAAAAGAAGGAGGAGTTCACAATGATCATCGAGGTCAGTGACAAAGCATCAGAAAAAATCGCCGAAATCTTATTAAGTGCGAATATCCGAAATCCATTTCTAAGAGTGGGTGTTGATGAAGGGGGATGCAGTGGACTATCCTATACCCTAGTCGTGGATGAGCAGCAAGCAGAAGAGGATATTATATTAAATAAAAAAGATTTTAGTATATTGGTTCACCCGAATAGTATTCCATATATCGACGGTCTTGAAATTGACTATGAAGAGAGTGGAATGGTAGGCGGATTCACTATGAATAACCCTAATGCAAAAGCTTCATGTGGATGCGGAGCCAGTTTCAGAATGGCTAATTATCGTGGCGAAATAAAAAAATGTGATTAAACAGCAGGAAGGAGAGAAGAGGAATGATATCATTTGCAGTATCCGAAAAAGCATTGGATTCATTTAAGAATGAATGGGGTTTGGAAGAGGGGCAATATGTAAGAATTTATGCAAAATATGCCGGTGGAGGCTCTGATGCTTTCACTGTTGGAATTAATGCAAGTGCTACACCGATCGATCCCGCATGGGTTCAATCCATTGGCGGATTTCATTTCTTTGTTGAAAAAACTGATGTTTGGATTTTACAGGATGAACTTCTTCAAATTGATTGTAATGAAAACGGCATATTTTCAACCAAAATCTCCTGAGCATCTTCTTGGGTTGCAATTTACAGTAGAATATCTACTACACTTCTAGCAATTTCGCATACTATTGTCTATACTGTTTTAAATAAATATCAGAATTGGATCTGATTTTTATAAGAAGCATGGTGCTAGGAAGCAGGTGCAGAGCATTGATAAATTTGGACAAATTAGCAAAGGCATTTACTAAAGGTGTCTATGAAATAGAAGATAGAAGCCGCTTAGTCATCCAGCCCAAAAGCTTATTAAGTGAATTCACCACCGTTAAGCATGGATTTCTATTTATCATTCGCGGGGGAGCCAGAATTCGTGTGAATGGAACGGTATATGAATTACGGCCAGGATCAGTTTTTCATGCTGCTCCGGGCATGCAGTTGGATTCGCAGGTTATAGGACAATCTGAGCTCGAGTATTACTCCCTTTTTTATAAATTGGATATGCCGGAAGAAATGAATAGTACTCACGAATTTGACTCTCATTTCAAGCTGGAGCCGGGAGCGAATCTAAAAATTATTGAATTACTAATTATGCTCCATCAGAATGCCCATCTATCCGGAGAAATTGGGAAGCTGCGTATCAAGGAGTTGTTCTTAAGCCTGATGCACCAGGTTCTGATTGCGTGCAGTTACAGAGAGAACGATCGTTCTCCGAATCAAAGAATGGTAGACGAAGCCCTTGCATATATTAAACTTCATCATATGAATTCACTTACACTCGGTGAGTTAGCGGAACAGCATGCAATGAGTGCCAACCGCTTCTCTTACCTCTTTCATAAATATACGGGACTGCGTCCAATCGACTATGTCGTTAATTATCGTTTGGAACGGGCCTGTGAATTACTCAAAGCAGGTAATTTTCCTATCCGCGAGATTGCTGACCGTGTCGGTTATGACAATCCACTATATTTCAGCCGATTATTCAAAAAGAAATTCGGTGTTTCTCCCTCTGCCTATAAATAATGTACATAATGAGCTTCTTGTACTTGAACTACGTCTGCAGCTATTGGTGATAAGCCAGAAGTGCAGACTTTTTTTATTTAGATTAAATAATGATGCATGCTGGATTTGAGATTTGTACATTTGAATTTATTTAAATTTTTGATAAACTCACCTTTGTAACTGAGAATCATTATCAGTAAATTGATTTATAAATGAAAGGCTGGTAGATATGACAGAAAAAAGACCCAAACAATTATGTATTGGCCTGTCCTTAAATGCAACCTGGATGAAAGGAGGCGGCTGGCGGCACCCGGATAGCGGAGTAGAAAAGATGGATTCTATTGATTACTATATTGATTTGGCAAAAATGGCTGAGAATTCAAAGCTCGATTTTCTTTTCAGAGCTGATTATCTGTATGTTAGCCCGCAGATGTTAGGAGATTCCTCAAATTTCGGCAGCCCAGACCCTGCATTGTTTTTTGCAGCGATAGCTCGTGAAACCGAGCGGATCGGACTGGTAACGACGATTTCCACTACTTTTAATCCGCCGTATGTTGTTGCAAGGCAGCTGCAGTCCTTACACTGGCTGAGCAATGGACGCGCCGGCTGGAATATTGTCACTTCTATTGAAGGCGCCGATAATTTCAGCGCCTCACCCATGCCGTCACCGGAAGAGAGATATGCCATGGCTATGGAGTTCACGGATGTTGTATGCAAGCTTTGGGAGAGTTTTCCGAATGAAGCGATTGTTATCGACCGTCAGTCAGGTATGTTTTCGGATAAGGATAAAGTGACTGCCATTAATCATTCCGGGGAATTTTTCAGTGTAAAAGGGCCGCTTACTTTGCCTGCTCACAAGTCAGGAACGCCGCCGCTATTCCAAGCTGGGGCTTCGGATATTGGACGGAATTTCGCCTCATCTGTAGCTGATGCTATTTTTGCCGCAATGCCGGATATCGAATCGGGAGTGGAACTAAGGAATGATCTGAGAAGAAGAGCGGCTGAGCAGGGCCGTGATCCGGATGCTATCAAAGTTTTGCCGGGCTTATATTTTTTCCTGGCCGATACGCGCGAAGAAGCACTTGAATTACATAAGGCTGCACATGCGAATTTAAGCCTTGAACGCAGACATGCTTCGCTTAAATCGGTGCTGGGTCTTGATTTAAGCGGTTATCCCTTAGATAAGCGAGTAACTGCCGATATGTTACCCGATTCCAGTCAGGCCGTCCGCAGCCGGACTCATGCTGAGTTGTTACGGCGTTATATTATTAAAAATCAGCCTACAGTGAAAGAAATCTTGGACAGGCCGGAGGTTGTCGGATCTGCACATTGGGTATCTGTCGGGACAGTCGAGGATGTGCTGAACGATATTATTGAACGGTTTGAAGCGGGGGCTATAGATGGCTTCATCGCCCTGCCAGGCGGTTCGGAACAATCTATGGAGCTGTTTTTTGAGAAGTTGGTACCGCAGCTGGTTGAAAGAGACTTATTCCGGAGCGAATATACGGGTAGCACTTTCCGTGAGCATTTAGGGATTTAAAAAAGAGAAATGAGGCGATTGAACGATGCATGAAGAGGAATTGTTTGATGTTACGATTATTGGCGGCGGTCCGGCTGGATTATTTGCTGCATTTTATAGCGGACTCCGTGAAATGGAAACCAAAATTATAGAATTCCAACCTGTGCTTGGCGGCAAGGTGCATGTCTATCCGGAAAAGATGATCTGGGACGTGGGAGGCTTACAGCCTATTCTTGGCTCGCAGCTTATTGAACAAATGGTTGGTCAAGGGATGACTTTCCAACCGGAGGTTGCCTTTAATGAAAAGGTCACATCCATCTCGCAAGATGAAGCAGGTTACTTTATTTTACACACAGCCGCAAACCGGAAGCATTTCACTAAAACTGTCATATTGGCCATTGGAGGAGGCATTTTGAAGCCGGTCAAGCTCGAAATCAAGGGTGCCGAAAGATTCGAAATCACAAATTTGCATTATACGGTGAAGTCACTTGCCCGCTTTAAAGAGAAGACTGTCCTAATATCGGGAGGCGGCCATTCTGCTGTAGACTGGGCGAATGAACTGGCTCCGATTGCCAAAAAGGTGTTTCTGACGTACCGGAAAGAGAACTTAAAGGGGCATGAAGCCGATATTTCACGCTTGGCAAACAATGGCGTAGAGTGCTTGTTAAATACTTCAATCGAAAAGTTGATTGCCACACCGGATCACGAAAGAATAGGGACTGTACTGCTAAAAAGTAATGACAACGGAGAGGGATTTGAGCTGTCTGTCGATGAGGTCATCATTAATCACGGTTATGAGCGCGACAAAGAACTGCTGGTGAACAGTGAAATTAAAATGGATCTGTGGGAACACCGGATTTCAGGATCAGTAATGAGCGGGACATCCGTGCCGGGTATTTATGCGGCAGGGGATGTTCTACATCATGAGGGGAAACTGCACCTGATCGCGGGGGCATTCCAGGATGCTGCCAATGCGGTAAACCAATCCAAACAATACATCACACCGGAGGCAAATTCGTCCGGGATGGTGTCTTCACATAATGACCTGTTCACGCAGAAAAACCGTGATTTAATGAAGCATTTATACAGACAGTAATGATAACAACTCAAGGGGGAGCCAAATGAAAAGACTATATGGATGGATTACATCCTTAATTATACTAGTAGGATTACTGGCTGGGTGTTCCGAAACTTCAGTCACGCCTACACCAGAAGTTGGCAAGATCGAAGAAGCAGGATGGCCAAGAACAATTGCGGATGCCAGCGACAATGGAGTGGTGCTCAAGACACGACCTGAGCGTATAGCGGTTCTGCATCCCTTGTATTTAGATTACTTTTTTGCTCTTGATACGCCTCCAATCGCATCAACTAACGCAGCGGAAGCGATGAAGGATTTTGCTACTTTACAGCCTTACGCTGGAACTGCTGAAATCATTGATTTGGGCAGCAGCAATGCGAATCTGGAAATGATCATGGAAGCAAAGCCTGATGTGATTGTAACCTTCAAGGGTTCTGTTGATAGCAATTATGAAGAGTTGAATAAGATTGCACCAGTCATCTTAATTGACTACACCGATACCTGGGAAAAAACGACGATGCTGTGTGCTCAGATTGTTGGTAAAGAGACATTAGCGGAACAAGCCATTAAGGAAACCCAAGAAATGATTGCAAAAACAAAAGAACAGCTAAGTAGTCTTGAGAATAAAACCTTTGCTTTACTACGGGTCGACGGAAAAGCTAATTTTAATGCTCAAGGCTCTAAAAACACGATGTACTACAATCAAACTGTAGGCTTCGGGTTGTTGCCACCGAAGGGATATCCTGAAGAGGGAGGGGCCCTTTCTCTGGAAGGGATATACAGCATGAATCCTGATTATATTATTATCCAGCATGATATGGATATCGCAAAGGCAGCCATCAAGGACAAGGAAACTTCGAACGTGTGGAACTCACTGGAAGCAGTGAAAAACAATCATGTTCTTATCTTTGATAACTCACTCAATAGCGCAAGTATCCTGGCTGTCCGTTTGGCTGCAGATCATTTTCTGCAATTGGCGTCTGAACAATAAATTTATATTAAAAAATCCGATTGCACCTTTTAGGGCAATCGGATTTTTGTTATTAAGATAAATATCTTGACTGTTATTGATAATGGTTATCATTTATGATGAGTATTAGACAGATAACGGAGGGGTAGTCATTATGTACAAAAGCAATGAAATATTGCTTTGGGACCAAGCGACGGTCAAGTTATTGGATGTGCGCCATATTGAAAGGGTTCAAGGCGAAATTCTTCATAAGTACAAGATTCCTGCCAGTATATTTTTACTTTCGGTACAAGGGAGCGCTCAAGTTCAGTTAGATCACTCTGAATTTTCTTTTACAGGATTTCAAGTCCTGCATAGCGGGAAAGGGGCGACACTTAATATTGTTCCGACAAGTAAGAATTTTGTTTACTATATCATTTATTATCGTGCATGGATTCAAGAGGAGGATCTGTTCCAATCACAATATTGTTTTTCCCCTGATGCACCCATTTTACTTTATAACAAAATGCAATTGATGTATCAAAAATGGAACGAGCAAGAAGAGAGACTCAACGTAAAATCACTTTTTTATCAATTCATTCATCAGGTTTTAAAAGAATTACATAGAAAAGAGACTGAGGTGAAACAGACCAGTGTTGCAGTCCAAGTAATCACCTACATTCAGGAGTACTATGCGGAGCCAATTACATTAGATTCTCTTGCGGAAGTATTTAATTTCAGTGCTTATCATTTGTCATCTTTGTTTAAAGAGTACACAGGTATGAGTCCGATTGATTACTTAATTCGGTTTCGGCTTGAACTTGCAACAGAGCTTTTAATGACAACAGATGCTTCGGTCGGGGAAATATCAGCAAGCGTTGGTTATAAAGACGTATATTATTTCAGCCGAATTTTCAAGAAAAGAAAAGGTGTATCCCCTGCACATTTTAGAACAAAAGAGTCACAGCGGCCAAAAGTTGCTGAAAGTCCATTAAACTTCCCCACATCCTCTATTTTTGAACCCATCGTTCAACAGTATATTAATAATGATAATCATTATCATAATACGGAAAAAGGGGAATTACATATGTTTAAAATGACAAAATCTCAGACGACGGCCGCTTTACTGCTTTGCGGTTCTCTATTATTAGGTGCTTGCTCAAGTGGGACGGGTACTGCTACGAAGGAACAAAGTAATGGGAATGGAACCGTAAATCAAGCAACATCAGAAGAAAGTACGAACACTCGAATAGTATCAACGCCTAAGGGAGATGTGGAAGTACCAGCAGAGCCGAAAAGAGTGGCGGCTGACCAATATATGGGGCATTTATTGAAATTAGGAATTGTACCCATCGGAGCAAGAACGTTTATGCTGGATGAAGGCTGGATGGAAAAAGCGGACATACCCAAAGAAACGATCGAGAAAATTGAGGATTTAGGGGATTTCCCTTTAAATCTGGAAAAATTAACGATGCTAGATCCGGACTTAATTATCGGTTCGATCGATGAGAACATAGAACAATATGAGAAAATTGGGACCACTGTTTTTCTGCCTTATTGGGAGGGGTTAAAAACAGCAGGGCCGCTTGATAAATTTAGGAGTGTAAGCAAAATATTCGGAAAAGAAAAAGAAGCAGAAGAATGGATTACGGAATATGAACAGAAAGTAGCTGAAGCAAAGTCTAAACTTGCCGGGGTTATCAAGGAAGGGGAAACCGTTTCGATTGTTCAGTTTTCACAAAAGGCGGTATACGTCTTAGCGGCAAAGGGAGGAAACTATGGTTCTTCCACTATATACAATATGCTTCAGCTGCCTCCAACAGAAAGTGCAAAAAATATGGCGGAGGGATTTGAATCGATTTCATTAGAAGTGCTTCCAGAATATTTAGGTGATTATGTTTTTGTTTATAATGGCGATGCGGATGCTACCAATAAAGCAATGGAAAGTAACATATGGAAAGGCATCCCTGCAGTGAAAAATGGCAAAGTTTATTTGTATGGTGATAATTATCATGATGAATTCGTAATGGAAGATCCTTTTTCATTAGAGCTTCAGCTTGATACGATTGTGAATTTGTTACTTGGCACTAGTAAATAGTTTAATAGATATACTTAAGCCACTGATGTTTCTGGAATATTGATACCAGGACAACAAGCAGAAACTGCCAGCGGCGACATAGGAAGAGAGCGAAACGAAGCATTTATCCGTTTCGTTTTTTTTTGCTAATATCCCGATAGTCCAATCCTTCATCATAAGCCTCAGCAACTGTGACTTTTTTCATAATACCCTTTCTATATTCGACCCGTTTTATAGGCCAAAAGTATAATTTTTACAGCAGTTTACATAAATCTATCTTTTTTTTAATTGTTTTGAGATAGGATAGTAGATGTCTAGCAGGTGGGTATTTATGGTAATTACTCACCGGACTATATCTTGAGGAGGAAGGGTATGAAGGAGAAGAATTCAGTTTGGAAAAAGAGGCTGATGAACAGCACTCTAGCTGTGGCGGTGGCCGTACCACTTCAGCTGTTCACGTTCGGAGCCGGTTCGGCGGTATTCGCAGAAGGACCAAACGATCCTGCGCCGTACATTGAGGCCAAAGTCGTCAATGAGCATGCAGGCCAGAAGATCCTGTTCGACAACACCCATGAGCAGACTGCGGGAGCAGCCGATTGGGTGATTGACGGCGCTTTTTCAGACTTTGGGAATGCCCTTGCCCAGGAAGGCTATTATGTCAAAGAACTCCGCAAGACGACTCCAATTACTTTGAGTGATCTTTCCGATTATGATGTCTACATCGTCGCCGAATCCAACGTGCCCTACAAAGCAAGCGAGCAGCTTGCGATGGCGGAATATGTGGAGGATGGCGGCAGTATTTTCTTCATCGGCGACCATTATAACGCCGACCGCAACAAAAACCGCTGGGATGGTTCAGAAGCTTTCAACGGCTACCGCCGTGGAGCGTGGGACAATCCAGCCAAAGGCATGAATGCCGATGAGGTCGCTTCTTCAGCCATGCAGGGTGTGGTTAGCTCTGACTGGCTGGCGGACGAGTTCGGTGTCCGTTTCCGCTACAATGCGCTTGGCGACATTAACGCAACCAACGTCGTGGCTCCCGATCAAGCCTTCGGCATTACAACGGGCGTATCAGCGGTAGCTATGCATGCCGGTTCAACGCTGGCCATTCTAGACCCAGCCCGTGCGAAAGGTATCGTCTACCTGCCGCAAACCAATGCTGCCTGGGCCAATGCCGTAGACCAGGGGGTCTATAACGGCGGCGGTGTGGCAGAAGGTCCCTATGTGGCAGTTGCTAAAAAAGGCGCCGGCAAGGCAGCCTTCATCGGTGACTCATCTCCTGTAGAGGATGCAACACCTAAATACCTGCGCGAAGATACCGGCGCCAAGAAAACAACTTACGATGGCTTCAAGGAAGTGGACGATGCCACACTGCTGGTTAACACCGTGAACTGGCTCGCCGAGCAGGAGAGCTATACGGATTTCACCCAGGTGAATGGCCTGACGCTAGATCAGCCGACAACACTGCTGCCATTCGAGGAGCCGGCGCTGTCCACTGAGCCGCAGCCGGAGCCTTGGGCTCAACCTAATGCTGGCTACAAATGGTATGATCGCAGCACCTTCAAAGCAGGCTCCTACGGCGGACCGGCAGCCACTGCAAGTGCGGTTTATAACTTCACGCACCAGGCTGTGCTGCCAAATGCACAGAATTTTCAGATTCGGGTGAGTGCAGATAATCTTCCTGCAGGCACAAGCGTATCCGGCTTCCAGGTAGGTGTCTACCAAGTAAGCAGCGGCGCCCAAATCGCCAAGATTCAGAACAGCGACGGTACCTGGCCAAGCAGCTACGGCTATAGCTCCTCATTCAATCTGACAGGTGATCTGAACGGTCATGCCTATAAGGATCTGACGATCCAGATCAAGCCGGGCACCACAGCTGCATCCAATCTGCGCCTTCGCCAGAACAGTACAAACCTCAAGACTGAATCGGTGACGCTGGGCAATGTTCCTGCTGAACCGCTTCCGGCTGAGGAAGATCCCATTCCGGCTACAATCTCTATCAGCGACTCCCGGGCTAAAGCAGCCGGATCACTGGTAACGGTGGAGGGGACCGTGACGACTGAGCCGGGTATCTTCGGCGGACAGTCCTTCTATCTCCAAGATGGAACCGGTGGGGTTTATGTCTTTCAGAGTCAGAGCGGCTTCCACGTGGGCGATAAGGTCAAGGTAACAGCGTCCACCGCATTGT
The DNA here is from genome assembly GCF_037963825.1 of Paenibacillus sp. FSL H8-0282. Taxonomy (NCBI): domain Bacteria; kingdom Bacillati; phylum Bacillota; class Bacilli; order Caryophanales; family Paenibacillaceae; genus Paenibacillus; species Paenibacillus sp. FSL H8-0282. Next base: position 3,555,507 of record NZ_CP150146.1, read on the forward strand.
ACAACACAGAGCTGGAGCTGACAGAAGCAGTGCAAATTGCGAAGACGGGCACGGCGACACTGCCGCAGCCGATTGCGGCGAGCATGGTGAATGATGCCAACCAAGGCCAATTGGTTCAACTGAACGGTGTGACCGTGGCGAACATTATCAACGCTACGCCAAGCGGCTCCTTTGAATTCGACGCCGTCAATACCGACGGGACAAGCAATCATGTGCGCGTGGATGCCCGGACAGGCATTACTAAGGATATCTTCCCTTATACAGAGGGACAGAAACTTAATATTACAGGTGTTGCCGCAATTTTTAAAGGCATCTACCAGCTCAAGCCGAGAAGCCTCGATGACTTCGCCGCAGCAGCAGAAGAGGGGACTCCGGTAACAACGGCGACGCTTTCTGCCGAGCCTAATGATTCCGGCTGGTTTAACCAGCCGGTCACCGTTACCCTGAAGGCGAATACAGATACAGCTAATGTTTATTACTCGCTGAACGGCAACAAGGAAGCTGAGTACAGTACACCTGTGGACCTGAAGGAAGATGGGCGGCATACATTGACATACCATGCTGTGCCGGCAAAAGGCAAAGTGGAAGATCTAAAGACGCTGAACCTTAATATTGATACGGCTCCACCGGTTGCCGAACTGAAAGAATCCGGTCATGAGGTGAGAGATGTAGAAGAAGGAGCACAGCTTTACTTTGAATTGACTGCTGACGATGTATTGTCAGGTGTCACCTCGAAACAGCTTCTATTAGATGGAAGACCGATTGCCGAAGGCCAGACCCTGAGCGCCGCCGATTTAGGCGCCGGCCCCCACACCGTGAAATACATCGTGCATGACGCAGCCGGCAATACGACTGAAAAGAGCAATACGTTCCAGGTTATTGGCGGCCAGGTGATTGCGACTGGTAAGCCAGGACAAGCTGTGCTATCCTCCAACAGCAGCTATGCTAATGGACTTAGTGATGGTAACTATACAGTCACCATGAACCTATGGTGGGGTAATAACGGCACGAGTTACAAACTCTATGAGAACGGCACACTGATTGATTCCAAGACACTGAAAGATGTATCGCCGGCTGCCCAGACGGCAAGTACAGAGCTTCATGGTAAGGTGAACGGCACTTATGTTTACACTGCGGAGTTAATCAACAAATATGGCACGACCAAGAGCGATCCGCTTACGGTCACCATAAGTGACTCCGCGCCGGGCAAGCCGATACTATCCGAAGATAACTGGGACGGAGATGGCACCTATAAGGTGTCGATGAATCTGTGGTGGGGGACTAACGCTACAGAATACCGCCTGTATGAGAACGGGGAGCTCATCGACTCGCAGCCGCTGAATGCCCATACGCCTTCGGCACAAAGTGCAGCAACCACTATCAGCGGACGCACTGCCGGTGTGTACGAATATCGGGCGGAGCTGGTCAACGCGGCGGGAGTGACTGCCAGTGATACGATCAAGGTAACGGTCATCCGCTAAACAGACTGACAGTAACAATAAAAGTAAAAAACGAAGAGCGCCGGATTCCAGGCCGCTCTTCGTTTTTTACTTTACCATTAGTTCAATTGTGCCTCGCAAAAAGCCCTGGTTCGCACCAGGGCTGCAAATCATGTGGATTATAGGCCGCTATCATCGGTAGTTTCGTAACCATAGTCGAAGGTCTCGATAGTACCATCATCATATTGAAGTGTGAGCTGGTCAATAATAATCGTATGTATTGTATTCTGATATGTAAAATCACTGAAAATAAATAAAGTATCATTGGGCTCAACCGGCCCCACATATTTAAGTGAAAAGCTGCTCTTGCCGTTCAGCTGATCATTGGAAGGATCGCCTACTGGATTAAACGTGCTGATGTGGGCTGTGTAATAATTGATCCTTTTTCCAGTTAAGTTGTCAGCTTCCCAAGTAAGCTTAACAGCATCGGCAGAGTTCGTACTATACTTGAATTCTAATGGCGCACCAATCCCTTGCCCGGATGGGGTATCTGCTACTGACAGATCTTCAGAGTCATCACCAACGGGTCCAGTATCATCGTCCGAAGGCATATCTTCCAAGACAACGGCTTCCGGGGAAGGGGAAGGGGAAGGGGAAGGGGAAGATTCAGTAGGATCTGATTCAATAGGATTGGATCCAGTAGTGTTGGATTCAGCAGCAATAGCAGCTTTATCTGCGGTACTAGGCGGTATTTCTTCGATAACGGGATTACTTGCCACAGTCTGCCCATTCAAGCGTGTTTCAACGCTAGGGGCCACGTAAATTCCTAAAAGAAAAGCTATCATGATGGATAAAACATAGATGAGGACTAGATTGAACCGACTCAAATACACACTTCCTTTATTGTTATTTTTAATATGAACCTACTTATAATGACATGATTCCTAAGGATTTGACAATATTATTGTGAAAAATAGTTGCGACTGTGCAGAGAGCAAATGTTTAAAGATCAACTCATTTAATAGGGGTTGATTTTTTTATGTCCTACATAAAATAAATCAATTTAAGACTATTAATTTAAAAAGATTATGCTATAATCGTAATTATTACGATTAAGATTTTGGAGTTGAATGCCATCAATCGATACTTGTTGCAACGCTTATTGCAGCTCATCCCCGTGCTGCTCGGCATCTCTTGCATTACCTTTGCGCTGATGCATTTAACACCAGGTGATCCAGCGGAGATCATGCTGCGTGCTGACGGCATCAAACCTACGCAGGAAGCTATTGAGGCGACCAGACATACACTTGGTCTGGATGGTCCTGTACATAAGCAATATTTTCACTGGTTGAACCAGGTATCCCATCTCGATTTTGGCTTATCTTACAGCAGCGGTCGTCCAGTGTTCACAGAGCTGATGAGTCGTTTTCCGGCAACTATACTGCTCAGTGCCTGTTCCGTATTGTCCGCTATTCTTATTGCCCTGCCGATAGGAGTGGGGTCTGCATTATATCCGGGTAGAATGCTTGATCGACTGGGAAGAGTATGTGCAATGCTCAGTGTTTCAATGCCAGGATACTGGCTAAGTCTGCTTCTGATTTATTATGGTGCGGTGAAGTTTAAGCTATTTCCTGTGATGGGAATGGATGGGGTATCCAGTGTCATTCTACCTGCCCTCACACTAGGATTTGGTATGGCAGGAGTCTACATCCGCTTGATTCGTTCCAGTCTCCTAGACGTATTGGGCAAGCGTTACATCACAGCAGCTAGAGCTAAGGGGCTGCAGGAATGGAGAATAATCATTCGGCATGCACTTCGTAATGCGCTTCTTCCGAGTCTTACCCTCCTTGGGGTTAACATAGCTGGGCTATTAGGCGGTTCCGTTATTGTTGAAACTATATTTTCTTGGCCGGGAATTGGTAAGTATGCCATTGAGGCGATTTTTGCGAAAGATTATATTGTCATTCAGGGTTACGTATTATGGATGGCTGTTGTCGTTGTCCTGATTAACTTGACAGTGGATTTATTACATCTGCTGCTGGATCCGCTAATCAGGCTGCGGTGACGATTAAGAAGGAGCGGATTGTCATATTTCGTATTAGCTTATTTAAGAATAAGGGAGCTAGGTTAGGAGCGGGCATAGTACTTTTGTTCATATCAGTTGGACTCTTTGCCCCATGGCTTTCACCTTCAGATCCGCTGCAGATTCACATGGATCACAAACTGGCTATACCTTCCTGGCAATACCCGCTCGGTACGGATCATCTGGGACGCTGTGTCTTATCCCGATTAATCTATGGGACCCGAACCTCCCTGTATTATTCGTTTATGGTGTTGATCGTTGTTTTTGCGATTAGCATCCCTGTTGGTTTACTGGCTGGTTACGCTGGCGGCAAGATCGATCATTTGATTATGCGGATCATAGATATATTGCTTGCCTTTCCTAGCTTAATCCTATCCCTTGCTATTACAGCCATGCTAGGTCCCAGTATGAAGAATCTGCTAATCGCATTTGCTGCTGTCTGGTGGACGGGGTATGCCAGAGTGATACGCAGTATGGTCCTTCAAATCAAGGAAAGTGAATATATTACAGCGGCCAAAGCGTCAGGCACTTCTCATTTACAAATTATTTTCAGGCATATTCTGCTGAACGCAGCCCGGCCTATTCTGGTTCTTGCTTCTATGGAAGTGGGTACGATTATGCTCTCCATTGCGGGTTTGTCCTTTCTGGGTTTGGGAGCTCAGCCGCCTACACCGGAATGGGGAGTAATGCTGAACGATAGCCGTGCCTATATTCAAACGGAGCCGCGGTTGATGCTATTTCCGGGAATGATGATCATGCTGGCGGTTCTGGGCTTTAATCTGTTGGGAGAAGGCTTGCGACAACCAGAGCGTGCTTTCAATTCTGTAGTAAAGTGGGGGGCCAGAATATGATGGCAGAGTCTCCACTGCTGAAGGTCAGTCATTTACGCACCTGCTTTCACACAGGCAGTTATAAAGTTACAGCGGTTGATGATGTCAGTATCGAGGTGAAATCCCGGCAGATTGTCGCACTTGTAGGTGAGAGCGGCAGCGGTAAAAGTGTTACGGCAATGTCCATATTAGGATTAGTAGATTCTCCAGGCATAGTTGAGAGTGGAGAAATCTGGCTTAAGGGTAACAATCTACGTGAGTGCTCCAGCCGTCAGTTACAGAAACTTCGGGGAACAGAAATGGCTGTTATCTTTCAAGATCCTATGAACGCGCTGAATCCGGTACTTACTATTGGCAGGCAGATCATGGAGACGATTAAACTGCACAAGCGTATATCGGGAAAAGAAGCAAAGCTGCTTGCCATGAGGCAGATGGAGCAAGCAGGGCTCAGCGAGCCTAAATTGCTTTTCAATAAATATCCTTTTCAAATTAGCGGTGGTATGTGTCAAAGAGTAATGATCGCCATCGCCCTGGTATCCGGAGCACAATTGCTAATTGCAGATGAGCCTACAACGGCATTGGATGTAACCATTCAAGCCCAGATTCTTAAAGAGCTGGACCGAATCAGATGGACGAACAATGTCGGCATTCTATTAATTACCCATGATCTTGGCGTTGTTGCGGAGCTTGCAGATTATGTATATGTGATGAAGTCCGGGAAGATTGTGGAATCAGGCAATGTGTTTGAACTCTTTTCTAATCCCGTGCATCCCTATACTAAATACTTAATGGAGTGCAGATAACAACGGTAATATTACATTTTTCAGGGACGTGGTGATCTTGAAGTTATTGGAAGCGGTAAGCCTGAACAAGAAATATGAGTTGGAAAGGGGGTGGTTCACACGTAATGCCAGAAGTGTTCATGCCGTCAACAACCTGTCTCTCAGTCTGGAGAGCGGTGAGACCCTTGGTTTAGTGGGGGAAAGTGGCTGTGGTAAGAGCACTTTGGCCAGACTTCTGCTGGGACTGGAGAAACCCTCCTCCGGAAGAGTTATGTACCGGAACGAGGATTATACGGATTGGACCTTTAGCGAAATGCGCATGATCCGCAGGAAGATGCAGATGGTGTTTCAGAACAGTCTGGCTTCATTTAATCCGTTGTTTACGGTAGAGCAGATTATCGGGGAGCCTCTTCGAAACTATGGAGAGAGGAAGGCTGGAGCCCGCAGGGCCACGGTAGCAGACACACTTGAGCTTGTGGGACTTGAACGGCAGCATATTCACCGCTATCCGCATGAACTCAGCGGCGGACAGCAGCAAAGGGTCGGAATTGCGCGCGCAATCGCCTTGCGGCCGGAGCTGATTATCTGCGATGAACCTTTCTCAAGTCTCGATGTCACCCTGCGAAAGCAAATGATGGATCTGCTGCAGGAGTTGAAGCATGAGCTGGGATTATCCTATGTATTCATTACACATGACTTGTCAGTTGTAAATCGTTTTTGCGACAGTGTGGCTGTGATGTGTCAAGGGGAAATTGTAGAGAAGCAATCGGGTGCAACCATATTGCAGCAAGCAGACCACCCTTATACAAGAACATTGCTCTCCTCGGTACCTGTGCAGGACCCCCGCTTAAGAAAGAAGAGACTGGGAGAGGAGTGGCAACCCAGCCATTCCTATGATGTTAAGTAGAGAAAGGATGTACCAAGAATGAGAACGAACCCTAAGACAAAAAACCTATTATCAAAATCGTTATTCTTTATGCTTCTTGTAATAGTTGTGTTGATATCAGGTTGCAGCAACAGTAATAACAGCAATTCTACGGCTAGAGCCAATAATACCGCCAATAATGAAGCTGCACAAGGATCTGAAGCTCAGGACAAGACAGTCACTGTTGCTATATCGTCTGATGCCGGTATAGACCGATTGGATGCCGGTGCCTATGATGGTTCGATGAATGTGCACGCGATGATATATGAGGGGTTAGTGGAGTATGGTGAAAAAGGCGAAATACTGCCGTCGCTTGCGGAGTCTTGGGATATTTCAGAAGATGGGAAAGTATATACGTTCCATCTTCGCCATGACGTCAAATTCTCTGACGGTACGGAGTTTAATGCCGACGCAGTTAAATTCTCCTTCGAACGCTGGATTAAGGATCCAGCCAATTCGTTAAATGTAGCAACTGCGATGCAATCCCTTGTTGTTGTGGACGAACATACGATCACAATGACATTCAACAAAGCGTATTATCCCTTCTTAACCGAGTTATCCTTTGCAAGACCGGTCCGAATTATCAGCCCTTCCGCTGTGGAACCCGCAGGAGATATTACGGGTAAATTCATCAAAGCGATTGGAACTGGCGTATGGATGGCAGAGAGCTACAAAACAGATCAGGAAGCCATACTCGTCAGAAATCCGAATTATTGGGGAGAAATGCCGAAGCTGTCGAAAATTATTTTGAAGGTAATCCCAGATCCACAGTCCAGAGTACTAGCGCTGCAAGCTGGAGACATTGACATTGCCGGGGGACAAATGGGAAAGATTCCAGTCGAAAGCGTGCCAGTGATTGAAGCGGATTCTTCACTAACTTTGCAAAAAGCACAAGGAACAAACTCTCATTTCATGATCTTTAACTACAAAACGCCCGCACTTCAAGATCTGAATGTGCGCAAAGCTATCAATTTGGCAATTAATAAAAAAAGCATTGTCGAAGATCTTATGGACGGTATCGGCAGTGAAGCTCAAGGCCTGTTCCCGCTGACAGTTCCTTATGTGACGGAGTCCAATAATACTTGGTACGGCTTTGATTTGCTGGAAGCGAAGCAACTGCTAGCAGCTGCCGGTTACACGGATTCGGACGGAGATGGAATTGTACAGAAGGACGGAGCGCCGCTTGAGCTTAATTTCGTGCTGCAGCAGGCTGAATATCCCGAATGGAAGTCGATTAGTGAACTGGTTCAGTCTGAGTTAAAGGAGATTGGCATTAGAGTGAATCTTCAGGTTCTTGAGCCGAATGCTTATTATGATGCCTTATGGACAAGCAAAGCTTATGATCTAATCATGTACCGGACTTATGATGATGCTTATAATCCGTATGCATTCTTGCTGTCCCTATTTCATAAAACAGCTGACGCATCTGCTGTCGTATGGTCTGATCCTGGACTAGAATCACTGATTGACACAGCAGTAGGAACAACCGATATTCAGGAACGTCAGACCGCATATGACTCCATTTTCTCCAAATTGTATCAGGAGGCTATGTTTGCAGCTATTTATTTCCCTGACGATATCTTAGCAGTAAATAATAGAGTGACTGGATTTAAACCGGGGTACTCCACCTTTATGCCGGTCTTCTGGAATCTACTCGACATAGGAGAAAAATGATGTTAAAAGAGATTTCGAAATACTGGACATCAAGCTCGGAGAGTTATGACAAAGTCATACAGACTCAATTCCGCAGCAAAAAAACCATAAACCTCTGGAAACAACTGCTTATTAAAGGGTTGGGAACAACTCCCCAGCAAAAGGTGCTGGATGTGGGAACAGGGCCTGGCTTTTTCTCCATACTCTTATCACAGATGGGTCATCTGCCTACAGCGGTGGATACCTCTCAGGGAATGATCGATAGAGCTTCACGAAATTTTGAGAGTTATGGATATAAAGTTCCAGCTTATGTCGCTGATGCTGCCGATTTGCATATGGAGCTAGAGAATAGCTTTGAGGCAGTGGTCTGCAGGGATGTAGTATGGACGCTTCCTGATCCACAGAGGGCTTATGCTGAATGGTATCGGATTCTAAAACCGGGCGGGACCCTGATTATTTTTGACGGTAACTATTTGTATAAAGAGAGCAAGACTGTATTCCATAGACTTTGGTATGCCTTGTCCTGGACACTGATTCTACTCACAGAACAAAGAATCCGCCAGCGAAGCAGTCAAGATAAAAGCCTGCTAAGCGAGTTGCCATATGTTAATGTATTACGGCCTGAAGCTGACGAGACAGCGCTGAAACAGGCCGGGTTCCGAACCATAGATGTTCACCGGAACTTTATCCCTGCCCGTGCGATGCCGCTAGATTATTTGAAATACGGTTACCAGAATGTAAACCGGTTCATGATACTTGCCAAGAAGGAGTGAATGATAAATGGGTTTCCTGGCTTCTTCTCTGTGATTCTTTCGAGTGCCGGGCATCTGGTTACTGCGATCGATTGCACCGACAATATGCTGGAAGAAGCACTTGCCCACTCCATTCGGGAAGGTGTAACCGTTACTTTCCGCAAGATGGATTCGCACAAGCTTGACTTTGCTGCGGAGAGCTTCGATCTGATCGTGTGCCGCAATGTCACCTGGAGCCTTACCGATCCGCAGTCAGCCTACAAAGAGTGGAGAAGAGTACTTAAGCCTGGGGGACGGCTGCTGGTTTTTGATGCCAACTGGAATCGCCATCTCTGGGATGAAGAGATGCAGCAAAAGCGAGTAGAGGATCAGCAAAACTATGTAGATAAGGGCTTTGGTGAACTCCCGCATCATAAGGACATAGAGGAGACAGACCGTCTGAGTCTTGTATTGCCGCTGACCAGAGAATGGCGTCCCGAGTGGGATATACGGACTCTCAAAAAAGAAGGCTTCGCTAATATTTTTGCTGAAGAGAATTTGAACGCAAAAATTCTGGATGAGAAACAGCAAGTCTTAAACCGTCAACACCGATATTCATGATTTGTGCTGAGAAATAATAGAATAGTGAGAACCTACACATATTAAATGAAGTATACAATAAAAAGTAGCGATCTCTAATGAGAAACGCTGCTTTTTGAGTAAAGGACAAGAACATTATTTCATTTCCGATTTGATGTTAATCTAAAACTTCTTTTTTTTGTCTTGTTCATATTCCGTTCATATTGTCGTCACGAAGAGTACATCTTGATTGATTACACTTTGAATATGTCGTCAAGGCGGCACTTCAGATACAGGGACAAGGAAGGGAAGAGATGAACGTGGCAAATAAGGTAGAAATAAAAACAACAGGGACTAAGAGCCACAAGAAACGGAACCTATGGTTAAAAATAATCGGAGGTATTGTAGGGGCGCTCGTGCTGTTCATGGGCATCGTTTTTATCGTTGATGCAATCAGCGACGGGGTAGAGAAAAAGAAAATCGAATCGTATGGCCAGTATGTCAATGTGGATGGGAAAAAGATGAATGTGCTTATTCAAGGCAGTGGAGAACAAACTGTTGTACTCCTACCGGGACAAGGAACCCCGACGCCTGCACTTGATTTCAAATTGCTGATCGATGAAATTACCCCTAATTATAAAGTCGTGGTGGTCGAGCCTTTCGGTTATGGTTTGAGCGATGAAACCGAGAAGGAGAGAACGACTGAGAATATAGTAAGTGAGGTTCACGAAGCATTGCAGCAACTGGGTTTAGACCGTTACATTCTAATGGGACATTCCATCGCGGGACTTTACGGAGCGACCTATGTGAACACATATCCGGATGAAGTTCTTGCTTTTGTCGGCATCGATAGCAGCGTTCCCAATCAACCCGGAATGGATGTCAAATTACCTTTGAACGCCATGAAATTTCTTCAAAAATCAGGTCTAATGAGATTGGTCCAAAAAGTGAGCGGAGATCCCTATGAATCGCTTGCGTTCGATGAGCATACCAAAGAACAGATGCGTTTGATTTCGAATCAAGTCGCGACCAATCCAACGTTGATGAATGAACTGGGCCACCTCGGTTCCAATTTCAAAAATGGAGAAAAAATCACAATGCCAAATGACTTGCCGCTGCTTCTCTTCGTTCAATCAAATAACGAGCACAATAAACAGTGGATTCCGCTGCATGAGGAGCAAGTCAAACAATCCGCACAGGGCAAAATGATCCCAATGGAAGGTTCACATTATCTGCATCATACAAAATACAAAGAAATCGCCGAGGCATTCAAAGAGTACATGAAACAAATTCAAATTCAATAGTAGGGTTGATAATTAAACTGCGGAGCCGAACTTGGTTCCGTGGTTTCTTTGTTTTTTCATTTATAAACACGATTTTTAAACCTTATTCCTGGGACATTGGAGTATGGTATACCTCAAGACAAATTTTGGTCATTTCGTCTATGGATTTTGCAAAGTCTGATTGTATCCATTTAAGGAGAACATTATAGAGGGCCCCCGCTTTAAAGTATATTCGGTACACATTCTCGTCGCTTTTGTCATGAGCAGTAGAAAGCATCATTTCATTCAAGCAATCCAGAATTACATGATCAAACTTTGCACTCTGAAGTGCTTTGTAGATGTTCCGCTGCTGAAAAATAACTTCAAAAAGCACTTTGATAAATTTTTGAGGTTCTTTAGCTTTGCCTGTTAATTCATTGGTGTAAGGTAAGAGTTTTTGATTAATTTCAAAAATAAGCGAATCGACCAAATCCACCAGGATCTCTTGCTTGGAGGAATAGTTGTTGTAATAGGCTGTTCGAGAAACCCCTGCGCGCTTCACAATATCGGTGATGGTGATTTTGTCAAAAGGCTGTTCCTGGATCAAGAAGACTAATGCCGTACAGATGGCTTCTCTTGTCAAACGGTTGGTTTCTTTATTGGAACGATGCTGAGAGGTATTTGGACTGTATAATTCATGATTTGAGATGACATTTCCCCTCCGTTTGTACATTCTGATGTTCGTTTCATTGTTTTTCATGAGTCTTTTCAATATGCTAAAACCATAAGGCATTACAAATGTAATGTCAAAATAATCGTTAGTTAAAATGGGAGGGCGTCATGTTAGAAATCTTATATAGACGATTGTCAGCAGTGCTGCTTTTGATCCTAGCACTAAGTGCTACGGTATTCATTGGCGAAGAAACGGTAATCTCAATCGTGACCATCATCTTTTTATTAGCAGAATTAGACATCTCTTTTTTACTATTAAAGAAGCGTGAGAAGTTACATGTAGTATTTATTAGTGCGATGGTGGCAGAAGGGTTATTCTTACTAACAAGAAATTTTTGGCTGCTTGCGCTTTCTATCCTCTTGCTGATCATAGCGGGCATATGGAGAGGACTCTTGGGGCAAAAGGTAAGCAGAAGAGTTACTCCGTTTCTAGTGGTTCGTAAAGTGTTATTCAGCATTGCTGCACTTATCGTTACTGCACTTTGGGGTATTGGAGTCTATGCAAAACCTATTACAACACCTGTAGCATTAGCTGCTGATACGACAGTGACGATCGATGAACGCAATTTGGATTCTGCAGCAGTGATGCTCAAAGATATTGAAGTAATGAATTCTTTTGGAAGCCGTACAACCGGCTCTGAGGGTCACAATCAGTTTATTGCTTGGCTGGAGCAGCAGGTATCGGATATGGGGCTGCAAGTTTATCGTGATCGCTATACTTTTGACCGATGGGAAGAAAAGAACAGTACTTTAATGATTGATCAGCAGGAAATTCATGTCTCTTCAGCTTTTCCCTATTCCGGGGAAACTGACGAAAAAGGTGTAACTGGGGAGCTGGTGTATACGAAGCGTGGTGAATATGGCCAGGCTAGCGGAAAAATTGCTGTCATTGAAATTGAGAATTTCAGAAATTTTCCAAGTGGGATCGTTATGAATATGCGGGATTCATCACCAATGGACAACCAAATTGCCCCAAATGAAGGCGATCTGGTCCTCACTACAGCATTAAAAGAAGCTAAATTGGAGCAAGCGAAGGAAATGGGCGTAAAAGCTGTTGTTTTAGTCTGGAAAGGGGTATCTGACGATAAGGTTGAAGAGCAATATGTGCCTTTTACCACCGATTATGCTGGAATCCCTGCGATTTGGGTTAATGAAACGGAAGGGAAAAAGGTGATCAGCGCAGCTCAGGAGCATAAAGAAGGTACGGTTATTTTAGAAGCGGAAATACAAAAAGATGCCCCAACAGAATCCTTTTATGTGAAAATTGACGGTAAGAATAAAGACGAAGCAATTATCGTAAATACTCATACGGATGGGATAAATGTGGTGGAGGAGAATGGCGCTGTGGGCATGCTGTCTATGATTCGTTACTTACAGCAGGAGCAGCCGGAACGTACGATGATATTTGCTTTTGTGACAGGGCATTTTAGATTACCGGAGTTCAAAGGGTCCTCTCAGGCAACTTCCACCTGGATGGAGGGGCATCGAGAGCTGTGGGATGGCAAGAATGGCCATTTAAAAGCTGTAGCTGGAATTACGGTTGAGCATTTAGGCAGCATGGAGTGGAAGGACGATGATACGGGTCATTATGGTCCAACTGGACAAATAAGTACAGAATATACCTATGCGGGCAATGAAATGATGGCAGCCATTTGGCTGAAGGCTATTGAAAAGACAGATAGCACACGTACTGTATTATTGCGTGGACATAACAAGTTTGAGTTTGGAGAGAGTCAGCCCTTATTTGAAGCAGGGATACCGGTGATTGGTTTCATTCCAATGCCCGACTATCTGCTCGTGGAAAGTGACAACAGAGAGATGGACAAATTTGATGCAAAGCTAATGCATACGCAAATTGTATCGTTGTTGAAAGCGGTAAAGCTAGTGGACGGAACGGAGACGACTAAGCTTGGGAAATCAGATGTGTATTCTTTTTTCTACGGTCGTACTAAATGATAGTAGCAGTTCAAGATTTGTCATGACAAAGATGAAATTAGCTTTAATTCAAAAAACACTGATGATTTGAGTCAGTGTTTTTTTGTTGCAAAAAAGGGGATATATTACGGCTCAAAATGAGAAAATATCGTTTTTTTGCCAGCATCGAAGTAGGAGGGAACTTGTGACATCACATATGCACTAATCAATCAATAGCTCCTTCGGGTACTTTTTGTGTTATTCACTGAGTTGTCAGAAAGATTTGACCCTTTCTTGAACGTTTAGGGATTAAGAGATATCTGTGATTGAATTACTTGCAATTTAAGATAAGATGATTTTAATCATTAGGTCACATTATAATTTTGACTGCTCAGTATCAGGTAAATCAGGCTCGCCAACTCTTGCTTTGTGAATTTTTTCTCTTTTTACATAGCAAAGAACGATGAACGTCATACTAAAACGAACAGGCAACGATGTCGCTGAACCTTGCTAAACCTGATATTGAATGCAGCCAACAGTTAGCAGGCCTAATCATAGAAAAATGAACAGTGTTTTGAAGGGAGCATTAAAGAATGGCAATTGATACGGTGCTATGGAGCAGGCTGGTGACAGGCTTGACTCTCGGGTTCCACGTTATTTTTGCGACGATTGGCGTCGGTATACCGCTAATGATCGCTATAGCAGAGTTTATCGGGATTCGGAAGAAGGACCCCCATTATACACTTATGGCAAAGCGGTGGTCTCGAGGATTTGTCATTTCTGTGGCGGTTGGTGTCGTGACCGGTACAGCGATTTCACTACAGCTGGCCCTGGTATGGCCGAATTTTATGAAACTGGCTGGGAATGTCATTGCACTTCCGTTATTCATGGAGGTGTTCGCGTTCTTTTTTGAAGCTATCTTCTTGGGCATTTATTTGTATACGTGGGATCGCTTCAAAAATCCGTATATCCATTGGCTGCTGACGATACCGATTGTCGCCGGGGCAGGCATGTCTGCCGTTTTTATTACGACGGTGAACGGATTCATGAACCAGCCTGAGGGCTTTGTCATGGAAGCAGGCCAATTCACAGCGATTAACCCGGTGCAAGCGATGCTGAATACGGCGACGTTCTCCAAAGTGTTCCATGTATTAAGCTCGGCCTATTTGACTGGAGCTGCCTTGTTAGCCGGGATTGCAGCCTTCGCGATGCTGAGAAAAGGTGTGTCCGCATACCACAAAAAATCTTTAAATCTAATGATGGCAGTCGTTTTACTATTCGGTTTGCTGAACACGTTAGCCGGTGATGTGTCCGCCAAGTTTTTGGCCGAGCATCAGCCAGAGAAGCTTGCAGCGGCAGAGTGGCATTTTGAGACGAGCAGCAGTGTGGATTTGGTGCTATTGGGATGGCTGAATGCAGAGCATGAAGTTCTAGGGGCTCTTCATCTGCCGAAGCTGCTCAGCTTCCTGGCCTTTGGAGACTTTAATGCAGAGGTGACGGGGCTCGAGGAATTCCCCAAGGAAGAATGGCCACCGCTTCTCGTTCATTATCTGTTTGATTTAATGGTCGGAATTGGATTTACTCTGCTCGCGATTTCGTTTCTATATTTTCTGTTTGTGTTCTGGAAAAAGCGTAATGAGCTTAACAAATGGATGCTTCGCATCATCGCACTGAGCGCCCCTCTCGCTTTTCTGGCTGTTGAGCTGGGATGGTTTTATGCAGAGGTTGGCCGACAGCCGTGGATTATCCGTGGATATATGCGTGTTGAGGAGGCGGCCACGTCTTCACCGAATGTAAGAATTATATTCTTCGCCTTATTGCTCTTGTACATCGTACTCGGCAGTATGTGTGTAATCGTGCTAAGACGCTTGTTCAACAATAATCCGGCAGAAGCTGAGATGGAGAAATGGATGAAGGATCATCCCAATCAATCTGCGGAAAAGGGGGGCACTGAATGATGAGTTACGAATTGATTGGCATCTCGGTGCTCTGGCTGTTTTTGTACGGCTATTTAATTATAGCTTCCATTGATTTCGGAGCGGGCTTCTTCGCCTTTTATGCACGTTTAACGAAGCAGGATCATCTCATTAATCGTCTGATTTCCCGATATTTATCACCCGTATGGGAGATTACAAATGTATTTTTTATCTTTTTCTATATTGGCATCGTCGGATTTTTTCCGGACACAGCCTATTATTATGGCTCCGCGTTACTTGTTCCGGGAAGCATTGCAGTGATTCTTCTTGCGATTCGCGGTTCATTCTATGCTTTTGAAAATTACGGTTCCAAGAAAAACATAGTATATCTTTTTTTGTACGGAGCTACAGGTTTGCTTATTCCAGCATCGTTGTCAGTGGCGCTAACTTTGTCTGAAGGCGGCTTTATCGTGAAGCAGGGGGAGACGGTTTCTCTGGATTACTGGGCGCTGTTTACCAATCCGTTATCGTGGAGTATCGTTGGACTGGCAATCGTGTCCGTTTTGTTCATTAGCGGCTCATTTCTGACATTTTACGCTTCTCGGGCGGAGGATCATTCCGCGTTGAAGCTGATGCGCAACTACGCCCTGTTTTGGAGCACACCGACGATAATCCTCGCACTGACAGCATTTATCTATTTGGGTCAACACAATGAGCGCCATTTTCAAAATATGATGGATTTATGGTGGTTGCTGGCACTTTCCGTTGCTTTCTTTATGATCGCGATGTGGCTGTTATATAACGGACGCCGTTACGGATTAGCTTTTATATGCGTCATGTTGCAGTTTTTCTGTGCCTTTTTCGCTTATGGGATTGGGCAATACCCTTATATTCTTGATCCGTATATCACGATTCAGAGCAGTGCAACTTCACCGGCAATGGGTTTAGCGTTAGTAATTGTGTTTATCGGCGGTCTATGCCTGTTGATCCCATCCCTTATTCTGGTCTTCAAACTCTTCCTGTTTGATGCGGATTATGTAAAAGGGAAAAAATAAAGCTGTTTAATCCATTACGGCATGTTTGAGGTTTCCCTACAAGCCTATAGATAAGGGAGGTGTGATCTGTGAAGAGGAAATCCAGTCTGATTTCTCAACAAATGTCTTCACAAAGGAAAAACAGGGCTCTCCTCGCAATCATTTCGCTCGCGCTCGGTATAGCTATTGTGAGTCAGGCTGGACTGCTTGCTGAAGCAGTCCAACGGATTTTTGTCGAGAAAGCTTCATTTTCATCGGTTATCCTGTTGCTCGGCATACTTCTAACTGTTATGGCTGTACGCACACTGTTGTCTTATGGAAACGGTATAGTTGGCTTACATATGGCTGCCACTGCTAAGACAAATATGCGCGCTGCCGTGCTGCAAAACTTGACTCATGCCTCCATGCCTTCAACCCTTCGTGGACAGACGGGAGGAAAGGTCAGTATTGCTCTGGATGCTGTGGATGAGGCCGATAGTTATTTCAGTCAATACATGCCGCGTATGATGGAAGCTGCTATCATCCCGGTTCTGATTTTGGTCGTTACATTTATCCAACATGCCAACACAGGTTTCATTCTATTGTTTACTGCTCCGTTCATCCCGCTGTTCATGATTTTGGTAGGGCTGAAAACGAAGAACAAGTCCGAAGAAAAATACGCGCAACTGGCTGAGTTTTCAGGGACGTTTCTAGACTCTCTTCAAGGACTGGTGACATTGAAAATATTTGGACGGGCTCACCGTCAGCAACAGGAGATTGAGCGTAGTAGCTTGGGTTATCGTGATGCCACAATGGGCATTTTGAAGATTGCGTTTACGAATACCTTCATGCTGGAATCGATCGTGATGCTAAGCATTGGCATTGTCGCTCTTGAACTGGCCATCCAGTTGCTCGTTTTCAAATCTATGACGTTCCACACCGCCTTTCTCGTTTTGCTGCTCGTTCCCGAGTTTTACAACCTGTTAAAGAATACGGGAACGGCCTTTCACAGCGGCCGGACAAGTATGGGTGCGGTTCGTAAGGTAGAACAGATGCTTGAGGAAACGGCAGGGGGGAGCAGGGACGCTATTGGCATTGAAGGAGCATTAACAACCGATGGAATCGACGAGATCGACAGCATGGATAAGGTCGGTGATAGGACCGACAGAATAAGCAAATTGGAACTCGCCCATTCTGGAGACCTTTTAATACCGCCGTCCATCGTAATTGACCAACTCCGGTTTCAGTATGCTCCAGATTCTTTCGAGCTTAAGACGGGGCGGATCCAGCTTAGTCCAGGAGAACACATTGCCATTGTTGGCAAAAGCGGTTCCGGCAAAACGACTTTGCTACATCTCATTGCCGGTCTGCTGAAACCAGAATCGGGAACGCTTCTGGTGAATGGAAGTCCACTCTCGCAATACGATGAAACCGAATGGTTCGAACATGTTAGCTACATTACACAGCATCCGTATATTTTTGCAGGCACATTTTCTGAAAATATTGCGATTGGTGCTCGTGGGAGCATCTCCAGAGCAGAAATTGAGCGGGCGGGGGAAGAAGCAGGACTCGCTGCGCTTACAGCCCAATTAGAGCATGGATTTGATACCTTTGTTGGTGAAGGAGGCCGGGGACTGTCTGGTGGGGAAAAGCAACGGCTTGCCTTAGCACGCGCTTTTTTGAAGCGTCCTGCTATCATTTTGTTTGATGAACCCACAGTTGGACTTGATTTGCACACCGAGCGGGTACTGCAACGCTCCATAGCCAAACTGGCAAAAACGGCTACAATGATTACGGTAGCTCACCGATTATATACGATTCAACAAGCCGACAAGATTTTGTTTATGGACAATGGAGTGTTGGTGGACTCGGGACGACATGACGAGCTTCTGGAGCGCCTGCCTCAGTATGCCGAGATGATTGATGTAGAGCGGAAAGGGGGGGTATCCTCATGAATGAACTGACTGTTCTGTCAAAGGCGATGATTCAGGAGCGCAAGGATATCATTCTTTCGATTTTGGGTGGATTTATCGCCGGCATAGCCGGTGTGGCACTCTTTTCTGCGAGCGGATATCTGATTTCGCAAACGGTATTTGCGCCACCGCTTTATACTTTAATTGTACTCACCTCCATGGTCAAACTGCTGGGTCTGCTTCGGGCGGCGAGTCGTTATGGAGAACGCTTGTATTCTCACCGGGCGACATTCTCCATGCTTAGCCGTTTACGTACATCCTTTTTTGCCAAGCTTATTCCTTTAACGCCTGGTATATTGAACAAAAATCGAAGCGGGGATCTGCTTGCGCGGATCGTTGGGGATGTGGAAAGTTTGCAAAATTATTTTTTGCGAGTCGCTTATCCTCCGATCATGGTCGTCATGGTGTTTTTGGCTACGATGCTGTTTACTTCTACCTTTTCGATCTGGATTGCCGTTTTGTTTGTAATAGGTATGCTGGTAACGGCATTCGTTGTACCGGGAATTGTGTTACTCGGGCAGCGGAGAATACATGGACGCGTTCGTGAGCAGAGGGCGCAGCTGTCCACGGAAGTTACCGAAGTGTTGTACGGTTTCCGGGATTTAAAAGTATATGGTCAATTGGCACAGCGGGAGGAACATCTCCAGCATGCTTCCACTGTATTGGCAGCTGAGCAGCAACGAGCAGCCGGGCAACTGCTGCGCGGGCAATCGATGCACACTTTTGTTACGTTTTTCGTTTCCTGGGGAGTGCTTACGCTTGGCGCCTATTTAATTATGGAAGGAGCGCTTGCAGGCGTATTTCTTGCCATGCTGGTTATGGCATCACAAACCGTATTTGAAGAAGCGGCGGCTATGGCCACATTACCCGCGTATAAAGAGGATAGCGAACACGCAGCCAAACGACTGACGGAAACAGTTCAGACCTTTGATGAGCAGTCTTCGCAGCCAAGTGGCACATTGTCTGTTGATCATGCCGTTACGATGGAGCTATCCGATGTTACGTTTCAATATGAAGGGGAGTGGAGACCGGCGCTCAGGGATGTATCCCTGCACATTTTACCTGGTTCCAAAACGGCGATTGTCGGGCCGAGTGGATCAGGAAAATCAACGATTATCGAATTGCTGCTCAAGCTGCGAACACCAACGGCCGGTGATATACGGTTAAACGGCATTTCGGTGAAGGAACTGGATGAAACGAGCATTTGGCAAGCGGCTACTGTAGTGTTTCAGCAAAGTCATTTCTTCCGGGGAACGATCCGGGACAACCTGCTGCTGAATGGAGAAGAACATGCAGACGAACAATTGTTGGATGTGCTAGCAAAAATGCAGCTGCCCGATACATCGTTGACCGATATGGTGTATGAAAAAGGGGAGAATCTGTCAGACGGCGAGAAGCAGAGGTTGGCTCTGGCGCGAGCGATGCTCCGCAAAGGACGGGTATGGCTTCTGGACGAACCCACTTCATCGCTGGATTATGTGACAGAGCATCATGTTTTGAAGCATCTCTACGCACAGGCGGCTAATGATACGCTTCTCCTGATTTGTCATCGGCTAACCGGATTGGAAGCGATGGACCAGATTGTGGTCATGGACCAAGGCAGGGTAGTCGAAACGGGGTCCTATTCGGAGTTGATGGGGCAAAAAGGCTATTTTTATGAGATTAAACAAATCGAACAGCAAATGATCGGAGAAGTTGAGGACTGATGATTTAGTGACCTCGACTTCCCTAAACTTCATCTCCTGAAACTATCTTACTTAAAAAAATCAGAAGTAACCCGCAGGAAACAGTTCTACAGGTTGCTTCTGATAAATTCTAAAAACTATACCCTCGCCTTGTTTTCAAAGTAACCTATTCTATAAGCCTCGCAAAGGTCTAATAACCCTACCGATTTTACCCACCTTACCGGGTAACTTTCTTATGCTCGATCTATCCAATTTGAATTTCAGAGATCCTTTTTTTGACAATATAGCATTTCTTAATTTTGATGAATTATTGGTTCTATTCGTAAAAGTTAAAGTATAATTCTGAGAATTCCCAACTTTGAGTTCACGGAAGCCTACCCTGTTACAGCCTGTGCCCTGGCATCTTTCTATCCAACACATGTTGAAGACCGCATTAGGAATATACGTGTAGAAATTACCGCTCCACGTATTTCCGGAATTGTCATACGCGTAATAATAGTAACTTTGATTTGCGGATGATCCAGTTACTATAAGTGAACTTCTGCCTGGGACTAATCGGTACCAACCCTTTTTAACATAAGTGGTAGGGCTACAAGTCGGATCATAGTGAGCAATAGCAAGCCAAATATAGTTAGAGGTATTATTTTGTACATAAAGACTCATTTATATCACTCCATTCAATAGATTTAAACACAATGTTAATATATGTAAAAATATATAGAAGTGAAATAGACAGATTGAGCGTTAAAAAAAGATAGGCTGTACAAGGGAAACGTAACTATTAAATCAAGCGGACTGCACTAAATTGATAGGTGATTTACGGAAAAGGATCGTACAAGCTCCTTGCGAAGCTCGATTTAGATTGTAATGATTTTTATTGCTGTCACATTTTAGGTTGAGCTCTTCGTTGTATAGAGTGAAAGGGGGGGAGACAGCTTGAATGATACGGAGTTAAATCAGATCATTGCAGATGTGTTGGATGGGAACACAGAACAATTCGAGAAAATCATGGAGATTTATCAAAAGCCGATTTTTCTCTACTGTTATCACATGCTGGGCAATTATGCCGAAGCCGAGGAAAACGCACAGGAGGTATTTTTGAAGACCTTCCGCACCTTGAAAAAATATACCCAATATCAGATGGATTTTGGCGCCTGGGTATACAAGATTGCCTACCATCAATGTATCGACATCCTTCGTAAGCGAAAGTTGGTGAAATATTTGCCTTTCTTTTACCAAGATGAGAAAGAAAATAATGAAGTCGATTTGCATATTGAAGCCAACTATTTTGATGAATCCGTACATCAGGCCATGGCAAAATTATCGGCGGAAGAGCGTAATTTGTTAATCTTACGTTGTGTCGAGGATAAAAGCTATCAGGAGATTGGATTGATTCTCGGTAAAAACAGCGCCAGCCTTCGTAAAAGGTACGAACGTACATCTGCAAAATTTCGAAAGTATTACGCTCAAGTGAAGGGAGTGGGAGTGTATGAATATGGACAGGGATCGGGATTTGAAAAAACTGTTTGATGACCCGCGCATTCCCGACGCCAACTTGACAGGAAAAGTAATGAGAATATTACATGCTAAGCCAAAAGAAAAGGAGAGGTTTTTTATGAAATATAAAGTTGTTTTGACTGCGTGTGTAGGGATGATGTTAATGGCCTCCACAGGTTATGCGGCAGTTCAATATCATTCTTTGACGAATAAGGATGGCGAAGTCGTATATGAGACTAAATCGACGAAAGATTACGGAAAAACAGAATCGAAAGATGAGATAGAGCGTTACAAGGCATTTTATGAACTTAAGGATAAGGTGCTAAAGAACGGGGAAGCTGGGCTGTTCTATATGGTTGCCAATAATCCGAATCATGAAACAATTCTTGGAACGAAGGTGACTATCTTCCAAGATCTTTCTCAATTGAGAGATAAGATTACGGATAAATCCATTAAGATCGCAGACAAAGTCAATGGAAATTATACATTCCAAAAGGCGGACGTAATCTTTAAAAATGCTCAGGAAGTGAATCCTCCTTCTTCGGAAGAAAAAAAGAAAATGGCAGAAAAGCTGAGAAAGCAGGCGGAAGAATCCAATCAGGGATATGCCATGATGCAGGTTGAAATGACAGATCAGTTTTTCCTTCTCTTTGCTACGTATCAAAATGGCGAAGATAAAATCGGGGTTAATATCACTAATCTGAGTGGAAAGAGCGATCCTACAATGTATATTGACGAGAAGGTTGAATTTAAGCAGGAGAAGGTTCAAGTGAAGGGAGTAGAAATGCTGCATACAGAATTTGCTCCTTCGCAGACGCACGAGCTGAAATGGGTATACGAGAGCCCAGACAAAAAGCTGAAATACGCCTATACTTTACGAGGTGACCTAAATAAAGTAAGCAAAGAAACCCTAATGAAACTTGCCGAAGGCTATTTGGAATAATAAATACAACAACAACGGGAATCTCCTCCCATCCAATTGGGGGGATTCCCCTCTAGTAAACCATAGTCCTTCTTCATTTTTATCATAATCGTTTCTAAGCACCGATTTTAATTCCGTGGAACAATGCAAAAGAACGGCCGCTGTTCGCATCATTTACGACAGGGCCGTTTTTTGTTTTCATAGGTTAGCTGTAAATTGCTATTCTTGCCAAACACTCATAGGGTCCCATGGCTTGATCTGATTGCCATATTTTCCAGCCAAAAAAGCTTTCATGTCTTCCAGCTTAGCAGGCACCTCGTTCCAAATTGGAAAGGGTGGTAACCCTCGTTTGCTTTTCAATAGGATATCCACTGTAACATACAAGCGTTCTGGCTGAATCCAATGAAGGAAGCGGGAAATATCCATTTGCTTGGTCAGAGACAAGGAATCAATTTCGTCATTGTAATGCTTGTTGAACTCGCTAATCAGGTTTAGGAGGTATTCTCTCTGCTCCTTCACGAATTCCAGGCCACATATGGCGCCATGTCCTGGAACAACGATTTCGGGTTTAATTTCATCAATAATGCGATCAAGCACTTTAACCCAATTGAGGGTTCCCTCTTCACTGTATGCCGTACATCCGTTAAACACGACATCGCCAGCGAACAGCACTTTTTCTTTTGGCATCCACAACAGCAAGTCACTATCAGAGTGGGCTGGAGCTACGTTGTAAATCATAACTTCCGTATCGCCAAGACGGATGTTGATATCATCCTTTATCTCAATATTCGGGAGCACCCATTCTACGCCTTCCAGGTCGAATCCTTCAAATTCCGCTGCAAAAAATCGCTCGCCCGGAGTCGATTCCGTAGAATCCTTTCCTCTTCTGATGACGCTGTCCATCCAGGTGATATTTTCGGTGAGACGCTCTCTGGAGGCTTCCTTGTGCATAATAATGCAAGCATCTTCAAACACTTTGTTTCCCCAGGCATGGTCGCTGTTATAGTGCGAGTTCACCACATATGCGGGAGAGCCGCCGTTGCTTACTTCCATAAAAGTCTCTCTCATTTCCCGCGCATGGAACAAATCGAAGAACGTGTCATACACCAGCCCTTCACCCTTGTTGATGAACCCGGCATTGGCCCAACTGATCCCGCGATACGGCGAAATACCGGCAAAAACGCCATCTGCGACTTCAATAAATTTAACGCGAGGTTTTTGGATAATACGTCCATACTTCATGAAAATTCTCCTTTTTCGTATATGTTTTTGGGGTAAGGGATACTGACTATGGCTTTATTATAGAGAACGGAAAACATAAATGCAAGCATGTACTTGCATGCATTTATGCTGTACGATATGATAGTAACAGAACAACATCACACTACATGTATGGAGGCGCTGTAACATGAAGCTAGTAACCTTTCAAACCAAAATATCCCAGGAACCTTTGTTTGGGCTTGTAATTAACAAGAAATTTGTCGTGTCTTTTGCCGCAATCATGAAAAAGCAGGGAACATTCGTTGACAGTCTTGAAAGTATGGACAGCTATCTTCATTATTTGCCGGCAAGTTATGATGCCGCTAAGGAATTGATGCAATATGCTGTCGAACAGTCGCATCAATTTAATGAAAATGAAATCTGCCCGATTGTAGCGGTAAAACTGCTGCCGCCAGTTCCAAATCCGGCTGCGCTTATCGATTTCGGGCTGACGCCAAGACATCTGAGAAATGCTGGCGTAAATCTGCTGCAAAGAGAATATACAGGGCCGGAAAGAGAAGAGCTTAAACAAAAAATCACTGAAAAATTCCAGCAAGATCCGAATAAAGTAACTTTCAGTTATTACAAATGTAACCATAATGCATTAATTGGCGATGGAGATACGATTCATTGGCCTTCGTATTCTTCCTACCTGGATATTGAGCCGGAGCTGGCCTTTGTTACAGGGATGGAGAACTGCATTGCAGGTTATGTTATTTTTAATGACAGTACTGTCCGCGATGTGCAATGGCCGGATTTCCAGGGGCTGACCGGACCGACGCGCTGCAAAGATTTTGATCGCAGCAAAGGCATAGGGCCATTTCTGGTTACGCCGGATGAAATCGACAATCCGCTGGTACTGGATGTGAATGTATGCATCGGGGAGAGACTGCACTGGAAGGGGAGCACATCCGAGTATTCTGCACACCCTGCAAAAGTGATGGAGGAGGTTCTCAAAGTTTTCACGCCGCTCCCGGGCACGATTATAGGAATGGGGACGATACCGGATTGCTGCGCAATCGAGACCGAAGAATGGCTGTTGCCCTCTGACCGAATCCAGATTACATTTGATAAATTAGGCACGCTCACGCAATTGGTGCCTGATCATGTCAAGATTACGGAACCAAGCCGCTGGGAAAAAAGAAGCGATTTGCCTTAAAAAACGTTTATCAAAATGATGAACCCCGACCCTGCTGCATATGCAAAACTTGTAGTAGAATAGGATTAACATATGCAAAAGGAGAAATACAATGCAAACTTCAGACAGAATCATTGAAGCCGCGACACAGCTCATCAAAAAGAATGGCTATAGAGGAGTAAGCACCAAAGCCATTGCAACGGAAGCTAAAGTCAATGAATCTACGATTTTTCGGCAATTTGGAAGCAAGCAAGGCATATTGGAAGCCATCATTGAAAGACATTCGGATATTCCGCAATTTGAGAAGCTGTTAAAAGAGGAAGCGACCGATAATCCGGAAGTCGATCTGCTGAATGTAAGTCAGCAGTACCGTTTATTTTTCCATAAAAATGCGGACATCATTTTGATTGGCATCCGCGACAAAGGAATGCTTCCCGAATTAGACAGAGTGCTCGCCGATCCGCCGGCGAAGCTTCACTCCTTGCTGGTTGAATATTTTGAACGCTTGCAGAAGAAAAAAGTTATCGCCAGACAGGATGAGCGTCTTGTCGCAATGTCTTTTCTCGCGATGTGCTACGGATTTCAGATGAGCGAGCTGATTCACCGGCAATATCAATCCCAATTCGTCACCGAGGAAGAGTTCTACAAGCATAGTGTCTCATTGTTTGTTAAAGGAATTTTAGCCCAGTCATAAGCATTATTGATTTATCCCATTCATCTAATGGAAGAGCATGCAGCGAGGGTTGATGATGTGGTAATTATTAAGCATGGAACAATCGTTGCAGATGGAACATTGGAGAAGTAAAAGGTAACCCTTCCATGATGGAGGATACCTTTTTTTGCTCATGAATGTAGTTTTTAGTAATGGAAAATAAAATACGTGGATGCATTATATAAAAAACATGACTCATTAAATTAAGCCCAATTTTTTCTAGGGCTTTTTTTGTTTGGGTCCTCAGGATTGTATTTGGTCTATACTCAAACTTTCGAGCCAGAGTTATTGTACAGCTTTAAATCAAGACAATCATGCCTATTGCATTGGAATTATCCAGGGCTGTACTTACTTAATATCTTATAAGAAATTCTTGAAATTACAGAAATTTATCCAATAGGGGGATGCTATTATACAAATACAAATAAAGACGAGGTGATGATATGCAAGCAAAATTGGCAGCGGACGCCATTCCCCTCCCCAAAAAGCGGAACTCATGGATAAGGACGATAAAAAAGTATAAAGTGATGTACGCTCTCTTGTTCCCGGCATTAGTTTACTTTGCCGTATTCAAATACATTCCTATGGCGGGAATCATTATTGCCTTTAAAAACTATAATCTGGCTTTGGGACTATGGGATAGCCCATGGGTGGGATTTAGAAATTTTACAGATTTTATGAACGGCGTTTATTTCTGGGACATCATGAGAAATACGATTATCATATCCCTGTATAAGCTGTTGTTCGGTTTCTCAGCTCCTATCATACTTGCTTTGCTGCTCAATGAAGTTTATACCCAATGGTTTAAGAAAATCGTTCAAACGATCACTTATTTACCCCACTTTCTATCATGGGTCATTGTTTATGGAATGATGGTGGCATTATTAGCCCCAGGGGATGGTCTTTTTAACATGATCTTGAAGGAAACTGGAGTTGAACCCATCTCATTCCTAACGGAACCTGCCTGGGGCAGACTGCTGATCATCTTATCTGAAATATGGAAGGATATTGGATGGGGAGCGATATTGTACCTTGCAGCATTAGCAGGAATCGATCCAAGCTTATATGAAGCGGCTAGAATTGATGGCGCTTCCAAGTGGAGACAGCTATGGCATGTAACACTTCCCGGCATTCGAGGCGTGATGATTCTGATGCTGATCCTTAAATTAAGCCATATTCTGGATGCTGGTTTTGACCAAATATTCATGTTTGCCAACAGCTTTAATCAGGAGAAGATCGACATTATCGACACATGGGTATACCGTGAAGGGCTCGAGCGACTTAAGATTGGCTTGGCTACTGCTGTGGGATTATTTAAAGCGGTCATCGGATTTGTTTTAGTGTTGGCAGCGAATAAGCTCGCCAAAAAATTCGATGGGCAAATTTGGTGAGGTGGTTATCAAAATGATCAATTTGACAATCGGAGAAAAGGTCTGGCAAGCATTCGTTTATTTTATTCTTATTTTGCTAGCTCTACTTTGCTTACTACCCTTTCTATATGTGGTTGCTGTTTCAGTAACGCCAGAATCGGAAGTGCTAAGAAGAGGAATTGTTATTATACCAGAAACCTTTACCTTTCTAGCCTATAAAGAAGTATTCATTTCTCATGGTATTGGGCAGGCGTATAAAATCACATTGTTTCGAACGATTGTAGGCACTGCTCTCAATGTGTTCTTTACGGTAATCGCAGCATATCCGTTATCCAAAAAATATTTGCCGGGTCGCAGCCCATTTTTACTATTCATTGTCTTTACCATGATGTTTGGAGGAGGATTAATTCCGACTTATTTACTAGTCCGCTCTCTGGGATTGCTAAACAGTCCGTGGGTATTGATCATTCCAAATCTCATTAGTGCATTTAATCTGGTGATCATTAAAGGCTTTTTCGAGCAATTGCCTGCTGAAATCGAGGAATCAGCGAGGGTAGACGGTGCAAGTGAACTTCAGTCGTTATGGCGGATCATTTTACCTCTGTCCTTGCCCGTCCTTTCCACAATTTCATTATTTTACGCAGTCGGGCATTGGAACAGTTACTTCGATGCTATTGTTTATATCAATGATTCCAACTTAATGCCGCTTCAAGTGATCTTGCGCAACATCCTGCTTAACGTCGCAACACAAAGTGCTGATTCGCTTGCCAATACCGGAGCTGTTAGTACGTTCGCTATACAAATGGCAGCAGTTGTCGTAACTACAGTTCCGATTTTGATCGTTTACCCATTTATGCAAAAGCATTTTACCAAAGGTGTGCTCTTGGGATCGGTTAAAGGTTAAAAAGATATTCCAACCTGAGTTGTTACGGGGAAACCGTGATAATATAGAAGCAAAGGAGAGGTCATTATGCAACGTAAAGCGATTACATTTGCTATTCTGACAGCAATGGTCGGTGTGGGAACAGTATTGTCAGGCTGTGGGGAACAAAAAGAGGTTACATCGACAGCTTCGGGTAATTCACAAGGCCAGTCTAGTCCCTTTGAAACCAAATTGAAAATTTCGATGTTTAACCAAGGAACTTTCAATGCTGCTGCTCCGATTCCTCCCCGTGAAGAAGATATCCAACGCCAAATGTTGGAGAAAGCAGTAAATATCGACTTGGAAATGATGATTCCTCAATCAGGGCAAGCAACGACTAAATTAAATACGCTCATTGCTGGCGGAGATATTCCAGATTTGATCTTTTTGAAGAGCCGGGCTGATCTCGCGCAATATTATGACCAAGGCGTTCTTGCGGATTTGACACCGTATCTGGATCAATTTCCTGAATTGCAGAAACGTTTTAGCAACGACTCCTGGGAGGCGATGTCCTATCAGGGAAAAACCATTGGAGTTCCAGGTTATGATAATGTAAACGGTATTAGTCGAAGCTTCTTTATCCGTAATGATTGGCTGAAAAAGCTGAATATGGAAGTGCCAACAACACCTGACGAGCTATTTGAAGTTATGAAAGCCTTTACAGAGAAAGACCCGGACGGCAATGGTAAAAATGATACGTACGGATTCATAGGCGGTATGAATAAAGAAGGCAATCTGCAAACCTATGGCTTCGATAGTTTGATGTGGATGTTTGGAGTCAATCCTCCCTCAGCCATTGATGTGAAAGACAATGAACCAGTGTTCCTGTTTACCGACCCAAAAATGAAAGAAGCACTCGCTTATATCAATAAAATGATGGAAGCTAAAGTTGTAGATCCAGACTGGGTGACGATGAATACTCCCGATTTATTGGACCAAAAGTTATTTAAGGGTAAAGTTGGCTTTATGATAAGAGATGCCCGCAGGCTGGAACCAGATTATCAGCAAAAAATGAAAGAAATCAGTGGAGAGGTGCCGGAATGGATCGTCATTCCTCCAATGACAGGTCCTTATGGTGATCAAATTGTAGAGAGAAAATCGTTCCAAGGCAATTCATGGGCCATATCCAAGAAAGCGGATAAGGACAAAATCATTCGGATCTTGTCCATGCTGAATTATCTCTTTACCGACAAAGACGCATATCCGAATTTTGCATACGGAATTAAAGGGATTCATTGGGATTTGGTAGACGGCAAGATCAAAAATAAAACCTCCGAATTATCAAAGGAAATGAAAGAAAAGTACTTATGGGTCGATCATTATAGAATGCCGCGTCGTGGTGATGATGCTGAGTACTTCAGCTTCCAGAATCCGAAGACGGCAGAAGCTTTTGAGAACAATCAGAAATACGTGGCGGCTACGTTGCCCGGGAATTTATTGACTGAAGACCCGAACGATTCATTGGCTGCTGACCGCCAACGCTACATTAATGAAAGCTTGGTCAAATTTATGACTGGCAAAGAACCTCTTTCGAACTGGGACAATTTCCTTAATACATTGGAAACTAAGTTTGACATGCAGAAGTATAAAGATTCAGTAATCAAGCAATTTAAAGAAGCAGGCTTAATCAAGTAAATCAAACGAAGAGAGCGGCTATAATTAGCCCCTCTCTTTATTGAAATATAAGAAAGTATAAGTTTTACTTTATACTTTATCCTTCTATTTTTCGAAGAAACGCTTATCGTCCTTAAAAAGGACGCCGAAGGCGTTTCTTCTTATCATATGCTATTATTTGTTTATTACAGATTTAAAAGGAAGATGATCGATGCGAAGAAGAATCAGCTTGCCTTTAAAACTATTTTTTATCGTGTTTGCATTTGTATTAAGCTGCATAATCTTGATAAGCCAATTGTCTTATCGTTATGTCCAAAAGGAAATAAGAACCTCTGACATTTATTACACCAACCAAATACTTGATAAGATTGATCAGTATTTCACAGTTAATTTTTCCTCCTTCCAGACGATGCTGTTCTCGGTCGAGTCATCGGTGAAAGCCAACATTGACAATCCGGACGTGATTAAAAAGCAATTAAGAGAGCTCTATGAACTCAACAGTAATTACGTCAGTAATATTTATTTGATCAAAAACGATTTATCTATTCTAGGCGGAAGTACACCTACCCGAATATTTGATGAACCTTTAGCTGAAAGAGAACCATTGTTTGATGCAGCTGACAAGAATAGAAGGATTACATTTGTCAGTGATCCTTACAAATCTAAATATTCCGGCTGGACAGTTACGATGGTCCGATATCTGAACAGTGCTCCGTTTCCTATGGCCATTGCAGTAGATCTAGATCTAAATGCCATTGAAGATACCTTGTTCAAGATTAATAAAAAAGAACAAATGAATTTGGCTCTAATCACCGCATCGGGAAAAATCATTGCCGGATTTTCGGAAAATAAAGGCCCCCTGAATGTTCAAGATCATACTTTTTCAATCGGTGAAACGTCAGCAGAAGAAATTCTGGATACTACAGAAACAAACCTTCAATTGCACACCAAGGAGGGGATTCAAGTTTCCCTTCTAAAAAAACCGACTGAAAAATTCAACTGGACCATCATCTCAATCAACGATGAATCACGCTTGAAAGCTGCTTTATCCAGATTGGAAACCTATTATATCGAGCTTCTAGCTGCTGGTTTTCTCTTAAGTCTGTTCGTTTCCTTCTTTATTGCCAAATATATAAGGAACCCGCTCTATGCACTCAAAACAAAAATGAAGCGGGTGGAGCAAGGCTCCCTCACAACTACAATATCGATTAACCGAAATGATGAGTTTGGAGATCTCTCCCGAGCATTCGATCGTATGCTGCAGCAAATTGTGGAACTGATTCGGGGAGCAGAGCTTCATAACGAACTTGAACGAAAGCTGGAAATTCAAGTGCTGCAGTCTCAAATAAACCCTCATTTTCTGTATAACACGCTTGGTTCTATCAGCAATGTCATACGACTCGGACAAATAGAGAAAGTAGATGTGGTGATCGAGTCTCTCATTTCAATATTGGAATATGGGATAGCCGACGCTTCGGAGAAGGTATCACTGCGTCAGGAATTGCAAAATGTATCAGACTATATCGCGATCCAGAACATCCGCTATAACCGAAACTTCCAATTAATCGAAAATATCGAAGCAGGGCTAATAGATTTTCCGGTTTTTCGAATGCTGTTGCAGCCCCTTGTGGAGAATAGTATCTTCCATGGTTATAACGGAGGGGGGATCGAAGGCCCTATTACTATTCATGCGTACAGGGAGGGTGGCAACGTCATCATAGAAGTAGTTGATCAGGGCGAGGGAATTCCAACTGATAAAATAAAGCATATTTTAATTTCAGAACCGGGGGATGTGGAATTGAAAAGGAAAAGAATCGGGTTAAATAATATTCATGACCGAATTAGACTTCACTACGGAGAACAGTTCGGGCTCCAAATCATAAGCATACCTAAGGAAATAACCCGGGTTCGCGCCTTATTCCCAGCAGGCTTGTTTAAAGGAGATGCATGATGATGAGAGACTATACCTGCTTCATTGTTGACGATGAAGATCTAATCATTCAGAGATTGGAATTGTTTTTTCACGAGCGCTCCCTTAGGGATAAGCGATTTCATTTAGTGGGAAAAGCGAATAATGGGCTGAAGGGGATAGAGGAGATCGTAAAGCTTAAGCCGGATATCGTAATATCTGATATCGTCATGCCGCGAATGGATGGAATTTCCATGATTGAGCAGCTAAAGCCAAAGCTTCCCCATACCCAATTCATTCTTTTGACCGCTTATTCATCCTTTGAATACGCCCAGAGAGCTATTCAAGCCAACGTATTGGAGTACATTGTTAAGGTTCCGCTCAGAGATGCGGATTTGGATCGAGCTTTAGATAAGGCAGCCGGGATTTTAAATGAAGTTAAGAAAAAAGAAGCGGAATTTCAATCTTTAAACGTATCCGTGCTTGAAAATAAATATAGAGTCCGCAAGCAATTTTTTAACGAGCTTATCAGAGGCGAAATCCCTTCTCATCGGGCATCAGATTTTGCCAATCGTATGCAGTTCCATTTCTTTCAAGCCAACTATCGCTGCTTTATTGTCGAAATGAATATGTATGAAAGTTTCCGAAATGATTATTCAGCGTCTGATCAGAACATATTGAGGTATGCGATTACAAATATAATCGAAGAAACGGTGATGAATGGTGGCAGTGGTGTAGCTGCGGATCTATCCGATAATCGGTTTATTGGCTTTCTATCCTGGGAAAATAATCGTAGTGATCTGGAAACGGAATATGATTGCCAGACATTGGGGGGGCAGATCGTCTCCCATTTGCATCAATATTTGAATCAAAGGGTATCCGTCGCTTTTGGAGGTCCACACCGAGGCTGGGAATCCATCAAACAAGCTTACACGGAAGCACAAAATGTGAGTGATGATTTCTATTATCATACAGAGAAAGTAGTAAAAACACCCATGCATCGGTTCCATTACCATAATGACAGAAAAGAAGAATTTCAGCAGAAATTGGCTGATTTTCTTGCTGGGGTGAAAAGAAAGGTTTCCAAGGAAGAGCTGGAGAAAGCATTTGCTGATCTGAACCAATTTGTTACGGACCATAAAATTCATAAGTCCATCATGGCGCCTATGTTAAGAGACTTGTACAGAGACATTATTGTGAAGTTTAAATCGGGAAACAAGTTGGCTACGGAAGTAGCAGAGTTTCCCATAGAATTTTTAGCTTTTCGGGAGCAGCTTGCCTATATTGGCGACTTTACCTTCGAATATGTACACGCCGGCCAACTTTTACATCGTATAGAAATCATGAGTGCTATGCGGTTTATAGAGAAAAACCTGAAACAGCGATTAACGCTCGAGGCGATTGCCGAGGAAGTGAATTTAGCTCCATCGTATTTTAGCAGCTTATTCAAAAAAACAATGAACGAAGGCGTTATCAGCTACATCAATCGTAAAAAAATCCAATTAGCTCTCGAGCTGTTAAATATTCAGGATTATTCTATATTGGAATTGTGCGAAGAAGTTGGAATTGTGAATGAAGGTTATTTTTGCAAATTATTTAAAGAATATACGGGTGATACTCCTAAGCAATATCGGATAAAAATGACACGGTATGAATCTAATTAAGGTTGCAAAAAATGTGTGATTTTTTCGCGAAATCATGTAAAAAAAAAGGGAGCAAAAGGATTACCATGATAGAAGGATCTAATCATGGAGGTTATCAAAATGGAGCTTATTAAAGCAGATGTAACCGTCGTCGGCGGAGGTATTGCTGGGATATGCGCTGCTATTGCTGCCGCACGCCAAGGGCTGCAAGTGTCACTTATTAATGATCGACCGGTTCTTGGGGGAAATGCAAGCAGCGAGGTCAGGGTTCATATCAACGGGTCGGCATATCTCGGAAACAGTCCATCCTATTATGCACGCGAAGGAGGGTTGGTGGAAGAACTCAAGTTGAAGATTTTCCACTATAATCCGTTATACAACAAGAAGCTGATGCTTTCGCTTTCGGATACGGTCTTGTTGGATATGGTCTATGCTGAGCCTAACATTTCTCTATTTCTGAATACATGCGTGCATGAGACGGGCATGGAGAACGGCAGAATTAAATGGGTGGAGGGCCTTCAATTGGCTTCCGAAAGGAAATTCCGTTTTGAAAGCCGAACCTATATCGATTGCTCTGGAGATGGAGTTGTCGGATATCAGGCAGGTGCTCTCTTCCGATGGGGGAGAGAAGCGAAACATGAATACAAGGAAGAATTGGCTCCTGAAGTGGCGGACCATTACACCATGGGCGATACGATCCTGTTTCAAGCCCGTGACGTAGGATATTCCGTTCCATACAAAAGACCTGGCTTTGCGTATGATATTACGAAGTTGGCCTTTTTCGATAGTATCAGAAAAGGCTTAAACCATCGGGCTTTTCCAAGAAAAATCAACGGGCTTGGCGGATTGTGGTGGCTGGAATACGGCGGACATATGGATATTATCAAAAATAATGAAGACATCGCGTTGGAGCTGCGGAAATTGGTATACGGGATTTGGGATTATCTCAAAAATAGCGGTGAATTTGATGATGTAGACAATCTCATTTTGGATTATGTATGCCCGATCCCGGGAAAGCGGGAGTCGAGGCGGTTTATTGGGCATCACATGTTGTCTCAGAACGATCTCACAGCAAAGCCGCATTTCGAAGATGCTGTATCCGTCGGTGGATGGTATATGGATTTACATGCTAATAAGGGCATCTACGATGAGGGACCGGCTACAGCTTGGAATTTCGTGCCTGGATTGTACAATATCCCTTTCCGCAGTTTATATTCACGAAATATTCCTAATCTCATGTTCGCTGGTCGCAATATAAGTGCTACCCATGTGGCTTTCGGATCTACAAGGGTTATGGCAACCTGCGGTTGTATGGGGCAGGCGGTTGGAACAGCTGCTTCGTTGTGCTCAAAATATGAGGTAGACCCTGCTGCTATAGTCGAAGCTCATATGGGGGAGCTGCAGGCGCTATTGCTTCGAGACGGACAAACCATTGTAGGCCTTCAAGAGGAATTGGATCCTTACTTCGCTGACGGATTAACTATTCGTGCCTCGTCTCAGCGCAGCTATGACAATCTTCATCCAACCGAAGAGATTTCCTTGGAGAAAGGGTTATGTTTGGTCTTGCCGATTCAGACATCCGTGGCTGAAAGCGTACGGTTCAAAATTAAAAATAGCTCCAAGCATTCGGAAACTCTACATGTGAAGCTTTTTGGCGGGGAACGAAAGGAAAACTACATTCCAACCAGCGAGTTGAGAGACTACCACTTGGTTATTACAGCCGGTCATGACGACTGGATTACGCTAGACTTGGACTGCAAGAAACCGGCTGACGACAAAATCTACATCATATTGGAGGGCACGGCGAGCCTTGCCATATACGGTAATGAAGAGAAATTGACAGGAGCGGTCAGCTTCCACTATAGGCCGGAAGAGCCGTCCAGGCTGAAGAAATTCAATAAAAGCATTTGCTTTAAGGACCTGGTGCCAGCTCAGAATATGTATAGTCCTGAGAATGTTGTCAATGGCTACTCCAGACCTTATGGCCAACCGAATGGCTGGATTTCTGAACATTCGGAAGGACAGGAATGGTTGGAATTCTGTTTTGCAAGCCCCAAAAATCTGGACGAAATCCATCTTGTTTTTAATTCGCAGCTGGATTTGGAGCATTTCAACGACCCGATTGAGTCCCTTATCCAAGATTATGATATGACCTTGACCTTAGAAGACGGAACCGAGAGGACAATCATAACTCGTGGAAATTATCTCACGTTGAATAAACATAAGATAAATGCGAACGGTGTAACCCGAATCCGGATTAATTTCTGCGCAACTTATGGTTCGCCTTATTTTGAAGTGTTTGCTGTAAAATTGTTTGCTCCTAAAATCGATAAATGAGGACAGGTGAAGTCACGATGAAGGAATTATTCCCTCGTAAAGGGCTCCCCAATATAATTCAAAAATTGGAAAATGGGGATACCGTAACAATCGTCTATTTCGGCGGCAGTAATACACGTTCTGAAGGCTACAGGGTTATGACGGCGGATTGGCTTCGTAAGCAATATCCTAAGGCGGATATCCGCTCTGTGAATGCAGGCATTGATGGGACAGGATCGGATTTGGGCTGTGCCCGTTTGGAGACAGATGTACTGCGTCATCGACCTGATCTAGTATTTGTTGAATTTGTCGGTAATGATGGCGGAGATCCCGAATCCAAGGCGCGGATCGAAGGGATTGTCCGTCAGATCCGCAAGCGGAGCCGGTTTACTGATATCCTGTTCGTTTATACGCTGAAGGAGCGGGATGTGGCCTTATTTCAGTCTGGAGAATACCAGAAGGGGGCTCTAATGCAAGAGGAAGTGGCCGACTATTACGGTATTCCTTCGATTCATCTGGGCGTAGCGGTCAGTCACTTGGTGTCGGAGGGAAAACTCGTTTTCACCTCAAGGGAAGATGTGTCCATTTCCGGAGCCGTTGTTTTTACACATGATTCGATCCATCCGACTATTCCCGAAGGACATCAGATTTACACGGATACGATCACCCGGTCACTTGAGAAAATTAGAGAACTTCAGGATCATCCAGGAAGGTCAGTACATCACTTACCTCAGAATCCGTTGGTCCCGGCTAATCCTTGGGAATATGCGAGCATGCTGTCATTGGATAGTCTTACCGATTTTTCCGCAGGATGGTCTTACATGACTCCCGATGATTGTGCTTTAGTACGCGAGTACAATTGGTTGTTCCCCGGCCTGTGGCGAGCAGTCGATCCTGGAGAGGCTATTACGGTGCAGTTCAAGGGAACCCATATCGGGTTATTCGATATCGGGGGGCCTGATTCTGGCAGATTGAAGGTGTCGGTGGATGGTGGGGAACCCTTTATTGTCGATCGATTCACACTACACAACGATCATAATCGTAATCAGTATGTATTCTTGCCGGAGCTCCCTAATGGGAAACATACGGTGCGCTTCGAAGTCGATACCGAAAAGACAGACAAAGCGGCTGTATTTGAGGCATGCGGCAATGAACGAAGTATTGAGCATGTTCGGCAGCATCCAGATTGGTATGATCAAACGGTGATCCAGCTTGGGAAGTTGTTATTGGTGCAGCCGCCATTATAATTAATCATAAGGTTTTCACCAATTGAAAGACCTATATCATACTGACTGCAGTTGAGCGGCCAGTTATGATGTAGGTCTCTTTTTTAAAGGAAGACAATGTCGTTTCTTCTTGCTTAAAATCTTATAAGAAATTCTTGAAATCAAAGAAATTTCACAGTTATGTGACATGCTATGATAAAAACGACGGAGCGGGATTAGCCAGAAGAATACGGCTGATTGCTTCTTTATGATCTTCGAACAAAGGAGGGTTTTATTATTTTGAAAGCGTTATCAACTTAAGGGAGGCTGTGAGTTGTATGATAAAAAGGAAGCTGTTTTTCTTAATCGTTTTCATCGTGACGATATTAGTTCCTTTCAGCCTAGACGGAATAAGGACCGCTTATGCAGAGACCTTACCGTATAAGACGATTATCATCGATGACGGGAGCATCACGATCAATGATGTGGTGACACCTGATGTGGGTAACGAGAACAACGGATATTCGGCTCCAAATTGGACCACAAGTACAGGGGTGAAGGGGTATGATAACTCCAGCTCCAAATATACGAGTACAGCAGGCAGAACGATATCATGGAATCCACGATTGGAAGCAGGAACGGCGAGAATTTCGTTATACAAGCTTAACTGGGAAGATAAAGCGGATAGCAATGTAAAAATTGAAATCGTCCACAATGGAACGACGGATGTTCTCTTTATGGATTTGAGACCTTCATTTGGCGCTTCTGTGGGATGGGTTGATTTGGGAGAGTACTATTTTTCCGGAGTTGGTAACGAATTTGTTAGATTAACTCGATCTACCAGCACAACCAGCACGATACTTACTCGTGCAGATGCGGTCAAGTTCGAAGGGAATATTCAGCAAAAAGAGCCTCATAAGACGATCATCATTGATGATGGAAGCCTCACGATTGATGATGTCGTCACTACTGATGTAAATAACGCAAATAACGGGTTCTCCGCTCCTGATTGGACTACAAGTACGGGAGTGAAGGGATATAATAATTCCAGTTCCAAATTTACCGATGCAGTAGGAAGAAGCATCACATGGAATCCGCGATTAGAAGCAGGGACGGCGAAAATTTCATTCAACAAGCTTGATTGGGCGGATAAAGCAGACAGTAATGTTAAAATCGAAATTGTTCACAATGGGATTACGGATGTCATGTTTATGGATCTGAGACCCTCGTCGGGGCCATCGGCCGGATGGGTTGATTTGGGGTCCTATTATTTCAGTGGTGATGATAGCGAATTTGTCAGACTGACTCGAACACAACCTACGACCGGAAAAATCATTACGCGGGCCGATGCGGTCAAATTTGAAGGGAATATACGGCAGCAAGCTCCACCGTTGCCTCCGCTGCGCAGCCGTACATTGGCGAATCTCAGTTACACGGAAAAAGGCAGCATCGAGAATGCCAGCTATAAGGCTACCTTTTATGAAGCTGCTTGGGATGAAGGCAAAACCATCGTTCGTGATATGTTCTACAAGGATACGGATACGGGGAACTGGGTGCCTGTCAATAGTGTGGCGGAAAGAGTTGAAGAACAATGGGTCTTATTGGATGGGAATGCGGGGAGTCGAACCAATTATTACGATACGATGAACAAACGCTGGATTACATTCGACGAGATCAATTTCCCAGACAGCCACACGGCGATATTAACCGATTCTTCACATGAAAGCGATTACGATTTACAAGTGAACTGGTCCATGTCAGGGGACAAACCTGATGTTTCCTTCGCCTTTACACCTCGCAAGGATGGCAATTATGTAATCGGTTATCAGTCCTTCACAACAGAGCAAATCTCAGACGTCAATGAAGTGTTAAATGGTTTTAGATCACACGCCAAAATGGTAGGTTCAGTGGAATCAACAAGCTTAAGGGAACTAAGCGCTCCGATGAGTCTAATTGAGAAGAATGACGGTTCGGGGAATCCATTGACATATGGGGTATTTGTACCGTCGGATGAGCTTCCGGTTGAATTTGAACCGACGGGAGGCGTTACGAAGCAAAGGCTTGGCATGAGCCTTGTCAACAACGAAGGCAGCGTGCAGCCAATCTTGTACGCTCCTCAATTAGGGACCTATTCTCAAATGAACGCAGAAAGCACTTATCAATTTCATATGGGACTAATCGCTCAAAAAAGCAAATTGTATGAGTCCTACGCGGATATTCTTCGCAAAGAGTACGGTTATTCTGCTTACCGGGAAAATGTATCAGATCAGTCGCTTACTGACGCGATGTTCAATATGATCGATTTACTTAAGATAGAGCCGCAAGGGGATGACTCTGTTGATTATGTCCCGTCACCCAGCGGGTGGTGGAGCCGTGCCAAGGGCTTTATTGACATCGAAAACGAGGATAGCGTTCGAACAAGCTCGAATGCAGTTCTTTTGGGGGCTTACTATTTGACTGGGGATGACCAGCTCTACGATACGAGAGCATTGCCGTCCGTCCAGTATGGCTTATCGCGAAATGGTATAGGCTGGTCGCCTACGCAAAAGCCAGTATACGGTGTGCCGTCGTTATGGAAAATGGCAACCTTGCCGTTTGATTTTTCAAGCGTAACCGCTCTCAATCAGATGATGGGTACTTCGGCAGGAATTGGAGCACTGGCACAGGAAGAATACCTCGTGCGTGATCCTGACCAGAAAGACCGTGGTCCTGTCATTCAACCCCTGATGATGTATCGTATGACGGGAGAAACGCAGTATTTACAGGCTGCCAAGGATGCAGCCGACAGCTATATCATGCAGCATATTGATACGCCTGCATCCGTCAATGTGAGTAAAAATGAGTTCATTTATTATTATAGCAAGCTGTGGATGGAGATCTTGGAGCTTTACGAGGAAACTCAGGATCCCAAATACTTGAATGCCGCTTATAAGGAAGCCAAACGGTATGCAACGATGTTTGTTGCTCGTCCGGTTCCTGAAGGTAGCGTTACGATTCCGCAGCCTGAGACGTATAATTACGCGGAGTCGTTCCATTGGCCGGAAAGTGGTAAATATCAATATCCTCGGATCAAGCTCCCAGAAGATGTAGCCGGAGGCGTACAAGCGGATAGTTGGCTTGTTTCTCCCAATGGATTGACGTTTGAAGCGGGAA
The DNA here is from genome assembly GCF_037963825.1 of Paenibacillus sp. FSL H8-0282. Taxonomy (NCBI): domain Bacteria; kingdom Bacillati; phylum Bacillota; class Bacilli; order Caryophanales; family Paenibacillaceae; genus Paenibacillus; species Paenibacillus sp. FSL H8-0282. Next base: position 3,594,685 of record NZ_CP150146.1, read on the forward strand.
GTACAACTGGCTATTATCGGATGAATGCTCAGGAAGCCCCATTCATGCTGAGATTGTCGCTCTATACAGGTGATAAACTGCTGCAGGATATTGCTCATAATGCAGTTATTGGACGATATTCAAGTTATCCAGGTTATTACTATAAGGGCTTCGCCGTTAGCCAACTTGAGCCAGAGTTTCCTCTGGAAGGCCCAAGCGGGGCTACATCCATCTATTATCACCATATCCCGGGACAGCTCGGGCAAACGATGGATTATTTGATCAGCGAACAAACGTTGAAATCGAATGGTAGTATTACATTTCCTTCTGTTTTTGAAACTAATTTTTTATGGTTCAAATATCACCTCTATGGAAATAAACCAGGGATTTTTTACGGTAATTCCGACGTTTGGCTCTGGATGCCCAAGGGGATTATCAAGACCAACCATCCTCAATTGAACTGGATAACGGGAGAGAGCGGGAATAAATTCTACATCGGGTTAAGCAACGAATCTTCAGCTGAAGTCCAGACTCCGATCGAATTGAATGCGCAAATCATTGGGTTCAACCCGGCACAAGATTATACCGTAACCATCATCCGCGACAATGGCACACCAGAGCAAGCGGTTATGAGTGGTGGAATCATTCAAGCCACGGTTTCAAGCAAAGGAATAACCGCTATCATTGTAGAAGGACTCAACATTGATGTGCCGCTGCACCAGGTCAGAACTGCTGATACATCGGATGCAAGCTATTTCCTCGATATCCACAGTCCAATAGATGCGGTTAAAGGTATGCTGATCGTCAAGCCCGACGAAACGGCCTATGATGCTTATGTGCAGGCAAAAACGACAAAACCAGCGACGATCCATTATTCCTTGGATGGCGGAGTAACGTATACAACCATTCCAGATACGATCTATCCGATGGAATGGTCGATACGGGTAAACGATTTATCCCAAACCTTCACTTATTATGTGGAATCGGATGGGAAACAGACCCGCAAGCGGACACTCTATTTGCCTGATCAAGTACAAGAAACTCCAGTTCAACCGGATTGGCAGGAGAGTTCATCGATCATTGTGGATAATACGGAGGCAGAGACAGAAGGCGTCTGGATACGGGATACAACGGCTAACGACTATTACTATGATAACTATGTGTACGCCAAATCGACTGCCGGCACAGCGACAAGCAGAATTAAATGGCGGCCTGAGCTGCCGGAAAGTGTTACTTACAGTGTGTATTACAAGCTTCCGCAAATAACCGCTACAAGTGAAAATTGGGCAACGAATGCCTCATTTACCGTTTATTATAGTGGAGGCTCCGAGACGGTTACCGTTGATGAGACAACGGCCAATGGGACTTGGGTGCACCTGGGAGATTATCCTTTTGCAGCAGGCGATAGCGGATATGTCGAATTAACCAATAAGGCCAACAAGTCACGGGTAGTTGCCGATGCGATGATGTGGGTGGATCCAAACAGTATGCCGCAATTGGAGTCTGTGGTGATCCTGTCGGATCGGGGTGAACTGCAAATGACTCAAACCGCACAACTAAGCGTAACCGGCTATTTGGATAACGGTCTGATTGGTGATCTATCACAGGCAAATGTGCAGTATTTCGTTGATCGAACCGATCTGGCTGAAGTGGACAGTAGCGGTATGTTGACCCTTCTAAGTCTCGACGGAGAAACGGATCATATTGAGGTATGGGCCACTGTAACGATTGACGGGGTGACCTTAACAACACCTTCTATGACAATTGCGATCAGGGACTTAACGGTTATTGTCGACAGCACGAATACGACTGGGTTATACACGACAGAAGGATCTTGGAGCCAAAGCAATTTAGCTGGATACAAAATTGGGGTTAAGTCCCGTTATTCTACCGTTCAAGGTTCATCAGCGACGTGGAAAGGCCATTTCCCAGAGGGGAAATATACGGTCTCCATTTACAAGCTCGTCCATACGACGGCAAACGATAACTATGTCAAAGTGGAAGTGAAGCATCAGTCGGTTACCGAGGTCACGTATATTGATGCAACCATTGGCTCGTCAGGTTGGGTTAATCTAGGAACGTTCGACTTTACTGGAGACGGCAGCGAGTACGTTCGTCTAACAAGGGTTACTCCGACAACGGTAGATCCGCCAACTCTACCTGCCGATATGATTTATACGAGGGCTGATGCAGTCAAGTTCGAACGGCATTCCTTTAGCCCGGAATTGCTTGCAAATGGAGTGCCAGGTAAACCGACACTTTCGAATAATAGCGGTGTTGCGACAGGTATAAATGATGGCAATTATGAGGTTACAATGAATATGTGGTGGGGAAACAATGGCTCACTGTATAAGTTGTACGAGAATGGTCAATTGATCCAAACGAAGTCACTGGCCGATGTTTCGCCAGCCGCCCAGACTTCCATTATTCCTATTCAAGGAAAGCCGAATGGAACCTATGTGTATACATGTGAGTTATCGAATTTGTATGGAACGACTTCATGTGATCCACACACCGTCACCGTGGCTGAGGCGAATCCCGGCAAACCTGTGTTGTCTAGTGACAACTGGGATCAAGATGGCGACTATAGTATTACTGCTAATATGTGGTGGGGCACGAACGCAGTACAGTATCGATTATATGAAAATGGCGAACTTATTGAAACGCAATCTTTATCTTCAAAAACACCAAGTGCTCAATCGGCCATTTCACAAATTTCAGGGAAATCTCCTGGCATCTATCAATATCGCGGTGAGTTTATGAATGGAAGTGGAACAACGGAAAGTGATACGATACAGATTATTGTAAAATAAACTTATGAGCTGAGTGGATGAGAACAATCCATTCGGCTTTTTTATTTCCTGGAATTTAGTATAGAGCTATACAAAAAGCTAATCTTTCAAGGCTCTCAACTGGGTGATATCTACATAATACTGCTCATGCTAGATTAGCAGGGCGTTTTCAACCAAACGTGGTAATTTGAACATGTCAAATTTGTTCTAATTCAGTCTAAATAAGCGCTTACATTAGGGGGTGGCTAAACTTACAATAATGTCTAACCATTTAAATTTGAGAACTTCTCCTGCAACGGAGAAGAATTTCACTGTCATGGCTTTCATGCAAAGCTAGGTTGAATATTGGAGAGGAGGCTGTCATGGGGATTACAAGACGAAAACCAACAGTGATTATCTTGTTTACCGCTCTGATTGTTCTTGCTTTACTCATGTTGGGCTTAACTAACAAAAAGGTGGAACTGCCTGAAAATTGGATATTTACAGTAGATGGATACGCCGTAACAGAGGAAGAATTTCAATCTTTTGTCAAAGAGCAGAGAGCTATAACGGTAGACTATTTCTTCAGAACTTATGGGGCCCAAGTAGATGAGGGCTTCTGGACACGTCAATACGGCAAAAATCATGAAACCCCCTCTGAATACGCCAAAAATTCTGCGATGACAGCATTGCTAATGTCCAAGCAGGAGCAATTTATTGCAGACAAGCGAGGAATCGCCCCTTACCAAAGCTTTGATGAGCTTAAATCCGACATGGAAGAAGAAAATGTTAAGCGAGCTAAGATGGATGATTCAGGAGAGACTTACTATGGGTTGCCTCAGTTTGATTTATATCAATACATGCAATATTTAAGTGGCGCCCGTTGGCCGGATTTGATAGAAACCCAGGTAAAGAAAACGAAAATGAGCGACACCGAGTTACAAGTTGAGTATGCATCAAAAAGTGCGGATTATGTTCGTGTAGCTGATAAATTAACGGCTGCGTTAGCGACAGCGGGGCAGGCCAAAGAAGAAAAAGTGCTAAATCGTTTGGATATATCCAAAGAAGATACCGAGTCTCTTAAGTTCTGGGAGTCTTTAGCTGCTGCTTCTGTAGGTGAGACAGTAATCGGTAAATATATGGGTGAGGATGTCGTTGCTACATTAACCACAAAACCGGAAATCACCAAGCTTAAACTGGAAGAAGTGAAAGATTCCATTCTATACGGATCGGCGGAGTCTGACTTGCGAGCGTTAATTGCAAATACGAATGAATTGAAGATCGTGTATAACGGTAATCGATTCAGTGAGTTAGTAGTGAACTAGAATAGTTAGTTTTTAAGTTTATAAAAATCTATGTCTATTGAGACTTCCATAGATACAGATTTTTTATAAAGTATAAATTTATTAATTTCAAAGGGAGGAAATTTTGGAATGATACGATGGAAATGGATGCAAAAAGCTTTGTCGATAGTTACGGCTACAACGTTGGCATTCCCTGGTCTGTTCGGCTTAGCACCTTCATCCGAAGTGTCAGCTGCGGGAGGGAGTGAATCTTTTGACTCCGTTGTACTAGAATTGACACAAGCGGCAGGTCAAACAGGTAGGGTAAATCTTACGTATAAAGGTTCACCTTTAAGCAGTCTGGTTAAAGGACCGGTTATTGACGAGGTAAGTTATGATTCCAGCAATTCGCAACTTTTAACTGTTAATAATCAGGGGAACATTACTTTATCTAACGGTTATACATTTGCGTCGCCAGATGCTCCGGGCGTCCCGGTGACAATCACGGCCAGGGCGGGTTATTACCCTGACTCAGAAGTGTTATTCATGGAGGACTTCGAGAACAACAATGGTCCGATGACATCTATGAGCAAATTAAGCTCGTCATTCACGCTGTCCGATGCACAGTCCCGTTCTGGATTGAAAGCGATTACACCTTCGGATGATACGAATAATGAAAAGGTAGCTCAAGATGTGGCATTGCCGGCTGGCAGCAATTATAAGATGACGGCATGGTATTTTGACCCGTATCCTAATGAGGAGAAGACTGCGACGGATAGAACGCAATTTGCTATTGTAGATGGTAAAAATGCCACCTTTGCCGGGACATTCTATCAAAGTTCAGAGGCTGATGTTATTCATAACCCGACGAAATATACTTGGGCTTATGCACCATCATCAGCGGGTACAGCAGGCAACCGTTGGAAAGATAGCGGGGCTTTACGTTCCACAGGCTGGCATAAATTCGAGTGGCTTATTACACCGAATGGTGCGACGTTACAAATAGACGGAACATTAATATCCGATTCAGCGCAAAGTGATATTTATAAAGCTATGAAGAGCGGTACAACCATTCAGCCTAAAATAGCTGGAGGATGGAACAGCCAATCAGGGAATAAAGCTTATATTAAAAATAAACATCTAATTGACGATTTTTATGTTGTAAAAGATGTGGCTACAACAACAGGTATCAGAACATTAACAGTGAATTTGGTACCTCCCGGCGGATTGCCAAATTTAGAAATAATCACTCAGCCAACAGCGGCAGAAGTGAAACAAGGTGAGACAGCAACATTTAGCATTACGGCATCAGCCGCTGCTACTGCTTATCAATGGTATGTATCTGATGATGAGACTGGCTTGAGCGGGACAAAAGTCAGCGGAGCTGATAAGGCAGTATTAACACTTTCCAATGTGGACGCAGCTTCACAACAAGGCAATTTTTATTATTGCGAGGTTTCCTCGGCAGAGGGAGTTGTAGTGAAATCCCATGCTGTACCGTTGTTGATAACCACCAATACGCAGGTGAATGCACCAATTAATCCAACGCTTGACTCGGTTTCGGGTATTTATAATGGCGCTTCCAATTACGGGGATACCCTTGTAACACTGTTCAAAGACGGTGTACCTGTTGGTTATTATTTATCGAAAAATGGGGGACCCGACCAGCCTAACAATCATGAAAGGCATCATGTTCTGCCCTATGCAAGGGCACTGGGAGTGGGCAACTACACTGTTACAGCTATTGTCATAAATAATGCGGGAGATATCAGTGAAGAAGTTGCAGCATCCGGAATATTAAAGATTGAGAAATTGCCTGTACCGGCAAATGCCAGATGGAACGGCACATACGCTACATGGGATCGCGTCGCTAACGCATCTGCCTATTCGGTTCAACTCTTCAGTAATGGAGTGGCTAAAGGAAGCCCGATTGCAGCAACAAGCAATGATGCGGCTTTGTCCCCGACTTTAAATGATACATTTAAAATAAAAGCAAACGGCAACGCAACGTCACGATTCTTAGACTCCGATGAGTCAGGGGAGAGTGCACAATATTCAGCGAACATTGCGCTAATTCGCCAGAACGATACATTACGGGCAGGAGATAGAACGCGGTTAATGGTTGACACAGCTGATGTGTTCGTTGCTGATAACATCAGCTTCAGTCCGGCGGATCAAGACAAGGATAAGATTGAAGTTGATGATGCCGGATTCGTGACGGTTAAGAAAGGTTATATTCCGACAGGGAACGAAGAAGTTACTGTACATGTGAGCGTTGATTACTTCAATAAGGCTGACACTAAGTTTTACGATGGATTTGAAGGGGAGAAGAAATTTTCAAATGGTGCGAACGGATATGTTCACAGCGATGTGATGTCCCGTACCGGAGGAAAGGCCGCGACATCAAGCGGCGCCGGTCAGGTGGCGACTGTTCCAGGTACCTATAATTATGCCCCTGCAACCGGTAAGACAACAATCGTTACTGCTTGGTACTATGATGATGGCAGAGCGGCTTCCAATGACCACGCTGTCTTTGGTTTAACCCCATCATCCAATGAACATATCGCAATAAATTATGGCAATGGAGATGGCGATTGGGCCGCAAATCTGACCAATTACGCAGTCAGGCCTGGTTCATCCGGGAGATTCTATCCTGTAGATGTCCAGCGAAGCGAAGGTTGGCATAAATTTCAATGGTTCGTTACATCAACAGGAACAACCTATAAAATCGATGGACAAGACATTCAAAGGCAAACAACAGCTGGCGGAAATTTTGATACTCCAGTTAAGAACAATATTTCCAAGATCGATGCATTGCAGCTTGCTACGAACTGGGGCAACAAGCCTGGAACGGTTAAGGATATACAGAACAGGCATTTTATCGATGACGTATATGTTATCGATAGTGGAATAGCAGCCCAAACCGGAACAGCTTCTATTACGCTAAAGCTCTTGCCTAAAGAGTATAGTCACTTGGAAGACAGCACATATGTTATTGGTCTGGATGACTATAATATCACCGTAAATCCTGATTTAACGGATCTGGCTGGAGTGAAGATCGGCGCTGTAACTCTGCTGCGGGATGTGGATTATACGGTTAGCGGTAATGTATTGAAGATTAACAAAGAATCATTCACAAGAAATAATATCGTGCCGGGAAAATATACCGTTAGACTTGATCTGTATCCTGCCGAAATCACCTTCGAGTTGAACATTGTACCCCTTGAAGTCCGTGATTATTATCTCTCCAATAACGGTGACGATCATGCAGATGGACGCACACCAGCTACGGCATGGAAATCAATCTCCAAGATTAATGAATATGTATTTATGCCAGGTTCAACTATTTATCTGGATGCGAATAGCGTATGGAACGAACAAATCAGACTGCGCGGCAATGGTGAGGAAGGAAATCCGATTACACTTACAAAATATAATACGACCGACCCTAACCAACGCCCGGTAATTAATGGTGGAGGAACAGCGTCGAGCCCATCAGGCATTTCCTTAAACGGTACCATAGAGTTATATGACGTAAACTATTGGGTAGTCAGTGGAATTGAAGTAACGAACATCGGCAATGCGGCAGGTGACGGCCGCTCCGGTATCGCTGTAATGTCACGGATTTCCAAGCTGGGACAAGGTCAGTTTAATATTCAAGATTATGCTGATGCTCGTATGCAAGGAATCGTCATTCGAGATAACTATGTTCATGATGTTAATGGGCTGCACCAAGCAAATGGAGCAAGTAAGGTATCCGGCGGTATCATTATTAATGGTTATGTGGATATATTGGTTGAAGGCAACAAAACCCTTCGTTGTGATAACGAAGGTATTCGCAATAATGCCTACGGGCCAAGCAATCCTGGGACTAATAACACAGGCATTACTTGGAGTAATTCTAGCTATCCTTGGGCATCCAACGCTGTGTTTAGAAACAACTGGGTTTCTAGTTCGGTTGGAGATGGCATTGTCATGTCCGGCGGGAACAACTCCCTTGTGGAACGAAATGTGGTCACAGACAACGGTTATAGCTATTTAAGCGATAAGAGCGGCAATCTGGTTACGAACTGGGGGCCAAATAATACAACACCAACATATCTAGGTTCGCAAAACTATGCGGCTGCGTGGATTATGGCAAGTAAAGGCACCATCTTCCGCTATAATGAAGCTGTGGATAACCCTTATCATGCAAGTAATGACGGTATGGCTTGGGACATTGACAACTATTGTCAGGACAATGTGTATGAATACAATTACAGCCGAAATAACTATGGTGGTTGGTACTTACAGATGAATGCTGCCAAGGGCAATATCGTTCGCTATAATATTAGCGTGAACGACGGCCGCAGCCCCGATTTTAACAAGAGCTTTAACAGTCTAATATTGCTTGCAGGAGGTTCTTCAACCAGCGAGGAATTAAGTGGCTTATACTATAACAATGTCATCGTCACACCATTGAAGAATAGCAGTTCGTTAGTATTTGACCCGACAGCCTCCAACTTGCACATTTATTTCCAAAATAATATATTTGCCTACACTGGGGCAAACAACCAGGTTGGTCTGAAAGGCGGGGGAACATCAGCTCCATTTGCAGCCGGACGGTTTACGAACAACATTGTGTATCCGGCTAATCTTTTTGGCAGCATGAACGCAGGTGGAGGCGGATATCTAGGTGCAGGCGTAACAGCAACAGACAACCGCTATGTAACGGAAGAGGAACTGAATTCTATATTAAAAGACTATAAATCTGCGCCTGAACATTGGATTACCAACAGTGGAACAGTGGAGGCCAAGCTTGATTACAGTGCGATGAACGGGTTCCGTCTTGCGGATGGTAATAACCTGGCCTATGGTGCAGGTGCCGAGATTGTAAGCCCATATGTGGATCGGGCGAATGCTCTGCCTCATATGACGGAGAGAACAGACTTCTTCGGCAATTCACTTAGCACTCGAACGCCTTCCATCGGCGCGCACAACCCTTATGCGGTAACTTTTGATTCCAATGGGGGCAGTGAAGTTGCGGTGAAGTTCGCTGACATGGGCGGTACAATTACCGAGCCAACAGCGCCGACAAAAGATAAAACTGTTTTCGGCGGTTGGTATCAAGATAAAGGATTAAACGATGCTTGGAATTTCGATGCTGATCCTGTTACAAGGGATATTGAATTATATGCGAAATGGGCTGAAGACGCAGGTACGGCACCAACGATAATGACGAATTCGCTTGCGGATGGCAAGGTAGGACAACCTTATTCGGCAGTTCTTACCACTGATGGCGATAAGCCGATCAAATGGGCCGTTGTAGAGGGGCAATTACCATCAGGATTGAGCTTGGATGAAGATGTTGGTGTTATCTCTGGTACACCGGGTCAATGGGGTCAATTTAAGTTCAAAGTTCAAGCAAACAATGACGTTGGCAGTGACACAAAACAGTTCAATATAGTGATCACTGAAGATGTCTCAGTTGATACAGCTCCGGAGATTATCACTAAGAATTTACCAAATGGCAAAGTTGGACAACCGTATACAGTAACACTAGCGGTATATGGCAGTGAACCAATTTCTTGGAAGGTCCAGGGAGGAGACTTGCCAGTAGATTTGAACCTAGATGAAGCAACAGGCGTTATCTCGGGTACGCCTCTAGAGGCGGGATATTACGAATTCACTGTTGCAGCAACGAATGATTTTGGTAGAGATGAGCGAGAATTGAGCATCGAGATTAAAGAAGATAAGCCAGTGGATACAGCTCCGGAGATTATCACTAAGAATCTGCTAAGCGGCAACGTTGGACAACCGTATACGGTAACATTAGCGGTTTACGGCGACAAACCGATTACCTGGAAAGTGAGTGATAATTATTTACCTGCTGGGCTGAATTTAGAAGGAGCTACGGGTATTATTTCAGGCGTGCCTACTGAAGCGGGAACTTACAAATTCAATATTACGGCTTCCAATCATGCTGGCATGGATACGATAGAGTTAACTATTGTAATTACTACAAATGACAGTGGTGGCAATAATGGCAATAACAATGGCGGCAATTCAAATGGCCACAGCAGTACGCCGACTCCTTCGCCAGAGTCATCAGTAGCGGAGCGTATTGATGCTACAATCAAAGAGCAGCTGAAGAAGGGTAATTCCATTGCATTGACGATGTCAGCCGGAAAAGATGAGCTTGAGATTCAAAGCGATACGATCGGTGCGATTATTAATGCCGACAAACCGCTAATCGTTACGAATGACACCATATCTGTTAAATTGTCCGCTGAATTGTTGAAGCAGTTGAATACAGGAAAGCGGATGAAGGTTGTCATTATACCTGTAGATGAAAGAGGCGGAGCTATAGGGCGGGGATATGAATTAAAGATCTTCGTGGATGGCCGGGAAGTAACGGATTATACAGGGCTTATACCCGTAACCTTCGATCTGTCAAAAGAGAAGCTGTCGACAAACGATCTTAACATGTTATGCGGTGTTATGCTTCAATTGAACGGTAACATGGAGCGTTTAGGCGGCAACTATGAGCATGAGACAGGTAAATTTACTTTCACGGCAAAAGGACTAGGTTATATCTTCATTACAGCCAAGCCTGAACCTGTGAAATTGGAATTCATTTTAGGAAAGACAGGATATAAATTAAACGGAATAGAAATGAGTATGGACGTTGCTTCAACGGTAGTTAAAGGCAGAACGTTAGTCCCACTGCGCTTCGTTGCCGAGAGCTTAGGAGCAAACGTAAGCTGGGATAACGTAACGAAAACCGTAATGATCACCTTGAAAGGTCAGACTTTATCGATTAAGATCGGTGAACTTGCACCAGGAATGGATGTAGCAGCTGAACTTGTAAACGGTCGTACTATGCTCCCATTACGTTTCATTGCTGAGTATTTTGGTGCAAATATATTCTTCGATAATACTTCGAAATCTATTAGTATCATGAAATAGTATTCCTAAAATTAGCAGCTACGCTCGAAACCCTCTAACATGCACTGCCATGTTAGAGGGTTTTCTAGTGTGCGCCAGTCATGGACGATAACTTGGCGGTGAAAGTCCTCTATTAACGAACAATAAAATTGTCTTAACTGGAAACAATTCTTTAGATTGTGTTAATCTGTCTAATAGTGAACTCGGTTTAGAAAGAGGGAAGTTACTTGAAAAGAAACGTGTTATATATTGAAGATAATGAGAAGATCGGCAGTTGGGTAAAGGAAGAATTGGAACAACGAGGATTTTCAGTACAGTGGCTGCTTTCTGGTGAAGGAGCTGAAAAAGAAGTAAATCAGCATGAAATCGTTATTTTGGATATCATGTTACCCGGTTTAGACGGATTTACTGTGGGGAAACGATTAAAAAAGGCAGCTCCTGCTGTTCCTATTTTGCTGTTAACTGCTCGAACATCGATAGATGATAAGGTAGAAGGGTTACAATTTGCTGATGACTATTTAACGAAACCATTCCATACGGATGAACTAATTGCTAGATTAGAAGTATTAATCCGTCGAAAGGGCGGAACACATTCCGAACGCATTTCATTAGGGAATTATATTGAAGTAGATCCTGACATCCAAATGGTATTTGACAAACACACAGGAGAAGAAATTATATTGACAGGGAAACAACATCATATTTTGATGTACTTCTTACGCCACCCTAATCAAGTTTTACCAAAAGAACAAATCTATGAAGCCATCTGGGAAGAAGCTTATATCACAGGTGATAAAACATTAATGGTACATATTCATCGACTGCGTCAAAAGCTGGAACGCCATCCAGACTCCCCAGAGATTATTGAAACGTTGAAGGGAATAGGCTATCGGGTGAAACTATGAGACAGACTAAATCATTATTTCGTCGTTTTCTAAAAGGACATTTTCTATTTATCTTTTTACCTCCGATCGTACTTATTTTCTTATCTGCGTTCATTGCGTCTCCTTTTAATGAAGAAGAGCTGAATAAGTTAAATTATTTTTACATTGTACTTCTTGTGTTTGGTTTTATTATTGTCGCATTTGTGGTAATCTCTTGGATTTTCTTCTTGAGACTTCGTAAACGTCTCACCTGCTTACAGGAAGTCATGTCATTTTCAGCTAATCATAACTCATTTCCTAAACCAATAGCTGTTCAAAGTGATCGTATGGATGAAATAGACCAGTTAGGAAGTTCTTTTAATTGGATGATTCAACAGCTTGAAGACAGTCGCAAGCGAGAACATGAAGAGGAATTGTTACGACATCGACTCATCGCGAATTTATCTCACGACTTACGAACGCCGCTTACCATTTTGAGAGGACATGTCACCCGATTAAATAAAGAATCAATGAGTCTAGAAGGACAAAACTCATTATCAGAGATGAACCATACGATTACTAGAGTCGGAGATCTAATGGATGATTTACTTTCCTATACATTGCTTACATCAGGAAAACATCCTTTTGAGCCCACTGCAACAGATATTGGACGTTTAGTAAGAGCATCTGTTGCTGCGTGGTATCCTGTATTTGAAGAAAAAGAAATCCGGATCGAGGTTGATTTACCGACAGAGAAGACTTTTTATTGGGAAGCAGATCCTAAATGGATGACACGTGTTCTGGATAATTTATTTCAGAATATTCTTCGCCATGCAGCAGAGGGGAAATATGTAAACATTGTGGTTGATGTAGAAAAAGAACAGATCATTGTTGCAGACAGAGGTCCGGGGATGGATAACTCTTCCTATGAGCGTGGGGCGGGGATAGGTTTATCGACTTCAAATTATATGTTGAATAAAATGAAGCTGAAAGCTGGCTTTACATCAAATGAAAACGGCACAACAGTGGCTATTGGTAGAGCTTAACCTAAAGTTAAACCAGAAGTAAACAGCAGGATAACCGAGATGTAACTTTGCTTCTTTATAATTAGAACCATAACAGAAAGGAAGTGTTATGGTTGCTTACAATTAATAACTTAGTCAAACATCGCGGAACTGGGAAAATCTTATCAGGTATCAGTTTTAAAGCTAGACCTAGCAGAGTAACTGGTTTTCTAGGTCCAAATGGAGCAGGTAAAAGCTCTACACTTCGCATCCTGCTTGGATTAGATCGTGCTACCTCAGGGAGTGCACTAATCAATGGAAAGCCATACGCAGAATTACATAATCCTGTATCAACAGTAGGTGCCGCACTTGATGGATTCGGTGCTCATCGTATGCGAACAGGACGGGCACACTTGCGTTGGATTGCTCGTGCCGCAGGATTGTCTAACTCACGTGTCGAGGAAGTTCTGGAAATAGTAGGTCTTACTAATGCAGCCGGAAAAAGAGTTGGGAAGTATTCTCTTGGTATGGGGAGGAGACTTGGAATAGCAGCTGCGCTACTCGGTGATCCAAAAATATTGATTTTAGATGAACCCGTAAATGGGCTCGACCCAGAAGGAATTCGGTGGATTCGGACATTTTTACGTGAACGTGCTGAGTCTGGAAATACGGTGTTGTTATCCAGTCACCTAATGGGAGAGCTTGCAGAGACGGTTGATGATGTGGTGATTATTAAGCATGGAACCATCGTTGCAGATGGAACATTGGAAGAAGTAATAGGTAACCATTCCACACTGGAGGAAGCTTTTTTTGCCCTGACATCTGAAATTACAGGTGATGTTGTATGAGAGTATTTAACGCGGAACTATCTAAATTGTTCTCCTTACCGGGTATTTGGCTTGCTTTTCTCATTGGAGCGTTTGCCCCAGCACTCATTTCTGCCTTGGACAGCATAGCACAAAAAGAAGAGATTATAGCTGGAGTTAGCACGCGGCTATCGGAAGTTGGCTATATCGGGTTAGCTCTTGGTATTCAAGGCGTTATTATTCTTGGTGTGCTTGCTGTCAGCAGTGAGTATATGACAGAGAGTAGTGAATCTGGTGGAGGACAACAGATTACAACGAGTTTAACTGTTGTTTCATCCCGACATCATTTTTTATTGGCAAAAGCAGGTGCTGTGACTTTGATCAGCATACTGCTTTGTATTGTTGCTATTATGACAACTGTGTCTGCAACGCATCTTATTCTTGGTGAATATGCCCCTGCATTTGAATGGTCCAGACTTATCGGTGCCATTTGTTACTGGACATTCACTGCTCTTTTAGCACTTGGAATTACTTTTCTAACTAAGAATGGCATCCTCCCGCTTGCTGTGCTCATAATAAATTCATCCGTTGTATCATTTAGTGTCCTGTTGTATAGGGTTACAAAGTTGGCGTTTTACTTACCAGATAGGGCTGGCGCTGAAATGTTTATGTTTACGGACAACACGTCCACAGGCAGTTTATTCGAGAGGTTTCACACCCCCTTCACAGGCGGTTTAGTCATGTTTGCCTGGGTAGTCGTTGTTTTCATTGTTGCAGCTATTGTATTCCATAGGAGGGACGTTGCAGCATGAGTGTCTCATCTAGTAGAAAGATAACACAAATCCTGGGTGCTGAACTGGATAAATTAGTTACATTACCATTGATAGGGCTCACTCTTTTGGTTACATTCATTCTTAATTTAGGTTTAGCCGCAGCTTTTACTTCTGTTGATCTACAAGAGGCAGCAGGAACGCAAAATATACTGAATACAGGACTTTCTTCTATGGGATATCTACAAGCAGGGTTCATTATTCTTGGCATCTTAGCTACTTGTTCAGAGTATACAGGGGGACAGATTCGAACTACTTTAACTACGATACCTTGGCGAGGGTTCCAATTATCCACGAAGTATTTGGCCTTGGCCATTATAACCATTCCTGCGGCGTCTTTTACTACTGCATCAGGTGTGCTATATACCTTTATCATGATGAAAGACACAGCAGTAGTGATTGAAATAGACGAAATGATAAAATCATTAGCAGGTGCAACAGGCTATCTAACTTTAACCACACTTCTCAGTGCAGCTATAGGTGCATTATTAAGACGAACTACTCCTGCTTTAGTGGTACTGCTTGGCTATTACTTCATTGTCAGTCCATTGTCGAAAGATTTTCTACACAATACTAAATATTTTTTTCCGGATACAGCAGGATATTATATGTATATGCCACCTTCCTCTAATGAAATAAATGTCCTTACACCAATGGAAGGGACAGGTATTTCCCTGCTATGGACACTGATCTTTATTACAGCAGCTATTATATTTTACCGTAAACGAGATGCCTAACTCTGAACTAGCTGATTTGATCATTAAACTAGAATAATATGCAACAAACATTGATGTTTGGATAAAAGATATTTTTGAGCAATTCAATAAATAAGTATTTGCTCTTAAGAACGGACACCAATAGGAGTGTCCGTTTATTTTATAAATCTGGACTGATCAGTTCAGATATGTTATATTTCAATGACGGGAGGTGTTACTTATCGCTAGGACAAAAGAATTTAACAAAGATCAAGCGCTGCATCAAGCTATGCTGTTGTTTTGGAAAAAAGGATACGAAGCGGCTAGCATACCGGATTTACTAGAGGTGATGGGCATTAGCCGATCCAGCCTTTACGATACGTTTTCCGACAAGCAAACCTTGTATACAGATGCCCTTGAGCATTATAAAAAGGGGAATTTCAATAAGCAGGCTATTCTTGAACAGGCATCAAGCGTTAGAGATGGAATTCTTCAATTTTTTGAGTATCATATTGCTTCAGCATACGATACCAGCCTGCCGGGCGGATGTTTTGTTACGAATGTAGCTACAACATTGGAGTCGCCAGATGAAAAAATTAATGAGTTGATAAAGACTAGTTTTTTGGAATTAGAGCAAGCTTTTTGTGACCTTTTAGTAAAGGGCCAGCAACGGGGAGAAATTGATAAAACGACTGATATCAAAGCGTTGTCTTATTTATTGTTGAATTTACATCAAAGCATTAATATTATGGCCAAAGCAGATCAGAATCCGGAACGTGCAAAAGAGATGATTAGCTTTGTAATAGCAGGAATCTAATTTTTTTTAATTATTCCGGAACGATCGTTCCGGAATAATATTCCCCATATTATGAAAGTGATAATTGAAGAGTATATGTTAGACTATATTTTTTGATTATTTCGGAACGATCATTCCGTTATTGAGAAACCCATCAAAATAAGGAGAGGTGTCTAATGAAAGTATCGTTTATTGGGCTTGGAAATATGGGGCTCCCAATGGCCCAAAATCTATTGAAAGCGGGTTATGAATTAGTCATCTTTAATCGGACCCCTGAAAAAGTTGAACCCTTAATGAAACAGGGAGCACGATATGCCAAAACACCGCTAGAGGCAGTGAAAGAAAGCAATCTTGTAATTACCATGCTTTCTGATGATGCTGCTTTGAAGGAGGTCGTCGAGGGACCAGATGGTGTTCTGAATGGATTGTCGGAAAATGGAATTCACATCTCTGCCAGTACAATCAGCGTAGATCTGGCTCGAAAATTATCCGTCTCGCATGCGGAGCGAAAGCAACACTTTGTGTCTGCCACGGTGATGGGGCGCCCAGATGCCGCTAAAGAAGCTAAATTGCGTATTATTTTAGCTGGTCCGGAACAAGCAAGACAACGGGTACTTCCTGTTTTAACAGCATTGGGTCAAGAGATAGTAGAGATTGGGGATCACGGCGAAGAAGGGAACGTTGTGAAAATTGGCGTTAACTTTCTAATTGCTTCAATGCTGGAAGCTTTGTCGGAAGTGCAGCTAATGGTAGAAAAGCACGGTATTGATTCGTCCCAATTTATGAATGTCGTGAATGCTCTTTTTCAATCTCCAATATATCAGAACTATGGAGCGATCATGAGCGAACAACGCTTTGAACCGGCCGGTTTTAAAATGAAGCTTGGGTTAAAAGATGTTGCATTGGCTATTGAGGCAGCGAAGTCCGTTCAAACTCCTCTACCTTTAGGTCAGCTTATCCACCATCACTTGTCTGAAGGAATTGCCAATGGTTATGGTGAGTTGGATTGGACGGCTTTAATCCGTTGTCTTGAGCATTCTTCTTAAAAAATTGGGTTGCACCGATGATCTCGGGCGAATTGCAAGAGAAAATATAAGGAGAGATTAACTATGGAAATAGGTGTTACTTCGTTCATAGAAACAAAGCCTGATACTGAGACCGGAGTTGTGATGAGTCACGCACAGCGATTACGAGAAGTCGTCGAAGAAATCGTCCTTGCGGATCAGGTAGGACTTGATGTGTTTGGCATAGGTGAGCATCATCGTGAAGATTATGCAGCTTCATCACCAGCAGTGGTGTTGTCTGCTGCAGCCCCCCTAACAAAGCGGATTCGATTGACGAGTGCTGTGACGGTCCTTTCATCAGCTGATCCTGTCCGTGTGTTTCAGGATTTTGCCACGCTTGACGGCTTATCCAATGGACGTGCCGAGATTATAGCGGGCCGGGGTTCCTTTGTTGAATCCTTTCCGCTTTTTGGGTATGACTTGCATGACTATGAGGATTTATTTAATGAAAACATCGAGCTGCTTCTGAAAATACGGGAATCTGAGAAAGTTACATGGAGTGGAGGACATCGATCAGCGATAAATAATCTGGGTGTATACCCGCGCCCTGTTCAGCACTCTTTACCCATATGGATTGGTAGTGGCGGTACCCAGGAGTCTGCCGTGCGTGCAGGACTTCTGGGCCTGCCATTAGTCCTGGCGATTATCGGTGGAAACCCAACCAATTTTGCACCGCTTGTACAACTGTATAAAAAGGCGGCAGCTCATGCCGGACATGATGTATCGCGGCTTCAGGTAGGTTCACATTCCATCGGATTTGTTGCAGAAGATACGGAACAGGCGGCAGAACTCTTTTTTCCGTCTACCCAGTACGGTATGAATAAGCTCGGCAAAGAACGGGGGTGGGCGTACTACGATCGTTCCAGCTATGATGCTGCCCGACGCTTTGATGGTGCGTTGTATGTAGGGGATCCGGAAACAGTCGCCCAAAAAATAATCCATCTGCGTAAGCATGTAGGGATTACACGATTCATGATGTATGTTCCCTTAAGTACGATGCCGCATGAGTTGGTTATGCGGGCTATAGAACTGCTCGGTACAGAGGTTGCGCCGCGAGTACGAGAGGAAATTGCCAAGTGGGAATCTCAAATGGGATAAGGATTATCTATGAATAAGACGTAAACGAACGAATTCATTATTTTATTTGGAGGGATTATTATGAGTGTTGAACCACGTATACTACCAGAATTAAGAGAGGTTTATTCACAATTTCCTGGGTTTGAATTGGAGAAGAATTTAGAGTGGAGCAGGAGCTTAGTGTCAGCTGCATCCGTGGAAGGATCAGAGCATGTAAACACAACCAGGCGCAAAATCCCGAGGGATGGAGGCGAGATGCTGGTGAAAATTTATGAGCCTGCCGGGCGAACCAATGACTTGTTACCTGCCATGCTATGAATTCACGGGGGCGGATACGTGTTAGGACATCCGGATATGGACGACGAATTATGCGAACGTTTTGTTCAGACAGCTGAATGTATAGTCGTATCGGTTGATTATAGGCTTGCTCCCGAGCACCCTTATCCGGCGGCGATCGAAGATTGTTATGCTGGATTGGTATGGATGACGGAGGAGGCAGCCTTGCTAGGCATTGATGTGGATCGGGTTGCAATTGCCGGTGCTAGCAGTGGCGGCGGACTGACAGCAGCACTCGCGCTGATGGCGCGTGATAAAGGAGGACCGTCTCTTATTTTCCAAATGCCATTATACCCGATGCTTGACAACCGAAACATCACACCGTCCAGTCATGAGATTACGGAAGCAGGCGCAATCTGGAACCGAACAGACAACATAGCAGCTTGGAACATGTACCTGGGCGAGGAGAGCGATGTCAGAGGAGAATCTACTTATGCAGTACCCTCGAGAGAGGAGAACTTGGCAGGTTTGCCGCCAGCCTATACTTGTATAGGTCAGCTCGATCTATTCCGAGACGAGACAATGGAGTATGTGGCACGACTTGCACAAGCAGGTGTAGATGTTGAATTCCACCTGTATCCCGGTTGTTTTCACCTTTTCGAAATTTTCGCTCCAGAAACAGAAGTGAGTCAGCGCGCTGTTCAGGGCTATATGGATGCGATGGCCCGGGCACTTCATCCTAGCTAATTATAGGGACTAAAATAAACTGCGAATACGCAGAAAAAGTTGATTGGTTATTTAAGTAGAGACACGTAATTATTCGGGAAGTATTCAAAAAAAAGATGAGGTTGTTGATTTTAAAAACAGCCTCATCTTTAGTTATATATTATTGATTTCAAAAAGGGCTTAGATTACTATCGTATTGTTCATTGGAAGCTTATTTCTTCAATTTTTATTTACATGATGCAAAACAGTTTAAATATTGATAGGGTAGGCTTATATATTTGTAGACAGCTTGATCCAAATTATATCTAGTGATAAGGAGAATACAACATGTGGGATAAGATTAAGGGTGGGCTTTACGGCTTATTGATTGGAGATGCTCTTGGTGTCCCCTATGAATTCAGATCAGCGGAGCAGCTCCCACCTCTGGAGCAGATTGAGTTTACTCCTCCTGTGGGCTTTCAGCCCACCTACCGAGATGTTCCAGCCGGCACCTGGTCGGATGATGGTGCGCAGGCACTATGTCTGCTGGAGAGTCTGATCGATAAAGGTACACTGGAGCTAACTGATTTTGCTGACAAATTGGTCGACTGGTATCATGAAGGTAGATGGGCAGTAGCCCAACAAGTTTTTGATGTTGGAATACAAACCAGTCGTACGTTGTCTACTTATTACCAAGGAATGTCCCCTTACGAGAGTGGCAATACAGTTCCTGATGGGAAAGGGAATGGGGCGCTAATGCGCGTGCTACCACTTGCCTTGTGGCACAAAGGAACAGATAAACAACTCGTTCAGGATGCACATACTCAATGCCTTGTAACTCATGCACATATCTGTAATCAGGTATGTTGTGCCTTCTATGTGTTAATTGCACGTGAACTGTTGCAAGAGCAAGACTTCAATCTGTGCTACCGAACTGCTCTTAGCAAGCTTCGAACGATCTACCAGCAGATGCCTGAGCATGAACGGGAGCTCGAAGAGAACATTCAGCCAGATAAAGTATTCTATGGCGAAGGATCTGGTTATGTTGTGGATTCCTTGTTCAGTGCGTGTATGATCCTCCAAACCTGCACTTCCTACGAAGATGCCGTCAAACGAGCAGTTGCCTTAGGCAACGACACGGATACAACAGCCTGTATCACAGGTGGTCTTGCCGGAATCCGATATGGGTATGAGCATATCCCTCAGCGCTGGATCAACCAGCTGCGAGAGACAGATCTGGTTGATCAACTGCTGCTCCGTCTTCAATCTGCATGAGGAGTACTAGGTTCTATTAGCACTAACTATGAGGAGGAATGGGAATGAACGCAGCAGTACAGAGGTTTTTAGACGATGTGTGGAGCGAGATGATAACCATATACAACAAAGAGACTATAAGAATAAATGAATTCATAGGAAATCGTCCGCTCCAGGCAGGGATAAAGGATTATCTTCAGGTAGCTTGGCGTGACGGAAAAATACATATTGATGTTGAAGAACCGTTCGATTGGACGGACAGCTCTTATGAAATCGAAGCAGGTCCTTATATCGTCGAACTCACGGATGAATTAATTAGATCTGAACTTTACCCGGCATTATGCAAGAGAGTGGAGGAGCTTTTTTTATCAGAGAAGTTAGGTCCTCGTTTTTTTGATTACCGATTCCAGATCGTACTTTCCTTTGAAATGGAGGACGAAGACTTAACACTTTGCGTGCATCTGGTTAACGAAGAGAAGCTGAACGAACTCCGCAAATCATTACAGAAGTTTATAACATCCAAAATCATGTCTGATCTTCCCGTATTGCCGAGTGTTGATGACCAGTTTTTCTTTTCTCATCACTTGATGAACCCTGATCTTATGAAGCAAGAAGAAAATGCGGTTGGCCCATTAATTGAGCATTTATCCGACAAGCTCAGAAGTAATAGGCGACGCTTAGACGAATGGACTGGCCAGTATACTTTGGCTATGGATAATTGGATTCAAAATATTTTTCTTCCACGCTATTTTGTGCGTACAGGCAGCTTTAGAATGGATTGGATACCTAAAGAGGATATGGCGCTTATGGATCCGAATACAGATCAACTTTCCTTTTTTGTATATGCCGCTCTGCAAATTGGAAAAACGAAACCGGACATCCGGGAACAATATTTGAAACTAGCTGTCCAACTTGGTTCAAAACACGCAGCGGAGTATATCCTGGGGGGAAGCGGGAAATTCACTCCAGTATATAAAGGGACCCGTGTTGAAGTTGATAATAATGATGTAACGCAGAGCATTGAAGTCCGGATTTTGAACGAGGAGGAAGCAGCTTATGGAGAAGCATTGGATCACATTACCCAATTGCTGCAGCAGGGATTCCCGAAGGAATATAACCTGAAGCTGAAAAGCAAACAAAAGAACTATCTTCCTCTAAAAAAAATGGCTAAATCAGGTCTTCATCAGTTTTTTGCTGGTGCACTAGCATATCCGTCTCTTTTTCCTAAGCTGGCTGCGTATGCGGATATCGCTATGGAGCCCTATGCGTGGTACAAGGACACGGAACCGGGTGAAAAGTCGGTCATGCCTGGTACCTATGCTGTACTCGGATTAGGATTATATAGCAAGGAATATTTCTCACTCGTCTCTCGTTATATGGAGATGGTAGATTCGGAGCACCAAATGATACAGGATGGTTATGCGGAGACCTTTATTGATACGCACGGTGTGGAGGCTGAGCTTATGCCAGTTCTAGTCGACATTCTGCTAGCAGGAAATGAGGAAGCAAGATCTGTCAAAAACTTCGTGATCGATCGGGTCGAGCTTGCAGAAGCGCTGCTTCAAGAGCTGTCGCCTAAAGAAATATATGAACGGGAGCAGGTTCTATACCGGATATTCGGAAGCCGTGCAAAGCTGGAAAAATCCGTGAAGTCAGAGCAGACGGAACTTGAGCTTAGAGTTATTCTATCGGAGCTACTGACTCTTATAAGTTGATGACGATATATAAAAATGGAATTCCCTATTGGTTCGGGCAGGAAGATGATGATGTTTTTATTGTGGCTTCAGTGGAGCCAAGTGGTTTATCATTTTATGCACAGATGAGTAATAGTGATTGGAGTTCTTGGATAGAGAGATTTAAATTGGAAGCGACAAAAGTATTAGGATTTGATGTTGGTGAACTCGAAGACGGGTTTATGTAATGAAGTGCACAATTTAATTGTGGGGATGATTTCGTGTTTACTGAAATGGTAACTCAGTATTTACCTGTTCTCTTAGAAAAAGAGGGTGATTATTTATTTGAGTAGAAAGACGGAATAGTAAACCTTAAAAAACAGTCCACCTATTGGTACGTTAGTTGAACAAGATTAGAGGAAATCCCTTTTAATAGGGGTTTCTTTTTATTTTTACAAATTTAAAGTTAGTTCTGTTGAGAAGCCTTAAATAAGTACCTGTCTGTGGAAATAGGAAGAATTTGCTTGCCCTTCGCAGAATTTTCTGTTATTTTTGATAGTAACAATATGTTATTAACAAAATGATACTAAGTACAACTATTTTTTTTCGCTCTATGAATGAGTGGAAAAAGCGGAGGGATGCAAGATGAAAAAGGTGGCGGCTAACTGGACTCTGTTCGAAATTACGTGGTTGATGCTATTTACCTCAATCGCTGTCGGGTTTACAGTGATTACAAAGGACTCTTTATTCGGATTCACGGTATTTATTACTGGGGTGTTATGCGTGGTGCTTGCAGCGAAGGGCAACCTGATGAGCTATGTTTTCGGCATGTACAATACCATCGGTTATGCTTATTTGGCCTATATTAACGGTTTGTTTGGAGAGGTTATGCTGAATCTGCTATTCTTTGTTCCAATGAATGTCATTGGCTTCTACATGTGGAAAAATAATCGCCAAAAAGACGGTAGACTGACCATGCGGCAGATGGATCTTAGAAGACTGCTCCTCGTTGGGATGGTCTGTGTAATCGGCTGTTTGCTGCTCGGATTTGGGCTTTCGTTCATTCCGGGACAGAATTCGCCTTACATTGATGCCACTACAACGGTGCTGTCTGTTGTGGCGACCTTCTTAATGGTTAGAAGATTCAAGGAACAATGGCTGGTCTATATCGTGCTAAATCTCTTTACGGTGCTGCTGTGGGCGATTCGCATGCTGGAGGGCAGCGGGGAAGGCCTACTGATGATCGTGATGTGGAGCGCGTATCTGGTCAACGCAGTTTACGGGTACTATATTTGGAATAAAGGGGCGAAGGAGGTGGCGGCATGAACACGCTTGGACTAACACTGGGGAAGTTTGCCCCGCTGCATAAAGGCCATCAGTTCATGATTGAAACGGCGCTACAAGAGGTCGATGAATTGATCCTAGTCATTTACGAAACGACAGTCACTCCGATCCCGCTTCATGTCCGGGCAAATTGGATTCGCAGGCTCTATCCGGAAGTCCGGGTAATCGAAGCTTGGGATGGTCCGGATGGATATTCGGATGACAGGGAACATGAGGTTCGGGAAGAACAGTATATACTCGGTTTGCTGAACGGAGAGCAAGTAACGCATTTTTACTCGAGCGAATTCTACGGCAAACATATGAGTCTCGCTTTGGGTGCAATAGACCGGCGGGTGGATGAAGCCCGAGAGCGGGTCCCGATCTCAGCGACGATGGTCCGTTCCAATCCATATCAGTACAGGGAGTTCGTAAGTGATATCGTGTACCGGGATTTGATCACGAAATTGGTATTCGTTGGAGCGATGTCAACGGGTAAGTCGACGATCACCGAAGCACTGGCACAGCGATATTGCACAACGTTCGCAAGCGAATACGGACGCGATTATTGGACCGAACATCAGGTGGACCGCCGAATCGGCTTGGAAGCGTTCGATGAAATCGCGGTGGGTCATATCGAGCGCGAAGAACAGGCAATGCTTGCGGCGAACCGGGTTCTGTTCGTCGATACCAATGCGATCACGACGTATATGTTCGCCCTAGATTACCACGGCCGGGCCCCCGAGCTGTTAACCCGGATCGCTCTGGAGAACGCGCAACGTTATGATCTGTTCTTCTTATGCGCTGACGATATTCCTTACGACGATACGTGGGACCGCAGCGGGGATCAGAAGCGGCATGTCTTTCATAAACAGATTATCGCGGATTTGAAGGAGCGGCGGATCCCCTATATTACGCTGCGGGGGAGCCTGGAGGAACGTATACGCAAGGTAGATGAAGTGTTGGCAAAGTTCGAGCCCTACGGGAACTATTTCGGAGAGCTGAACGGTTAAATCAAATATAAAGGAGGCATACCCACTTGGATTTGTTGGATAAGGATGGACTTACGGAATCTGAATTTTTGAAGCAATACAAGGCAGGCGATTACGAGCGTCCTTCAGTGACGACGGATATGGTTATCTTCACTGTGACGGAAGACGAGGCTGACAGTTATCGCAAACTACCGGAAAAAGAGCTACGCGTCCTACTAATTCGCCGGGGGGCTCACCCCTTCCTGGGCAAATGGGCGCTGCCTGGCGGTTTTGTCCGGCCGAATGAGACGACTGAGCAGGCAGCAGTAAGGGAACTATGCGAGGAAACTGGCGTAGAAGACGTTTATCTGGAGCAGTTGTATACGTTCAGTGATATCGGGCGCGACCCACGAACCTGGGTAATAAGCTGTAGCTATATGGCTCTGATCAATAGCGACAAGTTGGAGCTTAAGGCAGGAGATGATGCAGCAGACGCCGCCTGGTTCAAGGTATCCTATCGGCCGCTGCGGGAGCAAAAAGAACTGATTGTGGACGGATACATCAAGACACTGGAGTACGAACTCAAACTAAGTAGTGAAGAAGAAGAACTTTCGGCGGTCGTGGCGAGGACTATGACAGCGAAGACTACATCGACTGGCACGGATTATGAGATCGTATCGAATGACGGATTGGCCTTCGACCATGCGAAGATCATAGCATGCGCTATTGATCGGTTACGGGGAAAAGTGAATTACACCGATATTGCACTGCACTTGATGCCGAAGCTTTTTACCTTGACGGAACTGCAGCAGGTTTATGAGGTAATTATGGATAAAGAGCTGTTGAAGGCGGCCTTCCGGCGTAAAGTAGCCGATCTTGTAGTGGAGACCGATCATTATACCGAAAATGCGGGGCATAGACCATCCCGCTTATATCGGAGAAATTTGGAGGGTTAACGATGATTTACAATATCGATGAGTTAAGAAAAGCATATAACGAGGGAAAAAAGTTTAAATTCGTGTTTTTTTGGGGACATACACCGCCTAAGGACGGGAGCGTTGATAAAAGCTGCTTCAGCCAATGGTGGATGTGCCCGTTCACGGTAGAGGGAACGCAGTACTCATGTGCCGAGCAGTTTATGATGGCCGAGAAGGCAAGGTTGTTCGGCGATGACGAAATGCTGGAGTCCATCCTTAAAGCTAAGCATCCAAAGGAGATGAAGGCTTTTGGACGTGCGGTCCAGAACTTTGACAAAGATATTTGGGATAAGGAATGTTACAGCATCGTCAAAAGAGCCAGCTTGGCCAAATTTTCGCAGAATCCGAAGCTTAACGATTATCTTAACTCGACGAAGAACCGCATCCTCGTCGAGGCTAGCCCGCGGGACCGTATTTGGGGGATCGGCATGGGCCAGTCCAATCCGGATGCGGAGAATCCCATGAAATGGCGGGGCAGAAATCTGCTGGGGTTCGCACTGACGGAAGCGCGGGACGAGTTGCTGCGGAGTTAGATTTATACAAGATTAAATTAATGGACTTGAGGAAATCAATGACAGGATGAGGGATGACCGTGAAATATACCGATTATATCTGCCTGAAAACAGGAAGATACCAATCAGTAGGAAAGTTTGGCGATAATATTTATGCATATGAGGTCCTTACGGGGGTAACCGACTCCCCGGAGTACCATCAAATTTCTAAGGCGGAATTCGATTCTTTTGAAACTTGGAGCCAAGAGTACATTTCGGATCTTAAAAAAATGTATGAAATCATTAACCGTCCCGTTATCTGCAGCGGCTACTTAGGGAGAGCGGAACTTGATCCTTCACTGCTTCGGAATATTTAGCTGTAAATAATATCTTCTACTGAGAGTATAGAAACGATTCTTCGCTCAGAGGACAAGAACAAAGTCTCACTGGAAGCCGCGCTGTGCGCGGTTTTTTTTATCGGTACAAGTGCTTGTCTTTTGCTCAGGGCAAGAACTTGTCCCCAATGTCACTTAATGATGATATACTTACCTCATGAATTATGATATTGATAATCAATATCAATTGATAGGTGATATATAAATTGCAAAAGGTGAGATGAGGGAGCGCAGATAGATGCAAGACGAAGCAGCAGCAAGCCAGGTATTTACACCAGAGATGATCGATACGATGGCCCACATTTGGACACGTTCGATCATTACATTAATAGATGTACGTTTTCAGAATGTAGCGTCCCAATACCCGTTGGAGCAGTATAAAATGCCTAGTAGCATGTTTATCTATGCATGTGGAGGAGAAGCACAAATTCAACTGAATGAAACCACATTTGGAATGGAACGCTTTGGTTTAGTTCACGGAGGGAAGGGGAGCCTGCTCAGTATTTCGCCTAAAGGGGAGAATGTGAAGACCTTTATGGTATTTTATAAAGCAGAATTACCTCTTTTTTTCAAGAGGCACCTGCAGCAATTACTCGAGGAAGTAAATCCATTTGTTCAACAGTATGGTTATACACCAAGTAATCCTATCTTGCTACTCGATTGGTTTCAACAGATGATGAATGGCTGGAACCGCGGCAAAGCGATGGATCAGTTGCAGGCCAAAAGTTTTCTATATCAATTGATACATGGGGTGTACAGAGATTTTGAGAGTGGGGAGATTCGGTATCTCCAGCCAGATCCAGCCTGTTCTGCCAAGATATATCTCGATAAACATTACATGCAGCCGATTATGTTCCAAGAAATTGCTGATATGTTTGGGATCAGTGGCGGGCAATTGACGCGGCTGTTCAAAAAAAAGGAAGGCATGAGCTTACAGGAGTACCTCATTCAGAGAAGGATTGAAGCTGCCTGCCATGACTTGAAACATACAGAAGCAACCATTAAAGAGATCGCAACAGGATCTGGTTTTGCAGATGAGAAAAATCTGTTTCGGATGTTTAAGAAGTATTACAAGATGACACCAAGTGATTATCGGAAAATAAACGCACTATCTATGCAGGTTGATGGTATTGATAATGATTCTCATTTTCTTTACTATGAGAGGGAACTAGCGGGTCTAGTCCAGTCTTATAGAGAAGGGGAATCAACCATGTTTGGAAAAGTAAGAAGTAAAGAAATGATCTTGGCGGCGACGATGAGCTTGATGCTGTTATTGTCGGCATGTGCGTCGGGAACGCCATCGAATAACGGGGGAACGGTGAATTCAAACCCTGCGCAGACACAACAGACGACACAACCGGAAGCTTCAGAAGCAGTCTCGCAGACGAGAACGATATCCACAGTAAAGGGTGACGTTAAGGTACCGAACAACCCTCAGCGTGTTGTAGTCGATTATTTGGTTGGTGATGTGGTGGCCCTAGGTGTAACTCCTTTAGGGGTGGCGAGAGCGGCAAGGGACGGGAAAGAGGCTGTTTTTGCTAACCAGATTACAGACTCTATTAAAATAGCTATGGAGCCTGAAGATGTCATGACTCTTGAGCCTGATCTGATCATTTTAGCATGGGGCGATGAAAATTATGAAGATTTATCCAAAATTGCCCCGACAATTTATGTCCCTTATGGTGATATGACTACAGAAGAGCGGATACATTTTATTGGTGATGTTTTGAACAAGCAGGAAGAGGCTAAGGCTGTTCTGAGTGCTTATGCCGGAAAAATAGAAGAAGCGAAGCTAGCCCTTCAGAATGCAGGTCTTTCAGACGTGACGATTACTATGGGGGAATTCAGTGATAAAAGTAACTACATCGCTGGAGCCAAGCATGCGGTTGGCGAGCTTGTTTATAATGGACTTAAAATGAAGGCACCTTCAAAAGTTCAAACTGATATTATTGACACAGATAAATATTGGGGAGATATCTCTATGGAGGTCTTGGCTGCTTACATAGGGGATTATCTAATCGCTATAGGAGATACGGAAGTCCCTACTGATAATGCGGTCTGGAAATCGCTACCTGCTGTGCAACATAATCGGATCATATCGGTGGGTACATCGCTATCTTGGTCCACGGATATAATGACTTCCAGTGCATTGATTGATCATATTGTAAATCAATTGCTGGCTATGGCTAGATAAGGATTTTGACGAGGTAAAAAGAAGTACTCCAATTTGTAAATATGACTATCAGTAGGTAAGGAAAGGAAAGCGTAATGAAAAACAAGCCTGAACAAAAACGCCGTGGGGCGGTGAATTTCACCATGTACATGGTGGTAGGGCTTGGATTAACGGTTCTCATGTCGGCGGCGTCGATTAGCTTCGGCGCCGCCGACATGAGGTTAGCGACTGCATGGGAGGCTATTTTCCGATTTGATCCAACGCTCACTGAGCATCAAATTATACAAACCCTACGTCTTCCGCGTACCGTAGCCGATCTGATCGTCGGATGCAGCCTTGCGGTATGTGGGGCTATTATGCAGGGAACGACGCGAAATCCGCTGGCTGACTCCGGGCTGATGGGCATCAGCTCTGGTGCAGCATTCGCGATTGCTCTTTGCCTGGCCTTTCTGCCGGGTTATTCGTATGGGCATATGATGCTGTTTGCTTGTCTGGGAGCAGCACTCGCGACCGGGATCACTTACTTCATCGCGTCACTGGGCAAGCGCGGGATGACGCCTCAGCGGCTGGTACTGGCAGGACTGTCCATCTCTATGCTATTTGGCGCACTCAGTCAGTATTTAGCGATCAATTATAATCTGGGTCGAGCATTAGCATTCTGGACGGCAGGCAGTACAGCGGGGGTCAAGTGGGGGGAATTGCTGATCATCTCACCGCTATTTGTTGGTGGTGTACTGCTGGCGCTGGCGCTATCTCCTTCTGTTACACTGCTCAGTTTGGGGGATGATGTGGCAAGTGGACTCGGTATTCGTAGCGGACTGGTCAAAGGTTTATCGACGATTATCGTGCTCGTGCTGACTGGATTAGCTGTTGTCTTAGTTGGTCCTATCGGGTTTGTTGGTCTGATTACCCCACATATTGTGCGATACATGGTCGGTGTCGACTATCGTTACATTATTCCGGCAGTTGCACTATATGGTGCGTTGCTGACCGTGTCGGCCGATCTGGCTGGCCGCTTGATCAATAAGCCGTTCGAAACACCGATTGGTATTATATTTTCTATCATTGGTGTGCCGTACTTTCTCTTCCTGGCTCGCAAGCAAAGGAGGGAATCTGAATGATCAAGCAGCGTTATACGGTGCAAAGGGGCATTATCGTCAATATAGTGCTTATGGTGCTCATCCTTATTTTTGCTGTCATTAGCATGAATTCTGGCAAAATGAATCTTTCACCGCTAGAAGTGCTGAATGTTCTCCTCGGAAACGGTACAGATAAGCAAAATCTGATCGTGTTCGATTTTCGCCTGCCACGAATCACACTGTCGATCTTGGTAGGTCTGGGAATGGGAGCGGCTGGGGTCGTGATGCAGAGTTTGCTGCGTAATGACATGGCTAGTCCAGGGACGCTGGGGATTAGTTCGGGATCGGGTTTGTTTGTCCTGTTCTTCGTCGTATTCATCGCATCGACAGGAAAGGGCTCCTTTATTGCCCTACCACTACTGGCCTTTGTTGGCGGATTATTGGCGGCGGGATTGATCTTCTTATTATCGTATCGCCGTGGGCGAGATATTTCGCCAATCGGTTTGATCTTAACCGGGGTCGCACTCGGAAGCGGGTATGAAGCGCTGACCACCTTCCTGACTCTCAAGCTGAATGATTCGCAGATGGATTTCATGCTGCATTGGCTGGCGGGAAGCTTATGGGGCGCTGATTGGCGTTATATTTCCGTACTGGCACCATGGGTCTTGATTTTACTCGGCTATATTTTCTACAAGTCTCGCATACTTAACACCCTCCATCTGGGCAATCAGACGGCAGAAGGGCTGGGTCTTGCCGTGAAGCGGCAGTTTTTGGGGTTGTCGATCGCTGCGGTTGCTTTATCCTCTGGCAGTGTGGCCGTGGGCGGAAGCTTCTTTTTCGTTGGCTTGATCGCTCCGCATGTGGCAAGAAAACTGGTCGGGCCCGATCACAAATTGCTCGTTCCGGCTGCCAGCCTGACCGGAGGATTAGTCGTGGTGCTGGCTGACACGATTACGCGCACGGTTAGCTTGGGGGGAGATGTGCCGACGGGAATCGTCATTACGGTCATCAGTGTTCCGTACTTTCTTTATTTACTATCGAAGGCCAATTAGGAGGACGTCATGGAAAGTATTACAGCGCAACAAATCGATATTGCCTATAATGACACGCTTATCGTAAAAGAACTGAACTTGCAGATTCCGCGTGGACAGATTACCTCGATTATTGGTCCCAATGGATGCGGCAAATCAACCGTACTAAAGGCAGTCGGTCGGTTGCTCAAGACGAATAATGGTACGGTTTATCTGAATGGCGCCGATATCCGTACGCTGTCCACCAAGGAAGTGGCCAAGCAGATGGCGATTCTGCCGCAGACGCCGACCGCACCGAGCGGTTTGACGGTCGGTCAATTAATCGCCTATGGGCGTTTTCCACATCAACGGGGCTTCGGCAAGCTCTCCAAAGAGGATAAGCAAGTAGTAGCCTGGGCCCTATCGGTTACACAGCTTACAGCGTTTGAGCATCGTGAGGTCGATACGCTATCTGGCGGTCAGCGTCAGCGCGTATGGATTGCGATGGCGCTCGCCCAGCAAACCGATCTGATCCTGCTGGATGAACCCACCACCTATCTGGACCTGGCGCATCAGCTTGAAGTGCTGGAACTGCTCTATGAACTAAATCGCAGTCAACAGGTGACGATTGTGATGGTGCTGCATGACCTGAATCTGGCAGCACGCTTCTCCGACTATATGGTGGCGATTCGTGAGGGTCAGGTGGTGGAGCATGGTTCGCCAGAGCGTGTAATGACGGTACGGACGCTGCGTGAGGTATTTGCCATTGATGCCGAGATTATGCTGGAACCACGAACAGGGCGACCGGTGTATGTGACGTACGAGCTCTTGCGTGATAATCGTAGAGAACAAGGTGTGGATCAAGGATTCCCAAAAGCTAAGGAACAGAAGGAGGCGATTGCCACTTGAAAATCGCATAGCGTGTCCTCCTAGGCGCACGGAAATACTGGTGCAGTTAGGCATTGGATTTGCCGGTGTCATGATAGCCACGATTCAACGCGTATAGCCTTTGGTGTAGCTTCCACAAGCAACTAACTCCATGAAAGTGGGCTAAGGCTTGTTGCAGAGGGGAGAGATAATAATAAATAACAACATATCCTAAATTCACAGCCGCAGGTAACTAGCTTGCGGGCTTTTTTTATTATTCGGAGCACTAGATTACGTGATTAATTTGAGAGAACCAGTATATATAACTCTAAATGAAGCAAGGAGGACTATTGAAGGTATCAGAGGAATGCGCAACAAGCAGATTGCCCGGAAACTGCAGATGGGGACCGCAACACAGCAGTTGAGAAGATCAGCTGGTTCAGACTCAGGCGCACAATCACAATAGAATCTAAACGTGGCTGAAATCTTGGAACAGATGTATCCCACGGTGAAGACAAATCGGGCTGAACCGTACCATAAATAGGGTGAAAAGTTGAGTTGAAGGTTGAAGCTTTAATGCTAAATATATCAGGAATAGTTCTCCATCATTTGATATAAATAATTTCGAAAGTCTTCAACATAGGTTTTGGGCTCTACAACTTTTAGATGAGTGCCGAAGCTTGCTAAAAGTTGAAATCCCATACGATTTTGTGGGACATAAATGGTTGCTAATAAAAATCCAGAATTATGGTCTTCAATACTTCTTCGACCATACCTTTCGATGATTTGATCTTTTATGCTAGGCGATATCCAGGCCTTAATCGTGACGAATTCAGGTAGATAATTTGCTTCGTGTACTTGCTCTGACCAATCGTCTCTAGGATGAAACGCGCGTTCATCCATAGTAATATGATCGATCCGAGATAACTTGAAAGTTCGATATCCCTGTCGATGTAAACAGAATCCTTTCAAGTACCAACTCGATTCGCTAAAATGCAGCTCATAGGGCTCGACCATTCTATTCGTTACAGCCCCGTCCTTATCTGTATAATCAAACGAAACCAGCCTCTTTTTTGAAATGGATTCTTGATATGTCTTTAAGGTTTCAAGAATCTCGGACCGACCTTCCCAATCATAAAACGACAGTTGAATGGAACGATTTAGAGACAATGGACTAACCATTGCCTCTATTTTTTTTATCGTTCTTTCAACTTCTTCAGTACGGAGGATTTGTTCCAATCCGCCGAGCGCAGTTAATATATTCTGTAAATCGGAGCTGCTTAAAAGGCGTTTATCAACCTTGTATTCATCCATTATGCCGTAGCCCCCTTTGACCCCATTGACAGAGTAGATCGGGATGTTCGATAAGCTCAATGTTTCCATATCGCGAAGGATCGTTCTTTTGGAGACATTGAATAGTTGTGAGAATTCCGTTGTAGAAACAACCTCTTTTTTCAGCAATATCATGATAATCGAAATGAGTCTCTCCACTTTGTCCATAATTGCCCTCTTTTTTTACATGATTTCAGAAAGGTGACACCTAGATGTCACCTTTTATTCATTATACTACAAGTATCACAAGAAGGAGGTTTTAATTCAATGTTTAATCCAACCGATTTTCCCAAGCCCACCCTTATTTCAGCCAACGGTGTGGAACTCGAAGTGTTTGAAGCAGGCCGAGAAAACGCAGGAAAACCTATTGTACTCTGCCACGGCTGGCCAGAGCATGCCTTTTCTTGGCGCCATCAGATGGACGCACTTGCCGCAGCGGGCTACCATGCCATCGTCCCCAACCAGCGGGGTTACGGCAACTCATCCCGTCCGACCGAAGTAACAGACTATGACATTGAACACTTGTCGGGTGATCTCATCGCGCTTCTCGATCACTATGGATACGAGGACGCTACCTTTGTCGGTCATGACTGGGGTGCATTCGTCGTTTGGGGACTGACCTTGTTGCATCCAAACCGCGTCAATAAAGTGATAAATCTGAGCTTGCCTTACCAAGAGCGCGGAGAAAAACCCTGGATCGAGTTCATGGAAGAAATACTTGGCGGCGATTTCTATTTCGTCCACTTCAATCGACAGCCAGGCGTCGCGGACGCCGTATTCGAAGACAATACATACAGGTTCCTTCGCAACCTGTACCGGAAGAACGAGCCTCTCAGAGCACCTGAGCCAGGTATGGCGTTGATCAATCTCGCCAGAGCAGAAACACCGCTCGGTGAGCCCGTATTGAGCGAAAGCGAGCTGGCCGTTTACGTCTCCGCATTTGAAACATCAGGGTTCACGGGCAGCATAAATTGGTACAGGAACCTTGACCGCAACTGGCGCTTATTGGCGAAAGTGAACCCAATCATCCAGCAGCCGACCCTCATGATCTACGGCGACCGGGATGTGGTTGCGAAGTCTGAAAACCTGACAAAGTTCGTGCCCAATGTGGAAGTGGTCAATCTGGATTGCGGTCATTGGATCCAGGAAGAAAAGCCGGAAGAAACAAACCAAGCGATTTTAAAATGGCTGGAACAATGGGAGATGTAGTTTTTTTCAACAACCAAGAAGAGTTTAACGATTGGTTAGAAGAACATCATGCTGAAGCTAGTGAAATTTGGGTGGGCTATTTTGGGATAAGTACAGGTCGTGCAAGCCTTACTTGGTCTGCATCAGTAGATGCCGCTCTTTGTTTTGGGTGGATTGACGGTATACGAAAAACCATTGATAAACAAAGCTATAAGATTCGCTTTACTCCGCGCAAAGTAAATAGTGTATGGAGTGCTGTGAACGTAAAGAAGGTAAAAGCACTAATACAGTTTGGAAAGATGAGACCTGAAGGAATGCACGTCTTTAACAACAGAACCGATGCACAAGGCTATTCCTCTGAACAAAGAAACGTGGAACTTGCTAAAGAATATGAAGAACAAATCAAGGCAAATCAAACAGCCTGGCTATTCTTCACTAATTTATCACCATCCTATAAAAGAGATTCAATCTGGTGGGTAATGAGCGCCAAGAAAGAGGAAACACGATTAAGAAGGCTTGGAATATTGATCGCTTCATCTGAAGAAGGGCTAAAATTTCAACATTGCAAAAAATATATTACAGAATAAGGAAATATAAATAACAAAATAATGGTTAAAAGGATTTTTGGTACTGCATAAATCTGGGTCTATTGTTTCCCTGATCTATAGGAGAGAGGAGCTACTGTATTTCTCAATCAATTAGGGTTTCATTCTCATCAAAAGTCAGAACGTTTTAAATGCGAGGCATAAATCAAATCGCTAAATGAAGAAGGGATGAAACAGCTCATCCAAAATCGCAACCCCCTTCATTTTCATGGTACAGCCGACCCTCATGATCTATGGTGACCGGGATACGGTCCAGAGGTCTGAAAACCTGACAAAGTTCGTGCCTAATGCAGAAGTGGTCAATCTGGATTGCGGTCATTGGATCCAGCAAGAAAAGCCGGAAGAAACAAACCAAGCGATTTTGAGATGGCTGGAAGAGCAGAATGATGCTGAATAGAGTCGCTTAGCAAGCAAAACTTAGAAAAACAATAAGGACACCCAAAAAGGCAAGGTCATTAAGTTAAGCTCAAAGGTAAGAACGGGAATAAAAATGGAATTCAAAACGGCATGGGAAAGCCCCGTGCCGATCGCTGTCAATACGAGTCCTGAATGAACTTCATTAACAATCTCTTGAATTTCAAGTACTGTCCATGGAGATGTCTCGTCCACGCTCAATGCATAATCAACATAGGTTAAGTTCGACGGAGTAACATCTGTTACTCCAGTAGTGTCAAATATTGAGTGGTCAGGCGCATCGCCAGCTTGCTGAACGTAGTAAGCATTAATCGTATCCAACGCGGCTTGTGGAGACAATGGTGCAGGTGTTTGTGTAGGTGTCTGCGTTCTATAGATGTTACGCTGAACCGTACCATTAAATAGGGTGAAAATTAGTTGTGAATGAAGTTTATATAGAGATAAAATTAACCCCTAAGATGACTCTTAGTTTTTTTCATATGACTTAATACAACAATATTTACAAATTCATGATACGATATTGCTAAATCGGGAGATAGATGCTCCATATTTAAGATAGAATTAATTATTGATAGAACTGTTGAAGATGAATCATAACAAAATGATTGATGATCAACCAAGAATGTTTACTGAAACTATTATGACTCTGTAGAATGGGGGCCAATATATGTCATTAGCTAATAAAAAAGAAGAGTGTTTACTTATAGAGACATTAAAATCGCATATACCAAATGTAGAGGAATTACTGAATCCAGCAGTTGAGGAATCAGAAATAAATCTTTTCGAGAGCATGATGAACTGCAAATTTCCAGAAGATTTCAGAAAGCTATACATGAATTTTAATGGAGAAGGAGAGCAGATTTTTGGCATAATGGCTGGTCTTGGTTGGATGAACATTGAATCGATAGTAAGCAACTGGAAGTCCCTTTTGGAATCAGCGTACGATATTATATCCAGCAAATCAGATGTAATAAAAGACGGGAACTACAGAGAAGGCTGGATTCCTTTTGCTGAAGATGGTGGTGGCTCATTTTTGGCAATAGATTTAGACCCCGGAGAAAAGGGCGTTTATGGGCAAATTATTACGATAGATCATAATTCTCATTTTTCCTATGTTATTGCAGAAAGTTTGGGACATTTCTTTGAATTTATCGATTCGAGTCTCAGAAATAGTAGTATTGGTATTCGTGAAGAAGAAGATGTAATCATATTATCCCGTGAAAGTGGAAGTTTGTTAGATGATATTTTGGCTCTGACTAATTTGAATATCGAAGAGAACAGCCTTATCCCTGTAAGCGGATTTTGGGAAGAGTATTTTAAAGACGATGTTGAAAGTGGTTTTGTATCTTCAAAAACATTGAAAAAAAAGAGAATGGTATTTATTAGAGCTGATCAAGCTCAAAAATACGGAGCAATATCTTTGGATATTTTAACCCATATGGTTAATCTTAAAGAACTTATTATACATGCGGATGAAATTACTAATTTTGATGTACTTCAACGGTTGACTTCTTTAGCAGAACTTGTGATAGGATCAGAAGCTTTTAAAGAGTCTGATTTGAAGTACTTGGTTTCTTTAGATGGGTTAAGGAAGCTAACATTAATAGGACTTCCATTAAAAGATATACATACACTGAAAGATATAAAGAAATTAAAGAGTTTGAGATTATGTAGAATGAACTCAATTGATAGGGGATTAATTGGAACTATAAAAAATTTGAAGGAACTAAGCTTAGAAGAAATGGAGGTTGGCGACCTGCTTTATATTTCAAACCTTAGTAAGTTAATAAAACTAGAGCTCAAACAAGTGACAATACCACATTTATCATTCTTAAAAGCTTTAAAGAATCTAACGGTTTTTGAGACAGATAGCTGTGCAATAGATGAATCACATATAGAGGTTATAGGAGAATTGAAGAAATTAAAGCAGTTCACTTATCCGGTTGGAGATTTAACAATACTCAAAAATTGTATGAGTCTAAAGCAGATTGGAGTAGATGCATCAAGACTTAAAGGTTTGGAGGAAATTTCAGACTGTAATATAGTCGATATAACTATATTTCATGCAACATCGAAAGAGAACGCGAAGTCCGTAGTTGCGGAGTTTAATAAATACTTTAAACTTCAGTCATATGGATGGCAGGTAACATGGAAAGATTAATGAAGCTTGCCTACACTGAGCTTTATCAAAATAGGGTGAAATTTTTATAAAAGAAAGGAGACTAGCCATATTGGTTAGTCTCCTTTCTTTTTGCCGTTAGACCAACGCTGATACCTAATAAAATAGTAATGATGAAGCAGAAAAATTGTAGACATAAGATTTAAACCATTGACCTTTCCGCTAAGCAATCAGAGGGGTCTTTTTTGCGAAACAAGAAATAATATACATGGGTCTGTGAAGTTTACAATAGTAATCTAATCATTGAACGTCTAGCATTAAGTATATTGGAGCGACGCATTAGGCGGATAAGGCGTACTACAGGTTGTTTATATTATCCTCGCATAATTTTTCCGAAATGGAGAGCTTATGAAAAAGACTATTGTTTGTGTAATAACGATACTTATAGTATTCTCAGGATTGGCAACACAAAGTTATGCGTCGTTGTCAGATACGCAATCTGTGGCAATACAGACGTTGTTGGATGATGCCAGTCGTATATCAGGTGTGCCGGGAATGTCAATCTCGCTACTAGCTGATGATGAAATTTTCTACTTTTCTTCCGGGTATGCAGACCGTGAAAGTGGGTTGTCTGCAAGTGAGAACACACTATATGAACTGGCCTCGGTCAGTAAAGCCTTTACCGGCATGGGTATTCTGCTGTTGGAGGAACAAGGGCTGCTGTCAATGACTGACACTGTCCAAAAATATTTACCTTGGTTTACGTTAAAGTATCAAGGAAAACCTGTTGATATGCAAAGCCTTACACTCAATAACTTTCTTCACCATACTAGCGGCCTAACAAATGGTAAGCATTCTCAAAATATTCCACAAGGCAATACACCAGATTTGCTGCAAAAGACTGTGGAAATGCTGGTAGATGTTGAGTTGGCGTTCCCTCCCAGTGAACAGTACAACTATGGGACCGTTAATTATGACGTATTGGGTTTGGTTATTGAGATTGTGTCGGGACAAAGCTATGAAGACTTTATGAGGGAACAGGTATTTCAGCCGTTAGGTCTTCACCAGACGTATGTTTATAAAGAAGATGCTCAAGCCACCGGACAGTTGGCACAGGGCTACCGTTCTTCCTTTTTTATGACAACTCCATATAACGCGCCGGATTTTTCCGGGAATAAACCCGCAGGCTACATCATTTCTTGTACAAAAGATATGGCGCGTTGGATGGGCATACAGATGGGTATTGTGAAGGACATACCCGAAATATTCCATACGGTTATCGAAAAATCACATCAGGGTGATATGTCTGTTCCGGCTGTCAACGAAATGTATTATGCGGCGGGCTGGACGGTAAACGCCAACCAAACGATTATAGAGCACCCAGGGGGAAATCCCAATTTTGGAACCGAAGTGATCATACTGCCAAATGAACGAACAGCCGTCTGCTTGCTGACCAACGGCGCAAATATCAATAGAAGCATGGTACTAAAAGTTAAAGAGATATTAGACGGCAATCTAACGCAGTCATATGAAATAAGCGGCACACAGCTTTTGGACATCATTTTATCGTCTACCACAATTATTTTTTGCCTATTGGCCGTTCTGTTCTTTCTCTTAGGATTACGCAGAAGAAAAATGAATGGGCGGCAGCCAATGACTAAAAAGCGAATAATCGTAACAGCTATTTTGCTGATTGCTACGATTGCCCTGTGTATAATGTGCTGTGCATTAGATTGGCCAACGATACTTATTTGGCAACCATATAGTGTTCTTACAGCCTTGATTTCTTCAGCATTATTAACAGCAAGCATTACATGGCTTGTATACAATCACCGATATAATAGTCTCATAAAAGGCGGGGCAGAGCGCGGTTTTTTTGATTTATGAATACATGTTCTTGTCGCGATCAAAGGACAAGAACATGTAACCATTGCCGCTAGAAGCAGAGGGGGGAAGGAACATAAAAGGATATTTTTGATTTTAGCAATTTATTTTACAACCCGATTGCACCTTTTGAACTTCCATACCACTTAGTTAGCATATTTATCAACATTGTCTAATCCCCATCCTTAGCTGGTCCTCGCTCTGACCCTTCCTTACGACAAATCCTTTTTATACTGGATGGCCATGTAAATTCCACCAGCTAAAAACGCTAGCGCATATTTGAACAAGAAAAAGATGTTCCACATATACTCTTTAGGAAAAATCATGTCACATAGAATAATTGTCAACAGCATAAAGTAACTGCTTTTCAAAAAGATTTTATTTGTCCGTTCATCGTCTTGCCCAATCTTCTTATAAAATACATAGGTAAAAATCGCACTACCCATGAGCAGTAAAAAACCTACTCCAATGAGAATATTCCAATTTCCCGTAGATTGCTCAGCCCAGGACTTTAAAGGGTGGAAAATTGCGTTATGGATATCAGAAATAGACTTAATTTTCATTTTGATCATTTCCTTTCAAATAAGTAAAAACATCGTTAACATCAACATTAAAAAAATCGGCAATTCGAAAAGCCAATAGCAGAGTCGGCACATAATTCCCTTTTTCCATTACGAAAATGGTTTGTTTGGAAACCCCGACTTTCTCTGCTAATTCTTGCTGAGACATTCTGGCAAGTACACGATATTCATAAACCTTATTGGATATCGAATCACCGAAATCTTTCTTCATGACCATCACCTCTTGAATCAAATTATAAAATGATTTTTAACAAATGTAAAGTATACTTATACTTCGTTACATAATACATTTATGTTTACCTGGACTACTTTTATTTAACAAAAGCCAGAATGCAGAAAAAACCTGACGAAATTCATGATTCCGCCTGGTTCACATATCGATCTAATGTAATTTATGGTTTTTGGTGGTGCATTTTATGATTTTCAGTGGTGCAAATCGATGAATGATTGCCACGATCGTGCAAGAACAATTCACAGTCAATAGCAGACGGATGGCAATCGGATTACTTAACGGATCTACGAAATCCATGCCTTTTAGCACACCAGGCAACAAACAGAGCAAGAAGCAAGAGAAGCAGAAGTGCCCAAGGAAAGGAGGTGGTGCCCCATTGATTCAGAAGGACTCCTCCCAACATCCCGGCGCCGGCGATAGCCAGATTCCAAACCGTTGTATTGATAGGCATCACGATATCCACACCTTGCTTCCCATCAGCCTGAGCAAGTGCTGTCTGCAACAATGTTGCCGCACCACCGAATGTCAGCCCCCACAGCGCAACAGAAATGAAGATAATAGTACCATGCTCACTCCAAAGTCCTAGTACAAGAGATATCAGAGCAAATCCCAATCACCCAGATTCCCACCAGTGCCATAATTCCAAAAACAAGCAGAACCTGTCCGAGATAGGGTTCAAGCCCCATATCATCCAGGAAAGGAGAGATATAGGTGTACAAAATATTATGAGTCAGCATCCAGGCAAGAACCACAACCAAGATAGGAATCACCCCAGGTGTGAGTAAAACTTTGAATACTGAAATTTGTTTATCAGCCGACTGTCCCGGATAATAAAGCAGCGACAGCCCAAGACTTGATAAATAAAGTCTTGGACTGCCGCTGTTCAATTATCATTTCCCGTTAGTTTATTCAAGGATGCTACGAAAAAACTATATATTTAGATTTTCATATTCAGATTAATGCCTGATTGAAGGATTTAATGAAAATAAATTAAAAAATACCATACTATTTTAACAAAAAATTACTGAACATGTATTTCCGATTTGATATCATGTTGACTTAAAAATTTCATTAAATCATTACTCAGCTGTACAATCTCATTGTTAGCATTATTCGCATAATCCGGCAACATCATATCCCTAACCATCTTAGTTCGTAGCCATGTCATAAAGAAAAGATCCAAAAATAAGTTTGGAAATTTAAGCACCATTTTAAGCATTGGAGGATCAATTAAAACACCCGCTTTTTGTATTTCCCTAAGATACGCTTTTAAAGTGACTGTTATTTTGCGTGCCGTCTTTCTGGTTCTGGCTGTTTTTTTGTCAATAATCTTATTCTCAGAATGCAAAAAACTCAACATGGCAATATCTGATACGGAATGTGTGATTAGATACGCTTGCATATCCTTTTTAATAACGTAGGGAAGCTTTGCTGTTTTAAATAGTTTTGCGAGGTTTTCTATACGTTCTGTCACTGCACCATTAATTTCTCCAAATGCAGTTGCCGCTATAAACTTTGGTAGAAATCGCGCATGTAATACTCCATCTTTAATCTGTCCACCGAAGCCGGGAAAAGCTGGTAGAAGTCTATCCCCTACGATATCCAGCCACGAAGAAAATCCAATTGAATTACTAATCATCGTAACTATATTTTTGCTTTGATTATCTTTTAGCGCTAACAATGCTGATTCGGACCGATCATAACGAACAGTAACGAAAATAAAATCGTATACATCGTCATTTTCGAGCGTATCCATGACATTCACTTGTATCGATCTAACTGTACCTTTTTCTATATACTGCAGGCCATTTTCTCTTAATGATGTATATCTATTCGAATGTGCAAACAGGCTAACGTCAAACCCTGCTTCAATAAGCTTTATTGCGTACATGCTCCCGATGACACCTGCACCAAAAATTAAAATTCTATCTTGTTTTGCTGACATATAAACCACCCCTACTTGTTAATATTTCCTTTTGATTATCCGACAACATGTTGTATGATGTGATTATAAATCTTCATTATTCCTTGATCAACCATCAGTTTTTTATGATTTGTCGGATGATATTCTTATTCACTAGTAGGAGGGAAACATGAAAAAGCAACCCCAAATAACGGAGAAAACGAGACAAAAATTTGTAGAAGTTTTTTGTGAGTTGTATAGCCAAAAGCCGATTGAGAAAATTTCGATTCAGGAAATTTCGAATAAGTCAGGATATAACCGCAGCACCTTTTATCAATACTTTACTGACATTTACGAATTGTTAGACTCTGTTGAAAATGACTTATTGAATGACATGAAAAAAGAATTGGCGAATAAAGAGCTATCGAAGGATACGGTTCAAGATACGCTCAATTGTCTGGACAAAAAAGAACATCTCCTGGTTCTTAATGCCCTTTTGGGTGATTATGGAAGTGCCCGTTTTTTAAAACGCTTAAAAAAAGAAATCACTTTGGATCAATTAGAATTAAACGTTCCGCAAAACCAATCCTTAACGCCATACTTCATTGAGTTTTACCTGACAACTGCTCTTTCTTTGTTTCGTCTTTGGCTCCAGCGTCAAAAGGATTTATCGTCAGAAGAATTTTTCAAGTTAGTGGAGAACCTATATTCAAGAGGGATTACGCCTTATTTTAAAGAATGAGTCTGTCATTCAAACCAAATCCATATGTTCTATAACAATAAAAAAGCGCGCATAAGCTTGTTTACACAATATACTCCATAAAAACTGACCTAACTTACTCTTAAGGTGGACGATGTTATAGACCACGAGATGGGGCGTTATTGCTTATATATGTACGGAGTGAGAGATATGAACATCTTAATCAATATAGCAATGAGGATTTAGCAGATTTTCTACACAGTGCTATTATGCATCATTAATCTCAATTGTGAACAGGAAAATTGGGCTAAAAATAGGAAAACCACAGATTGAACTAACGGGAAACATGGGGAACTTCATCGTTATAGGACCCTTTATGAAGTATATTCATGCTGGCAATGGACAACGCTTAAGGTTAAGTATTATCTTATGCGGGAGGTCATCACTTCTTGAAATTTGAACTAGGACGTTGCTTACTGAATGAACGATTGATGGAATCCGGGAAGTCAGCGGAATGGCTGGCAAAAGACTTGCTTTTTAAACCGGAACGAGTTTACGACTTTATTGAAAACAAAAGAGTGATGCCACTCAAAATTGCCATATCGATCGCCGATTCCATCGGTTGTGATGTTCGTGCCTTGTATGAATTAATTCCGAATGATAATGAAGTAAAGGGAGATTAATGGAATAAGTGGTAGGTTGCATTAAGACTACGAATGTGATCCATTAAGCTAAGATAATGG
Source organism: Paenibacillus sp. FSL H8-0282 (assembly GCF_037963825.1). Classification (NCBI taxonomy): domain Bacteria; kingdom Bacillati; phylum Bacillota; class Bacilli; order Caryophanales; family Paenibacillaceae; genus Paenibacillus; species Paenibacillus sp. FSL H8-0282. The sequence continues at coordinate 3,637,672 of NZ_CP150146.1, forward strand.
GAAACGATAACTCTATCAAAATAAGAAGGCAGCCGGTCAAAAGATCGGTTGCCTTTTTATTAAGCTAATAAGCAGTTTACAGAAACGAAACTGATACATTTTGGATTCAGAAACCGTCTTTATACTGAAGCAGCAAAAGGAGGGGGGTTAGGCTAGCTAGGCAGGAATGATTGGAACAAATGAAAATGAATTTTTTTTAAAGGAGACTTGAGATGAGATTGTTTGAATTATTGCTATATTTGTCAAACATCAGTTTATTTGTATTAACAGTTGTATTAAAAAAAGGTCAGCGTATTATTCCAGTATTCGTTGCAAGCGGGATCGCCGCAGTTTTGCTGGTCATTCATTGGACGGTAGAAGGATACAGAGTGCAGCTGTTTTTCCCATATTGCATAACGGTCTTTTTTTTAGCCATTTCAGGTTATAGTTATTTTAAAAAAACCAGTTTTCAAAAAATCCCTCGATTCCTGTTGGGTTCAGCTTATACCGCTATAGCGATCATGCTGGTCGGAACAGCTGTTCTCATGTATGCTTTTCCTGTATTTAAACTCCCTGAACTGACAGGGGAATTTAAGGTAGGAACGCAAACGTTTCATTTTGTGGATACCAATAGAGAAGAGATTTTTGATAAAGCAAGAGAGGGTAAAAGAGAATTGATGGTTCAGGTATGGTATCCGACTCAAGCTGGTAGTGGCAAGCGAACTGCTTTTATTCCCGATACGCGGATTTTAAGTTATATGGCCGCAAACTATGGTCTTCCCGGGTTTACTTTTCAACACCTGAAGTACGTATCCAGTTATGCATATTCGGAGGCGGAAATCTCTACGGCACAGACTTCATACCCACTGATCCTTGGGAATCCCGGCAACGGCTCTTCTAGATTCCTCCACACTTCGCAAGCCGAATATCTCGCGAGTCACGGATATATCGTGGCAATGATCGACCACACCTACAACACATTTGCAACCGAGTTTCCGGACGGTCGAATCACGACCAGCACAACCAACGACTTATTCTCGCCTGACCATAATTATCGGACGGAAAGCAGAAATCGCGACAAGTTAGGGAAAGTTTTAACCGAAGATGTGGTGTTTGTGCTGGACCAATTCGAGCTTATCCAATCGGGGCAGATTCCAAGTCATCTAAAAGGCTGGATTGATCTCGACCATGTCGGGGTGTTCGGTCATTCTATCGGCGGAGCAACGGCTTATGACGCTTCTTACGATCCGCGAATCGCGGTTGGCATAGATCTGGATGGAGGGCTTTATCGTCTGCGTGAAAGAGAGAGACTGCGAAAGCCGTTTTTGTTCCTCAACTCGGAAAGCTATTTCGAAAAATTAAAAATGGTGATGGATAACCGGGTCTACACGGATGCAGAAATTAACCGTATGGGCTCAACCAGAGAGTGGGAGGATCAAGTAACGGAAGATAAAAAGTTGGAGCTTGAACGGATGCGCAAAGCGGTCGACGAAGGGGGACAAGTCCTCTATATCGAAAATACGGAGCATTTGAATTTTACCGACGTACAGTTCATTTCTCCGATTTTCAAAATGCTGGGCATTACAGGAAAGATTGAGCCCGATAGAGCGGACTCTGTTACCAATACCTATATGCTGAATTTCTTCGATATGTATCTGAAAAATCAAGACGGAATCTTAATGAAAGGACCAGATAGCCGCTTTCCGGAGGTGAAGTTCGTAACCTCGCTATAAATTACCGAGCAGGTTAATAAGATTGCAGTTATTTTTGACTGAAGCAACATCATTACGCTTATGGGGAACGATCAATCCATACACGATCGCAGCCGTCTAGATGATCGGCTGTCTTTTTATTAAGCTAACGGCCACCCGTTAACTTTACCCTTTTAAGTACCGTAGCCGAAGTAGACAATCTTCTTGTCCACCGACATGTATATAACGAACTGTCCAAAGACACAAAAGTGCCAACATAAGCTACTCGACAAAAGCTTGTTAAATCAGGCTTTTCTTTTTTTATGTAGGTACATTTGTGTCAAAAAAAATGCACAAATGTATCTACATTGTGGTTTATTGACTTAAAGTTACCTACATAGTCGCGCTATGATGGGGAAGGGATCCGTTCGGAGGTAAGTCACCACAGACCAGTCGGAAGGAGTGAAGAAGAAAGCTAAGAGAGCACATCGTCAACAGTGATTAGAAAATCTATTCTTTACCGATCGTTCTCAATATGTTACATTTACATTAGGGAGGGAATCGAATGGCAAGAAGCAAAGAATTCGAAGAGAACGAAGTATTAGATAAGGCGATGAAGCTTTTTTGGGAACAGGGTTACGAGAAGACATCTTTGACAGATCTTGTAGAGCATATGGGAGTTCATCGAAGAAGTTTATATGACACATTTGGCGACAAGCATACACTGTTTTTGAAAGCCATGGACCGTTTTCGCGATAAAGTGAATGCTGAGCTTTCAAGAGAAGTTAAACGTTCCAAGACTGCAACTGAGGCACTTCAGCTTATCTTTAGTTTCATAATAAATGGTGAAGAAGATTCGCCCTCAGGCTGTTTGATGGTGAATTCAGCGGTGGAATTAGCAATGCGCGATGCCAATGTGGATTTGAAGTCCATTGAATCGTTCACATTATCAGAGAAGCTGCTCAAAGATATTATTCTGTGGGGCCAGCAGGATGAAGAATTTAGCTTGGATTTCAATGCCGACGATCTAGCGGAACATCTGCATTCTGTTTTTGTGGGATTAAGGGTAATGACTAGGACCTCAGTGCCTAAAGAAAAATTACATCGAATAGCCGATTTATCAATTAAACTTTTATATAAGTAATTATTATTTAAATATAATTGCTTATGCATATTCTAGAATGATTGTTCTCATAACTGAGTCTTGTCTCGTTTAAAGATCTCTTTAAACGATCCTTCTTATATGTTTTTTAGAATGATCATTCCCATATAGTGAATAAACGATGAATAAAAGGAGTAACAAAAATGATAATTTCTGAACAAGTAGCATTTGTCACTGGAGCAAATCGAGGTTTTGGCCGCCATCTCACGCTGGAGCTTTTATCCAGAGGGGCTAAGGTTTATGGTGGTGCAAGAAATCCGGAAACCATTAACATTCCAGGCGTTATACCAGTAAAGCTTGATATTACCAACACTCAAGAACTTGAAGCAGCTGTTATCCTCGCTAAGGACGTGACGCTTTTAATCAACAATGCAGGCTCAGCTACTGGCGCCACTTTGCTGGACGATGAGGTAGAAAAAATACATTTGGAGTTTGATACGCATTTCTTCGGTACGCTGTCCATGGTTCGTGCTTTTGCACCAATAATTGAAAAAAATGGGGGAGGATCTATTTTAAATGTTCTTTCCGCATTATCTTGGTTTAGTTCAGGAACTGTAGGTGCTTATTCAGCTGCAAAGGCTGCAGAGTGGGCATTGACGAACGATTTACGTTTAAATCTATATCCTCATAATATAAGAGTATCAGGATTACATGTGGGCTTTATGGATACAGACATGACAACCAGCTTAGAAGTCCCCAAAGCAAGCCCTGCAGATATCGCAAAAATAGCTATTAATGGCATAGAATCTGGCAGCTTTGAAATTATTGCTGATGATAACAGCCGAATGATACAAGGTGGACTTGCAGGTGGCGTTCCTGCACTGTACCCTCATCTTTCTTAATAACAATTTCATTTCTAATTTAATTCATAAAGGGGAATAATAAATGAACAAATTGTGGAGTAATACGAAAATTGGAAATATGGAATTACCTCATCGTTTAGCAATGGCACCTATGACACGTAGTAGAGCACAGAAGGACGGCACACCTGGAGAACTAAGCTCTCTTTACTATGCTCAGAGAGCATCAATGGGATTAATTATTAGTGAAGGTACACAACCATCTGATGATGGTCAAGGTTATTTAAATTCACCTGGCATCTATACTGAAAAGCAAATAGAAGGTTGGAAAAAGGTTACGGATGCGTTGCATGAAGCAGGTGGCTTTATGTATATACAATTAATGCATGTGGGCCGTATATCGCACCCCGACAATACTCCGCATCATCGACAAGCAGTTGCACCTTCTGCGATCGCACCTGGTGTAGAAATGTTTACTGCTAAAGGAATGCAGGAAATACCCGTCCCACGAGAGCTAAGTGAAGAAGATATTCAAAATACTATTGCAGACTTCCGAAGAGCAGCTGCAGCAGCTATTAAAGCAGGTGCTGATGGGGTTGAAATTCATGGAGCCAACGGTTATCTAATTAATCAATTTATTAGTGAAAATTCTAATAAACGAATCGATAAATACGGTGGATCTGTGGAGAACCGTGCTCGGTTTGCAATTGAAGTAACAAGAGCAGTCGTTGAAGAAATTGGAGCAGAAAGAACCGGTTTCCGTATTTCACCAGGAACACCTCTTGGTGGGATTGTTGAAGGCGCACAAGGACCAGAGGTTTATCGCCATCTTGTAAAAGAATTAGCTAATTATAATTTAGCATACCTCCATGTGATGCATTTAGGGAATGAAATACTGCTCCATGAAATTCGTTCAATTTGGACAAATCCATTATTGGTCAATCGAGTAGGGCGGGCACTTGAAGATATTAGTGTAGATATTGATAGTGGTACTGCTGATGTCGTACCAGTCGGTATCTGGTCTTTAGCTAATCCGGATTTTGTGGAACGACTAAAAAAAGGAACACCTTTAAATGAAGTTGATCCTAAAACATTATACTCTGGTAACGGAAGCTCAGGTTATACAGACTACCCTAGAATGGAAGAATTAAAAACTCAACATCAATAAGAATATGTGGAATCACAACTGGCGTACAACTGAAAATTGTACGCCATAAAATTTTCAAATGGAGAGGAAGCTGGCAGAACATGAGAGCTGCTCAAATACAATACTCAAAAGAAATTCATTTGGAAATAAACAATGTTAAGATACCGGAAATCGATAATCGTGAGGTACTCATTAATTTTAAATGGCAGTATCCGAATGATTACTGATTATGATTTCCCATTAACATTAGGTAATGAACTATCTGGTGTTATAGAAGCATGTGGTAAAGATGTTGTTAATTTTCAGGTTGGTAACCGAGTTTATACGAGGTTGCCGGTGAATAAAATAGGAGTTTTCGCTGAATATGTGGCGGTCAAAGATGAAGCTATATTTAAAATGCCTAAATATCGGATTAACTCGAACTTGTATCTCGAATATAAATTGACTGAATTAGAACAACATAAAAAATCCGTAGGCTATTACCTAATAGATATAGTATTTTTAATTGAAGAATTTTTTTGAAGATAGATTTTTTGTTATCATTATAGGGAGGATGACATCTATATTTATGTAGGTAACTTTTTGTCATTGTATGTCGGTGGACAACAACATAGTCCCATTAGAGCCCGCGCCAAGCGCGGGTTTTCTGTTTTAAGGGAGCAAGTTCTTGTCCTTTGCTCAGGACAAGAACTTGCTCCCATTGCCGATAATGGACAAGAATATGGTACTATTGCCGATTTTATGTTCATCTAATTTTCTGATCTGATTTTTGCAGGCTATACCTTAGAACATCCATAGCAGTAAAAACAGATCTTTGTTACAAGCAGAAGAAAAGTTGAAACGTTTCCAAAATAAATATTGAAACGTTTCCATTTTGGTGATATTATAATTTCCATAGAGAGGTCGGGGGTGTTAAATGACAAGTATTAAAGATGTTGCAAACTTAGCAGGCGTTGCTGTAGGAACCGTGTCCAGAGTCATTAACAACTCTGGCGCTGTAAAACCCAAGACACGCAAAAAAGTGGAGGAAGCTATACAAGAACTGAATTACTTCCCTAATGAAGTGGCCAGGAATTTCAAGATGCAGAAATCTAAGATGGTGGCTCTACTACTTCCAAGTATCTGGAATCCATTCTTTTCTGAATTGGCTTATTACATTGAGGATGAGTTGGACCGGGAAGGCTTTAAGCTTATGTTATGTAATAGTGGAGGCAAGCCTGAAAAGGAGCTATATTATCTGGAAATGCTCCGGCAGAACAAAGTGGCTGGTATTGTTGGCATAACTTACAACGATATCGAGAATAATGTAAGCAACGACATTCCGATTGTAAGCATCGACAGGCACTTTAACAAGAAGATCACCTGTGTGACCTCAGATAATTTTGAGGGAGGACGTCTTGCTTTAAGAGAGCTGGTGAAAGCAGGAGCCAGGAAACCGGCTTTTATGGGGAGTGTCACTTCCGTTTTCAGCGAAACCATGAACCGCAGGCAAGGATTTATTCATGAAGCGGAGGCTTTAGGCATCGATTATGTGATCTACGAGAAGCCGGATCCAATAGTAGATGACAATGCCTATATTAACGAGTTCCTCAACGAACATGGCGATGTAGATGGTATCTTTGCCATTACCGATATGCTCGCTGCCAGCTATATTGACAAAGCACGCAGGAAGGGCATTCGTATACCAGAAGATGTGAAGGTCGTCGGTTATGATGGTATTCAGGATAATCCTTATTTTCATCCTATTCTATCAACAATCAGGCAACCGGTGGAAGAGATGGCACGCATGACAATTAGACTGCTCTATAACAAGATTGATGGCATTCCTTTAGATAAACAAGTTTATCGTATCCCCGTTAAATTCAAACAAGGTGAAACTACATGATCCCCTTTAATCGAAAAACTTCAGCTCATTCTGTGGAAGCACGTTACTAACTGATGTTTTTCACTCTAAATTGGAAACGTTTCAAAAATAATTAAGATAGATCAGTTCTTATAAAAAGTTTTGGAAAACATGTGCACATCCGGGTGATTCTTGATAAAGATCTATCCAATGTTTTTTTCTAAATTTAAATTGGAAACGTTTCAAAAGTAATTAATTGTACACGAAAGGGAGAATACGCGTGAATTCAACAACTAACAGGGCGAATCATTCCATGATCAAACCAAAACGCAAACCATGGAGCAGGTTCAAACGCGACTACGAACTGTACCTGTTTTTACTGCCAATCATTATTCTTTACCTCGTATTTAAGTACTATCCGATGTATGGGGTGCAAATTGCATTTAAGGATTTCTCACCCAGCCAGGGGATCTGGGGAAGTGAATGGGTAGGATTTCAGCACTTTGTAGATTTCTTTAATTCCTATAACTTCTGGACAATCATCACAAACACGCTCTCACTCAGTATTCTTTCGCTGTTATTTGGATTCCCGGCTCCAATCATCATCGCAATTATGCTGAATCAGATGCTGGGCAAGTCCTATAAGAAATTTGTACAGACTGTGATTTATGCGCCGCACTTTATCTCTACCGTAGTACTCGTTGGCATGCTTAATGTTTTTTTATCTCCAAACAGCGGAATCGTGAATCATATTATTACCTCGTTTGGCGGACAGCCTATTCTCTTCATGGCTGATGAGGGTTGGTTCCGTCCCTTGTATATCTTATCAGGAATCTGGCAGGAAACAGGCTTCGCCACGATTATCTATCTTGCTGCACTTGCGGGAGTCAATCCCGAGCTGCATGAAGCGGCCATTATGGATGGGGCGAGCAAATGGAAGCGTGTCTGGTATGTAGATATTCCCAGCATACTGCCGACGATCGTTATCTTGCTGATTCTCGCACTCGGCAACATTATGAGTATCGGTTTTGAAAAGGCTTTTTTGATGCAGAGTGATCTAAACTACGCCACCTCCAATATTATCCCTACCTATGTATATGAGATGGGGATTCAGAAAGCCCAATACAGCTTTTCTACGGCAGTCGGCCTGTTCAACTCCCTTATTAATATTATCTTGATCTTCACCGTTAACCGGATCGCTAAAAAGATGACAGAGACCAGTCTGTGGTAAGGAGGAGACGATTATGAATCAATTATTGAAGCGAAAGAGCAGAGGGGATGTATGGTTTGACATCATCAATTACATTCTGTTGACCATTATTATGCTGCTAGTATTGTACCCGTTGTATTTTGTACTGGTTGCCTCATTCAGTGACCCCAATTACATTTACTCCGGTGAGGTCTGGCTATTCCCGAAAGGCTTCACGCTGGACGGTTATGAACGGATATTCAGTGACTCCTCCATTTGGATCGGATATGGCAACTCCATTCTTTATGCAACGCTGGGAACATTAATTGGAGTAGCCGTGACAGTATTTGCAGCCTATCCGTTAGCCCGGAAGGATCTGGCCGGGAAGTCTTTGATTATGTGGTTTTTGCTGGTTACCATGTTTTTCAGCGGCGGGCTGATTCCCACCTATCTGCTGATTAAAGATCTGCACCTGCTGAATACGATGTGGGCGCTGGTCATTCCCGGGGCAGGCGGTGTCTTTAACGTCATTATTGTAAGAACCTTTTTTCAGTCATCCATACCAGACGAAATGTGGGAAGCGGCTTCAATCGACGGATGTTCCAACACCAGATTCTTCTGGAGCATCGTTCTGCCGTTGTCCAAGTCCATCCTGGCGGTAATGGTGTTATACCATGTGGTCGGCTTCTGGAACGGATTCTTCGATGCATTGATTTACCTAAATGATGAGAGCAAGTATCCGCTGCAATTAGTGCTACGCAACATCCTTGTCCAGAATCAGGTCAACTCCGGCATGATGATCGATGTGGAATCCTATGCAGCCAAGATGCGTGTGACGGAACTGATCAAATACGGGGTCATTATGGTATCCAGTCTTCCGCTGTTGATTTTGTATCCTTTCCTTCAGAAGTACTTTGTTAAAGGCGTAATGATTGGCTCCATCAAAGGATAATACTTTGACGCGGTACTTGAAAGGGGGGATGCACAGCGTATTCAGAGCAATATATGAAAACAAAACAGGAGTAATTAGCTGGCGGGATGAACAAAAGGGAGGTTATCGAAAATGAGTTCTTTATTTAAAAATGCGGGGATTCTGGTATTGGCAGGAGCGTTTGCGCTGAGCGGATGTTCGGGTAACGGTAACGGGTCAAACAATCAGGCGGAAAATTCCAATCAGAAAGACAATTTCAATGCAACCGGTCTTCCCGTTGTAAACAAACCAGTGTCGTTAAGAATGGTAGCCCCGAAGGCGGCCCTGGCACCAGAGTTCTCAGAGATGGAAATCTTCAAGCGGCTGGAGCAAGAAACCAACGTGAAGATTAATTGGGAGAACATTCCGGATACCGATTATACAGAAAAGAAAAACCTGCTTCTCGCAAGTGGCGATTTGCCGGATGCCTTCTATGCAGCCGGATTCACTGATTACGAGCTTATCAATTATGGTGAAGATGGAACGCTAATTCCGCTGGAGGATTTAATTGATCAATATGCGCCTAACCTGAAAGCGATTCTGGAGCGCCGTCCTGATATCAAATCATCGATCACAGCGCCGGATGGGCATATCTACGGTCTGCCGTCCTGGGAAGAAAACAACCTTGGAACCAACCCTTTCTTTCACGTCATTAATAAAAGCTGGCTGGATAAGCTTGGCCTAAAAGTACCGGAAACGCTGGATGAATACACGGAAGCGCTGCTTGCCTTCAAAACAAAAGATCCGAACGGCAACGGCAAGCAGGATGAAATCCCGTTAAGCTTTATGCACATGCAGTGGTGCATGGATATTGCCGGACTATTCGGTGCCTTTGGTCTTCCGGATAATCTGGAACACCGTGTCGTCCGCGATGGAAAAGTCATTTTCACCGCAACTCAGCCTGAATATAAGGATGCTTTGAATTATTTCCATGAAAAATGGTATAAGCAGGGCCTGATTGATCCGGAATCCTTCACTCAGGATGCAGCACAGTATCTGGCCAAAGGTAAAACGACAGATGAGACGCTGGGATCTTATGTCTGGTGGGAAGCCGAAGAAGTTGTCGGAACCGAACGTGCCAAGGATTATGTGCTATTGTCTCCGCTTAAAGGCGCGGATAGCGAGCAGACGATTGGACGCGCTAATGGCGGCGGTCCGGGGCGCGGGTCTTTTGTCATTACCAAAGAGAACAGCAATCCAGAAATCACCATGCGTTGGATTGACCAGCAGTATGAACCTTACATGGCTGCTCAAATCCACTGGGGACCACAGGATGTCGTGTACAAGAAGGACGAAAACGGAAAACTGGTGAATTTACCGCTTCCTGAAGGAGCCTCAGCAGGTGAATTCCGACAGAAGGTTGCTCCGGGATCAGGTGCACCCGGTATCATTACTTTCGATGACTTCGGAAAAGTGGTAGATATGGAACCCCGGGCTCAGCAGCGCGCCGAGGACCTGGAGAAATATTACAATCCGTATATGGAAAAAGAAAACTATCCGAACATCTTCTTTGAGCCGGAGGAACTGGATATCATCAATAAGATTGAGCCGGAACTGATTAAATATGTAAATACCCAAAGAGGAAAATTCATTGTGGATGGCGGCGCAGATGAGGCGTGGGACAACTACATTAAAACACTGGAAAAGATGGGCCTGAATGAACTGATGGAGATCTATCAAAAAGGGCTGGATCGCTATAACGAAAATCTGAAAAAATAAATAGAAGTTAGGTGGGGAGAAACTGTGCTTGATGTCATCGCTATAGGGGAAGTATTGATAGACTTTACACCGGCAGGCAGGACGACTGGGGGGAATGATCAGTTTGAATGCAATCCGGGGGGAGCTCCGGCTAACGTAGCCGCAGCGCTATCCCGCTTGGGGGCCAGATCAGCACTGATCAGCAAAGTTGGGGAAGACCAATTCGGTTCATTGCTGCAAAATGCTCTGCGTAACAGCGGGGTAGATGTAACAGGAGTTTCGGTTACCAATGAAGCGAGTACAACGCTGGCCTTTGTCCATCTGGACGATCAGGGGGACCGGTCCTTCAGCTTCTTCCGGAAACCGGGGGCGGATACCTTCTTACACTCGCAGGATGTTCCGCTGGCGCGGATTGAAGCATGTCAGGCGCTGCATTTTGGTTCGTTGTCGATGACCCATGAACCTGCTCGCACGGCTACCAGGACGGCAGTTCTTAAGGCGAAGGAAGCAGGAGTTCTACTGTCGTTCGATCCTAACATCCGGTTTTCTTTATGGGAGAGCAAGGAAGAAGCCAGACAGAATATTTTTTGGGGCCTGAATTATGCTAATATTCTGAAAATCTCAGAAGAAGAGCTTTCTTTTATAACCGGAACTAGTGATGTTGAACAGGGTTCACAAGAGCTCCAGCAGAACTTCGATATCATGCTCATTATCGTCACTCTAGCGGAAAAAGGCTGCTATTACCGTTTGGCTGGTCAAGAGGGATATGTACCGGGCTTTAAGGTCAAGACCATTGACACAACAGGAGCCGGTGATGCTTTTCTGGGCAGTATGTTATTTAAGATTCTGGAAAGCGGAAGCTCTTTACAGGATTTGACCAAGCTGCAAATCACCAACATGCTGACCTTTGCCAATGCCGCCGGAGCGCTGGTAACCACACGAAAGGGGGCTCTTGGGTCCATGCCAACGACAGATGAGATTAACGATATGATAGAGTCCAGCAAACAATTCAATGATGAGCGGTTCAGACCGGGGTTTCATTTCACACCTCCCTCAAACTGGGCAAACGATCCCAACGGATTAGTCTATTATGAGGGAAGCTATCATCTATTCTATCAACATCATCCTTACGGTAATAAATGGGGACCAATGCACTGGGGCCATGCTGTCAGTGAAGACCTGATTCAATGGGAGCACGCGCCTATTGCTCTATTCCCGGATGAGCACGGAGCGATCTTTTCGGGATGCTGTGTAGTGGATTGGAATAACAGCAGCGGCTTATTCGAAGATTCAGATGGACTGGTCGCGATCTTTACGCATGCCGATAACCATTCGGACACGGGGCAGCCGCGCCAGCGGCAGAGCCTGGCTTACAGCAGCGATAAGGGCAAGACCTGGCATAAGTATGACGGAAATCCGGTGCTGATCGAGGAAGAACTGATAGACTTCCGGGACCCTAAGGTGTTCTGGCATCCGCAAAGTGAACGGTGGATTATGGTGATTGTCGCTGGAGATCATGCCCTGTTCTACGCATCCGAGAATTTGCGTGAATGGTCGCTGACCGGTGAATTTGGTATAAATGAAGGGTCACATGATGGCGTCTGGGAATGCCCTGATCTGTTTCAACTGCCGGTGGATGACACCGGGCGTTCAAAATGGGTGCTGATCATCAGCATCGGAGATAATCCCAATTGTCCAGAGGGATCGCGTACGCAATATTTTATTGGAGAGTTCGATGGAAAGACGTTCATCAATGACAATCCTGCGGATCATTTACTGTGGCTAGACTATGGAAGAGATAATTATGCGGGAGTTACCTGGTCCGATATTCCGGAGCAGGATGGACGCCGCGTAATCATCGGATGGATGAGCAACTGGAAATATGCCAACGAGACGCCTACCGGCTCCTGGAGAGGTGCAATGACTTTGCCCCGCGCCTTGTCCCTGACTAGTAAGAACGGAAGTGTCGTGCTGAGCCAAATGCCTGTTCGGGAAATAGAGCAGCTGCGTAATGAATCTATGAGCTGGAACGATGTCACAGTTACGCCGAAGACTCCTTTTATACAGCAGACGAATAGTGATCTGTTAGAAATTAAAGGAGAGATTGATATCAAATCCGGGGACGAGATATGTATCCATCTGCAATCTGGCGGACAGCAGAGCGAAATTATTATCGGATATGACCCTGCTAAGGAATGGCTGTTTACCGACCGTTCAGAAAGTGGTCTGACTGATTTCCACCCGGCGTTCGCAAGCCGTCACGGTGCCAGCCTGGCCGCTACGAACGGTAAGCTTAAGCTGCACATCTGGCTGGATCGCAATGCAGTTGAAGTTTATGCGGCTAATGGTCTGGTTGTGTTAACCGATCAGATTTTCCCGGATGCTCCGATTGAGAATATTCAGATAAGTACACAATCAGGACAGGTTGTCCTGAACTCGCTTCAAATCCATACGCTGAAGTCCATACAGATTCCGAGTGTTAGCACAGGGCAGTCTTCAGGGAGGAATGAGGCATGAGTAGCCAAGTCGGTAACCGGGGACTAATGATGCATTGGGCTTTTGATGAAGGGACCGGAGCGAGCGCTATGGAGAGCGTCACTAAGACGGTAGATGAGATTCATTATGTATTCAACAACGCAGAGTTTACCGACCCTTGTACTCCGCTGTGGAGACAGGGGGTAACAGGAAGTGGTCTCCTCTTCGATGGTTACTCAACATATATTGCTCATTCTGTCCACGGAGAAGAGTGTAACGGAGAGCCGGAATTTCTATCGGCTCTCAGCATTGGGGTTTGGGTTGCCCCGCGCACCTATGAGTGGGGACATGAAGGCAAACTGGCTGCCATAGTGAACCGCTACAATAACAAGGCTAAGCAGGGATATCTGCTTGGCATGTTCCGTCACGGCTCCTGGTCCTTCCAAATCGGGCTTGAGGGAGGAGAATGGAAGGAAATCTGGTCGCCGGACGGCTATGAACTTCCTAAGAATGAGTGGTCTTATGTGAACGCTGTATTCGATGGAGAAGAGGGTGAAATCAAGCTGTTCCTGAACGGCACCGAAATCATATCGGCAGCGGTGCCCCGCGGTTCCCGCCTGGCTGAGGCGTTGGACACGGATCTGTTCATCGGCAGGAATAATCACAGCAGCAGGCTTGCCGAAGTGTTCAGCCTTCATATGTTCAGCGGGATCATGGATGAGTTGAAGATTTATAACCGTGCCCTAAGTAATGAGGACGTAGCAGCTTTTTATCAGGAAGTGTTGGATTCCGCACATGGAGGCGTCCGGCCGCAATTGAGATATGACGACATCAAGCTGGATCGTACACCTCTGCTTACGGATCGGCACAGACCGCAGTATCATGTCAGCCCGCCGGCACATTGGATGAACGAGCCTCATGCGCCAATTTATTTTGAAGGGCAGTATCATTTGTTCTATCAGCACAATCCGCAAGGACCGTACTTTCATCATATCCATTGGGGACATTGGGTGAGTGAAGATCTGGTGCATTGGCGTGATCTTCCTGTAGCGCTGGCACCTGAGAAGGATCAGCTCGCACCGGACGGGATATGGTCTGGAAGTGCAACCTATGATGCAGAGGGACTGCCAGTGCTGTTCTTTACGGCAGGCAATGATAGTGCTTCACCGAATCAGAGCGTCGCGCTTGCCCGTAGCACTTATCCGCAGGATGGAGACCCGGATCTCATTACGTGGATTAAACACTCGGTGCCGCTCATCGTGCAGCAGAAGGGAATGGGTGCATTCGGAGATTTTCGGGACCCGTTTGTGTGGAAGGATGAGAACGGCTGGTATGCCCTGGTCGGGTCAGGGATTGAAGGCGAAGGCGGGGCAGCGCTGGCATTTACCTCGCAGGATATGCTGAATTGGACATACAAAGGGCCTTTCCATCAGGCGGATATTCAGAAGTTCCCTTATCTTGGACCCATTTGGGAGTTGCCTGTACTTCTTCCCTTAGGCACTGACAACAAGGGGGGAAACAAGCATCTTCTGCTGGTTAGTCCTGTAGGAAAGGGTGCCGATGTTGAGGTATTCTATTGGATCGGGCAGCTGGATCAAGACAATCTTTCATTTATCCCGGATCTAGAAGAACCGCAATTGATAGATGTCGGTGATTTCCATTTTACCGGTCCGAGCGGCATGGTTGATCCGAAGACTGGTCGAAATATCGTCTTTACGATTGCACAGGGTGATCGTACTTCTAAATTGGAATACCAGTCAGGCTGGGCTCATAACGGCGGCTTGCCGCTAAACGTCTATTTGCGGGAGGATGGGCGGCTCGGAGTCGAGCCGGTTCAGGAGCTAGAGTCGCTGCGCGGTGGGAAACGATTATCGCTCCAGGACACGTCACTGGCTGAGGTAAATGTACAGTTGAGGGATGTTCAAGGCGACATGCTTGAGATTCAATTGGAACTGGATCGAGGCAGTGCCACACAACTCGGAATCAAGGTCCGGTGTACACCGGATGGAGAAGAGGAAACGTTGCTGTATTATGATTTTAATGAAGCTAAGTTCCTTGTCGACCGTACGAAAACGACACTGCATCTAGGTGAAAAGTGTAGTGGGGTTCAAGGAGGGAAGCTGGAATTGTTAGGAGAGAATCTGAAGCTGCATATCTATTTGGATCGCTCCATGGTCGAAGCCTATGCCAACGGTTTGAAAAGCCTGACGACCCGGGTTTATCCCAGCCGTAAGGATGCATTAGGACTTGAGCTCTGGGGAGATGGTAAGTCATTGGTGAAGTCCATGGAAATATGGGATATGAAGTCTATTTGGTAACGCGGGGCGCCCAGGCGCTCCTTACCCCTTGAAGAAAAAAAACGCCTCAAATAAGTAAATCGCTAAATGGAAGCGCTTTATTTTGGCGTGAATAAAAAGTGACTAAGGAGGCTTGTTAATGAGGGATGCCAACAGTAGTAAATCTTGGATCTTCAAAATGGTTGTTGGGGTTATGGCTCTTCAGCTTATGACTCCGGCAATCCAGGGTACAGCCGCAGCAGGAGTTGTATTGGAAGGTGGGGAAGCTTCTGATCTAAAGGCGGACATAGGATCGTCAGTTACAGATACGGTCTACCAAAATACAAGTAATGGTTTGGGATCATCCGTAACGGATACGGTCTATCAAATTGAGAATCCAGGCTTTGAAACTGGAGATATGTCAGGCTGGACGGTTGTCAAAGGCCAAGCGTTCGGTCAGGACAGTGTATCGGACGAAACCACTTGGTGGGGGGAACAAATTCCGTACAACCAGGAAGGTTCCTTTCATTTAAATGGCTGGAAGCATGACGAGGCTGCGACTGGCGTGCTTCGTTCCAGCACCTTCAAGCTAGGCGGCAGCGGCTGGATCAGCTTCAAGCTTGCCGGTGCAAAAAATCCAAAAAAGGCATATATAAATATCGTGGAAGCCGAGACAGGGCAAGTCATTGCCCGGTATGGCAATAGCGCCTTCGCTGACGTTGGCTTCCCAAATCCCGATCAGGGCTTGCGGCTTGCCAATATGGAGCAATATAAGGCGGATCTTTCCGAATATTTGGGCAAAAGGCTGTATGTGGAGATCGTTGACAATGCAAACTCGGATTGGGGCGTGATCTTTGCGGACGCCTTTTTCATGTACCATGAAGCCGAGCCGGCTGAAGGAATCGCCGCCACGGACATCAAGCCGGATTTCAAACGCCACCCCATCGTTTGATGGTGCATATGTTTCCATATGCTCTAACTTTAGACCTGTACATTCGGAAGTTCGTCAGTTCAGTCTGTTTGAACGTTCTTACCACCGAATCTACCTGTACTTCAAACCTCATGTTCTGTAAAACATGACGTACGCAGGATTATTGGCGGGAGGGTTTCGGGATACATGGTTCCGTCATTCCCAACCTCGGTTGTAAAGTTAAGATTACTGAAGTAATCTTCTGCTTTTCACACTGTTTGGTGCTTATAGCAGAACTTGTCGTACTTCTCCGTTAGATTAATGTTGTATGTCACTAATGCTGTTTCCGATCCGGTAACATTCCAATATGTCTCTGCGACAAGACATCATTTGCGTACGCTATCGTATACAGAATCGAGATATGCGATAGCAGCTTGCTCAGCAGTTTTCCTGCGTATCAGTCCTTCAGTATCTTGACGCAATCTTCTATAAATTTTTATGGAGAATTTCAGCGCGTGGTAACTACTTGAGGCGTCGTGGAGCGGAAGTGTCTCTTTAAGCTCTTCTATTTCGTGAGCGGCATATTGCTCCAGCCTACGTACTCCTGACGGAAGATGCCGGATATCCATAAGAATCAGGGACCCGAGCACGGCACTTCGTATGTAAGAGAGCAAATCAATGAACTCGAATAGTTCTCCTCTGCCTAACTTCGTTGCTCCATAATGCACCCATACCCAGAACCGATCCTCAATCCATTGAGGAGTAGGGGTAGGGTACGAAGGTGATGTCTCGGTGATTATTGAATGGAGCGAATTGTCGCGCTCCCAAAGTACGAGCGGATTCTCGACTCGTACTGCCAGCTCCGATGAGGAGATGAACTTCAAATCGACATGGAGCGGCTGAGGTCCATACAGAATCGGTGTCGGCGCGTTATTATCTATCATCGCAGGTTACTCTTTGGCTAGACGGGCGCTCATACCAATTCAGAAGGCTTGGGATAAGCAGCAGCAATTCGTTGCAGATGCCTCTCACGAGTTGAGAAGTCCGCCCTCGGTCGTCCGAGGGCAAACACAAATATTGTTACGCCATCCCGATCATACGATCGAGGAAGAAAGTGCTCCAATTTCAGCCATTCTGAAAGAAACCAAAAGAATGAGCAACATGGTAGACGGCCTACTTCTTCTGGCAAGAGGCGATTCACATGAGGAAGTTATCTCATGCAAACCTGTGCGAATTGACGACATCATTAAAGAGATCGCCAAAAAAATGGAGCAAATAATGGATTACAAGCAGTTGCGGGTACAGCTTCATGTCGAAGGCTCGGAATTGCTCATGAATGGAGATGAGAATCGTCTCATACAGTTGTTCATGATTTTGTTGGACAATGCCATTAAAATATACGCAGGCGGATGGGCAAATCGATCTTGAGTGTCTTAGGCAGGGGAAATCAGTTCTTGTAACCGTCAAGGATAACGGAGTGGGTATTTCGGAACATGAATTACCACTCGTATTTAATCGCTTTTATAAGGGAGATTCCTCTAGAAGTAGAGGGGATCACTGAGCAGGTTTAGGGCTATCGATCGCACGTTGGATCGTCAATCAACATCAAGGTACTGTCCACATTAGCAGCGGGGTAGGGTGTGGTACGACAGTTATGATTCGTTTTCCGCTGATTAGTTAAAAAATAATAGTACTCTTCAAAAGAGACTTACAATTGTTGTCGGAACTTTTGGGGATATCTATAGAACGCAGCAAAGATCGCAAGGCTCTAATTAATGATGTGGTTATTGCTCGGAACTCGGAAGAGGAAGTGATAAATAGATCAAATAATATAAACTTCTAGATTGTGAGACAATCATCCTGTCGAGGGACAAGAACTTGTACCGATTACCGGAATGGACAAGAATATAGTCCGATTGCATATTAGATGTATATCTAAGTAGATTGTGAGTCTCTATTGAGTGGCTACCACGCTAAAGGTTGGATTATGACAGAAAGTGCGGAGAACCGCATCACAGATAGAGGTGAGTTCTCTGAAGCAAAAGTCGCTCTAAAAATACGGTGATAATCAATAAACCCTGATGGTTCTTCATTTCTACAAAGAACGTAAATAAACGAATACGAGGGAGTCTCATATTGGGAGATCTCTCGTATTCGTCTTTTTAATCGGCATACTTGTTTATAATCGTATGAGCAGCCTCATCCGCTATTTGAAAAGCCTGCTCTCGTGAAATACTGAAATCAAGCAGCAACATTTTTGGCCATAGCACCTGCCCGGAAATAAGACTCATAAATTCGTTGGCCGTTTTTGATGCATGCGGCAGATTTATATTACCCAATTGAACTTCATCTACTAAATATTGCGTCAATTTCTGATGCACGGCGCCTTCGCCCAGTTCATAATGAAAAAGACTGAGCTCGGGGAACTGCTTGGCTTCTGCAATGACGACCCGGAATAAAGGAGCCATTCCATCACGAGTCAGCACGCATGCGTAGTCTCGTCCGAACTTTATTAATCCTTGCAGGGGAGAGCCGAGCTCCGGTGGAAAGTCCCATTCGGGATCAAGCTCCCAAAAATGCTTGACGATGGTTTCAAAAATCAATTCCTTCGTCGGGAAATGATTGAAAAGTGTACCTGTAGAGAGACCAGCAAGTTTTGCAATCTGAGCTAAAGTAGTCCGCGCATACCCTTTTTCAAAAAACAGTTCTTGTGCAGCGGCAATCGCGCACGCCCTTTTTTCTTCCTTTATACGTTCATGGTAAGTTGATTTAGTTCCCATAATTCCACTCCAAAGTTGGATTTAAGTCTTATCAGAGGGATAGCACCCTCTTCACTACTATACAACAGTTGATCGTGTTCTAAAAGAAAAAGCTGCCTAAGCACCCTCGGAGGGCTTAAGCAGCAATAGGGCTAACCTATTAGAGAATCGTTTGAGCGCCATCCAGAACCAAGTCAACGCCAATGGTGAAGCGTGACTCATCCGAAGCCAGATAAACAACAGCTTTGGCAATCTCTTCGGCAGTACCCATGCGTCCAGCCGGAATCCCGTCACGAATGCGGTTAATAACCATCTCACGAATTTCGTCAGACACGCCTAGCTTGTTCTTATCGTAAAGCGGGGTATCAATCGGTCCAGGACTCACAGTATTGAAGCGAATTCCGTGAGACGATAATAAGTCGGAATTCCAGGCTTTGGTCAGAGTGGAAATGGCGCCTTTAGTAGCCGCATAAGCATTGGAATGTGCATATCCGGCATGAGAACTGCTCGATCCCATTAAAACGATAGAGGATGGGTTCGCCATCACTGGAGTTAATGCCTGCATTAAGAAAAATGGAGCTTTTACGTTGATGGCAAACAAGCGGTCAAAGGCTTCTTCATCGATTTGCTCGAATGGACGCCAGTCAGATACGCCTGCGTTTAAAAAGGCAATATCCAGTTTACCAAAATGTTGTTCAACTCGATCAGCCAGTTGACGTTGAGCATTGAGGTCTCGGGAATCTGCCTGAAGCACAAGGACTTGATTTCCAAGTTCCTTTTGCGTTTTTTCTACATTTGCCGGAGTTACTCCGGTGACAATCAATTCAGCACCTTCAGCCAGAAATTGTTTGGCTGTCTCCAAGCCAATTCCGCTGGTGCCACCCGTAATAAGTGCTCGTTTACCATTAAGTCTAGTCATGTTAAAACCTCCATCGCAAGATACTTACAAGGACAAATATAAGCGAACAATAATGTAAAGTCAAGTAACTCAACTTTATATATTTTTTCTTATGTGATAAGATCATTTTGAGCACAAGAGACTGTGAATACAGAATTAAAGAAGTTTTTTATTCGTTTAGAGAAAGTGAAAGATGGACACTGACAAATGAGGGAGGAGTAGTCCTGATGAGACATTAGCTAAATAGGTTCAATGTCTGAAGATCGTTATCAAGTAGGAGAAGCCGGGAGGGCTTCCACTGTCTAAATTAGATACAAATAATCGTACAGAAGAGTATTTGTATCTATAGGAAATTGACTCCCATTTGCGATTGAAGTCACGAAAACCAATCGTTTTGTTTCAGAGAATAGAAGAAGGTTGATATGGTTTTGAACTCTTATGCAACTCTTTTTGGCAATGTTGGGCTATATCATGACTATTAATGTCTCTATGGAAGGTGAGTATACATTGAAAACAATGGTTATTATCGGTGCAGGACCAGGTCTGGGATTCTCGCTGGCCAAGACTTTTGGAAAAAACGGTTTCCGTATCGCCCTAGTTTCAAGAACACAGGAGAAATTGGACAAATATGCAGAGCAGCTTGGTGAGATGGGAATTGAAGCTCAGGGTTTTGCTGCCGATATCACTAACAAAATGCAACTTATGAGAGCTTTTCAAGAAATTAAGAATACGTTCGGTACAATCGATGTCTTGGAGTTTAGCCCGCATAGTGGAAATGTTACTACAACATCTGTTCTGGAAACGACTGATGAGAGCGCACTTCAATTTTTTAACAATGTTGTCATCGGAGCTATTAATACAGCTAGACAAGTCTTTCCAGAAATGATTGAACGGGGTGAAGGAGCACTTCTTTTCACAAGCGATCTTTCCGCAATGAGTCCAAGCTCGATGTTTGGAAATTCGGGTATCGCCATGTCTGGACTCCGAAACTATATTCTTAGTTTACACGAGCGTTTGCTTCCTCTTGGAGTATTTGTGGGCCATTTATCCATTAGTCCTTTAATCAAACAGGGTACAAGTTTTGATCCTGATCAAGTGGCTGAGGCTTGGTACAATCTGTATGATAAAAGAACAGAGGTAGAGGATACTTTTCCTAAAGGAATCATGCAATTTATCAAAAAATAAATAATTGCTAAGGTCTTTAAAAGCGATACTTTGAATTTTGTAACCCCGGCCAAAGCGACTTTATCAAAAGCGTGCCATTCACAGCTTTCCCTATTTAGTGGATCAAAAAAGCGTTAATCTCCTTCTCCTTGCTCGTTTTCCATGATAGTTGCCTGCTTTCGGTATACGGCAAATGAATATGAAATTCCCCCGAGGCACTGAATATAGGGTGCTTGCCGAAATTCGCATCCGTACGGACTTGACGTTCAGATATAGCTTATAGTCGATAGATTGAATTTCAAACGCTTCTAACGTATACTCCGATTACGCCGTAGTAAATACAATTCGCGCTTGAGGCATGATCGTCCGAATTTTTCTTGCCGCCGAGGTCCCCCTCAAACCTAGCATCTGAATATCCCAAAAAACGGTGCCAGCAGGCGTTGTCCGGAGAGGCTCAATCGCTCGAATCCGATCCATATACCGCCCAACTACCATCAGATCCCCGATCTTCACCTGTTGTATTTTAATGATTTGGATAAGAAATATCCGAAAATCATCAAAGAGCTCGAAGATTAAAAAAACAAGCTGACGTATAAGTAATGAAATCATCCCATAATAGACAGGAAGTAATCTGTCTATTATACGGAACATCTTATGAGTGACATGAGGAAAGACTATAATAAACCGCCAAAAGGTTGAATATAAAATGTAGTACGAGAAATGATGTCGGACGACAATAACAACAGAAGTCGCATAGTTGGTCATACACACCCAATCAAGAAGACAAACTTAAAAAGTCCCTTTTAAACAGCAACCGTTTCTCGGTATTAAAGCTGGGGAACGGTTGCTTAATTTTCTTAGAGATCTATTCTGGTTATAAAAAGAAACCAAGGATAGCCTTGATCTGAAGGAGAAACGGGAATTTCATACAGGAGAATTCAAAGGTATCAGGACAGCAAATCTTGATGCCTTTTTGTTTTATATACAGGTCAAAAATGAAGTTAGCGAGTCAAATTATATAGGTAACTAATAAAACAGAAGCGTGCTCACTCAATCTACGACATGTAATTTTCGTATTACGCAGCTCGTCAGCTAAAAGCACTGGATGTTCTGACGCATTACATATAACTGGAGCTGCACTCCAACGTTTTACTAGTTAGAGTGCAGCTCCATGAAAATGAGTGTTTTCAATTACTCTACGATAGGAAGATCTGCGGTATTCATCGGAACTGGTTCAGTACATGCTGGTTTTCCCGCCATAGCTTCCGATTCAAACGACTTGAGAGACCGAACAACTCAAGCGTAAAGTGGAAATGGGGGCCTTTGCGTCAGCATTTTCTATATTAACGCTGGTACTGATCTCATGGAATGCACGAAAGGAGAAGGTCCAGGAGACTGAACGAATCTCCAAATTGTCCGCACGGTATTATCGGCTTGCTCTGGACAAAGGTGAGACTATATTGCATTGGATAAGGAAGTGGAGCTTCTTCATCATTACCTGAATATCGAATGCTCCCGCTTCGTGATTCAACTAGATTATGACATCCAAATTAAGGTTCTACAGGTGATTATCGAGTCATCCCCAACATACTTCAGGTACCGGAGCACAGTATTCAATGAAAAAGCAATTTGTATTTAATCCGAATTGATTTTTTACTGCGAGAAAGGGGAGGGATCTTATAAAAATAACAGAACGAAAATCGAGCTATATCTAAGGAACCCTTAGCATCGCAGGATTATATTGGTCATCCATTTAAAATCAGAGAACTTAAAGCTACAAAAGTCAGTTGATAAATATGTAAAAAGATTAAGTTTTTAAAACCCGTTTATTTTTCATCTTTTGAAAATTAACGGGTTTTTATTTATAATAAAGAAGCGTTTTTAGTATGAAGGGAAGAACACCGTAAATCGTCAATGGGTACAAGTTCTTGTCCTCAGACAAATCCATATAGAACTATGTATAATCTAAGTAGAACGCATCTTAGTGACATATGTACAAAATACGGGTTTTGTGAGTAAGTAGTATATAAATTAATGGAAGCAACCAAGTAGATCCATAATATTACTAATTAGCTATCCATACTGATATCTAATCAATGTTCAAACCTGTTCAAAATAGCTGCCCTTTCCTAAGCAATTGATTCTTATTTAGTAATCGTATTATCTAAAACGAGTATTAAGCTTTAAAGCTCATCAAGTCTCGCATAAAACTTTAAGTACTAATAATGTTTTATTGTTTGCATTAGATTACATAACTCTCGATTATATAAAAAGTTAACTTTTCCCATTATTTAACTTTTAGAATCATCCTCATACATGTTCATCTTTAAACCTTCAATTACAAAGTAACTCTTCAGCTATCCTTAATTGTCTTTCCCGTTCTTTAGTAGCTGCCTCTGCAACTGAAGAATGATCTGATATGTAATTCACCAGTTTTACTGCATAGTCACTGCAAACCATAGCGTGTCCTCGCATATGTCCAGTTGCAATGGCTTGTGCAAAAGAACGGGCAGCATACTTACTAGCCTCGGTTGTGGACTCTTTGGCTAATTCATTGACAATAAATCCAACTTTTCTTAAGTCAAAGGCTCTAATCTCACCAGTTATACGCTTTTCTAGCGTTTCTATACCTAAATCAATCCGGGGGTCATTTACAAGCTGCTGGACCAGATGATCCAGGTGCTCAACTGCTACTTTCAAAGCCCATTTGGCCAGAAACTTCTGCGGCAGCTCTTCAAGCGTTTCTTCAAGCCGATTTCTTAATTCATGGTTATCTACAATCTTTATCTTTGGACTAGTATAAGTAAACATGTTAGTTTCTCTTAATTGCTGTTCATGTTTATTCCATGCATATTCCTCAATATTCAACGAATCACTCCCCCATTACAACACGGCACTGTTTAATTGCTTCAGGTCTTCTTTTATAAAAAGAGTGTACCATACTGAAAAAATGTAAATTATCCATATTCTACGCGAATAGTCGCCTTTATTACTCCGATGCTGGGTAAACATCTCTTCGATGATATTCATATTGAATATTTCTTCAATGCCACTATATCGTATTTGTTCGAACATTATATCTGAAATTGGAGTTTTGAGCCAATCACGAATGGGTACGGGAAATCCTAGTTTAGGTCGATTTACAATAGCTTCCGGAACGATTCCTTCCATAGCTTTACGCAAAGCAAGTTTTGTTGTTTTTTGGCCAATCCGATTGGACACAGGTATTTTACTAGCTGTCTCGAAAACCTCTTTATCTAAAAACGGGACTCTTAATTCTAATGAATGTGCCATGGACAGCTTATCTGCTTTTGATAAAATGTCTCCAGGTAACCAAAAATTCAGATCAATAAACTGCATTCTTGTCGTAGGGTCTAGGTGAGCTGTCTTATCATAAAAAGGCTTAACGATATCCATGGGATGTAAAAAGCTATTCTGAGCGTGTACCGATTCGTGAAGCAAGTTCATTTTACCGCTTTTGTTAAAAATATTAGCATTTCCGAAAAAACGCTCTTCTAAAGGTGTCAGACCCCGAAGTAAATAATTTTTGCCATAAAAATGATAGGGATATACAGATAATGATTTTCGTAACGAATCCTTTATGAAGTTAGGCATCCAGGTTATCGGTCTTAATGCATTTGGCTCTCTATAGATTCTATACCCTCCGAATAATTCGTCAGCGCCTTCCCCTGATAGGACAACCGTTACATGTTCTTTTGCAAGCTGGTTTAGATGATAGAGTGCAATAGCGGAAGGATCTGCAACAGGCTCATCTAGATGCCAGACCGTTTTCGGGATACTTTCAAAAAAATCTTTTTGCGATAAAATGTGAAAATAATGATCTGTCCCCAGTTTGGCTGCCGTTTGATTTGCGACGATTGTTTCATTGTTCAGCCCTTCAAATCCAATCGAAAAGGTTTTTGTTGATTCTTCTGCTCTCATCATTGCAGCTATTGCGGTGGAGTCAATTCCACTGGACAAAAAACATCCTCTATCCACATCACTTTGTAAATGAAGGTTTACAGACTCTTTCAATTTCCACTGAATTTCTTCGGCATAGTCTGCTAAAGATCGTTCTACCGGTTGAAAATGGGGTTCCCAATATTTCTCGATCTTCATTTCACCATCCGAGTTAACAAATAATCGCTCCGCAGGTCCTAATTTATGAATGTGTTCAAACATCGTATCAGGATGCGGGACATACTGAAAAGTTAAGTAGCTGAATAAACTTTGATATTGAAGCTTTCTGGGTACCCCTTGCACTGCAAGTATGCTTTTAATTTCCGAAGCAAATAAAAGATTATTTTCGTCTTTGTAATAATAAAAAGGTTTGATCCCGAAATGATCTCTAGCAGCAAAAAGAGATTGTTCCTTAAGATCCCAAATCGCAAAACTAAACATTCCACGTAAATGATGGACACAGTCCTTGCCGTATTCCTCAAATAAATGCACAATGACCTCTGTATCTGATTGCGTCTGAAAGTGATGTCCTTTTAGCTTTAACTGATCTCGTAGTGTTTTATAATTATAGATTTCACCATTAAAAACAATCCAAAGGGTACGATCTTCATTCGTCATCGGTTGATTACCATCACGTAAATCAATTACAGACAATCTGCGAAAACCAAGTCCAATGTGAGAATCGAGCCATACTCCCTCATGATTGGGGCCTCGGTGATTCATAACCCCTGTCATTTGTTTTAAGGTTTCTTCCTGTGGTGGCTGTCCATTATATTTTAATATTCCTGCTATTCCGCACATACTATGGTAGTCCTTCCTATAATAAAGATTAGGATATAGAGTGCCCATAATTGCTTTGATAAATTTATCATTTTTTTCTAAAGGATTCACTTATTTGAAAATACAAAAAAAGAAAAGCCTGTATTAGCAGGCTTTTCTCATCCATTCTTACTTTATCTCTCCCATAAAGCTTCTAAAGTTCTCGACAATGTCTTTAGATCGGGTATGGTGCAAATAATGCTCCCCATCAAGCAACATCAATTTCCCGTGTAAGGAGTCTTTAATCTGTTCTTTATGCAGGGATTCCCAGCCTGGAACATCCGTATTTTCTTTCACTAGGAAGAAAATAACAGGAAGATCTTTAGGGAAATTTAATGTTTCCGTGGCTTTGAAATTACTTTTAAAATGCTCTGCTTCGCTGATGATATTTGGATTCATCATGTTTTTAAGTGAAATCATTCTATTTTGTTCTTTAGTTTCCTCATCATCACTTGGTGTAACGATTTGGGCTGGATTAAGCTTTACCAGCAATCTCATAAATCCTGAGTTTTTAAGCAGCTTATAGGTTCCTGATGGAAATTCTTCATCGTTGCCCCCTTGTGTGGGTACGCTGCTGTCTATGCCTACGAATGCACTAACCTCGTTTTCGTATTTGTTCACATAGTCCAGTCCGTAAATTCCCGCTATAGAATGTCCCATCAGAATATAACGATCTATCTTTAATTCTTGTAAAGCTTCATGAAGCTCACTCACGATATTGTCGACCGTTCGTTCTTTTGTGGTGACATCGCTTAGTCCATAACCAAACGGCTCAACTACTACAACTTTATAGAAAGGAGTCAGTTCATCTACAAGTGGTTTGAAATCAATTACGGGTGATGCGGTTCCAAACCCTGGGAGTAACACGACTGTTTCCTTGCCTTGCCCTTGTATGGTAACATTCATCTTTTTCCCGTCGACAGGTACAAGCTGACCATAGGGTTCTATTTTTCCTTTCTCCACTTTATTGCTGATCACATTGACTGTAAAAACGATGACCAGAAAAAGTGCTATGAGTATGACTATAGCGACTATTACTTTAAGTAAAATTAATAATGTTTTTTTCATACTTTCATTTCCTTCCTTGGTGTTTCTTTTAGTTTCTCCAACTTCTGCACCCCTTCATGTTATCCCTTATCTTTTGTCTATTTCATTCTAACAATCCAGTCTTAGATCCTGTGTAACGCAAGTTTAATTGATTCTTAACTTTCAACAGCTCCTAATGATAACGAATTAAGCTTCTGTTAAGATTTATATAACAAAAAACACCTCTAGATATCCGTCGATCAGCCATAGGCTAATCTAACGTTATCTAAAGGTGTAGTTTCCACTTATTAGTTCATTGATTATTTACGCGCTGCACGAAGCTTCTCAGGGGTTACGTCATTTCCATCCGGATCTAAAATTGTCACTCCAGAAAGACTGTTACGAACTTGTCCACGAATTTCACGTAGATAGTCTTCACGCAATGCGATCTGTTCAACCCATTCGCCTTGTGTCAAGCCTACTTCACGTTCTTTCTTAGCTAATTCATTGATGCGAGTCAAACTTGTAATCATCTATGTTCCTCTTTTCTTAGTTTTAATTAGCTTACTAACGGTTATGGCGATTAGTTCCAGATTCAAGCTAAATTATCGGCCATTTGTTTCATAAGTCTTCTTAATAATAAACGTTCTTCAGGTATAATTCCGGCTAGTAATTTATCCAGCTGTTTGTTCCAGATCTGTTCCACAGGTTCGCAGAGATTACGTCCGGCTGGGGTTAGATACACTCGGCTAACTCTGCCATCTTCAGAATCTCTTTTTCGAACAACAAACCCATGATTTTCAAGAGATTTCACCATATTTGTTATGGTTGGAGGCTCACAATTCAAGCGTTCACTTAGCTGTATTTGTGTCATTCCATCTGTTCTCCATAACCGGCATAATAACTGTTCTTGACCCACATGAAGATTAAGTTCTCTAAGCAGTTCTGCATAATCTCTACGCATTTCCGCTGATATTCTATCCAGTAGTTCCCTTATCTCATCTTCTATCACAGATATTTCCTCCGTACTGCCTTACAAATTACTTAGCAAGCTAATAATATCACGATTTATTAAAAATTTCAAATAAATGTCCGGTAACGTTCATCCTGTCTGCTGACCAAACCATTAAAAAAGGAGTAAAACCACAAGATCACATAGATCTCGGTTTTACTCCTGCTCAGTCGACACTTGACTTCGTTCTCAATTATTTTGTGGAAGCCGTACTTCAAACATCGTCCGCACTACACTGCTTTGTGCAGAAACTGTTCCAGCATGTTGTTCCACAATGTTTTTAGTGATAAATAAGCCCAGTCCCGTACTCCCTGTGGGATGCGTTCGCGCTCGATCCCCGGTGTAGAACATATCAAAAATACGCGGCAGCTCTTCCGGATCAATACAATCTCCATAGTTAATGATCTCAATAACGACTTCGTTTTCCTCTAAATACCCATGAATATCAATAAATTGACCGTCGCTTCCATATCGCGCTGCGTTGGTGAGGAGATTCTCAAATACACGTGCCAGCAGCTCACCGTCACCCTCTATCTTCAGAGGTTGGGTTACATCCAAGCGGGAAGTAAGACCATTTTTCTCAAAAACGGGATATAACTCTTCATTTAACTGCAAAAGAAGCTCACTCAGGTCGATCGAGGTTTTTTCAAGCGTAAGCTTACCATAGTTCATTCTTGTGATTTCAAATAGCTCATCAATTAATTTTTCCAAACGTTGAGATTTAGTATAAGCAATCGTTGTATAATGTCTGGTCTGTTCTGGCGTTAATTCATTGTCCTTCAGGATAAAATCCAAATAACCTATAACGGAGGTAAGTGGTGTACGCAGATCATGTGCCAGATTTAATACAAGTTGATCTTTACTGCTCTCCGCAAAGTCGCCCCGCTCGATAGCTTCCTGAAGATGGTCAATAGCCAGATTGATATCATGGCCAATAAGGCCGAATTCATCTTTAGATGGGATATCTACCCGCTCCGAGAAATCACCCGACGCCAGCTGATGGATCCCTTTCGAGATTTCCTTGAAATAATTTGCATATGGTTTAGTAAATATAAAAAAGAATAAGATGGCCAAAGGAATGAAGATAATCAGAAATGCATTAACATCACCGATATCCCGCATCAAGTAACGAACTTTAGTCAATGGATTTTCTAATAAGACCTCTGATCGATAATATCTCTGCAGAATTTTATAGATTGAAAAGGTAATTCCACCGGATACAAGCATACTGGCCATCAGCAGCATAATCATTTTTGTGCGAAAGCTATAGATCATTTTAGGCATTGGTTATATACCCTTCCCCTACTATTTATCTTTGTAGTGACAATGGTATATGAATTCATTCAAAATCTCAAATCCTTCGAATCAAAGATCTTTCCGCAAAAAAATCCGCAGAGAAATGATATATGAACAGCTAAGCAAGAATACATAAGCCAGCCCTAGGATTATAAAGGGAATGACTGTACCTTTCACTCCAAAACTCAGCCATCTGTTCACATCAGGTATCCACTGGATCAAAAAGCTAAACACGTTCGGTCCAAACATTACAATCATCATAAAAACAAGATTAACCACTTGCGCTCCCTTTGCCCCTAACCAGTAATGAATCGGTAAATAAAGCATCGCAAGGAGAGGGAAAATGGATAACGTAATACCAACCTCTTGCCAAAAATGAGGGGTTACGGCTTTACCTGTTACAATAATCAGGAGATAAGTAAAGGACGTGGCTGCCAGCCCAACAAGCGCATACGGAAGGATCGAAAAATATTTGGCACGGACAAGCTCTTGTCTCCTTACAGGGAGATTAACGAGAAACCGTTGCGTCATCTGCTGAGTATCCATTGAGCAGGAGCTTATCAATAACAGCATGGGTGGCATTACCGTAAATAAACTGAAGCTATGATAGTTCGAGTAAGCTATAAAAATAAAAAAGGGGATTAGCAGCATCAGAAATTTACGCAGAAGAATGAAGTCTTTTTGAATTAAAAAAAATGATTTATACACTTTACGTCCTCCTTAGCTTATAACTCTTCCTTGCTAAACAATCGTAGTGAAATCCTATAAGAGCAGTACAATATGGAGAGATAAACAATCCCTATCAAACCAATCGACAACAGATGATCCTGCAGCTTTATGTCGGTAATTGTTAAGAAAAAGGATGAATTTGAGAGTGAAGATCCAGTGTTCAGGGTGGTAATCGTTATTACTACATTAAAAAGGATATTGAAGTAATAGTTTTTGGAACCAAGCCAATAATGAATCGGCAGATAAATAGACGCAGCCAAAGGAATCATAAGTAACGTTAAAGATACCCCTATCCAATAAAACGGGCTAATGGAATATCCAAATGAAAAGGAAATTAGTAACAAAGCTAAAGAGCAAACCAAACCGATGAAACAATAAGGAATAAGTGATAAGTATTTAGCCAAGATAATCTCTTGCCGTCTTACTGGTAACCCTATCACAAACTTTGTGTTGTTATTCTGTGCATCCATAGAACAGGAGTATACGAGCAACAGTAAAGATTGAAAAGTAGCAAACATGCTGGAGTTATCCAGTTGAACATATGCGATGAACAAGATACTCAAGAGAAATATAGGGATAAAATTCCGCAGGAGAATAAAATCTTTTCGAATCAGCAACAAGAGATTAAACATACAAAGCGTTTCCCTTTACCGTAAAATACATGATTTCTTCCAGAGTAGGCGTTTCGCATATGGCATGACCTCTAAAGAAGTGTTCCCCCTCAGAGCGATTGTTCAGAAGACCCTCGAAACCAACTTCCGTCTCTCTAAGCCCGATGAACCATTTTCGTACATCCCGATCAAGCAACTCTTTATTGCCTTTTACCAGCATATATTTGTTGGCTAGAGATTCTTTCATTTCATTAAATACTAGGTGCCCTTCGTTCACAAAAACAATATAGTCCGCGATCCGGTCCAAATCAGTCGTATTATGCGTTGAAAAAAGAATAGACTTCTTCTCATCCTGGATATGCTCACTAAGCAAATCAAGCAACTCTCTTCGGAATATAGGATCAAGTCCTGCAGTAGGTTCATCCATAATAAGCAGATCTGCACCATGTGATAAGGCAATGGCGAGCGAATACTTCATTTTCATTCCTTTGGAGAGCTCCTTAATCTTTTTCCGCGGGGAAAGCTTGAACATCTCTATGTATTTCCTATACGTTTCTTGATCCCAACGACTATAAAAAGGAGCAATAATCTTACTCATCTGATCGATGGTTAATTGATCGTAAAAGTAATTTTCATCGGAGACATAGCCAATCCGATCCTTATTCTCTGCTTCATGGATAGACATCTCTTGGTCAAAAATCTTGACGCTGCCATGATCAGGAAACACCATCCCCATCATCATTTTTATTAATGTTGTTTTCCCTGCCCCATTCGGTCCAATTAGCCCCGTGATATACCCTTCTTTAATACCGAACGTAAGTTCGCATAGGCTAAAATGGCCATATTTTTTAGATATTTGGTCCAATTGAATGACTTCTTTCATTCTGTCTCCTCCTCATAAAGCAATTTCAACATCTCACTAAACTCAGCAAAATTAATCCCCAGCATTTTACTCTCGTCGATAATCTCCTTCATTTTGTTCTCCATAATCCGTAGCCGTTGTTCCCGAATAAACTCCTGATCTGCACCAGAAACAAAGGAACCTTTCCCCACAATTGAATTGATAAGCCCTTCTCTCTCCAGTTCTTCATAGGCTCGTTTCGTTGTAATTACGCTAATCTGCAGCTCTTTGGCTAATAGCCGGATAGAAGGTAATGGGGTGCCAGACACTAACTCTCCTTGCAGAATCATCTGGCGGATCTGGCTGACAATCTGTGCATAGATGGGTTCACCGGAAGTGTTGGATATCAATATGTTCATGTAATCGTGCCCTCACTCCTAGTTTATGTGTTATCAATGTATATATGTAATATATACACTATACCCATTGTTGTCAATTACCTTTCTTGTATCGGCAAAAAAGCTGATTCCTAGGATCTAAGAACCAGCTAACACAGTTATCAGATATTTTCTCTATCACAATAATCCCGCACTTTTTAAAAAACGGCTAACAATATCTATCTGATAGCGAATCCGTAGCTCACGATCAAGGCTCCAGCAGGTTTCCACAGTAAATGCTTTAGCCCCTAATATACGGGTAACGGCTGCCCTTGAGGAGCCGGGGCGCTCCCGTAAACGGATATTAAAATGATAAGCGGTTTTGGGAATCGTTCGATTAATGCCTTTGATGACACGTTTTGCTGTACCTGTTCCTCGGCTTCCCGGAGTGACGATGATCGACTGGCCAAGTCGCTTCGGATTTTTTTGTGACAACCCATTTGCTTCATGAAGATCCAGAAACCAGGTGGGACGATATCTTAGTACTAGCTGTAGCAAAGCTGAAGCTAATGGATGTTTTGCCGCCGTTTTGCTAGAACGTGGAAAGGTGCGATTTAAATCGGGTACACCTCTGATCCGTTTGCGGTAAGCTTTTTGATTCATTAGAGGTACTACAATGATCGTGCCCCGGTGTATATACAACCTTCTCTGGTTAAAATGTTCTACAATGATCTGTGCGGCACGAATACTTCCTGTCTCATTCCCATGTATCCCCGACACCACCATAAAGACAGGACCAGGAAGCTCACCTCTAATCACATAATAAGGAGTAGCATAAGCTGTGGACGATGCTAAGGTATAGCTTTCAACGATCATAAAGGATCACCTCCACATTTAGATAATCCATATATGTGTATTCCGATGTCCCCCAGTTGTCCTAGACAGATAAGCAAGAAGAAACGACGTGGTCTTTTTTAAAGATAGCATTCGGTTTTCGTAGAAATACAATCAAAAAAAGCCTGATTTCTCAGGCTTCCTTAGTCCTAACTAGTTAATTTATTTATACGCCGGGAGCCAGTTTCCATGGGCTGTGATCAGCTCGTCGCACATATTTGTAATGTCATCCATCGACAATTCAGCTGCTGTATGTGGATCGAGCATTGCGGCGTGATAGATATGCTCTTTCTTATGGGTAATCGCTGCTTCGATCGTTAACAACTGTGTATTAATGTTTGTACGATTCAGTGCGGCGCACTGTGGAGGCAGATCTCCCACGTAGGTCGGAGTTACTCCGCTTCTATCTACTAAACAAGGGACCTCTACACATGCTTCTTTTGGCAAATTAGTGATAAGACCTGTATTCATAACATTGCCACCTATTTTGAAAGGCACATTAGTTTCGATAGCTTCCATAATATAAGACGCATATTCATGTGAACGTTCATGTTTAAGTTCTTTGTTATTAACCAATTCTTCACGCATTTGTTGCCAACGTTCAATTTGATCTACACAGCGGCGTGGATACTCGTCGAGTGGAATTTGAAACCGTTCGATAAGCTCTGGGTAATTACGTTTGATAAAATAAGGATGATACTCTGCGTTATGTTCCGAAGATTCCGTAATGTAGTAACCGAATTTAAGCATCATTTCATAACGGACCATGTCTCCGTGATGTTCTTGTTGCTTCTCAGCGGCACGGCGTTTAATTTCCGGATACAAATCCTCGCCGTCTTTAGTAACCTCCAATAACCAAGCCATATGGTTAATCCCAGCGATCTTAGCCTGAACACCTGTCTGATCCATACCCAGATGCTCGAACAAGCCCGGAATACAATGCTGCACACTATGACATAATCCCACCGTCTTTACACCGCCATAGGTATTCATCACATTGGTCAGAACTGCCATAGGATTCGTATAGTTCATAAAGAGTGCGTCCGGACAAACCTCCCGTACATCCGCAGCAAAGTCCAGCATCACTGGAATAGTACGCAGGTTACGGAAAATCCCACCTATGCCAACTGTGTCCGCAATCGTTTGCCGCAAGCCATATTTCTTCGGAATTTCAAAATCTGTGATGGTGCAAGGATCGTAACCTCCCACTTGGATTGCATTAATGACATATTTAGCTCCACGCAAAGCTTCTTTACGATCCGTATAGGATTTCACAACACAAGTGCTGCCGCTGCTCTCTTTTATATTATTTAGCATATTCTCGGAATCTTTCAGGCGTTGTAGATCAATATCATACAGGGCAAGTTCAAACCCTTGCAGGGCTGGCGTTCTCATACAATCTCCCAACACGTTTTTGGCAAATACGGTGCTACCCGCTCCGATAAATGTAATTTTAGACATGTGAAATATTCCTCCTTATAGGTGAGGTGAACGGTATTAACATCGCAGTTTTATGGAATAGAGTAAACTATAATTCCCTTATAAACACTAGGATGTCAGATCATAACCGTCTGCTCTCTTCACTAATCACTATAAATGAGAGCGGTCCCAATGAGTATGGAGAAATACAAGAGATATATGGACGTTTGT
This sequence comes from Paenibacillus sp. FSL H8-0282, assembly GCF_037963825.1. Taxonomy (NCBI): domain Bacteria; kingdom Bacillati; phylum Bacillota; class Bacilli; order Caryophanales; family Paenibacillaceae; genus Paenibacillus; species Paenibacillus sp. FSL H8-0282. Next base: position 3,671,848 of record NZ_CP150146.1, read on the forward strand.
TGCATTTGTATATTCAATCCTATAATCTAAATGTATTATAAAAGCAATCTTGGGGAGGTTCTAAGTAAATGGCTTCAGAGCATTATCATTTTACAGCAGGGTTTAATCTGGCTCCCGATGATCATGACCTATCTGTATTATTCAGCGGAGAAGGCAAACCCGTTCCTGGCCATAAAATGGGCCCCTCTGTTCATGATTACTATCTCATTCACACAGTAATTGATGGGGAAGGTGTTTTTCAAAGTGGCAGTAATTCGCAGGGATGTAGTAAGGGGGATACCTTTGTTATTTTTCCGGGGGCGTTATTTAGCTATCAGGCAGACATGGATCGTCCGTGGACATATGTATGGGTGGCCTTACAAGGGGAAGCGGTTGAACAGCTACTACACGAAGTGGGAATTACAAGGGACAAGCCAATAATCCACTTAGATAACCTAATAGAGATACATAAAGTATATGAACATATTCGTTTATCCTTTCAGCAATCTGCTTATCCTCGACTGGAGAGCTTAGAAGCTTCGGGTTGGCTGCGGCTGCTAGTGCACAAATTCGGCGTTGCGAACATAAGTTCGCTTCCCTCTCAATCGATAGAATTACCGGATGTTATCGACCGCCAGATCGATCAAGCGATCCGTTGGATTTCTCTGCAGTTTCATCAACAGATCAGTATCGACCATATGGCATCGTCTCTAGGCTATCATAGAGCGCATCTCTCTAAAGTCTTTAAACAAAAGATCGGCATGTCTCCCAAACAATATTTATTAAAGGTTCGTATGGATAACGCAAAAAAACTGCTAGGAGGCACGCTGACCATCGACCAGATCTCTTCCTCGGTCGGTTTCAATGACGCGTTATACTTCTCCAAGCAGTTTCGTAAATGGAGTGGCATGTCTCCCAGTGAATTTCGAAATCATCTTCGAACGGGCAAATGATTGATCTTTCTTACGTTTCTTTCATGGCTTTAGATAAAATTGAGCTAACAAACGTTGTCTTTCCTTCACAATAAGCATCAATGTCATAACGATGTTGTTCTGCCAAGCGTTGTTTAACCTCTGCATACGCTTGACGCGCTGCTGTATTCGATCGCAGATAGTCTCTGAAAGCGATATGCTCCAAGTAGCCTTTTCCATCCTTAGGACATACATACAGATGATATTTCATAAATCCATCATCCTGAAGTCTTTGAAACGCTTCTCTTCCCTCTATTCCCAAGTTCCCTTGGTGTTCATATCCATGCTGTTGTAAACGTTCTATGATTTGTGGGAGTACATCGTAGCTGTCCATCACAAGATCAAGGTCGATGATAGGTTTAGCAGCTAGCCCTTCAATCGAAGTACTGCCCACATGCTCGATAGAAATAATAAGATCTCCGACATAAGATAAGAGCTGTTCTTTTAATCTATTGAATTCTGCCTTCCACTCTGGGTTATACGGGACAACCTCTATAACTTTCGTCTTCTCAGCGATGATCAAACACCTCCCGGGTATAATAAAAGGTACTGTAATCCGTTTCTAGCTAATCTCTGGTATATCCTCTTTCTCGATCACTCTATAGACGATCCATATGCATAAAGCGGCTACAACTAGCGTTCCCCCCATTAAGCAGACACCACTCCAGCCCCAATGCTGCCATGCAAAACTTCCCAGCGTGGATCCAATCGCTCCCCCTGTAAAAGTGCTGACCATAAAAACAGTATTAATACGACTGCGAGCCGCTGGTTCAAGTGCATATATCCGTGTTTGGTTACTGACCTGTGACCCCTGTACCCCAAGATCCAGAATAATAACTCCAGCAATCAAACTCCAGATCGTAAATCCGGCTAAACCAAAAAATCCGTAAGCAATTAATGTAATTAACAGTAGGATTCCTACAATCTTTTTGGGAGCAATTCTGTCTGCTAACCTCCCGATAAATGGAGCACCAGCAGCACCTGCTACACCAATAAGACCAAACAATCCTGTAATAGAGCTACTGTAGTGATAAGGTTCTCCTTCCAGAAAGAAAGCTAGAGAAGTCCAGAACACACTAAAGCCGCCAAACATGCAAGCCCCAATTAAAGATGACTCACGAAGCGTCGAATATCTGCGAATCAGTTGTCCCATTGATTTCAGCAGATCTGAGTACGAGGAATTATTGTCTGGTTTCGTTGCCGGGATTAGCCGATAAAGAATAAGGGATAACAATAACATGACTACTGCGGCAATCCAGTACATCGCTCTCCAGCCGAACATATCCCCTATAATTCCGGATATTGTTCTTGCTAGCAAAATACCAAAAAACAATCCGCTCATTACTGTGCCTATAACCTTCCCCCGCTCCTCCGGTAAAGCTAACTCAGCCGAGAGAGGAATGATGACCTGCGGCACCACCGTAGTTATGCCGATAGCAAAGCTGGCGATATACATCCAAGTGAGGTTTTGTGCGGTAGCGAAACCAATTAGTGACAGTGATACAGCAATAAGAAGTCCTGATATCAGTGTTCTGCGTTCACGAATGTCACCTAGTGGAACAAAAAATAACATTCCCAGCGCGTAGCCGATTTGAGTAAGCATCGATACATATCCCACTGCGTTAGAGGAAGCATTAAATGTGCGTCCTATCTCAGCTAGGAGCGGCTGATTATAATACATATTTGCCACGCTTAGTCCTGATGCAATGGCTAGAATTAGGATGAATTGCTTAGATAGACCTTCTCCTACACGAACAGCAGCGCCTGTGATAGATTGTGTCATGAAATTATGTGCCTCCGTTCACGTATGCTGCTTCAAACAGCGAGCTTTATTTTCCCTAATATATTATAACAGTCAATGTCAACCTTCCTTCTTCAATAGATTAATGATTAGTAAAGGGAAAAATATAAATATCTGCATAAGTACTATTTATAGTAAAATATATAAATCTGAGCTAGGAGTGGATGAACGTGCACCAGAACGAACGAATCATAAACAAATTACAAACGAATCCCTTAAAGAATGTAAGCTTGTTAAAAATGTTAAACTCCTTCCACGAAGTCATGGAAACACATCTAGTTGAGCATGGTGATCAGTGGGGTATTGTATTACTTCTTCCAGCCACAGCATACGCATATGATCATAGGGTATATCCTCAAGCGGATTACATCGTATTTTTGGATTACAGCTGCCCCGATATATTTCCAGCTTTACTACCACTGCTCCCAGCACAGGCGAAGCTTGTTTTTAAACTACAGGATGTGAAGTACCAAGAGGCACTGTCTGCGCATTTTTCTTTAGAAAAAACTCGAGGGTTTTTCTCTTACAGCACAACTGAGGGGTTAAGGTATAGTAAGGACAAAGAGGTGTCAATCAATCATTCATTTGACGACAGACTACTTCCACTTTGGGCTGCTAACCATTACAATAAGGAAGAAATTGAGGAATATTTCCAAAAAGGAGCGTTTTCCGTTTCAATCTTTCAGGGCGACAATCCGGTTAGTACCTGCCTAGCGTTCCGAAATGAAGAGCAGATTTGGGAAATCGGCGCTGTTCATACTTTAGAAGCATTTCAAAGATACGGATACGCGAAAATGGTAGTTCGCACAGCCATACAAGAAACGTTAGAACGAGGCTTTATTCCACGCTATCACGTCCTTGAAAGAAATCAAGCGTCCATTCGTCTAGCTGAATCTATCGGGCTTGTCCCTTGTGTGCAGCTAGAGCACTGGATTAACTACATTCAATAACAATTTCTATTGGAGGTGATTTTAATGAGCTATCCAACAAACGACAATTTGAACTATTATCAGCCTCCACCCCCTCCGGCACCGACGAATGGTAAATCAATCGCTGGTTTTGTCTTGGGAATCCTCTCTATTGTTGTGCCTTATATTGGTTTTCTGTTAGGAATTATTGCGATTATTCTATCCGCCTTATCGCTGAAGGAAATCCGTAATCGTTATGAACAAGGCAAAGGCCTAGCGATTGCAGGCCTGGTATGTGGAATTGTGGGCACGCTGATGTACGCAATTATTATATTATTCGTCGTTGTGTTTGTTTTTGCAGCTTCTACTTACTAACCACGAAAAGGATCTCAATAGCCATCATCGGCTGCTGAGATCCTTTTTGTGTTAACACGTTTATCCAAGTGAACTCTTCATTCAGTCGTGGAACCAAAATCGGTGATTTTAAGCTTTACATCAAAGGTCAATGGCATCCGAATAAATTCCTCGTCCCAATGATCCTTGATCTTTTTCCAAACCTGCGGTTTTTCTATGCTGAACCAATTTCCGAACCCTGCTATATCCACTTTGTAGGTAGAATGCATTTTGTGAATAAGAGCATTGATTTTTTCGGTTAATTTTTCCTCGAATATCTTCTCCAATTCTTTGAAATAGGCAACTTCCGCGGAATGCTCATTATCATCCCAATTCTCAATAAGACGTCCATCAGACTCAATGGCTACATGAATAGAGAACTTCTCATCCGCAGTCTCCTTCAGCGTAATCTTGCTCTTAACTGATTTAATTTCATAAGTAATCGCTTCATTCAACTGATTATAGGCTTTAATGCTCCCACCTTTTATGTCCCCTTTGATCCAGGCAATACTCTCCACATCCTGTTGATCAATATTGCCAATCCACTGTCCTGTGTCTCCCTTGATAATACCTGCTCCGGAAAATTCCACCTCACCTTGTGCCTCCACAACGTTCTGTAAAACAAAGCTTTGCCTGGAGTACATAAGTGCATCTAGATTAGACAACGTTATGCCCTTCATAACTTTACTGGTTCTGAAGTGGTTATGAATCATGTCTGCAAGACGAAAAGAAGGAATCTCCTCCGAGGTTGTTTTAAGTGTGTCGGATGCAGGCCCTTGGCTAAGAAATATAAGACAGCTAGGGCGGATATCATTATCTCGCAGTAAAAAGTCCATTAGCCGTCTGATCTTCTCCTGTTGCACCAGTTTCTCAGATATGACAACAACCTTGAGGTGATGACCTATAATCGGACGGTTCTTACGTATTGAGATTTGGCGGAATATCTCAAGCAGAGAATCCCCTGTCTCAGAAATATTGTGATAATGAGTTTGTGGTGTTGCGCCATCTTTGCCAGAGTTTCCGAGTATTTTTTCAGGCACAATTTGTACCGTAGCCGTCAATTTATTTTTCTTTGAATAGCTTCCTCCAAGTTCCTCGAATTCCCGTTCGACTCCTTTCGGCTCCCCCTTGTCAAGCGCCAATCCCGTATAAACACTCAAGTCTTCAATCTCCTTACTGCTCCAGCAGCCAGACTGCGTAAGCAGAATCACGAATACCAACAGTAAGCGAATATCCCGCAGTCTAAACATTCTGCTTGAGTCCTTTCTTCCTAATGATTAATACAATCGACAATAACAGTGGCAGCAATATAAAGATCAGCAAACCCATATAGCCAATCGCATCGCCAAGACTGAAGACATCATTAATGCGTTGAGGGATCATCGTACAGATGAAGATGATGGGCATTAAAGCGAACATAACCGGATGGATCTTTAGGTGGAATACCTGGGAGATGCCAAGTGATGCATTAAAGAAAAAGCTGCAAAAATTACAGAACATCTGCATCAGCCAAATGACGAGCAACGGAAATTCAAATCGTTCAAAAAAGAACCCTGATATTTCAAAACTCCGTACCAAATCTATCGTAGGCCAGGTGCTTGTGATTACAGAATTGATAGATAGGCCGCCGATAACCATCACAACAGTAACCAAATATAATACAAATGGTATACTTAAACCAACCAACATTCCCTTGACCGCTTGCTGCGGATGCTCCATAAAGGCAGTCATTGTCATCACAACCTCACAACCGGTAAAAATCAGGATGCTCGACTTCATGCCTCGGATCACCGGCATCATGCCTTCACTCAGAAAAGGACGCAAATGCTGGATATCAAATATTCTGGTACTTAAGATATAACAAATAATCAGGATAAAAATACTGATCGGAAATACAATCTGAAACACGCGGGCCATGGAATTAATCCCGCCATAAACCAGATAAGTGCCCACCCAGATGAACGGCATCACAATCGCCCAGATCGGTGTCCCTTCCAGAAGAAAAAACAACGTTACTTCCGCCAAAACGCGGATTTCGAAACCCGCTATCACAATAAAGTACAGAATCAATATTGTACTCATTACACTGCCTGGAAGATTCCCAACAATTCTTTTGGAATACTGAAAGACAGTCTTCCCTGGAAATTGCTGGCTAAGCTTCACCATAACCAATATCACCAAAGATACGATGATACCTCCCAGCACTACTGAAATCCAGGCATCGGGAGTCTGCACAGCCTTAACAACATTTCTGGGCAAAGTCAAAATTCCCGCACCTAGCATTGAATTGGTCAAGATTATGGAAGCCTGCGAGGTTGTGATCTTATCATCAGTTCGTTTAAACACTGTGGTCTCCCCTCTGCTCCTGCTAAGAATACATTCTCTAGGACCTGCGCTTTTTCTTCTGGGTCTTCAGCATCTCCGGTCTTCGCTTCATGATCGATAACGGTGCACGAACGAACAAATCCTTCCAGTCACTTAAGCGGAAAGGGGAAATAGGGGTGACGTAAGGAACTCCAAAGCTTGAAAGCCGAGTCAGATGGCTGCAAATAAGCAGGAAGAAAAGGATGGTTCCGAACATGCCCAGGACCGCCGCAAATAACATGCCTGCGAATCGTAAGATCCGGAGAGTAATCCCCGCACTGTACATCGGTATGGAAAACGAAGAGATCGCTGTCACAGCTACAACAATTACCAAAAAGGGACTTACAATACCAGCCTGTACCGCGGCATCTCCAATGATTAGACCTCCGACAATCCCCATTGCCGGACCTATGGGCTTCGGCAGCCGAATTCCAGCTTCACGCAAGATTTCAATGGAAATTTCCAGAATCAACACTTCAATTAATGCAGGAAAGGGTACACCTTGGCGTGTTTCGATAATGGAGATCGCCAGTTGTGTAGGAATCAGTCCCGGATGAAAAGAGATAAAGGAAATATACAGCGCCGGAGCCAACAGAGCCAGAAATGATGCGCAAAACCGGAGTATCCGCAAAAGTGTACCCGGAATCCAGCGCTCATAATAATCCTCAGGAGACTGCAAAAGCATACTGAACGTCACTGGAACAACGAGTGCAAACGGTGTGCCATCCAGCAAAATCGCGACTCTTCCCTCTAACAAGGATGCAATTACCCGATCGGGTCTTTCCGTATTCTGTGTCTGCTGAAACGGGCTTAAATAATCATCCTCGATCAACTGTTCCACATAGCCGGATTCCAGAATAAAGTCCATATCAATTTTGGAGATACGTTCCTTCACTTCCTGGAGCAGATCAGGATTTACAATGTTTTTCATATAAGCGATAACCAGGTTCTTCTTGATTTCGCTGCCTACTTCAACCATTTTCATTTCCAGATTCTTATTAAGCCCTTGGCGCCGCAGCATAGAGGTATTCTCACTAAGCACCTCGGTAAAGCCAATCCGAGGCCCACGCAGTAAAGCCTCCGAGGTTGGCTCAGTAATCGCACGCACGGATCCATGCGGAGAACCCACCAGCAACATCTCACGCATGCCTTCGACAATCAGCGCAGTGTATCCGAATAGGACAAACTCCTGCAGTTGGTCTAAATCCTTGGCTTCACTAAGCTGAGCTAAGGGGAGCATATTCTGTTTCAAGTAGTTGTATATTCCTTCTGAAGCCTGCGTTTCGCCGGCATACATCAGATTCTGCAGCACCTGCTGATTGATTAGCTCCTCGTGCTGCATCCCCTCTACATAGACCAATGCGGCACGTGCCTGTATACCTTTAACTGAGAATTCACGAAAATGTACATCACTGTTCTCCCCCAATGCCGTTTTTATCGCTGTCAGATCGGCATCATAGTCCTGGGTAAAAGCAGTAGACACAGGAGGCTGCGGATTTACTTCCCGATTGTCATTCTTCTTCAGTTCCGCATCCTGTGATTTGGCCTCTGTTTCCTTGGAGCGTCCGCTTCCAACATAAAAATACAAATGCCTGTAAAGATAAAAAATCCCAACGGGAAAGAGCAGCGTAATCGCCGCCTGCATAAAAATTGTCCAGTCCGGAATATAAGAGACTATTTTAGGCCACATCGCAATCATCCTCTATAGGAATCTGTTAGTACTATTCTCCTTCCACCCTATTCTTATGCAACATTTGAAACTTAAGGAAAGTTCATATATCAGCATTGGTCCGGACATAACAAAACGCCCGCATAAGCGGACGTCTGCAATTTAGAGTATTTTCAACAGGTACTGCTTAAGGTTAATTAGGTTGCTGCCACTGCTTTAAAACCTCAATCAGACCCGGGACATCTAATCCATCCAAGGAAAAAGCTTTGCGCAGCAGCTCATGCGGGATGAACTCATCGTATTTTCCGAGGTAGGGTGCTTCATCTGGGGATAACAATGATAATGGATCTGTGGCAGCCATACTTTCGGCAATGATCTCTGCTTCCAGCGTTTCTGCATCTGTTTTACCCGCAACGACCATATAATAAGGTTCCATGGGAACGATAGAACGCAGTCCCAGAGGGCTCTTCAGGTTGTTCTTCAGAAGGCGCTCCAGCGTACGGAATTGCCGACTACCGGCCCAGGGCAGAATGAACATGGAATCTCCACCCGCCGGCATAACGGACCGCACAAGCATTCCGCTTTCCTTCGCTAAACGACGGGCTCGTTCGAGCCGCGCAGCCGCACTCGGAGCTAAATACGGATACAATGAAGTGGCTCCTAAGATTTCACGGATCTTGTTCATGATGCGTGTATGTACATCCCCACCCGCACCAAGCCACAACGTATCTACTTTGCCGCGTGAGGTTTTCACATAAACGGCTTTATGGCGATTATCCACCTCTTCTACCTTCCAAAGCTTACCTGCCAGAGTAAAACAGTAGCCTGGTGGTGGAACCGTTGTGATCGATCCGATTTCCTCAGTCCCGTTATAGACCACATGCTCTTCATCATCTTTGAAGACCGCGTAGAAGCGGAAGTTATTCACGATCTTCTCTCCCGCCATCCCGATGATCAAGCTGCCTTCGTCCATCTTCTCAATTTGTCCCATGCCTAACATATAGGTCATGAAAATATCATAATCAGTAGGATCTATGGTTTTAAACGAAGGCAAACTCAGAACCGCTTCTTTTAAATCATCCGGTTCGGCCTCACCCATACTTTTCAAAATGCTCATCGTCTGATGGTACAGCAGTCCAACTGGCAGCTGACGCACGACCAGGGGTTCCACCCATTTCTCGCGCACATATAGCTCAATTACCGCTATCGCTCGAAGCAGTGTCCACGGCATCCGCGCCGGAAGCTGAGCTTCCTCGTCCTCTTCCTCGGGCGTGACAAAGATCATCTCGGATGCAGCGTCTCCACGCCTGCCCGAGCGTCCTAACCGCTGCACAAAGCTTGCGCAGCTATAGGGAGCGCCGACCTGTAGCACTCGCTCCAGCTCGCCCAGATCAATACCCAGCTCCAGCGTCAATGTCGCTGCGGCAACAGCCGGTCCGGTGCCTTGCCGCAGCGCGGCTTCCGTCTCTTCACGCAGCATCGCGGAGATGCTGCCATGGTGAACGTGAAATACATCCCGTTCACCACGCTTCGCGGCCGTCCTCCGCATCTCTAGGGTCGCCGTCTCCGCATCTGAGCGGCTGTTGGTGAAGATCAACGCCTTCTTCAGATGCGTATGATCATAAATAAAATCGTAATAAGACTGCTTCGCACGTTCTAAATGCTCCGCCTGCACCTCATCCCGTGCATCCGGGAAAGAGAAATGCTCCACACTTAAACGGAGCTTACGCCCGCCTTGTGGAGCGGACACTTCAACGCTCTCCCGCGTGCCCGCCGCCAGCCACTCTGTGACAGAAGCGTAGTCACTCAGCGTAGCTGATAGTCCGATTCTGCGAGGATGGCATCCCGCCATACGTGAGATTCTCGCCAGCTGGCTTAACACCTGAATCCCCCGGTCAGCTCCCATAAAGGCATGCACCTCGTCAATGACAATAAAACGTAGATCATGGAACAACGCTGGAATAGCATTCGGGCGGTTCATCAACAATCCTTCAAGCGATTCAGGGGTGATTTGCAGCACGCCTGAAGGATTCTGCACCAGTTTTGTTTTATCGGCTTGTGGTACATCTCCATGCCAGTGCCACACCGGAATGTTGCCTTCACGAAGTAAATCATTCAAACGTGTAAATTGATCGTTGATCAAAGCTTTCAGAGGGGCGATATACAAAATGCCAACCGAACCGGAAGGACGTTCATACAGCTCAGTAAGCGCAGGGAAAAAAGCTGCCTCTGTCTTACCTGAAGCGGTACCTGAGGCAATCAGCAGATGATGCGGGGTATCAAAAAGCACCCGGCAGGCATCCACCTGTGCCTCACGCAAAGTCTCCCAGCGGTTCTTATAAATAAACTCTTTAATGAAGGGAGCCAGCCTATAGAACGGATTATCGCTCATAATTCAAACTCCGCCAGAAACCCATCCAGTTCATTTTGCTCAGTCTCAGCTGGCTTAGCCGTTTTTTCGCCCACTAGCTGTTCAAAAGTAATCTCCGGATGCTGGTGGAGCGTATGCAGCAGATCCATGAAATCACGTACTACCTCCCGTGGAGTCAAGAGTTCCTCAGCCCCTAATCTTCCAACCGCTTCCTCCATAAAATGAACCAATTGTTCCTGTGATAAACGTGCTTCATAACCATAATGTAGGGCGTGAATCTCTTTAAGCTTTTGCAGCAGTACCAGAATTTCCTCGTGTGATAACATGTCCAGTGCAATGATAGGTCCAGTATAATTGTTCAGACCCGCCGCCCCGTACCGGCCAGCAACCAATCGCGATCGCAGTGCCTCATAACTAAATAAACCACGCCGTCCATCTTCCACAAATTGCGGAGTTCCTCCTATAAAAATCCCAAGGTTCTCTGCCTTCCCCTGCATCGTATCATTGAACATGGTAAGCAGCTTTTCATAGTTGCTCTGACGGGAAATACTGTTCGTAATTTTATAAAGATTGACACCTTCATCAATAAACAACAGCAGACCTTTATAGCCAATAGCCGCAGTAAATTCCGCCCAAAGCTTCATATAGTCATACCAATTATCATCATCAATAATCACGCCAACTCCAAGCGCTTTGCGGGCTTCTGTCCGAGTTGCAAATTCTCCACGCAACCAGCGAAGCGAATCCTGCTTCTGGTCATCATCAGCCAGCTTGTGTGCATTCCAATAAGATGCTAGCACTTTGGAAAAATCAAAACCATGCACCAAACCACGCATTTCAGAGGCTACAGCGTAAATTCGCTTCTCTACTTCTTCACCAAGCTGAGGGTGATCAGGCCCATATTCCTTCTCCTGCATCACGGACTGCTGTAGCGTAATAATCCATTTCTGCAGGATGATCTCCAACGCTCCACCATCTGGACGTGTGCGGGTCGATAAATGGCTCATTAGCTCCCGGTAAGTCGCTAGGCCTTGTCCTTTAGTTCCTACTAACCTACGCTCAGGGGACAGGTCAGCATCTGCTACTACAAAATCCCGATCCATCGCGTAATTACGGATCATCTGAAGCAGAAAGCTTTTACCGCTGCCGAATTTGCCTGTAATCAGCTTAAAAGCTGCTCCACCCTCTGCAATGTTCTCCATATCTCTTAATATGGCTTCAATCTCCGGCCGACGGCCAACGGCTATGTGCTCTAGTCCGATACGCGGAACAACACCAGCCGTCAACGAATTGACTAGCGCAGTTGTCATTCGTTTAGGTATTTTTAATTCACTCATCCAAAGTTCACCTCATTAAATATTGCGCAGCATAGAGATATATTCCTCAACAATGTCTTCCCCCTCAATGATCAGATCACCAAGAATGTCCATTGCGATTTCATTAATCTCATCAATTAGAAGCTCTGACATCGTGCCATTAGCAGCAGCCAGCTTCAGTAAAGCTTGACTTCCATCCTCATCCAAAAGAGCAAGCAGTGCTTCCCGTTGTAGTGGACTTAAAGCATTGGCAAACTGTTCTGCCTCCGATCCTATGCTAACCGCTTGAGCTTCTTCAATCACCTCTACAGGCAACAATTCTTCCTTACTATCTTGTATTGGATCGATTTCACCGATAGTTGCTTCGAGCTCGCTAGCCTCGTAATCTTGCTCGTCCATATTCTCAACCGTAAGCATCGTCCGTACAATTTCAGAATCACTTTGCAGGCGTTCTAGCTTCTCCGGATCTATGACGACTGTCGGCCCTTTGTCTTCCTGCGTCTCTTTAAGATACTCACGCTTTAGAAAACGAGTGATCAAATCATCCATATCGGCCTCTACATTAATACCTTTAAGTCGTCCGCGGTAGCCCATCAGTTCCCGGAGTTTATTCTCAGTCAGACGAAATAACCTTGTAATCAGACTGCGAAGTGGTGGAGATTTACTAATACGTACAACCGGTATAAGAACAGAATAGCCATATAATGAAATATCATATACGGCACTTCGGAATAAATAACGCTCCCGCATCACCGCTGGTCCAGGCGGAAACATTTCAACTAGATTGGAGCCGTGTTTCCGGGTGACATAAGCATTAATTAACGCCACGACCTGCGGAATGTATTGTTCAAGAGCCTCATTGCCTTCTCCGATGTAGAACTTGGATTTACTAATATCATAGTCCGACATTGCCGTTAATACTGCGAAGGTTAGCTGCTCAGGAGCAGTCGTCAGTCCTCTCATTAATTCAAGCTCCGCCAGATCCCCAGCAAGACCACGTGAACGAGCCACAATGATAGAAAGCGGGACATCCAAATGATGTACAAAAGAGAAGTCCGCGATCCAGCCGCCAAGATATTGATCCAAACGTTTATAACTTTCCCGGTAAGCTTCCCAGATCAGATTTAGCTGCCTATAGCCATCATTAGGGTCAGTCCACCCCACGCCATTAATAAGCTCATATACATGCAGAAAAATATAAGAAAGATCTGTTTTCAGATATCTGCCTTGTCTAACTTCATTCCGCCAATAAAAATACCATCTGCTTTGCGTGCCTGTCATATGGCCATATGTAGGCCAGTAACTCTTAAAAGGAACAAAAAGCGCTGAGTCCTCAGTTCTTTCAACTAATTCCTTCGCTCTTGTTACGAACTGCCCTTCGGTGGTAGTCACAGGCTCCGGCGTTTCCATCTCTGTATCCCAAAGCTGCAGCTGTAATGAAGGTTCAGGGGTTGAATTTGTTTTGCCATTATTCTTAGAAGATGACTTAGGCAGCGCAGGTTCAGGGGAATTTCGCGGCGGAATCGGTACATTTTGTTCCGTACTTTCCCAGACTAATTCTGTGAAATGCGGTTGCTTCCTATCATTACTCATGTGCGATCGCTCCGTCCTTATAAATAAGGATTAATGTAAAAAAACGGTCCTGTTCACAACTGTGAAGGAACCGTTTTGTTCTTACGTGAATAGTGGTCATCCATACAGGACGATAACATCGTTTCTTCTTGATATTTTAGCATTGTTGATAGATTAACATCAAGTATGTAATGCAGAATCACACTTTATAGAAGCTCGGTTCCCTTTGTTTCTTTGCCAAGGAACAATACCGCTAATGCACCGATAATAATCGTTACAAAAAATAGCATAAAGATCGAGCCAATCTCCATAGATTTACCTACTAGAACCCCTACCAGCAAAGGTGCGATAATGCCCCCAATCCGGCCAAAGGAAGTTGCTAAACCAGCGCCTGTGGAACGAATAGCCGTTGGGTACAGCTCTGGCGTATAAGCATACATGCCACCCCAAGCGCCAAGATTGAAGAAGGATAAACAAATTCCTGCAGCCATCAGCATGCCTTCAGTAGTCGCATTTCCGAACCATGCGGCGCTAACTGCAGTGAACAGCATATAGATGACTAGGACAAATTTACGTCCGAACTTTTCAATAAAGTAAGCGGCAGTAAAATATCCAGGCAGCTGAGCGAGCGTCATAATAAGCACATACTCGAAGCTTTTGACCAAGCTGAAGCCTTTAAGTACCATAACTGTAGGCAGCCATAGAAACATGCCATAATACGAGAACACCACCGTAAACCATAAAATCCACAACATAATTGTAGAACGGCGATATTCTGGCGACCATACGGTAGCGATTCGTTTCTTTAAGGAAACGGGTGCCTTTTTAATCTCAGCAAATTTCGGTGAATCATCAATCGCCCGTCTTAGATATAAAGCGTAGAGTGCAGGTACAGCCCCAATTCCGAAAGCTATACGCCAGCCATAATCAGGGATAATGAAGAACGCGATTAATGCCGAAGCAATCCAACCGACTGCCCAAAAGCTCTCCAAAAGCACAACCGCACGGCCTCTCTCCTGAGCAGGCATGCTCTCTGAGACCAAGGTAGAAGCGACAGGCAGCTCACCGCCAAGTCCAAACCCCGCGATAAAACGAAGCACACAGAGGATCGCAAAGCCTGTTGCAAATGCAGATAATCCGCTTGCCGCCGAGAAAATAAGGAGTGTCCACAGCAATACCGGTTTACGGCCAAAGCGGTCTGCTAATATCCCTGCCGCTGCAGCACCTACTGCCATACCGACGGAATTAATACTAGTCAATATACCGATCTGCTCCGGTCCCAGATTCCAATCCTTAGCTAAAGCTGCTACAACAAAAGAAATCATTCCGACGTCCATCGCATCGAACATCCAGCTCAAGCCAGCGCTGAAGAGTAATTTCCTTTGTTTCGGATTCCGCAGCAGTGTCATTTGATTCACATCGAAGCCCCCTTATTTCAACCTGTTAACCAATAAACTTACTTTTGATTGTTTCACTTATACATTTTAAAATTGAAGTGCTCAAAAATCAAGAAATAAAGCAGCATTAAAGTATTGCCTAGCCAGCGATTGAAAATAACAGGTCTGCACAGAAATTGTGGCGATAAGCAGCATATTACGAACGGATTCTCTCTGCGCTCTCGATAAATGTGTCAGCCGGTTAATTACACGATCTATAGAGCTTTTTAACGAGGTATCTTCTTTCCAAGAGAACTCCTTGTGCAACACTTGATCTACTTTACATTGCGTCTGAATCGATGGATTGCTTTTGATCTCCTCAAAAAGCCCTGCATAGGCGTAATACAGCTTGGCCGGTTCAATTAGATCATCATCATCGCGATCCGGCTTTAGGAACATTAGCTGGAACAGTTGGCGGATACTTTCAAAGTTAAGAGCGGATTTGAGATCATCGATAATAAACAAAAGCGCCGCCTGATTAACCGAATATTTCTTTCCTTCTTTAGGCGAACCGAGATATTCCTTGAAGTCGCGCTTGACCCAATTTTGCATAGCTGTGACGGTCAATGTGGAATACTCTATAAGATGGCCCAATGAAGCAATTTCACCAAGTGAAAAGCCTTTTACATGGCCACCTTTAATGATCTTTTGTAATATGGGTGGAACATTGGTTGATAAAAAAGCGGGTAACGAAGTCCCCTTTTGTAATTCTTCACGGTGAAACTTTGCCCATGCCTCTTGGAGGATATTCAGCGGTTTCCGGTCTGACAATCCGGTCAATGAGAGCAGTAGACTGGACATCTCCACACGAGTCAATGCAAATGATTCCATATCTGTTTCCCTCCACCATTTGATATTTTACTGAAAAGTTCGTAGAATAGTTCATAAGAACTCATAATAATGAGTATAACCTATTTTAGGAACGAAAGGGATGGTAAAGATTATATGGGTATAGGACTTAGTTTGACGTTGGTGGTTATTTTGATTATTTTAACCGCTTTTTTTGTAGCAACAGAATTTGCATTGGTGAGACTTAGAGGTAGCCAGATCAGTCAAATGGTGCTTGACGGAAAGAAGAATGCCTTGGCAGTACAGAAGGTATCCGCTAATCTTGATGGCTATTTATCCGCTTGTCAGCTCGGGATTACTATCACTGCGCTGGGTATTGGTGCACTGGCAGAGCCTGCATTCGAACAGTTATTGCTTCCTATTTTCGACTGGGCCAATATCAGTTCTAGTGTGAGTCACCCTCTTGCGTTTTTACTCGCATTCATCATTGCAACATTCTTGCACGTCGTTGTCGGAGAACTTGCTCCGAAGACGGCAGCTATAAACATTCCGGAAAAAATCGGTCAAATTACTTCACCGCTGATTATTTGGTTCTACAGAATTTTGTACCCTCTCATTTGGTTCATGAACGGTTCCGCTAATATGCTTGTTCGTCTTTTTGGGATGAAACCAGCTAGTGAGCATGGAGACGCGCATAGTGAAGATGAGATTCGTTTGATCCTGTCCGAGAGTTACGAAAGCGGGAAAATCAATAAAGCCGAATATGGCTATGTTAACCGAATCTTTACTTTTGATGAGATGCTCGCCAAAGAAATCATGGTTCCGCGAACCGATATGGTATGTCTTTTCACCAATCATTCGTTGAAAGAAAATTTCGAAATTATCCGCAAGGAGCAATATACTCGTTTCCCTGTGGCACAAGGCAGCAAGGATAATATTATCGGAATGATCAACACGAAACAGCTCTATTTGCAGTATGATAACAATCCTGATTTTGATTTTCATAGCTTAATTCAACCCGTACTGACAGTATCTGAGGTGACACCGGTCAAGAATCTTCTAACTCGTATGCAGTTGGAGCGTGTGCATATTGCCTTGCTGCTTGATGAATATGGTGGAACATCCGGTCTCATCACGATTGAAGATATTTTGGAAGAAATCGTTGGTGAAATCCGTGACGAGTTTGACGGTGATGAACGCAGAGAAGTCGAAAAAATAAGCGATACCAACTATCTGTTCGACGGTAAGGTATCTCTGTTAGAGGTCAAGGATCTTACAGGGCTTGATTTCGAAGATGAAGAAGTGACCACAGTTGGAGGCTGGGTATACAGTCATATCGCAGATCCAGCCATTGGCAAAAGTATTGTTCGTGACCATGTAACATTGACCATCCGCGAGATGAACAGATACCGTGTCCGCAAGGTTGAAGTTGTTATCGAACAATCAAGCAACACTGAATCATCATAAATCACGAAATCATAACCTTTATTCATAAAAAAAAAGGATAGGGTCATCAGATTAAATCTGACACTCTATCCTTTTTTCTTTTTGGAGAATTTTGCTCATATAATACTCATCCACCCACTCACCATCGACAATAAGAGATTTCCGCTTCGTCCCTTCGATTTCAAACCCGCTCTTGGTATACAGCCCCAAAGCAGCTTGATTATGGGTCATGACGGATAACTCAAGACGAACAATCCCATTGTTCATAGCCCAGATGTCCATCTCACGGAACAGGCCAGCCCCAATCCCATTCCCCTGATATTGTTTCTGAATCCCAATCACTATGTACGCGCTATGTCTATTGCGTCTAACACTTCCACCTCTAACAGACAAGTAACCTGCCAAATGATCGTCAACCTCTGCCCCTATAAGAATTGAAGTTTCTGCTGCCAGAAAGCTTTCGAGCATTTCTTTGACCTGACAAAGACTAGCTTGTCTTTCATCCGGTTCCAATAACATAAATTTGGACTCTTGGTCTAACTGATGCTGAAGTCGAAGCAGTTCACCTGCATCCTCCGGCACCAGTTCTCTAAGTGTAACCATCATATCATCACTTCCAATCGTAAATAACTATAAATACTTCTTGAATACCTTGCTGGAGCTGCTATCATAACCAAGAATTTCGTAGAAACGATGCGCTTCTTCTCTCTTTGCAGCACTTGATAACATAATCTTAAGGGCTCCCTTGGAGATCGCTACATTCTCGGCATGTCTCATTAGCATTGCGCCATACCCTTTTCCTCGTACTTTTTCAGCCACAATGACTCTTTCTATGACAGCAAAGGGCCTATCGTCACACAAAGCATCCATACAAAAATGAAGATGTAACGACCCGACAATTGTTTCTTGTTCTTCGCACACATATAGAAAACTCTCCGGATGATCTGCTATCTGCTTCAGCCGCTCAGGAGATACATGAATAGCTGGATGCTCAGGCAGCAAAATCCGATAAAGTTCTTCAATGTAGGTAGCGTCTTCGGTCCTAGCTTCTCTTATCATTCGTCTACTCCCTTCTATACAACGATTAACAACGACAGACCATGATCACATTTCCATCGGGATCTTTAAAATTAAACCAATGATCATGCTCAATATCCGTGAGAATCTCTCCTCCGTTGGCCTTTACATAATCATAAGCAGCATCAATATCCTCGGTGTTAAGATGAAACGAAGGGATGTTTAGAACAGATTCAGCGGTGTAAATCTTACTGTCCAAAACGATGCCCGGTCCCTGCATAGGGACTACATATAAATGACCGAATAATACCTCTCCATCTAATGGGAGTCCAAGCAATTGGCAATACCATTGTTTTGATTTCTCAATATCCTTTACCGGAATAAAAACAGCACCAATCTGATTCAGAATCGGACTTATCATCATTAAGAAAGCCTCCTCTTTTAAGTTGACGGATAGGGTGTTATTCTAGAATAATTCGATAAAATATGTCAATTACCTCCCTCCATTTAGGGAAGGGCTGGTAAGTTGTGTTATAATTCTGTGAGCATTACTCCAATATCACGTACGTCAGGAGAATTACATTGGCTAACCTGAACTTCGGTGGTTTTAAAATGACCCCGCCCAAAGTTTTATCACTAGGATTCTTAATCCTTATCACTGCCGGGACTTTTCTGCTTAGTCTCCCGGTCTCCTCAACATCCGGACAAATATCCTTTATCGATGCCTTGTTTATGGCGACTTCAGCCACTTGTGTAACAGGCCTTGCGGTCATTGATACGGGAACTCAGCTAACTACCTTCGGACAAGTTGTTCTACTCATTTTATTTCAAATCGGAGGATTAGGCTTTGTAACGATGGCTACTTTGATTACCTTGGTCCTTAATAAACGGATATCCTTGAAAGAGCGAATCCTTTTGCAAGAATCCATGAACCAAAATTCGATGCAGGGAATTGTACTCTTAATCCGTAGAGTCCTGATCTATTCTCTTGTTATTCAGCTGTCGGGGGCCGTGTTGTTTGCTGGAAGGTTTATGATGGATATGCCCTTTGGGAAAGCAGCATATTATGGGATTTTTCACAGTATATCTATCTTTAATAATGCAGGCTTTGATCTCTTCGGTGATATTCATGGGCCGTTTAGCGGACTTACTCGTTTTGTAAATGATCCCATTGTTAACTTCACCTCAATGAGTCTCATATTTCTTGGAGGGATTGGTTTTATCGTTCTCTCTGATCTTATGGACTTTCCTAAACGCAGAAGACTCACTCTTCATTCAAAGGTTGTTCTTTGGACTTCTCTTATATTGATTGTTATTGGTGCGGGGCTGTTTTTTTTACTGGAGTTTAATTCTACGCTGAAGCCCTTGAGTGCAAGCGGAAAGTTTTGGGCGACCTTTTTACAAGCGGTAACTCCGCGATCTGGTGGTGTCACCACCATTGAAGTTCCACTTTTACGGCAATCCACACAATTTCTGATGATTCTATTGATGTTTATCGGAGCTGCACCTGGGTCGACGGGTGGAGGAATCAAGATCACTACATTCGCCGTACTGGTTACTGCAGTAGCTGCGCGATTACGGGGGAAAGAAGATATTGTAATGTTCCGCCACCGGATCGCTAAAGAAAATGTATATAGAGCCCTTACTATCACATTAATGTCTCTTATGCTGCTTGTCATCGCTACGATGTTATTATCCTTAACCGAGAGCGCTGAATTTCTAACTGTACTTTTTGAAGCAGTATCTGCTTTTGGAACCTCAGGCTTATCTATGGGCCTTACTCCGGAACTGACTACGGCGGGAAAGGTTCTAGTGATTATCCTGATGTTTATGGGCCGGACCGGACCACTTACACTTGCTTATGCTTTGAAACCAAAAGGCAGTAAAGAACTGTATCGTTACCCAGAAGGTAAGATAACGATTGGATAGTCATGATATGGCCAGCGGCTACCAGATAATGCCGCTGGCGTCATATCAATAAAAGTATTATTCTTCCACGATTTCTTGTTGATCAAGTGCAGCATCTAGCAACTGATTGTACACATCATCGTTATTCTCCAGCAATGCATCCGTTTCTAAGAACTGTTCCTCGCTCCCAGGCTCACCCGCAAAGCTTAGACTGTAATCCCATTCCGTTCCTCTTGTACTGAAGAAAGTAATTTCATATGGAGCCTTATGATTTTCGAGAGTGAATACAGTCCTCCCTACATAACTTTTATCTTCTTTACGGCTCATTTCAGCACTTACGATCTCTAAATTCATCCACTTATCTTCCTTCCTATCATCAAATCAGCTACCCTTTCAGTATATCATTGAAATGAATGTAATTCCTTCTCTTTGCACTGTAAATTCCACGTAATTGACTTTTTTCATCCGGCGGTTAATAATTTAGTACAATGCTTGTAAAGTACTAAACTATTAGTAAATGGAGGAAATTACAATGACTGATTTTCAGGCTAAGCTTAGTAAATATGCAGATTTAGCTGTACAAATAGGTGTTAATGTTCAACCCGGGCAAATTCTAGTGGTGAATGCACCGATTCTTGCCGCTGATTTCGTACGTCTAATTACCGCTAAGGCATATGCTATCGGAGCAAGTTTAGTTAAGGTGAACTGGAGTGATGCAAGCATTACACGCCAACAGTTTGAACACGCTGCACCAGAGGTATTCACTCAGCCTCCTACTTGGTACGCAGGTGAAATGACTGAATTCGCCGAAAAAGGTGCGGCTATCCTTAACGTGATCGCTGAAGATCCTGATGCACTTAAAGGTATTGATCCAGTACGTATCTCCAATTTTCAAAAAGTACGAGGAGCTGCCCTCACCAAATATCGTGAAATGCAAATGTCCGACAAAGTGAGCTGGAGTATTGTAGCTGTTCCTTGTCAAGCTTGGGCGGATAAAGTATTCCCTGAGGTTCCAGCCGAAGAACGTGTAGATAAACTCTGGGAAGCCATTTTCCACACTGTGCGTCTTGACCGTGAAGATCCAGTAGCTGCATGGCAGGAGCATCTTGACACCTTGGAGCAAAAAGCGAATGTACTCAACGCAAAAAAATATAAAAAGCTGCATTACATAGCACCTGGCACTGACCTTAGCATCGAGCTTCCTGAAGGCCATATCTGGGCACAAGGAGACAGCATTAATGCAAAAGGTCATTCTTTTGTAGCCAATATGCCTACCGAAGAAGTCTTCACTGCACCACTAAAGACTGGTGTTAATGGCACTGTAAGAAGTACAAAGCCACTTAGTCATGGCGGCAACATCATCGATGGCTTCTCTATTAGCTTTGAGAACGGCCGTATTATAAGTGTTACTGCTGAGCAAGGTCAAGAAGCGCTAGAGCACCTCATTAGCATGGATGAAGGAGCGAAATACTTAGGGGAGGTTGCCTTGGTTCCTCATAAATCCCCTATTTCTGAATCCAACATTCTTTATTACAACACATTGTTTGACGAAAATGCTTCTAATCACCTTGCTATAGGTATGGCTTATGCCTTCTGTTTAGAAGGCGGTAAAGACATGAATCCAGAGCAGTTAATTGAGCATGGCCTCAACAATAGTGTAACCCATGTGGATTTCATGATCGGGTCAGCTGAGATGAACATTTACGGGATAACTGCTGATGGAACTGAAGAACCTGTCTTCCTGAATGGAAACTGGGCGTTCTAATTTAAGCACACAAGAGATACAGGATATTGGGAGGAATAGAAACTATGTTGGATTTCAAGCAAAAGCTGGAGAATTACGCATTGCTGGCCGTGAAGATTGGCGTTAATATTCAACCGGGTCAGACACTCGTTGTGAATGCAGATATTGTATCCGCAGAGCTTGTGCGACTTGTGGTTCGCAAAGCCTATGAAGCCGGCGCGAGACTTGTAAAGGTGAATTATAGTGATGAAGTTGTATTACGTACACGTTATGATCTTGCTCCATCTGATTCCTTCCTGGAGCCGCCGCAGTGGCAAGCCGATGAATTAGAGGATCTTGCTAAAAAGGGAGCCGCATTTCTAACCATTATCTCCGCTGACCCAGATCTTTTAAAAGGCGTTGAACCGGGAAGAATTGCCGATAATCAACGTATTTCTGGGCAGACCCTAGCACCTTATCGTGAGTACTTAATGGGGAATCATGCGAGCTGGAGCGGCCTTGCCTTCCCATCAGCCTCTTGGGCGGCAAAAGTGTTCCCTGACGCTCCATCAGAGCAGCAGGTTGAACTATTATGGGACGCCATCTTTAAAGCCACACGTGCGGATCAGGAAGATCCTATTGAAGCATGGAGCCGCCATTTAGATGGACTCAAAACTCGTTGCGCTTCCTTGAATGAAAGTAAGTTTCGCAAGCTGCATTATACAGCACCTGGTACAGATTTAACTATTGAGTTGCCGGAAGGACACATCTGGTGTCAGGCAGGAGCTGTGAACGGTAAGGGCGTCCCTTTCCTAGCCAATATTCCTACGGAAGAAGTGTTTACTGCCCCTCTGAAGTCTGGTATTAATGGTAAAGTGAGCAGCACTAAGCCACTTAGCTACGGCGGCAATCTAATCAATAACTTCACGCTGACCTTTGAGAACGGTAAAGTGATTGATTTTACTGCTGAAGAAGGCGCAGAAACTCTGGCATCACTAATCGCACTGGATGAAGGATCTTCCTATCTTGGTGAAGTTGCTTTGGTGCCTTTCCACTCTCCGATTTCTGAGAGCGGTATTCTTTATTACACTACGTTGTATGATGAGAATGCCTCCTGTCATTTGGCTTTAGGTGCAGCTTATGCCTTCACAATTCAAGAAGGAATTACGATGACTAAAGAACAGCTGTTGGAAAAAGGAATGAATCAAAGCCATACCCATGTTGACTTTATGATGGGCTCTCCTGAAATGAATATTGACGGAATTAACGATGATGGAACAACAGTACCTATCTTCCGTAATGGGGATTGGGCTTAAGGCATAAACAACACCCGTTAGATCCTAGGTAAAACCAATTTCAAATAACCCGCTTAGCTCTCTAATTAGAGAGTAAGCGGGTTGTTTTTGTTTTAACAGCAACATTTCAGGTGGTAAAATGCCCAAATTTGAATAAATGTTCAATATTTGTTCACACTATTGTTGATTTCTGTTCACAAATATGTCACAATACAGTTAAGGATTGAATTTCCAAGGAGGGGATTATCATGTTGAGAGACCCAGTATCCAAAGAAGTTGACAGCCTCGAAGAAGAACAGCTAGAAATTCAACCACCGGTAGATTCAAGAATTGTTGCATCTAATGCTATTAAATACACTGCCTATGTTATGCTGCTTTTTGGATTCTTGTATTTCCTGATTGCTTACTTGGCGCCTATGTTGGAACCTTAATGTGATGGATATAATTTTATTGGAAAACGCTTACGGTTAATCACTCTCTATGGAGCAGTGATTAACCGTTTTTATTAATTCCATGAGAATGCTTTGTTTGTCCAAGCTATTGCTGTTGGCGACCATACCCCGTTCATCTTCGTTTGTATCCAAGCTATGGCCTCTTCTCTATCCCCTTCAAAAGCGGATAAACCGTTATCTGACATCCAGTGACTGACCGTTTCGAACGAGGTGCTGCTCCAACCATTTACTTCACCTTCATCATTCAGGCGTTGCTTGATGCCTGAGATCACCATATCTAACGATCCTTGCAGCTCAGTAACCGCGTTATCGAAGGCTGTTTTCTTTTCTTTTGCCTTCATATCAGCCTCTGCCCGAAGTTTACGTGTATCAATGCCTTCATGTTCACGAACAATCTGCAGTAAGGTCACAGCTTCTTTACTAGCCAACCCATCCTTATACCGCTCTTCAATAGATTTGGTACTGCCTACTGCTGCTACAAATGCCGGGAACCACTCCCTTGAGACCAAAATAGCCTTTTTCTTAATAAACTTTCCGTATCCTGCAAGACCCTCACCTGGAAACTGCGCACGCCATGACCACGGATCTAAATCTGTTCCAGTATGCCAATTCTCGGGCTTAGTTAAGCCGTTTAAAGACGGGTGCCCGTGAATCAGCGCAGCAAGCGGTAAAATCCCCAATTTCGCAATAATCTCTGCTGTTTCCCCATAAGTGGTGACACTACCTTGTTCATATTCCTGACCCATTTGTTCATCATCTCCTAGATCTAATTTAATCTGATTTCATATTTCCAATTCCGGTTATAAAAGTGCTAATCAAGCGGGTTAGACTCTCGTTAGTATCGAGCGCCATACCAAATCCACCCTTTTGCTCCAATGAGGCGAATCCATGTAGAATACTCCGTAATCCTCTTACGGCATGAAGTTCTCCTTCTTCACCTAATTGATAACTCTTCATCACCTGAATTATAAACTGCAAAATATGCTCACCAGCCGCTTCAAGCTCCGTGTTCTCCTGTTCAGGCGCTCGTAGTGTAGTCTCATACAAACCTGGTCTACTTCTAGCAAAATCCACATATGCTCGGCCCATCGCGTGTACAGCAGCATCTCCATTTAATCCCTCAGCTGCGTTCGACATGCATGTAAATAATAACTCTAAACCGTAAATGGCGAGCCCAGTCCGCAAATCCTGCAGGCCATTTATATGGTTATATAGTGACGGGGAACGAACACCTAGTTTAGCTGCTAGTGCAGCCAAGGTAACAGCTTCTATACCTTCAGCATCGGCAATTTCTGCTGCTCTAATCACTAGCGTGTGACGATCTAATCCTGCTCTAGGTGACATTTAATTACTCCTATCCTGAATCATTTGTGCCTTACGTATGGCTTTCTCCATCTCTTGCTTTGGCGCTTTAAGTAAGTTGCCGTGACCCACAGCAAGTAAAGCTGGAGATAACTCTAGAAGCTTAATCGCACTATTCAGAGCTTGAGCTTTATTCCATGTAGCCATTGCTGGAAAAGGAAACAGGGGGATGATGGTTCCTGCCACCGCAGTTCCCCGGAAGGTCTGAAGAGCATCCCCCACGATTACAGCACCGCTGCGTGAATCAAGGAAAGACATAGAGCCGGGGGTATGTCCTGGAGTGTGAATCGCTGATAATGAGCCAATGGTATCCCCTTCGTGGAGAAGGACGTCTGGCTTGGTAGCTATCTTCTTCGGCACGCCTCCCTTAATAGGGGTCTGAGGTTCTCCTTCCCGAAGTGAACGATCTCCATGAAGTAATGCCGAATCTCGCTCAGAGATGTACACCTGAGCCTCTGGACGTTGCTTTTTCAGTCCATCCAGTGCCCCAATATGATCATCATGCGCATGCGTTAAGATTATGCGTGTAAGCTTCTTATTTAGCTTCGCTTCAGTCTCCATAATTCCTTTTAGACTAAATGGCATAGCGGCATCTATTAAAGTCAATCCATCGTTTTCCTCAATAATGTAACAATTCACTGGAAAAAAATTAGGCATCCAAGTCAATTGCAATAAATGACCTTCACGTGTTACTCTCATCCTTACCCCTCCGATAAACTAATGGTATTAGCTTAAATATAAACTAATGACATTAGTTTTGCAAGAAGTGGTTATCTTTAATATTTAATCTTTAATCTTTAATTCTCAATGTTCTTGTCAGCATTTTTGTTGGATTTATTAATTATGTACCACATCGCCCAAGTGACCCCTATGAAAAAAACAACCGCCCCCACGAGAGTACTCGATATATTTTTTCTAATATCCACTTCTCCCGCTTCTCTAAAATCAAGCAAAAATGTTAGCGTGGCCCAAATAATCGTGCTGATAACTCCCGATATTAAATGAATCTTCTTAAACCGTCTGAGTTCTCCATCCTTACTCGGCAGCAGGTATATCCCATCTTTGACACAACGAACGGTAACATACAAGCAACCTAACAGCATAATCCCAAAAGTATCAACCCAGTATTTGATGTCCCACTCCAGGATAAATACTTTTACCAAAAGGCTAATCATAAATCCCACTAACACAATCAACAATCCGTGCGTACTAAACTTCTGAATTTCTGTGATAATTCGTTCGTCTTTAATCTTTGGCCCTTTCACAACTAATCCTCCCAAAAAATATCGTTTAATGACGTATCCAACGCCTTGCAGATGGCTATGCACAGCTTAATCGTCGGGTTATAGTTACCAGCTTCAATCAAGCCGATCGTCTGCCGTGTAACCCCTACAACTTCCGCTAACTGTTCTTGGGAAAGATTCTTTTGGATCCTAGCCAGCTTCAACTTGATGTTTTTGTTCTCTCCCACTCCATAACCCCTTTTAATGTTTGTCATGCATTCCATTTTCCACCATTGTAATCTATATCGGTCATTATGTACATTATATATTGCATTTAATTGGTGGGATCAACGTTTGACTTTAGGATCGACGTGTCATATTAGGGGCAACGTTTCATATTAAGATCAACGTTTCATATTAGGATCCAGACTTCATTTTCCATTCCCTCTCCGTCAGGAAATACTTTCTCCCCACCGTTGGATCAAATGGTGAAGAGTGATTGTAACTGAGTCCATAGCCAGTCAGCTGCGATGCCTAACTCGCCGCCTTTGCTAGTATGTAAGTACACTTTTGCCAATATTTCGGACTCAGATGACCTTATTATGCAAATTCGAGTGTTTTCTGCGGGGCATCGGACTCAATTGCAGCTATTTACTCAAAACCACACAGATTCTGCGCCGTTACAAGGTAATAAGAGCTATGCGGTCCGATACATCTGCAAAATGACTCAAAAAGCTCAAATAGCTGCAATACGGTCCGTTACATACTGAGGGTCTTTAGTTAGTTTGGGTTATTCGCCTACTTGAGCCTACTTGAGCTTCAATAGCTTCATTAGCTTCATCAGATTCTTGAGGTTATCTTGGCTCTTTTTACTTTTTTGACTACTTTTGTGACTTGAGCTTCTTTGCTTACTTGGGTTAATTCGGTAACTAGACATCATTGGTTTGGTTCTTAGGTTACTTTGGGTTCTTGCGCGATTTGAACTATCCCCCATGCTTGTGAACACACTTTTGCCGATGGTTCGGACTCAGTTGATCTTATTTCACCATTTCAAACGTTTTAGGCGAGCTATCGGACTCAGTTGCAGCTATTTACTCATAACCACACAGATTCTGCGCCGTTACATGCTAATAAGAGCTATGTGGTCCGATAGATCGGCAAAGTGATTCAAAAAGCTCAAATAGCTGCTATACAGTCCGTAACATACTGAGGGTCTTTAGTTAGTTTGGGTTAGTTTGGAGTTAGTTCACTTATTCGCCGTTGCATCGGACTGAGGAGTCCTTATTTCGTAGATTTGTAGCTAATTGACGTGCTATCGGACCTAGTTGCAGCTATTTACTCATAACCACACCAATTCTGCACAGTTACATGGTAATAAGAGCTATGCGGTCCGATAGATCGGCAAAGTGACTCAAAAAGCTCAAATAGCTGCAATACAGTCCGATACGGAGATCAGTAGGAAGCCCGCAGAAGGTCAATAGGAGATACTATGAAGTAAGTAGAAGGTTGAGCCACATAAGCAGAGGACCGGCAGCGAAACGTGATCAGCACCCAGTAGCCCTCCCCCTACTTTCGCTAGTCTAAGCAACAAAAAAAAGCATCCCTAAGGATACTTTTGATAATTCGACGCTTATGATCTTTCGATACTTTTGATCTTTCGATGCTAATGATCTATCGATGTTTTTGATCTTTTTGATCTTTCGACGCTTTTTCGATATTTTTGATCTTTCGCCGCTTTTAATATACGAATGCCTTCGACTTTCCTTATTCCACTACGCCATTCTCTGGATAGAAGTCTACGATCTTCAGCAGCTCCGAAGCGTCTGTGCGTGGACGGCTGTCAGGTACAGTCTCCGGATATCCGGCATGGATCATGGCTACAATTTTTTCGCCGGGCTTCACACCAATTTTAGTGCGGAATTCAGGGTTGTTGATGTAGGGATCAGTCTTCCAAATCGTTCCTACACCTTGCTCCCAAGCTGCGAGCTGGAAATTCTGTACAAGTGCAGACGCTGCTGCAAAATCCTCGTCCCACTCTCTCTGCCGAGGATCTTCAGGCATCACTACGATTACTGTTAATGGAATATTCGAGATATATTCTTTACGTTTAGCAGCCACTTCTGGATCAGCTATAGCACGTTTCACAAAAGCAAATGCAGATTCAGCTAGGAATTTCGAACCTTCCCCTTGAAAAGCAATAAATCTCCACGGCTCACGCACACCATGATTCGGTGCCCATACCGCTACATTTAATAATTCCTCTAAAAGGCCTTGTGGAAGTGGATCTTTTTTAAAAAGCTTAATCGAGCGTCGTTCTTTTATTATTTCGGCCACACTATTCTGTTGAGTCTGTTGAGATTGCGTCATAAGATCCACTCCCTATTATAGTAATAATGATAATCATTATCACAAATGATACAGCATCTTTCTACCTTTTGCAAATAACAGGTAACCTTTCGAATCACAGTTAATTTCATATAAAAACAACTGATATACTTCGCAGAAACTTTCGGATGTTATTGTTTCTCTGCATATTAACTTTTGAATTCACAAAAATAACACCGTTCCTGAAGGAACGATGTTCACAGCTTCAGCCGAATCGGCCCATGATATATTCTTGCGTCATTTGATTCTCTGGATTGGTAAAGACTTTATCCGTCTTATCATATTCGACAAGGGAGCCAAGATAAAAGTATGCAGTATAATCAGAGATCCGAGCTGCCTGCTGCATATTATGTGTCACAATAACGATGCGAAGCTCTTCTTTTAACTCCTTGATTAGCTCCTCTACTTTACCTGTGGAGACCGGGTCTAGAGCTGATGCTGGTTCGTCCAAGAGCAGAATTTGCGGGTTAACCGACAACGCTCTAGCAATACAAAGACGCTGCTGTTGTCCACCGGAAAGTGCAAGCGCTGAATCTTTTAAACGATCCTTTACCTCATCCCACAATGCTGCTTTGCGAAGACTGCTCTCAACAATCTCATCAAGAGCCTTTTTACCTTTAATGCCATGATACTTAGGTCCAAAAGCGATGTTATCGTAAATCGATTTATAGAACGGATTTGGCTTTTGCCATACCATCCCGATCTTCTGACGCAGCTTAATCACATCCGTACCCGGAGCATTAATATCCACTCCATCAATCCAGATGCTTCCTTTTGTTTTTGAGCCAGAAATTTCGTCATTCATCCGGTTCAAAGAACGAAGAAAGGTTGATTTACCGCAGCCGGAGGGGCCGATCAGTGCAGTAACCGTATTTTCAGCAAATGGAAGGCTTATCCCCTTTACTGCCTCATATGTTCCGTAAAAAATACTCAGGTCTTCGGTTTGAAAAGATTCACGCACTGCTGTTGCCGACGTTCCCATCGATTACTCCTCCTACATCTCTACTTTAATTTGTATGATTAGTTCATTCTTTTTGAAGCTGTAAGCTTACGATAAATAAATCTTCCGAAATAACGTGCTGCCAGATTGAAGATTAACACCATAATTACAAGCACCGCCGAAGCTCCCGCAGCAATTTGTGCAGCGTCTGGAGCTAGACCTTCACTGTTGACCTTCCAAATGTGGACAGCCAGCGTTTCCGCTGGACGGAAGGGATTCAGTGGTGAATTCGCACTAAGTGGATTCCAGTTGGTGAAATCCAATCTTGGACTACTCATCCCTGCTGTGAACATCAACGCAGCTGCTTCCCCAAAGACACGACCAGCGGACAAGATAGTACCTGTAATAATTGTAGGTAATGCTACCGGAAACAACACCGAGGTAACAATTTTCCACTTGGACAATCCTAGTGCAAAACCGGCCTCTTTTTGTTGTTTTGGAACACTACGGAAAGCTTGCTCCGTAATCCGCACCATCAGCGGTAGATTAAAGACCGTCAATGCCAGCGCACCGGAGATTAAGGAGAAGCCTAGATTGAAATAGTTAACAATCAGCAATAGACCAAACAAGCCGACTACGATGGAAGGGAAAGATGACAATACTTCAACAATCAAGCGAATAAAGCCGGTAATCTTACCGGGACGAGCATATTCCGCCATATAAATACCGGCACCCAGTCCAAGCGGAACTGTAATAATAAGTGTCAGTACTAACAGGAATAAGGAGTTAAATAGCTGCGGTCCGATCCCTCCACCTGCACGAATCTTTTGCGGTGCGGAGAAAAGAAAATCCCAACTGATATGGCTTAAGCCTCTAAAGAGGATATATCCCAAAAGTCCAAGTAGAATGACAACGATGAGCATCGCGAAAAATACAATAAGACTGGTGGCAATTTTATTTACGGTTCTCGGCTTCAAATTTTATTTCTCCTTTCAAGCATTCTCACAAAGAAGACAAATACGAAAGTCATCAGCATGAGAACCAGTGCCATACTCCACAGTGCATTATTGTGAGGTGAGCCCATGGTCGTGTTCCCCATACCGAGTGTGATCACACTGGTCAAGGTAGAAGCTGACTCAAAGAGTGATTTTGGTACGAATGGCGCGTTCCCGATAACCATTTGTACAGCGAGTGCTTCACCGAAAGCACGAGCCATTCCCAATACAATCCCTGTCATAATGGCAGGAAAGGTTGTTGGAATAATCACCCGCGAAATCGTCTGCCACCGGGTGGCACCAAGCGCATAGGAAGATTCTTTTAAGTTTTGCGGCAATGAAGCCAGCGCGTCTGCAGCCACGCTTGTAATCGTCGGAAGAATCATTACCGAGAGCACAAGCGCGCCTGCAGCTACCCCGATGCCTTGGCCCGGCAGGTTGTTGCGTAGAAACGGTACAATTACACTTAATCCGATGAAACCATATACTACCGAAGGAATCCCTGCCAAAAGCTCAATAACAGGTTGAAGTAATTTTTTGCCCCACCCTGGAACAATCTCAGTCATAAATAACGCAGCGCATAAGCTAAGTGGACTAGCAATCAATGCGGCAAGCAAAGTAACCAGGAAGGAGCCCGAGATAAATGGAAAAGCTCCGAAGGAAGGCGTATCCGCTTCAGGCGACCACTTTGTACCGAAGAGAAATTCAGAAACTGTAGCATTGCCACTTGTGAAGGTTGAAATTCCTTTAGACGCTACAAAATATACCATCGATACAATGATTGTTATCAACAGTAATACACAGAAGGACATATAAGTACGTCCAACAAAATCTTCAATATGATGTTTTTCGAATCGTGAGTTCTTTAGTTTCACCCTCAATTGCTCCCTCTTTCTAAAGTGAAAAGAGAGGCAGATGTATCCGCCTCTAATCACTTGAGATTCTAATCAATAACATTGCCTAGAATTAAATTACTTAGCGGTAACAGTTCCTGCAACGTCGCGAACAACTTGCATTTTAACAGCTGGGATGTATCCAAGTTCAACAACTTCACCTGTTTGCACTTCGTCAGTTAAGAAAAAGTCGAGGAATGCTTTTACTGTTGCATTAGGTTCACCATTTGTGTACATATGCTCGTAAGCCCATACTGGGTATTTACCAGAAACAACATTGTCAACAGATGCTTCTACACCGTCAAGACTAAGTGTTTTAATGGAATCATCCAGGTAAGAAAGAGCAAGGTATCCGATTGCCCCTGGAGTTTCACCGATCATTTTCTTAACCGTACCGGAGGAATCTTCTTGAATCGAACCTGGGATATCTTCTGTTTTGGTTCCAAGTGCAAAGCTTTCAAAGGTTGCACGAGTACCGGAGCTGCCTGGACGGTTGATGATTTGGATTTTTTGATCCGCTCCGCCTACTTCAGACCAGTTAGTGATTTTACCAGTGAAAATGTCCACCAGTTGTTGTTTAGTCAAGCTATCCACACCAGCATCAGGATGAGATACTGCTGCGATCGCTACTACTGCTACTTGATGATCTACGAGTGCTGCTGCTTTTTCTGCATCTGCATCTTTTAATTTTTCTTCTGCGAATACGTCAGAGTTTCCGATATCTACTTGTTTCTCAGCTACTTGAGTAAGACCAGTACCACTGCCACCGCCTTGAACTTGAATGTCCACGCCAGTGTTTTTATCCATGAAATTCTCTGCTACCAGCTCAACCAAGGGTTGTAATGCTGTTGAACCTGAAGCCAGAATCGAACCACTTATTTCAGCGCCGCCGCTTCCTTCGTTAGTTGCTGCAGCGTTTCCTCCTGTGTTGTTTGCCCCGCCGTTACCGCAAGCCGATAGTGCCAGTACGCTTGTTAAAGCCAAAGTCATGATCCATGATTTTTTGAATTGCATTGTTTTGTCTCCTCCTAAATGGTTTGTTAGCATGGCTCCCTGATCAGTTCATACCAAACTGGCTTCGAAAGCTTTAACATGGTGTTGTGGAGCTTGGCCCCCATATGCATGGTTACTGTAAAAGTTCATCAAACGCATATGTTATATGTTGTCCGGGACTTCTTGGCCCCTCTGACTCTTCTTATTCTAGAGCTCGTTCGTTAGAGAAACTTCTTATCTTTGTAAAGCGAACGAAAAAAATACCAATATAAAGTGTATATCTATATAGATATAATCTATAATGGAGATATAATTTATAATCCAACTTAGCATTATGTGGAGGAAAGTCATGAATATTATGAAATTGAACATCGTAGTTCTAATTGAAAAATATAAAAAAGTAACCGATGTAGCCGCAGAATTAGGCCTTAAACAGCCAACTGTTTCTTTTCATATGAAGAATCTGGAGGCTGAGCTCGGAACCCCTCTATTTCTTTACCGAAGCGGAAGAGTGCTGCTTACGGATGCTGGACGAGCCCTTTATCAATACGCCCTCAAAATCGTCTCTCTCACAGCAGAAGCTGAGCGCACAGTTAAACAATTTTCTTCCCCCTCAAAAGGAATATTAGAGCTGGAAGCCAGTTTTATTCCTGCAACTTATATTTTACCTAATGTGTTAATCCAATTCATGAAACTCTATCCGGGGATTAACAACTCTTTGACTGTTCAAAGCGATGCTTTGTTACGTGAGCGTCTCCGTAGTCGGGATATTCAGATGGCCATTTTACATACTGCGGATTGGCAGGACGAATCTTTTGATTTTCAGCTTATTGTCCGTGATGAACCTGTCCTAATTTTTGCAACTGGTCATCCATTTGAAGGCCTAGAGAAATTAACACCTGAACTAATTGCCAATGAGCCGTGGATTCAGCATGAGCAAGGATCTTGTTTACGAGGGTATGCCGATCAATGGGCACAATTCAATCAAATCCGTTTATGGAACCGATCCGAGTTGAATTCTCCAGAAGTGATTAAGCAGCTAGTTAGCGGGAGTGACTGTGTTGGCATATGTTCTAAAGCGGCTGTTAAAGCTGAGATTGAGCTAGGCAAGCTTAGCTATGCCAACCTGCCAGGGATTCTGCCTGAAAGCGGCGGGTTTGTGCTCGGCTGGCGTAAAGATCATATTTTAACACCGTTGCAGCAATCCTTTGTTGATATAGTAACGACTCTTGATCTTTAAAAAAGCAAGGTAGCTTCTAAAGCCGCAAACGGTTTTAAAAGCTACCTTGTTCATTTATTCTATAAAAGGAAACATTAATTTCTCATTTTCACTTAAATACATATTCTCCTTCGTGATGATCACGGAGCCTGTATCTATTATCCGTTCCACTTTCTCACCCTCAACAGCTTCAATCGCCGTCTTCACAGCTAAGTACCCCATATTAAAAGGCTTCTGCATAACCGTGCCAAGCAAGATCCCTTTTTCGAGGAGCTTCACCTCATTGCTAGAATTGTCGAACCCAAATAATTTCACTTTGTCTTGAAATCCCATATCCATAATCGCCTGCCCAGCACCTAGTGTAGAAGGTTCATTAAGACCTATTATCCCCTTTAGATTTGGCTCGTCCTTTAGTAAACCAACAGTTAACTGGTACGCTTTTCGCACGGAACCATCACTGTATAATGTAGGCTGCACATCATGAACTCCATTCTCTAAAAGGGCATCACGAGCCCCTCTTTCCCTCTCAATTGCGGTGGCAGAGCCTTGTACAAAGTTAACGATAGCGACTTTATCCTCTGGATCGATATATTTTCTTAACTCCTGTCCTGCCTTACGTCCTGCTTCATAATTGTCTGTAGCAATAAAGCTCTCTGATACACCACCGCTTAAGCCCGAATCTACAGTAATAAGCGTAATGCCAGCTGATTTGATCTTTTCCGCGATTGGAATGAGGCGATAATAATCCGTAGCAGATAAAATAATGGCGTCAGGCTTTTCCTTAATTGCTTGCTCCAGCAGTTCTATCTGTTGATCTACATCAAGCTCTGTATCCGTTCCAATCGTGCGAACCTCTGCGCCGAACTCCTTAGCCGCAGTTGCCACACCTTGTTTCATCACTTCCCAGAATTCAATACTGCTATCGATAGTCTTGGGCACATAAATAATGGTCCTAACCTTTGCGTCAAGCTCATTTGTAAACATACGATAGGCTAATGAACCCAAAGTAACAATGAAGAGCAGTAGCAGAGTATACAGGCCAATTTTTGACCGTAAAGCGCTCATTGACTCTCCTCCTCATAAATCACAGGTATTCGTAAAGTGGCCGTCGTTCCTTCCTCCATCTCGCTTGCAAAAGACAAACCGTATTTCACACCGAAATACAGCTGGACACGATGGTTCACATTCGCGACACCTACACCGCTGCCAGTCTTGAAATCTGATTTTTGCAGCAGTACCTTACCCATCTGCTCTTCATCCATCCCAATACCGTCATCAATGACCTGTACGATAATATCGTTCTGTTCTTGTCTTGCTCGGATCAGAATGTACCCTTGCTCAGGATTATGTTTTATGCCGTGATAGATCGCATTTTCAACCAAAGGCTGAAGTACCATTTTTAAAATGCTGCAGGTTAGGATATCTTCTTGTACCTCTATGGAATAAGTGAATTTATTACGATAACGCATGTTCTGAATCGTTAAATAGTGCCGAATATGCTCTAATTCTTTGGCCAGCGGAATCAATTCCTCACCCTCACCAATTGTTGAACGAAGCAGCTTGGATAGAGATGAAGTCATCTCAACCACTTCCTCCATCTTTCCTGTCTCTGCCATCCAAATAATCGAATCAAGTGTATTGTACAAAAAGTGAGGTTTAATCTGCGCTTGCAGTGCCTTCAGTTCACTCACACGTTTCATCTCTTGCTCCAGAACGATCTGTCCCATTAACTCTTTAATCTTCATAATCATAAGATTAAACGTACGAGCAAGCTTGCCGATTTCATTCGTGCTCTCAATCTCCACGCGTATGTCGAACTCTCCACGTTCCGCTTTTTTCATATTCAGCTCCAAATTCTTCAGCGGTTTGGTCAGTGCGTAAGAGAGAAATATCGATATAGCCATAGCAAAAATCAAACTAATTGCTCCCCATAAGGCGGCGGTTCCTTGCATACGTTGCTTGTTCGCGACCAAATCATCCGGATAAGTGACTCCAACTATTTTCCAGCCAAAGCTGGTAGTGTCCACAGTGTACAGTTTCTGATCATTCCCCGTATTAACCGTAACAGATCCACTCTTGATCCCAAGGACCGTCTCTAATTGTTCGAACTTGAGCTGGGAGTAGATCAACTGCTGTTGTGGATGATAGACAAGGCTACCTGCGGGATCGACGATAAAAACATAACCTCGTTTTCCCAGTTCGATTTGTTTACATAGATTATTAATTACACTGTAATTGAGATCTACGAGCAGTACACCTTGTTGATCCGCTTCCGTCATAGCATTCGCATTCGAGAGTTTTCGGCTGATCGAGACTACCCACCGGTATTCATCTTGAAAGATGTGCTGCACATGAGAAGAAGAAACTGCAACGTCTAATTGATTCATAGCTTTTTGATACCAATCTTGAGCTATTAGTTCAGGAAGCGGTTTCAAAACAGCATGCTGTCGATCCGAAACGGTCATGCCATCTGAGCCTGCATATAATATAGAGGAAATATCCGAGCGGGACTGAACGACTGACCGGAGATAATGACTGGCAAGCAGTTTATTCTTAAGTGCCTCTTCTTTATCTAAATTCGAGCCTTTTATATACTTCTCTAGATCACTGCTAGTTAACACCAGAGCAGCTATGCTCTCCATATTGCCAATGTAATTCTCGATATTCAGTTTTACTTGTTCTATTAACTGTGAAGTATAGGCTACAGAATTGCCCTTGACCGCGGCTGAGGACAGGCGATAGGAAGTATAACTCAGGACAATAGTTGTGCAGAGGATAAGAAGTGAAAAGGAGATAGCAATATTAGTATGAATACTTCGGCTGCGGAAAAAGCGCTGTGATCTCATAGAGAGAGATTCTCCTTCTGCCGGTGTCGATATTCCTTCGGTGTGCTTCCTACATTACGTTTAAAAATAACACTAAAATACTGTGGATCAGCATAACCAACTCTGGCAGCGATATCATATGTCTTCAACTGTGTGACCGTAAGGAGTTCTTTTGCTTTTTCCAAACGGAGTCGAGTCAGATACTCTATAAATGTTTCACCGGTGTGCTGTTTAAAAGTTGCACTGAAATAACTGATGCTCATAAAAATATGGCTACACAGCTCATTGAGTGAAAAGCTGTCATTACAATAATTCTCGCGAATATAAGCTTCTGCGGCTTGCATCTGAGAAGTCCGAACCGTTGTTCTTTGTTCCGATAGTTTAAATATCAGCGCATGGCAAGTCCTCTCCAGATAATTCCTTGCTTCATCTAAAGTCTTAAGCGCAGCAACCTCTGCAAACATATTATGCGAAACAACTACTGTATTTGGGAAGCCGATGTCGACCACATAGTTCATCAAAGAAACCAGCAGCTGATAGATGCTGCTACGGCAGCCTTCTATAGAGGAGGTATTACTTTTAAGCTCCTGAAACCACTTCAACAGAATTTCCGATACAGCAGAAGCTTTACCTGTCTTTAAAGCGGATATAAATTGCTTTTCCCATGAGGTGAAATGCGCCTGATCCAATC
Organism: Paenibacillus sp. FSL H8-0282; assembly: GCF_037963825.1. Classification (NCBI taxonomy): domain Bacteria; kingdom Bacillati; phylum Bacillota; class Bacilli; order Caryophanales; family Paenibacillaceae; genus Paenibacillus; species Paenibacillus sp. FSL H8-0282. Next base: position 3,708,784 of record NZ_CP150146.1, read on the forward strand.
CCTTCCCAAACTCAAGATCCTGTATGGAGATAACTTTATCTATGCCTAAAAGGTAACGATATTCTATGGAGGAGATCGCTTCTTGGAAGGATTGTGGAATTTGTTGCAAAGTATTATATTTTCTACCGATGCCTATGGTGGATGACAGCTTCAAATATTTATTTAAGCTACCCTGGACTTGCTCTGCAAGATGCTGCGTTGCTACTTCTACCGTCTCTGAATTGCCGGATAATATCGCAGCGATTTTTCCATCTCTCGTCTGGAATACCACTCCGTCTTGCTCTTTCTCCAGCTGCTCTTGAACAATGTTAAAGGCGCCGAAACGCAGTAGCTCTGCATCAAAAGCTAGGTCCTGGCTTCGTTTCTCCAGTTCTATATCTATAACGAGCGCAAGGTACACTTGACCCTGCAACGGAATATGAAAATAACTCAATTTATTCTCGATTTCTTCGCTTTTCATTCGAGTAGTTACCAGCTGCTCCAAGAATCGTTCCCGCAGCAATGGAAGACTCTGATTAAGTTGCATACGAAGCTTAACTAAATTCGCTTTTTGTAGATGCTCTTCATCTAAATCCTGCTTCATCTTACTTAGAAATTCAGCAAACTCACGTGCATTAATCGGTTTTAATAAGTACTCAGTCACCTTCAGTGTTATGGCCTGCTTCGCATATTCGAAGTCTTCATATCCAGTGACGATAATGACCTTCATATCCCGGTACCTATCCATCACAGCTCTGGCCAATCCCAGTCCATCCATAAAAGGCATACAAATATCAGTAATAATTACGTCAGGACGATGCTGCTCGATTGCTTCCAGTGCATCTCTGCCATTATCAAAATCACCAACCAGCTCAAACCCATATTTACTCCATGAGATCTTTTGTTTGATCCCTTCACGAACCTCATCTTCATCATCAACCAGAATTATCTTATACATCCAACACCTCCACAACTTTGAACTTATCAGCATAAGCATAATAGAGGCCGCCTGCGGGAGGCAACCTCTATTATTAAACTCTATTCGTATAGTAGAGGTTTGATCTCATCGGAATCCATATTGTTTTTATCATACCAGTGGAACCCCGTGTCGATGTTCTTTTCAACCGCTTCCCCTTTAATCGCTTGCACAGCTGCCTTCACAGCTTGATAGCCAATACCAATGGGGTCTTGTGTAACAGCACCAGCCACAACACCACTGCGGATAGCATCCATCAACTGCTTGCCAGAGTCAAAGCCGACGACTACGATCTTACCATTCATTTGCAATTCATTTACTGCATTAGCCACACCTACAGCAGAGCCTTCATTAGAGCCATAGATTCCTTTCAGATCCGGATTTGCCTGCATCATCGCTTTCGCAAGGTCTGTGGACTTTAACTGATCTCCACCCCCATATTGCGGCTCTAACACTTGAATATCCGGATATTTTTCTTTCATTTGTTCTAAGAAGCCATCGCGACGCTGTTGCCCCGTGCTGCTTGTTTGGTCATGTATGACAAGACCCACTTTACCTTTCTTACCAATCAGTTCAGCCATTTTATCTGCGGCCAACGCCGCTGCTGCTTTATTGTTAGTCGCTGCCGTTGCTACAGGGATATCACTGTCTACACCAGAGTCAAAGCCGATGACCGGAATCTTATTTTCCTTTGCCTTTTCTAGATAAGGAATCGCAGCTTTGCTGTCCAGTGCGGCAAGCGCAATTGCAGCTGGCTTCTTGTCGAGAGCGGTTTGCAGCATCTCAATTTGTTTATCCACCTGACTCTCATTTTCTGGACCTTCGAAGGTAATCTCAACATCAAATTCCTTAGCAGCTTTCTCCGCTCCTTGCTTCACCGCTTGCCAGAATTGATGCTGGAACCCTTTTGATATGACTGGAATGTATGGTTTGTCTGAACCGGATGCACTCTTGTTACTATCATTGTTGTTACATGCACTCAGCAAAGTAGTGACTAACAATAGACTGGCAAGCATAATAAACCCTCTACGACGCAGTTTCATTTGAATCTTCCCCCTCGTCATTTGCTTTGTATATCACTCCGGATGGAGATCATACCAAGTTTATTGCTTACGGCGGCGTAGAATATCAGCGTAAACCGCAATGATGATTACAACACCGACAATGACCGTCCGCCATTCCTGAGCCACGGACATAATCTGTAAGCCATTCGTCAGCACACTCATAATCAGTGCGCCAATAATCGTGCCTAGAATAGAACCTACACCTCCACTTAAGGAAGTTCCGCCAATGACCACTGCCGCAATAGCCTCTAGTTCATAGCCAGTGCCCAGTGATGGCTGAGCTGAATTCAGACGTGATGCCATCAGGATACCTGCGATTCCACTAAAAATCCCTGTAATGGAATAGATAATAATCTTCCATTTGACTGTGTTCACACCTGATAAGCGAGTAGCTTCTTCATTACTGCCAAGCGCGAAGTTGTAACGCCCAATAATCGTCTTAGACAAGATTATGCTTGCGATCATACCGAGTAATAAGAAGATAACGATGGTGTTGGGTATACCAGGGATCATTTTACCCATGGCGATCTTGGCGAAGATCGGATCATCGTTGAAATAAATAGGTTTGGCTCCGGTGATGACAAGCGACAAGCCTTTGGTCACCATCATAATCGCCAGAGTGGCGATGAAGGGTGGAATGTTCATCTTCGCCACCATCAAACCGCTGATAAAGCCGCACAGTGCTCCAGCCAGAATCCCACCTACAATGCCTAACGGGACGGGCAGACCCCAGAAGGTAATAATGACTCCAACCATAACAGATGAGAATGTCATTACAGTACCGAGAGCAAGGTCGATGCCGCCCGTAATAATAACAAAGGTAGCTCCAAGCGCTAATACTCCGATTACAGCTGTAGAAACTAGAATTCCGACAAGATTTGAGAATTGAAAAAAGTTGCTGGAGGATAAAGAAAATACGATGACCAATATGATCAGACTGGCAAATGCCAATATTTTTTGTTTGAATCCGGATTGCCCTCCCGATTGCTTCATACCCGCTGGCTGACTAATCTCTTTATCCGCGATCTTCATAGTCCTGACACCTCCGGTTAACTCTTGAACAGTTATGAACGCTTCGTCGCATATTTCATAATCGCCTCCTGCGATGCTTCTTCTGCGGGGAGTTCTCCTGTTATACGCCCTTCACACATAATGATAATCCGGTGGCTCATTCTTAGAATCTCAGGAAGATCTGAAGAAATGATAATGATCGCCTTCCCTTGACTCGCAAGCTGATCCAGCAGCTTATAAATTTCACTTTTCGCGCCTACATCAATACCTCGTGTGGGCTCATCGAAGATGAGTACATCACAGTCTCTAGTCAACCACTTGCCGATGACCACTTTCTGTTGATTACCTCCGGACAGAAACTTAACCTTTTGACCTACACTTGGAGTTTTGGTGGCTAGCGCTTCAACATGCTGCTCCGCTGAGCTTCGCATCTCCCGCTCCTTCATCCAGCCAAATGAATTACGGAATTTATAAAAGGAGGCAATCGCATTATTCATGCTGATATCCATATCCACAAGCAATCCGAAACGTTTGCGGTCTTCGGACAAATACCCAATACCATGCTGTACCGCTTGATGTGGCTGACGTATCCGAACCGATTTTCCATGGAGCATAATTTCACCCTCATCGATGGGATCCGCACCAAATACGGCACGTAAAACCTCGGTACGTCCAGCTCCCATTAAACCAGCGAAGCCCAAAATCTCACCTTTATACAGATGAAAGCTAATATCCTTGAACGCATGCCCTCTAGAAAGCTTCCGAACTTCTAAGACAACTTGCTGAGTCTGTTTTGCAATCGTTGGTTTCGACGTTTGATATAATTCACGTCCAACCATCATGCTGATGATCTGATCAATCGTTATTGAATCGGTACGAACGGTATCTACATAACAACCATCACGCATAACTGTAATGCGGTCTGTAATTCGCTTCAATTCATCCATGCGGTGAGAGATATAAATAATTCCCACACCTTTATCTCGTAGCTGCTCAATCATTCGAAATAACTCGTTAATTTCTGTATCTGTTAACGCGGCGGTTGGTTCATCCATGATCAATACCTCGGCTTGGAAAGACAAGGCTTTAGCGATTTCAACCATTTGCTGATTAGCAACGGTCAGGTCTGATACCAAAACTCTGGGATCCAGCTTCAGATTCATTTGATCAAACAGTACCTGTACCCTGCGATTCATCTCCACATCATCAACGAACCATTTCAGAGCTTTACGCGGCTCTCGTCCAATGTAAATGTTCTGGGCGACCGTAAGATGAGGCATTAAATTCAATTCCTGATGGATGATACTAATTCCAAGCTCCTGTGCTTCACGGGTATTAACAATCTCCACTTCATTTCCCTTGTACCACATTTGACCAGCATCCTTGGAATAGACACCTGTCGCAATCTTCATAAGGGTAGACTTGCCAGCGCCATTTTCTCCTACTAACGCATGAACTTCCCCACGCTTCAGCTCAAATTGACATTCATTCAAAGCATGAACACCTGGGAAAAACTTGTTGATTCCCTCCATACGAAGCAACACTTCGTTCATTTTGATATCCACCTCAAATTCTTTGAGAATGCCTTAACCCTTAAAGTAATCGCTTTCAATCCGGAATGTAAAATCATTCTATTCCCTATAAGTTGCCATTGTAATGGAATAATCTCCGTAAAAAAGTTTAAAATTTTATGTTTTACATACAAAAAAAGCTGAACCGAGAGCACCTCAGTTCAGCACAAATGTTATACCCTAAAAATCACATGTCAGCGAACCCTCCTAAAGGCTTGCGCCATTTCCAGCCACCAATGTGAAGGTCTTAGGAATTCCCTTATCATACACGTCGGAAGATAGATTAGGTTCTTCTACTAATTGGCGGATCACTAGTCCGCTATTAGCTGCTGCGGTTACAATTTCTCCGAGTGTCCAGCGGCGCCAATACACAACACTATGCTCTTGTTCACCTGCTGGTTTACCTGTGGAAGGCAAATACTTGGAATAGGATACCTTCTTCTCTTCCAATGATGAGTCAAAATAATCTCCGTTTACTTTGTGTTTGCGTACCTTCGCAGTAGATCCCTTCGAGGAAATAAGCTTGGTCGTTACTGGATGAAAATCGCGGAGTACAAATACGCCTCCAGGAGATAGCAATCGGCGAGCTGTTTCCATGAATAGTGTAAGGTTGGTAAAGTAATGAACAATTCCTAACTCTGCAAAGACGATGTCATATGAACCATCAAGGACGTCTTCTGGCAGCTTAAGAATATCTGAGACGATATAGGTTAGTGGTACCCCTGCTTCTTGGGCAAGATCAGCCGCATATCGCGCATTGGCTTCCGAGAAGTCAGCAACCGTTACTTCCGCACCTAGTAATGAGAGTGCCACGGCCTTCATCCCGTTTGAGCCCATTAAATTCATCATTTTCTTACTCTTCACCTCTCCAAAAAAAGAAAGGAGCGGGTGAAGCTTTGCACTTGGTTCCTTTATTAATTTTGCAGCTGCTTCTGACGGTGTACCAAACCGAGTTACCCAAGCGGTATAAGTATCTTCGTTCCAAAGCTCTTCGCTTGTTGGCACAGCGTTTTTTTCTGCCTGATTATTTGAATATTGATTCTGCTCTTCCATCCATTGCTACCCCTTTATGTGTAAAATATCTGTTATGAAGCATTCTGAATGGCATCAGCCATCCGGATAGTTTTCCTTCTTCCCGCGTACAAATATACTGCGAGGCCAATCATAACGAGCAGCCCACCTGCCCATTGTAAGGTTGTTAGCTGCTCACCCAAGAGTAAATACGCTAAGATACTGGCACCCACTGGTTCTCCTAAAATGTTCATTGAAACCGTAGTCGCGGATACATATTGTAGTAACCAATTAAACAAAATATGGCCAAACACCGTTGGCACCACTGCTAACAATACAAAGATTCCCCATTCCTTGGCCGGATAATTAAAAAAGGAAATCCCCATGAACAGATTGTATACGGCAAACACGCCAGCGGCTGATAAGAAGACAATCAAGCTATATAAGTAAGAGGGCATGCGCACCACTAGCTTTTGACCGATCAGCATATGTACAGCTACCGCGACAGTACCTCCGACCGATAATAGATCACCTTTTAGATTATCCGCAGAGATGCCGATATCACCCCAGCCGATAAACACGACACCGCCAATCGCAATGCCAAGCCCTAGAATAGCGGACAGAGCTGTCTTTTCCTTATACAAAAAATAAACACCCAACATAATAAATACAGGCTCCAGCGCCATGATCATTGTTGAACTAGCTACCGAAGTATACTTCAATGATCCCATCCATAGCAAAAAGTGCAGCGCAAGCATTGCGCCTGAGAGGATGAGCATTAGCCAGTCTTTTTTACGAAGAGCAAAAGCAGCTCCACTATAGGGTCTTGCAAAAGGTAGCATCAGCAGTGAGGTAAATAATAATCTGTACATGCCTTGTATAGATGCAGGTGCATCAGACCATTTAATAAAAATGGCGGAAAAGGAGATGGCCACAATCCCTATCAACATTAATAGTGGAATCGGAAGTGGCGGTTTTTTAAGTTTCACATGTTACGCGTCCTTTCAATATCTTAAGTCACTTATGTTAATTTAACGCAGACCGTGAAAAAATGCATCTATTTTCATAAGATTTCACTAAAAAAAGCACAAGCAATGTCATTTCTGACGAAAGCTCATGCTTCTTAAAAGGCTACGGCTTCAGAACAACCTTGATGCAATCCTCTTTTTTCTCACTAAAAACGTCATAGCCATGCTCCGCTTTACTAATTGGCAGGCGATGCGTAATGATATCTGTAGGATCAAATTTATTTTCTTTAATCATCTTATACAGCAACGGCATATAGTGAATCACCGGCGCTTGTCCCATTTTTAAAGTAATGTTGCGTTCAAATAGATGACCCAAAGGGAACATATTGTAATTAAGCCCATAAACTCCCACAAGCTGAATAGTTCCGAATTTACGTACGATATCCGAGGCCATTCTAAATGCACTGAGTGAGCCTCCCTGTAGCTTCAGAGTGGTTTCCACTTTCTCCAAAGCAGATATTTTGGCATCTAAACCTACACAGTCAATAACTACATCTGCGCCCCCATGTGTTATCTCCTTCAAATGAGCTTCAATATCCTTAATCTCTTCAAAGTTGTAAATTTCGACATTATTGGTCAGCTTCGCATGCTGCAGACGATAGCCAATATGATCAACCGCAATGACTCTTGAGGCACCTTTGATCCAGGCAAACTTCTGAGTAAGCAGTCCAACAGGACCGCAGCCGAGAACAATGACTGTATCCCCTGGCTTCACTCCGCCGCTTTCTACTCCCCACCAAGCAGTAGGCACAATATCAGATATGAAAAGAATTTTCTCATCTTCCATTTCTGCATCCTCCGGAACTACAAAAGGGCCAAAGTTACCATAAGGTACCCGTAGCAATTCAGCTTGTCCGCCTGCAAAACCGCCATAAGTATCGGAATAACCAAGATAACCGCCTGTGTCCTTGGCGTCATTAGCATTGTCGCATTGGCTCTCCATCTCATGCTGGCAGAAAAAACACTGCCCACAGGCGACATTAAAGGGGATGATGACTCGGTCACCTTTTTTGACTTTAGTTACGTCAGGACCCACTTCCTCAACAATCCCCATCGGCTCATGACCAATAACATAATCATCATGCATACCTGGTATTTCCCCGTTATAAATGTGCAGATCCGAGCCACAAATCGCCGTAGTGGTAATCCGAACAAGGATGTCATCTTTTTTCTCAAGCGTCGGATCAGCTACTTCTTTAACTTTCACTTTTTTCTTCCCTTGGTAGGTTAGTGCTTTCATGCTGTTAATCCGCTCCTTTGGAGATGGTCTAGAGATATAATTTTCATGCCTTTCTATGTTATATCCCTAAGCCCTACCCTCTTATCCATGAAGAAGCGGAGAATACATCATTAGTGCGTAATTATCAGTTACAGCTTCATCTCCAATTAGATCTCCAGAGCGTGTATATACTTTTCGACTGATCTTGTTACTGCGTATATATCCGCCCCAAGGCTCTAGACTAATCCTATGATCACTTTCGTATACTTCATAATCATAAAACGCCTGCTCATTGCATCTCCACTCCCCGTGTAAATGGCTATCGTCCAGCCAGAGCTTTAGTTGATACGTTTGAGCGGTGTTATTTTTTAATTGAAGATCCAAATAGTTATAAGAACAGGTCGCCCCGCTTCCAAAAGGTTGTGTACGTTGTTCATCTGGAAATACATCATAACTGTGACGATGCCGTTCCATAACGGTAAGTGGCGTATGCAGTGCCATCCAATAGATCAGATTAGACAACTGGCATAAGCCTCCTCCAACCCCGGAATGAAAACCACCATAATGCAGCACCATACCCTCCAGATACCCTTTTCGCTTAGTGGGCTTACCAATACTTCTCCAGTAGGAAAAAGTCTCCCCCGGCTGCACAACAAGTCCATCCAGCTTCGCAATTGCCAGCCGTAAGTTAGTTATTTTATTGTATTGAAGCACCATATCTACATTCCGAAGACTTCTTAATAACGGGGTAGCATGAGTCATAGCTGCATAAGATAATGTTTCATCCGTACGCTGCCTCGCTATTTTGCTTCGTCCAGTGCACCATTTCAAATATCTTTTCCAAATAAAATATCGTTTGCCAGCAAACAATCTAAGGCGAGAACGCTGAATAGGCTTCATGGCAGCCTGGGGTGTATTCATCTAGAACTGAACCTCGCTTTCAGCTCGTAACTGGGCGAATCTACCTCCAATTATCGCATTATGATGCTTAACGATCTCCCTACTACTCAGAACCCCATTATCAAAGGTGCTATGAGCGTCTGAGACCAGTACACTTTTATATCCCATGCTGTATGCGCGTCTTATTGTCGTATCCAGACAGAATTCACTTTGCATCCCACAGATCACCAGATCCGTGATCCCGAGCTTTTGGAGTTCATCTTGCAGTTCCGTTCGGTGAAAAGCATCCCAAGTAGGCTTCTCAACGATAACTTCGCCTTCCTGCGGTGTGATGCGGTGACTGATCTGCCAAGTGGGTGTACCTTTTGTGTACTCCTCATCTTCGGTATGTTGAATATACACAATAGGAGTACCTGCTAATCGAGCTTTTTGCTGAAGGGAGACAATCCTGTCCATCACACCCTCTTCATCGTACAGCTTTAGATCATAGGAGAACATGGCTTCTTGAACATCGATAATTAATAATGCTGTTGATTGTTCCAAATGAATAACCTCCAAGAGCTTTTTTTAAAATCATACCAGAAACTGGGACAGACTATCTACCTACTAGAAGTTACAAATGTTAAAACTAAAAACCGAGTATCTGTAAGCAGATACCCGGACGATTTCATCAATCATTTATTTGCCACGCTTATTATGCCAGATCAATGCATGCAGCTGTGGAAGTACACGAACCTTGTTCATATCCGAATCCGCGATTACTTTATTAAACAACCACTCCAGCCTTCCCAGAAGCCGAGCAGAAATGTTGCCCTCTTCCGTGACATCATCATTACCAGGCTGCAGAAAGAGCTGCACATTCGGATATCGCTGGTGAACGTTTTTCGCATAATCAAAATCCTTATCATCAAACACTACGACCTTCAAGCTATGCGTAGAACGACCCAGTTTCTCCATCTTACTCATGATGTTATCTAGCATTTCCCAATTCGTTGTCATTCCTGAGCTTGGGGGTTTAGGACTAATTGTCAGCACATCCACGTCATTGAACCAATCCTGCCATTTACTCCCCTGAGTTTCTATCGCTGCTATTATTCCACGCTCATGAAGCAGATTGATGAAGGTACCCATTCCTTCACCAATCAAGGCAGGATTACCGCCTGAAATCGTAACACAGTCGAAATTATCTCCAGCTAACGCCAATAATTCATTTATGATTTCTTCTGCTTCCATCATGCGAACCTTATTCTTAGCCGTACCATCCCAAGTAAAAGCGGAGTCACACCAGCCGCAGCGATAATCGCAGCCATAGGTGCGGACAAACATTGTCTTCACTCCAATTACCGCACCTTCGCCTTGAATAGTTGGACCGAACATTTCAATTACAGGAATCTTACTCACAGTCACAGCCTCCATACAAACGGTAGGATGGCCCTTCATACGGAACATCTTCAGCCAGCACCTCTGCCCAAGAGGTTGGAGTCTCCCATAGCTTTACCGAGTACAAAGGCAACCCTGCTTGCTTAAGCTTGTAGGCAATATATGAAGACATATTCTCTACTGTGGTGCGGAAAGACAACAAGGCTACTTTGGAGCCCGTATTCGTTAACGTCTCTAACACAGGTTCATTTCCCATGGCAAGAAAAGCGTGATCTAAACGATCTACAAGGCTTTGTTGTACTGTCATTTTGATATCGCTGAAATCAATGACGAAGCCTTCATCCGAGTGGCCTTCCGCGGCCATAGGTTTGCCCTTAAGCACTACTTCGAGCTTATAAGTATGTCCGTGCAGATTGCTGCATTTCCCTTTGTGTCCCACTAACTGGTGTGCCGCATCGAACGTAAATATTTTGCAGACTGAAACCTCGTTAAGCATTAAGAACCGGCCTCCATTCTCTCCGCCTCATATTGCTCAAGACCACGCTGACGCAATAGACAGGCTGGACAAGTACCGCAGCCACTGCCAATAATACCGTTGTAACAGGTCAGTGTGTGTTCGCGAACATAATCAAAATACCCCAGTGCATCGGCCATTTTCCACGTTTCTTTTTTATCCAGCCACATTAGGGGAGTGTGGATCGCAAACTCATAGTCCATAGATAAGTTCAGCGTAACATTCAATGATTTCACAAAAACATCACGGCAGTCCGGATAACCGCTAAAGTCCGTTTGGCAAACCCCAGTGACGATATGGGAGTACCCCAGTTGTTTAGCTAATATTGCGGCAAAAGATAAAAACAACAAATTCCGTCCATCGACGAAAGTACTTGGAAGCTCATCTCCTTCACCAGCCACGATATCTATATCCTGACGGGTAAGTGCATTGGGTGCCAGCTGATTGAGCAGCCCCAGATCAAGAATATGCTGTTTTACATTAAACTTAGCTGCTATCTCTGTTGCAACTTCGATTTCAGCCGCATGACGTTGATTATAGTTGAAGGTAACTACCTGCACTTCCTCATACTGCTGCAATGCCCAAACCAGGCAAGTGGTGCTATCTTGTCCGCCGCTGAATACGACGAGTGCTTTTTTGTTCATATGAATCTCTCCTTATCACAAGTTGGAATTTAGCGGTTGTCCACTTTTTCTGGATAGAGGTCGTGATTGATTAAGCGGTGTTCCGCCATCGCCTCATACTTCGTACCCGGTCTTCCATAGTTGCAATAAGGATCAATTGAAATGCCTCCGCGCGGAGTGAACTTGCCCCATACCTCAATGTAACGCGGATCCATCAGAGAGATCAGATCATTCATAATAATGTTGACACAGTCCTCATGAAAATCACCATGGTTGCGGAAGCTAAACAGATACAGCTTTAATGATTTGGATTCCACCATTTTTTGTTCAGGAATATACGAAATATACAGCGTGGCAAAATCCGGCTGACCCGTTACAGGACACAAGCTAGTGAACTCAGGGCAGTTGAATTTAACAAAATAATCACGCCCGGGATGTTTGTTATCAAACACCTCCAGAATGTCTGGATCATAACCAAACTTGTACTGTGTTCCCTGATTACCAAGCAAAGTAACTTCCTGCATTTCCTCTTTCAATCTTCCTTCTGACACGACAAAAAACCCCTCTCTTTTCCTTCGGCCTTGGCCGGTAATGGAAAGAAGAACGAGATTTCGAAAACTTGGCTCCACTAAGAAGAAACGGAAGCAACGTCCGGATAAAGGACAGCAACCGCTTGTACTGTTTAATATATTCTTAGTTTTTTATAGAGGGAGTTCGCGAACCTCTCCTGCACAACTTTAGCGCAGACTTCTTCTTAAAGCATATTGCGTCTTGAACTATACCATGGGTAGCCCGCTCCTGACAAGTTCTACTCTTTACTGTTACCTTATATAGATCAGCAAATAACTCCAGGTTAACGTGGATAGACCTGCGTATGTAGAGATTAGGAAGCTCAAAAACCACGGCAATTTGATCGCGGATTTCTTTTTAATCACATGAACTATTCATATGGTTAATTAAGATGTGGCAAAAAAAAGGATTCAGATCCTAAGAAAGGGGTAACTTATTCATAATAATCTTCGAGCTAAGGGTGGGAGCATTTTATGGAACAAAGTATACAGCAGCTTATGGATTGGCTTAACAATCATTTGAATGAAACAATCGCTATTGAAAAGAAAGAACTTCGTGATTTGGATAAAGTTCATTTCAATTTAGAGTCCGTAGATTTCCGGAGTGCAGACGACGTAATTGATGAATATCTTGGAAGTGCACTGATATTAAGAGGTTTCGGCAGCACACTTAACGCCGATGGTGAACTGGTATCCCTGCCACAATCCACTTATGATTTAGCTGTTGAAGGTCTTCAAATCGTAGACTTAGCCGACCGCAAGGCAGAAATAACTACGGACAGAGCTAATTACACCCTTTCAGTAGATTAAACGAACATGATTATGATAAGCAAAAAGAGCCCACAGCGATCTGCGGGCTCTTTTTGCTTATCGTTTATTCTTCTCCAATGATCTCCACTTCAGTTTCCAGCTCTACACCGAATTTATCCTTCACAGTCGCTCTTACATGGTGGATTAGCCCGATGTAATCACTGGCTGTTGCATTATCTGCATTCACAATAAATCCCGCATGCTTCTTGGATACCTCAGCACCGCCGATTCTTGTACCCTGTAAGCCGCTCTCTTGAATTAACTGACCTGCAAAACGGCCTGGAGGCCGCTTAAATACACTCCCACAGGATGGATACTCAAGCGGTTGCTTCGATTCACGTAAATAAGTTAGTTCATCCATTTTTGCCTTGATCGTTAAAACATCACCGGAAGTCATAGCAAATTTGGCCTCAAGTACAATGTACTCACCGCTTGCGAACACGCTTTTTCTGTAACCCCATTGCAGCTCATCACCTTGCAGAGTTACCAATTGCCCGTTCTTATTTATAGCTAGTGCACTATGCAGGACATCTTTGATCTCACCGCCATACGCACCTGCGTTCATATAGAGCGCTCCACCAACTGTTCCTGGAATGCCACAGGCGAACTCAAGACCCGTAAGCTCCTTATCAAGCGCATATCTGGAAACATCAATTATTTTGGCACCACATTGTGCATATAAGAGATTGTCGCGAATCCCCATTTCGGTCAGTCCTGCCGTTTGCAGAACGATCCCACGTACACCTCCATCACGGATAATCACATTGGAGCCATTCCCAAGTACCGTAAGGGTTATCCCATTTTGTTCTGCATATGTAACGATCTTTTGAATTTCATCATAAGTAGCTGGTGCAGCCAAAATATCAGCTTTGCCGCCCATTTTAGTGTACACGTGATCTTTTAAATTCTCATGACTTTTCACTTTTCCTGCAGTCATTAGCTGCTCTAGGTCATCTTGAATTTTGTCAATATTCATGTTTTCATGCTCCTTTAACCATGTATAAATGATGGTCCTTGATCTATTTTAAAGAGTTATTATGAAATTGTAGGCAACCACAACTGTAACAACGAACAGGCTCCCTTGTCAATGACGGGAGCCTGTTCGTTGTATGATTTTAGATGATAATTACACAGCTTTATAGGCAGCAAGCTCGTAAGGAAGACACAGTGGCACACCCGTACGTGGATCCGGAACGATATCCGCTTCAATTCCAAACACTTCCCGCAATACATCTGGTGTCATAACCTCAGTAGGTGAGCCTTCGCTAACTACAGTACCGGACTTAATCGCTACCATATGCTGCGCATAACGAGTAGCATGATTCAAATCATGCACGACCATGATGATGGTACGGCCTTCTTCCTCATTCAGCTTTTGCAAAAGCTGAAGAACTTCGAGCTGATGCGCCATATCTAGGAACGTTGTAGGCTCGTCAAGGAATAAAATATCTGTTTCTTGAGCTAACGCCATAGCGATCCAAGCGCGTTGACGTTGTCCACCAGAGAGACGGTCAATAGGGCGATCATGAAAAGATTCCATGCCCGTAACAGCGATGGCGTTGGAGATGATGTTGCGATCCTCTGCGGTCATCGTGCCAAATCCCTTTTGATGAGGGAAACGACCGTAACTGACCAGCTCAGATACCGTCAGACCGTCAGGAGCCGTTGGGTTCTGCGGTAGAATCGCTAACTGACGAGCAACCTCTTTAGTTGAAAAGTTATGAATCGATTTGCCGTCCAGCATTACGGTGCCACTCTTCGGCTTCATAATCCGGGCCATCGTTTTGAGGATTGTAGATTTACCGGAGCCGTTAGCGCCCACTAGTGCGGTGATTTTTCCCGTAGGGATAGATAAGTTCAATCCTTTAACTATAGTAGCCTCTGCATACCCAATACTTAATTCTTCTGTATTCAAACGTTCTGACATGATCTACAACTCCCTTAAAAGTTTTATGGAGCTATGCTCCTAAGTATGAACTAATTTACGCTTTAGACTTGGCGAGTAAATATAAAAAGTAAGGTGCGCCAATAATCGCAACCACAATGCCAGTCGGAACTTCCGCAGGTTGCAGCACCCATCTGCCGATGGTATCAGCGGTAATCATAAGAAGCGCCCCTGTCAAAGCACTAGCAGGTAATAACACTTGATGGCGGGGTCCCACGAGCCTGCGAGCCAGGTGTGGTGCTATCAGGCCGACGAAGCCAATACCTCCGCTTACCGCGACGCAGGAGCCGGCAAGCGCTACGGCTGTTACCAGAAGGAGAATACGTTCCTTCTCCACACGCATTCCTAGACCTAATGAAGTGTGGTCCCCTAGATTCAATACATTTAGAACCCGGGCTTTATAGAAGGCGAACGGTAACAGAATCGCGATCCAAGGCAGCAAAGCAAGGACGAATCTCCAATCCCCACCCCATATTTTCCCGGCGATCCAAGTAGCTACAAATTGATAATTATTAGGATCAAGCCTAAGTGCCAATACAAGCTGGCAAGCATTGATTCCTGCAGCGACCGCAATCCCGATAAGGATCAGCCTTGTAGGAGACAGACCATCTGCCTTCCGGTAGGCAAGAATATAGATTAAAGCTGCGGTCAGGCCAGCCCCACCAAGCGCTAGGAGAGGCAAGACAAATACCGGAGCTGCTGTTGTAGCCGGAAAAAACGAGATAAAAATGATTACCGCAAAACCTGCACCAGCACTTATGCCCAGCGTAGCCGGTTCTGCGAGTGCATTACGTGCGAGACTTTGTAGAATACAGCCCGATACTGCAAAGCCCGCTCCAACTAACAATGAAATTACGATGCGGGGTAATCTGAAATCAAATAAAATAAGCTTTTGCTGATGTGTTCCATCACCCATGAGTGTATGTAATACCTCTAGTGGGGATAGACGCATAAACCCTGTATTCATACTGACTATAAACACAACGACGATCAGTATAGCAAGGAGCACTAACACCGTTAAGGCGCGTGTGCGGCGTTCTTTTTCATCTGGAGTAAGGGTTAATTTGGGCATTACAGCTCCCCCTTCCGCTTACTCGCTAAATAAATAAAGAACGGTACGCCGATGATGGCAATTAAGGCTCCTAGCGGTGTCTCATACGGTGCATTTATCATTCTTGCGGCAATATCTGCAAAGATAATCAATAAGCTCCCTAGAACTGCGGAGCAAGGGATAATCCAGCGGTAGTCCACTCCAACGAAATAACGAGTAACATGTGGAATAATTAGTCCTATAAAAGCAATCGGGCCAACCGTTGAAACCGCACTTCCAGCTAAGATAACCACAACAATCATACATGCCAATTGAACTAACCTTGTCCGCTGCCCCAGGCCAACCGCAACTTCTCTTCCTAAGCTGAGCAATGTGACGGATCGTGATAACATCATTGCTGCAATTAAGGCTACGGCCACCCAAGGGAATATAATCTTGATCTGAGTCCAGCTAGCTCCACCCATCCCACCAGCTAACCAGAAGGCTATGTCCTGAGATAAGTTGAAAAGAATAGCTACTCCCTGACTAATAGCAACCAATAAAGCACTAACTGCCGAACCTGCTAATGTCAATCGCAAGGGGGTCAGGCCATTAAAAGAAAGCGAACCGATTCCGAATACGATAAAAGAGGCCACAGCGGCACCGATAAAGCAATACAACATTAGTGAAGTGAATGAGAGTGAGGGTGCAAAAGCAAATACTATGGCCAGCGCTACCCCTGCTCCTGCATTCAAGCCTAACAGCCCTGAATCCGCAAGCGGGTTTCTTGTCATCCCCTGCATGATAGCCCCTGCTACTGCGAAGCAAGCACCAACTAAGGCGCCAGCAATAGCACGTGGAAATCGCAGTTCTCTAATCACCTGATGTTTTTGTAAATCTGGATTGAAATGAAATATAGCTTCCCATACCGTAGCTAACTTGATATCTGCCGCCCCCACTGAGACCGAAAGTGCCAATCCGAAGGCAATAGCAGCAAGTCCAAAAATAAGAATACCAATGGCAGCTGCCGGTCGGGTATGTAGAGCTTTTTTGGGTTCATTTTTAATACGATTTGCGAAATCTGAGGGTGAAACCATGAGTCGTCTCCTTATTCAATAGTTACAATGGTTTATATGATAACAACAATCATTCTCATTATCGCAAAAATATTTATGTTGTACAATTGCAGGAACGATTTTTCCGTACTATGGGATTGGTTTATAAAAAAATGGTGCAGATCTTTGTATCCCGAGATACTTGATCTGCACGCCCTTCCCCACCGAAATGATCAGTCTCATTCATGGTGAATTACGACTTTTATTTCACAAGACTTTTTAGCACATCGTCAATGATTTTTCTGCCAGCGTTCGCACCACTGTAAAGCCAGCTGCTTGTTGAGCTCATTTCATGCACATTTCCAGCTTTTACAGCTGGGATGCCCTTCCAGATTGCACTATCTAGGATCTCCGAACCCTCAGTCTTATCACTATTTACAAGGAAAATATGATCTGCGGTCAGCTCAGAAAGCTTCTCTAGTGAGATCGGATTCCAAGTTGCTCTTGTTCCTACTGGGATCTCTGTTACTAAGTTAGGCAGCGTTACGCCAAGGTCTGTATATAATACAGCTCCACTGCTGCGGGTTTCGTCTACAATATAGAAGTTTTTTTGCACCAACCATAAAATAGCCGCGGACTCTTGTCCAATAGCTCCTGCAAGCTGTTCTTTCGCAGCCGCTGCTTTAACATCATAATCTTTAATGGCTTTTTCTGCTTCAGGGGTTTTGTTCAAAATCTCACCCATCTTGAGCAACGATTTGCGCCAATCTTGATTTAGTTCATCCCCAATTACATAAGTGGGTGCAATCTTATTCAACTGATCGTAAATCCCGTTCTGAACAGAAGACTCCGATGGGATGATAATAAGATCCGGAGCAAAACTGGTTACAGCCTCTAACGGAAGGTCGTAACTAATTGTAGGAACATCCTTCAATTCAGTGGCCAGATAATCCTGAACGCCGTTTGTAACTGACCATTGAGCTACTGGAGTTACACCCAGAGTTACCAAAGAGTCTTCCAAATATGAACCCAGAACGCGCTGTGGATTAGCCGGAATCGTTACTTTATGACCCATTGCATCTGTTAACGTCTTAGGTGCAGCAGGTGCCTCTGTAGATTCTGCTGTAGGCGCTGTTGTAGGCGCTGTTCCTGCATTTGATGAGCTTTCAGCATTATTATTACCACAAGCGGAAAGTATTAGCGTCATCACTATTAGTCCGCTCATCGTCACTTTCATGCTTCCTGATCTTTTTCTGTTAAGCCAAAACATTAAAAACCCTCCTATATGTAACTGCTTTGATATTCAAAGGTGACCTTTACCTCTGCTTCACTTTTAAATGATATTGATTCTCATTCTCTGTGTCAACATATAAATTTCAAATTCTGTGGATTTGCAACAATTTCCTTCATATAAAATACAAAAGAGGTTATATTCCGAACGTTCCGGATATAACCTCATCTTTAATCTTCTACTTATTTATTTAAATGATACGGGACAGTCGCTACTACAACGTCCTTTTGATTCATTAGATACGAGCGGATTAAAAAGCTGGTCTGATTATGAAGCACGGCTTGCCACCAATGTTTGGTAATAAACTGTGGAATCAAAATCGTGATGTGATCCGTCGCAGCGGTCTTCCACTCTACCGTATCGATAAACTTCACTAACGGACGAATGATACTACGATATCTGGAACGAAGAACAATCAGGCGTACACCTGGATTCCATTCCTCCCACCGTTGCTCCATCTTATGAATGTCTTCTTCATCAAAGCCTACATACACAGCAACAACATTATCTGTTAGAGACTTCGCATAGCTGATGGAATGTAATACAGCACGTGTAACCCCTGCAACAGGAACAACTACAGTACTTCCTTTAATTACAGGTTTATCAGTAGCCGGACATATACGCAGTTGATCCGCAGTATTCAAATAATGCTTATGAATACGGTGGAACACGAACATTACAGCAGGTAAGAAAATGAATGCCATCCATACGCTCGAGAATTTAGTAATGATAAATATAAGCGTAATCGTCAATGTAGTCAGCATACCGATGGTATTTACTACAAATCTTTTCACCCATCCAGCGGGTCTTGTTTTGATCCAATGCACCATCATCCCCAGTTGGGATAAGGTAAAAGGAATGAACACGCCTACCGCATATAGTGGAATCAAACCTTCCGTATTCCCATGGAATGCAGTCACAAGTATGATAGACATAACTCCTAGAAAAATAATGCCGTTTGAGAAGCCCAGGCGGTCACCACGGACCATAAATGCATGTGGCAGATATTTATCTTTTGCAAACATAAAGGCGAGCAGCGGAAACGCTGAATATGCTGTATTAGCTGCCAAGAACAAAATCACTGCTGTAATCCCTTGAATGAAAAAGTACAATCCGCCACGGCCAAAGGTCGATTCAGCGATCTGAGAGACAACCGTAGCCTTTTCATCTGGCACAATACCATACCAATATGCCAGCACAGTGATTCCGGTAAACATAAAGCCAAGGATAAGTCCCATGATCATTAGCGTCTTGGCTGCATTTTTCTCAGCCGGTGCCTTAAAGTTTGGGATCGCATTAGATACGGCCTCAACCCCCGTTAGGGCTGAACAACCAGAGCTAAACGCTTTTAATAGTAGAAACAAACTTACATTAGATACGGCGCTGCCTATTTCAGGAACATTCGCATGCGCGCCACCCATTGCATATTTAACGATACCGGAGATAATCAGAACAACAATCGAAACCACAAACAAATACACTGGAATTGCGATAAATGAAGCCGATTCAGTCACTCCGCGAAGATTAATGATTGTTAATAAAACGATAACAGATACAGCGATGAGAACAGTATGATTATGAAGACTTGGAAAAGCCGATGTGATCGCATCCGTCCCTGCCGAGGCACTAACCGCTACGGTAAGAATGTAATCCACCAATAATGAACCCCCAGCGAGCAGCCCTGTCGGAATACCAAGATTACTCTTGGCTACGATATAAGCTCCGCCTCCTTGCGGATAAGCAAAAATCGTCTGCCGATAGGATAAAATCAGGATGGCCAGCAGGCCCAATACGGCTAATGCAATTGGCAGGGAATACCAGATGGCAGTAAACCCGGCAGCCACTAGTACAATCAGAATTTGTTCCGTTCCGTAGGCTACAGACGAGAGCGCATCAGAAGACAGAACAGCCAGTGCTTTAACCTTGGATAACTTTTCATGATCGAGTTCATTCGACTTCATCGGACGTCCGATCAATAGTCGTTTTACCTTGCTTACCATGGTGGATACAGTTCCTTTCTTTGGGAGCTGAAACGGAATTTCCGTGCGCTGTTTTCATCGGTGGATTTCATAAATGCAGACACAAAAATAAGCATACGGAAATGATCCGCATGCTTATGCATGGTCATTTTCCCACCTTGCTTACGAGGTTAGCTGGCGGATTCGGGCTGTGGTTATAGCCCTACGGTAGAGGTCTGTTCGACCCGGTTCCGATTCACCCCATTGGCATGAATGCCAAGTTTGGTTCCCCCGTTTTTCCTAAGAAAATTCAGCGCATATTCAACTTCTCACAAGGTCTAATATTAGTCTACAAAGTGCCTACAGTAAAGCGTTGAAAAAAATGAAAAAAGAATGAAAAAACATCCAATAAGCTCAAATATAGCGTCTTATTGGATGCTCTCTTTCATTATCTTCAATTATCCCTCTAGCCCGTGATTTTAATACCTTTTCAGCTTTTTTGTACCTTCCAAAGTAAAAACTAAAATCCTAAGCTCTCCTCAGCATCTACTTCAATCACTTCTTCTTCCCTACGTCCATACCAAAGAAGGAGACTTATTAGAGCAAACGCTATTAAAGCTAACAAAGGAATCGTTATAAATCCGAAGTAGTTCAAGTAATCTTTATTACAAGGAACACCAACTGTACAAGGTAGAACTTTACTTAACGCTGGAATCTTCTGTTCCGCATAATGATAGATTGAGATACTGCCACCAATCAAACTTAATGGAAGCACATAAGGAATGATGCGCTTATCTCCACGGAAAGTGGCAATTCCCAACAAAAATAACTGCGGATACATAAAAATCCGCTGAAACCAGCAAAGCTTACAAGGTTCATACTTCAAGACTTCACTTAAATACAAGCTACCAGCTACAGCAACCAAAGAGACGAACCAGGCCAGATAGAGGCAGTTACGCTTGCAAAAAGATAGGAATTTTGTCACTTTGCCTCCACTGCTTTTGCGGCGGCGTTAATTTCAGATGTAATCGCTTCAATATCGAAAGGTTCAGCCGTTTTCACTCCATTAATGTAGAGCGAAGGCGTAGTTGTCACGCCTGAGTCAGTTGCCAACTGAATGTCTTTCTTCAGCTCATCTGCATAAGTTTTCTCTTGGATGTCTTTACGCAACAGATCGTAATCGATCGCTAATTTCTCTTTTTCAGCAAGGCTTACCAAGAAATCCTCAGTCGCCCATTCCACGCTCTCATCCCCTTGCTGCGCATACACAGCATCATAGAACTTCCAGAATTCATCCTTATTCTGATGGTATACAGACAATGCAGCTAGTGAAGCTGTCTCAGAGTCAGGACCAACGAAAGCCATATTTACAAAGTAAAGAGCTGCTTTTCCCTCGTTGACAAAATCTTGAACAATTTTCGGTTTCATGGAGCCAGCAAACTGGGAACAAGCTGGACATTTGAAATCACCAAATTCAACAAGCTTAACAGGTGCATCCTCATTACCAATCCTAGGTAGCTCACTGTAATTGAATTCTACCGGTTCTCCTGTAGAGACATTCTTTGCTGCATCTTTCGAAGCTAACATAAACAATCCAACAAAAATGATAACTACTACAGCTATTGAACTAATAACTAAAATTCTCGTTTTCTGCTTCTGTTGCTCCTGTTCTACCCGTCGTTTCTCTTGTTTGCTCAACTGGGGAACATTTGGACTTTTTTTAGGTTTACTCAAGGAGAATTCCTTTCTGTCCTCTAGGGACTAATGTAGTTTTTATCATATACATTTAAAATTATATAATTATTAATCTCTTTTTGGCAAACAGTATGGTCAAAAAAAACAGCGTGACTCCAAAAGGAGAAACGCTGCTCTTATTTTAAAAATATAAAATTCCATCAAGCTCCAGCTTCTTCATTCAATAACTGTAACCGCAATAGCTTAATTCGAGAAATTCGCTTATTCTCAGTCTCTTCTACAATAAATAGATGATCATCAAATTCTACGG
This sequence comes from Paenibacillus sp. FSL H8-0282, assembly GCF_037963825.1. Classification (NCBI taxonomy): domain Bacteria; kingdom Bacillati; phylum Bacillota; class Bacilli; order Caryophanales; family Paenibacillaceae; genus Paenibacillus; species Paenibacillus sp. FSL H8-0282. The sequence continues at coordinate 3,730,723 of NZ_CP150146.1, forward strand.
ATTGCCCTTTTTGAGGTGGATTAACCTCCAATTTAGAATACAGCCAGCCGCCTATCGTATCGTAATCCTCAGTCTCCATATGAAGACCTAAAAGATCATTAATCTCTTCAATAAGCATCAAACCGTCAATGGAGTGTTCATCCTCGCCAAGCTTCTCAACACCGGGACGTTCCTCATCAAATTCATCCTGAATTTCTCCAACAATTTCCTCCATGATATCTTCCAGTGTCACCATTCCTGAAGTACCCCCATACTCATCGATCAATATGGCGATTTGTGTCTTCGCACGCTGCATAACTTTCAGCAAAGCACTAATCTGAATGGATTCCGGCACGGTCAATATTGGACGAATTAATTTCTGATAACTTTGTGGACGATCCTTAATTAAGTCCTTTATATGGATGAAGCCTAAAATATGATCCTTATCACCGTCACAGACGGGATAACGTGTCCTCATGCCATCATAGGCAATCTCAAGGTTCTCCTCAGCAGAAACATGATTATTCAGACAGATCATCTCTGTCCGCGGAATCATGATCTCCCGAGCCATGGTATCCACAAATTCAAAAATATTGTCAACTAACGCCATTTCAGTATTATCGATAAAGCCGCTTTTGTTACTTTCCTGCATGATAATACGAATTTCTTCTTCCGTATGCGCCGTTCCCAGCTCTGAAGCCGGGGCTAATCGGAAAATTTGCAGTAAACCACGCGCCAGCCCATTAACGATCCATATCACTGGATACATGATTTTGTAAAATACATTCATCGGTCCTGCTGTTAGTAAAAGGACAGATTCAGCCTTGTTAACAGCAATGGTCTTAGGTGCAAGCTCACCTAATACGATATGCAAGATAGTAATGAACATAAGAGCAATAACCAAAGATACAACATTAACAGCAGTTTCTCCTAAACCTATGCTTCCTAATAAAGGCCCGATAAGATTAGCTATAGCTGGTTGACCCAGCCAGCCTAATGCAAGCGAAGCCAATGTAATGCCGAGCTGACAGGCTGAGAGATAGCCATCCAGGTTGCTGACAATGCTTTTTGCATTAAAAGCTTTTTTACTACCTTCTTCAATCAGGGTATCAATTCTACCACTTCGTACTTTCACCATTGCATATTCGACTGAAACAAAAAATCCGTTTAACAATACCAACAAAATAATAAGACCAACATGTAATATACCGGGTAAAGGGTCGCTCAATTTATACTCCTATCCACCATTTTCCGTACATGGATGGATAGGCCCACCTCCTTCGTTTTTTCAGAGTATTGGCAAAATGCTTGCCGGTTGTTCCTTTCAGTATCAATTTCCCAATGGTTTCATCTCCAGTCTAGAATCACGTTTTTGAATATATACTTTATTATATTAATATATTGGGGCAAACCGCAAGCATGCGTGTCCTTTTGAAAAAAAATGGGCGATGATTATCAAGATTATTCCATAAATTCATCACAAAAAAAAGAACTCCTAACCGTTTGGCGTTGGAGTTCTTCTCATCGAAGATAGGTTAAATTTAGCGACAATTTCTCATCGTTGGAGGATTGCCAATTACACCTGGGTATTGGTAAGTAAGGGGCTCATCGAAGGTAGCATAATCAAAATAAATCATAAGTAAGACGGTGCGTTGGCCAGTCGCAGGGTCACTGATAATAATGTGGTCACGGCCTGCCGCTTCCAGCACACCCTTGTAAACTTTGGCATTCCAGTCTTTATTGTTCTCATAAGTAAAATAAAACGTACCTACTTTTCCTAAATTCAGGCGGAAAATATTCTCAATGTAGGATTGTTCGAACGTTTGTGGTGGATTCTGAACTACTACTCCCCCTGGAGTCATTGGACTACCACTGCTTACTTGGGGTGGCATGCTGCCCATGCCTTGCATTCCTGATGACATCGGCATTCCGGAAGACATTGGCATACCTGAAGAAGAGACACTACCGATGGTATAAGTTACGGGGCGGTAAGGTTGAACGATCATTTACTGAAACCTCCTAAATGTTTATCAGAGCATGAGCTCCTTTGGACACTAATGAAACTTACATTTGGACACAATTGAAATCACACTAACTTTCTGTGAGAATTACTCATTTTATTGAGTAATTCTCTTTGCACAGTTACCATGCTAATTGCCGATAAATACAGTCGGGCAATCTTCTCCGGTCGGAGTAAAGAAGCAATGGGCTTTAAAGCGGCCTGTGTTTTGTTGGTTATACCAGGTTGCAGGACAATCACCTGCGGGTCTGAAGAACCACAAAGCATTGGTAGCTGGCCAGGTTCTTTCACCAGCAATTACACGTTTGGCTAGACGGATATCTGCTTCTCTGGCTCGCTGGTAGAAGTATCCCTTCTGCGGCGCTTCGAAACCTCCAGGACTTTGATAGACCATATCATTCACATTCCGAATGTTATTAAAGTCCAAGCAATTGCCAAGAATCCGGTTGACGCCAACATTGCCGACCATGAGCATGCCGAGATCTCCATCTTCCTCAGCTTCCGCTCTCATCAACCGCGCCAGCACCTTCACATCTTCCGAGTTCGTTTTGATGACGGCCACGCTGTCTCCTCCTTGGGGTCACTTCTTGTAGCAACCTCGTTCTTAACTGCATGCTGTATAGTATGTGCATTCGCCTAAGAGGTGACAGTTCCCGCCTATTTTTTAGAGTAGGGATCTTTCCTTTTAACCACTCAGCAAATCCCCATTATCTACACTCTAAGCTGCGTATGTCCAATTACATTTGCGCTGCAGCGTCTGAGTCGGGGTCGGTGGCAGCATCAGAGTCGACGTCGAGGTTAGCGTCGAATCAGTGCTGGCATCGGTGTCAGTGTTAGTCACAATTGTCAACGTCAGCGTCGATGTCCTTGTTAACAACAGCTTTAGCATCGGTGTCGGTGCTAGCCACAATTATCTACGTCAGCATCGATGTTCTTGTTAACGACAGCTTTAGCATCAGAGTCCACGTCGGTGGCAGCGTCGAATCGGTGCTGATATCGATGTCAATGTCAGCACCCGCTCAAAAGGCGCTATCGGACACAGCTGACCTTATTCGCGATATTAATCCACTTTTGAGATTCTATCGGACCCTAAAGCCCCTATTGGCCCGCAAAGCACCGATTATAAGCCTCTTTCTAATGAATAGCTGCATTGGAGTCCGAAACTAGGCTCAAAAGACTGTGAATTTGCAAATAACGTCATCTGGGTCCGCAAGGTGAGAGGGTAATGAAGATCTGACACTTAATAGATGATCGCACCTACAGTTAGCTTTGAGAGCTACGGGATCAGTGAGCTTTGAGAGCTACAGGATCAATGAGCTTGAATGGTACATAACCAAAACGCAAAACAGCGATCCACCATGAGCATGAGGATCGCTGTTTTGATTTAATACAAATGACTACTCCGCAGTTGAGTATTGTGCCTGTCGTTGGAATCCATGATATCTGGTTCCTTGATAAGTAAGCATTCCTCTATCGCCTTCTGCACTCAAGCCATATTCATGGCCATCTACTTTAAATTCCATGCGACTACCGCCCTCCAGCTCGTACGTTAAATAGTAAGTTGTACTTGTACGAGTTGAGCCATTCTCTTCCTGAAGCTGCTGCTGTCGTACTTCAGTCCGTTTGCTAACGATATGTGCAGGGATTGTTAGTATGGGGGAGCCATTGTTCCTGCCCCATTGAAGCAAGCCCCTGCCTGCTGATATAGCAAGAATACCAATCATAACAACGATAAAGATCGGCATCACCGTTCCGGCAAAATCAAACATCCATGAAAGATCCGGGCCCATTCCCATGACAGTTTCCCCCTTCTTCCTCTTGAATTCAGCCTAATTGCTGCGTTCTGGGTACTTCTGTACATGTATATGCCTCATCTAGTCCAGAAAGCATTAAATAAGTGAGACTAGATGCAAAAAAGACCACTTCGTTTTCTTAGAAATCAAGAATTCGAGTGGTCTCTATACAGAGTTTTCAGTTATTAAATTAAGCATGAACTAGGTCTAGCAATTTCTTAGTTTCGTCTGTCTGATCATCTAACATTCCATTTTCAGCCCAGCAAGCTCTGCATTGTTCTTCAGTTTCACAAAGATGAGCGTCATCACAGTTGTAGCAAAGTTGCAAAAGGTTTCTTGTCATATAATCTGTTTCGAATGTTTTCATTGTAATCTCTCCTATTCGATGTCTGAGTTTGTGAAAATTTGAACTTGTTTTCTATGTGTTAAATATATCACAGGATTCTTTAAATGTCATGTGATTTTTTTCACATTTATAAAGAAAATTTTAAATAAGTTTTTTCCTTATATTCAATCATTCACAAACAACAATAAACCCCCACTCTGCTAACAACAAAAGAACCTACCATCAGGCAGGTTCTTATTCCTTATTACATTACGCGCCAGCTGATACCACCATTCGTAGTCTGTAACAGTATCGAGCGCTTGTCCTCTTTTTTCTCAATCAAAAGCCACCCCACCTCAGTGGAAAAAAACTGTAGCTTTACAATCTCCGGATATTCCAAAAGCTTAGATCGCAGTACACTGCTCTCTTTAAGAGGTAACCAGGTCGCTCCTTGATCAATCGTATGGTAAAGGGTGTCGCCGAGTATGGTCCAACCGATCTGTGAATTCAAAAAAGTCGGAGCAATTAGACGATTAACACCAGCTTGTGCGTTCAATCCAAAGGAAGCGAATTTCCAATTAGCACCGCCGTTAGCTGTAAAATATCCATGGTAAGTGATCGTTTTTTCTTTATCCTTTTGACAGCCAACAGACATCCAACCAGTAGACTTACTAGCATCGAAGAACTCCGGTTTGCCAGTAATTACTCGGTCACAATCTTCTAAACGTTCGTTAACTAGAAAAGCTGGCCCGAGGCTCCAGCTCTTACCGCCATCTTTTGTCATAAAGATTTTGGGAAGAGCACCTGTCTGTAGTGTCACAAATCCATGTGTACTATTGCGAAAAATCATTCCAGTGGTGACCCCGGCAAACGGTATCGAATCATTTGGGAAATTCGGATTGTATTGCTCATTCTGCATCACTTCTTCCCAAGTGGCCCCACCGTCTGTCGTTGAAAAAAGTGCCTTGTTCTCTTTATTGGAAGAAGCGTTCCATGAGGTCATCAGCCAACCCTTTCTGGGTGAGTTGAAATATACAGAGGATACTGTATTCACATCTCCTAAAGATGAGATTTTCCAGCTTTGGCCACCATCTGTGGTTCGCAGCACAATCGTTTCTGTCGAGCCAAAAGCACTTCTTATAATCCAACCATGAGATGGATCCGTGAAGAAAATCCCCTTCCCATACACAGGATTGGAGAGGAACTGCACATTTGGTGCTGGTGAAATATTAGCCCAAGTTGCTCCGTTATCCCGGGTCAAGTACAACCGGAGTTCGTTTTTGGTAACCCCCCAGGCCAGACCCTCACTTTCACTAAGCAGCTGAAAATCTGTAAGACGAGTCTGAATTTGATATTTCGGAGCGCTATCATTGTCAATATGATTGGCGTCTGGAGTAATCAGGGTTATCGTCTGTCCTTCTTCAGGTGCCTCTGTCGGCTGGGGCTGCTGAGTAGGTTCAGGGGGAGGAGATGAACAAGCCGTGACCACCCACGCTAACAAAATCAGCATCAATATTAATCTTATTCCCTTCAATCCAGCAATCTTAGATGCCAATAACCTCTCTCCTCTCGGATGGATTGAATCTTATTTATGATTCAAATTACTATTACGATAGCCATATAGTGCATAGATTAGAAGTCCAACAACTGTCCAAATTAGAAAACCAATCCAAGTCTCACTTCCTAGATTATACATCAAAATACCACAAGTTGCCGCACTTAACAGCGGAATGAAAGGTACCCAAGGAACTCTGAACCCTCTTTTTAAATCCGGATGAATATATCTAAGCGCGATTACCCCTAAAGACACTACAAAAAAGGCAAACAATGTTCCTATGCTTGTCAGATTTGCCAACCGGTCCAGTGGGATGAAACCCGTTAACACAGCTATTAAGATACCTACCATCCATGTGCTTCGTACAGGTACCTGTGTTTTAGCATTAATCTTAGATAAACTTATGGGCAGTAGGCCATCACGTGAGATGGCAAATAACAGCCGAGTTTGACCGAATAACATCACGAGCAGTACCGTAGTCATTCCCGCAATGGCTCCAACAGAGATCAGACCGGCAATCATATCCTGATTTACAAAGCGAAGCGCATAAGATACAGGATCACTAACATTGAGATCAGTATATGGAACAATACCCGTTAATACGAGTGAGACAAGAACGTACAAGACAGTACAGATAGCAAGGGATGAAATAATTCCAATCGGCAAATCGCGTTGGGGTCTTTTCACCTCTTCAGCAGCGGTTGCTAGCGCATCAAAACCTATGTAGGCAAAAAACACTGTGGCCGCGCCATTGATCACGCCATGGTACCCAAAAGGGAGAAACGGAGTCCAGTTCTCTGGCTTCACATAGAAAAATCCTGTTACGATAAATAGAAGCACCACTGCTATTTTGATAAAAACCATGATTGCGTTAAAGCGTGCCGTTTCCTTGGTTCCCCGAGTCAGTAAATAGGAAATCAACAAAATGATAATTACTGCAGGCAGATTTATTATTGTACCCGCTTGTGCATTATAAGCCCCCGATAGTGCGGTTGGGAGATGTATCCCAAAGCCCTCTAATAACCCCTGAAAATACCCTGACCAGCCACTGCTTACAGCCGCTGCGGCAACTCCGTATTCCAAGACAAGATCCCAGCCTAAGATCCAAGCTAATAGTTCTCCAAAGGCTACATAACTATAAGCATAAGCACTCCCGGAAACAGGAATGGTCGAAGCAAATTCCGAATAACATAATGCCGAGAGCACACAGGCAAACGCCGCTAGTAAAAAAGAAATTATAAGACCAGGACCTGCATGTTCTGCTGCGGCAACTCCTGTCATTACAAAAATACCTGTGCCGATAATGGCTCCTACCCCAAGCATTGTTAGATCCAGGGCACCCAACGTCTTGTTTAACTGCGTCCCCTCAGAAATTGTGGGTATGTGTAGAGCCTTTTTACGAAATAAATCCATCCGTACATTCTCTCCTGTCTAGTCTTGCTAAGATAATGAAATAAAAATCACATTTTAGTATGGCCTTAATTAGGGTAATGCATTAAATAAGATCAGCTTGAAAACACTACCGTTAACGATTATGATGGACAAGATTGAAACCAAAAATTTGAAATATTAAGGAGATGGAGACATGGCCCCCCCAAAACCCAATCGGGTCGTAGTTATCGGTACTGGAGCAGTTGGTACAACTACAGCCTATACATTATTGTTACGTAGACGTATGCCCGAACTCGTACTTATTGACGTTAATCATCAGAAAGCACTTGGCGAAGCACTGGATATGAATCACGGCATGCCTTTTGTCGGCGGTGTGAAGTTATGGGCTGGTACTTATGAAGACTGCCGTGAAGCAGATATCATTATAGTCACTGCCGGTGCATCACAAAAACCGGGAGAAACCCGGATAGATCTGCTTCGTAAAAATATTTCGATTTTTAAAGATATCATTGAAAAAATAACAAAGTATAACCAACATGCCATTCTACTTATTGCAACTAACCCTGTAGATATTCTGTCTTACGCGACTTTGAAAATAAGTGGGTTTGACCGCAGACGTGTAATTGGTTCTGGTACGGTACTTGATAGTGCTCGTTTTCGTTATTTGATCGGTCTTCACAAAGAAATCGATCCTCGCAGTATTCACGGACAGATCATCGGTGAACATGGAGATTCAGAGCTTCCGGTTTGGAGTCTTGCGAATGTAGCTGGGATTGATCTTGGTTTTGACGAAGCAGAACGCGAAGAAATCTTCCAAGATACCAAGAATGCAGCCTATGAAATTATTGATGCCAAAGGCTCAACCTCTTATGCAATAGCTCTTGCACTGGACCGAATTGTAGTCTCCATTCTTCATAATGAAGGCGCCGTGTTGAATGTTTCTACTTTATTAAATAACTATAACGGGGTTTCGGATGTCTATCTCGGTGCACCTTGCGTAGTAGATCGCTCGGGTGTTCGACAGGTACTGGACCTCCCACTCAATGAAACCGAACAGGCTTTATTCCAGAAATCCGCTGAGAAGCTAAAAGCAGAAATAGCTAAGCTAGAATTGTAAGCGTATATGGCTGGATTCAGCCTTTTTTGACTACAAAAGACACAAGAAACCGTCCTTTTTATACGTGGAGCGTTGCCTCCACTATGAAAAGGACGGTTTTTAATATAACACGAATTAACTTAGCCTGCCAATGACAAAAAGATCCTATAGCAGATCAGGCTCACCTGAAATTCCGGATCTTTTTTATCAATTTATTTAGTGATAGGTTGCTTGTAATATTCTTTGAGAACTTGTTCGGCTTTTTTGCCATAAATATCAAAACCACGGTCAATGGAAGCCTCTTCCAAGGCATATAATTTCGTGCTCCAGTCCCACCAGAAGTAACCGGCAAACCAAGGTTCATTCCAGAATGCTTCCAGCGCTGACCGATAGAAGTTGGCTTGTTCATCTTCTGAATACGGTAAGTCTGTGTATGTAAAGTCCCATGGCATGGTGGCACATCCATGCGCACTTCGGCATCCAATCTCGATGAATACGAGAGGCTTGCCAAATCGCTCAGAAAGTGACTTAAGCCGCGGTTTCTGCCGCTCCCAACCAGCCAGCATATTCTCATAAGAATCTCCCGGCACGGAAGCTACCGGATAATAAGCGCTGGTTCCGATAAAATCCACCTCATCCAGCCACTCGATTCCTTCTTCTTTGCCATGATTGGCATTATAAATGATCGGCCCTGTATAAAGATTGGTGACCTCTTGAATTAATTGTCTCCATTCCGCAGTTCTAGACTCTGTGCCTACCATTTCGCAGCCGATACAGAACATCTCACATTCAAGCTCTTCCGCCAACTCTGCATAGTGTTTAATGAAATTTGTATAAGAACGGAACCATGCAGCCCAATAAACCTCTCCCTCTTCCGGAAATCCAATCCTAGCTCTCCAAATGCCATCCCTCGAATTCACAACAGGTTTAAGACAAACTTTAAGACCAAGCTGTTTTGCCTGTTGTACCGCATGTGCGAGATCACGATCTGTCACCGTGTAACCGTAATCATAATGAATTTCTGTTGAATGCACTGTGTCTTGCCATGTCCAAAAAGATAAGGCGATCCATTCACTTCCTGTCTCCGCCAGCTTTCTCATCGAATCTTCTGCATATTCTGTACGGTATTCACCTCGTTTTGATCCCCAGCCATAAGTCATCCCTTTTAGAAATACATCCTTCACGATTAGGACCTCCTATAAAAAACTCTTAATAACTGTTAGAATAAATCAATACCGTTATAATAACAAGTTATTTTTTGTTATCAATTTTCTGAGGAGGTTTCTTTCTTTTCTATCACAGCTGGATTTGCAATTTAGACATAGCCTCTTCCTTCTCACGACTGGTAATATGTGTGTATACGGTTGTAGTCTGGATCGAGGAGTGACCAAGCAGTTCCTGTACAGTGCGCAGATCTGCCCCTTTTCTCAGCAGCATGGTTGCAAAGGAATGTCGGAGCTTATGACTTGAATACGGACGTCGCTGTGCTACTGGCACATCCCTTTGGAAACGATCAAAGGTATCTGCTGCAATTTGCTGAATGCCGCGGATCGACAACCTGCGTCCTTTTTGTGAAATGAACATCGCTTCCTCTTTACTGCGCCAAGGATCTAACCTTTCTGCTAACGCAGAGTCCAGAAAAGGCACTACATCCTCGGGAACCGGCACATTACGCCATTTACGCCCCTTCCCAAACACACGGAGGGAATGTCTTTCTACATTATAATCACTCAAATTCAGTGTGTGGACTTCCCCCACCCGAAGCCCCATATAGGACATCAACAAAAAAACTGCTAAATTGCGCTTTTTGTATTTACCATCTATAGAAGATAAAAACCGCCCCAGATCACTTTCATCTAAGTAGACCGGCTCACGATTGATCTCCGTTTTGGATTTCTTAATCCCGGCTGCCGGGTTGTTCTGAAGTAATTCCAGCTCGATCAATGCCTTGAAAAAACAGTTAATCGCAGCATGCTTCCGGTTACGGGTCGCATCACTCACTCCACGTTCGCGGACAGAGGTCAAAAAAGAAATGACATGCAGCTTCTTCACCGTCTCAAGCTTTTTACCATTCAGGCTGTCTAAAAATTGTTTCACATCTACTAAATAGGATTTTTGCGTATAGGGAGTGTACCCGGCATCCTTCATCCAGATGAGAAAGGCCTCCAGCCCTTCTTCGTAGTCTTCACACCACTCATTCATGCCTTAGAGCCTCCTTGTTAACGTTGATCTATATTAGACTTCTCCATTGCTCAGCATGTTTTTGTATCGCAAGTAAGAACTCCGTCAGTACGGGCGATTTCCATTTCTTATGATGATAGGCGATCTGCGTCGCCACACGCTGTGATTCATCATTCCAATTCAACCTGGCAAGTTTGCCTTCGGAGAGTTCATTTTTCACAGTAATTAATGGAAGAAAGGCAATGCCAAGATCAGCCATCACACATTGCTTTATCGCCTCGATGCTCCAAAACTCTAACGTGGGGTCAGGAAAAACACCGTAACTGTTCAAATGCCGTTCAAATAAAGTCCGGTAGGAACAGCCCGTTTCGGTATGAAGTATGGTCACTCCTTTTAAATGAAGGGGTTCTACCTCAGCAAGGTTTAATAAGGGATGATCTGGCGCTGCGATCAGCGTCATCGGCTCATGTATTAATGTTTCTATATTTAAATCTTTATCTTCCGTCTCAGGTTGCAACAAGAACGCTAAATCCAGTTCACCCGAACGGACAAAATCTGATAGTTCCCAGCAAGCTCCAGGCTTCAGAAGAATTTGCACCTTCGGATATTTAGCGCGAAACTCCTTAATAATACCTGGTAAGCGAAAAGCAGCGAGAGATTCAGGAGCCCCAATCCGTAAAGAACCCGTAAGCTCACTATCCGAGCGTAACGCGTCCTCTGCTAAAGTGTGCATTCTGGATATTTCTTGAGCGAACGGGAGCAACCGACGCCCTGCGTCGGTTAGGATAATCTTTTTACTGATCCGATCAAACAATGGCTGGCCAATTTCAGACTCTAGTGCTTGGATTTGTGCAGTAATACTGGACTGTGCATAATCAAGCTTCTGTGCTGCTCTAGTAAAACTGCCCGTCTCCACTACCACTAAAAAGGTAAAAAGATGACGTGACTCCATGAATTTCCCCCTAAATGAAAATGAACCATCGGAATATCGAATGGATACTATTCAAAAATTCTGTTTTTCCAATGGATCTATTATCTGCTACTCTAGAACAAAAGACAAGGAAAGCAGGATAAAAAAACATGAAGGAATCCGGTTCAAACACTTTACAAAAAAACATTGGCATGCCTCAGGCTATTGCCCTTTACATCGGGGCTGTGTTGGGTTCTGGGGTCTTAATTGTTCCTGGTTTAGCTGCAGAAATGGCGGGTCCCGCTTCATTACTGGCGTGGGGATTTATGTCGTTGCTGATTTTGCCGATGGCCTTATCAATGGGTCTGCTCTCTGCTAAATTCCCTAACGCTGGAGGCGTGTCCCATTTTGTAACGCTTGCTTTTGGTCCAAAAGCTGGCTCACTGGTAGGATGGTTCTTTCTGATGTCCGTTCCGATTGGCGCACCTGTTGCTGCACTGACTGGAGCTGGTTATATGACCGCCGCTATGGGTTGGGAAGAATCTGCAAGAATTACTATTGCCGCTATTATGTTGGTCATTGGCCTGATTACGAACTGGATTGGTATGCAGGTGGCTGGAAAGGTACAAATAGCGGTAGTTATAGCGATTGTTGCTGTGCTGGTCTTCTCCTTTGCTACTGCACTGCCCCGTATGGAAGTCGAACACTTCACTCCCTTTATCCCACATGGATGGATGAGCATTGGCCAGGCTGCTGCAATCTTATTCTGGTGTTTTATTGGCTGGGAGGCTGTCTCACACCTATCTGAGGAGTTCAAGGACCCACAGCGTGCCGCCGTTAAAGGAGTAACTATCGCCGCTATTATAGTAGGGATTCTATATTTTCTCTCCGCACTAGCAACTGTTGGTACACAAAGCTACCTCAAAGGTGGATCAAGCACTTCACTCGTCTGGATTATTAGTCAGCCTCTTGGGCGCTGGGGAGGATTTATTGCCGGACTTACCGGTCTGTTCATCTGTACAGCCACAATTATTGCCTATGCAGGAGCTGCCTCACGTGTGGCTTATGCTTTATCCCGCCAAGGCTCTGCGCCGAAATGGATGGGTAAAATATCCAAACAGTATCATACCCCTATCGGTGGCATAGCTTTTCTTCTGCTCTGTTTTGTATCGGTGATGACGCTGTATGGCAGCGGGTCCCTCTCCATCACCACTCTGATCCAGTTTCCGAATGCTACTTTTATCCTGACTTATATCGGAGGTTGTGCTGCAGGAATACGTCTGCTCAAAGGAAGTCGCTTAGGTGTGACGATAAGTTGGATTTCCTTTTTAGCAACAGCTGCTGTGTTTCCTTTTACGGGCTGGGCAATAGGCTATCCGCTACTCATTACTTTGGTATTCGTTTGGATTATCCGTAATAAGCGTAAACAGAGGATGCGTGTCACTGAAGAGATTGGTCCTGAAATGCATGAGGAACAACAAAAGGTGTTGTAAGGCTCTAACTGCGTTTGAACCTCTCCCTAAGGAATAGTTGTACTAGTGTCCGAAACCGTGCTCAATAGGCGATAAATGTGCAAATAGCGTCAAATCTCTAACTACTCCTAAACTGGCATTCGTTTCAGCAGCTGCTTAGATGGTTATGGAATGAAGAGGGTATACTAGACTATGACCAGTCAAAGGAGACGATAAATCATGCCAAACAAAACTAAGATCATTCTTGAGCCAGCTGCTCAAAAATTTGCTGATGATAATGCGAAACCTCCCTTTCTACCTGACCTTGGGCCAGAAAAAGGCCGTGAAACGGTAGATAGCGTACAATCCAGTGAGATATATAAACCTGAAGTTGATATTGAAGATCTAATGGTGCCAGGTGGACCTAACGGTGATGTTTCCATAAGAATCGTTCGTCCCCCAAGCTCCTCATCAGCGTCGCTGCCTGTTATCCTGTACATTCATGGCGCAGGCTGGGTGTTTGGGAATGCTCATACCCATGATCGCCTGATCCGTGAACTAGCTGTCGGAGCGGAGGCAGCAATTATTTTCCCAAATTACAGCCTCTCTCCAGAAGCTAAATATCCTACAGCTATTGAAGAAATCTATGCAGTACTCCAGTGGACAGCTGAAAAAGGAAGCGAGCACGGATTAGATACTAGCAAGCTTTCTATAGCCGGAGACAGTGTTGGTGGGAATATGGCCGCTGCTATTACTCTAATGGCTAAAGAACGGAGTGGGCCGAAGATAGCGAAACAACTATTATTCTATCCGGTAACGGATGCCTCGTTTGATACTGAATCCTATCATGAGTTCGCCAAAGGCTATTTCTTGCAGCGGGACGGCATGAAATGGTTCTGGGATCAATATACTACTGACCCTGAGGAACGTAATCAAATCACGGCCTCCCCTCTTCGGGCTAGCCTAGAACAGCTACGGAATTTACCAGATGCACTGGTCATTACTGGTGAAGCAGATGTGCTACGGGATGAGGGTGAAGCTTATGCCGCCAAATTGCGGGAAGCTGGCGTGAATGTTACGGCTGTCCGCTTCCAAGGCATCATTCATGATTTTGTCATGCTGAATCCTTTAGCCGAGACTCATGCTAAAAAAGGAGCTATCAAGTTAGCGACAACATGGCTTCGTGAAGGTTTCTAAACAAATCAACTATTGACATATTCCTTTACTAGGCGAATTGGTTCCCACAAGAATTCTTGTGCGAAACTGATTCGCCTTTTATTGTTAACATAATATTTATTATGTTAACAAGTGTATTTTTACAATTGAGAAACAAATATCCATTCTCTGCGTCAATATATTATAAATGATGTATAAGGAGCAAAAATCGTGAAATATGTACCGTTTATCCTAAAGACCGTTATATCTTCCTCCTTGCTCGTATCTGGAGCTGGTATATATTTGTCTAGTGCTCAAGCAGCAGTAACAACTCCTGCCTCCTCTTCAACAACCGTCGACTCTATCACCACAATTAAACCCTTATGGCACGACAAGGCAGATGGTCAAGGAATTTATAGCCAACTGGCTCCTATTGCAAATGGATTATTCTATTATTCATCAGGCGGGACACTAAAGGCCGCCGATCTCACTACAGGCAAAGTTAAATGGTCCTACAAAAACGGAACAAATCCTGAGATTATAACGAATAACTCGGTTTTCTTTATCACTTATGAGGGTTATCTTGTAAAAGTTAAGGCTCAAACGGGGAAATTGCTTTGGAAGGTTAAGGCTGCCAAAGATCCGATCGAGATCGGTGCTTTCGCGGAGTTAGTTAACGGAGTGATATACTTCCGGAACGAGCATGGTGGAATTGCAGCTTATCATCCGGTCACTGGTAAAAAGATCTGGGAGAATAAAGACATCCCTATGTATGTAGGAAGTATCGACGGCCTTTATAACGGGGTATTGGTAGTATCCAGTACCGTTGATAATAGACGCACACAGTTTTTCGGTCTCGATCCGGCTACAGGCAAGAAGTTATGGAGAATTCAGGGATTTTATAGCTTTGTTGCTTACCGGGATGGTGAATTATTACTCCGCGAACAAGCCAATGCTGCAAATGATGCCTCTAACGTGCCTCTTAAAGGCTATCAGTTGACCCTGGTACATGTTGATGTTAAAACTGGAAAAGCGAAGACCAAAAAGAACTATAAACCGCTCGAAGATGTCAGTAGACTCGGTAATTATTTCACATCACTTCAAGGCTCGTATCTATATACAGTCGATGGAGGTTTAGACCAATGGGGTGGTCATCCACTATACCGCTTTACCTTAGGTCAAGAAACAACGAGTGAACCCAAAAGTTATCAGGAGTACGGAAATTGGGTGGCTGGACCAGTAAATAACATGGCTTTTTTCCAAAAGGGTGCACAGATCACTGGCGTTCAAATGAACGATAATCGCATTATAAGCTTCAACGGACCGGACAGTCCAGCGCTTAGTGTTCAATTGATCGGTAAGGGGATTTACACTGGCTATGAGAATGGCTACTTCTATATCATAAATGCAGAAACAGGCAAAGCGCTTGGCAAAGTAAAGACCGGAGCACAACAATACGGCACACTATTTAGTGCGAATGGTATTCTCTACATCCAGACGGAGCATGATATATTCGCGATTTCCCTGCCAAAAGAATTAAAATAGTTGTTGTTACTCCTCATCTTTTGCAGCCACTTCTCGTTTAAACTCACTGGTTCGACTCTCCAGATGAACTGACCCGCTGTTTCCAATCTGGAAGGTCGTGCCAGACCCAATCGACAGAATTTTTATATATTGTATATTAATCATTGATTCTGCGGAATCCTTTAATATCACAAATTCATCCGCTTCATTCCCTTGCTTTGTCCATACAGGGATAGGGATGTCTATGAGTGTAGTATCTTTCGGGTGATTATTAATCTCCCTTATGTTAAAAAGATAATTCTCCTTGCTTCCCAGGAATTTAGATTGAACCCGGTCTACAGATCCACAAATAAAAATAGAACTGTCGGACAGATTATTGATATAAACATCTTGTATGCGTGAGGTGTGCATGGGTTAACTGCCTTTTTTGACTTGATCTGGAGCGCTCTGAGTATATTCTATTACGCTGTCAAACGCCGAGGAGCAATGAATGGATTGAGTATCCCCTACTAAAAATACTGATGAACCTGAGATCGAAACGACTTTCACTGCATTGACACTAATATCTCTATTGATCACCGTTATCTTCATTCGTCTCCCGCCTTCCGGTTATATTTATTTCCAAATGCCGCTCTACTGCCATAACGATATCTCGTTTGATTTGCTCTACAATAGAAGCGCATTCCTCATCAGTGTATCCACGCCCTTCTTCTGTGGCAGGGAGTTGGTTTACATACTCGTTAATCCGTCCATCCATTTGATTCAGCAGATCCTGAGTCACCATTTGGATATATTGCTCATCAATGCTTAAATTCTTCTCTTTTTCTAAACGTGAAAATTGCGAGGGAACCTCTTCTTGCACATACTTCAAAATCTGTGGGCGAATCTGATCCGATAAATCAGTTGTACCTACCTCCCGCTCCCCAATAGGTTTACCGTTGATCATCGCTTCATCCAGATTGTTTCCCTCATTCGGTGTAATACCTATATTTAAAGTGCCTTCCAGCTTTTCGATTTTTAATTGTTCAAAATGATAATTGATAGGTCCTATACTTGCAGATTTATTGTTCTTTATGCTGTCTACATCGCCTTGCAAATCGCGAAGCTGCTTCTCTAACTGTTGAATCTTCTCCGCTTGCAATCTGAGTGTATTAAAAACCTGCTGAGCGTAATACGGATGCATACAACCCCCTCCTATGGTTTATTGTATGCGGGGACAAAGAGCCTAATTCAGATGTGCATATAGTTCCGCCGCTGGCGGTAAGGATACAAGGGGTGAAGCCATTTTTTCCACTGGAGTCGTTGGAGCCGATGATGGAGCTCCAGAGGTCTCATAATTATGAGACAAAGTATTGATTCGTCCCGATGTACCAATCTGAAGTACCGAGGAATTAGAGATAGTGCCGATTTTTAGATTATAGATCGATATGCATTGATATACCGTAATGTTCATTTAAACCCCACCCTTAAGGAGGTGATACTTGATCCACCACATCTGAATCCATCGTATTTGTACTGCTGGCCGCATTATTCGTTATATTCGTACCTATGGAGTCACCTATGGAGAAGGAGTTGGCACCGGCATAAATTTTAGAGTTGCTGCTCAGGATAACGGATGCCGTATTTCCTACTAAGACTGTGGAGCTGGGGCCTACGCTATTGATTTTAATATTGCCGATGATTGAAACCACCAAACCACTCCTCCTTTCGGAATGATAAGCTATTCTATGTAGATATTCGCCCAGATGTCACTGAATAAGTCAAACGCCCATACAATGGATAAAAACCGTAGGAGGCGCAGAGCTATGAGTCCCAATAAGACGAACCCTTTAGATTGGATGAATGAAGATCCCTTTTTTAAGAAAAAGTTATCCTTGAAAGCTCTTGAAGAACAGTGGAAGTTGGATCCTAACCAAATTGACGGGTATGTCGAAAAAGTAATCCGTGAAGCAACTGCAGCGACCTCCTCTTCATTTATGAACGAAACCACAAGTTTAAGTTTTGAGCATATCGACACTCATAATCACCTGATTACCAAAATTCGTATTCCGAACGGAATTCACCCCGAAAGTATATGGGCACAAATCAATCGCACACAAATTAAATTAACAGGTTTAGGAAAAGATCATAGCGAGATTATTCAGTTGCCAGTTCCCGTCATTCCAGATCAGAGCAGAGGCACTTATAAACAAGGTTCCCTGCAATTCAGAATGCCTAAAATGTCAGCGGGAAGATTCAAAGATATCGACATCCGATATTTATAAAATATTCCTTTAAAATCCACCTGTTTTACTCGTCCAAGTGCCCCATTCCCCCTAAAAAAACGTCTTAAAATCAAAACAGCGTATAATTTAAGTTATACGCTGTTTTTTGAGGGTGTTTTTTGCCCCTTTTTCATCCGATTTTCTATTCTTTTCGCTCTTCGAACTTTAAGTTCCTCTTGGTCATAAGATGGAGTATCCAGAGTAAAGGTGGGGGCAAATCATGTCTAAAAACAAACGTGGCAAAGCACTTTGGCGCATTCCATCCCGGGCCAGAGGAACATGTCCGATCTGTGGCAGCACACGTATTAAGCTGTTGTACTTCGGGAAAGGCATTTCAGGTGAAAAGCTTAACGTATGTAAGAAATGTGATGGGAAGCAAAAGGTATGAAAGCATTTAGCAGATAATTCACAGAACGGGTTACCAAATAAAGTGCGACCTTAACCTCGAACCTAAGCTCGACAAAAAAGCTATCGCACTTTGCTTGGTAATCCTTCACTTTCAAAAACTTTTATAGTTCAATCCGATAGCGTCTTTCCTCATTCGTTAGAATGAATCCGACAGATTCATATAGCCGTAATGCAGAATCATTTTCCGTAAGCACCATCAGACATGCCTCTTCCAGTCCGTGGGTTCTAAAATAGCTCAATGCTTGAAAAAGCATGTACTTAGCAATTCCGGATCTTCTCCATGGCTCAAGTACAAATACATTTTCGATGTAGCCACCCTTCTCTTCCTGCCAGACCATTAAGCTACCCGCAACCTTCTCCCCTTCTCGAACAACAAGTGATGTCCAGAGCGGATTTTGTTTAAATTCAGCTAACCGTTCTTTCCCTAGCGGAGTTTCCGGCCAAATCTCAGCTTCTAATTCCAAATAATGCTCGTCTTCTTCAGGCGTCTCCATATTCCAGGTTGCGAATTCAAGTTTCTTAGCCAGAGTGGGTTCAGACAAGCCATCACTTAGATTGTGTTTCATCTTAAATAAGCTATTATAATGAGAGAAGCCCTTCACTTTTTCGAAAAATTGAGTATTCAAGACTTCTGCCGAATCGTTCCCTACACATAGAGTAGTTTTGTAATCCTTTGATAACGTTTCTTTTAATTCGAGTGCTCTTAATAAGAGTGACTGATAAACTTTTTCTAATAAATCATAATCGCCTTCACGTTCTGGTATTGTTTTTAAGTTCAGGTAGATCGAATGTCTGCTATCCTTGGAACGGCCGGGCGGAACAATATTGATGATGCTCACTTGACCTTTGGCCACCATTTTACCGTCCTCGAAAGCGCAATATACATTTTCCCAATTTTCCTCAGTGCCAACCCACCAAAAAACAACATTCCCCTTTGAAGATACTGAGTTATAAAGTTCACCAAGTAATGGCATGTCACCTTGTTCAAAATGACGGATAGTAGTCAATACAAAACCCCTTTTCAAATCATTAATATGGAATATATTTATAATAACATGCATGTCCACGCTTGATTTGGTAATGAATTTTTATAACTAACTTCTCCTTGTTGTAACATTTTTTAAGTAACCCCTGTCTTACTTATATAGGGGGACTGAAGAATGAGAAAACGATTTTTTATAGGGATTACGATATTTCTGATTACTTGTGGAGTTGCTCTTGGTGTAGGGACGATATCAAATCTTCTGAGTCCGTTTAAAAGCTTCTCAGTCATCGTAGATAATCAATCTGATGTTGATATTAACTCTTTCGAAGTAGGATTAATTGGTGCGGATTCAAAGAAATTGTATACAAGTCCAATAAAAGCAGGACAAAAGAAAAAATTCAAACCAAAATTGAGTTTAAATGGTGAAGGTGCTATATATCTTCGATATACCAACTCTAACGGACAGTCTAAAGAACAAACCGTGTGCGGTTATACCGAATATTTATCAGGTCATTCCAAAGTCACGATTACTAATGAACGCACAACCGTTGTTCAGCAATGTAATTAAATCCATTCACATCTGACCTTCAATCCTGCTTCACTCTGATGAGAGATATGTCTTCTAATAGGATAAAAAGCCGCCATTAAGGCGACTTGCTAATCAAATAAGATTTAGTTTTTTAATTTGGAAGATGGGTCGGATCCAATCCTAGAGGGAATACTTCCTCAAAGTTATCTTGCTTTTCATATAAGCTATACCAAGTCTCTGCAATAACATCAGGATCACCAGCTGTTCCTGCTTGTATCATTGTCCCTATGGAAAGATGGCCGACAAATACTCCTTTATCTATTAACTCATTGTGTAAAGCAGTAGCATAATTTCGTATACCAGACATAACAATGCCGCCATTTCCTACAAAAGGCAAAGGGAACATAGCAGAAATACCAGTGGTAAAAAGAATGGCTCCTGATCCTCTATGGATCATATTGGGTAATACTTCATTAACCGAAAGAACGGCGGGCAGCAAGTAACTGTTTATTTGTTCCAACACACTTTGAGGTGTAGTTTCCAGCACATGAGTGAATTTATCCCACCCTGCATACGGACTGAACTCTAGTACATCGATTGAACCAAACTCTTTTATTATCGCTTGAAAGACTTGTTTTAGAGCTGCTAAATCTGTCACATCCGCTACAAAAGATTGTGCTTCAATATTAAGTTTCTTAAGTTCACTAATGATCATTGATAATTTCTCGGGATTGCGTGAAATGACAGCCACCCTAAATCCATTAACTCCGAATTTTTTAGCTAGAGACAATCCTAACCCAGGCCCTGCACCCACGATAACAATATTTCTCATTTTTGATAAACTCCTTTTCTATGATATATTAAAGTAACAGCTGTTGCTTTAATTGCTAATATACAGCTACTAATTTAATGTATCAATCAACAATCAACCTGCAAATGTTGCTATAGCAACAAAATTGCTAAATTGTTGGGTAGGAGTGAAGTAATGGCTACTAAAGTAAACAATATTCGGCTGACACAGACCAAACAGTCTTTAATTGACTCCTTTTTACGGTTAGTTTCCCTGAAGGATTTTGAGAAAATAACAATCGTCGATATAACAAAGGGAGCTAAAGTTAATCGAGCCACGTTCTATGCGCACTTTAATGATAAATATGAATTATTGGATTATATTATGGGTGATTCGGCATCCGCTGCTATTGTAAAACATACTGAAGGTGAAATTAAATTCGATCAAGAAGGCATCACTCAACTCGTATTATCGGTATTCGATTTCTATCAGCAACCAAACATACAATGCCGCAGCAGTTATATAGCGATGGTTGTCCCTCAATTGAAAGAGAAGATTATAAATGAGCTGAAGGTTCACTTATCTAACGCTTTAGGAGATATCTACCCAGATCACGGGAAAAGCTTTTATGTACCGATCATCGCACAAATGATCCATGAAGGTGTCTATCAATGGGTAACAGGGAATAATACTATAAATCAACAAGAAGTCGCCGAGAGAATTTCATCATTAGTCTTACGTGGGCTACAATCGTAATTTAAAATCAGAAGATTACTCAGACCTTTCCGCTGCCTGACACTAAGGGGCCGAGCTCGTCATTTACAGACGAACTCGGCCCCTTGTGATACAGAATATTATCTGACCGTGCAACACATCAATCGATTACACATTCCCCGAAAGATTTAATTGCCATGACACACCAAATTGATCCGCTACCCAGCCAAATTTCGAACTGAATGGATATTCGCCTAGTGGCATGAGCACCTGTCCACCCTGGGATAATGCTGCATAGACGCGGTCAATTTCGGCTTCACTTTCACAATTCACATATAAGGATACCGCTGGAGTAAAGGTGAATCCATGCTTCACGTAGCTATCTATACACATAAAGACTTGTCCATGTAATGAAAAAGAAGCCTGCATGACACTCCCTTCAGGGCCTGCTTCATTTGCTCCATAACGTTTAATACTGATGATTTCGGAGTGATCAAATAAAGAAGTATAGAAATTCATAGCTTCTTCAGCCTTTCCTTCGAACATTAGAAATGTCATTATCTTTTGATTCAGTTGCTTCATAATCGTCCAGCTCCTTAAAGTTATTTTATACAGATCATCTCATATCATTAACGCTTTCGTATACTTTCAAACGGGCATATAAGGTTTCGAGAATGGGATACATAACTTGACCAGGTACAGCCATCGCCAAAAGTGCACCATGCAGATGTTCAGCTTCCACTGGCAGATGTTTTAGCATATCCCTATGCATAGAGGAAGTAAATTCGGGTAGCACCGAATCCATCTTTTGCATCGTGACCGATACCATATCTGCTCCAACAGGCATACCTGCACTTTGCGCTATACTCACGATCTCATTCAGAAGCTGCTCATAAATAGTACGCGCTGTAGATGAGGCTAAAATGGGTCCAACCGAGCTATCCATTAAAGTTGTAATCCCGCTTAAACTAGCTACGAATATATATTTCTGCCACACTTCGCGCTGAATATCAGAGCTTAGTATCACAGTGAATCCTGCTTTATCCAAATGACTGAGAAGTTTCTGCGTTCGTTCTGACTCCCCACCCGCCCATTCACCAAACACAATACTATGAAAAGAACTACTTTGTATGATAGCTCCATTAGAACCTAACGTTGTCTCGATATAACAAAGACCACCCAATACCTTTTCTGCTCCAAAATGCTGCTGCAAAATACTAAAATGTTTATACCCATTAAGGAGCGGGAGAATCATAGTCTGTTCACCGACGAAAGGGGTAAGATCCATCATCACCTGAGGCAAATGATAGGCCTTCACTGCAATAATAATACAGTCAAAAGGCGCTGCCTTCTCCCCATATGTAATCGTCCGAACGGGAGTCTGAAAGTCACCATGCACACTTTTTATTGCCAGACCCTCATCTTCTAACTGCTTTTGTTTAGTAGAACGGACTAGAAAAGTTACATCTTCCCCTTTTTGAACCAGACGCCCTCCAAAATAACCACCAATAGCTCCTGCACCCACGAATAGAAATCGCATGTAAGTCTCCCCTTTTTTCACCTAATTTTTAACAAATAAAAAGACCGCTTAGCTTATCCGCTAAACAGGTCCGAATGGCAAAAAAAGAGTCAAGTATCGACCGTTCTTTTGTCTCGGTCCATACGGATCTGAGCAAAATCCAACGAGTTCACCTCCATGGCTACAAATAAATTACTATTCTTAAATCTGATCCATCTAGAGCGCCATTCGATTCTATCGATACAGCCTCCCTGGAAAGTATAACAAAAGAAAACCTTAAAGCCTAGTTTTAATCCATAACTTAGAGATGTCCAGAAACCCGAAGGAACCGGTGTGCAGACCAAACAGGCTTTGATTTAGCTGAGCTTTTTTATTCATATGACAGCCATGCAGCACCCAATAATTGTCTCGTAGAATTCCCTCCGCTTGATTC
The DNA here is from genome assembly GCF_037963825.1 of Paenibacillus sp. FSL H8-0282. Classification (NCBI taxonomy): domain Bacteria; kingdom Bacillati; phylum Bacillota; class Bacilli; order Caryophanales; family Paenibacillaceae; genus Paenibacillus; species Paenibacillus sp. FSL H8-0282. The sequence goes on from NZ_CP150146.1 coordinate 3,753,746, forward strand.
AGCAGTTTCACCCGTTCATCCTTTGGAGACTCTGCGAAAGGACCTAATACCTTCGAAAACAATGAAATCTGGTCCTCTCTAAGCAAAGAAAATAAATAATTAGATTTATTATTAAAGTAGTTAATCATTCCCCATTGCCAATCATCTTCTAAAACCTCTTCAGCAAGCTGGATCTCTGCTGTTGTCTGTATATGATCTGCCTTAAATTCATTGAAAAAATATAACTCAATTTGCAAACCTACGGAGGCAGCGCGTGTTTGGAGCCATAACGCTTCTTCTCGTTCTTCTTTTTTATCCTTAGTTGCTAAAGTAATGACTTCTCCCTGATACCCATTTTCCGCTAAAAGCGCTCGGGCATGTTCCAAAGTTGGATCTAGAAGCTCTCTCTTACTGCTCTCCCATGGCAAAAAGCTATCTGCTGGAGTGATACGATTGCCACCCAATTCTTTTATTAAAGCCGTTCGACTGTAAAGGATACGGATCACTTGGCGAAACCATAGCTGCTGATGAATTCCCTCTCTATGAAAATTAAACAGAATATATCTGCAGCCTAAGGCTGGGTAATCTATACTGTGATTGCTGATGATATCAGGTAAAAGCTCTCCATGTTCAGGATCTGGCAGCTGGTATTGGCGTTCATTAGAAGCCTCTTTTGGCAAATACCAAATCTCAACACGATCCAGGAGCGGCCGAATTCCGAAATAAAAATCAAAAGCTGCGAGCACCAAAACATCCTCATTCAGATCCAATAAACGGTAGGGACCTGTACCGCTTACTTCACTAGTGATATCTATATCGTAAGGAAGAATGGACATGTGAATACAACTGAACAGATGCAGAAAAAAGAGATTTGGACGTGACAACACAAACCGGATTCGATGATCTCCTTCAACCTCTACTCGTTCGATATCCTTATAAAGGCTAACCGCAGGGCTGTTCAAGTCGATAAGCCGTTGTAGCGTCTCTTTTACATCTCTCGAGGTCATGATTCTTCCGTGATGAAAGCGCACCCCCTTACGGAGGTAAAAAATGTAACTTGTATGGCCCTCATTAGCTTCCCACATATGGGCCAAACCAGGAAGAAAGGTATCGGTCGTTGCGTCATAAGTAACTAGTGTGCTATAGATCTGACCCAGCAAATAGGATTCAAAAGCGGTGTATACATAAGCAGGGTCCAGTACTTCCATATGCCGGTTACGGGTAATCCGCAGGACGTCCAGCCCTGAGGTTGACTCTGCTTCACTACGGAAACCCATCTGTTTATTTAACATCGTTAACAATCGTTCCTTTAAGGGTCCGGTCACCTGATCGCTGCTCATCAATTCGATAGCTTCTTTTATCTTTCCTTTACTGACTAACTCCTGAAAGCTATCCTCGAATACCTCATCAATACTTTTTAAAAAAGTAAGTTGAGAGATATGCCCCCTGCCTCTCCCCGGCTGCCATTGAATATATTCCTGCTCTTCCAGTTTCCGCAGCACGAATTTAACATTACGTGGAGTGCAAATCAGGATCGAAGCCAATAAATCTATCGTCACAGGAACAGGTTCATTCAGTTTGAACGAACTAGTAACGCCTGCTGCTAAACATAAAAAATGATTACTTATCTGGTCCAAATGGTTCACTCCTTTAAAGGTGAAATGGTTAATGTAATCCTTACACTTTTCCTTCCCCCTTTTATCATTATAATTATACATAAATCAACAAGGAATATGCAGCAACAATATTAGAGCAATAAGACTAGGAGATCGTAATCATTATGAATCAGCATCTAAGGCACATTCACCCACTAGCCTGGACAATTATCATCGGCACCATGTTCGGACGTCTGGTGACCTCGATGAGCATCCCGTTCTTATCCATCTATCTAACCCAAGTTCTCGGAGCTTCCCCGACACAAACAGGGATTACGGTCGCGGTTAGCTCGCTGGCAGGCGTATTGGCCAGTTTTTATGGCGGTTATATTTCTGATATTGTTGGCCGCAAAATCGTCATGTTAATCTCGGTATTTGGCTGGGCAGCCGTCTTCTTCGGATTCTCAGTGGCTCAACATCTATGGGTATTTTTCCTGGTGAACACCTTGAACGGCTTATGTCGATCTGTATTCGAGCCTACTTCACGGGCACTTTTATCTGATATTACACCTCCCGAGAGCAAGCTGCTTGTCTTTAATCTTAGATATGCAGCAATTAATCTTGGTGTAGTATTTGGTCCGATCATTGGGCTACAGCTCGGCTCTGCGGAATCAACTTTTCCTTTTCTAATCGCAGGAATCGTTTATGTTGCATATGGAATTGTATTATTCATGCAATTTAAGGCACATCGTTCAAGCATGCCCGACCGTACACAAGCTCAAGCACCACGTTTACTCGAAGCTTTGACAATCACCGGTAAAGACCGTGTGTTTCTACCTGTACTTCTGGGTACCATCTTTTGTGTGTTAGGATACGGTCACTTCGGCTCAACAATGGCTCAATATTTAGCGATGAATACGCATTTCACCAATGGTGGGCAATTGTTCTCCTATATGTTGTCACTGAATGCTATAACCGTGTTAGTAGTGCAGTATCCCATTGTACGAACGGCAAGTAAATTCCCGCCGATTGTCCCTTTAATCCTTGGGAATATCTGCGTTGCACTTAGTCTTCTCTTAGTGGGGCTTGCAGGTGGTGTGGCTCTATTAATGATCAGTGTAGTTCTGTTCACTATAGGGGAAGTCTTACTCTTTACGATGATGGATATGTTGATCGATCGGATTGCCAAACCTGAAATGAAAGGGACGTACTTTGGTACGATTGGCTTTAATAATTTAGGGAGTGTTATGGCACCTATCTTCGGGGGGGTGTTGTTAGACCATTATGGCGCTCAGAATGGCCTTGCGATCTTCGTACCGTTGGCTTTAACAACAGCTTTTGGTCTTCCTTTTCTTCTCGTAGCGCACAAAAGACTTGTTGCCAGAGAGAAATTAACACTTGGTGTTGAAACTAGAGCAATAAAAGGATAACTTATCCAATTAAATACGTCATTTACTGGATCATACTCATATTAGTTAACATAATCATTATTATGTTAACTAACTATATGAATTAATTCATTTATCAGAAAATCGGGACCGTATCTTTGCAGAATATGCAATAGCTACGGTCTCTTTTACATAGAAAAAACGGTTAATCATATATTCCCTGCAGAAAACTCAACTGGCCTTTCACATATTGCCTTAGCTCTAATGGCTCAATGATTTCGGAATGTCCTATTATGCTCCAGATATTAGCACATGCACTTTCATAACCAAACATATTCACCTTTAAAATGAATGCATCCCCTTCTTCTCTCATTTCCATGACCTCTAGCTGAGATAAAGAAGACATTGTTCTCTTATCGGCTCTAATCACAACAGGATAGACCTCTTCCTCTTTACAAACTTGCTTAAAAACCTGTCCCTGCTGCTTCCAGTGCTCTTCTAATGAAAAATCCATAGGTATAGAGTACTCTTCTTCCACAAGCTGCGTAGAGGCAATTCGCTCACATTTAAATGTGCGGATGTGCTTAGCTTCTTCACAGTAGGCTATAAGATACCATTCCTCTTTTTTCACCACAAGACCATAGGGCTGTAATTTCCTGTATGATATTTCTCCGCTAACCTTTTGGTACGCAATCTGTAGTTTATGAGATCGCCAAACGGCTGTCCGAATAGATTCAAGACAGGGAATTTCTATTCGTTCTGTCCACCAAGGTGTGTCATCGAAATAAAAGCGTTTTTGCGCTTTCTGAATGTCAGGTTGGTAGGATGCGGGCAATGTTTTTTGTAATTTCAACAGCGTCGTTTTCAGCTTAAGACCCGATTCAGAATGTCCCCCAGAATAGATGCCCATACCTGTTAAATATAGATTGATTACATCTTCACCATGTAACTGCTTCAGGTTAACTGTGTATCCCTCCATTAAAGAGATACCACCATTGGGCCCCGACATAGACAACAAAGGAATACCAGCTTCAGCTAGTACATCTATATCTCTATAGATAGAACGTACAGAAGTTTCCAAGGCTTGAGCTAGTTCATTGGCCTTCATTTTCCCTCTCGACTCCACTAATAATAAAATAGCGATCAAACGATGTAAGCGCATGAGAACCTCCGAGCTTTTCTTTTTTATCTAGTATACTTCAAAATTCTTGCCATGATGTTGTCAACAATAACAGGTTATGATTAGTTCATTACATAAAGGGAGCTGAAACATATGAAAATTGCCGTATTAGGAACAGGGTTCGGAGCTTATCATGCAGAATTATTGACGAAAAATGAGCGTGTAGACAAAGTAGTTCTTTATGGTAGAAATGAAGCTAAGCTGCAAAATTTAAAACAAACGTTAGGCGTTGAGATTACCACAAATATAGAGGATATCATGCTTGATACCACGATTGATGTGATCGATATCTGTCTGCCCGTGACTTTACATAGACAGTATGCCGTTGAGGCGCTTAAGCATGGAAAACATGTATTCTGTGAGACCCCCTTATGCTTTAACACTGAAGATGCCCTTGCGATGAAGGAAGCAGTACAACGGTATGGTAGACGAATCCTCGTGAACCAATTTATTAAATTTGATCCTGCGTACAAATATTTATACGAAACCACTTCTAAAGAGAAATATGGAAAGCTTTTAGCCTTCACCTTAAAAAGAGAAACGTCTCCTCTCTGGGGGGATCTCGGACTTCATTCTATCTCCACAAATCTGATGATTCACGAACTTGATTTTGTAACGTGGCTGCTTGGATCGTTAGAAGAATACTCAGTGTGGGGAACCGATGGTGGACGAAGTGAACAAGCTTTAGTGCGTACCCATTTTCAGAAAACGAATGTCTCCGCAGAGATCGTTGTATCCTCACAAATGCCAGCTGGTTATCCTTTTTCCGTAGGGTATGAGGCTTATTTTGAACAAGGAAAGCTAGTCTATCAAGAAAGTGACGACATGAACGGCACGGTTGAAGGATCATTAATTGAATATACCTCTGCAGGTAAACAGCAACTTTTGTTAGAACAAGCTAATCCTTTTGAAAAGAGTATTACGCATGCTCTCCAGTGCTTAGAGGAGGGTTCTACATCAATAATCGAGTTAGACTATGCCTTACAAGCTATGGAATTAGCAATAAAAATAGAAAAAAAGCTTGTTTAAACATAAGGGTTGGTGTAGATATCCTTTTTCATGGTTTTTGTTTGTATGGGCGTAGAATTTGTAGAATTACTGGTTAGTAGCTAGGGAGAGGAATAGGTTTTGAGTTTTCTATTGTGAATTTTTCATATGTTGAAATTGTAGAATAAAGTAGTAAATTTAGTCCTTTTTGGAACGCTATGGTTAGTTCTTGTTCATAAAAAGCTGTTATTTCACAGCATTTTGGAGGGATTTCATCCTTGGGATTAAGGTCTTTCAATTAGAGGATAAACTAGTCATACGATGGAAATTCTCAAAATTAGAATGGCTCCTTATAAAACCAGCGGCAGTCTCGGACTGGGAAATAAAGTCCTATCTTTACTCCACCTCTATTTACTTTTCCCATTTAAAGTACAAACCTACATCACGTTATTCTGCCCGTTAACTGAACAGGCTGCCTATGATCTCGGCAGCCTGTTGTCATTGTGCTATCGTGCCCCATTAGCGTAATCGCGAGATTTATTAAATCTAACGATTAGTTTCAGAAAACTGAATCGATTGGATTGTATCAGTTAGCGGGTCAAATTGGATCGATACAAAAACTCCAAACTCGTTACCTGCTTTGCTTCTAATCCATAGTTTGAATTTCTCTTCAGACTTTTTAGGTGTTAGTTCAGTACGACCAATGTGCTTATAATCAATTATGACTGCATTGTATCGTTTTTGTGTTTCCTCTACTGCAATTTTGCCCCATTTTGCGTATTCAGGCGCAGCCTCTACTGTAACAGTGGAAAAAATAAGTATCGCCAAAAATGATATCAGTATTTTTTTCATAATAACCGCCCATCTGGAGAAGTTTCCAGTAATATCTCCTACTTTATCCAAATGTATTCTTAGACAACTTAACGCCAGCGAGCAGTCTACAACTTTATTTTTTCAATTTATCAAGATCTAGATTTAGGAAAGTCAGATATAATAAAGGGTTCCACATATTAGTCATGACTAATATGTGGAACCCTTTATGCTTAACTAGCGAACTCCGTTAGGATTTCTGTGGAACGAATATTTTAAATCGCATTGTTACTCATACGGCATCTTGTCCTTACCCATATATAACACACTGTTATATATGGGGTAATAGATGTAAAGTCGTTGGGTGTTCCATTCTTGTATATTTACCTGACATTCCCATATCTTTTATTGTATTGAATTCATCAACTCATAGTAATATTTAGAATCACTAGTCTTATAAAGGCTATACCAAGCGTCTAATGTTTTTGGAGAAAACACATCCAAAGCTTTCAAGATGTGTGCAGAAAATTCCAACGGAGCTATACCAGATGCGGTGATCAGTTTTCCATCAGTTACAGCAGACTCCATTTTGTAATACTTTTCTCCTGTATAAGTGGGACAGATCATTTTAAGGTATTCCAGATCATTGCTTGTATGCCCACGTGAATTCAGCAATCCTGTCTGGGCAAGTCCCATTGTAGCACCACAAATCGCTGCAACCCATATACCTTCCCTTAAACACCTTTCAGCGATTTTTAAGAGGGGCTGGTGAATGGTTTCTGTCCATGTTTCTCCACCGGGTAAAATCAATAGATCGGATCTTTCAATACTGCAATCATCCAATTTGATGTCAGGCAATATTTTCAATCCGCCCATTGTAGTTACTGGAGTCTTATCAATTCCCACGGTAACTATTTTTGATGGGGCCAGCCCCTTTTTATAATATCTTCCCGAGTTCAGTTCGGCAGTTAAGTAACCTATTTCCCAGTCTGCCATTGTGTCAAACACATAAAGATATACCGTATTATTCATTTGTAAGTTCTCCCTATTTTACAATTCATCAAGTGATACCAACCTTCGGTAATCAATGATTATCATCATTATAAAATGACTTCACTGACATCCGCTGTCAGTAAAGTTTTTAAAGTTGATAATATTCCATTAACTCCGACACAACACCAACAAGTTTTTCCTTCAAACTCTGTGGTTCGATTACTTGAATGGATTTCCCGTAGGATAAGAGAAAATTAGGAACATAGGTATGAATTGATTTTTCCTCAAGTAAAAAGATTGCTTGATTTGATGTACGTTCTTTCAGATGATGCCCCAAAAACCAATGCAGGCATAAGTCATCCAACGCCTCTGACCTACCTTCGATAATTAAAGCAATTAACCCGTCCTTGCCGACTAAATCAGGTAATAGATTTCGCAAAAAAAATTCCCGAGCCAAAAAATCTTCGGAACGTTTAAATATGTTTTGAGTCCGCTTGATTTGTAAAATCCGTTCTACCCGAAAGCTGCGGATCTCATTTCTCAGGTGGCAAAATGCAACAATATACCATTTATTGTTCCAGTACACCATTCCATAGGGATCTATCACCCTAGTCTTGGGTTGATCATCACGGCGTGTGTGATAATCAATTTCTACAGAGAATTCGTTTGCTACAGCTTGCTCCAATTCCGCCAATACTGGCTGAATAGAAGGGTCTCCCCTACGGTTTATAACTTCAAATCCGGCTAAATGATGGCTGAGAACACTTTCCTGTTCCTGATTCGAATACATTTTCAATTTGGATGTCGCATTACCTAAAGCCTCACTCAAAGGGTATCCGGCTTCTTCTGCAAAAAGAGCAGCATGAAGAAGTGCTTTTTTTTCTTCAATATCAAATAGCAGAGGTGCTCTGATAAAATTATTCAGTAAGCTATACCCGCCATTATGACCAGTGTCGGATATTATAGGCACTCCACTGGCACTTAGCGCATCAATATACCGATAGACTGTCCTTATATTTATTTCTAACTTTTCGGATATTTGTTTTGCGGTCATTTTAACACCCGAATTCAGCATCCATAGGATTGCCAGCATATTATCGTTTTTTGGCATCACATATACCTCATCTTTTATTAGGATCGCACTAAATTATTTACTTTGCGAATCGCCTGCATCCCTTTATTCATCAATCTTTCAGCCTTTCAATCCTCACTTAGCAATCTATAAACAACAATCTGCAATTTTTAACATTGCTGCTCTTAGCTCAACCCAACAATCTACTTTACCACAACTTGTGATACAGTTCACCGCGCTGTTTGTAACGGTAAGTTTTTGGGCCATCCTTTGCAGAATGCTCTTTCTTTGATCCGCTAGGTTCCAATTGCCCTAACCGCCGTTCAGGGGACTAAAGAATATACACAGCATATACATCACCTGGAAGAATGGATATTTCCAGTTTCAATAAACTTGAGTGATGCGTATAGCCTTTACCAAGTAGACAGTTAATAACGCCTTTACACAAAAACAAACTTACCATGCGTCTGCTCATGAGCAGTAACGCACGGTAAGTTCCATCAATAATAACTCTTTATTTGGTAATATGTTGTATTTTTATGAAAATATCTTCCTTCTTCATATATTTATGCCTTCATCAGTATTTAAGCTCAATATCCTTCCACATGGTATTCCCATCCTTGTCGAAGCCTGTCATCTCGGTAGCGCTCATCAATTCGCCTGTTTTGACATCAAAGAAAGCGCTCATTCTCAAACTGTCATTCTCACGATTAGGAGAATTCGGCGAGATGCCCATAACTCTTAGCAGCAGACGTGTTTTGGAGGAGTTAGGATCAGTATTATACCCGCTGATAGTAAAATGATACCCCTTGATCCAGTCATCAGCTATAGCAGGATTTCCTGGTTTCATCCCCAGTCTCTCAACAGCTTGTTTAACTGCATCGGAAGAATCGATTTGAATATCAGATATCGCATACTGTCCTTTTACAAGTAAATTCTTATCGTGCCTTTTCACATCAGTCTTAATGGCCATTCCATTATCGATCTTGATATAAATAAAAACATTCCCTTTCTTGCTGCCAAATTCGAGATTCCAAGCATCTCTTGTTCCATCCGAACCATCGGTTCGTTCCTGGGAAACAGAAGTGTCATCCGTGCTTGTTATGTTAATAAGTAATGGCTCTTCTTCCGTCAGCTTCTTCGCCTCTGAGTACCCAAGGCGCAGTGCCTCCATCGCGGTTACGCTCTTCTTTTCATTGGTTACCTTATTCGTTATTGTAGCGGCTGGTTTCTCTGTCTCGTTAATCATCTCACTGGTTGTTGTGGCGGCCTGTTCCTCTGATTTGTTAGAAGAGCCGTCGAAAAGAACATTTTTCATACTGAAGAATAGAACGACCATAATCACAACCAATGTAATTGAGGCAATGCTAACATATTTCTTCTTACGCAAGGCTGCTTCTCCTTAGTTAATGAGTATAAGAAACTTTGGTTACGCCATAATTAACTGCTGAAGTAGTTTACGTACTGTCCACACAATGACGATTAAATTTTCCAATTTTTAACACACCAAAATCATACAATATTGTTTCCTTAAATGCAATTCTTGTCGCATATTTTAAAATAACGGCTACTATTTACATTAGCTCGAAACGAAATTGATCCTAGCTCACTGGTTTCAAGGGTTAAACTTGCCCCTATTTATGATACGATTCACCGAGTCTGATCTTAAACTAAGCTGCCCGTAAGTGAATAAGTTAACAGTCATTCCCTCGAATCCTTTGATAGACATCCGCATAGGAAAACTTAAGTTGTTCTCGCAACTTTTTATTTTCTTCTTCGAGCTTCTTCATCTTTCGTTTTAACGACGCAATGATGGTGTCCTTGTTGTTTTCATCGAACGCCAACAAACAATTGCATTTCTCCGCCTCATGCGTTACACTCTTTACATTGACAAATTTGCAGGTCTATAAAAAGGAGGTTAACGCGCCCATGTGCCCCCGTACCAAAGAACAAAATGAGCTCATACGCATGCAGCGCAGGGAACAAATCCTGGACTTCGCCGCGCGCACCTACTTCCGTACGGGCGGAAGCTTTGATATTCGCGACGTCGCCCGCGAGGCTGGTCTCGGTTATGGCACGGTATACCATTATTACCCCAACCGGCATTTACTAATAGAAGATGTGCTGAGCAGCGGCTTCGAGCGATGTGAGCAAACCCTGACTCAATGGGCGAACATCAGCCGGGACACCCCTGACGACAGGCAGTTGTTAACGTATTGCAAGACGTTACTCCGGTTGTGGCAGTCAGATGCCCGCGCATATCTCGTCTACAAAATGGCAGCGGAACATTTTACAGGCTTGCCAGAGAAAGATCGGCATCCTGCCAAAAGACGATTCACGGAAAGACTGTATGTTCCACTCCAATCGATCATCCAGCGCGAAGACGACAGCGTCGACCTTATGCTTGCCGTGTTGGTCAGCTGCTGCGGTCTGCACTACTATGCGAACACTTCCGAGTTGGACATCGATCGAATTGCCCAGCTCGCGATGCAAGCTATTACAAAGGAGTCCTAATACAAACATGGTTATCTTAAAAAGCAAGTATGAAATCGAAGCCATACGCAAGGCATGCCAGGTTGTGGCCGAATGCCATCGCACAATTGCCCCGCTCATCAAACCGGGCATCACAACGAACGAGATTGAGCGCATATTCGAGGATATTATTTTGAAGCACGGCGCCAAACCATACACGAAGGGTTACAATGGCTATCAATATGCGACCTGTGCCTCCGTCAACGACGTAATTGCACATGGCTTCCCTACAAATAAGCCACTTGAGGAAGGCGATATTGTGACGATCGACACGGTAGCGGAGCTCGACGGCTGGCTCGGCGATTCAGCCTGGAGCTATGCGGTCGGGAAGATCTCACCGACGGCTGAGAAGCTGATGCGCGTCACGAAGGAGTGCCTTGACCTCGGCATCGCGCAGGCACAGCCCGGCAATCGGCTCGGAGACGTGACGAGCGCAATCCAGCGGCATGCCGAATCGAACAACTTCGGTGTCGTGCGCGACCTTCTCGCTCATGGCATCGGTCGTGACCTTCACGAGGAGCCGACCTATATGCATGTCGGCAAGCCCGGCAAAGGCCCCCGCATCAAGGAAGGCATGGTATTCACGATCGAGCCCATGATCACTGAAGGCACCTACAACATGACAATTGATCAGGACGGCTGGACCGCCCGGACGCTGGACCGCAAGCTCGCCGCCCAATACGAGCATACGATCGCCATCACCTCTGAAGGACCACAAATCCTGACCGCGCAATAGAACAATTAGAAGCCGACCAACGAGAGGGTCGACTTCTTTTTTATTTATTGAGCAGAAAACGAATGGCCCGCGGACCGATTAAATTCTTAATGCGAAAAGGATGCTAAACTTAGAAACAACAAAATCCCCCTCAATCTGAGGGGGGGGTCTATCGCAATGCATTACGTTTCTCCTAACATTTCCTACAAACACTAATGATAGATGAAGATGACAGAGAAAACGGCATTTTATCCCAGTCAGCATATTGATGTTCGACGCAAAAGCCGTGACGAGTTAATAAAGAATGTAGCGTATTCGGATCCGTGAACCGACAAGCAATTCGGGAGGTCGTTCGCTTATACCCCCAATCACGCATCGTGACCCAATGCATGATATGCTGGCCAGCATCGTAACATTGGGTGCCTGATACCTTGACGTTATTTCCATCCTTATCAATAAATGATCCCCATTCTGTCTCCTCTTGATCGGATAAATCCGTTCCCTCCGGATTTCGGGTCTCAAATGCAAAGATTCCATGAGGTTGTAAATGTTTGTGAACGGTCGTGAGCAAATCGCTTTGATCTTGATCACTTAAAAATGCCTGAAAAGCATTACCAGTCAAATAAATCATCGAAAATCGCTTGTCCGATTCGAAGGTACGGGCATCACCTTCCATAAAAGTAACAGTCAGCCCTTTCGCCTTCAACCGCGCATACGCAATCATCGCTGAAGAGATATCTACACCGGTCATTGTTATACCGGCTTTCGAGAGGGGGATCGTTGTTAAGCCTGTACCACAAGCAAGTTCTAACACTTCCCCAGGACTCGATCTGGCAAGCTCAAGATAGAACTGATATTTGTCCATTTCACCGTCAAATTCAAGATCGTAATTTACCGGATCTTGAAATTCTTCAAGATTGCTATGTTCAATCAACACCATTCCCCCTTTCATTCCTTGTTAGAATATAATCGAAATAAATGCTAATCGACAGCCATCGCGCTTAACAGTATTATTTTACTATTTTTTTGATAACACGTTTGGTGATAAACGGTTATAATCAATTTTTATCAAACATACCAGTCCTCGTTAGTTCAACCTGAACGTTCCATTTCATATTTTATAAAATATACTTTCACCATTGAGGAAGGGGCGACAATACTCAGCGCATAATTTGGGCATTCTTTCACGCATCCAATCATGAACATGTACATTCTCTATCTGGAAGACGTAATACCCAATAATAGCGACCAACATTAAACCTTCTAACTGTAGTAGATCACTCGCTGTATTTTCACACTCTCTGTAATAACCCTTTAGGAAAGTATCTCTTCGATCGGAAGGCAGCATCATAGCTCCCATGGCTACATCAAGTAAAGCATAACCTTTTCCGAAAAAGCCAAAATCGATAAAACGCACCTTTCCTTCGGTTGTGATGATGATATTACCCATACACAAATCCCCATGAATAAGGTCCGGGCCAGCCTCCCCGCCATGGTCATCTAACCGGGAGTTGATCAATTGCAGCGTTTGTTCAATGACATTAGCATCAGGAGGCGTAAATAAATTCTTTTTCACACCCGAATGAATCACACGGATCATCCGTTCATTATAAGCTTTGCCTTGACTCGGGCGAATCTCCATACCTGAATGTTCGTACTGCCGAAAAAAAGTATGCAGTTCTGCTATTTGAGATCCCAGTTCTTTTACCAGTTCAAGATTGTTAACATCATTCATATTCATGTCTCTTCCATCCAACCAGGTGAGGACGGAGCAGTTTAGCAGTTCACCTTCGTATTCAATGATCGTAATAAGTTCACCCTCATTGTTTCTTACGGGAGCCTGTATTTCGTTGGTGCTCCAGCTTCCCAGCTTCTCAAGCATTTGCAATTCTCCAAGAATGCCGCTGTATGTATGTTGCAGACCTTTCATGTCCTCTATAAAAGGGTCATGAATGCGGAGTAAATATGATTTTCCCGTTCTGTCATTAACACGATAGGTTCTGTTCTCGTTATGCCTTAAGAAAATAATCTCAGGCTGTTGGATATCGTACCTGCCTAGTAAGTCCAAAAGCTTCTCGTTCGTCATAAGGGACTCCTTTAAAATAGAAGGATTCATTGATTCAATCTTCGTCTGAGTCATAAAAATTGAAATCTACTACATTCTAAAAATCATTCAATTCACCAATTGTACTTCTACAACATTTTCGAAATATCCTGCCTATAGCTTGACGAAGCTGCCGGAATGATTTTTCGCGGCAGCTTCGTTGTGAAAGGATATTCAGCGCTCAGTTTCAATAGTCCAACCAAACTCTTTTATTTCTTAGTGATAGGCACCCATATTTCACTTTTAAAATTTGGCGATGTGATATCTTTGTGCTCATTCCATAGAATTTCAGGCCCTTTAATTAGCTCATATCCCGATGACGGAGCCCATTCCGAATATATTCGCCCCCAGATCTCTTGTAGCGCACTCGGAAAAGAGCCGACGACTGTGAATACAGCCCACATAGAGGCCGCCACTTCCAGCTGTTCCAAGCCATTCCATGAGTCTTTTGTAGTGGCAACGCCAATATAATGATCGAACTCTCCTTTTTCCTCCATACGTCCTTCAGAAAAATTTGTAGAGGCGCTTATAAACCCTGAGGGCTCAACATCAGAAAATCTCTTCATCTCATCAATCATTTCCGGCGTCAACCCTTCATACATAGACGCAATCTCCGGATTGACCCCTTGGAAAATGATTGGAACCCGTTTTTTTATGCCCACGATGCGGAAAGACTCTTTGTTTTCAATCCGGTAATTCATTTCATTTCCTCCTTTGATAGTCAGCTGAAACGACATCCGAGGGAACGCCTTAAGGGAATGTCCATGGACCCGAGCTTCTGAAGGACTAACCCCATGCAGGCTATGGAAAGCCCTAGAAAAGGAATCCGGCGAATTATAACCATACTTCAGAGCGGTATCGATAATTTTGATATTACTTTGTGAAAGCTCGAGTGCTGCCAAAGTTAGACGTCGACGCCGGATGTATTCCGACAGAGTAATGCCTGCTAGGAATGAGAACATGCGAGTAAAATGATATTCCGAACAGCAGGCTATTTTCACAACCTCCTGATAATCAATGGGATTTGTTAGGTTCTCCTCAATATAGTTTATTGCTTTGTTCAGTTGTACCAGCGTATCCATGACGTTGCCTCCCCTCGTTAATTATAAGGTTATCAGAGATGGTTTTTATCTTCCCGACTTTATCTGCACGATTCTGTAGGGTTTTTCATGTTTCGATGAACAGAGACTCAATACGAGGAAGTTACTCTCTTCTCACAAGAAGGACTACTTTTTTTGGTTGTCAAAATCATAGTTAACATAATCATATTTATGTTAACTATAATCTGAAGTGCGTTCATAAGCTCGCTCGTCCACTCACTTTCACAACCTTTTCATAGCAAGAGCAAAACGCTTTATCGTCTCTTTTGACAACCCATTTACGTTCTTATTTTTTCCTTTTACCATCCGCAGTACAAACCGGTCTAGCAAAGTTAGCTTCTCTTCATAGATCTCATCTCCAAAAACTTCTTTCGTCACCGATTGGTCATATAACACTTCTGGAAACGCAGATTTCAATTCTTGTGAGGCCTGTTCACCTGTTGCTCCTGCACAAACAAACAATCCTACTCGTTTTTTCCCTAGTTCATTTTGATGTTTTGTTGTAAAATCAGTCATTTGTTTTTGGATTTTTCCATAATAAATAGATCCTCCCAAGATGACCGTATCATATCGTTCCAGTGTCGGCTCTTTAGCATGCATCAGGTTAACTACTTCGGTTTCTTCGCCCAGTTGAGATTTTAATAAATAAGCCGCTTTCTCCGCACACCCATATTTCGAGGTATACATAATTATTGTCTTCATTCTAATCACTCCCTGCCGCTCGCTGGTCACATATTATCTTAAGGGTTCACGTACATGCTTTAACAAAATAACCATACAAGCAGCAATAGCTACAGTCATCGTCGGAAAAATTACACATTCGGCTATAGACACAGCCACACCGCTATAGATCATTGCCACCAGCATTGCCGTAATTGCTAGCAGTAATGTAACTCCTTTAAAAACAACGACAGTTGCCAGTAGGTACCCAAAAGGTTGTCTACGAATGACCATAATCCCCGTTACAATTGCTAATGGGACTAAGATCGCAAGATCCAAAACTTGAATTACCAATGTACTATAGTGCTCTAGCCCTTGTGGCGGTGTTCCCCCCAGTAGTGAATTCAGTATTTTCCCTAGCCAGAGCAATAAAATCATAAAAGCAATAACCATTAGGGAAAAGCCGATTCCTTTAGAAGGTAAACTGTTTTTAAAGTAAGTATGTATGGATTCTTTGTCGAAGGAAAATAAGGCTAGGATGAATGCGAAAAAACTTAAAGAAAACAACAGCACATAAACTAAAAACAATGAATTGTACATTGTCAGAAAGCTGTAGGATACGTAAGTATATAAAAAGTACCCCAAAGTGCCCGTAAGGAGCATCCTCCCCTTTATCGAGCCTTTAATTGTCATGATGAGCGAACTGAGCAGTAAAGGTATGGCAAGAAATAATGTAACTCCATCCTGTGCTTTAGCTTGTGCCGCCGCAGAGACAGAATCATGGCTGTACACTCCTGACCCCTGAAGCTTTACATCCTCGCCCCATATTGACGTGAAAGTATATTTTGTTCCATCACTTATCCCATCTGAAAACAACCCAACCGCTGTTGCAAACACTGCAATAACCGAAATCAACACCGACAGCACTACGACTTTCCTTATATGTTTTATAACACCCTCCCCCTCCTCCATGAAAATATTTAGATTTCACCTGGAGGCAATAGCAACCATTGAATCCAAATGACATGAAATCAGAGCTTCGACCTGATCATCAGGCAGATCCTTTTCGACAAGCAACCGCATAATTAAACCGAACGCTGCACTCCATATCACCTGAGCTGTGAGTTCTACGAAAGCTTCTTCACGGTTTTTTTGTGCTTCAAATCTGAGCAGGCCCTGGCAGAGCATCCCAATCGCTTTACGTTCCTGTGCAGCTCCTCTAAATAGAACAGCCGTGTAACTAAGAACAGCCGGTGCATCGTTTAGCATGACATTCCGGTATTCTACACCCATAGAAAGAGACATCCTGATGAACTTCTCCAATGATCGTTTTAAAAGTGTATCTGGAGGTAATTCCTGCTGTACCTCTTGTTGCACAGACTGAAGCTCAGAAAGCATATCCGTATATTTTTGTTGCAAATAGTTCTCGATAATCTCTTCTTTGCCTTTAAAATAATGATAAATAATTCCCGGTGAATATTCGATTTTCTCAGCGATTTTTCGGATAGACAGCTTCTCTATTCCCTCTTCGGCAATCAATAAAGCTGCATTTTGCAGGATTAGATTTCTCATTTCTTCACGCTCACGTACTTTTCGTTGTTCTTTAGTCATAAATTTGTCTCCTCATGTGTTGAACACCGTTTAATCTTTGAACACTGTTTAATATATGTTTTGGATTAGTATTATGTCAATATCCTTAGTCACATGTATTCCCCTCCTCCAATCTACATATCTGGACATAAAAAATCCGCCAGTCTATATAGACTGACGGAACCTTTAATTTGTGAAGTTAAAGGACTACAGACAGAGGGTTTTAGTAATGATAACCAACAGGATAAACAGAACCAGAATAGCTCCTGTGGAAGTGAAACCACCGTATCCTCCTGCAAATTCGCCCATTGTTGACTCCTCCTTTGTAATTGAGTACATCATAAGATATGCAATATTGCCCTCACTGACTGGGTATTTTGAACACAAAAAATAAACCAACGACCTTTTTTATGGTGAATGGTTTAATAGGTTGACATAATAAATGTTATGTTAACTCCAATAGAGAGCATAAGATGCTCCCTACATCACAATTCGTATATGTTCTTAATAGCTAGCCAGTTTTATAAAAAATCACAATTTCCTGACCTTCCGTCTTGACGCTCTCTTTGTCATTCTCTACTGTCTAGCGCTCACTCGCTTAGCCCCTTTTTCAATCCATTTGCCGTTAGTAGCAAGCTCCATAGCTAAAAGAAACCAGCAATATAACGGTTTTTATTTCTTAATCCTATTAATAGTTAATGTGTTGAAGTATTGGCTGGGGTTGCCTTGCTGTGGATTAAAGCGCTCTTGAAACTCTCCATGGGTATAGTCCCCGATCACTTTATGCCAGAAATCACGAGCAGGTATATTCGCACGGACTTGTGAAACCTTCCATTCCCCAGAGTACATATCAAAGAGCTTATGCGCAGCCCATGTACCTACACCACTTCGGCGGTATTTTTGCATCACAAAAAACTCAGTCATATAAAACTGGCCTTCAGGATTACGCAATAACCTGTCCACCAAAGCAAAACCAGCAATATGCCCGTCCACCTTAAACAAATATGCGAATTTATTATTTCCGCTACTCCAATAAGCTTCTAGTCCTGGATAGGCCGGAAATACCCCGTCTTGATTGACATCAAATTCTAAATAACGGGTGAAATCATATAGGTAGAACTGCATTAATCTGCTTATAGTATGCTTATGTTCTTTGGGAACCAGCTCAATTTCAAGTTTCATTATGTGCACCTCTGACATTTATGTTTACTTCACATCATAAAGCTTAGCGGCATCAGGAGCAAGGCTCGGACCTAGTTTCCCCTTCATTCGAAGTCCAATCTGGGACAAAACATGTTAAGATAGAAGGAAGAGATTTTATGCAATCTATGGAAAAAGGTGAATCACATGAGCGTTCAAAAGAACGATGACCGTAAAAAACTTGATCAAAAGCTACCCCTCATGCCCTGGTTCGTTCAGCAGTTTATTGATTATAAACGCCCTGATCTCTCCCCTTCCACACTGCTGGAGTATATCCGGGATTATGAATCTTTTTTCGGCTGGTTGCGTGCAGAGGGCTTATCTCAAGCCGGCTCAAATACCGAGATCACACTTCTAGAATTGGAAACCCTACATATGGACAGTATTGTCGGATATCGGTTGCATCTAACTACTCGCGCCGAGGGAACGAACACTCGAGTTACTGTATCCCGTAAGTTATCTGCATTACGCTCCTTATTTCATTATTTAAGTCAAATCGCCGAGGATGAGAACTTTTATCCATTGCTTAAACGCAACATTATGGCTAAGGTTGAGGTCAAACGAACACATAAGCCAAAGGATACTGCCGCTAAGTTAAAGGGTAAGATTTTGGAAGATGAGGAATTACTGGAGTTTGTGGGGTACATTTATGAAGGTTATGGACGGGATGTGGAAGGTAACAAACAGGCTTATTATTCGTTTCAATTAAATCATGAGCGCGACGCCTGTATTGCCAGCTTAATTCTGAACTCTGGCCTGCGTGTGTCTGAGGTAGTCAATCTAAACGTAGACGATTTGGATGTTAACAACAAGCTGCTATATGTCACCCGCAAAGGGAATAATGACGAAACGTTCAAGACACCTGTCTATTTTCGAGAGCAAGCTAAAGATGATCTAGCTCTTTATCTTAGTCTGCGCCAATCTCGCTACAAAACACCCAAGAGAGAAAAAGCCTTGTTTATCTCTCTCCCTAACGGGCGTCAAGAAGGCAAACGTATGACCAAACGTGCGATTCAAGAAATGATTATTAAGTACGCTAAACGCTTTGGTAAACCGTATCTTACGGTTCATAAGCTGCGTCATTCTTTTGCAACAGATTATTATCTGCAAAATGATATTTATAAAACGAAGGAACAGCTCGGGCACGCATCCACCGAAACAACTGAGATCTACGCTCATCTAACGGATAAAACGATGTCCGAGGCGATCGAGCGGCGTACCGATAATTAATCATCACCAAGGGGAGCTTATACTTCGGATGAGTAGCCGCTCTTCGCTAGTGCAGAGTTGTTATCGGTCTCAGCGGACCTTAAATGCAGGATTATCTCACATTTGGGTGGCTAACGGACCCCCAAGGTCGCTATTGGCCTGAAATACGTAAATATGAGCTCCATTCTATGAAATAGCGACGCTGAGGTCCGAAACCCCGCTTAAAAGGTGATAAATAAACAAATAAGATCATCTGAGTCCTTAAGCATCCGCGGGGGATTAATCTCGGCAGTGGTGTAGGCTAATAACTCCAACCAGCAGAGCAGCGACTCTTCCGATAGGAGAATTGCTATGATAGTGTTGCCTACCCGGGCATTTCATTCTCGCTTTTTTTCAAATTTGAGTACAACCGGCGGGCACCCCTAACCCTTTTATTGTTGCACTAAAAACCCACTTACGGTACGCAAGTGGGTTTTCTTATTCTAGTTTCTGGGGTAAAATCTCCCTTTAAACCGGTTGTAAGCGACTATTGGGTTAGCGCGAAAACTGTTTTTTGTTTATCTATTGTGAATTTTTCATATGTTGAAATGTTGGCAATAATAACGTTGGCTTAGCAATTATATGGCGATTTCTGTGCGTGCGTGGATATCAAATACCTTTTAATCCTCGATGGCCAGAGTACCCTCCACATCTAGCCCCGAATCTCCCCTGGCAGCTTGATCACTGTTACCTTATCTCCGGCGGATAGCCCCTTTTCTTCTGGGGGTACAACTATCAAACAGTCGCTATCCTTGATCGTGACCGTTACGGAAGATTCATCAATGAGTGCCGGATAAGCAAACAGACTACCGTCTTTAATTTCTAACCGAGCTCGCACAAATCTAGTAAAATTATTCACTCTTTTATAATCTGTACCGAGTGTAGCGCTCCATTCCGGTAAAAAAGACTTAGAAGAACTTTGCATCAGTGAAATCACAGGTCGTGCAAACAGTTGAAACCCAACGAAACAAGCCCCCGGATTTCCTGATAAAGCTAACAGCAGCTTACCCCCTCTAACCGCAGCAGTAGTTACGCTTCCCGGACGCATCGTCACTTTATTGAATAACATATTACCACTTTGTTCGCGAACCAAGTCGCCCATGATATCATAATCCCCCACAGAAACGCCACCCGTTGTAATCACAAAATCATAAGTTTCCAGCGCCATCTGTACTTTACTTCTAGCCAGCTCCAGATCATCCACAATAGCGCCTAACATTACTGGAACCCCCCCTGTCTCTTTGACTAAAGCTTCGAGCATAGGGGAGTTACTATTGCGGATTTTGCCAGGCTCCAGCGGCTCATACACTTCCAGCAGCTCTGTTCCTGTGGCAAAGATGGCTACCTTGGGACGACGATAGACTTTCACGGTATGTAATCCAAACGCTGCAAGAACAGCTATATCCCCCGCAGAGATTAACCTTCCTGTAGGCAATACAAGATCACCTTGGCTTAATTCGAACCCTTGAGGTGTGATATTGCTGTTTGCTTCTAGTTTTCTTCGAATTCCAACGTAAGTCTTTCCTTCCTCTTCACGTCTCTCCGTGACCTCCAGCATCACCACAGCATCTGCACCAACCGGTACTTGTGCACCCGTCATAATTCTTGCGGCTGTTCCCGGAGTTATATCTACCGCAGGCACTGCGCCACACGGAATATTATCCACAATTTCTAACCATACCACTTGTCCATTAACACAGTTACGGGTATCCCCCGCGATAATCGCATATCCATCCATACTCGAACGATTAAACGCAGGAAATGGGTGTGGAGCGATCACTTTTTCAGCCAAATAACGTCCACAACACTCATCCAGCGATACGTCTTCTGATTCTAGCGGATTGGCATATTTGATTATTTTGGCCTGAGCTTCTTTTACTTGCAGCGCTTCACGATGAAATCTATTATCCTTCATAAAGACCTCCGTTCTGAAACTTCGATGTTTGCAGTAATAGGTATTATTTTAACATGAGACCTCTTGAAGTAAAATTATAAACACAAAAGGCCACCATCCATGTTTATGGGCAGCAGCCTTTTCTACAATATTTTTTCCGGTATAGTGATCCGTTACTTCTCTACTAGTCTAGGATGCTCTAATTACCTTTACATCCCCAGGGATTATTTTCTCCCCTTCATAAAGCATAAACCGTCCATGTTGCCACTCTACACGCAGTAGACGTGAATCATCTGATTGATATTGCCACACATGCTGCTCTCCACCGTTCATAAAAGGAGTTTGACCTGCAACAGCAACAAAACCTTCATATTCTTCCTCCAGGAAAAATGTATAGCCATCGAGCTCAAGCGTTGCTGGAACCTCAGCAGGATTATCTAACCGCCCATCGATTGGTCTGTACAATCCATATTGCAGCTGTTCCCGCTCTTCTATATGAAGATAAGCTATCTGGCTTCCATCTCTAAGGGTCAGAACAACAGCATTACGGCCCCTATTATGTGTCCGGCCAGTAACTTCATAGGTGACAAGCGATACTTCACAAATGTCTCCGGGAGACAAATTAAGCATACTTTTTTGAACTTCCTGAGGCGCTGGCTTAGAGAAAAGGTTACCTATACGTTTCCACATACTCAACTTGATCGTTCCTCCTACATAAAGGCAGTAATAATTAAAGCACCCGTAATTTGCAGTGAACCTGATAGCAGGCCATATCCGATTTTACCAAGCTGTGTACCATGATCCAGATCCAGCTTCCCCCAATTTGCTAGTAGAAGTCGAACCGTTCTTTCTAAAATTAACAAAAGCAAAAATGATACCAACGAAATCAGCAACGCATCTAACAAACTATTAGAAGCCGCTATCGATGAAGATAAAATGAAGGCCTGAGCTAAAAGCTTCATTACAAACCGTGTAGTCACCGCCATATTTCCTGCCTTTAACTCTTCTATATCGTTATAACGAGTAAAAAGTGAATCTATATACATCAGTACAAACAGCAACACAGCGCCGCTCACCGTCCACACGACCATGGACACCAGAATATGGAGATCCATTCTATAGCCCCCGCTTAATCATTTTGCATGCCTTTCATAAGCATAGATAAAGCGAAGAAGAAACGAATTTCTGTCTCCCCTTCGCCTGTGAACACCAGCCGTGAACCGGCTAAAGATCAAATGTTATTGCTTCTCGTATTGTTTCATCAGAGCCGCCAGTTCATCTTCAACCGCTTGATCTTTGTTCAGCTTCTCGAATTCATCATCCAGAGATTTATTGCCTGAACTCATCTCATTGCTGGCTTCAGCCTGAGCTTCTGCTTGCAGCATTTTATCTTCCATACGTTTGAGTCCTGCAGACGCTGAATCGGAACTAAATCCGCTCATTGCTTTGTTGATCTCGGTTTGAGCTTTGGCAGCGTTATAACGTGCAACCAATGTCTCACGTTTGTTCTTCATTTGGGTAAGCTGTTTGCGCATCTCTTCAAGCTTGCCACGAAGGTTATCCGCAGAGGCTTTGTTCTGATCAAAGCTGGCTTTGTATTCTACCAGTTTAGCTTCAGCAGCATTTTTCTCTTCCAGAGCGCGGCGAGCAAGGTCAACATTACCCGCTTGAGCTGCTGCATGAGCCTGTTGGGTACGTTTGTTAACAAGCGCTTCTTGTTCTTCATACAGCTGTTTGAATTTCTTCTCAATGGCGATTTGCGCCGCTACAGCTTTTTCTGCATCTTCTAAATCTTCGGTCATATCACGAATGTATTGATCTGTCATTTTAATCGGGTCTTCTGCTTTGTCAATAATCGCGTTCACATTAGACATGGTTAAATCGCGCAATCTTTTAAATATAGACATGGTTTCATTCCTCCAAAAGATAATTTAATTCCTCACATGCTATCTTTTACGTAGAATTGCCACTACCGTTTCATATTTGTTGCGCTAAATATTGATTTACTTTTAAATTCACAATTTCCACGACTTCCATAATACCTTCTTTCGTGAGATTGTCGTAATGAATCCCCATCACTACTGTGACCGTCTTGTTCAGCGCTTCAGCTACTCTGATCGCAATGGGCTCGCTTATCGTGTACTCTTTATGATGAGGAACCGCTGAAGTCAGTACTTTAACCTGCTCCCCCTCCAGATAAGCAGTACTCGTCGCACCAATATGCCGAACACCTCCACTAATTAAGAGCAAGAGATCACATCCGACAGCCGTCGCCTTCAGCTCAATATCCTCAGGATCAATCTGGTTAGTAGTCATTAGTATTCCCCTCACTACTTCACTTTATATAATGCCCCGTATTTCCTCTAGTGATTGAATATTTTCTTCAACCATAAATTGCTCAAGCTCTGCAACTAGCTGACTACCTGCACGCAAGTTCATGAAATTATAAGTTCCCACTTGGATAACTGCAGCACCTGCCATAATAAACTCGATGATATCCGTTGCTGAAGTGATGCCACCCATTCCGATCACGGGAATCGTTACGTTTTGTGCGACTTGATGCACCATACGCAGAGCGACAGGCTTAATCGCAGGTCCAGACAATCCAGCATATAAGTTATTGAATACACTGCTTCTACGGCGAACATCAATCTTCATTCCTGAGATAGTGTTGATGAGCGAGACAGCGTCTGCACCCTCCTCCTGACACATTTGTGCCATTTCAACGATATTTTCGGCTCCCGGCGACAGCTTTACAGCGAGGGGCAGTTTAGTTGCGCGTCTAACAGCCTGTACTACTTTTTGAGCTTCTGAAGTTTGGATCCCAAACGCAATGCCGCCCTCTTTAACATTTGGACAAGAAATATTCAATTCAATCATGTCTACTGCTGTCTTACCTGCACTCGCACGAGCATCTGCATCCCGCTGAATCATCTCAGCTCCAAGAACATAATCTTCAAGTGTGCCTCCACCCAGGTTGACCAAACGAGCGGTGTCGAGTGTTTCCCAATAAGGGCATTCTTTATCTAAAAATGCAGCTACACCCGGATTCTCGAGTCCCACACTATTCAGCATACCAGAAGCTGTCTCGTATACACGAGTGCCGGGATTCCCCGCTTTCGGATTGAGGGTTAACCCCTTGCCAGAGATTCCGCCCAGCAGAGACACATCATACAGCTTGCCATATTCACGGCCAAAACCAAACGTTCCAGAGGCCATTATAATTGGATTTTTAAAATGAACGCCAGCAATTGTTGTGTTCAACTTAGTCATGGAAAAGCACCTCCTCAGAAAGAAACACAGGTCCGTCTGCACAGGCCTTCTTTTGGCCATCACGGCAGGATACACTGCAGACCAGACAGGCTCCAATCCCACAAGCCATTCGGTTCTCTAGAGAAAGGTATACTTTCGTTCTACTGCCTGCTTCTTCAGCAGCAATGCCTTTACGTTGAGCAGCTTTAAGCATAGGGTGTGGGCCGCAGACAAAGACATGATCATATTGGCTGAAATCCACACTATCCAAAATTAAACCGCCAACATCGACTACAAGCTCACTTGCAAGTGGGCGAAACGCTTCTGTCCGGTAAGCTTCACGGCTAAAGCCCAAAAAAATATCACTCCCCGGAAGCTGCTTCGCACAATAATAAAGCGGTGCAATTCCGATCCCACCGCCGATGAGTGCAACCTTCCCTTCGACCTGTGGAAATCCATTTCCAAAAGGGCCCTCAAGCTCTACCGAATCACCTGAACCCAGTCGTGAGAATATCTCCGTACCTTCCCCAACGACGTGATACAGAAATTCAACACTATCCTCGTGTACTTCATGTATACTTAAGGGTCTGGATAGGATGGGGTAAGCTCCCCATGCCCGTAACATGTAGAATTGACCCATTGCTCCGCCACTATTCGTCTCTACCTTAAGGTGATACACACCATCTGTCAGCCGTTCGTTACTTAGAACCGTCCCCACGTTATCAAGCTCCTTCAAATTTTATCTTTATTAAGATTGCCTTAGAAGGAGCATAAAATCTGTGACAAACTTCACACCGAAAATGGTCTAGCCTCTTTTCCAAATCTCACGTTCATAAGGTTTAGGTACATCATGTACGCCACCAAGCGCTTCTTCAGCATGTAAAGCCCAATAAGGATCACTTAACATCCCACGGCCAATAGCTACAAGCTCCGCCCTTTTTTCTGCAATGATGGACTGTGCCTCAGAATAGGCTTCAAGCCGTCCTACCGCAATTACTGGCACTTGTAATCCACTGCGAATATATTCTGCCAGATCTGCTTGGTAGGCTGGGCCCGCATTAGGTCCACCATTAGAGCCAATGGGACCTTCACCACCTGAAGACACATGGAACATATCCACTCCAGCATCCTTATATCGGCGGCAAAACGCCAGGGCATAGTCAGCATCATATCCACCATCAACATATTCTTTCGCGGAAACCCTCATGATCAAGGGCATATCTACTGGCACTACTTCTCGGATTGCTGTAACTACTTGTACTCCAAAAAGTGCTGGATCTTGTCCATATTCATCCAATCTGATGTTGGTCAGAGGTGAATGAAACTGGTGAATTAAGTAGCCATGCGCACCATGAATCTCCACAGTATCAAATCCTGCCTCCACAGCTCTACGAGCGGCAGCACGAAAGGCTTCTATCATCTCAAGGATGCCTTCCTTAGAAAGCGCCTGTGGCTGCTTAGAACGAGCATCAAATGGAATTGCAGAAGGGGCAACCGGCGGTTCAGCATCGACTGCTTTACGTCCAGCATGACCTAGTTGAATGGCTATTTTTGCCCCATAGGCATGTACACTATCTGTGAGCTTACGATAAGCCTCTATATGTGTATCACTCCAAATCCCTGTATCCCGGTTCGTTATTCTACCGTCTGGATGGACTCCAGTCATCTCGACAATGATTAGACCAGTACCTCCAACAGCACGGCTTACATAATGAACAAAATGCCAATCATTAGGAATTCCATCCTCTTTATCCACCGAATACTGGCACATAGGCGGCATAACAATACGATTTTTCAGCGTTAAACCCTTCAATTCATAAGGTGCAAACAATTCTGACATCCTTGTCCCCATCCTTCCACCTGTCTATAATTGGCCCGGGAATATCCCGTTCTATTTAGTATACACGCATTAGGGTGTGCAAGAAATCTTTACCAGAGCCCTTGAAGAAACGGCATAAATTCATCCTTCAATGGAGATAACAATGAAGAATATGGTGATGATCAGGTAGTAAAGGAGGCATATGGGGATGTATGATCAACGGAGAGTCCAGAAACTGCTAGTAGTATTAGGATCAATCATTGTCCTGCTATTTCCAACCTCTTCAGCAGAGGTTGCTTCAGCCCCAGCTCAGAGTCAGAAATCCTCGTTGGATCAAATTAAAAGCACGCAAACCACTGACGAAGACAAGGCGATATCTGCGGGAACTTCTACTACAAATAATTCAACGAGCAGCAACAATAAGAACACTAAGGGCTTGTCTCTGAGTCAGCTATTACACAAATATCCCGAGACCTTTAAGACCAGCGGTCCTCGGAATAAAGTCATCGCCTTAACTTTTGATGATGTGCCTGACCCAAGGTTTACACCCCAATTGCTAGATGTTCTTAAGAAATATCATGTCAAAGCAACCTTCTTCGTGGTGGGAAGCCGAGCTGAGAAACATCCCGCTCTAGTGAAGAGGATGATTAGAGAAGGACATGCTATTGGAAATCACTCTTATGATCATCCTCAGTTTGTGAAGCTAAAGATGCATGATTTCAGATCACAGATCATTGAGACCGAGAACATTATTCAAACCTTAGCCGGATATAAACCACGCTTGATTCGTCCACCCTATGGAGATATCTCTGAGCAACAGTTGAGATGGGCAAAAAATCATGGTTATAAGCTTGTAAATTGGAATGTGGATTCGTTGGACTGGAAGGGACTTTCCAAAACTCAAGTTAGAAATAACATCTTAGCTAATGCTGGAAAAGGAGCAATTATCCTTCAGCATGGTGGAGGTGGGCCGGGTAGTGATCTTCGCGGAACGATTCAGGCTTTACCTGAGGTAATCACGATTATGCGTAAACGTGGCTATTCTTTTGTTACCGTTCCTCAATTGCTGCAGGTCTCTAAAAATAAATAAACAAGAAACGGAGGCAGCCGCTAAGGACTCCCTCCGTTTCTTGTTTAACCTTTTTAACCCATTTCATATCTCTATAATAAATCTCTATATTTTTATCTAGCTATTTAACAATGTATAATTGTACATATTGATAACCAAAATCGGATACAAAGCTTTGGCTGCCTGGGATAAAGATATCGATCCGGTTACCTTTAATGGCACTTCCCATATCGGTTGCAGTAGCCAGAAAAGCTTCTTTAGGCAATCCTGCGTGTGAATGTCCGGTAACCAATACTTTAGTTCCCAGAGGAATTACACTTGGATCAACTGCGATGGTTCCTAGCTTGAGTGGGTTTCCGAAATAATCAACGGCACCCCAGCCTCCATTCTCACTAGCCGCTGAGGAATAAGCAGAAGCCTTAACTTGTATCGATTTCTCGTAGTTAAAGGACTTGCCCCATGCTTCAACTGTTTTTGATTCTGGAGTAACATTCAGGCTTGGTGTAAGCACTGGAGTTTCTGTCGTAGCCACAGACTCTGCTTGCATTTTACTTGGGATCGTTATTTTAAGTCCATCGTAAATATTAAGAGCAGCAACGTTTGGATTAGCTTTCATTAAATCATTAACACCGACATTGTATTGCTGAGATAGAGTATAGAAAGTATTGCCTTCCTTTGCAATATGAACGCTGTCTGCAAAAGCAGGAGCGGTGTGCAGCAATGCACTAATTCCCATAACTGCAGCAAGGGTTTTAATGGTTCTGAACTTGTTCTTCATAAATGCCTCCTCTTTAGATGGGCGTAAGCGGTATGACTTCCGTATACGCTCGTGTACATTTCCTGTACTTATGTACATCTTGTGTGATGTCCTGATGTATTGTTGTCATTTGTAAAACTGACAGGACTTAATATATCACAATTTTGTAACCTATGCGTATGTAATTGTTACCATTCTGAAATAACATGTTTAATTATTGTCTTTTGTCCATTAAGAAGTTAACGTAATTTTGATTATGTTAACTAAATAGCGACAATCACATCCTATTATATAAGATAATTAAATAATATTCTTTGAGATTTTACATAGATTTAACATTTCGTGCCTCATCCAATAGTAAAATGATAGAATATGATAAATAGATTTGAGATATAGACATCGAAGCATATTTGGAGGTCCCATGAATACAGAAGAGATTAAAAACAATCAGAGCAGTCCAGCTACTGCTTACCTCAATAGGGATTTGAGCTGGATCGAATTTAACCGCCGCGTACTCAAGGAGGCGCAGGACCCTGATAACCCTTTAATGGAACGTGCCAGATTTCTGGCGATCGTCTCGAGCAATCTGGATGAATTCATAAGCGTTCGTGTGGCGGGAATTCAGGATCAGATCCGGGCAGGCTATACTAAAAAAGATTTCACAGGCTACACCCCTTCCGGGCTGTATAAACGCCTCATCAAACGCGTAACCAAAATCATTGCCGATCAATACCGGACGTTCCGTGATATTTCGCGGAGTTTGCATAAAGAAGGCATCGTATTTGTGGATTATGAGGATCTTACCCATGCCCAAGAGCAGTCCATAGAACAGTATTACCGGGATATCATCTATCCTGTACTAACGCCAATGGCTGTTGATCAGAGCCGGCCGTTTCCACTCGTGCACAGCCAGTTTATCTACCTAGCTGTTGTTCTTACTCGTAAGAATGGTCTTGAAGAGGAGCCTTATTTTGCTATCCTGCAAATTCCTTCGAATCTGCCAAGATGTATCCCTCTTCCCCACCGCTCTAATAGTAAGAAAAGACAATTTGTATTTATTGAAGATGTGATCCGCCATCACATTCAAACCTTATTCAGCGGTTACGAACCTGTTGCGGTTAGTGAGTTTCGTTTGACTCGTAACTCAGATCTTACAATCGATGAGGAAGGTGCAGAGGATCTGCTGGAAGAGATCGAAAAAGAGCTGCGCAAGCGTCGTCGCGGGGTGCCAGCCCGTTTGGAAGTACAAAAAGGTATCCATCCCTATGCTCTTGAGCAGCTGCAAGCGGAATTTGAGCTGGAGGACTTCGTATTTGAAATTGAAGGTCCGCTTGATCTAGGCTTTCTTCGTAATTTTGCCGGAAGCTTAAAAGGTTTTGGTTACATGAACTATCCACCTATTGAGCCGGTTTATCCTGCTGAATTTCAAGAAAATGAGGATTTCTTCGAGGTGCTGCGTGAACGGGATGTATTAGTCTACCACCCTTACGAGTCTTTTGATGCAATGACAGACTTTATCATTCAAGCTTCAGAGGATGAGCAAGTGATGGCGATTAAAATGACCTTATACCGTGTCAGTGGAAATTCTCCACTTATTACTGCACTAGCCAATGCTGCGGAGTCTGGTAAGCAAGTTACAGTGGTTGTAGAGTTAAAAGCTCGATTTGATGAGGAACGGAACATCGCTTGGGCACGCCAGCTTGAAAAATCAGGCTGTCATGTCGTTTATGGTCTGATCGGACTCAAAACGCATGCCAAAGTGACCTTGATTGTCCGCCAGGAAGGCCCTGAACTGCGCCGTTACGTGCATGTAGGCACAGGAAATTATAATGACAGTACAGCCAAGGCCTACACGGATCTCAGTCTATTCACCGCCCAAAGCGATATCGGACTGGACGCTTCTGAGCTGTTTAATCAAATGACTGGATATTCGGCTAATTTTGACTGGCATTCCTTCATTGTTGCACCGACGAATATGAGCTTATCCTTGCAAAAGCTAATGATGCGTGAAGCTGAACATGCACGGGCAGGCAGACCCGCTCGCATAATCGCCAAGATGAACTCGCTCTCTAATCAGCAAGTAATAGACGATTTATATAGCGCAGCCCAAGCCGGTGTCTCCATTGACTTAATCGTGCGAGGGGTTTGCTGCCTACGTCCGGGAATAGAGGGCTTAAGCGAAAACATTACCGTACGCAGTATTGTAGACCGTTTTCTGGAGCACTCCCGGATCTATTATTTCGAAAATGGCGGCAAACCTGAGGTGTATTTATCCAGTGCCGACTGGATGACTAGAAACCTAACCCGCCGGATTGAGCTGATGTGTCCTGTCAGAGACAGCGGCATCCGTAAACAGATCGTCAAGATTCTAGAGTTGTCTCTAAAAGATAATGTTAAAGCCAGCTTCTTGCAGGCTAATGGATATTACGAACAACCAGACGACAAAAAGGCCCCTTTCCGGAGCCAGTTTGCTGCAATGGATGTTACACGTTGGAAGGGAAGCCGAGTTTTACCTTCACCGCCCAAGCATTCTTAAATGCTTTTATCGCGTTCTCAATGTCCTCTAGGCCAATTAGCAGTGACGATGCGCCCTCTAAGTCCAGATGAAGCGTATTGCCGTGCAGATTGGCCTTCAGGCCGCTTACAATTCCAATCTCCGTGCTGTCCAGCGCAATGCTAAGCTGGACAAGCGACCCGAGCTTATGAATCCACTCTTCGTCGGATGGCAGCAAAATGTCCTTATGTTGTTGGGACAATTTCTGCTTCCGGCTTTTTGTGCTGTATGAGGCAATCATGGCGCAAAGAATAAGCTGACGGTGGGTAAGTCCACGAATTGGTGAATTCATCAACCAATACAAAGTATGTCTTTTGGATTGGTAATAGTTAATATTCGTTCCCGTACGATGCAGCATGATGGACACGTAAATTAACATCTCGTGCTCTGCTCTATTCGATTCATCTTTAAATGCGTCAAACAGGCTGAGTGCTAGCTTGTTGATATGATCTAAATACCGTTTAGAAGTATGAATATCAAAGCGAATGATCGTGTTTAAGCTATATTCCAATGCACTATCACGCACTGGCTGCTCCGGCTCCAGCAGATCATGCAGCAAGCCTTCTCTGAGCCCTTCCCCGCTGATTACCGCCTCACTCGCCCCAATATACTGATACACCGTATGGAAAATAATCAACCCGGATACAATGATATCCGCCCGACTCTTAGATAATCCATCTAAATCCTTACGTTTTTCGTAAGGCATTGAAGGTAAGGTGTTCATAAAGTGCTCGATCGTCTCACTGGTCATCGTATAGCCATGGGAGTTAGGCAATGAGTATGCTCGTGTCTTCTGATCCAGCTTCCCTAAGGAACGAACCGTCCCTCCTAAACCGAATAAAGGAAGCCCAGCTTTGGCATTTAGCCAATCATGCTCAACCAGTCTGCCGAGAACAAAAGTCTGCAGCTTGTGAATCTGCTCATCGCTCCAATTCCCACCTTGGCCAAACATTAGGTTGGTATTTACTGCCCCGAACGGGAAAGAAATGCTGTGTTGATATCGCCGCTCACAAAAAAGAGTGATTTCAGTACTCCCGCCACCAATATCAATGACATAACCATCCTCTACATTAAAGGCATTAATAACACCCAAGAAGCCATAATATGCCTCCTGGTGGCCACTGATCACCTCAATCGGAATGGAAGAGGATTGTGACAAAAAGCTTATTATTTCACTTGAGTTAGCCGCATTACGAATGGCTGCCGTTGCACCCGCCCGAATGGTTTCCACTGCAAAAGCGTTGCAGATTTCCTTAAACTGCCGCAAGACCGGAACAATCGTTTCCATGTCCTTTTGTTCCAGTCTATTCTCCTTCGTAATCTTCTCACTAAGGCGAGCGGAGTACTTACACTCCTTGATGATCTTATAGCCTCCTTCGCGCGTTGTATCATAAATTACAAGACGAATGGAGTTCGAACCAATATCAATAATGCCTATCCGGCGTAGATCATCTCTCATTATGTATGTACTCCTTTTCCTGTTGATTGACTGACCATCTATTATACATGGTTTACATAAATAAATGAACTCAGCCCCCAGCGATATATTCCCACATTACCCTCAGGACCCTATAACAAAACGGCCACTGGATACTTGTCCAGGGCCGTTTTGACGAATTCTTTATAATACTTTACTTAAAAAATCCTTAGTCCGAGCATGTGTAGGATTACCAAATACTTGTTCAGGAGTACCCTGTTCAACGATGAACCCGCCATCCATAAACAGAATGCGGTCACCCACTTCACGGGCAAAGCCCATCTCATGTGTAACAATAACCATTGTCATTCCGTCTTCGGCAAGCTTTTTCATAACCTCAAGTACCTCTCCTACCATTTCCGGATCAAGCGCTGAGGTAGGCTCATCAAAAAGCATCACATGGGGCTGCATGGCTAATGCACGAGCAATCGCGATCCGCTGCTTTTGTCCACCGGACAATTGAGCTGGATAAACATCCTTTTTATCTTCAAGCCCTACAGTCTTGAGGAGCTCCATTGCGAATTTATCGGCCACAGCCTGCTGCTGTTTTCTTACTTTAATCGGTGCGAGCGTAATGTTTTGCAGAACGGTTTTGTGCGGAAAAAGGTTGAACTGCTGAAAAACCATCCCCATCTTCTCACGCGTTGCATTGATATCATGCTTCTTTGAGGTGATCGATTCCCCTTCAAAAGTGATCTCTCCACCTGTAGGCTGCTCCAATAAATTCAAGCAGCGCAGAAAGGTACTTTTTCCCGAACCACTGGGCCCGATTACAACGACAACTTCACCCTTTTTAATCTCCAAATCGATTCCCTTGAGAATCTCCAGCTTTCCGTAATGCTTCTGCAGGTTCTTAACGGCGATCATCGGTATTCAGCCTCCTTTCGAGTCTACCTAGGATCTTGGAAAGCGTAAATGTTAGAACAAAATACATAAATGCAGCAATCACGAGTGGTGTCATGCCATCATACGAAATCGTTGTAACTGTACGAGCTTGAAACATCAAATCCGTTACTCCGATAAATGAAATAATCGATGATTCCTTGATAATGGTAATGAACTCATTACCGATTGCCGGAAGTACACTTTTAAGTGCCTGAGGAAGTACAATATGACGCATGGTCATCCCTTGTTTCATTCCAAGTGAACGTGCGGCCTCCGTTTGTCCACGATCGACACCCTGAATCCCGGCACGAAAAATTTCTGCCAGATAAGCAGAACTGTTAATGGAGAGTGTAATCGCCCCGGACTGAATCGGAGTAAACTCAATACCAAATGTCGCCAGTCCGTAATGGATGAGAAACAGTTGTACAAGCATTGGAGTGCCCCGCAAAAATTCAACCCAAGCTGTGGCTAAGAAACGTAACACTCTCCATTTTGACATGCGTAGTAGAGAGACGATAATCCCAAGAATGAAGCCAAATAATACACCAAGAACAGCAAGTAGCAAGGTATATTGTAGTCCAGTCAAGAAAAGATCACGATAATCATAAGCCATTCTAAATAAAGTAATATCCAATATCTTATCCTCCTATCTCCAAAAAAATAGAAAATAGCAAAGTTCCGCTATTTTCTGTAATACACATACAATTTACTTCAGCAGACCTAAAACAATATACATTCCTTACTTCGTGCTTTCAGCAAGCTCGCTGGCAGCCGCTACATATTCATCAATCTTACCTTCTGATTCTAGACGTTTAAGTGTAGCATTTACTTTATCCAGAAGCTCTGTATTGCCTTTTTTAATCCCAATTGCGTATCCATCATCTTCTACTTCAGGCTTAGCATCGGTAATTACAAGACCCGCTAAATTCTTAACAAAAGATTTGGCTACAGGTCCTTCAATAATTGCTGTATCGATACGGTTGGATTGCAATTGCAGAACGATCTCGGAGATTTTACCAAGAGAAGTGATCTTTGCGCCTTCAATCTCTTTGGCGATTTCTTCTTGAATAGATCCTGTCTGTACACCAATTTTGGTCCCCTTCACCGCGTCCATAGTAGCGTATTTATCTTTATCTGCTTCGCGTACTACAATAGCTTGTTCTGCTTTGTAATAAATATCTGAAAGTTCAACCGCTTTTTTGCGTTCTTCAGTCGGGCTAAGGCCGGAAATTACCATATCTACGCGTCCACTGGACAATTCGTTAAGCAGTGAATCAAAAGGCAGATCCTTAACTTCAAGCTCAGCGCCCATGTCGGCAGCAATTTCCTTAGCGATGTCGATATCAAAACCTACGATGGTATCTTTTCCGTCCACTACTTTATGGAATTCGTACGGAGGAAAATCTGCACTTGTTCCCATAATCAGCTTTTTAGTAACTGCACCGGAATTTGCATTACCACTAGCAGCGGTATCATTATCATTTTTATTTTGACCGCAGCCTGAAAGCAGACCTACCGCTAATACCATTCCTAAACTAAGTTTACCCCATTTGTTCATTTCTATATCTCCCCTATTCATATGAAAAAATCTAAGTTGACCCAATGACTGACTTATTATAAATCAGAACGCATGAATATGCAAAGGCATAATTGTGACAATAACTTCCTTTTAATGGATTTCTATGAGGGGAATTCTATAATACGCAGCTAAAAAATCACTTTTATTCACGTTGAAGCTAAATTCATACATTTTTACTATCCCCTATACTAGCTAAATCATTCGACTGTTTATTCCTAATTTCATAAAAAAAGGACTGCTCCCAGAGTATTTACCATACTCCCAGGTGCAATCCCTTATTAACCCATTACAGAATTCGTTAAACTTTATCTGGTTATATCATCGTAGATATCCATGTACTGCTGAGCGGATACATTCCAGCTATAATCTCCCGCGAAAGCATTTTTTGTGATCTTTTTCCAATGTTCAGGCTGCTTGTAAAAAGAAAGCGCCCGGCGCAGCGTAAACATCATATCGTGTGCATTATAATTGCTGAACGTAAAGCCATTACCTTCACCGGTTTCTTCATTATAAGCGTGCACAGTATCATTTAGGCCACCTGTCTCACGGACAACGGGTATGCTACCATACCGTAAAGCGAGCAGCTGACTGATGCCACAGGGCTCAAACTTAGACGGCATAAGGAAGATATCGCTGGCAGCATATATTTTTCGTGAGAGTGCATCATTAAATAAGATCTGTGAAGACAGCTTGGTCGGATACCGCCATGCCGCTTCCTTGAACCAACGCTCGTAGGATTCATCACCTGTTCCAAGCAGCACAAATTGAATATCATCGTGATATAGCAGCTCATCCAGCACTCGGGTAAGCAGATCTAAACCTTTGGAGTCCACGAGACGCGTGACCATGGCTACCATTGGGATATTAGCATCCACAGGTAATCCCAGCTCTTCCTGCAAGGCTACTTTGTTCTCCGTCTTCTTGGTCAAATTAGAACGATAACGGGTAACAAGGCTCGAATCTGTCGCTGGATTATAACTTTTAGTATCAATGCCATTCACAATCCCACTTAAAACATCTGACCGTGCGTTCAACAAACCATCCAGGCCGTAACCATAATAAGGTGTGCGAATTTCTTCTGAATAAGTCGGACTGACGGTCGTGACCCGATCACTGAATACAATCCCGCCTTTTAAGAAATTCACATTACCATAGTACTCCACACTACCAAAATAGCTGCTATCCAGACCTAACAGCTCTCCAAGTACCTCATAAGGAAACACTCCCTGATACAACAGGTTATGTATTGTAAATACACTCCGCATTTCACTGTAAAATGGATTGTGGCGATAATGCCCCTGTAGCAGCATTGGAATTACGGCCGCGTGCCAATCATGGCAATGCAGTACATCAGGCTGGAAATCAATGGCTGGCAGACACTCCAGCACTGCACGATTATAGAACGCAAACCGTTCACCATCGTCCATATAACCATAAATTCCATCACGGCCAAAATAATACACGTTGTCGATAAAATAAACGGGGATACCCTCATAGATAATGCGTTCAATTCCACAGTATTGTTTTCGCCAGCCAATTGGAACATACACTTCCGTTAAATGCTCCATTTGAGCGGTGAACTTGTCAGGAATCCCACGATATTTAGGCAAAATCACTCGTACATCTACCCCGGCAGCCTTCAGCGCTTTAGGTAATGCTCCAATGACATCGGCCAAACCACCCGTTTTGACAAAAGGATGGGCTTCAGCTGCGGCAAATAAAACTTTCATGATTATTTCCCCCTTAAACTGTACGGATTCTCTATTCGTACTTAGATCTATAACTCTTTTGCCTCTTTATTCTTACCCATTCGTGACGTTTTTTTAAACACCAGGAAGCTAAGGGGCGGAAGAGTCAGCTCTATGCTGTTCACCTGATTGTGCCATTCCAGCTTAACGCTCTTTTGAGGGACATTGTGCAATCCGGAGCCACCATACTCTACATTTTCTGAGCTAAAGAGCTCTTCATAAGTCCCGGCCCGTGGCACGCCTATACGATAATTGTGCCGTTCTGCCGGTTGAAAATTGATGACTATAAGCAGCGTATCTCCTGGTTTCTTCCCTCGGCGTATATACGAAATCACACTTTGATCATTGTCATCCGCATCAATCCACTGATAACCCTCTTGAGAATGATCAAGCTCCCACAACGCTTTTTCGGAGCGATACAGTTTATTAAGTGCAGCCGTGTATGCAAGCATACGACGATGGCTCTCATAATCCAAAAGCAGCCAGTCCAGCTGCTCCTGATCCTTCCACTCGATAAACTGACCGAATTCCCCACCCATAAACAGAAGCTTTTTACCGGGATGAGAGATCTGATATCCCAGCAGCTGCCTGAGGCCTGCGAACTTTTGTTCATAAGCACCCGGCATTTTGTCTAACAAAGACTTCTTGCCGTGAACAACTTCATCATGCGATAGCGGCAATGCGTAATTTTCGGCATAAGCATAACATATTGGGAACGTAAGTAAATTATGATGATAAGGGCGCCCACCAAAATCATGTTCTATGTAGCCTAGCGTATCATTCATCCAACCCATATTCCATTTGTAATTGAAGCCAAGGCCCCCTTCATGCACTGGTGCAGTAACCCCCGGCCAAGCACTGGACTCCTCAGCCATCATCAATGCTTTTGGGAAATAATGAAAGATAGCCTTGTTCAGATTCTGGATAAATTTGATGGCCTCCAGATTCTCCAATCCACCATTAACATTCCGCCGATATTGATGATCCCGCTTTTCGAAATCTAATCGAAGCATACTCGTAACCGCATCTACACGCATTCCGTCGATATGATAATACTCGAACCAAAACAGCGCATTAGAAATAAGAAATGAAGAAATCTCCGGCTTACTGAAATCAAACGAAAGTGTCCCCCAGCCTGGTTTTTCAGCTAACATTGGATCGGCATATTCATAAAGTGGCGCTCCATCAAACATACGTAATCCGTGTGCGTCTTTGGCAAAGTGAGCTGGAACCCAATCTAAAATCACACCGATACCTGCCTGATGCAGCTGATCGATCAAATACATCAACTCATGGGGTTCGCCATAACGGCTGGTTGCCGCAAAATACCCCGTCCCTTGATAACCCCAGGATAGATCATATGGATGTTCTGCCAACGGCATAAATTCCACGTGTGTATAGTTCATCTCCACCAAATAAGGAATTAACAGCTCGCTCATTTCCCGGTAGGTATAGAACTCACCATCCTCTTTTTGACGCCAGGTACCGAAGTGCATTTCATAAATGTTCATTGGCTGTTGATATGGAGCTTTGCTTTTCCTACGCCATGCTGCATCTCCCCAGCGGTAGCCATCCAGTTCTGTTACTACCGAAGCCGTTGCCGGTCGAACCTCAGCTTTGAAAGCAAAAGGATCCGCTTTAAGGAAACTTGATCCATCTGAGGCAAGAATCCTGTATTTGTAAAAAGTTCCCGGCTGTATTCCCGGAAAAAAACGACTCCAAAATCCTGAATCGGGTATCTTATATAACGAGTCCACGCCCTGTGTTCCGTCCCAATCATTATGATCACCAGCTAGTCCTACATATGTCGCATGAGGAGCCCACACGGTAAAGCGCACACCGGTAACGCCTTCTTCAGCGGCAGTGTGTGCACCCAGCATAGAATAGCTGCGATAATTGGTGCCCTCATGGAACAGATAGATATCAGCAGCTGACGGAAGGGTCTCGATTTTTGCTTTTTCAGCCAATTCTACACCACCTTTTTCAATGTGCTTGTACCTATTACCTTACCCGAATATTACCATTTTGAAAATGTTTTGATGTTAAAAGAAAAGATTTTCTGATAAAGAAATATTAATTGTAATTTTTCTGTTTACAAAGCAATATATTTCACCTATGTCGTTTCAAGCGCTTGTCGTAAGTTTATATTACAAGCATTGACAAAATAATGGGAGGGATAACAAATGAACAACAAAAAAGATTGTATCGCCATGTTATTGGCAGGAGGGGAAGGCCGCAGATTGGCTCCCTTGACTTCCAGTATGGCTAAGCCTGCAGTCCCTTTCGGTGGACAGTATAAAATTATTGATTTCCCGCTAAGTAACTGTGTAAATTCGAACATTGATACAGTAGGTGTTCTGACACAATACGAAGCTGACTCTTTGCATAATCATATCGGTGAAGGTGAGCCTTGGGGCTTAGTTAGTCAAAAGGATAAAGGTGTCACACTGCTTCCTTCAGGTGTTGAAGGCAGAGACAGTTATACAGGGACTGCTGATGCGATTTATAAAAACATTGACTTTATTGATAGCCGCAACCCAGAACATGTGCTCATTCTATCCGGTGACCATATTTACCATATGAATTACCGTAAGATGCTGAATTATCATATTGAAAAAGGAGCAAAAGCAACCATCTCAGTAATGGAGGTTCCTTGGGATGAGGCTAGTCGTTTTGGAGTAATGAACGTAAACGAAAATCTGAAAATTTCCGAATTTGCGGAAAAACCTAAAGTACCAAAAAGTAATCTTGCTTCAATGGGTATCTACCTGTTCGAGTGGGCTTATCTGAAGGAGCACTTGTTGCGGGATGCAGCTAATCCTAATTCCAGCCATGACTTTGGTAAAGACGTAATTCCTACCATGCTGGATCAGAACGATGATTTATTCGCTTACCGTTTCAAGGGTTACTGGAGAGATGTAGGTACAGTCGGCAGTCTCTGGGAAGCACATATGGACCTTCTGCAAAAAGACAATGGCATGAAGTTAGACAAGACTCATTGGCCTATGTATAGTCGGGTTCGCCGGACTAAGCTTGCAGTTCATAAACCACGTGTACAGAACCCAGCAACGGACTCTCTCGTGAATGAATCCTGCTCCCAAGAAGGTAGTCTACAACGTTCTGTAGTCTTTAATGGGGTAGAAATCGGTAAGATGAGCCAGATCAAACAAAGTGTTATTATGCCTGGAGTTCGCATTGGCCGTGGAGTGCTGATTGAGAATGCCATTATTGGTGAAGGGGCAATCATTAAGGATGGAGCAGTCATCAAGGGAAGCATAAATAATATCGTTGTCGTTGGACCACATGAGACTGTGGCTGCCAAGCCGGCGGTCCGAAACCAACCTTCCCGTCTGTTTCAGGATGTGTATGAGAAGACAGGACGTTTGCGTGAAGTTCTTCCTTCATAACAACCATTATATAGAAAAATACTTTATATAAAAAGGGGCTGTTGTCCTGGTCGATCATGACCAGAGCAACAGCCCCTTCGGTTATAAAGAATTAGTGATTTTATGAATTACGGCTAGCCGTCCATTCTCTGTCTAATATGCTCATTTCCACACAATCTACATATTGCTCACCGAATAAAGCAGACTCACGTTGAACACCCTCCCGCTTAAAGCCAACAGCTTCATAAGCTTTCAGGGCAGCCGTATTGAAATCGAAAGCACCCAGAGACAGACGATGCAGGTCCAGACCTTCAAATCCGATTCGAAGCATTTCTTGCATCATACGTTTGCCAATGGCTTTACCTTGAAACTCAGGATCTACTACTACCCTGCCGATACGTGCAGAACGATTAACCCGGTCAATGACTGAAAAGCTAATATGGCCCACTACCTGCTGCGTAGCTTCTTGAATTGCACAGAAGATAAGGCGATCGGATAAGCCTGGATGATTAGCATCCTTTAAGTATTTAACAAGCTGCTCATCATCTAAAGGATAAGTTAACGAAGGTCCTGCCCACTGCTTCAGATACTCTGGAGAAACACTCCAGCGCTTTAAGTGTTCAAAATCAGATTCCGATATAAACCTTAGGATCAGACGGTCTGACTCAGCACCTTCCTCAAAATGCTCATATAAGTTCACTAAACGACCATTTCCCATATCGTTAGTGCCCATGTAGTGAAAACCCATGCTCTGATAATAACGATTAAGCTTAATGTTATGTGCCACAGTGTCAAACCTAAGACTCTTACAGCCTAGATCTTTGGCTAGAACTACTGCATATTTAAGCATTTGCTGTCCAAGTCCTCGGCCGCGGTGGGAGTCTTTCACAGCCAATCGGTGCAAATAAGCGTAGGACTCATCATTTTTACTGCCCCAGTACTGTGGATCACTGAATTGCAACGTGAACATGCCAACTACAGCCCCATCGTCAAGGGCTAAATAAACATGTCTGTCAGCGAAATATCCTGCAATATCGGTCTCATTAAATTGTCCGGGTGTCCATTGGTTAATCCCGTTACGCTCCATCCATCCTGCCGCTTCTTGCAACAGCCTCAAGATGTCATTAACCCGATCAGGCTCTCCACGAACTATACGGATCGAATTCTTCGTTATCCCCATCTCAGGTCACGTCTCCCAATCATCTAATTCAGGAAAGGTAGCTGTAATTTGAGTTACCTCATCTGAGTTAACTTCCGGCTGTGGTTCAGTAAGAGGCAAGATGACGGTTACTTCCGTTCCCTTTCCAAGCTCACTTGCCATATCAAGTGTCCCATTATGAAGTTCTACAATCTGCTGTGAGATCGCTAACCCCAAGCCTGTTCCTCCATTAAGTGCATCCACTTGAAAGAAACGGTCCTTCACTCTGGAGATATGCGCTTCACTAATCCCTATCCCGCTGTCTCGTACCATAATCGCTGTTTCTGTAGCAGACAGCCTCTTTGCTGACAATTCAATACTGGAATCTTCATGTGAGAATTTTACTGCATTGTCTACCAAGTTCAAGAATACCTGTTTTAATCGATTGGCATCCCCTTTAACAAAGATCGCGTCTTCACATTCCAGCAGCAGATGAATTCGTTTCTTTTCCGCTTTAGCCCAAACATTCAGTATGGTCTCTTGTAGCAGCACCTTTACATCTACAACCCCAATCGACAGCTTCATTTGGTTCTGCTGCAGCTTAGAAAAGTCGAGAATCTCCTCCACCAGCCCAATCAGACGTTCACTTTCTTTGGAGATGATGCTGACTCCAAGTTTTGTCTCCTCCGGATCATACCCGCCGGAAACCAAGGTTTCGCTCCAGCCCTTGATACTTGTAAGAGGTGTCCGCAGCTCGTGAGAAATGGACGAGATAAAATCATCCTTGATCTGATTACTGCGTACAATCTCCTGAGCCATATAATTCAGCGTTGAAGCCAAATCACCAATCTCAAATTTATAGTCTCCCTTAATCCGTACGTTGAATCTCCCCTTGGCCATCTGGGCTGAAACTGCCGTAATATTATTCAGCGGCTTCACAATCGAATTGGCCAATCCGAAGCTAAACCCAACAACTACAGCCATAACAGCTGCAGCAATAGCAGTAGACAATAAGGTAAGATTAAGCAAATCATTATTGATTTCTTCTAGTGAAGTAATATACCTTAGGACATACTTATCCTGTCCATGAATCTGCAGCATTTTGGAAACCGCCATTACGCTCTCATTCGTGCCTGCCTGACGCCCTACCCAGCGTCCAACGCTGCCGCCAACGGCTTCTGGTACATCACTGGTCGTAATGGTCCGATCCGGCTGAAAGCCAGTGGAACTAGTGATGATATCCCCATTTAGCGATAAGATTTCCAGCTCCGTCTTGCTCAATGAGAACCTCTCCAGTACTTCTTGTAGCAGATAGATGCTATTATCGCTGGGTATCATGTTCTTTTGAAAAAACGACTCTGAAACAGAAATGTGATTTTTAATCTTGCTGTATACACTGTCATAATAATATGTTCTGATGGCCAGCAGGAAGATAACTTCTACGAGGAGAAGCGCCAAAAAAACTACAAGAATGTAGTGCAGAACAATCTGTCTGCGCATCCCCTTCTTAATCATTGTCCTTGGCCTTTCCATCTATATCCGTGCCCCCATACAGTCTGCAAAAATTCCGGCTCCGAAGGATTGTTCTCAATCTTCTGGCGTAAGCGCCGGATATTTACATCTACAATTTTGGGATCACCCATATACTCCTTGCCCCACACATGATCCAACAGAAGATCGCGGCTAAGTGGAGTGTTTTCTTTTTCAAGAAAGAATTGAATCAGAGAGAACTCCGTAGGCGTCAGTTCAATGGCTACATTATCACGTTTGAATTGTTTGGTAATAAGATCCAAGCTGAAAGGCCCCGAATGAAAAGAAACCTTGGCCGACTGTTCACGATGCACATTTACACGGCGCAGCAAAGATTGAATACGCGCAATTAGCTCCGTTGGGCTAAATGGCTTACTAACATGATCATCTGCACCTACGGACAAAGCGTAAACTTTATCCTGCTCCTGAACCTTGGCGGTAAGAAAAATAATTCCCAAGCGTTCATTAGTCTCCCTAATCCGTCTACAAACTTCAAATCCATCAATGCCGGGAACCATAACATCCAATAACGCAATATCAATATCAGGTATAGTGGTTAATTTATGCAATGCTTCATTCCCGTCAGCAGCCTCCAGCACTTCGAAACCATTACGCTTCAAATTAATGACTATGAAACTGCGAATGGACTCTTCATCTTCCAATATCAGAACTTTACTCATCTATTCCCTTCCTTTCAATAGGGGAGGCAATCTTATTGCTTCCTTCTTTAGTTGTACTTTGTTCTAGCTCACCACGGTAGCCGATGACTTTATCTAAATCCCGTCCAAGCAGCTCCCAGCCTTCATTCTTAGCCTTATCCCATTCCGAAGGAGAAAAGAAGGAAACCTCAGCAAAAGTCTCTCCGGTATCAGTCATGATGAACTTAAGGTTTTTATCCAGAACAGATTTCGTATCAATACTTACCTTTCCATGCAGCTCTGGATCAAAATTAATAGTAAAGCGATCCGATGGATCACGATATAGCTGGACTGCAAAGGTTAGGCCATCTTTTCCATCCCATTTATAATAGGAGGTGAAATAAGGAATATCTGCGGGGTCGAAATACTCCCATCCTTTTGGCGCTTCAAGCAATCCAACTTCAATAATGCCATCATGATCGATATCTTCGCTTGCAATCAGACGATCTTTGTAAGTCCTCGTATCACCTGGCAAAACCACGCGCAGCTTGTTATGCTCCATAAGAACAATTAAGCTGTAGGCGGATTGGAAATCCACCGAAGCGTCCAATACGATTCCTTCTTTATCCTTGGCAATCTTTCCTGCGACAATATTGTAATAATTAAAAAAATACGGATCGATATCCTCGATCTTATCGAGCACCTTAAAGCCATCATTGTACTGATAGATCGAAATGGTTGCAAATTCATTTCTTTTAAAATAAACAACGGTGATGTCTTCAATTCCATCCTTGTTAAGATCATCAAGCATATATTTGGTGTAAGGAAGTGAAAGCACTTCTTCCAATGATCCGCTGGAATAGCTATACACGACGAGGCCTTTTTCTTCCCCGCGTGAATAACCTGTAATGATATTCAGCTTCCCGTCACCTGTCATATCTTTCAGATCGACGGACTCCAGCATAGTTCCATCCCCATCAAAAACAAGCTTTTTGACCCAGGCATCTCCTTGCTTCTCTAAGATCATCCCGTGAATCTCTACAGCTTCGCTTGGCGTTCTATAGAACACCAACGACTCCATAATTCCATCGTTATTGAGATCCTCTGTGAAAATTGAGCTCTCATCATTAACCGGGCGGATCAACTCCGTACCCGCTGGAATATGTGAATTAATAGCAGCCATAAGTGTTGCTTTGTCAGCAGACAGCTGCGGAGCTTTCATCTTCGAAACGGGATCACTGATGAAAGTACAACCCGAAAGTACGGATAACGACAGTGTTGCAGCTGCCAGGCACCTAAGACTTTTTATACTCAACCT
The DNA here is from genome assembly GCF_037963825.1 of Paenibacillus sp. FSL H8-0282. Taxonomy (NCBI): domain Bacteria; kingdom Bacillati; phylum Bacillota; class Bacilli; order Caryophanales; family Paenibacillaceae; genus Paenibacillus; species Paenibacillus sp. FSL H8-0282. Next base: position 3,797,943 of record NZ_CP150146.1, read on the forward strand.
CATCACTCTTTTCCTTATCCGTGTCCGAACTTTACAAATTCGCGCGTTCCTGAGACGTTAATCTACGTCCCTTTATATCATGCTTAATTCGTCCATCTTCTAGTACCCATATACGTGAAGCGAAACGTTCAGCCAGTTCAATAGGCAGCACCGTCACTACGGTAAGACCCGTCTCTTTACACAGTCTGCGCAAAGTTTCCAATACACTTTCTGCCGATTTGGGATCCAGACCCGTAACCGGTTCATCCGCTAGAATTACTTTGGCACCATGAGTTAATGCTCTAGCAATCGCTACACGCTGACGTTCTCCACCGCTTAGCTGGCTAGTCTTCATCTTCGCTTTGTCTAGAAGTCCAAGGGCATCTAATTCATCCATCGCACCCATATAATCATCTGAACGAACCATCCCTGTAACCATACGCCACATTGGCGTCTGTGCGGACTGGCCGATCAGCACGTTTTTCAGCGCTGTGCGGTTAGGATTGAGCTCTGCATTCTGCTCCAGGTAAGCCCACTCCCGGCGAATTTTTCTTTTTCCGGAAAAGGCACTCGCCATAATATCCGTACCGTCCACTCTAAAATTCCCTCTGTCCCACTTCTCTCGCAGCGCTAAACAGCGTAATAAAGTCGTCTTACCGCTCCCACTCGCTCCAAGTATGGCTACGAGTTCACCCGGCTCTAATTGAAATCCTATATCCTGCAGGACCGGATTTTTGTCTTCCCCAACTGCCTTGGCTAAGTGTTCAACTGTGATCATAGTTCAGCCTCTCCCTGTCTTCATCTATAATCTATAGTGTACTCTGAATGTGAGTTCAATTTCCATGCGAGCACTCGTTCTTATCTTACCTCAATTTCTAGGTTGTGGCGAGAATAATAACCCAAGCAAGCCGAACACGATATATAAACCACCCATCAGGGCAAAAATACCGCCGCTTAAGCCCACTTGCAGCAACAAACCACCAATGCCGGGGCCGATAATACTGCCAATACTAAAATGGAAAGAAGCAACCACATTAGCAGCAGGCAGTAGATGTCTTGGCAAAATATCCGCGGCCAGACTTAGCCCTAATGAGAAAAAGGAGCCCACTAATCCTCCTGCGATCATCAGAAGTACCATTGTCAGCGCAAAATGATCACCTGCCAGCGGCAACATAGTGAAGGCGATCCCGCCTCCGATCCCAGCAATAATCAGTACCCGCTTGCGGCCAAACCGGTCGCTCCACAGACCTAATGGAAACTGCAGAAGCAGTCCTCCGATCCCTGCAAAAGGCAATAACGCTGCAATTTGATCTGTGCTGTAACCGATACGCAGACCATATACCGGAAAGCTGCTATTTAAGCTAGCTTCCATAAAGCCATATAAAAGGGCTGGAATTAAAGCGAACCAGGCTAAGCTGTAACAACGACCGAAACGGCGAACCTGGCTTTCACCACTCTCCGCTTTATCTGGCCGGGAATCCGGCAGAATTGTAGTCACAAGGATTAAGACTAACAAAAATAGAAATGCGAGAACAATAAAAGGCACGGCCTGTCCATAACGCAGCAGACTAATCCCAAGTGGTCCCAAGCTAAAACCCAGACCATAGGACATGCCATATAGTGAAAGATTACGCCCGCGATGCTCGGCAGGTGTCATAAGCAGAACCCAAAGCTGGGCCCCGTAATTAATCGCAGCATCGCCCACACCCACAAGCAGACGCAATACAAACCATACCTTGATCCCTGTAAAAAAGGGAAACATGAGCAAGCTTACTAAGACTAAACTAATCCCACCAGCTATCAATTTTTTAAATCCAACCGCTCCAAGAACACGTTCAGCAATCAAGGTCATCCCAAATGATCCTATGTATAGGGCGGCAGCATTCAATCCGTTCAGTGACGAGGAGACTCCTTTTTGCTCCAAAAGAATGGATAGAATGGGCAGCAACAGCCCTTGGCTAAGCCCTGCGGCTATAGTAGCGGTAATAAGAATCATGAAAGTCATTTTGCTATTACTTCGTATAGATACTTTAAGCCGGTCTGACACGGATGATATCCCCCTATAATAAAAACAATGATGTGATCTAACGCCAATTGGCAAACACCGAACATTATAGTGGACAACCCTCTTCAAAACAAGAGATAATATGAGAAGTTACGGATTTCTGGGGGTGCATGTTACATGGATTACGAATTAAAAATCGACGTATCGCCGGTTTATGAACTGTTGGACAGTTTTATGATATATGTAACCAGAAAATGGATCTCCAATTTAGACCTCGGTCCCCACTGGGTTAGTGATGTGGAAGATCGCATTACTCCTCATAAAGTAACAGCTCTCATGCAAGCTGCCGAGTGGCCATTTACAGATTATGATGTGTTATATGCTTGGGTTTACAGCCGAGGGCCCGCAACATCAGTGCTGCATTTCCTGGATGATCTGGATTCAGCTTCTATAGAAGAGTGTTATCAGCAGATCGCACCGTTAATTCATGATTTCACCATAGATGAAGCTTCCCGGATCAAGAGCAGCTATAGTCCGCTTCTTAGACTCTGGTATGAGCAATATTTTCGTCATGTTGAACACAAGATTTTACCGTTATTAATTGAAGATGCCTCTGAGAAAAAGATGCTGGAAAGCAAAATGGACCCTATTTCTTTAATTGAATATGCATCCGGTGGTGTAGTTTTCGAGGATATACGGGATCTTAAGACTATAGTATTATTGCCTACCGTTCATAATCGACCAATTAACACCTACTGCTTCTACAAAACTATGGTGATTGTACAGTATCCTGTAGATGTGCCATTGGAAGATGAAAATGAACCCCCGATGGTGCTATTGCGCATGACCAAGGCGCTGTCAGATCCAACCAGACTCCGATTGCTTCGGTATGTCGCCCATGAACCCAAATCTCTATGGGAGATGCAGTCCGATCTAAATCAATCCAGAGAAATGCTTATGCATCACCTAATGATCCTACGCGTAGCCGGTTTACTCCGTATCCATCTTCGCGGGGAACAAGACGAGCGCTTCAGTATCCGTCCAGACGGCGCTTCTGAGCTTCAAATGTTTCTAGAATCTTATATTCACCTATAGAACACTATACAGATACAGATCCAAGGAGTGAGAGATATGAAATACACAACTCAACAAGTAATTTTCGATCTAGATGATACGCTGGTTCATTGCAACAAATATTTCGATTTAATTTTAGGGCAATATTTCGAGCTCATGACTGATTGGTTTAATGAATTTGGCCCAAGCACCAGTGAATTACGCAGCAAGCAAATAGAAATTGATGTTGATACCGTCAACACAAGTGGCCTGGCCAGCGACAACTTTCCCAAATCCTTAATCGCCACCTACCGTTATTTCTGCGCCAAATATAACCGTCCGACAGATCGCTTTCAAGAGCAGCAATTACACAAGCTCGGCCTAAGCGTTTATGACCAAGAAATTGAAGCTTACCCTGGCATGGTTGAAACACTCGATACGCTGAAGCAAGAGGGTCACCATTTATTCTTGTATACTGGCGGGGACGACACCATTCAGCAACGTAAAATTGAACAAATGAAGCTGGATGCTTATTTTGACGATCGTATCTATATTCGGAAGCATAAAAATGTTGAGGCGCTTGAAAATATTTTGGCTACCCAAAGCTTTGACCGCAAACGTACCTGGATGATTGGCAACTCGTTACGTACAGATGTACTTCCCGCAGTTACCGCAGGCATCAACAGTATTTACCTGAAGCAGCAAAATGAATGGAGCTATAACCTTATCGAGCTGGAGCAAGAGATGCAGCAAGCCGTGATGACTATTTCGTCCATCCACGAGGTGCCCCCTGTCATTCGCTCAGCCGCTAAATTCAAAAACTAATAATCTAGCTGCAACGTTACGTAGCATTGTTACAAATGACATATCTACACTACCAACTGGATGATTATACTATTTTTATAGTATTCCTATATTGTCTAGGAGGTGAGATATGAATAAGAAAGTGTCAGCTAAACAATCTCAGACCAAAAGACCTTTGCTTCCCATGATATTAGGTGTCGTTGTTGTAATCCTTCTCGCTGTAATTGTTTTCATCTTAAGCAATAAGACTGATGATACAGCAGATCTACCCAACTACACCGACGTAAAGGGAAGCATTGTTGTTGATGGGCTGAAATATGAGAAGCAACCTCATCTTGGAAGTCCTGATGCCAAAGTTAAAGTTATCGAATTCGCAGATTTCAAATGTCCCGCCTGCAAAATGTGGACTGAAAAGTATCTGGATACTTTTATTAAAGACTACGTAGATACCGGAAAAGTGGAACTTTTCTTCATGAACTTTGCATTTTTGGACCGGGACTCTTATCTTGCTGCTAGCGCCGGCGAAGCCATCTACAAGCAAAGCAACGAGAAGTTCTGGGAATACCTTCATAAGCTGTACGCTAATCAAGGCGATGAGAGTCAAATTTGGGCCACTCAGAAATTCATTTTAAAATTCGTTAAGAATAACATCGAGGGCATTGATTACGCCCAATTTGAAACAGATCTCAAGAATCATACCTACATGTTCGATGTAAAAGAAGACTTTAAGATCGCTGGTTCCTACGGAGTGAACGGTACTCCTAAATTTATGGTGAACGGAGTGCTGCTTCAGGATTCTTCGTATGAAGGGTTAGCAGCAGCGATTGACAAGCAGTAAGCAGTCTTTAAACTGCGCCCTATAAGCTGTTCACTTTGAAAAAAGTGACCTTCTTACAGGGCTTTTTTGTGTGTATGAATTAAAAAAGATGACTTCTATGATATACAGAAGTCATCTGCTGATTACTTAATTAAGCCTCTGCTTATTCTACCAAATGACACACGGCACTATGGCCTTCTGACACGATTTTCCGTTCAGGCTTGACAGCCATACATACATCCGAGGCAAAAGAACACCGGGGATGAAAAGTGCAGCCACTTGGTGGATTGAGCGGAGATGGTACCTCACCTTGAATCGATACCATCTGCTGCTTCTGCTCCACACTATCCGGAATCTTCAAAATCGAATTTAGCAGGACCTGCGTGTAAGGATGCGTAGGTTTCTTGAACAATTCATCCGCCGGAGCCTGCTCAACCACCTCTCCTAAATAAAGAACCGCGATATCATCACTCAAATACTCCACTACTGCCAAATTATGCGAAATAAAGATATAAGTCAGGTTAAACTCCTTCTGCAAATCCTTTAGTAGTTGAATGACTTGAACCTGAATAGATACATCCAATGCGGACACCGGTTCATCACAAATGAGCAATTTGGGATTCAGTGACAACGCTCTGGCAATCCCAACCCGCTGCAATTGTCCACCTGACAGTTCATGCGGATAAGCGTATTGGACTTCAGAAGGCAAACCGACCCGCTCAAGTAGTTCGATCACACGCTCATGCCGGCTTACTTTAGTTCCGATTTTGTGGATAGCCATTGCATCTTCAATAGCGTCTCCTACCGTCATTCTCGGACTGAGGCTCGCCTTGGGATCCTGGAAAATAATTTGCATATCCCGGCGCATCGCCCGCAGCTTCTCTTTATTTGCCTTTGAGAGCTCCACGTCCTCAAAAAATATTTTTCCTTTGTCAGATTCGAGTAGACGCAGAACCATTCGCCCTAAGGTTGATTTTCCTGAGCCACTTTCCCCAACAAGCCCCAGTGTTTTCCCCGCTTCCAGGGTAAAAGAAACATTCTCGATGGCATGCAGCTTTTTTCCTTGTACCCGAAAAGTTTTCGAGACATTTTCTACGCGCAAGAGCGGATTATTGGGCATAGGAAGCGACCTCCTCAGCATGATGGCAGGCGATCTGATGATCGGTGCTAAAATCACGAAGCTTGGGAACTTCATTCTGACACCGTTCAGTTGTATAGAAGCAACGATCGGCAAATGGGCAGCCGGTCAATGTCTGTGTAAGTGTCTTTGCCGTCTTTGGAATAGGCATTATTTCTTTTCCCTTGTGGCCCACTTCGATAATGGAGCGTTTCAATCCAAGTGAATAGGGATGCGCCGCCTCACTTATGAACTTGTCCGTAGTGGCTTTCTCCATGATTTGGCCCCCGTACATCACGATGATTTTGTCACAAAAGTTGGTCGCAAGGCCAAAATCATGCGTTACCATAACTACGCTCATCCCATGTTTTCTGCGTAATTCCTGCAATAGTGCAAGAATCTGCATCTGCACAGTGACATCAAGCGCGGTTGTTGGCTCATCGGCAATCAATAATTGCGGTTCACATGCCAAAGCAATAGCAATCATGATACGTTGGCGCATACCACCGGAAAATTCGTGAGGATAACTTTTAAACCGTGATTTAGGATCCGGAATCCCCATTTCATGCAAGAGCTGAATGGTTCGGTCAAAAGCTTCCTTCCGGTTTGCATATTGATGTGTCAGCATGGCTTCCATTATTTGATCCCCGATACGCATGATCGGGTTCAAGCTGGTCATCGGATCTTGAAAAACAACGCCGATGTCACACCCACGAATATCTTCTAATTGTTTGGGACGCATTTTAAGTAAGTCCTTACCATTAAACTGAGCTGTCCCCGATGTTATTTTTCCATTTTCACGGATGAGCCCAATTGATGACATCAATGTAACAGACTTACCGGAGCCACTTTCACCAACAATCCCCAAGGATTCATTTTCATTGATCGAAAAACTGACGCCGTTTACGGCATAAACTTCATCTTCACTGCGGGAGAACTTCACATGAAGGTCATCAATAGAAAGTAGCGGTTCACCCATATTAATTGCCTCCTTTCGGACTGAATGCTTCCTGGAGACCGTCTGCTACAAACAGAAACGAAAGCAAGGTTATTGCAAAGATACCTGCCGGAAAATACAGCAGCCATGGAAAGCCGAGAATATTCTCACTGGCTTGAGCAATCATACTCCCAAATGAAGGGATTGGCGGCCGAAGCCCCATGCCAAAAATACTTAAGCCTGCAATCTGGATGAGATCACCGGGAATCCCGAAGGCGAGAGAGACACCCATACTGCCGATAACATTCGGCAACATATACCGTCTGGCAATATGCGCCTGAGATGCGCCTAACGCTCTTGCCGCTTCTACCATCTCCCCGTCCCGCATACTTAGGACCAGACTTCGGATCAAGCGTGCATATCCCGCCCAACCCGGAATTCCAATTGCTAGAATCAAAGATAAATACCCACGTCCCAGCATAATGACTAATATCAAGGCGAACAAAAACCCCGGCAAGGTCATCATAAAATCCACAGCACGCATAATAATCATATCGGCGATTCCGCCGCGCAATCCGGCCCACAAGCCCAATATAATCCCGATAATGAAGCTGACCAAAGTCGCGCCAAAAGCAATAATCAGAGCGCTTCGAACACTGAACAGAATCTGGCTGAACATGTCATGCCCCACATTATCCGTACCAAAAATATGCTGCCAGGTCGGCCCTTGATTGATGGCCAAAAAATCTCCCGTGCGATAGTCATATGGGGCCACCCAAGGTCCAATGATCCCCGCGATCAAAAAAAGGATAACCCAGACCAAACCAATAACGGCAAGACGATGTCTTTTAAATCGCTTCCAACCTTGATAAAACTGGGATCTCTGAAGATTCTTTTTTCTCTTCAAAGCTACATCCGATTGAGTTGCTGCAACTGTGCCAGCCAATTGCTCCCCCTCCTAGGTTCGTATAGTCTGTGCCGCTTATAATCTGACACGCGGATCAATAAAGGCATAAATAATGTCAACGAGTAAATTCATAATCATAATCATGGATCCCAGCAGAAATACAGATGTGATGGCGAGCGGATAGTCGAAACTGGTAAATGCCGTCTGCATCACCTGACCAAGCGCTGGAATGGCGAAAATTTGCTCCACCCAGATCGTGCCCATCACGGTAAAAGCAAATTGTGGTCCGATGACGGTTATCATCGCAGTCAGCGAGTTTTTGACACCATGCTTAAAAATCATCGGCCAATATTTGACACCCTTAGCTTTTGCGGTTCGCATAAAATCCGACCTCATGGTTTCGATCAGACTGCCCCGCATATATCTGGCAACAACACCGACATTCGCCGCAGATAAACAAATAATCGGCAAAATTGCTTGCCTCCAGTGACCCCATCCCGTTACGGGCAGAATCCCTTGAAACACAACACCAAATAACAAAACCATAATCACCGCGAGAACAAATGCCGGAATAGCCTGACCCGTCAATGAGATGGTGCTTACCACATAATCAATCCAAGTGTTACGTTTGAGTGCTGCAATAATGCCAAGCGGAACCCCGATAATTACCGAAAGAACAACAGATCCAAAGGCCAAAAGTGTACTGATCGGCAAAGCCTGCTTCAGTTGAGTCGCAATTTGCAAAGACGGATTCTGCATCGAATTACCGAAATCGAAGGTTAATTGATGCCAAATATACTTCATGATTTGTTGCCACAGCGGTAAATTCAAACCATACCGGCTTTGAAACTGGTCCATGACTTGTTGATAGAGAACAGGGTTTTGCCCTTGCAGCGGAGCCAGTGCCGTAGCCATGGTATTCGTATTCATGAAACCGCCAGGTGAATAATACATCATGGTATAGCTAACTGAAATGACCAAGATTAAAGTGATAATAATTTGTAAAATGCGCTTTGAAATAAATTTCAATATGGTCAAATCCGACCCTCCTTTACCGATTCACGGGCACCATAATTGGCGCCCGTGATTGGTAATTATTCAACCCATTTAGGATTATTCTACAGATAAAAGATGTAGCCCATAGAAGTTGCCCCATGCCCAAGGATTTGATTGCACTCCTGTAATGCCGGGTTTTACCAAGAAGTATTGCTGTTGATAATACAACGGAACAGCATAAGCTTCTTCGAGCAGGTTATTAACTACCTTAGCCGCGATAGGAGCAGCGTCTTCGACGGTCAGCGCATTTACGAATTGCGCTTGCCACATTCTCAAATCTCTTAAGGTATCAGATTGATAACTGTTGTAATATACCTGTACATCAAGTGCATTTTGATTCAACTTGCCACCTGGCGCGTTTGGTGCTACGAAGGTCCAAGCGGTTACAAAGGCGGCATGTTTTTCATCGTTATTTTTAGCATTTTTCCAAAGGTCTACAATCTGTTGCCATTGTTCAGCGGCCGTTGGAAGCCCCGGTTGTTTCAAATAAGGCTGCCAATCTGCAGGCTGCTCTGCTGTCCATTTATCCAAAAAGGCGATATCCTCATTAGCAGCTTTTTCTAATGCTGCCCATTCGCTCCATTCCACACCGGCGTTCTTATTATCCGGATCCCCATATTTTTCAATGGCCGGTTTATAATAAGTTTCCTTGGTCCAATCCACGAATTGTTTCGTAGCTTCTAGCGGGGCATCCAGTGTTCCTATGGAATATAGTTGCTGCGTTGCACCCATGTCCAAACTTCCTGGTTCACTCCAGTTGGTTGCGCCCGACGCCAGAATAAAGCCTGGTTTTGCATCGCCCTGAGGTCCGCTGTACTGATAAGCGTTAAACTGCGCCTCATTGAGCTGAACTAGCTCTGTTTTGATACCAAGATTTTGTTGCAGTAATTGACCTAACGCCAAAGCGATTTGTTCACCCTGAGCATCTACTTGCTTGACCCCAACATACAACGATAGGGTTGGCAGACCTTTACCGCCTTCATAACCAGCATCCTTCAATAATTGTTTGGCTGCCTCGAGATCTTCCGGAAGTCCTTGCTCCAGTTTTTCCGTTGGCCAACCTGGTGAAGCAAAGATATTGGTCGCCCCGCCCATGCCGTTCAGCACCGATTCTACGATCGGTTTACGCTGGATCGCTTTGGCGATAGCCTGGCGCACCTCTTTTTTGTCATATGGAGATTCCGTTGTCGGGTTGCTCCAGAGCAAATATTTGATCGCATAAGTCGCTGCAGTATACAGCTGGGACTTTAGCTCCTCCGTTTTCTTCACGTATTGTAAATCAGACGCGCTTTGGATTAGAACGACATCTGCATGGCCGGACATATAATCCTCCACCGGCACGGTTGTCGCCGGAAGAACATGGATGGTCTCTACATTGCCGTGATTAAGCTGGCCGGCTGCACCTACATAATTCGGATTGCTCACCATGACGAGTTCACCGTTAGGTGTAAAAGATTTAACCATGTAAGGGCCGTTGCTCACAAAATTCCCCGGTTCAAACCACTTACCAGGGTTCGCTTCGACCGCTTTAGGATTCATAGGCATCGACCCGGAAAGAACCATATCCCCCAGAATAGCGTGAGGCAGCGTGGTCGTAATTTCCAGCGTGTAATCATCAACTACTTTTAGACCAACTTCTTCTTTACTTACAGATCCGGCATGGTATGCATATCCGTTCTTCACAAAATTAAGTACGCTTAGCCAAAGTTGTGCGGTTGTGTTAGCTGGATCCAATTGATACATATAAGAAAAATAAAAATCATGGGCGGTTACTGGATCGCCGTTTGACCATTTGGCATCTTTACGGAGGGTAAATGTCCAAGTTTTTTTGTCATCGGAAACGGTATAACCTGTCGCAATTTTCGGAACGATTTCATTATCCTGATTGTAGCCATAAAGCCCTTCGAGCAAAGTTCCTTGCCCTACCAGAATTTGTCCTTGCCATTGTGTAGGATCGAGCGTCGGGATCTTTGGATTGAAAACGGTTACCGAACTTCCCGCTTTAATTTCAAGATCAGAAGCGCCCTCATTCTTAACTGCCGTTTGACCCACATCACTGGTTGCTTTTACCGAAGTATTGCTATTACCTGCAGCATTTTTACCGTTCTCATTGGCACTATTAGAGGAATTACTGCAAGCAGTCACAGATAACAAAGAAAATGACAGAAGTAGAGCTAAGAACGCCTTCTTTTTTTTCATCCTCAAGTGAACCCCCTCATACATAGTCTTGAAACAAAAAAACTAACATTTTATTATCTTGTTATCTATGATGTTATCCTTCACCTTTTCATGCTTTGCCCCCCTAAATTTAAACTCCGATGTTTGTTGGTGAACTTACGAATATCTTCTTTTGAATATCACTCAGGAAACTAAGAGTAATCGCTTACATTCTAAAATTTTCCACAAAGATTGTCAAGAAAAAATGTTACGTTAGTTAGCATAACTAGTTATTATTAATATAACTTAATCTTATAATATGAATTTTTCGTTAATTTTTTATTAGCTTTTTTAGTGTTATTTCGTAAATAACACTAACTTATTGACGATTTTTAGCTTATTTCTTGTAATGCTGATATAAATGCTATAGAAGAACTAGTTCTATGAGTTGAGTTCCTTAGGACATAATAAAAAGAGTGCATCCCGGCAGTCATTTTATGACCTTTGGGATACACTCTGAACCATTTAGATATGGGAATCGGAATAAAATACTGTTATCGATACAAATATCAGAATAGGTGGACTCCGCCTCTACCGGAAATTATCTACACACTCATGTAGAAAGGCGTCTAGTGTGCGTGGATCTCTGCCGAGTAAACGCTTCACAGTGTCATTTGGACTTTCTGGCACCATCCTAGACATGGTTTGAATTTCCACAACGTGGTTCGCGAGCCAAGGAGGCAGATTCCCATGCTCAATAAGATTACGGAGTAGTACTTGAGGGTCCATGTTGATGTAACTTATCGGCCGATTAAGCAGGGCAGATAGTCGACTCGCGATCTGGGGATAACTGAAAATCTCCGAACCAGTAAGCGTATATATATGGCCTGATACCTTGTCGTTGGTCAGAACTTCTGCGGCAACGTCTGCAATATCGCGACAGTCAATAAAGTTACACGGTGAAACGCCCATAGAGCCGAAGAAAACATTTTGGGTTGTGATCGTTGGTGCAAAGCGCATTAAATTTTGCATGAACGCATAAGGGCGCAATACGGTATGGGTGATACCCGATACCCTCAACGTGTTCTCAATTTCTTGATGCCAGCCCGCCACTGCCACTGGAGCGCTATGCTCAAAGGCTGGACTGGATATTTTTACGATATGTTTGATTCCAGATTCGGTGGCAATCTGAATGATTGAGGTTTCCAATTCGATTTGTCTTGGACTGTTGGACATGGCAAGGAAGAGCTGGCTAGCACCTGTAAACGCGCGGCGCACCGATGTAGGATCAGAAGCATCCACAAAAGCGACCTCGATAATTGATCGGCTTTTTTCTCCGATTTGATCACGCAACTTCTCTGGCTCTCTGCTCAGCGCCCTGACAGGTACACCAAGATCAACCAAACGTTCCAAAAGCGCACTTCCAATCGTACCTGTTGCTCCCATAATAACTATCATTTTTATCTTCTCCTTTTGGATGAAAAATCAGTTGTGACGGCAAGTCGCCACCGCCATGTCACTATCGTGCTCGCTATGAATCCAGACAACGGGAAATCGATCCAGACACGATTTACCCAGACCAAGTGATTACTCGGAATCATAATTTCTACTACAACAGATGTCACCCATGCAGCGTATAGCCCAAATGAGGACCCGGCCATTGCGAATACCCCTACCACAACCAAGTGAGGTGCACCGATGACCCATCGCAAATGGCCCACTCGACTATGCAACAAAAGTCCAATCATCAAGGCCATCAAGGCGGATGCACCGCCAATAGTGGTCAATGCCGCTATTTGAAGCCCCCTATCTGCAGTAACCAATCCCCCGATACCTGCCATAATGGCAGGAGCAGCATAGGCCATTACAACTTCACGCCATAGTACAAAAGTCTTTTTCTTGGAACCAACAGCCTTGATGCTGTAAACATCATCTGTCTGATTCGGGTTTTTCATCTGGTTCATTTACTTGCTCCCTTCTTCTTTGAAATAGTTCAACGATTGATTTCAGCGAACTATAATTAGGCGCCTAACTATATAAGAGTAAAAATAGGCTAGCTTCACTAGCCCAATTCTACTCATTACTGATGTTTCCCCTTTGGTTTCGAGCCTAATTCGCCCGTAAGTGCTGAAATGCCTTGTGTAACTCGACCTAGCAAGTCGAGAAATACGCTGCGTTCTTCGATGTTGAGCAACCCCACCATAGCTTCCAGCCGAGCGAAATGCTCAGGAGCCATTTCACGGAGCTTCTTCGCTCCTTCTTCCGTTAAAACAACTGATTTCTGACGGCCATCGTCTGAGCTTAATCGCCGAGATACTAGCCCATCTCGTTCAAGAATGTCGATAAGACCAGTCACTGTAGCACGTGTAACTCCTAGATGCTCCGCTAATTGCGAAGGCAACTCTTCTCCTTCGTTATCTTCAAGATCTGCCAATAAACGATAACGCCCTGTTGATAAACCGAATCTAGAGAAATGAATCTCCGAGGCGTGTCCAAGCATGGCTCCCGCTGCCATTAGCCTAGACGCGACGAGTATAGCCTGTGCGTCTATGTCTAGGTTATAGCGATCAATCTGACGCTTGGATTGTACAAGCGAGGGAATAGCCTCAATGTCGTTTATTTTTTTATTATTGTTGTTCATATATGTAGTATGGTCCCTAACTACTTTTATGTCAACTCATTTTTTTATACCTCGTCAACCCTGGAGTTAAACAGTTGCATTTGGTTGTAACTCTATATTTCTCCCAAAGCTTGATCAATCGACCTTCAAGATCTTCAATCCGTAGTGAATATTCTGCTCTTATTTTCTAAAGTAGTAGAAGTTCTGTCCGCATCATTCTACTATTCAAATTTTAACTGAAGCGAATCACAGATTGGCATATAGCCTATCTTTTGATAAATGCTATTAGATGTGGGATTTGCTAAGTCGGTATATAAGACGCATCTAGTAAACCCTTTATCCAATGCAAGTTGGCTTATTTGCGCCACAATTGAAGTTGCGTAACCCTTTCCGCGCTCATATGGAGGGGTATATACAAATGCCACGCCAATAGCCGTCTGCATCTCCCTTGTATATCCTGCCATAGAAACGGGTATCCCGTTGTCCTCTAAAATATATAGTTTTTTCGATGCTATTCGGTAGAGGTAAGGGTCTGCATCTTGCGGGATGGACATTTCTGTTTTACCATAACTCCCCGCTGCATAAAATGCTTCAGCCCAGTATGGGAAAAAGTGAATATCCTTTTTATCTAGCAATCGAACGATACCAACCTTTTGAATGTCTGGGTTTACTGCCGTAAGTTCATATATACGTTGGGTCATGATTGTTTTAAAGGTTGTTCCCTTGCGCAAAGTATATTCTTTGGCAAAATACTCTGCCAAGGTTTTTTCGGTCATCACACCTGGAATTTCACGGTCTTTCAGCCCATCTACCAGACAGTTTATAGCTTCTGGGTTAATTATGTTGTCTGTTGCATAAAGCGTAATATTGTGTGGCGGTGTCATTATGGCGGTAAGTTGTATGCCCCTAGCATCTGAAATCGTTACCATAAGCCAATTTACAGGGTCACGCCAGTCTGTTTTGTCTTTTCCTTCATGTCCAATTATGATATTGCCAAGAAGAATCAAATTTTGTGCTTCATGACGCATCAGCACACCATAGGTATCCTTGTAAAACTCATGCACATCCGTATACAACTTGAATTGCATTGCAATATCCCCCTTTCATCTGCTCAACGTTTTTCCAGATTTTCCGAACTAATCGTTCTTCTTACAGTTTGTTGATTTTTCGCCTGCCAATTTAATAATTAATTAATGAAGACGCAAAAAAAACCCATCCCATTAGGGACGGAGTTGCTCCGCGTTACCACCCTGATTGACGTTTATAATAAACGCCCTCTTAGCCATCGTCCAACAACGATGCTTCTTTGTAACGGTAGAATCCCGGTCCCATCTACTATAATTCAGGGGACAGCTCTGAGGTGATTTTTGGATTCGGATATCCGCTGCCTCGCACCAACCGGCAGTTCTCTGAACGGCGTTTCCAGATCTATCTGTCAATAATTCAAACAACAATAAAGACCTTTAAACTTATATTGCTTCTAAAGCAGATAATCTAACTAATCATACGACGATATGAATGCGGAGACTACACTCCAGTCTGCTTATTTTCTTCATCAGCACATAGCACCTGCTTAATCTGTTTCGATTAGCTTAGAGGTCAACTTCACTACTGGCCTGATATACTTCAAAAACCGCTCCGGATCGTGATAAACGTAAATGATTCTCCCAGCGGAAGTATCAAAGCAGTAACCAGTGTCTGCAAAATTAAAAGTTGCCATTGCCCTTTCCATCTTTTCCTCTACACTACGATTTTCCTGCTCATAATTGAATGGCCCATGTTCAAAAACAATATACTCGGCTTCGAGAACATCAATCATAAGCATTTGTGGAGGTACTTCACCTTTATAATCAAAAGGAAGACGTACACCAAAACACTCTGTACGTGGAATACCCCAATCGCAGAGTCTGCCATCCGGGTCATTAATGTAAGCCATAATCTGACCGCTGCCACCGTTAGATTCACTCCCGCCATCGTCATCCAATTTGCCCTTGATACTATCGAGTAATCCGCAAATTGTTTCGCAGTCCTGTCCTGTAATAAGACTTTGCTTTTGCCAAAAATCCCAATACCCATTACTCTCATAGTTTTTAATATGCAAAAATTTGTGAGTGGGAATGGTTACAAAATAAATGTTAAGATCATCTGTAGATTTCATCATACCAATCTCTCCAAATCCGAAAAAGTAGCGGTCGAAAGAGTTTATTTTTGTACGAAGGGCGACAGGCATAGGCTTTTTCCGGTATTCACTTGGAGTTACACCATATGTTCCCTTGAAAGCCCTGGTAAAAGCTTCATGTGATGAAAAACCATAATCAAAAGCAATATCCAAAATGCTCTTTTCACTATCCCGAACCTCTTTTAGTGCAAAGGCTAATTTTCTATGCCGTAGATAATCCCTAAATTGCATTCCCGATATTTCCTTAAATTTTCTCGTAGTATGAAATTCGGAATAACCTAACTTGTGAGAAAGAAATCGTAGCGTTATTGCTTCACTGTTACGATTCTTAATACACTCGTCAATTTCATTAACGATTATTTGGATTTGCTTGTGCCACTCGTACAATTGGTCTGTTCACCTCGTTTCAACCACTCTATAGTCATTGTAGAGTAATGGAATTTGCATCGCTTGATTCTACTTGCGGAAAAGAGATGACAATTCAAACGTTTTGGTCCTACTTTTCGGAATCTCATCATGAAACGGTACCACCATTTCGTTTGTATCGTTAAGGAATACATATTGAATCTCAGATTTCCCCTTTGCATTTAGTGGTCGTTGTATAACCCTATCGTTCTGTCAAAGTTATTTCCGCAAGCAGCTTAAGCGTGTCATGCATTCGCAGGATGGACAAGAAGCATGGAGTTCGGGAGGCATTAAACAAAAGGGCTCGGCCCCGTTGAGACATGGGAGTGAAAATCACATGCCCTTACAGTTGTTCCAAGCCACCGCCTCCTCAATTTCCTTCTTATCTCACATTTAGCTAAAGGGTAAAATCCTACGAATTCATGAGCCTGCATGAGTAAACTAAATCATTTCGGAGGAGTTCAAAGCCCATCTCATTCCGGGTAATGGTGATGATTAGGCCCTGTTAGAGTCTGGCGAACGTGATGTAATCGACTTGGACAGGTTCTGCCAATTCCGTCCGAAGTGCCCGGTTGATCTGTCCCCGGTGATATTGCCCATGTAAAATGACCTGCGACAAGATATCCCGGACGGACGTTTGAAACGGGACTCCGTTCTGGTTCGCATAATCGACCCTAACGTCCAAATCAGATTCCTCGAGCCCTTCGATATACACACGATATTGCTCGGCGTTTTCTTCGAACTCCGTTCGGATCGCCGTCAGGTCCTCTGCTTCCTCCCACAACGAATATTGCGCACTACTCTTGCCCTGCAATCGGGACAGCCAGACTCGTTCCGCAACCGCGACATGCCGAACCAGCTTCAGAAGGTCCTTGTTCTTCATCTCACTCTCCTCGAGCGCTTCTAAGATTTGTGCGTCCGCCCAGTACAGGTGGTCCATCATACACTTGATCGTCTTCATTTTCGTTTCCCCCTCTTCGTCTCATTGGATTAATTGTACCTACCGTTTCCCGTAATTGGTCATTTATTTCACAAATCATCATAATCTTCATTGACAAAGGTTCTATTTTTTATCGCGCTCAATGGAATCAGGAGACGTGTGTCGTCTTTTGGTTAGAATCAGAAAATATAAAAGATGAGACCTTTGCCCTCGGCTACAGTTTGGCTGTAGAAGCGCCGGATTTCGTTAAAATGCTGTAGCAGGTAGGCAAAGAACGCATCCTTATCCTCGTCTGAAACAATATCAGGTTCAAGAGGATATACTTCTTCCTTAACCATGGCCGGGAAATCATACCGCAAGCGGAGCTGCGCTTCATCCAGCTCAGAAATAACCTGATGCGCTTCTGCAACTTGCTTGGCACGTAAGGAAAACGCCCCGAATGAGCCAAAATCGATGCCTTTGTCTGATGTCAGCGGAACAACATAACTAAGAGGGGCATCTCCATCGGAAATAACTCCACAAAGCAAGTAGTGAATCGCCTCCCAGGATCTATCAATGTCCAGTCCGGGATAATCATCTATTTTCAAGCTATTCAATGCAATGTCGCCTGTAACAATTTGCTGCACTAGGTTGTCATCCATAGCAAAGTAATATCCACGCATTCCCATGTTGTCATCCTTCCTTCCATTCTAGTAGTGACTATACTGCCTTATCATAATGTAACCTCTGGATTTATCCCGCAGGATAGAAAAAGAGTGAAGATCAGCCCCCTACGTAATCATAATATCTTGTCTGCACAAGTTACTACATCCCGTTTAAGATAGGTATGTCCTACACTCTTTAACTAATGAATTTTATGTGGAAAAGATATGGTCAAGCACAGCTGTCACCGAAACCATATCCCATATACGGCGAGTCCGACTAATAGTCTTGACTACGGACCCAGCTGAAGCTATTGGCGAATTTATTGCCGTTGGAGCAAGTTTGCGGACTCCAGTGCTGCTATTCTCCCGCAAGCGGTGCATATATAGCCCTTTTCATGCCAATAACGACTATGCGGTCCGATAGCAGTCCAAAAAGGACGTATTCCCGTGTTTTGGGTCATCTGTGTCCGCTAGCGGCTTCGTACATGCAAATGTGATGTAATCACCCGTGATCCATATAAACTTCCAGTTAGACTATGACTCCACTGTTAATTGACCCGTATCCATATTATTAAGCACAAGTTTGCCTTCCAGCGGGGTGCCGTCTTCGCTCGCAAGCTTCAGCTTACCCGTACGGCCCTTTTCAATCAATGCCTTTACTTGTGTATCTGTAAGGGTACGCCCGTGGTTCTCTTTCCAGATCACGAACTTGCAGCCTTCTTTGTAATGAGAGCAGCCGTAGCCTTTTTTACCCATAAAAATCATCCCGCCACAGCCAGGACGCGGGCAGTTTCCGATAATTTTCGGACCTGAATTTGCTGATTCTTCTTCGTTAGCTGGTTTACGTTTTCTTGGCGCGGCAGGTTTATCGCTGGTTTTACGAGATGTACCTCCACCACTCCGACCTTTAGCCCCTGTATTCACAGAAGGAGTTTCCCCTTCAAAAGAAGTTTTGGACGCCCGAGACTGCACACGAACCTTGTCCACGATCATGCAGGCAAATCTTTTTACATTCTCCATAAATTGTCCGTCCGACGCCGTACCTCTGGATATCTCGTTCAAGCGACGTTCCCACTGACCGGTCATTTCAGGTGAAGTCAACAGCTCGATGCCCGCTCCACGTATCAGTTCAATAGCCGTTCGTCCTTTTTGCGTGATGGCGATTTTTTTACCTTGCATTTCAATGTATCCGACATTCTTAAGCCGTTCAATGGTTGCAGCACGGGTGGCGGGAGTACCCAGCCCTGAATCCTTCATAGCATCCCGAAGCTCTTCGTCCTCAATCTGCTTTCCGGCACTTTCCATCGCTCTAAGCAGCGTGCCTTCCGTATAGTGTTTTGGCGGCTGTGTATCTTTCTCTTTAACGATAGCGTCACTACAGATCACCTCATCTGCCGGAGCGATTGCGAACGGTTCATTCACTTCAATCTCTTCGTCTTCCTCATCATCCTTGTTTTTTCCCTTGGACGACTTCGCTTTATCTTTTTTCTGGTCCGCGTAAATTACCTTCCAACCGAGACTTAATAATTCCTTAAC
The DNA here is from genome assembly GCF_037963825.1 of Paenibacillus sp. FSL H8-0282. NCBI lineage: Bacteria > Bacillati > Bacillota > Bacilli > Caryophanales > Paenibacillaceae > Paenibacillus > Paenibacillus sp. FSL H8-0282. Next base: position 3,817,099 of record NZ_CP150146.1, read on the forward strand.
AGTAGTTTTGAACTTTTCGTCCTCTACATCAGTCATAACCGTATGCACTTTATATTCCGCAGCCGGATAGAACTGTGACAAAAAGCGCCGCACAATCAAATCATACAGCTTTCCCTCATCCGCACTAAGCCCTGTTGCTTTCCGATATGTAGGCAAAATCGCATGGTGATCCTCGACCTTGGAGGGATTGCAGATAAATTTGTTTCCTTTATGAACGAGATTACGATTCGCGCCCTTCACCCATTCATCATAAGCCGTCCCTTGGAGCGCAGATAAAGTCTTATGCATCTCCGGAATATTTTGTTCTGTAACATAGTTAGAATTCGTCCGCGGATAGGATATCACCTTATGCTTTTCATATAATGCTTGTGCGATATCGAGTGTTTTTTTAGCGGAAAAAGCGTACTTCCCATTCGCCTCCCGCTGCAGCAGCGTTAAATCATACAGTTTATTCGGATACTCTTTCGTTTCCTTAACCTCATAAGAGTCAATACGTCCCGGTTTTCCTTTGACCTTGGCAGCCAGCGCCTCCGCCTTCTCACCATCAGTGAGCCGGTCACCCTGCCACATACCTTTATAAGTCATTTCATTTTGTGTAAAATGGCCCTCTACCTCAAAAAACTTAAGAGATGAGAACGCCTCAATCGTCTTCTGGCGATCATAAATAAGTGCAAGTACTGGGGTCTGAACTCTCCCCACCGACAGCAGCACATTATGTTTCGTAGTAAATGCACGTGATCCGTTCATACCGATTAGCCAATCGGCTTCACTGCGCGCTTTTGCTGCTTTGGTTAGATTCTCGTACTCCGCCCCATCCTTTAGCTCTTGAAAGCCTTTGCGGATAGTCTCTGGGGTCAAATCGGAAATCCACAGCCGCTTCACAGGATGTTCAAGCTTCAAATGCCGCTGAATGAGCGAAAATATATGCTGGCCTTCTCGCCCGGCATCACAAGAATTTACTAGCAGATCGCTTCGTTTAGCCAGCTCTCCGATTACCTTCAGCTGATCAATGGTCCGCGCATTAGGAACAAGCTTGAATTGGTCCGGAATAATGGGAAGATCATTAATATTCCATTTTTTGTATTTTACATCATATGCATCCGGCTCAGCCAATCCGATTAGATGCCCTATTGCCCATGTAATAATGTACTGCTCCCCTTCAAGATAGGAACGGTAATTTTTAGCCTTTGGTTCTATTGCGGCGGCGATATTCCGCCCCATGTCCGGTTTCTCCGCAATAATAAGTGTCTTCAAAAACATTCGCTCCTTACCTTCTCGTTCTTAAGTCCAAAACAGGTCCAGTACTCTATTATAACATTAACCTCGGTTTTTTTTAATCGACCGGACTTTTCATAGTCTTTCGTTTGATTTAAAATAAGTTGGTATAAGCGTATTCATGTATCGGAGGGAAACAAACCTTGTATGAGAATCACAGATTTACAGAACCTTTTTCAGATCGAAGCCTCGCCGCCCTGAAGGCGGATTGTGAGCAGTGCTTTGGCTTGTGTTGTGCCGCATTACCTTTTGCTGCTTCCGTAGATTTCGCTAGAGACAAAGACGCTGGACAGCCCTGTCACAATCTACAGTCGGACTTTCGCTGTGGTGTACATACAGAGCTAAGAGAATTAGGCTACCGTGGTTGTACGGTCTATGACTGTTTTGGAGCTGGGCAAAAGATTTCTCAAGTCACTTATGCTGGAGAAGACTGGAGGAAAAAGCCGAAAACTGCGAAGCAGATGTTCGAGGTATTTCCGATCATGTGGCATTTGCACGAGCTGCTTTGGTATTTACATGAATCTTTGAACTTAAAAATAACCCGTACAATCCATACGGAGCTGCAAACAGCTCTCGATGAAACGGAACAGCTCACTTTACTTAATCCTGAAGCTCTTGTAAAAGTGGATGTTGCCGCTCATCGAGCACAAATCAATATGTTACTGTTGCAGGTCAGTGAGCTTGTACGAACTGAGGCTCGCCGTAAACTAAAGAAATCAGCGAAGAATTTCAGTCGAGGTGCCGACCTTATGGGAGCTAAGCTCAAAGGAGCCGATCTTAGAGGCGCCAATTTGAGAGGAGCCTATTTAATAGCCGCAGACCTTAGGGACGCTGATCTCAGAGGTGCAGACCTTATTGGGGCAGACTTTCGCGATACTGACCTCAGAGGTGCTAATTTAGCAGAAGCTCTCTTTCTCACTCAGGCACAGATCAATGCGGCAAAAGGCAATACTCTCACAAAATTACCAGCAACACTCTCCTGCCCTGATCATTGGCATTCCCATTAAATGAAAAAAGATCATTTATATCAGCTGTGAATAGAATTGTTTGATCCGAGACACAGCTTCCATAATTTCTAAGACTTCTTTCCCCGCTGTGTTTCGTTTCAGATACTCTACTCTTCCCTGTGATGCTTCCTTGCCCACAACTATTGATAGAGGTATCCCGATCAAGCTTGAATCTTTAAATTTCACGCCAGCGCGTTCATCCCTATCATCAATCAGCGTCTCTATGCCAAGCTTGGTTAGTTGATCATAGAGACCTTCTGCAACCGTCTGCTGCTCACTATCCTTGACGGACATTATCAAGATATGAACCTGATAAGGTGCCAATGCTGCTGGCCACATTAATCCATCCTCATCATGATGCTGTTCAGCAATAGCGGATAAAAGCCGTGAGATACCAATTCCGTAACAGCCCATAATCATAGGTTGACTTTTGCCTGAAGAATCTAAGTAAGAAGCGCCTAGCTTTTCACTGTATTTAGTACCTAATTTGAAGACATGACCCACTTCAATCCCTTGATGAAAATGCAGAATACCCTCCAAACAATGCGGACAAACTTCATTTTCTGCTACATTCCGAAAATCCCCCACATGCTCAAGCGAAAAATCTCTGCCGGGTACGACGTTACGGAAGTGATAATCTTTTTCTCCCGCCCCTGTAATCCCTTGAGTCATATCAGCTACTGCCGCATCTGCTAGGACAGTAAGCGTTAAGCCTACAGGTCCTACAAATCCACTTTCAACGCCCGCTAAGGATTTCACAGACTCGTAGTCAGCAAGCTTAATCTCATTCGTTCCTAAATATTTACTTACCTTTATTTCATTGACTTCATGATCACCCCGGACCAGTACAGCAAAAATCTGTCCGTCACCTTCATAGATTAATGTTTTGATAATCTGGTCTGGCCGGATATCTAGCTCCTGCTCTAGTTGCTCAATTGTGCGCAAATCAGGAGTGAGGAATTTCTCTATCTCCGGTACTTGTATGACAACTTCATTTTTTACAGGCCGCACGGACTCTGCCTGTTCCAGATTGGCCGCATAATCACAAACGGTGCATGCAGCAATCGTATCCTCCCCAATATCAGCCAGCGCCATAAATTCATGACTGCCGCCCTCGCCTCCAATCGCACCGGAATCCGCATGGACAGCACGGAATTTCAATCCACATCGCTCAAATATCCGGTGATAAGCCTCGAACATTTGGATATATGATTTATCTAGACCTTCCAGGTTTGTGTCAAAAGAGTAAGCATCCTTCATCAAAAACTCTCTGCCTCTCAGCAGTCCAAAACGTGGTCGGCGTTCATCTCGGAACTTGGTCTGAATCTGATATACGGTAATAGGAAGCTTTCGATAGGAGCTGATCTCATTCCGGACGAGTGTGGTTACTACTTCCTCATGTGTAGGACCTAGAATGAATTCCCGCTCATGACGATCCCGCAGCGTCATCAGCTCCTTACCGTATACCTCATACCGGCCTGATTCTTTCCAGAGCTCCGCAGGCTGCATAGATGGCATCAATACCTCCTGAGCCCCAGAGACATCCATCTCATTCCGCACAATCGCTTCTATTTTCCGTAAAACACGTCTGCCAAGCGGTAAATAAGTGTACACACCCGCTGCTAATTGGCGGATATATCCCGCACGCAGCAGCAGCTGATGACTGCTTGTCTCCGCCTCTGAAGGTGCCTCACGCAGAGTTGTTAATAAAAGATTACTTTGACGCATATTTGTACCCTCCCTAAAAATGAACGCTCTAAACGCAAAAAGACACATTCGTCAGGGACGAATGTGTCGTGATACCACCCTTATTTAACCGCCAGCCCGTACAAAGTCTACATGGCAATCCTCGATCGAATAACGGCCGATTCCGGCAGCGGTTGTACGCTGCAGCTACCCAGGCAGGATACCATCCACACGTATTTGAGGAACCTTTCAGCCGGTGAGTTCCCTCTCTGTCCTAACGCTACTAGGATCGTAAGTCCTTGGTCAATGCTTTTGTCATTTAAATATTGTATTAAATCTATATGAAAATAATATTTCCGTCAAGCGTCGGCTCCAAAAAGAAGCCGCTTCTCCAGCAGGTAAACTGCTTTTGAAACGGCTTCTTGAATTAATGCCTAGACAAGAACGCTTGAGCCCATCAGGTATTTATCCACTTCACGTGCAGCTTCGCGACCTTCGTTGATGGCCCAGACCACCAAGCTTTGACCACGACGCATATCGCCAGCAGCAAACACTTTATCCACGTTCGTATTGAATTTGCCGTAACGTGCTTTCACATTGGTACGACGATCGGTCTCCAGATTAAGCTCCTCAACAATATCTTGCTCCGGTCCATCGAAACCAATGGCGATTAGAGCGAGTTGAGCAGGATATACAGCTTCTGTTCCAGGAACGGGCTGGTAGATTTTACGACCTGTCTCATCCACGATCCGGCGGATCTGCACCGTATGAAGCTCCTTTAAGTTTCCCTCTTCATCCCCAACGAATTTAGTGGTCATGATGGAGAATTCACGCGGGTCATCGCCAAAAATAGCTTTCGCTTCTTCTTGCGCATAATCCAAGCTGTACACATTCGGAAATTGCGGCCAAGGATTAGCAATCGGATCCCGTTGCAGAGGCGCTTTTTCATGTGTACCAAATTGAGTGATACTACCGCAGCCATGACGAAGCGCTGTGGCAACACAGTCAGATCCTGTATCCCCGCCACCCAAGACGATTACATCTTTACCTTCAGCGGATACATAGTTACCATCCTCCAGATTGGAATTCAAGTAACTCTTGATCGTGCCATTTAAATAATCCATGGCATACATAACGCCCTTAAGCTCACTGCCTTCAATGTTGAAACGGCGTGCTTTAGTAGCTCCACCACACAGAACGACCGCATCATACTCATCAACAAGCTGCTGAGCCGGAATGTCTTTACCAATCTCAGTGTTCACTACGAAGTTAATCCCTTCAGCAGCCAGCAAATCTACACGACGTTGTACAACTTTTTTATCAAGCTTCATAGTAGGTATTCCATATGTCAGCAGTCCGCCAATGCGGTCACTGCGCTCAAATACAGTTACAGAATGTCCAGCCTTGTTAAGCTGTGCTGCTGCGGCAAGTCCAGCAGGTCCAGAGCCTACGATTGCAATTTTTTTGCCAGTCCGTTTCTCCGGAGGATTAGGTACAACCCAGCCCTCTTCAAAACCCTTATCAACGATCGCAAGTTCAATTGTTTTGATGGTTACCGGCTGTCCGATCAGGCCCACTGTGCAAGAGCCTTCACAGGGAGCGGGACAAATACTGCCTGTGAATTCAGGAAAGTTGTTTGTCTTATGCAGACGTTCCAGTGCTTCTTTCCAGAGTCCACGATACACCAAGTTATTCCATTCCGGAATTAAATTGTGTACTGGACAACCTGAGGTCCCGCCAGCCATATCAATACCTGTATGGCAATAGGGGGTTCCGCAATCCATACAACGTGCGCCCTGTGTCCGAAGCTCGTCCTCGGATAAATGATGGTGGAATTCTTCCCAGTCCTTTACCCGCTGCTCAGGATCCCGATCACCTGGGAGCTGCCGTTTATACTCCATAAAACCTGTAGGTGTAGACATGTTTACGTTTCCCCCATCCGTTCTCTTCGTGTTGAAGTATAGTACATTGTAGCATATTGCGGCTTCGTATGGTTGTCAGCAACGCAATGAAGTACCTGCACATTCTATTCTATACCTATACATAATCATTTCTAATTTTAATTATAGTAACATTCATCACTTTTGCACAGTAATGGATAAATCTACTGATTATTTGTACTATTTCACATGTTATGTCAGAGAAAACGTTTTATTGCTATTCCGTACGTTCATAAACAAGGAAACGGTAATCATACGGATTCTTCTCATCACGAATTCCCTTGATATTGGAGACCTCTTTCCACATCCTCCAGTCAATCTCAGGAAACTGTGTATCTCCTTCAAAATCCTGTTCGATCTGCGTCAACATCAGCTTGTCAGCATACGGCAGCATCAACCGATAAATTTCCGCACCACCGATTACCATCAGCTCATCTTCTTTTCTACCCTCGCTGAGAGCCTCTTCAAGCGTGTGTAGAACCTCTGCACCTTCGGCTGAATAATCAGTATCCCTAGTTAGAATTAGGCTCGTTCTGCCCTTCAAGGGCTTGCCTCCGAGCGAATCCCATGTTTTGCGGCCCATTAGCATTCTTTTGCCCAATGTTTCTGCTTTGAAATAAGCAAAATCCAGGGGCAAATGCCAAGGCATGTCGTTATCTTTTCCTATGACATGATTGGCGCCCATTGCCCATATTAAGCTAATACTCATGAAGTTCCCTCCTTCCTCTATACTAAAGTAAAAAACTATACTGCCAGAAATTATATTTGCGAATCTTCATTTACAATTACGTTATACTGCGATCGGCGCTTTTATCGGAGGATGCGGATTGTACCCTTCAATGACCAGATCTTCCAGTTCAATATCAAAAATTGATTTCTTCTGTGAATTAATAACCAGTGTAGGCAATGCTCTTAATTCTCTTGATAATTGCTCTTTGACTTGCTCAACATGGTTTGAATAGATATGCGCATCACTAATGCTGTATACAAACTCGCCTACTTCTAGCCCACATTCGTATGCGATTAAATGTGTAAGTAAGGAGTAAGATGGAATATTGAAGTTTGCCCCGAGAAAGGAGTCCGCACTTCGTTGCAGCAAGTGACAGCTTAGTTTACCATTTGCAACGTAGAACTGGAACATAACGTGGCAGGGCGGTAACGCTGCTTTGCTTCCTTTCGTCCCAGCATTGATAACATCTTCCGGGTTCCATGCGCTGACAATTAAACGCCGAGAATCAGGATTTGTTTTGATCTGATGAATAACGTCTTGTAATTGGTCAATTGATTCGCCAGTTGAAGATGTCCAATTCCGCCATTGCTTACCGTAGACATTTCCTAGCTCGCCATATTTCGCAGCAAACTCATCATCTTCTAAGACACGGTCACAGAATGATTTCATCTCTGCTTGATATAATTGATTAAAATCTTCATCAACTAAACAACGATTCCCGAAGTCTGTCATATCCGGGCCAGCATATTCGTCCGATTCAACCCATCTTTTAAAAGCCCATTCATCCCAAATATGATTATTATTTTTCAATAAATAACGAATGTTGGTATCACCTTTAATAAACCACAATAGCTCGCTTGCAATTAAACGAAACGGTGTACGTTTTGTTGTAAACAGCGGGAAGCCTTTTGATAAATCAAATCGCATTTGATAACCAAATACACTAATTGTACCAGTTCCTGTACGATCTTCTTTTTTCACACCATGATCCAAAATATATTGTAAAAAATTCAAATAGGTTTGTTCTAACTCATTCGTCAAAGTATTGCACCTCCGTAATATTTCACCTCATATATTATATCTGAAAAATCCGATTTTTGTAGAAGGTAAGATAATTTTTAAATATATTTAATAATCGGGTTACCTATTCAATTATAAAGGATTGATTCAGCAATTGTATCTCTACTCCGCTATCCTAAGCTCCACTCTTGCCCCATAAGCCCGAAGGCTTGCTTGTCCACCCACAGGAAAGGTAATCATCGGCGATGTATGTCCAAAGTCCACGTCTGCAATCACAGGAATATCGGATAATTCTTCTTTTGAGCGGATAATTGTGGTCAGCAGCTTCATGGACATACGTGATTCTTTTTGGAATCTGCCGATCACCAACCCTTTGGCCTCTTCAAACTCAGGCTGATGAATTAGGGATTGCAGATCTCGATCAAAGGTTGCAGGTGCTGACTCATAATCATCCTCAATGAACAAGATAGAATTTTTTAAACTTGGCATATACTCTGTTCCCTGCAAAAGATTTAAAGTGCATAAATTGCCACCAATAATCGTTCCTTTCGCTTCCCCATCATTGATAATGAACGGACCTTCATTTTTAATAAATATCCGGTTTTCCTGATCCAGATACCACTCATCATCACTCCAATGCCTGGAAGGCTGCACTAGAATTTCTTTATTGTCCATCATCAGCTTGCGGAAATATTCGATGGTATATTCATTATCGTGGAGCATCGCAAATGTGGAAAAATGCGGTCCGGAGTATGTAACTAATCCTGTCTGAGCATAAATCGCATTACTTAGTGCAGTAATATCCGAATAACCACATAAACGCTTTGGATTCTCTGCAATGATTGAATAATCTATATAACGCAGGAGCTGGTTACTATTGAAGCCCCCAATGGTCGTTAATATTCCTTTCACTTTGGGGTCTAAAAAAGCTTCGTGCAAATCCTCAATTCTCGAATCAATAGAAGAGGAAACAAAATCATCCGCCTCAAAAGAATTTGTTGAAATGGATATCCGAAAACCTAACCGTTCAAGCTGCTCTTTAGCGATTTTTCTTTGCTGAGCATCGATTAATGACAAACTTCTGGAAGGAGAGATAATACGCAGCTCATCTCCAGGCTTTAATTTATCAGCTCTCATCATTGAACCTCCCTATATTTATAAAATACAGATTAAGTAATTACTCTTCCTCCCAGTATATCTCTTTTCAAAAAAGTGGAAAACACAAAAAAAGGCGGAACGCATTTGCGTCCGCCTTTCTGTTGCCTGCTAGAGCAATTTTGGAGAAAAATTATTTCATTACATGAATTGGGTGACCTTCAACCAATTCAGCAGCTTCCATGACGATTTCGCCAAGGGTTGGATGCGCATGAATAGTCAAAGCGATATCTTCAAGCGTTGCGCCCATTTCGATTGCCAAACCAAGTTCAGCGATCAAGTTGGAAGCTTCGATACCAACGATTTGAGCTCCCAGTACCAAATTGTTCTCGGAGTTAGCAACAATTTTGATGAAGCCTTCTGGGCTGTTCAAAGATACTGCGCGACCATTTCCTGCGAATGGGAATTTGCCGCTTTTCACTTTGTAGCCTTTGTCTTTTGCTTCTTTTTCAGTCAAACCAACGCTTGAACACTCAGGATCTGTAAATACAACAGCTGGGATGACTTTGTAGTCAACAACAGATGTAAGTCCTGCAATTGCTTCAGCAGCGATTTTACCTTCGTAAGAAGCCTTGTGAGCCAAAGCAAGACCTGGAACAACGTCGCCGATAGCGAAGATGGTAGGAATGCTTGTGCGTCCTTGGTGATCAACTTTGATCAATCCGCGCTCGTCGAGCTCAAGACCGATCAGATCCAGACCAAGTTCACCGTCAGTGTTAGGACGACGACCTACAGTTACAAGCAAGTAATCTGCTGTAACTTCTTTGGACTCGCCACCAACAGAGTATTTCACGGTTACTTCTTTGTCGTTCTGAACAGCACTTTCAGCTTTAGCGTTAGTTACGATTTCGATGCCAGTTTTAGCCATGTTTTTCGCAACAAGACGAGTCATATCTTTATCGAAGCCTGGAAGTACAGTATCCAAACCTTCGATGATTGTTACTTTAGTGCCAAATTTAGAGTACATTTGACCAAGCTCGGCACCGATGTATCCACCACCGATTACGATCATGCTCTTCGGAATTTCTGGAAGTTCCAGAGCTTCAGTCGAAGACAGAATACGTCCGCCGAATGGGAAAGGTTTAAGTTCAATTGGACGGGAACCTGTAGCAATGATGCAGTGTTTGAAGCGGTAACGTGGAGATTCATGATCATTGAACACACGTGCTTCTGTGTCGCTGATAAACATGCACTCGCCGTTAAATACTTCAATTTTGTTGCCCTTCATCAAGCTAGTCACACCGCTAGTCATTTTTTTAACTACGCTGTTCTTGAATTCTTGAGTTTTGGCAAAATCCACTTTAACATTCTCAGCTGTAACGCCGAAAACTTCACCATGCTGTGCGGATTCAAATTGATGCGCAGCAGCGATCAAGGCTTTAGAAGGAATACATCCACGGTTCAAACATACACCGCCGAGTTCCGATTTATCCACGATGAGGACTTTTTGGCCGAGCTGGGCGGCACGAATTGCCGCCACATACCCACCAGGACCTGCACCAATGACCAATGTATCAATATCTAGTGAAGCGTCTCCTACTACCATAATTATACCTCCATAACCAGCAGCTCAGGATTATTGAGCAGCGATTTAATGTAGTTCATAAAGTTTTGAGCAGTCGCACCATCGATAATACGGTGGTCAAAGCTGAGTGACAACGCCATTACTGGAGCAACTACGATTTCACCATTTTTCACAACTGCTTTTTCACTGATACGGCCAGTTCCGAGGATAGCCACTTCAGGGAAGTTGATGATTGGAGTAAAGAACATACCGCCAGCAGAACCGATGTTACTGATAGAGATCGTGCTGCCCTTCATTTCGTTAGCAGACAATTTACCGTCACGGCCACGAACGGCCAAGTCAGTGATGCTGCTAGCAATCATCCAAATGCTCTTACGGTCAGCGTCTTTGATAACTGGAACGATCAAACCGTTTGGTGTATCAGTAGCGATACCGATATTGTAGTATTTCTTGTAGACAATTTCGCCTGCTTCTTCATCAATCATAGCATTGAGTGCTGGGAATTGACGGGAAGCTGCAACAAGTGCCTTAACGATGAATGGAAGGTAAGTAACCTTAACGCCTTTTTTCTCAGCAATAGGTTTCATACGTGTACGGAATGCTACCAGTTCAGTAACATCTACTTCATCCATGATGGTTACGTGTGGAGCAGTGTAAGCCGATTTAACCATTGCGTTGGAGATCGCCTTACGAATACCCTTGAATGGTACACGTTCTTCTTCAAGACTAACGTTACCGCTAGCTGCTGCAGGTGCTGCTTTAGCTTCGGTTTTAGCAGCCTTAGGAGCTTCAGACGACGCTGCTGCTGCAGGAGCTGCTGGTGTAGAACCACCTTTCAAGAAGGCTTCTACGTCTTCACGAGTGATTTTACCACCTTTACCAGTTCCGTTCACTTTGGAAATATCCACTTTTTGCTCACGAGCAAATTTGCGAACGCTTGGTGTAGCCAAAACATCGCGGTCAGGAGCTGGTGTTACACTTGCAGATCCGCCTTCTTTAGCATCAGCAGGGCTTGTTGCTGCAGGGGAAGAAGTAGTGTTTGCACTTCCTTTTGCTGCATCGGCTTCAGCAGATGCATGACCTTCTTGTTCAGGAACGTCGCCTTCAGCAGCGATAATAGCTACAACTTCGCCTACGCGGCAAACTTGGCCATCTTTAGTCAGAACTTCCAATACAGTACCATTCACTGGACATGGAACCTCAACTACCGCCTTGTCATTTTGAACTTCCATGATGATGTCATCATCCGTTACCTTGTCACCGGCTTTGATATGCATTTTGATGATTTCACCTTCATGCAGACCTTCACCCAGCTCAGGGAAGCGATATTCAAAATTCGATGCTTTGTTAGATGCTGGAGCAGCTGGTGCAGCTGGCGCTTGAGCAGCAGGAGCTTCAGTAGCAGCACCCTCTTGATCAGGCACGTCACCTTCTGCTTCGATAATAGCCACTACTTCACCGACACGGCATACTTGACCGTCTTTTGTCAGAACTTCCAATACAGTACCGTTTACTGGGCAAGGCACCTCAACTACCGCCTTGTCATTTTGAACTTCCATTACGATATCATCATCCGTTACCTTGTCACCGGCTTTGATATGCATTTTGATGATTTCACCTTCATGCAGACCTTCACCTAGTTCAGGAAATCGGTATTCAAACTTTGCCACTTTGAAAACCTCCTCGTGAAATTGGGACTAACCTTATGATTTAAACTTTATAAGATGAAACAACGTTGTCATCCATATGGATGACAACTGTTTCTCGTAAAAATATTTAGAATTCCAAAACTTTCTTCACGCCTGCAATAATACGTGCAGGGTTTGGAAGCCATGTATCTTCTATTTGTGCGAATGGATACACAGTATCAGGACCTGCGATACGAAGCACAGGTGCTTCCAAGTGCAGTAGTGCTTTTTCATTGATTTGTGCGATAACTTCAGCAGCTACACCCGCACTCTTTTGTGCTTCTTGCACCACGATAGCACGGTTAGTCTTCTTCACAGACGCTACAATAGTATCGATGTCGATTGGACTTACAGTACGAAGGTCGATAATTTCAACATTAACGCCTTCTTTTTCGAGTTGCTCGGCTGCTTTGGTAGCTGTATGTACCATCAGCCCGTAAGTAATGATCGAAACGTCAGAACCTTCACGTACTACGTTCGCTTTACCAAGTTCAACTGTATATTCACCTTCTGGCACTTCAGCACGGAATGCATGATAAAGGTTCAAGTGCTCCATGAAGAAGACAGGGTCATTGTCGCGGATAGACGCGATTAGAAGTCCCTTCGCATCATATGGGTTTGAAGGAATTACAACTTTAATCCCTGGGCTTTGTGCGATCAAACCTTCGAGTGAGTCAGTGTGAAGCTCAGCAGCCTTAACTCCGCCACCAAAAGGAGTACGGAATACTACTGGAGCGTTATATTTACCGCCAGAACGCCAGCGCAAACGTGCTGCTTGAACAACGATTTGATCCAGTGCTTCAAAGATAAAACCTACGAATTGAATTTCAGCAATCGGACGGAAGCCTTGTACACCAAGACCAAATGCCAGACCGCCGATAGCAGACTCAGCTAGTGGTGTATCAAAAATACGATCTTCGCCAAATTCCTTTTGCAGACCTTCAGTTACACGGAAAACGCCACCTACATTACCAACATCCTCTCCGAAGATAAGAACGTTAGGGTCACGATTCAGTTCAACGCGCATCGCGTCGCGAATCGCTTCTTTCATATTCATTTGTGCCATTGCCTGATATCCCCCTTATTCAAAATCGGCTTTTTGCTCTTCCAGATGTTTAGGTGTTACTTCGAACATGCTGTCGATCAAGCCAGGTATTGTCATTTTTTCGGTTTGTTCAGCTTTTTTGATCTGCTCGTTAACAGTAGCTTTCGCTTCATCCTTCACGCGCAGTGTATCTTCTTCAGTCCAAAGACCTTTCTTCTCCAAATACTTGGCAAGACGGGCGATTGGATCCTTTTCACTCCATTGTCCTTCTTCTTCTTTCGAACGATATTTACTTGCATCGTCAGAAAGGGAGTGTGGACGGAAACGGTAAGTTACAGCTTCGATCAATGTAGCACCTTCGCCGTTACGTGCACGTTCTGCAGCATCACGTACAGCACTGATTACTGCAAAGATGTCCATACCGTCAACCTTAATCCCTGGAATACCAGCTGCAACCGCTTTGTGAGCGATCGATTTGGAAGCCGTTTGTTTAGCGAACGGAGTCGTAATCGCATAACCGTTGTTTTGAACAAAGAAGATTACAGGCAGTTTAAAACGACCAGCAAAGTTCAAGCCTTCGTAGAAGTCACCTTCTGAAGAACCGCCATCACCAGTGTAAGTAATTGCAACATTCTTTTGTTTTTTCAATTTGAAGCCCATAGCAATACCAGTAGCGTGCAGGATTTGCGCACCGATGATAATTTGTGGCATCAATACATTAACCCCGTCAGGAATAGCTCCACCATGTTGGTGACCGCGGGAATATAAGAAAGCTTGGTACAATGGAAGTCCGTGCCATACTAGCTGCGGAATATCACGGTAGCCTGGGCATAAGAAGTCTTCTTTCTCCAAAGCGAACTCACTACCAATCATGGTAGCTTCTTGACCGGATACCGGTGCGTAGAAACCAAGGCGACCTTGACGGCCAAGGTTTACTGCACGATCATCCCAAGTACGGGTAAATACCATACGATACATAATTTCTTTCAGTTGATCGTCGGTTAAATCGGGCATCTTATCCTTATTGATAATTTCTCCATCCGGGGAAAGTACCGATAGAGCCTCGACGTCCTCTGTATACACTTCATAAGGAACTTTACTCATTATCTTCACCTCAATAAAAAAATTTGAATATCAGCTGCCTCTGTTATAATATTATTATACACCTGTTTAGTTACTTTCGTCAAAGAAATACTTATAAAATTTATATTCCTTCAAATTTTGTATGTATAACAGGTGAGGAAATTTTATATAACAGTTTAACACTTTTCCAACAAGTAAATGATTAATAACACAGTTACACATTTAATAATTTTAGCGTAACCCTGTGTGTATTGCAAAATTCGACAAGAAAGGTGACGTGACAACGATGAGCGATTCTGTTTTTCTGAAACGCACAATTGTAAAAGAAACGCTTTGGAGTGAACATCTGCAGGAGGAACGTAAATTACGTATCTATCTGCCCCCAGGCTACAATGAAGTTCTGAGTTACCCCGTGGTGTACTGCCAAGACGGTGAAGAATTTTTCAACTTTGGACGCATTGCTACACTTGCTGGACAACTTATTATAGAAGAAGATGTCGAGCCCTTCATTATCGTTGGTGTAGAAGTTAACGTCGCTGTTCGGACTCAAGAATACGCTCCGTTCGGCAGCCGATTCAAGGAGTACCTATCTTGCTTTTCCGAAGAGATTATTCCCTTCATTGAAAAAAATTATCCCGTACGCCGTACACCCGACGAACGAATCTTAGCCGGTGATTCCCTTGGAGGCAGCGTCTCCCTCCATCTCGCTCTTGCTTATCCAGCTATCTTCACACGTATCATCAGCCTATCCGGTGCATTCTATCCCGAATCACAAGCCATGCTGGCTAAAGAAGAAGATCTCTCCTGGCTCAACATTAATATGGTCGTTGGACTGCAGGAAACAGATTACCAGACTGATACAGGGACCTATGATTTTGTTCAGATGAACAGAGAAACAAAAGCATTGCTTGAAGCACGTGGAGCTACCGTATCCTACCGGGAGAAAGACGGTCGTCATCTCTGGGGCTTTTGGCAAAAGGAACTCCCTGAATCTCTACTCTATTTTTTAAACACATAATGCCTTATTGATAGAAGCAAAAAATGAACATCTAAAGAACGTATGTAGATTTCAGCCGTGTTTACGCTTACAGTTTAATCCAGCAAATTTCCTTAATTTACTTTAATACTAATCAGAGAGGCTGGAACCCAACCGGGTTACAGCTTTTCTCTTATCACCATTTCTAGCAACACGTCACAGCCTGCATTGATCAAATCATATACCTGTTCAAAATTACCTGTAAAATAAGGGTCTGGTACTTCTCTCAATTCTTCCTCAGGCAATAAATCCATGAAGAACAAAAGCTTAGCCTCTTCTCCACCAGGAACCTTTCGAACATTCTCTCCATTAGACTTGTCCATGCAGACGATATAATCAAACTTCTGAAAATCCTCGCTACTGACCAAACGCGCTGCCATATTTGCATAGCTAATCTTGTTTTGATCAAGTATACGTCTAGTCCCTTCATGCGGTTCCTTACCTATATGCCAATCTCCAGTTCCTGCAGAGTCAACCAGAATCTTATGTGAAAGCTCTCGTTCATCAATCTTATGGCGCAGAACGGCCTCCGCCATTGGTGAGCGACAAATATTACCCAGACAGACAAATAGCACGTTTACGATTTCATTCACCTCCCAATTGTTAAAACATTAGTAAATATGAATTTATGCACATAAAAAATCGCACACTATCATTTTAGCGTTGTCTTGGTCAATTGTGCAACTTTTCGATCTGCATTATACTGGGACAGGATAACCAACTAGAGTTTTAGAGGAGGAATGGATGTTATGCCATCCAAACGAGTTGTTATTTTTGCCGGTGGAGAACTATCTCCGGATTATTTCGCTCTATTAGATGAAGAAGATTTTATTATCGGTGCGGACCGGGGTGCATTATTCCTCATCTCACATGGATATATACCCGATATTGCGGTAGGTGATTTTGATTCTGTATCGCCTGAGGCTTTTCAGGATATTCAATCCAAAAGTAAAAAAACAATCACTTGTGACGCCGTGAACAAGGATTTAACCGACAGTGAGATGGCACTCGATATTGCAATGAATCAACAACCTGATTCTATTTTACTATTAGGAGTTACAGGCACTCGAATTGATCACTCCTTAGCCAGCATTCAAATGATGACAAGGGCTCTACAACGGCAAATCAATTGCTACGTGATGGATTCTAATAACTATGTGACACTTACCGGATCCCAAACAGTCATTGAAGATTTGGGCTACACCTATGTATCTTTGCTTCCATTAACTCCTGAAGTAACAGGGATTACATTAGAAGGATTTCAATATCCTTTGAATGATGCTACTTTAAAGCTAGGGCAATCTCTAGGTGTAAGCAACAAACTGATTTCCTCCACTGGAACAGTTAGAATACGTAGTGGATTATTGCTGATTATTCAGAGCAAAGACTAAATACATAGTGATATAGAAACATCCTTGTAACTTTTGTTTCAAAATTAAAAAGCCGTTAAATCCTTTATATATCATGGGGTTTACGGCTTATTTTATTGCTCAAAATATCAAATTATTAATTTTTTGTAACTTTTAATGAATTTTTAATAAAACGTTTACAACCCAGGCCCAGCCTCACTTTATTGCTGCTCTACCAAATTTTATGACATAGATAACCTGCTATACTACGAATCAGGCAAGCAAGACAAGCCAAGCAAGACAGATTGATATACTAACTTTGGAGGTACTTACAACATGAATAAACAACAATGGATAAAAAAAGCGATTGTTATAGGAATGGTTACTACAATGGGCTTAGGAACAATGATGGCAACTGGTGTAGGTGCAACTAAAGTTGAAGCCGCTACGGTGTCCAAAGGACAAAGCGTTGTCAATTTCGGAAAAAACTTTATGGGAACTCCATACAAATTCGGAGCCTCTACTTCTACTACTAAGGTTTTTGACTGCTCTTCCTTTATGAAACATATCTTTAATAAATATAATGTATCATTACCCCGCACAGCTGCGGCTCAATCAAAAGTAGGAACTGCTGTATCCAAAGCTAACCTTCGTGTCGGCGATCTTGTATTCTTCTCCAGCGGCAGCAGAGCAACTGGTAAAAATGTAACTCACGTAGCTGTTTACGCTGGAAACGGTAAAATTCTGCACACTTACGGTAAACCAGGTGTTACGGTTTCTGATCTTAATTCTGGTACATGGAAAAAGACTTATCTAAAGGCTCGCCGCGTACTGTAAACAACAGCTCTATAGTAGAGTCTTTTCTATAAAAGAGAATTAGTCTCAGGATGTGGTGCTGCCTTCGGGCACCCTCATTACATATCCTGTTCCGCGAACAGTATGAATCAACTTGTTCCGGTACCCTTTATCAATTTTTAAGCGGATATGCCTGATGTATACATCTACAACATTGGTATCTGCATGGAATTGATATCCCCATACTTGTTTGAGTATTTCCTCGCGGGAACATATAATCCCTCGATTCGCAGCGAGATAATATAGAAGATCGAATTCTTTATGCGTCATCTTAAGCTCGATCCCTTCACGGGTGACCAGCCTGCGGCTGGGATCGAGCATTAAACCATCTACCTTTAACAGATGTTTTAAATTTCGACGCCGACCCGTGAGGGTTAATAAATTTAGAATTCTACATTTAAATTCACCGGTATGTAGTGGTTTTGTCATGAAATCATTCCCTCCGGCTAAAAAGGCCGCAACTGCTCCGTTACCAGATAATTCTTCGGAAATCACCATGACCGGAAGAATCATTCCCTCATCTCTTACTTCGGAAATGATTTTCCATCCTTCCCATGTTCCCACCTCGCCTAAATCAGCAAGCAGCAATACCGGTTCTACTTCAGAAATGGATAAGCGAAGATCTTCGGGATCTTCGCTTTTTGTTATTTGCAGACCGATATCATTAAACACTTTCGCAATAGCGTCTAGTTCTTCCTCTCCTCTTCCGTTTCCCGCAGACATGTACCATATCATTTGCTCACTCACGAAGATCCCCCGTATCCATCAGACATGCATCAGCATCCCATTAATAGATATAGAATCCCCGGAAAACAAAGAGACCATTCCTATGAAATGGCCTGAGGATTTGTTTATTATGCTTTTTATCCAAAATATCGATGATAAAAGCTACGGGCAGCGGCAATATCCTTCGTTCCATGGATCAATGCCCGGCCATCTGCGAAGATCACCATCCGGTAAGGACCTTCCTTAAAGGAAATCAGATAAGGATTGCTCTCTACCTCACCGTCTCCTAAACGAGACAGACGACTGGCTGTTTCCTGCAAGTTAAGTTTCTGCGGCCGGGCAGGGCGGATCTGTACGGTATCCCTGCCACAAAGCACATCACTTCGTTCCGTATTTAAGGCTGTTAGATAAGGGTAGATCGGATGAGTCCCACAAGAAGGACAATTCTCCTTTTTAGCACTTTTCACGCCAATTTCTTGATGTTCATTACGCCATACATCGAAAGTCAGCAGTTTATTCCTTAATTGGTCCTTACGGTTACCGAGAAGCTTTAACGCCTCAGCTGTAGCATTTGCAGTAACCAATTGCACGGCCTGTGGGAGAATACCCGCTGTATCACAGGTATCTCCCCCTAGTGGGACTGTACCTAAAAGACAATGAAGACATGGCGTTTCTCCAGGCAAAATCGTATATGTAATTCCATAGCTTCCTACACATGCTCCATAAATCCAAGGGATATTATTCTTTTGGGCAATATCATTAATGATGAGACGTGTATCGAAATTATCAGTCCCATCCATAATCAGGTCCACCCCTGAGATGAGTCCTTCCAGCTCTTCCTTCCGCACATCCATAACATGCGCTTCTATGACAACCTCAGAATTAATCTGCTGCAGTCTGTTCTGGGCTGCAATGGCTTTTGGAGCTCGCTCCTGCGCATCCATCTCGGTATACAGCTGTTGGCGCTGCAGGTTACTCCACTCTACATAATCGCGGTCAACGATAAGAACATGCCCAACCCCACAGCGGACTAATGTCTCTGCAATCCCTGTACCTAACGCACCCGCACCAACTACAAGCACTTTTGATTTTGCAAGACCCTGCTGTCCTTCAGTTCCAAACGGCGCGAAACGTATCTGTCGTGAGTATCGATCTTCTCGCCCAGCGTTATGAAACATACATTATCTCCTCCCCATATCCAAAAAGCGGAGAACAGCAGGATGTCTGCTATTCTCCGGATTTATGATTATTCTATACCTGTACAGCTGACCACTGCTCAACATCCCAAATTTTCGTAACCCAATCTTCATAAAAATCAGGTTCATGAGATACAAGCAGGACTGTGCCTTTATATTCTTGCAAAGCGCGCTTCAACTCTGCTTTAGCAATAACGTCAAGGTGATTGGTAGGTTCATCGAACAGTACCCAGTTGCTTTCGCGCATCAAAAGCTTACAAAGTCGCACTTTCGCTTGCTCCCCACCACTCAGCATACTAAGCGGACGTGTAATATGTTCATTTTTTAGGCCACAGCGTGCCAGATGTCCACGAACTTCGTTCTGAGTTAAACTGGAGAATTCATTCCAGACATCCTCAATGGGTGTAAGACTAGCTGCTTTCACTTCTTGTTGGAAATATGCAGGGTTCAGATAATCCCCAAGATAGGTTTTGCCGCTGTATGTTGGGATCACTCCCAGAATTGTCTTCAGCAGTGTCGATTTACCCACACCATTGCAGCCAACAATAGCAATCTTCTCTCCACGTTCAATGACCATATTTAGCTGTGGCAGCAGCGGACGATCATAACCGATCTCGAAATCAATTCCCTCGAAGACGGTTTTCCCGCTTGCCCGGCTCTCTTTAAACTTAAAGGTCGGCTTAGCAGCTTCTTCAGGCCGATCAATTCGGTCCATACGATCAAGCTGCTTCTCACGGCTTTTTGCCCGGCCTGAAGTTGAAGCACGCGCTTTATTCCGCTGGATGAAGTCCTCTTGTTTTTTGATAAAATCTTGTTGCTTCTCATAGGCATCGATATGCTGGTTTTTGTTCATCTCCGCCATATCGAGGAATTTCTCATAGTTCGCCGTGTAACGGGTCAATTTACCGAACTCTAAGTGATAAACGACATTAACGACTTTATTCATAAACTCAGTGTCATGGGAAATCAATATAAATGCATATGGGTACTGTTTCAAATAGTTGGTCAGCCAATCGATATGCTCAACATCCAAATAGTTGGTAGGCTCATCAAGCAATAGTACATTGGGTTTCTCCAGTAGCAGCTTCGCCAGCAGCACTTTGGTTCTTTGACCACCGCTGAGAGAAGCAACATCACGATCTAGCCCAATCACGGACAGGCCTAAACCATTGGCCATTTCCTCTACTTTTACATCAATCAGATAGAAATCTCCGATATCCAGTTGTTCCTGAATGTCTCCCATCTGCTCCAGTAGTACTTCTAGTTCCTCAGGCGAAGCATCACCCATCTGCTCTGTGATCTTCAGCATTTCCTGCTCCAACTCAAGCAGTGGCAAAAAAGCGTCCTTTAGAACATCGCGAATCGTTTTACCCGGTGTAAGAATCGTATGTTGGTCCAAATAACCGTAACGCACCCGAGGGGTCCACTCTACTTTACCATTATCCTTCAAAAGCTTTCCTGTCAAAATGTTCATTAGCGTCGATTTACCAACGCCATTTGCTCCAACAATTCCAACATGTTCTCCTGGTAACAACCGGAAAGACACGTTCTTGAACAATGTCCGATCCCCAAAATTGTGGGAAACGTCTTCTACAGTAAGTAAACTCATAAATTCTCCGCAAGCTCCTGTCTATACTTAAATAATGCGTAAATCAAATCACGTATAAATATATATTTTATCATACTTTAGCGGAACACTGAATTAAATGTTAGTCCCAATAGCCTATCTTAAGAAAAAACCACGGCGTTTTCCAACGTTTCGCTCGCCCTTAATGTCCCCTAACAGCTCAGCAATTACATCTGCCAACTTCCCTTTTTGTAAAAATGGATCTTGCTGACATGGTAAATTATAAACCCTATCTATACCTAAAGAATTTCGCAACAGTTCAACAGATTGGTGTTCAGCAAGTGGTAAACCCACTCTCCATTCCCGTTCAGGCTGCAGCCCCCTTCTCCTAATCCATAATAAAGATTCCTCCAATCGCCAATCGGCGCCAGAAGCAATTAGAATGGGAATATCGCTATGCTTGATTTCTTCCAGCGCTCCATCAAATCCACCCGTGCCCAGATCTAAGACAACAAATTGATAAGCTCCTCTCATAAGCTCTGCTACATCCCCATGGTGAGGTCGCTTCCAGTAATGAACCTTCCTCCAGGAAAATACAGACTCAGAGCTCTCATCAGGAACTGAAGCGCTCTGCACATCAACCATATTGTGCATGCGCTCATAAACCGATGAATCCGGTGATAGATCAACCCAAGCTGTTGAACCGATCTGTGCCAGATAACTGCTAATTGCAAATGAAGTATGTGTTGTTCCAAGTCCCGGCCCTACTCCAAGTAAGGCGATCACTTTAGCCTTCCGTTTATCAACCACTAGGGGCACAGACACTGCTAAAGAATTACCTTCATCCATATCATTCTCCACATGAACCAGTGCTTGAATAACAGCTGTTGCGTCCTGATATCTTTCCTCCGGATGTGGCCGTAATAAACGTCTAATTATAGGAATAAAAGCTGCGGGAACATGGTCACGCAACTTATTTTCCATTCCTGACTCCCAGTGGCTGCATAAGCCTCCGGTAGCCATATATAAAAGCAATGCACCAAGACCATATAAATCAGAAACCGGCTGACTCTGCCCGTTCCCATACTGCTCAGGAGCCGCAAACCCAACTGTACCAAGCTTCACCGTATCTTCAACGATTCCTTTTCTATAATTTCGAGCGATTCCGAAGTCGATTAACATCAATTCTTTTTGCTTAGTTAACATAAGATTAGAGGGCTTTAAATCACGATAAACAATGGGCGGATGATGACCATGTAAATATTGCAGGACTTCTAAAAGCTGTTTAGCTATTTGTAGGATGAACTCACAAGGTAAAGGTCCGGGATTATCCTTCATCAGCTGACTTAAAGTTATCCCTTCAATATAATCCATAACTAAATAAGAATACCCTTCTTTATCCGAAAGATAGTAATCAACAATACGTGGAAGCCGCGGGTGATCCAGACCCATTAGCATCTCCGCTTCCGCCTCAATGTCTGAAGGTAGTTCTTCTGAGCTTACACTTTCTTTTACAGCCCAGCGTTTCCCCTTTAAACGCAGATCCTCCGCAAGATAGACAATACTCATTCCACCTGTTCCAATCTGATCAATAATTCTGTATCTGGCGTCCATTATCTGCCCTACCCCAAGCTTCGATGCAAAATCCACCTGAACTTCCCCCTTTTTCACATAAAAAAAGAGAAAGCTTCCGCCATTAACGTTGTTACCGCAGATTACGATAACGTTAATAACGGGATGCTTTCCCTTAAGATTTTTAAATTAGGATCTAACTTAGTATTTAATCATATAAAGTGTTATTTCGTCACGATTATGAAACAGCTGCTTGGCCCGTTGAATCTGCATACGTTCGCCCTCAAACATTGCAATGATCTCTTTGATCATCGCTAGAGGTTTCTTATGCATCAGCTTTACGGTCACAATCGCTGTTCCGCCTGGGGACAGGCTGTGCAGCAGCCCGGTTACAAGCTTCGCCATCAGCTTAGGACTCCAGCTCATATCACATACAAGCAGATCAAATTCATTATCGCGGAATTTCACTTCTCCGGCATTTTTGCGCAGGATCTTCAGACCCGGGTAATTACGCAGCGATTCATGCATCAAAGCAGGGTCAACCGCTGTTACCTTCATTCCACGCTCCAGCAAGAAAGAAGTCCAGCCCCCTGGAGAGGCACCGATATCAAGCGCATTACGGAAGCTGTAAAAAGGAATAGCGAACTCCTTCTCCGCTTCCATCAGCTTGAACTTAGCACGTGAGATTTGTCCGTCTTCCTTGCGGAAACGGATTGCACCGCCATTCCAGCCGGACAGATTCTCTTCTGGTCTGGACACTCCTGCATATAAGGCATTCCCGTCTGCGTAGACAGAAATGACCCATGCCGGATCTTGTACTGTAAATTCTGCACCCAAGCTCTGCAATTGCTCCTGCAGCCATTCCCGAAGTTCGCCCGGACTTTCCTGCCAGAAGGAAGGATCCCCTTTACGAACATTTAGGGATACTTTCTCCCCCTCTAGCTCACTGCGGCGGCTTAAATACACAGCCAAACGCTGTAACGCATCCATGGTTCCTTCATCCTGAAACTGCACAGGCTGTATATGACGAAGGAAAATGGGCAGATTCTGTGTGAGCAATCGTGATACTTCCTCGGGTTCAGACTGCAAGGTGGCTAGAATGATTTCTCCCGGCAGCAGCAGCGTACTCTTCACTGCGCCGAACAAGCGCCGAAGCTCTTCCTGAGCATATGGCGCAAAGCCGTGATTAGCTGTACAAATATATCGGGAGTACACCATTTCTTCCGGAGCAGTGGTCTGCTCTTCGTTATCATGTCTTAATTCGTTCAAATCGTTTTGCCTCCAGGTCTAATTTTAATCCAGGGACGACCGCTATCCCATTCTACATCAACAGGAATATCATAGGTGGCCAAGATCATTTCTTTGGTTAATACTTCTTCTTTCGGTCCGGAACCAGCTAGCTTACCGTCGCGAATTAAAGCAACATGTGTAAAAAGCGGGACAATTTCTTCCACATGATGAGTTACATATACAACGGAGACATTACGTTGTCTCAGCTTGTCTACTTCAGCCAGCATTTTTTCTCTTTCGTACAGATCAAGACCTGCACAAGGCTCGTCCATAATCAGTAGTTTGGGGTCAGCCATAAGACATCTTGCCAGCATTGCTTTTTTTCGCTCTCCCTGTGACAAGGTTCCAAAAGGATGAAGTGCCATATTGCCCAGATTCATATCCTCTAGCAAGCGGATTGCCTTCTCCTTCACTTCGTGTGGAATGCTCTCGTAGAAACGCAAATAAGCGTAAGCTCCTGTAGCTACAACCTCCCACACCGGATCATTTAAAGACATTTTCTCCATTAAGGAAGGACCAATATAACCAATCTCTTTACGAACCTCGCGTAAATCACATTGACCATATTTATTCCCCAATACCTCAACAGTTCCTTTGCTAGGGAATAAATAACCTGTCATAATCTCCAAAATTGTTGTTTTGCCCGAACCATTTCGTCCCAAAATGACCCAGTTTTCGCCTTCCTTCACTTCTAACGATACATCGTCCAAGATTAGGCTTTCTTCTCTGCGCAGAGATAAATGTTGTAATGAAATGATCATGATATAACACTCCTTATGTATTCCAGAATCCGCTCAACTGAAACCATTGAATAATAAATATGCGGATTCTCTATCCGGTCAGCAGAAGCCACAAGTAGAGCAGGGACACTGGTAATACGGTATTGTTGGACCAGATTAGGCAACATGTTCACATTTCCGGCAACCATTTGGAGTTCAGCAGGCAATAGATGTGCCGCTACTTCCAACATGCGTTCTGTAGCCTTACAGGTACCACACAGCGGAGTATGCAAAAATACTACCAGCGGTTCTCCAGGTCTCGTGAGTATCTCCAGTAAATCCGCTTCATTCATTTCCTTCATTTCAGACCCGTCTCCCCAGCGATATCATAAAGCTTATCAGAACTTAGGGGACCATTAAACAAGATCATCCCCTCAGGTTTAGCCGCGTATAAGATTTCATACATTTCTTTTCTCCCTAAAACACTGGAGGTGTGTAGATAGATTTCACGGGGGTACAGTCCTTCCAGAACAATCCGTCTAGCCACTTCCCCACCAGAATAATCATCCGGTCCCATATCATAATCTAACGATAAAATACCAACCTCACACTCACGCAACATCAGAAGACATTCTTCTGTTGTCCTGGCTAAAGCAAATCCAAGCGGACCTTTACGGAGATCGTCCATATAGATATGAGTCACTTTCTAGCCCCCGCTTCAAACCAACTGCGAACAGTAGCTATTTCATTCCGATGACTGCCATCTGGACCCTTTTCAGTTTCCAAAACAACAGATTTTTTACGTAATGGATCAGAAGTTATTAAGCGCTTAAGACCCTCTTCGCCGATATAACCTTTTCCTATTCCAGCATGCCGGTCCCGTCTCGAATCAAAGGGAAACTTAGAATCATTTAGATGAACAGCTACAAGATGCGGCCAAAATCCAAGCTGGTTTCCTCGTTCAAGCAAGTCTTCCGTATGCTCAGGATTCCAAATTCCCGCCGCAAAAGCATGACAGGTATCCAGACAAAATCCAATCTTCTCGGGAAACTGGCTAAGCTCACGAACCTTCACCAATTCTTCAAGTGTAATCCCTTCGGTACCATGGTTGCCCGCTTGATTCTCGATTAGCAGCTTGGCGTTACCTTCCCATGACTCCAGCGTCTCATTCATACATTGTATAATATTTTGATAGCCTTGTAACGGCTCCATTCCAGCAAAATGTCCAAAATGAACAACAATGCCTAAGGAACCGCAGGCTTCAGCAATTTCCAGATCATTAAGTAGGGAGTCTACATACACCTTTCGCGGGGTAGCGTCATCCCTATTCGCAGCCATATTGATTGCATAAGGGGTGTGGGCGATAGAGGTGATCCCTTTTTCTTGGCAAAAGAGTGCACAATCCCTTGTATCTCGAATATCAACCGTCTTTAACTTCAGACTGCGCGGATTTTTCGGAAAATATTGAAAACTTGTTGCACCGCTCTCCCAAGCAAATCGGGCAGCTCTCCCATATCCACCACGAATGCTGACATGAGCCCCTATTTTGGGTTTAGGCTTCATGCTGACAGTCTGGGCAATAAAATACTTTGCGTCCAGACAGCTCTGTTTTGATAATCGTTCCCCCATCGCGTAGGCAAGGCTCACCCTCACGGTCATAGACTTTACATTGGTCATTATAAGAACCCGTAACCGTATCACCGGTCATAAAAGGCATTTCCATGTATCCGCCAATCTCTGTCGCATCAGTTAATACTTTTTGAATGCTTTGATACAGGCGGGAAATGGCTTCAGGTGATAAATTTTGTACTAAAACTGAAGGCAGAAGCCCTGCGTCAAAAGCAATCTCATCCGCATAACAATTTCCAATACCCGCCATTACATGCTGATTCACTAACAGACTTTTTAACGCACCACGCCGCCCTTTTAATATTCCTGCAAAACGTTCCGGCGTCATCCGTCGATCCAGCAGCTCAGGTCCAAGCTTACCCATCGTTGCTTCGCTTTCCTTCACGGATACTAAATGTAAGAACCCTAACCGCAGGCCCATAAAATAAAGGATCTGATCACCAAATGCGATTTCTACTTGCGTATTACGATCCGGCCGCTCTTCTTCTGAACCATAAAAAAGCAATCCACCCAGCATTAAATGTAATAGTAATCTTCGTCCATCATGGAGATGAAACAAAATGTACTTGGCGCGCCGCTCTACAAAAACAACACGCGCACCGATCAAGGCATTAATGAAAGCTTCTGTTTCCATGTTAATTGTTTTTTCTCTGTTCACAATTACATTAGTTATCGGAACATTTATAATACGCTGGCTAAGCAGCTGTCTATAATTCTCCATTTCCGGCAATTCTGGCATACTCATCGTCCCCTCTAAGTTGGTGAAGTAATAAGACCCTAGCTATTATACACCGAGAAACATTTTAAGTTCAGCTAAATCGGCACATATTTCATCGGGAGTGATCCCTGTGATGCTTTTATAGTGCTCCAGGTTCTCTGTAGTGGTTAAACCGGTAAGAACAAGGATTGTACGACAGCCCGCATTAACACCGGCAGCGATATCCGTACGCATATTATCCCCAACAACAGCAGCATGTTCAGGTTGAATGTTCAGAAGATCTGTCGCATATTTGATCAGGTGGGATTCAGGTTTACCGATCACTACTGGCTTCACTCCACTTGCAGCCTCAATTGCTGCACCAATCGTACCCGCACCCGGCATAACCCCATCATCTGATGGTAACATTAAATCTGGATTGGTGAGCACAAACTTTGCCCCGCTCAAAATCCAACGCGAAGCTTGAGCTAACGAAGCATAATTAAAAGAACGATCGATACCTTGCACCACATAATCAGGGGATTCTGTGACGATTTGGAGCCCTGCCTCAATGCAAGCCATACGCAGTCCCTCTTCTCCAAGTATCGCCACTGTAGCCCCAGGTGATTCCTCAGCTATGTAACGTGCGGCTGCCATAGAAGAGGTACATACCTCCTCAGCTTTCGCCTCAATTCCCATTCCACTTAAGTGGGCAGCAACGTTAGCTGCCGTACGCGATGAGTTATTAGTAACAAATAAAAAAGGGATATCCGCTTCACGAAGAGCTTTTATCAGCAGATCAGCACCGGGAATCATTTTATGCCCATGGTACAATGTACCATCTAGATCAATCAATAATCCTTCAATTTGTTCCATCACTAACCCCTCAGTTTCCACAATGAATTTAATTAATATAATAAATAAATAATAGTATTATCAAACTCGTAGCCTTTGCCCTGCTTGGATTTACAGAAAAACTCAATCCCTTTAGGTGGAAGATATCACCTACTGATTTTCGGCAATATGTCCAGCCATTCGTTCGTCTTTTACTCCGTGATTACTTTAAATCTAACACACTTCGTCGAATGAAATCGAACAACCGTCCCATCCAGCATTTTTTAGCATAGCACTGTCATTTCCTGCGCTTTCCCGGAAAATAATCATTCCCCCTATTGCCCATTTAGTCTGCGAGGTACCGGATATGCATTAAATTCCTCAGCTAATAATGTCTCTGGGAATAGGAGTTCAGCTTCCTCAAGCAAAGGAATTAACTCTTCATGCGAGCTGTAACGAGAACTGAAATGAGTCAGCAACAGCTGTCCTGCTTTGGCTTCTTTTGCTAACTCTGCAGCCTGACGGGCTGTACTATGATGATATTGATACGCCATGTCAGCCAGATCATGGGCGAAGGTTGCTTCATGAACGATAAGGTCTGCATTAAGAGAGAGTTCTAAGGCTCCCGAACAAGGTCTTGTATCTCCAAGGATAGTAACAATACGTCCTCGTTTGGGTTCCCTGACAACATCAGCAGCACAGATTCGCACACCTTCATCCGTAACAACATCTTCACCTTTTTTTAATTTCCCATAAATCGGTCCCGGTTTTAAACCATAACTCTTAAGCAATTCCGTATTGAGGCTTCCGGGACTATCCTTTTCCGTTACCCGGTAGCCATAGCTGTCAATCCGGTGCTCAAGTAATGCAGCCTCAACTTTAAAGCTATCATCCTCGAATATAATTCCTCCTGTATGCTCTACAATCTCAATCTTATAAGGAATTCGGGATTGGCTCACAGCTAAGGAGATCTCTAGGTATGCTTTTAATCCAGGGGGTCCGTACACCGTTAACGGCGCTGTCCCTCCCTGATAACCACGACTTGATAATAGACCTGGAAGACCAAATAGGTGATCACCATGCAAGTGGGTAATGAATAGTTTTTCCAGCTTTCCTAGCCGAATCGGTGAACGAAGAACCTGATGTTGTGTACCTTCCCCACAATCGAACATCCAAATACTGCGACGTTCTTCCAGCAGTCTTAATGTAACGGACGTTACATTGCGTTGTAGCGTTGGCACACCTGCATTAGTACCTAAAAAATATAAATCCATTCTTTTTCCTCCCTTCTGCTTATTGGCTCAACCATCTCTTTTCAATTCTAAACGACCTTCTTCCAGCAAAAAACCCCCCAGTTACGGGAGGTTCCGCTGAAAGGGATACAATCCCCTACAGACCAGGTATATAAATGAAAGAATTACAGCTTCTCTACATTAAAATACTGCGCTTCTGGATGGGCAAATACCATAGCCGAAACGGAAGCTTCTGGCTCCATCATAAAGCCTTCTGTAAGGTGAACACCGATATCCTCCGGAGATAACAACTTAAACAGTGGACCTTGATCTTCTAAATCCGGGCATGCAGGATAACCAAATGAAACACGGATTCCTTGGTATCTTGCCCCATGTCTTTGCTTCATCGTCATATCCGCCGGATCCGGGAAACCCCAAGTATCGCGCATCATATGATGGACGCGTTCCGCCAGTCCTTCTGCCACTTCAAGTGCAACCGACTGCAAGGCGTGTGAACGCAGATAATCTCCGCTTTCTTTCAGCTGAGTAGACAATTCACGTACACCGTGACCTGCTGTTACAACTAGGAATCCAACATAGTCCATAATACCACTGTCAACAGGTTTCAAAAAGTCCGCCAAGCACAGATGAGGCTCTACCCCTTGTCTCGGGAAAGTAAAGGTATGCAGGATCTCGGACGTATTCTGTGGATTATACACTATAATATCATTCCCTTGCGATTGTGCAGGGAAGAATTGATACATAGCATGTGGAGTAATGGTACCCTCTAGCATTGCTTGATGGAGAATATCGTCTACGGTACCCTTCAGTTCAACAGTCCGCTGATCTCCAGCAGCTAATTGGGCTTCTACAGAACCCCGTAACCCCAAATGATGACCCAGCAGCATTTGCATATTCACATAGGGGATAATATGCCCCAATGGATAGTTACGCAGTACGTGGCGTTCTAAATCCGGTGGAACAAATACAGGTGCATCTGGAGATATTTTGGAACGCACTGCTCTGGTTAGTTTCGGCAGTTCTTGCTTAGGCGCCACCGCAACCGCTGCTTCTGCCTCCACACGAATTTCCTCGGCAATCTTCTCCCGTTCTTCAGGGTTCATAAGCCGATTGGCAATATCCAGCCCGTCCATAGCGTCCTTAGCATACAATACTAGACCGTCATATTCTGGACGAATACGGGTCTTCGTAAATTTACGGGTCAAAGCTGCGCCGCCAACCATAATCGGAACATCGATACCTGCTGTACGTAAATCCTGAGCGGTGAGGACCATCTGCTGAGCAGATTTCACAAGCAACCCGGACAATCCTATCGCATCAGCTTTTTCTCGACGGAAGGCTTCGATAATGGTCTCTGGTGGTACTTTTATACCCAAATTAATGATCTGATAACCATTATTGGAGAGGATGATCTCCACTAGATTCTTACCAATATCATGTACGTCCCCTTTTACGGTTGCCAGCATAATTTTTCCTTTAACCGCTGTCTCATCCTTCTTCATAAACTGCTCTAGATGATTGACAGAAGCCTTCATCACTTCAGCGCTTTGCAGCACCTCAGCAACGATCAATTCATTATTATTAAATAACCGGCCGACCTCCGACATCCCTGCCATCAGCGGTCCATTGATGATCTCCAGCGGACCAGATTTAGTCAATGCTTCATTAAGGTCAGGAATGAGTCCTTCCTTCGTACCTTCAACCACATAGGAAGCTAAACGTTCTTCAAGTGACAGGTTGGAAATCTTCTCTTTTTTCTCTACTTTTTTACCACGGAAAGCAGCTACAAAAGCAGAAAGCGTCTCATCATTCGTATTATAAATCAGTTCCTCAGCAAGATGACGTTCTTCGGCAGGAATGGAAGCATACCGCTCCACTTTCTCTGTATTTACGATCGCATAATCCAACCCAGCTTTTGTACATTCATAAAGGAATACGGAGTTCAACACTTCACGTCCCGCTTCCGGCAATCCAAAGGAGACGTTGCTGATGCCCAAGATCGTATGAACACCTGGAAGTGCTTCCTTGATCAAACGAATGCCGTCAATCGTTTCTTTTGCTGAACCGATATATTGTTCATCTCCGGTTCCTACAGGGAACACCAATGTGTCAAAAATAAGATCTTCTCCTGCTAAACCGTACTTATTCACTAGCAAGTCATAAGAGCGTTTAGCCACTTCCAGTTTATCTGTGGCCTTAATGGCTTGTCCCGTCTCATCGATGGTACCCACAACAATAGCTGCACCATATTTATGAATGATCGGCGTCACCAGCTCGAATTTCTCTTCACCATCTTCAAGGTTAATGGAGTTAATTATCGCCTTACCTTGACAGTACTGTAAAGCTAAATCGATAACCTTAGGATCGGTAGTATCGATCATCAGGGGTACTTTAACCTTTTTCACAACCAGTTCTAAGAAAAGCTTAATATCTTCAATCTCATCACGGTCAGGGTCTTGTACACACACGTCAATAACCTGTGCCCCACTCTTCACCTGAGCACGGGCAATTTCTGAGGCTTCTTCATATTTACCTTCGACGATAAGACGTTTAAATTTACGAGAGCCAAGTACATTCGTACGTTCACCAACCATGTATGGGCGGTTGTCGTTCTCAATATAGATAGGCTCAATGCCTGAAAGTGCAGGCGGATGATTACCTGCCAGCGGGCGTGGAGGATATTCTGAAAGTGCTTCCTTCATCGCACGGATATGCTCTGGTGTCGTTCCACAGCAACCCCCTGCAATGTTCAGCCAGCCTTTTTCGGCAAAGGCTGCAATCTTGCGAGCTAAAGAATCTGGAGATTCATGATAATGTCCGTTCTCATCCGGCAATCCTGCGTTTGGATAACAGCTCACGGCTGCGGAGGAGATCTCCGAAAGCGAACGAATGTGATCCCGCATAAACTCAGGACCAGTCGCACAGTTGAGGCCCATAGAGATAGGCTTCAGATGTTCTAATGAGATATAAAATGCTTCAATATTCTGACCCGCCAATGTAGTACCCATTGGTTCAATTGTTCCTGAAATCATAACCGGCAATGTGATGCCAGTCTTTTCAAAAGCATTACGAATACCAATACTTCCAGCTTTAACGTTAAGTGTATCTTGAGAGGTCTCCAGCAGCAAAACATCTACTTTACCGTCGATCAATGCCACTGCTTGTTCCTCATAGCTATCAACTAACTCTTGGAAAGTAACGCCTCCAGTTACTGAGAGCGTTTTTGTTGTTGGACCCATAGCCCCCACGACGTATCGCGGACGGTCAGGTGTGTCATATTTGTCTACTGCTCTGCGAGCCAACTCTGCTGCCGCTAGATTGATCTCACGTGCCCGCTGAGGAATATCATATTCAGCTAGCACAACAGAGGTTGCACCAAATGTGTTAGTCTCAATGAGATCAGCCCCTGCTTCGAGGTACTGCTCATGAATCGTCTGAATGACTTCTGGACGTGTTAATACCAGCATTTCATTACAGCCGTCCAGCTCATCGCCTCCAAAATCTTCTCCAGTAAGAGGCACCTGTTGGATCATCGTGCCCATCGCGCCATCAAGGATCAAAATCCTTTGTTGTAAGCTTTCCTCAAGTGTATATTTAGCCAACTAATAGTCCCCCCAGTAAAACATTAGAGTAAGTTTAGCAGAATAAAGGAATTTCGAAAAGCCTTCCTTTCCACTCTGCTTTATCTGTTATTGCTCAGTAAGCGTTGCGAACCTTTGAATCATGGTTTCACAGACAGCTCTTTGCTAGGCATAGAGTGCTGTGTCCGGGCTGTCACATGTGAAGTGACATTATATTGTCCTTCCTTTTCAAGGGTCCCTTCTGCTTGATAGACTCCTTTACCAATTAGCTTTCCCTTAAGCTCTATTTTCTGTCCCTCATCATTTTTATTCACAATTTCGAACAGAACCTCTTTTGCATCATCTACTGCCTCGTTATCTTGGGTCACCACAGCTTCAAAGGTTACCTTTTGATTTACAACAACTTCTTCAGGACTCCATTGTAGTTCGACTTTGATAGGTTCCATAGACATGTTCATATTCATGTTATGTATTTCTGAATGCTTGGTTCCATTTGAAGAACATCCACCTAGTACTAGAAGTGTTGCACCTAATAATACAGCGACTAATTTCTTCGATCTCATCATTCGGAGCCCTCCCAATCATTATCGAATAATAAAAATCTACCAATTCATGTTATACATCTCCATCTATTATACACATTATTATTCGTTTTTCAGTATTTTGCATCAATTCCGCATTAGTCTTGTGACTTAAATCATTTACTTAAAAATCTAATGAAATCCTTATGTTAGTATGTGTGTACAGAAAAGCAGCGAGTTTCTTAGGATCTCAGAAACTCGCTGCTTTTATAAAGTCTTTATATTGGAGCTAATAGCTCTGTATATCTTACAAAGATTGAACTAGTGGAAGAAGTTCCTCAAGGTGATTGATTTCATGATCCGGATGAATATCAAGACTAGGTGCTCTACCTTTTCTATTGATCCAGACCGTGGTCAACCCTGCTGCCAGCCCCCCACGGATATCCGTTGTAAGCTTATCGCCGACCATAACTGCTTGCTCAGGAGTTACATCAAGAAGCTCTATAGCATGCAGGAAAATTTCCTTATCCGGTTTGCCTTTACCAAAGCTTCCGGAAATCACAATATGATCAAAGAAAGGAATTAACTCTGGCACACCATCTAGTTTCTCTTGTTGCAGTGCAGGACAGCCGTTCGTAAGTAGCAAAAGCTTCACTTGACCCCGTAACTGCTCCAGTACATGCATTGTTTCTTCATAGATGTATGGACGTTTTCTGCGCTCTGCTGCGAATTTAGTTGCCAAGGTCTCAGCTAGTGCTTCGTCTTCCACCCCTAACGCTGCAAGTCCGCGACGCCAAGACTCTTTACGATATACCGGTGCAAGCTGCTCCAATTGACGGAATTCTGGCTGTTCACCTGCCGTAAAGTTAGCCCAGAGTGCTTCATATGGATTAATTCCGATCATCTTTGTAAATGGGAACGTCTCATAAGATTCATACAAGCTACTTGCTTCCTTACGAACTGCAACTTCTAGTTCTTGTGGATCAATCGTATCCCCGGCGGCTTCACAAGCAGAACGAAATGCTTCTTCGACGCTCCGATCATCCCACAGCAATGTATCATCAAGGTCAAATAGTACAGCAGAAATTGGCATTACAGGTCTCCCTCTCCCTTTAACTGGTCTAGTTCTATTCGTGAACTACTTCAATGTTGTGAGCTTTAGCAAATGCTTCTAATCGTGTACTCATCGCATTAGTATCATAGCGATTCATAAGTTTTGTGAAAATCCATTTCGTACGTTTCCCTTTGTGCTTAATGACTACAGCTCCACGCGAAAGGGTGATTTTCTCAATATCTGCAGCTGGAAGCCCGCGTTCGCGATTGAATTTAATAGTGGACAGTCTTGCTTTTTCCACCTTCAAGTACGGACGACGGAAGAACAATAGCGCTGCCAGCAAATAGTACAGTACTACTCCTAGCCAATTAGCCAGCATGCCATTGCCTTTGGCCTGATCAATAGAACCAACTACCCAAAACATAGTGCCAAGTATCACTAACACTACCGGAAATGCAATGTTGCGACCTTTAAAGACTTCGGCATTCTGGGTAGGAGATTTAGAGGCATAAATCGTATCCTTGCCTTGTTTCTTTCTTTGCTTGTTGATTTGCTGTGTGTTGCGTTGAACCATTCTTTCCCAAGAACGGGCCATGTGCGTTCCCCCTAGTCATCCTGAAATATCTATGAAAAGGAACAGCGAGCTAATGTTTAAGCCCCTTGTTACCTTGTTCATGCTCATCGTTATCTACTACTTCAATAGTATTTAATTGTGCTCGGAAGTTATTGCGGATATTCCCCAGGTAAATTTCACGAAGCTTGGCGCGTTCCGCCACTTCCTCTTGATTAAGGCCTACGCTCTTCTGTTTGCGTGCCAATTCGTTAATTCGCGCGACCAACTCATCAATATTCAATACTTTCCCTCCCCCTATAAATTAATTCTAACTCTGCCATGAGAAAAAGAGCTTGTCAAGGTCTACTCCCTGCAAGCTCTACTAGTCATTCTATTATGTTCTCAGAAAATTAATAAATAGGTAAAGTAAGTATGTCTCCAGCGTTAATTTGACTACTCTTAATCCCACTTGAACGTTTAATTCCTTCTATATAAACAACTGTCTTCATATCAGCTGGTTTATTCTTAAGAGCAATACTCCATAGTGTATCTCCACGTTCAACCACAATCCGCTTCTCTTCCTTCATTATAGTCGTCGATCCTGCAAACACATTTCCCACTACTGTTAGGCCAGATAATACTAGCACGAAAATCAATATTAACTTAATAAAGAAATCTTGACGGAACAACGAAATCATCCCTCCAAGCAAACGTTCCGTTATCTCTTTCACCTTAGCGGAATTACGGGCAACGTCATTATGTCCTATAGATTCAACCACAGGGGCCTTGTCGTAGATGCTGCGGTATGTACTGTATTTTAGCATAATCATCATCCTCCAAACACTTGTTCTTACTTTCGAATTTATAATAACACGAACATGTGTTTTGTTCAATACTATTTCAGAACAATTGTTCTCTTTTTTTCGAGAGACTCAAGCGGTTCATTTTATTATCATTTGTCTACCATTTTTTAACTCTAGCAGATTAATATTTATAATAGTTAGAACTTATGTTTGTGCGAACGGTAGTTCTATGTTATAATTTTCCCAAACATTACTATATGGGGTTGATTCCAATGTCAAAGATTTCAAGTCGCCAGCTGGCGATCCTGGAATTTATACGAAGCGAAGTCCGCAGCAAGGGTTATCCACCTTCCGTCCGGGAAATTGGAGAAGCTGTTGGCCTTGCTTCCAGCTCCACAGTTCACGGTCATTTGGACCGGCTTGAGAAGAAGGGACTTATTCGTCGAGATCCAACGAAGCCACGTGCAATAGAATTACTAGGCCAAGAGGATTCAGAGAATGTTCACCAATTCGCGCAGACCATCTCACGGATTCCTGTTGTAGGTAAAGTTACCGCCGGGGTACCTATCACTGCTACAGAGAATATCGAAGACTACTTCCCACTTCCTACTCACTATGTAGGTGACAACAAAGTATTTATGCTGTCTGTCATGGGTGATAGTATGGTGGACGCAGGCATTATGAATGGTGACTATGTGATTGTTCGCCAACAACAAACAGCGGACAACGGAGATATCGTTGTAGCCATGACCGAAGAAGATGAAGCAACCGTTAAGACCTTTTACAAGGAACGTGATCATATACGGCTTCAGCCGGAGAATCCAGCTTATGAGCCGCTTCGCCTTAATCGCGTAACTATTCTCGGAAGAGTCATCGGATTGTTTCGAGATATCCACTAAGCATGCACTTCTAACATAAAAGGCTGTTCCGCATATGCGGAACAGCCTTTTTTCTACGTTTTTTTGCTTTTCCAACCACTTACGAACATTTGTTCCCAATGGCTAAAATGGCCATTTTCTATGAATATCCCTTTAGGCGTTCTACTCATATCCTAATTAGAAAGGAGTGTTGCGTATAATGCCCAACTACCGAATTATTGTGGATCTGACCCAACGAATGTTATATCTTCTGGACAATGATATTGTGATTAGAGGTTTCCCTGTCGGCATCGGTAAGATGTTAACCCAATCCCCAGTGGGTGAATTCACTATTATTAACAAACAACCCGACCCAGGGGGTCCCTTCGGTGTTTTTTGGATGGGACTGTCTAAACCACACTACGGAATTCATGGAAACAATGACCCTTCCTCCATTGGGAAAGAGGTGTCCCACGGCTGCATCCGGATGTACAACGAGGATGTGTTAGCACTCGCTGCTATTGTCCCTATAGGCACACGAGTAACGATAAGAAATTAAATTCGAATGGAGGCTCGGCAACCCCCAAATCACATTAAAAAATGGGGGTCATTACATAAGTAAGTATTTTTTCATTAGCATACTAGGAGTTTCGTGATTATATGTCGAATATTGTTAACAGGATTGCAAATTGAAAAGGATGTGTTTAGTTTGAATAATTCAAAAATTAGAACCCTCGTCGATTTTAAAGTCGATGCACTGGGTAAGCTGTCCGGTTTACTTTTAAATGATGAACAAGCTAGTGGAAAAAAAGTGAATTTGCTCACCTCTTTTGGCAGCATTCAGGGAATCGTCTCTCCAACCGTCTCCAACAAAGAGGATGTATTTGATTTAAAATCTTTGATGGATGATGTAATTGTAGACGAATACATATCTTATTTGGGAGCAGAACACCCTGATAAAAATTTCAGTTATAACTTTGTTGTCCTCAATGACGTTACTGTAAGACCTTATGCTAGTTATGGGACTCCGATCGAATACAAACAGCTGATTGTTTATACCGATCATATCACTGCCTTCAATTTTCTATAGGTTTACATAATCACCTTAAAAAGCACTCTTGCAGCAACCCCAAATTTTGCATCATTTGCAGAATCGGAAGGTTTCTCTGGGTGCTTTTTTTGGGTTAATCGTGAAGCCGATCCTATAATTCCACGAATTTCCCTTTTAAAAGATACTAGTGGAGATCATTCAGGCATATCTTTCAATAAGCAACAATTTGAGTCTAATGAGATAACTAGGAGGTGTGATTATATGCTGATTATCCTGATGTACTTATTTGCTATTTTAGGAGTTGTTTTAATTCTAAGTGCCGCCATTATAAAATTGAAAACGCTATCTGCTTCATCTGAAATTTCTAAGCTAGTTAATGCGACCTCATCTTTTAACATCAGCTTCACCAAAACATTCATTCCCCCCAATCAATCTCACTTGATCGCACTTAACGAGCCTAATAAAAAATTGGCAATCGGTACCAAAAATCCGAAGAGTAACAAAAAAGCAGTAGCAAAGCTATACTCTTTTGATAATGTAATGGGATCCGAGATTGTGGTTAACGCACTTACCCTTTCAAAAGTATCCAAAAGACATCAAAACAGCAAAACTACTGCAACAAGTGCAGATATTAACGTCCTTAAGGAAGCTGATGAAGAAGCTAATGTGATTGAAGAGCTTACGCTTAAAATATATATGAACAGCAAAGAAACGCCTGTGTATTGTATCTCCTTCTTGCCGGGTTTATTGCCTATTCGACAATCCGACAACCAGTACAAGGAAGCTTACTCCCAAGTACAACAATTGCATGCACTGTTCAGGTCAATCGTATCTGAATAATTAAGTTGTTTTTTGCGCAATAAGATGTGTGAATTATTTTTCGCAAAAACCTTTGATGTAGACACCATATCGCCATACCCCCATTTGTTTTCGACATAAAAAAATCTAAAATTGCACACTAAACCCATCAAACTGGTGAATGCCCGTACCATGTGCCACTACCTTTTGCTCACGTAACTCACGAACCGCCTTTTTGACCTCTTGTAAAATAGATGGATCTAAACCCAGTGTATTATGAGAACCGAATACTTGGGTAACTCCTGGAATTTCCGTAATCTTTTCTAAGGATGCCACTAAATCAACCGGACTAGTCGAAGGGTAAAAGGCATAGATTGGCGTAACGTCATACAATAAATCACCTGTAAACAGATATCCGTTGGCATGATCAAAAAGGCTGATATGACCTGGCGAATGACCTGGTGTGTGGTATATTTCTATTTTACGCCCGCCTATGTCGAGCACATCCCCTTCTTGTAAAAGAGCTGTTGGTTTCCCTTGAAAAGGTATGTAGGTGTTAGGATCAAAGGTTTCAGGAACAGGAAGTGTGATGTCCCGGCTCATATCTTTTCGAATCTGGGCAAGGGACAAGCCTTTTATTCCGTTAATCAGCCAATCCTCATCCGCTTTATGAACATAGATTGTCTCGAATTGCCCATGACTGCCAATATGATCTGCATGCACATGCGTAGTTATGACAGCGATAGGTAAATCCGTTAACTGGTCCGTTATTCTTTTTATATTATCAATACCTAATCCCGTATCAATTAACGCGGCTTGTTTTTGCCCCAAGAGTAAAAAAGAATGCACCTTTTCCCAATGTCCATATTCACTGATTGCATAGGTGGTCGGATCAATTTCAGTTACTGTAAACCAACGATCTTTAATCAATTACACTCCCCCATTCCATTTTTCCCTTACATGCTCTTCTCCCTTACAATAATCCGCCTGTTCATCTGCTTGATAGATTTCTTGATAGGGCAAAATGTTGATTTTGCCTGAGTCTGGATATTCGCAAATATCTATTCCCTGATTCGTTCGGAGATCCAGATACCTGCATGGTGCATCGGAATGATTATAAAGCTGGTGCGCCCCTTCCGGTCCCATTTCAAAAAATATTACATCCCCTTCAGTAACCTCCGTAAAACCCTCGGGTGTTCTTAACATCGCTTTTCCCGCTAAAATCACAAATATTTCTTCAGCATTTCTATGAAAATGATAAGGAAAAGAATATTTATCAGGATCTAAAGATCTGATATCAAAAACTAAATGCTTGGAGCCCACCATTTCAGCTAACCTTTCACTCGTATGCCAAGCAAACTCTGGGATCGGGGACTGTTTTTGTGTAAAAGAGACCGTATTTTCATTAAAAATCTTCACCATCTGCAACACTCCTCCTTATGTTGTGCGTTCATTTACAACAAATAAAGAATCCCAGCTACAGCTAATGAAATAAGACCACCTAAAGCGGACCAATTCGCTACTTTGTTTTTAGCTTTACGGTCTTGCTTAGATTCCGAATAAAAGTTACCTCTTTGTTGTGTACCTGTCGTGAAGGCTCCAACACATATACCTGAAATTATAAAGAAGCCCAATCCTATGTAAATAAAAATTTGCATGAACTTACTCCTTCCCAGGAAAGAATTAGTTATCTATATATAAGATATTTTAACATTAAATCCCTCTACTACGTGCCATGACTTTCGGACCCAGATGACGCTATTTGCTAATTTTGAGCCTTTGAAGCATGGTTTCGGACTCCAGTGACGTTATTCCTAAGGATGAGGCTCATATTGAGCGTTTTTAATGCCAATAGCGACTATGGAGTCCTTTAGTATCCCAAATGTGAGATAAAGCTCCATATAAGGTCTGTTGGGTCCTATAGCGGGCTCATATGCGAAATTTGCAACCTCAGCAAACGAAAATTGGCGTTCGAATGAAGTAAGGTACCAAAAAGAAGAAGAAGTGTGCCAACAACCATTTTTTTGATTATGGTTATGGCACACCCCTTCTACTCCGCACAACTCCTACGGCTCTGATCACACTTAATTCCTTTCAAGTTCAAGTGTTGCCAGTGAAACCATCACCCAAGGTGCAAACTTATTCGACGAATCCCCCTTAGGATTGTGTATCCGAAAAAGAAAAGCTTCCCCCGCCTGATTCTTCCAGACCATATAATCTTCTATCCCTTTATCACCGGTTGCCTGCAGATATAGTTCAGCAAAACCTAGAGGATGTTCAATTAGTTCCCCGCTATGGTCGTTGGCTTTGCCAATTGCAGAAAGCTCGGTTTGTCCCTGTTGCTTCAGAGCGGTGAGCTCGTAACCGGCAGGCAAGTGTTCAATTTCGGCATAATAGGTTGGATCCTCAGTTAATGATAAACGACCAGACTGTGAGTCTAGTGTGAAATCCTGAAAAACATACAGGGAATATCCATCACCTTGCTCAAGTGTACCTTCTTGCCCTGAGACCCCTCCCTCCTGTTCACCAAATGCTTTGGTCTTTGGTCGATCAGATGCTAGAGGATCAGTGGCCTCCGGACTGGCGGACTCCTGCACCTCCATAGAAGGAGTAGCAGAAGGTTCAGGAGTGCTTGTAGCTTCAACAACTGGCATTGTCGCTGCACTCGAAGCTGTAGGTTTTGCCTCGTCTGTTGTTTTATTGTTACTACATGCACCGAGAATTGAGGAAGACAGAAGAATACTAGTAACTGTAGTTAATAATATTTTTTTCATTACGCACCTCCTTATTACTATATTAGTTATTACCCACATGAGTGACGTGTCCTCTTATTCTTCAAACCTTTTCTCAATTTTATTGCTACGGATTGAAAAATTTCAAACAATCGACTCGTTCTTATTTACAGCTATGGAGTTGTGCTCGAAATTCAAATTGTTCCCGGACGATTCGGGCACCAACTATCTTAATTAATGCCACCAGATTCCATAAAGTGACCCATGAGATCTTAGTTCTTCTCGGTTTCATAAGGTTAATTGGACTGAGCAAGAGCAAGGTAGGCGATAAAACAATTAAAGTGAAAAAAAATTTACAATCACTTTTACTTTAACACTTTTAGAATATACAAAAATAATAAAATAGCGACTCACAGCCAACCGCGGGGGGGGTCTGTAAATCGCCATTCTTAATGATCTGTAACTCAGGTCTTGTGTCAATACTCTTTGATAAATTCTTTTATAGTCACGATGCGGGAATATAACCAATGACTGACCATGACTATGTATAATCGTCTATAGAGTTATTTTTTTGATTTATAACTTCTTACTAATAAACTAATACCTTTAAAAATCAAAACCACTAATATCCCGAAAATTATCAAAGTTAATATTAAGTTTGACCAAACTATATCCAAATTCACTCCTCCGTCTCTGCATTTAATTCATCTATCTCCCATGATATCCCATTATTTATGATAAATGAACAACTTCTTACACGTTAAAATTGTTAATCAACAATATGCCAATTTTGATATTCACCTGTAAAACATCCTCGAATAACCTTAACCTCAGCTATTTGTGGGCATTTCGCGGGCATTTTTCGTAGACATATCATCGATGGTTACAAAACCACTATTTTGCCCAAACAAAAAAAAACTCAACACCAAAGGCGTTAAGGGTTTAAAGGTTCTAGTAAAGCGTCATATATTGGTTACTTTCCCACTCGTGAACCGAGTCCGGTTTACAGTTTGCCTTTTTATAATGGTCTGAATAGTACCTAATTCCGTTAAAATAAAGGGTTCTCTGAGAAAACGATTACGGATTTCATTGTCTTCCTTCTATTATTTGTGAGCATTTTGTGGGCGTTTATGTGTGCAGGAAATATAGCCCAATTTTCAATCAGAAGAGGTACTACAAATGCAATTGAAGATTTCAATCTAGGGAATAGAATCCAGAATATCGCTATCTTAAAAGTGGCTTGAAAATCGTATTGGGAGAATCATCGCCGTTAAAATTAACTTTAGATATCGGATAACCATCGCTAATTGGCTTCGTTCCGGAATCATTGGTGGATGTATCATAGGATCCATTGCCTCCGTGAGGGAAGAAATTTAATGTATGAACAATAACCCTGCTACCATCATGGTCAGCAAGGTTTTATTATGACGCTTACTCGTAGAGTTGATTACAGATAAAACAAAATTTTTTGAGCAATAAAAGAGCAGTTCAGGTTATCCCTGTGATGACTCTTCTACATGGTACAACTCCTAACAGCAGCAATACAATGTTACACAGCTTATCTACTACTAAAGGACAAGAAAAAAGGAACCATAAAACGTCGCCCGCGCGGCAAACGAAAATAGGTTCCCGGAGACGCCACTGATGCTACCGATACAACGACAGAACCATTACTCAAATGACAGGGCTGCTTACTTTGGAATGTCCCAGAGAACTTTTGAAGAACAAGGAGCACCCTCTAAATTATGAGATGGGAAGATTTAAAGCCGGGACAGTCCGTGCATATCTGTGACAATCACGATAGCGGATTTGGTGGAAGGTGCGGAAGTATTGTAGCTATTGGTACTTTTATTGGTATCAGCGAACGTATAGGTGCGTTGATTGACATATATGAACCGTTACTAATAATTATTTAACCAGAAGCCCTCGAAGAAGTCGACTTCGAATCACTGCCACCAGGACTGGCTGAATTTGATATAAGACCCATCAAATTATAATGCCTCGTCAGAATTATCACTGACGAGGCGATTTTCACATCGTATTAGCTAGGTGTCTCATTGAGCTATCGTTCTCCGTTAGTTGAATCCACCCGTGGAATGTAAAACTTGGCCAGTAATCCACTCCCCATCATCGGTGGCTAAGAATGCAACCAGACGAGCTGCATCCTTAGGCAATCCTACTCTACCTGTTACAAATTGCTTAGATAACTGCTGTCGTAGGTCAGGAGTCATCCAGCCGGTGTCTGTGGGTCCAGGATTTATCGCATTTACGGTGATGCCTTTCGGACCCACCTCTGCTGCAAAAGTTCGTGTGAAAGCATCTATTGCCCCTTTCGTTGTGGCATAAGAGATTTCACCAGCCATGGGGCCTAGTGATTGGCCCGATGTCATATTAATAACTCGACCACCTGCCGATTGCGTAAACCGTCTAGCGAATTCCACACTAAGCATAGTTACCGCCCTAACATTAATTGCGTAGTGTGCATCCAAAGACTCTGGGGTAATCGTGGTTAAGTCATCGTTAACCGAATAACAAGCATTGTTAACAAGAATGGAAGGTTCTCCTAGCTTCTGCTCAACGTTATTTAATAAATCCATAAAGCTTTCAGGTACAGAAAGATCCATCATTAGGTGTTCGCAACGAACGCCCATGGAACGTATTTCCTCACAAAGTTGCTTTTGCTCCTCGTTATTGCTACCCCAGGGCATCTGTTGATCGTAACTAACCCAGTGTGTAAAAAATACATCAGCGCCTAGATAGGCCAACTCTTTGCACACTGCAGCACCGATTCCTGTGCTGCGACTTGCACCTGTTACTATTGCGATTCGACCTGTTAATCTGCCAAGTGTAGTATTCATGGGTCTTTTCTCTCCTTTTTATTTTGAAGTCGCATTAAACTGCGGTGACTATTGTGCAAATCTGCCCGTTACTTCAATGAAAACAGCAGGCTACCGTAGCGCCTGCTCATTAATGTGTATTATTCAACTAAAGTTCCCGTTAGCTCAATAGTCTTATGTTTTAATTAGAGTCGCTGCTTATAGTTGTGAGGCTTGCCGAACACCTAACGCAGTGACGTCCCGACGGGCTTAGGGGGCTGGATGTGGTCACTCGCTTCTCAGAGTGACCCGGAGCGTCAATATGGTGTTAGTCGAAGGAAGTTCTGGAAGCAGCCATTGTATTTAAGGCGTTCTCAAAATAGCTATATACTTCATCTGCAATTCCCAGAAACTCTTCAACAAGTACATTACTATCCAAGTAACAAGCATACAGATAATCAACTAAAGCGGAGTCAATCTCACAATAGTTTAATATGGCATTCTTCATCTTAATAATGTCATCTTGCCATACACCTGTATCTTCTAAAACCAAAGAGTATAATGCACGAATTAATCTCTTAGAGTAACCTTTAATATATCTAATTTTCATTGTGTTATCACTAGCATTAGAAAGTAAACTATGTATACGATCTACTTCCTCCTTGGTCTCTGTATTTAAGTCTAAAATGAACTCTGGAGAAATAATTATCGGTGGTACTTTTTCACCAACGTCATGACCATATATGCAAACACAAATTATCTTTACCCAAAAACCCCACTCATTTGGTTTACTTAATACATCGTCAATCGAGCAAATTATCGTATCAATCTTAGTTACTATTGGATATTCTTCCAAAAGCCTGTCTTTAATATTTGACAATCTTTCGTAATCAATATCTTTGGGATTTACACATACAATAGTAAAGTCTGCATCTGACTTAAAAGGTTTAGCAATTCCTTTTGGAATCGAGCCACACATATAAATGCTATGAATCTTACCTTTGAATTCGGTAAGTATATTATCTATA
This sequence comes from Paenibacillus sp. FSL H8-0282, assembly GCF_037963825.1. NCBI lineage: Bacteria > Bacillati > Bacillota > Bacilli > Caryophanales > Paenibacillaceae > Paenibacillus > Paenibacillus sp. FSL H8-0282. The sequence continues at coordinate 3,861,770 of NZ_CP150146.1, forward strand.
TACTTATCAACAAAATCCTTATATTCACTTTGTATTTCAATTCTATTTATAACTTTTTCTAATATCATATAGACTCCTCCTAAACTAAGAACTTCTTTCGGCTAACGCCTTTTTGGGAACTTCGTAAATTCGTCATGACTTAAGTTATTCGCGAAATCATTCAACTATCCTGCCCAGTTAGCTTAATAAGGGATAAGTGAAAATGTATTCTGATAGACTACTCCAAGAATCAAACATTGGGGTATTTATTTTTTATGAAAAGAATTATTGTTCCAATCTTCATGTCACTTTTCTTATTATTGATGCCTGTACTTGCTGAGGCACATCCAGGACGCACAGATGCAAATGGGGGTCATATTTCCGCACAAATTGCGCAAAGTGGGGACTGGAAAACGGAGAATACCATTACCACAACGGTGGAGGTTCAGATTCTAAACCGGCTGCCACATTTGTAAGACGTTAGATTTTTCAGCTGAGGATGAAGCAACTCTATTCGGAGATACAAAAACGTTTAATTCGCAACGAACGATAAAAATTAGTCAATCTATCATTAGCGATCTAAAGCAACACATTAAATATCAGAACCAAAATAAATTAGCTTAGAAGGGTTCCTATAAACATAAGTTAAACTTAGTTCTTTCTAGAGATGATGGTAATTTCATGCCGAAATCTTCTTTATTCAATTCTTTTTCGCGAATTTTGAAACGTATTGGTCTCCCGGCGATGCCGATTCATTCTTTTCGTCACACTCATGCTGTTCTTATACTTGAGGCTGGTAACGATATGAAGTATGTACTAGAACGTTTAGGTCACGGTAGTATGAGAATCACAGCGAACATATACACACATATTTCAAAGAAAATAAATGAAAGCAGCATGGATAAATTTGAAGCTCATATGAGAAGCATCCTCGAATGATCACTACATTTTTTGGGGGCATTACGGAGGTGTTCATAAACCTCTACAATATCTCCTATCATCCTTACCCCCACAAAAAAAACCCTCAACGCTTAGAGCGCCAAGGGTTTAAAGGTTCTAGTAAAGCGTCATGTATTGATTTCTTTCCCACTCATGAACTTGTGTACGATAGATATCCCATTCGATTTCTTTCAGCTCGTAGAAGTGAGCCAGCGCATGTTCGCCGAGAGCTTCGGTAATTACATGGCTGCGGATCATTTCGCTTAGCGCTTCTTTCAAATCGGATGGCAAGCTTGGGATGCCTTCTTCAATACGCTCTTCCTCAGACATCACATAGATGTTACGGTCAATTGGAGCTGGAAGATCAAGCTTACGCTTAATTCCGTCTAGCCCTGCTTTCAACATAACAGCAAGTGCGAGGTATGGGTTAGCTGCCGGGTCCGGGTTACGAACTTCAACACGTGTGCTAAGCCCTCTCGAAGCTGGGATACGAATCATCGGGCTACGGTTACTTGCAGACCAAGCTACGTAACAAGGTGCTTCATAACCAGGAACAAGGCGTTTGTAAGAGTTCACTGTTGGGTTAGTAATCGCTGCAAAAGCACGAGCGTGCTTCAAAATACCAGCCATATAATAACGTGCAGTTTTGCTCAGACCTAGCTTGTCACTTTCATCGTAGAACATGTTTTCTTTGCCATTAAACAAGGATTGGTGAGCGTGCATACCAGATCCGTTAATACCAAACAATGGTTTAGGCATAAAAGTTGCATGCAAGCCATGTTGACGGGCAACCGTCTTCACGACGAGCTTAAAGGTTTGAATTTGGTCAGCAGAAGTGATCGCGTCAGCATATTTGAAATCAATTTCATGCTGGCCGGAAGCCACTTCATGGTGGGAAGCTTCGATTTCAAAGCCCATTTCTTCAAGGGTCAATACGATTTCACGACGGCAGTTTTCCCCTAAGTCTGTAGGAGCTAAGTCGAAATAACCACCTTGGTCATTCAATTCTGTAGTTGGGTTACCTCTTTCGTCTGTTTTGAACAAGAAGAATTCAGGTTCAGGTCCAACATTCATCGCTGTAAAGCCCATTTCTTCGGCTTCCTTCAGACAACGCTTCAGGATACCACGTGGGTCTCCAGCAAATGGAGTACCATCCGGCATATACACGTCACAAATCAGACGTGCAACACGGCTATCAGTCACCCAAGGGAAGATTACCCAAGTATCAAGGTCTGGGAAGAGATACATATCGGATTCTTCAATCCGTACATAACCTTCGATGGAGGAACCATCAAACATCATTTTGTTGTCGAGTGCTTTTTCCAATTGGCTAACCGGAATCTCTACATTCTTGATAGTACCTAACAGATCTGTAAATTGCAGACGAATGAAACGAACATTCTCTTCCTTGGCAATGCGTAAAATATCCTCTTTAGAAAAGCTCACGTGATCCTCTCCCTTTCAAAACTCTGTATATTATTATTTATTAAAAAACCGGGATAACTCACCTTGAATAAGCGATACCTGTCCCGGTCTTTTACCGGAAACTAGTTCTTGCTTCAGCAAACGGTGAAGCTGCGAATCTGATAGCTCTCTACGTCTAACCTCTGTGTCAGGGGTAATCACAGTAGCTTCTTCGGATTCCTTCGAGACTGGGTTCATTACTTGCTTGATGCCAGCAATGTTAACACCCTTTTCAATCAAGGCCTTAATTTCTAATAGGCGCTCAACATCATTAAAAGAGAACAAACGTTGATTCCCAGAGGTACGTGCAGGTACGATTAGACTATGCTGTTCATAATAACGAATTTGTCTTGCAGATAAATCAGTTAACTTCATTACAATTCCAATAGGAAATAATGCCATATTTCTGCGGATTTCATCACCCATGACTCATCCAACCTTCCAATGATCTTTTTCTGATCTCATTGTACATTTCCTAATACAGCGTGTCAATGGTGTGTAAGATTTTCTGACAGTAATTTTCGATCACGCATACTTTGGAGTGCCATCAAAACGCCATATTTGACATGGGAGTAGGTTAATCCCCCTTGCATATAGCCAATATAAGGCGCACGGATAGGCGCATCTGCCGATAACTCTAAGCTACCACCTTGTATAAACGTACCTGCCGCCATGATGACAGGATGTTCATATCCCGGCATATCCCATGGTTCTGGAACTACATGGCTGTCTACCGCCGCAGCACGTTGAATTCCCTGCACGAAGGCAATCAAGTGATCCGGTCCATCAAAGGAAACCGCCTGAATCAAATCTGTACGAGGTTCATTCCACGCTGGTTTCGTCTCAAACCCGCAGCGCTGAAATACAGCTGCCGCAAAAATACTTCCTTTAAGGGCTTGTCCAACTGTATGCGGAGCCATGAACAGACCTTGGTATAACCCGCGGGTAGTTCCTAACATTGCGCCTACCTCGCCACCGATACCAGGAGCTGTAAGACGGTACGCTGTAAGCTCTACTAGATCTCTGCGCCCACAGATGTATCCACCCGTCTCAGCAATTCCACCACCAGGATTTTTAATTAATGAACCCGCTACTAGATCCACTCCAACCTGCGGAGGCTCAAGCTCTTCAGTAAACTCACCATAGCAATTATCAACGAACACAATAACATCCGGTTTCAATGACTTCACTCTCGCTGTCATGTCACCTATTTCGGCTACTGTGAAGGAAGCACGCCAATCATAACCACGCGATCTTTGGATTCCAATTACTTTAGTTTTCTCATTGATAGAGAGAGTTACCTCTTCCCAATCAATCTTACCCTCTGATGTAAGGGCAACTTCCCGATATGTAATTCCGAAGTCTGCGAGTGAGCCTGTCCCATCTCCTGCTTGGCCAATCACCTTGTGTAAGGTATCGTACGGACGACCTGTGATGTATAAAAGCTCGTCTCCTGGTCGCAGCACACCAAAGAGGGCTGTTGAAATGGTATGTGTTCCTGAAGCAAAATGAGGGCGCACCAAAGCTGATTCCGCACCAAAAACGTCAGCATAGACAAGATCCAGCACTTCGCGTCCACGGTCGTTGTAAGCATACCCCGTTGAACCCGCAAAATGATAATCACTGACCTGATGACGTTGAAACGCTTCAATAACCTTCCATTGATTCTTATCGACAATTCGATCAAGAGCTTTGACTGCACCTTCGATTTCAACTTCTGCGGACTCTGCCGCTCCTAAAATATCTTCTGCAAAAACTGCCATTAGTTCTTATTCGCTCCTTACATTTACTTGCCATCATAATGACAGAAAGCGACAGTTGCCTGACGCTTTTTGTCATTAGCTATTATTTTATACCTATACAACAAGCATTTCCACTTTAGGGGAACAAAGAAGATTACGGCTGGTCCACAAAATCAGCAAGCATGTAACCCCATTTATCATAATCCTCTTTATTAAGACGGACGTTATAGATAACATCGTTCTCGTCATAGGTAGTTTCCAGAACCTCACCCACTCTGTAAAGCAGAGAAGAAATATCGCCTCGGTCTCCAGGAATGCGAAAATTCAGCGTATCTCCAGCCAATTCATCAGAGATAATTTCAATAATCCGGGTTAAATCCTCAGGGTTAAACGCACTGATCTTCAAAAAACCTGTACCTGTTGGCAGCATTTCCAGTTGCTCAGGCTCACATAGATCGATTTTATTAAAAAGCACTATTTGCGGTTTGCTGGCTGCCCCTAAATCCTGCAAAATAGTTTGCACAATCTCCATCTGCTCCTCACGCATTGGAGATGAGGCATCCACTACATGCAACACCAGATTGGCCTCATTGACTTCCTCCAGCGTTGCGCGGAAAGATGCTACAAGATCATGCGGAAGATTCTGAATGAAGCCTACAGTATCCGTAAGCACTACCTCTTTGCCACCCGTTAGTTGAAGCACGCGTGAAGTAGGGTCAAGCGTAGCAAACAATTGATTCTCAATATAAACATCCGCATCCGTAAGCTGCTTAAGCAGCGTCGATTTACCAGCATTCGTGTAGCCGACTAGAGCAACCTGCACTGCCCCTGCCTTACGGCGGCGTTCACGGTGCAATTCACGGGTTTTAACTACCTCATCCAACTGGCGTTTCAACTCCGTAATCCGACCGCGAATATGGCGGCGATCGGTCTCAAGCTTACTTTCACCTGGCCCTCTGGTTCCTATCCCCCCGCCTAATCTGGATAAGTTTTTGCCTTGACCGGATAACCGCGGCAAAAGATAGGACAGCTGTGCCAGCTCTACTTGAATAATACCCTCTCGCGTTTTGGCCCGCCCAGCAAAAATATCCAAAATGAGCTGCGTCCGATCAATAATCTTCAGATCCAGAGACTCTTCAAGGTTCCGTACCTGCGCTCCAGATAATTCCTGATCAAAAATAGCCGTATTAGCTCCAAGACCATCAGCGGCCATGCGGAGCTCTTCTACCTTACCTTTCCCGATAAACCATTTTGAATCCGGTGTTTCCTTATTCTGACGCAACACATCCAGGACTTCAACACCTGCTGTTTCTGCTAATTGTACTAATTCCTGCAGAGAAAGCTCTGGGTCAATACCGGTACGTTTAATTTTATCTGTGACGAGAGTGACCAATATCGCCCGATCTTGAATATCCGTTTCTGTATCATGCGTAGTTATTGCCATTTATTCATGCTCCTTATGACGGTAATAGAATCTTTGTGTACCATTTAATCAGTTTTTCACTTCTTGCTGATGTTATACAGATGAACCTGTTCATTCACAGCGCTTCAAAACATTTTATCATAAGTTTCATTGGTAATATAGGCTGATAATGGAACGGCTCACCATTCTGTCAGCATTTTCATTATGATAATCTTCAATCTTTTATAAAAGATAAACCGACTAAGCACGTATAAACTTAGCCGGTGTCAATTTATTTAAGAAATTATACTCTCCCCTTTTGAATAATCATCGACCGGAAGAACAAGGTCTCTCGGTAAGATCTCCATCAAAGATTGTTTAGATATTTTGACATGCCTGCTTATTAATCTAACCGCTTGATGGCGGATTGCCTGTTCGAGGATATTGCGTACATAACGGGCATTACTAAAGTTTTCTTCAATAATTTTCTCATTAAGGATTAACTCTTTTAGTTTCCCGTTTGTTTCTGGAGTAATTATATAGTCTCTTTCAGCAGCCATTTTATGTGCAATCAATATCAGTTCATCTGTTGTGTAGTCCTGAAAATCGAGTTGAATTGGAAATCGTGAGGGAAGCCCGGTATTAGCCTCCATGAACATCTCCATTTCATTTGGATAACCCGCTAAGATAATGATGAGATCATCATTCCTGTCCTCCATAACCTTTACAAGACAGTCGATTGCCTCTTTTCCAAAATCTTTATCTCCGCCTCTAGCCAAGCTATAAGCCTCGTCAATGAATAATACGCCACCCATAGCCTTCTTAACAAGGTCTCTGGTCTTTTGAGCTGTATGCCCTATGTATTCCCCCACTAAATCCGCTCTCTCTACTTCGATTAATTGACCTTTACTTAATATGCCCATATTCTTTAACAGCTTGGCAACGATTCTTGCTACAGTTGTCTTTCCAGTCCCGGGGTTGCCTTTAAACAGCATATGATAAACCTGATTAACTACATTTAACCCCAGTTCTTGTCTCATTTTTTCCACTTGGATAAGCGCATGAATTTCATATATAAGATCCTTCACCTTTTCAAGACCGATAAGCTCATGAAGCTCTTGCAGGATTTCTTTTGTAGATTCTAAATGATTATTTTGAGCCAGCGCGCTCTCCAATGTTTCATTCGTAATATTTGTTGGGTCTTGATTTTTGAAAGTTATATTCATTCTGGAATCATTAATGGTTATCTTTCTTAAATTTTCTTCACCCATTGTAATCACCTCGTTAGAGCATTATATGCAATAACTGAATGACATCATGCACTTGTTTTAAAGAATGGGGTTTCGACATTGGATTCCCTGCTATCTCTCGCATCTTCTACGATGGTACACGAGGATAGAATGACCGAAATGCATAAAAGTCATAAGCAGACATTTATTTTTTTATCATTTCACAACCCCATTATTTTTGATATACAAATAACAAATAGCCCCCCTTTAGAGTTTAGTCCATTTGGGGGCTGGCTTTTCTAATCAAGTCTCTTCCGGAATAGGAAGCATTATTAGAAGATTCTGATATTTGGGAACAATTACAGGAACAACTGCTGGATTTTCCATTTCGTATAGGCTAGAATTTCACGCGACTTATGCCTTGTCATCGACAGAACAGTGGATTCAGTAAGCCCCAGTTCAGGATTCACATAACCGAGCTCGTCCGCGATTTCGTGTGAACGCCATCCATGATATGTATGCGTAATAATAATTGCTGAGGACAATCCCTCACTTGTCATAATGGCTTTGCTATACAGAAGATTCTCGTAAGTGCTGGTAGCTTTATTTTCAACAGAAATGGCGCTGTCCGGAACTCCATGAGCTACTAAATAATTGCGCATGCCTTGACCTTCGGTATATTTAAGATCAGGTTTATCCAAACCTCCAGAAACTATGAAATGCGGGAACATCCCCTCTTGGTAGAGCTTAAGCCCGTAATCCAATCGTTCCTTCAATCCCGGGCTAGGTTCATCTCCCCACATCGACATGCCAAGAATGATCCCTGTATCGGCTTTGAGCATAGGATCTGTCGTTGCAGCTTTATTGATATTCCTCAATGCGTACGCACACCACAACAAACCAACTACAACAATAACCATTAAAGCAATAAGCAACGTTCGTTTAGACCAAATTCGGCGTTTTTTGCGAACAATCCGAATCGGGGAAGAGTCTCTTCCATAAACGTACCATTCCATCTTTATTTCCTCCTGAATTCTCCATGATGAAATAATTCGGCACGATGTTTCAAAGAGAGTGAGAAATAAGGGAAAGCATGAGCATCGATGCCACGTAAAATAGTATGGGCAGTCTCCCAGGCTAGCTTATAATCGCTTTCTGAGATGTCTTGCCTCTCCAGTGCTTCCTCCAGTTCATCCTCATCGAGCAAAAACACCTCGCCGTTCCAAAGTACTACCACGTCCAGATACAAATCGTCAAACCAAGGCACACCTTGGTCAGTAACGCCTTGCACTTTACAGGTGTCTATGTACCATTGAACAATATTTTGTTTTTCGTCGAACATAGCCGTCACAATATAGTGACTATCTTTCGGAAAATATTGCAGCCAGGAATAACCTTTATCTGCAATACGATATGTATGTCGTCCATAGCTCTTCCACAGTGGTTCTTTCAGCCCGTAGATGGTATAAAGCGTAATATATCCGCTGAATTCCCGGCTCTCCACATAGCGGCAGGCAAAATGGCGACGCGTAATCCGGCGCCAGTTGGCCCGGTCTCCGAATTTACGTTTCATAGAAATTACCCTCTCCAGTATGGTCTATTCAGCTTAACACATTTAGAGGATACACTCAAAATATCCCGCAAAATACAAGAAATTTTTCTTCTAAACCTAATAAAAACGGCAGTCCAGCTTCGCTCTATAAATAAAGCAAAGCTGGACTGCCATGGATAAAGCTATTGTTTGAAATTCAAATTCGTTTTATTGAGTGGAAGAATCCCCGTTCACAAAACCGGTCTCTGGATCAGGGTTTGTGGATACATTCCCACTCTCATCGCCGGAACCCTCTCCACCGATAGTGGGTTCTGGAGTTGGGGTCGGCATTGGTGTTGGCGGTGGCGGGGTGATTTCAGGGATCGTCCCTGTACCTCCGTCATTGCCGCCTCCCTCATTGCCGCCTCCGTTATTGCCACCATTTCCATTCTCTCCGTTGTTGCCACCGTCCTCTGGGGTCGGGGTCGGAAGATTAGGATCTATGGTGGGTTCAGGGGTCGGCATTTCATCCTGCACGGATACACTAACCACATTGGATGGTTCGCTCTCCACTTTTAGCGCAGGGTCATAAGAAGTTACATAATACTCGTAAACCAAACCAGGCAGTGCACTAAAATCGCCTGCGCTGGTAGTCACTGTATTTAACAGTGAGCCAAATTCAGCTTCCGATGTCTCTCTACGATAAATACGATACTCAACGCCGGCAACAGGAACTGCCTCCCAATTGAGATTTACAGTCATCGTAGAAGGATCATATGCTGCTGATAGTCCAGTAACGGTCTGAGCTGTTTCTGGTGTTTCAGTAGGCTCAGGAGCAATCTCGTTATCGAGCTGCGGGAAGGATTTCTTAGGAACATCCTTCAGCGCTTCCTCCATGACCTTACCCCAGAAAGCAGCGGCAAGCGGACTGCTGTTCTTAAGCAGATGCTTTTTACTTGGCTTGTCGTAACCCATCCAGACTGCTGCAGTCCATTCTGGCGTATAGCCTACAAACCATACATCACGGTTCGAGCTGATTCCAGAATATCCACTTTGCGTCGTACCGGTCTTACCGGCAACAGGACGGTCAATCCTAGCTTTTCTACCCGTACCGCTCTCCACGACCTTCTGCATCATCTCAGTCATTTGATAAGCTGTTTCCTTACTCATCACTCGCTCAGGCGTTGTATTCGCTTTGTAGACCGTCTCACCACTGCTGTCAGAGATGGATTTAATGGAATAAGCCTCTCTTAGTTCGCCGCCATTTGCAAAAGCGCTGTAGGCTTGCGCCATTTCCAGCGTATTGGTCCCTTTGCTCATGCCTCCAAGAGCCAGCGAGAGGTTCTTATCCTCATCTTCCAATCCAATGCCTAGTTTCTTGGCAAATTTAAATCCGGTATTCACACCAATTTCATTGAGCAGCCAAACAGCCGGAATATTCTCTGATTTCTGAATGGCATCACTCATGTTGATGCTCTTAGAATATCCGTGCAGGTTGGTTGGACAATAGTTCGCGAAACATTGCTTCTCGTTGCTTAGCGTTGAATTCATGGTGAATTTCCCAGTTTCCAGCGCTGGAGCATAAGAGACAATTGGTTTGAAAGCAGAACCTGGAGAACGACGGCTGCCAGTTACACGACTGTAGCCTTTTTTCTCATAATTCCGTCCGCCAAGGAGTGCAACAATGCTGCCATTCTCCTGATTCACAATCGTCATTGAGCCTTGTACCAGCTCTTCATCTACACTCTTTTCAAAATTATCACTATCTGCAAAAGCATCTTCAACCGTTTCTTGAGCATGCTTATCCATGGTAGTGTAAATTTTGTATCCGCCGATATTCAGATCATCTTCTGACAATCCAAATTTTTCTTCCGCCTCATCTACTGCAAAATCAATAAATGCTTGATAACGCTGTTTCTTTTCTGGCGGCTTATAGTTATAATCTACGGCTTTTGCTTCGTCTCTTTCCTGCTCCGTAATGTACCCTTGCTCATACATAAGCTGAAGCACTACTGCCCGGCGTTCCTTCGAAAGATCAGGGTTACGCAGCGGGTTGTAACGAGACGGGCCTTTTGGCATAGCCGCCAATGTCGCGATTTCCCAAACCTTAAGCTGACTCAAATCACTTTTACCAAAATATCTTACTGATGCTGCTTTAATTCCGTAAATTGTACCCCCGAAGTTAATCCGGTTCAGATACATGGTAATAATCTCTTCTTTAGATTTCTGATTCTCCAGGGCTACGGCAATCGACACCTCAGTAGCTTTACGGAAAAACGTCTTGTCCCGTGTCAGGAAAATGTTTTTGGCGAGCTGTTGAGTAATGGTACTACCGCCCTCTACCATACTTCGTGCGGCTATATCCTTTACTGCTGCCCGGCCAATCGACCATAAATCCACACCAGAATGTTCGAAGAAACGTTTATCCTCTGTGGCTACAAAAGCGTTAACCAATAACGGTGGAATTTCTTCATACTCTACTGGATCACTTTTCTCCAGTGATAATTCGCCGATTAAATTAGCATTGCGGTCATATACCTTAGTCGTTTCATTCACTGTTAGCTTATCCTGGTTCTCAAGCAGAAGCTTTTGACCATTTAGCATAATGAACAGATATCCACCTAATGCACAGAAAATGGCCAATGCCGTAGCGAAGAACAAGCTCCACAGCACACGCTTCTTCGTCAAAAATTTCTTTTTCTTTTTTGGTTTTGATTTTGGTTTTGATTTGGAACTGGACGATCCTCTATCTCTATTGTGATTCGTCCTAGATGTATCGTCTCTAGACATAATGCCTCCTGACTCCCTTTCGGAAATAAACATAAATGGTCTGCCATGAATGAAAAGAACAACCTTCACAGGTTGCTCTCTCACACTCTATTCAAACGATTTATAAACAAGAAAGGTTTCAATTCATTTTTGATAAATGTTATTCTTCAATACTGCTGTCTTGCATCAGTGATACACTACGTTGTGGTGTGAACGTGGAAATTGCGTGTTTATACACCATTTGCTGGCGTCCATCACTGTCAATGACGATTGTAAAATTGTCGAATGCTTTAATTATTCCCCGGATTTGAAAACCGTTGGTCAGATATACCGTAGCAGGGATATTTTCTTTGCGTAGTTGGTTCAAGAATGTATCTTGGATGTTAATGGACTTGTTCATATGACGTACCCCCAATGGTTCAATTAGATTGTTCAGAAGTATATTCAAGACCTGAGAGAAACTTTCCTGCTATTATACCACGTATTTTTGAGAAATTCTCAGAAAAGTTTTGTTCACCTTCGACATCGATCCACTCGATTTCCTTCATGTGGCGAAACCATGACAACTGTCTTTTGGCGAATCGGCGAGTATCGCGTTTAAGCAGTATCACAGCTTCTTCCAGCGTCAGCTCTCCCGCCAGGTAAGCGGCAATTTCCTTGTAACCCAATCCCTGCATGGACACAAGGCTTCTGCTGTAACCGTTATCCAGCAGTCCCTTCACCTCAGCAACGAGACCATCCGCCAGCATGCTATCAATTCGGTCCTCAATACGTTTATATAGTATTTTCCGGTCCATTGTCAAACCTATGAGACATAAGTCATAGGGAGATTCCTTCTTTTGAGCAGCATGAGAAGCGGAAAGTGTAGTGTTTGTCTGGTGTTGAATTTCCAGTGCACGGATAATTCTGCGACGGTCGTTAGGATGAAGTTTGGCTGCGCTGACTGGATCAACCGCCTCGAGTCTGGCATGCAGTGCAAGCGCTCCATGTTCTTCCGCAAATTGATCCTGCTCTTTACGGAAAGCTTCATCAGCCACTGCTTCCGAGAACTGAAAGCCGTAACATAAAGACTCAATATACAGTCCAGTCCCCCCTACGATAAAGGGAAGCTTCCCTCTAGCGCTTATCTCCTCGATGAGTCTAGTGCCCTGCTCTTGAAATTCAGCGGCAGAATACGCATCCTGCGGATCATGAATATCGATCAGGTGATGGGGAATGCCGTTCATTTCGGCTGGTGTAATCTTAGCTGTACCAATATCCATACCACGATAAACCTGCATCGAATCGCCGGAAATAATCTCAGCGTTATAAGCCGCTGCCAGCTCCAGACTTAACCGGGTTTTGCCTACGGCAGTTGGTCCTAACAGCACTAGAACCTTATGCCTTTCTTTAGTTGTCAATGTGTATCACCCCGTACGATGTTTTGGAGTTGCTTCGGAGCAGCTCAGTAAACCCTAGGCGTTCAAATTCGCCACTCAAAGCCTTTTCTTTTAAAAGAACAGTCTTACGGGCGACCCTAACCGCTTCGGTTACACTCTCTGTCGATAAGGCTGCACGGTTAGCGAATTGCCGCAGCGGGGAAATCGAGGCAGAACCCGTCAGAGGCACGCGAAACATAGGATCAAAGTAAACAATATCCACACTTCGATCTGGTTGAGACCGTAAATAATCCAAATGTTCACTATGCACGACATTAACTCTGCGTAAAGCCTCATTGACCTTTACTTGCCCAGAGATGTAATGAGACATCCCTTCACTGAGCAGTGCGTACAGCGGTAATGAGCTCTCCAAAGCGGTAACCTCTGAGGACTCACCACCATGTACAGCAAACAGTAAGGAGTCAGCTCCTAATCCAGCTGTACAATCCAATACGCTATCTCCGGGAAGCATTCGAGCCGCAACAAGCATCGGCTCGATCTCACCCTTTAGAATTCGTTTAGCGCGAACGAAGCCCATGCTCGGATGAAACTCCATAGGCTCCATTCCTAAGCGGTGTAGTCGAACAGCGTCCTGAGATAGAATCAGAATATCCTCATCTCCGTAATGTTCAACCATCCTTGTAATGGAGAGCTTCTCACGTGGAGCATAACTACAACCCGTTCTCTCCGCAAGGCTTTGCGCGCGTTCTACTATTTCCATTATCGGGCTATACCCCGTAGTTATAATCATGGTGCCTCCAGTCTTGCTCTTAACAAATTTCAAAAAATGTATAATTACATAACCCGCTTGAACAATTTCTCTAAATCATAGGATGAAAAAGAGATCACAATCGGCCGTCCATGTGGGCAAGTATACGGTTGTTTGCACTCTGCCAGTCGGGACAACAGAGCCTCCACTTCCTGTTCTGTTAGTTTATGGTTGGCCTTAATCGAGGCTTTACATGAACACAGAATCGATGACTTTTCTCGTAGCTTCGCAAGATCAATCATACGCTCGCTTAAGACCCACTCCGCCATTTCTTCAACGACCGCCTTCTCATCCCCTTCAGGAAACCAATAGGGCAAAGAACGAACAAGAAAGGTCTGTCCGCCAAAGTGCTCAAGGTATACCCCGGCCTGCTGAAACCAATGTAGACGTTCACTAAGCTGACGACTTTCAGAAGGCGTGAACTCCAGTGTAATCGGCAGTAGCAGCTCCTGTGAGGCATCCTCCGGCCGACCAAATTTCTCATAGAAGTATTCGTAATTAATACGTTCATGTGCCGCATGCTGATCGATTAAATAGAGTCCTCCATCATTCTGGGCAATAATATAGGTCCCATGATGCTGGCCTATATAATTAAGCTCAGGAAAGGCCGGAAGTCCAGGCTCTTCTTGTTGTGGTGGAGCCCATAGCTTCTCAACCGAAGGGAGCTGCTTCTGCGCCATTGACGTTTCTTGCGGGCGATAGCTATTGGAATAACTAGTATTCGCATTAGTTTGGCGCCCCTGCGAAGATGAAGACGGATAGCCTGATCCGTAAGCTGGAGCTACCTCGCGAGCTACCTGATGATCCGCCTGACCATCCTTGCTAAAATCACGGGAATTACGGTCAGGGTTCGATGACTGTAGTCCACTTAAGAAGCTGGCAGATCCCGTAGGGGCTGTATCCTTCTCATCACCATTCGAAGATGACGGCGGAACAGCTCCTTTGGAAAAAGCAAATTGCTCCTGGATAAAGGAGCTGCTGCCCTTGGGTCCGATTGTTTCCTTGCTTGGACGTGGAATCAGACTTTGCCCCAGCAGTATTTTGCGGATCTCCTGCTCAACAAAGGTGTAAAGCTCATTCTCCTTACTGAATCTAACCTCGAGTTTTGCTGGATGTACATTGACATCTACCAAAGAGGGGTGCATATCCAGTTCAAGAACTAATAACGGATAACGGTTAATCGGAAGCAAGGTGTGATAAGCACGCATGATTGCTGCGTTCAGTCCATTACTGCGAATATAACGTCCACCGACAATAGTAGTGATTGCATTTCGATTGGAACGTGTCCATTCTGGACGACTAATATATCCGGAAATCCGGTAATCCAAGTCTTCTGCCGTAATCGGCAGCATTGCTTTGGCGGCATTGGTTCCGTAAACAGCTGCGATGACCTGCAGCAGATCACCATTTCCGAGCGTATGCAGCAGCTGATTGCCATTATGATGCAAGGTAAAAGAGATCCCCGGATGAGCCAGCGCCATGCGGTACATGGCATCTGAGATATGGCCCAGCTCCGTCTGAATACTCTTCATATATTTCAGCCTTGCCGGCGTATTAAAAAACAATTCACGAACGGCAAGATCACTTCCCCGGCCGGAAGGAGCGTCCTCATTTCGTATGAGATTGCCACCCTCAATGTCTACTAGGCGCCCTTTGCCGTCATCGGCAGTTGCAGTTAGAAGCGATACCTTGGAGACCGCGGCAATACTGGGAAGTGCCTCTCCGCGGAAGCCTAAGCTTGTGATTTGAAATAGATCGCGGCCATTCAGAATTTTACTTGTAGCATGCCGGTAAAAGGCGGTCTCGCAATCTTCAGGATCAATCCCGGAGCCATTATCTTTAACGCGGATGCTCTGCAAGCCCCCCTCTTCTACCGATACCTCAATTCTTGTACTGCCAGCGTCAATTGCATTCTCGACAAGCTCCTTTACAACAGAAGCTGGCCGCTCTACTACTTCACCCGCAGCTATCTGGTTGGCAATATGCTCGTCCAATATATGAATTTTGGCCATTTCATTCACCTCTTATTTAGGCAATCAATTATTATAAAATCTTTATTGCAGATCCTTAACCTTCATCTTCAGCTCGTTCAACAGACTCATCGCCTGCAGCGGCGTCATATTCATAAGATCAGCGTCACGCACAGAAGAAATGAACTCTTTTAGCGCAGGATTCTCTTGGATTTCGGTTACCGCAACTTGATGTGCACTACCTTTGCGATTCTTGCGTGGTTCTTCCTCACCAAAGATAGACAACTGAACAACCTCATTTTCTACAGGTGCCTCAGTGATGACACTTACGGCTTGCGCTATCGAGGATGCGCTAGCAACTTCTCTTACAGCCGCCTGTCTTTCGAGGCTTCCCCCGTAATGAAGTTCAGAACCACCAGGATGGGCTGCCTGCTCAATGCTCTGCAAGAGACCATAAGCTCGGTCAATAATCCCTTCAGGAAGACCCGCAAGACGTGCACAATAGATGCCATAGCTGCTGTCAGCCGCTCCAGGAACTAGCTTGCGCAGGAAGTTAACTTTATCACCGCTCTCTTGAACAGCCATAGAGTAATTCCGCAGTCCTTTAAGACTTCCTTCCAAATGAGCCAATTCATGAAAATGCGTCGAAACTAGAGCTTTGCAAGAAATAACATCATGTACATATTCAATAACCGCCTGAGCGATGGCCATACCTTCACTGGTCGAGGTACCTCTTCCCAGCTCATCAATAATAATCAAGCTACGAGCTGTTGCTTTCTCTGTCATAACCTGGATATCAGCCATTTCCACCATAAATGTACTTTGTCCACCGATCAAATCATCAGCTGCTCCAATACGAGTAAAGATCCGGTCTATAAGCGGAACTTCAGCACTGTTTGCTGGTACAAAACATCCAATCTGAGCCATGATGCAGATCAGCGCCACCTGACGCATGTAAGTACTTTTTCCCGCCATATTAGGACCTGTAATTAGAAGGATATTACCTTCTTCCTTACTCAGCGTGCTTCCATTTGCAATAAAAGCAGAATCTTTAAGCACCGCCTCCACAACGGGATGACGGCCCCCTTCAAGCCGAAGATCATAACCATCCGAAAGGACTGGCTTCACAAAACGATGTTCGGCACTAACTGCCGCCAAGCATTGATATACATCAATTTCGGCAACCTTTTCCGCAAGATTTTGCAGGCGGGGAATTTGCCCGCTGATGCGATCACGCAGCTCGGTAAACAGGCTGTATTCCAAATCCGTCATTTTATCCTGAGCTTCAAGGATGAGTGCTTCCTTCTCCTTAAGCTCAGGAGTGACAAAACGCTCTGCGTTGGCAAGCGTCTGCTTACGTTCATATCTTCCTTCCGGCAGTGCAGCCAGATTGGATTTGGTGATCTCTATGAAATACCCGAAGATTTTGTTATAGCCGATCTTCAGTGACTTAATGCCAGTGGCCTGTCTTTCCTTAGCTTCCAGTTCAGCGATCCAACGTTTACCGTTACTGCTAGCTTCCCTAAGCTCGTCCAAACGTTCATGATAACCGGAACGGATAATGCCACCGTCGCGCACAGACACCGGGGCATCCTCGACGATTGCGCGGTCAATATCCTCTCGCAGCTCAGCGCATTCATCCATACTTGCACCGATCTCTCGTAAAGTAGCTGAACCGGAGGTCATACATAAATCCTTCAATGCAGGAATTTGTGCCAGCGATAATTTCAGAGCATTCATATCACGGCCATTGGCGCTGCCAAAAGCAATACGACCCACCAAACGCTCCAAATCATAAATTTCTTTAAGCGCTAAACGCAGGTCCTCGCGAACGATAAACTGATTGTACAAATAATCGACAGCCTCTAGGCGCCGTTCGATCGGAGCTCGCTGCAATAGCGGCTTATCAATTCTGCGGCGCAACAGACGGGCGCCCATCGACGTTTCCGTTCGATCCAGCAGCCAGAGCAGGGATCCTTTTTTGGAGCGTTCGCGAACCGTCTCGGTTAGTTCAAGATTCCGGCGTGTAAATGGATCTAGAATCATATAATTGCCTGGTTCATAAGGAGAAATCTGACTAAGCTGCCCTAACGAACGCCGCTGGGTCTCATTCAGATAAGAGATCAGAAGCGCCAGACATTGTCCACGTTCCTTCTCTAGACGTACCCATGCCGCTTCACCGAACTGACGACGTGCCAGCTCCTCCTCGCGTTTCTCCCAAGGGGTGTAAACTACAGGTTTGGCTAACAGCGGCGTTTCGCTTCGCAGGATCTCCAAAAGTGCAGCGTCTCCGATGATCTCAGCCGGTTCATAAATGCCAATCTCATCACGCAGCCATTCGGCTCCAGATAATACCGAAGTAACATACAGCTCACCAGTTGTTAAATCGCAGGCAGCTAATGCCATCATTCCGTCACTTTCGGTGACGCAAACGAGGTAGTTATTGCTCTTGTCAGCAATGATTTTTCCATCCATCACGGTTCCTGGTGTCACGACGCGTACAATATCCCGCTTCACCATGCCTTTAGTGACTGAAGCATCCTCTAACTGCTCACAAATGGCGACTTTATATCCTTTTTCTATCAGGCGTTGAATATATCCCTCGGCGGCGTGGTAAGGCACTCCACACATAGGGATTTTCTCCTCGCCCCCGCCTTCGCGGCCTGTCAACGTAATCTCAAGCTCCTTGGAAGCCAAAATGGCATCTTCAAAGAACATTTCATAGAAATCGCCCAGTCTAAAAAATAGGAAGGCATCCTTAGCCCCTTCCTTTACCTTTAAATATTGCTCTATCATCGGCGTATATTGTGCCATGGTCAACCTCCATGCCTATTTAATGCTGTCCCCCATTATAACAGAAAATTGATGGACAAAGTTACCCTGAAACCTCACATTAGTACAACGAAAGACTAGAATACTTATCAGACAAACACTTACATGAGGTATATTCTTCTGCTTTTAAATATTGTAAAATCTTAACACAGAGCGTCAGCCCATATAAAAATCAAAGGAGAATACAATATGATACGAAAGCTAACGAAGGATGATCAAGAGCTACTGATGGCATTGCTGCGGAAAGAGCCGGCGCTTAATTTATTTATCATTGGCGATGTGGAGAATTTTGGGTTTGAGCAGGATTTCATGGATTTATGGGGAGAGATTGATCCAGCCGACGGGCGGATAAAAGCCGTTCTACTGCGCTTCTATAGAAGTTACCTTCCTTATGCAGATGGCCCTTTTGATGTCGAGGGGTTCGCTGAGATTATCCGAAAGGATAATGACATACATATGATCTCCGGAGCCTCAGAGGTGGTGAAGGCTTTTGACGGGGAAATTAATTTCAAACAAGTAAAACAGCTGTATTTTGCTGAATTAAAAAAAATGAACAATAAAATAAGTGAGTCCTTCTCTTCAGCTGAGCCTATTAAAAAAGCTACGGTTCAGGATGTAGAAGCGATTTGCGCACTCATGGATACCATTGAAGAATTTGAAAGCAGCCGGAATGGTTCTAGAACCAGCCTGCGTAAAACGCTGGAAAGCAACACCGGCCGCACCTATTATATAGAACGGGAAGATAAGGTCATTGTCACCGCTTCAACTTCAGCGGAAAATTCCATGTCAGCGATGATTGTAGGGGTTGCCACACATCAAGCATTCAGAGAGCAAGGCCTTGCTTCGCGCGTAATGGCACAGCTATGTGCAGACCTGCTCTATGAAGGAAAGTCATTGTGCCTCTTTTATGACAACCCACATGCCGGAGTTATTTATAAACGACTTGGTTTTCAAGATATCGGTTCATGGACCATTGTTAACATGTAGACCAAATAGTAAAATCACACTTTTACTTTGCTGCACCATAACTCACGTATATCACGTGATTCATCCCACGTTCGTTCAGCGGCAATATATTCGAATAAAGGCTCGATATAGGGGGCGGCAATCTCGTAGCCGCCTAGGGAACGCAGCTGCGCCAGCAATGGGGGGATTGCGGCGCGCAGCGGAGATTTATCGCCGCTGTAGTAGGCGATATGCAGGTCTTCCCGGTCGAGCGGGCGTTGCGTCAGGTCCTCATAATGGCTTACGATTAGGTGAGCCAGATAGACCGCGCCTTTAGCGATGACCGGGGATACCAGGAAGCTCGGCAAGGTCCGGTACTCGAAGCCGCCATGCGGCTGAGTCCGGAAATCGCCGAGCACGCCGTATCGGGGACGACGCGCCCCTGCGCGGACGTCTTCGAGCAGAAGCATGGGCAGCGCGAGATAGTTATCGAGCGCGCGCAGCAGCGGCGCCGTCAGCGTCACGCCGCTGAAGTGCAGATGGCCGCCGAGGGCCCAGCCCGTCAGCGGCATGCCTCCCGCCCGCCAGCGCAGCGAGCGGTCGGGGATGAGCCGGTCCGCCAGCGCCGCGGCGGACATCAGCTGCGCCAGCAGTGCGCGCGGTTCCCCGCGCGGCTGAGGGCGCAGCTCGGCGACCGGGAACGCGCCGCGCGTTCCCGGAGGTCCGGCGTCGCAGCCAGCGACGCCGTCCGTGGGCAGGTACCGCGACGCAGGCACGACGCGGCCGGTGGATTCCCGGAGGATGATAAACTCCGGGTCCATTCCCATCAGCAGGCCGCTGCGGCCCGGCTGCTCCAGAGCCAGCTTTCGTTCCAGCGCTAACGCTGCGGAACGATAAGGCTCGGGCAATCGTTGCCCGGAGGTCTTTACTAGTGGAGTGACTCCCTCCACCACATACCTCCGGTTCCCCATTGCCCTCAGCAAGACCTCACCGCTATCCAGCCCCAAGCTGTACAGCGTGCGGACAGCAATCCGCTGGAGCAATTTCATCACCCCGCGAAGCTCTCCCCGCACTCGGCCTCCCGTGGTATTGCTCTCGGCATTAGCAATCCTCACAGCTTCGCTGTAATTATCGGCGGCCGCACGCATTCCAAGACCTGCTCCAAGCAAAGAGATGTGGAGGACAGTCAAATGATAAACCAATATCTTATAACACTGCCTGTGGCCCTTCTCAGTAGCATGTGAAGCATATGTATCGACAAACCGTTTTCCAGAGGGCGTCAGCGTTGCTTCAACCCCGCTTCTAAGCAATCTAGACTCTCTCTCTGCCACAGACAATTCTGAATACACCTTAAGACCTTCATTCATACTCTTTAGCGCCTCCATCCGAGCGTGAACCTTTTTTCATCCTAAAAATAAATAAAAAAAAGGAGGGCATTCGCCCTCTACGCCGCCGCACTCCCTACATATAATGGACCATAACCCATTGATACTCAGTTAACGGCGGCGTATCCTTCCTTACAGCTCATCATCCAGATTGTCAGGGTCCAGATCATCGTAATCGAAGCTATCACCTTCAAAATCATAATCCTTGTCTTCTGGATCATCACTTTGCTCAGTGACATACACACGGACTTTGGTCTCAGCCACCAACTCCACTTCGAATTCGCGCTCTACGCGAAGTGTCACACTGCCTCCGCCTGGCGATACGCCCGCCTCTACACAGTTGGGTTCCTGCGTTGCCTCCGCAGAGACCTCAACTGTTGAAGTGCGGTGTCTCGTGTCCAGGTAGGAAAGCGGAATGAGCTCCACATAAGAGACTGTTTCCTTTGCTACCTCGGTCTGCTTGTTCTTGTCGTACGAGTACCAGATGTTTACATCATAAGTACCAATTACTTCGATTCCGTTCCCGGCGGCAACCGCTTCGTATTGGTGGTTGATAATCCAAGCCCCCAAAATACTAGTCGGATGATGTGGCGGAGTCACGGTATGGGTTGCTGTAGAGAACTTACGACCTTTGCCGCAAATTGCCTTCGTAATGATCTCCCTTGTTTGACGTTTATGGCTTAATGACATCTTTGAACCTCCTCCATACAATCATTCACTATCAAGTGTATGCAGGTTCTAGGCATTTGTTGATTGTTAGACTATAAATAAATTTGAGTAAGCCCTCAAGAAGGCTTTTTCAGGAGACTCATAGTTCATTTTATTTCAAATTTTGTACATATATGAGTAGATTCCAAAAATGGTCCAACCTGTTCCGGAGCCATTCCTACCCCCTCATAAAACCTTAAAACACCAGCTATTGCGGGATTACCCGCACAATTCCAAGTGATCTATGTTTGCTTAAGTCAATAAAATCCTCATCAATATTCACCAGTGGCCGCAAAGGGTCTGTAGCAAGAATCATAACAATTTTTCCTTTTCGCCCATCTGTCAATTCCACTTCGTTCCCTAGCATTGACTGCATTAACTTATTAATAAATACTCTGCAAATATAAGGGTCGAGCTTACCGAACACGCTCTCCTCCATTTGCAGTAATACTTCGTATAAAGGAGCCGCTTTACGATAAAATCGGTCGGAGGTCATCGCGTGAAACACATCAGCCACAGCAACGATTTTACTGAAATCAGTAATCCGGTTCCCAAGCACACCAAATGGATAACCACTGCCGTCCATTCTTTCATGATGCTGTAAGGCTACTAGCGCTTGGGTATGGTTTGTGCCTACCGTATCCCTGATCATCTCATACCCAAAGGTCGTATGCTTTTTCATCAGCTGAAACTCTTCGTCGGATAATGGACCGGGCTTGGTTAATATGTCATCCGGGATTCTCATTTTGCCGATATCGTGAAGAGTCGCTGCAATGGTCAACATGCTCAAATCCTCAGACTTTAGCTTCAGCCATTTGCCTAGCAAGGTAGATATTATGCCCACAGCTACATTATGTCTGTATGTATAATCATCTTTGGTCTGCAAAGCAGCCAATACTCCGTAGAAGTCATTCTTTTCGCTTACCTGCTGGATAAACGGAATCACTTCATTTCTAACTTCCAGCATAGGAATTCTTTTATTTTTGTTATGACGAATCTGTTCAAAAATATTCTCAATCGCAGCTGTACAATCATCAATTGCAAGCTGGAAAAATTCCGCGCTATCCAGCTGGACGACGTCATGAGATTCCAGAGTGATCTTATGTTGACGAATTAATCTAATATGTTCAGCACTCAATAAAGTCAATGCGGGTAAAACAAATACTCCTTTGTCATTAAAGAGGTTAGCTACAAGTTGTTTTCCGATAAATGATTCCATATCTTTGTCCATACGCCTCACCTGCCAATGCGGAAAATTCGTATATGAATTCCCTGCTTGAATTTGAACTCACCCTATAATTGTTAATCTCTTTCGAAGATCAACTTTTAGTTCATACATATTTTATCGTGATTTCAGGGGCGAATGTTAATACTTCACTTTATTAAAGCCTAATTTTAAGCTTTTTTCCGGGTGAGTAAACGTTTCTCAGGCTTATAACTGACCGGTATTTTATGGCGTTTCGCAATTTTCAAATAAAGTGCCAATTCTCTGCAAAGCTGCAGAATCGCTGATCGCACTTCAAATTCCTCACGTGTCTCTGGCAAATCCATGCTTTCAAACTCATGTTCAAGCTCTTCCAGCAAATGTTCCGTGCGGCCTGTATATTCTTCAGCCAAAACATCTCCGCTAAGCTGGTCGAACAATTCAGCTACCATCTCTCCATGCGGTAAATGGCGATATACTTGAGAAATCAGCTGCATCATGCTTTGTATCGATTCCAGCTGCTCCTTACGCATATAGAAATAGACATTCCAAGCTTCATCAGGATGAATTACATGATTCTCCATCTCGCGAGTAGCTGCTGTCAGTCCCCGCTGCACTGCATTATCCGCATCAATTAATTCTTTGCCATCCCACATATACGCAGGCTCACGCAAAGTACGGGCCATTTGAGTAAAAATAACTGAAAAGTATCGATCCACTTCCTTGCGGATTCCATAAATAACTCCCCCAGTCTGTGGCATGTAAATTAAGTTGACCACCCCCGCTGAACCGAGACCTATGGCCAGTAGCTCTACTTGCTGCAACAACACATGTAGCGATAACTCAGCTTGTCCAAACACACGAAACACAATAACAGAGCTAGTGACAATCCCTTCCTTGTAGCCAGACTTCACAATCATCGGAAAGCCAACAAGAACGTACAGTCCAAGTACCCAGTAATGAAACCCTAATATCCAAAATAAAATACACCCAAAAAAGAGTCCCACGAGCGAGGCCAAAAAACGCGCCGTTATCGTCCGGAAACTCCTTTTCAAGGTAACCTCCACACCCAGAATGGCTAAAAGCCCTGCACTTTGTGCATTGGGTATGCCTACTGCAGACGCGAGAAGAACGGACATTAACGTCGCAGCAGCTGTTTTAATCACACGAAATCCCATAACCCTATCTCTCCTTAAAAGCACTAACCGTTAATAGGTAAAGATATAGACATGTTACAAGATTTTGTGAATGGACACAACGTTACATTAGACTTACCGACGGTATAACAAGCGCTTCTCCAGATACACTACCAGTTGATACATTGCCGTTGCTACGGCTGCAATAATCAGCAGACTGGACATTACAAGCGTGAAATTAAACACCTGGAATCCATATATGATCAGGTACCCAAGACCGGATTTTGCTACTAGAAACTCTCCTACGATAACCCCGACCCATGACATTCCCACATTCACCTTTAGGGTAGAGACCACCGTTGGAAAAGATGCCGGAAGAATCACTTTAAAAAACACCTGAACTTTAGAAGCTCCAAAAGAGCGGACCACCTTCACCAGATTAGGATCCACACTGCAAAAGCTATTGTAAACAACAAGTGTAGTAATAATCACCGTAATCGATAAGGTTGTCACAACGATAGCGGTGAAACCCGCCCCGAACATTACGATAAAAATCGGCCCCAAGGCCACCTTCGGCATACTGTTAAAGACAACCATAAACGGATCAAGCACCGCTGATAAAAACGGAGACCACCAAATAATCACTGCCAGCAGCGTTCCTAACAAGGTTCCCAGAACAAAGCCTACTGCAGTCTCTCCTACCGTCATCCCCAAATGAGGCCACAAGCTTCCACTGATCATATCCTGCCAAATCTGCTTGAAGATTTTTGTCGGGTAGCTGAACAATAACTCATCAATCCAGCCCATTCTTGCTCCCGCTTCCCACAACACAAAGAACAGCAGCAACAGACTGCTTCTTACAGCAATAACCTGATTACGCCGGCGCTGTTTAGTTTTTTTGAAATCTACATGCATTTGCTGCAGCCACAGTTCACGGGAAGCTAAGACTCCCGCTTGCTCTGTTCGTTTCATTAGCTTTCCCTCCCTGCGATCTCCATCTCTGTCCATACTTCATGAAAAAGCTCCGCAAACCCTGGCTGATCACGCGCATACAGCGGTGGGGCTGAGCGGATTAGCTCCGGAACAGGAAAAACTTTACGAATCTTCCCTGGATTTCGCTGCAATAAAATAACCCTACTGCTGACCGCAATCGCTTCTGACAGATCATGCGTGACCAAAATAGCCGTGGTTCCCCGGCTGCGTAAGGTCTCTGAGACTAAATCTTCCAGCTGAAGTTTGATCTGATAATCAAGTGCCGAGAACGGCTCGTCTAACAGCAGCAGTCCTGGATTGGTAGCTAATGTTCGTACAAGAGCCACCCGTTGCCGCATCCCTCCGGATAACTGAGAAGGATAGGCCTGTTCTTTCCCTTCTAATCCCATCTCGCGCAGCAGCTCCAAAGTCCGGTTATGGCTCTCCTCGTTTAAGCTTCCGGTCAGCTCCAGTCCAAGCACGGCATTGTCAAGAATACTCCGCCAAGGAAAAAGATAATCCTGCTGCAGCATATATCCAACCTCAGGTGAAGGGCCTAGAATGGGTTGGCCATTTACGAATACTTCTCCCTCAGAGGGCTGCAGCAGTCCGGCAATAATCGATAGGAGAGTCGTCTTACCACAGCCACTTGGGCCTACTAAGCTGACGAATTCTCCTTGCTCGACATTAAGATTTAGATCCTCAACGGCCAGTGAAGCTTCCCGATCGCCGAGATAGGCATGCGTTACTCCCTTTAATTGCACTACTGGAAGCAAGGTCATCCCCTCCTTATAGTTAACAAAATCCATTTAGGATCTTATCTCTCTTATTTAGAGCTACTGCTCTTTATGGTCTTTTCAGCTTTTTCAGCAAAAGTATTATTCACGATCTTTTCTGCTGGAACACGTTCTTTAAGTTCACCTGCGTTGTCCATAACATCTAGCAGATTATTCCATTCTTCATTATCAACAACCGGATTAATGGCGTAGGTGTCCTGTTCCTTGTAGCGTTTTACAGCAGAAATCACAATGTCACGATCCGTTTTATCAAAATAAGTTATTATGGCATCCGTAATTTCTTCAGGACTATGTTCCTTCACCCAAAGCTGAGCACGCTGGATGGCATTAGTGAACTTTTGCACGGTGTCTCCATTTTTGCTAATGTAGCTGTTTTTTGACATGAATACCGTATAAGGTAAATAACCGCTCTCCACCCCAAACGATGCCACTACAGCTCCCCTGTCTTCTCGTTCGAAGATAGAGGCCTGCGGCTCAAACAGCTGCACATAATCCCCAGTACCTGAAGCAAATGCACCGGCAATATTAGCAAAATCGATATTTTGGATCAAGGTAATATCCTTCGCAGGATCAATTCCCTTTTTAGATAAAGTAAACGCGCCTGCCATTTGTGGCATTCCGCCTTTTCTTTGACCAAGGAAGGTAGAGCCCTTCACTTTATCCCAATTAAAATCTCCATCAGCCTTACGGGCGAACAGGAATGTTCCATCCCTTTGAGTCAGCTGTGCAAAATTAATGACCGGATCATCCGAGCCCTGCTGATACACGTAAATGGAGGTTTCTGAACCAACCAACGCCACATCAATAGCTCCTGAGAGCAATGCAGTCATGGTTTTATCTCCACCGGGAATCGTCTGCAGTTCTACATCCAGCCCTTCATCTTTGAAGAAACCTTGAGTCAAGGCAACATACTCGGGTGCATAAAAGACAGAGCGGGTAACCTCCCCAATCTTCACCTTTACCGTCTCTGACTTTCCGCCGCAACCGGCAAGTACTGAAAAGCATAAAGTAATGATCATGAGCGACAATGACAGCTTTTTCCGAATCTTCATTCTTCATTCTCCTTTCTTACCGGGTCCTTCGCCCTTGCTTAAAGCATATGCACATGCCTACTGAAAGGTTAAAATCCCGAATATCGTGGGGAATTAAAAGAATATCCATGATATCAGCGGTTTTTATTGATTTTATGGATAAATATCACTGGATTTGCTGTTTTTATATCTGTGCAAACGTTTTACCTGAGGATTTGATTACAGTACTATAAGAATTAAAGCGCTTACCATTTCCTTTATAGGAAAATTGCAGCAGAAGGGGTTATTTTATATGGATAAACGAGCAACATCTATCGCCAAAAAACACACAATAAACGGACTTTTGACTCTTAGCTTAACTGCCGTTCTGCTATCCGGTTGTTCAGGAAATAATAACAATATTCCTTCCTCTGCCTCCCCTTCTCCATCACCAAAAGCAAATACAGCTCAGAATACTACAACACCTCCCGCTGCAAAAACCATTACCACTGACGAACAGCCCTCAACGGTTTATTATGAGATTTTTGTTCGTTCATTCTATGACTCTGACGGGGATGGCATCGGTGACCTCAAAGGGATTACCAAGAAATTAGATTACTTAAATGACGGAAATCCTGACACCACAGACGATCTGGGGATCGGTGGGATTTGGCTTATGCCTATTAACCCTTCACCAAGCTATCATGGTTACGATGTGACAGATTATCGTGCAATCAATCCAGATTATGGGACGATTGAGGATTTACAAGAGCTCGTTACGGAGGCGCATAAACGTGGGATTAAAGTAATTATGGATTTGGTCGTGAATCATACCTCTAAAGAACATCCTTGGTTCGTAGATTCCGCTAAAAATAAAGACAGCAAATATCGCGACTGGTACATATGGGCCGAAGATCAAGGACGCCCTGCCAATGGAGCTAGTGCCGCTGGTAGTGGCAGTGCATGGCACTCTTTACTGGGTAGTCATTATCTAGGTGGCTTTTGGGAAGGCATGCCTGATCTAAATTTTGATCATACGGAAGTTCGTAATGAAATGAAAGATATCGGCAAGTTTTGGCTGGAACAAGGGGTTGATGGATTCCGTTTAGACGCTGCTAAACATATTTACGAAGACCTTCTAAGCGACAAAAGCCAAGCCACAACCAATAAAAATGTATCTTGGTGGCAGGATTTCCGCAAAGCGATGAATGAAGTGAATCCTCAAGCTTATATTGTCGGCGAAGTATGGGAGAATTCTGCAGTCACCGTAGGGGCTTATTTGGATCAAGCCTTCGACTCTAGTTTTAACTTCGGGTTAGCTGAGACCCTTATTAATTCCGTGAAAACTGAAAAAGACAGCGGGACTGCCTTTACGCTGGAACGTACGTATAATTTGTACTCCAAAATATCTGATAGCCATTTTACCGATGCAATTTTTTTGACAAACCATGATCAAAACAGAGTCATGAGTCAATTAGACAGCAATCTGGATCATGCAAAAATGGCAGCAGCCCTGCTGTTAACCTTGCCTGGAAATCCTTTTATTTATTATGGTGAAGAAATAGGAATGCTTGGTGTAAAACCAGATGAAGGAATTCGTGAGCCCATGAGATGGATGACAGCGGATCAGGGTGAGGGGCAGACTACTTGGGAGGTCGGCAGCAATAACGCTGATGATGTTAGCATTAATGTCGAAAGCCAGACTAACGACAGCAGCTCACTGCTTAAAAGATACCGCGAACTCATTGCGTTAAGAAACGAAGTCTCTGCGCTCCGTGATGGCGGAATTCGAGACTACACTTCTGGCAATGCAGGGGTAATGGCCTACGAACGTATAACAACAGAGGATCAAGTCCTCGTTGTTCATAACCTAACTGGAGATGAACAAATCATTACGCTTCATCCAAATGCCGAGGGTATCTCTTACACCAAGATCCAAAAGACAACTGCTGACAAAGTGACCTTAAATTCAGATCAGCTTACTCTTCCTCCCTATTCAACGGTTATTGTGGACTAGGAAAAGAAGAGGAATGAAACACCCACTCTGCAACAGAACCACATAATTGTGCTTTCGATATAGGAAGAGCTACAATCCAGTCTTGGGAAGGATCGCTGCTCATTCGCAGCAACCAGCCACTTGAATGATCGCTTATGAAGCTAGCATACTGAAACTTCCAGCCATTTTCACTAGAAATACAGAGTCGCAATTCTCCCTCTGCGTCGAAGCATTTCATCACTTGTGCAAGATGGTTGGAATGGACATCATCTCCTGTCTCTGCAGCTAAACACTCTGAGAGTCTGTGAACCGTAGAGGAATCAGAGCCTTTTTTCAGCTCCTCGAACCTTTTTTTTGACATTAGTAACGCCGGAATCCCGTGAGCAAAGGGCTCCATCGCTCTCTCACATTCGAACAACTCGAGACAAAAGCTCTCTGTTTCATCTCTGTTCTTCAGCACACACGGGGGAGAGTCCGGTGTATTATTGCAGTAGGCTAGTATTTTATCCTTATGTATTTGTAAACACAGATCTTTAGTTTTCTCCTTCTCTCTATATTTGAATCTACCTATCCTTTCTGCTGTAGACGCAGTATGTAACAATTCATTTAAAACTACTTGGTCGGTTACCCGATCTGGAAATAAAAATTCCGTTAAATCCGTTAAATCCGTTCGTTCTTTCTCATTCACATTATTGTATCCTTCCTGTATTACATATAAATGTATATTAAACTAGCAATCTTTATGTTATCATAAGCTAATTTTAAGGTAAAATTAAGAAACAAGGGGTATGATCATTAACATGAAATACTTGTAGCGAGGTGATTTCAAAATGAGAATGCTCATCACATTTCAGAACAAACTTGTACCTGTGTATTTCACAACAGAAAATAAACAGCCCACTCAAAAAGTACTTAGATTACTTAACAGTACGCTGGAGCTCAAAATTCAAAAGGGCAAAAGTGCCCTCCAGAAATGCCTCAATTCTCTGATTAGTATCGAAATTAAAGGCTCTGAAGCTATATTGCACA
The DNA here is from genome assembly GCF_037963825.1 of Paenibacillus sp. FSL H8-0282. Classification (NCBI taxonomy): domain Bacteria; kingdom Bacillati; phylum Bacillota; class Bacilli; order Caryophanales; family Paenibacillaceae; genus Paenibacillus; species Paenibacillus sp. FSL H8-0282. The sequence goes on from NZ_CP150146.1 coordinate 3,890,996, forward strand.
GTTACAGTGAAAATGATTCATTGGCGCTATCCCTCTATTAATGGAGGGGTAGTTTTTTTGTCACAACATTGCTGTCCTCAGCTTTCTAATAAGGAACGTCCTAAGTATCCAAGTGGTGCAGCTTGGACCCGTTGTCTTTTTGAAGCTAAACTTGATCCAAAATGACACTCCGTTTGATTTAGATACTATTTGCGCAAACATAGCTTCAACTCTCAAAGTCAGGGACCTTGGTTCGCTGGTTCTGCTTGGTTCTGCTTGGTTCTGCTTGGTTCTGCTTGGTTCTGCTTGGTTCTGCTTGGTTCTACTTGGTTCTGCTTGATGCCACTTTGTACTGATTTGTGCTATTTCATGGCACGTTTGGATTTCTGCTTGCCGGCCATCCCCATAGCCGGCTGCTATCGGACTCAGATGACCTTAATCGTAACTTTTGGGCTCATTTGGAATTCTAACGGACCCCAGGGTCACTATTGGCTCGAAAAACACTAATTATCTACCTCAAAAAGCTGAATAGCTGCGCTGGAGTCCGAAACTCTGCTCTAATGCTCATAAATTCGCACATAGCGTCATCTGAGTCCGCGGTAATCTAAATTCGAAACTCAGTTTGCTTTAGTTGCTATTGTCGTGTACATAGTTGCTATTATCGTGTACATAGTTGCTACTGTTGTAGCTTTAGTCGCTGCTTTTGAACTCATAGCCACTGCTTTCTCACTCATAGATGGATGCTTTCGGACTCAGTTGACCTTAATCGTAACTTTTGGGCTCATTTGGAATCCTATCGGACCCCAGAGTCACTATTGGCGCGAAAAAGCACTAATTATCGACCTCAAAAAGCTAAATAGCTGCACTGGAGTCCGAAACTCTGCTCTAATGCTCATAAATTCGCATATAGCGTCATCTGAGTCCGCAGTAATCTAAATTCGAAACTCAGTTTGCTTTAGTTGCTATTATCGTGTACATAGTTGCTACTGTCGGAGCTTTAGTCGCTGCTTTTGAACTCATAGCCACTACTTTCGAACTCATAGTACGATTCTATCGGACTCAGCTGACCTTAAACATAAATTTTGGGCTCATTTGGAATCCTATCGGACCCCAGAGTCACTATTGGCGCGAAAAACACTAATTATCGACCTCAAAAAGCTGAATAGCTGCGCTGGAGTCCGAAACTTTGCTCTAATGACTAAAAATTCGTATATAGCGTCATCTGAGTCCGTTGGCCGCTGAGGATACTTGGAAGGTCACTTAGCGAGTGATTTGTTGTCTGACTTAGCCGTTAACTTGGTGTGTAGCTCAGTGGGTTACTCGGCGGGTGACTTGGTGTTACTTGGTGTGTAGCTCAGTGAGTTACTCGGCGGGTGATTAGTTGTGTTAGTCAGTGAGGTGACTTAGCCGTTAACTTGGTGTGTGACTCAGTGGGTAACTCAGCGGGAGATTTGTTGTGTGACTTAGTAAGTCGTTTAGCGGTTGACTTAATGTGTGACTCAGTTAGTAACCTACACGTTACTAGTTATGTGACTCAGTTAGTAACTTAGCCGTTAACTTGGCGTGTAACTGACTCAGTGTGTAACTTAGCAGTTGACTTGGTATGTTACTCAACAAATGACTTTGCATTGGTTAGCAGATTAGATGTAGCGGGTGGCCTGACCCTACTATATCACCTGCCAAAAGTGACGTTTGTCGTAGGTTGGCTTTCATTTGCTGACCCTTTATGCTGAAGCAATCTGCCAGGACTAAAAAACGCAGAGCAGTGATCCCCCCTTAACGGGAGGATCACTGCTCTGCTATATTTACGGACTTTTTTAACCCAAGGACTCTGTCTCGTTCAGCGAAAAATCTACTATTAAGAAGAGCTCAGCAATTATCAGCTGATCTTGTAATTCTTCTGCTCTGCTTTTTCAGCTTTCTGGATTCGAAGTCTAAATAGCTTCACTAAATTCTGACGCGTATGCTCTTCGTGACAGCTGTCCAATTTTTTAATGATAAACCGATCGATGGACATGTCAATCGCTCCTTTTAGATCATTCTGGAACTTATAGAGACAGGAAATTATTTCCTGTTCTCTTGTATCACCTATTAACCTTGTTTTCATTTTTTCAAACTCCTTAAGCGCAAACAAATTTCAAGAACAAAAAAATAATTTACAAACAAAAGATTACATGCTATATTAAATATAGTTAATATTAAATACACACATGCAAGGGAGAAATCATAATGTCTAAAGTTCTATTTATTAAAGCAAACAACCGTCCAGCAGAACAATCCGTAAGTGTTAAGCTGTACAATGAATTCTTGGAGAGCTACAAACTCAACCACCCAGAAGATGAAATCACTGAGCTTGATCTGTTCGCAGAGCAACTTCCATACTACGACAATACCCTGATCACTGGTATGTATAAAGCCGCTCAAGGATACGAAGCAACACCTGAGGAAGCAGCTGGTGCCGCTATCGTTAATAAATATCTTAATCAGTTCATCGCTGCAGATAAGGTAGTATTCGGTTTCCCACTGTGGAACATGACTGTACCTGCTGTATTGCACACTTATGTAGATTACCTTTGCCAAGCTGGTAAAACATTCTCTTACACTGCTGAAGGTCCAGTTGGTCTTTTGACAGGTAAAAAAGCAATCGTTCTGAATGCAAGAGGCGGTATCTACTCTGAAGGTCCTGCAGCAAGTGCTGAAATGGCAGTAAACTTCATCGTTGGTAACCTTAACCTGTGGGGAATTAAAGATATTACACAAGTAATCATCGAAGGCCACAACCAACTTCCAGCACAATCCGCTGAAATCATTGAAAACGGATTGCAACTGGCTAAGGAAACTGCTGCATCCTTCTAAACCATAACCGTTTAGATTCAATTCAATAATGAAGGGCGCCCCTTAGCTGTCAAAAGCTAAGGGGCGCCCTTTTTCAATGTCTATGCCGTTATATCAATTCTTTTTAATATTCATCCAGCTCTTTACGCCATCCGTATCCTCTGGTTCTGGATGAACTCACTTTAGTGGAAGCCGCGCTTTTTCTCTTAAGCTTGGCTTCTTTATTATTTTGGTACAATACTTCTCGTTGTGTTTTTCGGTAGTTGAATAGTCTCTTCTCTTCCAGTTCACCTGTTTGGACTGCTTCCAGTACAGCACAGCCCTCTTCGCGTTCATGTCTACAGTTGCTAAACCGGCACTTAGAAGCTAGACCGCTGATATCACTAAACGCTAGATCAAGACCACCTTCATCTTCCCAGAGCTGCAGCTCCCGCATCCCCGGTGTATCTACGATAATCCCCCCATCCGGCAAAACAAACAGTTCACGGTGGGTAGTAGTATGACGTCCGCGGCTATCCCCTTCTCTAACATCCTGCGTAATCTGAAGGTTCTTCCCGCATAGCCAGTTGACCATTGTCGACTTCCCACAACCGGAAGAGCCCGTAAGAGCTACTGTTTGACCCTCACCAATATAAGGCAGCAGCTTCTCGCGTCCTTCATCTTGTATTGCACTAACAGCATGTACTGATACTCCGGGAGCCGCGCTCTCCATTTCAGCGATTTTACTGTCTGCATCCGGACAAAGATCCGCTTTAGTGAGTAGAATAACTGGATTTGCCCCACTATTCCAAGCCATGATCAGATATCTCTCCATCCGGCGAACATTAAAGTCATCATTCAACGCGCTAACCAGAAATAACGTGTCTACATTGGAAGCAACAATTTGCTCATCTTGTGTATTTCCTGCGACCTTGCGTGAGATCACACTCTGCCGAGGCAATACGCCATGTATGATTCCATGCTCGCCGCCATCTTGCATCGCCAATGCTACCCAGTCTCCAATGGCAGGAAAATCACCCGAGGCTACAAATGTGTGTCTCAGCTTCCCGGCAAGCTCTCCCCACGTCTCTCCTACATCAGTTAACACCTTGTACTTACTGCCAAAGTCACCAACGATTCTCCCGGGAATAAATTGTTTATCCTCTGCATGACTCCACTTTTCATTCCATTTTGTACTCCAGTTTTCATTCCAACCATATTGCTTTATGCTATTCATTCATTTCCTCCTAAAAGATATGTTTATGTTTTTTCTTGCCCCTTGGCGTTTTCCGAGAACACAAAAAGCCGCCGGAAATAAAGACTCCGGCGGCGGTATATAGACATGTGGATTTATTACACCAAATCCAATCTTTCTACACACGCAAAAAAGCCACCGGACCCTATACGGTTCCCGGTGGCTCTAATAAGCGTAATTGAGCTTACCTGCTAAACTGCCCGAATCAATTATTCGGCAGCAGCTGTTCCCGGAAGACACGTATCCACAACAGTTGAGTTCATTACATTTAAAACTGTCATAAAACATCGTCTCCTTCCGAAATTTAAGATGCTGTTATCATAATTGGTGCAGCAGTAAAATGTCAACCCCAAATTTTCCAGATTACAAAATAGCCTTTAATTCTTTCAGCTCACGGATCATTTTCCAAGGTTGGATGTCCAGCTGATCATCCCAAGGATGTTTCCTTTGCAGCCATATCCCTTCAAGGCCAGCCTTACCTGCCCCCCAGATATCATTTACCGGATGATCCCCTATAAACAAGGTTTGATCCGCAGAGGCACCCAGCCTGTCTAAAGCTAATTGATAAATCGCAGGATCAGGCTTCGCAATGCCAACTTCTCCAGATATAACTATAGCCTTGAAGTACTCTCGCAGGCCGAGAATATCAATTTTGGTGTTCTGGATTTCTTTTTTACCGTTGGTGACCAGCCCCAAAGTATATCCACGCTCCACGCAATACTCCAGAACCTCCAAAGCATGCTCCATGGCTGCACCATGATTGATGTAGCTCGCATCATAATACGCTCGGATATGTTCAGCCGTCACAGGCTTTTCCCAAGGCAGGATCTCACTAAGTTCTAAAAAAAATCCGTCTTTATCACGGTAGCCATCAGCGTCTCTGTGGATCATATCCTCGATCACGGCCTGCGCTTCCGCAGGTTCAAGATGCCCAAGAAAATCCTGCACGAACTGAGTGCTAAAGCTGCGAAATGTATAGTCGCGATCCATTAAAGTATTGTCCAGATCAAATAAAATAGCCTGTACTTCCTTCATCAAGCAATTCCCCTTACATGCTGTTAATTTTCAAACCTAACCTACAGAATGTAATTGTACTATGCCTTTAGAGACAAAGAAAAGACTATTCAACAAAAAGGATTTGTGGCTTCCCTTTTACTGAACAGTCTTTGTGAAGATTCATATCTGCGTCATTCCTTTACTCGAAATGCTCTGCCCGATGGGTCAGCATCATTTCTTCATCCGTAATATACAGCGGAAAAGGAGGTGTTTCTTTCAGATAACTTTCTGTAGATAACAACCGATAATGAACCTCTGGCAACCAGGTGTCTTCAAGCAGCGGTAGCTTGCCTGTATCACTAATATAACTGTCTACAGCAGCCTGAACTAAATCCAGATAATACGGCACTAACTTGTCTTCTTCCTCGAAAATTTCATAGGTCTCTCGAGACATATAGAAATTCCGTTCGGGTATTCCACCTAAATAACGTTTCAGACGACTCATATCGATTCTTTTGTCCTCTAAGATTAATGCTGTTCTATTAATAGGTCCAGGCATATCTTCTTCGAACTTTCGAATCGCCTGTTTCACTTGAGGTAATGTGACGGTTACATGATCTGATTTGGGTTGCTTTTTTGTGCGTTTAAATAACATAACGAAAGTCTCCTTTCTAAATATGTCTCAGATAACGCTTACAATTCCATTTTATTCGAAATTCGAATAATTAATCAGTACATTTCAAATCGACACAGAATGTTAATATTTAAAAGATCATTATTTGACATATTCCCACCGAGTCCATACTTCTCGAGGATTTAGTTCATACTTGTCCTTCTCACGATACATAAACTGATGCATGATGAATTCACGACGAATAGTGGCAAAATCTTCATGAAACTGCTTAATAAACTCATTGATTTCCTTTTCCGTATAAACAACACCTGGCTCTAGCTTCTCAACCATGTATTGAAGCGCTATCAATTTCTTCTTGTATTGTGCGGGAATTAGCCGCAGCCGGCCATCTTTAGAGAAAAAATTACGAATTACAGTATCCTGGAGACTATTCTCAGGCAATTGCTCTTCCATATTCTCAGCTCCTTTCGAAAAAATAAATTGCAGTGAAGCTTCAGCCCCATTATTGATAAACTCCGGATTCAACTTAAAGTAAACTGTATTTTTGTCGCGTCTTTCCTTTATTAGAGCCGCTTCACGTAATTTAGCCGCATGATGAGTGACTGTAGGCTGCGATAAATTCAACTTCTCAGCCAGCGCTTGCCCGTGCATTTCTCCTTGGGACAAAAGCAACAATAAGCGAAGACGCGTTGGATCAGCTAAAGCTTTATGATAACTCACGATTTTCTCCAACTGCACTGGGTTCACGCTCCTAGAATTTCACAATACATTGATACATTAGATATATATCTAATTATATAATAATCAACGTTGTTCTTGCAATGGTTATTATACTCAATCTGCTCTTATGGAAAAATTCATGAATTTAGGGTAGGATTTAAAGAAAAGATAGTAACAATCAGGAGGTAACCCGCTTTATGAAAGATGTCATTATTATCGGTGCAGGTCCTTGCGGCCTCTCGGCAGCTATCGAATGCCAACGCCAAGGCCTGTCCAGCCTTATTATTGAAAAAAGCTTTATTGTGCACTCCATTTATTTGTATCCAACAAATATGCAATTTTTCAGTACGGCTCAGTTATTAGAAATCGGGGATGTTCCTTTCACTTCGACCAACGACAAGCCTTACCGTCATGAAGCGCTTGTCTATTATCGCCGAGCCGCCGAGCAATATGGTCTAGAGATCGCCGCTTATGAAGAAGCATTATCCATTGAACCGCTTGAAGATGGAACCTTTGCCGTACATACGTCAAATATGCGTGGTGAGCATCAGAAACGTATCACTGCAAATGTAGTTATAGCAACAGGTTATTTTGATCAGCCGAATATGATTGGCATTCCAGGTGAAGAACTACCTAAAGTTACTCATTATTTCGGTGAAGCCCATCCTTACACGGGAATGAAGGTAACTGTAATTGGCGGCAGTAATTCCGCAGTAGATGCAGCACTGGAGCTTATGCGTGTAGGAGCTACGGTAGATATGGTATATCGTGGTGAAAGCATCTCAGAGAATATTAAACCTTGGGTTCGGCCAATCTTTGAAGGCATGGTGCAAAAAGGGAAAATCACTCTGCACTTAGGCTCGCGTGTCACTGAAATTACTGCAAGCTCAGTAATTGTTACGGATCATAAGGGGGACAAGAAAGCATTGGATAATGATTTCGTTCTTGCCTTGACTGGCTTCCGTCCGAGCCGTACCCTCCTCACTTCAGCGGGTGTGATCATGGATGACGACATGGATAAGCCTGCTTTTAACACCTCTACCATGGAAAGTAATGTTCCAGGGTTGTATGTTGCTGGAGTAATCGCCTCCGGCCGCAATGCTAACGAAGTGTTTATTGAGACCGGAAGAGGGCATGGTAAGCTTATTGCAGATCACATTGTGTCAAAAGAAAGTTCTAATCCTAAGGAGTTGAAACATTAAGATGGACATGACCTCTTTGCTTTTGCTTGGACTTGCAGCGCTCGGAATTATCAGCAGCAATTCCCCTGTAACAATAGCAATGGTCGTCCTATTACTGCTAAGAGTACTTGGCTTACAGCAAACTTTTCCTTGGCTAGAAAAATACGGCTTAACCATCGGGATTATCATCCTGACCATCGGGGTCATGACCCCATTAGCCAGCGGCAAAATATCACTGCAGACAGTCGGTCAATCCTTCTTGCACTGGAAGTCCTTGCTTGCTATCGCTATCGGCATTCTTGTCGCTTTTCTTGGAGGCCGCGGTGCTACGCTCATGACCAACCAACCCACAGTTGTTGCAGGTCTACTGATTGGCACGGTGATCGGGGTTGCGTTATTTAAAGGCGTTCCGGTCGGTCCGCTGATCGCAGCCGGCATTTTATCACTTATGATCGGCAAAATGTAATAGAACAGCACATAAAAAAGACCGCTTTTGGCGGTCTTTTTTATTGTGCCTTTTATACAACCATCTTTCTCTCTATTCCTCCACCTGAGAAATGGACTGCGGAATTTGCTGCACCGCTCTTTTTTCAACGACTAATAAATCTTCAACGCCATACTCTGTCTTAATTTTCTGCAACTGCTTCAAAGCCTCTTCTTCTGTATTAAAATATCCTGCTTCCACGAGATATAAGCCTTTCTCATCCTTTAACATCCGCACATCCTCTAACCCATATAACATCTCTTCAGCCATACCCAGCGCCTCACCAGAAGGCTGTGAGACCGTTCTTAACGAATATACAGAGCCCCCTTTTACTTCGTCTCCTTTCTCTTTTAACGTAATCACTACCTGTGCTGGCTCTTTATATTCCTTTACCTCATAAGCAACCGAGTCCGTAAGCGTGACATTGAACCGAATAGCCGAATCATCTAGCGTAATTAGTGGATAAGCATCCTGAACATATCGGCTTTGTTTTAATGTCTCCAGATCTTTGACTGCTGAGAATTTTCTGGCCCCACTTACTGTAATCGTCATTGTTGCCGGATTTTCCGTAAACTTTACGTTATATGAGCTTGCTAACTGTTGTGTTTCATCTGGATTTGCAAAATTCAAAATCAATTGATCGCTATTCTTCAATTGTTTCACCGATATAAAGTTCACATCTACTCCATCCTGAATGGTTCCACCGCCTGCACTTCCTTCCGTAAATTGCAGAACACTGACCAGCTTACCTAGAACCGGTATTTGATCCATACTACTCGCAAAAGCAGGAACCGTATTTACACCCACCGTAAAAGAAATCAATACAGCCGCAGCTACTGATCCTGTCCATTTCAAGGCACGTTTTGAAGAACTATTTTTTTGTTTATAGATTTTCCCTCTTTCAATTCCTTTACGAGAAGCGAATGATAGTTCTTTAGGAATTTCAATCTCATTATAGGCTTGCTGTAGACGTTCTAGTTGCTTATCCAAAGTACTCACTCTCCTCCATACTTATTTTTAATTTTTCCAAACCTCTATAAATAACGGTTTTGACACTGCTCAGGGGCATATCGAGAACCTCTGCAATTTCCTTTATGGGCAAGTCCTCCAAATATCTCATCACAATCACCATTCTTGATTTTTCATCAAGGCCGCTGAGCGCTTCATGCAAGTCCATAACTTCTTCCCTAGATTTCGGAGCATAGCTGCCTCCCAGCTCTTGATCTATATACACGATTTTTTTAGATTTACGGATAAAGTCCAGCGCACAGTTGACAGCGATCTTGGTGAGCCAAGTTTTAAAATATTGCGGTTGCTTCAATTTATGAATGGAGATATAGGCTTTGAAGACGGTCTCCTGCACAATCTCCAGTGCATCCTCTTGATTCCGCACATAGGAGTAGGCCATTCGGTATAAACGCTCCTGCATGCCGTCAATAAGCGCAGTAAAGCTGTCTTCATCACCTGCTATCGCCTTTTCCTCAAGCGTGGTTTTATTCACGTTCCTCACTTCCTTTCATGATGTTTATAAGCTTTAGACGCACATGATCTCCGAAAAGACTCAGATTCCGTTTAGAATTTTTGCCATAGTATAAGTTACTGTGTGCCGCCACCCTGATTGGAATTCAAAAAAAGTGGCCTTCTCTTTCGAGAGGACCACTAAGATGTTCAAGTATTTTTCCAAAAAAATATTAAGCGTCTAAATGCTGTACGTTAAATAATCGCGCATAACTACCCTCTATCGCCATCAGCTGTTCATGCGTACCCCGTTCAGTAATTTCACCATTCTCAAGTACGACAATCTGATCCGCATGTGTAATCGTTGACAGTCTATGCGCTACAATTAGTGTAGTACGTTCCGAAGAAAGAGACTGCAGCGCTTGTTGAATTAAATGCTCCGATTCCAGATCCAGCGCCGAAGTAGCTTCGTCTAATATAAGAACCTTCGGATCCTTGAGAAATACCCTTGCGATAGCAACCCGCTGCTTCTGTCCTCCGGATAGCTTAACACCACGTTCTCCCACTTCTGTCTCATAACCCAGTGGCAGCTGCTCAATAAAATCATGCGCATTGGCAGCTTTTGCTGCTGAAATGACTTCTTCTTCCGTGGCATTAGGATTACCGAACAAAATATTCTCACGCACAGATCCGCTGAATAAGAAATTATCTTGCAGGACCATGCCGACAGACCTACGCAAGCTTTCCTGTGTTAATTCCTGTATATCATAACCATCCATTTGGAGGCTGCCTTTACTGATGTCATAGAATCTCGGGATCAAGCTTATAAGGGAGGACTTTCCTCCACCGCTCATTCCGACGAACGCAATGGTCTGTCCGGGCTGAATACTCAGATTAATATCTTTTAAGACCCAATCATTCTCTTCGTTATATTTAAACCATACATTCTCAAAAGCAATCTCACCACGTGAATCCTTTAGCACTTTTGCTCCCGGCTTGTCTACAATATCATAAGGCTCATTCAGCAGCTCAAGCACCCGTTCAAGAGAAGCAGAGGCTTGCGTAAGCACCGTCGAGGAATTAATCAATCTCCGCAGCGGAGAATACATCCGGTCCAGATAGCCAAAGAAAGCTACAAAGGTACCTACTGTCAAATTGCCATGAATGACCTGATAACCACCATATCCGATGACCAAAAGAGGTGCTATATCCGTTAATGTATTAATAATTGCGAAGGTCATAGCATTCCAGCGGGTTTGCGCCATCGCTTTTTTAAGAAAGTTACCGTTGATGTCCTCAAACTGCTTCTGATCCACTTTTTCCATCGTAAAGCTGCGGATGATTGATATCCCTTGAATCCGTTCATGGAGATAACCTTGAATGCCAGCCAGAGCTTGGGAACGATCTTTCGTTAACAGCTTAAGCCGCTTATACAATTTGTTAACTGCAATTGCGTAAAAAGGTAATACCGAGATAGACACGAGCGCCAGCACCGGATTTAAATAAAACATAAATCCCAAAGCAAAAACTAGTGTAAACGTGTCGAGCCATACATTCATCATGCCGACTTCGACCAAATTTTTGGTCTGCTCAACATCGTTAATAAATCTGGAGATGGCTTCTCCCACCTTGGTATTCTGATAATACCGCAGTGACAGCCGCTGTAAATGACTGTAAAGCTTATTTCGCATATCGAACAACACTTTACTTGTGATAAGCTGAGCAAAGTATTGGCGATAATACTCTACGGGCCCTCTTACGATAACAAATAAAATTAAGGCACCACCCAAAATAAGCATCAAATGTGATACCCGTTCCTCAATCCCCATGCTCGGGTTCATTAGGAGGTCATCGACCACGTATTTCAGAATCATTGGCAGTGTTAGCGGAATACTGAATTTGATCATGCCGATAAACAGCGTAAACACAATCAATTTCATATAAGGTCGTACAAAAGTAAAATATGATTTCCATTGCTTCACAGGAATATTCTGTCCCTTCTCTTTAGTGAGTTGCTAAGTACAGTTGACTTTTGCTCTCTACAGTGTTTTTATAATTTTAGATCATAAGTACAATTGCAGTACCGAACTTCAGGAGGATAACGATGTCTAGACAATTTGTGACGGAAGCCGTCATGATGGCGATTTACGGCCAGCTTCTCGTATCGAGCAGCCCTGTAGAATATATAGTGCCTTATACTACCGTGATGGAACTATACGAACTGCGAGACAGCGATGATCCGTTGATGAACCGTCCGGACGACGACAAGCATGTTAAGTTGAAGATAAGTGAGCTCATTGCTTATTTTGAAGAACCGCTCAACGCGAAGAAGATCAACCGCTGTTTAGCTGTGCCTTGGGCGAAAAGCTCAGGTATTCTCCTTGGCGGGCAATCCAAAATCACCATCATTAACAGTATGGATACCGCTGCCTACGGTGAGATCTTCGATCCCATCGAAACAGAGCTTCTGCTGTCCTCACAACGTGAGAAAGTACCTATCCTAACGGATCAATTTGAATTGATTCAACGGATCATCGAGGGTGGAGTTCCAGTTCAGGTGTACGATATTGACGACTTCGACTTCGCTCTGGAGGAAGAAACCTCTCGCAATTTGCACTGATAACACCTATGTATCTCCAACTGGAATACCCTCATTTTAAAGACAGCATTTGAAAAGCCCCTGCCTTTTGGCAAGGGCTTTTCCTGATTAAAATAAACAATCATTAAGACAACTATACCTGCACTTCGCCGGATACCGGCTTTGGTTCGTACTTATATTCAATGTCATCCTCTGACTCAGAGTATACGATAGATAGGTCATAACCTTCCATATACCACAAGTCCTGCTCCTCCATGTAGAACACAATATCATCCTGTTTGACCTGAATAGCTGGACGCCCAGGTGCTTCTGTAGCAATGCCCAGCGAAAAACCGGGGTGAAGTCCACCTCCCGAGCTATAACGGGGAAATAAACGAATATAGTCTCCATTCTTAAGGTCCAATTCTCTCTTAAACCAAGCTGCCGCTGCTTGACTAATTTCCATGTTCATTTCTCTCAGCTCCTTTGTATATTCTAATCATAACGAAAATAAGTCGATATTCAAACAACTTTATGCAATTAATGATTTCCCATTCCATTTAAAATTAAGTTTGACAAATTCGCGAACCGGATGATAAACTCTGAACATAACTAAACGTCTTCTAGTTATTACCAAATTAATGAAAGGGGTGAGCGCGGTGTTTACGAAGTTACAGCCATATTATTTTACTATTGTTGGAATTTTTACTCAACCGAATACCGAAGCAGCCCAAGTGATTAAGCCATCCTGAAGTTTTTGCGAGTCTTATGGACCGTATAACTTTAGTTCTTGAAGGTCTCTCACATGCTTGGTGCTGTAACGCACCGTGCGCATGATAGCTGTAAATTACAGGCATATCGTCCGTTTTCGGATGATATGCCTTTTTTGTTTGCTGAAGAGATAATCACTTGCGCTTTTATCAGCATCACAAGCAATCATTACAACCTGAAAGGAAGGGATTTACTTGTTCTCTGTTCTTCGCGATCTCGGCTGGTTTTTTCGCCGAGAAAAAAGGCGTTACCTGATTGGACTCATATTACTCATAGGTGTGGGCGTTCTTGAATTACTCCCTCCACGTCTGCTAGGCAATGCCATTGACGACATAGTACGCGGTTCGATTACTACAGCTTCGCTTGCCAAATATATCGGCATGATATTCATTTTGCTGCTAGTTATTTATTGGATTACCTACATATGGATGCACAAACTTTTCGGAGGTTCCAACCTTGTTGAGCGCCTGCTGCGCTCCCGATTTATGAATCATCTTATGACTATGACACCTTCGTTCTTCGAAAAAAATAGAACTGGTGACCTCATGGCCCGGGCAACCAATGATATCAGAGCCGTCTCAGCTACCGTAGGATTCGGGATGCTTACACTGGTGGATTCTACAATCTACCTCACGGTTGTGCTGTTTGCGATGGGCTTTCTCGTGAGTTGGAAATTGACCCTTGCAGCAGTATTACCATTACCCCTAATTGCAATAGCTATGATTTTTTATGGTAAAGCTATTCATGATCGGTACAGCTTAGCGCAGGATGCGTTCGGAGATATGAATGACCAAGTGCTCGAATCTGTCTCTGGTGTGCGCGTAATCCGTGCTTATGTCCAAGAGCGTCTTGATGAAAAACGTTTCTCGGATATTACTGAAGATGTTTACAACAAAAATATGGCCGTAGCTCGTGTCGATGCTTTCTTCGAACCAACCATCCGCTTCTGCGTCGGACTCAGCTACATTATTGGTCTTACTTATGGGATTTACCTTGTATTCCGCAATCAGATCACACTGGGTGATCTAGTCTCCTTTAATATGTACCTCGGTATGATTGTATGGCCGATGTTCGCTATTGGAGAATTGATCAACATTATGCAGCGTGGTGGAGCTTCCCTCGAACGTATCGACGAGACGTTAAACTCCAAACCCGATGTTCAAAATGCTGCCCATCCCGTACAAGTTCCCCACCCTACTCGAATCGAGCTTAACGATGTGACTTTCCGTTATCCTTCTTCGACGATAGACAATCTAACCCATGTCAACCTAACCCTGAACCAAGGGCAGACATTAGGTGTAGTCGGGCGTACAGGAAGCGGGAAATCTACACTGCTCAAACAATTGCTCCGCGAATATCCGACAGGTAATGGAGAAATCCTTATCTCTGGCGTGCCTATTCAACAGATTTCCCTGGATCAGCTGCATAGCTGGATGGGTTATGTTCCACAAGAGCAAATCCTTTTCTCCAAATCCGTTCGGCAAAACATTCAGTTTGGTTTAGACAACGCCGATGATGATAAGATTATGCAAGCCATTACAGCTGCCGCCTTCCAGAACGACCTGGGCACATTGTCCGATGGTCTGGATACTCTAGTGGGTGAACGTGGTATATCTCTCTCCGGTGGACAAAAGCAACGTGTCTCTCTGTCCAGAGCTTTTATCGCTAATCCTGATATTCTTATTCTGGACGATGCCTTATCAGCCGTTGACGCTCGTACGGAAGCTCAGATTATCGACAACATCCGGAATGAACGTGCCGGAAAAACCACATTAATCTCTACTCACCGTCTCTCTGCCGTCCAACATGCCGACATGATTGTTGTACTGGATAACGGACAAATTGTTGAGCGAGGTACACATCAGGAACTATTGGATTTGAATGGCTGGTACCGTGAGCAATATGATCGGCAGCAAGTCGAAAATAACTTGTCAAATGATTAAACTACAACCATAAATAAACGAGCTACGACTACGCAAAACATTTTAGGAGGTGTCACGGTTGACACAAAGTACAGGCAAACGCCTGCTGGAATATGCATTGACCGCAAAGAAAACCTTTATCGCAGCCCTTCTGCTGCTTTCAATCGGGGTAGCGGCAGAGCTGGCAGGTCCATTTATAGCCAAAAGCATGATCGACAATCACATGCTGGCCATCGAGAAGCCCTATTTCAGCACCACGTCTCCCGATAAGGCGGCTGAATATAACAATAGTTTATACAAACGCGGCGATCGCTTTGAGCCCGGTGAAACTAAAGGCCAAGAAATTCGTGTTCTTCAAGCAGGGAGAAGTTTCTATTTTATTAACGAAGCTGTAACACAGCCTGACGGTGAACGAAAGTTCATCGATGGAGAGATGCATATCACCCGTGGTGATAACGAAGTTATCTATCCGGCGGTTAAGTTGTCGGCCGATGAGCTGTTCGGCTTTTACAAACCCGAGCTTCCTGGGATCTATCAGTTGGTCGGAATGTATGCTATTTTTCTTGTAATCTCCATCTTTGCTGAATTCGGAAAAACCTACTGGCTGCAATCTTCGGCGAATCAGGTAATCCGGAAGCTGCGGACAGATGTATACGCGCATATCCAGCGACTACCCGTTCATTTTTTTGACAATTTGCCTGCTGGTAAGGTAGTGTCGCGGGTTACAAATGATACCGAGGCGATTAAGGATCTATTCATTGCGGTCCTCTCCAATTTCAGCACCGGTATTATCAATATAACTGGCGTGTATATCGCTCTGTTCTTACTTGATGTCCGTCTGGGTCTGATCAGCTTGTTCATTGTACCTATTCTTGTGCTGTGGATCGTGCTCTATCGCAAAATTGCGACCAAATACAATACGATCATTCGCTCACGTCTAAGTGAAATTAACGCCATTATTAATGAATCGATTCAGGGGATGTCAATCGTCCGGATATTCCGCCGTCAGAAGCAGCTTAGTGCAGAATTTGAGAACCTGAACGATGATTACTTGAAATATCAGAATAAAATGTTAAATCTGAATGCTTTCACGTCCCACAATCTGGTGAACTCACTTCGCAGTCTCTCTTTTGTGATGGTGCTTTGGTATTTCGGACATGGCAGTATTACTGGTTCAACCTTTGTATCCTTAGGCGTTCTGTATGCCTTTGTCGATGTGCTCGGACGTTTGTTCCAGCCTATCACAGGTATGGTGAACCAGTTGGCGAACCTGGATACTTCTATGGTATCTGCGGGACGTGTGTTTACGCTTATGGATGAACCTGGAGAGAATGTTACGGACGGCTCCATGCCACGCTACAAAGGGAAAGTGGAATTTAAGAATGTATCTTTTGCTTATAAAAAAGACTACGTCCTGCGCGATATCTCCTTTGAAGCACGCCCGGGTGAAACTGTCGCTCTTGTAGGTCATACAGGTTCCGGCAAAAGCTCAATCATCAATCTGCTGTTCCGGTTCTATGATCCACAAAAAGGCGATATTACGATTGACGGTCAAAAGGTTACGGATATTCCGAAGCAGTGGCTGCGGAATCACATGGGCATCGTGCTGCAGGATCCGTACCTCTTCACGGGCACCATTGCTTCGAACGTCAGCCTAGGGGATGAACGAATTTCCCGTGAACGGGTAGAACGTGCTTTGCGTGAGGTTGGTGCGGATAAGTTACTCGCTCATCTTCCACAAGGATTTGATGAACCTGTCATCGAAAAAGGAAGTACTTTATCTGCGGGTCAGCGGCAATTGATTTCTTTTGCGAGAGCTCTCTCCTTTGACCCAGCTATTCTCATTCTAGATGAAGCTACCTCCAACATCGATACAGAAACGGAAAGCGTCATTCAGGATGCTCTGGAAGTTCTCAAAAAAGGACGCACCACTTTCATCATCGCTCACCGCTTATCCACGATTCGCAGTGCAGATCAGATTCTAGTCCTGCATCACGGAGAGATCGTAGAACGCGGCAGCCATGATGAACTGATGGCGCTTGGCGGAAGATACTTCCGTATGTACCAGCTGCAAGTAGGTGCTGCTGCTAACAGCTCTGACGATAACGCTGGCGCAAGCAACCGTCCAGCACTCGGAAACTTGCAACCCTCTCTTGAGAAAATGTAATTTACAACCCTGAGTCACTTCATTGTGATTCAGGGTTTTTTCCTGCTTGATCTTAGAACAGATGTTCTGTATTATGGAAATTAATACATAACCTTGGAGGAGCAAACGATGCTTACTTATAATTTGACTAAGAAACAAGCCAGGCTTTTTCTGCTATCTCATCAAAAGTTAACTGCTGGAGCTATCCCTTCTGGAAAACTTAGTATTTATGACTATGTTCGTCACGTAGGCTGCATCCAATATGACCCCCTTAATATCGCTGGCCATAATCATGAGCTGGTCCTCCAGGCACGGATTCCGGGATTTACGCCAGAACTGGTCCAAGAGCTTCTGTATGAAGACAGACTGCTCGTTGATGGCTGGGACAAGAACATGTCAATTTATTGTACAGAGGATTGGCCTTATTTTAAGCGGAGAAGAACAGCTGCTGCCTCCCACCATCAGGCTAATGAGCCTGTAATGGTCGCTGTAGCACAGGTTCGTGAAGAGCTTCAGAAGCGTGGCCCCCTCTCCTCTCTGGATTTAGACGGAAAGGAAAAAGTAGATTGGGCTTGGGCTCCGACAAGATTATCACGAGCTGCAATGGAAAGCATGTACTTTTGGGGAGAGATTGTTGTCCACCATCGTGTACATACCCGGCGATATTATGATTTCGCTGAACGTTTGTTACCCTCAGAGCTGCTGAGTTCAGCCGATCCAAATGTCACGGAAGAACAATTTCATGATTGGTATGTGTTACGTAGAATAGGAAGTATCGGCTTGTTATGGAATAAATCTGGAGACGGATGGCTGGGCATATCCGGACTGAAGAGCAAAGAGCGTGCGGCGGCGATTCAGAGATTGCTGGAGAAGGATAGTCTCAGAAAAGTTTGGGTCGAGGGGATTAAGGTTCCGCTTTATATCCGCAGTATAGATGCTCCAACCTTGGAGTCTGTGATACTGCAAGAATCTGAAGAGATTGGGCTTCAACCACGTGATTCATTTGCGGCCGTTTTGGCTCCGCTGGATAATTTGTTGTGGGAACGTGAGCTGGTTCGGCAATTATTCGGATTTCATTACCGCTGGGAGGTCTATAAGCCGGCAATAGAACGAGAATATGGTTACTATGTACTGCCTATATTATATAATGATCGTTTTGTTGGCAGATTTGAACCGGTGATGGATAAGAAGAGCCAAACATTGAATATTAACAATTGGTGGTGGGAACCTGGAGAAAGCCTAACACCGGAGATGATTCCGGCATTAGGCGAAGCTTTAACTGCACTCTCTCGCTGTGTTAGAGCTTCTTCGGTTCATTTTAGACCAGAGGTTGTAACAGCTTGCGGATTAGAAGGATTATTACAATAAGTTTTCCTCCTCTAATCCAAGTTTCGTGAACATTTCTGTGCAGTAGCCTTGCAGTTTAACTTCAAGTCTACTTGCTTTATTTTTAAAACGTTTCAGCTCCCGAATCATTTTAGCCCTTCCGGCAGGCGTAAAGGTTTCCTGTATACGCTCTTTAAAGTAATCATGAACGATGTAATTACGTTGTTTCCATACTTCCTCCAACTGAGCGGTTTCTTGCTCCGAGAAAGGAAAATGATGTTGGATTTCTTTGATGAGTTGGCCGAGTGAATTGCTGAGTTTTCGCTGATAAAGGTCTGTCAGATCTGCTTCTGTTGGCGTTTTTCCTTGTGATAGCTTAGTAAGCAATAGCAAGTTGGTAAGCTGCTGCTCGAGGGCCTGTCCATAATAAACTGCCAGTCCAAAATAGGCGAATAACTCTTTTGATTGTTCACTCTCAGGTACATATGTATCCTTCATCTTTTCCCCCACTTCTGTATCCTTGTTCCTTTTATCTATACAAGTTATGTTTTGTTGTAATCCCTCTGTCTTGATCTGTACAAATAAAAACCGATAAGCAGTGTTATATATACTAATGCTTGTGCAAAGGAACCTAACAACTCCGCTAATGACAAAGTATCAGCTTTCATCATGGCCTCCATTACAGGAGTTACTGGCGGCAACAACCAGATCAAAAAATGAAATATACCAGGCAAACTTTCGCTGATTTGTGCTCCGCCCAGTGATAGTATAACGATAGCTAACAACATACCTGTCGCATGACTGCCTTTTTGAACCCAAGAAGATTGAAAGAATAGGGCAATAGCCACACCAAGCATACCCAATAATCCATGTCCTATGAGCGCGAGAATTAACCGATATCCCCCGGGTGATTCTGCAAAATGACCCGTTACCCAAGGATAAAGGACAATCAATAGATCTAGCAGCAGCGTTAGAAATGCAAGCGTTAAGATACCACCTGCACTATGTTTAGCCGCACTTCGCATGTGAACAACTGCAATCTGCCGATGAACAGCGTGCTCATGATTCAAAAAACTAAGACTCATCCAAGCGCAGCTTATAAAGAGCATTACTGCTGTAGCGGCATAGCTATTCATAACTGGATTGGGCTTATAAGAATACAATATCAAGACTGCAATCACAATCCCTGCTAACGGGCCGAAATAACGCTGAGATCGAGTATAACTTCGCAGCATGTAAACGATAAACGGATACACGTAAGACCCCCTGTTCAACTCCTAGGATTCATCCATTTTTCTAAGTCATGCGATCCTCCGCGAGGTTCTACCGATTGTATTGAACCACCCGACTCCAAGATAACCCGCAAAAAAGTATCTGATTCTGAACTTGTTACTGTCAACGCCGTACGTTCTATGTTACAACTATCCTTAAACGTATTTATTGAAATGAAACCTGCCATTTCCTTCAATTGCTGCAGTTTCTGAATCGACAGATTAGACAATAGTATGTATGTAGAGGGTTTTATGTTTAGCTTCTCTGACCCCTGAATTGACTTTACAATTTTCCCTTCATGTATCACATGAACCTGATCCGCAAGCAATTCAATCCATTGGGGTTCATGTACAGAGAAGACTATAGCAGTCCCCTTATTTCTCAAAACGATGAGAAGATCAGCTAACTTATTCATTGAGGGGAGATCAAGGCCCGACATAGGTTCATCAAGAAGCAGCAACGAGGGACTTCCCAACAAGCTTTGAATCAAATTAATTTTTTGCAGCATTCCTTTGGAGAAATTTAGCATCGACTGCTTGCGAAAGTGCTCCAGTTTAAAAAGTTGAAATAACGTTGTTAGCTCCTGTTCGATCAGGACTGGCGCAAGGCCGCTAATCTGACCCATACTTCGTAAGTACTGTTCTGGGGTCAGCTTCAACCCTGGAAACATCTCAGGTGCATAACCAATTCTCAGATTTGGATCCTTACAACTCAGCTTTCCTGAGGAAATGTGGACAAGTCCAGCTAAGATTGACAACAGGGTACTTTTGCCGGATCCGTTTCGTCCGATCAGAGCAGTTACAGTTCCCTTTTCAATAGTGAACGATACATCCTCCAATACGGGTCGGCGTCCATACTGTTTACTGATCTGCTCTAATTCAATTAGGGAAGTAGCAACACCTATACTACCGCCGGCAAAGTTACGATCTACTAAGTTCGCCACTTAACATTCTCCCTTCATATCTACTGTTAATTCTCCGGTTCCCTACGAATTTCCTCTTCTAGGAATCAAAAAAAAGAAAGAACTGCCATAGCAGCCCTTTCTAAAATTTACTTTCAATCCAGTATTTCTCCCCTTTTTTTGTTTATTTTATATTCTGAGATAAAATCTCATCGGCTTGAAGGCGGAACTGTTCGGCAGCTTTTTCAGGAGTGATTTTGCTGAACATAAGCAGATCATATAATTGACGTAATACGCTAGTTACTTCTGAAGCACCCACCGGATCCGGTGGATCCATCGGACTGCTATTCTGCTCCACCCAGTCAATATATTCAAAAACCTGTGCAAGCTCTGGCTCTAGAAATGGCTTCATCTGCTCTTTAATAGCTGAGGACACCGGGACGCCACGTTCTCCCTTAAGCACTTTATTAGCTTCCAGATTATTGACAAAGAAATTAATGAATTTTGCTGCTTCCTCCTTTTGCTTAGAGCTTTTTGAAATCGAAAAAAACATCCCTGGTTTCAAGAATAAGCCGCGATCATTGTGCGGGCCTGGCATGGTGGCTAAAGCCAGCGGTTTTCCGTAACGCTGAACAGTGCTAATAAACTGATTAGAATATCCCCAACCCAGCAATGCTTCCCCTTTGTAAAAAGGGTCTTGATCCGGTTTGTTAACATCTAACGTCCAGATATCAGGTTCGAAAATCAGTTTTTCCTGCATCAGACGCTGCATACGTCCGAAATACTCTACAAACAAGCGATCATCGCTATAGCCAAGGGTTATTCCATCTTCCGAGAACAATGACGCTCCATTCTGCCGTAAATAATAAGCAAAAAACTGTTCTGGCGTCAGATAAGTTCCCAGATAAATTCCTTTCCCCTGTTCCTTTAAAGTAACGCCGATCTGCTCAAAATCCTCCCAGCTCCAATCCGTCCCTGGAGGCTCAATTCCCTGCTCCTTAAAAACTTCTGGATCATACACACTGTACAAAGCATTAATCCCTAGATTAAAACCATATAGCTGCTCGCCTAGTTTACCTCCGGCAAGATTGTTGTCGCTGATGCTGCTCGTATCTATAAGTCCGCTCTTAATATAAGGTGACAAGTCTTGCAATAAATTCAAAGTTCCATATTGCGAAAGGTAAGAGATATCCATTTGGATAATGTCTGGAAGAACATTGCCTGCTGCACTAGGTGCAAGCTTTTTCCAATACTCATTAAAGGCGCTGTAATCATATTCAATTTTCACCAGAGGATTCTGTTGTTCATACATTTGGATAACCTGAATTGTAGCGTTATTCCGGAAGTCACTTCCCCACCAGGCAATCCGGAGGTTAATTTTTTCTACTACATTCTCTGGTGGAAGGTCCGTTTGTTGCCCGCAGCTTCCGAGAGTTGTAATCATGCATAGCAGTGCCAAGCTAAGTATGAATCTGCGCATCACCTACACCTCCTGCGGGAACGGCAAAAGAACACTGACTTTTGTTCCAAACCCAACCGTACTCTCAACATAAATGCCATATTCCTCACCGAAGGCAAGTCTGACCCGGTCACGGATGTTAAGCAAGCCAATACCTGTGCCTCTAGTCTCTACTTCCCCATTTAGTAATCGTTTGAGGAAATCTGCTTCCATTCCGGGGCCACGATCCTCAACTACAATCGCTAGCTTGCCATCAAATGGTTCAGCATATAATAGAATTTGACAAGGTTCAATCATCGTCTCAACACCATATTGAATAGCATTCTCCAACAGCGGTTGCAGGGTTAGCTTTGGAATAGAGACAGTATTAAAGACCTCTGGAATCTCCATATGAAAATCCAAACGTTTCTGAAACCGATAATTCTGAATAGTGATATAATGCTTCACAATTTCTAGCTCTTGCGCGACTGTGATTACATTTTGTTTCAAGCTGATCGATGACCGAAGAAGAAAAGCAAGCGAGACAACCATGCTCGAAATCTGTGCATGTTCACTTTTTTTAGCTAACCAGTGGATCGAATCCAGTGAGTTATAGAGGAAATGAGGATTAATCTGCGCTTGCAAAGCCTTAAATTCTGTCTCTTTTATAATCAGCTGGTTGGCATAGTTCTCTTTGATCAATGTGTTAATCTGTGTTATCATCTGACGAAATGTCCGTTGTAATAACCCCACCTCATCCATTTGCTGAAGTGGAGGAGCCATCAGCTTAGTATCCATACTGTCCAGATCTCCATATTGAACCTCTTTCATTTGACTGATCAGCGAGCGAATCGGTTGTGTCAGATTACGGGCAAAGCTCATCCCTAGCGCAATTATAATCACAATCGCAATTCCAAATACAATGATCATTGTATTCTTCAGCCAAATGGTTTTTTCAAAAATATCATTATAAGAAACATAGTTGTAGTAAGTCCATCCAGAGTAGGAAGATTGCTTCTGTGATACAAAGGCAACTTCTCCATTCATCTCTTTGATTTCGTATCCAGCCCCTGATTTTAAAGGCTGTAAAACCGCTGTTACACCGTCCGCCACTTTCCGATAAGGATAAACCAGTTCCTGACCTGCTTTCAAAATAATATCGCTGTCTTCTGCGGCCACACCAGCGTAATCTTGGGCTAACCTCCCTATATTAATGCGTAAATAGAGCGTGCCCAGCTTATCTAGCGTCATTGGATCATAAGCTCTCACTTCTCGGACCATGACCAGCATCGGATCTGAATCGTCAGGATACAACCAACGTACAGCACCATTCCCCGCTTCTGCCTCTCGGGTCATTCGTGCCGATTTCTCCTCTGTGAACAGAATCGTCTCTCCGTATCTGCTGACCTTCCCTTGGGAATCGATCAAATGTACAGACTGAATGTAACGTTCGTCCATACTGATATGCGTCCATAACCGATCAGCAATCATCTGCCGTGTAACATATCCAGTAAAATCGGAATCATCTTTGCGCAATTCCTTAAGGCCTTCTTGAATTTGCCGATCAGCAATCATCGTCAAAGTCATGGATTCCAGCTTTTTAAGCTCCATATCAATCGTAGTCGAAGACAAATTAAGCAGCCGATACGACTTGTCATAAAGCTGCTTGTCATAAATAGAGTAGGCATAATATAAAGAACCGAACGCCATGGATATAATCAGAATCAGTATCAGAACAATCATCAGGAACACCTTCATTTTAATACTCAAATTCCGATAAACTTTCATCCGGGCTCTCCTTTGTCACTGTAATATAACTTGTATACCACATTATGGATAACCCGGATAGTCTTCTTAATCCGCTTATTTAGCCATGTAACGGTCATACGCAGCCTGATGGATTTTTATAGCTTCTTCAATGCCCATTCCTTTGATCGTATCCACCATTTTTTCAAATTCTGAGATTGGTTTCTGGCCATTAATGATTGCTGTCATCGTTTCATTCAGATACGTGTTGACCTGACTCATAATGGAAGTGCTTTTGCTGGCTTCGTCAACGCTCAAACGAAACGGAGGAAGCGTCAAATCAGAGCTAGCCTTCATCCAAGAAGCATTAGCCTCTCGTTGCCCCTCATCGAACAATAAAGCATCCAAATAACGGCTATCCTGATTGATGGGTCCATCCATAATCGAAAGCGCATATGAGGCTAACGCCTGATCGTAAGTCAAACCTTTAGGATTGTTGGTAATGACATCTGTGAATTTTATTCCTTCTCCTTCCTTCACATAGCTCTCACCTTCAATTCCGAAGTTGAACAATTCATGTCCTTGTGGGCTGTAATTGAAATCCATCCATTGGACAATATCCTTCAGTTTATCCTTATCCGCTCCGGTAGTGATTGCTTCACCATACGTCAATACTTTATTGTTCATATTAAAAGTAGCATAAGCTGTTCCGTTAGGAGAAACCGGCCAAGGTACACCTGTAAGATTAAAGTTCGGATCGGTATCGCGCATCAGGTTGAAGAATTTGCCCATACCGCTAAAGACACCACCGCCATAAGAACCGGCTAAATTATTCGTCACTTTATAATCAAAGGCTTTGCCATCGTTGGTCATAATTTCCGGATCAATAAGCCCTTCCTTATACCATGTGGCCATCGTTTCCAAGAAGCTTGAATAACCTGGCTGAATCGGCCCGTATTCGACCTTATCCCCATTCATCTGAAAACCGCCGATTACCCCAAACCCTGGTGAGAAATCGTGCAGCTTCGTCAGGTCACCAGGACCCCAGTTTCCAGTGAACGCCAGCTCATCGGCCTTCCCGTTGCCATTAGGATCTTTTTCTTTAAACGCTTTCAACACAGTATGCCATTCCTCAATGGTCGTCGGCGGCTTCAGTCCCAGCTTATCGAGCCAATCCTTGCGCATTATCAACCCTGAAGTGGCATTCAGCTTCAGCGCATCCAGCTTCAAAAGAGGGAACATATAGATCGTTCCATCATCCAGTGTGATTTGTTTTTTTACATCCGGGTCGGATTCAATGATTTTGCGAAGATTCGGTGCATATTGTTCTATCAGCTCATTTAAACGGATAATTCGGCCATCCTCAATTAATTTCTCCGGCCCACCAACCGCATCCGCCCAATTATAATAAATGATATCTGGAAGCTCTTTCGTAGAAATCAACAGGTTGAACTGATCCTTCTGCTGTCCAAGTGGTGGGTGCGTAAACTTCACTTTGATGCCAGTCAACTCTTCTTTCTTTTTATAGCTGGCCATATCACCAAAACTCTCCAAAGAAGCGGTAAGCTTACCGTCATTGGCACGCCAGTAATTAATCGTCATTCCGTCTTTTGTAATTGGCAGTGGAATTTCTGTCAGCTTCTCCACCGGCGTATTAGTTGCGGTAGTATTTCCCTTATGATCTCCCGCCTTATTACCCGCACTAGTTCCATCATTATTGCCTGAACAGCCAGCCAGCATTGTAGAAAGAAGGACGGAACTTAACATCATGGCCCCTATTTTTCTTTTCACCCAAAATCGCCTCCATAAATAAATGTTATTTATTGTTTCACGGCACCGATTAAAGCGCCTTGAACAAAATATTTCTGGATAAACGGATACACCAGCATGATTGGTAACGTTGAGATTATGATAGTGGCGTATTTGATGTTCTCACCGATAGCGAAGCCTGTATCTACCCCAGCTCCCATTGACTCTGTACTGCTGCTAATCAGAATATCCCGCATTACAATTTGAATCGGATAGAGATCCTGACTGCGCAAATACAGCATCGGGGCTACATAATCATTCCAATGGTCAACCGCATAATAAAGAGTCATAACCGCGAGAATAGATTTGGACAGTGGCAGTACAATTCGGAATAAAATCAAGATATCATTAGCTCCGTCAAGCTTCGCCGACTCGATCAAACTGATCGGTATTCCCTCAAAGCTAGTTTTCATTATCAAAAAATAAAAAGTACTAATCGCTCCAGGTATAATCATCGCCCAGCGGGTATCGACCATCCCGAGGTTCTGAATGAGCAGAAAAGTCGGGATCATCCCTCCGCCAAAAAACATCGTGAAGGTGATTAACTTCATCAGTGTTTTTCTACCGAAAAGATCTGATCTGGACAAGGAATACGCTGCGATTGATGTCATCAATAAATTAACGATTGTCCCAACAGTTACATAAAAAAGTGTATTTAAATATCCACTATAGATTTTCGAATTATGAAATACCGCTTTGTAAGCTTCGAGCTGAAAGCCTTCAGGCAGCAGCATTAATGACCTGGAACGCAGCAGTTCGTTCGGATCACTCACAGAGGAATTCAGCACATACAGGAGCGGATAAATCGATACAGCCATGATGCCTAACAACAGCAACACATTAATACAGTCAAAGATACGTTCACCTGCCGAACGTCGCATAGGTTCACCTCCTGTTCCTCACCAAAGACTGGTGGAGTTCACTTTTTTACTAATAGAGTTGGCAAGCAAAAGCAGTGAGAAATTTATAACCCCGTTAATTAATCCAATGGCTGTGGAATACGTATAATTGCCTTCCAGCACCCCAGAACGGTATACAAAGGTTGAGATAACATCCGAGGTTTCATAGGTTGGAGCGGTCTGCATCAGTAATATTTTTTGAAAATCGGAATTCATAACCGCGCCCAGACGCAGAATCAGCATAACGACGACAGTAGGCATAATTCCCGGCAGGGTAATGTTCAGAAGCTGTTTCCAGCGACCTGCGCCATCTATTTTGGCAGCCTCATATAATTGGGGATCAATTCCGCTAAGCGCCGCCAAAAAGATGATGGAAGCCCAGCCCGCACCTTGCCAGATGTTGGAGAGAATATAAAGTGGCCGGAACATATCCTTCTCTGCCAGAAACATCACAGGCTGTAGATCAAAAAAGCTACGAACTACGTTAAACAACCCGCCATCAAGTGCTGAGAATGTTTTTAACATGCCGACAACAACCACGACTGAAATGAAATGCGGCATATAGCTAACGGTTTGAATCGTGCTTTTGAACCACTTATTCCGAACCTCATTTAACAGTAAAGCCAATATAATGGGTGCCGGAAATCCGAAAATAATACTGTAAAAGCTAAGAATCAGTGTGTTCTTAATAATCCGCCAAAAGTAGTAGCTTTCAAAAAACATTTTAAAATTATCAAACCCGATCCACTGCCCCGCCATAATCCCTTTTATAGGACTATAGGATTTCTGAAAAGCCATTAGCAGACCGTACATCGGCCCATAGCTGAAAATCAGATAAAAGAGCACCACGGGAATTAACATGATATACACATATTTATTCCGCTGCAGTTCTTTTTTCACATAAGACCATTTGCCGGGTTTCATACCGGACTTCTTGATCAGCAGCTGATGCTTAAGCTCCATTGGTTGGCCTCCCCGTATCTAATATGACTAGCTTCCTTATGCACATAACTTTACAGGTAAAGCTGTCCTTTCCCCATGTTCATATCCGGTAATTATTTGTTCAAAACCGTGGAACCCTCTTTGTCCTCGCACACAAAAATACCCCACAGTACTTATCGATCAAGTACGTAGGGTATATGGGCTATCTTTAAATGAAACAATTATGGAGCCGTTTTTTTATATTCGGAAGGAGAAAAACCCGTGAATTTCTTGAAGGCTTTGCTAAAGTAGGATACATTATCTCCAAAACCGACTTCTTCAGCTAGAGGTCCAATCGTAAAATGTGCACATCCTTCGATGATTTCGAGCGCTTTTTGCATCCGGTATTTCATAACATAATTCGTAAACTTTTCCCCCGTTTCTTTCTTGAACATCTTACTAACATAATCAGGATTCATATAAATCTCCTGTGCAACAGTCTGCAAAGTTAATGTCTCTTCACAATAACGCCTATCCACGATACGCTTTACCTCTGCCACCATTTGCGATTGCTTACTGCGATTGCGGCTATAACGATCAAGGGTAATCTCTTCTGCAATACTCATTACAAACTGCTGAAAAGACTGGAGCGTGCTAGTCTCCATCATTCGAGGCAGCTTATCAATATATGTTTGCATCTTGTTTTGATCACTCAAACGTATAATCTCCATGAAGATCTGGATCAGATAGGATTTGGTCTTGGCAATGTCATATCTAAAATTCAGAAGTTGATGCAAAAGTGACAGCAGCTCGCATTCAGCATCTGCCCAGTGCCCCGCTTTAATGAGCATAACGAGGTGTTCGAGATCCAGTTGCAGCTCTAGACCTTCCTCATCCTCTGGAATGCTGATATCTTTTTCTGTAATTAAGCTCCCTTCCCCCAGATAAAATCTATGGCTAAGACATTCAATCGTCTGCGTGAATAAACGCCTTACTTGCGTCAGCTCTCCAGGTTCACTTAATGCGGCCGTCAGATCAATATGATAATATTTCATAAAGGTAGCGCGGATGCTGTCTATTTTCTCAAATAAAGCAGCTTCAGACAGGTCATCTTCCATTAATAACAGAACACGCCGCCCTACGGTGGAGCTTAAAATATGATGTTGAAAAATATCTCCCGCAATATTACTGACCGCGAACAAATGCTCATATTCATGTTCTCCTTCAATCTCTACCAGCAGTAGCCTAACACGTTGACTCTGAAAATTCAGTCCAAACAGCTCACCAAAATATTTCCATTCCTCCACACCATAGGTCTTGTTCGTCACAAGCTCCTTCAGGAATTGTTCTTTGGCATGTGGAAGTACACGTTCCAGTCCATATTTTATCGATAGGATAAAGTTCTCCTCGTACTGCCGTTCCTCTCGCTTCTGAACTACCTCGCTTAGCGCTTCATTCAGGCTCTCTTCGCTGCACGGCTTCAGTAAATAATGTTTAACCCCATACTGCATCGCCATCTTAGCATAATCGAATTCTGAGAAGCCTGTCAGCATAATAAAAGAGGTCTCAGGATGAAGCGCTGTAACCGTCGCCACCAGCTCCAGCCCGTCCATTCCCGGCATACGAATATCGGTAATAATAATATCAGGTATAGCTTGCTTGATTAATTCTAATGCCTCCAAGCCATTTTGCGCGGTTCCAATAAGTTCTGTGCCCAATGCTTCCCAGTTCATTACCGATGAGATGCCATCCAGGATAATAAATTCATCATCAACTAAAAGGACCTTTTGCATGATACTGCTCCTCCAATCTTTTTTGTAAGCGCTATCAATAATATGTAAAAGGTTAAATCTGTATGTATTTAGCATTCTACATGCTTGTTTCCTTTTTTTCTACCAATAGCATGAATCAAACAGACCTGGATATAAAAAACCAGACTATTGCTATATCTCTACAGCAACAGTCTGGCTATTAGTTCATATATGAGAGTTAAGTTATACGATTTACGCATATACCTCAACAGCATCGCTAATCAAACGGCATGCCTCTGCAGCTTTACGGCAGGCATTAATACATTCTTGGCAGTGATTATGTATATGCTTGCTGCTCTCATCCGCGCATGCTTCACATATTTCTGCACATAGTTTTAGAATTCCAGATACAAACGGACTTTGACGGGTCATTGCTTGAATGGCATAAGAACAAATATCCGCACATTCACGATCGAGTCGCATGCTCTCACGAAGAGATGCAAGATCATATTCTTTTAGGCTTGAGACATAGCTGTAGTTACAGGCATTCATACTTTCGAGACAAGCGTCAATGCACTCCTGATATTGAATTCGGGTCATAGCCTTCAACCTCCTGCATTTTTAATGGTATGCCTTACTATTAACCTACAAGATTAGGAATGAACCACAGCTTCTTCTGAAGCAGAACGGATTACAGGCTTCTTTTGATCGTTCCAGGCCGAACTAAAATACGTCCTTCCATCTCCAGCAGCTTCGTGCGTAACTCACTGGATGAGAAATGTTCCCCGATAAATACAGCTACGTCTGGCACTTCGCCTTGAGGTGTGATTTTCATAAAATCAGCTTCACGGTAAGCATATTGAAAAAGAAAACGACTGGAGGTGTCATTAAAGGTCACAATGCCTTTAGCCCTATAAACATCCCGCGGAAGCTCCTTGACGAACTGTTCAAAGGTCTCGCTGTTGACAGGTCGTTTGAAGTAATGTGTGTATGCCATCACGTGATCGTGGGAAGCATGGGTGCCTCCTGAAGGTTGCAGAGCTTCCTCATGCACATGGCTTTCACTGTCGCCCTCTTCAAGCTGTGAATCCGTAAGAACTCCACCTGCGCTACGCAGGAGCTCCTCTGTGTCGATCTCACAACGCTCCGCTGGCATAATCGGTGCATAAGAATTCCATTTTCGCAGAACGGTTATGATCTCTTCTGCTTCATCTGCTGAGACACGGTCAGTTTTATTCAGAATCAAAACAGAGGCGCAGCGAATTTGCTCCTGCATCAGTCGATAGGTTGCGCCTTGCTGCGCACGGTACAATTCGAGCAAATGCGCGGCGTCAACGACAGTGATCAAGCTTTTCAGCTCTACTTTTTGATACAGTGAAGTTTCGGTTACGCCATCTACAATTTCCAGCGGGTTCGCCGCACCTGTGGCCTCAATAACAACAACATCCGGTGATTCCTTCTTGATAAGAGTAGTTAGCTCTGTACTGAGATCTCCTCGGATAGAACAGCAGATACAGCCGCCGAGCAGCTCTGCCATAGGAACGGTTTGCTCAACCAGCAGCCCATCCAGATTCACTTCACCCAGCTCATTCATCACTACTGCCGGGCGTAAGCCCTGATCTTTCCAATGTTCCAGCAGGCGCTGCAGCAGGGTAGTTTTGCCGCTTCCCAGAAATCCTGACAATATATACACAGGTACAACCTGTTCCATGATTCATCGCTCCTTGCAAATTACGGGTATGGTAGCGAGTTTACTACATGATGCCAAAGCACGCAAGCGGCATCCCTATAACCTCAAAAGATTAGCGCTGGATAACGAAACTTGTCTTTGCTTCCTCCATACCCTATCATGAGAACATCTCTAATTTAGGAGCTGATCTCATTGTCATCCGTTGAAGAACATCGGAAGGAAGCACCACAATCCGTATCCTGCTATATCATTACCGTCTCCGACACCAGAACTACCGAAACCGATACCGGTGGAGCTTTAATCCAATCCATGCTTGAGGCTGCCGGATATGAAGTTATAGGCCGTACCATTATCAAAGACAACTATCAAGACATTCGTGAACTACTCTATAAAAACGCTGATCACACTGGAGTTGAAGCCGTACTGCTCACGGGTGGAACAGGAATTTCTCCCCGTGATACCACCTACGAAGCTGTTTCATCCTTGCTGGATAAAACGCTGCCGGGCTTCGGTGAGATTTTTCGAATGTTAAGCTACACAGAGGATATAGGTTCGGCGGCAATCCTTAGTCGAGCAATTGCAGGTACGATTGGCAACACAGCTATTTTTTCTATGCCCGGCTCCACTGGAGCCGTTAAATTGGCTATGGAACGGCTAATTATCCCGGAGCTTCGTCATGTAATGCGAGAGATATACAAACAATAATCCCACCCATTTTTTTATAAACTAGACAAATAACCAAGCATACCTTTGTTCTGTGCGTATAATACGGTAAGTTCACACACAAAGGAGCTGAAGGAAATGTCAGAAGAATGTCCAAAATGTCCGGCCCAAACTGTCACTGACCCACCTAAGGTGGTTTATCAAGATTATTACCACCCTCAAGTTGTGAATGTTATTCACCCGGTAGAAATCGTTAGACGCCATCACTGTGTCCCAGTTCCTCGCCATTGCTACACCTATTCTGTTAAAGATATCATGTGCGATAACTCCATGATGCCTAGAGGCAGAAGATAAAACTCTACTTCATAACTCTATTAAAAGAATCCTATAAGTGAGAGAAACATCCTTGTCCAACGCATGGGGATGTGCTCTCGCTTTTTTCTGCATAAAAGATTTGACAATCCTGATCATTCCCCCTATAATTTTGAACACTTTACGCGAAAGTGGTTTTTGATTAACCAAACAGTTAATCGGAAAGGAAAGAGATGAGCTCACTCCAAACTTTAAATCGAAAGATCAAAACGGTCGTCAGTCCTTTTCATGAGTTATTATGCAGTCTGCATGTCTTCCATCAACCAGAACACCATCCAACAAGATTACAATGGGCTCTGGAGCTCAAGAAAAGAATGCCTCTTGCTCTACAGGAGAACATCCACACACTTGGGCAGTTGTCAGAACGTTGGATCGCTCTGCTAGATTTACCGGACCGTATGGGTGTCCCTATTTCTTGCAATCAAGGAATCACCCTACTCAAAAAACTTCCGGATGCAGAGCTAGTGTATCTATTTATGAATCAAGAAATTGCACTAAGTACCATAGTCGAATGGCTGAATGAATCTGAAAGCAAACGTTCGCTGATGAAGTTGAGTGGAAACGTGAAGTACCTGATAAACAATCTGGCTAGTGTTCGCAAGCTGTTAATCTCAACATTAATTACATACGAACATGATTATTTCGGGCAGGAATGGGACTATATCGAACCATTTATGAACATCTCAGCCGCTCAGTTTCAAGACTTAGCCAGTCGTTCCCCGGAAAAGGCATTAAATACGCTCCACCCACGCCTCCTCTCAGAGAACGGGACTCTGACAGTACAAAAGGCTGTAACGTATTACTTTCCTTATGACCAGCTTGGACAAGTGTACGTTTTTCCTTCTACATTCATATTTCCGCATCTGCTTGTTGGCTGGTTCGAAGACACTTTATTTTTGCCTCTCACGGTGGATGTTCCCGGTCTTGCCTTTAGTGAGGGACCGCCGAGTGACCTGTTGCGCCAACTCAAAGCTTTAAGTGATGATACGCGGATGCGAATTCTGAAACTGCTGTGGAAAGGGCCGCATTGTACCAAGCAGCTTGCGCCAATATTGGGTATTTCTGAAGCTGCGGTCTCTAAACAGCTAAAACAACTAAGTGAAGCAGGATTTACCCAATCACAGCGAAAAGGGAACTATTTATTTTATTCAGTGAACAAAGAAGTCTTTGATAATCTGCTCATCCTGCAAAGGCAGTACCTTGAACAATGAGGTTAACGAAAGGTGTGAGTACATATGTGGCATATCGCTATCGCAACCCTAAAAAGAAACCAAAAATCTAATCTTAGAGCCTTTCCCTGGACCTTTACATTCGGGCACATTATTGATGGAGTTTATCTAGTCATCATCTCTTATTTTTCTTATGTGTATCTAATCAAAGGGGATATAGATTCAAAATTTGCTATCTATAGTGGCAGTGATGACTATCTGACCTATGTAATTATTGGAGGTATGCTCAGTATATTTTCCGTCAGTATGATGATGAATGTATCCAGGGCACTTATTACCGAATGGAGGGAAGGTACACTTGAGGCACTGTTGCTCTCCCCTTCAAGCCGGAGCGGTTATTTTCTAGGTAACGCAGTCCAGCAGTTGTATCGAAGTGGGGCGGAATTGCTGGTGGTTCTCTTCTTTGGCCTTTTGGCAGGACTTCGACTCCCCTCTGTTCACTTCATATCTGTCCTCGTGGGAATTTTGCTGTTTTTACTATCGTGTTATGCGATGGCGCTGGTGCTAGGAAGCATTATGCTTTATACAAGGGACACCTTCATTGTGCAAAATACTCTATTTACACTAACTGCTCTACTGTGTGGATTTCAGTTTCCAAGGCAATACTTGCCTGACTATTTGCAGGCTATAGGTGAGATCTTTCCATTGACCTATGCGCTACAACTCCTTCGAGGCTCGCTGCTAACTGGAGAAGCAATACGATTACCTGATATATGGCCAATCATACTGCTTAGTGTTGTATACATAACGGTTGGTCAATGGACAAACCGGCGCATAGAGCGCGGGTTGTTCGAACGATTCTAAAACCTTGGAGGGGTGAAAACCATTGATTAACATGCATGAAGTTACTAAAATTTACGAGAGCAAACATAAATTGGGCTGGTTTCGTTCGGAAAAAAAATCAGTGACAGCAGTCAAATCACTATCATTAGATATCGCTGCGGGGGAAATCGTAGGTCTTCTCGGTCTAAATGGCGCTGGAAAAACCACTACAATACGTATGCTTTCTACTCTCCTAGAGCCAACCTCCGGCAGTATTGAAGTCGATGGAATGTCACTACACAAAAATCGACAGGCCATTCAGCAAAAAGTAAATATGATCGCCGGAGGAGAACGAATGTTGTATTGGCGGCTCACTGGTAGAGAGAATCTTCAATACTTCGGTAAACTCTATGGAATGAACAGCCCTCACATCGCTAGAGAAGCAGGACGTCTTCTGGAAGAAGTAGGTTTGACTCAAGCTGCTGACCAACCCGTTGAGCAATATTCTAAAGGGATGAAGCAACGGCTGCAAATCGCCCGCGGACTTATCAACGATCCACAATACTTATTTCTAGATGAGCCCACACTTGGCCTAGATGCCCCCATTGCGAGACAGCTTCGCAGTACGATAAGAAAGCTTGCACTGGACAGTGGAAAGGGTATCCTTCTGACCAGCCATTATTTACAGGAGGTCGAAGAACTTTGTGACCGAGTTTATGTACTGAATCGAGGCGAGCTTCTGCTCTGTGACAAACCTGAGCGGATTGTCCATCAGGTTGCAGGCTCGCAAACTGCTCATTTAGAGGTTACAGGCTGGCATGAATCACTTCGTCCCAAGCTACTAGAGCATCTACGAACATTTACTCAGCCTGCGGAATTAATGGGTGTCTGCGCAACAGAAAAACTAGAACTTCAAAATGATGGACTGCAGCGCATTTCTGTAAAGACACCTTCGGCTGATAGAATCATTACAGAGCTGCTGCCATGGACTACGGAGCAGGGGCTTAGCATTAAAAGCTTCGCATCCGAAAAACCTACTTTGGAGGATGCGATTATCCTCCTTTCGGAAGGAAGGGTATCATGAACTTACATAGCTTATGGTTTACCCTTAGCGCGGAGATCACTAAGCAGCATCGAAATAGAGTTAAGGGACGCGCAGTGTTTTTTTCACTTCTACTCTGGCCGGCGCTCACCTTTTTAACCACCTACTTTACCATGCAGCCCTTTAGAACCGGAGCAGGATCAGCACTCTCAAAAGTAATACCAGATGGACGGATTCCCCTATTTTTGCTGAGTGGATATCTCGTCTTTCAGTTATACTGGACGGTTGTGCAAGCCGCATGGTTATTCGAACAAGAACGCAAAGGGGGCACACTTGAGGTAGTGTTCCTAACACCAGCGTCAAAAATGGCCTTCCTGTATGGACGTTCCATATATTCACTTTTTCACGGAATATGGATGTTCGCTTGCTTCTCCATCCTGACTTTCATTTTTCTTGCGGATGTAACGACTGTTAACTGGGGCGCCTTATTACCTGTATTAATACTTATCATGATATCAGCGGTTATATGGGGAGCTTTGCTGTGTGCGATATCTCTCTTCTCAAGGGATTCAGGGCTACTTTATTACATCTTTCAAGCACCAATGGAGCTGTTTGGCGGGGTTCGTATTCCACCAGCAGTATTCCCAGCATGGGCAACGGGTTTATCCCTTCTGTTTCCACTCACATATAGTCTGGTTCTTGTGCGCGGGGCGTTATACGATAATATCGGTATTAGCTGGTGGTGGGCTCTCGGCGCTTTAATCGTAGGTAGTGCTTGTCTTGTCATTTGTACCCGCTATCTTCTGGTTAGAGCAGAACAACATGCAAGAGTAAAAGGAAACTGGACTTTATTCTAACTGTAAATGACCAAGTCTTTAACACATAGGACCTAAGAGACGTTATTTGCTGGTTTTTAGCTTTTTCAGAAGTTTCGCGGACTCCAGTGACACTATTCCTTCAAAAAGGGTTCATTTTGGGAGTTTTAGGGCCGATAACTGCTATGGAGTCCGTTAGAATTCCAAATGGGAAAGAAAGCTGTGTTTAAGGTCAGTGGTGTCCGAAAACTGCTTCTTACGCGCAAATGCTCCCTAATCACAAAAAAACCCGGCAGACAAATCTGCCGGGTTTTTTCATATTTTATATACTGGAGATAGACACAGCTTATAAGTCAGGATGTTCGTGTTTTGCCTTGAGACGATTCCAACGGCGCTCAACTTCTTCTTCGAAGCTGTGTAAAGCTGGCTCATTCTCAGGTTTCAACAAATGACGAGTTTTACCCATTGTCTTCAGCCATGCTGAGAGCTCAACACGTTTGCCCTTATCTTCAGGATTATATGTGATATTCGTAGAACCATGCTCTACTTCATATAACGGGAAAAAGCAAGACTCAACAGCTAATGATACGATGTTCGTGCCTTCCTTATCATCAGACATCCAGTTTAGCGGACATGCGATCAGGATTTTACCATACACCAAACCTTCGTTTTGTGCGTACCACTGTGCTTTTGCCGCTTTTTTCACCAGATCCTGCGGATAAGCCTCCGAACCCGTGAAGACATAAGGAATGTTAGTAGCCGCCATAATTTGTGCTGTATCTTTATGCTGAGTAACTTTACCTTGCTGCTGCTTGCCGATACTGGAGGTTGAAGTACGGTGACCCAGTGGTGTCGAATAGGACTGCTGTGCTCCAGTATTCATGTAACCCTCGTTATCGTACTCTACAATAATCATTTTGTGACCACGCAGTGCAGCTCCAATTGCCGGTCCCATCCCGATGTCCATACCGCCATCTCCGGTTACCATAACAAACGTAAAGTCCTCTTTAAGCCCTAGTCCATCCAGCTCACCGCGACGTTTGCGTTCCCAGAACATCTCTACGACACCGGACAAGGTAGCCGCTCCATTTTGGAAAAGATTATGGATAAACGTTGATTTATGGGAGGAATACGGATACCCCGTTGTCGTTACCATGGCACAGCCTGTATGATAAAGTGCGACGATATCCCCTTCAATTCCTTTGAAGAAAGTCTCCAGTCCTGAGAAAATCCCACAACCTGGACACGCACCATGCCCTGGGGAGAGCCGTTTAGGTTTCTTCGTCAAGCTGCGCAGTGGCGGAATCCGTACGCTTAATTTGCCTGTTGCTTCATCCTGTTTCACAGTGATTAAGCCTGTCTTCAGTGAGTCAAAGTCCATTGGCTTCAGAAGACGTTGCGGAGCTTTATCTGGTGTACCCGGATTGTGGCCATAATAATCAAATGGTATGTCTACTCGATCTGCAGCAACAGCATCTATTGCTAATTGGAAAAAGGCATGACCGTCTTCTGCGTAGAAGTCCTTACCACCCAAACCGTAGATACGGCTAATTACTTTAGTCGTAGTGTTGCCATATGTGAACAGGGCTGCCTTGATTTCATTGACCATGTTACCACCATGTCCGCCAACAGAATCTGCACGGTCACCAACGGTGATTGCTTTAACATTTTTCAGCGCTTCAGCAATTTGCTTCTGCGGGAAAGGACGGATCATATTCGGCGAGATTGCACCGGCTTTGATCCCTTGCAAACGAAGCTGATCCACAACATCCTTAATAATCTCAGAGGCAGAATTCATCAAGAATACGGCTACTTCAGCATCTTCCATCCGATATTCCTCGATCATTGGATAATGACGTCCGGTTAACTCAGCAAATTCCTTCGCAATTTCTTCAAAAACTTCACCCGCATTGTACATAGCTACGGACTGCTGATAGCGGTTGTTAATATAGTCAGGTTCGTTCATATAAGGGCCAACCGTTACCGGATTATTGCGGTCTAAAGTATCGGTAAAGCCTGTTGGAGGCTGCGGTCCAACAAATTTATGAACATCCTCCCGATGAGTAAAAGCTTGAACGCGGCGTTTCTGGTGGGAGGTGAAATATCCATCTGAAGCCACCATTACCGGAAGACGAA
This sequence comes from Paenibacillus sp. FSL H8-0282, assembly GCF_037963825.1. Classification (NCBI taxonomy): domain Bacteria; kingdom Bacillati; phylum Bacillota; class Bacilli; order Caryophanales; family Paenibacillaceae; genus Paenibacillus; species Paenibacillus sp. FSL H8-0282. The sequence goes on from NZ_CP150146.1 coordinate 3,928,706, forward strand.
CTTTAGCATGTTCCGCAAGCTTCAATGCCATTAGGTTCATATCATAAACAGATTGTGGATCCCGGCACATTAAAATAGGCCAACCTGTATTCAAAGCAAAATACAAATCTGAATGGTCCCCGTGAATATTCAGCGGTCCAGAGATCGAACGGCAGATTAGATTCATAACCATAGGCATACGCGTACCAGCTTGTACAGGCAATTGCTCAAGCATGAACATATAACCTTGGGCACTGGTAGCATTAAATACACGTCCGCCAGCCGTTGAAGCGCCATAACAGATTCCAGCAGAGCTATGCTCGCCATCTGACGGAATCAGCATAATATCATGCTGGCCATTCGCTTTCATCGTATCAAGAAATTGTGCTACTTCTGTCGATGGAGAAATCGGAAAATACCCCATTACATGATAATTAATCTGATGAGCAGCATAAGCTGCCATTTCATTGCCGGATTCATATAGGAATTTCTGCTCTACTTTAGCAGAGCCTACTTCTTTTTCATAATCTATAGCCACGTGTATTCCACCTTTCCTCCGTTAATTAGGCCTCAGTAACGAGATCAAAAATATGCCGGACCGTATGACTCTCTGCGTAGCCTTCTTCCTCACGTTCGCCAGACAAGGCAGTTGTAGGACAAGCTTCTACACATTTTAAACAGCCTTTGCAGTATTGATAATCAATACCTTGCAGGAACATTTGTGGACGCCCCTTCTTATCGGGCTGCTCATCCCAAACAAAACACAGATCAGGACACACCGTATCGCACTGCGCACAATGAATACAATCCTCCTGCTTAAAATGAGGCAGCAAACCGGAGCGAGAAATGCTCAAGTTCTTTAAAAAGCTGCTGCCAGGATTCGTAATGGTACCGCCGATAGGCTGTGTTTCATAACCCAATGCGGAAATATCAGACCGCACGAATTCAGGCATTGTCACGCCCGCAGGCAGTGGAAAATGCATAAACTTAACTTCATTAAATCCACGGTCGAAAGTAGTCAGTGCTGACTGTACTGCCTGTGGATATTTTTTGCCTAGTGATTTCTCTATAACGCCTTTCATAATTTCAGGGTCCAAGAAATCACACATCCGGAACAACGCGCCTAGCATCGCCATATTAACGCGGTTTTTCTCATCTAAGGCGATCGTTGTAGCATCAACGACTGCAATAGTTCCTGCCATCATATTCAGGGAGGATTTCAATTCCTCCGGCGATTTTGCTGAGTTCACCAATACTGTGCTATGTTCATAAATTCCGCTAATTACGTTAACTGTCTTTGCTAATGCTTCGTGAAATACCCCAACAACGTGCGGACGCTCAACCGGAGACGTGTCACGAATAGGCGTATTCAAATCACAAAACCGGATATGCGCTTTTACAGCTGATCCCTTCTTCTCCGAACCATATGACGAAAAGCTGACCCCATTCATTCCAGCACCGACAACACCTGCTTCTGCAAGCATTTTACCAGCCAGGTTCGCACCCAACCCTCCAATTGACTCCAGACGAATCTCAAAAAATCCGAGCTCGTTCACTTTTGGTAACTGTACCACCGACATAGCCCCTTTCAGAATGTCATCTAGTATAATATCCTTTTGACTTTTTCAACGATTGTAACTTGATTTTGCAAGACGCGAAGTGATAAATCTTGCATTTTCCAAGTGTTGCCTAAGCTTATTTATCTACTTTCATTTAGCAATAAAATTAAAAATTAAGATGTTAAATTCATCACATTCTTCATGATAAATATCACACACCGATGAAAAATCACCTCTATTTCTACAAATGTGTATCATTTATACTTTTCAACTAGTCCATTTCAGGATAAACTGATTCTTGGTGTAATTTTTTGAACCTACTTAGGAGGCATTAAATGTGAAGTCAAACGAAGCATCATTACAGAAAAAATTGCTTCCACGGCATATCAGCTTTATGGCGATGGGCGGCGTAATCGGTACGGGGATTTTTAAAGGAAGCTCTGAGACGATAAGCATTGCTGGACCAGGGGTTGTTCTCTCCTATGTATTGGCAGGCTTGCTGCTACTAGTCGTTATGGGTGCAATTGCCGAAATGGCCACGGTATACCCGAACAAAAATATGAAGGAATTCATCCGCGAGGCTTTTGGAGAACGGCTCTCCTTTATCGTGGGTTGGCTATATTGCTTCATGTGGTTGACTGTCTGCGTGATCGAAGTGCTGGCGGCAGGAAGCTTCTTGCAATACTGGTTACCGGATGTTCCGTTATGGCTACTGAGTCTAGCAAGTGGTGCTTTAATTATTGGCATCAATATGATGAGTGTAAGCGGTTATGGAGAGACGGAGTTTTGGTTAGCAGGAATCAAAATAGCTATGATTATCATCTTTATTATTCTGGGAGCTGCATTATTGTTTGGGCTATTGCCTATGTCTGAAGGGACTCCCTATTTAAGTAATTTTACGGATTATGGCGGATTATTCCCACAAGGCTGGACACCTATCTTCTCTGCCCTTCTGGTCGTCATGTTCTCCTACGGCGGATCTGAGCTGATTGGACTAACTTTAACAGAAACTCAAGATGCAGAAAAAGTGTTGCCTAGAGTTGTCAAAAGCTTCATTTTGCGTGTTATTTTGTTCTACACCATTCCAATTCTGATCATCTGTGGGTTAATTCCTTGGAATCAGCTTAACGAGCATACCAGCCCCTTTGTGCAGGTATTAGCAGCTACAGGACTTAAGGGTGCTGACCATGTTATGAACTTCATACTGATTACGGCTGTGCTCTCTGCTGCTAACTCTGGTATCTACGGCGCCACACGGATGTTGCACTCTTTGGCTTCACAGGGTGAAGCTCCACGTAGCTTAGCAAAGACCTCAGCAAAAGGTGTGCCGATCAACAGTCTTAAACTTTGCGCTATAGTTCTTTTTGTTGGTTCTATGTTAGCGTACTTCGCACAGGATGGACTTTTCCGGCTGCTGATGGCTGTTCCCGGCTTCGTAGTAAGCTTGGTATGGATCAGCATCTGCCTATCACAGCTGAAGCTGCGGAAAACCTATCCTAAAGAGCCAAGCTTTAAAGTGTGGGGGTTCCCTTATATTACGATTTTGACGCTTATCTGTTTGTCGGTTATCACGATTTCCTTCCTTTTCGACACTCAGAACCGGATCAGCATAGGCACATGTCTGGGCTTCCTGCTGATGCTTACCATCTGGTCATTCGCGAAATTCCGGAAGAAGAACTAAACTATATATCTCGCACTTACATGAAAAAAGGTGTATCCATTATTCTTCGCGATCGCGTAGAACGGGGATACACCTTTTCTTATGGGACCGTTGATTTGCCTACTCGCATCGAATTCGCCCTATTCTACGGAATTTATACCGTTGATTTGCTCACTCACACCGGATGCGCCTCATTCTGCGGGATTTATACCGTTGATTTACCTACTCGCATCGGATGCGCCTCATTCTACGGGATTTATACCGTTGATTTGCTCACTCGCACCGGATTCGCCTCATTCTAAGGGATTTATACCGTTGATTTACCTCCTCGTACTGGATACGCCTCATTCTGCGGGATTTATACCGTTGATTTGCTCACTCGCACCGGATGCGCCTCATTCTAAGGGATTTATACCGTTGATTTACCTACTCACACCGGATTCGCCTCATTCTACGGGATTTATACCGTTGATTTGCCTACTCGCACCGGATATGCCTCATTCTGCGGTATATATACCGTTGATTTACCTCCTCGTACTGGATTCGCCTCATTCTGCGGGATTTATACCGTTGATTTGCTCACTCGCACCGGATTCGCCTCATTCTGCGGGATTTATACCGTTGATTTGCTCACTCACACCGGATTCGCCCTATTCTACGGGATTTATACCGTTGATTTGCTCACTCGCACCGGATTCGCCTCATTCTAAGGGATTTACTAATTCTTTTGGGGGTATGGTAATTTCTCGATGTACTCTAAGTAGTGTTCTGTTGCAAAAAATACAACAAAAGCCAAAACAGATATACGCAGACAAGCTGTCTTATATACTTTGAGAAAATAAACTCACGGCGTTCGAAGTTAACAAACGAAAGCTTCACCCAACGTCAGCTTCACCCAAACGTCGGCTTCACCCAAACGCAAAAAAGCACGGGAATCTAATCTTCCCGTGCTTCTTTCCATCGAAACTACAAAATCTACTCGATCTCCGGCTGAATATGCTCCGCGATCAATTGTTGCTTGCTGGTCCAGACCTTCTCACTCAGATTCACCCGGTACACCTCTGGATTGAGCTTACGCAGATATTCCGGCCAGAACAGATCCTTCTGCTCCCGATGGTAACGGCGAACTTCATTCAGATCCGGCAAAGTATAGACCTGGAAGCCGTTCACGTAAATCGGCTCAAGCATAGGCAGCGCTTCATAACGCTCCACATACTTGTGCATGTATGGATGCAGCGGATTAAACAGCTTCACCCGACCGCCGTTTCGTGGAGCTTCCTCTTCCGGGAAGCAGATATAATCTGCTAGCGCTTTACCATTTTTCCCGATAATCCGGAATACGTCCTTGCTGCCTGGTGTGGATACTTTTTCAGGGTTAGAAGAAATCTTGATTGTCGGTACCATTTCTCCAGTTGCGGACTCAATTTCTACCAGCTTATAAACTCCACCCAAAGAGGGTTGATCCGAAGCCGTAATCAATTGTGTGCCTACACCCCATGTGTCGATGGCTGCACCTTGCAGCTTCAGATCCATGATTGTATTCTCATCCAGATCGTTGGACGCCACAATCTTCACATAATCGAGCCCCGCTTCATCCAGCATATTCCGTGCCTGCCGGGATAGATAGGCCAAGTCACCGCTGTCTAAGCGGATACCGATCATCTTTTTACCTTGAGCTTCAAGCTTTTTAGCGGTTCTAATCGCATTCGGCACACCACTGCGCAACGTATCGAAGGTATCAACTAATAGTGTAACTTCATCCGGCATCACCTTGGCATAAGCATCAAAAGCTTCCTGCTCACTGCTGAAGCTCTGAACCCAAGAATGAGCATGTGTACCTTTGGTAGGGATGCCAAACATTTTACCTGCCAGCATGTTGGAGGTTGCATCAAAGCCGCCGATATAGGCCGCTCTAGCGCCCCAGACCGCCGCATCCGCTTCTTGTGCCCGACGGGTACCAAACTCCAGCAGAATATCATTCGGAGCTACCTGCTTGATTCGGGAAGCCTTTGTAGCGATCAGCGTCTGGTAGTTCATGAAGTTCAGAATAGCGGTCTCCACCAGCTGCGCTTCCATGATCGTCCCTTCCACACGGATTAGCGGTTCATCCGGGAAAATCAACGCCCCTTCTTTCATCGAATAAACGTTGCCCTGAAAATGAAATTGCAGCAATTCTTCCAAAAAAGCAGGAGCGTAATTTTCTTCTTGCTCCGACAAGTAACGGATATCATCTTCGGTGAAACGCAAGCCGCCGATGTACCCCACGATACGCTCTAATCCTGCGAACACGGCATAGCCGTTTCCGAAAGGCAATTTGCGGAAATAAGCTTCAAATACAGCTTTTCGCTTATGGCTTCCATTCACCCAGTGAGCATACATCATATTGATCTGATATTTATCTGTATGTAGCGCAAGTTCTCTCTTCAAGTCCTCATCTCCTAATATCCACGTTGCTGTATGTGTATGTTTTTTATAGTATTATGCCTTAACAACGTCTGCTCCTAAACTTCCCCGGAAATGATTTAGTGCCCATTTATGTCCATCCGCGTTGAAGCTGGCGACCGCATCTTCGTGCACAGTAATAGTAAAACCTTTGTTATATGCATCCACCGCAGTGTGCAAAACACATATATCTGTACATACGCCAATCAAATGAAGGTCAGTAATGCCACGTTCCCGCAGCTTAAGCTCCAGATCAGTTCCACTAAAAGCGCTATATCGAGTTTTGTCCATCCAATAGATGGAATCCTGGTCAGCTTCATAAACAGTTTTCAAACTTCCATAAAGCTCCCGCCCTCTAGTCCCTCGTACATTGTGAGGTGGAAACAGTTTACTCTCGGGATGATAAGGATCATTGTCTTCATGTAAATCCACATCCATTACAACATAATCGCCATTTTGGACAAACTCAGACGTTAATTGGCTGATTCTTGGCTCGATATCGATTGCAGGCTGCCCAACCGGTAAATTCCCATCGACAAAATCATTGGTAAAGTCAATTACTATTAGTGCTCTCATGAGAATCGTCCCTCCCCTGATTTAAGACACTACGTATAAATGGACAACAATGGCTCGTGATCTGTAAACATATACAGCTGAGCCGGGCGTTGTGAGTATTGATTGGAGCTGAGTGCATTGCCCTCTTCATCTCTCACTTCTTTTAATATACCCTGACGGCTGCGTGTTGACGTGATTTTACGAATAAAATTTGGCTCTTTAAATTCCGGCACTACTGTCTGAATCACCTGATAAAGCTCACTTAGCGTAAAATGTCTAGGCAAAAACTGTCTTGCTATCGTTGTCTGCAGCATTTGCTGTTGGATACGTACGTATGCATCCTTGATGATTTCATGGTGGTCAAAAGCGAGCTCCAGTTCTTCTAACGCTTCCTGTAACGTAAATAAACCCACTTCACCCGCATCGTCGGAAGCTTGTCTTTGCTCCAGCATCCACTCTTCTACTAAAGCGAAAAAGGCATGGCTGATAATCCATCCCCGAGGGTCGCGGCCAGGTGTACTATAAACCCCAAGATATTCTAAGTGACCTCCATCGACACCGGTCTCTTCTTTCAGCTCACGAGTTGCAGCATCATATATAGACTCATCTTCCTGACAGAATCCGCCTGGTAGAGCCCACATGCCTGCACATGGCCATTTTTTCCGTCTAATTAACATTACCTTCAACTCACGTAAAGGCAGCGTCTTGGTGACCGTCTTCCGCTCGCGTTTGGTAAGTGTAAACATTACAATGTCGGCCGGAACACCATCCGGTGTACGATATTTTTTGGCGTTATAGGTTAATTCCCCATTGTCGCTCATAATTGCCCCATCCTTTTCCGAAGCTGTAGTTTTACTTATTCGTATCTTTAAATGTACCAAACATGTTCTTCATAAATCAACAGATGAATTCCATTATTTTACATTATCCTACAAAAAAGACTATATGAGAAACGACGTTGTCGTTGAATTATAAGGATTATGTATTTTCATGTACTTTACTTCTACCTCTTATATTGAAATAAAGGGACGGATCTGCATCCGCCCCCTGAACTGAGTGTGGGTTATCCGCATGTGGTCGGAGGCGCTTCAGTGCCGGCTTCCACATTTATTTTTTCCGAAACGGTATCTCTAATCACGGAAATTACCAGCTGGAGCAAATAATTAATGTCGCTCTGGCTTTGCTGAAATTCGTTCACGACTGGAATACCGTCGATCTCATCTTGCAGCACTTCAATTTCACGTTCAATTTTGGCGACCATATCTTTATTATTGAAGCTTTCGAAGGCCACGATTTCTTTTTGTTTTTTCTTAATGGTTGCAATCAGTCCTTGCACACGCTCGTGATTAAGAATTTTTTGCTCAGCCTGCTGAAAATGGCGTACCTCTTCACTGGTTGAGATTAATGATGCTAGTTCTTTAGCTTTGCCCATAATATCCTCGCGAACGATCAGATCACGGGTATTATAAGTTTTCATTCCATATTTATTCAACTGTTGTTCTTCTGTACTCATTAGTCATCTCCCCATTCGTATGTGATTAATGAACAGCTGCGGCCTCGACCACAATATCCCCTTTAATGTACCATGTTTTGGTATCTGTAATTCTCACGTTTACAAATGTGCCGATAAGCTCCTTAGGACCTTCAAAATGGACCAGCTTGTTAGCGCGGGAACGGCCGGAAAGGACTTCGGAGTTATTCTTACTCTCCCCTTCAACCAGCACCTCTACAACTTCACCCAGCATCCGGTCATTAATGATCCGGCTGTTCTCTTTGATGAGATCATTTAATCTTTGCAGACGTTCACTCTTCACCGACATCGGTACATTATCTTCCATCGCCGCTGCTGGTGTGCCCTCACGTGGAGAATAAATGAACGTATATGCCATATCATACCCAACCTCACGCACAAGCGATAGGGTATCTTCAAATTGCTCATCAGTCTCCCCAGGGAAACCAACGATAATATCGGTACTTAATACAGCATTCGGCACACTTATCTTAATCTTGCGTACTAATTCCAGATAAGCTTCCCGGGTATATTTACGGCTCATTTTCTTAAGAACGGCAGTACTTCCCGATTGAACCGGCAGATGGATATGCTCCACCAAGTTGCCGCCTTTGCCTAAAACCTCAATCAATTTATCGTCAAAATCTCGTGGATGCGATGTCATGAAGCGAATGCGCGGAATATCAATCAGACGCATATCATCCATCAGGTTACCGAAGGTGTAATCAATATCCGTAAAATCTTTACCGTAAGCATTTACGTTCTGCCCCAATAGCGTTACTTCCTTGAAGCCTTGGCGCGCAAGCTCTCTCACCTCAGCGATAACGTCCTCTGGACGACGACTGCGTTCTTTACCGCGTGTAAACGGTACGATGCAATACGTGCAGAACTTATCACAGCCATACATAATGTTCACCCAAGCGCGCATGCCTTCCCGCTTCTTCGGCAAGTTCTCAATAATGTCGCCTTCTTTGGACCATACCTCAACCACAAGCTCCTTACTAAATACCGCTTCTTTAATGAGGTGTGGCAACCTGTGAATATTATGCGTACCGAAAATCATATCCACGAAGCCATGCTTTGACATAATCCGGTTGACTACGCCTTCCTCTTGGGACATGCAACCGCATACCCCTAACAACAGACCCGGCTTCTCGATCTTCAGGTTCTTAAGATGTCCTAGCTCTCCAAATACCTTATCCTCGGCGTTCTCCCGAATCGCACAAGTATTCAGCAAAATGAGATCCGCGTCATTCCGGTCAGCGACACTGCGGTAGCCCATCTGTTCCAATAGGCCCTTCATCGTTTCCGTGTCATGCTCATTCATTTGGCAGCCATAAGTCGTTATATGATAATATTTGCCCACTCCGAAATTCTGCATCTCTTCAGGAATCTCGAAATCATAATGCACTTCTATTTCTTCCTTGCCGCGCCGTTTTCCTTCTTTATAGTCAGGCTGGCTATTAATTTGCACATTTCTTCCTTTAATCCGGTAAGTAACCTTACCTTCCTCTTCACTAATTACCTTTGCATCACTAAAATCAAAATATTTCGAATAATCCTTAGAACCCTTGCCGGATTTTAAGTCCGGTGAGTTATGGTTCCCCTTTGTCATGCTGTTTTCACGTCCTCTATTGTTCAACAATTATTTTTATACTTTGCTAATTTAAAATTATAACATAATGCTGGCCTAACATAGAAGTGCCCGGTCTATTAATGATGTAATGAAGCGTTGCATATCGACAAAAAAATACCCCGCCAACGTTTGGCAGGGTCAAGTTCTATCATATTAAGGGGGGTATGCTACTATTATAAGCAGATACACTACTCTTGAAACAGTTACACAACCTCTTACCTAAAAAAATAGTCATTGTATATTCTGCTAGTTTTAGTAAAGCGTATTCGTCGCTTCAGGAGTAAATGGGATGATTTCGTCTATCGCTCCACTTTGTACTTTGGCAGGCCAAGCCGGATCGCTAATAAGCGCTCTGCCCACTGCAACCAAATCAAACTCCTCCCGATCGAACCTTTCAGTTAACTCATCAATATTATCCTCAGGCTTCTGAGCTTTATCTTCCTCGAAGAAATCGCTTTGCAGGCCAATAGAGCCTACTGTAATACACGGCTTCCCGGTAAGCTTCTTAGTCCACCCAGCTAAATTAAGATCAGAGCCAGCAAATTCAGGTTGACTGAAGCGTCGGGTCGAGCAATGAAAGATATCTACACCCGCTTCGCTAAGCGGTGCTAGGAAACTCGCAAGTTCTTCTGGAGTCTTCGCCAGCTTCTCATCATACGCCCCCAACTTCCACTGGGAAAAGCGCAGCACGATTGGGAAGTCTGGTCCAACCGCTTGACGACATGCTTTAATGATCTCGACAGCGAATGTTGTTCTTCCTACCAAATCACCACCGTAACGATCGGTACGTTTATTCGTTCTATCCCAGAAGAACTGGTCTATCAGATACCCATGAGCGCCATGCAGCTCAATGCCATCAAAGCCAACGCTTTTGGCATTTGCCGCCGCTTGAGCGAAGGCTGTTACTAAACTTTCAACCTCTTCTGTGGTCAGCGGCTCTGTCACCGGCTCACCTGCTAAATTCAGACCCGAAGGGCCTACAGGAAGGGCTTCAACGTTAGGATACTCGCCGATTGTACGCGCCATCCCCACATGCCAAAGCTGCGGGATGATCTTGCCGCCAGCTGCGTGAACCTCTTCCACAACCTTCTTCCAGCCTTCTAAAGATGCATCTTCATGTATATTAGGAATATCTTGGTGACTGACAGCCGCTGGATGATTTATCGCAGTACCCTCAGTAACAATTAATCCCACTCCACCCTCTGCACGTCTACGATAATAAGCGGCAACATTGCTTCCCGGCACACCCTTCGGAGACTGCGCGCGTGTCATCGGCGCCATTACAAATCGGTTCGACAGCGAAAGATTCCCCACTTGAAAAGGTAAAAATAGTTGCTCTGTATTCATATGTTACCTCCAATTTATTAATTGATTACTTTAAGTAAGCTTATTATCTACCCAAAAGATGGGAAATGCAAATTTTAAGAAAAAGACAACAAAAACCGGACCTCGCAGAATCTACGATTGCCCGGTTTCACCAAATTATAATGACTCTCTAGACTTCAAGAATCCCCGCTTTAGGTGTAACTCCAAATGCTTTAGCTAAATCCCATAGCTGTTGGTCTGTGATCTTTTGTTTGATTTCTCTACCACCAATCAGGTTGTAGATCGTCGCAGCCTTTTCAACCGTTTCTACTAGACCAAAGGTAGCATCCATGGTGGAGCCAGTGCCAAAAATCCCATGCTGCGGCCAGATGACTAAACGGTGATCCTTCATTTTTTTGGCAGTCTCACGGCCGATTTCACTGCTGCCCGGAACAATCCACGGAATAACACTGACGCCATCTGGGAAAACAACAAGGCACTCTGTGCACATTTCCCATAACGTTTTGGTAAACTTCAGTTCGTCCAGATCATGCGTGAAGGTCATCGCGATAACATTTGTAGCATGTGTATGCAGCACGATACGGTGTGTGGGATCTACTTTCAGACGTTCAATATGACTCATAAAATGCGAAGCGAGCTCACTCGTAGGAACTGCACCATTCCGCAATCCCCACAATACTTCCACACTTTCGCCATTGCGGCTAACCCTTAACACACCCAGATTCGCTTCAGGGTCTTTAATCACATTTCTGAAATATTTGCCCGAACCTGTTACGATAAAATACTTGCCTGCTAATTCTTTTACGGGAAAGGTGAGTTTGATCGTGCGCAACGGCTCCAGTACATTAATATACTTAGCCACCTCATTCTCATCCAGTAAATAGCTGACATTCCCACCATTCAGTTCATCCCAGCCAAGCTCCCACATATGACGGGTGATCTCTGACATTTCCTGAATAAATGGAGCTTCACTGCTGGCAATATAACCTTTTGATTCTAACAAGGATGTACTCATAGTCTATTCTCTCCTTTGTATTTGCTGCTCTCCGTATCCACTTCTATCTTAAAGACAAAACGTCTTGTTCATAATTTTTCACTTCAGTAAGCCATTGCTCACGCACCGGTGTACCTTGTGATGCACAGTAGTAATCCCAGACCGCTCCAAACGGATACGATTTGAACTCTTCTACCAGAGCAAGACGTGAAGTATAATCCCCGGACCGCTCGATTTGCTTAAGTTCTTCCACCGGTTCCAGCATCGCACGCAGCAACGCCTTAATAGTGTTGCGGGTGCCAATGACCCATGCCGCGAGATGATTGATACTGCCATCAAAGAAATCCAATCCAATATTCGTACGAGGAAGTAAATCCCCGCGAACCAATTCACGGGCGATTTCCAGCAGCTCATCATCCATTGTTACCACATGGTCACTGTCCCAGCGGACAGGTCTGCTGACATGCAGCAGCAGCTGCTCACTGAACATCAGAATCGAAGATAATTTATTCGAAATCACTTCTGTAGGATGAAAATGTCCCGCATCCAAACAGATCGCTTTTCCATTTGTTAAACCATAACCCATATAGAATTCATGAGAGCCAACCACATAACTTTCAGAACCAATTCCAAACAGTTTACTTTCCAAGGCATCCATATTATAAAGCGGATCTATTTCCTGACTAAAAATCTCATCCAGCGACTCTTTTAAACGTACTCTCGGAGCTAGCCGATCTACTGGCGTATCCTTATATCCGTCTGGAATCCAAAAGTTCGTCACACAAGGCTGACCCAGCTCCCGCCCAAAATGCTCAGCGATCGTACGTGAAGCTTTACAGTGTCTGATCCAGAAATTCCGAATCTCCGCGTCCGAATGACTGAGAGTGAATCCATCGGCTGCTTTCGGATGTGAGAAACAAGTAGGGTTAAAATCAAGCCCTAAGCCCTGCTCCTTCGCCCAATCCACCCAGGATTGAAAATGTCGTGGCTCTAGTTCATCCAAATCTACAGGTTCATCTGTATCTGCGTAAATAGCATGCAGGTTAACCTTATGTTTACCAGGAATAAGAGACAACGCCTTTTCTAAATCTTGACGTAGTTCATCTGGTGTACCCGCCCGGCCCGGATAACTTCCCGTTACCGCAATGCCCCCGCTTAGTTCTTTTTCCTTAAAAAGAAAACCTTTTACATCATCACCCTGCCAGCAATGTATGGAAATTTTAATTTGCGCGAGTCGCTCCAGCACTTTATCCACATCAATACCGTGGGCTGCGTATAGTTTTTTGGCTTCGTTATAACTAGTGATAATGCTCTGATCCATGCTGTTTATCCTCCTAAATTAGTGCAAGTCTGTTTCGCTTAGATAAGCTCATTCACATTGGACAGATGAAGGCTTCTCCAGCGATTTAGAATGTTATTAAAATGCTTGATCGGCTGCGGAATGTATGATGTTATTTCAAAAGATTGTTCGATAATAGCTCTTGCCTCAGTTATGTCTGCAATGGAATCTGTGCTAATCATCTGCACTACTATATTTCCTAGAGCAGTCGCTTCCGTTGGTCCAGCCTTTACTTCCCTGCCGATAACGTCAGCGGTTAGTTGGCATAAAAGCCGATTGTTCGCCCCGCCGCCGACAATTTGCAATCCCTCGATCCGACGTTCTGTCAGTTCCTCCAACTCTTCCAAATAAGTTAGATAGGATAACGCCAAGCTGTCAAAAACACAACGTGCTAACTGTCCAGGTGTCTCCGGAACGGGCTGCTCACTCTCCATACAGGCACTGCGGATTTCTTCTATCATGTTCGATGGATTAAGAAACCTTGGTGCATTACAAGGGATCAGGCTGCGAAACCCCTCTTCTCCCTGTGCAAGCTCTGCAAGCTCCGCAAAACTATAACAATTGTTCAGTAATCTGCGAACCTCTTGAATAAGCCATAAGCCCATTACATTTTTGAGGAATCTATAAGTTCCGTAGGCTCCCCACTCATTGGTGTAGTTAGCCTGCATGGCTTTTAGAGAATTTAGAGGCTCCGTTCTTTCTACACCGAGTAAAGACCAAGTTCCACTGCTGATATAAGCTGAGCCTTCTTGAAGTGGAGCACCTAGCACTGCTGAGGCCGTATCATGGGAAGCCACACAGATCAGCTGGCATTCAGGCAGGTCATATTGTTGGATTAAAGCTTCGTCAAGAGGACCAACCACTACACCAGGCTCAGTTAATTTTGCAAATTGATCTTTCCTGATATTCAAAAATTCTAATAGGTCATCGTCAAAATCCCGGCGTTCCAGATTCAACAGCTGTGTTGTAGATGCAATCGTAACCTCGTTGATTTTACGGCCAGTCAGTCGGTAATATAGATAATCTGGTACAAGTAAAATCTGATCCGCTTGCGCTAGCTCTTCTTCTTTATGAACATATAACTGATTCAAGGTATTGATGGATAACTGCTGGATTCCTGTCTTTTCATAGACGGTTTGTGGTGAAAGCTGCTGTGCCACCTGATCCACAGCCAGATCCGTTCTGCGGTCCCGGTAGGCGTATACTTCCTGAACACGATTCCCGTCCGCATCTACCAGCACATAATCTACACCCCATGTATCAATACCGAGCGTACAGGTAGTAATTCCATCGGTTTTAGCCTTCCGAAGCCCGATCATAATCTGCTCTACTAAATAATCAATGTCCCAGAAACAGGAACCCTCTTGTTCCGTAAAGCTATTGCTAAAGCGATGAAGCTCTTCTAAGGAAAGAATACCTTCTTGCAATATTCCGCGCACCAGCCGCCCACTTGAGGCGCCGATGTCAACGGCGATGTGGTTATTCATAAACAATCTCCTATGATAAGGGGTGATTTATAATATTTTTTTGAACAGTGTAATAACTTCTTCTTTAGTAGGAATAAAAGGGTTCCCTGGTGCACAAGCATCCTTCATCGAATTTTCAGCCAAAAGATCAAGATCTACTTCTTCTACACCAAGCTCGGATAATTTGGCTGGAATCCCTACTTCTTTAGACAACGCCTTGATCGACTCAATTACGAAATCTGCGCATTGTTTATCCGTTTGGTTCTCTACATTAAGTCCAATCGCTTTAGCAATGGATCTGAATTTCTCAGGCACATATTTGGCATTTTCTTCTTCCACAAAAGGCAGCAGCATCGCGTTACATACGCCGTGCGGCAGATCGTATACGCCGCCCAGCTGATGCGCCATCGCATGCACATAACCAAGCCCCGCATTATTGAAAGCCAATCCGCCAAGGAATATCGCGTATACCATCTGTTCACGCGCTTCGATATCATGGCCATTCTTCACAGTACGAGCCAGATTAGCAAAAATAAGCTCCACTGCGGCTAGTGCCGTAGCATCGGTTACCGGATATGCTCCCGGCGTCACCAGCGCTTCAATCGCATGAGTCAATGCATCCATACCCGTGGCCGCGGTAAGTGCAGCGGGTTTATCAACCATAAGCTCAGGATCGTTGACTGAAATCGTCGCAAGGCTGTTCTTATCTACCATAACCATCTTCACTTTGCGTTCTTCGTCTGTGATTACATAGTTAATGGTCACTTCAGCCGAAGTACCAGCAGTGGTATTCACGGCGACAATCGGCAGTGATTTATGCTTAGACTTGTGTACACCTTCATATTCTTTGATATGACCGCCATTTGTGGCAATGATACCAATGGCTTTGGCAGTATCCTGTGGTGATCCACCGCCAATGGAAATCAGATAATCACAATTCTGCGCTTTGAGATAATCAACGCCATCGTGGACATTTTTACAGGTCGGATTGGGTTTCACTTCATCATAGATGGCATATTCAATCTCCGCTTCGTCCAATACCGTCAGCAATTTACCAGCAATGCCACTTTTCATAAGGAATTTGTCCGTAACAACAAGCGCCTTTTTTAATTTAAGCTCTTGGATGTATGGACCAATCTCCTGCAAGCATCCCTTGCCCATAATATTGATCGATGGAACATAATACACATGCGTGCTCATGCTTGACCAGCCTCCTAAAGTTAATTTATCAACACCAAAGTTTTACACACAACTCTGCAAGCTAGAGCGTAGTATTCCGGCTGCAGCGCCTCAGGCTGGCCTCTAAATCGCAACTGGGCCGGCTCTGGTATCTTTCAAATCTAATTACCACTACAGGACTTCTTTTCTCCTTCATCGTATGCCCGCAAATCTTTGTTGTCAACATTTTAAATATTATTTATGTTGTTTTTATTTGTTTTATATCCGTTTTGTGAATATTTATTGGAAAACAAACATGATTCTACGTTGATTTTATTGCAAAACACAGATATTTGGAGCTATGATTAAGGAATATACAGATTTCGGAAAGGTGATCCCTATGCTTGCAGCTGAAAGACGCAAAAAAATAATAGATCTTGTTCATCAGGATAAACGAGTATTAGTCTCTGATCTAAGCCGGATGTTTGAAGTTACAGAAGAGACGATACGCAGAGACTTGGAGAAGCTGGAGAAGGATGGCATTCTAAGCCGAACCTATGGCGGGGCCATGCTGAATCGTCACACGAACGAGGATTTGCCTTTTGTTACACGCAATGCGCTGAATACAGATATCAAACGGGGAATCGCCCTTAAGGCGCTAGATTTAATCAATGATGGAGATACGTTAATGGTGGATCCTAGCTCCACAGCCTTTGAGTTTCTAAAACTGCTTGGCAATAAAAACAATCTGACCATTATCACGAACTCGATTAATATTTTGCATGAGTTCTCGAATTCTGGGATGGATATCATCTCTACCGGAGGTTCTTTACGTTACCGATCCATGTCACTCGTGGGTCCTGTAGCACATGACACCATTCAAAGATACAATGTGGACACTGCGGTTATCAGTTGTAAAGGAATAGATATGGAGCGAGGCATCACAGATTCTAATGAACCGGAGTGTGAGCTCAAGAAATATATGCTACGTCAAGCTAACAAGGTCATACTCCTGGCCGATCACACCAAATTCGATAAGACCGCCTTTACGAAGCTGATCGAGCTTGGCCAAATCGACTTTTTGATCACAGACCGCCAGCCTTCTGAGGTTTGGTTGAAGCGCCTGAACAAAGAGAATATTGAGCTTCTCTATTAATCGGACTCAAACGCCTTCGGTGCCCAATTAAAAATGCCGTTCCCCAATGAGTAATGGGTGACGGCATTTGTTGTATGGAGATGATTATCTTTTTGTATAAACCTGAGAGATTGGGACTACGTCGACGGTTGATTTGGAATTTTCGCGTTTCACTTGCGTTGTGGTTTTTTTCCTGCAAATATATACAT
The DNA here is from genome assembly GCF_037963825.1 of Paenibacillus sp. FSL H8-0282. Classification (NCBI taxonomy): domain Bacteria; kingdom Bacillati; phylum Bacillota; class Bacilli; order Caryophanales; family Paenibacillaceae; genus Paenibacillus; species Paenibacillus sp. FSL H8-0282. The sequence goes on from NZ_CP150146.1 coordinate 3,945,674, forward strand.
GCGCTGGTGGAAAATTCAGCAGCACCCACTTCGTGTGTAGGATCTCAAAATGCTGGCTCAACTCTGTTTTCATCCGCGGAAAATATTCATAGGTTATAAACCACCCTCCTTCTTTTAAAGAAGAAATGATCTGTTCCATAAACTTAGTGCGGTCTGGTTTCGAGAAATTCATCAAAGACAAACTACTCACGATACAATCCAGCTTCTCCAGACTGCTGTTATGAAGCGCAAGACGCAGCCGGAGACAATCGTTGTTGCAGAAACATCCGGGGAATTCCTCTCTTAATTGACTGCGAAAATCAGGATCTATTTCAAATAGAAGAACATTCATACCGGTCTTTTCTCCACGCGGAATAAACCTTGTGATTGCACCAGTCCCCGCACCCAACTCAGCCATAGAATGCACTTGGTTCCAAGGCACTGGATCAAGCAACGTCTGGGCCAGCCAATGTGAACTGGGAGTTACACTACCATATTGTCGGGGCGCATGCAGAAATTTATTTAGAAAATGAAGTCGCTCACGAATTCCACTTTGCATGAAATCTCCCCCTTGCTTCCTAACTTACCCTTCTACCCCTAAAATATGTAAACTGCATTAAATTCGTACTCCATCTATACTTCCCATTATCTATTCCCCTTAAAATAAAAAGCCCAAATTTCTCCGCAACATAAATTGCGGGAAATTCGAGCTTGTAAACACTCAATTCAGAGTCGGCCAATCTTATTTAGTTTCCACAGCGTGTCCGCCGAACTCGTTCCGCAGTGCAGCAACTACTTTTCCAGTGAATGTGTCGGTCTCAAGGGAACGGTAACGCATCAATAACGCCATTGCGATGACCGGAGTCGCCGCTTGTAAATCAAAGGCGGTTTCAAGCGTCCATCTGCCTTCACCAGACGAATGCATAATGCCCTTAATCTCATCTAGTTTAGCGTCCTTCGAGAAGGCGCGTTCCACAAGTTCCATCAGCCACGAACGGATTACAGAGCCGTGATTCCACACCCGAGCTACTTCCTCAAAGTTGTAGTCAAATTCACTCTTTTCCAGAACCTCAAAACCTTCACCGATAGCAGCCATCATGCCGTATTCGATACCGTTATGCACCATTTTTAGAAAATGGCCGCTACCTGCTTTACCAGCATATAAAAAGCCGCTTTCTACAGCTGTATCACGGAAAATAGGCTCCACAACTTCCCAAGCTTCGGGATCTCCGCCAACCATGTAACAAGCGCCATTACGCGCCCCTTCCATACCGCCAGAGGTACCTGCATCCATAAAGTGAATTCCGTGCTCCTTCAATTCCTCATACCGACGAATCGATTCCTTATAATGCGAGTTTCCTGCTTCAATAACGATATCACCTTTAGACAACTGTGGAGTAAGTTCAGCGATTACAGAATCAACGACCTGATGCGGAACCATGATCCAAATGATTCTTGGTGTTTCCAATTGCTGTACCAATTCTGGAAGCGTTACTGCTCCACTAGCGCCTTTAGCTTTCATTTCTTCTACAGCAGGTGCATTCAAATCAAAAGCAACAACCTCATGTCCATGATCCAGCAAATTTTGACCCAAATTAAAACCCATTTTTCCTAACCCAACTAATCCTACTTTCATGTAAATTCCCTCCGATTTATAGATTCTTGTGATGTATTTTAGCTAAATTGGCAAAAAAAACAGGCAGGGGCTTAAGCCCCTGGCCGTATAGATTCCTGCGCTGCTGCAACTTCTGCTTGAGCGTCGAGAAGATCTGACTCCTGATCTGTATCATCAAACCACCAGCGGTCTTCACCCAAAAGCTCCATAGCCGCATCTGGACCATAAGAACCTGAAGCATAGGTATGAAGTGGCATTAGCCCCTCTTCCATAGCTTCCTGGATTGGTGTAACCCATTGCCATGACAGCTCGACTTCTTTCCAGTGAGCAAAGAAAGTGGCGTCACCACGAAGCGCATCAAAGATCAGATTTTCGTAAGCTTCTGGTACGTCTGAAGTTCCGGCTTCATAAGTAGCGAGGACAGGTTCAAGTTTCCCTTTTTGCAGCTGATCCTTCGTATTCAACTGAAGCGTAATGGCTTCATTTGGACCGATCTCGATGATGAGCAGATTTGGAACGTCATTCCCTTTATTTTTGTTATTGTTATCATTAAACGGTTCTTTAAATTCTATAACGATTCTTGTTGATTTCTCTTTCATTCTCTTGCCGGTACGGATATAGAACGGAACTTCATTCCACAATGGATCATCTATAAACAAACGCGCTGCAATAAACGTCTCATTTTGTGAGGATTGGCTAATTCCGGGTTCATCCAAGTAGCCTGCAACAGATTTACCTTTAATTTCACCTTCAGCATATTGTCCGCGGACAACATATTGATTAACTTCGTCTTTACTTAGCGGAATGAGGCGCTCCATGACATATCTTTTCTTCCCACGGATCTCTTCAGGTGTACTGCCTTTTGGAAGCTGCATCGCCATCATCATGAGCAATTGAAGCATATGGTTCTGGAACATATCACGAAGTGCTCCAGCTTTATCATAATAGCCTGCCCGTTCTTCAACGCCAACAATCTCACTCGCCGTAATTTGCACATTTGCGATATACCGATTTTTCCACAGTGCTCTAAGCACAGGATTTGAATATTTTAGAACTTCCAGATTCTGAACCATCGGTTTACCCAAGAAGTGGTCAATTCGGAAAATCTCCTCTTCAGTAAATACGGCATTCAAGCTGTCATTTAACTCTCTTGCTGTTTGCAAGTCTGTACCAAAAGGCTTCTCAATAATCAGACGCTTCCAGCCCTTCGTAGATCCCAGACCACTGGAGTGAATATTGGCGGCAATTTCCTTGAAAAACTCAGGACCCACCGATAGATAGAACATCCGATTCTCCGGAATGTTAAAAAATTGCTCACGACGTTTAACATGCTCCAGTAGCTTCAAATAATCTTCTGTGTTACCTACATCTAGAACGCTATATTCAAAAGCTTCCAAGAAAACCTGCAACTGTGGAGATTCAACTGCCGGCTGTCTAGAAAATGTCTGCAAAGATTGCAGGACTTGCTTACGGAAAGCTTCAGTTGAAACTTCTCTTCTTCCTAATCCAATCACTGAGAGAGGACCTGAAATTTGACCATCTAAAAAGAGGTTATATAGTGCAGGATAGATTTTACGTTTTGCTAAATCTCCTGTAGCGCCAAAAAGCACAAATGTTGATGATTCCACTTTCATTCCTCCCGCTATTATATATTATTTATTAACTTACTTTTAATTACTAGCATACTCAGTAGAATCAATCATACGACTGATATTTTTATTCGTCAACCTCATTTCGACATTTACGAAAAGTTATTATTTTCACAAAGCTTCGAATTGGTAATTATGATTAATGTCACACCAATTATCTTATTGGATTATTCGTATTAATTTACTAGGAAATAATCCGAAAATAAGATAACAACCCGCTCCCAGCATGGCTTTTGGCGTTCTGAATTTACACACTCTGATTTAAAATTCTTGATCCAAAGCTGTTTACAACATAAACAAAATTCCCAGTCGCTTAAATAAGCTCATCCTTCCCCTGTGTTTCAAACTAACTTTAAGTAATAGAGTGGTTTGGTCTCGCGCGCCTCGAAGAAGACTATGCGTTTTGATACCAAGTTTGGGAATTAAGCATAAAAAGTGACTGCTTCGAGGAATATTACTTGAGAATACTTCGAAGGAATTTTTGCTAAGCACATTGGAGTGACTGGAGTCTGTGAAGAGAACGATTGGGGATGAGATGACGTTTGCAAAGAGTACCATTGGGGATAGGTTGAAGGTTGCTAAGAGTACCCTGTGAATGTCTTGAGTTTGCTAGGTGAACCATTGGGATTGTCCTGAAGTTTGCTAGGTGTACCCTGTGAATGTCTTGAGTTTGCTAGGTGTACCATTGGGAATGTCCTGAAGTTTGCTAAGAGTACCCTGTGAGTGTAGTTTGCTAAGTGTGCGCTTTGGGGGATCACTTAAAAGTTCGCATAGAGCGTCTTTAGATCCAGATTGGAGTAACATTTATGTTTACCCGCATCTCCGGCTGCGGCGAGATCAGACCTTGGAGACCTTAGACGTCGATTCTTACTCATCTGCGGTGGTTTTATGTCCACACCATGGAGGAAACGGACTCAGGTGCCCTCAAACGTCGATTCGTACTCGTCTGCCGTGACCTTATGTCCACACTAACTATGGGTTCGGACTCAGGTGACATTCTACTTCGATACTTACTCGTCTGCCGAGGCTTTATGTCCACACCATGTATGGTCCGGACTCAGGAGACGCTATTTCACAGATTTTGGTCATTTCGCCCTGCTAACGGACTCAGATGCAACTATTCGACCAAATATACTCCTCTTTGGAGCAAAAACTTGGCAATAAGAGCTGTGCGGTCCGATACTTCTGAATAATGCTCCAAAAACACCAAATTGCTGCAATACAGTCCGAACGATGATGTATTATCGTCAATCTTGGCTAGTCCAGACTCAGGTGACATTATACGTCGATAATTACTCGTCTGCGGAGGCTACATGTTCTTGCCATCGATGGTCCGGACTCAGGAGATGCTATTTCGCAGATTTAGCCCATTTCGCCATGCTATCGGACCCAGATGCAGCTATTAAACCTAATTCGCTCTTTTCTGGAGCAAAAACTTGGCTATAAGAGCTATGCGGTCCGATACTTCTGAATAATACTCCAAAAACACCAAATAGCTGCAATACAGTCCGAACGATGATGTAGTATCTTCAAACTTGGCTAGTCCGGACTCAGGTGACATTATACGTCGATACTTACTCGTCTGCGGAGGCTGCAAGTCCTCGCCATCGATAGTCCGGACTGAAGAGACCTTACACGTAACTTCACACTCGTCTGACGAGATTGGATGTCCACACTAACTATGGGTTCGGACTCAGGAGACGTTATTTCGCAGATTTAGCCCATTTCGCCATGCTATCGGACTCAGATGCAGGTATTAAACCAAATTCACTCCTCTTTGGAGCAAAAACTTGGCAATAAGAGCTATGCGGTCCGATACTTCTGAATAATGCTCCAAAAACTCTAAATAGCTGCAATACAGTCCGAACGATGATGTAGTATCGTCAATCTTGGCTAGTCCGGACTCAGGTGACATTATACGTCGATACTTACTCGTCTGCGGAGGCTACATGTTCTTGCCATCGATGGTTCGGACTCAGGAGACGTTATTTCGCAGATTTAGCCCATTTCGCCATGCTATCGGACCCAGATGCAGCTATTGAACCAAATCCACCCCTCTTTGGAGCAAATACTTGGAAATAAGAGCTATGCAGTCCGATACTTCTGAATAATACTCCAAAAAATCTAAATAGCTGCAATACAGTCCGAACGATGCTGTAGTATCATCAATCTTGGCTAGTCCGGACTCAGGTGACCTCAAACGTCGATTCGTACTCGTCAGTTGAGGCTGCATGTCTTCACTAACTATGGGTTTGGACTCAGATGACATTATACGTCGATTCGTTCTCGTATACGGAGGCTGCAAGTCCTCGCCATCGATAGTCCGGACTCAGGAGACGCTATTTCGCAGATTTAGCCCATTTCGCCATGCTATTGGACTCAGATGCAGCTACTCGACCAAAAAGTGACCTCAAACGTCGATTCGTTCTCGTATGCTAAGATTGCAAGTCTTCACCATCTAGGGATCGGACTCAGGAGACCTACACGTAGATATCTCGTCATCCCCATGGATCAATCAGATCCGGAAGTCCTTATATCGCAGATTCAAACCACCTCACATTGGACTAGTTACCTACCAAGTTACAATGCCATTTGTTTAGAGCCGGTACATTAAGTGTTATAGTTAATGAACATAAGATTTTTCATTCAGTTCACGAAAGGAAGGAGAATTTTCATGAATATGGAGCAATGGGAACAAATTCGGACGGGACAGGGATTTATAGCTGCCTTGGATCAAAGTGGTGGCAGTACACCAAAAGCGCTGCTGCAATATGGTGTTGCAGAGGACAGTTACTCTAATGAAGATCAAATGTATGGGTTGGTTCACGAGATGAGAACGCGCATTATAAAGAGCCCTGCATTTGATTCTAAGCATATACTGGGTGCAATCTTATTTGAGAACACAATGGATCGTCCCATAGACGGGCAATATACTGCCGATTTTCTATGGGAGAAAAAAGGGATTGTGCCTTTCCTGAAAATCGATAAAGGTCTTGCCGACCCTGAAGACGGAGTACAACTAATGAAGCCTATTCCCGGCTTGAGTGATCTTCTGAAGCGGGCCAACGAACGTAACATCTTTGGTACAAAAATGCGCTCGGTGATTAAAGAGGCTAATCCTTCCGGTATCAAAAAGGTGGTTGAACAGCAGTTTGAAATCGGTAAGCAGATTTTAGCAGCGGGACTCGTACCTATTATCGAACCGGAAGTTGATATCCACAGTGCTGATAAAACGGCTTCAGAGAAGCTGCTAAAAGAAGAACTATCGGCCCAATTGTCTGCGCTGGGCAAAGACGTGAAGGTCATGCTTAAGCTCTCCATCCCAACGGAGAATAATTTCTACCGCGAATTAGTGGATGATCCTCATGTTTTGCGAATTGTCGCTTTGTCCGGCGGTTACACACAAGCGGAGGCCAACGATAAGCTCGCCCATAATCAAGGACTGATCGCCAGCTTCTCACGTGCGTTATCACAGGGACTAAGCGCTGGGCAGTCAGAAGAAGAGTTTAACGCGCTCCTCTCCAAATCTGTAGAAGCGATTTATGCAGCCTCTATTAAATAAGATCCTCATTTAAACCAGCACATAAAAAGAGCTGTGTCCCTGACAGGTGTTCCCTGCTAGGTAGCAGCTCTTTTTTTATGATGAGAATTTGCTTTTAAAGTCTAGAACTTTCAGATTAAACGCCATTTCGTCTACTCTTTCAGCCCACACAAGCATGCAATAGGTTTGTTAAAGTCCCTTACATCTTATCTAAGGACCACACCTGTACCTAAAACACATTAATCAACCACTTCTCTGTTGTTTCTTAGTACACCATCCATAATTCCTGTTTTTAATCCAGCGCATTTCATTACCCAATAATTTCTTGATCTTACGCAAAAAAGGCTTCCACCACGCAAGTACGCGAGATAGAAACCTAATCGATTACTTCTATGTTATCTTAAATCGAAACCACGAGGATTAATGCAATTAAAGCTGGCAGTCCTTGCATAAATAAAATAGACTTTTTCACCGTCAGTCCTCCATATAACGCTGCCACTATAACAGTTGATAAGAAGAAGATTTCAATTTGATGGCCGAAATTTACATTCGGATGAACCAATCCCCAAATTAAACCTGCCGCCAAGAATCCATTGTATAACCCTTGGTTCGCTGCCAGTGTTTTAGAAGCATCCGCAACTTCCTGTGTCATTCCAAAGACTCGAAGCCCTTTTGGCTTTGACCAAGCAAACATTTCTAAATAAACAATATAGATATGTATTAACGCAACAACACCGACCATAATATTAGCTACCCATACCATCAAAATAACCACCTTATTTTAATTTGTGTACAATTTAATTGTATCACATTAAAACTCAAAAGTGTATACAACATCTCATAAACAATTCGACGCTAAAAAAGAATAGCCATAATCTTCAAAAAAAAGACTACCGCTATTCCATACGTAATGTTTTATGAAATTCTAAAATACTTTTGCAGCAATATAAACGGTTACGCTATTGTAAAAACCATAAAGAGAGCCATTGCTCCAGACGAAATTGCTAGGATCTGAAATTCCCGTATTTTGAGACGCTTGATGTCCATGTTTCTCTGACCATAGACCTGAGCTATTTTGAAGCATGAAGTGGTAATCAACGTTATCCTCAGGAATATCGACTTTACCATTACCATTTGAGTCGATCCATCCCACTCTTAGTGCAATTCGATGTTCATCGGAATTAATCGCTGCAGTTCGGCCCGGAAGTATCCGCCAACCCGGTTTAAAGTATAAAGGATTCGTATTGCCATCTTGAACCACAAGACCAGCAGTATAATACACGTTAGTAAAATAGGCAGGATCTCTGACATTTGAGACCCCGTCTCCATCACCAGGGTTGATTGCCCCTGGAAATCTTAAGGCATAACCATAACAGTTAATCCCATAACTATTTTCGGCTGTATACGGCCACGCATGACCATAAGCGGAAGCTAGAGTTGCTTGCGGAGCATCAGGTTCAAAAGTAGGTGTTATTAGCTCCGGTGCTAACAATTCATTATTAATAAGATTGTCATCTGCCGGGGGTACAAAGCTTGATGACTCTTTGAGTTCTCCAACTGTAGTAACATTTCCTTGTGTGTCCACAATAATCGTATCGTCGCCCTTCCATTCTCCAACCCAAACCTTTTCCGGTCCAGAAGTTTGGACTTCTTTCAAATTACTCACGTCGACGTCGATGGGTGCGGCCATTGCAGCAGAGGACAGGGCCAGATTCAGTAAGAGCGTGCAGGTTATTGCGACTTTATAAGTCTTTTTCAAAATCATAAACATCCCTTTCTATGTAAGATAAGTAAAAATTAACATTTTATCCTAAAATAGACTATGAAGAATGTTATGGTTTTTCCGAACACCTATAAAGCTTTATATTCAAAATAGTCAAAATAAGCCGGCTTCGCTTGCTGATCCAAATCCTGAGCACATACCCCGACATAGGAACCGGTAAAGCCAAGCTTGCCGCCATATTCATCCGAAAGCGTACCAAAATCTAAGGGAGTACAGACAGCTGTCCAATTCACCCCGTCTGATGAAGCATAAAACAACAGATCACGTCCATGGATATCCGCCTTCAGGTAATAACGATCCCAATCTTTCACAGATAGCTGCATAGAGGAAATCTCATCGTATTTGCCACCTCTACACAGCACAACTCCCAAACTAGTTCCACGAATCTCATCTGCGGTAACACGCAAATAATAGTAATCACTGTCATCATAATAGAGGACTAACCCAGCCATTTGCAGGAAGCTATTCGGCTCGAATTCCAGACAGGTTGTAGCTGAGCATTCAAAATGTTGAATCGGCCGGGCAATTAAACTCTGATCATGCAGTGAAGCTAATGACTCTCTGCCGCGCAGACGAAGAAAACCCGGACGTTCCTTCAAGCTAACCCAAGATTCATCAAAAGGCACACGCAAGCTTTGGTATGGAAATCCAAGAACCTCTCCATCAAATTCATCTCTGTTTGGCAGCTCCTCAAAAGTGAATATCGGCAGTTCAGGAGCCACGGTCTCCAATGCAGGCAGCTTCCCTCCGTGGGCCAATCGCAACCAGCCATCCTCTGTCCATTCACAACGTTGAATCGCAGTTTCCCGGCCTAACGGATTCATCGTTGACGTTCCCGGAATCGGGCGTGTGCATAAATGCGCCATGTACCAGTCCCCATTCTGAGTCTCTACGAGCGATCCATGCCCTGCTTGCTGAAACGGGTAGGTCAGATCATGTGCCGTGGTCATAATCGGGAAATCCGGATCAGTCTCATAAGGACCTGTGAGGCTTCGGCTTCTAGCTAAGGTGACCATATGGTTGATGCCGGTGCCCCCTTCTGCTGTCAGCAAATAATAGTACCCATCCTTCTGGTACAATTGCGGACCTTCGGTCACTCCGATAGGTGTCCCTTTATAAATTTCATGGATAGGTCCCGTTAATTTGCCAGTCTCCGGGTCATATTGCTGCATAATGATGCCAGAGAAGTTATTGTGATTTTTACGGAAATCCCAACGCATATTAAGCAGCCATTTGGTCCCATCCAGATCATGGAATAAAAATGGATCAAATCCGCTGCCATTAAGTCTAACCGGCTCACTCCACGGGCCCATGATATCCGTCGCTGTAATTAAATAATTATGCAGATCTTTATATACACTTTTGCGAGATTTCACATCTGTAAATAGCAGATAAAATACGCCTTGGTCATAAGAAAGCGCGGGTGCCCAAATGGAACCAGAGCTTACGTTACCACGCAGATCTACTTGTGAGGCTTCTGTCAGAACACGTGAAATGGAATGCCAATGAACCAGATCCTTGGAATGATGAATTTCTACACCTGGAAACCATTCAAAAGTAGAGGTTGCGATATAATAATCATCCCCTACTCTAATAAAAGACGGATCTGGATGAAAACCTGCCAACACCGGATTAACAATTTTTTGCGTCATAATGTTACCCTCCACTACCGGATTTTTCATAGTTTAACGTATTTATTGTATCGCTTTCATAACGATTAAAGTTATAATGAGATATAAGAAAATGTTTGTATTTTGTCATCTTGGAGGGCCTATGAAGCAGCTGTTCGAACCTGTTGTTTTTGAAGAACATAAGACCTTGATTTGGGATTATAAAATATATACCGACGACTATTACAAAGGTTATTATCACTGGCATCAATGCTGTGAAGTCATGTTCGTGTATGGCGGACAGGGAAACGTTGTTGTGAATCTGCAGATGTACGATATCCGCAGGGGAATGTTATTCTTTTTCCAGCCCTATCAGCTGCACCGGATCTATTCTGAGGTTTCTCCCGAATGTCCTTTTGAACGAACTATCTTCTACATTGATCCACATGTTGCTGAACACCTGCTGGAGGGTTTTACGAAAAGGAAGGCTTTATTCACAGCGCTTTGGCAAGGGAAAAATACACATTGTGCCTTTGATCTTAAGGCTCACGTTGAGTCTGTGGAGTGGATTCTGGAGCAATATAATCACAATAAAAAAGTCAGTCTGACTGAGGATACCGAAGACATTTCACTGTTAATTCTTCAATTATTGAGCAATATAGGAACTGAAGATCAGCATGTATTCCAATCAGGAGAACGGCGAACCTTGCGCTATTCTGAGAAAATCATGAGTTTTATCGAAGAGCATTATCATGAGGAGGTTAATCTGGATCAGTTAGCTGAGGAGATTCACTTGTCCAAATCCTATATCTCCAGAATCTTTCATCAGGAAACCGGAGGAAGGCTTGTTGATTATCTGACTGCCCGCCGGATCAAACAGGCCTGCCGCTTGTTAGGAACGACAGACCTGCCTGTGGAGCAAATCGGAATCACTGTTGGTTTTCCAAATGCCTCATATTTCAATCAACTGTTCAAAAGAGTCCTAGGGACGACGCCATTAAAATATAGAAAAAGTAATTAGATCCAATCTACACAACCGTATTTTTTTCAGTAACGAAGAGTATATTTTTAGCAAAATGATTAATATCTATCAGCTCTGGGCGGGGGGCGTCCACCAGTTCACCATTGATCCTTAAATTGACAAAGGTCACATTTTCAACAGCTCTCTCTTCGTCATATCCATAAATTCGTGAAGGGTTGGCCGTCCCGCTATAGCTGATGTCGCGAAATGTAATGTTCCGGATGCTTGTCCCCGGCTCTGGATTGTAGTCCTTGTTATAGACCACCCGCACATCAATTAGCTGCCCCCGCTCAATACGCTCTACACGTATATTTTCATATAGAACATTACATACCCTATTTCGATCCCCGGCATTAATCGCCAGTGCACCCCAATAGTTCTCTTGCGGTTCGTGATGATTCAAGATATCAATATTTGCAAAAACAATAGACTCAATGGTGTCCCCGTTCCGTTCATGGTCCCCATGTGTACCAATCATTAATGGATGAGCGACATCTGCCCACAAAATGGAATCACGAACGCTAATATTGCGGGTATCTCCATAAAAATCCCATCTCGAGCCGTAAATAGCAATACAATCATCCGAATTACGCATAAAAACATCCCGGATTCTAACCTCGGAACTAGACATAATATCAATGCCATCAGACCACCCCCGAGTGCTAAACGATTTGAAATTATCAATCACAATCTGCTCAGACTGCCCGATGAAAATGCTGTAATGTGGCGGATCAATCACGGTAATACCTTCCACATTTATGGATCGCGAAAAAATAATTCGTATCCCTCGAAAGGCCGAGAATCGATGAAAATCCGCAAGATAAATTATACCGCGACCACGAATGGATACATCATGAACTCCCTCGCATACCAAGGAACCTACAAGCACTGAACCTCCGGCAAGATACACCGTGGTTTCCGAAGGGACCGGCAATACTGTTTCTTCTATATAATGTGTGCCTGGAGCGAAATAAAGCACCTTCCTTTTTTCACGAGGATCAGCAGCGGCATTATCCAGCAGCCGTAAAAGATCAGGTTTCCGGTGTATACCCGGTTGGACTACTAGAACATTAGCATCCTCTGGTTGAGGGGCATCCTTCTCCTTAGGGTTAGCAAATAAATGCAGATTTCGAAAAATATCACCGTTGATCTCAATCGATAACTTTTGCGGACCTGTTAGCTTAAACAAAATGGTATTTCCATGATATTCGTAAGAGATCCCTCGCGAAGCCGGAGCAATGTTCACACAATCAATCTCCGTATAAAGACAGGTGACTTCAACTTCTACTGTACCTTCCAGATCAAAATAAGCCATGGATGCAAGACGCACCTCATGCATATCTACCTTAACCTCGTAAATAAACAAGCTATGCCATTCTCCTTCAGGCTGCCGTACTCTAACCTTATAATCCTCACGTCCCGGGATATCTTTAGATGCTTTATATACTTGTAAATCATCCACTTTACCATCCTCCTGTTCATTTCGATTGTATCGTTTCCAACACCGATAAAGTTTTAATGTGTTATGCAGAAATGTTTGTATTTTGTCAGTTTTAGATTATAAGCCAACTTCAACATGACAATAATCAAACATTTCCTTATATCAAAACACAACTTTCCTGAGCTTTAGAAAGCTATACTCATAACATCCTAATTTCACTGGAGGCAGTAATAATGAAAAACCTTTATTGGCAGGAGATCATGGGGAGACTCGATACAAAAGTAGAACGTATGATAGAGCAAATCGGTGATAAGTGCCCGCATTTCGCCGGAAAAGATGGCAAATTTGATGATATCGGTTCAGACTGGTGGACCACAGGTTTCTGGCCTGGACTCCTCTGGATCATGCATGATATGACCGGAAAAGATCTTTACAAGGAGGCTGCTTGGCATTGGGACGGTACCTTGGAGGAATGGTTTGTTAAACCAACGGTTGAGATGCATCACGATGTGGGATTCCAATTCCTTCCGACAGCTGTAATCAAACATACAATTACAGGTGACGAAGATGCCCTGCGCAGAGGGATTGAAGCAGCGAATTTCCTCGCTGCCCGCTATAATCCTGTAGGCAAATTCATCCGCGCATGGAATGAAGATAAATACGGCTGGGTAATTATCGACTGTATGTTAAATATCTCCCTGCTGTTTTGGGCCAGCAAAGTGACAGGTGATCCCCGCTATAAGCATATTGCAATTAGCCACGCCGAAACGACAATGCAATATGGCATACGTGAGGATGGATCCACCAAACATATTATTTCTTTTGACGCAGAGACAGGTGCTTATCTTGAGAATTTTGGCGGTCAAGGCTACTCGGCTGAATCCTCTTGGAGCCGAGGAACAGCTTGGGGATTGTACGGCTTTATCAATACTTATCGCTACACTGGAGATGAACGTTTCCTGAACACCGCTAAGCGGATCGCACATTATTTTATCTCTGCTTTGCCTGAGGATCAAGTCCCTTATTGGGATTTCCGCCTAGAGGATGATACCCGGATGTTCCGAGATAGCTCCGCAGCCTCTATAGCCGCTTCAGGATTATTAGAGCTTGCAGATATCGTACCCTTAGGCGAAAAAAGTCTATATGCAAATGCAGCGGAACGAATTCTGCGCTCACTGACCGAAAATTACGCAACCTGGGAGCAACCAGAGCATGAAGCGATTTTATTGCACGGAACTGGCAGTGGCAATTCCTTCATTGATGTATCCCTGATCTATGGAGACTACTATTATATTGAAGCTATCGCTAAATTAAATGGCTGGAAACATCGGATTTTCTAATTGCAGATAGTTAATTTAAACAACAAAAAGACACCTCTCTTGAGGTGTCTTTATATATTTCAGGCTATTCGTTCACCAGTGCCGCAGCACCCTCCAGCAGCATCAAGCCGCTGAGCTGAATACTCAGCTGAACCGGAAGCTCCGGTTTCACTTCCCACGATGAACTGCATAGACCCAGTTGTTTATCCAGACCTTTTTCCCACAAGTGCATTGCATTGGCCAATATAACCTCACGAATACGGATATTTACAGGAGATATTTTACAGAGCTGAACCAAATAACGAATCAGAATGCCCTTGAACAATCCAGTATCATCAACGCCTTCATCAGGCAACATCAGATTAATTGGATCGCATAACCGATCAATACATGTATTAGCCGTTCGATTCGCATCTTCTAAGTAATGAACATCACCCGTATTCTTGTAAAGCTCTAAGCCAGCGCCTAGAAACACTCCCTGACAGTAAGTAAACTCCCAGTCGTAATCGATCTGGCCATCCCCAAGTCTATTCATCCCATCCCACACAAAACCAGTCGTAGAATCCATCAAATATGTCTTGTTCCATTCATAGATACGGAGCGCCCACTCCAGATCCTCTTGCTTATGAAAAAGTTCATATAACCGGGCTGCAAGGATGACGGCAGGTGCATTGGCAGGTGTGTTTTTATAATCTAGCTGATCCTTCTTCCACGCCATACCTCCACCCAACTGTTCATTCCAAGCCGTCTTAATATCCTCCCATAGATCAAGCACAGCACTTAAATAGGCTTCATGTCCTGTAACCCGATAAGCACGCAGCAACGCCAATGCTGTCCATTCCATATCATCATAGTAATTATGCCTGAAAGTCCCCCCGTTATAAGCTTGCAGACTCTGACTTAGCTCCTTAATTTTCAAGGAATACACAGGATCTCCACTACGCTCATAACCATCTACTAAAATATCAATGACATGAGCCTGCCACCAATAATAAAAGTTTTCCCCCGCAACGTTGTACGCTCTGGGATACCATTGGTTCATGATCCCCGTCTCAGCATTATAATAATTACGTAGTAGACATTGTTGGAACCACTCGGACTTTTCCTGCCAACTGACTGCTTCTATGGCTTCCTTTGCTTGTGTCATTAAGAACTCACCTCAACCCTGTTCTTTAGTTAATTCAGCCATCTTCTCAAGCAGCTTGATCGAACTAAGCTGGGAGCTGAGCTGAATCACACCAGCGGAAGTCGAAGTCCAATCTGTGCCAAACAACACTTTATCCTCTGACTTTCCTTGTTCCCAGAGACATTCTGCATTCGCTCGCAGGAAATCTACAGCTTTAACTGCTGCGGAATCAGCTTTGACCCATTCAGCTGTATAGCGAATCAGGATTCCTTTAAACAGTCCCGCATCACCATTTCCTTCATCTGGCAGCACACCTCCCTCAGAGTCAGCAAGTTCATGGGCTGCGGCAGCAAAGGTTAGACGAGCATCCTCTAAATATTCCTGCTCTTTAGTGATACGGTACAGTTCAACTGCTGCGCCAATGAAAACACCTTGGTTGTAGGAGTATTTCCAATCTTTATCGATCTTTCCATCGCCAGTGCGATTCATGCCATCCCATACAAAACCCGTTGCCGGATCTACTAGATGCTCTTTTTGCCATCTGTATATTTTTAACGCCCATTCAAGATTGCCAGCTTCACCAAAAGCTTGATACAAGCGTGCCGCAAGTATAGCTGCCGGTGCGTTGGCTGGTGTATTTTTATAATCCAACTGTGATTTCTGCCAAGCAATCCCACCGCCCATATGCTCGTTCCAACCTGTCTGAATGTCGTTCCATAAAAGAAGGGCTGTATCTTTATAACCTTCCACTCCTGTTGCTTGATAAGCACGAAGCCACGCGAGAGCCATCCATTCCATATCATCATACAACTCATTTGGCCACATACCACCATTTCGTTGTAGCAGACCTTCATGAAATGCGGAAAGCCTTTTGGCATACCAGTTCTCTCCAGTCCGCTGTAGTCCATCTACCAATACATCCACAGCATGGGCCATCCACCAATAATGAAAAATCGTGTTGCATTCTCCATTTGGACAAGGTGTTTCTATATTGTACATTTTGATCGCTTCATTCCAGAAGAATGAATCCAATGCAGCTTGTGCTTGATTCGCCCGTTCCTCCCAAATCCCTATCTCCAATTGGTTCATATAGACTCTCTCCCTGGTTCGATTTTTATTGCATTAGCCCTTAATACCACTGAAGGCTATCCCTTGTACAAAATAACGCTGAAGCGCTAAAAACAACACCAATATCGGCAAGATTGCTACTAGCGCTCCAGCCATCATTGGACCGTAGTCTGTTTGAAAATTATAGGAAAAAGCTTGAAGTCCCATTTGAATCGTTGCTTTGTCGGGATCATTCAGCACAATCATTGGCCATAAGAAACTGTTCCAGCCCGCTTGGAAGGTAAAGATACTTAAAGTAGCCAGCGCTGGTTTAGTCAACGGCAAATATATCCGCCAAAATATTTTAAACTCTCCACAGCCTTCGATCCGGGCCATTTCCATCATGTCACTAGGCAAGGTGAGAAAGAATTGCCGCATGAAGAACACAGCAAAGGTTCCAGAAGCGCCTGGAAGAATAATCCCCCAGAATGAGTTCATCAGCCCGTTACCCCCGCTACCAAAAATATCATTTCCTCCAAAAAGAGGAATATGGCGCATGACATAAACCGTGGGGATCATCGTCACAATGCCTGGTATCATCATCGCCGCAAGCAGCACGCGGAATATCGGCTTATTGAGCTTAAAATTCAATTTTGCGAACGCATAACCACTGATAGAACCAAAGAACAGATTCGCCAATACACCCGCTACTGCAAGTACAAGCGAATTCCAGAAATAGAGCGCAAACGGAACCGTAGTAAATGCCTTACGATAGTGTTCTAAGGTCAAATGTGAAGGAAACCACCGGATGGGTATGGCGAAGATCTCTTCGTCAGGCTTCAAGGATGTAAGAACACTCCAATAAAAAGGTAGAAACATTACGATAGCAATAACTATGCACACTATATAATAGATAGATTTGCTTAAGCTTCTTTTTAATAACGAACTTCCGCTAGTATCCATACCTCTATCCCCCTTCTGCATGGCAAGCCCGGCTTATACAATGGACTCCTCCGCCTTTGTGATCCGCATGTTTATTAGTGAGAAAATGAGAATCGCCACAGCAAGCACAAATGCTTGTGCAGACGCATACCCCATTTGCAATTGATTAAAGCCCTGCTGATAGATCAGATAAACTGGGGTCTTTGTCATATTCGCCGGACCACCCTGCGTCAGCACAAAAGCTTGGTCGAACAACTGCAACGCACCAATGATTGACATCGTACTGACAAGAAAGGTTGTTGGTCGCAGCTGCGGCCAAGTAATAAACCGGAAACAAGCCAGCTTATTAGCACCGTCCAACCGTGCAGATTCATACAAATAGTCAGGCACGCCTTGCAGACCTGCCAAGTAGATAATCATATTAGAACCTACCGATTGCCAGAGGGTAAGCATAATAATGGACAACATCGCCGTTCGGGTCTCGGATAACCAAGCTGGACCCGTAATCCCAACATAAGACAACAATCCGTTAACCAAACCAAATTCAGGATGCAAAAGCCAGATCCAAACGGTAGCAGCAGCAACGGCGGATGTAAGGGTAGGCAGATAATTCAATGTGCGGAACAACTTTACCCCACGCCAGGATCGACTAAGCAGAATCCCGAGGAGAAGCGAAATCAGAATATTAAATGGAACGAAAATGATGGAATACAGAAATACATTTCGGAATGTTTTCCATAACAAACTGTCCTCTATCAAACGGCGATAGTTATCAAAACCGATCCAATCGTTTCTACTAAGTACATCGTAGTTGGTAAAGCTTAAATATAGCGCCATTACCACAGGGATGACTGTGAATACTGTAAACAGCAATACCGTGGGTGTAATAAACAGATAAGCCGTCCGCGCCTGATGTTTCTCTAGCTTTCTGATGGAAGCCATTCAGCTACCCCCTCCTAAGCAAAAGGGAGGCGAAACCTCCCTTCACTTCAAATGTCTTACTTATTATTTCACTACTTCACTACTTCATTATCCTTCAGCATTTTGTCGCCCTCTTCTTGCGATTTCCTCAAGGTCTCATCAATGCTCATCTTGTTTTGCTGGTTAAGCTGCAAATTAGGGGCCAAAGCATCAGTCTCCATCACGGAATATCCAGGATGGTTCGGACGAACCTTGGCGAACTCCAACGTTTCCAGAAACGGCTGCCACTTTGGATCATCCTTGAAAAATGGATCTTCCATCGATGGCTTATAACCCGGCAGGTTTAGACTCGTCTTTGCCCAGAGCAACGCGTTATCTTTGTTCGCTGTCCACCATTTGATGAACTCCCATGCTTCTTCCTTATGTTTGGAGCCTTCTGGAATCACTAGCCCAAATCCACCCATGACACTACCTTTATCACCATTTGGTCCGGCTGGAGGAGGAACGATTCCATAATCCAGGTCTTTACCATATTTGTTATAGGTGCTGAGCATCCACGGACCGGAATACAACATAGCCACTTTACCTGTGACAAAAGCATCTTGCCCTTCACCAAGTCCAAGTTCGAACCCTACTTTATACACTTTGTCCTTGTTCATTAGGCGATCCCAGAACTCAAGCACCTGCTTGCCCTGCTCATTATTAAAATTGGTCTTTCCATCCTCCGTAAGCATGGTGCCGCCAGCCTGTTGGAGATACATATTAAAAAGTCCCAAATCTCCCATAGAAAAACCTGCGGTCTCCAATTTATTGCCATTCCATTTCGTTAGCTTCGTAGCCGCTGCCTCTAACTCATCCCAAGTTGTTGGAGGCTGAAGTCCTGCCTCTGCGAGCAGCTTCTTATTATAGAAAAGAGCACGGGCATCTACTGTAAGCGGCAGCCCATATAATTTGTCATCGTATGAAAGCTCCCGTAGGGATTCACTGTAGAAATCATCTTCGGAAATACCGTCACGCGTTAAGTATTCATCCACCGGATGCAGTACATTTTTCGGGGCATACAGCGAAGTTCTCCAACGGTCCCAAAACAGTACATCAGGAGTGCCGCCATTGGTCGCAGAAGTTAGGAATTTCGTGATCATATCCTGTTGCAGCACATATTTTACGTGAATTTTATCCTGCGATTTATTAAAAGCATCCACCATGGTCTCGAATTGCTTCTGCCCCTCACCGCCCCAATCTCCCCAGAAGGTAAGCTCTGTCTTTTTCCCGGTACTGCTCCCAGCTTTGCTTGTGTTTCCGGTCTCTTTGTCCGCAGATCCGTTATTGCCACCGCAGCCCGCAGCAAGTGCAGTAGTCATTACCAAAACAATTGAGGTAACCAGCCATTTTTTCATGTTCTCTATCCCCTTTAGAGTCGATTATTCAAACCTTGTTGGTCTCATCCGCGCTTAATCTGCTTACCACAGCGCATGAGTACAAGCTCACAGAACATCATGTTTGCCCAAGAGAACCATGGACGTGTAAATTCATCAGGATTATCCACATGAAACCCTTCATGCATAAATCCAGTTCCTGCATCCGTCTTCTCCAGCAGATGAAGTAAGGCTTCCTGTTCCTCAAAGCGGGTAGATGTCATTCCCTGCATCGCTAAAGCTATGGGCCAGATATACCGATTTGGCGTATGCGGACTTCCAATGCCAGCAGCCGCTTTTCCTGCGAAAAAATAAGGATTAGTGCTACTTAAAATAAGTTCACGGGTATTTTTATAAATAGGATCATCAGCAGTCACATAACCCAAATAAGGGATAGAGAGTAGACTAGGTACATTTGCATCATCCATAAAATTCACCTGTCCCAGACCATCTACTTCATAAGCATAGACCGCTCCAAACTCTGGATGTTCTACAATTCCATACTCACTTATTCCCTTATTAAGCTGGTCAGATAGTTTTCTAGCTTTCTTTTCCAGCTCCTGATCACCTAAAATCTCACGGGCAATTTCACACACATATCGTAAAACAACCACCGCGAACATATTGGCCGGAACCAAATACCCATATTCACAGGCATCGTCACTAGGACGAAATCCAGACCAAGTCATTCCGGTATAAGCCGTCAACGTCCCTTTGCCTTCTCGAGCTAACGTATCCGTGGGCGGACAGTTCATCCGTTGAAAAAGATATTTTGAATCGCGCTCATGGTTCTGTTCGGTAGTCCATAATGTTATGATTCTTTCTACGCCTGTTACAAACGACTCATTAAACTGACTAGTACGGCCCGAATTCTTCCAGAGCAGATAACTCAGTTGTATTGGATAACATAACGAATCAATTTCATATTTTCTTTCCCAGACTCCCGGGCTCATCTCCGTCAGATCCTCTTGGTGGCCATGCCCACTTTCTTCTTCATTGAATGCGTTAGCATACGGATCAAGCTGGATGTAAGTAAATTGTCTACGTACAAGTCCCTCAATCATGTCTGCAATTTCTTCATCTTCGGAGGCAAGGATTAGGAAAGGTCTGACCTGTGCGGCGGAATCCCGTAGCCACATCGCTGGAATATCTCCGGTAATAACAAAAGTGCTTCCGTTTGGCATTCGTTTTAAGGTTGTGTTCCAGGTGTTGGCCATACATTTCTCGAACATTTCGGCTAATTTCGGGCGATCACTCAGCTGTGCTTTTACGCTAGATGCCAGTTTATGCATCGACTCGGGTATTTCTCTAGTTGCTTTCAGTTATAATACCCCCTTTTTCTTTTTAAATTTGAAGCGCTTTCATTGATTAGTATATTGTCATGTGATTAGTATGTCAATATGTTTATTTTATTATAATGATATATCAATACATCTATAATGATAAATACATATCTAAAACAAATAAAAAAACCCATCCAAAAAGATAGGTTTTTATAACAACTAATATATGTTTAATTTGGAGAATAAGCCAAAATTCTATTTAGAGATAGATTGTTTAGCGGAGCTTGTGGATTCACCAGAAATTAACTCAGCTTCCAGCATTATCTTATTGGACACACTCTGCCCGTTCATAATTCGCAATACATTTTCTACTGCAAGCCGCCCCATCTCTTCTTCATTTTGCCGTAAATGGGTAAATGCATAACCCGAACCAAGTGGAGTTGGCGGACTATCAAAGCAAATGATCGAAATATCTTCTGGAATTCGTAGCCCAAGTCGTTGGACCGCAGTTCTAGCCAGCAGCGCAATATTATATTCCACAGCAAAAAGCGCCGTTATTGTTGGATTCTTTTGCAAATGAGAAATTAGCCGCGAAATGTCATGTTCAATATTCTCATCGTTGAAGGAATCCGGTAGTGTTGAGGTCAAATCGCTGACCCACAATCCCTTGTCTACAGCTATTCCCCGTTCCGCATGCGCTTGAATAAATCCCTCTACCCGCTCTTCAAGAGCTGTGGTATCCGCTGGAGGTGGAGAGAGAAAGGAGATATGAGTATGCCCGAGATCAAATAAATACTCCGTACCTTTGAGTGCAGCCTGCATATTATCAGTACTGATCGATGCTGCTGCCACTCCTTTTAAATGGCGATCTACCAGAACTAGCGGGAACCGCCCTATCACCAATTTTAGAATCTCCGCATTAAAAAATTCGCCTTGAGCCGGAAAAATGATCAGACCATCTACACCTAAGCTGAGCAACTTCTGAATAGATTTCTCTTCGTTCTCCGGCACCCCAAACGTTCTTCTTAAAACCAGAAAACAATCATTGTCACGTGAAGCCTGCTCCATGCCATAAATTAAGCCTGTGCCATAGCTGTTGCCAAAGTCGGTAATAACCAGACCGATCGTCTTTTCCTCATGGTTAAAGGAATTGAAAACAGTTCCGTCGGAGACCGTCCCCGGAGATATCGCTGATTCCATGTAATCGACTGCTGGATCTGCCACAAATGAACCTCTCCCCGGTTTTCTCACAATTAATTGTTCCGCGGCGAGCATTTCCAGAGCTTTTTTACTCGTAATCCGACTAACATTATAGGCTTCAGCCAGTTCTTTCTCTGAGGGAACCCGTTCCCCTTGTCCGTAGGATTTATTAACGATAAGCTGCTTCACTTCATCAAATATTTTTTCATACATCGGTTTGGATGATGTTGTCTCACTCATGACTTTCGTTATCTCCTGACTCTAATTTTTTCATCTTATACATAATAATATATCATGATATATTAAGTTTGTCGACAGTTGTGCGGCTACAGCAAAAAAAGAGGGAGGAAGGATGTAAAGTGGAAAAATACAAAACTTCGTATATAAACAGAGATAACCCGTATTCAGTGAATGCTGGTTAAATAAAGGCTAAGTAATCGCTATAAATATCATTTCTACTATATTCTTAGATAATATCAAACCGTATTTCATCTAACAAGTTTTTACACTTTTGTCCATTTGTTCTTTTTTTATTCAAAAACAGCTAACACAGGTCTATCGTAAATTGCTGTTCAGAATATATAATAGAGACTATCTGGTATAGAAAGGAAGTTGAATAGTTAATGAAATTTAATGATTATCGCTATGAGCGCCCGGATGTAGAGAAGTTCAAACAGGATTTTAACAACCTGCTTAAAGATCTCAATGACACCGAGCCATTAGAAGTGCAAAAGGCTTCCGTTACCGCTATTAACAAGCTTCGCAATGAGTTTGACACCCTGCAGACATTGGTTAGCGTTCGCCATTCGATCAATACAACAGATGAATTCTACAAGGCTGAACAGGAATTCATGGACGAGATTGGCCCTATCGTTCAGGAATACATAACGGACTACTACAAAGCACTCGTCAATTCCAAATACAGAGCCGAATTCGAACAAGAATGGGGCACGCAGCTGCTTCAGCTTGCAGAAGTAGCTCTGCGTACTTTTAGTCCAGAAATCATCGAAGATTTACAATTGGAGAACAAACTCTCTACAGAATACGCTCAGCTTATCGCGTCCGCCAAGATTCCATTCGAAGGCGAAGAACGGACACTGACTCAGCTTACTCCATTTGAATTGTCCACGGACCGCGATATGCGCAAACGTGCTTCACAAGCCAGATATGATTTTATGTCTGAACATGAGAGTGACTTTGATCGAATCTATGACGAGCTAGTTAAAGTCCGTGACCGCATTGCTAAAAAGCTTGGTTACAGCAACTTTGTTGAGCTAGGTTATGACCGGATGATGCGTACCGATTATAACGCCGACATGGTAGCCAACTTCCGGAAACAAGTTCTGGAGCATATCGTACCCGTCTCCCAACAGCTTAAGAAACGGCAGACTGAACGCCTAGGTCTGGATGCCTTGAAGTTTTATGACGAGAACTTCAGCTTCAAGACTGGCAATGCCACTCCTAAAGGAGATCCTGACTGGATTGTAGCTAACGGATCCAAGATGTACAAAGAGCTCTCTCCGGAAACTGATGAATTTTTTACTTTTATGTTGGATAACAATCTAGTGGATTTAGTAAGTAAAAAAGGTAAGCAAGGCGGTGGCTATTGTACTTACTTCAGCCAATACCAAGCACCTTTTATCTTCTCAAATTTCAATGGAACCTCAGGGGATATTGATGTCTTGACCCATGAAGTGGGGCATGCCTTCCAGGTGTATGAAAGCCGAAATATTAATGTACCTGAATATGCTTTTCCTACTTATGAAGCCTGTGAGATCCATTCCATGAGCATGGAGTTTTTTGCTTGGCCATGGATGGAATTGTTCTTTGAAGAGGATGCAGACAAATACCGTTTCAATCATTTGGCAGATAGCCTTCAGTTTATTCCTTACGGAGTTACTGTAGATGAATTCCAGCATTTTGTTTACAGCAATCCTGAAGCAACCCCTGCTGAACGTAAGCAAGCATGGCGAGAAATCGAGAAAAAATATTTGCCGCACCGCAATTATGAAGGTAATGCTTATCTGGAACAAGGTGGATTTTGGCATAAGCAAGGCCATATCTTCGCCTCCCCGTTCTATTACATTGACTATACACTAGCACAGCTATGTGCCTTCCAGTTCTGGAAACGTTCAAATGAAGATTTTAAATCCGCTTGGAGTGATTATTTAGAGTTATGTCAAGCTGGAGGAAGCAAATCCTTTATCAAGCTGGTTGAACTTGCGGGCCTGACTTCACCTTTTGAAGATGGCTGCATTAGTTCGGTCATTGGGGAGATTGAAAGCTGGTTAAACAGCATTAATGATAAAGAACTTTAATAATACCTTGCAGTACCGATAAAAAAGCAATCCCTGCTTCTTAGCTGGGATTGCTTTTTTTTGCACATCGAGGTTATTTAGCGATAACGAATCAACAAGTCCAGTGGATAACGACCTGCATTACGGCCATACAAAGCTAACCCGCCGTCCTCTGCTTGCAGCTCCAAACGGAAAACACGATTGCGATCCAGCTTCGCTGCTAACTGTCCCGGTACACTTGCCTTGCATAGGTAGCCGTAAGATCCAGCCTCATCCAGCTTATTCGCTATTGGCTGATAATGCCAAGACAAAATCCCTCTGCTATCAGCCGGATCATCCGGTAAATAGAAAGAACCAATCCGCTGCCCATCCACCAGAACGTTCACTCGGGAAGGATGACGCTCTTCATCCGTCATATAATACGTATTCGGATTATATTCCACCCTCGCATCTGCCCCATGCATAAGATCAAGGCCCATATCATTAAGCTTCGTACCTTCAACATGCCGCGCCAGCAATCGTTTAGCACTTGCTTCGAAGATGATTTCGATCTCACCAATCATTGATTTATCTGCTGCATCTGGCAGTGTAACCTCGTATACATACTGACCTTGCCCAGCACCATTGATCTTAGATCCTTGGATAGCATCCCATTGATGCTTAAAGTTATGATCGGTATAAGCTCCCACTGGAATTTGAATAAATTCTCCTTCACCTTTAAACAATACAGTGTTATTACCGCCTCTTACATCAAAAGTAATGAAATTCCGCGTGATCGCTTCACCCTTCTCATTAATCAGAGAAACAGCAAGTATTGCAGCCGCCTCCTGACCAGGCATTGTAATGTTCAAAGAAGGAAGTATAGTGTTTCCAAAGTTATCCCATTTCACAGACATATGTCCACTTTGCGCAGTGACCCGAGTCCCCAAATTGTCGTACCACAGTTCCCATTTCAGCTTCAAATTATGACCGTGATAGCTGTCCGCGAAGCTCGAACCTAGCAAAGGTACTTTAACACTCTGCCCTGCTTCTACTGTCTGGCATGGAGGAGCATCTATCACGATAAAATCTGGGGAATGCAGATCCGCAATCGTCATCCCGGGAACAAAATCCCCATATCCAAAATCCTTATCGCTCCCGTCTAGCCGGTAATAACCATTGAACTCATTCGTAACATCACGGAATTCAGTAAATACGAATCCACATAGCTTATCATGCCGCCGGAATTCATTCATCATATAGCGGTAATGCCATGCCAAATCACTGTCCCCTGCACCACCTTCTATCCCCCACACGTTACCGCATTCGCTGTTCATTAGAGGGGCATCAGACTGTACGTTGCCGCCAATACAGTTAAACTCCGATCCCGGGAATGTTTTATCTATAACCTCATTTAAGTGGGCTTGCAGCTGCTCGTAACCATTAATGTAAAAGTGCCATGTATTAATATCCGATTCCACATGATCATAATTACACGGCGAGTTATCCTCAACAATTCTAGTCGGATCAAGCTGCTTCGCCCAGCGATATTTCTCCCGCACCCATTCCTGTGTCTCTTTAAGATAACTACTCTGCTGCTGTATATCACTTGTGAGGCTAGCCTCCTGAGCATCTGTCTTCAAACCCCAGGTCTCGTTGAACATAACCCACGAAAAAATAGATGGATGATTATAATCTCGTTCAATCACCTCAAGGGCTTCTCTCTCATAGGAGGCTCTGGCCTTGTCATCCGGATTACCCCAGAAACAAGGCATATCTTCCATAACAAGAATGCCAAGCTTATCCGCCCAATACAGCTTACGGGGTTCTTCGGGCTTAATATGAATTCGCACCATGTTTAGCCCTAAACGTTTCATTAGATAAATTTCATCCCGCATGTCTTCATCCGTTGGATAGGTGAAAAACCCTGTCTTGTGATAGGACTGATCAAGAGTACCGTTCAAATATATCGGCTTACCATTTAAGGTGATCCACCGATAATCACGATCTTCAAAGCGGGCAGTCTGAATTTCGCGAATTCCGAAATAAGTGCTGACTGTATCTGTACCAAACGATCCACTAAGCTGCAATTCACCTTCATATAAATAAGGATTTTCTGGACTCCACAAATGCGGATTGGGAACATCGATAGACAGCTTACATTCGTTCACCCCTGCTATAAGCTGCAGCTTCTCTGTATGAACAACAGAATGATCAGCGAATTGCAGCGTAAACTCTGCCGAACCCGTTTCATGCGCAATTATTCTTGTAGTTACCTTCACCTGTCCATCTATACGGGTCACAAACTTTGCATCTTTCATATAAGTTTCGGGACGTACTTCAAGCCATACAGGCTGCCAAATTCCACGGATTTCTCCATATCCTTGTTTGCCCCGCGCTTGATAAGCATGATCGAAATCCTCAGCTCTTACGACAATATTATTCTCACAATTAGCTGCCCAGTAAGGTGTAATATCAAATTCAAATGAACCATATCCACCTTGATGTGAACCTACATGTTCTCCATTTATCCACACATCACATGAATAATCTACTGCCCCAAAACGTAAAAACAATCGTGTTTGTTGGTCAACAGCCTGCCCATTCACGGTGCGGCGATACCAGCCTATTCCTTGTTGATCGCAGCCAATTCCGGATAAGGGACTTACCCAAGAAAAAGGTACAGTGATCATTGAGTCGTAAGCGATTTCAGGATTGGAGTACCATAACGCCTTCATACCTTCATTGTTCGGATCAAACTTAAATGACCATTGCCCATTCAAATTCATCCATTCATGACGTTGCCAATTTGGATGAGGGTGTTCAGAACGAGGAATCGCAAGTGTCTCAGAAGCTAATATAGAAGTTGTCATATGGCGAGCACAGCCTTTCAAAATAAGAAGTTGAGCCCATTTTAGCACCAGTATATGTTTTTCGCAATGTTTATTATGATTTTACAATACTCGTTCTTCATTGTACAATAACCTCAACCCATCCTATACGAAAAGGAACAAATATGATGAATGATATTTCACAAGAAACGATACGTTATCCCGCGTCACGAATTTTAGATGTAGCTAAAGCACTGTCTGGTGACGTCCGCGTCCGCATTCTTGAAGCCCTTGGAGAGAAGCCTATGAGTGTCAGTCAATTAGCTGAGACGTTAGGTGTAGCTCAGCCAACGATATCTATCAATGTGCAGACGTTAGAACAGGTTAATCTTATCTCATCTACACAAGGAGCAAATCGCGAAAAAATCTGTGCGGTCACCTGTCGCTCTATTCAACTCGATCTCCCTTCAAAGCTAGGGGATGGGCTGCATCAAACTGAGGAAATACATATGCCCATCGGAATGTTCTCCCACTGCTCCATACAACCGTCCTGCGGGATGGCCGGAAAAGATGGTGGTGTCATTGGCTCCCAAGATGATCCAAGAGCATTCTACATGCCTGAACGAGTCGATGCCTCTCTCTTATGGTTCGCAGAAGCCGGTTATGTCGAATACTATTTTGCCAACCCCCTGCCTCCAGGCGTCGAGTTGGACGAAATCCGCATTTCGGCAGAAGTATGCTCAGAAGCCCCTTCATTTCGAGAGGATTGGGCCAGTGATATCAGCTTATCCATCAATGACCAGTTAGTCGGGACTTGGACCTGTCCCTCCGATTTCGGGAACCGCAAAGGGAAACTGACCCCTGAACGTTGGAGAAGTGGAACTGAATATGGAGCTCTTACTACATGGAGTGTCTCGGAATCGGGCAGCAGCTGTAATGGTTCTCTCTCATCTTCCACTACAATCAGCTCTTTAAAGCTGGCGTTTAATGAACCTATTCGTGTACGTTTTGAAATTCGGGAGGATGCACTCAATAAACGAGGACTAAATCTGTTCGGAAGTGGGTTCGGGGACTATGCCCAGGATATCATACTGGCGTTTGTACGACGTCCGAAATGAGGAAAAAGAGGCAGGAGTGCCTCGGAAGTGGATCCAATGTTCACCAGCATCAAGAAGAACATCAACAATGGATGCACACTTCCAGCCCTGACCAGATGGACCTCTCTATTTCATACCAGTAGAGACATTATTTTGCTTCAACTTTTTTTAGATTCTCAGCGACTCTGAAGGTTACAATCTTGCTAATTAATTCATAAGGCATAGGCTTATCAATAGGGAATTGAACGGAACCTTTAGCACCTTTATAGCCTGATAATTCATCTTTAAAAGCATTAATTCCACTTGGAGTTGGATAGAATCCAATATGCTTGGGATAAGCAGCGAAATGCACCAAATTTCCGTGTAATGCAAAAGTAGGCATCTGATAGCTTATTTTTTCCTCTGCTTCCGGTGCCGCCTCTTTTATCACCTTTCTTAACGTATTAAGGATTTCCTGAACCTCAAGCGAAAACCCGGAAATATAGGCATCGATCGATTCATATGTGATTTTACTTTCATCCATGATATAACTCCTCTCTGGATCATCTCCACGATTTGCATAAATGTAGGGCCGCTAAAGCCTCAGCTTCAGTACTTTTGAACAACATTTTATCGCCTTGATTGCATTCGTAAATAAAATCATTCAGACTTTTGCTGTTATAGCTTGTAAATTCTCCTACGATAGCAACTCTCATCTGATAGTTTGTATATTTTTGTGCAATCTCACCAGCAACTCCAGACTTTAGCTCGAAAAAATCATCCGTAATCTGTTCCTTCCTCAGAAGCATTTTATCGCATCCTTGGTATTTCACATTCATCATTAAGTCTAAGGCATCCCTTACATTATTGATTATGATCTCCTCACCAGAGATTATAGCTACCGTTGAATCATTCTTATCATCCACTGTGATTTTCATTCAAGACTACTCCTTTTCCGCGAAGAATTTCTGCAACATTATGATTACTCTGCTTAATCGCAACCGACCATGCAGATTCACCACTTTTTATTTTAGCAGAAATGTCGGCGCCATGTTCGATTTACAACTCTATTAGTTCTACATTATCCGTATGAAAAGCAGCAGAATGTAAGGAAGTATAACCATCACTATCGAATATATTATTCTCCATATTCGCAAGGTGCGGATGAGCTTTCAGGATTTCTTTCAGCCGTTCTGCTTGGCCTGATTGTGCTGTCTGAAATACATCATTAATGATTAATTATCGTATAAACGAGCTAAGCCATAAAAAGAAAAGAGGATTCGTTCAATGTTCTTTGAACGAATCCTCTAATGATCACAATTCTGGAGCTCAGTAGATTAGATTAAATCCGACTTTTCAAGTAGCCGCTTCACGATCTCTGCAACCTCAGCTCTGGTCATATCATCTTTCGGAGCAAGCCCTTTACTGCTTCTTCCCATGATAATGCCTGCCTGCAAAGTGTCAGTAACTCCACTGATTGCCCAGTTAGAAACCTTACTACTATCTGTAAATGGAGCTAACAAAACGTCAGCCGATTGAACAGAAAGCTTAGTCTTTAGCGCTGTAATTTTCATCGCTTTAGCAATAATTAACATCGCTTGTTCACGGGTAATATGTTCATCAGGGCGGAACATGCCATCTTCAAAACCATTGATTAATTGATAAGTAAATGCCGTGTTGATCGCACTGTTATACCAATCCGTGGTCTTTACATCTGAGAATGGTGTTGCAGCTTGTTCCATCTCAAGTCCCAGACCGCGTACAACAATCGCCGCAAACTCTGCACGGGTAATGGCTTGATCCGGAGTAAATTGACCACTACCTGTTCCCTCAATGACTAATCGGGAGCCCATATCGTTCACTGCCTCTTTTGCCCAGTGATTAGCTACATCACTAAATTCAAGCGGATGCCAGATTACGGAGTAAGTACCTCCGCTTAGGCTGTTGATAGTAGCAAAATATTTGCCATCAATTACAACCACTTTAGTAGGAACATGGTGTACCGAACCTTCGGAATCAACGTACACTCCAGTTGTAATCTTGTTCGGGTCCATCCCTTCAGGAATGGCTATGGTACGTTTAACATACGTATTGAATTGGGAAAGTTCAATACTCTTATCTCCGTAGATACCTCTAGCCGTAAAATTAACTGGCGCGGAAACTAATGAGAAGGATCCTTTTTGCGCAGCTGCTTCTAAAGCTTTAACTTTATCGGCTGTAGGAGCACTAATTTCAATCTGTATCTTAATATCTTGCAAAGCTACCGACTTACCGATTTGCTCGTTCAAAGCGTCAATATTAATTTGTTGAGCAGGCAGTGTAAATGTCGCATTTCCCGCTTTAATCTCAAGAATCGCTTGATTACCCTGCATATTTTTAACCATTTGTCCATTTAATTCGCCAACTATAACATCAGATTTACTATTTGCACCGATAGAAACTACTGTACCTTTACCTTCAGTGGCGAGCTTGTCCTCTAGCTTCTTCTGATCTAACACAATAGTGGTTAACGTTTGCTCATTCCGTTTACCATTCGTTGCGGTTCCCACTGTTTCAGCTTTACCATTGATTAGAATGGAAGCAGCATTTACCACAGGTGCCGGAGTTGGTGATGGGGTTGGTTGCGACGGAACAACAACATCACCACCAGATGGAGTGCTAGGAACAACTGCATTGGACTCAGCAGAGGATTCGCTGATGCCAGCTTTATTGATTGCCTGTACCGTGAAGGTATAGCTTGTTCCATTCGTCAAACCACTGATTGTCAGAGGACTTCCAGTTCCTGTAACCGTCAAACCTCCCGGATTAGCAGTTACAATATATCCTGTGATTTCGCTGCCTCCATCGTTCACCGGCGGGATAAAGGTGATGATTGCTTGACCATTCTCTGCAGTTGCAGTTACGGATGTTGGAATTCCAGGTGCTGTAACTGGTTTAACAGGTGCCTTCACAGTAACGGTTGTAGAAGCCGTATAACTACCATCTTTCGTCGTTACCGTTATGATGGCTGTTCCTTCACCAATCGGAGTTACTACTCCATAAACAACCTTAGCTACTGTCTCATCGCTCGAGCTCCAGATCACACCTTTATTTGTTGCATTAGCAGGAGCTACTGTCGCTTGTAGAGTTCCCTCGCCTTCACCCACCGTTAAGTTAAGTTCTGGCTGGTCTAAAGTCACCCCAGTTACGATAACGTCAGGTGGCTTAGGAGCGGCTACATTAACTGTGGTTGTAGCTGTAAAACTTCCATCTTTGGTCGTTACCTTGATAACCGCTGTACCCTCTCCAACCGGAGTTACTACTCCGTTCACTACGGTCGCTACAGTTTCATCGCTCGAGCTCCAGATCACGTCTTTATCTGTTGCATTCGCAGGCTCTATTGTTGCTTTTAGAATTCCATCAGCTTCACCAGCTGTTAAATTCAGTGTTTCCTGATCTAGCTTCACTCCAGTTACGTCCACAACGGGCGGGATTGGGGCACTCACATTTACTACAGACGAAGCTGTAAAACTTCCATCTTTCGTCGTTACCGTAATAACTGCTGTCCCCTCTCCAACCGGAGTTACTACTCCGTTCACAACGGTCGCGACTGTTTCATCGCTCGAGCTCCAGATCACGTCTTTATCCGTTGCATTGGCAGGCTCTATTGTTGCTTTGAGGAGTCCATCAGCTTCACCAGCTGTTAAATTCAGTGTCTCCTGATCTAGCTTCACTCCAGTTACATCCACAACCGGCGGGATTGGAGCACTCACACTAACTGTGGTTGTAGCTGTAAAACTTCCATCTTTGGTCGTTACCGAAATAACTGCTGTCCCCTCACCAACCGGAGTTACTACTCCGTTCACAACGGTCGCGACTGTTTCATCGCTCGAGCTCCAGATCACGTCTTTATCCGTTGCATTGGCAGGCTCTATTGTTGCTTTGAGGAGTCCATCAGCTTCACCAGCTGTTAAATTCAGTGTCTCCTGATCTAGCTTCACTCCAGTTACATCCACAACCGGCGGGATTGGAGCACTCACATTTACTACAGACGAAGCTGTAAAACTTCCATCAGTAGTCGTTACCGTAATAACTGCTGTCCCCTCACCAACCGGAGTTACCACACCGTTCACAACGGTCGCAACTGTCTCATCGCTCGAGCTCCAATTTACTGTTTTGTTCGTGGCATTAATAGGTGCTATTACGGCACTAAGCGTGTCTCCTGCTTCTCCTTCCGTTAAACTGAGTGTTGGTTTATCCAGGGTCACTCCGGTTACGATTACATCCCCCGTATTGTTCACGGTCACATTAAAAGTGTAGGTGTTGCTTAATGCTCCATCACTTACCTTAACAGAAATCACACTGGTGCCAAAAGCATTCGCTGCGGGTGTTATTTCTAAAGTTCGTTGCTCACCACTTCCACTTATTTTCAGTCCATTATTCGGAATTAAGAGCGTATTCGAGGAAGTAGCTGATACTTGTAGGTCATCTCCATCCACATCGAGGACCTTAAAGGATCGTGAGACCGACTTGTTTTTATCGGTTGTAGTATTCCCCATAAAACCTGTGTCCTGCTTCCAGGTTGCCCCAGTAATTGTACCGTTCTTAAGGGGAAGACCAGAGGTATTAATAGCTACATTCCCATCATTGCTATTCGCTAATTTATAGTTTAAAGCCAGATTAGGCTCCGAGCCTGTCAAGTCGACATTCATTTCTCGAACAATATCACTTTGGGTCTTGGCTTTACTCCAGAACCTAACGTCTCTCATTCCGCCGTTATAATCTCCGTCCTGTCTCCACGTGCTTTTTCCAAGCCAGTTATTCGGACGTGCAACGTTTCCTACTGTACTTAAATCCATGGCCCCTTCTGCCT
The DNA here is from genome assembly GCF_037963825.1 of Paenibacillus sp. FSL H8-0282. NCBI lineage: Bacteria > Bacillati > Bacillota > Bacilli > Caryophanales > Paenibacillaceae > Paenibacillus > Paenibacillus sp. FSL H8-0282. The sequence goes on from NZ_CP150146.1 coordinate 3,978,601, forward strand.
TAAGTACACCATCCCAATAAATCCGTCCCTTTTTCTGACTGTGATCATAAACAATTGCGACATGAACCCATTTAGAAATCGGGAAATCCTCAGTGACATTAATATCTCCCTTATTAGTGTAGGCAGTGAAATTCATCCGTTTACCGTTAAAACCTACAAAAATATTGTGGTTCTGCTCTGCGATCGATGATTCAAAAAATCTCATCCATGTCTGAAAAGCATCTACTTTCAAAAATCCTTCAACTGTAAAAGAATTCCCATAAATCCGTTGATCCGGGAAGGTCACATAATCCCCGTTACCGTCAAAACTAAGATAGTCCCCACCATTTAGTTCTGTCAGATAAGGTGCATCGTTCACTGGATTTACAGTAATTACGGCTATACCCGGATCTGAGCTGAACGCGGCAGATACTGTGGTATTCGCATTTTTTTGATAATTTTGATAACCGGATGCTGTTGTATCCCATAGCTTAAAGCTAATGGATGCCGTTCCGTTCCAGTCTTTCGCCGGGACAAAACGGATTTTCTCCGATTTCAGCAGCAGAAAAGCATTACTGTTCGACACCGGCTCGATATTATACCAAATTCGTCCCACCGTGTTGTAATACTGCCAGGCCCCTTTGGTATTATCTAAAGCTACTACAGCAATCCCTGTTGACGCTGGATCCGATACTTTTCCTGTCAAAAAGCTGGCTACCTCAACTCCTGCGTTGGAATAGTCATCTTCATTGATCGACGTTATTATAGCTGGGCTATTCTCGATCCAACCGAAACTAGCTTTTGCACTTATGATTGGAGTTTGCATAGGACCCACTCCCTGCACCACAAGTCCAGTACATAACGAAATACTAATGCCTATTTTCATAAATGATGGCTTCAATCTCTATTTCCCCCTCTAGCATAAATCATGTCCTTAATTCGACAATAATCGAGAGTATTATACAAAATTAAGATAAACAAAAAATAAACAAAAAAAGAACCCTCGATAGCCATCCTTTCGAAGGTTCCTTCCATTACAATAACTTCTGTTTCATTAACGCTTTAAGTTTAGGATCGGGTGTTGTTCCGAGCTCTTGCTGCAGCATCTCTTCCAATTGACCAAATTTCCGCTGTGCTTCATTCATTCGCCCTAATTCAATTAATAAGTTGATGATTTCATGATAGATGTCCTCTCGCAAGGAATCTAATTTTATTATTTCTCCAAAATAATGCAGTGCTTGCTGCTGCTGATTCTGCTCCAAATGAAATCTTGCAGCCAGCTCCACCAATCCTATATATTCATGCTCGAGTCTGCGCGTCCTGCTACTGGCCCATTCATAGGCTTTTCCTTTGAGTAATGCTCCTGTGTATAAACCTTCTGCTTGAATCATCCATTCAACATGTCTTTCAGAGGTTTGCCTGATTTGCTTTAACAATCGCTCAAATTCATACAGATCACAATAAATGCTGCTTTCTACTACATGAATTTCATTCCTGCTAGCTTTTATATAATTGGCGCCGATTGCTTTTCGAATATAATACAGCGTCGAGTTCAGATTCTTCCATGCTTTTTCAGGCTCCAATCCGCTCCACAACGTGTCGATAATTTCCTCCCGGCTAACCGTCCCTTTACTAACCAGAAAAGCAAATAATTCTTCTGTTTTTGGACTTCTCAGCTTGATTAGCTCTCTGTTCTGCGTTCTGCGGTACACTTTTAAACCATTAAATAAAAAAACTTCTAACGTAGGCTCAGCCGTTGTATTTCGATTTATTTTTTTGAGTTTCTCTAACGTCTTAGACAACCGCTCCGCAGTTACAGGCTTCAAAAGATAATCCACTGCACTTAGGTCAAAAGCCTGCAGCGCATACTCATCAAATCCGGTTACAAAAACCACATCTATCGATTCATCCAATTCATGCAAAAGGCTAGAAAGCTTCATCCCATTCGTCTCAGGCATAGAAATATCCAAAAAAGCTACATCTATCGGATTGGCCTTCGCAAAAGCATAAGCTTCCGCAGGATTCAAAAACGTCTCATAGACATCAATCTCTCCGCTCTGCGATAAGATCCGCTTCAGGCGTTTTACCGATAACTCCTCATCATCTACAATAATCGCTCGCAGCATGCCTCAACCTCCCATCCGCTTAAGCTGCTGTATTGGAATTTCAAAAGATACCGTTGTGCCTAATCCTTCAGCACTTTGAATATGAATATTTTTTCCATATAATAGCTTGATGCGCTGACTGATATTCCACAGCCCCACCCCTCTTTTATCTACATCTGACTGCATTACTTCTTTCAATTTATGCTCACTCATTCCAGATCCATCATCCTCCACAATAAAGCTAATCACAGAATTCTCTAATTCTTTTACAGATATAATTACCGTGCCACCCCGCAAATTGGACATTAGGCCATGCCTTATTGCATTTTCGACCAAAGGCTGTAGAATCAGCGGAGGAATCCGGTAATCCTTATTCACTCTCACATCATATTCCACATTTAATCTGGCACCGAAGCGTGCTTTTTCAATATTGATATAAGCCTCTACCAGCTCAAGCTCATTCTCCAGACTCGTTAGTGAATCCAGTTGTTTGAAATCAAAGCTGCTTCGCAAATACTGGGACAGCTGCAGTGTCAACTCTTCGGCCTTCTCAGGTTCTTCCACACATAGTTCAGCAATTGAATTCAGAGCATTGTATAAGAAATGAGGTTTGATCTGGGATCGTAAAAAAGCAATTTCGGCGTCTTTAGCAGTCTTCACGGAAGCTCTCAATCGAGTCAGACTTTTAACACGTGCCATTAGCTCTTCAGCTTCAAAAGGTTTTCCCACATAGTCATTTGCACCGTTATCCATGGACATCTTCATATCGCTCACCCTGTTCTTGGCCGTCAGCATTAACACAGGTAGCTCAAAAGGAGTAAATCTCTCTCTAATCTTTTGCAGAACCTCGTAACCCGAAATGTCCGGCATGGTAATATCCAGTACCACCAAAAAAAAGTCTGTGTTTTTCGCTAGCTCCTCAAGTGCCATCTGCCCGCGATTGACAACCACAATAGAATATTTCTCTAGCTTAAACAGATTGATCATAGATTGCAGATTGGCAAAATCATCGTCCACTACTAAAATGGGCTCATTGATCTCGCCTTTGATATAAAGGGGATAACTACCATGGGAGAAACTTAATTCTTTATAAGAATGTGCCGCCTTAAGGGTTGGCCTCGAGATTGGCTTAACCGCTTTATCCCACCGTGGAAGTGTAAAAATAAACACCGAACCTTTTTCCACTGTAGATTCCACAGCTATGTTCCCACCATGCAGTTCTACTAGCTTCTTAGTAATACTTAATCCGAGCCCTGTTCCACCATGACTATGAATCTCCGCCTCATCCACCTGCTCAAAAGCTTTGAAAATACGCTCCTGCATATCCGGTGAGATACCCAAACCTGTGTCTGCCACACGTACTTCCACCCACTCCTGAATAACTCTGGCACTAATCTCTATTTCACCCTGTTCCGTAAATTTAATCGCATTATCAACCAAGTTGTGGAAAATTTGAATCAGACGATTGCCATCTGCATTCACCATAGGAAAATTCGAAGCGACTCTGTTAACGAGCAGGATCGACTTTTCTCCGAGCAAAAAAGAATGAATACCCATGACGGAATCAACAACGGCTTTCAAATCCAGGTTGCTTTTGTATAATGTGATGTCTCCATACTTCATTTTGGAATAATCAAGTAGTTCATTTACCATATGTGTTAATCTTCTGCCGCTCCCTATTACGATCGCTAGATTCTGCGCTTGTTTTTCATTAACTGGACCCTCAACCCCATCCAGCAGCGTAGCTGTAATGTTCACTATGGCATTTAGAGGTGTTTTTAGTTCATGTGAGGTGTTGGAAAGGAATTCATCTTTAATTTTATCCAGCCCGATCAGCTGGTTTTTCATCTCGTCTATGGTATGGTAGGCTTCAAAAAAACGTAGAACAATCAGCACGATCATGATGATATTAAAAGCCACAATGTAAAACTGCCCGAGCCAAAGGTTCTCTTTTATAGAAAGAGCAAACAAAATAATGTCTATGGAATATAGATTAATAGCTAGAATCGCCATAAACATCAGCAGCAATTTGATTCTATTTACTTCTGCGCTTCTGATATACAGGGTGGCCACTCTACATAACATCCAAATTAACATCAGCTCATATAAAATAATCACATACGGATAAATGACCGTGTAAGAACGAATCGGCAGGATGGCGACCAGAATTATAAAGCTGCCTAAAACAATCGTTATGGCTTGAGTAAATTTTAAAGATATTATGCTTTTGTGCATTTGGTAAAAAAATATTGCGAGCACAATAAAGCAGGAGATGGAGCTTATATCCTTTACTTTGTAGAGCACTATGAACGAAAGTTTAGGGAAAAAGAGTAAGAGTGAACGCTCGCCGATCAACCCATGATATATCGCAAACAGCAAACAAATAGTAGCAAATACAAGTAAAGAGTAATCCTGCTTACGGTATAAGGACGCCGCCCCAAAGCAGATAAAAAAGATAAGGGCAAGTGTGCCTAAAATAGCAACGGTGCTAAATTCACGGGCCGTACTCTTCTGCTGAACCTCCATCATTGCTGCTTCCTCACCAAAGGATAAAGAAACCGGAATGCCCCCATTTACATAATCGAAGTTGGAGACTTGAATTATGATTTCTACATCTCCCTTATCAGACGAAAAAAGCCCAATCAGCGGGATATTCCCTGACCGATAATCAGCTTCATTAGCAGCAGGATTTCCATCCTCAATAACTGACTGTCCATTAACAAAAATCCTGCTTGAAAAGCGGATATTTGTTTTTTTCAAGGCGAATACCCCGCTTACAGGCAGGTTTTTTAGAACCATCCGATAGGTGGCGGAACCGAAGGCGGGTAAAGGGCTTCCATTAACGATGTTGCCGTTCCACCGGGAGGGCACCTCCATCCAAGCTGTAGAATCAGGTATATCTGCGCTACCCGCCCTAAAATGCTCAGAAGTTAATAGCTGGTTCCAATAAAACTCCCATTCACCATCTAACTTGATAATCTTATCCTGTTCGTAATCCCAAGCCGCGAGATCCATGACTCCATGCTGCACTTGCAGGTGACTTCCTTGTTTATCGTGACCCATAAGAATGGATAGAGGAATCGCAGATAATAAAATTAAACCAATCAGATAGATAAGTAATGTCCTTTTGAGCATCGTATCGGCCCCTTTTATGGAAGAGTAAAGCTGCAGCAATCACCAGGGCCATCCTGCAACACGTGATGTAGAGTAAAAAGTTTAGATGAACATAGATAATTCTATAAAATTTTCTAATTTCCTTCACAATTCGACAAAGTAATAGGCCTTTATTAGGATTTTTTTCGGAAAAAGCGGGACTTGTATGAAAAGAGGGTCTGAGAATTCTTGCGGCTCTGAATGCTTACGCCGCACGCATGCGGACTCAGGAGACCTTATTTGCTGAAAAACGAGGGTTTTGACACGCTATCGGACTCAGTTGCAACTATATGCTCATAACCACCCTTTTTTGAGTCGATTTGCAGCTAATAAGAGCTATGCAGTCCGTAACTTTTGGAATACGAGCGAAAATGTACGAATAGCTGCAATACGGTCCGTTCATCCCGGAGTTACATGACTTTGGTGACATAGACAACATGGATAATCTGACGACTTGGACTAGATAGACAATTCTGACGTCGTTGGGAACTCTGAATGCTTACGCCGCACGCTTGCGGACTCAGGAGACCTTATTTGCTGAAAAATGAGGGTTTTGCCACGCTATCGGACTCAGTTGCAACTATTCGCACATAACTGCCCAATTTTGAGTCGATTTGCAGCTAATAAGAGCTATGCAGTCCGTAACTTTTGGAATACGAGCGAAAATGTACGAATAGCTGCAATACGGTCCGCAACGTTCGAAAATGAATAATGATATTGCGCAGAGCACGTAATCCATTTTTGCGGATCAGTAAGCACATGATGATCGTCCTAGAAAAGCCATGCGGCCGCGCGGGGGAAGAATCCGCTTTTAGAGTAACTATTAACTTCAGCAAATTCAGCTCGTTCACCCTGCTAGCTACCTTCATTTAAAACCTATTAGAATTCGTCATCTTTATACACAGTAACTCATTGAAGAAATCCTCAGCACTCGTTATAATAGCAACTATAGGTCGTGAAGAACACGCCGCTTTTATACAATCTCTATCCTGGGTTAAGCTCAGGAGGAATTGTATGGGAGCGGCTTTTTCTTTTTTCAAAAAATTACTTAAGGAGGATATACAAAATGTCCAGATTCGAACAGCAACTAGAGGAATGGTTACAGATCAACTTGGATAAGGAGAACAATCCCCGCAGACAGGAGCTTCTTGCAAAAGGGTTGGGCTATGGAACAGTCGAATTTCTGCGTGCGGTATGGTTTCCTGCTGTAGGAAACTTCAACTACTTGTTCCACGAATGGGAAGTGCGCGATTTCAACAATGGTTATCGTTATCTTGATCTGGCCTATATGCCAGGTGGAGCAAAGGGTGGAATTGAGATTCAAGGCTACGGTCCGCATGCTAGAGATCTTGATGTACGACGATCCAAAGATTTATGTAGACGCCATTCCTTATTATCGCTAGACGGTTGGACCTTCCTATCCATCGCCTATCCCTCAATCACGGACGAGCCTCAGCTATGTCAACAACTAGTACTCGCATTCATCGGCAAATTCATGGCTTCAGACGCGCCCTCTTCATTAACTTGGTTAGAAGCTGAAACACTTCGTTTCGCAAGACGTCTTCTGCGTCCGTTCACACCTGTAGAGCTTACCCACCATCTTAGAGTCACTAATCGCCATGCCCGACGTGTTTTACATGAGTTAGTTGAACAGCAGCTACTAGAGATCGTCGGTGGAAAAGTACGCAATCGAACCTATCAGCTTAGAATGTGATGACTTGATTAGTTTGGTTTGATTAGTATGGTTTGATTAACAAAGTTACGTTCGGACCGTATAGCTCTTATTTCCCAATTCCCCTCGTTTTCGCCACACTAACGGACTCAGTTGCAGCTATTTACTCAAAAACACTGCTCTGACCTAATTTTTCAGCTCAATAAGAGCTATACAGTCCGAAACTCACGGAAAATGAGCGAATTAGCTGAAATAGCTGCATTATGGTCCGTAACGGCAACTCTAGGGTCATACCAGCAAGGCTCATACAAAAAATGATCATGAATCTAATCCGTTGCCCCCCCGCATTGTCCTTCCAAAATCTAAGTCTTTTTCATTACCATCTATTACTATTACTATCATTATTCAGAAAAAAAGTGCTCTGTTTAGTCCGTATTTTAATCAACGCTTGACCTTAGGTCTGACCTAAGGTTTATAGTTATTTTATCAAATAACTTACAGTTAGGAGCACCGCCCTTGAATCCGTACCTTACAATTGGCGAACTATCAAAACTTATGAATGTATCTATCCACCAGATTCGATATTTTGAAGAAAAAGAAATCCTGTTTCCATCCTATATAGACAACAATCAGTACCGGATGTACGGCATCGATGAGATCTATCAATTGGCACATATCCTGTTGCTCCGCAAATTAAACATCCCTGTCAGCACCATTAACCAAAGTATGAATAAATCCGCAACGAATGACTACCAACTGCTGTTAGAGAAATCGTTAAACAAAATCAACTCAGAAATAAACCAATTAATAATGCTGCAACAATTTATACAAAAGGTACTAAAAGAGCATGCAGATTATGGCAACATGGAGGGGGAGTATCAAATTAAACATGTGGACAATCGTTATCTGAAAAAGTGGTTGGTGCTAGAGGATAACGAAACAATAACTGCACGAAGTTTATATGAAAAAAAACCGCAGTACCATCATTTATTTGAAACAGATTTGCATTATGTATACGATTCTGAACAAGTAACCTTATGCTTTGAAACCATTGAAACCACTCCCGCCCCTGACATTGTTTTAGAAAAAGGGTGTTATCTCTATAAAGCATTTTTTGTAACAGACGATCAGGATGTAGATCATGAGATTGCCAAGCTGGAACACTTTTTAAATGAGCATCACTACATGGTATTGGGACCAATCATCATTTTGGAGAAATCGTACCTATCCATGTTTAACAACGACAAGCTTCATTATGAGCTTCAAATTCAAATCGAGCATGCCTTAGATGATACCACTAAATGAGTACAAACGAGGTTATCATCGCCCATTACCAGGAACAAGATCGTGAGGCTGTAAGCAGGCTTTTGGTAGATGCATTTCACGGAAAATTTCACTTTCTCCTCTCTCTCGAGGACAATGAAATTGCTGATCTACTTATGAGACTTTGGGAACAAGATTCTTCTTCCTTATCATCTAAACAAATAATCGCTTATGAAAACGGAGAAGTGGTTGGCACTATCTACTTAAAATGGCAGGATACGCTCTCCTTTAAAAAAGGATCAATTAAACCACTGCATTCGACTCCCTTTTTGCAGCTATTCAAGAAATTTGGATGCTTAAATGTCTGTAAGTTAATCCTTGGGTTATATTTTTTGGATTATCAACCTAGAGCAAAAGAGTGTTATGTGGCTCATTTGGCTGTTCGGTCCAGTCACCGTAATAAGGGAATTGGCAAAGAGTTGCTGGGTTGGGCGGCGGATTTTGTAAACAGTCATTCTGAGGTTGAAAAATTAACGCTACATGTTGCTAACAAGAATAAACGTGCCATTAATATGTACCAGCAGTTGAACTTTGAGATCCATAAATCTGACTATAGCGCGGTAAGACATTTACTTTTTAAAGAGCCTGTTTGGCATTACATGATAAAAAAAACATCGCTACAATCTGGGGGATCAATGAATGAAAAAGAAAATTAAGCTAACTGTCTGGATGATTACCATTTCGTTGTTGATTGCAGCGGTCCTGTTCGTACTACAGCAACATTCTTTTTCAATGACTGAGCAAAAAATTGAAATAGATACACCTCAAGGTCAACTAACAGGAACCTTAGTTCTGCCCGAAAGTTACTCTGGAACCGTCGGACTGGTAGTTTTTGTTCATGGGGATGGCCCAGTTAATGATACTTACGATGATGGATATAAACCTTTGTGGGAAAAGCTCGCCTCTGCCGGATATGCTTCCTTATCTCTTAACAAACCGGGTATTGGGGGTTCCTCAGGGAACTGGCTAGAACAAAGCATGGAGGATAGGGCGCAAGAAACTATTTATGCGATTAACTGGGCTAAAGCCTTACCTATGATTGATGCTCAAGCTATTGGTTTGTGGGGAGCAAGTCAGGCGGGCTGGGTGATTCCTAAGATTGTTAAAAAAGTGCCTGATCTCGCCTTCAGTATTCTTGTATCCCCCGCCATTCAATGGATTTCTCAAGGACAATACAATACCAGACAAGAGATGATTTTAGAAGGTTTTTCAGAACAGGAGATAAAAAGGAGAGAAGATTATAACGCGCAAATCCTACTGCTACTTAAAGAACAGGCGTCGTATGAAAGTTACTTGCGAATTGCACAATCGGACGATTTAATTTCCAAAGAAAAATGGGGTTTTTTCGCTAAAAATTATCAGTCAGATGCGAGCGGGGATTTAAAAAACTTCACTACACCTGTCCATTTAGTTCTTGGCGGGCAAGATATAAATGTAGATGTTGAGGAAACCGAACGTGTTTACCGTGAAAAAATTCCTGAAAATCTGCTTTCAGTCTTCTATATTCCTGATGCTGATCACTCTATGCTCTCAAAAAAGAATGCCTCATCACCATTAAGAACATATTTGACCGCTGTCTTTTTTCCACGACATATTGTTGTTGAGCCATATTTAGATGATTTGGTTCACTTTGTAAGCCAGTTTTAATCTGTTTGCCATCCATTATGCACTCTCGCCAGCTGAACTCCCTATGTTCGGACCGTACAGCTCTTATTTTCCAATTATCTTCGTTTTCGCCACGCTATCGGACTCAGTTGTAGCTATTTACTCAAAAACACTGCTCTGATCCACTTTTTCTGCTCATTAAGAGCTATGCAGTCCGAAACTCAGGGAAAATGAGCGAATTAGCTGAAATAGCTGCGTTACGGTCCGTAACCACCACGCGGAAAGTACTTAACAACAGCACAAGCCCGCGTATTGGCTATGATTTCCCCAGAATCTACGTATCTTATAGAATACCTACGACTATCACCAATGCACTCCCTACGTTCGGACCGTATAGCCCTTATTTCATGAATTCCCTCGTTTTCGCCACGTTATCGGACTCAGTTGCAGTTATTTACTCAAAAACACTCCTCAGATCCACTTTTTCGGCTCATTAAGAGCTATGCAGTCCGAAACTCAGGGAAAATGAGCGAATTAGCTGAAATAGCTGCACTACGGTCCGTAACTCCAATCGCGGGCGTAATTTTTGCTCAAACGGTCGCGGACTTCTACTGCGAGCATACTTATCGGCAGCTTCGGCCCCCGTAACCACCACGCCAGCGTACTAACCACCAGCAACAGACTCCGAAAACTCCACGTAAGTAGCAGAAGCAAAGGCATAAACCGGGTGTCATTAACTCAGATTCTCCCTCTCCTACTGCATAAACAGCGTTATATGGCGTATTGATTATAGCTGTACGCTTTAGTGATAACGTATAATTTCGGATGATCAAGCTTAGCTTTGGTCAAAATCGATCATATAAGGAGAGGTTTTAATCATTGAGAAAACAACAACGTTTGTTAGCCATGCTCGTAACCTTCCTGCTTTTGTGTTCCTCTTTTCCGTTATCGATGTTTGCAGAGGAAGCACCTGATCCTTATGAAGGAATGATTAACATTCAAAGTGAATGGCAAGGCAGCGTATTTGGTGATGTTGGGGGGCAAGACAAGATTACTGCGGCCAACTTTGGCATTACGGAGAACACGGATGGATCAGCAACACTGCGAAGCTCGAACGATAGAGGTAAAGTATCGGGCAGCACGGAAGGTATCGCTTATTACTTTAAAGAAGTTGATCCAAGTGTTAATTTTGAATTGAAGGCAACGGCTCACGTGGATGCTTGGACAGCCAATAACCAAGTTTCCTTCGGAATAATGCTGCGCGGCAATGTGTGGGATAACCAATTCGGAGCCTACTCTGGTGATTATGTCGCCGTGGGTGCTTTGGATCAAGAAATGAAAGCGTTTCATAAATTGCAAAATACAAGCCTACAGAAACTTGGGTACGTGTTTGATAACGCTAATCGCCCTGCCCAAGGAGAGAATTACGAATTAAGCATCAAAAAGACCGGAAATCTGTATATTATCCGCATCGGCAATGAAACCAAAACGATCGAAAGCTTTGACGGCTCCATTCAATATGCGGGCCTTTATACTGCTAGAAATACTACGGTTACGTTCCGAAACATTCAATTCAGTCAAGAAGGCCAAATCGAGCTAGGACCTTGGGGCTTCAGCGCCTTCGGAGGCAATACTAGTCCAGCAAAGAACCCCGAACCTATAATTGAAAGTCCAACCTCTGTAACGATGACGACTTACGGCGGCAAAATCTCCAGCAGCGATGAGGGATTATCTTTTTATTCGAAAGAGATTCCTGTGGAAGCGAACTTTGAACTGAAAGCGACCGCTTCAGTGATTGCTTTTAATAGCAATAGCACTGTCAGCACACCTAACCAGAAATCCTTCGGTCTTATGCTCCGCGACAGTATTGGGACGAACGGAGATACAAGCACAACCACTTCTAACTATGCGGCGGTGGGTGCTTTGGATCAGGTAATGAAAGGTTTTTATAAAAAAGACACCCAAGTGAAGTTAAATCCTTTTAGCGATATCCAGGCTCCGTCCGCAGGAGCTGTATATTCGCTAAGTATTAAAAAATCAGGAGATACTTATCGATTAAGTGTGGGTGATCAGACCGAAATCATAACACTGGACGATACGTTCACAGATACTCTTTTTGCCGGAATTTATGTAGCTAGAGATGCAACTGTTACTTTCAGTGACATAGACATCCAGCTTGAATCCAAAATCGTAACCAGCTTAACCGCTGATACGAGCGCAATGACGAAAACCACTTATCTGGTTGGTGAACCCCTTGATTTGACTGGATTAGTCGTTAAGGCTATTTTTTCTGATGAGAGCGAGGCAGTTTTATCTTCTACGGATTATATTGTTACAGGCTTTGATAGCAGCAAGGTTGGAGAAAATATCATAACCATTAACTACAACGGTGCTTTCGTGAGCATTCCTTTGCAAATCGTTCCATTATCTATGACCTCATTATCAGTGAAGTATTATCCAGCTAAAACCGTATATTACCCAGGGGATACCTTCGATCCAGAAGGTCTTGTTCTTGTTGCCAATTATAACGACGGCTTCCTGACCAAAGAACTGACAAGTGATCTTTATTCCCTCTCCATTAACGGACAACCGATCAGCGATTTATTACCGTGTCTATTTACGCAATCAGGCTCCACAGCGGTATCCGTTACTTCAACAGAGGCGCCGGCAATCACAACGACCTTTAACGTGGAAGTAAAAGCAGCGACGTTATCCGCTTTAGAAATTCGAAATGAACCTAAACAAACACTCTACTATATCGGTGACTCCCTCAAACTAGAAGGACTTGTGGTTTATGCTCATTACAGTGATGGTACACAGATTCGGCTGTTGAACAATGAATACAAGGTCTCTCTTCTCGACACCACGACATCTGGGGATAAAAAAATCACAATTACGCATAAAGGCTTAACAACCTCTTTTCAAGTTAAGGTCAACGTTAAAAAACTACTTGGCATCGAAGTCACCAGCTATCCTAAAACTACCTTTTTTATTAACGAAAACTTTGACAGCAAAGATCTCTTCGTATCCAAAGTGTATGATAATTCAGATAGAGAGAAGCTAAACAGCTATACGCTCGACACTTCCAAGTTCAACAATCAGGCAGCTGGAGTGTATGAAATTGGCATACTCCCTACCGATTCTTCTATTATGCCCATTACGTATTCCGTTACAGTAAAAGAAAAGATGGATCCCGTTTGGAAAAGCATTCAATTCGGTCAGTCCACTTCAGCTGCTAACAATCAGACGATTGTCAACGAGGATGGATCCGCCCAACTGATCGCTTTGGAAGGCGGCGGTAAAGTCACCGAAGATCATGACGGCATTACCTTCTATTACACCGAGCTAGATGCTGCGGAAGATAATTTCGTGCTGTCTGCGGATATCCAAGTGTTGGCTTTTGCAAAAAATCCATATGACGGGCAAGAATCTTTTGGCATTATGGCACGTGACGTCATCGGCACACAAGGAAATTCTAGCGTCTTTGCATCCAATATAGCTGCCATCGGTGGTTATAGCGGCGGGACGAAAAGCGATCTGGGCACACAGCTTTTTGTCCGTACGGGAGTTGAAAAAACGGATGGGACTGGCAGTAAAGGGATTCAAACCATCATGCTTCAAAAAGAACGTCCTGCACCTGCCAATACTGTTCCAGCAGCACCTTACCATTTAACCTTAGCAAAGACGAATAGTGGTTTTACAGGACAGCTCAATAATGGCCAACAAGCTATTCATTTCACACCAGACATTCTAAGCGTACAGGATTCAAAAATGTATGTCGGATTCTATGCTGCTCGTTTAGCCACAATTAATGTAAGCAATATTCAATTAACAGTCACTTCAGCAGCTACAGATTCTCCTAAAATAGAACCACCTGCGACTCCCGTCACACCTAGCTTAAATATACTTTCACTAAGTAAAACCTCAGATCCAGCTTACCAAATGATTGTGCGCTCTAATGTCAACGGAACGGTGACGTTGAAGCAAGGTTCTACGATCATCGCTCAGGATATCGAGGCAATAGCTGGTAAACGTCTTTCTATTCCCACGAGACTTCTTGATCAAGGAGATACGAACTTCAGCATTACTTTTTTACCAGATGATACTCAGTATTTGACCTCTTATGAGAAGATCATCAGCAACTTTACCGTCACCCTAAAAAGTTATAACGAAGATGATGATATCTACGTATCCCCCACCGGATCAAGCTCCGGAGATGGAACAATCAATCTCCCACTTGATATCGATACTGCGATTGATTTCGTTAAACCAGGTCAGCATATTATTGTGCTTGAGGGTCGTTATGTGCGGAAATCACCACTTGAGATTAAAAAGTACAATGATGGCAAAGCCTCCGCCAAAAAGTATATAGAAGCAGCACCAGGAGCAAGACCTATCTTTGATTTTGACAAAAAAACAGAAGGTGTTCTCTTGAGCGGAAACTATTGGCATGTGAAGGGACTTGATTTCACTCGCTCAGCTGGGAATACCAAGGGCTTTACAGTGGGAGGCAATTATAACATCGTTGAAAATAGCCGTTTCTATGCGAATGGTGACACTGGTCTACAAATCAGCCGAACTGATGGTACCGCGATAGAAATCAATGAATGGCCTTCCTACAACTTAATTCTCAACAGTACCTCCTTCGACAACCGTGATCCATCCGACAATAATGCCGATGGCTTTGCGGCAAAATTGACTGCGGGTGTTGGTAATATTTTTAGAGGTTGTCTGGCGCATAACAATATCGACGATGGCTGGGACTTATATACGAAAGCAGGCTCAGGTGCAATAGGTTCAGTGCTGATTGAGCACAGCGCCGCCTTCAACAATGGGTTCTTAACAGACGGAACCGTAGGTGCCGGTGATAAAAATGGCTTCAAGCTTGGTGGCGAAGGCATTCATGTCACACATACCATCCGCGATTCCATCGCCTTTGGTAATGGCGCTTATGGTTTTACAAGCAATAGTAATCCAGGTGTGATCGCCATCAACAACATCGGATTTAACAATACGCGTGGTAATATAAGCTTCACCACTTATGATCACATTACTGCAGACTTTACGATTGACGGTTTCTTATCTTACCGAACTGCCAACATTGCAAAAGACCAATATCCAGCTTCTTTAGCTGCGGACAATAATTTCATGTTTGACGGTACGCGATCGGCGAATAAATCAGGTTTAGAACTGAGTGATTCTAACTTTGTCAGCTTAAATCCTGTAGTCAATTACTCTCGGGATACTGACGGGAATATAATCTGGGGCGATTTCTTGAAGTTCATTCCTTTGGATGGGCCGGAACCAAGTCCGACGGCTTCTCCGAGTCCAACGGCTTCTCCAAGTCCGACGGCTTCTCCGAGTCCGACGGCTTCTCCAAGTCCGACGGCTTCTCCGAGTCCGACTGTTTCTCCGAGCCCAACGGCTTCTCCAAGTCCGACGGCCTCACCGAGTCCGACTGTTTCTCCGAGTCCGACCGCTTCTCCAAGTCCGACGGCTGCCGTGAGTGCAGGCAGTTCCGGAACATCGGTTGGAGATTCGGCCACTACTATACTCCATTTGGACGGTAGCGTAAGGATTGAGATACCTACTACTATGAATGGAGAAAAAGCTAGCGCAATATTGACTGAATCTTCCTTACAAAAGATTATGGCTTTAGCCAAACCTAATTCCGCAGGCCACAAAATCCTAAGAATTCAGCTCGCAGAGGAACAATCGCCAAAAGTTGGCTCATTTGAAGTCACTCTCCCTGCCGCAGCATTTCTTGTTGGAGCATCCACACTGCAGCTGGAGATCAATACATCACTAGCTACCTTTGTACTTCCGGATAATCTATTCCCGGCGAAGACACTGGACAATGTGAAGACGGTTACCTTGCTCCTCAAGCCTGTCGATACAACAGGAAGTTTAAAGAAGCAATTGGGTGAAAGTTTGCTTATTGATTACGAGTTACTTTTGGATGGTACAACAGTTCAATTAGAGAGTTTAAATTCGGCCATACAAATTGGGCTTCCTTATCCAGCAGCTGTACCTCCATTGAACAACGCCTTTATTGTAGTGTGGAACGTCAATGAGCACGGAGTCATCCAACCGGTAGTAGGCGGGAATTATGATTCAGATAAGAAGCAAGCTATTTTCTCAACAACAAATTCATCTGGACAATACGCCGCCGTTTACAATCACAAAACGTTCAGGGACATAACTGATTCTCATTGGGCGAAGTTTATTGTAGAAGTACTAACATCAAAAGGTGTCATTAATGGTGTAACAGAAACAGAGTTTAGGCCCGACCAGACTGTTACACGTGCAGATTTCGCACTTTTATTGGTTAGAGCTTTAGGTCTATCCGCAGCAGAAGGAAATAGCTTTGCTGATGTGTCACCTAACGATTATTTTTATGAGGGACTTATGACAGCTCAGAAATTAGGGGTCGTTACGGGCCAAACCGACGGCCTTTACCACCCTCATGACTCCATCTCCAGACAAGAAATGTTTGTTATGGCAGCTAGGGCATTGAAGGCTGCTGAGGTATGGGAATCGAATACGACCTCTTCCTCCCCCTCTGCATTAGACAGCTACACCGACCATAATCAAATTTCTAATTATGCGGCAAATGATATTGCAACGCTGGTATCAGCAGGTCTCATTAAAGGAGACTCTCAGCAGCAGCTTACACCAACTGCCCATTCCACACGTGCCGAAGCCGCCATGCTGATTTACAGAATTATGATGCAAAAATAAAAAAAAGAACTCCAAGACCACTATACTCGTGGTTTTGGAGTTCTTTTTATCCTCTTCCCTCCCCCCTTTAAGTCTTCTAGTTCATTTCCTTATCAGGAGGATTGGAAACCCGATACCCTTTCGGCGATTGATGGGTGATTTTCTGGAAATTCCGATGAAATGACCGTAAGTTACTATAGCCGCAAAGGTTGGCAACTTCACCAATAGTCAGATTCGAGTTTTTTAATATATAACATGCTTGTGAGATCCGATAGTGATTCAAGTAATCTGTGAAGGGCATTTTCATCAGCTGGACAAACAGCTTTGATAAATACGGGTAATCATATTGCAGATGTTTTGCTACCGCTTTTAATGTGCAATCGGCAGAATAATTTTGTTCTACAAAAAGCAGGATTTTATAGAGCACCTTTGTTTGCGGGGTCTGTTTGACCGGAGCAAATGATGTCTGACAGATCAACTGCGCGCATACACCATACAGGAAACTTTTCTGGCTATAAATCGAATCCAGCTTTGTACAATCAGGTTCATTCACAGCATGGAGAACATTATCATTTGGTATAAAGCTTTTATAATTCATGTGAAAATCACCTATCAATTCTGTGGAGAAAAGGATTACCATAATCTCCGAAAAATCAATCGTCTCAAATTCATGCATCTGATTAGGAAAAATAAAAACCAGATCATTTTTCTGCACCTGATAGCTTTTCCCATCAATGGTGATAGATAACTGCCCGTCTTTGACATAAATAATCTCAAATGCCCGATGAAAATGAAGTGGAAAATGATAGTTTTTCAATGAAATGAGTTTAAAGTAATCTTTTTCGCTGACACCATGTTTTTCAAAAAAGGGCCACAAGTAGATTCTCCTTCACGAAAACACTAATTTTGTCTTAAAGTGTACTATATAAAGTATAGAACTAACAACGTTATTTCCTATAATATTGGATAAAGTCAACCAAGCGGAGGTTATAGGACAATGGAATATCACATATCAAAAACCGGTTCAGATCAAGGTCAAGGCACTCAGGTGGATCCCTTTTTAACCATCAATAAAGCGGCTTCAGTAGCTGTGGCTGGGGATAAGGTTATCGTTCATGAAGGGATATATCGCGAGTGGGTAAAACCGAGATACAAAGGATTAAGCGAACAAAGAAGAATTATTTATCAAGCCGCTGAAGACGAGCAGGTTGTCATAAAAGGCTCTGAGCATATACAAGATTGGCAGCAGGTTGAGAACCAAATATGGAAAGTGATCTTGCCGAACACGTTTTTTGGCATCTTTAATCCGTATGTTGAGGAAGTGTCTGGCGATTGGCTCGTCACTATAGAGGAGAAAAGACACTTAGGGGATGTATATCTAAATGGCATGTCTTTTTATGAGGTCAGTCAGTATGATCAACTGGCAGCTCCTGTCGAAAAGCTGGAGTTCAAGGATCTCTGGACACAAGAGATGGTTCCGGTCCAAAATCCAAAACAGACGACCTACGTTTGGTTTGCCGAAGTAAGCCCTGACCACACCACGATTTACGCTAATTTCCAAGGTGCCAACCCGAACAAAGAACTGGTAGAAATCAATGTACGCAGATCTTGTTTCTACCCTGAAGAAACCGGAATTGATTATATTACTGTAAAAGGTTTTGAAATGGCGCATGCGGCAACACCTTGGGCACCTCCAACGGCAGACCAGCCCGGACTGCTGGGCACTAACTGGAGCAAAGGCTGGATTATTGAAAATAATATCATTCACGATGCCAAATGCAGCGCTATCAGTATCGGCAAAGAAGCTTCCACAGGCCATAATTACCGTACCCTTCGAAAAGACAAACCCGGATATCAATATCAGCTTGAATCCGTCTTTACTGCTGAGCGTCAGGGCTGGAGCAAAGAATCGATCGGTTCACATCTTATCCGCCATAATACCATTTATGATTGCGGCCAAAATGCCATCGTCGGCCACTTAGGTTGTATTTTCAGCGAAATTCATCATAACCATATTTACAACATTGCGACAAAACGGGAATTCTGGGGCCACGAAATTGCCGGGATCAAGCTTCACGCACCGATCGATACTCACATCCACCATAACCGGATTCACGATTGTACTTTAGGTTTATGGCTGGATTGGCAGACCCAAGGGACAAGAATCAGCAAAAATCTGTTCTATCAAAATCATCGGGATTTGTTTATAGAAGTAAGCCATGGCCCTTACATTGTTGACCATAATATCTTGACAGCTAAACATGCTTTAGAGAATGTAGCCCAAGGTGGAGCCTATATCAACAATCTGATCGGCGGCAGGATGGTTCATCGAAAGGTACTAAACCGGTCCACGCAATATCATCTTCCGCATAGTACAAAAATTGCCGGTTTCTCACTTATTTATGGTGGGGACGATCGGTTCTATAACAATATCATTGTTGGAAAAGACGGATGGACAGGCGTGGGAACATCACATTTCAATCACTACACCACCTCTTTGGCGGAGTATATCGAGAATGTCCATAAGTTACACGGTGATCTTGAGGAGTTTGAACTCGTTGAACAGCCTATGTTCATTAATAACAACGCTTACTTAAACAGTGCAGAGCCTTTCGAAAAAGAGAATGTAAAGCTGGTTGAGGAAAGCTTTGATCCAGACTTCTTTATTGTAGATCAAGGAGATGAGGGATTCCTTTCCATTGATCTGCCTGGTAGCTTCGTTAACTTCTTAGGTGAAGTACATTCAACTGAAACTTTGCCGCGGGTGCGCATCGTGGATGCCGAGTTTGAGAATCCGGATGGCAGCAATATAATCCTGGATACAGATTTTCTGGATAACAAGAAAGAGAATAAAAGCACTTTAGGACCTCTTACACTTTTGAATAAGGGCAAAAATTATATTAAAGTGTGGTGATCGGTAAAGCAGGTGGCTAGTCCACCTGCTTTTTTCATTGCAATCATTGAGTCTGCTACTTATTGGCCTTAATCTTTTGAATAGATACTTCGTTTTGTTCTATTATGATTTGATATTCAACAATCTCTCCTGCTTTAAATTCTTCGTTAAATTCTTTACTGACCGTTCAAAGAATTGATCTGAAGGTCATGGACGATAAATAAAACGAATATAGATAAGTCTTGTGAAAAGTTATCTGAATGATACTCTAATTCAAAATAATAATCCTGCCCGTGATTACACCCTTTTCATCTCTGGAAAATTGAAGTGCCCTAGTTTCTTTATCGTCCGCACTGAAACTTACGGAATCCGAGTAACCGATTTGCCCTTCCTCAAACATATTTTGGACAAAAAGCTTAACACTCCAGTTATCGTATTCATAATTGAAAGCCCCTTGTTCATCAACACGCACTTCCTTTACAGATTCAGGGATAATCGTGCCGGTGGAGATTTTTTTCTTCATATCCTCTATTTTTTTAATTAGTTCCTTCTCATCATCATCAATAGAGGCAGCTGCATCTGTTGAAACCGCTGAATCAACTTTGCTGTCGGCAGAGGGTTCTTTCAACAGCTCCTGTAAATAGCTCTCAGCTTTGACAGGGTCAGCTTTGGTTGGATCCAGCGGAAGTTCAAATAGAATAGCGGTCCCCTTGTAATCGTTATTAGCGCTAATTTCCCCTGTACTTTCATTATAAGCAAACGCATCTTTGCTGAAAAAAGAACTACCATTACTGACAGCTAGATAAACCCCTCGGTCAGCGAACATCTCCACTCCATCACATTCAATCAGCCGGTACATAATTCCATCTATAACAGCCTCGCTATAGCCACCATTCATTGTTGTGATATTAACCTGCCATGGTTTTAGTCCCTTTATAAGCGGTGACACAAAGAATGGATCCTGGCCATACTCCGGTTCACTTGTAGCAGGCATGGGGCCACCGTCTATTCTGGCGATGGATACAACGGCATAGGATCTGTTTGGGTTAATATTCTGATCAGACTTACTCAGTTCTGAAAGACCTTCCCCCGAGACTATTCCATTCAACGTCACGTTATAATCACCAGATATAACCGATTGGTTGATTTCAACAGCATCCCTGCTTTCGAATGCTTTTGCCAGCAGTTGCTGGCCCAGATGCTCAGCAACCTGCTTGGGGCTAAATAGCTGTGTAGCTGCATAAGCCGTTAAAGACATTACAAGCGTGAATATAGCAACCATTAGTCCAATCGAAACTCTTTTTTTATAGGCTGGTTTCATTGGTTTAGTCTCCTTAAACTGTTGGATGATTCTTTCGTTTAATTCCTCTGTCGGCTCTGCTGTAGAAGCTAGCGCTTGCTTTAGCAGTTGATCCAACTTTTCGGAGTCATTCATTGGGATTCAACCTCCAAAATCTTTTTCATCGCCTTGCGGGCTTGGAATAGTCTGCTTTTAACTGTGCCCGGTGGAATCCTTAGCGCTGAAGCAATCTCATCAACGGTCATTTCTGCGGTATAGTACAGATAGAGCGGTATTTTCAGTTTCTCATTCAGCCGGTCTGCGGCAGCATGAATCATGTGCCGAAGCTCCTGGGACAGCAATGCATCCTCTGGTATAACCTCTCCATCGGAAGTACACGCCAGATCGACCGCTTCATTATAATCTGCTGTAGGTGCAATTCTTTGCCGCCATGCCCATTTTCTGCGTTTGTTTTTGCGTAATGAGATAGCAATCGAGATAAGGAACGCTTTCGGATTTTGGTTCAGGTCCATTTTATGCCGCATTTCCATAGCTTTTAAAAAAGTCTCCTGATAGAGATCGTCCGTATCCACCCTATTCCCCGCAAGCGTAAAACAAAATGCGTAAATTGCTTTGCCATGTAATTTTATTAGGTCACTCAACTCTTCAATTTCCAAGTAGGCTACTCCTTTCTGAATGGCCATTCACCTATATATTGTCGTAACCTTGGAATCGGTTCACTATTTTGCTGTTGACTTTGACCTTAGGGTAAGGTGTTAAGTAGAGCTAGAACCAAACATCGATGTTTTGGCTTGGAAGCTTAATTAAAACGAAAAAAGGAGATGACTTTTTGCTGTCGATTGGAGAATTTTCGAAGATATGCGAAGTTTCTACGAAGACGCTTCGATATTATGATGAGATCGGATTAATTCATCCCGATGAGATTAACCCTGAGAACGGTTATAGGTATTACTCCATTAAACAACTTAAAAAAATGCTTTTTATCAATCGTCTGAAAGGTTATTGTTTCTCGCTGGAAGAAATCAAAGACATTTTACAATGGGAACAGAATCATTCAGAAGAGAAGCTCTACTCAGCCCTTAATCTCAAGAAAAAAGAAATACAGGAGAAAATAAGCGCTTATGAATACACCTTACAACAAATCAATAGTGATGTTTTAAATTTGGAGAAAGGTATTCCCATGATGTCTTACCTGAATGAGATAAAAGTAGAGCTTGTTGAAACTCAGCCTATGAATATTCTTTTTATGCGTCAGATGTTGAGCAGTGATGACTATGCGTTAGGTTATGGACATTATTTTAGCAGGCTATATGAAAAAATCGCCACGGAAAAACTCACTTTGCTCGGTACGCCAATAACGATATATCACAGCCATGAATATAATCCAGCCGGAAATGATACAGAGTTTGCTCTCCCCATAAAAGAGGGTGTAAAAGGTACAAGAGATTTGCCTGATGCCCTTTGTGCGAGATCTGTTCTTAAAGGCGCCTATTCAGAATTGACCTCGGTCTATGCTCAGCTGAGAGAATGGATAGAAAATGAAGGTTATGAATGGGTGAACTCACCTTATGAAATCTACTTAACGGACCCGACACAGGTTGCTGTGCCTGAGGATCTGGTTACCGAGGTCTATTTTCCAGTAAAGAAAAAAAATTCATAAAGGAGTACCTTTCATGCTCAAAAACAATTATCCAACTTCAGATTGGCAAATCTCAGCCCCCGCAAACTTAGGAATGGATGCTGATATGCTTTCAGAACTAGAATCGAGGATCAAATCCGAGTATAGCAATATCAATGGGATTGTTGTGGTAAGAAATGGAACTATTGCTTATGAAAAATATTATAATGGCGCTGGCCTGAATGACACAAATCATGTGGCCTCTGTAACAAAAAGTATCATATCCGCGCTCATAGGCATTGCCATAGATGCTGGCTGTATTAACAATGCAGATCAAAAGGTACTGGAGTTTTTCCCGGACTATGTTCCAAACGCTGCTCAAGATCCGCAAAAACAAGAAATCACCTTACGCCATCTCCTGACGATGACCGCACCTTATGCTTTTGCAGATTGGCACGAACCGCTGGAGCAAATGTGTATGCAGCCTG
Source organism: Paenibacillus sp. FSL H8-0282 (assembly GCF_037963825.1). Classification (NCBI taxonomy): domain Bacteria; kingdom Bacillati; phylum Bacillota; class Bacilli; order Caryophanales; family Paenibacillaceae; genus Paenibacillus; species Paenibacillus sp. FSL H8-0282. The sequence goes on from NZ_CP150146.1 coordinate 4,001,457, forward strand.
ACTGGGTAAAATATACGCTGGATATGCTAGGCCAACAAGGAACAATTGGGGATTTCAAATATTCTACCGCTGGAGCACATCTGCTTTCTGCCATCATCACGCGCAGCACTGGACAAAGTGCCCGTGAGTTCGCCAACGAACGTTTATTTAAACCTATCGGAATGAATGAAATCCCGGATTATGAGATGAGCTCATTTGGGTTGGATGATTTGTTTGGGGTTAATGTGAAGGGGTGGGTGGAAGACCCCAATCGTATCACCACAGGAGGTTGGGGACTTACGTTGTCTCCACGCGATATGGCGCGTTTTGGTTTATTATATTTGAACCGTGGACAATGGGAGAATAATCAGATCATTTCGGAGACATGGATTGAGGAATCAACAGCGATGAACCCTAATCATTACGGTTACTTGTGGTGGCTACGCGAAGAAGACGGGGTTTACACCTACTCAGCGTTAGGTGATGGTGGTAATGTCATTTGCTGCATTCCAGAAAAAAAACTTGTCGTAGCCATCGCCTCAGAATTCACACTTCAGCCTCGTGACCGGTGGACTCTGATTAAGGATTGTATTATTCCGTCTGTTGTAGAGTAAAGAAGATAGAAAACATGCTGGTTGCCACTACTTCATTAACAACTAGGAGAGCAACCAGCTGTCTACACTCTAAATCGTTTTGCTTCGAGGAAAAATAATATCGCCTTCGTTGCTGCTTACATCAAAAAATCCTACTTTGTGTTTTATAGCCAACTCCCGCATCGCCGTATAAGCTTCCTCAGCTACAGAATAAGCGAAAGCCGCATAGATGACGGATGAGCCAAGCGAGTAGTCAGTCAACCGGTTATCCGTTCCGGCTTCCTCCATCGCTTCAAAAATCTCGTCCTCTACATTCATATTAGGAAATTGCTCAGACAACTCACTATAAAAGCGTTGCAACGCCTCCGATAAAACTGATGGATCATTATAGGCATGGTCTTCCGACCACTGCACTTGCTGTTCATACCACTCCATAAACGCTGCTCTCTCTTGCGGTGCTTTAGACGTCTCGAATGCCATCAAATCATAGCTCATTTAAAATCCTCCTCTAACCCACCCTAATCGTGCATTTTCAGTTCCTATAAATTGTTGGGCTGTTTTGATTATATATTAAAAATCATCAGACCCATACTATAGAATCATGATACTTCCTCACCCGTTAAATATCATGTGAGCTCCGGTGTATCCACAAAAGTAACCACTGGCTCCATTACGCCATGTAGTTCGAATAAGATTAGCTCGTTATCACCTTGACGCAGAAGCGGCGCTGGTAAGTACAGTGTTTTAGTTGGACCCTTCTCCCAGTAGCGCCCTAAATTAAAGCCGTTTATAAAAACCTGACCTTTACTCCATCCATCCAGCTGCAAAAAAGTATCCTCAGGCTTACTGACTTGAAAGCTCCCCCGGTAAAAAGTGGGCTGCTGACATTGCTCGCAATCTATCGGTGTGAATGATAATCCCTTAAGATGGGTTAAAGGCAAAGAACGAATCGTCCAATCATGCAGGAATTGATAGCCGAGTCTAACGCCACAGGTTATGCCTTTTGGATCACGAAGCAGCGGGCCATAATTTACACGCCCCATATTCTCCACAAGGATGTCGATCTGCAGTCCCTCCGTTGGAACCTCTAATGGAATTCCTCGCGGATCCCAGCGTTCAACTGTACCGACAAAGGCCCCATTCGCGAATACAAGCGCACGATCACGTACTTCTTGAAGGACGAGCTCCGTACTGCTGCGGGGTCCACTGATCTTCGTCGAATACAAAATGAACCCATAATTCTGATTCAGTTTCTCCATTGGCTCGGGACATGCTCTATGTACTGGGTGAGACAAAACGTCTAACTGAGTGAACAGTGGTGCTGCTTCTGTCATCAACACTTTACCATAAGCTTGTGACTTTATTAACGGCGGTAATTCCAGGGGCGGCAACGTTACGTATTTCTCAATTATTGTTCGAGCTGCATAGAATTTTGCAGTTGGCTTACCGGATTCGTCCAGCAGCGTATCATAATCGTAGCTGGTTACGATGGGCTCATATTTGTCAAAAAGATTTGCCCCATTCATAAATCCAAAATTCGTCCCCCCATGGAACATATAGAAGTTAACAGAGGCTCCTAAAGCCAGCATTTCATCCAAAGTCTCCGCTACTTCAGATTCGGGGCGTGTATTATGCGGTTTCATCCAGTGGTCAAACCATCCATTCCAGAATTCCATACACATCAACGGTCCCGTAGGCTGATATTCACGTAGTTTAGCAAAGGCTTCCTTTGCCCGTGAACCGAAATTCACCGTGGCGAACACTCCGTCAATCATGCCCCCTTGGAGCATATGATCTTCAGCTCCATCTGAAGTAAACAGCAGAACGTCCATGCCGCGGGCGATCATTCCTGCTTTTAGATCATTCAGGTAAGTCTTATCACTACCAAAGCTTCCATATTCGTTCTCTACCTGAAGTGCAAGCACAGGCCCACCGTTAGTGCTTAACAAAGGCCGCAGACGTGGAAGCAACTCATCGAAATAGGCATCCAACTTAGATAAATAGACGTTATCATTACAACGCAGCTGTATGTTATTGTCCGCAAGTAACCAAGCTGGCAATCCACCGAATTCCCATTCCGCACAAATATAAGGACTTGGCCGCAAAATCACGTGCAAACCAAGCTCTCCAGCAAGTCTAACGAAAGCCTCGATGTCAGCAAATCCAGCAAAATTGAAGCTCCCCTCCTCTGGTTCGTGTAAATTCCAAGGAATATAGGTTTCAACAGTATTCAATCCACAAGCCTTCAGCTTCAGCAAACGATCCTGCCAATATTCCGGAACGATCCGGAAATAATGAAGCGCACCAGAAAGCAACCGGATGGGTTGTTCCTCTAATGTAAAATGATCCCCTGATATGGATAACTTTCGCATATAATTTCTCCTCCAACATTGAGATAGACTATTTAATTATAGGTAATAAAAATATCAACCCATATGGACGATTCTAATGAAATATATGGAGAATTCATTGGTTGCTAGAGGCTTTTGTGATGCTATACACTATATTCATAGGGGGTTGTTACGGATGTCAAAAAGAACTCATATTTGGTTAATTACCACAGATCAAATGCGTGCGGACGCACTAGGTATCGAAAACGCTTCCGTACTGACACCTGAGCTTGACAAGCTTGCTTCGGAAGGCACACTCTTCACTGGTGCTTACTGCGCTAGTCCTGTTTGCACGCCTTCACGTTCTTCCATTTTTACAGGCAGGTATCCGCATGTTCACGGTGCCTGGAACATCGGTACCACACTCAGAGAAGACGAACTTACCTTATGCGATCATTTAAAGAAAGCGGATTATAAAACCATCGGTATAGGAAAGATGCATTTCCGCCCTCAGATGAAGGGGGACTTTTCACAAGAATATGAAGAGCCTGCTTATCGTGACCGCGGAAGAGCTTCCGATGGAACGTACTACGGATTTGATGAACATCATATTACGGAAGATAATTGTATCGGGGAATATATGGAGTGGCTTAGAGTGCGCAACCCTGAAGCGGCAGAACGTTTCAGCAAGGACCGTTACAGAGCTTCTAATGCTCAAAACGATGTGTGGGAGAGCGAAATCCCTCCAGAGCTACACCAGTCATACTGGATTGCTGAACGGAGCATCGATGTGATCCTCTCTCACAAAACCGAACAACCGCTATTTTTATGGACCAGTTTCGTCGATCCACATCACCCCTTTGACCCTCCAAAAGCTTACGCGGATATGTACGCTGACACTGACATTCCATCTCCAGCCAGCGAAGCAGACGACGTGCATCTTCGTCCTCCACATCTGCTGCGTCAGAGTCAGGGAGGATATTGGCCTGGTGGCGGTGAGGAGCATTCTCTTGATGAAGCGCATATGAAACGGCTCACCCGAAATTATTATGCGATGATTACCTTCATTGACGAGCAGATCGGACGTATTATAAAAGCTTGGCGTCAAAAAGATATGTACGATGATGTAGTCATCCTCTTCACCAGCGACCACGGAGAACTGCTCGGTGACCATGGGCTGATTTACAAAGGGCCGTGGTTTTATGAAGGGTTAACACGAATCCCGATGATCGTACGCGGTCCTGGGATTGCTTCCGGGCAACGGGTCCCTGCTTTGATGGAACATGTTGATATTGTCCCCACACTGCTTGCAGCCGCAGGTCTCAAAACTCCCTACGGAATTCAAGGTGTGTCACAGATGGAGGTGCTGGCTGGAAGAGAGTCCCATGTGCGCAATTCTGCCCTAACCGCTTATATTGCTCATGATCGCGGCATTAACGCTAAGTGTTTGCGTACAACACGCTATAAGCTGGTGATCTTCGCAGGTGAGACCTACGGTGAATTGTATGATTTGAAAGAGGATCCTCGTGAGAACTCCAATCGTTTTGAAGATCCCGATTATAGTGATATTCGCCATTCGATGATTGAATTGCTCGTCCATCGAATGATTCAAGATCAGGACCCTTTGCCTGAACGCCGGAGTAGCTGGTAAATTCACTAACCTTTCTTTCTATCCTTAACAGACTTAGGGCAACCTGAAAGTTCAGGTTGCCCTAAGTTATGATTATTCCCCCAATTGGGATGCCTTTAGAATATGAGAAATTGGGCGTCCGGCAATCCATTCGCCGTTGTTTACAAACCCTTCCTCTCGTCCCTCCAGCTCGTGAATAAGACGCTCTCTCCATTCTTTTATGCGCTCGAATTTATCAATACAGCCTATCGCATTAATCTTCTCAGAGGGGTCTGCCGCTAAATCAAAATACTGCTCTTCCCCTGTCTGAGAATACCAAATAAATTTCTCTCTTCCATCCGTTAAGAAGTGGTGGGACTTTTCTCCATAGGCTTGTTCCCCATGAATATAAGATCGCCACAATGTCTGATCTCCCCTGCACAGCGGCAACACACTTTGCCCTTCTACTGTAAATGGTATTTGAACGCCAGCAGCTTCAAGAAATGTGGGCATAATATCGCGAAGCTCTACAATGGAATCAAGCCGGGAGCCGGCAAGAAGTCCAAGCGTTTCTCCCGGATCAAACACTATGAAAGGAATCTTAGCACTTCCTTCATAAGGAAGAGATTTCCGGAAGTAATGGTGATCCCCCATCATTTCACCATGATCAGAAGTAAATAGAATCAAAGTTTCATTTAAAACTCCATACTCCTGCAGCCCATTGATCAACCTCCCAATTTGGTCGTCAAGATGCGTAATTAGCGCGTAATACGCGGCACGGGCACGATCCAATCTGCGCTTTGGCAAATTAGTGAACGAAGAAGTTGGATCCTTAGCTCCGTTTAAGGCAGCACTCTCGTCCACCCAATCTCCGATTGGAGGATCAGGAAATTCCAAGTCCTTGTACATATCTAGATAACATTGTGGCGGATCCAAGGGGGAATGCGGGCGAACGAAGGAAGACCATAGGAAAAATGGTTTCCCAGGGTCTCTTCTTCGCAAAAAGTCTAGCGACTCGGTTACGCACCAATTCGTTGGATGCATCGCTTCCGGCAAGTGCCAGGGGCGGGCAACCGTTGAGGCGTTGCAATCGAGGCCTAAGTCAGTGATATCCGAATTGGTATCAGTTTGTCTTCGCAGCCACTGCAAATAATCGTCCACTTGATCATAGTGTTCATCATGGAACGTTTGGTTCTTATCCCGATTGTAGTGAAGATATCCATCATGAAGCACCACATTATGGAATCCACATAGATTACGTGCAGGATACACATGCATCTTGCCAACACACTGCGTATGATAACCAGCTTGAGCAAGCTCTCCGGCAATCGTATGGGCGTAATTCCATTCAACCTTATCCTGATAACCAACCCGGCCATGTGATCTTTGCCCCATTCCTGTCATGATAGCAGCCCTGGCGGGAATACAACTGGGGGTAGCCGAATACGCGTGCTCAAATAAGATCCCCCTTGATGCCAGAGCGTCCAGGTTGGGTGTCTCAACGACGGGATGTCCCATAATGCTCAGGCAATCAAAACGCATCTGATCTACGGTGATAAGCAGAAGGTTAGGCTGCTTTGTGTCCTTTTGATTGTCCAGATTAGTATCAATCATAACCTCACCCCCTTCTTAAACCCCAGCGATCACAGACGGTGTTGCAATCGTGTGCCATAAATTCGCACTTATCGCCCTGGGGTTGCCCTCGTCAACAAGGCCGTCGAACGTCAGAAGCTCCTCTTCTAATTCAGCAATCTGTTCCACGTTCCCTTCGACATAACGATTGATTCGATGAATCGCCGTTCTGATTCTCTGAAGCAATCCTCCCATACGAAGATCAAAGACATCAAGACCAAACACCTTATTTTCCTGCTCCCATTGCACTCGATAGTCGTCCATGAATTGTCTGGCCAAATCAGATAATTGTGGCAAAGTCACCTTGGCAAAGTGAGCCAATTCCTCTAAATCTCCACGATGATAAGCTTCGCGTATAGAAATCCCGATTTCGCTCTTTATTTCGAGCAAGCGACACAAGCTGGCTTGTACAGAGAATAAGGATTGCCAAGGCGAATTGCGAGTGATCGCCTGTTCGAGCTTTTCTGCACTTTGCTGATAATGCTTCGAATACGCGCTAGGAATAACATGTCGATCGAACAAACCACATAAAATATCTTGATAAAGCAAGTATTTAGCCGGATTGATAGAACATCCCCCCGGTGCCGAATTACCCGGAACCAAGTTGGCCGCATCGAGTGCCATAAAGTCATCATAATTGCCTTGCACGCAGCTACTGAATCTTTCTTTGACATGGTTCTCCACGAAACATCTCGTGTAGCAGAGCTCCGCCCAAAGTTGAAGGGTAGGAAGAACCGAGAAAACGGAAGCTTCAGCGCCATTATCTCCCCATGCGGTAATCAACACTTCTTGAATTCCATACTTAACACAGCTATCATGAGCCAGCAGACTGACATGGCGACTGAATTCATTGTTTGGAGCGAAGCCCATCCATTTCCAAGCACCACCTGCAAATCCAATATGATCATTCAGCTGCTTATGTTTGCTTAACATCCCGTCGTATTTCTCCTGCGTTTCCGAATAATAATCCCAGTAGATCAAGGTAACATCTTCAGGAATCAGCTTTACAATATCAGGGCTAATTGGACTTTCAGCATCGTAATATTCTCCGGAACTGGCCAGACGAAAAAACATGTCGCTCCACATCATCGTCTGGAAACCATATTTTCTGGCGATCTCCATAACAGTGCTAAAGTGTTTTAACATTAACGAGGAGCGATCCTGATACCCATGCTTATCCAGGTATTTACCAAGTCCCATCATATGAGCTTCGTCCATCCCGATATTTATGCGGCGACTGCTTACATGAGCCGACATAAAAGCAAACATTCGATCAATTAACTCATAAGTTCTGGGATCATCAATAAGGAGAATATCCTCGAAATCCACAAGCGGTGCATGTGCCTGCCATTTCAACGCTTGGCCGAGATGGGCCAGGGTCTGAATACAAGGAACCAGTTCTATGCCAAATAACGCGGCATACTGATCCAGCTCCCGAATTTGATCTCCTGTATATCGGCCTCGCAAATAGCCGAAATAAGGGTATCCCTCCAGTTCGTAGGTGTCTTCCGTATACAACTGAACCGTTGAATATCCCATAAGCGCTAAACGCCGGATCAATTCCTTGTATCCTTCATAGTTAAGAACCGCATTTCGCGAACAGTCTACCATGAAGCCTAACTGTTCATAAACCGGCCGTTCATTAATTTCAACTCGTTCTCCACGGCGTACGTTCTCAAGAAATCGGCTGAGTGCCCGGAACAATTGATGTTCCTGTTCATACGCAATGGTGACCTGAGCCTCATCGTAAGATATTCGAATGCCCTTCCCTTGCTTCTTACAAATCACTGGTATCCCTGAGCGTTCCATTCGAATACTCAATATTCCCGCTACTTCTGAAACAGCTGCTAACTGTTTCTCGGTTAACCCTGTCAAATGAATGCTAAGGTTCATAGACTTTACCCTCCCAATCTTATAAGTATGCGGTCTGTAGCGCCGCACAGTCTAAGCCATACTTCAAATAATTAAACGGAAGATCCGGGCTACTAGCGCCCGGATCTTCTCTATTCATCCATTATTCAATACCTTGTTCCTTGGCCTTCTCATTTACTTCCTCTATCATTTTATCAAGACCTTTAGCCTTATAATCGTTCACAATGCTATTCCAGTAACTCTCAACGGGTTCTTTGGAAAGCATGATCTTAAGCAAATCATCATGGTCAAGCACAGTAAATTTATCCTTTGTTGGGGTGGACATATAAGTTAACCGAATGTCGTATTCTGGCACCTTTGTATTGTTCTGAATCCAGTCGATGTAATCGACAGCTTCTTTGCGGATTCCTTCGTTAGCAATCGTCGGGTTATCCATGTTATAGCTATCTGAAGTTTCATAAGCCACCAAATTCTTCAGAAATCTGCTAGCTGGATACTTCTCATTTAATGAACCCTTTTCAATGACAACCTTCTGCCCATTTTCGAGCTTATAATCTACACCTTCGATGCCATAAGTCAACAGATCCTTGCCTTCAGGAGACAACACATAATCATAGAGTGCCATGATGCGATCCATCTTTTTATCGTCAATCTTATTGCTGAAATAGCTTTCTGACCAGTATGTTTTAAAGATGGCATGTGAACGTTCACCATCAGGACCGATAAGCGGCTTGAGCGCCTTCACGCTCTCCGTCATATCCTTATCCGGATAAGCTGTTTTCCAGCGTTTTTCATACATATCGCTATTTAAATTTATGAAACCTCCACCGCTTAGAAGAGCAGCTGCTTTGCCTGCTACGAAATTGTCATAGGACTCTGCTGGTTTGACGAGCGCGATGTCTGGATCGATCAATCCTTTTTCGTACATATTCTTCATGTTTTGCAGCGCTGGCAGCGCATTTTTAGAGAATACAGCAGGGATAAACTTTCCATCCTCTTTGATCCATTTAAAATCACTGCCGCTTCCATCACTAGTAGCAACCGGGTTGCCATACAACCAGAAGAATCCGCCCAGCATCTTGGTAGTTGTCGTCGTAAGGCCAGTAACATGCTTGCCTTCCGGATCCGACTTTACGATTGCATCAAGCATGGCTTCAAACTCTTCCCATGTCTCTGGCTCTTTGGTGATCCCAGCCTTTTGAGCAAGATCCCAACGATAGAAGACCATACGATCCAGTGCGCTCCAATCAACACTCGGGAACATCCGGCGAGGCACAGTATAATACTTTCCATCTACTCCTAATCCTTTAATATCTGGCGATTCAAAGTATTTTGCAAGGTTTGGATACTTTGAAAGATCCGGGAGCGCTTTGACAACGCCTTGATTCACCCATTTGCGCTGATATTGCGTGCCGACGGCGTCGATCGCGAAAATGTCTGGCAATTGGCCGGAAGCGGCCCACATTTGAATCTTCTGGGTATAGTCATCCCAAGACAAATTGACAGGTTTTAGTGTGATGTTGAATTTCTCCAATACTTGTTTAGCGATCGGGTCCTTTTCGATGTTAGCAATCTCGGCATCCGCATCCCAAAACCCAAGAGAAATGGTCATTGGATCCTTGTAAGGATTATCCGTGGAGTTAGAATAATTCGGAGATGTTTCACCGTTTGAACCAGCCTGCCCTTTGCCGTTATTGCCTCCACCGCAAGCCGTGAGTACTGAAGCCAACAAAGTTATACATAATGCCAATGTCATTATTTTCTTTCTATGCATGCTTGAAACCTCCCTTTATACTATTTTAGGATAGAATCAATCTATTTAAAATCTTTCTTATCCTTTTATTGAACCCACCATAATCCCTTTATTAAAATGCTTCTGCAGGAACGGATAAACAACAATAATCGGAATACTCGAAACTACAATCGCTGCCATTTGAAGTGCAGGTGTGTAGACCTTCCCCGTCTGCTCCTGCTCGGCCATCGTTTGTGCCATTTGGCTTAGCAAGGAATTCGAAGTAATGAGTGTCTCCCGCAGATAAATCTGAAGTGGTGCTTTAGCAGCGTCACTGATAAAAATCAGCGCATACCACCATTCATTCCATCTTTCCACAGCATAGAACAAAGCAAAAGTCGCCATGAATGGAGCAGAGATCGGAATAATGATTTTGAAAAGAATGTACAGATCATTCGCCCCGTCCAGCTTAGCCGATTCTTCCAAGCTTTCTGGAATGGTATTGAAATAGTTTTTCATAATGATTAGATAAAACGTATTGAGACCCGCGGGGATGATCATGACGAGTATATTGTTTACGAATCCTAGATCCTTAACGACTAAGTAAAAAGGAATTAAACCGCCATTGAAAAACATAGTGAACAAGATCATGCTGAGCATTATGTTTCTGCCGGGCATACCCCGCTTGGATAATGCGTAGGCTCCCGCCACAGAGATTGTCATACTGAACAACACGCCAACCACAGTTACGATGACAGAATTAAAGATGGAAGTCCAAAACTTCATATCCTGAAGCAAAAGCTTGTAAGCGGACAGGTCAAACGAAAGCGGAAAAATATAAAAGTCACTTTTACTAATCGCTTCGAACTTTGCCACAGAGATAATAAGAACATTATAGAAAGGAAAAAATGTTACTATTGCTAGGAGCCCCAGAACCACGAATGCGACGATATCGAAGACACTCCACTTTTTTCTCTTTTTAACCGTTGTGTCGGTCACTTGCTTCTCCCCTTTTCCTGCAGATTAATACAGCCCTTCCTCGCCCATCTTCTTAGCGAACGTATTGGCCGCCCATAAAAGGATTAGGCTGATAATGGACTTGACGACACCCACGGCGGTCATATATCCAAAGTCTCCTCCAATCGTGAAGGAAGTCCGATAAATGTAAGTATCGATCGTGTCGGCAACCGAATATACCGGCGAACTATACAGGTTGAAAATTTGCTCAAAGCTCGAACCTTGGGTTAGTAGTTGTCCAACTTGAAGGATTAACAGAACTGCGACTGTACTCTTCAAACCCGGCCATGCGATGTTTAGCAAACGGCGAAACCGGTTCGCTCCGTCCACTTCAGCCGCTTCAAACAGCTCAGGATTGATCCCTGCCAGAGCCGCCAGGTAAATGATTGAATCCCAACCGATCTCTCGCCACACATGCGTGATATACAGAACGGGTCTGAATGCACTTTCATCGACAAGAGGAGAATTCGGATCTCCACCAAACAGCATGATGATCTGGTTATAAATCCCGTCCTTGCTTAAAATATTGATAATAATCCCCGACAGTACAACCCACGATATAAAATGCGGGAACGTCAGGATCGTCTGAAAAAACCGCTTCATTTTTGTCCTGGAAAACTCATATAAAACTATCGCCAGGATAATGGGCATCGGGAAATGAGTGACCAGCTTCATCAAGCTGATAATGACCGTATTCCAAAACGCCTTGCGAAAATCGGGGTCGGTCAGCAGCGTTTGAAAATTCTCCAACCCAACCCAAGGACTTCCCAGAATCCCCTCACTGTAATTAAATGTTTTGAACGCTAGCGTTACACCGTACATGGGAGCATAGCTGAAGAGGGCATACCAGATTAACACCGGTAGAACCATGAGGTAAAAATACTTGTACTGTAAAATCGTTTTTCCTAAACTTTGCTTTGGAGCACGAGTTTTTAAGCTTCGTTTAGGCGTACGAGCGGTTACAGAATCAGCCAATCTTCTCCCCACCTTTCTGTATGAGTTTGTTATGCTTGTAAGCGATTTATATGGTAAATTATATCGGGAGTGTAAATTCTCTTGTATAGAGAATACAACTCCGATTATGTGGATTTTTCACACCTTTGCGGGAGACCTTCCTGTGGCACGTAATATCGGACATAGTGAGCGTAAGATCGTCCATACCCCCCTTGGTCCACAATCGCTAGGATAAATCTAAGAGCTCTATAAAGAGAGGGGGATTCACTTATGCGTTCAGTAATTATTGCAGATGATGAGAAGTGGATTGTAGAAGGAATTAAAGCAGGAGTGAATTGGAAGAAATACGGCTTTGAAGTGATCGACGATGCCGAAAACGGGCAAGAAGCCCTTCAATTAATTCAATCGCTTCGCCCCACCCTTGTTCTAACAGATATCAAGATGCCTGTTATGAATGGACTAGAGCTCATTCAACGTGGCAAGGCCATCGCGCCGGATACGATCTTTATCGTACTCAGCGGACATGCCGAGTTCGCTTATGCACAAAAAGCAATGAATTATGGTACTTTCGGATATTGTCTCAAACCCTTTGAAATCGAAGAAATTGAAGGAATGCTCAACCGAATATCCCAGCAACACGATTCCAAGACAGTTAAAGAACAACCTATCCACGACTTCGAACTTTATGAAGCGGTTTGTTCCGGAGATCTTGAACGAATTAACTTATGGTTGGATGAGAAGAAAATACCCTTGTCGAAAGATACCCCTCATATCCCCATTGTTATCCAAGGGTTAAGTTCACCTGTAGATGTCAGGCAGTTCTCTTCCCTGGTCTTCCCAATGAGCCGCCGTCGGTATGGTTACTTATTGGAAGAGTGCCAATACGAAGTCTTCCTCCAGGGTCTTAAACAAACAGAAGTTGTACAAGAGTGCGGAGTCGGGATCGGTCCTCCTATTTCGGATATACACCAATTGGATGCGTCTTTAGAGTCCGCCTCTCATGCTGCTTTCAGTATGTTCACAACGGGGATGCCCGGATGTTACCGGGTGAATCCACAACAGGAAATACCGATCGACGAGAAGCTCAAAGAGATTTCCCGGATTCTTCATAATAAAGACCGGCTCGGTTTCATAGCAGCCATGGAATCGATAAAGAAATTATTCAAAGAGGGAACGTTCACCATTAAAGAAGCCTATTTGCTCTATACATCGATCCTCTACTTATTTCCTCGGGAAGGGACTCGGGTTAGCGGCCGTTTTTTTGAAGGATATGAACAGCTCTATTATCGGTACGGCACGGCTGAAGCTATGATCGATGATCTGATTCTTATGACACTTGATATTTTTATGAACAGAAACGAATCTGATATTTCACGAATCTCAAACCACAAAGTCAAAGAAATCATGTTATACATCCGCAACCATTTCAATCAAGAAATTTCGATCCAGCAATTAGCCAATCAGTTTTTTTTAAGCCCAAATTACTTATGCCAATTATTCAAAAAAGAGGTCGGCGAGACCATCATCGAACATATCAGTCGTTTACGAATTGAATACGCTTGTAAAACGCTGATCGAAACCAACCTTTCCATTTACCAAATCGGTGAGAAATGCGGTTTTCAGGATTATTTCTATTTCACACGAATTTTTAAGCGGCATCTCAAAATGACACCTACACAATATAGGGAACAAAACAATGAAGACATTTAAGAGACTATCCATCCGTACTCAGGTTTTGCTATTCGGGTTATTTATTGTTGCCATTATCCCAATCATCGTTTCACGAGTCTACCAACTATCAAGCGAGACTATCATTAATCAAAATACGCAATACAATACGGAGCTGGTCTCCCTCCTCAAACAACGGATTTCTGACAACTATGCCAACGTCTCTTCCATGATGATGAATGTGGGTTACGATTCGACCGTCCAAAAGTTCCTAGTCGAGAATGATAAGCTTCGAGTCTACGATCTATCCCAAAAAGTTGAAGGATTGTTGAGCATCGCCCGAAATATGAACACGGATATCTTAGATATTATTGTTATCGGTAGCTCAAACACACGTATTTCCTTAGCAGGAAGAACAAAATATGCTATCGATCTTATGAAAACAGCTGAGGAGGATGGAATCGTTCATTATCGCGGATACAGTCCTCCAGACAAAGTCATCGACAAGAGAAAACTGCTTTTCGGGATGAACATCTTCGCTTCAGGTGACACGTCCCTATATGGTGAAAAAATTGGCTATCTCGCAGTTATTGTAGATATGAAAGCCATTCAAACTGAAATTTCTGAGTATCCCCGATTGGTCGGAACCAGCTTTTTTATGATGGATGATAAAGGCATGATCTACTCTAATAGCAATGAGCCGGAGGATATGCTCCAGCAGTTTCAAACTCGGGCAACTGGAAGGGATGGAGAGTCCATCGTCGAGACGGTTCATGGAAAGAAATATGCAATTCAGTCCTTTAGCTTACCGGAGATCTCTGGAAAAATCATAACTGCTGTTCCTGTCCATAATTTAATGAAAGAACTGGAGAAATTGAAGAAAGTCAGCTATGCTCTTCTAGCCTTAATCTTGCTGGTCGTCTCTATTCCCTATTCTGTACTTATGATGAATCTCTTAAGACCGTTGTCTAGGCTTATGCGCTATATGAATCAATTAAAGGGTGGAAGTCTGGGGATATTGAACAACAAGGTCGATTTAAAGGGCTATGCTGAGATTGAAATCATCTCTCGACAGTTCAACGATATGACCACACGGATCCACGATTTGACGGACCAATTAATAGATGCTTCAACTCAACTTTATCTGACCGATCTGGAAAAGCAGCGGGCGGAATATTCGTATTTACAAAGTCAAATTAATCCGCATTTCTTAAGCAATACTTTAGATACAATCAAGGGCGTTGCGATCGTAAAAGGAAATCGGGATATCTTCGAGATGACTACCGCCTTAAGCACAATGCTCAAGTACAGCATCAAAGGCAAAGAGGAGGTAACTCTTGGGGAAGAGCTGAAAATCGCGGAATCTTGTGTGAGGATTTACCAAGGCCGTTTCCCGGACAAATTTACTTACAAGCTGTTGTGTCCACAGGAATGGTTACACATTCCCGTGCCTAAAATGATCCTTCAACCTATTGTTGAAAATGCGCTTGGTCATGGGCTTGAGGCACAAGGACAAGGAATTTTGCTGATCTCCGTAGAAAAAAACGAAGCGGGGCTGCTTGAAATCGTGGTTGAAGATAATGGTGTAGGTATCGATACAACAAGACTGGAACAACTTACGGAGTTGCTGGCTGGTAAGAATATAGAATCAGGAGATCATATCGGTCTCCTAAATGTCAATAATCGTCTAAATCTTAAGTATGGCGATCCTTGCGGCGTTCTGCTGTACAGTAAGGAGGGTAGCGGGACGAAGACCGTTTTGAGGCTTCCCGGATCTTTAATAGATCCACAAAAAGCGAGAACATAAATAGGGAGGTTGCCCATTCAGGGCAACCTCCCTTTCATATGTCTTTCATTCGCCGCATTTATTAGGATATTATTAAGCATCCTATAAGGATGCGCTCAGATACTCTTTGGCATGGTAGGGTCCACCTTCCATAAGTACCGTCCATAATGGATCGATATCACAATCCATGGAGCCCATCATATGATCATGCCATTCATTCAACAGATAGACAGCCTCCATACAAACGTCTTTACGTACTTCGGCAAGATTATGTTGTTCATAAGGATCATGCTTCAAATCAAACAGCATTTCTTGCGGGAATCCATGGTGTCCGTCATGATAGGTACGTATATATAACCAATCCGCAAATCGGACGCTGCGTTGACACACATGCGCGCATTGTGAGATTACGAGATACTCACGCCCTCCCAAATTCCCCTTCAGAATAGCACCTGCATAACTTTCACCATCCCAAGAAGCAGCCGCTTTCAAATTCAAAAGGCTCGCTAATGTAGGTCCTAGATCAAGGTGATAATGTAGCCCCTCCTCCACGATTCCCTTCTTGCCCCCTGGCCAGCGAACAATCATCGGAATACGGCAAGTCGCCTCGTCTGCTGTGCCATGTTCGGAGTAAATTCCTAGTTCACCCAGACTCTCTCCATGATCCGCAGAGATCAAGATAGCCGTATCTTCCATCACGCCAAGTTCTCTCAGCTTAGAAAAAACTTTCCCGAGATGCTCGTCCAGATACTTAACTCCAGCATCATAGTTGTCAAAGATAACACGCAGGTCATCACGGTTCTCTATCTCCTGCTGATGCCTGAAATGCTGCTGATAATGCGATTTCGCGAGCGCATTCATATCTTCAATACTATGCTGCCCCTTCTTATTTCGGTGAAGCTCAAACACTTCTTCCGTGATCCAATCGGGTAAAGGCTCCTTCTCGAACGGATTACCGTAGCTCTCGGGTGTACGATAAGGTGTATGCGGATCCCAGAAATTCAGGTGCAGAAACCAATTTTCGGACTCCCCGTTATCCTCAAGCCATTTAAGTGCCACTGGAAGCACTTGCTCTGCCGTCTCATGCCCTCTGCCACCAACATTAAACACTTCTTGGAACCCGGCGTTAAAGGTCCACGCCGAGTGTCGTTCGGAGAAGGTGCTGATCGATGCGGTTTTCATCGCCGCTTGCCTTAATATAGCCGGAAGGCTCTCCATCCCCAGACGGTCATTGAATTCACGTTTGGCTCCTTCTCTACGCATATCAGCAGCGGTTCCGCCATGCCCTACAATCCCATTATGAATGCCAAATCGCCCCGACATTAAAGCGGAACGAGACGGCAGGCAAGGAGCATCTGAACAATAGTAGTTGGTAAAGATGACACCTTCTTTAGCGATTGAATCGATATTCGGGGAGGTATTCCGATGATAGCCATAACATCCCAGATGGTCCGGGCGAAGCGAATCCAAATCCAAATACAAGATTCTCATGAGTTATTCCCTGCCTTTCCTTTTCATCGAAATGGTTACGCTCGATTCGGGCAGCTTAGATGATCTGCTCATGCTTATAAGAGTAAATGAATATGGAAAACTCCGCTATGGAGTAGCGATGTTTGTTTTTGTAAATTCGATACTTTTCCGGTACTCTGCCGGCCTCTTGCCGTATTCACCACGAAATACCTTGCTGAAGTGTGAAGCATCATAATAACCACATCTCTGGGAGATATGCTCGATTGTATAATCCGTATATTCCAGCATTTGTTTAGCTTGCTGCAGCCGCAATTTTCGCAGCATTTGCATGGGTGTCAGTTTATATATTTTCTGAAATGCCCGGCTAAAATAAACAGGATTCATATGATAGAGCTTGGAAAGTTCCTCTCTACTAATCTCCTGATCAAGCCTCTCCTCCATATATTGCAACGCTTCGTTAAAGCGGTCCGTGATAAAGGGATCTCGTGAAGAGCGGCGCCCGCCAAGCTTGGTACTCTCCATAATTTCATAAAGAAGAAAAAATGCCAATGAACCGACCTGAACATTCCTGAAATCATCTTCCTCCTGCAACCACAGGCTTCGCAACTCGTCAAACCTTCGCTCATATTCGCTTCGATCCCGGACCCGAATCACCTTGCCTAAAGGGAATAACTTAAAAAAGTCATCTCCGTCTTTAACTTTAGCGTTAATATTAAACAGATAATGTATCCCATCCGTTTTGGAGATCACATTGAAAGGCTCGTTAGGACGGTGGATCATCACGTCTCCGGCAGAAGCAACATATTCTCCTTCGGAGGATGTCGTCAATACCTCACCTTTTTGGATATAAGAGACGGTATAACAAGACTGGACGTAATCGAACAGGATCCGCTTCTGATATTGAATCTTTAGGACGTCCAGCACGCTGATGTCAAACTGACTATGGATGATAGAGGACAAGGAAGTTCCTCCTTCTTATGTAGTAGTCGTAAAAGTGCTCTAACCTGTATAATCAGCCGCACATCGAAAGCCAATATTCCCTGCAGAGCTGTCTGGAGTATTTTTGCTTCTAGCCGCCACCCGATAACGGTTGCAGTAAGATTTATGGCACAAATACGATCCTCCGCGCATTGATCTTGCGACACCACTTACTGGACCTTTCGGATTCACGGCTTCGGAAAATAAATGATAATCCTTAGTAAACCAATCCGCGCACCATTCCCACACGTTTCCTGACATATTATAAAGACCATAGCCGTTAGGCAGATAGGACCTTACAGGTGCGGTACCTGCAAAACCATCGCTGGCATGATTTTTATCGGGAAACTTTCCCTGCCATATATTACAGCGATGCTCTCCGTCTGGTTTTAATTCGTCCCCCCAAGGATACCGTTTCTGAACCAGTCCTCCTCGTGCGGCATACTCCCACTCCGCTTCCGTAGGCAGACGTTTACCAGCCCAACGACAATATGCATCCGCATCATGCCATGATAGGTGAATAGCCGGATGATCAAGTCGTTCATCTACATGGGAATCCGGACCTTCAGGATGACACCAATCCGCTCCCTCCACCACCCACCACCAGGGGGTTTGAGTGGCTACTTGGGTCACCTTTTTCCCAGTCTCCATGGAAACAAAAGAATGAAACACGTAAGACCATCCAAATCGTTCCGCATCTGTAACATAGTTTGTTTCCTTGATAAAAGCAGCAAACTGCTTGTTCGTAACCGCCGTTGCATCCATCAAAAAGGAAGATAAGGTAACCTTCCTAGTCGGACCTTCTCCATCTGCGGGGAACCCTTCCTTATCATCCGTCCCCATAAGAAAAGTGCCTCCAGGGATAAGGATCATGTCCGAGAAATCTTTCACCCCTGTTACTCCTTGAACCGTTGTGTTCTCCTTACAAACATCAATAGATTCTTGTTTCGCGACTTGATTTCGACTAGCTGAACAACAAGCCCGTATATTCTCTGACATGATTTACCTCCAATCTAGGATCGTCCCGGCTCTGTCTAAAAAAAAGCTACCCCAAGAATGCCAGAAGCAACGATAATGGTGAGCGGATGCAGCTTATATTTCATTAAACCATAAAGTGCAGCGAATACAATGATCAACATGCCAAGGGTCTGCCAAGTAATAAAAGCATGTTGCACGCTATTTAAGCCAAAACGAATCGCAGCATAGGCAATCAAGCCTGTAATCACTGGCCGCAAACCATAAAATAACGTTTTAATCCATTGACTGTCCCTCACCCGATAAAAGAAGACGGAAATAACGATGATGATTAAAAATGAGGGCAGAACCATGCCTAATGTTGACACAATCCCTCCTTCGATTCCGGCTATACGATATCCGATCAAGGTTGCACTGTTCGTTGCAACAGGCCCGGGTGACATCCCTGCGATGGAAACTACCTCTTGGAATTCCCCTTCGGATAACCAACCCCCAGCCATGGCTTCATGCTGAATCATCGGAATGATGGCGTACCCTCCTCCAAACGAGAGAAGGCCAATTTTTATAAAAGTGAAAAACAAACTCCAAATCACATCGCTTCCCCCTAGATGTAATACTCCGGATAATTCGATTCTTCATCAGAAGCTTTCAAGGACTCCTTCTCCGTTCGAACTTGGAGCCCTAAGAGCTGTTTAATTTGCAGATATACAAACCCAATACATAAACCAATTGCAATCACGTAAATGGGATTAATTCCGAAAACCAGTAAAACAACCGGTATAACTAACGCCGTAACAGCGGTAGTCTTGTCAATTATAGCGTTCTTGGCCATTCGATATGCAGCTACTAGGATCAAGGCAATAACAGCACCATTTATCCCTTTCATAGCGGCAATGACTTTTGGCTGGTCTGCCAGTTGGGAGTATACGGCGCTAAGCAAACAAACAATGATAAAGGTCGGAATCGTTATCCCTGCGATTGCAGCAATCGCACCCTTCACACCAGCAAGACGATAACCAATGAATGCTGCTGCATTTACACCTACACCCCCAGGTGCAGCACCAGCTAAAGATAGAATTTCATCCATCTCCTCTTCACCCAGCCATTTTCGTTTAGCGGAAATTTCCCGTTCGATCATAGGGATCATCGCATAACCTCCCCCGAAGGTTACAGGACCAATTCGAACAAATACCCAAAACAACTGAAACAATAGACTTTTTCTCAGGTCTGTATTCGGTATCATATTTGTTTTCATAGTTGTTCTCATGGAATCCACCCTTATATAATCTGTCGTAATTTCATTATATCACTTTTTCCCAAAATGGAATTAAGTTTTTTGAACGGTAAAATACAACCAAGGGTTTATGAGTTATACTATATTCATGTTAATAAATACAAACTATATAAAAAACGATCTTACAAGTTCATCCTATATATAGCTTGGAGGTATATCGTGGAAAAGCGCTCGACACATATTCCGTCACCAAAAAAACTCCTATACGACCGAATCGCCGAACAAGGCACTGTTTCCAAGTTGGATCTTTTACAGACATTTTCGCTTACCAAAAGCACAATGACCCGGATATTAGATGAGATGACGGAAGAAGGCTTGCTGATAGAAAGCGGATTTGGAGAATCTAGCGGAGGAAGAAGACCCATTTTATACCAGATCAATCCTTCCTACGGTTATATAATCGGTTTAGAGATTTCCAGGGTGTATTCTTCCCTTGGTTTATTTGATATGCAAATGAACCCAAAATCAATAGTTCACTGGCGAATGGATCACGCATTCACACCTGAAAGATTTATAGATCATATCAGTAATCAAATACGCGCTTTCCTTAGGGACCATCAGTTAGTGGACAGTCAAATCATAGGGATAGGAATAGGGGCTGTGGGGCCACTTGATCGGGAAAATGGCTTGATCCTAAAACCGCTGCACTTCCCTTCTTCAGGCTGGAACAATCTGCCGATTTGCAAACTGGTGGAGGAACGGACGGGGTTCAAGGCATGGTTGGACAACGGTGCCAATTCTGCACTGCTTGGGGAACGATGGTCTATCCGTCACGCAAACATTCAGCATATGCTTTATGTACATGCTGGAGCAGGACTCCGCTATGCGATGATGTCGCATGGAAGTATTGTTCATGGCACAATGGATATGGAAGATGCCATTGGTCAAATGATCATCCAGACAGATGGACCCCGATTAAATCATGACGGGAACTACGGGGCTCTGGAAGCATTCGTATCTGTGCAGGCACTAGAACAAAGTGCGCGCTCAGAGGCGAAAATGGACAACGATCTGATCCTCCAAAGATATAAAGTGGCGCCTGAGAAGCTGACTTATGATGTATTGGTACAAGCCTTTAGAGACGGTAATCCACACGCGCGTGAATTATTTACCCAAGCTGCCAGCCACTTCGGGATCGGGCTCGCCAACGTTATCAACCTGTTTCATCCAGAGACCATCATTCTAGGCGGTGCACTCATTCACTCTCACGAGTTGTTTTTCCAAACAGCGGTGGAGGTGGCACAGAGAAACACTTACCGTTATCCTGAATACCAACCTCACTTCTCCCTAGGTATATTAAAAGAAGAAGCTGTGGTGACGGGTGCGGCAATAATGGCGAGAAATCATATGGTTCTATAACATAACAAAAAGGTTGTTCCCAATCCTTTGCATGACTGTTGGGACAACCTTATCTAGTCAAAGCTATAATGCCTGACAGCAATTTTTGAATTTCTTCCCGCTTCCGCAGAAACATGGATCATTTCGACCCGGAAGTGGTTTTGCACTTTTCCTGTACTCCAGCATCCGCTCCGATCTAAGTCGGTTCGCCAGTAATAGCATGCGTTCATAGGCGTATGAGTAGAATATTTTATAGCTATGGCAGAAATAATCAACCTCAGTCCGATCATTAACATCAAGCCAATTCCGGTTGCGCGGACATCCCCCATTGCAAAAGCTAAGGTACTCACACTTATAGCATGATTCATTCATATTGGGCTTCATTAACAAAAAATCATCATATACTGGGCTGTTTAGCAGTGCTTCCAAGTCAGTTTGGCCGATATTTCCTAGCCTATGCTCTTCATCAATAAAGAAATCGCAAGGGTAGGCATCCCCGTTCGTTTCAAGCACCATCATCTTCGGGCAACATGAGTTGTGAACGCATAACTCTGCCTCACGATGCATGAATACAAGAAGCATATTCTCAAAAATACGAATAGGAAGCTCTGGGTACCCACCGTTGTACCAAAGGTCAAATGTACGGCATAAAAAGACTCCGTATTGTTCAGGTGTAATTCGGAAACGTCCCGCTACTTCACTTTTCTGAGAAACAAAATCCATGCAGGGGATAAACTGAATATTAGGAAATTCGTGTTCTAGATATAATGCCATCAACTCATCTGGTTTCGTCACGTTATCTTCATGAATCACCGTCAGAATACTATACTCCACACCCTCATTCTGTAAATGACGAATCCCACGCATAACTAGATCATAACTGCCTTTCCCCGAACCCGTTACACGATGAGCATCATGAATAGGCTCTGGGCCATCCAGACTAATCCCGACCAAAAAGTTATACCGTTTAAAAAATTTCGCCCATTTCTCATGGATAAGCGTTCCATTGGTCTGCAGTGCATTACTGATCATCGTATGAGGCGGAGCGTACTTAGCTTGAAATGAAATCACTTGTTCAAAATACGGAAGTCCGGCCAATAATGGCTCCCCACCCTGCCAAGAGAAAGTCGCTATCCCTGATGATCTTTTCATGTACTGAGCGATAAACCGCTCCAGAAGCTCCGTATCCATCACTCGGATCGGTTGCTGAGGATGTCCCCCGGCAGTACTGTAATAGCAATAATCACAGGCTAGATTACAATCCTCTGAGACGGTTTTCCACATGACATGAAGGGTCTCCTGCTTAGAGGTTTGTATACATGCAGTCATACGATTCTGCCCCTCCTATGTAATACTATCTTTGTAAAACCTAATTCCTATTTGTTCAATTAAATCATAGATCTGCGAGTCAACGATGAGTAAAACATCATAGCTGGTCAAATAACTGGGCACAAAAAAACTGCACTCCCCATTGTCCGTTGGGACAAAGCAATAAGGGTGTGCAGTTTCTTTGTGGATGAGTCTAACGGTAGTTAGAGACTAGTCTTATTAATTACGGACGTATTCTCTATTTGCTGTTTCCAACATGGATTTCCAATCCGCAAACTTCGTCTCCCTAACAACATGACGATCAAACAGTTCATCAGGTATGTCAGCAACATCTTCTTCTGTCTTTACTTGAAAGTTCCCTTTGGTTACAAACTCATCGAAACTTTTGTAATTGGAATACTTACTCATAAACGCTTCATTAAACAATTTCTCGAAAGAGATGTGATTGGGATCTTCTTGATACGTTTTCTGTCCTTGTAACTCATTCATTAATTCTTCCATGGTCATTGGTTTTTGTCTTCTCAAATTACCACTCCTAATTTTCTGTTATAGTTGTAGAATATCATGTTAATCCATAAATCACACGAATCCTAAGCTTACCATAATTTTGACGATTTCACCTTTCAAATTTCACTTAATATGCAAATAGTCGGCCTCTATACTTAAAATACAACAAAAAACCTTCCTTATTCATAAGGAAGGCTTCTTATTATTAGGACAATTTCACCAGGCTGTAGTTTTTCTTACCTTTACGGATAATGATAAAACGTCCGCCGATGGCTTCGCTGGCTGTAACTTCAAATGCTACATCGCTAACTTTTTCGCCATTCATGGAAATTGCGCCTTTGGTGATGTCCTCACGCGCTTGACGTTTGGATGGCTCAATTCCTAGATCTACCAGCCACTCCACGATATTTTTGGACTCCAATGTCGTTTCGTAGGTCGGCATTTCCTTGAAGCCTTGCTCGATCTCGTCAGCGGTCAGAGATTTAATATCTCCACTGAACAGAGCGGCAGTAATACGTTTAGCCTGCTCCAGCAATTCCTCACCATGCACGAATCTGGTCATTTCTTCAGCCAGTGTTATTTGCGCTTCACGTTTATGCGGTTCGGTCTGCACCTTTTCTGCAAGTGCATCAATTTGTTCTTTAGAGAGGAATGTAAAGTACTTCAGGTATTTCACAACATCACGGTCATCTGTATTCGCCCAGAACTGGTAGAATTCAAAAGCTGTCGTTTTGTTCGGATCCAGCCAAATGGCTCCGCCAGCTGTTTTACCGAATTTTGTACCATCGGCTTTCAGCATAAGCGGGATGGTAAGTCCGAATGCTACCGCCTCAGAACCTTCTTTTTTACGAATCAGATCTAAGCCACTTGTGATGTTCCCCCATTGGTCAGAACCACCGATTTGCAGCTGCACATCTTCATGCTGGAACAGGTGCAGGTAGTCCAGGGATTGCAGGATTTGGTAGGAGAATTCCGTAAAGGAAATTCCGCTGTCCAATCTGCTCGCTACAACATCCTTGGCAAGCATCGAATTGATGCTGAAGTTTTTACCATAGTCACGCAAAAATTCGATAACATTGATTTTATGCGTCCAATCGTAGTTGTTCACCATGCGGATTTGATTGTCGCCATCAGTCACGAACAGTTTTTTCATCTGTGCTGTAAGTGCGTCAACGTTGGCTTGGATTTGCTCCAGCGTTTGCAAAGAGCGTTCAGATTGACGTCCACTTGGATCACCAATCGTTCCCGTAGCCCCACCAATAAGAATCACTGGACGATGTCCTGCCAGTTGAAATCTTTTGAGCACCATGAATGGAATCAAGTGGCCAATATGCATACTGTCACCTGTTGGATCTACACCGCAGTACAGGGATACCGATTTTTGATTGGTCAGTTCTCTTAGCCCTTCGGCATCTGTTTGTTGATTGATGGCATCGCGCCATTCTAGTTCGTCGATAATATTCATTGCCTTACACCCCTCAAAATTAGTAGTTATCCTATAAATGAAACATCAGTCCGCCAAGCGGAAACGGTTCGCCCTCCTGATTAGGACGGGAACGTTTCAGCGAGAAATATAAGGAGTATTGATGAAGTGAACCCTATAAATCCTTATATTCAAAAACAAAAAAAATCGTCCCCTTGTCTATTGTAGACATAGGGACGATTGAATAACCGTGTTACCACCCAGATTGCACCCATGAAACGCTTATGCTCAAGCATACCATTGATACCACTCTTGACGAGATATCGTTCGCCATTCCGCTCGGTATTACCCGAGATACTCCAAAGTGTAATTCGCAAGCTTAGTGTGTACCGGGTTTCATCAACCCCCGGCTTTCTGAAACAGGGACTAAGTTACTACTGGGCTCCTTCAACGTATATCGTATATAAGATTACAGCCAGTATAGTGAAATAATTCTTTTATGTCAACTATCTTCAGGAGAGAATGCCGTCACACACTTCTACTGTAAAGCGCTACTAGGCATTTCCACTTTTTTTCTGATACAATTACGAAAAAAGAGGTGAACGAATCCGCATGCTAGATCCTATCGATAACCATATTTTGATGCGGCTGGCCCAAAACAGCAGAATTTCCTATACTGATCTAGCTAAAGAAGTCAGTTTATCAAGTGTCGCGGTGAAAGATCGTATTGATCGGCTAGTCAATCAAGGGATTATTGAACAGTTCTCGATTGTCATCAGTGCTGAAAAGCTAGGAAAGAAAATCTCCGCCTACCTGGAACTGGAAGTAGAACCTGCTCATTTAAATCATATCGTCGATGTATTAAAGGAAAACGAACGCGTAGCTGTATTATACGAAATGACGGGACCATGTATTCTGCATATTCACATCTTGGTAGAGAATCTTGAAGAGATGGAACGGTTTATGCATGAATCAATCTACTGTCTGGATGGACTGGTACGTGTAGAAAACCAAATCTTATTAAAACGCCACAAAAATCAGGACGGATTGAATATATAAGAAAAAGAACCGCCTATAAAGACGGTTCTTTTCTCATTTGGATTTTTTTAGGATTATCGAATAATTGCTATTTCGTCCTACTCTGTCTTAGCCAGCTTAGCTTTATAAAAGTTCACGAAATATTCGCTGACCACGATCTTCCCGTTCACAACACTTATTGGGGCTACAAGCTTCACTGTCTCTCCGTTGTAAATCCCCGTTGTCGCTCCAACCTTCATCTCCAGAACATTGCCATTGTAGCTTAGCGTAACTGTCTTAGTGGCTGGCTGCCAGCCAACCTTTGCTCCAAAGTTCTCAAAGCTGCTCCGTAAAACCACGGGCTTGCGCTCGGAATCGCCGAATTGACCTTTATCAATTAAGGCGTGTACGCCCCAGTTTCCATCCACCACTTGTGTAATTCCAAAATCAGCTGACACAGACATCAGAGAGTACGCCTCATCTTCGCTCAATTCCATTCCAGCCATTAAAAAATCTTTTGTTTTATGAGCGGCATCCTTCATCGCTTTGTCGATGGACGAGTTTTTGAAGATATCCGTCTGAGCACTAGCCCCCAGCTCCTCCAAATAATTGGCGTAGCTGAATCCATGTACAACCCACTCGTTCTCATTTTCAAGTAATGGGAAGTTTAAACCTTTCAGCTTGTTGTTAAGCGATGCTTTTTTATGAAGAATGACTTGTATATCCCCAGTGACCGATGTCTCGATCGCAGTTCCGTTAATCTCCGAATCACCTTGACCGGCATGCGGGTCACCGATCGACAGAAGTGCACCAGCTACGGATACTGGATAATACATCGTTGCACCTTCGGTAATCCGCCAATCATCTACGTTACCGCCGTTGTAAGAAGGTGGAACGGAGTCAACAACATCCGCTTCTTTCGGCGCCACACCCATTGTACCAAAGTGGAGACGTACCGGAATTTTCACGCCTTTTAGCACATCGAAGTTCTTATCAATCGTATTATGGTCAACGATAACACCCGGGTAGTCAATTGTCGGGTGCACTTGACCATCTGGATCGGTTTGCACAGACCATTTGTAGTTATATACAGCTGTTGCATAATCTGTTCCACCCTCCGTATCCATCTCGTAGATAGTTACTACCTCACGCTTTTTCGGCTCCTCTACCATATCTCCGTATAGATAGCCCCAGTTCGCTGCGGCATTCACGCCATATGTTTTGCCAGCGTATTGGTCATTCCCATTTGGTCTCAGCTTCATGTCCAGAATCTTAACTTCCAGCACATCTCCTGGTTCAGCACCTTCAACAGCGATAGGACCTGTCATAATGTGTACGCCTGGCCCGCGGAGCGCTTCGTTCTTCTCCCCTTCAATCCAGTGGAAAATATCCTCTACTCCCGCATCTCCTTTAATCATCCGCTCGTAATCATCCCCTGAGTGATGTGTAATGGCCTCAACCGTTACGATGTCTCCCGAATGCACAGTTAGAGCTGGATCTCCCTTACCTATATTCCCCCATCGAACAGTTTCCGAATTCGCCTTCAGTACATGGGTTTTGGGTTTATACGCATCGTTCGATGTGTTAGCATACATAACACTCGATAACGAGTTCACCCCTAAAAACAGGGATAACGTGACACCTACATTACGAATTATTTGTTTTTTCATACGAAAATCCTCCATCCCTATAATTAGTGTTAGTTTTTATAACATTTGGTGTTTCTGAGTATAACAGATGACCTGAGGATTAACAATATAAATATTTTCATGAATTTTGGTTTAAATAATAAACACGAAGGAGTCTTTCTCTTGAATTATCCAAGTTAACTCCACAACAAAAAAACGCCAACACTTATTAGCCCATAGTGTTTGACGTTTGATTATCCAGTCTTAAGTGATGCACTTATTTTATTTTTGATCAGTAATACTTCTTGTAGCCCGGATTACAATCCGCTTTGTTTCCTTGGTACCTGATAGGTTCAACCATTCATCACAAATTTGCTGTACCCATGCCGGATGGCTTTTGCTAGCATCATTTAACCAATTGCTTACAGAATCCTGAACGTATTTTGCCGGATCAGAGTTAAGCGGTTCTAATAGCTGAAGGCCAATCGCTGGATTTTCTTTGAGCGCTGTAATATGCTTTGCCCATACCCCATGTGGGCGCGTCAATTCGATCGCAAATCTCCTAATATTTGCGTCCTGATCATGAACCCAAGCCTTTAATAATTCAATGGAAGCATCCAGCTCGGCAATGACTGATTCCCTTAAAGCCATCCATGAAATCTCACGCACCCCAAAATGACCATCCGCTGCAAAAGGACGGATTGCTGTTAGTTTTTGAACTAGACTCCATTGATGATTCTGGCCCACGATATAAGCAGCCCAGCAGCGAATACTATCGGATTTATGATGAGCTAACACAGCAAATAATCGGGAACGTTCCAGCTCTGATTTACAGTCAAATAGAAGCTGCCACTCACGTGAAATCACCGGGATGAGCTTCATGATTTTCTTTTCCGATAACGCATTCAGCCTTTGTAAAATTGGTTTAGCTTCCAGTTCAAAACCTAGCTCATTCAGTACATTTTCCAACAAGACAAGATGATCCACAGCAAGCCATTCCGTTAAATTCACGCTCTGTAAATATCCTTTATTCAGCAGTTCTACAATCTCAACGGGAATTTCAGTAACCTTTCGAGCGCCCTTCCTGTGTTCCATGGAAATCGTCCCTTCACTATGATTTGAAAGCTTAAATCACCTTCATGTCATAGCTAGGATACCGTTGTTTCTAAAAATGAAGCTGTAATCTCGTTTACAACTCGATAGCTATGTTATATTTCTTTCCAAAATCTTGTCTCGCTGGATATAGATAGTTCTGAACCCTGTCTGAATAACCTCCGCTTTCACCAATTCTTGCAATGCCACTGTTACAGCTTCTCTGCTGGCTCCAATTAAATTAGCGATTTCTTGATGCGATAGAGGAACATTAATTTTGTAACAATTATCCTTATGCTCAACCCCATGCTGATCCGCTAGCTTTAAAAGAACGCACAATATTTTATCATGCAGATTTCCGATGGCTAGATTCTGAGTTAACTGACTCATACTTTTTATGCGGTCGCTCAATACTTGCAATAATGACATCATAAACCTAGGCCGGTGAGAGATAAATTCTTCAAACCTTGCAGGATCAATTGTACAGATATGGCTTTCCTCTATCGTTTCAATATAATGTTCCTTCGTTCCAAAAGAAATCATACCCATTTCACCAAAAACATTACCCTCACTGAGGATATCCGATGTAAATTGCTTACCGTTTGCGTTTAATTGGTATAAGCGAACCTTCCCTTTTTTCACAAAAAACAGCCCTTCAGAAAAGGTTGACGGTGTTTGGATATATGTATTTTTGGGGACTACTGTTATTCGCGTTAATTCTTCCATTTCAATTAGATCTTCCAGTCCTAACGATTGAAGCAAATTGAATTGAGATAAATAATGATTTTTTTCCATTGCCCCTCCTGTATAAAACGCTATTCATTTCTTCAGTATACCTTACAAAAAAAGCCACGTCCTAAGGACGCAGCTTACTAAATTACCGGTTACTTGCTTCCCAGCGCGCTACTTCTTCCCGCACACGTGGGGCCACTTCGGTGCCCAGCAGTCTAATCGCCTGCATAACATCCTCATGAGGCATCGTGCCGTGCGGCACATGTAAAAAGAATCGCGTAATTCCCACATGCTTGCGCAGATGAATGATTTTATTAGCGACAGTTTCTGGATCACCTACGTAAAGGGCGCCATCTAAGCTACACGCTGCATCATAATCTGCACGATGGTACGGAGGTGTTCCTTTTTCCTTCGCCCGCACATTGGTCCGGGCATGCGTTGAAGGAAAAAATTTCTCCAGCGCTAACTGATTAGTCTCCGCTATGAACCCGTGTGAATGCGAAGCGATTGGAAATTTTGAAATATCATGCCCGGCTTCAGCTGCTGCTTTTTTGTAAAGCTGTACATGTGACGCATAATCCAGTGGTAGAACATTCCCTATAATCGCTAAAACAAAAGGCAAACCTAGTGATCCTGTGCGGATCGCAGACTCTGGACTTCCTGCACTCCCGATCCAAATCGGTAAAGGATCTTGAACCGGACGCGGGTAAATCCCCAAATTTTCTATAGCTGCTCGGTGTTTGCCTTTCCAGGTCACTTTTTCTGACTTTTGGATGGCTAATAACAATTCCAGCTTCTCATTAAACAGTTCTTCGTAATCCTTCAGATCATATCCGAATAGAGGAAAAGACTCTGTAAACGAACCCCGGCCGATCATAATCTCCGCACGTCCGTTCGAAATTCCGTCCAGCGTTGCAAAGTCCTGAAACACACGCACCGGATCGGCTGAAGACAGAATCATTACAGCACTGCTCAACCGGATCTTAGTAGTCAACGAAGCAGCCGCAGCCAGTACAACCGCAGGTGAAGACGCCGCATAATCATGCCGATGATGCTCACCTACTCCGTATACATCTAATCCCACCTCTTCGGCAAGTATAATTTCCTCCACTACTTCACGTAGTCGTTCTGCATGACTTATTGTCTCACCCGTTTGGACATCAGGTGTGGTCTCGACAAATGTGCTTACTCCAAGTTCCACTATTCATTTCCTCCTAATATTCTGCACGATGCATTATTCTCTGGATGTAAAAAACCATAAAGGGACTACCTAATTATAGACTAACTAATTTAGGTCCCTTCGACTATAATCGAAGTTCATCTAATTAGATCCCCCTCACTATAGATCGGACTGAGGAGCCGTTAATTTAATAATTTCATTCATTTTGCTAAATTATCGGACTTAGATGCAGCTATTCGTGCAAAGTAGCTTCCATAATGTGTGTTTTTATGGAAATAAGCGCAATACAGTCCGAAACTATCGCAAAATGAACTAAAAAGTGAAAATAGCTGCAATACAGTCCGAACAAACAAGACCTCGTGTGAACTGACCACAATACAACAATTATACTGGGACTTTTCCGCCAATGTGCAAGAGTGGAGCTAATGCGTGGTAACGACGAAGTTTGTTTAATTGCATTTTGTGCAACTATATACGCTTTGAAGGTAGCCTTTGTGGATTTAGTTGCACTCTGTACATTTAAATACGAGCAATTGCCTCAATATGGCGGGATTCTAGAATAATAGTTGTAAAATTTGCAATTAAACTGCACTAAAGCTGCGAGCATAAGAGCTTAATTGTACTTTTTACAACTATTTTGCTTTTTTAATGAGAATTGAGAGGATGCTGCTAGTGCGATGTAATAGCAAATGTAATTAGCAATGTAATTAGCGAAGGAATCTCAATTAATACAAAAACAAAAAAGACCACTAATCACCTAAACACAGACGATTAGCGGTCGGTCAAATCCAAGCTAGTTTGCATTCCCAATATTCGGAGTTATCGGCTTATCCAGCGATTTCGGTGGTTTGCTTGGGTTTATCCCAACGCCGATCCGACCGAATACAAACGCTCCGCCAGGAATTCGATTCGCTAAATTCATTATAAGTGCCGAGCCTACCACACAACCGACAAATTGCAGCAGAACACTAAATAGTCCAAGGTTTTGCAACCCAAATGAAGCTGGAAGCTTAACGAATATAGCCAATAGCAAAGGATGAAGCAAGTATATGCCAAAAGAATATCTGCTGCTCCATTCCAGCACACGTGGCACTTTCTTCATTTTCGATGCCACGGAGAAGAGCAGCAAAATCATGCTTAAGGCGAATAGAAGCATATCAATTCTTTTGGAGCTATGCGCCGTTATCCAGCCTTGACTATTCACGAACAGCACTAGCGCACCTGTCAGAACCGGGAGCGTGTATACGGCTATGCGGAACTTTTTTAATTTTTCCCGGAACCACAGCTCATTTCGTCCCAAGTAATAGGCTACTGTAAAGTAAAAAATCCAACCAGGTGCGAAAATCCAGTACATTTTATCCCAGAAATAATGGGCGGCTGCCGTATCTGCGGGCGTAGTAAAGTTGAAGAAACCCAAATAGATAACGTTAATAAGGAACGATACGATTAGAACATTGCGGGGGTTAAGCCGCTTCGCATACGTCTGAAACCAGAGGAATAAAGCATAAAACTGAAAGATAATCAGTATAAAATAACCATGGAAATCTCCAATCAGCAAATGACGCCAGAGGTAATACCAAAAAGCCTGCAGCAAAGGAATGCCATCACTACTCGACAGCTCCAATCCTTTTAGTCCTGCATACAAGGTCCCGAAAAAAAAGTAAGGCAATAAAATATACTTGATTCTTTTCTCCCAAAATCTCGCTGGAATTTCATTGGGATAGGCAAATGACAACACGAATTGGGAGATAAATACGAATACAGGTGTGCCAAACGTTAGCAGTAAACCCACCGACTCTACCCAAGATGTATTTCCATCGTCATAAACCCGATAAAGAGCATGCAGCAGGGCTATACTTAAGCAGGCTACACTACGAAGAACGAACATTTCCGAGTTCATTTTGCGTTCCATGCGGAGTGCCCCTTTCAATGTGTGCTTTTAATGATCTACTGCGCTTCCTACACTTAAGCGGTCAGTAATTGTTTTTTTCAGCCCGGTATGAAAGTTATGGTTAGGGAACCAAGATAATAATTCCTGGGCTTTTTGATTGTTTAAGTAGCTATGGAGAATATCCCCCGGACGGGGCTCCGCATAGGTTGTCAGGAAATCACCACCCGTGATGTCGCTTAACATCCGAACCATCGTATTTATCGAGGTTGGTATTCCGCAGCTAATATTCATCGTCTCATTATTCACCCTGCCTTCGGTCTGAACCGCGTCAACAAACGCTTGCGCCACATCCTCCACATAGACGAAATCTCTAGTCTGCTCACCGTCCCCATAGATAACAAGATTCTTCCCTTGCTTTATGCGATCCAGAAAAACGGAAACAACGCCAGCTTCCCCATGTGAACTTTGCCTAGGCCCATATACATTAGCGAGACGCAGTATCGTATATTTTAGCCCATGTAAGCTGGAAAACATCCGAATATATGACTCTGGTACACTTTTGGATACACCATAGCAGGACTCGGGATTTAAGGGATGCTGCTCATCAATGCTCAAATATTCCGGGTTCCCATAAACCGCTGCCGACGAGGCATAGACTAGCTTTTGAACCTGATGGATCTCGCACATGCGCAGTACATTCAGCGTGCCAACAATATTCACATTCGCATCAAATAACGGGTTCCGCTGTGATTCTCTGACGTCGATCTGTGCAGCCAGATGAATGACTGCATTTGGCTTTTCAAGGTTAAACACCTCATGCAAAGTCTCATCCCGAATATCGTACTTATACAGAACCGCAGCAGGATTCATATAAGTCAGACCGGAGGCTCCGGATACATTATCTACAATCACAGTTTCTATGCCCTTTTTTATTAGACGATCAACCACATGGGATCCAATAAAACCTAACCCCCCAGTTACCAATACCTTCAAAATAAAAAACTCCTTTCGCCCGCTAAGAGTGATCTTTGTACCGTGCATTCCCCGAAAAATTCACATAAAATACAAAATCAAAGGATAAAGGAGTGAAGTATATGGCTACTGCCCCTATTCCAGACAGCTCGGTGACTACGTCCATCCTTTCTGATGGTGCGGTCACATCTATTAAAATAGACCCTGAGACTAACGGTTATGTGAACGTCCGATCGTACGGCGCTGTAGGAAACGGTATCAAGGACGATACAGTAGCGATTCAAAATGCTATCAATGCGGGAAACGCCAAAAACAAAGTAGTAATCTTTCCTCCAGGTGTATATAAGGTATCTTCGGGACGCATGCGTAACCCCTCCATCCTCGACTGGTGGTGTCTTCGAATTCCAGCCAAAACGAATTTAAGCTTTGAAGCCGGCTCCAAACTTGTGCTTGCCCCGAACCCACCTTCAGACACTAGGGTTCTAGTAATCTTAAATGCCTCAAATATCACAATCGCGGGCACCCTTGAAATTGATGGAAGTGCATCGACTGTTAAAACAGCCGTCAACGATCAGCTTCACGGCTTGTTCATTTCTTCTTCGCAAAATATAACGATAGAGTCAGTGTACTCTCACGATTGCTATGGGGATAATATCTTCATTGGGGGGACAGAAGAAATCCCCTCCGTTAATGTGCACATCGGATATGCACGCTGTGAGACTGCTGGACGAAAGAACTTTGTGGTCCATTTTGTAGACCAGCTTCATGTCAACAGAGCGGTTCTGAATAATAGCCGCGGTGGCGCACCAGGTTTTACTGGCGCTAACTCTCTCGATCTTGAACCCGACGTCTTTAAAGGAACGCGCAGCTTTTATCAGCGATTCGACTCCTTGACTACCATTGGTTTCGGTAACGATCTATCAGCAGGGCTTACAGATGCTATCGCTAGACTCTGGACACTCGACATCGGTTCACTAGATATGCGTGTAAGCGGATCGGTAAGTCCAGCCTTACTGTCCTATGGACTGACGCTGAAAATCAATCACTTGGCTATCCGCTCCACCGATCATAAAGCTAGCTTCGGTCTACAGACGATCTATTCACAATTTATTGATATCGCTAGCGCCAAGTTCGATGGCATCGGGGGCCCTGCGATCTATGCAGCGTTTAATGCTGCCGGAGGTAAACCAAGATTGCATATCGGTTCGTTAGGAATGTACGGCTCGGGTTCCACCTTAGCAAGTGGTGTCCGAATCGACGGAGGAGATCTTTATGTGGGGACGATAGATGCACAGGATTTAACGGGCAATACCTTGCATTTATTCACAACGGAGTCTGACGCGATGGCTACTGTCGACAATATGATCGTCCGCAATAGCGGAACCAATCAGGTAGTGCTAGTCTCTTCTTACGGTGCAGCTAAACCGTCTCTGCGCCTCAATAATGTAGCGGTGTTCGATACCCGAGCAGTGAAGGTAAAGCGAATTCTAGAATTCGAAACACTAATCGGCATGCAAGGCACATCACTAGGAACCTTGTATAATCCATATTCGCTTCTTGAATGGTTCTCGACCTACGGTAACTTCAAACGGGCCATTCGCCTCACTGGGGGGACAGTGTTGCCCGCGGTGTTCATAGTAGAGGGTTCGCCCGAGGGAGTCGTAACCGCCCCAGTTGGCAGTCTGGCCATGCGAACGGATGGCACCGCACAAGCCACTTTGTATGTGAAGGAAAGCGGATCAGCTGCCAGCGGATGGAAGGCTAAATAAGATGAATCAACGGTATTGGTTACATGTCTCTATCGCATAAACGACACGTTCCAAATCCTCATCTGATAAAGAGCTTCCAGAAGGCAGGCAGACACCTGTTGAAAATAATTTATCCGATACACTGTATTCCTCACTGTAAGGATAGTAGTAATTGCTCTCGAACAAGGGTTGTAAATGCAGCGGTTTCCATACAGGTCTAGCTTCGATATTGTGCTGTTCCAGACATGACAGGAGTTGTTGTGAAGAGAACCCCGCCACTTCTTCATCGATGGTCAGCGCACTCAACCAGTGCGTGCTGCGACAATTGCGCGCTTCCGGCATAAAATGAAGACCCGGTATGGAACCTAACCGTTCCCTATATCGCCGGCCAATAGATCTGCGACGCTCTACTCGCTCTTCAAGCAGTTCTAATTGACCGCGTCCTATGGCTGCCAACAGGTTGCTTAACCGATAGTTGTATCCCATTTCGGAATGTTGATAATGAGGGGCAGTGTCTCGGGCTTGCGTAGACCAGAAGCGCGCTTGATCTAAGGCTTCGGTATCGTCGGATACGAGCATGCCCCCACCTGACGTCGTAATAATCTTATTTCCGTTGAAAGAATAGATTCCGAATCGGCCCCAGGTTCCGCTGGCCTTGCCTTGATAGAAAGCACCTAGTGATTCGGCAGCATCTTCAATCAAGGTAATTCCATATCGGTCAGCTATTTCTACAATGGGCTCCATGTCTGCGCTTTGTCCGTATAAATTGACGACAACAGCCGCTTTTGGCAGCAGTCCTTTGTCATTCAAAGCTTGGCAGGCCCGCTGAAAAGCTAGCGGACACATGTTCCAGGTCTCAGGCTCTGAATCGACAAATACGGGGGTGGCCCCCAAATATAAAATAGGATTGGCGCTAGCAACGAACGTGAGCGTTGAACAGATCACGTAATCTCCTTGTGTGACACCGGCTAGACGAAGTGCGAGATGAATCGCCGCCGTGCCAGAGCTTAACGCTAGTGCACCCTTTGATCCTGTGTAGGCGGCCATCTCCCGCTCGAACGCATCAACTTGCGGACCAATAGGAGCAATCCAACCAGAGTGTATCGCCTCCTCCATGTAGACCTGCTCACGTCCACTAATATGCGGCGGGGATAACAAGATTCGTGGCAGAATGCTTGTTTGACGAATGCTCATGCGAAGCTCCTTTCTCCATTTGGACCGATTTCTTCAGATGGAATACATATCATATCGAGATCTGGATGCCGATAGAGCGGAAAGTAATTTCCTGATATTCTGGTGTCACAAAAGGATATGATCCGCTCATACAACTCTGGGAAAAAAATTCGTTTACCTAAGTAATAGTCAAGGGGTTCCAGTTGTGTCGCGAATCTATGCTTGAATTGAAATAAGTCGTCATTCCCCATATATCCCCCGCCAAGATGAAAACATTCAAAGCCATTTTCCATCCCCCACTTGGCTGCTGCGTGTATTAGCAATTTGGTAGGTGACCACTGCAGATAGGCGCGATCCCAACCACATAGGTGATAATGCATCCACGGTCGTTCATGTAACACGATGCTGGTCGCCACCGTTTTCTCCCCATCCATAGCTTCGAATAGCTCTACTCTCCCCTCAAGTAGATGACTAGTATCTTCTATAAATTTTTTGGGAAAATAATAAAAAGAATCCGCCTGTAAATCGTTTAGTGTTCCGTAATACAATTCACTGAAGGACTCAATACGATCCTTCAGATTCGAATTTCGAATCGTAAAGGGTGCGGACTTTAATTTATGAATATTCCGTTTATGATTGCTGCCATAATGCCGGATGAGCTCTGACTCCGAACCCACAGTCAAATCAATATAAATTGTATTCCTATTCCATTCGGTGGTCAGACCACTTTGATATTCCGTAGCGTTGCCAATCAAGGGATGAAATCTTACAAACTCGGTCATGATCTTTTTCTCTCTACAGTAATCCGTGAACGTTTCACTGAATTGCCGGTACAGCTCACTTCGTTCGGCTCCCGGAGGGAGATTCGATATCGGTCCCCCGTATCCATAGGGTGTACTAATGTCGTACCAATCGCCTTCAAGCCCCAGTTGGATTACGGCAGGAAGATGGCTTATGGAGCGAAGCAAGTAAGGATACATTATGAGCTGGTCTCCCTGCTTAAAAACAAACAGCTCTGCCTGCTGATGCTCTCCATCCTCAAACAGCCGAAAAAACGCTGAGGAGAAATAGATATCCTTCGTCTCTAGCTGGTTCAAATAGGCATCCCATTCCGCTGAACTAGAGCTGCCTAACACGATGAAGTTACTCATACAACACCTCTTGATTCTCCAATAGTTTGATCATACGTATACTTTCAGTGCTTAAGATTAGCCCGGGGTCTCGCTCACGCAAATAAGCATCTGAAGAAAGCAACAGCAGCCTTTTCTCCCGGTCTAAATCCATTAATACGTCTGTCAAAAGATTGCAGCCACTCCACCCTCCACTTTGCAGTTGGATACGATAATACTGTTCACCTAACCGGCCCACAACTGAAGTCTCTTCCTTCGTTCTAATCTTAAGAGAAGAGAATCCATACTTTTGATGATGTGCCTCTGCCATCGGATAATCATCTATGATGTACGCCAATGCTTCTTTATCCCTATCAATCGATGGAGCCAAATCTCTTACATACCAGTAAGTCCGGCCTTCCTCTGCAAAACCAAGCCGCAAATACCAAGCATGAGCTTGCTCATTCCACGAAAATACATCAAGTGCCAGCTTCGAAATGCCATCCTTTTGGGCCAACGTCTCCCCGTAGGCCATAAGCTTGCCACCGATGCCGTCTTTTCGATAAGCTGCGTCCACATTCAAGTTATTCAGAACCAGCATCTGCTCCATTCTTCGCCATTCAGCGAATCCAATAAGATGATCTTCAGAATAGGCACCAATCAGCAGTGTTGCTGAATGGCTTCCGCATTTACATGCTGCTTTCAAATATTCGGGATAACCGCCACAGGCGAATATGGTTTGATTGTAGACCGACTCTGGCAAGTTGCTCTGTAAGAGCCGGCATGCAAGGTGAATATCATCTTCCTGAAGCGGACTAAACCGCAAATTCATGCCGACCCCTCCTTTTGGTTCATTCTGTACTCATCGAGCGGCAAACTATGCTCACCCGGATTGGCCACAACGTCATCTTGGCGGATCACCTTCAGCACAGTTTTGCATAAGATCAACGCATCTAATCTAAAGCTCAGCTTCTCAACATAGGTAACGTCATAGGAGAGCCGCTGTTTCCACTCCGAAGTATTACGTCCAGATACCTGCGCCAATCCCGTTATTCCGGGTCTTACAGTAAATCGCAGCCGCTCCCGTTCAGAGTAATGCGGGCTGTAACGGATGAGCAAAGGTCTTGGTCCGATCAGACTCATTTCTCCCTTCACAACATTTACTAATTGCGGGAGCTCATCCAGACTCAGCTTTCGAATCAATCCGCCGAATTTGATATAACGCCGAGCATCCGATAACGGCTGGCCCTGCGCATCATACATTTCAGCCATGGTTCGGAACTTGTAGATGTAGAAGGGTCTTTCTCCCATTCCCGGCCGTTGCTGCTTGAACAAAATAGGACTTCCCAGCTTTATCCGAAGCAGCAACGCCACCACAGCCATGACCGGACTAAACACACCTAACATAACGATCGCTCCCACCAAATCGAAGCCCCGCTTCATATGGCGATACATGGTAGTCTTTCCCCCGCCTTTCTCTTATTCCGTAAAAAGACGTTCAGTAAGTGACTTTACCTCTTCCGGATTTGCACTCCAATAATACACTTTGGTTCGGACGAGCGGATCTAGAGCAGAGCTGTTATGGCCAGGAATCTGTTCATAAGCAAAATCCGCGGAATCCATTCCCTTGAATAGCCAAGCTAAGCTCATCAAATCACTGTCACTAAAACTCGTATCAATAATGTCTTTCTTTTCACGCAGTAGCAGTCCCGCTAGATCAGAAATATGTTCCGGACTTAATAGCTTTTTGGCTACAGCCCGAACGATATTGAATTGCTCCCGTTGGCGGCTA
The DNA here is from genome assembly GCF_037963825.1 of Paenibacillus sp. FSL H8-0282. Lineage (NCBI taxonomy): Bacteria > Bacillati > Bacillota > Bacilli > Caryophanales > Paenibacillaceae > Paenibacillus > Paenibacillus sp. FSL H8-0282. The sequence goes on from NZ_CP150146.1 coordinate 4,040,277, forward strand.
AAGTCACCCTCTTGAGTCGAGTAGCGCTCCCTTGCTAAATAAAGCGTGTGGGCACCATCCAGATGCTGCTCACCTTTCTTGATGGTGATCTCCGGAGTGATGGTCACATCCTGATCAATCAGCATATCGATCCCGCCGATCGAATCGATGAAATCACGAACACCGGAGAAGTTCGTCTTGATGTAGTAATGAATAGGAATATTCATAAAATCACTAACGGCTTGAATCAGTGTCAGCGTACCCTGCTGATTCCCACCCTTTGTCTCACCAACGATATGTGCATGATTGATCTTGGTATAACCGACGTTCTGCACATAAACCCGCGTGTCCCGCGGCACAGATACGATATTCACCTTCCGTTGATCCGGCATCACATGGGCAACCATGATCGTATCTGCCCGCGAGCTTTCTCCGCCCCAAGTGTCTGTTCCAATTAGCACTACATTAAAGGATGAGCTTTTCTTGTCTGTTGGAGATGTCACCGCAGTTGGAGTCTGTGTAGACGTTGTAAGGGTAAGCTCATCCGTTTGAGCTTGTGGGGCTGGTGTGCTGAGCGATTGCACCATCGCTTCATTGTCCGTAACCACATTAGAGCTAGGGATCGTCAAGGGGTTAAGAATCGCCTTATTAAAACGATGCTCTGGATTCAATATCCCTCCAATCCAGATCCCCCCAACTACAACCACAACAAGAATAACAATCAGGCTGTATCGTCCCACCCGCCGCATGCGTGAATGTTTACCTGTAATTGCCTTGTCGCGCTTGCCCCATAATCTTGTCATCCATGAATGCTTAGTCGACTTCATAGGTCAGATTCCCGCATGAACTTCGGATTTAATGCGTTCAAGATCATGTGTGCCCACCTGCGGTTCTTCCTGAAAGCCCGAATAGCTTGGAATTAGCTGCTTTAGCAGTTTTTTGATCTGATGACTGCTTGGCATCAGTTCATACCGTTTGCACAAGTTCTCCAGAACCCCCAACACCAAATTCAGTTCAGATCTGGAGACACTTTGCGGGCGGCTAATCATAATACGGTAGTTGTTAGTGACCAATAACCCTTCTTCTTCAGTCAAAAGCTCCTCAAACAATTTTTCTCCAGGACGAATGCCAGTGACCACAATGGGAATATCTTTGTCAGGCTCGAGACCCGACAAGCGGATTAAATCCCTCGCTAGATCGTATATACGAACTGGCTTACCCATATCCAGCACAAACACTTCTCCCCCTTGTGCCAGCACACTTGCTTGAATAACCAACTGTACCGCTTCGGGTATCGTCATGAAGTAACGCACCATATCCATATGTGTAACCGTCACCGGGCCGCCGTTTTCGATTTGTCTTTTGAATAACGGAATGACACTGCCCCGACTGCCCAGCACATTACCAAAACGTACAGCGGCAAAAACCGTCTTACTTAAGGAATTCTGATCATTAATGATCATTTCCGCGGCTCGTTTCGTGGCCCCCATAACACTGGTAGGATTAACCGCCTTATCCGATGAGATGAGGATGAACCGTTTAGCGCCATATTTAGCACTCGCTTCCGCTACATTCCTTGTGCCGATCACATTATTTTTAACTGCCTCTACTGGATTCATCTCCATAAGAGGAACATGCTTGTGAGCAGCGGCATGATACACAATGGAGGGGCGGAACTTTTGAAAAACGTTATCGATCCGCGATACATCCTGAATGTCCGCTATAATGGGATGAATGATCTGATCGGGATATAACTGTCGCAACTCTTGTTCAATAAGATAAATGCTATTTTCTCCATGCCCCAAAAGCAGCATTTCCTTCGGACGATACGCAGCCAATTGCCGGCATAATTCCGAACCAATTGAACCGCCTGCACCCGTGATGAGAATACACTCGCTTCCCAAATTCTCACGAATCTCTTCCGTATTAATTTCTACGGGACTTCTCCCCAGCAAATCATTTACGGATACTTCACGGATCATGTTAATGGCCATTTTCCCGTCCAAAATATCGGTCATACTAGGCATTAACTTGATCTGAGCTTTGGTAGATTTGCAGATTTCGATGATCTCCAGTAATTCCTTTTGAGGAGCCGTAGGCAAAGCGATGATAATGAACGAAATATCCAGCTGCTCGACTGCCTGGGGAATGAAGTTACGGTTACCGACAATCGGCAACCCCATAAGCTCCAGCTTGCGCTTTGAGATATCATCATCTATGAAGGCAACTGGGTTCATGAATTTAAATCTTGAATGCTTGATATCTTTGGTAACGAGGATGCCTGCTTTCCCTGCCCCAACGATTAGCAGATTGCCTTCGGATGAACCCTTTGTTCCCAGTGTTTCGAATCTATCGTTGATAAGGCGGTTAACTAAACGTAAGCCGGCAACGCCGAGAAATACGTAACCCGCTGCAAAATAAATCGAAATCGGCAATCGATAGGAAGGGACGAATACATGCGCAGATACATTGACAGCGACCACTCCGCAGAGTGTTAAAGCACTCACTTTTAGCAGCTGCAATAACTCACCTATACCGGTGTATCGCCAAATATTGTTATACACCTTGAATCCAAATGAGAACGCTGCGTACACCATAATGTGAATGAGTATCGCCCACGGAAGCATCCACATGTACTGCTCAGGGATTTGAAAATCAAACCGAAGTAAAAACACAAGCCACACTGAAGCCGCTATAATTCCCGCATCCAACATGACTAAACGTACGATCCGCATTTTCATCACTTCTTTCTCCCTAATTAACTAATTATTCGTTTATTCGTTTATTCGTTTATTCGTTTATTCGTTAATTCGTTTATTCGTTTGTTGTCGTATATGTGAGAATGAATTATCTATCTGCTGTCAGACCCGGTTGTAATTCAGACGGAAAAGGCTTTATCCCTGGTTCTTTCAGCGCTTCTATATAAATCGAGTCCATTTCACGAAGCACCGCTGGCAATCCATAGCGAATAATCCTGTCCTTGTTCGCCTTACCCATTGCTGCGGTCAAAGCTGCGTCCGCTCGCAGTTGAACCAGTGCTTTTGCCGTAGCGGCAATATCATCTACTGGAACCAACATGCCCGTTGACTCATGCTCAATCAAATCGCGAATGCCCCGAATATGTGTGCCGATCACGGGTTTGCCTGCTGCCATCGCCTCCATAATCGCCCGGGGTAACCCCTCACGATAAGACACAAGTGCCGCAACATTACACGCTTGTAGCAAATCCGGTATATCTCTTCGGAACCCCAGAAAATGCACCTGATCCCTAACCTCTAACCGAGTAGCAAGTTCTATAAGGGTTTGCTCGAAAGGACCTGTACCTGCGAATGCTAGATGAATATCGCTTGCTTGATCACCCAAATGATGTAGTGCTTCGATCAACTGTTTTTGGTTCTTGTTAGCATTTAACTCAGCGACGCAGAGAACAACGAATGAAGGATTATCATTGTCACTCTTAGGTAAATCAAATAGCTGGTAACGACTTTCCCCCATCATTTTTGCAATTTCATTATCCCCCTCACCGCTACCGTATACTAGAAGATCAAGCCCGACTCCGCTCACATAAGTTACTTTTTTTCGGACAGGGAATTTCTGAGCACGCTCATAATCTTCACTATTAATGGTGATCAGTACATCCGTCCAACGTGCCATCAAATACTCCAACGGATAATAAAGCATCCAGTTCAGAAAAGGAGCACCTTTAAAAAAATGAAAACCATGAGCTGTATACAATACGCTAGGGACACCTGCTCTATGGGCTGCAATCCGTCCGAGAATCGAAGCCACTGGTGTATGTACATGGACGAACTGAAATTTTTCCGCTTGGAAGCTTTTCGTTAAGATCCGCAGAGCCGTCCAATTCTTCAACTGTAAAGGACTTCGTTGTATAGGTACGTCGTGACATACAATTCCCCGCTGTTCCAAGCGCTGTCTGGCTTCGCCCGGCTGAGCGTAAGCATGGACTTCACACCCTTTTTGCAGCAATAACACCATGTAAGGTAAATGAAAACTCTCGAAATGCCCATATATGGAGGCTACAAAAGCAACCTTTGCTTGTAAGCCACCCTCAGCTGGAATAGTCCCGATGTCCTTACTTGAGCTTTTATTGAGGTTGCTCTGCTCGTTGTCGAAGCTTGCGCCCAGTTGACCGTTCAACGTGTTGGGTTCGATAGGGCATCTCTCCTTTCAGGTTTTTGTCTGTTAACCGGATGCAAGCTCCGTTCATCGCCATCATGAACCACCAATACCGCTGGAATAACGCCTCAATACCCATCGATAACCCAATCATCGCCGCATGGGACAACAGCAATGCCATAATAATTGGCCTATGAATGGGATCTGCTGCACGATAAGAACGGATAGCCACAATGAAGAACCAAATCATAAATCCTCCATATACAATCAAGCCCAATAAGCCGAATTCAGTCAAAAACCATATTGGCGTGTTGTGGATAATAATGCGCAGTTCGTAATTATAGGAACCAAGCCCAATGCCTAATAATGGACTTTGTGCGATCCAATCCACCGCTTTGTCAATGATGTCAAGACGCGACTGGATCTGGGAAGGTCTGCTAGACATAGACTCCAGCACATTTAGATAAGCGGTGCCTTTATACAGCAGCAGAGCTATAAAAGCCACACCAAACCCCATTCCGATCTTGATCAGTCTGGAAGGTTTGGTAATCAAAAGTGTAAGTAATACAAGGAAGAGACCAATCCAAGACGAGCGCGAGAAAGTCATCATAATGCCCCCGGCTAAGCTTATCGTCGCTAGTATGCTGACCCATCCCCGCAGCAGCTTTATCTTCTCCCCACTCGTCATGATATGAATGGCAAAAGCCGTCACCAGCAATCCTCCGTATGCATTGGGATCAATTAACATGCCGGACAACCGCCCGTCTTGCACCATAAACGGAACCTTTACTCCGCTGAAAAAAGCGAATAGGGCAACACCATTTAAGAGCAGCACACTGATCAGGAAAAATCGGAGCATCTTATATAACCGTTCCCAGCTATCTACGGCTTGCACAAGCATGATATAGGTCAACAATAGGAGTATGAATCCAATATCTTTTTGCAATAAGGCGTATTGGGTTATGAAGCCGTTGCGCCAAATGGATACAAAGGAAGCTAGAACAAAAATGAACAACATGCCCCAATGCCATGAACTGAATATCCTCCGGTCCAATTTGAGATGGAATCCAGCGGCAAACAAACCTAACATTAAGAAGAGATCCGACGGGGCGATACGGAAGGCTCCACCAAAATCAAACTGTGCCGGAAGGCATATGATATACCCCATGACCGCAAACAGAAATAAATTGTGCATGGTGTAGGGCTTCCCTACAACAGATACAGATGTCATACAAGTCCCTACTTTCCTACTTTCCTACTTTCCTATAAAACAAAGAACTTATGCCGCCGCTTCCGACTGTTCCCGATTTCTTACCTTTCCGATGACACGATACAGCACAACTACACTGCCAATCATCTGTACAAATAACGACGAACTAGCTCCCATCGCAGCCCCTACTACCCCGTAATGAGGTACGAAGATCAGACAACATAAGCCATTAGTGAATGCTGTGCACAGAAACAATGGAATCTGGGCTTTGTACCTTCCGGTAGCCGTTATGGCGTACCACAGGTAGGATGAAATAAATACCAGCATGGTGGACGCCAGCAGCCAATGAAACAACCCTAACTCTCCTGCCACGTCTGAACTGAATAATAAGGTTAACAGCTTGTGTCCAAACAACCACCCTATCAAACAAGCGACCGCACTAAAACCCAAACCCATCGCTATCATTCGGCTGAGTAAAGTGACAAACTCCTTGTGTCTCCCGGCTGAATGCCACCTGGCAAGACGTGGTGTTATGGCTTCACCAAGTGCGGTGACGACAACATTACAGGCAACAATCATATATGAGAGTGAAGCATAAATACCTAAGTCATGCTCCCCTTTAAAATAGGAAATCGCGTATAATGGGATATTCGTATTTAACGACATCAACGCCAACACCACGCCTAGCGGTGAACTGACGATCAGTAAACTCCATAGGCTTCTTTTGTTGAAGAGTGGCCTGAGAGAAGTGTATATTCTTGCTTTACGAGCATCATATCCAATCGTTATCGCTAACCATCCGATAATCATGACTAACAAGGCAAGAACAAGGCTCTGTGTAGGGATAAATACGAGGATGAAGATTAGAATGGAGAATAACCCTTTTGCCATTCTGGAGATTGAGATTTGATCTAATCTCTCCTCCTTTTGAACGATGCCCAATAAAATATCACTGATTGATTCAACGATTCTATACAGACCGATGAAGAAAATAACCAATGCTGTATTCCAATCCAAACCACTCATAATGCAAAAGCCTGCGGTAATCGTAAACGCAAGGGCGGTTGTTATCAGCCGTAAGCCCAGAAAGTCTCCAAAACTGTATTTCCCCGATGAATCAACGATTAATACGGAACGAAGATGTAGATGCGACAGCATAAAGATCGGAGCAGTAACTGCAAGCCCTAGCGAATATTTCCCCACGATTGCCGATGACCCGAATTTATTCAGCAGGATCACAATCACAAACTGAGCACCAGCGTAAGTGATATTCCCGAGCAAATAACGAAGAGAAGCAAATGACATAGACGTCAGACCATTCCTGAAGAAGAGGCCCACTCGGCAAAATCTTCACCACGAATCTTGGAACGCCTGCTCTTTTTCCGATAATTCAATACGGCTCCCAGTAAATGTGCTCCCTGCTGCTCTAACAAGTGCTTGGCAGAACTCGTGTGCTTTAAGAGTACTTTTCCGGATTTCACAACTAGCAATACCCCCTCAGTCATCGTTGCCAAAATAAGGGCATCCGAAAATGGCATTAATACAGAGGATGAGTCGATGACAATCGTATCAAAACGCACGCTCAGCTCTGCAAACAATCGCTTCATTCCTTCAGAGCCTAGTAATTCAGCGGGATTTGGTGAAATCGGACCAGAGGTCAATACAGACAAACCTTCTGCTTCCTCAATAGAAATAATGCAATCCTCTAAGCGGGTATGATCCACTAAGATACTGCTAAGCCCGATCCAATTAGGCAGATCAAATGCCTTATGCACCGTTGGCGTACGTAGATCCCCATCAATGAGTAGAACTGTCTTACCAGCTTCCGCCATGGCAATCGCCAGGTTTATCGCTACCGTTGATTTCCCTTCATCCGGAAGCGAGCTTGTGACTAATAAAGAGCGGATCTCTCCACCAACGCGGGTATAACGAATATTGGAGCGTATGCTTCGGAATTGATCTCCGTTAGATGACTTCGGTTGTTCCAGGCAATATAATTTTGGCGTTTTCTTCTTCATAACTTGTGGCTCCTTCTGCTGATTTGGTTTTCGCTTTATTCCGCCGTTTACGTGGCTTCAATTTGCCCACGGTTCCCAGAAGCGGAAGCTGCAAATCAAGCTGAATATCTTTGGCACTTCTCACGGGTTTCTCCATCAATTCCCGGAGGATAGAGATTGCGATCCCGGTAATCAGCGCCAATCCGAAGGCAACAGCCATATTGAAGACCGGCTTAGGTGAGACAGGATCAGAAGGAACCTTGGCACGGTCGAGAAATACAACATTCTCCACTCCCATAATCGATTGAATATTCGCATTAAAAGCTTCTCCGAAGCCATTCGCGATATCTGTTGCCCGTTGAGCTTTTGAATTGGTCACAATTACCGTTGTTACGAGTGATTCACTATTGGTTCTTGTCTTCACATTTTTGAGTAACTCTTCCGCTGTCATTTTTAGCTGCAGCTTTCTGACAACCTCTTCCGCTATCCTGCTGCTTCGAATGATCTCCCCGTAAGTGGTTACCAGTTTTTGTCCGGCCATAATGTCATTAATTGCTTTCTGCTGCCTGTCTCCTTGAATAAGTATAGAAGCTGTCGCCTCGTATTTCGGCTGTAAAACATAATAGCTAACACTACCAGCGAGCCCGACTGCAGCGATACATAATACAATAATGAACAGCAGCCTACGTTTTACTAGTTTCAAAATGCTGCCCAGTTCGAATTCCATCGATCATTTCTCCTAACTAGTTAATGTATTGTCGCCTCTTTAACAAGATTATTGTTGTATATTCATATTCTCTTTCTCTCAACATATGTCCAAGTCCGTACTTAAAATTTAAATGTCAAAATATTAAAGGGCTCATATAGCTCACCTGTTAAAATCCAACAAAAAAAGGCATTCTTCCAGCAAAATCAACTGGTAGAATACCTTACATATAAACTATCTAGTTCAGGAATGTACAAGTGCAGTCAACACCATCAGGAGATATCTTTACGTTTCAGAACATGATGAACATTGCTTAACATGCCGGATAGAACTCCAGCAATTGGGAATACTGCCCAATTGACGTCCCAGCGCCCATAGACAAAACCCGTGAACAGAAAAATCGCCGTCGCCAAAGGCCATAATACAGCCCCAACAACTCCAACAAATCGGTTCTCTTCCTGCTTCTCTGCAGTGATATTCGGCTCCTCCAGCAACTTCGTATAAGTACCCTGGATATTCCCGTAATAGATGAACAAAAACACCGCCACAGCTGCAATAAACAGAAAAGCAGCGACTCCATAGGGAGCATAGTCATCGTTGACATAGCTAGTGGTAAAGATAAAAGCCGGCGACAGCACGCATAGGCAGACTCCTGTAATCAGAGAAAGACGGTAAGTCGGAGCATAAAGACTTTGGCTGCGTTGAAGCGCCATTTTTAGAGCATAAGGCAGCTGAAAGCCTTGCTCCAGACTCTTAAAGCGATCCAGCTTCATTCCGCTGTGTATAAACATCCCGACCGCGATAGCGACCAGCACGAACATTCCGACCAGCCCCAGCATCGAACCTTTATCACTCATAACAGCCTTATTTTCAAATATTGTATCCAGGGTGATCAAAAACGCCACTCCGCATGCGCAGAGAAAAACGCCGATCCCCGTCCATAATCCAGCGCTTCGTCTGGCCGCCGCATAAGCGTAAACCTCTTCTTCCGTCAGCACCGGAATAGCCTGTTCTGGCGCAACCGGATTGATGCCAAGCTCCGCTGTCAGCTCTTCAATATTGCCGAATTCCGATATGACGATACCAATCGCCTCATTCTCCGACTTGCCAGCAAGCTTCAGCTCCAGGTACTTCTCCTCCATCCCTGATAGCAGCTCTTGCTTCAGATGTTCTAGTTCCGGAGTCTTTGGCAGACCCGCAAACATATTATCCAGATATACTATGATCGTCTCCATGCTCTATCACCACTCCTTGATAAATTGGTTTACAACTTGCTGTGTAACCTTCCATTCCTCACATTTTTCTCGGTAATAGGCGAGACCCAAAGAGGTAATCCGGTAATACGTACGCCGCTTGCCAAGACTCTCATCCAGATAAAAGGATTCTATATATCCGTTTTTCTCCAGTCGGGTGAAGGCAGAATATAACGTTGTCTCCTTCATGACATATTTCTCCTGCGTTAACTGCCTGATATTTTTGGAAATCTCGTACCCGTAAGATTCCCCGTCCAGCAGCATGTATAGGATCATCGTATCATTGTAGCCGCGTATAACATCACTGCTGATCAAAAATATCCCCCCATGATTACTTCATCTGTCGTAGTAGTTGCAGTATAACACAATTACTACGACAGATGAAGTAGTTAATGGAAAAATAGGCCAACATAATTTGAGGACCGATCCTTCCTTGATTAAATCACAATTGCTGTCTGCGCATGAGGTAGCTTCCAATACGGGGTTAGGTATACGAAGGTGCAGGCCAGTAGTGTTTGCGGGGACGATGGTGTTTACTAGTAGGCTGTTTGCGAGGGCGGGGGTGTTTACTAGTAGGCTGTTTGCGAAGTCGATGGTGTTTACCAATTGGCTGTTTGCAGGACGATGGTGTTTACTAGTAGGCTGTTTGCATAGACGATAGTGTTCACCAATTGGTTGTTTGCAGGACGATGGTGTTTACTAGTAGGCTGTTTGCGAAGTCGATAGTGTTCATCAATTGGTTGTTTGCAGGACGATAGTGTTTACTAGTAGGCTGTTTGCATATACGGTGACGTTTACCTACTCTTAGTTTGGCGGATGAGGTACTATCGGACTCAGTTGGCGTTATTCGAGGCATTTTACTACTTTTCAGGTTCTATCGGACCCCAATGCACCTATTGGCGCACAAAACATCATATTTAGGGCACTTTCTAGGGAATAGCTGCACTGGAGTCCGAAACTGCGCTGGAACAGGGAAAAACATACTAATAACGTCATTGGGGTCCGTTTGCCTTGCTTGCCCCAATATCTATTGAAGCAACAAACCAACGCTGGTTTGTTGTCCTTTTTATTGAACCTTAATACAATAAGGTTGACTGCAAGAACATAGGTGTTTACTTCCCCTTACTTTGGCGGACGAGCTACTATCGGACTCAGTTGACCTTATTCGCAGAAATCCCCCACTTTTCTGATCCTATCGGACCCCAATGCACCTATTGGCGCACAAAACATCATATTTAGGGCCCTTTCTAGGGAATAGCTGCACTGGAGTCCGAAACTACGCTAGAACTGCGAAAAACATACTAATAGTGTCATTGGGGTCCGTTAGCCTTGCTTGCCCCAATATCTATTGAAGCAACAAACCAACGCTGTTTTGTTTTCCTTTTTATTGAACCTTAATACAATAAGGCTGACTGCAAGAACATAGGTGTTTACTTCCCCTTACTTTGCCGGACGAGCTACTATCGGACTCAGTTGACCTTATTCGCAGAAATTCCCCATTTTGCTGATCCTATCGGACTCCAATGCACCTATTGGCGCACAAATCACCATATTCGAACCTACTTCTAGGGAATAGCTGCACTGGAGTCCGAAACTACGCTAGAACTGCGAAAAACATACTAATAACGCCATTGGGGTCCGTTAGCCTTCCTTGCCCCATTATCTATTGAAGCAACAAACCAACGCTGGTTTGTTGTCCTTTTTATTGAACCTTAATACAATAAGGTTGACTGCAAGAACATAGGTGTTTACTTCCCCTTACTTTGCCGGATGAGCTACTATCGGACTCAGTTGACCTTATTCGCAGAAATTCCCCATTTTGCTGATCCTATCGGACTCCAATGCACCTATTGGCGCACAAAACATCATATTTAGGGTACTTTCTAGGGAATAGCTGCACTGGAGTCCGAAACTACGCTAGAACTGCGAAAAACATGCTAATAACATCATCTGGGTCCGTACCACAGTGGATGATTATGAGTCGGCGGTGTGATTGAGATTTAGATGTCGATTGTTGATATTGATGTTGGTGATGTTGACGATGTTGATAGTGATGTTGGATGATGTTGATGTTGATGATGTTGGTGATGTTGGTGATGTTGATTTTGTTGATGTAAATTCAAGCGAACGGAGTCAAAGTCAGGAAGTCAAAACACAAAACAGCGGTTCTCCCATATTGGGGAGAACCGCTGTTTTGTTGTTTTTTTATAATCAATAAAATAGTTAATCATTGCTAAGGAATACACCAACTTGAATACGTTGACCTATTAATGTCGTGTACGGAGCATGCGTCCAACAAAATAAAGCATTTGTTTACGTGTGAAAAAACGTGACATTTGAGCAGAAATATAGTTTGTAAATCCTGGGACAACAAATACTTTTTTAGCCTGAAGCGACCGAAGAGCCACTTGAACGACATTTTCTGGCGTGTCTCGTTTCCCTACCGAAGCCTCATCGGCTCCCACGACATTAAAAAATTCTGTTTCCGTAGACCCCGGACATAACGCAAGAAATTGTACGCCCCGTTTCCGATTTTCCTCCCATAGCGCTTGAGTAAATGATAATACAAAAGCTTTTGTCGCTCCATATACAGCCATATTAGGGAGAGGTTGAAATGCAGCTGTTGATGCAACGTTTATGATCACTCCACTTTTTCTATTTAACATCTCTGGCAAAAACAAATGGGTCAGATCTACAACCGCCAAAACATTTAGCATCACTTCTTCATGTTGTCTCGAACCAGATAGTTGTTCAAAAAGCCCATGCGTAGCAAAACCTGCATTATTAATAAGAATATCAACGTTCAAGCCACGTTCTACACATTGTTGATAGAGCCTGTCAGGGGAACCTTCTTGAGATAAATCAGCAACTAGAACCTCCGCTTGAATTTGAAATTCTCGTTTTAATTTTTCCGCTAAAGCAATCAGTTTATCTTCAGAACGGGCGACTAAAATTAAGTGACTTCCTTTGGCTGCAAGTTCTCGAGCAAACGCTTCACCTATACCCGAAGAAGCTCCGGTAATCAACGTCCATTTATTTTGAATTGTAATCATTGCTATCCTCTCTCCCTTTAACGACCATTTAGAAACAGTGTTTCAATAAGAATCATTGTATCCAAGTGAGGTTGTGTTGTCAAATAAAGTTCTACACATTTAATTATTGGCTATTTCTCTTCTACATCAGTAAAATAAGGGTTAGAAATAACGGCTATCTAAAAAAAGCTAAAGTAAAGTTCTAAGGAAGTGAAACTACATGCAAAAATCGTCCAAAATATCTTCTATAGATGCTGAATCCGTTACAACCTACCCAAAAGCAAAGCAACGGCATGCGGAAATATTAAGACTGAACATTATCGAAGCCGCTGCGGCCATTATGCATGAATCCGGACCCGAAGGTGTAACCATCCGTAAGGTTGCTGAAAAAATGGAATGTCCCACAAAAATCATTTATAACTTGTTTGGAAACAAGGAAGGTTTAGCGAAGGAGCTTTTTCTGCAGGGGTGTAAATTGTTGGCTGCTGCCTTTCAAGCGGTTCCAAAACAAGACAATCTAAATTTATATCTTCGCGAGCTTGGACAAGCTTATTGGGATTTCTCACGGAATCATACTAGCTATTATATGGTTATGTTCGGAGGAGCCTTTAGCGAATTCAAACCGGAGGAGGAAAGCTTACATGCTATCTTTACGGCACTACAACAAGTGATAGCCCTTATTACAGAAGCCATCGAACAAGGATTTATTAACGAAAAAGACCCTCTGCTTGTTGTGAACCTGGTGTGGGCGTCATTGCATGGCGTCATTCATCTGCATTTAGGGGGACATATTCAAAATGAGGAAACGGCTAAAATATTGTATGATAGATCGGTCTCCAATTTAATTCATACCTTCTTTAAAAAAGATAATTAATTCTAAAAAGGCCTCTTTGCAAGTCCCTACTCAATAAATTCAAGCCGTAATCTTGGGATATCCTTAGATCACGGCTTTTTTAACATGCTAAAAAAACACAAAAAAAACGGCATTTCTGCCGCTTCTTCATCTCTCTAATTATGTCCGGCGCATATATGCACGCACAGTGATAGGTGCAAAAACCGCAACAATCACAGCGGCTCCGATAAGTGAAATAGCGAAATCCCAGCCTACGGTTCCAGAGTTAGCAAGCTCACGGACAGCTGACACAAGATGCGAGATTGGATTGACTTTGACAAACCATTGCAGCCAGTTAGGCATCGTATCTACAGGCACGAAGGCGTTGGATAGAAACGTGAGTGGGAACAACACAATCATTGATATCCCCTGTACGCTGGAAGCGGTTCGGGCAATCACACCAAAGAAAGCGAAAATCCAGCTAATCGACCAGGAGCAGACAATAACCAAAAGCGCAGCAATTGCGACATGCTCCAGACCGCCATCAGGTCGGTAACCCATAATATAGCCCATGACAAAAGTAAGCACAGTAGCGATCGTATATCGAATCGTATCTGCCAACAAAGCTCCGGCTAATGGGGCTATTCGGGCAATCGGCAATGACTTAAAGCGGTCAAACACCCCTTTATCCATGTCTTCCCGCAGTTGGACACCAGTGACGATGGAGGTCGTGATTACAGTCTGCACTAGAATACCTGGAATAATAACGGGCAAATAGCTCACTACATCTCCTGATATGGCTCCACCAAAAATATAAGTAAACATTAGTGTGAAAATAATTGGCTGCAGCGTTACGTCGAACAATTGCTCGGGTGTGCGACGGATTTTCAATATCCCGCGATAAGCCATCGTTAACGAGTTACGAACAGATTGTTTGAAGCTCGTATGGTTTTTCAATTGTCGGGTCGCACCTGGACTAATAGTAGAAGTTCTCATACTCATGCTCTTGCTGCCTCCTTATTCATTGATTCTTGTGATGCTTGGGATGCCTCATCCGTAACTCCATGGCCAGTGATCGTCAAAAACACTTCATCAAGCGTCGGTTTCTGCACACTCATCTCTGCGAGTGGAATCCCCGCTTCGCGGAGTGCAAAAAGCAAATCAGTGACTAAATCAGCGTTCGCCATCGGTGCAGTAATTTTCCCAGCCTCATTCGGCACAATAGACTGGATATGCAGCACATGTTCCACAATCCGGCGCGCTTGAGCGATATCTTTAAGATTTTGGATTTTTAAGTGCAGCGAGGTGGTGCCCACTGAAGCTTTTAGCTCATCCACGGTGCCTTCTGCAACGACATGACCATGATCAATAACTGCAATGCGGTCTGCCAGCTGATCGGCTTCCTCAAGATACTGTGTAGTTAACAGCACTGTTGATCCTGTGTTCACCAACCGACGAATGGTATCCCACATTTGCGAACGTGTCCGTGGGTCCAGACCTGTTGTTGGTTCATCCAAAAAGATAAGCGGGGGCTGGGCAATCAGACTCGCTGCAAGATCCAGACGTCGGCGCATACCGCCAGAGAAATTTCGAAGCGGCCGTTTCGCCGCCTCCGTCAGACCAAACTCTTCTAACAACTCCGCTGCCTTTTGCCGCGCCTCTGCCCGCCCTAACCCTAAAAGACGTGAAAAGATAATCAGATTCTCTGTAGCACTAAGTGACTCATCCACAGAAGCATATTGTCCCGTAACCCCTATCAATTGCCGAACAATCTGCGACTCCTTTACCACATCATGCCCGAAGATTCGCGCCGACCCCGCATCCGGACGAAGTAACGTAGCCAGCATCCGAATTACCGTCGTCTTTCCTGCCCCATTGGGACCAAGAACGCCGTAAATCGTGCCTGCCTTAACGTTTAGATTTACTCCATCAACTGCGCGATTGTCACCAAACGTTTTGACAAGCCCACGCGCTTCGACGGCCCAATCTCCAGGGTTGGGCTCAATTATATTTTTGCGTTCATTTACCATTACAATTCCTCCAACGTTTTAGTTTGTATTGTGATGGTAACTCCCTTTTATAAACTGAATTTAAACAACACAAAAAACCGGGGAGCGCGATCTCACGCCACCCGGCTTATCACTTCTCGTCTGAGTCAGACTCAACATATTCTTTAAGCGCAAACAATTTATTAGCCCAGTAACCTTCAAAAAAGGCAAGCCAATCTTGCAGCTCCAGCAAAGGTTCTGGCTGAAGCTTATACCGGGTCTCCCGTCCGACTTTCTGACTGCTAACAAGCTGCGCATCGGACAATACCTGTAAATGCTTATTAACAGCGGTTCGGCTGATCGGGTAGCAATCCGTAATAGATGCTATAGACATTTCCTTATTAGCGAGCAGCTTTAGCAGACTGCGGCGGGTAGGATCTGCTATCGCTTGAAATACATCATGTCCTGCTTCAGCAACCGGCATATTAAGCCTCGATATAAGCAGGAAGTTTTTCTTGGACGATTTTTTCCCAGCCGCTGTTCATAAAGCCGCGTACGATTGGATGTGGTTGGCCAAATTCAGTAACTTTTTCAGGGTCCCATCCAGAATGAATCAAGGTAAATTCAGTTTTCCCTTCGATTTCTTTCAGTTCAAAAGCAAGATGCCAATCCTTCCCCCAATTAAAACCAACACGATTCGGAGGATCAACTTCGGTTACTTTACAAGGAGAATCTCCGAATTGTCCAGCATGCAGGATGAATTCATGCCCAACAACAGGCTCAAATGTACTAGGCATCCACCAGGCTGCCATTCCTTCTGCCGTGGCAACAGCTTTCCAAACCTTTTCTATTGGCGCATTTAGTAAAATCGTTTGACGAATTTCTTGTAAGGGTTCTTGAGTTTGCATAATAAATAGCCTCCAGCATTCATTTAATATAACACCTTTTGGGTTCGCTTTTCATTATAACACCTTTAGGTGTTATGTCAATTTACAGATTCCCCTAATTCTCCGTTCGTTATTCAACGTCTCAATCCCTCAATAATATCCTTTAACTGCTATAAAAAAGCCCATCCCTCGGTCATCCCGAAGAAAGGGCCTTCCTATTACATCAGCTCTATGGTCAGTTTCTTGGCTTGACAGTTACTGTGATTTTCTCGCTAGATGTCTCGCCTGATGCATTGACTAATACCGCGTAGTATTCATATACACCTGGTGTCTTATCTTTAAGTTTCGTAACTGTCAGCTGAGCCGCAGGGGTAGCCGTGCTTAGTGTCTGTGTGTCGATTACTTCTCCATTCTCATACAAACGGTACTCAGTACCATTGGTTCCCCACCACATATTCATCACAACGTCGTAAGTTCCATCCCCACTCCAGTTGTCGTGGGATACTATAGGCTTGCCCGGCGCTGCATCTGTAACAGTAAGGATTAGCGGATCGCAGGTAGTCGAACCGAAGCTGTTGACTAGCTCGCACGTGTACGTGTAGGTTCCATTTGATTTGCCCACAATATCCGTACTCATGGCTTGTGCATTCGGTGAGCTGTCCGTCAGCATCTGGGTACTGATCAGTACATCGTTTTCATAGAGCTTAAACTCGGTACCGTTGTTCCCCCACCAAAGATTCATCGTGACGGCATAGCTGCCATCTCGAAGCCCGGTGTCGTGCCCATTATTGTCAGATAACACTGGCTTTCCAGGGGCTCCACCAGCAAGCGGAGTTGTATTCTGGAGCCATTGTGACCAACGGACTAGAACCTCTGCCTGCTCAGAAGTGAACACCTGATTGCTCTGGAGATTCACTTCACTATTAAAAGCTTCCAGCAAGCTGTGAACTTCTGCGCCAGCATGCTGCTGAGCTTTTTCTTTGGCGATCGCCAGCTGCTGCTTAAGTGAATTGGTTACGTTTTCTAAATCTGGAGCACCCGTCTCAGCTGCAAAATTTTCGGTTAATGCCGACAAGCTGTCAAATGTCGCATATACACTATACGAATGCTCTGCCAGCCCGACATTGCCCGCCGCATCCTCGGCTTTCGCAGTTACACTATGAGTTCCCGCTTCCAGCGTATACGCTTTAACATCTGCGAGCGTTGAATCACATGGCGAATAAGTAATGCCTGATACAGTATCAGCTGCACTACAGGTGATGTTTAATGTCTGCTCTATGGTATAGGAACTCTCTCCTTTAATTACTACCTGTGGTGCGGTCCGATCAATCTTCACCACAGCAGTCTTCTGCGGCTGTTCCACATTACCCTCTCTATCAACGCTCCAATAAACTAACTTATGTGTTCCTTCATTGGACAAAATAACTGAATTCCCGGTTTTCTGCTCGCCATCGTTTACTGTGAAATAGGTTGCCGCAACACCAGAGCCCGCATCTGTAGCTGTGAAGGTTACCAACGTATCCTTGTTGGTCCAACCTTGTGGCGCATCATCCGTTGTCACCGGAGCTGTTGAGTCCGCCCCTTTCACTACGCCATAAAAGCGTAATTCCGCCATGTTTCCAAACCAATTACTACTATTATAGATCCGGATATAACGATAGGCTTCTGCGTTACTAATACTTAAGGTCTGCCAATCCATCGTTTTTCCTGCAGGAGAGGAGATTGTCGTCCAGCTTGTATGATCATTCGAACCCTGAACCACAGTCCCATTGATTCGTGTAAAATAATTATCTTGCCTGGAAAGCACCTCTGCCTTGGACAGCTGGACCCTATTCCCTTCTTTAAAATCAAACGTTATAAATCCTCCATATCCACTACCATTTACCCGAAAATCCGTAATTGTGCCTGCATTTCCATCGAATAATGATCCCGCAACATTCCTGAGATCGGTTGGTGTTCTCCCACTGGAATCACTTAAATTAGTAATCGCAAGCACATTACTAATCAACTCGGTCTCATCGGGAATGTACAGAGAGGAACCATCTGTAGTTGATGTTTTTTCCGGCCCCTCGATTCCCTCCTTTGACTTGTATTTAATACTAAAGTTCACAGGTCCAGGTTGTGCGTTATTGCCCATGACCGCTTCAGCCGTCCAATTGATCTTATCGACAGTAGCAACGGTTGCGACTTGATCCTGAATATTGACATTCACTTGGTTAATTGCATCGCTTGCTTTAAAAGACAATTTCACCGTGTCCCCAGGCACAATTCGTTTCTGGATACTTTGGTCGGAGCTAATGGACACCGCATCAAGCTTTGAATTGATTGTAACATCACCATACAAACGTAGTTCAGCCATGTTTCCATACCAGTTGTTTCCATTGGTGATGCGGATATAACGATAGGGTTCTGTGCTGTTAATCGTCAACTTCTGCCATTCCGGCGTATTTCCTGCTACATTAGAGATCGTGATCCACGTCACATTGTCATTGGAGCCTTGCACCACTGTTCCATTAATTCTGCCCGCATAATTATCTTGCCTTCCGATTACTTCTACCCTAGACAGCAATGCCTGGCCGCCTTCTTTAAAGTCAAAGGTTAGATATGCACCATAACCACTGCCATTTAAACGAAAATCAGTGATGGAACCTAAATGATTATCAAATAAAACTTTTGCTGTTGCCAAAAGATCAGCCGGATTTCTTCCACTGGAATCGATTAGGTTTGCTATCTCAAGCACATTAGCGACAAGTCCCGTCTGATCTGCAATGAATAAAGTAGAACCATCTGTTGTAAAAATAGTCTCTACTGCATTCTCTCCAGCTGCCGTTTTATAATTGATCTTAAATTTCACAATACCTGATGGAACATTTTCATTCACCACAAGCTTAGCTGTCCAGTTGATATTGTCCACAGAACTGACTGCAACAGGTTGACCCTGTATATGGGCCGTGGCATTATGGATCATTTCTGTAGACTTAAAGGATAATTGAATCGTATCCCCTGGTATAATTCGATTTCTTAAGCTTTGATCCGAGTGAATGGACACGGACTCTAATTGATTTACTGTCTCATACCGCTGGCCAAAGATTCTAAATTCAGCAATTTCCAGCATAGTACTCGAAGGCTTTATCATTTCCATTTTCAAAAATCGGAATTTTTCATGCTCCAGGCCTGCTTGAACCTCAAGTCTCTGCATCTCTTCAGTAACTGTTGTCAAGCCGGGGGTTAAGCGGGTCCAATTTTCTTTGTCATTCGATCCGAACATTGCAACGCCGCCAATTCTCTCCGGAAAACTAGCTCTTACCTGAAGCTCAAAGCTTTCTGCTGATATTTGAAAATCCGGTCCTAAATCCATGTAATGCGCCCGATCCTGCGCTGTATAATACCCCACAAAACTATCATTTGTGTTGTCCAGCAGGTTCGGGACAGCATTACCAAAGGTTGAGCTAACAAACATATTCGTAAAATTAACACTTCCATCTTTCATTAATGGCGTCAATTCTTTAAGACTTTGCACTGCGAGATTC
Source organism: Paenibacillus sp. FSL H8-0282 (assembly GCF_037963825.1). Taxonomy (NCBI): domain Bacteria; kingdom Bacillati; phylum Bacillota; class Bacilli; order Caryophanales; family Paenibacillaceae; genus Paenibacillus; species Paenibacillus sp. FSL H8-0282. The sequence goes on from NZ_CP150146.1 coordinate 4,059,828, forward strand.
AGGTCAAATAACTTCTGATAGAAGACCTCGTCAGTGGCAGTAGTAATTATATCCATTACCTCAGCGTGCACTTGCTTATAGTAAGCTAACGTTGCCGAAATGTAAGGCACATCAACATGATAAGGAGAAATGACGGCGTTGACGGCAGATTGCCGATCATTCGCTACTACAACACTAACATCCTTGGCTGTAACCGAAGTTCCATCTGCGGCACTCACTACAAAGGAGTAGGTTCCCGCATGTGCTCCAGACCAAGAGAAAACACCTGAAGTCTCATTGAACACTGCACCCTCAGGTAACTGATCCGCTTGATAGGTAACAACATCCGTTGCACCTGTGTCTGTCGCAGAGAAATCAAATTGAATTGCAGCTGTAGATCCCTCATAGGTAAACAAAGATACTGGTGCCTTTCCTGATGTAAATACTGGAGGGGTAAGCTGTGCCCCAGCTTTTAAATTAATATGGTCAATATCGACTGTTGTTCCATTTCCTTTTACATTAAAATAGACAAGATCGCTGAAGCCTTGGAACTCATTGAACTCATACTGAATATACCTCCATTGCCCCTTTGTATCAGGTAGCGTAACGGTATCGCCAAACACCTCCATGGTTGCTATGCCATTAGTCCGAATCTTTAAAGCAATGATTCGTTCGCCACTGCTTGCACCCACAAAAGCAATTTTACTGCCCTCATCTGTTGCGGTAATTTCAACGTAAGTAGTGTCTCCTTCTTGTTTTGTGGTGGAGTGACCATCAAGCTTCGTGTACCGGTCTTCTAGTTCTCTCAAATCTGGATTCGTTATCACCTTCGGCAAATTGAGCGTACCCTCGCCCTCTGCTTCTTTAGGAATGTACAGCCAATAATCCCCGCCTCCATCCGGAGACTCCCAATAGAAAGGCAATCGCTTAGCAAACATCTCGCTAAAATAAGGAGCTTCAACCTCCATATTTATTCCAGCTGTATATTTATAATAATAATAAAGGTCATAGACATTACCGCCAATTCTCCCCCTGTAACCGCCAGCCAAGTGTTTATAGATAATCGTTGGATTTCCATTTACATCTGTATGTGCCGCCACTGGAATCCAGGGTGTATCATGGCCAATCATATACTGAGCAAAGTAGTCGGCAGCTTTTAAAATCCGTTGATCTAGAAATTCATACGGCCCCACCGCATTTGGCGCACTAGAAACAGTCCCCTCTACCGGATTTACCTTTGTTTCCTGAGCCAATAATAAACGTGATAAAATCTCTACATTCGTTATATCCCCAGCGCCATGCGCCTGATCTCTGCCCATTTCAACATGCTGAACTACGGGTGGATTAACTTTTTCCCCTGTTACAATATTTGTATCAACCCATCTGAATAAAGCTTTTATCGCGCCATTTTGCCCCTGATCGACAGCGGTTTTATTGACGGTAAACCATTCAACTCCCTCATTGTACCTCTCTGTATTTCCTGTAAAAATATAACCTGACATAGCTCCAAGCAGCGGATAAAGATGCTGGTTCATAAAACGATCATTTGTGTGTTGGAACGTTTCAATAACCGGATTAATAAGATTATTCGTAAAATCAGCGACATCTTTTTCCGTCCATTTCAGCTCTTCAGTTTGAGCACTTGTGTACCTTAAGATTTCCGCCGCAGTAACCATTCGATTAAGTGGAATTCCTGTATGAATATGTGCATCATTAAAATACACGTATTTCTCAGGGTCCATCTGTGACCAAATCCGGATAATATGCATGGCATTGGCTCTGTAAACCTCATCACCCGATATTACATACAATAGAGCTTGTGTATAAGCCTTCAAACCATCCGCTATAAATCTTGAATTAAAGCCCTGGCTATTAAAAGCATCGCTCGCTGGTTTCAACGGATCCGCACCACTTTGATTGTTGGAAGTGACCGTCCTTGAAGCTGCCGGAGAGAGAAGCATCTGATTATAATAAGTGATCCAGGGTTCTTTTTGCGCCCGTACCTGTGTCCTAATATTCTCAAGAATATCCTTGGTCAGGCCAACACCCGGATGTTTGAATCCGCTTTCATCTATAACCTCATTAATGGTAGGTTGGTAATCCGTAATTATCGACAGCTCTGTCGATTCTACTGCGGCTCCTTCTGCCGATAAAGGCACTAGCGTTACCAACAAACTTAAGGAAACTGTGATCCTAAAAATACGTTTAAGCGATTTTCCAAAGAGTAGCTCTTTAAATGAATTCATTGTTCTCCTCCATTCATTTACATCCTCTGATTTAATGCAAATAAATACCGCTGGCAAATTCATTCACTACAAAATGTTTGTTATTCAGGTCGACAATAACCTCTCCATTAATCTGAAGATTATAAAAATAAATATCCTTCACACCTCTTTCCTCGTCATAGCCGAATATACGGGAAGGATTGATATTCTTCCCATTGTAGGTGATATCGCTAAACTCTATATTTTCGATACATCGTCCTGGCACCGGATTATAGGTTTTATTCCACACCACGCGGACATCAAACAGCTGCCCCAGTTCAAAATCCTCCACCCGGATATTTTTGAAAGTAACCTTACGAACGGTATTGTTATCCCCTGCACAGATTGCCATAACCCCCCAATAATTTTCCTGCGGCTCGTGATGCTCAAGCACATCGATATTTTCAAACCAAATATTTTCTATAAAATCGCCATTATGTTGGTGATCACCATGAATACCGACATGCATGGCATGAGCAAAGTCCGCCCAGAGTATGGAATCTTTAACTGTGATATGGCGTGAGTCTCCATAATACTCTCCACGGCTGCCGTAAATGGCAATGCAATCATCAGAAGTTCTCAAGAACACATCTTTAATATCCACATTTGAGCTAGCCATCATATCAATTCCATCACACCAGCCGCGTGTACTGAAAGCTTTGAAGTTATGAATGCGGATATGCTTAGACGCTCCGATATATATACTGTAATGCGGAGGATCAAGCGTGATGATCCCTTCGATCTCAATCTGTTCAGAATGCTGGATTTGAACGCCTCTTAAATAAGTGGTTTTCTCCATATCCGCCAAATACAGAACACCTCTGCCGCGAACAACAACATTCTCAGCATGGTCAATCATTATGGATCCGCAAAGGATCGCGCCTCCGGCAATATAAACTGTGGTCCCAGAAGGGATATGCAGCATTGGATTCTCGAATTGATGAAGCCCGGGCATAAAATATATCGTCTGACGCTCCCCATTAGCCCTTTCTGACAAATGCTGAACTTGTTCTGCGATAGCCGCAAATTGATGTATTCCTGGTTGGACAAGCACTACATTATCATCGTCAAGTTTAGGTGGGGCTGTCTCCAAGGGGTTGGCAAAAAGATGCAAGTTACTAAAACGTTCTCCATTGATTTCAATGGAAAGCTTACACGGGTGCTCCAATGTGAACAAAAGGGTATTCTCTTCGATTTGAAAGGGAATATGGGTTGCCAAAGGGCGAATAACCGCTTGTTCAATCTGCCGGTTATTACAATGAACAGAGACCTCCACCGTGCCTTCCATATCAAAATAAACCATCGATGTCGATCGAACCTGATGCATATCCACCTTTGCTTCAAAAACAAACAGTGCTTGCCATCCCCCACCAGGCTCTCGTACACTCACTGTAAAATCGTCTTTCCCCAGGGCTTCATTCGGCTGCTCATAAATAATTAATCCGCTCATTTCTACCTCCGTTATCTTAAAATCAACTCTCTTAAGGGTTTAATAAATAGGCTGGAGCAAGCTTTTGCTCCAGCCTATCATCCAGTACTAATCAGCGAACCCTGCTATTTACGATCTGCCAGCACTTTATTTACCTCATCCGTTACTTCCTGACCTCCGGCCTTTAGCCAGCTATCCTTGAAATTATCAAAATCTTTACCCGTGTTCGCTTCTCCTGTAATTGCTTTGATAACAAACGTATCTTGCAACGTCTTCAGATTGCCCCAATACTTGGGTTTGCTTGTTAATACCGCTGGTCCCAGTACATCTAGCAATGGTGTAACACCTGGAGTGATCTTGTCTCTCAAATCTAGCAATTCTTGTTTTACCGTATGTTTTTCCATTGAAGTGTCTGTGGAGCTAAGTGGATTATAGAAATTACCTGCTCCCATCTTCGGAGCACTAACCTCTTCATCCGCTTTTGGAATGGCAAGGTCCCCTTCCATATCATAGCTCACACCCAATTGACCGAAACCTGTCAGCAGAAAACCTTCGGAATCCGTAGACACATATTCGAGAATTTCCATAATCTTATGACGTTTCTTCTCATCCTTTTCGAGTTGAACACCGAACAATACTGGCGCCTGTCTTGCACCATACGCGAAAGAATAAGCAACGCCATCTGGGGCTGTAAACGGCTTGCCAGGCACGAATATTTGACCTTTCTCTAGACCAGGTTTTGCGACAAACCCAGATTCTTTATAAAAATTGCCCCACTTCCCGTTATCCACCATACCCACTTTTTGGTCAGCAAATTTAATATTGATTTCGTTATTATCACTAGTTATGAATTCAGGATCAATCAGACCTGCTTTGTACCATTTGCTCAATAACGCCAATGCTGATCGCGTCTCTTCTGTAATGCCTCCATAAACTACGTTCCCGGAAGCATCCTTTTTGAACTGATAAGGGGAAACAGCAAATGCTGAAAAGACACTTGTGAACAATTGCTCTGGAAGCTTGCCGCGGCCGATTAAACCGTAAGTATCCTTCTTCCCATTTTTGTCCGGATCTTCATTAACAAATTTGGTGAGTACATCCTCAAGCTCTTCCAATGTCTTGGGTGGTTCTGAGTAGCCAATATTTTTCAGCCAGGCTTCATTATAGCCCGGAATAAATCCATCAAGACCACCTGGCCAAATTTTCGGGATCCCCCAGTTTTTTTCGTTGTATAAGCCTACGCCCCATGCCCCGGAATCAACCGAATCCAATGCTGCTGCATATTTCGGCATCAGGGATTCAATTTCAGCCTTATCAATCGTCGCAATAATCCCTTGATCTGCCCATTGCACCATATCCGTTTCATTTGCATCGACCGGGAAGATATCAGGAATATCTCCAGAAGCAAGAAGCACCGAAAATTGTTCTTTCCAAGTTCCACGTTCCAATTTAATATTTTTGATTTTTACATTAAATTTCTTCTCGAGCTCGGTTTGCACATAGTTACCGTCTTCTTCTGGCGTATTAAAGTTGTTCGCCCAAATAATTTCAATCGGAGCTTCAGCTGCTGATGTTCCCCCTTGACCTTGGTTCGTCGGCTTCGTTTCGTTAGTGTTATTATTCGCCACATTCCCGCCGCAACCGCTCATGACAAGTGAAGCCGATAGGGCTATCGCAGCAATTTCCAACCATTTCTTGGATGTATGCCTCATATTCTTTTATTTCCTCCCTTTTCTAGTTCATCTATATATTTAGACAGCCCGCGGATATAGCGGACTGTTTAAACCGTTCTGAGCCTTCTAACCCTTAAGTGATCCAACCATAATTCCTTTGACGAAGAAACGTTGCAGGAATGGATAAATCATTAATATAGGTAGCGCTGTAAACATAATAATCGCCGCTTTGACCATTTCAGGAGCCTGCTCATTGGTAGGAAGTGGTAACATCGGATCTCCTTCGGCCGAAATAACTAGCCGTCTTAAGAAGAGCTGCAGTACAATCTTTGATTGATCCTGCATATACAACATTGCATCAAACCAAGCGTTCCAGTGCCCTACTGCAGTCCATAGGGCTAACGTTGCTAGAACAGGCTTCGACAGTGGAATAACAATCGTAAATAAGATCCGCATATCATTAGCCCCATCTATTTTAGCTGAATCCTCCAGTTCCTCCGGTATACCCATAAAGAAATTTCGCAGGAGCAGAAGATTAAACGTGCTAAGCAGGCCGGGGACAATATAAACCCATAACGAATTTATAAGTCCCAGACTTTTGATTAGCAGATAGGTAGGGATAAGCCCGCCGCCAAAAAACATCGTTACGACAATGAACATTGTATAAAATCCCCGGTGCGGCAAATATTTACGAGATAGCGGATATGCTCCCAGTGACAGAAACACGAGTGTCAGAACTGTTCCTACAACTGTGCGGAAAACCGTATTCCCCATCGTTTGCCAGACCGTATCTGTTGTCAGTACACGCTTCCAAGCAAAGAAGGAAACTTCTTTGGGATAGAAATGAATTCCCGGCCGTAGTGCTTCCGCAGGGGTGCTAAACGATATAGAGAGCACATGCAAGAAGGGATAAATCATCGTAATACAAAGAATGATTACAAATAGGATTAGAAAGACTTGGAATACTTTTTCACCAGTGGATAGCTTCAATTGTAGTTACTCCTTCCTTACATTCATTCATTAATAAAGACCTTCCTGCCCCATTTTTTTCGTTATGAAGTTAGCAAATAACACCAGGATAAGACCCACCACATTTTTAAATAATCCAACAGCCGTCGTTAGACTGAACTGAAAGTTTTGCAGACCTATCCGGTACACATAAGTATCTAACGTATCCGCCACCCCATATACAGCTGGTGAATAAAGTGTTAAGACTTGATCGAAGCCAGCATCCAGCACACTCCCTACCCGAAGAATAAGCAGAATAGCAATCACCGGCAGGATCGAAGGAATGGTGATAAATAACGTTTGTTTCCAGCGATTGGCTCCGTCCAGAACTGCAGCTTCGTACATTTGGGAATCGATGCTTGCTAATGCAGCTAAGTATATAATCGTTCCCCAGCCGATTTCCTTCCATATTCCTGACATAACGAGCGTAAAGCGGAAATATTTCTCGCTGCCTAAAAAGTAAATGGGATCAAAGCCGAGCCACTGAATAATATAATTGACCACACCGGAATTCGGAGATAACAATGTGATCAATATCCCCCCTATAACGATCCAGGATAAGAAATGGGGTAAATAGGATATCGTCTGTGCAACCTTCTTGAAGAAGGAAAACCTAAGTTCGTTAAATAACAGAGCCAATATGATCGGTGCAGGAAAACCAAAAATAATATGGTAAAAACTGATAATAAGCGTGTTCTTAATGATTTTCCAAAAGTCGGGTGAAGCTGTGAACAAATATTCGAAATGCTTTAAGCCGACCCAAGGACTTCCCCAAATTCCATCACGAATAAAATAATCTTTAAAGGCCAGTTGAATGCCATACATCGGGCCATAAGCAAATACGGTATACCAGATGATCACGGGAGCTAGTAATAAGAATAAATATTTGTTTTTTTTGTATTGGCGCCAAGTATGTGTCCACCTCGAGACTTTCGGCTTAAGATTCTCTCCCTGTTTTTGAATGCCAGCAGTGCTTGCCGGGTTCATAGTTGTTTTCTCCTTCCGAATACGATTTTGCGTTAAGACTGTGTCTGAACACCCCTTACGTTAGGGCATTATAAGCGCTTTTTCTATTGTAAATTCATTAAAATCAGTAAATTATCTTCGTATTGGGGCTATAATTTTCCGAACAAAAGAAAAGACAATCGCGAGACGATTGCCTTTTCCACATGGATTGGAGAATTATGCACTTGAATGGTTCGAATGGTTTGCATTGCCTGCGTTCCTATACTGGACCGGTGTAACTCCGTAACGTGTTTTGAATTTGTTGTGAAAATATTGCGGGTTACGATAACCCACCTGAGCAGAAATCTCAGCCACGGACAGCTGCTTTTTTTCTCTTAATAAATCAGCCGCCTTCTCCAACCGCACTCGGGTTACATATTCAGTGAACGATTCATTCATAACGGTTCCGAACAAGGTAGAAATATACGATGGCGCCAACGAAGCAACCTCAGATAATTTATTTAGCGATAAATCCTCTTGAATATTATCATCGATAAAGATTTTTAATTTATGAATGATCTCTGTATGTGCGTGGTTTCCTGACTCTTGAATATAAGCTGTAATTTGTGCCGATAAATCACGAATGGAATCAAGGGTTTCGGCCAACGTCTCCTTTTTGAACTCATCGAACAGACTGGAAGGCGAAACGATTTGTTGCAGATCAAGCTCAATAATGGTCTGATACAGGACCGTAACCAACTGAAGCAGGCCTAACTCAACCGTCTCCAATTGGACATCACCTTTCTCCATGACCCTTTGGAAATCGTCCATAAACCTGTTCATCGTAACGTCATTGCCCGCCTTTAAGGCATTTTTATAAAGATCAAAAGAGAATAAGTGTGGCGTAACATCGTTAAGCGGGATATGTGAATACCGCGCAATAGCTTCCGAACCATAGATAAACCGATATCGATAGGCATGTAAGGCATTTTGATACGAAAAGGGGATTTCTTCAGGTGCCTGAACCTTCGATCCAAGCGCTGCTCCAAAGTGTAGTTGCTCAGGCAACACATTTTTTATAAGCTCCAGTTCCTTCAATAATAAAAGCTCCAGCTCTTCGTGATCCTTATTCAACTCACTGAAATAGATAAGCGCCGCTTCCTGGGTATTTAAGCTGACGAATTTATAAAAGCTATAGGCAGCATGCTGTTCATAAAAAGCCCTGAATTCCTCGCAATCTCCCTTAGTTATACGAATATAGCTAGTCATGTAATGACATTGCAAAGGTAAATAATCGTAGTAATCCGAGCCAACGCCTGCACCTAATACCAGATTTTTTAGTTCATTCACTTTAGCTTTAGATTCTAAGGTTTCGATTTTTTGACCTAGCTTTGAGATTGTACTACCAATAATAGCGAATTCATTTTGCGAATAGTTTACGTTGCCTGGATGATAAAAGCTGCGAACATTGTTAACAAGCTTCTTCATCGGAACATATACACGTTTGGAAATCAAATAAGCGAATAGAAGCCCAATTAACAATACCAGGATACAGCTGACAAATATTTGGCTCTTCAGCTGCTTTGATGAGGATACAAATGAATTCATAGGCCGTATTAATACGTATTTCCATTGATTATTCGAGGTTTGGTCATTTTTAAAAGACAACACATATTTGTCGCGTTTATTATAATGAATTTCCTTATTATTCCCTGCTGACTCCATCCATTGCTTAGCAGTCTTAAGCCCCTCTTCGACGTTCGAGCCCGTATGGATAATAGGGCTGCCCTTTTCATCAAAAGCATATAGCTTTTCCATCGGCGAGCTCATCGTGCTGGAAATCATTTTATTGATGTATTCTAAGCTAACGTCAATGTACATGGTGCCGGTTGATGTTTTTGATAAAGCACCATAGGGAAGGGCGATTGCGTAAGTCAACACCTCTTCTTCATCCGATAACGTTCTATATGTCCAGCGGTTTAAGGCTGGTGTCACTGAAGTTTTCAAGAAGAAAGCATCTGGAGAATTGTCCAGCTTCGAATAAAATTGGCTGTTATCGATGATATAATTTCCTTTCTCGAAGTATGTGGATATTTTGTAAACGCCTTCATTAGTAAGCTTGAAAATTTCTAGATCCTTGCGAAAAGCTAATATTCTGCTCGTATTGCCTTCCCATTCACTATCCAGTAAATAATTCAGCATAGATTGATTCTCTAACGACAAGGTAGACACTGCACGGTTGCGGATACTGTTTTCGTATTTTTGCAGCAGCGTATTCTCCACAAAATCACTTGAAGTCATCAGTCGTTGCTTACTGTCTCTGGCAATCTCATCCACCATTAAGCGATTAGCCTGAACATACAGATAACTGCCCACAAGTCCGATTAAAAAAACGGCTAATAATGTGAATGAAAAAATCAGATGGGTAAACCATGTGCCTCCATTTCTTACTCTGCCGCCGATCTTCATCACAAGCCCCCCTTTAGTTCATAACCCTATCTCTGTAACTTTCTAAATTGAAAGCATTTATAATTAAAGATACTAAAATGCACCAACTTTAGCCATTATAAAATCTTCTGTTTAAAGATAACGCATCTTATAAAACCGAAAAAAAACAGGCTTCCCCGAAATTAATCGCTGGAAACCTGTTTATTAACCTATACAAAACATCTATCGCGACAAAGAAAGTAACTTCAATGCCCCCGCTCCCTTTTTGAATATTCCTTCACCCATGCAATCCATTCTAACCTGTGCGTATACACAAGGATCACAAAGCTCCCAAGCCATACCCACAGGATAGGAGCAGACCACTTACTGATGCACAAATAGACAAAAAGGAGCAGCATTCCGCTAACCACTTGCACACCATCCGAGACAGGTGAATTCCCTCTGCTTTTGTACCCGCTGCCGAGCACTTTCAACACTGCCAGGATAACTGCTAATGTTAAAGAGGCCTTGAATCCTGTCAACGCGCTCCATACCCCAAAGGTTACGGCAATCGCCTTCCCTCCTTTTCCTTTAAGAAATGGAGAGAAGGCATGACCGGCAATAGGAGCTAAGGCTAGCGGAATAATGAAATAACCCTGACTATAATGACTTTCCATTACCCATAAAAGAGGCAAATATCCTTTTAAAAAATCCAACAATACCCCAAAAATTCCGAATTTATAGCCAGATGACTTCCATAGATTCAAAGCCCCCGGATTACCGTCGCCAATGTCTTTCAAGTTCTTTTTACGCGCAAGACCAAGCCAATAGGAAAACATAAGAGATCCCGACAAAAATAAACCCGCGACCCACAATATGATCATTAGTCCCTAGGGCCTCCCACCTGGATATGCCTTCCTTTCCAGCTTACATGCCTCAGAAAAACAACCTGATAAATCGAATACAGCATGATCAAGATAAAGAAAACAGTTGCCACCACGTGAAATACAGGAATAACGATGCCAAATACACCTACATATTTTATAAAATAAAAGAGCTGGAACATATAAAGGAGATAACCGATCAATAAAGGCATAAACCATGTAGTATTCGCAAAAATAAACACAGTTTCTGAGATGATGAGTCCGATCACCCAAAGTGCGATTGGAATAATTGTCCGCGGACTTATCGTTGAGGTGCTTAAGACAGCCCCTTTACTGAAGCCTTCAATCTCACTTTTTATCCCCTTCGGATACATACGAAAAGATACTAAGCCATAACCGATAAAATTTCTAATGGGAACACCTGCAGCGATAAACTTCTCTCCTAAAGACAAATCATCCAGCACTTCAGATCTAATGCTTTGATGGCCATTAACTTTTTCATAATCCCGCCTTAAAGCTAGAATACACGAACCGTATAATCCTTTTTTAGCGTTATTCTTTTCAAAAACAGAGGTGAATGTGAAGATCCCCAGCATATTCATGATTAAGGCAAGTTTCTCAAACAGCTTTTCTGTATGATGAAAAGGAACTACCGAAATGACACCTTTCGATAGCTCCCTTGCTTTTAATAATGAGGCCAGAGCGTTAGGCTTTAACCGGATATCTGCATCCAGAAAAGCAAAAATATCGCCCGAGGCTTGTAAATACCCATTCCAGATTGCCCAGCTCTTGCCCGTCCATCCCTCAGGGAGACTGCTGTTGGCAATAACCTTAACTCCATAGCTTTCGGCAATTCCCTTGGTCCGATCCTCCGAGAAATCATCCACAACAATAATTTCATAGGGGGTAATGGTTTGGAGCTGGAGTGAGTCGAGCAGAAAACGCAAATTGTATTCTTCATTTCTTGCGGGGATAATGATGGACAATTTCTCCGGTCCTTGAAAGTGTTCGTGATCGGCGGCCAATATATTCTTTCTAAACAATATAAAACCGGAGAGACATCCAACACCTATAATAATTAACAACCACATTTACAGCTCCCCCCTCCTATAGCTATATATATGAAGGGTTAGTCCGTAATATATTCAATTCAAATTTAACCGACATTTACTTTTGCTGAGTATTGATTAAGCTTTTCTGTACACAAGAGCATAACGATGGCGAAAAAAACGATCATTGCAGGAAAAATACCCAGCGTGAATTTCGAAGCTAATAAGCCGATAAAAGGCGGCATCAGCGTGGTGCCGGTATAAGCTGTTGCCATCTGAAAGCCCATAATCGACTGAGCATGTTTCTTCCCGAATCGTACAGGGGTTTCATGTAGCATACACGGAAAAATGGGGGCTAACCCTAAACCTATAATCATAAATCCTACAAGTGAAACTATAGTTGGAAGCGGCAATACTAACAGTACCGTACCGATTAAAGCAATGAGCTGGCCATATCGAATTAGCTGTTTATTACTCATTTTAAAAGTAATGAAACCCGTCACCATTCTACCAAAGGTAATCCCTAGATAAAAAAATGATACCCATGTCGCTGCAGTTGATGCAGGAATGTCTTTAATGTTTACAAGAAAGCTGCTCCCCCATAAGCCCATACTCGTTTCGATGGCAGAATAAAATAAAAAGGTTAACATTGCTAGCTTTACCCCTCTTAATTTCCATGGTTTTGTGTTCTCTGCGGCATGCTCTAGCTCCGGATGGTTGAACTCAGGATCACTTTCAGCATTCGGGTGGTTATTGCTCCCAGCCACTCTATCCCATAAGGGCAGTGTAACGAATAGAATAATGACTAAGCTCAATTGTATGTAAGCAACCGTAAGATAGCCTTGCCGCCATAGACCTTCTCCAGAGATAAAAGAGCCCATAATAATAGGACCCAGCGTGGCGCCCACTCCCCAGAAACAGTGTAACCAACTCATATGATGGGCTTTATAATGCGTAGCCACATAACTATTTAATCCGGCATCTACAGATCCCGCACCTAAACCAAGTGGAATTGCAGCAATAATTAACCAGACTAACGAAGGTGACCCTGCAAAACCAAGCAACGCTACAGCAGTCATGATACAGCTAATAAGAGTTACTTTCCCTGTACCAAAACGTTTAAGGATAACACCACTCATTAAACTGGACACAATTGTCCCTACTGCAATAACCATCGAAAGAATTCCAGCAGTACCTAATGAAGCATTTAAGTCCATTCTCATCACTGGCCAAGCGGAGCCAAGCAATGAATCCGGCAAGCCTAAACTAATAAATGCTAAATAAATAATAATAAGAAAAAAAGTTGCCATAGTTATCTCCTTAATTGTTCTCATCTATTTGTTGTGAAACTAATAAGCCTAATCCAAGACTTTGTAATCCATTCAGATAATCACGTTTCAAGTTACTTACCGCTAACGCTGGAAGATGCTCCTTCGGAACGTATGTTGCACTCCGTTCATAGATTTGATTAAGCATGGCTGGAGCTAATTCATCCTCACAAAAAATAATATAATGCGGATTCAAAATAGAAGTCATAGTAGCCACTAATCGACTAATCGCATCCACACTATGATTCGACTGCATATTTGATCCACCAGGATCTCCAGTTAATGCCTCTATGAAATTTTTATGATCATACTGTGGCAAAAATTGAACTTCTCCTGAAAAGAACGTCTTTCCTCGCACGATTTCACCATTGACCGCGATCCCAGCCCCCGGACCATTTTTCCCTAAATACAGATACATTAGAGATATATTCTCTTTCAAATTTTGTTGCGTCATATAGCCGATTACAGCGGCATTCATATCATTTTCCACGATTGTCGGAATAGATAGTTGATCTTCTATGTGTCTTTTCAAATCTAAATTCTGATATTTCTCATAACCCGGAATCAGAAAAATCTGCCCATGATTCACCGCACCTGGAACTCCAATAGCCACAGATTGGATTTTAGGATTGGCCTTTATTTCATCTTCAATAAGCATGACCAGTTTACTAACATCTTCCTCAAGAATACTGGGCAAACTCCGTTCTTTGATTACCTCGCCAATGCAATTATAGATGGTATAATTGGTTTCATTTTTTTCCAAAAAAACAGCCATCCCTAACCGATAATTCGGATTATAGGTGTATCTTATTGCCCTTCTTCCCCCACTTGACTCATCCAGACCGCTGACCGTTATTTCCCCTGCCTCTTCCATCTGCATTAGAAATTTACTTATCGTTGGGAAACTGTATTGCAATTTATGGCTTAACTCTGCCTTCGTTGCTTTTCCTAGTTCTAATAATGCTGTTCGAATATTTCGGATAATTTCAGATTTCATTTGCTGTGAAGGAAGTCGTTTCTCACTCGCCATGGCTCTCCCACTCTCTCACCTATAGTCATACTGACTTATTAAACGCATTTAATAAGTCAGTATGACTATAGCAGCAATTAAACCTAACGACAAGTTAATTCTTGAATCAAGTTTCTTCCGTAGGTGCCAGAATGAAATAAGGAGGCGTATAGCCCCCCTAGTCCCTAGCATTAATCATTATCAAAATCAAAGCCTTTGCAGGATTCGCTCCCACCTTCCAGGATGACTATCGTCTAAGTACACCGGCTGAAATCCTAATTTCAAATAAATACGGATGGCGGGCAGTCTGAAATCATCGGTCTCTAAAGAGGCTGCCGCTCCACCTGATTCTCTTATTTTGTGCAAAATAGCAAGACTTACAGCATAACCGAGTCCTTTGCCAGAATATTCCGGAAGCACTCCAACCATATGCAAGTACCAGCTCTTAGGGTCTCCACTGTCTAATTCCCAGGCCGTAGCTGTCGCTACAGGCTGATTCCCGCGGCAAATGAACAACAAGCGATCCGAATACAAGGGTACATGATCACTGATTTTATCTACGAATTTAACTTCTCTCGTAAAAGAATGACGGATAAGATCCTCCCAATTTCGCTCGTCCTCCGGCTGGAAGGACGTAAGTCGATACCCAGCGGGGCAATGAAAAGCAGGCAAGTCGGACAGCATTTCTTTTTTCATTACAAGTTTGGAAAGCGCCTGTTCCACCGTCAAATTCTCACCTTCGATCTAAAATCAGGAAAAGCTATAACTTTCCCACCCATCTCTACAGATTCCATAGATAATGTAAACACAGAGCTCCAAGTAACGGCATCATATACGTCCACCGAAGGGGTGCGATCCTCCTGAATCGCGGAAATGAATTCCTCAAGCACCATAAAATCACCTCCGCCATGTTTCGTCCCAGCAGCGTATTCGCCCCATTTTTTCCATGTTGGATGATCATAAAGTGGCTGATAGCTGCTTAACGGCTCCCACAATTCCTCTCCATCCTCTATATTTTTGGGCGAAAGATTCCTGAACCAGATCAAATCTTCCTCTTGCTGATGGCGGCCCGTAATATACGCCCCTTCAGTTCCTTGCAGCAAATAATGAGTTTTATTATGAGGTCGTACAGAGCTCCAATCTACACGCAGCTCAATCAGTACACCCTTTTCCGTTTGGATGACCGCAACCGCACTGTCGCCTTGCCGCCAGAAACCTTCACGCGCTGCCGGATGATCTTTTCCATAATGCTCTCCAAAATAATATTGTAAGGATCTTGATTTAGAAACAAAAGTCGAGATGCTTTTTAATCGATCTCCATCAGGCTTATTGAGATTAATCCATTGGGCAACTGGACCTATAGAATGCGTCGGATAATTGATCCCGTTATACTGCTGATGTAATTGCCCCCGCCAAGTCAGAGATCCATCCGGATGATGAGTCAAGTGACGCAAATCATGGATATATCCGCCTTCCAGATAAGTAATTTCACCGAACATCCCTTGATCCGCCATATGTTTAATCGTCAGATTGGAGCGCGAGAAGCAGTAATTTTCAGACATCATATATTTAAGTCCAGTTTGTTCAACAGTTTCGATAAGCTCCCAAGCTTCCTCTAAAGATTGGATCGAAATCACTTCGCTTAGGACATGCTTACCCGCTTTTAAAGCATCCATAGATTGTCTGGCATGCAAATGCATGGGGCTTAAGATAAACACTGCATCTATCGCCGAATCTTTTAACATTTCATGATAATCCCGATAGGTTCGGATGTCCGGAAATTTCTCTTTCCATTGATTAAGAACCCACTCATTCAAGTCACAAGTGGCGGTCAGATGTATCCGATCCGATAGAGAGTATAGTGCATTCATAAAACTGGTTCCGCGATTCCCGCCTACGATGGCTAATCTTACTGGCTGGCGATTCATTGCTGGTCCACCTGCTTTCTGTCCCTTTGAAGTCGATTGATGATTAGTTCCTGATCTCCCGCCTCCCCTTCAGCCTGCGGATATTTTTCATAATCAAAAATGCTGAGGGTAAATAATGAAGACCATTTACTTAATTGCTCGCTCGCCAGACTCACCATCTCTAACCGGATCTCATCTTCAAGCACAGTGAGAATTCGAGCAGCAGGAATATCCAGAATGGAGGCCGTTTGAATGAAATGCCAGTTTTCTTGTCTAACGATAGAATGCACATGATTATGCCCGTTGAAATAAAAACCCACACCTTGCCATTGCTTCAATATCGGCCAAATATCCAAGCTGGGATCCAGTGACATCATTGGCTCAGTTGATCTAGCCGTCGTATTATACAAGGGATGATGGCCAAAAACGAATAGTGGCTTATCTGTAGTCCGCTTCATTTGTGCTTCGAGCCAGGCTAACTGTTCATCATCAAGCGTTCCGCTCCAATCGTCACGATTTTCCCGTGCGGTATCCAGCAATATAATGATCGCATGGGTCTCTTCAATCACACTGTATCGCTGCTGCCGGGTGACGGAAAGGATTTCTTGCTTAGGATAAGTGTACGTATCATGATTGCCAAGAACATGTAGAAAACGCCTGGAATGCTTGGTGTCCTTAATCTTACCCATGATATAATTAAATTCGCTAAATTCTCCTGCATGCACCATATCTCCCACAGAAATATGATAATCGGCTGGGATGGACAAAAATAGATTCATAAATTGCTCGTAAAAAGCATCTCGTGCCTCTTTAATCAAAACCTTGTTGTTTAACAATTCGTCCGGATAATGTAAGTCTCCGATAATCGCCAGCCTCATAAATGCCTCCTCCTAACCTTTAATGCCAGAGCTCATAAAACTACCTATCACTTGCCGTTGGAACAATAAAAATCCAATCATTAAGGGTGCCGAGACAATCAGCGTAGCCGCGCAGACATCAGACCACTGTGCGCCTGATTCCGTGGCTTTTGCGAACATCGCCAATCCTACAGTTAACAAGCGATTTTCCTCTGAATTGGTTACAATTAACGGCCACAAGAAATCATTCCAATGAAAGCTGACCGACACGATGGCAAAGGACACATAAATCGGGCGTGACAGTGGAACATAGATTCTGGAAAGAATACGCAGCCGTGAGGCGCCTTCCACCCGGGCAGCTTCATCGAGCTCATAGGGTAATTGCTTAAAGGATTGTCTTAAGAGAAACACTCCAAAGGAGGAGGCAAAGTAAGGCAGCATAATCCCCAGCTTGGTATCCAGCAGACCCATTTCGTTCAACACTTGATAGTTGGAAAAGATAAGAACATCCGGCGGCACCATAATTTGCACCAAAAATAACAGGAACAGCAGCTCTTTTCCAAAGAAACGTACCCGTGCGAACGCATAAGCAGCCATTGTCATCGTAACGAGTTGCACAGCTAGCACAACACCGCACACCAGCAATGTATTCATTAAAAATCGTCCAAAAGGCGCTCCATTCCAGACATGAATCAAATTCTCGAACATAAAGCCCCAAGACCAGCCCGAATCGATAGCGACGTCTTTAGGTAAAAAAGCCGTTCTGACCACCCATAGGAAGGGAATGATCCAGACCGCGGCAAAAGTAAATCCAACCACATGCCATAGTATCTGCTGGATTCGGCGCTTCGTTCTTTCTGAGTTCAACATACGCTCCTCTTCTAAAGCTTTACGTGTATTCTGCCTTAATACTAAGGGCAGCTTTAATGGATTATCCTCCATGGAATCCACCTCCTATTCATAATGGATTTTCCGATCCCAGCCAAAAAACTGCAAAGAGGAAATCAGGAGCAGCAACACGATCATGACCACCGTCATCGATGCGGCCATTCCTTGATCGTAGAAATTAAAAGTGGACTCGTAGATATAATAAAGCAGCAGGTTGCTTGCATTGTTCGGGCCGCCTTTTGTCATAATCCAGAGATGGTCAACCAGCTTAAAGGAATTCGTTATCGCCACAACAGCCACGAACAGCGTAGTTGGCATCGTAAGCGGAATTGTAATTCTACGGATGGAGGTGAACGTACCAACTCCGCTAACTGCAGCTGCTTCATATAAATCCTTAGGAATCTGCTGCATTCCTGCTAAATAAAAAATCATAAAATATCCGGCTTCTTTCCAAATCATCATGATGACTAATGCGCCCATCACTGTATCAGGGGTTCCCAGCAAATTCATAGGCTGATCCGCGATCCAAGAAGCCAATCTGGCGAAAAGACCAAAATGAGGGGTATACAGAAACAACCAAATGTTCGCCACCGCGATCATTGGGATCATATTCGGATAGAAAAAAGAAAGACGTGCCAGTCCCCGCCCTTTTATCGCCTTGTCGGCAAACAGTGCCATCAAGAAAGCCAAAACTATTGAGGTTGGTACTGTGCCAAGAGCGAACCATATATTGTTACTGAACACCTTCAAAAAAACAGGGTCATGCAATAGATTAGCGTAATTCTCAAATCCTACGAACAAAGGCTCAGGAGTTGCTAAGTTTTTCTCATAAAAGCTGAGCCAAAGCGATTTAAACATAGGGTAATAAGTAAACAAGCAAAGAAAAAGCAGCGAAGGCAACACAAGTCCCCAGCCGAATCCGTTTCGTCTAAGCCTCTCACTCCATCCGGCATTCATACCATTCAATCCTTCCCTGTTAAAGGTTTCTACGATTATTGAATAATGGAATGACGCCAGAACATGCTACCAAGGCTGTCCTGGCGTACCCCATACCTTAATAATTACTTATTGAAGGGAGCTAGTGCCTGATCTGCTTCTGCTTGCGCTTTTTTGAGCGCACCTGCGGCATCAATCTCTCCTGCCAATGCCGCTTGAATCTGATTCGTTATTGCCGTCGATACTTTACCATGATTATGAGTGGATAATTCCCGGAACGCATATTCCAACTGGTCTCTTGCAACCAATGCTTGCGGGAAATCCGCCGTATATTTCTTCATTGCATCTGTATCATATGCGGATTTTCTTACGCCAACATAACCGGATGAGCTGCTGAAGAGGGCCGCCTGTTCCGAAGCCGTCATGTATTTGGCGAATTCCCAAGCAGCAGCTTGTTTTTCAGGAGAGCTGTCCTTGAAAATATACAGATTACCGCCACCAGTGGGTGATCCAAATTGTTTTTGTGCAGGTGGGAACGCTACACCGAATTCGAATTTTGCATTATTTTTTACATTGGTCAAGTTGCCGCTTGTATGCATCATCATGGCTGTTTTACCTTGAATGAAATCCGTTGGAACCGTAGCCCAATCAATAACACCTTCCGGCATCGCCTTATATTTATGGGACAAATCCAACCAGAATTGCAATGCCTCCACATTCTCCGGTGTATCAAACATCGCTTTTTTGCCATCGGAAGACATTATGTTTTGCTTCGGATCGGAAGCATTTTGCCGAGCAAGCATTTGAAACATCCAATACGAATCATCATTGCCCGGAATTTCCAGCCCAACGTGACCGTCTTTGTTCAGCTTCTTAGCATAGGTTACAAGCTCATCCCATGTAGTGGGTGGTTTCTCTGGATCAAGTCCTGCGGCTTTGAACATTTCTTTGTTGTAATACATAACAATCGTGCTTCGCTGAAAGGGCAGGCTGTACGTTTTACCTTCAGACTGAGTATCCTCCACAAAGGCGGGATAAAAGTCTTCCATTTGAATGTCCTTGTCCTTCGCAATATAATCATCCAGCGGAACAATCGCATTCATATCGAGCATGCTGTATAGCTCTGTTGACATCATGACCGCGACATCCGGTGGCTGCTTAGCTTGTACACCCGCTTGGATTTTTACGGTATTATCACCGTAATTGCCTGTGTACACGGGATTAACTTTAATCTCTGGGTGCTGTTCCATGAATGCATTAGCCATCCCATCGATTACTTTAGTAAGAGGACCACCCACGTTAACCGGATAATAAAAGGTAATCTCCACCGGCTTAGCGGCTGGAGTCTCTGTGGATTCAGGAGTTGCTGCGATTGCTGTAGGCTGAGCGTTATTAGCATTCGCTTTGGCTTCAACTGTACTGTTATTGGCTTGACCGCAGCCCGCTACTGCCAGCATGGAAATGGATAATAGCGTTAGAATGGTTTTGGATTGCTTTAGCATTTCTGTTAACCCCTTTTTTCGCTTGGATTTGAATTAGAATGCATAATGGCGAAAGTTCACACTAATACGATTTGAGCCTACATCAAGAATATGAAGCTGGGCACCATCGGCGGTCGGCAATACAGCAATTCCTTGAGCTTCAGTACCAGTAGGCAGATTGCGATCAAAGGCCACAGATACGTTTCCAGTCTCCGGATCAATCTGGTAAACCGTTTGGGTCGCGTTATCCGTAGAGGCATATAGAACCCCGTTGTACACTTCGGCACCTTGAATTCGATCAATGCTTTGGGAAAGTGGAACGGTTGTGATTACATGCATATCGTCGAGGCTAAGTACATTCAAGACGCTCGCATTACTCCACTGAGCTGTATAAACCTGACCGCGAGCGGCATCCACCGCTACCCATGGTACACCGCCAATATGCAAATTCAGCGGCAAAGCATAGGATGTGCCTGTATATTTCAAAGTGTTCACATCATAAAGGGCGATGTAAGGATGCTGATAGTTTTTACCGTCTTCAATAGGAGCGTATATTTTACCGTTATAGTAGGAAATATCACCGATATGGTCTCCACCTTGAGAGGCAATCTCCAGTGGAATAGCCAATTCATTCCTTGCTTTTACGGATTTTCCATCAAGTCCAGTCCGTAAGAGCCCATACGAGGAATTAAAGATCCATGAATTCCCGTCTGTAGCCACCCCTTGTCCTCTTTCAAGAGCATCTAGTAACCAAAAGGTTTGCTTGGATACTTCATGCCATCCAGCAGTGATCATTGAATCTGAAGTTGACTCTGCGCTGGACTCTACCACGGTGTTTACTAGGTTATCCGGTCCGACAGGTGTGGCAGATGCTACTAAAGATAAAGAACTGGTCGTAAGTACCCCCGCGCAAATCAGACTGAATAATCTTTTTAATCTCATGTTTTCTCTCCTCCTAATAAGGTTGTAGTTCGGCATTTGTACGCCTTACTTCAACCTTATTATAGGAGCTGGCTGCAGCTCTCTAATTGAACAAAACACTTCATTCCTTGAATAAAACTCTCATTTACAAGAATAAAATTAATAAACCATATGATTAGGCTTGGAGGCGCTTTGATTCGCATACAGCTTTGGGGTTAGGCCGGTTTCTCGTTTGAACAATCTAGTAAAATGTCCTTGATCGGCGAAACCCACCTGAGACGCAATTTCCTTCAACCCAATTTTCCCGGAACGAATAAGAAATTTAGAACGTTCGATTCGCAGCCGGATTAAATAGTTATGGGGGGTATATCCTGTCTGTTGTTTAAAAATCCGAATAAAATGTGATTGGCTCATATTAGCCATGGTTGCGAGATCAGTCAGTTGAATCTCATCTTCCAACCGCTCACGCATAAATTGAATGACCTGAAATATCTCTTGGTTGGCGGGCGTTTTACTGTTTGAGTGCAGGGGGATCACAGAAGAATAGTGTTGTAACAAATGAATAATTAACATATTCGATAAAGAGTCACTGTATATTTTCCCTTTGGCACCGCCATTCTGCAATTCCTCCAGCATCCAAAGCCCTAATTGCAGCAGCTTGGAATCCTTGACATGAAATTTGCGGTCCAATTGGATATGTCCTTCCTTCAGATAACCTGATTCACGAGCAATCTCTTCAATGACCGCTGGTGTAATTTCAATTTTCAAAAAATAGAGCGAGGTTCTGCCCCAAGGACAAAGAAGGCTCTCATTACAAGGGATAATATGAATGGTGTAATAGTTTTCGTAGTAGGTTGTGCAGTGAATCCCAATTAAATATTTTGACTCCGAGGATGGGGTGAAAGCTTGCTGCGGGCTATACCATTGTGAAACCTGAAGCTTATCCCAACCATAAGTATCGCTTGCAAGAACAGGCTGGGTAGTGGTAAAGGACGATTCTTCCATTTCTCTCATATTTCATCCCCCTTTTCCCCTCAATATAACAAGCCTATATACGCTCCGCGTCAATGAGCTGTAAAAGCTATATTAATTTCCTCTCAGCTTCGATAGGTGTATACTTCGAAACAGCAAAAAAGAGGGGTAGCCCCCTCTTAGTATTTTTGCATATTCCGTTTCTACTTATTGAAACTATCTACTCTTATTTCTCATCCAACCACAAAATCGCTGTAACGCCACGCGGATAATATTTACTGCCCGTGATCTCACCGGAAATAATCTGATCGCTCCAGCTCCAGATGGAAAGCTCCGGATGGGTGAGCCAAGCTACGTGAGCACGATCCGCTGCCGCTCCCCGTTCCTCCCATTCCAGTCCCAGAATGCTGCGGGCGATGAATTGGGAGAGATAGATTTTACTGAGCCAGCTATTATTGCTGGTTGAAGAGATTTTCCAGCCTCCGTCTTCGAATAAGCATACTCCCGGCTGTAACACCGCATGCAGATGCTTGTCGAGTGCGCCAATATAGGCGGCGAACCGTCCATTACGATCAAGAGCTTCTTTGCAGCCTGTAAAGTAAGGGAAGACAAGGCCTTCGATAGCCGGAATGATCTTGGAGTCATTGCCTTCTCCAATGACAGCCGGAATATACCCGTCTGCTGTAACACTTGCCACCATTGTTGCGGCGCATTTTTCAGCCTGATCCCCTGCTGTTTTGGACTGTTCCGCACGCCCATGCTCTGCAAATATTTTCTCCATAGCCAAGTAAGCAGCCCAGCATTTTCCTGCCAGATAAATATTGTTACGAGCCTGACCTAAAGACACATCCAGACTGTCATACGTAGTAATTTCGGCTCCGCCCATCGTACGTGAGCTATCAAGCCCCATGACACCATTTCTTTGTTCAGGATCTGGATGATCGCGATTTACCATGCTATCCAGGCATTTCTCCATAATACTCAGATTACGTTCCATCCAGCCGCGGTCGCCTGTATGCTCTACATAAGTTGCTGCACTCAGCACCCAGTTAACCAATTGTTCATGTGTCATATGTGAGAAACAACCATCAATGCCATAGACCTCATAAGCAGAATATCCCGGACGTGAAACTACGTTGGCTACACCCATATCATGTGTGAAGCTAATTCCACCTGGATACTCTGTATCATTACCCGGGAAACGCACCGTATCTTCGTAGCTGAATCTTTCCACGAACATATCTAGTTCATTACGTACAGTCCAAGGATTCAAACGCAGCTCATAAAATAACTGATCGACGGTAAGATCAAAGGTATTCATCATCCGGTATTCGCCTTCGTTGACGATCCAAAATGGCTTATTCTTGTAGTCCAGCAATTGCGTGGAGCCATAATAACTACGAATCGCATGCGCTAACATAAAGGTTTGATCTGCGGATAGGTCATCATGAGTAAATCTATCGTTAGCTTGCTCCGCTTCTTGCTTAAGGATATCAAATCTAGCTAATGCATATTCAGCCACTGCCTCTATATTGTTGAAATAATGATTGTAGTAATAAGAAGCATCAATTCCTGAGGTGACATAACCTGAACGGTGAAAACAAATAGCAAAGCGGTAAGTTTCTTTTACTCCGGCTGGAACATCCATGATCAAAGCGCCGACTCGTCCCAGTCCAAAGGTCCAATTCTCCTGCAGCTCCTCCGTTAGGATATCCTCCATGGTGAAATGGAGTGCGGACTTTGCAGTTCCTTTTTCCGCAGCAATCGCAATAAATCTTCCTTGGCCAACGCCTGTAATCTCCGATGATACATCATCCAGTCTTCTCATTCCGCTATACACATCTGTTCCCTGAAAACCAAAGAATGCACGGCGCGAGGTGGCGGATGAGGTATTGTCCACTTCGAGTTCAACCAGCACTGCAGGCAGCAGCACATCCTTCATTTCTTCTATAGAAGCAGTTTCTGGATCCGGTACAGAACGAACGGGGGACAGAATCCGGAAGTTCAAATCACCCGCACTCCAGCTGTCTGTGGCTATATGAAAATCTCTAGAAATCTCACGCTCTTGAAAAGGGAACAGAATATTCTCCTTGTCAGGATTAGGATCCGGATTCTCAATATCATAACGTTTACTTTCGTCCTCTCCCCCGATTTCATGAAATGGCAGTGTATCATATCCCTTTCCGTCAGCACGTTCTAATCCTATGAATATATTTTGTCTAGGTGGTTTTCCAATCTCCAGATCAAAACCTCCACTAGCTCCTTTGAATCCTAAAGTGAAACTCGCAAATGCACCAATCGGTGAATGATGGGCATTAAAAAATTGATTATGCGCCATAAATAATAACACTCCTTCCAGCATGGTCCCGGATACCTCCGGGCTATATCTCCATGTTATCGATCTTTCCGGAAGTACAACAGGGTTAAAGCCTTCTTTTATTTGGGCAAATCAAACATCGATAAAAACCTATGTTATAATGAAGCCAAACTTTACAGTAAAAGAGGATTGAAATGATCTCGAATGATCCCGCTTTTCATAATTCTATTGATGGCCAGATGTCTCCAGACATCCAAGCGGCTTTCCATATCTTCGCCGCGCATTGGAGAAAAGTAAATCCGGATTGGCAATATCCCGTACACACTCATCCTATGTTTGAGATTAACGTTGTACTGCAGGGTGAGCAACATATGACGGTCGGCAATAAATCTTTTATCCAGCAAAGCGGTGATATTTTGTTCATTCGTCCCGGTGTAGAACATAGCAGCCTCGGTTCGAATGCTAGTCGTGACATGACTTATTACTGCCTGCATTTTGATATTGATGATCTGATTTTACGGCGAGCTTTGCTAACAGCAGACGCTGTTAGTCTAAGTGGGAATACCCCGGAGCTGCGAGCCATTCGTTCCGCTCTAGATGTCATCATAAATTCTTCCATCCTGTCAGAGTCAAAGGACACACACAGAAATCGCCTGATTACATTGCATGCTTCGCTGCAACTTCTAACCGCGCTCAGCGGCTGGGTACTTTCGGAGATGCCCCTCCTGGCAGATACAGAAGCTACGGAAAATACCGTCGCCTTAGCTAACGCCATCGAAGGATTGCTGCAAGGATCTGTCTCCTCCGCTGCAAGCACAGGCGAAAGAGGCGGCGGTATTGAGCACATTGCGGCAAAACTCGGATACAGTACAACTCACTGCAATCGTGTTTTCCACCAAATTTATGGCATGTCGCCAAGACAATATTTATCCCGCTTGATCATTCGTCACGCCAAACTGCTGCTAATGGATAATAGTCTATCTGTCGAATCGGTTGCCCACCGGCTAGGATACCGGGATGTGTCCCATTTCAGCAAGCAATTCAAACGCTGGACAGGTCTCCCGCCAATGGGCTACCGCCGTTTAACCGCGAATCCAAATACACTTTAGTGATTGTTTTCCATACAAAAAAAAGGGATGTACCCCGCAGCCCACAAAGTGGTCACAGGATATATCCCTTTTTATGAATTAACCCTTCGTTGCACCAGACGCAATCCCCTTAACAAAATACTTCTGCAAGGCGATAAACACAATCAGCACAGGCACAACCGACATTGCTGTTCCTGCAAAAATCATATCCCAACGTGAGGAGAATTCTCCGATATAACGGTAAATTTCCACGACCATAGTTTTAGCCTTTCCTGAAGGCAATACCAGCATCGGCATCAGGAAATCATTCCAGATTCCAAGTCCGTTTAAGACCACCATACTGGCTGTGACGGGTCCTAGCAGCGGGAAAACAATTTTCCAAAATATCGCATAACGAGAACATCCGTCGATCTCTGCCGCTTCTTCAATTTCTCTAGGAATGCCTTTGACAAAGCTTGTATACAGCAGACACCCAAAGCCCACCGCACCGGCTACATAAATTAGAATTGGACCGGCAAGGCTGCCGTATAACCCCAGCATTCTAAGCTCTTTAAACAGAGGAATCATATACGCCTGAAAAGGGATCATCATTCCTGCTAAAAAGTAAACGAACATGAACCGGGTCCATCTGGCATTTCTGCGTTCAATTGCGTAGCCCGCCATCGGAATAATTAAGACCTGTGCCGCAATAGAAACTGCTGTCAAAATCAGACTATTCAGAATAGCCCGTGGAAACTCTGTTTCGGTTAACAGATATTTAAAGCTGTCCAGATAAAGAGTTTTCGGAAAAGCAATGGCATCCTTCATAATCTCTGCATTACTCTTGAAGGCTGACATCAAATTAAAGAAAATAGGAAAGAAAAAGATAATAGCCACTAATAATGTAACAATGAAAAGTGCGATTTGCCCAACTCTTTTGCGTGTCTGCATCGTCATCTTAGAGCTGCACCTCCCGCTTCTGGAGAACCTTCACTTGGAAGACTGTAATGATAAGTATGATTAAGAACAAGACCATCGCCAGCGCAGTACCAAAACCTTGTCTTAATTCACCAAACCCAACCTTATAAATAATATAAGTTAATGTCTCCGTCTCAAAGCCCGGACCACCATCAGTCATGACGGCAATCTGATCAAAAATCTTCAAGGCGCTGATCATCGATAATACCATACATACTGTCATTGACCCCGCAAGCAGCGGAAAGGTAATATGCCGGAACTGTTGCCAGCCCCCTGCTCCATCAATACTGGCCGCCTCATTCAATTCCTGCGGAATACCTTGCAATCCAGCGAGATAAATGATCATATAATACCCCGCGCCTTTCCAAACGGTAGACAAAATAATCGACAACATCGCATATTTAGGATTGCCCAACCAATCCACAATCCAGGTTCCAAGCCCAACAGACTCCAGAATCTGATTAAATACACCAAAGTTGTAATTCAAGATCATCGCCCAGACGAAACCCATTACGATCCCACTAAGCAACGTAGGGAAATAAAATACACTTCTGAATAAATTCCGGAACCAGCGTACCTTATCGACCATCATAGCCATTGCAATTGCTGCAATATTCTCTAGAACAACAAGTGAAATGGTCATGATCATCGTATTTTTCAGTGCGTTATGCACCCTTGGACTATTCCAAATTTCCACAAAGTTAGCGAAGCCGATATACCTTACGTTGTCGCTAATGCCATCCCATGAGGTGAAGCTTAAATAGACACTGCCTACTGTAGGGACGATAACGAACAAGGTGTACAAAATAAATGATGGTAATATGAACAGCAGAGCGTAGGACTGCCATTTTTTCTTTTTCTTTTTGTGCTGCACAGTGCCTATCAATGACTTGTCAGCATTTACTGCGGATGTAGCCATGGCTACTCTCCCTCCCTTAAAGACCGCGCTTGTTAAAAAGAGAACCTCTGCAGCAGCAGAGGTTGCTCGATCAGGCGCTGCTCTTACATCTGATTAGCTTTCACTTGGTTGTCATACTCTGTATCCGCATCTTTCATGTACTTCGCTACATCTCCATCTTTTACCACGAGATCCTGCAACAGCTTGTAGTACCAGTTACGGAATTGTGGAGGGATTAGATTGTCTCCCCACCAGTTATTGATCGCCAACGATTTCACTACATTCGGGTCAGCAATAAGATCCAAAGCCACCTGCATTTGTTCACTTGTGTCATAGGTTACTTTCTCTTTTGTTGAAGGAATCGCATTTATCGTTGCTAAATAGTTCGAATACTGTTCTGGGGCGAAGAAGAAACGGATAAAGTCTTTGATGGCTTCTGTTTTGTCTGCATCCTTAGCGGCTTCAGCCGATAAAGACCAGCCTGCAGGTGACGGAAGACCTATGACATTGATTTTCCCTTCACGGTCAGGAAGAGCATAGAAGCCAAATTCAAAGTTCGGGTCTGCTTCAGCGATTTGTGTAAACATCCACGTACCGGAGTACAATTGTGCTGCTTTGCCAGAAACAAGAATCGAAGCGGTCTGATTGTCGCCCGTGCTGAGCCAACCTTTATCGACATAATTCTTGAACAATTCTTTGAAGTCCGTTATGCCTTGAACTACATTAGCATCAGTGAAGCTGACCGTTTTAGCGGTACGTTTGGAGTTCCAATCTGCATCTTTCGAGTAGACCTCATCAATCAGGAATTTGTTAACCCAAAAGCCCATATGGAAAATATCTTTTCCGCCTACTACAATCGGAGTAATGCCCGATGTTTTCAATTTTTCTTGGATGGCGATGAATTCGTCATACGTTTTTGGAAGCTCGGTGATCCCTGCATCCGCATATGCTTTTTTGCTGTAGATAATCCCTTGGGGAGCGTTCACTTGCAGCGGTGCGTTCCACACCTTACCATCCACTTGTGGAGGGGCTTCGAATAAATCTAGCAGATCGGAAGGCAGCTCTACAATCTTACCCGCATCGGCAAAAACTTCTGTATCCCGCATTTCCACCAGGTCCGGGAATTCACCCACAGCATCCTTGGTTTTCAGCCAGTCAAGATAGGCAGCGGATGAAGTTTCGCTCAAATCTTTAATAGTGACATTTGGATTAGCTGCAGTAAACTTTTTGACCGTATCTGAGATAGCTTTTTTGGTGGCCGGATCTCCGGAGGCGTAACCTATCGTAAAGCTAACCTCTTTTTTGTTCTCTTGCGGTGTATTTGAAGGCGTCTCGGATGCTGGCGTATTAGTTGCCTTACTTCCTGCATTATTATTATTTCCACCGCAAGCAGTCAAAACTGTTGTTGTGGCAAGTAACAATACGGATAGTTTCATCATTGTTTTTTTGTACATATCATAATAGCCTCCCCTTTTAGTGAACCGTGGAAACTGAAGCAAGATGTGCGCATCATCTCTCGAAAGCGTTTCCGTTGCTAATAGAATAGCATTCCTTATAAATAGTTAGAATGAACTTTTTTAAGCGGGATATGCGGTGAATTTAAGAATAAGTAAAAAAAGAACGAAAGACCGCAGTCTTCCGTTCATCGTCTATCCTTTACGCATTCTCCGAATCCGAGATTTTATACGGATCCTCTACAATCGGAAGCAACAATAGAATTGATGTCCCAATATGCTCCCGGCTGCTAATAGATACCCCGTATTCTGCTCCGTACACTGTACGAATTCGTTCATGTACATTTTTAAGTCCAACATTTTTGCTAGGCGAACTAGGCTCTTCCAAGGTTTCAGCCAACTGCTGTACCTTTTCCTTGCTCATACCGATTCCATCATCATAGATCGTAACCAACAGCATTTCATCTTTCTTTTCGATCGTCAATCCAACTGTCCCTCTGCCTTGACTGCGCAAGCCATGCTGGATAGCATTTTCAACTATCGGCTGAAGTGACAATTTCAGAATGTACCAGTTCAGATCCACTTCGGGTGAGAGATCGACTACAAGCTCAAACTTATTCTCATACCGCACAGAGATAATATAGAAATAATCCCGTAGATGCTCCAGCTCCTGTCGTATGCTTACCCTATCCTCTCCATAGTCGATTACATATTTCAACTGGTTAGAGAGTGATAAAATCATATCTGCGACCTCATCATTATCTTTATCCACCGCATTCATTCGAATGACTTCCAGGGTGTTGTATAAATAATGCGGACGAATCTGACTCTTCAGAGCATTTAACTCCGTTTGCTTCTGCTTGATCTGGGCAACGTAAGCTTCATCGATATAGGCTTGTAAACGCTCGACCATTCGGTTAAAACCATGGCTAAGTCTACCCATTTCATCATTGCTGTTCACGACCATCTGGGTATCCAAATTACCGGATTCTACGATAGCCATTTGCTTAATTAAGTTCCGAATCGGAGCAGCCAGCCGCCTAGAGAACCAGACACCCATGATGATCATTGCAATCGCACAAATAAACATCGCTATAAACACCGTCGTACGGGCTGAAAAAAGCTGATCGAATAAATTTGCTCGATGAATTCTGGCAGTCACCGTGCCTTTAAGAAAAGGAATCTCTTCACTGAGAACGATCATCTCCTCGTCCTTTTTAGCCCGAAAAGCCTCTCCATTCGCTGACCTTGCCTCATTCGTGAAATATACATTTCCGTCGCCATCCAGCAGGAATAATTCATCCTGTCCCCCCAGATTTAATTCTCTGAAGAACTGATTAAATAACGAAACATCCACATCCATAAACAAGGTCCCTACTATCTTGGGATCTTTGGTGACACGCCCGGAAATATCAATTAAAGTACGGCCGATGGTGAACACACTGCGCTTTGAACCTGTATAATATTCTTCGGAATGGGTAGGGAAAATTGCCACTTGTGAAGGATTTGGAGCCATTTTAGTTAACCACTCTTGATAAGGCAGCAAATCAAAATTGACCCCTCTGTTTTCTTTTTCCTGATAGTAGAGCTTATCGTCTGACTCCCTATGAAAATAAACACTGGTGATGTAGGAATCACTGTAGAGAACTGTTTTTAGAAAGGTTTCAATAGGAATCGTATTGATCTGCTCCAGTTCATTTACATTATAGGTTTGATTCTGCGAATAACTCTCGATAAAACCTTCATATCGTCCCGTATACATCAGCTTAGAGACCTCATTGTACTGATTAAAGGCTGAATTCAGGTTATAGCTCATATATAGCACCATTTGCTGCAAATTGCTTGTTGTGTAACGCTCGACATATCCGGAAAACGTCTGCACAGAAATGTAGCTAAGTGCAAAAAGCGGAATTAGGCCGACTAATAAAAAGGAAGCGGAGAATTTAACAAATATACTTTTGGATCTTCGGCCCCAGATAAACATGAATGAAGGCATCCCCTTTGCTATCCATCTGACTATTGGCTTTTGAAGGATTGCTTATATTCTTGTGGCAGCTTGCCATATTTCTTCTTAAACATATCGCTAAAATGCCGGGCATTGTTGTAGCCTACACTATCGGCAATCTCATAAACCATCATATCGCTTTGCAGCAATAAACGAAGGGCATGATTCATCCTCACCTCAGTGACATAATTCTTAAAGTTCTGTCCGGTATGTTTTTTGAAAAAGCTGCTGAAATAATAGGAATTCATAAACATCATCCCTGCCATAGATTCCAGTGTAATATTTTCTGGATAATGCTCCTCAATATAAGCCTTCACCTGGGATAGCTGCTTCAGTTCCTTACTGCCCATGCGACTGCCAATTTGCCCGGACATTTTGCTCAAAAGCACACGGAAATCTTCCTCCACCTCTTGGAAGGTAGAATAATTAGCCAATCGTTCAAGAATCGGATTTGTATCCTGAAGTGATGGACCTGCCTCCACACCGAATTGAATAAGCTCTTGTTCAAGCTGCAAGAATGTATTGTATACGGTAGAAACGGCTTGGTTTCTATTCCCGCCTGCCGTCTGCCGGATCGTCTGAAATAATCGCAGGCACTCTTGCTCAATTTGTTCTTTGTGTTGTAATTTCATGGCAATCCCAAGGGCGGACTGGATTTCATGCAGCGGAGCTTGAATCAATGATTCACTCTCATACCTGCTCTCTTTAACAGGAATCACAC
The DNA here is from genome assembly GCF_037963825.1 of Paenibacillus sp. FSL H8-0282. NCBI lineage: Bacteria > Bacillati > Bacillota > Bacilli > Caryophanales > Paenibacillaceae > Paenibacillus > Paenibacillus sp. FSL H8-0282. The sequence goes on from NZ_CP150146.1 coordinate 4,091,225, forward strand.
GATTAGGCCCTGTAAAATATTTATAATTTAGCGCTTTCAAAGCTTGGCGATAAGATTCATCAGCATCATCCATACCGTCAACAGGATTGCCTACCCCAAGAGTCACCTTTAATTTCAGAAAACTTGTAATTTTGTCATGGAGGTCTAAGGCAATTCTCGCTGGTTCCTCAGCATATTCATGCTGGAGCAGGATACAAAAACGTTCCCCTTTACGGAACATATAGCTATTATCGCTTTGCTCCACGGTTTCTTTAATAATGTTAGACAGTGCAAAATCAATTAGCTTACGTTCGCGTTCTTCCCATCTGGAAGGCTGCCCCGACGACTCGTCCGTCTCTACCAAACAAATACTGACGTAGCGACTTAGCGCAATAATCCCCATATCAAGTAAGGTGTCTGCTGTTCCCTTATTGCCGTCCGTCAGCTTGTCGAGCAATTCTTCGATCGTTAATCTGCGGTTTCTCTGTTCATAATGGTTCAGCTTCTCTTTGTTGCGCTCGCCTTCTGTTTCTTGACGAATAAGGGAGACGGCTTTGCTCACAACCTGTTCCAGCTGATTTTTGTTCACGGGCTTCACCAAATAATCCAGCGCACCATATTGCAGTGCTTGACGGGCATACGTAAACTCCTGATAAGCGCTTATAAAAATAACCTTCACCGCTCTGCCAGCTTCATGAATTTCGCGGATGATATCAATCCCTGTATATCCTGGCATGCTTATATCACTAATAATCAGATCAGGATCACAATCCTCGATCTGTTGTTTCAGCTCAATTCCATCACTGGCCTCTCCAACAATGGTTAGTCCAAGCTTCTCCCATGAAATCAGTTTTTTTAGGCCTCGCAAAATCACCGGTTCATCATCTGCGAGCAGTACCCGAATACTCTTCACTATGCAGTCCTCCTACCTTAGAGAAATCATCCCACAGCTGTCCAATCATCTTAATCTTATGATAACAGACAAACAATCTTTGGTGCAGCTTCAAGCGGATGAACTTTCTTAAGAAGAAACCGCAGTTTCTTAAGAATATTATATCTACGCTTGTTACTACTCACCTGTTATTTTTATCTAAAGTTCAATGAAACAAACTATCCTCAACTTTAATATTGTTGAAATAGAAACAAAAAATCAATATAATTTGTTAATGTAAGAGCGCTGGGAGGACAGGCCATGAACAAAGAAGATCAGGTCATGATGGGTTTCAGGGACGTATATAACAAGATGGTTTGGCTTAATAAGGATAAGATGGAAGACAGTCTTAAGGGTTATAAACCTTCTGAAGTACATTGCATCGAATACATTGAAAAAAATGCAGATTCCAACGTCACAAAACTTGCAGAGTCCTTTTATATGACTCGCGGTGCCATAAGTAAATTAACTAAGAAGCTCATCCAAAAGGGCCTCATCGAAAGCTACCAAAAATCGGATAACAAAAAAGAAATCTATTTTAGGCTTACTGAGCAAGGGAAAGTAATTTATAAAATCCATGAGGACCTGCACAAAGAGTTCCAAGAGCGGGATAAAGCCGTATTTGAGCAGGTAACTGAGGAGCAATTTGACAGTATGCTTAGCTTCGTAGAAAAGTATAGTAGGCATTTGGATGCAGAAATAAAGAAACAGGGTATAGATTTTAATCCGAATAAATTCGAATAATGAAAATGAAACTCCATGCAGCCGGGCTCTTATGAGAAAGGCTGCATTTTTATGGTCATTATTTTGTTGACACGGAAACAAAACCGTGATAAAAATGGTGATGCACCAGATTTGTTTCCAAGGAATCAAAACATCAACTTTTGAGGAGAGAATTTAATGTTCAAATTCAGATCACATAATGAACAGAACACAGAGCAAACCGTAGATAAACACGCTCTAATCTTCGGTTTGATCTCTGTGTTTCTGTGCGGAATAGGCTTCAGTATCATCATGCCCGTTGTCCCATTTTTAGTGCAGCCTTATATAAGCAATCCGGGAGAACAGGCTATAGTTGTCACGCTGCTGACGTCTGTTTATGCAGTCTGCGTATTTTTTGCAGCCCCTGCACTTGGAGCTTTGAGCGACAAATATGGGCGTCGTCCATTACTCTTGGTATGCCTTTTGGGTTCCGCGATTGGATACTTAGTTTTTGGGATAGGAGGAGCGTTATGGGTACTTTTTGTTGGACGTATAATAGAAGGTATAACTGGCGGAAGCATAGGTACTATCTTCGCCTATTTTGCTGACATCATTCCTCCAGAACAGAGAACCAAATACTTTGGCTGGGTGAGTGCGGTTGTAGGAGTAGGCACCGTCATTGGTCCAACGCTAGGCGGTTTACTTGCCAAATTTGGTTATTCTGTACCTATGTATTTCGGAGCAATAATAACCTTATTAAATGTTGTTTACGGATTCTTTTTTATGCCTGAGAGCCTTGACAAGAACAATAGACTAAAAGAGATTACCTTGGTAAGACTGAATCCATTTACACAGCTTGCAAGCATATTGTCCATAAAAAACTTAAAAAGGCTACTGGTCTCAGCATTCTTACTCTGGATACCCAACGGATCTTTACAGGCTGTTTTTTCACAATTCACAATGGATACTTTCAGCTGGAAGCCTGCACTAATCGGACTGATGTTTTCAATTATGGGCTTCCAAGACATCATTTCACAGGGTTTCATCATGCCTAAGCTTTTGCTGAAATTTAGGGATAAACAGATCGCAATTCTTGGAATGGTTTCGGAGATTATAGGCTACAGCCTTATTGCATTATCTGCTTTGTTCTCATACTATCCGCTTTTTATCGCTGGAATGTTTATATTTGGTTTTGGGGATTCGATCTTTGGGCCTTCATTCAATGGGATGCTTTCCAAGTTTGTCGATTCTAGTGAACAAGGGAGGATTCAAGGAGGTAGCCAATCTATTCAGGCTTTAGCAAGAATGATCGGGCCTGTGATTGGAGGTCAAATATATGTATCACTTGGCCATACTGCACCCGCTTTTATGGGGATGATTCTGATAGCTGCGGCAATATCCGTTTTGTATAAGGATACGCATGTAAATATGTAATCTTGCAATCTCATGTTACAATACAACCTGAACTTATATTTTTAGAAGGCGGTTGATACTGTTGGTTTACATCATCAAATTTGTATACAGCTTTGTGCTTCCTCCCGGCCTGTTTATCGTGCTTCTGCTAGGTTTAGTCATTTGGTTATGGAAAAAAAACCGCCGGCCAGCACTAGTTCTACTCGGGGTTACACTATTAATGTATTTCTCCATGACACCCTTAGTCAGCGATGCGCTGATCGGCAGTCTAGAACGGAAATATCCGCAGCCGGAAACTTTGCAAGGAGATGTCATCGTCGTACTCGGCGGGGGCGCCAGCTCTGGCACACCGGATATAGACGGCGAGGGCAATTTATATGGATCAGCGGCAAATCGCCTGCTTACTGCTGTTCGCCTCCATCGGCAGACAGGTCTGCCAATCTTATTTTCTGGCGGACAAGTATTCTCCGACAGTGGTAATGAAGCGGATATCGCGCAAAGACAACTACTGGGTCTGGGCATACCCGAAGAGGACATCCTGATCGAAAATCAATCCCTCAACACGGAGCAAAACGCTGTAAATACCGCAGCCATCCTGCAACAAACCGGACTTATAAAACCTATACTAGTTACTTCAGGTTTTCATATGTCCCGAGCGATGTTGCACTTTAAGAATGCAGGGCTAACAGCGCAAGCCTATCCTACGGATTATATCGCCAGCGCTGATATTGCACTGCAGCCCGCCAAGTTCAGTCCATCCCCAGGAGCGATCTCCACAACAGGGTTAGCATTGAAGGAATATTTAGGCCAGCTTGCTGCTCGGCTATTTGATTAGTTCTGTAAATTTCGCATGTACAACCTCAGCGAGTAACTGTGGGGCTACATCCATTTGCTGGCCAATCTTCCCAGCGCTGACAGCCATTGTTTCCAGCCCTTCTGCGCTGCTCTCAATGAACGTGGGGTACAGCTTCTTCATTCCAACAGGTGAACAACCACCGCGGATATACCCTGTCCATTTCTGCAGATCCTTCACTGGCAGCATCTCAATTTTTTTCTCTCCGGCGGCTTTGGCCGCCTTTTTGAGATCCAGCTCTTCGGCAACAGGGATAACAAATACATAAAGATTTGCACCGCTATGAGCGACCAACGTTTTAAAAACCGTCTCTGCCGCCTTTCCAATCTTCTCAGCCACAGCCGTGCCATGGATTAGTCCATCTTCATTGTCATAGGCGAACACTTCATAGCCGATTTTTTTGGCATCCAGCATTCGCATCGCGTTGGTTTTGGTTACTTGCATTGTTGACCTCCCTTTCTATATCCTCTATTCCTTACCTTTATGATCAAAGAGGCCCCAAAGCTATGATAGCTTTCAGGACCTCCTGTTGCTGCCGTGCCCATTAATCTCTGGGATAATTAACCTGCATGATATCCATAAAAGGAACTTTTATGATTTCTTCATGGTTACTAAGGTGTACTTTCCCGGTTCGCGAATCCATTTCCACGATCATGCCGCGTACCTCTTCTTCTTTTCCCCATACGGTCAATAAAATCTCAGAACCTTCTTGCTTAGCTTCAACTAACTGATTACCTAACTCCTCAAGCACAAATTCATCTCTTGTGGGCCGCTTGGCCACCTTTGCTTTTGCCACACTAATCCTCCAATAAGCTATTACGGATATTAAGTATATTAAATACTAAGTATGAATGCTCTCATTTATTATACCATGTTTCAGATTAAGGCTCGAACCCCTTCTGGCTCAAGAATAGCTCCTCTTCGGAAAAAACTTGCTGAAGTCCTTCATACACTCTGCGATATGCTGCAGGATCATACCAATCTTCCAGTTGCAGCTCTTCATATAGGGAATAAATCCCTAATCTCCGTGTGCGTTTGCCGCCGCTGCCGTCGCCCATAAAATAGTCATCCACACAGACTCTATCCACCAAAGCCCTTAAGGTTGCTGGAAAAGTTGGACTGCTTGGCAGTACTGGCGCTATAGTAGCTTGAATGGGGATGCCAGCTTCACGTAAAAGCTGTAACGTCTTCAGTCTTGCAGCAATGGGAGGAGCGCTTGGTGTGAATTTTTGGCGAATATCTTCTCGGTCTGTTTCTACAGTTATACTTACACGAACCTTATCCTCTAAACGTAATAATAAATCTATATCTCTGCGAACCAGCGGACTACGCGTCTGCACGAATAGGAAATCGGGCGGATCTTGAACCATAACCTCCAGTAAAGATCTCGTCACCTCTTCCTTGTGCTCTACCGGTTGATAGGGATCTGTGCTTGACGACATAAAAATAGAGACGGGACCTTTCGCCTTCGCTTTGTGCAGTTCTTTTTGTAAAATTGCAGCCGCTTCTTGTTTAACATCTACCCACGTCCCCCACTCCTCTTTGCGGAACAGCGAGACAGGCATCTGACGTACATAACAATAGGAACAGCCATAAGTGCAGCCCGTATATGGATTTAAGGAATGACTGTAGCCTGACAGATAACCTGTTCCTTTATTCAGCAAGGTTTTTGGGGAGGTGTAATTGGACTCTATTTTCATATATCTGCTGTATACTCTCCTCTCTCCAACTGAAGTAGCTTGGTCTTCATATCCAAACCACCCCGGTATCCTGTTAATGTCCCATTCTTTCCAATAACCCGGTGGCAGGGCACCGTAATCAGAATCGGATTCGCGCCAATGGCAGTCCCTACCGCGCGTACCGCAGCTGGTTTTTGAATATGTGTAGCAATATCTGAATAGGACCAGGTTTGCCCATATGGAATTTCACATAACGCCTTCCATACCGCAAGCTGAAAAGGAGTTCCCTGATAATCAAAAGGAATGCCGAAGCTCTGCCGGTTCCCTTGCAAATATTCACTAAGCTCCCTCAAATAAGGCGCCATCTTCTCATCGTTCTGCACCAGTTCACTCCCCGGAAAACGACGTCTAACCCATTCGCTTAATTCCTCAAAGGGTTGCTGCTGCGAACCCACATAACTTAACCCCTTCTCAGTGGCTGCAATATAAAAACTCCAATCCTTATCGGTTAATAATGTCCAGTATAGAATAGCATTTTTTTTATTCTCCATGATTCGGTCCCTCCAAATTAAAATCAGAAGCCAACGTTACTTTCTGTTTGTTAAGCTGACGAAACTGTGTGGGCGTATACCCTGTTTTTTTCTTATATAAAGTAATAAAATACGATGTATTGGGCAGACCCACGCGCAATGCAATCTCAGCAACTGCCTGCTCTGTAGTAAGCAAATACTCAGATGCCTTAGCGATTCTCTTTTGCTGTATATAATCCACGGGAGTGATTCCTGTTACTTTCTTAAAGGTTCGATGTAAATGATAAGGACTGCCATGACATACCTCAGCTAACGTTTCAAGGGTGAGGGGGGCCATATAATTATGATCAATGTACTCCGTCATCACAGCTACCCATTCCTTATCAGGAAGACGCTCACCTGTCGGTTTACATCTTTTGCAAGGACGAAATCCGGCTGCCAGCGCTTGTTCAGCATTCTGAAAAACACACGCATTCTCCCGATTGGGTGCTTTGGATTTGCAGGAGGGTCGACAAAAAATTCCTGTAGTCTTCACCGCATAAAAAAATATGTCGTTATAAGCAACATCGTTTTGCAAAATAGCCTGCCATTGCTCCTCAGTCATTTGTTCCTCATCTTCAATCCTGTTCATCGCCTTCACCTCTAATGCAATTATACCCCTGAGCAGGCTCATCTGTACTCAATTTGGAATGGAAAAGCAAGATAGTGAAATCCAAAAGGGTGAGATTGCTCGTAATTACACTTTGTTTAGCGAATACGCACTACCTTTGTCAACCGTGCAGGGAGCCGCTGTTGGACAACGAATATTACTCATAACATGACTACGTGAACTGGAGGAATCGAAATGGATATTCTAAAAACAAAAGATGCCGCAGAGCTGCTGTCAGTTAGTCTAACCACAATTAAACGTTGGGCTGCCATGTTCCCTGATTTTTTTCCAAAAGACCGATTTGGCCATTATGTTTTCTCGGAGCAGCAAATCGACCTGCTCAATCATATTAAAGACCGTATTAATCACGGAGAGGCCTTGGAATGTATACAACTCACACTCACGAATGAGCAGCAAATTTCCACATCACAACAGGAAAATCCACTACAGCACACAGATGCTGAGCCTATGAAGGATATCTTGTCTCGCATCAACAATGTTGAACGTGCACTCGATCAAAAAGCCGATGAAGTAGTATTGATCCAACTGCTCCAGCAGCGTGAGGAGCTTGAGGACCTACGAATAATGATCAAGCAAATCGCGGCATCAATAGAACCGTTGCAAGTGTCTAACGGCAAACCGCTCACCTCTTATGAAAATTCCCAGTCCACTGCCTCTACCAGGCTAACGGCTCCGCCAAGAAAACGCGGCCTGTTACGTTCTTTATTTTTCTTTTAAGCCTGAAATGTAAAAAAAGAACCTACTTCAGACAATCGCGAAGTAGATTCATATAAGTAAAACATATTTAGGATCTCCCCCTGTCACCCTAAACGGTGGCGGGGGTTTGCTTTTTCCAAACAAAAAGCTCGATCCTCCGGAACATTCTACTCTTTATGCAATAAAGCTGCTCCTGCAATTCCCGGGTGTGTCATTTCGTATGGGTCCAGAATCAGATTAAGCTCTTCTTCGGTCAGCACATTATATTTAATGCACAATTCCCGTACAGATTCCCCAGTCAAAATCGCCTCTCTAGCGATCCGCGATACCACTTCATACCCCAGATGCGGGTTCACAGCCGTAATGATTCCGACACTCCGCTCCACATCCCGCTCAAGCTTTTCCTTATTGGCTTCAATCCCAGCCAGACAGAAGTCTGTGAAGACTTGGAAGGAATTGTTCATGATGCTGATGGACTGAATGAGATTGAACACAAGCACTGGCTCCATAACATTCAGCTCCAGTTGACCCGCTTGGGAAGCCAGACAGATCGTATGATCGTTCCCTATGACTTGAAAAGCCACCTGATTAATGACCTCTGCCATAACCGGATTAACTTTGCCCGGCATAATTGAAGATCCAGGCTGGCGTGCAGGCAATGAAATCTCATTAAACCCAGTCCGCGGACCGGAGGCCATCAACCGCAGATCATTAGCGATCTTGGACATGTTCATCATGCACACTTTTAGAGCAGCAGACACTTCTGTATAGGCATCCGTATTTTGGGTGGCATCGACGAGATGATCTGCCGTTACGAGCGGCAATTCACTGATCTCAGCTAAGTGCTCTACCACCAATTCAATATAACGAGGATCAGCATTTAATCCTGTACCCACTGCTGTTGCTCCCATATTGACTTCATACAAATGATGGCGTGTATGCTCAATACGTTTGATATCTCTTTCAAGCACTCTGCGATAAGCCTCGAATTCTTGACCCAGACGAATCGGCACTGCATCTTGAAGATGTGTCCGACCCATTTTTATCACAGGATCGAATTCATCCGCTTTTACCGCAAACACATCATGCATTCTGTGCATCGTTACAAGTAGCTGCTCCAGCAGTGAAAGTGTGGCAATATGAATTGCCGTCGGAAACGCATCATTTGTAGACTGCGCCATATTTACATGTGAATTGGGACTTAAGTGACGATAGTCTCCCTTTTCATGGCCAAGCAGTTCTAAGGCACGGTTAGCAATAACCTCATTCGCATTCATATTTAATGAGGTACCCGCACCACCCTGTATAGGATCTACAATAAATTGCTCATGCCACTGACCCTCGATGATTTCTTCTGCTGCTTTCACTACAACTTCTCCAAGCCCTCGATAGAGACGGCCAACTTCCATATTTGCAAGCGCAGCGGCTTTTTTTACAATCCCCATCGCTTTGATTAACTCTTTGTGAACCCGATAGCCCGTAATAGGAAAGTTCTCGACTGCGCGTAGTGTCTGAATCCCATAATAAGCGTTCTTATCTACCTGTTTACTGCCTAGAAAGTCATTTTCTACACGAAATTCAGTTTCAATCACTGTTATATCCCTCGCATTCATTATGATTAGGTTTATTAGAAAATAAGTAAGCGCAATCATTTCTATCTCACTTAGATATTAACCTTTATTGTGACAAATGTCTCTCAGAAAAATAGGGTTTAATGTAATTAATTACTATTTAGTAACCTGACACCGCTATTCTAAAGGGAAATGTGCTTAGGGAGGATTGAATTACCAAATCGTTAGGTCTAGTTTATCCAGATAAATCGTCGCTCACCCCAATTATAAGTATTTTGGACAAAATCACGTTTACGGATACTTAGGTATCTATTGCGGGCTGTGCAATGGGGCATCACATCCTTTCATGTAGCTCCTTATTAAAGAAGCCGGCCAAAAAGGCCGACTCGGATTACTATTTATCACAGTAATTGTGTTTTTTTATACTGAATAATGATCTAATGAGATCTGAATTCCATTAAGCTGAGCTTGCGGTAATTCTAACTCCCTACTAATACTCAAAACTAAGCTTTCACCATCCATGTTGGTATAATTCGCTGCTAATACCTCTCCCACTTCGAAATTCCTTTCTTTATGAGCCATAGCTGCGGCAAAAGCCTCTAAACCAATAATACCACATTCGGCAGCTTTCTTAATGCCCAATGCTTCAACGATCACACCGCCCGGCGTCCCTGCGACGGATACCTCTATGAATCTGGACCGTTCCTGCAGCTGGTAAGGGTGAGATAAATAAATAACAAAATACGTCTCACCAACTTGCCCGTACAATGTATACGGCTCTTGTTTCCATTCCCCTTGGGGAAGTACACCTATGATCGTATTCTTCTCACCCTGGGGGATTGGGAATAAAGAAATGATGACATTCTTGTGATAGAGAACCTCCATATAACGGCTTTGATGGCGGGGATCTCCCTCATTGTAGCCTTGTCCCGGGTGGAAGAAATACAGCTGATTTGCGCTTCCCTCTCCACTCACAGGTAACGAAAAAGCCCAGCGAAGCTGCTCATTATCGAATTCCTCAACCCGCTCCCACATCCCGCCTGCTGCAAACTCCTCTGTAATATAAGCATAGGAATGAAGCAAAGGCTGCGGCTGTGGATCCGTTGGGACAACCTTCTGAGTAATCTTCCTTACTTCCACTGGTGTCTGGCGATTCATGGCTGCGGCTAATATTTCATCGGATGCTTGATAGAATAATAAACCGGCATACTCAGTGCGCGGCATCCTCTCAGGCAGCTGGAAATCTCCAAACTGAACATAATCATGAAGTACATTAGCATCGCCGGGAACATCATGCGGCCAGCCTCTAGAATGCGCACCAACCCAAGCGCCACGCAGATAGAATTCAGCTCGTACATTCCATAAATGGTCAAGCATTTCTTTAAGGCTCGTAGTAAGCTCCGTATCCTCAGGCGGGACAAGTTCCAACGCGCAGGTGAATGCCTGCACCCAATGCCAAAACCACGGTAGACTGCCGTATTCCGGCATCCCTTTAGTACGAATATAAGCCAGCGTATCCTTCAGACTCTGCCGGCCATCCTCAAGCAATATTTCATCCGCAAACAGGGTGCCAAAAATCAGCTTAGCAGCTGTATATTTAGCTTCATGATGCCCAAAAGTAACCACCGGCTTACGGTAGAAATCACTGCGATAAATATGTCCAAACGCTGTATTCAGAACTATGCGAAGTTGAGCATTTAATGCTCCTCCGTATCTTTTGCAAAAATACGCCATCAGGTTGCCCATAAGCTCCACTGGTAACTCATGCGGTGACGCATCTCGCGGAACCGGATTCAAACCGAGCGGCCAATGACCGTATAACTCTGTGCCGGGCTGCCGGTTCTGAAGCATTAAGATCTCCAGCAGTACATCCTGTGCTTTCTGTTTCGCTTGCTCACGATCAAAAGGCAGCTCAAAAGAATCATCAACAGCCGCTGCAAAAAGATAAGAAGCATAATAAAAGTTATTTCGCACATCATCATGGAACCAGAGTCCACTTTCCAATAAAGGGCGTTGCTCTGCTTCCAGTGCTATATTAAAAATAATTTCTTGCTGACGTTCCTTATAAGTACTCTGGATATTTTTCAACCCCGGCATTACTTTTCAACCTCCATCATTTCAGTTTTATATCATCTTCCGTCATTCATGAAAATCGAGCATAATAGCTCTATTGTGCACACTTTTCGTTCATTTTGCAATTGGAAAAACCAATAAATAAACATAAATAAACGAAATAAAAAAGATTAGTACTTGTAAAATGAACATAAATGGACTAAAGTGTACCTATACGAACGATAATATGTACACAAAGGAGATTGAACATTCAATGGAAAGACGTTTCGCATCCCATCCTAATGAAGTAAAACAATTTGACACTGAGCGCCTCCGTAAGGAATTCCACATTCCCGTTATTTTTGCTCCTGATGAGCTAAAGCTTGTCCTAACCCATGAAGATCGTATGATCGTTGGTGGAGCTAATCCTGTAAAAGAAGAGGTTGCGCTAACTACTGACCTTAAAGAACTTGGGGTTACTTATTTCTTGGAACGCCGTGAACTGGGCATTATCAATGTCGGTGGTAAAGGCTCCGTGGTTGTAGATGGCACAGAATATGAAGTGGATTTCAAAGAATGTCTTTATGTAGGTCAAGGCTCTAAAGATGTGGTCTTCAAAAGTGCAGACGCTTCCAAGCCTGCTAAATTCTATTTGAATTCTGCTCCTGCCCATCAGTCCTACCCTACTACCAAAACCACACTGGCCGATTCTGAATCCGGTGCGATGGGTGGTCTGGAGAACTCTAACGAGCGGACAATCCACCGCTTCATTCACACAAATGGTGTGCAAAGTGCCCAACTGGTTATGGGTATGACCCAACTGAAACCAGGCAGCATGTGGAACACAATGCCAGCACATACCCATCCACGCCGGATGGAAGCCTATTTCTATTTTGATCTTCCGGACGATTCCGTTGTGTTCCACCTGATGGGAGAACCTGACGAAACCCGCCATATCGTAATGCATAACGAACAAGCCGTTATTTCTCCAAGCTGGTCCATCCACAGTGGTGTCGGCACTCATAACTATACTTTTATCTGGAGTATGGCTGGCGATAATAAAAGATATGATGATATGGACCCCGTATCCATGAAAGAATTACAATAGAGATAAATCAACTACGGAAAGATGAGGCAGGCGGATGAACCCGATACGACGACACGAGATGATTATGGAAGTTATGCTGAACCAAAAAGATGTAACGGTGAATGAACTGAGCGATAAGCTTCAGGTTACTGGAAAAACAATACGCGAGGATTTAAGCAGGCTGGAGGAACAAGGGCTGATCGTACGTGTACATGGCGGAGCTGTGCTGGCACAAAGCGACCAGTTTGGTATTTTACCCTCCAAGGATCCGCTGGATAAATACTCTGACGAGAAGACGGAGATTGCCTTGCGTGCGCTTGCTCATATTGAACCGGACGATATTATCGCTCTTGATGGCGGTAGCACTACGCTTGAAATTGCTCGGCGTCTGGACAATATGCCACTAACGGTAGTCACCAATGATGTATACATCATCAGCGAACTGGTTCCCAAAGATAACATCCGTCTGGTCGTTCCCGGTGGTTATCGTGTCCGTAATATGTTGGCTGGTCCTGAAGCCGTCTCCTATGTACAAAAGCTTAATATTCAAAAAGCATTCCTTTCATCGACTGCTATTCATATAGAGCATGGGCTCTCCATTTATACCGGAGATTTAATTGAGTTCAAGCAAGCCCTTGTATCTACAGCCCGTAAGGTATTCGCGGTTGTAGATCATCATAAATTCGGCCATACTGCACTGCGTACCTTTGCTTCCCTACAAGAAGTTGACGTGATTCTGACGGACAAAGGGCTCTCCCCCGAAACGGCAGATCAGTTCCGCAGTGCAGGCGTTACCATTGAATGCGGGTAAACCCGGAATAACAATCCATTTACAATAAAGGGGCGTAATTTATATGTCATCATTATTCAGCTTGGCAGGTAAAACAGCTATTGTAACAGGCGCAGCTCAAGGTCTTGGACAAGGAATCGCGCTTGCATTTGCAGAAGCCGGTGCAGACGTTGCATCTGTCTCCCTTAATTCGAGTGAAGAAACCGTAAATGCAGCAAAAGCTTTTGGAGTAAAAGCAGTTAGTATCGAATCTGACTTAAGTGATCACAGCAAGCTGCAAAGCACTTTTGACCAAGCGCTAGAGCTGACCGGACATGTTGACATTCTCGTAAACTGCGCAGGAATGATCCGCCGTGCACCGGCAAAAGATCATAGTGAAAAAGACTGGTTTGATGTCATCAATTTGAACCTGAACACAGTTTTCCTTCTGTCGCAAATCGCAGGCCGCCACTTCCTGGAAAGAGGATCCGGCAAAATCATTAACATCGCCTCCATGCTCTCCTATCAAGGCGGAATCAATGTCCCTGGTTACACTGCGAGTAAACACGGGGTTGCGGGTCTTACTAAAGCTTTTGCCAATGAATGGGCAGGCTCCGGTTTGAACATCAATGCAATTGCACCAGGCTATATGGCTACTGAGAATACCGCTCCAATCCGTGCCGACCAAAGTCGTTCGGACTCTATCTTAGACCGTATCCCTGCAGCACGTTGGGGAACGCCTGATGACGTTAAAGGCCCTGCTGTATTCTTGGCTTCCGCAGCATCTGACTACTTGAACGGTCACGTTCTTAATGTGGATGGCGGATGGATGGCTAGATAATCCATACAAAAATGGGTGTCCCATAGGGGCACCCATTTTTTGTGTGGATATGAAGCACTATCGGACTCAACTGAACAATCTGCACACGCAGCAGCTAAAGGACTCAGCTGACCTTATACACCGTTTTATCCGCTATTTGGATAGCTATCGGACCTCATAGCCGCTATTGGCGCAAAAAACACCAATTATAAGCTCTTTCATGAGCAATAGCGTCGTTGGAGTCCGAAAACCTGCTCAAAAGGCGATAAATTCGCAAATAGGGGCATCTGGGTCCGAAAATCTCAGTATCAGTGGTTGTGGATCGTTGTGCATCATTTAAATAAGCTTGCAATGGAATTCACATCAAAATCACTAGTCATTCTAAAGTTTCCCGAACTGTATTTGTCCTTCTTATCAAGATCCGTCACATACAGGAAGTTAGTATCCGTAAGATTCATGCCAAACCTCAAGCTGTTATTCACAATAATACTTATCCAGTAGGTCTCCGTAGATTTGTCCAAAGCACTACTTCTTCTCAATTTTACATCTGAAAAAGCATAAATGATCTTTTCAATTTCCTTCGGATCTTCAATCACTACCTTTTCATCCACTAAAGATTTCTCAATCTCGATTGAGGTGATTTCAGTTTCATCGATTTGATCCAACACTAAATTCTCAAATGAATTATAACTATGGTAGAGATTAATGATTACAGGGATTTCGATTAATAAAAAAATAAGTACGAGAAATACATAACGTTTCTTGATATTCATAATTATGAACACCCTATTTCTACAAACTCCTCTGGATGAGTGCGAATATATTCGCCGATAATTCTATGCGTATTTGGTGTCAGGTTCTTATATCGTTCGAATAACTCACTAATTACTTCTAACAGCTGAGGGTCTCGATCCAAATCCGTGATGGCCGCATCCGCCCACTCTTTACCCAGTCGATGATTTCTTTCCTCGAGAAATGTCTTTGTTTCCTGAAGCAAAAGAATCATGGGTGAATCGTCAAAAAATCGTATGCCTCCTATCACCCCTGTCCAATACCCTGGCAGGTCTTGCATGTAGGAAATCCAAGCATAATATTCCCCTTCGGAATTACAGCTGTGACCATATAGCACTCTGAACATACATAAGGCTTGTTGCCCCTCTGTGAGCTTCGAGATCACTTCTGATTTGGTCGATGGCGATTTTCCGCGAATCAGCTGAAAGGTAGGCTCCATACAGGCCCATCCTAACCTTTCATCACTTAAAGTGTCCAAGTCTTCCCGCTTCATGGCTACTAAATTCATTTAACTCCTCCTTTGATTAACATCCAAAAATATACATATATTTCTTAACGATGTCAATAAAAATCACTTGGGGACATTAAGCAATTCGATCGTTTTTATGATAGGCTTTAAGCAGTAGATATTTTCACAAAGGAGCTTTTCTATGCATAATGAGATACTTACTATATTTGATGAAGCGGGTCACCGAATCGGTACAGCTCCACGGGCAGAAGTACATCGGTTAGGACATTGGCACGAGACCTTCCACTGCTGGTTTATAAGCAAAACCCAAGAAATCCCCTATATTTATTTACAGCTTCGTAGTGAGCAGAAACAAGATTATGCAGGATTGCTGGACATCACGGCCGCTGGACATTTGCTGACACACGAAACGGTAGAGGACGGGATTCGCGAGGTCCAAGAAGAACTCGGTTTGGAGCTAGCTTTTGATGAGCTGATTCCCTTAGGTACGATTCCTTACAGTATGATCAAAGAAAATCTTATCGATAAAGAACGAGCGCATGTTTTTGTTTATAACAATCCTTATCCTCTGGACGATTTTAAGCTGCAAGAAGAAGAGGTTGCAGGAATAGTTATCACAAAGTTTGCGGACTTCCGAAGCTTTTGGCAGGGAGAAATACATAGTCTACAAATCAATGGTTTCAAAGTGGATTCAAACGGACAAAAAATCAACATTCAACAAAGTGTGGATCGGACTCATTTTGTGCCTCATGAAGCAGCTTATTTCACTCGGATCATTGAGGGCATCGAAGCAATAATTCTAACATCACCCATCGTCACGGAGGACATATGATCATTAATCCTCAAACATTTACATTGAATGGAATCCAATACAGCATTAGATCTGCGGCCTCTCATGATGCTAAAGTGTTATCTGAATTAAGAGTGCGGATCGATGGAGAAACCGAGAATTTAGATCGGGAACCAGGCGAAGCCTTTATTGACGAAAAAGGATTTGAACAGCTTATTCAAGCCGATTCTGAGAAAAATAATAACCTTTTTCTAGTCGCAGTAGTTGATAATCAAATCGTTGCGTTCTCCAGATGCGAAGGTTATCCCTTAAAAAGATTTGCTCATAAAGTAGAATTCGGAGTATGTGTGCTGCAGGATTATTGGGGATATGGTATTGGGAAAAATCTTCTAGCCGAATCGATTGCCTGGGCTGACACTAACGGTATTCAAAAGATCACCCTAAATGTGCTGGAAACGAACACCAACGCTATTAAGCTTTATCAAAAGCTTGGCTTTGAAATTGAAGGGATTTTAAAGAAAGATAAACTTCTATCGGACGGCAAATTGTATAACACCATTATGATGGGAAGAGTTAAGAACTGATTCTATTCAAAAAAAAGGCAGAACCTGAAACTCAGGTCCTGCCTTTTTATTATACTAATGCTTTACGCTTCAACATCGCAAGTCCATTCACCGCTAGATTCAATAGGGCCGGAGCTGAAAGACCTGTTTCCAAGTCTGTGTATTCCGCTCCATCCAGCTCTAACGTTTGCGGACTGCCGCTGAAATTTTGCACAAAAACATAATCACTTTCGCCATCTGTGCGAAGTTGTGCAGTCACACCTGCTGGAAGTTCAGTATCCATCGCACGGGTAATTCCTGCCTTAGATGTGATCGCTGCGTATAGCTCAACATAGAATGAACTCTCTTTCACACGGGTAGCAAGATGGTACGCATTTCCTTCACCAAAACGATTGACTGTAAGCGCTGGACGGCCCGCATAGAAATCGTTGCGATAATGCCCCAAAGCCTCTGCACCTTCCAAATGAATCAGCTCGGCTATCTCATGCGCATCGTAGTCACCGCTTAGCTTAAGTTTATTACCGGCCTCCATCACTAACCCGTTCAGATCACGGCTGTGCAGCCCTTCTGTCTCCTCTGCCCAAATCCCCAGTGTTCTGCGCAGTGGACCAGGGAATCCTCCCAGATGACATAAATCCGTTTCGTTAACTACTCCTGACCAATAGGTTGCGAGGAAAGTGCCGCCTTGCTCCACATATTTCTCAATGCGCTTTCCATTCTCTTCACTAATCAGATATAACATAGGGGCAACAACCAGCTTGTAGGCAGACAGATCATCTCCAGAGCCTATAATATCAACTGGAATGCCCAGCTCCCAAAGTGCACGATAATGCTGTAGCACCGTCTCCTCATAACGTAATCCGGAATTACGGATGCCTTGCGCATCCTTTATCGCCCAGCGGTTGTCCCAATCGAAAATAATCGCCGTCTTCGCCGGAGTGGACGTACCCACTACTTCCGTCATTCCCGCCAGCGTCTTTCCTACTTCCGCTACATCTTGGAATACTCGAGTCTCGGAGTGGCCACTGTGGTCTACAACTGCGCCGTGGAACTTCTCACTTGATCCGCGGCTTTTGCGCCATTGGAAATACTGCACAGAATCCGAACCATGCGCTACCGCTTGCAAGGAAGACAGCTTGTGCATTCCGGGACGTTTCAGCTTACTGACCGATTGCCAGTTCGTAAGGGATGGCGTGCTTTCCATCAGCAGGAACGGTTTCTTTTTAAAAGAGCGCATTAAGTCGTAGTGCATCGCCGTCCATGCTGCCAATCTAGTATCGTCACCGTCTTCGGTATAATGCCAGTCTGGATAAGCGTCCCATGAGACCACATCCAGGATTTTGGCCAGCTCGCGGTAATCAATGCCATCGATCATATGCATATTCGTCGTGATTGGCAGCTCTGGATTATAAGGACGAACGGTATTGATCTCGTGCTGGCAGAAATCAATCGTCCGTTCACTAACAAAACGCCGCCAGTCAAGATTCAAGCCGTGTACTTGTGTCTCACCATGTGGAGCTGGGGATTCAATCTGTAACCATGAAGTGTAGGTATGGCTCCAAAAAGTAGCCCACCAAGCATGATTCACCTCATCCAAACTGTTATTATATTTCACTTTCAGCCATTCTCTAAAAGCATCCTGGCAGAGCTCGCAGTGACACTCCCCACCGAACTCATTCGAAATATGCCAACCGATAATGGCTGGATGCTGGCTGTACCGTTCCGCTAACTTTGCATTCAGAATTGCAGTTTTCTCCCGGTACACTGGTGAGGTAAAGCAATGGTTATGACGGAAGCCATGCAAATTGTGAACACGGTTACGCTCCACTCTTAAGACTTCTGGATATTTTTGCGACATCCATGCTGGGCGGGCACCACTTGGCGTTGCCAAGATAGCGTAAATCCCATTCTCTGCAAAAGAATCAAGTACACCATCCAACCATTCGAAAGTGAACACACCCTCTTCAGGTTCAAGAGATACCCACGAAAAAATGCCTACGGACATGACATTGCAGCCCGCCAGCTTCATTAATCGGATATCCTCACGCAATACTTCCGGATATTTCAGCCATTGTTCAGGATTATAATCAGCACCGTGCAGCATGACACCAGCTTTTCTGCTTATCGGGGAATGTTTTTTATTCATTGTGTACGATCATCCTCTCAATTCTGCCCATTTATAGAATGGGACTATTCTCTGATGATAGGCTAGAAGCGTAAGCTATCTTATTCAGGAATCATCATTTATACTATTTATAATATAAGAAAATTCATTTCAATCAGTAGGAATATAGTCTCGAAGTGATAGCACAAAATGAAGATGAGGTGATAAACCTGCTGCCTTTTTCTCTGATTGAATTACCGCGCGACTCTGGAACGTTGCCCCTATCCCCCTACTCTGTAGGTCGCCATATCCAATTCCATCATGTGCGCCCAGCAGGATTTCCTGTGTATCAAATCTTTTTAATCCGGACCGGAACCGGGTTATTTCGTGATCTGGAAAGTGGCACAGAAATCATACTGGAACCGGGGATGGCTTTTGCCTTCCCGCCCGATCGTGGTCATGAATATTATCCTACCTCTCATGAACCGTGGCATGTTGGCTTTATCGGCTTTCAAGGCAGTCAAGCTCATGGATTGCTGGAAGCGCTTGAACTGCTCCCTTCTGTTCCTTATCGAACGGATCGTTTTGAACAATGCTGGGAAGAAATCGGCCAAATCTGGCATACGGTGAATTCTCCTGCCCCCAATCGGCAGGACGAGATGTGGATGCAGGAGTTGTCTATCACACTCTATAGACTGCTCTTGATGCTGCGCCCTGCCAAGAGTTCAGAAGGCTCCGGTAATCGTCTAGCCTTCGAGTCGGTCCGAAATGAAGCCCTAACTACAGCCGTCGGGCTGATCAACGAACATTACACAGAACCGCTTCTGATCTCCAATCTTGCAGCAGCAGTCGGGTACTCTGTGCAGCATTTCCAGCGTTTATTTGTGCAGGAATATGGGGTCACTCCGCATAAGTATTTGCAGAATCTGCGGCTGGAGCGGGCGCTGCAATTAATGACGGAGGATGTGGAGATTCCCGTTCAAGATATAGCGCTTCAGCTGGGCATGGAGACTAATTATTTTATACGTGTCTTCCGAAAAAACTACGGCTGTACACCCGGAGTAATGAAAATACGTTTGCTACAAGACGAGCAAATGAAGTAACGCTTCCAAGCCTAAAGAAGATATTGTAAAATTAAGCAGATGATAGCTTGTAAATTGGGGGCACCTTAATGAAAACATTATCTGATATTAACTTTAGAGATCCCTATATCCTATCTGTGCCTGAACTTGAACAATACTATTTATTTGGCACAGATGGCCTAACAGCTTGGAGTGGCGCACCTCACGGCTTCGATGTATATATCAGCTCAGATCTTCAGGAATGGTCCGGGCCCATTGCTGCTTTTCGTCCAGATACTGATTTTTGGGCTGATCATCATTTCTGGGCACCAGAGGTTCACCGCTACAACGGAAAATATTATATGTTCGCTTCTTTTAAAGGACATAGCGTTCCACGGGGGACACAAATATTAAGCGCGGAAACACCTGAGGGTCCTTATCTCCCTATCAGTAATCATCCGATTACCCCTGCTTCTTGGGAGTGCCTTGACGGAACGTTATATGTAGATAAAGAAGACAAACCTTGGATGATCTTTTGCCGTGAATGGATTGAAGTGACGGATGGAGAAATGTATGCCGTTCGGCTGAAGGAGGATTTAAGTGCTACTATTGGCGAACCTATGCTGCTTTTCCAGGCTTCACAAGCTCCTTGGACGGTAGGCGGCAAAGAAGGGCAATACGTAACTGACGGTCCTTTTATGCATCAGACTAGCAGTGGTGAGCTGCTTATGTTGTGGTCTAGCAGTGGAGCTAGTGGTTATGCCATGGGTTTAGCCCGATCCGTCAGCGGTGACATTAGCGGACCTTGGCAACATGATCCTGAGCCTCTTTATGCCAAAGATGGCGGACATGGAATGTTGTTTCGTGATTTGACGGGCAGACTTATGCTGGCCATTCATGCCCCAAATCTCAACCCACAAGAACGGCCGCTGCTTATTGAGGTCCAGGAAAGCTCCAGAACGATTTCGATAAAATCATTGTAATGTAGAACGGAGTAGAACCCTTGGAACAAAAGATTAAGTCCTTATTTAATGACCAGATTGTAAGTGCTGCCTGCACGAAATACGGTATCCCCATAGATGAGCTAAGCTTCATTGGCGGATTTCAAAATTTCGTTTATGAATATCAACTTAGCAATCATCAATATATTCTAAGATTTACTCATAGCTCGCTGCGCAGTATAGAATTGTTAACGGCTGAACTTGAATGGATTCTATACCTGGCAGATCATGGCGTTTCCGTATCAAGACCCGTAGGTTCTCTTCTGGGTAATCTAGTTGAGCAAATAGAGATTGGTGATTCATGCTTTATGGTATCTTCCTTTGAAAAAGCACAAGGGAAACGAATAGGTTACCCAGACTGCCTGAAGGATCTAGACCTCTATGAGCAGTGTGGCATGATCACTGGACAAATGCACAGATTAGCAAAATCTTATAAACCACAGTCCAAAAGACATGCGTGGCATCAGAACTACTACCTGCAGAATGTAACCAGGTTTATTCCTCCATCCCAAAGTGGTGTTTTGGAAAGCTGTAAGGCGCTTATGGATCAACTAAAGCATCTCGACGCTAATATAAATACCTATGGTCTCATCCATGGGGATATCAATGTAGGCAACTTTTTGGTCGACAATGGCAAGCTGACCTTGTTTGATTTTGATGAAGCTCAGTACAGCTGGTTTGTAGAAGATATCGCCATTCAACTGTATTATCTAGTCTACGTTTACGGGGATGATAGTATGGAGGACAGGCAGCTTCAATGTCAGCGTTTTATGGAGCATTTTCTAAAAGGCTACGTTAAAGAGAACAATATTTCAGAAAATGAGCTGAAGCTAATTCCTCTTTTTCTTCGATTAAGAGAGATTATTGTTTATACAGGGATGTACCGGAGTTTTGATATGTCTAACCTAGATGATTGGACCAAAGATTATTTAACGCAGAGTAAGGCGAGAATCGAGAATAGCGTATCCATCATTGAATCTTATTTCTGAACAAACATCCAAAGCGTTTCATATGAATTGTCTCTCTTACAAAACCCACAGCTATCACTGTGGGTTTTGTGTTCTTTAAACAAGTCCATTTTTGCTTTTAAGAGGTTGATATGCCGTTACTCTATCCTAACTTGGACATATCGTATTATGAGACTTTTCCCAAAAATGCATATGAGGGGTTGGTTAAATGAGTGCTGTACCTCACAACAAAGCGAAGCAACAAGGTGTTTCCATTATTACCTGTACCAATCGCCATAATTATTTAAACAACCTGCTCCAAAATTTCAGCAGACAAAGATATGCAAATAAAGAACTTATCATTATTATCAATAATAATAAAATTCCACTTCCCCCCTACCAAACCTTAGCTAAAAAACACAAAAATATTAAGATATATCGTAAACCTGAACAGCAATCTCTCGGTTCATGCTTAAACTATGCCGTAACAAAATGCAAATATCATACCATTGCCAAATTTGATGACGACGATTATTATGCCCCTTATTATTTGACGGAAAGTATTCTGACCTTAAAAAGAACTAAAGCTGATATCCTTGGAAAACGGGCTCACTATATGTATTTACTAGGTTCAAAGACTTTGATTCTTCGTTTCGCAAATGATGAACACCGAATGGTTACCCATCTCCCTGGCGCTACGCTCGTCTTCAAACGAAAAGTATTCGATCATGTGAAATTTCCTAATAAAAACGTAGGTGAGGATGATCTCTTTTGCAGCAGAAGCAAAAAGAAAGGTTATAAGGTTTATTCTGCAAGTAAAAAAAACTTCGTTGCCATACGTAGAAAAAACTCTTCAAAACATACATGGATCATCAGTGATAGTACACTAATAGCTAACCATAAGATCATCCGGAATATTAAAAACTATAGGAATTTTGTTGGACGCCGTCCAAAGATTTCGTTATGAAATTAACTGCTGAATCTACTTCATCTGCCGTGTCTATTCTAACTTGTACAAAACGAATGGATTGTATTAAAACAATATTTGATAACTATCAACGACAGAATTTCAAATCTAAAGAGCTTATCGTGATCATTAATAATGATAGCTTGAAAATAGAAGACTATATACATGCTGCAAAAAAACATAAAAATGTACGGATCTATAAACTACCTGAATATCGTTCACTGGGGTTTTGTCTGAATTTTGGTGTGCACTTAGCGAATTATAGCTGTATCGCTAAATTTGATGACGACGATTATTACTCTGCCAACTATTTAACGGATAGTATGAACACCCTCCATAAAACTAAAGCTGATATCGTTGGAAAACGAGCTCACTATATGTATTTAACTGATAAGAAGCTACTTTTGCTTCGTTATCTTCATATGGAAAATAAACAGGTAACCAATGTTCAGGGTGCGACCCTACTCGTAAAACGAAATGTCTTCCAGCAGATTTCCTTTCCAGATTGGAATAAAGGTGAATGCGTTAAGTTTTGTGCTGATTGTGCTGCACAGGGCTTTAAGATCTATGCAGGAAATAAGTATAACTTCGCTGCGATTCGTAGAAAAAACTCCAAAGATCACACTTGGGTCGTTAGCGACAAGAAACTTCTAGCTCAAAATGTTAAAGTTCTAAACGTGAAAAACTTCAAAAAATACGTAACGCGAGGCTGATTTAATCAATCTAATCCTACCAGCTATGCCTTAGTAACCCAATAAAAAGACTGGACAGCAATATAGCTAAGCGGCTATTCGCATCCAGTCTTTCATATTTTTAAAAAGTATAATCGTAAAATTTCTCTGCATTCCTTAAGCTGGACCATACATCAGAACTTTCTCCGCCTATATACCAATAAGCTACTCCAGCTAGTTTTTTAGTAACCGCTAAGTTGTATTTTGTTATTAATGAACGCCCATCCTCAATCCAGATCGTATGTTTTATAGCTTGTTTCGAGTAGCCCGCGACATATTGTCCCAGCGAAGGATTCCACACGGGTCTCGATGCATAGCTGCTGATAATCTGATTTTGCTCCGGAAGCGTAATATATTGAGAGGATAAAACCGTCCCCTTCTGGTTCAATGTCCAATCCCGATTATATAAGGGCAATGCCAATATAACTTTTTGACTAGGTACAACTTTTAGGATTGTATTCACAGCCTTTTGATCATAAGAAAGCGAGGCATTGGACCCCGGAACTTGACTCCCGTCATAATGCTCATCATAACCCATCATCACCATATAATTCGTTTGCTTGCCTAGGGCAGCATAGTCAAAAGCTTCTGTCCAATCCGTTCCAAGATCAGGAGATACATCCATCGACAGGATAACATCTAGCGAACGCATTTTCTCGGCTAATAAAGTAATAAACGAAGTCAAATACACACGATCTTCGGCCGCTACATTTTCAAAATCTATATTTAGTCCATCTAATCCATATTTACTCACTAAAGCAGCTAACTGATTGACTGCCGTATTCCTTGCGGTTGTACTCAACAGCATCTGATGCGTCGCTTCTTGATCCGATCGATTGCCAACCATCGCCCAGACTTGCTTTTTATTCTTTTTTGCCCAAGTTACCAGTGAGGCGTCTGTCGAATCCGTTACTGCCCCTGTTTTCCCAACATAATACCAACGTGGTGATAATGTGTTGACGTTCGATTGCAGAACATGATTCTCAAATTGTGCCGTCGTGAGACCATACTGCCAGCCTATAACAATACGTTTGTCCGGATTACTTTCCAGCTCTGCCGCCCAGCTTGTATGTTGCAGCACCCGATCCATCAGCACTGCCGTCTCTTGCCTGGTTATCGGGTCCGCGGGTCGAAAATTCCCGCTATTATCGCCTTTCATTAATCCGCGATCATTAACCTTAGCAACAGCAGCACTTGCCCAGCTAGCAATTTGTTGCCGATCCTTAAAATTAGTTTGTGCGGCAGTTGCAGTGCTTGTTTGCTTTAGAGCTTTGGTCATCCACACAGCTGCTTCCTGCCGAGTGACTGCTTTTGCGGGTGCAAAAGTAGTTGCCGAAGTGCCGTTCGCCAGTTCAAGCTGAACCGCAGCCTGGATCCAGCCGTAATACCAAGCGCTTTTGGCTACGTCGGTATAAGGAGATACCGGACTCAACGCTGGATCAAGCTTCAACAGTCGATCAAGAACTGTTATAAATTCAGCTCTAGTAATCGATTGAGTAGGTGAAAATTTAGTATTCGAGGTGCCAGTTAATATATTCCGGTTATATAAATCTATGATTTCTTTTTTTGCATAACTAGTGTTTATATCCTCAAAAGGAACCCCGTTATCGGCCGATATATGCTGAATAAATACTCCGGCGGCTAGCACGACAGCGAGGGTTATTATAGTAAATCTAGCAAATATATTTTTCACGGGTTAAGAGATTCCCCCTTGGTTATCAATCTTTGAATTATACCAAGGATACAATCAATAAACATCGCTAAAATATTGGTAGAGTACGATAGGATCAGCTCTTCGGATTACGCAAAAAGAGACTAAGAACCACACCACACAGCGCCAAGCCCAATGAAACTAGGAACGTGTCGTGGAATCCTGCAACCATAGCCGCTGAGGGTAGTTTCTGATTCCCTTGACTCATATGTGTAGCAATATTGGAAGTCAATAAGCCCGACATTATAGCGACAGCAAAGGAACCCACAATTTGTTGCGCAGAGGCAGTAAGTGGGGTAACACGGCTGATCAGATCCTTCGGAGCGGCCTTAAGCACATGTGTACCGAGCTGCATAGTAGTTAATCCTTGGCCAAGTCCCATAATGGCAAAATAACTGATCATAACGTATACACTTGTATCATTTTGTAAACGTGACAAGAGAAAGAGTCCGGTGGACAGCAGCACAAGTCCAGAGAACACAACGGGCCGAGCTCCAAACTTATCAAATAACTTTCCTCCAATAATCATGCCAGCAAAGGATATTAATGCTTGGGGAATAACTAAAAGCCCCGATTCAAAGGAAGAAAAACCTCTGACCTGCTGCAAAAAAATTGGAATTAACAGAATCGAACCAAATAAGGCGAACTGATTAATCCAGGTCAAAATCATACCTTTACTAAATTCTAGAGATCGAAAAGAGCGAAGTTCCAATAACGGTTCTTTTTGGCGCAATTCCACGAAAATAAACAAGGCTAAAGCAATGAAGCTGAACGCAAGAGATATAATCGTTATACGATCCCCCCAGCCATCTACTCCCCCTCTATGCACCCCAAATACCAAGCTGGAGAAGGCGAGCGGTGATAAAATCACACCCCAAATATCCAATTTAGCTTTATTCCCCTTCTCTATTACCGGAAGAAATTTCACTCCAACAATCATTGCAATAATGCCAATGGGAACATTAATCAGAAAAATCCAATGCCAGCTGGCATATTCCAACAGCCATCCTGACAGTACAGGGCCAAGAACAGGCGCAATTAACATCGGTAGTCCAAGCAATCCCATGATTGAACCTCTTTTATCGGGAGGTGCGATTTTGAATGACATAGCCATACCAATTGGAGCAATCATCCCTCCGCCTAATCCCTGCAAAATACGAAAGATTATCAGCTCTGTTGTGGATTGTGCCATAGAGCATAATAAAGAACCTATGGTAAACAATACGATCGAAGCTAAAAAAACACGTTTGGCAGTAAACTTATCCGAGAACCAACCGGCCAATGGGATAATTACGGATAAAGCCAGCGTATAACCCGTAATGGCCCACTGTATTGTTTTTAGGCTGGTATCAAAGGTTTTTTCAAGCTGCGGGATCGCTACATTCATAATTGTACTGTCGAGCATAACCAGCAGCATTCCTGTTATAAGTGCCAGTATTACGGGAAGTATTGCTTTTATAGAAAATTCTTTGGTGACTGGTTGGGATTGTTCCACTTGAAGATTACTCATGGGTCTATACACATCCTTTTTAATTTTTACTAATAAAATTGCTAACTGCTGCCTCCTTTTTTTAAAAATCGCACCTTTAAACTAACAGTGTAAGATTAATATAGCACCCGTTTATTTGCTTGTAAATAAAAATATCTAACACTGTAAGATAAAGCAGTAATCTAACGATGGTAGACCAGCCATTCATCTTCGCTTATGATAAAGAAAGACAGTAACAGGAGGTCGTTTCGATGAGAATCAAAAATCTGCAAATCACTGAACAAGATATAATAAAAGCTTCTTGGGTGCTGTTGGATGATATCGGCATAGAGGCATTTAGTATGCGTAAATTAGCAGAACTACTAAAAATACAAGCCGCCTCTCTGTATTGGCATTTTAAGAGTAAACAGAGCATTTTCCAGACGCTTGCTAATGAGGTCGCCAAAGAAGCCCTCGAAACTGCGAATCTCGAAGGTACTTGGCAAGAACAGTTATTTAATTTTGTGGACCGAATTCGTGGGGTTTTACATAAGTATCCTTGCTCGGCTCAGCTGATGATGAGAACCTTGCCTTCTGAACCTAATTATCTATCTTTACTGAATACTTTGCTTCAGATCGTGGATCATCTTCCTTTAAGCGATAGTGATAAATTCTCCTTGATTGCATGCGTGTTAAACTATGTAATCTCATTCGAATTGGACAAATATGAGCAGGATCGAATAGACTTAGCCATGAAAAATGAACCTAATGGAGATGCTAGAGTGGTTTTTAAACAATCGCTTGAGCACTTATCCGGGGATGGACCTAATGTTATAAAACGAATGTACGAAAACAATATTTTTAATGAAATTGGCTCCGATAAGATGTTCTATACAGGTCTAAAAATAATGGTGGGCGGAATTGAACAGTTAGCTAATGAGCGACAAGAACAACAAGAACAACAAGTGCGACGGTAGAACTTAGGGATTTTTCACGAAAATAAATCTTGCACATAAAAAGGGCATCCCAGCAGCCAATTTCGGCTTTTGGAATGCCCTATTTTTTTAAAGAGCCCGAAATAAAAATTCTCCTGTGGACTGGATGTATCTATACATCACTCCACACGCTACTAATATCACCACACCAATCCCTAACATAACGAGATTACCAATTAGATCAGATAAAAGAAAACTCAAACCAAATGGAATCAGCAAGCTGATAAATCCTATAATCATCGCTACAAGGACTGAAGCACTTTGTTTAATTACAGAGACTTCATTGGTCCACTCTAGTTTAGGAAGCTTCAAGTTTACGATCACACCTACCATTGCGGTAAGACAAGCGTATAGGACGGGGATTATTAGCAATAACAAGCTCTCCATCCAGCCAGTGCCCAGAGAAATCATAAGAAGCACACTACTAACAATCACAATCGGCACAGTAATGGTGAGATTCACTGCGATTTTACTTAATAATATAGTTTTTGTCGGAACGGGAGCGCTTTTTAAAATCCAAATATGGTTACCTTCAAGCGAAATCGAACTCGAGGTCGTACAGCTTAATGCTATAAAGAGGGAAACAAATAGTGGCGCCAATCTGCTTAGATAATTAGAGAGTTCTGGTATCTCAATAATCTTTCCTAATTGCTCTGAGCTAACAAACAGTAAGGTGATCGCCATGACAAGTAGCATTACCATACCAATACTTGTATTTAGCACATATATAGAAGAACTGAAATAGCGGCGCAGCTCTTTTTTATACAATGTGTAAAGCGGTGAAGAGACTGCAAGTGACCTCATTTGATACTTATTCTTTGAGTAAGAAGTCGTAAGGCCTGTGTGTATTGCTTTATATTTGCTGCCAAGAATAAGGGTAAACAGCATAAAAGAAAGTAATGAAATTCCTATAAATAATAGTAAAGGAGCTACCTGATACGAGCAGACAGCATCTACATACATGACCGTCAAAGGATATAAGTTAAAGATTTGATCGCCAATTTGTGTGCTCATATCTGCAATTAACTGCGGGTCATTCCCATTCATTTGGCTTGAACCCAAAATAATAACAATGATTACGGCAAAAGTCAGAATGAGACTTATTAAACGACTTCCTTTAAACCGTGAGGAAATCCAACTAATCAATGCCCCTATAATCGTTGCAGCAATGATCGGCACTAATGGGATAAATAGCAGCGTTATCATGAAAAATAAATAATACACTACTGCCGGATTTACCTTTATTGCATAAACTACACCTGCTGGCACCATCACCATCAATGAGAACAGTATATTCAGCACGTAGAGCTGAACTACACGGCTTGCTACGATATGGCTCGTTTTGATAGGCAGCGACATTACGAGATCGTAATCTTTGGAGCCAAATAATACCCCACTCGCCTTATAGATCGTTGTAAAAAATCCAATCAAGCATGTAACAGCCATCATAATCGCAAGCAGTAGCTCTGGACGGCCTATCTGTTCAAGGGTCTCTGCTATCATGAAGCTATATCCAAACGAAACCACTGCCATCATGACTATCCCTATTAAGATACCGATGCTCAGCAAAAGCATTTTTCGTCTTTCTTTCATATCTCGTGTATGCAAAGCTTTATTTAACCCAAAGGATGAGATTAGCTGAATTTTCGTCAATCTCCAGATATTAATCATGTTTTATCAACTCCAAAAACACATCTTCAAGGCTGCTGTCACCCTTCACCTCTTCTGTTTTCCCATGAGTGATCAATTCACCCGCTTTGATAATGGCGATCTTATTGCAGAGCTTCTCGGCCACGTCCAGTACATGCGTCGAAAAAAAGATTGCACTGCCCTGGCTGCAAATATCCGCCATAATTCTCTTGAGCGTGTGTGCCGCTTTTGGATCAAGTCCTACAAAGGGTTCATCCAGAACTAGCAGCTTCGGTTTATGAATAAGCGCAGAGATAATCGCGAGTTTCTGTTTCATACCATGAGAATACGCGGAGATCAAATCCCCCAGATTAGAGGTAATCTCAAATTCATCGCTATATTTCTTTATCAGTAACTCCCGATCCGCTTTCGATACGCTAAAAAGATCACCAATAAAATTCAAGTACTGAATGCCCGTCAGATGATCGTATAAATCCGGATTATCTGGAATATACGCAGTAATCGCTTTGCAGGCTAAGGGATCTTTTTTAATGGAGTACCCACCAATCTCGATATCCCCCTCCTCAAAATCTAAAACTCCGACCACTGCTCGGATAGTCGTTGTTTTCCCTGCACCGTTATGACCGATAAAGCCGTAGATATCACCTTTTTCGACCACCAAATCCAGATCATTTACCGCCTTCTTGCCACCCTTATAGCTTTTGGTAAAATGTTTGATTGTCAACATCTTGCCACTCCCCTTCCAATCTCATAACACTCTCAATATGCCATATTTACTGTAGCTTCGTCGTGTTCAATATACGTTTCTTATAATACGTTTAGCCCGTCCAGATAGTTCATTCGTTTGCAAATATTTTATTTTGAGATTTTCACCTCTAACGGGTGGGATAAAATTACGATTAAGTGCAACACGGTCCGTAAGGGCAAACAAACTACTTTGGGGACGTTGAGATAACTACTTGGGTGACGATGAGATAGCTGACTTTGGAACGCTAAGCGAACTACTTTCTAATCATTCTACTCCGGATCAGAAGCAATCTACCTTTGGTAGTGGCAGCCATTGCTACGTATCGGACCGAGGCGCCCTTATTTCGCAAATTCACGCTCTTTTCCACCCCGTTCGGACTCAGATGCAGCTATTGTGCCACATCCGCTCCTTTTTGCTGCAAAATCAGGCGAATAAGTGCTATGCAGTCCGTTACTTTGAAAAAAGGCACCAAAAACATCATTTAGCTGCAATACGGTCCGCAAGGCTAAACAAACTACTTTGGAACGGTAAACAAATTACTTTAGTGACGATGAGCTAACTACTTTGGAACGCTAAGCAAACGACTTTTTAAGCATTCTACTCCAGAACAGAAGCAATCTACCTTTGGTGGTGGCTGCCATTGCAACGTATCGGACCGAGGCGCCCTTATTTCGCAAATTCATGCCTTTTTCCACTCCGTTCGGACTCAGATGCAGCTATTTTGCCATATCCACTCCTTTTTCCTGCAATTTCAGCTAGATAAGCGCTATGCACCGTTACCTCGAAAAAAGGCGCCAAAAACACAATTTAGCTGCAATACGGTCCGTAAGGGTAAACAATTACTTTGGAACGGTAAACAAATTACTTTAGTGACGATGAGATAGCTACTTTGGAACATTAAGCAGACTGACTTTGGTGACGAGGAGCTAACTACTTTCGAACGCTAAGCAAATCTTTGGTGACGATGAGATTGCTAACTTTGGAACGCTAAACAAACTACTTTGTTGACGGTGAGTTAGCTACTTTGGAACGCTAAACAAACTGACGATGAGCCAGCTACATTGGAACGCTAAACAAACTGACGATGAGCCAACTACATTGGAACGCTGAGCAAACTACTTTCTAAGCGTTCTACTCCGGATCAGAAGCAATCTACCCTTGGTGGTGGCAGCCATTGCTACGTATCGGACCGAGGCGCCCTTATTTCGCAAATTCACGCCCTTTTCCACCCCGTTCGGACTCAGATGCAGCTATTGTGCCATATCCACTCCTTTTTCCTGCAAAATCAGCCGAATAAGTGCTATGCAGTCCGTTACTTTGGGAAAAGGCACCAAAAACACAATTTAGCTGCAATACAGTCCGTAAGGGTAAGCCAAGCCAACCAAAAAAAGCATTCACCCCCAATTTAGGGATTGAATGCTCTTTTTCTTAATGCAAAGTCTAAGTTGATGCGAACTGACTGTTATATAATCTGGCGTAATATCCACCGCTGGCTAGGAGTTGGTCATGCGTGCCACTTTCGACAATGTCTCCGTCCTTCATGAAAAGAATGAGATCCGATTCTCGAATCGTTGACAAACGGTGAGCAATTACAAAGCTGGTCCGACCAGCGATCATTTTTAGAAAAGCCTTCTGAATCCGTACCTCAGTCAGCGTATCAATACTGCTGGTGGCTTCATCCAAAATGAGCATAGGCGGATCTACGAGCATCACTCGTGCTATGGTAAGCAGCTGCTTTTGTCCTTGCGACAAATTATCTCCTGAGCCACTGATCTTTGTATCATATCCCTCAGGCAGGCGTTTAATGAAGCTATGAGCATTTGCAGCCTTAGCAGCAGCGATGACCTCTTCTTCGGTAGCCTCAGGTTTGCCGTAGGCAATATTTTCTCTAATCGTGCCGCCAAACAGCCAGGTGTCCTGCAACACCATCCCGAAATTACGCCGCAGACTGTCACGGGTAATCGTCTTGATATCCACACCGTCAATCTTGATGGAACCCTTATCCACATCATAAAAACGCATAAGCAGATTAACCAGTGTGGTCTTCCCCGCTCCCGTCTGCCCTACAATTGCAACCCGGGTACCTGGTTTCACTTCCAGACTGAAATCATTAATCAGAGGACGTTCAGGATTATAAGCAAAGGATACTTTTTCAAAGGTAATCGTCCCTTGGCTTGTATTCATAATTTTGGCGTCTGTTGCATCCGCTGGTTCAGGCGAGAGGTCTAGAATGGCGAAGATCCGCTGCGCTGATGCCGTTGCCGATTGAAGCTGCGTAATCACACCTGTAATTTCATTAAACGGCTTAGCGAACAAGTTGGAGAAGATCAAAAAGCTGGACAAATCCCCTACCGTCACAAGCCCGCGAATCACCATAACACTACCGATCATCGCGATAACAGAGAAGGTAATATTATTTACTAACCGTGTTGTCGGATTGGACAAGGAACCGTAAAATTGTGATTTCACACCAGTCTGGTACAAAGTCTCGTTTCGTTCTTCAAACTGAGTCAGTGCACGGTCTTCATAATGATAAGCTGTGACCACTTTTTGTCCGCCAATCATTTCCTCCACGTATCCGTTGAGACCGCCCAGAATTTTAGCCTGCTCCTTAAACATCTTCTGGGAGCGCATCGTAATGAATCTTGCCACAAAAAATGTAACGGGTGCTGACAGAAGAACAACTAGGGTCATTAAAGGACTAATGTACAACATAAGTACAATTGCCCCCACGATAGTGATGATCCCCGTGAGCAGTGTTGAGAAGCCTTGCAGCAGTCCATCAGAGACCGCATCCATGTCATTAACAAACCGGCTGATGCTGTCCCCTTGCGGGTGGTTATCGTGAAATTTTAACGGCAAAACATTTAATTTATCAAAAAGCTCCCGCCGTAAGTCATATACAGTCCGATAGGCAATTCGATTAGTCAGGTAGGTAAGAAGCCATCCGAAAAAGCTGCCGACAATATACACCCCTGCCAGAATCAAAAGCAGTCTAAGTACGGCGTCAAAATCAACCTCTCCCGGCCCGATCATAAAATCGATGGCGCTGCCGATGAGCAGCGGGCCAATTAGACTGGCAATCACACTGAGTATTGCGCAGATTACTGCACCTATAGCTATTTTTTTATAATGCCCTGTGTATACAATAAGTCTTTTCCAAATGTTATTTTTGTTCATTGGCCCGACTCCTCACTTGATAGCTGGGACAGGCAGATTTCTTTATACTCTTCACAACCACGCATCAGCTCCTCATGGGTTCCGACACCGGCGATCCGCCCTTCCTCAAATACCATTATTTTATCCGCTTGCCTTACAGTGCTTACCCTCTGCGAGACAAGGAGTACGGTCATTTCCTGGCTACTCTCTTTGAGAGCCTTTCGAAGTGCCGCATCTGTGGAGAAATCCAGCGCACTGGAGGAGTCATCCAAAATAAGAATCGATGGCTTTCCTACTACTGCACGAGCTATGGTTAAGCGCTGCTTTTGTCCACCGGATAAATTTAATCCCCCACGAGATACTTGCGTATTCAACCCTTCGGGTAATTTACGTATAAACTCCTCCGCTTGAGCAATAGAGGCTGCCTGCATGATTTCTTCCTCAGTTGCATCTTCCTTGCCCCAACGTATATTCTCAGCGATCGTTCCTGTAAACAGCACAGCTTTCTGCGGTACAATCCCGATTTTCTCACGAAGCTGCTGCAGCTTATAATCTCGGACATTCACACCATCCACTTTTACTTCACCTTGCACCGCATCATAAAAACGAGGGATCAAATTCACAAAAGTAGACTTACCTGAACCCGTACTGCCAATCAGGCCCACGGTCTCTCCGCGATTAATTACTAGAGATATATCCTCTAATGCCGATTCACCTGTCGTATTATACCCAAAGGATACGTGATCGAATTGTATAGCAGGGGCAGCATGGTCAGGTTCAGCAATCACAGCATTTCCTTCCTCAGACACGGAGACCTTAACACCCAGCACTTCATTTACACGATTAGCTGAGGATGAGGCTTTGGTAAAAATAATGACCAAGTTGGAGACCACTATCAGCGCCAGCAAGATTTGAGTGATGTAATTGATGAAGGCAATGATCTCCCCTTGAGACAATCGGCCCCCATCGATATGAATTCCGCCTACCCACAAAATAGCAATGATTGACGCATTTACTACAAGTGTAGTCATCGGCCCAAGCAAAGCAGATATCCGCGAAACCCGGATCGCTGTAGTAGTCAAATCATCGGACGAAGCATCAAAACGTTCTTTTTCTGTACGTCTTTTGGCAAAAGCACGAATCACTCGAATCCCCGATAAATTCTCACTCAGTACGAGCGCAAGGGCATCCAGCTTCTGCTGGTATTTTCGGTACAAAGGAGCACTGCGGGTGATAATAAAATATAAAATAATGCCAAAAACCGGTGTTGCCGCAATTAGAATCAGCGATAATCTAAAATCCAAAATCATGGACATTAGGATAGCCCCGATACAGATAAACGGTGCACGAATAACTAGACGAATTAGCATAGCCACAGCAATTTGCAGCTGGTTTACGTCATTGGTAATCCGATTAATCAGTGTAGGCGTACCTAAGGTATCCAGCTCAGCATACGACAAAGATGTGATATGTCTAAACATCTTATTGCGTAGTGTCGTACCGAATCCCTGTGAAGCCCGGGCTGCATAGTATTGGCATACCATGGAGCAGCCGAAGCCAAGCAGTGACATCAGCACCATTAGACCACCCATGCGGTAAACATAGGCGCTGTCATGATTGCCAACCCCGTTGTTGATGATCAATGCGACAATGGTAGGCAAAATCAGCTCCAGAATCGCTTCCATCAGTTTGAAGATCGGTCCAATGATCGCTTCTTTTTTGTACGGCTTTAAATATACTGCAATTTTGAACAAATTCATCCACACCCAACATAAGAAGTATTTAACCACTTGAAATATGTATAAGAACAGTTATGATTATGGCATATCTACTCACATATTAATAATATTGGATTCGTATCGCTCCCATACGATTAGCATATCTCAAGTTCGGAGGATTTTTATATGGATATTAGACAACTTAAATATTTTATGGCGATAGCTGAGGAAGGACAGATTACATCTGCAGCCAAAAAACTGCAAATGGCCCAGCCTCCGCTGAGCCAGCAGCTAAAGCTCCTAGAGGAAGAACTCGGTGTAAAGCTAGTGGAACGAGGTCCACGCAGCGTGCAGCTCACTGAAGCTGGAGCCATATTGCGGGACCGTGCCCAACAAATCCTGGAGCTGGCAGATTCCACTGCCCGTGAGCTCACTGATTTTGTCAAAGGTTTAAAAGGAACCCTAGCCATTGGTACAGTTTCCTCCTCTGGAGCTACGTTGCTTCAAGATCGGCTATGTGAGTTCCACAAAACGTATAAAGGTGTGAAGTTTGAGATTCATGAAGGAAATACCTTTAGAATCATTGACCTCCTGAATAAAGGTATTGTCGAAGTCGGGATTGTTAGGACACCCTTTAATGGTACAAATTTAGAATGTCTTTACACACAAGCTGAACCTATGATTGCCGTAATGACACCTGAGTATGACTGGAAAACGGATGAAACCTTTATTGAGATCGGTGAGCTAAAGGATAAGCCGCTTATTATCTACCGCCGTTTTGAGCAGCTTATCCGGGAAACATGTCTTGAGAACGGCTTTGATCCGCTGATTTTCTGTATGAATGATGATGCTAGAACAACACTGCTCTGGGCAAACGCTGGTCTTGGCATTGGAATCATCCCCAAATCCGCTTTCGAATTAACGAGTAACCGTAATTTGGTCTATAAAGAAATCAGTAGTGAATCACTACGCACGCGGGTCGCCGCCGTCTGGATTAAGGATAAATACTTATCATCATTGGCTTCCAAGTTTATTGAAAGCTTTAGGAATGGATAAATACCAGCTCTATTTATTCACTTGCTGTTGATCTAGCCTATCCTCTTCTTCTTTAATACGGCTAATATCAATTCGTTCAAACAATAATTGTAAATCAGTAACCTGTTGGTAAGGGGGCACCGAGCAAGGCTGCCAATTCGGTAGTTCTAACGACAGGAACCCCCTGATCTTGTCACAAGAGAACGGTAGAAACGGATGCAACAAATTCGCTAAGTTCGCAATAATCTGCACACATGTGTATATTGCAGAATCACAAGAAACCTGATCCTCTTTTATCTGTATCCATGGTTTTTGCAGATCGAAATACTGGTTTGCCTTGCGCACATAAGAAAAAATAAACTCCAGCGCATCTTTTAGATTCCCAGCCTCAATAAGCCGTCCTGATTCCAGATACAAGAGGTCAATATTGTCCTTCCACCCCTTATCTAATTGCCCATTTGGCACTTTCCCTTCATAAAACTTATCTATAAAAGCCAATGAACGGTTCACAAAGTTACCAAATGCTCCAAGCAGCTCTCCATTATGGCTATAAATAAACTCTCTCCAGGAAAAATCCGTGTCCCGCTTCTCAGGTCCATTGGCAATTAAGAAATAACGAATAGAATCTGGCTGATACCGCTCTAAAATATCAGGTACCCAGACCGCCCAATTTCGGCTAGTGGAGAATTTCTGCCCTTCAAGGGTTAAATATTCGCTAGATATAATCCTGTCCGGTAAATGCAGACCTCCTGCTCCTAATAACACAGCCGGCCATATTAAAGTGTGAAAAGGAATATTGTCTTTACCATGCACATAATAAGCGGTAATCGCCCCTTTTTCCTCTAACCAAAAATCCTCCCAGCTTCCTCCGGACTGTGCAGCCCACTGCTTACTGGCTGATAAATAACCACTTACCGCCTCAATCCAAACATAAATTTTTTTATCTTCAAATCCAGCCACAGGAACATCTACACCCCAAGACAAGTCTCTTGTTACCGCGCGGTCCTGCAGCTCTTCTTGTAAATAACGTTTGGTCAGTTTTATAGCGTTTTCTCTCCAAAATTGTGCTTCCTCTACATATTCCGTTAATTCAGACTGAAAATTAGATAAGCTAAGATAATAATGTTCTGTCGGCCTTTCTGTTGGTGTATTCCCACATAATTTGCAGACTCTGTCTAACAAATCGGCAGGATCTAGAATCGTAGAACAATAATCACATTGATCCCCTCGCGCCCGCTCACCACATACCGGACAAGTCCCTTCCACATATCTGTCTGGCAAAAAGCGCTGATCCACCTCGCAGTAGCATTGAGCAATGGTTTTTTTATATAAATGACCATTCTCTAGCAGCTTTGTAAACAACGCTTGCACAACCTTATGATGCTGCTGTTGATCCGTTCGAGTATATAGATCATAACTAAATCCCAGCTGTTCAAAACACTTCAGAAACTCTTCATGATATCTGCTTGCAAAAGCTCCCGGCGTAATCCCTTCATTCGCAGCCTGAACTGCTACGGGTGTGCCATGGCAATCACTGCCTGATACATATAATACGTTATCCCCTTTGGAGCGAAAATATCGTGCCAGCACATCCCCAGGCAACACACTTGATAATCTCCCCAGATGTAAAGATCCATTCGCATACGGCCAAGCGCCACCTATAAACACATTACTCATTAACCTTCTCCTCCTTTTTTTAGACAACAAAAAAACTCCCATCCACAAAGGACGAGAGTTCTACTCACGTGTTACCACCTAATTTTATAAATGCCTCATAACATTTACCTCTTCAGGTACGACGTTAATTAACGTTTATACCCTAGCACTGTAACGGATGCAGGTTCCGGCGCAGCCTACAACCCATAAGGTTTCGATGCGCAGCTCTGAGACCATATTCCCAAGGGTTTTCTTTACTCCTTTTCAGCGACCGGAGCTCTCTGTTGAAAGAATTGCCGTGGTACTCTTTCTCTTCTTTGCTTTTACATATTCAAGTAAGAGAAAATAATACTCAATTTGTTGTTTATTGTCAATGTGAAACATCAAGCTCTCTGTAACTTTTCCAGTTAATCTCCGTCTTTTATATAAATACGTTACAAGGAGGTCCCTCAGTGAAAAAAGTAAATTTGCTTACACTCTCTGTTCTTTTACTAGCAGGAGTATGGGGTTGTTCCGATCATAAAGTTAATTCTGTTCCCAAAAGTGAACCCTATACTTCCAAAGAAGCCATCAGTAGAGGGGATATTGTTTCTTTTGAAAAAGTGTACAACCTCGATAAATTCGAGAAATTTATAACTAATCTCTCCAGCAAAAAAGCAGACAATATACGCGTTACAAGTTACACAGATGAAGGCGATCCCATATTTAAGGATTTAAAATTTGACGGTAACGTGATTAATTACAGCTATGATACTTCTAATGATGCATTCGGTGGAAGCAACACAGGAGTCAGAACCGATACCTGCTCCGAAGTGACGAGTAAAAAAAGCACACAAGGTGAAATTATCTATTCGATCAGCGGTTGTACAAATAATGACTCTGAAATTGATTACTACCTTTTTCGCACAACAAAATGAAATACTGAAATAAAAAAGACCACCCAATCAAATCATAATACAATTGGATGGTCTCTGTACTTCATATTATTTCATGATTTTGCAAATATCATTGGTGAATTGAACAGGATCACTAACCTGTAGACCTTCGATCAACAGGGCTTGGTTGTACAGCAGGTTCGTGTATAAACCGAGCTTTTCTTTGTCGTTCTCTGCTGCCGCCTTCAAGGACTGGAACACTTCGTGATGGATGTTGATTTCGAGTACCTTATCCGCTTGCACCTCTTGGCCATTCGGCATCGATTTCAGGATTTTCTCCATCTCGATTGTCAGTTCACCTTCGGCAGAGAGACATACCGGATGAGTCTTTAAACGTTTGGAAGCTTTAACATTTTTCACTTTGCCGGACAGGATGTCCTTCATCGCTTCAAAAAGCTCCTTGTTTTCGTTCTCTTCCGCTTCCGTTGGCTTGTCCGCTTCGTCGGCTTCGATCCCCAGATCTCCGCTGGATACGGATTTAAATTCTTTTTCCTTATAAGACTGAATCATCTTGATCGCAAATTCATCAATATCATCAGTGAAGTAGAGAATTTCATACCCTTTATCCGATACAAGCTCGGTTTGCGGGAGCTTCTCGATTCTGTCGATCGACTCTCCGGAAGCATAGTAGATATACTTCTGATCTTCTGGCATTCTTGAGACGTATTCGTCCAGCGTAACCAGCTTCTTCTCCTTAGAGGAATAGAACATCAACAAATCTTGAAGGGTGTCTTTGTGCATCCCATAATCGTTATAGACACCAAACTTAAGCTGTCTACCAAAAGCATTATAGAACTGCTCATATTTCTCTCTTTCATCCTTCAGCAGGCTTTGCAGTTGGCTTTTCACCTTGTTCTTAATGTTCTTAGCGATCAGAGTCAGCTGACGGTCATGCTGGAGCATCTCTCTGGAAATGTTCAAGGACAGATCCTCTGAGTCCACCATACCTTTTACAAAGCTGAAGTAATCAGGCAGCAGATCCGCACACTTGTTCATGATCAGCACACCATTGGAATAGAGCTCAAGACCTTTTTCATATTCCTTTGTGTAATAGTCAAACGGCGTATTTTCTGGAATGAACAGGATTGCATTGTACACTACAGCACCATCGGCACTGATATGAATATGTTTAAGCGGCTTATCGAAGCCGTAACGTTTCTCTGCATAGAAGTTATCATAATCTTCTGTAGTCAGCTCGCTTTTGTTCTTGCGCCAGATAGGCACCATGCTGTTTACGGTTTGTTCTTGAATAACTTCTTCGAACTCGTTCTCCGTGCCTTCTTTTGGCTTTTGCTCCTTCACGTCCATTTTAATTGGGAAACGGATGAAGTCGGAGTATTTTTTAATGATAGATTTCAGGCGATATTCTTCCAAATATTCATCATATTGATCTTCTTCCGTATTCTCTTTAATCTTCAAAATCACATCAGTGCCGACAGAATCCTTCTCGACAGTCTCGATGGTATAGCCGTCAGCGCCCTTAGACTCCCATTTAAAGGCCTCGTCACTGCCTAATGCCTTACTGATCACTATAACGTCATCAGCCACCATAAACGCAGCGTAGAAGCCCACCCCGAACTGCCCGATGATGTTGTGGCCATCTTTAGCTTCGTTCTCTTTCTTAAAAGCAAGAGATCCACTCTTCGCGATTGTACCTAAGTTATTCTCCAGCTCCTCTTGTGTCATCCCGATACCTGTATCGGAAATCGTCAAGGTTCTGTTCGCCTTATCGGCGGTCACTTTAATATAATAATCCTCTTTATTGAAGACCAGGCCTTCATCAGCTAATGCTTTGTAATAGATCTTATCAATCGCATCACTTGCATTGGAAATCAGCTCACGCAGGAATATTTCCCGTTGTGTATAAATGGAGTTAATCATCATTTCCAGCAATCTTTTCGATTCGGCTTTAAACTCTTTTTTGGCCATGAATAAATAAATCTCCTTTCAAAATAACCTTCTTATCCAGCACATCGTGATTAGCACTCTTCTTAGATGAGTGCTAATTCTTCTTTTTATATAACATAAACTCATTTTCAATGTCAATATTTACAGCGACTTTCATTAAATAAAGCTGTATTTTGCATACAAATTTAGGATTTGATCGATAAATAACATTCAACTTGCACATAGGATGATTCTATGTTTTAAATAGATTAGATACATAAATTACAAATAAAGGTCTAGCATCTTCTCTGGAGGGATTCAAATGCATGAACAAGCACAGTCCATTGTAAATTCTTCAGCAACAAGTCCCATTAAGAATTTGATTGGCAGTGTATTTATCCCCGTACACGATATTGAAAAAGCCCGTAACTGGTATTGCCAAGTCCTAGGACTCCAAGAAGCAGATCATTCGATTATAAACGGTCATTTATGTCCGTTAACTATGCAAGGAAGCACT
Source organism: Paenibacillus sp. FSL H8-0282 (assembly GCF_037963825.1). Lineage (NCBI taxonomy): Bacteria > Bacillati > Bacillota > Bacilli > Caryophanales > Paenibacillaceae > Paenibacillus > Paenibacillus sp. FSL H8-0282. The sequence goes on from NZ_CP150146.1 coordinate 4,131,881, forward strand.
GGGATCATTCTGGACACCATGCCCATGTGGGGAGGTTTAGAGCCTGAAGGGGCTCCTCCAATTACAACACCTGCTCTTATGCTTATAACCGATGATCTGCAAGCCTCTTTCAACTATATAAAGGAGCTCGGTGTAGATATAGTAACCGAAATTCAAGATCAAAAATGGTTTGTAGTAAAAGACCCTGATGGGAATAAACTAATGATTTGCAAACAGCATTTGGATTAAAAATTGCAGTGGTTGTGATTTCCACTTCTTAGGGTGCATCAGAAGCTGCAGATCAAAGTGAATTTCGGGATGAACAAAGGACAGCTCAGCCAAGCTTCCCCGTTCAATTTCTTCCTCTGCCACGATTTTTGGTAACAAAGCAATTCCAAGACCATTCATTACACAACGTTTAATGGCCTCCAGATTCGAAAGCTCAAAACCTATGCGGAATATGATCCCGTGCTCTTTTAACAAATTCTCGAACAAACTCCGGTAAATACAGCTTTCCTCCGAGACTATTAGCTCACAGTTATTCAGATCCTGTAGGGTTACCGTATCCATCTGGGCAAGCGGATGATGAATGGGAGCTATCAAAACAAGTGGCTCATCTCTGACGATCGTACGCTCAAGGATGGAATCCGCAGTGGTGCGATCCAACATTAAGCCTAGATCTACTTCGCCATCTTTTATTTTGGCAAGAAGATTAGCTTCCTGCATCGTTTGCAGATGAATATCCAGCTTCGGAAATTTAGTCCTTAGCTGCTGCAGGTAAGGAGGTAAATAAAAGGCCGCTAAAGAATCTATCGTCCCAATAGTTAACGTACCTCCGATTTGCTGGGCGATGGTTTCTTTTGAACGATCATATAAATCCAAAATCTCCACGAACAGCTTCAATAACTCTTCTCCTGGCGGGGTAAGCCGCAGCTGACGGCCATGCCTCTCTATTAAAGGTACTCCATATTCCTTCTCTATCTTCTGTATCTGCATCGTCACACTTGATTGTGCATATCCCAATTCTTCAGCAGCTCGCGTAAAGCTCTGACGTTTAGCCACCTCGCGGAAGGTTCGTAAATAGGTTAAATCCATTACCTCACCCTAACATCAATATTTTTGATGATCCATATCATTTATTATAGCTAACGACGATGCTACTTTCCATGGTAAAGTGTATGTAGAGGAATTAAAATATTTTGGAGGCCGATAATTTATGCTTACAGAACAACAGATTTATGGAGTTTATGTCCCCGTGGTCACCCCGTTCAATGCTGCTGGTGAAGTTGATTTGGATTCGTATCAGCGTTATGTAAAGAACATTATTAACAACAGCATACAAGGTCTGGTCGTTAATGGAACCACCGGAGAATCGCCCACTGTAACCGTAAATGAAATGCAGCTTCTAGTAAACACTTCCCGTGAGCTTCTACAATCCACATCAATCCCCTTAGTAGTTGGTACAGGTACCAATGATACAGCCTCTACGGTTGCACGCACGGAAATTGCTGCAAACCTTGGTGCTGATTGTGCACTAGTAGTCGTACCTTATTATAGTCGTCCTTCACAAGAGGGTATCATTGCCCATTTCCGCAAAGCTGCAGAAGTAGGCATACCAATCATGGCTTATGATATTCCAAGTCGTACAGGTACGGCCATGACGGTAGATACTGCACGTACAATCCTAGAAATGAATAATGTTGTCGGTTTAAAAGACTGCTCAGGCAGTACAAAAATGGTTACAGAGTTAGTCCGTACAGGTGTTAAACCTGTGCTTGGCGGCGATGATTCCCTCTTTTATGAAATGCTTAGCTGCGGAGCAGCTGGGGGGATGCTTGCTACTGCCAACGTTTTCCCGGCAGAATGCCTTCGTATCTTTGAAGCCTTTACATCTGGTCAAGTGGACTTTGCTAAAGAAAGCTTTGAACAACTACTGCCGATCATCCGCCTATTATTCAAGGAATCGAATCCCGCTCCAATTAAATGGATGCTTAGCCAAAACGGCCTACTGTCCTCGGATACGCTTCGCCTCCCTATGACTTCCATCAGCGCAGGACTTCAGCAAGAACTGAGCCCCTATGTTCAGGAGAATACAATTGAAGCAACCGCATAAATGAAATAACAACAGCCGTTGTACAGTGAGGAACTGTTTAGCGGCTGTTTTTTGTTGTAAATTATCAGGAAATAAAACATAAAAAACCATCAGATTTACTCTGACGGTTTTTTTATTTTGCTATAGAAACGATACGCATTCAAACTAACTTATCTGCTGCTCGTTTTTTGTCTTCCTTTTGTGAACCACTCGGACTTTGGCTTCAATGGAGGGTTAGACTTAGGTTTTGCTTTAGCTGGTTTAGATGCCGCTGATTTTGTTGCTGCCGGTTTTGTTGCCGCAGGTTTAGCAGTTGCTGGTTTGGAATTCGACGGTCTGGAAGACGATGGTCTCGAAGCTGCTGCTTTCGAACCTGACGGTTTCGCCGAACGATCTGTCTTCATTTGCGTTTTACGAGACATCGGATACGGATGGTCCTTAACTTCCGGAATCGATTTTCCAATCAATTTTTCAATATCTTTAAGGAAAGGAAGCTCTTCAGCTTCGCAAAAAGAAATTGCCGTTCCGCTCAATCCCGCTCTGCCTGTACGACCGATCCGGTGCACATAGGTTTCCGGAATGTTCGGTAAGTTGAAGTTGATTACGTGAGACAGCTCATCAATATCAATTCCCCGGGCAGCTATATCCGTAGCTACGAGAACACGAGTCGCACCGCTTTTAAAATTCCGCAAAGCGTTCTGGCGATCATTTTGAGATTTATTGCCGTGTATGGCTTGAGCAGCAATGTTCACTTTAGCCAGATCGCGGGTAACACGGTCTGCACCACGTTTGGTACGAGTAAACACCAATGCTGAGACGATGGATTTATCCTGTAACAGCAGGTTCAATTGGTTTTGCTTATTTCCGTTCTCTAATAAATAGATCGATTGATTGATTCTATCCGCAGTAGATGACACGGGTGTGATTTCTACCTTCACTGGATTCACAAGCAATGTTTTGATCAATTTAGAAATCTCAGTTGGCATCGTTGCCGAGAAAAACAGAGTTTGCTTCTTCGTAGGCATTTTGGCGATGATTCGTTTCACATCATGAATAAAGCCCATATCCAGCATCCGGTCAGCTTCATCCAGAACTAAAATTTGTACATATTGCAGATCTACACGTTTCTGATTGATCAGGTCGATAAGTCTACCAGGTGTAGCAATAAGAATATCGGCACCTTGATTCAGTGCGCGCTCTTGCACTTTCTGTGACACACCGCCAACAATGGCAGCTGAGCGGATATCTGTATATTGGCTATACGCTTTTATGTTATCAGCAATTTGAATCGCTAGTTCTCTTGTCGGTGTTAAAATCAACGAGCGAATGCGTCGCACATTATTGGATTTGTTAGGGCTCGATTGTTCGCTTAGCAATTGAATAATAGGCACGGAAAATGCAGCTGTTTTTCCTGTTCCCGTTTGCGCGCATCCAAGTAAATCTCTACCCGCTAATACAGCTGGAATCGACTGCTCCTGTATTGGTGTAGGTGATGTATAGTTTTCTTTGCTTAAAGCCTTCAAAATTGCAGGCACAATATTCAGTTCATTAAATGTCATTGGGTCTCCTTAATTTCTAATACATATATTCTTAACAATAAATCCTTTTGTCACGTCATAAACCATAATCATAACACAATAAGTTACATAATAATAGATTTTCTTTATCATCACACCAATTTTCATTAATAATCCATTTCAGGATACTATCCGTTCTGCTCTTACAAAAATATTTTTACTAACCGTAAAATACTCCTTCTCAATTTATCCTGCGGCGTATCTTTTGTTGATCCTGTTGATCCTGTTGATCCTGTTGAGACTGCTGAGACTGCTGAGACTGCTGAACCTGCTGAGACTGCTGAGACTGCTGAGCCATCGGACTCAGACGCCCTTATTTCGAAAATTCGTGGATTTTGGACATGCTATCGGACTCAGATGCAGTTATTCACACCTTCGAAGCCCAATTCAGTACAAATATAAGGCAATAAGAGCTATGCAGTCCGAAACCTTGGCAAAATAGATCAAAATGCTGAAATAGCTGCAATACAGTCCGATAAGTACAAGCCGTCGGGTAAACCACGCAATCCTTACAGCACGCCGATCAGACACACATTCCTTATAGCACACAGATCAGACACACAATCCTTACAGCACGCCGATCAGACACACAATCCTTACAGCACGCCGATCAGCCACGCAATTCTTACAGCACGCCGATCAGACACACAATCCTTACAGCACGCAGATCAGACACGCAAAAAAAGCGGAGGATTTCTCCCCCGCTTCTTATCTTTGCTATAACTATGATGACTATTCTACGATTTCAGCAGTATCGCCGTTGTTGGCACCTGCAGCGTTAGCTTCGTCAGTGTCAATATGCATATCCAGTTTAAAGCTGTCTGATACGCGTGCAATTACGTTCTCCAATACGAGACCACGGTCGCCTCCGAGGCGAACTTTAAGCAATTGCTTATCAGCAATGCCCCAAGCTTCAGCTTCAGAAGTATGGAAATGAATGTGACGAGCGGCGATGATAACGCCTTGTTCCAATTCTACTTCGCCAGCAGGTCCTTTAAGCGTAATGCCAGGTGTTCCATCAATATTTCCAGATTCGCGAACTGGAGCTTTCACGCCAAGTGCGAAGGAGTCAGTACGGGAAATTTCTAATTGGGAAGCCGGACGAGCAGGTCCCAAAATTCTTACTTTGTCAAATTTACCTTTGCTGCCGATAACTGCTACTTGCTCATTTGCTGCAAACTGTCCTGGTTGAGAGAGGGGTTTGAACTCCGTTAGTTGATATCCTGGGCCAAACAAAGCCTCCACATGCTCTTGCGTAAGGTGAATATGTCTAGCCGACACACCTACGGGTACAGTCTTACTCATAGTAAAGTCACTCCTTGTATTTTCTCTAGTATCTGTACAAGCCATTAACCATTATACATCTTCTTAACCAAAAATAAAAAGCCCCACATCATAACGAGGGCCTTTTTTTCGACAATTCATACTTTTAGAGCAGGATTGTCATGATTTAGACACCTGAGAAGGTAAGTTTGTGCGCAGGTAGGAGACCGCATTCTCATATAACCAACCTTTTACGGAAGCTTCTGGATAGTAACGAAGCAGGTGCTCCGCGAGCTCAGGGTATTTTCCCGGATGCTCCATGTTCTCTACCCAAGTGTCAATGCCGTCAAAATCCGAACCAAACATCATATGTTTCTCGCCACCTAGACTACATACATGATCAATATGCTTTAATAAATCATCCATACGAGCTTTTCCATCATCACATACAAACCACGGATAAAAGGTCAGGCCCATTCTTCCGTCCATTGCAATCAAAGCTTTAATCTGTTCATCATTTAAATTTCTAACATGCCCACAGATTGCTGCGGCGTTCGAATGGGAAGCTATAAACGGACGTGTACTTAAGTCGGCTAGCTCCCAAAAACCTGCCTGAGACAAATGCGACACATCAAGCAGCATTCCACTGTCGTTGCACCATTCGATCAGCATTCGCCCTTTTTCCGTAAATCCGCCGTTGCGCTGCTCCAGAACACCGTCCGCTGCCCAATTGGCATAATTCCAAGTGATTCCCAAAAACCGCACGCCAAGCTCAAAGCAGAGCTGTGCATAAAACAAGTTCCCTTCTAGACCGTCTACACCCTCCAGAGAGAGCATTCCCCATGGGGATGCTCCAGCTGTTCGTTTTCCTACCTCCTCCTTCCAACGCAGCCACTGAAGGCTCTCTGCGCCTATTATTTTTTGCCGGAACAAATCAATTTGTCCTAAAGCATTCTCAAAGCTAGGTCTTCCTCTACTTGCCGAAAGGTATATTGCAAAAATCTGCAATTCCACACCGCCCGCTACCAGCCGCTCTCCGGTAACATCCAGCCGAGGATCATTCTTAAAATCCATATCTGGTGATGCTTGCATTTTACTCAGCACATCACAATGAAAATCCGCAACCTGTAGCTTATCGGTTCTCATCCCAAGCCCTCGCTTTCATGCAGCCCTATTCCAGATTCTATGCTTAAAAACGCCAGACTATATACGAAAAGCAAAAAACCTGTTTACATAAGTAAACAGGTTCATCCGTTCTATGCTTCTATTATCTGGGTTCTACAATCAATTTAATCGCGGTTCGATCCTCTCCGTCAATCACAATGTCTGTAAATGCCGGAATGCAGATCAAATCTACTCCGCTTGGTGCAACAAATCCCCGGGCAATGGCAACTGCTTTGACTGCTTGATTCAGTGCTCCAGCTCCAATAGCTTGTAATTCGGCCGATCCACGTTCACGAAGAACACCTGCTAAAGCGCCGGCGACGGAATTTGGATTGGATTTAGCTGATACTTTTAATACATCCATAGTAAGTACCTCCCCTGGGAAAATAATGGTGTTCTTCCACTACTTTAGATGTTATTCGCGAGAGAAGAAATAATTCCTTCTTTTTGCGGACTACTCTGGAGAAAATGGTACAATAGATACTCTTTTTCGATATAATAAATATCACACTTTACCCTTATTCGGCGAAATTACCCGGAAAATCACTTATCTTATCCTACTACTAGCTCATTACCCATTCATCTTCACGTAGCCGTATTTTCTCCAGACGGGTAGCCGCGCCAGTACTCTCGTCTAACTCTGCAAATAAACCATGAAGCTGCCACTTGCCTTCATCAACAACAAATCGTGCTGGAAGCTGTGTAGTGAACTTATAAAGTACTGCATCTCTTTCCATACCCAGAATCCCTTCGCTTGAACCAACCATGCCCGCATCGGTCAAGTAAGCCGTTCCACCCGGCAAAATCACATCATCATTCGTCTGAACGTGAGTATGGGTCCCTACTACAATTGATGCGCGACCATCCATGAAATAGCCCATGGCGATTTTCTCAGAGGTAACCTCTGCATGGAAATCAACGAGAATGCATTTATGATCTCTACGTAGCTCTTCCACAATTTCTTCACCCACACGGAAAGGACAATCAATCGCAGGCAAAAATGTACGGCCTTGCAGGTTAACTATAGCTAGCTCTTTGCCGTTACCTTTAACAACTGTATATCCTCTTCCCGGTGTTCCTGGAGGAAAATTAGCAGGACGGATAATCCGGGCCTCATCGTCGATAAACTCGAAGATATCCTTGTTGTCCCATGTGTGATTACCCATGGTGATTCCGTGAACGCCCCAGTTAAAAAATTCATTTGCGATCGCTTTAGTAATACCTCTACCGGCAGCAGAATTCTCACCGTTAACTATGATTATATGTGGTTGATATTTGCTTTTTAATGAGGGCAACATCTCCCGAAGTGCCTTCCTACCTACACTACCTACGATATCTCCAATGAATAGTACTTTAATGTTTCTCTCCTCCTAATCTTAACCTCTGCATCTAACGGATAAGTCTTCATATTTAAAAGAAAAAAGGCCCCGCTTAGGGGCCAATTTTCATCAAATATAAGAAAGTATAAGTTATATCTTATCCTTTAACCTTATATTCCTAGCAGAAACATATACCAGGAAACGATCATAAATATCGTTATTTCCCAAGAGTATGTTATCTACTTATTGCCTATTTAGCGTATTCAACAGCCCGTGTCTCACGAATAACGGTAACCTTGATATGTCCTGGATAATCCAGTTCACTTTCAATCATCTTCGTAATATCGCGAGCAAGACGGAATGCCTCTGCATCGTCAATCTTCTCTGGCTGTACCATCACGCGCACCTCACGGCCCGCTTGAATAGCAAATGATTTCTCTACGCCTTCGAATGACTCTGAGATTTCTTCCAGTTTCTCTAGACGTTTAATATACGTTTCCAGTGTTTCACGGCGAGCACCAGGTCTAGCAGCCGACAATGCGTCAGCGGCACCAACCAACATAGCAATAACCGAGGTAGCTTCGCAGTCTCCATGATGAGATGCGATACTGTTGATAACAACCGGATGTTCTTTATATTTCTTCGCTAGTTCAACGCCGATCTCAACATGCGAACCTTCCACTTCATGATCCAGCGCTTTGCCGATATCATGGAGTAATCCTGCACGTTTTGCAAGCACGATGTCTTCCCCAAGCTCACCGGCCATCAGTCCTGTTAAATAAGCAACCTCCATGGAGTGCTTCAATACATTTTGACCATAGCTTGTACGGAATTTCAGACGCCCCAGAATCTTGATCAAATCTGGATGCAAACCGTGAACGCCCACTTCGAAAGTAGCTTGTTCACCATATTCCCGAATCCGTTCGTCCACTTCTTTGCGGGATTTCTCCACCATCTCTTCAATACGAGCGGGGTGAATACGTCCATCAGCCACCAATTTCTCAAGTGCCGTACGGGCCACTTCACGGCGGATTGGATCAAATCCTGACAAAATAACTGCTTCCGGCGTATCATCAATAATGAGGTCGATACCTGTAAGAGTTTCCAAAGCACGAATATTACGGCCTTCACGACCGATAATCCGACCTTTCATCTCTTCATTCGGCAACGTAACAACTGAAACCGTTGTTTCCGCTACGTGATCAGCTGCACAGCGTTGGATAGCGAGTGTGATGATTTCACGGGATTTCTTATCCGCTTCTTCTTTCGCCTGCTGTTCAATTTCTTTGATCATTTGTGCCGTTTCATGGCGAACTTCTTGCTCAACATTGCTAAGAATGATACTTCTTGCATCTTCGATGCTTAAATTGGAGATACGTTCCAATTCAGTGACTTGGTTTTTGTAAATAACATCAATTTGCTGTTGGGTTTCATCAATTCGTTTCTCTTTGTTAGCTACTTGTTCTTCTTTTCTTTCAAGCGATTCCATTTTTTTATCCAGAGATTCTTCCTTTTGCAGCAAACGTCTCTCTTGCCGTTGGATTTCATTCCGACGTTCACGAGTTTCTTTCTCAGCTTCAGTACGGATTCTATGGACTTCGTCCTTAGCTTCCAATACTGTTTCTTTCTTCAGCGCCTCAGCGTCCTTCTTCGCATTCTCAACGATGACAACGGCTTCTCTTTCTGCGCTTTGGATTTTAGCTTCTGCAAGGGATTTACGAATAAAATAACCGAACCCAAAGAATATTGCAGCTACAACGAGAACGATAATGACCCAGATCCATGATTCCAGCATCTGTTCACCTCCTCGTTGGTTCCTCTCCAAGGTATATCCCTGGGAATTGTGCAGTTGTTTAACTATCCGTTCATCACCATACAAAAAACCGGTAAACAACCGATTGCCATACTGCACATGCTGCACATGCACACTGCCCGCCTTATCCGGCGATTACATTTCATATGAGTTGTACGTGAACCGTTTAAAACAGTCTCCTTTTTGGGAAGGAAAAAGGATTCTAATTTTATGCCGATTCATGTTATATTTTATTATTTATAAAAAGACATTGTCAAGAGAGTCGATATACGCATTAATGTCAAGAGAATCAGTGATTCTAGTAAAACTCCTCATCTTCACCTTCATAATTGTCTTCCGCAAGTAAAGTATTGATCACTTGGCGAACCATATCGCCCGAAAATCCACGGCGCATAAGGAAGGCTCCAGTCTTTCTTCGCTTATCTGAAGCTTCTCCACGGATGAGATTCCATTTCTTGCGCCCAGTTTCGAGTGCGCTCTCCAGCTCTTGTTCAGGAGTAATATTCTCCAAAGCTTCCGATATAAGGGTTTTGTCTATCCCTTTCTCACGTAGCTCTTGTCGAATCCACATCTTCCCTTTCCGCTGGTTCGCTATTCGTTGCTCTGCCCATTGCTTAGCATATAAAGGGTCATCAAGAAGTCTTTCCTCCTGCAGCCGCTGCACCACTTCCGCAATAATAGTCTCTCCTATTTCCTTCTGGCGTAAACGGCGAGTCATTTCCATAGCGGTGCGTGGTTTACGTTCTAGATAACGGAGGCCTTCTACATAAGCTCGTTGACGCTCATCAGCTACAACAATTTCAACCAAATCAGCCTTCATAAAAGAATTACCAGTAATCATTCGATATTTAATCATGACGTCCTCGTGCACAGTCATGTTATATGCTCCGAAATGTATGATATAACGGTGATCAGATTTCTTTTGACGTTCTACTTTAGTGATCTCTAAGAGTTCTCCTTCAGGAAAATCAGATAACACCTGCTCATCTTGTTCTTCTGCTTCAAAATCCAGTTGTATTACCATAGTTGTTTGTCACCTCGTAGCAATAGATCGGTTATCGTCTTACTTTCATTACTTGTTAAGAAAAGACACCCTGCAACAATCAATCACAGGGCGTCCTATTGCTTAATATACTATTCGATTTCGAGAAGCAATTTCTCTTCTTCTTCTTGCTCTGCAATAATATCTTCATTCTTCGGCGCAGCAACAATAGTGGATAAATTACTTGCTTCACGGATCTTATTCTCAATAATAAGGGCAATATCCTGATGTTCCTTCAAAAACTGTTTAGCATTCTCACGGCCTTGACCGAGACGCTCGCCTTCGTAGGAATACCATGCACCACTCTTATTCACGATATCCATTTCAGTACCGATATCTACAAGACTTCCCTCTTTGGAAATCCCTTCACCGTACATAATATCAACATCAGCCTGTTTAAAAGGAGGGGCTACTTTATTCTTCACAATCTTGATCTTAGTACGGTTACCAACCACATCGTTCCCCATCTTGATGCTCTCTACGCGACGTACATCTAAACGTACAGAAGAGTAGAATTTCAATGCACGACCACCCGGAGTTGTCTCAGGGTTACCGAACATAACACCGATCTTCTCACGAAGCTGGTTGATAAAGATAGCGATCGTATTGGATTTGCTAATGGCACCAGAAAGCTTACGAAGTGCTTGAGACATCAAGCGAGCCTGCAATCCGACGTGGGAATCACCCATATCGCCTTCAATTTCAGCCTTAGGTACCAAAGCAGCAACGGAGTCAACGACAATAATATCAACGGCTCCACTACGAACGAGTGCTTCGGCGATTTCCAGCGCTTGTTCACCCGTGTCTGGCTGAGAAAGCAGCAACTCATCGATATTTACGCCCAAGTTACGTGCATATTTCGGATCAAGCGCATGCTCGGCATCGATAAATGCAGCTTGTCCGCCTTGTCTTTGCACTTCTGCAATAGCATGAAGAGCAACTGTTGTTTTACCTGAAGATTCCGGTCCATATACTTCAATAATACGTCCCTTTGGAAGTCCGCCTATACCTAACGCAATATCAAGTGCCAAAGATCCGCTAGGTACAACTTCCACTTGCATATGCGTGGATTCTCCCAGTTTCATTACCGAACCTTTACCAAATTGTTTTTCTATTTGACGAAGCGCCATATCAAGCGCTGCACGACGATCTGACAATCAGACCACTTCCTTCACTGTTTATAGTAATATAATAACGTGTTTTTAAGGTCTTGCCAAGCTTTTTTTCGAACATACATTCGTTTTTTTTTGTCTTGGGCGTTATTTATCCCTTTTATTGTAAGCCTCCCTCCGGAGATAGAAGTTAATTAAATTCCCCACTTCACCGGACATCAACGACTTATGATCATGAGTAGTCATCGTGATCAAAATCTCTGCAAATATACAAAAAACCGCAGCAAAGAAATCTCAGTGCCACGGTTCTTCCGTATGTGTTTATTATAACTGGGCTAATCTCCCATTACAAGTCTGAACCCTCAAGAGGTGTCTCCACCTTGCGTTCCTCAAGTCTCCGCCACAGACGATACAGCAGAGCCTTTACAGTACGCAACCGGATATTTTCCCGTGTACCTTTAAGATTAAGCTCATAGACCTCTGTCTTACGTCCCCGTTCAGCCAAGCCGATAAATACAAGTCCAACAGGCTTGCGCTCAGAATAACCCGGTCCAGCCACACCCGTAACAGATAAGCCGAAATCGCTGTCAGCAATCATTCTCACTTGGTCAGCCAACACCTCGGCAACTTCTCGACTTACGGCTCCAGGAGCATTGGGTCCCTCCAAATAAGCACTTGGCACATTCAGTAACTTTTTCTTTAAGTCATTCGAATAGCAGACGATTCCGCCGGCAAACATCGAAGCACTGCCTGGAATATTTGTTATGCTCTCCATCAGCAAACCTCCGGTGCAGCTCTCTGCCGCACTTAAGGTCAGGCCGGCATCCGCCATCCAATCCACAATCAATTGCTCCAGCGGCACATCAATGTTCGCATACAAATGTTCCGGCAAAATCTCCTTGATTTGTTGTTCCAGTATCTCCAGCTTTTTTGTAGCTTCATGCTCAGAAGGGGCCTTTGTCGAAATACGAACAGTTACCTCTCCCTCTTTGGCATACGGAGCAATCGTTGGATCAGTCTGACTGCGAATCAGTTCGATGAGCTTGTCCTCCAGCAGTGATTCTCCGATGCCGGCAAATTTGAGCATTTTTGAATAAAGCGGTGTTTCGTTCGTCAAGGCGTGCTGCTGTAGCCACGGTACTGCTTTATCTACGAACATCGGTTTCATCTCACGAGGTGGACCTGGAAGCACAATATAATATTTCTTCTCATGCTCAAAAGCAATCCCAACCGCAAGACCGATTTCATTCGGCAACGGTGTAGTTCCTTCAATTATAAGTGCCTGTTTGCGGTTATTTTCGGTCATAACGATCTTACGATCATCAAAGAAACGTTGTACATGATCCATCGCCAAACGATCAATATGGAGCGTTCTACCTAGCGATGCAGCCAGTGCGTCTTTAGTCAGATCATCCTCAGTGGGGCCAATTCCGCCCGTAAAGATAATAACGTCAGCCCGACTCTGAGCGATCTCGATGGCTTGCTGTAGGCGGCTGCTGTTATCACCGACAACGGTTTGAAAGTATACATCGATCCCGATGGCAGCTAGCTCGATAGACAAAAACTGGGCATTACTATTCACGATTTGACCGAGCAAAAGCTCTGTCCCTACTGCAATAATCTCCGCTTTCATACCTGGCTTTCGCCTCCTCGTTATAATGTAGGTACACTGCTTTTGGATTTCAAAAAAGGTAATAGGTGCTTCACCTATTACCTTTCCTTGTATATCCAGCTTACATGCTTACGCATTATGCAGCTGTAGCAGATCCTTATTCTTCACAAAATAATCAATTCCAGAATAAATAGTGATCAGCGCTGCGGCCCAAATAGCAATATCGTCTACAGGAATACTGACAAATTGAAATGGGAAATTATTCAACAACAGCAGTGAGATCGCAACAATTTGTACAACCGTCTTTATCTTGCCCCATTTGCTGGCGGCAACCACTTTTCCCTCTAGCAATGCAATCTGGCGAAGTCCGGTGACTGCAAACTCACGACTGATGATTACAATAGCAATCCATGAATCGCATCTGCCCAGCTCCACAAGTGAAATCAGAACTGCAGATACCAGCAGTTTGTCCGCAAGTGGATCAAGGAGTTTACCGAGATTGGTGACCATATTATATTTCCTAGCAATGTAGCCGTCTATTCCATCCGTGCTGGCCGCAAGCAAAAAGATTACAGCTGCTACCAAATGATTAACAGATAGCTGAAACGAGCCCCAATGTATCGGTTCTGGATAAAAACTGAAATCCACCAGTAAAAAAAACATCATAATCGGGATCAGGCAAATACGAGCTAGCGTGATGCGGTTGGGCAAATTCACTGAAGTTTTCCTCCCCTAAATCGTTCATACAAATTGCCTAAATCAGGCTAATCCATTTCTACTTAAGCAAGTATATTATAGCAATAAATAGGTGTCAAAAAAACAGAAAGCACCCCGCGTTGTTAGTGCTAATAAGCACTGCGGGGCACAAAATTCTATTTCATGTTCATGAATTGTAGATCCAGCGGCAAATCAGCTTTACGCAAGATCTGAATAATCTGCTGCAAATCGTCGCGGCTCTTACCGGTTACACGAATTTGATCCCCTTGGATTTGGCTCTTCACCTTTAATTTTGAATCACGGATCAGAATATTAATTTTTTTCGCATTCTCCTGATCAATGCCTTGCTTAAGCCCTAAACGTTGACGTACAGATCCCAGGGAAGCCGGTTCTACTTTACCGAAATCCAGATTTTTTAGGGTAATGCCTCTTTTCACCATCTTTGATTGTAAAATATCAATAACAGCGTTGAGCTTATATTCGTCTTCAGAGGCGATTATAAGTGCGTCTTTCTCCAGCTTCAGACTGCTTTTGCTGTTCTTAAAATCAAAGCGGTTGTCGATCTCTTTCTCTGTTTGGTGAATAGCATTCGTTAACTCCTGCATATCCATTTTGGATACAATATCAAATGAACATTCTGAACTCATTAAACTCCACGTCCTTTATACAATTAGTCTGCTACTATTATAAGAGAATGGTACTATTAAGTCTAATTTTGGATAAATCATTATGTAGCTCACCCGACATAGAAAACAGCCCCACTAAGTGGAGCTTTTCCTTCGAGTGAGTTTGGTTCAAAGGGTAGAAACACGTCTCCACCGGAAGTACGCCGTTGGAGACGTTCATTTCTACAGCTTCTATCTGCTTCGGACCGGATTACGAAACATATCCAGAATTCCTAGCACAATATGTGCAATACCGAATCCGAGAATTCCGTATCCCCAAGCACCTGGTGTCAAATAGTATCCGATGAGACTGACAACAACCCCAAGGCCAGCTACAATCCAGCTAACTGTCATAAGATGTACACCTCACTTTGGCTAAAACTGAAAACAGTCTTATGTTCTCCCTAAAGCCAAAGTCTATACATCCTATTTGTTATTCGCCTGTCCCGTCACTTTGGGTACCTTCACTTCCAGAACCGTCGTCAAGATTAAGCAGGAGACGTGAGGACGTCTTCTCATCCGTGATTACTTGACCATTTACGGTAATTTCAGTTGCTGGGGAATACCCAGACTTAATATACATGCCCTCACTACCAAGAACGAAGCTCATAGTTTCTCCTGCTGCAGTATTTCCGAAGGAGAGTTTTTCACCTTTAGAGTTTTCGCCTTTGTAAACTTCAAGCCAGCTTACTCCGGATGCAACAATCTCAACCTTAACTTCGCTTCCGGCAGGAGCTGTAACCTTAAATTTCGTTGTTTTGCCTGACTTCCCATCTGGTGTAACTGTGATCGATTGAGGAGACGGCGTTGGTGTCGGTGTTGGCGTAGGCTCCGTAGTTGGCTCAGTAGTTGCTTCTGCACCTGCCGAGGAAGTAGGCGCTACTACACCGCCTCCTGATGCGGGTGGAGATGTTTGTGCTGTATTAGGATCCTGCACATTATTGGTGATATTTGTTTGATCAACTTGATCAGGGTCTGCTTTGTTTAAACTAGAAGCATAAATGTAAATCACCACAATAATCAATATAGGGAATGTCCACATCAGCACCGTTGGCAGCCATTTTGCATTCCGTTCGGTTTCGGGTCTACGGCTGCGCTTTTGAATCACCGTCTCCATGGTCGTGTCTGCGGGTGGTGCAGGTACGTTCCCATGCTCCTCGAGCAGTTCGTCAGGACTCATGCCTACTGCTTCTGCATACGTTTTGATAAACGCCCTCACATAAAAACTTCCTGGAAGCACCTTGTAGTCTCCAGACTCGATGGCCTCCAAATACTTTTTGCGAATTTTTGTTACTTCCTGGACATCGTCAAGACTCATCCCTTTTTGCAGACGTGCCTCTTTCAATTGCCGGCCCAGTTCCGACATACCATCACCTCCTGTAAGTTCTATGAATGTAAACTTCCTTAACCAGCTTTATAAAAAAACATGCTCGGAAGTGTATTCTTCATCGTTTGTGTTCTATAAATCATCACTGTAGCTCGTCGTAAATGACTCGTACAAGATTTCTTCCGTTGGATTATTCCGCAGCTCAATAATAATATCAAAGTCATCATAACTATACTCAGATTCGCGTACGAAAATATCTGGATGCTCAATAACCTTTGTGCTTGGCATGCTCATAACATTTTGCAATAAATTATAATGTTTCTCATTAGAGCGGATCGTACTAACTATACCATCAATTATAAATACATTATGTGGGTTCATCTCATCTTCAGCCAATTGACTGCGCACCGTCTGCCGCAATAATGTGGAGGAGACAAATGTCCAGCGTTTCATAGCACAGACACTGCCAGCTATAATGGATTCCGTCTTTCCTACACGGGGCATACCACGAAGTCCTATAACCTGATTCCCATCTTTTTTAAACAGCTCACCGAGAAAATCAACCAATAGACCTAGCTCATCGCGGGTGAAACGAAACGTCTTCCGATCATCTGAATCCCGTTCAATATATCGCCCATGGCGCACAGCCAGCTTGTCCACGAGCCTTGGAGACCGCAGAGCTGAAACTGTAATATTATCAACTTTTTTGAGCATTTCGCCCATCAGCATAATTTTCTCATCATCATTGGTCTCCAGCAACATTCCGCGAGTTTTTCCTTCAACTCCATTAATCGTCAGAATGTTAACTTCCAGCATCCCTAACATTGAAGCGATATCACCAAGCAGACCGGGTCTGTTCTTGTGAATCTTGTATTCCATATACCACTGTTTATATTCCACTTGTACACCTCATAGATTCCTTTTCCCTACCCTTTGCCAATACAGCAAAAAAAGCTGCCCCGGCAAAGCGGTCTTTTACACGGGTCATGTTAATGATATATAAAATAAAAATGAAAGGCAAGGTCAGTCCTGTAATAATTGCAGAAAAGCTCCCACAGGGGGAGCTTTTCCGCAAGCTTAGGCGTTGTCTTTCGCCAACTTGACCATGAGTTTAGCAATCGTTTGCTTTTCTTCATCGTTGCCGACATCCCATAGCTCTTTGATCGCACGGTTTTGAGTGTTTGCTGGATCCACTTTTTCATCAAGGAATTCCCCGATTTCAAAAGCCAGCTTTGAGATTGTATCTTGACTCATCCCAAGTTTCTCCGCCTGTACAACCCGTTTACCTAGGAATTTCTTCCAGGTGTCAAAATTTTTGATTACGCTATCGTCTTGTGTCATCTTAAATCCTCCTTCATGTTTACGGTCAAACACCTGCATACAGGCTGTAAGCCGCCTTACGAGAGATTAAAAAACAACACTTATAATATGTCTCAGACGATAGATTCTTATGCTGGAGCTTTTCTCCAAGTTAAGCATTAAGTAATCCAGCCACCGTTAGGGCTAATGATCTGCCCAGTAATATACCCGGATTCAGGCAATGCTAAAAAGTAAATCAGTGAGGAGATCTCGTTCGGTGTAGCCAAACGTCCCGCCGGAATCTCATCCTCCAGCATCCGGACCTCATCCTCCTGTAGGTTAGACAACATATTCGTATTAACCGCTCCTGGAGCTACCGCGTTCACAGTTACGCCAGAAGGTGCTAGTTCCTTGGCTAACGCCTTAGTAAACGCATTTACTCCGCCTTTACTGGCTGAATAAGCGACCTCGCAAGAGGCTCCCGATATTCCCCACACGGAAGAAACGTTGATGATTCGACCATAACGCTGGGATACCATGTACGGCATAAAAATCTGGCTGCACATAAAGGTACCTTTCAAGTTAATGGCCATAATATCATCCCATTCCTCTTCACTCACATCAGCCAGCATCCCATAATGAGATTTACCGGCATTGTTGACAAGAATATCCGGCTGCATTCCATTACTTTCAAGCTTCTCCGCCATTCGTACAATCTGACTGCGATCCTTCATATCCGCATTTACAGTCATTACCTTTGCTCCAAGAGCCATACAACGCCGAGCGACATCATTAGCAGCTTCATGTGAGTGCTTGTAGTGAATAACAATATTCATGCCTACAGAGGCAAACCGTTCTGCAATGGCGCCACCGATTCCCCCGCTGCCCCCTGTCACCAGAACTGTCATTTCTCCTAATGGTTTGTTGCTCTCTCCCAAAAGCGCCATTTAAGGACTCACCACTAGTGAAACAGCGAGCTGCTCCCAATTTACATGGGCATGTAAACGCTCATTCACTTCAGCTAAAGTAATCGATTCGTAAATAGGCAGAACTTCAAACAGGTCACCACCGCGGAATTGGTAACGTGTAAATTCATGTGCGATACTTTCAGGGGAGTTCAGCATGCGCAAATATCCGCCTATTTTCTTTTTCCGTGCCCGCTCGAAATCCTTCTCAGCAAAGCCAGACTTTAAGATCTGATCCACTTCTTCTTTAATTCGTTTTAGCAGCAAATCCGGGTCTTTGGTATCTCCACCCATAGCTGAAAAAGCATATTGTTCTGAACTATTAAATTCATGGCCAAAGCTGTCTGAGATCAGTTCTTCATCATAGAGTTTTTGGTACAACGCTGTGCTACTGCCAACCAGCAAATCAAGCATAAGCTTTGTGGCGAGATCACGCTTAAGCGCAGCTTCACCTGTAAGACCATCAACTTTTTCCTTAAATCCAAACATAATCTTAGGCATCGAAACAGCGAGTTTGCTTTCTAAGCGCTTCGTAGCGACTTGTTCCGGCTCCTCTTCAAAAATACGCTTAATCTCACCTTGTTTACCATAAGATTTCCCCTGCTGATTGCTGCGAATCAAGGAGAATACCTTCTCCGGATCCACACCACCCACTACGAACAACAGCATATTGCTGGGATGATAAAAAGAGTTGTAACAAGTGTACAGTGTTTCTTTCGTAATCGTACTAATCGACTCTATAGTTCCGGCAATATCAATCCGAACCGGATGTTTCGAATACATCGCCTCAATAAGGCCAAAGTACACGCGCCAGTCTGGATTATCTGCATACATATTGATTTCTTGACCAATGATCCCTTTTTCCTTTTCTACATTCTCATCCGTAAAATAAGGTCGTTGTACAAAATCAACGAGTGTACTAAGGTTGGTCTCTATGTTCTCTGTTGCCGAGAAAAGATAAACCGTCTGATCAAAACTTGTAAAAGCGTTAGCTGAAGCTCCATTTGAAGCAAAAGTGGCAAAAATATCGCCTTCTGGCTCTTCAAACATTTTGTGCTCCAAAAAGTGAGCTATACCATCAGGAACAGTGGTCTCTTCTCCACCTGCGACATGAAAATGGTTATCTACAGAACCATATTTAGTTGCAAATGTGGCGTAAGTTTTTTTGAATGTTGGTTTTGGCAATACATAAACCTGAAGCCCATTCTCCATCACCTCATGATAAAGGGTCTCTTGAAGTCTGTCGTATTGAATCTGTTCCATCTCTATTCCTCCTTCCCTGTCAAGAAATAAATCGTATCCAGCTGAAAGGTCTCCGCTGCAGCTTTTACTTCCCCTGCACCGATTTGTTCCACCTCTTCTAGCAGCTGATCCGCTGTCCGTTCTTTTCCTGACAACTGGCGGTTGAAGTCGTAAGAGATCATCTCAAAAGCAGAATCCGGAATCTCGGAAAGCTGATTGCGGATCATGGCTTTGGTCTGGCTTAACTCCAGATCACTGATATTGCCAGCTTTCATCTCTTCCAGTTGTTTCTCTATAATTTCAACAGCTTTGTTGTAATTTTGCGTTTCGATGCCTGATTGTATCGTTCCAATCCCCTTGTGACCGTCATAGCGTGAAGAAGCATAGTATGCAAGACTGGCTTTCTCCCGTACATTGACGAAGAGTTTGGAGTGTGGATACCCTCCTAATATTCCGTTGTACATAAGTGCGGACGCATATGTATCGTCCTTATACGTAATCGATGTGCGCAGACCCATGTTCAACTTGCCCTGACTGACATCCAGCTTCTCCTCTACCGTCCGCACCTCGCTGACGGATACTGGGACAAACTTGGAGCTATATAAGCCCACCTCCGACTGAATGCGTCCGAAGTGCTGCTGCACAAGCTTTTCAACTTCCTCAGTAGTCGTATCTCCCACAACATAGAGATCCAAAATGGCTCCATCCAGCCATGAGTTATAAGATTCGTACAAACTTTTTGGGGTAATCCGATCCAAATCTGCTCTTTGACCCAGTGGATGAAGACGATAGGGCTCGTTACGGCACATTTCTTCGATACAGCGTTCCGCAGCATAACGAATCTTATCATTTACGATAGATTCCAGCTTCTTGCGCACTGTTTCACGCTCTGTTGCAACATAGGAAGGACGGAAGCTTCCCTCCTCCACCAACGGACGGGTCAGGACTTCTCCTAGGAAAGCAAAGGATTGTTCAAGTAAGCTCTCCTGACTCTGCACGAAGGAGTCATTAATGGTGTCCATGCGAAACTGAACAATCTGATAATCGCCTCTTTTATAAATATCAAAACCAAATCCAGCGCCATACAGCTCCTCCAAACGCTCACGGAATTGAGTAGTCTCTGGATAAGAAGCGGTACCTCTGCGGAGCACAAATGGAGCAAGTGCTGTAGGGGTGACCGTATCCTCATTAAGTGGGACGCCGGCATAAAGTGAGATGGCGTAGGTCTTGAACGCCTTGGTAGGCATCACGTGAATACGCATACCTGCAACGTTGCCATGCTGAAATACATTATTAGTCAAGTCCAAAACTCCTTTACCGCGTGGATAGTTGCTCATTAACATGTTTATGAATTAATAACCATTCTAAACCATTCCAAAGTAAGGAAGCAACCGGATGCCTCTTCCCGGTTGCTCTCTGGATTTACTTCTTTACTTATCTACATACAGAAAATATGCTGGCCTATAGTCTTGACCTGTGGACGAGTCCAAATCCATTTGGAGGTCGCCGTTTTAGGGTTGAAATAATACAAACATCCACCCGAAGGATCCCAGCCATTCAGCGCTTGCTGCACTGCTTTTCGTGCCTGCTCATTTGGCTCCAAATAAATCTGCCCGTCAGCTACAGCTGTAAAAGCTCCCGGCTGAAAAATAACGCCAGACGGCGTATTTGGAAAGCTCGGGGATTTTACCCGGTTCAAGATTACTGCAGCAACAGCAACTTGTCCTTCGAAAGGTTCACCTCTTGACTCACCATAGACGGCATTAGCCATAATTTTGAGATCATTTTCTGATAATCCCATCGTATTCCCTGAAGACAGAGACGCTGAATCCGAATTATTGGTTGTATTTGTTTTGTTACCGGTGTTGTTGTTTGCTGTATTATTTCCGGTTGCTGAAGCCGACTCTGTTGGCTTCCAGTTCTTAGTTGCGTTATACAATTTCAGCTTAGTCTTAGCGCCTACGATGCCGTCAGACTTCATTCCAAACTTCCATTGAAACCACGTTACTGAATTTTTCGTTTTCGGACCAAACTGACTGTCTATTTTCCCTTCATAAAAGCCCAGATGTTTTAAACGTCCTTGCAACTCATAAACATCCTGACCAGAAGAACCGAGTTTAATCGGAGTCGTGCTGAAGGCAGGCAAGGCCTCTTCTTCAGGATGATTTAGTTCATGGACAAATGACGCAGCAGCACTTTGCTTGGTCTGTACTATGCCATTACCCTGGAGCAGCATTCCTGCAAACGGCGCGGCAGCAAGTGCAAGGGTTAAAGAAGCAAAGATCCACAACTTATGTTTCTTCATAGGGGTTCGCTCTACCTTTCTTTTGTGAGTTCTGCATGGATGGCTAAAGTTATTATGACGACTGTCAGGACATCCTATGCATTACTAAAAAAGAAGTAATAGCATTTCATTGTAATTGAGAATAATTATCAACTATAATCGAAATAAGAAAACGTTGGAGTTGATATTAATCATGAATTTAAAGGACCACATTTTATTGTGGAACCACGCATTAATAGAAATTATTGATATACGCCATACTTTTCAACGATCTAGTGATCTGAATTCACATTATCAGCTGCCCTCAAGCGCATTCTTGTTGATCATAAACGGCAAAGCCGAAATACTGATTGACGAGATCCCGCATGAGATCGGCAACTTTCATATCCTTCATGGTGGAAAAGGAATGAACATTCAATTTTTACGCACGGAGGAACTACTGGAGTATTACTTAATTTTATATAAAGCAAACCTTTCACTCGCCTCACGCAACAATCTAAAAGCAATTATGGAACACAATAATCCCTTCAATCTCCAATATGGATTTACGCCTACTAGTCCACTGCCCTTATTTGATAAGATGGAGAACATGTTTACTGATTGGGGCAAAACAGGTCTTTTGGATCGGCTGCATGTTAAAACACTGTTTTATCAATGGATTTATGAGCTGCTTAGGCAGCTGCATACGCTGGAAACACAGTTAATCCAACCTGATCCGCTAAATCAAGCAATTCGCTATATGCAGACTTATTATAAGGAAACCTTCTCTCTTGAAAAATTAGCTAAAGCGGTAAACAGCAGCCCTAGAACATTATCCAGATTATTCAGAACACGACTGCAGACTAGCCCTGCTCAGTACTTAATCAGCATCCGCATGGAAAAATCGAAAATACTGCTCCTGAACACTGAGGCGAGCTTGCATGACATCGCAATTGCAGTAGGTTATCCTGATGGCTATTATCTAGGAAAAATGTTCAAAAAATATTACGGAACCTCCCCTGTCCGATACAAAAATAAATTGATCACCCAACCCAGTTGGCGTGATATGCCATCCCAAGGTGCGCAAACTGACATTGCCCGAACACAACCTCTCCGTTATATTGATTATGATAATCATTATCATTATAACGGAGAAGGGGAATTACCAATGTTTAGAAATGCCAAACCATCATTACTGCTCACCCTGTTATTATGCTTTACCATAGTGTTAAGCGCTTGTTCCACGGGAACCACAAATTCAAATGCGTCAAGCAATGGGACACCAACCCCCTCAGCAGAAACAAGTACAGGAGCAAATACAGACAAAGCTGCTGTCGAACAACAAACCCGGATAATTTCCACAGTTAAAGGAGACATTGCCGTTCCCACTAGTCCACAAAGAGTCGTAGTTCTTTATTTGCTCGGTGATGTACTGGCTCTAGGCATTAAACCTATAGGTGTATCCGATGTGTCCGAGGGTGCTGCATTTGAAGATGAGCTAAAAGATGTGCAAAAGCTTGGCACCTGGTTTGAGGCTAGCCCTGAAGCAATCCTTGCTCTAAATCCTGATCTTATCATCGTGCCGTCAGAGGAAACTTATGAAGCCCTCCACCAAATTGCACCAACAGTGTTAGTTCCGTATGAAAAAATGTCAACAGAAGAACGGGTGTTCTTTATTGGACAAGTCGTAGGCAAAGAAGATCAAGCAAAAGAATTATTTACTGATTTCCATAAAAAAGTTGAAGACAGCAAACAAAAGCTGCAAGAAGCTGGTATTCTGGATCACACAATATCCATCATGGAAGGTGGAAAAGACAACAGTATGGCTGTTGTGGCAAGCAAACAATTCGGACGTGGTTCGCAAATCATTTATGAATATTTAGGCATGAAGGCGCCGGAAATCATTCAACAGAAAATAGATACGGCGACTGGTGCGGATGGCGAATCCGTATCCTTTGAAGTCCTTGGCAAATACAGCGGTGATTATATCTTCCGCTCCTCTTATGATGGTATGGCTGATCTGACCCAAAACCCAATTTGGAACAATATCCCTGCCGTGAAAGAAGGCCGTTTGATGGAAATTGATTTTGGATTAGGTTATTACAGTGATATCTATTCTCTAAATGTGCAACTGGATTATATTGTTGAAGCTTTGCTTGCTGCACCAAGAGTCAAATAAGTACTCAGGATACAAAAAAGAGATGGTCCACTTCATAAAGTGGCCATCTCTTTTACTGTCTACTGAAGGTTTCGACGGGCTTGTCCAGCTTAGGAGCTGATCTTGTTATGCTGATATTGCTCAAGTGACACCAGCACCTCACGCGGCTTGCTGCCCTCGTAAGGACCGATGACTCCACGAGCCTCCATAGAGTCAATCAACCGGGCTGCACGGGTATATCCGACACGCATACGACGCTGTAGCAGCGACACTGAAGCCTGTTTAGCCTCCAGCACAATTTGTACGGCCTGCTCGTATAATTCATCCTGCGGCTCCTGATCCTCTGTGATTGTATCATCCACTTCAGGAACGATGGACTCATCGTATTCGGCTTCACCTTGACTGCTGACATATTGAACAATAGTCTCTACTTCTTGGTCGCTCATAAAAGCTCCCTGTACACGAATAGGTTTAGATGCGCCCATTGGCAAGAACAACATATCACCTCGGCCTAACAGCTTCTCTGCACCGGGCATATCCAAAATGGTACGTGAATCCACATTGGACGATACGCCAAAAGCGATCCGGGATGGAATATTAGCTTTAATTAAACCTGTGATGACATCTACTGAAGGACGTTGTGTAGCGATAATTAAATGAATTCCAGCCGCCCGCGCCATTTGTGCAAGTCGGCAAATTGCATCCTCGACATCATTGGCTGCAACCATCATCAAATCCGCAAGCTCGTCCACAATAACAACGATATACGGGAGAATTGCCGCTGGATTCTCAGCCATTAGCTTATTATAACCTTCCATATTCCGTGTTCCCGATTTGGAGAATAGCTCATAACGCTTCTCCATTTCCACAACAATCTTCTTCAAAGCTAGGCTAGCCCGCTTTGGATCTGTGACAACCGGAGCCAAAAGATGGGGAATTCCATTGTACACATTCAGCTCTACCATCTTAGGATCGACCATGAGGAATTTAACTTCATCAGGTTTAGCTTTGTATAAGATGCTTGTTATAATCCCGTTGATGCAGACAGATTTACCGGAGCCAGTTGCACCGGCCACCAATAAATGGGGCATCTTAGCCAGATTTCCAATAATGGTCTGGCCGGAAATATCACGGCCAAAAGCAATCGATAATCTGGATTCAGCCTCCTGAAAAATCTGTGTTTCCATAACTTCGCGCATGGTAACAATAGACACCTCAGAGTTCGGAACTTCTATTCCTATTGCAGATTTACCCGGAATCGGCGCTTCCATCCGAATGTCTTTGGCCGCAAGTGCAAGGGCAATGTCATCCGTCAGATTTACAATACGGCTAACCTTAACCCCAATATCCGGTTGTATCTCATACCTCGTAACCGCTGGGCCTCTTACTACCTCCAGCACCTTAGCCCGTACCCCAAAGCTTTCAAGTGTTGCTTCTAACTTACGGGCAGTCTGCATATAATCATTCTGATCTCCAGCTTTGCCACCATTGTTAGGTTTGGCTAGAAGACGGAACGATGGCAGCTTATATGGCTTCGGTGGCGGTGGTGCTGGAGGAGCAGGAATAATCTCTCCATCTGGAGAAGCACCTAGCAGGCCTTCCAAGTCTATGCTTACATTCTCCTCAGACTCATCCGTAGGCTGCTGCTTAACGGCATTAGGTCCGGCTACAGCAGGTTTAGCTGCTTCACCACGAGCTGCGGGTGAGAATTCACTCCACTCTTCCCGGTCTTCTTCGTTTAACCCTTCTGAACGGATATGTTCAAAGAAGTCACGAATAATAGGCGTCACAGGTTCAATATCCAGATCCGCATCATCAAAATCATGATCGATATCGTCTAATGGAATTACATGACTATCTGGAGTTAATCCCGAAATAATCGGACCGGTTGAAGCACTTGTCACAATTGGACCCTGATCGTCATCCTCAGAATCTGCTTCCACCTGTGAACGCGTGGAGCCTGAGAACCAGCCAGATATTTTTTTCAAAAGGACAGGTTGTTTGCGATTAGGCAAATACCGATCGTCTTCGTCTTCTTCCTCCTCGTCATCATAGACAGGCTGCTTCACCTGCCGAGCTTTAGCTGGAGCAGCGGCTCTAGAAGGTCTGGCCGCTACGGGAACCGCCTTCGGACGGTTTGCAGCATGGAGACGAATCCCCTCCACAAACTTAACCAAGCGCACTCGCAAAAGCGTAAAAATCTCCACATAGGACAAGTTGGTAATTAGCATAAAGCTGATCGCCAGCATGACGATCATAAGCAGCTTAGCGCCCAGACTACCAAAAAGCCATAACAGCGCTGCATACTCCAACCCGCCAATGTACCCTCCGCTTATATCCTTACCCAGCATATAGACATTGCTTTCGTTCGAGCCAGGTGAAAGTGATCCCGAAAGATCATTATGTATTTGTGTCATTACATTGCCAGGATGTAACAAAGACAACGGGCCAAGCTTCTGCTCCATTGCAGATATTGTGCTCATAAGGCACATAGACAATAGAAGCAGAAGCACGCCAGTATGCCTGCTGTTCCACGAGGAAGGCCATCTTCGATGGATCATCACCATAAGTCCATAAAAAATGCCGATAAGCGGCAACACAAAATAAAATCTCCCTAATAAGTAACCCGCCATACTTGAAAGTGAGCGCCCTACGGCTGCTTCACCAGACAGTGCAATGACGGAAATAGTTATTAATAAAATTCCATATATTTCATATTTTAAAACGCTGCCGAGCAGCGCTTTTTTCTTCTTCTTTTTTCGTTTAGCCACGCCAGCCACCCCCGGAACAACATTATACCATATAATGGCGTGGCGTACCTATGTTCTCTTTTGTCAGAAAATGAATCTTTATGTTAATGTAATTATCGAACCTGGAGAGAACGCCGGATCTAGATAACGGTTCAGCGGACAATCCAATAATCTCACAATCCGCGCACGTCCTTCCTCCATCGGTTCAACCTGCATCAGCATGCCCTGCACACTAACTTCTCGGGTTGCGGCATAATTGTTAAATGCCCCCTCCCACACCTGTTCCATTGCAACTACTGTGTACAGTGTCATTGCGTAATCCCTCCTGGAGTCGATGCTGAGAAATCCCCGCCGATCATTCGGTTAAGATGCGCAAGTGCCGCTCCGATCCCGCCGACCTCATCCATCAGACCATATTTAACGGCATCCAAGCCCCCCACAGCCGTCCCGATATCACGATTGAGCTCACCTGTCTTAAACATGAGATCACGGAACTGTTCTTCAGAAATGCGCGAATGGGAAGTCACAAATTTAACGACACGTTCCTGCATTTTCTCCATATACTCGAAAGTTTGCGGCACTCCGATCACTAAACCATTCATTCGAATCGGATGAATCGTCATCGTTGCACTTTCAGCAATAATCGAATAAGTGGAGGAAACTGCAATCGGCACCCCGATGCTGTGCCCGCCTCCAATGACTACGGTTACCGTTGGCTTGGAGAGGGATGCAATCATTTCCGCAATTGCTAATCCCGCTTCTACATCTCCACCTACCGTGTTTAAAATGATAAGCAGGCCTTTGATGTTTTTATTCTGCTCAGCTGCCACCAGCTGCGGAATGATATGCTCATACTTTGTTGTTTTGTTCTGTGGAGGCATAACAATATGTCCTTCAATCTGACCAATAATCGTTAAGCAAAAAATATCAGGCTCTCCACTTGGGACTACTGTTTGTCCAAGCTCCTTAATCGCTCCCATTGTAGTGGGCGGCATATTTTCATTAGGATTCGGATTAGTTTCTCCTGGGACAACTTCCTCATTTTTTGCTCCATTTGATCCTTCGATGTAGTTCATCTTCGCAGCTCTCCCTTGTTATATGCAGCTCTAGTCTGCTGTTGCCTTACTAACAATCCTTAGTATGACGTTTCAGGGTGCTGCATTATGCAATTTTCAGCTTATGAACATACAAAAACCCCTTCTCCCGTGGAAACCGTCCAATATTTCCGGGGAAAAGGGGCTCAGCCCTAGCTATATATTCATTGAAGGAGAAACTCTCCTTACACTTCCATGATAATTGGCAAAATCATCGGTCTGCGGCGCGTTTGTTCATATAAGAAACGGCCCAGCGAATCTTTTACGCTTGTTTTAAGGGAAGCCCACTCATTTACTTTTTCACTCATCAGGCGTTGCAATGTACTGGATACAATTCGGTTAGCTTCGTCGAGCAGCCCTTCGGACTCCCGAACATAAACAAAACCACGTGAAATGATGTCAGGTCCAGAAACAATTGCACCATTCTGCTTGCTAAGTGTAACCACGACAACCAAGATACCATCTTGAGACAGCAACTTACGGTCACGCAATACAATGTTACCAACATCGCCTACACCTAGTCCGTCAATCAATACGTTACCAGCTGTTACTTTACCAGCCTTACGAGCGGCACCGCCCTGGATTTCAACAATTTCACCGATTTCAGTGATGAAAATGTTCTGTGGCTCTACGCCAACCGATTCTGCCAGTAAAGCATGTTTGCGCTGCATGCGGTATTCACCGTGGATCGGAATGAAGAATTTCGGTTTCATCAGGTTAAGCATAAGCTTAAGTTCTTCTTGACTACCGTGACCGGATACGTGAACGCCGGAGTTGGAACCGCTGTAAATCACATTAGCACCAAGACGGAACAATTCATCGATAGTACGGCCTACATACTTCTCATTACCTGGCACAGGTGTTGCCGCAATAATAACGGTATCGCCTGGCAGGATATCTACTTTACGATGACTAGAACGTGCCATACGTGTCAATGCAGACATTGGCTCGCCTTGGCTGCCTGTGCAAAGAACAACTACACGATTTGCTGCCATTCTATTCATTTCTTCCGGTTCGATCAGCATTCCGTCAGGTACGTTCAAATATCCAAGCTCTGAAGCGATGGATACAACGTTGACCATACTGCGGCCAATTACCGTAATCTTACGACCCGTAGATTCTGCTGCATTAACCACTTGTTGAATACGGTGCACATTGGAAGCAAAAGTTGCTACAACGACACGTTGCTCAGCCTTGCGGAAAATATCTTCCAGCACAATACCGACATTCTTCTCAGATGGGGTAAAGCCTGGTTTCTCAGCATTCGTACTATCCGACAAAAGAGCAAGTACGCCCTTTTGGCCAATCTCTGCCATCCGATGCAGATTTGCAAATTGACCGTTGACTGGGGTGTGGTCAAATTTGAAATCGCCCGTATGAACAACATTTCCTTCCGGAGTCTCAATGCATACACCCACGGAATCAGGAATACTGTGGTTGGTTCTAAAGAAAGTTACCTTAAGTGAGTTCCCCAATTGAATTTCTGAATCTTCGTTGATCAGAATCCGTTTGGTGTCACCCAGCAGGTTCGCTTCCTTCAATTTGTTCTCTACAAGACCTAAAGTCAATCTTGTTCCATAGACTGGAACATTCAAATTCTTCAGGACATAAGGCAGACCACCGATGTGATCCTCGTGTCCGTGAGTAAGCACAATACCTCTTACCTTGTCACGGTTCTCTGTCAAATACGAGATATCAGGAATTACGATGTCAATACCGAGCATATCCTCTTCCGGAAACTTGAGTCCCGAATCCACGACTACAATGTCAGCTCCGTATTGAATAACATACATGTTTTTCCCGATTTCTCCGACTCCGCCCAATGCGAAAATCGTCAATTTATCGTTGTTGTTTTTTTTGGACAAATGAATCTAACCCTCCTATGATGTTGGACGTCATACTTTTATTGGTAAATATCGAACTTCGATTATTTCAGCGGCGCTGAACACATTTCTTTCAAACAGCCAATAACTTCCAATCGACGAGGAAATTCCTGAAATCTGTAAAATGCGCAATGCGAAAGCTCCCGATTCCGGGCAGTAAAGTTCATATTGAAGCGGACAAACGCCGTCAAAATTCACCGTCGCGCCCCTCGCGCGAAGACATGTCATTTATTTAAACAGACTCATCTTGGGACCTATCCTGTCTCACAATGTATTACATTGACGGAAGATTACCGCATATTTAATTTTAACCGCACCCAGTCACTTAAGATCATTATACATGATTTTTTTGGCAAAAGACAAGTCATCCGCCTCGTATCCAAATTCTTTCCTTAAATTCGCCTCAATATTTCAGAAAAAAAATATAAATGCAAAAACCGGCTCCCTCAATAGAGTAGCCGGTTTAGAACGTACATCAGCAATGATTAATTCTTAGTGAAAAAGTGCTTCAATAAAAGCCGCTTCCGCTTCCGTTGGCGAAATAAGCGGCAATCTGACTCCGCCCACAGGGATCCCCTTGAGTCCTAAAGCATATTTTACAGCTGAAGGATTGGGCAGCGGTTGTGGGCATTCAAACATTCCTTTAAAAATCGGGAACAGCTGGCGATGAATCTCTCCAGCAAGCTGAACATTGCCGGAGGTATAAGCGTAAATCATTTCTGACATCTGCGCACCAACCACATGGCTAGATACACTTATAATTCCGTATCCACCGACAGCCAGACTGGCAAGACCTGAGGCATCATCACCCGTATATACACGGAAATCATCTGAACAATCAGAGGCAATAAGTGTTACCTGATTTACAGACGCGCATTCTTTCGTAGCAACGATGTTCGGAATCTCAGCAAGCCGCAGGGTAGTGGCCACGCTCATACTTACACCTGTTCGACCTGGAACATTATATAAAATCACTGGTAATGAAGTCTCTGAAGCAATCGTGGAAAAATGCTGATACAGACCTTCTTGATTCGGTTTATTATAATAAGGAACGACCAAAAGCACTCCATCTACGCCTATTTTCTCCGCTTCCTTCGTCAGCTGAATGGAATGTTTCGTGTTATTGCTGCCAGTTCCAGCAATAACTTTACAACGTCCATTCGCCTTTTCCAGCACAAAAGAAAACAGCTGCAGCTTTTCCTCATCGCTTAACGTAGGCGATTCCCCTGTCGTTCCGCAGACAACCAAAGCCTCTGATTTCTGTACCTCAATTAAATAATCGACAAGCTGTGAAGTTACATCCCAGTTGATTTCTCCATCCCCATCAAAAGGGGTTACCATGGCTGTTATTAATCTTCCGAAATCCACTTTGAATTCCTCCTTGTCAGCGGTGCAATTCAAACATAGCATGCAGCGAACGCAGGGACTGCACCATATCTTCTTTTTTCACAAGCACCCATATCGTTGTATTCGAATCCGCGGATTGTAGTATTTGAATGTTTTGCGAGCTAAGCGCCTCAACAATGCGCGCCATAATACCAGGCACACCATTAATTCCGCCCCCGATAACAGAAACTTTGGCACAACCCGACAAACTCTTAGGTCGCAAACCCAGCTGCTGTAGAGCAGAAATAGCCTTCTCTGATTTGTCATCAAAAACCGTATAAAGAGCTTCCGTAGGTGTTACATTAATAAAATCAACGCTTATCCCGTTATCTGCCATACTCTTAAAGATTTGCAGCTGCACTCCGGTTCCGTTACCGTCCGGGCATTCCACAGAAATCTGTGTAACATTGCTGACATAAGCAATCCCTGTAACGAATCGATCCACAATTCCCCCTGCTTGGATATCGTTAAATCCTTCTGGATTCGTAACCAACGTACCTTCAGCTTCTGAAAAGGTTGAACGAACACGAACTGGGATCTGTGCCTGCATAGCAATCTCAACCGCACGTGGATGAATGACTTTTGCTCCCTGATGAGCCATATTGCAAATTTCAGTATAACTAACGTAAGTTAATGGCTTAGCATCTTCAACGATCCGTGGATCTGCTGTAAGAATTCCGTTCACATCCGTATAAATATCCACCATATCAGCATGAAGAGCAGCACCCAGTGCTGTAGCAGAGGTATCACTGCCGCCACGGCCTAAAGTTGTCAAATCACCCGCTTCAGTCTGGCCCTGGAACCCGGTAACAATAACTACCTTATCCTCACGCAGCTCACGGAGAATGCGTTCCGGACGTACATCCAGAATTCTGGCATTACCGTAGTTGCTGTCTGTCAGAAATCCTGCCTGAGCTCCCGTTAATACTGTAGAAGCGATGCCTTCATTCTCCAGCAGCCCACATAGAGTAGTAGCTGAAATAATTTCGCCACAGCACATCAAGAGATCTTTTTCCCGGTCTGGAAGTGCATCTCCGTTCTGCACGGCCCAATCCAGCAAAGTGTCAGTTGCGTAAGGTTCTCCGCGACGGCCCATAGCCGATACAACAATTACAAGACTATAGCCACTTGCCAGCTCCCTTTTGACATTGCGGATTACGTGTTCTCTAGCTTGCGGTGTGGATAGCGATGTTCCTCCGAATTTTTGTACCAGAATACCCATGTATAATTCCCCCATTATTATCAAAGCAAACACACTAATCATTCGTGAAAAGATTACGGTACGTGAGCTTATTCGTTAAGTAAGTTGTTAAATGGCTGTACCGCCCTCGAACCTGAGGACGGTAGCAATACTGCTTATATTTTTTTGATAGCAATGAACTTAGCTGGTTCCACTACGTTATCTTGGCACTTCTCATTGCTCATTTGGTGCATCTCCCCTTTTATTGTCCACAACAAAATCAGCCGAGCTCTGTCAATTTTCTATGCTGAATGAAACCGTTCGATGATCATCGGCTGTAGTTGTTTACCTTGCAAAGCGGCATAGCAAGCTTCCGGGATAAGATCCATGCGTGCCACGAGCGAGTTAGGTTTACCCTCAGGGTTATCTTGACCGAATGGTACAAAATAAATATGTTTAGCCACCAGAAGCTTAGCAATATTTGCGGCATTTAGGCCCAATCCATCATTTGTAGATATCGCTAGAACTAGTGGACGTCCGTTGCGCATCTGTGATTTAGCTGCCATTAGCACGGGACTATCCGTCATGGCATTAGCCAGTTTACTCGTTGTATTTCCTGTGCAAGGTGCTATTGTCAGCACATCCAGCAGCTTGGAAGGACCCAGCGGCTCCGCTTCAACAATTGTAGAAATGATATCATTCCCTGTTATATCTTTCAACTGTTTTAACCAATTTTGCGATGTCCCAAAGCGGGTGTCTGTTCCTAGTACAGAGGCAGAAACTATAGGTACTACGTTTGCTCCCCCGTCTACGAAGCGCTGAATTTGTGGCATTACCTCAGCAAAAGTGCAATGAGATCCAGTGATCGCATACCCTACTGTTTTTCCGTGCCAATCCATTTTATTCGTCCCCCTTGATTAAAGCCTCGTCCGAAATCGACTGTACCAGCGCATTTGCCATAATAATCCCAGCGCTTTTTGGAGCTACAATGCCAGGGAGTCCTGGAGCCAGCATCGCCTTAATCCCACGTTTCTCAGCATAACGAAAGTCACAGCCGCCTGGTGCAGATGCCAGATCAATAATTACGCAATGCGGCGCAAGCCGCGAGAGCACCTGCGCGGTGATGATCATACTTGGTATCGTGTTAAATATAAGATCCACATCCGGTACGTGAAGCAGCAGCTCATTGGTCATAAAAGGCTTCCAGCCCATTTCCTCAGCACGTGCATAATGTTCTTGTTTTCTGACACCAACCTTTACACTGGCCCCCAGTCCCTGTAGACTTCGAGCCATTGTAAATCCAGTTCTACCTAAACCCAGCACCATTGACTTCGAGCTGTGAATTGTAAAATCCGTGTTCTGAATGGCCATTACCAGCGCTCCCTCCGCTGTCGGGATAGAGTTGTAAATAGCCACATCATCACGATTAAGCAGTTCGATTAACTTCAGTGAGTGCTTGGTACACATCCCGCGCAAGTAACTTTTAGCCATACCGGTATACACTAAACAATCGGATGGCAGCGCAGTGAAATGCTCCTCCAGAATCGTTAAACGCTCAGAAGAAAATAGAGCACTAATATTTCCTTCATCATCACAGCCTACCGTAGGCAACACTAATACATCTGCATTACTCAGCAGCTCTACCGTCAATTGTTCCAGGCTCACCCCTGGGCTAGGGGTCTCCCACTTATCGAACCCGGCAGCGCTTACCGTCGCATCCAATTCCACACATTTCCGAATCACTTCAAGCTGTCTCGCGTCCCCGCCCAGGAACACGATCCTGACGCCAGTAAGCATAGGGATGACGCTCCTTTCAACATACACTATCGACTATAAAGCATCTTATGCTGGGCATAGTTAATGGGTGAAGAGCGGAAATGAAATCCCCGGCACGCATGGCTGATGATGAACTAATGGGTTACGGGTTACGGGTTACGGGTTACGGGTTACGGGTTACGGGTTACGGGTTACGGGTTACGGGTTACGGGTTACGGGTTACGGGTTACGGGTTACGGGTTACGGGTTACGGGTTACGGGTTACGGGTTACGGGTTACGGGTTACGGGTTACGGGTTACGGGTTACGGGTTACGGGTTACGGCTGATGAGTTAAGGACCGAGATGCAACTATTTGTGTATTTTTTGCCTTTTAGGAGGAGTTTCGGACTGGAGAGCTCTTATTCGATGTAAACAGGCTCGATATCAGGTGTTTTTGATCAAATAGTGACACTGGGGTCCGAAAACAGCCGAATTAAGCAGCATTGTTATAAATAAGAGCACTGGGGTCCGATAGGGGCTTCGTCTTTACTTTGACGGTAGGGTTAGAGTAGTGGCAGAGCGCCAATGAAAATGCTGAGTTTATTCGATGGGGGAATCGGAGTTAGTTGCACAACAATCGAAGAAATTAAAGTTTTGTTGGATAATTAACTCTGCATATCAAAAAAAGCTCACGAATCATGCCTTGGGCATGAATTCGTAAGCTTTTTAAATGAATTGTAACAACAATCTTACTTGCCAGTATGGCCAAAGCCTCCGGCTCCGCGTTGAGTTTCGGACAACTCTTCCACTTCCACCAAATTAACCACTGGAACGGCTTGAAATACCATTTGGGCAATCCGCTCATTGCGAGCGATAGCAAAAGGCTCCTGCCCCAGATTGATCAAGAGCACTTTGATCTCTCCGCGGTAATCAGCGTCTATAGTTCCAGGTGTATTCAAGCAGGTAATCCCGTGCTTCAAGGCCAGTCCACTACGCGGACGGATCTGCGCTTCAAGCCCCTCTGGCATAGCCAGTGAAATCCCTGTTGGAATTAATGCCCGCTCTCCTGGTGCAAGTACAATTTCACCCGCAACGGCAGCATAAAGATCATAACCGGAAGCTTGCTCCGACATTTTACAAGGAAGATTTACATCCTCGTTTCCAGCAAGTTTATTGATTTGTACGTAATAAGACAAGATCATCTCTCCTAACATTTGCAATAGCTTTATCTGATGAGCCTACCATCGCTAAAGAAAGCGGCTCCGCGAACATATGGTCCAGCACACTGTTGATATTGTCCATCGTCACTAGCTGAATTTTGGCGATCATATCGTCCAATGTATTATGTCTTCCGAGCATAAGTTCATTTTTTCCGATACGGTTCATTCGGCTGCTAGTGCTTTCGAGACTAAGAATGAGGCTGCCTTTAAGCTGCTCCTTACCTTTTCTCAGCTCATCTTCACTGAGGCCGTTGGTAGCAAGTTCGTACATCATTTCCTTGATTAACTCCATGACATCCTTTGTTTGCTTGGGCGCTGTTCCAGCATAGACCGTAAACAGACCAGAATCTGCCTGGGAGCTGTGATAGGAATACACCGAATAAGCTAATCCGCGCTTTTCACGAATTTCCTGGAACATGCGGGAGCTCATCCCTCCGCCTACGGCATTATTAATCAGCACCATAGCATACTGCAGGGGATCGCCAGAACGGACACCTGGTAAGGAAAGACAGATGTGATTCTGCTCTGTTTTCTTGCGGTGAAATAAGAGCTCTCCATAGTAATCTGGTGGAGTCAGCGGCGCACTTGTACCATGATTATCAAAAGAACCAAAATGCTGTTCCAGCAGTTCAATCAATCCATCACTGATGTTGCCGGCAACGCTTATAACCGTATTCTCAATCGTGTATTGTTCCTTCATATACGCCCGAAGATCATCCGGCTTCATCTCCATTAGCCGTTCCTTCAAGCCAAGGATGGAATACGCAAGCGGATGGTCCTTGTAGGCAGCAGCACACATCAAATCATGCACAAGATCATCCGGCGTGTCCTCGCACATGGAAATTTCCTCAAGGATGACATTCTTTTCTTTCTCCAGCTCTTCAGCATCCATCCGTGAACGGAAGAACATATCCGCTAACACATCTACAGCGATGGGCAGATGCTCATCCAATACTTTAGCATAATAACATGTATATTCTTTTGAGGTAAACGCATTTACATTGCCGCCGATGGCGTCAAACTGCTCAGCAATATCCTTGGCACTGTACCGATCCGTACCTTTAAAAAGCATATGTTCTACAAAATGGGATATCCCGTTGTTTCCAGGATGTTCATTCCGAGAGCCTGTCTTTACCCAGATTCCGAAAGAAACGGACCGGCCGGTCGGGATTTTCTCCATTACCACTCGTAAACCATTGGATAACACTATTTTTTCCACTTCAAGTCCTCCTGGCTAATAGCCATGTTCTATCTAATTTAATTACACGTGCCTATAATCCTACCAGAAATACATCTCTCACTCAACATTAGAGGGGATTAGCCGCTCTGCTGAGAGTGTTTGACTAACTGTGCCTAGCTGTAACCCTTTTGCTTTGATTCCACGTATCATGGCCTTCAGAGCTTTGGAGGATGCGGCTGTGGGATGCATTAGGACTAGAGTGCCCGGTTCCGCTTTGCTTGTGATTTTGGCAACCACAGATTCAGGAGACGGATTACGCCAATCTACGGTATCCACGGTCCAAAGTACGGTTTTGAGCCCTAAACTGCCTGCAATTTCTACGGTCTCCTGATCGAAATCACCAGAAGGGGGAGCGAACCATTTATTAGTGACTCCAAGCGATTCCTTTAACAGCTTTTGTGTCTTCTCAATTTCTACAGTAGCTCGTGCACGACTTAAAGTACTCATATTAGGGTGGGTATAAGCGTGATTCTCCATCTCATGACCGCGTTTTAGCATTTCTTTAGCCAGTTCCGGGTTTTTACTCAGCCAGCTCCCATCCAGAAAAAACGTAACTTTAACGTTCTCTTCATCCAAAACATCCAACATTGGCACAATGTACTCATTTCCCCACGCCACATTAATCATCAGCGATACCATCGGCTTAGCCGGATTCCCACGATATATGGGTTCAGCTCCCAGTTGATTCAGGGATATCTGTGGTTCGATCTGCCGATACACAAATTTTATAGGTTCTTTTGGTGCCAAAAGAGCATTCCGATATGTACTCTCTACATCAATTTCAAGCCCGTTATAACCCGGAATCGCCTTCCATACCCGATCAACCACAGCATTCACTGGAGGGGCATTAAGCTTGGCTGCGGCGGTCTCAATCCGTGCCCGAAGATCATTGTTCTCCGCCTTAGAAATATCCTTCCACACAGCTAGGTCATCCTGCGGCTTCAATTGCGCAAGCATGTCCTTTACCGGTCCCTGAGTGCTGCCAATTCCTATCACGATCGCAATACAAGCAACCACTAAAGCCACTTTTTCCGTCTTCATGACGACTTCCTCCCCGGTAGAAACGACTTGTAGTCCGTTCCACACGAATACAAAGACACTTTGTCCCAATCTATGAGACAAGAGAGGAATTTATGTCATAAGAACAGAGGCCAGAGGCGTGATAGTGATGCACTTTACTTTATTTCATATAAAAAAAGAGCCAGAACGCAATCGCTTCTGTCTCCTTTTATTATGCTATTAGGTACTTTAGTAAAGGTACCTCTACAATCGAAACTTAAGCTTTAGCTCCAGTTTCCGAAGTCAATACCGCTTTACGCGACAGGTTAACCCGGCCTTGTTGGTCGATTTCGGTAACTTTAACGGTAATTGTATCCCCGACAGCTACAACATCTTCAACCTTAGCTACGCGCTCAGTAGACAATTGGGAAATGTGTACCAATCCGTCTTTACCCGGAATTAGTTCAACAAATGCTCCAAATTTCTCAATACGTCTAACTGTACCCACATAGATTTCTCCAACTTGTACTTCACGCACAAGTCCTTCGATAATCGAACGCGCCTTTTGGATCATTTCTTCATCTGAAGAACCGATAAAGACACGGCCATCTTGTTCGATGTCGATTTTTACGCCGGTTTCTTCAATAATTTTATTGATAATCTTACCACCAGCACCGATAACATCACGGATTTTGTCCGGATTGATGTTGATAATAATGATTTTTGGAGCATATTTGGACAGATTAGGTCTTGGCGCAGAGATCGCTTCATTCATTTTGTCCAAGATGAACAGACGGCCTTCTTTAGCCTGCTGAAGTGCATCCTGAAGAATTTTGCGGTCGATACCGGCAATCTTAATGTCCATTTGAATAGCTGTAACACCTTCTGCTGTACCAGCTACCTTGAAGTCCATATCTCCGAGATGATCTTCCATACCTTGAATATCCGTCAGGATGGAGACATGCTCTCCGTCTTTGATCAGACCCATTGCTACTCCGGCTACAGGTGCTTTGATTGGCACACCAGCGTCCATCATAGCCAGAATGCTGGCACAGATACTTGCCTGGGAAGTAGAACCGTTAGATTCAATCGCTTCTGATACTAGACGAATCGTGTACGGGAATTCAGTTTCACTAGGAATAACCTTGGATAATGCACGTTCTCCAAGTGCTCCATGACCGATTTCACGGCGTCCTGGTGCTCTAAGCGGACGAGCTTCCCCTACGCTGAACGGCGGGAAGTTGTAATGGTGCATGAAACGTTTCGTTTCAGTAGGATCGATTCCGTCAAGAATTTGCACATCACCTAGTGCCCCAAGAGTACAAACGCTAAGGATTTGTGTTTGTCCACGTGTAAACAGACCGGAACCGTGTGTACGCGGTAACAGACTTGTATCACATTCAATCGGACGGATTTCATCAAGTTTACGTCCATCTGGACGAACCTTATCATGTGTGATTAGACGTCTTACTTCATCCTTCACGATATCATGTAGGACTTCTTTAACATCTTTCAGAAGCTCCGGTGCTTCTATGTACTTCTCTACGAAATACGCAACCGCTTCATCATTAACGACATCAATCGCTTCCTGACGCGCATGTTTTTCAGCTATTTTAACGGCTTCCACCAGACGAGCCTCAGCAAATGCACGGACCTCAGTATTCACGTCAGCATTCACTGTATGCAGCTTCACAGCCATTTTTTCTTTACCAGCCACTTTAACCAGTTCTTCAATGGTTGCAACGATCTTGCGGATTTCATCATGACCGAACATAATCGCTTCGAGCATCACATCTTCCGTCACTTCGTTCGCTTCTGCTTCAACCATCATGATTGCATCCTTCGTTCCAGCAACCACTACATAAACATCACTGATTGCTTGCTGAGACATATCCGGATTGATCACAAACTCTCCATTAATCCGACCTACAGCAACGCCGCCGATTGGTCCATCAAAAGGCACATCGGAAATACTAAGTGCAGCTGAAGTACCGATCATAGCAGCAATATCTGGTGCGCAGTCCTGATCCACACTCATTACCATGTTCAATACCTGAACATCGTTACGAAATCCTTCAGGGAACAGTGGTCTGATTGGACGGTCTGTCAAACGGCTTGACAGAATCGCTTTCTCACTCGGTCTACCTTCCCGTTTAATAAATCCGCCAGGAATTTTACCTACCGCATATAATCTTTCCTCATAGTTAACTGTAAGCGGGAAAAAATCCAGATCCTTAGGCTCTTTCGAAGCCGTAACGGTACATAATACCGAAGTATCCCCGTAACGCACCATAACAGCTGCATTTGCTTGTTTAGCCAGGCGGCCCGTTTCCAGCACAAGGCGTCTTCCACCCAGCTGCATTTCTACACGTTTTTCCATAAATACCTCCTTGAATAGTAGTAGACCCGCAGTCTAAAATAGCAGGTTCACATATCGATCTAAATGATTTGGAAAGGCTTGTCCCAAAAGGAGGTTGCCTATTCTGTATGCATATAAGAAGAAACGGCTGGGCCTTACTGAAAAGTAAAGCCGCCGTTTTTGCGAATAATCTCATCGATCCTAATATTAAGTTTTCCCTAAATTTTCAAAAAGCAACCCAGCTGTCCCGCTGTCGCTCCGAGAAGGACATACGGTATACAACCAGGCTGCTTTAAGAGTAATCTTATGGAAAATTAACGACGCAATCCCAGTCTTTCGATCAGGGCGCTGTAACGTCTGATGTCTTTGTTTTTCAAATACGCCAGAAGTTTACGACGTTGTCCAACCATTTTCAACAATCCACGACGGGAGTGATGATCTTTCTTGTGCGTACGCAAGTGGTCAGTCAAATTAACGATGTTCTCCGTTAGGATAGCAACTTGCACCTCAGGGGATCCAGTATCGGATTCGTGAGTTTTGTGCTCGTCGATCAATTGATGTTTACGTTCTTGAGTTAATGCCATCCTGTTCACCTCCTTCAATATAATCGCCACTAGCCTCGTCACCGTCGGTGAGAACGTGCAACCAAGCTAAGGTTATGATGCTGTAAGCCAGCAACGTTACTTAGTATAGCATCTCCATTAACAAAAGTAAACGGCTTGTCCGGGATGACTATAAATTATACTCCAGAATCTTCTTCGCGGTTTCTGCATCCTCGCCAATCTGAGTAATCAATGCTCCAATGGAGTCAAACTTCCGTTCTGGACGAATGTAAGATACCAATTCTACCTTAAGCTCTTGATCATACAGGTCACCCTCGAAGTCAAAAAGATGAACCTCAAAGCTCGGAGTTAACACACCCTCATGAAAGGTTGGTTTAACACCCACATTCATAACCCCGTACAGAACTTTATCCTTATAAAAGACTCGGACCGCATATACACCTTTGGTCGGGATGACAAAATGATCACTGAGCTTCAAATTGGCAGTTGGAAAACCAATTGTGCGGCCTCTCTTCTCACCATGCCCCACTTCACCACGCAGATGATAGCAACGTCCGAACCAGGAGTTTGCCAGCCCCAGATCTCCATTTTGGAGACTTTTACGAATGCCGGAGCTGCTAACCTTTTCACCTTCAAGCAGAAAAG
This sequence comes from Paenibacillus sp. FSL H8-0282, assembly GCF_037963825.1. Classification (NCBI taxonomy): domain Bacteria; kingdom Bacillati; phylum Bacillota; class Bacilli; order Caryophanales; family Paenibacillaceae; genus Paenibacillus; species Paenibacillus sp. FSL H8-0282. Next base: position 4,172,565 of record NZ_CP150146.1, read on the forward strand.
GAGGAGCAACTTCCACATTCATAACACCTTCACCCAGTTTGCGAAGCATCTCAACATCGCCTTCACCTTGGTAGCCAAAGCGAAAGTCAAAGCCAACAACTGCAGTTACAATATGTAGCGGCAAAAGCATAACAGAGACAAAATTCTGTGGACTAACCCGGGAAAGCTGCTCATTAAATTCAACAACATACAGGATATCGACACCCATGCTGGCAAGAATCTCTTGCTTTTCAAAGGGTGGCGTCAAGTACCCTTCATAATCTCCCTTACCCATAACATCTTTGGGATGAGGATGAAATGTAAGGACTGCAGCCGGCACACCTTGTTTACGGGCTAAGGCTACAGCGGATGTAATGACGCTGGCATGTCCACGATGCAGGCCGTCAAACTGCCCTAGAGCAGCCACTTGAGGTTGTGCCCATTCGGCAGCAGTCTCCGGCGACATCGGATAGGTTAACGTTACGGTTCTCACGCTGTTTCTCACCTACAATTCACTTGGTAAAATTGATTTAAGCTTGTGCAAACACCTTTACTGGGGCAATAGCACCTGTCTCTTCCAGCTCATAAATGCCAAGAAACAATCCCTGAAGATCGTATAGCCGAATTTGACCTGTTGTCTTCACTTCTGGAGCAATGAACCGCGAAGACAAACGTTGACCCTGCAGTGCTGCCTTCTTCTTCTCATCCATAACGGTATGCTTAGGCAAATGCGAAATTGCCTCATCAGCAGCGATTAAATGATCTTCCAATGTTCCGGCTTCCTTGTGCGCGGCAATATCCTCAAGGGATAAACAATGGCTGGCAGAAATTCCTGCCGACATTGTTCTCTCCAGCTTCACCATTACACCCGGCAGTCCAAGCGCACGACCGATATCTACACAAAGTGTACGAATATACGTGCCTTTGGAGCATAATACCCGGAAAGTGATGTCGGGATGATTACCTTCCCAAGTCATATCCGTCATTTCGATTTCATAAATCTCTACTTCGCGACTTTTCCGTTCAACGGTTTTGCCTTCTCTAGCCAATTCATAAAGACGTTTGCCGTCAACTTTCACCGCAGAGTACATGGGAGGAACCTGAGAAATTACGCCTTTGAAAGAGGCAAGCACTGCAAGAATCTCTTCCTCAGTTACATGAACCTCATCAACAGTTTCCGTAATGGTTCCAGTTAAGTCTTCAGTATCACTGGACATCCCCAGTCTCAGTGTTGCCACATATTCTTTGGGCAGCTCCTGAATATACTCCACAACGCGAGTCGCACGTCCCAGACAAAGCGGCAATACACCAGTCACTTGGGGATCTAGTGTCCCCGTATGACCAATTCGTTTCATGCCGAGAATCCGACGTGCCTTGGCTACAACATCATGTGAAGTGAAGCCTGCCGGTTTATAAACCGCCAGAACACCTTCTAATTCACTCATAAATGACGTCTTACCTCCTCAAGCACCTGAGCTATTGCCTCTTCAAGCGTAGCTTCTATACGCGCACCTGCAGCACGGGTATGACCGCCGCCTCCAAACGTTTGCGCCAATGCAGCCACGTCAACTTTACCGGCAGAACGCAGGCTAACCTTGACCGCATGTTCGTGAATAACTTTAAAAAGAATGCCTACTTCCACGCCCCGAATATTACGAGGGTAGTTTACGATTCCTTCCAAATCTTCATTAGCAGCAGCACATTCGATCATATGCTCGGGTGTAACATATAGCCAGGCAATATCTCCTTCAGGAGATAATTCCAGCGTATTTAAGGCTTTATTTAATATTTTAACCTGTGGCAGCGTCATTTCTTCAAGCAATGTCTCAGCGAGTTCAGGACCGTTAACCCCAAGGGATAATAGCTCAGATACAGCTGCCATTACTTTTGGTGATGTGTTGGTATAACGAAAACCACCGGTATCTGTTAACAGACCCGTATATATAGCTGTGGCGATATCAATATCCCATTCGATCTCGAATGTCTTCAGCAGGTCGAACAAAATTTCCGCTGTCGCAGCTGCATCCGGTTTGATTAAATTAACGAATCCATAACCGTTATTTGTTGGATGGTGATCAATGTTCAGGATAAGAGCCTCATTCGCAAAATAGCGATTTGTCAGCCCTACTCGCTGAAAATCCGCACAATCCACACAGATGACGTTGCTGTATTGACGGGGCGGTTCACTAGAGGCCATATTGATGATTTCATCCGAATGCCATAGGTATTCCATTCGCTTCGGGATTGGTCCTTCATTCAGCATAGTGTATTTTTTGCCCAGACATGAGAGAAGCCAGCCCACCGCAAGGGTGGAGCTGACTGCATCTCCGTCCGGCTGAACATGCGACACTACAAGGTAATCGTCGTGTTCCAGCAGAAACTCACGGGTCTGCTGGAGACTTTGTTCATAGCTCTGCATTCGCCGTCTCCTTTTTAAAGGTTGTTCAAAATAGCATAACGCTATTTTGAACCCCACTTTAATCACTTATTTCTAATCGTTCTTATGAAGCTCTCCAAGAAGCTTCTCAATATGACTGCCATAAGCGACAGATTCGTCGAACTTGAAGATCAGCTCCGGTGTATGCCGAAGGCGAATGGCCTTGCCAAGCTCTGAGCGAAGAAAACCATTGGCTTTCTCAATCGCTTTAAGCGAGTCTGACTTCTGCTCTTCATCCCCGAACACGCTTAGGTATACCTTGGCTTGCGATAGATCGTTAGTCACGTCTACGCCAGTTACAGTTACAAAACCGATTCGAGGGTCTTTCAGACCGCTTTGGATAAGTTGACTAAGCTCTTTCTTGATCTGCTCGCCCACTCGTCCTGCTCTAATTTTAGACATCTATATTCACCTCTTCGCTTAGCGCTCTACAGTTTCCATAAGAAACGCTTCGATAATGTCGCCCTCTTGGACGTCATTATAGCGTTCCAAAGTTATGCCACATTCATAACCTTGCGCCACTTCTTTGGCATCATCTTTGAAACGTTTCAAAGTATCAACCTTACCTGTGAACACTACGATTCCGCTACGGATCAAGCGCATTTCAGCATTACGGGTAATTTTACCGGAAGTAACCATACATCCTGCAATGGTACCCACTTTGCTGATTTTGAACACGCTGCGAACTTCGGCGTGACCGATAACATTCTCTTTATAGATAGGATCGAGCATACCTTTCATGGCACTTTCGATTTCTTCAATTACGTTGTAGATAATGTTGTGCAGACGAACATCTACTTTTTCTTGCTCAGCAGCTGCTTTGGTCTGTGCGTCTGGACGAACGTTAAAGCCGATAACGATAGCATTCGATGCTGCTGCAAGCGTAATATCGGATTCAGTAATCGCACCAGCACCGCTGTGAATGATCTTCACGCGCACGCCTTCCACTTCGATCTTAGCCAAGGATCCTTTAAGCGCCTCGACTGAACCTTGTACGTCAGCTTTGATAATCACGTTAAGGTCTTTGATCTCGCCATCTTTAATGTGCTGGAACAGATCATCCAAAGTTACACGAGTGTTCGTATTCAGCTCAGATTGACGTTGGGAAGTAGAACGTCTATCAGCAATCGCACGCGCTTTACGCTCGTCTTCAAAAGCCATAAACGGATCGCCAGCTTGTGGCACCTCAGTCAAACCAGTAATTTCTACTGGAGTAGATGGTCCAGCTTCTTTGATCTTACGACCTTTATCATTAACCATCGCACGTACACGTCCGAAGCAGTTACCTGCTACAAAGGCATCGCCGACTTTCAATGTACCGTTCTGAACGAGTATACGAGCAACTGGTCCACGGGATTTATCAAGCTCAGCTTCTATAACAGTACCGCGTGCCCGTTTGTCAGGGTTCGCTTTGTACTCATTAACTTCAGCTACGAGCAGGATCATTTCCAGCAGTTCTTCCAAGTTAATACGTTGTTTCGCAGAGAGGTTAACGAAGATGGTATCTCCACCCCACTCTTCAGGAACAAGTTCATAACTTGTAAGCTCTTGCTTCACCTTATCAGGATCTGCACCCGGTTTGTCGATTTTATTAACAGCGACAATAATCGGAAGTCCAGCAGCCTTAGCGTGTGCAATAGCTTCAACGGTCTGAGGCATAACACCGTCATCAGCAGCTACTACGATAATTGTCATATCCGTAACCTGTGCACCACGAGCACGCATAGCAGTAAATGCTTCGTGACCAGGTGTATCAAGGAACGTGATTTTCTTTTGGTTGATTTCGACTTGATAAGCACCGATGTGCTGAGTGATTCCGCCGGCTTCGCCTAGCGTCACATTGGTCGAACGAATAGCATCAAGTAGTGTAGTTTTACCATGGTCAACGTGACCCATAATAGTAACTACTGGAGGACGAGTCTGAAGATCCTCTTCATTGTCATTCTCTTCCACTGTTTCGAAGCTGTCCTCGTCAACAGGAATCTTCACTTCTACTTCTACGCCAAATTCAGCAGCGAGTAGCAAAATGGTGTCGATATCAAGTTCTTGGTTGATGGTAGCCATAACACCCATCGAAATCAGCTTTTTGATTACTTCAGAAGCATCCTTGTGAAGCAATTTCGCTGTTTCACCAACGGTCATGCTGCCACGAACGATGATTTTCTTAGGTGTGTTATCGATCTTCTCGCGGTGTACCATTGGCTGGTTCTTGCCACGGCCATTCTTACCACCACGACCGCGGTAGTTACCACCTTTACCATCATCGAAACGTCTTTGATTATTATTCGGTCTGCCACCAGTTGTGTTCTTTTTAGGACCTCTGTCATCACCGCGTGTGAAACCTCCGCCTGTGCCAGATTGACCTTGTGGACGGCTGTCAGTGCGTGGTGCACTGCTTTGTCCTTGCGGACGGCTGCCACTTGTGTTGCTGCCTTGTGGACGGCTTCCACCAGTGTTGCTGCCTTGTGGGCGGCTACCACCAGTATTGCTGCCTTGCGGACGGCTGCCACCAGTATTGCTACCTTGTGGACGGTTGCCGCCAGTATTACTGCTTTGCGGGCGGCTGCCACCGGTATTGCTACCTTGTGGGCGATTGCCGCTAGTAGTGCTGCCTTGCGGGCGGCTGCTGCTAGTACTGCTAGTACTGTTAGTACGTGGAGCACCGCTTTGTTGCGGACGTGCATTCTGCGTTGAACCTGTTTGTGTTCTGCGGGAATCTTGTCCGCTTTGGGGCCTTGGGGACGTCGTCGATTGGTTGTTGTTTTGGTTACTGTTCATACCTACCTGCTTTTCCTGTTGATTTTTGTTGGCATTCTGAGCACTTTGAGGTTCGGCTGTTACCGCACCGGTTGTTACCGGCCGGCTGCTGGTGCCGGTATCCCGCTTGGCTGCAGCGTTTGATTTGATATCCTTAAAGAACTGTTCAACTTTGTTCACGGATCCATTCTCCATGACACTCATATGATTATTCACAGGGACATTCAAACGCTTCAGAATAGTAATAATTTCTTTACTGCTCATGTTTAGTGACTTGGCGTATTCGTACACGCGCAATTTATCTTTGTTCTCTTCTTTAGTCAATAAATCCACCTCCGACAGTATCTCCGAGTTGCTTGGAGATCATTTCCGCGAATCCTTTATCCGTAATGGCCAGTACTACACGCTGGTCTTTACCAATACTTGCACCGAGTTCATCCCGGTGAAATGCGATTACTAGTGGAATATCGTAAGTTCCGCATTTATCACGGAACTTTTTTTGGGTATTATCTGAAGCGTCACCTGCCAGAACGACCAGCTTCGCCTCTGAAGACCGTACAGCTTTGAGTACAGCCTCGTCACCGGTGACTATCTTGCCTGCTCTCATGGCAAGCCCTAAATAAGAAAGCGCCTTACTCATTATCCTCACTATCCTTTGCTGCTAGAAACTGCTCTTCCACGGAAGTAAACTCCCGGGCTAGCTGGGCGTAGATTTCAGGACTCACTTGACATTTCAATGCACGGTCAAGTGCTTTGTTCTTTTGTGCCAGCTGAAAGCATTCAAGCTTGCCGCATATGTAAGCACCACGGCCTGACTTCTTGCCCGTCAGATCAATCAGCACTTCACCTTCAGGCGTTCTTACCACACGAATCAGCTCTTTTTTAGGCATCATCTCTTGGGTAGCAACGCATTTACGCAGCGGCACCTTTTTTTGTTTCATAACAAACGCCTCCCGTCAAGCAGGTTAATTAATCTATGGAGACGGAATCCTGATGCATTTCATCAATAGAAGATTTCGGTCTGCCGTATTCCTGCTCCGCTTGAGTTTCACTCTTGATATCAATCTTCCAGCCGGTAAGTTTAGCGGCAAGACGTGCATTTTGCCCTTTAATACCGATAGCCAGTGACAATTGATAATCAGGAACGATAACTCTCGCCATCTTCTCCGCTTCAAAGACTTGAACTTCAAGAACCTTTGAAGGGCTAAGTGCATTCGCAACATATTCCTGCACCAGATCAGAATAACGGACGATATCGATCTTCTCACCGCGAAGCTCAGTAACGATGGTCTGAACGCGTGTGCCTCTTGGACCTACGCAAGAACCAACGGGATCTACTTCTGGATTGCGGGAATACACAGCAATCTTCGAGCGGAAGCCAGCTTCACGGGCTACAGAACGAATCTCAACTACACCATCAAATATTTCAGGAACTTCAAGCTCGAACAGACGCTTCAGTAATCCAGGATGACTGCGGGAGAGCATAATCTGCGGACCTTTTGTTGTATTCTCAACTTTTGTGATATAAGCCTTGATGCGTTCGCTTTGTTTGAACTTTTCACCTGGCATCAATTCGCTAAGCGGAAGAACCGCTTCGATTTTACCAAGATCAATGTAAATGTTCCGCATATCTTGACGTTGAACTAGTCCAGTAACGATATCATCTTCTTTGTCGATAAAAGCATTATAGATAAGTCCACGCTCTGCCTCGCGAATTCGTTGAGTTACAACCTGCTTAGCAGTCTGTGCGGCAATACGTCCAAAATCACGCGGTGTCACTTCAAGCTCAGCGATATCTTCCAGCTGGAAATGCGGGTTAATTTCTCTGGCTGCCGGCAATGAGATTTCAGTCCTTGTATCCAGGACCTCCTCAACAATTAACTTGCGGGCAAACACTTTAATGACACCTGTATTGCGATTCATGTCAACACGCACGTTCTGTGCTGCATTGAAATTACGTTTATAACTAGAGATCAGCGCCGCTTCAATCGCTTCAAACAGCACATCTTTACTGATGCCTCTCTCCCTCTCCAGCTCATTCATTGCTTCAATAAACTCCATACTCATGAATTTCCGGCCCCCCTTTCAAGACGTTAAAAAATAATGGCCAATCTCGCACTTGCGACCTTGGCGTACGGTACTACATGTTCTTTTTTGCCCGCGGAGATGAGCAGTTCCTCGTTCTCGAACGAGAGCAAACGACCTTCAAATTCTTTGAGTCCTTGAATCGGCTCATAAACAGTCACATACACGTCCTTACCTACCGCTTTAGCTACATCCGCAGCTTTTTTGAGAGGACGCTCTGCTCCCGGCGAGGAAACCTCAAGGAAATATGCCTCAGGAATAGGATCATTCTCATCTAACTTCTGACTGAAATATTCGCTAATGATCCCGCAGTCATCAATATCAATGCCGCCTTCTTTATCTACGAATATACGCAGAAACCAATTGGAGCCTTCCTTCACGTATTCAACGTCCACCAGTTCGAAACCATTGTCGTCGAGATAGGGCCCGAGCATCTGCTCTACCGTTTGTTTAATTTTAGATTTGGGTGTGCTCAAAAGAAAATTACCTCCACGAACTTGTCTTTTGCTATATACCAAAGATAAAGAGTGGGTTTCCCCACTCTTTACACAACGGACTTATCTCATTATTACCAAAGAAATTATACCATAGGGAAACTGGACTGACAAGTGCTAGCCCTTGACTCCCCCTTTAGAGCACTCTTTTCTAGCCATGAAATAAGTGTTGTTAAAGCCTTTAAAATAGGGAAAGTTGATTGCTTTCCGGTAAGCCGCGGAAGCAGCCCATGCCGGTCAGCAGCTCAATAACCGTCTTACTTGCCTTTGATTTCTGCTGGAAATCTTCAATAGACAGGAACTCGCCAGCATCTTTCGCAGCAGCTATGTTGATAGCAGCATTCTCACCAATTCCCGCTAAAGCAGAAAACGGAGGAATCAAACTCTTGTCATCAACAATAAACTTATTCGCTTCTGAGCGGTAAAGATCAATGTTTTTGAATGTAAACCCACGTGCCGTCATCTCCAAAGCCATCTCAAGGACAGGCAACATAGCCTTTTCCTTAGGCAAAGCTTGAAATCCTTTTTGCTCAATCTCTACGATCTGACGGCTGATGGCTTCATACCCCTTACAGCACAATTCAATATCAAAATCTGCTGCACGTACAGAGAAATAAGTCGCATAATATTCAATAGGATGATACAGCTTGAAGTAGGCGGTACGTACTGCAGAAATTACGTATGCAGCAGCATGCGCCTTCGGGAACATGTATTGAATCTTTAGACAAGAATCAATATACCATTGTGGGACCTTGCACTTTTTCATTTCCTCGATCCATTCGTCAGACAAACCTTTACCTTTACGAACACTCTCGGTAATTTTAAAGGCCAAGCTCGCATCCATTCCCGCTTTATAAATTAAGAAGAGCATGATGTCATCACGGCAACCGATAACGGTCTTAATGTTACAAGTGTTATTCTTTATAAGCTCTTGAGCGTTACCAAGCCAAACTCCAGTACCATGAGACAAACCTGATATTTGCAGTAAGTCAGCAAAGCTGGACGGCTTCGACTCAATAAGCATTTGACGTACGAACTTGGTACCCATTTCGGGCACACCATAGGTCGCAACCGGTGATCTGATTTCGTCAGGTCTTACTCCAAGTGCATCTGTAGAGTTAAACATGCTCATTACTTTCGGATCATTCATCGGGATAGAAGTTGGATCAACACCTGTCAAATCCTGAAGCATCCGCATCATCGTCGGATCATCATGACCCAGAATATCAAGCTTCAGCAAATTCGCGTCAAAAGCGTGATAATCAAAGTGTGTGGTCTTCCATTCAGCATTGACATCATCCGCCGGGAATTGTACTGGCGTAATATCTTCTACCTCCATATAGTCTGGAACAACGACTATACCACCCGGATGCTGTCCCGTACTACGTTTAACGCCTGTACAGCCAGCCGCCAGACGGCCAACTTCAGCTCCACGCCAACGTTTCTGGTGAAGTTCTTCGTATTTTTTTGCAAATCCGAAGGCTGTCTTCTCAGCTACGGTACCAATCGTTCCGGCACGGAATACATTTTTCTCACCAAACATTTCTTTGGTAAAGTTATGTGCATTCGGCTGATATTCCCCTGAGAAGTTCAAGTCGATATCGGGGACTTTATCCCCTTTAAATCCAAGGAAGGTCTCGAACGGAATATCCTGGCCTTCACCTTTGAGCTTCTGACCGCAATCCGGGCAGACTTTATCTGGTAAATCGAATCCGCTCCGCACACTACCGTCCAGGAACCATTCATTATGGCGACACTCGGGGTTTAGGCAAATATAATGCGCAGGCAAAGGATTAACTTCTGAAATTCCTAGAAATGTAGCTACTACAGAAGAACCTACGGAACCCCGCGAGCCTACGAGATACCCATCCTGATTTGACTTTTTAACGAGACGTTCAGAAATCAAATAGTTGGCAGAGAACCCGTATTTAATAATCGGTGCAAGCTCTTTCTCCAAACGGGCAATAACTACCTCAGGCAGCTCTTCACCGTAAATGGATTTGGCAGTATTGTAGCAGGTCTCGCGAATTTCTTCGTCCGCCCCGTCAATAATTGGTGTAAATAGCTTATCTGGAAATAGCTCCAGTTCTTCAAAACGCTCCGCCAGCTCAACTGTATTTGTGACAACGACTTCCATCGCTTTTTCAGCACCAAGAAATTCGAATTCAGACAGCATTTCATCTGTTGTGCGGAAGTGTGCATCCGGTTTGCGTTGGTCTTTAAGCGGACTAAAGCCCGTGATCCCATTAATCGTAATATCACGATACAGCTTGTCCCGGGGTTCAAGATAATGTACATTCCCCGTTGCGATAACAGGTTTATTCAACTGTTCCCCTATTTCGCAAACCTTCCGGACTACATCGCGAAGCTCATCAGGGCCTGCTACAAAGCCCTTGTCCACCAAGTGCATGTACATGGTCAATGGCTGAATCTCCAGCACATCATAAAAATGAGCAACCTCCATGGCTTCCTCAGTCGTTTTGTTGAGTACTGCTTCAAAAAACTCTCCACGTTCACAACCCGAAATCACGAGCAGTCCATCTCTATGCTCTTCCAGCTTGGATTTCGGAATACAAGGTACACGTTTGAAATATTCCGTATGTGACATGGAAATGAGCTTATAGAGATTTTTTTTCCCTATTTGATTTAGTGCATAAATATTACAGTGGAACGGTCGTGTGTTCGAAAGATCATTACCCACATAATCGTTTAGTCGATCAAGGCGGGTCATGCCCTTCATCTTTTCAGCATCTGCGAGCAATCCTGTTAATATACCGCCGAGTGCTATGGTATCATCAATCGCACGGTGATGGCTTTCCAGAAGAACTTTATATTTATCGGCTAATGTGTTCAGCCTGTGATTCTTCATGCTTGGATATAGTAACCGCGCGAGCTCAAGCGTATCAAGAGATGGATTCGGAAGCACAGGTTCACCTATTTTACGTAACGAGGCCTGAATAAAACCCATATCAAATCTGGCGTTATGAGCTACAAGGATACTATCACCCACAAATTCAACAAACTTACGCAGTACTGGCTCAAGATCAGGAGCATCCTTAACCATTTCATCCGTAATATTGGTCAATTGCTGAATATGATAAGGGATTTTCTCATGCGGATTAACAAAAGTAGAATAACGGTCTACTTCTTTGCCTTCGCACATTTTAATGGCCGCCAGCTCCGTAATATTATTGCGGGTAATCGATAAACCCGTGGTTTCTATATCAAACACTACATAGGTAGCTGTCTTCAAGTCCAAAGGCTGAGCGTTCTCGACAATATTCACAGAGTCATTTACAACATTAGCTTCCACGCCATAAATCATTTTTATCTTATGCTTATGAGCTGCATGGTTTGCATCAGGAAAAGCCTGAACGCCGCCATGATCAGAAATCGCAATCGCAGGATGCCCCCACTGGGCAGCTGTTTTGACATAGGTAGTGATCGGAGTGACCGCATCCATCGTACTCATCGTAGTGTGAAGGTGGAATTCCACCCGTTTCTTAGGAGCTGTATCTTTACGCGCAGGCGGTGCCTTAACTTCCGTTAAATCCGAAGGGATCATCACGAGCTCAGGAATCTGCATAAAACGGTCATATTCTACTTTCCCGCGTGCTCTTACCCATTTGCCATTAGCTAGCTGACTCATAACCTTCAGATCATCTTTAGTCTTCGCGAACATCTTCATTTGTAGAGAATCCGTAAAATCGGTCAGACTGAAAGTGAACAAGGTACTGCCATTGCGAAGCTCCTTACGATCCAGACCAAAAATGGTACCCTGAATTGTAATTTTCTTCTCTTCATCTTGAATTTCAAGAATCGGCACGGCCTGTTCCTTAATTTCATACCCCACTTGAAGCTTAATTACTTCATTAGGATCGCTATCATCAGCAGGAGCTTCTGTTTCCACAGCAGTCATCATCTGCTCAACGATCTCGCGTTGTTCTTGCTGAAGCTTTTGCTGAAATTCTTCGAATGCTTCAACATTATTATTTTCGTTCTCCGCCATTAGTAATTTAACCTTTAAGGAGAGACCGAAATACTTATCATAAAATTTAATAATTGCTCCATCGATGCTTTTTTTGCGAGCTAACTCCATCGAAGTGGAATCACTCATCGTTAACATTAAAGTATCCTCTTTAAGCTCCTGTGAGGAGCGGGTCAGCCAGCCGTTTACCGATGGAATCTCCCGATGTACCCACTCCAGAAACAGTCCCCAATATTCCTGGACAAGCTCCGCTCTGCTAACCTTCTCATCATATATGAACAAAAAGCTTACTTTAGCTATATGCTGTAGCTTCTCACGCATTCTAAGGCAAAATGTCCGATATACCTGTGCTGGAACCAGACTATCTTTCGCTATAACGATTTGCCAGTCCCGGTTGCCACGACTGATCTCAACACGTTCTATATACCCATCCAAAAAGTAGGGGTCCATGATTGCAGGTGGAATTTCACCCTGCTTCATCAAGAGCTCGAACCTTTTTCTTCTCTCCTGGTTTTGTTCCATGCTTTCCTCCCACCTTTAATAACCCAGTTAAAACTATCCATGATATACAGTGAAAGTACAATATGATAAGAAGAAACGATGTAGTCGACTTTTAAAGACGACAACTGTTTCTCGTAAAAATATAAGAATTTATAGCGAAAACCTATAAATTCTTATATTTTAAAAAGCTTCTGGGTTCAAAAAGCATTGGGTTCTTACGGCCCGCCGACTCCTCTCGCCAGAAGCTAAATTAAAATACTACAAGACTGTTGATCGGTGCCTAAAGATTAATATGCCTTTGCAAAAACCACAGTATGCTTGGCTGGTTGGCCACAGCATATGCAGACTTGCTTAGTCTCCGCTGGATCAAAAGGAATATTGCGGCTACCCGCACCTGTCTCTTCCTTAACTTTGGACTCGCATTCTTCGGAACCACACCATCCCGCTAGAGCAAATCCACGTTTTTCGTCCATCGAAGCTTTCATTTCCTCCAAGGAATCTACAGAATAGAAATGGTCCTCACGGAATTTCAGCGCACGTTCGAACATTTCATTGTGAACCTGTTCAAGCATTGTTTGAACCTCTTCTACGAGGTTTTCCTGTTGAATAACCTTCTTCTCACCAGTGACACGTGAGACGAGAACGCAGACGCCATTCTCCATATCGCGTGGTCCAAGCTCCAAACGTACTGGCACTCCACGCATTTCATATTCATTAAACTTCCAGCCTGGGGTAACATCTGAACGATCATCTACACGTATACGAACGCCAGCATTCTTCAATTCCTTAAACAGCTCGTCCGTCCGCCCAATCACAGCTTCGCGGGTCTTAGGAGGTCCGATAGGAATCATAATAACTTGCGTTGGAGCTACCTTAGGCGGCAGAACAAGACCGCGGTCATCTCCATGTACCATAATCAAGGAGCCAATCAAGCGAGTGGTTGAGCCCCATGAAGTAGTGTGTACATACTCCAAATTATTGTCACGGCTTAAATATTGAATCTCAAAAGCTGTGGCAAACTTGGTGCCAAGGTAATGTGAAGTAGCAGCCTGAACAGCGCGTCCATCCTTCATCATCGCTTCAATAGAATACGTATCTACCGCACCGGCAAAACGCTCGGAAGGTGTCTTTTGTCCGGTAATAACCGGAATGGCAAGATAGGTCTCGACAAAATCACGGTAGTTATCCAGCATCCGCATAGTTTCTTCACGAGCTTCCGCTTCATTCTCATGCGCGGTATGCCCTTCTTGCCAAAGAAACTCAGTAGTGCGGATAAATGGCAATGTACGTTTCTCCCAACGAACCACGTTCGCCCATTGATTGATAAGTACAGGAAGGTCACGATAAGATTGAATCCATTTGGAGTACATGTGGCCGAACATGGTCTCTGAAGTAGGACGAACTGCGAGACGTTCCTCAAGTACGTCACCACCCGCTTCTGTTACCCATGGCAGCTCTGGATTAAAGCCTTCAATGTGATCCTTTTCCTTCTGAAAGAAACTCTCTGGAATGAACACTGGAAAATAAGCGTTTCGATGCCCAGTTTCCTTGAGGCGACGGTTCATTTCCTCCTGAATATGCTCCCATATTTCATAGCCTTCTGGCTTAAATACAATACAGCCACGAACAGGAGAGTAATCCATCAAGTCTCCTTTTTTAATAACATCAATATACCAGCGTGAGAAATCCTCGCTTTGCGGCGTGATTTCCGTAACGAATTGTTTATCTTTTGCCATGTAATGGAATGCCTCCCGAAGAAAATTAGCCGCTGATCAAACGTAAAATATCATTATACGTAACAGCAATCATTAATAAAAATAGCAGTGCAAAACCTACAAAGTGAACCATGCCTTCATGACCCGGATCCACAGGTTTGCCACGCAGTGCCTCTACACCTAGGAATGCCAGACGGCTTCCATCGAGTGCCGGAATCGGCAAGAGGTTAAATATCCCCAGATATAGACTCAAAATAGCGGCCCAGTATGTAAGATACTGAATACCTTGTTGAGCAATTTGACCGGTTACCTCAAACGTACGAACCGGACCTCCAATATCATCCATATTGAATTTATTGATCAATTGTTTAAAGCCCAAAAAGATAGCTTCTGTCGTATCGACCATAGCTTTTCCTGAACCCGTTATCGTCTCGCCAAAACCAGCTTTACGAGTAGGCAGCTCAGGAGTGATGCCTATTTTACCGCCTTCTTGCCCTTCCATACTACGAGGAACTAGCGTAACGTTAAGGGTTTCCTCTCCCCGCTGCAGCGTCCAGTTCATTTCTTTCCCTTTGGACTCCGAGGTCAAGCTAATCATTTTTTGGTAATCAGCACCGATTTTCTCACCATTGATGGAGACAATGATGTCGCCCTTTTGGAGTCCTGCTTCTTGCGCAGGCATTCCTTCGGAGACGTCGCCAATCTTAACAAAAGTAGGATTTTCAACTTGAATACCGACCATTTGCAAATGGATGGCGAAGAGTACAAAGGCTAACAGAAAGTTCATCACAGGACCCGCAACAATAGCCAACGCACGCTGACCCACGGTCTTGCTGCCGAATTGACGATCTTTAGGTGCAATTTGTGTCTGTTGCGTTCCTTTAATCATCATCGCTTGCGGATGAACATCATAAGTTGTAACTTCTCCGTCCACATCTAAGGTAATCTGTAATTTATCCTCGAGATCGGTATTCAGCGCCTCACCACGGATAACATTTCTACGGGTGTCTAGTGCATCCAGATAAATGTTTTTAACTTTATTGTCTTGTCCGAGCCTTACCGCAATGGTCTGTCCAGAACCAATCTCGACAATCTCAGGATCTTCACCAGCCATACGGGCATAACCGCCAAAAGGCAGTAAGCGAAGAGTGAACTGAGTCTCATTCCGTTTATAAGAAAACAGTTTCGGACCGAAACCGATAGCAAATTCCCTCACGAGAATACCGGCGCGTTTGGCAAAATAATAGTGACCCCATTCGTGTACAGTCACAAGTACAAAAAACATGAGCACCGTTAAAAAAACGACCTGAACCATTTCCAAACGTATCATCCCCCTTTAGGTGTAAGACCGAAGTATGTCCTCTTAATTTATCATTATTCTCCGATCAGGCACAAGAGAATCAACTGTCCCAACCTATTTTTAGGGCAAAGTAAGTATTTCCAGTCCAGCAATAACGCCATCGGTGTCCCTTTAAGGAGACGGTACGCGTTTACGCGAGAAATATAAGGATAATGTATAAAGTGAAACTTATACTTTCTTATATTTTTAAAAGGAGATCTTTCTACGTTCTACAGCGTAGCTGCCAGTTCTCGAACACGTCTATCACAGGATTCAATTTGTTCCAGATTCGGATTATGCTCGTTATTATGACGATCTAGCACTTCTCCGATAATCTCCTCAATACGCAGGAACGAGATCTCATGATTCAAGAATCGAGCAACAGCTATTTCGTTCGCAGCATTAAAAGCTGTAGTCGCCGTTCCACCAGCTTTTCCACAATCTATCGCTAGCTTCAGTGCAGGGTAACGTTCAAAGTCCATTTCACGGAAGGTCAAATGTCCTATCTCAGCTAACGACAACCGCTGTGCCGGAGATTCCCAACGAGCTGGATAAGTAAGTGCATATTGAATAGGGACACGCATATCGGGATTGCCAAGCTGGGCAATAATACTGCTGTCACGGAATTCAACATAAGAGTGAATGATGCTCTCCGGGTGCAGCAGCACATTCACTTGTTCATACGGAAGACCGAATAACCAATGCGCTTCAATAACCTCTAGGCCCTTGTTCACCATTGTAGCAGAATCTATCGTTATTTTCGCGCCCATGCTCCAATTCGGATGACGAAGCGCATCTTCTACCGTCACATCCTTAAGCTGATCACGCGTAAAGTCACGGAATGAGCCGCCGGATGCTGTTAAAGTGATGTAGGCAATATCTGAGATATTCTCACCATTGAGACATTGATAAATAGCTGAATGCTCACTATCAATCGGCAACAGCTTAACTCCCTTACGATTAGCAAGATCAGTGACCAAATGTCCGGCCGTTACTAATGTCTCCTTATTGGCGAGTCCAATATGTTTGCCAGCTTCAATTGCCGCTAGTGTTGATTGAAGCCCTACGCTTCCCATAACAGCCGTTACGACCATTTCGGCATCGCCGCCAGCCGCCACTTCAACAAGCCCTTCATTCCCGCTGTAAAGCTCTATACCAGAAGGTAGGCTGGATCTAATCTCATCTGCCAGCTCTTTCGTTGCCACAGAGACTCTACGCGGGTTAAAACGACGAACTTGCTCCAGTAATAATGTTGTATTTGTTCCGGCCGCCAAGCCATCTACTTCAAAAGAGTCTGGGTGCATTGCGATGACATCTAGAGTCTGAGTGCCGATCGAACCCGTCGAACCTAGAACACTTATTTTTTTCATAGTTATACTCTCTCTCCCTTCGTTTAATAGTAAGGCATAAGCATTACAATATGTACGAATGGAAATACGATAATCCAGCTGTCACATCGATCAAGAATACCGCCATGCCCTGGCAAAAGTGTACCTGAGTCTTTAATGCCATACGCACGTTTATAAGCTGACTGCACAAGATCTCCAAGCTGTCCTAATATCGCACAAGAAAGCCCAATAAGCAATGCTCGTCCTATCGTCAAGTGTTCAGGAGCAAGCAGCGCAAACACGATAGAAATAAGCATCGAGATCAGTACCCCGCCAACAGCACCTTCCACCGTTTTGTTAGGACTGATGGCCGGCCAGAGCTTGTTCTTGCCAAAGCTTCTGCCTACAAAATATGCCCCCGCATCACTGCCCCAAATGCAGAACAGGAGCAAAAAAGTCCAGAACAAACCATGTCCGTCATCCGATGCACGAGCCACGGCCATATAAGAGAAGCCCATTCCAATGTATACAATACCAGTAAACAGCAAGGCTGTTACTCGAATATCTAATTTATTTTTAGTAAAAACGGTGACCAGAAGGAACAATAACAGCAGAATCCAAATCCCTTGCTCCCAGGACAACGGCTCATTAACACCAAGCAAATCCCATGGGATCATGAAGCTTAGAATAGCTGCGTAACCCAGAACAGTAGTACCGGAAAGCGTAGGAATACCTATCATTTTGACAAATTCATAAAAACCTATAAGAGCCATAGCAATAAGCAGAACCTGATACGGCCAGTTTCCCAGTACACATAACCCTAAAAATAATACTCCGGCAACAATTCCGGTAATCAATCGCTGCTTCAAAGGTTCCATCTCCTAACAAGCTACTTCAGTCCACCATAACGGCGTGTTCGTCGTTGATATTCAGCAACGGCCTGATGCAAATGCTCTTTGTCGAACTCAGGCCAGTACACATCAGTAAACCACAGTTCACTATAGGCAACCTGCCATAACATAAAATTGCTAAGCCGAATTTCTCCGCTTGTACGTATCAGCAAATCAGGATCGGGTAAACCAGCAGTTAATAGTCTGTTGTTAATCAACTCTGATGTAATTTCTTCTGGCGACAATATACCAGCTTGGATATCTTTCCCTAAACTGCGCATACAGCCTTCTATTTCATTGCGTCCACCATAGTTAAGAGCAAAATTTAAGATCAATCCAGTATTCTCTTTTGTTCGAGCTACCGCCTCTTCCATAGCCTTACGGGTATATGAAGGTAAAGCGTCAGCGTCACCCATCATGCGTACTTGAACATTCTTCTCGATTAGCTCATCAAGCTCAATCGCCAGAAACTCCCCAGGCAAACGCATCAAGTAATCGACTTCTTCTTTCGGGCGTATCCAGTTTTCTGTCGAGAACGCATACATCGTTAAGTATTTAATACCTAATTCGTCTGCAGCGATCGTAGCACGTTTGACAGCCTTCATGCCGTTCTGATGACCCATAACGCGCGGTAAGCCGCGCCGTTTAGCCCAGCGTCCATTACCATCCATTATCACAGCCACATGCCGGGGAATGTTATCCGGTGAAATCTCGACTGACTGTTGCCTGTCTTTACGGCTCAGCCACGCTTGAATCCGTTTGATCATTTCCGTTTCCTCCAAGCTCTTATCAGAAAGAGACAAACCCCACCATTAACGGAGGGGCCTTAAGTCTCTTGAATATCATTAAACTTCCATAATCTCTTTTTCTTTGGAAACAAGCACTTTGTCAACTTCGGCTATGAACTTATCCGTTGTTTTTTGAATGTCTTCCTGATGGCCACGGGACTCATCTTCAGAGATACCGTTTTTCTCCATCTTTTTAATATCATCGTTGGCATCACGGCGAATGTTGCGGATCGCTACTTTCGCTTCTTCACCAAATTTCTTAGTCAGCTTAACCAAGTCCGTCCGACGCTCTTCAGTCAGCGGAGGGATAGAAAGACGAATAATGGTGCCGTCATTGGCAGGTGTCAATCCGATATCGGATTTCATGATCGCCCGTTCAATATCAGACATCGATGTTTTGTCCCACGGCTGAATCAACAGTGTCCGGGAATCCGGAGTACTAATGTTGGCCAGCTGATTAATTGGAGTAGGTGCCCCGTAATATTCAACTTGAATACGATCGAGAAGCGATGTTGTTGCACGTCCTGCACGTAATGTCGCCAAGTCACGTTTCAGCGATGAAATCGCTTTTTCCATACGCTCTTCAGCATTTTTTTTGACCGATTGTGGCATTAATCTACACTCCCTTTAACAATCGTTCCGATCTTCTCACCGAGAACGACACGTTTGATATTGCCTTGTTCTGTAATGGCAAATACAATGAGCGGTATATTGTTATCCATGCATAAAGATGAAGCTGTTGAATCCATAACACCGAGGTTTTTGTTCAGAACATCCATATAAGTAAGCTGTTCGAATTTCTCAGCGGTACTATCTTTGAACGGATCAGCAGAATATACTCCATCAACCTTATTTTTCGCCATCAGAATAACTTCTGCTTCGATCTCTGCCGCTCTAAGCGCTGCAGTAGTATCTGTTGAGAAGAATGGGTTACCTGTGCCTGCTGCAAAAATAACAACACGACCCTTCTCCAAGTGGCGAATCGCACGACGACGAATGTATGGTTCAGCAATTTGCTGCATCGAGATCGAAGTCTGTACTCTTGTTGGCACATCGATTTGCTCCAATGCATCCTGCAGTGCAAGTGAGTTCATTACTGTTGCCAGCATGCCCATATAATCTGCAGTAGCGCGATCTATGCCGCTTGCGCTGCCCGCGATCCCGCGCCAAATGTTCCCCCCGCCACAAACAATCGCAACCTGAACGCCAAGTTCTACAACTTCCTTGATCTGTTCAGCGATGGAAATAATCATGTCGGCATCAATACCATATCCGTTTTGTCCTGCCAAAGACTCTCCACTTACCTTAAGGACTACTCTCTTAAATACCGGCTGTTCCAAATGTATACCCTCACTTTCTGCAAAAGACGGAACACTACGTGTACGTGTTCCGCTCTTCTGATGCTTGCCTTTATTCAATTCTTCACATTTATGATGAAACTATTATTGATTAACTTGTGCCATAACTTCTTCAACAAAGTTATCCACTTTCTTTTCCAAACCTTCGCCAAGTTCAAAACGAGCAAAACGACGGATCGAGATGTTTTCTCCGATGGTGCTGATTTTTTCATTCAACAATTGGGAGATTGTTTTGTCAGGGTCTTTAACGAAAGTTTGCTCAAGCAAGCAATATTCTTCGTAATATTTACCAATACGTCCTTCAACCATTTTTTCAATGATTTTCTCAGGCTTACCTTCGTTCAAAGCTTGAGCTTTCAGGATTTCTTTTTCTTTCTCAACATCTTCTTGTGGAACTTCTTCACGACGAACATAACGTGGGTTTGCTGCAGCGATTTGCATAGCGATATCGCGAGCAAATTCCTTGAAGGAATCTGTTTTACCAACAAAGTCAGTTTCGCAGTTGATTTCTACAAGTACACCAATACGGCCGCCAGCGTGGATGTAAGATTCTACAACGCCTTCAGTAGCAATACGTCCTGCTTTGTTCGCTGCTGCAGACAGACCTTTTTCACGAAGCAATTCTGCTGCTTTAGTGATATCGTTATTAGCTTCTTCAAGCGCTTTTTTACAATCAAGCATACCAGCGCCTGTTCTTTCACGAAGTTCTTTTACTGCTTTTGCATCAACTGCCATTGTTTATTCCCTCCAGGTAATTGTCGTTTTCTTACATTATTCAAGGCCTTTATCCTAAAAAAAGGGCAGTGAGAGGTTATCCACCTGCCAACCACCCTTTTCATTTAAGTTCTTGTATGTGTTAGTCGCTACTTAAGCAGTAGTTGTGTCTTCGCCTTGGTGAGCTTCAACAACAGCGTCTGCCATTTTACCAGTCAACAATTTAACAGCGCGGATAGCGTCGTCGTTACCTGGAATTACGTAGTCGATTTCGTCTGGATCACAGTTAGTATCAACGATAGCTACGATTGGAATACCCAATTTGCGAGCTTCTGCAACTGCAATACGCTCTTTACGCGGGTCAATGATGAACAGCGCGCTTGGAAGACCTTTCATGTTCTTGATACCGCCCAAGAATTTTTCAAGACGATCTTTCTCTTTGCGAAGAAGGATAACTTCTTTCTTAGGTAGTACTTCAAAAGTACCGTCTTCTTCCCAAGATTCCAATTTCTTCAAGCGATCAATACGCTTTTGGATAGTTTGGAAGTTGGTAAGAGTTCCGCCCAACCAACGTTGGTTAATGAAGAACATACCGGAACGTTCTGCTTCTTCTTTTACGGAATCTTGAGCTTGTTTCTTTGTTCCTACGAATAGGATTGTGCCGTTGTCACCAGCGACGCTTTTTACAAAGTTGTAAGCTTCCTCTACCTTTTTGACTGTTTTTTGCAAGTCAATAATGTAAATTCCGTTTCTTTCAGTGAAGATATAACGATCCATCTTTGGGTTCCAACGACGAGTCTGGTGACCGAAGTGTACCCCAGCTTCTAGAAGCTGTTTCATGGAGATTACTGCCATCTTCACACACCTCCTAAGTTTGGTTTATTGTGTGTCTCCTCCGCCATGCGTCATCTTTCAGCAAGACTTTCTTCAGAAGAAAGCACCCCTTGTCGAAATCAACCGGCGTGTGTTTTAACACCGTCAATTACTATACCATATTATCTCAGTGTATGCAACGATCACTTTAAAGTTATTAATTTCTCTATTATCGAGTCAATACTTTCTCCCTTATTAAAGCTATAAGAACCGGATTGAATTTTGGTGTTAATCTTACGTTTGTTTGCAGCCTCTAGAAAAGTAGACTTATCTTTAATGACGCCAGCCTTCGCTAAAATATCTGTTGTTGCGGTCAATGTGCTGCCAGATGGAATTCGAACAGAAACACTAGCATTTGCTGTGACTTTAGGCGTTACAGGAGCTACAGCGGTTGGAGCGGCACTGGCCTTTGGAGTGACCTTTGGCTGCTCAACCTTGCCGTTAGTAGGCGTAGATGGCTTGTTCGGCGCAATGGCTTTATCAGAGCTCTCAGGCGTTGTAGGTGACACTGCCGGCGTGGGGGAGGCTGCAGCAGCCGGCGCAGAGGGGCTGACGTTCTCCTTGCTTTCTGCTGTCGCCCCCCCGGTCTCTGTGACTTCCTCTTTATTATCATTCTCAGCTTCCCCCGAGGAAGGTTCTGCAGCTTCATCGATGACTTTCATATTCAATTTCTCCGCACCCTGTAGAACTTGTTCTTTGGTAAGTGGAGCCGCTCCACCGGAGATCATTAGTTGAAGTAATAAAGCGCCAGTAATTAGTCCTGTGCCTAGCCCGAACAAGAATGAACGGTTCTTAATCATACCGATTCCTCCTGTTTGGCAAGTTGCAGAATCAGTTGCACTTCCCCTCGCTGAAGTCCAGCTGTCTTGGCAATGGAGTCTATCGATTTGCCCTGCTCATGCAGTTCAAACAATCTTGGGTAACGTAATTTTATCGAACTAATAGGTTTCGCTTTCACATCTGGCGACACTGAACTCATCTCTGCTGGGAGAGACGGATCTTCGTTTACACCAACTTTAACCTTCGAACCTTGTTCAACCGACACTGCAAGTTCTTTCAAACTCTTCTCTTCCTCGGCCACTCGTGCTTCTAGCTTTAAAGAGCTGTTCTGCAACTCTACCACTTGACTCTGTAATTCATTAACCTGTCCCTGCAGTACATTATGATTAGTTTGCGATTGTTGTTTAATACTACTAACTAATTGTACCAGTTCCTCATTCTCGCGCTCTATGTCTGCCATATATAGCTCAAGCGCAGCCTCTGTTTCTTTGAGGCTTTGCTGATTAGCTTTTCCTTCCTTTACACGTGCGGGAAGTAAAAGGGCATAAAGAATAGCGGCGACACCTACTAGCACAATATAAACCCATGGTTGCAAGTGCCTTATCTCCTTTTACATATCAGATGTAGATTCATGTAGATTCTTATTAAAGACTTAGATCAATGCGTTGGCCTTTGTAAGGATGCTCAGCATCACGGGTTGCAGGCGGGTTCGAATGTTTATCTGACGAAGAATTGCCACCTGAATGCTGATTGCCTTTTCCACCGCCATCCCGTAAAGCTGATTCAGAAGACTCATCCACTTCAGTGCTCCGCATGGCCAATTCCTGACTTTGTTTTACATTTTGCCCAGCCAATTGATGTTGGTCGATAGCAGGACGTTGCTGAGATTCATTCTGAAGCTTGCCCGCCTCCGTGGTGCGAGGCAAAGCAATTTGCAGTTCCACCGGTTTTAGGCTCATCTTAACCCTTCTCTCACAAGTAATGGCCGGCCGCAAATGCTGCCCGCCCGATTAATTGTACGGCGTTAAAGATATATCCCCATCACTGTAAATAAACACAACCCGCTCCGTAGCATCCTTAACAAATCGGGTATATCTGCCGATCATGATCTTTGAACCGCCATAAATGGTTTTGATAACCTCAACTCTCGCTCTACCTGTATCTTCTAACATTCTTTCTATCTCTAGCACTCGTTCTTTAATTCTTTTTTCTTCACGTTGATGGGATTGTTTAGTAGCATTTAATTTGACGCGAAGCGCCACTTTATCCGCAGGGAGCTGACCGTTAGTAGCCAATTGATTTAATAGATACAAAGCTTTAGAGGTTTTATCCTCGTTCTCCAGCAGCTGCCGCAGCTCTTGACGAAGTTCATTAATCTCATTTCTAAGCTCTGGAACCACGCCTACCTCAATCACAGTCGCAGTGGACATGGTGTTACCTATAGTTCTTGCTACAACTCTTTCTCCAGACTGAACGATTCCACCCACAATCAAACCTTTAGAGCCGTTACAGATAACATCTCTACCAGCACGTATATTGGAGTGCATAATACTCTGAGAAACAATTACATCTTCCCCAGCGGTTACGTTTCCATCTTGAATGAAAGAAACCTTCACACTTTTTCCAGCGGTAACTTGGCCTTTGTTATATCCGATAATTCCACCAGTAATTTCAATGGAGCCCCCAGAGATTAACTCTGCACCTTCAACGCCGCCTACAACCCGAATATCACCGGCAGACTTTACCGTAAAGCCTGAAAGGACATTCCCACGTATGACGACTGTACCTACAAAATCAATATTTCCAGTGCCGTAATCGACATCACCATTCACTTCATATACAGGAAACACATTGATTTTCCCGTTATCAGTTAACGTGACCAGTCCATCAATCGCTGCGTACATCGAAGTGCCATCGTTATCAATGAGTACATTTTTCCCGATTTTAAAATGAGCTTCCTTTCCAGCCTTGAAAGCAAGCTCATCACCAGTTACAGTCATCCCTAACTTTCCAGGCTGGGCAGGGATAATTTTAGCTATTAACTTTCCTTTAAGCACATTACGAAGCCGGACCAAGTCCTTGTAGTCGACCTTACCATCCGCTTTCTCAAGCGGTTTGCGGTCCTCTTCCAGATCAACTGTAAGCATAACTCGTCCATCCGTGCCATGCACAGCAGGATAACCTGCAGCAATCGGAACTTTACTCCAAAAAAACTCCTCAGGATGACTACTAATACGTTCGACAACATCACTCTTGATACCGTAGCGAATATTGTGACTGTGCAGGAAGGCTTCCAGTTCTGTAGATGAGCAGGAAAAATTCTCATCCTTTTTGGAGAACTGCAAATACGCGATTCCTTTGTCCTCCGAAAAAGTTATACTCAAGTACTGATTCAAAGCATATTGACCGATCAAATTTTGCTCCCCCTTGTCACCGCTAACGGTTAATCGTTCTGCATAAGGAGATCACGGTTCTTCTCGAGCGTTCCCCTCAGCCGCAAAATAGCTTTGGAATGCAACTGCGAAATTCTTGAAGGAGATAACGACATGACCTCAGCAATCTCACTTAAAGATAAATCTTCATAATATAAAAGGGACACAACGGTCCTTTCTTTCACCGTTAATTTCTCAATACCTTTGGTGAGCGCTTCGCGCAAGTAGAATTCATTTACCTTGCTATCCGGATTCTTAGCTTTATCGTCCACCAGTATGGACATTCGGGTCTCTGATTCCTCTTCACGAATCGGGTCTTCCAGTGAACAAAGTGACATCACAGCCACATCCTGCAACATATTTTGAAATTCCAGTTCACTAATATTAAGGTATTGGCTCATTTCCTCGTCACTAACTGACCTTAAGTGCTTCTGCTCCAGCTGCTGATAAGCGTCCTCAATTTTTTTAGCTTTTTCCCTAACGGATCTAGGTACCCAATCACTTTGGCGTAATGAATCTAATATCGCACCACGCACACGCCAGGACGCATAGGTCTGAAACTGCAATCCTCGTTTGTAGTCGAATTTCTCAATCGCATCAATTAGTCCCATAACCCCATTACTGGCTAAATCATCTTTGGATACATTTTTGGGTAATCCCACAGCCAAACGACTGGATACATAATCAACAATATGGAGATAACTCTCTATCAGCTTCTTTTTGGCATCAGGGTCTCTGTGTTCTTTCCACTGTTCCCATAGCTCGTCAGTTTCCAATTGAGAAGCTTTACGCTCGTTCAATAGCTTTCACCCTTCCCAAAGTTTAGTCAGCGAGCATTCGCGGCGAAATGTACCTTCCAATAAGATCACCGATTCCGCCTCAGCCCTCACTTATTCTTCTTTCAGGTGACGAACGGCCTTGGCCAATTCTTCAGGATCCTTCATCGAAACTAGCTTAGGAGGTGTAAGAGGCTTAAATCCCTCGCTATTTTCGTTTCCTTGTCCTGGCTTCGGTTTTAGTAGATTGATTAATTCTTCATCCTCATTAGGCGTGCTGATATCCAGCTTCGCCCCAAGTTCTTCACCACCAGTATCCACTTCATCCGGAGGCGATGTTTGAATCATAATAAAACCCAATACCCATCTTACGAGGAAAGCAAGCAGAAACCAGATGATAAATGCAATTAGGCTTCTTAATAAACTAGTACCCAATACATTGTTACTGTAGGTTACAAAAAAGGTAAATATGAAACCTACCAAACCCGACACCAAGTTTATCAAAATGTTTCCAATCATATTCATAATTATAGTTCCTTAGCGCCTTTTTGCACACTGCGAATAAACAATATACCAGTGTTGCAGGCTATTTCTATCGTACGGCCATAATTGCCGCCTGTGTCTTCTGCGATTAACGGAATTTTTAAATTTTCAAGTGCTAGTTTACAAGATTCAACATTACGAGGCCCGATCCTCATGGTGTCGCTCCCCCCGGCAAAGGCAAACATTTGTGAACCTCCGGCCATCTTGGCTACGATCCGGCTCCGAACCGCCCCAAGCTCTAGCAGACGGGATAAGAGCTCCGGCACTGCAGTATCTGCAAACTTAGCGATGTTTAACTGCCCTTCCCTAGCAATCTCAGATGATGGGAGCATTACATGCGCCATCCCTGCAAGCTTTTTTCCAGGGTCAAACAATGTTAATCCCACGCAGGAGCCAAGACCTGTGGTACGAATTAAACTGTCTTGGCTACCCACGTTAAGATCCGCCATCCCTACTTTAATAATGCTTTGTTCTTCAATCATTTTCAAAAGGAACTCCTAGCGATTTGAAGATTTTCGGGAATGATTCCGGATCGGGAATAAGGAAAAATTGCCCTTCAATTTCGTTTTTCCCTTCGAAGAAGGTAGTGTCGATCAACAATGCATCGTCCCCCATCTGCCCGAATTGCAGCAGACCGTAGCTAAGGATAGCGCCAGCCATGTCCATAGCAAGGGCCGGCACCGTTGGATACATAGAAAGTGCGGTGAAATCTGCTAGAGAAGAAAGATACGATCCTGCCAAAATATTGCCAATTTCGCTTAGTGCAGAGAGCTCCATTTCTCCAAGCTCTTCATTACTCGATAGCTCAATGCCCGCAATACGACTAAGCAAGTTCATAGCCGCTTCTGGTGACAGAATGAAAAACAGGTTACCTGGAGCTTCACCCTCCACACGTAGAAACACCGCATATACAAGTTCTTCGGCTCCGCCAACTTTATCTGTTATTTCTTCAAAGTTAAGGAGCTGTACCTTAGGAACAGCCATATCTATCGGCTTATTCAAGAGCTGTGATAATGCGGTGGCTGCATTTCCAGCTCCAATGTTCCCAACTTCCTTAAGCACATCCATTTTGAAATCCTTATAGTGCTTAAATAGTTCCACAGGTTAGCCCTCTAGGCTTTCTAATTGAACGATTTCGCTTTTGTTAAGCACTTCTGACAAGTTAAGCATAATCAGTAAGCGCTCGTCTCCAATCTTGGCCACCCCATCCAAATACTTTGCCTTGATGCCGCCAACAACATCAGGAGGTGTATCAATAGAATCTCTGTTCAGATCTATAACATCATTTGCAGAGTCTACAATGAAGCCTACTTCCATTTCATTAACAGACACGATGATGATTCTTGTCTGATCGGTGTGTTCAGCCTCTTCGATGCCGAAACGGCCCCGTAGATCAATTACAGGAATAACAACCCCACGTAAATTAATTACACCTTTGATAAATGAATAGGTCTTAGGTACACGAGTAATGGGCATCATGCGCTCAATAGTTTGTACCTTTTCAACTTCAATTCCATATTCCTCTACGCCTAATTTAAACACTATCACTTTAATATCTTCAGCCATGGAATGAACCTCCCTGTTCTATCCTAGTTATTTAATAAAAGCGTTCGGATCAATAATAAGTGCTACTTGACCATCACCAAGAATGGTTGCGCCAGATATTCCTTGTACATCAGGCAAATATTTACCCAGATTCTTAATCACAACCTCGTTCTGGCCAATAAAATCCTGTACTGCTAAGGCAACTAATCTTTCTCCCTTGCGCACCACTACGATTTCTGTTTCTTCTTCGGTACTCTCATCATAATCTGGTACTGAAAAGAGACGACTTAGCGAAACCAGAGGAATATGCGAATCACGGAATTCTACCATTTTATTGCCATGGATTGTACGGATCTGAGATTGCTTCACGATTCCGGTTTCCACTATAGAGGTCAAAGGAATGGCATACTTCTCGGAACCTAATCGGATAAGCATTGCAGCAATGATTGATAGAGTTAAAGGCAGCTGCACTGAGAAATTTGTTCCTTTACCTGGAGCAGAATAAATCGTTACATTGCCGCCTAAAGAAGAAATCTTAGATTTCACTACATCCAGCCCTACCCCGCGGCCTGAAACATCAGAAATGACCTCTGCTGTACTGAAGCCTGGGGCAAATAACAACTGAAAAGCTTCATCGTCCGACATACTGGCTGCCTGCTCTTGTGTTATAACACCCTTCTTCACAGCAGATTTCAGAACCTTCTCCGGATAAATCCCTGTTCCATCTTCTTCGATCTCAATGAAGACGTGATTACCACTGTGGAAAGCCCGCAAATAGACCGTTCCGGTCTCAGGCTTACCAGCAGCAACACGATCCGCAATGGATTCGATACCATGGTCAACTGCATTACGCAATAAATGCACCAGCGGATCCCCGATTTCGTCAATGACCGTTCGGTCTAGCTCAGTTTCTGCTCCTGTGATGATAAGATCTACTTTTTTGTCTAGTGACTTGGCTAGATCACGAATCATACGTGGGAATCGGTTAAATACTGTATCTACTGGAACCATCCGCAGCTTCATTACAATATTCTGGAGATCTCCGCTTACCCGGCCCATATGCTCAACCGTTTCTGTAAGATCACCATTTTGAACCTCAGAAGCCAGCTGTTCCAATCGTACACGGTCGATAAGAAGTTCACTGAATAAATTCATCAACACGTCCAAACGTTCAATATCTACACGAATGGTACGTGATGGTGCCCCACCTGTTTTGTGAGCTGCCGGTTTGTTCCCTTCTTCTTTGGTTGGCAGGGGTTTAGCGGCAGAAGCCGCAGGTGTAGCTGCTGGAGCCTCAGTAGTCGTGGCAGCCACTTCAGAGGCTGCTGCTGCTGTTTCTTGACCCAGCTGTTGCAGAGAGTCTTGATCCAATGCTACTGCCGATACCTTATCAATCTCAGACAGATTTAGTATCATAGCCTGAATTTGATCAGCACTTTTTTGAGTTATGTAATAGAGAGAGAAGCTTTGATCAAATTTCTCTTGTTCAATATCCTGAACGGATGGGAAGGATTTAACCACTTCACCTGAACGCTCCAAAAGATCAAACACCATATATGCACGTACTGCCTTAAGCTGACAATCCTTGCGAATGGTTACGTCCACATATAATACTTGATGTCCTTCTTGAATCGACTGTTCTAGAACAGAAAATTGAAACTCATCTAAATGAATCGGGGTTTCAACCGCTTGTGCAGCAGGTCCTGAGACAGAAGCTGCCTCACCACCCGCAACAGGAATCTCTCCCCGGACTATAGCCTGTAAGGAGGAGACGATAGACGAAACATCCGCTTTACCCTCGCCTCCTCCCGTAATATCCTCAACCATAGACTCCAAGGCATCCAAACTTTTGAACAACGTATCAAAAATGAAATCCTGCATGCGCAGTTTGTTGTTGCGTACCAAATCAAGAACATTTTCCATTTGGTGTGTGAGTGAAGCCAAATCTTCAAAGCCCATAGTTGCTGCCATACCTTTTAAGGTATGCGCAGAGCGGAATATTACCTGTACAATACTAATGTCCTCAGGATTCGCTTCCAGCCCCATCATGCTCTCGTTCAATGACTGCAGATGATCGTTCGACTCATCAATAAACATGGATAAATATTGGTTCATGTCCATCAGTGAGCACCTCCCCTTTGAGTTCGCTTTTCTGTTATTTAACAGCTTGCACCAGCCTTGGAGCAATTTCTTGCAAAGGCAGTACGTGCTGGACGCACTGTAATTCCACCGCAGATCGCGGCATTCCATATACGACACAAGTTTCTTCGCTTTCAGCAAAGGTTGAGGTTACCCCAGAGTCGTATAAGGATTTCATCATTCTTGCCCCATCACTACCCATCCCTGTCATTAGTAACAAATGACGTTCTAACGATGTGAGCGGCAGCAATGATTCAAATAAAACATCCACAGAAGGTCGATGGCCATTACGTGCCTCCTCCTTTGTGAGTACAACCGCATATTGCCCTCTAGAGGATGGGACAACTTGTAAATGATAGCCTCCAGGTGCTATATAAGCAGTTCCTTTTTGCAATATCATCCCCTGCTCAGCTTCAATCACTTCTAGCGGGCTGAAGGTATTCAGTCGCTGGGCTAGTGATTTGGTAAAGTTAGGCGGCATATGCTGCACAATAACAATAGGCGCTGGAAAATCCGCAGGAATCTTCTCCAGAAATACCTTTAGAGCACGTGGTCCACCTGTAGAGCACCCCACGGCAACCAACTTTTGCAGATCATTACTCCCATACTTCCGGACCTGAGGATTTGTAGAAGCGTCAGAAGACACTTCCACTTTAGGTTTAGGAAACGGTTTTGGTGGGGTAGTGTTATTCTCTACTCTTGACCTTGCATTACTCTTTTCTGATAAAGGTGGTGGAGTAGAGATTAATGGTTTTGCTGCTCTTTTAGGAACAGTATGATCTAACGGCTGCTTCACCCGCGGTTTTTTGGTCACTTCATTTTTGAGTGAAGCTTTAGGTTCTACCTTGGGTTTGCCGGGCATCACTCTCGGTACAGTTGGCGGTGCGACTTCTACTGGCGGTATGTCTGGCAACTTAAATGCAGAAGCACGTGCTTCGCGCTGCTCCCGGGCCATCATAGCCTCTTTCATTTGTTCCCTTAAGGATTCTCCCACTCCCATGATATCCTGAGAGTTGGTAATCGAAGGTTTACGAATAAAGTCAAAAGCGCCCCATTCCAGTGCAAGAATGGTTTCCTTCATGCCCTCTTCATTGATCCCTGACAGCATAATCACTGGCAGAGGGTCTGAGGCCATTATTATTTTCAGCGCTTCCAGGCCGTTCATTTCTGGCATTTCTACATCCATAGTAACCAGATCTGGACGAAGCTCATTGATTTTTTCGATAGCCTCACGACCGTTTTTTGCTGTTGCCGTCACCTGAAAGTCAGCGTCATTTTCAATTAAATCGGAAATGATCTTGCGCATAAATGCCGAATCATCAACAACCAATACTTTATATGGCTTCATATCATTTCCACCTCTGTCCCAAATTCAGAACAACTATTTACTTCGCTTTAACCATTTATGGATAAAGCCTTTAATCCCATGGACTTTTGTGGTCTTTTTAGAATCAATGGTCAAATAACTTAGGGCAAGCCGATGTATATCCTTTGCAGCAATACAGTTTGGAAAAGCCAATGTGAAAGGCGTTTGCCTTTTGACAGCCTGCACTACATGGGCATCTGAGCTTATATGACCAAGATAAGAAATATCTAATTGCAAAAAACGACTGGCGGCCATTCGGATCTTGTCGCTTGTCGCTATGGCTTCCCTTTCATCACCTGCCTGGTTCACAATCAATTTAAAGGAAGTCTCAGGATAGGTACGATTCACAACCTTCATTAATGCGTATGCATCTGTGATAGCTGTTGGTTCTGGTGTAGTAACGACTAAGCAATCGTCGGCAGAAGTTATAAACTTCATCGTTTCCTTAGATAATCCAGCACCTGTATCGAATAAAATATAATCCATGCTGTCCGCGATAAGTGCTATCTGATTTGTGAAATAATCAAGATCAGACTCTGAAAGAGTAAATAGCTCATCCATTCCAGAGCCACCAGCTATAAAAGGGAGCGAATTCGGACCGTATTGAATAATCTGCTCGATATCCGCTTCTCTTTTTAACAAATGATAAAGATTATATCTCGCCGATACGCCCATCAACACATCTATATTAGCCATGCCGATATCTGCATCGAACAGTAAAACCCGTTTGCCCATAGCCTTTAAAGTTAGAGCGAAGTTAAGTGTAAAATTCGACTTACCAACGCCCCCTTTACCACTACACACCGTAATGATCCTGGCGGATGATCCCCCTCTTACAGCTACTTTAGAATCCTGACTGGATACAAGCTGTCTTAAGGATTGTGCCTGATCCATCATGTTTCACCTGTTCCAAGAAGCAACTCACTAAGCTGTCCTTTGGTAGCCATAAGCAGATCATCAGGTACATTTTGACCATCAGTCATATAAGACAAGGTAAGTGGGAAGTCATTCAGGACATTAAAGAGCGGGCCGTAACTCCCCGTCTCATCCAGCTTTGTGAAAATAACCTTATCCAGTCTATATCTGCCGAAATGCTCTGCAATAAGTTTCATATCACGGCTTTTGGAGGTCAGGCTAAGCACAAGATAGGTTTCACTTCTCAATTCCTTCGCAAGCAAGCTTTGCAGTTCTGCTACTAGCATATCATTGCGATAATTTCGGCCAGCTGTATCCATTAATACTAGATCACAACTCTCCAAGCGAAAGAGTGCTCTTTGCAAATCTCCTGGCGATTGGACAACCTCCAGTGGAACATTGAGGATAGCAGCATAGGTTCGCAACTGTTCAACAGCTGAGATTCTATACGTATCGGAGGTGATAAAACCTACCTTGCGTCCGTGCTTAAATAGCTGTTCTGCCGCAAGCTTAGCTATGGTTGTGGTCTTTCCAACTCCAGTGGGTCCGGCAATATATACAATTTGAGTATCCCGGGCAATTCCATCAGCAATTCGTCCCGTCAGGAAACCATCAATCTGTTCTTTAAGAGATCCCATAAATTTCTCTGGTCCCCAAGTACGCCCTTCATCTACCCAACGTTCCGAGATGTTACTGATCCATTCCTCAACAAGCACAGCATCCATTTCTTGCTCTAATAAAAGATCCCGTAGCTCCTGCAGACTGTCTGGAAGTTCTCTTCCACCTGAGGATTGTCTGGCAATTCGCTCCATCCAGAGCTTCATATCTCTAATCTCACGGAGAACATCATTTTCGAGAGCAGTGGCAACCTCTGGCGATTGTTCTAATCCTAATGATTCATACAACGCTGATACAGAAGGTGCATCTTCCAGATTTAATTCAGGAAGTTTTTGCTCAGGTACTGGCTCCGGATGCTTGGCTATCGATTCTTGTACATTGATAGCTTCCGATAAGGCTGCGGCAATCTCAGCAAACGTCCGTGACTCTTCTGGCTTTTCTAATGAAACAGAAGGTACGGAAGGTATAGAAGGTGTAGTGGAAGCAGATGACGCTTTTTGATAAGCCTGTGGTACTGCACTCCGTGGAATATTCATCGCTGGCGCAGCCGGCTTTTTTGGAACATTATTCTTCTCTGCCTTTTCTACTGCTGCTACAACTTCTATTTTTTTCTTCTTAAATAACCCTAAAAATCCGCCGATTTTGATTTCCTTTGTACTTAAAATGACGGCCTCGCTCCCAAGCTCGTTGCGAATGGAAAGCATGGCGTCAGGCATCGAATCGACCACGTAACGCTTCACTCTCATAAATTCACCACTCCGACGCTTTGTATTTCAATGTTAGGCTCTAGCTCGCTATAAGACAGTACAGGAATGTCCTGCATCGTTCGTTCAATCACCTGCCGCAAATACATACGAATGGTTGGTGATGTGAGCACTATTGGCTGTTGCCCTGTCTGCAGCAATCGATTGATCTGTTCACTTAAGCGCTGATAGATCGTTTGTGTCGAAGTTGGATCAAGGGCCAAATAACTTCCCTGTTCAGATTGCTGCACACTCTCGGAAATTTTCTTTTCAAGATTAGGTCCAACCGTGATGACTTTCAGTGTCTCTCCTACTTGTGAGAATTGCTGAGTAATCTGTCTGGACAAGGACTGACGAACATATTCAGTGAGAATATCCGGATCCTTGGTGTATGTCCCATAATCCGCCAATGTCTCAAAAATCGTAACCAAATCTCTGATCGATATCTTTTCACGAAGCAGCTTAGCAAGAACCTTCTGCACATCCCCAATCGCCAATACGGAAGGAATAAGATCGTCGACGAGCACTGGATAATTATCCCTAAGGTTGTCCACCAGCATCTTAGTTTCCTGTCTTCCTATCAGCTCATGTCCATGACGTTTGATTAACTCCGTCAGATGTGTTGCGACAACAGATGGAGGGTCGACTACAGTATAGCCGGACAATTCAGCCCGCTCTTTAACCGATTCATCAATCCATAATGCTGGAAGCCCAAAGGATGGTTCGATGGTCTCAATACCGTTTATAGATTCATCATCATATCCTGGACTCATTGCAAGGTAATGATTAAGTAATAATTCACCACCGCCGACTGTATTTCCTTTAATTTTTATGACATATTCATTCGGTTTTAGTTGAATATTGTCGCGAATGCGAATAACAGGTACTACAAGACCCATTTCTAGGGCACATTGCCGTCGAATCATGATGATACGATCTAACAGATCGCCTCCCTGACCTGTATCCGCCAAAGGAATAAGACCATAACCAAACTCGAATTCAATGGGATCAACCGACAGCAAATTAATGACACTTTCCGGACTTCGTACCTCTTCAATCTGCTTCTCTTCAACAAGTTGCTCTTCGGCAATCTGTTTCTTATTTAAATTTTGTCCCATACGGTAGGCTGCAAAAGCCAGCAAACCGGCCAATGGGAGCGTTGTAATCATATGTATGGGTGTAAAGAGTCCAAGAAAAGCTACCGTAACTGCGACAATATACAACAATTTCGGATAGGACAATAACTGTCCTGTCAGCTCTTCTGCAAGATTACCTTCCGAAGAAGCTCTAGTAACAATCAAGCCGGCTGCTGTCGAAATCAGCAAAGCTGGAATTTGACTGACGAGACCGTCCCCGATGGTCAATACAGAATAAGTGGATAACGCAGTAGCAAAGTCCATCCCGTGAACCATCATACCGATGATAAATCCACCGATGAGATTGATCAGCAAGATGATAATACTCGCAATCGCGTCTCCTTTAACGAATTTACTCGCACCGTCCATGGCTCCGAAAAAATCCGCTTCGCGTTCTACGTTACGACGACGCTCACGTGCCTGGGTTTCGTTAATCATGCCTGCGTTAAGATCGGCATCAATACTCATTTGCTTACCGGGCATCGCATCCAAGGTAAATCTAGCGCCTACCTCAGCTACGCGCTCTGAACCTTTGGTGATAACAATAAACTGAACTACTACCAAGATCAGAAACACGATAAATCCAACAGCAATTTGTCCGCCAGCGATCCAGCTACCGAAAGTAGATACCACTGAACCGGCATCTCCGTATGTCAGGATCAGTTTTGTAGTCGAGATGTTAAGTGACAGACGAAACAGTGTGGTTACTAGGAGCAATGAAGGGAAAATTGAAAATTCGAGTGCATTTTTCGTATTCATAGCAACCAGAATGATAATTAATGCGATTGAGATGTTAATAACAAGCAAAACGTCCAATAGCCAGGACGGGATAGGCAGAATCATCATAAGCACGATCCCGATGATGCCTAGCAAAACTGTTAAATCTTTAGCTTTCAATGTCCTAACCCCCCCGCCTTATCTCCTCTTACCTTTAAGCTTATATACATATGCCAGCACTTCAGCCACAGCCTGGAACAGATCATTTGGAACGACATCTCCAATCTCTGCCCTTTGGAATAATGCCCGTGCCAGCGGTTTGTTTTCCATAGTCACGACGCCGTGCTCTTTAGCCAGCTCCCGGATGCGAAGTGCTACATAATCCTGCCCTTTTGCTATAATCTGCGGCGCTTCCATCTTGGTACCGTCATATTTAAGCGCAACAGCAAAGTGCGTAGGATTCGTAATGATTACATCCGCATTTGGAACTTCCTGCATCATACGCTGCATGGCCATTCTACGTTGGCGTTCCCTGATCTTACCTTTGATTAGAGGGTCACCCTCCATTTTTTTGTATTCATCCTTGATATCCTGCTTGGACATTTTCAGGCTTTTTTCATGCTCGTACTTCTGATACATGTAGTCCAGAAAAGCCATAGCCAATAGGGCAGCCCCGATTTTCAAACCAAGACTCATCGTCAGCTTGGCCGCAAATTTAAAAATCCCCTCCGCACTGATATGCGACAGGGATGCAAAGTTCTTCTTTTCTCCCCATAAAGTGCTATATACCAGATAAGCGATAATTAGAAGCTTAAATATGGATTTCAGGAACTCGACAAACGAACGCATGGAGAAAATATTTTTGAACCCTTTTATCGGATTAAGCTTGCTGAATTTAGGGGTGATCCCCTCTCCAGTGGTCATAAAGCCCACCTGCGCCAGATTGCTTACCAGCGCCATAACAAAAACTATTCCAAGTAATGGAGCTAGCAAAATCAGTATTTGTAGTCCATATTGATTAAATAGCAGCGTTATATTCTCAGGAGTAACCTCCAGTGTCATTTGATTCTGAAATACATCCATATATAGCTTCATGAAACGCTCTTTCATAAAACCACCAAACATCATCAAGCTAACTACTGCTGATAACAATACAACTGCACCGGATAGCTCAGCACTTTTGGCTACTTGACCCTTTTTACGAGCATCTTGCCGTTTCTTCGGGGTTGCTTTTTCCGTCTTTTCACCGGCGAATTGTTGAAGATCCAGTCTATACCGCTTCGTCTTAGGCATAATACGCTCCCCTTACGGTCACCTACGGACTCTTCCCCATGAGATTCAATAAATTCTCCATGGATTCGAACATGATATCGAAGAGATTCTGAAACAGCACAGCCAGACCAGGCATCAGCACTAAAAGCAGTGCAAGACCTATAATGATTTTGAGCGGAACCCCAATAACAAATACATTATATTGCGGAGCCGTTCTCGCCAAGAAAGCAAGGCCAACATCAGTCAGAAACAGCGCAGTTACTAAAGGAGCCGACATTTGAAAAGCGAGTACAAAGGACTGAGCAAATGTTCGAACCAGAAACTCTGACAAACTACCGTCAATCATGCCTAGAAATAAATCATTATTCATAGGAACCCATTTATAACTGTACACAATAGCATCTAGCAGATGGTGATGACCATTCATGCTTAGAAACATTAGCAGGGCTATCATATATTTGAAATTACCAAGAATTGGTGCAGACGTTCCAGTCATAGGATCGATAACATTAGCAATACCGAAGCCAATCTGAATATCAATAAATGAACCTGCTGTCTGAATCGCCATAAACATCAAATATCCAACGAAACCTAGCAATAATCCTATTAATACCTCTCTGGCAATCAGCAAAATATAACTGAAATCCTGCGGGATCGTAAGCCCTGTTCCGTTAGCACTAAAGACAACCAATGCTACAAAAAAAGAAATGCCAATCTTAAAGGTTGTCGGGACCCCTTGTGAAGAAAATACAGGAACGACAACAAAAAAAGCGGTTATTCGACAAAAAATAAGCAAAAAGACGGGTAAACTTTGCAGTATGGTCTCCATGTTCATTGATTAACCAATATACATATAGAGATTACCCAAAATTTGGCTTGTAAAGTCAATCAGCTTCGTGATGATCCACGGACCAAATAGCAATAAAGCCAGTAGCACTGCGACGATTT
Source organism: Paenibacillus sp. FSL H8-0282 (assembly GCF_037963825.1). NCBI lineage: Bacteria > Bacillati > Bacillota > Bacilli > Caryophanales > Paenibacillaceae > Paenibacillus > Paenibacillus sp. FSL H8-0282. The sequence goes on from NZ_CP150146.1 coordinate 4,209,741, forward strand.
TGGGAACAAACGCTAGCGTCTGTTCCTGAATCTGTGTCGTAGCCTGAAAAATACTGATTATTAGCCCTACCACCAGACCAAGAATCAGCATGGGTGCGCTGACTTCCAGCACTAAATATACGGCTTGGCTTGCTAGCCCGATTATAAACTCCGTACTCATCCCTCATGCCTCCTCTTTAGGTCAGGTGTTAAAACTAAGAAGTAATGATTTAATGACTAAGTACCAGCCGTCTACCAGTACAAAGAGCATTATTTTAAAAGGTAATGAAATCATAACCGGGGGAAGCATCATCATCCCCATAGCCATCAGTGTGCTCGCCACAACAATATCAATAATCAGGAATGGTATGAAAATTAAGAAGCCCATTGTAAAAGCCTTTTTCAATTCGCCAATTGCAAAAGCTGGCACCATCACCGTCAGTGGAATATCACTGTATGTAGCCGGTTTAGTAGATCCGGTATAACCGGTGTATTTCATAAATAACAGAAGATCTTTGGTGTTCGTCTGTTTAAACATAAATTCTTTCATCGGATCAGCAGCTTTATCAAAAGCCTCAGTTTGAGTGATTGTCCCCTTCATATACGGCTGCAACGCATTTTCATTCACTGTGGCCAGCGTTGGTGACATAATGAACAGGGTCAAAAACAGAGCAAGTCCTACCAGCACCTGGTTCGGAGGCATTGCCTGAGTACCCAGCGAGGTTCTCACAAAACCTAATACGATTACAATTCTAGTAAAGCTAGTCATAAGAACCAGAAACGCCGGAGCAATACTCAGAACCGTAACAAGAAGAAGAATTGATATGGAACTGGTACCACTGCTTGAACCTTCATTACCGACCTGAATATTAACATTAGGTATAGGATCAGCATGTATCGGCGTCATCATAACCACACTGATAATACCGAACAGCAGAATAGCAATAATTAGCTTCTTTTTCATATATTCCTCGACTCATCCTTAGTAACATCATCCCGAAGCAGCTCTTCCATTTTCTCTTTACGCTCTGGTGCAGAACGAAGCTTGGATTGCAGAGTCTCGTAAAAAGATGATGTTTCACTAAGTTCAATTTCCTGAGATGGAACCTCCCCACGCAGCTTTACCTTTACCTTGGCAATAAGCGGTGCGAGGAAATTATTCTGGTTAGAGGACTGATCCTCAAATGCCGCAATGATCAATGCTACCTCATCCGGATCGGTGACTTTATCCAAAATGGATATATTCTCACCAATCCCGATTAAGTAAAGACTGCTTCCCAGTTCGATAACCTGCATCGACTTATTAGGTCCAAGCCCTATTGCACCAAGCGTTCTTATGGAACGGTTGCTCATAAAGGTCTGATTACGTCGTCCAAGAAAACGAATTAGTACCACTATAAGTACAATGATTATCGCCAGGACAATAATAACTTTAAACAAATTCAGCAGGGTGTTACTGCTTCCGAGCGTTTCGGAATATAACATGACTTTATCCTACGCGCCCAACGTTTTGTTAATAGCTTCGATAACCCGGTCAGCTTGGAAAGGCTTCACAATAAAGTCTTTAGCTCCTGCTTGGATTGCATCGATAACCATAGCCTGCTGGCCCATGGCTGAACACATAATAACCTTTGCAGCCGGATCTACTTTTTTGATTTCTTTCAGGGCGGCGATTCCGTCCATCTCAGGCATAGTAATATCCATCGTGATGAGGTCCGGACGCAGTTCCTTGAATTTTTCTATCGCTTGAGAACCGTCCTGAGCTTCGCCCACTACTTCAAATCCGTTTTTCGACAAAATGTCACGGATCATCATTCTCATAAATGCTGCATCGTCCACGATTAGAATTCGGTTAGCCATTTTTACAAAATCCTCCCTAAGTATGCTTATTGTAATTTCTGAATTCGGTCCCACTGGCTGACGATATCCGTAACGCGTACCCCAAAGTTTTCGTCGATAACAACGACTTCACCTTTGGCAATAAGCTTGTTGTTAACCAAAATATCTACAGGCTCACCTGCGAGCTTGTCCAGCTCAATAATCGAGCCTTGTGACATTTCTAAAATATCTTTGATCTGCTTCTGGGTCCTTCCTAATTCTACGGTTACTCTAAGCGGTATGTCCATCAATAAATTTAAATTATTTTCATCAATATGACCAAAGGCCCCACCATTCAGATTTGCAAATTGCACAGGCTGTACATTTACATTGCGATTTGCCTCAGAATTAAGCGGTGGTGTCTGTCCATATGGCATCCCTTGCGGTGGCATACCGTATGGTGGCATCCCAGGCATTCCGTATGCTGGCATACCCGCTGGAGGATAATAATACCCGCCTTCTGGCATCCCTGGATACGGTGGCATACCCTGCGGTGGATATGGTGGTTGCGTTCCTCCTGCGGGCTGTGAGGGCGCCTGTTGCACCGGAGGTGCTGGAGGTGGTGTCTCAGCAGAATTAGTCACGGCAGGTGTTTCAGCCATTGTGACCGCTGCCTCCTCCTCTGCAGGACTAACATCACCAAGAAGCATGGATACCATATCTTTTGCGAACTGAACAGGCAAGAGCTGCATAATAGTAGAATCTATCAAATCACCAATTTTAAGCCGGAACGAAATACGAATTAGGGTCTCATCGTCTGGCAGACTGCCTACTCCTTCTCCGCTGGACATATTTAAAATGTCGATACCCGGAGGTGAGATATTAACAAACCGATTAAAAATCGTAGACATCGATGTAGCAGAAGAACCCATCATTTGATTCATAGCTTCTTGCACAGCGCTAATATGAATTTCATTCAACTCTTCATCCTTAGGTTCGCCAGCACCGCCAAGCATCAGATCGGCAATAACCTGCGCATCCCTAATCTTAATAACAAGTGAGTTAATCCCTTGAAACCCATCCACATATTGAACGTGAACAGCTACATGCGGTTTAGGAAAAGCGATTTCAAACTCCCCGCGTGTAATGATCGAAACTTGAGGGGTTGTAATATCTACTTTTTTCCCTAGTAAAGTGGAAAGTGCTGTTGCTGCACTGCCAAACGTTATATTACCAATTTCGCCCAAAGCATCCTGTTCAAACGGTGTTAGATAGTCATCTACCGTTTTCTCCGTAGGAGCTAATGAGCCCTCCGCAGATTGTCTCAGAAGGGCGTCGATTTCTTCTTGGGATAAATAATCTTTACTCGTCAAATTCTTCAACTCCTTCATTGACAATTTCGTCTATTTGCACGGCTACCCGATCTTTAACCATTCCGGGACTTCCGATGAACTTAAGCTTCTCCCCTACCTTAATCGACAGTCCAGAATCTACGTTTCTGTTGAGAGAAATCACGTCACCGACGCTAAGCCCTAGGAATTCAGATATGGATAAGCTCGATTCTCCAAGTTCAGCAACAATCGGCAGCTTCGCTTTATGAACTCTAGCTCTAATGGCCAGAAGCTCATCTTCATCCCGCGTCTTCTTCTCTGTCACAAACCATTGGTGAACAGAAAGTCTGGACATGATAGGCTCTAGAACGACATGCGGTATACAAAGATTGATCATGCCTGTTGTGTCTCCAATTTTGGTACTTAGAGAGATTAATGCAATGGTCTCATTGGGCGATACAATCTGCATGAACTGCGGATTCGTCTCAAGAGCTTCCATCCGCGGATGAATATCCAGCACCGTTTTCCAAGCCTCCTGCAGACTCTCAAAACATCTACTAAAGATGCGCTCCATAATTGTTGTTTCGATCTCAGTAAGAGCATTAATCTTAGAAGGTGCAGTTCCAAAGCCTCCAAGCAACCTGTCCAGCATAGCAAAAGCAATGTTAGGATGAACTTCCATTACCATGCGGCCCTCTAAAGGTTCTGCTTCAAAAATGTTCAATATCGTCATTTTCGGTATGGAGCGAATAAATTCATCATAAGGGAGCTGCTCTACTTGAACGACATTAATCTGAACGAAGGTGCGCAATTGGGCTGAAAAATACGTTGTAAGATAACGGGCGAAATTGTCATGTATCCGTGTAAGACTGCGGATATGATCTTTGGAAAAGCGGACAGCCCGTTTAAAGTCATAAGAGCGGATTTTCTTCTGAGTTTCTTCCTTTTTAAGTTCATCGGCGTCCATCTCACCTGAAGAAAGTGCAGCAAGTAGAGCATCAATTTCGTTTTGTGATAGTACATCAACCAATTCAATCACCCCCCCATCAAAGAATTATCAGGAATAAAGCTACACAGAAGCCAAAAGGAATTTGGTGATTTCGATCTGAGTAATTTGGCCCTCAGTCAATGTCTTATTGATCAGATTAATAAGCTTACTGCTAAGCTGATCTTTTCCATTCGCTCCATTAAGGTCCTCAGGTTTGGTATCTGCAAGCGTCTTGATAATTATTGGTTTGATTTTGATCTCTTTTATTTTTTCGAATTCTTCCTTTGATTTCGCAGAACTCAGTTGGAAGGCGAAATCTACTTGAAGGATAAAATCGGGATCAGCAAGATTTGTTTTGATATCAATGATCTCTGCCGTCAATTCGACGATTTCATCTGCAGTTAAATGTTTTGTTTCCACATTTTGAACAGCAGCACTTACCTCGTTCGTATCTTTCGGAAAGATCCTGTCCATTAGTAAAAATGCGGCGACCACGATCAGAGTAATCGCTAGTAATATCGTGATGAGCCACGGCATCATCTTTTTCATGTTAGCTCCTCCATTGACTGGATTTTAATGGTGGCAGCATATGTGCCTATGTCCCTGTTATAATCCCGGATCTTCGTAATAACCTCATCGGCTTTTTCGAGAACGATCAGTCTTTTTCCGGTTACGAGCGTAATATATGTATCCGGGCTTTCTTCTACCATTTCGACCAGTAGGGCATTGATCCACATCGGTGTTCCATTTAATCTTGTTACCGATATCATAACAGGCCTCCTAACAAAATAGGGGGAGGAGTAACTCCCCCACGACTCCGCATGAACCATTTAAGAAAATATAGAATTTATTGATTAAATTAACGCTTCAGGTTTACTACTTCCTGCAGCACTTCATCAGAAGTTGTGATGATACGGGAATTCGCCTGGAATCCACGCTGTGATACGATCATTTCTGTAAATTCATTGGTAAGATCCACATTGGACATTTCCAGCTGTCCAGAGATGATTGCCCCGGTGCCATCTTCTGTATTGTTCGCTGTAGTCGGAACTAGTTCGCCTTCTGCATTCGCATTAAGTGTCATACGATACAGATTGCCTCCGATTTTCTCCAGACCAGATGGGTTAGTAACCTTGGCTACACCAATCTTTACCCCAGCTTCAGTCGTTCCATCCGCCATGGTCTGTACAATTGTTCCATCATTAGAGATAGAAAACGCCGTTACATCGTCACCTAATTGAATGAGCCCGCCGTCGGAATCTAAAACATGAAGTCCGTCAGCAGTAACAAGATTACGCGCAGCGTCAATGTGGAAATCTCCGGCGCGGGTCAAAAACGCAGTTTCTTGATCCTCAGTAAGCTTAACCAGGAAAAAACCATCTCCATCGATACGTAAATCTGTTGGGTTGTTGGTGGTTTGAGCACTGCCAGCCAAATGTAGGGTATCTATAGAAGCAATACTAACACCTAGTCCAACTTGTTTCGCATTTACCCCACCTTGACCATCCTCACCCGGTGCAGTAACACCAGAAACGGTTTGGCTCATAATATCCTTGAACATAACACGTCCGGATTTAAATCCGATAGTGTTTACGTTAGCAATATTATTACCGATTACATCAAGCTTAGTTTGAAAGCCTCTCATTCCTGAAACCCCTGAATACATTGATCTTAACATGTTTAATGTCCTCCCAGATTATAGAGTCCTAATAACTTTCCAAGTGAATTGGGACCGCGTCAGTCGGTCAGCGGCCGCCTCGGCTTTCCGTTAGGACCAGCCTTTTATGAAATCACTATTGCACTATCGATTTGTGTAAATACATTATCTTTGATCGAGTTACCATCCATAGCAGTAACTACTGTGCGATTAGGAACGCTAACGATAAACGCCAAATCCTTCATTAATATCAAGGATTCTTTACTTCCCTTAGCAGCAGCTTTGTCCACAGCAGATGAAATTTGATCCAGCTGACCGCTTCCAAGCTCTATCCCTCTTTGTTCAAGGCGCTTAGCAGCATGATTGCTGAATTTTAATAGTTTCTGTTGCAGTAAACTCTCAAAAGAAGCTTCCCCCGCCACAGACTGCTTAGGCAGCGAAGATCGTTGTAACGTTGTGGAATGCAGGGACGCAGGATACAGTTGGCCTATAGTAAGCCTGTCACTCATATGCTCGCCCCGCTTCCTCCGCTATTCTCCGGAGTATTACTATCTGTACCAGAACCGCTTTCTGGCGTTGCTGCGGCATTCTGAATTTGTGTAATATCGGTTAAAGCAATTCTGTCTTTTCCCACAACCGCATATTGAATACCATTGCTAACAACGATAGATTCAACATTACCTGTCTTAGGCAGCTTTGTGGCGGTGTCTGTCCAAGTAATATCTTTACCAATCAACCCGGATACAGATCCAAGGGACTGATTCATAGCATTAAGCTGAGTAGAGATATTCATCAATTGCTCCACGGATGTAAACTGGGCCATTTGCGCAATAAATTCTTTATCTTCCATCGGTTGCATCGGATCTTGATTTTGCAGCTGAGTAATCAAAATCTTCAAAAACTGATCCTTACCTAAAGTAGAATTACCCGTTGTCCGTGCACTAGAGTCGGGAGTTGTATAATTCCACTGATCTTTAGTAGAGACCGGAACTGTTGTCGCCATAACCACTCACCTCTCTTTCCTTTGTTATTAAAGTTAAGCCTTAGCAGAAAAAGATCCACCTTGGGACTGATCTTCTTGTCCCGCATTTGAAACCCAGTCCTTCCATTCACCATTCAGCTCTGCGGCTAGAACAGCATCACTGGCTTCCTCTCTGCTTTCTTTGGAACGTCTACCCTGCTGTCCACTTCCGGAATTAGGTTGGCGTCCTTCCTGCCCCCATTGCGAATTGAGTGGGGTATTATTTTGCGTAACTTCCAGCTTCTCCACTTGAAGACCTTGAGATTGCAATGCAGCGCGAAGCTGGTTCATTTGTTGTTCCAGCATATCTTTAGCGCCGGTATGTTCAGTCATGAACTGGGCAACTAAATGACCATTTTGCATGGTGATCTTAACATCAACTTGTCCGAGATTTTCTGGAAAAAGGGATATAGTCGCTTCAGCGATCCCACCTTTTTGCACAATCTCTAATTTGCCTGTAATGAAACCTGTCATTTCTTGAGCAAATTGCTGAACCGGAACAGGCGCTGCTGGCACTTCAGCCTTCAGCGGTGCTGTAATTCCTCCGCGCAGAGATAACTGCCCCGCAGTAACAACCTCATGATCCCCTTCGTTAGCTGTAATTCCTAGCGGGGAATCTTGAGCAGATTCTGTTGTCTTCGTTTCCCCGGTTACGCCTGTCTTGATTAACGGTGTGTTCGCAGTCTCTGCTTCAGCTTCTTGCACAGTTCCTGATGTCACAGGCGAGCTTACAACCGTATCATTTTTCACTACAACAGCTTCTCCGGAACGACTGCTCACATTCTGAATTGTTTTATCCGTTTGGTTATTTTTGCTTTCAGTAATAACGGGCTGTTGTAAGGAAGAATCAGAATTAATACTCACATTGCTGGTCTTTCCCTTCCCCTTATTAGTGTTAGAGGAGGACTCTTCTAAAAGCGTTGTGAAATTATTCAATAAACTGATTCCCTTAGTTGCAACTTCCTCATTGCCACTTACTGCAGCTTCTTGAATCATAGAAACTAAACTTTGCAAGTCATCTTGAACTGCAAATCTTAATGTATCAGCATTCTGTGCCAATGGTGACAAGCTTCCAGCCACTTCTGCTTCCGTTGTAGTAGTACCATTCTCTGCAGCATGGCTTCCAGATAGAAGTGCAGATACCTGAAGAATCCAAGCTTGCAAGGCTACCAACAGAGCTGGATCACTACTGATACTTTCATCCAGCTTCTCAACATCAGCAGCAAGTTTTTCAAGGAGTTCACCCTTCTGAGCGTCTTGCCCTGCTTGCTCTTCTCCAGTCGGCTGCACTTCCTTTAACAGGCCTTGCAGCAAAGAAGCTAGATTTCCCAATAGGGGTTCAGCTGGAGTTGACGGGGTGTTGGCATTGCCTCCCATGGTTTGTACCAGGGTTTGAGCAAATGGTGCACCCGTCGTTGTTGTGCCCGTTGTAGTCGATGAACTCCCGTTTACTGCAGTTGCGTTTGCACTCACAAGCGATTGAACGACTAAACTCATTTATTTTTCACCTCCTTTCCCTATCTATTTAGCACCCATCAGACGATTAACAATTTTCGCAGTTTGCGCGCTATCATTTTTAGTCATTTCTCCCAAAATAGATGAACGAACACTATCACTTACGGTATTCATAATCGTCACGACCTTATCAGGGCTAATCTTGTACATTTCTCCTAGTAACGATGCCGCATTAGCAGGAGTCATTGAGCTGAAGGTCTGATTCAACTTTTCCTTATCCAAATTCTTACTGGTTGTTGTTGATGCTGTTGTGCCGGCATCTTTCTTCAATCTAGATTGAAGGGCTGCGATCGCCATGTCACTCGAAGATGTGGTTTCTTTTAACTTAATCGTTACATCTGCAGCCTTTTGCGGATCCATTTTTTCCAAAATCGCAGTTTTACTCGCTTTATTCATGACACTGAAGATCTGTACCATTTCTTCTGTAGTTAAATTCTCCATGATCGGTGCAGCCTTCGAAGCTTTCATGCCCGCATACAGCTTAGCCAAATCAGAAACCTGTTTCTGATAAGGATCTTCAGTTTCTTCTATGCTTGCCTCTGCGGTTTCAGCTTCCTTCTTCATACCCTCAATCTGTGACTCTAGCGCCTGAACCTTGGTATCCTGGGCTGTTTTTTCATCTGTAACCTTCTTCAGGTTTTCTTCCTGCTGGGCGAGCTGAGCTTTAAGCTCCTTAATCGTTGTCGCTGAGCTCACTTCCTGCTTTTTGCTTTCTTCCTTCGGTTTAGAAGGATCTGCAGGCGGATCAGGAACCCATTTTTCCAGGATAGGAATTTTATTCGCAACTTCAAGCACATTATTACGAATGTCCATATTAAAAAGCGTCAACAGTACTCCAAGCAGTACTAGCGTGAAGATAATCGGTATCATTAAGAATAAGAACCGCTCAAATTTCCCCGCTGACCCTTCATTTTCAAGTTCCATATCATTATCAATATTAGCCACTAGCGGAAACCTCCCGGGTTAGAGGGATTTCATCGCGAAGCGGACGGTTGCCATCTCATCCAGTTCGTTTTGTTCCCGTAAAATCATACTTTGCTGAAACAGTGTCTCAGCCTTGTCTTTTGCCTTCAACCATACTTTTTCATCTAAAACCTTAGTGCTTAACTGATCTTGTTTCTTCTGGACTTCTTGATGTGCACGGCTAATGTCCGTATGCTTACGGGCAATGCATTTATCCAGATATTCCACATACTCCTGCATTTCACGAATCTTAATCATAGGTGTCTTTTGCTCTGCGGCATTTTGTAAGGATAGCATGATAGCACTCCGCTGAAAGATGAGTTCATCCAGGCTTCTTTCCTGTGCCTGCAATTCTCCAAGCGCGCTTGAGAGCATCCATTCTGCCTGTGTCTTCTCATTGCCCTTCAAGTCAACGACTTTTTGAAAAGTATAATGAAACCTCATAATACCGAATCAACTCCTTGAGAACTGTGAAATTAAAGACTGTTGAACTTCAGCCAGCGTAACTTTTTCATTCACCTTTTGTTTGGTGAAATCCCATATACTGTCGATAAATTCCATCGACTCGTCAATTTGAGCATTAGAGCCTCTTTGATAAGCTCCAATATTAATCAAATCCTCTGAATCCTTATAAACGGCCATAAGGCGTTTCACATTCTCCGCTGCTGCAATCTGTTCTTCTGGAGCAATATCCTTCATTACTCGACTTATGCTGGAAAGAACATCTATTGCTGGAAAGTGTCCTTTGTTAGCAATATTTCGATTGAGTACAATATGTCCGTCAAGTATTCCTCTGACTGCATCTGCGATTGGCTCGTTCATGTCATCACCATCAACCAGTACCGTGTAAAAGGCTGTTATAGAGCCTGTAGGACCTGTACCGGCGCGTTCCAGCAGTTTGGGTAAGCTGGCAAACACCGAAGGTGTATATCCCCGCATGGCTGGCGGTTCTCCAACTGCAAGTCCAACTTCACGTTGGGCCATGGCATAACGGGTGACCGAATCCATCATCAGCATTACATTAAGGCCACGATCGCGGAAATACTCGGCAATCGTTGTAGCGATAAGCGCACCTTTTATGCGAATCAATGCAGGTTGGTCTGAGGTAGCAACAATTACTACGGATCGCTGCAAGCCCTCTGGTCCCAAATCCCGTTCAATGAAATCCAATACTTCTCTGCCACGCTCACCAATCAGAGCAATAACATTTACGTCGGCCGATGTATTCCGGGCAATCATCCCCATCAAAGTACTCTTGCCGACCCCCGAGCCAGCAAAAATACCGACCCGCTGTCCCTTGCCAATCGTTAGCAAACCGTCAATCGCTCTCACACCAATACTGATGGGTTCCTGCACCCGCGGTCTATTAAGTGGATTGGAAGGAATATTAAAGGTAGAGCTATGTGGCATTCGTGCTGGAATGAGAGAGCCATCAAGCGGCTGCCCCAGACCATCCAGTACTTTTCCTAACAATTCAGAACCTACTTGCACGCTAAGCGGCTTACCAGTGCCCACTACATCACAACCAGGTCCAATCGCCTGCAGTTCACCAAGTGGCATCAATAGTACCTTGTTATCACGGAAACCAACGACCTCAGCTTGCAGCGGTTTGTTTCCTTTAGAAGGGTAGATGTAGCATACATCACCTATACTTGCGTCAGGACCTTCCGATTCAACCATTAGACCGATTACCTGCGTCACTTTCCCATTGATCCTCACCGGATCGAGATTACGAAGTTGCTCCTTATAACGGTTGCTATTAAGCATCGTCTTCCCCATTTCTCTGCTCATCGGTGTCCAGCGCAATTCTTACCAGCTCTTTCTTGATCTCTGCGAGCTGAGTGTCGATTCGAGCATCAATGCTGCCAAAGGAAGAGCGGATAACACATCCTTGGTCTTTTACCGTTGAGTCGGGCAAGATTTGCAGTTCAGCCTGTGAATCAACAGCTAGTGATAATTCTTCCCGAGCAGCATTCACAAAAGCGAACTGCGCTGGGGATACACAAAGTGAGATCAAACCTTGTTCTCGCTTACGAGCCAGATTTTTGCGAATTAAGTCCATTGCGAATTGTGGTTCTACCGTTAACTGCTTGTCCACAATTTTCTCTGCAATATCACAGCTTAACTCTACTAAAAAAGGCTCCGCTTCCTGAATAATCACTTCTCTTGCTTTATACGCCTCAGTCAAAACAGCACGCGCTTCTTCCATCATCTCTGCGATCTTATGCTTCATCTCTTCCTCAGCCTGAGAAACACCTTCCTCATAACCTTGCTGATGAGCTTCAGCTTTGATAGCTTCGATCAGATGTTCATCCTGCTCACGCCGTTGTTTCCACCACTCTTCAGCCTCCGCTTTCGAGGACTCTACAATCTGTTCCGCTTCAAGAGATGCATTCCGAACCTGCTCTTCAGCAAAATCCTGAGCGTCCTTAAGCATTTGCTTACGCGTCTCTTCTGCCTCTTCACGTGCGGGATCATGATAGTCAGTCTCGCTTAAAGTCTCCTCGGGAACGGGCTCCTCAGTTAGGCCCGCATATTGCCGGGCCTGTTCCAGTCTCTTAAAGACATCAACCGGAACATACTGGGAGTGTTTGATCAGCTTAGACAATGATGTCATCTCCTCCGCCACGAGCGATGATAATTTCACCAGACTCTTCGAGTCTGCGGATCGTGCCTACAATACGAGTCTGTGCTTCTTCAACATCACGCAGCCGCACAGGACCCATGTATTCCATTTCTTCTCGGAACGTTTCTGCCATACGCTTGGACATATTTCTGAAAATAACATCCCGTACTTCTTCGCTGGCAACCTTGAGTGCAAGCTGTAAATCCGCATTATCGATATCACGAACAATGCGCTGTATTGAACGATTGTCCACATTAACAATATCTTCGAATACGAACATCCGTTTTTTGATCTCTTCGGCAAGCTCTGGATCTTGAATTTCGAGAGAATCCAGAATCGTACGTTCTGTCCCCCGGTCAACCCCATTCAAGATTTGTACAATTGATTCGATACCACCAGCATTTGTATAATCCTGGGTTACTGTAGCGGAAAGCTTCTGCTCCAGCACACGTTCAATTTGCGTAATTACCTCTGGAGAGGTACTGTCCATCACAGCAATTCTTCTCGCCACCTCTGCCTGCTTCTCTTGAGGAAGTGAGGAAAGGATTGCAGCAGCTTGTTCAAATTGCAGATAAGACAATACAAGTGCAATAGTCTGTACATTTTCATTCTGGATAAAGTTGAGAATCTGATTAGGATCCGCTTTTCGTGCAAAATCAAAAGGTCTTACTTGCAATGTTGCAGTCAGACGATTAATGACCTCCATTGCTTTTGTTGACCCAAGCGCTTTCTCCAGAATTTCTTTAGCGTAGTTAATACCGCCTTGTGATATATATTCCTGGGCGAGGCATATCTGATGGAATTCAGACATGATCGACTCTTTTTCACCGCTGTCCACTTTGCGAACATTAGCAATTTCAAGAGTCAGCTGTTCAATCTCCTCGTCTCTTAAATGTTTGAAAATTTGCGCCGATACCTCGGGCCCTAGTGTGATAAGCAGGATCGCAGCTTTTTGACGGCCACTAAGTCCCTGCTGGCTAGCCTTTGCCATTAGTTCACCTCTGTTCGTCTGCAAGCCATGTACGCAGCAGATTTACGAATTCGTCTGGCTTCTTCTTGGCCAAACTTTCCAATTGCTTACGAACTTGACTTTCATTCGTCACGCTCTCCAAGTTAATAGAAGGAAATTCAGTAGGAACCTGCAATGGAATGTCTTCATCTTCCTCTTCCACAGTCTGTTTACGACTCCGGTAGATTAGATATCCTCCACCTGCTCCAACCAGCAATGCTGCTGCTCCGATTGCCCATATCATCCAAGAAGCGAGACCACCTTTAACGGTGTTGGCATCGGTGCCACCAAATTGTTGCGAGTAGACCGAAACCTTTTTGGTCAAATCAGCGTCTGTATATGTAGTACCTGAATCTGCAAGAGAAGCGCGAACAATATTCACCAAAATATTTTGGATTGCAGCTGATGTTGCATCATCTAAACTTTTTTCTCCTGAAGGTGGTTCAACTGCAACATTTATGGTTAAGTCTTTAACAGTATACGGACTAGCAATAACATCTTTAGTAATTCGGTTAACTTCGAAGTTCCTCGTTTCCGAAGATTCCTCCGAGGTAGAAGTATCCGCACCCGCATTAGAAGGATAGCCCGTAACATCTTGAGAACCAGTGCCAGCCACTCCGCCAGTCGTGTTACCTTGACCCGAATACGAATTACTAATTATTTGTGAACTGATCTCAATCCCCTTCATGTTCTCTGTATCCACAGGGGTAACAAGATCTTCCTTCCGGTTTTCCTTGTCAAAGTTCAACTTTGAGAACACAAGAACATCCACTTTATCAGGACCGGTAAGAGTGCTAAGGAATTGTTTCACATTTTTCTTTACTTCTTCTTCGAATTTCTTCTGAAGAGCGAAGTTTTCTTCAACTTGGTTTGTGACACCAGCCTGTCCACCTTTAGCTGTTGGCATTAATTCAATTTCATTATTTGCAATAGTAATGTTGTCAATTGGTAAATTAGGCACAGCAGTTTTCACAAGATTGAAATACCCGTCAATATTGTCTTGGGTAGGTCTAAATCCTGGATCAAATGAAAGCACAACGGATGCAGACGCCTGCTCCTGATCAGCCTGTGAGGCAAAAACTGTCTCTTTAGGCAAATTAATCAGCACTTTTGCATCTTTAATCCCTTGCATACGTCTCATTAACTGTTCAACTTCACCGTTTAATGCATTATTGTACTTCACGTTAAACTCGCTATCTGTTGTACCTATCATTGACGAATTTTCGTCAAAGACTTTATATCCGATAGAGCCACCTTGAACAATCCCCTGAGAACCGATATCCACCTTGACCCGAGCTGCTTCTGTACTTGGTACAGAAATACTCTTTCCATCTTGACTTAATCGGTATGAAACACCTGCTGAATCTAAGGCTTTCATTACTCCAGCCGAATCCGTACTGTCCAAATCTTGAAATGCTACTTCATATTCTGTTTTTGAAAGCTGCATGGTCATAACTACGATTATTATTAGAATGATAAACAATGTTGAAAAGAATAAAATCTTCTGTTTACCACTAAATCTGTTCCAATACAAGAGAACCTTCTCCCGATATTGGGCAAATCTTTCATTCACAGTGTCACCCCATCCGAAACTAAGCTAGGATTTATTATATTTGAGTTCTCATAATTTCTTGATAGGCTTCAATCACTTTGTTCCGGACTTGTGTAGTCAACTGTAAACTCAGTAGAGCCTGTTGGGAAGAAATCATCACTTCGTCAATGTTCACTTCTCCCAATACAAATTTATTACTCATATCCTTAGCTTGTTGTTCCTGATCAGCCACTTTATTGAGCGCATCCTCAAGATAAGAGCCAAAGCTCTCCATCGAATTAGCAGGAGTGGATGAAACTTCGGAAGATGTCGGTTTCATTGCAAGCTGCTGTACAGCCTGAACCCCATTAGATATATTCTGTATCAACTGTTTCCCCCCCTTAAGTTAATTAACATTCATTTATCTACCAATTTCGAGTGCCTTGCTTACCATAGCTTTGGATGCATTAAGCATCGTAACATTGGCATCATAAGAGCGAGATGCAGATAACATATCAACCATTTCTTTGGTAATGTCTACGTTTGGCATATAGACATATCCTTCAGCATCCGCATCGGGATGGCTCGGATTGTATACCGGCTTCAATGGTGAAGTGTCTTCTATGATCGACTGCACCTTAACCCCTTCATTGCTATTATTCATTTTCGAATTTAGTATATTCGAGAATTTATTACTTTCGTTCGTTTCCAAAACAACCAACTTACGTCGGTAAGGAACAGCCTTGCCATCCACCACGGATGCTCTTGTAGTTTCAGCATTGGCTACGTTGGAAGAAATTACATCCATCCGCAACCGTTGAGCCGTTAATGCAGATGCGCTGATCCCAAAACTACTACCAAAGTTCATACTCTCTTATCCTCCTTGAATTACGGCTCGCATCATCGAAATCTGACTGTTAATCTGTTCAACATAAGAACTATAC
This sequence comes from Paenibacillus sp. FSL H8-0282, assembly GCF_037963825.1. NCBI lineage: Bacteria > Bacillati > Bacillota > Bacilli > Caryophanales > Paenibacillaceae > Paenibacillus > Paenibacillus sp. FSL H8-0282. Next base: position 4,225,123 of record NZ_CP150146.1, read on the forward strand.
CTAAGCTGGTTCTCTGCGCTTAACGCCATTTCGCGATCTACATCCACATTGTTGTCGTTATTGTTCATAGAGGTAGTTTCATCAGTATTTTCAACAGCAGCGGGAACAATTGTGTTGCTGCCAAATTGATAATGCCGGGTATCCGAAACTTTCGCTCTAAGTGTAGATTGGATTCCACTTTCCTGTTGTTGCAGGATACTTTCGAATGAAACATCAGAACGTTTGAAATTGGGCGTATCTTGATTAGCCACATTATTTGCTAGAGCATTTTGTCGTTTATAGGCAGCATCAATGCCTCCCTGCAATCGTTGAAAACTGACACTATTCAGCAATCCCAAGACAATTCCTCCTTTCAAAGCTATCATAATGAAAAGAATTCCACAACTTCCATCAAAAAACCTGCTTGCTTTCGACAAATAAAGAAAAAAATACTCTAAATTTACGGTATTCCGTCGAACGCTGTCGCAATGAATAACACTTAGCATTTTCACATACATTGATTTTCATTTAATTTGTATATTATTACAATAAGAAATAAGCCCTATCTTTTTAGAAAAGACAGGGCTTTTAGCACTTTATTACTATTTATTTACATTTTCAACTCATTTTTTTCTTTTTAATTGCATGTTTTGACATAATTTTACGTTTTCACGACACCAATTTGTAATTTATCTAATCCGTTATGCCCAAATTCAAAATACATAGATTTTTTGTTTTTTTGTCGCTTTAAAGAATATACTGACTTAAATCACGATCCTGAGCTATACTTGCCAATTTCTCGCGCACATACTCCGGGGTAATAACCATTTTTTCTAAAGTCAGCTCAGGTGCTTCAAAAGAAAGATCCTCTAACAGCTTCTCCAAAATAGTATGAAGACGCCGGGCACCTATATTCTCCATATTTTGATTCACTGAAGCCGCTATTTTGGCGATCTCATGTATAGCATCCTTCTGGAATTCCACTTCTAAATTTTCTGTTTTAAGCAGATTCACATATTGTTTAGTTAAAGCATTCTCTGGTTCCGTCAAAATAGAAACGAAATCCTCTAACGTTAGACTACTCAGCTCTACGCGAATCGGAAAACGACCTTGAAGTTCTGGAATCAAATCTGAAGGCTTAGCAATATGGAAAGCTCCGGCAGCCATAAAGAGTACATAGTCTGTCTTCACAGGACCGTATTTCGTCATAATGGTCGAGCCCTCTACAATCGGCAAAATATCCCGTTGCACGCCTTCACGCGACACATCCGGTCCAGACCCTTTTCCCTGACTCGCTACTTTATCGATTTCATCGATAAAAATAATGCCTGATTGTTCAGCCCGAGTCACGGATTCCTGGATCACATCATCCATATCAATCAGCTTGGCCGCCTCATCCTGAATGAGTACCTTGCGCGCTTCGCGAATAGGAAGCTTACGTTTCTTCGTCCGCTTAGGCAGCAAACTGCCGAACATCTCTTGCATATTCATACCCATCTGGTCATTTCCTTGACCTGCAAACATATCCATCATAGTTGGCGCTGTATCCTCAACATCAATTTCAATGATGTCATCTTCCAGCTGACCAGCTAACAGCTTAAATCTAACCCCACGGCGGCGTTCACTTAGGCTTCCATCCTGCTCAGCGTCTTCTTTAGAGTCCTCTTGGGCAGAATTCCCTCCAAAAATCATCTCGAAAGGATTCTTTTGTGATTTATTTTTGGAAGACGAAGGGACCAATATAGAAACAATCCGCTCATTAGCCAGTTCTTCCGCACGATCCTTAACCTTCTCCGTACGCTCAAGCTTCACCATACGAATAGAAGTCTCTACCAGATCACGAACCATAGATTCCACATCTCGACCTACATAACCGACTTCAGTAAATTTAGTGGCCTCCACTTTGATGAACGGTGCATTAACAAGCTTTGCTAGACGCCGGGCGATTTCTGTCTTTCCCACACCTGTAGGTCCGATCATCAAGATGTTCTTAGGAACGACTTCATCACGCAGTTCCTCTGCTAGCAGACTGCGCCGATACCGATTACGAAGCGCAACGGCTACCGATTTCTTGGCTTGCTTCTGACCTACGATATATTTATCCAATTCGGCTACAATTTGACGGGGTGTAAGCGATTGATTCACCATCGTGAATTCCTCCTTGTCTCTATGGCACTGAGTCTATAATTGTTCAACAATAATGTTGGAATTAGTGTACACACAAATTTCAGATGCTACCTGAAGCGATTCTCTAGCAATATCCGCAGCGGAGAGATTGGGTGCATGACGTTTGAGTGCTCGACCTGAAGCCAGCGCAAAATTACCACCGGAACCAATCGCAAGAACGTCATCATCCGGTTCGATAATTTCACCATTTCCGGAGATCAGGAGCATTCCTTCCTTATCCATAACAATCATCAAAGCTTCAAGCTTCCGAAGAATACGATCTTGACGCCAGTCCTTCGCTAATTCAACTGCAGCCCGCTGTAGGTTCCCATGATGCTCCTCCAGCTTGCCCTCGAATTTTTCGAATAGGGTAATAGCATCCGCAACGGATCCCGCAAAGCCTGCTATTACTTGTCCTCTGTACAGGCGACGGACTTTTCTGGCCGTCGTCTTCATAATAACACTCTCTCCGAATGTAACCTGTCCATCACCTGCTATAGCTGCCTGTCCGTTATGTCTTACAGCACAAATTGTAGTCGCATGAAAGCTGGGTACCATGATTGTAAGTTACCTCCTTAAGATGGGCTTTGTTCGCTATCGACAACCTCCGGCTCCGAATAAGCGAGTCCTGTACGGTTGGCATACTCGGCAAGACTGTCCAGAGCGCGATGAGCTAACATTTCATTCTTTTCCTTCTTATTGCGGATCTTCTTCTCTACCTTCGGCAACAAACCGAAATTGGCATTCATAGGCTGAAAATGCTCTGGATCGGCAGAAGTAATATAAGCTGGCATGCTGCCTAGAACAGTATCCTGCGGGAAGATCAGCCCTTCCTGTCCGAGTGCTGCCCGTGCAGCATTAATACCAGCTATGAGCCCGGAAGCAGCTGATTCAACATAACCTTCTACACCTGTCATCTGTCCAGCAAAAAAGAGTCTTTCCTTGCCTTTCATCTGATAGGTAGGGTGCAGAAGCTTAGGAGAATTAATAAATGTATTTCTGTGCATCACACCATAACGAACATATTCAGCATTCTCAAGACCAGGGATCAGCGAGAATACACGCTTCTGCTCGCCCCATTTCAAATGGGTCTGAAAACCAACAAGATTGTAAAGTGTGCCGGCAGCGTTATCCTGACGGAGTTGCACAACCGCGTAAGGAAGTTTACCTGTATGCGGATTGATAAGTCCTACTGGCTTCATTGGGCCAAATAACGCTGTTTGCTTGCCGCGTTTCATCATGATTTCAATAGGCATACAGCCCTCAAAGTATATCTCTTTCTCAAAATCCTTGAGTGCTGCTGTCTCAGCAGAAATCAACGCATCATAAAACACGTCGAACTCCTCTTCTGTCATCGGACAGTTCAGATAAGCCGCTTCACCTTTATCATAACGGGAAGCCAAATACACCTTGTTCATATCAATGGTGTCTTTCTCAACAATCGGTGCTGCTGCATCATAGAAGTAGAAATACTCTTCACCCAGCAGCCCTTTTATTTCAGCAGATAATGCCGGTGAAGTTAGTGGGCCCGTTGCAATAACAACAATCCCTTCCTCCGGTATATGCGTAAGTTCTTCATTTATGACTTCAACGAGCGGATGATTATGCAAAGTATGGGTGATCTCACCTGAGAATCCGTCACGATCTACGGCGAGTGCTCCTCCTGCGGGTACCGCGTGTCGGTCAGCAGCACCTAATACAAGAGAGTTCAAACGCCGCATTTCTTCCTTCAATACACCTACAGCATTTCCTAATCCATTCGCACGCAAGGAGTTGCTGCATACCAGTTCAGCAAATTGATTCGTGTGATGGGCTGGTGTCTTTACTACGGGTCTCATCTCATATAATCTTACCGGTACTCCTAGTGATGCTATTTGCCAAGCGGCTTCGCTTCCTGCGAGACCCGCTCCAATTACTGTTACTTTTGCTGTATCTGACACTGTCTTTTTTCCTCCCATAGAGACTATTAATCTGCTAATTCTTCTTCGTTGTCTAGAACCGCCTCTGTATGATCACAAGATGTACATTGTAGCTTGGTTCCTTGCTTATTACGTTTCTCAATCATCCAAGATCCACATGATGGACATGGTTTTATAGAAGGTCTATCCCATGAAACGAAATCACAACCAGGGTACTGGTCGCAGCCATAGAAAACTCGCCCTTTTTTGCTGCGTCGCTCCACAACCTTACCTTCATGACATTTAGGGCAAGTTACGCCAATATCCTTGATAATCGGTTTCGTGTTTCGGCAATCCGGAAAGCCAGAGCATGCTAGGAATTTCCCAAAGCGACCCAGCTTATACACGAGAGGTTTGCCGCATTTCTCACAGATCTCATCAGAGACTTCATCTTCAATCTCAATTTCTTTCATCTCTTCTTCCGCGAATACCAAACGCTTCTCAAACGATTCGTAAAACTCTGCAAGAACCTTTACCCAGTCTTCTGAGCCCTCTTCCACATGGTCAAGATCCCCTTCCATGTTCGCGGTGAATTCAACGTTTAGGATTTCGGGGAAAAATTGCTCCATCTGCTCTATTACAAGCTCGCCAAGTTCGGTTGGCATGAATTTTTTCTCTTCAATAGCCACATAACCACGCTTCTGGATGGTTTCCAGCGTTGGGGCATATGTACTTGGACGGCCTATACCCAGCTCCTCAAGCGTCTTTACAAGTCTTGCTTCCGTATATCGTGGAGGCGGTTGTGTAAAGTGCTGCTTAGGCTCGATCTCCTGCTTATTTAAAGCATCTCCCGCTTGAAGCGGCGGCAAATACTTGTCTTCATCTGTAGTTCCGTCATCGTTGCCTTCTACGTAAACCTTCATGAACCCGGGGAATGAAACCTTCGAACCAACAGCTCTGAATGTAGCAGTACCTGCAGCAATATCGACCGAAAGCGTATCCAGCAGGGCAGAAGACATCTGACTTGATACGAACCGCTCCCACACTAGCTTGTAGAGACGGAATTGATCACGGCTCAAGAACTCTTTGACCATTTCAGGTTCGCGTAATGCCGAGGTAGGACGAATCGCTTCATGCGCTTCCTGTGCTCCAGCTGCCTTTTTAGAATACTGCCGTGGGGATTCGGGCAAGAACTTCTCACCATACTTAGCTGTTATAAGCTCTTTAGCTTCATCCTGAGCGGTGACAGAGAGACGCGTGGAGTCAGTACGCATATAAGTGATCAAACCTACGGTACCTTCTTTACCGAGTTCCACACCTTCGTATAGCTGCTGTGCAACAGACATTGTCTTAGCGGCACGGAATCCAAGCTTACGGGCTGCTTCCTGTTGTAGGGAGCTGGTGGTAAAAGGAGCTGAAGGATGACGTTGTCTTTCCTTCTCCTTCACATCACTCACCTTAAAAGATGCGTTGTTAATGGCTTCAAGAACCTCCTGAACATCACTTTCCTGGTTCAGTTCTTTTTTCACACCATTCAGCTTATGAAACTTAGCTTCAAAGACGGAATCCCGGATTCCAAGCTTCGCTGTTATGCTCCAATATTCGGTGGGTACAAAAGCGGAGATTTCATTCTCACGATCCATAATGATCTTCACGGCAACGGATTGTACACGTCCAGCAGATAAACCTTTTTTGACTTTCTTCCATAATAGAGGGCTAATCTTGTACCCTACCAGTCGATCCAAAATACGTCTAGCCTGCTGTGCATTCACGAGATCCATATTAATCTTACGCGGTGTCTTAAAAGCATCTTTTACCGCTTGTTTGGTGATCTCATTAAAAACAACTCTGCATTCTTGTGTATTATCTAAATCCAGCGCATGCGCCAAATGCCAAGCAATTGCTTCCCCTTCGCGGTCGGGGTCAGCTGCGAGATAAACTTTTTTAACTTTTTTACTAGCGTCTTTCAATTCCTTCAATATAGATCCCTTACCGCGGATAGTAATATATTTGGGACTGAAATCATTCTCCACCTCAACACCAATTTGACTCTTCGGTAGATCTCTAATATGTCCCATTGATGCCTTTACAATATATTTACTACCTAGATATTTGCCAATTGTCTTCGCTTTTGCAGGCGACTCGACAATAACTAATGCATCTGCCATAGACTCTTCCTCCTCGTTAACACTCGCACCTCTATATTAAATTACCTTATAAATAGCTCCTGGTAATTGTGTTACCGCTTTTTTTATGATTAAAGATAACAGAACTGAATGCAAATGTCCAAAATCCCATCCTGTTCTTACAAGCAGATCGTCCAATATAAAAGGGCCTTGATGCAGTATATGGTATAGGTGAGACTCCTCATTTGTCAATTTCTTTTCAATCATAAAGTCGTCTGCTGTCTGTTCGGTAGTGCTATTATTCCCTGTTTTTATTACGTTTGTCGGCAAATAAGAAGTATATTCTTCTATAATATCTAATCCACTGGTTACCAGCTTTGCCCCCTGCTTGATAAGCTCTAACGCCCCTCTGCTCTTAGGTGATGTAATAGGTCCGGGAACTGCGAAGACATCCCTCCCAGCTTCCAAGGCAGCATCGGCTGTAATAAGTGATCCACTGCGACTGTCAGCCTCCACGACCACTGTCCCCCGTGATAAACCTGCTATGATCCGATTACGCTGTGGAAATAATCCAGGATGACTTTTAGTTCCAAGAGGATACTCTGTAATGACAAGCCCTTCCTGAGAAATACGCCGCTCCAGTTCAATATTCTCAGTTGGATAGACTTTGTCCAACCCTGTTGCCACTACCGCTATGGTCCCTCCACCGCTTCTTAGCGCCGCTTCATGACAAATGCTATCGATCCCCCTCGCAAGTCCGCTAACCACCGTTAGACCTGCTGCACTAAGCTCCTCCGCGAGAATCTCCCCTACCTTTCGTCCATATGCTGTTGGCACACGAGTGCCAACCATCGCCACACTAGGAGTTGATAACAGTTCCAAACGACCTCGATAATAAAGGATCCACGGTGGCTGTGCCGTCTCTTTCAACAAAACAGGATAAGCCGCATCAAACACAGTGACCATCTTCACTGCACATTCTTCCATTAATAAGCGCCTTTTGGCGATCCATTCTAATGTATATATGGAAGCAAGATAATTCGACAGCTTTCCGTTCAATCCGATCGTTTCCCAATCTTTTGCACTACAGGAAAATGCTCGTTCTGACATTAAGCCGGCTCTGCGAATCTTGTCGATACTCTTCCAGCCAATCCCCTCCACTTCATTAAAACCAAACAGCAGATCTTTTTCTTCCATATAAGCTTACTCTCCTTTAATGGAAGGGTTAGCCTTCCCTATTTTGTAACATGAATTAGAGGAATGCAATATTTTCTTTTAATTCAATATTTTTCTATGTTAAAAAACAAAAAAGCAACCTTTTATCCCTTGGATAGGAACAAAAGGTTGCTTACCTCTGAAATAATTATACACGAAAGAAGCCCACTCGCGTAGAGTGAATTCCTTCAATTAAATAAAATAATTAATGCGTTGTAAAAGCGCTAAGAATACCGCGTTCTTCGAGCACACTTACTAGCGTTGAGCCCATTTCGGCAGGTGTAGGAGCAACCTTGATTCCGCACGATTCAAGTACGGCAATTTTCTCACTCGCTGTGCCCTTGCCTCCGGAAATAATAGCACCCGCATGCCCCATACGTTTGCCAGGAGGGGCAGTAGCACCGCCAATAAACCCTACAACAGGCTTAGTCATATGCTCACGAATCCACTCTGCTGCTTCTTCCTCTGCGGTTCCGCCAATTTCACCAATCATGATGACTGCCTTTGTACCCGGATCCTCATTAAAAAGCTTCAGAATATCAATAAACTCTGAGCCTTTAACAGGGTCTCCGCCAATACCTACAGCTGAAGATTGCCCGATTCCACGCGTGGTCAGCTGATGAACAGCCTCATAGGTTAGAGTTCCGCTGCGCGAGACAACACCTACATACCCTGGCATATGAATATAACCCGGCATAATTCCTATTTTGCACTCACCAGGAGTGATAACTCCCGGACAGTTGGGTCCGATCAATACAGTAGAGCGCCCCTCCATATAACGGGACACTTTTACCATATCAAGCACTGGAATCCCTTCGGTAATACAAATCACCAGGTCGAGTTCTGCGTCCACGGCTTCCATTATGGAGTCTGCTGCAAATGCTGGCGGTACATAGATTACACTAGCGGTTGCGCCTGTAGCCGCCTTAGCAGCTACAACAGTATCGAATACCGGAAGGCTAACCTCACTGCCATTTTCAAGCGTGATGTTGACAGATGTTCCACCTTTACCCGGTGTTACCCCTCCAACCATCTGTGTTCCATAATCCAGCGCACCTTTAGTATGGAACAAACCCGTTGATCCTGTAATTCCCTGCGTGATAACTTTCGTATTTTTATCTACAAGAATGCTCATGCCTTAAGTCACATCCCTACTTATATTGTCAAATACGATAACTGGCTTCCTAAATCAGGCCATTATTGCACAAGAGACACAATCTTACGGGCACCGTCCGCCATAGAATCAGCAGCAACAATATTAAGTCCCGATCCGGCCAAAATCTGCTTGCCCAATCCAACATTTGTTCCCTCAAGACGCACAACCAGCGGTTTGGTCAAACCCAGTTGACTAGCCGCTTCTACAACACCGTTAGCGATAACATCACAGCGCATAATACCACCGAAAATGTTAACAAAAATTCCGTTCACCTTTTCATCGGATAAAATGATTTTAAAGGCTTCTGTTACCTTCTCGGTCGTTGCACCGCCCCCTACATCCAGGAAGTTGGCGGGTTCGCCCCCATAATACTTAATAATATCCATAGTCGCCATCGCGAGACCTGCACCGTTTACCATGCACCCAATATTGCCATCAAGTGCAATGTAACTAAGGTCATACTTCGAGGCTTCGATTTCCTTTAAATCCTCTTCATCCAAATCCCGCAGCTCTAGAATATCCTTATGACGGAACAAGGCGTTGGAATCAAAATTCAGTTTGGCATCCAGTGCCATCACATTCCCATCCGCAGTCACTACCAATGGGTTAATTTCGGCAATAGAGCAATCTTTATCCACGAAAGCTAAATATAGCGCTTGCATGAATTTCACAGTTTTGCCTACCAGCTCATTAGGAATAGAGATACTGTAAGCCAGCTTACGCGCCTGGAAAGTCTGCAAACCCACTGCCGGATCAATGATCTCTTTAAAAATTTTCTCCGGATGTGTTGCAGCTACTTCTTCAATCTCAGTACCGCCTTCTTCAGAAGCCATCATGACCACTCGGCCAGTACCTCTGTCAACTACGATACCAATGTAATACTCCTTAACAATTTGACAACCCTCTTCAATGAGCAGTCTTTTTACTACCTTACCCTCCGGTCCAGTCTGGTGAGTTACTAGAGTCTTACCCAGAATCTCAGTTGCGTAACTACGCACCTCATCGATATTCTTAGCAACCTTTACTCCTCCAGCTTTACCGCGTCCACCTGCGTGAATCTGAGCTTTAACTACAACAACTGGTGTGCTCAGTGACTCTGCGGCTTCTACCGCTTCCTCCACTGTATAAGCTACTTTTCCATTCGGTACGGCTACACCGTACTTCTTAAGCACTTCTTTTCCCTGATACTCGTGGATATTCATAGCGGTAGCCTCCTAAAGTAGCGTGGTGACTAAACAGGCAGCCTGTTGTCATCTCGCTTTCCGTTTTGATTGCCGCGGGGTTAGGGATAGGCTGATGTTATACATGCAGCACTATTCCGGAACCAGCAGAAACTGATCTACCACTCGTAAAAAGAATGGCATTATTTCTGCAAGAGACATTGTGTAAATCTATAAGACTAAGCTTATATTTACCTATATGCCATACAAAGGAACCCAGAATAGTGTAACATGTTTTTAAAACGCTTACCTTAAATATATTCATGATTTGTACACATTTTTTCGCTTGATTTCATGCCGGAATGCGAACGATCGCATTGACTCCTTACTACGCTTACTTTTTACTATCTTGGATATTAGCTTCGTGAACACGATTCAGTAAGTCTTTAAACTGATCAAGTAGCTCTATGGATTCATTATTTGTCAGTGTCGTTTCTTCCATCATTTTGCCGGGAATACACACGGCATCACTTTGGAGTGCCCAGCCTTGTTTCGTTAGTGAAATTAATACTTTTCGCTCATCCTGCATCGAGCGTTCACGTATAATTAGGCCTGCAGCTTGCAAGCGTTTCAATAACGGAGTCAGCGTTCCTGAATCCAAAAATAACGCCTCACCAATCTCTTTCACTGTACATTGCTGCCGTTCCCATAACACAAGCATTACTAAGTATTGGGAGTAAGTTAAACCGATCTTATCCAAATACGGTTGGTACAGCTTTGTAATCTCACGCGAGCAAGCATAAATGGTAAAACAGAGCTGATTCTCGATCAGCAGCTCTGGGGTTGTAGTCATTTTCTGCATATCTTCTTCACTCATTTTCATATTTATTCACCCGCCTTATCTCTTTATTTTATCATAATTCCCTCATATATCATAATAATAGCAAAAAATTAATTTGACTTTTATATTAATTGTGATAAATTAGATTGTACACAAACTAATTAGTGAATAGGAGAGATTTATTATGATGACAATTCAACAAAAGATGTATGAAACCACAGTTAAAGCCGTTGGGGGAAGAAACGGTTATATAGAATCAGAAAGCCCTAAACTCAACCTTACGATCAGTACACCACGCGAAATGGGTGGTGCCGGTGGTGAAGGCACTAATCCTGAACAATTATTCGCAGCTGGCTACTCCGCTTGTTTTGACAGTGCTCTGAACATGGTTGCTCGTCTTGGAAAAGTGAAGATTGAAGGCAGTGAAGTTACGGCTACTGTAAGCTTTGGTAAAGTTGAAGATGGCGGATTCGGCATTGCGGTTAAGCTTGACGTGCTGGTTAAAGGCGTTGACAGAGAAACCGCAGCATCTTTGGTAGAAGCTGCCCATGGCGCATGTCCTTACTCCCGTGCCACTCGTGGCAATATCGAAGTAGAACTGAATGTACTGTAAGAAATTATAGAGAAAAATGTATGTGAAATTTGCTAAACGATCTAACCTTCGTTTGAATACGTGGCATTTCACATTCGAAGTCGCTAACGGACACAGTTGATCTTAAACGCAACTTAATCCCATATTTGGGATGCTATCGGACCTCATAGCAGCTATTGGAATGAAAACCACTCAATATAACCTTCTTCCGAAGGAATAGCGTCTCCAGAGTCCGAATCTACGCTCCAAGGGCTAAAAACTTGCAAACAACGTCCTCAAGGTCCGTTCCGTAAGCATCAGAGCATAATAATGGTTCGGCGATGCTCGTCACTACCGGTCCATAGTATAGAGCAGCGATTCTCATTAACGGGAATCGCTGCTCTTTTATCTTTATTCCTCCACTAATACCTGTCGATCCAGATTACGGTATTGCACAGCTTCCGCGAGATGTGCAGAAGAAATATCCTGTGCACCCTCCAGATCAGCTATGGTACGGGATAGCTTAATAATCCGATCATGCGCTCGCATGCTTAGACCTAAATTCTCCAATATGTCATACAGTATTTGAGCACTCTCACGGTTTAGGCTTGCATATTTCCGAAGGGAAGCACCGGAAAGTTCGCTGTTCCATGAAATCGCCAGTCGTTTGTAACGTTTAGCTTGGATGGCCTGAGCAGCCAACACCTCCGCACGCATCTGTGCTGACGATAAAACATACCCCTGCCGATTCCATTCCTTCGGGCGGGGAACATCAACCTGTAAGTCGATCCGACCCAATAATGGACCGGATATTTTGGCTCGATATTGGGCAATCCTTGATGGACTACAGGTACAATTTCGCTGGGAGATACCGCTTCCAAAAAAGCCGCAGCTGCACGGATTCATCGATGCAGCGAGCATGAATTTGGCAGGAAAAGTAAAGGAAGCCCGGGCACGACTTATAGTAACCACCCCATCTTCGAGGGGCTGTCGCAGCACTTCAAGCACATTCCGGGAGAATTCAGGCAATTCATCCAGAAACAGAATACCTCGATGCGCAAGACTTACCTCACCTGGCTTGGGAATACCGCCCCCTCCAATTAATCCGGCAGAAGATATCGTGTGGTGTGGAGAACGAAATGGACGACTTCGCAGCAAACCGTTGTGTGCATCCTTCAAATTTCCAGCCGCACTAAAAATTTTGGTTACCTCAAGTGCCTCACTGTCCGACAATTGCGGAAGGATACTGGGAAGGCGTTTGATCAGCATCGTTTTGCCTGTGCCAGGTGGGCCGATGAGCATAATATTATGCATCCCTGCAGCCGCGATAGTTAGTGCTCTTTTCACATGTTGCTGTCCAAGCACATCACTGTAATCATCCATTATTTCATTCGCTTCGGAAGAAGCAGCCTCAGAATCAGAATATTTAGGGTTATATTTGAGATGCTCTACAGAAAGAACAAGCACCGGAGGTTGTTCTTTTGCCCCCGTCCCCATACTCACGGATACAGGAAAAGGAAGTGGTGATCCTTCAGATTCTTCTAGAGGAACTAGCTTATCTATAATCGGACCAAAGCTAGCCACAGATTCAGCAGCATTCGCTAACGCTTGCAAATGGTCGATGGTATAAACATTCATGCCACTGATTAAAGCAGCTTCTGCCGCATTGCCTTGCGGGAGCAGAACGGCTTTAAACCCGCTTTTACGCGCTGCTTCAACCATCGGCAGCACACCCGAAACCGGACGCAGACTGCCGTCGAGCGCAAGCTCTCCAATCAAAAGCATCTCTTGAGCTGAAGGCATAATCAACTGGCCACTAGTTATCAGTATCCCCAAAGCAATCGCTAGATCAAAAGCGGAACCTTCTTTACGCAGGTCAGCTGGAGCAAGATTGATCGTAATACGCTGCTGTGGATAGCGGTAACCGCAATTTTTAACGGCAGCCCTAACTCGTTCAACAGCCTCGCGAATCGCTGAATCTGGTAAGCCAATGATATTCGTCTGCGGCAGTCCATTTGCAAGATCGATTTCCACACCGATCATTACCCCTTCAATCCCATACAGACACGCGCTAAACATTTTCCCATACATAATAAAAACACCTCATCTCCTGAATTACACCCTAATTTGGGGTGTCATAGCTTCAAGAAAAAAGGTGCTTCCTTATTTTCCAAATATATATTAGCTGTTAAGTACATTATAGAAGTTGTGTCCTAACGCAATCTGTGAGCAATTTATCTTTAGAATAAGAAATTCAAGTTTTACATAAAAGCGAAAGCACATCTCTAAAGACCTACATCAATCTCCTTCTTTAACAACGACCGAGTCCCTAATCTGCTCAAAAGTCAACGGTTTATAGTTCCAATGCTCTACACAAATGTTAAAATGATTGTTTCCCTCATATTTTTGCCCATGAATATGGCCGTGCACATTTACGTAAGGCATATGTTTATTCATGTACATAGGCTCATGTGAGAGGAAAAAGAAATCCTTATAAATCAAAGGATATTCACTAACCTCATCAAAACCTGCCTCAAGCCACCAACTTCGGCTGCGGCCGCGATCATGATTGCCAAGGATCAGGATTTTGTATCCATGCAGTCTGGCCACAATCGCACGAGTTGCCTCCTTATTCAGAAAAGAAAAGTCTCCCAAATGAAATACTTTGTCGTCCGGATTCACTACCGAATTCCAACTTTCAATCATAACTTCATTCATTTGCTCTACATCGTTGAAGGGTCTGGATTCAAAATCAATGATCAACTTATGCCCAAAATGATGATCTGATGTGAAAAAAACCTTAGCCATGTGCACCCTCCTTTTGTTCCTATTCTAATGACAGTATGTATGAAAAAAGCTCCGACTACCCATAAACCCTAGGAAATTCGGAGCCCCGAGGACTTTTCCGCCTAATTTCTCACGAAATTATACGTATCATTCTATGTCATGAGGCGATGACGGAATACCTCTTTATTGTTAATGTTACTTTTCCCAGTCGCGCCGCTTACTCGAACGTTTATTAACATCACTCTGAATCAGTTCAGCTAAAGGAGGCGCCTCCTCATTGTCAATGAGCCAGCCACGCATCTCCTTGATCGCTTCCACCTGTCCATTGCCTTTGTCACGCCATGTAAGCAGTTCAATAACTCTAATTACAAGCGCTAAGAGACTGCTATTGCTGTTTTGCGACTTTTCAGCCCGGATTTTTTGAAATAACGCTTCATTTTCCCAATCTATTAATATTTCCTCCGCTATAGTGGGCCGCATTACCGTGAAGGTCTTATTGCAATTATCGCAACAGACGACAGATATTGGCTCTGCTTTAAATTCCACTTCAATCTTCTGCTGGCAATATTGGCATGTAAAACTAACCTGCATTTCAGAAGGTTTATTCTTCACTAGACAGCCCTCCTCATGATGACATTAAAAAGTTACTCCTAATGTTTACCCATTTCTTTTGAGAAATGACCCACAGTGCGGAAGGTATGTAAAGACTTTTTTATCAGAACAGCAGCAAATTCATAAAGAATCGCATGAGAAAATAGAGTTACTCTTAAAACGCCTCGCGAATATGACTAAGTGAAGCTAGGCTAAGATCGTCATTTAACAAGACGCTAATTACATCAAAAGAAACCCGCCGTTCCTCATAACCCTTCATATGCAAATAAACCTGTGTTGTACTCCGAACCTGGTTTATTTTGCGAGCATTCACCGATTCTTCTGGAGTTCCCTGAAGCAGCTCTCCACTGCGGCTACGAACTTCGACAACAACAATACAGTCTTCACGCTCCGCAATGATATCAAGCTCTCCAGTACGACAACGCCAATTCCGTTCCAATATCATATACCCGCTAGAAGATAGGTACTGCACAGCTCCGTTCTCTGCAGCAGTTCCTTTCTCTTTGCGGTTATAGTGCTTTCTTACATAGGGCTCTTTCATTCTTGTCCCCGTTCACCAGCGGAACGATCGCTCTGATACACAAAGCTGAGGATTTCCGCCACCAGCTGATAGAGCTCAGACGGAATCTGTTGGTCCAGATCAAGCTTTGAAAGAACCTCCACGAGGGCTGCATCTTCCTGAACAGCAACCCCGCTCTCCTTAGCCTTTTGCAGAATAAGGTCTGCTATCGCGCCTTGTCCCTTGGCTACTACGACAGGAGCCTCGTTTTGTCCGGGACTATATTTGAGAGCGACCGCTTTTTTGAGCCCTTGTGAAATTGGCTGTACAGGCTCATTCATATACGGTAATCCACTCCTTTGTAAGCCTCAGGAACATAATCAACAAACTTATTAGTATTGGAGCCAGCAAGCTCTTTAGGCAAATTCAATTCTGGCAAGGGTTCGGTTCTTAAACCTGATAATTGATAACCGATGGATTCTACCGCAGTTTTTATATCTTCACGCCGCGTCTCCAGCAGCTCAAGCACCCACGGATGATCATTATGAAGCTTAAGACTAACGATTCGATCTACAACCTGCACATCTACCAATGTCTGCCCTAGCTGCTTCATGTCCAAATCGAACCACAATCGACAGTTAGCTGCATCCAACTCCCCTTTGCGGCCCCGCCTGGACTGGATATGAACCGATGCAGTTTCCTGCCCATCTGGACCTTGCAGCGGCAAGAACAATGTAACCTGCGCGAAGGGAGCAGTCCGATCTGTATTCAGCAGCAGCTGTTGGCCTGTCAGCTGCTGCACTAGCCCGCTCGCGGCATCTTTTACCGCGGGCGGCACCTCGCTGCTGCTCATAAGCTGCAGCAGCACGCCCTTCAACGTGTCCGCAGCTTGCTCCCCGCCGACACTGCCTAGCGCGGCTGCAGCTGTCCCCGCTGCCGCTCGCGCCGTCTCCGCGGACGGCAAAGCGCCGCCGCGCACGGCCTGCTGCTCGTGCTCCGCACCGAGCAGCTTCAACACCCGCCCCACCCACGACTCCGCATCCGCGGGTGGGGCGGTGTCTGGCTGCACCGGCGAAGCCGCAGCAGCCGTGGTCTCCCCGCGCGGCGCTGCCGGCGCGGGGGCAGGATCTTGTCCCGCCGCGTCAGCGGGCGGGACGTTCGCGAGCTGCGGCATGCTGCCGCGCAGCTCGGTGAGCACGCCCTGCAGCTTCGCGAGCAGGGCAGCCCCGCTAGGCGCAGCAGCTTGGCTTGCTGCACCAGCTTGGCTTCCCGCAGCAGCTTGGCTATCTGCACCAGCTGATCCAGTGGCGCTTGTATTCGCGCCACTGATACTACCCTGCGCTCTATCTTTATTTAGACTCATTTCATTGCCATGAGTTTCGCTCTGATTAGAACTATTTTGATTGCTTACAATTCCGTCCCCTTGCGTGTTAGCAGCACTACTCTGAGTTCCTGAAGCAAGCGTAGAAGTTATTTTCCCAGTCAAAGGTTCACCAGTATTTCCACTCTTCGAGAGCTGAACTACCTCACCAGCCTCTTCGGGGACCACTGGCTTGGCAGTTACAATACCGGTTTCATTCTCAGGAGTTTCAGCTGTACTTGCAGCTGCACTTCCTGATATTTCTGATTTCACTGAATTCAAAGGAATTATTGGTTCATCAGAAATAACTCCGGCTCCCGTTGCCCCTCCTGTTGCAGCAGCACTTCCGATTGTAGTAGTAACACCACCACTACCTTCAGCAGGTTTACTTACAGGTTGTCCAGTTCCTTTAACCGCCACCTGGTCCATTTCCGCATCAGCATCACCTGCTGATACCACTTCCCCGTTAATCACAGCGCCCGTACCTGTCGTTACAGGAGCATTCAGCTTTCCTGTCGGGGTACCCATTCCAGGTTTAGCTTCGGCTGTTGTTGTTTCTTCACCGGCGACTTGACCTGCCCAAATCGTAATCTGTTCTTCGAGCGCTGACAAAAGCTGATGAAGCTGCGGACCAAAAACCGCCTGCTGCAATCCTTTCACACTTTCAGGGGTAACCGGCAAGCCCCGCTTTACAGAAATGACAGCTGCATCAAGCCATTCTGAGGTCGGCACGCCCGCAGGTTTCGCACTCATTACAGCATCCAGAATCGCCGCTGTCTCTTTGGTAAGCGGAATACCACCCGACTGCATCGCCAACACAATTTCCCGACCCGCTTTGGAGTCAGTAAGCCCAAGCGATTCCAATGCCTCGCCCATGTTTTGCGGGGTGGCTAACACCGTTTCGCCGAGGGAGACCGGCTTCAATACGGGCAATCCGCCTTCTCCGGGTGCTCCAACCTGTAAGTTCAGGGTCTCTCCTGGCAGTAGTGGTGTTTCCAACTCCGCACGAACAGGTGTGCCTTGAATCTGCACAACGGCTTCTTTTCCCGAATCCGATACAGACAATACAACACCACGTACAACCTGCCCTTCCTTCAATTCCAAAGACTTGGCTGCTCCCGGTTTATTATCCCCGAGCAATCCACGGATCAATGTTCCGATATTCATACCGTTTCTCCTCCCTCCATTTTCTCTCTTCTTACTATATCGGTATTAATCCGACTTTTTTGAGCGGTGAATTTATCCAAGCTTAAACGCCTTTGGCGTCTTTTATATTCTGATATTTCTAAAAAAGGGTTTGCTGTTCAGCAAGAATCTTCCCAATAAAGCTGCGCCGATGCATAGGTGTCGGACCTAACGCCGTAATTTGTTCCCTGTGAAGCTTGGTCGCATAACCTTTATGTATCGCAATCCCATAATCAGGGTATAATTCCTCCCACACCCCTTCACACAGTCTATCTCTTGTTACTTTAGCTATAATCGAAGCTGCCGCAATAGACTGGCTGTTAGCATCCCCTTTTATGATCGCCTGCTGCGGCAACGGAAGATCAACTTTTTCAGCATCGATTAACATATAGTCCGGAGTATGACTAAGACCTTCTACCGCTTTTTTCATCGCCAGACGAGAAGCCTGTTTAATATTAATTTCATCAATCATGCGGGAATCCACATAACCTACACCAATAGCTATCGCCTGCTCCATAATAATCTCGAATAAGGCATCTCTTTTTTTCGCTGTAAGCTTTTTAGAGTCGTTGACGCCATCAATAATAAGCCCTTCCGGCAAAATCACCGCTGCTGCAACAACATCCCCAAACAAACAACCTCTGCCTACTTCATCTACGCCGGCTATACGGCGATAAGACTGTTCCCAGCCCTCTTTTTCATAACTCAACATATCTATCGTACTCACGAATCTGTCACCGCCAATTATAAATTATTCTATAAACTACATAAGTCAGCTTACCATAGTAAAGCCCACATGGTCATGTACAAATAACCACTCCAATTTGATCCAAATCGGCAAAAAAAAAGAGCCCCCGAAAATTTCCGGATGGCTCTTCCATACCCATTCATTTAAACGCCTTTAAGGTGTTTCCAGCGTAAAACGACCAAGCTTACCTGCCCGCAGCTCATGCAGCAAAGCACGTGAAGCTTTTTCCAGATCAACACGTCCACCGCTAATCAGACAACCGCGTTTGCGGCCCACGGCTTCCATAACTGCAACGATCTCATCAGGGTTCTCAAGATCCTCAGGAAGCTTCTCAATACCAAAGCGTTCTTGAAATCTGGAACCATAATCCTTGACCAAATACTTCACTGCATAAAAAGCAATGTCCTCAATGTTCAGGATTTCTTCTTTGATCGCACCCGTCACTGCCAAGCGGTAACCCACGTCTTGATCCTCAAACTTCGGCCATAAGATACCAGGAGTATCCAGAAGCTCCAGATTACCCCCTGTTTTAATCCACTGCTGGCCCTTAGTTACCCCCGGGCGATCACCCGTAGCAGCGATACTCTTACCAGCCATTCGATTAATCAGCGTTGATTTACCGACGTTAGGAATACCGACGATCAATGCGCGCATAGCCCGTGGGTTCATTCCCCTTGCGATCTGCCGATCAATCTTTTCCTTCAACAGCAGCTTGACCTGCTCCGGAATCTCCTTAACGCCTGTTCCAGTAGATGCGTCCACAGGATGGGCAACATGCCCTTGTTCCTTAAAGTACGCCAGCCACTTCCGAGTAATTTCCGGATCCGCCAGATCCGCTTTGTTCAAAATAATTAATCTCGGCTTGTCCCGCAAAATATCGTCAATCATCGGATTGCGGCTGGAAAGCGGCAGACGGGAATCGAGCAACTCTATAACAACATCAATCAGCTTCAGCTTATCCTCGATTTGCCGCCTAGCCTTCGTCATATGACCAGGAAACCAATGAATGGCCATTGCCGTCACCTCCTTTGACTTCTGTCAACTTAATGGTTAATCAGTGTAATATCTTTTATCGGCCAGAAGATTAAATCTGCACGACCCACAATATCACCCAGCGGCACATAGCCAATCATCCGGCTGTCTGTACTATCCGAGCGATTATCCCCCATAACGAAAATATGTCCTTCTGGTACAGTACCATCCGTGAATTTTTCATTTGGGAAATCTTTATTATTATACAGAGCGTTGTTACTATGCGCAGCATCAATAGCGCCTTGGATGTAAGTCTCGTTAACAACCTCACCGTTAACTGTAACTACATCTCCTTCTACTTTCACAGTATCTCCAGCCACACCAATTACACGTTTAATAAAATCTCTGCCTTCAGATGGCACGTGGAATACAATAACCTCACCCCGCTGCGGAGATCTTATATCGTATAAAATTTCATTAACGATAACACGTTCTCCCGTATGGAAATTAGGCTGCATGGAAGGTCCATCTACAATAAAAGGCTTGAATAAAAGCCAGCGAATCAGTATAACCAGAACTAAAGCAATCGCAATGGCCTTGACCCATTCCAGCACTTCATTTTTCTGTTTACGTGGGTTCTGCTCGCTTGATTCCAAAGTTTCGCTTTGTTCCTGCTGCATAGTTCACCGTCCTCTCTTAATACTACTCTTACTATACAACACAAAAAAACTCCTGCCAAAAACCCCTCCACAGATACTCCTTCAGGAGGCCTTTTCGGAGAAGCTTATCCCCAAGCGTATATGTCACACGCATTGTATACCAAGCTAAAACGCCCTCAGCGTCCTTTTAAGGACGGTATGCGTTTATGCGAGAAATATAAGAATAATGTATAACGTAAAACTTATGCTTTTCTTATATTTCCAAAAAAAAATAAAGCGAAAGGGGCTTGAACTCAAGCCCCTCTCCTCTGTCACTATTCTAGCGACGAATTTCTTTAATTCTCGCTGCTTTACCACGTAGTTCACGAAGGTAATAAAGCTTAGCACGACGCACTTTACCACGACGAGCCACTTCAATTTTTTCGAGTTTAGGCGAGTTGATTGGGAATGTTCTTTCCACACCAACACCGTAAGAAATTTTACGAACCGTAAAAGTCTCACTGATTCCACCGCCACGACGTTTGATTACAACGCCTTCGAACAACTGGATACGCTCACGAGTTCCCTCGATAACTTTTACATGCACCTTCAAAGTGTCACCCGGACGAAAACTAGGGATATCTTTACGAAGTTGCTCTTGCGTAATAGCTTGTAGGATATTCATTAAGGACTTCCTCCTTCCGTACAGGTGTTCTTGCCTCTTCCGGAGAGATCTGAGCTCTCCCTCATTATCCGCAGCGGACCACCGTATTCCACACAACAGAGTTAATAATATCATAAAGGACGGGCTAATACAACTTATTTTTCTATTTTATAACGGTAACATATCTCTTTTTTTTGCCTTAGACTGGCAGTCTTTACACAAGCCGACCACGGTTCCATTGTCTTGAGCGTAGAAGATCAACTTCCCATTCTTCTTCTTGCAAGAAGAGCAAGGTTGCTCCCCTGGACTCTGTTTGGCTTTGCGATGACTATCCATTGAGATCACATTACTGCTAGTCGTGCGCAAAGGATCGCTTGAGCTGCTTGTTTTCTTTTTCTGAACGATATAATACCCAACACCCAGCGCTAGCAAGACAAGCAAAATAACTACATATTTCATCTGGCTCCCTCCGCTCTTCATGATTTACTTGAGGTAAGAAAATAAAAAGACCGCCCTGTGATGCAAGTAAGGCAACGGTCTATATCGTATTCGCAAACTAGCCTTAGCACATCTCACTATAAAAGCGCTTTTCAGTAGCTGCTGAAGATTATATATGAGAGCATCTTCGCTCTTTTTATATGTACCCTTACCCATTTTAATGTGAGCGTAAGATCTATATTTCATTTTAGCACAATTGAAATTTGAAGTGTAGTGAACACTTTTTAAATACCTAGTCTTTGGTCCAGTATATTAACCCGCCTACAGCCGTTTTTACAATAAATCCCCATAGGCTATACTTACAGAAGTACGTACATAACGTAGCGCTTAGGGAAGAACACATATACCCAAAAATAAGGAGGATTTTATTCAATGAAAAAGAGTAATACAACTAGCGTAATGGCAGCTGTAGCCGTCTTGTCCATCGTACTTCTGGCAGGATGCACAGAATTACCGGGTAGGCAATCCGCTAATAATGAATTAGGAAAGAATATTACTGAAGATGTGCAGCAAAATATTGGTGAGGCTGTGAAGCAAGAGCTGGGTAAAGCCGCTGCAAGCGTGGAGCAGGCCGTTCAGGATACAGCTACCAAGGTGGTCGACGAAGTTAAAGCAAACAGCATTAGCAAAGAACTATCCTTATCTAAAGAGATCGGCTCTGCTTCAGTGCTTAGCATGAACAATGCAGTGGGAGAAATAGAGGTTACATCAACTACGGGTGATCAAATTAATGTGAGTGCGACAATCTTAGCCCATAACGGCTCCGCTCATAAAGCTGACCGCCAGAAAATTTTGGATGACGCTGAGATTTCAATAGACGTTAGTGGCGATACTCTGAAGGTATCTACAAATTCCAAATCAAATCCGAAGAAGGATTTATGGACTTGGGCTCAAGACAAATACGGTTATTCAGATTTTAGCATTAACTATACCATTGAGATCCCCACCCGTATGGATGAATATCAAATCACCAATAATGTCGGGCAAATTCGTCTCCTCAATCTGGACGGAAATTACCGCATCGTCAGCAACGTTGGAGCTATTGATATCGAAGGAGCTAACATCACCGGTAAGTCCACTCTAGAGTCTAATACAGGAAGCATACGTATGGATATAGCCGGAATGAAGAGTGATAGCCGTCTTAAAGCGACAACAAATGTAGGTAGCCTCAATGCTGTTCTAGCCGATGGCGTGAAATGTAGCTTGGTGGCTAAAAGTGATCTAGGCCAGATCACCGGGGTTGAGGGTGGCAAACGTGATGTTAACGGAGGAGGTCCTTTGTTGTCCTTAAGCTCTGATATAGGTGCAATTACAGTAGAGTAACCAACCACTAAAAACAGACCGTCCGGATTAGCGGACGGTCTGTTTTTGCATCATCATATCAGATTAATGCAATAGCCAACAGTGTGAACAAGCTGAGAGTTAAAATATTGTCAGCAGCATAAGGGTAACCAAAAAATGCAGAAGTCTGCACAGGTCCATTGGATCCTGTTCTTAAGTAAACATTATATCTGTCCACATCTGTAATCACACCTTCATGCTGTCTGCCATCAGTAGTCAGGATACGTACCCTTCTATTCTTACAACGTAAGCAATTATAATAAGCCTCCACTAGTGTACTCCTCCTCATTCGTAATGATATACTCTATGGTGAGGAGTACAGGTCGGTAACGGCTAAGTTACATAGGTCATTTGTTTGGATCGATATTTACTTTCCGTTCTCTGCATTTTTTGTATTCCCAAAGGTTATATATAAGGAAAGACATATTCTCGGCTTGTTATCCGTACCATCCTATCCATTCAAGGAGGCCAATCGAATGAATGTAGCACGTAAACAGTTTATTAAGGAAGGCGTACTGCGTATTACCATCTTTATTATTTTATCATCGCTTACCTATACCGTTCGCAACTATGCATGGGCAGTTACTGTTCTCGTATGTTTTGCGCTTTACGCTCTACTTACAGGAGTATATCGCCTCTTTCGCAAAGAGTAGAATGCGCCTCCACGAATTTTTATAGTTAACCAAACGCCCCCTTTCCAAAGAGTTTTTAATTCTCCTTGAAGAGGGGGCGTTTACATTCTGATCAGAATCACAGGGTTTGACCTCTTAGTAGAGCACAATAAAACCATTAGATGTAGTAACTTTCGTTCGCTATACTCTAATGGTTTTATTGGACTTGCTTATTCATACTTAATTATTAATCTTATATGTTCAAGCTTTAAAGGGCGAATGGGAATTACGATTTGCGATTTGTATAATAATCGATAATATCATTCACGGTGCGGAGCGGCTCCGCATCTTTGTGGATCGTGTCCACGCTAGGCTTGAATTCTTCACGCGTCTTCGTAGTCACTTCAGTTCATTCCTTTCAATAGTTAAGCTTGCTGCATCGTAAGCTGCATATAGTATTACGCCACCTCTATCTATTACCCCAAATAGAAGAGTTCAACGCACCTATGCTCATTTGTTTTGGAAATTGCGCAAAAAAATACGAGATTATAGCCCTTCTTATACTTAAGTAAACATAACAAAAACGCCTCCTTAACGTAAGATACGTTAAAAAGACGTAAAATATGCCTGTTTTATTAAAATTTTACTCCGGCTTGATTTTCATTTTTCAGACGTTCCAGTGTTTTCTTGTCTTTCAATGTTAGTTCTGCACTTTCGAGCAAATCAGGTCTACGTTCAAGTGTACGCTGTAACGCTTGCTCTCTCCGCCATACTTCGATGTTGGCGTGATGGCCACTCAGCAACATATCTGGTACCTTCCAGCCGCGAAATTCAGCGGGTCGAGTGTAGTGAGGATATTCCAACAGCCCTGTACTGAACGAATCCGTGATCGCAGAGGTTTCATTTCCAAGCGCCCCTGGCTGTAGCCGAACTACTGAATCAATAACCGTCAGTGCTGGTAGTTCTCCACCCGTTAACACGTAATCGCCAATCGACAGTTCATCTGTAACCAGATGCTCCCGTATCCGCTCATCGTAGCCCTCATAATGACCACATATAAAGATTAGATGCTGCTCTTGTGCCAGTTCCTCAGCAATCTTCTGATTATAGGTCTTTCCTTGTGGGCACATAAGAATGATGCGCGGCTTCACAGAGGAAGGCGACGGGACTGCAGATTCAGAACCATTCTCCAAAGGACTAGCCTCGATCCCCAATACATGTTCTACCGCTGCAAAGATCGGGTCAGGCTTTAGTACCATACCCCCGCCCCCGCCATACGGTGTATCATCCACACTGTTGTGCTTATTTCCTGAGAAATCACGAAAGTTCACAGCATTCAAAGATACAATCCCTTTTTCGCATGCCTTACCAAGAATACTTGTGCTAAATACGCCTTCGCACATCTCCGGAAAGAGCGTTAGCACATCAATTCTGATCATGGCAATAGTCCTTCCATTAAGTGAACCGTAATTCGTTTGGCCTCAATGTCCACGTTCAGCACTACATCGTTAATTACAGGGATAAGGATGTCTTGACCTTTAGCAGGCTTAACAACCCACACGTCATTTGCACCTGGCTGTAAAATTTCCGTAATTGTGCCAAGCGGTTCACTTCCAGCATCATCCGTATAAACTTCACAGCCAACGATTTGGTGGAAGTAATATTCGTTCTCTGGCAGATCAACCAGATCATTACTTGGCACCTTAAGCAAACTTCCCTTATACTTTTCCACTTCGTTAATATTGGTATATCCCTTAAGCTTAACGATAAACATACCCTTATGCTCTCGAGCGGATTCTACAGTCACTTCGAATTTTGCACTGCCATCCGCAGGAATGACGAACAGCTTCTTGTCTTTAGCGAAACGAACCTCAGGAAAATCGGTATGGGATAATACTTTAATCTCCCCGCGAATTCCATGTGTATTCACAAGCCGGCCTACGGTTAATTCTTCCGTCATATAACCCTCTCCTCTACAAGCTTCATCTATATATTTGAACAAAAAGGAGCCGGGATATACTATCCCTAGCCCCTCATTGTACGCATTATTTAAGATAAAATATCTACAGTTACGCGTTTATCGCTCTTGACTGCTGCAGATGTGACTACTGTACGGAGCGCCTTGGCGATCCTGCCTTGCTTGCCGATGACCTTTCCTACATCATCTGGATGTACGGACAGCTCATAGACAATCAAATGCTCTTTCTCCACAGCCCGTACCGTCACATCTTCTGGATGATCCACTAAAGCCTTAGCAATTACTCCAACTAATTCTTCCATAGAGGACCCTCGCAATCAGTCATTATTTCTGTTGCTTAAGCTCATGAAACTTCTTCATCACGCCTGCTTTGGAAAGCAAGTTGCGGACGGTATCAGATGCTTGCGCACCTGTTTGAAGCCATTTAAGAGCTTTTTCCTCATCGATCTTAACTACTGCCGGTTGTTCAATCGGATTATAATAACCGATTTCCTCGATAAAACGACCGTCACGAGGGGACCGGGAATCGGAAACCACTACACGATAGAAAGGCGCTTTATGCGCTCCCATTCTTTTTAGACGAATACGTACTGCCACGAAAAATCACCTCCTTATAATAGTTTCCAACATTAGTTGGTCAGACATTCAAGATCATTTAAAAGGGAATTTCAGCCCTTTTCCACCACCAAGACCTTTAAGCTGCTTCATGGCATTTTTCTTGGAGGCTTTGCCGCCTCCGCCCATCATGCCGGAGAATTGCTTCATCATCTTACGCATCTCATCAAATTGTTTGATGAGGCGGTTGACCTCAGCGACTGAGGTTCCGCTGCCGGTTGCAATACGCTTGCGGCGGTTATGGTTAATGATCTCAGGCTGTTGCTTCTCCGCCTTAGTCATAGAATGAACTATGGCTTCAACGCGTCCCATTTGCTTATCGTCGACCTTTAAATCTTTAATGCCCTTGGCTTTGTTCATACCCGGAAGCATATCAAGAATTTGATCGATAGGGCCTAGCTTCTTCACCTGATCCATTTGCTCAAGGAAATCATCGAACGTAAACTCTGCATTACGCATCTTACGTTCCATTTCTTTAGCCTTGTCAGTATCAATGTTCGCCTGGGCTTTCTCAATCAGCGACAGCATGTCGCCCATACCCAGAATCCGCGAAGCCATACGTTCCGGATGGAACGGCTCCAGCGCGTCGATCTTCTCCCCTAAAGCGGCGAATTTGATCGGGCAACCGGTAACAGCTTTTACTGACAGTGCAGCACCACCACGGCTGTCGCCGTCGAGTTTCGTCAATACGACCCCTGTAAGCTCAAGCTGCTTATTAAAGCTCTCGGCTACATTCACGGCGTCTTGACCCGTCATAGCATCTACTACAAGAAGTACTTCATCAGGATTTACAACATTGTGAATCTGCTTGAGTTCTTCCATTAGTTCTTCATCAATATGCAGGCGGCCTGCAGTATCGATAATAACATAATCAAGTCCGTTATCCTTCGCATGTTGTACAGCTTGTCTGGCAATTTCTACCGGACTAGTCTGATCACCAAGCGAGAATACAGGAACCTTAATCTGTTCTCCCAGCACTTGCAGCTGCTTGATAGCAGCAGGCCGGTAAATATCTCCCGCAACCAGGAGCGGACGATGATTGCCCTTCTGTAACAGCTTAGCTAGCTTACCCGAAGTGGTTGTCTTACCAGCCCCTTGTAGACCCGCCATCATAATGACGGTCGGTGGCTTGTTCGACTTGGCCAGCTTCGCTTGGCTTCCGCCCATCAGCTCGGTTAGTTCCTTGTTGACGATGTCGATAATTACCATGCCAGGCGTAAAGCTGTCCATGACTTCCTTGCCGATGGACTTTTCTTTCACCTTAGCCACGAATTCTTTAACTACCTTGAAGTTAACATCGGCTTCCAGAAGGGCTAACCGCACTTCACGCATAGCTTCGTTTACGTCTTCTTCGGATACTTTACCTTTACCGCGTAGCTTGCTGAACACATTCTGCAATCTTCCGGTTAAACCTTCAAACGCCATATGCAGATTTCTCCCTTCATGCTACTCTAACCTCTGCAAGCGATCCACGATCTCCGCGAACCGAAGTTTATATTGCTCAGGCAGCATCCCATTCTCCGGCAGTCTGCGCAGCTCTTCTAAATATTTAGTACGACTCTCATGTTTTACTAATAGTCCAAGTTTTTCTTCATAATTCTCAAGGACTTGCTCAGCGCGCTTAATATGCTCATAAACAGCTTGGCGGCTGATTTCAAATTCAGCGGCAATCTCTCCCAAGGAAAAATCATCGTGAAAATAATATTTAAGAAACGTTTGCTGCTTATCTGTAAGCAGTCGTTCATAGAAGGCAAAAAGCAAATTGATACGATTCGTTTTCTCGAGCCTATTCTCCTGACTCATTAAGGACAACCCCTTCGTCAAGGAAAAACACTTTACACCTTCACAACGTCCCTTATGATACCTAAAAGAAAGAGAGATGTCAAGCACTTTTGCTTGTCATCTCTTTCTTTATTAAAAATCCATATTTTCCGCGATAAATCCGCTTGAAATTATTGGATTGGCAGTACATAAACCAATATGGCGAAGAAATGTGTGACACTGCCTGCAAGAACAAATACATGCCAGATCGCGTGATGGAACGGAAACCCTCTCCATACATAAAAAACTGTACCTAGAGTATAAAGCACTCCGCCAGCCATCAGCAGAATCATACCACCGTCCGCTACCACTGCCGAAAGAGGATTCCAGGCGATAACAATCAGCCAACCCATAGCAATGTAGAATACCGTAGACATGAACAAGAACTTTTTAACAAAAAACGCTTTGAAGAAAACGCCAAATACTGCGATTCCCCATATAACACCAAATAAACTCCAGCCAAGTGTTCCCCGAATAGCTACTAGCAAAAAGGGTGTATACGTGCCTGCGATAAACAGATAAATAGAGGAGTGATCGAAAAATTCGAACAAATCCTTTGCCTTACCCTCTTTGAGACTATGCACAAGTGTTGAATTGAGATACAGAAGCAGCATTGTCGTTCCATAAATGGAGAAGCTGACTACATGCCATGCCGTTCCTTTCAGACTTGCAAAAACAACAAGCAGGACAAGTGCAGCGACGCTTAATACAGCTCCGATCCCGTGCGTAATCGCATTCGCGACTTCTTCTCTCCGGGTGTAGGTGTGAGTATTTGCCATATCCATATCCTTCCGTCTAAGCTTTCTTTCTATTATACCACGCGGACCTCACTGGATTACAGTTTGTAAATCTCCGTGTATTTCTCCTCCAAATAATCAGCCAGATAATCTGGACTGAGCGGCTCACCTGTTACTTGTTCGATAATTTGCGAAGGGGTCAGACTTTTTCCGAAACGGTAGATTTTTTCTGTTAACCATTCTTTAATCGGCAAAAGATTTCCCGCAGCAATCAATTCATCGTAGTTCGGCAGCTCCTTGCGGAGTGTATTCAAGATTTGGGCAGCATACATATTTCCCAAAGAGTAGGATGCAAAATATCCGAAGTCTCCACCGGACCAGTGCACGTCCTGCAATACACCAAGCGCATCATTAGGCGGTGTAATACCTAAATATTCTTGATATTTAGCATTCCATACCTGAGGCAGATCTTTGACAGACAGTCCTTCATTAAAAATAAGCTTTTCGATCTCGTAACGCACAATAATGTGCAGATTGTATGTAAGCTCATCTGCTTCAATTCGGATGAATGAATTTTCCACACTGTTAATAGCCCGGTAGAAATCCTCTACATCTACATTAGCAAGTTGCTCTGGGAAATGCTGCTGCAGATCACCGTAATAACGTTGCCAGAACGCACGGCTGCGGCCAATCATATTCTCCCATAGTCTCGACTGAGATTCATGAATCCCCATCGATGCGCCTTGAGCCAGCGGTGTTCCCACTAAATCTTGGCTGATATTTTGTTCGTAAAGCGCATGTCCACCTTCATGCAGTGAGCTGAAGACGGCGCTAGTCACGTTATCAAGTAAATAAGCGGTCGTAATACGAACGTCACCTGGATTCAGCCCTGTAGCAAAAGGATGCACACTCTCATCCAAGCGGCCTGCGTCGAAGTCATAGCCCATTTGCTTCAGAATAAAGTTACCAAACTTTTGTTGCTGCTCTTTAGGGAAAATCTGCTGCAAGAAGCTGGTATCTGGTTTATTAGGTGAAGCAGCGATAGCTT
Organism: Paenibacillus sp. FSL H8-0282; assembly: GCF_037963825.1. Lineage (NCBI taxonomy): Bacteria > Bacillati > Bacillota > Bacilli > Caryophanales > Paenibacillaceae > Paenibacillus > Paenibacillus sp. FSL H8-0282. The sequence continues at coordinate 4,254,349 of NZ_CP150146.1, forward strand.
CCACTAACGGAACCAAGCGGCTGCGGAGGCGACTGAACACTTCATCCACCTTTTCTACTGTGAGATCAGGCTCATACATATCTAGTAGCGTATCGTAACGTGTGCCATTAACACCCCAATAATCGATGAACTCTTGTTTCAGAGCTACGATTTTACTCAAATAAGGTTCAAATGTAGCAAAGTCATTGTTCTCCTTAGCTTCTTCCCAGATCGTTTGGGAATGAGCAGACAGGACAGCGTACTCTTCAAATCTTTTGGACGGAATACTCTTACTGCGCTCATACTCTTTGCGGCAATCGTTGACGATCTTTTGTTGATTAGCTGTAAGCTGGCTCAACACTTCTGGACGGCTGAAAAATGCTGTAAAGTCACCCATCTCCTGTGAAATCTCAAGTCTGAACAATTCTCCACTCAGCATCCCAATCGTACCGGAACGAACTTCTACTCCCTTACGTGGTGCACCTGTGCGCAAATCCCAGTGCATTAATTCTATGGCCTCTGAATATCCACTAATTTTTGCTAATAACTCGCTGAATTGTTCCCATCGTTCCTTTACTTGTTGTTCCATTCTACTCCACCTGCTTTCTCTGTTTTACAGACTCCTCTTGATGATACTTTTTTGAATGAGTATAATCAACTTCAGAGATTACATCTCTAATTTTAAATATTTAATGAGTTACATAAGAAGCAGAGCATGCTTCGAACAAAAATCAAGGAGCGTGAACAGGGCTATGATGATTCAAGTTACACCTCTCGCAGAAAGGAAGTTGAAGGAAAGGCTTGGAGATCAGCCAGGATTTTTCAAGCTCTTTTATGATACGGTAGGCTGCGGGTGTGACGGAATTAATGTGTTACTGATTGTTTCAGAAGTGGAGCAAGGCGATTCTAGGATAGAGACGAATTCTCTTCCCTTTATCGTAAGCCGGCAACAGGAAATCTTTTATGAAGACAAGATGCGACTCGATGCAGAGGAACGTTTCTCTTCCTATAAGCTGGTCAGTGATTCTCAGATTTATGGCAACAATATCATGGTAAGAGATATGCGCAACGTAAGTACAATTCAAGGAATTTAAGGGAGGAAGCTAATATGAGCCACGTATCAGAAATTATTAACTTTAATAAAAGTTTTGTAGAGAATAAGGACTATGAAGCTTATTTAACCAGTCGTTATCCTGACAAAAAAATGCTGATCATCACCTGTATGGACACTAGACTCGTTGAATTATTGCCGAAAGCCATGAATTTCAAAAATGGTGATGTCAAAATCATCAAAAATGCTGGTGCGGTTATTTCTCAGCCTTTTGGTAGTGTTATGCGTAGTGTAATGGTAGCTCTATATGAACTAGATGCTGAAGAAGTAATCGTGGTTGGACACTATGAATGCGGTATGGCCTCCCTCAATGCGGACCATATGATCAATTCCATTAAAGAACGTGGAGTATCTGAAGAAGTGCTGTCTACACTGGAGAATTCCGGAATCAAACTTACAAAATGGCTGCGTGGGTTTGACAATGTCGAAGAAGGGGTAATTCAGACTGTGGACCTGATTAAACGTCATCCACTGCTTCCCCCTAATGTACCTATCCATGGCATGATCATCGATCCGGCAACCGGAGCGCTTGAGCTTGTCGCTGATGGGTATAAGTAACGAATGACGACTCTCTAACTGCTGTTTGCGTGGATCCTGGATCCACGCTTTTTTTGTGTATAAAAGTATAAATTATGATAAATAAAATTGAAACCTTGTGGGGCATGTCTGCGTATTACCGACCATACACAAAAATTCATGCTCACAGGAGGGTTTTCGTACTAAATGAAACCAATGAAACGCGTAATGATGATTCTAATGGCCTTCACTCTGTTTTTTGCAGTGGTTGCTCCAGACTTTGCCGATGCACGTCGAGGTGGCGGCGGATTCAAATCCGGCACTCGCAGCTATTCAACAACCCCAAAAAAATCAACAACAACAAATAACATCAAAAAAAGTGACAGCACTAAAAGTTCCACAGCAGGATCTGCTGCAAATACAAAACGTGGCTTCTTCAGCGGCGGCAGCTTAATGAAAGGCATGATGATCGGTGGTTTGGCCGGATTATTATTCGGTGGAATGTTTGGTGGAATGGGAGCTTTTGGTGACTTCCTAGGCTTTGCCGTTAATATGCTAGCTATCTATGTATTGGTTATGCTCGTGATGTCCTTCTTCCGTCGTAGAAAAGAACGTCGCCGCTTAGAAGAACAGGATGGTCGGTACTAATGTCTACAATTGTTCTAAGCATGGATGAGATCATCAATGCCCTCTGTCTGCACATGGCGGAACGAAAGGCTGTTCGCCCAGAGGATGTTCAGGTGGAACTGAGCTGGGAAGAAGATACCGGTTACTCTGCAGAGGTTTGGGTACAGGGCCGCAGTCAATTTCTAGTGGAGTCCAATATGATTGAAGCGATCCTGCGTTACATGCTCTGCGAATATGGTGTTCGCGCCTATCGTGAAGATGTAAGACTGGACCTGGATGAGGAAATCACAGCGATTGTAAATACAGGGAACTAATGATAGTAAAAGGGACAACCCGAGGGGTTGTCCTTTTTTGATATAACGCTATTCATAGAAATATTGCTTTACCGTCCCTACTCCGTCTGCCACTTCAATTTCTGCATAAGCTCCATTAATAAAAGTAACCTGCGGCGGGACATGACCACAATCGATATCATAAACGATCGGTACCTTAAGCTCTTCGAATAGTTCAGCATAGATATCCTCGGCAGTATAGTTATCCACAGGCCGATTAGCTGGACTTCTGCCAAACATAATCCCCGAACAATTCTCAAACCACCCTGCCAGCTTCATCTGCACTAAAGATCTGCGTAAATCCGCTGTGTTCAATTCACAATTTTCCAAATACCATACTATAGGTTCGTCATGAATCATTTCTTGCTGAAAATGCTGGAGCTTTCCATAAGGTGTGCCGATCAAATGCCTAATTACATCTATACAACCACCCAATAGACGTCCTTTCATAGTTACAGCATCTGTAGTTAGAGACTTCCAATAAGTCTCCTCTGTCAAATGAAAAACGCATGGCGAAGGTACATCATGTTGCCATTCCCGCTGATATTTAAGAGATGAATGCTGCACAATGGACTCACCCACTGGTGTCTCTAGAACCGCCTGCCAGAGGGTTGTAGTATCATCCGAATACTCTCCCCGTAAATCAATGAGATTCGCTCCGTGGGCAGTAGCCAACCCGGTTGTCAGCGTGACCGCAAGCAGCAAGACGCTTATATCTGAATATCCCACGATCCATTTGTCCTGCAAAGCATCAAAATCAATAAATTCCAGAGCTTCAATTAACAATTCCCCGCCCCAAGGCGGAATAAGGACATCGATTCCATCATCTTTGATCATCTCATTAAACTCATGACCACGAACATTGGCTGGTGCAGATTTAGCCTTATCTTGCTTCCATGCCGTTTCGCCGATAATGACATTAAATCCTTGCGACTTCAAACGGCTGGAAGCCAGTGTTAGTAGTTCTGCATTTTGAATGCCTACTCCAGATGAAGGTGCTGTAACGCCTATCGTCGCATTCTTTTTCAAAAAAGGGTATCTAATCATATGCCACCTCCCAGAGTTTGTACCCATTATATCCCTAAAGTGATAATGAGAACACCTTCTTCTAACACATACTTTGCTCATATAAAAAAAGGACCTGGCTGGATGCGTCAACGTATGACCGCAAATCCTGCACATGTCCTTCTTCAATTAAACCCAAACACTAGATTAAAGAGATAGCAAGCAGTTCAAACAACACAAGCGGTAAAATCACATTATTATTGTAAGGGGGACCTGGATAAGGTCCTGGATATGGGCCAGGTCCCGGGCCCGGATGAGGATGATACGGCTGATGAGGGTTGTAAAACCCGCGGGGCATTTGCCCATTAGCTGCAACGTTCAGATACAAGTGTTTATTATCTACTCCGGCTATAACGCCTTCATGTACAAAGCCATCTATTGTCTGTACGTTCACCTTATGGTTAAGGTATGGCTTGCAAGATTGATGTAGGGAATCGCGGACACCGTGCAGGTGCCGGATCACAGCAGGATCGGCCTGATAAATCACATTCTGTTGCTGCCCAGTGTTAAATGTCGACATGGATGTTCTGACCTCCGTAAATGGATTTGCTCCATTCTATGCAGAAGCCTAGATTACGGTGCCTATTAAATGGGCTATTCTTAGAATGGCAGAGCGACCTTTTCAACCTTAACATTTACGGAAACTAGAGACAGTCCCATCATATTCTCAACAGCATTTCTTACATTTTGCTGCAGTATATAGCAGACCTCTTGAATCACACATCCGTAATTAACTATGACCTGAAGATCGATGGCAACATCCACTTCTTTTACTTCAACGGACATTCCTTTTTTTACATTTTTACCGCTTAGACGTTTAGCCCAGTTGTCCGAGATACTGCTTCCTGACATGCCGGCAATACCCGGTGTGTCCAGAACCACTTGCCCGACGATCGAAGTCACCACATCATCTGAAATATGAATTAGTCCTTGCTCCGTTCCTTCATTCATAGAAATCCCTCCATAATGTTTTATTAACTTAAGAGATATCAGGACTCTCCTCTACCTCTATCTCTACCCGGCGTTGCTTGACAAACAAATAATAGGCCTTGGTCAAGACGATTTTAACAATCATATACAGCGGAATAATCAGCAATATCGCAATGATCCCGCCTAAATCACCGCCAACTAATACCAGGATAATCGTTGTCAGCGGATGAATATCGAGCTTTTTCCCAAAGATGTAGGGAGCGATTAAATTATCCTGTATCTGCTGCGCTACCAGAACAATGATGATGGACCAGACGGCTATAGACGGCGATTGAATGAATCCGATGATGAAAATAGGGATACTAGACAGTATCGCACCAATAAAAGGCACGAAGTTCATCACAACTGCGATTACAGTCAACAGCAATGCATATTGCAGGCCGATAATAAGGAAACCAATATACATCAGAACGCCTAAGGCTAAATTAACAAGCACCCGGCCCACGATAAAGCCACTAAGCGCACTGTCGATTTCAGTCATCATTGTAGTTCCTTCTTCACGATACTTCTTTGGAAAGAAACTTACAATCTTACGTCCGAATTTCCCACCTTCCTTAAGCATGTAGAATAACATAATCGGAAAGGTGAATAAAATGATCGCGAAATTCGAAACAAAAGAGAACAATCCTGATACGTAATTCGTTAATAGCGTAAACCCTTTATTCAAATAATCCGTCAATGTGGAGGCTGGATTCGCATCAGCAGGGATCAACGCAGACAGAAATTCATTATCTTCTAGTTTCAATAGCTGTTGATTCAAGGAGGCAATGAGATTCGGCATATTATCGACGAAATTAACTAATTGTGTGCGAAGTGAAGGCCAAACGCCGATAATAAAAGCAAACAGAAGCACTAAAATAACTACATATACGATGATAATCGCCAAAGAACGATTCAGCTTATATTTCTCCAAGGTATCGATCAGTGGCCGCAGCAGGTAATAAAAGAAACCCGCCAGCATTAAAGGCACTATAATGACACTGAACAAAGACAGGATCGGTGTGAATAAAAAATCTACGCGTGAGCCTAAAAATACAATGCCTAACACTAAAAGAATCGCTAGACAAACTCTGATGAAATTGTTCAGTTTAGCCATAGTTTCTCTCCCGTCTTCTGATTTGGATGTCTTCCAGCTCGTTATTTCGGAATCCGGATGGTGAATACCGTAGGTTCCTTCTTTCGGCGACTGAGATGAAGCGCCCCCCCCATTTTCTCTGTATTTTTCATAGCTATCGAGAGACCTAGCCCTGTTCCTCCCGAAGCTGTCCGCGCTTTATCTCCCCGAACAAACGGATCAAACATTGTGGACCACAGCTCTTCTGGAATACCCACACCAGTATCAGCGATTTCAATCGTGACTTCTTTCTCCAAAGGGATCACCTCCACACGCAAATGTGTACCTGGAGGATTATAGATCAGTGCATTGGAGATCAAATTATGAACCACACTCGAGAGCAGCTCCGCATCAAAGTTCAAGAACACATCCTCTTCGGGAACATTTAGATGCAAAACAAAGTTCTTTTGTTCAATCTCTCCGTACGTATCTGCAATGATTTCACGAATAAATTCGCCCAGTTCTTGATGCTCCATTCGTAGCAAGAAATCCGGTGAATCTATTTTTAACAGCTCCAGCATGTTCTGAATCAGCTTAGTAACTTGTGAGGATTTATTATAAATATAGCTTAAATATCTTTTTTGGCGTTCTTCATCCTCGCCTCTACCCTCTACAAGCGCCTGGGCAAAGCCCTGTATACTCGTTATCGGCGTCTTCAGATCATGAGATAGATCAACCATCATCCGTTTCTTACTTTCCTCTGCCTGGCGTTTTTCTTTGGTCGTCTTTTCAATTACGTCTGCCATATAATTAAAAGTCTCTCCAATTTGCGAAAATTCCTTCTCTGCATATAAAGCGATTCGAGTATCATAATTCCCCTGAATCATCTGCTTCAATCCAAGCGTGATGATACGCAGTGGTTTCCTGATTCGCCGCGCTACCCAATAGCTGTACACGATAATTAGCAAAAGAATCATTCCCACACCCAAAAAGACGTAGTATGAAAGCGAATGATTAAAGTAGGCCACGAAGGGATCACTATTAATGGTGATGGTGATAGCTTCCCGCGGCAGCTTCAAGAGCAGCCACTCCGATTCGCTCTGAGCATTTAGCGTGGTCAACGAATAAAAGTAAGCTTGATCTTCTCCATTTTCCAAACTTTTTAAAAGCTGGTTACTGGTATATTGGGTTACACCGTCTTTTTTTTCTCCAACAACCTTGGTGACCTTCATGTCTTGATCCAAGACCTCGATCCATCCCCCGCTCCGCAGAAGACGTTTGGTTTCTATCCCATGCTCCAGATTATCTCGATAAGCACTAGCCTCCACCTTCAAATCAGGATCAGCGATTTTATTTTTTTCAAAAATATGGGTCACATCAAGATTAATAAACAAATAATATACAATCACGAGAAAAAACAAAATACAGATAAACAACAAAAAATCCAGCGTCAGCGATGATTGTAAAGGTCGTTGATCTCTATTGCTCCATAGGCGCTTCAATTTTGTATCCCAGCCCTCTAATAGTCTTTAAATATACTGGCTTTTTGGAATCTTCCTCAATTTTTTCCCGGATATTGCTGATATGTACCATGATACTATTATCTTCGTACACATAGAAATCTTCCCACACGGCCTCATATATTTTTTTGCGTGTAAAGACTCGTCCAGGCTGCTTCATCATTAGTTCCAAAATTTTGTACTCGGTAGAAGTAAGCACCACAGGTTCACCTGACCGATAAAGCAGACACTGGCTTTGATCCAGCATTAATTCACCTAATACAATCTGTTCAGCTTCTTTTTCCTCAACAACTTGCGCATCGAAATGATGTACACGCCGCAGCAGTGCTCCAACACGGGCTACTATCTCTAATGGATTAAACGGTTTGGAAATATAATCGTCGGCTCCTAGTTCAAGACCCAGAATCTTGTCATGATGTTCGCTTTTGGCGGATAAAAATAACACTGGAAAATGATGCACCTCGCGGATCTTTTTCAATAATTGCAGTCCATCCAGACCCGGCATCATAATATCCAGAATTGCCAAATCAACTTTATGGTTCTGTACCTGCGTTAAGGCTTCAGTACCACTGTTTGCTTCCAAAATGTTGTACTCTTTCTCTAAATATAATCTTAGCAATTCCACAATTTCTGCTTCATCATCAGCGATCAATATTGTATACATGATAATCCCCCCATCTAACTATATTCTGTGATTATTAACAGAGCCTAAACACAATCTAAAGAATAGCTAAATTATCACATAGTAATAAAATAAAAATCGCACACGGGAAACCGTCCCATGTACGATCGTAATTTGTCTGGATTGTGAGGATCACTACTTTAAAAAGCTACGCCAATTCCGCCTTCCCCAGCATAGGTTCCCATCACCGGCCCCATGCTTGAGAGTAAGACTTCTTTGAAGGGATGCTTTAGTAAAATGCGTTCTTTAATCTCGAGTGCCAGCTTCTCACAATTACTGTGTACAATAGCGATAACCGCTTTCTCGTAATCATGCTGCTTCTCATCCAAATGCGCTAGCAGACGATTCAGTGCTTTTGGAAGACCCCGGGTCTTCTCCACTACTTCGACAGTGCCTTCTTCGCTGATTTTGAGCAGCAACTTTATATTGAGTACAGACGCTACGGCTCCCGAGAGCCGACTTAGACGTCCGCCTTTCATTACATTCTCCAGAGTGTCCAGCGTAAAATAAGCGTTAACTTCCTCTATCTGCTGAAGTACCTTTTCCTTGAGCTCTTGCAAGCTTGAACAAGTTAAGGACCACTGCGCCGCCAGGCCGACAATCAATGACAGCCCGCCTGAGAAGTTTTTGGAATCTATAACCTCTATTGCATTGGTATGTCCTTCATCCTTATACATTTCCATAGCAATCATAGCTGTCTGATAAGTGCTACTAATATTAGAGGACATACAAATGACCATAATGTCAGTTCCCTCCTCCACTTGCTTGAACTTCTCAAGGAATTCGTTGGGACTTGGACTAGCTGTGGTAGGCAGCTCCTTGGATTCGCGCATTTGAGCATAAAAGCTTTTCGTGTCCGTATCTGCCGGCATTAACTCATGCCCAAAATGAACCGGTAGGTGGATCACGGAAACATTATACTTCTCCATGTAGTCAAGGGGTAGGTCTGAACCGCTGTCTGTTATGATCTTGATTGCCATAATATAAGTACTCTCCTTTCAATATCAGTACTATTATAGCCACCATAAAATGAAATCTCCAGTAACCTTTATAACTTGAAAAATTCTTCGATCTGTGTTATGTCTTTCTTCCTTAACTTGTCCTTATATGATATGGTTTATGAATAAGCGTATAGAAATGGAGTGTATGTATGAGTAAGGGTAGAGTATGGAACAGAGGCAAACATGATGGTACAGGACTATCGAGGAAAAAAACCGGAGATCAAGAGGGTGCAGCTTCTACTGAAACTGAATCCACAGAACCTTCGAATGAACCTTCCAATTCAAGAATTGATACCGTAAAACCGATGAATCGCACGAATTGGGTGACCAGACCCACCCGAGTCATCAATAAAGATTCGAAAGACAAACGATAATTCATACATTCTAAGATTTGAGGACCCAGATGACGTTATTGGCAAATTTCCAGCCTTTTGAGCAGAGTTTCGGACTCCAGAGCCGTTATTCCGTAGAATGAGGTTCATATATGGTGTTTTTAGTGCCATTAGTGGCTATGCGGTCCGTTAGCATCCCAAATGTGGAGTAAAACTGCGTTTAAGGTCATCTGTGTCCGATAGTTATCTTTGTACATGCAAAAGTAATGAAATCCAGCGAACAACAAAAAGGGTTGTCCCAGTAGCCATTTCATCATTTCATGGCTTATGGAACAACCCTCTTCTATTTTCTACGCCATATATCCTAACTCCGCTTCATCTCTGGAGGGAGCTTCGCCAATTAACTGCTTCAATAGTTTTTTCATCATTACCGAAGCCTTTACTTTGGTATGAAGACACGGAGAAACCTCTATTTCATAGTTCCCTTGTTTGATAGCTTCCTTCAATTCTTCCACCGTTGAGCAGGAGTCTTGCAGTCGATTCACAACACTGCCATACTGCAAACACTGATGACTGTCACTGCCAGCAATCACAGGCACACCCAACTTCTCAGCAAAGGGCGTGATCAGGTTCTTATAAGTTTCCACCCCCTGCATGTAAATATCCTTAGCGTTGAAATCAAAAGCGTCTAATCGCTGAAGCAATGCCGGATCCAGTTGATGTAAAGGCGTAGAAGTTCGGAAGGGGTGGGCTCCGATTTTCCAAAGATTATGTTCATCGGCCATATCAAGCAACTGCTTAAACGGTATGAAATTCCCCTCCTGCGTATGCTCATCTAGTAAAGCGCGGACAGCTAGAACATTCTCCTTCAGTCCGATCAACAGGATATGACCTGTCTCCGCGATATCCACTTCCATGCCTGGAAACAGTTTAAGTCCGTTCACATCGTAATAATGCCCGTTATAGGGATAAGTCTGATCCAGCGCATCATACATCGCAAAGAAATTAGAAGTATTAAAATGCTCGGTCAATGCTACAGCCTGTAATCCATTTGCCTTGGCTTCGAACATCATCTCCGCAAAATATTCGGGGGAAAACGTAGATTTTTTAGATAATTTACCATGGGTATGCAGATCAATATTCATCATGTCTAATTCGTCTCCTTTGAGCTTGTAAGTTATGTTAATACACCAGTTCAGGGTAGAGATAACCAATACAGAATATCAAGATGACATAAGCAGTGGATCCGGATAAAAAGTACCAGTCGGACCGCTTCATTTTCAAATAAGATAACTTGATCTTCTTCACTTTCTTATTATTAAGGCCGTAGCTAAATCCCCGAGTCTCAAGTGCTTCAATCGTTGTTCGAGAACGTTTAGCTGTGTTCAACATGAGCGGGTAAAATGCCAGAATGACGATTCGCAAATAATACGTTATTGTTCGCCAATAGAAAATTCCATGTTGAAGCGGTCGTTGCCCTCTCAATCTAAAGGAAAGTAGGATCTGATGGAATTCCTCTAGTAAAGTAGGCAAAATACGATAACCATAAGATAAGCTGAATGCAAAAGTATCAGGGATTCCTAAGGACAGTAAGCCGTCACTAAGTCGTTCCGGATCAAGACTAGAGAAAACCGTAATACTCGCCAGCGAAATCACCGAAAGCTTAAGCGTCAGTGTCAGCATAGGCAGCAAGGATTCAATCCCCCCGCCGAAAAAGAGCGACAATATAAACATCCAGCCAATCTGGCTGATCAAGCCGAGACATAATATAAAAATAATATAGGGGCTGACCCGGGAGAGGACGGTTGTTAAAACCATAAGCACGAACATCCCTAACAGGATTGTCCGGTTATGTACAAACCAAGGCACGATGGCAAAAAAGAGATACCAGAGCAGCAGGGTTCGCGGGTCCAGCCTGCCCAGAAAAGTGCTGCTGCTGTTATATGCGGTCCCGAGTAACTCCAATTTGATTTGTTCTACAGATATACGGTCAAGTGCCCGTTTAACGGCTTCCATGGATTGCAGCTACCTCCTTCTTTTCCACTAAACTCACAAACTCTTCTAAGCTACTGCAAATTCTAGGGAGACCGAGCATACGACTTAGCTCCATCAATTGAGTCTGGGCCAGACCCGCACGCCGTAAAAGAAGGCCGTCAGCGAAAATTTCATCCTTCGTCCCATCCGCAATTATCCGCCCTTGATGCATTACAATTATTCTGCTGGCCCATTCAGAGACAAGCTGCATATCATGAGTTGCGATGACGACCGTCTTCACATGATTACGAAGCGTCTCCAGCACATGTACCATTTCTTGTTTGGTCGAAATGTCCAGATTAGCTGTCGGTTCATCAAGCAACATGATAGCAGGCCTAACCGCGGCACCAATCGCCAAGGATACCCGGCGCTGCTGCCCTCCACTTAGCAGTCGGGCATCCCGTTCAGCCAGCTCGCTTAAGCGAAATGCCTTTAGCATCTCATCCACTCTTCCATCCGTATCTGGTAGTTTCCGCGCCTTCAGATAATAAGCAATTTCCTTACGCACAGAATCCTCGATAAACATTTCCTCCGGATTCTGGAATACGTAAGCTACCGTACCGGAGAGACGTTCAGGCGGCAGCCCGTTCACCGTCATATCTTTAACCTTTACGGTTCCATCTGTAGGTCTGACAATACCAGCAATCAGCTTCATTAATGAAGATTTACCTGCTCCGTTGTTGCCAATAAGAGCAATGGACTCTCCCTGCCCCAGTTCTAGCTGAATTCCATTCAGTACAGGATGTGGCACCTTATGAATCGTACGGTAAGAGAGGTGAACATTCTCCAGCTGAACGATAGATTTTTTTTCTTTTGCAGCTTTGGGGAGCTGCTCTTGCATACGTCTGATTGGAAGTGTCTCCTTGGCATCCTGACGAAGCGTCATGCGGGTACTACCTTCATCAGCATTTAAGGGAAGCAGCTTTGACTTCTGATCATCAGGCTGTAGCAGCCAAGCCGCCCGGGTCACATCCGGTGGGTATATGCCCAGCTCTAGCAATTCTTGTACAGATGACAAAGCTTCACGCACAGGCTTCTGCCAGCGCATTTTACCTTGATCCATCAGGACAACATTTTTGCAATAATCCGCAATAAATTCCGCATGATGCTCAATCACTACAATGGTCTTTCCATGCTCCTCATTCAAACGCTGCAAAATATCATAGATATGACGGGCATGCTGCGGATCCAGCTGGGCTACGGGTTCGTCGATCACCAGAATTTCCGGATCCATAGCTAGGGCTCCAGCCAGAGCGAGCAGATGTTTTTGCCCACCACTTAACTGCCAAATAAATTCATGCCTCAAGTCACTAAGTCCGGTTAACGCCAGCGCACGCTCTCCCCGTTCCTTGTAATCCGTAAACCCATAATTTAGAGGTGTAAAAGACACATCATCAAGCACTGTCGGTCGTACCAATTGATTCTCGAAATCCTGATAAACATAACCGATACGTTTGGACAGCTCTGCTACACTTTTTCCATCCGCAGATTGGCCGCGAACTGTCACCTCTCCACTGAAATCACCAGTGTAATAATGAGGAATTAAGCCGTTAAAGCATTTGCAGAGAGTAGATTTCCCGGAGCCATTACTGCCGATGATCGCAATAAAATCTCCTTCTCCCAGTCGTAAGTCTACGTCTTGCAATACTGGTTGTTCGGCTCCCGGATACGTAAAGTTAATTTTGTTCAATTCAAGAATTGTATTACGCATCTGCTTGACCCGCTTCCTGTCTTTTTCGTGCCGAACGCCGAAGCAGTGCAATAATCGCCGTTGCCGCTACTACAGCCGCCACCAACATACTGAGCCAAATCAAGGTCTTTTCATTCGATTCCGCCCCTGCAAGCTCAAAATCACCGAAGTTCCAGCCCGATTCCGATAACAATTCCGAACCCACTGCTACCATCACTAGAAAGGTTCCGGCAATGACCAGCTTAGGAGATAGCCACGCTCCTGTTGCATATTTCATATTCCGCTCACGTGGCTTCATGCCGAGCAATGGTTCAATTTTTCCATATAAACGCGGAACCAGATACATAGTAGGAATTAGCGCGAACAAAATACCGGAGAAGAGGACATCATTCAAGAACCCTACTCCCTCAATTACAACGATACTTTCTGCCAGTCCTTTAACAGCCTCTAGCTCTTCTACCCCTACCCATACCTTCACAATATCTATAACGGAGCTAAAAAACTGGTGAATCGCCACGCCGGTAATCGCAGCCACTCCAACCTGTCTACGATTCTTCGGATCAGATACCATGCGGCCTGCGGTATACATCGCCAGTGAGAAGGTAATGAATTTCTCCAGCTCCCCTAAACCTCCAAATTGGCCTAACATCAATTCCCCGAAGATTACCTCACCAACAGCTGCTCCGACCGCCGCATATAAGGGGTGAAACAACATACATAATGTCAAAGGAATGAAGGCGAAATATTCAATGGATAATTCAATCGGGCCCAGTTTGATCCCAGGCACTAGCTCGGTAAACATATTGGACAACCCGTAAAGCGACATCGACAGTACAAAAATCATCATTTTTTGTGACTGAGTCAGTGTGTAACGCGTTTTTATCGTGCTCATGAAATATTTGGCCTCCCAATAAGAATTTATCTTCATTATAAGAAGGCCATGTCATCACAGCTTTTTTCATTTGTTAAATGAGAGTAATATTTTTTTCAATATTTTTAACGTTGTAAAAATATTTACAACATATTCACACGTTATATTCTATCTATCGCATCATCATAGGAGGATTGAGAGATTGTATAAAGATTGGAACCATCGCGCTTTTTCGCCTAATCAACGGATAATTGCCGACTTTATTCAAAAAAATGAGCAACGTGTGGTCTATATGACCGAACAAGAAATGGCAGACGAGCTGCATTTGAGCATCGCCTCTGTTTCACGGTTCTGGAAAGCTGCGGGATACAAACATGCCAAAGATTTTAAAAACCGGCTCCGTTTCCGCTTTGAATCCACACCTTCTGTAAAAATGCGTGATGCCATGCAGCGATCAGACGATACCTCACTCCCTCAACTGCTGCTGGACAATTGTTCACATCATTTGCAAGAAACACGCCGCTATTTAAGCGACGATGTACTAAAGCGTGCAGTAGATGCAATATCTACAGCTCGGATTATTTATGTATATAGCCCTGGACCTTGCGCCGGATTAGCAGAGCTAATGATCTATCGAATGGCGCGTTTTGGTCTTCAAATGAAAAAAATGGCCCCCAGCGGCCATGAGCTGCTAGAGACCTTAATGCATGCTGACAAACAAGATGTCTTGCTTGTCTTTGGATTTGTGCAAATACTGCCTGAGATTGAAGTCATACTGAACCATGCACGTGAAGCAAATTACCAGGTCATCCTGATCACAGATAGACTTGTCTACCCGCGATCCCAAGATGCAGATATCGTGCTTTATGCGGGGAGAGGTGAGGTTTGGGAGTTCCATTCCATGGTTGGCCCCACCTATATTATTGAGAATCTGATCCTTGGAGTGGGATTAGCGAATAGGGACAGTAGTCTAAGCAAGCTGGATAAATTGCAGCAATTGCGCGCGCAGTATGGGGGGAAGCTCCCACGGAGTTAGGTTTAGATTTGACTGCAAGGATAAGGGGAATTTAATTCATTCCTAAAGCTTCTTTAATTTGTGGGATAGATAAACCGTTTGCTTTCATTTCTTTGATCCAAAGAATGCGCGCGACGGTTTCTTCTCTTTTATATCTGCGTGTTAAATTCTCCTCTGCCTGTTCAAAGGGCAGCATGCCTTCTTCTGTATAATGTTTGAGTGTACTATAACGAGCATTTGTGATTCTTACTAATTCCCCTATCGATACATATTCTGACGCCATAATATTCTCCATGGATCGTTGTCTAGACATTGATAACCAACTCCTTTACAGCGGGCGCTTCGGAATAAGACGCACACCTTGAATTGGCACTTTCATCATTACAAAATGTGGGATCGCATCGTAGAGCAAATTATCAATTTTAAGAGTCGCAATCGATCCTCTCTCCAGCACCTTAACTTCATGTCCATAGGACATTAATCTTGTAGTAACTGCGTCTAACCTTTGATTAGAATTATCAAACCAGGACTCTGTTTCTATAAAGACAGCTCGTGATCGCTCTAGGGCAGGGAAGATAAGATTGAGACTACTGCCGATAAAGGTCTTCGCAAACTTTGTCTTCAATGCTAAAAAACGTTTGATACCTAACTCAACTCCCTGGCGAATTTGTATAGGAAACAGCGCCTTTGCCCATAAGTTACTTTGGTATAGATCATGTAATTTGATATTCACCTCTTCTAATTCGTTCAGCGAGAAGAAATCATGCATACATCCACATTCACGAAGTAGCCATAACATACAAATGACCTCATCTGTTACTGGGCCTTCTTCCAAAATCTCTGCCCGCATATTCTCTGTAATGCTTGTGTACGCCTCCATATTACTGCGATAGGCTCTAATTTCAACTTCAGCAGAATCAAAATACATATCGCTTCCTATCAGGCTTGGTATATCTTCAAGCAAATTCATCGCTTGAAGATAATCTGAAATCGCGGTTTCGAACTTTTTTAATTGATGGTTAGACTTCCTCGAAGCCTTCTTTAACCACCAATTTAGGTCACCCGTTACCTCAGCACTATTATGAAGTAAGGGTTGTAGAACAGTTTCTCTATAGAGTGTTGAATGAGATTGATCAAGTGCTTCCTTGTGCAAAGTTAACTCGATCTCAGATTGTGTAAAACATCCCTCTAAGTAAAGCTCCAATATAACCGCTGCTGCCATGCAGCGCAAAGACACTTTCTTGACAGTAGTCATCTGAAGACTTCTCTGTGCATTAAGCGCGATCAATGAAAAACTTGGTGCTAATTTAAGATCCATCATAATCATCCACCCCTATCCATTAATTCCTATTAACAGGATGATATTTATTCCGTATGGTGAGCGTTTGATTAACTTACTACTTACTACTTACTACTTACTACTTATCACTTACAATACACCATATTTACAATAATTGTCAATGGTCTGGAATAACGTAAAGAAGGCCCTGCCCTTAATGGTCAAGCCCCGATTTTACAGACACCAAAAAAAGACTCTAGGCTATAAGCTGCTTCCGGTAATCAACCAGGGTATCTTAGAAACAGGAGGATCAGTTCTAACGGGAATTTATGCAGCCAATGAAGCAATTGGAGCATCCGGCTGGTCACAAAAAAGAAGTCGCCTTGTAAAGCTAAATAAAGAAGGCTGGCCATGTGAGCCTGCCTTCTTTATTCACTCAGATCAATAAGTAATTTGGTTAACTCTAGATTTTCAACCTTGTCTTCTTTGACGACAAAGGCAAGGGAAGGATGATAGAATCCTTTGTCAAGCTTGATAACGTTCACCCAATAGTTAACAACACCATCTACTTTCTTTTCGCTGCGGGATGCCTCAGGGATAGCTGCAATGATATCCTTTTCACTGCTTCTGATACCGATATTTTTATCCGTCCTAAGCGAAGAAAGAGAGTTAATCGGTTTATCAACTACGCCTCCGACTGGCTTAGTTTCTCACTACGGTAAAACTGATCGTCAAATTATCTTTTTCATATAACCAGCGCATGTTAAGAGGTTCCCCCACTTCCGTCATCCGTTTCGAATGAATTCCCGCTCCGCTTTTTTCAAATGCTTTAATGAATTTTCGAAAGAATATGGAATCTTAGTCCTAAGTTTAGAGAGTTTTTCAACCTCTCCCATAGCGATAGCTTCCTTAATAGCAGGAACCAACTTCGCTTGAATAATGCCCCAACTTTCTGCCTGAAGAAGTTCGTCTATCAACATATGCGGTTTGGAATATTGTTCAATTTTTGTTCTCCTCTTCTCGATTTCTACCCTCTAATAGCTCTATCTTTATTTTTTCAAGACATAGCTTCTCCCTTAGAGGTATAAGTTCATCCTTATGTTCTAATACTTCTATTATCATAGCAGCCCCCATTCTGAATCCGAGAGTATAGGCGGAAGCGGATGAGATAGAGTTCTGCATGCCACTCAGATCCAAGGCTTGTTCAATCATAGTAAAGTCTTCTATAGATAACTTTGCTTTTAGGATGTCCATAAACTCTGAGATTAGCTTGGAGTTCTGTATATACTCGGGATCGCGTAAACACAAAAGTTCATTTGGACAGATTTTCCCGTAATATAAATCCTCCAAAAGACTCACCAGTCATCCCTCCCAAATCATCTCTTCAATCATCTTAGCGAATTTATCGCTAAAAATTAATAGCGAATAATTCGCTAAGATATGCTTGCCTTGGAGGTGTTTAGTATGTATCAACGTATCCGAGATTTGCGTGAAGATAAAGATTTAACTCAAACCCAAATGGCAGAGTATTTGCAATGCAGCCAGAGGATTTATAGTAATTATGAACGCGGTGATGTTGATATTCCCACGGCCATTCTGATTAAGCTAGCAGATTATCATAAGACGAGTACTGACTATTTACTAAACAGAACGAACCAAAAAACTCCTTACTCTAAAAGTTAAATTTAAAGAATGAGTAGATATCGCAGTTTTCAAAGGATTTCATTCTTATGCTGATGAGCATTGTACACAGGAATCCGTGATTTACGCGAAGACAAAGATCTGACACAGCAACAAATAGAGGAGCTTTTACATATTACACAAGCCACCTACTCCCGCTATGAAAATGGAAATTTGGATGTTCCGAGCGCCGTTTTAATTACGCTAGCTAATTTCTATAAAGTAAGCATCGACTATATTTTAGGTCAGACAGATAATTCTAAATGCTATCCCAACAAAAAATAATCCGCAGCACAAACAAGCTCCTGTGATAATCACAGGAGCTGTTCACGTTTAGGCTAAAAATAGCCTGAAATTAGGGGATGCTCTTAGATACGCTCAGGCCAGCAAGGTACGGGCTACCTGATCCACAATGTAATTGATACCTGTCGGTCCGTAGCAGCCGATCCATGTAGCGGCATCTACCGGGTATATATACGGCCGCTCATCGGAATCCAACATCCCTCGGACGCTTTGCTCTGTCGCAGATACCCCCTCCTGCATCATCTCGTTACTAAGTAAAAAATAATGGCTGGCATGCACAGCCGGCAGTCTATCAACTGTAATATGATAAGCCGTGTCGGAAGTGTCTGCGACAAATAGAGGAGCTGGCAGACCAAGATCCCGGTACAGCACGGCACCTGTGCGATGGGAGGCAGTATGCACCCGTACCAGCGACTCACGCGGACGGATCAAGGCCACGCTCTGACCCGCCAGCGCCGTTGCAAGCTGCTCAGACAGCAATGCTGTTCGGCGCAGGTAATCCGCAATAATACGCTCCACCTCTATCCGCTTGTCCGTCAATTCACCGAACAGGCCCAGAATCGTCTGCCAGCTCTCATTCCGTTGAAACATTAGGGTTGGCGCAATCCGGCTTAACCGTTCATAATGCTGAGCATGCACCTCAGTACAGACAATCAAATCCGGCCGCAGCCGTTCGACAGCTTGCAGGTCCGGGTACTCATAAGTTCCGAGCATTTCCGTTGTCTTAAGCCTTTCCCTGATATATTGGGGGAATTTTAACGCTGCACTGCCCGTTCCTACACTCCCTGCCGGAGATATCCCAAGCGCAAGCAAATGGTCTGCATATTGAACGTCGAGTACGGCGATACGTCTCGGAGAAGCGGTGACGCAATATTCGCCTCGCATATGACAAATTACCGGGCCTTGCAGCGTCTCGTACGATGAGGCCAGGCGATCCGGCAGCCCAGAATATGCTGAGAGAGCACCGATCCCTGAAGCGGCAGTGCGCCTGTAGATCTGCGGGGGAACTCCATGATATTTCTTAAATGCTCTGCTAAAGTAATACATGTCGCGATAGCCCGTTTTTTCTGCAATTTCGCCGATGGGAGCATCCGTATGACGCAACATCCGCTCGGCACTCTCCATCCGCAGCTGGATTACATATTCCATCGGTCCTAGTAACTTCTCCTGTTTGAATCGCCGCTGTAACTGTCTTGTACTGCATCCGGCAAGCGCTGCCAGCTCCTTAAGCTCCAGTTCCTGACGATAATGCCCCGCTATATAGGCAGCGACAACATCCACCATATCCGCCTCTGTGCCTTTCTGACCACATTCATACTCCATAATAAGCTCGTAAAGCATTCCTTGCAGTAGCGCATTCGCATGGAAACGCTCCAGCCCTTCGCCCCGGCTCCATTTGGCTTCGATTTGTTCCGCAGTCTGATGCAGTTCAGCCAGGAGCACAGGACGGTGAACAAATGAAGTTCGTAATGGGTGATTGCGCTGCGGAAACAGAACATGGGCAGCCCCCAACATTGGAAAAGCCTTGTACATAATAACGGTATAATGAATGGTTTCTGATCCAGCAGTCAAAGTAAATGCTGATCCCTTGACTGCGTGACAAGCGAAATAGTCCTGGATATGGCAAATTTCGCCATTCATCACAAGCCTACCTTCCCCGCCGCCTGCCAGCAGCAACACATTGGCTGTTAATCCGGTTTCGCTCATAACGCCGCCGGGTGGCAAAGTACCGCTGCGCACATCAAGCATCTTGATCGTTGTATCACTCCATAAACTTGCCTGTTCTTTCAGCGGCATTTCTCTCATCTCCTGACAATAGCATCCTCTGTTAAACGGGCGCACTCGAATAGGATTACATGCTTTAGTGAAAGCGCGTCCGCAACATAAGTGAGTGCGTTGCTGTTGTCATTTTAATTGAGATTCATTCTCATTGTCAATTTTCGGACATTTCCCGCAATATTCCGCCGACATCCTGTAATAAAAACAGCAGGTGATACGTTTCTTTTTTGCAACCGGAGCTAGGTCATTGTTCTCTGTGAACCGGGTAAATGGATTGCGTCTTGCGCCGAACAATTGTCCGGGAGCTATCCGGGTCAGGAAGGCAAAATCTGCTTGTATTCGTTGCCTTTCTTGCCCTAATTCACCTGTTCTAGGAGAATACAGCGGAGCAATACGTACCATAATATTCTCCCAAAGTACTGCCATGGAGACGGGACCAATTGCAGCAAGCGTATGCAGCAGCGGCGCAAGACGTACCGCGAAAATTTCCTCTACGATCTCTTCTCGCCACGCTTCCCTGTCTTCCGGTGCCGCCGTCGCTCGAAGCCCGTTCAGCGCAAGGAAAGGAAAACGCGTATCCCCTTTAAAAGCTGGGGAAGCCGGATGATAGAGGAAGCTGTTCTCCAGCGGGATGGAGACTTCCCGGTTATGAAGGGTCATAGCGGTCAGCATCGGCGCGATCCACAGATAACCGATCCGCTTGGCCAGCATGGAAGCGGCAACCTGCATATCAGGCGCACCGATATAACCCTTAAGCCAGCTTACATACTCGCGGCATGCAGCTTCTTCGTGCAACTGGCTAAGGGCAATTGTCCGAACGTTGCCTTCAGGCGGTTCACCTACCCACAGACGGTATTCCTCCGCCATTTGCTTCCAGGTGACAGACGACAGATAGTTGTCCATTTTAATGCGATCCCAACAGCGCTTCCGCGGTTTGATCTACAATAATGTTGAGGGCAATTGGCCCATAATAAGCGATCCATAGCGTTGAATTCACATTGTATACGCGGTTATTTTTAACGGCATCATGAGATTTCCAGACCGGACTGTTCGCCATTGCCTCTGCCTCTTTGGCAAACAATTCATCCGATAACAGGAAATAGTGATCTGCTCCGATATCAGCGATGGTCTCCATCGAAATTTCAACGGAGGTATCATCTTTGATCTCCTGAACGAATGTAGGGATATTCAATCCCAAATCCTCATAAAGAATGCTTCCGGTCCGATGTTCGGGACCGTGTACGCGAATACCTTCCGGTCTTGGGCGAATCAGAGCTACCGTTTCGTCGCCCAGCTTCGCCGACAGCTGCTCCCGCAGTCCGACGATTTTGTCCTCGTAGGCTTGACGCACTACCTTCGCCTCCGCCTGCTTTCCCGTTATCATACCGATGGTAGCCGATGTATCCCGCCAATCTTCATAGAAGTCGAGTACTATTGTGGGCGCTATTTTACTGACGCTGTCATACACCTGCTCCTGAAAGTCGGTCATCAATATAAGATCCGGATTCATCGCTACAATAGCTTCAAGATTGGGCTCATCGCGTGTGCCCAGGACCTTCACATCACCCAATTGTTCACTTAAATATTCTGGAAACTTTGCATCCTTCGCTCCAGCTACAACGCTGCCTGCCGGATGCTCGCCTATCGCTAACAATTGATCGACAAATTTCACATCAAGCGCGGCAATGACCTTCGGCTTCTCAGTCAGCGTATATTCGCCCTTCATATGCGAGATGGTAACCGGGAAGGCTGCAGTCTGAGCCTGTGTCTCAGATGTAGGTGACGGCTCGGCTGAAGCAGATGGCAGTGCGGCAGTGCCCGTATTTGCGCCTCCTCCAGTACCGCAAGCCGTTAGCACAAGTACCAGTGCCATCATCCATATCATTAATAGTCCTGCTTTTTGGGCAGCATCTACCTTTCTACCGGTTGCTTGCCTCTTCTTTGTTCTTTTCATGCTGACTCCCCCTTATGTATGATAATGATTTTCATTATCAGATCAATAAAGCGAGTATAATCTATCTTCATACTCTATTTCCATGTACTTTTGCGACATTGCAGCCGGATTAATGCGACATTGCACACCATAGGAACGACTCAGGAGAACCGCGGCTGGCTACAAAAATTCCACAGAAGCACCTAAATCCCTAATTTTAACATAAATTTCTTTGCTCCTGTTCTGAAAATAGCCAACACAGTCGATGGTAATCTCGCTCAATTCAAGCTTTTCCTTCTCCAGAAACTGATCATCGAGCAATCTGGCTACTTCAGAAATGGTTCTTCCATTGCACTCCCTGCTTCTTCCCAAAATGAAAAAAGGTATCTTTGTATTACACAAAGATACCTTTTTTCATTAAAAGCTTACGGCTCAATCCCCCACACAAGCTGACCATTCATATACCCGGTGACCTGTTCATTGTTGATGAACTGACTGCTGGATGCCTTGAACGAATAATCATTAGCCTGGTTGTAATTGGACCAGTCGGTTTTGGAGAAACGGGTTTGAATTTCTGCGCTCTGACCTGGATTAAGTGTTCCAGCCGAACTCGTGAAACCAATTTCCAAAACATAATCGGCACTGGCAACAGGAGTCGCCAGCTTAACGAAATTGCCGGTTACATTCGCATTTCCGATGCTGGCCCAGTCGATCCAGAAACTCTGATCTTTCTCGCTATCAATCGTATAGTAATACCGGACCTTCACATCACTTAGTTGAATCGCTGAATCACCGGTATTGACTACTTTGATTTTGGGTGAAATCCCGTTGGTGGAGGCACTTGTGTTGCCATTAAAAGCTTGGACCGTCAAATCTCCAGTGGGTACTGGAACACTGCTATCCGCTACGTTCACTGTAAGAACAGCATTATTTCCTCCATTAAAATGAAAGGTTAGGGTATTCTGTCCCAGCGGCAGCGTGGAAAGATAGGATTTTTTCAGAACAACAGCAGCGCTTGATGCCGTATAATCCTGACTCGCTAAAAGTGTGGAATTTCCATTTGTGATACTTGCAAGCTGGTGTCCATTTAAGGTAAGGGCTACGGAAATATCCTGGGCTAGATTCGCCGCTTTATCAAATGCAGCGCTCACGGGCGCAATGGATGCGCTTGGCGTGGAATCGACAATTTTCACTTTTAATACGGGATCTTGTCCTTTATTGAAATCAAAGATGATCGAATGCTCGCCAACCGGCAGTGTCGCCAGAAATGCTTTTTTGAGCAGCAGCGTATTTCCACTCAAGGTATAATCCTGAGTCTCTATTAATGTATTTGCGTCTGCCCGGAGAGCGGTTAACGTATTGCCGTTTGAATTCACGGTGATGGCTTTGTCATTCTGATTGGAGGCATTTTTATCAAATTCGACGTTTGCAGGTGTGATAGACGCACTTGGAATTGGATTGTTAACCTTCAAATCAGGGAGCTCATCGAGCGTGATTACATAATTGCTTTGGTACAGCGTTGTTAAGGTGGCCGGATAATTAAAGGCGGAACTCATGAGATGCTCACCATACCACGGTAAGAAATAGAGCCAGCCCGATTTTTCCTCTGTCAGATTCTGAACACTTGGAACGGTGTCGTTCTCCGTCATGGCTACCATTTTCGTACCGCCGGTTAAATCAACAAGCTGATAGAAAATCGAGGTAATCGCGTCCTCATTGGGCACACCAGACAAACCGTCATAGCGGTTATAGATCGTGTTGTATTTATCATAGCCTACAATATCCACCTGATCATCGCCGGGATACCATGCGGGAGAAGTGCTGTACACGTAGCTGTTGTAGGTCCAGATCAAATTGTGCAGGCCATACGTTTCTGTAAGTTCGGTATAGAGCAGATCCCATAATTGCTTGTACACCTCCGAGCCAGCGGAAGCCCACCAGAACCATGCACCTTCCCCATTCAATCCGCCGTTGCCCTCCGCCTCATGGAAGGGTCTGAAGATAACCGGCACATTGTTATTTTGCAGAATCTGCAGTTGCTCCGCCAAATCCTCAATAGCCAGTTGTACATATTGGTATTCTTTCGTACCTGGAACTACCGCATTAGCAGTATTAAAATTGGTTTCTGTCGGCTTATAGGTGGCTTTCTTCCAATCCACAAATTCCCCGAGCTGATAGGCGGTGAAATCTTTGGGTACAGTGATATGCCAGCTATTTGTCGCAATCCCGCCCCGGTTATTCACCCAATCGATCATCCGGGCGGTTGTACCATCCTCCCAGCCGTAAAGCGGATTGTAATTCATCAAATCAAATCCGCGGATGGCCGGATACTTTCCGGTCAAATTGTGAATCCAATCAAACTCCAGCTCGGAATTGCCGTCATTTCCTCCTCCGTAAATCTCCTGCTGACCGGAGATCATATGATTACCGTAAACCTCCGTTAAATAATTCATCAGCAGCTGAGTTTCTGATGTGGCTTGAGGATCGCTGAGAACAGGCTGCACATCCAGGGGATCAAGATCGGCATAATCCACCGTGAAAGCATCAAAATAAGCGAAACCCCAGCCGGCCTTCAGTTGAATAGTGTTGCTGCCTTGATTCAGCTTGTGATAACCAAAATCGAAATTCGACCACGTGGTCGAATAGGGCAGCATATACGAACCCTTCGTAACGCCGTTAACGGCTAAAGATTGAAGTCTTCCGTCAGCACTGAGCTCCTGCATATAACGTGTGGAGATCGTATACATGCCGGTTTCCGGGACAGTCACTGTGAAGGTAATTGTACCGGAATTCTGCATCCAGACAAATCCGCTTCCGGAGTATCCGGGTTTGGGCTGTCCGTAAATTTGGGTCGTCACTTGAAGATCGGAGGTGAGCTGAGCGTTTTCGCTTTCAATTGTGAAAAGTGCGTTGTCTGCATGAACGGGCGGCGCTGTCATCAATCCAAGTAGCAGAGTAAATGCCAGCATCATTGTGATTGCCTTCTTGAGCAAATTTTTCATTTCCACCTTTCCTCCCTATGTTAAATATGGTAAATAAAAGTTCAATATACCATCTCTTGGATGCGCTTTCATAGATAAGATAGCATATATTCCATATTTTGTAAATCTATCAAATCGAGAAAATTTCCACATGCAAAAAAACTCCCACCAATTCCTTTGGCAGAAGCTTCTTACTATTGATTCACCCAAACATCCCATCAATGACAAGTCAAATATCTCATACGGAGGGAAATTCGCTTATTTATTTGTTTGTTTACTTAAATGCCCATAACTTCAAGCGTACCAAGGCTTCTTACAACTTAAAGTTTCGGAGCGGCTTTCCGTACTTTACCAAAACATGCCATAAGAGTTTTAATTCTTGAAGTACTTCTTTTTCGGTTCCTCGGTCCCGCCATGCTGAAGGATCATGCTTTAAGTGCATAGCAGCAGATCCAATCATGCTCGTATCGATATAACCGTCATGAGCAATACGCTTAGCCAAGGAGGGCATCGTAGGCCCTCTAAAATCTGAAGGCACTTCGTCTACCCACATCGCGAATCCCATGTGCCAATAGAGTTGGATGGCATACTGTAAACATATTTGCTCCAGGACTCGCCCTGTTGGAGTACCCTTGAATGAAGGATCGGCTACTAAGATTTCCACATCTTCCTTAAGACGGATGTTTCCATGAACTTGCGCTTCAATATAGTGGTTAAGATTACGTTTAGCTTCACCCTTTGAAGGGTCTGAAAACGGCATTGTGAGGTTGACCCGAAGATGGTCGACTAATTTTTGTGATTGAAGATCTTTTTCCCCTAGAGCGGAATCTCTTAAGAAAATCTCCTCTAGTAATGCCGCCATCATATCATCAAATTCTGCATATGTCCCTTTCTGTACAGGGTTTTGATGCGAATCCATATAGGTGTATGTACTGCGATAAGAAACCTCAGGGGATAGGAGGAAATAGCAGGAGCCAAAGCGCGGAGCTGGCCCATCCGAATGACGCATCAAATCAAGAGCGCCATATTTAGGGCGTTCGCTATTCGAAGCACCCTCTTGTTGGTATGCCCCTCCAAATAGTCTTTCCTCCCACAAATCACGTGGACCGCCAGAATAGGCTGATACACTACCACTGGATAACAAGGTCTCAAATTGGCTCTTGTACACGCCTTGCTCCAATAGCGCCTCTGCAACACTTTTCTTTACCGGATCTAGTCGATCTGGATGGAAATGTAGAGCAATCTTCGCATGTGACTTTATTTTGACCACAGCATCTTCAAACTCTTCCCGATCCACATTAGACATTTGAAGAATTTCATGGATGGTCTGAACTGCTTCACTTTTTCGAGTTCGCGCGTAATTCGTAACATATTCTAAAGCCGATAATTGTGACTCCGATAGTTCCTCAGTGAACTGAGACTCTCTTTTTTTATTGGCATTTGCATCGCCTTTCCACTCCATTGCTTATTCACTCCTTTCTAGACCCAGTACATAAGAAAAGAGACTTGATTTCTCCTCTCACTGTATCAAACGCTTCTTCACTTAAAACTTCATATCCTTACCATCGCAGATTCCGATAACTTTACATGGATCTCGAATGATATAAATTCAAGATCGAATGTTGATGGCTTGAACATCGTATGCGCGTTATGCGTAATCTTCCTTTTTCGCAGGAGTAATCAACTCGATTTGCTCGTAAGGTGCTGTCAAATAGGGACTCAAAACAAATACCATTCAGTTAACCGTCAGTGTCACAACCACTCAACCATAATTAGAGCGTCTCAGCCAATTTCCGAATCTTTGAGTGGGAAATTAAATATACATTGCCTATAATGTCGATTTTGCTGCCCTTCACACGTACAGCACCATCTTTGTCTGCCGCCACATAAATATCCATTTTTTCTGATAAAGGAAAACGCTCCTCAATCATTGCGGTGTTATCATGATCAAAATGAGCTTCAAAAGAAAAGTGATTAAGAGCCATACCTTCACAAACAGTGCATTCATCCACATATTCATCAGACATGTTCATCCCACCAGCACTTGTTCCCATTACAACAGCATTGCTTTTTTTAATCAAATCCGATAATTCATATTCCGTCAAAAGGTGCTTTTGGTCCCGAGCGGTTCCACCACATAAAAAAACGACAGAGGCGTTTTGAATTAATCGCTGGGCATCTTCCTTCTGCGTGCGGTCATCAATGAAATGATATTCATCAAAACAAATGTTAGCCTGATTAAACCATGTCCTTTCAAAAACACTATCAATATTAACTTGTTCATCACTAAAATTAGACGACTCAGCGCTAATCATAACCAGCGATTTTCTGTCTGTTATATCCTCATGCAACACATTGACTAGCTTCTCAGAAAAACCCTTATCATAAAACCAATCTAAGTAATAGTGAGTTTTCATCCGTAATTACCTCCATATGTAATATTTAAATTTATCCATTATGTTTATCAAAATCCATAGTGCCAGACAAGATAAAAATGTCTATAGTAATATAAATTTAGCGGCATAATCAAGGTTTTTTATCTGCGCTTGATCCACACTAAGCTTATCCGGAGTGGAAATGGGCCATGTATTTTTGTTCTGCACCGATTATCTTCACCTCCTTTTATACCATGGATATCGTACCATATAATGGAATTCAATAAATCTTACAAATTTATTAAAACAAAAAAATGCCAGAATCATTAGTACCTTCGGTGAATAGCAAAAAGACTTACTCGAGGTATCGATCCCTTCAAGTAAGTCTTTATTTCTAAAATTATAAAGATACTAGTCCCTTAAACGAAAACATACTCCCCATCACCAATCGAAATCTTCTTCCCTTTCAGGTCTAACGAATCCGTTTCAAAAACCACCTGCTTGAATTGGTTCTCGTCTCCTTGCACGAAAGCAAATGATCTATCGCCAATCTTAAGGCTGAAGGTATCATCCTCTGACTTCGTAACTGGCAGTCCGAATATCGTTCCCCAATGGTTGGCTGCAGCTTCAGGATCGGAGACATGGAATTCAGCACGCACGATTTCGACTTCTCCCGCAGGATGAGGCTTAATGACTCCAGATGATGTTAATCTTTCCACTCGCTCTGTATCCGTTCCGCTCCATTGAATGATGAACGGATAGACCAGTCCCCCAAAGTCACCAGCAATGGTCATCATCCGCCACTCTATTAATCTTCCCTCGTTATCTAGACGCTTACCATCGATAATTGGAGATAATGATAAGCCTGCTGCTTTCAGGGAAGCCGCTACTTCTTCAATATCATCCGTCCGGATGACTACTCTACTTAGAACTTCATGTTCTGGTAGAAGTTTTACTGCATCTTTCACCACTAAATTATGTTCAGTTGCCTTTGCCAGCTCAAGATTCTCAATGCCCAGAAACTCGAGATAGGTTAGCCCAAAGTAACTTAAGGCATTATAGGTTCCCCAATCTTTATGAGAGCCTCCCTTAAAAGCAACCAATCCATGAGCTCCAAAGATCTCAACCGGTTTGGCCAAATCATTGACATAGTGAACTAAATGATCCCATTTCATCGTTGCCATGATTACTTCACTCCCAGCTCAGTAGTACGTTTTACGGCTGCCAGAACACTTCTTTGCAGACCCGCTGCGAAATCACTGTTGTTTAATTCGTACAAGCCATGCATGCCGACACCGCCAGGTGAATTATTAATATCCAGCAGCTGTCGTGGATGCAGCCCTGTCTGTTGCAGCATTGCTACCGAGCCCATCATATTCTCCAGTGCAACCTTCCAGGCTTGGTCACGCGGCAGTCCTGCAAGTACACCTGCATCTACGAGAGATTCAATGAAATAATAGATATAGTTAGGACCCGCCACACCAAATCCAGTGAAAACATCCATTAACGCCTCATCCAGATATTGTACTTTTCCAAAGCCGAGTAGGAAATGCTCCACTTGATCACGAGTAGCATAAGCATTTAACGCTACACCACTATAGCCATATCCTGTATCGGTTAAAGTATTGGGGATAACCCGGATAATGGACCGTTCAACTCCAAAATACCCAGCTAATTGATCATTTGTCACACCCGCCACAATCGATACGATTGCGGCAGAAGCTGTAGCGAATTGTTGTACGTTCTGACCAAGTGTAGTTAAATCATCCTGTGGGCGAACTGCCACTACAATCACATCTGCTGTAGACAGGTTATGCTCTTGCGAACTCTCCGTATCTACACCGTATTTGGTATTCAAAAACTGCAGACGCGTTTCATTAATATCCGATACACTAATTTGATTTACAGACAAGGTGTTATTCGCTATACATGCGCGGATGATCGCTTCCGCCATCTGTCCGCCACCAATAAAATGAATCTTTTCTTTGGTCACTCCGTTCACTTCCTTAATTAATTGTTGTCCCAAGCTTCAGGTAGAATGAAACCATCATATTTTTCTAATCCAAGAATATATTCTTCAAACTCTTTGGATTCATAAGCAGCTTTCAAATCTTTAGCCCACTGAGAATTTTCATCCTTTTTATTAACCGATACGATAATTCTGTGTTCCATAGGTGTGTTTTCTATTTTCAAAGCATCCGTAATCTTTCTGTCCGAATTAGCAATATAATTACCATTTACAACGCCATAATCAACATCTTGAAGGGAGACAAGGATTTGAGCGGGGTCCAATATTTTAATATCAATATTATATTTATCCGGTTCCATACTATTAATATTAAAATCCGCTACGCCTGCCCCTTCTTTAATTTTGACCCAACCCAATTCTTCCAGAATACGCAGTGCACGCTCTTGGTTTACCGGATCGTTCGGAACAGCTACGGTTGTACCGTCTTTAACATCGTCTAGCGTGGTATGATTTACAGAATAAAGACCTTGTGGAGCACCTGGAACATAAGCAATTCCGACCATATCTGCATTGATTTCTTCGTTAATGGCCTCCATATAAGCTGTACTTTGGAATATGCTTGCGTCAATGGAGCCTTCCTTCATTGCTGGATTGACCTGCATGTTTTGCGAGAAGGTTTTAATGTCAACGGAATACCCTTGTTTCTCTAGAATCGGTAGAATCGATTGGCGGAATTGTTCCTCATAGGTTCCGACACCAAATCCAACGGTAAGCTTTTTCTTATCTCCAGAATCCCCCGCCTCTTTATTGCCACAAGCCGTCAACACTGCAAGAACACCTATCATCATCACTAACATTAACTTTTTCATACTTACTTCCCCTATTCCAATATAGATTTTTTAAATTGTGCCAACGCTTCATCCGTCACATTGAGTGGGATTGCGCAATTTGGAGATAGAATAAACGGCTGGTCTTTCATTAACTTTAATGCATCTTCAGCTTGCTGCTTGATTTGGGCAATATCGTTTACCGCAAACAACCCATGATCGACTCCACCCACTTTAGTAGCCTTGAGATTTGCCTCTAACCCTGGATTCCCCTCGGCTACCGTATCCCAACTGATCCCGTCAATCCGATAATCGTTAAACTTCTCAGGCTGGGCGTAGGCTCCACAAGTATGAAGAATGTTTTTTCCATAGCTCGCTGCTTCTAAAACAATAGAATCATAAGGTCTGGACAGTTCGTCAAACATAGCTTCATCAAATAATCCTGGGTGAGCTGTGCCCGTCACTGCGTAGAACAAACCGTCAGAACCCGCTTGCTGTAACTCTTGTACATAATCGGCTAAGGTTAAGGAAATCGCATGTAGCGCATGATGTGCTGCCGCTCGATGTTCTTTAAACAAGGATTCCAAAGTTACCGGGTGCTCAATACCAAACACCGTTTTAGTAACGTAAGCAGAACGCCCTACAATAAATAGCAACACTGTTAATGGTGAAAATACAGTTTGGATTAGCGGGGTGTCTGGTAACCCTTGACGAATTTTTCTAACCGCATCTAAATGCTCTGCCAAAGGGGCTGACTGGACTGCCTTTTTGACGTCGATATCCCACAGACTAGCCGCTGTTGGAATAGCCGTCGTTTGCTGTCTCGGAAATACGGTCTGATAATCCGTAAAATCGTATTGATTCCCCCAAGCTTCCGCCAGATAAGTCGCTCTTGGATTAATCTTGACCCAATCCCAATCATATTTTTTCGTAAAAGAAATCGTAGTTTCTGCTAAATCATCTGCAGTTTGTTCTTTGTCGATAAAATGGCGCCAACCACTTCCGATTGGACGATCCGCCCGTTCTCCAGATAATAATGCGTTAAAACGATCTTGCTTACTCCATTCACTCATCTGTCGAGTCCCTCCCAGAATATGTAGTAACTAGTAACGGCGAATTTTTCTTGCTAGCGTGTTGCCTAAAGATTGAATACCTTGCACTAAAATAATGAGGATAATCACGGTGGCTACTACGACAACAGTGTCAAAGCGTTGGTATCCATATACGATCGCCAAGTCTCCCACGCCGCCTCCCCCTACCGTTCCAGCCATTGCAGTTGCACCTATCAAACCAATCGTCGCTGTAGTAAGAGACAGGATTAAGGATCCAACCGCCTCTGGCAATAAAAAGTACCAAATGACTTGAAAAGGAGTGGCTCCCATCGCCTCAGCGGCTTCAAGGATTCCCGGATTCACTTCAAGCAGTGAGTTCTCTACCAACCGTCCTATATAAGGTGCGATATAGATAATCAAGGGTACGATCGCTGCGCTTGTCCCAATTGAAGTATGAACAATCAATCGTGTGAAAGGCACAATCGCAACCAGTAAAATAATAAAAGGCAATGAGCGAATGATGTTGATAATTGGATTTAGTACGGCGTAAAGCGCTTTGTTCTCCAAAACCCCACCCGGACGAGTGATGACAAGCAATATCCCAAATGGGATCCCAATCAGGGAACCAACAAACAAGGAGAACCCTACCATTTGAATTGTTTCTATAATCGCCTGCAGAAATTGATCACCTGTTACTGTGGTCGAAAACATTAGATTCTACCTCCTCTACACCGACTCCATTTCTTGTTAAGAAAGATAATGCATTGTTAATCTCTGCTGCCTCACCATCGAATTGAATGATCACTGTTCCCAGTGTTGTTTCTTGAATCTCCGTCGTATTCGCAAATAAAATATTGACCTTTATATCGCAGGAGCGAATCATTTCAAACAGGATAGGCTCAGAGGCACTTGCTCCCACAAAATTAAGCTTGTACAGCTGACTTCCGGGTTCTGTTTTGATAGATTTCCGCACGCTAGAGGTCATGCTATTTTGAATAACCGTCTTCACGAAATTTTGCGTGGTCAGATGTTTTGGACTTCCGAATACATCTAGAACACTTCCTTGCTCAATAATCCGGCCTTCTTCCATGACAGCTACCTTGTTACAAATCTCTTGAATCACGGACATTTCATGTGTAATGATCATCACGGTAATGTTGTATTCAGCATTGATTTTTTTTAATAGCTGTAAGATAGAATGTGTGGTCTGTGGATCTAAGGCAGAGGTCGCTTCGTCACATAAAAGGATAGACGGATTCGAGGCAAGCGCTCTGGCAATCCCGACACGTTGCTTCTGACCACCTGATAGCTCACTCGGGTAACTCCCCGCTTTGTCACTTAATCCAACAAACTCTAGCAGCTCCATTACCCGCTGGCGGATTTCATTTTTATTCTTTTTTAGGAGAACTAGAGGGATCGCCACATTATCAAATACTTTTTTAGACTCTAATAGATTAAAATGTTGAAAAATCATTCCGATATTTTTCTTAGCGGTACGCAACTCTTTATCGTTGTATGTTCCCAAATCACGTCCAGCGACCATAACTTGTCCTTTGGTGGGTCTTTCCAAATAATTGACTAAACGAATTAATGTACTTTTCCCAGCACCGCTATAGCCGATAACCCCGAATATATCGCCTTTTTCGACCTTTAAATCGATTCCTTTAAGAGCATCAATAGTGGTCCCTTTCCGAGTGAACGATTTGTAAACATTCTTTAATTCAATCATTTCCATTCCCCTCAATCATCTTTAGGATTAAGCTTCCTCTTGCAGCTTCACCAGCGCTTGTTCTGCCAATAAAGCGAAGTACTTAGCAGCTGGCAATATCGCAGCTTCATCAACATCGAAACGAGGGTGATGTAAGGGATAGGCTGGACCCGATCCTATATTCACAAAAGCACCCGGTATCTGTTGTAAATAAAAAGAGAAATCTTCTCCACCCATCTGTGGAGGAATATCATGTACTTCATAGCCGAAATCTGAGGCGATCTCTTTGGTAAAGTCCGCCCATTCCCCATGATTTATCGTTGCGGGTGGACCTGGATACCAGTGTAACTGGGCCTCTGCCCCAGCTCCCGCAGCAATCCCTTCGATAAGACGAGTCATTTGTATTGGAATATTGCGGCGAATCTCTTCATTGTAAGTTCTTACTGTACCTTCTAATTCGACTTTTTCCGGCAATACATTCCATGTGAAGCCTCCATTAATTCGGGTAACACTTAACACTACTGGTTCCGTGGTGCTGTTTTGGCGACTTACGATGGTTTGTAGTGCGGTAATGATCTGAGCCGCAGTTACAATCGTATCCACACCTTTTTCAGGATAAGCAGCATGAGCGCCGACACCTTTTATTGTAATTTCATACCGGTCAACACCGGCTGTTAAAGCTCCTGTTCTTGTTCCAAAAGCTCCCGTAGGCAAGTCAGGTGAATTATGGAGACCAAATATAGCCGCCACATCCTGGAGTCCTCCCGAGGCTAAGACGCTTTCCGCCCCATGCCCTGTTTCTTCCGCGGGTTGAAACAATACTCTAACCTTTCCAGGTAGTTCATTTTCACGAGCCTTTAATAATAATGCAGCACCTAAAATAGTAGCCGTGTGAAAATCGTGACCACAGGCATGCATCTTTCCTGGGATCTCTGAGGCAAAGGACAATTCAGTTTGTTCCTCTATGGGAAGTGCATCAATATCACAACGAATGGCCACTATGGGTCCGTGACCCTGCCCGATCTCTGCGATGAGTCCGGTTTGTAAAGGCAAGTCAAGGATGTGAATATTGGCTTGGGTCAGCCATTCCCGTAATTTTGTTGTGGTTTTAAACTCTTCATACGCTAATTCAGGCTCACGATGCAGGTTTCTGCGAACCTCTATTAATTGATTAGCTAAAGCTTGCTCAACCTCATTTAGTGGTTTCATAGGTGATGTACTCCCCTTTCGTTATGCTTCCAGCTTTTCTTCAATCCCTTTGATGCGATCAAGCGCAGTCGATAGACTGCTTAAAATATGATCTTGCATGGCTTTTTCAGCACCATCTTCATTTTTAGCAGCGATCATTTGTAAAATAAGATCATGTTCTTCATCCGCTTGTGTGTTCCAATCCCCATGCATAGAGACGAATCGACAATAACGAAGCGAATGATCTCTTAATTGATTCAGAACCTTCTCGAAGGTTTTTAGTTCGCTGATTTCTGATAAATAATCATGGAACTCAAATCCATATGTAACAAAATTCTGATTATCACCAAGCTGGAACGAGTGTTTCATTTTTGTAATCATCGTCGTTAAATTCACAATATCTTTCTCTGTGGCATGCTTAGCTGCACTTCTTGCAATATAGCCTTCAAGCATGCTGCGAATAAGAAATATTTCTTCAACCTCTTTAAGGGTTACT
Source organism: Paenibacillus sp. FSL H8-0282 (assembly GCF_037963825.1). Taxonomy (NCBI): domain Bacteria; kingdom Bacillati; phylum Bacillota; class Bacilli; order Caryophanales; family Paenibacillaceae; genus Paenibacillus; species Paenibacillus sp. FSL H8-0282. The sequence continues at coordinate 4,288,738 of NZ_CP150146.1, forward strand.
GAAGCTACCCGCAGTCTTCCATTTGGCTGTCGAACCAGAAAATCCTCGTTCTCCAGTCTCTGTATCGCCTCTCTTAGAGGTGTGCGGCTGACCCCGAGCAAGGCCGCCAAATTTTCTTCATTTACAGGTTGATTCGGTTCAAACTCGCTATCAATAATTTTTTGTTTTAATTCATAGTAGGTATTATCCTTTGATAACCTTCGTGATCGTATCGCCATTTCTATACTGCTCCTCATCGATAATCTGTGGGGTCCGAATCCCAATAATATATTTGTATAATTGTATACAATTATTAGTTAAGAATGGATTGGTTAGTTACATTCCCTTCCATACCGTTCAAGCTTTTTTATACTATATTCCAATTATTCCACCTAGTCAAGTAGGAATTAAAAATCAATTTAATCCCCTCTTTTCAACACAAAAAAACCCTACAACCCTCAGGGGTTGTAGAGCTATTTTTGGATAAATAAATTTCAGAATTAGAAGGAAATAATCCCCGAGGTATGGAGTAGCACTAGGAACACTAGGATCGGCGCCACATAACGGAGCATAAACAGCCAAACACGGAACCAGCGCGCCTGTAGTCCAGCGGCTTCCGCTGCACCTTTCCAGAAATAACCGGCGAAGATGGTAATCAGCAGACCTCCAAGCGGCAGCATAATGTTAGAGGTGATAAAGTCCAGCCCATCAAATAGAGATTTGCCACCAATTGTTAGCTCCGGGAACATTCCCAGTGACATCGCTAAAGGAATACTAAGAAGGAAACAGATCAGCGTCAAAATCCAAACCGAACGTTTCCGGCTCCAATTCCAGCGCTCCATTGTGAAGGATACAGGCACTTCAAGCAGCGATACAGCTGAGGTTAGAGCAGCAATCGCCAGCAAGATAAAGAACAAACCGCCGAAGAGCGCACCAAAAGGCATAGCCGAGAAAGCGGCTGGCAAAGCGATAAAAATCAGCGAAGGCCCCTGATCAGGAGCAATACCAAATGAGAACGTCGTCGGAAAAATAATCAAGCCTGCGATAAACGCGTATAACAAATCTCCTGCACCGATTGCGATTGCAGCGGTACCCAGCGATTGTTTTTTATCAACATAAGATCCGTAAGTCAGGAGAATCCCCATCCCGAGCGATAATGAAAAGAAGGCATGTCCCAATGCAACTAGCGCAGATTCCGCTGTCAACACTGAAAAGTCCGGTTTTAGGAAAAAAGATACCCCTGCGGATGCACCCGGTAAGGTTACTGCGCGAATCATTAACACCACAAGGAGTACGACCATACCAGGAATTAATACTTTGTTAAATTTCTCAATCCCGCCTGATACGCCAAGGATGACTACACCCGCCGTAATCAGAATGGCTATCCCCTGCCAAACGATCGGCATATATCCGGAGACAAACGAATTGAATTCGCCTGCATAATCAGTAGTGCTGAATAGTTGTCCATTAAAAGCAATCATCGAATAGTTCAGCGTCCAGCCAGCAACAATAATATAAAAGGAGAGAATTAGAAACGGCGCAAGTACCTGCAACATTCCAGCTGCAAACCAACTCTTCCCGCCTCCAGCCCGCATAAAAGAGGTCGCCGCGCTACCACGCCCGCTGCGTCCGATAGCCAGTTCTGCCAACAGCACCGGTAACCCTATCAGCACTAAACAGACGATGAAAAGCAGGAAAAAAGCTGCCCCCCCATTTTCTCCTGTAATATAAGGAAACTTCCACATATTCCCTAGCCCAACCGAGCTGCCGATGGCGGCAAAAATAAAGCCCGCGGAAGAGAAGCGTTCCTCCTTCTCCGAGAGAAGATTTTTGTTACCCTTCATTTGATTCATTATAACGCCCCGTTTTCTTTTTTAGACCTCATTATAGCTTAAGTAACAAAGCACGTCATATGGAAATTTTCTGACTATTTTTATAACCACTCGAATTCTCTGTTTGTAAACGCTTATATTATTTATTCAGCTCTTGAATCTCATTATATCCACTAATGTCGTGCCTCATTGCTTCAATGAAACGGATTGTCTAAATCCTGACAATATTTTTAACAAAAAAGGCTCCCACTAAGGGAGCCTTTTCTAAACATTATTTGCGGACAGAGAGAATGAACCTCTCAAGCTTAGCTGTATCGGTTATGCTCCGATTACATTCCTGATTATCCAGACATACGTATTGACCCACAGCAGAAATATTATCCGGCGAAACGTTCACATTCTTGGTCTTAACATAAAAGAATGCAAGCTCTTGATGCCGATTGCAGAACATGCAGTACCCTTTTTTGTGCGTTGGTGTGATTCTACCCTCAATACCAATGAACTGTCCTTCGTACGGATAGATAATGAATAATTTATTACTGGCAATATCTATCCAACTCAAATACGTTATGTTGCGATAGTCGATGAGTTGTAGATCAGGTACTTTCAGTTTCTTATTCTTAGGGAATAGCTTCTGAATCTGCTTCAGCGTAATCGTCGGATATGACTCTAGGTATGGTTCTAATTCACTAAGATATCTCTGGAAATCTTCTGCAGTTTCGAAGGTCGATATTTGTTCCAGCATCTGCTTGTGATTCTCCGTAAGAGAAGGAAATGCCTCAATAATGTTCGTAGCAGCACTATATCTTACAGTCTCCAAGACTCTACGATCCGCAACGGTTCGCAGGGTATGCAGAACAAATTTCGTTTGTTTCTTAATTAAGTTATATTGATGGTTTCTAATAAATGGTGTACACATCGCTTTTCAGCCCCTTATTTATATTAAAAGTTCATAAGGTGCAAAGCCCATTTATAGAAACGATAAAATTAAGTTGGGCGATATATCCATCCATCGCACCTCACGCAAAGTATCGCCCTATATTAGGCTTTGCGTGAGGAACTTCTAGCTAATGGGCATTTCAACATTAGCACTGTACCACCTCCGAGCATATTTCATGCCAAAAGTATAGCACCGTATTTTAGAAGGCGCAATTCATCTGGGAATGCTTATTTGCATGCCATACCTACAAAAAAAGGGAGCTACATGGACTAGTCCAGTAACTCCCTCTTTTTTGACTATTCTTTTACTGCTCCGACTACAATCCCTGTCACAAAATAACGTTGCAGGAATGGATAAACCAACAATATTGGTAGCGCACTTATGAAAATCTGTGAAGCCCGTATGGTTCGTTGAGACAAGTTAGCTACAGCTGACGGATCAAGCTTGGACATATCTGCCTGAACGATAATGGTCTGCATAAACGTCGCCAGTGGCAGCTTATCCGAATCTCTGATATAGATTATACCGTCAAAGTAAGAGTTCCAATGGCCCACCATCATGAATAGGGAAACTGTTGCAATGACTGGTAAGGAGACTGGTAAATATATTTTCAAAAAGGTCTTAAAATGTCCTGCTCCATCAATAAAGGCTGCTTCCTCAAGGTCCTTAGGTACACCACGGAAGAAGTTCAGCAGCAAAATGATGTTAAATACGGCTACCAATCCAGGTAGGATAAGTGCCATCAAAGAATTCATCAGCCCGAGCTTTAGAATCAGGATATATCCCGGAATCAGACCCCCACTGAACAGCATGGTTACGACAAAATACCAAAGATAGATATTACGCGCCCGGAAAACTCTAGTTTCCTTAGAAAGAGCATAGGCTGCAACCGTATTTACTACCAGTGCAAGTGCTGTTCCTAGTATTGTCCGCTCTACCGACACCCACAGGGATGTAAGAAAATTAGTGTTGTTAAAAGTTTTTGCATAGGCCTCCAAAGTGAAGCCAATTGGCCAAAAGGTGACCAACCCAGCATTGGCTGGGGCGGACGCACTAAGAGATACCATGAGTAAGTGATACAATGGCAGCAAGCAGAGCACCGAAAGGATAGTTAGGAGCACATTATTGAATATGCTAAATATTCGATATGGAAGGGTTTTATGGTACATTTGTTGTCATCCTTTCTAGAAAATTCTGTACCCTGCAAATCTATAGGCAAGTCGGTATGAAATAACGATTAGAATTAAACTAATTGCTGATTTAAAAAGATTAACTGCGGTCGCAAAGCTGAATTGTCCGCTGAGAAGACCTTCTCTATATACAAAGGTATCAATGATATCCCCTTGTTGATAGATCAAAGGACTATATAGGTTAAATACCTGGTCAAAGTTGGCGTTCAATACATTGCCCAGTGCCAAGGTCGCAATTACAATAGCAATTGGAATAAGTGCTGGTATGGTAATATACATCGTTTGCTTCCAGCGACCTGCCCCATCCACTTCAGCAGCTTCATAAAGTGATGGATTAATGCCGGATAGCGCAGCTAGGAAAATGATCGTGTTGAAACCAAATTCTTTCCAAACATCACTGGCTATGATGGTAAATCGGAACCAGTTGCCGTCCCCTAGAAAAAAGATCGGTTTTATGCCGAAAATGGACGAAATAAACTGATTCACGATCCCTGTTTGTGCTAGGATATCGATCAGAATTCCTGAAAGGGTAACCCATGACAAGAAATGCGGTAGATAGACGAGTGTTTGAATAGATCTTTTAAGGCCCATATTCCTTACCTCATTAAGCAACAAGGCGAATATAAAAGGAATAATCAGGTTCAAAACAATTTTGGAGCAAGCAAAAAACAGTGTGTTCCAGGTAATTTGCAGGAAGTAATCGTTCTCCCACATGTACCTAAAATGCTTAAGTCCGACCCATTCGGAATCAAAAAATCCTAATGCAGGCTTATAATCCTGAAATGCCATGAGTATTCCTGACATGGGGATATAAGAAAAAATAAAAACCATAATTGCCGCCGGTAATACCATGAAGTGGAGCACCCATGGTTGTTTATAGCCTTTTTTTCTTTTTCTTTTTATACTTGGTTTATTTTCCAGGCCTACCTGCTGTATTGAATTAGCCTCCATAGCTCTCTCCTGTTCCCAAAAAAAATATTTTGTGTGTGATGGGGATCTCTGCTATAAATAGTATCAGGCGTTTCTCAGGTTTGACTATATAACATTGTTAGGCTTGATATGGTTTTATTAGGACATCATCTGGAGGGTACATTTATGAATATTTGGAAGCGCTTTACATCCCTGAGAGAATTAACACAATCCCGGTTTAGTTTGTTTGCCAAAATAAACTGCCTGATCATACTCTTGTTCATCCCCATTATTATCATGTATACCTTTTCAAATAACGTCACATACGATGTTGTAAGCAAAGAGCTGCAGGTGTCCAATACGAAGCAGCTCACTTTTCTGTCCAGTCAAATTGATTCGCGTATTAATCAGATGATGGACTTCACCCTTATCCTTTCTAGAGATCCCAATGTCAGAGCCTTCAACGGATTAAACATTTGGGCGGATCGATATGATCAGATGCAGACCCGGTATGTCATTCAGGAAAAGATGGTGCTTCAATCCGGGGTTGCAGATATTTGGCCTGCCAGATATGCCGTACATTCACAGCAAAATAAAGATGTCATCTCCAACTACAATCGAGCATTTGGGTATGATGAGGATTACTTAAAAAGAAATATGAGTGGAAAATGGACGTATGGCGATCACAGCTTGGAATCTAAAGACGAGTTAAAATCCTTCTACTGGTTCTATACAGATTCCTTAGCTCAGCCGGGGATGTTGACGGGAAGCAACTTGGTGATTGAGGCCAGCTTCAGTTATGAGAATATTCAGAACATGCTGGATACGTACAAGGAAGGTGGACAAGGTGATCCTTTTCTCTATCATAAAGGGAACTCGCCAATTCTGAATCGCAGTGCGGACAAGCAGCTATCTGAAGAACTCATTCGTTACCTGGATAAACACTCACCTGAGAATACTACCCAGGATGTAGTCAAACTCAATGGCAAGAACTACTTGGTCAGCTCTGTGAAGTCCTCCTATTTGGATTGGAATTTAATAGATGTTGTCCCTCTATATCAAATCCTAAAACCCATTTCGCTCAGTCAGGATTTGTTCTATATCTCGATGATTTTGCTGTTTGTTATGGGAATTTCCGCTTCCATATTACTATACAGAAATGTTCAATATCCTATCAAAAAGCTAATTAAAGGCTTACGGCGCGTGCAGCGTGGAGATTATTCTGTACGTCTTCATAACGAGGGCCGGAACGAGTTTTCGTTTCTATTCCATCGCTTTAATGATATGTCCCATCAAATTCAAGACCTGATAGAGAATGTGTTCAATGAGAAAATCCGTGCCCGCGAAGCTACACTTAAGCAACTGCAGGCGCAAATCAATCCGCATTTTCTCTATAACTGCCTTGGTTATATTATCAATATGGCCCAAATGAAGGATGAGGACGCTGTCGTCTCCATGGCTTATAATTTAAGTGCTTACTACCGTTATACTACCCGAATGGAACGGGAAACCGCGTCACTGGATGAAGAAATCAAGCTGCTCGTCAACTATTTGGATATTCAAAAGCTGCGCAATGCCAGAATTGATTATCATATCGAAATCCCTGAGAACATGTTAAGCCAGTCTGTGCCACGTCTAATGCTACAACCTATTGTGGAGAATTCAGTCATTCACGGAGTGGCCAAATCGTATTCATCGGGTGAGATCAGCATTAGTGGTGAGATTTCGAACGGCTTCTGCAAGATCTACATTGATGACGACGGACCTGGCTTGAATCCGGAGCAGCTGGAAGCTTTGAATCGTAAAATGCAGGAGCCATTGCAGGAAGAAATGGGCTGCGGGCTCTGGAATACGAATCAGCGGATCATGCACCTGTTCGGCAATCAATCCTGTCTAACCTTTAAACCATCCCCTCTTGGAGGTTTCCGAACAGAGATTATCTGGGAAATCCCTACGGAGGATGAATATTCTAAATTTAAGAATCATCAAGGAGAATAACAACATGCAAATGATTATAGTAGACGATGAAGCACACTGGGTAGATAATCTTGCCATGACTAAACCCTGGCATACGCTAGGCATTGAACAGGTGCATAAAGCGTATTCGGCACGTGAAGCACTACAAATTATCGATACCAACCCTATTGATATTGTGATCTCGGATATCCAAATGCCCGAAATGACGGGAATTGAATTAATAGAGCGGATAAGAAAACGTGATAAAAAGATTAAATGTATTATTTTATCAGGCCATTCGGAGTTCGATTACGCCAAAAAAGCACTTCAGCATAATGCCGTCGATTACTTGCTTAAGCCACCTACCGATGATGAAATTATCGGTGCAGTCAAAACTGCCATCGAGCAATTGAACACAGAATGGGAACTTATCAGTTCGCTTAAAAGAACCCAGTTTACCCTTCGTGAGAATCTGCCGCTTTTACGTGGTCAACTGCTGCTTGATGCCTTGCAAGGTCATCAATTTCAAGCTGGCGAATGGGAACGGAAGCTCGTAACTTATGATTTGCCCTTCCATTCTGGCGATTGCGCTTTGATGCTTGTACGCATGGAAGAAGAATTTAGCCATTATAACAATAATGATCAAACCTTAATTGAATATGCCATCATCAATATGGCTGAAGAGATTATGGGTGAGTTTATGCAGGTCTGGGGCGTTAAAGAGGAACATGGATATCTTGTGTTTCTGCTTCAGCTTAAAGAGAAAGGATCCGACATCGGCAAAGAAACCATCCTAGAAAAGCTTTCTTTACAGCTTCAGTATAAGGTTAAGCAATTTCTGAAAGGTTCCCTGTCCATAGTAATCACCGAGTGGTTCCAGTTTCCCGAGAAGGTGTCGAGCCGTTTCCGTCAGGCTACAGCTTATTTCCGGCAGATCGTGGGAGACGAGCGCGAATTCGTAATGCGGGTCAGCGAATTTGAACCTTCCACTACCCAAGGACCTTTGGATGCCCTTTACACCCCGCCGACACTAATACACCTGCTTGAAAGTGGGCATTGGGATGCTGCGCAAGAGAAACTACTCGCTGTCTGCGCGGAGCTGGATGAGAAATGGTCTGAATCGTGGGAGCATTGCATGGAGGCCGGTTTTTTAATCACTGCATCCTTCACGAATCTCGCACACCGAAATGGGCATACTCTAGCTAACTTAGCGGGAGACGATCTCGGTTGGTTGCAAAGCGGTGAAGCGTTCTCGACCATCGGTAAACTTAGAAAATGGTCCCTGAGCATTCTGAGCAAATTGAAAGAGGGAACGTCTAACGAAATTAAAGACATCAGGTCTGAATATGTGAAAAAGATTCAAGATTTCACAGACAAAAACCTGCATTTAGATGTTTCATTACGGGTTCTGGCTGACCATGTAAACCTCCATCCGACTCATTTATCAAAAATTTATAAGATTGAAACGGGTGAAGGAATAAGCGATTATATCTCGCGCCTGCGCATGGATCGCGCCTGCCATAAGCTGAAGACTACCTCTAAAAAAGTCTATGAAATCAGCATGGAGATTGGCTATATGGACCCTGCTTATTTTATAAAAGTGTTCAAACGACAGTTCGGAGTAACGCCGCAGGAATATCGAGACAATAATAAATAGCATGATAGAGTCCTATCGAAACTAAAAATCTCATATAGATGCCATCCCCGACTAGTTGTTAAAGTTACACTTGTAAAGATCATACACAGTAGGGGGAATTAAAGAATGATCAAGTTCAAAAAAATGTGGTCGTTGTTAACGGTCACAGCACTTATCACACTCACAGCCTGTGGCAGTGGCGGCGGAAATAATGAAAACGCCAAACAAAACAATACCACATCGTCTGAGACTAGTTTATCTGAAGCAGATGCTGCTTTTGAAAAAGGTAAATACGATCCACCCATCGAGTTCAGTTCGGTATTGATGCCGAAGAAATATGTTCAAGGTGATACCAAAGAAAACAATGTTCACGATCGCTGGATGCTGGAAACACTGGGCATGAAGCATAAAGATACTTGGTATCCTGCCAATGACGATCAATACAGACAAAAGCTTCAGCTTGCCATTGCTTCTGGCGAAAAGCTGCCTGACTTCGTTTCTGTACCAACCAATGCAGTATTGACCAATCAACTGATTGATTCCGGTCAGTTCATTGCTATCGATGAGTTGTTCGACAAATATGCTAATAAAATTCTAAAAGATCATGCTGCAGCACACCCAGAACTTTGGTATCCATTCACAAAAGACGGTAAGAAATACAATATGCCGATCCTTGAATATACTGATAATGACGATACTCTTCTCTGGTTACGTGAAGATTGGATGGAAAAGCTGAACCTTCAGGCTCCAAAAACAATCGCCGATCTTGAGAATATCATGGACAAATTTAAGAACGAAAACCCTGACGGTCTAGCACCTAAAGATGTTTTCCCACTTGCGATTTCTTTGAAAAATAATACAAACACCTGGATGGGCCAACTCGACTGGTTATTCGGTGCTTACGGTACGATTGAGGAACAATGGAATAAAGATGCCGACGGCAATCTAGAATACGGTTCCATTAACCCTGGTGCTAAACAAGCCCTTGCTAAGCTTAGTGAGTGGATGGACAAAGGTTATATTCACACAGACTCTGCACTTTGGGATGAAGGTAAATCTGCTGAAAGCTGGACAAAAGGCGCCGCAGGTATTCTACCAGGGGCAAACTGGGTTCCAGACTGGCCGGCTCCCGATCTTATGAAAAATGTACCTGGAGCGAAGATCAAAGCTTATCCGGTTCCAGCAGGTCCAGACGGACTCATCGGTACCAAATGGCAGAACTCTGGGGTAAACGCTAGTATCATGATTAACAAAGATGCTAAGCACCCTGAAGCAATTTTCTTATACTACAACTACTTGCTTGATAACCTAGCTAATCCAGCAGCTGGTAGTGAATTTGAATACGGCTTTGCTAAAGGCTACGATTGGGACATGATTGATGGAAAGCCTACTAGTGATAAAGAGAAGATTAAAGACTTCTCCAATGAGTTTCCTTTCTTAACTGGACCGGCTCGTATTCCTGATCTGTTCATGAAGACATTGGTTAAACTTGCTGATGGTGAAACCCCTGTAACTCCTTATGAAAAACAAATGGCTGAGTTCCGTAAACCGGAAAACTGGGCCGCTGCAAAAGTTGTTATGTCACAAATAGACATTCGTAGACAGAACTATTTCACTGGCGCTGCGACACCAACGATGGTATCCAAATGGAATCTGCTTCGTCAATCCGAAATGGAAACCTTCAACAAAATCATTTACGGTAAGCTACCTGTAGATGCCTTTGACTCCTTTGTTTCCAACTGGAAAGCAAATGGTGGTGATCAAATCACCAAAGAAGTTAACGAATGGTTCAAGTCTGTATCTACCAAATAGACTAAAGTAAATAAAAACAAGCCAGAGCGTGATCCTTTCGCTCAGGCTTGTTTTTTTATGAATTCCTCATTAACTTTCGCTCGCTAGAATCCCTTTCAAATACCCCGTCAACTCTTTTGCCGCTTGTTCATGAGCTAATGCTCCCGGATGACTTCTTGCCCCTATGGTCTCATCCGTCATATTTGGAAGCTGCAATACAGAAACCTGCTTGTCCCCTGTTTTCTTGCTATAAACATCGACCGCCCGGTAGATCGCTGGCATCATCGGGATACCAAGCATCCCATATGCCCATACGAGATGTGCATGTTGATTATTTTTTCTAAGCTTCATCAGAAATTTCTCAGCGGCATCGACAAAAGCTTGTATATCATCCTCATGATAGGTCCCGTCTTCATTTAAGCGTTGTTTATGGCTCTCCCCTGTTACCTCATCTTTCCATTCTGGCGATTGAAAGGCGCCCCCATCATTTGTTCCTAGATTAACTACCACAACATCTGGCTGCCAGGTTTCAAAAGAATGTTCTTGAAAAGCTCCTAAAGCTTCGTTTTTTGCTCCAGTTAGAAGACCACAAACCTGCTCATAACAATCAGGGATATTACCGTGCGGATTATTATCCCAGCTAGTAAGGACTCCCCAGCCACTTTGAGAAATAACTCTATATTCTGCATTTAAAGCATCTGCTGTCATTCTGGTATAGTTGTTGATGGCGCTAAACCACATTGGAATCCAATCTTCTTCAGCCTTGGCACCTATACTTCCTTCTCCGGATGTGATGCTGTCACCTATGAACTCTATCTTGTGGGGTTTGTCCGCAACCGGCAGGAATTTTCCATCCATCTTCACCGCATGTATCTGCAAAGAGCAGCCAGGATCTCCACTCATTGCCTGCACATCTTTTACAATACGAATATTGTTGACAACACGATCATTCATGCCTCTAAATACACAAATCCAATACCTGCCTGCTACTAACATTTGTCTGCTAACAGGAACGGAATTGATCAGGATGCTAATCCAGGGTTCATAAACATCATAATCTGCTTCTACTTCAAGCCATAGCTCAGAGCTTTTAACATTTAATTCGACCGCACTGCCTGTCCAAAATAACGTTAGTGGAGAAAGTGACCCTGTTGTTCTGCCGTGAATTTTCAGATGTTCGATATCAGCTAATGTATGTACCTTTAAGTTTGTATTCTGCTTCATAAAATCCCTCCTAATTTACCGCTAGAATCCTAATCTATACTTCTACTTCACTACTTCTTCAATACTATCTTATAATCCTTTTCCAAATAGCATATACTCTTCCTCTGGTACAATAGAATTAAATGAGGTCATGAACAAAGGTGGGATTGAAGTTGAAAGTTATACCTAACTGTATTACACTTGGCAGAATTATTTTGGCAATAATGCTGTTATTCTTCGAGCCGCTAAGTTCGGCCTTTCTTGCAATTTATATCCTTTGCGGAGTCACCGATCTGATAGATGGTCCAATTGCCCGAAAATCAGGCACAACAAGTAATCTCGGAGCAAAGCTGGATTCTGCTGCCGACACGATACTAATCGGGATCTGCTTATTTACTTTGTATCCGTATCTGGGTCTTACCCTCGAATTCATCCTATGGATCTTCTTGATCGCGGCCATCCGCATAACATCGACAGGGATTGCCCTCCGCAGATTCAAAACTTACGCAAGTATCCATACCTACGGCAATAAACTCACCGGGCTTCTCTTATTTGTAACTCCTATATGGCTTTCCCATAGTAACCCCACCATTTGGACAACCATTGTCTGTATAGTTGCAACCTTATCCGCCGTGGAAGAATTGATGATTCAAATCACATCCACTCAATTACAGCTGGACAGAAAAGGATGGTTTTACAACCCTCCTAATCAGGAATAATGAAAGACACCGTAGTTCCCACCCCAGGAATACTTTGAATCTTCAAGCCTTGTCCATATAATTGTGTTAATCTCCGATCTGTATTAAGGAGCCCAATTCCTTGATCCTTAAGACTTTTTGGTTGCAATAACTTACTGACTTGAGCTTCATCCATTCCAATCCCCGTATCAGCAATGATAAAATGAACAGCCTCCGCATGTGTCTCGATGTGAATACGCAAGGTTCCACCTTTTGCCCGACTTAAGATCCCATGCCGGACGGCGTTCTCGACCAGTGGCTGAATGGTCAGCGGAGGAATTAGTAGCTGTAGATTCGCGTCTACCTCCCATTCAACCTGCAGCCTCTCCTCAAAACGCTGCTGCTGGATATATACATAATTCTCGACCAGCTCCAGCTCTTGCGACAGTGAAACAAGTTTGCCTGCATTTAAGAAGTCAAAGCTGATCCGCAGATAAGTAGTGAATGCATCTGAAAGATCTTTCATTTTGACAGTGTCAAAATCACTCAAGGACATAATCGAATTTAATGTATTAAAGAGAAAATGTGGATGGATCTGCGCTTGTAAATAAGCAGCCTCCATTCTCAAACGATCATTGACTGCTTGCTTCATAGAAGTGAGCGACGAAGCACGATACTTCAATTCCATGGCATCTACTGGCTTGGTTACATAGTCATTAGCGCCAGCCAAGAAACCTGCATAGACATCCTCCTGCTCACTGCGAGCGGTCAATAGAATAATAGGAAGTTCATACATCGTGAACCGCTCGCGTATCAATCTTGTCAATTCATATCCAGACATGCCCGGCATCATCACATCAGCGATAACCAAATCGAACTGCTCATGATGCAACATATCCAGCGCCTCACGGGCTGAAGTCGTTGTATCAATCCGATAGGCTCCATCTGATAAAATATTTTGCAGAACTTTTAAATTGACCGAATCATCATCAACCGCTAGCACATGTATGATGTCAGCGTCTGTATCGAGCTTCGAGAGTGCCTCTACTTCCTTTGTGTTATAGGTGGCAGCCACCATAGCTGATTTCTCCGCAGTTATCCACGTACTGAATGGTGACAATGGATCCGAATCTTTTTCTGTATGAACATCTGGAATAGATGACTTCAGGCTCCCTTTAGCTACAGGTAATTTGAAGCTGAACTTACTTCCCTGACCCGGCTGCGATTGCAGCAATAATTCACTGCCATGCAGTTCGACCAGCTCCTTACAGATACTAAGCCCCAACCCAATGCCGCCTTGACCGTAAGCCCCTTGTTCATAGCGCATAAAAACACGCTTTTTCAAAGCTTCATCCATACCTACTCCTGTATCCGTAACATGTATCCATACATCCCCACCCACTTGTTCTGCGGCCAGTTCAACACTTCCCTGTTCGGTGTACTTTAGTGCGTTATGAACCAAATTAATCAGAATCTGCACCAATCGCTCCTCATCAGCATAAACACGCGGCAGATTCTCATCTATAGACATTCGAAGCTCCACCTTCGTCCCACCGGTTAAGAAACGTAACATATCCAGTACACCTTCAGCCAATGACCTCACTTGCAGCGCCTTTATATTCATCACAATCCGCTTATCCTGCAATCGCACAACATCAAGCAAGTCATTCAGCATAAGCGACATCCGGCGACTGACCATAATTAGCAATTCCATGTCACGCTGGCTCTCTTCATCCAGCACATGTTTTTTTCTTGTTAACACACTTTGGGCAATATTCATAATCCCATGCAGTGGAGTGCGCAGCTCATGTGACGTATTGGCTAGAAAACGGTCCTTTAATTTATTGGATTCCGCCAATTGAGCGTTCAGTAACACATTTTGATGGGATTGATGAAAATATCTCCTAAACCAATAGGCGGAAAATGCGGCAAGGGCAGCAATTAAATCTACGGGATAAAACATAAATTGTGAGCTACCGGCATAGTAGACAGCCCCCCACAACATATTATTTAGTACTGCTAACACTGAAAACAATAAAAATAGAGCACCTTCAGCTCGTAAGGCTACCATCTTCCAAAAATAATATACCGTCCAACACACTGGAACGTAATACAGGATCATGTAATACCCTTTTCCGATGATATATAACACTGCCTCTTCAGGACCTACAATAATAAATAAAGTAAAAATGAGAACTGACAGGATGTAACTATAAAACGCCTTGCCTTTCCGTCGATTCCCCAATAGTTCTCTTCCCATCAATAAAAGGAATAAACAAAACCCTATATACGAAAGAACCTTTAACCTCAGCATCCAGGCAAAATCAACATGAAGAAACCTGAACAACAGTCCATTATGTTCAACCCCAATGGATACAGCCGCAGCGACCATCATTAGGAAAAAAATAATCAGCTCTGTTTTTCGTACATCCATCAGATAGATAATCAATAAATACAACCCATGTAGAAGAAGCATGACCCCTACGACTAGCTGCAAGCCAATGGAATTCCAGTATATAGTGTCTACCCCATGTTGAATGCCAAACTCCACGGACCGAATTATGCCCCCTTTTAGTGGAGACTCATAGTTTGACGTCCGAACAAACAGATCCAGATGCTTCTGATCTGTAGGTGTATAACTGATTAAGAATGCTTTCGTCACATAAACATGCTCTTCCTTCTCGTCAGATAACACTCCAAACCGTGAGAGAATTGTTCCATTAATCTCCACTTCAGAAGAAGTATAGATGGATTGGAACCAAAAGCTAAGTGGCTCAGACAAGGGACGATCTAGCAGAATCCGCAAATGATAAGTTCCGTATCCATACGCCTTCTTTTGCTCAGCAGAATTGAATACAGAATTCCAGTTACCCGGCACCTGAAGCATCTGGCCTTTTAAAACACCATCCACATTGGCGGCATTCACCCATTGTTCAGGATAAAACTCCCATTCTCCATCCAATGGAAAGGAGCTTAGTGATTCAAGGTCTACTCCCCGCAAATCGAGCACACCTTGCTCCACTACAGGAGGATTGGACAGAGTAAAATGATTGTACCAGCTCCAGCGTATTGCAATCAGCAGGCAGATGAATACTACTATGTACAACATATGACTTAACTTAATTTTATTCTCCGAAGTTCTCATAGACTCCTCATTCGTCAATAGTATTTAATAGTGCTATATCCCTATCTCCAACTTTGAGCAATACAGTATGATTATACTATATTAAGAGGCCTATAGACGTATGTAATCCTATGTTCAGAGGAAAAAAACCAACCATCCCAAAGAGCAGATGGTCGATTCCTTTATTGTGATTTATTGATTAAAGCAGATCGCATCGCCGCGAACTTACTAGGCATTACTCCCACATTTGTTTTGAACGTCCGACTGAACAGATGAATACTAGAAAACCCCACATCTTCGGCAATCTCCGTTAGATTTTGCTTTCCCTGAATGATTCTCAATTTAGCCTGCTCGATACGAACATGCTTCAAATAATTATGAATGGTCACCCCAAGCTGAGTCTTGAACACATACGACAAATGATTGGCAGTCACCCCAACATGCCTACTGATAGATTCATTACTTAACTGCGGATCTTGATAACACTGGTGCATGTGATGAATGGCGCCTTCAATTAAAGGCCATCCTTTGGTTCTCTTCCCTTCCGTTCCTTTGGACAGGTTCTGATTTCTAAAGAACAGAAACAACAATTCCAAACAGATAGACTTGTTGATTAATACCCCGCCGTACGTTGGATCTAGCAGCTCTTTTTGCAGTTGCATGAATCTTCTCTTCAATTCGATTCGATCTGGGAGCTGCAGATGAGATAGCGGATAAATATCAGCAAGCTGCATTTCACTTGGCATGATATCCTGGATCCCGGGCCTAAGTCCATCCGCTTGATCCGATGAGCTTTTATCCTCGTTATCGTACAAATCAAAATGAAAGATATACTGCACTAAGGGTAAAGCCGAGGTGGACCTAATTATATGGGGCAAGCATGGATGCATGAGCAGCACATCCCCTTCTCGAACCAGGAACTTCACCCCATTCAAGAAAAACTCCGCCTCTCCCTGATCTATATAGGTATACACGTGATCTTGATCCAACCATTCACCTGCTAGTAAGGAGGATTCCATGACTTTGGCTACTCGAACATAAGGGGAAATGCTGTTCATCCACGACTCATTCACCTCGAATCTTCTCCTTCTTCTGACATTTTATTGATCTTATTTTATATCCTAACC
The DNA here is from genome assembly GCF_037963825.1 of Paenibacillus sp. FSL H8-0282. Taxonomy (NCBI): domain Bacteria; kingdom Bacillati; phylum Bacillota; class Bacilli; order Caryophanales; family Paenibacillaceae; genus Paenibacillus; species Paenibacillus sp. FSL H8-0282. The sequence continues at coordinate 4,305,102 of NZ_CP150146.1, forward strand.
GGAATCTTTAAGTGATCTTCTACATAATCTCGGCAGATTTCCATGGTATTGTACGGGCTATTTAGCGATTCGTCCACTTCGAGTGTCATCCAACCGGAATAATCAATTTCATTCAGCGCTTCAATAGTTGCGTGTAGATCAACAGATCCTTTGCCTAACTCACAAAAATGAGGAAGCTGTGTATCAAGTGTAGCGGCAGACCTGTCTGTCAGGTCCTTCAAATGAACATAAGCTACCCTGTCCTGATACGTTCGGATGATAGATGCCGGGTCCATCCCCGCTCCGAGCAGATGTGCTGAATCCGGGGCAAGATATACCACCCGCGGATCTGTCAGGCTCATCACAATCTCAATTTCTTTCTCGTCTTGCAATTCCGTCCACAAATGCGGATGAACACATGTCTTTACCCCTAAGGCATAGGTTCTTTTCGCCACTTCGTTCATCGTGGCTGCGGCAACCTTCAATTCTTCCAGCGATGAGGGTTGATCCCGGGTGCCACCTGGCCCTAGGACAAGGATGTCTGCTCCACACTTCGCTATGATTTTAGCAAGTCGCACATTGTAGTCAATGATACTCGAAGTGTTCGCGGCATTGCCGAATTTTTGCTGCTGTCCCCCAGCCGTACCTCCATACAACGCAGTCATCTCCAGCCCGTACCCAGCCATGAGCTCTTGTAATTGTTCTGGACTTTCTTCATATTGAAGTGCAAAAGACGCCCACGGCTCAATCCCCGTGAAACCCAGTCTGGAGACTTCCTCCAACGCTTTGAAATGCGCTTGCCCCCAAGTGATGGTGTGTGCAGCGATTCTACCCTTGAACAGACTCATCCTTAACGCTCCTTCCAATGTTGGATTCGATGGGGTTAGATTTCCAGTGATGAGAATACTTTATCGAAGCCTGTTTTGGAACGAGAAAATAGTTCAGATGAACTTTGTGATGAAGCTGGCGCTAGCACTTCTTGAGCGATAACGCCCTTGTATCCGATCTTTTTCAAGCTTCCCAAGAATCCGGTAAGATCAATGGATCCTTCCCCTGGATACAATCGATCGGAATCTAGCAATTCCTCTATCGGCAGAGGTTTAGCATCATTAATATGGACATACGCAATTTGATGCGGTTGTAATTTCAGCAGGTCCTCACTCGTTAATCCATTCGTATGCCAATGATAGGAATCCAGTAATAAACCGATATTTCTCACTTGAATTGTATCCATCCAGTCCAACGTATCTTGCATCGTCCAGATTAGCGGATTTGCCCATTGTGTACGTAAGTGATGAGGACCAACGAACTCTAAGGCTAACGAAATACCATAGGCGCCTAATATTTCTGCACATAGTCTTAAACGTCTAGTGGCTGCAATCATGAACGATGCGACCGGAAGATCTGTCGAAGGCAAAATATAGGTACAGCATGTGGTGCAATTTAATGCAGCAGCGGCCTCAGCCATCAGCGTAAGCGATTTCAGACTTTCCCTAAAGCTTTCCTCTGTCGTGCGCCAATCTACCTCTAAACCAAATGATCCTAGCATGATGCCATGACTTTCCAGTAATTGGATGGCCCCATCCTTGCCATACTGCTGTACCAACTCTAATGGATTGACGTCTATGGCCTGAAACCCGAATTGGCTCGCAAGTCTGATATATTCTTCATTAGAAGCAATTTCTCCCAAACCCGCTGTTGTTAATCCTCTTATCATCGTCGTTCTCCCCCTTTATGACCAATCAAACAGTACGCCATTATACTGATCTTTGTTGGTTCTTAATCCCTCATAGGCTTCGCTAGCTTGCTCCGGCTTGATGACATGGCTAATCAAAGGTTCGATGTGCAGCTTCTGTTGTTGCATAAGCTCGAAGACAATGCCAGAATTACGCACCAAGGAATGTTTCACAAACGAATTAGGCTCTGTTGGATAACGCCATTCGTGAGCACCTTTAAATGTAATGCATCCCCGGTTATACAGATGACAGTAATTAAGCACATCCGTAATATCTGTATTGTATTCTCCACGCGGGCTACCCAAAAAGATGATTTCTCCCTGTGAGCCGATGTATTGAAGACTATCAACCCCAACTTTGGAAACACCGGTTGCCTCAATATGACTGGAAACACCCTTGCCCTTAGTTAACGTCATAATCTGCTCTTTTACCAATCCTTCGCCACTGTCCAGTGTGTAATCCACACCGCATTGACGCGCGGTCCGCAGCCGTTCTTTGGACAAATCCATACCAATTACCGTAGCCCCCTGCAAACGCGCCAATTGAGCTGCAAGATTGCCTACCAATCCAAGACCTGTCACACTCACTTTGTCTCCAAGTTCGATATCCGACACACGTATCGATGTAAAAGCTACCGTAGCCATCCGGGTAAACGGTACCCATTTCAAGTCTAGCGCATCCGGCACTCGAATGAAAACATCCCTAGCTTCAACCACTTGATATTCGCAATGAGTTCCGTAATGAAAAACCACATCGCCCGCTTGAAATTCCTGAACACCTTTACCACATTCTACGATACGACTGACGCTTGCATAACCTGGACACAGCGGGAGTTTTGCCCAATCCTCTTTGCCAGATAACATTGCCATCTCCGTTCCCGGACTAATCAGCGAATAAATCAATTTTACGAGTACCTCATGGTCACCTAAAGCCTTAAGTACAAGTTCCTCTTCAACCGTTTCCACATGGTGTGGGCTCATAAACATTATCTTTCTATTTTTCATCCTCATTACCTCCCATGATCCTCAAACTTTCTATTTAAATGTATGCGTTTTTAGACATCATGTCTTTGACTGCAAAAATGTTTTTTTGTCTAAAAGTAAGATGGGAGGTAGAGTTTAAGTGAGGAGACGACATGTCATTCCTTTCATTTTCGTTCAAAGATCCTTATACTTGCTTGGAGAAGCATTTCAAGGGAGAATGAAAAATATGGACATAAAAAAATTACAATACTTTATCGCAGTAGCAGAGGAACTGCATTTTAACCGTGCAGCTGAGAAGCTAAATATGACGCAGCCTCCCTTAAGCCAGCAAATTCAAGCTCTGGAGAATGAGATTGGTGTGAAACTATTAGAACGGAATAAAAGACAAGTTCGTCTCACGTCAGCGGGGGCGGTATTTCTAGAGGAGGCTAAATCCATTTTATCTCAACTGGAACGCTCTATTAAAACAACACAATTAGTCGATCAAGGAATTATCGGACATTTGAACATTGGATTTATAGATTCTGCAGCTGGTGGAGTATTGGTTGATATGTTAAAAATGTTTCGGGAACGTTATCCACAAGTACAACTCACATTACATGAGATGACGTCTGCTCAGCAGTGGCAGGCTTTACATGAAGGAACGATTCACATTGGATTTGTACGTTATACAGAGTCGGGCAAACATATCGACCATCGTCCCTTAGTCAATGAATCGCTTATTGCCGTTTTGCCAGAGCAGCATCACCTAGCTCATTTACCGGTGTTATCCATTCGCTCTTTAGCTTTAGAACCATTTATATCGTTCCCACGTCATTTAGGAGCTCCTTTTCATGACCTCATTATGAGCTTCTGCGCCCAACACGACATGTATCCGAATGTTGTACAGGAAGCCATTCAGATGTACACCATTGTAAACTTGGTAGCTGCTAATCTTGGAGTTTCCATTGTGCCCTCATCAGTTGCTATTTTTCAGCGTGAAGGTGTCGCATTTCGTCCCTTTGAAGAAAGCACACCATCGATTCCCCTTTATGCCGCTTGGAGAACCGATTGCGATCGTGCCTCCTTATCCGCGTTACTAGAGATCATAGGACAAATGAGTTCAGAAGCTATTAATCTTGAATAATATAATATTCAGCCCGTTTTTCTAGGATCACGTTCAACGAGTCCTTCTAGCACCCTATCGATTTCCAACATCACTTCCCTATCCAGACGAACTCCCGCAGCTTTGGCATTTTCTATAACCTGCTCAGGCTTGGATGCCCCAATAATTGCAGATGAGACTTGTGTATTTTGCAACACCCATGCTATAGCCAACTGCGGAAGCGTCAACCCAACTTCACTGGCGATGGAAGAGAGATTCGAGACCGCCGCAAGCACCTCAGTCCGAAGCCACTGACCCGCCAATTTATTCATAAATGGTGAGCCCGCAGCGGTTGAAGCACGAGAACCCTCTGGCAATGGTTGCCCTGGCATATATTTACCTGAAAGAATCCCTTGAGCAAGCGGTGACCAGACCACCTGTCCAATCCCTTCCCGCTCACAAGCTTGAACTATCTCCGTCTCCATCACACGCCATAACATCGAATATTGAGGTTGACTAGCCACCAATGGCACCTTCAATTCCCTCGCCAAAATAACACCTTCTGCTATCTGATCCGCCGTCCACTCACTTATCCCGACATAGAGAACCTTACCTTGACGCACCAGATCCGAAAAAGCCAAAAAGGTCTCTTCAAGGGATACTGTTGCGTCAAAGCGATGCGCATAATAGATATCAATATAATCGGTCTGTAATCTGTTCAGTGAAGCATGGCACGCCTCCATAATATGCTTGCGGGACAGACCTCTTGCGTTACGTCCCGTCCCTGTGGGATGGCACACCTTGGTACACAATTCGATATCAGCTCTGTGCACTCCTTTTAATGCTTGGCCCAGCACCATCTCAGCTTTCGTATCGGAATATACATCTGCAGTATCAAATGTTGTGATCCCTACATCCAATGCAGCGTGAACACAAGCATGGGCAGTATCATTGTCCACTTGAGCACCATGTGTAATCCAATTACCATAAGCAATTTCACTTAGATGTAAGCCACTCGTTCCTAATTTGCGATAGTTCATTTTATACCCTCCTTTAGATAACAATCTGATTGTAACAAAGAGCTATTAATACGAGAAATACTCTTTAATATGCGGTTTAATTCAAAAAAAATATTACTGAGATCCTTAAAGATAATAAAAAACGCCCTTTAGGCGTTTTTTTCGGTACATATTCTGTTTCGAAACTCTAACTTCGCCTATACTCCGGTGAGTATTAACCTCCAAGCCTTGTTACCGCACCACAACTAACAGTACAATAATTCCGAGCCAAAACAGCCAGCTTACTGGGTGACCGAAATTTAATCCCCAGCCGACTCCGAGCCTTTTCTTGACGATTAGGTTTGGATCTTTGCGATTGAAATAAATCATACCTAATCGCCATTTATCATCGTCATGGACAGGTCTGACATTGGAGCTATCGGCAGATCGCTCCAAGCGGCTTTCGCCCTGACCAGCCCAGAACGTTAAGGCCAAGGCGTATAGGATGACAAGGGCTATTATGATTAGGATAATAGGGATAGCGAAACTCATGTTAAGCAGAGATATCATGTTTAGTTGCACGACGGAAAACAGGATAACTATTAAGAAGCTTGCTGTAAGCATAAAATATGACCAAGTACGGCGGTAAGCTGCGTCTTGTCTGATGGAACGGTTAGGATCATTGGGTTGAACCTGCTGCTTTACTCTGCGAATACTCCAATTCTCAAATATGAACAAAAGTGTTATGAACACTTGCATGATCGTAGGCATAAACACAGAACTAAAAGATTTAGCTGCATAGCGGTCTACGTTCCAACTGCTGTTGTAATGGATCGGAATCTGATCAGGAATCAGATCGTAGTTGCGCAGCACAGTTACAATACTAACAACAGTAATTAAAACATGAATGAGGAACCAATTATTAGACAAGCCAATGTTTCTTTTCCGAAATCCAGTGTCCACTGCCATGATCGATGGTTCCAGAGCAATAGGCAGCATAGGTAGTAAACTTTTCATTTTGAAATGATAGCTAATGTTTATGACTAGGGAGATTCCGACCATGGCGAGTGAATAAGTGACAATGATCCAACTTTGTTGCTTGGAATGTTCATCACCGTATATTAGACAGAGGATACAAACAATGAATAGGATGGTATGCAAGGTAGCACTAATCCTAGCATATGACTTCCGCATCTGGCGCAGAGGCTCACTATGGAATTGTACAGGGCTGACGGTGACCCCAAAACTAATCGTCTCTCTTGTTAAATAAGGCATGCTTACCATGAGTACAATGGCAGGTACAAATACAAAGATCATTACTATAACAGGCATTATCGTCATATCATTCGCCTCCTCTTATACATAAGTGTGTATTTAAAAACTCTATAACCCTTATAGCATAGGCGATTCAGCACTATGCCTTTTTGCGTATGATGATCCTATTAACTTAGGATAGGTGATCGACATGAACATAAATTTTATTATAATCGATTTTAGTGACTGTAGGGGTGAAATTAACAATTTATCCAGTTTTTTTGCTGCGCAAAGCTACTCATCTGACAACTCAATTATGGCAATTACATCTGTTTGAAATTCTGTGTTGGTAAAGGACTCGCCTCTTATCTGCAATGGTGCGGATTACTGCGTCAGAGTATAAATAAGTCCGTCCATGCTTAATATAGTACTTGCTCAGGTTTGTTCCATTAACTCATGTATGGTCATATGCAGCACTTCTTTAGCATTTGCAAGAATGTACTCCGCTACTTTTTTCTCTGATTCTGGCAATTCATTTAAGTCTAGCTCAATTTGCGAAATCATACTTCCCCGCAATTATACCCGCTCCAACAAATGCAGGAATCATCAGTATGAAAATATTTCCGATTTTTCGCAAAAAGTTCTTGAACGGTTTATCATTCTTCTTTTTAAGCTGCGCCTTCATTTGTGCGCTTTGTGCTTGTAATTGCTCAGCCGAAGTCGCTATTTTCCTAATACTCATTTGACTATATTGAGCAATCTAAATTTTGTATCACTTCTATGATTCCACACGTTCCATTATTGACGAAATTTTTTTTCAACATTAAACTATAAGTTAAGAAATTAAATTTCAAAAAAACCGTTTTTTTCATTTATTAAATTTATCCCAACATTACGGCGCAGGAGGAAATGAAAGATGACGACGACACCAAACATCATCGTAATGAACCATCCAACTAGAGAGCAGCTTGAAAAGATTTACGATATTTTAGATGAATGCTTTTCCGTAGGCCGAGCTTATTTCCAAGAAAGATTAGACCTAGACACCACATATGATCCAGATACAACATGGTTTGCGATGGTTGACGATAAGATTGCATCTAATGTACAAATTTTTCCGTTTCATATTAGAGTCGGTCAAGCGATCTTGAAAACGGGTGCAATGGGGAGTGTCGGTACAGATCTAAATTACCGCGGGCTGGGGCTTGCACACAAAATTCTTCATGCGCAGACCAACTATATGAAAGAAACCGATTATGATATAAGCTTGCTTTTGGCTAGTAAGCATGCGTTTTATGAAAAAGCTGGCTGGAGACTTATTCCCGAGACTGCTTTCGCAATTGAAAAACCAGCAAGTTTGGAGCAGCAGCAAAGCAGTGATGAAATCATTCCTTTTGAAGCCTGTTATCTCGATGATATCCGTTTCATCTATGAACAATTTAATAAGAATCGTACCTACACCGTGATCCGAAGTAAAACGTATTGGAATGATTTATTGACCTGGCCGGAATGGAAGAAAGTTGACTGCTTGCTCCTTCGCAGAAATGGGAAAATCGTCGCTTATGGCATCATTGAAAAGAAAGATACTGAACAAGTATTTATTAATGAATTATTGTATTTGAACGAAGCCGAAAACGGTGTTGAAGCTTTGTTTCATGCCTTATGTCAGCTGCGCCAAAATGCAAAGCAAATATTAGCGATGCTCCCAGAGGACCATAAGCTATATTCCTATTACCAACAGCATCATGCAAATTCAATTCAAATCAATATGGCGATGTGGAAAATGATCAATCTCAGTTCAACTTTCCATAAGCTTCAGCCTGAATTAGAAGATCGCCTAAACCGTAGCAACATAATTGCAGGCCAGGAGCTGCATATTGCACTTCGCAGCAATGAGGACTGTATCTACTTGGATTATAAGCAAAAGCAGCTTTCTGTTTCGGATGCTAGTAATCATACCAATCCCTATACTTCAATAGAAGTAGATGAACGCGAGCTAATGACTTATATCATGTTCGGCTATAATGAAGCAGGCGCAGCAAAGGACAGTACGGAGGACGCTAACATCCTTCAAGCTCTATTTCCGAAACAACAAGCCGTGTTTTATTTGACCGATAAATTTTAAGCCATTTTTGATTCCTACCATTTTAAAATAAGGGTGTGTCGCAAGTCCAACTGCTCGGACTTATGACACACCCTTATTTTTCCATAGCAACAAAAACTAGTCGTTGTTCATTTTTGATCTTCCTAACAGGACAGCACCGTAGGCTGCATCCTTAATCGGCAAAATCAGCTTTGTTTGCGGGTAGCTCTGTGCGAGCTTTCGCTCCAAGGCTTCTTTCACAAAGCGAGACTTTTGCAGCACACTTCCTGCAATCGCAATCGGACTTTCATATAGCTTAAGCCGTTCAATAACAGGCACAACAAGCTCATATAGATTGGCTGCACATTTCTCCGCTAACGCTAGTGCATGTGCATCGCCCTTCTCGCATGCGGTCGTCATAATCGGTGCGAGCTGCGCAATATCTTTTTTCGTCGTATTTTTATCATAAACAAAGCCAATAATCTCTTTCACAGTACTTAAGCCAAGCCGCTCATATACCATCACTGGGATGACCGTATCGGTTATTCTTCCGTCCTCCACTTGAACTAATACAGATAATAGATCGCGCCCAATGCTATAACCGCTTCCCTCGTCATCAATCAGATGACCAAAGCCTCCTGTGCGATGCTGCTCTCCTTTTTCATTGACCCCGAAGCAAATCGATCCTGTACCGGCAATGAGAATGATGCCTTGCATCGCATTTTGTGCCCCGTATAATGCAGTTTCTTGATCGCCTGTAATCGTTAATGGCCCGATATAACCGTTATTTCTCACATGCTGCTCCAAAAAATTGATGACCAGCGGATTACTTATTCCTGCCGCACCTATACATATATGAGCAACTTCTTGTAAATTACCGCAGTAGAGCTTCGTTTGACTAAAAATTTCCTCAAAGGAGGCGGCAATAGCATCAGCATCACCACCGTTATAATTAATAGGCCCTACAGTAAAGGTGAATAAAGAGTCTTCCTGGTCATGCGTAATGGTGACAGCTGTTTTCGTGCCACCCCCATCAATTCCAACGATAAATGCCATACCTATGTCCCCTTGTTGTACTTTTTATCTACATCTGTATCGTAATATTGGCGGTGGGTACAACCTCACCATTTAGGATTGGAAGGAGTGATTTGAATGCATCAAGTGTATACTCAAATGCCGCAATTCCGCAGAACTCGCCTTCGATTAACGGTAAATCATACGGGCGACCTAATGTAATGGCCGTTACTTTGCAGCCTGCTGCCAGCAGCTTCTGAACAAGCGCAAGCTGACCTTTGTTTTCACGCGCATTGAACAAGCCGATAACAATATGCTTGTAGCCTTGTACCTTTGGCAGCGCAGCGTTGATTTGCTCCTCGCTCGGGTCAATGTCGATAATCTCATAAGCTGTATTAAAATGCTCCCCCATATATTGCGGAAAGCTAAGAGCTTGATTCAAGCTGCTGGACGCAAGATCGGTGCGGTATGAATAGGAACCCATAAATAACACTTGCTCGTCACCGGTATGAATGGGCTGGAGCTCACCTTTCATGAGGCAGATCGTTTCCGTACGCATTAGCTCATTTGCTCGGCGATGTACATCGCAGCCAACTAGTTCATAATCTAGCTCCTCAATCGTCGCATATTGTGCTTTATAAGCTAAAATTTTTGTAACAGCTGCATCAATCAGCGCTTCATCCAAATCACCGGTGGCTACAGCTTCTTCGATCAAATGAATCGCTTCCTTCACTGTCTCAGGAGTATGACTAATGAATACCAAATCAATACCTGCTTTAACAGCTCCTAACGCTCCTTTTGCCGTACCATAGTATCGTTTGATCGCGTCCATTTCTAAACAATCTGATACAACTAACCCTTTATATCCTAATTTTCCTTTTAATATCTCTGTAATAATGGTATGAGACATAGTTCCGGGCACACCGGATTTTTCAATTTTCGGAAATAAAATATGTGCACTCATAATCGCTTGAGCGCCTTGCTCAATTGCGGCCTTAAACGGCAGCAGCTCAAGCTGCTCTAATTCCTCAAGTGTTTTTTCAATGGTAGGCAAGCCAATATGTGAATCGACATTTGTATCACCATGACCTGGAAAATGCTTAAGTGAGGACATGACGCCTCCATCGAGCAATCCCTTCATCATTTGAATTCCATACTGGGATACTGTTGCAACAGAATCACCATATGAACGAACATTTATGACTGGATTCAATGCATTATTGTTAACGTCCATAACTGGAGCTAGATTAAAATTAATACCTAATGCTTTCAATTCTCTGGCAGTCATTCTGCCTGCTGCATACGCATTTTCAGGTCGTCCTGAAGAAGCAATTGCCATGGCTCCAGCAACATTGGTCGCGTCTTTAGGCATACGAGTGACTCGACCGCCTTCTTGGTCGATCGTAATAAAGCCCGGGATACCAGTATGTGTCGTGTACCATTGCTGCAGCTCAGTAACAAGCTCGCCTAATTGATATTTATTGTCGATATTATGTGAGAATAAAATAATATTGCCGACTTTATAATGCTCAATAACTTCCTTCAGCTCAGGAGTGATCTCGGTTGAAGGGAAGCCTGTTACGAACATTTGTCCAATCTTTTCGCGCAAGCTCATATGTTCTATTGTTCTCATCAATTATTCACCTTCCTCTAGCGATATAAATGATACTGCTGTGTTATTTCTGCAAATTGCTTGCTTTCCGCTGCAAACTGTTCAAGCAGCTGCTTGGCTTGAATATTGTCCGTACGATACATGTTGTCTCCCCCCAGCAAATCGATAAATGGACGAGAGCCCTCCTTCACAGGAGGCAGGATTGAAAATTGCTCGTACAAATCTCTTATCGTAAATAATAAGGTTACCCCAACTTCTAAAGGCCTCAGCACTTGGAGATCTGTAATGTAAATTTGTACCCCGCCGCATAGCTCGCCACAATGTTTAGATGACGTTGGCTTGAAATGAACTGGACGAAAAAGCACACCCGGGATACCTTTTGCATTCATCTCATCTGCCAATTGCTGCGCTTGAATGAACGGAGCACCAATCATTTCAAAAGGGAACGTTGTTCCACGTCCTTCGGAGCAGTTTGTGCCTTCAAATAAACATGTTCCTGTATATAATAACGCCGTTTCATATCGTGGTATTCCAAGTGAAGGATGAACCCAAGTTAATCCTGTATCCGGGAAGGACATGCTCCGTTCCCAGCCTTCCAAACGAACGACATGCAGCGATGCATTCCAATTCATTTGATCATTTGCCATCGTTGCTACCTCACCTGCTGTTAAGCCGTATCGCACGGCTAGCTCGTAATTTCCAACAAATGATTTGAAGCCGGGCTTCAAGACATTCCCTTCTACCGTTACCCCGTTAAGCGGATTAACACGATCAAGAACAACAAATTCTACACCTGCATTTGCACAATCTTCAAGTGCATACAGCATCGTATAAATAAATGTGTAATAGCGTACACCAACATCTTGAATATCGTATACAATGATGTCTACTTCATTCAGCATTTCTTTTGTTAAACGCTTGGAGTCTTTACGGTACAAGCTATAGACTGGAACATTCGTAAAAGGATCCATGTAAGTGTCTACTACTGCCCCTGCATCCAAATCTCCGCGAACGCCATGCTCAGGTGAAAACATCGCAGCAAGATTAAAATTTTCATGTAATATAGTAATCGTTGATGCAAAATCCTTCGTAAGACCTGTCGGCGCTGTAATCAATCCTACGCGCTTACCTTCGAACAAATAACGATAATTCGTTATAGAATCAATCCCATTTAACACCATATGAAGCTGCCTCCTAGCTGCTTTTTCGCATAAATGGATAGAACAAGGGAATGTTTCCTGCTATACATAGAAACACTCCCTCTTAGCTAGTTGAATAGTTACCAAAGACTAGACTGCCTAACCTTCACCGTTTCAGCAGGCACCATAAATGCTTCTGCATATGTCTTTCTTGCTTCACAGCCGCGAACAACTGCTAGTGCTTTATAGTAATCCATGTATTTGAAAGATTTGCTATTCGTCACAAACCAATGCTTGCTTAAAGCATCTATCCATAGATCAAATGCCGCTTGATCAAAATCCACATATACGTAAGGGACATAATCAACCGCATCCTCCCAGTTTTCGGAGTAATATAATCTTGCTGCAAAGTGCGCGGGGAGCGCTCGTTCAAAGGATGATAGACTTGCGAAGAAACGGGCATCATTTACGATATGATGCGTTAGCGCATGGTCCTTATGCATACTGTTTTTCCAGTGTGTAATAATAATGTTAGGCTTCACGCGACGAATTACATCACAAACCTCCATACGAATTTCTTGATTGTCAGGCAACTCTCCGTCACAATAATCATCGAATACAATGGCTTCACCGCCTAGCATATCCGCAAAAACCTGTGCCTCTTTCACTTTTTGCTGACGATATTCCTTCATATCCTGTCCTGCCGGGACCCCTCGTTCACCCGCAGTTAACGCTAATGTCACAATGCGATCTCCCTTTAAACTATGACTAGCGAGTACACCACCAGAAGCTAGCTCCACATCACCAACATGCGCTCCAATTGCTAATACTGTGAATTTTTCGCTCATCTTTAAAGTTCCCTCCGCAATATAGAAAATTGTTTTTCAATAGTAAAGCCCGCTTTTTGATAGATTCGAAGAGCCGGATTATTATTTCCAGTGAATAGAGAGATATATTGACAGCCCACATTTTGAAAAGCTTCAACCATTCGGAAAAATAATACACTGCCAAGGCCATGCCCCTCATGCTCTGGGTGCACTCCGATACCGCAAAAAAATGCTCTTCCATCAGGCTGCGAAATAATTGGACCTGCAAAGCCCACAACCTCGTTGCCGTACACAGCTACTACAAGTGGTGCGCCAACCTTCACGTAAGTAACAATATCCTTCTTCCACTGCGGATTTTGCAGGGCAGCAAGCGTTGCTTCAAGCCCTGTATGTAAATCAGGGACATAGGACGTAATGTAATAGTCCTTGCTATTTGCATTGGTTTCCTTATCTAAAATATCTTCGGGAACTATAAAGCTTCCGAGTTTTAAATACATGCCGCATTGCGTCGCTCGATCTTCGTAGCCTCTAGCCATTAAAGCTTCATATAATGGCTGGTCCTTACTGATGCCCGGGGCATTATTATGCTCATGCTGAGGTGCACTTGGTATACTCCACTTCAGCTTAACAGGGTTGAAAAACAATACATCCGCTTGTCTTTTCCCAAGTTCTTGGAATCTTTTTTCTAAACGCAATAGAAAAGCATCGTAAAGCTCCAGAGAAGCCACATGGGTATCTATAATAACACTCGTAATATAACCGGCCACATCTCCAAGAGGGAGATCGTCACCGCAGCAGCCAGCTGCAAAACCAACAATCCCTTTTTCGTCACAGCCTACCCATATACAGTCAGCGTCAAAATAAGGATGGTCGATGAATGTATCTTGAAACTCTCGCTCTGTAAATGGCTTATAATCATATTTTGTAGCCTCACGATTCCAAAGCTCTACAACTGCAGAGTGATCTTCAATTGAAAAGGGTCTGATTTGCATCATTTAAGCCTCCTGTGAACGTCCAATATAGGGCCAGGAAATTTTGCCCATTACTACTGGCTGTGAAGCTCCAGTTACTAGCGGGATATTGTTTGGTAAGCGCTCCATCGTGTAATACGCTAGCAGAGCAAAAGCAATTGCTTCCTTAGCATCACTATTACCACCGATATCCTCCTGCGTCAGCACCTGCACGTTATGCGGTGCAAATAAGTGCTGCAAATCACGCAAAAGCGTCTTGTTATAGCTTCCACCGCCGCCAATTAACAATTGCTCAGCCTGGTGCTGCGGTGCAATATACCGTTCATAGCTATCGACGATGCTCCAGGCAGTTAAGTACGTAGCTGTTGTAACAACATCTTCTGCTTTCCAGTGATTAACCTTCATCATTTCAATAATTTGTGCCACGTATTGTTGGCCAAACCGTTCTCTGCCTGTCGATTTTGGTAACGGCATCGTATAATATTTATCCTGCTGCATCCATTTCAATAGCTCATCAATCACTTGACCGCCCGCACCAATTTCGCCATTAACATCCATTGTCATTGGTATAAATAATTGCGATACAAGGCCATCGATAATCATATTTCCAGGACCCGTATCAAAAGCAAATACCTCATCCGGTGAGGCATTTACAGGCAAAACAGTCACATTGCCTATTCCGCCAATATTTTGCATCAGAAGTGTTTTCTCTGGATTGTTAAACAATAAGTATTCGGTAAATGGTACTAACGGAGCTCCTTGTCCACCCATTGCCATGTCAGCAACTCGAAAGTCTGATACGCAAGGAATCCCTGTGCGATTGGCGATAACTGCACCATCCCCAATCTGAACGGTACAATGCAGATTATAGCCGCCCATAACATTCTCTTCCGGAGCATGATAGATTGTTTGACCATGCGATCCTACTGCGAATATTTGCGAAGGCGAAAGGCCGCATTTCCCTATAACGGATAATGTGGCTTGGGCGTATAATTCGCCAAGCCACATATTCATTGCGCCAACCTTATCAATCGTAGCGCTAGCGGGATCAAAAAGCTCAAATATGGAGTTTCTAACTTGCACCTCAAAAGGTGTGTTTTCAAAAGCCAGTAATTCAATCTCTACTCCATGCTCTTTTTCGGCTGAAGGTAAAAGCTTAACTACTGCTGCATCAATACCATCTACTGATGTACCTGACATCAAGCCAACTAAGTATGTTGCATCCACTTTTGATTGTTTGTCCATTAACCTTTCACCGCTCCAACTGTTACCCCTTCAAGGAAGTATTTTTGTAAACTGAAGAATAAAATAAACATTGGAACTGCTGAAATGGTTGCCCCCGCCATCATCGGTGCAAAGTAAGTTGTATTCGCAAAGCGAAAGTTTTTCAAGCCGACCTGAATGGTTTGCATATCCATCGTATTCGTTACTAGGAACGGCCAGAAAAAGTCATTCCATGCCGCCATGAACGTTAGGATTGCTAGTACTGCCATAATTGTTTTAGATAGAGGCATAATGATATACCAGAAGATTTTAGGCTGGGAACAACCTTCGATTTTAGCAGATTCAATAATTTCACCTGGAATGGAGGACATGAACTGCTTAACCAAGAAGATATTGTATACCGTTACTATGCTCGGCATAATCAACGCAGTGTACGTATTTTGTAATTCAAAAATATTTACGATCAAAATATATAGTGGAACCTGAGTAACTTGAACAGGAATCATCATAGATCCCAGCAAAATAGCGAACAAAATGTTTTTCCCTTTAAATTTCATTTTTGCAAAAGCATATCCAGCAAGAGTAGCAAAAAATACGTTAGATACCGTGATACACGCTGCCACTATAAAAGAGTTCAATAACCAGTCCCATGTATGTGGGCTAAAGTTAAAAAAGAATTTATAAGATTCAAATGAAATCTTCTTTGGTAGGATAGAATAGCTCATTGCACCAGCTTCTACCGGATCACCGAACGAGGAAATGACCATAAAGTATATCGGGAATATGGTAGCTGCGGCGAATAGGATAAGGAACGTAATGTTTGCACCATTACGTATAAACAGATACCCTTTGCTTCTTAAGCTATTGTTGTACAAACCCATAGTATTCTGCTCCTTTTCCTAGTATTCTACATCTTTACCTATAAACTTGAATTGAAGGAATGAGATAAATCCGATAATCGCTGCTAGAACTAATGATTGTGCCGCTGCCTCACCAAACTCAAAATATGTGAACGCATTGTTAAAGATTAACAAACCTACCATTGTTGTTGCATGGTCTGGTCCACCGCCTGTCATAAGATAAGCGTTTTGGAATACTTGGAAGGAACCGATAACACCCGTAACAAGTAGGAATAGCGTTGTTGGCTTAAGGAAAGGGACAACGATAAACCAAAGCTTTTGCAGGAAAGACGCGCCATCAATTTCAGCTGCTTCATAATAGCTGTTATCAATAGCGAGTAATGCGGCTATATAAATAATAATTGCTGTACCATGACTTGATAACCATGACATTAACACAAGTGAGAACATTGCAGTTGCACTGGAACCAAGCCAGTTTTGATTTTCAATACCTAAAAAACTCACGAGCTTATTGGCAATACCTGATTTTAAAGGATCGAAGATCCACAGCCACACAACAGAAAGCGCTACACCAGATGCTACGGCTGGCAAGTAATATAGTGCTTTAAAGATCGTTTGTGTTTTTTTCTTGAAAGGAATAATCAAAATTGAAATTAAAAATGATAGAAGAATATTAAACGGAACAGTTAATAGCGTATATACTAACGTGTTTTTCAGCGCTTTCCAGAAAAGTTCATCTGAAAACGAGTTAACGAAGTTATCCATGCCGACAAAAGTGGATCCTAATGGACCATATTTTTGTAAGCTGATAATAAAAGCATTGATGACTGGATATGCGGTAAATAAAGAAAACGCAATAAGTGCTACTGCGATAAACGCGTATCCCCAACCTGAGTCACTTTCGAGCTTCAATTTTTTTCTTTTAGTCAACGTTTGATTCATTGGGTCGCACCTCTCTTCTAAAAACAGTACAAGCTCTAGCTAATTTAGAAGGAAAGCTGTACGTTCTAGCTACGCACAGCTTTCACATGTCAGCCTACGACAGACTAGTCAACTACAATACCATCTTTACCGAAAGATTTAATTGCAGCTGCTTTAACTGCATCATACATTTCTTGTGGAGCAATCTCATTTGCAAGTAAGGCTTGTAGTTTAGGAATAATAACTTCTGTTTCAATTTTTAATGCTTCAGCAGCCAGATCAGTAGGAATATCTGTACGAGCCGGAAGCGCTTTTGCCATCATAGCTTTACCTGCAGCAACGTTATCTTCGTTACGAGGGAATTTTTCAAGTACTTCTGCATTACGTGCAGATTCAGTAATTGGTGATAAGAACAGCTCATTACTGTAGTTAGCAGCAATTGAACCAGAAGACAAGAAATTCGTTGCTAGGGCAATATTTTTGATGTGCTCTTCAGATGGAGCTTTTTTACCACGAAGTGCGATATAACCATCAACGATTGAAGTAGGGACATAATCGGCACCGTTGAATGTTGGGACTGGAAGTGAAATATAATCAACTTCAATAGAATCTGCAACAGCTGAACCATCGTTCGCTTTAATCTTCTCATTGTTTAGACGAGCAGAGTTTTCAAATGCAGATAAACCTTTACCTGTGATCATCGTTTGGCCCGTTAGGAACATGTTCCACCGTTTGCCAGCATCGATAGAGCTTAGCTCTTTAGGCATAGAACCATCGTTGATCATTTCGCGAATAGATGTAAGTAGCCCCAAGAAGTTTTTGCTTGTATACGTATATTTAAGATCTTTATCGAAGTAATCTGGTAAACCTGCAGTTTTAGCAAGAATAGCTAGATAGTCTTTAGATGCTACACCAGATGTTGCGAACACGAAACCATAACGAGTAGTTTCACCTTTATCATTTTTCACTACGCCTTTAGAAATTGCATTACGGAACTCTTCATAAGTCCAACCGTTTTGTTGAATGCTTTTCCAATCAATTCCGGCTTCTTCAAGGAATTGTTTGTTACCACCGATAGTGTGGATTTCCATATATGCTGGTAGGCCGTATTGAGCGTCACCTAGTTGGAAATATTTCAATGGAACTTCGTCATAATCGGCCTTGGCTTCATCAGAAAGGGCACCGTTAAGGTCGATTAGTACATTAAGTGCTGCATATTTCGAAATTCCTGAAGCACCGATAAAAGCAATATCTGGAGGAGAACCTGCATTTACTTGAGTATCAAGTTTTTGCGTCATATCTTCCCAGCTCGCTGGTTCGATTTTCAAAGTCAAGTTAGGATGTAGTGTATTAAATTCTTTTTCCATATCAGCAAAACGTGTTTGATAGTTCGCTGATATCGGAGGTAAAAGTGCTGTAATCGTATCCTTTTTAGGCTCAGAACCACCGTTACTAGTTCCTGTATTACCGGAATCTGTAGAAGTTGTAGCGTTATTTCCGTTTCCTCCGCAAGCCGATAAGAGTGATACCATCATGATTCCTGACAAAAACAGAGTTAATCCACGTGATCTTTTTTTCATCGAAAACAGCCCCCTCAATTATTAATAGCATCCATCCTGTTATTCCACTTTTCACACCTAAACCAATGATGCGATTGCCTGTTTCAAGCGTCCTCCGTTTGCGTTAAGTACTTGTTCTGCTTCTTTTGCATCTAACCCCGATTTAATCATCATAATTGCCAGCTTACAGTTCATAGATGCTTTTTCAAGTGTTTCTGCGGCGGTTGATGTATCTACACCAGTCGTGTTCATGATGATACGAATCGAGCGATCTACGAGCTTAAAATTACTAGCCTTCAGATCAACCATCAAGTTGTTGTACGTTTTTCCTAACTTGACCATTGTGCATGTTGTCAGCATATTAAGCACCAACTTCTGAGCAGTTCCTGCCTTTAATCGAGTCGAACCGCTAATGACCTCAGGTCCTACAACAGGTGTTATACAAACATCTACAATGGGTTCGAACTTTGAGCCTCTGTTGTTACAAACACCGATAGTGGCTGCTCCAAGTTCCTTTGCTTTCGCTAAAGCTGCAATAACGTAGTTTGCACTACCGCTTGCCGAAATCCCAATTAGTACATCTTTGTTTGTTACACCAATGCTTTCGATTAATGCGATCCCTTCATCCATATCGTCTTCACAGCCTTCAACCGCAGTACGCAAAGCAATATCACCACCAGCGATATAGCCCTGCACCAAGGAAGGATCTGTACCAAAGGTAGGAGGACATTCGGAAGCATCCAGAACACCTAATCTTCCTGATGAGCCAGCTCCTATGTAAAACATTCTTCCACCATTAGACAACCTATGATGTAGAATATCTACCGCCTTTGCAATCTGCGGAATCTCCTCAGTTATAGCTCTGGGGACCAGTGCATCTTGTTGATTCATTAACTGGATCATTTCTTCCGTAGTACATTCATCAATCATTAATGTATCTGGATTCACAGCCTCTGTTGTCAATCCCGCAAGGTAGTCATTCATAGCCATCCTCCTTCTTCCCAGTCTTAATCTCTCATCTAGTTAACAAAACGTGTTATATTAACTTACAATTATTATGTTCTTATACTAATACAACACCATCGCTTCGTCAATAGATTTTGAAATATAATTTCATAAAGAAATTAAATTCTGATGTTTTATTTCATTTCTTACATACTATGTTATACCACATTTATAAAGCGCTTACAAGATACAATTTAAATTTTTACCAATTGCTTTGATCGCTATGGCTCTAAGGTTAAAGCAATTTAAAAAAATGTATTATTTGCTGATTATCGCTCCAAACGAAACATAAAGTTACATCATCCGCGTTCAACCGGATGATGTTTCGTCTTCGATTCCATTCATTTTCTTCCTCATTATTGTGTGCCAAGCTATTAATTATTGAATTAAACTACTTATTATATTCATTAGATCAACGTATTCATCATGTAGATAATCTGACATGGATTGATAAGTAGTACATTTTAGTACACGAATAAGCGAATGAAATACAAAAAAAAGGAAAGCATTGATCCATGATCAATGCTTTCCTTCACATTCATTCTATCAGAACCTAATTTCTAAGTTTTTTCTTTAATATATTATGCGTTTTTGTTAAGTAGGTTTTTACTTCTTCATATTCTGCACTTGCGACACCAGCAAATAATATGTCGATGATCGTAAGCATCGCAATACGTGAGCCCATAGCCCCACTGCGGATTGTTATTTCAGGTGTGGATATGCTCAGTACAATATCCGCCCGCTCCGCAAGCTCACTTTTATTGTACTTCGTAATCGCAATACATTTCGCTCTATTCTTTTGGGCAATTTCCAGTGCATCAATAATATCACTAGTTGCTCCAGAGTTAGAAATGAAAATGGCAACATCATCTTTCTCAAGTAAAGTTGCTGCCGTGAGCTGACTATGACCATCTGTATAGGCGTGACACATCTTATTAATTCGCGAGAACTTCTGTTCCCCGTCCATACAAACGAGTCCCGAAGCACCTATTCCAAAGAAAACAATTCGCTTACTATGACATAGTAATTCTACAGCTCTTGTAATTTCTTTTCGATCAATAACACTAAGCGTATCCTCAATGGACTTGCAATTATTCAATGAAATATTTGATATAATTGTCGAGAGATCATCACCTGGCTGAATATCTGTATATTGAGCCTTTGAATCCTCATCACGAGAACCCAAAGATGCCGATATACTCACAATAAAATTGCGGTATCCGCTGTAACCCATCGTCTTACAGAAACGAAGGACAGATGCATCGCTTGTCTTACTCGATTGAGCCAATTCCTTAATCGACAAATGAGGGATCTCTTCCGTATTTTCTAAAATGTAATCTCCGACCAATCGTTCAACTGGTGTAAAACTCTCTCGCATATCACGAATTTTAATTAATACGTTGTCATTTAGACTCATAATCTACCTACTCTAGATTTAATTAACACCTTTATTAATATCATAAACAATATAAACAACCAATTTCAATAACAAAATACGTTTCGGCATATCAAAGCTAATATTAATTAATCTATTAAAATCATCCTACTCTTAGGTCATCTGGTGACTTTACGTTGATTATAGCGTAATAAAGTTGTAAGGTATAGTCGATAATTATATACTTTCTGATATGGTGAAACAAGGGACCACAAAGGTCCCCGAAGATTCTTTCTATTGTTCTCAGCATACGTAATACGCATGTATTTTTAAATTTCACTGCCGTCTAAATATGACTCAATTTGTCAACTACATCCTGTGATGTAGCACCGTACTTGAACCATTTAATTTGCTAGCAAGCTGCTTTAATGTAGTCAAGAACACCGGCATGGCCGCTACACTTAGTAATAATAGTGCAATGATTAATACGAATGCTACCTGTATAAGTGTCGTTACGCCCGAAGGAATCAACGCGGCGCAGGTGATCCAACATCCCCTTCAAGCTCGTTATACCGCATCATCAGGAAGTAATCAACGCCCAGGGCTGCAATCAAGCCATCTAATGGCATTCCAAAAGCTGTCTGCAAGTTCTTCTTCGAGCTCAAGCGAATACAGTAACTCACCTTCTTCCATCATTTTAGCGAACTTCTTCAAAGGGCCATATACAGTGCAGACAATTTCTCCTCCTTACCTGATTTGACTATATCTAGAATGAATTTTAATAAATGACCGAATATTGCTTTGCTATGTTCGTCTAAGTAATATCCATCTTCATGCAAGCCTTTCTTTTGCGATTTTTTTGCGCAAGAAATAAAGAGTTCTTTATAATGTAATAATGTACATAAAGACGGATTTGGAGGGAAATAAATGGCAAGTCGTAAATGGGTATTAATCATAGACGATGAAGATGATTTAGCGCGTCTGATGAAGGCTGTTTTACATAAAGAAGGTGTTCCAGACGTTGTAACTGCCGGGACCGTTGCAGAGGGTTGGGACAAGTTCCAGGAGTATAATCCTGAGCTTATATTGCTAGATATTATGCTCCCAGATGGAGAAGGATATGACTTATGCAGAAAAATTCGGGAAACATCAAATGCACCCATCTTATTTATGTCTGCAAAAGACGAGGAAATTAATAAGCTGTTAGGACTGGCGATAGGTGGCGATGATTATATTACTAAACCGTTCAGTCCGAAAGAAGTCGCTTATCGGGTAAAGGCACAACTGAGAAGAGCTGGCTTTACAGAAGAAAAAAAAGCTCCGAAAAGCTTACAAGCTGGCCCCTTTGAGCTTAGTGCCAATGAGACAGAATTAAAAAAGAATGGCGAGGTCCTCGTGCTAACCGCCAAAGAAGTCGGTTTAATGAGCTGTTTTATGCATCATCCCAATCAGATTCTAAGCAAAGAAACCTTGTTTGGACAGGCGTGGGGTGAGGACTTTTTTGGTTCCGATAATACAGTGATGGTACATATTCGGCGCTTACGCGAAAAAATTGAGGCAGACCCTTCAAATCCTTCCTTTATTTTGACGGTTAAAGGGTTAGGTTATAAATTAAATACCAAGGAGTGAGACTAGTTGAAATGGAAATTGACACTCCGCTTTTTAAGATCGGTTATGACTATTGTTGTGATCGTTGGTATTGTAAACGCGATTTTGTTCCTTTCCTTATTCGTTATAAAGGTAAATAATAATAACTTTGGCACTGAAGAAGCATCTGCAGAAACCTTTAGCCGAACCTTTTCACAATACGTAGAATTACAGGCTGGCAAACCTGTTGTGAATGAAGAAGGTCTCAAAAAACTACAAGAAATGAGCGCCTGGGTACAATTCTTGAATGACCAAGGGGAGCAAGCAGCAGCATTTTATACCCCTGAAGAATTGAAAACAGAGTATTCTCCTATTGAAATTGTACAAATGTATAAATATAAAGAATTAGATGCACGCACGACGGTTTTTGTCAGCGAAGCCCAACATTTCAGTTACTTTTTAGGGATTAATAATCCTAAAATAGGCCGCTACGTAATGACCTATGACTACGCTAAAATTTTCAAAGATGTTAATGTTTTTCTTTTCATTTTTTTAATCGTTGATGTGCTTATTGTAATCCTCATTGGATTTCTATTTGGGAAAAAGTTAACTGCACCCCTTCATACATTAATAGAGGGTATTCAACAGCTCAGGGAACGACGTTTTAAGAAAATGCCTACTCCCAAAGGTGTTTATGAAGATGTTTTTCGTAATATGAATGAACTATCTGAAAAGCTCGATCGACATGAAGAGGAACGTAAACGTCTCGATCAAATGCGTGAGGAATGGATTAGCAATGTTTCACATGACATGAAGACACCACTTGCTTCTATTCAAGGTTATGCAGAATTTATTAACGACAGTGCCACAGATTTAACAGCCCAAGAATTACAGGAATACACGTCAATTATCAAGAGTAAATCGATGTATATGAAAGATCTGTTAGATGACCTCAATTTAACGACACGTTTGCGTAATCACCAGCTATCCCTGCAATTTGAAGAGGTGAATCTCGTTCAGTTTCTACGAGAAATGACGATTGAACTTTTAAATGACCCGACCTTTGGTGAACGGCAGATAGAGTTTGAGGCAAATGTAGTTAAAGCAGTGCATAAAGTAGATAAAAAATTACTAAAACGAGCGATCCTTAACTTGATCTACAACGCGCTGGTGCATAACGATGAAAATGTCGTGGTGAAGATTCGAGTGGATACAGGTCCAGAATCTCATACCCGAATTTCGATTTCTGATAATGGTCATGGAATTCCAGCTAAAGATCTGGAACAGATTTTCGAACGCTACTATCGGGGTACAAACACAACGAGTAAGCATGGTACTGGTTTAGGAATGGCCATCGCAAGAGACATTATTTGGGCTCATGAGGGGAAACTCGATATGACGAGCATTGAGAATACCGGAACAACCATTACTATACTTTTATAATACAAATGCCTTACTTACTCATTAGGCAGAGAAAAGGGCTGTGCTCCATTACCTTTATTGGAGACAGCCCTTCTTCAATTTATTAGTTTTTTATTGCTTTTAGCGGAATATCCTCTACCTTCACTTCATCATATGAGGAGACTTGATCACCTTTTTTTACATACATTTTTAAGTAGGCGCCTTTACGAAGATTTTTTTGTGCATTAAATTCCAGTGGAATTGTATTCCCTTTAGCATTTGTAGCTTCTAGTGTATAGGAATAGGAAGTCATCACTGTACCATCACTCAGTTTATATTCATGGGGTTCCCCATCCTCTGTAATTTGTAAATAGTACTTTTCGGCATTCATGCGATTGAAATCAATCTTTGCTAGAGCAAAGACACCTACAACCCCAATAACAAACAAAATACCCATAGTAATTAGAAATTTTTTCATCTCAATCATCCTTCTGTTCTATTATTTAGTGTGATAATACGATTGTATGAAGCTACGGTTAAGAAATAATACAACCCATAAATTATGGTATAAGCAATCATCCAGAGCAACACTGGCTTTGCTAAATCTATCATCAGTAGACTAGAGAATGCTTTTAAAGCCACTACACTATGCAATAACCCTACTATAAGCGGTACAACAAAGATAACGAATACCTGTGACGCAATGGATTTCCGCATTTCTTTTGCACTGACACCTTTTTTATGCAGCATATTGTACTGTGCTTTATCTTCTTCTGCCTCAGTTAAAACTTTAAAGTAAATGATACTGCCTGTTGCAGCCAGAAATACGAGTCCAAGGAAACTTCCTATAAAAAGTAGAGAACCCACACTTTCCAAGCTTGTTTGGTAATCTTGAGGCCTGCTTGAAAATAGCGCTTCTTCAGGTAATTGGTTTGCAATTTTTGCAGATAAATCCACAGAGGCATCCTCTACCCCAAGAACACGATAGCGTAGCACTTCTCCATCATTCCGTAATACTTTATACTGTTCATCCGAGACTACAACTGTTATACCTGCTGTACCTGCATTTAATACGGTTTGTGTTTTAAAGCTTTGGAATGTGAGTGGATGGCCGTTGCCTGTTGTTATAGTTTTTCCTGTATACATAGGTGAGAACCTTTTGTTATATCCGATATCTAAAATAACCGCGTAGCCATCCTTTACATTTAATTTTTCTTTATGCTGTACATTTGCTAAGTTGTTGTATGTTTTTTCATTGATAACTGTATACCCTCTTTTATCAGAGCTATCGAACGAGGATGGCGAGTTTAATTCTTTCGTATGAAACGTAATGGATAGCGTTTCGATATTTTCATCGTATTTTGTAGCTGGCAGTACAGCACTTACTTGTTTATCCATTTCTGCATCTGTTAATTGATACATAAAGGTATTCGGATTAATCGTTTTTGCCGAGTCGTTCGTATTGTAATACAGGCTATAGACCGCTCCACCGGCAGTTACTGTTGTAGCACTCAACACAGCAATCACAGTTAATGTACGTGCATTCCCACGGATACGATAGAGCAGCTGCGAAATGGTTATTACATGAAGGCCCTTCCACAGCCACTTTTCATTTTTCTTAATCATTGCTAACAGAAAGCCAGTCACACTGTGGAACAATAAAAATGTACCCACAATTACCGTTGTTAAAATAATTAATACGGTCATGAGAAATCCGATTTTTGCCCATACCTTAGAAGTGAAAAGGTCCTGCATTGCAAGCCAATAGCCCAAGACAATAAGTAACACTCCAAGAACAGCTACTATCATAGATGGTTTAGGCGCCACTTCTCCCTTTTTGGAAGCATGAAATAAATCAATCAGCTTAAATTGA
The DNA here is from genome assembly GCF_037963825.1 of Paenibacillus sp. FSL H8-0282. Taxonomy (NCBI): domain Bacteria; kingdom Bacillati; phylum Bacillota; class Bacilli; order Caryophanales; family Paenibacillaceae; genus Paenibacillus; species Paenibacillus sp. FSL H8-0282. The sequence goes on from NZ_CP150146.1 coordinate 4,330,587, forward strand.
TAGATCAAACGGTAGCCTTGAAACGATGTCACTAAGAAAATAACAAGAAATACGATAGCCGTGTTCATCGCTGCCGCCATTGAAAAAGTAAAGGGTGCTACAACGTCATAACCCATTAAATGAATCAAAATCGTCATAAATCCTTTTGAACAAAGGAAGCCAAATACAATCCCTACTATTAAAGAGAATAATCCTAATAATAAATTTTCAAAAAAGAGCATAAAACCGATTTGACGATTACGTACCCCCAGCAACGCATACAGTGCGACTTCTTTTTTACGTCTTTTCATAAAAAATGAATTGGAATAAGCTATAAATATGAACACGAAAAAGATAAGAATGACTGCCGCTCCACTCATTAGGGAACCCAGTTTTTGGGATGAGGCCGTCTGTTCTGCTATCGTATCACTATATTTTAAGGTCACAAATGTAAAGTAAATGACGATACTAAACACCATCGATGCGATGTATAAAAAATATTGCGAGAAGTTTCTGGCTATATTTTTTCTTGCTAGACTAAATAACGTCATCTACCTCACCCCCAATGGCCGCATGAACATCTAAGATCTCTTGGAAGAAGGCTTTGCGTGTCTGATCACGACGATAGATTTCTGTTGAAAATGAACCATCCTTGATGAAAATGATCCGGCGGCAGAAGCTTGCGGCAAAGGCATCATGGGTCACCATCATAATGGTCGAATTGTTATTTTCATTTAAAGTACTTAAGCTTTCCAATAAATCTGTTGCTGATTTAGAGTCAAGTGCACCTGTTGGTTCATCAGCCAAAATCAGTGCTGGCTCTGTCACGAGCGCTCTAGCCGCAGCGGTTCTTTGCTTTTGACCCCCAGAGATTTGGTAAGGATATTTCCCCAGTAAATCTTCAATCCCAAATACTTTAGAGATCTGAGTCACAAGGTGATTAATTTTCTTCGCTGGAATTTTAGCAATCGCCAGGGGAAGCAATATGTTCTCCTTTACCGTCAAGGAATCGAGTAAATTGTAATCTTGAAAGATGAACCCGAGATGTTCACGCCGGAAGTCTGACAAAGCTGCTTCCTTCAGATCATGAATACTCTTGTTCTTCATATATATCTTTCCTTCTGTTGGAGAATCTATGGTTGCTAACAAATTTAGCAAGGTTGATTTTCCCGCTCCGGAAGGTCCCATAATCCCTACAAACTCACCTTCATGAATGTCAAAAGACACGTTTTCCAACGCTGTGTAAGCAGCACTTAACTTCCCGTACACTTTTTTTACGTTTTCTACTTTTAATAATGGTTCCATTCATTTCACCTCATAATTTGCTGATACTTATACTATAGGCACCGAACCTTACAGCAAATTCATGCCAACCTTACAACAAGCTTAAATCTACAAAAAAAAGATACCCTGTAGCCATTTAAGACTACGGAGTATCCCTTTGCTATTGAATAGCATTCATTTTTTTCTGGTTGTATATAAATCAGAAGCTTCATCAAAGTAAAAGCGGCGTTTTTGTTTGCCAAACACGACTAATATAACATGAACGAACAATACGATCGTTAAAATGAGAGAGGTCAATCCAGCACCTAGGGTTAAGAATATAGATGCCTTATAAAATGGAGAATCCATTGATATTTCCACATTATTCAACGTTTTCGCAATGACTGTTATGAAGTACATCGCGTAAAGGGCACCAAAGCGTTTAAATAATCGCTTGTTAGTTTCCACTCGACTTATTTTACTGTCATAGCGATAACGCATTATTTTCGTACCGATTGTCGATCCATTCCAAATAATCGGAATAATAAAAAAGGTTACAGAAAGTGTAATGGTGCTCGCAATAAATTCACTAACGATATTAACGTTGGTCATACTCAACACAACTTTAACTACTAGGTTGCTGATAAATAGATCAATAATAACAGCCAGTAACACAGACATCCCTCTTACTTCATCAAGCGCTAATAATCTTTCCGCTTTCTCCTTAATTTTCTTTTTTGACGGGAATAACGCCAACACAGCTGGAGCAATAAAGAACCCCAGTACACCGCCAGTAGTATTTAACAATAAATCATCCACATCAAAAATACGATAAGGGCAATTATAAATCCCGTAAATGCCGGTTACCTGTGTTATCTCATAAAATAAAGTTAATAAGAACGTGAAGCCTAGAGCTTTCTTCCAATATTTCTTATCTTGAAAAAAGTATCGCAGATAAACACCAAAAGGTAATAATAGCAAGAAATTAAAAAACGCTTGATAGAATGAGGGTTGGCTAAATAATAGCCTATAAGTTGCAGGCTGTGATAACACGATGCCACTATTCCCAAAGGTGCCCACTATAAATTGAAATGGCATAAGTGAATAATGTTGTGTGTCCGGTTTTTGTAGCGAACAAGTGTTACGTATTTCCGGCAACGGCAACAAGACTAAAAATAACGCTGCTAGAAAGTAAAAGATAAATGAAAACGAAATTAACGTGGTAGAAAAGGGAAGGTAATTATATTTTCTATAGGTATAAATGAGCCATGGGATAAAAAAGGCAAATGCTAAAACCACAAAAAAGATCGCTGCCACAAAGATCGGTTGAGTATATGCTGACATTTCTAGTTCACACCCCAAAATGATTTAGTATTCATATTAACCATAAAACTGATTCTAATTCAACTGGAGTTGGAACATTTTATCAAATTTAAGGATCCTGTAATGTTGGCATCAATTTAATATAAGGTTCGCAACTTATACTGACTCCTAGGCAAATAAAAATATTTTCAAAGGAGCACTATTAATGAATCCCTCCATCTCGCAAAAAGAAAGAATCATTTCACTCGACATCATTCGCGGACTTGCTCTTTTTGGCATTCTGCTTATAAATGTTGGAGCCTTTAAAGTTATTATGGAAGGAGATCCCTTACCAGACTATAGTGGCATTAATGGAATCATCCATAGCTTGATAATCATCTTCGTACAAAAAAAGTTCTTTTCTATTTTTTCATTCCTATTTGGTGTAGGTCTATACATTTTCGCCTCAAGAGCCGAAAGCCGGGGAGATAAACCCAGATGGCGTATGGCTAGACGTTTACTAATCCTTTTGCTGCTGGGAATCATTCATGTATTTATCTTTTGGGGAACCATTCTGCCCGCATATGCCATTATCGGATTGTTTCTGATCCCTTTTTATCACACAACGGTTTCTACACTTAAAAAGTGGCTTATGGGTATGACATCCATTTACATCATTTCCTTAGTGGTAAAAATATTCCTGCCTTCTCAAGGGGCAATCTCATCTATTCTTGATATTTTTTCTAATGACGCTATACAAATCTTTATTATGTTTTTAGCTGGTTTTTTAACCGCAAAGTCAGGTTGGCTGACACACATACAAGAATTAACAAGACCCATTAGATGGATTCAAATGGTATCATTTCTGTTGTTCATTGGTTTTTCACTATGGATTTGGAACGCTTCTCAAAATGGGAACAGCAATGTAGATTCAGTTACGGGCTTAGGATCTCTCCCAACCACTTTGTTCTACTTAACAACATTATTTCTACTATTAGAAAATAAACAAATGGTGAAATTCCTGAAACCCATATCACGGGTGGGTCAAATGGCGTTTACAAATTATGTAGCACAAAGCATTATAGGGACGGCAATCATTTCAATGATAGGTCTCGAAGTCATTTCACCAAAAGATATTCTCTACATCGCAGTTCTGATTTATATGATTCAAATCATTTTTAGCACCATTTGGTTCAAGTTTTTTTCCATGGGCCCTTTAGAAAAGGTTTGGCGCTTGATGACCTATGGAACAAAGCCTGCAATCAAACGATAAAAGCTTCGCTTTCCTCGCCTCAATTCAAGTCGGAATTTCTTATCTAAACCCAAAAACCCCTTTTAAAAAGGGGTTCTCAAGTTTAAGCGCTTTAACTGTTAGGCGACAGATCACAACATGAACTTTAAGAATTAGAGAATTAAGTCCAAAGCATCCTGCGAAATCCACACTTTATCTTTAATCATTACTGTCAGCACATTTAGTTTCGTTGTTTTGCCATCCTGAATGGCGATATTTTTATCTATAGGCAGCTTGAGAACTTGGCCTGCTTTTTTCACTACAACCACCGGATTAGTCTTATCGGTCTTATCTAGGGTAATCGTAGCTCCTTTGGCCTTGAATTTATCACTGGATACGTACAGTGTATCCTGAAGCTGCGCCAGATTGAGTCCGGTCACTTCTTGAATATACATATTCACATCCGTATTCTGGATTACACCGCTGTTCATGAAATCGGTCGGTTTAAAATTAGCCGGATGGTAGGCGAACAATCCAACTTCTTCCGATGTGTGATCATCCGTAGAGAAGGTTACACCTATTTTATCCCCCAAAATTTTACCGATGACTGGCGAAAGGTTATCCTGCATTCCCAATCTGACTTGATCCGCTTCTTCTTTGGTTAGATCACTAAGTCCATAATTATCCGCAAGGACCTTTTTGAAATTGCTCTCATTAATACTGCCTTCAATGTAATAACTGGTGTGCTTCGCTTTCTTCAGCACGGAGATTAGATCTTTGGTAGAATCATAGTTCGTCATATTGAGCCCGCCGGTAGCATGATCCGAAACCGATAAGACTGCTGTATTCCCGTCCTTTTCTGCAAAATCAACAGCGGCTTTGAAGGCTTTATCAAACGCTAAGGTCTCACTCATAATCCCCACTGGATCGTTATCATGACCATACCAGTCAATCTGGCTTGCTTCGACCATCAGAATAAAACCATTCTCGTTCTGTGACAACTTCTCTATCGCTACATTGGTCATTTCGGCAAGGCTCGGTTGCTTTTGCGGGTTCAGGTCAAAATCAGCATCCAGTGCTTCGGGGTTGAATAGTCCCCAGATTTTATTCGTTTTAGAATTCATTAAACCTGCTTTATCCGTTACGTATTCATACCCATTTGATTTCAGGATTTTGGTTAAATCTTCTCCGTCCTTGCGGTTAATGTCTTCTTTGCCGGGTACCAAATACCCGGAACCGCCCCCAAGTAGAACATCTACACCACTATAGACCATCTGTTCTGCAATAGACTGCGCATTGTCACGCGTGTATGCATGACTTAAAAATGTAGCCGGTGTCGCATCCGTTAATTCACAAGTGAATACCGTTCCTGTACTTTTCCCTGCAATTCTCGCTGCATCCATAAGGGTAGGCAGAGGTTTGTTCATGTCCTCTGGTTTAACTGCGCTTACGAAAGGCATCGTTATTCGGTCTGGAAGTATGGATACCGTCTCACTCTTAACCTTATGGCCTGTGGCATAAGCCGTAGCTCCCGCAGCGGAATCTGTGGTCAGTGAATCCGTAGAATAGGTTCTCACCAGCCCGCTGAAATACTTATCCATCGCAAGCGCCTGACCTCCCTGATACCATCTGGCCAAGTTCACATCGGATAAGCTCATCCCATCCGTAATAAACAGGATTACGTTTTTGACAGATTTGTTGGTAGGAGCATCAGAGTTATTGGCGCCATCGGCGTAGGATGTTCCGTTGCCTGCTGCAAGCAGACTGCAAACCATAACTGTACTGCAAATTCTCCCGATAACCTTTTTGCGCATTTGAATCCTCCTCTAGCAGATTTTGTTAAGTACGTTACTAGTTTAAAGGAGGATTGTTTGCGGGAGCAGCACCTATTCTCTTATTTTATATTAAATTCTATGCATATTTTGTCTTGACCTGTGCTAATGATATTTGTAAAAAAGGGGCGCCCTAGGGGCACCCTTTGCATTATTATTGTCTTATTACGAGGACATCTCGAGGCGCTCTACCCGTGCTTTGAATTTGGGAAATTTCGGAGCTTGTAAGGATACGGTCTACCAATATCAACGAAGATGTGACATTGTTAAAGTTAAAATTATTCAAGTTCGCTACGTTTTGGCTGCCACGGAATACACGGAACGATCCCTGAAAGTTAATTCGCGAAAATAGTACAAGCGTTACTTGAGAGCTCTGCACAACATTTCTGAGACGGAAACTCGAGAGAACGTTGTTAAACCGAAACGCTCCAAGATCACGAACCGCAACTCCTCCACGTCTGAATCGAATCCGGCGATTGGTAAAATTAGTACCCGACCAAAGAGTAAGACGTATATCACTGTTAGCCAACTAAATCAACTCCTTCTCTGAGATTGATATAGTCTATTACTAACTTCAAAGAACGGTACAAGACAAATACAGTTGTACAAATGATTGTTTTTCAGATTTCCCTACGGTGGTATTATCCAAATCACCGGGTCGAGCCTCGGATAGGTTAGCAGTCGAAGTGATTTTCCAGTTATATTCATCTAACTATTAGACACTTTCTTATACGTTAGGAGCGAATATGAAAAGAATAACTCAAACATTCGGGTATTTAGGTAGTACAATGTTGGCTGCAGCTTTACTGTCATGGATCTGCGTATTTTTGATTCACGGCTTACCTGGGGTCTATATATGGATGGCACTTAAATTTATCATCCCAATTCTAGGTTTCGTAGGACCCACCCCAAACCCTCTTGCCGATTCTGCTCATGATCTGGTAAAAAGTGAAGCTATCTTTTGGAGGAGTTACCCTAGGAGGAATGGACAGCTTCAACAACTATGAAAAAAAGGCGTTAACGGATGCCTAAGCCCCGTCAACGCCTCCTCTATCCATTCATTGCATTCCTGCCTCTGCTGGAAGCGAATTATTTCTTGTCCCCACTGCTTTAATCACGAAATTGTAGGCTTTAGCAGAATCTATGCCGTTTAATGTATAACTGTAACTCGTCTGACCGCTTACCGTCGGCACATACACGCTCCAATTTGTGCTGACTTTATCATTTTTCTCGTAAATCCGGTAACCTCGCACAGGCTCAGAGCTATTTGCTGGCGCTTTCCACGAAAGAACTGCACGGTTCCCTGACTGTCTTACTGCACTTGGATTTTCTACAATGCCGGGTTTGACGTCAGTCCGTTTAATACTGTAAGCATCATAGACGGCAAGAGGTTTATCTTTAACAGCTGTGTAGGATGTGAATTTCAGCACGTCGCTTGTAATGGAAACATCCACGAACATTTTCTTATTGGGCTGGTCGTTTTTTGCTGCAAAAAAAGTGTCTGCATCTGGATTAATGGCATAAAATTTCGAAGCGGCCGAGTTGCCCATCAGATACACGGTCCCTTTGGGATTCAGCACATTTCCTTGCTCATCGGTAATAACATTCTTAATCGGAACGTTGTTCAGCATTTGAAAAGACCTCATATACATATGGTCATGTCCCTCAAACACCATATCCACACCCAGCTCATCAAATACAGGAATTAGATATTTCCGGTAAAATTCTACCCGGTCGCTTTCTGCCGAAGCATTATCCCCTGAAGAATACGCTCCCTTATGCATCGAGACGAATTTCCACTTCTTGTCGGTCTTTGCCACTTGATTCCGCATCCATTCCAATTGCTTCGTGAACTGAATATCCGCTTTATACGGCTTAACCTCCCCTTCATACTGGGAATTGATCTGCATAAACAGGGCATCGCCGTATTCGAAAGCATATACCGACCCGTCATGAGCGCCCGTCCCGACATCTTTTGGAAGATTAAAATGGTTATAGAAGTTGTTATTCGGATAATCCTCTATCTCATGGTTGCCGATAATCGGTGCAAATGGCACATTGGCAAATTCTTTTTTCGGCACACCTAAGAACCACTGCCACAGCTGCTCCAGATCACCGTCATCCGTTAGATCCCCTGTAAGAAGAACAAACTTGGGATCTACCGTTTTCTCAATAGCTTTCTTAAAAGTATCCTGCCACAGATCGAAATTCGATTTACTTGAGCCTTGGGTGTCGGTTACATAGAGGAAATGGAAATCCTGATTATCCGCCTTGTCCGTGGTAAAAGAACCCGCCTCGCTCCAGCCGTCCGCATCACCGTTACCGGCCCGGTAGATATACTTGGTTCCAGGCTTAAGACCGCTTGCAATAACCTTGTGGCTGGCGAACTTTTTATACTTTTTGGAGCTTCTGTCTCCTGATGTCATTAAGGTTTCAATAACTGTTGCGCTGCCCTCATAAGAAGCTGCCAGTTGTTCCGGGAACTCGCTTCCTCCCGCATTGGAGGCCTCCACTACTTGCACTACTGTACCTCTGACGGTTTCGGCTGTATACCAGTCAAAGGCAATACTTGTCTTTGGGTCTCCATTAAAAGTCATGTTCAGCAGCGTTGGAGTTTTGATGCCGGTATCCGGAGACTTCGTCTTAAAACTCCATGTAATATCGTTCTCAGGTGTACGGCCATCCGTAGTCCCCTTAACAAGCTCTTTAGGGACGGTCACGTTGTAAGTTTTGCCGGCAGTGAAATTAGGGTGGCTGACTTTGACTGTGTCTTGACCGAGGAGTGAAGCAGAAATGTTGGTAAGAGGAAGATTGTTTTCTGTGATTACAACTTGATAACTATTGTCGAGGCTGATGGCTTTGTTAAACTTCACGGTGATCTCTGCGTTAAGGGGAACATCTGCAGCCCCTGAAGCGGGAGTTTTGCTTACCTCAAGTGTGGGAGTGTTCCCAGGTTCGCCGCTGCTGCGTGTTCCTTTAATTATCACATCTTTGATTCTGCTTGAGCCTGAGCTGGACACCGTTCCCCCGCTTACGCTTTTCGCAGAGTTTACCACCCAGCGGATATAGAGTACATCTTGATTGTTTGTTCCGGCAGGCAAAGCGAGGTTAGTTAATTTGCAGGAATTATTGGAACAATTAAAATTGTTCTGGGCTAGAACAAGGTTGCCGCCCGTAACATCTATCCATTCCTGTTGATCTATACTGTATTGCACCTTAAAATCCCTGGGTCCTGTACTTGAAGAGGTTTGCTGTGAAGAGAGGAAGATCCCTTCGAAGCCTTGGGTAGAAAGCGTGGCAAGCCAGTATTTTAGGCCCGTTCCTTCATGCCAGCCCTGGTTGCGTACGCTGTTCTCACTTGACTCATAGGTGTACGCATCCGTATTAGTTCCTACATCACGAATGGATGAAGACGTCTGATATACCCCGCCTGTAGCCGGAAATACACCGTTTTCGCCTTTGTCTTTAAAAATCCACTGGGCAATCGTTTCCTGAACTGCAGTTGCTTCATTTACAAGGTCTTCCTCAATTTCTTCCCTTCCTGCTGAGACAAAACCGGTCAACTCCATGGCAAGCAGCAAACCTATAACCATTAGACTGATTACCTTGTAAAATCTATTTTTGAGATAAGATTGGTTGTTATCCATTCAGCCCATCTCCCTCTTCCTTAATCTCACTTATCATCGAACCGCCGTCTCCGAGAAGAACGGCGGTTCTGCCCTTACCTTCCGGTTATTGGAGTTCCCAGTCGGTGACTTGAAGGATTGCCGAATCTGCACCCTTCAGGTCTGTCTCTCCCATGTTCAGCAAATTGCTCCACTGCTTCACACGGTTCTTGCCGTTAGGCGGAGAGTTGTACTCATTAGTATCCACAATCTTGGTCCGTTCTTTATAAAATTTGGTCATAAAAGTCTTCTCATCCGTGCTGCTTCCGGATTTACCCAAAAGCCCTTGAAGGGTCTCGGAGCCGCCGGTAGCTCCATGGTTCAGCGCTGCATCCACGAAGGAACCAATAGTTAATGCCGAGTTAAAGCCGCGTTTGCGGGCCTGCTCCACACTGTATTTAATATAGATATTGTAGAACGTTTTCCACATAGCCTCTCTCCACTCGGGATCATTTTGCAAATTGCCGATTTTTCTGCAGAAGCTCTCTTCGCTTTCATTGATCTCGAGGATCTTCCCTTTCATCGAACCCTTAACACCGATCCGGGCCAATGCGCCTTTAACCGAAGGATTACTCGCGCCTTTGGCAGCGTCATATGCCTTGAACAGATCCGGACCGTCGGGACCGGTATCATTTGAGCCGCCTGTAGTCGCACCGAATATTCCAATCGTATACCCGCGGTCATCATCAATATCTTCACAATATCCGTAAAAATTGATCCAGTTCAGATCGTCCTGCTCCGGTTTGTTGACAAGCATCATAATATTGTTCCACTGCTCACCATCCAGACCTGTGTTGTCACGCAAGAATTGAAGTGTTGCCGGTGAGAAATTAGAATCAGGGTTCCCTGCCGCATAACTTTTCTGTTGAGATGTTTTGGACAGACAGCCATAAGAAAAAATCATTGAAAAACTGAGCAGAATCATCAATGAAAATTTCATCTTCTTGGAAACCTTACTCTTCGTTGAATTTAGCACCGCAATCTCTCCTTTAATTGAATAGTTTAAGCGCTTTAACTTTTAGTGGCAGTGAACCTTATCCCTAACCTATCTGAGCATGACAGCCCTCCTTTTTCCAACACTTGGTAATTCAATTTAAGCTTATCTCAAAAACTTTGTCCAAACAGCACGTATTTTCTTGTAAATATTAATTTTTATACATATGTTGCTACAAACCATAGATTAAGTCTACAATCCTCTTAGGAGGTGCTGAATGAAACCGGTATTTTATGAGTCTACTCTTTTTGACATCAGCCGCAAGAAACAGGTATACACCAGCATGCCTTCAAGACACTATCATGATGCATATGAGATTCTGTATTTAATATCCGGGGATTTTTATTATTTTATAGGGGACAGAACTTACCAGGTTGCGGGCGGAACACTACTATTTATGGATATTCACGAAATGCACAAACTGGTCAATTCCGGCTGCAATATGTATGAACGGGTTACACTCCTGTTTAAAAAAGAATTCCTGCAGCATTTCTGCACCGGCAGTCAATGTGAGGAACTGCTCGAATTGTTCAAAAGTGATTACCGTGCTTTGAAGATGACCGGGATGGATCAATATTTCATCGAACAGCTTTTTCAGAAAATGATCCAGGAGGGGAAGAAGCAAGCCCGCGGATATGAACAGTACCAACAAATATTATTGGTGGAGCTGCTCCTCTATCTTAATCGTAAACTATTTGACAGCCGCGTAGCTTCATTTGTAGAATCCAATCGTACACATAAGAAAGTCCTGGACATCGTTAATTATGTAAATCAACATTATATGGAACCGCTCAAGCTCTGTGAGATTTCACGGCAATTCGACATAAGCTCTTCCTACCTTTGCCGCACTTTTAAAGAATCCACCGGGTTCAGCTTCATTGAATATATCAATAACATCCGCATTAAAAAAGCGCGTGATTTGCTGGTTGGCTCTTCTTTTAATGTTACTGAAATTGCGGGAATGGTTGGGTTCGATAACACCTCCCACTTTGGACGAACCTTCAAATTAATAATGGGCATCTCGCCGCTCTGCTTCCGCAAACAATTTAAGTCTTAATAACAAATCACTGGAATACGTCAAGACATTTCATCAAGCCGAACAAATTGCAAGTTTCTTGCCTGTAGTTGGTTTAGCACTTCTTCTAAAGCTTGCAGCATAAAATAAGGAGCATGCCGGTCCGCGCCCGCAGTCTCTCCGCTGTCGTGAAGTAAAACAACGGAGCCATCGGTGATTCCACCTAATAAAATGGCCTGCATCCGGGTTTGACAGGCCCGGATGTTCCAGTCACTCGCCTTCAGCGACCATAGAACAATTCGATACTGCTTGTGCCGAAAGAAATCAAATAGATTGATTAATCCCCAGGGTGGACGGTAATGATTGGGTCTGATTCCGACAATAGACTCTATAATATCAGCGGAGCGTTCCAGATGTTCTCGCCTAATCGTACTGGGCAGCATCAGCCAATTAGAGGTATGGCAGTAATTATGGATGCCAATCTGATGGCCTTCCCGATCCATCCTTCTGATCAGATCTGGATACTGCTCCGCTCGCGCTCCAAGCACGAAAAAAGTAGCCTTCACTTGATGTAACTTCAATAAATCCAGCAATTCCGGCGTATATTTCGGATGTGGCCCATCATCAAAAGTGAATGCCACCTGTTTTTCTACCGTTCCTTTGCGAAAAACACCAAAGCCGCTCACTCGCGTAATCAAACTTGGAATAAACATGTAAAGAGTAGCGGCACATAGTATTCCTCCTATCAGATATGTAAGTATGATTACACCTCCTTATAACAAGCATAAGACCTATCCAGAGTAGTTCTGTCCGGGTGAAAATCGATTTTTCAGTGAGGCGCGTGAATGGATCAGTAACATCGGGACCAGTTGCTCTGTTCGCCGATTGATTCTTTGTCTCCCTTCAGGATGCATGGCAGACAGCAGCAATCGAAGATAGATGGTGGTGATGCGTTCGAAAACGCCGGACTTTATATTTTGTTGTTCAAAGCCAAGTCCGTGCGTTAATCCCCGATGGAGCAGTGTAATCCCCAATAAAGCCTTGACCTGCCTGAACTCGGACTGCGATTCGAAGGCTTCGTTGATTTGCTGCATTGATTTGCGCAGCATGCGAGCCGTTTGCAGTGCGGCACGATCCGATCCTTCGGACCGGATCAACTTCAGGATTCTTTCATTGTCGAGGTGGAGTTCTCCCACCCACTCTCCCTGATTGATGACCGTGGCGTCTTGGCATACAATAGGCTGTCCCCGGTGCTTTTTTAGCATCACGGTACATATACCAAAGCGTGACTTATGCGATCCTCGAAAATGTGAAAGCAACGCAAAAGCTTTTTCCCACATCATCCAGACAGACTGCACCGTGTTTTTACGTATTTTGAAACCCAACTTTTTCACCATCCTTAAAACGGTTATTGTCTCTCATTTCATCCATTGTACCTAACGAAACTTTCTTTTTTCCTAACGTCTACTTCTATTTGACGCTATTCACCGGAATTTCTCTGCGTGTAAATCTAAATTTTTGGCATCTAGTTAAAAAAACTTTCTGACCTAAAAAAAAACAAAATTTAGTAAGTCTTAAATTAGACAACTTCTGCAAGAAAATCCAACTACATAAAGCAAAACCCATGTCTCTTGGACATGAGTTTCGGATGTTATCTTTTTGACTAAATCAATCTGGTTTCACTATCATTCCAAACTACCCAACTCTACCACATCTCCGCTGGTGGCCTTCACGGCATAATCACAATCCAGCTTTCCGCACAGCACATACCTCTTCTGCCCAGGATCATACACATATACGGGTGTTAATTCGAACCATCCCTTGAGCTTGTCATAAGCTTCGTCATGGCTCACAGCAATTTTCCCTTCACTCTTGAATTCATCAAACGTATCGAGCATTAGCTTGTTATCCATATAATTTATAACCTTATAATTGTTCGTATCGATGAACAGAAGGAGCTTACGCTGAAAAATACGATTACTTGATACATTCTTCCTCAATGTCGCTTGAATATGTCCTCTTTCCCGATGTAAAGTCTTCAATATCCATTGTCCGGATTCTTCCGGATAGAGCTGGCTTAAACCAATTTCGACTGCGGTTATACATTGGGCTTGTTCTATGTCTGTGATTGAAAATGAATCTGGATGCGGCTCACGTGCTATTGCCTGTTCGATTGTAACCACTTCTTGCAGACGGATCTCCGTCCTTGCGAACTGTTTCGTGTCCGCTTGCTCCCACTGCATTACTTGATCAATATTCAGTCGTGCTCTCGTTCCTGATATCATCTCAAATGGAATTGTGGTTGTTCCATCATTTGTAATGTAGATTTCTTCTATCCCATAGATCGGCAGGAGATGCTTCATCTCGTACACTGGATATTCTATAAGCTGTAGTTGGTTTTTAGCCAGTAGCTCTACCGCTTGAAGCGTGAGAGAATAATCCTCTTTTTGCACAAGGGAACTGGAAGGAAACTGGCCATAGACACTATAAAAAATAATCCTACCTTCCGCATCGAAGCGTAACTCCATTCGCCCGCCGGGAGAGATAGGTATACCGTCTATACATTCAGCAAAATGATATTCTCCTCTTTCTTCCTTCACTAGGTAGAATTGTTTACCATATTCAAGCCCTACTTCAGCTACCATCCACTGAATAACGCCATTTAATTCAATGTTTTGGAACGGTGTTCGATTTGCATAAGATTTCCCTCCAACAAAAATAACACTTTTATAGTTATTGGATAGCAAGTCAAGCGTAATGACTGCAGTTCCTTCCGGATTATAATCTTCCTTCCATTCCTTAATGTGAGAAGGAAACCATTCCATACTAAGCAAATAGCCGGTTTCTCCCAGCATCGTAACTTCGCGATAAATTTCATTTGTATGTAAATAGTAGTTGTCCAGTCCATAGGTTTGCTGTGTAGCATTAACTAGTTCTTTGATTCGGAAATCCATATCAGTGCACCCCACAAAATTGATACCTATATCATATCATTACTTAGCAATGATTATGAAGCGCAGCGAATCATATCTCCTATATATTCTACGATCTTATGTAACGGGTTTTGCTGGTGTTCAGAAAATGATCAGTAGCTTGGGGTTTAATAATGCAGAGTGTATTAATCGATTGGACAAGTCAGGAAAATTCACCCTGCTGACTCAGACCTTGCCAGAATACTAAACGTGTATAGTGAACACATATTTTAATGGAGGTATATCATCATGATTGACATCATCGACGGAAATGCGGCATTAATACATTTTTTTCCACTTCCGGCGCATCTTTATTCTAAGAATATTGCTTGTATTGTTGCTGTGGCGCATGCAGAAGAACGGGGTCCAAATTTAACAGGCCTCATAAATGCTCTATACTCGAAGGGATATACAGATCTTGAACATCTATTCAATTCCACATGGAAAAAACTATACCAAGTTCCGAGGTTGGGCCAGCAAAGACTGGTGCTTCTACTTAGTTTACTAGAACGAATTTCTGCAGATCCCAAGACTATAGAAACCTATACAGCTGTCCCTCATGTTACCATCCACAGTAAAAAGGAAATGAAAGAATTAACTTTAAAGAGGATCATTAAGAAGTATAACGAAACATCTGTAGAGGTATTAACTGAAGACACCGAAAAAGAAGCTCGTTTAAAGAAAATTAAAGATAGACTCCGAGAAATGGGGATGATCGTATAACAAAACCCCGTCAGTATAGTGAAGTGCACCCCTTAGAATAGACATTGGACAAACCTCTGGGTCATTCCGATTTCTATTCTAGGGGTGTGACTTTCAATTCATTTAGTAATCGCGTGCTGCATCGAACCAGCGTTGAGCCATCTCCTCTGTGATAGGCTGGCCAATCAGGTGGTCAGACTGGCTAAGTTGCCATACCGCTTCACCAAGGTCTTCTCGTTCGGTGGTTTCGATGCCCTTAAGATTGTTGAAGCGCACGGTGAAAGCGGTAATGGCGGCCTCGGCTTCAGCAAAGCTACGGGCTTCGGACAAGGTTACCTGTGCAACGTTGTAAGCTTCATTAGCCAGCTTGGCTAGACGTTTAGCCCAGGAGGAGAATGGGCGGCCAAACTCGGTCGTCCACCACTCTGGCTTTCGTAATTGGCTCACTGAAGCATGGTCGGTCCAAGGACGGGTTTCAGCGCGAGTTTTCATTTGCTTTTTTATACGCTTGCCAGCGCTTTCTTCGACATTGTAGGCGATGAATCTGTCAAGCAACGGCCACTCGTTCAAGGTCGGCAAGTCCCCCAGATCAGGCATGAAGCGCAGCTCCAGATTCGTTAACTGGGTATGATGAGCTAATAAATTCAGGTGGCAGAAGTTTCCCCACAAACTCAGTGATTTAAGGTTTGGGTACCGGTTTAGACACTCTAGCGAGATGGGCTGTCCCAGCGGTGCGTTATGTAGCGTCAAGCTCGTTACCTGGTGCAGCTCCCCCATATCGGGCAGCAAAAAAGGGGGATCATTCTTACGTCGGCCGGTGCGCGGTGCTAGTGTAAGAGAAGATGGCATATCACCTGTGGCCGAGAAGCGTGATAGATCGCCGGACACACTCAGGCGGAAAGGCTGCTTCGGAAGTATTAGGCTAAGGGACCTCCCGGATGCTTCCAACTCGACATGCAAGCCATGCAAATTGGACTGACTGGCGTCCGCCACCGTGTCTGCAGACAGGATCGGAGTCCATGTCATCTCTTCAATGGGACGTTTCTGTGCCCAGTCAAAGAAGCTTGAATCACTGCCTGTATAATGCAGAAATCGCGGCCAGGGAGAGCCAGCCGGTGTGGCAAAGACATCGAATACGGTCCAATCGATAGGCGCATCAGACGCGACATGAAGGTCAACCTTTTTCCCCAATTGCGACGGACCCATGGATAGACTGCCCACACCGGGCTTAAGGACAAGAGTATGACTACGTGGACCTGTCAGGTTGATAGGATAACTACCAACTTCTCTAACAGAACCAGCTGAAGGACCAGCTTGGCTATCACTTGGCATTTCTATCATCCTTTCCTCTAATGCATATCAAGATCTAACTATTCACACCTGACTCTATCTTCTCTGTAATAAATTGTTTGAATCTTGTAAAATACCGCTCTGATGCTTCCCAGCGCCTAAGATCCAAATAGGACATGTCCTGCTTGCCATATTGATCGGGCGGCTGATAATGCCGGGAAACATAAGTTCCATTGTCCACTGTATAAAAATAATACGCTTCATCTGGAGTCCTGATTTCAATCCGACCATGTAGGAGGTCTCCGTCCTCGTCCGTATGCGTTTGACGGAAGCTGTAACATTTAGAGCCGTCCCAGAACCCGCCATTATCCTCCACTTCCGAATATAATTCCCGAATTACAGTGTGTTGCAAAATGTCTTGCACATACTGTACCTCAATGTTTCGTAGATAAAGCTCAGCCATATTAACGCAGGTCAGCAACATCGTCCAGCAATCGCTAATCTCTGCTAGTTGTTCCTGAGACTCTTCTGTAATGTCCTCCCACTCAGACCCTTCTTCTATGGTTCTCTTCAACAAACCGACAGAATGATCTTGCTCAAGCCAAATATAATAGTGATGCCGGTTATCATTCATATAAACGCTAAGATCCCGCTCATCCCCGTCAGCATCAATATGCTCCAGTTGAACTTTGAAAAAAACGTCTTGCTCCCGAAAATTAAAAGAAGGCTTATCACTTGGCATTAAAATACACTGCGTCAACTTCAAT
Organism: Paenibacillus sp. FSL H8-0282; assembly: GCF_037963825.1. Classification (NCBI taxonomy): domain Bacteria; kingdom Bacillati; phylum Bacillota; class Bacilli; order Caryophanales; family Paenibacillaceae; genus Paenibacillus; species Paenibacillus sp. FSL H8-0282. Next base: position 4,347,599 of record NZ_CP150146.1, read on the forward strand.
ATATTTTCTTCATTGATTGTGTTATGGGTGAAATATAAATGAACAGCTTTCTTGCTAGCGGGGGATTCCTTTATTTTTTTTAGAGCAGAACGGCCTTCTTTAATTACGTTCACCAGTGTGCCAAAGGAAAAGTCCTCCTCATCCTCTTCCATATCCAAAAAAACTTCATCAATCAACACTTCATGAATGTCTACCGGAAGCTCCTGAAATACGCCGTCCCCCTCCCACACATTTACTAAGCAGGCGATCGATTTATGTCCGTCCACTTTGAAACTGTACTCGTCATCCTGAACCAAAACCGCAGCGCTGAGATCACCTTTAACAATCGTTTCCCCATGATTGTAGGAGCCGCATAATATTTCCTCAATCATCAGGTTGCCCGAAACATAAATTTCCTGACCGCCTACAGCTATATTTTTCGCACTCATATTACCGGTCACCAAAAGCCCTATGGCACCATCCGTTTCTTTATTATAAAGATTGTCTACAGTAAAATTTCCTTCTATAAAAATGATGATTACCTCTTTTTGTTGCGGGAAAGGTTGCTCCCAATCTAGATTAAGAGAAGGCAGCGTCAAATCCCCTTCATAGTAAGCGGCAAGTTGCTCGTCACTAAAATCTTGGTAAAACTTCGCCCACCAAGATCCTTCAGGAAATTTATCTGCTAGTTGGCTAATAGGAATGAATCGAAAAAGATTGCTCATAAATTATTTTCCCTTCATTTTAAATCCGAATATAGTAGACGATTTCCGAAAGCGGAGGCTTCTACTCCGCCGCTTCCGCCAACCATACTTGCATAGCTGGAGATTCTGCCCGATTCAAACGGAGGGCGATTTCAGTATTGACCTCATCCGGCGGCATGACTTCGACAAGGACGCATACTGACTCTCGCAGTTGATTCAAGGCAAACACACCTTCATCATCGAGCATTTTCATCGCCAGCTCCATGGCCTTCAGCCTCAAATCAAACTTGCGATTCCCTTCGTCATCCTCAAGAACCGCAATGAAAGAACGATCGGTAAATCGTTGTTTAACATTATCAAAGTTCTCATCGCCGAAACAACAATAGGGCGAATCCGCATAAGACCATTTGATAAGTTCCGCAATCGTCGATGCCGGTGTGTCACTTTCGACGCCTTGCCTGGCTGCTTCTACCTCCAAAGCTTCCCACGACCAGGCGGAGATACTTGGCGCATGTCCCTCGCCAGTAGTGTAAAGGGTACAGTAATAGTAACGTTCGCCATTTTCAAAAAGAGCGCGAAAAGACGTTCTAGCAGCATCGGCGATCTCTATCGCCAGCCTCTCTATTTCTTGCATCGGCTTCCTCCTTTCCGTTAGTGGATCCGTTCAGGCAGGATGTCTTCTATTTGCTCCAGCCTTCTAGAAATGATATGGCGGTGCTTTTTCTACTACAAGGTTATCAGGATGAACATCAGTTGGCTCATAGTCATTCATACGGAGAAGGATATACTCAATCTCTTCTAATGGCATCTGCAATTTCTGGCTGACTTCATAAAGATCCATGTCTTGCGAAAGTAGGTCCCGTGCTTGATTTAACTTTCCATTTAGCCAATTGTTTTCGAGCATCCATTTTTTCACTAGGTCCAGTAGTTGATTTTGGTTTTCCTTAACTGCATGCTTATTATATTTAGCAACTGACTCTGACAAATAGTTAAAAAGGTGAATACCTAATCCCTCACGTTGTTCATGCTTGGACATCCGTTGGTACTGCTCATAACTTATGCTGATATCTAATTCGAGGGTATGATCCCTGCTATCAAACCGTCTGGATGTTTTTCGGCCATAACCTTCAGGTAAAACACGCAACACAAAAAAGATATCATAGGGAAACTCCCATGTATTTGCTAATTCCTCTAAGGGCAGCAGTTCATCTCTCAATTGACCCACACACGTTCCATGTGTATCCAAAGTAAAAACTAGTTTCATGCATACCTCCCTCTCCCAGACTTACGGAGCACCCAGATTAGCTGTTATTTTCTGAAATCGCTTCGCAGCCTTTCGACAAGAGCCACTGCTCCATTACGGCAAACGCCTGCCCCATATCCTGTTCATAGAAGATGGCCACCTCTTGCTGGTAGGCATAATTCAACCGTACATATCCTCCCAGCTGCCGGTAGAACAGGAAACAAACATAGGCATTCTCAATAAACAAATCCGGTGGGAATTCATGTTGGCACAATCCAGCCAGTTCGGGTAGCGTAAGCTGGTCCTGCCCTTGTGGCAAACGCAAAAAGCGATGGCTGCGAGTGCCCGTCCACGGTTCATAATAGACGCTCTCCCCTTGACTGATTCCATACACCTGACGATAAATTTCGTCCAGCACCAAGGCGTACAACCCTTCGTCTTCCTGCTCCCCTGCCTGCAGGGAAATCGCCTTTACGTGCTCCGCATGCCGAGGTAGCCAAAGCAGCCCAGCTGTCTGGGGATGTATTGCCAGAAAATCTCCGTCCACCGTTGTACCTATAACGATACACTCACCGATCTGTTGTTCAGTAATGGGGCTATACTCGTCATGCTCCCATAATCCGTATTCTGCAAAAGGTTTGAGCACCTCCGCATCCGGAAACTGAACATTCAGCCACCCTCTGTAAGTCCCTTCGCCGAATCGCCGCAAAAACCGGAGGTAGCCCGGTGGATAAACAGTGGCGTCTTCCTTTGCAAGTGCTTGGTTTTGACCATCAGACAGCGGTTTTGGCCGAGATACGATGTACATAAATACTCCTCCTGCTGCCCCAACATGCAACTCTTCCAGATAAGAGAATTCTATAAAATATTGCAGGTTGAGCAGCTTTTTTATCCAAGATAATACTGAAATTTTAGAGAGTGCAACATATCAATCCCCAATTTTTGAATTCTCCAGCTTGGCCAATGCCTCGGTGTAATTTGCCCTGAACTATTTGCCACCCGTCACAAGCCCATATTTATTGAAAATCCACGATTTGCTCAAATCTTGAATCGCACCATGGCTTATACGCACAGAAGGCTTTTGCTCCTTCATAGCATCTGCATCATGCGCCGAGAAGCGAAGCGGCTTTGTCATTTTTTTAATAGCACCCGTTATTTCATCGAAAAACGTATATGTTAACGGCTTATGGTCCCGAATATCCTCATAGATATAATACTTCCCTTTTTCATCTTCCAAATCTATTTGAAAGCCTTTAGGAAATGATAGCAAGATACACGGCAGTTCATCCTCTGCCCATTGTCCGTAATATGGAAAATAGACACCTTCATTTCTCGCGAAAAATCCAGAGCTTTCATTATCAGACGCAACAGAAATAGAATAAACAAAGAAAGGGAGACCCTCATTCCTTTTTTCTTCTGTCGTAAAATAATAATAAAAGGTCTGATACGCCTCATACACCTGATTCAGATCATGCTCTGTCTGGTCATAATTGGTTAGATGAAATTGCGCTTGCTTTTGTTCAAAACGCTTCAAAACGCTTTCAAACTCTTCCGGCCTGATGAAGAATCTAAGTTTATAAAATCCGCTGTTCTTTAATTTATCCATTTCTTTTCGCTCACCGCCATGTACTAAAATGTCATCTCAGATGTCCTTAGCCATTTGCTCGTGTACTTTCAAAATTCATATTTCACAAACCGTTTTCTGAGAGTTTCTTCGTACGGGATCCACTCCCAATCACTCCATAAAGACATGCTTACGAGTTCTGACAGCTTATCTACGGCTTGTCCCGGACTCGTTATGTCAATGAAGCCGTCAAAATCCTCATTACGGATATCCAACGCTTTTCGCAGGTAGTCATCATTGAGACGCTCTTCCCGGAGTTGTTCATATTCATCCCTCGTCCACTGCTCACAAAAGATCTTTTCGGCTTGAATGTCTCCATTCTCGAACAACGACAACTCGAATATTTCCTCATCCATATATCCGGCGGTCATCACTGGCTCCCCGGTAAGCTGGGACAACGTTTTACCGGCCTTCTTCACCGTACCCCATACAAAATAATCGTGGAGCACGCTGATCCAGTTTTCGTTGCTTTTGCTTACATACATGACAACCTTGCTCTCTGGAGCTTCATGATTTTTCTTGCCTAATACTTTGGCATGCCCTTCGCTTAGCTCTCTTAATGCTTCGACAGTCTTCTCAAGGTTATTCGACTTGATATGCAAATTTGCGAATGATCTTCCCACGAGATGGCCTCCTCTAATCGTTTTTTTTACTCAGCCGGATTCTTATTTATATCCTATTGATCGGTTCTATGAATGTCTCATATTTCCATTATAGTGATCGCTTGTCCTGAGTCTACCTACTTTTCACCTGGATTTTAGAAATAACCTTTGCACAGAAAGAGTTATAACCTTGACCGTTCAGCACAATCTCTAGTCCCTTCCCCACTCCGCTCTTAAAAAAAGGAGGGTATCCCTCCGCCATTTTATGACGTTTGGGACACCCTCTGTCGAGCTATTTCACATCCTTACAACACTCTCCAACTTACCGCTCAAAAATTCCCTGTCGTCACTTATGGTACGGTTCAGCGCGCTGGCTGTTACGGCAAGTTCTGATTTTATATTACCGTTGTTCGATCAATCCGTACTCTAGGCAGTTACCGACTCGCTGCCTCGATGATCCAGTCGGTCAAATCGTTGATTTGTCTTTTCACGGCGATTGGGTCGCGGTACCAGGATTGGTTCTCCGTCCATAAAAATACCCGATTGTTGCGAATCGGCTCTAGTGACCCCCAGATTGGATCAGCCTGCAGCGATTCCAAGCTGGCTTCCGTCGTCAGAATCAAATAATCACCCATGTACTCCGAAAGTTTCTCCAGCGAAAATTCATAGTAGGATTCCTTCAGCATAAATTCTGGAACCGTCGTCGGCGGCTTCAGCCCCATTATTTCATACATCAGCCGGCCGCCTCGTCCCGATTTCGGACCAAAAAGGCTCACGTTTCCATCGTACTCTTGCATAATCGAAAGCGTCTCTCCTTCGGGAACGGCTTGTTGGACTTTCTCCCGAATGTCTGCAATTTCCTTCTCGAATTGTTCGTTCCATTTCTCCGCTTCCTCACGTCTATCCAGCAACTCGCCAAAATACAGCATTTCTTCCTGAATGGATACAAACTGATTGTAAGGAACCGATACCGTAGGTGCGATCATCTGATATTTCTCGACTACCTCAGGCTGTGGATTATGCGTTATGATTAAATCCGGATTGAGTTCCAGCAGCTTCTCTAACGAGTCGCCTACATCCGTCACGACGTCCAGCATTCCCTCGAGATAAGGACTCGACATCAAGAACGATTCGGCTGCGATCGGCTGGACTTCCAGAGCAAGTACGGTGCCGAGATAAGAAATTGCCGCTACGCGCTGAGGGTGTGCAGGAACTTCGACATCGCCGAAAGCGGTCTTGACTACCTTGATCTCAGAAGATGCCAAAACCTCTGACTCTTGAGTGATCATGGTTGGAGAAGCGCTGACGGCAACCTGGCTGTTCGTTGCGCCTCCGTTGTTCACCGACCCACCACAAGCTGTTAACATCACGGTCAAACATAACAGCATCACTGCATAAAAACTTCGGGTTGCTCTAGTCATTTTATTCGCCCCATCCTGTTGAAATTGATAATCAATATCACTCACATAAAAAGGATAGCTTAATGACCGGCTTAGAACAACGGACGATTGTGACCTATTCCTTGCATAATCTGAAACGAACTGGCCGTATCGTTTACGATATTGACCTGGCGTCATGCCGGCATGCTTTTTGAACATGCGGCTGAAATAAATGAGGTCCGGATAACCGACATGTGATGCTATTTCCTGTTGTGTTGCTATCGTACCGGCCAGCAGAGCCTTCGCATCTTCCATTCGGAAACGAATGACGTAGTCCAGCGGACTGAGCCCTGTCTGTTCTTTAAATTTTCGCGATATATATTGTTGGCTGTAATTCAATTGCCGAGCAAGCTCCTCAAACGAGATCGGCTGGCGATAATTCCTGGACAAATGTCGAATAACTTGCTCCGATAAAGATGGCTCGCCGGCTCCGAACAGACGCTCCCTCAGGACAGCGTGAACGAAGCGGATAAAGTCTCCCTTGGCCGACAGCCGGGTTAATCCGTCGTCAGATTTAAGCCAACCGTCGCGTATCGTTTGAAGCAGCTCAAGCATGGCCAGCGGTTCGCCAGGCGGGAACCCCCAGCTTTCCAGAAACGGGTCGGATTCCTCCATCATCATATGAAATTCGCACGAGGCCGAAGCGGGGAGAAACGCTTTGTAGAGTACGATATATACATTCAGCGCTTCTCGGCTCCGAACCGTCACCAGAGAGCCTTTGCCGGCGTGCAGTACATGGAAACGATCGCACAGCCATACCTCATCGTCAACCCACAACTCGCCTTGTCCTTGAAAAGCGAATAAAAATGCGCTTGCCGGCAAACAGTATTGATTCAAATCGTTGTCGTTTCCGGCCTGCTTTAGCCGTACGTCCAGCACACTCATAATCACCTGGTTCCATATTTGTATAAGTTTCAGAACGTCCATAACTGATTCGCAAACTCCCTTTAAATTCTCAAGAGATAATCATTCTCAATTGAATCATGTTTCTAAACACAATAACGAATACGTCTAGCGCTGTCAATAAGGTGTTGCCGAATGAGACGAGGATGCGAGTAGCGAGGCATACGGCTATTTTGCCGGAGCCTAGCCCAAAAGCAAAAGACGCTGATCCGCAAACATACGTGCGGAACTAGCGTCTATCAATGAATCGTGAGGGCCCTTTTTTTGATCTCACAATTATCTTAATCATTGGCATACTTTTATGTCGCCTGCTTAGTAAATGCCTGTCTCTTTCGCAAGGGAATTTTTGTAGGCTGCAATTTTGTCTTTCAACATCTTCTCTGTGGCTGTTAAGTTTCTGATTTGGCTCTGTATAGAGTTACTATGATTCTCAAGAAGGTTCAAGCGGGCTTGGGCCGTATGCTCTCCTTCTAAATATAACTGCGCATATTCTCTAATTTGTGAGATCGGCATTTGGGTTTGTTTCAACCTCATCACAAATCGCAGCCAAGCAAGATTGGAGTCATCATATATTCTTTCTCCATTCGCATTCCGCATCGGAGCAATAATTTTTTCCTTTTCATAATATCTCAGTGTATATGCGGTAATCCCTAGTAATTTGGCTACATCGCTGATCGTATACATACAAGCCCCCGAATCTATGTTGATTTTAAGAGTCCCCATAATTATAAAAAATATTTGACTTAGAGTAAACTCTAAGCTTTATGATTACATCGTTGTTGAAATACTAAATATTCTTGTAAAAACGGAGGAATTCACATGAAATATACTGTAATTACAGGCGCCAGTTCAGGTATAGGTTATGAAACCGCTCTAGCCTTTGCGGCTCGCGGTAAAAACTTAATTGTTACAGCCCGCAGAAGGGAGCAACTGGAGGAGCTAAAATCTGAAATCAATCATAACTCCCCCGATGTAGATGTCGTTATTCGAGTAACTGACTTATCCGTTTCTAGTAATGCTTATAAGCTTTATGAGGATCTACAAGGGTTCGAAATCGAAACTTGGATCAACAATGCGGGGTTTGGAAATTTCGCTTCAGTGGCCAAGCAAGATTTAGATAAAATTTCTGCAATGCTGCATCTGAACATTGAATCGTTGACGATCCTTTCCTCTCTATTCGTTCGTGATTATTCCAATGTTGAAGGAACACAATTAATCAACGTTTCATCCGGTGGCGGCTATACGATTGTGGGAAATGCCATTACGTACTGTGCGACTAAGTTCTATGTGAGTGCCTTTACTGAAGGACTCTCTCATGAGTTGAAGAGTCAAGGTGCACTTATGCAGGCTAAAGTGCTAGCACCTGCCGCAACAGAAACAGAATTCGCGAAGCTTTCTTTCGATATCCCCGAATTCGAATATCATGGGACTGTGCCGAAATATCATACCGCGAAGGAAATGGCTGGATTCATGCTTGACCTGTATGATAACGATCATGTTGTGGGGATTGTTAATGGTTTGACGTACGAGTTCGAGTTGAGAGATACCCTCTATAATTATGTGGCGAGCACGCGATAAGCTCATCTTGTAATGGCAAGTTAAGAAGCATTACCATCCATTACGGATCGCTATGCTTCGACAATGATGTATCACCTAAATCCCCTATCAAAAAAAGGCTGCCAATCCCTTATGGGCGGCAACCTTTGATTTTTACTCTACGACAACGCCAACATCGCGTTCATATCTTCTTCAGCAGTAGTAATTAGCTTCAATCCAAAAAGCTCTACCAGAACATCCAGTACACCTGGTGAAATGAACTCGGGTGGCTTTGGTCCGATGCGAATGTCCTGAATGCCGAGACTGAACAAGCCTAGCAGAATGGCTACTGCTTTTTGCTCAAACCAAGACAGCACGATGCTGACAGGCAGCTCGTTCACCGTACACTCAAATGCCTCAGCCAGAGCCATGGCAATCTTCACTGTAGAACCGGAATTATTACATTGCCCAAGGTCAATGTAACGCGGAATACCGGTGTCTCCAACGGTGCCATAATCTACGTCATTAAAGCGGAACTTTCCGCAAGAAGTCGTTAAAATGACAGTATCGTTCGGTAAGGAAGTCGCCAACTCACGGTAGTAATTCCCGCCAGTACCTGGCGCATCACAGCCAGCAATGACGAAAAACCGGCGGATATGCCCGTCTTTGACAGCTTGAATGATCTCTGGTGCTAACCCGATTACAGTTTCATGATGATATCCGGTCGTAAGTACCAGATCTGACTCTACATCAGCCGCAGGTAGGGACAACGCACGATTAATTAATGGGGAGAAATCGTCGCCCGTTATTTTCTCTACACCTTCCAGCCCCGCTACTTCATATGAGAAAAAGCGGTCTGCATACGTGCCTTTAATCGGCATTACACAGTTTGTGGTAGCAAGAATTGCACCGGGAAACTGCTCGAACAATCTACGCTGATCATACCATGCTTTGCCGATGTTGCCTTTCAGATGTTTATACTTTTTGAGTGCAGGATATCCATGCGCAGGCAGCATTTCTGAGTGGGTATAAATGTTGATGCCTTTCCCCTCTGTCTGCCGCAGTAATTCCTCCAGCGCATATAAATTATGTCCTGTTACAACAATACATTGACCTTCAATTTTGTTCTGACTGACTGTGATCGGTTGCGGAATGCCAAAGCGGTCCGTATGCGCACGATCCAGTACATCCATGATGCGAACCGCCGCATCCCCGACCTTCATCGCCATCTCCAAATGTTCCTGTGTATTAAAGTTGGAATTGGTCAACGTCATATACAAAGCTTCGTGGGTGATACGATCCACCTCGGGATCGCTATATCCTAGCTGCCGGGCATGTGTCGCATACGCTGCAATTCCTTTTAATGCAAAAATCATCGTATCCTGCAAACTCGCAATGGTTTCATTTTTGCCACATACCCCTACAACGGTGCATCCGCCATTCGGTGTCTGTTCACATTGGTAACAAAACATATCGTTATCCTCCATATCTAGATAATCATTCGTTACTTCCAACGTAACAGAACACCAAAGCTTGAGTTGTGATTACACACACATTTTTTTAGATCAAGCAGATTTAAATGTCCTTCTATTTATAACAACCATTAATACAATAACGCTTAAACAAATGAAAATATTAATCTCAAAAACCAATTTGAACGCCTGCAACTGACTCCCTTGTCCTGTCTCTCCACTCATCACACCAAGTCCAAGTGCTGAGCCAAAGACCATACCCGCATTTCTTGATAAAGCAATTAATCCGCCAATCGAACCCACGTGTTCCCGAGGTGTCTGCTGCATAATGAAGCTATTATTAGGAGAGGCAATGAGCCCCATACCAAGGCCAATAAGAGATAGAATCGCCGCGATTCCATAAATCGGTATATGATCTAAATACACCAGTAACAAGATAAACCCGCTTCCCATGCAGCTCAGTCCCATAAGCATCAGACGATGAGAGCCATAACGATCGGACCAGTAGCCTGCGAGAGGACCTGCAAACGCCAAGGCAATAGGATAAGCCGCCATAATATATCCTGTCGTAGATGACGAGAACGGAGCCGACGCCCCCATCAAATAAAATGGAATGAGGACAAGCAATGTATTAGATAAAATAAAAGAGGCACAGCTAACGATCAAGCCTCCCGCTACAGTTGGAATTTTCAATGCTTGTAAGGGTAGAAAAGGATTCTTTTGCTTCCGCTCCCAGAATAGAAAAGTAATCAACAACAAGGAAACCCCCACCAAACTTGTCATTGTCCGCACAGACACCCAGCCCCATTTGCTCCCATTTGTTATTACGAGAAGGACCAAGGTGATGAATGCCATAAACAAGCTGGCCCCCACGAAGCTGATAGCACCCGGCTTGCGCTCTTGCACACGGTTCGGGATGTACCGATATGCCATAATTGTAGCCACAATCGCCACAGGAACATGGATTAAAAATAACCATTTCCAGCTCAGCCACTCTGCAATCAAACCTCCCGCTATAGGTCCCGTCATCCCGCCCAGCGCGACAGCTGTACTTAAAATTCCGAGTGCACGACCTCTTTGCTCTTTCGGCATATGAATGGTGATGAGTGCAATATTAGTTGCTTGGAACATCGCAGCTCCTACTCCCTGTACAACTCTGAGCGTTAGCAATATTGGCAGATTAGGTGAAAAAGCGACTAGGATAGAACCAACAGTAAAAATAATAAATCCAAGATTGTGAATCCGGCGAAAACCATAACGGTCGCCTAGTTTCCCCATAACAGGAAGAAGAGCCGTAATCACTAGCAGATAACCTGTTGTGATCCATAATCCCTTCCCAAGCTCTGTCTGAAAATAATTCACAATAAAAGGAAGCGACACATTCACAATTCCAGCTGTAAAATGGGAAATAAACGCCCCCATACAAATAGCCGCCATCATTCCCAGCCGCTGCCCGTGTGTGCTTTTAAACTCTATATCTTTTGCTGCCATCATGTTGATCCCGTCCCTACTCATATTGTTTAAGAATTACTAACAATTATAAGTAGATCCCTTGCAAGAACAATCCCATAAAGATGGGATGGGAATGGTTTAGGCGAATATGTCTATCAGTATAGGTGACGAAAATCAGAGGTAATACAAAACAGCAAAAAGCGGCACATTTAAGTGCCGCCTCTGAATTATTATCTATAAGAGTCATGCGTTGGGCGAAACAAATCTTCTTCGGAACTTCTGACCATAGAAAAATGTTCGACATTGTAGTGCCCATGTAATGTTTTATTGTGATGCTTGATGATTTGTTCTGCACTTAAAACATCATTGTCCGTTGTAGAATGACCATCTCCGACCAATGTAACATCCATGCCGCTAACCGTAGCCGTCCGAACCGCAGTATCGATGCAGTGTTGAGTTTTACATCCCATAATCACCACATGCTCAATCTGCTGATCTTTCAGATATTGTAGCAGCTCAGTTCCGTGAAAAGAATTCGTTGCCAGCTTATCAAAGATTTTGGCATTTGCAGACCTGTTGATTTCATTGTGAACTTGAAAGCCTGTACCTGTTCCTTCAGCGACATCTAGATCCCTAACGAACACTACTTCGACATCGGCTTCTTTTGCTTGTTCAATCACTTTATTAATATTCCGGATAAGCTGCTCTTTATTGATTACTGCACTTTCCTTTTCGTTTCCATCCATTAATTCTTGTTGTGCATCGATGATTAATAATACCTGATTCAAATGATTTTCCCCTTTCGAATGGTGGGGAAACGTCAACGCTTGATCAGTTAAACGTTATCCCCATATCATTTTGCAAGCTGACATTGTTTTTCATAATATCTACCTCCCAATAAAAATGGTATATAAACTTTAATCTTATAATTTAAGACTTTTTTAGTTTACCATATTTTTAAAATGTACTCTCTAAAAACTTTGATTGCTACATCCATTGATACATCATAAAAATGGTGGAAATCAGATTAGTCAGCCCGTGCAGAACCCAACCTGGAATGATCGAACCGCCGGATAATTTCTCATCCAACATTCCGATGCTCCAACCCACAAAACCTGTAAGAATCATTACAACAGCAGAATTCAATAATCCGGAACTGCTGTATAACAGCACAGCATGTACGACACCAAATAATAAAGCTTGAGCACAGTTTCCAATTCCGAATCCGAATTTCGAACTTAACCGTTTACCAATGAAGCCGCGGAACAGAATCTCTTCGGACAAGCTAGTCTGTAACCAAGAATAAATCAATGCCGGAATCAAACCTTTAAGACCTGTACCATAAAACTGTGAGCTGGCCAAAGTATTCTTATCCAGCATATAGATTGCTGTAAGCATTCCCAGGCTGGTGAATATAGTCATGGTAAGTATAAACCATAGTATGAACTGCTTCCTAGAAACCAATTGGGGTTTCTTCCAGCCAATCCACATGGCAAAGGATGAAGTTGTTCTGCTTGTAAAAAACCAGTATGTATAGGGAATGATGCTGAATAAGATGAGCTGAAGGACTGCACTGATGAGCAATGACAATGTCAATGGAATACCCTCCCTTTAATAAGAACAGCCTCAATATATCATGGACCGCTGCTTACCAGCGGGAAGAGACCGTAACTTGCAGGTTAGGTGGAGTAGTTGGTTGCGGATTGCAACTCAGGCAGTGGTAATACCGCCAACATCATGAACTGCCCATTCTCATATCTGAAACTGACGCTTCCTTGAAGCTGTTGAACCGCATACTCAATGCTTTCGATTCCGAACCCTCTACGCCCAAAGTTCCGCTTGCTGGACAAAAAAGAGCCCTGCCCGTCCTCTGTAAGCAGAGATGCAGGATTCTTTAAAGAAATCACCAATAACCCGTCGCAATAAATCACTTCCAGCCCAATAACATTCTGCTCTGACTCTGGTAATCTCTGAACCCCTTCGATTGCATTATCTAATGCATTGCCTAAAATAATTGCAATTTCAACCTCTTTGCCTGCAAGTGACAGGTCCTGCGGGATGCGAAAATGAGATTGCATTGTAACTTGATGTAGCTCGGCTTTGGCGAACTTCTCATTATAGATGGCATCAATAGCTATATTTCCAGAAGAAATATACTTTTCTCCTGCCTCCTGTGTCGAAGCAAGCTCCGCAATATATCGCTTGGCTTCTTGTACAGCTCCTTCATCCAGCAGAGAATGAATAAGGATCAACACATGGTTCAGATCATGCCGCAAACGCTGTGCTTCCTGATTATCTTTCAGTTTACTCGTGTAATCCTTCACTTGCTGCTGAAGCACATGATTATGCAATTCTATTTGCATCCGTTTCATTAACTTTTGATATATAAACATTACAGCCACATTAACTACAAGAATCCCAAGCAGGATGAATACAAAATCAAACGGAATATTAAAAGGTTTATCACTGGAATGTCTCAGATTCACAATAATAATAAGCAAAGAACCCGCCGAAACAAGATTCAGCACAGCCCAATCCTGATTCGACAGTAACATAGAGGTGTCCACTTTGAACAACCGCAGCAATAGCAGACATAACATGATGCTTAGCAAAACAACAAATAGGAAAGCAAAAGATAACCACCAGAAATTAACTGTATCTATTCCCTCGGCATTGAGTGGGATATGCTGAATCCCATACCATACCAGCATCTCAATAACCACCGTAAACACTGTATAGAAACTGCTAAAGAACAGCTTTTGTAGCACACTGCCGCGGAAATAAATAATGGTAATCAGACTATACACAAGCAGGTGAAGGATGACCGAATCAACTAGAGGTAAGCTAGCAGCGGTAAGCGATTTAATTATATAAAAGATAATAAGACAACCTATAAATGACTGTTTGCTCCTGCTCAGGATCAGGAATTTTTTGAGAAAAATATAAAATGTGACCCCTTGCGGGACATATATAAGGACGAGCATAAATACACCAAAAAAATAAGGACTAATCTCCCGGATGAAAGACATTTATCTTAAGAGCCTCTTTTCTATAAAGGCATGGTAGGACCGTAAAGAATCAGAGCTTCTACTGCGGCTGACGGGAAGCTCCACCCCGTTCTTCAGCTGAATAAGTTCTTTGCTTAAAGAACGAACATACAGCCAATTTACTAGGAATCCCGTATGTACGCGACAAAAATCATGTGATCCCAGCTGTCCTTCCAACTCTCTCAGTTTGCCATAATACGAGTAAGTCCCTTGTTCAGTACAAAGGACCAATTTTTTGCCTCGTTCTACCGTGATATACATAATATCATCTACCCTTAAATTATAGCTCATATGATGGATTGAGAATGACAGCACGTTGTTTCTTTGCATGCATTGCTGAATGGCTTTGACTGTGGCGGTCTGCAGTTCATGTTCATCAATGGGTTTCAGTAAATAGCGAAAGGGATGAACCGCAAAGCTTCTTCTCATATAACTTGTATGGCTGGTGACATAGATAATTAATACCCTGGCATCTTTGAGCCGTATCTTCTCTGCGACTTCTATACCGTTATACTCGGGCATCTCCATATCCAGATAAACTATATCGTATGCGGTAGTCGTCATTGCCTGAAGCAGGGTTTGGCCTGATTCAAAAATCTCAATAGAGGCAGTCATCCCTTGCAGGCTAGTTATCTGCTTCATGAGTAATTCTTCCAATCGCGAGGCATCTTGCCTCTGATCGTCACAGATTGCAATGTGAAGATTCATATTATGTATCCCTCCAAGTGAACGTAATTCTATCATATTATAATTTGAAAAAATATGAAGAACCGCCAAAAAGCCGATCCTCTCGGACCGGCCTATAAACTCTTTTTTACAGGGAAGTTTCTACCCTAGTCAATTCATCGGAATCGCGGACGCCAGCCGCCGAAACTGGATGAAAATAAACAGAGCGGTCAGCATCACCACAATTCCTGAACCGAGGAACCATAGCTGCACACCGTATCGATCCACCACAGGTCCTGCCAACAGCAGCCCTATTGGCGAAGACAACATCATAATGCTGGTCACGAGTGAAATGACACGCCCAAGCATCTCGGGTTCAAAAGAACGTTGGATCATCGCCATGAAGGGACCATTGAAGAAGGGTGCCGCACTGCCCATCAAGAACGAGAGAATGGCAAAAATCACAAATGCATTCGGACCAATCAAACCACTGATCACACAGGTAAGACCGATGACTAGCAGACCTACGCTCATATAGCTAATGTCGCTCCATTTAGATGAGAACATCGACAATAGCAGACCGCCTAAAATCATCCCGATGCTGAACACCGCTTCCACCAGGCTGGCACTGTATCCTCCACGGCCAAAATGAGACAATGTCATATAAGGAAACAGTGTCGCCAATGGCATAAATGCGATACTAAACACCGCAGTAGCCCCCGTAATCAACACAATGGGTTTCGCTTGAATGAGTGCGTTCCAACCCAAACGGAATTCTTGAACGAAAGACGGCGCAACTGTAGACTGCACTTTAGGCTGATGGATCTTCACCATGAACAGCATCAGATTCGCAATCAAAGCCCCGGCCACATCGAGTAGCAATACTGCTCCAAGCGAAGTTGCCGAGTAAACCGCTATCCCAAGTGCAGGACCCATTACATTCGAGAAAGAGAACACCATCTGCTGCCAGCCCGCGACTCTTGTCAATTCTTCTTCAGGCGCAATCAACGGAACAGCCGCCTGAAAAGCCGGAGCATGAAAGGCTGATGCCGCCGAACGCAGGCTCAGAATGACATACACAAAGCCAAGTCCCGGTTCCCCCCACATGAAATAAATACCTAATATCAGACTGAAGAGCGCAATTGCGCTATCAGCAATAATCATCGTTATTTTACGATTCCAACGGTCCAGCCAGACCCCTACAAAAGGACCCAAGACCGCTTGCGGCAAAAACGCTGCCAACCCAGCAATCATCAAAACTGCCGCTGACCCTGTCGATTCCGTTAAGTGCCAGATCACCGCGAATTGAACCATCGAACTCGTAAGAATCGAGAAAATCTGTCCGCTAAAAATAAGGGCGAAGGCTTTTTTCCATTGTATTTGCATAAGGTCATCTCCTTTGATTAAAAACTTAAATAAACTCATTCCATGAGCATAGGCACACTGAAACAGGCACATCACAAATAAACTCATTTCCTTATCTCAAAAAATGAATGAGTCCACTTGTCTTGCACCACTGATTACCATAAACGAATGGAATGAGTCACAAGGAGCACCTCCTGAAAAAAATTATGTTCATTATAACATCGCATCTCTTCCCTGAGCCAGTTCCAATTGTTCTTTTTGCGAAAAATTTGATCTATCCCCACCTTCCGAATAAATTCCTAAATAAGGGAGAAGATAAAAATCACTTAACATCTCATTTATTTAAGGAGAATTGCATGCGGAAATTTTTTAACGCCAAGACACCTCCGTCTAATCCTAAGGTGCACCCTCAATTCGAAGCCGAAAATGAGCTTTCAATGAAGGATCTTTTTTCCCATGCTATCTCTGCGTCTCTCGAAGACAACTTACAGATTATTAATAATTGTTTTGCCAATTGTTCGGACCTAAAGGTTATTCCATGGCATTATGGCCCGGATCTTAAGTATGAAGCCTCATCCGTCTATTTCAATACACTTACTAAGTCTGACCCTACAAATTATTTTAAAGATGTCTTGCAGAATTTAGTTCCGCATGAGCTGGGTCCCACCTTGGACGTGACCGTTGAAGATGTCATCTCCTATTTTGAAAAAAATGGTGTTTCATCACCGCTGCTTGAATTAATGGACAATATCGGTCAAGCCATTAAGGGGATTCTTGATGGGAAAGTTGTCCTTTTCTTTACAGGTTGGCAAAAAGCCGTTGCCTATTATGCCTTTGATGTAGAACAGCGCCAAACCTCTGAGCCCATTTCAGAGCCTACTGTTCAAGGTCCCCACGTCAGCTTTATAGAAAGCTTAGAGCGTAATGTAGGTGTTATTCGTAGTTTGCTGAAATCTACTAATCTTAAGTTCGAGTTTTTTACCTCTGGTAAGCAGGTTCAAAGAACGTTGTCCTATGGTTATCTGGATGGAGTAGTCAAACCAGAAACATTAAATCAATTCAAACAACGGATAGCAAGTATTGATCAGGAAGAAATTCTTGACGTCTCCTATCTCGAAGAGTGGATCGGTGATTCGCTCTACTCACCATTTCCACAAGTCCGCTATACAGAACGACCGGATACAGCTATAACAGCACTGCTAGACGGAAAGATTATTGCTATGGTTAACGGAAGTCCTTCCATTCTGATCTGTCCCGGGAATTTCATGGAGTTTTTTACGAATAGCGAAGATTATTACTACCGGACCATTTTTTCATCATTGATAAGAATGATTAGGGTCGCTGCCTTCATCATCGCCCTGCTGTTACCCAGTACCTATATTGCCTTATCCAACTTCCATTCCGAACTAATTCCCACGGTTCTGCTGCTTGCCATTCTAAACACACGCGAAGGAATCCCCTTTCCGGCTATGGTTGAAGCTTTGATCATGGAGTTTTTCTTTGAGCTATTGAGAGAGGCGGGCATACGCTTACCCAGACCGATTGGGTCGGCCGTCAGTATCGTTGGGGCATTGGTCATTGGACAAGCTGCTATTCAATCGCAGATTGCCTCTCCGGTCATGGTCATTGTCGTCGCTTTGACAGGCATTGCCTCATTTGCGCTACCTCAATACAATATGGCAATTGCGCTGCGGATTTTACGGTTTCCCTTAATGATTCTCGCGGCAACATTCGGAGGACTTGGCATCATGGTCGGTTTTATTCTAATTTATCTCCATCTGGCTACCTTGCGCTCTTTAGGAGAACCGTATTTAGACTCGTTAGCTCCGCTAGATCTTAAAAGAGTACGTGATTCTATTTTTCTGCTTCCGAGAAGACTGCTGCTTCATTCACCACGAAATCGACACTTATATAAAAAGACTTCAGGAAGGAAGTAGATATAGTGAAGCGGCTTACTACCATACTAATTTCCCTTCTTGTACTCACTCTAACTAGCGGATGCTGGGATAATAAAGAATTGGACGAGTATGGGTATGTGCAGGCGGTCGCCATTGACCAAAGCGAAGACAATCGGATTGTGATTACGACACATTTCTATAATCCTTCCACCAAAATAGAAATGGGACAAGCAGGGGATCCAGCGTCCAAGGGAATTAATATTGTTACGAGTGGAGAAACCTTTTTTGAAGCAATAAGGGAGATCCCGGCAAAATTTGGTCGAAAAGCCAAATGGGATCATATGCGTGTCATATTAATCGGGGAGCAACTAGCCAGAACCTCGAACATCCGGGAGGTACTTGATTTTTTCTCCAGGGATCAAGAACCGCGTGGTACCGTTCTTCCTCTCATCGCTGAGCAATCTGCGGCACCATTTTTAGATATCAACCCGTTTATCGAGCAGACCATTGGTCAACAGTATAAGAGAATGGAGACGAGCGGTGCTCTATATGCCGCAAAAACTTCCAAGATTCCTCTCTATGAGCTGGCTATACAAATGTGTAGCCCCTCCAATACTTCCATCATCCCTTACCTGCATAAGACCAGTTTGGATCATAAACCCTTGATATCTGGGCTGGCTGTAATTCATGACGGTAAAATGATTGACATTCTAAAGGAGAAGGATACAGAAGCATTCATGATGCTGACGGATAGATATATCTATGGAGTACTAGAATTTCCTTGCCCGGATGAGACCGAAGTACCGCTGCGAAAAAAAGAAACGCTTGAAGTGCTTACCTTCAACAGTACGCTTACTCCAATCGTAAAAAACGGTTCTGTGTCCGTCGGTGTAAGCATTGCTATTGAAGGGATGATCGGAGAATTACGTTGCTCACATTTAAAAAACAATAAGGACATGAAGCTTTTTGAGCAGCGTATCATAACTCAGGTTGAACAACAGGTTGAGCACGCAACCAAGTTTTTGAAAACAAAAAAGATCGACGCACTCGGAATTGGCAATCAGATTTACCGGAAAAATCCGCAGCTGTGGAAACAACTAGAGCCTCAATGGAAGGATACATTCGCCCAGACTCAGTTCGATATCAACGTTGATGTCAAAGTGTTAAGCACTGGAATGAACTCAGGCACAATATTTGGAACAAAGGAGAAGTAGCTATGGTGGGAAAAATAATCTGCATTCTCTTATTAGCTTCCGCTATGCTAGCCCATGACATCCCAAGGTTTAGACAAGCCTCCATCCGCGATCGAGTAGTTTATGGAGTATTATTACTACCCGTACTTTATCTCGGATTTATCTTTATTGCAGCTAAGCCATGGCCCAATTTAGATTCCATCTTCAATTTATTCACGGCTCCAGCTGAGCACATCGTCCATTGGATCAACCCTGCCATTTCATAAGCTTAAAGAATGAGGAGGAACGTATGAATAAGCAAGAACGTGTTAGTTCGATCCAAATGTCCATGCTGTTTCTCTTCTTTATGACCGGTTCCTCAATCGTTATCGTCCCTGCGTCACTAACTAACTTTGCCGGCAACGGAGCCTGGATATCCCTCTTAATCGCCTCGGCCATAGGAATTGCTCTGCTTTCCGGTATTCTATATTTGAACCGACGAGCGCCAGATCTTTCGCTTGTGGAACAAAGCCGCTCCGTACTTGGAAACGGACTGACCCTCGTCCTCCTGATTCCTTTCACTTGTGTACTGTTTTGGAATGTCGCAGGAATTGTAATTGAGATCGGAACCTTTTTCAAAAGTACGATGTTAAAAGAAACGCCCACTTACGCAGTAAATACCATGTTTTTTATTACGATTGCGATGACAGCTCTAGCTGGAATTGAAGTGATTGCCCGCATGGCAGCCGTCCTAATGTCACTAATGTTCGGATTTATCATCTTAGTCTGGATACTCGTAGCAGGGTTGTATCATCCCGAGTACCTACTGCCCATCATGCCTGATGGATTTAGGCCTATCCTAAGTGCTGCATATGTAGTCTATGGCTTTCCCTATTCCGAGCTTATCGTTTTTTCGATGATTTTACCGTTCGTACGTAAAGAAGACAATTCTAAACTGGGAAAACAGATGTATCTTGCACTCATCATCAATGCCCTGACGTTAATTGCTTCTGTCATTAGCAGTATTATGGTATTGGGACCACTGTCCGGCAGCTTGAAATATTCATTATATCAGTTGGCGAGACTCATTTATTTTCAGGAAACCATTGAAAGAATCGAATCCGTGATTGGTTTTTCACTCATTATCGGGTTCTATTTCAAGGCTTCTATCCTGCTGCTTATTCTTATTAAAGTACTAAAGGAGCTTCTGAGATTGAAGGATGAACGTTTAATTGTTTTCCCACTTGCTTTTGTCTGCCTGCTGTTATCTGTAACGACTTACACACAGGAGTCTGAGCTTGAGGAAATCGTGAATACTACATGGCCCTTGATCACTAACCTAGCCTACATCCTGCCGTTTCTTCTGATTCTATTGGTCACTTTTATTCGTTATCATATAAATCAACACAAAAAATAACCCGTTCTAAACGGATTCAATTCCCCTATATCATTTCGCAGACTTCAGCTTCTTCTTTTCTTGGATCCAGCCTGCCAGGAAAAGTATTACTCTACATAATTGCTTGCCATCACGATTGAAGATTCTGAGATTTCCGGACCCAGAGGACGTTATTTGCAATTTTTTGGCCTATAGAGCAGAGTTTAGGACTCCACTGACACCATCTCATAAAAAAGACTCATATTGAGTGTTTTTTGTGGGAATAGCTGCTATACAGTCCGCTAGGATGCAAAATATGGACCAATGACGCGTTTAAGGTCAGCTGTGTCCGATGGGCTTGCTCTGTGCAATTGTTATTGGATCAAACGAAGCAAAGTAGGGATGCCCAACAGCCACCTTTAGCTTATTAGGACACCCCTGTTAAGTTTATTACGTTACTCGCTCTAACCAATAAATTCTTGAACCCACTCGCTGTTATAGTAACCTATTCCAATTTCTGTGAAGCTGCTATTTAGGATGTTGGCACGATGACCAGGACTGTTCATCCATTGGTTCATTACTTCTTCTGCGCTCGACTGACCTTTGGCGATATTTTCCCCTGCTGAATTGTATGAGATCCCGAATGCTTTCATCATATCAAACGGAGATCCATACGTAGGAGACTGATGGTCAAAATAGTTATTGTCATACATATCCTGCGCTTTAGCCAAAGCCATTTTCGAAAGTTCGCTATTTAAGCTAAGAGGCTTCAAGCCTGCATTCGTTCTTTCTTTATTCACCAAATCCAATACTTGCTGTACCGATTGGGATGTATTGGTGGATGGTTGTGGATTTGCAGACTTCTGTGGGACAGCAGAATGTTGCGGATTTGCAGAATATTGTGGTTTCGCCGACTGCTGCGGATACGTTGTTTGATCTGTTGTGCTTCCTGTAGGTGGATTGGTACGGATGAACCCATCCAGCCATTTCGTTACATCGCCAGGAACTTGTTTAGTCTTAATTGTTGTATTCCCTGCATTCTCCGTGGAAATGGAAGATGCTTGCGTTAAAGTTGAACTTGAGGTAGTTTTACGAGCATGATTGTCAACCTTCGTTTGTTGAGTTGTCATTTGGTTGTTGGCCGAGTTATTACCCGAACAAGCAGTAACGAGTAATAGCGCTACTATTACGATAAATGGTTTAATTAGAACCCCTCCTGATTTGGCAAAGTAGTGACTTAATCGAATAAAGTTTTTGTAAAGTACCCCTGATTTATTCATCTCTAATTCAAAAATATAAAAAGCAAAAAAGTCCACTCGCAACATGGTTGCTGTGGACTTAATCTTAGTGGATATTTTAGATGCGTCGATATAGTTACATTTATAGTAATTTATAGAATTTTTTACTAATTAATGTTATGCTTTGTTAAGATCATAAAGTATAACATCAAATAAGATTTGGACAAACAAGCTTATAGAAATAAGCAGGCTTTGTTAGGTAAATAGATACTTTTAGATTACTTAATGTAATGTGATTGCAAAATTATTACAAGGAGTGATCATGCTATGTTAGAAGGTATCTCGATAAAACAAGTCTCCATTTATTGTCCTGAAAGAGTGATTAACAACCAATATTTTATTGACCATTTTCAAAAGCAAGGTATAGATATTAAGCGGATTCTTAAAAAGACAGGCAGAAAAAACCGCCATGTTATTGAAGGAACGAAGGAGAACTCGTTGACGATGGCGATTAATGCCGCTCAACAGGCAATTGATGCTGTATCATTGAATTCTGCAGATATAGACCTGATTCTTTTTTCCAGCTCAACTCCGGAATATTTATCACCTACGAATTCATTGCTTATTCACAAAGCTATCAAAGGTAAAGATGATACGCTTTGCTATGACTTAAATGGTAATTGTATAGGAATGTTTATTGCGGTTGAACAGGCTGCTCGTACTTTATACGATGATCCTGATAGAGATAGAGCGTTGGTTATCGGTTCGGATTTTTTAAATTTATGGGCTGATCCTTCACATCCAATAACATATTCAATTTTTGGCGATGCCGCCGTAGCCCTCATTTTAGAAAAAGATCATTCAGAGAGTGGATTAATTGACGTAAGGTATCTTTCGGACAGCCGTTTTACAGAAGAAATTGTGTACCCCGCTCAAGGATTGGCTAAGTCTTTGCGTGATGGGGCTGAACACCGCTACTTACACTGGGGGAGATTCAGCGGAATAGACAGTGTACGATTTGCAGAAGCATCTATTGTTGAATTATTGAACAAACATCACCTAACATTCGAGGATATACAAGTTTTTTGTTTTTCACAATTTACATTGGCTAATATTAAATTACTTCAAGCTAAGCTGAACCTGGATCAACATAAAATTATTTATGTAGCCGACGAATATGGCTATACAGGCACAAGCAGTCCCTTTCTGGCCTTATATTGTGCTATTGAACATGGTTTGATCAAACGTGGCGACAACTTATTATTTTGGACATTGGGGTCAGGTTATCAAGCCGGTTCAATGTTATGGCGTTATTGACATGGGGCTCCATTCATTCATCCTATCACTATCGAAACTCCACAATACACTAACAACAATCCCATCAGTATATTAAATTGACTTCTATATTTAGATATCATTTTTTTGAAAAGAGAACCACATAAACACCAACTAAAAGTGCCCATAAAACCGATGAATGCTAAGACTATAGAGTAAATCAATAAGCTAAAATAGGAAGAATGAGAGGTAAGAATAAATGTAGATGTAACTGTGATTCCATATAATATCCCTTTAGGATTAATAAATTGTAAAAGCATACCCGCAATAAAACTGTTGTGTTTATCGCCACTTCCATCACTTTCTTGATGTTTACTTGTAATAATTTTAAATGCTAAATAAAACATGTAGACTCCGCCTATCACAGCCATACTAGATTCAATCTTAGGGATAAAATTGATCAGAAGTATATTAAAATAGCAACATAACAATATGATCACGAAAAAACCTGTGCCCACTCCTAAACAAAATCTCATTGTTTTTCGTAAACCAAACTGGTTTGCAAAAGTCATTGCCATAATGTTATTAGGTCCCGGAGTAAAGCTAGCCACAAATGCATATAAAAACAAAGAAACAATCACTGAATTACACCTCGTTGTATGTTATAATGTATTTATCAGACGCTATAACGTCCTTATGTGCGTTTTATTGTATATCCTGGTCGTTATAAAGTAAATAGGGATAGGAGAATTACCGTGGAAGAGATAAATCAAATCATTGCGGAGAATATAAAAAAGATTAGAAGAAGTAAAGATTTAAGCCTGGAAAAGGTGGCTGAATTAACAGGAGTAAGCAAAACAATGATTGGTCAAATCGAAAGAGGCGAATCGGCACCTACCATTACAACCATTTGGAAGATCGCCAATGGATTAAAAACTTCATTTTCTGCGCTGATAGATTACCCAAAGCCTGACACAAGAGTCGTATTAAGAAATGAAATTCAACCACTGCTTGAAGACAACGGAAAATATCGGGTGTACCCCTCTTTCCCATTTGATGAAAGCAAACGATTTGAGGGTTATACAGTTGAGATAGACAAAGGTGGATACCTTGATGCCAATCCACATATGGAAGGAACTGAAGAATTAATCACTGTATTTGATGGTGAATTGTCTTTGCGTGTCGATGAAAATGAATATCTATTAAAATCTGGTGATTCTATCACGTTTAACGCAGACAAACCCCATGTATATTATAATCCAGGACAATTATTGACCCGTTTAAGCATGATCTTATATTATTCTAGTTAGCAAAAAAACCAAGGTTCTTAAACCTTGGGATCAAATCTTACTATGATAACCTGCGGAGATAACGCTCAGCCTCCCCATTATGAACCGTCCAGCATTAACTTATAAACCTTACCGTCTTTTGCATATTCATTATTAAAAAGCAGGGCATCCCCTTCTCTTTTCAGGAATTTCAGATTGTCTCCAAAAAAAGGAAGGTCGTTTGTTTCGGCATATTTTTGCTGCTCTACGTCAAGAAGTGCCTTGTACAACAATGTTTTGGCACCTGTTTTACGATCTATCATCATGAGGAAACCTTGCTGATTGGACCGAATCAGCAGAAAATCCTCGTCCATTCCCTCCACTAAATAATTATCCGAATTACCACCTAGGGTGTTCAGATTAATCGTCTCCGTTACGTTCCCTGTTCCATCTTCAATTAATCGTAATATTTTCCCATCGGTAAGCAGGAGCTGATCGCCAGCTATTTTCACATTGTCACCATAACGAAGATGGTATCCTACACTTGCGTGGCGAATGACCATTCCATCCTTAATAATCATCGTATACCATTTATTATTGATATGTGGTTCTCCGTAAACATCTGTTACGGTCAGATAGATTAGGCCTTTCGGCGTCTTCTGAAAATCGAACTGAACAGCATCGAATAACTGCGAACCAAGGTTCGTTAGCAAGCGAGTTTGTCCTGCGGAATCTGTTAGATATAAACCCCCTGTTTTTTTATCCACTGTATAAGTAGATCCAGCAAATTGTGCGCTGGCACTAGCATAGTTCAATAGCCCAGTTGCTGTATATATCCTCTTCGTCGCATCCCAGCTGACCGTTGTTCCTCCTAATGAATTTACAAGAAAACGGGCAGGTACATAGAGTTGACCATTAATTTCAAAAGGAACACCTTCTACACTTACCAATTTACCATCAAGGACCCCCTGTTTACTTCCAATACGAACGGCTATCTTTTTTCCCCATCCAGTAAACTCCGCTCTTTGATGCGATTTATCCCATACAACCTTAAGTCCTGCCGCTTCCCAGTGACTGGCTGAAACATAAGTAATCCCATCCTTTACTAGTGCAGCGCTCGTACCTTTCCCGCCTCCATCCATAATGAAAGTGAAGTAAGCGGGCAATGCCGCATTCGCAACTGGAGCAGCAAGCAATGATGCAACAAGTATTGGAGCTAGCAACCATCTTTTATCCATATCTTGATCAACCTCCATGTTAGAAAATCATAAATTCTTCATAGGGTATAGACGCAGTTTAATTCCAAAGGTTCCTATAAGTTAACAATAATGGTAAATTCTAAGTTCAAAGTCTCTCCTTCTATTATTCCTCTCAATCTGCCTCTTTTTCTCTCATTTCGTTGTTCCCCCAAGAATCTGTGAAAGTTTTCTCATAAATTGATAGGGAGGTTGGCGCCAAACCTTAAACAAAAAAATTGAAAGAAGGCAATTACAATGGCTTTAGGTTGTGATACAGCTACAAATGTAACAGCAGCAAGATTAACTACACTTAAAAATAATAAATTCACATTCGTTTGCCGATATTTGAATCGCGTCGAAGGATACCAGGATGGTCTCACCTCAGCTGAGATTACACGGATTTCAGATGGGGGATTATATATCATATCCCTTTATCAAATCAGCAAATCGCTCGATCATTTTACGAAAGCCAATGGGGTTAAGGATGCTGAAACGGCTGTAGGATTAGCAAGTGATTTGGGACAAACCAGCAGCACTCCGATTTATTTTGCGATAGACCGCGATATGACCTCTACCGAAATCACAAACAATATAGTACCTTATTTTCAAGGCATAAAATCAGTGCTAGACAGCAGTACTAAAAATTCCAAAGGTTATAAAATGGGTATTTACGGATCACGAGCAGTCTGCTCTCATATTCGAGGCACTAATTCCGCCACAACACGTTACACCTTCATCGTAGATAATGACTGGCAGGGAACCTTCGAGGATTGGAACCTGCGACAATATAATTTCAACACTGAGGTAGGAACAAGCACTGGCAAAATCAACGTAGACTATGTAGAGTCCTCCTCACATAGCGGTGGAGGCTGGAAAAAGTAATTTATTCCTCTTTTATCGGTGACGAGGCGTCGTACGAAAGCAGATTATGATAGATTCAAATAAAGTCTCGTTATTATAAAAATAGTAAAAAGACAACCAGGCATGGATTATCCGATTAATGGAGAAGCTCTGCCTGGTGTTTTTGGTTTGTAGCGGTTTGTTTAAGCAGATAATCATAAATCGTAGCTATCCGACTTTAATGTCTTCTTTGGGCAACCCTCGGAGAAAAATCCATAGAATTTTCCAATGTCCAGCCGAATTACGATCGAGCATCCATTCCACACTGACAGCAACTCGCTTTCCTCACTGATAGCAGCTTGCTTTCTTCACTGACAGCAGCTTGCTTCCGCTATCCTCTCCCCGTATATTTTATCGCTGTAACTTTATGCAACCTATGAGATAACTGCACTTTATACACTTATTTCGTCTGTAAAAGGCTAACTTCTCACTTTAACTGTATTCTATACAATTAAAAATCACAGTTATCAGCTTTAGCGGCAAAAAACTAAAAAATAGCTGTACAAAATACAACTATCTTCATGAGCGAGTTTTTCGAGCGAAAATAGCTGTACGAAATACAATTAAAAGCCGCTACATATTAAATTCGTCCGCTCTCCGTATAAAAAAGGGGCGAGATCTTTGTAGATCACCCCCTGCTCCACTTGCTCCTATTTAGAATCGCCCATTTGATCATATGCGGGATCATACGTCCACTTCAGGCCGTTGTCCTTACTCGACAGATAGATGGTACCTACAGTGTTGCCCTCTTTGCTGAGCAGAATAGGATACAATCCTTCTTTTCCAATAAAAATAGGTGAAAGCGGCGTTTTTTGATATTCATTAAAGGTTTCCGGAAGGGATACCACGAGTTTTTCCCATGACTGTCCCTTATCTTTGGTCCAATAAATAACAGGCCCATTATCTTCATAATATCTGAACCCTAAGAATCCGATATCCTTGTTAGAAAACCCTGCCCCGGCTAAACTTTCCGCGTATAAATCGTTAGGATTTCCAAGCTCCGTCCATGTCTTCCCGCCGTCAGAGGTCTGGTATACATAATTTAATGAGCGTCCCACGCCTGCAGAACCTCCGGAGACGATCCATCCATTTTGTTTGTCAGTAAACCCGATGAACTTGGCGTCATAACCCTTTGCACCTGCAATGTTGTAGTTATTCCACGATTTCCCCATGTCATCACTGATTAATACATGTAGAGGGGATTCTTTACCATCCGCAAATCCATATACAATTGCAGTTTTGTCCTCGGAGATATAAAATCCGGTATCCGCTCTCCCCATCCCCATTTCTGTTCCAGTCGTATCAAGTTTTAAAGGCGTTTGCGCTTGGATCTCCCCTTTCCGATAGGAGACAGAGACATTACCATCCTCGTCCATGGAATACGCATTCCCAGCGTCATGCACAACAACTTGTTCGCCACTAGAGCTGTAGGAATAAATAGTACCTGGTTTGAGCGCCACCGTATCTGTAGATTGGCCGGTTAGGTTGGTACAGGCTGCTAGCACTGCTGTTACACTAACCACCATTAAGACCGCAAGAAATGCGCCTACTCCATTTCGTTTTTCTTTCATATTTAAAATACTGCCAAATCTCTGCTTCATCGAGTGTTTTCCTCCTGCAAAATTCGTTGATAAAGCTACATGCCGTGTAGCATTACTTTGCATAACCGATAAAATGGCTTCGCAGTATTTCTTTCGATATGCCGCATTTTGCTTACGTACAACGGTGTCATCACAATAAATTTCAATTTCGCGGACAGCTTCGCGTGCCATGAACCAGACCAATGGATTAAACCAATGCAGTGCCTGCACAATCAGTAGCAGTAGCTTATATATGATGTCATGCCTTTTGTAATGGACCAGCTCATGTTTTAAGATAAACTCCAGCTCTTCGTCACTATATTGATCATGCGGCAAGAATAGTGTTGGCTTGTAAAAACCCATTAGCATCGGATTCGGAACTTTACTGCTTATCAGAACCGCAATGGTGGTTGTTACATGCATTTCTTTAGCGACTTGTTTGAGCTTGGCGAACATATCCTCTCTCTGAAGAGGGCTGCTCCAACGTAACACCTGTTTCCTGAAAAAGAAATAACTCAGCAAATGATACCCTAAAAAAAGCACAGCGCCAGTAACCCAGATGTAAGCTAAAATATTAATTATAGAAGGGATATGGCTTACATCCCCTGTCTGGACCGGCTGAGAGATTACTGGCGTATCCGCCTGCAAATTCTGGGACACTGAGCTTTGAAAGACAGTTGCTATGGCCTGACCTTCGGGTAGCTGAATCGCCACAGGAGGATTGGTAAAGGAAAAGTTGAATGGCAACAATAATCGCAAGGTTAGGATCAACCATATCCAATAGCTCAACTTAGCCGAATAATGTTTTCTTAACAAGGGAGTTAATGTGATTAAGCCGATAATAACTAAACTAAGGGTCACAGAAATAACCAGAAAATCTGTAAAAAGACCTGTTATCATCAGGATTCCTCCTTATCTACTCTATCGAGCAGTTCCCGCAACTCAGCAAGATCGCTTTTATCAATCGCCTTCCCGTTGTATAAGGACATCACCATATCCTGCACAGAGTTGCCAAACAGCTTTTCAAGTGTAGACTTCCCTTCGCTCTCTTTATAATCTGTCTCAGAAATTGCAGCGAGATAACGGTTGCTCCGCCCTTCTTTTTCGCAAGATAGAAAGCCCTTTTCAACCAGCCGTGACAGCACTGTCATCAAAGTAGCAAGCGCCCACTTACGTTTATCCCCCAGTTGATTCAAAATATAAGAGGAGCTAACCCAACTCTCGGCTCTCCAAATCACCAGCATAATTTCCAGTTCAGCATCTGGCAAGCGTTTGATTTTGTTATTCATCCATATTTCTCCTTGTTATACATTTGTGTAATACATTCATTATACAAACGTGTAATTAAAAAGCAAGCACATTATTTCTAAAATATGTATACATTCTTAGACGTTTATTATTTTAATAAAGGTTTCACAAGTCCAGTAGCAAATAATAAATAGAACCCTAGGAATTTTTATAAGATTCCAACAATGATAACCAACGCACACTCAGCTGAAATTTATAACTATTTTGGAAACTAAGTGATTGGTCTGCATTATTCTTAAGTAAGGAGGTAGGTTATGAAAAAATTTAGTATTCTATCATTTTCACTGATAATTTTACTAATTTTATTATTTGTATTAGTCAGACCCACGCAAAAGATCGTAAGTGTCAATCTTGCATCCGAAACAACAGAAATTACTTATACTGACCGTGAAAGCCTTCAAATCTTCGAAGATGCTATAAGAACTGTAAAAAAAGTACGCGGGTCTGTTGATGTGGGTGAACCGACTTATCGAATGACTGTTACTTACGCTAATTCAAAGGTGGCCGGATTCAGCCTTTATATGGATTTTAAAACGAAAGATGGTTTCCTGATTAAAGCTAGCAATAGCGAAAAGATGCTGGATTTAAGAAATAAGAATTCGGTTGAGCTAGCTGATCTGTTAAGTAAAGAAAAGGAAGATTAAAATTTGGAAACTCAATCTAAAAATAGGCATGGTCATCATACAAATGTAAAAACAAGCCATCCTTTAGTACTAACTAAGGATGGCTTGTTCGTAATTATATTATTTTCCTGCGCTTCAGATATACTGTCCCGCTCCGCTCAGAGCGCTGCAATTCTTTGCTGGATGCGTGGGAATAATGCAAAGGCATTCTCATAAAATACTTTTTCGTGGTGCTGCTCAGGCACAAGCCGGCGGACGAACTCCGCATACAGGTCAATAGGCGCGAGTGGCCAATCGGTACCGAACAACATTTTTTCATAGTGATCAGAGTACACCAACGCCCGGCGAAAATGATCCATAAACAGGGGTTCATTCATGAACCGCTCAAAATGAGGCCGATCACCAACAACGAGACCAGACAAATCGGCATAGACGTTCGGATTCTTGGCGACCACTTCGGCAGCATCCATCACCCAGGGATCGCCTAGATGGCAGATCATAAAGTTCACGTCGCGCCGTTGGAACGCCAGTTCGTCCACGGTAAGCGGATGCGCATACTTAAGCAATCCATTCATCGAATACGTATCACCGGTATGAATAACCACAGGCGTGCCGTACTTGGCGGCCAGCTCATAGATCGGCGAGTAGATTTTGTCATAAACGTAATGATGATAGTACCCGGCATAGAGCTTAATACCAGCTACCTCAGGAGCTTGCAGCCGTGCCTCAATTCGGTCCAGCTCATCCAAAGCATCCTTTCCTCCGAGCATATTCGGATTAATGCCCACGCATTCCATTAAGAATGGCGGCACACTGGCTTCCAAGTCGAGACCCATCGGATTGGGAGAGGCAGAGTCAGGGAAGGCTCCCTTCGTCTGCTCCGTGACCCCCATACCAATGCCTAGAACAACGTCGTTCTTGTCAAACTCCGCTTTGAGCCCAGCAGCTGTGTAATCAACTTTGGAGAGGTCCAGTGCTGTCTGATGAAAGCTATCGATGTCCGACAGATGAATGTGAATATCAATGATTGGCATTTATAGTCTCCTTTTTGTCAGAAGCACTAGCAAAGGTCACCTTCATAAGATTACGAACTGCCTCTGGATCCAGAATGAGCTCTCCCATGATCATGAAGGTCGGCTGTGTCCAAGCGGTTTCTCCGTTCAGTAGTAGTAGATGGTGATTCACACCATATGTGAATACCTTATTGTTCACGTAAGACATAGCTCTCTGATTAGGATAACTATGCACCACATGCAGCATGTCTTTACGCGAAGTTGCACCGATTCGGATAAGCCCCTTGGATTCCAGATGGGCTTCGACCTTCCCGATAGGGAAGTTGCCTTCCTCTGGGAGCTCCATCCAGCCTTCCGAATAGATTGGTGAAGGCTTAAAGTAACTATCCTCGGATAGCGAATAATGCGGCAGCGTCATTCCACTTTCATTGGTTACTGAAATCAACACACAGAGCACAGGAACTCCGGGCAGCATGAGGTAATGCTGATTGATCGTGATCCCCCGGTTTGCTTCCTGCTTCTCCATCGAAGTGGTCAGTCTCAATCCCTTCCAGACGTTGCCGTGATCATCCATCTGCTCCGTCCAAGCTGCGCTTCTTGGCTCCTGCAACCGGCTAAATCCGCCTATGCCAGAAATACCCACACCGAGTCCACCATGCCAAGGATTCCACCAGGAACGTGGTTCAGCTTTCGGAAAGGTGCTGTCCAGCCACTCTTCTCCTTGGTGCTTCAAGGAATGCACAACGCTGCCGAAATCAGGAGCAGCTGCAATAGATAGAACTCCGTTGCTCACTGTGTAAATGGGACCCTCAGGTCCTTCTTCTATCCCACAAACAACGCTTGTTTCCGTTTGTGGAAACCAGAGGCCTGTTCGCTCTTGAATGCGATCCTCACCACGATAGACGACCCGGACCTTACGGCCAGATTCGTTGTGTTCTCGTGATTCTGTATCCTCAGTAGAGAGTTCAAAACCAGCGGAGTGCAAATTTTGTCCTCTTTGCAACTCCATCTCAGCGACACTTCGCTCCTCTTCTCCATCAGCCTGTACATACAATTCAAGGCTTCCATCAAGCGGTGTCATCTTTCGTTCGATTAGCTCGGCATGAAGTGCCCCTGCCGCAAAAGGATTTCCACCGCCGAGCGTTAGCTCAAGATGGTCATCCAACACCGGTATGACCGAATTCTGCTGTTTTAGGGCAAAGGCGCGGAATTCCGACCACTTAAGGAAGGTGTTAAGAGCAAACACCATAGTTTTTGTCCGTACGACATCTCCAGCGGAGATTCGGCCAAGATTATGCTCCAGCCCAAGCGGGTATTCCGGACGAAGCAATTTTAGCGAAGGATCCCAGCAGATTCCGCATGTGACGTTCTCTTCCTTGCAGAACAACCAGTTCTCCGTAATTTGTGCACTGTCCCAAAGACTTGGATCGCCTGAGTAAGCATCGCCCATGTCCACGTATTGGCCCTGATATGGCAAGATGAGCTGTTTACCGAAAAAGCCGAAATTCGTCAACAGATACATGTCTTCTTCCAGGATATCACTATTGGTATTGCAGACCTCACTATAAAACTCAGCGATTCCGTTGGCAAATAGCTTAGCCACTCTTTTTATCTCAAGACCCGGGAATTCTTCCGACTCGTAAAGAGATTCGAGAACCTGGCTCTCCCCTTCAGAATAGATCTTTACTTCTTTGACCTGTTTCTTAGAGAATTCTTCTGCGAATGGCTTGCCTAACTTCGGATGGGTCAACCAGAAATTATGGCTCGAGCCGGGATATTCAATCCACATTCCATTGTCGGTATTATTAAGATGAATAGAGTAAGCGCCATTCACAGCCACCCACTGATCCCCGTTTTCCCCGCCAAAGCGGCCATGCGTTCCCTTCATTAGAACGGATAGTTTGCTTATGAAGGTGACTGCCTTCTCTCCAACCGGAACGGCCGTTACCTCAATAGCCTGTGAATAAAGACCGTATGAATTTAGGGTAAAAGGTACTTGAATAGAAGCCTTACTCTTAGCTGGAACAGTGAAGCTTACTGTACGGTCCGCCCATACGAGGAATTCGTCTTCGGGCAAATCAAAAGAAAATTCTGCTTCTGCAGCAAAATTATTCTCCACATTAAGGTACAGTTCCGAAGGAAGACCCAGATACAGTTCCCGGTGTGGCAGCGCTATCTTCATTTTGAGTGGAAATTTAGGAGCAACGCCAATGCGGAATTCCGCACGCTTGCCACCGATGATCCACTTGCTCATAACAACGGGGTGTGTCTTCTTATCGTTCTGTTCTTCCCGAACTGAATCAAGCTCAAAATCACCTTCCACGATAACCGTTTCACCTGGAGCGAGTATTCGCGCAGCAGATAGAGCAAAACGGATATTTTTATCGTTCTGGCCTTCGATCTCAATGGCCAGCTCAGACGTCGAACGATTCTTGATGCGATAGCGAATCTTGTAGGTCGAACCAAACACAAGATCATGATCATCAATTTCCGTAGAGATTTCATAGTCTGGTGTATCAAGAGCGGTCAGACCGCGGCCAGTCTTCTCG
The DNA here is from genome assembly GCF_037963825.1 of Paenibacillus sp. FSL H8-0282. Classification (NCBI taxonomy): domain Bacteria; kingdom Bacillati; phylum Bacillota; class Bacilli; order Caryophanales; family Paenibacillaceae; genus Paenibacillus; species Paenibacillus sp. FSL H8-0282. The sequence continues at coordinate 4,381,068 of NZ_CP150146.1, forward strand.
AATTCCGCCCGCAAGGAGAGTTTTCCCTTTTGCCAAGTGTAATCAAAGAAGTCAAAGCCACGCTCCTGGCGGCCATCTGGCTGGATGGGAAGTTCACGGGTACTGTCTGCATACCAATCCAGTTCTTCAAAATAAGGAGCAAGTGCTTCCGTTTGCAGTACTGTTGGAATGAAATTCATCAGATGGACGTAATCTTCATTTTTCTCCCAAAAAAATCCGCATTTCTTATACATCGGTACGGCTTTCGTATTACCTGCCCAGGTGAACAGATCAAGACGTGGCCAGCCCGCTTCTATTGTTTGGCGAACAGCGTTCAGAATCAGATTGCGGCCAACCTTGTATCCGTGATAATCGGGGCGTACATTCAATAGCGGGACATACAAAGCCCCTTCATCTTGACGGTAGTGGGCGAAGCTGCAGAAGCCGACTACCTCTTTGCCATCAACGGCAAGAAAGGCATTAAGATTGGACGAGATCTCCATCTCACGGCGCACACTGTCCTCAGTTCTTTGATTGGTGCCTCCGCCCCAGCTTTCGTTGCTGCGGTTCCACATTTCTGCGACTGCCCCAGCATAAGAAGAATCGTATTCGATAATGCGGATTTGTTCCGCTGTAGTTTTTACAGTCATGTCTTCATCTCCTTATTCCTCAAAAAAATATGAGTATGTATTCGTATACAGTTATTCTGGATAACCTCTCTACAACATATTGAAATAACTCCTACGAGTTCTTATTATACTATTAACTGGAAGCTCAATACGAGGTAAAAAACTCTTTCTCCTTATTTTCTACATAAACTCACTGCCAGCAGAAAGCTACAAAAAAAGCTGTCGAGTCACCCTCGACAGCCTGAAGCTGCTCCTAAGAGGAGCCTTTCTTCTTTAACAATTCTCCACACGATCCGCCGCTCTTTTCTTCATATTAGCGAGACCTACAATACATATCAGCAGTACGCAGATAGAATAAGGAAGCGCCATATTAACGATGTATAAAGCCGTACCTATAACTGGCCCTATGAATGACCCGCCCCCTTGCAGGGCCGCAATAAAGGAAGCAACGCTTCTTTGCTCATGGTCTTGAACCGCCATTGAAGCACCCGCACTGTAGCCGAGCAGTGTAAAGCCGATGCCAATACCCAAAAATGTAAAGTCTACATACGCAAATCTGATGAACAATAACAATCCCAGCAAGCCTAAGGCAACAAATAAGAGTCCCACGAGCAGCACTTTTTTAGGATGCCATTTGAGATACTTACTGATTACAATTTGCGAGAGCACTACCATTATTCCCGAGATCGCCAGCCCCATTCCAATTAACTGAGTGGCTTGCTGAGTACTGTAACCCAAGCTATCCTGCACAAAAAATCCGATAGTAACCTGCACGATATTCAGAGCAAACGAAAGCAAAAGTCCAATCCATAAATAGAGGCGTATCCGTCGATCATTGGGGGAAAGTGAAATCGCCTGCCGCTCAATCTCAATATTCTTTTCTTTAGGAATAAACACCAGAAACAATATAGCCAAGGTGAACAATAAAATAGCGGCCGCGTACATTGGTGAGGTCAGGCCCAGTGAAGCCATTCCTCCACTCATTGCGGGTCCCACTACGAAACCAAGACCGTTGGCCGCACCAAATAATGCCATTCCTTGTGTACGGGTTTCTTTTGTACTCCAGCCCATAACATAAGCTTGTGCTAATGCCGGAATTCCTCCAAAGAAAAAGCCAGCGATTGCGCGAAGTAAAAAGAAACTCCAAAACAGACTCTCTTTACTCTGTGCATTTACTGCATAATCAGCCAATAGTGCAAAAATGATGAGTGTGGCCATATAGACGAACATAATCGAAGCAAGCAGCCACTTTCGGCTCATAAACGTTTGTTTTTCCCAGAAATATCCTCCGAGCAGCCAACATAACCCCGCCACCGATACTAAACATCCTGATTGAAAATCACTCAGCCCCAAATTTCGCGCAAGCGGACCAATAATCGGATTAAAAGCAGCTATTGAGATCATTCCTGTAAGTACGATTAGAAACATAATACCCCGTCTGTATTTCATAAAATTCCCTTCTCCTCTCAAGTAAACCAGAAACAATATACGATTCGTCATAATCGCTGTGTTTATGGTACTATGCATGGAAGTCAGGCCTCTACCTCTTGGCGGATTACTTTACTGGTTAGCGGGATTTATAGTAGAACAAACAAAAAAACCTGCTCTTAAGAGCAGGGTCATAGATGTTAATCCACCGTTCCAACATTCTCCAAGTGTAATGAGCTTTCGGAGCTGACGCCTGCTTCCGTACTCAGAGTAGTAAGTGCTTGTTTTAGATCCTCTTTATTCACATAGACATACGGGCTCTTCCAAAGAGATTCCACATGTAAGGAATTAATATGCTCTGGTTTAAGTTTAGGGAAGTTGAATAACCACTGCTGCAGATCTGCTTGAGGAATATCCGTCTTCACATTTTCACCAATGATATCCAATACATTTCCCCATTGGGACACACCTTGGAAGTTTCCTAGCTTATCCAGAATCTGCTTGATTACTTGCTGCTGCCGATCATTACGCTGGAAATCGGAGGATTCAGCCGTTCCTTGATTCGATTTACGGTACCGCACAAAATCAAGAACTTGTTGGCCATCCAGCTTCTGCAAGCCTTTCTTTAAATCGATGTGTGTACCATCTGCCGTATCGGTATATTTCATATCCATATCTACATCTATAGTCAGTCCGCCAAGCAAATCCACGGTCTCCTGCAACACATCAAAATTCACCACAACCATGTGATCAATCGGCAGACCGAGCAAATTGCTGAAAAACTCTTTTGTATTCGGAATAGCCTCTGTTTTGTCTTTTATGTAATGATAAGCATAATAATAATTGGCTTTACGGGAAGGTAACGATTTAGGTTTTAGCAACAAATCCCTGGGTAAAGATAAGAAACTCGTCGATTTCGTGTCCGGATTGAAGCTGACAAGCATCAGAACATCAGTATTCATTACTCCACCGCCACCGTCCCGGCTATCTACCCCGGCAAGCAGAAAAATCATAGGTTCAACCGATACCGCCTCCTTTTTTTCCTCTGGAGCAGCAGTGGGTTGTACGGTGACTGGAGCTGCCATACGCTGTATCGCATCATCCGTCTTTTTGTATAAATACCCTGCATATACTCCAATCCCTATAATAGTTGCGCCTAAGACAAGACCAATGCTCGTCAGAATTTTACGGGTTGTTGTCCACTTGCGTTTGTTAGACATAATTTCCTCCACTCAGTTCCAATAGCTTATTCAATCAGCGCTTTCATCCTTATGAACTTTAACACTTAGCACTATGCCAATCGCTATCATATTAGTTAGCAACGAGCTGCCTCCATAACTAATAAAAGGCAATGAAATCCCCGTTAGGGGCAGTAACCCAATATGCATCCCAAGATTAACGGAAACTTGAAAGATGAACATAGCGATAAACCCGGTGACAATATAGGTACCCGCACGGTCCCTACTATCCAGCGCAATAAAGATCATTCGGTACACGAGCAGCAAATAAAGCATCAGCAGCACGGATGAACCTATAAAACCGTATTTTCCCCCGATGACTACATAGATCGAATCGGAATACGCATATGGAATATATCCTTTTCGCAAAAAAATACCTTCACTGCCCGATAATCCTCCGGAGCCAATGGCTATCATTGCGTTTTTCACATGCCAAGACTTATCTGGATCGCTCTGCGGGTCCAAAAAAGCTTGGATTCGTGACAATTGATGGGGCTCGACAATCTTGGATAACAGGTCGAAGTTAGCATAATACAGCCATAGTATCGTGCCGATCGAAATAATCACAACACCAAGGATCAGAATCATATATAGAGCACGGATGTTACCAATCCACAGCATACTAAGTAATATGCCAGCAAATACGAGTGCTGTACCCAAATCGGGCTGATCCATTATTAAAATGAAAGGAATTAAAAAAACAAAACCGACCGGCACTAAATCTTGAAAAAACCGCAGCCGCTGGCCCTCTCGTGTACCTAATAGATGAGCAATGAGCAGCACCGTACATATTTTAGCCAGCTCGGAGGGCTGAAGCTGAAAGCTCCCAATACTTAACCAACGCACGGCACCATTGAGGTTTTCTCCAACCAGCTTGACTAGTACTAGTAAACCTATGCCCACGCCATAAAAGAGATACGCTAACCTGCCTAATAGAATCTTATAATCTACCAAAGCAATGAATAACATGGGTAGGCAAAATAAAGCAAATAAATACAAATAACTTATGTAAAGACCGTCTAACCGCGTATCCGTAGTCGCTTCATAAATAGCAACAGTACCCATGCCAACTAAGCAGGTGGTGAGAAAAAGTACGGATCTGTCCAGCTTTGCAATTTTGGTAGAGATAAGCATTTACAACCTCTATTTTATTTCTGTAGTTTTCTTGTTGTGTAGGGGATATATACATGAAAATGGGCATTATAAATAATCCGCTGAGCACTTTTACTTCTTTTTTCTCAATGAAGCGCTGCGGATGATTAGGTTAAATGATTACCTCAAATCAAATTTGCCCTGATACGCCTTCTTCGATAACAGCTTAAGTTTATCTTCACTTAGCGTATAAATATCCAGACCATTCCCAGCCTCACCCAATGACCAGCCCAGTGCAAGCTCGTTATGGCCATCTTCATCAACATCAAAGAATCCGGCATAATCTAGACCATACCCAAACCCCTCAACCTCGGAAATCTTCTGCCAAGCTTCATTTTCCTGCCTCAACAACATTGCTTTTATAGTGTATCCTTTGTTTTTACTGTACTCATACACAACTACAGCTTCGTCGATTCCGTCTCCATCCATATCGCCAAAGGAGATGGCATTATCTTCTTGTCCCTTCATCGGAGTTATCAATTGAGCTTTGTCTGGAAGCCACTTAATAAATTCCTGGCTCGTTTTGTCTCGCTGCAGATTTGCTTCTGATGATGGAGGTTTAATCAGCTCTCCGGGTGTCGCCGGGACTCCGCATCCTCCGAGCAAAAATAAAGTTGTCAACAGGGTACCTATTTTTATGAATTTGCTCGGCATTTGGATCATCGACTCCTCGCTTGTCCGCATATATAGTATTTTATCTGTGAAAGAGATGAAAGTGGTTATGAAATAGTTAAATTTGAATTCTTATTCTATCGGTAAGTCAAATTGGACAATCGTTCCTTTGCCTAAAGTGCTGCTTATTCGCAGCTCTCCATGATGCAATTTAATGATCTGTTCCGAGATGGATAATCCCAAGCCGCTGCCCGAAGCCTGTTGATCCCCTTTGTAGAATTTTTGCCGCACATTCTCTAAATCCGTCTCAGCGATGCCTGAGCCTGTATCCTCTACAGAAATCACGACTTTCCCTGGAACCGTATGAGCGGTGATAAAGATTCGACCTGATGAACCAGTAAATTTGAGTGAATTATCAATGAGATTAATCATGACTTGCTTCACACGATTCTCGTCAGCTTGAATCACTGGCAGATGTTCTTCTATTTTTACATCTAGTGAGATGCCTTGTCGGGTCGCTCTAGGGGTAAGTTGTCTGCCGATATGCTGCAGTAGTTCTGTTAGATCCACAGATGTGAAGTGAACGGCGATTCTTCCGTTATCCAACTTGGAGAAATCCAACAATTCATCCACCATATTAGTTAACCTGTCACTTTCGGATTCAATAATATCAAGCCCATCATAAAACAGAGGTTGATTACTCACCTCACTCGCCTTTAAGGTAATTGCCCAACCTTTGATCGAGGTCAAGGGTGTTCGCAGTTCATGGGATACGGAAGCGATAAAATCATTCTTAAGCTGTTCACTCTTGGAGATTCGGCTTGCCATCATATTTAACGTATCCGCCAATGAACCCAGCTCATCTTGATAGCGCTTATGCACTCTGATGCTAAAATCACCTTCGGTCATCTGGTCTGCTGCCTGCTTCAAATCTTTAATGGATCTGGTTATGGTCCAAGACAGTAATAATCCAAGTAAGGTGACAATGCCAATGACGATGATCCCCACCCCGATCAGTAAAACCGTAATCTGTTTAACTGTATGTATAGTTTCCGTTAAGGACGTGATAAATCTGACTCCCCCCACGATGTTTCCATTCGCTTGTAAAGGATAGGATACCGCGTAAATCGCTTCCTCTGTGTTAGGGTCCGCACCTTTCCAACTGCCGGGCTGCCCTTTTATTGCTGCTTGCACATCTATGTACTCAGTCATAGTAAGATCGCCTTGAAGTCCATTTGAATCCTGTAACAGCCGGCCTTCAACATTAATAATCTGTACCTGTGCATCGGAATGACTCGCAAAACCCTTCAGTAACCTATCCGATTGTTCCTCCAGATCCTGGTCCCCAAAGTATTGCTGAAAAAAAGAAGCCGATAGCTCTGCTTGATTCATCAGGGTTTCCCCTATGTTATGAAAATAATAATATCGCACAGATACATTAAGAATGATTTCAAGAATGAGCACAGTAAGACAGATGACTACAAAATAGCTTCCTACTAATCTTTTCTGAATCCCCATTCTTCAACCATCCTTTCTAAAGCGGTATCCGAGCCCCCATACCGTCTCAATCCAAAGCGGATTAGAAGGATCAACCTCAATTTTCTCTCTTAACTTACGCACATGAACATCTACCGTCTTAGGATCTCCAATATAATCCTCTCCCCAGACAAGATTCATTAATTCATTCCTAGAGAGTGCTGTATCCGGATGCTCCAGAAAGGTCTTCATCATCTGAAATTCCTTCGGAGTTAATTCAATGCTGTCATCCTGCTTAAACATCTTGTTTGCATTCAGATCCAGCCGAATCGGTCCAGCTTGAAGTATCGTTTTTTGCGGCTTGAGAGCTGATTCTGTACGGCGCAAAATCGCTTTAATACGTGCTACCAATTCTAATGGATTAAAAGGTTTAACAATGTAATCGTCAGCACCCATTTCAAGGCCATTGATTTTGTCCATATCCTGTCCACGAGCGGTTAAGAAAATGATGATGACCCCAGCGTCTTTCTCTCTTAGCTTTCGGCATATTTCGAACCCATTAGAATCAGGCAACATGATATCCAGAACCAGAACATCTGGACGGCTCACCTCAAAGCTCTGCAAGGCTTCTTCTCCACAAGCAGCTTCACTAACCACAAACCCGTTATTCGTTAAATTTATAGATATAAAACGTCTAATATTATCGTCATCTTCCACAATAAGCACATGATTGCGATCAATAGTATCCACGATTTCCACCCCTATTACCCAGAGTCTAAACAAGTAAAAAACAAAAAAACTCTCCCGGTAAAGAGAGAGTCTTGTCTCAGATCCCTATAATTAAATCACAAGTGGATATTACTCTAAATCGCTATAGTTGTCAAAATCTAATCCAGATACACAGCCTTGCCGGTCTGCGCCGATTCATAAATAGCTTCCAATATTTGCGAAACAACAAAAGCCTGTTCAGGAGTTACAACCGGGTCCTTATCCTGTTCAATCGCTTCAATCCACTTTCTTAATTCTATATCCGGAGCACTTTCAGCTTTTCCTTCATAATAGGCAACGCCGCCTGCCCCAAGCTCAATTTTATTAGTGTACAGCTTGCTGAATTTCTCTCCGTTAATTCTAAGTCCGTCCTTCATATCTGCGCCTGCTTCCGTCCCACTTAAGCTGCATTTCGCTTCATGTACGTCTAGTGAATTCAGAGCCCAGCTCGCTTCCAGCATGATTGTTGCGCCATTCTCCATTACGACCATTCCAAAGGCTGAGTCCTCCACGGTGAACTTTTTAGGGTCCCACGGTCCCCATGCGTTGGCGGCTTCTTCTTTTTGTGAAAGTTCATGATATTTAGTGCCCAGCACGACTTTAGGTTTATAGTTATCCATCATCCAAAGGGTTAGGTCCAGCGCATGAGTTCCGATATCGATAAGCGGACCGCCGCCTTGTTTCTCTTCATCAAGAAATACTCCCCAGGTCGGTACGGCTCTCCGTCTGATGGCATGTGCTTTTGCAAAATAGATATGACCAAGCTCTCCGGACTCACAGGCTTTTTTCAAATATAAGCTGTCTTCTCTATATCGGTTGTCATATCCAATGGTCAGCTTCTTGCCTGTACGTTTCGCTGCTTCAACCATTCGTTTGGCATCTGCCGCTGTCTTAGCCATTGGTTTTTCGCACATCACATGTTTTCCGGCTTCTAGTGCAGCGATTGATATTTCCGCATGGACATCATTAGGCGTAAGCACATGAATAATATCAATGGATTGATCTTTTAATAGTTCAGTGTAATCCGTATAGACAGTAGCTTTATTATTTCCGTATTTCTCCGCTGCTTCTTCAGCACGTTCTTTAATAATGTCACAAAAAGCCACGATCTCAACCTTACTTTGTCTGCTCAAACTTGGAAGATGTTTGCCATTCGCAATACCACCACATCCAATAATCCCTACACGAAAAACCTTACTCATATCCTTCACCCTCACCTCTAATGGATTTGTTTGCTGTTTCGATAAGTTGCCGGTGTCATGCCTAACCGCTTGCGGAAGACAATATGCAAATAGGTAGCATTGGTAAACCCTTCCGACTGTGCGATTTGTTCTATCGGATAATTGCTTTCTTCAAGCTTGCGGCAGACCGCTTGCAATCGGATGTCCTCAAGCGCCCTACTGAATGATTGTTCTGCATTTACTTGCTTAAACACCCGCTGCAGCTGCCTTGAACTAATATTCAGCTTTTCCGCAACATTTTCTAAGGTAACCGTTCCTGAATAATTCGCTTCCATATATTGCATTGCGTATTGATACCGGTAAGTCAGCATATCTCTAACCGGCGCCTCCGTGCGGATCCCGCCTGAATCATACGCTCTAACGGCCTTTAATAAAATACTAATCACGAGATGCTTAATTGAAGTATAATATCCGGTCAACTTCCCATCGCATGCTTCGTACGCTTCTCGAAAACACTTCATAGCCCCGTGATAATCTTGTGCTGGGACCAAGGGTAAACACTTCAGCTTCTCCACACAGGTCTCAGCTTCCGCAACCTCCCAAAGATCAGCATCATCCCGGATCCTCTTCTTGATGTCAACATGCAGGCATAGCTCTTCCATGGATTCATCTGCGGCTGCCTCTTGACGATGCATGACACCTGGTCCGGTTAGATAGAACATTCCCTCTGACAGAGGATACTTTTGATCCCCAAGAATGACTTCTCCCTTCCCGCGCGGAATGAAATGAAACTCAAATTCAGAATGATTATGGAACTCGACTACTCTGCCCGGTGGAAAAGATGTCAAATGAAATCTAAACACTGTAATCTCGTAATGTCCCCATAGAATCGTGATATCCAATCTTTCAAGCATGTCCTGCTTCTCAAACATCATCTCATAGGGAAAGCTGCTCAACGTTAAGTCCTCCCAATCGGAATTACACAGCCTTCTTTAGCCGAGCGGTTCGCCGCCTCCATTAATCTGGTAAGCTCAACTGCCATTTCAACATTGTGAGTGGCGAGTGTATTATTTTGAATATGATCAACCCATTGATGGAAGGCGCTTTCACGATTGCTTTGCAGGGCTACTTCTTTCCAGCCTTCTTCTTTATCCGTGGATTTGTTCGTTCTAAGAAGAAGCTTATTCTCTGGTGTTCCGTAAAGCAGCGTTCCTTCAGTTCCATGCACCTCGATAGTAAACGGCGAATGACTATTCACGAAACCAGCCTCCATCACACCAATTGCTCCTGAATCCGTAAATAATGTCACTACAGCATTATCTTCCACTTCTTTACCGGTTACATACCCAAAATTAGCACTAACCCCAGTCACATCTTGATCTAAGAAAAGCTTCGCCAAATACATGGGATGACAGCCAAGATCAATCAAAGCTCCGCCTCCACATTGCTCCAAGCTAAAGAAATGATCAGGAAGCCAGCTTTCCGTTGCTCCGTTATGGGATAAGCGAACTCTAACGTAAGTAATCTTGCCGAGCAGCTCCTGACTTAGAATCTCTTGAATAGTTAATGTATAGCCGTCATTTAAACGAGGCAAGGAGACCGTTAGCTTCACTTTGTTCTCGTTAACTTCTGCGATAATTGCGTTAACTTCTTTTAACGTTGGGGCAATAACTTTTTCTGTGAAAATATGTTTGCCCGCCTTGGCCGCAGCCACGATTACGTCTCTATGCATATTCGTTGGTGCATCCACGATAACGGCATCTATATCCTCTTGCGCAAGCAGATCATCCAGTGATTCAAAAAAAGGAATATTCAAGCTTTCCGCAGCTTTGTTCCCACGCTCTACGTTTTCGTCCCAAACTGCAGCTAATACGGTATCTTCATGCTCCTGAGCTTGCTTGGTATAATCCCATGCATGCACATGCCAATAGCTGAGCTTACCAATTCTAATGGTCATTTACTTGTGCCTCCCGTATATATGTTATTCTGACATCTGCTATAAAAATAACACATAACAAACAGCTTTTTTAGTAGGAAAATGCGACAAAACATATATAATATTACGACACATAAAATCCGGAGTGAAATACGATTCCTAAAAAAAGAAACCCTTGCTATAAAAGCTAAAGGTTTCTTTATACTTGGCTTAATGGGTTAGTGGCTTATTATATCCTTTGTCATCAAAAGGCTGCAACTTCTCAAACCACTTCTTTTTCAATAGTTTAAGCTCCCAGCGCACGTCGGTTACGTCTTCTGACTCCTTCTGCTCTAACACCTCATAGCTGAAAGCTTCTGCTCCAAGTTCCTTCCAGTCCTTTTGCAGCTCCGCATTTGCAAATCTGCCCATATCTAATTGCATCTGTATAGTCATCCATTTATTCTTCAGGTTGGGATAGCTGTCAACGAATATTTTCCCGCTTCTTTTGTTTGTAATTTGAATAGCACCCATGTACGTCTTGAGCTGCTTATATTGCTCCTGAAGTTCTTTACGTTTACTTTTGTCCATTATGATTTATGATTCTCCTTTCACAGGCCATTCTGCTAAATTTCAGTACCCCATTTCTTTTAATAAACGGGACAATACCGAAAGTCGTTCTCCGATCATTTCACCATCATCACTAAGCGCCTGAGCGAACAGCTTAATATCATTATCAATCATGGGATTATCTGCACATACAGATACACTCATTGCATCTCCCTGCAGTCCAATACGATCAATCATAGGGCTCTCGGGATCATACATTTTTGGAAAACGATAGGCCTCTTGAAAATACAAACTACTTCTGCAAATCAAAATTGCCAGGTCAAGCACTCTGTGCATTGGCAGCTCTTCGGACTGTCTCGACCATTTGTCCCCTGTATGTCTCCATACCTTTGCTGAGATGTCGACCTTTCCTCTATCGTTCCATTGTGCTAATCCTAGGGACAGACCTTTTGCATCTGTGTCCCCGGCGTAGCGGCCATCAACCTGCTCGTAATTTTCTGACACGACTACAGGTTTATGTTTTAGAGTTGTTGGAATTTTCATGTTAGTCACTCTCCATTTTATGATTTACTAATTTACTCATTTACTAAATTACTAATTTACTAAATATAAGATTCATATTACCCGGCAAAAGATCATCTGTCAAACGACATTACACCCGTTTTATCCAACAAAACAAAAAATCCCTCTGCGCGTAGCAAAGGGACTGTTATTTTCATGTACTATATATCTCTAGCTTAAATGATCATTCACATTACAAAACCAAACCATATGGACAGAATCAGGTCCCCAATAGTCTTCTACTACTTTATAAGGCTGCCCAAATTTACGTTGCCACCTGACCTGTGCATGTTTATAACCGCTGTCCAGACAAAACTGCTCTACCCCTTGCTTTTTTAGAAATATCATCATTTCCTTAATTAAGGCTGAACCCACACCTTGGCCCTGATAACTTGGCATAATGTATAGACTGCCCAATTCCCCTATTTCATCTAACTGATGATCCGTGCAGGTTTGAATATCTTCGCCACAAGGTCCAAAGGAAATCGTACCGACAACCTGCTCTTCTATTTTTGCAAGAAGGAAGTAAGGCTCCCCAGTCGTAGTATCCAGTGAAGTCATCACCATTTGCTTTTTATGATCTATTTCACTTTGGATATCGTCTTGTAAATGATCAAGCCCTTCTTTTTCAAAGGCATCTTGGATTGAAGTTTCAAAAACAGAGCATGTGGATTCAAAATCAGCTGGAGAAAGCGTGCTTATGGTCATTGGATTACTCTTATTCATTGATTCGGACACCTCTTCTATTCCCGGCCGGAATTCTTAAAAATCCTGCAATAATATACTATCAGCATTCAGACTGAAAGGTTTATATTCATAGAACTACTTTACTGGAGGTCATCATGAATATATTGTCCTTTCTGATCTATTGCGTTGTCGCTACATTTACACCCGGTCCTACCAATATTGTTATTCTTTCTTCCGTGCAACATTCCGGGGCTAAAAAATCAATGGGGTATGTATACGGATCTACGCTGGCTTTTGGCTTATTACTCATCCTTTCTACTCTGCTGAACCGTGTTCTAGTAGAAATCATCCCAAATATCCTGATCATTATGCAAATCATTGGGAGTTTATATATGCTCTACCTTGCTTATAAAATCTTTAAAATGGGTTCAATGGAAGACCAGCCTGACCCTAATGCCAATTTCCGCTCAGGCGTGCTTATGCAGCTTGTGAATCCTAAAGTGCTAGTATTTACACTAACGGTCATTCCCAACTACGTAATGCCATTCTATACCTCTTCGCTTGCCTTGTTTATATTTGTTATAATTATAACTGTGATCGGATTTTTTGCATTTACGACATGGGTTGTATTTGGGACAATCTTCAGAACATTTATGAAAAATCATCAAAAAGTTCTAAATACCGTGATGGCACTGTTTTTAGTATACTCGGCCATTATGATATCGGGAATCCTATAAAGTCGCGGAGGTTAAGAACGTGGAGAAATTTAACTATAAAAAGTCAGCAGAGATCCTGTCCTTATCCGCCAGCCTTACTGATTTCACCTATAAAAAACATTGCCATGAGGAATATGCACTCGGTGTGACCCTTCGTGGCATTCAGCAATATAATCTTGACGGTAGTTTGCAATCCTCTCATAAAAATGGCGTAATGTTGTTTAATCCAGAACAAACGCATGATGGCAATGCGTATGATAAAGGTGGCATTGATTATGTCATGCTTTATATTAAGCCAACCCTAATGTTAGAGATACTAGAAAAAAAAGAACTCCGCTTCGCCACTCCTATCTTATACGATGACAAATTGGCGCAGTGCATATTAGCCCTAAACCATGCCATCCAGAATGGCAAAGAGGAGTCTTTGTGCAGTGAACTGTTATTCACTCTGGTTCATTTAGTATCCAATACTGAAATAGTTACCGATCGCAGAACGAATAATAAATTTCTCAAAAAAGCAAAGGAAATGATGTACTGCAGTTTAGACCATGTGCTGAAGCTGGACGATCTCTGCACAGAGTTTGGTCTATCCAAATATCAGTTTATTCGCGAGTTTAAGACACATACAGGAATATCACCCTATCAATTTTTCTTAAATTGCAAGGTAGAGCGTGCCAAGCAGTCCATAGAGAGAACCAAGGATATCTATGCAGCTGTTGTAGATTGCGGATTTGTGGATCTAACTCATCTGAACAGGCATTTTAAAAGCGTGTTCGGAATAACCGCACATGAATACCGGTCACAGCTGTAAGATCTGCCCTCCTACCATTGTCCAGAGCACTTTGAATTCATTATTCAAGAGAACCAGGTCAGCATCCAAGCCAGAGGTGATCGTCCCCTTTTGTTGAAGTTCAAGAATATTGGCCGGTGTAGTTGAAGCCATTTGTACCGCATCTGTGAGCGAAATTCCAGTTTCGACAGTATAACGTAAGGCTTCATTCATGGTAACTGTACTGGAGGCCAGCGTGCCATCTTCCAATCGCGCTATGCCACCAGATACCTTAACCTGATGTCCTCCAAATATATAATTTCCATCCCCTAACCCCATTGCCTGTAAGGCATCTGTGATCAAGACCATTCCTTCCGGTCCTTTCATGGTATGCATCAAGCGGATAATTGCAGGATGCAGATGGACATTATCCACAATAGCTTGCAGGCTCACATGCTTCTCTTCGAAAGCGGCAACCACAATCCCCGGATCTCGATGATGGATCGGCCGCATGCCATTAAAACAATGCGTAACATGACTTGCCCCAGCGGCAAAAGCTTGTTTGGCTTCCTCATATGTGGCATCCGAATGAGCAATCGCTATCACCACTCCCTGTTCTTTCAAAAAGGAAAGAAGCTCCATGCCTCCCGGCAGCTCAGGAGCAATCGTAACCATTTTTATGAGTGATCCAGCTTCTTGGAAAATGAGCTTCATTTCCTCTAAGTTAGGATGCCGCAGATACTTTTCATTTTGCATTCCTTTTCTCTTGGGGTTTAGATAAGGTCCCTCTAAGTGAATGCCTGCGATCTTTGCTCCCACTTCATACCCAATGACACGTTTGACACTACGAATCATCTCTAAAAGATCCTCCATCGTAGAACTCACAGAGGTAGCCAGAAATGAGGTGCAACCAGAAGCTGCACAAGCCTTCGATACTTCTTGAATACTCTCTTCAGTACCGTCCATCATATCAAACCCGTTAGCGCCATGAATATGCACATCTATCATTCCGGGCACTAACAAATGCCCTCCGCCATCAATCCGTTCATACTCACCCTCTGGGATAGAAATATCTCCTGAGTCTATCCTCATCACCTTTCCTTCAGAAATCCATACATTGGCCGCTGAAACTATACTATTCTGAAGCACTACTTGTACATTTTGCAAAATATAAGTCATAAACATTCTCCTCCAGTCGTTATCACTCTTGATTTCGAACCTCTTCAACTTCATCTAAGCACTCAATAACTGTGATGTTCTTCTGATCTAGAACTTCTCTGATCTCGATTGGAAGCTCTCGATTTGTAACTAAAATATCAACGAAATCAAAGTCTAGCCGATAAAAGGATTTAGCATTAAATTTGGTGTGATCCGCTACTAAAATCACTTGATCAGATCTTCGAGCCATTTCTCTTTTTACCCGCGCATCTTCTTCATAAGGATAATAGAGTCCATCAGCACAGATCGCCGATGCTCCAATAAAGGCTTTATCCGCACGAATTTCACTAAGTCTATCGATAATGGAAGAACCATATAACAAGCGGTTTTTCACATTCAAGTAACCACCAAGTACATAAATTAGCAGATCCTCGCGATGGGATAAAATCCCTACATTATCTATCGAGTGCGTGACAACCGTAATATCCTGCGCACTAATTTGTTCTGCAACAAACTGTACAGTGGTCGATACGTCTAAAATTACAGTCTCACGATCTTGGATAAGCCCGGCCGCGATCTTCCCTATTCTCTGCTTACTCTCGGATTCATCGATCAAACGATCTTGATAAGATAATAATTCTTTTTGCAATTCAGGTAACGCTAGACCGCCATGCGTCCGAACAACGACGCCCTCTTGTACTAACCTAACAATATCCCGTCGGGCAGTATCTCTTGAGACTTCAAATTGCGTACAGATATCTTGAACACTCATCGATTGGTGTTGTTTCAAATATTCGAGTATTTTTAATAATCGTTCCTCTTGATACATAATGAAATTCACCTCCTAAAGTCATCATAAGTCATTTTATAAGTATTTACAAGCGTTTATAAGTTAATAATTAAGTATATATAAGTATTAATACGTAAAAAAAGACGAAAGCCAGATGAATGTGCATCCGCTAACGCCTTTAAAATGTCTATTCTTTAGGATTCACTTCACAATGTCACTTCACATCGCGGTTCCAGCTCTTCTGTATCTTTCGAATATAAACAATTTGGCCCACATGATAAGCATTATGGGTTGTTACATTTCCGAGGACTTCCCACCATTTACTGTCTGGAAATCCTTGAACATCAGCTTCCAATTGTTCTTTCTTAATCAATTCCTGCCAGTGTAAAAGAACCTCTAAAAGTTGTTTTTGCAGCGCTTGGAACGTTTTCCCTTCTGCAACGACAAAGGTATTATTATTACTATCCACTGGAGGAACCGCCTGAACACTGGCTTCTTTATACCTTGTTTGCCAAGTTTCATTCCAGTAAAGCAGATGCTGCACAATCTCAGCAATACTATTGCTTTCTTCCGTTACCTTCCAAAAAGCTTCTTCTTCACTTAAGTCTTTAACCGCCACTTCAAGGGGCACATACCAACTCGGATCATTCGCATTGGCCAGCAACTGATTGGCTAGAACATCATAAGCATGAAACATTCTTCCTTCCCCCATTTTCCAGATAAATTATATGCAAATCAAGTACCGCAGAATGTACGATATGGACATGCGGATTCCTCAGGAAGTGCCGAGTATTCCTCTTGTTCAGAGGAGTAGGCGTATGGGTTAGTCAAAGCTTGAAGTAACCTCTCCATCACATCGTAATCTTTCCGCTCTACCGCTGCCTCAAGCGCTTCTTCTACACGATGGTTCCGTGGAATAATCGCAGGATTGCTGCTGTGCATCAGCTTCAGCGAAGAGGTTTGTGATTCCTGCTGCCTGCTAAGTCGCGCCTGCCACAGCTCATTCCATTCCTTAAATTCAGGGGTGCCAAACAGAGCAGCATCTTCCATTACGCCTAGAGTTAAGGACCGAAATGTATTAGTGTAGTCAGCCCGATATTTTTGCATCAGTTCAAGGAGGGTATCAATCAGAGCAACATCCTCTAACTCTTCGTTAAAGATTCCCAGCTTCGCTCTCATTCCCGTTAGCCAATATTGATAGGACCGCTCCGAAAAATCTGAAATTGCCTCCTCAGCCAGCTTAATCGCCTGTGCCTGATCGTCAGCCAGCAATGGCAAGAGAGTCTCGGCAAATCTGGCGAGATTCCATGCGCCAATCCCGGGCTGATTGTGGTAAGCATAACGACCCTGCTGGTCTATGGAACTAAATACTGTCTCAGGATTATACACATCCATGAAGGCACATGGACCATAATCAATCGTTTCTCCGCTAAGGGCCATATTATCAGTATTCATCACTCCGTGAATAAAACCTACAAGCTGCCATTTGGCAATTAGCGCTGCTTGACGTTCCATTACTTCCCGAAGCAGAACAAGATATGGATTATCTTCCACAGGAGCTTCTGGATAATGTCTTTGCAACGTGTAATCAGCCAGAATACGCAGATCCTCCACAGTCCCCCATGCAGCAACATATTGGAAGGTTCCAACACGCAAATGACTGGCAGCAATCCGGGTCAGAACCGCCCCCGGCTGTTCCGTTTCCCGAATTAGCGGCTCCCCTGTAGCTACCACCGCCAAGCTGCGAGTCGTAGGAATCCCAAGTCCATGCATAGCTTCACTGATGATATATTCGCGTAACATCGGTCCAAGCGCTGCCCGGCCATCGCCACCACGAGAGTATGGGGTTCTTCCCGCACCCTTCAATTGAATATCTACACGATCACCTTGAGGGGTGATCTGTTCGCCCAGCAGCACTGCTCGACCGTCTCCCAACATGGTAAAATGTCCGAATTGATGTCCAGCATAAGCTTGTGCAAGCGACAGGGTACCTTCAGGAACTTCGTTGCCGGCAAGAATCCCAAGACCCTCCTTACTCTGTAGTGCTGTGCTATTCAGCCCAAGAGTAGTAGCCAATGGTTCATTAAAAATAATCAGTTCCGGTTTACGCACAGGCGTTGGCTTAATCCTTGTAAACATTGATTCCGGCAGATGAGTATAACTGTTCGCAAAATTCCAGCCTATATCTATTTTCTCTGTCATATTATCTCCTTTTCATACCCTCAGTCTCTATGCCTTTATTAACTCAGAATAAGTTATGTTAAAATTTAATGCAAATCTTCTCGCAGACCTATGTTTTTGCCGAAGTGTTACAAAGACCGCCCGGCTTCCTGCCATTTTATGCAGGGAACCGGGCGGTCTTAATTATGATGTTCTATCTTGTTTTCAACTTATTTGGAAGCTAATTCGCTCCGCCTTTGGAGAGCATAATATTGAGAATGGTCTTGTCAGTATCCGCCAGCCCTTCCTGAACCAAACGCTCCATGTTGCGGATGGTATCTTCCACCTCTTCGAAAATTACACCATCCTTGGTTGTAGGAGCAATGTTGTTCATAGCCAGAGTGGCTGCCTGGATCGCCGTATTGGTGGAGGTGGAAATCTTCAGCGCACAGGTAGAATTCGCACCGTCACAGATCATGCCTGACAAAGAAGCTATCGTATTCTGTATCCCATGCTTGATCTGCTCAAGACTGCCGCCCATGAGATAAATGATCCCGCTATTTGCTCCTACTCCCCCTGCAATCCCTGAACCACATAATGGGGACAAACGCCCGATATAATGTTTGATGTGCACAGTGACCAGATTGCTCAGTGCAAGCGCCCGAGCTAGCATTTCTTCATCCTTGTCCAGCAATTCCGCCAGAGCTATAACGGGAAGCGTACAGGCGATGCCTTGATTGCCACTGCCCGCAGTTGTCATCACAGGCATTGCACTGCCATCCATTCGAGCATCTGAAGCCGCTGCGGTAGCCGCGATAATTCTGTTCGCTACATCATTGCCGAACAGATTCACCGCAGATTGCTGATTCATTTTCTTACCTACTTGCAAGCCATAATCGCCTCGCAATCCCTCATCAGAGATCGCTTTGTTCATCCGCGCCCCTTCCAAGAGAAAGCTAAGGTCTGAAAAAGGAGCGGTACAGATAAACTCGAATATCTGGTCAACTGAGCCCGCATACTCTTCCGTGTCGGAAAGACCAGGCTTGCCACAGTCGGCTTTTGAATTCCGGGGTGTTATTTTCTCCCCGTCCAGAGCCAAATATTCTATATGGGTGTGCTCTCTGGCAATAATGGCAGTCGCCGTATGGTTCTGCGTAAACAATTGGGCTTCAATATATAATTTCTCAGGAGTGTCCTTTATCTCCACTTTTAGCAGCTTTCTATCCAGCAGGTCATTTGCCATCTTCAACTCAGCCTGCGTCAGACCTGACAGAATTTCCAGCTCCTTGTGAGAACGGCCGACCACCGCTCCAAGGGCTGCTGCGATGGGCAGGCCTGTCTGGCCTGTCCCGGGAATGCCCACTCCCATTGCATTTTTGATAATATTACCGCTGAGATGCAGCTGAATCCCCGTAATTTCTTCCTCGAGAAGCTCTGCCGCCAAGGAGACGGCATACGCAACTGCAATCGGCTCCGTACAGCCTTCTGCCGGCACGACTTCCTTGTGTAAAATTTCCAATAAGTTGCTCATGTATGCATTTCCCCCTTTTCTCACGCTGTTGGACTTATTTATATATAGTAACTCAGAGAGAAGTTTCAGGGAATCCTTTTTCTTAGGAAACACTCCTTCATCCCCCTAATATAGTGTAGGAAAGAAAGGCGGGATGTACGTGAGTAAGAGGGATGAGCAAGAGCAAAGGGCGATCTTTCTAGCTGCAGTCTGCGGGCAGACCTATACACAATTTTCAAATATAGATGGAGTTTTCGTCATTCCATTAGATTATCAGCTATGTCATCCCATTGAAGCACAATCCTTCAATAATGTATGGGAACGTTTCGGCTTTATTTTGGAGTCTCCACAAGAGATTATTATCGCTTTTCGGGGAACCAGTACGACGACCAATTGGATATCCAACGTCCTCGCTTCACAGGAACGGTTCAAATATCTTAAAGAAGACTCTCTCACCCATCGTGGCTTCACCAACATTTATTCTTCAGCTCGGGACGGCATCTTCTCTGCGCTCTCCAAGCTATCTCCTGACAAGACCTTATACATTACGGGCCACAGCCTCGGTGGAGCGCTCGCCACCTTATGTACCTTAGATATTGCGGCAAATACCTCTTACACCTCACCTAACCTATATACTTATGGTTCCCCACGGGTAGGTGATCCGGACTTCGTTAATATTTTCAAACAATATGTGCGGAAGAGTTACCGGTATGCCAATCTTTTTGATGTTGTAACCTACGCACCTCCACATGTCTATAAGCTCCCCAAACGGGAAAAAAAGTATTATTACAATCATGTCCATACTTTTAACTCACTGTCTTTCCAGAATGGATCTACAAGTGGTAATCACGTAATCAGCAGCTATTTCGCCGAGCTCTCCAAGCTCCAACCGGAATTCGCTCAAGAATTATGTATAACGAACCCTGGATTCTGTCCACTCGTGGCTACGAAAGCAGAAGTATAATGTGAACACAAAAAGAAGGTGCCCAACAAGCCATATGCTGGCCGCCGGAACACCTCTTTTCTTCGTATGATTCGAAACCATCAGCAGTCACAAAGTCACTAACGGACCCCATCGACTCTAACAGCAGTATATTTCCACTTTAAGAATTCCATCGGACCCCATGGCCACTATTGGCATAAAAACCCGTAATATAAGTCACATTCTAACGAATAGCTGCACTGGAGTCCGAAACGCTGCTCAAAAGGCGATTATTTAGCAATTAACATCATCTGGGTCCGATACCGGTACGAATGAAACTAGATCAGAATATAAAATAAACTAATACCACACCTAGGACTAACAGAATAAGTGAAACTATGTGCTGTTTCGTATGTTTTAGAAATTTCCAGTCGATAAACGACTGAAACCCTATTGCTACTACTATAACTACAATCCAAAACCATTTTATAACCGTACCCTCTGGGCCATCGGCAATTATTATCACAATCCCCGTAATTAATCCCACAAGTGCAAGTATAAGCTTCCCTTTTATATTAAGCTCATAACCGTCTTCAGGAAGTTTTTCTTTATCCGGGCCAACAATCCATATCCTTAGAAATAGGTTAGAAAAAGCAAGGATTATAAGTATAAGTCCAATTTTCACTTTCGTTCACCTCCACTCTTATATAGAATTCATTCGTATTTATTTCTGATCATTAGTTCTTTGATTTCTTTTAACTCATTTAATATTTCTTTTGATAGTTGCGTACTTCTAGAGTTATCGATGCCTACTTTAATCACGAATATTCCAAGCAACAAATAGATGATTAGCATTACGGTGATCCCCAATTCACGTTCACTCCTCTTATTTTTGTATATTTCATTAAAGATATAGTTAGCATTAGATTAATATTATTCCCATGATACCATAATAAGGATATCTAATTAACACTCAGGAGCTTGCCGTTGGCTTGACAAATGATCAGTATATTCGATAAAATATACTATATCTTGATAATCAAGATAATTGATATGCGAGATTTTTTCTATGCGGGAACGCGATTAATCTTAACTGAAAAGAGGGAACACAATGGCAATACTTATTCTATACGCTACAAAATCTGGAGCAACAGAACAATGTGCAAAAGTATTATCAGAAGAGCTACCTCAGAGCAAAATTTGCAATATAGAATTAGAGAAGCCGAATATCGAGGCATTTGATAGCATTATTTTAGGAGCAGGAGTAAGAGATGAAAAAATATATAAAGCCATTCGTGACTTTATCAAAAAAAATAAAGATGAGTTACTGACTAAGAAGATGGGCTACTACATTTGCAACGAGAAACCTAAGAAAACCGAAGAATTAATAGAGAAAAATTTCCCTGATGATCTGAAAGAAGCTGCGATTTGTATTGAATCTTTTGGAGGTTATAAGGCCTATAAGGCTCCAAAGGAAGGTACTGATCAGCTCAAAGGGATATTGGTAGATAAAATAAGAGAATTCTCACAAAATTTCAAATAAAAAATCCTGTTACCAAGACGAAAATCTTGATAACAGGATTCTTTTTTTTATATACGTTTATTGCGCCTTGAGGGTCACTTCAAACTTCGCACCGACATCACCTACAAATACAATTTTGCCGTTGCTAGGAAGTTTGACTTGTTTAAGACCGCTAATGGTAAAGTAATTCACACATACACCATTCTCATCATAGACGGCAAAGGAACTTTTGGTTGGCAACTCTACTGTCATTATCTTACCTGTTGCCGTTTCAGGAACTCCATACCATCTAGCATATCCATCTGATTGGATAGTTACCATAGATTGCGGGCCTGCATAAATAGGTTTAACCGCATCTTGATGTATAAACAATTGATTGCCAATCTTTAAATACTCCACACCATTTTTCTCTTCAAAAATAAGATCCGCAAGATCGCGTCCAGCGATGGTTGGGATTTGCACGGTCATTTCTGCTTTATTAGGTCCTGTTATTTTATTCGAGCCCATATAACCAGGTGCGTCAGGGAACATAGCGATTCCAGCTACCGGCATACTCATGTAATATTGGGAGCTGTACTTCTCGCTGACATCAAAATACAATTTCCCTTGGCGCTGCTGCCATGCAGTAGTGACCTCTTGAGATAGGGCATTAGGTTCAAGCTTCTCAGCTGCATATTGGGTAACGGCAGTTTCACCAAGTCCTGGAATCACCCCATACCCTTGACTCCAAAGATAGATACGGCCATTGCTCTCCTTCACAAAGCTAACTTTACTTGTACCCTCTGCATCTAAGAATTCTCCGTTCGAATTATAGGAAAATTTCTGCGCCGGCATTGTAGGAGCTATAATTGAAGATATACTCAATTCCCCAGTTTTACTAACCTCTATCTTCATCAGTTGCGTAGAATCACCATAGACACCCGCATAGTTTAGCAATTCTTGCGGCATATCCTCTTTGTTCGAAGTTTTAAATGTAGGTGTAGCTTTCAGTTCCTTAATAACTCCCTTTTCCTGTAAAGCGCTGAGTAAAATTTCGTTGGCAAGCATCTGGTCCGTTGTACTTGATCCGCCAGAAGATATTACTGCTGCTGCCATCTGCTGCTCGGGCAATACAACTAATGAGGTATGATACAGACCTGTATCTCCACCCTTTGTCAAAGCCTTGATTTCGTACTGGTTAAATGGATATAAGTTCACACTGTCCCAGCCTAATCCATAAGCTAACGAATTATCGGCTCCTTTAGGCCATATTCCACGCTTATATTCCTCTTGTTCCATCGCTTTTACAGACTTTTCTGACAAAATGCCAGTCGATTGGCCTGTAAAAATAGTTGCAAAACGCACCAAATCCTCAGCAGTGGAATAGATACCACCTGTTCCAATCACGTTAATGGTTTCTTTGGGTAAAGCTGCTGAGTAGGTAGCATTATAGACACTAGCCAGCTGAGAAGAAGCTACAGAATCTACAGGCGTTTTCGTATGTTCAAGCCCTAGAGGTTCTGTGAAATTTTGATGAATGAATGTGGTAAAGTCCGTGCCACTGACCTTTTCAACAATCAACTCAGCCAACGTAAATCCATCATTACAATATACTGAGTAGGCGCCTGGATCGGCCTTCAGACGTTGTGTTGACAAAGTCTCTAGCAAACTATCTTTTGCAATAGGATCGGAATCATTAAATAAGAAAGAATTGGATAAGTTCGAGCCAGCAAGACCTGATGAATGATTCAACAGCATCCGTACAGTGATTTGCTTATAACGAGAATCTTCCATCGTAAAATTATTCAAATAAGATACGACTGAACCGTCCAAATCTACTTTTCCTTGCTCAACAAGCTTCATAATAGAAGCTGTTGTATACATTTTACTCGTCGAGCCAATACCATACATCGTTGTGACGCTTGGTGCTGTCTTACTCTCCACATGGCTAAATCCAGATTGACCGCTCACAACGATATTATCGCCATCAATAAGAGCATATTGGAGACTAGTCGTCCCCAGCTTCTCCGTTAAGAACGCCGCCTTCTCTGCTGCCACTTTCTGAGTGTTCACATACGTTTGCCCTTTGCTGCTATCCGCTGCTAAAACACTAGTAGGGACATACACCAATAGAAGCAATGCAACTAATAAGGATGCCAAATTTTTCTTCATACATAACCTCCCGATATGAAATCGTCATCCTTTAAAGGATAATTTATCCATGGAGTAATGTAAAGGAAGTTTATACTATTAGGATTATATAACTAATCTACTATTTCTACTTTATCTCCGATTCGAATTTCCCCTGTTTTGATTACAGAGGCATAGACTCCGAAATGCAAATCAAACTCTTTATGTAATTTTTTCAAAAGCACTGGGTCCTTCTGGAGACTATCCGGGTCCATCGTAATCACAACACATCTCTCACAAAAACTATCTACCTGTAGCTGTACATCCCCAATGTTGAGCCGGCGTCCAATCCAATCTCCTTCAAAAAGAGAATCATCATTCAGCGCGATAACAAAATTCCCGCGAAAACGACGTTGATCCAAGGAATGCCCCCAGGTTGCCTCCAGTTTTTTTAAGCTGGCATCCGTAATGAGTAGAATACTAGCGCCATCCACGGATAGGAGTTGCGGATGTTCTGGCTGTGGATGTGCAGCTTTTAGACCAGACATAGTGATTGGAGTTTTGGTTTGGCTTTGGATTTCTTCCAATAGATTATCATCCCATCCAAAGGTTCGCCCGTCTGATGCCGTTACATGGATTTGTCCATCTATAAATTGCGCTTGATAGGTAAGCATATTCGGTATATTTCTAGCGGTGATATATCTTCGCCAGCCCTCTTTTGACTCATCGTAAAAGGAGCAAAAACGGTCACCAAGCATTCCATACGGTTCAATCATACAGCTTTCTAATTTTTCACCCGCAAATGACTTGACCGGGTAACGATTAATTCCTTGAATTTCACCAACAACTGATAACATAATACAACGCCTCCACTTGTCTTAAAATGCAACGTATCTTCCTATTCTACCTGATTTTATTTAACTGTTGTATGAATATCTAATAACCCAGAAATTTTATATGTTTTATTGAGTTATATGTTTTATACTATGACTGTTAGACATATTGCATTTTGAAATAACACTCACTCCCCCATAAAGAAGAGAGGTAACCTGCTGTGCGGACAAATGATTTTCAAGGTTTTGACTTTGTTTTTACTCAAGCCGTGATGGGTATGGCCCTTATTTCGCTTGATGGAACGTTCCTAAAACTGAATTCAGCATTATGCGACCTCTTGGGGTATGATGAAACCGAATTAACGACACCCTCTCCAACCGTCCGTACCCTATTAGATCAGATTCATAAATTCAATTCATTAGGAAGTTCTCTTCCACCTACGAGCACTGATCCGCAGAGACTCGAAGTAGATTATTTCCATCCCACCGGACGCCGGTTATCTTTAAAGGTCTCCATATCTATCCTTCTGGGTGACAATGGTCAACCCATATATTATTTTACTCAATTCGAGAATAAAACCCTGATCAGGGAAATGGAGACTCAGCTTCAGGTTGTGAATTCCCATCTACTTGAAAAAGAGAGCTCTTTTCTACAGCTGCTGGAGGAACTGCCTCAGCCCGTGCTTATCACTAGGGGAGGGATTGTTCTGTATGCAAATTCGGCAGGTTTACAATTAATCCATGCGGAAAGCCTAGATCAAGTGCTTGGTCTATCGACTATGGATATTGTAGACTACTCTAATTATGAAATTCTCTCAGAACGAAGAAAGAAATTCAACACTGATAGAACAACAGGTTCTGTCTGCTACCTGATTAATTGTTTAAATAACCAGCAGAAATATGTAGATGGGATTACATTGCCGATCATTTATGAGGGAAACGAAGCCTACATTGGCATATTCAAAGATATATCCGAGCAAGTATTGGAAGATGAACGACTGATACAGTCCGAGAAATTATCCACAGCAGGACAGTTAGCAGCTGGAATCGCTCATGAAATACGGAATCCTCTTACAGCCATTAATGGCTTTATGAAGCTACTGCGCTCTTCCGAGCGGATGAATGATAAATATATTTCCATTATTGAGTCAGAATTGAAACGCATCGAGTTCATCGTCAACGAACTGCTTGTCTTATCTAAACCCCAAACCACTCATATTAGTAAACCAGTGGATTTATTGTCTTTGCTGGAACAAGTCACCACACTAATGAATGGACAAGCTGCCCTAAAAAATCTCAAGATCCTCCCTGTCTGTACTGATCAATCCATTTGGATCAATGGTGAGGCTTATCAGATGAAGCAGGTATTTATTAACTTACTTAAAAATGCGATGGAAGCAATGAATCATGGGGGAAACATCTATATTCATGTGCAAACCTATGACAGAGAAGCCCGAATCAGTGTGCAGGATGAAGGCTGTGGGATGACAGAGGAACAGATCAATGCCCTCGGCAAACCATTTTATACGACCAAAGAAACAGGAACAGGCTTAGGTTATATGATCACACAAAATATTATACATAATCATGGCGGAGCGATCTCTATAGAAAGTATTCTGGAGCAAGGAACAACTTTTACTGTGAGTATTCCAACGATCATTACACCTGAGGAACCTATCATGTAGAAGATGAGGTATCGCAACATCATGCAAGAATGCCCCTAATTTTCACATTATAATGGTTATACATAATTGGAAAAGAAGGTGCAGCAATGACTCGTGAAGTTCGAACAGTTGTTTTCGATCGTGACTTAAAATTTGAGGCCTATCGATTCGAAGGTATTATGCAGAAGTTTCCCAACCATTTTCATGACTATTATGTCATAGGTTTTATTGAACAAGGAAAAAGACATCTGCTATGTAACCAAGAAGAGCATATTCTTAACAGCGGAGATGTGGTCATCTTTAATCCGGCGGATCCCCATGCCTGTGAACAGATAGACGGGAGAACGCTTGACTATCGCTGCATCAATATTCAGCCGGAAGTCATGCGTGAGTATGTGCTAGAAATTACCGGCATAGACTACTTACCGCGGTTCACACACAATGTCCTCTACCAAAGTGAACTGTCGAGCCCTTTACACGATCTGCACCAAATGATATTAGAGGATCAATCCGATTTTCAAAAAGAAGAGTTGTTTCTATTTCTCCTTGAGCAGCTTCTGAGAGAATACACGGAGACAGAAACCCTCTGTCCCGCTCAAGAGCCTACTTCTGAAATTAAAATCATTTGCGAATACATAGAGTTACATTATGCGCAGAACATTACGCTGAACCAGCTAAGTGAATTGAGCGGCTTAAGTAAATATTACTTGCTGCGTTTATTTACCAGACAGAAAGGAATATCACCTTACCGTTACTTGGAAACTATTCGCATCAACCACGCCAAAAGGCTTTTAGAACAAGGAATATTGCCAATAGAAGTGGCCTCTCTAACCGGATTCAGTGATCAGAGCCATTTCACAAATTTTTTTAAAAGACTCATAGGCTTAACCCCTAAGCAATATATGCGTATATTTGTTCAACAAACGGGAGTAAAGTCATCAATGGAACTTACGAAATGATAAATCAACGCAAGATTAACACAGGACATCTGCTGGCATTGCTTACGATTTTAATCTGGGGAACCACCTTTATCTCCACAAAAATACTGTTAAAAGACTTTACGCCTGTGGAAATTCTGTTCTTCCGTTTTCTTATTGGGTACTTTGTACTGTTACTGATCTATTCACGTCCAATCCGAACTACATCCTTTAAAGAGGAATTACTCTTTATCTCAGCAGGTCTTTGTGGAGTCACGTTATATTTTCTTATAGAAAATATTGCCCTAGTCTATACCCTTGCATCCAATGTAGGTGTGATTGTCTCCATCGCTCCATTTTTCACGGCGGTTATCGCTCACTTCTTTTTAGAAGAAGAGAAATTTCATAGGCAGTTTTTTATAGGATTTTTGATAGCCTTGGCAGGAATTATATTAATTGGGCTGAACGGGAGTTATCTTCTGCCACTGAACCCCATCGGCGACTTGCTGGCATTGCTGGCACCTGTGGTTTGGGCAATATATTCAGTGTTGATGCGAAAAATAAGCCTACTAAAGGTTCATACTATAGGGGCTACCCGCAGAGTATTTTTCTATGGTCTGCTGTTTATGCTGCCTACTCTGTTTCTGTTTGATTTCCAGCTGGGTCTGAGTAGATTCAAAGAGATTTCAAATGTAGCTCACCTGCTTTTCTTAGGTCTGGGTGCCTCGGCACTGTGTTTTTTGACTTGGAATAAAGCTGTAGGGATTCTGGGGGCTGTAAAAACAAGTGTATACATCTATATTGTGCCTGTAATTACAGTGGCAGCTTCTGCCCTTGTTCTGAATGAAAAGATCACCTGGGCAATCCTGACGGGAACTTTTTTAACGCTCACCGGTTCATATATTTCCGAACGCAAACCTAAATAACCACACCATCTTTAACATTTAATAAAAAGAAGCCCCAGCAGCGTGATGCATACTGGAGCTTCTTTAAGTTTCATTCCATACTCAGAACAACGAGACAGGAATAAGCTTTCTTCCTCCCTTGATCAGGGTCGATTCCAGCATGTCCCCTTTGACGCCTCCAAAATAAAGCTGCCAATATACGCCAAAACGCACGCTGACATCATTCTTCACCAGCTCCGGCGGCGTAACAATCAGCCATTGGAATTTGAGTGCCTTGGAAATTTCGAAGACGGGGTCAAGCACGTTATTGGAGACCATTTCTCCGAAAGGATTGTCATATAAAAAGACCGTCCAGCCTTTATTCTCACGATTCACCCGTTTATGCGTCATGATCATCATTGCGACCAGCAGCTGTACAGATTGACGTTGCCCACCACTGCCGACTGCTTCATCCAGTGCGCCGCGATTAATAATCTCCCAGTCCGAATAATGATAATCTTCCGGTGCGGCGTAGAGGAAATAATTCTCCGTTACCGGTTTATACACTTGAAGTATCGGAAAGCGGTTCTGCAGCGCCGCATAGACAATTCGTCCGTCATTAATAACCTCTTTGATTACCAGCGCCGGCACTTGTTCTATCTTTGGATACTTTTTGAGCAATTCATTGATGCATTGATTGAAGTAGTCACTCACCATCGGCTCTACCTCATCGCTTGTTCTTGGCACATTGATATTCTTGTAATTCAGACGTACCAGCGGGAAGGCATAATTATTCTCGTTATGAATAATCATCCGGCGTTCCATTCGCTTCATAATATCAATGATTTGTACCACTCGTAGAGATGCCCGGCCAACCCACATCTTGCGGGAGAGATCCATGCCTTCCTTATCGCTTTGAATGCTCTCGATCTGATCGCGCGAACTGCGTAGCATGGAATCTAGGACTTGCAGTGCAATGGCGAAATTATCCCAATGGACCGTATTCAATCGATCTAGAATCTTGGTCTCCAGTTCGGAATTCCGTTCATTTTTCGCAAGTTTTTCGGTTAAGGAATTTTTCTCTTCCTTCACCTTTTTGGAGATCTCATCCTGTCTAATCCGGCTATCCTTAATGCGGAGAAGCCAGTCGGCTACTAGAGGCTCGCAGCTTTCTCTAACCCTCAGCGTTATTTCTTCTGGCACACTCCGTAGGTTGACGCGATCCTCAATATGCGCGTTCATTATTTTGATTTGATTGGATAAAGTCTGAAGGAGGACATCGATTCGGTCCAAGGATCTTTTACACTGATTAAGCATAAGCTCATTCGCTTGGCAGCGCTCCTGAATTTCTGTCTCCTTATCCCCTAGCGCCTCATTCCAAAGCTCCACGGCACGTTCATGTTTCTCTTTGATCCCCTTCTCTACTTTGCGCAACTCTTTCTGCAAGTTCTCCAATTCAGTCTGGCAGCGGATGTAACCGTCGTGAACAATCTGATAGTCTTCCTCCAACGAAGTAGTATCCGTCTTTTGGCGATTTCTTGCAGCCATAATGGTCTCAGACGTTTCCGTAGGTTCAGTCGCCTTCCGCCAATTCACATCCACTTGATTCAGGCTGGATTCAAGCTCAGCCAGATTCTCGCTTGCTGCTTTAATCTGTGCAGCTCTTGTCCGAACTTCCAGTTCATTTTCAGTTAATGATTGCTGTAGACTTTCCACGGTACTGAGCTGCTGCAAGAGAAGATTCTGCTCTACAGGATCTACAGGTATGACTTCTCCTTCATCAGAAAGCTGGTGGTCTGTTGGGAAAACAATCTCAGGAAACCATCGTTGCAGTCTGGGGAACAACGCATATTCGGTTTCTCTCGTCCATTTATTGCGTTGTCCACTCAAGCTTTCCATTTGCACCTTTAGGTGTTCAAGCTGCTGATCTTTACCTGCTAACTCTTTGCTCACCAGATTCTTTCGTTCGATTATTTTTTGTTTTTCCTTATAATCTTGTTCCTGTTTCTTCGTCCGTTCAATCCAAGCTTGCAGAACCCCCGCTCTCTGCTCATGCTCCACACTTAGAACTTTGTTCTCAGCGAGCTCCCGTCCGATCCGGGTAAGCGTCCCTTCGTTCTCATCCATCTCATTGCTCAGATTGTTAATGCTCTGCTGAAGTTCAGCCTGCAGTTTAATAAGGGCATCATGCTTGGCTGTAAGCGTCATGGTATTCTCAGTTTGGAATAAACGTTCATATTCTTGACGCACCGATTTTAACTTAGATAAATAAGCTTCAGAGTCCTGAAGGATCTGCTCCTGTTCTTTGAGCTTCCCCTGAATACTGCTCTTCCAATCCTGGAAACGATCCGGCTGCAAGACCATTTGCGGCCCTTGATTCGCAAAAAGCATGAAGGATGCTTGATACGGAGCTGCCATCTCTTCACGGATAAAGATCGGCACCGCTGATTTAAGCAAGGTGTCCTTCATCAGTTCCGGCTGAATTTTATCAGCTTCGCGCCGGGTCATAATCAAACTATATGGAAGTAACGGATATTGCTCCAGTTCTTCCTCACGTTCAAGATACGGACGGTCATTTAAGTAGGAACTACCTAGTGTTGATTGAATCTTTAACGAATCGAGTGTATCTTTGACCGTCAGAATATCTGAATTGGGTAGCCAGTAGGATTGGTTCTGAAGTTCCACATCCATGAGCTGATTATAGTAATCCCTTCTGGAACGTTTAGTCTGTTGCTCTACTTCATCTATTTTTCGGATAAAACGTGCCGGGATAACATCTTGTTCTTCAAAAAGGCCAGTAGCTCCTAAACGATTATGCTCTTCATACATTTCCAGCAGTACAACGAGCTGTGACCATAATTGGGATTCTTTCTGAGTCTGTGACTCAAGCAGAACCCCAAGCTCGTCCGCTTCACGCTCATAAGAACGCCGTTTCTCACTCAGCTCAGCATGACTCTTATGCAGTGCCAGCTTCCGAATCTCTTCCTGCTTGTGCTGTTCTTCCAAGTCTCCAATGTCTTCAAGAATCGTTTTGGCCGCTGAGATCGTACGCTGCAGGGTAGCTGCCGGAGAATGGGCGGCATCCTGCCCATATTGGGCTGCGAATGCTCCGAGTTCTTCCGTGTATTGCCGAATAGATAAGGTCAAATCATTGATCTGATTATCCAGCCCGGCCAGCTCTACCAAGAAACTTTCCCTTTCCTTGCGCAATCTTCTCTCTTCCGCCGTTAGGTCTTGCTGTGCTGTCCCAAACTCTCTGATCGTTTGCTGCCAGAGATTAAATACCACATTCCACTGTTTCCGCAGCTGTTCCTTGGCTGCCTGAATGACCTCTTGCCGTTCTTTCATCTCCAGAGAACCTTCGATAGCTTGAATTTCTTTTTGCCACTGCTCAATTTGCCGGGTATGGAGCAACCGTTTAGCCAGAAAATAAGCTACTTCAAGCTTCTTCTCTTGCGCTTTGGAATCCTCCAGCCGACCACGCGCACGGCTCTGATCATCACTGAGCTTCTTAAACTCTTCTTGCTTCAGTTCCGTTTCTTCCTTACTGCGTAAGTATTTAAGATTGTCTGTCTCAAAGCGCAATTGCTTCGCATCCTGATAACGTCCAGCCAGTTCATCAGCAATCTTACTTCGCTCAGCTTCTGCATTTCTCTGCTCTTCATAGCTAACCGTATAGATTTGGCGTCCACGTAATTCAGTTTCTTGAACTACGTTTTCTGCTTCCACGCCTAGTTTTACCAGCTCATAAAGTGGTGCAGCCATACTAAGAAACTCTGTATAGACCTGCTCCCGCTGTTCAAGCATCGGCAAGCGCTGAGCCACTGTTGCTGTATCGATAAACATCCGCTGCAGCGTATTGTCGTCTTCCTTTAATCCTTCATTCAGACTAGATCCGATTTCAGGAATAATCAGCTTTTCGAACAAGTTATGATTGGTGAAGGCATCATTTTTTTTAAAATAACCTTTGATACCGCCCTCTTCACCATTGATCCGCCGCATATTACGCCACTCGGCGATATGGATATCCCGGGTAGCCAGGTAGTCATAATATCTTTTCAAATCCGAGCTATGGCTGCCAAAAGGTACAATCTCTCCCCGCCGATCGCGCACAAATTGCTGGATCGTTTCAAAACTCGTAGGTTCAGCAGTCACCTCGTCAAATAACGGCAACGTTGATAGCGTAAGTTCAGCCGCTTCACCGTAATCTGTAAGTGCGTACAGCAAGTAATCCACTTTGATATCCTGCTGATCAAGCGAATTATGTGCCGTCATAGCGATTCCCGTGGTCATATACTCATTGCGCTCATTGTTGTCGAGATGCCATTCGATAGCTACGTGAAAAGTGTACGGTTTAAGTTGTTTTTTATGATTATGAAAAAAAGCCTCAACCTGGTTCTCACCGTCTTTGCCCCATGGTGTTTTGGGCATCAATAGCTGGAAAATAGATTGCAGCAGTACGCCCTTTCCACCGCCATTCATGAGCGTAATAAGCGTATTAGCGGGTCCCTCTTCGTTACAGAGGTCCAGAATCATGTCGTCGTATTTCTTGAGCATCTTCTCGTATTTAAGTCCTGTAATTCGTATGCGTTCAATCCGCGGCATAGGTAGCACCGTCTTTCTCAGCTAAAGTTCTTCCAATGAGGCTCTTTAATTCCTGGTATCGATCGACATCATGATATAAATAACGCATTCTCTCATAAAGCTCTTCCCGAGGAAAGATACGCT
The DNA here is from genome assembly GCF_037963825.1 of Paenibacillus sp. FSL H8-0282. Taxonomy (NCBI): domain Bacteria; kingdom Bacillati; phylum Bacillota; class Bacilli; order Caryophanales; family Paenibacillaceae; genus Paenibacillus; species Paenibacillus sp. FSL H8-0282. The sequence goes on from NZ_CP150146.1 coordinate 4,413,946, forward strand.
TCTCTGTCTCAGAGATGAATACGAGCTTCTCCTCCTCCAGAAGTTTCATGCCTTCATGAATCAGCCCAATTCGTGAGCCTGCGCCTCTGGTCAGAAGATCACTCTCTTCCTGACTCTTAGTCTGCATGTAAAGACTGGTCCATACCTTAAACATCGCTTGGATATCAAGCTGCCACTGCTGGCTGAATCGTCCTTCCTCATCCATCTGAATCCACGTCTGAAAGAGAGAGGACACCTGATCAGCAATTTGAATATAGGACATACTGTCCTGCCCCGACTTAAAATGAGTCTCATCCTGATCCATTTCGGCCAGAAAAACCAGAATAATAATATTGATAATATGTAAGTGAGTTTTACGCTCAACACGTGAATATTTGTTCTTCAACTGGGTGAAATTGGTTGCAAACACTGACCCCAGCGGATTAACTAGCAGATGGAGACGGTGCCCGGAATTCATCACCCGACAGCCCCCTTCTTTAGCAACGTACTGAAGTGCATCATAAGTTCCTGCATCCTGAAGGCATTCTGCCGCTGCAGGGTCATCGAGAGGAATTACTTTTTTACGGAGCAATTCAAAAAATAGCCGCGAAGCTTGCTGTACCTGTTCTAATGTATAACTCATGTTAGTAACTTCTCACCTCTCCACGATCGTAATCATATATGGACTCATATCCAGACCAGAACACCGTACCCCTGAGGCTGGTTCTGGAGCAATGCTCGTCCGCAGCGTTTTGCCGCGTAAACTCTCCAACAGAAGATCTTCTGCAAGTACATATTGGATTAGCTGTTGGCATTCATCAGAAACGCCGCTACCACCTTCTGGTGCCTGTTCCTGCACTAAAATATCTGTATGAAAAAACTGCACCCACAGATCAACAGCATCCGGTGTGTTTGCCCACCCTGTTAGTTCTTCGGCGGAAAAAGCGTCTGCAGTAAAGGTAAAGCTTCCCTGCTCAGCCAAGGCAGCAAAAACCGGCTGCCACAGCTCTACTACTTTTGCCCATGGAATACCTTTAGGAATATATTGAACAGGCTCTGTGTCCACCTCATCTTCGAAATCATCCATCACTAAGTCGGGGATAAACCCTACCTCTTGTTCCTCCCAAGCCCAAGGAAGCGGATAAACGAAGTCCTGATTCGGAGCGAATAATCCGCTGAGCAGCAGTTCAAGACTGTCACCGCTTGGCAGACCCTCTTCTTTCACCCATTCCTCCCATACATGTGTACGGAAGTTAAACCCGGCTGCTCCCCAGAATAATTCAGGGAAGTTCAACCTTAAATTGGTCTCCATCTCAAAAATATTCAATACTACCTCAGCCAGCTCATCGTGTACACGCCTAGAAAGCTCGACTCGTTCAGAGAGAATACGGATCTCATTGAAGTCGATCACGTCTTTCTCATCATTGGCCAGCCGGGCCAGAGAACGGTGAATACTGTCAAAATGTTTGCGTTCCTCCTCGAACTGATGATGAATCTCTTCGAGTCGCTGATGCCGAGCTACTCCGAATTCACTAAAAATATGCTTCGGATTGCGGCGTAACGCATTGCGGTATTCTTGCTGTTGCTGGGTCATCTTGCGGACACGGGAGATCAGTTCATTAACATCCTGAAGAGCCCGAGTTACGCGCCCATGCTTTATATGCATTTGAATCTCGAGCAGTTTGATGCTGATCTGAAATTCATCAATAATCTCATGGCTCATAAAAATGAGCTCCATTGCATATTCAGAGAGACGATAGATGGTTCTGCCGTTCTCTTCCCAACTGCTGCGAGTCGCATCCTCGTCCACCGTGAAATACTTATATTTCTGCACGGACATTTGCCGGGTCACATCATCATAGAAAAAGGATTCGAAATCCCCACCATTCCCGCTCCACAATAAACCGTCCACGAGACGCTCTACGGATTCGGTAGTCCCAAGATTGGCGATATTAAAACGTTCCAGCGCAGTCCAAGTAAGCTCAATAATATCCTCTTTGGATCTTCTCTCATTCGATTCTAGCTCCAGATAATAGACTTGCAGCAGAACGCTTAAAGATACCATTTCTTTGTAAGGTTGGATTTCGCCAAGGTTCATGCCAGCCCCCAAATTCCACAGGGGATTCAATCGTTTGTTTCGTTCGCCAAAATCCGACCAATTCATCTTTCTGCTAACCTCGCCATCACTTCATAATTTAAAATTTCCTGCGGAACTCTCCGATCCTCTTTTCCCTGTACGGACAACCCCATACTTGTTCTCGATCACCCTCACTAAAAGAAATAAAACCCCTATACATCCTGTATAGGGTTCTGAAGCACGGGAATATATGTTTCTATTATAACAATCCTACAAAGGTTATGCTATTTTTGTTAAACAAAATAATTGATTCTAGCCGGATGACAAAAGATCGCAGAATTACAGGGAGAAATTCCCTGATTTTTCTGTTGAAGCTTCATTAACCCTTATAGACTCCGCAAAAAAAAGACAGCCCCAAAAACCATGAAATGGCTGAATGGGACCGCCCTTTTTTATTAACTACTCGGCAACTCCTGGCGTAAACGCCATACAATACTGCTCAAGTGTGCTATTAGGTAGAGGAATGACCTTAACCGTACGGAACTGATAATGCTCATAAACGGGCAAATTGCTCGGTGTCTGTGTCTCTAACGTACATAACGTATTGCTCATACGACATTCCGCGAGTAGCGGTGTCATGATTTTTGATACATATCCTTGACCTCGATATTGATCCTGCACTGCAAGCATATCCAAATGTTTATACTTCTGATCCCCAAACATTGATAACCACAAGGAACTCATACTACACAAAATAGATAAACCACGTATAAATCCTCGCACCCCAATGATTCGGCAAATCGGCAATGACTTAATTATCGCAAGGACTATCTGTTTCATATACCTGACGTTCGAAATCACTGTCCCTGTCTGACGCTCCGAATGGAACACTAAAGCCACTGCTTCAAAGTTAGTAGAAGTCGTTAGTAAATCCGAATATGGATACAACATCTCAATGTAACGATGAAAAAAAATATTCAACACGCGTAATCGGGTTGATTCATCAGGCAAGATATGCTGATATAACGGATCATTTTTGGCAAATGCTTCGGCCAGAACACTGGCTGCTCTTGGAATATCATGCTGCTGAATTTTTAGTAATGTACTACAAATAGTTCCACCTCATTTAATAGTCTTATGAATTAGTATAACTCGTCCAATTGAATATGGCACGATGGTTCTATTGTCATTTCTTTATTGAATACGATATGATTGAAAAGATTACAAAAATACTGGGAGGTAAAATGGAAGATATTATACTGTGGCTTAAATACTTGTTTCTAGGGTTTGTTCAAGGGGCAACTGAGCCAATCCCCGTCTCTTCGAGCGGCCATTTGATCATCGCACAGAAATTGCTAGGCTTAAAACAAAATGGGCTATCATTTGAAATTTTAACAAATACGGCTTCACTAATTGCGATTTGTTTTATTTTCCGCAAAGATATCGGAAGATTGATCACTGGATTCGTTCAATTTATTCTGACCCGCAAAGAGGAATATAAGTCGGATTTCCTCTTCTCTTTGTACATCATCATCGGTACCTTGCCTGCGGTAATTGTTGCCTTACTCTTCAAGGATCAGATTGAGGATATCTTCTCGTCGGTTCATACCGTATCCATCGCCTTGCTTGTTACAGGGGTAGCTTTATGGTTGATCCGTAACCTTCGCGGACGTAAACAAGATGGTGACTTAAAAGCGAAGGATGCAGTTATAGTCGGACTTGCCCAAGCAGTCGCCCTTATTCCTGGGATAAGCCGTTCTGGTGCAACTGTCATCTCTTCCATCGCTGTGGGAATGAAGCAAGAAACTGCTTTACGCTTTTCTTTTATGCTTTATATTCCTGTCAGTTTGGGCGGACTCGTTATGGGCGCATCTGATATTGCCCACGATCCTAACCGCTCGCAGCTAGCCATTCCATACTTGATTGCATTTATTACTACACTTATCGTTACTTATTTCTCCATGCGCTGGTTTATGGGGATTATGGCTAAAGGTAATTTGAAGTATTTCTCTTATTACTGCTTCTTAGCTGGGATACTTCTCCTCATCTTTATGTAAGACATAATTTCAATTAAAAAACCTCATGACAATCTCTGAGATCACAGAGAGAGCATGAGGTTTTTTTATATTATTTCAACATGGATATTACTTCATCGCTCGACCGGATCTTACCTATGCGAGGGAAGATAGTTTTGCATACATAATCATGCTCTTCTTTAGCCATCGCGGTCATAGCATCTTCTACAAAAACTTGATGATAACCAAGCTGATAAGCTTCTCTAGCAGTAGTATCCACACCAATCGAGGTAGAAATACCACATAATACGATCGTGTCTATTCCGCGGCGTCGTAACTGCAAATCAAGATCTGTACCGAAAAATGCCCCCCACTGCCGTTTGGTAATCAGATGTGCATTTTTGATATTCGCTAATTCTGGTACGATGTCGTCCCAACCTTCTGGATAGGTCACGGAATTCATTTTCAAATCAGTTTTAGGTTTAAGCATATCTTGCCCATCTAGCCATGACACCCTCACCAGAACAACAAATCCTCCTTTCTCCGTAAAGGATTGGGCTAATTTGCTGGCATTCTCAACCACCTGAGCACTTGTATGCGGCCCCTGCTTTGGACTGTGGACAATTCCCTGCTGCAAGTCGATCACGACTAGCGCCGTTTTACTTGCCTCAATACTTTCAGATGCTAAGCTTGTTAATTCTTCCATTGTCTTCTCTCCGATTACTATCAATTTTTGTATACTACAATTACCCTATATTACCCAATAGGTGTCCCATTAGGTAATTTAATATCTGGCTTCAAGAGAACCACATCCCCTTTATCCGGTATTCCTCCAAGAACTAATACTTCTGATTGGAAACCCGCAATATTTCGAGCAGGAAAGTTAACTACCCCAATGATTTGTTGCCCTACAATCTCTTCGGCCTTATATCGTTTAGTAATCTGTGCACTTGATGTTTTGCTTCCGATATCTGGTCCAAAATCAATTTGGAGTTTAATCGCAGGTATTTTTGCTTTTGCAAAAAACTCCGCTTTAATAATTGTTCCAACACGAACATCAAGTTTTAAAAAATCATCAATAGTTACCATTTGCCATCCCCCTATTTAGCTAAAACATTTTCCAACTACTCATTCACTTATTTTGAATGTTGTACTTTAAAGATTTCGACCAAAAATACATTCCCATACCGAGTAAGGTTATTATGCCACCTAAAAACTGGAATAATGATATAGTTTCCCCTAATAATAGATATGCAAGGACTATAGCAAGAACAGGCTCACCAATAATCCCAACCGAGACAGTAGTTGCTCCAATCGACTTTAACAAAAGGTTAAAGATGTATTGACCAAAAATAGTTGGAATTATTGCAAGAAGCAAAAAATAAATCCAATCTGATGAAGCATAATTAATTAATGAGACATTATTTATCAAATTGTACACGAGCATAACAGTACCACCAATAAAAAAAACGAAAATGCTGTATAGACTTGCATTGATTTTGCCGCTTACTTTTTGCCCGGCCAACAGATAGACTGAAGCAAAGAATGTGCCAATTAACGATAAACCATCGCCAATTAATGCATCTTTCGAAACCCATATGTCTCCCCATGCAATAACAATCGAACCTAAAAGAGCAACAATCAGGCAAAAAACGGTTAGCAGGTTAACATGTTCTTTGAATAAAAAGTAAGACCCCATCATAACAAATAGCGGCTGTAACGATAAGATCACCATGGAGCTTGCAACTGAAGTATAGACCAATGATTCCATCCAGAATAAAAAGTGTAACCCTAGAAATAGGCCGGATAAAATAACGATGACCCAATCTCTTTTATTCATCTCAGTAGAACGAGCCATTTTCCCAGATGTAAAACAGAGCATGATGATTACAGAAATAAACAATCTATACATCCCGGCCACTGAAGTAGGTGTATCTGAAAGTTTAATCATGATTGAAGAGATAGAAACGGACAAAATACTGATAAATAACAGAATAAACGGATGCAATAGTATAGGCGGTTTATTTGAACTAGCCATAGTTCCTCCAAAATGTGTGACAATCCCTGTGCACAGAATTGTATGATAAGTCTAGGCTGGATATAATAATATCACCGCCAAGATCAATATTGTGCAACTATATCTTTAATTTATATTGAAATATCGTCAAATAAGGAGAATAAGCACTTTGAAAAAGCAATTACACGAAGCCATTCAATTTCCTGATGATGCATTTCCATACATCATGTACACTCATACCAATTATGAATCTATTCCTAATGGCAGAGGGGTTAACGATCTACATTGGCACCAAGAACTACAAATTACTTTAGTGACCAAAGGGAAACTAACCATACAAGTCAACGGAATCAATTATGATTTAGAAGCAGGTCAGGCCATCTTTATTAATAAGAGCGTACTTCATATTGTTACGTACCTTAACCAAGAGGGTGAATATGTTAGTTTTAACTTCCCAGAGAAGTTACTCGCTTTTTATTCTGAAAGTGCAATGGAAAAAAAGTATGTACTTCCGTATACCAATTCATTCTTGTTAAGTTTAGAAATCAAAGGAGATAAGGACTGGCATAATCAAATCCTACAAATTCTTTGGGCTATGAAAAAAGAATTTGAATCGAAAAAAAAATGGGGATGGGAATACGAAGTTTCTATCAAAACTGTCCAGTTATGGTTAATCCTTATATCAAATTTTTCTCTATCCTCTGAGGAATCGTCTAAATATAACAGACTCCAGCAAGAGAGACTACAATTAATGCTTAGTTTTATTCACAAAAACTATTCTAATAATTTGACATTGAAGGAAATAGCAGATACAGCACATCTAAGTGTATCGGAGTGCACTCGAGGTTTTAAGAAAAGTATCCATATGACTCCGTATTTCTACTTAATTAAATATCGCATTAATAAAAGCTGTGATTTGTTAATAGCAACTGACTACACGATAACTGAAATCGCACAGCGAGTTGGTTTCAATAACGCAAATCACTTTATCCAGTCTTTTAAAAAACACTTAAATATAACTCCTAAGGAGTTCAGAAAAATTAGAAATGAACGAACTTAAAAAATCAAAAAAGCAGAGTCGATCACTTTGTCTGATTGCCTTGTGTTAGCGTAATTTCGATGTCCTTCGTAAATCTCGAATATATTTCCAAGACACAAGCTTAATGTTTTTCATTTTCTAATAGTCTATGATCTCGAGATCGCCATATAAACGATACCCCACTCTTTTCCAATAAAGTTACGTTTATATCTTCAACCTTTTCGTCCTGCATAAATTAGTGTTCAATTCTCCTATATGATAAACTTGCAAGAAGTTATCTGCTATTTATCTATTAATAAAGGAGCGGAAAAATGAGATGGGCAAAAAGAAAAAAACATTACCCGCCAATTTTGCCGAGCTGGTTAAAACGAATGATATATCTGCCTTAAAAGAGGTATTTGAGCTATGCGAATGGGATGCCCGTGGGGGTTACAGCAAAGGTACCGCCCTCAGCTTCCGGCAAATACCGGATGAAATGGTTTCCTGGCTTGTGGAGCAGGGTGCTGACATCAACGCTGCCGACAACTATAAGCGTACCCCTCTTCATGCTCAGGCTGCAACCTGGTCCGGAAATGTCCCCTTACTCCTTGAACTAGGTGCAGATATGGAAGCCCTGGATTACCAGAATGAGACACCGCTGCACTCAGCAGCTGCTTCTTACAAAACAAAAGTAGTGCGTGATCTGGTGGTACGCGGCGCAAATGTCCATGCAGAAAATAACCGAAAAAACACACCTCTCGCCAAAGGATTATTACAATGCCGGAATATCGATATAGTTCACATGGCAGAAATCTCGCGAATTATGCTGGATGCAGGAGCAGTAATCACGCCGGAGATGAAGGAATCCGTGCGGCGTATCGGCAAGGATTTTGAATTCGTCAGAACAAATTACAATAAAGATCGACTGGATGAAACGGCAAATGCTCTCCTGGAGCTGTACCGGCAATTTGATGTCGAGCCTATAGCGAAACTGCAGAGACATGATGGAATCTCTCCTATCGAGGTAACGGAAGCCGCATGGCCCGCACAGCACCAAGAGCTGTGGGATTTTCTCGTCCCTGCTTCAGGACACGCGATAACGGTACAGGGTGAGGTTATCCGCATCACAGGGCGGGTGTCTCATGAAATCCTTAATAATGGCGGAGGAAACTGGGATGCCGGTTACCGTAAAATGCTGGATGCACTGATACGGCATTTTAGCACGGGAACGCCTTTAGAGCCCGTCCTTCTTCAAGAGGCAGCTGTACTCGCCAAACGGTTCCGCAACATCGCTGGCAATGAGCAACCAGCCAGATTATGCGAGCTGGCGGTGCAATGGGTACTTGCCAATCCTCAGCCTATTTCTATGACACAACCCGATTATTCCCGTTAAGTCTATCCTGAATCCTTAACGTGTCTATTATCTAACTAAAGAAAACAAAGAAACGCCCCGAAGAAAAAAACTTTGGGGCATCAGTTTACATGAATTCTAGATCCAACAAGTTTTAAGGATAATGACGAGAAGAATGTAAAGCACAAGAATCGTACCCGTTGATGTCCAAGGATTAATACAAACTGGAGCCTTTTTTTGTTCTTGAACGCCCCCAACACAGTTATACCCCATTTAAATCCCTCCCTAATTAATTTTTTTAAATTTCACAACAGCATATGACTATGTATCATCAAGTGATTGGGCATTAAACAACTTTGCCGCTTGTATCTAAATCTATGATTCAATTCATTTTCTTTAACTTGACAAGCATACATAACTTTATGCTAATATAGACAAATCAATAACGTTGATATATCATCTATTCTTCAATTAGGAGAGATCATATGGATTCAAGAGAACCTTTAGGTTTGGTCATTCGAGATTTGCATTTAGAAATAGCAAATTATTTAACAAAGTTACTTGCTCCTTTTCGACTTGCACCTGAACAGCATCTACTTATGGCTCTGATGCTTGAGAAAGAAGGTCTATCTCAGAACGAGATTGCTGCAAATCTTGGTAAGGACAAAGCCAGTGTTGCCCGAATGATCGCCAGCTTAGAGAGCAAAGGTTACATACACAAAGTAACAAGTGCGCAAGATCGCCGAGCGGTAAATGTATATGTAACAGAAGAAGGACGGAAATTAGAGAATACTATAAATGAGGTGACGGTCAATTTAAACGAAATTATCGAGTCAGGATTATCTGCTTCAGATTACTCAACGTTAAAGACTTTGCTAACACATGTGCTGAATAATGTAAGAAGTGCTTAAAGCATTTCTCTCCCCCTTATAGTTGATATATCATCTATCATGCAAAAATAATACGAATCAAAATTCTGAAAAGAGGTTCATCATTATTATGGAATCATCATCAACTGTTCAAGTTAAACGTCCAGCCCTCATGGCCTTCTCGCTTATGTTAGGTGCATTCGTCGGGCTATTTAGTGAAACCGCCTTAAACATGGCTTTTACAAATTTAATGGATGAATTTTCAATCAACGCCTCAACGGTTCAGTGGCTAACCACAGGATATTTACTTGTATTAGGTATCCTCGTTCCAATATCCGCCCTATTAATGCAATGGTTTACCACTAGACAATTATTCACAGCTTCCTTGCTATTATCTATCGTCGGTACATTAATTGCTGCCCTCTCGCCTAATTTCACCTCATTATTAATTGCACGATTAGTGCAAGCCTTAGGGACAGGCTTATTGCTTCCATTAATGACCAATATTATTCTTATTATTTTTCCTGCACATAAACGCGGAACTGTCATGGGAATGATGGGGCTCGTTATTATGTGTGCACCGGCACTTGGGCCTACTCTATCTGGTTTAATTGTAGATCATTTTGGGTGGGAGTATATCTTTTGGATAAGCTTACCTTTATTGTTATTTACATTAGGTTTCGGATTAACATTCATTAAAAATGTAGCCAACATCACAAAACCTAAAATAGATATTTTATCCATCTTGCTTTCTACTTTTGGATTTGGTGGAATCGTCTTTGGTTTTAGTAACTTTGCTGATCATTCTTTGAGTGAAATCATTGTTTTGCTGCCTCTTATTGTTGGTTTCATCAGCTTAATCTTGTTTGTATTACGGCAATTTAAATTGGAAACCCCAATGCTGAATTTACGGGTATTTAAATATCCCATGTTTACGATAGGTCTTATAATGCTCTTTTTAGGAATGATGATCATTTTATCTTCTGCAATTTTATTACCTTTATATTTAAAAGGAGGTTTATTGTTATCGGCCACAATGGCTGGTACTCTACTTCTTCCAGGCAGTGTTATTAACGGGGCTATGGCTCCAGTTACGGGTAGAGTATTCGATAAATACGGTCCGAAATTATTGCTGCCGCTTGGATTTTTTATCGCAACCATTGCTGGTTTTCTATTTACAAGAAACTCTACTGAAACCAGTAGCCTAACCTTTATTTTAATACACTGCGCAATGTTTATCGGATTAGCTATGGTCATTATGCCCGCTCAAACCAATGGGTTAAATCAATTACCCGTGAAATACTATCCGGATGGGGCTGCTGTTATGAGTACACTTCAGCAAATTGCAGGTGCTCTTGGTACAACGTTCGCTGTTACGCTAATGTCTAGCGGACAAACACGATTCGCAAACACACATCCAACCGCTGCACAGCCTGAAATATTAACCGCTGGAATTACACATGCTTACTTATTTATCGCAGCAATTGCAGGTATTGGATTGATTATATCGTTATTTGTGAAGCGTATTCGAGTGTATTGATTTGTATGTGAAAAAGACAGTGGACATAAACTGCCCGCTGTCTTTTTTTTTAAGTATAACCCTAAGGCTTTAACTCATATGTTTTTCATAAAAAACTAATGTTAAGTTGTCATTTATTTTTTTGGTTTCCCCCGTGCTTCTATACCCTAACTTTTCATATAAATAGCAATTTCTTTGCTCCTGTATAATACTATCCAGCTCCCATTTCTTTGCATCTTTATATCTCTGTTCAATGATTGCAAAAACCTGCTGGGCAATCCCCTTCCCATGATGTTCTGGCAAGATAAAGATGATGCTGACCCGATAAGTTTTATTATCCTTTTTAACGATACGGACACCGCCCACAGCAATATCAAAATACTTAATCATATAATAATCTGCAAAAGACTGATTAATTCGATCCCTGATTTGTTCCACAGATTCATTGGCTGGGCTGGTTTCATAATCTTTATATTTCTCCAGCAATGGCATAAAGGCTTTTACTTGCATTTCATGAATAAACTCTGCGTCGCTCGCGTCTGCTTTACATAAAGAAATCTCCATAAAGTTATACCCCTCCGAAAGTTAGTAAATATATAAGCTGTCAGATATTCTTTTTATCCTCCGGTTTAGAGGAATCTCTAAAAGAGCCCAAGATCCCCGTAAACAGTCCAATTAATCCAATAAAAACGCCTATCCCGCGACCACCCTCATAGGCCAATATCACAACTACTCCAAACAATGTAATGTGAAGACCAAAAATTTGAGTTTGTAGCACACTAGGCCGGATAAAATCTAATAATGCTCCTGCGTGAAACATTACAACAACTAGCACAATTAGAGCGGTTAAGATCCATAATCCTAAACTAATCATCCTTACCTCCATTAAAATTTATTATTCACTAGCCACTCCTGATTTCAAATAAAGACACTTGAGCCTCCCGGCTCCAGCGTCTTATCATGTTGATTTATGGTTTGTTTTTGGGAAGGATATAGATCGTTCCGTCTTCTTTATATTCAGCATAGGCAATATCCTCAATGCAATTATAACCAGACTCTCTGACGCGTTCCTGAATCTGCTTCTTGTTCATCGATCTGCCCCGCATGGACTCTTCCAGTACCCTGCCTTTATCAATAACTGTTATGGAAAAAGCAGAAGACTGCTCAGCTTCAGACTTGCGCATAACCGATAGAGAGCCGTTCGTTTCAAGCAGAGCATACCGTACTTCACTTAGGGAAAAGATATTTTGTTGCCTCAGCATGAACAGCAGTTGGGTATACTCAATATCGTATTTCTCCAACAAATCCTGATCCACTTTGCCATCGTCAATTAGCAGCACTGTCCGGCCTTCCGCCATGTTCCCGAATTTCACAAAATGGGTGGTCACCTTTTCGAACAGATAAGATAATGCGGTCCAAATAAAAAGAGCAAACAGCAGATGCCAGATCTTCACCTCATCATCATATATCGTATTGCCGACAATTTCACTTAAAATCAATGAAGACAGAAAATCGAGTGGTGTCAATTGACTCAGCGTCTTGCGGCCGGTAATAAAGGTAATGATCCACAAACCAAAAAAGCTGATGACCAATTTGATGCCTATAGTTACAAATATCTCCATTGCTGCACCTCCAGATGGGACTCGTACAGGCTCGTTACCCTTTTTACACGAAATCCATTCATGAGAGGTATTACACACTCCTAGTGGGGTATAAACAGCAAAAGATACTCTCTGCAACTTGCCTATGTTGGGATAGTTATAAGGAACGTTGTCCCTTTGCCTTTTTCACTATCGACTTCAATAGTTCCTTTCACTTTATCGACGGTACTGTAGACCATAAGCATACCCAGCCCCGTTCCTTCTGCTTTAGTGGAATAATACGGCTTACCGAGTCGCGATATTTCATCTTTAGTCATGCCGACTCCGTTATCTTTGATACTGATCATAATATTTTGTTTTTTTTCAAATATATCGATAAATAGCGTACCGCCATCGGTTTCCTTCATCGCTTCTATACCGTTTTTATATAAATTAATTAGACACTGCTGAATCTGGTTTCGGTCATAGTTTTTATTTAACGAATTATTAAAACTAAATTGGACATCTACTTTGTGCATAGTGGCATAAGGCATTATGATATTTTTAGTATATTCTGATTCTGCCTTCATATTGGAGTAAACCATGTTTTCAGATTGTGGCTTGGCAAAGGAGAGATAATCACTTACAATTTTTTCTGCTCGCTGTAGCTCTTGTAGAGATAACTCTACAAAGCCCTTTTCCTCTGGCGTCATCGTTTTAGATTTATTTAATAGCTGCAAAAAACCACTAGTCACTGTAAGTGGATTTCTGATTTCATGGGATACACTTGCCGCTAGCTCGCTGACGACATTTAATCTTTCCGATTGGACAATCCGTTCCCGATTTTTAATATTGGAGATAATTTTCTCAATCAAAATCATAATGACACTCATCACCCCAACATGAGTTGTCAGCGCATTTAATGAAAGAATCCAAAATTGCCTGTCTAAAGAATCCTGAACAAAACCTAAAATTAACAGATAAACCCCCATAATTAGCAAAGCAATCAGACTTGCCGCAATCACACGGCCCTTCGATGGTAATTTTAAAAATCTATTTTTATATAACGGCACCAAAATCAGAATCGCTGTCGCAAATAGAAACGAATAAAATACTCCACCTCCACCCACATAGAATCTGTAAGCATTCAAAATAATATATAGAGGAAGAACGTTCCTATATCCTCCAAACAGTGCCACAATAATAAACGGAATGTACCTCAAATCAAAAATATAGCCAATTTCAAGTCTGATAGGTTTTGCAATACAGAGACTCATGGTCACTGCAGACATAAAAACGAGAATCAATCTATTGTAGGAATAGGCCCGATTCTCAAAGAATATTAGAAATGTTAATACTGGAAAAAGCAAAAACAAAAAATTTAAAAGTAGGGTTTCAAACAAGAGATGACTTCCTTTCAGCCTTTTACTGCGTAAATGAATATATTCAAGGTTATATTAAGAGTTTTAGATCATTACCTAAGCTAACATTATAAGTCACAGTATTGACTATACACTATGTATTTCTCAACCATTTTTCAAATAATCCCAAAAAATCATACTATAGAACCACAATTAGCAAAAAAATACAGACATCTGAAGTCTGTGTGGGGTCATCAATTTTCGTATTCCTGAATATCTAAATTGTAAACTGTACCTTCGTAGTTTTTAAGGGCTCATAAATCTAGAGCTGCCACCTTTACATCCCATAACCGTAATCGAAATTGTAACGTCGGTTGGGTTTGTCCTTGTCATTTTTGTTATAGTATTAGTTTCACCTACGAGGATTAGAAAACTCGGTTTAATCGTAGCCTCTATATTAACATTACTTTTGCTTTTATCCTTTGCGATTCGTCCCGTTTGGATCCCACCAGAAGGCAAATCTCCTGAGGAAGGAACGCATTCGGAAATGAATCATTAAGTTGTCTTACACAGAAAACAGCCATCCCCTCAGGATGGCCGGTTTTTATTTCACTAAAAATCCGTTAACTGTGATATAGAGCGGAGTCAAACTAACTTCGCTCGGATCTCCACTTTTGATAATAGCAATGGAGACAGCTATAAGCAATATTTTCCGGAGGAGAAGAAATAAGTACTACAGCCTAAAAACAATTTGATTTCCTGTCTCATTGTTCTTGAAGGGTTTACCATGTTCCCTGAACTCTAATATAACACCTGAAGGATCGTCAGAAAGCGGTGGAGAAATTACGTAATTATAAGAAGCTTGTCCGGTTGAACTTCCGCCATTCATCATTCGACTATCATATTCTTCTCCTATAAACAGCTCGAAAAAGCTATGGTTATGAGAATTTGTTGGAAGCTCAGTTGTCATGTCCCAATCTATATTAAGGGTGACCACACTAGCATTACTATATTGGCGTATAGAGGTCAGTGTATAAAAAAATCCATCTTTCTCAATTGATTTAAGAACTGCAATATGTTTTCTAAAATCAATTGGCTCAACCATCGGTTTAAAATGATCTTCACTTAGCAACGTCCCAAATACCGCTTTCAAAAAATCCTCATAGAGCTCATAATTTTCTGCCCATTTAGAGATAGATTCAAACGGTGGGAATCCTGGATTATTATTCGAGATTTCCTTTCGTTGCTTGATCAATGCACATATTTGCTCGTCAATATCCTTAATTTGCAGATCGTAATGTTCGGTTGGTCGTACAAAGGGCATCCTTTTCATTTTGAACCTCCTTTTTGCACAAATGCAAAAGAAATCTCAGCTTCACATACAAGCTCACTATTTACTGTTGCGGTGCCTTTGCCTTTTACAATTTCACCTTTCATCCGATTGACTTCGAATTCGAGAAGAAGCTGATCCCCAGGCGTTACTTGGCGCTTAAAACGGGCATTATCAATGCCAACTAATAACCCTATCTTGCCCATCAGCTTCTCGTTTTTGCACATTGTGATTCCGCCTACCTGGGCTAATGCCTCCACAATTAAAACACCCGGCATAACAGGATGCTCAGGAAAATGGCCGCTAAAAAACGGTTCATTAATGGATACATTTTTAATACCTACTGCTCTTTTGTTCTCCTCCAACTTTATAATTCTGTCCACTAAAATAAACGGATACCGATGAGGAATAAGTTCTACAATCTGCTGTATATTTAGCATAATTCCCGTTTTAGCCTCCTAAAATACTTTTTGGGTAATTTTAACATTAGAAGTGATTTTGTACTACTCAAAAATACCCGGACAACTGGCCTATAACATCACTTCTGGAGATCCTAAAAAAACAACGGCAACCCTGGACTAGAAAATAAAGTCCACGACTGCCGCTTTTTATTGATCTATTGTACCCTAGCTTAAGATTCAACTCGATTAACAAACACCTGTGTCTTTCTCCCTGCTTCAATTCGTTCAGTGAATTTTCCGCCAGTGTATTCCTCTATCACCTTTTTCCAAAAGCGTTGTGCGGGCTCGTTATTATCTATTTGGTAAACTTCCCATTGCCCCTTATGTATATTAAAAATATCTTTTGCAACTAGTCTACCTAATCCTACTCTCCGATACTTTTTTATAATAAAAAACTCTGCAATGGAAAAGTATAAATCATCATCTCTATTTTTTATTCTGACTAAAACGAATCCAGCATTTTTCCCATTCAGAGTTAACAGATATGGGAAATTCGATTCTTCTGTCCAGTAATCGTTGAGAGGATAATCATTAAATTTTCCGTTTTCTTCAAGGTGCAAATCCATATACTCGGAGAAATCATACATATAAAATTGCATTAGGTTGTTGAGGATTTCTTTTTCTTCAAGGGTCGCCCTTTTAATTTGATAGTTCATCTAAAAACCATCCCATATCTATATTTTATCTAATTATTAACGGACTCTTCTATTTTCTCGGATAAGTTTCTTCGCATCCTTTTGAAATAAAATGATTGTTGTTGCACGCTTCAATGGATTGATTCCCAATTACTTTGCAGTAATATTTTACCACTCAAGAATACTCTCTTTCAACTTTACAAATTTTCACTTTGTAATTTTGGTACCATTCTTTCTTACCTTTCTCCTGAGCAACTTTGTGAGATTGATGTTGTTTCCAGTTACTAATCGCCTCCAAGCTCTCCCAATAAGAAATCGTAATACCTGCTCCTGAAGAATCCCTGACACTTTCCACTCCTAAAAACCCAGGTTGCCCGGACGCAAGCTGCTCCATTTTTTCAGCCATAATGTTATATCCGTTATCCCCGTCCGTACGTTGACTTGAAAATATGACTGCATAATAAGATCCGTTTGATTCATGAACCATTCCGCTCAAACTCCCCTTTAATCGTAGATGTTTTTATATAAAACAGATTATACTATTATAATTAAGATAAAAATAATGAATATTAATTATTAGTTTAATGAATTTTTTTCATACTTTATTGAGGAGAGAAATCATTATGAATCTTTTAAAATATCAAATTTTCAGTAAGGTAGTTGAAATCGGCAGCATTACCAAAACAGGAGAGATATTAAATTTAACACAATCAGCCATCAGTCATGCGCTTTCTAGCTTAGAAGCTGAATTCGGACTGTGTCTTCTCATAAGAAACAGATCGGGTATCCGGTTAACCAACGATGGCGAACGTTTAATCCCACATATCAGAGAAATCCTCCAACTTAATGAAAAACTCAATCAAGAAGTAGCTGCATTAAAGGGTGTCGAAATCGGAACTGTGAAAATAGGTACTTTCTCTAGTGTATCGATCCAATGGATGCCTCAAATCATTAAACAATTTCAAAATCAGTTTCCACATATTGAAATAAAACTACTTGATGGTAACTACTCTGAAATAGAAGAATGGATTGCCGATGGAACCGCTGACTTGGGATTTGTTAATCTTCCTACTCGAGATGCTTTTCATGTGCTCCCTCTTCAAAAAGATAGGATGGTCTGCATTATGTGGCAGAATCACCCTCTCGAACGCCAATCAACCATCCGCCTTGAGCAATTGATTGATGAACCTTTTATCATGCCCATTGCGGGTTGTGACACCGATGTAAAGCGAATTTTCTCGCAAAATAAACTCACACCCACGATCAAATATGAATTAGAAGATGATCATGCCATAATCGCCATGGTACAAAATGGTTTAGGGTTAAGTATTCTCCCCGAAATGATTCTGTCACATCTCCCCGACAATGTATGTTATCGCCCATTGGAAGGCGAGTATTATCGTTCTATTGGTATTGCAGCCGCCTCCATTAAAAATGCCTCTCCAGCGGCAAAAAAACTAATTGAATTCATAACACAATGGATCACCAACGTGCCCATCCCTCCGCATTACCGTGATTAATGAGATGGCTCAACGCGCTGTCTGTAACGGCAAGCTTTAAGGCTATCCTTCGCAGAGTAGTCCCTTTTTTGATCCAGCATTAACGTTAGCGTCAGGGGAAACGATTCTTCACTATGTATCTTTTGCGAAATTCACAACTCCCGGGACACGATAATTTGCACAACATAGAGAACAGCCTGCTGGCTGTTCTCTATCGCTGTCTGCCTTAGAAGCACGTGAACGAGCTAATCCGATTCAAATCAATGCCGAAGTACGACCAGAAAAAACCGTTCCATCTGAACCCTGCAATAGAATTACGTCCGACGAATACCGGAAAGAACCAGAATTGCTCGCCGTTGTTCAGCCAAATGTATGTGTTGCGGAACAGGCAGCGTCTGATCCCGCCGGGATCAATGGCAAATGTGGTAGACGACATTTGTGGCACGAATTGCGGTGGAGGAGCCGTCGGCGCTTGAACGCCTCCCGGTGCACCCCCCGGAAATTGTCCGGGGGTTCCACCCGGAAACCCTGGTCCCCCTGGTCCTCCAGGTCCTCCTGGTCCTCCCGGCACGCCAGGTCCGCCAGGTCCGCCTGGGAATCCTGGAAATCCCCCGCCGGCTCCCGGTGTTGGAAAAAATCCCATATGTGATCGCTCCTTTCAATGAGTAGGCATAATCATCATATGCATTCGCGGAGAGAGCGTTTGGGCGCAATAGGCGTTTTTTCAAAAAATGAAAATCAACAATAAGATCTAACATAGGCACTATCAGAAACCTAATTTGCCTCTACTTATGGTACGTTCAGCGCATCATAGATAAACTGACCAATTACACTCAGCTTTACCTGCTGAATTTTTTCCGTCCACATCACCTTACTAAGTTTTTAACTTTAATATTGAATCTTCACTGATGTGATGTAGATGCCTGGTCAGCCTTCACACAATCAATAGCGACAACGAATGCAATCATGAGCGTCTCCATCTCATCCTTCAATATTTGAACCTTATAGCTATCACCCCAAGTGAACCATTCCTTGTTCACTTTACCGATGACTACACCACGCTGTAAAACCTGAAAATCCATGTCCCACCAGTTACCATGTACCTCAATGTCAGCCGCATCAATCGTATAACGTGCTTTAAAGAAAGAAAACTCCTTCTTAATCGTCAATACCTCTCGACCATCTACTTCTACAAAAAACTTTGGTAAAAAACTGAACACTTTTTTCGTAATAAGTGCGACTTCATCTCTTGTTGTATTCATGATGGAGAATGTCTTGGGAATTTGCATAAAACTGCCCTCTACGTAATAGACATCTTGCTCCTGCTGATTCTTTACCGTGAATTTACCACTTAGACTGAATACCTTTTGTTTTATATAAAGTTGCTTCATTCTAAGCCTCCTATCGTTCCTCTTAGTTAACATCATTTTAGACAAATGTTATAGTTGTTTTGTCATAATAAAATCTATTTGTTCTTCTTCACCCATATAAAAAGAATGAGTTCCTGTATGAACAAACTTCATTTTTTCATAAAAGCTAATAGCGTTTTTATTTTTTTCCCAAACCCCTAACCAAATCTTCTCTTTATTACATTGTACCGCTATTTCTATAGCTTTATTTATTAGATATTTCCCAAGCCCCTGTTTATGAAATTTTTTTCTAATATAGATCCTCTCGACTTCAAGTGAATCATTACCCATTACTTCAGATTGAGCATCCTCGGTGTTAACCTTTAAATACCCAGCGATTTCTTCATTAAAATAAATAAAATAGAATTCTGATGAGCTATCCGACAATTCTTTTTCTAATTGTTTTAAGTTAAATGCTCTATCCAGGTAGGCCTTCATATTTTCAGGTGAATTTTGATTACTAAATGTCTCATTAAATGTTTCAACACTAATTCCTTGAAGTGAACCTAGATCTTCGAACGTGCACTTTTTTATATTGATAGCCATATCGTTTTCTCCTTTTAAAATATCAATTTACAAATAAACTCTTATTTCGAGCTCTAATTATATGGTGTTATGCAGATGTGACAGGAAAATAGTATACCATAATTGTTGTATTTGCAACAAAAAAACTAAGGATTTACCATTCATTCTACCTATTAGCGTATTGGGGTAATCAGTCTCTATACGGCAGTCAGAACTCCAAAAGGAAGCGAGCGTGGTTTGGGGATTCGATGATGGATGACGGTTACTTTCGGACCCAGTTGACGTTATTTTCGAATATTTCGGCTTTGGAGCAAAGTTTCGGACTCCAGTGCAGTTATTCCCTCGAAAAGGCTGCTTTTGGGGTGTTTTTCAGGCCAATAACGGCTATGCGGTCCGTTAGGATTCAAAAAGTGAGATATGACGCGTCTAAGGGTCATCTGAGTCCGTTAGATGCTTCCGGGCGCGCAAATTTGATTCAAGAATGTGTGGCTTGGGAATTCGATGATGGAAGATGGCTACTTTCGGACCCAGATGACGTTATTTGCGAATATTTCGGCTTTGGAGCAAGGTTTCGGACTTCAGTGCAGTTATTCCCCTGAAAAGGCTGCTTTCGGGGTGTTTTTCAGGCCAATAGCGACTATGCGGTCCGTTAGAATTCCAAAAGTGGGATATGACGCGTCTAAGGGTCATCTGAGTCCGATAGATGCTTACGGATGTGCAAATGTGATCGAAGAAAGTGTGGCTTGGGGGTTCGATGATGGAAGATGGTTACTTTCGGACCCAGATGACGTTATTTGCGAATATTTCGGCTTTGGAGTAAGGTTTCGGACCCCAGTGCAGTTATTCCTCCGGAAAAGGCTGCTTTTGGGGTGTTTTTCAGGCCAATAACGGCTATGCGGTCCGTTAGGGTTCCAAAAGTGGGATATGGCGCGTCTAAGGGTCATCTGAGTCCGTTAGATGCTTCCGGGCGCGCAAATTTGATCCAAGAAAGCGTGGCTTAAAGGTGATGATAGTGGAAGTGAGCCAACTTTGAGAAATCGGTGATGGAGAATAGATCGGCGAGATTTGCGGGTCTACGATGGAGAATGTGAGCGATTTTTGGGAGATCAGTGATAGCAGTAGCAAACGAAGTATGAGGATTCGCGGATAGTGGAAGCGAACGAGGTTTGGGGACTCGATGATGGAAGACGGTTACTTTCGGACCCAGATGACGTTATTTGCGAATATTTCGGCTTTGGAGCAAGGTTTCGGACTTCAGTGCAGTTATTCCCCTGAAAAGGCTGCTTTCGGGGTGTTTTTCAGGCCAATAGCGACTATGCGGTCCGTTAGAATTCCAAAAGTGGGATATGACGCGTCTAAGGGTCATCTGAGTCCGATAGATGCTTACGGGTGTGCAAATGTGATCGAAGAAAGTGTAGTTTTTTTGGGGGGATAGCGGAGGTGACAAAAGTAGAGGGTTCTTGATGATGGAGGAAGCAAACGAAGTTTCAGGATTCGCGGATGGAGGAAACGAGCGACGTTTGGGGGACGATGATGGAGCAAAAAAAATGAGGTGCCCCAGCAGCCATTTTCGGCTTTTGGGACACCCATCCTTTCCGCAATGCGCATATAGCGCGGTATGGTGGACTGGTAAGAGCCCGGTTAAAGCCATCTCATAAATCTTTTTTTAGATAGTTTAATCTGATTACTTTCGGCCCATGCGGTTAGTTCTTTCATTCCCTTGTATTCTTCGTCAAGAAAACTAAAACATAATCTATAGGGAGGAAATTTGTGATCTACAGGTTTAATGCCTATTACGGGTATGAAATAGCCCTTTACATAAATATTCTCAATTTGATTCGCTTGAATTTCTTTGTTTTCTACTATTATAGAGTCCGGAAGAATTCGAACCTCAATGAACTTTCTAATCGTAATGATCCTATAGAGCAATATGAGTACAACAATCAGACAGAAAGCCGACCATATATAACCAAAATAAAGTAATACTTTATACTCCATATTATTTCTGGTATTTAACAATAGTATGCCACTTGAAAAAATCATAGAAAACAGAAGCGACATTAACGACGGACGACTCACCTTATAAGCACCTATATTTTCCATAACCCCCTCACTTTCTCAGACTATTATAGCTTACTATATTTCATAAATTATGGATATGGCACTCCTTTTTAATCCACAGGAATCTCAATCACCTTGTTATATTCCTTCATATAATGTATTCCTTCTATCAGAATACTTTCAGGTTTCGTTTGTGTATCAAATAATAAGGTGCGTTCCTTCATGAGTTTACCGTTCGTTTGTTCTGACTCTTTTTGATTAATTGTTGTTTTTAAAGCCGTGTTTTCGTTAGCATTTTCTATAGACACACCATCCAGCATTACATCCTCAACTGTAGCAATAGTTACTTCAATCCCTTGAGCGGTCTTGGTCACATCTTTAATCCATAATTCTTTATCCCCTAGTAGAATCGGCACATTACTATCAGCATTTAGAGGATACTTCTCTTCCAGCTTCTGATATCCAACAAACTCTTTAACAACCAGCTGCAATGAATGTAATTCTTTTGGCAAGGTGTCATAACGAATATCAAATGATCTCCCACCCAGCGAGGTTTTATTGCTACTACCTAATATTTCTACAGGCTTTCCATTGGCAATTAATTGAATGCCTTCTAACCCTAATCTTATTCGATCGAAATTCTCGACATTCATACTCCCTTTAATCACAGTCATGGTGGGTGTGGCCGTGATCGACTTGAAGGTAATTGATCCTTTGTCGGCTTTGACCTTTTTATTAATCGACTGTTTGATCTGAGTCACCATCGCTTGATTTGGATTATAAGAAAACGTTATGCTCCCTTCACTCATCTGCCCTTTCTGTGGAGGTCCCCAGTAATGAAGTGTCAGTTTTTTCGAGAATGGGCTTACGCTATCAAATGTCATCGTGCCTTTTATTTCTGTATGTTCGTCGTTGATTAAAGATACGCCACTTCTTATGTTGGAATTCGTGAGAAACCCTTCTATTTTTGAAGGACTAAAATGATCTCCCGTCTCCTCTAGTCCCTTAGGATTGTTTAACGTGTAATATACAATAAATTGATTGGCATCTGCCATAATTCCGTTAATCGTAAGTTCTGTTCCATCTGCTAACGTCGTCTTTTTGTCTATGCTTTGTCCCATTCCTTGTTCATTGAGTTGTTGTAAAGTTCCCTCTAACACCTCATCAAAACCAAATAACTTTTTTCCATAATAAGCGAAGGCATTATAGCTGTTTCCAGAAACTACTATCACTAATATAATGACGGCTGCAATCTTCCAGAGGGGCGAGCTTTTTCTTTTTATTCTTTTTGGAGGTGCCGAGTCTAAAGCATTTCTTAATCTCATTTCTAAACCCTCAGGTGCAGTTATGGACTCTAAGTTCCTCTTCTCATCCACTAATCGTTGTTCGACGTTATTGTTCATCAACATCACCTCTGTAATGATTTTTCAGCGTTTGTAATCCATTGTAGATCCTTGATTTAACAGTTCCGATCGAGACCTGTGTGATCTCAGCTATCGTTTGATAATCGAGATCATGAAAATACTTCAATTGAATTGCTTCTCTTTGCTGCTCGTTCACATGTAACAATAACGCCTGCATATCCATTTGCTGTTCACTTTTATGATAAGGATCGCCTGATGTAACATCGGCTTTTTCCTTCTCGTCAGTGATGTTCCAGTCCTCTAATAACACCAGCTTGCTTCGCTTATGAAGTTGCCTTTTACAGCCATTTACCAAAATCGTCTTACTCCAGCTGTAAAAAGACTCCTCTTTCTTAAGTTGATCAATCTTCTCGTATAACGTAACTATCATTTCCTCCATGGCATCCATAGCATCATGCGCATTTCCCATATAGCTGTACGCAAGCCTATAAAAAATATCTTTTTCATACATGATTAATTGCAGCAAAACTTCTTTATTTCCCTTTTTAGCTTTTTTCACCAATCGAACAACATCCATGCCTTCACCTCTCTCCCCTATATGAGTCAGGAGCACTGTAAAAAGTTCATCTTCATAAAAAATTTTTATATATCGTGAACTATTCAATCCACCTAAACTGTAATATTCAGGAAAATTTTACTCAGACATACCCAAATCTAGTTGATTTTAAACGCTTCAATGTAATAGAATGAACTAATCTAAAAAGAAAAGGATGGGCATAAGCAATGCCGTTTAAAGAACCTCGTACACTTAGTAAAAGATCTCTGCTATTCTTCTCTCTCATTATGCTTGTAAAAAGCTATTTTGCCTGGTATTTTCTATTTGAAGATGGCCCTACTTGGACCACTTGGCTTAAAGAAATCCCTTTTGTACTTCTAGTCTTTTGCTTGATTGAATGGTTCGCTACGAAACGAAAAATTGCAATTTACATGCTTGTCAATGTATTGATTACTACTCTATTTTTCTCATTAATTGTATATCATAATCATTTTGGCATCATTGCTACTTCGCAAGTATTAGATCAGGTCAAACAAGTGGGAGCCGTAAAGAAAAGTATATTTTCGGTCCTTCGTCCTCAATATATGCTTATCTTTGTGGATATCATTGTCATCAGCTTGGTTATGTTTAGAAAACAGAAAGCGCTGGATTGGAAAAAAGCCATGTCGCGCAAAAGTAACCGTAAAGCGGTGGCAGTCCTGTTCTGTATTTCCATCATCATTTGTGCAATGAATATTTTTCCAAACCGTGCCAGTATGAACGAAACGATTAAAGCGGAACAAATGGGCATTCTTAATTATGAAGCCTACTCTCTCCTAGCTGATCAAGAGGAAGAACAAATTGACGTTTCTGAGATTACGCAATCCACTATTGATAAAACTAAAGGAATTCAAGCTATCTCTAATCCGGTTTTATTTGGAGCCGCCAAAGGAAAAAATCTAATCATTCTGCAAATGGAGTCTTTCCAGAACTTCTTAATCAACCTAAAAATTGATGGACAAGAAATCACACCAAATATGAACAAGCTTGCCGCCAGCAGCTTCTACTTCCCGCGTTTCTACCAGCAGGTTGGACAAGGCAACACTTCAGATGCAGAGTTTATTGTGAACACTTCTTTTTATGTACCCCCTGATGGTCCAGCTACCCAAATGTACGCTCCTAAAGAGCTTCCAAGCTTACCCAAGCTGCTGCAAGCACAAGGTTACGATACGGCAACATTCCATACGAACGAAGTCGACTTTTGGAACCGTGGTGAGCTTTATAGTGCTTTGGGATTCAATCGTTATTATGATAAAACTTACTTCGGAGAAGAAGACACAGTATTCTATGGCGCTTCTGATGAAGTTTTGTATGAAAAAACAGCTACAGAGCTGGCAAGAATGGATCAGAATGAGCAACCTTTCTACTCCCATGTAATTTCGATGTCATCTCATAATCCGTTCTCCATCCCAGAGGATAAATACAAAATGACACTTCCAGAGCGATTCGAAGGAACGCTTGTTGGCGATTATATTCGGGCTCAGAATTATGCTGATTATGCGCTGGGACTTTTTATCGATGAGCTCAAACAAAACGGTGTGTGGGATAACAGCTTGATCGTATTGTACGGGGATCATCGTGGACTGCCTATCTTCTCTTTAAAAGAGGATGATCATCTCCTACTGGAAGAGATTCTCGGCCATGAATATTCGGAACGTGAATTGATTAATATTCCGTTGATCATGTCAGCGACAGGGATTACAACTCCTAGTGTAAAAGAACAACTAGGCGGGCAAGTGGATATTTTACCTACCGTATCTAATTTATTGGGTGTCTCTCTTGCAGATCATATTCATTTCGGACAAGATCTCTTGAATCAATCAACTTATAACTTACTACCACAACGGTATTACTTGCCTACAGGATCTTTCGTAAATAACGAAGAGCTCTTCTTATCCGGCAGTGGCTTCGAGGATGGCCAGCATTATACTTTATCTGGTAACGGCAACCAACCTCTGCAATCCACAGAAGACGAATTCGAGCGTGCCTTACAGCTGCTCCATTTGTCAGACAGCTATGTTACACAGCTACCGGATAGAGTTATTGAAGAATAAGCTGCAATGTATAGCAAAAAAGACTGTGCTCACCAAATCGGTGAGCGCAGTCTTTTTCTATAATGATTATTATTTTGACTCTTTAACAACTAGTTTAAGCGGTGCCGCAATCAGCTTCTCTACGGTTTTGCCTTCTAATACATCCTTAGCGGCTTGAATGGCTAGTTGGCCAATTAATTCAGGCTGCTGCGCAACGGTTCCTGTTAATTTACCAGCTTCGATGGATTTAAGTGCATCTTCATTTCCATCAAAACCAATCACAGGGATATTCTTGCCTGAACTTTGAATGGCTTCAATAGCACCTAGCGCCATTTCATCATTATGAGCGAAAACTGCTTGTACGCCAGGATTTCCTTGTAGAAGGTTCTCCATAACGGTCAGCCCTTTCGTACGGTCGAAATCAGCCGTTTGCTTAGCAATGACCTCTAGCTGGCTGTCCGCAATCTCATGGAATCCCTTACCGCGTTCCCGAGTCGCTGAAGCTCCTGGGGATCCTTCTAGCTCGATGACCTTTGCACCTTTCCCAAGCTGCTCTACAATATATTGTGCCGCCATAGAGCCACCCTTTACATTATCAGAGGCAACAAGAGCTTTGATATCCCCTTGATCTGCGGAACGGTCCAACGTAACGACGGGAATATTTAAACTGTTAGCTGTTTGCACTACTGTCGAGATCGCTGATGAATCCACTGGATTGATCAATAACGCATTCACACCTTTTTGCATCAAATCTTCGACGTCATTACTTTGTTTAGCAGAATCATTTTGGGCATCAATGACAAGGACTTCCAAGCCTTGCTTCTTAGCCTCGGCCAAAACACCATCTTTAACGGATACAAAGAAGGGGTTATTCAATGTAGATATGGATAATCCAATCTTCATGTTCTCCATGCTTCCACCACTGCTAGGCTTAGCCCACTCTGGAGGCTCCAAGGAACAACCTGTCATGAGAATTAATAGTAAGGAAGTAAGAATCAAAGTTAACTTTTTCATGTTGGAATCCCCCTTATACGGCTTT
Organism: Paenibacillus sp. FSL H8-0282; assembly: GCF_037963825.1. NCBI lineage: Bacteria > Bacillati > Bacillota > Bacilli > Caryophanales > Paenibacillaceae > Paenibacillus > Paenibacillus sp. FSL H8-0282. The sequence goes on from NZ_CP150146.1 coordinate 4,440,683, forward strand.
CTTACGGTCTATGAGTACGGCAATGGCAATAACGATCCCTTTGACCACCATTTGGTAAAAAGAAGATACGCCGAGCAAGTTCAATCCATTGTTCAAAATCCCGATAATCAGTGCACCAATCAATGTGCCCACGATACGTCCACGACCACCAGTTAAGCTCGTACCGCCTAATACTACAGCTGCGATAGCATCCAACTCATAAGATGTGCCTGCTGTGGGTTGCGCTGAGTTCAATCTGGAAGTCAGGATCGCTCCTGCCAATGCGGACAACATACCGGTCAATGAATAGATCATTATTTTAATGCGGTCGACTTTAATCCCTGAAATAATAGATGCTTTTTCATTACCACCAATGGCATAGGTTTTACGGCCAAATGGAGTTTTGTGCAATACAACCCATAAGACTGCGAAGACGATGATCATTGTTATAGCAGGTACAGGTATTCCTAGTAAATATCCACGGCCAAACAATTGGAAGGTCATGCTGTCTCCGAGACCTGTGATCGGATTTCCGTCTGTGTATACAAGTGTTAATCCCCGGAAAATCGTCATGGTCGCCAACGTAGCGATAAATGGCGCCATTTTACCTTTTGTAATCATCAGTCCGTTGACCATCCCCATCACGCCACCCGCTAAACAACCTACAATAATGGCTAAGACAGGATCCCAACCAGACAACATCAGGTTAGCGGTGAAGGCACTGGATAGGGCTAGAATAGAACCCACCGATAAATCGATACCACCCGTTAGAATAACAAAGGTCATCCCAAAAGCGATAAGCGCATTTATGGCAACTTGTCTAAGCAAGTTCAGGATATTAAGGGGCTCCATAAAGCTTGGGTTCAACACCGTAACGATAACAATTAGAATAATCAGCCCTAGTAATGGACCTAGCTTCTGTGTAATTTGCCCGATTTGAAAACCTTTATTTTCTCTCTCACCTTTGATAGTTGTCATTACTATTGCCCCCCTGTAGCTAACGTCATGATTTTTTCTTGCGTAGCTTCTTGTTGTGATAGCTCTCCACTAATTTCCCCTTCATGAACCACTACGATCCGGTCGCTCATTCCTAAGACTTCAGGAAGCTCTGACGATACCATGATAATGGCGACTCCACGCTCTGTTAATTCGTTCATGAGCTGATAGATCTCCCGTTTAGCTCCTACGTCCACTCCACGCGTAGGTTCATCGAGGATAAGCACACTTAGGCCGATCCCAATCCATTTGGCGATGACCACCTTTTGTTGATTCCCCCCAGATAAATTCCGGACTAAAGTGGAGGAAGACTGTGTCTTGATGTGCAGCCGCTTGATAAGTATGTCTACAAATTCTTGTTCTTTTTTATCATTGATTACACCCTTAGGAGCGAAGCTATATAAATTTGTAAGCACCATATTGTCTCGAATAGAGAAATCAAGCACTAACCCTTCATCTTTACGGTCCTCCGTAACGAATCCTATCCCCGCCTTCATCGCATCATTGGGATTTCGAATCGTGACCTTTTCTCCCCGCACCATAATTTCTCCACGGTCTAACGATTCCAATCCGAATAAGGTTCTCATCATTTCTGTTCGTCCAGATCCCATTAATCCTGAGAAACCTAAGATCTCACCCGAACGAACGGAGAAATTAACATCTTTAAATTGCCCTTTTTTCGTAGCATTTTTAACTTCAAGAACAACCTCTCCGGGTTTGGAGGTACGCTCAGGAAACCGGTCGGTTAATTCACGCCCTACCATCTTCCGAACTACATCATCGAAGTTAGTCTCTGGAATGGGCTTCGTGTCTACTGTTTTCCCATCTCGCATGACCGTTATTCGGTCACATATCGTAAAAATCTCTTCCATCCGGTGCGAAATATACACGATGGAGACGCCTTCCTTTTTAAGGGAAGTTATGACTTCGAACAATTTCTGGATTTCCCGTTCGGTTAATGCCGCTGTCGGTTCGTCCATGACGATAACTTTTGCATGAGTCATAAGCGCTTTTGCAATCTCAATCATCTGTTTCTCCCCTACCGAACATTCCCCCGCCTCTTGATTTAAGGGAATCGTTACGGAGAGCTTACGAAACTGTTCATTTGCTAACGCTTTCATTTCTTTCATATTTAAGATCCCTAGTTTGGAGGTTCGTTCCTTACCAATAAACAGATTATCTAGAACTGTCATATCCGGCCACACATTCAACTCCTGATGGATAAAAGCGATACCATAACGTTCAGCCTCTTTGGGATTGTTAAAGTATGTTTCCTGACCATCTATACTAATGGTTCCTTGATCACGCTGATGCAGTCCAATCAAAATGTTCATCAGAGTAGACTTTCCTGCACCATTCTCTCCCATTAGGGCATGAACTTCACCATCCTTCAGCTCAAAATCCACACCCGTCAACACACGGTTAGCCCCAAAAGATTTATAAATATCTTTCATCGTAATGTGCATACGCTTTGAACCCCCTTTTTATCAAAAATAGACCCCGGCTTGTAAAATACAATTTGCATACGGCTTAGCTTCCCCCGTACGAATGATGACCTTCGCATGCTGGGTTAACAATTTAAATTGTTCATGTGAAATCGCCTCTATAGGTATTTCCTTAAATTTGTCATTCAAGTATTCAGAAGTGCCTTTATTTTTTGCTGCTAATTCCTCTGCCACGATAACTTTCTCTATGACCATATCCTCTGAAATGATTTCGACAATCTCTTGAAAGCTGGGAACTCCCAATTTAAGCGCTAAATCAATCTTTGGAACACCAGATGGAACGGGTAATCCAATATCAGCAATGACAATCGTATCGGTGTGGCCTAAATCAGTAAGCACTTTGGAAATATGACTGTTTAAGATTCCTTGTTTTTTCATAATTAAAGACTCACCTCCACCTCTACTCTTGTTGGCATGCCACCTTGAGCACCAAATTTTGTGACGGATAAAGAAGCCGCGCGATTGGCAAACTTTACACTAGTACGAATAGACTTGCCTTCAGCTAGAGCAACAGCAAATGCCGCATTAAAAGTATCTCCTGCTCCAGTGGTATCTATAGCATTCACTTTATAGGTGGGAACTAAAACTTCCTGTTTACCATCGTAATAACGTACACCATTGCTGCCCTCGGTTATAAATAACTTATTGGGATATTTGCGTAAAGCTTCAGCAGTACTCATCTCAGGAAATAATATTGCACATTCATGTTCATTGGGAGTTAAATAGGTGGCATTGTTTATAATCGTTTCACTGATAGGCCGAGCAGGTGCTGGGTTAAGCAACATAGGCACATTGAATTTATAGCAAATCTCACTTACATAAGACACCGTTTCTTCCGGAATTTCTTGTTGGATTAATACCATGTCAGAGCCTTTAATATTATCAAGTGCCCGTTCAACCAATGCAGGAGTAACTAAATCATTGGCTCCTTTTACAACGATAATGCTGTTATCGCCTTCCGCTAAAATGATGTGAGCTGTCCCACTTTCGACATGTGTAACCGGTTCCACATTGGCGGTAAAAACGCGATTCTTTTTCAGATTATCCATGATAGCGGTACCATAGAAATCATCACCTACACAACCAACCATCGTAACTTCTGCTCCTAGACGGGCAGCAGCGACGGCTTGGTTCGCACCCTTACCGCCCGGAACGGTGGAGAATTGTTCTCCAAGCACAGTCTCACCCGCGTGAGGCCGCTTATTCGAAGTCACTACTAAATCCATTGAACAGCTGCCAATTACACATATCTTAGCCATATTCATCAACCTTTCTCATGTTGTCATCTATTCTTTACTTCTTGTAGTTTCCCGCTCCACAAAGCTAACGGGTAGTTGAATAATCTTCTCTTCCACCTTATCTTGCTCAATTAGCTTAATAAGTAAACCCGCTGCTTCTCTACCCATATCATGTGCCGGCTGGCGAATGGTGGATAAAGCAGGTGACAACAAGCTGCTGAGCGGGATATCATCAAATCCGATGATTTGCAGATCCTGCGGCACTCTTTTACCTAAACGATGTGCTTCATGAATGACTGCCGTCGCCACAATATCATTACTGGCAATTACGCCATCCGTATCTATATATTTATCAAATAACTCCACAGCCCATTGTTCTGCTACTGTATGGGAGAAGGATGAAGTTTCGATCACATTATAGCTGATTCCCATTTCATTAAGGACTTCAATCGCCCCAAGAAATCGATCTTGTGCAGGTTTGATATGCGCCGGTCCTTGTATCACTGTAATTTTTTTGCTTCCCCGTGCGATAATCTCCTGTGCTGCAAGACGTCCGCCCTTTTTGCCATCTGCGTATACGGAAGGGCTATCATTAGAAGTACGGTCCAGAAATACAACCGGAATCTTCAAGTTAGAATAAACGTCACTCTCAGGGAAATTGGTTGACGATATCATGCCAATGACATTGTTTTGGATAAAGGTTTGAATATAATCCATCTCTTTGTCCTCGTTCTCATCACTATTGCCAAAGATGATCCGATAACCTTGCTCCTGCATCCGATCCTCTATCCCCCGCGCTAACTGCGGGAAGAACGGGTTAGTAATATCAGGCAAGAGCAGCCCGATTAATTTAGATTTCCGCTTGTATAATGATCTTGCAACCTCATTAGGGGTATAATTCATTTCTTTGATCGCTGCCTCAACCTTTTTGCGAGTATCGATATTCACATATCCAGATTCATTTATAACCCGTGAGACTGTTGCTACCGAAACTCCAGCTATTTTTGCGACATCTTTGATCGTCATCATTCTTTCATTCATCCCCCAATGTGTAACCGGTTACATGTATTACATAAATTAGATTATCACATAACCTTTTCATTTACAAATCTTTTTTTCGAACATAAAGCTAACAAAAGATACCAACTATATATCGATATCTTTTGTTATTTGAATTTATTTATCTGCAAAGCGATTTAATAATTTTATTGTATTGAAATGCATACCTTCATGGTAAAGTGTGAAATTTATGAATTCACCGATTGAATTTAGGGTTAATCCACTCCCTGTTGTAAGAGGGGTTACTTGCTCACTTAAGCGATTGTGAAAAGCTTCCTGGATCCGTTTGGGTTGCTCCGTAAGCATCTCAAGTAAAACTTCAAGCGTTGGCGGTTCCTCATTCCACTCGGCTGGTTTAGTCCCTTTCGCAAATAAGCGTTCAAAGCTTGCCGGCAATTGCATAAGCTCCCGAGCAGAATGAAAGGCAAACTTCTCTTGCACCAAATAAATATGTCCCAAATTCCATCGGATATTGTTATTAAACCCTTCTGGAATGCTATTCAAAGTTCCCTCAGATAGTCCCTCGACAGCACGCACAGTAACACTACGCACAAACTTAATTTGTTTGAATACAATTTGATCCATTATGCCCCCTCCTAATTTTTATCCATAGTTTACCATAAGATTATCTTTAATTTCCTAATATTATTTTATACTTAATTGTTTCATAACGAGCGTAATAAACAACTGCATATAACTTTCTTGAAGTTTCTTCTTTCTGTAGCCCATCCATATCGAATGCTTGGAGACTACATTTTCTACTGCTACTTTAGCTAATGTTCCCTGATCAAGATAAGGTTTCGCCAACAAAGCGGATACATAACTAATTCCATAACCGGCAATGACAGCTTGAATAACTTCATTCACTCCATTAAATTGAAGCCCAATCGTTGGCTGCTGTACACTTCTTTCTTCACACAACCGGACAAGCCGCTCTCTGGCTGCACTGCCCTCTTCCCTCATAATAAATGCTTCAGACATTACTTCTTCAAAGCTAGCCTGCTGATTGGCAATAGGGTGATGGGAAGAAACCACGAATACATACTCGTCCCTATATAACTCCCGATGTTCGAACACTCCTGTATTATGCGAAGGAAACTCCATATCACTGTAAATCGCCACGTCTGCTTCAAAATTATTTAATTTTTCCATGACACCATGAGAATTAGTAGTAGTGATCTGAATGTTAACTTCCGGAAAAGATTGTTTGAATAATGACGCCCACCGGGGAATGAGGATGCTTGTCGCTAAATAATTACCTGCAATCCGCAGATTCCCCTCAGGAAATTTGTGATAGTCTTCAATGATTTGCTGGACTTGATCACCCATGGCAAAAAACTTCTCAAGAGGTTCGATTAACCTTTTTCCTAAAGGGGTAAGCACCATCCTCTTTCCTTTAATTTCAAATAATAAAATATGATTCTCCCGTTCAAACTTACGGATTTGCGCTGATATAGCGGGTTGACTGATATGCAAACGTTCAGAGGCTTTGGTCACACTACCTGTGATCGCAACGTAATAAAACAATTTTAATACATGATAGTTCATCGTCAACTCTTCCTCACTTTATAAAATAATATCTGTATTCGCCGCTTATCCTCAGCCATTTTATTATAACTATACATTATGGATGTTAACTATTATATATTGTTTATTTATATTTATTTATCTTATACTTACAACTATTCATAAGGGAGGTCACGTTAATGACAAAGACAGTATTCTACTTAACCCGCCACGGGCAAACAGAATGGAATTTACAAAAACGAATGCAAGGGCATCAAAATTCTGCGCTTACAGCCTTGGGCGAACAGCAGGCGGAATGGTTAAGAGATCGTTTGGAAGTAGAAAACTTAGGCGCAATTTATTCTAGTACTAGTCCAAGAGCATTGCATACTGCGCAGATTTTACGGGGAAAGCGGAGTTTACCTATTCATCAGCAAGTTTCTTTAATGGAAATTAACATGGGGAGCTGGGAAGGAATGAATACGGATCAGATACAACTAGAATCCCCTTTACAATATTCCCATTTTTTCACCAGACCCGATCTATATATTCCTCTAACCTCAGGTGAAACTTACAAGCAGCTTGAACAAAGAGTAGTGCCGACAATGGAGCGCATCATAAACGATAACGTAGGGCTAGAAGTGCTCATCGTCACGCATCGGATGACTTTAAAAGTCATTATGGCTTATTTTCTCAATAAATCATTGCAGGAAATTGGGGAGTTACCGGATATTCTCTCTACAGCATTATGTAAAGTAACCCTAACTGATAACAATACAACCATTGATCTGTATGGAGATACTTCACATTATCAATGACTATGGGTCAAAAAATAAAAAGGTAACTCCGATTAACGGGGCTACCTTTATAGGGTTCAACATTAAATATCCACACTTTTGATTATAAAACTGCGGACCTTCATCCATTTGCCTGAAATGAATTCATCAATCGTTTTCGTCTTTGGTCTAACGCAAAAGCGATGTTTTGCCCCTTTATCAAAGCCCACAGCTTCAAAAATTAGGCTATCCCCTATTTGCTCCTTGAAGAACACCTGCTTTAATCCCAACCTATTTAACATTTCAAGCTTTACGCTCTCAATATATGTGCGCGAATACTCCTTAGACATATGTGTTCCTCCTAGTAGTGGTAGTAATATTATAAGTCAATATGAAGAAAATCAACAATAGTTCATATATTCATCCACAAAAAACAACCAGGCAGCGATTCTCCGTTGGAGGTTCACTGCCTGGTGTTTTGGGTCTGCGGTGGTTTGCTTGAGTAGGTTACGAGCTAAGCTTAATCATTTGTAGCTTTCGGATACCCACTCCGTTGTAACGCACTATCTTGGTGAAATTTGTAAGATAACTGCATTCTGTACACTTATTCCATATCCACAAGGGCTAATTCTAACTTTAAGTGTATTCTATACAATTAAAAACTAGAGAAGTAGCCTGTAGAGTATTAAATCAAGAAAAATTGATGTACTAAATACAGCTATTTTTATTGGCTGGGCGTTTTGAGCATTTTAGTTGTACAAAATACAGTTAAACCCATCTACTGTACACTTCAATACTCCATTACTTGTTACTTCAAAGCTTCCGTCGGCTCTCATATGGTAACTAGATGGGGTGTAGTCCATTATGAGTTTGCCCATTCATACTGATTCCTTTTTCCTGAACCTATCCGGATAATTCTATCTATATAGTTAGTCCTTCAACTTCTACCTAATCGAAATCATTACTAACTTATTTAACTTCAGTTGCCCCAGTCACTTTACCTTCAATCCCTGCAGTTGCTTTCACATCTTCGTTTGCGAAGTAAAGATTTCCATCAATAGTCGAGGTTTCATGCAGATTAAATCCGTTCGTTTCTACATAAACATCACCTTTAATGGTTCCGCCTTGAACTCGTAAATTTTCACTTTGTACAGTTAACTTAGGTACAGTGAGTGTGTAATTGGCAGTAACTTTGTGATCAGCGTCTTGGGCATAAAGAGCAATCTTACGGTAGATGTCGCCGTCTGCGGCCCCTTTATCATGGAATTCGCCTTCAACAACAACATCTTGGGCAATCGTCACATCATTTAGAATGGCAATAATCCAATTTCCATCTTTACTTACAGCCTTGGTAAACGCATCTGCTTGATTTACGATTGAAGCTGTAGTAACTGCATCCGTTTGCTCTGTAGTTGGAGCCGTAGTAGCCGCCGAATTAGTCGCATTATTATTATTCGCACCACAACCAGACAAGACTGCAACCGAGACGCCTGCTACTAACATCATTTTAAATAACTTCATTTGAAATCCCCCTTGTTTTTGATTATAAATTAATTATATATTAAAAATTTTAATAAACAGGTGAAAATTTTCACAATATTGTGTCGTTATCTGAAGCGGTTTCACAAAGATCACTCCTCTCCATCCGGAATCGTATCCATAAGTAACACCTCATCTCGCTGCCCGTTTTAGGTTCATGGATCTTAATACTTATTTACCCAAATTTTAAGAAAGGTCACAAAGGTGCTTAATTCCATACAAAAAGGACACTCCCAATAACTGCGGAAGTATCCTCATAATCTTTATTACTATAAATCTTTAGATTAGATATCCTCTTGAAAAAGATATGGAACCATCATACTCTACGCTTACTTTTTTAATGTTAGGTTTATGCAAAACTCCAGCATAAAAATAATACAGCGGAAGGATGACCATTGGGTCAATAAACATTTTTTCAGCTTTTGCATAAAGCTTGTTTCGTATAATTTAGCTTAAGACGATTATCAAGCAGATCTTCCCAGGGTTGAATCTCAAGGGCTACATTCTTCCATTTCTAGCAACTTAACAGGGTCATCTGACTGCTCACTCCCCCCCATTGACGCTTTAGAATCAGAATGTTAATCTTTAGAAAATATCACAAGGATAAGGGAGCTATTTACTGGTGAAAAAGACAACCATGAAGGACATCGCACTTCGTGCCAATGTCTCCGTCGCAACAGTGAGCTATGTTCTGAATCGTGTCGGCAACCAAACCATTCCTGAGAAAACGCGCCAGCAGATTCTTCAGCTTGCCGAGGAACTGCATTACATACCGAATCTGGCAGCACGTTCACTTGCGAATCAGAAAACAGGATTGGTCGGTGTGCTTGTTAACACAGCAGCCCATACCCCACACTGGAAGCTCCATGCCCAGTTCTCATTTATACATGCCTTGGAACAACGGTTAACAAATGCTGGTTACCATACGCTGCTATATTCACTTGATGTTGACCAGCCTTCTTTGGATATTATCGTAGAAAGAAAGCTGGAGGCTGTATTTCTGATCGATGTGCGCGAGGAAGCCTTTTATTCGATCTCCAAGCATTTTGTAGAAGGAATTCCTTTGATTCTGATCGACAGCATGATAGAAGATAAACTCTTTAAGCAAGTCTTTTTCAACTATCGAGCAGCTCTGCAAAAGGTAAAACCACAGGACCTTTCACAGGTATGTTTAATTATGGAGAGCTTCAATAACTCTTTCCTCACCCGCTTTATTCAGGACAGTCTTCCATTACCTGAAGAAGCGATATTCACCGTTGTCAATTTGGAGGAATTAAATACATTCTTACAGGAGGGGGGCTATAAAGAGGCCATTGTCATTAATGAGTTTATTGGAAGTTACGTTGAAAAAAACGGGAGGTTCGAACAACTCTCTGTTCTTTGCACCTGCAATTGTCCGGAAATATTAGGAGATGACGTTCATAAATTCATTTTCACAGGGGATAAAGCGGCTACTGCATTTGAACTCATGGACAAATTATTGCATCATTCTGACTACTCCGCACAAGAAAATAATTGTTATTTTGTAGAATAATTTTTTTGGCTATTCACTTAAGCGTTTAAGTTGAAAGGAGCATAACTTATGCCTGGTCCTGTATTAGTGAAACAAGTTCCCTCTGCTGTTCAAGCTCATCCCTCACTTTGGGGAAATCGGAGATTCCTGCTGCTACTCAGTTCGTACTCCATTTCCTTGTTCGGTAACACTTTTCATAGTATTGCTTTAAGTTTATGGGTACTGCAAACGACCGGCAGCGCCAAAATGATTGCCATCATCACGATAATCAATTTATTGCTTAGTTCTTTGCTCGGATCGATAGGGGGAACTTTTGCGGATAGGGTCAATCGTCGAACCCTCATGCTGATCACAGATCTGATAAGTTGCGGACTCGTAGTGACGCTAGCTTTAGCCATTTCCCTGCCCTCTACTTCGTTCATTATCGTCGCCATACTGACGGGTCTTACGACCATTTCAGCTTTATTCCAGTCCCCGGCATACCAAGCTTCTATCACTACTGTTGTTGGTAAAGAACATCTACAAAAAGCGGTAGGACTGTTGAACTTGTCTGAAAACATCTGCCGGACTATTGGTTATTCCGCCGGTGGGATTTTCGTAGCGAGTTTTGGAGCAGCCGACGCTATTTTATTTGATGGAGCTACATTCTTCCTCTCCTTTCTGCTCGTGTTAGCGGTCCGTTCCCTTCCTTTGCCAACTCAATTAAATAACGTGCCCAAGAAAGAACGGAAATTCACACAGGATTTGATCGATGGAATTCGCTATATTTGGAGGTACCCTTTTGCACGCGCCGTTATGATTATGCTTCCTACCTTAACCTTATTTTTTGTCCCCTCTCTGATGTTGACCCAGGTTATGGCCGTTAAAGTGTGGGATTCCACTCCCTTTCAGTTTGGACTTATTGAAGCCTGTATTCCACTTGGTTATATGATCGGATCCGGTCTGATCTTGCTGCTCGGCTCCAAATTGAAAAACAGAGGTTTCCTTATTATGACTGGACTGCTATGTCTCGGTCCCCTGTACCTCCTGTTATCATTCGTCACTTCCGCTGCGATTGCCATTCCTATCATTCTTGTGATTGGCTTCATGTTCTCATTCTCCACTTTGCTGATTAATACAATCCTTAGGCTGGAAGTTTCAGAAGACATCCAGGGTAGGGTGTTTGGTGTATTAGGTTCTATCATGAGTGTAGCCCCAACCATTGGTCTTACTGCTGTCTCGTTCTTGTCTGATCTCTTCAGCCCTGGTCCTGTCATGGGTTCAATCGGAGTCTTACTGCTGCTGTTTGCCTTATCAACTATCACTAAATTAAAGGTAATTCGAAACTACAAGTAATTTCAGAACGTATCCTGTGTTCTTTATCGCCCTCTTTTTCTAATAACGCGTCTAAGATGAAGCTCAAACAGTAATAAAACAACCAGAAAAATCAATAACAGGAGACCCGCTATTCCAGTTAGAAACGGAAATAGGAGTGGGAAGAAAATACTAGGATAGGCCTTAGTAACATCTGAATAATAGCCCATACCCATAAGGGAGGTACCGGAGAACTCGATTAGCTTGACGCCTAAATGATTGTTGCTTCTTTGCGCATAGCTGAGAACCTCTTCGTCTACTTCTCCGTCTTGTGCAATCGTGATGATTTTCCATTTTCTTGTTTCCATGGGTTGACTATCGTCGGTCAGTCTTTGGACTATATTTATTTGATTCTCACCAGTCTTTCGGTCCTTTACTGTGAGAATATCTATCCACGAAAAATACCTGCTGCCTCTGTCCCGATTGGATAGCCATATTTCATCAGGGGTGGAGATTTTTTGATCATTTAATAAGAACTGAACTTTGACAATATCACCAGGCGGGACCTTCTCCTCTTCATCCCATGGGGTCAACTCTGCTTTCCTGCCTGTTTTTTCTTCCCTGATTTTAATATTCTTATCATCAACCGTTATCTCTTGTACGTTTATTGGGTTATATTCTTTTTCAGCATGCTTTATCTCATAACGCTGATTAATTTGATCAGAGATTATGTACTCACGTATATAGTTGAACAATGGGTTAAAAGAAATCGCCAACAAAAATAGCGAGACGCCAGATATAACTATAAACTTCTTCATAAGTCCTCCTTTTTAACGTACAGTCAGTTTAAACTTTTGGCGTGAACCCCCTTCCGGTCCATCGGAACACACTCATCCATTTATATCTTCCATCGTAGCGTTAATAACATTCATAAATAAGTTCTCCTTTAATAGATTAGGCACTACCTTCCTCTAAATCTCCCAACCATAATAAACATTGTGGAATAAAATCTGCGTAGTTCTGTAATGCATTAATCGTACGGATTACCTCACGAGTACCCAGCTCCCGTTCTGCATCATCTGAGCTCTCCAGTCCTAGCGAACGTCTGATATTGTAAGCTAACCATTCTAATTTTCCCAAAAAGCCATAGTTGAGCACAACCTGCCAATCCGCATAAATCTCTCCGCCATGCTCCAGATAGCTGTTAATCAAATTTGAGAATGCCTTTTTGCTTAAATCTCCCGATTCAGAACCTGACCAATATAAAGCTACATCTATCAGCTCTAACGTCGGATGAATAGGTCCTGCTGCTTCCCAATCGATTATTATCGGAACTTTCTGCTCATCCCACAAGACATTTTTGGGGTCTAAATCCCGATGGCTGATAACATAATGATTCGTCAATAGACTCGCTGAAGAATGAATCAATGACTCCCAATTCTCTATCTTATGCAGGTGATCTGCCAGCAAGCTTGACCATTCTGCACCCTGCTGCTCTCCTTTGAGAGCAAGCTCCTTCCAATTGGCAACTGCAGCCTTAGACGCTTTAAGCGTTTCAAAGTGATGATCATCCGTTCCCTGTGAGAAATCGATGATGTGGAGCTGCGCAAGAATTGCCCCAATCTTTTTACAACAATCTAAATCTATTTCATCTAAAGGTAATGCCTTCCCCTGAACCCATGGAAACAATAAATAAAATTGCCCTTCAACCTCGTGCATACTACTGCCATTAGATACGATTGCCGGAACAGCATGGATTCCCTTTTGATAAGCCAGATTCGCAACCATTTCAGAAAAAATATAATTGGACATTGCTGTATCTCGTTGCATAATTTGAGGATTTAAGGCCTTTACTGCGTATTGCGCTTTATCCGTTTGCAGGCGATACATTCTGTGCAAGAGTCCGCCTGTTATCGGTTCAGGTTCATTCATCAACAGACCCAGATTATATTTGGCACAAAGTGTAGCGAATTTTAAAGTATAGCTTATATTTTCCATGTTATGTATTCCTTTCTGTGTGAGTAAAGTCGTACTCATTTAAAATGGTTCAAGTAAATTTAAAACATATTTTTATCTTTATGAAATATTATGTACTGTTCACTATGACATCCTGTGTAACCCTCGTGAACCAAAAATGAAAAGGAGGCTTCGTTAATGAGTAAGCGGTTACATCAATCAGGGTATCTTGTAATCATTTGGTTTTTAGTCTTTACCTTAGGGACGGCAGCTTTTGGCTCTCTTTCCTCTGTGTCGGCAGCATCTGCCCGGCAAGCGGAAAAGCTAAATCGGGGACTAGTAGCAGTGAAGGTATCCAGCGGTGTATTTGTGAGCTGGCGGCTACTCGGAACAGAAGAACTGTCGGTTTCTTTTAATTTATACCGCAATGGTACAAAAGTAAACGTTACCCCAATCACGGACAGCACGAATTATCAGGATAACGCCGGCACAACTTCGTCTAGCTATACAGTTCGAGCAATCGTCGGCGGTATTGAGCAATCAGATTCCCCAGCAGCAAATGTATGGGCCAACAACTATTTGGACGTTCCAATTCAAATTCCGGCTGGCGGCACTACGCCAGATGGCGTAAGTTATACCTATAGTGCCAATGATGCCAGCGTGGGCGACTTAGACGGTGACGGGGAATATGAAATCGTGTTGAAGTGGGATCCTTCCAATTCCAAAGACAACTCGCAAAGTGGCTATACAGGCAACGTCTATCTGGATGCCTATAAGCTGAATGGAACTCGGCTATGGCGAATTGATCTGGGTAAAAATATTCGGGCTGGCGCACATTATACTCAATTTCTAGTCTATGATTTCAATGGTGATGGTAAAGCCGAAGTAGTCTGCAAAACAGCAGACGGTACAGTTGACGGAGTTGGCGTAACCCTTGGAAACACAAGTGCAGATTATCGCAACTCCAGTGGATATATCCTGACCGGGCCTGAATATCTGAGTGTATTTTCCGGACAAACGGGCAAAGCCTTAACCACGATTGATTATGTTCCTGCCAGAGGAACCGTATCCAGTTGGGGTGACAATTATGGCAATCGAGTAGACCGCTTTTTAGCAGGTGTAGCCTATCTGGATGGAGTACATCCAAGCATCATTATGGCACGTGGTTATTATACACGCACAGTCGTTGTAGCTTTTGACTGGAATGGCAGTGCTTTGACCCGTAAATGGACCTTTGATAGCAATAGCTCCACCAATGCTGGAACCGCCGGTCAAGGTAATCATAGCTTAAGTGTAGCCGATGTGGATAACGATGGTAAGGATGAGATCATTTATGGTGCCTTAACCATTGATAATAACGGTGAGACCTTATACAATACAGGGCTGGGTCATGGAGACGCGCTGCATGTAGGTGATTTAAATCCGAACCGCCCCGGTCTCGAAGTTTTTAAAGTCATGGAAAATACTAGTTCTCCCTATGGCGCTGCGGTATGGGATGCTGCAAACGGGACGGTCTTATGGGGTGTATACACGGGAAAAGATACCGGCCGGGGGATGGCTGCCGATATTGATCCCAATTATCCCGGGGAAGAGGTATGGGCTCACGGCGTTGGCCTATACTCCATTACAGGCACCAAAATAAGCAGCTCAATGCCTTCTGTGAATTTTGGAATCTGGTGGGATGGCGACTTGTCCCGCGAACTGCTGGATGGTGTCAAGATTGATAAATGGAACCCTGCAAGCAACTCCGTTACCAATTTATTAACCGGAGCGAGCGTAGCATCCAACAATAGTACCAAAGCAACGCCAAGCCTACAGGCCGACCTGCTTGGAGACTGGCGCGAAGAGGCTATCTGGAGAAAGTCCGATAACTCGGCTCTACGAATCTATACAACTACGAACATCACCACTAATAAAATATATACCTTAATGCATGATCCAGTATATCGGTTAAGCATTGCCTGGCAGAATACAGCTTACAATCAACCTCCGCACACAGGATTTTTCCTAGGCAACGGTATGGCCACTGTGTCTAAACCCAATATCTACGTAGTGCCGTAAGCTTTCTAAAGAATCAGTAAGTGAACAAAAAAGCAATTGCCGTTATCCGGATGTGCCGGGGCAACTGCTTTTTTGTTCGGTTTATACCAGCATCAGCAATGATCGAGGTGCGTTAATAGTTTTTTTAATTGTTTAATGCCTTCGCATTGAGTGGTTATTATTGCATATAGGATAGGTTTTAGTGCTGGGCAGATATTAAACTGCAAAACGTTGTTTGACATTCGTACAGCGCTAGATCCCCAATTAGAACCCCAGCTTTAATAGCCAAGCCGCAAGCTTCTCCTCCCGCCTTTTCAATTCCCCATCTACGCGATTATATTTTCCAAGCCGTTGCTCAGCTGCAATGCTGCCATCTAGCATATACAAGACACGCTCAGCTTGAGCAGCGACTTTAGCATCATGTGTGGCGATTATAAGCGTTGTTCCTGATTGATTAATATCTGCTAATATGTCCATGATTTCACTAGCTGCTTTTGAGTTAAGCGCCCCGGTTGGCTCATCGCCAAATAATATATCTGGCTGATTAATGAGTGCTCTGCAGATTGCTGCTCTTTGTAATTGTCCTCCTGACACCTGTGTAATATCACGTTCAGCCAGCGCAGATATTCCTGTTTTGTTCATTAACTCAGCTGCTCTTTTATTGATAGTTCTACGGCTGCTGGTTCTCGCCCGATAAGCAGACAGGATGATATTGTCGCGGATATTCAAGTTTTTTAACAGATGCATTTGCTGAAAAATAAAGCCCATATGCTTTAAGCGCAGACCGGCTAATTCGTTCTCTGAAACTCCGCTGATCTCCTGCCCTTTAAAAATAACACTTCCCTCTGTCAACTTATCCATCCCGCTGATCGTATACAGCAATGTTGATTTTCCTGAACCAGAAGGTCCCATGACAGCTATGAATTCCCCCTGAGACACCTGAAGCTGAACATCCTTTAATATCGACTGCGGAGTTCCTTGCCCTGTTGAATAACTTTTTTTTAACCCTTTCGTCTCTAATATGAACATTCTGCCACCTCCTATCATTCGGCAATTAGTTTGGCTATACTGGATTTTCTGATTGAGATCGTGCTTGTTACGGTGGTGAGCGCTACAATAAGCATGAAAAGTAGAGGAAGAATAAGATAGGCTACCGCCGGATTGACTACAAACTGTATCTTAGAAGCCCCCATGAAAGAGCCTAGCATTTGAGCAATTTTTTGCCCGAGAGTGTTAGCCGCAAAAGTACCAAGAATGACGCCCAACCCTGATATTATCAGCATCCTTACCAGGTATTGCCTACGAATATCTCCTAACGTAAAGCCAACACTTCTCAAAATAGCGTTTTGCGAAGAATCCTTGGCAAGCAGCATTTTCAGAAATAAAGAGGTAATCAATATCGAAATCGAAAATGCGATAACGATGGATAAGCCTGTAACCAGCTTCAATTGGCGAATTGTATTTCCTAATGTCTGAGCTAAATAGCTTTGCAGATGAGTGATTTTTGCTGGATAAAATAATTTGGTGTACTGATCCATTTTTGCCTGGACGGAAATTCCCGGATTCACATCCAAAGCTACTACATACCAGAGAACCGTCTTCGAATCATATGGCAATTGCGCTTTTGCGGTTCGGCCACCATTAGTTATATCCTGATAGATCCCGCTAACGGTCAATTTTCTTGCCACCCCAGCAACCTCTAAATGAACGATATCCCCCACCTTTTTATTCAGTTCCTTGGCGTTCAGGTCAGAAAGAGCGATCTCATTTGCACTTCTAGGAGTTCCTCCATGAACATACGAGAGCGGAAAAATAGTAAAGTCACCGGTTTCAACATTTAGCGATTCCCATACACCATCACTACCTAATACCTTAAATCTAGAAGTAATCAGTGGAGAAAATTTAGAGATGTCCGGGTCATTTTCAAGCTTGGTTATCATCTCATTAAAACGCTTCTCTATTTGGTTCGATTGCTGCAAATCAATGCGAATATCGCTCTGACCGACGCCCATATAAGAAACAAACCGGGGAGACTGAAGGGTATTCAATATATTCACTGGCACTAGAACGATAAACAAACTGATCACAAATACGAAGAACAATAATCCGTACATGGTGAAGCGCCCGTAAACATCTTTTACCCCGAGAAAAGCATTCACGTTAACAAATTTACGCTTGCTAAGTGAAAATCTGCTTGTGTTCATCCTTGCTTCACCCCTCGTACCTGACCGTAAAGCTTCTACAACCGTGATGCGATTAAAGCGTCTAAGAATCATCCGGCAAAAGAATACAACAACTCCAAAGATCAAACCTACCGCCAGGACAGGAACAAAATATTGAAGGATACTGGCAGGAGCAACGCCCAAATACAAAGTAATATTAGCTGTAAACAAACGAACCACACCTAAAGACAGTAAATATCCACATACAGAGGCGACGGCTGCCATCACGATATATTTTGCTAAATAAATGCTGCGAATATCTTGCTGCGTGATCCCAATCGCTTTCATGACACCTATCTCTCTGTAATCCTCTTCCAAGGTAGCGATCATCGTAAATCTGAGACATAAAATAGCAATCAGCATCTGCAGAACACTTACCAAAATAATAACAACTGCGATAATCCCGTCCGTCAGTGCATTCAGCGTTTTAAATAAAGGATAGTCAATGGAGGGGCCTTTATTGGGCAGATTTGAGGATTGATACTCATTGCGGAAATCATTGAGCTTAGATAGATCTGTAAGCTGAAATTCAATCAGGTATTCAGGTTCGCCGAGCTGTTGTTTAAGCGCTGTAAAGTCAGCAGCATTTACGACAAAACGTTTGGAGCTGACCATGGCTGGATTCATTTGGACATCCCTTACAAAATCAGTAATCACAAACTTTTTATCGAACTGTTCACCTAGAACACTAACTACGTCGCCGATTTTCAGATTCTTTTGCTTCATATAATAAATGGGGACAGCGATTTCTCCTGCCGATACCTCAATCACCTTGTTCTCTAAATTCAACAGCAAATCAAATGAAGGGTTCTGCTCTACAAAGCCGATATCCATCACGCTGTTTGCTTCCGAGCCTTGGTTACTGCCTAGATAAACGTTAGATCCATCCAAGTTAAGCATCTCTACGGTTTGTTGATCTTTCACCAGTGGATTAGCGGCTGTAAAGCTCTCGATTGCTGAGCTGTCGATTTGTCCTGCGTGCATCTGCACGAAATGAGGGGCTTTAGATTTAATCAATAGCTGATTCAAGGACCCCGACAATTCTATAATCACTTGCGACGCTGAAGCAACAAGCAAAGCCGATAACATGATAAACACAAATAATCCGAAGGTAATGATTTTATTGCGTTGAAGGTCTCTTTTTACAATTCGTAGCAGCATTGACGGGCCTTCTCCTCTCTAATACGGAATTCAATTATTCACGTTCAAGGCAGCGAATTGATTTCATTCTGGGGATCACAAATGCCATAATAATGATGAGCAAACCAGAGATGATAAATAATAAGCCGATTCCCCGTCCTTCCCCTGTGCCTATCACCTTACCTACTGATGAAGCAATCAGACCTCCCTCTCGTAAAAGAGGATTAAACACTTGATCAGCCAATATGCCAGCAAAAGCATACGCAGCCACATAACCAAGTTGTGATAAAATGCCAATGATCCCCCATGCCCGCCCCTGTGTGTCATTTGGGATATGGTTGCGAATCATAACGTCAGCACTGGTATTAACAAAAGGCAACGTTGCAAAAAATAAAAAGCCAGCAGCTGTAATAAAAGCAACATTCGTGGTCAGACCCACCAAAGAAAAAAACAGTCCGGCGAATCCTAGGCCGAGCGCTAATACTTTGATATATTTACGATCGATGCTAAAAACTCCAATAATCAGACTGCCGAGCAACATCCCTATAGCACTTACAGACAATACCGTGCCTAGAGTTTTCGTATCCGTAAAGGGTAGAAGCATAGGCGTATATAAGGTTTGGAGAAAACCCACATAAAAAGTAACGACAGACAAAATGATCGTAAGCTGCAGTACACCTTTCGTGTAAATAAGAGCATCCCAGCCCTCCTTCAAATCTTTTACAAACGACTGATTCGTCGGAACTCTGTGTTCAGTCTGTAGATTCCTGCGAACAGCCATCACTGCAAGAACTGTAACTAGAAAGGTTGAGATATCTATAAGCAGGATAGTTTTTATATCCATAAAGCTAAGCAAAATCCCGGCAAGGATAGGAGAAAGAAGATATTTTGAGGACGCAGCAAGCTGAACTAAACCACTGGCCTTGGCAAATTGCTCCTCTGTTAATAAATCTGTAATGGTAGCCTTGTAGGCAGGTTCAAGCAAGGATACAAAAATCGAACTAAACGTCACGCCCAGACAAATCTGCCATAAATGAGGTTCACCCAGCAGCATGATGATGAGAACATATACAAGTCCAAAAGCAGACAACAAATCCCCTGCTATCATCATCAATCGCCGATCAAACCGATCCGCTAACACGCCGCCAAAAGGACTGAGCACAATGGAAGGGAGAAAAGCACATAAGGTTAAAAGTGCCACGCTAGAGGCAGTCTGTGTCATCTGGAACACATAAACCCCTAAGGTGAAAGCTGTCAACCCGCTGCCAACACTGGATATCCACTCCCCCATCCAAATGATCATAAAATTTCCGAAGGATTTGTTGTTCAGCATATTCCCTCTCCCCTACTCAAACATTTGAAACACATAGTCGAAGCTGCCCTTCTCCGCCCCTAGCGTAATTTCCATCGTATAGATAAAAGCTCTTATCTTCTGGATGATTTCCTCAGGCTGCCACTTGAATATCCCTTCATCAAAAAGAAATTGAGAGGTAATCAATAGAAATTCCATCGTCTCCCGGGGATACGGATTGTGAAACAGTCCCTCCTCTATGCCCTGCTCAATGACCTCCGTCAAAACAGGAGTTAGCCGCAAAATGGTTTCCACCAAGCTTTTCTGGTGCAGCTGTGCATTATCAGCCTGATGGAACTGCTCAATCATTTGGCTTTTTCTGTCCGTATCCGGCTTTTGCGCCATAATGATTTGCAGCAGCTTTTCATGAACGGTCAGCTTAGGATCTGCAGCAATTTGCTTAGCAGCTGCTACACCAGCATCAATAAATCGCAGCACAACAGCATCCATGACCTCTTCCTTCGATTTAAAATAATAGTAGAAGGTTCCCTTCGCGATACCTATAGCCTGCAAGACATCATTCACTGTCGTTTTGGTATACCCTTTCGTAAAAAACAGCATTTCTGCTGTATCCAATATTTCATTTCTACGTTCTTCCGCTTCTTTGGAAATTCTCATCTGCAACGTCCTCCATTCCATCGACCGACCGTCGGTCTATTCCAATTATATACAAATATTAAATCGTGTCAAGATTAACCCGGCATCACAAAAAAGAGAGAATTCCAAAAGCTACGTTATAGCAGCTGGAACTCCCTCGTTTTGGGATATACTGTTGGGTTTAACTGTTGAGTTTTAGTCTTACTGTTTACTGTTTGGTCTTATTGTTTATTGTTTGGTTTTACTGTTTGGTCTTATTGTTTACTGTTTGGTCTTACTGCTGCGTTTTACTTTTAGCTTGCTCTTTGATCTGATCCGTTGAACGAAACCTTTGCTCGCGTTGTAACACTAAACTTCGTGTGCTTAGATCACATTTACACTTAAGACTCAGCATATCGGACACAGCTGACCTTATACGCTGCATTATCCCCCATTTGGATTCCTAACGGACCGCATAGCACCTATTGGCATCAAAAACACCACAAAAGACCGCTTCCTCAAGGAATAGCTGCACTGGAGTCCGAAAATCGGCTCAAAGGGCTATAAATTTGCAAATAGCGTCCTCTGGGTCCTTAAGCAACACGGGATAGGGATTCATTAGATAATCAATAGGTATTAATTACCTAAGTTCGGACTAAGTGGCTTCCGGCTGCAGATTTTGCCCCCAAACGGCTTCCCTGTATAGAATGCTGCTATTTCGCATGAGCTTCTGCAATCCCGTCTCAAATAGATTATCTAATCCGCCGGATTGTACTAATGAAAATTTGCTGCCCAAGGAATAGGCTATATAATAATCCGCCCAACTGCTATAACGTTCTTGTAGCTGCCTTGCGGCTTCTATTTTGTATTCCCAGGCTTCTTCCTTCTTCAAATAATCTTCAACATAACCAATCCGGCTCAGATAAATTACCCAAGCTAACCCAAAAGCAGAAATGTCACCAGAAGGCAACTGATGTATACCTTGTGCAACAACCTTCAGATTAACAAAATCCTCATGATCCTTATGTGCCTCAAGATATTTACTGCGTGAGGTTTCGGAAAGTGTGGCTAATCGAGCATGTAAAGATCTATATTCTGCACGGTTGCCATCTTCTAGAAGCCAGCGAATCTGGCGATGAAAGGAGTTAGCATCCTCGATATTCCATCTTTCACAAGCATTTTTGATTAATCCTCTTTTGAAGAAGACATTACTGAAATCAAACTCATAAACCACATAGTATCTCCCTAAGAGACCACGTATGCAGGTAGAGGAAAGACAGCGGAAATACATTTCCAATCGTTTTCTTTGCTTAACATTGTATTCCTTCAGCATATAGAGCCTCCTGATATTAGTTCGTGAATAGGTATGCTGTTTTGCAAATCTTCCTGATTTTCCATAGAAAAATAAGAATGAACACCGCATTGACAAGCGGGGGAAGCTCAGAAACTGAAAAATAATATATGGTATATACCAAAATATAGAACCAGCTTAATTTCAGGAAAACCAATAGATAGAATAATATAGATCCTATAATGCTCTTTCCAATGCTTACGAGCGAAGAGATACGAAGACGTTGTGGATACAGTTTTTTGTTCTTCAACATGAACTTATTCGCAAGGTAACGAAAATGAATGAACTCGTCCTTTTTAGGCTCATTAGTCTCCGTTTGTGTAAGAGCTTCCTCAATTTGAGAACATGCAATCTTACATTCCAGAATTAAACATTGCACATCTCTATTTCCAGCATCCTCTTGCAACAAATATTCACAATCCTTCATCGCTTCCTCATAACGCTGCAAATAGTAGAGAAGCCGCCCTCTTAATAAGTAACCGTCTCTTTCGTTAGGCCACATAGTGGTTACTCGGTCCAAGCACACCAGCGCTTCCATATAATCAGCAGTATCCAGACAATTCTTAGCTCGCAATAATTGCAGATCAGGATCATACTGAAACAGCTTATTTGCTTCGTCGAGCAGTTGACCCGCTTCAGTATGTTTATCCTCCATCAGCATGAATTGAGCGGATTGCCTCAGATTTAGATAGTGTTCTATGTCAAACTCAAGAGACTCCTGCAAAAGGAAACACTCATAACGCATCTCCATGCTTCCGTCGACCTGCCCCAGTATGTACTCGACTAACTTATTATCATAACGTTGAAGAAATATTTCCTTGTCCTCACGAAAATGAAAAAATGAATCCAACGCCTCCCATACGGCATGAGGCAAATTCCGATGCTGATCAAGGAACAACATAAGCTTATCCCTTAGCCGATCACGATGCTCTATACTCCACATGAAATCTTCATTCAAAAGTGAATGCCACGAAGCTTGTTGAATCCGGCGCGAGAAGTCCGCATACAGTTCCCTAATTTGTCTGTCAAAAATATCTGCTGGCTGTTCTTGATGATCAGCATCAAGTTGAACGGGAAGAGGGCGAAACAGCGTCCACTCGTTTTCATGTGGTATAGAAGTGGTCCCTTCTACTTCTTCCTCGGTGTCTTCCTCCGCAACTTCTTGTTCTTCTTCCTCGCTTTCTTCCTCCTCAGCTTCATCTACTCGTATTACTGTTTCTGCTTGTATCACCATTTTTTCTATTTCTTTTGATATTGCTTCTGCTATTTCTTTCTTATCCTCACCTATAAATGAAGGGACAGTGCTTGCTATACGCTGCCCGGAGCGGGCCCATTTCACGGCTGTATCATAAGCTTCTCTAAGCTGTTGGTATCCTTCAGGGTCATCTTCGGGGTGATGCGATTTCAGCTTTTTGGCATAGGCCTTCTTGATGATAGCTAGTTCATCTGTGGGTTCAATCTCCAACATACTCCAGATTGTCATGTGAAGTATGACCACCCTTCAATTTCCGCCAATTGCTCATTGAAAGCTTGTGCCGCTTTTTCAATCACTTTTTCGTTCTGAGTATATAAAGCATCTTCGAATACTTTCAGACACTGTGCGATAAATTTCCGTTGGTCCCCAAGCACCTCTTCATATAAACGCTCACCTCTAGCAAGCAGAAGCCTGTTCTCGGTACGCTCACGCGGATGAATTTTGATACTCCGCAGTTCCAGTAAACGAGCTTCAATTTGCTTTTTCGTCATTGCACCAGCATTTTGCTCAATGATCATCTGATGCTTCTGACCTGTTGAAACGGTTGTAACCTCCACCTCAAGAATCCCATTCACATCATATGTATATCTGACATCTATACTTTCTTCTCCCCGAGGTGCTTGCGGAATCTGAAACTCCATTTCTCCCAGGAAAAGATTATTTTCAACGCGAGGACTCTCCCCCTGATACACATCCACACTTATGATCTTTTGATTATCTGCGGCTGTATATAGACGTTCTACCCGGCTAACAGGAATCGGAGTGTTACGTTCAATGATCGGAAAGTAATGTCCAGATGACGTTTGTCCGCTTGAACCTCTTCGCAGAACACTGGTTCCTAATGTATAGGGGCAAACGTCCGTCAAAATCATTTCATCCAGCGCTTGATCACGCTGCTTCAGCGCCACCTGAACCGCAGCTCCCAGTGCGACGGTCTCATCTGGGCTGATATTCGCATAAGGCATTTTCCCGAACATACGGCTGATAATTTGCTTAATCAGAGGCATTTTAGTCGCACCCCCAATCATCACAATCCCATCCAGATCGGAAGGCTGCAGAGAAGCATCCCGCAATGCTCTTTCTATCGGCTGTCTTAGACGTATTAGTAATGGTTGTACCAATTGCTCAAGCTCTGAGCGTTCTATAGTCAGCACGTATTCTTCCTCTTTAATAACTATCCGCATAGTCGCAGCAGACTCTGTACCAAGAATTCGTTTACTCTGCTCAGCCTGCTTATACAACATCGACCTCGTTATTGGTGTTAACGATTCAGCGTCCAGCTTATTCTTTTGGATAAAATAGGCCACTAGTATCTCTGTGAAATCTTCCCCGCCAAGATAGTTATCTCCGGCTATCGACTTAACATCCATTACCCCTTCGAAAAGCTCTAGGATTGACACATCAAAGGTTCCTCCACCCAAATCAAAAACAAGAAATGAAGTCTCCTGATTCTGATGCAGGCCATAAGCGAGTGCTGCCGCCGTAGGTTCACTAATAAGCCGCTCTACTTGTAAACCAGCCATCTCAGCCGCTTTCTTAGTTGCTTTCCGCTGAACATCATTGAAATAAGCCGGAACACTGATTATAGCTTTCGTTACGGACTCACCTAGATGATTTTCCGCATCCTCTTTCAGTGATCGCAGAACAAAAGAAGATAACTCTTCAGGAGTAAAAGTCATCGTACCTAGGGTGTATTTCTTTGCTGATCCCATAAAGCGCTTAAAAGTCGAGGCGGTTAACTGTGGATGTGTAATCAGTCTTTCCTGTGCGATTCTTCCAACTAATACTTCTCCCCCTGCATCTACACTAACAATCGAGGGTGTTACATGCTCCCCGAGTACATTGGGAATAATTACAGCCTGACTGCCGTCCCAATAAGCAGCAAGACTATAGGTCGTTCCTAAATCAATTCCGATTGTTCTCACTACTATCTCCACTCCTTTTATATACAATAATATACAAAGAAAAGAGTCCAAGAATCGAAATGTCACTAATTCAACATATTTACATCCAGAGCATAATAATGAAATTGTGCTTCTGCAATAGACATAAAAAAGGTATCTCAAAAGCCACAATGGCTAATGGGATACCTTCATTTTTTGGCGGAGGATATTTTTCTGTACATCATCTATAAAAAAACAGTCTCATTCGTTCTCTGGACGTCCTAACAGCTGATCTATCTTCTCTTTTGCACCTTCCCATGAGGTCAATAATGGAAAAGCATATTGTTCACGGGCCCGCAAATTCCATGGATGCGGAATACAAAGCACTTTTCTTCCCTCCTGCAATGCCGGAACCAGGTTATGCACCCCGTCATCGATCAATAGATCGTAGTTAATAAGATTTTTCCGCTTACAGGTAAAGAAATTTTCAATCGGAATAAACGGCATATGCTTCTGCAGCCAGTTCCATTTTTCCACCACCGACTGGGGTTGGGCTGCCGTAACTATAATTACATCATAAGCGTTATGCAGCTTCTCCATTTCTCCTACGACATGTTCGTCAAACAGTTCAAGCTCTTCATACAGACCGGGCCGCCCATAGAAAATCTCTTGTGTACAATCCGGATGACGTAAATGATCCGTATTCCAATCAAGCATTTCCTCATACCGCAGCAGATGCGTGGGAAAATCATTATTATTATGGTATATGGCTCGCTTCACTAGATGGCAAATTGTATCATCCATATCTACTGCAATTATTGGCTTCCTCATCTGCGCCTCCATTATTTTTTTAGATTACACTTTAATTATATACAATGAAATTACGGTTTTCGTCGAGAGTTAATTAAAATCCCCGTTAATGTTTATTAAATACTTCTACGCATTTTTGGCAGATACAAGCTTTCCCTCTCAGTTCTTCCGGGATCTGTTCTTGCAATTCGAGTGGAATTTCTGTATGGAAACACCAACAGTCACCGCCTTCAGCGCCACAACGATTCAATTCTTTACATAAAGGACAATGGCGTTCTTCAACCAGTATGTTCATCATATCCAAAATTTCTACTCCCCCAAAAATCACAAACTATTTTTCTTTGGAAAACCATATCAATAAAATAAATCCAACTTCAATTTCTCTATTATTCCTACACTTGTGAACTCGGTTCACTTGCATTAAGATAGTAAACATTACGAACTCAAATGGGAGAATAACAGATGAATGATAAGAAGCTGAGCTTTTTAGATACCCTACATAGTGACTTACTTGCTACCATGGAAGAAGTATATAATCCATGCAGGTTTGATTGCTCCGAACCAATTCTTGAACCGCAAAATGCGGAATACGGAGCATATATCTTTACCTTAAATGCGCTGGCCATTAGATTCCGGGTGGCTAAAATCACACCCACTAAAGTCGGGCAATTTGTGACACTATGGGAGCGAATTGGAGATCATCCCATCCAACCCTATGACATCTCAGATCCTGCTGATCTCTTCGTTATAAGTACACGAAATGGGAATCACTTTGGCCAATTTATTTTTCCAAAAGCTGTCCTAAGAGAACAAGATATTCTATCTGATAAAGGTGAAGGTGGAAAAAGAGCTTTTCGAGTCTACCCGCCTTGGGACATTCCCACGAGTCGCCAAGCTCAAAAAACGCAAACATGGCAGTCGGAATATTTCTTGGATATCCCTGCAAATAAACCCGTAGACTACCTTCGTGCGCAAGCACTTTACGGTTTACCCGTAAATCTTACGGTCTGACCTATCTCCTCCACATGTTCCTTATCGCCCTGCAAAATAAAATAATAGTATACATCATCTCCTATTTTCACCGCTTCGGGATATTTAATTATAAGCGCCGCTTGATGATTCCATTCCTCCCCTTGGTCAGCAGAAGGCATAATCAACTTTGCCTTCTCTTCCTCTTTCAACCTCTCTAATGTCAGTTCAGTAATTTGCGGATTGGAGCCATAAGGCTTCAGCTGATGGGAGGTAATGATTTCAGCTACTTCATCTATTGATTGTCCCTCTCCAGACATAGCTGATAATTGAAAAAAACCATCCTTCCCCTGACCCTTCTCATCATCTGCTGAATCTAAGACCCATTCCGTTGGATACTTCAAAGAGACTCCATAAGCATTGGAAGTAAAGGTTGCAAGCCCAGTTTGCGTAACCAGCATACCGATTACAGTACCTGCAAGTACAATAACCGCGATAACCAACACCCATAGCCACCGTTTTTTGTATACTCTTATTTTCACGATATCCCCCTAAATCAATAATTAGTTGACATGTACAATATTAGGAAATAAGATATAAACAAACATATGAGCAATCATTCATATGTATTAGTGAGGAGGAAATTAAAATGAGCGATTTTAAAAATATCCTATCTCTACTTCTTTTCTGCATCTTCCTAATTTCTTATCTATTAAAGCTCCTTATACTTTACAAGAAAAACCACATTAAAGGAAACGTTCTGGCTAAAGGCGCTAAACTATCTAAGATCCATTATACCGAGCTATTGGTAAAAACC
Organism: Paenibacillus sp. FSL H8-0282; assembly: GCF_037963825.1. NCBI lineage: Bacteria > Bacillati > Bacillota > Bacilli > Caryophanales > Paenibacillaceae > Paenibacillus > Paenibacillus sp. FSL H8-0282. The sequence continues at coordinate 4,468,457 of NZ_CP150146.1, forward strand.
TCTACTTTTTTATGGGGCGCAGCATGGTTTGTTTTTTCCGTAGCAGAGTCCTTTATGGTTACACTTGTAGGCAAAACGTTTGATATTCCTGTAATTCACTTTAGCGGTGTTGGTGTAGCTGCCCTCGGATGTTCCATTTTCATTCAAGCTATGATTGCTATGCGCACTTCATGGAGAGTTGGGATTGATAAGACTACTGTAACCAAACTCATCACACACGGTATTTATAAATATAGTAGAAACGCTGCATTTGTCGGGTTTGATCTCATGTTTTTGGGATTGTATCTGATGTACCCCAATCTGTTAACACTCCTAATATTCATTCTTAACATTGCCGCGATTCATTTACTAATTCTTCAAGAAGAGCAACATTTAAAGTCCGTATTCGGAGACGAATATATCCAATATGCCAATAATACACCCAGATATTTTTTATTTTAAAATCTTTTATCAAGCTCCGATAATTTATATTCACTATACCATTTTACATTTTTTACAAGTCCAGAAAACATTCTCTTAATGTAACTACTATAATATGAGACTGTAAACATACATTAGGAGGGAAATTATGAAATCACCGAAAAAGTATGGCGTCAGAACAGCAATTGTAGCGACAGCGGCAACTGCTCTTTTTGTATCCAGCATAGTCACTACAAATGCACCTAATCAAGCAGACGCAGCATCTTCGAACACAAGAAATGTAATTCTGTTTATTGGAGACGGAATGGGTGCTGCTCAGCGTGATGCCATCCGGCTTGCCACCGTAGGTGAAAAAGGAAATCTAGCAATGGATTCCATGCCATACGTTGGATTAATTCATACAAGCTCCACTGTCCCTGTTACAGATTCGGCTGCTTCTGCTTCTGCTTATGCGAGCGGTGTGAAGACTTATAATGGTGCTATCGGAATGGATGCCGATAAAAAAAGTGTTAAGACCATTATGGAATATGCTAAAGATGCCGGGAAATCAACAGGTGTCGTTACCACTAGTCAGATTACAGACGCGACTGGCGCCGCATTTGGTGCTCACGTTGAAGACCGCTCAAAGCAAAGTGATATCGCTCTTCAGCTTCTGACAAAGAGCAAGGTTGATGTTCTGCTCGGTGGGGGTGAGGATTTCTGGTACCCGGCAGGCAATCCCGGCAAATTCCCAGATGAACCCGCTGAAGATCCTTCAGAAAAAAGCAAAGGAACGCAAGGTAACCTTGTGGATAAAGCTAAACAATTGGGCTACACCTATGTAACGAACAAAGCGGATATGCAAAAAGCAAAAGACGGCAAGCTGCTTGGAATATTCGCAAACGAGGAAATGTTCCAGCAAAAGCCTGAGGGTGAAGGAGATATTTATAATCCGGTGGTATCGCTGCCCGAGATGACTAAGAAAGCTATAGATACGCTAGCAACAAATAAAAAAGGATTTTTCCTTATGGTGGAAGAAGAAGGCACTGACGAATTTGCACATCAAAACAACGCTAAAATGACGATTAAATCAGGTCAAGAACTGGACAAATCCGTGCAAGTAGCCAAAGACTTCGCCAAAAAGAATCCAGATACACTGGTTCTAGTGCTTGCCGACCATGAGACCGGCGGATTTTCTATTGAAGCAGTTGACGCAGATGATGAGTCCGGTGACGGCATATCCAAAGAAGACGGTCCATTCGCCATCGCCAATTCCAAACACAATTTTGTAGTGGACTGGACGACCTCAGGCCATACTGCGGTTGATATTCCAATCACAGCTATGGGCAAAAATGCACAATTATTTACTGGAATCTACGAAAACACCGAAGTATTCACCAAGCTTATGCAAGCATCAGGTTTTAAAGCCAAAAAATAAAAGCAAATAATAAAAGCAAATAATAAAAGACTAGCCAGATTTTTTTCTGGGTAGTCTTTTTTATTTTAAAATACAGTATTTACTTAGCATCTGTTCGCACAACAAAAAGGATATCCTTAGTCTGATCCGCCCATTTACCTGTCAGATGAAATCCTCTGATCGTTGCTCCAGGCTCATAATCTTTACTATTTGAACTCAAAAAGGCTGCCAGATTAGACACAAGTTTAAACGTTGCTTTTCGATCTGCGAATTAGTGGATGGTTTCACCAAGCTTTACATAAGGAATAGAAGCCGCAGAATCCTTCATTAGTGCTTGAAAAAGCGCACTCTCATCATCCAGTTCTATGCCCACCTCTCTGGAGAGGGGTTCAACTAATCTGATGTGAAATATTCGATTCCCAATATGATCAAACCCAAAATAAAGATGATGATATCAATCACAAGCGGAAAACTTAAAGCTAAACTATGAATCGATTTTACAAATATACCGTTAATTAACGATTACAGCGAGGTGTGTTTATAAAATTCTATTTTTATAGCTAATCCAACGGTTTCCTTATGCTTCTAATTTACGTGACAGCTCCTTAATTAACTCGATCTCTCGTAAAACCATACTTCGGGTGTAAAAATAGAGCTCCTCAGAGTAATCCATATCCTCACTATTGCCAACTACTTTGGATAACTGCTGTAAATGGTCCAGCTTTTCGTTCATATAAGTCTCTCTGTAATCAAGCAATCTTCTACGTGTCTCCTGATCCAAAAGCTCATAATAAGCAAGACGAATAGACCATTCATTATCAATTCGAATAGTCTCCAGCGTAAATTCTGTTAAGCAGGTGTTAAACCGCTCCTCACCCTCAGTAGTTATAGAATATACATAACGTTTAGGCCGGCGTTCCTGAATTTCCGTTTTTTTGATTACCCATTTTCGCTTTTCAAATAATTTCAGCTTTGGATAAAGCGAGTTATTGTTTACGATTTTATCATTGCCCATTACAAAAATAATGTTTTTTTTAATTTCATAACCATGTTTGGCCCCTTTCATTAATTGGGCCAGAATCAAAACTTCAATATCCATAATCATCCTCCGGGCTTCCGGAATACGTATCCGGTTCATCATTTTCTTATATTACCTCAATTACTACATTCCTGCCAAATCACTCGTGATTTTTTGCACATACTTTCACCCTATCCTTTCGCTAATATAGGTTAAAATAACCTATTTATTTTTAACCTATATGTAGAGAGGAAGTTATCGTATGGAATTCACACATCTATTTAGCAAGGGCACAATCGGAAATATGGAGCTTAAGAACCGGGTCATTTTACCAGCGATGGGCACGAAAATGAACGCGCCGGGTGGATACGTCAGTGATCGTCTGATTGATTACCATGTAGCACGAGCTAAAGGCGGCAACGGCTTAAATACTGTAGAAGTAACAACTATTCACCCAACGGCGGCCTCCGATGATGCTCCTGCCCTTTATGATGATAAATTCATTCCAGGTATGGCTCAATTAGCATTAGCTATTCGAGAGGCAGGAGGCAAAAGCTGTCTACAGTTATGGCATGGAGGTAAAGTAACTCCCAACCTAATTCAGGTCTCCTCTTCACCTGTTCCGTTTGAAGGCGTGACTCATATACCACGTGAACTAGCGCATCATGAAGTCGGTGAGATGGTTCAAGCTTACGCAGATACAGCATTACGTGCGAAGAAAGCCGGATTTGACAGTGTGGAATTCCATGCCGGCCATGGTTATTTGCCCCAACAATTTCTAAGTCCTGCAATGAATTTTCGTCAGGATGAGTACGGCGGTTCTTGGGAGAATCGCTGCCGCTTCCCGCTGGCTTGTATCCGGGCTATCCGGAAAGCGGTTGGACCTGGGTTCCCTATCTTGATGAGAATCTCTGCGATTGAGGATCTACCGGGCGGACTTACGCTGGAAGATATGAAGCTCTTCTCAAAGCTCGCTGAAGAAGCTGGAATTGATGCTATTAATGTATCTCGTGGGGTCCCTGCTGGCGCTGCGATTAAATATGAAGTTCCGCCGATCGATTTACCTGTAGGCTTCAATGTAGATAACGCAGCACAAATTAAATCTGTGGTTAACATCCCTGTTATTGCCGTAGGCCGTATTAATGATCCAGCAATTGCAGACCGGATTATTGCGGAGGGTTTGGCTGATTTTGTAGCCATTGGGCGTGCGCAGCTGGCAGATCCGGAATTCTGCAATAAAGCTTTAGCCGGACGTGCAGACACGATCGTTAAATGTGTGGGTTGCGACCAAGGCTGCTTCGATGGATTCGTGAATCCTAATGTTCCATTTATCAGCTGTGTGTTTAATCCTGCAACCGGTCGTGAAAGTGAATATGAATTGCAGCAAACGGGTATCCCCAAAAAAGTACTTATTGCTGGTGGTGGCCCTGGCGGATTAGAAGCAGCTGTCACCCTGAAACGACGTGGGCATCATCCAATATTATGCGAAAAAAATGACATTCTGGGCGGACAGCTTTATATTGCCGGTGCCGCACCACGTAAAGAGGAAATGGCTGCAGCCGCTCTCAATATGGGAGAAACCGCTAAACGTGAAGGTGTAGACATTCGAATGAATACAGAGGTTACACCTGAATTAATCCAAGAAATTGCTCCAGATGAGGTCATTCTTGCAATCGGATCTTCTCCTATTATTCCGCCTGTGGAAGGCATCGACAGTTCACATGTGGTCAATTCACATGATGTGTTATGGGGAACGGTTCATCCAGAAGGAAGAGTCGTTATTATCGGCGGTGGTTTAGTGGGGCTTGAGGTCGCAGAACTGCTTGTAGAGCGCGGACATCAAATCACTGTAGTTGAAATGCAAGCTGATGTTGCTAATGATCTAGGGCTTCTGCGTAAAATCTGTGTCATGGAAAGTCTATATGGACATGGCGTTGAATTAATGACCAACAGCAAATGTATGGCGATTCAAGGGGATAGCGTAATTGTTGAAAAAGACGGCGAACGTCACAGCCTACCTGCTGATTATGTAGTAATTGCTGTAGGTTCACGCGCCCTTAACAAACAAGCCCTTCAGGACTTCTTGGAGGAAAGCTCCATCCCTTTTCATGTAATTGGCGATGCGGTGCAAGCGCGAAGAGCGCTGAATGCGATTTGGGAAGGCGCTGAATTAGCTAGACGAATCTAATTAAGCTAACTATATGCTTCATGAAAATAACCCGGCAGGTCCGCCCTGCCGGGTTATTTTTTACTCAGAGTGCATTCGTGAAATGTTATTCGGTAATCGGTATCCATTCAACCCTTCACCCTTCACCCTTCACCCTTCACCCTTCACCCTTCACCCATTATGCCGTTCGGACTCAGGAGACGCTATTGAGCTAAAAATAGCCTTTTTACGAATCTATCGGACCCAGATGCCGCTATTCCGCAAAAATAGGGGTCAAAAGAGGTGCTGCGACGGGAATAACTGCAGTGGAGTCCGAAAAGCTCAGCAAATCAGGATTTAGGTGCTAATAAGTGCAACGGTGTCCGTTAGCGAGAGAGATGCGCACAAAAGTATGGTAAGAAAGATGAAAATGGTGAGAATGTCGAGAATGATGAGATTGGTGAGAATAGTGAAATACTCATCTCAATGAACCACTCACATTCATTTTGAGTATCGGCAGCCCAATAAATGCGGCATATCGCTCAGCTTCTTTAAGTACCAACTTTTCCGTATCGCCCAGATCGACAAAAGGATGGATCATAATCTCAATCCCCTTGGTCTTTAGGGTTCTTTTCCATGTACCCACAACCTGACCCTCCACAACAATCATCGGAAGAAAAACACCATTATTCCCCGGAACTATTAAAGGAGCAACGTCGGGCTCTAGAACGGCACTTCGGTCTTTATAACCCAGAATGTACTCATCAAAACCCGGAAGCAGATGAACGCCCGAGTCCTCAGCAGCTGGCTCTAGCCGATGAGCAGACATCCAATACTCACTGCCATCAATAACCTCTGATTGCAGTTGACTTTTGGCCGCTTCCAGACCTCTTCTAGCATCGGTAAGGGTTATGCCTGCCCACCAAGCAAAATCCTGAACAGTTGCAAAACCATGTCCAGTGAAATATCTCCGAGCGAGTTCATACAATGATTCATCGTAAGAAAGTTCTCGAAACTGTGGCACCCATTCCTCTAACAAAACAATCGTTTGCTGCTTACCATTCATCGGTCCGAAACAAATCAACCCTTGGTACGCAACATTCCACAACATATGATAACCACGCTGGTTCCCTGTGTGAATACCTTCTTCTTCTATAAGCTGAAGTAGAAGTGCACGATCTAGCTGCTTTCCACCTTGTAAAGCATTAACTATAATATGTCTACAACGTTCTAGTGTCTGATCATCTAGCCCAAGCTCTGCATTCCGCCGCTTTGTTTGTCCCGCTAAACGCGGCACAGATAGCTGATGCATCCACTTTACATCTTCCGGTGGGACAAAATGAAGCGTACCTCGCAGCGTCCAATTCAGAATCATCTTACGATCAGCGATAGCACGCTCTATATCAGCTAAATTCGAAGATGGAGTACGTAACCCGATCGCCCACATCGCCTGCATGTAATCCTGCGCCTGTACTGCCCCTAATTCTTTAACGACCTGTTCAGGCTTGATTAGCTTGTAATCAACGATCTTCTGGTTATATAGACGTTGCGCAGCTATCATTTTATTCGTCACACTTCGCCTCCTTAAGTGATCCTTCTCAAACCATCGTCTAACCTTATTGGAATAATTTTAATATAATTTTTTCCAATCTCATAGTTTTTCTTATTTCTTAGCTGTGGCCCGTCTTACGGCTGGTGCGACTACCGATCCCAACAAATCAATGATTTGCTCAACCTGAGCATAAGGTAAACCACCAATATCAATCTGAGCCAGAAAACGATTGTGTCCGTACAGCTCATGTTGATAAAGGATTTTTTCAATAACCTGTTGTGGGCTGCCTACGAGCAGCGCATTTCTCACACTCATGGCTTCAGCAAATTGGTCTTTAGGGTACGCTGATCCACGAAGCTCTTTCATCATGTGATTTAAATAAGGGTAATAGTTACGGAACGCTTGCTGTGAATCTTTATCGATATATAAAAGGGTGGTTGTACCCACCGGCAGCTCAGCCGGATTAAAACCTGATTGTGCGGCAACTTGACGATACATATTCACAGAGGTCTTGAACGCTGAAGCAGGTCCACCTAGAACAGCCAGCATCATCGGGATGCCCATTCTTCCTGCCTTAACTGCACTTGCCGGAGGTCCTCCAACCGCTCTCCAGATGGGCAGTTTACCACTCAGTGGCTTCGGAAAAATCTCCATATCATTTAGAGCAGGACGGAATTGCCCTTCCCAAGTAATTCTTTTTTCGTTATTTATTTTCATAAGCAATTCAATCTTCTCTTCGAACAATTCTTCATAATCCCTCACGTCATATCCGAACAGTTCATAAGCTCCTAATCGTGATCCACGTCCAGCAACAATCTCTGCTCTGCCTCCGGATAACAAATCCAATGTCGAAAATTCTTCATGTACACGTACAGGATCCGCTGTGCTCAATACAGTCGCTGAACTGATGAGTTTGATTCGTTCCGTTGCGTTTGCTATAGCTCCAAGTACGACCGATGCTGCTGAAGTAATAAATTTCGGCTGATGACTCTCCCCCACTCCAAACACATCTAATCCAGCATCCTCTGCTAATTTGGCGGCAGCAATGATCTCTTGAATCCGTTGTCGTTCACTGATTGATTTACCTGTTAAGGCATCTGCAACATGATCACCTAATGTGTATAAACCTATTTCTAAACCCTTATTCTCGTCGATTCTATATTGTTCCATCATGATGATGTCCTACTTTCTTCGCTGTATTATTGGATAGGATGAAGCTTCGATGCAATCTCTTCCCGGCGTTCTTCCAGAAAAGAAGGCAAGGTCAAATTCTCGCCCAATGTGTCAAAAGATTCATCAATCTCAAACCCTGGACCATCTGTAGCAAGCTCGAAAAGAATATGGTTCGGATCACGGAAATACAAGGAATGGAAGTAATAACGATCAATGACCCCTGTGTTCTTGAACCCTGCAGCTGTGATTTTAGCAGCCCATGCGGTTAATTCTTCCAGATCCTTCACTCTTATAGCCACATGATGGATACTCCCTCTTCCCGGTCTTTCCCGGTCTTGATCATTAACTTCTTTGAGCTGAAGTTCAGTGTACAAGCCGCCTTTAGCTGTTTCATAAATATCCACCATTACCTTCGGGTCACCCATGGATGGCACTCTACGAACTTGTGTATAGCCTAAAATATCCTCCAAAACAGCCTTTGTACGGCTAGCCTCACGAACAGTCAATTCAACGGGACCCAATCCAACAATGGCATATTGTGGTGGAATATCATCAGTAATCCAAGGTTCTACCAGCTGAGTCACATTATCTTTTTCTGCGGACACCAGATGAACCGTTAATTCATCACTATCCTGAAAAGTAAGCGAATTGCGCTCCTCTATACTTACGATAGCTTCATGAGCGACTTCAAATGTATCTAATCTGCTAGCCCAATATACTAAAGCCTCATCGCTAGGAACGAGAAGAGAGATTGCAGAAATACTGTTCGTTCCTTTCCGGGTCTGGCCTGCATTTGGCATTTCAAAAAAGGATACCTCGGTGCCTGGAGCGCCATTAGAGTTGCCATAGAATAAATGGTACATGGTTGGATCGTCCTGATTTACGGTTTTTTTGACAAGTCTTAGTCCCAGTACTTCTGTATAAAACCATAGGTTTTGTTTAGCGTCTTTAGTAATCATTGATACATGATGTTGTCCGGTTATTTGTGGTTGGCTCATTTTAATTTCCTCCTAATATAATTATGGTTTACTAGTAAACTGATGCTGAAAAAAGGAAGCTTTATTCAGAATAAAGCTTTTACAATACTACTGAACTCCTCGTGGAATCCGATTCTCATTCAGGCTATGGCGGTGAATCTTCTTAAGCATGCTGTAAAATACTTTCTTCTCGTCGTCCGTCAGTGGATCGAATAACGAAGCTTGGAAATCCGATTGCAAAGGAAGCACCTTCTCGATAAGCGCCTGGCCCTTTTCAGTTAAAGAAATATACTTCACCTTCCAATCCTGCTTGCGTTCAATCCATCCTTCTTTTTCTAATCTGCCAAGCATATGTGATACTCCACCTTTAGTAATGGTTAAATGCTCGGCAATATCCATTTGTGTCACAGGCTGATGTAATAGTATTTGTACTAACGCATCAAACTGGCTGACCGTTAAATCAAACTGCTTCAAGAACTCATTGGAAAGATCGTTACTATTGTCATAAACTCTTACCAGCCGCAGCCAGATCAATAAGCTTAGTTTGTTGTCTTCAGTGAATCCATTGTCTCGCATTATGCCACATCCATTACTTTGGAATTGGATCTATTTGATTATCAGTTTACTAGTAATCTGATATGAAGTCAAGTTTCGTATTAACTTAAGAAATAGAGAAGCACAGATAAACCATTACTAAACATGTGCGCGCCTATAGGCACTAATATATTTTTTCTTTTCTCATATAGGTAGGCAAAGATTAATCCAGCAGCCATATAGGAGAAGATATTCCACATTTCGTTATAGTTACTCTGGAACACCACGGCTCTATAGACATGTTGAAAGCCAAATAAAAAGGAGGATATCAGATAAGCCAGAAGACGACTCTTCCTGCGGATCGTTCTATAAATGGTAACCCGATATACTAATTCTTCAATCAAGGGGCCAATCCATACCACGTTCACTGTAAAAATAAATGGATACGAGGACAACATTGCCCGTAAATCCACCTCATTAACAGACTTTGTAATAGGATGAAAAATGGAAATTAGTGTGGGGATCAACATACTTCCGATGATAATAATCAAACAAAGTCCCCAAACCATCCATAACATATTACGGACCCAGTATTGTCTGAAATCATGAATAGCTTGTTTATAGAATCCCCTAAAACCTATAATCACTCCTATGTAGATCAGACTATTCAACATTAAGGCCATTCGATTTTGTTGTTCTGGCTGCCAAATAAAAACATGGTTGAGAATCCCCATAACCGGCCTGATCAAGAGAATAGAGAACAACCCTAAAAAGTACATTACTGCTAATATAACGCCTAAGATCAATTGCCTTTTACTTAATTTTTCATCAATCATTATAATCTATTCCCCCAAGTAAAATTGTTAATAGACTGAATATCAACCATTTTAGCATTGGGAAATTTCATATGACTTAATGTAATCTTACATAGACCTTAAATTTGCCGGTTCAGCTCAATTATAATTTCAAACTGGTTATCTTGCGTATTCAGCTGAACAGTCCCTCCATGAGCAGCTATTATTTTTTGAACAATGAGTAACCCTAATCCAGAACCTGCCGGGTTCAAGGCTGATGGTTGGCCGTAATTAATAAAAGTAAGCTTGGCTCCATCATTCACCTTTTCCAGCACAGCTTGAAACGTAGAACCTTGCTCCTGATAAGCGATGGCATTATAAAGCAGGTTTGAGAATACTCGATTCATTCTTTTTTTATCAAACTGTAGAATTATTTCTTCTGGCTCGATTACAAAATCAGGGATCATACCCGCAGCCTCAAGCTCGGGCAACATATGTATCATTTCTTCTCTCAAATATTCTGAGAAATCATCTGTTGTAACATCCAAGCGGAATTCGGGACTTTCCATTCTCGATAATTCAAACAAATCCTGAATCAATACATTGGCACGGATACTATTTTCGTATATTATTTTGGCAAATTCCAAATGTTCTATCCGACCGCTCACCTGTTCTTTTAGTTCAAGCTCTGCGTAACCCATAATACTTGTTAATGGATTTTTTAAATCATGGGATATATCCAATATTAGATTTTTTCGATTGTTTTCACTCTGTTCTTTTAACGAGGTCTGGATCTGAATCACTTCTGCCATATGATTAAAAGCCTGCTCCAGTTGACTAAACTCCCGATTCCCGCCTACCTGCACTCTTGCTGAATAATCCCCATTCTTAATTTTTTCAACAGCAGCGGACAACTGGTCTAAGGGTTTAATGAAACTAACCGCCGTAATTCTCGCATAAATCATCGTGCTTAGAATCAGAATCAACAAATAACCTAACCCAATAAATCCAAGCATTTGAAGGGTATGATCCTGCATAGGTGAATCTGAATTCCAATGGAAACTGCCTGTCATTTTCACTTGTATAGGTAAAGAGACGATCAGCCAAAATTGTTCCTGCTCATTATATTCAACAGTGATCATATCTTTGTTAGCGCCAGTATTCATTAGAAAATCCGTAAATTCTTTGACACTAATCTGCTTGGACGTAAATGGATTGTTGCCAATGGAGTGTATGACTTCGTAATTGGAATTCACAACCTGTAAACTGCCCCCGACATCATTAACAACACTAGTGTCAATTCTTTGATAGTCATTTTGCATAAGCTTAGCAGCCGTTAACTGATTATAAATAATGTCCTTAGATCCCAGCCTGTTCATGCAAAACAAAGCAACAATCACCAATATCGTTATAACCGTTGTTATAAGAAAGATCGCGATATAGTTTTTTAACAATTGATAGGATATATTTTGTTTTCTCATCTTATTTACCTGGGTTGTAGAATTTGTAACCTAGTCCACGCACGGTAACGATATATTCGGGATGGTGTGGGTCCCGTTCGATCTTATTCCTTAGACGGCTGATGGTAACCATAATCGTATTATTATCACTATAGAAATCTTCTTCCCACGCCGCTGCATATAACTTTTTGGGCGTAAAAATTTGATTAGGACTCTGCATCAGACATTGTAACACCTTATATTCCTTGGCATTTAGAAGAACTGGACTTTCATTTATGTACAACATACATTCCTTTAAATTCAGCTTCAATTCTCTATGTTGGATTGTTTCTTCAGTTATCGATTGGCTAAGATCGTATACATTTCTTCGTCTCAGCTGCGCCTCAACCCTAGCCACAAGCTCTGAAGCACTAAATGGCTTCACCATATAATCGTCTGCTCCAAGGCCTAAGCCCACTATCTTATCAATTTCTTCACCGCGGGCAGTTAACAAGATAACTGGAATATGGCTTTTCTCTCTTATCCGTCGCAGCAGATTAAGCCCATCAAGCCTGGGCATTACAATATCCAGAATGGCAAGATTTATTTCATGTTGATTAACAACCTCTAAAGCCTCAATGCCATCCTTGGCTTCGAATACTCGATAGGATCGATCTTCTAAATGTATTTTCACTAGTTTTCTTATATCAGTTTCATCTTCAGCAATCAGTATATTCATCGCTTAATTCCCCTAACTATTCTCAAATAGCTGAGTCTTTTCACTCAGTATAACTTGCCAATACCACTTCGGTATATAAAGCCTAAAGAATACATCTGGAACATCATGATTAAAATACCCATGGATCACCATAATCAAATCTATTAAAATCAATAATTCCAAGTTCCTCGACTTCGTAATGATCATACTCCCGTTTTTTCTGATCATAATGGGAATTCCGCCGTTCTCAACAATAACTCTCTGCCGTCGCAGGTCCTAATGTAATATTTCTTGTCCTTTGACCAGCCCTTATGAACCGGTTCAACTCCCTCCCATGTAGAAGCATTCGGGATGTCACTAAAAAATGGAATCATTTCACGACCTCCTTTTAATCAAACTGCTTCACAAAATAGAAAAATTTTCTTATTTATTTCTCAGAAGATTATTTTATTCAATTGATGTTGGAACAACAATAGTGTATGATGCATAGTATAGATCGAATACTGTATGACACATAGTAAGTATAAACGACTTCGACGTCCTCTTAAGGACAGCAAGCGTTTAAACAAAAAATATAAGAACAATTTATAAGAGATTATAAATTCTTATATTTTAAATAATGAGGTGGGTGAATGAGTACTTTATTAAATACTTTAATCACAGAGCTTAGAAGAGGTACGTTAACGCTAGCCGTTTTAAGTCAATTACGAACGCCCCAGTATGGATATTCGCTCGTTCAATTGTTGGAGGAATCCAGCATCATCATCGATCAAAGCACCCTATATCCATTACTTCGCCGATTAGAGAAACAGGAATTAGTGACGAGCAGCTGGGACACATCCGAGAGCAGACCCCGTAAGTATTATGTTCTAAGTGACTATGGCGTAGAGATTTTTTTACAGCTAAAGGAAGAATGGCTTAAGAATTCGAAAGAACTCTACGGCCTATTACAAGGGGAGGATGACCATGAAGCTGATTGAGATTTACATTCATGAAGTTACTCGGAGGTTACCAGAACAAAATCGGGAAGACATCGCATTAGAATTACGATCAACCATCGAGGATATGTTACCGGATGATTATGACGAAAAAGAGGTAAAAGCCGTCCTTGCAAAATTGGGCAATCCAGCTATTTTAGCTAGTGAGTACCGCGATCAGCCCATGTATCTCATCGGCCCACGCTATTTTGATTTATATGTTACGTTATTAAAAATGATTATACCCATCGCTGTAGTTGTTTCTTTAATCGCTCTGGTTGCTGATTACTTGATTGGCTACAGCGGCGATAAAACAGTTGCGGATATTGTTACTGCAGTTATAAGTACAGGAATTGGAACCTTTCTTGAAGTAGGCATCCAAGTCTTTTTCTGGATAACTGTTGTGTTCGCTATTATCGAACGGGCGGATAAAGGAAAGGAAGGTCATCCTCTTACTACAAAATTAAGGAAATGGACTCCTGATGATTTGAAGGATATCGCGCTTGTCCATAAGAAAAAAGCAATTACAAGCTTCGAAGTGTTCGGAAGTTTACTGTGGACTGCCATTTGGGCTACTGTTTATTTTAATGCTGAACACCTGATCAGAGTCTATAGAGGCGGTGAAGGCGCACTTAACTTCGTAGCCCCAGCTTTTAATCAGCATGTATTACTTGATTATTGGCCAATTATTCTTATTGTGATCGGATTAGAAGTCGCGTTAACTATATATAAATTAATCAAGAGACAATGGACTAGAGAATTAGCATTATGTAATACGGTCCTTGAGCTCATTGTACTTATTGTATTCGCTGTTATCCTTATAAATCCGAGTGTATTCAACCAAGAATTTATTAATTACATGTCTAATTTATTAAACACTACAGCTAACCAATTTGAAACGGGACTAGTAGGTGGAGGAATAGCAATCTTGATTTTAGTCGCGGTCCTCAATATATATGAGGGCTTCCGCAAGGCTCGCCTTTAGTATTCACAGAACGGCGATTCTCCTGTTATTTGGAGAATCGCCGCTTTGTATTCTGATTCGTTGAATGCCTGCTTCAAATGCTTCAACAACTTCAACATTGTCACCCCCCTCTGAGAGTTGCGGACCCAGATGACGTTATTTGCACATTTTCTGCCTTTGGAACAGGGCTTCGGACTCCAATGACGCTATTCCCTAGAATCAGCTCCATATCGGGGGTGTTTCAAGGCAATAGCGGCTATGCAGTCCGTTGGCATCCCAAAAGTGCGATATTTCTGGGTTTAGAGTCATCTGTGTCCGATAGGTGTTTCGTATGTGCAAATGTTAGCAAAGTATATGTAAAAAAAAGGAGTTGTCTCAGCAGCCATTCAGGGCATATGGGACAACTCCTTCTGATTTAATTAAATAGTTCAAGCTCGATAACCGTATCCATCTCATCAGGTAACATCGCGCCTTTTAATGTAATAAAAGCTCCACCGTCAACATCCGAATATTCCTCAGCCATCCACGGCACCTCCACCTTTAGCTCGGTACCATCACGTAGTAATCTTGCCTTTTTAATCTTCCCTTTCAGACCTTGGAAATAGATCGGGCCAATTCCACGGTCGTAGACATGCGCATACAATTTATTGCCCTTTTGCGTATAACGTCCCCACTCTGGCTTAGGTAGCAAAGACTTCCCGCATCCATAAATACTATCTCCATTAAGGCGCATCCACTCCCCAACTTCGTCAAGGATAACCAGTGATTCCCGCGTCATTTCACCTTTGGCATCTGGTCCAACATTGAGGAGCAGGTTACCATTCTTACTGATACATTCGACCATCGTACGGATGACTTGCTTGGTCGATTTATAATTCTTATCCTCGGAATGATAACCCCAGTTGTCATTCAGGGTAATGCAGGCTTCCCAAGGGATGGATTGGCCGTTTACGTCAACAATGCCGCCAGGCGGAATGATCTGCTCGGGGGAGAAGAAATCTCCAGCATACTCCTCAGGTTCTGCCGCACGAATATTGCCACCTAATCGATTGTCGATAATAATATCAGGTTGTATGGAACGAATCATCCGGATAAGCTCCGTAGCCTTCCACTTCTCCCCTGTCATATTATCGTAGGAGAAGTCAAACCACATAATGTCGATTTTACCGTAATTGGTGAGCAGTTCCTTTACTTGCCCATGCATATACTCCAAGTATCTATCGAAATCAATCGGCTTATCTTTGACCGCTTCGTTATCCCGATCAGGATGTGCCTTATCTCCATAACCGGGATAATCCTCATGGTGCCAGTCTATGATAGAGTAATATAGACCAACTGCAATACCTTCAGCACGGAAAGCGTCTACATATTCCCGCACTAGATCACGCCCAGCGGGCGTATTAGTCGCTTTGAAATCAGTCAGCTTACTATCGAACAGACAGAACCCGTCATGATGTTTGGTCGTAAGCACAGCATATTTCTGACCCGCAGCTTTGGCTGCACTTGCCCATTTCTTCGGGTCATATCGAGAGGCGTCAAATTCATCGAAATACCTCATGTAATGCTCTCTACTCATCCGCTCGTTGCCGCGTATCCATTCCCCTCTAGCAGGAATTGAATATAATCCCCAATGGATAAACATCCCGAACCTATCCTGTAAGAACCATTTCGTTCTTTCTTCTCTTGTACCCATCTCTCCAACTCCTCCGTTAATGAAAGCTGTGATCAATCATTCACTCCACCTAAGCGGTATGAAATAATGCAGCTGCTCCAATTAGGCCTACATCGTCTTTGAGCGCGGCAGGTTCAATTGTAAAAGTACCTTTATAAGGATCCATGACAAATAGCTCCGTCTTCTCCACCAGTGCAGGGAATAACAAATCTCCAGCCTTACTCACGCCTCCACCGATCACGATCCGATCAGGATTGAACGTATGTACTGCATTGGCTAGACCTAGTGCCATATAATGAATACTCCGGTCAATAACCTCGACGGCCACGGGATCGTTAAGTGCCATGGCTTCAAATACGTGCCGCGAAGTGATTTTTTCTCCATTTATATTAGCCAGTTCCGTAATCATCGACGGGCTGCTCTCCATACTTCGCAGCGCCATATCCCGAATCGCTGTGCCCGAAGCGAAAACTTCCCAGCAGCCGAATCTTCCACAGCTGCATTCCGTTCCGTTCGGGTCAATAATATTATGACCTAGTTCACCAGCAAATGAATTTTTGCCAAGAAGCAGCTTGCCGTCAATGACGATACCTGCTCCAATCCCTGTGCTAAAGGTAACATAAACCATGTTGTCTGCACCTTTGCCAGCACCTCGGACATACTCGCCCCAAGCCGCAGCGTTCGCATCATTCACTACCTTTACTTCAACGCCTAGCTCCAACTCCATCCAGTGCTTCAGTGGAACATTATCCCACTCCGGAAGATTGGTGCCGTGAATAACGATCCCGTCCTGGCTATTTACAGCTCCGGGAGAAGCCAGACCCACTCCTCTGAGTGGTCGCCCTTCGGATACGGAGCGGATCATATCGATCATTCGCTGCACCACTTCTTTAGCGGTACGTGCCCCAGCCGTTTCCATCAATTCCCGTTTCAACACGGTCCCCTTTGAATCGAACAATGCTGCGGCAATTTTTGTGCCTCCTAAATCGATTCCAACTACGTAGCTCTCAACCTTCTGCATAACCCATTCACCTTTTCACTATCTATTATTAGCCGTTAGAATGAATACTCTCCGCTAACGCCCGTAAGGCTGCTGGATCGATTGGCGACAAAGCGTCTTGATCATAACGAACAGCCGACCCAAAATGCACTTCTGTTACTCCAGTCTGACGTATAAATGAAGTAATACCTTCCGGCTTCAGACCGCTTCCAGCCAGTATACTTACCGATTTACCTCTTGATTCCTCGACTAGCTTCCGCATAGCAGGAATAGCTTCAGGAGCCGGACCTGGCCCGGCAGAAGTGAGTACACGCGTAATTTGCGGATACTTACAAAGCGTTCGATAACCTTCTATTTGATCCTTCAACTCATCAAAAGCACGGTGGAAGGTAACTTGCAATCCCTCGGTCAACGGCAATAATGTTTCAAGCGCTCGCTCGTCGATAGTCCCTTCCGGGGTTAACGCACCAAGCACAATCCCCGCCGCACCGCTGGCTGCAATTTGCTTTATCTCTGCTGCCATGGTCAAAATGTCATACTTTGAATAGCAAAAAGAACGGCTGTGCGGGCGAACCATAACAAACGCAGGAATGTTAACCGATTTGGCAACTTGTTGCACCAATCCTATCCCTGGTGTTAATCCGCCTTCCGTAATCGCAGTAATGAGCTCCAGGCGGTCAGCCCCGTTCGCTTCTGCTGTAAGGGCATCGTCCATACAGGTAGCGATGACTTCCAATCTCATAACTTTCCTCCACTCTTCCGGTTGTTATTGTTGTGCCTGTTTCATAACATAATCAGCGAGCAGTCGAGCACCATAGCCCGTTGCTCCAGCTTCTGAATACCCCACATCCTGTTTGTACTGAACCGTCCCAGCCATATCAATATGGACCCAGCTCAGCGATTCCGCTACAAAGCGCCGTATAAAAAGCGCTGCTGTAATCGCACCTGCAAAAGGTGAAGTACTAACGTTGCGCAGATCAGCGTAATTGCTTCGAAGATCGACTTCGTATTCATCCATAAGCGGCATGGGCCACAGTCGTTCTCCATTGCGCTCACCGATTTCGACGAGGCTCTGCGTCATCTCTCCATCACCCCATATGCCGGCGATACCTAATCCTAACGCTGCGCCAACATTTCCAGTAAGTGTTGCAATATCAATGACCTTAGTTGCCCCGATATTTGCTGCATGAATAAGAGCATCCGCGATAATAAGCCGCCCCTCGCCATCCGTATTTGCAACCTGAACCGTCAGCCCATTAGGATAGCGTATAACAGACGATGGCAGCATTGCTTCAGCATCAGGTACGTTATCAACAACTGGGATCAATGCGGTCACATTTACATGAGCTTGATTCCGTACTAAAATATCCAGCGCGCCAATAACAGCTGCTGCGCCACCCATATCCATACGTGCATCGCTAATATCACTTGCGGTCTTAACATTCATCCCACCCAAATCGAAGGTAACACCTTTACCCACCAATGCCAGCATTGGCAATTCATGGTTACTCTCATAGCGAATTTCAACGAGGGCTGGGGAGTGTTTACTGCCTGCTCCAACCGCCAGCAACCCATTCATCTGTAGGTCAACCAGCTCCTGCCCCCGGTAGACATGAACTTTCACTACTGCGTTATCACGCTCGAAATATTCGACCATCCATTCTGCGAACCGATCCGGATTTAGAGTCCCGGGCACCTCATTCACCAGATCGCGAGCAACCACTGCTCCTTCAGCGCGCATGCGGCCAGTACTTAGTACAACTTCCAGTTCAGGTTTAGTCAGTTCAGGCCAATCGGCTGTCTGGAGCAGCAAATCAACTGAAATGTCTATTTTAGTAACGCCACGATAGGTTTGAAAACGATATAATCCAAGAAGCCAGCCTTCAATCCATGCTTGCAGCTCATCCGCAGCGGAAATATCACTTTCTGCTGTCCTACGAACAAATGAAGCTGAATTTCGTCCTTCTCTTAGGGCTGTACGGGCGGCAGATCCCGCTGCTCGGCGAACTTTCTCAAGCGTAAGAGCCCGGCGTTTTCCCATTCCAATAGCTATCACATCGGACTCTTCCTCAGAGCGAGCATATAACCATGTCACACTGCCACTCTGTTTGTGAGCTTCTCCCAGCCGAAGAGGAAATGGCTCCTCTTCATAGGCTAAGTAGATAAGCGTATCCGCCCCATTAGCGGAATCGAACAAGATATTCATAGCTGTCCCTTCTTTTCCGTAAAGTGTACTCACATTTTAAATTATCGTTCTAGTTTCAACATTTCTTCATCAAACAGATGACAAGCGAGCTCATGACCTGGTTCAACTTCCCGGAATACAGGCACATGTTGCTTACAAATTTCCATACAGGAAGGGCATCTTGTATGAAAACGACAGCCCGACGGCGGATCAACGGGACTTGGAAGATCCCCTTTTAGAATAATGCGTTCCTTCTTCAAGCTTGGATCGGGCACGGGAACTGAAGATAGCAGCGCTTGGGTGTAAGGATGCAAGGGACGGTCATACAATGTATCCTTATCAGCCGTCTCCACAAGGGAACCCAGATACATGACCCCAATTCGATCACTAATATGCTCGACCACACTGAGATCATGAGAGATGAATAAATACGTCAGGCCATATTCCTCCTGCAAGTCCTGTAACAGATTCAACACTTGGGACTGAATCGATACATCCAGCGCTGACACGGGTTCATCCGCCACAATTAGACTTGGGCGAACGGACAGAGCCCGGGCAATCCCAATCCGTTGCCGCTGTCCACCGCTGAACTCAAACGCGAATCGCTCGGCGTGGAAACTGTTCAATCCAACGGTCTCTAGCAGTTCGCAAGCTAGTTTATCCCGTTCTTTAGAGGACAGCTTTGTATGAATAAGCAGGGGTTCGGCGACAAGATCCTTCACCTTCATGCGGGGATTAAGTGAAGCATAAGGGTCTTGAAACACCATCTGCATATCTTTGCGCAGAGGCCGCATCTGGTTGTCTGAGATATGGCTAATATTTTGTCCCTTAAACCATACTTCTCCATGATTGGGTTCCAGTAAGCGGGTCACCAGCCTGCCCGTAGTCGATTTCCCACAGCCACTTTCACCTACAAGGCTGAACGTTTCTCCCTTACGAATGGCGAATGAAATCCCATCAACGGCGTGTAAATATTTAGTCGTTCCGAAGAAGCCCTTCTTCACAGAAAACAACTTCTTCAAACCCTTAACCTCAATTAATGGAGTCTCTTTCATAAACATCCCGCTCCTTCCGTGTCCTCCTGCTGTGTAAGCCAACAACGGCTTTTGCGCTCTAGCCCCTCAATCGGAAGTAGCTCAGGTTCTTGCGACAGACAACGCTCCATGGCAAATTCGCAGCGTGGCGCAAACTTACAGCCGGCAGGCATTTGTGAAAGGTCTGGCACATTCCCTTTTATAGACTCCAAGCGATGTACATTCTGGCGCAGCTTAGGTACCGATTGAATCAATCCCTTGGTATACGGATGTTGCGGTCTGGCGAACAGCTCCTGAACAGAGGCTTCTTCCACCACACGACCTGCATACATAACAACTACCCGGTCACATAATTCGGCAACTACTCCAAGATCATGGGTAATGAGCAGCATTCCCATATCCTGTTCATCTTTCAACTGCTTCATCAGATCAAGAATTTGCGCTTGAATCGTTACATCGAGTGCGGTCGTGGGTTCATCGGCAATCAACAGCTTTGGATGACAAGACATGGCCATTGCAATCATAACCCGCTGTCTCATCCCGCCGGATAGTTGATGCGGATATTCATCGATTAATTCCTCTGCGCGAGGGATACCTACAAGCCGCAACATATGAATCGCATGCTCACGAGCCTTCTTGCGTCCATAACCCAAATGCAGCCTAATCGGCTCTGTTAATTGCAGCCCAATCCGCAGCACTGGATTAAGAGAGGTCATCGGCTCCTGAAAAATCATTGCCAGATCATTTCCCCGGATTTGGCGCATCTCCTTCTCAGAAATCTTCGTCAAATCCTTTCCTTCAAAACGCACAGAACCTTCAGAAATTCTGCCCGGCGTATCTTTAAGCAACCGCATGATCGATAATGAGGTTACACTTTTGCCACAACCAGATTCACCAACCAGGCCTAGCACTTCACCTTTTTTAATAGCAAAGTCTACCCCCGCAACCGCAGTTATACTTCCATCGCCGCGTTTGAACTCCGTTTTCAGCCCTTGTACATCCAACAAATGTTGAGTCATGTCTTGTCCCTCCTTAGTTTTTCATTTTGGGATCAAGAGCATCACGCAGTCCGTCCCCGACCAGGTTAAATGCAAGTACTGTTAAAAAGATGGCTATCCCCGGAAAATAAACGATATGTGGAGCAATACTTAAATAATCACGTCCCATACTTAACATGGCGCCCCAATCGGGCTCCGTTGTTTTTGCACCCATTCCGAGAAAGCTCAATGATGCAGCGGCCAAGATCGCTCCGCCAATCTTCATGGATAGATTAACAATAATGCTGGGCACGGTCTCAGGAAAAATATGACGCCAAATAATCCGGCGATGCTTCGCTCCCATGGAACGAGCCGCTTCCACAAACAATGTTTCTTTCGCAGACAGCGTTACGCTCCGAATAATTCGGGCGAACGATGGAGTACCAAAAACTGCAACTGCGATAACAACGTTGGATAGACCCGGACCGAGAATGGCGACGATCCCAATGGCAAGCAGCAAGTCAGGAAAAGAAAATAGTACATCACTGCCACGCATAATAATCCGATCTAGCCAACCGCCATAATATCCGCTTAACAGACCTAGGATAGTTCCAAGTACACCTGCGATTAAGACGGAACTGAGACTGACCGCTAAGGTTAAGCGAGTACCATCAATCAAACGGCTTAGAATATCACGGCCATATTCGTCTGTCCCGGCCCAATGTGCAGCAGAAGGACCTGCCATAAGAGCATCGTAGTTTGGTTCATCAGGATTATACGGGGTCAGAAATGGCCCGAAAATTGCAATTAAGAATAGCAATATAATAAAAAATGCGGCCACAAGGGGCATCTTTTGTTTACTGAACTTACGTAAAAAAACACCCATACGGCCTTTTGTTTTCTCCGGGGCCAGTACCTCTCCGGGTAATGGAGATTTTGCTCCCATCACCGCCGAATTGTCACTCATGATATCCCTCCTGATCCTAAATTCACCCTATAAATCTATTGAAATTCTGCTTCTTAGTCGCATTAGCTACTGAGAAAACCTTATTTTCGGATTAAGTACGCCATACAATAAATCTACTAATAGATTGATAAGAATAAATTGTGTAGCAAACAGAAGCAGTAAGGCTTGAATGACTGTATAATCCCGGAACAAAATGGAGTCTACTAGCAGCCTGCCAAGACCCGGAATACTGAATACCGTCTCAACCATTACAGAGCCGCCAAGCAGGAACCCAAACTGAAGTCCAGCTACGGTAACCACCTGAATCAAAGAGTTGCGCAGCGCATGCCTGCCGATAACAATATACTCGCGTAAGCCTTTTGCACGTCCTGTACGGATATAATCCTCCCGAAGGGTCTCCAGCATAGATGACCTAGAATAACGGGCCAACATAGACATAATTCCCATCCCGAGTGTAATGGAAGGAAGAATATAGGACTTCCAGGAATCAACACCACCCGTTGGAAACCAACCAAGCTCTACCGAGAAAATTTGAATGAGTACCAAGCCTAACCAAAATCCAGGAATAGACATCCCTGAAATGGCTGTCAACGTCCCTAAATGATCCGGCCACCGATTGCGATAAACGGCTGAAACCACGCCAATTAGAAGACCAATAATTAGAGCCCAGGCCATACTAAGAAAAGTCAGCCACAACGTAGGCATTACTCTGCTTTCCAGCATGTCAGTAACCGGGATCCCTGAACGGATCGAATTGCCCAGATTCCCACTTAGCAGATCACCCATGTAGTTTATGTATTGCTTCCACAAAGGCAGATTGAGACCCAGCTGCTCCTGAATTCCACGAATCTCTTCAAGCGTGGCATCTTTACCGGCAATAAGTCGGGCTGGATCGCCTGGGATTAAGTGAATAAACAAAAAGACAAGCACCGATACAATGAACAACAGCGGAATAACCCCGAGGAGTCTTTGTAAAGCATATCTACCCAACTCATAAGCCCCCTTCAGTATCGACAAATGATTTAGTGAGGCCGCTTCCCACCATACTACAGAAGCGGCCTCGTTCATTTCTTGGGATATTAAACCTAACGTTTGTTTAGCATTATTTCACTTCTGCATTCAGGACATTAATGGAACCATCCGGGAAGACCTTAACTCCTTCCAGATACGATCTTTTGCCTGAGATGATTTGGTCGACGCCCATGAATGCCCATGGAGCATCTTCCCAAATTGTTTTTTGAATATTGCCATAGATGGATTTAGCCGCTTCTGGATCAACAGATTTATTCGCCTCAGCGATCCATTTGTCTACATTTTCATTTTTGTAATAGGCTGTATTTGAGCCAGCAGGCGGGAACATTTCACTACTGAACAACCCTCTGGTTGCACCATCTGCATCACCTGAAGACGGAGACCAGCTGACATACCACATTTGAATTTTTGCTTCTTCTGGTGTCTTAGCAGAGTTAATTTGGTCGGACAATGTGCCGCCTTCCATGGATTTCACGTCTACCTTAATCCCTACAAGTGCTAGCTGTTGCTGAATAAATTGCATACCCTTCATAGTTTCGGATTCATTTTCACCCCAAATTTCGGTTTCGAATCCATCAGGATATCCTGCTTCAGCAAGCAATTGTTTAGCTTTTTCAATGTCATAGTCATAACCTGTTTGCGGGGAATAATATTGTGTTTTGGAAGACATCGTGGAATCAAGCTTAGCACCAAGACCTGATTTCACAACTTTGATATAAGCTTCTTTATTGATAGCATAGTTAATGGCTTGACGAACTTTCACATCATCGAAAGGTTTTTTCATCGTATTCAACGTTACATAACGGACGATTGTCGAATCGATGGTATCTACAGTAATTCCTTCAAGACCTTCAACCTCAGATACTTGCTCCGTTGGCATTGGATAAATGAAATCCGCCTCGCCGGTTTTTAGCATGGCTATCCGTGATCCATTCTCTGGTACAGGTCTAAAGGTCACACTATCCACTTTTGGCAAGCCCGCTTGCCAGTAATCAGGGTTCTTAACGACAACCAAGCGGTCGCCTTGCACCCATTCTTTGAACTTAAATGGTCCCGTCCCTACAGGATTTTTCGAAATATCGGTGCCATTTTCTTCTAAAGCTTTCGGACTAATAATAGGTGCCATAGCTACTTTATTTAAAAATGCGTTGTACGGCTCACTGAGTGTAATAACCACGGTTTTAGCATCAGGAGTCTCCACTTTCGCTACCTTTGCGAAGCTTTTGCGCAGTCTCAGATTGTTCTTCTCATCTTGAATACGGGCGATGTTTACTTTAACCGCTTCAGCATTAAAGTCAGTACCGTCTTGGAATTTAACATTCTCTTGCAGCGTGAACGTGTAGACCAACCCGTCTTCACTTATGGAATGGCTTGCGGCAAGAACAGGAACCACGTTCATATTCTCGTCAAAACCCATCAGACCTTCGTACATCGTTCTGGCAGCGCTGATTGAATGCGTATCGCTTGCGTTATGAGGGTCCAGCGTAATAAAGTTAGAATTGATGGCAATTACAATGTCTTTATCATTCTTTGTAGTTGGGGTGCTAGTTTCAGTTCCACCAGCAGTATTGCCGTTTTGTCCCTCGTTGCTCGCTTTGTTGCCGCACCCTGCAGTCACTACTACTGTAATAAGCAGCAGCATGAACATTGACCATACTTTTCCTTTTGCTTTCATTTTTTACACTCCCCTATTCAAACGATGTATTAGAAAAGCTTCTAGTCCGATTAATCACCAAACTTGAAGATTATTCTTGACCTTATGCTCTAGATCTCCCATTGAAATACAGCACGGCGTTCGCCGACTACAGTACCGCCATCATTAACAATCGTGTTAGGCACGAGTGCATATAGGCGATCAATTGTGTCTTGATTGCTGTAACCAATACGTTCTAGAATCGATGCGATAATACATGGCCAGACTTGTTCTGATCCGTCGGATACTTTCAGTGATATACCCACTCGTTCCTTACGGAGTCCGATACCGTATACCCCTTTCGCTCCACCTTTAGCCGTCAGATTGTCATCCTTCAGGAGCTCTGAGCATACAAATTTCGTGTCAGCAATCATAACCGGGTTATCGTTCATAAGTTTTGCAATGACAGCGGCTGCGTTACGTATATCCGTATCCTCAATCAAATCGGGACACGCTAGCTTTAGATAGGAATAAGCGATTTTATGAAGCGGAAGTGCGAAGATAGGAAGTCCACAGCCATCAATACCTTGCGGAATGGACGCTTTGGGAACTTCAGCGATATAAGCCATCATCTCAAGAATCTCCTGTTGTACAGGATGGTTAGGATCGTAATAAGTGTTTATATCCCAACCCATATATTTGCTAAGGCCCATTAAGCCTGCATGTTTGCCTGAGCAGTTATGAAAGATTTTACGAGTAGGCTCATTTGCCCGGTGACGTTCTGCTTTGGCTTCTTCATTCAGCGGGTATGTAGAGCAGCAATGAAGTGACTCTTCTTTTAATCCCATATTCTGAAAAAGAGCTTCAAGCGCTTCAATATGGAAGGCTTCTCCCCGGTGTGAAGCGGTAAACAGCGAAGCTTCTTTACTTGTCAAACCATATACTTCATCGATCCGGCGTTTCATTACCGGCAAAGCTTGGAATGGCTTAGCAGCAGAGCGAAGATAAGTCATATGCTCCGGATCGCCTGCTTTGTACAAAATGTTGCCCTTCTCATCAACTACACTAACTGCACCATAATGCACATTCTCCAGCAGGCCACCACGATATTCTTCTACCAATGTTGTAAATCCCATCTGTACAACCTCCCCAGCAGTAGTTAATTTAATCTAAGGCAAAAAATCGATTCTGCGATAAAAGTCCCGATCCTATAATTACACCCTTCTCATTCAGCAACGAGCGATGAATCGTAAAGGAACCACGAAGCGGCTCCCAGGTAAAGCGCGAGAGGTACAGCTGCTCAACTTCTTCGTATATATCCGGGAATTTGTCCACGAGTTCTCCACTTAAAATCACGCTGTCGGGGTTATACATGCATACGACATTATTAATGGTGATGGCCATATACATGAGTGCACGGTCGATCAAGTGAATCGCCCATTGTTCTCCTGCATGTTTTGCTGCGAATAACTCCTCAATCGTACGGATCGGGCGAATCCGATTAGCTTCAGATAATAAAGAACTGATATTTATATAGGTCTGTAAACAGCCCGCTTTGCCGCACTCACACATCATTCCGTTAGGATCCACTGTCGTATGCCCAATTTCACCCGCACTGTTCATCACACCTCGATAGATCTCTCCCTCGAGAATCATCGCAGAGCCCACGCCTTGACCGAAACCCAATAATGCCGTACGGCTGGAGCCGACTGCAGCTCCTTTAAGATGTTCAGCAAGAGCCCTTACTTTCAGCTCATTGTCCACAGCGATTTCAAAACCTGTCAGCTCTTTCAAGCGTTTGGCTAACGGCACATTTTTCCATCCTAGCTGAACAGAGAAGACAACAATTCCTTCTTCGTTATTCACAATGCCGGGAAGTCCAACGCCAATACCCACGATACGTGTTCTGTCAATCACATGCTGCTGGAACAATTGCTCAATGGCTTCATGAATCCGTTCCAGCGTTCGATCCGGGCTTTCGTCTGGTGTACGGGGAAATTGACTACTGCAGATAAGCTGTCCTTGTAAGTCCACAATTCCAATAGACATAAGACTGCGATCCAGTTCAACGCCAACCGATAATACAGAAGCGTCCATCATACCTATTAACGTTGATTTCCGACCTAATCCTGATGATACCTGCTCTGAATCGAGTAAATATCCTTCCTCCGTCAACTCTCCGACAATTCGACTTACAGTCGTAGGACTCATACCAGTCTGTTTAGCAATAGAAGCGCGAGAAATCGGTTGTTGATTTTTTATAATTTCGAAAACCGTTAAACGATTTTGTCGCTTCATAAAATCCTGATCGTGCTTTTTCACGGGCATTCTCCTAATTATTTTCTCCAGTGCATTAATTGGATTAATAAACCACAAAAACAAGAAATTATTTGCAAATAAAGCGCTGATAATGTATTCTTTGATTTAAATTTTAATTTAGTTTCTCCAGTGATGGGATTAATAATAAAGGGTCATGGTTTATGTGTCAATATAAATGACATATTTTTTATTTAAAAATAAATGTAAGCGGTTAACGAAAGATAACCAACACAAAAACCACTCAATATATAACACAGACATAACATACAAGCCCATGAATTAGCATTTAATTTGAATCTTGAACCTATTAATTGGAATAGAAAGACTGAAAGTGGTATTTTGCTTGGATTAATGTGAGGGTGTGTGAATCGATGGTAAATTGAAGGTAACACTCGCATCAAAAGGAAACTCTCAAAAAGGAGGTAGCTTTTGATGCGAAGTGAGTTAGTTACATCGAAGGTGCTAAAAAATCATTGAAACTCAACGGTCTTAACCGCTGCGTCCTCTTGGATCATCGATAACAATTGTACTGGATTAAATGATTCAGGCAATCTTACAACGATTTCTACGTTTAATTCGGATTCTACACTGTTATTTTCAGCATGAAAACTTAGAACAGCGATTTTGTGTTCTTTAAGCAACTCTTGAATTCGGCCCATAGCGCCTTCTGTGTTAGCTAGACTTATAACGAGCTGTTGGGTTTTTGGTGCGGCCAGCCAGCTATTACGACTGTGTAAGATCTTTTGCCCAAGTAAAATGATTATCGTTGCTCCTACGCCAAGAATATAAAGACCAGACCCTATAGCCATGCCCACTCCGGCTGTTGCCCAAATCCCTGCAGCAGTAGTGAGCCCTTTGACTGTGTGTCTTTGCATAAAAATCATTCCTGCGCCCAAAAAACCTACTCCGCTTACTACCTGAGCAGCTATCCGAGCGGGATCAAGAGAAAGATTAGGCCAATCCGCTTGATCCTGAAACCCATATTTGGAGATGACCATCATGAGTGCAGCACCTAAGGCCACAACAAAATGTGTTCTAACTCCAGCTTCTTTCATCCGGCTTTTGCGTTCATATCCAACTAATACGCCACAAATTCCCGCACCAATTACACGAAGCAAATACTCAAACTCCATACCTTCACCTTCTTTCATCATGATATGTATGTTGGATTAGTACCACGTAGGATAAAGTCGATAATCTATTTATTGTATCACAAACAAAAAACCATAATACGTCCTCTCGCATTATGGTTAACTCGCTTTTTTATAATTTTATACTTCTTAGTTCGTATCGGAAGCTAACAAAGAGCAAATCTCCGCATCTACAAATCTACCTTTTTCAAAAAAAGATTCGCGCAACAATCCCTCATACTTAAAGCCCGCTTTCAAAAGAGACTTCTTGGAGGCAATATTAGCCGGATCATAAAACGCCTCAATTCGATGGAGCTTCATATGCTCAAAGCCATACGCAATAATAGCTGTCAGGACTTCCGTCATCACACCCTGCCGCCAATAAAGTGGAGATAATTCATACCCAATCTCTGCTTTGAAATTTCTGTGCGCCCAGTTATGATATCCGCATGAACCCATCATTATATTATCCTCACGCCTGGCTATTCCCCAGCGAATACTTTGTTTGTCTTTGAAACGTTCATCCCATCTTTCGATAAGGTTGATCGCTTGCTGTATATCGGTAAAGCTATCCAGATCATAATACTGGGTCACTTCATCTTTTGAAAAATAATTATATATTTCTTTAGCATCATCCAGTGTAATTCTTCTCAAAATAAAGCGGTTTGTTTCGAGCACAGGAAATCCTTCAACGTTATCGTTCATATTTTCCTTAAGTCTCCTCTCATTTCTCTAGTAGTACAGTTCGTCGTGGAAAGTGAAACTTCCTTTAGGATATAATGTATTTTATAAACTAGTGATTTTTTTCACCTTGTAATCATTTGTTCATATTGCGTTCTTAATTGCTTGATACACTTCAATCATAACGATAACTACAAAGGAGATATTCTTATGAAAAAATTGTATTACACGTCTTTTTTCTATGCAATTCTTGGTTTGATAGCCGGAGTGGCCTATCGCGAAATTACTAAAATGAATGATTTCACAGGAGATACTATATTAGTTGCGCTTCACACTCACATTCTAGTCTTAGGATTCTTTTTCTTTATTATTGCTATGATCTTAGACAAGTTATTTAATATCCATGAGGCTAAATCTTTTGGTGCATGGTACATTGTCTATAACATTGGTCTTCTAATCACGATTGGTGCAATGGCTACACGTGGAATGCTGCAAATTAACGGCAGTGATATTAGCTTCCTGCCCCATATTGCGGGACTTGGTCACGCCATTGTTGGGGCTGGAATCATCTGGCTGCTTGTGCTACTCGGTAAACGAATTAAATAATACAGAAAAAGCCGCCTGGATCACTCCAGCGGCTCTTTTAATTATCCCCTGCTTTCCGTTACGGAGCAATCCCCCATACGAGAGCATCACTTTGATAAAGCGTCACTTTATCCCAGTTAGTATAAGCAGTTTTAGTAGCATCAAAGGAGTAGTCATTGGCTTCGTTAAAATTAGTCCAATCTGATTTATATATTCTGAGTTGAATATCTCCGGACTGGCCTCCAGCTGGAATGGAACCAGCCGAAGAAGTAAACGAAAGTTCAACGTAAGTGTCTGCATTCGTGCCTGTGTTGTCTGCAAAGGCGACTTGAACATTATTATTGCCGATCTGTGCCCAATCAATTGTGCCATTTAACGTCTGATTACTATCTTTAGTGAAATAATAACGGATTTTAAGTTCGCTTAAGTTCACTGCGGTTGTGCCGTTATTTTTAATATTAAAATAAGGTTTGATCTGATTGTCTGTCGCATTAGTATCTCCCGCCCGATACTGCAACGTCAGACTAGTTGCTGCTGGAGCTTGTGGAACAGCACTTGCTTGTGCCGAATCCACACTTTCTCCTACACTGTTGGTTGCGCTTACAACATAGTAATAGGCTGTTCCGTTCGTTAAGCCCGTGTTGATGTAGCCAGTTGCCGTTAACCCTGTTGCTACAGTGGTGTACGGCTCTCCGCTTGTGGTCGCACTTTTCACAGTGTAACTAGTCGCACCACTGGATGCGCTCCAGCTCAGGTTTACTTTTGCATCTCCTGCTGTTGCTACCAAATTGGTTGGCGCCGCGGGAACAGTCGCCACTGCTGCTGGAGCCGCACTCGCTTGTGTAGAATCCGCACTCTCTCCTACACTATTGGTTGCGCTTACAACATAGTAATAGGTTGTTCCGTTCGTTAGGGCGGTGTTAGTGTAGCTCGTGGTCGTTAGCCCTGCTGCTACAGTGGTGTACGGCCCTCCGCTTGTGGTCCCACTTTTCACAGTGTAGCTAGTCGCACCACTGGATGCGCTCCAGCTCAGGTTTACTTTTGCATCTCCTGCAGTCGCTACCAAGTTAGTTGGTGCTACTGGAACTGTCGCCACCGCCGCTGGGGTCGCATTCGCTTGTCCCGAATTCACACTTTCTCCTACACTATTGGTTGCGCTTACAACATAGTAATAGGTTGTTCCGTTCGTTAAGCCTGTGTTGGTGTAGCTCGTTGCCGTTAGCCCGGTTGCTACAGTGGTGTACGGCCCTCCGCTTGTGGTCGCTCGTTTTACGGTGTAACTAATCGCACTGCTGGATGCCGTCCAGCTCAGGCTTACTTTTGCATCTCCCGCTGTCGCTACCAAATTAGTGGGTGCCGCAGGAACTACAGTACCCCCTCCGTTACTCAGAGGAATTACAGGGTAAGCATTCTGTACCAGCTGAACAAATTGATCATGGAACCAGTGGCCTGATACAGGCGCATTAGGTAATGCACCGGTCAGTGTGCCGCTTGAGCTGGTATAAGTCGGATCACACATTCTGTCAAAGCCCTTGCCCTCATTATTTGGAATGGCACTGCTGGAGCCGTCAGATTCTCCCGGAGGTTTCACCCAGACGAATGCATCCAAATGTGAGGCTGCATAACCTGCGGGTGCTGCTTGTGGAACTTCTCCAATTCCGGCGCCGCTGGCATTACACCAATTGCCGCGATGGAGACGTTTATCAATCCGACCGGAATCCGCATAAGCGTTAACGGTTGTTCCGCTTGCACTAGTCGGACGATTTGCTCCTCCCCACCCGTTACGGGAAGTATCAATAAGGAAGCCGATCGTGGAAGGCCAACCTTTTGCTACAAAACCTGAATACAAAGCTGCTGTGAAATCAGCTTCATCAAAATACGGATTCCATTCATAATAACTTGCAGAACGAAGCTGCTGGCTGCCTATCGTAAGATTCGGATCTGGAAGATTAGGTTCTACTAGTGGAGTGGTATTGGCTGTATTCGTAATGAATCCATCGACACTAGCAAGTCCAGCTGTAGTGCCTGACACAACCGAAGTAAAGAGGTCGATAGCGGGGCCACGGTTAGTATCCCATCCGAGCCAGCCAGAGTGACCAATATCCATGTAAGTATACACATTTGGAATGGCATGGAGAGCATTTAAAGTGTAACGTGTAGCATCACGGTAAATATTCGTGGAGTTAGCTTGAGCACACTGTGGTGTGCTGAGATTAGTAACTAGATTCGGAAGCGAGTCCGGCTCTACGATAGTCACTATCCGAATGTCACTATATTTGGGCTTTGCAAAAATACTGGCGATTACGTCAACATAATCTGATTTGTAGGTTGTCAAACCCGCTGCTGTCAGTGGCAGCTCGCCATTGGAGGCCAAAGCGTGGCAATCCCGCCCAGGCATATCATAAATTACGAATGTGGCTGTAATCGGCGTGTTTGGTTGCTTTTGCGCGAGTACGGAATCTAATGTTTCCTCAAGACTTTTTCTGCCTCCGTTTTCTGTCCCGCCATAAATTGCAGCAATTCGATCCAGCCATACGGCTGTCGGATATTTTTTAATGGTCTCCATCTTGGAAACTAAAGTACTATCGGTAACCTGAGCAATAGAGGTATCAATCAGTGCGGCATAATCAGGATTAACATATGCTGTAGCTCCTACAAACGGATTGTCAACATGCGCCTCACTGGCATACGTGGTAGAAGGAGCATATCCGGTGATAACTAAAGCCATGATCGTAAGCAATAACAACATTTGCTTCCTTAGTGCTTTTGTCATTTATTATTCTCCTTTCGACAATTAAATAAATTCGCAAATAATTTATTAATAGCCACGCGATGCTACAATTGCAGTATTCACTCCTTTAAAGAATGGTCACCTCCTCTATGCCTTACCCGCACTCATCATCACCTCCTCTCCGTTTTAAAGATCTAACAAGAGCCTAAATTCCC
The DNA here is from genome assembly GCF_037963825.1 of Paenibacillus sp. FSL H8-0282. Taxonomy (NCBI): domain Bacteria; kingdom Bacillati; phylum Bacillota; class Bacilli; order Caryophanales; family Paenibacillaceae; genus Paenibacillus; species Paenibacillus sp. FSL H8-0282. Next base: position 4,500,726 of record NZ_CP150146.1, read on the forward strand.
TAACTATTTAACATAAATATAATTTTATTTAATTTATAGAAAATTATCCCTTTTCTTGAATACTACCATATCCTATTTTTAATTAGAAGATAGTAGATGAAATAAAAGTTTAATAATGAGACTATAAGAATATTTGTTTATAAACTGGTAAATGATACAATGTGGAAGTGACAAGGTATTTTGAATTTTAAGTATTTTCGAAGTAACGCTAACAAACCTTTAAGGAGTGAAAAAAATGTCCATCGATGTTTATCTTAATTTCAATGGGAATTGTCGTGACGCAGCAGAGTTTTACGCAGAGGTGTTTGGCACTGAACGTCCACAAATCATGACCTTTGGTGAAACACCACCCGATCCCAATTTCACTCTTCCTGAGGAAGCTAAAGATTTGGTTATGCACACCCGCTTGAATATCGAAGGCAGTAATGTAATGTTTTCTGATGTTTTTCCAGGCATGCCTTTTATCGAAGGAAACAATATTAGTCTTTCCGTAGTTAGTAAGGATTTAGATAACATAAAGAAATATTTCGATAAGCTTCAAGAGGGCGGTAAAGTAGTTATGGAACTGCAAGAAACCTTCTGGAGCTCTTGTTATGGTAGTCTAAAAGATAAATTCGGCATCGACTGGCAATTCAATTATGATGACGGACGAATAAATATGTAATAAAAAAACAACGGGCATGGAGTAACTAACCTCCTGCTCGTTGTTTTTTTGTTTTTCGCTTAAATTAGTCCATAATCAAATCGTACACACTAACCTTCCGAATTCGCCGGGCAACAAGCATAGACACCGCATAAGCTACTACTAGAATGGCTGCACACAATAGCAATACTTGAGGCAAACTAACCGCCAGTTGGACATTATAAATCCCTAAACTCGAGAGCAATAGTACAAACGCTGAGTCTGAGAAAAAATACCCCCCTATGCTCCCCAAAGCTACTCCCACCACAATCACCGGAAACAGACTAAAGGTAATCTGCGTCATCAGATTAAAAGTGGTATAACCCATTCCTTTAAGAATGCCGAACTCACGTTTCCGCTTCAGAATCAAAGTCTTAATCACTAAATACAAAATCAGACTGACTACTATAATCGTCACCACAGTGATGACTGCTGTCATAGAAGATACTGCGGCAGTGAATGTACTGAGCGTACTATCAACCGTTTCTCGAATGTTAGTAATGTTCCATTGCTTAGGGAAGCGTGCTTCCAGATCCTTCACAAAAGCTTGCGCATCTCCCCCCTCTTTCAGATACACATTGATGGACAGAGGGGTGTACTCCGGTTGAAGTCTTCTCATTCCATCACCGGTCATACTCGCCACCATTCCAAGTTGGCTAATCTGCTGGCTTAAGCCAGTAACCAAATAATTCTCCGTCACACCATTAAAAGTGATCGGGACCTCGTCCCCTATTTCTGAATTTTCCAACTTTGCAATAACACCGGAAATCACAATTTCATTATCATAAATTGGCTCTCGCCCTTTGTATATGGTTTGTGTCTCCAGCTTGCTATAATCGTCAGATACCCGGAGCATAAAGCTGGTGTTTTTAATCGAAGCGACCATGCTATCCAATACAGTCAACTTTTCAACCCCTGGCATGGCTTCTAATTCTGTAAACTTCCCCTGCTGTAGGTCACCGTTTTTCGGCAATAACAAAAAGTCGCTGCGTTCTATACCTACCAGTTCTATAACGGCGGAGGTATCTCCCTTAAAGTTGAAATTCAATATAGAGCAAAAAATACTAGAAAAGGTTAATCCGGCAACGATCAATACGATCATCATATTCTGTTTTGCCTGCCTTACTAAAGCTTTAAGGCTTAAGCTGAATTGCAGATTCATCCGGGATGTTTCGAGTGGAATTGGGTTCCGCTTAAAATTGTGAGTGAGGATTCCGCTCTGCAGAGCTGTAATCGGAGTAATGTTCCGAATTCGCCGGCTCGACAGATAGGTAACAAGTAGCACTAGTCCAGAGACAATAACCAAACTCAGTACTGCACTGACCCCTTCAAAGGATATTGGCCACAGAAGTCCGATTGAAGACGAAATCATATTCCCTACCAACGGCATAACCAGCCCAGATAACCCGCCTCCCGGTATAGCTGCAATGATGGAAACTGAGGTGAACTGTAGCAGAAGCGCATTTTTAATCTGCCATGAAGTATAACCGTTAGCTTTTAAAATACCGATGTTCGTTAAATTGTCTTCAATATGCCCCAATATTTGAAACCTGATGACAATAAGCGAGATTAGAACCATAATCAGTGCAAATACGATTAAAATGGCTGCTAAAAGATTAACAAAAACACGGTTCCCTTCGAGCCCAACCTCTGCCCGCATGACTTGAAATTGATCCGTACTTCCTGAGGCAAAAATCCGCTCACTAAGCATTTGCTCCAGCTTTACATCCTTTGAAGGATCGGTTAAATCTGCTGATAGAAAGCTGTACTGAGCTTCAGTTCCAAGACGTTCCTCCAACTGTTTATAACCTTCATCATTCAAAAATACTTTTAAAGCTCCATTAGTTAACGTCCCTAGCAACGGCTCCTCAATAAAGCCACCTATGGTATAAGAAAATGAGTTATTATCGTATACAAAAGTAAAAGTATCCCCAAGGTTATACCCCGATCCAACATGGAACAAATAAGGCAGATAGATCATATTCGCATCCTTAGATCCTGGTGGAGTCGTTGTCTTGAACAGTCCCTTGGTCCGCGGTGTATCCATGTTAAGAATTATAAAAGCTACCGTAGTGTCCGTTTGTCCGTACTTCATTTTAGCATCTGCTAACAGAATTGCTGCTTCATTCTCCCAGGATTCTGTATATGAATAACTATCCACAAGCTCCTCATACTCTTCTAGATAATCATCTTTTGGAAAATATGCACTTATTTCTGGAGTCCTTAATTCAGTCATTTTTTCTTGCTGGAAGGAATTGAGCTTCAAAATGACCGTAAGACCAATGTTCAGCAGCAGCACAGCTATCATGATAAGAATGAAGAGCGTAACCGTAGCACTTTTTCTTTTACGAATATTGGACCAAGCTAATTTTCCTATTAGGCTGCTCATCCCTACCACCCCAATTCGGTTAGAAAGGACTGTAATTGCTGCTGCCGTTCAGGTCCGTTATCTTCGCTATAAGGGGTAAGACGCAAATCTCCCACGATGACTCCATCCCGCAAATACAATATCCGATTTCCACGCAACGCGGTTTTAAGATCATGAGTAACCATAATTATACTTTGCCCTTGTCTATTCACCTCAGTAAGGACGCGCAGTACACCTATTCCTGCTGAACTATTTAACGCACCCGTCGGCTCATCGGCGAAAACCGCTTTTGGACTGTTGATCAATGCCCGGATAATCCCCGCCCGCTGAGCTTCGCCACCTGAGATTTGCGCCGGAAACTTGCCCCAGACAGAGTCATCCAGACCTACATCAGAGAGTAGCTTTTTGGCTTTTTTTACAGCACCTGCTCTATCCTTTTGTACAAGAAAAGCACTTGATAATACATTGTCGAGGACACTCATCGTATCCAGCAGATGAATCTGCTGAAACACGAACCCACAATTCTTCCGCCGGAATATCGCAAGCTGATCATTACTCATGGCTGTGATATCCTGACCTTCAAATAGAACCTCTCCAAGTGTTGGCTTATCCATACCCGAAATGGCATACAGCAGTGTTGATTTACCAGAACCAGAGCTGCCCATGATAATCGTAAAATCACCATGATATAAGGTCAGATCCAGATTTTTCAAAACATGCTGCTGAGTTCCTCCATGGGAGAAGGTTTTTCCAAGCTTATTAGTCTGCATCAGCACTTTATTATTCACTTCGCTCATGTTGAACACTCCATTTACATTCATGCTCATTAATTGCGCTAAAAAAATCATAGCTCTACGCGAAATATAATGGCTGCAATCACAAGCTCATTCGTAATTGCAACCTTATCGTACGTTAAATGTTCTTAACATGTCTTTGTGCAATCCTTAGCTAATTCTTAATTCTGTCCTACTAAGGGAATTAGCAGTTTGACTGTAAATCCGTCCTCCCGATTGGAGCACAGAATGTCGCCTTGCATTTTTTGCATCATATAACGGGAAATGTACAGGCCTAGACCTGCACCATTCTGGCTCACGGCCAGACTGCCCCGAAAAAATTTATTGAATACTAAAGGCAGCTCCTCTTCAGGAACCCCGGGACCATAGTCCAGAATATCTACCTCCAGATAATGATCCGTGATCTCGAACTTAATATCTATGGGTGTGTCTGTGTAGGCATATTTGTAGGAATTATTCACAACATTATCGATCACCTGCTGCAACCGCAAGGGGTCCACCGTAATGAGACAGTCAGGCACAGATGCTGCTGAAATCCGTTCATAGAAATTTACATTATTTATAATTTGGATCAGCAGGTGGCTTTGCTCTTCCGTTAAGCTGACTTTAAGTTCATTTAGTTCCTCCAAGGTCGAATGGAACATATCAGTCACCAGACGATCAATCTGATCTGCTTTGGAGTACAAAGTGTTAAGCTGTCTGCCGGTCTTCTCATCCCTTGCGCTTAATAACATCAGTTCCGTGATCGCCTTTAACGAAGCAACGGGTGTTTTAATGTCATGACTGAGACTAGCAACCAGTTCCTTTTTACTTTTATTCGCCAAATATTCGCTGTGTCTAGCCGCTGCAAGCTCTTCCCGCATCATATCAAAGCTTTCGGTAAAAGCACCAAACAGATGATTACGATCCATCTCCAGCGGCACTTCCAGATCACCTCTCGCGATATGCTTCGCGAATTGCTGCATTTTGCGGAACGGACGGAGAACCGATCGATTCAGGAACCAAATATAGAGAACGCCTAGAACCGTAAGCAGAAGCAGCATCACAATAGAAACTTGTATAAATTGTTTTTTCATATGTATAAAGATCGCACGGTAATCATTATTAATAATCACCTTCCCCACCATCTTATCCTGATCAAAAACGTCCACTAGAGTATCCCGATTATTGATGGCTTCGTTAACAGTAACGGAAATCGCATTTCCCGTCTGATATTTAAGTACTCCCGCGGTATCGATAATGGCAAATTCATAAGGACTTTCCTTGTACAGCTTCGGATCAAGCTTGTCCCAGTTCTGTTCCGTGAGCTTCACAATGGTATTGATCGCCACTCTATCTGTTCCTGTCTCCACCTGCAAATTAAGAATTAGGAAGGTGAGCGCTAAACTTGCGGCAAATATAGTAAACAGAAGGGCCAACAGCAGTTTTTTTGTCATAACTATTTGTCCTCAAAAGCATAACCGATGCCCCATACTGTACGGATGTACTGAGGATCATTAGGATTCTGCTCAATCTTCTCACGTAGATGACGGATATGTACATTTAGGGTGCCATCCCCCGCAAAAACATCTCCCCATACCTCTGTAAATAACTCCTCTTTGGGGATTACCCTATTTTTCTGCTGAATCAAATAGCTGAGCAATTTATATTCCATCGTTTTCAGCTTGAGAGCTACGCCATTAAGGCTTGCCCTCCTAAGTTCGGGGTCTATCTGGATAGGGCCGGCTTGGAGGATAGCTGCCTCAGCTCTAACTTCGTTATTGTGGCGTTTAAGCACCGCCTTCACTTTTGCGAGCAGCACTCGCAGGGTATACGGCTTATGAATATAGTCATCTCCTCCGATATCAAGAGCAATCAATACATCATCTTCACTGGAGCGGGCACTAATAAACAAGATAGGAATCCCCATCGTCTGACGCAGCTCTTTGCATAACTGGAAGCCGGATTCACCGCCTAAATTAATATCTAGCAGTAACATTGAGACCTGATGCTCACGCAAAAAGCTCCGGCAGGCATCAGCGCTTGTAACAAACGCGGTTTGAACATCGAACAAATTAAAATATTCGCAAGTGGTCTCCGCAAGTTCAGTTTCATCATCAATAATTAAACAATCATATCTCATGGATTTCTCTCCGCTTCAACAGAATTTAGTATTATGTTAGAATATGCCTTTAAGGAGGGGTTACCTGTGGATAAACAATCCCAGCGTCTGGAGCAATTTTTAGATAAATACGAACAAAGCTGGCCATTGAGCGGCACAGTCTTGATAGCTCAGCATGGAGAAATCAAGCTACAAAAAGCATATGGATATGCGAATCTTGAACATCAGGTCCCGAACGCTATAGATACCAAATTCCGGATCTGGTCACTAACCAAGTCATTCACTGGCATGGCGATTCTGATGCTAAAAGAACAAAAACGTCTGCGACTGGAAGATCCGATCCTAAAATATCTTCCTGAACAGCATGCATTCGAGGGGATGACCATCCTTCATCTGCTGGGGCATACCTCGGGTATAGCCAACTACACTTCTCTACCCGAATATAATCAAAAATTAAATAAGCTTAAGCTGACTCCACTGGAGATGTTACAGCTATTTGTGAGTCAACCGCCTGCATTTATGCCTGGCACATCGTTTTCCTATAATAATTCAGGCTATTATTTATTGGGGATGATCATTGAAAAGATTACTGGCATGACATTTGAAGATTATATCACTACTTTTATATTACAGCCTCTTGGCATGGTAAATACAGGAGTTTATAACAATCAGCAAATCATTTCAAAATTAGCCTCACCTTATCATTCCTCATGGGGAGAGTATACTCAGGGTGAATACATACATATGAGCTCTATCCTGTCAGCGGGTGCCATGTATTCGACGGCTGCTGATCTTTTCCTGTGGGATCAAGCGTTATACTCCGATCAATTAGTGTCTCACGATACCCTGGAGATGGCTTTTCATTCAAGTAATCTCAAATATCGATTTGGTTGGTTCTTGGACGAACGTTATGATCGCAAAAGAATGTATCACGGTGGCGCTTATCGCGGCTTCCGAAGTGAAATGCACAGATATCCAGAAGAGCAGACAACCGTCATCATGTTGACCAATTATGATTGTGTCCCCATTACCAAGTTAACGGAATCTCTATCTGGATTAGTATTCGGTGAGCCTGCCCAAATACCGATATTCCCGCAAGCCTTCCCACTTGATGATAGCATGTATGCTGAATATATGGGGACCTATGAGGGATTTGGCTGCAAAGCGAGCGTGGAGCGTAGGGGCCAGGACTATTATTTTGTCTGGAATGATGATGAGGTTACACCGTTCTATCCTATCTCTGAAAAAAGATTCCATCATACCAAGCATGACAGTGAATTTGAATTTAAACGGAATGAACAGGGTGAGCTTTCATTTCTGGGGATGAAAAAAAAACAAACGAGTGCCGCATAAGCCATGAAATGGCTGCTGGGGCACCCGCCTTTTTTTCAGCTAAAGCCTAAGCCTTAGCCAAAATAATAAATTGTGTGAGCATCACGATTACCGCTGCAGACACCCCCAGCGAATTAATGATTGTTAAAGCATTTGGATAACTTTCTTTCCGAAATTGTGAGAATAAAGACACCGTCCATAACACGCTGAAAAATAACGACGACAACCCGGATACAGCTTCACTATCAATTCGTCTGCTCCGGAGAAACAATCCGGCAAGGGTGGCGACAGTATAAACAATATATATTACTAGCTCTATCGATGTGATAACGATCGCCTCGCCGGCAGAGAACAAACGCATTAACAAGTATTGAAAACCTAAACAGATAAACACAAGCTGGTTAAAAGATAGTCTCTTCACTCTCATAGCTTAGCTCCTTTAGGATATATTTTCACAAAAGACAACGCTTACATTGTACTAGTGATTGAATATATCTTCTGTGACTTTCCATACCCTGCCAAATATTAGTCAGATAATATCCTCACATACAAAAAAGGAAGTACACTTTGCGAAAAAGATCCGCAAGGCATACTTCCTTTTTTTACGATGCGATTGTAGATTTAGACGGAATGGGACATCTTAGTTCCAAAATAGAATGAACAGTGGATTTATAAGATGTTTTCTTAAAATTAGGAGGTCATTGCTGTGAGAAACAAACAATCCATTGTCTTCGTGACCATTCCATTATCCGAGATCAAGAAGTTCATCCTTATTGATATTGTTGCTGGATGGGTCTTTTATTTTGCTATAAAATTCCCCTTCCATTCCTTAATTGCCGCCTCTGCCGGAAGCATGTTTGGTCCTATCCTCATACGCCAATCTATGAAGTTAGTTCAAAATCGCGCCAAATTTTAAGGTTTTAAGAACTGCTCAATCTGTTTTTTATGATGCTTATCATGCGGGATAAAACTTCTCAAGTACTTGCGAACGCTGAATTTTTTGCGATCTCCATCCTTATATTCCTGATTGAATTCCTCTTCCGTTAACCCTGCAGCTACATCTATGATTTTAGTTCTATAACGTACAAATTGTTCAATTAATGTTTGTTCAGATAATAATTTAGCATATTCTACAGCGTTAGCATTAAACTCGTTAAAATCCAAATGCTTGGTTGTGATCGGTTCCCGGAGAATTATATTCTTAATCGCACCTTCATAAAAATATTTATCCCATAACATGAGATGACAGATGATATCCTTTACAGTCCATTTACCAGCTGCAATAGGCTGATTCCAATGTTTGTCTGATACTTCACCTAAAGATTCTACGAACGGGATGAGGGACTTAAATTCGAGTAACATTTGCTCATTTGTTTTTGCAGCCAGAGAGATCAACCTCCATATGAAAAATATAATAATTCAGTCACAACATCTATGCTGCGTCATCCGCAGAAGCTGCGGCCAGATCCGTATCGGTAGAGTCAGGATTCAACCAAATCTCAATTAACTCATGGGTACGCTTCACATCATTTTCGTCAAGCATGTAATACCATTGATCCTTCCGTCTGCCTTCACCCTGCAACATATGGCTTGTGATCTCAGGAGTACCCCCTTCAAGAATTACTCTTTTCGCCAAATCAAGAATAAAGTCTGACTTCATATTGGTTTGGAAATTACTGCCTGCTATTTCGATGATTTTCTGTATATTAAGGATATTATCTACTCTCTTCATCCGTTCAAGCGCAGATTTCAAAAAGATCCGCTGCCGCTCCGTTCGTTTAAAATCAGAATCCTCCCGGTATCTTACATACATTAATGCTTCAGCGCCAGAATAAATCGGTTTGTTCGGTTCAATTCTTAATTTCTCATGATCCGGGCTCTTGTTCTCAATCACCTTGGTAATCGGAAGTTCAACACCCCCTAGAGCATCTGTAACGCCCACAAGGCCGTTGAAATTAATAGTAGCGTAATATTCGATAGGCGCGTTTAATAAATTTTTAACGGTGTCTACACTCATCTGAGGACCACCATAGGAATGAGCTGCATTAATCTTGGTTTCTTTCCTAGCTCCTTTAACCTTTTCCGCTCCGATAATTTCTGCATAGGAATCACGAGGGATCGACACGAACAATACTTTATGATCAACTGGCCGAATCACAGTATATATAATCGAATCAGAAAGCCCGTTCTCTTTTCCCCGCTGATCAGTACCCAATAGGAGGATAGAAAATGGACGATCCTTGTTATCCGCCGTTGGTTGTAATCCAGGAGCTTCAGCGTTTTCATTATTTTCTAAAGGAACGTATGATCCATCAAGCGTGTGTTCAATAGTCGGAGCCACAACATTATTAAATCCGAAAATCAGCAGTTCTTTACGAAAAACATAAGATCCTAGCCCAGCAATAAGTACGATAGCAAGCGTAAATAGCCAGATCTTTTTTTTCTTGCTGGTCTTAGTTTTCTTCTTCACCTTTTTTTTCTCAATTCTACTTAAAGAAAATGAAGAAGCTGAATGAGTAATCTGTTTATTTTTCATTCGGATCCTTAACCCTTCCTGATGACGGATTCTACCAGCCGGTAATAGGGAATCATGTAGGTTGTCTCAAAGCCTAATCTATGCGCTAAGTTGAAAGAACCTTCGTTATCCAGACGACACGCCCACACCGGCTCAAGCTGATGTTCTAGACAGTATTCTATTAAGGCTGAACAGACAGCGTAGGCATAGCCCTTCCCCCGATGTGCTTCTGAGGTTTCTATGCCAATTTCCAGTTGATGCTCATTAACAAAACCCGAAAATGCCGTAGAGGCAATTTCCCCAGCGTCAAGAATATTGAAACCCAGCCCCTCAGCAAGAAATTGCTCTTCATTCCTCCAAAACGCCTTAGGATTGACATCTCCTGTTGCCGCCAAAAACCGTTCTTTGTTCATTCGCACCACTTCAAGGTCTTGGTTAAGATAAGAAGCTTTCTGTTCCAGATATTTCTCGCGGTTAAAGCTGAAGTTGACCCTTGTATTTCTATGGAGCATTTCCTGTTCACTCCAATGAGCGATAACTTTCGGCCAGCTTCCCGCTGGATCAGCCTGCAGCAACTCTTGATGATGCCGAATCATATTTTTATTGGTTATGTAATCAAAAAGATCGCGCTTGAACTCTTCATTATCCGACTCTCCAATTAATAAAGACATTCCACAAGGGTGTGCAATGTAAAAAGCACGCGGGTTAACGATATCGTCAACATATACGCTGCCAGGTATGACTTGTTTAACCACTGACTCAGCAAACATCGTATTTATTTTCACTTTTCCTAAAGGCTCAATAGCTTTGTAATAATCTTTACGCTCTAGTCGTTTCATAATTTTCTCCTTAGATCTCACGTAATGTTTTGATAGATAACCACCAGTATGTGAGGATATTTTTTGCCGGATGACACTGTTACCTAAAATATCCCATTATTATAGACGATCTTAGGGTCGATAAGTTTCTATTTATAAGAAATTTGTGAGACAAAAAAAGACCATATCCTTTCAAGGATTGGTCTACCCTATTTATTAATGATGATCTTAGGTTTTTTTCACAATCATATCGATCTCACTCTTCAGTAAAAGATATCTGACGACACTTCTCATGATCGGAACTTTAGTCAACTTATGCTGATCTACATAACTTTTCATTTGATCTTTAGACAGCCCGAGCAAGCTTCCCGCTTCAGACACCGTCAATACTTCTTTGTTACTTGTAGCGTTAAAGGTTTTCTTAACTTTTAAATTCCAGTCTTCAAACACCTGCATTTACATCCGCCACCTTTCTATAAAAAAATCCCCAAACGATACGTTTGGGGATTCATTTTACTACTTACAGTTTTACAACATTCTCAGCTTGTTGACCACGATTACCTTGAACTACGTTAAATTCTACACGTTGTCCTTCATCCAGGGACTTGAATCCGTCACCAGTAATAGCGCTGAAATGTACGAATACATCTTCTCCACCTTCAACCTCGATAAAACCAAAACCTTTGTCTGCGTTAAACCATTTCACTGTTCCTGTTTGCATAATATAATTACCACCTTATTTTTATTTACATGTTATTCTTATCCTCAAAAAATCTCTTGCAAAATCTCTAAAAAAATAAAAATTCACATATGGTACAAGGTTATTAACGTCTAAAGAATAACCCTCTACGCTATGTGAATTCGCCAGGTAAATACTTTCGATAGATTGATTATAACACAGCTAACACCAAATAGATACTCTACTGCATTATGAAGAAAATGGGAGGTAAGAAGGAGCTGTGCCATAATTGATTCTACGAGCGGAGACTGACCTCCTCACTTTCAAAATCCTAAAATCAACAAAACAGCGATTCTTCTGTTATCGAAGAATCGCTGTTCGGCGTTTTTTGGTCATTCGCGGCCTGCTACGACTACACATTCATTATCCTACGGGGCTTTCGAACTCGGTAGACGTTATTTACATGTTTTTATCCTTTACCGCAAGATTTCGGACTCCAGTGACGCTATTCCTTGGAAAGAGGCTCATAATAAGCATTTTTCGGTCCAATAGCTGCACTGGAGTCCGATAACATACCAAATATCGGATAATCGTACTTTTAAGGACCACTGTGTCCGTTAGCAGGTTACTAAGCGTATTTTCAAGTGACTAAGCATCTGCTTTCGACACAGTAGTCATTTTCATAGTTTTAGGTGACAGCCCTTCTTTAAATTTGAAAAGGGAATCTAAATTTTAAAGTAAGATAATTTATCCAACAGGTCTTGCACCATTGAGCTTAGTGACTCCGACGAGGCTGAGATCTCTTCCATAGAAGCAAGCTGCTCCTCAGAGGCTGCTGCTACACTTTGGGAGTCAGAGGAAGCTTCCGAAGCAAGATCGGCTAATTGTTTAACGGTAACTGAAATTTGCTCCGTTCCCGCGGTCATCTGCTGTGCAGCTGCTGAGACCTCTTGGATCTGATCGGTTACCTGTGTCATCTCTGTCAGAATCGACGTAAATAAAAGATCACTATCAGATACACTCTGCACACCAAGAATTACTTTTTCATTGCCGACAGCCATCGCTTGTGAAGCTTGATTAGTATCTTGCACCACATCTTCAACCAAAGCAGTAACTTGTTCGGCAGCTTTTTTAGTCTGATCTGCCAGCATGCGAATTTCTGAGGCCACCACCGCAAAACCTCGACCATGTTCACCTACTCTGGACGCCTCAATAGCCGCATTTAGTGCCAACAGATTGGTCTGTTTACTTATGTTCGAAATCAAGCCGATAATCCCGCTGATCTGAGCAGATCGTTCGCCTAAACGTTCAATCGCCAGACTCGTCTCATCTACAGACAGCTTTAACTCCGACATTTGATTCACTGCCATTTGCAGCTGGGCACTGCCCTTTTTCGTCTGATCGGTAACTTCATCTGCAGACGCAGACACCGATGACGAAGAGTCAGCGATCCGTTGCACACCAACATTCAGCTCGCTCATCGCCATTGAAGAATCACCCGCATAATCATTCTGCAGCTGCGCTCCTTCGGCTACTCGTCCAATTGCCACAGCAATTTGTTCAGCAGCTTTCCCAGTCTGCTCAGCGTTAGCTGTCAGCTCTTCAGAGGTAGCTCCCACGGACATTGATAGATCAGCGACAAGTCCAAACATTTCTCGAAGCTTATGGGTCATATGATTAAAATGTGTAGCCATTTTCCCGAATTCATCATCATTTCGAACCTGCAGGGTTTGAGTCAAATCCCCCTGAGACATCAGCTGCAATTTCTCAGATAACAAGCGAAGCGGTTTAACTACCATCAACCATAGTTGAAGACCAACAATAACAGCTAAAATCAAAATCCCAATAATCATAATGATAAAAAATTCTGTTTTAGCTTGTTCATAATCAGCCATGATAACATCCTTAGAGATCGCTGTCTGTGTGTACCAGACCTGGTCACTTCCAGGCATTGGTATCGGAACAAAAGTCCGCAGCACGTCTTCTCCCTTGGAATTTATCGTGTATCCCAGTTTGGCCTCCCCATTCTTCACACGCTTCCACAGTACTGTTTTATCTTCTGTATCACCGAATTCTTTGAGTACACTTTGAGGATCATTTGGGTTGGCTGCATATTTGCCATTACCAGTGATTAAAGAAACATAACCTCCCAGAGGTTTATAGTTAACGGCTTCTTCCTGCAATTGGGTTAACGAAACATCGAACCCTACAGTCCCCAGAAATGCACCCGTTTTATCCAAAATTGGCAGCATGACCGAAATCATCTCTATAGCTCCACCAGTCGTCTCATAGGAGTAGGGTTCAATATATACCGGTTTTTTCTCTTTTTTTGGTAAAAGGTAATAATCACCCGCACCTTCTACATCATAATTCTTTAAGGGTTCAACCTTTATTGCACCTTGATTTCTAAAGACATAAGGAATAAAACGCCCCGTACCATCATCATATGGCATCTTATTTATATTAGCCTGATCGTTCTGATCAAAAGCATTGGGTTCCCATAATATGCTCATCCCAAAAATTTCTGGTCTGTGCTCAAGCATAGTTTTCATTGTAGAAACAACATCTTCACGGTCCAAGGTTTGACGTTCTCTTGATTCAAGGAGTACTTCAGCGAGCGCTTCACCCGTCGACTGAATGTCTATCATTCTATTCTGAATGGTCTCCGCATAACTTTTTCCTGCGACCTCTGCCTGAAGTTCACCGTTGGATATGCTCACACTACGCAGATTAGCCAGGTTTGCGACTAAACTAAAGAAAAAGATCACAATAATTACTAAACTTACCACCATAACAAATTTAAACGTTAATGAAAGCCTTCGATACAATGCCATCTGAACAACTCCACTCTAGGATAATATATCTTTAATCGACAAAATACGACCTCTATTCAATAGGACTTATTACCTATAATTCAAGGGGTGAAAATTTAAAATTCTATCCATTCCAAAAGTATGTTTAAATAAAAGTAGCCTAATCAAAAAATAACATATTACAAAGGAGTTCATGCCGATGGAAATATCCTCTTTTTTGTTGCCAAAAGATCAAGTCGCCTATATCACTAACTCACTATCCATGCTGGAAGCCTTAGAACAATTAGAACAGCACCATTACACGGCTATCCCTATTATTGATAATGAAGGAAAATATGTAGGAACACTTTCGGAGGGTGATCTATTGTGGAAGCTGAAAAACACAGCAGATTTAACCTTTGACAATATAGGGGAAGTTCCAGTAAGCGACATCCAAAAGCATGTTCATAACGAAAGTGTTCTCATTAATGCAGAAATGGAGGATATGCTGACGCTTGCTGCGGATCAGAATTTCGTTCCTGTGATTGATAATGAGGGTGTATTTGTTGGAATTATTAGGAGAAAAGATATCATTGAATATTACACTCGCAACATTACAGATTAATAAAAAATGACCAATCTCCATTACGGAGACTGGTCATTTTATTTTTCATCAAAATTACAGTTCAGTCAGGATAATCGTTCCTTGTGGGGTAATCGCTAAAGTATGCTCATATTGTGCTGACAATCCGCCGTCAATGGTACGCGCAGTCCAACCATCCGCATCAATTTTTGTTCTGTAACTGCCTGTGTTCAGCATGGGCTCAATGGTAAATACCATCCCCTCTTTAAGACGAGGCCCTCTCCCTGCTGGACCATAGTGAGGTACTTCCGGAGCTTCATGCATTTCTGAACCGATCCCGTGGCCAATAAAATCACGCACTACAGAAAACCCGTTAGACTCTGCATAAACTTGGATGGCATGCGCAACATCGCCAATACGGTTGCCTGCAACCGCCTGCTCGATTCCACGGAATAAAGATTCCTTAGTAGTGTCTAGAAGTTTGGTCGCCTGTTCACTAATATTGCCAATCCCGTAAGACCAGGCCGAATCTGCCAACCAGCCGTTTAAGTTAACAACCATATCAATGGTTACGATATCCCCGTCTTTTAGCGGCTCTTTTTTCGGGAATCCGTGGCATATTACATCATTTACAGATGCACAGGTTGCGTACGGGTACCCATTATATCCTTTTTGCTCAGGAGTAGCTCCTTGAGACAATATAAATTTTTCTGCAAATTCATCAATTTCCCAGGTCGTAATACCAGGCTGCAAAATTTGCGCAATTTGACGATGACATTCAGCGAGAATTTTTCCCGCCGCACGCATTTTTTCGATCTCTTCCATCGTTTTCATGATAATCATAATATCGCCTCTTCTGTACAGAACACATCGCTCTCGGGCAACGGTTCTTCTTTTGTATTTAGTTTACCCTTTATATTATGAAAGAAAATCGCGAGAAATCCAAATCATTAGGCAAAAAAAATTATATTTCCTTCCTGAATCTAAAAATAACATCATTTTTTATGAGAATGTTAGATGAAAGACGAGTGCCTTATCAGCAATATCTCTTATCTTTCTAATAAAAAATAAAGTTATTGTTATCATTTAATTATTTATTATTCCTAAAAATTCCTTTATATGTTATATTCAAAATAACTGAGGAGGTGATACATGCCTGTAATTGAGTGCATTTACTGCAACCACCTGGAGGATACGCATAATCAAAGAAGCAACCCTATTTGATTAAGGAGGAAATGTTGATGAAATTCAGAAAGCATTTTTCGTTCCGGAAAATCAGTTTGTTAGTATTAATTAGTATCCTTACTCTTTCTATTTCTTTACCTCAACAGCAGGCAGCGGCTGCGAACACTTCTGTTAAAGGTTTTTATGTAAGCGGTACCACTTTATACGATGCTACTGGCAGTCCTTTTGTAATGCGTGGGGTGAATCATGCACACACTTGGTACAAAAACGATCTGGCTACTGCAATACCGGCCATCGCAGCGACTGGCTCCAATACCGTCAGAATTTTACTTTCTAATGGCAGCAAGTGGTCTCTCGATACTTTAGCTGATGTCCAAAATATTCTAAAGCTTTGTGATCAGTATAAAATGATTGCCATGCTGGAAGTGCATGATGCTACGGGCTCAGACAACACCTCTGATCTTAACGCTGCAGTAAACTATTGGATCAGCATCAAGGATGCTTTGATCGGTAAAGAAGATCGTGTCATTGTGAATATTGCTAATGAATGGTACGGTTCTTGGAACACTGCAACATGGGCTAGTGGATACCAAGCGGCAATTCCTGCGTTAAGAAATGCGGGCATTAAGAACACTTTAGTTGTAGATGCAGCGGGATGGGGTCAATACCCACAATCTATCTTCACTAGTGGTCAGGCTGTATTTAATTCAGATACCTTAAAAAACACTATTTTCTCAATTCATATGTACGAATATGCTGGAGGTAATGCTGCTACAGTTAAGAGTAATATCGATAGTGCCTTGGCTATTGGAGCCCCTGTGATTATCGGCGAATTCGGTGACAAGCACACGGGTGGAGATGTCGATGAAGCCACCATTATGAGCTACACTAAGGAAAAAAAGGTGGGCTGGCTCGCCTGGTCCTGGTATGGTAATGGCGGAGGCGTTGAATATCTGGATCTAGCCAGCGGTCCAGCAGGAACACTCAGCAACTGGGGAAATACAGTCGTTAATGGAGCAAACGGAACCTTAGCAACCTCCGTGCTTAATAAAATTTACACAACACCTGGTTACCAACCTGTGCCGGATGGTGGCACTACACCAACACCAACACCAACACCAACACCAACAGCTACACCAACACCAACACCAACACCAACACCAACAGCTACACCTACACCTACACCTACACCTACACCTACACCTACACCTACAGTAACACCTACACCTACACCTACGCCAACACCTACACCTACGCCAACAGCTACAGTAACACCTACAGCCACTCCTACCGGCTCGCCATCCAGTAATCTGGCACTTTACTACCGTGCAGCAGATACCAATGCTACTGATAACTCAATCAAGCCCTACTTCAACATCTATAACAACGGAACAACGGCAGTCAATTTAAATGGACTGAAAATTCGTTATTACTTTACTAAAGATGGAAGCGCCTCTCTCAATGGAGTAATCGATTGGGCGCAGGTCGGTGCTTCTAATATATCGGTTGCCCTCGGGTCCACAAGTGGGACGAACGCCGACTCTTACGTTGAGCTTACTTTCAATGCTAGCGCGGGCTCCATACCTGCCGGTGGGCAGTCAGGAGAAATCCAATTACGCGTGCACAAAAGCGACTGGTCTAACTTCAATGAAGCAAATGACTATTCGTTCGATCCAACCAAAGTTTCCTTCAGCACTTGGAACAAAGTAACCCTGTATCAAAACGATGTACTGATCTCCGGTATCGCTCCTTAAACACATAAACCAGCGAGCCTCCCGGAATTGGAGACTTGCTGGTTTTTAAATTGAATCTGTTGTAGCGCAGATGTTGGGATCTTACTAGATTATTGTAGATCAAATGAAGGCTGTTGCTAGATTTGTCAGTCAACGGTGATCTACTGCTGTTAGCCTGCTCCCGGAATGTTACTACTCTGATGTTAGTCTACCGCTGGACTGTTACTACTTTGATGTTAGTCTACTGTCGCTCGTCTATTGTTCCGCTAGTCGGTTACTGCTCTTTTGTTTGGCTGTTCTGCGTTACTTCACTATTGCTCCTGCTGTTCTGCGTATTACTATACAATTGCTCCTACTGAGCTAATTTCACTCTGTCCACTATCTAATTCAATCCTTTCACTACTCTGATATTAGTCTACTGTCGCTCGTTTATTGTGCGCTAGTCGGTTACTGCTCTTTTGTTTGGCCGTTCTGCGTTACTTCACTATTGCTCCTGCTGTTCTGCGTATTACTATACAATTGCTCCTACTGAGCTAATTTCACTCTGTCCCACTATCTAATATGACCCTTTCACTACTCTAATGTTAGTCTACTACCGCTCGTCTGCGCTCATCTGACGTTCTTTACCTTTTGAGCGCTTTGTTGTGATTTTCGGACTCAGATGACGCTATTTGTGCGATTTAAGCCGTTTTGAGCAACTTTCGGACTGGAGAGGCGCTATTCCTCTGAAAAAGGCCTGTTCCTGTCTCTTTTCATCCCCATAACGGCGCTGGTGTCCGAATACTCGTCAAATTGGCAAGATTTCAGGAAATAAGGGCTCCTGAGTCCGTCACCTTGTTAATCTACTGCCGCTCGTCTATGCTCATCTACTGTTCAACTACCGTTCTTTACCTATGGAGCGCTTTGTCGTGATTTTCGGACTCAGATGACGCTATTTGTGCGATTTAAGCCGTTTTGAGCAACTTTCGGACTGGAGAGACGCTATTCCTCTGAAAAAGGCCTGTTCCTGTCTCTTTTCATCCCCATAACGGCGCTGGTGTCCGAACACTCGTCAAATTGGCAAGATTTCAGGAAATAAGGGCTCCTGAGTCCGTCACCTTGTTAGTCTACTGCCGCTCGTCTGCGCTCATCTACTGCTCTACTATCGCTCATCTACTGCTCATCTACTACTCATCTACTACTCATCTGCCCCTCATCTACTACTCATCTGCCCCTCATCTACTACTCATCTTCTATTCGTCTGCGCTCGTCTGCGCTCACCTACCGTTCTTTACCTCTGGAGCATTATGTGTACGACACGACACCCCGCGCATCTAACTACGACCAAACCACAAAAATCCCGGCAGCCATCAACTGGCCCCGGGACATTTTTAAATCTACTTTCATTTAGTCATGGAAATTAAGTCCAGAGGTAACGGCTTTAACATAATCTGCACGGATCACGAAATCTCCAAAATGCTCGCCTTGTTGACGTTCTTTGGCATATCGGTGAAGAATAGGTTCAAGCGTCTCTAGGATCTCCTTCTCATCTATGTTTTCTTTATACATTTTATTGAGGCGATCACCCGTAAAGCCTGCTCCTAAATACATATTGTATCTGCCAGGAGCCTTGCCGATAAACGAGATTTCACCCAGCGCCGGTCTAGCACAGCCATTAGGGCAGCCGGTCATTCGGATCACAATTTCCTCGTCACGCAAACCAGCTTTATCTATAACAAGCTCCAGCTTATCTATCAGCGAAGGCAGATAGCGTTCCGCTTCAGCCATCGCAAGTCCGCAGGTTGGCAGTGCTACACAGGACATGGAGCTGCGCCGCAATGCAGAAAGATGTGCTCCATCTGTTAGTCCATGCTGTTTAGCCAGCTCAGCTACTTTGCGTTTTTTGGCAGTAGTGACGTTGGCAATCGTTAGATTCTGATTCGGCGTTAGCCGGAAATCTCCAGTATGAATCTTAGCAATCTCCCGCAAGCCAGTCATCAAGGTGTATCCTTCTTGGTCATGAATCCGTCCGCTTTGGATATAAAGTGTCAGATTCCATTTTCCGTTGGTACCCTTCACCCAGCCGTAACGGTCTCCGTTGTGATCAAAATGATAATCACGTGCTGCTTCAAGCTGCCATCCGAGTCTTTCATGCAGTTCGTCTACGAACCATTCCAGACCATGGCGGTCAATTGTATATTTGAACCGTGCATTTTTGCGGACAGAGCGATTGCCATAATCCCGCTGGATTGTTACGGTCTTTTCTGCCACATCAATCAACTGTTCCGGACGGCAAAAACCAATTATACGTCCCAACTGAGGATAAGTACTGGTATCGCCATGAGTCATCCCCATACCGCCGCCTACAGAAACGTTGAAGCCGACTAGCTTCTCATTTTCCAGAATAGCGATAAAACCCAGATCTTGCGAGAATACATCCACATCATTAGAAGGAGGCACCGCTAGACCAATCTTGAATTTACGCGGTAAATATACCGGACCATAGATCGGTTCTACTTCCGCACGTTCGCCTAAGCTATCTACTACCTTCTCACCGTCCAACCAGATTTCATGGTAAGCAGGCGTACGTGGTGATAAGTGATCACTTACTTTGCGCGCCCATTCGTAGACCTCTGCATGCACCTCTGACTGGTAAGGATTCGGATTACTCATTACGTTACGGTTAACATCGCCGCAAGCTGCCAGCGTCGTCATCAGCGTATCATTAATGCTGCGGATGGTTTTCTTAAGATTCCATTTGAGTACCCCATGCATTTGAAACGCCTGTCTGGTAGTCAGACGTAAGGTTCCATTGCCGTATTTTTGTGCCAGATCATCCATCACTAGCCACTGCTCTGGTGTCGCTACCCCGCCTGGGGCAACTACACGAAGCATGAACTGGAATGCAGGCTCCAGCTTTTGCCGTTCACGCTCGTTGCGTAAATCCCGATCGTCCTGCATATAGCTTCCGTGAAATTTCAGCAGCCGATTATCATCTTCCGGCAAGCCTCCGGTAATCGGATTGCTTAATGTCTCAACAAGCGCGCCCCGCAGATAGTTACTCTCTTGCTTAATGTGCTCAACATCGCTTGGAGGCCCGCCGATCGGCTTAACCTTTTCATTGTTTGCCATTGTTGTTATCTCCCCCCGAAGTCATTCGATAACTTTCCTCTATCCATTAGTAAACATCACGTTGGTAGCGCTGCGCCTGCTGCATATTATCCAAATAAGCTGCCGCTTCTTCAGGACTCAAACCACCCTCATGCTGGATGA
Organism: Paenibacillus sp. FSL H8-0282; assembly: GCF_037963825.1. Lineage (NCBI taxonomy): Bacteria > Bacillati > Bacillota > Bacilli > Caryophanales > Paenibacillaceae > Paenibacillus > Paenibacillus sp. FSL H8-0282. The sequence continues at coordinate 4,521,560 of NZ_CP150146.1, forward strand.
CAGTAATCAGAGCAGAATGAACATCATGTGCCATATGCTTCTCGTCTCCGCAAATGTAAATATGAGCTCCCGCTTGCAGCCATTCGTAGACCTCGCGGCTCTTTTCCAAAATGCGATGCTGAACATATACTTTCTCTTCGGTATCACGGGAGAAAGCAACATCCAGCTTAGTTAACAAGCCGTCTTTAAGCATTCTCTGCCAGTCCGTCTGATAGAGGAAGTCCGTCACAAAATGCCGATCTCCGTAGAACAGCCATGATTTACCTTCCGCCCCAAGCTCGCCACGTTCCTCCAGGAAAGAGCGGAAGGGTGCAACACCTGTGCCCGGTCCAATCATAATGATCGGTGCATCAGGATTCGTCGGAAGCTTAAAGTTCGGATTATGTTGAATGTAGATGGGCAACGTATCTCCCGGCTGGACTCTTTCAGCACAATGTACCGAGCAGACCCCATAACGCTCACGGCCATGTGCCTCATAACGTACAGCTCTAACCGTTAAATGAACCTCATCTGGATTAGCTTTATAGCTGCTGGCAATTGAATAGAGTCGTGCCGGAAGCTTGCGCAAAATAGTCACAAAGCTACTGGCCGAACCCTCCCATGGAGAGAAGTCCTGAACCAAATCGAGCAGATCGCGGCCTTGAATATATTCCTTAAGCTGTTGCGCACGTTCTGGCGACAATAGATCACTTAATTGGTTAGAAGAAGATAACTTCGCCGCTTGTTCAAGTAACGGTTTGGTCAATACAGTGATTTCATAGTGGTGAAGAAGGGCCTCACGTAAGGTGCCGTCTTCCCCTTTTTTATTAAATGGAACAATATCATTAGGATTCCAGCCCATAGTATGAATAATAGCGTCTACCAATTCAGGATGATTCTCCGGATAGACACCCAGCGCATCCCCTGGCTCAAATTGTATGTTAGAACCTTCTAGGGATAGCTCCAAATGGCGGGTCTCACGGTCGGAACCACGTCCGTTCAGATTTAGATTCTCCAATACTTCCGCTTTAAAAGGATGGTTGCGGGTATACAAAGGCTCCTGAGAATCTGCGTCTTCCGCAGCTTGAACCGCTTTTGCCGCAATGGCCGGAGCATTTAAATGTGCATTTAAGGCACCAATCACGCCTTCAAACCACTCGGTAACCGAATCATCATAATCAAGATCACAATCCACACGCGGACTTAACCGCTTGCCGCCAAGTTCCTCAAGCCGCTGATCGAAGTCCTTGCCGGTCTGACAAAAGAATTCATAGGAGGTATCCCCCAGTGCCAGCACTGAGAACTTCAGATTCTCTAATTGAGGAGCTCTTTTGCTATAGAGAAATTCATGGAACATCCGTGCATTATCTGGCGGCTCGCCTTCACCGTGTGTACTGACCAGCAATAGGAGGTTCTCAACCTTCTTAAGCGCATTGGGCTTAAAGCTGTTCATCGCAGTGAGTGTGACCTGAAATCCTTGCTCCTCCAGCTTGCGGGACAAGCTCCCAGCCAGCCGTTGGCAGTTCCCTGTCTGGGACCCAAACAACACGGTCACTTCACGTGAAGCTGCTGGTTGACTAACGGCACTACCTTCCACATTTCCTATCGTATTTGATTGTACTAATTGAACCTCGGCACCTGCCGATAGTGCAGTAGTAAGGCCCATGGCTGACAAATAACCGCTAAGCCATATTTGCTGTGTCTCCGTTAAGGATGGTAGAAGACGATTGAGTAGCTCGACTTGGCTCTCGTTAAAAGGACTGTTCGTTACCTGTAGTTGCAACAATATCCACCTCTCCTAAACATGAAATCTTCTGATGATCCGTACCTCATGAAATCAGGCTATCACAATAATTGTAAACGATCAATGATGTCGATTTACCCTAATAATTGTAATTTATTGAAAAAGTATCTATAAAGTACGTAAAAACCGATCAAAACAGTATGATTTAACCTGTTTTGATCGGTTTCATTATAAAAAGTGATACTATTTATAAAATATTGTGATAAATAAAAGCTATAATTTTTGCTTACTTTCGGGAAATAACACCTCGCCGATCCCCGTCTTAATCTTCACTATCTCCTCAAGCGTATTCGACAGCTCGCCGGGCGGATAAGGTTTAGTTAAATATTTTTGAATTACATCGTTTAATTGGTTCTTATCCGATTGATCCAGAGCAGAAGAAATAACGATAGGTATATTTTCAGTTCTTGGATCTTCTTTAAGCATTCGGATCAAATCCCAGCCATCCAGCTCTTCACCCAACATCAAATCTACCACAATCGCCACAAATGGTGTTTTCAAGGCCTGATCAAAAGCTTGCTGTGGATGGTAATGATGGGTAACACGGAAGCCCTTCCCTTTAAGCTCTTCTGATAAAAGCAACGAAAGACTGTAATCATCTTCAACGATCATTACATTAGGCTTGAGCTCTTTTTCGGTGCTCCATTTATTAAGCTCATCCTGTTGCCGGCTCGCTTCCGCATGGAGGATAGGGAGGCTAAACCAGACGGTAGTGCCCTCTCCTTCAACGGAATCTATACCGATATTTCCCTTTTGTTTCTCAATGATCTCCTTACAGATAGCAAGTCCGAGTCCTGTTCCTCCAATTCTTTTAGAGGCGCTATTATCCACTCTTCTGAATTTTTGGAATAGCTGTCCTATTTGATCCTTAGGAATGCCAAGACCATTATCCTGGATACGTACAATAATTCTATCCGACTCGTTATGCAGCAGTACTTTAACTTCATTGTTATCAGGTGAGAATTTAATCGCATTACTTAACAGATTCGTCAGAACTTGGACAATCTTATCCTTGTCCACATCAACATCCGCATTTAAAGCCTCATCCACTAGGAGCACATGATGGGTACTGCTCAGTTTATATTGATCAATTACACCTAATACAATTTCACTGAGATTCAAATGCTCCGTGATATATTGCTGCTTACCTGACTCCATTCTCTGCAAATCAAGAAAATCATTAATGAGCTCCGTCAGTCGTTTAGCTTCTTTATGAATCGTCTCCAGATATTTAAGCTGCTTCTCAGGCTTCATGGTCTTAGACAATAACAGTTCTGTGAAACCAAGTACACTCGATAGCGGTGTTCTTAGCTCATGACTTACCGTACTGACAAGATCAGATTTCATAAGGTCCAGCTCATATTCTCTAGTGATATCTCTGTAGACAAACAATGTACCAATACGCAGCTCGCGACGGAATACAGGGATCGCATACACATCAATATGCTTCTTCGATTCAGTTCCAATGGAGTATTGCATGCTGCTGGATTCCAGAGCATCCTCAGCAATCGCTTTTTCAAAAAACATCCGAAGTTCATGATTCTCATTCGAGTGCTCAATGAAATAATCCATCCATTTCTGACGGGGAATCAAAGTTCCTTCTGTCCACTCATAATTAAAAATGTTGCTCAACGCTTTATTCATCTGCAAGAGCATACCTTCTGTATTCACAAATTGTATGCCCTCGTTCACATTATTTACGATGTCCCGATTCAGCTTTCGTCCATGTTCAATCTCTTCATACATGAATAAACGTTCAATCGCCAGCGCAACGCGGTTCATCATCCCCTGAACCTCATTAATCTCTTCTTTGCTGAAGGAATGACCAATCCGGCTGCCACAGAACACTGCAAGAATCTCATCCTCTGCGTTCACAACAGTAGTGTAGAAGTCGTAAACATAGACCTCACTCGCAGAAATCCCTTGCTCTGATTGTGTGGCCAGGCGCTTGATTAGGTACGTTTTTTCCGCTTGCAAGCGATATAACATCTCATTATTCTCATGATCAAGATAACGCTCCACATTCTCCTGTGGAATGCCTTTCACAGCCGCAATATTATCTTTCACAAGCAGGAAGAAACTCGAATCAAAGGCATACAGGCGATGCATAAACTCAATAAACTTATCGGCAAATTCATGTTTATCCAAAGTATAAGTAATATCATGATTCAGCTGATTATTAAGTTCAAGCATCATCTTGGTCTGTTCTGTGTTTTTTAACGTTTCGGCTAGCTCCTGCTGCACGCTTTTCATTGAGGTGATATCGTTCGCAATAAGGATGTATTGATAAATCACACCCTCTTCATTCAGGTACGGCACAATCGTCAGATGCAGCCAGATGGGCAATCCGTCTTTGGCTAGAATCTGCAGCTCATTGTTCCACACTCCGCCTGTATTTAATTTGTTAAAGATTTTCTGATAACCCTCATCAGAGAGATTATAAAGTTCAAATAACTTATAGGTGTAACCGATAATCTCAGACTTCTTATAGCGGGTATATCCACTTAAATTATCATTCGCGTAGGTAAAGACACCTTTAGCAGTAAGGATCCCCACCGCAGACGATTGATCCAAGGCTTTCATCATACTCTCAATTTCACTAAGCGAGCGCTGCAGCCTATATTGCTGATCCTGAAGTTCATCCTGCTGCGCATGCAGCTCTTCATTCTGCATCATCAATTCTTCTTCTTTATCTTGAATACTTCTAGCCATATTTAGAAAAGCATCATAAAGTCGGCCAATTTCATCTTGATTCTTAAGCTTGCCCAGAAGAATTTCTTCTCCTGCAGCCAGGGAATGGGTTGCCCCTTCCAGCTTCAGAATAGGATCTATTAGGTTCTTCAGAATCCGCCAAATCATAAAGGTGAAGATTAGCAGAATAATCGTGCTGAAAAAGAATGCGATAAAGGTAAACTCATTGGCACGTTTGATGTAATCCATAGCCATAGTATTTAATGCGGCATCGGATCGTTGCTTGTACTCTTTTGTATACGTTAAAAAATCATTTACTGATTTCGTGTTGCCATCTGCGGATAGAGCTCTCAAAGACACATAATCGTCTGCCTCGACAAACCGAATCGCTTCAGGTAAAACTTTAGTTTTGTACTGAACATAAAATGCTTTCAAACCATCTCTAAACAAGGCTTCTTCCGGAGATAAATTGAGATTAGAATAGGTATCCAGAATCTTATCAAAGTTAACAAGTCCTAAGTTTAGGAGATCTAATTCATTGTCACTCTTAAGTGCGCTGAATCCCCTCGCTCGGAAAAAAACCTCATTTAACGCAGTCGCCAATTCGTTAATCGTGTCCGCCTTATTTTGCAGAACTTCACGGTCTCTACTTAATTTGTTCTGCTCATTATTTATGAAAAATAAAAATACAGATCCCATAATAATGATTAACGAAAAAACCAAGGCAATGATACGAAAATATCTATTTTTAATACTGTGATTAGAGCTGCTTCCCTTTGTCACTTAGGATCCCCTCCACAATCTGCAAGAGTTCCATAGGACTAAAAGGTTTTGGCATAAAATAACGTGCGCCTGCATCTACCGCTCGAAGACGGTCTACATCTTGGGCTTTGGCTGTTAACATTAAAATAGCTGTAGCCTTCTTTTTCTCATCATCCAGTTGGCCTAGGACTTCAATCCCTGTCATTTCAGGCATCATATAATCCAATATCACCAAATCATAATGATTCTGTGACAATTTTGAAAGCGCCTCTAATCCATTCTCGGCAGTGTGGATCTCCACGTCTTCCAAATCTTCTAAGGTGTCTACGATTAACATTCGTAATACTTCTTCATCATCCACTACCATTACCTTTTGCATAGCTGCCTAGTTCCCTCCGCTTTAGATCTCTCCTGGTGCTCACAACATATTCAGAACCCAATTAGAACAAAAATCTATGAGCCAACCGCTCTATCCTCGACAATAACTCAGGCATATGGACCGGTTTGACTACATAATCATCGGCACCCATCTGCAGGGCATGTACAATATCCGCCTGATTGTTTCTTCCCGTCAACATGATCACTAATATATTTACTTCCGGATACGTTTTGCGGATTCTTTCCAGAACTTCTACCCCATCCAGATCAGGCATCACACCATCCAGCAAAATAATATACTTCTCATCCACGGCATACCAATCCGATTGCAGGAAATCAAGCCCATTCGCATAGCTGCTAACCTTCACCTCAGCAATATTCTCCGGCTCCCAAATGGCGAACTGACTGGTCACAATTCTCCGAATTAGCGTATCGTCATCCACAACAATCACATTCAGAACCGAATGCTTTTTAGTAGTGGATAAATGGTCCGAATAAAGCGTTGTCTGATTCCTTCCAGCATGCTTACTAGCATAAAGAGCCTGATCTGCTTCCTCAATCAATTTATCGGCTATATTCTCGGCATCTGTTACCTCAGAAATCCCGCTAGAGATAGTCACATGAAAGATTTCATTTTTCGCAAAAAAGTCAGTCGCCGCAAACCGCTCTTGAATACGCTGTATAACCAACATTGCAGATTCCGCATCCGTGTGAGGTAAGAACACTGCAAACTCTTCTCCCCCATAACGGCAAAAGGTATCCTCCAGACGGATGGAATTCTTCACAAGCTCGGAAAAGCCCTGCAGAACTTCGTCTCCGATTAGGTGACCATATGTATCATTAACGTTTTTAAAATAATCCAAATCAATCAGCGCTAACGAAAATACGCGGTTGGTCCGCTTAAAATCACCAATCAGCTGCTTCATGACTTGATTAAAGTGTTTGCGATTGAATGCGCCGGTCAAATCATCCACGATGATGGACTCCTGCCATTCTCTCTTGAGCTGAAAGCGATTTTTGATCAATACCAGAAATAAATCAATATCTACAGGCTTCGGTAAAAAATCCATCACCCCCAGCGAATACGCCTGCATTTGCGTCGCTTTGGAGTACTCCCCGCTTATAATGATAATGGGAATTCGTTCTTTTTTAGCCTTGCCGATAATTTGGTTCAACACCTCAATCCCGCTTTTATCCGGTAAAAGAATATCCAGCAGAATGAGATCTGGTTTCGTTTCATAAAAGATTTTGAGTCCCCGTTCAGCAGATAAGGCAATGCTTACATAGTAATTCTGCCTCTCCAACGACTCTTTCAGATAAGCAACTAGCTCTACATCATCGTCGATAAGAAGAATATCATTCTGTGTGAGCGTCTCAGCAGGTCCCTTTTTATCCAATGCTTTAACAGAGCTTGAAGCTGCCAATGAATGGACATTAAACAATGGAATCAGTGGATATAAATAATCCCCCCATTCCTCGACTGACCAACTCTTAAGACTGCTTTCCATGAAATAGGGCAGCGTATCCTCGGCAAATTGTTCGACATCCGGTAATCCGACAGTACCAGCAGTGCCTTTTAAATTATGCAAAAAACGATAAATGTCCTTTTCCTTCACTTCCGCCTGTTCCGTCCATTCCTGGAGGGTCATCTTCGTTCTTTGCTCAACCATATCTTTATATTTTTGTGTAGTCATATTTACTCCTTCAGACTAGCATATCAAACTCTCAGTTCATCACATTTTTTATAGGCTGTCAAATGAATTTTCTATAATTTCAGCTGCCAAAATAAATATTTAATCAAACTGACAAAAAACCTTTGGTTGAAGCTTGTTTCATCATTTGCAATAATAGTTGGAATGGTTCATTCCGTATACACGGTGAAATCAACAAATACAAAGGGAGGCTGTATTCATGAAGGGGATTATTACTGTATTAGGAAAAGATAAAGTAGGGATTATCGCTAAAGTATGTACATATCTAGCCGAACACAATTTGAACATTCTGGATATTTCGCAGACGATTGTTCAAGATTATTTTAACATGATGATGATTGTAGACATTTCTAGCTCAACTAAAGCTTTTGAGAATATTGTAGAGGAATTACATTTGCTTGGCGAATCGATTGGCGTGGAAATCAAGCTTCAGCATGAGGATATTTTTAATATTATGCACCGAATCTAGGAGGATGGCTGACCATGATATCACTAGTGGAAGTACAAGAAACGAATAAGATGATTCGTGAAATGAATCTGGATGTGCGTACCATAACGATGGGGATCAGCCTCATGGATTGTGCCCACACGGATATGCGCACCTTTAATCAAAATGTATATGACAAAATCACCAGATCCGCTGAAAAGCTCGTAAAGACGGGTGAAGATCTGGAAAGACAATTTGGGGTTCCTATCGTTAACAAACGGATTTCTGTCACACCCATCGCTATTGCCGCTGGTGCGGTGAAGACAGATACCTATGTACCTGTTGCTGAAATCCTGGACAAGGCTGCAAAAGAGGTAGGCGTTAACTTTATCGGCGGCTTCTCTGCACTTGTACAAAAAGGCTGCACCAAAGGCGATCGTATTTTGATTGACAGTATTCCTGAAGCATTGGCAGTCACTGAAAGAGTCTGCTCCTCGGTCAATGTCGGTTCCTCCAGAAGTGGAATCAACATGGATGCTGTGAAATTAATGGGCGACATCATTATCCAAACTGCGGAACGCACCAAGGATCGGGATTCCATCGGCTGCGCCAAGCTGGTAGTTTTCTGTAATGCAGTTGAGGACAACCCTTTTATGGCCGGAGCATTTCACGGGGTTGGTGAACGGGAATGTGTCATCAACGTTGGCGTCAGCGGTCCTGGGGTAATCAAACGTGCGCTCGAAGAGGTTAGAGGGCAGGATTTTGAAACCTTATGTGAAACCATTAAACGGACAGCCTTCAAAGTCACACGTGTCGGTCAGCTAGTTGCTCAAGAGGCTTCCAAACGGATGAATGTTCCTTTTGGGATTATCGATCTATCCTTAGCTCCTACTCCAGAAATCGGAGATTCCATTGCCGAAATCTTTCAAGTCATGGGTCTGGAGGAAGCTGGCGCTCCGGGAACGACCGCTGCTCTGGCGATCCTAAATGACAATGTTAAAAAAGGTGGCGTAATGGCCTCCTCCTATGTAGGTGGACTTAGTGGAGCCTTTATTCCGGTCAGTGAAGATCATGGCATGATTCAAGCGGTTCAGCGGGGTGCCCTTACACTAGAGAAGCTGGAAGCTATGACCTGTGTGTGTTCCGTAGGACTGGATATGATCGCTATCCCAGGAAGCACTACCAAGGAGACCATTTCCGGCATCATCGCGGATGAAGCTGCAATCGGTATGGTGAATAACAAAACCACTGCGGTTCGCGTGATTCCAGTAATCGGCAAGGACGTTGGTGAAATGGTCGAATTTGGCGGCCTGCTCGGATATGCACCAGTTATGGCAGTGAATGGCTTCAATTGCGCGAACTTCGTTAATCGTGGCGGACGAATCCCTGCTCCAATTCATAGCTTTAAGAATTAACAGAAACCTCAAACAGCAAGTCCCTATTTGTACATAGGAGACTTGCTGTTTTTTTATTAATCGGATGCTGAGCATGTTAGTTTACCTTGATTAAGCCCGTTGGATGCCGATATTAGGTGTTCCGCCAGTCAAATCGATAAATAATACATAATCATTTCCATCTGTGCCCTTCAGCACGAGACCAGTCTGACCTACAGCACCTACAGAAAAGTATCGAACCTGTTGCAGGCTGGTAGGAGCGCCTGGTGGCAATGTTGCTTGGTTCGTAGCGATCAACCGGGTTGCAGCTCTGATGGTGCCTGCCCCGCTAATTTCACCGGTTACCCCCAGATGACCGAGTATGGATTCACTGCCGTTCACATTTAGGCTTCCCATTATAGTCTGACTACCATTCAAATGCAGATTCGAATCGATAGTCTCATTTCCATTAACGTGCAGATCATTTTGAATGGTCTGACTTCCTGTAACTAGAACGCTATCGAAGGTTGGCAAGGCGATCATCCCTTTCAGGTTTTATAGTATATCTTATGTTAAACAAGCCAGCCCTGTCATAGATAGATATACAGCTTTCACTAAATCCGCTTTTTATCTTCGAGACTCTGATTAATGGTCTTATACCTAAAGTCAAAATAACCCCCTACACATATAATGATTAGCAAGACTCGGTGCTAGAGCGGACGACTGGCTCCACAGAATACAGGAGGAATTATGAAGAAGACAGCTAATAGGCTCACTCCTGAAAGGCCTTCAAGTCACGAAGTCACCATCAGCCAAGTTAATCCATCGCAACACCATAACCTCATCCTAGAGATGAACTCTTATAGAGCAGAGCCTTTGCAACGGGAACTCAAGCAATTAAGAATATTGCTGCTGGTTCCTACAGTGGCAAGTGATAAAATGCCTAATGTACGACTTTTTAAGGATCAACTAAGGCATTTGGTCAAAGAAGTACTTGCTATTAAATTCCAGCATAATCTGGAGGAATATTTAGCTCATTTTCAACCTGATCTAATATTAGCTCTAGGATCGGAGACCCTATTTCCGGAGGAGAACCTCCCTGCTCTGAAAGCTTCCAACGTTCCCAAAGCGGTATGGATGGCAGATGCCGCTTGTCTTACTCCAACAGAACGTAATCTGGCATTGTTGTTCGATTACATTTTCACACAGAACATAGCTAATCTGATCTATTATCAGGGTTTATGGGGCAAACATTCCAGCTTTCTCCCATATGCTGCGGATACGGATCTCTATTATCCAAGACGTGTGGAGGACTGTTATCAGAGTGACGTACTCATTCTTGGCGATTTCCAAATCGATAGTGTGCTTTACACGTTGGCGTATTCAGACCTACTTCAAGGCCTTAAGGTAATGATCGCCGGGCGTGGTTGGGAACCCCCCAGAAATTTCATTGATATCACCCATAGTAAAGAAATGTCCAGCTATTATAATGGAGCAAAAATCGTCATCAATTGCACTGGTTCTGTGCAGCAGATTATGGAGGTCACCGCTTGCGGCGTATTTCAGTTAGTGGAGGATCATCCCCATCTTCATAATTACCGAATTGCAGAAGAAGATCTCGTTCGTTTCCAGAACTTCAAAGAGCTCTCCGATAGCTTTAAGCACTATTTTTCACATAGTGAAGAAAGAAGAATTTCTGCCTCTCGTGCCCTAAAGGAACTTAAATATAACCATTCTTATATCCAGCAAGGAAAGTTACTGCTGAGAAAAATATTCAAGGAACCATAGGGGGTGACCTGACTTGAAATGCATTGCTTTTGTATTGCCTCAGTTTCATCAGATCTCAGAGAACGATTCCTGGTGGGGTGAGGGTTTTACAGAATGGACAAATGTCAGGAAGGCTGCAGCCCTTTATCCTGAACATGATCAGCCCAAGAAGCCATTAAATAATAACTACTATGATTTAACGGATCCTAAAGTGAAACAATGGCAGGCAGAGACGGCAAGGGCTCATGGCATTTACGGTTTTTGTTATTATCACTATTGGTTTAATGGCAGGCGGCTACTGGAACAACCGGTTCAGCAGATTCTTGCGAGCAAAGAGCCTGACTTCCCCTTTTGCCTTTCTTGGGCTAACGAACCCTGGACACGTAGCTGGGATGGTACCGAAGAGGATGTCCTGATGCCACAGGAATACGGAGAAGAACGGGATTGGCGAATGCACTTTTTTGCTTTGCTGGAAGCCTTCAAAGATGATCGTTATATCCGGGTGGAGGATAAGCCTGTCTTTATCATTTATCGATCTGCTAGTATCCCGCACTGTGAAGAAATGCTTCAATATTGGCGCGAATTGGCTCTGCAGAACGGACTTAAAGGACTTCATCTGGTCCGGACACTGGGCGGTTTCCCCCTAAAGAAAGAGCAAGGATTCGATGCCAGTCTGGAATTTGAGCCGCATTACACATTCGCACATGGCGGGGTTAAGCATTTATGGAGCTCAAAGCAGGTGGAGGATCAGAGGCATATCGTAATTGATTATGATGAGTTATGGGAATCCATGTTGGAGCGGACACCCCATAGAGACGGAGAAATCATATATCCGGGAGCCTTTGTCAACTGGGATAACACACCACGTAAAGGCCCTGCCGGACAAAGCACCTTAGGCGCTAATCCTCAAAAATTCGGCCAATACCTTTCACGACAAATTGAGCGCGCCAAAAAAATGTTCAAAAGTGAATATATTTTTATCAACGCCTGGAATGAATGGGCTGAAGGGGCCTACCTAGAACCGGATGTACGTTATCAATATCAATACTTGCAAGCCGTTAAGGAAGCCTTACAGTTTCATCACAAAGAAGATCCTTCTTAGCCGTAGCGCCAGAAGGATCTTTTTCATTTTATGTTATCTTTCAGATGACTGCACTTTGGCACTTCTTGCACTCACCAATCTCCAGCCAGTTAATAAAGCAGCCACTAGACATATCGATGCCGAGGTTACAAACACTACATGCATGCCCTCGATAAATAACTCTGGCCGACCAGGAACTAGCCCTGTCACCCTATAGCCGGCTTTACTGCTCATCACTTGAAAAAGTATTGTAGTAGCAATTGTTATGCCGACAACCATACCAACATTACGAACTAACGAATTGACACTACCCGCAGAACCAAGCTGTGTTCTTGGTACCTTAGACATGACAAGCGAATTGTTCGGCGATTGAAATAGACCACTTCCTATCCCCAGCATAGCGATCCACACACCTACCAGCACAACAGAGCTTCCTACATGAAGCTGTGCTAATCCGAACTGCGCAATAACCATGACCACCAGCCCTGCAAAAGTCAAAAATTCCGAGCCTATTTTATCCGATAGCGCTCCACTCATTGGAGCCACGACTACCATACATATCGGCAGCAGCATTAACAAAAAGCCTGCATAGAATGGCGATAAATTAAGCATGTTCTGTGCATAAAACGGCGCGATAATATTGAAGCAGAAATTCGCTGTAAATACGAGAAAACCACATAAGATACTTAAAGAAAACAACGGATTCTTAAATAATGACAGCTGCAACAGCGGTTCTTTTCTGCGAAGCTCCATCCATATGAAAGCAACGAAGCTGACTACAGCAACAATTATTGATGTAACAATTAAGCTGTTACCATATCCAAGCTGTTGACCTAGTAATAATCCTGCGAACAAAGTAATAATAAAGACAGCGAACAGTAAACTGCCCGGCACATCAATCGAAGATTTCACTCTCGTTAAATCCTTAGGCAATACCTTCCAGCCAAAAAATATAGCGATCAGGCCAATAGGGACGTTTACCCAAAAGATATACTCCCAGCCTAAGGTGGAAACCATAATCCCGCCTAAACTTGGGCCAGCTATACTTCCCAGAGACACGAATGTACCAATGAAACCAAGGGCTTTGCCACGCTCCGTGGCAGGAAAGATATCCGTAACAATTCCCTGACTGTTCGCCATGGTCATCGAAGCACCTAAGGCTTGAACAACGCGTGAAGCAATTAAGGCTGGTAAGCTTACACTAAGCCCACACAGCATAGATCCAATAACAAATACAATCGTGCCAATCTTAAAAATTCGAATCTTTCCTACGATATCTCCAAGCTTGCCGAAGAAAAGGATCGCCGCACAGATCGCCATTAAATATCCTGTTGTTACCCATTCGATTTGCGCCATGGGCAGCTTCAGTTGTTTGGATAGCTCAGGCAGAGCAATATTGACAATACTACCATCAAGGGTGGACATGAACGTAAAAATATTCAGAACAATTAAGATCATCCAGCGTTTCTTCTGAATTTCTTTATCCTCCTGATAGGTTGCACTTACAGAACTCATAACTAACACCTCATTAAATATTAATAATCACTGTTTAGTTGCGCACGCAACCAAACTCACCATACCCAGTGTACAACAATTTAGTTGCGTGCGCAACGACTTTATTGTACACTTTATTTCAAGGCAACAAATGAGCGAACATATAACCCAAAGAGGTGTCTATATTGGCAAGAGAGCCTATCGGGAAGCTAATTTCCCATCTTCACCGTCAAAATCAAAAGAAACTGGTTAAGCAATTTGTCCCCTATGGAATCGGTAGTGGTGGACAGCATAGCTTTCTTAAATTGATTCTTTCTCGGCCAGGCATTACTCAGGATCAGTTAACTGCCGAATTGAAGTTCGATAAAGCAACTACAGCACGTTCTGTGAAGCAATTAGAGAATTCGGGATATATCGAGCGCAAAGACGATCCTAATGATCGACGCTCTCACCTTCTATATCCTACCCCAAAAGCCATTGATTTCTTCCCAGTTTTACAGTCCATCTTAGATGAATTTAATAAAAGCCTTGTTGGCCATTTAACCGATGAAGAAGTAGAGCAACTACATTTCCTGCTGCAAAAAATCAGCAAAAACGAAGAATAGAACATAAGAAAAAGGATGTCCCACAGCCATTAGGCTGTTGAGACATCCCACGTTTACTTTTGCTTTACGAGCTCAGTAACTTCTTCCGTAATCTCTTCTCCGCCCATACTCTTCCATTTAGCTACAAACGCATCAAAATCACTAAGCGGTGAATCACCCACAATGATATTTAAGAACGTCTCATTCTCCAGATTCTGCAGTTCCGGCCATTTAGTCTTCATAAGCCGGGTGTTCCCATAAAAGACCCCACGCACTCCCTCTATAGCAGTTGAGGTTAACACAGCTACTCCATATTTATACGCATTCGCTGCTTTCCAGCCTTCAAGATCTTTTTTGGGCTGCTCTGTTTCCGCTACCCATTGATCATAAATGAGCCGGGTATCAGAATTTAATGTATCCGGGTCTATCTTTCCGTGCAAAGCCTGCTGGATATCAGCATAATGTTTCTCAATCGCATCCCTATAATCTATCAGAAGATCGAACGGATAATAAGCACGCAGCTGAATGCCTGTCTGCGCAGAGAAATCACCCAGCTTTTTTACCTCCTCTTGATTAGGATCCTGTCTTCTTTCGAGTCTTGTAAACACGTTTAATTGCTTGATTACAGCCTCAGGATGTTCAAACCCTTTACGCACAACAAGATATCGATCTGTTACCGGCGCTAAATGAGCGACAAACTTACCGGAATCGTCAACTGGAGCTGCATATGCTCTCCATTCTGCCTTCGTATCCAAAGCCACTGCCTCTGATAAAGGATAATAAGGCATCCACCAAGGACCAAAAAACATCCCGGATTTACCTGTAATAATAGGCTCCTGAGTTTCCTTATATAGTGCAAAGTCCGGATCCAGCAACCCCCGTTTATACCAATCAGCAAGTTTAGCAAGCGCTTGTTTGGTCTCTGGTGTAATGGAGCCATACACGATATTGCCGTTGTTATCCTTAATCCAATTCGTGGGGAAAGCGTGAAATGCACTAAACACAGCATCCAGACCATTAACTAATGGTTTAGTTCCATATACAATATTTTTGTAGCCGCTTAGACCGACGGTGTCTCTTTTTCCATTTCCATCAGGGTCTTTTTCAATAAAAGCTTTGGCAATTTTCTCGATGTCTTCAAAAGTTTGAGGAGGCCGCAGCTCCAGCTTCTCCAGCCAATCCTGACGTACCCAGAGCAGCACGGGAGAGTCAGCATCAATAGCTACATTCGGTAATCCATATAGTTTACCATCGCGGGAAGCGTCCTCTAATGCCTCCCCCTTTGTAGAATTGTACATATCCTTGATAAGTTCAGATCCATATATTTTATAAGTCTCTGTCAAATCTTCAATCATATCATTATCAATTAATTTCTTCAGTTGATCACGATCCACAACCATGGCATCAGGCAAATCGTTGCTATCAATGGCAAGCTGTACCTTTTGCGTAAAAGCATCCTCACCCTTCGCTTCCCAGGAGTGAACCACTTTGATATTCGTAATGCTCTCTAAATAACGGGTGATTGGATTGTTATCGTTGCTGTCACCTGTATTAAGCCGCGAGTCGGGAACCTTAAACCCTACTCGGATCACAATCGGATCCTCATATTTGCTATAAGCGATAGAAGTAGCTTCATCCCCTGCCTGAGGGCTTGCAACCGAATCTACAATACCAATATTGTCACGACATGATGTCATTCCAATGACCAGACACACTAGGAGGATAGATTTCCAAAATTTCATATTTGGTTTTTCCCCTCCGCACGGAATTCACTTGGTAATTTACCAATACGTTCTCTGAATAATCTGCTGAAATAACGATCATCCTCAAAACCGGACCGCGAAGCAATCTCACAGACGGGAAGAGTAGTCTCCAGCAGCAGTGATTTGGCAAGCTCCAGCCGCATTCCCCGTAAACATTCACCAAATGTCTCTCCGGCAAAACGAGCGAAACATTGGCTGAAATAACCACGGCTCATATTAATGACGGCTGCTACGTCGCTCTGATTGATTTTGTCACCTGCATGGCTCTGCATATAACGAACTGCGCGAATAAGACAAGACATAACCTCTTTAGTTAATCCAAGCTCCAGCATTCTTCGTCCCACATGATCAGAAAATCGCCGCAGCCAGTTCTTCCAATAGCACCAGTTCAGATTATGGGAGATGTCCCTTTCCAGTTGAGCAGCATCTTCAGGCTTTAATAGTAAAGAGCTCCAGCTTTGTATTAGAGAGTGTGCAAACGCCAGAAACTGATCAGAACGGGGTTTCTGCTGAAGTATGTTTGCTACAAATTTCTCCCACTCATTTCCATCAATTGTCCACTTCAAATTCTGTGCTTGCTCCAGCAGATTATCCGACTCTTGTTTTGAGTAGGGAGCCGCTGGTTCCTTCTTTATGTCTTCATATTTCAATGAGGTCAAATCCTCAGGTTCAGGATGATAAAATAGAATACGGTGTAATTTCGCAGTGAGCTGTTCCTCCAGTTCCTGCAAGGGTTGATCTCTCAATCCACTGATCAGCGCGGTCTGCCATCGTCCGGATAGCTGGATCTTAAGCTCACGTTTGCTCTCATCTATTGAGAAACGATGTAATAAGGGCGACATCCACATCTCATGAAAAGTAATGAGCGGATTATTTTTCACGCTGGACAGCTGAAATAATTCTTCTTCATTGCACTGATGATATAGGGGCAAATACAGCAGAGCCTTATCAGCAGCCATACGTTTACTTTCCCCACGAACCAGCGCATCCCGTGTATTGTCCTCCCATTTAATACGATCGACAAGACGTCTGATGGTTTCATCCGCATTTTCCATCTCAAGCAGTGTTTTTACAATATAGTCAACGGCTCCTAAACGCATAGCCTCCTGAACATAGTCAAATTCATGATGACAAGTAAGGACAACACAGCGAATGCCTGCGAACCGTTGTCTAACCATTTTAATGAGCTCGAAGCCTGAAATGCCTGGCATGGTCAAATCCACAAATAATAAATCTACTTCCTGCTGTTGAAGCAGCTCCAAAGCAGATTTACCATCACCTGCCTCCCCAACTATAACAATCCCTAAGGATGACCAGTCGATCAGGGATATGAAGCCTTTTCGCACGAGTCTCTCGTCATCGACAACTACAGCCTTAATCATCGAAGTCCTCCTTACCTTTCCTCGGAATCACAATGGATACAACCGTACCTTCTCCTGGATTACTGAACATCTCTAGCTTCATTTGTTCTCCATAATAGGTTCTAAGCATCCGGTTCACATATGAAAAACCAATTCCAAGTCCCCTTTTTTTCGCTCCATCATCAGACAACAGCTGATCTAATGTATCTGCATCCATCCCAGCGCCATTGTCTCTCACACATAGCTGAACCTCTCCTTCACCATGTTTCGTTATCTCAACATCTACCTTGCCATTATCGCTTAATCCATGATAAATCGAGTTCTCCACCAGAGGCTGAAGCAAAAATCTCGGGACAGCCACAGACAATACATCCTCATCAGCTTCAACGTTAAATTCAAATTCATAATCATAACGAATACGCTGCAGCTCCATATAATTTCGAATCGCTTCAATTTCCTCGCCAATGGTAACAATGATGCTTTGCTTGCCCAGATTATAATGCAGCACCTTTACAAGAAGAGTGACCAGCTTGTCGATCTCCTTCTGGCCGTTTAACCGGGCCATCCACTGTACCGTATTTAAGGTATTATGCAAAAAATGAGGATTGATCTGGCTGAGCAACTTCTCAATCTCAAATTGGCTTTTCTGTTTCTCATTATGGGCAACCGCAACAATCAGCTCATTCACCTGTTTTTTCATCTGCTGAAAGTTGGTAAGCACGAAATCAAATTCTTCCACATTCGTATAGGCTACCGGAGCGGTAACATTTTCCGCCATTCGGTTGATTTCAAGGTTGACCTTACGCAACGGACCATAAATTTTCCTCCAGATGATCCAAGCCAGAAATCCGGCAAAAAGAAGGGTGGAGAAGGCAAGTAAGATCATTTTATAAAACCAAGAATAAATTTCACTGTTGAATTCTGATTTTTTCACAACAGCAATAAGTTTCCAGCCCTGAGGACTCGCGTAACGAAACAGATGATATCCGCTTAGCGTTTCATGGGTGAGATTGGAGTTGCTTCCCGCAGCTTTAATAATACTTAGCGGAAGTTTGCCGTCGATCACTTTTGTACTATTACCTTGCTGATTGACCAGCAGATGATTTACTTTCATCCCGTAGGACTCCTGATTGAAGATTTTGCGAAACAAACTATAATTCGTCTCCAAATAAATATAAAGCTTATGCTGGCCCGGCACACGGACAATCCGCTGCTCCGAGAATACGAGATTATCACCAACAGCGTACATAGTGGGATGTGGTCCATAATAGTCAGCCCCGTTATATCGCATAAAAGACGGCAATGTACTGATATCAAAATTTCTGCGTGCGCTCATGTTGGTGAACAGAACGGGATCATCGCTGTCCGGCATAATGTAGGCTGTAAGTCCAATATAAGGGTTCGTAAAATTGACTAGATTGATCTTCTGGTTGATGGAATTCATCATTTGCGATTTGCGAAAAATTTGTTTTTCCTGAATAAATGAGGACATCTCCTGCACAATCTGACCGTCCAGAGCAAACTGTTTGGAGGCAAAATCCATATTGTCGATGGCATTCTCCAGGCTTGAGGCTTCCTGTCTCAGACTAGCGCTGATCCCGTTGCCAATTTTACCTGAAAGGATGGAGTAAATAGAGGTGTAGGTTACGAATCCTACTAAGAGAAGCGGAAGTAATGTTCCGATTACTAGATAGATAAATAAGGTATTGCGTAAGGATTTGACAGCTGGAGTATGACTCCGCAGGGGTACTCTTACCATCTGGATTATCCTCTTCTTTCTATCTGAAAGCGTTTTATATTAATGTGAGAATACCACATTTATCCTTAATTGAATAGAATAAGGCAGAACAGCCTCCACGCCGCCCCGCCTTATTTTATAGTTACTAGCCGTGTTTATTTAACGCTTTTACGAGCCTCGAACAATTCCTCAGCCTTTTTAATCGAGAAATCCATAACTTCGGAATACCCAAGACCATTTACCTTATCATGCATTTCTTTATTCAATTTATCGTATTCCGCTTGATCTTTAGCAAAGACCATTTTCCAGGAAATCTGTTGAATAACCGTACCGATTTGTTTATTCTTTTGTTCCACTGTTTTATCCATGGTTAATGGTTCTTTGCCAGTGAAGCCTTGTGGTGCTACAGCCAATAGATTGTTTTTCTCAAAATACTCCTTAGGAGTCAGAACGCCCATTTTCGCTCTCCAGTCACTATCAAGCTTGGAAGGGTTACGTTCTAGGGTTGTTGTCCACAAATTATGATCGAATGGCTCACTATTCTCTGGATTCACCATCGCCGGAACCACAAACGAGAAGTTCATTTGATTGGAGCCATAGTAGTAGTCACCCCCGCCGTATTCAGCAGGAACTTGAGTATTCTGTTGATCAGTATAAGCTTTCCAACCAAAATCAGTCACTGCAGGTTTGCCGTTTGCATCAATATCCCAAGTCAGACCTTGAGGTCCGTTAGGTACTGCTGTACCACTTCCTGCAGAAATCATTGCACCTTCCGGTGTGTACATCCAGTTAATGAATTCCATAATTCTAGCAGGTTCCTTAGCTTTTGCGCCGATTGCAATAATACCGTTACCACCGTAAACATTGAAGCCTGTGGAATACATCAATTCATCTTTGAACGGAACCAGCGCAAAACCTTTACCTTCGGCTGTTCTTTCTGGTGTATTGTAGTTAGCAGCTCCAAGCCATGGGAACCAAGAGAACAATAGACGACCATCTTTGTATTTCGCTACAACATCGTCAAATTTTTGCGTCATAGAGTCCGGATCAACCAGACCCATTTGGTTAGCTTCAAAATACAGTTTGAGTGATTTCATGTACCAGCTATCTTCGGATAAGAAGTCATAATACTTTTCTTCATCTGCCTTAACATACACAGCAGTATCAGGAATTTCGTCATAGCCCATCATGTTAGCGAACTGTTTAGCCAATGTCATTTTATAGTTGCCATCCCAATCAGACCACATCGAGAAAGCATAGGTTTTTTTGCCTTGTTCATTCTTAGGCTCGAGCTCTTGCATTTTTTTCAGCACAGGCAGATAATCTTCAATCTTTGTAATTTCTGGCGCTCCAATTTGTTGGTAAAGATCAAAGCGCAGGTCTGGACCCCAAGTCATATCTTTTCCTTCGGAGGGTCCGGAAGGGTTAGAAGCTACGCTGTTCCCCATACCAAAGACTGATGATCCACCGCCAAAAGCTACCTTTGCTTTCTCAATAGCTTTTGGAAAAGTGCTGGAAATGTCTTTTCCGTATTTGTCCAAAAGACCGTCCTGTGTCCAGTCCAAGAGCAGCTTTCCTTTGATGGCGTTTGGATAGTGGTTCTTGTCGTCACCGAAAATGATGATATCTCCAAGATCTCCGGAAGCCATCATTGCAGAGATTTTGGTATCTCCACCAGTCAGGTTTGAAGCTACAATGTCCATTTCGATGTTGAACTTATCCTTGATGATTTTTGCAAACCATCCGGTCTGTGGACCGGCATAGTTAGCGGTTGTTGAGAATACAGTCAGCTTCAGCGGCTTGGAATGATCAAGCGCTCCGTCATCCGGTGCTGCTGTCTCTTCCGCCGGGGCATTCGTGGCAGCCGACGTAGGTTTCTCTGTGCTCGTGTTTTTGCCCGAGTTAGCCGCATTATTCCCCCCGCCACATGCTGCAAGAACGAAGACCAGAATTACGGATAGCATGACAAGCGATGCTCTTCTTAATCTCATTGCTTTATACCCTCCCTTTCATCTCTTCACTTATAGTTCAACTCTGCTTATAACAGAGGAAAACCCAGTTCTAGTCCAGAGCGGCCACCCATCAGCCTTTAACCGCACCGATCATAATTCCTTTGACGAAAAAGCGTTGGAAGAACGGATACACGATCAAAATCGGCAATACAACGATCATCGTTACAGTCATCCGCACAGAGGTTGGAGTCTGCATATTCGCTGCACTAGCGGCCATATCTGGCGAATTACGAATTAAGGCTGCGAGCGAACTGGATTCGTTCAAATAACGCCATAATAAGAACTGGAGCGTAAAGTATTTCGTATCTGTCATCAGAAACGCCGTATCAATAAAGGCATTCCACTGATTCACCGCTGAGAAAATCGTAATCGTAGCCAAGATAGGTGTTGTAAGAGGAACAATGATACTCCAGAACACCCGGAAGTAACCTGCTCCATCCATTGACGCCGACTCCTCAAGTGAGGGCGGAATTGCCTCGACGAAGGTTTTGACCAAAATGATATTAAAAGGAGTAATAATGGTTGGCAAAATATAAGCCAGGTAATTATTAGTCAGATGCAAGTTATGCATGGTGATATACCATGGGATCAACCCTGCGCTGAAATACATCGTAACTACAACACTGCGGTACCAAATACTCCGGCCCCACATTTCCTTTTTGGTGAACAAGTACCCAAGAAATGCCGAAGATCCAACGGTGAGCAAAGTACCAACAACTGTTCTATAAATAGAGACTGTCGCCGCATGGCCTAAACCACTGATTCTTAGAACCTTACTATAGTTATCAAAATGGATCTGCCTTGGATAAAATTTGATATACCCTGCTGCGCTAAGATCATTCGAACTGATCGTATTAATGAACAAATAGTAGAATGGATAAATGCATGACAGGGTGAACAATCCAAAGAGTGTGTAGATAATAATTTGAAAGATTAATTCTCCAGAAGTTAGTTTTTTCTTTCTCAAATGGGATCACCCCTGCCTTAAATGATAGATTCGTCACGCACCATCTTGGATAATGTGTTTGCCGCGAACAGTAGAATTACACTAACGACCGACTTCAGCATACTGACAGCTGTGGCAAACGGAAAGTTGTTAGCGAACGCAATATTGTATACATAAAGATCCAGCACTTCTATGGAATCTTTATTCATCGCATTTTGAAAGGCAAAGTACTGCTCCATCCCGTTATTGACCAGGTTACCTATGGAGAGCAGCAGTAGGACAAAGAAGGTTGGGATAAGACCCGGAATGGTAATATGCCAGATTTTACGGAACCGGCTTGCACCATCCACCTCTACGGCTTCATACAACTCCTGATCAATGCCTGCGATTGCAGCAAGATAGAGAATGGCACCCCAGCCTAACGATTTCCACCAATACCAAATGATCATCGTGACCCAAATATTCGAGCTGGAGGCTAAAAAGTTATAACCCTCATCAACGATTCCAAGCTGCACTAAAATGTGTGTGATGACCCCGTTATCAACGGAAAACAACGAGAAGGCCAATGCATATACCAGAATCCAGCTGATAAAGTTCGGAATCGTGGTTAGCGTCTGCACCATCTTGCGATACCAGCCTGACTTAATTTCGGTCAGGAAAATCGCAAAGATCACTGGAAATATCGAGGTGATTAGTCCAAGTGAACTCATGGCAAGAGTGTTCTTCAGCACGCGCACAACCTCTGCGGTCTGTGTTGGATTGGATACAATCGTCTTGAACCATTTCAACCCGACATATGGCGTGTCAGACAACGGTATTCCGGGAATGAAATCATAAAATGCATAAATCCATCCGCTGATCGGCAGATAATAGAAAATAAAGGTGACAACAAGAAACGGAAAAGCCATGAAGAACAATTTATGTTTGTTCTTCATCTTCCAGCGGGATCGATGAACCGGATCGACGCTGGGAAGTAATTCACCAGAAGGTACCCCCATGTCGGAATCTCCTATACCCAGATTTTGATTACGTTTTCATAGTATCAGAACCTTTACGTATGACGAGATAGATCACAGAACGGCCTCACTGGAGAACCGTCTGATGCTTGTGAACCAAATTCGCATCTATTTCGACCATTTTCTACCTAATCGCTGTAGGTCTAGTGATGGAGAGCCTACATGCCTTTTGGCTTATAAAAAGCGGCAGGATGACAGGGAATTCCCGTCATCCTGCCGCTGATGGATATGCTTTGTTAAGGGTCGCTATGTCTGCTACATCAACTATGGTGCGCTTTGTCCTCTTCGTCTGCCACATCAACTGTGGTGCGCTTTGTCCTCTTCGTCTGCTACATCAACTATAGTGCGCTTTGTCCTCTTCGTCCGTTATATCAACTATGGTGCGCTTTGTCCTCTTCGTCTGTTACATCAACTATGGTGCGCTTTGTCCTCTTCGTCCGCTACATCAACTATGGTGCGCTTTGTCCTCTTCATTTGTTATGGTCTTTCACACTTCATAGTTTTGGCATCGGACCCAGATGCACTTATTTCCGGAATTCAGCGCATTTCCTCGTACTATCGGACTCAGATGCACCTATTCACACAAATATAGTCCAAATATGAGCAAATTCATGCCGATAAGAGCTATACAGTCCGAAACTACGGCAAAGTAGCTAAAAAATCAGATATAGCGACTATACGGTCCGCTACACTCCATCCATCATTCTTGGGCGCACTTCTATCTAGAATCCATCACATTTGCTCATGCTGTCGGACTCAGGTGCACTTCTCTCGGAAATTCATCGCTTTCCCTCACGCTGTCGGACTCATTCTTGGATCCATCACCTTTGTTCGTACTATCGGACCCAGGTGCACTTATTTCCGGATTTCAACACATTTTCTCGTGCTGTCGGACTCAGGTGCAGCTATTCACTCAAATATAGTCCAAATACGAGCATATGCATGCCGATAAGAGCTATACAGTCCGAAACTACGGCAAAGTAGCTCAAAAATCAGATATAGCGACTATACGGTCCGCAACACACTTCATGCAGCTAAATCAGGCATACTTCTATGGAGAATTCATCGTATTCCCTCATGCTGTCGGACTCATTCTTGGATCCATCACATTTGCTCATCCTATCGGACCCAGATGCACTTATTTCCGGGTTTCAACACATTTTCTCGTGCTATCGGACTCAGGTGCAGCTATCCACACAAATATAGCCCAAATACGAGCATATGCATGCCGATAAGAGCTATACAGTCCGAAACTACGGCAAAGTAGCTAAAAAATCAGCAATAGCGACTATACGGTCCGCAACACTCCACGCATCATTCTCAGGCGCACTTCTATCGAGAATTCAGCGCACTCCCTCATGCAGTCTGACTCATTCTTGAATTCATCGCATTCCCACCTGCTATCTGACTCATTCTTGGATCCATCACATTTGCTCATGCTATCGGACTCAGATGCTCTTATTTCCAGAATTCATCGCATTTACTCAACCTTCGAACTCAGCTCCTTTACTTCGAGGGTTCATGCTCATTTGTACTCCCAACCACATATAAAAAAGCAGCCTCTCAAATGAGAAGCTGCTCCATCACTTTACAACCCTAGTTTGTTTACAACCAATTCAATGCATTCCGCATAATGCGCACTACATTCCGCTCGTCATTCGAATGCCCGCGCCTTCCGCCATTGCCTAATGCCCGGGCGCCTGATCTTTCCCCTCCGCGGAGGCATCCATTTTCTGGCGCCCCATAAAAAAGGAGGCCAGCAAAGCTAACGCAGCAGGAATAACCGCCCAAGCGAAGGTGTTCGCAATGGAAGAGGAAAGTCCCTCTGTAATTTTACTCAAAATTTCCGGTGGAATGAGTGCTCTAGTCTCAGGCGACAGCAGGGAATGCGGATCTTTAAAATCCATAACCCCAGCAGCCCCCGCAGAAGCAGCTCCTCCTCCATTTGCTGTGAGCAACTTAGTTAGACTGCCCGAGAAATAATGGCTTTGAATAATGCCAAATGTGGTTATTCCGATGGTCATGCCAAGCGAACGAATGAAATTCAGTGTTGCGCTGGCAGAGCCGCGTTGCTGCGCAGTCAGACCATGAATAGCTGCTGTGCTTAACACAGAGAAGGAAGCGCCAATGCCTAATCCGATTAAAATCATATACAAGGTAACCAAGAGACGTGAAGCTTCCGGAGTAAGCGTTGCTACCAGCCCTGTGCCGATCACCAAAAGTACAAACGTAGGAATCAGCAGATTGCGGTAACTGGTTTTTGCCATCAGGAATCCTCCCGTTGTGGCGGTAATTACTGAGCCGACCATCATCGGCAGCAGGACAAGTCCTGAATTGGTAGCCGAACCCCCTAATACACCTTGGATAAAGATCGGGATATATACGGAAGCCACGATAAATGCAGCACCACTAAATAGCGCGCACAGAATGCTGACGGCGTACAGTCTTTTTTTGAATAACGCAAAGGAAATGATCGGCTCTTTCGCTCTCGTCTCTACAAAAAGGAACACTGCCGCCAATATAGCAAAAGCTGCAAATAAGCCGAGGATCATCGATGAGCCCCAAGCGTATTCTTTTCCACCCAGCTCCAACGCAAACATTAAGCAGATGACAGAGCCCAGCAGTGTGCCCGCACCCAGCCAATCAATAGGTTGTTTGGAATGCTCATGTGACTCTTTATAAAAGAAAACGACCATCACAAAAGCCAACAGTCCAAGCGGTAAGTTAATATAAAATATCCACTGCCAAGCAATATGATCGGTGATATACGCGCCTAACAATGGACCAAAAATACTTGATAATCCAAATACCGCACCAAATGCACCGCCCAGCTTGCCCCGTGTCTCCAGCGGTACGGCGTCGAACATTATGGCAAAAGCAATCGGCACTAGCGCGCCGCCTCCAATTCCCTGAATCGCCCGATAAGCAGCCAGCTGAGTAATCGTATCTGCCGTCCCGCAAAGCGCTGAACCCGCCATAAATACAATAATCCCAAAAACAAAAAACTTTTTACGCCCATACATATCAGACAGCTTGCCAAAGATAGGCATCCCCGCCATCTCAGCTACGAGATAAGCTGATGTTACCCAGACAAATTTGTCCATACCGCCTAGTTCCCCAACAATATTGCCCATTGCTGTAGCAACGATGGTGCTGTCCATGGAGGCCATCAGTATTCCTAACAGCAGACCTGCGATTACAATGCCCAGATTGGGCGCTTTGGCAGCACTCATTTATTCCACTCCCCATTGTCAAAAGATCTATAACTATGTGTTACAGCTTCACTTGATGCCTCACTATTGCATTCTTGTGAATCTCCAAAGCACTACGGTATTCCACAGTATCAATCTCACAGTCCACACCGATGATTACCCGATCTCCTCTGACAATATTTGCTTTTGTATTATTCAGCTCTATCGTATCGCCTTCAATGAGCCCAGCCTCAAAAAGCACTTTAGGATTCTGCTTCATCAAATGCAGGAATTTTCCGGTCTTGCTTTTTTTGATCGTTAAAGCACTGCCTCCAACCTCTTTCGCTCTACTTAGACCATATAAATTGATCTCCAGTTGCTCCGCACTTAGCAGTCCTGCCACATTGAGAGCGCCCGAAATACGCAGATGCTCACCTTCACAATCACCATTAACCTCCAAATTACCGTTAAGATGAATATCGTCGATTTTTACGGAGGCTGCTTTAATTTCCCCCTGACCCCGCAAGGCATCGCCTTCAAGATTACCCATAAGTGTCATCTCACCGGTTATTTTCATTTTGGTCATTAGCAGGTTTCCATCTACCCTGGCATTTCCAGTCAGGCTCAGCTTCTCACAATCTACATCCCCTGCAAAATGACCTTCCCCAGTAACCTTAATATCCCGAAAAAAGCCTCCCGCTGAGGTCGTTGTGCCCATTATTTTCAAATTACTCCGAATTGTTTCTTCAGTCACCGATCTTCTCCACCTTTCCAACCTTTGCTTCAGGATGTACTGTGATCTGATCACGATACTCTATCCGTTCGACAGTACAGCCTGGACCTACAATCACAATATTGCCCCTGATAACATCAGCCGTTGTATATTCCAAATCAATAAAATCTCCTTCAATAGTCCGAGCCCGCAGCTCCGATCTTAATTTAGGGATGATTCCACTTAACATTTTGCTCCAGACTCCACTATTCGTTTGCCGGATCACTAGACTCTCCACACCAATTTCATGTGCCTTTCCCTGCCCTTGCAGTTTGAAGTCTACATGTCCTGCACTAAGTAAACCTCCGACACTAAAGCTTCCTTCCCCCGTAAAATCCTCAAGCTCACAATCACCCTTGATATTCAGCATTCCATGAAGAGTGCAGCTTTCTCCCCGAATGCTCTCTCCGACAGTAATCATTCCGTCCACTTTTAGGGAGTTAAAACGCAAATGGCCCAGCACTTTCATCGTTCCATTGCATTCCGCTTCTTCCGCCGAGAGATCATTCTTCAAATTCATATGCCCGTTTCCTTTAAAAATTCGTGTCACGATGGGTCCCGTTACTTTGCCTACACCATCGATTCGCACGCTGTTATAAGTACCTCCTGCCCCCCCGCTGACTCCGTTTATAATCAGATCCGGCAGCTCTCGTTTGTCCATTACACTAACCCCCTATTCAACAAGCTTAAAAGCAAGCTTACCTTTCAATTGTTCTATTACATCTGCACTTAGTATTTTACTGACCAGCTTTACCCCTTCATCGAACCATAACTCCGCTGGTGCCTGAGCCAGAATAAAGGATGACACCCCCATTTTGCGGATAAAAAATAACTCCCAGCTGCCACTCTCAAGATTGGAGGCTTTATCCATTAAGGTTCGAAACAGCAGCTCTGCTTCCTCCATACTCATCTCCCCTGCACTAAGCAGGCGATCTACAGCCAATAAATAAGTGAGTTGATCGAAGCTATATCCATTCTTGACACCGAGCCTCTCTCCAAATTTCGCCAGCGTCATCGACGAAACAATGTTACGTTCTATAATTTCCGCAGCAGATACACTTACTCTGTCAAAAGAAGCCTTATCTGATAGCTTATCAGCCATTTCATCCAAAGAAAGTCCATCTTTCATATTCACAATATTATCGATACGGGACAAAATCATGTCTTTTGAAAAAAAAGTCTCCTGTCCAGTAAACGTAGATTTACGGATAAACCATTCCTCTGGAATCAACTGCTTCCGCTTCCAGCGGTACAATTGCCCATAAGATATACCGGTTAAATCCAATAGCTGCTTCTTTGAGATCAAATCCTCTTCCATGCTTATCACTCCTTGAAGCCATCGTAACATAACACTGTTACGTTGTAAAACCAATAAATTAAACTCACCTCATACCTACCTACGCTAGCAACCATCGTGTCCTAACGTCTCCCCCAAAGATTTTAAAGCATACCTTAAGAGCAGACCTCCGTCTTGAGAAGGATTTAACGGTCATTCACTATTTTTCCACCCAAAAAAAGACTGCCCCCGCCGCTATAAATGGCAGCATGGAACAGCCTTCTCTTAGAATGATTTTTACGATCTGCTAATCTTACTGAACAAAAGTATAATGTGCTGAATCATATTGCGGACCGGATTTCTCATAAGTGAACCAGTACTCAATACTGCTGCCAGCGCTTAATCCACTCACCGTCTGCTTCCATGTTCCTGAATTATTAGTCATCCTGTAATTAAGCTGGGAACCCCCGTTAATCTTGTAATGCACATCTACATAAAGGGCACTGGTTACAGGTGTGATATAGATACTCGCCTCTGTAGCAGAAAGTCTCGTTACCCCTGCTGTAAAGTCAGCCGTCACATGATCACCGCCTCCGCTGCCTCCAGTGGGATTAGTAGTAACTGTTGCGGTATTACTAGCGGAGGATAAATTACCTGCTGCATCTGTAGCTTTTACTGTAAACGTATAGGCTGTGCTTGGAGTAAGTCCACTAACAGTAGCTGTAGTTCCCCCCACAGTGGACACCTGCTGTGTTCCGCGATAAACAATATAACCTGTAACGCCAACATTATCGGTAGAAGCGGACCAGCTTAAGCTAACTCCTGTATCCGTCTTACTGGTTACCGCTAGATTAGCGGGAGCGGTTGGCGCGGTTGTATCCCCAGTATTACCACCACCCGTCAAATATTGACCTGTGAATGGATTAAACCGGTGCAGGGACATTATTAACCAACCTGTGCTGGAAACACAGTTTTGCTGCGCCATCACCCAATAACTATTGCTGGACCCTTTCAGCGAGTAGGGAATACCCCCAAGCGAAGCACCGCTTGTGCCTTGTTTTTTAATAATCTCTGTATTAATAGCGTCTGCCTTCGAGGCATTGCCTTGCAGATAATAAGCGAGCGACATGAATGCGCTTCCTTCAAACCATACGTCAGCACCCGTATTGCCAATTTGATTTCCGTTATCGTCATACGCTGGCAATACTTCATCTGTCCAGTCAAAATCATATCCGGTGAGCGTATTCCCAGCATCATTGTAAGTAAGCGTCTGCTTGTAACGCGGATTCGCAAGTGTTCCCGGGGTGCCGGAGGCATTTTCCACATAGGTTAAGCTTGCGCCGTAGTTATGTGTTCCGGATACGCCTAAAGCTAATACTCCCCAAGGATTCACGTCTAAAGGTATTTTGGGGTCGATCAGATTTGTATCGTTTTTCCAGCCCCCCTTGAAACGTTTGACTGTGTCATCCCACACATAATTATCCAGGAAGGTTTTGACTCCAGAAGCCGCACTGTTATAAGTGGCTGCCTTTGAGGAATCCACCGAAGCATAATACTGCAATACCCGGTAAATATCGATATTGTGCTCGGTTGAGCTCCAAGGCTCATCGGAATTACTCCAACCACTCCATCCCCCTGCGATACTGCCATTAGCCTTTTTATACTGTAAACTCCAATCTAGTGCCTTGAGCGCCATTGGACGATACCGTGAATCATTATATTGCTTCTCATAAGCCATAGCAGCCATTGCCATCCATACAACGGGTCCCACATGTTTACGGATTTCTTCTCCGAAGCCGTTGTTATACCAATAAGAATTCAGCCAGAAGCCTGATGGATCTTGAATGTCCCGCATTTTGTTCAAAACCTGCTCTGCCCGCGTCCGTTCACCCTTTACAATAAAGGCGATAGCTGCAACCGCTTGATCATATGTGTATACAATCTGTTTGGGGTTGTTTGGTCCCCAGAAATCTTCAAAGCTATCTACCAGTCCCTCAAAAGCATACCCCGCTGTTGCATCCTGCTGGGCCTTCAGCCAGATTAAAGCACGATTTGAAGCGTCACTTGCAGCATCTGCATTCGCTTTTCCACCAAAGGGTAGAGCTACCCCAAGCACCAGCAAACTTGTAATTAAGATCGAAAACAGCTTCCTCATCTTCATAACTTTCCTCCTCTTAATCATGATGAACTAGGCAATAAGAGTTCTTTGAAGCATAAAAACTAAAGCGTTTTCAAACAGCAACAACAGGGACTTTTGAATATTTTACCATGGTAATTGTCCTCATTTTCAGGCTTAGAAACCCGTTCGTCAACGATTTTATGTAAATTTTTAACTAAATGAGGCGAAACAACCAAAATTGCCATTTGAGAAATCATACGAAAGACCAGCATCATTTTTATGAATTCATATTTATGAAGACAAAACAAAAAGAGCAGACAGCTCCTTTATAAGGATTCTATCTGCTCTTTACTATTTATCTCTATACTATTCTGCTTTATCTTCGCCAGCAGTTTCAGCTACAGCGGGTTCAGCAGTATCTTCTTCTGTTGGCTCTTGCGCTGCTGGAGGTGAAATACGGACAATCAATGTGTCCTCAGGCGTCAATACTTCCCAGCCTTCATGCTTCGGCAAATCAGATACCAGCAATTGATCACCAATATCTAGTCCACTGATATCCACTTCAAAGGATGCAGCTATTTTATCTGGAAGTGTGCGAATATCCAGCTCATGCAATTCAATTTGTTGCACGCCGCCGCTCTTCACACCTACTGGTTCACCTGTAAAGTGGAACGCTACTTTTGTATCCAATTTGGCCTTCATATCAATCTGCTGAAAATCAATGTGCAGCAGTTGTTTGGAAATTGGCTGACGTTGGATTTCTTGAATAACCACGTTCTTTTTGCCCGAGTCTGGCAATTCCAAAGTAAGAACAGCCCGTGGGTTGCTGGCTAAAATACCTGAAATTGTCTTAGCATCCGCTGTAAAGGACTGGCTATCTGAACCTGCACCGTACACGACTACCGGTACAAAGCCTTTTCTGCGCTGTGAAGAAGTCGAGCCGGATCTTTCTGTCAAACGTACTGTTGTATTCACGATGATTCCTCCTAAGTAGGGATTTTATACTAGACCGATTAGATATGTACGCCTAACCTAACCACTCTCTAATTACCCCATTGACCTGGCTTTGAAACCTCTCACGACTTTTGAGCCCAGGCAAAAATAAGGTCAAATTGTATTATTATACAATTCAACATTAATTATTCATGTCTTAGGAGTAAATCATTGCTATATTTGTGACAACTATTAAACTAAATGACAAGCTACAAAATGGTTACTGCCAACATCACGAAATACCGGGATTTCAGATCTGCAAACCTCTTGCGCAAAGGGACAACGGGTATGGAATTTACAGCCAGAAGGCGGGTTTACCGGACTCGGAATATCTCCCTTAAGTACAATTCTTTCCCTTTTCAGCTTTGGAATAGGAATCGGAACAGCCGACAGCAGCGCTTTGGTATACGGGTGGAGCGGATTCTTAAACAGTTCATCTCTTGAAGCCGTCTCCATCATAGAGCCCAGGTACATGACACCGATTCTTGAACACAAATGCTCCACAACACTCAAGTCATGGGAGATAAACAAATACGTTAACCCTCGACTCTGCTGGAGCTTACTGAATAAATTAATAATCTGTGCTTGGATGGAAACATCCAGTGCTGAAACTGGTTCGTCTGCAATGATCAGCTCAGGATTCAAAACAAGTGCACGGGCGATCCCGATCCGCTGCCGCTGCCCCCCGGAGAATTCATGCGGAAAGCGATCAATATGATAAGAAGATAACCCGCAAGCCGCTAGCGCTTCAAGCACCAGATCTCGCACCTCGGACCTTGAGCATAGACCATGATCCAGTAAAGCTTCACCAATGGCATCACCTATACGAACCCGTGGGTTAAGTGAGCTATAAGGATCTTGGAAGATCAACTGCATTTGGGGTCTAATATTGCGCAATTCAGCGGGCGACAGGGAGTGAATGTCTATCCCTTTGAACTTGATCTCACCTGCCGTTTTATCCGTTAGCCGTAAAATCGTCCGTCCGACTGTACTTTTGCCGCTCCCAGATTCCCCTACAAGCCCAAACGTTTCCCCAGGTTGAAGTGTGATGCTAATATCGTCAACAGCCTTTACATGCCCAACGGTTCGGTTAAGCAGCCCCTTAGTAACAGGAAAATATTTCTTTAAATGATTGACCTCAAGCAGTGCTTCAGGCATGAACAACCGCCTCCTCATACAACCAGCAAGCTACCTTTTGTCTGCTGGCCACCTCTTTAAGCTGGGGCTGCTGGCTGACACATACAGGCATGCAATGCTCACAGCGGTCATGAAAATAACAAGAGGGCACCAGCTCAAGCGGATTTGGCACTTGACCTGGTATGGAATACAGCTCATCCTGTCGCTGATTGATTACCGGCTTCGATTTGAGCAGCCCTTTTGTATAGGGATGTTTGGGATTGTTGAACAATTCAACAACTTCACCCTCCTCCACAATCTTTCCGGAATACATAACAATCACATAATCGGCCATCTCTGCCACTACGCCAAGATCATGGGTGATTAGTAGAATGGACATGCCCGAGCTATCTTTAATTTCACGCAGCATATCCAGAATTTGCGCTTGAATCGTTACATCCAGCGCCGTAGTCGGTTCATCAGCAATCAATAGCTTTGGACTGCAGGCAATGGCAATAGCAATCATAATCCGCTGCAGCATACCTCCACTTAATTCATGCGGGTAACTATCAGCAATTTGCTCTGGTCGTGATATGCCTACCTGCTTAATCAGTTCAATCGCCCGGATGCGCGCCTGTTTCTTGTTCATCTTCAAATGTACAATCAGCGGCTCCATGATTTGCTCACCGATCTTGATTACAGGATTAAGGGAGGACATGGGCTCCTGAAAGATCATCGCGATCTCATTCCCGCGGATGGTCCGCAGTGTGTTTTTGTCCATTTTCAACAAATCTTCACCCTGAAAATCAATTTTCCCTTGGGCTACCTTGCCCCCGGGTTCCTCAACAAGCCCCATGATGGACATCGCGGTCACGCTTTTGCCGCAGCCCGATTCTCCAACGATACATACCGTCTCTCCTTCGCGAACACGGAAGCTTACATCATCAACGGCTTTCACTTTTCCTTCTTCCGTGAAGAAGTATGTACTTAGACCGTCTATATTCATTAAATCACTCATCTGAGGGTCACCTACCTCTTCTGTTTAGGATCAAGCACGTCCCGGAGTCCGTCTCCAAAGATATTGATCGCGATCACTGTCGCAAAAATCGATAACCCTGGTGGAATCCACAGCCACGGCCGATCCTGAAAGTCGATCATATTATTCGCAGCATCAATCATATTGCCCCAGGTTGGAGTTGGCGGCATAACACCTAGTCCAAAAAAGCTGAGAACCGATTCACTCAATATAGCACCACCGATGTTAAGGGTAGCCATAACGATCAGCAACGGAACGATATTCGGCAGCAAATGATTAAATAATTTACGCCGGTCACGGAGGCCTAATACTACCGCCGCCTGCATAAACTCACGTTCTCGAAGACTAAGCATTTGACCCCGTACCATACGTGCCATACCCGGCCAGCTCACAATACTAAGCATCAGCATAACGATATACATCCGATAATCCGTTGGAATCTTCCACTCCGATAATAACGCACCAAAAATAAAGAGCAGTGGCAGACTCGGGACCGTCAATAAAAGATCCGCAATCCGCATAATGATTTGATCGGCAATACCGCGGTAATACCCAGCAATAGCCCCCAAAAGGGCACCGATAAACACCGAAAGAACCATTGACGCTAGTCCCACGGTCAGTGAAATGCGCCCCGCCTGCATTACCCGGGTCAGAATATCTCTGCCCAATGCATCAGTGCCCAGCCAATGCTTCATATTGGGTGCCTTGTTCATCATAGCCATATTAATTTTGTTATCCGTATAGGGTGAGAACAGCGGACCAATAAAACAAAGCGCAAACATAAAGATCACCACCACAAATCCGGATACCGCCAGCTTGTTCTTCAGCAACCTCCGCATAGATTGCCGGAATAAAGAGGATTTTCCTTTGGTGGTCTGCGGCTTCGCGATCCCAGCTACATTACTTTGAACTGCCACGTCAGCTTCCTCCTCTCTATAGCCGAACTCTAGGATCGGCAATCCGGTACAAAACATCCGAAAGCAACGTTCCTATGACGGTAAGTATGGCAATAAACATCGTAAAGCCCATCAGTAAAGGATAATCCCTTAGTCCGAAGGACTGCATATACAGTTGGCCAATCCCAGGCCAATTGAATATTTTCTCAATAATAAGTGATCCGCCAAATAGTGCCGGCAGCTCAAAACCAACCAGTGTAATTGCGGGCAGCAAGGCATTACGTAAGGCGTGTGTAAAGAGCACCTTGCGTTCTTTCAGGCCTTTGGCGCGTGCCGTACGGATATAATCCTGTTTTAAGACATCGATCATATTACTGCGAAAATAACGGGTGAGCGAACCTAATCCAAGAAGGGTCATAACCACAACCGGAAGGGTCATATGCATTACGATCTCCTTAAAGTAAGCCAAACCCGTAGCATTACTACCCGTGGTGATTATTCCACCTGGAGGCAGCCACTTGAGATCGACGGCCAGGATTTTGATCAGGAATAAGCCTATAAAAAATGACGGCAGCGACATGGCTGCGAATATAGCGATCATCACGAGTGTATCGAACCATGAATACTGCTTATAGGCAGAGATGACGCCAATAATGACCGCAATCACCCACGTCAGAAACGTAGATACGGCAGCCAGCAGAAAGGAATTCCAAATATAATCATTAAAAAGCTGCAGCACAGGCTTTTGTTGGGCTAAGGAATACCCGAAATCACCATGCAGCGCATTCTTCATCCAGATCCCATACCGTTCAAGCACAGGCTTGTTTAAGCCGTAGATTTCACGCAACTCAGCTTTGCGTTCAGCGGTCAATTTAATATTTCCAGTTATGAAGTCACCGGGAGTTGAAGCATACAGACAGAAGATCAATAATGATGCCGCAAATAAGATGATGACCATGTACAACAGTCTTTTCGATAAATAAGCGCTCATGACAGACTCCTTATGATTCGTCCCCTGCCTTTGAATCCAGTCAGGGCAGGGGACACTGGTTTATTTATTTCAGGCTCCAAGTTGGCAGACTGCCAGCAAGACCGATGAACGGGCTGACCGATAGATTCTCAATACGTCCGTTATAGGCGTATACTGTCTTTTTATAACTTGTGAAAATAATAGGCAGTTCATCATTGAAAAGCTGATACAGCTCTTTATATACCGCTTTGCGTGCCTCAATATCAGTAGTGGCCAAGGCTTTGTTGTACAGCTCCAGGAATTTCGGATTGTCATAATCCGTGATTTCTCCATCGAAGAATTGCATGAACCCGTCAGACGGATCAGTCAACATGCTTGTGGAGAAGGATACGAGATCGTAGTCCCCACCTTCTACTTTCGATACCAGTGAGTTAAAGTCTGCGAAAACCTCAGGCTGGAATTCGATACCCAGCGCTTCAAAATTCTCTTTAGCTACAGCGATGAAAATATCTGTGTTTTTACTCTTCGAACCGAGGTAATGGATGGACAGCGGTTTGCCATCTTTTTCACGGATCCCCCCCGCGCCTACCGTCCAGCCAGCTTCATCGAGTAATTGTTTTGCTTTTTCCGGATCATATTTGTAAGGATTAATGCCTTCCTCCGTGTAAGACCAAGAGATAGGGGATGCCGGGATGTTGGCAATAGAACCTGCACCTTGCGCTGCATCCACATAAATACTCTGACGATCCAAACCGTACACAATAGCTTGACGTACAAGCTTATCCTTGAGCTGCTCATGCTTCAGGTTAACTTGCAAGTAACCATAGGTACTTGGAGTGTAAGGAATAATATTCACAAAACCGAGTGCTTTCAGCTTCTCGATATTCTCGTCTGTCGCACTAAAGGAAGCGTAGTCCACTTCACCAGTTTCTACGAACTGCCATACGTCGCCTTCCGTAGTTTTGTAGATGAAATGCTCCGTCTTTGGTTTACCTTTGAAATAATTCTCATTCGCTACAAAACGCACTTCTTGACCTGGAATAAATTTCTCCAGCTTGTAAGGTCCATCGCCAAGTGGCTTCTCATGCAGCTTTTTAATGTATTCAAGATTTCCAATTTTATAGTCCTTGCCATAGTAAGCTTTCGACAGTACATTCGAGCCGAGCTGTACCAGCGCCGTTGCGTTTGGTTGCTCAAGGGTTGCTGAGATCGTCTGTGGATCAATTACTTTAATGCCCTCAACTGTAGGGGATGTACCTTCCTTATAGGCTTTGCCGCCTTTAACATTTAGCGATGGAAGCTGGGAGCTACCATCATACGATTTGTCGTATTGGATCGTCCATGTAAATGCCACATCATCCGCTGTTAACGGTGAACCGTCGCTGAATTTCAAATCTTTTCTCAAGTGGAAAGTGTATGTAAGCTGATCATCCGAAACATCCCAGCTCTCCGCAAGTTCCGGCGTTGGAACGCCTTTGTCATCAACAGTTACGAGAGAAGCGTATAGCAGTGAAGAGACATTGCCATCATAACCACTTTGTTGAAAATAAGGAGTGAACGCTCCGCTTGGGTCCGTAAGTCCGACGATAATGGTATCTGTACGTTTTTGGGCCACCGCTGGAAGTTTGGATAAATCCGTGGCAGTAAAAGGTTCGCTTAGAGCACCCGCAGGAACAATCTCTGGTGCAGTGGTTGCTTCCACATTGGTTGAATTGGAGCCTGCAGCCGCATTGTTTGCGGATGAGGATTCGTTATTACTGTTGTTAGCGCAAGCAGAAAGTAACAGTGACCCCGTAAGCAGTAATGAAGTGATTACAATCGCATTTTTTCTCATGTACCTATCTCCCTTTTCTCTCTGAATAGAATAATAACTATAATTCCTACCCGTTAAGTATGAATAACATCTGATGTTCATTATAAAAAGGTTTTCTAGTTCTGTAAAGAGAGAACTTCAAAAAAATTCTCCATAAACAGAATTAGGCGATAATTAAAATAAATAAAAAAAGCCAAAACCCTCTCTGCATAAGAGAAGTCCTGGCTTTCAGGCGGTTATATTTTTTAAAAATCATTATTTCAAATACTCGAATAGCTGCTCATTCATCCGATGAATGCCTTCAAGACGCAGACTGTATCCGGTGACATTCTCCCCTTCAATATAGGCATGAAGTAAACCTGCACAACGAAGATTAAAAATATGATCATGCACAATCCCCTTCGAGATCCCCGCATGCTTAACAATTTCGGTAAACGTCTTACGGCCACCACTAAGGGCTTGGAGGATTTTTAGCCGGCTTTTTTCACTCAGACTACGGATCGCTCTGTACATAAAAGGGGAGAGTTCCTCATTCTCCATCGATATCCACGCCGCATAATGGCAGATCGTTAATTCACCGTAGCAATAGATAATATTAGCAGGCTGAAAATGATACTGTGGAATCAGTACGAGCTTCTTAAGCCCATCCGTAGGCATGAAGTAAAATCCGTTGGTCGTCTTGTTCACGAAATCCGCAGTGTCCAGTCCATTAAGCTCCATGTTCTTGGAATCCGCATGCTGCTGCAGTTTGCTCAAAATCGCAGGATTGCATTGGCTAAAGTACTGGCGGTTCCACTCGGAGAGTAAAAATACTACGCGGTTACGGTAATCCTCCATATGGCTTGGAAATACCTTTACATATTTTGATAAGGTCTCATATAGCTCGCCAACCGATAACCCTTCAATCCAGTTCAACACACTGTCTACATCATCTTTAAATGGACAACAGTAAATGAGCAGATTCAACATTTTCCACTCATTGTTTAGTTCGGTTTCTTTCAAACGGGATAACAGCTCTTCACTGAGCGTGCTTTCAATTTCATTAGCCCACGCTACCCCTAAATCAATCTTCTTATAGGATTTTTTGCAGAGATAAGTATGTAAGCTGTTCAACAATTCATAAATCGATCCAAATTCAACCTCAACCTTGTATTCCACAATGATTCCTCCTGCTAGCGGTTCTTTTCAGTAGTGAGATATTCTCTTAATCTTATTGTATTATCCTGAGAATACGCAAGCTACTCTATAAACGGGAGTGCATAAAAATTCATTAGCTGCTATTTCAGCACCGAATTCTCTGCATTGCACGCTGGTTTAGCTGTCATTTCCGTTAGCGTGGACGCTATCGGACACAACTGAGCTTGTGCTAATGGCGTCTGCCGTAGGCTTCAGCGCGAGATCAGGACTCTGCGCTATCGGACTCAGTTGACCTTATGCTAATAGCGTCTGCTGGGTCCGTAATCTCCTGCGGGAGATCAAGACTCAGCTCTATCGGACACAGTTGACCTTGTGCTAATAGCGTCTGCTGGGTCCGTAATCTCCAACGGGAGATCAAGACTCTGCTCTATCGGACACAGT
This sequence comes from Paenibacillus sp. FSL H8-0282, assembly GCF_037963825.1. Classification (NCBI taxonomy): domain Bacteria; kingdom Bacillati; phylum Bacillota; class Bacilli; order Caryophanales; family Paenibacillaceae; genus Paenibacillus; species Paenibacillus sp. FSL H8-0282. The sequence continues at coordinate 4,560,208 of NZ_CP150146.1, forward strand.
GGACCTTGTGCTAATAGCGTCTGCTGGGTCCGTAATCTCCAGCGGGAGATCAAAACTCTGCACTATCGGACACAGTGGACCTTATTCGCAGTATTATCCCCTTTTTTGTGTGCTATCGGACTCCATAGGCGCTATTGACACTATAAATGCCTATTTCGTGCCTATTCCAAAGGAATAGCTGCACTGGGGTCCGAAACTTTACTCAAAAGGCTAAATATGTGCGAATAGCGTCTGCTGGGTCCGAGAGGTTCTACGGAGGTTTAGGATTTTGTTCCATCGGTCAGTTGACCTTGTGCAAATAACGTCTATTGGGTCCGTAAGCTCCTGCGGGAGATTAGGATACTCTTCCATCGGACACAGTTGACCTTATTTGCAGTATTATCCTCTTTTCAGCATGCTATCGGACTCCATAGGCGCTATGGGCATAAAATAGGCCTATTTCGTGCCTATTCCAAAGGAATAGCTGCACTGGGGTCCGAAACTTTACTCAAAAGGCTAAATATGTGCAAATAGCGTCTGCTGGGTCCCTAAGCATCAGTGGGGAATTAGGATTCTGGACCGTAAGCATCAGCGGGGGATTAGGACTCTGGTCCGTAAGCTTCTGCGGCGGATTAGGATCCTACGCTATCGGACACAGTTGACCGTATTCGCAGTATTATCCCATTTTCAGCATGTTATCGGACTCCATAGGCGCTATGGGCATTAAAAATGCCTATTTCGCGCCTATTCCAAAGGAATAGCTGCACTGGGGTCCGAAACTTTGCACAAATGACTAAAAATGTGCAAATAGCGTCAATTGGGTCCGTTAGATTCCGCAGAGATTAGGACAAGCGAGAGTTAAGGGTTCGGGGTTCCATGGATCCAGCGTTCTGAGGTTCTGAGGTTCCGAGGTTCCAAGGGTTCGGGGGTTCCATGGTTCCAGCGTTCTGAGGTTCCGGGGTTCCGGGATTCCAGCGTTCCTAGCGTTCCCAGCATTCCCAGCATCCCAGCGTTCCCAGCGTTCCCAGCGTTCCCAGCGTTCCCAGCGTTCCCAGCATTCCCAGTGTTCCCAGCGTTCCCAGCATTCCCAGCATTCCCAGCGTTCCCAGTTTTCAACTTACCAAAACAAATACTCGAGGTTAGTTAACTTTCACTTGCTCATATTCTGCTATAGCCATGTTGCCCACATGAACAAAAATGCAGTGCAGCGATCCTCGGGTAACAAGGAAAACAACAATCAGCCCGAAGAACAATCAATCTGGTTCGCTCCTCGCTTTTTGCAATTCATGGTAGTAAAATATAGGCAATAACTAATTAGGAGTGAAGCCATAAGATGCAAATTCAAAATGAAAACGGACGTTTTTTTGTTGCTAATGACGGTAAGGACCTTGCCGAAATCACATACAGTTTGGATAAAGGAACCGGGGAATTGGTCATTGACCACACTCGTGTCTCCGAAGAACTGCGCGGTCAAGGTACTGGACAAGAGCTTGTACGTGCTGTTGTGGACAAGGCTCGGAATGAGAATTTAAAAATTGTACCCGTATGCTCCTATGCTGCGCATCAATTCGAGAAGCACCCGGAGTACAAAGACGTGCTGAGCGGGAATACTGGCGGGAGAGCTTAAACCTGCTCCCGTTTCCGCGAAGCTTTTTTAGTAACTATGCGAACTTATAATAGTTCAAATACACTTTAGGGGGAAACGGGTTTGACGACTGCCGACACTTTTAAGAATATTGAGGAATTACAACAACGCTGTGAGCAATATGAAGGAATTTCATTAAAACTGAATTGGGATATGCTCCGCCAGCCATCAAGCGCAGGTGATACGGAATGGCTCGTGACTTATGAGGACGAATTACTGGTCGGTTTCTTGGGACTCTATGGTTTTGGAAGCGATATGGAGGTCTGTGGCATGGTTCGGCCAGGCTACCGTCGACGCGGAATCTTCACCTCTCTGTGGAACCGAGCACAAACCATAATCAAGCGCAATAAAGTCTCTACTCTTCTTCTAAATGCACCCGCCGCTTCTTCATCCGGAACTGCTTTCCTGCAAACCTTGCCTCTGCAGTTCAATCACGCTGAATATCAAATGAAATGGGATGGCAATTCCATGGTGTCATCTGATGTCAGCTCAGCAACAGGGACTGTCGTCTTACGGCCAGCTCGTGAAGAAGAGGCACACATTCTAGTCGAACTGGATTGTGGAGGTTTTGATATGAAGACAGAAGATGCTGCAGAGCAGTATGAGTTGCACAAACAGGAAGGTATGCAAGAGAATATTATGATCGAGATGGACGGCAGGCCTGTTGGGAAGATGCGAGTGTGGACTGAAGATAATGAATCCTGGATCTATGGATTTACAGTCGACAAAAAGCTACGTGGGCTTGGCATTGGCCGCAGCGCCCTTCTTCAGACCATCGAACGAGAGCGCAAAAATTATAATGGTGTAAATCTGGAGGTCGCACTGGATAATCCCAATGCACTTAAGCTGTATGAGAGCTGCGGCTTTGTCATTCAGAATAAACAGGATTATTACCGATATATCGGCTAATCCCCAGACCTACTCTTGAGATTTTAATAAAGCAGTCACAATAAGACCTCCTTACTTGCTGGTGTTCTAACCTGCAGATAAGGAGGTCTATTTATTATAGTAAATAATTCGCTTCGCCTCTCTCATTTCTACGATCGCTGCAGCTTAAGGAACCGTCAGCTAACACTTCCCGCTCAAGAAATACGGATAACAGACGCACATAATCCAGTGACTCCATAATCGAGATTGCCTCTCCATCAAAGCAGTATTTACGTCCATCCAGCAGCGAGAAAACTTCCACGGTCTCCGCTGGCTCACCATAAGCATGATGGCAAAAAACATTGGCCATATGCATAAATCCAGTGATGATATCCTCATTGCCATTAACCATAAATTTCTGAATGTTCACGCTTCGGCCACTTTTTGAAGAGTTCCAAGCCAGCTGCGTAATCATCGATAACTCCAAATTCAGCGCTGGAACTGGGACATGCCACTGTTCATATAACATCACTGGAATCTCCTGTAGATGATTGCTTGAAACGATACGCATGAGCTCATCAGCTACACTCGTTTTGATATCCCAATATTGCAAAAGGGAGGGAAAAGCATCTCCCCTAGGAGGCCACCGGCGCTCTAACAGAAATTGTATAGGTGTCTCTCTTCGCACTTCCGGCAGCAGACTATAGAAGTCATTAAGTGTATGCCCCACAGCATATTGAACCTGCTGGCGCCAGCGTGGGAGCCCCGTCGCTGGAGCTCCGCTAGCTAAATTCTCAGTCCCGCCCAGCATAATATGCTCCATGCGATAATCGTGCAGCCGTTTATACGGAGGGGTATGTACATCCCTTGGTTTGTTAAACCAACTTCCCACTGGCCCACCCATCTTAGGTTACCGCCATACAGGCTTCGATGAATTGACGTCCGAATTGACGGCAGGCTTCTTTTTCGGCAGCATTCGGGCCATACTCAATCTTTAGGCTATCTTGCAAAATGACTGCTCCACGCTCCTTTAGCTTCTCCTCGATAACATCCACTGCCCCACAATAAATGGCGTAGCCTGTATCTCCACTACCAAAAACTGCTGACTTCATAGCAGTCAAATCAAGTTCATCCATCTCCTCATAGAAATCAAGAGCTTCATCCGGCAACTCTCCGTCTCCCCAAGTGTATGCCCCTAGCAGAACGCCTTCATATGATTTTATCTCAATCGCATTACATTCAGTGACTGACTTCAAAACAGCCTCACCGCCTGCTTGGCGTATTCCTTCTACAATCAATTCAGCCATTTCCTCAGTGTTGCCAGTTAAACTAGCATATGCCACAAGCACTTTAGCCATAAACTCCTGTTCCTCCCCTACTAACACCTTAAATTTAAATCATATACGCTTCACCTCATTCTATTTGATAATGATTATCATTGTCAATAAATAAAGTTAAAAAAACGCAAACTCCCCGTTATTACACACGGTTGAGGTTTGCGCTCCGTCTCATTTTTCTTAAAAAGAAGCTTAATAAGCACCTTCCAGCAAGGTTATGTGATTCCCATCAGGATCACGAAAATTCATTTCTTTACCGCCATATTCCATCGTAACAGGTGGCTGACAATCCAGTCCCTTAGCTTTCAACTGCTCGTATGTCTCATCCAGATTATCACAGCCGAATACTAAATTAACAAAACCTGTCGTAAGATTTTCCCACTTTGCAGCATCCCAAATAATAATTCCCGGCTGTTTCTTGCCAAAGCCAAGCTTTGCCCCGTCGAAATTACCGTAACCTTCGAAAGGCATAGGAATTCCTAGTACCTCCGTATAAAATTTAGCTGACACCGCAGTATCTTTAGTGTAAATGTTAGTCCCTTCAAAAGACGAAATCATAACTTGTCCCCTCTCATTCTCATAATATGTCTCATTTCTTACTTGGGTTTAGTCTAACAAGGTTGACACGCTTTGTATTGCAAAATTACGACATTCTTCGGTCTGCATAGACCAAGGCTTCAAGTGGGGTTCTTCCTGCATATTTTTTGAAATTATTGATAAAATGGGACTGGTGACTGTAACCATACGCGAAAATAAGATCCTGCATATTCTTCGTCTGCCCAGGTAAATGACACATCTCCCGCCATACATTCTGAAACCGCACGAGATCTGCTGTTTTTTTGGGCGATACACCTATATATTCTTGAAAAAGCCGTTCAAGTTGTCGTCTGCTTAAATTAGAACTGGTCTCCAAATCCTCTGCGGTCACAATCCCTTTTTGTTTAACCATAGTATAGACTGCGTTCATCATCCGATCGTTAGTCCGCCCTCTACGCTCAAGACGACGAAGCAGATAGGCTTCAGCGGCTGCAATCCTTTCGTCCATCGAGTTTACTTTCTCCAATAGATGACCAAGCTCTTTTTTAAAAGTGCCAAAATATTGTTCTACATCGACATGTGCATTCAAGACATTCCGCAGATGATCATCTGCAAAAAAATGAACCCCCCAGAAATGAAATCGGATACCAAAGGTTGAACTCCCCCCTGGCTTTCTGTCTGAAGAGACTTCAAATGGAGTGTCATTGATGCCGGAGAAAAAAGTGTTTGTATTACCTGATTCTCTATCCAAATCCCAAATAATATCCATACAGGTGTCCGGAATTATTGTCTCCGTCTCAGGTTGTTGTATAGACTCCACATCTACAGAACCCCAAAAACAGCGAATAAACGGCTGCAAGGCATGGCTGGGCAGAAACTCACTAGTGTGGTTGGGTTTTGCAGTTATAGGGAAATACAGCGGTGAGAGATTAAACATAGCTTTAGTTCTCCGATCGTAAATAGGGTAAGAACTCTACTATCTGATCATACACAATCAAGTCATGAAGCACCAGTTGAATAGCCGCATAAGCATGGGAATATTATACACTTCATTAGCATTGGACAAAATAATTGGTGAAGCTGGCTGAGGCGTAATTTGTTTGTAGCAATCAGGTGAAATGTTGTACAATAAAGGCTAAATGAATTTTTTTGAAGGATGGATTAAATCATGTATATAGCGAGCGATTGGAAAGACTATGAAGTAATTGATACAGGCGGTGGAGAGAAGCTCGAACGCTGGGGCGATATTATCTTGCGTCGTCCTGATCCACAGATTATTTGGCCTCTAAATAATGAGACCGCTAAATGGCGTGATGTGCACGGACATTATCACCGTTCCTCCGCTGGTGGCGGACAATGGGAAATGAAAAAAACCATTCCGGACGATTGGAAGATTAGCTACGGTAAATTAAAATTCCACTTACGTCCTACAAACTTCAAGCATACAGGACTATTCCCGGAACAAGCAGCCAACTGGAGCTGGATGATGGACAAGATTGCAGCGGCTAACCGTCCAATCTCAGTGCTGAATCTTTTTGCTTACACAGGTGGAGCTACTGTGGCAGCGGCGAGTGCCGGTGCGTCTGTCGTTCACGTGGATGCAGCCAAAGGTATGGTGCAGTGGGCGAAAGAAAACGTTCAGCTGTCTGGTCTTGGAGAACGTCCAGTCCGCTTTATCACGGATGATGTATTCAAGTTCGTACAACGTGAACAACGCCGCGGCAGTAAATATGACGCGATTATTATGGACCCTCCTTCTTACGGAAGAGGACCTGGTGGAGAAATGTGGAAGCTTGAATCAAGCTTGTACCCTTTCCTTGAGAGCTGTATGGAGATTATGAGCGACAACCCATTGTTCATGCTCATTAATTCCTACACCACTGGAATTTCTCCAACTGTACTGCGCAACATGTTGTCCATGACCATGGGCAAACGTTATGGCGGAAAACTTACCTCCGGCGAAATTGGTCTTCCGATCACCTCCTCCGGCATGAACCTGCCATGTGGTATCCTGGGTCGCTGGGAGGCGTAAGCCATGACACAGCATAGTTCCGGCAACAATGAGGCTGTAAGCGGCGGATCGCAACGCTTTGAAGTGTTGTACGAAGACAACCATCTTCTGGGGATTGTAAAACCCGTGAATATTCCTGTTCAGGAGGATGCAACAGGCGATCCTGACCTGCTGAACCTGCTGAAAGAAGATGTGAAGGAACGTTTCAACAAACCCGGCAACGTCTATATCGGTCTGGTCCACCGTTTGGATCGACCGGTTGGGGGCGCAATGATTTTTGCCAAGACTTCCAAAGCGGCTTCAAGACTATCCGAGAGTGTCCGTACTCACGGCTTTCATAAGGTGTATTTAACAGTCGTGCATGGTAAACCGCCAGCCACTCGTGGCCGTCTTACAGATACGCTGCTTAAAGACGCAAAGAGTAACACCGTCACCGTGGTTCGAAAAGGAACTCCCGGCGGCAAGGAAGCAATTCTGGATTACACAGTGCTTGACAGTGCAGAAGGATACAGCCTGCTTAAGATTGATTTACTTACAGGGCGTTCCCACCAAATTCGGGTGCAGCTGAGTTCGATCGGCTGTCCATTATACGGTGATCAGAAGTACGGGGCTTCAGTGAACAGACCGGGGCAACAAATTGCGTTATGGTCAGCACTTGTAGGATTCCCTCACCCTGTTACTAAAGAAGAAGTGGAACTCATCTCTCTGCCCCCACAAACCCATCCTTGGGATCTGTGGCCGCGTGAAACACTACAAGAAGGGCTGTCCTGAAGCAGCCCTTTCTAAGCATTGAAACGATAAAAACGAGGCAGTGATTCTCCGGTTAGTGGAGAATCACTGCCTTGTTTTTGGTTCTGCGTCTGCTACTTGACAGACTATGGGAAGAGGGGCCACGCTGGAGTGTTCTTCCTAGCTCCGCAGGATATGCTTAGTCCGATTTTTCCAGCCGGGCATTGAATATCCCTTTGAGATTAAACATCCCTTCGAGATTAAACATCATTTTGAGAGATTAAACATCCTTTCCACCTTCCAGCCTGAACTTAGCTAACGGTCCACCGCTCTGTTTAGCGATGGATCAGCAGTGGTACAGTAGTGGTACAGTAGTGGATCCTAGTTGGAATCTGAAATGAAAGTAAGATAACTGCACTCTATACACTTATTCCGAATAAAAAAACAGTAGGTCGGATTTTAAGTGTACTCTTTACAACTAAAAATCAGGGAAACTGTAAAAAGAGAAGTAAATCAAGAAAATAGTTGTATAAAATACAGTTATATCTCAATGCTCGAGTAATTTACAAATAATAGCTGTACAAAATACAACTAAATACATTTAGATACCTCTACATGTTTCTCTTACTTCTAGATGCCACTAAATACCTATATATACTTTCAAACGCTTCTAAATGTTTCTATATACTTCTATATATATCTATATATTTCTATATATTTCTACATTCATCCAATTCTTCTAAACGCCTCTATCTTCTTCAACATTTTCCGCATTGCTTCCATCGGCTCTTTATACATATATTCTAAATGGGGTGTAGATCCAAATCTAATACCCTATCATATTTATTAAAGGCTTATCATCCCAAATTTGAACCTCAATATATCGTTCAGGTCCCTTGTCACCATTGGCATTCCATTCCTGTGGCATACCGAATTTATCGATTACATCTATAATCTCGTCCCATGTATAAACTTGATTGCGATAAGGTTTGCCATCTTTATATCTCATAGTAGGAAACAAATCCCCGTAAGTGAAACTGATCGAAGCAGGATCAAACTGCTCAATAGTAATTTGCAGGCTTTTACCTCTAGGATACCAGTCTAATAACCCCGGACATTCTCCCAGCGTCATATAATGCGGACAGGCTCTAGAAGGCTTACCACCTTTTATTATAAATAATTCCCTGGCCTTTGCTTCAAGACCCCGGCGAATATCTAGATAATCTGCTGAACGCTTACTCGCAAAACCTTTATTACGCTGACGTAGATCATTCAGAACCTGTTCCGCTTCTTGGGATGGCAGATCAGACAGATTTTGAAATGGACCTGTAGATTCATCATAGTAGTGATACAGCCAAGCTATTTGCTTCAAGGTGTAGAACCCTCCGGTGTAGTTGTAACAACCATTTTGCCCATTAAGTAGAGCAGTAACTGTTGGTTATGAGAGGAGATCGGATCAAGCGCTTCCGCAAAAAAATCACTGCGAATCTTTAGACCCCGTGCAGTTTCTTCCATTCCAGTCTCCGTTATGCTTACCCATACAATCCGCCGGTCCGAAGCATCTCTTTCCCGCACAATAAGCTCATGCTTCTCCATCCGATCAAGTAACATCGTAACCGCTGCAGGACTGGTCGCCAAATGTGGAGCCAGATCAGAAGGCTTCATGGCGTCGCGTTCCTGAAGCAGTTCAAGTACAGTAAGTTGGGCATCCGTCAGCGTTGGAGCAAGATTACTGTCCATATGTAATTTATAATCTTTTAAAATCTTATGCCAAATTTTACTGAATTCAGAAGCATGCACACTTATTCCTTCCTTTCCTCGCGGTTCTATCCGGTATATCTACATTTTCGCGAAACAACTTCCATTTCCTGCAAACGAAGAAAAAATAAATCTGCCGGACCTTCAGCATAAAAAAATAAAAAACGACGCTTAGTCAACCCTCCAAAAGAGCGGACTAAACGCCGTTATAAAATCACTTGTTAATCGCTAGTTTTAATGAACTGATGGGAAAAGATTTATGATCTCATCCTTTTTCTCCACAGCTACAATCTGTTTGCCTGTAGAACGACGCTCGCCCAGCGGCGCTGATTCAGAGGAGAACGTATGGTGGGCATTCTCACGGGTAACGGCATTCAGTTCTAATGGCTCCTTGCAATAGAAAGCCCCTGCTAACCTGCTGCCATTTGGACGTATTCGTTTGCCTTCCTTGAATTCGAAGGTTGGCATTCCTTTGCCACCACGGCTTTGTGATGGATAATCCACAAGTAATGAACGTTTCGCATAACCAATATCAGAAATAGCAAGGATTTCGCCTTCATCTTCGCTGACCCAGAAGCAGGAAATCACCTCGTCGCCCTCGCGCAGCTGAATTCCTCTTACACCGGATGCAACGCGACCCATAGGGTTAACCTCATTCTCATGGAATCGGATACTCATTCCCTCACGGGTGACCAGCACAATGTCCTTGTCATTCGTACTAGAAGCCACTGTAATGATCTCATCACCCTCGGCTACCTTACAGGCCGCTACAGCTCCAGAACGGCTTGTAGAGTATTCCTTGAGCTCTGTACGCTTCACCTGACCCCGACGGGTGACAAACACAAGGCTCTGCTGCGGATCATCTAGATTATTCACCGGAATCACACTAACGATTCCATCTCCTTTAGACAATCCAATAACATTCACAATCGCTGTACCAGGCTCTTTCCATTTAAACTCCGGAATCTGGTGCACAGGAAGCAAGAAGTATTGCCCCTTGCGGGTAAATACCAGCAGACTGTCACGGGTATTTACATCCAGCAGCCTGACGATATGATCGCCTTCTTTGACGCCTGAGGTATGACGCTCCCCACCAGAACGGGTGAAGGAAAGCATACTAGTCCGCTTAATATAACCATCTGCTGAAAGAGCAACGAGCACATCCTCCGCATTGACCAGCGCTTCAAGGCTAACCTTGAGCTCCTCGACTTCGCCTTGGATCAGAGAACGGCGATCAATGCCGTATTTGTCGCGAATCTCCAGCAGTTCCTTACGAATTACAGCAACTAGCTTTTTGTCGCTATCCAAAATGCCGCGCAGATGTGTAATCTTTGCCATCATTTCATCTAACTCTTTCTGGAGTGAAGTGATCTCCAGATTGGTCAGACGATACAATTGCAAAGTAAGAATCGAATCGGCTTGGCGTTCACTGAAGCCGAACATCCATACGAGATTGTTCTGAGCATCCTGACGATTTTTCGACGCTTTGATCGCAGCGATAACCTCATCCAGAATGTTTAGTGCTTTAACTAAGCCCTCTAAGACATGAGCACGGTCTTCAGCGCGTTCCAGATCGAACTGGGTGCGATGAGTCACAACTTCACGCTGATGTGCGATATAAGCTTCCAGGATGGCTTTTAGACCAAGCTGCTGAGGTGCTTTGTTAACAATAGCAACCATATTGAAGTTATAGGTGATTTGAAGATCGGTTTTTTTGAGCAGATACGCCAACACGCCTTGAGCATCAGCCTCTTTTTTGAGTTCGACTACAATCCGCAGTCCCTCACGGCCGCTCTCATCACGAACCTCGGCAATGCCATCGATCTTTTTCTCCAGCCGAATATTCTCCATGGAAGTAACCAACCGTGATTTTACAATCTGGAATGGAACTTCCGTGATCACGATTTGCTGCTTGCCGCCCCGCATATTCTCAATCTCTGTTTTGGAGCGCAGGTAAATACGGCCTTTACCTGTGCGGTAAGCATCCATGATGCCGTCTCCGCCCATGATTGTGCCGCCTGTAGGGAAATCCGGACCTTTCATGAAGGTCATAATTTCTTCCAGCTCAATATTTGGTTTCTGCATCACTGCGATACAAGCGTCAATTACTTCACGCAGATTATGTGGCGGAATTTCAGTGGCAAAACCAGCAGAAATCCCACTCGTGCCATTTACGAGCAGATTCGGATACCGGGAAGGAACCACAACAGGCTCTTTGGCGGTATTGTCAAAGTTATCTTTAAACAAGACCGTCCGCTTCTCGATATCACGCATCATCTCCATTGCAATGGGAGACAGCCGTGCTTCTGTATAACGCATTGCCGCTGCTGGGTCATCGTCCATAGAGCCCCAGTTGCCGTGACCGTCAACTAGCACATGCCCCATCTTCCAAGGCTGTGCCATACGTACCATACCATCGTAAATAGAGGAGTCACCATGTGGATGGTAATTACCCATTACATCTCCGACAGTTTTGGCTGACTTGCGGTATGGCTTGTCAGGGGTGTTGCCGGAGTCGTACATCGCATAAAGAATCCGGCGCTGCACGGGTTTAAGTCCATCACGGACATCGGGGATTGCCCGGTCCTGAATAATATATTTGGAATACCGACCAAAGCGGTCACCGACGACCTCTTCCAGAAATGCCGGCAAAAATTGTTCTGATAAACTACTCACTTTGCTCACCTTCTGTTCCTCAAACTGCCCGTTTTAAAATAGTGTGGTGATTCTCAGGTACTTCAGAGATTTTTGGAATTCCGGGCACTATCTCTCCTACAGTTCCAAAATTCCCCTAGGTCCCATAAACACCAAGCTCTTAGAAAATCGGGATTATCGTCACTTGCAGCACTGACATTACTCTACAATTTCGGTGAAATCGACATTTTCAACAATCCAGCGTTTACGTGGATCGACTTTGTCACCCATAAGTGTTGAAACACGGCGCTCCGCCTTAGCAGCATCCTCAATCTGTACCTGAAGCAGCGTACGCGACTCTGGATTCATCGTTGTTTCCCACAGCTGATCGGGGTTCATCTCGCCCAATCCTTTATAACGCTGAAGCTCGAAGTTTTTGCCGAATTCCTTTAAGTAATTTTGCAGCTCTTCATCACTCCATGCATACCTTACGGTCTCCAGCTTACCCGTTTTGCGGGTCAACTTATAAAGTGGAGGCTGAGCGATAAAGACCTTACCTGCATCTAATAAAGGCTTCATATAACGATAGAAAAATGTCAGCAGCAGCACCTGAATATGCGCTCCATCGGTATCGGCATCGGTCATAATGATAATTTTAGAATAATTGCTGTCTTCGACGGTGAAATCCGGACCAATTCCAGCACCTATTGTAGAAATAATTGCTTTATACTCGTCGTTCTTCAGGATGTCCAGCAGCTTAGCTTTCTCCGGATTCATCGGTTTACCTTTTAGCGGCAATATCGCTTGAATCTTAGAGTCACGGCCTTGCTTAGCTGAACCACCGGCGGAATCACCTTCCACGATAAACAGCTCCGTACGTGTAACGTCCTTTGATTGTGCAGGAGACAGCTTACCGCCAAGATTCGAGCTTTCGCTGCGTTTCTTGCCTGTGCGGATCTCATCGCGGGCTTTACGTGCCGCTTCCCGCGCTTTCGACGCTTGAATCGATTTCTTCAGAAGGCTCTGCGCAACTTGTGGATTTTCTTCCAAGAAACGCGCCATATTTTCAGAAACGATATAATCTACTGCACTACGGGCGGAAGCACTGCCAAGCTGATCCTTCGTCTGTCCAACAAATTCAACCTCGGACATTTTTACACTGATAACAGCCATCATGCCTTCCCGCAGATCATTACCTTCCAGGTTTTTATCTTTTTCTTTAAGCAATTGCGTGCGGCGGGCATATTCATTTAATACACGAGTGTACGCAGTTTTAAAGCCGGTCTCATGTGTGCCCCCGCTGCGAGTTGGAATGGAGTTTACGAAGGAAGCCAAGGTTTCTGTGTAGCCTCCGTTGTATTGCAGAGCTACTTCTACCTCGATATCATCCTTTTCTGCACTGAAATGGATAACATCATGGAGAACATCCTTACCTTCGTTGAGGAACTGCACAAATTGACTGGCTCCACCTTCATAAAAGAACTCATCCTGACGGTTGCTCCGCTCATCTTGCAGTGTAATACGCAAACCGGAATTCAGAAAAGCAATCTCCTGAACCCGCTCTGCCAGCGTGTCATAATTCAGAGCAATTCCATTTGGGAAGACACGAATATCTGGCTTGAAAGTAATTTTCGAACCCGTTTTATTGGTGTTACCCAGAACTTCAAGACCAGTTACAGGTTCGCCAACATGCTCCTTGCCCTTCTTGTCCACCCAGTACTCAAACCGCTGCCGATGGATTTTGCCCTCACGATAAATCTCTACTTCGAGCCATTCAGACAAAGCGTTTGTGACAGAAGCCCCTACGCCATGCAAACCGCCTGATTTTTTATAACCCGATCCACCGAACTTACCGCCCGCATGCAAAATTGTAAATACAACTTGCGGGGTAGGTACCCCTGTCTTATGCATTCCAGTTGGGATCCCCCGTCCATTATCGCTAACGGTTACCGAGCCATCCTTGCGAAGCAGTATGTCAATCTTTGTACAATACTTGGCTAAATGCTCATCTACGGCATTATCTACGATTTCCCATACTAAATGATGTAGTCCTGAAGAACTCGTACTGCCGATATACATGCCAGGTCGTTTGCGTACTGCAACCAGACCTTCGAGCACTTGAATGTCGTCAGCATCGTATCCAGTACGGCCATTCTCGCCGTTATTAGAAACTTCAGCAAACATATCGATCTGTTCGAGCATTCATGCTCCTCCTTCTTTTCTCTATACTAAGAAGAAACGGCTTGGCCGTCCTTTATGTTAAGAACGGTATCCGTTACTGCCAAAAACCTAAGGATAGAATATAACGTGAAATTATACTCTCCTATATTTCTAAGAAATGCAAACAAACGTTTTGGTCACTTTGTTCATTCTAATTCAAAATATCCCTTTTCGTAAAGACGGCGAATGAAATGATCACCGAAGCGGCCCCCCATACAGCCAGCACAGCCATGGAAAATGACAAGGACATCCCTTCAATGGGGGCGGGAGTACCAGACAAATAGCTGGTCAGTCCAAGATTTACCATAAATAAATATTTTGCTGTTGTCCAGGCAGAGGCCATATTGGTCAGTATACTACCTGCAATCAGCGCTGCCATCATAACTACTATACTCGCCGCAGTACTGCGAACAAGCACCGAGATCATGAACGCGAGCAGTGCAACCACTACGCTGACGAACCAAATCAAACCACCTTGCATAAGCATATATTTCCACTGGGGCACTGCATGTACAGTAGACATATCTAGCGAATCACCACTGATTTTAAAGCCTGTAAAAACAGGAATATTAAAACCTTTAAAACCAAAGGCGAGACCAGAGATAAAGTAACTGATTGCAAATGTGGAAAGTACGATAAGCGAGACAAACATTAGCAGTGCTGTCATTTTGCTAAAAAGCACCTTCCAACGCTTGACCGGCCTAGTCAACAGCATTTTGATAGTTCCAGTTGTCCTTTCGGCCGAGACCAAATCTGAGGCCACCGCCATAATGAGCAATGGAATAAATAATGTAACCGAATTATCCATAAATTCTCGGGTAAAGGTAACCCCGCTAGGTTCATTCGGATTAACGTCATGGTGAAGATAATACTGAAGCTGTTGTACAAATATTCGCCGATAAGTCTTCCATTCCTCTGGAATCCGGTCACTGCCCAGTGAATTTTGATTATCGATAATCTGCTGCTGGATCTCAAGCCGCCAATCGGATTTAAATTTCTCCCGACTCCGTTCGGCTGAACGCATCTGTGCATAGGTGAACATAGGCACCAGTACAATCAGAATCAGCAGTATAACATAAAACCGTTTCTTTTTTATAATCTTCAAGCACTCATTACGGATTAGCGGAAGCAAGTTACTCAACATTCTCACCCTCCGTTAGTTTCAAGAATAGCTGTTCCAGTGTCGGATTAATTTTATGCACAGCTCTCACCTCAATTTCAGCAGTAACCATTACGGCCACAATCTCGGGGATCAGATCCTGATCCATGATCGTTATTAAAGAATTGGGGCCCATCCCGGCAATAATTGAGTCATCTAATGTGACGTCTTCCAGTTTCTGAATTTGAATATCTGAACGATCAGCCAGCATTTCCCGGGCCTCAGCAAAAGGCTCCAGCTCCCAAAGTACATACGGCGAATTACGAGCGATCAGCTCATCTACCGCACCTACTGCCAATACACGCCCTTTACTAATAATCGCTACACGGTCGCAAAGAAGCTGAATTTCACTAAGCAGATGGCTCGATACGAACACCGCCAGCCCTTCATCCGCCAGCTTGCGAATGAATTCTCGCAGCTCTTTAATGCCTTTAGGGTCAAGTCCATTCGTCGGCTCGTCCAAAATAAGCAGCCGTGGACGTCCCAACAGCGCCTGCGCAATGCCTAATCGTTGTCTCATCCCAAGCGAGTATGTACTTACCTTATCATGTATCCGCTGATCTAATCGAACAATATCTACCACTTCGCTAATACGTTCATTGTCTACGCCAGGCTGCATCCGGGCAAAATGCTGCAAATTCTCCCACCCGGTCAAATAGGTATATACCTCAGGATTCTCAACGATAGAGCCTACATATTGCAATGCTTTTTCCGGATTTCGGTTCACATTGTACCCACATACTGTAATCTTGCCCTCAGTAGGTCGAATCAAATCCACAAGCATGCGGATCGTGGTCGTCTTCCCAGCCCCATTAGGCCCGAGAAAGCCGAAAATCTCCCCTTTTCTCACATCGAAAGTGACATCATCTATAATCCATTTTCGTCCTATTTTTTTACGTACCCCGTCCACAGACAAGACGACTGTGCCGGAGTCTTCACTATTCGCTTTTGTCATATTTAATTTAGCTCCTTGTGACTGTCATTTTCTCGGTTTGTACTTGCTCAAAGGGCATTTACCTACATGATCTTACTGCAAAATTTAACACTCACCTATATACTACTGCACAGCCTGTATGAACCGTTCTCCGATTCGCTGATAGCCATCACCATTAGGATGAAAATGATCGGTGGATAGATACTTGTCCAAATGTCTGTTAAACAAGTCAAACGTAGGAACCAAGGTCATGTTGCTATGCTCATTAATAATATCCATTGCCGTATTATTCCACTTCGTTACCGCTTGATTGCCTGGTGCCAGTAATTCTGGAATATCGCCAAAGGGATTATACAGCCCCATATAGTAAACTTGCGCATTCGGATTGATCTGTGAGATTTTATCGAGAATCTTCTCCAGTCTAGCTGCTGCTTCTGGCAGAGCGGCTAATAAAGACTCTGGAGTCAGCTCCTGCCCAGAGGTTGATGAAGTTGTGTTGCCCTGTTGCGCCCCATTATTCTCAAGAATATCCGAATCCTTAAACAGATCATTTCCTCCGACGGATAGCAGAACAACATTCGACATGCGCAAGGCATACTCCACACCATCTTCGTTCAGTTTGCTTAACAGCCCCGCAGTAGTCAACCCGTTAATCCCCATATTGCCTAAAAAGTCTACTGTGACACCTTTTGCGGATAAACCAGTAACCGTACGCTTAACAAACCCTTCTCCGGTGTTATCACCGGTCCCCTTGGTAAGCGAATCCCCGAGCGCAACAATTTTGAGGAGCTTGACAGTCTCCGTCACCGGTGCGGCTGTTTGCTGAGGCAAGCTGCTCTCGGTAACCTCTCCGACCGGATAGATAATATCTTTAACCGCATAAACTAAACCAACCATCAAAACTATAGTTGTTACTATGGAAATCAAGCTGACGCTGCGCCATGTCCATTTCGAATCCTTCAAAGCTATCCCTCCGTATGCCGTTCTATTATGTATTGTTCCACAATTTACAAAGATCTTAACTATGTTACATAAACATAATTCTTCCATACAAGTTTTGCAAATGTCTAGCAAAGAAAAAAATCCCGCTGCTACAGTGTTTTTGCCGAGGAACGAGTGTGGACTTTTTTGAAAATAAAAAAATACTGGCTTTTTAATTAATGCCATTATATAATATTCACCGTTGACTCTTTAGACATTACGGGTTATTAGCTTAGCTGGTAGAGCAGCCGACTCTTAATCGGCAGGTCGCAGGTTCGACCCCTGCATAACCCATAGAGCTAGACAGAAGAAGTAAGGACAAATTCCTTGCTTCTTTTTTTGTTGCATTTTTAATCTTCACCACACAAAAAAAACCGCTCCCCGACTTACATCGGAGAACGATTTCTTCCTGAAGCATCTACTCGTATTATTTACCAATAAACTCTTGAACCCAGTAATTATTATCATAACCTACACCGATATAATTGAAGTTAGCATTCAAAATATTAGCGCGGTGACCTGGGCTATTCATCCATGCCTTCATTACTTCTTCTGGTGTTTTTTGTCCCATTGCGATGTTCTCACCTGCGGCTTTATAAGTGATGCCAAAGGATTTCATCATATCAAAAGGTGAACCATACGTAGGTGAAGTATGTGAGAAATAGTTATTCGAACGCATATCTGTAGCTTTTGTAGCGGCAACTTTGTGCAGGCTGTCCAATCCAGCTACAGGTGACAAACCAGCTGCTGCACGTTCTTTGTTTACCAGCGTTACGATTTGCTGAACATAGGTTCCTTTATTGCTCACAGCACCTGTTGTAGTTGTATTATCTGTTGGCTTAGTTACAGTAGTTGTGTCTGCTGGCTTTGTAACCGGTTTTGTAGTTGTAGTTGTAGTTGTAGTTGTAGTTGTAGTTGTGGTCGTGTTGTCTTTGTTTGGTACTGTTCCAGTTTGCGGCTTAGTTACCACGATTGTGCTATTCGAAAAAGGGAATCCCTCAAGATTAGCTTGTTTAAAATATTGTAATATTTGCTCATAACTTGTGCCTTTTATTGTTACTGTCGATTCATTCGATGCCGCATTTGCTTCCAATGGAAGAGAAATACTAAGTGCCATAACAGCTGCCACGCTACCACCGATGATTGCTTTTAATGTCTTGTTCTTCAATCTGCCATCTCCTTTTTTCTTGCGTGTAATATATGCTTCTGCCTAGAGTGACCATCTACAAATGTTACAAAGTTGTAATTTGTTCCTCAGTCATTGTAGCATAAATCTCTCAAATGTGCGCTTCTAATTTTTTACATATAATAGTCTTGACTGTAAGATTTCCGATTCCTAGATACATTCGCTTTCTTTCGCTGTTTCCCTGCCTAAAAATACCATTTTATCTGTTATTCGCGAAAAAAAAGCGAAAAAAAGCGAAAAAAGTCGCCCTCCCCGAAAGGACGGCAACTTCAGCAAACCTATGGATACCTGACGATTAATGAAACGATTGCCAGAACTCGCCCTCCGTAGAGATCAATCCCATGATTTCCGCATAAGGAATCCGGAAGGTTGGAAAACCTGCAGAATACGGAGCGATCTCATAAGGTGCGAAATATAGATACAACGCTTCATTATCTACAAAGAAGGGCTGATCCGAGGTAATTCCTTTATACGTATCCGGAAAAACATATGAATATTGTGGATCGTTCTCGATCTGTTTGCCCACAATTTTACTGAGCTTCTCCACATATCTGCTGCCCGGCTTGAACAAATCCCCCAGCTTATAGAACCTGCCGCTGCGCAAATTAATATGCGGATAGATTTTGGTAGGCATTCCATGTGCTGCTCCAAAAGGAAAACGATAACCGGTCAGCTCCAGCACCAACAGGTTTTTACGGAAGAAAGAGACTGAAAAATCACCATTATAACTAAAGTCCTGGGAAACCCCTCCACTCCCAACGTCTTCAGCAAGGGATAGCTTGCGCAACTTATCGTTAACCTCTCGCGAAACTTCCGCACTTGCAATCCCCTCAACGACCGGATAATACACCAGATAATCCCTGTTCGGTTTGTATTTCTTCTCCACTACGGAATAGGGAGGTCTCAGCGGAATGACTCCATTTTGGCGCCAAACCTGCTTTCCCTGCCGATCATAATAAGATGTGCGTTGATCTACACCTGCTCTTATCAAACGTCCGCTAAGGGTGAGTGTTCCTGCACCTGGAATAACTGGAGGCTGGGCTGCCTTTTTTCCACTTCTATCGATAAAATAGGTATCTTTAGCATCAAATACAGACGCCAAGCCTTCCTGATAATTGTTCACGCCAAGCAGGGTGTGATTGCTCAGGACCGCTCCCGTTTCCGCATCTGCAATTACGTAACGTGATCCGCGATAAGGCTGGCTGGGGAATACAGGCGTTCCTATGGCTACTCTGCCTTCACCTAGCTGCAATACTTCATAATATTTTGCCGGGATGATCATTTTCCCTTGTTTATCAATCAGCCCGTAGGCGTTGCCATAATTCTCAGCGGTATTCACCACCGCACGTCCCTCTGAAAAAGGTAAAGCAGAGGTGAATTGCGGTTGAATGGCTACAGAACCATCCGTATTTAAATAGCCATATTTACCGTTTTCAGTCGCTTGATAGGCTAGTAAACCTTCTCCCGGACTTCCAACGAAAGGATGGTTATACGTATGCAGAATGTTCCCATCCGGATCGATGAGCGCATACTCTCCTTCTTTGATTTTAACCAAAGCCACGCCGTTCATAAAATCATTGGCATCTACATAAATCGCGGGCAGCACCTCTTTGCCTTGCGCGTCCACATATCCATATTGCGATTGGCCGCCGGTCGTATTTTGTTTTGAAAATAGTGCACGCCCCTCATGTAATGAGTTCAAATAATCATACCGGGCGGACGTCACTTCTTTGCCTTTTTCATCAATAAAAGTGTACCCCTTGGCATCCGACACTACGGCGCGCTCTTCCGAAAAAGGCGCAATAAATGAATAGATCGGCTTCACTCGTTCTCTTCCAGTGCTGTCAATGAGCCCGCTGCTATTTTTTCGCTGAACTACGGCAAGACCGTTCTTCTGAAAATCCTCAGCATATTCGTACCGGGGTTCAATCTGAACACGGCCCTCGTCATTAATATATCCCCAAAGTGTGCCCTCTTTGAGATTAAACGGCGCCGGATGCAGACCCGTGGTCCGCAGATCGTCCCCCACCCACTCCGGCAATAAGTATGGCACCTCAAAAGGCTTATTAGAGTAATCTACACGATATAATCCCGCTTCTGCCGGAATCGTGACGAATAACTCCTCTTCCGTGCGTATGAAATCCTCATCCTGCTGAGTAATATATTCGTTCCAGCCAATGCCATCCCATTTCCATACATCCGCCTGTATCAGACCATTGTCATTCCCTTTCCCCAGCTCATTCAACCTAATCCTTAACATCCAGTCGCTCCCCTTTAATAAAGGCATTTGCCTATAGAATATGGGAGAACGTTGGTTTATGTGCTTTTTGATCTTTGGGGTTAGGGGGAGAGGAGCATTCTAGGATAAAAATACCGTGTTTCCTCCATAGTTGCTCGTTTCGGCGAATTCTAGGGCATTTTTGCCTCTCTTTCCTCCACTGTAGCTCGTTTTGGCGTACTTTAGAGCATTAATGCCTCTCTTTCCTCCACTGTAGCTCGTTTCGGCGTACTTTAGGGCATTAATGCCTCTCTTTCCTCCTCCGTCGCTCGGTTCGGCGTATTCTAAGGCATTTTTGCCTCTCATTCTTTCACGTTAGCTCATTTCAGCTAATTCTGCGGGATTTATACCGTTCTTTCTCCTCACATAGCTCAGGTCGCTAGTTCTACGGGATTTATACTGTTCTTTCGCCACACATAGCTCGTTTCAGCCAATTCTACGGGATTTATACCGTTCTTTCGCCCCACGTAGCTCGTTTCAGCCAATTCTACGGGATTTATACCGTTCTTTCGCCCCACGTAGCTCGTTACAGCCAATTCTACGGGATTTATACCGTTCTTTCACCTCACATAGCTCAGGTCGGCTAGTTCTACGGGATTTATACCGTTCATTCGCCACACATAGCTCGTTTCAGCCAATTCTACGGGATTTATACCGTTCTTTCACTCATGGTGCTTCTGTTCTGTTACTAATATTAGTTTGTTGATATTGTTGGTGAGCTATGATGAATATGATGTGTTTTCGTGGTGCTCCTGATGGCGATGGTAGTGTTATTGCTGCTGATATTGATTTGTGGCGGTGATAGCGGTGTTGATCCTGATGATGTTGAGTGGAGCTTAATAGCCGTGTTTGTATTGATGATATTAATTGGTGATGGTAATGATGCTGTAGATGTTCCGTGGCGGTGATGGTGTAACTATCGGGTGGAGTAAGTCCTATTGGTGCAATATTAGATTTGATGGAGCAGGGGTGGCAATGTTGATTGAAGTTGGTGGTGGTAAGTAATGTTGATGTTAGTGTTGCTGGCGCTGTTTAGTCGTGGTGGCATTTTGGCGGGTAGTTTTAGTGGTGTATTTGTTTCATGTTGGTAGTAGCCATTGATGATCTGTGTGTTAGTGGTGGTGACACTATTTGGTCGTGGTGGCATTTTAGTGGGTAGTTTTCGTGCTCGTGCGTAGTTTTCCTATGCGAGGAGCAAGGGGGCGACGTTCAGTACTTATGAATTGGTACTTATGAATTGGTACTTATGAACTGATTCTTACGAGTTGCTTATATCCGCAAGCGAAATGGACAAACCAAAAAGCGTTTGCCATAAATAGCAAACGCTATAATCACCACACATCCCCCACACAACTACTTCTTCGAAGAATATTTCCGCATATCAAATGCGACCGCGGCGATGATGATCAGACCTTTGATAATCAACTGATAGTAAGGGCTGATGCCGATAAAGGTCAGGCCGTAGTTGATTAAGGTAAAGATAATAACACCGACCAGAACACCTGGCACTGTTCCGATACCACCGGTTGTGGACACCCCGCCCACGACGCAAGCAGCAATCGCATCGAGCTCATACATGTTACCATAGTTATTGGTTGCGCCACCTGTTCTGGCAGCCTCCAGCACACCCGCCAAACCATAAAGGGCTCCAGCAATCGCATAGATGTAGATCAAGTTCTTGGAAACATCGATGCCAGATACTTTAGCTGCCTGCATGTTACCGCCGATAGCGTACATGTTCTTGCCCAGCTTAGTTTTATTGAACACCACCCATACGATGGCGGCGACACCCAAGGCTATCAGCACGATATACGGGATTGAATATTGCCCCTTGCCGATAAACCCGGAACCGATTGTAGTGAAATCTGGACGCAGACCGCCAATCGGCTGTGATTGGTTGGGGTCCATGTCAAAGTACAAGGAATTCAAGCCGTAGACGATAACCATCGTACCCAGTGTTGCGATAAACGGCGGGACGTTCAGCTTGGAGACGACAATACCATTGACGAGTCCGCAGAGAAGGCCAGCGATAATAGCTATAAGGATCGGAAGCCACACTTGCACCTGCGGCAGATCAGGAAAAAAGCGCCGGGAATAATCCGGAATTTGCAGCATCGAAGCAGAGATTACCGCTGTAAAACCAACCACACGTCCAGCAGACAAGTCCGTCCCAGCTGTGATAAGGATGAAGGCAACACCAAGCGCGATGATAATCCGTGTTGACGACTGAATTAGAATGTCCCGTAAAGTATTTACAGAGATAAAGGCCGGCTCATATAAGGCAATACCCATAATTAGAATTACCAAGACAATATAAATAGCATTTTGAGTAATAAAAGATTGGGCTCTTTTAGCGTTCATTAGTAGTGTTCCTCCTTAAAGTTACGCGAAGAGTACTTCTCTTCGTAAACCAAATCTAGTTTCGCCCAGCAAAACTATCATTGAAATCCTATCCTAATGCTGTGCAGCGAGCCGCATAACTTCGGTTTCCGTAGCTTGCTCGCCTTCTAGTATTCCGGTAAGCCTACCCTCCGACATGACCATCACACGGTCAGACATTCCGAGCAGCTCCGGCATTTCTGAGGAGATCATAATGATGCTTTTCCCTTGCTGCGCCAAGTCGGCAATAATCGAATAAATCTCGAATTTAGCCCCTACGTCGATACCGCGAGTCGGCTCGTCCAGAAGCAGGATTTCGGGCTCGGTTAGAAGCCATCTGGCGAGCAGCACTTTTTGCTGATTACCACCAGAAAGATTCATGATCAGCGTTTTGGTTGTTGGAGTTTTGGTCCGTAATTTTTCAATCATTTTATCGACTTCTTCTTTTTTCTTTTTTCCATCTAGTAGAAGTAGTAGTTTCTGGTATCGATGCAGATTAGCGATTGCGCCATTTTCATGAACAGACAAGACTGGAAAAATACCAGTGACACGCCGTTCCTCCGTAAGCAAAGCCATTCCGTGTTTCTTAGCATCCTTGGGAGATTGGATATGAATGCGCTTACCATCGATAGAAATCGTCCCCGATTTGATAGCCCTCAGGCCGAATAATGCCTCAATAACCTCTGTTCTCTGAGCGCCTACCAGACCACCAATCCCTAAAACCTCACCTCGTCTTAATTCAAAAGAAACATCTTTAAACGATCTTTCTTCAGGGGAGGTTAATCCTTCCACCTTCATATATACTTCGCCAGGCACGTTAAAGCGTTCTGGGAATCGATTGGTCAAGTCACGGCCGACCATTTTGGAAATAATAAGATCTGTAGTCAATTCCACCGCTGGCCAGGTTCCGATTTTTTTACCATCCCGCATAATGGTAACCTCGTCAGAAATTTCGAGAATCTCTTCCATTTTGTGAGATATATAAATAATAGCTACGCCTCTACTCCTAAGGTCCCGTATGATTCGAAATAAATGCTCCACCTCCACACTGGTCAGGGAGGAAGTAGGTTCATCCATTACAATAACGCGGGAGTGAAAAGAGACAGCCTTCGCAATTTCAATGGATTGGATTTTGGATACAGACAGCTTACCCACTAATGTCTCGGGATTCAGATCGATATCCAGATCTTTAAACAAATTCTCCGTGTCAGTGTACATTTTCTTATGGTCAATAAACTGGAAAGGTCCAATCCCTTTGGTTGGGAAACGTCCTAACCAGATATTCTCCATCACACTTCGGAACGGCACGGGATGCAGCTCTTGGTGAATCATGGAGATCCCATTTTTCAAAGCGTCATTTGAGCTTCCGATAGAGGTCTTCTCACCCTCCAAAAAAATCTCACCGGCATCCGGTGAATAAATACCAAAGAGACATTTCATTAAAGTGGACTTACCCGCACCATTCTCGCCCATAAGGGCATGCACCGAACCTGGTCTGACCTTTAAACTAACTGCATCCAGCGCTTTGACGCCGGGGAATTCTTTAGTAATGTCATTCATTTCTAGCAAAAACTCAGCTTTTTCCATGTTGTTACGCCCCCTACGCTTTTTTCTTTTTTCATGAGAGGCACAGCGGTTTCATCCTGTTCCCTGCCTGAAAGAAATCCGAGGAGCGAATATCCGCTCCCCGTTGCTGCCATATGATCATGAATTCCATCTAGATTAGAGCGTTATTATTTGGCGTCATCGATATTGTCTTTGGTGATCTTTTTATAGGAAATCCACACGTATTGGTTGTCTGTGATATCAAAGCCTACGTTATCTTTTGTAGGTGTTTCTCCTTTAGCAAGCAGAGCAGCAACTGTGATCGCAGCTTTACCTTGGTTGTTCGCATCATTCAGCACGGTACCAAGCATCGTTCCATCTTGTAGCGCTTGAATCGCAGGAGCAGTAGCATCTACACCTACTACAGGCATGAATTTATCACCCGTGAAGTAACCTGAAGCTTTCAGTGCTTCGATTGCACCGAGAGCCATATCGTCGTTGTTCGCAAGCACAGCTTCAATTTTGTCGCCATGGGAGCCAAGGAACGCTGCCATTTTTTCTTGCCCTTTTACGCGGTCCCACATCGCAGTATCTTCAGCCAGCTTTTCTACCTTGATGCCGGCATCTTCAATTGCTTGGATGGAGTAAGTAGTACGAAGCTCAGCGTCTTGGTGCCCCGGTTCGCCTTTTAGCATTACGTATTGAAGGACACCGTCGCCGTTTTTATCCGCTTCAGGATGTGCCTTCCAGTAGTCCACGATCAGTTGACCGGACATAGTTCCGGATTCTTCCGCTTTAGCGCCTACATAATAAACCTTATCCCATTTCTTCATATCTTCTGGCAGCGGCTCGCGGTTCAGGAAAACCACCGGAATATTTGCCGCTTTTGCTTTTTCGATAATAACGCCAGCCGCAGTACGGTCAACCGGATTGATCAGCATGCCTTTATATTTTTTGGTGATGAACAAGTCAACTTTGTCATTTTGTGTGGGTTGAGAATTTTGGCTATCTACGATATCTACAGTAGCAATGCCTTTGGCAGCAGTGTCGATTGCGTTACGAACACCTGTCATGAAGGTATCGTCAAATTTGTAAATGGCTACCCCTACTTTTGGCGTTTCAGTGGAAGAGCCCGCATTTTCAGTTTTTGGAGCGTTGGTAGCTTTACCACTGTCTGCATTATTGTTGCTATTGCCACAGCCTGCCAGGGCGGCACCCAGTATTGCGCTTGCTAAAAGAACGGAAGTGATTTTTTTCATTATTCATTGACCTCCTGTTTATACTTCTTTTTTTTGGTTTAACCCTGAATTCTCTCGGGCACATCCATATTATGCCTTAGGTGAAAACGGTTTCGAATATAAAATCCTACTCACTTTTATAAAAATTCTACTGAACCCAAAAAACGAATACCTCCCATTTTAAGGATGGCATTCGTCTTTTCAAAAATAAACCGTCCACTATCTGACGAAGGGAAATAACAATTTCTGATTCTCAGGCCACAGCATATTGTCCAAATCAATGAGTTTAGTGCCCGTATCGACACGTTCAGGAACATCCATTCCTTCGATTACCTCAACGGCATGTTTTACGGCTAAATACCCGTTACTAAAAGGATTTTGGATTACGGTCGCTTGAACCGTACCCTCCTGCAGCAACTCCATCATTGACGGGGAGCTGTCGAACGCAACCATTTTAATATTATGCAGCCCTCGGCTCTGGATAGCTTTTGCCGCCCCCTGTGAAGCTGTCTCATTCAAGCTGGCGATCCCGCGAAGATTTGGATGTTTCAGCAGCATTAACCGTGTCAGCTCTTCAGCATCACTAATACTCGAAGTGGTATAAGAAATCTCTACTACCTGTATGTTCGGATATCGGGCAGCGTAATTTAAAAATCCCTTTTCCCGCTCCTCCGCGTCCCTAGCACCATATTCAATGCCGTTTGAAGACTCCTGCTCCGCCCCCAAAGATGAATTTGTGAAGTTAATGATGCCGACCTCCCCGTATCCATTTAGCAGCTGAATGAGTCTTTCTGCAGACTTTTGTCCCGCTTCATAACCGTTTGAACCCACATAGGCTCTTACTCTGGCCGAACCGACTTCTGCATCCACAGACAATACGGGAATCTTGGAATATGCCGCCCGATCAACCACTTGTGCAAGTCCCATATAGCTACTGGCAGCTAAAATAATAACGTCCGCTTTTTCTTTAATGGAGTCCTCAACCATTCTGACCTGTTCCGCAATATCACTCTCAGCATTCGGAGCTTTGAACGTTAGTTTCACATTAAATTCCTGTGCCGCGGCTTCTGCACCCAATCTAACTGTATTCCAATAGTCACCTTTGTTCATTTTTACAATAAGATGAATATTGCGGGTTTTGTTCGTGTTGATATAATTAGGTGCCGAATTAAAACAAGAGGTGATAGTTGTCCATAACACCACACATACCAGCAGGGTTAGCCAAAAACGAACGATTCTCATACCGATGTCTCATCCTCCTCATGTCCAGGATTGCCCTCGCCTGCTGCGAGTGCCGGGAAGATAAGAGTAACCGTAGTGCCTTCTTCAATTTCACTTTCAAAAGAAAGACCATAATCACGCCCATAATACAGCTCAATACGCTCGTTTACATTTCTAACGCCTACCCCGGAGCCATGCATACTCTTACTGCCGCCAGTCAAAAGAACCTTCATAGTCTCCTCGGACATTCCCAGTCCATTATCACGAATGCGGATGATGACAAGATCATCCTTCAGCTCCGCTTGGATCGAAATAAAACCTTCATCAGGCATCATTTCAATCCCGTGATACAGGGCATTCTCCACAATAGGTTGTAAAATTAGCTTAATAGTCTGACACTGCAGCACTTCATCCTGAGCCTCGATCTCGTAGCGGAACTTATTTTTGAACCGAAAGCTCTGAATCACAAGGTAATGACGAACATGATCAAGCTCTTCCTGCACGGTAATCATATTATTCCCTTTACTAAGGCTAATCCGGAAAAACTTCGATAAGGACTGAATCATCGTGACTACCTCCTCAGTCTTGCCGCGTTCAGCGAGCCGGATCACAGAATTCAAGGTATTGTACAGAAAGTGCGGATTGATCTGGGATTGCAGTACTTCAAGCTCACCTTTACGTTTGGTTTCCTGTTCATAAATAATCTGATCCATCAGTTGGCGGATACGTTGCAGCATAAGGTTAAACCGTTTGGACAGCTGTTCCACCTCATACGCCCCACTGACATCTATTCGGGTGTTGAGATCCCCTTCGCCCACCTGCTGAAGCGTCCGTTCCAGCTTGCGGATAGGGCGGGCAATACGTGCAGATAAAAAGACGGATACAATAATTACGCATAAAATGACTACCGCTAAAAACCAGGATAAAAAAGTGTTTAGATCGCGTTTGGTGGTTACAATCTCATCGTAATAAGCCACGCCCACGATCTTCCAGCCTGTCTGTTCCAGTGTTCTTACGGTGATAAAACGTTTTTCACCCGTAGACTCATCCAAATAACTACGAAAAGCATATTCCAGTACTGGCTCCACATTCTCATATTTTAAGCCAGCGTAAATCAGCTGCTGCTGGGGATGGTACACAATATTTCCTAGCTGATCGAGGATGTAAGCGTATCCTCTTTTGCCAAGCTTAACCTGCTTGCTCAGCTCATCAATGGTTCGAAAGTTAAAATCCATCAGCAGGATCCCGGTTTTTAAGACTCCGTTCTCCTTATATTGAATTAATTTGCTGATAGACACGACCCAGATATATTGACCTTTGAACAAATTCTGAATATGAGGTGCGGAATAGGAGAGCTCTGATGTTCTTTGCGCCGTCGTAAACCAGCTCTGAGTCTCCAGCTGTGTGTTGCTGCGCAGCTTCTGACCGGGTGTTCCCACGACATATTTCCCCTGTGGTGTAAAAACAGCCGCCGAGACCAGATCCTCTCTGCTCCCCATTAGCATAGCCATTCTTTCCGTCAATAAAGCGGAATCCACGGAAGGGCTATTCGTAATCTGCTCCTCCGCTGTCTCAAAAATATTGCGCATTCCCTTAACATAAAGACCCAGATTGTAATTCACTTGCTCAATGATCTGCTGCATATTCATATTGGCATTCTCTTCTGCGGTCTTGGCAAACTTGTTGTACAGCATAAGGCTGACAACGACAGCTACCAGCACGGCAACAGATGTAAAAGTGAGTGTAATCGTAACTTGAATGCTTCGGAGCTTGGAGGACAACCGACGTTTTCCGCCTTTGGGATGCTGCGGTCTTAGAGGAAAGGAATAAGGTTTATCCTTCAGCATCTTTACCCTCCTCTGGAGCTGTTTTTATACTCTTTAGGAGATTGGCCATATTTTTTGCGGAAACAAAAGCTGAAATAGTTAGGATCGGCAAAACCTATTTTTTCTGCGATTTCAAAAGCCCTCAGCTCCGTGGACCGCAAAAGTTCCTTGGCTGCCTCTAACCTAATTTGCAAAAGATAACTAACGAACGTCATTTTCATTTCCTTCTTAAAAATACTGCTAAAATAGCCGGTACTTATATGTAAATGCTGACAAACCTTGCCGATGGAAATATCAGATTCAACATAGTGGCTGCGTATATATTCTTTAGCTTCATCAATAAGCAGCTTATAGGAAGATTGACGTTCTAATGCAATCGTATCCATTAAACCGCTACAGACTGCAATAATCCATTGCTTGGCTTCGGCCATACTATTAAATTTATTGATGGCAGTTAGCGACGAAATGCCAGAACCAATATACTTTGCAGCTTCACTGCCGGATTCTTTAGCCACTCGCAGGATAGATGTAAAAATCTCCAGCAAAAAAATCTGATAATCCTGTGTAGACACCTGCTCTGCGTCAAGACCGGCAAATAACTCCTCAACAACCTCTTTGAGTTCTTGCACCGTACCTAGTTTAATCGTCCGGATTAAGGATTGCTGGGTTAGTTCATCATAGGTTAGCAGTGTGCTGGAACGTGACTCAACGTCCTCAATCCAGATCACCCGGTTATTGCCGAGAATAAGCCGATAATCTAATGCCTGCAAGGCATCCCCAAAAGAATTAAATAACAAAGCAGGCGATGAACAGACCGTTCCGGAGCCTGCCGTTACCGTCAGCTTCAGAAAACGCTGTACGTTCTGGCGGATTTCTTCAAGAAGCTCAAAAGTCTTTCCAGTGATATCAGTTTCTTCCCCTTCTTCATGGATTGTGAGCAATACGACCTCATCACGATGAATAAACACCCTTCCAAAACCATGCTTCGAGCATATTTCTTCAGCAATATTCAGCACAGCGAATAGCTGTAAATTCTTTTCACCAGTGTCTCGTAAAGAAATTTGCCCGCCTGTTGCACCCCCAGCAGATTCCCGCTCAGGACGAATATAATCCACACTAATTACCGAAGCCTGAAACCACCGTCCCGTTAATTTTATGCCATATTCAGTGCTTTTCTCAGCAATTTCATCCGTACGCAATCTACGCGAAATAAGGGACGATAAAAATTGCTCCCTTAACACAGGCAGACTTTTCCGGTAATGCTCACTGAGTACAAATACATTTTCTTTTTCTGCAATTTCAGCCTCGATAGTGGCTCTAACCTTAAGCAATACTTCAATTAATTCCTGTGAAGAGAACGGTTTCAAAATATACTCATCAATTTGCAATTTTATCGCCTTCTGAGCATATTCAAATTCATCATACCCAGTCAAAATGATAATCTTAGTGTTAGGATGATGACTACGAATCCATTCAGCCAGCTGAAGTCCATTCATAAAAGGCATTTGGATATCGGTAACTACCACATCCGGCAGCAAACGGTCTATGGCATCCGCAGCTTCCCGTCCATTCTCCGCCTGCTCGACAATCTCAAATCCGTAACGCTCCCAGTCAATCTGCCCGATAACGCCTTCCCTAACGTCTTCTTCATCTTCAGCAAGAACTAGCTTATACATGTCTCATCCCTCTTTGGAAACGTTTTAGATGTCATAAATTTTATTGTATATGATTCAAACCAATCCATCTATGGTTAAGTTATTTAAATAGTTTTAGGTATTAATATATTAAATACATATAAAAAAAGAGTTCCAGAGCAAAAAAAACCATCCCGCCGTAGCTGGGATGGGGATGATCGGTAACCTATAAGTATTATAGCAACGCTTTGTTAAAGCGATAGCCTGCTGTCTTTTCGAAACCGATATGACGATAAAAAGCATGTGCCGGTGCGCGTTCTACGCGGTTGCCACTTCTAAGGAAAAGCTGACAGCAACCTTGCTCACGTGCCCATTCTTCTGCTGCGGCCACAAGTCTTTTACCGAGTCCGTTTCCTCTGAGTTCTTCTGATACGATAAGTGCAGTAATCTCAGTGATACAATCTGTCTGTTTGTAATACGAGCTTACCTGTCTAAGGCCGATCATACCCACAACTTCATTGTTCAGCTCTGCTACAAGTGTGCATTGGAGATTGCTGTTCTCCATGCTTTCCAGTCTCTCTTTCATCACGCTTAGCGTTGTTGGATAGCCGAATTCCCGCAGAAGCGCTGTAACTCTCTCCAGATCATTCAAGCCGCATTTGCGAATTTCCAGTACAGGTGCCATGGTACTACTGTTCATCCTCATATACCTCCACTTTTAGCATAGACGCCGCCTGCTTGGCTATCGTCCGCGCGATTTCCACATCTTCCGCCGCACTTAACGCTACTGCCATCCGCCGACCAGGACGAACTTCCGGTTTACCAAATACGCGAACCTGAGTCCTAGGCAGTTCCAAAGCTTCACCAATTCCGGTCACAGCAAAGGCTCGTCCTTCTCCATCAGCCTTCAGCGTAGCTGAGGCACCAGGTGTCAGCAATTGTACTGACTGGACAGGAAAACCAAGAATAGCTCTGACATGCACTGCAAATTGAGATAAATCCTGCGTCGCCATCGTGACCATCCCCGTATCATGGGGTCTAGGTGACACTTCACTGAACAATACGCCTCGATCTGTCAAAAAAAGTTCCACTCCAAAAATACCGAAACCTCCGAGCTGATCCGTTACTGCATTTGCAATAGATTGCGCTTCTTCAAGCAGCTCTGGCTTCATAAAGTGAGGCTGCCAGGATTCCACGTAATCTCCATCCTTCTGAATATGTCCAATAGGTGGACAAAATACCGTACCAGACACAGAACGCACCGTCAAAAGAGTAATCTCGCTCTCAAAAGTAACAAAAGCCTCCACGATAACTCGTGTTCCTTTAGCTCTCGCTCCAACCAAAGCAGTGTTCCAGCAGTTTTCTGCATCTTCAGGGCTTTTGCATACGCTCTGACCCTTGCCAGAAGAACTCATAATCGGCTTAATGACACAAGGAGTGCCTAGCTCGGCTATAGCTTGTTGCAGCTCTTCCAGACTATCCGCAAAACGGTAATCAGCAGTTGGCAGTCCAAGGTCTTCAGCCGCAAGACGACGAATCCCTTCTCTGTCCATGGTCAGCCGAGCCGCCCGCGCCGTCGGAACAACGAAAAAGCCTTCTTCTTCAAGCTCTTGAAGAGCATGAGTGGCAATTGCCTCAATCTCCGGAACAATGACATCCGGTTTCTCAGAGCGAATCAGCGCTTTCAGCGCCTCTGCATCCAGCATATCAATTACATGTGAACGATGAGCTACACCCATCGCCGGTGCATCGGTATAACGGTCTACAGCTACGGTCTCTACGCCAAGGCGTTGAGCTTCAATTATGACTTCCTTACCCAGTTCCCCGCTGCCCAGCAGCAACAGCTTGCGGCTTTGAGCTGAAAAAGGAGCTCCCCACATTGTCGATTCCAACCTCTTTCGGCAAATTGACTGTCTCGTTTTTATGAATTTCAGAAAACGTAACAGTTTCATTGTATATTTTCAGGCTTCTTTATTTTCATCCATCATACGCCAGATTGCAAGTGTTCTTCGACATTTTCCTACAAACTTCACAGAACTTTGTCGACTTTATCAACGAAAGTTTGTTCTAGACGTGATAATTGGTGGCTTATTTGGCCCCAATGATCTGCAGTCTCACCCCCTTTAAGGAGATCTAACATCGCTTTCTCTTGCTCCGCAAGCCCTTCTTGCAGGCTTTCGGCAGCAGATTTTAATTCTCTGCTGATATTCTCGACGTAATGAGCGATTAATTTTTCCTTCTGCTCTGCCGCTGCAAGATTAACCGCTTCTTTCAAAAGCGGCTCTGCCGCACCTTTGACCAACTCCCGCCCAGTTCCCTCAAAGAAATAACGCGGGGATTTGAAATGGCCCCATAAAGCGGACCACTGCACAGGCTGAAGCTGGCATTCCAGATCCTTAGGAGATGGCCAAGCCTGCTCCTCATTCTCCATAAGATGAAATTCCTCCGTGGAAAAGAGTAGCTCTGTAGCTGCCGCTTCAGCAGCTTCATGTACAAGCCTGCGTCCCGTGCTCTCTAGCCGCAGCGTTGTTGCCCATAGCTCTTGCTCAAGCTCGCGCTGAGTAGTACGCATTAGTTCGGCACCACAGGCAGAGAAAATGGCTTTTAAATTCCCTGCATCCTCACGCAGTAAGGAGGGATGAAAAGATTCCTGAAAATTTCTGTTGAAGGAGAAGCTAATCCGCTGGCACACATGATAGATCAGTTCTTCACTTTCATGAATAAGATCTCTGCTAGGACGTTCCTCAGTCTCCAAAAGAGATAACCGCTTCATGGCGAACTGCCGCCTTTCCTGCAGTTCTTTTAACCCGGCTTCACGCTCGTTCGCCGCCTTGGAAGCCAGATTCTGCCATTCCTCAGCCCGGCGCCGAACCGATGCGATGCTCTCAGCAGCTGCGTTAAGTGAAAGCTGTGGAAGCTCATCACCAGCAAAGCTGGATAATGCTTGCTCAAATTCATTGAAGCGGGAGGTTTCATAAAGATCGTGATTATGTTGAATTTTAGCTTCTAGAGCAAGCAAGCTGGACAAAGCATAGATTCTCGGAGACCGCAAACCTCCGGCACGCAGATTTTGAACGACATGTGCTTTAACCTCATCTAGTTCTTCTTCGCTTGAAGCGAGATCGGAGGCATTAATAATAAAGAACATTTTATCGAGAGAAAAGCTATCTTTAATGCGGCCCAGCTGGGCCAAGAGGCCGCGATCCGCCTTCGAAAAGGCGTGGTTATAATAGGTCACAAAACAGATCGCATCCGCATTTTTCATGTAACTAAAGGTTACGCCAGTGTGGCGTGCATGCAGTGAATCTGCTCCTGGTGTATCTACGAGCACAATCCCGCTCTCCGTCAAAGGACAGGCATAATATAGGTCAATCCCTTGCACGAAGCAAGCCCGGGTCTCTTCCGCAACTAGGTTTCGATATTCATCCAAATCAACAGTCCGCACCGTTCCTAATAGCGGCTCAGCTTCAGCCCAACCGGATGCTGCGGCTCTTAGAAATCCTGCATGCGGCAGCGCAGAGGGGTGAATTCCCCGTGTTGGCAGGCTCGCAAGTACTGCTGTCCACGTATCCTGTTGCGGCTCTCCAAGCTGCAGCACGCTGAAGGAATGGCAGATGTCATCCCAGAAATCCGCCATGCTCTTCATCGTTACAACCGCGCTGGCATGGCGGAAGTCTCCTTCCGGCGCCAATATGCGGTTAACTGCGGCCGTGGCAGGGTGTGGCGACACGGGCAGCACTTCTTCGCCGAGCAAAGCGTTGGCGAAGGAAGATTTGCCTGCGCTGAACGCACCGAACAGCGCAAGGGTAAAGCGGCCGCCGGCGAGATCCTCCGCCCGTGCGGCCAGACTGCGCGCCGCCGATGCCATCGCTGGCTCGCGGCGCAGCAGCTCTGCCGCAGCCGCCAGCGCGTCAGCGGCTGCCGAGAGCCGGCGGCGTCCGCCCGCCGGCGAAGCCGTTCCCGCCGCCCAGCTTGCGGCGGCGGCACTTCCAGCCGCGGCGCGTTCGCGCGGCTGGGTCGCCCGCGGTGCGGCGCTCTGCGCAGCCGCACGCGGGGTGACCCTCACCTCCGGCAGGATGCCGGGGGTGAGGGTCCGGCGCGGCGGCAGCAGCGCCGCTAGCTCGTGCGCGCGGGCGTCAGCCGCGCGGTCCAGGGCGGCTAGCGCGCGGGCAGCGCTCGCCTGCCGCGTAAGGGCCTGTTCGCGGCGCTGGAGTTCCGCGCGCTGCTCCTCGATAAGCGATGGCAGCTTCGCCAGCAGCTCATCGCCAACTAACAGCGCAGCGCGGCGGAATTGGCTCTTCAGATCTGCCGCAAGTGTGCGGCAGAAATTGAGCAGCGCCTCGCCGCTATTCCCCGTTCCCGGCTTAACTGCAGCCGCCAGCCATTCCTGGCTCACCGCCGGGAACCCTTGCTTCAGAGTCGTCTCTGCCTCCTCTGCCCACAGTCCGAGATTCTCCGCCCATTGACGTACCAGCTGAATCAGATGCCATTCCAGCTGAGCGGAAACCTCTCGGACCAGTAATCCTTGCCAGGCATCCAGTCGTTTGCCTTGCTCCTTCTCCCGTCGTCCGGCTGTAGAGAACAAACCTAAGCGGAAGCCTGGGCTGACACTCTCCACATAGCTCCCTGCCGCCTCTCTAACATCCGCAGGCATTAAGTTAGCATTATTGAGTAAGGCATCAAGATCACTTCGCAGGCTAGCTCGTGATTGCTGAGGCAGCTCCTCAAGCAGTGCCTTCTCTTCATCCAACGATTTCAGCTCATCCATCACAACTGTAACCTCTGCACCCTCTAGCTCAGCTAAAAAAGTTTCCCGTTCCTCCTGCTGATCTTCACGGAACGCGGTTAGCGAAGAATCTGCTGTATGATGAATGGAACGTGACAAGCTATATTGAAGCAATTGTTCCCTGTGCTCCAACAGCTCTGTTATAAGGTTCAGCAGATTATCCCAATGATTCAGTGGATGCTCTTTCATTTTGAGTGAGGTAAACAGAATCCCCGCACAATGAATCCCCCACTGCTCAAAAGCATTTTCAAGCTGGCGTTTATATTCTTCAATGGAAATTTCTTGTTCTCTGTGCTTGTCTATCTGATTAACAATAAGATAGAGCGGTTTGCCCCAGTCACTGAGATTTTTGGCAAAAGCCAAATTATTCTCTGACTGAACATGGTTATAATCCATAACATAAAAGACGACATCAGCTAAATGCAGCGCGGAACGAGTGGCCGCCTGGTGGCCATCATCCGTCGAATCAACGCCAGGCGTATCCAATAGAACACCATGCTTCCCTAGAAGAGGAATCTCATTCCAGACTTCAATCGCGGAATATTCTCCGCCATTTCGACAATATTCCTGTAATCTTTCTGGTGTTGTCTCTACAGGGGTAGATTCATTTTCACTTCCCTCAACCCTTGGATAGATAAGCACTCGTGGAGCCCCGCTGCGAATAGAAACAATATTGGCACTAGTCGGCACAGGTCCGGAAGGCAACACTGAGCTGCCGCATAAAAGATTAATCATGCTGGATTTCCCTGCCGAGAAATGCCCACAAAAAGCAAGGGTCAGTTCATTCCCACCCTCTTTATTTTGTAAATCTTCATATATTCGTTCAGCACTCTCATCGCCCCAGTGGCGCATTAAATCTTTCAGCCGGGAAAGCTGCGATGCTGTTTCACTTAATGTTTCTCTCTGAATTCTAACCTGTTCCGCTCCCACAGACATTCCACCTCCACAGTTACCTTCTAATCATGCACTGATCTTAATCCATTCATGAATACTGATTTAAGCTCTTTTTTATGCAAAACTTATATAGGTGCAATTTCTGAACTTTAGCGCGGAACATTTTTTATAAATAATAATTACAGTTTATCACCAGTTTGACACAAATTAAATACACACTACTTACAAAATAACCTATCATCTCCTACGAAATGATAAAAAAAAGAAGCGACGTTGTCGTCCTGTAAAGCCAACAGTCGTTTCTCGTAGAAATATAAAGATATTCAATAA
Source organism: Paenibacillus sp. FSL H8-0282 (assembly GCF_037963825.1). NCBI lineage: Bacteria > Bacillati > Bacillota > Bacilli > Caryophanales > Paenibacillaceae > Paenibacillus > Paenibacillus sp. FSL H8-0282. Next base: position 4,596,316 of record NZ_CP150146.1, read on the forward strand.
AAAAAGGAGCCAGCCCCAAGGGCCGACTCCATTTCAGGTCACTTCTCAATTATGCAGTTTCCAAAACAGGCAACAGAATTTCGAATACTTTTCCGTGCTGCAGAATAGTCAATCCACGAGATTTGTCTCTCATTACGACAACCTCTGGTTTTACAGACATACGCTCCAGATAGTGCTCAGGCACGTCACCGGAATGACTGATCGTAATGCCCTCTACTTCTTGCTCTTCATTTTCTTCCAGCGGGCTTTCCACTACGCGGTCAAAAATATCCGAGAATACCTCAAAATTATCTGTGTATACAGAAATGCATTTCATCTCTATCCCATCCTCTTCTTCAACTCTAACTTTTAACTTTTTGGCGTATGATCTTTAGCTTTCCTGACGACAGCCGTTTTCATACGTTTTTTGCCCTCTCGACATACATCAAGGAGCGGACAAACCTGACATTTTGGATTCTGAGCCTTACAGTGATATCGTCCGAAAAAGATTAGCCGGTGATGCGTGAGCGTCCATTCATCACGTGGCACAGCCTTCATCAGCTTTTTCTCCACTTCCAGCACAGAATCTTTCCAGCCTGCCAATGCAAGTCGTTTAGCAACCCGCTCCACATGAGTGTCCACAGCAATGGCAGGAACTCCAAATGCGTTGGATACTACTACGTTAGCGGTTTTACGACCTACTCCTGGCAACGTTACAAGCAAGTCATGTGCCTCAGGCACTTCTCCGCCATACTGTTCTATGAGTATAGAGCACAGGCTTTGGATATGCTTAGCTTTGTTACGATATAAGCCGATGCGCCGGATATCCCCCTCCAATTCCTCCAGCGGCACAGAAATATAATCGATGGGGGCTTTGTACTTTTGGAACAGGTCCTCGGTCACTTTGTTCACCGTTGCATCCGTACATTGGGCTGACAGCAGCACCGCTATTGTCAATTCAAAAGCGTTACTGTGATTCAGCTCGCAATGTGCATCCGGAAACAAATCTCCAATCGTATCCAAAATGTGGCGGACGTCTGCAGCTTTCATAGTGTCCCCTCCACGGAGCAAAAACGCTCAGAAAATTCTATCGAGCGTCTCACCTCAAATGTTAGAAATATAAGCAAAGTATGTATTATAACGTATGGATTCATACATTTCAACACATACGATACTGGCATTATATTTCAAGTATTAACGCCTTGATTGTCCTAATAAGAACAGTAAGCGTTTAAGCGAGAAATATAAGACATACAGTATAGGAGCAATACTTATACTTTCTTATATTTCAAAAAAAACGTCTTGACGCAGGTAAAGCCCCCTGTGTCAAGACGGTGATTCACTCAGAAATCCACCATTGCAACTATTGTTTCACAATTTCAACCAAAATATCATTATTGAAATACATTATAATATTATCATTTTCTTTCAAAGATTGCACGGATAAAGTCGAATCTCCCTGATGAATATAAACATTAGCAGGAGCAAAGAATTGATATTTATCATTTAGATTAGCTCTCTTAGTCGACAATAAGTTAGTTGCACTTTCATAGCGTGAGAATGTTCTACTAAGTTGAGACATTACACGAACGATTGTAGATCCATCCGTATCCTTACGAATCTCTACTCGGTCACCTGTGGTCAAGTTGCTAAGAGCAGTCGTTGTGGAGCCATCACGAATGATTTTGACTCCTCCGCTCACCGCTAAAGTCTGTGTTGCTCCAGCAAAATCTTTTACAACCAAGCTATTCCCAGCGCTATCTACAGAACTTACCTGACCTGTTGTAAGCTTAATTACTTGAATAGCCAGTGGTGTGCTCCCATCGAAGGTCACGTTAAGATAATCACCCGCTTTTAAAGCTGTTAGCTTAATGCTTTCACCAGCTTCATTGGTCATCGGGATAGCATAAGTATTGATCTCGCTGGTTCCCCCATTCCATTTAATGCTCAAACGGTTGGTTCCAGAATTAACCGTTGCAGCTTCAACCTGAAGAACTGACTTTACTTTCAGGACAGCGACTAGGTCCTGATTTGCAGTTAACGAGGCTGTCACATAACTGCCAACAGGAACATCTGTTACGGTTGGATTCGTTTTACCAAAGATATCAATAAACTGTGGAGTTGGCAGTGTCAGACTCTGTCCGTCATTTAGCTTCATAACTATAGTTCTTGAGGCAACATTGATTGAAGTGACGGTTCCTTCATACTTCGTAACAACTTCCAACGATAACGCACGTTGTCCGATTGCCTTTATATTCACCTTGCGATTCTCGGTCAGTCTTGCCCCAATGCTAGTTAAGTTAGGAAGTACGCCTTCATAGGACAGCTTTGTTTTTTCATCCAACTGAACCACATGTGCCTTATTGTTAGTATCCATAACCGTCAACAGCTGTGTTTTAGAATTATAGTCTATAACCGCTGCTCCACTATACTGTTCAATTTGACGGCTTAACACTTCAATTTTGGTGACTTGATCGCTGCTGTTTAAGGTAACCTGAATCTTGTCCCCACCTACTGCATCAGCAATAAGATCATCAGCTACTGCTCCACTCATGTTCGGAATAACAATCGTCGGTTTAGTGCCAAGCAGTTTAACCTCACGATTTCCGTCCGCTTTTTTGTAAACAACTGTGGAACTAGTCAGCTCGGTAAGTACCCCCTCAACTGTCCGTTCAACACCTTCCGTCACTTCTACAGTGCGGATCACATTATCTTGAATCGTATATTTCACCGCATTACCTGTCTTCAAATCTGCAGGTTTTAACACTGATGCTTGGGAGCTGAATAATGAAGTCCCATCTTCCCATTTAAAAGTTTCTACAGTACCCGCAGTATTTTTGAAAGTAATGCTTTTACCAGTAAGATCTACACTTTGAATAGTGCCTGTTGTTGTTTTGTTAACAACCCCTGAAGTTACTTGAACCTTTACTACTTTATGCGAACCACTGTACGTTTCACGTTGCAGTGAAACTACACTGTCTGTTACCAGCGAAGCAGGTTCAATTCCAGCTCCATTTACATCCACAAAGGAAGTAGTCTCATCGTAGTAGTATTCAGTGAATCCTGTTGGTGACTTTAACCAAAGCTTATTACCTGGAGCTACCATGGCAAAGTTTCCTGACAGAGTCTCTACTTGTTGTGTAGGGTCAGTCACTTCAACATAAGCCGCGTTATATGTCGCGCCAATCACAGTAACCTTAGTGTAGGGTTGGACATCACTTAGATTGATTCTGCTTTCAGAAGCACTTGTGTAATAAGCAGTGCTTGCTCCCAGGGTATATGTAGAAGTCTTTCCGTTGTTATAAACGGATAGTTTCCCATCAGCTAATTGACTGATCGTTCCTGATACTGTGTTGTCATATTCAACCGTATTGTGAGCTTCAGCGCGACTGAAAAAAGTCGCCAATTGCGCACGTGTTACAGCGCCTTGCGGATCAAAACGATTGCCGTCAAGTCCATTGGCTAGGCCTAAATTAACGGCAACGTTGATGTAACCACGTTTGTTGGCAGACACTTTGGTATCATCCGCAAAGCCAGTTGGCTCACTAGCGGCCCCTGCTGCATCTGCGCTTTTTCCAAGGGAGCGGATTAATAGCTCCGCAATCCATTCCCGGGATGCTTTACGCTCTCCCCAAGAAGTCTTCAGATTATCTGGAGCCATTTCGGTTGCTTTATCGAGTAATCCTTGTTGAAAAGCTAACACAACATAATCCTTGTAATAATTCGTAACCTTAAAATCGGTAGGCAATGCTACCGCAGAAGAAGCATCCACTTTATCCTGCAGCTTCATAAACCGCAGGGCCATAAGCACTGCTTCCTGCTGAGTTACAGAATCACCTGGACGGAACAATCCATTATTCCCAACCACAATTCCTTGTGAAGCGAGTTTGTAAATATGTTTTTCAGCCCAGAAGCCTGTCTTCACATCACTAAAAATCCCTACAGATTGAGTAGTGGTTGATGTCGGTGTAGTGGCAGCTGTGTCTGCAAACACTGCACTTGCACCACCAAAAACCATAACGCCAGCCATAACAGCCGACACTGCTTTATTAGAATAAGCCTTCAATGGACGTTTTGACCTTTTTTGCGCGGACAATAGATTATTCCCCTCTCTATGACTCAAATAAATAGTATGTTTAAAAATTCGTCAGCTAGAAGCCTAATTCCTTTGTTGCATAACCAATTAAGAATTATCTCTAGTCATAGGATGCAATAGATCCACATGGCCCATTAGACTTTCTACCTTTTCACCATCCACTAAAACTTCGATACTCTTTACTTCCGCAAATTGAAAATAAGTTTTGGCAAGTGAAGTAATGGCAAAGGATTCTCCACCCGCACCAAGCTGAGCTTCATCTGGTTTGTGAATATCCATTACGATTTGACCCTCTACAAATTTTAATGATTTCAGTTCAATTTTTCCCCATAAAGGTACAAGATCTGTATTTTCACTACTTTGCAGTGCTTTGAACGTCTCTGTATATTTCTCAACATCGTCAGAGTAGTTAATCGTAGTCTTAGCAGGCACTAAATCCATAATTTGCGAATCAGTGTAATAAACTTCAATACTCTGGCTTTGCTTTTGTGTCTCATTTTCTACCGGCTTCGAAGACGGCTGAGTTTCTGCATTAGTATTATCTGCTGTCGGTTGCGGAGTGCTAGCCACTTCGGTTTCCTGATCATCAGACGGAGCTGGGGTACTTTCTCCCGCACCACTTACAACGTTTGTAGTATCTTGCTCCACTCCATTAGCAGGAGCTGCAGTAGGCTTATCTCCACAGCCAGCAATCACTAGTAGAAGCAGCGCAGCAACCCCAACCATAGTCCATTTTTGTTTAAACATTAATAAACGCCTCCTCTAGATGAATACGGGCAGACAGGTACCGCAAAACCACTTCTTGCCTTTTTATAGATAAAAGCAGAAAGCTGACTTTGCGGCGCTCGTCTGCCACTGGTCTGTTATTTTATACCCAAATATTCCTTGATTCCACTCACTATTGAAGCAGCAACTTTGTTTTGTAATGCTTCCGTAAAGAGCAATGTCTCATCCTTCTTATTGCTAAGGTATCCTACTTCAAGTAGAACAGCAGGCATTTTCGTTTCACGAATGACATGGAAATTCCCGTATCGTACACCGCGATCACTAAGCCCTGTAGCCTCAACAAGATACTTATGCATTACTTTCGCTAAGGCCTTACTGGCTTCCCGCTGATAATACGTTTCTGTCCCGCTTGCCGCAGAAGATGCGGAACTGTTGGCATGTACAGAAATGAATAGATCTGCTTTTAAATTATTAGCCATAGCCGCTCTATCCTTGAGCTCCAAGAATGTATCGTCACTGCGTGTCAGTACGACATCGATATTACTTTCTTTTTTCAGCAATGCTGCTGTCTTAAGTACTATAGCTAAATTAAAATTCTTTTCGTATTTTCCTGTTACTCCTACTGCACCAGAATCTTTAGCTCCGTGCCCTGCATCCAGTACTACGAGCTTCTTGCCATCATTACCTGGCTGTGTTGAAGTATCATCCGTACTTTCTGCATTCAGGTCAATGATAACCAACTTAGAATCCGTTCCAGATACGCTGATGTTATAATTCTTAGGATAATTCAAATCAATTACAAAACGTACAGTATAAGGATTGGAGCTATAAAGCGAATACCGGACACCTGATACATCAGGATAATCCTTCACTTCCAGTTTACCATTCAGATCAGGATCAAGAACTTGTCCCGTACCAAACAGATCTGAAAAAGTGGCATTTGGAAAATCAATAACTAACCGATCCGGCCCTGTCATTACACTTACTTTTGGCTCGGAATTCCCTTCCATCGCAATGCTCAAACGATTCTCACTAAAGCTCAAACCATTTATCATGGTTAAATTCTTAGTAGGATCTACCGGCGGAACAACCTCAGATCCACCATTTCCAGAGTTTCCATCTGAACTTCCGTTTTCATTTGAGGATCCTGGGGTAATAAGGTAAACGATCTTCTTTGCATTATCCCAAGTGACGGTGAGACCAAACTGCTCACTTATGAACCGTATAGGTACAAGTGTCGTATCACTCCGCAGGACAGGCGCAGTGGTAAGCTGTACTGTTTTGTCATCAACCGATGCTGTCTTTTGATTAACAATAAGTTTGATGACCTTACCTTGCTGTTCAATCGTCACCGTTTTGCTTTTTTGATCCCAGCCCACGGTATAACCAAGACTCTCGGAGATCAATCTCAACGGTACCATGATAGTATCATTCACATTTTCAACCGGTACTTTTTGCCCTGCAGTAATCTCTTTGCCGTCCAGATAAATCTTGCTATTCGCGGCAGCAGCATGTCCATGCTCAGGCAAAACCAACACAAAGAGCAACAAAAACAACATCAAACTGAATTTCTTCATTCTTCACCTCTAAGAATCTAGTATTCGCCTGTGAATGGCGATCGTGGTGCCCTGTCTCCGTCAACCTCAGACCTCTATTAGACGCTGGTAATCTATAAAGGTTGCGAATATATTCCATAAAAATTGAGAAATCTCACCAACCTCACGTCTTAAAGCCCCAGATATTCCTTAATTCCGGCAACAATTTCTCTCGCTAATTTCTCTTGAAGCTGCTCACTATACATCGCCGATTCATTCCCTGAATTTGTAAGATATCCCACCTCTAGCAAGACTGCTGGCATTGTGGTTTCCCGTGTAACATGAAGGCTTTTCGTACGAATCCCGTTGTCTTTAAAACCAGTAGCGGCTAATAAATGCTTATGCATAATCTGAGCAAGCGGCAGACTATCACTGCGAGAATAATAGGTTTCACTGCCATTTATTTTATCTCTATTTGGATATCCAACATCTAGCGAATTCGCGTGCACTGAAATAAAGAGATTCGCTTTAGCAGCCTCCGCAATTTTCACGCGATCCTGAAGCCCCAATGTAGCATCGTCAGTTCGAGTAAACACCACGTCAACTAATGCTTCCTGCGTTAACAGCGTTTGTACTTTGCGGATGACGGCCAGATTGAAGTCTTTTTCCAGCTTTCCTGTGAGACTGACAGCTCCTGATTGAGTTCCGCCATGACCCGCATCTAGAACTACAATTGGCTTACCTAACGTTCCATTAGCCCCTGTGGTGGTGCCTCCGCTGTTAGTTACATTCAAATCAATCGTAACCAGCCCGGTGCTTTCATCCGTACTAAGCTGGTACGGTTGATTTCCAACCGTTTGAATTACGAATCTGACAGTAGACGGACTCACACTGAACAGTGCATACCGGATCTCAGAAACAAGAGGATAGCCGGTAACGTCCAGCTTACCTTGTGGACCGCCAGTGGTGGCAACACCCGTAAGACTTCCAATGAAATTCGGATCGAACGCAGCACCCGGAAAATCTACGACGATTCGATCAGGGTTGCTCATTTTTGTAACGTTTGGCTTAGTAGCCCCCGACACAGCGATAATAAGCCGGTTCTCAGTGAATACTGCCCCGTTTACTAGAGGGCCTGTTGGAATTCCTGCTGTGCTTCCCGGTGCCGTGGTTGTTTGTGGAACTGGTGTCGGGTTGGGTGAAGTTACTACACTGCCAGCAGTTGTCCCGTTGTCACTTCCCGGCGTAGCACTTGGAGTTGCAGCAGGTGTATTAGTTGCTGTTGGATTGGTAGTATTCCCCTCAGGTGTCATTGCAGGATTGCTAACTTGTCCACCTGTCAAATAGACGGTTTTATCAACATTATCCCAGCCCACCTTTAAGCCGAACTGCTCGCTTACGAAACGAATTGGAACAAGTACTGTGCCGCCACTCTGTTTAGGAGCTGCATTTAAATCAAATGTCACCCCATCTGCATCAGCTGTTTTCCGTCCTACCGCCAGCTCAATGCTTTTACCATCCTGGTGAACGGTTACTTTCCGGGTCTGCTGCTCCCATAACACCTCGAATCCAAGATTCTCTACTACCACTCTGACCGGAATCATAACGCTTCCATTTACATTTTCGAGTTTAATTCCTTTTGGCAAAGCAAGTTCCTGATTGTCCATAATAATTCTGCCTGTGCTGCTACCAGCTGCGGCAGCTTCTTGTCCGGTGGATGTTAAAAATAATAAAGGCAGTAACAAAAGCAGCAATACACGAAGCCCAGCTCTTCTCATTCTCATTTTCCGCTCCTTCTGCAAGTAATAGATCCTAGATAAGTATTTAGACGACAGAAATCACCAAATGTTTCCTTAATGACCAATGAATATATCGATTATAGCAAAAAAACTTCTATTTCCGACACCCGGAAATAGAAGTTTTGCGTATTTTTTGTAAAGTTTAAGAATCAGACCAGTTATATCCTCTTTTTAAGAGAATAGCTTTGCAGCATGACGCTCTTCATAAGCAGCAATTTCATCCGCATGTTGAAGGGTCAAACCGATATCATCCAAACCTTGCAGCAGGAATTGACGACGGTGCTCATCCAGATCAAAGCTGATGCTCAGTCCGAATTCATCTTGTAAAGCGTTGTTCTCAAGATCAACTGTCAGCTTGTAGTCCTCATGCTCAGCTGTCCGTTTGAACAATTCATCCACTTGCTCTTCCGAAAGCTTGATCGGCAAAATGCCGTTCTTAAAGCAGTTATTGTAGAAGATATCCGCATAAGAAGGTGCAATTACAACTCTGAAACCGTAATCCATAATCGCCCATGGTGCATGCTCCCGAGAGGACCCACAACCAAAGTTAGCGCGTGAGATCAGAACAGAAGCCCCTTGATAACGTGGTTTATTCATTTCGAAGGCTGGATTATCGTTACCTTCTTCATCAAAACGCCATTCATAGAACAAAAACTGTCCAAATCCCGTCCGTTCAATCCGTTTCAAGAACTGTTTTGGAATAATCGCATCCGTATCTACATTTACCCGGTCAACTGGTGCAACAATTCCTGTTAATTTTTTAAAAGCATCCATAGTTTTATCCTCCCGTGTTCTCTCTAGTTCTATGAGCTGACGGCTTCCGTCTTATAATTCCAATCACGTACATCAGTGAACCGGCCTTTGATCGCAGCTGCGGCTGCCATAGCTGGAGATACCAGATGTGTACGTCCTCCGCGTCCTTGGCGTCCTTCAAAGTTACGGTTCGAGGTAGATGCACAGCGTTGTCCAGGCTGCAGAACATCCGGGTTCATGGCCAAGCACATGCTGCATCCCGCTTCACGCCATTCAAAGCCAGCTTCAGTAAAGACTTTATCAAGTCCTTCTTTCTCAGCCTGCATCTTAACACGGCCCGAGCCTGGAACAACAATGGCAGTAACCTTTTCAGACACCTTATGACCTTTAGCTACCACTGCTGCAGCTCTCAAATCTTCGATCCGTCCGTTAGTGCAGGAACCGATAAATACATAATCAATCGGAATTTCAGAAATAGGTGTTCCAGGAGTCAAATCCATATATTCAAGCGCTTTTTCAGCAGCTTTACGTTCATTTTCAGTGGTAAAGTCCGCCGGATTCGGTACGCTGGAGTTGATGTCAGTTCCCATGCCCGGGCTAGTCCCCCAGGTCACTTGTGGAATCAATGTTTCCACATCAAATTCAACAACCGTATCGTACTGGGCGCCCTCGTCACTTACAAGACTCTTCCATGCTTCTACAGCAGCATCATAAGCCTCGCCTTGCGGTACGTATTGACGTCCACGCAGATAATTAAAAGTAGTTTCATCAGGGGCAATCAATCCAGCTCTTGCTCCGCCTTCGATCGACATATTGCAGACAGTCATACGTTCTTCCATCGACAATTCACGAATAGCTTCGCCTGTGTACTCAATTACATAACCTGTGGCAAAATCAGTACCATACTTAGCAATAACACCCAGGATCATATCTTTTGCTGTTACACCAGGGTTACGTTTGCCTGTAAAGCGTACTTCCATAGTCTTAGCTTTGGATTGCTGCAAACATTGGGTAGCCATTACATGTTCAACTTCACTAGTTCCGATACCGAATGCCAGCGCGCCGAATGCACCATGCGTGGAGGTATGGCTGTCGCCGCAAACGATAGTTTTGCCAGGATGTGTCAAGCCGATTTCAGGACCCATTACGTGTACAACGCCTTGATCAATATCATTCAGATCGAACAGTCTTACACCAAAATCAGCACAGTTCTTAGAAAGGGTATCAATTTGTTGCTTGGAGATTGGATCTTTAATGTTAAAACGATCTTTAGTTGGTACGTTATGATCCATCGTTGCGAAGGTCAGCTCAGGACGGCGAACCTTCCGGTTGCTGAGGCGAAGCCCTTCAAAAGCCTGTGGAGAAGTAACTTCATGAACCAAATGCAGATCAATATAAATAATGCTAGGTTTGCCTTCCTCTTGATGAATAACGTGATTCTCCCAAATCTTCTCAAACATTGTCTTGTTGCTCATAATTTCACCTCATTAATAGAATCGTTCATTGGAAGAGAGCGTGGAGTCTCTCTTGAATGATCTAAATATAACACCCCTGTCTTTATAATTCCAAGATATGATATCTATAAAAGTGATAGTCTGAACCTATAAGCTGAGTTAGGGTATGTTGAGGCACAATATGTAGGAGCGTTGCGCAAGCGGGATGTGCAGCAGCGTTGCGCAAGCGGGATGTGCAGCAGCGTTGCGCAAGCGGGAGGTGTAAGAGCGTTGCGCAAGCGGGATGTGCAGCAGCGTTGCGCAAGCGGGAGGTGTAAGAGCGTTGCGAAAGCTTGAGGTGTAGCAGCGTTTAGTTGTATTTTGTACAGCTATATTCCTGTGAATCATTCGTTAATGAATATAAGTGTATTGTGTGCAGCTATTTTCTTGAATTGTCGCCCTATAGCTGGGAACTCTGGTTTTTAGTTGTATAGAATACACTTAAAACCACAATCATCCCTTTTGCATACGAAATAACTGCACAGAATGCAGTTATCTCATAGATACCCTCAAGATCCGGCGCAATAAATATACTGTGAGAGGATATCGGATACTTCGGTCAGTGTAGTAGGGATAATTCTTGAAAACAGGCCCGGCAAATTCTGGGGAGTGAAGAAGTGAATGCTCCTTCGGGTTGCCTATACAAAACTATAATCCAATAGGATATACTTATAAGTAAATCATTTCCCTAAGGAGTCCATATATGGAACTGAGACAACTGCAGTATGTGCTGCAAATCGCAGCCGAAAAAAACTTCTCACGTGCAGCGGACAAGCTGCATATTGCCCAGCCCTCGCTCAGCCAGCAGCTTTCCAAACTGGAAAAAGAGCTCGGCGTAATGCTTTTTCAGCGTAATACCAGCTCAGTTGAGCTGACCTACGCAGGTTCTAAATTCGTTGAACAAGCCCAGATTATCATTGACGCAGTGGAGCTGCTGCGACAAGAGATGTCCGACATATCAGAACTGCGCACTGGACGTGTAGTTGTGGGCAGTATGCCGATTACAGGTGCACATCTTCTGCCGCATGTGCTTCCAGTTTTCAAACAAAATTATCCTGAGGTAGAAATTACGCTGCTAGAAGACTCGTCGATGAACCTAGAGAAGCTCACGGCAAGTGGTCAGACCGATTTAAGCCTGCTCTCCTTACCCCTCGAAATTCCAGCTTTAGCTTATGAAGAGCTTGGAGAGGAAAGAATTGATCTTGCCGTCCCTCCTGAACATCCGCTCGCTAAACGAATCATAGATGGAACACGGACCTCACTTGAAGAGCTTAAGGACGAACCTTTCATCGTACTTAAGGAAGGTCAGGGCTTCCGCAAAATGACTGTGGAGCTGTGCCGGAAAGCCGGATTCGAACCACGAATCGTTTTCGAGAGCAATAATATGGAAACCGTTCAATCCCTAGTGGCAACAGGTATGGGTGTGACTCTTGTTCCTCGTTTTATCGCTCGTGCACCGCGAAGTGAATTTGTTCCAGTCTACTTACCGCTCGCTGATCCAGTGCCTAGTCGTACGCTAGTTGTAGCATATCGACGCGGACGATATTTATCCAAGGCCGCAAAGGCTTTTGTAGAAACATTCAAATCAACCGTGTCTGAATTAACGGAAGAATAGAATATATACAAATAAAGTGCCCCAGTAACCATTCGCGTGCGTGGTTGCCGGGGCACTTTTTCAGGTAAACCTCTTTTAACAGTACTAGATTATTTACGCAAATTACGTTGTGTAATCAGGCGGTTCTGATCATCCGACACACGTGCTTTACTTGAATCAGCCAATCCCTTATCAACTGGAGCCCCGGTGTGCTCTTCCACAAATTCACGAGTCACACTATTCTTAAGCTCTGCTACTTCGTTTGAATCTTGATTCTGTCCCTGCTCGGCATTGTTGTCTTTAGTCAATTTAATCCACCTCCTGGTAACAGATTATAAGTTCTTTACCCCTTCTCTTTGACGTTAAACATAATATATAGAGCTTTCTGCATGAAGAAATATATCCTACGTTTTCCCTTTGCAATGCAACCAGCTCCATGGTATTCTATTGAAAATAAGTGAAACGTGCAGACGGGACCAGTAAGAATGAGTCTAACCGCGCCTAGAGAGTAGATTCCGACAGGCTGAAAGAATTTACCGCGGTTTTCGTTCCGAATCCTACCCCCGAGCGGCCTGTGTCTAACAGGACGGATCCTCCCGTTATGAGAATGAAGTCGGATGATCCCTCATCAATGAAGGTGGTACCGCGGAAGTTTATAAGCTTTCGTCCTTTGCTAAGTCTAAGGATGGGGGCTTTTTGTTGTTTTCAGGACTTAATAAACGAAGAGGATGTGGACAGAAATGACGACGCGAATCGTGGTCAAAATAGGCAGCAGCTCGCTGACCGGACCCGAGGGCGGTTTGAATCGTGAAGCAGTCTCCTTTTTTGCCTCAGAGATTGCCGAGTTGAAGAAAAACGGCTGTGAGGTGTTGTTAGTAACCTCTGGTGCGGTAGCCGCCGGCTTCCGCAGTATCGGTTATCCAGCACGTCCGAAGCTGCTGCATGAGAAGCAGGCCGCTGCGGCTGTGGGTCAGGTACTGCTGATGCAGGCTTATCAGGAAGCTTTTGCCCAGCATGGAATTACTACCGCGCAAATATTGCTGACTCGCACCGATTTCTGCAGCCGCAGAGCCATGAATAACGCTATGATGACTGTAGAAGAGCTACTTCGCCAAGGAGCGGTGCCCGTATTTAACGAGAATGACACTGTCTCCGTAGATGAACTGAAATTTGGCGATAATGATACCCTCTCTGCGCTCGTAGCTAACCTGTTAAAAGCCTCTAGACTGCTTGTTTTAACCGACATGGATGGTTTATACAGTGGAGATCCCCGCAAGCATCCGGATGCTGTCCGTTATCAGTTCGTAGATGACATTACACCAGAGATATATGCTATTGCTGGTGGAGCTGGCTCTAGTGTTGGAACAGGCGGTATGCGATCCAAAATCGATGCGGCCAAAATTGCTACTCGGGGTGGTGTTCCTGTCTTTGTCGGAAGAGCCACCGAACCTGGTGATTTACAGCTTGCTGCAACGGGAGAAGGCAGGGGCACTTATTTTGCAACAAAGCTATCCTCTCTTCCCGTCAAAAAACAATGGCTAGGCTTTATGTCTACCCCTCTCGGCTCCCTATACGTGGACGAAGGGGCTGTAGAAGCTTTGCTACATGGCGGACACAGCCTGTTGCCTGTAGGCGTCAAACAGACAGAAGGTAGTTTTCACGCAGGAGATGTTGTAGAAGTCCTTGGACCCGACTCCAAATTGCTTGGACGTGGGATTGTAAATTACGATGATGCTCAGCTGCGCAGCATTCAAGGTCTGCCAAGCCGTGAAATTGTACCGAAGCTGGGAGAAGTACACCGGCTTGAGGTCATTCACCGTGACGAATGGATTACACTGAGATAAGCATTTTTTTCAATTCAAATATAGGGAGGAAACGTCATGAGTGAAGTTATTAATAAGAGTAAATTAGCCAAGGAGACAACAGGAGTTCTAGCAAGCTTAACAACTGGCCAGAAGAATGAAGCACTGCTGGGCATGGCCGATGCACTTCGCCGCGAAGCTCCCGCCATTATCACCGCCAATGCGGAGGATTTGGAACGAGGAAGACTTAATGGAACTCCGGAATCCATGCTCGACCGGCTGGCATTAGATGTTGACCGGATTAACAGCATTGCCGAAGGCTTGCAACAAATCGCTGTATTACCGGACCCTATCGGTGACACGCTAGAAAGCATTGAACGTCCTAACGGCCTCAACATCCAGAAGCTGCGTGTTCCGATTGGTGTGATCGGCATCATCTACGAAGCACGTCCCAATGTTACTGTTGATGCTGCGGGTCTATGTCTCAAAACCGGCAACGCTGTTGTGCTGCGCGGGGGCTCCTCTGCCCTGTCCTCCAATCGTAAAATTATCGAGGTTCTGCACAATGCTCTTGCTGAAACCTCAATGCCGCCTAACGCGCTTCAGCTGATTGAAGACCCAAATCGTTCTTCAGTAGATGAAATGCTAAAGCTGAACGGACTTTTAGATGTGATTATCCCGCGCGGAGGCAGCTCTCTTATTCAAAATGTAGTCCTTAACGCAACCGTTCCCGTAATTGAAACTGGAGCAGGCATCTGCCATACTTATCTCGACGCAACTGCCTTGCCAGAAATGGCACAGGACATTAGTTTAAATGCCAAAGCTCAGCGCCCTTCGGTATGTAACTCTATGGAAACACTACTCGTTCATCAGGATTACGCGAGCAAATATCTGTTATCCTTAGCCGAAGCATTCCGTGAGGTTCATGTAGAACTTCGTGGCTGTCAACAAACCATCTCTCTTGTCCCATGGGTATTACCTGCAACCGTAGAAGACTACGCTACAGAATACAATGATTATATCCTTAATATTAGAATCGTCAGTGATTTGGAAGAAGCTATGCAGCATATCGCCCAGTATGGCACGAAACATTCGGAATGTATCGTAACAGAAGATCAGGAGAACGCCACACGCTTTTTACAAGAAGTGGATGCTGCCGCTGTTTATCACAATGCCTCAACCCGCTTCACGGATGGCTTTGAATTTGGATTCGGTGCAGAGATTGGTATTAGTACCCAGAAACTCCACGCTCGTGGCCCGATGGGTCTGCCTGCACTAACTTCAACCAAATATAAGATCTACGGAACGGGACAAATTCGGGGTTAGTATACACGTTTAAGTATTCTATCACACAACTTTTAGGAGGATTTTAGCCATGTGTCAGCAACCTTCAGTTCCACTCATGAATCATAATATTGTTTTTTATGGCGCAGGCTCCATGGCAGAAGCCATCGTTCGCGGGATGATTAGCCGCAATATCGTGAAGTCCGATAATGTCATCATGCTCAATCGCAGCAGCAGTGAACGTCTGGCAGAATTAAAAAGCCGTTATGGTGTAATAGGCACAAATGATCCCGAACAAAAAGTAGAATACTTACGGAACGCACCAGTAATAGTACTGGCAATGAAACCTAAAGATGCTGCCGAATCCTTACGCGGACTAGGCCCGCTTCTTTCTCCGGATCAGATCGTAGTTTCTGTCATTGCAGGTCTATCTATTCGAACCATGCAAGGTCTACTTGGCAAAGCACAGCCTATTGTTCGCACAATGCCTAACACCTCCAGTTCCATCGGTCTGGGTGCCACTGGTCTAGCCTTCTCCAAAGAAGTAGACGAAAGAGGCCGTCGCCTTGCTCTTAATATCTTTGAGGCTGTCGGGCTTACAACAGTCATTGATGAGGAACGTATGGAAACCTTGACCGGAATTTCAGGCAGCGGGCCTGCGTATATCTATTACATGATGGAAGCCATGATCGCCGCTGGTATCCGTGGTGGGCTGCCACTTGATCAAAGCACCGAATTAACTGTTCAAACTGTGCTGGGAGCTGCCCGAATGGTACAACAGACGGGAGAAGAACCCGCAGCACTTCGTAAGAAGGTTACTTCCCCTAACGGATCAACACAAGCAGCTATAGAAGTGCTTGAACGAGGGGAATTCTTTGAAACCGTGATTGCAGCAGTTAACCGATGTGCCGAACGCTCACGTGAAATGGGTGCAGCCCTAGAGAAAGAGCTTCGTTCTTAACCAAAAAAGATCGCAGCCCATCCCCTCATCGGGTGGGAAGCGATCTTTTTTTACCTTGTTACAACATTTCCATAATTATCTCTTACGATTACCTTTAGATTTACAGGAGCCGCAACGGTCACGTTCAACGCATTCCTGGAGTTATCGAATACTAGATGTCTAGGTATGTCTCCTAAGATAACGTAAAATGTGTCTCCGACTTGCTTAGTTTGCAACAGCCGCTTCTCTTGCTCTTGCTTGAGTTGCCCTTCTGCCGTGGAATAACTCCCAAATACATTCAACTCGTTCCCAGCCGTTCGATCAACCATAATTCCATAAGGTTCGGCAGCCTGGATTATAAGTGTGCCTACACCCTGTGGAACATTCCCCTTCCATTCCGGCAAGGAATAATTCTCCTCCGTAGATGAGATCACATGTCGAAGTTCTTGTGTTAATCCTAAAGAACTGACTCCTGCGAATACTAAACAGCACACTGCCAGAAATCCGACGAACAGAACACTTAGCACATCATAGTACATTTTCCCTTTACCACGGAACCATAAGGTGTAAATTACAATTTCTAAACCAAGTAAGATAAAAATGAGCGGCCACCAAGCAAGTGTTGTCTCGAACACATCCGCTCCTTTCCACTGCGAGACCATTATTAATGCCCCGAGAAATAAAAGGCTCAGTCCCATCGACAACGTACCTACACGCCAACTTCTAGACTTCCCTACGTTCACTGGAAACTCGCTAGTTACCATGACTCCCGGCTCTACTTCTATTGGATTATTCAAGATTGACCCCCCGCCCCTTTTCTACTCTTATTATTCTTACTTCCAGTCATCAGCTTCACCCCGCCACCAATCAATAACACGGAGACGACAATGGTCTTAAAATATTCATTTACGCGATATTCCAGCCGCCATTCTGGAAATCTGATATCGATGGCAGGAACTGCGACATTCACAACAATAAAGTATAATCCGAGACACATCAGGACTGCTCCGAGCCAGCCTTGATGATTTAAGAAACCTTCGATAACCGGCTTATCCTGCAAAGGTTCACGTCCATATCGGCTAACTAACTGTAAGCCATCGAATAAGCTATAGAACCAAATGACCGGGATAAGGAAAAAGAGCAATGTTAACCGCAATAGATCCATGACATAGATACTTCCTAAGAAAAGAAGCATGAGCTGGAGCCCTCTTTTTTGCAGTCCCAGATACATCTGTCCAGCGCCAGGAAATGCGGATAGTAATGTCGCTAATACTTTGCTGCGTCGTCCTTCCTCACGTCCAGCCTCCATCTCTTCGAATAATGTGCGGTCAACAAGCATTTCTCCTGCTTGTTTACGATGGATCAACTGAACTGCATCAAACATGCAATACAGCCAAATTACTGGCAATACTCCAAACAGCAGCAAAAATGCATCACTCGAAGTAATTCCGGCCAAGAACAGCATAACGGTCATGAATCCGAAAAAAGAAATCAGAAAGGATAGTCCACGCTGCATCAGCCCCATATGAAAATGACCCAATCCAGGAATGAAAGACAATAAGATCACATGCACACGTTCATTATCCTCCGTCTTTACGGGCATATTAGAACTAAAATCCAGCATTGATCCATCAGGCGTTACAATTGGAGTAGGCATTTGCAGTAATTTAATCACCAGATGAATCATCGAAAGGATCCATAGAAGTAAGAATCCGATCACCCCTAATGCCAGAATTCCCTCATCCCCTTCAGCCATAGCGATTAAGAATGACATAAATAACACACCAAAGCTTAGCAAAAAATAAACAATCCCTTGTGGGCGTCTTCCCATATAATAATGACCTGCTCCAGGAATCATATTAAGAAAAAGACCCTTAATTTTGTTACGCTGCTGTTGCATTGTTCATTTCTCCTCTCATTTCTGTCTTCCGTCCATAATCCGGCTCAACCATCCGCTGGTGGCTTGCATGAATTGTTCGCTATAAGATGGCGAATTATCTTTCTTAGGGACAATAAGCTCCATTTCACCCGTGAGTAACTTATCAAACATCCCGGAAGACATAATCAACAGCGTTAACGAAGCAGCAACGGCATAATGAAAGATTGTTTTATCATACCAGCGATAACGCCGTGATCCTTCTTCTTGCCCCGCTACTTCTTCTATGACTACTGAAGATCTCACCGTTGCAACCCAATCTCCCATAACTTTCTCTGTAAAAGCAGACGAATTCTCCAATGAAGGCAGATCCTCCTTTAACTCATCCAGCATCTCCATGTATGAAACAAATGTGTCTTCATCCTTGAGCAGCATTAGTTCCCATTCTTCTCGTTCTATACTATCTTCTTGCCCTTCAAGATAAGCTTTTGCCTGCTCGCGGCGAATTAAGTTTTCTCCACTCTTCATCATAGCCATTCGTCCTCCTTCCAATGTTTTCGCATCCATTGTCTCGCCCTATATAGTCTGGACTCCACCGTCTTCAGAGTAATTTCATTTTCAGCAGCAATTTGCTCATATTTTTTATTTTCCAGATAATAAGCCACCATAATTTCCCGATGACCCTCCGGTAAATTGTTGATCTCACCCGACAGACGATTCATCCGGTCACGACGGACAACAGTAGCTAGTACATCCTCCTCATTAGAAGGTGTCTGGCTCAGCACAAGCTCATAGTCAACAGGTAACTCTCGTAGCCGATCACGTTTACGTTTGGCATCAATAGCCTTATTTAAGGCGATCCGCGTAATCCATGATTTTAAGCCTTGATAACGGTAGTCAGGGAGAGATTTATACATCTGAAGAAAAGCTTCCTGAGCAGCGTCTTCAGCCCCTTTGACTTCACGTAATACAGAATAGGTGATTTTGTATATATGCTGACTGTATGTATTTACAAACTGGCGAAACGCATCTTCGTCTCCTTGGCAAATCCGCTTGATTAATAGCTCTTCCTCAATGACTCTCCCCTCCTTCCCACAGCAATAGACGCTGAGATCTTCGCCTACCCCTGCACTTATCTAAAAAAATAAAAAAGAACCGTACAGACTCTAGCAATAGCTAAAGCAATACGGTTCTCTCCTAAACGATCTATCTTCCACCATTGCGGAATTTTTGTGTATACGTCTTAACATCCTGAGCGTTCTTGACCCGGTTACGGGCCCATTCCAGCAATATCCGGTCGATATAACGAAAATGAACCTTCCCCGCAAATACGGATTCCTTGAGTGCTAACAGAATCAGCTCCTCAGGGTATCGGTCTTGATCCACCCAGCTAGAAATCGTCTCACATTCCATTGGAGACAGCGGGCGCCCGAATTCCTTCTCGAAAATACTGAATAGATTCCGGCTCTCCTCTTTATCTCCAAGTGAAGAAGGAGATGTGGGGGGAGTTCCGAATCCTCCACCTGACGCAGCAGCCCGGGGAGCTGATGTTCCATATGCTCCCTTGTCCTTATCTTGCTCATTTTCTTGTACAGCTGTCGCAAGATAAGCACCTAGCTTTCCATATAGCCCTGAGAAATTGTAGCGTTCATAATGGATATCTCTTAGCTCATCGTTGTCTCCATCGATGCTAATAAAACCTTCCTTCATGAGCTTCTGCAATTCTCCGGCGAGAACGGAAATGCTACGACCAGTTACGACCTGAAGCTCCTCCAGAGAAGGGAACTCAATCCCTTCCACTTGCCTGAAGGAGAGCAGATGAATCAGCAGCATCGCTTCACTTCCGCTTAAATTCAGCTTCCGGTAATACTTCAGTAAAGCGTAAGGTATGACGGCCATTCCGTTCTCCAGACCGAAGGAGACGCCTTCGCTCCAGGTACTCCATGTCTTGCCGTCCATGTGCTTCCCCCTTTGTTCAAATCCTAAGAACTTATGGGTAGAGGCGGTACAGTGTACGTGGGAATGGAATAGTCTCACGTACATGGTCAAGACCACAGATCCAAGCTACAGTACGCTCAAGCCCAAGTCCAAAACCGGAGTGAGGTACAGATCCGTAAGTACGCAGATCCATGTACCATTTATAAGAATCCATCGAAAGATTGTGCTCTTTATAACGCTCTTCAAGCAGCGCAGGATCATCGATCCGCTGTGAACCCCCAATAATCTCTCCATAACCTTCAGGAGCGATCATATCAGCACACAGTACGACTTCAGGACGATTTGGATCCGGCTTCATGTAGAACGCTTTGAATGAAGCAGGATAATGAGTAATAAATACAGGTTTATCGTATGCTTCAGCGATTGCTGTTTCATGAGGTGCACCAAAATCATCACCCCAAGCAATATCTTCAAAGCCTTTATCATTCAAGAACTTGATCGCATCGTCATAAGTAATGCGTGGGAATGGTGCTTTGATATTCTCCAGCTTGGAAATATCGCGGCCTACCGCTTCCAACTCCGCACGGCAATTCTTCAATACGGATTGTACTACGAAGCTAATAAACTCTTCCTGAACCTTCAAGCTTTCTTCATGATCTGTGAAGGCCATTTCAGGCTCGATCATCCAGAACTCGATCAAGTGGCGACGAGTCTTAGATTTCTCCGCACGGAAGGTTGGTCCAAAGGAATATACACGGCCCAGCGCCATAGCTGCAGCTTCCATGTATAACTGTCCGCTTTGGGTCAGGTAAGCATCCTCATCGAAGTATTTCGTGTGGAACAAGTTAGTAGTTCCCTCTGCTGACGTTGGCGTCAGAATCGGAGGATCCACCTTTGTAAATCCGCTCTCGTTGAAGAACTGTTGGATTGCCCGGATAATCTCCGCACGAATAACCAGAACAGCCCGCTGCTTCGAGGCACGGAGCCAGAGGTGACGGTGATCCATCAAGAAATCAACGCCATGCTCTTTCGGAGTAATTGGATAATTCTCTGTAAGGTGCAGAACTTCAATTCCGGTAACAGTCATTTCAAAACCGGATTGACTGCGAGGCTCCTCACGAATAATACCGGTCACATACAATGAGCTTTCCTGTGTGAGGCTCTTAGCTGCATCCCATACCTCTTCAGGCACTTCTGATTTCACTACAACTCCCTGAATATAACCTGTACCATCGCGAAGCTGCAGGAACTGAATTTTACCACTGGAGCGCTTGTTGTTTACCCAACAACCGATAACAACACTTTCTCCAACATGTTCATTCACGTTCTTGATTACACTCTTGTTAGCCATGCCTTCAATCTCTCCTCTAATTTAGCCGTTAATTCCTTGCACAATACGGTTTGTATCACGTGCGATGACAAGTTCTTCGTTAGTCGGAACTACAAGCACCTGCACTTTGGAATCTACCGTAGAGATACGACGCGGGTCGCCGGAGCGAACTTTATTAGCTTCAACATCCAACTCAATACCCAGGAACGTAAGGTTATTTAGCAGTTTCTCACGTAGCAATGAAGCATTTTCACCAACACCAGCAGTGAATACGATAGCATCTACACCGTTCATAGCAGCCGCATAAGAACCGATATACTTGCGCAAGCGGTACTCATACATTTCAAAAGCTAGCGTGGAATTAGGCTCACCTTTTTCCATACCCTCAATAATATCACGCATATCACTGCTTACGCCCGAAATTGCTAGGAGTCCACTATGTTTGTTCAACATGGAGTTAACTTCGCCTACGGACAATTCTTCCTTGTTCATCACGTAAGGTACAATTGCTGGATCAAGATCACCACTGCGAGTCCCCATCATCAAACCTTCCAGAGGAGTCATACCCATGGAAGTATCCACAGACACTCCATCTTGAACTGCAGTTACACTACCTCCGTTACCGATATGACAAGTAATGATCTTCAGATCTTCCAACGGACGCTCCAAGTACTCCGCAGCAGCTTTGCTTACGAAGTCGTGTGATGTACCGTGTGCGCCATAACGACGAACTTTATATTTATTGTACAGTACTCTAGGAATCGCGTACATATAAGCTTTTTCAGGCATTGTTTGATGGAATGCAGTATCGAATACAACAACCTGCGGTACACCCGGCATATTTACTTCAGAAGCCGTAATCCCCATCATTGCTGCTGGGTTATGCAGGGGTGCAAGGTCAAACAATTGACGAATTTTAGTCTTGGCATCAGCGTCCACAAGTGCGGAAGCTTTGAAGAATTCACCACCATGTACTACACGGTGACCCACAGCATTGATTTCTTTAATGGATTCAATAACGCCATGCTCTTTATCCGTTAGGCAAGCTAGAACTTTACGAATCGCTGTGTTATGCTCCAAAATTTCACTTACTTCAGTTACTTCAGCTTTACCAGTAGGTTTATGGTTCAGAATGGAGGAATCCATCCCGATACGTTCCACCAAACCTTTAGCCAAAACGGATTCATCAGCCATATTGTACAATTGATATTTTAAAGAAGAACTACCGGAGTTAATTACTAGAATATTCATATACGGTCACCATCCTTGTCGTACTGGAAGAAGCCTTCGCCTGATTTCATACCCAATTGTCCTGCACGCACCATCTTCTTAAGGATCGTGGAAGGACGATATTTCAGCTCACCATATTCACGGAACATATTTTCGAGTGCAGCAAGAACCGAATCCAGACCAAATCTGTCAGCCATTTCAAGCGGTCCATATTGGAATTGATAACCAATACGCATAGCATCGTCAATATCCTGTGCGGAGGCAACGCCCTCTTGCAGTACATGCATAGCTTCGTTGATAAACAAGCAAATGAGGCGTGATGTTACAAATCCTGGGGATTCATAAATCATTACACCTTTTTTCTCAACAATTTCATCAACAAAGGATTTTGTATCTTCAAAAGTAGCATCTGAAGTTTTCAGACCGCGTACAATTTCAACAAGATCCACTTTAGCTACAGGGTATATGAAATGCATTCCGATCACACGTTCCGGATACATTGTAGAACTTGCAAGTTCAGTCAAGCTAAGTGTTGACGTATTGCTGGCAAGAATAATGTGGTTTGGACATACTTGATCCAGTTGATTCAATATTTTTTTCTTTTCTTCTAAATCCTCAACGATTGTTTCGATAACCATGTCACAAGAGCTCAGCTCTGCGAAATGTGTCACTTTTTGAATGCGGCTAAGAATCAGCTTCTTCTCAGCTTGAGTGATCGCCCATTTCTCCAGTTGCTTATCTAGACTTGTCTCGATCATTTCGTAGGAGTAGTCCAGTTTCTCAGGGGTTTTCTCCACCAGCAATACATCCAGGCCCTTGGCTGCCAGCATTTCGGCAATCCCTTGTCCCATTGTGCCACCGCCGATGACACCAATTTTCTTGAAATTCATAAAAAAGTCTCCATCCTTTCAGGTATCTATACTTTTGTATTGTACCTTGTCTGTCGCAAAAATTTATAAAGCCCGACATATAATGATATCTTAGCATGCCTGAAAAGTAAAAAAAAATAACCAGCATAAATATTTATGCTGGTAAACGCACGCTGTCACGAAATTGACATCGAAATTGCTCTCCAGAGAGCACTTCTTCCTTCATTAAAATGTCAAGGGAGTAATCAAATACATTTCGTTGCTTTTCAAGGTGGTCGTGAGTACGTATTATCAACTCATCCAATATTTTACTGTTTTCCTTCATAAGTTCTTCAGTGGTAACCATTTCCAGCTTGGCAATACCCAACGAAGTCAATCCGGATTTCATCATTGTTTCGACAATATTCAGGGCCTGATCAAAATCGCCACGCGAACCTGTGCTTCGTCCGCCATAATACATTTCTTCTGCAGCCGCTCCACCAAGTGCGATCATAATCTGATCTTCTAAATAATCCTTGGTGTACAGATACTGCTCTTGCTGAGGATTGTGACGTACATAACCAAGGGCTTGCCCCCGCGGAGTCAGCGTAACCTGACTAACACTTCCCGGACGCAGCAGCTCAGCCATAATGGCATGTCCCAATTCATGGATTGCCACCCGCTTTTTCTCTTCGTGGTTAGTTTCTCTGTCCGTTTTTTCCCCCATCATAACCTTGTCAATCGCCATCGACAGATGCCGCTGCTCAACCTCTGTCAATTCCTCACGCATCATATAAATTGCTGCCTCATTCATAACACTTTCGAGCTGAGCACCGGAAAAACCATAGGCTTCTTCGGAAATTTTGTCGAGGTTCACATTTGCATGAAGCGGCTTATTTTTGGCATGCAATTCGAGAATCGATTTACGGCCTTTTTTATCAGGCATGTCCACTTGAATATGACGGTCAAACCGGCCAGGACGCAGCAATGCTGAATCAAGCATTTCTTTACGGTTAGTGGCTGCTACCAGCAGAATGCGCGGCGTTTCGTTGTTATAGATCCCGTCCATCTCGGTCAACAGCTGATTCAAGGTCTGATCATATTCTCGCTGCTGTCCGCCTTCACGCTTTCCGCCAATTACGTCAATTTCATCTATGAAAATAATAGCGCTTTGCTTGTTTTCCTTAAGGGCGCGGGTACGGGCATCCTTAAACAAATCGCGGATACGGCCGGCACCGACACCTACGTACATTTCTACAAACTCACTGCCTGATGCTGCCACAAATACAGAGTTCGTATAATGTGCTGCTGCTCTAGCCATAAGGGTCTTACCTGTTCCTGGAGGGCCTGTAAGCAGAATCCCTTTCAAAGGCCGAATCCCGAATTTGCTGATTTCCTCATGCCGGATCAAAAAATCCAACGCTTCACGAAGCTCCTGCTTTGCATTGTCTTGCCCGCCAATTTCTTCAAAAGTGAGCTTTGAAGGTCCATCCTTCTTGCGTTTCTTCCCGGCACCTGCATTTACCGCAAGTCCGCCTCTTAAATGAGCAATGATAAGTAACGCCGTGAGCATCCCAGCAGCAATTACAATCGGGAATATATTAATGCCTAGAAAAGCCATAAAAATAAACAAGACAGGAATAAATCCGATTAGAATTTCTTTAAGGTATTTAGGCATTATTCCATACCCCCAATGTCGCAGGTTTACGCGGCAAAATAATAAATTTGCTTTCTTTTCCATTACTCAAGCTTACATAGACATTATTGTCATCAATTTCTGTTGAGGCTATCACATTTTTATATTGCGGATATTGCGCTTTGAGTCCATCAAGTTCTGTGGGTATAAGTGTATATTTACGGCTCTCCATGGCTTCGGCTACAGAGAACATCGCTTTATCCCAGTATTCATCCAGCAGTTCACTGGAGTTCTGTTCTACATCAAGTTTTAGTGTACGTCCATCAATCATCGATTTTCCTTCTTGGGAGACGTACTGAACCAGTTCACGTAATTTCGTGCCTGGCTGGAGATCAAGTTTCAAAGTGACCTCATTGCGGTTAATACTGATATGAGAATTATTGACGCCCTCATATTGAGATACAATCTTCTGAAGTGGTTCCTGCATTGCAAACTGACGATACAAAAAGAAGCCACCAAACAATAGAGTAGCCGACAGTAGAGACGTTATCAGCACAGGTACAAGACGTAATTTCAAGAAACGTCCTCCTCTCAAAGATGACAAAATATAAAGCTCATTATAATAATTTATAGCTACTTGAGAGCTCATCAGAGAGACTGAAGTCTCTTATTGCTGTTCTAATTACAAGTAGTAGTATATCACAGGTGTATATACTAATTTCAAAATAAATGTGAATATATTTAAAATTTAATTTTTTAAATATTTCCATCAATACCAAATAAATTCCTCACTTTCGACAAAATCGGCCTTGATTTTTAATCAATCGGCCTATTTTCGTATGTGAATATAAGAGAATATTCGGTGATAACCACCCATTCAGTATATCACTTAGTATATCACTTTTGTACATCAAATAAATGTAAACAAGCGAACTTATAATAAAGTTCGCTTGTTTACTATGCCACCCTTAATTTCCTTATGTTCAGCTTAACTTTTAGGTAAACTGTAACCTTCGCCCATTCGGGACCCATCCGAAAAGCGATAAAATTGATAATAATACCGACCGCTCTGTTTATAAAAAAGCTGCCAAGCATACTCTCCGTTATATACTCCCGGCAGCAAGCGTTCAATCGTTATGTCCGGAAGATCAGCTTTGATAATGCCGCGTATTTTGGCTTCCGAGGTTCCTTTACTTAGTTCCTCAGCAAACACTGCGTCGTCGCCTTCAGCAAATTTTCCATCTACCGTAAAGCGGACCCAGACCATAAGAGCAGTCCCGGCTTCATTTTTCCCAGTTAATACCCAGTACACTGCATTTTCATCCCAAACCGATTTTTGTGCTTTGGTTACCTCTGTTAGACCCGCTCTGGTTTTGGCAACATCCTTAGCGATATCACGCTCGTTCCATTGATCTTTCATAATATAGGCATAGAACTGGATAAGTCCAAACCCCAGGAGCAGAATCAGAACTGACCCCAGGAGGATCCATTTTTTCCTTTTCTTCAAGGTACAGCTCCCTTTCTAGTAATATATCTTTTTTGATTATATAACACACCCGCGTGTTTATCCAAAATTTCATAATTTTCTAGCTTTCCCAGTCTTAAAAATGCACAAAAGGCCGCAACTTTTGCTAAAAGCAAAAAGTCACAGCCTATTATTTATTCGTTATTCTCCAGACTTAACGCTTCAATAAACCTTCGAAGGCTTCTTGCGCTTTACGCCGGATAGCTTCCTCATCCAGGGTTAAGCATTGTCCATGCTTGATGACCTGTTTACCATTCACCCACACATGCTCAACATCCTTAGCGCTAGCAGAGTAAACTGCATGAGACAACAGATCTGTGTGTGGCAGCAAATGCGGCTGATCGATATCAATAGCAATGAAATCAGCTTTCATCCCTACAGCAAGTCTGCCTACATTATTTAAAAAGATGGACTGCGCGCCATATTCTGTAGCCATACGCAGAGCTTCTGGAGCAGGGACAGCCGTTGGATCACCGCTGACACCCTTATGAATGAGAGCTGCAAGCCGCATCTCTTCAAACATATCCAAGTTATTGTTACTTGCCGCGCCATCCGTGCCAAGAGACACCTTCACACCAGCTTTTAGAAGATCAGTAACCCGAGCCACTCCGCTAGCCAGCTTCAAATTACTGCCCGGATTATGAGATACACCCACATTATGGCGAGCCAAGATCTCAATCTCTTCATCATTTAAATGAACACCATGTGCAACTATCGAGGGACGTGTGAACATTCCAAGCTTCTCTAAGTGAGCTACAGGACGTAACCCGTAATCCGCCACATTTTGTTCCACTTCACGTTTCGTTTCGGACATATGCGTATGCATCGGTAAATCCAGATCATGCGCTGCCTGCACGAACTTAACCAGGAAGTCCGGAGGGCAAGTATAAGGGGCGTGTGGCGAGATCATAGTAGTAATTCTACCGTCAGCCTTTCCATGCCAGTTACGGGCAAAAGAAATCGCTTCCGCAAGCTTGTGATTCTGTACATCCTCTGGACATAACCCGATCACACCACGCATCAATACGGAACGGATACCTGATAACTCAGCTACCTCGGCTACTCGGTCCATATGATCATACATATCGAGGAAGGTCGTAGTTCCACCCTTCAGCATTTCCAATACAGATAAGGAGGTTCCCCAGTATACATCATCACCGGTGAACTTTTCCTCCATCGGCCACATTTTCTCCTGAAGCCACACTTGTAGCGCTAAATCATCTCCATATCCACGCAGCAAAGACATCGCCGCATGACCATGTGTGTTTACAAGTCCAGGCATGAACAGCAGACGGCTGCCATCAACCACTTGCACTCCAGCTTCCATCTGAGGCTCTTCTTTTCCTATGTAAGTGATTAAATCATCTTCAATAGTCATATATCCACTCAGAACCGGCTCATCCGTTTCCGGAGTCAGAAAATACCCGCCCTTAATTATCGTTTTATTGTTGTTCATGTTCACTTTCTTCCTTTCCATCCCGCAAGTAATAAGCAAGACTTTGCAGATCAGTTGTAAAATCAGCTGCATGCACCCGGATATTCGGTGGTGTCTTCAGAATCACAGGGGCAAAGTTCAAAATCGCTTCAATCCCAGAAGAAATGAGGATATCTGCTACATTTTGAGCTTCTGAATCAGGTACGGTAATAATGGCAATGCGAATACCTTGCTCACGAATTGTGCTGCCTAGTTCATCCATCGGTTGCACAGTAAGGGAGTTGATCTTACGTCCAACCTTAGGAGCGTACGAATCAAATATAGCCGTGATTTTCATAGTATCTTTGAGATATGCATTGTAATTAGACAAGGCATGTCCGAGATTACCTGCTCCAACTAAAGCTACATTAAGCTGTTGATCCAGCTTCAGGATATGACGGATTTTCTCAATAAGATACGTTACATCATAGCCGATACCTTTTCTGCCGAAGTCACCAAAATATGCTAAATCCTTACGAATCTGTGCGGGATTAAGATCAAGCTTTTGCCCAAGTTCCTGAGAGGAAACTGTTAATATTTCGCGATTCTGGAGATCATTCAAAAAACGCAAGTACACAGGCAGTCTGCGAACAACGGCTTCTGATATTTTATCCGATTTCATATTTTCCCTCCTAAAAATAGTAATGTTCTTGTGAAAATCCATATTCAAACGTCTACCTCTCCTTATTAAGGACGGTACTGTAACACACCGCCCTTAAGGATAAGGAGGAGCTAAACTGAAGACGAGCGTTTTAAGAAGCGCCGCCATCCTCTAGCCATTCCGCTATGCGAGGGACCATTTGATCAGTAAGCATATGCTCCATTTTGGGACCAGGCAATGAATAAAGGAAATACTTCCCGTAATGAGATTCAATAACCCTCGTATCATAAACAATAACTATTCCGCGATCCTGCGCCGTGCGAACCAGTCTTCCGAATCCCTGCTTAAAACGAATAACCGCTTGAGGAACAGATAATTTCATGAACGGATTCTTCTTCTGGGCCTGCAATAACTCAGACTTCGCTTCCGCCAACGGGTGATTCGGTGGTTGAAACGGAAGTCTCACGATGGCCAGGCAAGTCAGTGCTTCACCTGGAATATCTACACCTTCCCAGAAGCTGCTCGTCCCCAGCAATACGGATGCTGCACTGTCCTGAAAGCGGCGGATCAGCTTGCTCCGGCTGCCACCTTCCACGCCTTGACCAAGCACCGTAATCTCTTGTGAGGCCAAAGCCTCTTTAAGCGGATCATATACCTGACGCAGCATTTTATAAGAAGTAAACAGAACCAGCATCCGCCCACGTGTTGTTTTAGCAGCTTCCGATAATGACTGTACGAGTGTATCGACAAATCGAGCATCGCCCACACTCCCCTTCACACTAGGAAAATCACGCGGTATAACTAGCAGTGCCTGCTCGCGATACTTAAAGGGAGATGGAAGGAGTGAGGTCATTAGACGTCCCTCTTCTACAGCTTCGTTAAGTCCGAGATTATCAATCATAAATTGAAAAGATTTATCTACAGATAGCGTCGCCGAGGTAAGCACGATGCTTTTTTTCTTATCGAAGAACAACTCTTTAAGCTGGCTGCTAACATCCACAGGGACGGCATACAGCTGTAGGGATTTGCTGCGGTAATTTCCATTTGCCTCCAGCCAATATACTACATTATCGTCATTCAGCCCCATAAAGAATCTTACTTGCTCACGTATGGAAGCCAAATCTTTAAATAAACCGCTAATATCAGTAACAAGGCTGTCTGCTGAGGATTGGCTTTCCTGGTCACGCATCTCGTTAAGCATTTTATCACCCTTACGGATGATGTCGCTTAACGTCAGATTCATAGTGTTCTCTAGCGCAACCAATTCATCCCAATCCTTCGGCTTACGGGCGGGAAGCAACCGCATAACCAGTTGTCCCGCTTCTCCTGCCCCTGCATCACTGCGTTCCGGCAATAGGCTGAACAGCTTGTCGCTGAGTGCATCCCAGGTTTCTTTGACGGTAAGCAGATCCGGGTAGATCCGATCGATGACTCCGCTCCATTCTGAAGCCTCTTCACTGCCTGACGACTGTAATATCTGACGCAGAGCAGGAAGCTGTCCGTTTCGGCTATCTTTATACAGTCGCGATAACGTGTGTGCCACAGTGAAATGCTTCATATGCATGCCAAGATGTTTACCAGCCACATCTTCTAAATGATGTGCTTCATCAATGACAAGATGCTCGTAAGCCGGAAGCAGCTGGTGCCCAGCCTTAACATCTGCGAATAGCTTGGAGTGGTTCGTAATAACCACGTCAGCAATCCCAGCTTCATGCTTGGCCCTATGATAATAACATTTGCGGAACCAAGGACAAGAACGGCCCAGACAGGAATCGGTATCGCTTGCCACCGTCTCCCAGAAGTCACCGCCCCGGCCGCTTAAATTCAGCTCTTCATCATCCCCTGATTCACTTTGAGTGAGCCATACAATCATCTGAGCTGCAGTAAGCGCATCTTCCCTTGGGCTTATAAAGTCCTTCTTATTAATTTTATGCTCAAACTTACGCAGACACAAATAATGCCCTCTTCCCTTAAAAATAGCAGCTTTAAACGGAAAAGGAACTACCTGCGTTAACAAAGGGATATCCCGCTCGCGCAATTGGTCCTGCAGATTAATGGTATGAGTGCTGACCATGACTTTTTCATTGGTGCGAACGCTTTGATAAATGGCAGGCAACAAATAACCGAGCGATTTACCGGTTCCTGTGCCCGCTTCGATCAGTAGGTGTTTGTCTTCGGCAAGTGCCGTCATCACCTCATTGATCATAATATCCTGAGCTTCCCGGCTTTCATACTGCGGTAATGTGTCTTTAAGTCGTTTGGTTACTTCGTCCATATAATCAGTAAAAGATAAATTCGCTAGCGGATTCTCAGCATGCTCATCTCTAGGTGGCGCTAACTCCGTCCAATCTCCTACTGCAAGCGCTAATTGACGATAGAAAGTCAGATCACCTTCGGGCTGTAGCGTTTCCGCTTCCCGCTCTCGCAGCAGACCATCAAAGTACCAGCCCAGATCACTATCCTCTTCGGTAAACAGCTCACAGAGTCTCTGGATCGTAAGCAGCGGCAGCTCGTAGAGCTCCTCCAGACATTTCAGCAGCACTAAAGCAGTCGCAAGTGCATCACTATCTGCCTGATGCGGACGATCATGTGTCACTCCAAAATGAGCACTGACAGAGCCAAGTTGATAAGATGTGAGCGAAGGAAAGCAAATTTTCAGAAAATCAATCGTATCCAAAATCCGCCCTTGAAATGGCAAATAACCACAACGATCTAAAGCATTTTGTAAAAAATGGAAGTCAAAAGCGACATTATGCCCTACGAGCACAACATCATCCAAGAGCGGAACAAGCTCCATCATCATCTCATCCAGCTCAGGCGCATCCTTCACATCATCATCGGTAATCCCCGTCAGACCTGTTATAAAAGGAGGAATCGGCGTTCCGGGCTTGACATAGGAACCATATACCCGGGAGATGGACCGGTCTTCTTCTATAATTGCAAGGCCAACCTGGATAATTTCACCCACGGATTGGGTTCCTGTTGTTTCAAAATCAAGCACGGCAAATTTCATTATAATTCTATTCCCTTTCAATTGAGACTCTTAATCAGCATAACAGAAGTTGCGAAAAAAGGCGATGCACACCACTGGTTCAGGGGATGCATCGCTTGAATGGAAATTTCCAAAACCGTTATTCTTTTACAAAAGGGAAACCAGCTGATTTCCAAAGTGCAGCTTCCCTCCACGACGGCGGCATACCTCTAAGTTAACGTTTGGTTCCGGAAGCGCAGGGTCATGCTGCAAAGCAAGATCAAACAATTCCTGCGCTTCATTGAAACGTTCCTGTGAGGCTCGTATGCACCCTAAAGCATTATAAACCATGGCTTTCAGCTTGGTTTCCCGTATCAAGCCCAGCATATGGTTCAGATGACTCCAAGCGGCCTCACCGTCACCTTCCTGCAGATAAGAGATGGCTAAATATAATCGAGCAGCCAAGCTATCCGGGTATTGCGCAATAACTTCTTTAAACTGATCAATACACTTTCCATACATCAGCAGCTTATAATACCCCTGACCTCTTACAAAGCAATCCATACACAGCTCTGGTGCTTCCTGTTCCGGCACTTCCTCTTCGACCTCTGCTGTAAAATCAGCACTTTCGCGAAAGGAACTAAGCTTCTCAGCAAAAGCGAGCCATTCATCCATCACTTTATCGCTCAGTCTATGCAGCATATTATAATTGCATAAAAGCTCGTTCCGGCGGGCACCCTCCGCTGTAGGGTAATCTGTTACGATCTCCTGAAGCACCTTGTTCATTTCAGCAAACAAATGTTGAAACATGGGCGATCCCCCCTTACTGAAGATGAAATCAGTTCAGCTTGCCTGACTTCATTTTCTGCGAGATCGGGGTCTTTCATCCCTGCCATTCATTACATGGCGTAAGTCCATACATTAAGCGATTGTAGCATGCAATTCATGATCAGCCAGCTTCACTGGTTTGTTATTCTCATCCACGAATACCACCGTTGGCTTATGTGACTCCAGTTCTTCCGAGGACAACATCGCATAGGAAATGATAATTACTGTATCGCCCGGCTGAACAAGACGAGCTGCGGCACCATTAAGACAGATCACTCCGCTTCCACGCGGTCCAGGGATTACATAGGTTTCCAGTCGTGAACCATTGTTGTTATCCACAATTTGAACTTTTTCATTCTCAAGAATGTCCGCGGCTTCCATCAAGCTCTCATCAATGGTAATACTGCCCACATAGTTCAAATTCGCTTCCGTTACTGTTGCGCGGTGAATTTTGGATTTCATCATATGTCTAAACAAGTGCAGCAACCTCCTTTGGAATAAATACATTATTATCAATCAAGCGTGTTCTGCCAAACTTTACGGCGAGCGCTATAATAATTTCCCCATCCACTTCTGATAAAAGAGCTTCATCCTCTAATCCTTCAAGATCCGGGAATGTTAAGATCTCCGCGTAATCAATCACCGCTAAAGGAGAGCTGGAAATAACCGATGTCAACAATTCCCGCACTTCAGCAACGGTTGTTACTTTTCCTTCTTCAATGGACTGACGTGCTTCACGTAAGGAACGAGATAACACCAATGCCTGACTACGCTCCTCTGGAGTCAAGAATACGTTACGTGAGCTAAGTGCAAGTCCATCCCCTTCACGAACGATCGGACAAGGAATAATTTCGACATTCATATTAAGATCGTACACCATTCGGCGAAGCACAGCAACTTGTTGAGCATCCTTCAGCCCAAAGAAAGCATAATCCGGCTGTACGATATTGAAGAATTTATTAACCACTGTGGTTACACCATCAAAATGCCCAGGGCGGGAAGCCCCACAAAGCCGGGTAGTAAGCCCCGAGACCGAGACCGTAGTCCGAGTAGGCTGCGGATACATTTCTTCCACACTGGGGATAAATACAATATCTACTCCCTCACGTTCAGCGAGTTCCAAATCACGACGCTCGTCACGCGGATAGGAATCATAATCCTCGTTTGGCCCGAATTGCAAAGGATTCACAAAAATGCTCATTACCACTGTGTTGCTCATTTCTCCAGCCCGGCGAAGCAGACTGGCATGTCCGTCATGCAAATATCCCATTGTAGGAACGAACCCAATCGGGGTGTGGCCACCTTGTCTCATATACTCCAAAGCTTCGCGCAGCTGCTCAATGCTTCTGACGACTCTCATTTATTTCCCTTCCTTTCTTGCAGCGCCATATAAAGATTCCAAAACCGTTTCATCTGCATTAAAAACGTGGTCTTCATCTGGGAAGGAACGTTCCTTCACTTCCTTCACATATTGGCTGATGCCCTCACGGATTACATTACCCACTTCCGCATAGGTTTTGACAAAACGTTTCTCACGGTAAGGTGAGGCATACCGCAGCAAATCATGGAAAACCAATACCTGTCCATCACAGTAACGGCCTGCACCGATACCAATGGTTGGGATGCTAAGCGCTTCAGAGATCGCTTGGGCTACTTCTTCCGTTACCAGCTCCAGAACGATTGCAAAAGCACCTGCGGCCTCAAGCGCCTTAGCTTCATCCATCAGGCGTTGCGCATCTTTGGCATCTTTGCCTTGAATCCGGTAGCCACCAATCATATTCACAGATTGCGGAGTAAGCCCGATATGTCCCAGTACAGGGACTCCCGCAGCTACAACCGTAGCTACAGTATCACAAATCTCGAGTCCGCCTTCCATTTTGACGGCATGAGCCCGCCCTTCCTGCATTAATCTGCGCACACCCCGCAGAGTTTCATCTACACTTCCGTGATAAGTCATAAATGGCATATCCGCCACGATAAAGGTGCTTTGTGCTCCTCGAGTTACCGAGCGGGTATGATACACCATATCTTCAATCGTTACCGGTAAAGTTGTATCGTATCCAAGGACTACATTCCCAAGAGAGTCACCAACCAAAATAAGGTCGATACCTGCTTCTTCTGCAAGAACTGCAGACGGATAATCATAAGCGGTCAGCATGCTCAGTGGCACACCTTCTGCTTTCATTTTTTTCATTTTCACAATATTTAGCGCTTGTTTGTTTGCCATTTCTCTTTTCGTCCTCCTTTTTAAGTAACCTGCCCGTAAAAATCGCAACAAAAAAACCTTTTAGCAATCATTTGCTAAAAAGGTCCGAAGGGCAAAAAAGAGTCACTTGCGATCGTCCCTTCTGTCTCGGTCCTTACGGCTCAGAGCAGAATCCAACGTAACCGTCAAACGCAGTTATGAAGGTATTTCCAATAATAAAAATATAAAAAAGTTCTTCAGTTCAAGAGTACAGTTCGATAAACGATACCGCCTCCGACCCATAGTATAACAAAAAAAGCTCGGAATTACACGAAAAAAATATGACAAGGGATGATACCCTTGTCATATAAAAAATATTATAAAAGTTCAATCTCACCTGAGCATACGTTAGAGATCTCTCCCAAGCTGTTTTTAAGCAGCAGACCCCCCATTTCATCCAAACCTACTACCACACCTTCAGAACGCCCCTGAGAGCTATTGAGTGCGATCTGGCGACCCAAAGTCACTGACATGGACTCCCAGAGCTCTTTGATGGGTTTAAAACCTTGCTTCATGTACAAATTGTAATGCATCTCCAGCTCGTCCAAAACCGCTTTTACCAGCTCAGAACGGTCAACTGGAGCACCACCCCGCTCAATCCGAAGTGAAGTCGCGACCTCCTGCAGATGATCAGGATAATCTTCCTCTGTCATGTTCGCGGAAATGCCAATTCCAGCAATGCAATAATGAAGCTCCCCTTCTCTTAGAGAAGATTCGAGTAAAATCCCACAAATCTTACGACCGCCTGCGAGCAGATCATTCGGCCATTTAATGCCGGCATCTACACCTGTTACCCGTCGAATTGCCTTACAGACGGCAACCCCAGCCAGCAATGTCAGCTGCGGAGTCACCGACAAGGGTAATTGGGGCCGTAACACAATACTCATCCAAATGCCCTTGCCACGGGGAGAAAACCACTTTCTTCCCATTCGGCCGCGGGCACCCGTCTGTTCCTCCGCGATGACTGTTGTCCCTTCCGGCGCGCCGTTTTCCGCTAAAAACTTAGCTTCTTCTTGAGTGGACACCACAGATTCCAGCAACTGAATGTCACCTACCCAATTCGAAGCGGAGGTCTCTCGCTTCAGCTCAGTTAGCGACAGCGCTTTATCATCGCTCATGTCCATCCATCCTTTTTGCTTCAAGCAGCAATAATTGTTTATCGTTAGGTAAATCACCTGAAGCGACCGCTTGCAGGAGTCCATTTAACATTTTGCCTAGCCATGGTCCCGGACGTTTATCCAAAGCCTCCACCAGCTCATTGCCTGTAATCTCAAGCTCTGAAAGGCTGGTTAGCGGCATTTGAGCGATCCATTCTCTTGCCGCTTGTACATTTACAGTGGCAGGTGAGGTTGAGGCCTCTGACGATTCCACGACGGAAAAGACAGAAGAAGCCGCTGTTGAAACCACAGCGGGAAGCGCAGGTGCGGCGGCTGGCAGGATCGCCAGCAGCGAGAGCCACGCTTCGGCAGCTTCCACGCCGAAGGCCAGCACGGCGGCGATCCATTGCCGCCGCAGACCTTCCATGCCGCCCGTACCCGGCGGCATGGCCTCTATTGCAGCGGTCCAAGCTTCGCGGACCCGAAGCACCTGGACGACGCCGCTCCGCGTCGTCCCCGAGAACGTCCATGCCCGCAGCAGCACATCGGCCTCTTGGGCCGATTGCTTCAGGGCATGGAGGAGAAGCGCCCACCGCAGGCGGGCGCTCTCCAGTTCCCCGATCCCGGCCGTTGAGGCGGCGGCAGCCGCCATATCGGTTCCGGTCCAGGGGAACGGGGCTTTGCCGCGCGCCAGCAGCTCGCAGCGCGCTAGCATGCCGAGGCCGCGCAGAGGATGCGGCCCCTCGACGATACGGTCCAGCTCCGCGCGGACACGCTCCACAGCAATATGCGCCAGCTTATCCCGCTGGCGCATCAGGCCCCTCCACGTGTTCTTCGCGATGGAGAAATCCAGCACCGATGCAAAACGAATGCAGCGAAGCATACGAAGTGCATCTTCGTCAAACCGCTCCTCCGCATCGCCTACACAGCGAATCACCTGCAGCTGTAGATCCTTCTCACCCTCAAAAGGATCAATAAGTTCCCCATTTAATCCACAGCAAATCGCGTTGATCGTGAAATCACGACGACGAAGATCCTCCTTCACATCGTTGACGAAAAAAACATGCTCTGGACGACGATGGTCTACATAACCACTCTCTGTCCGGTATGTCGTCACTTCAAACCCACAACCATCCTGTATCACGGTGACCGTACCATGAGCTAATCCTGTTGGCACACTGCGCGCAAAGATAGCTATCACTTCCTCTGGCAGTGCTGAGGTTGTAATATCCATATCATGCACTGGCCTACCCAATAGCTCATCGCGAATACATCCTCCAACCCAATAAGCCTCGTGACCATTTTGGGTTAACTCGGAAATTACAATCTCCGCTGCAATTGCCATCGCAGAAGGTGCCATTGTCCATTCCATATATGACTCCTTACCCCCGAACTGGGTCCAGTCCAAGTACCTTGCGCCCCAGCACCCGGTAATAAATATCTTCATATTGTTTCGTTATCGAATCCTTACAGAAATCTTTGCAGGCTGTTTGTAAACAAGCTTCTCTGAACTGTTGCACCATACGTTCATCCGACAGGAGCTTAACTGCATATTTAGCCATAGCCGTTGTATCGCCAATCGGTGCAAGGAATCCAGTCTTTCCATGCTCTATAAGCTCAGGGATGCCTCCGGTTTGCGAGCCAATCGTCGGTACGCCGCAAGCCATTGCTTCCAGAGCAACCAGACCAAAGCTTTCCTTCTCGGAAGGTAGCAGAAGCAGATCAGCTAAAGAGATCACCTGAGCGATTTCATCCTGCCTTCCCAGAAAACGAACTTTATCTTCCAGACCCATTTCGCTAATTTTGGCTTGAATTTTGGGAAGATCCGGACCTTCACCTACAAGCAGCAGGCGTGAAGGCAGTTCACGATTCACTTTGGCAAAAACGTCAACAACATCGCTGACTCTTTTTACAGGACGGAAATTACTGATATGCATCAGAATCTTTTCATCAGGCGCTGCGAAATCTCCCCGCAGATCCGTTACATCACGCGGATAATAGACCCGATGATCCACGAAGTTATAAGTGAGATCAATGTCGCGGGTAATATCGAGTACGTCCCGTGTTTCTCTAATAAGATCCTGAGAGACCGCCGTAACGGCATCACTTTCATTAATCCCCAGACGAATCAAATCTTTAAGCGATTCATCCTGACCAAGCACCGTTATATCCGTACCATGCAACGTAGTTACAACCTTCATATCGTTCCCAAGCATTTGCTTTGCAAGGAAAGCACACACTGCGTGTGGCACTGCATAGTGAACATGGAGAAGGTCCAGATTTTGCATTTTGGCAACCTGAGCCATCTTCGTAGCAAGCGCTAGATCGTACGGGGGATAGCGGAATACATAATAATCGTTTACTTCTACCTCATGGTAAAAAATATTTTTCTGAAACGTTCCCAACCGGAACGGGATACTATGTGTAATAAAATGAACTTCATGACCCTTCTCGGCCAAGAGTTTACCTAATTCAGTCGCAACTACGCCTGAACCGCCAAGAGACGGATAACAGGTAATTCCTATTTTTAGCATATGATCCATCTTCCTGTCTCCTTCTTCTCCAGTATTGATTCGTGTAATGAATCATCTATTGTTTGTCGGCCGCTTTCAAAAAAGCGAAGCGAACACCGTTTCTTTCAAAATCACACAGGACTTCATTTCTCTAAGCTGTTCAAAAAAAGCTCTCAGGAGCGCAATGGCGTATTCATTCCAAGCGCTCCTGGATCAATCATAATCAGCTTATTATATTATCATACAAACTTCGTTATATCCGTTCCTTAAGTAAACAATTCCACCGTATGAGGTACCTTGGTTGCAAACCCTTCTGCATAAGGAATCAGCCTGCGCTGGCCAAGCAGCATATCTCTCGAACGGACTCGTTCAATGTAGCCTTCCGTTAACGGTGTGGATACAGCATCCTCACCCGGAGGTTTGGTGAACTGCGAGCGATAGCAGGACAATGCCTGCTCCTTCAAGCCATATTGTTCAGTAACATCAACAATAAGATCGGTACGTCCTAAATCATTGATAAAATAGAAGTACAGCTGTGGAGCAGGAATTGCCGGCTTGTCCGGCATATATTTACGTAGCTTGGCATTAAACACAGCCTCTTCCACCAGCTTGCTACAGGCGATATGATCGGGATGACGATCCTCCCAATAAGGAGCAAAAACTATCGTAGGAGAAAAGCGGCGAATTTCAGCAGTCACAGCCGCCACATGCTCTGCTGTAATAAAAAGCCCTCTATCTGGCAGACCCAGGTTTGTCCGCACGGATGCTCCGAGAAGGTCTGCAGCTTGCTGCGCTTCTTGCTTGCGAAGTTCTACTGTACCGTTCGATGACATTTCCGCGGCTGTTAAATCGCAAAGTCCCACCTTAAGTCCCGCAGCGGTATGTTTCGCAATTGTTCCTGCCATACCAATCTCCGCATCATCTGCATGCGCACCAAATACAAGAATGTCCAGCTTCATTCATCAACACCTGGTTTGTATTTGTGAACCAGTGCACGCCAAGCAAAATCACCACGATCAATCGCCTTCACAAGAACCTCCGCTGTGGCAATATTCGTAGCTACCGGTATCCCGTATACGTCACACAAACGAAGCAGAGCTGAAATATCAGGTTCATGTGGCTGCGCCATTAATGGATCCCGCATGAAAATAATAAGATCCAGTTCATCCTGTGCTACCATTGCACCGATTTGCTGATCTCCACCTAATGGACCAGACATGTAACGATGAATTTTTAAGTT
The DNA here is from genome assembly GCF_037963825.1 of Paenibacillus sp. FSL H8-0282. Classification (NCBI taxonomy): domain Bacteria; kingdom Bacillati; phylum Bacillota; class Bacilli; order Caryophanales; family Paenibacillaceae; genus Paenibacillus; species Paenibacillus sp. FSL H8-0282. The sequence goes on from NZ_CP150146.1 coordinate 4,635,669, forward strand.
AGTTACATCCATAATCCGTTGGCCAGTAGTCCCTGTAGAAAATAGTTCATGACCTTCAAATACATGTTCATAAGCTAATACAAAATTTACGATTTCATCTTTTTTACGATCGTGGGCAATAAATGCGATCTTTAACATGGTGTTCTCTCCTGTCTATTCTATAAAGTGCTCGAATCCATAGATCAAGCCTGTATATCCCATTACCTTTTCAATACCCATCTTAACGCCTGGCATATATCCTGCACGCTCATAAGAATCATGGCGAATCTTCAAGGATTGTCCGAATCCACCAAAAATCACTTCTTCTTGAGCAAACACGCCAGGAAGACGGACACTATGTATCCGGAATCCGTTATAGTAACCACCACGGGCACCTTCAATGGTTTCTTCCTCTTTAGGATTACCTTGACGAAGTTCCTCACGAACTTCCGAAATCATCTCTGCGGTTTTGACCGCAGTTCCGGATGGAGCATCCAGTTTCTGGTCACCATGATACTCTATAATTTCCAGATGCGGGAAGTACTTTGAAGCTTGTGCCGCAAATTTCATCAATAGAATAGCTCCAATGGAGAAATTCGGAGCAATAAGTCCGCCAATCCCCTGTTCTTGACACTGCTTGTCCAGTTCCACCATCTGCTCCGGTGTGAATCCGGTTGTACCGATAACCGGACGCACTCCGTACTTAATAGCTAGCGCTGTATTCGTATACGCTGACTGCGGTGTAGTGAAATCGACAAGGACATCTCCGTTGCTTCCCGCGAGGGCGGCCTCAAGATCAGAAGTTACAATAACGCCTGAGTCTTCCAGACCTACCAGACGCCCTGCATCAATATCGCCCGAAGAACGATCTACTGCTGCTGCTAACTCCAGCTCTTCGTCCTGCAATACAAGTTTAACAACCTCTTTACCCATTCTTCCGCCTGCGCCGGATACAACGACCCTGATCTTGTTATTCATATTTTTTCCATCCTCGCTCTCACTAGTTATATAGTTATTGCATATACGATTGTATGGATTTCTGAAGGTCTCTCATCAATTCCCGCAAGCCAGAATCATCCGGATGTAACGAAATCACTTCTTTTAAGGCAGTCATAGCTTGTAAATGTTCATTCACTCGGCTATGCGCGATAGCAAGCCATACATAAGCATCCCCATATAATGGATCAAGGGTAATAGCCTCTTTGAGCAGTGTAATCGGATGATAAGGGTTGCGAGTTTTGTTATCTTCATCTTCTATCAACCGTTTGGCTTCTTGTACATGCATCATAGCCTGCAAATGCTGCAGATGCAGACTATACTCAGGTTTGCTGGTGTCCAGCTTTACAGCAGCCTGAGCATGAACTAAAGCTTTATCTAGCATACCACTGCGGGCATACGTTATGGAACAACGATATCTAACCTCGGCATCAGCAGGGCTTGCTGCAATTGCAGACTCGAAGCAAACAATAGCTTCGGCAAAGTCACTGCGCAATATCGAGCGGTAGGCCTCTCTTACATAATCCTTATGATCCATATACACACCATCCTCACGGCTAAATCCCGTTCGTTTGGTACAGCATATGTTATAGAGGCCTAATCGGTGTCTTTCGGCGTCCAACGTCCCGCATCACGGGTATTAAATTTATGCATTACCTTATTATGCGCTTCCGTCAGGTCTATCCCGAGAGAATTTGCAAAACAAACGGTAATAAACAGAATATCTCCCAGTTCAAGTTCAATGGAATTCTCAGCTTCATCAGACTTCTTAGGCTTCTCGCCGAACTCATGATTGACCTCTCTAGCCAGTTCTCCGACTTCCTCGGACATGCGGGCCAGCATAGAGAGTGGACTGAAGTACCCTTCCTTAAACTGCGATATATAAGCGTCTACTTCACGCTGTATGTCACCAAGACTTTTGTCCATAAAATGTAACTTCTCCCCCTCTGTATATCTTGCCTTCTGTTTGCCCCTATGTTATCGTAAAGACGTTTTGAAGACAATCTTTTTTGAATATTTTAACACACGCAAGAAAAGGTATACTTATTATAGGAAAAGAAAAACTGCCTACAAAAGGCCTAACGAGGGATTTCATGAATTCAAAAAAGGTAATTACAATCAGCAAGACAGTCGCTCCCATCTTGCTCGGAGCCGCAGTATATGCCTTCGGGCTACTGTATTTCATCATTCCTAATCAGTTGATGGAAGGCGGCGTAACCGGGATCACACTTCTCCTTAATTATGCCTTTAGTATTCCCATCTTTTTATCCACACTGCTGATCAATCTTCCTTTGTTTCTGCTAGGCTGGAAAGTTCTAGGCGGGCGGCAAATTGTGTATACAGGTGTAGGGATTGGGGCATTGACCTTTTTCCTGTGGGTTTTCGAACGAATGATTACTGCGGGATGGATTATCCCCTTCAGTACCGAACACGACTTTATTCTTGCGGCACTGTATGCAGGAGTAACGCTTGGAACGGGGCTTGGGCTTGTATTCCGTTTTGGGGGTACAACAGGTGGTGTAGATATTGTCGCAAGAATTCTGGGACGGAATTTTGGTTGGAGCATGGGGCAGATTATTTTGGCCATCGACATTATTATTATTGGCTCTTCCATCCTCTACATTCCTAAAGAAAAAATACTTTACACACTCGTCGCAGTTTTTATCTCATCACGAGTTATAGATTTTATCCAAGAAGGCGCCTATGCTGCCAAGGCATTTACAATTATCAGTGATGAAGCACCACAAATTGCCGATCTGATTACAGCCGAAATGGACCGTGGTGTAACCCTCATCCCTGCCATTGGTGCTTATTCCAAGCAAGCCAAATATATGGTGTACTGTGTAGTCTCAAGGCAAGAAATCCGCCGGCTAAGTCTGCTGGTCAAATCCGTTGATCCACGCGCCTTCGTAATTATTAGTGATGTACACGACGTACATGGAGAAGGCTTTCGAGAAACCTAAATAAAAAGGAGTGTAGGCCATTTCAAGCCCACACTCCTTTTTGCTGTTTATAATTTCATCCTACGGAATCGGCTTCCAATTCTGATTCTGACCACGATACTTGCGATAGGCTACATAGGCTAACGCAGCTATAATGAAGCTTGCGGCTAACCCTCCCCAAATCCCAAATTCTTGCGATGCCAGCGGCAAGGACAAAGCAGGTTCATCCTTCTCTTTTCCGAACATTACTCTTACCGCATCCTGACCATAAGATACAATTTCAAGCAGGCGGGCACGTTCAACCTTTTGTGAGGACGAAGGAATGCCGGCCGCATATGAGAGCCAGGAATCAAAAGCATTCACAACTTCAGGCTGGCGGGAGACAATCACTGCCGGCCGGATGTTATCATACCTGCCCTGCAGTCTTTCCAGAGCTGTTTTCCAGCCCGCCAAATCATTCGCAACCGCACTTTGCTCCATCGCATTTAGATCCTCACGAATCAGCTTGTAGTACTGAAGCCAAATAGGCTGGCGCGGATGATTAAGACTGTTGGCAGCTAGACGTAGCTTGGCGGCTGCCGCTTCCCATTGCTGTGGATTTATTTTCGCGCCTGCCACGGTAGCCTTCAGGTCCATAATGACCCCTGACAATGCATTAATACCCTCCACAGAGGTCATTCCTTCAAAGGATGAGGACACAAAGATCTTGGAGATCGCTTCGGTCTCCTGTCGGACCTTCATTACATCTCCTTCCAAAACATTCCCATACAATGCCTCAGCAGCTTGTTCCAGCTGCTGCGCTCCAGTCTTTCCGCTCATTACTGCCAAACCGTTGCCCGAACTAACGTCGGCGCTTTGCTTCGAAGCTTTGCCAGACCCTTCACCAGCATCCCCTAGCGCTGCTGAAGCCTTTACAACATCCATACTGGACAGCAGCCAGCAGAATACTAGAACAACCACTACATAATATCTTCCGCGGCGCATGAGACATCCCCCTCCTACTTAAGAAGAAACGACGTTGTCGTCTTTTAAAGACGATATTCGTTTCTCGTAAAATTATAAGGATAAAGCATAGTATAAAACTTATACTTCTTATAATTCTAAATGTATGGCAGGGGGACAAGGGATAGAACTGCTTACTAACGTCTATTCTTGAACTGATAGATTGACTCTACCGGTCTTTGTCTTCTACTAAACAACCAAGCAGCTGCAACACTAAGCAGCGTAAGCGCCATTGTAAAGTACTGTACCTGTATAACATAATCGTTCAAAACAGAAGGTAACCACGGATAGATTCCGTAAGAATAATCCAGCATATCGTTGGCGAGTGTCCAAAGCAGGGCTAATGGAATCATTTTGCGGAAAGAAAAAAACCTTGCATAAATCAATGCTTCAACTGCCATCCCCGTATGGGAGATTACCAGCATCCAATCTTTCCAAACCAAAACATCACCGTGATAACCCCCGGCAAAAATAATACTCACTGCCCATATCCCGTACTTCACTGACGTAACGACCGCCAAAGCCTCAATAAGTTCCCTTACATTGTTTCCTGTGTAGCTTTTTGGAGGGAAGAGCATCAGCAACAGAGCCAAGGTAAAAAACAAACTTGCGGTTGGACTATCCGGAACAAATGGAAGCAGCCAGTGTGGATAATTAGCCGCAGTGAACTCCAGTTGATTGCCATACCATATGTAACCATAAATTGTACCCAGGAAATTTACGATAAATAACAACCAAATAATTCCCCGGTTCTTAAACAGTTTGTTAAACCAATGAACTGGCATACAGATTATTAACCTCCCCAAGTAATGGCACTTTGCATTTAGACATACAAAAACCTGACCGCATGCACGATCAGGTTGCGTTATCATTATTTTACTGTTCGCTTTTTTGTTTGGCAAGCCAGCCGGCCAATGTATCAATATCCGCTTCTGATAGACCTGCTCCCAAGGCGGTATCGTACATTTTCGGCATCTGCCCTTGACCCTCTTTTATAATAGTAAGGATTGCTTCTTTGTCATGAGTGTCTCCAACTCCACGAAGTGAAGGTCCGCCCGCCCCTTTCAAATCCGCTGCGTGACAGGAGATACAAGTGGCTTGCTTGAAGAGCCCCATAGCAGGATCATCCTTGTCCACAATCGCTACTTCTTTTGGCTTAACGGCACTGGAGGTCGGAAGACCCTTTGCCCTGTTCTCCGCCGCCTTTTCTTCCCTTTGAACATCTTCAGGAATCTGACCCGTTTCAGCCATTTCATGTTTGTATTCAGTCCAGGCTGTATTGGTCAAATAAACAATTGCTGCAAGTGACAAGAACATTAAAGATGAAGCAATCGGCCTACGGTAAAAGCGACGCTCTCTACCCGTATCCAGAAAAGGAGCCAACAGAAGTGAACCAAAAGCTACACCAGTAACTCCTAGTGTACCCAGAACGATATAATCGCCCGAAGCATATGGGAGCTTCAAATACTGATAGAGGAACAAGAAATACCAGTCAGGAATCGGGATAACCGTAGCACTAGCATTTGCTGGAAACCCTAGCGGAGCTGGCTCTGAAATAGTAAGGACTAATATTCCTACAAGTACAACGACTCCGACCATCCATTCCTTCAGTAGAAAGTTAGGGATAAAGGCTTCCGATTTGCCGGGGTAAGCCGTGTAGTCCGGAGGTGTGATAAATCCGTTCCCTCTGCGAACTCTGGAATCACCGACATATACAACCTTTTCCTTAGAATTGTTTCCATGCGCCATCCGTATTCCTCCTCTCTCAGATTAACTTACAACGGTCCGGAAATCCCTTGTCTGCGGATCATAATAAAGTGTCCTACGAGCAGACTAAGAAGCACCGCTGGGAGGAAGAATACATGTAATGCGAAAAAACGAGTTAAGGTTTCGGCACCAACAATCGTTCCACCTTGCATCAGTTCCTTCAGCACCGGCCCCATCACTGGAACAGAATTGGCTATTTCAAGAGTTACCTTTGTTGCGAAATAAGCTTTATTATCCCAAGGCAACAAGTAACCTGTTAAACCAAGTCCCAACATTACGAAGAAAATCAGCATTCCAACTACCCAGTTCATCTCGCGCGGCGCTTTGTAAGAGCCTGTAAAGAAGACGCGCATTGTATGAAGGAACATCATAACAATTACTAGACTTGCGCCCCAGTGATGCATCCCGCGGACAATCTGTCCAAATGCAACACTTGTCTGCAAATACTCAACACTAGCATAAGCATTAATAATGTCCGGAACATAATACATCGTTAAGAACATACCTGATAAAATCTGTATGACTGTAATAAAAAAGGTCAGTCCGCCAAAGCAATACACGAACGCAGAGAAATGATGGGCCGGATTAACATGCTCAGGAACCTCGTGATCGGCCACGTCTCTCCAAATCGGCGTAACATCCAGACGTTCGTCAATCCAGTTATAGACATTTTTAAACATCAGAACTACGCCTCCTCACGAGCTACTGTATTTGGCACAATGTCTCCCAAAAGCACCCACCCGTTATCGAATTTCGTTTTATACTGGTCAAGCGGCTTAGGAGCAACTTCGAGATTTTTGCCAAGCTTTGTATAACGTGCACCATGGCAAGGGCAGTGATATTCGTCCGGATGAGCTTTATCGTTGTTCCACCCGACCGTACATCCCAAATGTTTACAAATCGGTGAAAGCGCATAAATATCACCCTTCGCGTCTTTCCGGATCCACGCAGTGAGTGTCGCTGTACTGTCGTACCATCCGTCCTTCTGTTTCAATTCAAAAGTAAATTCCTGGGGCTCTTCGGTGATTTTGCTTATCTCAGCAACCTTGATAAAATCTCCAGCACCCTTCTTATGTAATATCGGATCCACGACAAAACGGACCATGGGGAGAATTGTACCCGCCCCCATAAAAGCAGTGGCGCCACCAAGCGTGTAGGTCAAAAATTGCCTGCGCGACATCTCTTTACGGCTGGGTGGTTGTTCAGGCCATGTCTCCTGTTGTTCATTATGGCTGCTCATACTGTTATATAACCCCCTTCTCAAGATATAAGAAAGTATCTGTGGTGTCCGATCAGAGATGTCTCAATATAAATAATCCGTTTTCAAATCTTTTCAATGAAATACATCACATACCATTTGGATTCAACCTAATAATAGCTTAGGCTCCAAAACCCGTCAAGAATATTGTCTAATTTGTGACAGGCTAAAAAGCGGTTTCAACCTATAATTGTTGATTTTCTGTCACATTTATAAGGAGTTCATCCCCGCCACATGTCTTGAATTTTCATACTAATTTCACTGTTATTCCTCCCTTCTTGAGAAGCCTCAATGATAGGCAGAGAGAGAACTAAATCGCTTTCATAGATTTGGCTTTCTTGGAGAGGTACATCCGCTGTCAACACCACTACATGCTGGAAACCACTGGATTTGACTTTTTGGCAAATCTCATTAATTAAATTCACATAGCCCTCTCCAGCGTACTGAATGGCTGGGTAAGTCACGATCCGCCCCTTGAACGGTATTTCCACCATATCCATGAAATTACGTAATCTTTCGAGTGCCTGAACGGTCTCAGGAGGACTCTCAAGTCCACTTAATCCTGTAAAAGGTATGAGACATGTATCATAGAATTTTTGATTTTCTTCCCAAGTGTCCACCTCAAAATCGCTGAATTTCATTCCCATTCATCTCCCTATGTATAATTGTTAATTTTTCCGTTCTTTCGCAAAGCTTCCTGAAGTTATAGAACCCATTATATTGAAGGAGGAGGAGGAACGTCCAGATTTAGATTTTATATTTTCGTTCGATTAAGCAAATTGAGTAGATTATAAGCAAAAAAAGAAATGCGCTAAGCGCATTTCTTTATGCCAAACTTTTAAGTTCCTCAGTAAGATTTCGGAAAGCCATCTCATCTCCGGTAGCCAGCGCCGTGTCAATCTCACGGTGCAAGATGTCGGAGCGACGCTTTCGCAGCGCTTCATCCCACACCATTTCTGCCGCAAGTCCTAGCATCACTTCATACGTAGCCTTCATTTTGTCCATTCGATACACCTCCGCTGTTTAAGAGATCCTTTTTTCTTGTTATTTGATATTTTGATATCCATCAAGATGATTATGTTTTCGGTTTCAAGAGAATCGGCACCTACTAAAGCATATTCATCAATCCTGTCTTCGTTCTACATATTTGCCCATTCCGCTCAATACTTCCTCTATTGTACCCATCAGCAACAATAACGGATTCCTACATCTGCGTATGTAATCCCCATAAGCATTTCGCACACGCACCTCTACCGAAGATACTTAGGCACGGCTGTCTCTATCCCCCATGGCGTCATCATCACAGCGAGTCCACCAGAAGTCTCGCCCAATTTAAGCATCCCTAGGTGCACCATCATCCGTATTATACGTTGCTCTAGAATAGAAGCAGCACTGTCATAATAAAACGGTTTAATTAGCCACCCCACACCATCCACTAAAGAAGGTACTGTCACCCAATTACCGGCGCTGATGCTTATCCAATACACAAGTGAAGGTAGATTTGGCACAGCCCCTTTATATAGTCTTAACCAAAAAGAGAATATCTGCATCAACGAATCACATTTTCCATCGTTTAACACAGCCTCACCGGTCGCAGTAAGCCTTAGCCGGAAGCCTTCCTCAGAGATCCAGCGGCGGTGACGAATATAGTCATACAAAAGCGCAAATCTTGGAGGATAATGCTCACAAGCTCTCCCATAACCAAACCTCCAACCGCCTTTGCTAAGAAGCTCCTCCGGAATATGAAGCGCGTTCATCACACCTTGCTGATAACGCCTATACATTGCCCCTTCCTGATTCAGTTCTGGCTCATTGTCCTTAATATATCTCAGCAGCATTACCAGATCACTGATCATTAATTCTCCTTCACTGCGATACATCACAGGTTCAGGGCTAGTTGCGATTTTCTCTTTGATATGCGCACTCATCGTCTCCCGAAAACGCTCTTTTAAATCTTTGGGTACCTGGTACAAATATCTGGTCTGCTGTGAGGAACCACTAAAGAGCCAGCCTCCACTCTTGAAGCGAGAGACCATCTCCCGGAAACCTCCAGTTTTTCCTTCAGGTGCATTAAAAGACGCTTGCCTTGCCACAGCCAACAAATCCTCAAGACTAAAGTAGGTGCGTTCATCAAAAAGCAATGTATTTAAAAACCTTAAATCCTCCGGAGCGCATTCCCGGATATGAGACTCCATAAAACTTCTGCTTCCAAGCATAATCAAAATACTTTGGATCAAGTCGTGTTTGGAATTCTGTTTGCATTCACACCGGTAGCGGCCCGCTATGGCGGTCAGCTGTCCAATATCTGCATAAGTAAGCATATCCGCCAGATTCATGTTTTATCGCCTCACCGTTTTACTACCATTATGGGGAATACTGCCTATTTTATTCCCTTTATTGCAAAAAAAATAACCCGAAGCCCGGGTTAATGCTGATTTTGCAGGATATGGCGAGTACAATTATATAAAATAGGGTTCCATTCCCGCTCTTTATTCTCCAGAATCGTCAAGGATAGATTGCCAATTCGTTCAGAATACTTATCCTTGTAAAGAGCAGTATACAGCTGAGCAAGAAATCCTCCATGGGATATGACGAGTATATTCCGATTGGGATGCAATGCAGAAATATCTTCCATAAAAGCAAGAGCCCGCGCCTGAAGCTGTTCGTCGGTTTCTTGACCGAGGGAGAGCTGGCTCCATTCCTTACCCCACTTCTCTTCACGTTCTGCGGCAGTAAGCCCCTCTACCTGCCCATAAGCACGTTCCCGGATACGCTGATCAGGTTCTAATAGCGGAATCCCTAACTTGTCAGCAATAATCTTACCGGTCTCAGCAGCGCGGGAAAGATTACTAGTAACGCAGCAGTCCCAGCTGTACGGTTCCTGTAATAAGCGGTCAGCAAGCATTGCAGCTTGCATCCGTCCTTCATCATTAAGTGGAATATCACTTTGTCCCTGTATTTTCCCTATCGCGTTCCAGTCCGTCAATCCATGGCGTATCAAGCCGATTAGCATGTTGCCTCCCCCTTTTCAGCAAAGTATTTGTCTCTTAATGTAACATGGATGAAATAAAAAGTCTTCTTTTTATGAGTTTTACAATGCAAAAAGCCCCTCATTACATTAAGTAAAGGGACTCATTCAATGTTCTGAATATTATAAACAACGGAAGCAAAGACATACGTCTAATAACCCTCTATGATCGGCGATAACGATTCAGCCTAGTTAATGAAAATACTGCAAAGCCTACACCTAACATTGATAACATCATCCAGTATTGAGGATGAGTGGGTCCCATACTTACTACAAGGGGTTCAATGATCCCACCTTCAGAGCCCAAAATTGGATACGTTGATTGCCATTCCATCGAGGATCCAGCGACACCTGTCTCCACAATTCCACTCTGAGCAACAACTGCATCACCTGGAGTTCTGAACATCGTAAAATAAAGAACGCTGGACAGAAATATTGCCAGAAAGCATGCGATCCATAAGCTAAGCCGATGGCGAACAATAGCAGAGGTCCCAGCAGATTTCCCGTCACCGGGCATCAACCATGGACTCTCTAAATAAATCCGCTCCATGACCTTAACATTTATGGCTTCAGCACGCTCTTCACTGATCTCTTCCCTCAAATCTTGCATAAGCAGGCTGCTCTCTTGCCATAGAGCCCATTCTGCAGCGCAGTAAGGACAAGTTTCAATATGTCTTTCAAGTAAAATCCGCCTAGGATGTGTGGGGGGAGCGTCCCACAAGAGCGGAATACATTCTTGCGCTTCCCTGCAATTCATTCGCCTTACACCCTCTCAACCTGCTCTTCAACTTCAGGCTCATTGAAATAGGATTCGAGTTGAAGCTTCACACTACTCCTGGCACGAAACAATAATGATTTCACTGAGCTTACACTCTGATCTAAAATTTCTGCGATTTCTTGATAGTCCATTTGATCATATTCACGTAGGATAAGTGCAGAGCGTTGTTTTTCGGGAAGATTATTTATCGCCTCACGGACCAAATTCATCCGTTCATTGCGCAATGCAGCCTGCTCGGGTGCAACTTCAAACGGTGCTACTGGTGTATATCCACTCTCTTCCAGAGATACATTACCGGCACGGTTCTTGCGAAGCTCACTTAGAACAGTGTTGCGGGCGATAGTGTACAGCCATGTTGAGAATGAAGCATCTACCTCTCGAAAGGAATGCAAGCTACGAAATGCCTTGTAGAAGGTCTCCGAACAAAGGTCCTCTGCGATAAGCTCCATATGTGAATTTCTAAGCATATGATATACAAATGCTAGTATTTTACGTTGATAACGACGCATTAATTCTGAATATAATTCCGTGTTTCCTTGTTTGATTTGCTGGATCAACTGGGAATCCGTCATGGTGAGATTGGCCCTCCTCGCCCTTGCACGTCTTTTCCCATCCGGTCCGTACTTATTATACCGGTTTGGGCTTTAAAAGTTGCGGTGTTACTGCAAATTTTTAGTTTTTTTATGAAATACACCTATGTATATTCAACTACCCGATAATTAAGGCATGATGTATATGAAGAAGACAAAAAGAAATAAGGCATACTTCTAATTTTACATAAATATAGAAACGAATCTAGAAACATACCTGCTCTATTGTACCACATATTCTCATAGGATGACATTAATAGACTTTAGATAGGTCGACTCGCCAGCAAGACCCGACATTGGATTTCTGACTTAGAATCCGGCTTTAAAAATAACACATTTATCAATTTTTAAAAACTGTTGACAAAATGTAAACGTATACATATAATAAAAGTACAGTATGGTTTCTCTCCACTCCTATCCAATACTTAACGGTTCCAATTTATTGTGAACTGTAGCCGCTTACTTTGTAAGCGGTCTTTTTTTTGTCCTGAAAGCGCTCTACCTTTTTTTAGATGATCTATATTAGATTATTTTACTATAGCGAGCGAATTAGCTTCCACAAATCCCCACAATTATCTATTACCCCGTCTACGTCCACTTGAAGAGGGATATGCTCATTACATTTCCAAATGTCTTGCAGCCCTGCGTTACGGCTCTCTTGTACGTCATTCATTGGATGATCACTACAAATATAGCCTCCTCTGCGCTCACCCCATTGGTATCCTTCCTTTTGCAAAAATAAAGGATTAAACCGGGGAAGGTGATAAGCCTACGGGCAGGTTCGTTACATAGACGTCATTTGCATAGCTGCGTGTGTAATCCACCCTCTAATCCTAATCGTATGGAAAAGAGTCAGGATAAACAATATACTAGCTATAAAGTTATTTGTTGAGGTGAATTTGAAATGGATGAAATCGATGAATCAAAACAACTGGTACTACAAATCGGCGGTGCCTTGAAAAAGTACAGAAAAGAAAAAAACATGAGCTTAGACGACTTAGCGGAATTAACGGGCGTAAGTAAACTTACTCTGGGGAATATCGAACGTGGCGAGACAAACCCAACTTTGGCGATAATATGGAAAATTTCAAAAGGCATATCTTTGCCCCTATTAGCTTTGTTCAAATCTGAAGACCCTGTTAGTTTGTATCGAGCAGGCGAAGGTCTTCGGTTTTCTAATGATCAAAAGAATTGGATCATAGAACCCGTCTTTAAAAATGTAAGCAACGATATTGAAATGTGTCGGGCTTACTTACAGCCAAATAGTTCGTATCACCCTGAAGGTCATCATGTGAATACAACTGAAATTGCGACAGTAATGACTGGTTCCATTGAAATACGAGTCGATGGAGAAATGTACACATTGAATCAATATGATACGATCAGTTTTCGTGCAGATCGCCCTCACTCTTATACCAATCATACGAATAGCGAAACAGTGCTCCATATCTCCTTAAAATATGGTTTCTAAAAGTCGAAAATTTCACCTATTACATGCAACTCAGTATTCCATTCTAAATGGAAACTCTGAGTTGTATTTTTTTATCTAATATAAGCATTTCAATTTATAGAACCATCTCAATAAAGTAAACTTTAAAATACTTATTGTTAAATTTAATATATTATACTATACTTTCATTGTCCGCGCGGATATTAGTACGCATTAATTCTGGGAGGGAAAATGAAGAATGCCGAATAAAAAATTCGTACCATCATCTTTAGGGCTGCTACTACTCGGCATTATTATTATTGCCGCAAATTTACGTGCTCCCTTAACCTCGGTCGGTCCTTTAGTGGGTCTCATAAGGGATGACGTTCATATTTCCAATACTTTAGCAGGCTTGATCACAACGGTACCTTTACTTACCTTTGCTTTATTATCGCCTCTAGTACCAAAACTAGGACGTAGGTATGGAGTTGAACTTTTAATTTTGTTTGCCCTGATCTTTTTGACTGTTGGAATTGTAATACGTTCTTTATCTGGGGCTGCAAATCTGTATATTGGAACTGCAATTCTTGGATTTGCAATTGCCGTTTGTAATGTATTAATGCCAAGTTTAATCAAACGTGATTTCCCTAATAAAATCGGTGCCATGACTGGTGTATTTGCAATTTCAATGAGTTTATCTGGAGCGATCGCCTCGGGAATCAGTGTACCGCTAGCTGCAAACGCAGGTTTAAAATGGCAGGGTGCATTGGGAATTTGGGGGATCCTAAGCTTTGTATCGATCCTCTGCTGGTTGCCTCAATTAAGGAAGCGTACGAAGCAAACAGCCTCGACGAGTCAACAGATGACCGGCAATGATGTGAATGTTTGGCGTTCCCCTCTTGCCTGGCAAGTAACCTTGTTTATGGGGATGCAGTCTATGATTTTCTATGTGCTGATCGCATGGTTGCCTGAAATTTTAAAACAGCAAGGCATTGACTCAAGCCAATCAGGATGGTACCTCTCAATAATGCAGTTAGCACTGCTTCCATTTACCTTTATTGTCCCCGTTATTGCAGGGCGAATGTCAAATCAACGTTCGTTAGTGTTCATTACAACCATTTTGCTTTTGACGGGAACGCTCGGACTGCTTTACGGAAGCTCCAACATCATTCTGTTGTGGATCATCATACTCGGAATTGGTGGAGGCTGTGCCTTTAGCTTGTCCATGATGTTTTTCGGTTTACGTACTAAAAATGCGCATCAAGCAGCGGAACTGTCTGGTATGGCGCAATCGATCGGATATCTGCTTGCCGCAATTGGTCCTGCCCTTATAGGATATTTGCATGACACGACAAATAGTTGGAACGTGCCACTTTTCATACTGCTTGGAGCTTCGGTCTTACTCTTTATTGTCGGTCTAGGAGCAGCAAGAAATCGTTTTGTAGGTAGAAAAGCTAGTTACGAAGAAACAAACTCAAGTACCAGAGAATTTCTTGGAAGAAATACTGATCGAAATGAAGAAAGCGAGTTGGGGAACAGTTGCAACAAACCAAACCTAAATTAGAGTCTTCGGGTATTAATCCGGAAGCATTTTGCGGCACTCCTTTCTTTGCTTCGTTGATCAAAAAACATTTAGCTTGTACTAAGACGCTATCGGACACAGTTGACCTTAAATGCAGCATTAATCCGCATTTGGGATGCTAACGGACCGCATAGCAGCTATTGACACGAAAAACACCCAATATAAGCCTCTTTATGTGAAATAGCGTCTGTGGAGTCCGAAAGACTGCTTCAAAGGCAAAAAACGAGCAAATAACGTCATTAGGGTCCGTAAGTACTAGGTGGTACTTATACTGGTACTTATACTGGTACTTATACTGGTACTTATGGTGGTACCGATGCCGATGACGATACTGACGGCATGTTGAAATAAGCAACCAATAACCCAAAAAACAAAAAAATAGCGATTCTCTATTCACATGAGAATCGCTATTTCACTGTTTTTTATGATTTAAAAATGAACCCGAACTAACCTTAATACTACACGTATACCGTATAATCATGATGCTGCAACAGGATCTTCGCCCGCTCCATATCGTTCTCCTGACGGAAAGAGAGACGCATAATCCCCGGAACATCTTCACGGCTTTCGATAATTTGTACGTTGCTAAGGTTAATTCCTTGATCCCCCAGCTCTGTAGCAATACGACCGATAATCCCCGGATGATCCGGTACATCAATATGTAGGTCAAATAAAGGTGCTATCATACCTTTACGCCGTTCAGGCAATTGACTACGGAAGCCATTGGCTTCATGAAATGCCTCTTCAATCCCTACACCATCTTCACTTTCCAGCAAACGAACAAAAGAAGAAACTTCCTCGTTCCAATCCTTCAATAAACGAAGCATCACTGAACGATTGTTTAACAAGATATCACGCCAAATAATTGGATCACTGGACGCAATCCGTGTAATATCCCGAAAGCCCCCTGCAGCTAACGTACTAAACAAGGAGTCAGTATCATCATAAGCTTTAATCTGATTTACCAGCGCAACGGCAATAATATGTGGTAAATGACTAATGGCGCCTACAATCTCATCATGACGTTCTGGATTAAGGCGTACAATCTGCGCTCTAGTAAGGTGGAGTAAGGACTCCAACGCATGATAAGCCTCGTCTGGCACTCCCGGTGGAGGCGTTAATACGTAATAGGCATTCTCAAACAACAGCGATGAAGCTGCCTCAACACCTGAACGCTCTGATCCTGCCATAGGGTGACCACCGATAAAATGTACTCCAGGAATATCCAAAGAGACCGCGCATGCGGCAATACTAGCTTTCGTACTTCCAACATCTGTAATGATGCAGCCGGGCTTGAGCGGCAATTTGCTTAACTGCTGCAAATAATCCTCTAGCATACCCACCGGCACACATAAAAAAATGAAATCGGCATCGATTGCCGCTTCCTCCACAGACAATGTGGCACTATCGACCACACCTCTGCTAATATACTTACTCGCGGATTCAGGACGGTGGGCATGGCCAACGACGGTCAGGCCCTCCTTGCCTTTAAAGCAAAGGGCCAGTGAGCCTCCGATCAGACCGACACCGAATATTGCTATTTTTGTCGTCATGTTCTTTGAACTACCTGCCTTCTTTAGTCTTTACTTGCTGTTATTACTAGGCGCGTACTCCACTCTCTATAAGAGTTTGTTCCAGCGCGGTGATAAAAGCTGTATTCTGCTCAGCCGAGCCCACAGTAACCCGAATATAAGTCGGATAAACCTGATGACCCGCTCTTACGATGATTCCTTTACGCATCAAAGCATCAAAGACCTCTGTAGCAGGCTTACGAACATCTACCATGATGAAGTTCCCGTGTGCCGGGAAGGATTCTAGACCCAGACGTTTGAATTCACCTTGCAATTGGACAATACCCGCGCTGTTAAGACGACGGCATTCCTGTACGTAATCTTGATCATTCAAAGCAGCAATAGCTGCAGCTTGAGCAAGTCGTGAAGTATTAAAAGGCTCACGTACCTTGTTGATCAACGAAATGATCTCAGGACTCGCAACACCGTATCCAATACGCAATGCAGCTAAGCCATAAATTTTGGAGAATGTGCGAAGCACAACCAGATTCTTGTAACGAGTCAGTAACTGGATACCATTGGAGTATGAAAGATCTGTTACATACTCACAGTATGCCTCATCAAGGACAACCATTACATTGGAAGGCACAGCATCCAGGAAAGAAACCAAAGCTTCCTCTGGAACAATCGTACCTGTTGGGTTATTCGGATTACAGATCCAGATAACCTTAGTGCGGTCCGTTATACGGGCCAGCATCCCATCCAGTTCATGTGTACCTTTTACAAGTGGCACCTCAATAGATACCGCACTTTCGATGTCTGCGTTACTCTTATACACAGAGAAGGTTTGGTCCGCCATGATTGTCTCATCACCCGGTAAGAAAAAGGCACGAGCAATAAGTGCAATAATCTCATCTGAGCCACAGCCAAAAATAATATTGTCGTTATTCACGCCAAGACGGCTGGAAAGTGCTGAAGTCAATTCAACGGCTGAGCCGTCCGGATAAAGATAAAGATTCTCAAGTTCTGCTAGAATTGCTTCTTTTGCACTCGGTGAAGCTCCATACGGGTTCTCATTGGATGCAAGCTTAATAACCTCACTTAAGCCAAACTCCTTCTTGACTTCGTCTATAGGTTTCCCTGGTTTGTAGACAGGGAGATTAACTATATTCGGTTTTGGATTCATACAATAGTCCTCGCTCTCCATAGTTGATTACTCCACTATACACAGGTCAGAATGACACTGTTATGGTCTTTTTAATTGTGCCACAAATTCTCGAATTTGCAACAGTCCCTCATTCCGCGTAGCAGGATGATCAAGCAACGGAATTACCTCTTCTATTTTGCGGACAATGGCACTTCCTACTACAACACCATCGCAAATCTGAGCAAACCGGGCAACCTGTTCGCCAGTAGAGATCCCAAATCCTACAGCCACTGGCAGATCCGTAGCTTGACGAACGGAATCAATAAAGGCTTCTACATCCGCATGGAAAGAGGATCTTTCTCCAGTCACCCCTAATGAAGATACACAATAGATAAAACCGCTCGCACCGGATACAATCTTTGCAATACGTTCGCTTGAGGTTGGTGCAACTAAAGGAATGAGGTTGACTCCAACTTCATCACTACGGCGCCGCATCTCCGCTGATTCCTCAACGGGAAGATCCGGGATAATAAGTCCGCTAATTTCATGCTTGTTCAGATCAGCAAAAAACGTATCTAGACCCATTTGCAGGATAGGATTGTAATAAGAAAACAAGATAAATGGCAAACTGCTGCCGGCTTCACGAGCCTTTAACGCGGTCTCCATGCAAGTGCGCAGGTGAACTTCACCCCGCAGTGCCCGGGCAGATGCTCGCTGAATTACAGGGCCGTCTGCAAGCGGATCAGAGTATGGTACTCCTAGCTCCAGAATATCTGCCCCTGCTGTCTCCAGTTCAGTGATGATGGCAAGAGTAGTCTCCAAATCTGGATCTCCAACAGTCAGAAAAGGAATCAATGCGGTCCGGTTCTCAGCTTTAAGCTTCCGGAATACCAAATCCATCCGGTTTGTAGTTTGGGTTGTCATTCAGTTCCCTTCCCTTCTGTATACGCCATAATGGATTCTACGTCTTTGTCTCCCCGGCCTGACAGGCAGATGACAACAATATCATCCTTAGTAAGGGTTGGACCCATTTTTACAACATGTGCTATCGCATGCGCCGATTCTAACGCTGGAATAATGCCTTCCGTTACGCATAGCAGCTTCAGTGCATCTAGCGCCTCTGCATCTGTAATCGGGACATATTTTGCGCGTTCGATATCTTTTAGATAGGAGTGTTCAGGACCCACACCAGGATAATCCAGGCCTGCGGAGATGGAATGTGCTTCTGTTACTTGTCCATGCTCATCCTGCAGGAGATAACTCATCGATCCCTGGAATACGCCATGAGTTCCTTTACTCATTGTTGCCGCATGAAAAGGGGTATCAATGCCTTTACCAGCCGCCTCTACACCAATCATACCGACATTTTCATCCTCAACAAATGGATAGAACATACCGATGGCATTACTGCCACCGCCTACAGCAGCTACGAGCACATCCGGCAGCCTTCCTTCAGCCTCCAGAATCTGGCGCCGTGTTTCATCCCCAATAACCCGCTGAAAGTTACGAACCATCATCGGATAAGGATGTGGTCCTACAGCTGAACCCAATATATAGAAGGTATCATCTACATTGCTAACCCAGTAGCGAAGCGCTTCGTTGCCGGCATCTTTTAAAGTACGAGATCCGGAAGTAACGGGAATCACTTCTGCACCAAGCAGCTTCATCCGGAATACGTTAAGGGCCTGGCGACGTGTATCCTCTTCCCCCATAAACACCTTACATTCCATTCCTAGCAAAGCTGCAACTGTAGCTGTGGCTACACCATGTTGACCCGCACCCGTCTCAGCGATTACCTTCGTTTTTCCCATCATTTTGGCCAGAATCCCTTGACCAATCGCATTGTTAATCTTATGGGCACCTGTATGATTCAAATCTTCACGCTTCAGATATATTTTAGCTTCTCCCAGATGTTTGCTCAGACGCTCCGCATAATACAGCGGGGTCTCCCGTCCGGAATACTGCTTTAATAGATAATCTATTTCTTCCTGAAAAGCTGGATCTGCCGAAAACTTACGGTAAGCCTCCTCCAACTCAATCAATGCATTCATCAAAGTCTCGGGCACGAAGCGGCCTCCGAATGAACCGAAACGTCCATGCTGGTCCGGTACTTGTATCATGATTGCTTCACCCTTTCCACAAAAGCTGTCATTTTTTGAATATCCTTAATGCCGTCAGTCTCTACTCCACTCGACACGTCTACCCCATACGGGGCATAGGTATCAAGCAATTCACCAACATTATCTGAATGAAGCCCTCCAGCCACAAACAAGGGCAAGTCATGTTGTACTGCAATTTCTTGGTAAGCAGGTAATTTGTTCCATGCGAAGGTTCGGCCAG
This sequence comes from Paenibacillus sp. FSL H8-0282, assembly GCF_037963825.1. Classification (NCBI taxonomy): domain Bacteria; kingdom Bacillati; phylum Bacillota; class Bacilli; order Caryophanales; family Paenibacillaceae; genus Paenibacillus; species Paenibacillus sp. FSL H8-0282. The sequence goes on from NZ_CP150146.1 coordinate 4,655,019, forward strand.
AGCCGCCGCTCTGCAATGGATCATAAGTATCTAATAAAACCGCATCTACTGCAGCTGCGTAATCTTCCAAGGTATATTCATTTTCAACTTTTTCCCGCTCTTGATCAGCAACGGACAGTGCCTTCCATACCTGAACCTGTGGATAAGCTCGGCGAACCTGCTGGCAAAAAGCTGGACTCTCCTGTCCATGGAGCTGAATTACATCTAAATGCACCACAGACAGCAATTCGTTCAACTCATCCAGCTTCGGATTAACGAAAACCCCGGCAGCCTTAGGGATTTGACCAGTCTTCCAATTTGGAAGCTCTGCAATCAGTTCGGCAGCACGCTCTATGGACACCTTCCGGCGGCTAGGTGCAAAAACAAATCCGATATAATCTAGTGGTAAGTGTAACATAGATTTTAGCACTTCAACGTCCTGAAGTCCACAGATTTTTACTAATGTCTCAGCCATGCCGGACACGGTCCTTTCCGTTAGGAAGCTCCCCGAGCAAACCGTTAACCGCATCCTCTACGTTAGCTTGACGCATTAGATACTCCCCAACGAGCACTCCGTGAGCACCAGTAGTTCTTAGGTAGTCGATGTCTGTTGACCCGGAAATTCCGCTTTCGCTGATCACTGGAACACCTTGCGGCACAAGAGCTGCCAGCTCGGCTGTTGTCTCCAAAGAGGTCTCAAAGGTACGTAGATTACGGTTATTAATTCCAAGAAGAACGTTTGGTTGGGTTATCTTTTCTGTGCTCAGTACAACCGCCAGTTCATTTCGGTCATGCACCTCAGTCAAGATATCCAATCCAAGCTCTGAAGCTATATCTATAAAATGAGACAGTTGTGCCGGTGTCAAAATAGCGACGATCAACAACACCGCATCCGCTCCGAGAAGACGTGCTTCGTAGATCTGCTTCTCATCGATAATAAAATCTTTGCGAAGCAGCGGCAGATTTACAGCTTCCTTCACTTGCTGCAGATAAGCTGCGCTGCCCTGGAAATATTCTGTGTCCGTCAGAACAGATAAGCAATCTGCACCTCCAGCTTCATACCCTTTTGCAATGGAAACAGGATCAAAATCTTCACGGATCAACCCTTTGGAAGGAGAAGCCTTCTTCACCTCAGCGATCAAGCCCATATCTCTGTTCTTCCCTTGGGTCAGAGCCTTACGAAAGCCTCTTGTTGCCGGAAGAAGCGCAATATCACGCTCTGCTTGTGCCAGCGAAAAGTTTTTACTGAGCAGTTCAATCTCTTTAATCTTAGTCGCGACAATTTTATCAAGATACATAATTAAGTTCCTCCGTCATAGCTACAAGCTGATTAAGCTTGGATAGTGCCTTGCCTGAATCCACTACATCTTTTGCTCTCTCTACGCCTCCGGCCATGGTATCTGCCAGACCAGCAACATATATACAGGCTCCGGCGTTAGCAAGAACGATATCGCGATAAGGATTCATCTGCCCTTGAAGGACCGAGGTAATAATCGCCGCATTTTCAGCTGCATCTCCACCCAGCACAGCTTCCAGTGGATGTCTGTTAAGACCTAATGCCTCTGGCGTTACCTCATACGTGGTTACGATGCCCTCTTTTAGCTCAGACACTAATGTAGGGGCCGAGATGCTGATTTCATCCAGACCATCCAAGCTGCTAACAACCATCGCACGCTTGGACCCCAGCTCCTTCAGTACATTAGCCACCGTCTCTGTCTTATTCCGATCATAAATCCCCAGCAGCTGACGGTCAGCACCAGCGGGATTCGTAAGCGGACCAAGCATATTAAAAATCGTCCGCACTCCAAGCTCTTTACGCGGTGCCGCCGCATGCCGCATCGAAGGATGATAGATTTGCGCGAATAAAAAACAAATGCCGATTCGATCCAAGCATTCCCGAGCCTGATCCGCATTCAGATGAATGTTGACGCCCAAAGCTTCAAGTACATCTGCACTTCCTGCTCTACCGGAAGCTGAGCGGTTGCCATGTTTGGCAACTCGTACCGAAGCCGCTGATGAAATAATCGCTGAGGCGGTAGAAATATTAAACTTATGGATGCCGGAACCGCCCGTACCACATGTATCTAGCAGACGCGCTTTTTCAGTAAGGACAGGTGTGCCGAAACCTCTCATGGCTTCCGCAAACCCCGTAATCTCCTCCACGGTCTCTCCCTTAATCCGTAAAGCGGTCAGCAGTGATCCGATTTGCGCCTGTGAAGCCTCTCCCAGCATGATTGCACCCATTATATCCCGTGCTTCTACACGTGTCAGACTTTTGCCTTCGATTAGTCCAGCGATTCCTGATTGTATCAATTTTGTTGCATCCATAATGTTCATCCTCCAGCCTTAATGTAATCTTTTTTATTAATCAAACCACCTGTTCAGGGGTATATGCGTACATGTAATCTTGATTGATGACTTGTTTCTCTTTTATCTCGGGTGGGAACATAGCCTCTGCCATACGAATAGCTTTTAGCATGCCCTTCGCTTTATTCACCGTCTCTTCATACTCTTTCTCCGGAACCGAGTCCCAAACGATACCCGCTCCAGCCTGCACATATGCTCTGCCCTTACGGAAGATGATTGTACGGATGGTGATACATGAATCCATATTTCCCGAGAATCCCAAATATCCAATCGCCCCCGCATAAGCACCACGGGCTTCTCGCTCCAATTCAGCAATAATCTCCATTGCCCGTAGCTTAGGTGCTCCTGAGACAGTACCGGCTGGCAGACAGGAGAGAAAGGCATCAAAGAAATCTTTATCCTCGCTAAGCGTGCCTGACACATTCGAAACCATATGCATGACATGAGAGTATCTTTCAATTTCCATAAAGGAATCACATTTTACAGAACCGAATTTGGACACTCTTCCTAAATCATTACGACCTAGATCAACTAGCATCAAATGCTCTGCACGTTCTTTTTCATCCTCCAGCAGCTCCGCGGCGTAAGCACGATCCGAAGCTTCACTTTCACCTCTTGGTCTTGTTCCGGCAATCGGCCGTGTCTCCACACGATTTCCATCTACCTTTACGAGCGCTTCCGGTGAGGTTCCAACAATAATCTCTTCATCCATTTTCAAATAATACATATATGGAGATGGGTTAAGCGTCCTGAGCATCCGGTATACATGCAGTGGAGAAACTTCCGTTTCAATATGCAGGCGCTGCGACAACACCACTTGAAAAATATCGCCAGCCCGAATGTATTCCTTCGCTTGTTCTACGTTGTTGATATATTGTTCTTTAGTCAGGTTGGAATGAATCTCACCCAGCTCAATATCCTGCGGAATACTGCGGCGGTTCACATTTTCCTTAGGCCCTTCCTTCTGCAGCTCTTCGGCCATATCCTCAAGCTTACGACTTAAGCTTTCGTAATTGGATTTGATATCTGAGTCCGTATCACCGTCTTTAACATGCAGGTTGCCAACTAGGAGAATTTGTTGTTTCACATGATCAAAAACAATGATGCGATCACAGAACATAAACCGGATATCATCCATTTGGAGATCATCTACTGGATGCTCAGGCAGCTTCTCATAATATTGCAGCAGATCATATCCAAAAAATCCGATAGCTCCTCCAGTAAAAGGCGGCATCTCATCCAGCTTAGGGCTACGGTATGAACGAAGCAGCGCCTTAAGCTCCTCAATCGGCTTTCCATGCAGCTGTTTTTTCTTACCGTCGATCTCTACGTTAATCGCACCCTTTTTTCCCGATATCATTAAAAAGGGATCGCTGCCGATGAACGAATACCGGGCCCATTGTTTGCCACCCTCTACACTTTCTAGTAAGAACGCGCGGTCACGTTCAGCAAAACGTTGGAATAACCGGATAGGTGTTTCCATATCAGCCAGCAGCCGCTTCACAACAGGAATCAGATTATAATCCTGCGACAGCATTACCACCTCTTGAACACTCGGATTCGTCATTTTTAGATGCCCCCTTAGTTATATAAATCTTTCCGAAACACAGAAAAACCCTCTACCAAAGTAGAGGGTTTGTGTAAGTAAGTATATGTTTTTGAGCAATGATCAGCATCGTTATGTTGTGCCTACAGACTTATCTCTAAATAAGATACATCACGGATGTGAAATAACACTCCAGTACATATCAAAATAAAGACTCTGCGTACACAAAAACTGCTAATCAGGCATAACGTCTTCAGCGTCCTTATAAGGACGGTAAGCGTATATGCGTGAAATATAAGAATGTATAGAACAAAGCTTATACTTTCTTATATTCGCAAAAATTTCTTGCACTCTGCTCAACTATACTCATCTCAACTCAACTAAACTCTTCTATACTCGGCTAATTACACTATACATGATGACAAGGGTCATTGACAACCCACAACTCAAATTTAAGACTTACTCTGCGACAAATCCGGACGAAGCTTCTGAGCTTCATTCAGATACACATGGCGGATCTCACGCTGTGATTTATCCGTATTAAACTGCACCATTAACCGGATACACATCGGCAGGCTGCCTTTGACCGGGATCTCCGTAGAACACATAAGCGGCACCATTTCCCAGCCCTCAATCTCACGTATGGCTCTTGCCGGAAAAGTAGCATCCAGATCATTGGTCATCGTAATCCATACATTGCTAATATCCTCAGCTATAACATTATTGCGTTCAACGATCTCCCGCAGCAGCACAACGGTTTCACGCAAAATCTCTGTTTCTTCGTTATTAATCACGGTAGTTGCTCCGCGAATCCCTCGATTTACCACGGTTTCCCCTCCTTTTTAAGCTCTGCGAGAACCTCTCGCACAAGCGATTCCTGTACATCGTTTACAATACTAACGGCTCCTATGGCATCAGGCACAATAAAAGTCATTCTGCCTTCTTTGAATTTCTTATCATGCATCATCGCTTCCATTAGCTCCTCTTCATCATATTCAGAAGGAAGCTGTATAGGCAGTGAAAGGGCAGATAACATAGATACTGTATCCTCATAAATGGATCGGTCACGTCCAAGCTTTACAGCCAGCAGCGCCGAACCCGCCATACCAATCGCAATCGCTTCACCGTGCAAAAACACACCATATCCGCCAACCGCTTCAATAGCATGGCCGATCGTATGGCCTAAATTCAGGATCGCCCGAAGTCCATGCTCACGTTCATCGTTCGCCACGACATGAGCTTTGATCGCACAACCGCGCTCAAGGGCATAACCGAGGGCTTCAGCATTCAGAGCAAGCAGCTCATCAGCATGTTCACGGCACCAATATGCAAATTCTTTGTCCATAATCAGACCATGCTTCACTACTTCAGCTAAGCCAGAAGAGACTTGGCGTGGCGGAAGCGTGCGAAGGGTATCCAAATCGTAAAGCACCAGCGAAGGTTGATAGAACGCACCAACCATATTTTTGGCTAGTGGATGATTGACAGCCACTTTGCCGCCTACGCTGCTGTCATGGGCCAGAATCGTCGTTGGAATTTGTAGAAATCCTATTCCGCGCATGTAGGTAGCTGCTACAAAACCAGCTAAATCACCAACAACTCCGCCACCTAAAGCCAACACCGCTGAGTTGCGATCCAGTCCCGCTTGAATCGCGGTCGTCATAACCTCTTCATACACGGTTAATGATTTGGATGCTTCCCCTGCCGGCATAATATGGCTTACTACGGTATAACCTTGCTGACGTAGAGCTTCTTCAAGCGCCGGTAAATACCGTGGAGCTACTTCACTATCACTCACAACCAGTAGCGGGCTACGAGTGGACAGTCCAGCCTCAGCACAGTACTGGCCAATGTTCTGCAGCAGACCACTACCGATGTGGATTGGATAAGAACGATCTCCCAAATCTACATTGATTGTACGCATGATTAATAACTCTCCAATTGTGCAAGATAGTTTTCATAGTTCGCTTTAATTTCTTCGAGAGAATCCCCGCCGAATTTATCAAGAAATGCTTTGGCAACTTCCCATGCCACTACGCTTTCCAAAACCACACATGCCGCTGGAACCGCACATGCATCCGAACGTTCTACTTGAGCTGTAAAAGGTTCTTTCGTATCGATATCTACACTTTGAAGTGGCTTATACAAGGTAGGAATAGGCTTCATAACACCACGAACCACTACCGGCATGCCATTCGTCATCCCGCCTTCAAAACCGCCTAAACGATTGCTTGCGCGATAGTATCCTTTAGAAGCTTCATACATAATTTCATCATGGACTTGCGATCCACGCAATTTTCCTGCTTCAAATCCAATGCCGATTTCAACGCCTTTGAAGGCATTAATCGACATCACTGCCCCAGCGATCGCCCCGTCCAGCTTCCGGTCTGACTGTACATAGCTGCCAAGTCCAATGGGCAGTCCTTCGACGATACATTCAACGATTCCACCGATGGAGTCTCCCTCTTCCTTGATCTGATCTATGTAAGCCTCCATTTTCTGTTCTGTTTCTTTGTCGACAACTCTGACAGAAGACTGTTCTGTCCGTTCAATCAGTTCATCGATAGGCAGATCATTTACAGGTGCCTCAATTTCACCAATGCGAATGACTTGACCTGCTACTTTCACACCAAAAGCTGCCAGCAGCTGTCTGGCTACAGCGCCACATGCGACTCTGGCTGCGGTTTCGCGGGCACTGGAGCGCTCCAGAACGTTGCGAAGATCCGTATGATTGTACTTCAATCCACCATTCAAATCTGCATGTCCAGGACGCGGCCGATTTACCCGGCGTTTTTCTTCATCACTGCCTGGAATAGGTTCAATATTCATAATGTTCTTCCAGTGAGTCCAATCCTTGTTCTCTACTACCAAGGCTACCGGAGCACCCGTAGTATAGCCGTGACGTACTCCACCTACAATTTGTGCCGTATCTTTTTCAATCTGCATGCGGCGTCCACGTCCGTATCCCTTTTGTCGACGATGCAATTGAAAGTTAAGCTCTTCAAAATCCAAAGTTAAATTACTTGGCAATCCCTCAATAATAGCCGTTAGCTGGGGGCCGTGCGTTTCCCCCGCTGTTAAATAGCGTAAACTCATGATGTCTTCCCCCTTTTATACTTTTAAACTGTAAACCGCTAAAATCCTATGATCTTTGCTCATTATAGTATAGGGAATCCGCTTTGACAAGAAAGGGATCTCCCTAGAAACACTGTATGTATACCGAAATAAAAAGCGCCATCCATACCCTTAAGAGTATGAATGGCGCTCCTCGGCTCGGTCCTCAGCTTGTTAGCTGCCGAGCCGCTGGCTTGGTGAAGGGAATGTAGACTTACGCTCTTCCAGCTGCAGAAGGCGCTCCAATTGCATTTCTTCCACACCGAGAATTTGCCCGCACTCACGAACGGTGATAAAGCCTCGTTTGTACGCGGCAATGACCTTGCTTTTGTCCATCGGTTTAACTTTCCTTTCACTTAGCGTACAGATTCTACTATCCAGTATCACTGAACTTTTGCGAAAGTATACCTTTGAAGTTAATGGCGAAGGAGCAAAAAGTATTTATTTTTTACGATAGAAAAAAGTTTCCGTCGATTCAAAGCCATATTGAGCCGGTGTAAAGATTTGCTCTGTGCTGCCCACAAACAAATAACCACCCGGACGTAAGCTAGCTGAAAACTTATGATAGAGCTTGTTCTTCGCTTCTTCAGTAAAATAGATCATAACATTGCGACAAATAATAAGATCGAAACCTTCGTCGAACTTGTCCAAGAGCAAATTTTGTTTGCGGAAATCTATGTTTTTCTTAAGTGAATCGCTGACCTTGAAGACAGGGCCTTCCGGCGTAAAATAACGTGCTGCCACGTCTTTCGGCACATCCTTTAAAGAACGTTCCAAATAAAGACCCTGCTTTGCTTTGGATAAAGCGCCATCATCAATGTCAGTGGCAAGAATACCTGTCTGCGCCAATATATTCTTGTCCGACAAAATCATAGCCAGCGTGTAAGGCTCTTCGCCTGTGGAACATGCCGCGCTCCACAGCTTTAATTTGCGGCCCGACTGCTGGAGGTCAGGGAGGATAATATCCCGCAAAACTTCCCAGCGATTCGGATTCCGCCAGAACTCAGAGACATTGATCGTCATTCGATCTAAAAATTCATAAAATAAGTCCTTATTTTTCATCATCGCCGCAAAAAAATCACTGAAGGTATGATACCCATTCTTCATCCGAAGAGTCGTCAAACGCCGCTTCATCTGTGCTTCTTTATATTGAGCCAGATCAATTCCGGTGCTTTGTTTAACGTTGTGAATAAATCCGCTATAATCTGGATCTGTTGTTAATGCTGCAACATTACGATCAGACATGTTAATCCCCTGCCTCCCACCTGGACCTTACATCCAGACTGCGATGTCTTTGTTATACTGATTCAGTTCATCTGGAGCAAAGAAATTAGCAATTTCCCGTTCTGCACTTTCAGGCGAGTCTGATCCATGAATTAAATTAAGTGGTGTATGGCTGGCAAAGTCGCCACGAATCGTGCCTGGCAGAGCTTCTCCAACTTTTGTTTTGCCTATGAGTGTCCGGGATAAAGTTACGACATCATCGCCTTCCCATACCATTGCAAACACTGGACCTGAAGTGATGAAAGAGACCAGCTCTGAAAAAAAGTCTTTGCCTGCATGCTCAGCATAATGTCTTTTCGCTTGATCCTCACTAACTGTAATCAGTTTAGCAGCGACCAATTTAAACCCCTTATCCTCAAAGCGGGCAACAATACGCCCTATTAATCCACGTTGAACTCCATCAGGCTTGACCATCAGATACGTCTTTTCCATAGAAGCACTCTCCATTTTCCCATTTGAAGGGTTGTTTTGACGCTATCTTAACAGAAACATTGCTTTCTGGAAACGTTTAATTTCAATCTCACCAGAAGATCAATAACTTCTACCTGTTATAAAATACGCAATATCGCGCAGATTGCGCTTAGTCTTATTGTTAGGCAATTGTTCCAGCGCCGCCAGCGCCTTGTCGATATAACGTGAAGCGAGCTCCTCAGAACGGGCGATTCCGTCTCCGGAAAGAATGAGATCAATCGCATGTCCTACCGTGCTATGTCCCTCACGTATAGACTTCAGTTCCTCAAGCAATGACTCGCGCAGTCGCTCATCCTCAAGACTATAAATCACTGGAAGTGTAATGTTTCCTTGCCGCATATCACTGCCCGGAGGTTTACCGATCTGTTTCTCTGTGCCTGAGAGATCCAGTAAATCATCACGAATCTGGAACGCCATACCCACGTTATATCCATAATTATAAAGCAGACGAGCTACTTCTGGATCTGCCTCAGCAGCAAGAGCGCCGAGTTGGCAGCTAACTGCAATCAGCAGGGCTGTTTTGCGGCGGATACGCCGTAGATAATGACGTACACTTTGCTCACTGTTGAAAAAGTCACGAATCTGCTCCATCTCTCCGATCGACATTTCGATCATCGCCTTAGACAGAATTTGATGAATTCGTGGATTCTTCAGCTCCGTAGTCATAACCAGCGCTTTTGCATATATGTAGTCACCAGTGTACATGGCAATTTTATCGCCCCATTTTGCTTTCACGGTGAGTTCACCACGGCGCAATTCTGCATCGTCGATCACATCATCATGGACCAGTGAAGCGCTATGGATCAACTCTAACGGTATCGCCACCCGTTTCAGTTTTTCCAGATCATACTTACCGAATTTCCCGCCCATTAGGACAAATACGGGACGTAATCTTTTGCCGCCTGCCTTTAATAAATGCAGGGAGGTTTCTGTAAGCAGATCGTCATCCCCCTGTACACTGCGGTACAGCTCTTTTTCAATCTGATCCATATCTCTGTTCAGTAATCCGAATATTTGCAGTCGTTTCATTCTTTCACCCGTGTCAACAGTTTATGGCTCCAAATCTCCATCTTCACTTCCTGCGGCAGCAGGCCCATCTCATAGGCATAGCGGAAATAGAGGTTCAAACCTTGCTGCTGCCTTTCTCCAAAATCATAACATAAATTGCGGAAGTACCCTTCCCAATAAGACTTTGTTCCTCCAATGTTAGAACAAGCTGCTTGTACAATAGGATCTAAATCTCTCAATCCCCGCATTTTACTCTCGGCAAAAGCCTCTGCAATCTCAGAAATAGCTTCCGGTTTGTCCTCCGCAGCCTTTCGATTCACTGCCCAGACCGCAAAGGTCATCCCTAAGCCCGTCCATTCCTTCCAAACCTCAGCTAGATCAGTAACGATATAACCTTGATCCTGCCATGAGGCCTTAATAGCATTATCACCAATTAATAAACAGGCATCCGCTTCATGCATCATGTCATCCAAATCAGGATTAGCGCTAATATACTCCGGTTTATTGCCAAAAGCTTTTTCCATTAAAATTTTCAGCAAATTTACTGAGGTTGCAGAAGTATTCGTAACAGCGATCTTACCGCTGCCAATCTGAGCAAATGGCACCCTGGAAAAAAGGAATATTGATCTCACAGGACCGTCCGCGCTAACCGATAAATCAGGTAGAAGTAATAATTTGTCACTGGCCTCAGCATAAGCAAAAGAGGATAAAGCACCTACATGAATAGTTCCACGGCTCATCCCCTGATTAAGAATGGCAGGTACCTCACTCACCATCTCTGCAGGATATTTCAGTGCAGAGGGATGAAAATTGTGAAATACCGGCCATGAGTTGGTATAGCTGATTTTGCCAATGATGGTGTGGCTGTTATTGTCCATCCTTTCAATCCCCCCATCTTCGAAATAAATTGTGTTCAATATTAAAGCTGTCAAGCACTTTGCCCACCATGAAATTAATCAGATCATCCATACTTTGCGGCCCAAAATAAAAAGCCGGCATTGCGGGAATCATCCGAACTCCCAGACGGGACAGCTTCAACATATTCTCTAGATGAATAGCATGCAGTGGAGTCTCACGAGGTACAAGCACCAGTGGGCGGCCTTCCTTGAGCATAACGTCAGCAGCACGTGTCATCAGATTATCAGAGGTCCCATTCGCTACCGCGGATAATGTTCCCATAGAGCAAGGCATAATAATCATCCCTTCCACACGAAACGAACCACTTGCAATGGATGCGCCGATATCCGCAACAGGATGATAAAGCAGAGAACCGGGATAGCCTTTGAACCTTTCGTTCAAAAAGCCCTCCCGGTCTGATGCGATATAGCCAAGTTCTTCTTTAAATACGCGCCAGCCCGCATTGCTAACTACCAAATGCACGGAGTAGCCTAGTGACAGCAAGGTTTCAGTTAGACGAACACCATATATCGCACCGCTTGCTCCTGTAATTCCAACCACGATGTTTTTCGGTTTAGTAAGCGTCATTAGTAGAACTGCACCACCAAGTCAATCAAAGTGAAAGAGAACACCACGATGCTCAATACGCCGTTCATAGTGAAAAAAGCAGTCTGCAGACGGCTCAGGTCACTCGGAGATACAATGTAGTGCTCATAAAAGAGAATGATATATGCGATGATCATGCCTGCTACATACCACCAGCTTAAATCCGTCATAAACAGCAACGATACGAAACCAATCGCCGTGAGAATGTGAAATACGCGGGCAATAAAGAGTGCACCTTGAACCCCGAACCGAACCGGAATGGACTTCAAGCCCTCTTTTAGATCAAACTCAACATCCTGACAAGAATAAATTACATCAAAACCTGCAGTCCAAAACACAATAGTGAAATAAAATACCATTGAAGTCCAATTCACACTACCAGTTACAGCTACCCAACCGCCTAAAGGTGCAAGCGCAATGGTCAGACCGAGGATAAGATGGCAGGCCCATGTAAAGCGCTTAGTAAATGAATAAATGACAAGAAGGAAAACTGCGATTGGCAAGAGCTTGGCCGACAAAGGATTCAGCTTAAAGGCTGCCCAAAAGAGTAAGAAAAACGAAATGCCGATAAAAATGACGACTTCACCGATCTTCAATAATCCTGCAGGAATAGCTCTTCCCGCTGTGCGTGGATTCTTAGCATCACTTATCCGGTCAATCAGTCGATTCAGACCCATAGCAGCGCTCCGTGCCCCAAACATAGCCACTACGATCCAACCAATCTGGCTCCAGGTAGGTAGTGTGCCAAACATGACAACGGAACCAAGTAAAGCGCCCATAAAAGCAAAAGGTAAAGCAAATACCGTATGTTCAAACTTGATCATTTGTAAAAAGATACCGATTTTCTTAAACATTCCCGTTCTCCTTGAGCCCAATATGTAATGCCGCGATGCCTCCGGTCAAGGGGAAGGATTCCACTTTTTGCAGTCCGGTTTCACGGAAAATAGCAGCTAATTGCTCCCGGTCAGGGAACAGCGCCAGCGATTCTGGCAACCATTTGTATTGCTCATACCTTTTAGCGAATAACTTGCCCAGCAATGGGAGTACACGCTGAAAATAAAAGAAATAGATACCTTTAAACGGTTGTTTCATCGGCTTGGAAAGCTCCAGGCAGACCACCATTCCTCCGGGCTTCACCACCCGTTTCATCTCGTTCAGCACTTGAACAAGATCCGGTACGTTGCGGAGTCCAAAACCAATCGTTGCATAATCAAATGCGTTGTCTTCAAAAGGCAACTCCATAGCGTTGCCCTGTACGAGAGAGATCCGGTCCTGAAGCTTGCGCTCCTCCACCTTACGGCGCCCCACTTCAAGCATGCCTGCACTGAAGTCGAGCCCTATCACATTCCCTGTCTGTGAGGCTTCGGCCAAGGCAATGCTCCAATCGCAAGTGCCGCAGCATAAGTCTACAGCTGAATCCCCGCGCTTCATACCCATCTTCTTCATCGTGAACTTACGCCAAGCCTTATGGCGGCGAAAGCTTAAGATGTCATTCATCAAATCATATTTACCTGCAATACTCTCAAACACCGAGTGCACAAACTGTTCCTTCGGCTTGCTGTTATCACCCACAGCAGTTGTAGTTTTGTCCATAGTCATCCACTAACCCTCCACGGCTGCTTGTCCTGAGACTTTCATCTGCAGGAGAATACGATCCAGCGCTATCTCAAGCTCTCTAAGCAGGCTTTCGTCTTTAACGCTTTGTAATAGTCCCTGAATCGACTGAATCGACTGATGGAGCTTGTCCGTCAGCAGAGAATCACATTTATATTTCATCTTCAGCATCTTCCAGTCCTTCTGATCAAGGTTCTGGTCTTGAAGCTGTTTGCGTTCTTCCTCTGTCGCTGACTCCAGCATCTTCCAGTAGCAATAACCATTGCTTGCATTCTCAAGGTTATCACAACGCTGAAGCTCTATGGCAACAGTTTCGCACTGACTGAACTCTGTCAATAACTTCTCCCACAATTCCACTAAGGAATTCTCGATCATGGGCGTAAAAGAAAGGAACAGCCGCATATTGAGCTGTACCATGTGCCGCAAGTATTGTTCAGCCGAAAGACGGATTCCTCTCATCTTCACATAGAGGTTCGCTTTCAAGACATTGAAATCAGCAATCGCCTTACTCAAGATTCCAACCATCTCAATCTGATCACTCTTTGCAAGCAGATGGTAAAACCAGCTACTAAAATAATCACCAGCCAATACCTTTAATTGACGGGAACGCATAGGATCTCCACCGCGTCTATCATTCGAGCGGTCAATTACCTCATGTGTATCTAGTCCAAGTTGAATAAGTGCGGTTACGAGCGTATACAACTCACCAGTACTTCCTTTTACAGAAGATCCATGGTTTAGAAAAATATATAACAAATGACCCCGGCCATCAGAAAACGGCGGCAAATCCGTATGCTTCTGAATCATGTCGTAGTCGGTGTAGGGTTTTGCCAGTTGCGGTATGCAGTACGGTTTCATTTCAGCCTCCGAAGCCATTGACATTTATATTAATTCCTTTGTTCACAATCTTGTCTATTATATCACATGTTTTTTTGTCACGCACTGTGATACAACTGAGTTTCTTTTATTCTTCTCAAGGATAAATGAACTGCTTCTTCCAGAGCTCAGTCTCACTAATACGGAAGCCTGTCTTGAGACGCTCGGATATGGGGAGATTACCCGCAGACTGAAGTTCATTCTGGAGTTCAACGGACCACTCCGCGCGTCTGATATCCCCTGCTAGCAGCAGCCGGCGGCTATCCAGCCATTTATCCATGACCACGATGCGCAGCAGAAGCTGATCCACATTCAAGGTTTCTTGAAAAGCAAAAGAAATAGTCTGTGCCATATTTCGATAAAGCTCCTGGGGTTCATGATCATTTCCGCTCACTTTTAAATCCAGAGACAGAACGTGATCCTCCCAGCCTACGCTATCAATGGATAAGGTCAATGGAAGTGCGCCAAGAACATCAACAAGATTATCGTTGTCTAGCACCGTGTTATGGCCGCCAGTAAAAGTCTCCACTGCACCATTTCTCTGCTGTAAGGTTGAATCCATATCTGCCACTTTGGGCAATATTACAGCAGAGGTTGCAGTCAAGAGTAATACGGCTCCAACCCACCAGGCCTTGTTCATGAACACGCCCCCCTTATCCATAATTCCCACTCTTAGCGGAATACGATCATTTCTCTTTACTATATTTTGAAAAAAAGCAGGCTATGCCTGCTTTTCAGCTTTCACTTTCCAATTGTCCGTGCTTTGTCCATATTTCAGCCTTACCGCGGATCTTCATCGCTGAGGTATGATCAGTAAACTGGGCAATCAATACCTCACCCTTATCCAGCTTCTCTGTATGATGAAAACGTGTATCTGTACCTCTGGTTAACCCAATGACCTGAACGCCATTATCTTTAGCCTTAACCACAATATAGTCGCTGCCCGTTGGAAGCGGAGTAGTACCCGTATTTTTATCCATCATCACTCATCCTCCTCTAAACCTATTATACAGTTCATAGTATTTCAAAAAACAAATGCCGCCTTGGAGGGCGGCATAGTTGTTCTTAAAAAGACTATGGGATAGGTATGTAGAAATCTTTATTTGATTCCGTCTTTCAGCGCCTTACCGGGTTTGAATGCCGGTACCTTGCTTGCAGGAATTTCGATTTCTTCACCAGTTTGCGGGTTACGGCCTTTACGTGCAGAACGCTCACGCACTTCAAAGTTTCCGAATCCAACCAGTTGTACTTTATCACCGCTTTGCAGTGCTTCTGTAATTGCTTCGAAAACCGCATCTACAGCTTTAGTAGCATCCTTCTTGGGAAGTTCAGTTGCTTCTGTAACTACATTGATCAAATCTGATTTATTCATGTTTTCTCACCTCCCTGAGTAAATTCTCCGGTATCATACACTGTTTCCGTTTCAACGTAAAATATACGTGATAATCCCGTTTAAAACATAACTTTGGCGCCCTTAGACCTTGAAGCGCAACAAACTTATAGTAATACAGCCCATCCATAAATTCAAGCTGTTACTCAAAAAAGGAGCAGAAATTATCATCTATCCTTGCATATTTATCTAAATTCAATCTAATTTGTTAGACCTATAGGAGCATTTAAGGTCTTTATTTCATCAGAATAATTGAGTCAGATTCACCGTTATTATAGGAACTAGGAATCAAGTTTTAGGATAGATACAAATAAAAAGAGCAGGATTTCTCCCACTCTTTGAATTTATTTATATTCAGCTTAGAGAATAATTGCAATAAGTCCGCCGGAACCCTCATTTATAATGCGACCAAGCGTTTCTTGCAGTTTGTAGCGCGCATTATCCGGCATCATAGCTATCTTGCCTTGAATTCCTTCTCTTACAATGGAGTGCAGGGAGCGGCCAAAAATATCGGATTCCCAAATCTTAATAGGATCATTCTCAAAGTCCTGCATCAGATAACGAACCAGCTCTTCGCTTTGCTTTTCCGTTCCGATGATTGGCGAGAATTCAGACTCCACATCCACCCGAATCATATGAATGGATGGTGCCGTAGCCTTTAAGCGAACCCCGAAGCGAGAGCCCTGACGAATCAGTTCTGGCTCGTCGAGTGCCATTTCGGCTAAAGATGGAGCCGCGATACCATAGCCAGTAGTCTTGACCATTTCCAAAGCTTCTGAGAATCGGTCGTATTCTCGTTTCGCATGTGAGAACTCCTGCATAAGCTGGAGCAAATGATCCTTACCGCGGATCTCAACCCCAACCACTTCCATCAGAACTTGATCGTACAGCTCTTCTGGAGCATACAGGTCGATCTCTGCTACACCCTGACCCATGTTCATACCACTTAGGCCAGCTTTATCAATAAAGTCATATTCGGTGAACTGAGATACGAGGCGGTCAACATCCCTCAGGCGGCGAATGTCTTTTACCGTATCGCGAACGGAGTTCTCATAACTACTACGTAGCCAGTGGTTTTCTCCAAGCACCATAACCCAGCTTGGCAGATTTACATTTACTTCATGCACTGGGAATTCATAAAGCACTTCCCGCAGCACACCAGTTACGTCATCTTCGCTCATGTTTGCGGCGCTTAGCGTCATAACTGGGATATCGTATTTGATGGCTAGCTCGTTACGGAGCTGCTGCGCTTCCTCACTGCGTGGCCGGGTGGAGTTAATGACAAGCACAAACGGCTTACCCACTTCCTTCAGCTCTGCAATGACGCGCTCTTCAGAGTCCACGTACGAGTTCCGCGGAATTTCTGCAATCGTACCATCTGTTGTTACCACTACACCTAGCGTTGAATGCTCCTGAATAACCTTACGTGTCCCGATTTCTGCCGCTTCCTGAAAAGGAATAGGCTCTTCAAACCAAGGTGTAGAGATCATACGTGGTCCATTTTCATCCTCGTAACCTTTTGCACCCTCTACAGCGTAACCTACACAGTCTACCAGACGAACATTAACCTCAAGCCCTTCCGCAACCTTGATTTGGACTGCGTTGTTTGGCACAAACTTCGGTTCTGTCGTCATAATCGTTTTGCCTGCTGCGCTTTGCGGAAGCTCATCCACAGCTCTTACTCGATCAGCCTCATTCGTGATGTTTGGCAGGACAATTGTTTCCATGAAGCGCTTGATAAATGTCGATTTCCCCGTGCGAACCGCGCCGACGACGCCAAGATAAATGTCTCCGCCGGTACGCTCGGCAATGTCCTTGAAAATATCCACTTTTTCCAAAAGAGATCCCCTCCTCATATTACTCCGAAGAAAAAATGCCTGAAGAGCATCGACTTCGCGTTCCGCCGGTAATCTGACCCTTGCAGGACATCAACCGGACTTATCGTATGCCCGCCCGAAGCCTAGCTGCTTTCGACCGGGACGTACTTGCCCCGCGCTAAACTCCGAATGCTCGGACATGCATTTGGACTAGTATCATCATATGTATCCGGAACGAATTTATGACCCGTATTCGCGCATTTCCCAATGTAATTTCAAAAAAAGTTAAGTCTGCGCGCCGCAAGGCGTCTGACGCCCGGAAGCTTACTCATCCATCTTATGAGGTAGGATTCGTTGATAGAACTATTTTTAGTGGATGCTGAGATTAAAAGGTTATAAACAAAAAACGCCTAATGCCCCGGATAAAACCGAAGCTTAGACGCTTTTAAACTATAACTCTAACTTGGAGGCTGTGGGATCGGCTGATTATTAATCCATAGATACGGCAAAGACTTTACGGGAACGTAATATGAAGCTTCCTCCAGATCCAGTCGCAAGTCCTGATTCTTGTCGTGCTCTCCACCCTTCTTATCGACGGCAGCCATGATATCAAAAACATAATCTACGTAGACAGTTCCATCCTTATCCATGATAAAGTCAAGAACTTGACCGGAATAGACGCTAGTTAAGGTTATAGAGCTTGTACCCGCCTGCTTATGATCAATGGTATACAATCCGGGGTATAGCTCATCAAGCACAGGCAGGTTGCCGCCATGAGCTGATTTATAGCGGTTAACCTGTCGTTGCACGTCATTCACCTTTTGAACCGTAACAAGGTCCATCACCTTCACCACAGGATCAATTTCCTCATTCAAAATAAGAAAATAAGCACTTCCACCCTGCTCAAAAGCGGTAGCCGGTATATCATCCAAATATCCCTTATTATTCAACTTCCCCAGGTCAATACGAAACTTCTCATACCTTGGAGTAGTTTCATCCGCATTAAGAATGGGCAGTACCCCTTCCTCCTGTTGATAATCATCAACGGCTGCTTGTATCCGTTTAACACTTTCCCGATAATTAACACTAGCCCGCTTCTCTTCACCTGGGTATAGACAGCCCGAAAGCGTAAGCGCGAGCGATACCATCCCTAGCAAAAGCTTGGCCCCTGCCTTCAGTTTCATTTTATATCCTTTAAACTCCAACCGAGTCCCTCCCACGGTGACATTCTTACGCTACCACAGCTCATCTTCTTCCCCACGCCGCGCTGCTTCAAGCTTACGGCGCACCGCAGCCTTCAGTGGATCTTCCGGCACCTGAACGGTTACGTCGCTCCATACGGCAGCCTGACAGGCCAGACGCGTTCCTTCTTCTAAGGCCGATCCAAGCTTACGCCGCTCAATATCACCGGGAGGCCTTACTGCAGCAGCCTCTTCCTTCGCGACTGTAACCTTGCACATCAGACAGCCTGCTTTGCCTCCGCATCTAGTTGTTATTGGCACTCCTGCTTTACGAGCAGCCTCTAATAACGAAATGCCACGGTTCACAACAGCTTTACGACCTTCTGGTTGAAATACAACGGTAACTCCTTTTTGTGATTTCATGATGTTACTTCCTTCCTCAACACTATGTAACTGCTTACATAATTGAAACAACTCCGCCCAATAGGCCCACTAACATGATGACAAAAGCAAGTATAGACAGTACAGCCTTAAGCAATCCCTTGGTTTTGCTCCGAGCAAAAGTTATAAGAAATACTGATAATCCCATAATCAGCATCGCAATCAGGGATAACCACATTTTTGTCATCGGATCCATGGTCAAAGCCCCCATTCGCCTGTAATTTATTAGGGACTATTATATCATGACCTTATCCTTTTCTGTAAAAAAACATCATTTTTTATGTATTATTTTAAATAGATTACGCTTCGTGAAAATTATCAGGAATATAAAAAAAAAAGCAAAAGACGACGGAATCATTCATTGATCCGTTTTCTTTTGCTCACCCAACATAAAGCTATTTTTTAAGCATCATTTTCATTAAAGACTCCATTGTGCTGGAACCTGCGCCGCCTTTTTTAACGGCATTGATAATCTCCTGCACAGTAGCTTCACTGACCGGCACTTTCGCCATTGATGACACCTGCTTAATTAACTGGCGGAGCTGGGCTTCATTCTGCGTAGTTCCTGGCTTTACCGTACTGGCTAGCTTTTTGACGGCACTTTCCGTAATGTTCTTGCCCGCCTTTTTGTTAATGGCGTTCAATGCATCCTTGGAAAAATCTCTGCTCACTTTTCATCCCTCCTCCGTCAATCCCCATTACAACATATGAGAATTTGTGGAAAAAGGTGAACAGGATCAGGAATGCCACTGCTCCCAAGTTTCCTGGGAGATCGACTCAAGCTCAGGCTTACGATCACGCCCCATCAAGGCTTCAACCGCACTGCGTGGGCTTCTTCCTTGAAAGAGCACATGATAAATCTGATCCGTAATCGGCATCTGCACACCCAGCTTGAGCGAAATTGCATAAGCTGCTTCGGTAGTACGAATACCTTCGACTACCATCCCCATGGATTCCAGCACCTCGGCCAGCGGCTTGCCTTGACCAAGCATGGACCCAGCGCGCCAGTTACGGCTGTGCTGACTAGTAGCCGTCACAACAAGGTCGCCAATTCCGGCAAGGCCGGCAAAGGTCAAAGGATTGGCTCCAAGCTCAACTCCCACCCGAGATATCTCGGCGAGTCCACGGGTCAAAAGGGCTGCTTTAGCATTGTCCCCATATCCAAGGCCATCGGATAGACCTGCACCAAGGGCAATAATATTCTTAAGAGCTCCGGCAAGCTCTACCCCTACCTGATCACGATTCGTATATACACGGAAATCGTTGTTGATGAACAATTCCTGCGCTTCGGCGCTACGTTTGTCATCAGGTGAAGCAACTACAACGGTTGTAGGACACCGGCGTACAACTTCCTCTGCATGACTTGGACCGGAGAGGACGACGATCTGCCCTTCGTCACAGCCTAGTTCCTCTGCAATTACGATGGACATCCGCTTATTGCTTTCCGACTCAAAGCCCTTCGTAGCATGAACACATAACATGTCATCCTTCCAGAATGGCTTCAGACTGCGAGCAACCTGCCGCATTCCTGAAGACGGAGCTACAATTACAACCGCCTTAGAACCGGACACTGCCGTTTCCATATCCGTAGTTGCAATAATGTTAGCTGGCAGTGCGATGCCAGGCAGATACTTATTATTCGTATGAGAGCCATTGATCTCGGCAGCTTGATCAGAGTTGCGTGTCCACAGATAAACTTCCGAGTGGTTTGCAGCCAGCACACTAGCCAGCGCAGTTCCCCAGCTCCCCGCTACAAGTACGGTAACTTTATCAGACAACACGATTCCCTCCTTTAACTTTTGAGCCTATCTTGTTCTCACGGCCTTCTACAATCTTTACAATATTCGTCCGGTGCCGCCAGAAGGCGAAGACCGCAATAATAATACTGGTCCAGAGCACAGGTTGTGTAAATCCTGTCAACAATAAAGCCACTGGTGTCAGTGCTACAAAAATTAATGAGCCAAGGGACACGTAACGTGTGATAAAGATAGACAGGATGGCGATGATACCGGCGAGCAGCGCTGGCCATAAACAAAGCGTAGCCATAACACCGATCGTAGTAGCAATGCCTTTCCCCCCACGAAAACGAAAATAGAGCGGCCAATTATGTCCGATGATGGCCGCGATTCCACAAAGAGCCGGAACCCAGGTTCCCCAACCGCCGACCCAGGTTCCTAACCATACAGCGGCCACCCCTTTCAGCACATCCAGCAACAGCACTAGTATTGCAGGACCTTTACCCAATACACGCAGTGTATTGGTAGCCCCCGCATTTCCGCTTCCGTATTGACGGATATCAATTCCCTTTAGCAACTTTGCAAGCAGTACACTAAAGCTGACAGAACCAAGCAAATAGCTTACAACGATAACCAGAAGTTCAAGCGCCACACTTCTTCTCCCCTAACCTTCGTTTTCGGATTTGCGCCGTGTAAAGAGACGGATTGGTGTTCCTTCGAAATTAAATGCTGCGCGAATTTTATTCTCCAGATAACGTTCATAGGAGAAGTGCATCAGCGACGGATCATTCACGAACACCACAATCGTAGGCGGCTTAACCGCAACCTGCGTTACATAGTTAATACGCAAGCGACGGCCTTTGTCAGTTGGTGGAGGGTTAATCGCGATTGCATCAGATACAACGTCGTTCACCAAATGTGTAGTAATGCGCAGTGCGTGCTGTTGAGATACATGCTGTACAACAGGCAGCAGTTTTTGCAAACGCTGTTTGGTTAAAGCCGACAAAAAGACAACCGGTGCGTAACTCATAAACAAGAAATGGTCACGAATCTTAGTCTCGAAGTTCTGCATAGTCTTATCGTCTTTCACAATGGCATCCCATTTGTTGACAACAAAAATAGATGCTTTACCAGCTTCATGTGCATAACCAGCAATATGCTTGTCCTGATCGATGATGCCCTCTTCGCCGTTAATTACAACGAGGACCACATCAGCCCGTTCAATCGCACGCATAGCTCGCATAACACTGTATTTTTCAATGTTCTCGTATACCTTGCCTTTTTTACGCATACCTGCCGTATCGATAAGCACATAACGTTGCCCATCACGTTCAAAAGGAGTATCGATAGCATCTCTTGTAGTCCCTGCAATATCGCTGACGATAACACGTTCTTCGCCCAAAATCGCGTTAACCAGAGAGGATTTACCTACATTCGGACGGCCAATCAAAGCTACACGAATGACATCCTCATCGTATTCATCATCTATTTTCTCAGGTAGGCGTTCAACTACAGCATCTAGCAAATCGCCGAGTCCGGTTCCGTGACTACCAGAAATTCCGATTGGATCGCCAAAACCAAGGCTATAGAACTCATAAATATCATCCGCACGCTTCATATTATCCACTTTGTTGATGGCAAGAACGACCGGTTTACCTGAACGGAACAGAATCTGAGCTACCTCTTCATCTGAATTCGTCACACCACTCTTCGCCTCACACATAAATACAATAACATCCGCTTCTTCAATCGCCAGCTCCGCTTGAACACGGATTGATTTCAGAATTGTATCTTCTCCATCAATTTCAATACCTCCGGTATCAATCACACTGAACGACTTACCGTTCCAATCTGAAATACCATAAATCCGGTCACGTGTAATCCCCGGCTTATCTTCTACAATGGCTAATCTATCGCCAATCAGCCGATTAAATATCGTCGATTTTCCGACGTTAGGCCTCCCAACAATTGCCACAACGGGTCTTGCCATATTCATTCCTCCTGTCATCCTTACGTTACTCATCATAGCAAAAAACATTTAAATTGGCTAACAATCATGTTAACTCTCAATAATCCGACCAGTTCCGAAAAAAAGACAATCGGCGAACCCCCGTATCGAGGGCTCGCCGATTACTTTACCCGTATATTCAAAAGCTCGTTTAGGGATTAGTTATTACCCTTAAATTTGTCCAGCTTGTCACCAAAACGTTCAGCAAGCGTAAAGCTAAGGCCTTCGTTGCTAAGGGAAACGTTAGGGTTGTTCAGAACTTCTTTAGGAGCTCTGTCTCTGCTATTGTTGCGTTCAGGTCTAGCAGATGGAGCTGGAGCTTCTTCAGTTTCTTTGATGCTCAGGCTAACACGTTTCTCGGATGGATTGAAGTCCAGAACTTTCACTTGAACTTCTTGTCCTTCTTTCAATACTTCGTGTGGAGTAGCGATGTGTTTGTGGGAGATTTGTGAGATATGCACAAGACCTTCCACACCCGGAAGCAATTCTACGAATGCTCCGAAGTTCACAAGACGTTTTACAACGCCTGTTACAACATCACCGATGTTGATTTCGCCAGCAGCAGAGTCCCAAGGACCTGGAGCAGCAGCTTTGATGCTCAGGCTGATTTTTCCTTTTTCAGGATCAACCTTCAATACTTTAACACGTACTTTATCACCTTCAGATACTACATCAGAAGGTTTCTCTACGTGACTCCAAGCGATTTCAGATACGTGTACAAGACCGTCAACTCCGCCCACATCAACAAATGCGCCGAATTGAGTCAGACGTTGTACTGTACCTTCGATGATTTGGCCTTCAGATAGTTCAGCCATAATTTTCAGCTTGTTAGCTTCGAATTCTTCTTCAAGAACTTCTTTAGCAGACAAGATTACTTTGCTGTTCTCACGGTCAAGTTCTTTCACTTTAACGCGCAAGGTACGGCCTTTGTAATCGCTGAAATCTTCAACGAAGTGACGCTCTACCATGGAAGCTGGGATAAATCCGCGAGCTCCAACATCAGCTACGAGGCCGCCTTTAACAACGTCAGCCACAGTAACTTCGAAAGCTTCTTGGGAAGCGAAGTATTTCTCAAGATCTTCCCATGATTTTTCACTATCAACAGCACGTTTGGAAAGAACAAGGCTTTCCTTGTTGTCGTTGATGCTGACAACTTTACATTCTACTTCCTGTCCAACTTCTACTGCTGCAGCAGCGTTGTCCAGTTGTACTGCGGACAATTCGCGAATTGGAATCACACCGTCGTATTTATATCCAATGCTTACATAAGCTTGGTTATCTTCGATTTTGACGATTGTTCCTTTCACGGTATCGCCTTTTTTCAGAGAAATGATTTCCAAGTCAGCTTGGTTAGTCACTTCTTCTTCGTTAACGGCAGCAACTTCTTCTACAGCTCCGTTATTTTCTGTCACAGCGGAATCCACCGCTTCTACGGATTCATTCTTTTCCGCAGCTTCCTGATTTTTAATTTCTTCAGACATGTGATTAGCCTCCTCGATTCAAAACCCCATTTATTTAAACCTGCGTATAGCAGAGTTCAAAACAAGCAATGCATAATATTTCACTTACACTTGATGATAGTATGTTCCAAAAAATAGCGGCTATGCCGTTATTTAATCAAAACATTGGGCAAAATTTGTTGTTCTGCTCATCCCTTAACTAGCACTTGGTTTACCTGTCTCTTTCATCTCACGGATGCGATCCATAATGACATCGGTAACAGCCTCGAGAGATTCGCTCCCCGCACCGGCAAATTGACTAAGGTCTACAGGAGCACCGTAGACAACGACCATGCGTCGAAAGGGTTTATACTGGCCGATAATAGCCGCTGGAATAACTGCTGCGCCACTTCGAAGTGCAAAGCTAGCAGCACCCTTCTTGGCCACTCCGGCATCAGAGTTACGCGTACCCTCCGGGAAGATACCCATGACATTACCATTACGAAGTGTGTTAAGGGCCGTTTTTATGGATTCTTTGCTTACGCCGCCACGTTTCACCGGAAAAGCACCCAATTTATTAATGAGCCAGCCAAGCACCGGAACCTCAAACAGTTCAGCCTTAGCCATATACTTTACCTGACGGTCCAGCTTAATTCCAATAGTCATTGGATCAAGCAGACTAATGTGGTTAGCGCAGAGCAGTACCCCGCCCTCCTTTGGCACATTTTCTTTCCCCACAATCTTAAGTGGGAAAAGGATTGCGTAAATCAAGCGAAGCAATCCAACACAAATTGCATAAATCATAAATGATTTCTCTCCCCGTCAACATGAGATCTACAGTGGGATACAATGGCCTCCACAACTTGATCGATATTCATTAAGGTCGTATCCAGAAGAATAGCATCTTCTGCACGGCGCAGCGGTGAAATCTCCCGTCCTTCATCCAGACGGTCCCGCTTTGCAATATCGTGTTCAAGCTGCTGAAGCGTCACCGATTCCGCGTCTCTCAGTTCCTTATAACGACGGAGAGCTCGTTCTTCCACACTTGCCGTCATAAAAATCTTTACCTCGGCATCCGGCAGCACGGTTGTACCGATATCGCGGCCATCCATTACCACGCCTTTGCGAAGCGCCATCTGACGCTGCAATTGACTCAGTCTGGATCTTACATCCTCGATTTTCGCATACTGCGACACAAGGCCGCTAACCTGAAGGCTCCGAATATGTGGGGTCACGTCTTCCCCATTAATCAGCACCTTCTGAATGTCTCGTTCCGGAATAAGTTCAATCACCATGTCGCGAACCTTCTCGTTCACTCGATGCTGATCTTCCGGTTCAATGCCTTCTTGGATCATATACCAGGTGATTGCCCGGTACATTGCACCAGTATCGACATAGATATAAGACAACTTCTGGGCTACCAATCGGGCTACAGTGCTCTTGCCTGCCCCGGCAGGTCCGTCGATGGCGACGTTTATTCTGTCATAAGTATGTGTACCCTGCCTATCCAACGGGGCATTCCTCCTCAAACACTCTTTCATAAAAAAAGCATCTAGCGTTACGAAAACTATTCCTGCAATATCAAGGAGCACACATAAATTGTTATGCTTGATGATATTATCAAGAAAAAAGCAGGCATTGCCTGCGACTTATAAAATTATACCACAGTTTATACTTCAGTGCAAAATCAGACAGCTTAATAGAGCTGTAAAAAACGCTTATCTGTTGCGGAAATCAAACTGACGTTCGAAGCAATAACGGATAATTTTCTGGCGTTCCAAATCTGAAATAGCGACAAATTTCAACATCGCTAAAAGGCGTCCATTCTCTAGCTTTTTAATGCGCACTACTTCACCTTCAAAATTGACATGCTCCGTGCTTCCGTTTCGATAAGGTACCAGTACCCAGCAGGACAATTTATTACCAACCTCCAGCTTAACCTGGTTATCCACCAAAAAGGAGATTCCTCCACCACCAATATCATCTGTACGAACCAGGAACCGTTTGCCAAGGCTATCCTTCACAGCAAGCTCTAGATCTGCATTCACTCGGAAAAAGCTTCTTCTCTGGATCTTAAAAATCGAATCTGTCTCCGGCTTTTGAATCCGGACCATACGAATTACATCTTCTTTAAAGCCCAGTACATAAGTATTAAAGTAATTTTTGATGCCACCCTCAGTTAAAAAATAAACCGAAAGCTCGTCCCCCATAAAGAGCCTTTTTAGACGACCATTGCTCTCCTGCATAGGAATTTCAATCAGGAATGCGTCTTCTTCCGTCTCTGCAATTCTTGATCTATATTCAACTTCTGCTTCAGCAGCGTCACTGGAAGCAACCTGTATGTATAGATATTCGTTAATTTTAGGATACAAAGATGTCACCGCCACATCAGTTTAGTAATTATCACTACCCCTGATTATAGCATGGGAATATCAGCCAGTCAGATATATTTTATAGATATTGCAAAAAAAAGGGACGCACCCAACTGCTGGATGCGCCCTCCCTTTATTTTGCCTCAGACCCCGAAGAAGGTCTGATTTCTTCCACAGACTCTTCAATGCCATCCTCGGCGTTAATGTAAATACGATACTTTGAGCCATTGACCCCTCCACCGAACTCGTAAGTCAAGACCTCGACGGAATCATCATTTTTAATCCAGGACAAGCGATTGTATTGTTCCTTGAAATCAGAATTCAGAAATTTTCTCGCCTCTGCAAGGGTAAGCTTTGGTTTTGGAAGCTTCCGGTTGTCCTTGTGCTCATTGACGTATTCGCTGGCCTCAAAACCGATGGTATCACCTGTATCCAGCCCCATACGAATGGTCATCTTTTCAGGATAAATCAATACATCATTCTGTTTGGTTACAAAGGTCAAATTCCCGATATTATCGTAACGATCAGCGCTGACTGCAGTCATATGGGGATATCCTTTTTTCTCAAGAAACTGCTCTGCTTTGGTAACGGCTTCTTTAATAGAAACTTTGGCAGGGCCAACCTCACGGTTGTCATAATAAGAGATCAGCAACCCGCCATTTTTGGTGAAATCCATACTAATGGTGTGCTTCTTATTCGAAGCGCTAACAGTTGCTGTATAGGATGGCCATTCAGTGTTCTTCCCATTTTCTTTAACATCCACTTTAGCATTGGAGCCCGCATCCGCGAACTTCAACGCCTTACGTTTGATGTCTTCGGCAGTCACGGGGGTACCTCCGAGCATTTTGACGGAACGTTTATCGTAGATGCTTGCTACTGAAGGTCCCCAGTCTAGCTCAGGGTATGCCCCTACACGTTTATCCACTGTTTTGAAGCCGTCAATAATCGTGTTGTCCTCCGCTTTATTTTCTGTCGCCAACGCCGTTTCAACATCCATCCAGCGCAGCCGATTGCCAATGACTTTATTTTGTACCTCTTGCAAATCCTTAGAGATTTCTCCTGAGTTCTTGTACAATGCTTTTAGATTGCTCAGCTCTCCATCTGTCAGAGGTTTTTTAGTGAAGTCACGAATCCCGGCTTTATAAGAAAAGTTGGAGATTTTGGACAGAAACTCCTCTGTTTTGCTAAATGGCAGCAAGGTCAACGGCAGCTGGTTAATCTCATTTTGGGCCTCACTAGTCATCCGCCACACATTCACAAGTCCTTTGCGGTGCATCCCATTAGAAGCAGAGTTAACCGCAAGCGTATTTCCAAGCTCACCATGAAGACGGTCCACATGATAGGACAAATCATGAAAGGCGCGTTGATATTGGTTCTCCGCCTTAATTAGTATTGAATTCTTCTCCTGATTCTCCTGATAACCCCACACAAGCGCACCAATCAGCAGCAGCGCGGTCAGCGGGAACATTACAGCACTTAATCTTTTGTACATAGGGCTACAAGACTCCTTTCGATAGCTTATTGGCGTTAGTTTGACAATAAACTAGGAGTCTTATGCACTGAAGTTGCTACACAATGTGACTATAACGTCCGTTCATGCTCTCTCTTCAATCTCAAAGCCACTGCTATTACTGCAAAGGCATTGTTTAAAGCCGGTTTGAATGACACCATGCTCTTTAATCCCTCTTAATATGTAGGTCTCACCACACTGTTTGCAAACGATACGTACTTTTATACGCAAAAAAAGACACCTCTCTCCTCTCTGGAATTCCTTACTAGGAACTGCCCTTCGAATATAAGTGTGTCCATCTCGATTATAGGTTAACCTCTTCTTCACGTTTCAGAAAGCGGAAAGGAGAACGGCTGTTGGCCCTAGCAACCTTTCCCATACCTCCATACCATAGGATAGCCATCAGAGGCACAATAAACCATATCCAATAGTTGGCTGTCGTACTCAAAATAAAGTCATATATCCCATGCCACATCCATGGCAACAGGAGAGAAAACACCAGAATTCTGCGGGTATGAACTCCTTTTGAGAACTTCGCCCTTCCCATATGGTAGCCCATGATCACACCAAACATAGCGTGTCCAGAAACCGGAAGAAGTGCTCTTAGAAACATTGATCCGATAGAAGCGTTGCTATACCAAGCGTACATTACATTTTCTATTGTTGCGAAGCCGAGCGAAATCGCCACAGCGTATAGTATCCCATCATATGGCTCGTCAAATTCGGTATGATTGTAAATCATATGGTACAGCACAAACCACTTTAGACATTCTTCCACGCCAGCGGATATGAGAAACGACTCCACGTAGGGACCACCATTTAGTCCCAGCATCAGCCCTCTCTGAATGATCATTACTGGAAACACAATCAGAAGGCCGAGCAAGAATACTTTAATGACTACATGAAGCGGTTCTTGATCATACTTGTCTTTCAGATAAAAAAAGGTCAACAGAGCAAGTCCCGGCGCTACTGCCGACGTAATGACCGATAACACGAGCACCGAATAACCTCCCTACACCCCTAAACCCTATTACTGCCGTTACACAGCAAGGTAGATGATAACTTTGATACAAGAATGACCGACATATCACCAACAACAAGACTAGGGCTGATCGGCCTAAACAATGGTCATCAGCCCCTAGTCTTGCCTAATTACTCCTGACGCTTAAAATGAGTGCACAATAACTGGACCGCATTCTCCGGCATCACTGTTTTCCCGTATTCATCGAGAACAGCTTCTGTGACCGGTGAGGAATCTCCAAACTCAGCAAGTACGCCAACAAGACCTGACAACGCCGTTTCTTCAAATTCCTTTGGATCGAAATACAGATACCATTTATTGTTATAAGAATACAGTTTCCCCTGGGAAGTAATATTACCGATGAGCACATGAGCCGCTTCAACCAGAACCTCGAAATCGCGGAATGCATATACAATGGAGTCGCTTTGTTCAAGAGTAACTTCCATTTCATAAATCTCTTCTGGCAATTCTTCTTCCCCGGACGCACCGTACTGATGGTGATCATATTTTCCTCGGGTCACTATAACGACCATGCCTTGCGCGGGCAATGCGAAAACTTCTACGGCAAGCGGACCCGTGGCATCAAAACCTAGTTCACTATATGCTTGATCCATCATCTCCGTAAACAGGTCATGAACCTTAGGAACTTCCTGCCACATGTCTTCCTTCTGGATGCCCCGCTCGCTCAGGTCGTCAAAAGTGAGGAAAATCCGTATCTTATCTTGACTTAATCGCTCTATTCTCATGACAGGATCCTCCTTTTGCAAGCTCATTTATTATAATGTATGATGAGTCCCGAGTAATGAGCCAAAAATGGTTACTATGTAAGTATGTTATCATTTTGCCGAGATAAATGCACGTAAATAAATATATAAAATCCTCTCTATTGAATAAACCATTTTCAAGGCCCTGAATAATAAAAAAGAATCATTCTGCGGAATATTTCATCCCCAAAATGATTCTGATGGAGTCCTTTACGGTTACAATCCCGGTATGGTTGTATGCGTTTCTTTAAGAATCTGCTCTACTTCGCTCTTTACTTCAGGATTGCTGCGAATGAATTCCTTTAACAATTTAAGATTGGATTCCTTCGACTTCACTGGTGATTCAGTCTTATCATCAGAGGTTGCGCTGCTTGAACCGTTACTTTGAGCATTACTGCTTGAAACAGCAGTGTTACCAAAACCAGTCGTGGCCATACCGATTATTTTTTCTTTTGCTTTATCTGCAGCCCCACTCATGGAACCACCCGATTGCCCTAGCGAAGACATTAAAGAATTCCGCTTTTTGGACATAATCATACTGGCTGCGGCGCCCATCAGCACCCCGCATAAAAATGACGAAGTATTCATATTTCCAGCCTCCTTGTATGGTAAAATCATGTTTAGTGTTCGCGGAAAGATTCCGGCTCATACAACCTAATAACAAGAAAGCGAGTTGAAAAAAGTGGGTAAAATGACATCAGTGCTCCTATTGGCTACCTTGCTGCTTACAGCCTGTGGCAACAGCGGTGCAAATGGAAATACAGCCAAGGAAACAAACACCACAAACAATCCGCCCACGGCGGCAGCTACACAAAGCGCAGAAACTACGGCGCCAGCACCTGAAGCAACAGCCAGTCCTACCCCTGAAGCAACAGCAGATGGAGGTACTACAGGAAATAGTACAGCCAGTAAGGGTGAAGCATCCGCTGAAATTCCACTGCTGTACCATATGAACAAAAATTACGACATCGTCCCTAATGAGGAAGCTACAAATAAAAAAGTGGTTCTGCTCACTTTTGACGACGGTCCTAAAGATGCGGCAATGATTAACCCTTTGATGGATGTTCTGGACAAACATCAAGCTAAAGCCATCTTTTTCGTAAATGGTTATCGTGTTAAGGAGCATCCTGAGCTTCTGGAGTTAATACATAACCGCGGTGGAATTATCGGCAACCACAGCTGGGATCATATTGTATTGAAAGACAAGTCCTATACTGAGGTTAAAAAGCAAATCGAAGACGTTCAAGATATTGTCAAAGAAACATTGGGAGAAGCTCCTCACTTTTTCCGTCCGCCACATGGTGCCGGCGGGGATGTTGGCAAGAAGGTCGCGGCTGAGAATGGAATGTTATACATGACCTGGTCTGTAGGCTCACTTGACTGGGAAATGAAAGAAAAGGAAACGGGTAAGACAGAAAAATTGATCAGTAATGTTACCGATCAGCTGCATTCCGGCAGTAATATCCTGATGCATGAGCTACCATGGACCGTTGAGGGACTGGATACCTTGCTCACTACACTTGAGGGTAAAGGCTACAGCTTTGTTGATCCGCGCAGCATTGAGCTAAAAATGCGTTGATCTTCTCATCTTTACATGTCCGATAGTTGCTTCGTCAGCGCAATTGTTTTCGAATCAAACAAAAATAGAAGGGGGTTCCAAAAGCCATTTGCATGGCTTTGGAACCCCCTTTTTACGCTACCAGTTTTTCTTACTGGAAAGAGTAAGCCCTATTGGGTTGATTTACGCAGTGTCAGCACATGCATTTCAGCAGGACTGCCCCAGCGAAGTGGCAGATGTGCTGTTCCAAACCCTCTGCTGATCAGCAGCAGGGCATTTTTTGCGGAACCGTCCCCTCTTGGCCAACTAAACTTTCCAGCGTCATATTTATGATAGAAATGCTCTACATGTCTTTGACCCACAAATGGAAGGATCACCTGCCCCCCATGCGTATGACCTGCGAGAATCAGGTCCGCTGGCACACTCTGGCGCTTGGATAACCAAAGCGGATCATGTACAAGAATAATACGACAGGTACCTTCAGCAGAAGGGGTTGTGGTTAATGGCGGAAAAGGACCGTATGGAGTTTTGCCCCCATTTTTCGGAAAATCAATTCCGGTTAACCAAAGTTTAGCTCCCTCACGTTCAAAAGCCACATTTTCATCCATTAACAGTTTTGCACCACTGTCCTGAATAATCTCATCTACCCTTGAAATATTAGCCCGGTAATCATGATTTCCATGCACTACATAGGTAGATGCAATAGAAGTAACTAGAGTCATATTATCGACAAGACGATTTAAAGGGCTATCTTTTTCCGTTAGATCTCCTCCCAGAAAGACAACATCTACCCCACCCTTTAATGGTGTCAGAAGCGCGGAAGGAAGGCGGCGGCGATGGATATCTGTTATAAACAAAATACGAAATCCATCGAACTCTTCAGGTAACGAATCTAGCATTATTTCCTCGGTAATAATTCTGTTTCTAAAAGCATTAATCACCATGATTATGACAACGGCCGCAGCTATCAATAGAATGACCAGAGCCATTCCCCATACCCATGTGCTCACCATAATGTACTCAGCGGAGGCGCTCCTTCAATTCCCCACCAAAGCAGCCCGATTAGCAAAATAACAAAGATAAAAATCAAAGAATTCACAAACATCTTGCTTAGACGAACTTTTTCTGAAGAATAAGTATCTGAACGAGAAGGAACAGATTCTTCGTCCTTCTCTTTACTTCCGGTGGAAGAGCGCTTTGCAGAACCTGCTGGGCGGCGAGCTTTTCTTGATAAAGTTGCTGTAGAAACCCGAGCGGTAGCATTTTTCTTTATAGGAGTAGACTTCTTTTCAGGAGTAGCCTTTTTTACAGCCTCCGAAGTCCGCTTCTCTTTTTTACTTTTGCCAGGATGTTTGCTTTCACTTTTGTGTTGTTTTTGTCGAGACTTTACCCGGCTTAATTCCTCACTCATGATTCCCTCCTATAGCGGATCACCAGACCTGAGATCAGGTCGATGAAGAAGTGACATAGTATAGGGGCCCAGAGGCTGCCCGATTGAATGTAAATATATCCAAGACCATAACTGCTTAAGAATACCCAGCCGGTAGGTACAAAGTGACGTAAATAACGGACATGAATAAGAGCAAATACTATACTCGTCCAATAAGGGCCAATGGAATATTGGATGGCTCCGCGGAATAAGAGCTCCTCACATACCGATACAATTGCTGCTATGACGATAATATGCCACACAGGGCGATTTCGAAATAAAAGGTCGTTTATTCCACCATCATCCATGCTTTCCTCAGGGACAATATGTGTCAATAAATAGTCAACAATTAGCATTGCAGCAGCAAGACCAAGGCCCCATGCCACAAAATGTACTTTTTCTGGAATAATTAATAGCTGAAAAGGATTTCTTTTCTGAAATAATATCCATATCAAACCGATAATTAATGTGAGCCCCTGAGTGATATAGAGATTGAGCAGCAGAAGACGGTCTGTCAACTGGCCTGGTTCTACCTTTTTAACCTTAATCTCGCCAAATTTGAATTTTTTCATCGTGACCTGCCTGTTCTTTATTTTTTTCGGGCCGCTCCGAGAGAGAAACCGTCCATAGTGTTGCTATCAATACATAATACATAGGATAATCCCCCCAGAAAAAGGAGCATTTATTATGAGCAAACGTAAGTCCCGCAATCAAATGTTATACACGCTAGTTTTTTTGTTTTTCTTAGTTTGCGCCTTCGCCGCATTTTTTACTGGCGTCAAGGTTGGCGCAGACAAAACTGAAGCCAAATATGACAATCAATCAAGCATGAATGGATTAGTAGAATTCACGGGCTCGTATCAACAGCAGGATCTTGTTACTTTCTATCATAACGTATTTTTGCCCTATCGGGAATTCAAGCGGAATTGGAACATTCAAGTAGATAAGTTAGCGCGCAGCACAGATGCTCGTATGAATGCGGCAGTAATGAAGAATCTAAGTATTCTAGCAGACCAGCAATATGAAAGAGTTAATCAAGATTCAATTTTCACTAACTCTCCTCTATTACATCAGTCACAGGTCAATGTACTCAAAAGCTTAACTTTATTTTCTAAGGCCTCCGGCAAAGTCTCTACTAGTGCCTCTGGTGCAGAGACAGCCAAGTTATTGAAAAATGATGAATTTACAACCGGCGCCGTGAAGTACGGTCTGTTAGCACAAAAGAACTTCTATGATTCTATGCTAAAATGGGGCTCTAAGACAAACCAGAAAATACCTTCTGCACCTGGCGAACTAAAAACGATGTCTTTCATCCAGTGGAAAAAAATGCCCCTGCTTTTGAAGAATGCTTCTATCGCTGACATGATGCTGAATCGCGGAATTTTTGCAGGTTATGATCCTCAGGACATCACTGCTAAAATAGACGATATGATTTACTCAGGCACTGCAAGCTCATTAAATCTTTCGGATATCCAGTCCTCAGTAACCTTGTTGATTTCTACAGGTGCTGTGCAGGAACAGGATTTTGTAAAATGGCGGGAACAGTATTATAACAGGGAGACACTTCCACAGCTTCCGTTCTTTTTTGAATAGAACCAGTTATTGAATCATAACGAAAAATGAAGTTCACTTCAAGAAACGCTGCTTGCAAAGCCTATTGACACAACTTGCATACCGTGTTACATTATGAAAAAATTAATCATTCAAAACCGATGATGGAACAAAGATCCTGGAAGTCTTCAGAGAGCCGGTGGTTGGTGCAAACCGGTGACGAACAGCTATCTTTAGCGCTCCTGAGATATTGTATCGAACCTTAAAGTAGGTACAATCGGATCAACTCCGTTAACAGTGTGGCCTATGCAGGCCAATGAGGCTGCTTCTTCCAAGTTGCAGTGAATTAGGGTGGTACCACGAAGATAACTCTCGTCCCTTACTACGGCAGTAGTATGGGGTTGGGAGTTTTTTTAATTCCCTAATCCCCCATAAATACTACCTTATGCCCAAAGTTACCGATTTCGCGGTACTCTTGCACGCTGTTTCTTTTGTGCGACACCGCGTTGATCTACTATTATTACATGTTTTTCTCTACTAGTTCGTGAACCTTCTGGTATTGTGGACTGCCCATCAGGGCGTCCTCGACATATAAAGCTTTTCAACTTTAAGGGGGATAAGAAACCATGTTTAAAGTATTAGTATCGGATCCAATCAGTGATTTGGGCATTCAGCAATTGATGGACGCAACAGATGTAGTTGTAGACAAAAAAACAGGTCTCAGTGAAGATGAGCTCGTTGCAATCATCGGTGAATATGATGGTCTACTCGTCCGCAGTCAAACTACAGTAACTGAAAAAATTATCGAAGCTGGAAAAAACTTAAAGGTCATTGGTCGTGCAGGTGTGGGTGTAGATAATATCAAGCTGGAAGCTGCTACTCAACGTGGGGTTGTTGTTATCAACGCTCCTGATGGAAATACCATTACAACTTGTGAGCATGCTTTTGCAATGATGATGGCTTTGGCCCGTCACATTCCACAAGCTTATGCAAAAACAATTGGTGGAACCTGGGATAGAAAAACCTTCGTGGGTGTAGAACTTCGCGGCAAAACTTTAGGTGTACTGGGAATGGGCAGAATCGGTAGCGAAGTGGCAAAACGTGCCAAAGCTTTCGGCATGGAAATCCTTGCTTTTGATCCTTTCTTAACTGCTGAGCGTGCGGAGAAACTGGAAGTAAAATTAGCTTCCGTTGACGATGTAGTCCGCGGAGCAGACTTCATTACTGTGCACACTCCACTTACTCCGGAAACACGCCATATGATTTCCCGCCCGCAATTTGAAGTGATGAAAAAGGGAATGCGCATCATCAACTGTGCCCGTGGTGGTGTAATTGATGAAATGGCGTTAGTAGAAGCTATTGATAGCGGTATTGTTGCTGGCGCTGCATTTGACGTATTCGAAAAAGAACCGCCACAAGCAGATCACCCATTCTTGTCGCATCCAAAAATTATCGTGACTCCTCACTTGGGCGCTTCTACAATTGAAGCTCAGGAGAATGTAGCGATCGATGTATCGGAACAAGTACTGCATATTCTGCGTAATGAACCGTTCATCAATGCTGTAAATATTCCTCCAGTTGCTCCAAGCGTAATGAACAAACTCCAGCCTTACTTCACACTTGGTGAGAAGCTGGGCAGCTTTGTTACCCAGATTACAGATAGTGCTATTCGTGAAATCCATGTTGAGTATGCGGGTGATCTGTCAGATGTCGATACCCAACCACTTACCCGCTATATTGTGAAAGGCGTGCTCTCCCGCCACTTCGCTGAGGATGTTAACATCGTTAACTCCATGCACTTGGCAAAAACACGCGACGTTAATGTAGTAATAACTAAAGCTTCCAAAACTAAAGGCTTCACTAATCTGATTACCGTGACCCTTAAAACAGATCACGACCAAGAACGTCTCGTAGCCGGAACATTGCTGCAAGGTTATGGAGAAAGAATTGTTCAAGTGAACAAGTTCCCGGTTGATATCGCTCCTGAAGGACATCAAATTGTAGTATCCCATAACGACAAACCAGGGATTATCGGACTTGTGGGCACATTGCTGGGCGAAAATGATGTTAATATCGCTTCCATGCAAGTGGGACGTAAAATCGTTGGTGGCGAAGCAATCATGCTGCTGACCGTTGATAAAGCTGTACCTACTCATGTGCTTGTGAAGCTTGCTGGTCTACCAGAAATCAACACTGCCGAAGAAATCATTCTTCTGTAAGCAATACGATAGAAATCAAACAACAGAGCAGCGATTCTCCCCCTATAGGAGTTTCGCTGCTTTTGTTGTTGATCGTCGACCTATTTCGGCTTCATTTACAATATCGAATCGAGTACCCTCGTGGAGGCTTACGTACGCCCTTGAGGTTACGGACCCAGATGACCTTATATGCAATAATTTCGCCTTTGAAGCAGGGTTTCGGACTCTAGTGCCACTATTCCTCAAGAAGAGAGCTAAATCAGGTGCTTTGCCTATCAATAGCGTCTCTGGGGACCGATAGCGTTCTAAACATACGAAAATGCTGCATTATAGATCAGCTGTGTCCTATACTGCTTCATACGCACATATGGGATCAAACAGATCAAGTTTGCTGTTTAGACTAAGAATGCGGGAACAGTCCGACCATCGATGTCTGTAAATCCATACTTTTCAGCCAGCTTAGCAACCTGCTGCGGTTGTCCGGTTATAGACATAACCTTAGGATCGGCTGCTAGAGCAGCGGCTGCTCTACCGATATAGGTTGTGGATTCAGTCATCTGCAATTCTTCAACCTCATGCCAATGCTCCTCATCCGTGTTCATGCTCTCCAACACCGCCTCTGTCCTCATCCAGCCCGGAGTAAGCGGAATAACTGCAATGTTGTCCTCTTTAAGCTCATTCGATAACCCGTAGGCCATACGCACAAGTGTATGTTTAGAAAGATCATAATAGAAATTTCCTAGATATTTGTAACGATCCCAAAAGGTTGTATGGATGATTAGACCGCCAGCTTTTGCCTCACGCATTAATGGTATTGCATAATAATTTGTTATCAACTGTGCCCTCACACCCGCATTAAACATATTGTCCCAATGCGCTGTAGGAAGCTCCCAGAAAGACTTCTGCTCAATAGGTAAATCGTTGCCGCCCCATACATTATTGACTAAAATATCAAGCTTTCCTTGCTCTGAAGCAATCTGGCGAATGACCGCCTCTGTCTCCTGATCTTTGGTATGATCACATCGTATGGCGCTGCCGGACCCTCCCTCCGCTTTTATTTCCCTAAGTACGTTATCAATGCTCCGCTTGCTATGCTCTGTCCCAAAAGCCTCTGTCGTTCTGCCCGTAATATAAACGAATGCACCTTTCCTTGCCAGCTCCAATGCAATTCCTCTACCAGCACCTCTGCTGCCTCCGGTGACCAATGCTACTTTTCCTTTTAAAGTCATGTTCTCAATCCTTTCTACACTTGTTTTTCTCTAATGTTCTGTATTTAATCCTTACCTTATATAGTATAATTCTTTAATATGACATCAACTGACATATATAATGTAATAATTAATTAAGAACTAGCCAACATTTATTAGGAGGAGGAGTGTCCCTTAATGAGAGCCGATCGTTTGTTATCCATCTTACTTTTGCTGCAAAATCGTGGAAAGATGACGTCCCGTGAGCTAGCCCAGACCTTAGAAGTGTCTGAACGAACTGTGTTTAGAGATATGGAAGCCTTATGTACAGCAGGAATACCTATTCTTGCCGAACGGGGACGTGAAGGGGGTTGGATGCTCACAGAAGGATACCGAACCTCCTTAACGGGTATGAAGCCCTCAGAGATTGCAACTCTGCTGCTGTCCGCAGACTCCTCAATCTTAAAAGATCTGGGTATACAAAACGACTTCTCTTCCGCCGTGCTTAAGCTGGAGGCTGCTTCCCCATCAAGGCCGAATAATCCAGCCAGTTACCTGAGCCAGCGCATTCATATAGATGGTGCCAGCTGGCACCCTTCCGACGAGACATATCCGTTCCTATCTGTCCTGCAGGAAGCTGTTTGGGAAGACCGTAAAGTGAAGATCACTTACCCACGGAATGACGAGATGAAGGAGCGTTTCATTGAACCTCTCGGGTTAGTCGCAAAACGTGGAGTTTGGTATGTAGTGGCACGAACCGAGGGTGAAATGCGGACTTTTCGCGTGTCGAGATTAATACAAGCTGACGCAACTTATGAATCATTTGTCAGACCTGAGGCTTTTGATTTAAAAAGCTACTGGGAACAATCGACTTTAGCTTTTAAAGCAGCACTGCCAAAATATGTAGTGAACTTAAAGGTGAATGAGTCTATTCTTAAAGAATTACAACGTGAAAGATATGTAACTATAACTTTAGTAGAACCCTCTGCTAATACTGGGTGGATGAACGTGGAGGCCGAGTTTAATGCTATAGAATCTGCCTGTCGTATCGTACTCTCTTTCTCTCCTTCAGTTATTGTTTTAGCTCCTATCGAACTAGTAGGGATGGTAAAGTCTGCTATTAAAACAATTTCCACAATATATGAGGAATTTTGACATGAATTCTAAATATCTACTACTTAAAGAAGATTTATGACACTTCTCTATAGACCAATGACCTATAAATCCCCTATAATAACACCATTACATAAAATTTAATAAGGGGGACATTTTACCAATGAGCTGGATGCACAAACTTCCGTTAAAACAAAGAATTGTTGCCGGATGTTACCTCGTTGCCGCACTGTTTGCTATTCCTGTCTTAGTTACGTTAATGATTCTAGGTCAATTTCTCGTAGGAATTATACTAGTAGTTGTTCTTGCAGGTCTGACTTTACCTGTTGCTCGCTTCGTGGAGAGAACGCTTACATCATCTTTTGATGATATTGCTAATGTATCTCACAGTATTTCGAAGGGTGATTTCACTAGCAGAGCGGACGAAAATGGTTCAATGGGTGACGTAAGCCGCTCCTTTAACACAATGATTGATAAGCTCAAGAAGATTTTGACCGATGCATCGCAGATCACCCGTCAAGTTATGGATGCAAGCCGCGGAATCGAAGATAAGAACCAGAACCTGAAAATTGTCATGGCACAAGTAGCCTCTTCTTCTACTGAGCTCGCTCTTGGTGCAAATGAAATATCTACGGATATCGCTGATATGACAGAATCCATTAAAGACATTGAAACTAAAGTATCCAATTATACGAACTCCACCAAAGAAATGAACAGACGTTCAATACATACCTTAGAACTTGTTGAGCAAGGGCGCCAATCCGTAGATACACAGGCTGAAGGCATGCGTAAAAACATAGAGGCTACACAAAAAGTGGCTGATACTATTGAAGCTCTCTCACAAAATGCCCGCGGGATTACGATGATCACCAAGACCATCACAGAGATCGCTGAGCAGACCAACCTGCTGTCACTGAATGCCTCCATCGAAGCTGCTCGTGCCGGAGAGCATGGTCGGGGTTTTGCCGTTGTAGCTCAAGAGGTTCGCAAGCTTGCTGAGGAATCTACGGCATCCACAAAAGAAGTATTCGGCTTGGTCCGCAGCATTGAGTCAGATATTAAACAAGCCATCGATAATATCGCCATCAATGAAGAGGTTGTGCAGGTTCAGAATGAAATGATCACTCAATCTGCCCATATTTTCGCACAAATTGTACAAAGCGTGCAGTACATTACCGAGCAAATCTCTTCATTCTCTGCGGAGAGCGATCTTATGCTAGAAAGTGCCTTGAAAATTTCCAGTGCAATTGAGAATATCTCAGCAATCACCGAAGAAACTGCTGCTGGCACGGAAGAGGTATCGGCGGCTATGAATGAACAGATTAATGCCCTGCAGTCTGTTGCAGAAGAAACGGAAAAAATGACCCAGGCCGTATTTAATCTGCAAAAAACCATTCATATCTTTAAATTCTAGTTCAAAACTATCAACTGCCACCTAAGCTGAGTCTTAGGTGGCAGTTTTTTTCGCGAGGTAAAACTTCATCTCTTGGACAAGACTTTCGTCAAATTTCGAGTTTTTTTAGCGGATTATGTTGACAAAAATTAATGAGGAATATATTGTAAAGGAAAATTATTCTTATCAACTATAAATTAATATTGGCAAAATCCTCGAAAGAGGATGACGCAAAACCATGGATCTACAG
Source organism: Paenibacillus sp. FSL H8-0282 (assembly GCF_037963825.1). Lineage (NCBI taxonomy): Bacteria > Bacillati > Bacillota > Bacilli > Caryophanales > Paenibacillaceae > Paenibacillus > Paenibacillus sp. FSL H8-0282. Next base: position 4,695,139 of record NZ_CP150146.1, read on the forward strand.
CCTCATTTTTTCTTTTGAGGCCATGATTGCCAGGTTGCAGAGGAACCAGGACGGCTGAACTATTGTTCAGTCTTAGCGGTGCCTTATGCCACCAACCTGTGCTTACTATAGAGCACAGGTTTTTACTTTTTGAGTATATTGATCTATCGTATCTATTCGGTAGATTAATAACTAATATATATCAAAAAACTTGTGAGGTGTTTCTTTTGAAGACAGTCGCAGATTACATGGCGGAAGCACTACGTAACCTTGGAGTCACCCATTCTTTTGGGATCATTGGCAAATCCATTTGTCCAATTGTTCTAAAGATGGTGGATTACGGTATTGAATTTATTCCCGGCAGACATGAAGCAAGCTCCGGATTCGAAGCAGCAGGGTATGCGCTGAAAACGGGTAACCTAGGCGTAGCATTTGGTACTTCGGGTCCTGGGGGAACTAACCTGCTTACAGCAGCAGCACATGCGAAAGCTAACAACCTACCTGTCCTATTTATTACCGGCCACCAATCCATTACAGAGCTTGGAATTCCTCAATGTCAGGACTCCACCTCTTTTCTGGCTGATTTAGCTGATATGTTCAGACCTGCCACCTTGTTCAGTAAATTGGTTGAACGTGGGGATCACTTTGGTACTATTTTTAATCATGCGATTTCTGTGGCCCTGACCAAACGGGGTCCTGTTCATCTTTGTATTCCTTTTGATGTACAAACTGAAGTATTGGAAGAATGCAATATAGTAATCCCAGAAAGAGAGTCTCTAATTAGTCAAGCTAATATCGATAGAGTCATCGAAGCTATTCAAGCTGCTAAGAATCCTTTGATTATTGCGGGTAAAGGAATTAACCGCTCCGGAGCACATAAAGAGCTTGCTCAACTCGCAGAAACTTTTAATATTCCTGTAGTAACATCTCCTGGTGGAAAAGGGGCTATAGTCTGGGATCACCCACTCTATCATGGTCCTATTGGCGTTGGCGGTTCGACCCACGGGGACGATTTATTGAATAAAAGCGATTTATTTATAGTGCTTGGATCACGTTTAAGTGATATGACCATCTGTAATCTTAAACGGGAGAATCATCCAGCAACTTTAATTCAATTTGATATTGATCCAACCTTTGTCGGAAAAATACTATTGTCCAAAACGATACCGGTCACTGGGGACCTGCGCGATAATTTGGTGCACTGCCTAAATCATATTGACCCAAGCACAATCACCAAACGTGAGGCTTTGGCCGATGCGGATTATTCAGAAGAGCTTCCAACCCTCAAGAATCTTTCCCTTGCTTCCGTAATGAGCACTTTAAGTGATTTGATCCCTTATAATAATTCAATTTTCGTTGATGATGGAAGTCATGGATTCCACGCTGCAAAATGGTACAAGGTTAAGAAACCGGGCAGCTTTGTTTTTGATGCGTATTTTGCTTGCATGGGTAATTCGATCGGCATGGCTATTGGTGCAAAAGTTGCAGCTCCTGAAGAAACTGTCCTCTGCATTACAGGTGATGGTTGTTTCATGATGCTCGGCGCTGAGATTAACACCGCTGTCTGCAAAGATATCCCTGTTATCTTTATCGTGGTCAATAATAAGCAACTAGATATGGCTCTTAAGGGTATGGAGAAAACCACAGGTCGTATCGATGGAACTCTATATGAAGTACCAATGGACGCCGTGAAATTCGCTGAATCTCTAGGTGCTAAAGGCTACAAATGTGAGACTGCGGATGAATTCACAGCTGCAATTAAAGATGCGGTAGCTCTAAACCATGTTGCCGTTATTGAACTACTAACAGACCGTGATGAAGTCCCTCCGACTGCACACCGTACTTTGAACCTAAACTAGGAGGCTAACCATGAAGGAAAATATCAACAGTGGTCTCAACCACTTCACGAATCTATCAGGAGACTATGGCGCAAAAGCACTAGCTCCAATTAAAGACCACTTCCCTGACTTGGCTGAATTTATTATGGGGAATGCCTATGGCGATATTTTTCAACGTAATACTATAGCCCCTGACTGGAAGGAAATCGCAGTCATTTCATCTTTAATTTCAATGGGTCAATTCGAACAGTTGGGCGTTCATTATGTCATGGCCCTTCGTGTTGGAGTCACCGTAGAACAGCTTAAAGGTATTCTATTACACTTAGTACCCGTTATAGGGGCACCTAGAATCATCACAGCTTTTAATATCCTGCTTGCAACCATAGAAGAAATCCAATAACCCAACAGTTCGACAACAATATACAAAATTCGACTTTATTATTGCATACACTTGAAAAATATGCCTATAATAGAGTCGGAATATCCCATTACTTGCTGTATAGTGTCGAATTTTGACTTTTATAAAACAGCTAAATGGATATACATGGCTGGATATTGCAGTCGAACTGTTTTGGACAAATTCAATCTATGGGAGAGATTTAGGCATGGGAAGTTTCGTTTTGAAGACAGACACTACAAACAAGGTTATTAACATTGAGTTGGATGGAACATTTTCTGAAGAAGATGGTCTAAAATCTATTCAAGCTTATCAACAAACTATCAATCCAATTACTCCAGCTGACTATGAACTAAAAATCGACTGCAGAAAGCTAAATGTAACTGCACCAGATGTTGTACCTCTTTTAGAAAGCTGCTTTGTAATGTTTAAGAATGATGGATTTGTAAAAGTAAATCTAACGCTTGAAAATAACCCGATCCTCAAAATGCAGCTTTCCCGTCTTGGCCGTAAAGCTGGACTCGATAACATCGAGATCATTTCTGCGGTTACAGTCTAGATCTTTTAATCTTAATATGTAGGCCACATTTTACTGCTTTCCTGGAGGCGTATTATGACCGGAATTCGTATTAAAGGCATTGATATCTATCATCCCAGCAATATAGTTGGTAACGACTTTTTCATTAAGCATTTTGACGAAAAAGGCATTGATATTCGAGGTCTATTATCCGCATTAGGTCGTATTACACGGTATAGTATTAAGGATGCGGATGAGAATTCCCTTACGATGGCTTTTGAGGCTGCCAGGAATGTTCTGGAGAAAAGTAGTCTCACAGGTGCCGATATCGACCTTATTGCCTATGCAAGTCAAACTCCTGAGTATATCTTTCCTACCAACTCATTAATGATTCACCGTTTGATCAAAGGCGCATCCCATACGATCTGCATTGACAGTAATGCTAATTGTGCGGGTATGACGGCTTCTGTGGAACAGGTTAGCCGTCAGATGCAAGCGAATCCTAGGATTAAACGAGCGTTGGTCATCGGCTCCGATTATGTAACCCCTCATGCCGATAAGAATGATCCAGTCTATTACGCTAACTTCGGTGATGCAGCGGCGGCAGTCATTCTTGAACAAGCTGAGGATGTGGTCGGTTTCATTGACTCTATCTACCAAACGGATCCTTGTGTTTGCGATAATTCCAAATTCCCGTGCGCAGGCCTGGCTAAACTGGGTAAAGAAGGTGTAGCGGCTGGAGAGTTTAATGTGAAGTTTATTCCTTTTGATGATTCCATTTGCATAGATGCTGCTTCTGAGTCTATTCGTACTCTACTGTCTAACAACAATATCGCGCCTGAAGCCATTAAAGCAGCCTGCTTCTCACAGTTTTCATTGCCTAATATCTTAGAGATGTGTAAGAAAGTCGGCATTGATCGCAATGTAGCGGTATACATAGGGGATGAATTCGGATATACCTCTACCAGCAGCCCATTTATTGCTCTACATAAAGCTGTAACTACTGGAAAGATCGAACGTGGTGATAAAGTCCTGTTCTGGACAGTGGGCGCCGGTTGGCAAAATGTAGCATTTGTTATTGAATATTAGGAGCTGTATAACAAAAAGCGGCAAGCTAGGGATTCACCTAAGCTTGCCGTTTTTTAATATAAATATGAACGCAACATCAGGACTTACTTGCAAAGGTGAGCCCCTTTTCCGCGAGAGCACTCCGCAGTAGAACGATCGCCTTTGGCCCCAATCCATGTAGCTGCAGAAGCTCTGCCTCCGTAAGCTTGCTGAATTGTTGAAGCTGAACATATCCAGCCCCATGCAGGGCTCGAAGCGCCGGCTTAGATAGTCCGCCCGGCAGATCAGATTCGGTTCCGTTAACCATAGACATATACAGCCCCTTTATCACTGATATCCTTCATGCTTCTCCCAACCCATGGTACGCGCTACAGCGTCCTTCCAGGCGTTGTAACGACCTTCCCGCTCAGTTATACCCATCTCAGGCGAGAAGACCCTCTCAGCCTTGTTGAAGCTCTCTAGCTGGGCACGTGTCCAGACTCCGGACGTTAACCCGGCCAGAAGCGCCGCACCCAAAGCTGTTGTCTCCGCATATGTTGTTCTAGTAACCTCACTGCCCAGGATATCAGACTGGAATTGCATCAGCAAATCGTTACGCACAGCTCCGCCATCCACACGAAGGCCGGTCAATGGCATGCCTGCGTCTTTTTCCATAGCTCCTATTACATCTCTAGATTGAAAGGCTAAGGACTCCAATGTAGCTCGTACCAGATGTCCTGAGGTAGTGCCTCTAGTAAGGCCAAATATGGCTCCACGGGCATACATATCCCAATAGGGTGCCCCCAGTCCGGTAAACGCAGGCACAACGATAACCCCTTCACTGTCCTCTACTTCCCGTGCTTTATCTTCTGAGCCTGCTGGCTCCTCTATAAGACCAAGCCCCTCCTGCAGCCACTGAACGGCCGCTCCGGCCACGAACACACTGCCCTCTAGGGCATAATAGAGTTCATCTCCCATACCCCAAGCTACAGTGGTCAACAAGCCATGGCTGGAGGCTACAGCTTCTGTGCCTGTGTTCATTAGAATAAAGCAGCCTGTACCATAGGTGTTTTTGGCACTGCCGGGTTCTAGACAAGTATGTCCAAACAATGCGGCCTGTTGATCTCCAAGTACAGAGCGAATTGGAATGTCCGCCCCGAACCACTGTTTGTCTGCTACTCCAAATTCGCCGCCAGACATTCTTACTTCTGGCAGAATGGCACGCGGAATACGAAGCTCTTCCATTAGCTCTTCATCCCAGCACCGTTCATGAAGATTGAACAGCATCGTACGTGAGGCATTGGTAACATCAGTGACATGTACGGCTCCGCAAGTAAGTCTCCAAATTAACCAGCTGTCGATCGTCCCTGCTAGAAGTTCCCCACGATTCGCCCGTTCTCGGGCGCCATCCACATGATCCAGTATCCAGGAGATTTTCGTAGCTGAGAAATAAGCATCTACAACAAGGCCCGTCTTGCTCGCTATAACTTGCTCCAGCCCTTTACTTTTAAGTTCTTCACATTGCTCTGCAGTACGCCTGTCCTGCCACACAATCGCAGGGTATATCGGTTTGCCCGTTATTTTATCCCAGATTAAAGCTGTTTCTCTCTGATTGGTTATTCCGATGGCAGAGATCTCCTCAACTGCTATGCCACCCCGCGCAATCGCATCTCTTGCCGCTGCGAGCTGTGACGCCCAGATTTGCTCAGGGTCATGCTCTACCCAGCCTGGATGGGGGAAGGATTGTTTAACTTCATATTGACCTTGTGAGACCCATTTAGCCTCCGTATCGAACAATATGGCTCGTGAGCTGGTAGTACCTTGGTCTAAAGATAAAATCATTCTATGCCCTCCCAAGCAAAACCTACAAGATATGTTCCACGATGAACAAGATTAATGTGTTTGTTTCAACAAAAAGCACCTCTGCTGTCAGAGGCGCTATCACACATTGTGTTTGGAATTACTGTTTTTCGACAGGAAGTCTTAGCGTAAAGGTTGTACTTTCGCCTAGTTTGCTTGAAGCTGAGATGGTCCCGTGATGCGACTCTACAATATTTTTAACAATCGCAAGTCCAAGTCCCGTTCCACCTGATTCTCCCCGTACACGCGCCTTATCAGCTTTGTAGAAGCGGTCAAATATATACGGCAGATCCTCTGGTGGAATTCCAACCCCTTCATCCTGAATTTTAATCTCAAGATAACGACGGCCTTCTAATACACAAGTTCCTGTATGAACCGTGATTTTTTTGCCACCCTGTGTGTGGCGAAAAGCATTATCGAGTAAATTGGTTAAGACTTGTTCCAGTTTATCCTCATCCGCCGCCTTCAGAACAGCAATATCACTCTCTTGTTGTAAGTGAAGATGGATATCGCGCTCTTTCGCACGTACAGAAAATTTACGGTAGACTCGTTCCAGCAGTTCGTTCATGTCCACCTGAGCTTTCATCATATCCGTATGTCCGGCTTCCATTCGGGCAAGATCAAGCAAATCCTTAACCAGACGCCCCATACGCAGTGATTCGTCATGAATGACCTGGATCAGCTCACTGCTTTCTTCAGGGGATGAAGCCATCCCGTCCAATAAAGCCTCACTGTACCCTTGCATCATCGACAATGGTGTGCGGATTTCATGGGAGACATTAGCTACGAAGTCTCTGCGCATCTTTTCCAGACGCACCTCTTCCGTCACATCCCGCAGTACAGCAACTACTCCCCGGATACTGCCTTCAGAATATAACGGTGCCATATGAACAGACCAGACGCCCTGCCGTACATGTACATTGGAGCGGTCATCGCCACCTTGCTTCAAGGTGCTTAAAAATAAAGGACGCAGGGGAGGAGGAACACTGCTCTCAGCCGTTTCGGGATGGAGCTCAGCATCACTCGCATGTCCCCACTGCAAATCGCTCCAGCTCTCTAGCAGAGCTTGGCCGTGCGGATTGGTCAAAATAATCTGCCCTTCAATGTCAAAGGTGATCACAGCATCGCTCATACTGCGCAGTACGCTAGACAGATGCCCCTTCTCATGATGCAGACTGCGAATGTTCTCTTCAAGCTCCTCAGCCATATGGTTAAAGGAAGTAGCCAACTGGCCAATTTCATCACTTGTGACAAGCGTAAGCCTTGTTCCGTATTCACCCCGTCGAATGTTATTCGCAGCTTCAATGACACGCTGCATCGGCTGAGTAATTTTGGTAAACAAAAACAATGCAAAAAATGTCGTCAAAGAAAATCCGATCATACAAGTATACATAAATAAACGTTTGATATCTCCGGAATTGGCAAAGTTACTGTCTATGTAGGGAAGCAAAAATAACCCCAAGGTAATAAGCACGACAGCGACCAGGCAGATGATCGTAACCCACAGTTTGCCGACAAGACTTCTCCAGAAGTTCACTTATTTAGGTACCTCTAGTTTGTAGCCTACGCCCCATACGGTCGTAATCATCGCTGCAGATTCCGGTGATACTTTATTCAGTTTTTCACGAAGACGTTTTACGTGAGTATCTACAGTACGCAAATCTCCGAAAAATTCATAATTCCAGACATCCTTAAGCAGTTCTTCACGAGAAAATACTTTATCAGGCGAAATAGCCAAATAATGCAGAAGTTCATATTCTTTAGGTGTCAAACTTACTTCTTCACCACCAGCAGTCACACGGTGAGCATCATGCTCAATAATAAGATGAGTAAATACAATGTTATTGCTGGAATTGCTCTCCTTGGACAAGAAAGCAGTCGCCGAAGAACGGCGCATAATAGCCTTCACCCGGTAAATGACTTCACGTGGACTGAAGGGCTTCACAACATAATCGTCTGCGCCCATCTCAAAGCCTTGGACACGGTTGATCTCTTCGCCTTTAGCTGTAAGCATTAAGACCGGTGTTGACTTCACTCCTCTGAGTCTTGTCAGCACTTCCATCCCATCGATGCCAGGCAGCATAACATCCAGCAAAATTAGACCGTAGTCATTTGCTGTTGCTTTACGAAGAGCGATTTCTCCGTCTTCCGCTTCATCGATTTCATAACCTTCTTTTTCAAGATACATCTTTAGCAGGCGGCGAATGCGTTCCTCATCATCCACTACCAGAATTCTGTTTAAATGATCTGCCATTTCACTACAACCCCTTCATCAATACAGTAGAACGTAACCTTTAAACCATTGTGCAACGTTAACAGGTAAACTATGCTCAGTCCGTCCCCGCGTAAGAATGAAGTCCGGCGATGACTAAATTAACGCCAACCAGAGTAAACATTACGACCAGGAAGCCAAGCACAGCCAGCCAGGCAGATTTTCTTCCTTGCCATCCACGAGCCAAACGTAAATGAAGATAAGCGCTATAGAAGAGCCAAGTGACAAGCGCCCAGACTTCCTTAGGGTCCCATCCCCAGAATCTTCCCCAAGCGATTTGCGCCCATATCATTGCAAAGATCAAAGCCCCTAATGTGAAAATAGGAAAGCCAATGGCTATCGCCCTATACGTAATCTCATCTAGATCGCCCTCATCAATTCCGTCCATCACTGGGTGTAAAGCAGTGCCCAGCGGTTTACGTACGATCAAGCGAAGAACTCCGTAGAGGATTAATCCGGAAAGGAGTGACCAAATTACAGTATTAAACTTCCGTCCAGCATTTACACCATTCATCCAAGATGGTGCCTCAAAGAGTGGTTCTTTTATGCCAAGAAACGACTGGAAGCTCTCAATTTCGCTATTGTGAGGTGCCACAATCGGCGGCATTCGATAACTCACTTTCTCTATTGTACTATTTTCCTGCCCGGGGCTGTCAATCGTAACGTTCGGACGGACAAAAACAGTTTCATAGCCTGCTCCGCGGAATGCAAAAACAGAACCCAGAAACCCAATTATAACAATGATTGAAAAGAGAGTAAATTCGACCAGCCTCTGTTGCTTGCGATCCGCCTTCTCTTTACTGGAAAAATTGACTGTTCGCAGCAGATACATCAGTCCCGCCGCAAACCCTACTGCGAAGAAGGATTCACCTAGTGCAGCCAGTGTTACGTGAATCTTTAAGTAGTTCGATTGAAGAGATGGAATCAGCGGCTGTACTTCCTGTGGAAATACTGCGGCATAAGCCATCACAATAATACTGATTGGAACTGCAAAAAGACCCAAGATTACCTTACGATAAATAGCGTACATCACAGTAAAGGCAACCATCACCATCATCGATAAAAAAGTCATGAACTCATACATGTTGCTGACCGGAATATGCCCTGAGCCCGCCCAGCGTGTAAAGAAATAAATAAGATGAAAGATAAGACCTATTGAAGAGAAAATAAAAGCAATTTTGCCCCAACGTGCGGTATGTTCCTCCGGCTTGCGGCCTGACCACTTGCGACCCATGATGGCGATAGTGAATAACATAAACGAACCGCTGTATAATAAAAATGCGGCAATAAAGACAGCGCTGCTGATGTCGAGCAAGCTCATGAAAGGCCTCCTCCATTATCTAATGATTTTTCATCGACTACCAGATCTACTTTTTCTAAAATAGAAACGATCTCACGGCGGAACCCGAACCAGTTCTTGTTCGTATGTCCTCCGAGGATAAGCTCCCCGTTAGCAACGGTAAGCCAGATACGTCTATGCTGCCAGTAGAAGCCAAGCACTAAACCCAGCATCACGATTGCTGCACCTAGCCATACAAACGGCATTGCACGATCAATACGTATATTCAAGTAAGTAGTCGATTCCGAAAAATCAACGTCGCTCATGTTGTCCACTTCAAGCTCAAGAAATCTATTGCTCCCGCCAAGCTTATCGTTAATGGCAGCCTGTTGAAACTGCGCCTTATCCACCTGTTTAGGAAAATAGAAATACTGCTGCCCTTCCGCCGGGAGATCCGGACCTTGTATCAGGAACAAAAAAGCAGGTGCATTCGGATAAGGTGATTTGGAAATCGGCTGACCCTCCTCATTTAGACCAAAATCCATATACTTTTCTTTCAAAGTTAAAGTATAAGGACCCGCCTGAATTGCCCGCTGAGGGTTCTTCATGTCCAGCTTAAATTTGCCGTACGCCTCGCCAGTGGTGGAATTCTTAAGCTCAGGCTGTACCGAACGCAGCACAGGGGTCAGATCATAATCAAACTGATACGCTTTCAATCCTTTATAATCCAAAGGTGAATTTACTTGGATATCATGTTTCGTCACCTCGGATAGCTGCGGTTCCTTCAAAGGGTCTCCACAATCCGCGGTGCATTCATAAAGCACAGCTTGGGTCTGGAATAGCTTTGGAAGTATTTTTTTGCCGCGAAATTCCTCAGGCATCTCTTCCTCCGTATAAAACTCCACGGTAAATTTCTCATTTTTCAAATAATAGGTGGTGTCCGGAATCTGTGTGATCTCCCCTTGCGGGAAAGCAAGATGCTGATCCATGTTCAGTCCCGGCAATCCTCTTGCTAATACAGCAAGTAAAAAAATAATTAAGCCAATATGTATTACATATGGTCCCCAGCGGCTGAAGCGATGTTTCTCTGCCAGCAGAGCCCCTCCATCCGTCTTCACGCGATAGCCCTTTTTACGCATAGGCTGAATTACCCGGGCTACCCAAGCTTCTGGTTCCTCTTGTACTTCAGTCACTAACACAGCTTTTTGCCGAGTTAAGAACTGACGATGTTTCCGAATCTTCTGTCTGGTTAAGGCCTTATAGAGCGGAAGTACTCGATCCAAGCTACAGATCACAAGTGAAGCGCCGATCATTACGAGTAGAGTTACAAACCACCAGGATTCATATGTATGTGAAAGTCCAAGTTTGTGATAAATATATCCGGCTGTTCCGTACTCTTGCTTGTAATAAACTGAGGCATCAATATTAAGAAAAGTACTCTCCTGCGGGAAAATCGTCCCCAGCATAGAGCCTATAAGTGTCAACACGATCAGATAGATCGCTATTTTGACGGAAGAGAAAAAATTCCACACCCGATCAATAATCCCCGGGTTAACGCGCTGAGATCGGCGAGCTACGCCATCGTAACGCATTTCCAAATTCTCGCCCCAGTCTGATTCCTTCCCCAACGGCTTCCCGCATGCTTCGCATAAAACAGTACCTACAGGGTTCTGGTGACCACATTCACATTTGGTATTGGTTATAAATGCCTCGCGTTCACTCATCAATCCACCAGCTTCCCAATTTGATCATCAAGTGAATTCAAATCAAGCTGGCCGATATGAATGTTGTCAATTTTACCCTTGGAATTAATGAATAAGGTAGTTGGCAGCGGAGAAATACCATAACTTCGTACAGCATCACGTCCAGTGTCCATCAAAATCGGAAAATCGATGTTTACCTGCTTCACAAAATTCTCGACAGTCATCCGGTCTTCGCCCACATTAATGCCTAAGACCACTACGTCTTTGTCCTTCCATTTCTCCCATTGCGCTTGGAGAGCCGGCATTTCTTTGACACAAGGTGCACACCAAGAGCCCCAGAAATTAAGCACAATAGTCTTGCCCTTATATTCGTCTAGGGTATGAGCCAGACCGTCAAGCCCAAGCAAATCAAAGGAAGGTGCTTTGCTCCCTTCCTCTGGTTTGCCGCTTCCCCCAAATACAGAGGAACCGATGGCATAACCGCCCACTATAACAATTAGAAACAGAATCACGATTTGAATTGGTTTTCTTGCTTTACCCACACGTAAAGCCCCCTTCTGTGACGCAACTCATACTTATGTTGTAAGGTGTGAACATCCTATGAACATTATAGCGAATTTCGTCACAGCTTTAGGGGGTTTAATTGTGAATATTCTGTGTCTTTATGACTCTTTACGTGGAGTTCTTTCTTTAAGCAATCCTGCTTTGGCAATTTGCTGCAGATGGTTAATTTCATCCTTGGTCAAATGACGGTAAGAGCCACGTTTGAGATTTTGCAGCATAATATCCCCGAATGAAATCCGTTTCAGACGGAGTACGGGGTGTGAAATCGCATCAAACATGCGTCGTACCTGACGGTTACGTCCCTCGTGAATCGTGATGCTGATAACCGCTTCCTTATTTGCCTCATCAATATCCTTGTACTCTACTTCCGCAGGCGCTGTCATGCCATCTTCCAGCTTGATGCCAGCTTTCAGCTTGTCCAATGCAGTGCCATGCGGTATACCCTTGACCGTAGCATGATACGTCTTAGGTACATGATGCTTCGGATGAGTCAGCAAGTTAGCAAAGTCCCCATCATTCGTCAGCAGCAGCAAACCTTCCGTATCGTAATCGAGCCGGCCTACAGGGTAAACCCGTTCAGTAATTCCTTTTAGGTAGTCAGTTACAACCTTACGACCTTTTGGATCGGAAGCGCTTGTGATTACTCCCTTAGGTTTGTTGAACATAATATAGATTTTGTTCTCGCCCCGGATCAGTCTACCGGAAACTTTAATAATATCTGTTGCGGGGTCCACCTTCGTGCCAAGCGTAGTTACGAGTTCCCCGTTGACTTCCACTTTACCGGCCAAAATCATTTCTTCACACTTGCGTCTGGACGCCACACCGGCCTGCGCCAAAATTTTCTGTAATCTTTCCATATTCGACTAGTCACCTCAGATCAATGATAACCATCAGAGGGATAAATCACAAGTTCATTCCAAGGAAAAAATGCTCCTGGGCAGGAATTATTGTGGGGTTCGATGATTAAAGGGGAGATTTGGTAGCGTTCTACTAATTCTAAAACGAGTTTAGCCGTTGCAAAAAGCTGCTCCTGCCTTCCGGATATTGGAGGATCGCCCACTTTCTTACCAAAATCACCTTCCAAACAAATATGAATATACTCCGGATCTGTCAGTAGCGGTGCTGCATAAATTGCGCCATCCACTCCTACCCAGAAGTCAAAACCTTTACCGTTAATGGATGTGCAGCTAGAATGATGCAGAATAAAGCCTTTATAGTTCATTGCGGAATGCCCCCCTCCACATTGCTGCAATAGCATATGTTCAGGGGGGCAATGGGGTGACTATCCAAATAATAGCAAACACACAGCGATCGCGGCGACAAAGCCGACAACATCGGAGAACAGGCCAACCTTAAGCGCATAACGGCCATTCCGTACGCCTACAGCTCCAAAGTAAACGGTCAAAACATAAAGCGTAGTATCTGTGCTCCCCTGTATGGTGGAAGCAATCATACCAATTAAAGAATCCGGGCCATGCACACGGATTAGATCCGTAGTGTAAGCAAGCGACCCAGTCCCCGTAAGCGGCCGCAGAAGACCAAGCGGCAATACTTCTGCCGGAACACCAAGCCCCCGCAGGGCTGGGGATATGAAGCCCATAAAAAAATCCAGCGCACCGGAAGCGCGAAAAACGCTGATCGCAACCAGCATCCCCACAAGATGGGGAATAATCGCAATGGCCGTGCCAAACCCATCTTTCGCACCTTCAACAAAGGATTCGTAGACTGGCACTTTGCGCGTAAAAGCATAGAGCGGGATGAACGTGATCATGACCGGAATCGCCCATGCCGATATGAGACTGATAAACTGGTACAAATCACGTTCACCCTTTCAATGAGGAATTAGGGAGTGTTGTCTTCGCCAAAGGAGGAACCCCGGACTTTGCTGAAGGGGGCTTCGGCGGTTTGCGCAATAAAGTCAACCTTCGGAAAAACCGGTCTGCCGCAATCGCTGCAAGTGTAGCCACGGCCGTTGCTGCAAGTGTTGTACCTACTATGCCTGCGGGATCGGCTGAACCATAGTTTAACCGGATGGCAATCAGTGTGGCCGGGATAAGCGTAATGCTTGCTGTGTTAAGCGCTAGAAGAGTACACATGGCTGGTGTCGCGGTCTCTTTATCAGGGTTGAGCTTTTGCAGCTCCTGCATCGCCTTGATGCCCATTGGCGTTGCGGCATTGCCTAGTCCGAGCAGATTAGCACTCATATTGGAGAGAATATATCCTATGGCAGGATGCCCTTTCGGCACATCAGGGAATAAAAAAGCTACGACAGGGCCAAGCACCTTGGCAATCTTTTTAAGCAAACCTGCATCTTCTGCTATCTTCATAATCCCAAGCCAGAACACAAGCACACTGATTAAGCCAAAACTTACCGTTACCCCACTCTTGGCTCCGTCGAATACGGCGGCTGTAAACTCATCCATTCTGCCGTTAACGGCGGCGAACAGAAAACCGATGATGATCATTCCTAGCCAAATCCCGTTAATCATGGATACGCCTCCTTCTTCATTCATCAGCCCATTTTCTTATTTCGAACTCGCTCCCATTTCAAATAGAGCCTTCAGTGCACTGCCCAGCGCCTGGAACCAATTATTTGCCGGGTAAGCCTGTGCTAGTGTGGGACTGTACTTTTTCATATAAGCAGATTGCTCAGGAGGCAGGTTCTCAGGAGTATACACCGGCACGCGACCTATTTCTTTTCCGCCCAGCTCCAGCACAAGCGCTCCTTGCAATCCAAAATTCGCTCGTGTAGCTTCGGCTGAAGCACTTTCCTTCTGATTTAAAACAAGTTTCGTGATCACTCTATTTTGTTCACCTTGTCCAAGTGGATAAGCAAAGGTTTTGGAGGTTACAAAGTTATAGCCCGACACGGCATCACCACGTTCGATCAGTGTTTTGAGCGGATAGTGATTAAACCCGAAGTTTAGCAGGGAAGCATGATCATTCCAGTCATCGCCGTCATTTATAGTAACTGCGACAAGCTGCTGGCCGTTTCTGGTGGCAGAGCTGACAAGGCAGCGCAGTGCTTTTTTGGTATAACCTGTCTTTACACCGTCCGCTCCCTCGTATAAATACAGCATCTTATTTTTGTTTCTCCATTTGTAATCCCATTTCTCATTTGGATTGTCTGCAGTTTTCTCCTGCGTCTTCACAATTTCTTTAAATACAGGATTATGAAGAGCATAAGCGGTCAGAACAGCCAAGTCGTTAGCACTAGAATAATGCCCTTCAGCGTCAAGACCATGGGGATTAGCAAAATGAGTATGGGTTAGCCCTAGCTCCTCAGCCTTAGCGTTCATAAGGTATACAAAACCTTCCTCAGAACCACCGATATGCTCAGCGATCGCCGTTGCTGCATCATTCCCTGAGCGCAGCATCAGGCCATACAGCATATTTTCCAGCGTCATCTCTTCTCCCTGCTGCAAGTAAATAGAAGAGCCTTCTTTCGCATAGGCATTTTTTCCTACTTTGACTTTAGAGGCTAAATCACCATTCTCAATGGCGACGAGGGCGGTCATAATTTTGGTCAAGCTGGCAATAAGCATAGGCTCATCCCCACGGCTGCTGTACAAAATACGCCCAGATTCCACATCAATCAGTGCCGCTGCTCTTGCATGTGTAGAGATAGAGCTGTTCTCGGCCTGAATTGAAGATAGCGGCGCCAGAAGCAGCAGCGAAAGGCACAATATTAAGGCGAATGGCCATTTACGGGTTATTGTCTTCATGTTCATCCTCCGGCTTCTTATCGGATCTTAAGTAAAAGTGTTTATGTTGTACAAGTGTATGCGGACCAGCCTTAGGGTATGTCCACTCCTTGGGATGTTCCACACAAAATATCCCCACAACGTGAGGCTTTGCTTCGATACATTCTCAGGTAATTTGGGGATCAAAATATACTTTCTGACACGTCAAAAAAGGGACACCGCCTGTGTATGGCGATATCCCCGAGGCTATTTGTAGAATTATGTGTACCTAATGAGTTGAAGATTGAGATGTACTTGGATCGGTTTTAACAGGTGCTGCTGCCGGTGTGGCAGGTGTTGGCGGCGTTTGAGCTGCAGCATTACCGGTTTGGAACATCGTTTGAATTTTGTCGATGAGCCCTGGTGTTGCATCGATGATTTTTTCGAATAGGTGAGTTTGATTGTCCAGAGGGACAATATTCACTCCATCCTTACCTACCACTAAAAAAGCGATCGGTCGAATGGAGACGCCTCCCCCGCTACCTCCACCAAATGGAAGCATTTTGACTCCACCTTGGGAGCTTGAACCACTTATAGAATCTTCTACTCGATAATCACTACCACCAGCAGCAAATCCAAAGGCAACTTTACTGATAGGCAGGATAATGCTGCCGTCAGGGGTTTGTACTGGATCACCGACAATGGTATTCACATCTACCATACCCTTGATATTTTCCATCGCTGTTTGCATTAGGCCTTGAATAGGATGGTCGCTCATATTGTTTCCTCCTTTAATTGAGTACGATTTCTCTTTCTTCTACAGCGTATATCATCCCCACATCCGCCCATTTGTATGTAACTTTCATTTTAAACTTTCCCGTGTGGCTCCTGACGCATCTGTTTCAGCAGATTTCTCCAATGGCCGATCCCGCCTTTTTCACGCAAGACACGCCGAGATAGTCGCATTAAGGCATACAAAGTATAGCCGACTGACATTTTCCCCTTACAGACAAACTCCATTGCAAAACAAAGCTCATCTTCAAAAACAGGCTTAACAAAAATTCGAGGATGCTGCTGCAATTTCACCCACTGCGAAATAAAACCAACAATACTCCATTTCAGGCCCCAAACCGCTCCCGATGCGGTCGCAGTGTCTGCTGCATCACCAAGAGAGAAATCGGTGGACCAATCGAGCTTTGATATTTTGACATGAGCTACAGTCTCTTTTAACCATTCCTTCAAGCCGCGTGTAGATTTCACAGCTTGGTTAACATTGGCGCGCCAGTGCATTACTCTTTCTTTATCAAATATCTCTTCTTTTACGGTATCTACACCTGTCGTCGCAGTCCCTGTCTCTTTAAACTTTCCCCACACACCCTGCTCCAATCCCTTAAAGACCAATTGGGGAAGTTCATAGTGAAGCTTTATCAAACCAAAAAGAGAGGTAACATCTAATTCGAGCAGGTCATTTTTTCCATGTTTATAACACCGTATGCGGAAATCGATAGATGAAGACAGGACCAGGATCAGTGCCAGTACAAGCAAAACAAGGGGAATTGCAAGCCATAACGTCACGTATTTACCTCCAAGAAACCTTAATAATGGGAACCTTTGGTTTAGTATGGCAATTTAAGCTGGAAAAAATTCGGGGTTTGCATAAAAAATATGAGTTTAAATAAAAATAGGGACTGTCCCAAACCACATAAATGGTTTAAGGGCAGTCCCTTCAATACAATTATTAGCGTTCTCGTACGAACTAAGGCAGCTCGACATCCTCAAAAGTCATTTGAGTATCCAGCTTATTGAACAATAGCTGTGTCTCTTCTTCCAAATTATCCGTGGACTCAAAATTTGTCGGTTCCGGCAGATCCTTTAGACTGGCAAGACCAAAGCTCTCCAAGAAGGATTTAGTCGTCCCGTACAAAATTGGCCGGCCTACCGCTTCCGCACGACCAACCTCATGAATCAAATCCTTGTTATTCAGCGTATGAATTGCGCGTTCCGACTTCACACCTCGGATCTCTTCAATCTCCACCCGCGTAATCGGTTGGCGATAAGCCACGATTGCGAGAGTCTCTAAGGCAGCCTGAGACAAGGTTGATCTGGATGGTGAATAGGCCAGACGCTCAAAATAGTGGGCATGATCAGGCAATGTAGCCAGCCGATAATTCCCGGCAATTTGCACTACCTGTAAGCCCCGCTCCTGTGCTACATAATCTTCTTTTAGTTCCTCTAAGGCTCCGGCCGCAAGCTCTGGGCGCTGTTCCGTAATTTCAGCCACTTGGCGTACGGAGATTCCCTCATCCCCTGATAGAAACAGCAGGCCTTCAATAATCGATTTCAGCGTTTTGTAATCCATTGAAGTGTTCTCCTCCTCTCCACTCCATTACGATGTCATCAAACAATTTCTCTTGGTAGCAAAAAATCGCCTTCATTTTCATCAGTTCCAGAATCGCAAGAAAAGTAACTACGATTTCGTGCCGTGCCATTTCATCGTGAAGCAGTGCCGAGAAATGCAGCTTACCGCCTGTTCCTCTGCGCTGCAGCGCATCTGATACATCACGTATACGATCTTTTACCGATATTTCATCCCGGGTGATCCGCTGGTAAGAAGACCTTCTGGCAGCCTTACTTAGCGCTTTACGAAAAGCGGCTATTAAGTCTGAGGTATGTAGTCCTTTTAGCGTTTGATCAATCTCTTCTGGCACGAATGGACCCAAATCCTCAGGCTCCTTCGTAAAAATCAAGCTCCGCTCGCTCTCCATATCCATTAAATGTACAGCAATACTCTTGAACTTACGATACTCAATCAGTCGCTGAACAAGTTCAGCTCGTGGATCAAATTCATCCTCTTCGTAATATTCAAAATCATCGATCTCAATGACCGGTGGTTTGGGCAGCAATAGCTTGCTCTTTATAGATAAAAGGGTAGCGGCCATCACGAGAAATTCACTCGTAATATCCAATTCAAGCTCCTGCATGCTACGCAGGTATTCCATATACTGTTCGGTGATCTCGGCGACCGGAATGTCCTGGATGTCGATTTCCGCCTTATCAATTAAATGCAAGAGCAGATCCAGCGGACCTTCAAACGTCTCCAGCTTGTACAATACAGTCACGAAGCATCCTCCCGCCAAAAAAAGTAAAGTGCAGCGCCCGTCTGGACGCTACACAAGTAGAAAGGGCTCTTATAATCCATGCTTTCTTCTTATACTATAAATAAGCACGAATTCGACTGATTCGTCAATAGCTGACTTACTTAAACAGTTTGTTAAGATTCGCCATTTCAATCGCAGCAGTCGCAGCATCCCAGCCTTTATTGCCTGCTTTGGTTCCTGAACGCTCGATGGCCTGTTCAATATTTTCAGTAGTGACTACGCCAAAAATGGTCGGCACGCCGGTCTTAAGATTGATAGCGGCTACTCCTTTGGCAACTTCATTACATACATAATCATAGTGTGTAGTGGAACCACGGATAACCGTTCCTAAGGTGATTACAGCGTCGTATTTGCCGCTTTCAGCCATTTTTTGCGCGATCAACGGAATTTCAAATACCCCTGGAACCCAAGCAACATCCACTTCATCATCACCAACACCATGGCGTTTAAAGGCATCAAGTGCACCTGACAAAAGCTTGCTGGTAATAAATTCATTAAAACGTCCTACAACAACTCCGTATTTTAACCCCTCAGAAACTAAGTGACCTTCTAAATATTTCGGCATATCCATCATCTACCCTTCGTTTTTTATAATGTATGGTTAAGCTTTCGAATCCTCATTTTGTTCAATATCGTCAAAAGACAGCATATGTCCAAGCTTCGCTTGCTTCGTGTGGAGATAATTGGTGTTGTCCTTGTTCTCCGGCATTTGTATCGGCACGCGCTCAACGACTTCCAACCCATAACCCTCCAGCCCTTTGATCTTACGCGGGTTGTTCGTGAGCAGACGGATTTGGCGCACACCCAGATCCTTCAGAATCTGTGCTCCAATTCCATAGTCACGCAGATCTGCTGGAAAACCAAGCTTTAGATTCGCATCTACAGTGTCAAGACCTTCCTCTTGCAGCTTGTAAGCCCGAAGCTTATTGATAAGGCCAATGCCTCTGCCTTCTTGGCGCATATAGAGTAACACGCCCCTACCGGCAGTTTCGATCTGCCGCAGTGCAGCTTCAAATTGCGGGCCGCAATCACAGCGATGGGAGTGGAATACATCACCAGTCAGGCATTCGGAATGTACACGTACAAGCACTGGCTCATCGCCGGAAATATCGCCTTTTACCAAAGCTACATGCTCTTTATCATCCACTTCATTTGTATAAGCAATGGTCTGGAAATCTCCAAAATCGGTAGGAAGTCGTACAGACACTTCGCGTGTGACGAGTTGTTCTTTTTCGTTGCGATAATGAATAAGATCCTTGATACTGATCAGCTTAAGATCATGCTTGCGGGCAATTTCGATTAGATCAGGTAAGCGGGCCATTGAGCCATCTTCCTTGATAATCTCGCAAATGACACTGGCTGGATAAGCGCCACACATCCGCGCTAGATCAACAGCAGCCTCCGTATGTCCGGAGCGGCGCAGAACGCCACCTTTTTTCGCAATCAGCGGGAACATATGCCCCGGTCTGCGGAAATCAGCAGGTTTCGCTTTTGGATCAATCATGGCTTTAACGGTCAAAGATCTTTCCCCCGCAGAGATCCCAGTGGTTGTATCTTTATGGTCAACAGATACGGTAAAAGCCGTACCGTGATTATCGGTATTGTGGGTTACCATAGCTTGCAGTTCAAGTTCTGCCGCACGCTCCTGGGTAATAGGCATACAAACCAATCCACGTCCCTCAGTAATCATAAAATTGATGACCTCTGGTGTCGCACGTTCAGCAAGGGCTATAAAATCCCCTTCATTCTCACGATCTTCATCATCCACTACAATGATGACTTTACCGCGCATTAAGTCATATATTGCTTCTTCAATCGGATCCAAGACACTTTCCTTTTTCGATTGCTCGCTCATGATCCTATCCTCCTAAAAGCTTTACGAAAGATTATTCCCTTCTTCGTAAGCAAACTCTTTATTTAAACAAACCCGTTCGCCGCCAAAAAATCATGACTAATCCCGGAGCGGCTCTCGCCTTCCTCATCTTGGGCGGCTGAGCCATAATGCAATAAATGATCTACATATTTGCCAAGTACGTCACACTCGATATTCACACTATCCCCGGCCCGTTTGTGCGTCAGAACTGTTTCCCCTAACGTATGCGGAATAATGGACACTGCAAGCGATGTTGCTGTAGTCTTCACTACAGTTAAACTAATGCCGTCGATCGTGATCGATCCCTTGGGGATAATATATTTAAATAGTGATTTACGATCCGGTGCAATCTCGAATACAACAGCATTCTGATCACGTTTTACACTTTTAATAATGGCAGTGCCATCAACATGTCCTTGGACAATATGCCCTCCAAAACGCCCGCCGGCTGCCATCGCTCGTTCCAGATTCATCCGGCTGCCGGGCTTCAGCTCCTTCAGATTGCTATTCCGGTAGGTCTGCGGCATTACATCCACTGTAAAGGAATGATCGCCCAAAGTTGTCGCCGTGAGACAAACCCCATTGACGGACACACTGTCACCGATTTTTAGATCATCCATGATGACCGAAGCGGCAATATTCAGCACCATCATTTCCCCACCGGCGGAGACACTGCGCAAAACACCAACCTCTTCAATTAATCCGGTGAACATGATATCCCTCCTAAAAAGCATTACTTCCTCAAATTCACTTCTTGCATAGCTTTTGTTAGCGTACCGGAGTACCGCTGATACATACATTATCTCCTAGCACTTTTACTTCCAATCCTTCAAGTGAGATCGCATCCTTCATCAGCTCTACACCCGGAAATACGAAAGTCCCTTTCGCTTCTGTGCCACCGCCAACAATTTTTGGAGCGAAGAAGAGAATCACACGATCCACTAGCCCGCTCTCCAGCATCGCACCATTCAGCGTCCCCCCGCCTTCCAGTAAAATAGAGCCTATCTCCATTTCGCCAAGGGATATCATGGCCGCCTTCAAATCCACTCTTGGACCTGCTCCGCACACAACGATTTGAACGCCTGCTTCCAGCAGTGCAGCCTTTTTAGCAGGATCTGCAGCATCGGTTGTTACAATAAGTGTAGGCGCTTGACCATCACATACAACTGCCGAATCCAGAGGAATACGTAGCCCGGAATCAATGATGATCCGCGTCGGGTTAATGCCAGGCACTTCTGTTCTTGTTGTCAGAGAGGGATTATCAGCAATCACTGTATTCACACCGACCATGATGCCCTGATGCCGATGCCGCAGCGTATGTACGATCTCCCGCGCTTCCCCATTCGAAATCCATTTACTGTCACCAGATTTGGTAGCTAGATTGCCATCAAGTGTACTTGCACTCTTCAGCGTAACAAAAGGTTGTTTTGTCAAAATATATTTGATAAAACGCTCATTCAATCGAAGCGCGCGATCACGCAACAAACCTACTTCGACCTCAATCCCTTGGTCACGCAGCATTTGGATTCCTCTTCCTGCCACCTGGGGGTTGGGGTCTTCACAAGCAACTACAACCCTAGCTACCCCTTCATCGATCAGCCTTTGGCTGCAAGGTGGAGTTTTTCCATAATGGCTGCACGGTTCTAGTGTGACATATGCCGTACTACCCTGTGCCTGCCCAGCTGCCATATTCAAGGCGTGCACCTCGGCATGCCCCGTACCTCGCTGTAAATGAGTTCCGAGTCCAATCATTGCTCCATTCTTCACCACAACGCAGCCAACAACAGGGTTAATTCCCGTCTGTCCTTGGGCACGTTCGGCCATGTCCAGTGCTAGCGACATATAAAACTCATCATTCATGTTGTCCATCTCTTCCTCCTATCCACTGCTGTCAATTCTTAAGCTAAAAAAAACAGAAAAACCCATCTCATTCTCCAGGAGGAGTTCAAGATGGGTTATGCGAGAGTTCATCGGCAGTCCAAATAAAAGTGTGCTTAAATAGCCGTCAATCGACGGGCATTGTGAAATATCGCACATGATTATATGAAAACACTGCGGTCCGCCAGTCCATTGCAGACAAGCGGTTAACCTCTCCTTCTTCCATCCAGACTATACTGTCGGTCCCGGAATTTCACCAGGTCCACCGTTCGCGTCAACAACGCGAGCCGGGTAGCGGACTGAGCACTGTAGATAAACTGAATAAGTTATTTCTACAACAGCATCACCGCCGGTAGGGAATTACACCCTGCCCTGAAGGATTGATCCTTTATTTAATTGAGATTCAAGTTTTCCTTACTAACAAAATTATCACTTACACCAGCGAAATGCAAGTGCGTTTATTATATTTACTTAAAATTTGTAACTAGATTATAGATTGTACTGAGTTTATAAAAGGAAACCAAGAAGCGCCAGGACAAGGACTCCTGGCGCTTCTTGGTTATATTTCAGGATTACAAACCACGTTCTTGTTGTTTCAAAAGATCACGAATTTCCGTAAGCAGCACGATATCCTCTGCAGGTGCTGGAGTCTCTACCACTTCAACTTTAACGGCTTCTTTGCGCTGAAATTTATTGGCGAGCTTAATCACCAGAAAGATAGAGAAGGAAATAATAAAGAAATCAACAACCGATTGTAAAAATAGTCCGTAAGGTATTTTCAGGTCCGTAGTGACTTCAAGCACCCGGTCCTTTAAATCTATACCACCCGTAAGCAAACCTGCAATTGGCATAATAATGTCATTTACTAATGAAGTTACAATCTTTCCGAATGCAGCTCCAATAATGACCGCAACCGCTAAATCAAGAACATTTCCTTTTAAGGCAAAAGCTTTAAATTCTTTCCACATATACCAAATAACCCCCACATATATAATTTGAAATTATTATAGCATAGTAGCTTCCTATTTCTTAAGACTTGTTAAGAAACTATTAAGTTTCCCTTTACTTTTATCTGCCACCGCTGTTAAGAAGTTTCCTGTTAAATAAAGTTTAAGAATTATTTCTTACATGATAGAGCCATGGCTGAGAATGTATTATCTACAGATCAACACATGGATTGAGGTACAGCGATCAGAGCAAACTAAAAGGAAAAACCAAACTGGCATAATGCTGTGGGGGATTTGGTCTTTTATTCCACTAATTTATTAGCTGCTATACAGTACCTTTGCCTTCACTGGTCTTCAAATGAGGCTTCCAAACAAGAAAATGTTGTATACTTCTTATAGCAAGAATTGCGCTTTACAAGCAAGAAAGGACGCTGAGAAATGCACAACGCAACGCTGCTATTGGTGGACGACGAAGCCGAGATTATTAAACTAATGCAGATCTATCTGGAGAACGAGGGTTACCGGCTGTTAACTGCCAGAGACGGGCTGGAAGCACTCGAAATTATCAATAGAGAGACTATAGACCTCATGGTTCTTGATATCATGATGCCTAATATGGACGGCATTGAGGCTTGTATTAAAATTCGTGAAACGCAAAAATTTCCGATCATCATGTTATCTGCTAAAGGGCAGGAACTTGATAAAATCACCGGACTAAGCGTAGGTGCAGATGATTATGTTACGAAACCTTTTAGTCCGCTGGAGTTAGTTGCCCGTGTTAAATCCCAGCTGCGCAGAACTCGAAATTACATGGCAGATCTAAACGCCAAACAGGATGAAATCATCATTGATGGCCTGGTTATTAATTCGGTTACGCATGAAGTAAGTGTGGATGATCACCCAGTTAAGCTTACCCCGCGAGAATTTGCGATTCTAGAGCTGCTCGCCCGTAATAAGGGACAAGTCCTAAGCATGGAGCAGATCTACGCCAAAGTATGGAAAGAACAATTCCTGGAAAGCAACAATACACTTATGGTGCATATTCGTAAAATCAGAGAAAAAATAGAAGAAAATCCGCGTAAACCACAATACTTAAAAACGGTATGGGGCGTTGGCTACAAACTGGAAAAAGGAGGTCCTTCTAGTTGAACTTTAAACGATTCGATACCCTATCCTGGAAAATAGTTGGCTTCAGCTTAACGAGCCTAGCACTCACCGCTTTAATCTTAATGGGCGGCTATTACGGCACTTCACTATTGCTGTGGTTAAATCCTTCACGCTCCTTTTGGGGAGTCAGACTCATTCTCTGGGTGATCAATACCATTGGATCAACGCCAGTTGTGATTCTTATAGGGATTCCTTTATTTATTTTTTTCATCCTAAAACTGTCCAGAAATACAACTAAGAATCTTCATAACATTACGAGCGGAGTTCAGGCCATTGCGGAAGGCAATTTATCTTTCACGGTGCCGGTAACAGGTACGGATGAACTCGGAAAGCTCGCTGAAAATATGAACACTATGGCTGGCAAGCTAAAATCTGCTATAGAGGAAGAACGAGCCGCTGCAAAAGCCAAAAACGACCTAATCACAGGTGTGTCCCATGACCTCCGAACCCCACTAACCTCTGTTCTCGGATTCCTTGAATATGTGGAGAAGGATCGTTATAAAAACGAGGTTGAGCTGCGTTATTATGTGAATATTGCCTATGAGAAATCTTTGACTCTTAAAAAGCTAATCGACGATTTATTTGAATACACTCGCGTCAGCAGCAGCGGATTACCGCTAAATATTGAGCCTGTAGATCTCGGCAAGCTGCTCGAACAGCTGATTGAAGAATTTGCACCCGTACTGGAACAAGCAGATATGACCTACCGCATTCATACGGATACAGCTCCTCTGATTATCAACGGAGATGCGGACGAGCTGGTGCGATTGTATGAGAACCTATTTACCAATGCCGTAAGATACGGAAAGGAAGGAAAAATTCTAGACATTTCTGTTGTTAGAAAAGACGATAGAATAGTTGCTCTATGTACGAATTACGGTACTCCTATCCCTGCATCCGACCTCCCCCACTTATTTAAACGCTTTTATCGTGTCGATAAATCCCGCTCCCGAGAGACAGGCGGAAGTGGCTTAGGGCTCGCCATAGCCAAGAGTATTGCAGAGCTTCACGGCGGAACCATTACAGCCAAAAGCACACGCAAACAAACTGAATTTGAAACCTCTTTCCCTGTGAGCGAATGATGCTTGCGGGGATTTTTTGTACAATCTCAACCATTAAGAAAATGATAAGAATTCATAACATAAAGCCTTAAGATCTCTGGCTTATAGTGATTTCATACCAAATCTGCTATAAGTGAGGATTGTTGTTATGCTATTTAATTCGTATCCCTTTATGTTTGGTTTTCTGCCTATCGTGCTGGCCGGATATTTTATTCTGAATCGTCTTCGTCTCACACTCTGTGCTAAGGTATGGCTTACCCTCGCCTCTTTAGTTTTTTACGGGTATTGGAACATAAAATATGTCCCTCTAATCTTGTTATCCATCTTATTTAACTATGTTATGGGCCATTTCATTCATTCCACAACAGCTAAGCTTCGCCGGCCGCTGCTAATCTTTAGCTTAAGCACAAATATTCTATTACTCAGCTATTACAAATACACGGATTTTTTTATAGAAAATTGGAATGAGGTAACCGCAAGCAACCTTTCTCTGCACCATCTTATATTGCCTTTAGGCATAAGTTTCTTTACCTTTACACAAATCGCCTACCTCGTTGATGTTTACCGGAACCAAGCGCGTGAGTACAATCTTTTGAATTACACGCTATTTGTGACTTTTTTCCCGCATCTGATCTCCGGTCCCATCCTTCATCACAAGGATATGATGCCCCAATTCGATAAACTGCGAAATAAGGTTTGGAATTGGAACAACATACGGAAGGGGACCCTCTTCTTCAGCATCGGATTAGGAAAAAAAGTCATCCTAGCGGATACCCTAGCTGGTTATGCTGATAACGGTTTTGCAGCTGCAACATATTTTGTAGATTCATGGGTGGCTATCCTTTCCTATACCTTACAAATCTACTATGATTTCAGCGGCTATACCGATATGGCGATTGGAATAGCACTGCTGTTCAACATCCATCTGCCGCAAAATTTCAATGAACCCTACCGAGCCGTAAGCATCCGCGATTTCTGGAGACGCTGGCATATTACGCTCAGCCATTTTCTTAGAGATTATATCTACATTCCACTTGGCGGCAACCGGAAAAGCTTCTGGATTTCGATCCGAAATGTCATTATTACTTTTCTGCTCGGTGGTTTCTGGCACGGTGCAGGTTGGCTATTCATCCTGTGGGGGCTCTTGCATGGAGTAGGACAAGCTGTAGAGAAATGTTGGGGACGCTGGGGTTTCTCCCTTCCCAAATGGTTATCATGGTTGCTGACTTTCATATTTGTGAACATCACTTGGGTATTTTTCCGTGCAGAACATATATCGCAGGCATTTCGTTTGTTGAAAGGGATGAGTGGGCTTAACGGGGTATCTTTGCAATCTATTGGATCGCTTAAATGGGCAATCATCCTGATTCTCATCTTAATGACGATCATTCTCTGGAATCCCCTTCATCTGTTGAACAAACGTAATTTTCAGTATAGCTGGAAAACAGCATTTGTGATGGCATTTATCATTATGTTCTCGCTGTTATTCTTCAACCGAATTACAACCTTTTTATACTTTAACTTCTAGAACTGTAAGGAGGAATGATGATGCTTGCATCACGGCTTCAAAATAATAACAACCCACGTAAATCCCCCGGGATTCATACTAAATCGAAACGTTTCATAGGTTATTTCCTGCTTTGTTTCAGCTTGTTAGCGCTTCTAACGGCGCTGATTACTGCTTTTATCGACCCATTACAATTCTATCACCGTCCATCGTGGTATACCCCACTCTTGTCAGAAGAAGAACGTTATCAGAATCCGGGTTTAGCTAAAAATTACGACTACGACAACATTATCATCGGCACGTCTATGACAGAGAACTTTCTTCCCTCTCAAGTAGATGCCAGCTTAGGTGGGACAACCTTAAAGTTATCTATGGAAGGATCCACAGTCGATGAGCATTATAAAATTGCCAAACTTGCCTTGGAGACAGGCAAAGTAAAACAAGTGCTCTGGGGTTTGGATTATTTCTCTTTGAAACTCGCCACAGCCGAAGATGAGGAAGATTTCCCTGACTATCTGTATGACGGCAAACTATGGACCGACTACAAATACTGGTTCAATTCATCTGTATTTAAACAATTAATAAGCAGCATCAAAAATAACCTGAGTGGTGAAGCTAAACAAGATTTGGAATATTTATACAACTGGAATAACAAAGTAGTGTTTGGCAAGCAATACGTTGCAGAATCTTACCTAATGGCTTGTGACAAGGAGCTGGATTACGGTACTAACGAGGAAAGCATTGAGCAAATAAAGGGCTATTTTAATACGTATATCCGTCCTCTGCTGGAGGAATATCCCGATGTCCAGTTTTATTTCTACTACCCACCCTACAGCGTTATGCGTCAGGTCGCTTGGTTCGCCAGTAATCCCGTTCGCTTTAACAATCAGCTTGTCATGCGGCAATGGATATTCGAGCAATTTGAACAGTTTCCAAATGTGAAGCTATACGATTTCCAAGCCGAAGCGGATTGGACATTCAATCTAGACCTCTATAAGGATTTAAGTCATCATAATGGTGAGGTTAACACGTGGATAGCAGAAGCTATCGGACAGGACAATTCCAAATATCGGGTAACTTCCAGCAACATAAAGGCGCTTAATAGCTCGCTGGAATCACAGGCGGAAAGCGCCGTTATGAATAATAACGGAAAAGTTTATCGCAGCAGTGTACAAGTAAATGGATTACCACTAGCACTTAACATCCGTTTAGTGCAAGGAAATAAAGAATTATGGCTGCCCGCCAAAGATATCGGGACAGCCCTGGGTGCATCCATAACGTGGGATGCGGCCACTAAAACTGTATCGCTTACTTCCGCCGAGAACACCGTTACTATGACTGTGGGCAGTGTCAAAGCACTCGTGAACGGGAAAGCTCTCACCATTGATGCTGCGCCGCTACTGGCAGGAGGAAAAGTTTTAGTCCCGCTAGCCTTTGTTGCGGAACAGCTCGGCTGGAATCTCTCAAGTGAAAAGGAAGGCGAATGGCTGCGGTATAACCTAAGCACCTCAGATAACGCCGGTACACTTAAGAATCAGCCATAAAATTTTCAAAAAAAAGCATAAAAGCACCCGGCGTTTATCATGCTGGGTGCTTTTGCATAAAAATCTTAAATCACACTAATCTCCGATCACTCTGTCTTACCTCTACGTCTAAATACTCGGTTCATAACAAATCCTATGGTTATCAACCCTATTCCCGACAGATACAGAGGCAAAGGACTGTTCTCACCTGTCTTCGGCAGCTGAGGAGCACCCGAAGTGCTATTGTTCACCGTACCTTTTGGTACTTCTTCATCGTCGATATCAACTTCTCCTAATGGAATTTCTTCTTCGGTAATCTCTTGCTCAGGAGTTCCCTCATCGGTTGATGTCGCGGATCCTAGATCGGCCGCATTTCCAGGACCAGCAGGAACAGCTGGATCATTAATAATTACTTCGGGTACGGGCGAGCTTGTAGACGTGGGTACCACCGAACCTCCAGATGTGCTGCTTGTAGGGATGGGTGTAGGTGCAGCAGTCGCTTCTGGTGATGGAGAAACCGTCGGTGCTGGCGTTGTTGATGGTGCAGGTGTTACGGTTGGTTCTGGTGTTGTTGTTGGAGCACCGGTTGGTTCTGGCGTTACCGTAGGCGTGGGCTCCACTGCTTTTTGATTCGTAATCACCAGTTGAATCGCTAACGAGGAACGAATCTCCACTGGATGCTCGGATGTATCGAGCACGTAACCATTTGGAGCTGCTGTCTCCACCAATACATAGCTACCCAGCCATATTTTATTAAATGTAGCTGTACCCTCTGCATCTGTAGTTAGACTGTTAATCAGTACACGTTCCGTGCCATTTAGTCGATACAATGCAAAAGTCGCATCACCAAGCGCCTTTATGTTATCTTCAGCATCTAGCTTCTTAATATTGAGAGTGCCTCTTCCCCCGCTGCCTGTGCCAGAACCGCTGGAGACCCCGACAATAATTTCTTTAGAGGTTTCTTTACTTATTTCGCTGCCGTTAAAACCACTGAAATGTACAGTATTTATTACTTTGTCTCCAGTGTTAGCCACAATCAGGGATTGATATTCGAGAATGTAAGCCCTGCTGATTTCATAGGCAAAGCTTAACTCAAAGGATTGTTTTCCATCGGCATCCGTTGTGATAACAACGCTATAATCAATACCCTGAATCAGTTCAGGACCGCTTTTCGTGATATCTCCGTTCACAGCTACAGCCGTAGGATACAGATGGAATGAATTCTGCAGCAAAATTTGATTAGCACTAGGAGTATCTTTGATTAATGCATCCTTTATTGTGGACTGCCCCCGGTTAATTTGCAGGCTCCAGTCAATTTTATCCCCGTTTTGTGTACCGTCCTTCAGCACATAATCCTCTCCAAAAGGAATTTTTACGGAGGCGGTCAAATCTTTGGAAACCACTTTTGCTCCATCATAGAGATTAGCTTTATTATCAACAGTAGTGCCTATTATTTGCCCTTCAAGACTTGTATTAAATTCAATGTAGAAAGCGGAGTTAATCTTATCTGTAAAAATAACGTTTAATTCATTATCGCTATTTACGCTATAGCTATATTTATTAGGATTCACTTCTGTACCCTTGGTAGGGTCACCATTCTTTGCAATATTCATAGTGTAAACTTTTAGTGAACCAGGAACCAAGGTCTGGCCTGATTTTAAAATATCAACAAGCGCCGGAGCTTCGAGGGTTTTGCCGTTATAATTGGCGCCTATCGACCAAGTAATTTTTTTAGTTGAAGCATCGTAGGCTCCCCCTTTAAATCCATTGTTTTTCGCCTCAGGTCTAGGAATGAATAACCCTTCTGCTTCTATCGTGCGTAAGGCTTCAGTAGTGTCCATCCAGTCTAACCGAACTTTGTTATTGAAATTTTCAGTTTTAGCCCAAATCCAGTCCTTGTTAAATTCTGTAGAATAGCTAATCGTATAAAGACCAGATATCGGTGAATTAAACACTACCTTGAAGCCTTTATTAGGCTCGACAGGTGAGTTGTACACTAGATCATAGTTATTTGGATTTAAAACATTCCCATTCAGATTTCTAATCACCAGTGATTCTGGAATAAACTTTAGGCCGCCAAATGGGAAGGATTCGGTAACTGTAACATGGCTCATCGGGTAATTATCACTATTCAATGTGACCTTCCAACCCAATGTTTTATTCTGATAATCTACGGTTGATAAAGTCTTATAAAGAATGGAAGACCGGATTAATCGGGTAGCCTGATCACTATACGTACTATCAGATACTGTATTAGTTATGGTGGCATCCTCAAACACGCGTTTTATCGCTTTTGTCTTATATTCGATTCGATATGGTGAAGTAACATCGTGTGCAAATTGCAATACAAATCCAGACTTATGAACGTCTGACGTGGAAACAACCGTGTAGTCAACATCCTTTGTCAAAACCTTGCCTAACGTTGCACCACCGGAAGAATCCAGCTGCACAGCATATACTTTTAGCGAATCGGTTACCAGCTCTTGAGAATCATCGAACAAATCTGTTAACACAGCGTTTCCTTGCGGGATATTCTTTTCATTGTAGTTATATTCAATTGCCCAGGAAATGATCTGTTTGCCCCCATCATAGCTCGTAGAATACTTTTTCAAGCTTCCTCCACGTTCTACATTCACTGTGGCAGTCGAGCTGGCGGGCTCTTGCCCATCTCCTGAAAAAGTTGCAGTATTGGTGAAGCTTAGCTGATGGTCATTAGTAATCCCTGTGGAATATACAATACGGTAAGCCTCTTTAATCACAGGTTCCGTAAAACGGACAATCAATGACCCTCCGGAGAGCTCTGCAGAGTATTTGCTTGTGTCGAGCAATGCTCCTTCCGTTACTGAACCATCCAATTGAATGCTCAGTTGATACACGCTCACTGTGACTGGAGTATTTAATGATAAGCCTGAAGGGATGGGGTCCGTCACAATGGCATTCCCCACGGCTTCCAAAGACTTATTGACATCAACAGTCCATAATATTTGGTTCGCATTGAAACCTTCGGCAATACCTCTCTTCTCTATAGTCGATCCAACACTGGGTTTAAAATTTACTGTCACTGTCTGAATACCGACGCTCACGGGAAATAAAATATTCTGTATAGTACTGCCCGAGATTTGCTGTTTATCGAATTTAGTATTTAACCGCAGCGTTCCCTGCACGTCATCATGCGTTTCTATGTAGTCATTAAAAGTCATTATCACTTCATGTGAAATTTGCCTGACTTCAAAACTCCCTACATCTCCATCCTCAGAGACCAACGGTCCGTTAAAATCATTAAATAACTGGAACTGTTCTGGAAGCTGAAAAGTAAAAGTGTCACCTTGCTTGTAATTATGATTTTTAGGAAGAGACCAATTATAATCCAAGGTAACATTAGCATCTCGTTCGTATACGCTGTTCGTGACCGTGATTCCATCTGGCCCGTAAACAGCCATTGAAACACTGGTGATGATATTTCTTTCGTCATCAATCGCAGCCGCTTTTACTTGCGGAGCAAATCCGATGCCATAGGCATATTGGGCCACAAGCATCAAAATAATGACCATTACACTTATTTTTTTCTTAAACATGTTCCTGTTGCCTCCATTTTCTTGTTCTAATTGTTTTCCACCCCTGCATGTTCAAAAGCTTCATATGTAATTCCGCGCCCTACGCCCCATCTTATGTTAATATAATGAAAAGTCTTCCTTATGTGGTGGAGTTGACAGAACATATACATATATACCCATTTTATGGATATCTAGAATCAAGAATATTAAAATTCTCAAACTTTATTTTTGATGGATGTTTTCACGTTCAAAGGAGGTTCGTCTATGCAGCTTTCATCTTTTTTTGATCGCCAGCACGCGGAGGATTTCATCATGTTCTCCTCTTCGCATTGGGTTGCGCTGTCTATCATTACGTTAAGTTGTCTACTGCTCTATGGCTTACGGTTTGAAATTCGTACAGATTCAAGACTTCGGCAAAGCGTGCGTTTGCTGCTAATCATTCTACTTGTAGTCTCAGAAGCCGGGCTGCAAATGTGGTACATCTCTCAGAACATCTGGCGCTCCAGCTCCTCATTACCGTTCGAGCTCTGTGGAATCACTCTACTGCTGTCTATTATCATGTTAATTTCACGCAGTCGAACCCTTTATTCCTTTCTCTACTTTGCCGGGATCGGCGGAGCATTTATTGCGTTGCTCACCCCTAACCTAGTTTATCCGTTCCCTCATTTCCGCTTTCTCCTGTTTTTTATAGCTCATGGTTCTATTATTCTCGCGTCTCTTTACATGACCTGGATTGAGGGCTACAAGCCGACTTGGAGATCTTTACTCATCACCATGCTCGGCCTCAATATTGTGGCTGCGTGCATCTGGACTGCTAATTACTTCCTAGGCTCAAACTACATGTTCCTATCCCAGAAACCTAGTACCTATTCCGTATTGGATTATTTTGGACCTTATCCTTATTACCTGCTTGTTGAAGAGCTGTTTGCCTTCACTGTGTTTCTAGCAATGTATTTGATATTCTTCTGGCTGCCAGAGCGGCGCAATTCACGGCGTAGACAGGTTAGGCGGATTCTTTAACAACACAAAAAAGCCAGCCCCGATATTCGGAGACTGGCTTTTAACTATTAAATCTTAAGCTTCGATGATTTCTACCGAAGTCATTTTGTCGCGTCCTTTGAAAGCATCAACAAGATCCATGCCTTCTACTACTTTACCAAACACAGTGTGTACTCCATCCAAGTGTGGTTGTGGAGCGTAGCAGATGTAGAACTGGCTTCCGCCTGTGTTCTTACCTGCATGTGCCATTGCAAGTGTTCCGCGTTCATGTTTGTTTGGGTTAATTTCGCAGTTGATTGTGTAACCTGGGCCGCCAGAGCCAGTTCCGTTAGGACATCCGCCTTGAGCAACGAAACCAGGGATAACACGGTGGAATGTCAATCCGTTGTAGAAACCTTCTTTTGCCAGCTTTTCAAAGTTGGCTACAGTGTTAGGTGCATCTTGATCGAACAAGTCCAGCAGCACTACGCCGCCATTTTCTAGAGTGATTTTCGCTTGCTTTGCCATATGTAAATGACCCCTTTCAAAATTAACAAATTTAGAATACCTCAATTATATTACTATGAAACCACGCACAAAGCAAAGCAAGCAGGAGACTTTCCTGCTTGCTCTATATGCTGCTCAACTTTACCCACCTTACAGCAGCAGGCTATTACTTAGCAACAACTGTCTGTTTGGCGATACGCTCTGGTACAATATCGTTGGCAATAAGATCCGTATAGCTTTCACGACGCACTACAAGATCGCTTTGTCCGTTCTGTACGAATACTAAAGCCGGACGGCGAAGACGGTTATAGTTGCTGGCCATGGAGTAATTATACGCACCTGTGCAGGCTACAGCCAACAAATCGCCGCTTTCAGCCTTCGGCAGCTCTACATCCCAGATCAACATATCTCCGCTCTCGCAGCATTTACCAGCGATGGAGACAGTCTCAGTTGCGTCTTCGTTAGCACGGTTAGCAAGCAATGCCTCGTATTTAGACTGATACAAAGCAGGGCGTGGATTGTCGGTCATTCCACCATCAACAGCAACGTACTTACGCACGCCAGGAATGTCCTTGTTGGATCCTACAGTGTACAATGTAGTACCTGCATCTCCAACAATACTACGGCCCGGCTCCACCCAAATTTCCGGCAAAGCACTATAAATTCCAACAAAATGAGTCTTCACTGCATCCGTAATCGCTGCAACATATTCAGAAACATGTAATGGGGTATCTCCCTCGACATAACGAATCCCGAAACCTCCGCCAAGATTGACTACACGGAAGTCCACTTCCAAGCCTTCTTTAACACTGCGGGCAAAAGTTGCCACACGCTCAACAGCTAGCTGGAAACCATCGGTTTCAAAAATCTGAGAACCAATATGGGAATGCACACCAAGCAGCGTGATATTCTTTTTGCTGACTGCTGCTTTCACTGCTTCATAGGCCGATCCATTACCGATATCAAAGCCGAATTTGGAATCTGTCTGGCCCGTTGCGGTATATTCATGAGTATGCGCTTCTACACCTGGTGTCACCCGCAATAAGATGTTTACATTAACTTCTTTACGTGCAGCAATGGACTGCAAAAGGTTAAGCTCTACCAAATTATCGACTACAAAGCAGCCGATTTTGGCATCAATCGCCATTTCGATCTCTTCAGATGTCTTATTGTTGCCATGAAAATGAATACGTTCTGCCGGGAAGCCAGCTTGCAAAGCTGTATATAGTTCGCCGTCAGATACAACATCCAGTGACAAACCTTCTTCATCAGCCAAACGAACCATTGCCATTACTGAAAACGCTTTGCTTGCGTAAGCTACTTGGAAACCAAGGCCGGAGGCTTTAAAAGCATCCATATATTCCCGGCAACGTTGTCTAACCAATTGCTCGTCCAATATATATAGCGGGGTTCCATATTCCGCTTTCAATTCAGTTACATCACATCCGCCGATCTCCAGATGCCCAGCATCGTTAATGCGGCTAGTACCGTGTAGAAACATTCTTTAGTCCTCCAATTTCTGTGGAATATCAAGGTTCCACCCTGTCTTAGTGTATTCAGTATAACAGACAGTGGGAACTCCATTGAATGGACTAATTTGCAGTAGTTTTGTATTTTCCTACGATTGTTACTCATTCTCTTGAGATGGCGGCATTCTGGTATTGTCTCTGGTTTTGTTAAAAGACGGCCTTTCCTTCGAACTTAAGACCGGTTTACGCAATAGAATTTCACTCATTGCCTTTGCATTAAAGGGTATAAACGGCCACATATATGAGGAGTTATAGGACCGATGAGTGGTTAAGAAGATAGTCAGTAACGTCGTGCCAATCATAAAGCCTGGTACCTGGAACGCCGCTACGGAAATTAATAACACAAGCCTGACTATACGGTTCGCCAGACCCAGCTCATAACTCGGAGTCGCGAACATACCGATTGAGGCTACCGCCATATACAGTACTACTTCGTTTACAAACAGACCGCTCTGCACCGCTATATCACCAATCAATATGGCTGCAATCAGACCCATCGCTGAGCCTAAAGGTGTTGGAGTATGCACGGCGGCCATCCGCAGTAAATCAACCCCAAGCTCTACAATCAGAAACTGAGCGAGAATAGGAATTCTGGCTGTCTTTTGCGGCCCGATAAAATCCAGCATAGCAGGCTTTAACTCAGGATGGATAACAAGCAGCATCCATAACGGGAGCAGGAACATGGAAGCGAAGATGCCGATGAAACGGACCCACCGCAGATATGTCCCCATAAAAGGAGTCTGGCGATTCTCCTCCGCATGCTGGCAAAGATCAAAAAAGGTAGTCGGAAGAACAATTACAATGGGCGAGGTATCCACGAATAATATGACCCGTCCCTCTAATAAATTGGAGGCTACAACGTCAGGGCGTTCAGAATAACGCACCATAGGATAAGGGTTCCACCCTCCGCCGATAATCGCTTCCTCCAATTGCTTATCCGCCAGTGGAATACCATCGATATCGATGCTGTTGATTTTATCGATGACAGACGTAACTTGTGTTTTATCAACGATATCATCGATGTAAGCCACGCAGACATCTGTCCGTGTCCGCCGTCCCACTTGAAACATTTCAAGCTTCAGCCCCGGATCACGTATCCGTCTTCTTACAAGTGAAATATTACTAAGCAGGGTTTCTGTAAAACCATCGCGCGCACCACGCACCACCCGATCAATCGAGGGTTCATCAGGACTTCGCATGGGGTAAGATCGAGTATCCATTAGGATAACTTTGTTCTCACCCTCAATAAATAGTGCGCTCATTCCTTTTAATACTTTATCGAAACATTCGCTTAATACACTACCCTCTTCAACTTGAATATGAGGGATGTATTCGTTCATAAAGCTACCTAATACACCTGCGGACAAATTTTCTGAAGAAAGGTAGGTTAGTCGTTTCAGAATTTCATCCGTCACATCTTCGTTGGTGAATCCGCTTAAGCAGAGTAAAGCTGTCTTATGTCCCCCAAAGGACATTTCTCTAAACGTCACATCAAAACTTGTTCCCAGCCCCATCACTTCGGTCAGCGTGTTTTTTGTTTCTTGTAGAGAACCTGGGATATGATCATTGCCTTGCCAATAAATAACGGATTCCTTTAATGAGTTAGAATGCTCACTATCGCGTTTGTTTTGTAGCTTATCTTTACTTTTGTTCTGAGACTGCTGCTGCGCCTGCTTCTTTGAAGGCTTCGGTTGAGCTTGAGACTCCTCCCCAGTACCAGCATCGTTACCTGTTCCGCCTGCTGCCTGAGCATTCTGATCCTGTGCCTCATCATCTGATTCTGAATCCTCTGAATCCATACCAAATAACCTGGCAAAAAAACCTTTACTCGGCTCATTTGGCTCCTGATTGCCGAGCTCATCCGATGCTTCTGCATCTTGCTGCTCTGTTCCCTGCTCCGCAGTGGCTTCTGCATCCTGCTGCTCTGTTCCCTGCTCCGCAGTGGCATCTGCATCCTGCTGCTCAGTTCCCTGCTCCGCAGTCACTTCCCCATCCTGTTGCTCAGTTCCCTGCTCCGCAGTCGCTTCTGCATCCTGCTGCTCTGTTCCCTGCTCCGCAGTCGCTTCTGCATGCTGCTGCTCTGTTCCCTGCTCCGCAGTCGCTTCTGCATCCTGCTGCTCTGTTCCCTGCTCCGCAGTCACTTCAGCATCCTGCTGTTCTGTTCCCTGCTCCGCAGTCACTTCTGCATCCTGCTGCTCAGTGCCTAATTCGGCTGATGCCTCTGTATCCTGCTGCTCCTGGCTAGTTTCAGATGTTGTAGAATTTCCCGCTGAATCTTCACTTCCACCGATAGCTGAAGTGCCCTCAGGATCTGTGTGATCTGCAACTAGATCCTCTGCAGTTGTCTTCATTGCTGCAGCAGCTGCAGCATTATCTTCCAGATGGTCATCTTCCGGTGCAGAATCACCGCTGTGAATAAACTTGCTCATTTCCTAACCCCCTGTTTACTGTCGGTATACAAACCAGTCGAACAAAGAACCCGCGACCTTCCCACTCACCATCGCCATTAACAGACCGAATAGATAATGTGTCATATTTAAGCGTTTAGCGAGTATCGGCAGCACATTTAATACCTCGGTCAATGCTGCAGCGAGCATCCCGACAAAAATTCCATCAAATAGTCCTACACCAAGTTCAACTAGAGGACCTGAGGTAATTTTCCAATTCCAAAAATCACTAACAGTACCTACTAAAGATCCACCTACCATCGCGCCTTCATACCAATGAACTTTATCGTAAGAAGAGGTTAATTGCGCCAGACGTGGCACCATATCCAGCACAACAAATAGAGCGATCACTCCACCGCCTACAGCAATACCACCCGCAATGCCCAGCAGCAAATTTAGTCCCAGTGCTATGGGTGCCGTCATCTTCAGTCCTCCGTATTCTCTGATTGGTTTTCACTGCGGCGCCTCATCTTGCTGTATTCCTCATTGATGACATATTGGTCGATGTTCTTCTGATACAGATACATTTCCACTTCCAGCGGAGTAGGCTCCTCATTCCACTTCTTTTTAAATAAATGGTTGAAAAAAATGACCATCCCAAACCCGATGCCCAGAGAATAAGCAATCTGAAATATATAGGGATGCTCATCCCGATGACCCGTTAGCATCTCCACAATTCGAATTTGTACCTCCAGCATATTTACATCAGCATGAAAGTTCATAATTGTCAGAGCAGACCCAAAGAAAAGCAGCAGCCACACTAAAACAAACATCGCCACCGAAGGTTTCCGTCTCTCCACCTGACTCTCAATCTGCACAATCGTCCTCCCTTCACCGATCGGTTCAATGTCCGCATTCGGTATAAGTTCATATATCCGGGGGATAACCATCAACAGATCAATCAAAATCAGATTGCCGTCACTTTGCTCCGGCTTCATTAAGAGAATTGTCTCCAACGACTCTTTCAGTTCAGGCTCCGCTATCAAAAAAGCAATATCACCCAACGTGACACCTTTACCCTTGGGAACCATCACCCGATTTTTAAGCTGTATATAGATGGTGGGAGCAGAATGTTGTTTCATCCGCATTCCTCCTAAAGGTTATGGTGAAGCTCAGGTCCAAGATAACGGTAGTATGGGAGTAAAGCCTTATTTTTACTCTTGCTGCTCTGAATCAATTTCTTGAAATACTGAAATGTTGCTTGTTTATAGGTATCAGGAAAGGCTAACCCTTCTTCTGGAAATTAAAAAGAAGACAGCTCAAGGTAATTAACCTTAAGCTGTCTTCTTGTTTCAATCCTAAATACGTCAGAATTCGAGCGAATCCAATTTCCCTCCCGCAAAATCAAACAGGGTCAGATTGGACCAACCATTCTCATGTCCCACGGACCATTCCTTTTGCGAAGGAACCCAGGCTGGCTCCCAATAATAAAACCCGATACCTTTACCGTTAGGTATATTCTCAATTACACTAATAAAATCTTTCATATACTTAGTCTGTCCCTCTACTGTAGCCGGATAACCTTCATGCAGCTGCTTTTCCTCACTTACTATTAAGGGGAAACCTTCAGGTGCATTCAGCGTCCAAGGATAAGCTGTTTCAACAACAATAATATCCTTATTGTACCGCACCGCCAATTCATTCAGGTTAGATCGCAAGTCATCCAGCGTGCCGTGCCACCAAGAATAAAAAGATAATCCGATCACATCAAAATTTACGCCATGCTCGAAAAACCGATCATAAAAGTTACGGCTGGCTGGATGATCAGCACCACGGTCAATATGGATCATGATGGACAAATCAGAAGCAACAGCTTTTGCGCCCGCTATTCCTGCTTGAACCAGTGTAATGAACTGTTCCCACTGCTCCGTAGTATCCCACTCACCATCCACCTTGCCTTCATTCCATAACATGCCTGGAGTAATCTCATTACCGATCTGCACCATGTCGGGCATTGTGCCTTGAGATTGCAAAAGCTCAAGAACCTCACGAGTATACTCATACACGGCTGATGTTAAACCCGTAAAATCAAGGTTCTCCCAAGCTTTTGGCTTCGATTGATTAGCAGGATCTGCCCATTTATCCGAATAATGAAAATCCAGCAGAAAGTTAAGTCCTGCTTCTTTAATTCGCTTAGCCATAATCAGCGTACGTTCTAGATTGCAGAAGCCGCCCGGAGGATCATTCCAAATCCGCAGCCGGATGGCATTCACGCCATTGTCCTTCAGAATGTAGAGCAAATCCTCAGCGTTCTCAACGGACTCTACAGCACCGCTGTAATACGCTCCTCCACCCTGCTCAATTTCATCCAGAAACGAGATATCCATTCCATTGATAAATGTGGTTGTCATCATTGCTACTCCTTTACAGAACCAAGTGTCATCCCTTTAACAAAATATTTTTGCAGGAAAGGATATACGATCAAAATTGGAGCGGCTCCGATAAATATTTGCGCGGCTCTCACCGTCGTCTGCGAGATCAGCTCCATTTCCTTTGGATTGATGCTCATGGAGCTCATATCCCGTTGAATGATAACCGTCTGCAGGAATGTCGCCAGTGGAAATTGCTTGGAATTATTCAAATACAATAGTCCATCGAACCAGGAGTTCCAATGGAATACCATGCTGAACAAGGCAATCGTAGCGATCGACGGCAGAGAAATCGGCAAGTAAATACTGAACAACGTACGGAAATGTCCGGCTCCGTCTATTAGCGAGGCCTCCTCCAGATCTTTTGGAATACCACGGAAGAAGTTCAGCATCAGAATCACCAAGAACGTATTTACCGCACCTGGCAGAACAAGTACCCAGAAGGAATCCATCAAACCAATCTTTTGAATCACAATGTAAAATGGAATCAAGCCGCCGTTGAACACCATACTGAAAACGAACAACCAAGAGTAGACATTACGGCCCTTGAAGGCTGAGTTTTCTTTGGATAACGGATAGGCTGCCAAAAAAGTAATTAAAAGTGTAAGTCCAGTCCCGAGTATGGTTCTTTGAACAGATACCCAGATGGAGTGTAGAAAGATCGGATTGTTTATTGTCTTTTTATAAGCTTCCAGAGAGAATTGCTTTGGCCATAACCCTACCAAATTGGCATCCGCTGCCGACTTCGCGCTAAAGGATACAGCCAGCACGTGAATCAAAGGTACAATACACATCAGCGCGAGCAGGATTAAAAAGCAAGTATTAAACACGTTGAATATACGATAACCTCTTGTTTTGTAATACATAAGTTGTCTCCCTCTTCCTTTGGTAGATTAGAAAA
The DNA here is from genome assembly GCF_037963825.1 of Paenibacillus sp. FSL H8-0282. Classification (NCBI taxonomy): domain Bacteria; kingdom Bacillati; phylum Bacillota; class Bacilli; order Caryophanales; family Paenibacillaceae; genus Paenibacillus; species Paenibacillus sp. FSL H8-0282. Next base: position 4,735,677 of record NZ_CP150146.1, read on the forward strand.
TGCGATATCCTGCCCACTTCTTAGCCAAACTGTACGAGACGAGAATTAGGATCATACTAATGGCCGACTTAAACAGTCCGATTGCCGTACCAAAGCCCATCTCACCATTCAGAATAGCCGTGCGGTACACGAAGGTATCAATAATATCGCCTTTCTGATAGACCAGTGGATTGTAGAGGTTAAAAATCTGGTCAAACCCTGCGTTCAATACATTTCCGAGAGCCAAGGTACCTACCACCACAACCATTGGCAATAGAGATGGCATTGTGATAAAACGTGTCTGCTTCCAGCGGTTAGCGCCGTCTATTTCAGCAGCTTCATATAATGATGGATTGATTCCTGCTAGAGCAGCTAAGAAAACGATCGTATTATAACCAAATTCCTTCCACACATCTGTGAGAATAACTGTGAACCGGAACCAGTTGTTATCCCCTAAGAAAAAGATTGGTTTGAAGCCCATGCTGCCTAAGATCTGATTGACAAAACCATCTGTAGCAAGCAAATCCAGCAAGATCCCGCCGAGAATAACCCAAGATAAAAAGTGAGGCAAGTATACCAGTGTCTGAATAGTACGCTGTATGTATACCTTGCGAATCTCATTTAACAAAATGGCGAATACAAACGGTACAGCCAGATTGAAAATCATTTTTAGAACAGCAATAATCAATGTATTCCAAATGACCTGCATACTGTCATTACGTTCAAATAGATAACGGAAATTGTCCAATCCAACCCATGCCGAGCCTGAAATTTTCAGCCATGGCTTATAATCCTGAAATGCCATCACAATTCCGCCCATTGGAATAAAGCTGAAGATGATCAGGAATATCATCGCTGGCAATAACATCAAGTGAAAAGGCCATGTTTTTTTTAGTGTTCTCATCCTTGGTCCCCCATATCGTGTCAAGTTCTTCTGTAACCATACTCAAATTATAGCAACGCCCGAATTCCTCAAATAGCGGGCAAAACCAATATATATGGTACAAAAGCAATCTCTTTATCACATTGAAAAAAGAGGACTTCAAACGCAAACAGGGACCCTCCCTAAAGCCTAATGCTACGGCTGAAGAGACGGTCCCGTTTACTCCTTTTTACCTAGTCAAACTAAATCCAAACCTTATTTTACGCTGTCATACCATTCGTTAACTTCTTTAGTGATTTGATCGCCACCACCTGATTTCCAGGTTGCTACAAAGGAATCAAATGCATCCAGCGGTTTGTTGCCATAGATAATTTCATTAAACGTTTGGTTCTCAATTTTGTTCAGATAGTCCATCTTCGATTTCATAGTTTCGGTCGTAGGACCTGTGAACATATTCTTAAAGGATTTATCCTCTTGCGCCAGCAGAACTTTGGCAGCCGCAGGGGTATCTTTACCATAATTCACAGCTACGTCCTTCTCCAGACGGGTTGTTGGCTCTGCGCCATCTGCCAGGTTAAGGAGTGCTTTCATTTGGGCATCCGGGATCCGGGCACCGTCACGAACCAGCATATAACGAACACTATTCACATAACCGCCAGCAATTTTATCATTTTCGATCATCTTGCCGTTCGCGTCCAGCTCATAGTCATATCCTGCAAAAAGACCGTTATCCAGTTCACTGCCTGGCGTTGGATTAGCAAAGTTATCGAACAGATAGTTTTGATAAGTAAAGAAGGCTTCTGGATTTTTCATTTTCGTGCTGATCAAAGTTACACCGTTAGTGAATTGTGTGCCATGACGCATAACCTTTCCATCTGGACCCGCTGGAATTTCAATTGGAGCCCATACTGCATCTGGAGAGTTCTTCACGGTATCCTGAAGCGGCCAGCCGCTCATCCAGTAAGGACCCGGGAGAATCCCTGCTGTACCTGCAACTGCTGGTTCGGCAGTTTTGTTCTCATCCCAAAGAGCTGCTTCCTGAGGAATATAACCTTTCGCCAACCATTCCTTCAGTTTTTCAAGCCCTTGCTTCATGCCAGCATTTACTGAGCCGTATTCTAGTTTACCATCAGCATCTAGATTCCATTGCTGTGGCAAGGTTCCGTAAGCACCAAAGATCCAAGATGGATCGCCCATCCAAGTGTTCATTGTTGTTTTGAAGCCGATACTAAGTGGAGTTACCTTGTCTGGTGCCAAACCATCAGGGTTCTGATTCTTGAACGCATCCATCACTTTTTCCAGCTCATCGATCGTCTTAGGGGCTTGCATATTCAGCTTATCCAGCCAATCTTGGCGGATCCACAGAATGTAATCATGGTTATATGCATAATCGAGAACAGGCAGGCCCATTCTTTTGCCATCACGGCTGTATTGGTTCCAAACGTTAGGATCCTGTGCCATCGCTTCTTTCCAAGTATCTGAAGCATATTTATCAAACAAAGTTCCTACATCTGCATACATGCCGGAATCGATCAAATCCTGTGCAATCGTGTTGTCGGCTGTACCGATGGTTACGACATCAGGCATGTCCTGACCTGAAGACATGGATAAACGCAGCTTCGTACCAAATGCGCCGTTCGTATCTGTGATGGACCAAAGGGACTTAATGTTGATGCCGAATTTTTCTTTAGCCCATTTTGTAGCCACGTTATTCTCAATGCTTTCACCGTTTTTGAATTTAAGCTCAGGGTCCACGCCCCATGCGGTTGTAAATGTCACCTCAGGATCGTATTTATCCTTGTAGGCGTTTTCAGAATTGGAAGCTGTATTTGCAGTCGCTTCACCAGCTGCTTTATCTCCAGCAGTGTCTTTACTATTAGCAGCGTTATTGCCTGAACAGCCCGCAAGGCTACCCGCCAAAAGCATGCTCATGCACAGGAGCGGCAGCCATCTTTTTCTCTTCATCGCGCTCATTTTGTTCCCCCTTGGATTCCATAAGTGTTGGTTACATTTTAATTATAGGGAACGACGCTGAGCCCGAATACGTCATTTAAACAAGGTTTCTGCACCTTTTTCAACCTCTATCCGTCCCGGAATTCATTTGGTGTCATATTGTAGTGTTTTTTGAACATCTTACTGAAATATTGCGGATTCTGATATCCAAGCTCAGAGGTGATTTCATAGATTTTTTTATTCGTATTTTTAAGCAGATATAATGCCCGTTCCATCCGCATCCGAATAATATAGTCCCCAAGTCCTTCCCCAGTCTCAGCTTTATAAATCTTGGACAAGTAGACTGGATGCAAATATACATGATCGGCAATGGTTTTGACGGACAGCTCATGCCCCGAATGGTTTCCTACCAGCTCATGCACCTGCTTGATAATATAACTTTTCGTATTCTGATCGCTTTCGGATAGCTCCTTCTGAAGCTTATCGAGCATATCAAACGCCCAATCTTTAAGCTTATCAAAAGAAACAATAATACTCTGCGTCAACAACGGATCTAAAGCGTATTGGTCGATCTTGGAGATGAACTGACCACTCTTATGCGCTATATACATAAATGCATTCGTTATCGATAGAAAGACCTCGTACAGATGTTCACTGGAAAACCGTGCATTCTCCATATCCCGGAACACGTCAGCAATTTTTTGCCTTGCTGTATCCCATTGTTTGGATTCCAGCAGATGAATGAGTGTAGGTGGACGATAAAGACATTCGAGCGATTTGATGCTGATCGTCTCCTGATGCTGGCGGTCATCCAAAAACAGCACGGAGCTGGATTCATCATGTGCTGCCAAATACATCGAGCTAAGGCCGCTTCGATAGGCAGCCGTCATCCCCTCTGGAAAGGTGAACCACTCCGTTACAATCAGTGAAATCTCACCCTTGAGGTAATTGCTTACACTAATTCGGAAATTCGCGATCACCGCTTTTAGGATTTGCTGCCTTGCAGCTTCATAGTTAGCCATTTGCTCCAATTCCTGCTGTACAGCTGGCTTTAATTCAACAAGCAGAATCAAGCAATCATGCGGCGCTTTGCAGAACCAGACATGGAACTGTTCCTTAAAAAGCTCCTCGGCAATGTTGCCGATCGCATATTCCATGAGAGAGACCGAATGGTGATCCATTGCGGCATAATGTTTACCCAGCTGAATCAGCAGCATCGCCGCTTCAGCATCCGGCTGGAAGGAGATTTCATATTCCTTCAGCTTAATGGCTAGTGTCCGCTCAGACAGCACCCTGCCGAGAAGCAATTCGTGCATCAGATTAGCCCGCAAAACACTGTAATCGGCTTTGCGATTATACAGCAGCAAATGATATCTATCATGAGCTTCCCATTCGTCTTTCAAAGATTCAATCGCACTGGATACGCTTTTGATAAACTCATCATCACTTACCGGCTTCAAAATATAATCAAATGCCTGCAGTTGAATAGCTTTTTTCGCATATTGAAAATCGGAATAACCTGTCAATAAAATGGACCGAATATTTGGCCATTTCTCGCTCACGGCTTCAATTAATTGCAGGCCAGTCATTCCTGGCATTGAAATATCCGTAACCATAATATCTATAGCCTGCTGTTCCATAATTTGCAGAGCTTCAGCACCCGATGCCGCTTGATGCACCTGCTTTACCCCGATTTCAGCCCATGGAATAGTACGAGCTAAACTTTCCGTAACATAGGGCTCATCATCAACTAACAACAGCTCTATCATTCTTTCCCCTCCTAGATGTCATTCCATTTCATTGTCTGTGTAGGGCAGTAACCACTGCAGTGTCACCTGTAATCCTCCAAGCGGAGAAGGCGAGATGCGCAAGCCAGACGTCTCCCCAAAACGCAGCCGCATTCTCTGATGCACATTCCATAAACCGCAGCCCATTTCTTCATCCATCACCCTGCTTAGTTTATTTTCCAGTTCTATAATTCCCTCTGGCGTCATGCCCTGACCATCATCCTCAACCGTAAGCGTCATTTCTCTGCCTGCACAGGAACCCGTAATCCGCACCAGTCCCTCTTTGGCGACGGGCTCAATTCCATGTATAACCGCATTCTCCACCAAAGGCTGCAGTACGAGCGGCGGAAGCTCTCTTTTGCGCATTTGCGGTGGGATATTGATCTCATAACGAAGTCTGCTCATCCTCATCTTCTGGATCTCCAGATAATGATTCACAAATTCCACCTCTTCAGACAGCGCAACCAAATCACGTTCCTGACGAGTGGTGTATCTGTAATATCGGGACAAATTATGCGACATCCCAACGACTGCCCCCATATTATCGAGCTTCGCCATACTTGTAATAAAGGAGAAGCAATTATAGAAAAAATGTGGATTAATCTGTGATTGAAGCTGCTTTAAGCGGGCTTCGCGAACATGGATTTTCTCCATCAGCACATTCTCGATCAGCATCTGAATCTGTTCTACCATACTGTTAAACCGGCCGGACAGGAAGCTGAATTCATTCTTCCCTTTAATCTCCACTCGCGCAGAATAATCCCCTTGCTTCAACCGTTGAAAGCCTCCAACCAATAACCTTATAGGCACCTGCACTTGAACATATAACAGATAGGCTACGAGACAGCTCATTAACAACAAAGCACTGATCGCAAAATAAAATAAACGATTAGAGGTCAGGATTGGATGTAGGATTTCAGTCAGCGGCATATAGTCGATCAAATACCAGCCCATTTTGTCCGAATAGACGATATTTACACTGTAGGATTCACCTTCTATTTTGACCGTGCGATTCTCACTAGGCTTCAGCTGGGTCTCTTCCAGCCTGTCTACCAATTCTTTAGCTAACACCTTGTCGGCACTGCGGTTAAAAATAAGTCCTGTTCCCTGCTTATAATAAAAAGGATCTCTTCTGCCATCACTTTTGAATTTATCCAGCATATCTTCTATGTTCCGGCTGTCGAACTCTACCTTCATAACCGTTTTGACTTTTTCCGGAGCGAATTCTGACATAAAAGGTGTAAAAGAAAACCATGAGAATACGAAGCGGTCACCCTCCTGCCCTTCGATTTTCTCCACATGCCAGCCCGACTTCACTTCCCGCTTCAGATCCTCATCTTCGTATAACTTCGCATCATTTTCAGACACCATACGATGAATGGACGGGGAGTATAAATATAGCTTACTCTTCCAATTGGAGGAGCTTTCTTGAATGCTGATTTTGGTCTGAATCCGTTTGATCAGGTTTATCGTATCCAGATTCAAACGCCCTTTTTCCAGATAAGTATCCTTAAGGCTGAGGATATCAGGATCATGGATCAGCAGAATCGGCCACGAGGACAATAACTCCATATTACTTTCTACCTGATTCTGAAAAAAACTAAGCTGATTATTATTCGAAGTATTTAACTCCGTACGCAGCACATCCGTGGTCGTTTTATTGGAATAGAAGTAAAGGATGGTTATCGGGATCAGCATAATGACCATGATACTCACGATTTTGGTAAATAAATTATATCTATACACGTTCCTTCACTCTCCGGCTCAAATGTCATAGCCCCTATTGTACAAACAATCCCTACTTGCGAAAAGATAAATATCTAAAAAATGTGGTAAAGACAGGCCCTAACTGCCTTTTCGAGCACAGTTATTGCCTGTCTGCCTATTATTGCTGCAAAAGATTGAGTATGATGTACGCCGCTTCAGCGCGTGTTGTATGGGCTTGCGGGCGGAAATTTCCATCTTCGAATCCATTGATAATCCCAGCCTGCGCAAGCGCTGTTATCCCTTCACTGGCATACAACGAGATCAGGTCTTTATCTTTAAAAGAAATAAAGTTCACATCCGTCTGACCGTTCACTTTCTCCGCCAACTTAAGCGCACGGTATGAAATAGCTGCCATTTCTTCACGGGACAATTTATCATTCGGGCCAAAAGCGCCATCCGTATGTCCTTGTACAACACCCAATTTCCCAGCAGTATTCACAGCAGAGCTATACCACGCATCAAGGTTCACATCTTTAAAACTGCCTGTTCCTCTTTCTGCATTTAACTCCAGCGCGGACAGCAGCATGCTGACAAATTCAGCGCGTGTAACCTCCCCTTGCGGATTAAAGATCCCGTTTCCTATTCCTTGCACGATCCCTTTAGCCGTCAAGGATTCAATCGCTAACGTGGCCCAATCTGCTGCTTTTAAATCTGTGTACCCCACCTCTGCGTACCCCGCAGCATAAATGCTGAAATGACTTGGATTAAACATAATCTGTTCCGCGGTTGGGTTGTACCGCACAGCTTTGATAACTTCGAGTTTTCCATCAGCAAGTGTCGAATAAACAGCAATCCGCTGGCTCTGCTCCCCGAGCTTCAGCTTGTAGTGGAAGGCTACCGATATTGCTCCTTTTTTGAAAACATCGATAGAAGTCCCGTCTACTGACACATGGATGTTATAGGCCGGGTAGTCTTTTGCTCCAGTTGCCAATGGTGAAGGCAAGGTTGGCGTAGCTACCTGAACCAGTGAGAGCGTTAGTTCCTTAGCCCCCGTCTTTATAATTCCTGCACTAGCTTCCGTAGAAACCGTAACAGATGCCGCACCATATACAATTACTATTTGAGGATGTTTGCCCTGCTCTAGTATAGAACTCAACGGTAGATGAACGACTGCTCCCTTAAGCTCTCCCGTCGATGGCAGAACAGAAATAACCAGTTTTCCATCCGCCGGAAGCGTCGACAGCGCCTTATTGATATCCTCTATACTTAGCGTGATCTCAGCTATGCCGGAAATTCCTGCTTGTGCCTTCACCTGAAGTTGTCCTGCCGCTGTATGTTCGACCACTGCTTTATTTGCTGAATTTACAACGCTTGAATCTCTGACGGTGATGATAGGATCAGGATTAACCCCTGTTCCGGGTTCCTCGCCAGTGCCAGGATTCCCTCCCGTTCCGGGTTCACCACCTGTGCCGGGATTCCCTCCCGTTCCGGGTTCCTCTTCGCCCCCCTCACCGGCCACCGGGGTTTTGAAGACATTTAATGAAGAGAGTGCATTCCCTGCAAAATCGAACATTGCCTGATTCTCCCAAGCATTTCCTTCGCCTACCTTCCAGCCTACACCTTGCACTGGAATCCAAGCTGGTTCCCAATAGAACAAGCCTGTTCCTTTACCATCGGGTACTTTGGACAATACATTCATTACTGTTTTGACCTCAGCCATTTGACCTGCAACCGTAGCTGGGAAGCCACTGCCGTCTAGCTGATCTTGGCGGGCGATGTTATTCTCAAAATTGTCGCCGTCCTCCAGCGTGTAAGGATACGCGGTTTCCGTCACAATCACTTCTTTACCATATCGTTTAGAGATATCGTCCAAGTTAAACTGCAGGCTATCCATCGTTCCGCTCCAATACGGATAAAAGGACGCGCCGATCACATCATAATCAAGATTCCGCTGCGTTAATTCGTCAAAGAACCAACGAAACATATCATTTTTGCCACCTTCAGCAAGATGGATCATAATTTTGATATCCTGACCTGCACCCTCGCTGTCTCTAACTCCCTTCACTCCGCTCTCCAGAAGCGGAACAACCTTCTCAAAAGCATTCTCTTGATCATAGGATTTGCCATCTGGCCATAACAAGCCCCCATTAATCTCATTTCCGATTTGAACCATATCGGGTGAAGCTCCCTTTTCCTTTAGCTCATCCATAACATCTTTGGTATAGTCATATACCGCTTGCTTCAATTCATCATAGGAGTAATCCGCCCATGCTCCTGGCTTGTTTTGCTTTCCGGGATCAGCCCAGAAATCAGAGTAGTGGAAATCAAGCAACAGCTTAAACCCTTTGGCTTTGACACGCTGCGCCATTTCCACAACATGCTCACGGTCATTATAGCCGCCAGCTTCCTGAGGATCATTCCATAAACGCAGCCGAATGTAATTTACACCCCGGCTTTTAAGAATATCCAGCAAATCCTTTTCTACTCCATTGTCGTAATACTTTCCACCGGCATCCTCAATCGCTTCCAGTGTGGAAATGTCCGCACCTTTTATGAACCCGGATTGCAGCACAAGCGGAGTAACCTGAATATCAGCTGTGGGTTGTAGGTCTGTCCCTGCAACTTTCCCCATTACGCTGTAAGTTCCTTCAACCGCGTACTCCGCTTCAGTAAGGTCATCCCAGGTTACAGGCAGCTGTTTGCTTGACCCATCTTCGTATATAGCCGTTACCGCTGATGGCAATAAAGCAGGCACATCCGTAATTGTGCTGACATTTATACTCTCAAATCCAACAATAGGCGTGCTGCTGTCACCTACTACTGTTACCTTCGCCACTGCCTTCTGCACAGTACCTGAGATAGAACCGCTTACTGTAAAGGTTCCGGGACGGGAATACTCTGCTGGCGGGATCACATCCCAAGCAACCTGAGCATCCTCCGTGTCAGAATTGCTATATACCACAGTTACAACACTTGGAAGCTCAGGGGCTTGCCCAATTTCCGTGTCCAACCGTACTGGCAGTACAGTTTGTATTTCACCCTGTGCCGGCTCATGCGGCGCGCTGTCTGCGGGAACACCCCAGACCTTCAGATCATTAATGGCTGCCCATTTTCCGCCGTTGATGCCGGTCAGGTTGACCCTTACATATGAAACATTCCGCAGCTTAAAAGCATTGTACTGAGTTTGCTCTACACTGCTGCTCTTACTTTTGTCCACAACTGTTGTCCATACCTTATGATCACGTGATACTTCAATCGTATATTGATTAATGTAACTCCATGCATTCCAGATGACGGTTGCGCCTGACAAGTCATATGCACCTTGCAAATCTACTTCCAGCCAATGAGGAAAGCTCCCGTCATTCGCCGTCCAATGTGTGTTCCATTCATCGGAATCTACTGCGTTACCCGCTTCATACCCTGCAAGCTCACTATCGGATATAGCAGGCTTTCCTAGGGCAATATTCTCATCTCCTGCCGCTTGAGCAGACTGCCCAAACGTAAAAGGGGAAATAAGAAAGGTCAGAATCATAAATAATACAAATGATTTCTTCAATGTCTGCTTCCTCCTAAATAATTTAATCATGGATTATGTACTCAGCAGCACAGTCATTTTGTGCGCTCCCTAATTGTAAACGCTTTATTAACTCTGCTATATGTTACGTTAGAAACATTTCAGCAGTTTTTGCAGTCGATTTGATCTAAGCAAGGAGTAAAATCACATACAAAAAAAGATGATCCGAAAGCCATACGGCTTCGAATCATCTTTATATAGGTAGAACCATTCCACTTCAATCTGCTCAGAGCGTTTGTGGTTTGGACTGTTGATTAGATAAAAAGAATAAAGCGACCCAGATCAAGGCAAATCCGAGAATCTGCGGGATAGTGACCAGCTGTTGGAACACAATCCAGTTGATGATTACTCCCGTCATAGGAAAGCTGAGTTCAGCCAATGTGGCGAAGGAAGCTTTGGTCGTGCTAAGTCCTTTGTAATACAACAACATACTAAGAAGTCCTGGCAGCAAAGCTTGCAGCAATAAATTAACCGCAATAGCTGCCGATGCACCAAACCCGCCATGAATCTGCCACGGGGCACCTTCTAGCGTAGTGATAACGAAAAGTAAAGGAAGCGCAAGGATAAACCGCAGCGAAGTCACTGTCTCATATTTCATAGAACCGAGCAGATAACGTCCCATGACTGTCGATCCCCCCCACAGTGCAGCTGCTCCCAAGGCCATCAGACTGCTAACCCCAATAAAGTTATTCACATGTCCGAAAGGGATACTCCAGCCAAAGGTCAGCAGATAGGTTCCTACCAGCGCCAACACAATGAGTGGTCCGAAATTTTTTGGCAAACGTTCTTTAAGAATTAAAGCAGCGAGACCGATAGCGAATATTGGCTGAAGCTTTTGCAGTAACAGCACTGCATTCAAATCCCCACTGGAAAGTGCCATCGTAAATAGGATCGTCGCCCCGGCAGAGCCTCCCCATGAAACAATCAATAAAGCACCAATCTGGCGAAATCCAATTCCTTTAAGCTCCGCCCGGTGACGCCAAAGAACAGGTGAAGCAGCCAAGAAAAGCACCACATGCTCCAGAAGAACAATTTGCGATGAGGTTAAGGATTTTAACAGGATGATACGAAAGAGCGGATCAACGCCCCATAATGCTGCACCAATCACAACGAGCCAAAATCCACTGCGTAGCGCTGATGTACTGCCAACCTTAGTTGATGATGAAGCTGTAACATTACTCATAATTTCCTTCTCCTTGTCGATACAAACCCTCGATAAGAGACCAAAAACCCCCGAATTACCAAATAGGTAAACTCGGGGGCATTATCAATAAAGACGTACAAGGATAGACTCCTAGCGTCTTTATCTTATGATCCTCTCCCATCCGGACTTTACCGTCGGCTCTGGATTTACACCAGATCAGTCACTTCTCTGCAAGCAGAACAAGTGAGTCGCGGGCTCAGTTCGCTTTGAACATTACCGCCGGTCGGGAATTTCACCCTACCCCGAGAATCTTGTATTCCGTTGTTTTTTTCACAATCTCAGAATAAACCTCTTCAAGCCATTCGTCCAGTACTTTATGAAAATGTACACATTACTTTCATGTTTCGCAGCATTTTATTACATGTTTGTTCGTAATTGTTCTACTGCTTCATCCAAAAAACTTCTGTATAATGAAATTATGTTGATTTTTCCATAGTTTAGTAATCATGTCGAGGAGGTTGTTATGAAAGAAGCATTCTGGACGAAATTATTGTTCTCCATTTTTGCCGTTGGAGGAATAGCTTTTTTAGGATTCATAGGTGCTATAATTACTGCGCTTTACGGAGGACTGCTGTTTTATACCCCACTTGTGGCGATCTTAGCGATCGTATTAGCCATCTATGTTGTACTCATCATATTTAATGTGTTGTCCCGAAGAACAAGCAATATTGTATTGTTATCTATCCTCGGACTTAGTCTGCTCGCGACCGCAGGATATGAGATCAAGCAAGCGTACGTCAACAGAATTGCCACTGTCGATGATCGGGAGGTTAATCTGCTACAGTATGAACCCTTTGCTGAGAAGACCAAAGCAGTGAATCTGGACGAGCCTTCTTCCTATCATATCGATAGCGATCTTCCAAGATTGGACGGCGCAACCGCACTTTATCCACTGTATTCAGCTTTCGTTCAATCTACTTATCCTGAGGGTTATTATAATCCGTATGATTTTCAAGCAAGTCAAGTAATTTGCAGCAGCACGCCTGAAGCTTACAAGAGATTAATTGAAGGAGAAACCGATATTATATTTGTAGCGGCTCCGTCAATTGCACAACAAAAAGAAGCTAAAAGAAAAGGTGTCGAACTGAAGCTTACGCCGATCGGCCGCGAGGCCTTCGTATTTTTTGTAAACAAACGAAACGACGTAACCGGACTTTCCACCGCTCAACTTAAAGATATTTACGCAGGCAAGGTCACAAATTGGAAAGATGTAGGCGGAGCTAATAACCGAATCCGTGCTTTTCAACGACCTGAAGATAGCGGAAGCCAAACGATGTTGCAAAAGTTTATGAAGGACACTCCACTCATGAAGCCGCCTCAAGAAGACGTAGCGGATATTATGAGCGGTATCATTCAACAAACCTCCAGCTATCGCAACTATAAAAATGCACTGGGCTACAGCTTCTTATTTTACGCCTCAGAAATGAATCGAAACGGGGAAATAGCCCTGCTGGCCATCGATGGTATTCAACCAGACAAGGAAAGTATTCGTAGTGGACAGTACCCTTTGGCAACAGAATTTTATGCAGTGACCGCGGGAAGCGACAACCCTAATATTCAGCCCTTTCTGGATTGGATTCAATCTGCTCAAGGTCAGAAATTGGTAGAGAAAACAGGTTATACATCGTTAAAATAAAATCTCTCTAGCAAATGAGAGCTATCCCAAATGTTTGGGAAGGCTCTTTTTCTATTTTTATACCGAAAATTTTCCTTTTTATCTGTTGTAGAGCGCAACTTTTGGAAACTATTGTCGTTTATACTTTATACGAGCCTTAAACGGCATCAAAGGAAGAAAAAGTAAGAATTGCTAGAGACCAATAAACGGGGATGGTAGGGATTGCAGATGAAAAAGTTTGGTTTTTTGGCGTTACTGCTGCTTTTGTTGGTGCTGGTTCATCCAGGAACTGGTTATGCCGGCTCTGCGGAAACACACATCAACCTAGACGGCAACGATCTTAAGATTTCAAAAGAAGCACAGGTACAAATTGTAAATGGCAGTGTAATGGTTCCTCTTCGTGTTGTTGCGGAACAGCTTGGTTATACCGTGAAATGGGATAATGTGACCAAGACGGCGATCATTGAGCAAAAGGGAACTACTTTAAAGCTGATCGTGGATAATACGATGGCAGAAGCTTCAGGGAAACAAGTCAAACTGGACAATCCTCCGTTTCTCAGTGGCAGCACAACCCTTGTTCCTTTAAGATTTGTTGGGGAACAGACAGGAACTACTGTCGGTTGGGACAATGTAACCAAAACCGTATATTTAACCTCTCCAGTACCTGAGATTGGGGGAAGCGATCCGGAAATTACGGTTCCACAACCCACTCCAACAGCACCTTCAGACAACGGATCAAACGGGAATACAGCAACTGAAGGGAATAGATCAGTAGCTACAGTCACCAATCTTAGCTTCATCGATAACCAGCTGGTTATTGCAGTGAACGGCAGTATAAAACCTACCGTGTTCACTATGACAGACAAAGACCGAATTGTCGTGGATTTACCGAATACTGGCTTTGGAACCGACTTCCATCAGAATCTGTCCGTAGGAAAGAACCAAAGCGGACAGTTAACGGTTACTGACTATCCTAATGTCTCTGCCGTTCGCTATTCATTGTTCAGCAGTTCCCCATCTACCATTCGGATCGTAATTGATCTAAACAGCGCTAATAGCTACAGTCTGATAAATGCTAATGATGGACTTATTATTGTGGATCTTAATGGGACTAGCGTTACGCTTCCTGAAACCACCTTACCAGAAGTACCAGTTATAACTCCTCCACCTTCTACCGGCAACACAGACAAGAAGATAATCGTCATCGATGCAGGACATGGTGGGAAAGATCCAGGGAGTTCAAGTGTTAACAAGCTTAAAGAGAAAGATTTCACCTTACCGACAGCACTGAAAATTGCAGAATTACTAAAGAAAGAACCAAATATCGAGGTTATACTCACGCGCAGTGGCGATACATACCCAACTCTACAGGACAGATCTAACCTCGCCAACAATGTAAAAGCCGATCTATTTATCTCTGTTCATGCCAATAGTATTCCGGCGGGCAGTAAAAGTAACCCTAGTGGCACAGAGACCTATTACACACGCAATGATAGCTTATTATTCGCTCAAACCGTTCACAAATACCTCGCAGTTGCTACAGGACTGCAGGACCGAGGGGTTCGTCAAGCTAACTATCATGTAACAAGAGAAACTAAAATGCCTGCAATATTATTAGAATGTGGTTACTTAAGCAATACCAAGGATGAAGCATTACTCTTTACCCCGGACATCCAGAATAAAATAGCCGAAGCAGTAGTTTTAGGAATCAAAGAATATTTAGGTCGTTAAAAAAATGGGTGTCCCATTAGCCGTTTAGGCTGATAGGACACCCATTTTTTATTCGGTAGCGGTGTTCCAAACACTCATTCGTTCCCGCAGATTCGAGGTATGCAGCTCTAGCTGTATACCATCTGGATCTAGAAAATTGACCGTCCAGCCTATTCCCCGTTTGATTGGCCCTCTAATTATGGGCACATTCTGGGTTTGCAATCCTTGGACGGCTTCCTCAAAATGTTCCTCTGCAATACTAAAAGCGATGTGATCTACCCCAACCACATTATTTGCAATCGCCATATAATCAGGCTTTTCAAGAAGACATATCCAGGCACTTCCCCATTCCAGATAAGCATCAGTTTTACCTCTATGAACTAGTTGAAGGCCCAGAATTCCTGTGTAGAAATTCAGGGAATTTGCTAAATTACTGACATTTACGGTCACATGGTTAAAGCCTTCTACCTGCATCTTAATTCAGCCTCTCTATCTTCTTAAGCCAGCATAGTGACAATTCTTTTGCGTTTCTCTGATTCAGGATCATAAGCTACATGCGTATCTTCATCAAAGATCAAGGTAGCCCGTTCCTCCAGATTATATTTCGGCCATAACCTCGCAGCTGTAGCCGGATTTCCTTGATGAGCGAAAGCAATCCAAGCGTCATGCATAACTTCAGCCAACTTCTGCATCGTTGGATTAATTTCTGCCCTAAGATGGGTTAGATGAGATAGATTATTAAAGGCATAAACGATTTCTGCACTATGCACAGCTTTATTTAACAAAGGATGACCTGGGATCGTGCCGTCAAAACGGTACATCCAGACAGGTGCATAATTCAATTGGTTTTCCGCCAGAGACACCGAGGTTGCCCAGAAGTAAAGATCCGTTAGAATTTCGGCTTGTCCTTCCCAGGTGGAAGAATAATGGTTAGCAATCTCTTTCAGACTCCCAGTACCCATCATCTGCTCCAGCGCCTTGAGTGATTCGTCAAAGTCTGCCTCAGGTGATTCTTCTCTGAAGAACAAGTTGCCCTCATCACGATTGGTTCCGATCAATAGCGGAATACCATGTGCCGATCCTTCTGCCACAGCCTGTGCAGGTTCTACAGGAAGTGTATCCCCATCAATGACAGGCTGAAATAACATGCCAATTGAGCCACCCGTTAACTTTTTAGTCATTCTTGCGGCTGCATCGATAATTTGTTCAGAAGAAAATGTTTGCAGAAGACTGGCATCTCCATCTGGGGCAATCCCTAATTCAGCTAGCAGTGCAGCTGCAATGTACTTTCCTTGCTCGTTAGGCAGCGTCTGAGCAGCCCCACTTTGCATAATCGCGCCAGCGAACAACCCCTTCGCTGCTGGCATAGCCAAAAGGGCTGCGATACTCATACTCCCTGCTGACTCTCCGAATACAGTTACCCGCTGCGGGTCCCCGCCAAAAGCAGCAATATTCAGTTTTACCCATTCCAGCGCGGCAATTTGATCCAATAATCCTTGATTAGAAGCAAGCCCATGGCCAAATGGAGACAAATTCATGAATCCAAATGGACCCAGCCGATAGTTAATGGTCACTAAAATTACTTTGCCGCGCTCAGCGAAGCTTGTGCCGTCAAACTGCGGCTGACTTCCAGCCCCGGTCACAAACGTCCCCCCGTGAATCCAGAACATAACAGGCAGGGGCTCATCATGAACTGCTGGCGCCCAAATATTTAAATACAGACAATCCTCGGAATGAAGCGGCGTCTTGCCACCGAACCGAGTACCTCTCGTATCCGCTGGCTGATGACTAACTGGACCAAATTCAGAAGCATCTCTAATCCCATCCCAGGCTTCTGGTGGCTGTGGTGCACGAAACCGAAGTTCTCCAACAGGTGGAGCTGCAAAAGGGATCCCGCGCCAAATGTTCACTTCCCCCTCCTGTATTCCCTGAAGCTTACCATAAGAGGTTACTGCTATTGGTGCTCCCATTACATTTCACCCTTCCACATTATTCCTTATTCTCTTCAATCTGTTTATATAAGCCCGATCGAAACCGGAACCATTCAAAAAGATGTGTAAATACCACCTTAAGTACCGCATAACCCGGAACTGCAAGGATAATCCCCAGAATTCCAAACATTTTACCTGCGAATATAATCACAAAAATAATGGTTATCGGATGAATCTTCAACGTCTTGCCCATGATCTGTGGTGAGATGAATTTTCCTTCAATCAGCTGAACAGCTGTCCACACGATAATCATCTTCAGCAGCATAAATGGAGAAGTGACCATCGCCACAATTAGGGCAGGTGTAATCGCGATTGCCGGGCCCAGATAAGGAACAACTGCTGTACAAGCAGCAGCAATAGCCAGAACGAGAGAGTACTCCAAACCAATGATTAAATAGCCAATATAGAGCAGCAGACCAATACAGCAGCTGACTATAATTTGCCCGCGTATGTAAGAGGATACCTGACTGTTCATCTCCGACATGACCATACGAGTCTGCGGCTGCAGAGAAGTAGGTACAAACTTCAGAATATAATCCGGCAATTTTTTTCCATCGCGAAGCAAGTAGAACAAAATAAATGGCGTCGTTACAACCGCCAAGACAATCTCTGTAAGGGCTCCTACAAAGCTGCCAACACCCGTCAAGGCATTATTCAGAAAAGAACTGCCCCACGCTGTTATCTTAGATGTTATCTCACTAAGGTTCGTTCCGATACTATCTTGAACTTGCCCAAAGAACTCCGTTCCGGTCAGATCCATAAACCGTTCTTGAATTAATTCACTATACCTTGGAAAATTGTCGATCAATCCTGATAGCTGAGTCCGTATAATTGGAATGACCATAAACAAAACCAGCGTGATGATACCAGCAATCAACAAATATAGGATGATTATTGCATATACACGTTTTATTCTGGATCTTTTCTCCATCCGATCTACCAACGGATTCAGCAAATAATAAGCTATACCTGCCAGTAATAATGGTGCGGCCACGGTGTGCAGCAATACTGATATCGGCTTAAAAATAAACGGTATTTTGGAGAATACCAGAATATTAATTCCAACCAGCAGCATAATGAGCAGCACTACTACAAATTTATTATTCAGAAAAAATTTTTTGAACTTCTCTGGCCACACCTGCAGCCTCTCCATCGTACCCTCTCCCCTATAAACCATCATATATTCTGTGTTATTTCATTCACTTTTTAATAGCATAGTCAACGTTAGCCCTGCAAGTCAAATTTGATTCCCTTAATTAAGCACACAGTCCTATTACGAGTCTGGTCATGATCCGATTCAATCATAATCCTCCCCTGTTTATAAATAAATAACCCTGCACGAGATATTCCTCTGTACAGGGTTAGAACCGCAACTAAAAGGTACTCCCAAGCCTTGCTATTTTTTCTTTTTCCCTTTAGCGTCCTTTTCATTTGAAGCAATCAATTGTCCATCATAGGTGTATAACACGTGATCTTCAAGCTTCTCCCCCTGCAAATGTTTCCGCACTAATGATTTCGCCAGCTTAGGTGTAATCTCTTTGTACCACACACCTTCGGGATAAGCGATCACCACACAAGCATCTGAACATCTTCCATTACAACGGGTCACAGTCGTATGTATAAGACTTTGTGCGCCTTGCTTCTCAATCTCATCTTCTATCGCTTCAGCTACCTCTTCACCTTTGTGTTTCTTGCAGCTGCTACCGTTACATATTAATAAGTGACTTACAGTTCCTTGTAAATTCCAGGTCGTCATGGATGACTTCAACCCCTTCTTATCAGCTAACCCTATTCCGTTCGTGGATTATTTTAAACACTATCATAAGCATCATTATAGTCAATAGTAAGAAAGACTGTTATACTATAAATGAGAATGATTATCAATGAAAAGAAGGGGATTACTACATGCAGATCCAATCCGACGGGATGCCTTATTCATCCCATCCTTTTTATATGCCCCTTCGGGTCATCAGCTTATCGGGAATAACCAACTACACAGCCTCAAACATTTCTTCTACTAATTCCAGCCTTATGATGATCTGGGATGGGAAAGGTTTTCTTGAAATAGACGGTAAGCTACACAAGGTCATGGCCGGAAGCTTAATAGCCCTTAGTAGTTCTTCTTTATTGAAGATGGAACCTGAATTACAGTTAAAGGGGATATGGATGGAGTATTCCTGTATACCCCAGAGTAAAGATGAGGACATTTTTATAAATGACAACTCCCCTGTCCACCATGCCTCTACACGTTTGACAGCCTTGGCAGGTGAGCTTTACAGTGCTTGGATAGACGCTGATAAGCAAAAGCCGTTTAGGGTCCAGCAGCTATTCACCCAGTTCCTAGTGGAGCTTCATAGTGAACTGACATCCCGTAAAGAAAGATCAAGCAGTTGGATGGAGCAAGTGACGGAGTATATAGAAGCTCATTACAATGAAGATATCACACGGGATCAAATGGCTGCTTTAGCTGAAGTGAGCCCTGAGCACTTTTCGCGAGCCTTTCGCAAATCAATAGGTCTATCCTTCAGTGCTTATATTACACTATTAAGAATCCGAAAAGCCCAGCAACGAATTCTCACCAGTTCCCCCAATCTGACTACTTTGGCACATGAGGTTGGTTACGAAGAGGGAACTTATTTGAGCCGAAAATTCAAGCAGCTTGTTGGCGTTTCACCTACAGCCTACCAGAATAAGAATAAACGGGTCGTTGCCCTGAACTATAATCACACCGCTAGCCTGCGAGTACTGGAAATCATGCCTCAACTCGGGGTTTATTCCGAATGGCAGCATAGCTTGGAACAAGTTCCCGCTTCCAAGCAGCTTCAAATGAGCGAAGGTAAATTTTCATTACTCTATGACTCAGTAGCTGCGGTAAAACCAGACGTCATTATCGGCTACAGTCTACCCGACAATAAGATTCTGACTCCTGTTGCTCCGGTTATTGAGCTGCCCTTTATGCAAATGAGTTGGCGAGAGCAATTTGCTCTGATTGCCGAGGTTGTGAATCGACGACAGCGTGCTGAACAATGGTTAAGTCATTATGACAGACTTTGTCTTACCGCCAACGGGTTATTAAACCATGCAATAGGAATGGAGAGAGGTACGGCTATCGTGTGGGAGGTTAGCTCCCGATCCGCCTACTGTTTCAGTAGCAGCTTCGGCAGAGGTTGCCAAATTCTATACGGTGATCTTGGCTTCAAGCCCCCCTCCGTAATTATTGAAAAAGGGATCACAGATTCCGGGTACTTAGAGGCATCCATTGAGGATATCGTATCGTTCCCTGCTGACCATATTATTATCACCAGCATCCCTTCATCATCTGAGGGAAGACAACGTTTTACTCGCCTACTACATTCTAAAGCCTGGAAGCAATTAGATGCAGTACGTAACGGACGGGTATATATTCTGAACCAAGGTGATATGTTCTACGGATTTGACCCACTGTCCTCACAGGCACAGCTTCAAGAATTGCTACGGGTAATGACATCATAAATTTGCATAAGCTGAGATCATATCCGTCCATAGTAAATACCCGGTGAAGCTTGTAAAGTTCTTATTGAGAATGATAATCAATATACATAGGAGGAACAACAAATTGCATAATCCAGGAAAAAATAGCACCAAACAATCCCATTGGCTTCTTTTTCCCCTCATGCTGACATTAATTCTAGTCATATCAGCTTGCGGGAATTCCAATAATTCTGTGGGGAATACAGGCAGTAACACCAGCAACACATCATCGGCTACTACAGCACCTACCGAAACTAATCAACCAACAGAAACTACGGAAACAGCTGCTCTTAAAAAGGTCACTACTATAAATGGTGATATTGAAATCCCTGTTCAACCTAAAAGGATTGTCGCTGAGGAATATCTGGGCAGTCTGATTGCGCTAGATACCATCCCTGTTGGTGCTCCCGGATTAACACTGGAGAATATGTATTTTAAGGAGGCACTTACTGGAGTTGCAGACACTGGAACTTACGGCAAAATGTCACCTGAAAAAATCATCGCACTTAATCCTGATTTGATTATTTCTGGACAAGCTGAAAGCTATGAAGCACTAAGCAAAATTGCTCCAACCATCGTTGTGCCATATGGTGATCTGAAAGATGCTCATGCCGAATTAACCTATTTCGGAGAACTCCTTGGTAAAGAAGAGGAAGCCAAAAGCTGGCTTGCAGATTACGACAAACGGATAGCTGAAGCTAAAGCCAAAGTAGACAAAGCACTCCCTGCAGATGCAACGTTTTCCATCATGGAAGACGGCGGAAAATCCATTTGGGCCTATGGCGATAACTTTGGCCGAGGCGGACAGCCTGTCTATCAGGCGCTGGGTCGCAAGCCCCCTACAGCTGTGGCCGCAGAAATTATGGAGAAGCAATGGGCGGAAATCTCTACAGAGGCACTCGCTAAATACGCAGGAGATTATATTATCTTAACTTCCAATAACCGTACAGAAGCTGATTACAAAGCTGATCCAATCTGGAGTAGCCTACCCGCTGTCAAAAATGGCCATCTCTATGTATGGAAAGAAGAACGGTCCTGGTACTATGATCCAATTGCCGTGTTATCCCAGACCGAAGAGCTGGCTGCTTGGCTTACACAATAAAATGCGCTTAAATTAGAATCCCCTACTGCTTCCAACAACATTGGAGCAGTAGGGGATTTGTTATGTCTTTTGACTACAAAAACACTCAAGAGGTAATAATACATTTAGCCTAAGGTTAATCTAGCAAATGGAGTTGATCATTATGAAATTACTATCACTATATTTCATGCTTGCTTTTATGGGGTTGCTGATGGCAGTAATCATCGACCTTTTATCAGGAGAAACCCTCACCGCTTCAATGCGGACGATCTATGACTCCTTTGCAGCTACAAGCATACAGGAATCAATAACTATGCTCGTTTTTATCTCCTTACCTTTTGTTAATACAATTACATCCTCTATCCGAAATAGAAGCAATAAATCCATTAAATAAAATAAACTAACCTATACTCCCTAATTTTCTGCGGATGTAATGAACGATACACAAGAGAATAGGTACAGCGGCACAGAAATATGGCAAAATATATTTCAGAAATATCCTTCCTTCGTCCATATGTATCGGATAATTCGCTGAACTAATAAAAGCCCCGAACAAAACAACAATACCAACGGGAACGGCGAGCTTCCTGCTGTCTTGTACCTTGAATAGATCCGCGGTGACTACCATTGCAGCGTAGCAATATACTGACATTTTAAAAAATACTCCAATGATTAAGGTTAAGAGCACAAGCGCGTCCAAACGTTGAATGAAATTGGCCAGGTTTACTAACGTTATCGTAGTGAACATCGGAAAATTGGCTCTACTGTAGATTTCTGTTCCTAGAACGGATATTTCGATGGCATGGGTAAAACTGAGTAATAATCCGCATAAAGTCATTGCGATGATTCCGGTTCTTTTTGCTACCTTGGTTTTTTTGATATGAGGTAAAATCGTAGTGAAACATACCATCTCCCCGAACGGAAATAGCCATATATTCAGATAGGCTGATTTTAATGCATTCTTCCAATCCGAGGCCTGTAACGGAAACAAGTTATCTAGTTTTACAAGTCCGGCGGCAATAACCAAAAAGCAACTGGTCAAGCCCAACAATATTATAATCAGCATATAAATCTCAGCTGTCCGCGCAAACACCTCAATCCCCTTGTTTAAGATGTAAATTACCGCAACAACCATCATTGCATAAATGATGAACACGGGTGTTCTGTCGTAAGAAGCAGCTATTAACAACTCACCTGATTCATGCAGATTTCGGGAGCCATTGAAGAGAAGGATTGGAATGTATGTTAAGCTTAACGGCCAGCCTATAACATTGCCCAGTATCTTTCTTGTATACCCGCTAATAATCATGCCCGGATATTGCCGGTATAAATAAACATAAATCAAATACAAAAGAAGTCCACCGGGCAAAGCTAACAGAATAGCAATCCAGACAGCATGGCCACTTTCAAGTCCAATCGGTACCACAAGGGCCGTTCCCAATTCAAACAAAAAAATCAAAGCAAATAATTGACTCGCGCTGATGGTTTCTTTTTTCATAAAGTGGCCTTCTCCCACCTTTCTCAACTAAACCCTGTCATTTTTCCTTTAACAATTGCGGCTCTAATCTCATTCCTACACTGCGAATATATGCCTCCACAGAAACGTCGACTTCCGCTTCCGCGAACACTGACTCCCAATCGTCCTTAACAGTCTCCCATGCTTTTGGATTTGTGCGCTTCAGTTCATTCCCAAAATTGAAAATATCGCATTTCATAGTTTGAGCAGCCTGTAAGGCTTGGGTTATTTCCTGTTTAGTTTTAAGAGCCACTTGTTGTTCCAATTGAACGATTACCTCTCTATCACTTAGCTCAATATAACTCTGAGTCTCATTAAGTGTCCCCTCTTCCACAACATTCACATGAATGACGGGTACTTTATTGCGGAGTTCAATCTTAATTTTTGTTTTTGAATAATTAATGTTCACAGCTATCGAATCTTTAGCCTCATCTGAATCTACATTAATACTGGTTTCATTAATCTCGTTCTGTACCCACAGTGCCCCCCGGGCAAGAGGTCCATCCAGCCATCCCTGAAGAACCCCTTTTTTCAATACGCTTAGCCCGCTCATTGTGACAAGTGCTTTTACTTGAGTTTGCTCCATCCCGGATTTTTTAGTTCCTTCTTCAGCGTCTCCAAGAATTCTGGCTCCGGATATCACCACTGACCCTTCCCCACTGATACCATTAATTAGCTCAAAAACATTGATATCCCGGCTTTCTCCATATATTCTAGCGGTATTTTTACTCTTTTTAATAATCCCAATTGCAGGCAGGCTTTCTACGGGAAGCAATAGTTTCAGAATAGAGGATGCTTCCGTATCTCTGGCTACAATAACATTCGTGTTGAGCCGCAGCTCATGGGACCTTTCAAAGATGTCAAAAATCCCATCAATACCGCTCTTCACTGTAGATTCGCCTAAAACTAATAGCTGCGTGTGTGCAAAAAACATCTGTCTTGCCGCCTTTTTTGAAGTCTTGCGAAAAGCACCAAAGATCGTACGGTCCGTAGAAGAATAAATAGTGACCGTGGGTTGTCCGGTGCTAGCTCCTGCACTTGTGGCTGTTGAGGATGGATTCACAATCTGAAAAGTAACATGATATTCCTCTTTATTCGGCACTTTATCCACACCTATACCGGTCACAATGCCTAAATTGTTTAACTCCCGACTGTTCCAGCAGCTTGTCAGCAACATTAAGCAGCATATACAAATAAATGAACGCATCATCCATCCGACCTTCATTTGCCACTCCCCGGCTTTCCATCATTCACCTTAAGTCGAGTATTATTTTTTTGGCTAATAAGACGCGGCCGAGTTTTCATATATTTCAAGGGCACACGCAAGATCGCGTCCTTCTGATTCTCAGCGATAAAAGGACCAAACGGAGACATATATGGAAAACCCAACGATTTCAAGCTGCACATATGAGCAACCAAAATAAAAGTAAAGATCGTTATTCCATAAAGCCCCATAAAGGCTGCGATAAACATAATGATGAAACGCAAGATGCGTATGGAAAGAGCCATATTAAAAGCAGGAGTAGCAAAGCTGGATATTCCTGTAAGTGAAACTACAATAACCATTGCAGGAGAGACAATACCGGCTTGTACGGCTGCCTGTCCTAACACTAAGCCCCCAATGATCGATACAGTTTGACCTATAGGGGATGGCATACGAATTCCTGCTTCACGTATAATCTCAAAAGTAAATTCCATCAGCATAGCCTCAATAAAAGCCGGAAATGGAACCCCCTCCCTTTGCGAAGCAAAATTAATAAGTAGGGCTGTTGGGATCATTTCTTGATGAAAATTTAGAATCGCAATAAAGAGTGCTGGGCCAAATAACGAAATAACAAGGCAAATAAATCTCAATAATCGGATCAAAGTCGTAATATCATAACGCTGGTAATAATCTTCTATGGCATGTAAAAACATAAAAAAGGTTGTAGGTGCAATCAGCACAAACGGGGTCCCGTCCACAAAAATAGCAACTCGTCCTTCTAAAAGATTTCCTGCAACACTGTCAGGACGTTCCGTATTATATAATGTTGGGAATGGGGAAAAGGGAGTGTCTTCTAAAAATTGCTCAATGTATCCAGATTCCAGAATCCCGTCTATATCAATGCTTTGCAGCTTAGTTCTGAGCTCCTGTAAGGTATTATCATTGACGATTCCATGAATATACATAATAGATACATTCGTTTGCGTGACGTCACCTATCTTCATCGACTCTACCCAGAGATTAGGGCTTTTTATTTTCCTGCGCACCAGAGAGATATTCGTCCCAATAGATTCTGTGAAACCTTCCTTGGAGCCACGAATGGCTACTTGAGTTGTAGCGTCCGATACCGTTCTAACCTCACCGCCGCTTGTATTCCCTCTGATAGCTTCCCTTATCCCGTTGACCCAAAGAATGGTATCTCCAGAGAATAAAGCCTCAAAAAGCACATCCCAATCTTCAAGCGTCTGTTCTTCTCCGATTCCTCTCGCCACTTCTTTCATATACAAAAAGATATCTTCAGCGGATTTTACCACCGGGTGTTCTTCACTTAGTTTATCAAACGACATCGCATGCTCCACAAACTCGTTGACCCTCAATTTTTCTATTAATCCCTCAATATATACGGCAGCTACCTCAACCTGTGTGGTTATGGATTTAATTCTACGAATAACAATATCAGGGCTATGGCCAAGCCTTTCTTGAAGCTCTTTAAGATTATCGTCCAAAATAGTAGAGTTAAAGGGATCCATCATTAACACCTCCTGCTCATACTATTTGTTCTACACCGCTTTTTTATGCAACAAATGGAATCTATAACCTCGCTTAACTTGGAATATGAACACGCAAAAGGGATGTCCTTGAGCTACTATAGCTCCGCGAACATCCCCTTATACTCTTTTGAAATTAACTTATTGAAGAGACTTCAGCAACGTAACTATCTCATCCAGTTGCTTGTCCAGCGCATAAGCATCGGAGAGATAATACGTTTTAAGATCGTAGGTGAATACATGACCCGCCTTAACAGCAGGTAGGCTTTGCCAGAAGACACTGTCCAGAATGTCCAGCTTATCCTGCTCCACACCACGGCTGAAGCCTTGGAAGATATAATCAGCTTCTCCTAAGTACTCGGGCAACGCTTCGAGTGAGAGGGAAGCCCAGCCTTCTTTAAAGGCTGCCTCTTGGACAAGATCAGGTGCATGCAGCCCCAATCCGTTATATATAATCTCTCCACCACGCCCATATGACGAACCATATAAATACAGCTCTTTACCGGCAATTTCAAAGATCGCCACCTTTTTGTCAGCTGCGATCAGATCAGACAATTCCGCTTTCTTCGCTTCCAGCTTCTGATTGAAATCCTCCACCCACTTTACAGCCTGCTGCTCCTTGTTCAAGATTTTCCCGATTTCGATCAATCGTTCCTTATAGTCGTATTTGCCCCAAGGAATAAAGACCGTTGGAGCAATCTTGGAGATTTGCTCATAGGTATCTTCCTGATAAGTGATAATCAAGTCCGGTTCGAGACTCGTTATTTTCTCCAGGGACACCGTCATGTCATCGCCTACAACTTCTACACCTGTCAGCGCCTCTTTGAAATATGGATGGTTCAGGATGTCATTCCCGGCAACGGCAATGGGCGTCACGCCAAGCGTCAGAAGATCACCAATAAAGTCTTGTACCGGGATCACAACTCTTTGTGGATTGCGCGGGATCTGCACCGGGCCTTTATCGCTTTCGTATGTCCAGTATTCTGCATCAGCAGCCGGCTCCGAGCTGGCAACTACAGAATCATTATTAGTGCTTTTAGCCACTTCAGCCGACGTGCTAGCTGGAGCATTCCCTTGATTAGCTGCTTGTCCACATGCGCTCAACAGCAGCACCAGCGTAAGCATAACGGCTATCATGCTTGTTTTTCCTAACGATATTATTTTGTACAATGTAAATCCCCCTTGAGACTTTATATAATCATGATATTGATAATCAATATCATTTAGATCTTTATTTAATATACCGTCTCCGCGGGAAAACATATATACACGCTAATACATCAATTTTGTTATGGACGATTGTCAGCTTAAATTATGGCCGGTTAACAAATCTGTCTGTATCTCCAATTGGCGTTCGAGCGCAAGCCCTTCGCTGCCCCAAAATTCCTCAAGCTTCAGGTAATATATGCGTCCATTCCTGAATGCTGGAAGATTGCGCCAAACCGCACTTTTACTAATCCGTTTACGCGTCCTCGACATCCAGTCCTCTTGTCCTGATACGACCACAAACATATGGTCAGCCGCATATATTGGCAATTCCGACAGTGAGATGCATAAATGATCATTCCGCTCCAGAACATCTGACCTTACCTTGTCCGGTGGAGTTAACCCCAGCATTGGATACAGATTGTACACCCCTCGGGCTGTATGATTCCAGATATAAATACTGTTATCTTGCCTAATCTCATACACCGCTACCGTTTCACCAGATTCAATTAGTGAGGACAAGCGCTGCTTGGACAAATCTATTTTCAAATGATAGTGCCTTATCCATGCCTCTGCCCGCTCCTCTTCACCCAGCAGTCTGCCGAACAAACGAATCTGTTTCAGGCGGTCCATTTTATCACACTCTACCGTAACTAGTGGCCCCAACTTCTCCATGCATTTAAGCTGACGGGGGCTCAGATAGGTTGGTGCAATAACTAAATCGGCTTCCAGCCCAGGCCATTCCGCTTCCTCCGGACATCCCTGCAGCTCAAATGATCGTACACCCGCCAGTTCCGGCAGCAAAAGCAAGGAGTAATTCATCACATCTTCTTCAACTGCGACAGGCTTCACACCCAGCGCAAGTAAATCCCCTAAAAATTGTAACGCTACTATCCGCTTCGGTTTGGGACGCAAACGGAACTCTGTTGGGGTCATCCCGGTGACTTGCTTGAATTTGCGGCTCAGATATAGTCCATCTGTATAGCCTACTTTTTGCGAAATTTCCTGTATTGTTGCTTTGCTGGACATCAAGTGTTTTTTCGCTTTATTTACTCTTAAATGAGCTACATATTCGGTGAAGCTCCAACCCGTCTGCTTGCGGAACCATACTGAGAAATAACGAGGATTGAAGCCCATTATTCGAGACATCATCTCCCGCGTAATCTCCCTTTGGAAATTCTGGTGGATATAAGAGAGCATTCTGAAATATGAACTATCCGTAATGTCTGCTTCAGCGTCAGCCTCTACGACCAGTTGATGTAGCTGATACAGCAAGGATTGAATTCTATCTGCCTGTGCTTCTAAATTATTGGCAGCAACGTCTTCCAATTCGCTGAATAAGCGGGTTATTTTATTCGTCGTACGTATAGGTAAAATCCCATTGACCGGAAAAATTTCACGGCAAAGTCCATAGACCAATTCTTGCTCCGTGCTATTGCTTAGCCCATATACCTCATAGGAAATTGCTAGAACAGAGATAACAGTCTCTAATGGAGCATTAATTTGATATGTCGCACCTGCGCTTAGAAAAAGAATTTCACCATTTTTAAGAGATACTGTCTCTCCTTCTATGGTTATTTGAATGATAGCTTCTATTGGTGTCAGGAAGAGTGGGGACTGGGCAATTTGGGGTTTACTGATGTGACCGCCGCCGCATTGGCGTTTTCCTGCCTCTTTTAACAGATAAATTCTATGAACCGGGTTATTATTTGATAGCTTCATTCCTGCTCCCTTCCAGACTGCTAGACTTAATAACCCATAAAATATAAAGCAAGCGTATAAGGTTTCTCTCCGCTCGAAATGGATAAGATCCCCTATACGCCTTATATAAAACTTCAGATTTTATGGTTTGAGAAGCCTCTATCCTTAGTGGTCGTCAACGACTCCAAGCGCTTTATTCTTCTCTTTGAACCGTTCATTGTGAGAAGATACGTAAGCGACTTTGGCCGCGGTTGGGTCTATGTACAGCTTAGCGCTATTAAGCGCCAGAGCCGCATCAGTGAAAGTACCTGCGATCAAACGAACCTTGCTTGCATAATCCACAAAGTCACCTGCTGCAAATATACCCGGAAGATTGGTCTCCAGCTTATCGGTTACATTCGCACACCACTCGCCCATATCAAGACCCCATTCTTTTAACGGACCAAAATCGCTTTTCAGACCATGATTCACAATGACAGCATCCACTTCAAACTGCTCTGTTTCACCTGTCTCTATATGACTGATCGTAACCTGATCTATCGTTTCACCATTACTGCTGTGTAATTGGCTTACTGCATATGGCGCACGGACATTGACTGAGGATTCCTTCATCCGTACAATGTTTTTCTCATGCCCGCCAAACTGTTCACGACGATGTGCAATCGTCACACTTGCAGCGATAGGCTCCAATTCATTCGCCCAATCTACTGCGGAGTTGCCTCCACCGGAGATTAGCACTCTTTTACCGCGGAACGGCTCCAGCTCTTGAACGGTATAATGAAGATTTGTCACCTCATAACGATCTGCACCTTCAATTTCAAGCTTTGCCATCTGCAGAATTCCGTAACCAATGGCCAAAATGACTGTGCGGGTCCAATGTTGTTCCCCAGTAGAAGAGGTCAGGATGTACGTTCCATCCTCTTGTCTCTCTTGATTCATAATTTGCTGACCCAGCACAATAGTCGGATCGAAGGTTTGAGCCTGCTCCTTGAGCTGACCGATTAGTTGATGACAAAGAGTTGGGGTTACGCCTCCTACATCCCAGATCATTTTTTCGGGATAAATAAGCATTCTTCCTCCGAGCTCATCCTTCGCTTCAATTAACTTTGTCTTCAAGTCTCTCATTCCGCTATAAAAAGCTGTATACATCCCAGCAGGTCCGCCACCAATAATGGTTACATCGTATAATTCCAGTTGTTTATTCATTGTGTCCCTCCAAAATTATATTCTAGTGATCCCTTCAGCTACTTAAGCTCCAAACTGCGCTTCATGCAATCGGCTGTAAATTCCGGCAGTCTGCAGCAGTTCCTCATGCTTACCTTGTTCTGCGATGCCACCTTCCGCAACGACAACAATCCGGTCCGCATTTCTGATCGTTGCAAGGCGATGAGCAATAACAAGTGTTGTGCGTCCCTCAGACAACTCTGCGAGCGCCTCTTGTATAGCGGACTCCGTTTCAGTATCCAGTGCAGATGTAGCTTCGTCCAGAATGAGAATCGTCGGATTCTTCAAGAACATCCGGGCGATGGACAGCCTCTGCTTCTGACCGCCAGAAAGCTTGACGCCTCTCTCTCCGATCATTGTATCCAGCCCGGCGGGCTGAGATTTAATCAGTTCTTCCAGCTGAGCGCGCCCTGCAGCCTCCCAGATTTCTTCATCGGAAGCTCCCAATCTGCCGTAAGCAATGTTCTCACGGATAGTTCCGTCAAACAGGAATACATCTTGTTGTACAATCCCGATATGGGAACGAAGTGATTCCAACGTCATGGAGCGAATATCTATTCCATCAATAGAGATGTTGCCTTCGCTTACATCGTAAAAGCGTGGCAGCAAGCTGCAAAGTGTTGTCTTACCAGCACCGGATGGACCCACAAGCGCAACGGTCTCTCCTGCTGAAATCGATAAGTTCACATTGGTTAACACCTTTTCTTTATCACTATAAGCAAAAGCTACATCCTGGAAGGTTATATTCCCTGACAGATGAGACACTGGCTTAGCGTCTTTTGCGTCATCAACATCCGGCTCCGTCTCCAGCAGTTCAAGATAACGTTTGAAACCAGCGATCCCTTTAGGATAGGTCTCAATGACCGAATTAATCTGTTGCAAAGGTCCTAAGAAGACATTAGACAACATCACAAAGGCAATAAATTCACCGTAGGTCATCTGCTTCTGGATTACAAAATAGGTTCCGCACACAAGAACGAATAACGAGACCAGCTTCATGAGCACAAAGCTAAAGGATGAATTCCAAGCCATAATTCGGTAGGTCATTAGCTTCGTAATACGGAAGCGTTCGTTATTAACTGCAAAGCGGGAAATTTCATGATTCTCATTAGCAAAAGCTTGCACAACACGGATCCCGCTTACATTGTTCTCTACGCGTGCGTTATAGTCAGCAATGTCCGCGAACATGATGTGGAACGCTTTTGACATTTTGCGACTGAAGTACATGGATAAATAAATCATCAGCGGGACAATTACAAAGGTCAGAATAGCTAATTGCCAATTAATGCTAAGCATGATACCGAATACACCCAGCAGCGTCATCACTGCTATGAATAAATCTTCAGGACCATGGTGGGCAATCTCACCGATGTCCATCAGATCATTTGTCATCCGTGAGACCAAATGGCCTGTTTTATTATTATCGAAGAAGTTGAAAGAGAGCTTCTGTACACGATCAAACAGCTTTTTTCTCATATCCGACTCGATATTAATCCCCAGCTTATGCCCCCAATAAGTGACGACAAAATGCATAAAGGCGCTGACGATATAGATCCCCAGCAAACCGAGGCAAGAATAGAGAATCCATTTCCAATTCCCACTTGGCAGCATATCATCCACTACCCGGTTAACGGCCAGCGGGAAGACTAGTTCCAGCAGTGCAGCAGCAATAGCACAGGAGAAGTCAAGAATAAACAATCCCTTATAGGGTCTATAGTAAGCAAAAAAACGACGCAACATTGTAAAAATTCGCTCCTTCCGGTGAGTGACCATCTTCTTTCATCAAGATTTAGTACGGGCTAGCAAATACAAAAAGTATGGCGCTCCAATTACAGCAACAACGATTCCAGTGGGGATCTCAGATGGCTGTAAGATCCAGCGTCCAATGGTATCCGCTATAATGACTAGCAGTGAGCCGAGCAGCGCTGAGGTTGGCAGCATGAGCTGATGTTTGGGTCCAACTAGCCGTCTCGCCAAATGGGGGCCGACAAGTCCGACAAAGCCAATCCCGCCACTCACAGCAACACTTGCCGCAGCTAGACCAACCGCAGCCGCAAGAAGCCGGAATTGTTCTTTGGTTACAGCAGCCCCAAGTCCTACGGCTGTCTGTTCACCCAAATTAAGGACGTTCATTACCCTTGCTTTATAGATGACATACGGCACGAGAATTACGATCCATGGTAGTAAAGAAAGTACAAACTTCCAGCTTGTGCCCCAAATACTCCCGGCAAGCCAAGTAGCCACAAACTGATACTTCTCCGGATCCAGCCGAAGAGTCAGCACGATCATCGCTGCACTCATTCCAGCTGCAACCGCTACACCAGTCAGCAACAGGCGCATGGGTTTTATTCCTTCATGCCGTTTATAAGCTAAGACATAAATCAAGGCAGCAGTAATTGCCGCACCAACAAACGCTACCATAGGCAGCAGATACACCGGAGCCGCGGTTGCCGTTGGGTAAAAAGAAATTAACAGCATAACCATAATTCCTGCGCCAGCGTTAATCCCTAAGATGCCGGGGTCGGCCAAAGCATTACGAAAGACGCCCTGCATCACAGCTCCGGATACAGCCAAACCTGCGCCTATCAGAACGGAGATCACAATACGCGGTAACCGAAATTGAAACAATATTAACTCTTGCTTATCCGTCCCTTTACCGAATAACGTATTAAGCAGCTCCATAGGTGTCAAACGTATGTATCCTGTATTCATACTAATAATAAAAGCAATAACAATCAGTACAGCTAAAATAATCATTATAACTAAGCCACGTTTATTTTTGGCGGCTTGGAAGGAATCGAATGAAGTTTTCTCTATCATTACAGTTCCCTCCTTTCTTTACGTGCAAGATAAAGGAAGAAAGGTACACCGATCAGTGCAATAATGGCTCCCAGCGGCGTTTCATTAGGGGGATTAATCATCCGCGCTGTTAAATCTGCAAATACTGCAAGCAGACTGCCTAGAATAGCTGAACATGGAATGATCCATCTGTAATCCACACCTACAAAAAAACGGGTCAAATGGGGAATAATTAGTCCAATGAACCCAACGGCTCCTACTACGGCAACTGATGATCCAGCCAGAATCAATACAATTAAAGTCCCTGCCAGCTTAACAAGCCCTGTGCGCTGGCCAAGCCCTTTAGCAACATCGTCACCTAGGCTGAGCATTGTGATCGACCGGGATAATACCATAGCCCCAATTAACGCCGCTCCTATCCAAGGGAACATGACTTTAAGCTGAATCCATTTCGTCCCAGCCACGCCTCCCGCATACCAGAAAGCCAAATCTTGCCCAATATGAAAATATAAAGCTACCCCTTCACTCAGCGCTGACAGCAGTGCACTAAAAGCAGCACCCGCCAGCACCAGACGAGCAGGAGTCAGCCCTCCCTTGGCCAATGATCCGACCCCATACACAACCCCAGCCCCTACTCCGGCACCAACGAAGGAATATAGGATCAAATACATAAACGATAAATTCGGGAAAAATGCAAAACAAAGCGCCAGCGCAAATCCTGCGCCTGAGTTAATGCCCATCAAACCTGAATCTGCGAGTGGATTTCGGGTCATCCCCTGCATAATGGCACCCGCAACTGCAAAGCTTGCCCCTATCATGGCCCCGCCAAGTACACGGGGTAATCGTAATTCTCTAATAATCTGATGATCCATGATCTCCGGATTAAAGTGAAACACGGCTGCCCACACCACAGAAAGCTTAATATCAGCCGCTCCGAAGGAGACTGAAACAGCGATACCTAGTGCTAATAGTACCAGACCGCCAACCAAGATTAACGTGGCAGCCCAAGGACGTGAACGGAACTCTTGTATGGCTGACCCTTTATTAGGTCTAATCTTGGAAGATATCTGTTGATTCATGAATGCCACCCTATTTCTATGAAATTGATTCTCATTATCACTATGCTATTGTAAATGAGCCTTCCTAGGTTTGGCAATAGATAGATTTAATAGGAGGCATTTATTTTATTGCATTGACAGGAAATCTAGGATTTGATAAAGTTCAAATTGAAAATAATAATGATAATGATTCTCATTATTATTTATTGGTACATATATATAGGGAGGTTTATCATGCTAAAAAGAAAGACCCTCTTCCCCATCCTGGCACTCATAATGTTATTGTCTGTATTTGTGACAGCTTGCGGGGGAACGAACAATGCTTCATCTAATAAATCAACAGCAACAACAGAAGCAACTACAGCACCAAGCACTGAGCCAACGGCTGCTCCTGAGGCTTCAGCTGCTGAAATGCGTAGCTATGAAACCACTAAAGGTACTGTACAGATACCTGTAAAACCACAGCGGATTATTACAGATTATTATGGTGGGGAGTTGCTCTCCGTAGGAGCAAATGTTGTAGGTGTCGAACCTAGTACCTTTGATAATCCCTTCTTGAAAGACCTGCTCACAAACACACAAGATGTCGGTGCTCCGGTTAACGCCGAGAAAGCTCTGGAACTTACACCTGACCTGATCGTCGTTATGTACGATGATAACTACGATGCTTTATCCAAAATTGCTCCAACCATTCATATTCCATACGGAACCGCTACAAATATCTATGAAACTGTTAAACTGTTCGGTGACATTGTAGGTGTGCCTGACAAAGCTGAACAATTTATTGCTGACTTTGAGAAAAAGGCTGCTGAAGGCCGCGAGAAGCTTAAAGGTGTCGTAAATGAAAATGATACTTTTGGAATCTATGAGCTGACTGATAAAGGGGAGCTATGGACCTTCGGAAATAATGCTGGCCGGGGTGGACAAGCCCTTTATAACGCACTTAAGCTAAAAATGCCTACTAAGAACAGCAACGACAACCAAACGTTGCAGCTGTCCATGGAGCTATTGCCCGAATATGCTGCTGACTACATGTTCCTCACCACTTATGATCCTGACAAAAAAGGGGATAAGCTGAAAGAACTGAAGGAATCTCCAGTTTGGAACGGACTTGATGCTGCGAAGAACGATCATCTATTTTACAATGATTTTGATACCTACTACCGCTATGATCCGATTGCGATTACCGCACAGATTGATCTGTTCGTAGATATGATTCTTAAACGCAACGGTAAGAAATAAACATAGGCACATACAAAAACACCCCTCTTTAGGCACTGTCTAAAGTGGGGTGTTTGGCTATACATAAGAAGTTTCTGTTAAATTTATATCATCTAGTATATTCATTATACTCATCGGTGTTATTTAGTTTTTTGTACATATACTCATCATTTTTAAGCTTATAGAGCTGCCCCATCCCCGCAAATACGAAAAACAGCACCAAAATTAATCCATACGCATAGGTGAATTCACCAATATAAAAGCAAGTGACTATCGCAACAAGGGTCAAGATCATTAATGCGACTGCAATTCTGGAAAAAATCTTTTTCAAATGGAATCCCCCCACGTTTTGTGCACCAATATTATCATATTTGGGATTAAATTGAAATCTCTTTTTGGTCTATTAAGGGAATATCGAGTAGCTGAATATGTGCCAGCATATTGTGAGTGTATATTTTGGTGTATATACGATAAAAGAGGACTTGAAATAAAAGATACGCTCCGCCTACTAACAAACAAAACCACATCGGCTCCAGAGCTGTAGACATTTCAACCCTGGAAGAACTAACAACATAAAAAGAAGACAACGCAATACCTAATGCATACGGGAGAAAAAACAGCACTTTTAAAGGGCCGCCTATAATGCGGGCCACGTCCTTAGAAGTAATTCCAATCTTGTTCAGCTTCCTGAATTTGATCCTCTCACGCTCTAAATCGGTCTGAATACTGAAATGCAGCACTATCCCGGAGGCGCCGAAAAATATTAAACCAACAAATGAAATTACGAAGATTCCAAATCGGCCAGACTCCTGTAACTGTAGATAGTCACTTATTCTAGACTTCGTAGAGAATACGAGGGCCTCTTGCCGTTCATTGCCATACCAGGACTCTGTATTGTCTTTGTTATATTTGGCTAAAGCGGCATTTAACTTAGCATCTATATCCGCAGTTTTTTTCCAATCCTTAAAATTCAGGAGCTGAAGATTACCGATCGCTTTTTTATTTTCCGCTTTCAGCGCCATATAATCCTCTTCTGTTACAATGATATGAAGACCATTCATTAGATTCGGCACAGGGTTAAATACCATGTCAAATAGGATACCTTGTGAATACAGCGTATGCTTCCCGGAAGCAAGCATCAGATCAAAGGTGGGCATTTCCGGTCTTTGATTCTTCCACTCTTCTCCTTGTGCAACTATGGCCAGATTTAGAAAGTGATCTTTCTCCACATGATAATCAGTGCCGATTAATGCGTTTATATTCTGGTCCAGAAATATTTTGAAATTAAACAAGTCGATATACTCCAGCTTTTGGTGTGAAAGCAGCGGCGTGGCGCCATGACCCGTGATCTCGCTTAGTATTTTTGGTGAGATGCTATTTTTTCCGAATACTTCTGAATAGGCAATATCATATGGATTGTTTGCAACCGGAATATCCTCAGCATTCCAGGTCAAATAAAAAATAATTCCGCTTAGAGAAATCGTGATGAAGACGAGGAAGGTGATAAGAGAAAGCACTATTTTGGAGCGACCAAGGGTATAGATCAAATTGGAACTAAACAGCAGGTGCTTGTGATATGCTCTGCTTGATCGCGATATAAAAAGTTTCAACCAGTCCCCAAGTCCTGACAGCAGCAAATAAACGCCTAACATACTAATTCCCAGATTTATTAACATCATGCGAGCATCGGAAGGGTTGTAATGAGTGAGCATATTATAAACGGAGATTCCCAAGAGCAAAACTCCGATGACCCCGGTGATTTTCCCATGAATCAGGTTGCGTTCTGCGGTTCTGGACTCTTTTAAAAGACGTAAAATACTGTATCGCAAAGTTAGTAGCAAATTGACTGCAATCACAACTATGTAAATCACCGCGAAGAATTTAATGGTATACAGATAACTATCCGGCGTCAGTATAAAAGCACTGTCCCCAATATTTACAAACAGCGAAACAATCAAGAAAAAAATACCCGAGAAAACTGTCCCTGCACCTAAACCAGTGAGAATCGAGGCTAAAGCGATCATGCTATTCTCGAACAAAATGATTTTGCGGATATTGTGGCTTGTCATTCCAAGTACCATTAATAGCCCAAAGTCGCTTTTTCTGAATTTTAAAAAGGCCATTTGAGCATATACAATAAACAGAACAGCAAACACCCTTATCACCAAAAAAGGAGCATATAAATTACCTGACACCATCCCATTCACTTGATAAGGGTCATTAAAATCAGGATTACTGTACAGCGAATAAAATGTAAAAAAGATCATGACCGTAAAGCTGCTGCATAGGAAAAATAACAAATATCTTCTAAGATTCGCCTTAAATATCTGAAATGCCATTCTCCTAAAGGTCATCTTCTCCCCCTCCAATAAAGGCCAGGTTCTCCAGAATCAGATCCAAAAATGCTCTGCGCTCTTTATTCTCTCTAGCAATCTCTAGTAGAGCCTTCCCATCTTTGATAAAAAGCACCCGATTACAATAGCTGGCCGCAAAAGGATCATGCGTGACCATCACTATCGTTGCTCCTTTTAGAGTGTTGAGCTTGGCGAAGGTCTTCATCACCGTACTCGAGGATTTGGAATCCAAATTCCCCGTCGGCTCGTCCGCAAAAATCACATCTGGATGATTTATAATCGCCCTGCTGATCGCCGCCCGCTGCTGTTGCCCCCCTGAAACCATATAAGGATATTTGTCCTTCACCTCATCCAGATCGAATAGCGATAACGTCTCATCTGTCTTGGCATTGATATCTTCTACCTCTTGATCATCCAGCACTATGGGCACCATGATATTTTCCCGTAGGGTCAGACTATCCAGCAGATTGTAATCCTGAAAAACGAATCCCATACGCTGCCGGCGAAAAATCGCAAGCTCGTTCTTGGACATCTCACTTATACTAGTATCTGCAATTCTTACAACCCCACTATACTCCGTGTCGATTCCGCTTAGTATATTTAAAAGTGTTGTTTTCCCGCTCCCCGAGGGTCCCATAATCGCCACAAACTCGCCGCTATCCACACTAAGACTAATCCCGTTCAGCGCTCGAAACCGATTCGTTTTGCCTTTGCCTTTATATTCTTTCGAGAGATTCTCTACTTGCAGTATGGACATCCTGGCACCTTCTCATTGATAGGTTTGGAGTGAGTTACATTAAATGGAATTCAATCACTCGGTATTACTATAAAGCTAAGAAGGGCGTTCGTTTGTTAGATTGCTCACAGCGCAAAAAAAGCAGGATACCTCCTCTACAATTTCCGCTCCCGCAAAAAACAAAGGCAAAGAAAACCAGTAAAAGCAAGTCCTCCGATTGCTGCTAATGAGAAGGAAAACGCCCTTACATAATCCGCTAGATCTGCTTCCAAAAGAGAATGCTTTAGCGAAGCGGAGAATAAAATACCGATTAACGCCACTCCTAACGAATTCGCAAAATACATAAAGGTAGTGATCAAGCCTGAACCCGTGCCCGTGATCTTTGTGGGTACTGAACTAAGCGTGACGTTAACTAGGGGCGTAGTAGCCATTCCAAGACCGAAACCATATATCAATAATAGTAGGATATTACGAGGGTCTAGCAGCTGCGTAACGTCCACATTTAGCTCTAACATAAGCAGCAGACTACAGCTCCCCATCATCAGCGCTCCTATCTTAAGTACACTCATCCCCCATCTTTTGACCATTCGAGAAGAGATTAGGGAAGTCATAAAAAAGCCTATCCCTATAGGCAAGAAAACCATACTCGTATCTTGAACACTATAGTGCAAACCAAATTGCATATAATAGCTCAAAATAAAAAAGAAAGAGAACATACTTAGATAAAGGACAAGAACGGTTGCCAGACCAGCGCTAAATGTTCGATCTCTGAAAATAGACAGATCGACTAACGGTAACGTCCCCTGCTTTCCCTTTCGATTTTCAACCCAGATAAAAGTAAACAACACGAAAAGAGCTAACATTAGACAGCCAAAAATCCACAACGGCCACCCTTGTTTTTGTCCCTCTGACAACGGATAGATCAACAGGAACAAACCGATCAGCAGAAGGAAGCTTCCAGTCCAATCAATACTGTGCGCCTGCTCAGCCCGTGTTTCAGGTACAATCGGCATTAACAGCAGGACGAGAAGTCCAAATGGCACATTGAAAAAAAATACTGTCCGCCAACCGAGATCGAACGGATTCCAATTCACAATAGTACCTCCGAGGATGAATCCGAATGCAAATCCAATGCCAATCATTGCGCCGTAAATGCCGAAAACAAGCCCTTTTTCCTTTGGCAGAAAGCTGACTTGCAGCGTAGATAGAACCTGAGGTTGAATAAGCGCCGCAGCCAATCCCTGCACAATCCGAATAACAATCAGAAGTGCCGGATCTGAGGTCAGTCCGCCTAACACTGCCATGACCGTAAACCCGCTCACCCCGATCATCAACATCCGTTTTCTGCCGTATATATCCCCAAGCTTTCCGCTAATAATCAACGCCACAGCTAATCCTAGCGAAAATCCGGTAACGATAAGCTGTGCTTCCGAAAAGCTTGCGTTCAAGCTATATTGCATAGATGGAAGCGCAACTTGAATCATATAAGTATTTAATGAAATAAGTAATGTTGGCAGTAAAATAACCCCCAGCGCATACCACCTGCGTGAATCTACTTGTTGTTGTCCCATTGTATGACCACCTTTTTATCTGCAATCTATGAAATTATTATCATTTAGAGTGGTCTTTTTCTCTACCTGTTAAGGGAGGTTCACTCCTTGATAAGGGAGCAAACACAAAAAAACCTCAAGCATGCAGAAGATAACGTTCGATTCCGAACCCTATGTTCTAACACTTGAAGCTTTAAGCTGTCTGCATTTACAAATCTTCCTACAGCCTGTTTCGTTCCAAACTCTGTTGTTCGATACGTTTTAAGTATTCGCTTGGATTGCAGCCATAATGCTTACGGAAGGTCGTCGTGAAATTGCTGACATTGCTATATCCGACCGAAACAGCTGTTTTCCCTATATTCAAACCTTCAACCTCCATATACCAGAGCGCTTTCTCCATCCTTTTTATACGTACAAGCTCGAAGATCGTCATGCCAAATAATTCGCGGAAGCCTTTTTTCAGCTTGAATTCGTTGATACCTACCCGCTTAGCCAACTCACGTATAGATAACGGTTGTTCGAAATGGATTTGCACCAATTCATGTACCCGCTTCAGATTAGTAATATCATCATGCCGCAGCGTCATACTATCGCTAATAGAACCGTAACCATCAGACTCACCAAACAAAGCAATAAATTCAAGGGCTTTGCTCTCCATATATAAACGTCTCAATGTTCCATGATAGGTACAGTGGATCATTTCGGAGACACATTTTCGGATTGCCGCAGTATCTGGATAACGATCAATATTTCCACGATGATGTCTAAGCCAGGTTTCCATTTGCTGTGTCTCCGATAAATCTCCGGCGTAATTCAGCAGTTCACTAGGAGCAAACCGTATTTCCAGCAATTGATTGGGGACACCTGCTTTTTTCTCTTCATACACCTGAACATCCTCTAGAAAAAGGACATTGCCCATTTGTTTATCCGTGTAACTTTCCTTGCCGTTCCATTCGCAATAGATTTCTCCGCTTAGATTATAGCTTAGTTCAAACAACGGACAAGCTTCTTGAATGTGGAGCTTCATATCCTGTTCGTAAGTTATGTCCGTATACATAATCTCCATACCTGGACGAATCCGTGTACGGGTGACGCTTCCCTTGCCAATATGTGAAGGAATAGTAAGCCGTTGTTCCCATTGGTTATGTTCAACATGCCCCTCTATCCGTTCTGTAAATTGATCAAAAAGATCATGAATTTCCATATTCAATATATTTAAAGTCATCGCAAACCTCTCCTTCTTCGCTCGTTGTATACGATGAGTTACATGATCTCTACTCTAGCTCCGTAAATGATAATTGT
Organism: Paenibacillus sp. FSL H8-0282; assembly: GCF_037963825.1. NCBI lineage: Bacteria > Bacillati > Bacillota > Bacilli > Caryophanales > Paenibacillaceae > Paenibacillus > Paenibacillus sp. FSL H8-0282. Next base: position 4,776,089 of record NZ_CP150146.1, read on the forward strand.
TATCACTTGAAAGTGTCAACCTGAAATACAAAAAAGCATTGGCGGATTTTATTCTGCCAACGCTTTTTTAGAAGTAAAATAAGACCGTTCAAACCAATGGAAATGCGTCCCTCCGGTATCTTAGCTCCCCCGTAACCTCCATAATCTTCGAGGCTAACAAATGCGAGGGCAGCTCGTAATCCACACAACCCAGCTTCGCGGCTGCTTCAGGCATTTCACTTTCAATAGAAGTTTCTTGCGATTCTACTAGCGTTGATTGGGCGCCAGCGTGTTTAGCAGCCAGCATCCCTTTAGCGCCGTCATTTCCCATTCCGGTCATTAGGATTAAATGCTGCTGTAGACCAGTTAATGCAGATATAGAATCAAACAAGATATCGACCGAAGGACAGTGCCCATTCACTGCAGGCTTTTTCATAAGTTTTATTCTGAGATCCTGCCCCTCCTGAATGATGGTCATATGAGAATTACCTGGAGCGATATAGACGGTTCCCCCGAGCACCGATTGCTTGTCCTTGGCTTCCACCACCCGTACACTTGAGAACCGATTCAGTCGTTCCGCCAATGCTTTTGTGTACTTGGGCGGCATATGTTGAACAACCAGCAGGGGATACGGGAAGCTCGCCGGGAGCGAGGAAATTAAGATTTCTAATGCTTTCGGCCCCCCTACTCCGCACCCAATTCCCACGATCTGCTCAATAACTTCTGTACATCCACTCTTAACGTTGTTTTGCTTCTCTTGTCGAGCTTTCACTTTGGAGATGTTTATATTGTTAAGAATAAGAGTTCTTAAAGGAATTTCAGCGGCTTTCTTAATTTTGAATAATAACTCATCTTTTATGCTGTATAGACCAGGTCCATAAGATTGAGCCGGCTTGGATATGAAATCCACTGCACCATTTTGTAAAGCAGTAATGGTTGCTGTTATTCCATCCTTTGTAGCGGAGCTCAGGATAAGTATAGGTGTTGGCCGCTGAGACATTATGCTTGTGAGTGCTACCAAACCGTTCAATTCCGGCATTTCTATATCTATAGCCACGACATCGGGCCTGAGTCTTTGAACCATGCTGATCGCTTCGGATGCATTTCGAGCTACTCCAATGACCTCGAGGGTTGAATCCTCCGAAATTAGGTTCGAGATCTGTTTACGCATGGTTACTGAAGCAGCTACAACGAGCACCTTTATTTTTTGCACTACTTCTCCTCTCCTATCAATGATAATACCCCTGACACTGTTTATTTAACTTTAAAAATAGATACCAGACTATTTAACTCTTCTGCTAGCTGAGCCAAAGCATTGGCCGTCGTTGCCGTTTCACTGCTGCTTGCCGCCATTTCTTCAGTTGCGGCGGATATGCTCTCAATTGAGAACATCACCTCAGACGATTGTGCAGCCTGTTCTTCACTGGCAGCCGCAATTTCTGTTACTTTATGAGCGGTATCGTTCACCATCGTAAGGATATGTTCAAAGGCTTCTCCATTTTTTTGTGAAAAAGCTACTCCTTCTAATACGGCATTTACACTGTGCTGCGTATTCTTCTGCATTTCTTTGATAATGCCCGTGATTTGTTTCGTAGCCCCACTGCTCCGCTCAGCTAACTTTCTTACTTCATTCGCAACAACGGCAAAACCTCGACCTTGTTCACCTGCGCGGGCCGCTTCAATCGCTGCGTTTAGGGCAAGCAGATTTGTCTGTTGGGCAATATCTTCAATCACCGCGATAATCTCACCAATCTTATCGGAGTCTTCCGCAAGTCTAGACATTTGTGTATCCAGTACTGCCATTCCTTCTACGGAGTTCTTAACCACGATCCCTCCATCTTGAGCGATACGCATCGTTTGATCTGAAAGCTCAGAGGCCTGTTCAGCACTCTGGGCTACTGAATTAATCGCCGCAGATAATTCTCGGAACAACTCATTCATCGTTTGTGCTGCACTAGCTTGACTCATACTTCCACTGGCTACTTCCTCTGTACTTGCTGAGATTTGCTGTGCAGCAGCTGAGACACTTTCCGCAGAAGAGGAAATGCCGCTAACAGTGCGTCTTAGGTTCAGAACCATTTCATTAACAGAATAAGCTAGCATTCCAATCTCGTCCTTAGATTCCAGGTTCGACGTTTCGCTTAAATCACCATTGGCCACTTTACCTAGCAGGCGCATTACTTGATTTAGAGGCCGTGCTATGATCTGCGATATTAAAAGACCCAGACCAATACTGATGAGCAGCGCAACAATAGTAACGCTAAAAGTAATCAAACGTGAGGACTGATAAAGGTCATTGGCATTAACAATCGAACCTTGAGCCTGCTTCATATTGATGTCTATTAAATTTTGCAGAAAGTCAGTCAGCTCTGTTGTAGCTGTTTGCAAATCACTTACAAGCAAAAAATTTGTATATTTCTCATTACTAATATTTGTTTTATCAATTTCAATAGTATCATCAAGACTTGTGATATAACGTTGCCAGATCTCAGGATAATCCTTCATTATGGCTAATTCTTCAGCTCTCAACGCAGTCTTGCTATATTTACCCATGATCTCTTCAATACTTTGAACGTTTTTATGTATTTTATCTTCGTATTCTTTCTTTTCTGCCGCTGTTTTAGCCATCGTGTTTATATCACGGATATTGATTCTATTTGTTAAAAATAGTTCATTCGCTTCTCCCAGATAAGCTATAGGTGTTAAGCGATTTTCGTACATGTCCACGATAGAGCGGTCCATCTTACTCAAATTCGTAATTCCATAGAATCCTACAAAGCACAATATTGCGGATACTAACAGAAATGCGGAGATTAACTTCACTGCTGTTCTTAAATTATAAAACCACTTCATTTTCCTCAGCCCCTCATTGGCGTTAGTCATTTTTTAGTAATTCTTAGGAACTATTTCATCATATACGGTAAGCAGATTAAGGTAACCGAAAAAAAATAGCGCGACCACGCAAAAATATTGCGTTATCCCGCAAAAAAAGCGCAGACCAAAAAATCCCGCCTCACAGAACCGTGAACGGGATTTTGATCTATTTGTTTGTTACGAATTTTCATAGTGAATTGTTGAAATCGGACTCCTTCAATATGCCCAGTCGTTTAGCTTTTATTGCCGCTTCAATTCTTGATTTCACATTTAGCTTCTGGAACAGACTCGTTAAACTGTATTCCAGCGATCGTTGACTCATAAGTACAATCTCTGCTATTTCCTTGTTGCTTTTTCCTTTTGCAATCTCTGTCAGCATTTCATGCTCTTTTTTGCTTATCTTCGGGTTTGCTTGGTCAATATTAATCTCCATTCCTTTGGGTGATACTTTTCTTAACTGTTTAACTAGGGTATGAGGCAATATGACATCTCCCCTTAAAGCACAACGCACTGCTGCAACAAGCTGCTCTCTATTTGTCGTTTTTGAAATAAATCCAAACAAACCCGATTCGATCATCAAGTTGAATTTGTTTGTAATTTCGTATCCGGTATAGATTAAGATAATCGCGTCTGCGTTTATTTTTAAGACTTCCTTCGCCAAATCAATCCCATTCCCATCAGCGATATGAAGATCAAACAGCATCACGTCAAACGTATGGCTACCCACCATGTTAAGCGCCTCATGGGCTGAATTGGCTAGGGTAACCTCCATATCTCCCTCTTGTTCCAGTATCATCTTAGTCCCTTCCATGACAGAGGGATGGTCGTCCACTAACAAAATTCGAATCATGCCTAATACACCCCTATCCCCTTATTATGCCCCATGATTAATCTGCAGGTATGGATATAAAGACAGCTAATCCCTTATTCTCTGGCGAAAGAAATCGTATGGTCCCATCCATACTGCGAACCCTTTCTTTCATCCCATAAATCCCCATGCTCTTAAGAGAATCCTCTCCTAAAAGGCTCATTCCAATTCCGTTATCTTCATAATCCAAAAGCACCTGTTGCCCTTCGCTAGCTAAGGAGATACGTACTTCTGTGGCACAAGAATGTTTAGCTGCGTTAGCCAAAAGTTCCTGCACAATACGGTACAGACCTATTAGAATCTCGTCTTTTAACTTATGCTTGAAAGCTGTTGACTCAAAATAAATCTGATAGTCGTTCCGCAGCTGAGCAAATTCAAACAACGTCTCAAGTGAGGAAGCAAGCCCCTCATTGATTAATGCTGGTGGCCTAAGCTCATTGCAGATCATCCGCAGTTCATAGATAACATCGAGTAAACCTTCTGTGATCTGTTCTAGCTGTTCCTTTAGTTCCCCCGTAACGGATTTATCACTTAAAAAATTATCAAGCTTACGATACCAGATGATCTGTTCTTGAAGTGCTGAATCATGTAAATCTTGAGCCAGCCGTTTGCGTTCATTCTCGGATAAATTAAACATAAAGCGCAGCAACCATGTCGGAGCTTGCTCGGAAGCCGCTAACTCAAGGTCCTTAGTTAGATCTTCTATGAGCAAAAAATTATCAAATAACACACTAACATAACGGGTAATCGTCTTCAGCCACACTCGAACAGAACTTATTTCTAATAAAATAGACTTCTCATTAATGGATAGAATATAGCTTTTTCTTCGGAACTCTCCGATCTTCAGTGAATAGCCCCGCTCGGTCTCAATAATCTCGCATATTTTATCATGGTTATCTTCAACTTCAACCATACAAATATTGGTAACCCGCAAGACCTCTCTAACTTCTTTCAGTAATCGTTGTTCCATGTGACTGATCTTCATCGCACCAAACAAATCTTGCGAGAATTGATCAAGACTCATCTGTAAGTTGAAATACCTTTCCTCGCTGTTCCGAATGATCTGCTCTGTAAGCTGTCTTTCCACCTCAATTTTTTTCCGATCACTGATATCCCTAAAGATAGAGATACATGCAACCTTACCCTTATATAGAATTGAGCTAGCTGTTACTTCTACATCGATAATAGATCCATCTGACCGCACGACCTTTTGTTCAATAGGAGCTAATATCCGATTGGGTCCATAATAGATTTCACGCATCCGATCTCTAGCCAGCGTTATATAGTCTGGGTGGGCCCAATTAAAAATAGAGGTGCCAATCAATTGATCCTCACTGCAAACTCCAAACAATCCTAAACAGGAAAAATTCACATAAAGGAATTTATATTCACTATGGAGTACTACCGCTTCAGGTGACATATCAATAAGCAGCCGATTGAGTTCCTCGCTTTCTCTAAGTTCACTCTCCATCTGGACCCTTTTTGTAATGTCTCTCGCTACGATCACAATACTAACTACTTCTCCATCCTCACCAAGAACAGGTGTACCCAAGCATTCCAGGTCTATAATGTGACCTTTGATGTGAATAAACCGATTGTAAAACATCTTACATACTTTTGTCCGAAAAATATCCAAGATCTGTTCCCGCAACACTTCTTGTTCATCAGGATGAATATACTCCAAAATAGTTGTGTTCTTTATTGAACCTACAGGAAGACCAATAATTTTCTCACAAGAGGACGAAGCAATAATGAAGTTCCCTTGCTGATCCAGAACCCCAATCATATCCTCCATATTCTCTGTAATAAGCCTGTACTCCGCTTCCCGCTGAGCCAGCCGCTTTTCTACCTCCACAGATGCAGTGGTATCTCTTGCGATAACAAAGGTACCCACAATTTGATTGTTTTCATGTACAGGGATGTTTTTCATCGACCAATGGTTAACTAATCCATTCTCGCGGACAGAAGTAACCGTATAATGCTGCAGAACTCCGCCAACCGTTTTATCAAAATAATCAGACATCATATGCGAATTCTCTGCGCCAAATAAATTCACAATGGATAAGTTCTCTCCGAATCTATTAAAAGCTTCTCCAGTAATTTGCTCTGCCGCTGGATTGATAGCCACAATGCTGCCCTGCAGATCCAATTCACACACGATATCTGGATTATGGTCAAACAGGGATTTGTAGCGCTGCTCGCTTTTTAATAGAACCTCTTGCATCTGCTTTTTTTCCGTATGATCGATTAAGATCCCATTGAGCCGTACCACTGCCCCTGTCTCATCCATACTGGGAATGATCCTGACTTGGACCCATCGGAGTTCACCGCTGGCATGGATGATCCGATATTCACTGAGATTGCTTATTCCTTGCCCCACTGTAGTTATAATCTCTTGAATTAAAGGCCGCTCTTCTTTAGGAGCAATTCTTAGCCAAAAGTCATCTTCCTTCGCCTGTTCTGGTGAATATCCCGTGATATTGAAAATGGCATCCGATATGAATAACATTTTCCGTGATACGTAATCGTAAGACCAAATCGCCACATCGATCGTAGCAACCATCTGCTGATACAGAGAAAAGCTACTCTCTAACTGGGCTTGAGCTTTTTTTTGTTCCGTGATATCTATGATGACGCCATCTATTCGACAAACCTTATGCTCTTGATTAAAAACGGGCGTGCCTATACTTTGAACCCACTTCAGCGCTTTTGCAGGTAACTGCATACGATACTCAAGATTACATAGGTGACCAGAGTATAATTTATCTATATACGCATCAAACCGTTCAAGATCCTCACCGTACACATATTCACGTAAAAAATTGGGGTTATGCGTTAAAGCATGATCTGAACAGTCCACCCATTTCTCCAAAACATTCGACATTGTCAGCAAATTCGCTTCCATGTCAATAGACCATGAGGTCATATCCTTGTCGCCAAGTGAATGCATATTGAGATTCCCTCCACATAAAAAGCCCCCCCTTTTCGGGGCGGCTTTTTCTTCCTATTCGCTATTTCGCAAGCGTCTTTACATTTTAGCCATTATCTACTGAGCAATCTGCTCGCGGATATTCTGCAATATTTTCTTCTCCAGCCGGGATACCTGGACTTGAGAAATCCCAAGGCGACTGGCAACCTCTGACTGCGTTTGGTCACGGTAATATCGAAGATAAACAATCAGCCGTTCACGCTCGCTGAGACCTCCGATAGCCTCATTCAGTGCCAGCTTATCAAACCAGCGTTCCTGTGATTCGTCAGCGATTTGATCAATCAGTGTGATCGGATCGCCATCATTCTCGAACACAGTCTCATGAATCGAGGTCGGTGGCTTGTTAGCTTCCTGAGCAAATACCACTTCTTCAGGGGTAACCCCCAGTGCCTCAGCAACTTCACCGATGGTAGGCAGACGGTCCAGCGTCTTAGACATTTCATCCTTCATCTTGCGGACCTTATTAGCCATCTCCTTAAGAGAACGGCTAACTTTCAAGGTTCCATCGTCGCGAAGGAAACGCTGAATCTCGCCAATGATCATCGGCACGGCATAAGTGGAGAATTTGACCTCATAGCTGAGGTCGAACTTATCAACGGACTTCAAGAGCCCGATGCAACCGATCTGGAACAAATCGTCAGGTTCATACCCGCGGTTCATAAACCGCTGCACTACCGACCAGACCAACCGGATATTGCAGCTAACTAGTGTGTCTCGGGCAAGATTATCTCCGGCCTGACTGAGCGCGATAAGACGTTTGACCTCCGCATCGTCCAAATAGGTCGGCGGAGCTTTTTTTGACTCTGCATCCATGGCTCCAACCCCTAATTGTATAAAGCTTTTTTCGAAACGATGGTTTTCTTCATTGAGATCGAAGTGCCGTGTCCCGGTTCACTAGTGACTTCAAATTCATCCATGAAATTCTCCATAATGGTAAAGCCCATGCCCGACCGCTCCAGCTCTGGCTTTGAGGTATATAGCGGCTGTTGTGCCAGCTCCAAATCCTCAATGCCCCGTCCCTGATCCTCAATGGTTAAATGTACCGTTTCGTTGTCCAGCGAAGCTGAAATAGTCACAATACCTTCCGGATCACTATCATACCCATGAATAATACAATTGGTGACCGCCTCCGACACGACTGTCTTCAGATCATTCAGCTCGTCCATTGTAGGATCAAGCCTAGAAACGAACGCCGCTACAACTACACGCGCGAATGATTCGTTCTCCGAGAGTGCAGCGAACTGCACGTTCATGAAGTTACCAGCCTTACCATTTGTCATAACGCAACCTCCAAATCCGAGAGTGCAGTGCTCTCGTCGTCATATAGGGGCATGATCTTGAACAGGCCTGACATTTCCAGAAGTCGCTTCACAGGTGCCGTTGCATCACACACCACCATTTTGCCGCCTTTACTATGGATCAGTTTATACCTTCCCAGAATTACGCCGAGACCCGAACTGTCCATAAACTGCAGATGCTTAAGACTAAGGATCAAATGCGATACCTGACCCCGCATAATCGCTTCATCCATATCCATTCTTACAAAATCGGCGGCATGATGATCGAGTTCCCCAGATAAACGGACAATCAGCACACCCCTGTGATGCTCCATTTCCACATTAGAATTCATGCTTGCCACTCTCCTCTTCGTTGCTTTGAAAACTTGGCCTTAAGAGACAGTACCCATTCTCTTCAAGGACAAGGTTTCTACGTGGCAAATCAGGAATCCTGCCTCACGACAAAACTAGAAGAAAACCCCTATGAATCTACAAAGCACATGGGCGCAATCTACAAAAAAGCTCTTTTTAATCCATGCCGAACATCGAGCCTGTTGTACGTTTAAAGAGCTTCCACCAGCCTGCTTTTGCCACAGCTTCCCCTGCTTTAAGTTCATACTCTTTAATCACTTGGGTTCCTTGGTAGACAACCAGCTTGCCTATGGACTGGCCTTCAGCCACTGGTGCCTTCACGCTTTCTGGAAGTACTAGTTCGTGACGAATGCCTTCTTGCGTCACACCTTTTTTCAAAAGAACACTATACGTCTCTTTCGCCGTAATCGGCAGCTCGGACTTCACACCCTTCTCAATCTTAAGGGTACCGATAGCGTCCCCTTCTTTGTGAATAGTGTGGATCTTATATTGCGAAAAGAGATAGTCAAACATGCCCGACACTTCACTGTTACGTGTCTTCGTGTTCGGCTCACCCAGCACAACAGCAACAGCACGCAGACCGTCTCTTGCAGCCGTAGCGGATAAGCAGAATTTTGCTTCAGCGGTATATCCTGTTTTCAGTCCATCAGCGCCTGTATAGAAACGTACAAGCTTGTTCGTGTTTACCAACCAGAATGGTTTGGTGGAATCCTTACGCAGATAATCCTGATAGGAACCGGTATATTTGATAATTCTATCATGCTTTAAAAGCTCCCGGCTAATTACCGCAATATCGTAGGCTGAGGAATAGTGATTAGCAGCTGGAAGACCGTTGCAATTGGCAAAGTGGGTATCTTTCAGACCCAGCTCTTCCGCTCTTTTATTCATCAGATCGACAAAAGCGCTCTCCGAACCCGCTATTTTCTCTGCCATCGCCACAGATGCATCATTACCGGAGGCCATAGCGATGCCTTTGAGCATCTCATCCACCGACATTTCTTCACCAGGCTCCAGGAAAATTTGCGATCCGCCCATCGATGCGGCATATTCACTCGTGCGCACCTTATCCGTCAGTTGCAGTCTTCCTTCATCCAGTGCTTCCACCGTAAGCAGCATCGTCATAATCTTCGTAATACTTGCGGGAGGCAGCTTATCATGGCTGTTCTTTTCATAAATAATAGTGCCGGTGCCTGCATCCATCAAAATCGCTGAACGCGCACCAGGCGCAAGATCTACAGCGGCAGCATTACTGCCAGAATCCTTGCTTTTTTCCTCAGCATAAGCACCTGACATCGGTCCTAGAACCGACACAACGATACAGAGCACAAGCACAGCAAAACGCATTTTTCTCACAATGGTTCCCCTCCTGAACGTTAACCTTCATATCACAGGTACTGTGTTCCAGTTTCGTCAGAAAGGGTGGAAATTATTCCATTTCCAAGTAAATAACTATAATAATTTATCGCAAGAAGTAATGATGTTGTCAATAAAAAAAAGCCCAGCAGCAGTTGCAGAGCATTTTTATTATAGGGGAGATCAAAAGTTAATTCAATTTTTAAGTACTTCCAATTTTTCCGTACTCATTTAACCCCACTTTAAAGGAAAATGTAATATTTTAACGAATGGTATTTAAGAACTTAACTGCTTATAGAGGAGTGAATATACAGATGAACCACCTTGCAGATTGTATTGAAGCAGAAGCTAAACAGAACAATTTCTCTGGTGTAGTGCTGGTACAACAACCTGATAAAGAAGTCATCAGCAGTTGTTACGGTTATGCCAATAAGTCGGATAAGCGCGAAAACAATATTCATACTCGGTTCGGCATTGCTTCCGGGGGTAAAATATTTACCGCGATCGCTGTCTGCCAGCTGGTCGATCAGGGATTGATTTCTTTTGAAAGTAGACTAATAGATTATCTTAAAAAAGTAGATTTTCCTCTCTTTAGTCCCGACATCACCATTCATCAGCTGCTAACGCATAGCTCTGGTATTCCGGATTATTTTGATGAAACAATTATGGATGATTTCGAGGACCTGTGGAAGGCACGGCCTATGTACACCTTGCGACAGCTTGAGGATTTTGTGCCGATGTTCCGGACCCTTCCCATGATGTGGACTCCTGGCGAACGTTTCCACTACAACAATGCCGGCTATATCGTGCTAGGCCTTCTGGTGGAGGAATTGAGTGGAATGACTTTTTCCGAGTATGTAGAGCATCACATCTTTAAGCCTTGCGGAATGGAGCAATCCGGTTACTTTACGTTAGATGCCTTACCTGCCAACTGTGCACTAGGATACATAGAGGAAGAGAACGGAAACTGGAGAACCAACATCTACTCAATCCCGGTAAAAGGAGGCGCTGACGGTGGTGCTTTCGTCACTGCCCCCGACATGCAGCTATTCTGGAGCGGGTTAATGAACCATACATTATTGAGTCCAGTACTCACTTCATTATTGCTTACTCCCCATGTACATGTGGATGGCGAAGGCTATTATGGTTATGGTGTATGGATTACCCTCCGCGAAGAAAAAGTGTTCAAATTTCACATTATGGGCTATGATCCCGGTGTTTCCTTCCGGTCGGCTATCTATCCAGCTAGTGGCGAGACTGTAGTCGTATTATGTAATACAAGCAGCGGGGCTTCGCAGATATTCAATAAGATTAATAATCAGTTATAAATATTGCACCATTGAGCAAAACGCAAAGCAGCGACCTTCCCGTTATGGGAGGATCGCTGCTTTGTTGTCTGTTTAAGGCCATAGCCATGACAATATTTATATTGCCTAGGCTAGTACCGTGTTACCCCATCTTTAGTAACAAGTGCAAATACCAAAGGTTGGGCAGGAACAGGTTCAGAAGTGATACGGTAGGCTTCTAACACCTTACCTTCAGCTTCCTCTACTTTCTTCTCACTGGCATCATTGATATGCAAGACTGCAAGCGTCTCGCCGATCTCTACAGCATCTCCAACCTTTTTAGAAAGTTGAATCCCCACAGCCAGATCGATTACGGATTCCTTAGTTTCACGTCCAGCTCCAAGCAGCATAGCCGCAACGCCAATTTCCTCGGCCTGAATCCCTTCTATGAACCCTTTGGTTTTTGCTTTCACTTCAATGAATCGCTTAGCCGTAGGGAGCTTCTCCGGAGAATCAATTTGCGATACATCTCCACCTTGTGCCTTCACGATTTGTTTGAACTTCTCTAGCGCACTGCCATCTTCAATATGCGTCATAAGAATCGAACGTGCCTCCGCTTCATCCTTGGCTTTGCCGCCAAGAACAAGCATCTGGCTGCCCAGAATAAGACAGACCTCCTGCAGATCCTTCGGACCGTGACCCTTCAAGGTCTCGATTCCTTCCTTAATTTCCAACGCATTTCCGATCCCGTAACCAAGCGGCTGGTCCATATCACTGATAATCGCAACGGTATTGCGACCCAGATGCGTTCCAATGTCAACCATCGCCTGAGCGAGTGCTATAGAATCATCCAGCGTCTTCATAAAAGCACCGCTGCCTGTTTTGACATCCAACACGATCGCATCCGCACCTGCTGCAATCTTTTTGCTCATCACAGAGCTTGCAATAAGGGGGATGGATTCAACTGTTGCAGTTACATCCCGAAGGGCGTACAGCTTTTTGTCTGCGGGTGTAATGTTACCCGACTGGCCGATCACGGCAGCCCCGATCTCCCCTACTTGGTCAAAGAAACGCTCACGAGCCATCTCGATAGAGAAACCACTGATGGACTCCAGCTTATCGAGCGTGCCTCCAGTGTGCCCAAGTCCGCGGCCGGACATCTTCGCTACCGGTACTCCAGCAGAAGCTACCAAGGGTGCCAGTACTACAGTTGTTTTATCGCCCACTCCGCCTGTGGAGTGTTTATCAACCTTAATGCCTGCAATTGGGCTAAGATCTACTTGATCGCCGGACATCGCCATTTCCATCGTTAAATCGCCGGTCTCCCGCGCGTTCATGCCTTGAAAATAAACAGCCATTGCCCATGCAGAGAGCTGATAATCAGGCACTTCACCTTTACTGTAGCCCTGAATTAAAAAGGAAATTTCCTCACGACTCAGCTCTCCACCATCTCTTTTTTTCTGAATAATATCTACAGCTCTCATATTACACCTGCACTTCACGGACAATTACGCGAGCAAGTCCGATAAATTTTGGTCTAGTCAAATTAGTTACCTTCATTATCTGTTCAAACGTCAATGGCTCAAGCTCATTCACTTGTGTCATAGATTGGACCTCCCAAAAATTCAAAATGCAGTATCCGAAATTACATTTTCGGAATAAAGCCCAACACCAGCTTCAGGAAACGCTCACGCACACGATCTGCAGTTTCCATAACCTCTTCATGGTTGAGAGGTTGATCCAGGATTCCCGCAGCCATGTTAGTAATACAGGAGATACCCAATACCTCGATACCTGCATGCCGGGCAACAATGGTTTCCGACACAGTAGACATGCCAACAGCGTCAGCCCCCAGATGACGAAGCATTACGATTTCAGCAGGTGTTTCGTAGCAAGGTCCCAGCAGACCTGCATATACGCCTTCTTTGAATTCGAAATTCTGCTGCGCTGCCGTTTCCTTCGCTACCTTGATCAGGCGGCGGCTATAAGCGGTTGACATATCCGGGAAGCGCACGCCCAGTGCAGGATCATTAGGTCCTATTAACGGGTTCCGTCCCGTCATATTCAGATGATCCGTAAGGAGCATAAGATCGCCCGGCGTGAAATCTGTGTTCACTCCACCAGCAGCATTAGTTACTAATAGGCTGGCTATACCAAGTTCTTTCATAACCCGAACAGGGAATGCCGTAACTTCCGGTCCATAACCCTCATACATATGAAAGCGGCCCTTCATCATCACGACACGGCGTCCTTCAATCATACCGATCAGCAGTTCTCCCTCATGCCCTTCTACAGTGGACACAGGGAAGTGAGGAATCTCATCATATGGAATGCTGATTCCATCGGTGATCAGGTCTGCCAGCACACCGAGTCCTGAACCAAGGATCAATCCAATTTCCGGAGCCACCGGACATTTGTCTTTTATATAAATGGCTGCTTCTTGAATTTCTTTTTGAGTTAACATGCTATGGATGATCCTCCTTAATGAATGTTGTGGCGCAACCCACATTCTTTTATTGCAGTTTCGCTAAAAAGCTTGTCCCATACTGCGGCGCCTTCGCACCGAAATTATCAGCAATGGTTGCAGCAACATCCGAGAAGGTCTCACGAATACCCAAGCTATCTGGATGCTTAAGGCGTGGGCTGTAAATAAGCAGCGGCACATATTCACGAGTATGATCTGTTCCACTATGGATTGGATCATTCCCATGATCTGCTGAAATAATCAACAGGTCATCTTCACCAAGCGTGGATAGAATTTCAGGCAACGCCTGATCGAATACTTCCAGTGCATGACCGTATCCTTCCGGATCGCGACGGTGTCCATATAAAGAGTCAAAATCCACCAGATTCGTGAACAGCAACCCGTTGAACGGTTGGCGAAGCTGCTCAATGGTAACTTCGATACCATGTTCATTGCTCTTCGTAGGGTAAGAAGCTGTAACCCCTTCACCTGTGAAAATATCGTTGATCTTTCCTACCGCGATAACATCTTTTCCGATATCAGCCAGCGAATTCATTACCGTTGGTTCCGGTGGTTTCACGGCATAATCATGGCGATTCGAGGTCCGTACGAACTTTCCTGGTTCGCCAACATATGGACGAGCAATAACGCGCCCTACGGAGAATTCAGGAGCCATAGTTAGCTCACGGGCGATTTTACACGCGCTGTATAGCTCTTCCAGTGGAATGATATCTTCATGTGCCGCAAGCTGGAATACACTGTCCGCAGAGGTGTACACAATCCAAGCTCCGGTCTTCATCTGCTCTTCGCCATATTCAACTAAAATTTCCGTACCGGAAGCCGGTTTATTACCGATCACTTTCCGGCCAGTTGCTGCTTCGAATTTCTCAATCAATTCTGCCGGAAATCCATCCGGATACGTATTGAATGGAACCTCAATTTTCAGCCCCATCAGCTCCCAGTGCCCGGTCATCGTATCCTTACCTACAGATACTTCCTGCATCTTGCCATAATATCCAGTTGGTGAAGCTACAGGTTCAAGCGGCGGCAGCGGAGCAATATTAGCTAATCCTAACTGCTGAAGGTTAGGCAGTTTTAATCCGGGAACACGGTTCAAAATATGGCCAAGCGTATGCGACCCTGCATCACCAAAATTCGCAGCATCTGGAGCTTCTCCGATACCTACACTATCCAAAACAATAAAACCAATTCGTTTAAATGAGGACATATTGTCTTCACTCCTTTTTTAATATAGATCGTTCGTTCATTCGTTTGCACCAACAAGAAGAAACGGCTGTACCTTCTCCCGGAAGTCAGACGCTTCCGTAGCTAGCGATACAATGTATCGCCTGTCAGGTATCCGTTTCTGCCAAAGGATAACCTGTGGAAAATTACCCATTCCCCAGTCTATCCTATAAGTATGATTCCATCATAACTATCTTACTCACAAAAAGCATCTTTGAAGCATGATCAGCGAGCTCTGGGATGATGGCTCTCATATACTTCCTTCATATTCTTACGCGCGATACCGTTATAAATCTGAGTCGTCGAAATATCAGCATGACCCAGCATTTGTTGTACGGAACGCAAATCCGCTCCACCTTCCAGTAAATGGGCGGCAAAGGAATGCCTAAGCGTATGCGGTGTAATATCCTGCTCAATGTTTGCTTCCCGAGCGTATTTTTTTATGATTTTCCAGAACCCCTGGCGGGTTAAACGCCCACCTAGGCTATTCAGGAACATGGCCGGCTCCTCCTGATGATCACGAAGCAGCTTGTCCCGCATAAGAGAAGTGTAAGCTGCTACACTCTCTGCAGCAATGGTTCCAATGGGAACCACTCGTTCCTTGCCCGAAGTCCCTGTACAACGCGCAAACTTCATGTCTGTATGCACATCGTCTACGTTAAGAGAAATTAATTCAGAAACCTTTATCCCCGTTGCGTAGAGCAATTCCAGCATAGCCTTATCGCGCATCCCTTGTGCTGTACTCACATCTGGAGCAGCTAGCAGCCGCTCAACCTCCGAAACCGCAAGCACCATAGGTGGCTTCTTATCGGGCTTCATGGTTTCCATGTCCAGTGTTGGATCCTGCTCAATTAAACGTTCCTTCAGCAAATAATGAAAAAAGGCCCGCAGGGACACCGCGTTTCTGTTGAGCGTTGCAGTGGCTCTTCCCGCTCCGCGTAAGGAGCCAAGATATAACATCACATGAGATCTTCGGATTTCTTCAGGCTGCTCAACCCCCCGCTCTTCAGCAAACTCTAGAAACTGCGATACATCCCTACCGTAAGATTCCAGTGTATTCGGCGACAAGCCTTTATCTCCGGACAAATAATGTAAAAAAGGCTGCAAGTGTGACTTCATTATTTCACGCTCCTGTCCTGGCGCAGCTACTCTTAGTGTCTTCCTGCAGCACATTCAGCATGAGGCTTTAGCAGATGTGTACACAACTCTTACTCTGCATAAATCCACCCTAGCTTTCTTCGACATTCTTCTCGCTTGTTCCTGCTTCCTGCGTAGCTTTCATTCTCCGAACCAGTAATAGAAACGCAAGCGCTGCCGTGCATCCAGACCATCATCACCAACCTCGGCGTGATCAAATGCCCGAACAGCGGTGCCTTCAGGAATTCCATAGTTCTCTATCGGACTGAGCCATTCCCCTAGCCAGCTCATAGCATAGTAGAGTAAATAGCTCAGAGCCACAAACATGATCATAAAATACAGCTTACGCACTGTTTTGGGCACAGAAACAATCATAAGGACGCCTCCTATTACATATAAATGAATTCTGCTCGTCCTTCATTTTATGCTCCAAAAAAGGCTGATATGTATGGCTCTAATAGACTAATCATTTAAAAAGCCCCCTCCGGTATAGGAACCGGGGAGGACTTGTGAAGTTAATTCTTAATATAAGATAACTTTAGGATGGATTTCCGTCTGTATTGTTCTTATCAGTACAGCGGTAGCAAATCCCATGGAAATCAAGTCTATGATCAAGCACTGTGAAATTAAACTCTTTCTCCAGTCGTTCTTCCAGCGGACCGAGCCAATCCTCGCGAATCTCATCCATACTGCCGCATTGCACACAAATTAAGTGATGATGATGATGCTTCGCAGTATCTGTTCGCAAATCATACCGGGCTACACCGTCGCCGAAATTGATCTTTTCTACGACATGAAGCTCACTGAGAAGTTCGAGGGTACGATACACAGTCGCAAGACCGATCTCGGGAGCTTTCTCCTTCACGAGCATAAATACGTCTTCCGCGCTAAGATGATCTTCCTCATTCTCCAGCAGCACTCTTAAGGTCGCTTCCCGTTGGGGTGTAAGCTTGTATCCTTGGGATTGTAACTGTTGCTTAATCTTGTCTATCCGTGCTTCCACCTGTCTCCCTCCCCCTTGGATAATTACCGCACCGGTCTTCAAACCACTTCTTCCATTATAGGGGGTGTCGCTTTCAGAAGTCAAACGCTTTTACTGCACAGTCAAGGTCGTCACCGCTTGTACAAGTGAAGGCGTGACCCAACGCATCATGGTTGGTGTAACCCAGGTCTCAAAACATGAAATACCCAGGATCAAAAGCGCCATCACAAATGACAATATAGTGTACATGGTAAAAGGACGAGTCACTGGCGTCCGGCGCTGTCCCATCACCCGGCTGCGGATCATCTGCAAGGAAAAAGCTATCGCAGCTGCACTGCTAACCAGCAGCACAGGGATCAGCACCAGATTATGTGGAGCCACAGAGACTAACGCGAACAACATCCCATGCCAAGAATATTGACTGACCAGACAGCCAACCGTAAAACCAATCAGTACCCCTTTTAAAAAATCAAGAATCAAAATTCCCGGCAGCCCAATGACCGACAACCCAAGAATCCAGATCAGTCCGATCCATTTCAGATTCAAGGCCGCTATACTCCAGTACGAATCAGGTGCGGCTGGCAGACCTTGCTGATCAACCGTAACAAAGAAATTCCCCAGATAATCCCCCAGCTCCTGCTGCTGATCCATCGTAAGCGCACTAACGATAAGAGCTCCAAATACAACACCTACCAGAAATAATACGCCGACAAAAATATACAGAGGCGTCTGTTCCTTCATCATCAGCCGTAAATTACGCATATGGGACGTTCCCCTTTCCGGTTACATGTTACACCATATGAGAAAACGTCCCGCGATATGACTTGTCCTTCAGGTAATGCCTCTACTTTCTGGGCTGAACCACTTTACCGTACGTCCCGCCACCGCCTGCTGATAGCTCCAAAATTCCAGAGCGGGCCTGGACGATCATCGACGCCAGATCCGCACCTACAACGCTGGCAATTTCCGCTTCACCACAACCATGTAAAATGTTCATCTCAGTTCCAAACGCTTGCAGTAACGCGTTCATCTTCGCCTTCCCTAACCCCGGGATAAATTCAAGCGGAACCTGATAATGATAGGGTGGACGGTCAGCAGGCACTAACGGGGTCTTGCGGTCTGTAATATCTAGGATCCGGTCGAAGACACCTCTAACCAGCTTAAGACTGCCGCAATATTGGCAACGGTCCGAGTTGACATAAGCCTCATCAATAATACTGCCACAGCCCCCGCAATAGCTCCGGTGGTATTTGCCAAGCCGCGGATTAAGTCCGAAATTAGCACTTACCTTCCGCCCATCTTTACGTTCCAGTGCAAGCCGCAATTCAGCGAACGAAGGCCGTGCCAGCTCCATCACATTATACTCACGCCCTAACTTACCCAGTGAATGCGCATCTGAGTTGGTTAGAAACGTGAAATTATCCAGCTCAGAGAGATATCCAGCCATTTCGGAATCTGCACTCAGCCCAAGTTCAACCGCAGCTATGCGGTCCAGATCAAAGATGTCCGCCATACGCTCGGCAGCACAGCCGTACAAGCCCTTGTGAGGCGTGAAAATATGTGCAGGGATAAGAATGCCTCCCCGGCCGTAAATCTCATCCTGAAGCTCCCTAGCCGGAGCATACAGGCGTTGGGAACTTAGATTCACGTTCCGCATATAGCGGCTCATCCACGTACTAAAGTCGGTCATGCGTTCCACGTCCGGCATGTAAGCGAGCACATGGCACTCTTTTCGCCCTGGCTCGCGGATTTCAATCTCTGTTCCCAGAATGATCGTAGTCCCTCGGTAAGCAATGCCTCCACCTTCAGCTAATGTCATCTCTCCAGATTCCAAAGAGCGCTGAATATCCCGCAGTACGCCAGGTGAATGACTATCTATAATACCGATCATTTCTAGTCCCTTGCGCTCTGCAGCTTCTTTGGCAATGCCCGCAAAGGTAAGCTCGCGGCTGCCGCTAATTTTGACAGCCTGACCTTCCGACGTTCGCCCAATATGAACATGCAAATCGCAATAGAAACTCTTCAGTTCAGTTGTTAATTCCATTGGCCTGTCAGCGTGTATAGATGCCAAGCGTACACTGCCATCATCGTTTTTGCATCCTCGATGCGCCCGTCAGCCATATATTGATACGCTTCCTCCAGGGTAAGCTCCGAAACCTCTAGAAATTCATCCTCGTCCAGTGACATGTCCCCTGGTTGAGCGTTAGTAGTCACATACAAATGAATAATCTCATCGGCGAAGCCGGGAGAAGTATAGAAGGATTTAAGCAATTTCAGATCTCCACTGTGAAATCCAGTCTCTTCCTGAAGTTCACGACCAGCCGCAACTAATGGATCTTCACCTTTATCCAGCTTCCCAGCAGGAATTTCCACCTCAGTGCGTTGCATGGGCTGACGGTATTGCTCTACAACAAGCATTTTATTGTTATTTAAAGCAAGCACCGCTACAGCGCCGGGATGCTTCACAACTTCACGTGTCGCAGTATTTCCATCAGGCAGTCTCACTGTGTCCACCTGCAAAGATATAATCTTCCCATCAAAAACAGGCTGTGTAGACAATGTCACTTCATCAAGCTCGGGTTTGCTGTGCAAATGTTGTTCTCCCATAAAGTTTCTGGTCTCCTTTTTCTCTATTGTGCATACGGTGTATTATAGCAAACTTAAAGGGAAAGAAGGAATTTCAGATGAATGAAATCTTCAGCCGTACAAGCTCATCCGCAGTTATGATGGTAGGTAAGCCGGAGGAAATAAAGGCCATCTTGGCTGGATGGATCCAGCAGTATGGGCGCGATATGCCCTTGGCATACATTCTTTCCCTGCACGATCAATCCGCAATCCTTCCGTCCAAGGCAGGATGAATTCATCCTCTCCTTTGGGACTTAGCCATACATGTTCACACAACTATAGGGGGTGTCTCAAAAGCCATGAAATGGCTGCTGGGGCACCCCAGTCTTTTTGCGTCGCCCCGATTAGGGGGAATTGCCCTTAGGCCGCTGGTATTGGACACAGGTTGATTGATTAAGCAACTAATGGGCTTACGATGCTGGCATGTGACACAACTTGTTGATCGCGCACCATGCTGGCGTCAGACACAACTTGTTGATCGCTCACGATGCTGATATCTAGCACAAGTTGTTTGATTAGGTTGCTATTGCGCCTACCTTTGTACGCTATCGGACTCAGTTGACCTTAAACACACCTTTTCCGCACTTTTGCTATGCTATCGGACCCCAGTGACGCTATCGGCACGAAAAACACACTATATGCTCTTCTTTATAAGGAATAGCTGCACGGGTGTCCGAAACTCTGCTCAAATGGCGATAATTTTGCTTATAGCGTCATCTGGGTCCTTTAGCCTCAAGAGAGGGGGCGGACTTAGCATTATCGCTCTCTGACATCGGAAGTGACTCGCGCTTTCGGACTCAGTTGACCTTAAACACACCTTTCCCGCACTTTTGCTATGCTATCGGACCCCAGTGACGCTATCGGTACAAAAAACACACTATATGCTCCTCTTCTTATGGAATAGCTGCGCTGGTGTCCGAAACTCTCCTCAAATGGCGATAATTTTGCTTATAGCGTCATCTGGGTCCTTTAGCCTCAAGAGAGGGGCGGACTTAGCATTATCGCTCTCTGACATCGGAAGTGACTCGCGCTATCGGACACAGTTGCACTTAAACACACCTTTTCCCCACTTTTACGATGCTATCGGACCCCAGTGACGCTATCGGCACGAAAAACACACTATATGCTCCTCTTATTAAGGAATAGCTGCGCTCGTGTCCGAAACTCTGCTCAATTGGCGATAATTTTGCTTTTAGCGTCATCTGGGTCCTTTCGCCTCAAAAGAGGGGGGACTTGGCGCTATCGGACACAGTTGCACTTAAACCCACCTTTTCCGCACTTTTGCTTTGCTATCGGACCCCATTGCAGCTATCAGCACAAAAAACACACTATATGCTCCTCTTCTTATGGAATAGCTGCGCTGGTGTCCGAAACTCTGCTCAAATGTTGATAATTTGGCTTATAACGTCATCTGGGTCCTTTAGCCTCAAGAGAGGGGTGGCATCCGGGCATTCCGGAAATTTCTACTTCGAGACTCGCCAAAAGCGGCATTAGAGGTCGCATGACTTTTTTGGGATTACCCTAAATATAGCTGCACTAAACTCCCCATAAAAAAATACAGAGCAGCAATCCTCCGTTACGGTAGAATCGCTGCTCTGCTGTTTTATAAGGTGGTTAGCCCTTTACGCTCTCTTTTACAATATTCACAACGAGTTCAGCCACTTTAACGATATCTTCGGCTTTAATCCGTTCCTTGGTAGTATGGATATGTTCATAACCCACTGCAAGGTTAACAGTCGGAACATCTAGACCGTTGAACACGTTAGCGTCACTACCTCCGCCAGAGTGGAACAGACGTGGAGTAAGCCCCATAGAAGTAATGGCCCGCTGTGCAAGCTGCACTACCGGATCATGTTCATTAAAGCTAAAAGCAGGGTAGATGATTTCACTGCGGAATTCGCATTCTGCGCCGTATTCCCGCACAGTTGTCTCGAGTGCTTCGCGCATCGAAGCGATTTGATCGCCAACCTTCTCCTGCACAATACTGCGTGCTTCTGCATCCAGCTGGACGTGATCGCACACTACATTCGTTGGGCCGCCGCCAGCGAACTTTCCAATATTCGCTGTGGTTTCGTTATCAATACGACCCAGCTTCATGGCTGCAATCGCTTTGCTAGCGACTTGAATTGCGCTGATGCCGTCCTCTGGGTTCACGCCAGCATGAGCCGATTTCCCAAAGATTTGCATCGTGATTTTAGCCTGTGTCGGTGCTGCCACCGCAATCGCTCCAACTTCACCATTGGAATCAAGCGCAAAGCCGAAGTCTGCATCCAAGTTGCTTGGATTCATCGAACGTGCGCCCAGCAATCCAGATTCTTCACCCGCTGTAATCACGAATTGAATCTGACCATGCGGAAGCTTTTGCTCTTGGATCACTCGAATGGCTTCGAACAATGCCGCAAGTCCTGCTTTATCATCAGCTCCAAGAATCGTAGTGCCATCACTTGTAATCCATCCATCTGAACCAAGTGTAGGCTTGATATTTTGTCCGGGAACAACCGTATCCATATGGCAAGTGAACAGAAGCTTTGGAGCAGCTCCTCCATTCTCAGCTGGCCAGGTAATGAATAGATTACCTGCTCCATGTCCGGTTCTTTCCTGGGAATCGTCTTCGAGCACTTCTAAACCCAGTTCGTTAAACTTACTCTTAAGGACATCGGCAATCTGCCGTTCATATCTTGTTTCACTATCAACTTGGACAAGTTCCATAAACTCCTGAATCAATCGGTCTTGTGAAATCACTGGACTTCCCTCTCTTTCGTGAATACGGTACAATGGTTGTACGACATTACCATCTTCATGTTAATAACTTAAACTAAATCTAAAGGAGTTACCCATGCAACGTAATAAATGGTTCAAGATCTTCATCTACGTCATGTTGTTTGCCATGATTGCCTCTACGCTCTTTATGGTTATCGAGCCGTTCCTTGCAGGTTAAACATTGCTCAGGAAGCATTAATAATAGCGGCTAGGAACTCCTTGCCGCTATTTGGCCTGCACGTTTGTTCCTAATCAACCTTTGCCATATCACAGAAAGTATCCATCAGCTCTTCATATGGAAAATGTTTCAAGAAATATGGAACCAGCTCTCTAGCCACCTCTTGAAGCTCAAATCGACGACCTGCACATTCCTCTAGAGAAGTTATCCCAAAATCGGTGATCCCGCATGGAATAATCCCTTGAAACCCGCGCGCCGCAATCCCCTCAGAAATGTTAAAAGCAAAACCATGACTGGTAATAAAACCTCTTCTAAATTTACTCTTATTAAACTTCACACCTATAGCACAGATCTTCTCATCGCCAACCCATACTCCGGTGTACTCCGGTTTACGATCTCCGGCAATACCGTAGGATGCCAAATAATCAATAATAACAGCCTCCAGACTGCGCAAGTACCCATGCAAATCCACTTTGCCATCTTCTCCGAGCTTAAGGATCGGATAACCTACAAGCTGACCGGGTCCGTGATATGTAATATCTCCTCCGCGATCGATTTCAAACAGCGCGATTCCTTTTTCTTCGAGATGCTTTTGATCCAAGAGAAGATGTTCAGGATGATTTTGTGAACCAATAGTATAGGTAGGCGGATGCTGCAAAAGAATAAGTCTCTCCGGCTGCTCGCCAGAATCAATGGCATGCACACTTTCTTTTTGCAGCTCCCAGGCCGTCCCATACTCCATAATAGGGTCATATGAAATCTGCAGCTTACGAATATCCGAATTATTCATACCGTCAGGTCCCCTTTTTCAGTCTCATGCCTGCACAGTTTGGCTCGTTATTATTTTAGTAAAGTTTCGTATCCGGGGTATATCCTTCAATGTTATCCTTGACGCGTTGCAAGAAACGACCACAAATGACTCCGTCCAGAATCCGATGATCGAGCGACAGACAAATATTAGCCATTGATCGCACACCTATCATATCGTTAATGACCACAGGTCTTTTTACAATCGATTCAAATGTTAAAATCGCTGCCTGTGGATAGTTAATGATTGGATAAGAAAGAATGGAGCCAAACGAGCCTGTATTATTTACAGTGAAAGTCCCTCCCTGCAAATCTTCCAGGCTCAGTTTGCCTTCGCGTGTTTTTTGTGCCAATTCATCAATCTCACGAGCCAACCCAGCGACATTTTTCTGATCAGCCTTCTTAATCACAGGAGTGATAACCGAATCTTCTGTACCTACCGCTAACGAGATATTGATATCACGTTTGACAATAATTTTGTCTACAGCCCAGACAGAGTTCATAATCGGGTAATCCTTAATCGCACTCACAACAGCCTTCATCATGAAAGCCAGATAGGTTAGATTGATACCTTCTTTACGCTTGAACTCATCCTTATGTTTATTGCGCAGTGCGACCAGATTAGTCACGTCTACCTCAATCATTGTCCAAGCATGCGGAATCTCAGAGACACTTTGACGCATTCTTGTAGCAATTGTATTCCGGATTGGCGTTAC